>NZ_JAPZBF010000001.1:0-4800000 GCF_027460165.1 Micromonospora sp. WMMC241
CCGCGATCTGCTGCGCGAGGGTCTGCAAGCTGAGGGTGAAGAAGTCCGCGAAGGTCGTGCCCAACGCCCAGCTGCCGGTCTGCGTGCCGAGGTTGAGGAAGTGCGCGAGGACCGCCCGGGCGATCTGCTCGTCGTGGTAGCGGATCGGCTTGTCAGCGTCCGGGAGGGATCCCTCGACACCCAGCAGACGCATCTTCGCCCCGTGCGGGATGGCCGACCCGGCGGACTGCCCGGCGCGCCAGGCCTGCGCCATCTGCGCGCCCTTGGTCAGGTCCTCTTCGCCCTCGGCGCCCTCGTACAAGGGCACGCCCATGCCGTTGCGTTCGATCGTCTGCGCCTGCACCCGCAGCAGCCGATCCTTGATCAGCCAGTTCTTGTAGCAGGACCGCAGCACCGACCGGCCCAGCCAGTTGCCGCCCTCACGCTCCAACACGTACACGACCAGCCGGTCCACCGGAATCGGGCGGGCCCGCTGTTCGGTCTTCGCGCCGTACTGCGTGATCGAGACCAGCCCACCATCCGGCGCCACATCGATCTTCTCGATGGTGCGGGGCATCCGCTCTGCGAGCTTCCGCAGCCGCGCCCGTCCCTGCTCGTCGATGCGGTACACCTGCTCGAACGGCATGAACCCGAACGGCAGCATCAGCAACGCCAGCCGCAGATGCTCAGACCAGGAGAAACGGTCCCGGGTGCGCGGCATCGGCTCCGGGTTCCGGCCCGCCACCGGCAGGCCGAGGTCCTCGGCGACCAGCCGCACCACCTCATCGCGGGCGCCCGCCGGGTCCAGACGCCACGGTGTCCGCCGCAACGGATAGGTGACCGCCCGCAGCACCGACCCGACCTGCGAGTCCTGGCTGCGCATGGCGTCGTACACGGCCACCGACTCCGGCCACCGCAGCTCCGGCGTCGGCTCATCGTCAGAGGTCCACCAGTTGCCGCCGAGGTGGGCGTATCCGATCTCGTTCACCGGTGCGGTCATCGGTACGACACCCCCTCTCTCAGAAACCCGCGCTGGCCAGCTCGTTCGTCTCGGATCGCACCGTCAACGTCTCAGTGATAACCGGCGCCGCCGGCGGCTGCGGCTTCTCCGCCGTGCCCAGCCCGTGCAGCGCGGCGGTCACCGCGACCAGGCCGGAGATGTCACCGCCCGAGTGCTTGCGGTCCCACGCCCACGCATCCGCCAACTGCCGAGTCGACGACTTGCGCAGCATCTCCAGCAACCGGTCATCGCCCAACTGCCGCAACTGGCCGGTCAACGCCGCGTCGTACAGCCGGCCACAGGCGTGCGCCAGACCACGCATCGTCAGCGGCGTCGGATCCAGCCGCGCCGGAAGCCGCTCCGTCACCTCCGACAGCAGCGACCCACCCGGCCCCGACGGGTCCACCAGCACCGCCGTCACCGGCTGCCGGCCCGCGATCTCACCCAGCCGGCCCGCCACCCAGTCCGTGCCGTCCCGGTACTCGACCAACTCCACATGCGGCAGCCCGTCAGCGCGTAGACCCGCCGCGGCGATCGCCGCCCGGTCCCGATGCCACGACACCTCCCACGCCAGCACCACCGGCCCGACGATCCGCGAGGACGGATCCGCGCACTTCACCCACGCCGTCAGCGGGATCTTCGACGGCTCCAGGTCCGGCACCCGCTGACACAGGCACTCGGTGCGGAAAATCGGCTCCGGGTCCGTCTCCAGCGCCGCCCGCAACGCCTCGAACGAGATGCCCTGCGGGTAGCCCAGCGACGGATTCGCCAACCGCCACATCTGCGGGTCGTCGACCGGGCAGTCATCCGGCGCCGACCACTCGAAGATGCCCATCGACGCATCAGCGGCAGGATCCTCGGCGGTCGCCCGGCCTTTCTCCTGCAACGCGTTGAGCACCACCGACCGGTCGTCACCGGCGTTGGAGAACGCCCAGATCTGCGCCTTGCGGCGGGCCATCGTCGTCTTCGTGACAGCCGCCCACGACTCCCACGTGTGATGCTCGCGCAGCTCATCGAGGTTCACGTCGTCGCCCGACAAGCCACGACCGCCCTTGCGGGACGCCGCGGCGACCTTCCACCGCGACCCGTGCGCGAGCTTCAGCGACTTCTTGCCGTTGACCCGCACGATCCCGCCGTCACGCGGGACCTCGGCGGCCAGCTCCGGCACCGACTCGACGATCTCGACGGCCTTGTCCCACGACTCCTCAGACACGTCCAGGTTCTGCGCCGTGCCGATGACCAGCGGGATCCGCAGGACGAACATCTTCCAGAGGTTCTTGACCTCCACCAGCGTCGTCTTGCCGTTCTGGCGGGCCACCAGCACCAACACCGTGCGGAAGCGGAACCGGCCGTCGGCGAGCAGCTCCAGCGAGTGAATGAGCAGCCAGCGCTGCCACGGCATCAGGTGGAAGCCGAGCACCTCCTCGGCGAACTCCACAGCCGAGAAGCCGTGCGACGTCGCCGGAGTGAGCGCGCACCCGCAGCCACACGGCCCAGGCGGTCCGACCACCAGCGGCGGCGTCCAGATCCTAGGAGTCGTGCTGCCCAGCAGCGGCGCGGATCTGAGCAAGACGACCCCCCACCGGCTTGTCCTTCTTCATCGCCGCCCGCGCCGCCGGCGTCCCGCCCAGGTCGCGCAGCACGCCCTGGAGCTGCGGGCCCAGCCAGCCGACGGTCTTGGTGACCTCACACATCGCTTCGAGTGCCTTCAGCCGCTTGTACGCCGACTCGTCGCCGGCCAAGTCCCGGCGCAGCGCTTCCAGCTCGCGCGCCCGGTCGATAGCCCCCTCGATCTCCTCGGCCTGTCGCAGGGCGAGGGTCTTCAACGCCTCGTCGGTCGGGGTGAGCCAGTCCATGGCGTCGACCGTCGACCGGACAGCATCACGCAGGTCAGGGGTTCTTTCCCGGGTGGCCTCCGGGTCGGCGGAAACCGCTGCGAGGCGGCGAGCGCGAGGCGGCACGACCGGCACCTCCTCACGGAAAGTCACTGTGGGTATGTCACGGAATGTGATGCATGAATATGCAATGCATGGTTATGCAGTGGGGGGCACGGGGTTGGCCGGGGGGAGATTTCCGCGACTGCCCCGGTGGTCCCCTGGCCTGCTGCCGAATTTTTCTGAACCGGACATTCCGTCACCGCTATGCATAACCATTGCATAGTTATACATTGCCGAACGTCACGCAGAGTAACGTTGACTCGTTGTCACCACTCACGGGACGTTCGCACTCCGACGCCGCGACCCGCGTTCGCCACCCGCGCACCGTTCGCACCACCGGCTCGCCTGTTGCACGTCCTGTGCTCAGGCCCCCGGTACTGACCACGGTCGTCATCATCGTGGCCCAGGTCCCACGGCCTGCCCGGCTGGATCAGATCACCACACCGCCAGCAGTCCACCGTGCCGGCGTCCACCTTCGGCGCCCACTGCTTCCGCAGATCCTCGTGCTTGCGGCCGTAGCCGCGGGCTGCGGTGCTGCGCCTGGCCACCGGCTCACCCCCGGGCATGACGAAGCCCCGCCGTCCTGGGGGATGCGGCGGGGCTTCGGAGACAGTGGTGCTGCTGGCATTCATCGTAGGTCAACTCGCGTTGGCGTCAAGCTGACCCGCTGGTCACGCCGCGGTGACGCGTTCGCTGCGGCTGGTGACGTACTCGCCGAGGGCGTGGAGGCTGCCGTCGTCGGCGGCCCAGGTGGCTTGGCAGGCCCGGCAGTGCGCCGCCTGGGCGGTGAGGTTGATGCGCAGCTTGCCGGTGGTGTGGCAGGCGGGGCAGGGCACGTGCGGCTGGTAGAGGGGGGCGATCCAGCCGGTGGCGACGGCGGCCCAGCGCCGCCAGGTGCGCAGTTCCCCGGCGAGCAGTTGCAGGTCGTCGTCGTCGAGTTGCGGTGCGGCGCCGACGAGGGCTCGGATGTTCGCTTCCACGGTGTCGCGGAGGTCGATGCCCAGGGATGTGCACCAGTGGGCGGCGTGGGTGCAGATCGCCGCGTGGGTGCTGAGCGCTTCGAGGGCGAGCGGGGGACGGCTGCGCGGCACCGGGCGCGGGCCGGGCTCTGTACGGCCGTCTGCGGGCTCTACAGCGGCTTGGTGGAGCTGTTCGAGGAGACCGGGTTGGATGGTCCGCCATTCGCGGTATTTGCGGTTGCGGTTGTCGTCCCAGTAGGGGATGCGTTCGGTGTGTTGTCCGGGGTCGCAGAGTTGCTCGGCGAGGCCGGTGATGGTGGTGAGGGTTTGCGTCCGGTCCATGGTGGTCCCCCCTTGTAGGCTTGCCGGCGGTTGGGCGGCTACCTGCGGGTGGCGTTGGTGGGCCGGCGGGGTGGGCGACCCCGACCGGCCCACCGCTGGTTTCAGGGCGGCGGCTGGCTCGTCACAGTGCGGGCGAACCACTCGGCATTCGTCTCCTGCGGCTCAACCAGCCCGTACCACGGGTGCTCGTACCGGACGGCGACGCCGAGCATCACGGCCGGCGGCCGATCGCGGTACTTCGCGGCATCCCCACGGTCGCTGCGAGCCTCGCCGATGTTGCAGGACCGGCAGAGCCACCCCCGGACCAGCGCGGTGTGGTGGTCGTGGTCGACCACGAAGTCCGGGCCGGCACCAAAGTCCGGCGCCCACTGGTGGCCGCCGCCTCCGCAGATGGCGCACCGTCCGCGCTGCCACTTCCAGAGCAGATCCTGACCCTGGCGGGATCGGCGCAGCTCGTCGCCGATGTCGGCCAGTGCCGCCGCCTCCGCTCGGTGTTCATCCATGACAGACCAGCCATGGCACGCCGGCGCGAGACTGTCCTCCCACTCGACGATGAGGGAGGACAGTCGCTCGGCCTCGACCCTGGCGACGAGCTGCTCTTCCTCCGTTGCGTGGGCGGAGCAGGCCGGGGTGAAGCGGGCGCAGAGGGCGCGGCATGCGGTGCCTCGACGGGTAGGACGACCGCAGGATCGGGCCTCGCGGGCGCCTGTGAGCGCCTCACAAGCGTCGCTGATATGCCGAGGCGGGAGACCATGAACCCGGCTCAGGAACGCCTCTACGTCGCTGTCGTCCACAGGTCCATTGTAAAGTAATCTGGAGTTTCGTTTACATAGCAGGTCAGGGGCATCATGAAGCTCACCGGATACCTCCGCGTCAGCACCGAATCCCAGATGGACGGGTTCGGGCTCAACGTCCAGGAAAAGGCCGTTCGGTCCTGGTGCCGCGCCAACGGGCACCGCCTCGTCTCGCTCCACACCGACGCCGGCATCTCCGGAGCGAAGGACGCCGCCGACCGACCCGGCCTGTCCGCCGCGCTCTACGACATCGAGTCCCGGACCGCTGAGGGTCTGCTCGTCCCCCGGCTTGACCGGCTGGCCCGTGCCGTCACCGTCCAGGAGGCCACCCTCGCGCTCGTGTGGCGCCAGGGCGGCCGGGTGTTCGCGGTCGACGGCGGCGAGGTGCTCCGCGACGACCCCGACGACCCGATGCGCACCGCCATGCGGGAGATGGCCGGCGTCTTCGCCGGGCTGGAGCGGCGCATGATCGTGAAGCGGATGCGCGACGGCCGCAAGGCCAAAGCCGAGGCGGGCCGGCACGCGGTCGGCCAGTACGCCTTCGGCCTCCGGGGTGAGGGCAAGGGGCGCGAGCGTGACGCCGCGCCGAACCCCGCCGAGCAGGTGGCCCGGGACGAGGTCGTGCGTCGCCGGAAGGCCGGCGAGTCGTACCGGGTCATTGCCGCCGCGCTGGACGCCGCTGGGCTCCGGCCGCGCCGGGCCGACCGATGGTCCGCGATGGCGGTCCGGTCGGTGGCCCGACGGGCTGGTCTGAGCTGACATAGCTGATCTCACCGGTCTCTGGGAGCTATCAGGTCAGGCGGCGGTGCGGGTTCGGGCGCCGAGGTGGTCGAGGATCTGCTCTCCGATGAACCGCGTGTACGCCGGCGGGATGCCGAGGGCCAGGCCGCGGGGCGACGCCCACGGGGCGCCCATCAGCCGGCGGGCCCGGTCGACTCCGGCGCGCACGTCACCTCCGGGTCGATTGCGGCCGCCGCACGCCCGGTCGTTCTTGGTCAGGTCGCCGTAGACGCCGACGATCCGTACACCCCGGTTGCGGCACCGGTGCGGGCCGGGCGCCATCAGGAGGGCGTTGGACTCGAATAGGCGGTGGCGGGCGAGGTGCCACCCGCCGTCGGTGAGGCCGAACATGGTGCCGCAGAGCATCAGCGGGGATCCCATGATGGTCTTGGCGCCCTCGACGTTCTCGACGACCCAGAGTCCGCCGGTGGCGTCGCCCCACGCGCGGAGGCGGTTGATGGTGTGCGGCAGCATCCAGCCGGTGTCGGTGCTGGCGCCGCGGCGGTGCTCGGCGAGGGTGGCGCGGGTGGTGTGGTCGGTGCACGGCGGGGAGGCGACCACCACCTCGAACCCGTCGAGCGGGAAGGTGGTGGCGTCGCCTTCGACGACGGTGACGTTGGGGTGGCGGACGTGGTTGGCGATGCGCTCGGGGTTGATCTCGACGCTGGTGACGTCGAATCCGGCGAGGGCGTAGCCGTAGGCGGCGAGGCCTTCTCCGCCGAACAGGTCGAGCAAAAGCGGCCGCTTCACGCTTCCTCCTTGGGCTCGTAGCGGTCGCAGCGGCAGGGCCATTCGGTGCAGGTGCCCGAGCCGCGCTTGTGGGACCACTGGCCGTGGCCGCAGTGGCAGGCGTCGTGAGCGGCCGCTTTCGCGACGTGCAGGGGGCGCATGGTCAGTTCCTCCAGAGGCGGGCGGTCAGGCGGGCCCGACGCCGGCGGGCGAGGGCGAGGATCCGGGCGCGGCGTAGCAGCGGGGTGGACTGCCAGCGGGCGTGGGCTTCGACGGCGCACGAAGGGATCACGACGCGGCCTGCGCGATCTGGTCGAGGAGGAACGGCTCGCACGGCTGGGTCCGCGCCCTCGGCACCTTCCGACCCAGCAGCCGCGTGTAGACGACACCCCGACCGCGGGGCCCGTTCGCGGCGAGCAGCGGCACGGCGCCGACCCAGCCGGCGACCTCGAACACCCGGTCCCACTCGGCGGGCGGCAGGGTGCCCGAGCGCTTGGCCTGGATGAACAGGAGCTGGCCGGGCTTCAGTGCGACGAGGTCCACCTTGGATGCGCCCTTGCTCCCCGCGGCTCGCATGACCTCGTAGCCGTTGTCGCGGAGGTCGTCGCGGATCTTGTGCTCAAACCTCGTACCCGCCTGGTAGTGGCTCACCGGGTCACCTCCGCCGGGCACCGGTCGGCGCGGTGCATCTGCCGCATGGTCCGTGCCCGCCCGGCGGGGTGCTGCTCGCACGCCGGGTCCGCGCGCCGGGTGTCCACCGACCCGCACGGCTCCTTCGGGCAGGGGCAGTTGGCTTCGGGGAAGCCAGGCCAGGTGCCGCGGGTGACGTGGAATGCGGCGGGGAGGGTGGCGCGGTCGGCGCGGAGTGCGGCGAGTTGCGCGTCGAGGCGGTCGGCGCGGGCGCGTTGGGCGTCGGCTTCGAGGCGGGCGGCGTCGCGTTCGCGGCGGAGGCGTTCGACGGTGGTGTGGCGGGGGTCGGCGATGGGGTGGGTGGCCATGGCGGGCTCCAGGGGTGGGCGGTGGCGGTGGATGTCGGCGAGGGTCCGCGGGGTCACGGGGTGGCCTCGGCGGGCGTCGGGGCTTTCCACTGCCCGGCGTCGACGGCGGCGGCCAGGTCGCGCTCCTCGGCGGTGAGCTGGTTGCGCCAGTAGGTGGGCGAGTTGGGGCAGAGCTGGCAGGCGGGGATGTGGCCGGCGGGTCCGGGCTTGCCGGGGAAGTCGCAGGCGGGCATCGGCTGGGTCACGGCTGCTCCTTGGTGCGGATGGCGGGCTTCTGCTGGCGGAGGCGTGCGAGGGCTTCGCGTCGTCGGGCGGCGAGGTCCGGGTCGGCCTGTTGCGCGGCGAGCCGGTCGAGGAACTGCGCAGCGAGGGGCCGACGGGCTCGGGGTCCGCGGCGGCCGGCGCGGTGGGGTTTTTGTTGACCTCCCCCCTCTCGGGGTCACGTTCCGCCCTCCCTAAAGGAAGGGCGGAAAACGTGACTTTCCGAGGGAGGGGCCGCGTGACTTTCTCCACGGCGGTGCGTGACTTTCTGACCTGCGGAAACTCGACGGGGGTATCGACGCGTGACTTTCCTCGTGACTTTCGGGCAGACATCGACGCGTGACTTTCTCCGTGACTTTCTTCGGCACGATGCGTGCCCGCCGCATCACTACTGGTATCGGTCATCGGGGGCCTCCTCACCCACGACCCACGACGCCGGAGCGACCGCGAACCAGCGGTCACCGTTGCCCCGACCGCCCTTCCCATCCGTCGCGGCGCGCTCCGTCAACAGCCCCTGCTTCACCAGCTGCCGCAGCTTCCGCCGAGCCTTCTCGACCTGCGCCTTCGACGGGGTCTCCGTCGAGAACTGGCACCGGGCAGCCTCAGCCGCCGACACACCCGTCTCCGCGCAGCGCCGAGCCAGCGCCACCACGTCGGTGTCCTCGTCGTGGAACACCTCCGACAGCCCCGTCTCCCGGTTGTGCCGCACACTCAGCGGCCCCACCTCGTTCATGGGCTGCTTCAGGTGCAGTAGCTCGATCACCGGGTCGCCCGGGTCGCCCCACAACATGACGACGGATCCGGCGCCCGAGGTCAGCCAGGTGGAGCCGTAGATGCCGTTGATGTTGTTCGGTTTGGCTCCGTCCGCGCCGGACTTGACGACGTGATGCAGCTCGACGAGTTGGACACCCTCGGCGAGGGCGAGCTGCCGCGCCCGGTTGTAGCCGGCGCCGACCTCGTCCTTCGACAGACCGACCGCGGCGTCCTTCAAGCTGTCGACGAACACCACGTCGGCGTCGTGCTGCTGGGCCAGCCGCAGCAGCGCTGCCGGGTCGGCGGCGAAGTCCGACGGCGGCGGCCCGGACCAGAACCGGAGGATCTCGGCGAGGTAGTCCCGGCCGATCTCCACCTCGGCGTCGGCGAACATGCGGGCCAGGTTGCGGCGGGCCTGCTCGGGCCGGTCCATGGCCAGGTAGAGGATCCGCCGCTCGCACGGCTCGACCGGGTAGCCGAGGACGTCCCCCGTGATGCCGGCGACCGCGCGCAGGAGCTGCCCGGCGATGGTGGTCTTCCCGACGCCCTGCGGGCCGGCGATCATCAGCGCCTCACCGCGGGCCCACAGGATGTCCTCGCCCTTGCCCCACAGGGCGGGCGGGGTGGGCGGCAGGTCGAGCAGGAACGTGGCGCCGTCGTGGACGCGGGCGGCGTCGTCGGCGGCAGCCTTGGCCAGTTCCGCCTGCTCCTGCGTCCACCGCTGCTCGGCGGCGTGCCGGGCCTTCAGCCGGACCAGCTCGCGTTCGGTCTCGTCTTCGAGGTAGCGGGCCTTCGCCTCCTTCCGCTCCTGCCGGCGGCGCTCCTTGGCCTGCTCGACCTCTTCGCGGGCGCCGGCGGTCTGCCGCTCGAAAGCGGCGTGCTCGTCCGGGT
The DNA here is from genome assembly GCF_027460165.1 of Micromonospora sp. WMMC241. NCBI lineage: Bacteria > Bacillati > Actinomycetota > Actinomycetes > Micromonosporales > Micromonosporaceae > Micromonospora > Micromonospora sp. WMMC241. The sequence continues at coordinate 9,424 of NZ_JAPZBF010000001.1, forward strand.
GCCGCTGCGGGTCGAACGGGTTGGGTTCGACGGGGGCGATGACGTCCATGCCTTCCCAGCGGTCCCAATCGGTGTCGAGGCTCACGCGTTCACGTCCTCGCCGGGTGCCAGCACGCGGCCGGTTTCCCAGTCGACGGGCCCGCCGGGGTGCAGCCGGTAGGGGCGGCCTTCGGCGGCGGCGCGGGCCTGCCCGAGGGCGTCCATCTCGGCCATCCGTTCGCGGTAGCGCTCCTCGGCGGTGGGCCGGTGGATGGGGTTGCGGGCCCAGGTGGCGTGGAGTTCGGCGATGTCGCCGACGTACTGGGCGGTGCGCCCGGAGTCGTAGGCGAGGTGCATGAGGAGGGCCACCTCGTCTCGGGTGTAGGTCTGCTGAGGGCCCTGCAAGGAGTCGGCGGCGGCGAGGATGTCGCCGGCGCTCGGGGTGGTGCTGGTCATCAGGTCCCCCTTGGTGCTTGATCTGGTGGTCGGGTTGGCGCCCCGTCGCGCGCTCGATGCGCGGTGCCGGCCTGGCGTGGTGCCGCCCGGGCGGGGCCGGTGGATCAGAACGGGATGTCGCCCTCGGGGGTCGAGCCCCAGCCGTCGTCCTGCCGGGCCGGCGCGGGCCGGGACTGCCGCCGCTCCCCGCCGCCGCTGCTGTTGCGCTCGACCTTCGCGGTGGCCCGGAACAGCGACGGGCCGATCTCGTCGACCTCGATCTCCATGACGGTGCGCTTCTCACCCTCGCGGGTCTCGAAAGAGCGCTGCCGCAGCCGGCCCTGCACGATGACGCGGGTGCCACGGGTGAGGGACTCGGCGACGTTCTCGGCCGCCTGCCGCCACACGTTGCAGGACAGGAACAGCGGCTCCCCGTCCTTCCACTCCTGCGACTGCTTGTCGAACATGCGGGGGGTGGAGGCGATGCGGAACTTGGCGACCGGGGCACCGGACGGGGTGAACCTCAGCTCGGGGTCGTCGGTCAGGTTGCCGACGACGGTGATGACGGTCTCGTTGCTCACTGCTGCTCCTGCTGGTCGACGGCGGCCTGGAGGTGGTCGATGACGCGCTTGGCGTCGTCCTTGCTCAGTTCCTTGGTGGTGGTGATCTCCCGCTCCAGGACGTCGCTGATGTAGCCGAGCCCGGCTTCGCGCTGGCCCTTGCCGGCCTTGCCGAGCAGGACGTGCAGCAGGGACTGCTGACGCGGGGTGATGCCGTCGCTGTCACCGGGAAGCGGCGGGCCGGCGGGGCGGGGGGAGCGCTGCGCGGTGGCCCGCTCCGGCGCCGCCGTGGCGGCGGGTGCGGGGCGGTTCTGCTGGGCGCGCTGGGCGGTGCGCCGGCCCGACGCGGCCTGCCCGTCGTCGTCCTCGTCCTCCGCGGCGACACCCGTCAGCGCCAGCAGCACGTACCGGCGGGCGTAGGTGATCGCCGAGCCCATCTGCTGCGGGTTCTCCGCCAGCTTCAGCGGGTACCGGCCGGCAAGCTTCTCGCCCGACGCGACGTGGGTCAGCTCGTAGGCGAGGACGAACTTGCCGTCGTCGTCGAGGGTCGGCGCGCAGGTGTAGACGATGCCCAGCTCGTTGAGGCGGGCCAGCACCTGCTCGTTGACCTGAACGAGGTCGGCGTACTTCGACTGGTGTCCGGCCTTGTTCTTGGTGAGGGTGGGCGGCTTGGCCTGGAAGTCGGCGAGCGCGGCGAGCAGCGGGCTGGTGGTCATCAGAACGGCACCTCTTCGGTCTCGTCGGCCTTGGCCAGGACGTAGGTGGAGGCGGTCGGCGCGACGATCGGCTCACCGACCAGGTCGCGGAGGCTGCCGACGATCCGGGCGACCTCCTTGACGTAGAGGAAGTCCCGGTACTGGTCCTCGCCGCACTCCAGCGGCACGAAGTCGTAGACGCCGTCGGGGCGCAGGTGCACGCCGGCGCAGAAGTCCACGTTGGGCATGTCGACGGGCTCGCCGTCGGCGCCGATGAGGTACTCGGAGAACCGGTACGGGGAGAGCTGGAGGGCGACGTCGCCGAAGATCCCCGACTTGCCGGTCTTCCAGTCGACGAGGCCGCGGGCGTAGCCGTCGTCGCGGCGTGGGATGTGTTCGTAGCGCGCCTCGTCGGGGAGCAGAACGTCGGCGATCAGGTCGAGGGTGCCGACGTGCCGCTGGGTTTCGGAGTAGACGACGGCTTCGACGTGGAGGGGCCGGACGTCGAAGTCGTCGAGGAACCGGACGCAGGCTTGGACGTAGCCGGTGAGGTGGTCGGGGACGGTGACGCGTTCGCCGGCGACGAGCTTCTCGGCGAGGGTGTGGATCTCGGAGCCTTTGTTCGCGGCGGCGTCGCGCTTCTCGTACCGGCCGCCCTTGATCTTCTTGAGGCGTTCGGAGGTGGGGAGTTTGGCGAGGTCGTCCCAGTGGTCGACGGCGTATTCGGCGGTGGCGTCGCCGGCCCAGTTGAGCAGGGCGGGCTTGGGGAGGCCGTTGCCGGTGGTGGTGGTGACGCCGTCGACTTTCTGGCCGGTGTCGAGGTCGACGTACCAGTGGTTGCGTCCTCGGTTGACGCGCTGGATCTTCACTTGCCACTTCCCTTGACGAGTCGGAGGTGTCCGCCGCGCTTCTCGCAGCCGGGGTGTCGGTCGTAGATGGCGGGTGTGCCGTCCCAGCCGGCTGCGGCGGCGGGGTCGAGGAGGCTGCCGCAGCCGGTGCAGAGGGCGCGGGGTTCGGCGGGGGCGGTCATGCGGCGACCTGCTCTTGAGCGATCCGCCGGACGCGCCGCTGGCGCTTCCAGTACGACTTGACGCTCTCGGTGGTCGACCCGATCGCCTTAGCGATCTCCGACCAGGTGGCGCCGTTGGCGCGCATCTGGACCATCTGGTCGTGGTGCTCGCCGGGTCCGCCGCGCCACCGGCGCAGCTGCACCCGCTTCAGGTCGATGCGCTCGACGTGGCTGAGTCCGCCCCACACGCCGTGCAGTTCGGTGACCGGCTGGTCGAGTGCCCACAGCCGGCAGCGGGCGAGCAGCGGGCATCGGCGGAAGATGGCTTTCGCCTCGGTGGAGTCCTGGCCGCGAGGCGGGAAGAACAGGGTGGTGTCGACGCCGCGGCACGCCGGGGCGGCCGTGGTGGCGTTGAGGAAGTCCGGGTAGTTGCTCATGCCGGCACCGCCACGGCCGCGTCGAGGTGTTCCAGCTCGACGGCGAGCCGCCCGCCGATGGCCCGGCAGTACCGCTGCGGGCTGATCAGCACCAGGCCGGTCCGGGTGCGCTCGTAGTTGCCGACGGCGCTACCCGAGCAGCCGAGCCGCTCCCCGACCTGCCGGCGGGTGAGGCCGGTCGCCTCGCGGGCGGTCGCGAGGTCGGCGAGGAGGTTTTGCTGGTCCCACCGGTCGGCGTCGGTGGGGTCGGTGGGGCGGAACAGGCCGGCGGCGGGGTTGTCGTAGGGGCCGCCGGGGACGCCGTCGGGGTAGAGGACGATGCGGGCGTTGATGCCGCGGGCGAGGCGTTGGAGGACGGCGATGTGCCAGTTGGTGCCGGTCTCGATGTTGGCGACCCAGCCCTGGCTGGCGCCGATGTGCTGGGCGAGGGCGGCCTGGCTGTAGCCGAGGTCGACGCGCCGCTCGACGAGCATGTTGCGCAGGTTGATGCGGGCGGTGTGGTCGTCGGGGTGCAGGTCGTCGAAGAGGATCACGCCGCCACCCCCAGCTGTCGGCCGCTGTTCTTGCGGCGCTTGATGGCTTTGCGGTCGGCGTGGCTGGTGGCGCCCCACACGCCGTACACCTTGTCGGTGGGCTGGTCGATGGCCCACCGGCGGCAGCGGATGCGCAGGGGGCAGTCGCCGCAGATGGCTTTCGCGGCGTCGATGTCGGTGGGCTTGTCGCTGAAGAACAGGTCGGTGTTCTGGCCGCGGCAGGCGGGGTCGGCGTCGGGTTCGTCGAGGAAGGCGGGGAACTCGCCGAGCTTCATCGGTCCGGTGCTCATGGCTTTCTCCGGGTGGGCAGGTGCAGGAGGAGGTAGGTGCCGATGGCGGGTAGGGCGATGGCGAGGAGGGTGCTCACGACGTCGCCTCCTGGGTGTCGTCGGCGCCGGCGGCGGCGAACACCTCGCGGACGACGCGCATGGGCGCGGTCGGGTCGGTGATGTCGGCGCGGAGCTTGTCGAGCTGGTCGCGGATGGCGTCGCGGATGCGTTCGTGGCTGACGACGGGGGCGACGGCGCGGACGGCCCGGTTGTCGTCGTCGCGGGGCGGGGGCCGGTAGCCGGCGGAGACGCAGTTGGAGGTGCTGATGGTGCGGCGGCCGTGTTCGTTGATGGGGTCGCCTTTGCGCCAGCGGTGCTGGCCGCCGGTGGTGTTGGTGTCGGTCACGGGAGCAGGTCCTTCCAGGTGAACGCGGCGGGTGAGGTGTCGTCGATCCACGCCCGGAAGCGGGCCAGTTCTGCCTCTTGGGCGTGGGTGAGGTGCACGGCCTTCGCGCGGTTGTGGATGGCGGTGGTGGCGGCCCGGGCGGTGTCGGCGACGCCGTTTCCTTCGCGTCGGAGTTCGGCGAGGGCGTCGGCCAGGAGGAGCGCGGCGGCGATGACGCAGGTGCCGAGGGCGGTGAGGGTGACGACGTCGCCGACGGGCATCAGACGGCCGCCGTCTCGACCGGTTCGATGTGGCTGAGAGCGATGCACGCCCCCTCGTCCTCGACCCACACGACAGCGGTGTGACCGCTGAGCATCTGGGCGCCGGTGCGGGTCTTGCTGGTGCGGCCCTCGCCCTCGCGCGCGCCCTTCCAGTAGCGGACGGGCGTACCGATCAGGTGGCGGCTGTTGAACTCGACGACCAGCGCCTGCTCGCGCTCGGTCTTGGCTGCCTTCTCCTGCATCGCCGTCAGCTCGGTCTTCAGCTCGTTGACCTGGTTGGCCCAGTGGGTGACGGCCTGGGCGTGGCTGGCGATCTCGGCCTGGGCGCGGTGGAGGTCGGCGTGCTTCTCGGCGAGCTGCGCGCGGAGCCGGTCCAGCTCGGCGGCCTGGTCGTCGGCCTTGACGCCGAGGGCGTCGCGCTCCTGACCGAGCTTGGCGACCAGCGCGCCGACCAGGCCGTCGCCGACGTTGACGGTGCCGTCGGTGGTGTCCGGCCAGTCGATGCTGATGCTGGCGGTCTTGACCAGCTCGGCGACCTGCTCGGCGAACCCGTCGGGCTCGTCGGGCATCTCGGTGTCGTCGAGGCGCTCGCTGATGGTCAGGGTGTCGATGTCGCGGGCCGCGTTGAGCATCAGCTCGGCGGCGATGTCGGCGGGGGTGACAGTGTCGGTGGTCATGCTGCTGCTCCGATCAGGAGGTTGAGGACGCGCCAGGTGGCGGTCTGGGCGGCCCACACGGTCAGGTAGAGGGCTGCGCCGGTGGCGAGGGCGACAGCCCAGAAGGTGCGGTTCACAGGTGACCTCGGGTGGCGTGGCGTTCGGCGTGGAGTTGGGCGATGTGCCGGCGGGCCGCGTCGCGCTCGGCGGTGACCTTGTCTAGGTCGCCCTCGGCCTGCCACAGCGCAGCGGTGACGACGGCGCAGAGGACGCCGAGGAGCGTGACGATCAGCCAGCCGGTGGTGGTCATGCCGCCCGCCGCCCGGCGGGAAGGTGCGCGTCGGCGGCGGCCTGGCGGCGCAGCTCCGGGTCGCGGATCGCGATGTCGGCGGCCCACAGCCGGTGCCGGAGTCCGTCGGCGGCGCGGGCGTGCCGCCAGGCGCGGACGGCGAGCAGGAGCAGGACGAGGACGAGGATCCGGCTGGTGATGGCGGGTGGGAGGGCGATGGTGGGGGTGAGGACCCCGGCGGAGATGAGCAGCGTCTTCACTGGGTCACCTCCGGGCCGTCGAGGCAGCACCGCTCGCCGGCGGGGGCGGGGCAGCCGTTCAGGCAGGTGCCGCAGGCGGTCTCGTCGTCGGGGCAGCCGGTGGGGCTGTTGGGGCAGCACGGCGGGATGCCGGCGGGCTGGCCGGTGGGCGTGATGTAGACGGTGAGCGGGGCGGTCATCAGGCGGCCCTCCGGGTGTCGGTGGTGCGGGGCAGGTCGCCGTGGGCGATCCGCCGGGCCTGGTCGATGAGCTGGGCGAGGTCGGCGGGCACCCGGTGCTCGCCGGCGAGGTGGGCGATCTCGCGGGTGAGGAACCGCAGCCGGCCGACGATCTCGGCGTCTTCGGCGACACCCGCCGGGAGCAGCGGGGTGACGGTGGCGGTGGGCGCGTCGGGGTTGTGGCCGGCGAGCGCCGGGTCGGTGGCGACCGGGAAGTCGTTGCTGCCGTTCCGCCACCAGTGGTCGAGGTGGGTGGTGGGTTCGGCGGTGGCGGGCCACGCGTTGGGGCCGGGGGTGTTGGGCATGGGGTTGGTGGGGGTGCGGGGTTCCAGTTCGCTGCGGGGTGCGGGGACGGTCCAGCCGGTGTGGGCGAGGACGGCGGCGAGGTCGAGCGGGCCGGTCATCGGGTGCCGTCCTCAGTCGCGGCTCCGCCGTCCGGCTGGATCTGCGCGTGGACGGAGAACGACGGCCCCCACCGCTCGCCATCGAAGAGGGTCACGTGCTCGATGCGGGGGATGTCCCCGCTGGTGCCGCCGTCCTCCTCGATCTCGACGCCGAGGTGGTCGGCCCACCGCTCCAGGTCGGCTCGGCTGTCGAGCACCCCGACGGAGAGGCGGGCGCTCATCAGGTCGGCGACGGGCAGCTTCAGGTTGACGATGTCGTAGGCGATGCGGTGCAGCTCGGTGGCGAGACGCTCGCGCAGGACGTTGGGGTCGTTGCTCATCGGGTGCTCCCGGTGGTCGTGGGGCGCAGGACCGTGCCCTGGGCCCGACGGATCTGGATCTGCTCGTCGACCAGCGCCCGGTACTCGGAGCCGGGCAGGGCCTCGACGCGGGCGGCCTCCACGGCGAGCTGCTCGTCGGTCATGCGGACGAGGCGGACGGCGTAGCGGCGGCAGGCGTCGGCGACGGTGAGGGGGCGAATCGCGGCGCATTCGGCGTGGCAGGCGTCGGTGACGACGACCTCCCGCAGCGTCGGGGCGGTCACCGGGCACCCCCGGTCAGGGCGGTGTGGGCGGCGGTGAGCCGGTTGAGCGCGACCCAGCGGCGCTTCATCGCCCGGATCGCCCGGGTGCGGCCGGCGGAGTCACCCGCCGCCCACGCGTACCCGTGGTCGCTGGCGGCGCGGGCGCAGCGCTCGGCCATGGCGAGGATCGCGGCGGCGAGGAGCTGGGCGGGGTCGCCGCTGGCGTGTGCGGCCCGGTAGACGTCGACCACGCGGGGCGGGCGCGTCGGGGCGGTCACCGGGACACCTGCTCGAAGCCGACGGGAAGCACACCGACCGCGATTAGGCACCTGACGGCCTCGGCGGGGTGCGTCACCCGGTGGTGGAACGGCGTCAACTGCCACTCGCCGCCCCCGCTACGCCGGCTGACGCCGATCAGCTCGCAGGCGTCCGACCAGCCGATGCACATCGTCGCGTCGGCCGTGTCGGGGGCGTTGTACCGGTAGCCGTAGGAGCCGAGGCGGGGCCAGCCGTTGGTGCGCAGCCAGCGGACGATCTCGGCGATGGCCTGCCGGTGCTCGCCGGGCGCGAAGTGCGGGTAGCTCGGGATGGTGGGCGCGGCGGTCACTTGAGGCCACCCTTGCAGCCGTCCCAGCACTCCCACTCCCGCTGGGAGTAGCCGAGGCCGGAGTACAGCGTCTTCAGGTCCTGCGTGGCACCGCAGCGGCGGCACCGCCTGTCCGTGTACGACGTCTCGACGATCGCCTGGAACTCCAGCTCGTTGCTGTACAGCTCGCCGAGGATCTCGAACACCACGTCGTCCTCGCCGAGCTGCGCGTACTCGCGGACCCGGGCGAGGGTCTTCCCCATCACCGAGTCGATGTCGCCGCCGGCGGGGATGAGCGCCAGGTGGTTGCCGAGGGTGTCGTAGACGACCCGGCCGGCGTCGCCGACGACGGTCCAGCGGGGCGACCCGTCCGCGGGGTGTTCGGTCTTGGTGCTGGTGGTCCCGGTCATCCGGTAACCTGCCTTTCGGTCGGCGCTCCGCGATGTCCTTGCCGGGATGCGGGGCGCTGTTCGCTGTCCGGGCCCGGTCGGGTCCGGGGTGGATCAGGCGGCCGTGCGAGCGGCGCGGCGAACGCGGCCAGCGGCGCGGCTGGGGGTGGCGGTCACCGCAGGCTCGAACAGCTGCTGCTTGATGGCCTCGACGTCCTCCGGCGCGAAGCGCACGCCGCCGGCGGGCCGGCGGTGGGGGAGAACCCGGGCGGTGACCTTGTCCCGCACCCAGGAGCGCTTGACGTTCATCAGCTCGGCGAGTTCGTCGATCGTCAGCCACTTCTCGCTGGTCATGGCGTACCTCCTTTCGATCTCTCTCCGGCCTTCTCCGGTCTGCTCCGGTTTCTGGCCGCGCACAGAACGTAGCCCGAATGTGTGCGCACGCACAAGGGGTACGGAGGGCTGGTCTGGCATCATCTGAAAGTCGGATGTGCGAGCCGCGCACAACCGAGGAATGCGGGGAGAGCAAGAGGATGTCGCCCAACCTCGGCACTTACACGCAAGGCATCGACGATGTGCGTGATCACACGCACGTGACAGCCCGCGCAGCCGTCCCTAATCTCGTGCGCGTGCGCACAGTCGAATGGCCGGAGCGTGAGGCGTTCGTCGCCCACCTCGACCGGCTGAAGGATGCCCGCGGGTTCCGCTACGACGTTGCGCTGGCCGAAGCCGCCGACATCTCCCACTCCGCGATCAGCAACTGGCGCTCCGGGAAGCAGAAGCCGAGCCTCGCCGCCATCACCAAGCTGGCGTCAGCGCTCGACGTGTCCGCGCACGACCTGGCCGCCCGGGCGGGTGTCGCCGAAGGGTTCGCGCAGGCGTCCACCCCCACCCAGCTCCCCCCGGAGCTGGAGGCGCTGCTGGATCACTACCAGACCGCGGAGCCCAACCGGCGGGCCGAGCTGTTGAGCTTCGTGGCGCGAGTCAACGAGTGGTTCGAGGCCACCGCGCCTCGCCCGGCCGAGGGCCGTTCCCGCCGGGCAGGCTGACCCCCGTGTGGGTCGAGAAGCACGGCCCAGGCTGGCGCATCCGCGAGCAAGTCGGCGGCCGGAAGCTGACCATCGAATCCGGCTACCCGACGAAGACCGCCGCCAAGGCCGCCATGACCCGCATGACCGCAGACCGGTGGCGGGGGGAGTACATCGACCCGCGGGCCGGCCGAGTCACCCTCAACACCTGGATCGACGCCTGGTGGCCGTCGTACGCGGCGACGCTGAAGGCCACCACCCAGCGCACCGAGGACTCCCGGGTGCGCAACCACGTCCGCCCGATCCTCGGCGACTTGCCGCTCGACGAGGTGGACACCCTCGCCGTGCAGCAGTTCGTGTCCCGGCTCGCCGCCGGCCGGTACCCGGGCGGGCGCCCACTGACGCCGAAGACGATCCGCAACAGCCACGCGATCCTCCACAAGCTGCTCGACGCCGCGGTCGCTCAGCGGCTGATCCGGGTCAACCCCGCTGGCTCGACCGGCCTGCCGAAGGTTCGCCGACAGGAGATGCGGTTCCTGACCACGCCGGAGATCGGCCGGCTGCTCGCGGCGACGCCGGAGCACTGGAAGCCCTTCGTCACGCTGCTCGTCGCGACGGGGCTGCGGTACGGGGAGGCGGTGGCGCTGAAGGTGGGCCGGGTGGATGTGCTCGCCGGCCGGCTGGAGGTGCTGGAGGCGATGCACGACGGGATCGGCGGGGTGCCGATCTTCACCGATCCGAAGTCGGAGCGGTCGCGGCGGACCGTTACGTTCCCGCCGGCGGTCGGCCATGCGCTGGCGCCGCTGCTGGTCGACAAGGGCCGCGATGATCTGGTGTTCCGGGACCTGGATGGCGTGCGGGCGGTGACGCGGAACTTCCGGCAGCGCGTGTGGCCCCGCGTCCTGGCGGAGGCGGGGCTGGGTCGGGTGCGGCTTCATGACCTGAGGCACACCCACGTCGCGCATCTGATCAGTGCGGGGGTGCCGTTGACGGCGGTGTCCCGGCGGATGGGTCACGCGTCGATCTCGGTCACGTCGGACGTGTACGGGCACCTGCTCGCCGAGGTTGACGAGGGGGTGATGGCGACGGTCGCGGGGATGCTCCCGGCGCCCGCCGATGGGGGGCTGGTGGGGGGAACGCCGCCGGAGCAGACCGGAGCGGACCGGAGCCGACAGGAGCAGAATGCAGGCCAGGTACGGCGGTAGCGGCTCCACCAGGAGCCCGGTTCGGGTTCGAATCCCACACCCTCCGCCCGCAACGCCGGGGAGGCCCAGGTGACGGACGCGTCGGTGGCCGAGCTGACGGCCGAACTGGCCGCGCTCGACGACCCGAGGGCCCGCGCGGTCAACGAGCGGCACGGTGACGACCACGGGGTCAACCTGGGCAGCCTGCGCGCGATCGCGAAGCGGCTGAAGACGCAGCATGAGCTGGCCCGGGAGCTGTGGGCGACCGGCGACAGCGCGGCGCGGCTGCTGGCGCTGCTGATCTGCCGGCCGAAGGCGTACGCGGCGGACGAGCTGGACGCGATGCTGCGCGAGGCCCGCACACCCAAGGTGCACGACTGGCTGGTCAGCTACGTGGTGAAGAAGAGCCCGCACGCCGAACCGCTGCGGGTGGCGTGGCTCGCCGACCCGGATCCGGTGGTGGCCAGCGCCGGCTGGGCGCTGACCACGGACCGGGTGGCGCGCAAGCCGGACGGGCTCGACCTGCCCGGCCTGCTCGACGTGATCGAGGCGGGGATGCGGGACGCGCCGGACCGCCTCCAGTGGGCGATGAACCACTGCCTGGCCCAGATCGGGATCGAGCACGCCGGTCTGCGTGACCGGGCGATCGCCGTCGGTGAGCGCCTGGCGGTGCTGAAGGACTATCCGACGCCACCGGGCTGCACGTCGCCGTACGCGCCGGTCTGGATCACCGAGATGGTGCGCCGGCAGCACGACAGCGGGGTATGAAGGGGCGCAGAACATTCGCGCACCCGGAAGGACCCGTTTCGATGACCCTGGAACGACCGATCGCCCCGGACCCGTACGAGCTGCTGCCGACCGTGCCGTCGTTCGAGCTGACCAGCAACGACGTGCACAACGGCGAGCCGATGGACGCCAGGTACGCGCACGGCAGCGTCGGCGGCGAGAACGTGTCGCCGCACCTGTCGTGGTCGGGCTTCCCGGCGGAGACGAAGAGCTTCGTGGTGACCTGCTTCGACCCGGACGCCCCGACCGGCAGCGGTTTCTGGCACTGGGTCCTGGTGGACGTGCCCGCCTCGGTCACCGAGCTGCCCACCGCGGTGCGGGAGGCCGACCTCGGCGGCGCGTTCGGCATCCGCAACGACTACGGCGACAGCGGCTACGGCGGCGCCGCGCCGCCGCCGGGGGACCGCCCGCACCGGTACGTCTTCGCGGTGCACGCGGTCGACGTGGAGCGTCTCGACGTGGGCAAGGAGGCGAGCCCGGCCTTCGTCGGCTTCAACCTCGCGTTCCACACCGTGGCCCGGGCGGTGATCCGCCCCACCTACCAGGTCAAGGAGTGAAGTAAGGAGGGGCCCCTTCTTAACACCTCGGTGTGAGAAGGGGCCCCCTCTATACCGGAGGCGTTAACAGGGGGCCCTTCCTTACACCCGGGCCACGGCGAACACCGACTGCCCGAACGGGGGGCGGATGCGCTGCTCGGCGGCCTTGGTGGCGGGCAGCACCAGGGTGTCGTAGACCTTCACCATCGGGCCCTCCTTCGGCATCAGCCGGAAGACCTTGGTGGCCATGAAGTAACCGATCAGGCCCAGCGCGTTCGCGTAGTGGATCTTCTCGACGGTGAGCCCGGCCTCGGTCATCGCCGCGCCCAGCGTCTTCTTGGTGTAGCGCCGGACGTGGCCGGTCGCGATGTCCGCCGGGCCCATGGCGAACTGGAACGCCGGCACGATGATGATCACCGCGCCGCCGGGCCGGACCAGGTCGCGCATGCTGCGCAGCGCGCCCACGTGGTCGTCGATGTGCTCCAGCACGTTGTAGGACACGGCGGCGCTGTAGTCGCCCCGCTCGGTGTGCGGCAGCAGCATCTGCCGGACCTCGACGCCGGGGTGCTGGCTGAGCCGTTCCTTGAGCTTGACCAGCCGGTCGGGGTCGGCCTCGGTGGCGGTGATCCGGGGGATGTGCTCGGCCCACTCGAGGGCGTAGTCGCCCAGGCCGCTGCCGATCTCGATGGGGTTGTCACCGAGGTAGGGCACGGCCAGCTCGACGAACCACCGCCGGTGGTTGACCGCCGTGGCCAGGCCTTCGAGCACCTCCGCCTGGACGCGCTGATCCCCAGTGATTTCTGCCATGCGTCGATTCCTCACGATATTACTGACCCGCGCCTGGACCGTCAGAGTCAACCATCTGGATGGCTGGCGGGAAAATCGGGGGCACCGGAGTGGCCGAATTGCGGTCGGGTGGGGCACGTGATCGGCGGTCGGCGAACTCGGCACATAGTACGTGAGTCCCCGAAAAATGTCACGGGCCCGTCATACACTGACTACGCTCTGAAATGTCATGACTACTCCCCAACCGGACGCGGACCCGCGGCGGGGGCGGCGGATCGACGCGCTCGCCGTGCTCGGCTTCGTGCTGCTGGCGTTCTGGGTGACCGCCCGGCTGTGGGTGAATCCGGCGAACGGTGTACGGGACAATCGCACCGATCAAGCGCAATTCGAATGGATGATGGCGCACGGTGCGCGCGTCGTGACGCATTTCGCCTATCCGTTCACCTCGGATCGGATGAATGTGCCGGATGCCGTCAATTTGATGGCTAATACCTCCGTATTATCCATTTCCGTGCCCCTCGCGCCGGTCACGGTGTGGTTCGGGCCGCGCTGGTCGTTCCTCATTTTCCTCACGCTCGGCCTGGCCGCCACCGGAGCGGCCTGGTATTTCCTGCTCTCCCGGGTGGTGATCGGCGCCCGGGGGCCGGCCTGGCTGGGCGCCGGCTTCTGCGCGTTCGCGCCGGCCATGGTGTCGCACGCCAACGCCCACCCCAACATCGTCAGCCAGTTCGTGGTGCCGCTGATCGTCTGGCGGACGCTGCGGCTGGCGCAGCCCGGCCGCTGGGCGCGCAACGGGCTGCTGCTCGCTCTGGTGATCGTCTGGCAGGCGTTCCTCAACCTGGAGATCCTGCTGATGACCGCCATCGGCCTGGGCGTGGTGGTGCTGGCGCTCGCGCTCGGCCGGCCGGCGCTGCGCTCGGCGGCCCGGCCCTTCGCCGCCGGGCTCGCCGTGGCCGCCGTGGTCGCCGGGGCGCTGCTCGCGTACCCGCTGTGGGTGCAGTTCGCCGGTCCCGGCGCGTACTCCGGGCTCTCCACGCTGATCCGGGGCTACTCCACCGACCTGGCCGCCTACCTGGCGTGGTCCCGGGAGTCGGTGGCCGGCGACGCCCGGGGCAGCGCGCCGCTGGTCAAGAACGCCACCGAGGAGAACGCGTTCTTCGGCTGGCCGCTCGTGGTGCTGGTGGTCGCGCTGGTCTGGTGGCTGCGCCGCAACGTGGTGGTGCTCGGGCTGGCCGCGGTCGGGGTGGTATTCGGCCTCTTCTCGCTCGGCCGGGAGATCCGGTTCGACGGGCGCGACACCGGCGTGCCGGGCCCGTGGGCCGCGCTGGAGAACCTGCCGATCCTGCACTCGGTGGTGCCGACCCGCTGGTCGCTCGCGCTCACCCCGATCATCGGCGTGCTGCTGGCGCTCGGCGCCGACCGGGCGCGACGGCTGGCGCGGCGGCACCCGGCGGCCCGGGGGCAGATCCGGTTCGCCGCCGGCACCGTGCTCGCCATGGCGCTGCTGCCGATCCTGCCCACCCCGCTGCCGGCCACCCGCCTGGACCCGACCCCGGCGTTCGTCACCTCCGGGGCGTGGCGGCCGTACGTGGCGGGCGGGCGGAGCATCGTCACGCTCCCGCTGCCCGACACCACCTACGCGGTGCCGTTGCGCTGGTCCGCCGAGACCCGGCTGGACATGCCGCTGGCCCGGGGCTACTTCCTCTATCCGGACACCCGGCCGGGCGCCGGCCGGATCGCGCTCTTCACCGCGCCACCGCGCCCCACCAGCACGTTCTTCGAGACGGTGCGCCGGGCCGACGCGGTCCCGCCGATCACCCCGCAGGACCGGGTGGCAGCCGTCGACGACCTGCGCCACTGGCGGGCCGGGGCGGTGATCCTCGACCCCCGGCTACGGCCGGCCGAGTCGCTGCGCCGGGCGATGACCGAGCTGACCGGGGTCGCACCGACCCGCGTGGGCGGGGTCTGGCTCTGGGACGTGCGCCCGCTGGTCGACTGACCGCCGGGGCCGGTCAGGCCTGGCGGACGCAGCAGCCCTGGCAGACCTTCGGTCGGGGCAGCGTGAAGGCGAGGCAGCAGGTGCGCCGCTGCACGGTCGGCTCACCGGCCGGGCCGGGCACCAGGTCGACCAGGTCGGCCAGGTCGAGCGCGTCGAGCAGCGTGCCGACGGTCGCGGTGGTCGGGCCGGGCAGCGCGTCCGCCGCGCGCAGGATGCCGTGCGCGATGCCGGAGGCCACCGAGCCGAGCAGGGTACGGGTGCCGATCCGGACCTCGCCCTGGATGGCGGCGATCAGCGGGGCGAAGTGGGCGTCGAGCAGCGACGCGCGCAGCGCGCCGAGCAGGGCGGCCTCGTCGGCGACCACCCGCACGCCGGGCGCGCCGGCCAGCGCCAGCGGGTCGCCGGGCAGCACTGCGACGCCGGTGGAGGCGCGCAGGCCCAGGGTGAGCAGTTGGTGGTGGTCCTCGAAGTGCACCAGCACGTTTGTGGGGTCGAGCAGCGGCACCCGCCGCGCCGAGGCCCAGCCGAGCACGGCCGGCAGCGCGGTCCAGTAGCTGTAGGACTTCCAGGCGAGCGCGGCGCAGGCGTGCGGGGTGCCGCCCCAGCGTCGCCCGGCGGCGGTCAGGAACTCCGGGAGCAGCGTGCCGTCGATCAGACGGGTGGCCGGGGCCCAGCGGTCCAACTCGTCGCGGACCAGCAGGCCGGGCGCCAGCCCGGGCAGGTCGTCAGTGCCGAACATGGCGCGCAGGGTCGCGGTCACCGGGGCGAACGGGGTGGCGGCTTCGCGCCCCGGCATCACCGCAGTCACCTGGCCGTCCCCTGTCTGGTCGCCCGTCGGCCGGCGCGTGCCGTCGACCGAAGCTAAGGCTAGCCTAACCACACTCCCCGGCGGAGGGGAAGTGGTGCCACGGGCTCGAGGGGGAGGTCCCGGTCACTCCGTCGCCGTCGCGTACTACCCGGCGGGGTGGGCGGAAAACGCCGCCGGGAACGCCGGCGGACCGCGCAAGCATTGACGTATGCCGCTGAATTGTCAAGGTGAGTGTCGAATACGAGGCAGTTTCCGTACACGGTCGGACACGAAACGTGAAGATGGGCTTCCCGCGTACGAGGATGCTGATGACCTCACCGATCGAGCGTGCCGCCGACTCGTTCGCGGCCGAACTCGCCCGGCACCGGACCGGCCGAGGGCTGTCCAAGAAGCAGTTGGCGACGCTGATGGGCTTCGATCCGTCCTACGTCAGCCACGTCGAAGGGCGCCGGCACCGGCCCACCGAGGACTTCGCCCGCCGGGCCGAGGCCGTCCTGGAGGCCAGCGGCGCGATCTGGCAGCGCTTCCGGGAGTACGACGAGCTGCGGCACAGCCGGGCCGGCGGAGCGCACCGGGAGCCGCCCGTCCCCGGCCAGTGGCTGCCCCCCGGCACCGGCCTGGTGGTGGAACGCGAGGTCGCCACGCTCACCTACACCGGCGACGGCTACCACTGCGCGATCCGGCGGGAGCTCTACAACGCCGGCACCGAGCCGGTCACCCGCTACCTGGTCCGGGTCGCCGTCGACCGCTACCCGAACGACCCGGGTCGCTCCAACCGGCACCACCGGGAACACCCGCTCACGTTCGCCGAGCTGCAACTCACCGCGTACCGGGACGACGGCGGCGGGCGCGAGCCGATGCACTGGCGGGCCAAGCACGACCGGGACGCGTTCAAGGAGATCTGGCTGCTCTTCGAGAACGACGAGGGCCGCTTCCCGCTCTACCCGGGCGACCGGGTCACCATCGAGTACGCGTACCGCGTCGGCCGGGACAAGTGGGGCCCCTGGTTCCAGCGCGCCGTACGCCTGCCCACCCGGCACCTGGCGGTGCGGCTCGACCTGCCCGCGGACCTCGACCCGAAGGTGTGGGGCGCGGAGACCTCGCTGTCGGCGGAGGAGGGGCCGCTGCGTACCCCGATCCAACGCACCGCGGCGGACGACCGGGTGATCTACGACTGGGGAACCGACGACCCGCCGCTGAACGCCCGCTACCGGATGCAGTGGCGGTTCCGCAGCCAGGCGTCGGACGCCGAACCCGACACCCCGCCCGCCGGTGACGCCCGGGTACGCGCCAGCGACCGGATGCGCGCGGTGGGCATCGTGCAGCGCGGCGACGACGTGCTCCGGCAACCCGCCCGCCAGTTCGACCTGCCGGCCGAGGAGCCGCACGCCCGGCAGGTGGTGGACCGGCTCGCCGGGATGCTGACCCGCCTCGACGAGCTGCACCCGTTCAGCAAGGGCGTCGGCCTCGCCGCGCCGCAGCTCGGCCTGGGCTGGGCCGCCGCGCTGGTCCGCCCCGCCGACCGGGCCGCCGAGCCGGTCGTGCTGCTCAACCCCCGGGTGGTCGACGCCGCCGCGGAGACCGACGAGCAGTACGAGGGCTGCCTCTCCTTCTTCGACCACCGTGGCCTGGTGCCCCGGCCGCTGCGGATCGACGTGGAACACGCCCAGTGGGACGGCAGCCGGGTCATCACGTCCTTCGAGTACGCGATGGCGCGGCTGGTCGCGCACGAGATCGACCACCTGGAGGGGCGGCTCTACGTCGACCGGATGGCGCCCAACGTGCCGCTGGTGCCGGTCGAGGAATACCGCGAGACCGGCACCCCCTGGCGCTACTGACGCGAACGGGGGGCCGGGTCGCGTGCCCCAGGGGGCGGGGGCACGCGACCCGGCTCGGGGGGAGTAAGGCTTAGAGGGCGCCGAACGTGTCGTAGCGGATGTGGTCCGGCGGGACGTCGTCGGCGGCGAGCGCCCGCAGGGTCGCCCGGACCATCGCGGCGGAGCCGGAGACGTAGCAGTCGTGCGTGGTCCACGGCCCGTACCGAGTGACCACCTCGGAGATGTCGCCGATCTCACCGGCGAAGTCCAGGTCGTCGCTGCACGCCGGCGTCACCGACAACCAGGGGTGCGTGGCCACCAGCTCCTCCAGCCCGGGCAGCCCGTACAGCTCGTCCGGGTGGCGGGCGCCGTAGAAGACGTGCACCCAGCGGGTCCGGTTGACCCGGGTCAGCTCCTCCACCAGCGCCTTGATCGGGGCCAGCCCCACACCGCCCGCCACGCAGAGGATGTCCCGGGTGGAGTCCGGGTCCAGCGTCATCGAACCCATCGGCGCGGCCAGCCGCAGCAGGTCACCCGGCCTGGTCCGGCGGACCAGTGCGCCGGACACCCAACCGGCGCCGCCCTCCGGCGTACGGACGTGGAACTCCAGCACGTTCTCCTCGTTCGGCGCGTTCGCCACCGAGTACGTCCGCCAGGTGCGCGGCAGGTATCGGGGTGCCTCGACGCTGACGTACTGCCCGGCCTGCCAGGGCAGCGGGTGCTGCAGCGCCCGCACGGTCAGCACCGCCGTGTCCGGGCCGTGCCGCTCGTGGGTCAGCACCTCGGCGTGCCAGAACGGCGGGTTCCCGTCGGCCTCCGCGCCGGCCTGCATCCGCTCGCTGATCCCCGCGTACGCGTCCCGCCACGCCTGGTCGTACTCCAGGTTCCAGCCGTCCCCGGCGACGCTGCGCAGCCCGTCCAGCAGGGCGACACCGAGCGTCTCGTAGTGCTCCGGCGTCACGTGGTACTTCCGGTGGTCGCGGCCCAGCCCGCGCAGGTAGTCGTCGAACGTCTCCGGGTCGTCCATCGTCTGGGCGGCCGTGACGATCGCCTCCAGCAGCCGGTCGCGCTGCCCGCTCATCTGCACCGGGAAGAGCTTGCGCAGCTCCGGGTCGAGCAGGAACAGCCGGGCGTAGAAGTGACCGCAGAGTCGCTCCCCGTGCTCCTCGACGAGGGCCCAGCTCTCCTTCAGCAGCCGCGCGACGTTCTCCACAGGGCACGCTCCTTCTCCGGGACGGGCGGATCGGCCCCCATAGAATGTCCACGGAGCGTGTCCACCGGTCGCACACAATGTGCGACCGGCTCATTCGCCGTCGGAAGTGGTTTCATGGTCCGGTGACGGTCGACGAGCTGGCCCGCCCGGTCTCCCGCCGGGTGCTGGGCACCGAGACGCTGCTGGTGCTCGGTCTCTCCCTCGGCCAGTCGGCCGTGTACGCGCTGATCTCGCTGATCGCCAAGCTGACCGCGTCGGGCGGGCTGTCCAAGCAGACCGCCGCGCTGAACACGTCCACCTCGGCCCGGCCGTACCTCGACCTCACCTACCAGCTGCTCGGGATCGTCTTCGCGCTGCTGCCGGTGCTGCTCGCCGTACACCTGCTGGCGCGCGACCCCGGCGACCCGGCGCGGACGCTCGGCGTCGATCTCACCCGGCCCGGCTCGGACCTGGCCCGCGGCGCCGGCCTGGCCGCGCTCATCGGCCTGCCGGGGTTGGCGCTGTTCTGGGTGGCCGCCCAGCTCGGCGTGAACGCCACACTGGTCCCGGCCGCGCTGCCGGACCTGTGGTGGGCGGTGCCGGTGCTGATCCTGGCGGCCGTGCAGAACGCCGTGCTGGAGGAGGTGATCGTGGTCGGCTACCTGGTCACCCGGCTACGACAGCTCAACTGGCGACTCGGCGCGGTGCTCGCGACGAGCGCCGTGCTGCGCGGCTCCTACCACCTCTACCAGGGCTTCGGCGCGTTCGTCGGCAACGCCGTGATGGGCGTGATCTTCGGGCTGGTCTACCTGCGCACCCGCCGGGTGGCCCCGCTGATCGTCGCGCACACGCTGCTCGACGTGGTCGCCTTCGTCGGTTACGCGCTGCTGCCCAGGTCCTGGTTCGGCTGGCTCTGACCCCCGGGCCGGTATCGACCCACCGCCCGGGCGGCGACCCGCTCGGCGGCGGCCGTCCCGCCGGTCACCGCAGCCAGCACCGCCGCACCCGGCAGCAACCGCGCGGCCAGCCGCAACCCGAGCCAGCCGCCCGCCTGCGCGGCCGCCGGCGTGGCCAACCGCCAGGCCGCCTCGGCCGCCCGGCCCCACGGTGCGTCCGCCGGCTCGCCGGCCTCCCGGGCCGCCGCCAACGCCGCCCGCGCGGCACCCTCGTCCGGATGCACCGACGTCAGCACCAGCAACTCCGCCGCCCGCTCCGGATCCGTCGGATCCTGGCCGTAGGCGGCGGCCACGTGCAACACCAGGTTCGCCTGCGTCCAGAGCACCGCCGCCAGCTCGGCCGCCGGCGCGAACAGCCCGGCCCCCGCCGCGAGCGCACCGCCCGTACCGGCCATCCGCACGAACCGCCGGGACGCCAACCGCGCCACCCCGTCGGCGTCCGCCTGCGGGTAGGCGTCGCGGACCTGCTCCACCCAGTGCCGGGCCCGCGGCCCGAGCGCGTCCACCGCGGCCAGGGCCAGCAGCTCCGGCGCGAACCCCGGGTGGTCACGCAGGCGCGGCCCCACCGCCCGCCAGCCCGCCACCGGGGTACGCGCCACCGCCGCTCCCGTCACCTCGACGCCGGCCTGCTCGTGCACGCCCTGTTCCGGCCCGGCCTGTTCCGGCCCGGCCTGTTCCGGCCCGGGCTGCTTGTGCTCGGCCTGCTCCGGCTCGGCCTGCTCCGGCTCGGCCTGCTCCGGCTCGGCCTGCTCCGGCTCGGGCTGCTCGTGCTCGGGCCGCTGGTCGGCGGTGGCGGCGCGGCTCGTCGCGGCGGGTCGGATCGTCGGCTGGTCGCCGGCCGTCTCGGCCGACGGGGTTTCGGCGGGGGCCCGCCTGGCCGTGCGCTTCGCCGGGCTGGTCCTCGCCGCCGGGGCGGCCTTGGTGCTCCGGCGGGCCCGCGGGGCCCGAAGGGCTGAGCCCGCCTCCTCCGCTGCTCCACCTGGCGCGTCCGTCGCGGCCGGGTCCGCCCCGGCCGGTGCGGTGAAGTCGGGTGCGACGGCAGTCTCCCGGGGCGCGGCGGGTGCCTTTCGCGCGGTCTTCCTGACCGCCTTCTTCTCGGCGGGGGCGCGGCGCGTCCGCCCCTCGGCGGCCGAGGTCTCCGCGGCCGGCGTCGGGGTGGCGGCCACCGTCTCCGCGGCGGGCACCCGTCGGATCGGTGCGTCAGTGGGCGCGTTCCCGACGGGCGCCCCGCCGGGAGGTGTGATCGGCGCGGACGCAGGCGTCGAGTCGCCGGGGCTCGGGCGCGGCGCGGTGATGCCCGCCGGCTTGCCCGGCTCGGCCACGGGCGGCGGCGTGGTGACCGGTCGACCGGGGCCGGTCGGCGACGGCGCGACGACAGGCGTACCGGGATCGTTCGGGGAGGCCTCGGCGGTCGGCGTACCCGGAACGGGCGCGGCCGGCTCGACGCCCGGGCGTGGGCGCGGAGCCGACGGGGCGTCGGCGGCCGGCTCGGGCGGCGGCTGGAACAGGACGGTCGGCGCGGCCCGGCGCGCCCGCCTGCGCGGCGGCGCGTCGTCGGTCGCGTCCGTCGGCGGCGGCTCGGGGGCCGGCGGCGGGCTGAAGGTCGGTCGGGGAGAGCGGCTCCGCCGGGCCTTGGCGGCGGGCTCGCGACGGGGGGGATCGCTCGGCGGCTGCTCCTGCATATCGATGGAGCGTAGTCGGGGACGTGACCTGGCACACGGCGACGACACGGCGACCCGGCGGGGCGCCGGTAGTCGCTTTGCCCCCGGCGGGTGCGGACCTGTATCCTCGGGCCCGGTGGCCTCACGGGGTCACCGGGGAGACTTCGCCTAGTCTGGTCTATGGCGCCGCACTGCTAATGCGGTTGGGGTTTTAAAGCCCCTCCCGGGTTCGAATCCCGGAGTCTCCGCGCGAAAGCCGGTTGTGTAGACTGGCCGAGCAGCAAGCGCCCGTAGCTCAATGGATAGAGCATCTGACTACGGATCAGAAGGTTAGGGGTTCGAGTCCCTTCGGGCGCACCACGACACAGAGGGCCTGATCCGCAGGAATGCGGGCCGGGCCCTTTCTGCTGTCCGGCTCCGGTGGACGGTGGGGGCGCGCCGGTGCACGACACCCGCCGACTTGCTTGTCGCGAAACGGACTAGTCGCCTATATTTGCGCTTTGAGCACGCAATCGGCGATAGGGCCCTAAAATGAACAAAAATCGGAGTAGTGCCGTGCCGGTTCAGAAGGAATACCAGCCGCCGCGGCTCCGGCAACTCGGCACCCTGGCCGATTTGACCAGGCGCCCCGCCGGCACCCAGCCGGAGCCCGGCGGGCTGCTCGGCGGCTCCTCCGGCTGACCGCCGGCCGACCTGGCCCAGCAGCCCTGGTTCACCGCCAGCCTGACGCCGACCCCGCCGGCACCGCCCGCGCAGCCCGGCCGGTCGCGTCCCGCAGCAGCCGGAGGACCTCCGGCATCGCCCGCCAGTCACGCGGGCGGACCACCTCCCACGCCGGCAGGGTGGCCAGGCTGAACAGCACCGTCGGGTCCGAGGGCAGCCCCGGCCAGGCGCGGCGCGCGGCGAGCCGGCCGATCAGGTCGGTCGCCGTGACCGGGAGCAGCGCCGGTTCGTCCCCCCAACGCAGGAAGCACCAGCCGCCGACCGGTAGACGGTCGGGGACCGGGGGCAGCGCGACCCGTAACCGGGCGCCGTACCGGACCGGGACGGTGGCGAGGTCGCTGCCGGGCACCGGCTCGCGCAGGTCCAGGCAGCGTGGCCCGGCGTAGCCGTACCGTCCGTCGGTGACGAGCACGTCGTCGGAGAGCACCGGGACGCCGTCGGCCGCCAGCGCCGCGAGCAGGCTGCTCTTGCCGGCGGTACGCACCCCGAGCACCGCCCACACCCGACCGTCGGCGGCGAACGAGCCCGCGTGGAAGCTCTCCCGCCCCGCCCACCGGTTGACGACGGTGGCCGCCGCCGTCAGGTAGGGGTGCGGCAACAGGTCGGGCGGCGGCAGTGACCCGTGCAGGGTGGCGGTGCCGGCCCGCCGGTCCAGGCTCAGCAGCCTGCCGTCGGCGAGCGACCGGACGCACCGCCACTCGTCCGGGCCGGCCTTCGGCACCGGTGGGGGCGTGCTGTCGTCGTACCGGAAGCAAAGGAGCGGATGGTCGGCGGCCGGATCGGCCAAGGGCAGCTCGGCCACCGGGCCGAGGCCGCGGATCCGCAGCCCGTAGCCGTACCGGTCGGTGTCCCACATCTCGTGACTCCGGTGGAGGTGCCTCGCGGGCGGTGCCGGCCTCCGGGGACGGTGGGCGGGCGGACTCTGCGTAATCGAGCTGCTCACCGGGCCGACGAGCCTTCCGTGTGCGAAAACTCTGGACCGAAGATCCCATCCTGCTGGTCCCCGAGGTAGTGGTAGTTCGCGTTCAGGCTGCCCGGTGCGGCCGGCGGCGGGGACAGCGCGTCCGACGGGTCGACGGTGAGGTAGCGCACCAGGTCGGGCGGGTCGGTGGCGGTGATGGTGGGCACGTCGATCGCGTCGGGCGCCTCGCGCCGCTCCACCCAGGCCATCAGCGGCGTCAGGAACTCGGGTACGCCGATCTCGCTCGGCCGGTCCACCTCCGGCCCGAACAGGCAGTGGTAACCGCCGGGGATCAGGTAGAGCCGGGAGAACTCCTGGCTCGGCGCGAACCCGCCCGCGTGCCGCTCGACCGCGGCGTACCAGTCCAGGGTGGAGAACGGCGAGATCTGCGCGTCGGCCCAGCCGTGGAACACGATCAGCTTGCCGCCGTGCGCGCGGAACGCGGACAGGTCGGGTGACGTCGCGTTGTAGATGGCGTCGCCGAGGATCTGGAGCCGGTCGAAGGTGGCCTCGGTGAAGGTGACGTCGTCCAGGGTGAAGTCGGCCGGCGGGTTCCTCGGGTAGGCCAGGTTCTTGAAGTACGCCAGCCCGATCCTCGCCGCGAACGGGTCCGGCCCGACGAACCAGCCGTGCCAGCTCAGTTCCGACCCGTACGCGAAGCCGCCGTTGTAGAGGTTGCGGCCCCGCGCGTCGGACGGCCCCCGGTAGGCCGCAACCGCGACCGCGACCTGCGCCCTGGTCAGGCAGTCGGGCCGGTCGACGCCCGCGCACTGGATGGACGAGGGCTGGAAGCCGCAGGTCCGGGGGTCCTCGATCAGCTCGCCGCAGGCCCGCTGGACGGCGGCGTGCAGCACCGGCAGTTTCGCCGGCGGAAGGATGTCGCCCTTGTTCTTCTGTGCGAGCCAGGCGTTGGACAGGGCGAGCGGGGCCAGGTTGTGCGCGGGCGCGCCGGCCAGGATGCCGTCGAAGTCGGCCGGGAAACGTTCGGCGAGGTTCAGCCCCTGCCGGCCGCCGGTGGAGCAACCGTCGAAGTACCGGTAGGTCGGTTCGTGGCCGTAGAACGCCCTCGTCACGACGTCGGCGAACACCTTGAGCTTGTGTTCCGAGGTCAGCCCGAAATCGACCCGGGCGGCGGGGTCGTCCGCCCCCCAGATGCCGTCGCCGGGGTCGGCGCCGGTGTGCCCGCTGTCGGACGCGGCCAGCACGACCCGCTTGTCGACCGCCGGCGCGCACTGGAAACCGAACAGCGGCAGGGTCAGTTCGGGCACCGCGCCGCACAGGCCGCTGCAGCCCTGCTGGACGTACTGCCCGGTCCAGTTCCGCAGCGGCAGCTTGATCTCGTACCGCTCGTGCGGCGGCAGCGTGCCCGTCACGTCGCAGTAGTCGGCGCCCGCCACCGCGGACTCCACCCCGGGCAGTCGGGTCAGGGCGGCGCATCCGCCGGGCGCGGCCCGGGCGGCGGGTGCCGGCAGGGCCATGATCGCTACGGCGACCAGCGCGGCCGTCAATGTTCGCCTCATGCCTGCCGACGCTACGGATGCGGCGCGGCGGGCGGATCGGTCCGCGGAACGGCTTCCGCCTCGGTCTGCCGACGGAGCCGCAGACGGTGAGAAGGGGCCCCTTCTCGACCGGAGGCGTTAAGAAGGGGCCCCGCCTTGCATCCGGCGCGGCGGCGAGCGCCGCGAGGCCTGCAACAAACCTGCACATCCAATCCCTTGCTTCGTCGGTAAGCGCTTTCTTAGCCTGTGTTTCATCGATGTTTCGATCCCTGGCCGGGCTGAACGTGCGCACCCGAAACCATGTCCTACTCCTGAGGAGTAACAGTGCGAATCGAAGTGCGACGCAAGTTTCTCGCCGGCGGGACCGCCGTGGCGGCGGTGACCGCGGTCGTCGCGGCGCTGCCGGTGACGCAGGCGTCCGGCGCATTCGGCAAGCCCGGAATCCAATCGATCAGTGTCAATGCAACGAATCTGAGTATCGGTGCCGGCGCCGACGGTTCCAGCAAGGCCGGCGGCACCAGTTACGGCAATGTGGCCGACGGCGACATGAACACCTGGTGGTCACCGGCCGGCTCGACCGGTCGCATCTCGGTCAAGTGGGGCGCCGCCACCACGGTGGCCTCGATCAACATCCGGGAGGCGGCCGGCGCGGTCGGGGCCAT
Source organism: Micromonospora sp. WMMC241 (assembly GCF_027460165.1). Lineage (NCBI taxonomy): Bacteria > Bacillati > Actinomycetota > Actinomycetes > Micromonosporales > Micromonosporaceae > Micromonospora > Micromonospora sp. WMMC241. Next base: position 33,969 of record NZ_JAPZBF010000001.1, read on the forward strand.
CGGTTCCTGGCGGGTCGTCAACAACGACACCGGCGCCACGCTGACCAGCGGTACCGGCGCGGGGGTCATCACTTTCGCCGCCACCTCGCTGAAGAAGATCAACTTTGAGATCACCAGCTCGACCGGGACCCCGAGGGTCGCCGAGTTCGAGACGTACGCCTCGGGTTCCAGCACGCCGCCGCCGACCACACCGCCGCCCACCACCGGGCCGACCACGCCGCCGCCGACCGCGCCCCCACCGTCGAGCAGCACGCTGTACGTGGCGCCGAGCGGCACCGACGGCGCGGCCGGCACGCAGGCGAACCCGACGACGCTCGCCTCGGCGATCACCCGGGTCGCCGCCGGCGGCACCATCTACCTGCGCGGCGGCACCTACCGCTACACGCAGACCGTCACCATCGGCCAGGGCAACAACGGCACGTCGAGCGCGCGCAAGAACATCTTCGCCTACCCGGGTGAGACCCCGGTCCTCAACTTCTCGGCGCAGAGCGAGGACCCGGCGAACCGCGGCCTCCAGGTGGGCGGGTCGTACTGGCACATTCGCGGCGTCGTCGTCGAGCGGGCCGGTGACAACGGCATCCTGCTCGCCGGCAACAACAACATCATCGAGCGGGTGGTGACCCGCCACAACCGGGACTCCGGGCTCCAACTCTCCCGGCTGGTCGCCAACGCGCCCCGCGACCAGTGGCCCGCCAACAACCTCATCGTGAGCACCGAGTCGCACGACAATGTCGACTCCGACGGTGAGGACGCCGACGGATTCGCCCCGAAGCTCACCGTCGGCGCGGGCAACGTCTTCCGCTGGACCGTGTCCCACAACAACATCGACGACGGCTACGACCTCTACACCAAGAGCGACACCGGGGCCATCGGCGCGGTGACCATCGAGTCGTCCCTGGCCTACGACAACGGCACGCTGAGCAACGGCGGCCAGGCCGGAAACGGCGACCGCAACGGTTTCAAGCTCGGCGGCGAGGACATCGGGGTGAACCACGTCGTCCGGGGCAACATCGCCTACCACAACGGTCAGCACGGTTTCACCTACAACCGCAACGTCGGCTCGATGACGGTGTCGAACAACGCGAGTGTCGGCAACACCGAGCGGAACTTCAACTTCGACGGCGGTTCCTCGGTGTTCCGGAACAACACCTCGTGCAGCGGCGGCTCGAACGACCGGATCGTCGGCAACTCCGACAGTTCCAACCAGTTCTTCTCCGGCAGCAACGGGTCCCGGTGCGCCCAGTACTCGGGCGCCCTCGGCTGGTCCTTCGCCTCCGACGGCCGCCTGGTGGTGACGTTCGGCGGCCGGGTGGTCACGCCGTAACGAGCGGGCGGCGCCGGCGTCACCGTCGTGGTGACGCCGGCGTCCGCCGGCCGGGGACCGGGTACGCGCTCACCGGGTGCGTGGACGCGCCGATTCGGTGGGTGCGGAGCCGAAGCGTCGCCGGTAGGCGGCGACTAACTGGGGCGCGCCGGCCCATCCCCAGCGTCGGGCCGTCTCGGCGACCGTGACGTCGTCGGCCGGCCCCGCCCGCTTTAGCTCCTCAGCAGCGCGTTCCAGCCGCATGCTCCGCAGGTAGGCGGTCGGGGTGGTGTCGAGATGCCGGCGGAAGGCCAACCGCACGGCGCGTATCGTCGCGTGGGCCGCGGCGGCGATGTCGGCGAGGGTGATGTCCCGGTCCGCGTTCTCCTCGACGAACACCATCGCGCGCCGCAGCATCCGGCGATGGGCGTCGTGGCGGTCCTCGATGGTGGGATCGCTGAGCGTGTTGTTCGGGAAGACCGTCAGCGCGGTGGTGGCCAGCAGCCGGGCCACGCTCCCGGCCAGCAGCCGCTCTCCGGTCACCCCCAGGTCGACCGTCTCGCGGGCGTACCCGTACACGGTGTCCCACGCCTCGGCGGCAGCCGCGGAGACGGGCTGGTGGCTGGTGAACCGGACCGGCTCGGGACGCCGTCCCGGCGCGGTGGCCGCCACGCTGTCGAGCAGAGCCGGGTCCAGAACCGCGGTGTGGAAGTCGGCCTCCGCGCAGTCGACGGTGAGGCCGCGCTCCGGCTGCGCGGGGATGAACGCATCGCCGGGGCCGTAGGTGGTCTCCTCGCCGCCGGCCGGGTGGTAGGCGAGCCGGCCGGCACCCAGACGGCAGATGACCAGCGTGCCGAGCGGGTCGACCCGCACGTCGAAGTGCAGGCCGAAGATGATCCGGTCGAGCCGCACCGACGGGGTGACCGTGGCGGCCTCCAGCCGCAGCCTCGGTGGCGAGTCCCCGGCGTCGAGGCGGATGTTCCCGCCGTAGCTTTCGCGGAGGATCTGCTCGGCAAGATCAACATCGGTCGCCTCGAAGACTTGGCCCATGCATGCTCCTCGTGTGCACCCAGCATGCGGCGCTCATCACGACGGCACGCCCGTGCCCCGTCGCGGCCAACTCTCATTGTGCGGCAGTCGGAGACCCCCACTGGGCAGGCGACGTTCCGTCGGCGCGGCGTCGCCCCCGCGACGAGTCGTCAGGCGGGCCGGGCAGCCGCACCGTGACCAGGAGCCCGCCGTCCGGGCCGGGGGCCAGGTCGAGAGTTCCGTGGTGGGCGTGGACGACGCTGCGCACGATGGCCAGGCCGAGGCCGGCGCCGGCGTGTCCGTCGGCGCGTACCCGTTCCGTGCCGCGCCGGAACGGCTCGGTGAGAGTCGGCACCAGGTCCGGTGGGAGCGGCGGCCCGGTGTTCGCCACCCGCAGCAAGCTCGTGCCGCCGGACGTCGCGGTGTGGACCGTCACCGCGCCGCCGTCGGGGAGGTTGTGCACGACGGCGTTCTGGACGAGGTTGGTCACCATCCGCAGCAGCAGCTCGGCGGAGCCGCCCGTCGGGGCCGCGTCGCCGCTGACGTCCAGCGTGACGCCGCGCTGCTCGGCGACCGGGAGCAGCGCCTCGGCGGCCTCCTCCGCGAGGAGCGAGAGGTCGACCCGCTCGCCGGCCACCACCCCGCGGTCGCCGCGGCCGAGCAGCAACAACGCCTCGGTGAGGTCGATCGCCCGCCGGTTGACCTCGTGCAGGCGCTCGACCAGTTCGTCCCGACCCCGCGCCGGGTCGTCGCGCGCCACGTCGAGCAGCGCCCGCGAGATCGCCAGCGGGGTACGCAGCTCGTGCGAGGCGTTCGCGGCGAACCGCCGCTGCTCGGCCACGTGCGACTCGAGTTGGTCGAGCATGGTGTCGAACGCGTCGGAGAGTTCCCGGAACTCGTCCCGCCGGCCCGGCATCCGGATCCGGTGCGACAACGACCCGGTCCCGGCCGTTCGGGCCGCCTCGGTGATCCGGGTCAGTGGCGCGAGCATCCGGCCGGCGAGGATCCATCCGCCGAGCAGGCCGAACGCCAGCAGGAACGCCAGCGTCTCGGCCGCTCTCGGCGCGAAGACGCGCAGCAGGTTGGACCGGACGGGGAAGACGCCGGGGGTGAGCGTGTCGGCGGAGCCGGGGACGATGAGCATGGCCCGGTCCGGTACGTAGCGCAGGAGGAACACCCACACCGCGGTGAGCAGCAGGGCGCCGGCCAGCACGAGGAACCCGGCGTAGCTGAGGGTGAGCTTGGCCCGCACGCTCAACCCCGGCCGCCTAGCCACGCGCGTCCCCGGCCGCCGGCGCCTCGATGCGGTAGCCGACGCCGGGCACGGTGGCGATCACCCACGGTTCGCCGAGCCGTTTCCGCAACGCGGAGACCGTGATGCGCACCGCATTGGTGAACGGGTCCGCGTGGGCGTCCCAGGCCCGTTCCAGCAGTTCCTCGGCGCTGACCACACCGCCCTCCGCGGCGACCAGGACCTCCAGCACGGCGAACTGCTTTCGGGTGAGCGCGACGTGGTGCCCGTCGCGGAAGACCTCCCGGCGGAAGGGGTCGAGCCGGAGGCCCGCGATCCGGCGCACCGGCGGCCGGGCGTGCCCGCGCCGGCGGTCCAGCGCTCGCAGGCGTAGGACGAGTTCGCGCAACTCGAACGGCTTGGTGAGATAGTCGTCGGCGCCCAGCTCGAACCCGGAGGCCTTGTCGTCGATCCGGTCGGCGGCGGTGAGCATGATGATCGGGATGCCGCTGCCGGAGGCGACGATGTGCCGGGCGACCTCGTCGCCGGAGGGCCCGGGGATGTCCCGGTCGAGCACCGCCAGGTCGTACGCGTTGACGCCGAGCAGCTCCAGGGCGGAGTCGCCGTCGCCGGCGATGTCGGCCGCGATCGCCTCCCGCCGCAGCCCGTCCCGGACCGCCTCGGCCAGGTAGGGCTCGTCCTCCACGATCAGTACGCGCATGCGACTCAGTCTGCCCGGGCCGGCACCGGTCGAGGCCGATCCGTTGCCGGCGTCGAGGTCCGCCACCAGCGGCGCGAGGCCAACCCGAACAGCGCGGCGCCGACGGCGTTGACCAGCACGTCGTCCACGGACGACACCCGGTCCAGCCGCAGGACGTACTGCGCCGTCTCGATCGCCGCCGAGCAGGCCGCGCCGAGCGCGAGGAGTCGCGGCACGGACGCCGACGCGGCGAACCGCAGCGGCGCGAAGAACCCCAGCGCCGCGAGGACCAGCAGGTTCCCGCCGATCCCGAGCGGCCCCATGGTGGCCAGGTCGCGCAGCGGGACCAGGCTCACCCGGCCCGGAACGAGGCCGGCCCCGGGACCCGGCATCAGCGTCATCCAGACGAACGGCATCGTGCCGTAGACCATCCCCACCTCGGCCAGCGACGACCGCCACGCCCAGCCGGCGCCGGCGGCGCGCCGCCACCGCGCCAGGGCCACCACCGCGAGCGCGGCCAGCGGCAGCCCGACCAGTGTCATGAGCACGACGCCGTTCTCGGTGTCGAAGCAGCCGTGCCACCGCCCGGCCCGGCAGGCCGGAGCGGCCATCAACAGTGGTCGGCGCACGGCGAACACCGCGGCGGCCAGGCCGAGGACCGCGAGCACGACGAGCGTTGTCCTCGGCGTACGGCGGGAGCCCACCTCAGCCACCGGACCCGCCGCCCGGCGCGGCCCCGGTGACCGCCCGCGTCTCCTGTTCGATCATCTCGATCAGGGGCGCGTCGTCGCCGTTGGCCAGGATCACGCCGACCCACCCGGTGTCCGGGTAGCTGCTCCAGTTGGCGCAGACCCCCGGGTTGCCGCCGGCGCGTTGGATCACCCACTGGCCGCCGACGATCTCGGCCGACGGGCCGTAGGTGCCGAACGAGGCCGGACCGAGCGGCATCCGGGGCGCGGTGAGCACGTCGGCCCAGGGCCGCTCGAGCAGCGTGCCGTCGCCGAGCGCGTGGGCGAACCGGACCAGGTCCGGCGCGGTGGCGAAGCCGCCGTCCCCGATGGCGTCGATGAAGGCGCGCCCCGGGTTCCGGTCGAGCATGTACTCGTAGGGGCTGCCCTGGTCGAGGTGGCGCAGCGCGTCGACCTGACTGCCGTCGGCCAGGGTCAGGTAGGGGTGCGCGATGCGCGGGTCGGTGAGCCACCGTGGCCGGGTGTGGAACGCCGAGCCGGTCATGCCGCAGCGCCGGAAGACGTTCTCCTCGACGTAGTCCCAGTAGCTCTGCCCGCTCACCGCCTCCACGATCAGCGCCGGGATGGCGGCCTCGGCGCTGGCGTGGAACCCGTTGGGCAGGCCGGGCGTGCCGACCAGCTTCGCCTGTCGGGCCCAGCGCTCCTGGTAGTCGTGGACCTCCCGCCGGCTCCGGAAGATCCGGTGGATGTCCTCCTCCGGGGTGTTCAGCCCGGACGTGCCGGTGAGCATGTGGTGGATGGTGACCTTCTCGCTGACGTCGCTGGCGAAGCCGGTCAGGTGCCGGCCCACCGGGTCGGACAGTCGCAGCCGGCCCCGCCGGGCGAGTTGCAGGAGGGCGACCGCGGTGAACGGCTTGCCCGCCGAGCTGAGCGTGAACGCGGTGTCCTCGCGGTTGCGGATCCCGCGCTCCCGGTCGGCCATGCCGTAGCTGCGGGACAACACCGTGCGGCCCCGGTGCGACAGCAGCACCACCCCGGAGAAGCGTCCCGCCGCGGCCAGCCCTGCCACGTACCTGTCGTAGGCGCCGCCGGGTCGGGCGGCCGGCGGGATCCGGCCGGGCCCGGACGGGCGCGCCGGCGGGGCGGCACGGCCGGGGCCGGCGTCCGCCAGCGGCACGCCGACCGCTACCGCGCCGGCGGCTGCCAGCCCGCCCCACCCGACGAACCTCCGCCGGCTGACGCCGGCTGTCGGATCCCTGTCCATGCTCGTGCTCCTTCCGGTCGACGGGCGACGGTCGTCGTGGCCGCCTTCCTCCCACCCAAGACGCCGGGCCGTTGCGGGGGCGTATGCGTTTTCCGATACGGCCACCACATCCGGATCGACGACGGCGCCCCGGGTCCGGAACACGACGTTGGTGATATTTGCCTACGAAAGTTTCCCGCCTAGGCTGGATGGGACACGGGTCCGGCCAGGAGTGACATCGGCGAGGAGAGCTCATGGCGGGATCCGCGTCGAACCCGGCCGGAAGTCCCCGGCCGATCCGGTTCGTGTCGTCGGAGCCGGACGACGCGCGCGAGTTCATCGGCCGGATGTACGACTCGCACCTGCGGGTCGGCGACGCGGTGAACGGCGGCATGTGGGTCGGCTTCGACCGTCTGGAGTTCGGCGACGTCAACCTGAGCGCGGTGCGGATCGCGGCGGACCTCGACTTCCGGATGGAGGGCGGCGACCAGGTGCTCATCGCCACCGTCAAGGCCGGCCGGGTCGCCTACGCGCGGGGTCGGGACAGCGCCCGCTACGGGCCCGGCGACACCTACATCGGCAGTCGTGCGGAGGTGCGGTGGGACGCCCGGCTGCACGGGCCGGACCTCGACGTCGTCGGCCTGCCCGAAGCCCTGCTGCACGAGGTCGCCGGCACCGCGCCGGACCGGCCGGGCGGACGGTGGCGGCCACGATCCTGGGAACCGTTGCCCGGATGTGCCGGGCAGTGGCACGCCACCGCGCGCTACGTCCGGGAGTTGCTCGAACAGCCGCACACCGCGACCGAGCCGCTGATCCTCGGTGCCGCGGTGCGGATGCTGGCCGCGACCGCGCTCACCATCTTTCCCGGCGACGTGCCGGCGGGGCCGAGCGCCGGGGACCGGCGGGACGCCCACCCGGCCACGCTGCGGCGCGCGATCGCGTTCATCGAGGCCAACCCGGACGTCGACCTCGGCGTGGCCGACATCGCCCGCGCCGCAGCGGTCACCGTGCGCGCGCTCCGGCTCGCCTTCCGCCGCCATCTCGACACCACCCCGCTGGCCTACCTGCACCGGGTCCGTCTCGACAAGGCACGGGAGGACCTGAGGCGGGCCACGGACGGTGACGACGGGACCGTCACGTCGATCGCGAACCGCTGGGGCTTCGCCGATCCCTCCCGCTTCGCCGAGCGCTACCGCGACGAGTACGGCGAGGCACCCGGCCGGACGCTGCGGGACTGATCCCCGCCGGCCGCCGGCGTGTTGACGCGGCGGGGGAATCGGGGCAGGCTGTGGCGGCGCTCCCAACGGCGAGCTTCGATTTCCTCAGGAAGGAAGAGCTCGTGCGTCCCACCACAGCACTGCTCCCGGTCGTGCTGGCCGCCACCCTCGGCGGCCTGGCCCTGCCGGCGCCCGCCCAGGCCGCGGCCGGTCCGGCGCTGGCCGTCGACGTCACCGCCGGCCGCCACGCGATCAGTCCGTACGTCTACGGCATGAACTTCGCCGACGAGGCCCTCGCCCGGGAGCTGCGGCTGCCCGTGCACCGGTACGGCGGCAACGCCACCACCCGCTACAACTTCCGCAACGACACCACCAACCGGGCCTCGGACTGGTACTTCGAGAACATCCCCAACGACAACCCGGATCCGGCCAGCCTGCCCGACGGCTCGGAGAGTGACCGCTTCGTGCAGCGGAACAAGGCCACCGGCACGGACACGATCATGACGGTGCCGATGATCGGCTGGGTCGCCAAGGACCGGGCCAGGGCGTGCGGCTTCAGCGTCGCCAAGTACGGCCCGCAGGAGTCCACCGACCAGTGGGCGCCGGACTGCGGCAACGGGAAGAAGCCGGACGGCACCCTGATCACCGGCAACGACCCGGAGGACACCAGCGTGGCGGCCGGGCCGGAGTACGTCACCGACTTCGTCACCCACCTGAAGGGCCGGTTCGGCGCCGCCGGCGCCGGAGGGGTCCGGTTCTACAACCTGGACAACGAGCCGGACCTGTGGCACTCCACCCACCGCGACGTCCGCCCGGTCGGGTTGGGCTACGACGAGTTGCGCGACCGCACCTACGAGTACGCCGCGGCGATCAAGGCGGCCGACCCCGGCGCGAAGACGCTCGGCCCGGTCGGTTGGGGCCTGAACTCGATCTTCTACTCCGGGCTGGACCAGGACACCTGCTCACGCACCGGCTGCTGGTCGAACCCGCCGGACAAGGCCGCGCACGGCGGCCAGGACCTCGGCCCGTGGTACCTGGACCGGATGCGGGAGTACGAGCAGCAGCACGGCACCCGGATCCTCGACTACTTCGACGTCCACCTCTACCCGCAGCAGTCCGGCGTCAGTGGGTCCGCCGCGGGTGACGCCACCACCCAGGCGCTGCGGTTGCGCTCCACGCGCCAGCTGTGGGACCCGACCTACGTGGACGAGAGCTGGATCAACCAGCCGGTCCGCTTCATCCCGCGGATGCGCGAGCTGGCCGACCAGCACTACCCGGGCACGAAGATCGCGATGACCGAGTACAGCTGGGGCGGGTACGGCTCGCTCAACGGCGCGCTCGCCCAGGCCGACGTGCTCGGCATCTTCGGCCGGGAAGGGCTCGACCTGGCCAGCCTCTGGACCGCGCCGACCGCCGACCAGCCGGTCGCCGACGCCTTCCGGATCTACCGCAACTACGACGGCGCCGGCGGCGCGTTCGGCGAGACCTCCGTCCGGGCCACCAGCGCCGAACAGGACAAGCTGGCGGTGTACGCCGCCGAACGCACCGCCGACAAGGCGCTGACAGTGGTCGTGGTCAACAAGAGCGGCGACGACCTGACCAGCCCGGTGGCCCTCACCGGCGCCTCCGCCGGCACCGCCCAGGTCTACCGCTACAGCGGGGCCGACCTCACCGGGATCGTCCGGGAGGCCGACCAGCCGGTGACCGCCGACGGCTTCACCGCCACCTTCCCGGCCAACTCCGTCACCCACCTGGTGCTGCCGCGCGGGACCACCCCCGGTGACACGAAGCCGCCGACCGCGCCGGGCAAGCCGACCGCCGGCACGATCACCGCCGACAGCGTCGCGCTGAGCTGGGCGCCGTCCACCGACGACACCGGCGTCACCGGGTACGACGTGCACCGGGTCGACGCCGCCGGCACCGTGAAGGTGGGCAGCGCCACCGGCACCACGTACACGGTGACCGGGTTGACGCCGGACACCCCGTACACCTTCGTGGTGACCGCCCGGGACGCGGCGGGCAACGTCTCGGCGGCCTCGCCCGGGCTGGCGGTGCGGACCGCGCCGGCCGCCTCGACCGGCGGTTGTGCGATCGGCTGGACGGCGAACAGTTGGCCGGGCGGCTTCACCGCGACCGTGACGATCAAGAACACCGGCACCACCGCGATCGACGGCTGGAAGCTGGCGTTCGACTTCCCCACCACCGGCCAGAAGGTCGGTCAGGGTTGGTCGGCCACCTGGAAGCAGAGCGGGGTGGGCGTGACCGCGGAGAGCCTGAGCTGGAACGGCAGGCTGGCTCCCGGCGCGTCCACGAGCATCGGCTTCAACGGCACGTGGAGCGGCACCAACCCGGCGCCCACCGCGTTCGACCTCAACGGCCGACGCTGCGGCTGACCCACCGCCCGGGCCGGGGCGCGGCGACGCCCCGGCCCGGCCCGTCGGTCAGCGCGGCACGGGTGCGGCCACCGGCGGTGAGGTCGTGACGCTAGTCGATGTTAGCGTCCCCATCGGGGCGACCGTTGCTTCGCGAAAGTTACGACTTGACGAACGTCGTGTTATCGCCCACATTCGATGGTCAAGGACGAGGCAGGGGCTTACCGGGCGGTCTCCCTTGTCGGGGTGTCGTGTGCGCACGAAGGCGCGCGCCATCTTGTGAACGCTAACAACCCGGCGGGAGTGCCGTCCGGGTTCCGGCCTTCGAGGAGGATCATGTTCGGCTTTGGTAGGTCCCCATCGGTCACTTCGCCGCCGCCGTCGCGGCGGCGGCGATGGATGCCGCGGGTCGTCGCGGCCGGCGTGACGGCGGTGCTGGCCGGCGTCGGCGCCACGGCGGTGCTGTCGTCCCCGGCCGCCGCGGCAACGGTCGACACCAGCGCCTGGTACGTGCTGGTCAACCGCAACAGCGGCAAGGCCCTGGACGTCTACAACCTGGCCACCAACGACGGCGCGCGGATCGTGCAGTGGGCGCGCAACAACGGCAACCAGCAGCAGTGGCAGTTCGTCGACTCGGGCGGCGGCTACTACCGCCTGCGGTCCCGGCTCTCCGGCAAGGTGCTGGACGTCTACAACTTCTCCACCGCCAACGGCGGCAACATCGTCCAGTGGGCCGACGCCAACGGGACCAACCAGCAGTTCCGGCTGGCCGACTCCGACAGCGGCTACGTCCGGCTGATCAACCGGAACAGCAACAAGGTGGTGGAGGTGCAGGGCGCGTCGACCGCCGACGGCGGCAACATCGTCCAGTACGACGACTGGAACGGCAGCAACCAGCAGTGGCAGCTCGTCCGCGTCGACGGCGGGGGCAACCCGACCACACCGCCGCCCACCACGCCGCCGCCGGGCGGCACCTGCAACCTGCCGTCGTCCTACCGGTGGTCCTCGACCGGCGCGTTGGCGCAGCCGAAGTCGGGCTGGGTGTCGCTGAAGGACTTCACCGTCGCGCCCTACAACGGCAAGCACCTCGTCTACGCGACGACGCACGACAACGGTTCGTCGTGGGGTTCGATGAACTTCGGCCTGTTCTCGAACTGGTCGGAGATGGCGTCGGCCAGCCAGAACGGCATGTCGCAGGGGACCGTCGCGCCGACGCTGTTCTACTTCGCCCCGCGCAACATCTGGGTGCTCACCTACCAGTGGGGCGGTACCGCGTTCTCCTACAAGACCTCGACCGACCCGACCAACCCCAACGGCTGGTCGTCGGCGCAGCCGCTGTTCACCGGCAGCATCTCCGGCTCCGGCACCGGCCCCATCGACCAGACCGTCATCGGTGACGGCCAGAACATGTACCTGTTCTTCGCCGGTGACAACGGCAAGATCTACCGGGCCAGCATGCCGATCGGGAACTTCCCCGGCAACTTCGGCTCCACCTACACCACCATCATGAGCGACAGCACCAACAACCTCTTCGAGGCCGTGCAGGTCTACAAGCTGCAGGGCCAGACCCGCTACCTCATGATCGTCGAAGCCATCGGCGCGCAGGGCCGCTACTTCCGCTCCTTCACCGCCACCAGCCTCGGCGGCACCTGGACCCCGAACGCCGCCACCGAGAGCAACCCGTTCGCCGGCAAGGCCAACAGCGGCGCCACCTGGACCAACGACATCAGCCACGGCGAACTCATCCGCACCACCGCCGACCAGACCTTCACCGTCGACCCCTGCAACCTGCAACTGCTCTACCAGGGCCGCTCCCCCAACTCCGGCGGCGACTACGGCCTCCTGCCCTACCGCCCCGGCCTGCTCACCCTCCAACGCTGACGACACCCGGCACCTGAGAACGGATCGAGGGCCGGTCTCCCCACCCGGGGAGGCCGGCCCTCAGGCCGGGTAGGCGCGGGTCTCGGCGGCCTTCACCGCGGCCCACACGGATCGGCCGGGGGCCAGGTCCAGGTGGCTGGCGGCGGCCGGCGTGATGTCGGCGGCGACCGCGATCGGGCCGTCCAGCTGCACCCGCAGGTTGTCGCCGTGGCGTTGCAGCCCGGCGATGACGGCGGGCCAGGTGTTGCGCGGACTGCCCTCCGGTCGGCGCGGGTGCAGGGCGACGGCCGACGGTGGGAACGCGACGAACGCGTCGCCGTGCAGGGCGTCCGCGACGGTCAGGGTGAGCCGGTCGTCGACGCGTACGGCGTGGCCGTCGGCGACGCCGCGGTAGAGGTTGAGGCCGACGAGGCGGGCCACGTAGTCGGTGCGCGGCTGGGCGGTGATGGCGGCGGCGTCGCCCTCCTGCACGACCCGGCCGTCCTCGACGATGACGAGCCGGTCGGCCAGCACCAGGGCGTCCAGAGGGTCGTGGGTGACCAGCAGGGTGGCGCCGGGGTGGGCGTCGAGGTGCCGGTGGAGTTCGGCGCGGGTGTCCAGCCGGGTACGGGCGTCGAGCGCGGCGAGCGGTTCGTCGAGCAGCAGCAGCACCGGGTCGACGGCCAGGGCCCGGGCGAGCGCGACCCGCTGGGCCTGCCCGCCGGAGAGCTGCCTCGGCCTGCGGCGTGCCTGGTCGGTCAGGCCGACCCGGTCCAGCCAGTCCGCGGCCCGGCGTCGGGCGCCGCGCCTGTCGACGCCCTGCCGCCGCGGCCCGAAGGCGATGTTGTCCAGCGCGCTCAGGTGCGGGAAGAGCAGGTAGTCCTGGAAGACCACGCCGATCGGCCGGTGCTCCGGTGGCGTCCAGTGCCGCTGCCCGGGTCGGTCGACGTCCCGCCCGTCGAGGGTCAGGTGGCCGGCGGTCAGCGGTTGCAGGCCGGCGAGCGCGCGCAGGGCGGTGGTCTTGCCGGCGCCGTTGGGGCCGAGCAGCGCGACCACCTCGCCGGCGCCGATACGCAGTGGCAGGTCCAGGCGGAAGGCACCCCGGTCGACGACCAGGTGGGCGTCCACGACCGGGCTCATGAGCTGGTGATCCACTTGTCGCGCAGGCCGGCGAGGATGGCCACCGAAACAGTCAGCAGGACCAGGCTGAGCACCACCGCGCCGTCCAGGTCGCCGCCCTCGATGGTCTGGTAGACCGCCAGCGGCATGGTCTGGGTGATGCCGGGATAGTTGCCGGCGAAGGTGATCGTGGCGCCGAACTCGCCCAACGCCCGCGCCCAGCACAGCACCGCCCCGGCGGCCACGCCCGGTGCCACCAGGGGCAGGGTGACGTGCGTGAACGTGGTCCAGCGCCCGGCGCCGAGGGTGGCGGCGGCCTCCTCGTAGCGGGCGTCGGCGCCGCGCAGCGCGCCCTCCACGGCGATGACCAGGAACGGCATCGCGACGAACGCCTCCGCGACGACCACGCCGGTGGTGGTGAACGGCAGCGTGAAGCCGAACGTCGAGTCCAGCCACTCGCCGAGCAGCCCTCGCCGTCCGAACACCAGCAGCAGCGCCACCCCGCCGACCACCGGCGGCAGCACCAGCGGGACCGTGACCAGCGCCCGGACCAACCGGCGGCCGGGGAACCGGGCGCGGGCCAGCAACCAGGCCAGGGGTACGCCCAGCAGCAGGCACACGACGGTGGCGGCGGTGGCGGTCTGCAACGACAGCCGTAACGCGGTCAACGCGCCGGGCTCGGTGAGCCGTTGCGGCAGGCTGGCCCACGGGGCCCGGAGCACCAGGCCGGCCAGCGGCAGCACCAGGAACAGCAGCCCCAGCAGCGCCGGCCCCAGCAGGGCCGCCGGCACCCGTTGCGCCCGACGGCGACGCGGCGGCGCGCCCGGTTCGGGGCGGGCCGCCGTGTCGTGGGCGCCGGTCGAGGTCATCGTCGGTCAGGGAGCCTGGAAGCCGGCGGCCGTCAGGACGGAGGTGCCCTGGTCCGAGCGGACGTAGGCGACGAAGGCCTGGGCGGCGGTCCGGTTGGGGGCGTTCTTCAGCACCACGATGGGGTAGTCGTTGATCGCCTCGGCGGATTCGGGGAATTCCACGCCGTCGACGTCGGCGGCGGCCGCCCGGGCGTCGGTCCGGTAGACCAGCGCGGCGTCCACCTCACCGAGCTTCACCTTGGACAGGGCGCCCTTGACGTCCTGCTCCAGGGTGACCGGGGTGAGCGCGACCCGCGCGGCGGCCAGGGCCTTGGTCGCGGCCGCGCCGCAGGGCACCTGCTCGGCGCAGACCGCCACCTTCAGGCCGGGCCTGGTGAGGTCGGCCAGCGCCCGGACGCCCTTCGGGTTGCCCTTGGCCACGGCGATGACGAGCTGGTTCCGGACGAACGTGGTGGGGCTGCCGTCGGCGTTGCCGGCGTCGACGACCGACTGCATGTTCTTCGGCGCGGCGGAGGCGAACACGTCCGCCGGCGCGCCCTGGTCGATCTGGTTGGCCAGCGCCGAGCTGCCGGCGAAGTTGAACGTGACCTTCACGCCGGGGTTCGCGGCCTCGAAATCCTTGCCGATGGTGGTGAACGACTCGGTCAGTGAGGCCGCCGCGAACACCGTCACCGTGCCGGTCACCCCGGAGGCCGAACCGCTCGGCGCGGAGCCTGCCTCGTCGGTGCCGCAGCCGGCCAGCCCCGCCATCGCCAGGGCGGTCACCCCGGCCAGCGCGGCGCGCGCGAGACGTCTACCCACCACGTGCTCCTCCTCGGGAATCCCGGGTGCCCCGGCTCATCCGCCGGCCCGTGTCCGGTGGGTCGGGGCGGATCGCTCCACCACCACCGTCGTCGACTTGATCACCGCGACCGCGACCGACCCGACCCGCAGCCCCAGCTCCTCGACCGCCTCCCGGCTCATCAACGAGACGATCCGGAACGGACCGGCCTGGATGTCCACCTGGGCCATCACGGTGTCCTTGGCGACCGCGGTCACGATCCCCCGCAGCCGGTTGCGCGCCGAGGACTCCTCGGACGTGCCGTTCGCCTCGCCCGCCTGGGCGCGGACGAACCCGGCCAGCTCGACGCCGTCGATCACCCGGTGGCCCTGCTCGTCGCGGGACGCCGGCAGTCGGCCCGCGTCGACCCAGCGGCGCACCGTGTCGGCGCTCACGCCGAGCAGTTCGGCGGCCTCCCCGATCCGGAACATCGTCACGCCAGGCACCCTACCGGCGTGCACCTGCCAGGAAAAGACCATCTTGGTCCTCGCGGATGCGTCGCCTCCGGCGGTTGATGGGCCGTAACTGCGTCGGGGGAGTCCGGCCCGGGTGGCGAGCCGTCGCGCGCCTGAGCCATCGGTCAGGAGATTTTTCCGGTCCGCCTGTTTCCGACGCGCCTGGGTGGAAAGGTCAGAGAGGTGCCAGTCCCCCAGAGTCGGGAAACGCCATGAAGATCGGTTACAAGCTGTCCAGCGAGGGATTCGGACCCAAGGACCTCATCCGCCAGGCGGTCCGGGCCGAGGAGGCCGGCTTCGACTTCGTCGAGATGAGCGACCACTTCCACCCCTGGCTCGACGGGCAGGGACACTCGTCGTTCACCTGGACCGTGTTCGGCGCGATCGCCGCGAAGACCGAGCGGATCGGCCTCGCCACCGGCGTCACCTGCCCGACCGTGCGCTACCACCCGGCGATCATCGCGCAGGCCGCGGCCACCCTGGCCATCGTCTCCGACGGCCGGTTCACGCTCGGCGTGGGCGCGGGGGAGCGACTCAACGAGCACGTCGTCGGTCAGGGTTTCCCGAGCGTACGGGGGCGGCACGAGCGGCTGCGCGAAGCGCTGGAGATCATCCGGCTGCTCTGGCGGGGCGGCTACCGCTCGTACGAGGGCAAGTACCTCCAACTGGAGGACGCGCGCGTGTTCGACCTGCCCGACGACCTGCCGGTGATCGCGGTGGCGGCGAGCGGTCCGGTGTCCGCCGCGATCGCCGCCGAGTACGGCGACGGGCTGTTCGCCACCGAGCCGAAGCCCGACCTGGTCGAGGCGTACCAGAAGGGTGGCGGTGACGGCCCGCGCTACGCCGAGGTGCCGGTGGCCTGGGCGCCCGACGAGCAGCAGGCGGTACGCGCGGCCTGGGAGACCAGCCGGTGGGCGGTGACCGGCTGGAAGGTGATGGCCGAGTTGCCAAACCCGGTGAACTTCGAGGCCGCCTCCCGCACCGTCACCGAGGACGACATCCGGCAGCAGTTCGCGGTCGGCCCCGACCCGGAGACCCACGTGGCGGCGGTCCGCACGTACGTCGACGCGGGCTTCGACCACCTCGTGCTGCAGAACGCCGGCCCGGACCCGGACGGCTTCATCGACTTCTACCGCGACACCCTGGCCGAGCGCCTCCGCGCCCTCGGCTGACCCGATCCGGAGGTTCACCGTGAAGGCACTTGTCTACCGAGGTCCCCGCGACGTCGTCGTCGAGGACCGGCCCGACCCCACCATCCAGGCGCCCACCGACGCGATCATCCGCGTCACCACCACCAACATCTGCGGTTCCGACCTGCACATGTACGAGGGACGCACAGCGGTCGAGGAAGGCAAGATCCTCGGCCACGAGAACATGGGCGTCGTCGAGGCGGTCGGCGACGCGCTCACCCGGATCACTGTGGGCGACCGGGTCTCCGTGCCGTTCAACATCGCCTGCGGCACCTGCCGCAACTGCCTGCACGGCTGGACCAGCTTCTGCCTGCGCACCAACCCGACCGAGGGGATGGACGGCGCGGCCTACGGCTACGCCAACATGGGCCCGTACGACGGAGGGCAGGCCCAGTTCCTGCGGGTGCCGTACGCGGACTTCAACCTGCTGCGCCTGCCGTCCGGCACCGAGCACGAGAACGACTTCACCATGCTGTCGGACATCTTCCCGACCGGCTGGCACGGCACCGAGCTGGCCGGGCAGGCCCCGGGCGACACCGTCGCGGTGTTCGGCGCCGGCCCGGTCGGGCTGATGGCCGCCCACAGCGCGATGATCAAGGGCGCCGACCGGGTGTTCGTGGTGGACAAGGAGCCCGACCGCCTGGCCATGGCCGGCAAGCTCGGCGCGCTCCCGATCAACTTCGCCGAGGGCGACCCGGTCCAGCAGATCATGGACGCCACCGACGGCGTGGGCGCCGACTGCGGCGTGGAGGCCGTCGGCTACCAGGCCCACGACCCGTCCGGCGACGAGCACCCGGAACTGGTGCTGGACAACCTGGTCAGCGTGGTCCGCTCGACCGGCGGGATCGGCGTGGTCGGCGTCTACGTGCCGCAGGACCCGAACGGCCCGGACAAGCAGGCGCAGGAGGGTCGCATCGGCTGGCAGTACGGCACCTTCTTCACGAAGGGCCAGCGGATGGGCACCGGCCAGGCCCCGGTGATGCGCTACAACCGGCAGCTCCGTGACCTGATCATCGCCGGGCGCGCCCAGCCGTCGTTCCTCGTCTCGCACGAGCTGCCGCTGGCCGAGGCGCCGGAGGCGTACGGGCACTTCGACCGGCGCGAGCACGGCTGGACGAAGGTGCTGCTGCACCCCAACGACTGAGTACCCGTACGGATGGCGGGAGCGGCCGGGGCGACGAGAATTCTGCCCATGCGAACCCGAATCTCGATCGCCCTGGCCGCGGTCGGCCTGAGCGCGCTGATGCTCACCACCGGTTGCTCGTTCGAGGAGTCCATCTGCGGCAGCGGTGAATACCCGGCCATCGCGGTGGGCGCGCAGGGCGGCAGCGCCTGCTTCCCGAACGGTCAGGAGCCGACCCCGCCCTACGTCCGCTACCCGGAGGGCAAGGAGCCGCGGCACGTCGACGACGAGTGGGACGTCTACTGGCGGACCCACGGCATCGACGAGAACAACAACATCGTGGAGCGCTGAGCGCCCGGCTCCGGCGGGTGGGACGCCGGAGCCGGTGCGCCGGTCGCCTACGCCGCCGGCCCGCCGGGGGCGGCGCCGAGGTGGATGTCGACGTCGGCCGGCTCGGTGAACTGGTCGTACGCCTTGGTTCGCAGCCGGTTCGTCTGCACCTCGCCGTCGAGCAGCGCCGCCCGCAGCGCCTCCGCGTCGGTGATCTCCCGGCTGGTGACCGCGTCGGCGGCGGTGGTGGCGCCCTGAACCACCTCCAGGTGGGTGCCGTCGGTGGGCATCAGCTCGCTCCACTTCGCCAGGCAGTAGACCTTCTCCGGCACCTCCTGGCACTCGGTGGTCAGTTCCGGCATCTCGTCGGCGGTGCCGAGGTGGTCGGTGCGGAACGCGGCCAGCTCGTCGACGAAGTCGGCCAGGATCCGCTCCACCTCACCGGACAGCCGGGTGGCCACCGCCTTGCCGAAGATCCACCGCAGCGCGGCCAGTTCCATACCGGCGCGCACCGGCAGGTAGAGCTTCGCCCAGCTGGCGTTGAGGAAGTCGTCGGGGTCGCGCTCCGGGGCGCGGGCGTCGCCGCCGGACCACCAGCCGGGGTACGTGACGAACGAGGCCCGCTCCCAGTCGAAGACCCGGTGCCAGAAGTCGATCTCCCACGCCTCGTCCCGCACGCTGGCCGGGAAGTGGGTGTCGACGATCTGCGACACCATCTCGTTGACCGGCGAGAACCCGGCGCGCAGCCGCGCCTCGAAGTCGTCCCCGGCCGTCTCGGCGTCCGCCAGCGCCTCGTCGCGCCGGTCCTGCCACTCCTTCAGGTCGGTGAGGTAGCCCGCGACCAGCGCGTTGTACGCGGCGTCGTCGGCGTTCTGGTTCACCACCGACGGGGTGCGCCGGAACATGGCGGCGAGCTGCACGTCGGCACCGGGACCGCCGAGCCAGCTGGCGGCGCCGACGTGGACGCGGACCCGCAGCACCGGGCGGCCGTCGGCGTCGGTGACCAGCGGCACGCCGACCACCCGGGCCGCGATGCCGGACGGCGGCCGGCGGGTGATCAGGTTGAGGTTCTGCCTGATGGTCTCGATGTCGCCGTCCCACTCCCAGCCGCTGTCGAACGCGATGTCGATGTCGTAGTCGGCGCTCATGTCGCCGGTGAAGCCCCACTTGTCCAGCGTCACCACGGGCGAGTAGATGGTGCGGGTCTCCACCGCCGCGGGCGCGCCGGGCGCCGGCCGCTCCGGCTTGACCGGCATCGGGGGCAGTGCGGTGAGCGCGTTCTCGCGGATCCGCTGCCGCCCGTCGGTGATCTTCCGGGCGAAGGCGAGGGCCGGGTCCTTGACCGTCGGCGCCCAGCACACCCGCGCGCCGTACCGCTCGTGGGCCAGTTCGAGCCGTTGCAGCACCTTGAAGTAGTGCAGCGTGATCGGGGTGACCCGGTTCGGGTTGCGTACGGTCCGCTTCGAGGTCGACTCCATGCCGGTCTCGCTGACCAGCTTGAAGTCGGTCTTGTGCTGGGTGCGGTAGCGGGCGGCGACCTTCGAGGTGGCACTCTGGCTGTCCTTGACCGCGCGGCGGCTGGTCTCCTGGCTCGCCGCCGTGACGCTGCGGGTGTAGCCGATGGTGTGGCTGGCGTTGAACGTGCCCCACACCCCGGTCGGGCTGGTGTACTGCCCGGTGTGGCTGGCGTTGAGCCCCCAGGTGTCGGTCAGCGACTTCTGCCGCTCGAAGCCTTCCTGGAGTTCGGTGGTGAGTGCGCTGGTCAGCTCGATGTCGGTCTGCTGCTCCGTCTCGTTCTGCTCCTCCAGGGTCAGCTCGCGCTTGGTGTAGGTGCGCTGCTCCAGCACCGCCTCCTCGCCGGGGGCGAGCGCCAGCGCGTAGACGTGCTCGCCGAGCGCGAAGCCCACCGGGCGGATCCGGGTCCGGTCGAGGAACGCGATGCCGACGTCGGACTGAAGCAGCCCGGCGACGAACTCCGCCTCCTGGTCGCCGAGCACCGTCTGGCGCCGGGCCGGCGGCTCGCGGTACGTCATGCCCGAGTCGGTGCCGGGCAGCGCGTCCTCGGCGGCGTCCATCCCGTTGGCCTTCCACACCTCGGACAGGCCGAGTTCCTTCAACAGGTGCGGCAACCGGTCCCGGGAGAGCCCGCCGTAGCGGATCGCCTCGATCAACGCCTGTTTCACGTAGAACGGCAGCACGGGCGTCTCGCCGTCGCCGAAGGTGAGCTGGACCGGCACGAAGTAGTTCGAGTAGACGTAGCGGTCGGAGGGTGCGCTGCTGAACCCCAGCGTCGCCGGATCGGCCTCGGCGACGACGACTCTTCCCATCGGTGCTCCTTCTACAGTGGAATCTTGAACAGGGAGTGCAGGCCCTGGTACGTCATCTCGTGCGAGGTGACGAAGAACCCGGGGAACAACTGACTGAGGGCGGCCTGCCGGACGACCGTCTCCCGCACGGCGTGCGCGGTCAGCTCCTCCAGGCCGGCGACGACCTGCTCCGGCACCCCGCCCTTGGCGGCCCGCCCGTACGCCTCGGCGAGCGCCTCCCACCGGCCGTCGAACGTCTCGCCCAGGTCGTCGGCGACGGTGCCCCAGGTCTTCTCGAAGCGCTCCAGCTTCGTCGACGACGTCCAGTCGACGTTCGTCACCCGGGCCGCCTCCGGGTCGACCAGCAACAGGTCGGAGCGGAGCTCGCCGACCGTGGTGGACGCCTTCCAGCCGAACCGCTCGGCGAGGTGCGAGGCGAGCGCCTTCTCCGCACCCTTCGCGGAGGGGTTGCCGGTGAAGCCGACGAGACGCAGCAGCAGGTCCCGGTCCGGGTGGCCGAGCAGCATCTGCGCCACGGTCTGCCGCAGCACCGTCTCCGAGCCCCGCATCGCCGCGCCCAGCTCCGGGTTGGCCTTGGCGACCGCCTCGACGACGGTGGCGAGCGACTTCTCCGCGAACGGCTGAAGCCCGGGCGAACCGCCCAGTAGCTGGGTGATCTCGGCCGCCATCCGCCGGTGCACCGCCTGGCCGAGTCGCCAGGGCTGCGCCTGCCCGGCCTTGCGCAGCGCGCGGAACTCCTCGTACGCCACGGTCTGCAGGACCCGGTTGAACACGGTCGTGAGGCGCTGTTCCAGCTGCTTGGCGATGGCGGCGCGCACCGCCGCGGCGCGGATGTCACGGGGCGCCTTGGGCGGCTTCAGCTCGCGCAGGTCGTCGATCCGTTTGATGATCTCGTCGAGCGCCTCGTTCAGTTCGGCCCGGCTGGCCGACCGGCCGGCCGACGACACCGTCTCCGACATGCAGGCCATCAGCAGCGGTTTGCCGTCCGCGCTGACCATCGCGCTGAGCCGGGCGCCGGCGCCGGCCCCGGCGAACGCCTCGGCGTGCGCGGCCTGGTTGAACACGGTCAGGGTCAGCTCGGCGTCGGCGAGCAGCGCCCGGCCCTCCCGGAACAACGCCTCCAGCACCTTCGGCGGGAAGAGCGTGCGCAGCACCGCCAGCCCGACCTGCGGCGTGGCCAGGATCGCCGCCCGCCCGACCGCGACGAGCAGCGCGGCGATCCGGCCGGTCAGCAGGCGGACGTCGGCGGCGGCCTGGCGGGCGCCGACGATCAGCAGCGGCACGTAGCGGACCGCGGCGCGTACCGCCACGCCGCCGAGCAGCCGGACCAGGTGCACCAGGCCGGTCAGTATCTGGTAGAGGTCGCCGGCGATGCGGCCGAGCAGCTTGCCGGCGGCAAACGGGTCGAGGTTCTCCAGGTGCCGGGCGAACTCGGCGACCCAGCCGCGCCACAGCGCCAGGAGCCGCTCGGGCACGGTGGTCGGGTCCAGCGCGGTGACGATCCCGGCCAGCGCCTCGCGGACCACGGTGGCCTGGTCGGCGAGGCGGGCCAGCCCGGCCCGGGGGTCGACGGTCAGCACGATCAGCGTGGTCATCTGCTCCTGTTGAAGGCGGCCGATCAGCTGCACGAGCTTGCCCAGGTCGACCACGACCGTGGCGACGGACTCGCCGACACCGACGAAGAAGCCGTCCAGGAACACCTTCGGGTTGATCCCGCTCCACGCGTCGTAGTGGCGGATCGCGTCGATCAGCACCGGGTCCAGCCCGAGCAGGAAGCGGCGGAACGCGCCGTCGTTGTCGACGTCGGAGGTGGCCAGGTCGAAGAACTCGTCGGCCAGTCCCAGCCGGGCCAGCATCCGGACCAGGTCCCAGACGTTGTCGGCGGTGATCCGGCCGGCCATCGCCTGCAGCACGCGGTCACGTGTCATCGACCGGGTGGCCTGCGCGTCGACCAGGTACCTGACGGTCAGCGCGACGAACTCCACCCGCGGGTCCTGGGTGCGATCGCCGTAGATCGCGGCCCGATCCACGGCGGACACCCGTGGCACGCTGAACCAGTCCTGGATCATGACGGACTCGCCCGTCGGCTGCCCCAATCCCCCCACCCCCTCCGGCCGTGTGCACTGTCGGGCCGGGGAACGGGTGGCGGTAGTGCTGGGTCGCGATCCCGAC
Organism: Micromonospora sp. WMMC241; assembly: GCF_027460165.1. Classification (NCBI taxonomy): domain Bacteria; kingdom Bacillati; phylum Actinomycetota; class Actinomycetes; order Micromonosporales; family Micromonosporaceae; genus Micromonospora; species Micromonospora sp. WMMC241. The sequence goes on from NZ_JAPZBF010000001.1 coordinate 56,018, forward strand.
ATCCGGGCGGCGACAGACCGGTCAGATCCGGACAGGGATCGTTGCCTGTGGGTCAATGCCCGTGTTTCGCAGCCGCCTTGATCGCCGTCCGGCGGTGAAGCAGGCTGTGGGCATGTCCTTCCAGGCGTACCTCGACGCGATCGAGAACCGGACCGGCAAGACCCCACGCGTGCTCGTCCAGGAGGCGGAGCAACGCGGTTACGGAGAGGCAGGGGTGAAGGCGGGTGTCATCGTGGACTGGCTGAAGAACGACTACGGGCTGGGACGCGGGCACGCCATGGCTCTGGCCCACGTGATCCGAAACGGACCCCGGATCAGCGCCAAGCACGTCGGCTCCACCGGCGCGCACCGCGATGACAGCGACCTGCTCTGGCTGGACGGCCAAGCCACCCGGCCGGGGCCCTAGCCGGCGGCGAACTCCTCGACGGCGGTGCAGACCCGGCCGAGCACCTCGGCGGAGCGGGCCAGCGGACCCGGCACCATCATCGAGTGGTCGGCATCCGCCACCTCGACCACGTGCGGGGTGAGCCGGCGGGCCACCTCGCCGTTCCAGAGGGTGTCGGCGGTGCCGCCGGCCAGCAGGAACGGCGCGGTGGCCCGCCCCAACGGGTCGTGGACGGCCGGGTCGGTCAGCAGCGGGGTCAGCCAGACGGCCCGGATGCCCCGGTCGGCCGCGAGTGGGGCGGCGAAGCTGCCCAGCGACTTGCCGACCAGCAGGTCGACGCCGTCGTCGAGGACCGGCGTGAGCTGCTCGGCCACGAAGCCGGACGCCGCCTCCGGGCGCAGCTGGTCCAGCCGCTGCCAAGTCACCTCGTGCACCTCGAAGCCGAGCCGGCGCAACGCCTCACCGAGATAGACGAAGAGCGGGCCCCGGGTGTCGTAGCCGCGCCCCGGTGCCAGCACCGCCCGCCGATCCGCCATGGTCGCCTCCCTCGTCCGGCCGACGCTCACGCTATCCGCTCCGCAGGACCCACGCGGCCCCGTGACGCGGTCGGGCCGGGGCACGACGGCCCCGGCCCGACGCCCACGGTCACCTCGCGTACGCGCCCAGGGAGTCCAGCCGCAGGTTGCTCGGACCGGTCGCGCCGCCGGGGTAGAGCGACAACTGCGTGACCGCGCCCAGGTCGAGCGGGCCGGGCGTGGCCCACGGCGGCGGGGCGAAGTCGGCGAACGGCACCTCCACCACCCGGGCTTCGGTCCCGGTGAACGTCAGCGTCTTCTCCCAGTAGAAGCCGGACGCGACGAACTGGACGGTCAGCTGCTGCCCGTCGGCGCCCGGCTCGACCCACATCCGCAGCCCGGTGGTGCCGCGCCAGTCCTGCGCCGCCGGCAGGTTGTGGATGACGCCCGCGTAGCCGCTGGCGCCGGGGGTCCAGCTCAGCCGCATGCTGTGCCCGCTGCCCTCGCCGGCCGGGGCCAGCGTGGTCGTGATCGGGTCGCCGCCGCTGTTGCGCGGGTAGGCGGCGGTCAGCGCCTCGTCCGACGGGTAGGTGTCGAAGTCGTCGACCACCACCCCGGGCAGGTCGGCGCGGGTGGTGAACGCGGCGTCCGTCACCGTCGAGCCGTACCCGTTGGTCGCGGTGACCCGCACGTGCAGGGTGGCTCCGGCGGGCCACGCCGTGGTCGGCGTGAAACCAGGCGTACGCAGGCCGGACACCGCCACCAGCGGCGCGCTGAGGTCGGCGTGCTCGGACACGGTCAGCGAGTAGTACGCGGCGCCCGGCGCGGCGGACCAGTCCAGCGCCGCCAGCCGGCTCACGTCTGTCGCGTCCGGGGCCGGCGCGGTCAACGCGAACGCGCCGGGCACGGTGCTGGTCACCGAGTCCGACCGGGCGGACAACGCGACCGAGGCGACCGCGAAGCGGGCGTCCCGCGGCCACACCACCCGGATCCCGTCGACCCGGCGCAGGCCGCTGACCGAGAGCGCGTACCGGCCGTGGCCGACCCGGTCGACGCGGGGCCGCACCGCGTGCCACGCGGTCGTGCCGTCGGCGGACACCTCGACCACGGCCCGGGGACGTCCGGCCGAGGCGACCGTGACGGTGGCGGCGGTCAGGTCGTCCCGCCGGTAGCGCAGTTCGCCCGGCCGGCCGCGAACGGGCGCGACGAGCACCCCGTCGGCGGTCGGCGTGCGGCGCAGCGAGTCGCTGTGCCCGGCGCTGACGAACCAGTCCTCCAGCGGGTCGTACACCTGGTCGCTGCTCGCGTCGGTGCCGACCGGCGCGGACACGGCCACCGCGGCGCCGGTGCCGTCGACCGCCACCACCCGGTAGGTGACCCGGCCGGCGGGCGTGGTCAGGTCGTACCAGGGAGCGTCGTCGGCGCTCAACGGCCGGGTGCCGCTGACGGTGGCCCAGGCACCGCCGGGGCCGCGTCGCTGCACCAGATAGCCGGCCGCGCCCGCGGTGCCCCGCCAGCGCAGCGTGGTGATGCCGTAGTCGGCGTCGAGCGCGGTCAGCAGCGGGCGGTCACCGGTCACCGCCGGCGCGGGGCGTCCGGACATCGTCGCGGCGAAGCGGGTCAACGCGGCGACCGCCTCGCGCATCGCCGGGGTGTCGCCCGGGTGGTGCACGGTGAAGCCGTCGCCGTGCGGCACGAAGCCGGAGTGGTCGTGGTGGCCGAAGAGCGACCAGAACAACGCGCCGCTCACGTCCGGGTTGGCCGCGACCTGGTCCAGCAGTTCGTCGGTGGCCTGGCCGGAGCCGTACTCGCCGGCGACGTAGACCTTGCCGGCGGCGGTGGCCGTGGCGGCGTCGGCCGCGATGCCGGCGGCGGTGGGCGGATAGTAGTGCGAGTCGCTGATGTCGACGTGCGGCGAGGCCAGGACGGCAGGGTCGGTGCCGTGCTGGCTGCCGGCGGCGACGAGTTGTCGGGGGGCGAGCGTCTTGACGTGGCCGGCGAGGTCGTCGACCCAGTCGCCGGTCATCCCGTTGAGTTCGTTGCCCAGCTCCCACGCCATGATCGTCGGATCGTCGGTGTACCGCTTGCCGGTGTAGGGGTTGACGTGCGTGAGCAGCGTGCGGACGTACTGCTTGAACGCGGCCCGGGCGCCGGGATCGGTGTAGAACAGCGCGCCGTCGTCGGCGGTGCTCAGGCCGAGCCAGCGCAGGAAGTCGTAGCGGCCGCCGTGGTAGTACTGCCAGTTGTCGGTGAGCGGGACGATCAGCCGCAGCCCTTGCCGGCGTGCCTCGGCGACCGCGTAGTCGATGCGGTCGAACGCCTCGGGGTTGAACTGGCCGAGCGCGGGTTCGAGCGACTTCGGGTTTCCGGTGGACACGCCGAGCGTGTGGGCGCGGACCACGGTGGCGCCCGTTCGCCGGGCGGTGGTGAGCCCGTCCCGGATCCGGAAGTAGGTGGGGTAGTCGACGGCCGGTGGGTCGGCCGGGTCGGTGCCGCCGACGTTCTCGTCCAGGCCCAGCCAGTACATGTTGGGCCCGGCGAACCGGAACGGCCGGCCGGCGACGCTCAGCCGGGTGCCGTCGCGGACCACGAACGCCGCCTCGGCGTGCCGGGCCGGTGGTTCGGGTGCCGCCTGCCGGCCGCCGGCGACCGCCGGTGGGGCGGACAGCGCACCGGCCGCCAGCGCGGCGACGAGCGCGACGGCGGTCCGGCGGATGCGCAGTGTCATGGGAACCTCCGCAGCTGTGCCGCCGAGGGCCGGCGGCGACCGAGCGGCGACGGCACCCGTCGATGTCCCGGCCGTCGCCAGGAGTCACTGAACCGGTTAAGGTGACGAGCGTCAAGCGTCGGAAACACCGCGTTATTCGAACGTTATCGATGACGTCACGAGTTTGGCGGCGTCGACGCCGCCGACTGAATCGGTTAACGGCCGGCGGTGGCCGTTAGGGTCCGACCATGAGCGTGCATCCCCGCGTCGTCACCGACGACTTCCCGGCCACCCTGGCCTTCTACACCGCCCTGCTCGGCGAGCCGGAGAAGGTGGTCGGCGAGTTCGAGTACGCGAGCTTCGACGCCGGAGACGAGACCGTGCTCGCGCTGCTCGGCCGGCGGGCCGCCGAGGCCGTGCTGCCGATCGGTCGCGGCGACGGTGGCGTGCTCGTCGTGGTGCCGGTGCCCGACGTGGACGCCGCCGTCGCCGCGCTGCCCGCCGGGCCGGTCCTGGTCGAACCGGCCGACCGTCCCGGCTGGGGCGTCCGCTCCGCCTACCTGCGCGACCCCGAGGGCAACGTGGTCGAGGTGCAGTCCTGGCTGCCCCGCTGACCCGGCCCGCTCACAACCGCTCCGGGGTGCGGATGCCCAGCAGGTGCAGGCCCTGGTGCAGCACCCGCGCGGTCACGTCGCACAGCACCAGCCGGCTCTCCCGCACCGCCCCCTCCGCCCGCAGCACCGGGCAGCGCTCGTAGAACGCGCTGAACGCGGACGCCAGCCGGTGCAGGTACGCGGCCAGGTGGTGGAACTCCAGGCTGCCGGCCACCTCGTCGACCACCGCCGGGAACCCGAGCAGCTCGATCGCGAGCGCCCGCTCGGCCGGCTCCGCCGGCTCCACGGCCGCGTCCGGCCGGGCCGCCACGCCGGCCCGCCGGAAGATCGACCGGATCCGGGAGTACGCGTACTGGAGGTACGGCGCGGTGTTCCCGTCCAGCGCCAGCATCCGTTCCCAGTCCAGCACGTAGTCCTTGTGCCGGTCACCGGACAGGTCGGCGTACTTGATCGCCCCGATGCCGACCGCGCGGCCCACCTCGGCCGCCTCCGCCTCGCCCAGCTCCGGGTTGCGCTCGCGGGCCAGCGCCGTGGCCCGTTCCACGGCCTCGGTCAGCAACCCGACCAGCTTCACCGCCCCGCCGGCCCGACTGCGCAGCATCCGCCCGTCCGGCCCGAGGATCGAGCCGAACCCGACGTGCTCGGCCCGGGCCGGCGGGGCCAGCCAACCGGCCTGACCGGCGGAAGCGAAGACCATCTCGAAGTGCCGCCGCTGCGGCAGCCCGACCACGTAGAGCAGCCGGGTCGCGCCCAGCGTGCCGGTCCGGTGCCGCAACGCGGCCAGGTCGGTCGCCGGGTAGCCGTAGCCGCCGTCCGACTTGCGCACGATCAGCGGCAGCGGCTCGCCGTCCCGGCCCACCGACCCGGGCGGGAACACGCAGTCCGCGCCGTCGCTGCGGCGCAGCAGGCCGAGCCGGTCCAACTCGTCGACCGTCGGCGCGAGCAGGTCGTGGTAGCTGCTCTCGCCCCGGAAGTCGGCCCGGGAGAGGGTGACGTCGAGCAGGTCGTAGACGGTCAGGAAGTAGCTCTCGGACTGCGCCACCAGCAGCCGCCACAGCCGCACCGTCGCCGGGTCGCCGCCCTGCAACGCCACCACCCGCAACCGCGACCGCTCCCGGAACGCCTCGTCGGCGTCGAACTTCGCCCGCGCCGCCGTGTAGAACGCGTCCAGGTCGCCCATCGACAGCTCCTGCGCCGCCTCCGCCTCGCCCAGGTCCACCAGGTGCTCGATCAGCATCCCGAACGGCGTGCCCCAGTCGCCGAGGTGGTTGGCCCGCGACACCCGGTGGCCCAGCCACTCCAGCAACCGCGCCGCCGCGTCCCCGATCACTGTCGAGCGCAGATGACCGACGTGCATCTCCTTCGCCACGTTCGGCGCCGAGTAGTCGACCACCACCGTCTCCGGCTCGGCGACCACCGGCACCCCGAGCCGGCTGTCGGCGGCCAGCGCGGAGACCAGGTCGCCGAGCGCCCGGTCGGCCACGGTCAGGTTGAGGAAGCCCGGACCGGAGACCTCCACGGCCGCGCAGAGGTCGGCCAGCTCCGCGCGGTCCCGTACCTCCGCGGCGATCGCCCGCGGCGGCCGGCCGAGCCGCCGGGCCAGCGCGAGCGCCGCGTCGGACTGGAAGTCCGCGTGCTGCGACCGCCGCACCACCGGGTCCACCGGCCCGCCGGCCACCGCCGCGAACGCCGGCGCCAGCCGGTCGGACAACACCTTTTCAAGATCCATGGGTACGCCGATCTCGCTCGATCCGCCGCGCGGATCACCGGATAGGAAGGCGGCGGAGCGAGGACGATCGACGACGACCGGCGGCTCGATCCGCCGGTCGCAGGAGAGGAAGGCTCAGCGCAGGCGGTCGCGGGACCGCCGGCGTCGCAGCGCGCCGAGCCGGACGTCGGGGGACGCCGTCGGGTACGCCTGCGAGCTGCTCATGCCGGCAGCGTAACCGGCCGGCCCGGGGGTGGCGCAAGCGCGTAACCCGGACCGGCCGGTCGGCGTACCCGGAACGTCAGGCCGGCGTGGCGGCGGCCTTGCGGTAGCGCTCGGCCCGCCGCCGAACCTGGGTGTACGCGCTGGTCAGGCCCATCGCCCGGCGGACCTCGACGAGCGTGGCGTGCACCTGCGCCCGAGTCCGTTCGGTGCCGGCGACGATCAGCTCGTCGACCAGGCCGGGCTGTGCCTCGAACCGGGCCCGCCGCTCCCGGATCGGGTCGAGGAACCTCTCGAGCGCGGCGGCGAGCGCCTCCTTGACCTCGACGTCACCGACCCGTCCCGCCCGGTACCGTGACTTGAGGTCCTCGACCTGCGCCCGGTCGGTGTTGAACACGTCGTGGTACGCGAACACCGGGTTCCCCTCGACCGTGCCCGGCACGTCGGCGCGCACCCGGTTCGGGTCGGTGTACATCCCCATCACCTTGCGCCGCACGGTCGCCGCGTCGTCGGCGAGCGCGATCGCGTTCCCCTTGCTCTTGCTCATCTTCCCGGCCCCGTCGGTGCCGACGAGCGTGGGCGTCTCGGACATGATCATGTCGGGCACCGGGAAGACCTCGCCGTAGAGGTGGTTGAAGCGGCGGGCGATCTCCCGGGTCACCTCGACGTGCGCGGCGTTGTCCTTCCCCACCGGCACGACCTGCCCCTTCACGCAGAGGATGTCGGCCGCCTGGAGGACCGGATAGCCGAGCAGGCCGTACGGCATCTCGTCCTTGCCGGCGTCCCGGGTCATCTCCTTGAGCGACGGCACCCGCTCCAGGCGCGGCACCGTGACCAGGTTCTGGAACAGCGTGTTCAGGTCACCGACCTCGGGGATCGCCGACTGGAGGTAGAACGTGGCGCGCTCCGGCTCGACGCCGGCGGCGAGGACGTCGGTGACCATCTCGCGGGCGTTGCGGGCCACCTGCTCGATGTCGGCGCGGGTGTTCCGCGTGGTGAGCATGTGCAGGTCGGCGATGATGAAGAAGCTCTCGTAGCGCTGGTGCAGCCGCACCCGGTTGGCGATGCTGCCGACGTAGTGGCCGAGGTGCAGCCGCCCGGTCGGACGGTCGCCGGTGAGCATGCGTGCTGAGGACATGGTGGTACGCCTTTCGTGCCGGTCGCTGGCGGGACGCGCGGACGCGCGGAACGACCCGGGTGACCCGGATCGGTGGAACGGGCTCGTCAGAACGAGCGCCGCCATCGCCCGCCGGCGCGGAACCGCAGCCCACCGGCACGAAGAACGTCGAGGATCTGCTCCCGGCCGTCGTCAGCACGACCCGGGAGACCGGCAGGGGTCTCCGGGGCACACCTGCGCGACCGGTCCATGCCTGACACGGTAACCGTTCGGTCGCCCTTCGGCTGCCCTCTCCCGCCCGCGGCTCAGCCCTGCCGGTAGCTCTCCGAGTAGTAGGTGCCGACCCGCTCCCGGTATTCGGCGCGCGCGAAGTCGTCGGGGTCGAACGCCGGGGAGTTCTTCACCTGGTCCCGGGTGCGGTCCACGTGCACGACACGCTCCAGGTGGTCGACCCGGTCCACCGTCCCGGCCGGCAGCAGCACCTTCTTCCCGAAGATCCACGGGCCGGTGTCGACCACCAGGTAGCGGGCGTCGGCCTCCTCGCTCGCCTCGTCGATCGAGCCGATCCGGCCGTCGGTCGCCTCCACCCGGTAGCCGACGAGGTCGATCGGCGTCCCCGGACCGGGAGCGTCCACTCGGTCGTCGCCGCCCCCGGGGCGCTGCCGCGGCACGTCGTCCGGACCGGTCTGGTCGTAGCCTCCGGCGAGCGCGGCAGGGTCCCGCCAGGCCCATGGATTGAACGGCTGCATGTCGGCACCTCCGCGATGTCGTCTCGGCATCGTCGACAGTGCCCTCGGGACCGCGCAAGGAAACGCCGGAGCAATTCCGGCCTCATCCTCCGGCCGTGCTGCGAGATAGCTCATATCCCGACCCGTCGACCCTCCCACCCAGCTCAAGGCCCGGGTGGCGGTCGATCGGCACACCGGAGATCGGGCGCTGATGTGCCGTCGGCACATTCGGCTCCGGGCGCCGCGCGCACCATTCTCGATCCCGCATCCAGGCGGATCGAGAAAGGAAGTACCGATGCGGCGAATCACTCGGCTGACCGGTGTCCCGACGGCTGTGGCGGCCGTCCTCGTCGCGCTCGCCGGCACCGGCGCGCGTGCCTCGGAGGTGACCCCGTCCACCCTCTGCGGCCCGGGATACGCCACCGTCGACCAGGACCCGATCCGCGACGCCGGCACCGGCGAGCTGCTCGGCACCGTGCACCTGCTGCGCAACCTGCTGACCGGGTTCGGATGTGCGGTCACCGTGAAGTCCGCGTACGCCGGGACGCTCACCCCCACCCGGGTCCACCTGGACCCGGAGTGGCTTCCGTTCTCGGTCGACGAAGGTGGCCGGCGTTACGCGGCCGGACCGGTCCACGGGTACGTCCGTGCCGGCTGCGTGATCTGGGGCGGGTCGATGACCGGCCCCGACGGCGTGGTCCACCAGCACGAGCGGGCGAACCCGGCGATCGGTGGCGCGGTCACCTGTTTCTGACCCCGGCCGCGGTGCCGCTGGCATACTCGCCGACCATGGTTCTCTCGCGCGGTTGGTCGTTGTTCCTGGTCGGAGTCGGGGTGTGGGCCTGGGTGATCTGGCCGAGGTTCGCGGTCGCCATCTGGAACGACACCCGGGCCTGGTCCGCCGGGGTCGTCGGCGAGGGCGGGCCGACGAGCTTCCTCTGGGTGCACGCGCTGCTCATCGCCGCGTCCCTGGCCATCGGTACGACCGCAGGCGTCCTGGGCGTGCGCGGTTGGCGTGCCGCCCGCCGCGCCTCCGGGCCCCGCTAGCCGCCGCGCAGCACGGCCCGCGCTGGACGAGTTCCGGACGCATGCGTCCTGAGCTGCGGATATAGCGTGCCGGTGATGATGTGACGCGGGACGCTTCCCCTGGATTTGACGATCAAACCCGCAGACGCGTAACTTTCTCTCTGCCAGCGCGGAACGGGGCAAACGGGACGAAAGCCCGGGGGTGCCGATCCGAGCAGGTGACCGGATCCGAAGGGATGTTCAGTCCCCGGGGAAGCGGTCCGGGCGGGGCCCGCCGAAACGCCGCAGGGCGGATTTGGCGGAGCGGAACCGACCGGGTAGTGTTGTCGACCGGCAGGGCACCGGGCGAGCTAGCGGGAAACCGCGGCGGCCGGTCTGCCAAATCCGATGATCAAGCGCAGCGGTTCGCTGCTGCGCGTGCTCAGCGGCGCCAACCCGTACGAAGCATGACAGACCGGGACACACGGTTTGACACGGCGGAGACGGTGCGGTAACGTAGTAAAAGTGCCCGGCGCGAGAGCGGCGGGCGCGGTGAACGAAATGCCCCGGGTCGGGGGCCTCCTGGTGGGGGTTTCCGGTGTGGTGTGTGGTTGTTCTTTGAGAACTCAACAGGGTGCTTGTAAAGCCAGTGCCAATTGTTTTATACCCCGGACTGGTGGCTGTCTTCGGATGGTTGCTGGTTGGGATTCCTTTGGCAACACTTTTGTTGCCAGGACATTGTGTCCGACAAAGTTTTTGTTGGAGAGTTTGATCCTGGCTCAGGACGAACGCTGGCGGCGTGCTTAACACATGCAAGTCGAGCGGAAAGGCCCTTCGGGGTACTCGAGCGGCGAACGGGTGAGTAACACGTGAGCAACCTGCCCTAGGCTTTGGGATAACCCCGGGAAACCGGGGCTAATACCGAATATGACCACATGTCGCATGGTGTGTGGTGGAAAGTTTTTCGGCCTGGGATGGGCTCGCGGCCTATCAGCTTGTTGGTGGGGTGATGGCCTACCAAGGCGACGACGGGTAGCCGGCCTGAGAGGGCGACCGGCCACACTGGGACTGAGACACGGCCCAGACTCCTACGGGAGGCAGCAGTGGGGAATATTGCACAATGGGCGGAAGCCTGATGCAGCGACGCCGCGTGAGGGATGACGGCCTTCGGGTTGTAAACCTCTTTCAGCAGGGACGAAGCGTAAGTGACGGTACCTGCAGAAGAAGCGCCGGCCAACTACGTGCCAGCAGCCGCGGTAAGACGTAGGGCGCGAGCGTTGTCCGGATTTATTGGGCGTAAAGAGCTCGTAGGCGGCTTGTCGCGTCGACCGTGAAAACCTGGGGCTCAACCCCAGGCCTGCGGTCGATACGGGCAGGCTAGAGTTCGGTAGGGGAGACTGGAATTCCTGGTGTAGCGGTGAAATGCGCAGATATCAGGAGGAACACCGGTGGCGAAGGCGGGTCTCTGGGCCGATACTGACGCTGAGGAGCGAAAGCGTGGGGAGCGAACAGGATTAGATACCCTGGTAGTCCACGCTGTAAACGTTGGGCGCTAGGTGTGGGGGGCCTCTCCGGTTCCCTGTGCCGCAGCTAACGCATTAAGCGCCCCGCCTGGGGAGTACGGCCGCAAGGCTAAAACTCAAAGGAATTGACGGGGGCCCGCACAAGCGGCGGAGCATGCGGATTAATTCGATGCAACGCGAAGAACCTTACCTGGGTTTGACATGGCCGCAAAACTTGCAGAGATGTAAGGTCCTTCGGGGGCGGTCACAGGTGGTGCATGGCTGTCGTCAGCTCGTGTCGTGAGATGTTGGGTTAAGTCCCGCAACGAGCGCAACCCTCGTTCGATGTTGCCAGCGCGTTATGGCGGGGACTCATCGAAGACTGCCGGGGTCAACTCGGAGGAAGGTGGGGATGACGTCAAGTCATCATGCCCCTTATGTCCAGGGCTTCACGCATGCTACAATGGCCGGTACAATGGGCTGCGATACCGTGAGGTGGAGCGAATCCCAAAAAGCCGGTCTCAGTTCGGATCGGGGTCTGCAACTCGACCCCGTGAAGTCGGAGTCGCTAGTAATCGCAGATCAGCAACGCTGCGGTGAATACGTTCCCGGGCCTTGTACACACCGCCCGTCACGTCACGAAAGTCGGCAACACCCGAAGCCGGTGGCCCAACCCTTGTGGAGGGAGCCGTCGAAGGTGGGGCTGGCGATTGGGACGAAGTCGTAACAAGGTAGCCGTACCGGAAGGTGCGGCTGGATCACCTCCTTTCTAAGGAGCACCATCCAGCGAAAGCTGGTATGGAGCCCGCGCCGCCCGAATGTGGTGGTGGGGTGCTCAGATGGCGGAGACACTGGTTAGTTTTTCCTCGGCAACGGCCGGGATCCTTCTAGTACTGCTCGCCTTCGGGTGGGTGTGGAGCGGAGTCCTGGTGCGGCTGGGGGAGGGCGTAGAGCACCCTGTTGGGTCCTGAAGGAACAACCACGGTTGTTGTCTTCAGAGCCGATGCCCGAGGTGATGCCTCGGGGTGGCGCCAGGCATGGCCTGGTCTCGCATACCGCCGGCGGTTGCCGGGTCATTGGTGTGGGACTGTTCGGGTTGTGGGTTGGTTGTTTGTTGAGAATTGCACAGTGGACGCGAGCATCTTTGTGGTCAAGTTGTCAAGGGCGAACGGTGGATGCCTTGGCACCAGGAGCCGATGAAGGACGTGGGAGGCCGCGATAGGCCTGGGGGAGCTGTCAACCAAGCTGTGATCCCAGGGTGTCCGAATGGGGGAACCCGGCATCAGTCATGTGATGTCACCCGCACCTGAACACATAGGGTGTGTGGGGGGAACGCGGGGAAGTGAAACATCTCAGTACCCGTAGGAAGAGAAAACAATTTAGTGATTCCGTGAGTAGTGGCGAGCGAAAGCGGATCGAGGCTAAACCGGCGGCGTGTGATACCTGTCAGGGGTTGCGTGGTCGGGGTTGTGGGACCCTGCTGATTGTGCTGACACACAGTCGAGAAGTTACAAAGCCAGTGGTTAGTCGAACAGTCTGGAATGGCTGACCGTAGACGGTGATAGTCCGGTAGGTGAAAGCTGCTGGTCTTCTGTGGGTGTTCCCGAGTAGCGGCGGACTCCTGAAATCTGCCGTGAATCTGCCAGGACCACCTGGTAAGCCTAAATACTTCCTGGTGACCGATAGCGGACGAGTACCGTGAGGGAATGGTGAAAAGTACCCCGGGAGGGGAGTGAAATAGTACCTGAAACCGTTCGCCTACAATCCGTCGGAGCCTTACGGGGTGACGGCGTGCCTTTTGAAGAATGAGCCTGCGAGTTAGTGGCATGTGGCGAGGTTAACCCGGGTGGGGGAGCCGTAGCGAAAGCGAGTCTGAATAGGGCGTATTCAGTCGCATGCTCTAGACCCGAAGCGGAGTGATCTAGCCATGGGCAGGCTGAAGCGCGGGTAAGACCGCGTGGAGGGCCGAACCCACCAACGTTGAAAAGTTGGGGGATGACCTGTGGTTAGGGGTGAAAGGCCAATCAAACTCCGTGATAGCTGGTTCTCCCCGAAATGCATTTAGGTGCAGCGTCGCGTGTTTCTTGCCGGAGGTAGAGCACTGGATGGTCTAGGGGGCCCACAAGCTTACCGAAATCAGCCAAACTCCGAATGCCGGTAAGTGAGAGCGCGGCAGTGAGACTGCGGGGGATAAGCTTCGTAGTCGAGAGGGAAACAGCCCAGATCACCAGCTAAGGCCCCTAAGCGTGTGCTAAGTGGAAAAGGATGTGGGGTCGCATAGACAACCAGGAGGTTGGCTTAGAAGCAGCCACCCTTTAAAGAGTGCGTAATAGCTCACTGGTCAAGTGGTTCCGCGCCGACAATGTAGCGGGGCTCAAGCACACCGCCGAAGCTGTGGCATTCACATTTCAACTTCGCCAGGTCTTGATATCTGGTGCAGGTGTGTGGATGGGTAGGGGAGCGTCGTGCCGGGGGTGAAGCGACGGGGTGACCTAGTTGTGGACACGGCACGAGTGAGAATGCAGGCATGAGTAGCGAAAGAAGGGTGAGAAACCCTTCCGCCGGATGACCAAGGGTTCCAGGGCCAGGCTAATCCGCCCTGGGTGAGTCGGGACCTAAGGCGAGGCCGAGAGGCGTAGTCGATGGACAACGGGTTGATATTCCCGTACCCGCGAAAGAGCGACCCTGACGAACCTCGTTGTGCTAACCACCCAAACCATCCAAGACCTTCGGGTTGAGGGTGGGGAGCGTGGGAACCTGGCGGGTAGTAGTCAAGCGATGGGGTGACGCAGGAAGGTAGCTGAGCCCGGCCGGTGGTTGTGCCGGGGTAAGCGTGTAGGCCGTGCCGTAGGCAAATCCGCGGTGCATATAGGCTGAGACGTGATGCCGAGCCGATTCAGGTGAAGTCAGTGATCCTATGCTGCCGAGAAAAGCCTCTAGCGAGTTCTTAGCGGCCCGTACCCCAAACCGACACAGGTGGTCAGGTAGAGAATACCGAGGCGATCGGGCGAACTGTGGTTAAGGAACTCGGCAAATTGCCCCCGTAACTTAGGGAGAAGGGGGGCCGGAGACGTGAAGCCCCGCGCGGGTGGAGCGTTGTATGGCCGCAGAGAGCAGGGGGAAGCGACTGTTTACTAAAAACACAGGTCCATGCGAAGAAGTAATTCGATGTATATGGACTGACGCCTGCCCGGTGCTGGAACGTTAAGGGGACCTGTTAGCTCTTCGGGGCGAAGCGGAGAACTTAAGCGCCAGTAAACGGCGGTGGTAACTATAACCATCCTAAGGTAGCGAAATTCCTTGTCGGGTAAGTTCCGACCTGCACGAATGGCGTAACGACTTCCCCACTGTCTCAACCACAGGCCCGGCGAAATTGCATTACGAGTAAAGATGCTCGTTACGCGCGGCAGGACGGAAAGACCCCGGGACCTTTACTATAGCTTGACATTGGTATCTGAATTAGCTTGTGTAGGATAGGTGGGAGCCGGTGAAGTCCATACGCCAGTATGGGTGGAGGCAATCTTGAAATACCACTCTGGTTGATTTGGGTATCTAACTTCGGACCGTTATCCGGTTCAGGGACAGTGTCTGGTGGGTAGTTTAACTGGGGCGGTTGCCTCCTAAAGGGTAACGGAGGCGCCCAAAGGTTCCCTCAGCCTGGTTGGCAATCAGGTGTTGAGTGCAAGTGCACAAGGGAGCTTGACTGTGAGACTGACAGGTCGAGCAGGGACGAAAGTCGGGACTAGTGATCCGGCACTGGCATGTGGAAGCGGTGTCGCTCAACGGATAAAAGGTACCCCGGGGATAACAGGCTGATCTTCCCCAAGAGTCCATATCGACGGGATGGTTTGGCACCTCGATGTCGGCTCGTCGCATCCTGGGGCTGTAGCAGGTCCCAAGGGTTGGGCTGTTCGCCCATTAAAGCGGTACGCGAGCTGGGTTTAGAACGTCGTGAGACAGTTCGGTCCCTATCCGCCGTGCGCGTAGGATACTTGAGAAGGGCTGTCCCTAGTACGAGAGGACCGGGACGGACGAACCTCTGGTGTGCCAGTTGTCCCGCCAGGGGCACGGCTGGTTAGCTACGTTCGGAAGGGATAACCGCTGAAAGCATCTAAGCGGGAAGCTCGCTTCAAGATGAGGTATCCCACCCACTTTGTGGGGTAAGGCCCCCAGCTAGACGACTGGGTTGATAGGCCGGAAATGTAAGCCCGGTAACGGGTTCAGTTGACCGGTACTAATAGGCCGAGGACTTGACTACCAAGCTGCTACGCGTCCACTGTGCAACTCTGAACAAACGGCGACCCGGTTTCAGGGTTGTTTGACATGTTCATAGAGTTACGGCGGTCATGGCGGAGGGGAAACGCCCGGCAACATTCCGAACCCGGAAGCTAAGCCCTCCAGCGCCGATGGTACTGCACTCGGGAGGGTGTGGGAGAGTAGGACACCGCCGGACAATCTTTCAGTCAGGGCCACCCCGATCGGGGTGGCCCTGACTGCTTTTCCGCCGTTACGGCGGAATCACCACGACCGAGCCACCGCATCTCGTACCGTCGAGCCGGGACCGCCCCTGCGCGTCCCCCGCCGGCCTGGCGGATCCAGAAACGTGACATGGCGTACGGCGGCTTCGTGATCGGGACGGACCCGCCGGGGTACAGGAGTGGTCATGGAGATCGGAATCATCGGGTCGGGGCACATCGGGGGCACCCTCACCCGTCGTCTGAGTTCACTCGGCCACGACGTCGCGGTTACCAACTCCCGCGGCCCGGAGAGCCTGACCGACCTCGCGGCCGAGACCGGCGCGCGGGCCGGCACCCTGGAGGAGGTGGTCCAGGGCGCGGAGGTGGTGGTCGTCGCGATCCCGCTGAAGGCCGTCCCGCAGCTGCCGGCCGCGCTCTTCGACGGCAAGCTGGTCGTCGACGCGAACAACTACTACCCGCAGCGCGACGGCGACGTCGCCGAGCTGCTGGACCGCAGCCTCAGCTCCAGCCGGTGGACCGCCGACCACCTGAAGGGCGCCCGGGTGGTGAAGGCCTTCAACAACATCCAGGCGGCGCACCTGATGGACCAGGGCAAGCCGGCGGGCACCGCGGGCCGGATCGCCCTGCCGGTGGCCGGTGACGACGCGGACGCCAAGCAGGCCGTCATGGGCCTCGTGGACGAGCTGGGCTTCGAGCCGGTCGATGCCGGCACGCTGGACGAGAGCTGGCGGCAGCAGCCCGACACCCCGGTCTACGGCACCGACCGCGACGCGGACGGCGTCCGGGAAGGGCTGGCCGCGGCGCGGCCCTGACGACGTTGAGCACGAAGGAAGGCCCCGCCTCGGCGGGGCCTTCCTCGTGTCGGGTGTCAGGCGCCGGGATCAGGGGCGCAGATGAAGCGCGGCTCGGCGTCGTAGCGCCAGCTGAACTTCTCCCGCTTGACGACCTTGCCGTCCTTCTTGATGACCCGGAACGCGTCCTGGGCGAAGCCGATGCCGCCGGCCGCGGAGATGCAGTTCGGGCCGGGTTCGAGATAGACGGTCTTCGGCTGGGTGACGTTCCGGCGCGGCCCGTACTCGGTCTTCACGCTGTCGTAGATCTTGGTGCTCCAGATCGACACGGTGATCGAGCTGCCCGTGTACGAGGTGTCGATCAGCACCCCGTGCGGCGTGTTGTTGCGGAACTTGAAGTCGAGCTGCGGCCAGTAGATGGTCGACTCGATCACGGCCGGGTAGCGGCTGAAGTAGAACGAGTGCGGCTTGTGCTCCACGTCCTCCATGCCGGCGTAGTAGGTGGCGTTGAACAGCGTGGTGGTGAACTGCGAGACGCCGCCACCCACGCCCGGCACGAGCTTGCCGTTCACGATCGTCGGCGCGTCCTGGTAGCCCTGGTCGTAACCCCGCTCGCCGGTGTGGGCGTTGAGCGAGAACGTCTCCCCCGGCTTCACGATGGTGCCGTCCACGTCCTTGGCCGCCTGGACGATGTTCTGGCTGCGCGGGGAGGAGAGGCCGCCGGTGAACCGGGTGGTGAAGGTGGAGACCCGCTCCTTGATGCCCAGCTCGGCCAGCTTCGCCTCGGTCAGCTCCGGCGTGGCCGGCTTGAGCTGGGCGGTCACCGTGCGGTCGGTGGACTTCGGCAGCACCGCGAGCAGCGCGGGGCCGAGCGCGGCGGCGTCGACCTGGCGGCCGGCGCGGCTGGGCACCACCTTCGGCTTGCCCCCGGTGATGGTCAGCCCGGCGTCGCGCGGTTCCACCTCGAGCTTGGCCAGCTTGCCGCCGAGCGCGGTGCGCAGCCGCTTGACGTCGACCCGGGGGGTGACCTTGCCGGCGTCGTCGGTGGAGAAGCGCAGCGACCGGGCGATGGCGGCGGGCGGGATGGTGACCGAGCCGCCCTCGGTGGTGAGCGTGACGGGCGCGGCGACGGCCGGCCGGGCCAGCTCGGTGACGAGCCGGTCGACCTCCTCGCGGCTGGTCGCCGGCCACTTCTCCACCAGCGGCACGGTGACCGGCTGGCCGGCCAGCCACGCCGCGGTGACCGCATCGGTGGCGCCGGCCGTGTCGACGGTCAGCGCCGGCTTCGGGTAGACCGGCTTGGGGGTGGTGTCGGTCCAGATGACGGTCGGCATGGTCATCTCGCGCCCCTGGTCGCCGACCGCCTTGCGCAGGGCGGCGCCCAGCCGTGCGGCGTCCACGGTCACCACCGGCTCGACCGCGCGGGAGCCCACCAGCCGGCTCACCGGGTGCGCCTCGGCGGCGGCGGCCGCCGCCACGGTGGCGTCCACGTCGATGGCGAGCCCGACGTCGGCCGGCTTCAGCTCGGCCTTCTTCTCGCCCACGGTCACGACGATCGGGGCGTTCAACGCGGCGGCCCGGCGCTCCAGCTCGGCGCGGAGCGCCCGGGCGGCGTCCGCCCGGCTGCGCCCGCCCAGCTCGGTGCCGAGCACCGTGGTGCCGCGGGGTACGTCGCCGGCGTACGCGTAGGCGCCGACGCCGATGCCGCCGGCGAGCAGGGCAGCGGTGAGCCCGCCGGCCAGCAGCAGCCGGGCGCGCCGGGAGCGCGTCGGCTTCCCCCCGTCGGCGGCGGGCGGTGTGGCGACCGGCTCCAGCTCGACCCCGGGCCAGCTCACCGCTGCCACCTTGATGGTGGGCCGGTCGTCGGCAGCCGGCATCTTCTCGCCGCTCATCGTCACTGCAACCTCGATCGGAAACGCGTGCGGGGACCGCTTCCCCCGCGGGAGACACCTACGGTAACCAACGCTCGGGCCGGTCGGGAGTCTCCGGCCGCGAGGTCGTGTCGGCCCGGCGGAGGTGTCGCACCGATCACCCGTTTCGGGTCACCGTTCCGGCGCAGGTCGTGACACGGTGGGCGGGTGCGGACGGACGACCGGGTGTTGGCGTACGGCGGTGGATGGCTGGACCGGGCGGCGGCGCTGCGCGGCGACCCGGAGTGGCTCGCCGAGCGGCTGAGCGACCCGGAGAGCGTGGTGCTGCCGCTGTGGCGGGACAGGTGCCTCGTCGACGCCGGGCGGGCGCCGGTGCGCCCGGCGGCGGTGGACGCGGTCGAGTTGCTCGCCGGCGCCGACGAGACGGTCTTCCTCGGGCTGGACGCGGGGCGGGCGGTGTTCGCCGTCGACCTCTCCAGCCGGGAGGAGAGCGCGGCCCGCGCGCTGGCCGGCGCGGCCGAGGCGGTGGACGTCCGGGCGCTGGTGGGTGGGCTGGCGCCGGCCGAGGCGGCCGTCCTGGCGTACGCGAAGGGGTTGCTGCACTGGCACCGCGGCCAGCGGTTCTGCGGCAGCTGCGGCACGGCGACGGTGGCCGGGCCGGGTGGGCAGACCCGGTCCTGCGCCGGCGCGGGTTGCGGCCGGCTGCTGTTCCCCCGGATCGAGCCGGCGGTCATCATGCTGGTCGAGGCGCCCGGTGAGCCGGAGCGGTGCCTGCTGGCCCGGCACCGTGGGGCGGCGGAGGATTCCTGGTCGACGCTGGCGGGGTTCGTGGAGATCGGCGAGAGCCTGGAGGACGCGGTCCGGCGGGAGGTGGCCGAGGAGGCCGGTTTGGCCGTGGGCGAGGTGACCTATCAGGGTTCGCAGGCGTGGCCGTTCCCGGCCGGGCTGATGGTCGGCTTCCGTGCGAGTGCGACGTCGACGCGGGTGCGGGTCGACGACGAGGAAGTGGTGGAGGCGCGTTGGTTCACCCGGGCGGAGCTGCGTGCCCGGGTCGCGGCCGGGCGTCCGCTCGGCCGGATCGACTCGATCGACCGCCTCCTGCTGGGGTCGTGGTTGGACGGGCGGGGCTGACCCGGCTCCGGTCGGCGGTTGGGCCTGACCGGACGGGTGAGTGGCCCCTCACCCTCAGCGGCTTGTCAGCTCGCCGTTATTGAACTGTGATGTTTGCCGGTGACGGCTACCACAGGTGAAACCTCTCCGCCATCGTGTCGTAATGGCGATGGTTTGTCCGGGGCTCCGTGCTGCCGGGACGTTAACCGTTGGTAACCGTAGGCGATCTTGATACCACAACTGTGTTACCCGTCAGTAGCAAGGGACTTGTGAGGTCTGTCGCTTCGCGAGAGCATCCAATCCGCGACCCGCGCGGCCCGTTCGGCACAACGGCCTCCGCGCCGCCCCGCAGCTTTCCCGTCCCGCGACGCGTCCCGCGTCCGGAGACGCACCCCCGTCGAGGAGGACCTTGTGAGTGAATCGGAGAACCGCCAGATGAGTGGTGGCACCCGCTGGCGGCGCTTCGCCGCGATGATGGTGCCGGCGACCCTGGTGGCCGGCGGCATCGTGTTCGGCATGGCCAACGGCGCCATCGCGGCCTCGTTCGCGGTGTCGGGCCAGACCTTCAAGGTCGGCGCCTCGAAGCTGGAGGGCAACGGCTTCAAGCAGTACGGCGGCCTGGTCCAGGAGCGGGACAAGACCCAGCACCCGGTCGCCGTCTCGGAGATCGCCGACGCCAAGCTCTACGATCTCTGCCAGTCCGTCAACGCCAGCATCCCCGGCGTGCCGATCGTGCTGACCATCAACGCCGGTGGTGGCGGCAAGCCGGCCACCGCGACGAACCTGCTGATCGACATGGAGTCGCTCGAGGGCGACGCCACGTTCGAGAACATCCAGATCGGCCGGGACGCCAACGACCTCAACCCGACGAAGGGTCAGCCCGGCGCGTTCGGGCAGAGCGCCGACTCGGTGACCATCACGAAGCTGCAGCAGGTGGCCCGCTCCACCAGCGCCGGCGTCTTCACCCTCAACGGCCTGAAGCTGAAGGTCAACGTGGGCAAGGACGCCAAGGAATGCTTCTGATCTGATGGCGAGGCCCGCGGAGGGCGCCCTCCGCGGGCCTCAACCATGTCGCACCCCGTCAGCACCGCCAGGAGGAGTACGTGACAACCGCCGAAACGCAGCAGGCCCGGCCCGGTCGGCTCGGCCAGGCGTGGCGTGGCTTCCGCCGGTGGCGCCGGGAGCGGCCGTTCTGGGGTGGCCTCTTCACCGCCCTGGCCGGTCTGGAGATCTTCGCCACCACCCAGATGAGCCTCAACGGCCTCACCTTCCAGATGGGGCCCACCGGCTTCCTGTCCTGGCTCGTCCCGACCATCCTCGTGACCTGCGGCATGCTGCTCTGGTTCAGCCCGGCCCAGCGGATGTTCTACGCGGTGGTCGCGGCGATCACCGCGCTCTACTCGCTGATCGGGGTCAACCTCGGCGGCTTCTTCATCGGCCTGCTGCTCGGCATGGTCGGCAGCGCGCTCGGCTTCGCCTGGGTGCCCCGCAAGGCCGCCGAGGCGACGCCCGTGGAGCCGGTCGACGAGCCGGTGGCGGAGCAGCCGGCCGACGAGCCGGAGCCCGCCCTGGTGGACGAACTGTTGCCACGGCAGCGGGAGGAGGACACCACCGGGGTCCTCACCGACACGCTCCCGGAGCCGCGCAACCCGCTGCGGGAGTCGGCACCCGCGGAACCCGCCGTGGAGGCGCCGCCCGCGTACCGGCCGGGCGGTCCCGGGCACCCGCCCAGGGCGTACGCGATCCTGCTGGTCGCCGCGGTCTCCGCAGCCGGCTTGATCGCGGTCCGGGACGCGCGGCCGGCGGTCGCCGCACCGGCGGCCTGCCCGACCGCGTCGGCGCCCGCGCCGAAGCCGTCCGCCTCGAAGACCACCGCCTCGCCCTCACCGTCGGCCAGCCCCAGCACCACCGCGCCGGCCGAACCGGCCGGAGAGTCGGACGGCAACCTGCTGACCGATCTCGTCGACGGCATCACCGGCCTGTTCACCGGCGACAAGGACAAGACCGAGGCGTCGCCGTCGCCGTCGCCCTCCACCGAGGCGAAGGCCGCCGCCGCACCCAGCGGCAGCGCCACGCCGGAGCCCAGCGGCAGCGCCAAACCGTCCGCCTCGGCGACGCCGGGCGACGACTGCGCCGAACCGGCGCCGACCAAGCCGAAGCCGGTCGAGGAGGGCAAGCCGCTGCCCAAGCTCGCCGCCGACCCCGACCAGCCCCTCGTCGCCGACCCGCCGTCGCGGCTCACCGGCTCCAAGGTGACCATGACCGGGCTGCGCTTCGAGGGCATCGTCGAGCTGCCCACCCATAACGGCAAGCTCAAGTGCCTGAAGTTCACCATGGACAAGGCGGTCACGGACGACTTCACGCTGCTGGCCAGCGGCCCGGCGGGCAAGAAGCAGCGGTACGTCACCGACCGGCTCACGGTCGAGGGTGACGTGGCGTTCTATGCCACCCGGTTCGTCGGGCACCTGCTGGGCATCAAGATCACCCTGACGCCGGACCTGCCGTTCCCGGACGGCATCCCGATCACCTCGCCGATCCCGATCAGTTTCGACGACCCGGTGATCGAGCTGGCCTACGAGCACTCGAAGTCGCTCACCGCCAAGCCGGTGCTCCGGGTCGACCTGGCCTGACCCGTACGACGAAACGGCCGGGAGTCGGAGGGACGAACCTCCGGCTCCCGGCCGTTTCGCCGTGCCGGCGACTCAGAGCCGGGCCAGCGCCCGGCGCAGCGGGTCCAGCCCCAGCGCACCCAGGTCGAGCGCCTGGCGGTGGAACTCCTTCAGGTCGAAGTCGGCGCCCTTGCGGGCCTTCGCCTCCTCGCGCGCCTGCAACCAGATCCGCTCGCCCACCTTGTACGAGGGGGCCTGCCCCGGCCAGCCGAGGTAGCGGTTCAACTCGAAACGCAGGTTCTCGTCCGGCACCCGGCAGTGCGCCCGCATGAACTCCCAGCCCAGCTCCGGCGTCCACCGCTCGCCCGGGTGGAAGCCGAACGGATTGTCCGCCGGGATCTCCAACTCCAGGTGCATGCCGATGTCGACGATCACCCGGGCGGCCCGCAACGCCTGCCCGTCGAGCATGCCGAGCCGGTCACCCGGGTCCTCCAGGTAGCCCAGCTCGTCCATCAGCCGCTCGGAGTAGAGCGCCCAGCCCTCGCCGTGCCCGGACACCCAGCAGAGCAGCCGCTGCCAGCGGTTCAGCAGGTCGGCTCGGACGGCGGTCTGGGCGACCTGGAGGTGGTGGCCCGGCACGCCCTCGTGGTAGACCGTGGTCACCTCGCGCCAGGTGGAGAACTCGGTGATGCCCTGCGGCACCGCCCACCACATCCGCCCGGGTCGGGAGAAGTCCTCGCTCGGGCCGGTGTAGTAGATGGCGCCGTCGCTGGTCGGCGCGAGGCAGCACTCGATCCGGCGGACCTGCTCCGGGATGTCGAAGTGGGTGCCGTCCAGCTCGGTGATCGCCTTGTCGGCGAGCGCCTGCATCCAGTCGCGGAACGCCTCCTTGCCGTGGACCGTCCGCGCCGGGTCGGCGTCGAGCGCGCGTACCGCCTCGTCGATCGTGGCCCCGGGACCGGCGATCCGGCCGGCCACCGTCCGCATGTCGGCCTCCAGGCGGGCCAGCTCCGCGAACCCCCAGGCGTACGTCTCGTCCAGGTCGACCTTCGCGCCGAGGAAGTACTGCGAGGCCAGTTCGTAGCGCTCCCGGCCGGCGGCCTGCTTCTGCCGGCCCACCGGGGCCAGTTCGGTGCGCAGGAACTGCCCGAACTCGGCCGTCGCGGCGGTCGCGGCGGCGGCCCCCCTGCGCAGCTCGGCGCCGAGCGTGCCGTCCGCGTCGAGGCGCTCGACCAGACCGTGGAAGAAGTTGTCGCCGTCCGGGTCGACCCAGATGTCGCACTGCTTGGCGACCTCGACGAGCTGCACCTGCGAGCTGACCCGACCGGCGGCGGCGGACTCGCGCAGGGTGCGCTTGTAGGCGTCCAGTGCCGACGCGAAGCGGTTGAGCCGGGCGGCCACGTTGGCCTTGGCCTCCTCGCCGTCGGTCGGCATCAGATCGAAGACCATCCGCAGCTCGTGCAGCCCGCTCTCGATCACGCTGACCTCGCTGGTGGTCTCGCCGGTGTCGTACCGGGCGAGTTCCAGGCCGAGGCGTTCCTGCATGGCCTCCTGGGCGGTGCGCTCCGCCTCGGTCTCCGGCTCGGTCACGTCGAGCTCGGTCAGCGTGCGCCGGACCAGGTCGGCGCGGGCCGCGTAGCCGTCGGGCGAGAGGTCGTCGAGCTGGTCGTCGTAGCCGGCGATGCCGACGTAGGTGGCGCCGGTCGGGCTCAGCGGAGCCCACTCCGCCACGTAGCGGTTGGCGAGGTCATCGATTCGTCCCACCGGGCGAGACTACGTGACCGGGCCGCCCCGGTGTCGATCGTGTTTGCCGTGTTCAGGACAGTGCGGCGACGGGTTGCTGTGGCGGCCGACACGGCGACCGAAATCCGCGCGACTTCGTCGTACCCGAGGGGCAGAGTGTCAGGGGTGAACGTCGACACCACTCCTGACCGGGCGCCGCTGCGGAGTTGGCTGCCGGGCTTCGTCGCGCTGGCTGCGATCTGGGGTTCCAGCTTCCTCTTCATCAAGGTGGGGGTGACCGAGCTGCACCCGGTGCACCTCACCCTCTACCGAGTGGCCACCGGCGCCGCCACGTTGCTGGTGGTGCTGGCCGCGCTGCGCGACCGGCTGCCCCGCGACCCCCGGGTCTGGGCGCACCTGCTGGTGGTGGCCGCGTTCGGCGTCGCGCTGCCGTTCACCCTGTTCGGCTTCGGCGAGCAACGGGTCGAGTCCATGCTCGCCGGCATCTGGAACGCCACCACGCCGCTGATCGTGCTGCCGCTGGCGGTGCTGGTGTTCCGCACCGAGCGGCTGACCGCGCGGCGGGCGATCGGGCTGGCCCTGGGCTTCGCCGGCGTGCTGGTGGTGCTCGGCGTCTGGGAGGGCGTCGGCGGCGCCCACTTCACCGGCCAGCTCATGTGCTTCGGCGCGGCTGCCTGCTACGGCCTGGCCATCCCGTACCAGAAGAAGTTCATCGCGGGCAGCGCCTACTCGGGGCTGTCGCTGTCGGCGGCGCAGCTGCTCGTGGCGACCGCGCAGCTCGCGCTGGTCGCGCCGCTGGTCGCGGGCGCGCCGCCGGTGCCGACCGGGCTCTCGTTGCGGGTGGTGGCCAGCGTGCTCGCGCTCGGCGCGCTCGGCACCGGGTTGGCCTTCGTGATCAACATGCGCAACATCCGGTTGGCCGGCGCCAGCACCGCGTCCACCGTGACCTACCTGATCCCGGTGTTCGCGGTGCTGGTCGGCGCCATGGTCCTCGGCGAGCGGATGAACTGGCACCAGCCGGTGGGCGCGCTGGTGGTGCTCGTCGGCGTGGCGGTGGCCCAGGGGCTCTTCGCCCGGCGTCGCCCCGGCCCGGCACCGGTGGCGCCCGCCGCCCGCCCGGTCGAGCCGGCCGCCCGGGGCTGAGCGCTCAGCCCCGGCTCGCCGTCCATTTCACCAGGCGCTCGGCCGTCCAGGTGTTGACCACCCGGTCGGCCGGTACGCCGCAGCGGGCCGCCCGCTCGCAGCCGAAACGCTGCCAGTCGAGCTGACCGGGGGCGTGCGCGTCGGTGTCGATGGCGAACCGGCAGCCCGCCTCCAGGGCCCGACGGATCAGCCTCTTCGGCGGGTCCTGCCGCTCCGGCCGCGAGTTGATCTCGACGGCCACGTCGTGCTCCGCGCAGGCGGCGAAGACGGCGTCCGCGTCGAAGTCGCTCTCCTTGCGGGTGCGCGCCCGGTGCCCCTTGTCGCCCGGCCCGGTCACGCCGACCGGGCGGGACGACACCATCCGGCCGGTGCAGTGACCGAGGATGTCCAGGTGCGGGTTGGCGACCGCGGCCAGCATCCGGCGGGTCATCTTCGCCCGGTCGTCGCCCAGCCCGCTGTGCACCGAGCCGACCACCACGTCCAGCCGGGCCAGCAGCTCGTCGGTCTGGTCCAGCGAGCCGTCGGCGAGGATGTCCACCTCGATGCCGGTGAGGATGCGGAAGCCCTTCGGCAGCGCCTCGTTCACCGCGGCCACGTGGTCGAGCTGCTTGCGGAGCCGGTCCGCCGTGAGGCCCCGGGCCACCTTCAGCCGCGGCGAGTGGTCGGTGAGCACCAGATATTCGTGGCCCAGCTCGACGGCGGCCAGCGCCATCTCCTCGATCGGTGAGCCGCCGTCGGACCAGTCGGAGTGGCTGTGGCAGTCGCCGCGCAGCGCGTCGCGCAGCCTCGCCGCCTCCTCGTCCAGGTCGGTGCCCTCGGTGGCCAGCAGCCGGCGCAGGTAGACCGGCTCCTCACCGGCCAGCGACTCGGCCACGCAGCGGGCGGTGACGTCACCGACGCCGGCCAGCTCGGTCAGCTTTCCGGTGCGGGCCCGCTCGGCCACCTCGCCGGCCGGCAGCGCCCCCAGGGCGTTCGCCGCCGACCGGAACGCCCGGACCCGGTAGGTGGCCTCGTTCGCCCGTTCCAGCAGGAACGCGATCCGGCGCAGGTCGGCGATGGGATCCCGGGCAGTCATGCCCTGGAACCTACGCGCTCCGGCGGCCCATCGGGAGCCGGCGGGCGCGCGTCGGGTCAGCCACCCGCGGCGGACCCGCCCGGCGACTTCGGGCAGCCGTGCTTGCGCTGCCACGCGGTGACCTCGGCGGCCGGCGAGCGGTTGCCGCCCTTACGCCAGGAGTTGAGATAGGGCGCCGGCCAGACCACACCCCGGCGGATCCACCAGTCGTCGTGGCCGGTGCACTTCGGGGAGAGACCGAAGTGCACGTGGCACACGTTGTTGGCGTTGCCGGTGCGGCCCACCCTGCCGAGCTGCTGCCCGGCGCGGACCCGGACGCCGGCGTCGACGCCGGCCGTGACCGCGCTCAGGTGGGAGCCGTAGTAGCGCACCCCGTCGTCGCCGAGCAGCGAGACCGAGAGCCCGCCGTTGTTCGGCCCGAGCGGCCCGCGCTTGTCGAACCGATCCACCCGGCTCACCTCCAGGACCACCCCGTCGGTGACCGCCACGACCGGCTCCCCGCAGTCGGCGAAGAGGTCGGTGCCCGGGTAGCCGCCGTGCGTCGGGTGGTAGTCGACGTTGCCGGAACGCACCGGGAAGACCCGCCGGACCGCCGCGCGCGTCGGCGTCGGGGTGGGCACGGCGGAGGACACCACGGAGGGGGCCGGGCTCGCCGTCGGCTCGGCCGGCTGCGCGGCGGTCACCATCGGGCTCGGGTCCTGCCACGCGTCGGCCGGCCCGGCGGGACGGTCGCACCCGGCGGCCAGCGCCGCGACGAGCAGCAGGACCGGGAACGCCGGACGCGCGCGGCGTCCGATCGATGGCGAGCGCATCCGGCCATCCTGGCAGACCACTACCGTAGGGACGAAAGCCGAGACCCGCCCGCACCGTCGGCGTCACTGTGCGTAACGGCAGGGCGGGTGATCCGGGGAAGGGGGCAGCGGTGACGAACGGGTGGCACGGCGGCGGGGACGGGCCGGGTGCGGGGGCGTTCACGCCGCCGCCGCGTACCCCGTCGGGGCTCTTCCCGTCCGGCGGCCCGATCCGGCCCAGTTATCGCGAGCCGAACCCGGTCACCGGCGGCGGCGTCGCCGTCGGCGCGGTGGTCACGTTCGCCTGGTTGCTGCTGTTCGGGCTGGTCGGCCGCGACGTGCCGGGCTACGCGTGGTGGACGCTGCTGGCCGGCTGGCTCGCCTGGGTGGCCGCCGCCGTGCTGGTCCGCCACGGCGACCGGGGGGTGGCGACCGGCGTCGCGATCGTCACCGCGGGCGGGTGGAGCATCGCCGCGGCGATCGTCGCGGTGCGCTGGGCGCAGGCCGGAGACTGGCCGCTCTGGTGACCTTGGGTGCCGGTTTCGCTGCGTAGCGAAGACCATCTTGACGTACGGGCGGTGACGGTTCACGCTCGCCGTATGGCCTGGACCACACCGCCGCGGCTCGACCCCGATCGGAGCCGCCGCCGCCTGCAACTCCTAGCCGAGTTGGCCGGCGCCCGAGCGGTACAGCAGCGCGAACGGCCCCAGCGGGCGCGCAGCGAACGTCTGCGCCAGCTGATCGCCACCCGCCGGCGCGTCGCCGGCTGACCGACTTTCTCCAGGAACGGCCGGCCCCTTACGGGGCGTTGACCGGTCGCCTGCCGACCCGACCGGTTAACGTGCATCGCGTGACATGTCGGCGTGCTGCCGAGGCCAATTTGGGGGGACCGTGTCGTACTTCGCTGCTGCCGTGGCGCGCGTCGACGGCGGCTGGACCGCCGGTGAGGTGAGCCTGCGAGGTGTCACCGACATCGAGGAGGTCGCCGACCGGCTGCGCGACGTCGAGCCGGACGCGGACCTCTCCCTGCTCTTCGTCGAGGCCGACGACACCTACCTCGTGCTGCTGCGCCTGGACGAGGGGGAGGACCTGCGGATCTTCGGCTCCGACTCGGCGTACGCGGAGGAGTCCCGGCTGGGCGCGCTGCTGGTGGGTGACCTGAAGACGTCGGTCACCGGCCTGGAGGACGTCGACGAGCCGCGGCCGTCCGGCGGCGACGACGAGACCGAGCAGCCGGCCGTGGACCCGGAGGCCGACCCGGTCGGTGACGCCGACCTCCTCGCCGACCTGGGGATCCCGGCGCAGAAGCTGCTCGCCCTCTGCGCGCACGAGGGCAACATGCCGGCCGACGTGACGGCCGAGATCTGCCAGGTGCTCGGCTGCGTGGACGAGGTCGAGGAGCTGCGTGAGGTCTGAGCCCGGCGAGTCGGTGGCACCAGGCGCCGCCGAGCCGGCCGACGCCACCGACCCGGCGTTGGAGACCGTCGGATCGTCGCGCGTCGGCCCCGGGGCCGACGAAGGGCTGGCCGACGCGGGCGCGCTGGGCCGCCGGCAACGGCACGAGCTGTGGATGCGCCGCGCCCTGCAGGTCGCGGTGACCGGCCCGGACGGCGGGCCGCCCGACGAGGGCGCCGACGACGTGCCGGTCGGCGCGGTGCTCTACGGCCCCGACGGCGCGGAACTGGCGATCGGGCGCAACGAGCGGGAACTGACCGGCGACCCCACCGCTCACGCCGAGGTGCTGGCGCTGCGCCGCGCCGCACGGCGGCTGGGCCGGTGGCGGCTGGACGACTGCACGCTGGTGGTGACGCTGGAGCCGTGCACCATGTGCGCCGGGGCGATCGCGCTGGCCCGCGTACCGACAGTGGTGTTCGGGGCGTGGGAGCCGAAGACGGGCGCGGTGGGCTCGCTCTGGGACGTGCTGCGCGACCGCCGCCTCCCGCACCGGCCCGAGGTGTACGGCGGCGTCCTCGCGCCGGAGAGCGCAGCATTGCTGCGCGCGTTCTTCCGGTAAGGCGGGGCCCCCTGTTAACGCCTCAGGTAGAGAAGGGTTCCCTTCTCACGAAGCCGCCCGCCCCGGCACCAGGCGGTGGCGGGACGGGCGGGCGGGAACGACAGGTCAGGCGATGATGGTGTCGAGGGCGATCTCGACCATCTGGCCGAACGTCTGCTCACGCTCCTGCGACGTGGTCTTCTCACCGGTCTTGATGTGGTCGCTGACGGTCAGGACGGTCAACGCGCGCGCCTTGAACCGGGCCGCGATGGTGTAGAGCGCCGCCGACTCCATCTCCACCGCCAGCACGCCGTAGTCGGCGAGCGTGTCGTACAGGTCCGGCCGGTCGGTGTAGAAGGCGTCCGCGGCCAGGATCGGGCCGACCCGCATGGTGATGCCGCGCCGCTCGGCCACCTCGACCGAGGTACGCAGCAGGCCGAAGTCGGCCACCGGGGCGTAGTCGATCAGCCCGTCGAAGCGCATCCGGTTCATGTTCGAGTCGGTGGACGAGCCGATGGCCGCCACCACGTCGCGCAGTTGCAGGTCCTCGGTCAGGGCGCCGCAGGAGCCGACCCGGATCAGCGTCTTCACGCCGTAGTCGTTGATCAGCTCGTGGGCGTAGATGGAGGCGGACGGCATGCCCATGCCGGAGCCCTGGACGGAGACGTCGACGCCGTTCCACCGCCCGGTGAAGCCCAGCATCCCGCGAACCGTCGTGTAGCAGCGGGCCTCCTCGAGGTAGGTCTCCGCGATCCACTTGGCCCGCAGCGGGTCGCCCGGCATCAGGACCCGCTCGGCGATCTCTCCCGGCTCAGCGCCGATGTGCGTACTCATGACAAAGATCCTGCCAGGCCGGCCGGCGGGATACCGGTTCGGCGTCCGTACCGGTGGTCCTGTACCCTCGTCGGCGGTGGCGTGTCCGAGTGGCCTAAGGAGCACGCCTCGAAAGCGTGTGAGGGTTTACGCCCTCCGCGGGTTCAAATCCCGCCGCCACCGCTCGTGAACAGCGAGAACGCCCGGTCGATCCGCGAGGATCGCACCGGGCGTTCCGCTTGTGGTCTCAGTTGCTGCTCAAGAGGTCGATTTCGGGTCCTCTGTCGGGCTGTCCCACAGCAGCCCTCCGACGCGCTGGGCAATGTCCCGCCGGACCTGGGCGGTGAGGTGTTGGTACCGGGCCGCCATCGCCGAGTTGGACCAGCCCATGATGCTCATCACCGCCCGCTCGGCCACGCCGAGGATCAACAGCACTGTGGCGGCGGTGTGCCGGGCGTCATGTAGTCGGCCATCGCGCAGCCCGGCGAGCTTGAGCAGGCGCTTCCACTCGTCGTAGTCGGTGCGCGGGTTGACCGGGCCGCCGGTCGGCGTGGTGAACAGCCAGTCACCTCCCTCCCAGAGCTGGGCGGCGGTAGCGCGCTCCTGGTTTTGCTCGTCGCGGTGCTTCCGGAGTAGCGCCACCAGCTCGTCAGGGAGCCCGATACTGCGCCGACCAGCCCGAGACTTGGTGTCGGCGGTATCGGCCCGCACCTGGCGCCGGTCGGGACAGTGCCCGCCGTGCTTGCGACCGCACGGTGAGCGGCACCCGTGCTCCCACCGCGGCCGCTGCCGACCGCGCCGGACGGTCAGCGTCCCCGCGTCCAGGTCGACATCCGACCAGCGGAGGCCGAGCGCTTCCCCTTGGCGCAGGCCGAGGGCGAGCGCGACCGCCCACCGCGCGCTGTTGCGCCGGCCGCGGGTGGTGGCCATCAACCGCTGTACCTCGGAGACCGTGTACGGCTCGATATCACTCTCTGGCAGGCGCGGTGCCTTGGCGAGGGTGGCTGGGTTCTTGGCGAGGTGCCCCCGGCGTACGGCCTCGTTCAGCGCGGTCCGGATCGTGCGGTGCGCCTGGTGGGCGGTCGCCGGGGCGCTGCCCGTCTCCTGCATCCGGCGATAGAAGCGTTCCAGAGCGGCTGATCGTGACCCGGCAGGGCAGCGGCGCGTTCGTCCGAGCACAGACACAGCGAGCCGTTGAGCTGCGCCCACACATCGAAGCGGCGTTCGACCGGCCCCACGTCACGATCGACTTCGCTGGTTTCTCGGGCGAGACGTTGTGCGACGCGCTCGCGGAAGCGCTCGACAAGGTACGTGTGGGCCGGCTCGCACCGGAGACGATCGCGGTGCGCGTTCTGATCTCCGACATGACCGTACCGATGGCGCTGCCATCGCGGTCCGAGACACAGGCCGACGACCCGGCGGTACGGGAGCGTGCAGAGCGCATCACCCGGCGGGCGGCGGACGGCATCATCGATCAGGTTGCCGAGCTGGGCGACCTCGGCCTCATCAGGTCGGCCACGGCTGAGGTGCGGATGCACCGGGCGTCTCCGCTGTTCAAGCTCTACATCCTGAACGGCGAGGAGGTCTTCTACGGCTTCTATCCGGTTGTTGAGCGGACCGTCTCGATCAAGGGTGAGCCCATGGCGATCTACGACCTGATGGGCAAGGACGTGCCGCTGTTCCACTACGCGGTGACCGACGATGACGCCTCGCACGGCACGCAGTTCTTGGCATCCCGCCAGTGGTTCGACTCGGTGTGGTCAACCATCGCCTACCGGCACGACGGATGACCGCCAACCTCGGCCGGCTGCTGGGCCAGGTCGGTGCGGTGCTGCTCGACTTCGACGGCCCAGTGTGCAGCATCTTCGCCGGATACCCGGCGCCGAAGGTTGCCGCCGAGCTAGTCGACGTCCTGCGGCGGCGAGGTATCGACGTGCCGCCGGACCTCGCTGGCGAGCCAGACCCGCTGGAGGTACTGCGCCGTACCGGCGCGGCTGGCGACCAGGGGGTCACGCAGGCGGTAGAGGACGCTCTCTGCGCAGCCGAGCGCCGGGCCGCCGCAAGTGCCGAAACGACGCGGTACGGGCGGGAGGTCATCGTCGCAGCCCGGCAGGCTGGGCTATCTGTGGCGGTGGTCAGCAACAACTCTGCCGGAGCGGTCAGCGCCTACCTGTCGGCACACCGGCTCGCCGGGTACGTGTCGCCGGTGATCGGCCGGGCGTACGCGGAGCCGGCTCGCATGAAGCCCAACCCGGACCCCATCCTGCAAGCCGTCAGAGCCCTCGGCGAGTCGTCGGACCGCTGCGTTCTCGTCGGCGACTCACTGTCGGACATAGAGGGAGCGCAGGCCGCCGGAGTGCGCGCGATTGGCTATGCGAACCGGCCGGCGAAG
This sequence comes from Micromonospora sp. WMMC241, assembly GCF_027460165.1. NCBI lineage: Bacteria > Bacillati > Actinomycetota > Actinomycetes > Micromonosporales > Micromonosporaceae > Micromonospora > Micromonospora sp. WMMC241. The sequence continues at coordinate 87,330 of NZ_JAPZBF010000001.1, forward strand.
GCCGAGGCGCTCCGGGCCGCCGGCGCGGACGCCCTGATTACCAGCATGGGGACGATCGCCAAGGCGCTGATTGATCCGGCCGACGGCTGAGATCAAGCTGACCTTGGCTTACTGCACGCAGGCCCGGGATGCTCCAGGAGCTCTCGACGTCCGGTCGGGACGCGTGGATGACCGTAGGTCAAGGCTAATGCCGTTGGCCTCCGAGTAGCCGGAACGAGTCCGAATGAACCGTCTGGTCATGGCGCCGGATAGAAGGACACCAGCGTATCCAGGGTGACATCCAATCCCGAGAGGGATTGGCGGAGCAGCGAGATCGTCACCACTCAGCCCGCAGCACGCGCGTCGCCTGGGTGTCGTAGCTACATCAATAGCTAAACACGTCAGGCCAGCCACCCAGGTCAAGCTGGACTCGCGCGGGTATGAAGGAGATGCACTCCTCGAAGAGTTCGATTAGTCCGGAACTACGTAGGTCAAGCTCGAGGACATTGAGTAGCGGGAGGAGATGTTCCACATCGGCCGTAGCATAGCTGATTTGCGCAGAGGTCAAGCTCGAACTCGTCCAATTGCTGAGTCGCTCTTCCTTGCTGATGCAAATATTTAATCGCTCTTTGAGTAGGGTCTGAAGCGAATGATGTGCGCCATTCAAATGAGGATTTAGTAGCTTGGATGCAATCTTGGTGCATGCAATATTTTTAGGGCGTACCTGCCAGTGCGCAGCCATGAAACGTAGGTCGAACATGGCATGATGGAATACTTTCCGCACTCTTGGCTCCTGAATTAAAGAACAGAGGCGTTCAGGGTGTGCATCACTTACTTGCAAAACGATGTCATTAATTCCTCGCGCATGAAGTTGCACTGTCCCGATGCTGTCAATCTTCGGATTCAAGCCGGTTGTCTCGATGTCGCATGCAACTTCGCCTGAGGAGTAAAGGGCCGCAAGGATATCGTCGTCGAGATCGTTTCGAACGACATTCGCTCGCACTGTCATAACGCTAACCTTTTCTAATTTGTGTGACGACCGCGGATGTGCCGGCTCCCTGGTTAGCAGGCCGACTTGCAGCACGGATAGAGCGAAGTTCGTCATAGATAAACTGGAAGAGAGAGCCGCCGTTTTCGCATAGCATCGTTGGCAGGACCGGAGATCGCCCTTCACTGTGTTGATATAGCGCTATGACGGCACGATTGTCGAATCTATAAAAGGTAAAGACGCGGTCGCCGGCCCAGAAGAAGACTTCAACGGAAGCGCCCCCCTCCTGCTGCAGTGCCTCGAATTCCTCTTTAGTCTCCCAAATCCTTTCCTTTAGCCTCTCGGGGGTGGAGCCAAACCTATTAGCCAATGTCGCGACCGTCGCGGGGTCCTCTGGATCGGCAAGGTAGACCCGGATTCTGCCCTTCGGGCTCTTGGCTAGCGCTTGCAGTTGCGAAAGGTACGTCCTTCGCCATGTCCCACCGTAGGCGACGAAGATATCTAGCTTCTCGACACCTTTAAAGCAATCCTTCCACAGCGCCTCGTCGTAAAACTGGTTTGTTATACGTTTGAGGCCAGCGGATTCAAGCTCGTTCGCCGTCCGTGTTGACTCTAGTACCTCGCGTGCGAACGAACGTTTCCCGACAAGTTCCCAGAGTATAGAAATACCGCCCGTGACAATTAGCAACCCACCGAGCTGTTCCATCAGCGTCCGCCAGCCTGGGTGGTTCCGCCAAAACCGGGTCTCTTCGCCTCCTAGGTAGAGGAAGTAAGCCCCAACAGCGAAGACGGCAGCTGCTACAAGGACGTATCTGTAGGTAGTTAGCGATCGGTAGGGCGTGTCGCGATTCTTCGCCACGGGGTCCTCCCGGTTCATGGCAAGTAGGCTACGCAAGAGGTCTGACAAGTTACCCGGAGGCCGAATGGCCTTGCGCTACTGCGATGCAGCATGGCGGATAGCTGACAGTCACTTGACAACTGCCGCCCGATGCTCCTTCGCCGCATGGTGCTGTCCAGGCCATGACCTGAGTCAGACGTATGCCAGGCGTTCCGCCGACGCATCCAAATCCACGGACTTGGAGCAAGCGCTCGGCGACGCTCCTGCGGGGCCTGTCCGCCAGTCGTATACGATCAGCGACCGCTGTGGGTGCGGCCTGGACCGTGTAGGCCCCCTCGCCATCGAAGGGGCGCTCCGCCCCACAGTTCCCCAACGCTGGACCGGCTGCCGTCAGCGGATGTCGCCCGAGGCGTCGCGCACGTCTGAGCTCTTCGACGACTAGAACATCGCCAGCGATTCGCCTACATTGGCGCGCGTGCGAGACTTACTGAAGGAGATTCTCCGCTTCCAGCCCGACTGGACCTGGCGGAACACGCCAGCCATGGAACAGCGGGGCCTTCTGGTCCGCCGGGAGGCCGCCGCGTGGCTCCACGAACACCTGCCTGAGCTGTCGGGCCTCGTCCTTCCCGCCATCGATGACCTTAAGGTGGAAGGGCGAGATGGGACCGGCCGGAAGACGGAGATTCCCTGGGTGCGAGTGCATTCTGCTAGTCGTTCCCCGTCCGCGACTGAGGGCTGGTATGTGGTCTACCTTTTCAGCGCCGACGGGGAAGTTGTGTACCTGTCCCTCAATCAAGGGACCACGCGGTGGGAGAACGGGGTGTTCCGACCACGGCCGCCTCATGAACTGCAGGCCCGCGTCGACTGGGCCCGGCACCTGCTCGCCGGCGACTTCGCTGCAACGCCGAAGCTGGCCGAGAAGATCAGCTTGAAGGCCAGGTCTTCGGATCTGGGATCGGGCTATGAGCGGGGAAACGTAGCAGCCTTCCCATATCCGGTCGACGCCCTCCCGAGTGAGGATGTTCTTGAAGCCGACCTCCGCTTCCTGGTTTCCGTCCTCGGTAAGCTTTATGTCGCGGCGGACCAAGCCTTGGCCTTGCCCGGGGAGCCTGCTCCGGAGGTCGCCGACGCACTGACCGCCGTTGAGCGTGCGGCGGGCCGTCGCTTTGGGCAACGGGGATTTCGGCAGAGCGCTGGCGAGCGACTGGCCATCGAACGGCGGGCTGTCAAGGTTGCCTGTGACTACCTGATTGAACACAAGTACAGCGTCAAAGACGTGGGAGCCACCCAGCCGTACGACATCGATGCGAGGCGTGGTCAGGAGCGCTTGTTCGTGGAGGTCAAGGGCACCGCCTCCGACGGAGCGGAGGTGATCCTTACCAGGGGAGAGGTGCGCCTTCATGCCCGAGAGCACCCGAACACCATGCTTGTGATCGTCAGTGGCATTGCACTCGACCGTGATTCCGACCCGCCGGTAGCCAGCGGTGGGGTGCTGCGTGTGGTGCACCCCTGGAAGATCGATGACTCTGGCCTGACTCCTATCGCCTACCGATACGCCGTGCCGAGCGAAACGGGACTTGCAACGCCGGCTTGACGGTCTCGGCTAGATCGTCCACGTGTGACCGAATCCGCCCGTCCGCAAGTCAGGCTCGCCCGGCGCGCAGGCCGCAGAAGGACGCAAAGTCGCAGCGCCCGCAGCGCGGGCCGCGCTCCTCGTCGTGCTCGCGGGCAACGGGGCCGATGTGAAACTCGCGGGCCTTGATCCGACGTGCGGTGGTGACGACGGTGTTGGCCGCTTCGGCGAGGGCCGCCTCCGTGAGCGGTACGTTGAGCTCGCGCTGCGCCGGGTCCGGCTCGGCAAGGTAGCGCACAAGGCCGCGCTCGGGTTCGTACTCCATCTCACGCCGCGCCGCGATGCCGTAAAGGCTGACCTGCAGCCGCATCTCGTCGGAGTCGAGCTTCATTGCGGAGTCGGACGCCGCCTCGCCGCTCTTGAAGTCGATCAGCGTGACGCGCGGCGGGTCGTCTCGACGGATCACGTCGATGGCGCCGGAGATCAGGACCTGCTCCTCGGGGAGCAGGGTCTCGAACTCCTTTTCCGGCTCGTACGTCAGCCGTTCAAGTTCGGCCGCGTACGTCGTGATGTAATCAGCGACGACCTCGACGCCCTTGCGCTGCATCCGGTCCTTGGGCTCACCGGTCGTGTAGCGCAGATAGAACAAGCCCCGATCAACGAGCTGCTCCAGCTCCGTGCGCAGCGCCTGCGGTTCGGCAGCGAGGGCCGCCCAGCGCGCCGGATCAGAGTGGACGGCGCGCATCAGGTTGTGGACGCCGCGGCCGTAGCCGAAGGCGCCGTCGATGGTGGGGGCGAAGCCGAGGACCTTGCGCAGGTAGAAGTCGTGCGGACACTCGAGGTAGTACCGCAGGTCCGAGAACGAGGAGACCAGACGTTGGGCTTCCACGTCCCGGTGACCGTCACGCAGCTCGATCACACGAGGAGCCACCCCGGGGGCGCCAGCGGCGACGGCGCCGCCGGCGGCGGCGACCACAGGCTCGAGCTCGCGCCGGAACATAGACCGCTGAGTGCCGGAGCAGCTGACGAACAGGTAGCGCTCGGCCCGGGTGAGCGCGACGTACATCAGCCGGCGCTCTGCATCGTAGTTATTGTTGTCGGCCAAGCCCGCCGGGTCGATGACCGTCCGCAGCTCGCCTTCGAAGGGCAGCGTCGTCTGCTGCCTAGCCCGCTGGCTAGGAAAGCGGCGCGCTCGCACGTCAGCGACGAACACTGTCGCCCACTCAAGCCCTTTGGCGGAGTGCACGGTGCCGATGCTCACCGCATCTGGGGCGGTGAGCAGGTCGGCTTCTGGCAGCCGAGCGCCGGTCGGTCCCCACATGGACAGCGCCTTTACCTGGGACCTCAGGTCGTAAGGGGTGGTCCAGCCGGGCGTCTCGATCGAGGTGACCATGCTTGACAGCGCCCCGATGTGGAACATGTACGTCTCTCCGGCAGGGCCCATCGCGTCCCAGGCGGCGACGCCGGCCTCCTCGAGCAGCGCGTGGAGAATCGCCTGCGGGAAAACGCGGCGCGGCTTGTCACCCGGCCTGAGAAGCGGCCGAGCCGACCGCGCGCGCAGGGCGCCAAGCTCCCGGAAGGTCGGAGCAACGCCATCGTAAATGCGTCCGTTGAGCGCGTCGCAGAGGGCTAGCAACCTTTCCTCGACGTCGTCTTCGAGGGGAAGCCCTCGCGTGCGCAGCTCGGCGGCGGCCCCGCGGAGGACGGGTTCGGGCTCAGGCGGGCAGCCGAGCGCGGACTGGATGTAGCCGGTGATCATCCGCCCCATGAACTGCTGGACGCCAGCGACGCGTGCCAGTGCGGCCAGGAGGAGCAGCACCTCAGGCTGGGCAAAGAGGTCCGAGCCACGGAAGACGACGGGGATGCCTCTGGCTCGAAGGGCGTCGCCGTAAGTGCGCGCATCGGTCGCCGCTCGAAGGAGGATGGCGATGTCACCGTGGCGCAAGCCACGCTCTCCGTCGTGCTCGTCGTGCCTCGCGCCCTGCTTTTCCTGGACCATTGCGGCAATGGTGTCGGCGATCCATTCTGCCTCGTCCTCGCGTTCGAGGAAGCTCATGAACGCGATGTGGGAGTCGTCGTAGTCGACCCGCTCGTCGCGGCCGTGAGTCATATCAGGCGTGCTCATGCCGCCCGGGGGCGTGATGGTCGTGGCCCACCGGTTGGCGATATCAATGACGCGCGGCGTCGAACGGAAGTTCTCCTGCAGCTCGACCACCTCGCCGTCGTGGGCGCCGGCGAGGTCGTCGTGCAGCGCGCCCATGATCTCGACGCGCCCGCCGCGCCATCCGAAGATCGCCTGTCGATGGTCTCCCACGACCGTGAGGCGCCGGTCATCGCCGACCAGCATCGCGATGAGCTCCGACTGGACCGGGTTCACGTCCTGTACCTCATCGACCACGAGGTGGGCGAGGCCTTCGCGCAGGGTGGCACGAGCAGCATCGTCGGACTCGAGCAGGCGCAGGAGCTCCGCCTGGGCGGTGGAGAAGTCGAGGAAGCGGCGGCAGTGGAGGAGCGCGTAGAAGCGTCCCGCGGTCGTCGCAAAGGCCTGCGCCGCGCGGCCGTCCCCGACGACGGTCTCGAGTGCCGCCTGCGAGCACCAGTCCCGCTCCTCCTGCCCGGGGCTCGGAGGCGTGCCGGCAGGTAGGGCGACGGCAAGCTGGTGGTACTCGTTCAACAGGTCGTACGCCTGCAGAAAGCGATTCACGGCTTCGAAGTGCCCCTGCGTCAGACCCTCGTCTCGGAAGGCTGCCTCTAGCGCCGGGCCCCCGAGCATCTGGTACCAGTGGCGCTCGACGAGCCCGATGCGCGCCCCATCGTCCAAGACGTCGTAGTTGTGAAAGACATCCGAGGCGAGAAGGCGCAGCTGCTGGAGGCAGTAGGCGTGGATCGTCCCGACGTACATACCGCCGAGAGTGCTGGCGGCATCGTCAGGCGTGAGCACCGAGAGATGCCGCCGAATCCGGAACTGCATCTCCTCCGCCGCCTTCTCAGTGAACGTGAAGGCGACGATCTGGTCCTTCTGAATGCCGTTGACCCCGACCTGCCAGGCAATTCGACGGGCCGTGACCTCGGTCTTGCCCGAGCCTGCTCCCGCGACCACGAGGAGGCGGCGGGCGTCAGACTGTACAGCCGTCGCCTGGGCGGGCGTGAGGCGATCGAGGAGGTGCTCCCGCAGGCTACTGGCGGTCATCGGGGTCATCTCGGGATCCTTCGTTCCGGGGAAGCCAGGCGTTGCTGTCGAGATCGGCAGCCGTCCTGGAAGTCCACATCAGAGGATAGGCCCGAGCACCGACAAGGCGGACGCGTGAGGTGGAATGATCCGCTCAGAGTAGACCAGCTTGTAATGGTTTGAGGCCATCCGGTACCTGGCAGGTTCGTCAGATATGACCAGCCGTACAGGTGATGATGTGGTGTGGCAGCGGCAGTTCATCGGCGTGGGCGGGCGGGCGGTACCAGTACCGCGAGGGCGTTAGGTGCTCCTCAGCGGGGATCCATGCGGTCCAGCGTTTGGTCGACGATAACGAGATGGGTGTCGGCACCGTTCGCATGTGCGACCTCATTGCTGGTCAGGTCGATTTTGTCCGCCAGCCCCGACGAGCCCTTGACCTCGATGTGCAACTCCTCCGCCCCGCGGGTCGCCCGGATGTCGTAGCTCGCTCGATCGCCGACATTCTCGACGTGGTATCTCTCGACGACCCGGTAGTGGTCCATAACAGTCTGCACGGCGTGCAGTTCAATCGCTCGTTTGAGTTCCTGATCGGTCATGTAACCGGATCCGCCGTACCGGCCGCCTCCACCAAGGCGTTCGGCCCCAGACGCGGAAGCCAGCTGATGTGGCGCAACTGGGGAAAGGTCTGGCTCCGTGGCCGCTTCGGACGGCGGGCTGTTCGAGAGGTCGGCCGCCAAGCGTCCAGCGTCGGAAACGCCGTAGCCGGGAATGGCCAGACGCAGCCGTATCCGCTTTGTGCTGTTGCCGGGGAGGCGGGCGCCGGACGCCTGCCCGATCGTGGTCTGCGCATTGGTCAGCCGCCGTCGCAAGGAGGGAACGTCGGCAACGTCGACCAGGCGTACCGGACCGTTGATCAGGCTGCGGTCCGCCTCCGGAAGTGGCCGAGTCCGGCGGGAGTCGACCACCGCCGCTTCGATGACAGCCCGGCGTGCTTTGAGCCGCTTCAGGAGAAGTTCAAACGCGGGCCGGTAGTCGGTGTTGCGGGGTGCCCTGCCCTCGGCCCGTCCGCTCATGCTTTCAAGGATGAGGGCGAGGTGATCGCCGTCGGGCTCCACGGAGTATTCGGCGTCGAGCAACCGGCCGCTGTCATCGGTCATGCGCACGTCGTTGACTCGGCACACACGTGTGACGGACCGCCTTAGGGAGCGGTCCAGTTCGGCATACCCCCGTACGCTCGCCGTGGTTCCACCATCTCTGATCTGGCTTGCTGAGGCGGGGCAGGTAGTCGGTACGTGCGGTGCAGGATGGGCGTGATCAAGGACGCTTTGAGTAGTGGAGGCTGGAGGGCTCGCCTCGGGTGCCGCGCTTGGCTGCTAAGGCCGCGACCTGTCGGGACGAGACAGATCTGAGTGACGACGGCCGTGGTGGGCTACCAACCCCACCACGAGCACGTCGTCCACCGGCGCCAAGATCTCTTCGCACGAGGCCAGCAGCCCGGTGACAGATTTCTACTCCGTCACCCCTTAGATAGGCAACACGAACTGCCCATTTTTGGGTGCTCGCTCGTCAACTAACTTTACAACGCGTTACAGGGCGAAGGCACGTGACCTGTGCTAACGCGGCTACCGGTCGTCCGCGGGCGGAGCCCCGCGACTTGCTGACGGCTTTGAAGAGCTGTTCGCCCTTCGTAGACTGATGACCTGCCTTGGGCTCCTACCAAGCCATTCAACGAGGCAATCCGCACGAGGCCAGCTGACCGAAGAAAGGTAAGAAGTTGAACGACATCCGTTCATTGATGCTATTCGCAGGCATTGTTGTGTCCGCGATGCTGCTGACAGCCTATGTCGTGAGCAAACTGGCGAAGGCCCGAAACGGGGGGCGAGCCATTGCGGCGGTGCTACTGGCGGTCGCTGCCTTGTTCGGCGCCCTGCCCGCGATCATCGAGTCAATGCAACGATGATCGACGAACAGTTTACTCGCCCAATGTCAGGAGCCGCTCAAGAGCTATGGCCGGGAAACGACAGCGACCGACAGCGGACATCGAATCACCCGCCAGCGTCGAGTGCAGTCTTCTTCGATCGCCGCACCCTTGAGTACCGGCACTATGAGTGGGGATACCTGTGGCGACGGGCGGCGACCGAGTTCAGCTGCTCGTACAGCCCTTCGCAGGTGCTCTTCAAGGAGAATGACGAGGCACACTCAGTCTGGATCGTCCGGTCTGGGGTTGTGAGACTCGTTAGCCACACCGGGCAACTCGTTGGCGTTCTTCGGCGAGGAGAGGCTCTGACGGACGCTCTAAGTGGCATAGATTATCCGTATATGGCCATCGCTACAACACGAACTCGGGTTGTCGCCTTTCCGGTTGATGATTTTCGCCGCTTGCTACGTTCAAATCCTTCATGGTCGCGGCGAGTTGTTGCGAATCAGGCGCAGCGAAGCAGGCTGGAGAGAATCGAGCAATGTCGCTTTCAGGGGGGCTCCAGGGAGCGGCTCGTCCGCACCCTCGTCGCGCTACTGCCGGCTGAGCGCATGGAAGCGGTTTTGCTTTCGCTAACGAACCTCGATCTAGCCAGGCTGATTTCCGTGTCGAGCTCCAGCATGGACATGGCGCTAAGTGCCTTGACGTCGCGGAAAATAATCGAATCAATCTATGCAGGTATAGCCATAACCGACCCTCCGGCGCTGATCCAATTTGATGCTGTCGCAACACAAATGTATTTGGCGAGGAACCCTAGCCAGCAACCGTATCGCCTAGATGACTAATCGAACCAGTGCAGCAGTGGTGCTCGGACTGGTCGAGTGTTAAGACTGCGCTCGTGGTGGTGCCTCCGGTCGTGATGACCGGCGGTCTCAGTTGTGGTCTCGTTCGCGCAGATGCAAGAACGTTCGCTGGCGGTTGGCTCATGTTCCGTCCCTGCTTGCGGATGCCTCTGAAGGTGGGTGAACGGTCTGTCGCAGACCTCGAAAGCGTGTGAGGGTTTACGCCCTCCGCGGGTTCAAATCCCGCCGCCACCGCTCGTGAACAGCGAGAACGCCCGGTGTGATCCGTTCGGATCACACCGGGCGTTCCGTGTTCCGGCCCTCAGTTGCCGGTGAAGTCCTCGCCGAGCAGCGCGCGGATCCGGCCCAACGCCCGGGCGTCGCGCATCTTCACCGCCGAGGCGGAGAGGCCCAGGATCGCGGCGACGGAGGCGACGCTCTGGTCCTCCCAATGGCGCAGCACCACGACCGCCTGGTCCCGTACGGGCAGCGTCGCCAGCGCGGTCATCAACGCGACGTGCAGGTCCGTCGTCGTCGGCGGCTGCGGTCGTTCGGGCAGGTCGGCGCAGACCACCTCGGTGTCGCTGCGCCGCCGCCGCTGGTCGAACACGGCGTTCATGAGCACCCGACGGCTGTACGCGTCGAGGTTCGCGGTCCGCCGGATCCGACCCCACGACGCGTACATCCTGGCGAACGTGATCTGGGTCAGGTCCTGGGCGAGGTGCCAGTCCCGGCACATCAGGTAGGCGGTGCGTCTCAGCCGGGGCGCGGTCGCCGCGACGAACGCGCTGAAGTCCTCGTCCCGGATCTCGCGCTCACGTCGGCGGGCGCTGCTCCACCGGGCCAGTGGGCCGGCCTGGTGTTCGGTGGGCGGCGTGGCGCACACGTCGATCTGCCCGCTGGTCACTCGCCCTCCCCGGCGCCCGAGCGGGCCGGGCACGGTCCGCCCAGGATCTGGTCGACGCCGCCGGTGTCGTGGAAGTTCGTCACGAGCCGGGAGAAGTCCGCGGCCCTGGCCAGTCGGACCTGGAACGACTCGGGCATCTGCTCCGGTCGGACCGCGTCGACCAGGTCCGGACTGTCCCGGTACATCTCCTTGAACCTGGCGTACGCCTCGTCGTGGCTCTGGAACGCCACGCTTCGCACGAGCGGATCCGAGCGCAGCGCCTCACGCAGGTCGAGGCGCTGCTGATCGGTGATCTCCGGTCGCAGGAAGACGCGGACGTCGACCGGCTCGTACCCCCATCGCCGATCACAGGTGGGGTCGGTGGAGGGCATGAGCGCGCCGGCCGCGACCACCGGCGACACCGGCTCCCTCGACGACGGCGCGAGGTTCAGGGCGACCAGGGTGGCGGCGACCGCGACGACGCCGGCCGCCGCGCCGCCCGCGAGCCGGCCGCGCCTGCGCCGCAGCGCGGTTCCCGCCGTCATGGCCTCCCGGGCCAGTTCCCCGGCCGGGGGTGCGGGTTCGACGCCGAGCGCCCGCTCGAAGAGGACGTGCAGGTTCTGGTCCACAGCTCGCTCCTGGTGTCCGATGGCTTCCTCCCAGAAGGACTGGTCGAGGCGCGCGATCGGTCACATCTGGGTCAGCAGGGGCCGTAGTCCTCGTCGAAGAGGCGGCGGGCCCAGTCCGCGTACCCGGCGATGATCTTTCGGACGGTGACGCCGTCGTGCAGGAACAGGTAGGCGCGGTCGCCGACGCGGGCGAGCAGCCCGGCGAAGCGGTGGCTGCCGGGTGGTGCCGGCAGTGCGGCGGCGCCGGGGTACGCGGCGCGGACCTCGCCGATCGGCGTGCCGGCGCTGATGCCCTCCGGCGTGGTCATCGGGTCGTCGAGCCAGAGCAGGACGAGCCGGTCGTCGACGAAGATCGGGCTGACCGATCCGTGCCCGGCCAGCGTGGGCCCGCAGGCCTCCTCGTCGGTGCGCAGCAGGCCGCGCCGGGTGAGGTCCTCCTCGGTGGCGCCGAACTCCGCGTTGCGCAGGCCGTCCAGGCTGACCATCTCGGCGGAGCCGACCGGCCGGGCCGCCATGTCGGGCCCTTGTGGACGGACGCCGCTCCCGGCGATGGAAGCGGCAGCCAGCAGTGTGGCTATAAAGCCGAATTGTCGTAATTTCATGCATTCCCCCAGTCCCCAACGGGACCGGGGCCGAGAGGTTGCTGGTGCGGGCCGGATTGGCGCAGTTCCCACTCGTCGGCCAGCTCGTCCCAGTAGTCGGCGGACAGACCGCGCCGGCCGTGGGTCAACCATCCGTCCGTGTCGCGCTCCAGGTGCAGCCCCAACTCGGCGAACGGGTCGATCCACGAGCCCGGCTCGACGCCCAGCCGGGTCAGCGCCGTGTTGATCGGCCACTCGGCGCGCGGCCGGTCCAGCGCGTTGTCGTAGCGCGGCCCCCAGCTCACGTCGCCGCCCAGCCACACCACTGCCGACTGATGACCGAGGCCGCCGGCGAACTCCGCCTCCAGGTACGCCACCGGCCCGTCCGTCGACCAGCGGGCCAGCAGCTCCGCCAGAGGTGGCGACAGGACCAGCTCGAACGGTCGCTCGGCGCACGGCTCGTCGGTGGCGAAGTCCGGCGGCCGACCGGTCAGCTCCTGCACGAGTTGCGGGGTGACCGGCAGCAGCGCGAAGTCCTGCCGGAGTGCGGCCAGCACCGCGTGATCCAGGTCGGCGGTCTGCTCGCGCAGCAGCTCCACGTCGGCGACCACGGCGCTGAGCTGGTAACTCATCCGATCCTCTCGGCATCCACAGCCTGTGGATAGAACATGTGTACGACGGCGGATCCGCTGCCGCCCTGGCACGGTAGCCCGCCGGCGGGGGTGGAAAACCCCCGGATCAGGTCGGATGGTTTCCGGCTTACCGCAGCCGAACGCGGTGCCTAGCGTCGATCCCGTGATTGAACTACGTGAGTTGACCAGACGCTACGGGAACCGGACCGCCGTGGACAGGCTCACCGTCCGGGTGCAGCCGGGCGTGGTGACCGGCTTCCTCGGCCCGAACGGGTCCGGCAAGTCGACGACGATGCGCATGATCCTCGGCCTGGACGCCCCGGACCACGGTGAGGCGCTGGTCGACGGCGTCCGGTACGCGGACCTGAGCTGGCCGTTGCGGACCGTCGGCGCGCTGCTCGACGCCGGCGCGTTCCACCCCGGCCGCAGCGGCCGCGCCCACCTGGCGGCGCTGGCCGCGAGCAACGACATCCCGGATGCCCGGGTCGAGCGGGTGCTCCGCGTGGTCGGCCTGTCCGACGTGGCGGACCGGCGCGCCGGCACCTACTCGCTGGGCATGCGGCAGCGGCTCGGGATCGCGGTCGCGCTGCTCGGCGACCCGGGCGTCCTCCTGCTCGACGAGCCGGTCAACGGGCTGGACCCGGAGGGCATCCGCTGGATCCGGGACCTGTTGCGCGGGCTCGCCGCCGAGGGCCGGACCGTCTTCGTGTCCAGCCATCTGATCGCCGAGATGGCGCTGACCGCGGACCGGCTGGTGGTCATCGGCCGCGGCCGGCTGCTGGCCGAGACGACGGTCGCCGAACTCGCGGCCGGCGGCGACAACCTGGAGGACGCGTTCCTCCGACTCACCTCGCAGGTCACCGACTACCACGGAACGGACGTGTCATGAGCGGCTACGGATTCCGGCACGCGGCCCGGATGGAACGGATCAAACTGACCAGTGTCCGGTCGACGTGGTGGCTGGCGACGGCGGCGGTGCTCTCGATGGCGGCGGCCGGCGTGGGGGTGGGAATCGGCTACCGTGCCCACACGCCGGTGGCCACCACCGCCCAGATCCTGAACAACAGCCTGAGCGGTGCCATCCTGGCCCAACTCCTGCTCGGCGCGCTCGGCGTCCTCGCGGTCACCGGCGAGTACGGCACTGGGATGATCCGTTCGACGTTCGCCGCGGTCCCCCGCCGCCGGACCGTTCTGGCCGCGAAGGTCGCCGTCGGCGGTGGCGCGGCGCTCGTCGTCGGCCTGCTCGCCAGCTTCGCCGGCTACCTGGGCGGGCAACTCGCGATCCGCGGCACCGCCATCCCGGCCGCCTCCCTGGGCGACCCGCGGGTCCTGCGCGCGGTGCTGCTCACCGGCGGCTACCTGGCCGCCGCCGCGCTGATCGGCGTGGGCGTCGGGACCGTCGTACGGCACTCCGGCGCCGCGATCGGCACGCTGTTCGCGCTGGTGTTCGTCCCGTCGTTCGCGATCGGACTGTTCGGGGAGAGCGGCATCGCGGTCGGCCGCTTCGTCCCGCTGCTGATGCTGCTCAACTCCGTCGCGGTGACCACGCCGACACCCGGGCTGTTCGCCGGCTGGATCAGCGTGCTGCTGATGTGCGGGTACGCGACCGTGGCGATCCTCTGCGGCGGCGTCCTGCTCCGCCGGCGCGACGCGTGAGCGGCGACAATGGGCCGATGACCGCGCTGCGCGCCCCGTTCACCGGGTCGACCCTGCGCCGGGCGGTGTTCTGCCTGGTCGGCGTGGTCAGTGCGGTCGCGATCCTGGCGGTGCCGGCGCTCGTGCCGACCCTGGGCGCCCTGATCCTCTGGGCGACCGGAGGCATGTCCCGGCAGCCCGCGCCGGCCGTCGCGCCGATCTTCCTGGTGCTGTTCCCGCTCACCGTCGCGCTCCTGGTCGTGCTGGCCGCCCCGCTCGGGCGGGCGACCGGCGGCGTGCACCGCCGGCTCGCCGGCCGGCTGCTCGGCGTACACGTGGACGGCCCACCACCGCGGCCCTCGAACCAGCTCGCCGCGCTGGTCGCCGACGGCCCGGGCTGGCGCGCGGTCGGGTACGGCCTGCTCAAGGTGCCACTGGCCATCCCGCAGGGCTACGGCCTGTTCTGCTACGTGCTCGGCCCGGTCAACCTCAGCTATCCGCTGTGGTGGCCGCTGTTCCGCAACCACCCGCCCGGCACCCGCCTCGGGCCGGTGTGGGCGCTGACACCGTTCGGCCTGCTCGGCACGCGGACGTTCGCCGGCGCGTTCCTGATCGCCGCGGCCGGGCTCGCCATGCTGCTGGTCGCGCCGTGGCTGATGCGCGCCGGCACCACGGCGGACCTGGCCGCGATGCGGCGGCTGCTCGGCCCGCGCCGGCTCGCCGAACGGGTACGCGAACTCCAGGCCAGCCGAGCCCGCGCGATCGACGACGCGGCCACCATGATGCGCCGGCTGGAACGGGACCTGCACGACGGCGCGCAGATCAAGCTGGCCACGCTCGCGATGAACCTCGGCATGGCCACCGAGAAACTCGGCGCGGACGGTCCGCCGCCCGACCTGGCACAGGTCCGCGAACTGGTCGCGCTCGCCCACCGGGGCGCGAAGGAGGCCCTCGCCGACCTGCGCGACCTGGTGCGCGGGATCCACCCGCCGGTGCTCGACAACGGCCTCGGCGACGCGCTGGAGACGCTCGCCACCGGCAGCGCCGTTCCGGTCGCGGTGACCGTGGACCTGCCCGACCGCCCGACGCCCGCGATCGAGACCATCGCCTACTTCTGCGCCGCCGAACTGCTCGCCAACGCGGCCAAGCACAGTCGGGCGACCCGGATCCGACTCGGCGTCACCGGCGCCGGCGGGCGCCTGACGCTCACCGTCACCGACGACGGCACCGGCGGCGCGGACCCGGACGGCCCCGGCCTGACCGGCCTGGCCGACCGCATCGCCGTGGTGGACGGCCGGATGCGCGTGCACAGCCCGGTCGGCGGTCCGACCCGGGTCGAGATCGACATGCCCACACACGCGTGAACGGAGGCGACGGCATGCGGGTGGTGATCGCGGAGGACGCCGCGATGATGCGCGAAGGACTGGTCCGGCTGCTCACCGACCGCGGCTTCGAGGTGTGCGCGGCGGTGGCCGACGCCGAGGCGTTGCGGTCCGCGACCGCCGCGCTCCGGCCCGACGTGGCAGTCGTCGACATCCGGATGCCACCGACGCACACCGACGAGGGGCTGCGCGCCGCGATCGACATCCGGCGCGACCATCCCGACGTCGGCGTGCTGGTCTTCTCCCAGTACGTGGAGACCCGCTACGCGACCCGCCTGCTCGCCGACCGGCCGACCGGCGTCGGCTATCTGCTGAAGGACCGCGTCGCCGACGTCGCCGACTTCGTGGACGCGCTGACCCGGGTCGCGTCCGGCGGCACCGCGCTGGACCCGGAGGTGGTCGGCCACCTGATGCGCGCCGGGCGGGACACCGCCGGGCTGTCGACGCTGACCCCGCGCGAGCGGGAGGTGCTCACGCTGATGGCTGAAGGCCGGTCCAACGCCGGGATCGCGGCGGCGCTCGTCATCACGCCGGGGGTGGTGGAGAAACACGTGGCGAACATCTTCGCCAAGCTCGGCCTGCCGCCCTCGGAGGGCGACAACCGCCGGGTCCTGGCCGTCCTCCGCCACCTCGGCGGCTGACGTCAGGCGCCGCCGACGAGATACCTCGGGCGTCCGTCGGCGAGCGCGGCCACCGCGTGACGCAGCCGCTGCCAGATGTACGGGCGAAGCAGCGCCCGCGCGTCGTCGAGGACGACGAAACGCGCCTCGGCCAACTCGTCGTCCATCGGCCGAAGTTTCGCGGTGGGCGGCAGCACACCGCCGTCGAAGACGAACATCAGGCTGTCGTCCCAGGGGCCGTGTGGGGCCACCCAGTCCACCACCAACATCGGGCCGACCGGCACCTCCAACCCGAGTTCCTCGCGGAGTTCCCGGGCGGCAGTGACGTGCGGCGGTTCGTTGGCCTCGGCCATGCCGCCCGGTAGGTCCCAGTCCGGCTTGTAGCGGGGGTCGACCAGCAGGATCTCGCCATGTCCGTTCCGCAGGAGCACGTCGGCACCGACCCGCTTGCGGGGTTGTCGGGCGTTGCCCTCGGCCAGATGCGCCTGCCAGGCTGCCGGATCTCGCTCGTACAGAGGGCGCTCGTCGGCCATGACTCCCAGTTTGTGCGTACGCCGAAGGGGGCCGGCCCTCGACGGGGCCGGCCCCCCTGGCGGTCAGGTCGTCACCACGCGGTCATGTCGGGGAGCTGGTCGATCGAGATGGTCCTCGGGTTGGACATCGCGGTGCGCCACAGCCCGGCCACGTCCTTGCCGCTGCCGTTCCAGTCGCGCGACGCCCAGACCACGTAGTACGGCCAGGCCGGGTCGGAGTTGGGGTTGAGCGGGCTGAACGTCTCCGCCACGCCCGTGGTCTTGGCGCCGCTGACCGCCTTGGTGGTGGCGAAGTCGCTGCTGCTCTGGAAGTAGTCCGAGGTGACCAGGTCGACGTAGCCGTCACCGGGGTACCAGGACGCGAGCGAGGTGCCCTGGCCGCTGGCCATGCCGTTGAACACCCAGACGATGTTGTGCGCGCCGGCGAGCTGGGCCCGCTGGTAGATCAGCCGCCAGAGCTGCTTGTAGGCGTCCTGGCCCTTCTTCGCCCACCACATGTAGTTGTTGTTGGCCTCGTGCAGCGGGCGGAACAGCACCGGCACCCCGGCGTCGCCCATCTTCTTCAGCTCGCGCACCACCAGGTCGATGTCCTTGTAGAGCTGGGACGACGGGTTGTTCAGGTCGGGCTGGAAGTCGCACGGCGCGGAGTAGTTGCCGCCGCGCGGGCAGTACCAGTGCCACTGGAACGCCACGATGCCGTTGCGCGCCTTCGCCCAGTCGATGACCTGCTGGGTCTGGATGCTGCCCTTGGTGTACTCCATGAAGTCGAACGTCACGATCGCCGGGTAGCGGCCGGTCAGCTGCTGCACCTTGTCGGCGTCCGGCAGGTCGGTCTGGCCGCTGACGTAGGTGTGGGTGCGCAGGTAACAGATCAGGTTGCGGGCCTTCGAGTTCGCCTGCGGGTCGGCCGGGGCCTGGCCGCAGTCCGGGCCGGGCGGGGTGGGCGGCTTCACCGCGTACACCTCGAACTCGTAGAGCGAGTAGCCCCAGGCGGTGCCGCGGGCGGTGCCGGACATCCGCACGTACCGGCCGCTCGCGCCGGCCGGCGTGACGTCGTCGGTGCCGCCGTCGCCGGTGGTCGTGCTGAACACCGGGGTCCAGGTGGTGCCGTCGGTCGAGGTCTGGATCTGGTACGCCCTGCCGTACGCGGCCTCCCAGCGCAGCCGCACCGTGTTGATCGGGTACGTGGCGCCGAGGTCGACCTGGATCCACTGCGGATCCGCGTAGAGGCTGGACCAACGGGTGCCGCCGTTGCCGTCGACCGCCTGGGCGGCGGCGTTCGGGCTCTCCGTGGACGACGCGGTGACCGGCCGGTTGAGCGCGAGGTTGCCGGTGGGGGTGCTGGTCGGGTTCGGGTCCACCGTCGGGCTCGGACTCGGGCTCGGGCTGCCGGTCGGGCTCGGCGTCGGGCTCCCGGTCGGGCTGGGCGGGGTGGTGTCGCCGCAGGCCGCGCCGTTGAGCGTGAACGCGGCGGGGGCCGCGTTCGAGCCGGTGTAGGTGACGTTGAAGCCGAAGCTGACCGTGCCGCCGGCCGGGACGCTCGCGTTGTAGGAGACGTTCGTGGCGGTGGCGTTCGCGCCGGACTGCGTCTTGGTGGCGTTCCACATGTCGCCGATCACCTGGTTGCCGGGGAACGCCCAGCCCAGCGTCCAGCCGTTCACGGCGGCGCCGGTGTTGGTGATCGTGACGTTGGTGGTGGCGCCGCCACTCCACTCGTTGCTGACCTGCCAGGCCACCGAGCAGGCGCCGGCGGCGGCCTGGGCGGGTGGCGTGGTGACGAGGGCGGTGGCCAGCGCGGTGACGGCTGCCGCCGCCCCGGCCAGGCACGCCCGCGTGCGGGTGCGCTGGATCATGAGGAACTCCCGTACGGATGGTGGTTGCGGGGAGCCCTCGCCGCCCGGACGGGTCGGACCGTCGGTTGCCCTTCCGGCGGCCGACCCGGCGAAGATATCCATGATGGTCTTCTTAACCGGTTAACTTTGTCAATGCCTGTCGAACACTCGTCGAACGGTAAGGATTATGAACCGGTCAAGGGTGCGGCCGCGTCGTGGATGGCGGTCAGCGCCGGCACCCGGGAGAAGACCACCCAGAGCGTGGCGAGCGAGACGCCCACCGCGCCGACCGCTATCGCCGCGAACGGGCCCGCCTGCGTCGCCACCACCCCGCCCAGCGCGGCGCCCACCGGAACGCAACCCCAGGAGATCAGCCGGTACGCGGCGTTGACCCGGCCGCGCAGGCTCTCCGGGGTGGCGGTCTGGCGCAGGCTCACCGCGTGCACGTTGGCGATGCCGATGCCGACACCCATCACCACGAAGGCGGCGCAGAGCAGCGGGAGCCGCGCGGGCCCGGCCCGGTTCGCGAGCAGTGCGCCCAGCGGGGCACCGTTGCCGACGGCGAGCGTGCACAGCAGCACCCGGCCGTATCCGAAGCGGCCGGTGAGCCGGGCGCCGAACCACGCGCCGACGAACGAACCGACCCCGCCGGCGGTGAAGATCGCGCCGATCGCCACCGGGCCCAGTCGCGCCTGCTGGACGGCCCAGAGCAGCAGGCCGAGGACGAAGACCTCGTTGAACAGGTTGAACGTGGCGGCCTCGCCGAGCAGCGGTCGCACGTACCGGTGTCGGACCGCGACGGCCACGCCCTGCGCCGCCTCGCGTAGCGCCGAACGGCGGGCCGGCGGTCGGTGCGCGACCGGTTGCCGGTCGGTGCCGGCCGGGCGGATCCGGCCGAGCGACACCGCCGACGCGAGGTAACCGAGTGCGTTGCCCAGCAGCGCGGCGGGCGCGGAGATCGCCTGGACCAGCAGCCCGGCAACCCCCCGGCCGCCCATCTCGGCGGCCGACTGGGCCGCGGCGAGCTTGCCGTTGGCGTCGACGAGTTGACCCTCGTCGACGATCGCCGGCAGGACCGCGAAGTCGGCGACCTGGAAGACCACGGTCAGCAACGCGACGGCGAACACCACGACGTAGAGGCCGGTCACGGTGGCGGTGCCCGTCCAGGCGGCCACCGGAATGAGCAGGACGAGGAGCGCGCGGCCGAGGTCGGCGCCGATCATCAGGCGCAGCCGGCCCGGTCCGAGCCGGTCGACGAGCAGCCCGGCCGGGAGCGTGGCCAACAGGAACGGCAGGAACTGGACCACCCGAAGCGTGCTCGCCTGCGCCGCCGAGGCGGAGAGCGTGAGCAGCGCGAACAGCGGCAACGCGAGTTCGGCGACCTCGCTCCCCAGCGCGGAGGCGGCGGACCCGCGCCAGAGCCGCCGGAAGTTCGGGTTGCTCCACGCCGGCGGCGTGGTCCGGTCGGCGCTAACCGTCATCATGTTAATGGAGGTTATGGATAACCCGGTATCCGCGCAAGACGGTTACGATGTCGGCATGTCCACCGGTCCCGCCATGGCGGCGCCGGACCGGCTCGAACCGGTCCGGCGGTTCCTCAACACGCTCGACGTCGAAGCGGGCACCGACGCGATCACCGACCCGGCCGGGTTGGCGACGTGGCTGACGGAATCCGGCCTGTGGCGCGGCGACGCGCCGGTGACCGACGACGACCTCCGCCGGGCGCGCGAGCTGCGGGAGGCGCTGCGGGCGGCGGCCGTCGCCAACCACGACCGCGCCGCGCTGCCCCCGCCCGTGCTGGCGGTCCTGGACGCCGCCGCCGAGCGGGCCGGGGTGCGGATCTCCTTCACCCCCGACCGGGGTTGGCGCGCGACCGCCGGCGCGACCGGCGCCGACGGGGCGACGGGCGAACTCGTGCTCCGGGTGACCGAGTCGATGGCCGACGGCACCTGGCCCCGGCTCAAGATCTGCGCGAGCGACGCCTGCCGGTGGGCGTTCTACGACTCGTCCCGCTCCGGCACCGGCAAGTGGTGCTCGATGCAGCTGTGCGGCAACCGGGCCAAGCAGGAGGCCTGGCGTGGGCGTCGCCGGGAGGCCGGATGACGGGAACGAAGAAGGGCCGGCACGCGAGGTGCCGGCCCTTCTTCGACGGCGGAGGATACGAGATTCGAACTCGTGAGGGTGTAAACCCAACACGCTTTCCAAGCGTGCGCCCTAGGCCTCTAGGCGAATCCTCCGCGAGCCAGGATACAGGTCCCGCGACGGCGGGCCACCCCACCCTCCCGGAAGATCCACACGGCTTCGGGTAGGCTTGGCGGCACCCCCCGTGCGGCGTGCATCTCGTGAACCTCCCCAGGGCCGGAAGGCAGCAAGGATAAGCGGGCTCTGACGGGTGCACGGGGGGCCTTTCTGTCTCCGGGTCCCGGTAACGTCGCTGCGGGTCAGGTCACGGGGTGGTGGGTGGTCACCGGCGGCCGACCGGCGCAGAATGGCTCGGTCGAGAGGAGGCGGGACGGGTGGCACTGGCCCTTTACCGCAAGTACCGGCCCCGTACGTTCGCCGAGGTCATCGGCCAGGAGCACGTCACCGAGCCGTTGTCGCAGGCGCTGCGCAGCGGGCGGCTCAACCACGCGTACCTCTTCTCCGGCCCCCGCGGCTGCGGCAAGACCTCCAGCGCCCGGATCCTGGCGCGCTCGCTCAACTGCGAGCAGGGCCCCACGCCCGAGCCGTGCGGGCAGTGCGAATCCTGCCGCTCGCTGGCCACCGACGGCGCCGGCTCGATCGACGTCATCGAGATCGACGCGGCCAGCCACGGCGGCGTCGACGATGCCCGCGAGCTGCGCGAGAAGGCGTTCTTCGCGCCGGCCCGCAGCCGCTTCAAGATCTATGTCATCGACGAGGCGCACATGGTCTCGTCGGCCGGCTTCAACGCCCTGCTCAAGCTGGTCGAGGAGCCCCCGGAATACGTCAAGTTCATCTTCGCCACCACCGAGCCGGAGAAGGTCCTCGGCACGATCAAGTCGCGGACCCACCACTACCCGTTCCGGCTGATGCCGCCGAAGGTGCTCCGGCCCTACCTGGAGCAGTTGGCCGAGGCCGAGGGCGTCAAGATCGAACCGGCGGTCTTCCCGCTGGTGGTCCGCGCCGGTGGCGGCAGCGCGCGGGACAGCCTCTCCGTGCTCGACCAGCTCATCGCCGGCGCCGGCCCGGAGGGGGTCGGCTACGCCCGGGCCGCCGCGCTGCTCGGCGTCACCGACTCCGCGCTGATCGACGAGATGTGCGACGCGCTGGCCGCCGGGGACGGCGCGGCCGCGTACGCGACCGTCGACCGGGTCGCCGAGGCCGGCCACGACCCGCGCCGGTTCGCCTCCGACCTGTTGGAGCGGCTACGCGACCTGATCGTGCTCCAGCAGGTGCCGGACGCCGCGACCAAGGGCCTCATCGACGGCCCGGCCGACCAGATCGAGCGGATGGCCACGCAGGCCCAGCGGCTCGGCCCGGCCACGCTGTCGCGCTGCGCCGACATCGTGCACAACGGCCTGGTGGAGATGCGTGGCACCACCGCGCCCCGCCTGCTGCTGGAGCTGATCTGCGCCCGGATGCTCCTGCCCGGCGTCGACGACTCGTCCGGCGGCCTGCTTCAGCGTCTGGAGCGGATGGAACGCCGGCTCACCCTCGGCGCCGCCGACCCCGCCGCCGCCCATGAGGTACGCCCGACGGCTCCCGCCCCGGGCGCGGCTGCCGCCGCGATCCACCCGGAGTCCGCCGGCACGCCGGCGGCTGCCGACGGCCCGACCGGCGCCGCCGCCGCCCGGGCCGCTGCCGCGGCGGCATCCGGGTCCCGTGGCACCTCCGGACCCGGTTCCCGGTCCGGTCCGGTCGCCGCCGACCGGTCCGGTTCCGCCGCCGCTCCGACCTCCGGCCTGGGCACCACGCCGGCCGGCGCCGACACCGGCGCGGGTGCCTCCGCAGCCGGCCCGGGCTCCGTCGCGGACGCTCCCGTCACCGGCGCGGGTCCCGTCGCGAGCGCTCCCGTCACCGGTGCGGGTTCCGTCGCGGGCGCTCCCGTCGCAGGTCACGGCCCTGTTCCGGGCGCTCCCGTCGGTCCCACGCCGGATGCCCTCGGCGGTGGTCCGGCCCGCCCGGTCGCGGGTGCCGACGGCCCGGCGGCGGTCCGCCGCGCCTCGCCGCCGGTGGTGATGCCCGATCCGGCCACCCCCGAGCCGCCCCGCCCCGGCACGGCGAACCCGGGCGCGCTGGACGCGGTCGCGGTGCGCCGGGTCTGGCCGGAGGTGGTGGGCAAGGTCAACCGGAGCAACAAGCGGATCGCCGCGTTGATGCGTGACGCCGTGGTTCGGGACCTGGACGGCGACACGCTGGTGCTGACCGTGAAGTCGACGGTGCTGGCGAAGATGATGGCGGACCACGCCGCGGTGCTCACCGACGCGCTCTACGAGGAGTTGGGCGGTCGCTGGCAGATCCGCTGCGAGGTGGCCGGCGAGCGGGGGGGCGCGACGCTCGGCGGTCCGCCGCGTGCCGCGGCCCGGCCGGCCTCCCCGCCTGCGGATGCCCCCGCCCGCCCGGACCGTGGCGGCCCGACCGACCCGGGTCGCGCCGGGCGCACGGGCGACGATGCCGGCGGCAAAGGCGGCAAAGGCGGCAAAGGCGGCCAGGGCGGCCAGGGCGGCCAGGGCGGCCAGGGCGGCCAGGGCGGCCAGGGCGGCCAGGGTGGCCAGGGTGGCCAGGGTGGGCCCAGGAGTCAGGAGGACCGCGGTGGCCCGGGCCGGTCGGGGTCCGGGCCCGACGCCCCGGGTGCGGTTCCCGCCGCCGGCGAGGCCGAGGACTGGCCCGAGCCGGCCCGTCCGGGTGGCGCGACGGCGACCGCGGACGAGTGGCCGGAACCCGCCCGGCCGGGTGGCGAGCCGGGGAACGGCGCATCCGCGGCCGGCGCGCCGGTGGCCCCCGCGCAGGTGGGCGGCACGACGGTGAACGGCACGTCCGGCGGCGGCACGCCGGCGACAACCACCGCGCCGGCGACCCGGGCGACCGGGGCCCAGTCGGGCGCGTCCTCGACGCCCGCGCCCAGCGGCCCGCCGGTCAGCAGCGCCATCGCGGCGGCGCGGGCGGCCGCGGCGGGGCGAGGTCCCCGTACCGGGGCGGGGACGCGCAAGACGGCGGACGCCGACTGGGCCGGCGAGCCGCCGTACGATCCGGATTTCGACGGCCCGGTGCGCGGTGGTGCGGGACGCCCCGGCGGCGCGCCGGCGGCGAACTTCGAGGGCTTCGATCCGGGCGACGAGCCGCTGGACGAGGTCATCGACGAGCGGACCGCGCGTGAGTCCAGTCAGGAGCAGGCGGTTCGGCTGCTCCGCGAGGCGTTCGGCGCGGAGCAGATCGGTGAGGTGGACGCGCGGTAGTCACATACCGCATCCCGTCCTGTCCGATAGGCGTTCTCCCTGCTCAGAGTCCTTGACGTCGGCGGAATTGCCCGGCGACCATCGATGTCGGCTTGATGCCGTTCAGAGGGGTCGGTGAGCAAAGTGGGAATTGTTCCATCAGGGGTGGTTCTCGGAGCCGCCCTGTCCCTGACCGCAGTGCTGGCGCCAGTGCCCTCGGGTGCCGCCCCGGTGCGCCAACCCGATCCGGCGACGGCCCGGATCAGCGTCTCCAGCGACCGGTCCCAGGCGAACGAGCGCAGCACCAGCAGCAGCTCGTCGCGCACCGGCCGCTACGTCTCCTTCGCCTCCCGCGCGTCGAACCTGGTGCCGGACGACACCAACGACGTCGACGACGTCTTCGTCCGGGACCGGGCGACGGCGACCACCAGCCGGGTCAGCGTCTCCAGCGCCGGCGTCCAGGGCAACGCGTACAGCACCGGTCCGGCGACCAGTGGCACCGGCCGGTACGTCGCCTTCATCTCGGCCGCGTCGAACCTGGTGCCGGGGGACACCAACGGCGTGGTCGACGTCTTCGTCCGGGACCGGGTCGCGTCCACGACCGTCCGGGTGAGCGTGCCCGACGGCGGTGGGCAGGGCAACGGCGACAGCACCGTGCCGAGCATCAGCCAGGACGGCCGGTACGTCGCCTTCAGCTCGTTCGCCAGCAACCTGGTGCCGAGGGACACCAACGGGTTCGCCGACCTGTTCGTCCGGGACATGCTGCGCGGCACCACCAGCCGGGTCAGCGTCCCCGCCGCGGGCGGCCAGGCCGACGGCCTGAGCGGCTTCTCGTCGTCGACGATCAGCGGCGACGGCCGGTGGGTGGTCTTCCTGTCGACGGCGTCGAACCTGGTGCCCGGCGACACCAACGACGCACCGGACATCTTCCTGCGCGACCGGCGGCGCGCGGTCACCTCCCGGATCAGCGTCTCCTCCACCGGAGCGCAGGGCGACGGCGTCAGCAGCGATCCGGCGATCAGCGCCGACGGCCGGTTCGCCGCGTTCAGTTCCTGGTCGTCGAACCTGGCACCGGGCGACACCAACGGCGTCGAGGACGTCTTCGTCCGGGACCTGGCCGCCGGCGTGACCCGCCGGGTGAGCCTGGGCGCCGGTGGCGTACAGGGCAACCGCAGCAGCAGCCAGCCCGCTATCAGCGGCGACGGGAGGCGGGTCGCGTTCGTCTCGGCGGCGTCCAACCTGGTGCCGGGGGACACCAACGGGACCGAGGACGTCTTCCTGGCCCGGTGGCGGACCGGGACGACCACCCGGCTGAGCGTCTCGGCCGAGGGTGTCCAGGCCGACAGCTTCAGCAACGATCCCTCGATCGACCACCGAGGCCGGTACGTGTCGTTCACCTCGTACGCGACGAACCTGGTGCCTGGCGACACCAACGACATGTTGGACGTCTTCGTCGCCGACGCCGGCTGGCCCGGCGGCCACCCGCCGCCCCGGTGATCGCGGCGCGGCCGGCGGTCCACGCGCGGCGGGGCGGCTGCCGTGCGGGGCGGGCCGCTCGCAGCGGATAGGCTGAGCGGCGGCCGAGCAGACGAGTGCGATAAGGAGCGGCCCGTGCGCCCAGGTGGACAGCCCAACATGCAGCAGATGCTGAAGCAGGCGCAGAAGATGCAGCAGCAGATCGCGAACGCCCAGGCCGAGCTGGCCGAGGCGGAGCTGACCGGCACCGCGGGCGGTGGGCTGGTGACGGCCACCGTCGCCGGCACCGGTGAACTGAAGGCGATCAAGATCGACCCGAAGGCGGTCGACCCGGAGGACGTGGAGACCCTGGAGGACCTGGTCGTCGCGGCCGTGCACAACGCCGCCGAGGCGGCCCGGGAGCTGACCGAGAAGAAGATGGGTCCGGTCGCGGGCGGGATGGGCGGCCTCGGCCTGCCCGGTTTCTGAGCCGGCAGATGTACGAAGGTGCCATCCAGGACCTGATCGACGAGTTGGGTCGGCTGCCGGGCGTCGGCCCGAAGAGCGCCCAGCGGATCGCGTTCCACGTCCTGTCGGCGGATCCGGCCGACGTCAACCGGCTGGCCGGCGCGCTGCGCAAGGTCAAGGACCTGGTGCGGTTCTGCACGACCTGTTACAACGTGGCCGAGTCCGAGCAGTGCCGGATCTGCCGCGACCTGCGGCGTACCGACGAGGTGCTCTGCGTGGTCGAGGAGCCGAAGGACGTGGTGGCGATCGAGCGGACCGGCGAGTTCCGCGGGCGCTACCACGTGCTCGGTGGCGCGATCAATCCGCTGGAGGGCATCGGCCCGGACAACCTGCGGATCCGCGAGCTGATGACCCGGTTGGGCGGTGGCGAGGTCCGCGAGCTGATCCTCGCCACCGACCCGAACACCGAGGGTGAGGCGACCGCGACCTATCTGGCGCTGATGGTCAAGCCGATGGGGATCGCGGTGACCCGGCTGGCCAGCGGCCTGCCGGTCGGCGGCGACCTGGAGTACGCCGACGAGATCACGCTGGGCCGCGCCTTCGAGGGGCGCCGGGCGGTCTGAGTTCCCGGCCCGGCGGTGGGCGGTGTGCCCACCGCCGGGCCGCTCCGGCCGCGCGGTGCGAGGAAGCCTCGGAAGGTGTCGGCTTGGTAGCGATTGCCCTCGGCTCTTTCCTCTTCTGTGTGACATGCCATAACCTCCCGCTCACGGACTGAGTCACAGCTCGGCGTGTACACATGCGCATGACAGAGGTGAGAGATGCAGGCGAGCAGGCTGAAAACGGCCGTGGCCCTCGCGGCCGTGGCCGCCCTGGCGGTCGGTGCGTCCGGCTGCGCCAAGAGCGACCGTGAAGAGGGCGGTGGTGACGCCAAGACCGGCGGCACCTTCGTCTTCGCCGGTGCCGGGGACCCGAAGAACTTCGACCCGATCTTCAACGACGACGGTGAGTCGTTCCGGCCGATCCGCCAGATGTACGACACCCTCGTGCAGAACAAGCCCGGCACCGCCGAGCTGCAGGGTGCCCTGGCGGAGAGCTGGGAGCACGACCCGGACGGCAAGGTGTGGACCTTCAAGCTCCGCAAGGGCGTGAAGTTCCACGACGGCACCGACTTCAACGCCGCCGCGGTCTGCTTCAACTTCGACCGCTGGTTCAACATGAAGGGCGCTGCCGCCCAGTCGCAGATGATCTACTACTCGGACACGTTCGGCGGCTTCGCCAAGAACGAGGCCGAGGGCGTCGGCGACCCGGTCTACAACAAGTGCGAGGCGAAGGACGACGGCACCGCCGTCATCACGATGAACCAGTACAAGGGCGCCTTCCCGGGTGCCTTCGCGCTGACCGCGCTCTCGATCGCCAGCCCCGAGGCGCTGAAGAAGTACGACGCCGACGCGGTGAAGCAGAACGGCGACTCGTTCGAGTACAGCGCGTTCGCCAACGAGCACCCGGTGGGCACCGGCCCGTTCAAGTTCGTCGGCTGGGACAAGGCCAAGGGTGAGATCACCCTGGACCGGAACCCCGACTACTGGGGCGAGAAGGCCAAGGTCGACAAGCTGATCATCAAGATCATCAAGGACGAGAACACCCGCAAGCAGGAGCTGAAGGCCGGCACCGTCCAGGGCATCGACTTCCCCGCCCCGGCCGACCGCAAGGCGCTGTCGGGTGAGGGCTTCCAGGTCCTCGACCGCCCGGCGTTCAACATCCTCTACCTCGGCATCAACCAGAAGAACCCGAAGCTGAAGGACCTGCGGGTGCGTCAGGCGATCGCCTACGCGCTCAACCGTCAGCAGCTCGTCCAGACCAAGGGCCCGGGTGGCACCAAGGTCGCCGACGAGTTCATGCCGGACACCGTGCTCGGCTACGCGCAGGACGTGCAGAAGTACGACTACAACCCGGAGAAGGCCAAGCAGCTGCTCAAGGAGGCCGGCGCGGAGAAGTTGACCCTCAACTTCTACTACCCGACCGACGTCTCCCGGCCGTACATGCCGAACCCGCAGGAGATCTTCACCGTCCTGGCCAACGACCTGAAGGCCGTCGGCATCACGGTCAACGGTGTGGCCCGCCCGTGGAACGGCGGCTACAAGGACGACGTGCAGCAGTTCGGCAAGCACGACCTGCACCTGCTCGGCTGGACCGGTGACTACAACGACCCGGGCAACTTCGTCGGCACCTTCTTCGGTCGCGGCAAGGTCGAGTTCGGCGACCAGGCCATGACCGAGATGTTCGCCGCCATCGGCAAGGCCGACGGCACCGTCGACGAGGCCGGCAAGAAGGCCGCCTGGGAGCAGGTCAACCGCGACATCGCCGCCAAGTGGCTGCCCGCGGTGCCGGTCTGGCACGCCCCGCCGGCCATCGTGGTCACCAAGGACGTCAAGGGTCTCGTCGCCAGCCCGCTGACCGACGAGCGGTTCAACACCGTCAGCGTCGGCTGACGCAGCACCCACCGCTGACGCAACACGCGGAATCGGCCCGGGCCGGGGCTCTCTCTCCCGGCCCGGGCCGACCCGCTGTTCAACCGAGAAACCTGGTGTGTGAGAGATGTTGCGAGTCATAGTTCGCCGCCTGCTGCAGTTGGTGGTGACCCTGATAGGGCTGTCCGCGCTGGTCTTCGTCTGGCTGCGGAACCTGCCGGGTGGCCCGGTCGAGGCGCTGCTCGGTGAGCGGGCCACGCCCGAGCGACGCGCGCTGCTGGTCAAGGCCCTCGGCTACGACCAGCCGATCCTGGTGCAGTACGCGAAGTTCATGCAGCGGCTCGTCACCGGCGACTTCGGCAACTCGATCCGGAGCGGCGACCCGGTCACCGAGGTGATCGGCCGGGCCTTCCCGGCCACCGTGGAGCTGGGCGCCGCCGCGATGATCATCGCGATCGGGCTGGGCGTGCCGCTCGGCTACCTCGCCGCCCGGCACCGCGGCCGGCTGCTCGACAACCTGAGCATCGGCGGGACGCTGCTCGGCATCTCCATCCCGATCTTCTTCCTGGGCTATCTGCTCAAGGACGTCTTCACCCAGAACATGCACCTGTTCCCGCCGTCCGGCCGGATCAGCACCGGGTTGGACAACACCGACGTCACCGGCTTCTTCGTCCTGGACGGGCTGCTCACCCGGGAGTTCGACGCCACCGGCGACGCGCTGTGGCACCTGATCCTGCCGGCGGTCACGCTGGCCACCATCCCGCTCGCGGTGGTCGTCCGGATCACCCGGGCCAGCGTGCTCGACGTGCTGAACGAGGACTTCGTTCGCACCGCCGAGGCGAAGGGCCTGCGCCACAAGACGATCCGGGGCCGGCACATCCTGCGCAACGCGCTGCTGCCGGTGGTCACCACCATCGGTCTGCAGACCGGCGCGCTGCTCTCCGGCGCGGTGCTCACCGAGCGCGTCTACAACTGGGGCGGTCTCGGCACGCTGATCTACGACTCGATCAGCGGCGGTCGCGACTACCCGGTCCTCCAGGCGCTGATCCTGCTGGCCGCGCTGGTCTTCGTCTTGGTCAACCTCCTGGTCGACCTCTCCTACGCCTTCATCGACCCGAGGGTGCGTGTGCGATGAGCGATCCGATCACCCGGCCCACCGTGGGCGCCCCGCGCGAGAGCGTGGACCCCTCGGCCGTCGCCGAGAAGCCCGAGGGCACCCTGCCCCGAGGTCTGGACCGGCTCGGCGAGCGCAAGCGCGCCCGGCTGGAGCAGTTGGCGCAGGCCACCGCGGACAAGGGCGGCGTGAGCCTGGTCCGGGACGCGTTCCGCCGGCTGCGCCGCAACCCGACCGCGATGGTCGGCGCGGCCATCGTGGCGCTCTTCGTCCTGGTCGCGATCTTCGCGCCGCTGCTCGCGCCGCACGACCCGGCGCAGCGCTTCGACGAGCTGACCAAGAACCTCACCGTCGACAACATCCCCGGCGCCAGCAGCGGGTTCCCGCTCGGCTCCGACCCGCTCGGCCGGGACTTCCTGTCCCGGATGATCCACGGCAGCCGGCAGACCCTGTTCGTCGGCGTGCTCGCCACGCTGATCGGGCTGGCGCTGGGTGTGCTCGTGGGCGCGCTCGCCGGTGCGTTCGGCGGCTGGGTCGACAACATCCTGATGCGCTTCACCGACGTGATGCTGGCGCTGCCGGCGCTGCTCCTGGCGATCAGCCTGGTGGCCCTGGCCAGCCGCTCCAGCCAGTGGACGGTGATCCTCGCGGTGGCCATCGTGAACGTGCCGATCTTCGCCCGGCTGCTGCGCGGTTCGATGCTCGCCCAGCGGGAGAGCGACCACGTGCTGGCGGCCCGGGCGCTCGGGGTCAAGCGGGGGGCGATCGTGCTGCGGCACATGCTGCCCAACGCGATGACAGCGGTGATCGTCCAGGCGACCCTGACGCTCTCCACCGCGATCCTGGAGGCCGCGTCGCTGTCCTTCCTCGGCCTCGGTGACCCCGACATCAACCGCGCGGAGTGGGGCCTGATGCTCGGCGTGGACGGTCAGCGCTACTTCGAGGTCCGGCCGGAACTGGCCTACTTCCCGGCCGCCGCCATCATCGTGGTCGCGCTCGGCTTCACCCTGCTGGGCGAGGGCATGCGCGAGGCCATCGACCCGAAGAGCCGGCGGTGACGGCGGTGCGGACCAACGACAAGCACGGTGAGGAAGTGACCCGATGAGCCTGCTCGACGTACGCGACCTGAGCGTCGTGTTCCAGCGCCGCGGTGAGCGACCGTTCACCGCCGTCGACGAGGTCAGCTTCAGTGTGGAGCCGGGGCAGACGGTGGGCCTGGTCGGCGAGTCCGGCTGCGGCAAGAGCGTCACCAGCCTGGCGATCATGGGCCTGCTGCCGCAGCGCGGCAACAAGGTCACCGGCGAGGTGAACTTCGACGGGGCCGACCTGTTGAAGCTGCGCCCGGACGACCTGCGGGACCGGCGCGGCCGGGACATCGGCATGATCTTCCAGGACCCGCTCTCCTCGCTGAACCCGGTCATCCCGATCGGCACCCAGGTGGCCGAGGTGCTCGAACGGCACCGTGGCATGGACCGCAAGGCGGCGCTGAAGGAGGCCCGGGAGCTGCTCGACGCGGTCGGTATCCCGGACCCGACCCGGCGGCTGAAGGAATATCCGCACCAGATCTCCGGCGGCATGCGGCAGCGGGCCCTGATCGCCATCGCGCTGGCCTGCAAGCCGCGGCTGCTGATCGCCGACGAGCCGACCACCGCGCTGGACGTGACGATCCAGGCGCAGATCCTCACGCTGCTCAAGCAGCTCGTCGACGAGACCGGCACCGCGCTGATCATGATCACGCACGACCTGGGTGTGGTGGCCGGGCTCTGCGACACGGTGAACGTCCTCTACGGCGGCAAGATCGTGGAACGGGCGGAGCGGCACGAGCTGTTCGCCCGGCCGGAGCACCCGTACACGCACGGGCTGCTCAACTCCGTGCCGAGACTCGACTCGCCGCGCGGCGAGCGGCTGCACGCCATCCGTGGCTCGGTGGCCGACAACATCCCGTGGGCCGAGGGCTGCGCGTTCGCGCCCCGGTGCGACAACGTGGTGGACGCCTGCCTCGACGGCACGCCCCCGCTGGAGCCCACCGCGAACGGCGGCGACCTGCGCTGCAACAACCCCGTTTCCGAGGAGGTGGCGGTCCCGTGACCGAGCCGACCGAGCCGACCGGACCCCTGGTCGAACTGCGCGACGTCAAGGTCCACTTCCCGATCAAGAGCGGCGTGCTCGTCGACCGGACGATCGGGCACGTCTACGCCGTCGACGGGGTGTCGCTCTCCATCAACCGCGGCGAGACGTACGGGCTCGTGGGCGAGTCGGGCTGCGGCAAGTCCACGCTGGGCCGGGGCCTGCTGCGCCTGGTCGAGCCGACCGACGGTGAGATCGTCTTCGACGGCACCGACCTGCGCGCGCTCAAGGACGAGCCGATGCGCCGGATCCGTCGCCGGATCCAGATGATCTTCCAGGACCCGCTGTCCAGCCTCGACCCCCGGCAGTCGGTGGAGTCGCTGCTGGTCGAGGGCCTCAAGGCGCACGGCATGGCGAAGGACAAGGCCGCCGTCGACAAGCGGCTCCGCGAGGCGCTCGCCGCGGTCGGCCTGCCGGCGTCGGCGCTGAGCAAGTATCCGCACGAGTTCTCCGGCGGCCAGCGGCAGCGCATCGGCATCGCCCGGGCGCTGGTGCTCGAACCGGACCTGATCGTCGCCGACGAGCCGGTCTCCGCGCTCGACGTGTCGATCCAGGCCCAGGTGCTCAACCTGCTGGACGAACTGCAGGAGGAGCGTGGCCTCACGTACCTGATCATCGCGCACGACCTGGCGGTGGTCCGGCACATCGCCGACACGGTCGGGGTGATGTACCTCGGCGGCCTGGTGGAGGAGGCGTCCAGCGACGACCTCTACCGGGAGCCGATGCACCCGTACACCAGGGCGCTCATGTCGGCGGTGCCGGTGCCCGACCCGCAGGTCGAGGACCGGCGGGAGCGGATCCTGCTCGCCGGTGACCTGCCGTCGCCGGCGAACCCGCCGGCCGGCTGCCGGTTCCACACCCGCTGCCCGTGGGCCCAGCCCACCCGCTGCGTCGACGAGCGGCCCGCGCTGCGCGAGGTGCTCGACGGGCACCGGGTCGCCTGCCACTACGCCGAGGACATCGCGGCCGGGAAGATCCGGCCGCACGAGGTGGAACCGGAACTGGTCCGGCCGGACGACGGCGCGGGGCCGGGCGAGACGGGCGAACTCATCCCCACCCCGTGACACGAGGACGCGTCGGCCCCGAACCGGGGCCGACGCGTCGCCTCGGCTCAGCCCTCGGGGCGGTTGAGCAGCCCCACCGCGATCGTGTGCACCGCGTCCAGCCCGGCCGGGTCGGCCAGCGGCGCGCTGCCGCCGGTGACCGCGTACCACTCGTCGGCGTCCTTGTACTGCACGCGCACCGTCACCGTGCCGCCGGCGTGCTCGGTCCGCAACGTCAGCTCGCCGGTCACCACACCGACCTCGTCGGTCATCACCCCGCCGGGGCCGGCCGTGATGTCGGCGGTACGCGTCGCCGCCTCGCCCCCGGCGGGTGCGGCCGGCGCGGCCCCGGCCGGTGCGGCGTCGGCGGACATGCCGGCGCCGGAGACGTCCGCCGGCGCCGCCGGCTGGCCGTCCGCGGTCATCCCGGCCGAGGCCGGCCCGGTCGGGGTCGGGTCGGTGCCGGCCGCCGCGGCGTCGTCGCCGGTGGCGTCCGGCGTCTTCTCCGGGGCCGGTGCGCCACCCGCCCCGGTCACGGCTTGCTCGCCCATGTGCAGCCCTCCAGCATGTCGGTGAGGGCGGCCTTCTCGGCAGTGGTCACCGTCAGCCGCCAGTAGTGCTTGACCGTCACCCAGTCGGCGGCGTACTGGCACCAGTACGACCGGTTCGCCGGCTTCCACTGCGACGGGTCCTGGTCACCCTTTGCCCGGTTGGAGCGCGCGGAAACCGCGATGAGCTGCGGTCGCGTCTGGTCGTTGGCGAAGTCGCCGCGCTTCGAGTCGTCCCACTCGTCCGCGCCGGAGCGCCAGGCGTTCGCCAGCGGCACGGTGTGGTCGATGTCCACGTCCGACGGGTCGGTCAGCTCCACCCCGTCGTACACGCTCTCCCACCGCCCACCGACCACGTTGCAGCCGGACAGCTTGATCCCCTCACCGTCCTTCTGGAGGACGCTGTCGCGCACGTCGCAGTTCTTCCCGGTGTCCCGCCAGTGCGGGAACCGGGTGCGGCTGTAACCCTTCATCGACCCGGCGGCGGCCACGGTCAACTGGCCGAGCTGCTGGTCGACGTTCCCGGCGGCGCTCGGCGACGCGTCCGGCTCGGTGACCGCGGGGTCACAGCCGGCCGCGCCGAGGGCGAGCACCGCGGTGAGCGCGGCGGTCAGCCCGGCTCGGACTCCTGAACTCGTACGCACAGACGACACCTCTCCAGCTTGCGGGCTCCGGGCGAGTCCGCACAGTACCCGGCGGCGGTTTCTCTGATTCGTGGCGTCGGCGGTGGATCGAGGGCAGAGTGGATGGACGTGACCTCACCCGCTTCCGCGCCCCAGCTGCGTACCGGAACCGCCGCCGGGCGCGGCACGCTGCTCGCCGCGGTCCTCGCCTCCGGCATGGTGTTCCTGGACAGCACCGTGGTCAACGTGGCGCTGCCCCGCCTCGGCGCCGAACTGGACGCCACGGTGGCCGGTCTCCAGTGGACCGTGAACGGCTACCTGCTGATGCTCGCCGCGTTCGTGCTGCTCGGCGGCGCGCTGGGCGACCGGTTCGGCCGGCGGCGGATCTTCCTGCTCGGGGTGGTCTGGTTCGCCGTGGCGTCGGTGCTCTGCGGGCTGGCCCAGGGCACCGGCTGGCTCATCGCCGCCCGATTCCTGCAGGGCGCGGGCGGGGCGCTGCTCACCCCCGGCTCGCTCTCCGTGCTCCAGGCCAGCTTCCACCCGGACGACCGGGGCAAGGCGATCGGCACCTGGTCCGGCCTCTCCGGCGTGTCCACCGCGCTCGGGCCGCTGGTCGGCGGCTGGCTCATCGACGCGCTCTCCTGGCGGTGGATCTTCTTCGTCAACCTGCCGCTGGCCGTGGGCGTGGTGCTCGCCGCGATGCGCTGGGTGCCGGAGAGCCGGGACGAGTCGATCTCGCGTACCGGTGGGGAGCACCACGGCTTCGACGTGGCCGGCGCGTTGCTCGGCGCGTTGGCGCTCGGCGGCGTCACGTACGCGCTGATCGACGCCCCGGCGCACGGCGCCTCCCCGGCGGTGCTCGCCGCGGCGGTGGCCGGGCTGGCCGCCGTGGTGGTCTTCGTGCTGGTCGAGCGGCGGCGCGGCGACCACGCGATGCTGCCCACCGGCCTGTTCTCCAGCCGGCTCTTCTCGGTGCTCAACATCTTCACCGTGGTGGTGTACGCGGCGCTCGGCGGGTTCACCTTCTTCCTCGCCGTCTACCTGCAGAACGTGGTCGGCTGGTCGGCGCTGCTCACCGGCCTTGCCACGGTGCCGATGACGCTGCTGCTGCTGGTCGGCTCGCCCCGGGCCGGCGCGCTCTCCGCCCGGATCGGCCCCCGGCTGCCGCTCACCGTCGGCCCGGTGATCGCCGCGGTGGGCCTGCTGCTGCTGCGCCGGGTCGGGCCGGGCGCGTCGTACTGGGTGGACGTGCTGCCCGGCGTGGTGCTGTTCGGCGCCGGGCTCACGCTGGTGGTCGCGCCGCTGACCACGTCGGTGCTCGCCGCCGTGTCGGACCGCTTCGCCGGGGTGGCGAGCGGCTTCAACAACGCCGCCTCCCGGGCCGGCGGCCTGCTCGCGGTGGCCGCGCTGCCGCTGCTGGTCGGGCTCTCCGGCACCGGGTACGAGCAGAAGGGCGCGTTGGCCGACGCCTACCGGGGCGCGTTGGCGTGGTGCGCCGGGCTGCTGCTCGCCGGCGCCCTGCTCGCCGCCGTGCTCATCCACCGCCCCCGGGCGAAGCGTTGAGCGGGGCCCCTTCCTATGCAGAAAGCGTTAAGAAGGGGCCCCGCCTTTCACATCAGCGGGTGCGGTTGACGGCGCTGGTGACCGCCTTGATCGAGGCGGTGACGATGTTGGCGTCCACCCCGACGCCCCACACCGTCCGGCCGTCCACCTCGCACTCCACGTACGCGGCGGCCTGCGCGTCACCGCCGGAGGAGAGCGCGTGCTCGTGGTAGTCGAGCACCCGGACCGCGACGCCCAGCGACTGCAACGCGTTGACGTACGCGTCGATCGGGCCGTTGCCGACCGCGGTGAGCGCCCGCGTCGCGCCGTCGAAGCCGACCCGGGCGTCGATCTCGACCTTGCCGTCGACGGTGCCGATGGTGTAGCCGGCCAGCGTGACCGCCGGGTCGACCTGGTGGTCGACCAGGTAGTTGCGGGCGAAGATCTCCCACATGGTGCCCGGCTCGACCTCGCCGCCGTCGTGGTCGGTGACGGCCTGCACCACGCCGGAGAACTCGATCTGGAGGCGGCGCGGCAGGTCGAGCTGGTGCTCGGACTTCATGATGTACGCGACGCCGCCCTTGCCGGACTGCGAGTTGACCCGGATGACCGCCTCGTAGGTGCGGCCCAGGTCCTTCGGGTCGACCGGCAGGTAGGGCACCGCCCAGGTGAAGTCGTCGACCGGCACCCCGGCCGCCGCCGCGTCGGCCTGCAGCGCGGCGAAGCCCTTGTTGATGGCGTCCTGGTGGGAGCCGGAGAACGCGGTGTAGACCAGGTCGCCCGCGTACGGGTGGCGCTCGTGCACCGGCAGCTGGTTGCAGTACTCGACAGCGCGCCGGACCTCGTCGATGTTCGAGAAGTCGATCATCGGATCGATGCCCTGGGAGAACAGGTTCAGGCCCAACGTGACCAGGTCGACGTTGCCGGTGCGCTCACCGTTGCCGAACAGGCAGCCCTCGATCCGGTCGGCGCCGGCCAGCAGCCCCAGCTCGGCGGCGGCCACGCCGGTGCCCCGGTCGTTGTGCGGGTGCAGGCTCAGCACCAGGCTGTCCCGCCGGGGCAGGTGCCGGTGCATCCACTCGATCGAGTCGGCGTAGACGTTGGGCGTCGCCATCTCGACCGTGGCCGGCAGGTTGACGATCAGCTTCCGGTCCGGCGTCGGGTCGATCACCTCGATCACCGCCGCGCAGACCTCCACCGCGTAGTCCAGCTCGGTGCCCGTGTAGGACTCCGGCGAGTACTCGTAGTGGATGTCGGTGTCCGGGGTGTGGATCTCCGCGTACTTCTTGCAGAGCCGGGCGCCCTGGGTGGCGATGTCGGTGATGCCGTCGCGGTCGAGGCCGAAGACCACCCGCCGTTGCAGCGTGGAGGTCGAGTTGTAGAAGTGCACGATGGCCCGGCGGGCACCGCGCAGCGACTCGAAGGTCCGCTCGATCAGGTGCTCCCGGCACTGGGTCAGCACCTGGATGGTGACGTCCTCCGGGATCAGGTCCTGCTCGATCAGCTGGCGGACGAAGTCGAAGTCGGTCTGGCTGGCCGACGGGAAGCCGACCTCGATCTCCTTGTAGCCCATCTGCACCAGCAGCTGGAACATGCGGCGCTTGCGCTCGGGCGACATCGGGTCGATGAGCGCCTGGTTGCCGTCGCGGAGGTCGACGGCGCACCAGCGGGGCGCGGCCTCGACGCGGCGGGTCGGCCAGGCGCGATCAGGCAGTTCGACGCGGAACTGCCTGTCGTACGGGAGGTAGCGGTGGACCGGCATCCGGCTCGGGCGCTGCCGGGCGAACGGATCGGTCTCGGTGACGGGTTGAGCCATCTCGGAGTGCTCCCTGGAACATGTGGCGTCAGCAGATCGGAAGGTGTCGGCGAGGTGCCGGGCGACGGTGCGCGGCGGTGCCGAGGGGAAGTTCGGATGTGCTGGACGGCGCGGTTCAACTCCGCGACGAGGTGCCGGCCGGTCAGGCCTCGTCGCGGCAGCCAAGGAGAAGAGACGCCTGCCACATGACAGAGTCACCCTACGTGGTGGGACGGGTGGTGGGAAGGCCGGTCCGGACTATGGGACCGGAGTCACCGTGCGGGTGGACTCGGGCGCCTCGCCCAGCCGGGGTGTCCGCTCCGCCCGGGCCACCGCCGGCACGATCGCCAGCCCGACCAGCACGAAGATCCCCGCGGCCGGGTACCAGCCCCAGCCGCCGGTGCTCACGCCCAGCGCGGTAAGCCCGGCCGGCGCGATCAGGTTCTGCAACTGCGAGCCGAGCCCGAACGCGCCCACGTACGCGCCGCGCTGGGCGGCGGGCGGGAGTGTGGCGGTGAGCCCCCAGGTGCCCGCCGACTCGATCAGCTCGGCCAGGATGAGCAGCGTCGCGGCGGCCACCAGCGCCACCACGGTGAGCCAGCCCCGGGTCTGTGCCGAGATCGGCAGGACCAGGCAGAACAGGGCGATCAGCAGCGCGCCCCGGCGGGACGCCCGGGCCGCGCCGGTCGCGGTGTCCGCGCCCCGGCTGGCCCGCACCTGGAGCAGCACGATCAGGACCGTGTTCAGCAGCACCAGCGCGGCGATGATCGTCTTCGGCGCGTCGGTGTGGGTGAGGATCCACAGCGGCATCACCGTGAGGTAGAGCGTCTGGTGCGCGGTGAGCAGCCCGGACAGCAGCGAGACGGTCATGAACGGCCGGTCCCGCAGCACCGCGAGCCGGCTCATCGGCTCGGCCGGCCGGGTCACCTCGGGCAGCCGGGGCAGCCGGTTCACGAAGCCGGCGGTCACCAGGTAGACCGCCGCGATGAAGAAGACCATGCTCCGGTACGCCCAGATCGTGTCGACGGCCAGCACCAGGCCGCTGATCAGCGCGCCCAGCCCGAAGCCGACGTTGAGCGAGGAGCGCTGGTAGGCCATCGCGGTGACCCGTTCCTCCGGGCGCAACGCGTTGATCGAGTAGACCTGTCGCGCCGTGCCGGTGGCGGCGCCGGTCGTGGCCAGCGCGAGCACCACGGCGAGGAAGCCGCCGAAGCCGCTGACGAACGGGTACGTCGCGAACAGCGCCGCGTCGAGCAGCAGGCAGACGATCCACACCCGCTGCGGGCCGTACCGATCGGTGAGCCCGCCCAGCGGGACGGTGCCGAGCAGCGACGCCCCGGCGGCCAGCGAGAGGCCCAGACCCACCTGGGCCGGGCTCAGCCCCAGCGCCCGGGTGAAGAAGACCGCGCTGCCGGCCTGGAACAGCCCGTGGCCGACGGCGAACACCATGGCCTGCACGGCCAGGGCGCGGGTCAGCCCGGCCGGCGGTACGACGTGTCGGACGGCGGTGCGGATGTTCTCTCTGGCCCCCATGACCGGTGAGCAAACCGTGCCCCCCGCGTTCCGGTCGAACGTTTTAGGCTGGGCCGAATCCTGGCTCCGGGGGTGCGGGTGTCCGAGTTGCGGTTCAACCTGGCCGACGTGGCGGGCGTGCGGTTCGCGGTGTCGCCGGTCAACGAGACGGTGATGAGCCTGTGGGCGTTGTCCCAGCCGGTCCGCTACGCGGTGCACCTGCCGTGGATCGACCGGGCCCGGGCCACATTGCGTCGCCCGGACGTGGCGGTCCGGGTCCGCCCGCTGGTGGAGCTGGCCCTGCCGCGCCGCTGGCTGCCGGATTTCCTCACCCCGGCGGCCCGGCCGGACGTGGGGATCGCCGAGCAGCTCGACCAGATCACGGCGACGCCGCCGGACGTGGTGGTCCAGGACCTGCTGGCGACCCTCCCGAGCCGGCCGCTGAGCCCGTTCGGGTCGGCGTTGCTGGCCGATCCGCGCGGGCTGCTGCCGCAACTCGTGGACGCCGTGCGGATCTGGCACGACGAGGCCATCGCCCCGGACTGGCCGCGCATGCGGGCGGTGCTCGACGCCGACGTGGCCCACCGGGCGGCCCAGCTCGCCGAGGGTGGCGCGGGCCGGTTGTTCGAGCAGCTCCACCCGAGCCTGCGCTGGCTCGGCGACCGGGTGGTCAGCGACGATCCGTTCGAGCGCGACTTCGACCTGCGCGGCCGGGGCCTGGCGTTGAACCCGAGCGTGTTCACCGACCGGCGGGTGCTGTGGAACCTGCTGGAGGATTCGCTGCCGGCCGGGGCGTACCCGGTCCGGGCGGTCGGGACGCTCTGGGAGCGGGCCCCGGCGCCGCCCGGCGACCCGCTGGCCCGGGTGGTGGGCGCCGGCCGGGCCGCGTTGCTGCACCTGCTCGACTCGGCGGTGACCACGACCGACCTGGCCCGGCTGACCGGGATGTCGGCCGGGAACGTCTCTCAGCACCTCACCGCGCTGCACGCGGCCGGGCTGGTCGCCCGGTCCCGAGTCGGTCGGCACGTGCTCTACCGCAACACCGAGGTCGGTGACGCCCTGCTCCGTGCGGCGCGCGGCGCCTGACGCCTCAGCGCAGGAGCAGGGCGCCGACGGGTCGGCGGCGGCGGAGCGCGGTCTCCCGGTCGTACAGGTCGGGCGGGAGGGTGGCCGGGTCGCCGAGGCGGCCGATCGCGGCCACCGCCAGCGGCCGGATGTCGTCGGGCAGGTCCAGTTCGGTGGTGAGGCGGGCGCGGTCGAGGCGGGTGAGCTGGCGTACGTGCAGGCCGAGCGCGGTGGCCTGCACGGTGAGGTGGGCGACCGCCTGGCCCAGGTCGTACGCGGTCCGTTCCGGCTCGCCACCGGCGTGCGCGGCGAGCAGCAGGGCGGCGGCGTGTCGGGCCCAGCCCTGGTCGGCGTCGGTGAGGCCGACCAGGATGCGTTTCCACGTCTCGTCCTGTCGGTGCCCGAGCGCGAACCGCCACGGCTGGGCGTTGCCGGCCGAGGGGGCCCATCGGGCCGCCTCCAACAGGGCGGCCATCTCGTCGGCGGTCAGCTCCGCATCGCTGTCGAACGCGCGAGGGCTCCACCGGAAGGCGAGCAGCGGGGTCAGGTCGGTCATGGGCACAGCGTCCCCGATGTCCGTTTTGCCACTACGGTCGGGCTGGTTCAATGTGGTCAAGGACACCCGTAACGGACAAAATGCTAAGACGCTTCGCGGTCGACCGGCTCGCCCTCGGTCACCGCGCCGGCCAGCTCCACCGTCCCCGGCGCCGGGCCGGGTTTCCCGGTCAGCGTGAGGCTGCCCAGGGTGGCGCGGACCGCCAGCGGAGTGCCGTCCTCGCCGAAGCAGTAGACGCCCACGTCCAGCGGCGCGTTCATCGAGGCCGCGGTGGAGTCGACCGCGTAGCACCGGCCGGTGA
The DNA here is from genome assembly GCF_027460165.1 of Micromonospora sp. WMMC241. Classification (NCBI taxonomy): domain Bacteria; kingdom Bacillati; phylum Actinomycetota; class Actinomycetes; order Micromonosporales; family Micromonosporaceae; genus Micromonospora; species Micromonospora sp. WMMC241. The sequence continues at coordinate 127,380 of NZ_JAPZBF010000001.1, forward strand.
CGCCGGGCGGCGACGCGGCGGGGGAGACCGCGAGCGGCGCCCGCCGGTCGGTGAGCACCTCCAGCCAGTCGGTGAACGGGTGCTGCACCCGCGGGTCCAACCGACGGGGCACCGCGTCGTCGGTGTCGCCGAGTCGCACGCAGCCGGCCGGTCGGGTCCGGCCGGTGGACGGCAGGGCGCACTGGAACAACCCGTCGGAGGTGCCGGCGAGGGAGACGTCCACCGTGCCGCCCCGCCCCCACCCCGGCACGTCGACCCGCCAGCTGTCGTCGTTCGCGCTGGTCCACGTGACGGTGCGGGACGGCCCGCCGGGCGGCGCCCAGGCGTAGGTGGCGACGAGGTGCCGGTCCTGCGCGGCAGCGGCCAGCCCGGCCAGTTCGTCGCGGGCGGCGTCGACCTGCACCGGCACCGGATCGGCGCCGTCGGCCGGCGCCGTCCGCGGGCGGTCGGCGACGCAGGCGGCGAGCAGCGCCGGCAGGGTGAGCGCGAGTACGCCGGTCAGCCGCCGGGCCGCGCGTCGATGAGCGTGCACCGGGTCATTCTGCGACGTCGCGGCGGTCCGGGTCAGCCCACCGTACGGCTGTACCGGTTGGCGCCCCGGGCCGGATGGTGGGATCACCCGCTCCGGTCGCGCGGCCCGCCCGATACCCTGAGGAGGTCTGACACGCGCCGCCGGACCGAGAAACCCGGCGGCGTCGGCACGCTCAGGGCCGTCACTGGGAGGGGAGCGCACCGTCGTGGCACTCGTGGTGCAGAAGTACGGCGGGTCCTCCGTCGCCAACGCCGAGCGGATCAAGCGGGTGGCCGAGCGCATCGTGGCGGCCCGCAAGGCGGGCGACGACGTCGTCGTGGTGGTCTCCGCCATGGGCGACACCACCGACGAGCTGCTCGACCTGGCCAACCAGGTCAGCCCGCTGCCGCCCGGCCGCGAGCTGGACATGCTGCTCACCGCCGGCGAGCGGATCTCGATGGCGCTGCTCGCCATGGCCATCCACAACCAGGGGTACGAGGCACGCTCGTTCACCGGTTCGCAGGCCGGCGTGATCACCACCTCGGTGCACGGCCGGGCCCGGATCATCGACGTGACCCCGGGGCGGCTCAAGGGCGCGCTCGACGAGGGCGCGGTGGTCATCGTCGCCGGCTTCCAGGGCGTCTCGCAGGACACCAAGGACGTCACCACGCTCGGCCGGGGCGGCTCGGACACCACCGCCGTGGCGTTGGCCGCCGCGCTCCACGCGGACGTCTGCGAGATCTACACCGACGTGGACGGCATCTTCACCGCCGACCCGCGGATCGTGCCGAACGCCCGGCACATCAGGCAGATCACCTACGAGGAGATGTTGGAGCTGGCCGCCTGCGGCGCGAAGGTGCTGCACCTGCGCAGCGTCGAGTACGCCCGGCGCGCGGGGTTGCCGATCCACGTCCGTTCGTCATACTCGACCAACACCGGCACGATGGTCACCGGATCGATGGAGGACCTTGCTGTGGAACAGGCACTGATCACCGGGGTCGCCCACGACCGCAGCGAGGCGAAGATCACCATCGTCGGGGTGCCCGACGAGCCGGGCGCCGCCGCGCGGATCTTCGACACCGTCGCCGGTGCCGAGATCAACATCGACATGATCGTGCAGAACGTGTCCACCGAGGGCACCGGCCGCACCGACATCTCGTTCACGCTGCCGAAGGCCGACGGCCCGACCGCGATGGCCGCGCTCAGCAAGATCCAGGAGACGGTCAAGTTCAAGGGCCTGCTCTACGACGACCACGTCGGCAAGGTCTCCCTGATCGGCGCCGGCATGCGCTCGCACCCCGGCGTCGCCGCCGGCTTCTTCGCCGCGCTCGGCACGGCCGGCGTGAACATCGAAATGATCTCCACCTCGGAGATCCGGGTCTCCGTGGTCTGCCGCGACACCGACCTCGACAAGGCGGTCCGCGCCATCCACGACGCCTTCGATCTGGGCGGTGACACCGAAGCCGTCGTCTACGCCGGCACCGGGCGGTAACGCGGATGCCGCCGCTGCCCACCCTCGCCGTGGTCGGCGCGACAGGTGCCGTCGGCACCGTGATGTGCCAGATCCTCTCCTCGCGCCGCAACGTGTGGGGCGAGATCCGGCTGCTCGCCTCCGAGCGCTCGGCCGGCCGCCGGGTACGGTGCCGGGGCGAGGAGTTGACCGTCCAGGCCGTCACGCCCGAGGCGTTCGACGGCGTCGACGTGGCGATGTTCGACGTGCCCGACGACGTCTCGGCCGAGTGGGCGCCGGTCGCGGTGGCCCGCGGCGCGGTGGTGGTGGACAACTCCGGCGCGTTCCGGATGGACCGGGACGTGCCGCTGGTGGTCCCCGAGATCAACCCCGACCAGGTGCGCAACCGGTCGAAGGGGATCATCGCCAACGCCAACTGCACCACCCTGGCGATGATCGTCGCGGTCGCCCCGCTGCACCGCGAGTACGGCCTCCGCGAACTGGTCCTCGCCTCCTACCAGGCGGTCTCCGGGGCGGGGCAGGCCGGGGTGGACGCGTTGCACCTCCAGCTCGGCAAGATCGCCGGGGACCGGGTGCTCGGTTCCCGCGCCGGCGACGTACGCCAGGCGGTCGGCGACGAGCTGGGCCCGTTCCCCGCGCCGCTGGCGCTCAACGTGGTGCCGTGGACGGGCTCGCTGGCCGACGGCGGCTGGTCCTCCGAGGAGCTGAAGCTGCGCAACGAGTCGCGCAAGATCCTCGGGCTGCCCGACCTGAAGGTCTCCGCCACGTGCGTGCGGGTGCCGGTGGTGACCGGTCACTCGGTCGCCGTGCACGCGGTCTTCGCCACCGAGGTGGACGCCGAGGGCGCCCGCGAGGTGCTGCGCAACGCGCCGGGCGTGATCCTGGTCGACGACCCGGCGGCCGGCGAGTTCCCGATGCCCATCGACGCGGTCGGCACCGATCCGTCCTGGGTGGGCCGGATCCGCCGGGCGGTCGACGACCCGAGAGCCCTCGACCTCTTCGTCACGGGCGACAACCTCCGCAAGGGCGCCGCCCTGAACACCGCCCAGATCGCCGAACTCCTGGCCCGCGAACTCACCCCCTGACCTCGGCGATCTTGCAGTTCCTGCCCGGGCAAAAGGCGCATCTGCCGCACAACCTGGGCCGAAAGTGCAAGATCGACGCGCCGGGGTGAGGGTGCGAGGGCGGGGACGGGTCAGGCGGCGGAGAGGTGGACGCCGTCGCGGCCCTGGCGCTTGACCGCGTAGAGGGCCTGGTCGGCTCGGTGCAGGGTGCGCTCGGGGGTTTCGCCGGGGCGGGGCAGCGCGATGCCGACGCTGATCGTCCGGCCGGTGCGGCGCGCCGCCTCGGTGAGCCGCTCGGCGATCCCGACCGCCTCCTGCGGGTGGCTCACCTCGATCACCGCGACGAACTCGTCGCCGCCGGTCCGGTAGAGCTCGTCGCCCTGGCGCAACGCGCCCTCCAGCGCCCGGGCCAGCCCCACCAGCAGCCGGTCACCGGCCTGGTGGCCGTAGGTGTCGTTGACGTCCTTGAATCCGTCGACGTCGATCGCCAGCAGCGCGGTACGCCCCGGCGTGGCGCTGGCGATCCGCTGTCCGAACGGCCCGGTGTGCCGCAGCCCGGTGAGCGGGTCCGAACTGGCCTGCTCGCGCAGCCGCGCCAGGGTGCGCAGCCGGTCGAGGCAGGTCCACGCCTGCCCGGCCAGCAACTCGATCAGGTTGACCGTGGTCGGGTCCGGCCGGAGTGACCGTTCGTCGGCCACCAGCAGCACGCCACCGGCGGTCGGCGCGCCGACCGGCACCGCCACCAACGTGCGCGCGCCGGCCCGGGTCAGCGGCAGATACTCGCCGGTCGGCGGGTGCCCCGCCTCGCCCAGCGTGTACGCCGAGCCGTACCGGTGGGCCCGGTCGATCATCCGGTCGAGCGCGGCCGGACCGGACTCGGCCAGCTCGGCCCGGATCCGGGCCTCCAACTCGCCGGGGGTGTCGGTGGCCGCACCCAGCCGGGGTCCACGCCGGCCGGTGAGCACCAGCACGGCGGCGGAGAGCGCGGACACGTCCCGGGCCGCGGCGATCGCGGCGGTCATCAGGTCCCAGTCCGTCGGCGCGGCGGTGAACGCGGCGGCGTGCCGGAGCAGCTTCTCGCTGCGGCTCTCGGCCGGCGGGCCGCCGAGCGTCGCGATCCGGGCGCCGAGGCGGTCGGCCAGGCGTTCGGCGGTCTCCCGCCACGGCGCGAGCGTGACCGGCTCGCTCCACTGCAGGTCGAGCACGCCGATCGGCCGGCCGGCCGGGTCGCGTACCGGCACGCAGAGCTCGGCCGTGACGTCCGGTCGGACCGGCAGGTAGTCGGGGTCGGCGGCGACGTCGGGCACGGCGGCGGTCACGCCGGAGGTGTAGACCCGGCGCACCACCGAGGGCTCGGGCCGGTGCCGGGTCGGCCCGTCGGTCGCGGCCGGCACGTGCGAGAAGACCTGCCAGGCGCCGGTGGCCGCGACGCACCGGAGGCGGTCGTGGACGCGGAGCAGGACGGTGGCGGTCGCCGGGGTGTGCCGGGCGAGCGCGGCGACGGTCCACTGGCACGCCTCCGGCACGGTCGACGCCGTGGGAAGGCGCACCGTGACGTCGCGGAGGACTCGCTCGTGATCCACGTCGTTCCTGTTGGGAGGGGGTGGGGCCGCGATCAAATGTACTCATCGCGGGTGCCGTCGACCTTCGTACACATGTGCTATCCACAGGCTGTGGACGCCGCCTGTGGGCTGCGCGGCCCACGCCTGCGGCGATAGCGTGGAGATCCCGGGCCCGAGGAGGCGCCGATGCTCATCGCCCAACTCAGTGATCCGCACGTGACCACCGGTCCCCTCGCCGCCGAGCCGGCGGCCGGCCTGCACCGGGCGTTGGGCACGGTGCTCGCCCTGCGCCCCCGCCCGGAATGCGTGGTGATCACCGGCGACCTGACCGGCCACGGCCGGCCGGACGAATACCTCGCCCTCCGCGAGATCGTCGGGCGGTTCCCGCTGCCGGTCCACCTGGCCACCGGCAACCACGACGATCGCGAGTCGCTGCTCGACACGTTCGGCGGCACCCCCCACCTGGCCGGCGGGTTCTCCGCGCACTACCACGTCGACCACCCGGACGCCACGCTCGTGGTGCTCGACTCGCTCACCCCGGGCGGCTCCGGCGGGCGGCTCGGTGACGAGCAGCTCGACTGGCTCGACGGGGTGCTCGCCGGCCGGCCGGAGGCGCCCGCCGTCGTGTGCCTGCACCATCCGCCGGTCGCGGTCGGTGTCCCGGCCGCCGACGCCATCCGGCTCGCCGACGCCGACGCGCTCGCCGCCGTGCTCGGGCGGCACCCCCATGTCGTACGCGTCGCCGCGGGTCACCTGCACCGGCCGGTGACCAGCGCGTTCGCCGGTACGGTCCTGACCACCGCACCGAGCACCTGGGTGCAGGCGAGCCTGACCATGAGCGACGAGGACGAGATCGGCTGGGTCGCCGAACCGACCGCGTTCCTGCTGCACCGGGTGGCCGACGGCGGCTGCGTCACGCACACCGTCCAGGTCAGTCACGCCGCCGGACGGACCTCTTGGGCCTGACCCCGTGCCGCTCCTCTGGTACGTCGCCTACGGGTCGAATCTGCACGCGGCACGACTCGACTGGTATCTGCGCGGCGGGCGACCGCCCGGCGGACTGCGCACGTACCCCGGTTGCCGGGACTGTCGACCACCGCACCGGACGGTCCCGGCGCTGATCCCCGGCGGGATCTACTTCGCCGGCGAGTCCCGGGCCTGGACCGGCGGCATGGCGTTCTACGACCCGGAGCTGCCCGGGCGGGCGGCGGTGCGCGGCTACCTGGTGACTGTCGAGCAGTTCGCCGACATCGCGGCCCAGGAGATGTACCGGCGGCCCGGCGCCGACCTGGCCGGGATCCGCACGGCCGCCGGGACCGGTCGGGCCACGCTCGGTCCGGGCCGCTACGAGACGCTGCTACGGGTCGGTGAGCGCGACGGCCTGCCGATGCTCACCTTCACCGCCGGGCACCGGGCGGTGGAGGTGCCCTGGACCCGCCCGGCCGCCGTCTACCTCGGCATGCTGGCGCGCGGGCTGCGGGAGGCGCACGGCTGGGACGTCGCGCGGACCGTCGACTACCTGGCGGGTCGGCCCGGGGTGGCCGGGCGCTGGACCGGGCCGGCGTTGCGCGCACTGGTGCGGGCGGCCCACGGCGGATCGGGAACCGCCCCTCCGGTGCTCATGTCGAGTTCGGACAGTCCGCCTCGGATGTCGGACCGGCGGACGTGAACGGCCGTTCGGCTCGCGATGGGTGACCTGCCGGAGATGTTTCGGCCAACGGTGGTTGCCAGCGCAAGGAATTCCGCGTGACATGAGCGTCGGCGTCGGCTCCCTGGTCCCTGGGAGCCGACGCCGTGGGCTCGACCTGCGGCCCGGCGGATGAGAAGCTACCCCGGCGGGCGGCGTTCCCCCCGAGTGCCGCCTTCCGCGATCGACCCCTGTCACGGCACGGATCAGGGTCACCGGGCGAACCATCGTCCGGCCACCACGCGCCGGTATCTCACGAGGAGTTCCATGTCCGTCTCCGGGATGCGCCGCCGGGCCACCGTAGGCCTGGCCGCACTCGCCGCGACCGCGTTCGCCGCGGTCGCCGTCACCCCCGACCAGGCCGAGGCCCACTCGAAGCCGGTCGACGTCCAGCTGCTCGCGATCAACGACTTCCACGGCAACCTGGAACCGCCGACCGGGTCCAGCGGCACCATCGACGGCCAGGCCGCCGGTGGCGCGGAATACCTGGCCAGCCACCTGAAGGCGATGCGTGCGGCGGCCCAGCAGCAGGGCAAGGGCACCGTCACGGTCGCGGCAGGCGACCTGATCGGCGCCTCGCCGCTGCTCTCCGCCGCGTTCCACGACGAGCCCACCATCGAGGAGATGAACCTCGCCGGGCTCGAGTTCGCCAGCGTCGGCAACCACGAGTTCGACGAGGGCGCCAAGGAGCTGCTGCGGATGCAGCGCGGCGGCTGCCACCCGGTCGACGGCTGCGCCGACGGCACGCCGTTCGAGGGCGCCAAGTTCAAGTACCTCTCCGCGAACGCGTTCAAGACCTCCACCGGCCTGCCGCTGATGCAGCCGTTCGGCATCAAGATCGTCAAGGGTGTGCCGATCGGCTTCATCGGGATGACCCTGGAGGGCACCCCGAACATCGTCAGCCAGCAGGGCGTCGCCGGGCTGCGCTTCACCGACGAGGCCGACACCGCCAACAAGTACGCCAAGATCCTGCGCCTGCTCGGCGTCAAGAGCATCGTCGTGCTGCTGCACGAGGGTGGCGTGCAGAACGGCGGCGGCATCAACGACTGCACCGGGTTCAGCGGCCCGATCGTCGACATCGCCAACCGGATGGACCCGGCCATCGACGTCATCGTCAGCGGCCACACCCACGCCGCGTACAACTGCAACATCAACGGCAAGCTGGTCACCAGCGCCAGCTCGTTCGGCCGCCTGGTCACCGACATCAACCTGAAGATCGACCCGCGTACCCGGGACGTCGTCAGCGCGTCGGCGAACAACGTGGTGGTCACCCGGGACGTCGCCAAGGACCCGGCCTCGACCGAGCTGATCACCCGGTACAAGACCGCGCTCGGCCCGGTGGCCGACCGGATCGTCGGCGAGACCACCGAGGCGATCACCAAGACCCAGGAGAACCTCTACCAGACCGGGGTCGACGCCAACGGCAAGCCGACCTACCAGACCGGTGAGTCGCCGCTGGGCAACGTGATCGCCGACGCGCAGCTCGCCGCGACCGACAACGAGCAGAACGCGGTCGCCGCGTTCATGAACCCCGGCGGCGTACGTGCCGACGTCGACGCCGGCCCGGTCACCTACGCCGAGGCGTTCACCGTGCAGCCGTTCGCCAACAACCTGGTCACGCTGGACCTGACCGGCGCGCAGCTCTACTGCATGCTGGAGCAGCAGTTCACCGTGGCCCGGGTGCTCTACGCGTCCTCGACCGTGCACTACGTCGTCGACGTCAACGGCACCACCGCGCCGGCCGGCACGCCGTGCGCCGGCACCCGGGTGGTCCGGGGCAGCCTCACCATCAACGGCACCCCGGTGACCGACACCGCGACCTACCGGGTCACGGTGAACAACTTCCTCGCCGGTGGTGGCGACGGCTTCAGCGTCCTGACCGGCGGCACCAACGCGGTGACCGGCCAGATCGACCTGGACGCCTTCACCGCGTACCTGACCGAGAAGTCGCCGGTGTCCGCGCCGGCGCTGGACCGGATCCAGACCACCGCGGAGGTTCCCGCCGCCTGACGGCATCGCACTCCCGAACGGGCCCCCCGGAGCACTGCTCCCGGGGGCCCGTTCCTCGTCCGCTGCGGGTCAGGCCGCGGGGGCGGGCTGGGGTTGCGTGGTGGGGGCGGGCGAGGGGCGGCCGTCCTGGGTGGGGGTGAGCAGGGGGCGCAGGGACAGCGCCAGCAGGGAGGCGACCAGGCAACCGCCCACCACGACCGCCACCCAGACCCGACCGTCCGCCGCGCCGATCAGCGGCCCGGCGGTGACCGGGCCGACCACCCCGCTGATTCCGAAGATCATCGAACTCATCGCGTTGTAGCGACCGCGCAGCTCGTCCGTGGCCAGTGCGTTGGTCAGGGCGGGCATGACCGGGGACAGCATCGTCTCGCCGAACCCGAAGATCGCCGAGCAGGCCACCACGCCCAGCGCCGCGAGCAGCGCGTTGCCGCCACCGACCACGCCGGCCGCGCCGAGCACCAACCAGGCGCCCGCGAAGACCGCGCCGACCGCCGCCAGCGCGCCGGTCCGGCTGCGACCCTCCATCCGGCGGATCACCAGCAGCTGGGAGAGCACGATCATCACGGTGTTCGCGGCGAGTGCCCAGGCCACCACCCGTGGCGTCACCTCCACCACCCGCACCGAGTACGCCGCGAAGCCCACCTCGATCTGCGCGTACCCGCAGGTGGTGAGCACCAGGCCGAAGAGGACGAGCCGGCGGAACGGCCGGTCCCGCAGCACGGTCAGGTAGCCGCCGGCAGTCGGCGCGGCAGCGCCCCCGCCCACCGCCGCGACCGGCCGGCGCCCCACGTGCGGCAGCGTGAGCAGGATCAGGGCCGGCGTCAGGTAGCTCACCGCGTCCAGCAGGTAGACCGCCTGGAAGGTGACCGGGCGCGCCACGTCGACCACCGCGCCGGAGATCAGACCGCCGGCGCCGATGCCCAGGTTGAGCAGGGCGAAGTTGAGCCCGAAGACCCGCTGCCGCTCACCGTCGCCGGTGAGCGAGGCGAGGATCGTGTTCTGCCCCGACCAGATCGCCGAGCTGCCGATCGCCACCAGCGTCATCACGCCGAACGCCGACGCGGTCGAGTCGACAAGGGCCAGTGAGCCGGTGCCGACCGCCTCCACGACCAGGCAGGGCAGCACCACCCGGCGCGCGCCGAACCGGTCGATGAGCGTGCCGCCCAGCGGTGACAACGCCAGCGTCACCGCGCCGAACCAGCCGATCACCAGGCCGGCGCGGGCGTCGGTCAGGCCACGCACGTCGGTGAGGTAGATGAAGAGGAACGGCAGCGTGAGACCGCGCCCGACGGCGGAGAGCAGGGTGCCGAGGAGGATCCGGCGGGCTTCGGGACGAGCGGGCAGGGCGCGGCGCAGCATGGCTGGGATTCTGGGTGGCGGGTACGACGACCGCGACCCGTTTACCGCCGTGCCGGGCGGACGCCCAGCCGGAAGGTGAGCAAGCCCACCCGGTCTGCCATGCTGGCCCGGTGACCACCGCCTGGCGTCATCTGCCCGCACCGGCCCGCGAGATCGCCGTGACCGCCACGGACGCGGTCGACGCGGCCCGGGCCCGGGACGCCGGGGCGTACCGACCGGCCGTCGAGCGGCTCGCCACCGTCGACCGGGCCGGGCTGGTGCTCGGCGGCGTGGTCCGGCTCCTGCTGGAGGAGGGGCATCCGGACGGGCTGGACGGCGACGACGTACGCCAGGTGCTGGAGCGTTGCGTCCGGGCCGCCACGACGTGGTGGCCCGAGGTCGACCCGCACGTCCTGCTGGTGCTGCTCGCCGGCGCCCTCGGCGTCTACGACCCGGGCGACGACGACGCCCCGCCCGACCCGGCGGCCGTGGCCCGGCACGCCCCGCTGCTCGTCGCCGACCTGCTGGCGGTCACCGACCGCCCGTTCGCCGACTACCTGAGCGTGGCGTTCGCCGAGGTGGCCCGCACCGAGCTGCACGACTGACCGAGGCCGGCCGGCACGCCGCTGCGGGGTCGGCGACCGGTCACGGGCCGGCTGCCGGTCAGGGGCTGGCTGCCGGTCAGGGGCTGGCGGCGAGGAAGACGAACGCGGCGAGCAGCACCAGGTGCACCCCGCCCTGGAGCACGGTGGCCCGCCCGGGCACCACGGTGAGCACCGCGGTCACCGCGGTCAGCGCCAGCAGCGTCATCTGGGTGCCGCCCAGCCCCAGCAGCAGCGGGCCGTCCAGCCAGATCGAGGCGATCGCGATGGCCGGGATGGTCAGCCCAATGCTCGCCATCGCCGAGCCGAGGGCCAGGTTGAGGCTGATCTGCACCCGGTCCCGCCGGGCCGCCCGGGCGGCGGCAAGCGTCTCCGGCGCCAGCACCAACAGCGCGATGACCACGCCGACGAACGCCTGCGGCAGGTTGGCCGCCTGGACCGCGGTCTCGATCGCCGGGGAGATGGTCTTCGCGTCGCCGACCACCGCGACCAGCGCCACGACCAGCAACGCCAGGCTGGCCAGGGCGGTGCGGGTGGACGGCGGCTCGGCGTGCCCGTCGCCGTCGCGGTCCTCGGCCATGATGCTGCCCTCCTGGGTCACCGGGAGGAAGTAGTCCCGGTGCCGGCCGGTCTGCACCATCACGAACAGCAGGTAGAGGGCGAGCGACGCGACCGCAGCGAAGGCGAGCTGGGCCGGGGAGAACTCCGGACCCGGTCGGGCGGTGGTGAACGTCGGCACCACCATGCTGAGCGTGGCGAGGGTGGCCACGGTGGCCAGTGCCCCGCCGGTGCCCTCCGGGTTGAACACCGCCACCTGCCGCCGCAGCGCGCCGAGCAGCAGCGACAGGCCGAGGATGCCGTTGCAGGTGATCATCACGGCGGCGAAGACGGTGTCCCGCGCCAAAGCCTGCGTCTTGTCCCCACCGCTGATCATCAGGGTGACGATCAGACCGACCTCGATCACGGTGACCGCGACCGCCAGCACCAGCGAGCCGTACGGCTCACCCACCTTGTGCGCGACCACCTCGGCGTGGTGGACGGCGGCCAGGACGGCGACCGCGAGCAGGGCGGCCACCACGAAGATCAGCGCACCGGGCAGCTCCCGGCCCCAGGTGAAGACCAGCAGGAGCACGGCGAGCACGGGTACGACGGTGGTCCAATCGGTCAGGCGGGATCGGATCATCATCGCTGGCATGCGTCTACCTTGCCAGGACATGCGATCGACCGCCCGCGGCCGCCCCTGGAAACGAGTCAAGGCCCCTCTGTGGAGGGGCCTTGACCGTCACTTACCTCTGGTCGGGGTGGCCGGATTCGAACCGACGACCTCTTCGTCCCGAACGAAGCGCGCTACCAAGCTGCGCCACACCCCGAGGCGTGCCGACAAATAGTAGCCCACCCGCCTCCGGGATCAAACTCGGTACCCCCGCCCGCCCGATCACCTGGATCTTGGTACGGATCCGCCCTCCCGGGGGCGAATCCGTACCAAGATTGCCAGTGGCGAGCCGAGGGCGAGCGGGCTCAGCGGGGGATCAGGGTGAGGATGCTCGCCTCGGGGCGGCACGCGAAGCGGATCGGCGCGGTCGGGTGCGTGCCCAACCCGGCGGAGACGTGCAGCCAGGAGTCCGAGCCGGGCCAGCGGTGCAGCCCGCGCGCCATCGACCGGGGCAGCCCACAGTTGGTCACCAGCGCGCCGTAGCCGGGCACGCAGACCTGCCCGCCGTGGGTGTGCCCGGCCAGGAGCAGCCGGAAGCCGTCGGCGGCCATCCGGTCCAGCACGGCCGGCTCCGGGGAGTGGGCCAGGGCGATCGACAGCGCGGCGGAGTCGCCGGCCGGCCCGGCCACCGCGTCGTAGTCGTCCCGCTCGATGTGCGGATCGTCCACGCCGACCAGCTCGATCTCCCGACCGCCGGCCTTGAGCGTGGTGCGGGCGTTGTTCAGGTCCGCCCAGCCCGCGCCGGTGAGGATGCCCCGCAGTTCCTCGTACGGCAGCGGCACGCCGTCGGAGTACTCCCGGTCGGGCAGGAAGTAGGTGAACGGGTTCTTCAGCACCGGCCCGGTGTAGTCGTTGGAGCCGAACACGAACGCGCCGGGCAGGTCGAGCAGCGGCTGGAGGGCCCGCAGCACGCCGGGCACCGCCTCCGGGTCGGCCATGTTGTCGCCGGTGACCACCACCAGGTCCGGGTCGAGCGCGGCCAGCGAGGCCACCCAGTCCTGCTTGCGCCGCTGGTTCGGCATCATGTGCAGGTCCGACAGGTGGAGCACCCGCAGCGGCTCGGCGTCGGTCGGGAGCACCGGCACGTCGTACCGGCGCAGGGTGAACAGGTTGCGCTCGACGAGCGACGCGTAGGCCAGGGTCGTCGCGCCGGCGGCGACGGTGCCGGCCGCGAGCCGGAATAGTGTGCGCTTTCGCATGGGGTTCAGGGTAGTTTCACCGTTCATGAGCACGCTGAAGGACCGTCTCACCACCGACATGCGCGCCGCTCTCAAGGCGCGCGACGAGCTGACCACCTCGACGCTGCGGATGGCCCTCGCGGCCGTCGGCAACGCGGAGGTCGCCGGCCGCGAGAAGCGCGAGCTCAGCGACGACGAGGTGCTCGCGGTGCTGACCAAGGAGGCGAAGAAGCGCCGCGAGGCGGCCACCGCCTTCGCCGACGCGGGGCGCGCCGAGCAGGCCGGCAAGGAGACCGCCGAGGGTGAGGTGCTGGAGCGCTACCTGCCGAAGCAGCTCTCCGACGAGGAACTGGCCGAGCTGGTCTCGGGGGCGCTCGCCGCGGGCAGTTTCACCGGTAAGGCGCAGATGGGCCCGGCCATGAAGGCGGCCCAGGCCGCGGTGGCCGGCCGGGCCGAGGGTGGTCGGGTCGCCGCCGAGGTACGCCGCCAGCTCGGCCTCTGACGCACGCTCCGACACGGAACGGGCGGGCACCCCGGTGGGGTGCCCGCCCGTCGTCGTCGTTGCCGGTCAGCGCCGGCCTGGTCGGCCGTTGCCCGGGTTCGGGGGGACCGCCGGCCCGCCCGGTCCGGCGGTGTTGCCCGGCCCTGGCGCGCCCTTCCCGGAGCTGACCTCGATCAGGACCACGCCGCCCTTGATGGTCCGCCCGTCCGGGCTGGTGCCGGCCGCGGTGCCGGCGGGGCACTCCGACGGCACCTTGTTGCTGGACACCACCGGCTCGAAGCCCGCGCCGCTGATCCGCGACTTGGCGGCGTCCACGGTCTGGCACTTCACGCCGGGGATCGAACGTTGGTCACCCATCACGATCTTGCCGTTGGGTGGCGTGAAGTTCTTCCGTTCCTTGCCCTTCATGGCGTCCCGCAGCGTCTCGTAGACAGCCGGGTTGATGCCGTCCTTCACGTCGTGGCCCATCTTCTGGTTGGTCTGGGCCCAGTCCGGGTCGGCCATGATGCCGGCCACCGCGTACTGCTTGGTCATGGCGACCAGGGCGGACGTCTTCTCCGAGTCGGTGGTGCCGGACTTGCCGGCCACCGGGGCCTTCACGATGCCACGGACGTTGCCGGCGGTGGCGGTGCCGCACTTGGAGGTGTCGGAGCGGTCGCCGACCGGGCAGCGGGCCGCGTCCACAGCGGCGCGCGCCACCTCGGTGCTGATCCGCTGCTCGCAGTGCGGGTTGGCGATGTCGAGCTTGTCACCGTCCGGCCCGCGGATCTGCTGCACCGGGATCGGGTCGCAGTATTTCCCGTCGGCGGCCAGCGTGGCGTACGCGTTCGCCAGCTCCAGCGGGGTGGTCTGCGAGACACCGAGGCTGAACGCGCCCCACTGGTGCGGGTTCGCGGCGAGCTTGGCGTCGTCGGAGGAGCGGAAGCTGATGCCGAGCTTCTGCGCCGCCTTGACCACGTTCTCCGCGCCGACCCGCTGCTGGAGGTCGATGAAGAAGGTGTTCACCGAGAAGCCGAAGCCGCTCCACATGTTGTGCGGGCCGGCCATCGACTCGTTGGCGTTCTGCGGGCAGTACTTGTTCGTGCCCGGGCAGGCGGCCGGGGAGTTGAACTCGACCGGGTAGTCGGACTTGAACACCTTCTGCGCGTTGATGCTGTAGCTGAGCGGATAGCCCTTCTCCAGCGCGGCGACCAGCGTGAAGATCTTGAAGGTCGAGCCGGCCTGGTAGCCGGCGATGCCCGGACCGCCGGTGACCAGCGGGTTCACCGTGTTCGGGTAGTTGCCCCGGATCTTCTTCTTGGCCTTCCGCGGGTCGCTGGAGAGCTTGTTCTGCGGGTTCTTCGGGTCGTCGATCTTGAACTTCCGGTTCACCGCCACGGCCCGGACCCGACCGGTGCCGGGCTCGATCACGGCCACCATCCGGGCCGCCTTGCTGCTGTTGCTCAGATGGTTACGGACCGCCTTGTCGGCGGCCGCCTGCGCCTGCACGTCCAGGCTGGTGATGATGGAGTAGCCGCCGCTCTTCAACCGCCGGTCGCGGTCGTACGAGGTGGCGCCGAACGTCTCCTGCTGGAGCCACCAGCGGTAGAAGTAGTCGCAGAAGAAGCCCCAGGAGTTGGTGTTGGCCTGCACGCAGCCGTTCGGGGTGCGCTTGTCCTTGACCACCAGCTTGATCTTCTTGGCGGCGTCCGCCTCGGCCTGGGTGATCGCGCCGATCTGCACCATGTTCTGGATGACGTAGTCACGCCGGCCGACCGCCTCCGGGTAACCGGCCTTGGTCGTCGGGTCGAACGAGGTCGGCGCCTTCACCAGCCCGGCGAGCATCGCCGACTCCTGGATGTCGAGCTTGCTCGGCAGCTTGCCGAAGTAGACCTGGCTGGCGGCGTAGATGCCGTAGGCGCCGTTGCCGAACGCGGCGATGTTCAGGTAGCGCTCCAGGATCTCGTCCTTGGAGAGCTCCTTGTCGACCTGGAGCGCGAGGCTCATCTCGCGCAGCTTGCGGGTGCTGGTGTCCTCGGTGGCGGCGACCACGTCGGCCGGGTGGGTGGCCGAGTAGGAGATGGCCAGCCGGACGTACTGCATGGTGAGCGTGGACGCGCCCTGCCGCGACGACCCGGCGGACTGGTTGTTGACGAACGCCCGGGCCACGCCGTTGAGGTCCACGCCGTTGTGCTTGTAGAAGTCGTGGTCCTCGGCCGCGATGATGGCCTTGCGCATGTGCGGCGAGATGTCCTTGAGCTTGACGTCCTTGCGGTTCTCGTCGTACATCGTGGCCAGCGGCGTCTTGCCGTCCGAGGCGTACACGTAGGTGATCTGCGGGGCCCGGGCCACCGTCAGCTCCTTGGGCAGCGCCCCGAACGTCTCGGCGCCCGCCTTGGCGGCCAGGCCGGACATCGCCACCGCGGGGAAGGCCGCCGCGGCGACCACCACACCGGCCAGCAGGCCGCAGATCAGCAGCGATGCGGCGTTGGTAAAGACGTTGTGGTCACGTTTCCGCATCCAGGTCACCTCGACAGGGTACGCGAGCAGGGATCGGCGGGCGCATGGGGAAGTTTCCCCATTTCCATCACGCGCCGGCCTCGTTGTGCTAAACGCACGACACCCGGGGCGAGGTTGCGTGAGATCCACAGAAGTTCCGTCAAAGAGCCGCGTTTTGCCGTACCGGGGTCGGGTAGACGGCGGCGAAGGCCCGGGAAGCCGGGAATGTCCGGAACAGTGGATTTTGCCGACAACGTTGCGTAATCGGGTGACTACACAGCATGATGGTGGCGGCGATCGCAGTCACATGTCGTCCATGCCGCCCTGGGGAGGCCGGCGAGGACGACCGGGGGAAGTTCGGGGGCTGCTCGCGCGAAGTCGGTAGGTACTGCAAGGGGGGACGTGTACAGATGGGCATGATCACTGACTGGCCGTCGCTGGCGGCGTGTCAGAACGGGGACCCGGACGCGTTGTTCGTACAGGGCGCCGAACAGAACGTGGCGAAGAGGATCTGCCGGAGCTGCCCAGTTCGGTACGAGTGCCTGGCCGACGCGCTCGACAACCGGATCGAGTTCGGGGTGTGGGGAGGCATGACCGAACGCGAACGCCGGGCGCTGCTGCGCCGTCACCCGCAGGTGACCAGCTGGCGCAAGATGTTCGAGGCGGCCATGAAGAAGAACGCCAGGGAGAAGGCCGGCAAGGACAAGGTCCTGGTCACCACCGCGACCTGACGTCCCGGCCGGCCGGCGCGTTCACCGCCGGCTGATCGCCTCGCCGATCGTCCGCAGCCCGTCGACGTCGTGCACGTCGGCGGGCTGCGCCGTCACCGACACCGCCGGCACCGCCGGGAACGCCTCGGTGAACCGCGCCGCCACCCGCTGTTCCCGGTCCGCCTGCTGGGCCAGCGCGGCGTGCGCGCGCAGCACCTCGACGGTGCCCTCGTGCCCGCCGACGCCCGCCAGCCGCTCCGCCGCGGCCAGGCTCTCCGCCGCGCCCAACTCCGCCGCCGGCTCGTGCACCCGGTTGAGCACCAGCCCGGCCAGCGGCATCCGCTCGTCACGCAACCGGCCGGCGAAGTAGGCGGCCTCCCGGACCGCGTCCGGCTCCGGCGCCG
Organism: Micromonospora sp. WMMC241; assembly: GCF_027460165.1. Taxonomy (NCBI): domain Bacteria; kingdom Bacillati; phylum Actinomycetota; class Actinomycetes; order Micromonosporales; family Micromonosporaceae; genus Micromonospora; species Micromonospora sp. WMMC241. The sequence goes on from NZ_JAPZBF010000001.1 coordinate 144,110, forward strand.
CGACCAGCAGGAACGCCGTCTCGCGAGCCTGCAGGATCCGGTACGTCTGCTCGGCCCGCTGCCGGAACCCGCCGAACATCGAGTCGAGCGCGGCGACGAAGCCGGACAGGTCGGTGAGCAGTTGGGCGCCGAGCACCTTCTGCACCACCTTGGAGAACATCCCGAAACTGGCCGTGACCAGGCTGAACATGCTCCGCCCACCGCTGCGCGCCGGGGCCAGCAGCAGCCGTAGCATCCGGCCGTCGAGGAACCGCGACAGCCGGGCCGGCGCGTCGAGGAAGTCGAGCGCGGAACGCGACGGCGGGGTGTCCACCACGATCAGGTCCCAGTCGCCCCGGGCGTGCAACTGGCCCAGCTTCTCCATCGCCATGTATTCCTGCGTGCCGGCGAAGGTGGAACTCATGGCCTGGTAGAAGGGGTTGGCGAAGATCTCCGCCGCCTTCGTCGGGTCGGTGTGCTGGAGCACCACGTCGTCGAACGTGCGCTTCATGTCGAGCATCATGGCGTGCAGCTCACCGCCGCTGGCCTCCACGTCGATGCCCTTGACCTGGCGGGGTGTGTTGTCCAGCTCGGTCAGGCCCAGCGACTGGGCCAACCGGCGGGCCGGGTCGATGGTGAGCACCACCGTCCGCCGCCCGTGCCGCTCGGCCGCCCGCAGCGCCAGCGCCGCGGCGGTGGTCGTCTTGCCCACGCCGCCCGCGCCGCAGCAGACCACGATCCGCACGCCCGGGTCGGCGAGGATCTGGTCGACGTCCAGCGGAGGCGCCGCGTCTTCGGAAGGCACCAATCGAGCGTATCGGTCCCGAGGGGCTCTCTGCTCCGTGCCGGCCGCAGGTGTGAGTCAATCCGCCCGGACGAGCGCCTCGGCGAGCGTCGCCAACCCCGCCCGGTCGACCCCGTCGGGCAGCAGCGGCAGCTCGGTCAGGGGCAGCCCCAGCTCCACCAGGTCACCGCGGAGCGAGTCCTCGAGCTCACGGCGTACCCGCTGGTCGCGCGCCTCCTGGGCGAGGCCGGCCACGGTGCGGGCGTCGGTGGGCAGGCCGGCGGTGGCCAACCCCCGCTTCAGCTCGGCCGCGGTCACCGCGCGGCCGGCCGGCACCGGCGGGCGGACGCCGTTCACGATCACCCGGCCGACCGGGAAGCCGAGCTGGGTCAGGTCGGCCACCGCGTCGAGCGTCTCCTGGACCGGCATCTCCTCCAGCAGCGTCACCACGTGCACGGAGGTCATCGGCGAGCGCAGCAGCGCGGAGACACCCTCGCTCTGGGTCTTGATCGGGCCGACCTTCGCGAGTCGGGCGGTCTCCGCCGTGACGTTGAGGAAGCGGCCGATCCGCCCGGTGGGCGGGGCGTCCAGCACCACCGCGTCGTACGCCCGGCGTGACCCGACGCTGCGGGTGGTGGCCTCCTTGACCTTGCCGGTGAGCAGTACGTCGCGCAGGCCCGGGGCGATCGTGGTGGCGAAGTCGATCGCGCCGAGCTTGCGCAGCGCCCGGCCGGCCGCGCCGAGCTTGTAGAACATGTCCAGGTATTCGAGGAGCGCCTCCTCGGCGTCGACCGCCAGGGCCCGCACCTCACCGCCGCCGGGGGCGTCGGTGAGGTGCCGCTCCTCGTAGGGCAGCGGGTCGGTGTCGAAGAGCTGGGCGATGCCCTGCCGCCCCTCGACCTCGACCAGCAGGGTGCGCCGACCCCCGGCGGCCAGCCCGAGGGCCAGCGCGGCCGCCACGCTTGTCTTGCCCGTGCCGCCCTTGCCGGTCACCACGTGCAGGCGGCCCCGCCATCTGCCGGCGGACTCGGCCGGCTGCTCACTCGCTGCCACCCGTCGAGCGTAACCAGCCGTCGGGATCAGGCGACCTCGCAGACCCACCAACCCGTCTTCCGCACCACGGTGAAGCGCAGCTCCTGGTCGGCGACCTTCTCGTCGGCGGTGGTCATGGTGACCCGGGTGGAGACCGTGGCCCGGTCCCCGGTCTGGTTGTCGACAGTCGGGTTGGTCCAGCGGAACCGGGGGTTCTGGTACTGGCCGGCGTACTTCTGCACCTCGGCGACCTTGGCGGCGATCTTCTCCTCGTCGCGGGCGGCGGAGCAGACGAACGTGGCCGCCTTCTCGGCGTCCCGGTCCTGGTAGACCGCCTTGACGAAGCCGTCCACCGCCACCTGTGGCTCCTTGGCGCCCTGGCCGTCCTCGCCGTTGCGGAGGGCGAGGAAGGCGACCGTGCCGCCACCGCCGCAGAGCAGCACGGCCGCGGCCAGCACGATCGAGGCGATCAGCAGCGTCGGGCGTTTGCGCCTCGGCGCCCCGGCGGGGTACGGCGGGTGGCCGGGCGCGGGCCCCGGGGTGGCGGTGAGCGGTGGTTGGCCGGGCCCGGCCGGCGTGGCCCCGGCGGAGGTCGGTGGTGGGAAGGGGTCGCCAGGCGTGCCGGTGGCGCCACCGGCGGGTGGTTGGGTCATCGATCTCCCCCGGGTTGCGGCGCGCCCGTCGCCGCCCCAGGCGACGGGCACGGGGTCGAGGTGGTGGGTGTGCGCACCGCGCGCGCCCAGTCCGGAAGGGTAGCGGTCGGCGGGCCGGTTGCCAGCCCCGAGTGGACGGCGTGCCGAACGCGAGAAAGCCGTCGCGTTCCCGACCAGCCTTGTGTCGCATATGTGACTTAACGTGATCAGTCATGCGCGTCCCGTTGTCGGGACGGTCGCCGCGTCCTACGTTCGTCGCGACGCGGTGGCCGGATCGGGGGACTTCGAGCCGCCCGATGGTGCTTGTGAGCAGGTATGACGCCCGGAGGCAGCGGATGCGCGACGCGGAGAACATTCCCCGAGCCCAGTTTCCCCCCGGCGACCGGGCCGCGCGGCCCGGCGACGCCGACGGCCCCGGCGCGGGCACGCCGTTCAACGAGCGTTCCTACCGCCCGCCGGTCGAGGTGGTCCGCACGCTGGTCCGGCCCGCCGGCCGCGGCCGGGACGAGGAGGAGCCCGGCTACGTCATCCACCTTCCGGTGCGGGTACCCGACCTGGCGGCGGCCACCGCACTCGCCAGCATCGTGGCCACCTCGCTGGGCTTCCTGGCCGAGCTGGACGCCGGGGAGACCACCGTCTCCACCGCCGACGACCAGAACAACCGCCACCGGGTCTTCTGCGACCTGCTGCTGGCCGACCGCAGCCGCTGCCCGCAGCGCTACGAGCACCTGGGCCCCTGCGGCGAGCCGCCCGCGCCGGAGCAGCGTCCCGCGACTGGCTGAGGTCGCCGGACCGTAGGCTGTGCCTGACCGAAGTCCAAGCCAGGCAAGGGAGCCTTCCTCCGATGCAGAAGTGGGAATACGCCACGGTTCCGCTGCTGGTCCACGCGACCAAGCAGATCCTCGACAACTGGGGCGAGGACGGCTGGGAGCTGGTCTCCGTGGTGCCCGGCCCGAATCCGGAGCAGCTCGTCGCATACCTGAAGCGCCCGAAGGGCTAGATCAGATGAGCAACGGACCCCACGCGAAGCTCGCCGAACTCGGTCTCGACCTGCCCGAGGTGGTGCCGCCGGTGGCCAGCTACGTGCCGGCCGTCCAGTCCGGGCAGCACGTCTACGTCTCGGGTCAGCTCCCGATGGCCGAGGGCAAGCTGCTCGCCACCGGGAAGGTCGGCAACGGTGTCTCCGCCGAGCAGGCCAAGGACCTGGCGGAGCGGTGTGCGTTGAACGCGCTCGCCGCGATCGACGCGCTGGTCGGGCTGGAGAACGTGGTCAAGATCGTGAAGCTGACCGGCTTCGTGGCCAGCGCGACCGGCTTCACCGGCCAGCCGGCCGTGATCAACGGCGCCTCCGACCTGCTCGGCGCCGTCTTCGGCGAGGCCGGCCGGCACGCCCGCAGCGCGGTGGGCGTCGCCGAACTCCCCCTCGACGCCCCCGTCGAGGTCGAGCTGATCGTCGAGGTGGCGTAACTCCCCGTCCCCGCGATCTTGCAGGTTGTGCCCCGGCAGAAGCCCCGAACGAGGACAAACCCCGGGCCGGAACTGCAAGATCGCGGGGGATGGCGGGCGGGGTCGTACGATCGCTGCCATGGGTGGGCGTGTGACGGGGGCCGCAGGGGCGCTCCTGGACGAACTGCCGGGGTGGGTGTCGCTGCTGCGTGCGCCCAACCCGGGGCCGATGACGCTCGACGGGACCAACACCTGGGTGCTGCGGGCCGCTCCGGACGCGCCGGCAGTGGTGGTCGACCCGGGGCCGGCGGACGAGGGGCACCTGGCCGCGATCGCCGCGCACGGGCCGGTCGGGTTCGTGCTGATCACGCACGGGCACCCGGACCACACCGAGGGCGCGCCGCGGCTGCGCGAGCTGCTCGGCGGCGTGCCGGTGCTCGCCGCCGACCCGGCGCACACCGCCGGCGGTGAGCCGCTGACCGGGCCGGTGGAGTACTTCGGCGGCTTCGGGATGACGCTCCGGCTGCTGAGCACCCCCGGGCACACCGCCGACTCGGTCTGCCTCCTGGTCGAGCACGACGGCCAGCGGGTCGTGCTGACCGGCGACACCATCCTCGGCCGGGGCACCACAGTGGTCGCCCACCCGGACGGGCACCTCGGGGACTACCTGTCGAGCCTGGAGCTGCTGTCCACGTACCGGGGGGTCCCGGCGCTTCCGGGTCACGGCCCGGCGCTGGCCGACTGCGGCGCGGCGGCCGAGTTCTACCTGGCCCACCGGCGGGCCCGACTCGACCAGGTGCGCGCCGCCGTGGCCGCCGGCGCCACCACCGCGCCCGAGGTGGTCGCCGTGGTCTACGCCGACGTCGACCGGTCGCTGTGGTGGGCCGCCGAGTGGTCCGTCCGCGCCCAGCTCGAACACCTCGGGGTGGAGCAGCCGTGACCTGCCCGGTGTGCGGGACCGTCGCGGTGCCCGGCGCGCGGTTCTGCCACAACTGCGGCGCGGCGCTGCCGGCCGCGGCCACCCTGCCGGCCGCCGAGCGCCGCGTGGTCACCGTGCTCTTCGGCGACCTCTCCGAATTCACCTCCTGGTCGGAGGATCTCGACCCGGAGCGGGTCGGCGCGGTCACCGACCGGGTGCTCGCCGCCCTGGCCGGCGCCGTCAAGACGTTCGGCGGGCACGTCGACAAGCTCACCGGCGACGGGATCATGGCGGTCTTCGGCGCGCCTGTCGCGCACGAGGACGACGCCGAGCGTGCGGTGCGGGCGGCGCTGTCCATGCAGCGGGCCGTCCGCCGGGTGCTCGACGACGAGCGGGGCGGCGGCGCGCCGCTGGGCCTGCGGGTCGGGCTCAACACCGGGGACGTCATCGCCGGCATCCAGGCCGCGATCGAATACACGGTCATCGGCGACACGGTGAACACCGCCGCGCGGCTGGCCGACGCCGCCGCGGTCGGCGCGATCTACGCCGGCGCGCGGACCTCCACCGCGACCCGGCACGTCGCCTCCTGGCGGGCGCTGCGCCCGCTGCGGCTCAAGGGCAAGCGCGAGCCGGTCGAGGCGTACGAGCTGCTGGGCCTGCTGGACGCGCCGGGCACCCGGTCCGGCCTCGGCGACGAGGCGCCCTACGTGGGCCGGGAGACCGAGATCGGTCGGATCGCCGGCCGGCTCGCCGAGGTGATCGACCGGGGCGAGCCCCGGGTGCTGCTGATGACTGCCGAGGCGGGCATCGGCAAGTCCCGGTTCGCCGCCGAGGTGGAACGTCTCGCCGCCGGCTACGACGTCGGCGCCGGCCGGTACGCGGCGCACACCGGCGCCCGGGTGCTCTCGGTCCGCTGCGCCGCGTTCGGCGAGCGGCGCCGGCTGGCGCCCCTGGCCGACCTGGTCCGCGCCGCGGTCGGCCTGCCCAACGACGCGGCCACCGCGGTCACCCGGCCGGCCGTCGAGGAGCGGCTGCGCCGGCTCGGCCAGCGCCTCGCCCGGCTCCCCGGCGACCCGCCACCGATCGCCGTGGACCAGCTCCTGGCCCTGCTCGGGTACGCCGAGCTGCCGCCCGCCGCGGACAGCGTCGAGTGGAACGCCGCCACCGCGCCACCGGACGCCGAGGCGGTGCCGAACGCGGTCGCGGACCTGCTCAGCGCGCTCGCCGGCGAGGCGCCGATGGTGATCGTGGTGGACGACCTGCACGATGCCACCGCCGAGACGGTCAAGGCGCTCGCGCTGACCCTCAACCGGCTCGCCGGCCCGGTGCTGGTGCTGCTGCTCGGCCGCCCCGAACTGGTGCGGACCGCCGGCGCGCTGACCCGGCTCGCGGACGCCGAGGTGCACGCGCTGCCGCCGTTGCGCGGCGCGGACGCGGCCCGGCTGCTCACCAGTTATCTGGCCGGGGGCCGGCTGCCCCAGGCCGACACCGACCGGCTGCTCGCCACCGCCCAGGGCAACCCGTTCTACCTGGCCGAGCTGGTCACGCTGCTGATGGAGCGCGGGGCGCTGACCGCCGGCCCGGGCCGCGGCGCGGACGTGTCCTGGCGCCTGGCTCCCGGCTCGCTGGGCAGCCGGTTGCTCTCCCGGGACCTGGCCGCCGTCCTCGCGGCGCGGATCGACGCACTGCCGCCGGACGCCCGCTCGGTGCTGCGCGACGCCGCGGTCGTCGGCGACGCCGCGGTCGCCGGCGCGCTGGAGGCGCTGCGCGAGCAGCGGGCCGGGCGGGACGGTCGGCCCGCCGCGGTGGCCGCGGTCGAGTGGGAGCGGGCAGTCGAGGAACTGCTGCAACGCCGCATGCTGCACCGCACGCGCACCGGCTTCGCCTTCGCCACCCCGCTGATGCGGGAGGCCGCGTACGCCGGGGTGAGCAAGGCCGAGCTGGCCGAGCGGCACGCCGCGCTGGCCCGCTGGGCCGCGCCGGAGAGCGTGTCCCCGGCCGGCGCCCCGGCGGGCGGGTTCACCGAGGCGGCCCGGGACGACTTCGTCGCCGAGCACGTCGAGCGGGCCACCGCGCTGGCCGACGCGGTGAAGCTCCGCCCGGACGCGCCGGCCCGGGCGGTCGCGGACCTGGGCGTGGCCGCGCTGGGCCGGGCCGCCCGCCGGTCGCTGCGGCTGGGCGAGCCGGCCCTTGCCGTCGAGTACGCCGAACGCGCGGCCGAGCTGGCCCGGGGCGCGGTGCCCCCGGCCGACCGGGTGGTGCACGCCCGGGCGCTGTTGCAGATCGGCCGCCCGGCCGACGCGCTCGCCTCGGCCGAGAAGATCGCCGCGAACGCCGGCGAACCGGCCACCCGGGCCGCCGCGCTGCTGCTCGCCGGGCAGGCCCAGCAGACCCTGGGTGACGCCGAGCGGGCCGAGCGCAGCTATCAGGAGGCGTTGCAGGTCGCCACCGACGCGGACCTGCCGACCGTGCGTGGCTCGGCGATGCGCCGGCTCGGCATGGCCGACTTCATCGCCGGCCGGCTCGGGCAGGCGAGCAGCCGGCTGGCCGCCTCCTACCAGGTCAGTCTCGCCGCGCGGGACCCGCGCGGGCAGGCGTGGTCGTTGCAGAACCTGGCCTGGGTGACCACCACCCGGGGCGACTTCGCCGGCACCGACGCGGTGCTCGGCCGCGCCGCGCGGCTCTTCGCCGAGCTGAAGGACCCGTACGGGCGGGCCTGGCTGCGCGGCACCACCGCGTTCGCCCGGCTGCTCGCCGGCCGGCTGCGGGAGGCGTGCCGGCTGGCCCGGGTGTTCCTGCCGTTCGGGGAACGGGTCGGTGAGGCGTGGGCGGTGGGCACGCTGCGGGCGGTCGAGGCGTACGCCACGGCCGAGCTGGGCGACCTGGCCGAGGCGGACCGGGCGGCGCGGCGCGCGTACCGGGACTTCGCCGAGGTGGGTGACGACTGGGGGCAGGGCTTCGCGCTGGTGGTGCGCGGCGTGGTGGCGCGCGGGCTGGGCGAGCCGGAACATGCGGCCGACCTGTTCTGCGACGCCCTCGAGTACGCCGACCGCACCACCCATCCACTGCTCACCGGGATGGCCGGCACGCTGCGCGGCTTCGTCGCGCTGGAGATGGGCGACTGCGAGACCGCCGAGCGGGAGGCGCGTTCGGTGCTGACCAGTGTGGAACCGCACAACCCGCAGGCGCCGGCCCAGGTCGCGCCGCGGGTGCTGCTGGCCATGGCGCGGGTCGCGGCCGGTGACCCGGGCACCGCGGTGGGGCTGCTCGCCCCGGTGGCCACCGGGGCGGCCGACGCGCCCTCGTTGCTGTTCTCCCGGCGCCAGACGATGGCCCGGTACGCCGGCGCGCTGCTCGCCCACGGCCAGCGGGAGCAGGCGCTGGACTGGGCGCAGCGGGCGATCTCCGCCCCGGCCGAGGACGTCCGCAGCCAGGTGGTGGCGCGACTGGTGCTGGCCGAGGCGCTGGACGCCTGCGGCCGTCCGGCCGAGGCGCTGGCCAGTGCCGAGGAGGCGGTGCGCCTGGCGTACGCCACCGAGCAGCGCAGCGAACGGGCCGCCGCCGACGCGCTGCGGGCCCGCCTCCTCGCCGGCTGAGCACTTCCGGTTCTGCCGGTTCCGGGGATGTGTTCGACGGTGCGGGCGGTTAGCGTGGGGCGGCGGCGCGTGTGGGCGAGCACCGCCGCGGGTGCATGAGGAGGGACGATGAGGCTGCCGCGCTCCGGCGCCGGCTGGACGATCGCGGTCTTCGGGCTGCTGGCGCTGCTGCTCGGCGCGCTGGGCCTGATCTGGCCGGAGACCCAGCTGCGCCTGCTCGGCTTCGAGGTGCCGGCCGAGCGCGCGCCGGGCGACTACACCGGCACGTTCCTCACCGCCGCCTCGATGGCCTCGTTCAACATGGGCGTCTACTACCTGCTCGCGGTGGCCACCGAGTGGCGCCCGTTCTACCGCTTCACGGTCTGGTTCCGGCTGGTCACGTTCACCGTGTTCACCATCGCGGTGCTCTCCGACGTGGCACCGGGGCGGTTCTTCGGGGTGGCCGCGTGGGAGGGCCTGGGCGCGCTGGCGACCGCCGCCGGCCTGTGGTGGGACGCGCGCCGGGCGACCGCCGATCCGACCGTCCCGACCGGGTCGGGCGACTCCGTGCCGGTGCCGGCCTCCGACGCGGCGCGCTGACCGACCAGGACCGTTGGGTATTTTCGAGCCGTGACCGAGACCCCGCCCGGCGCCCTGCGGCTGCCCATCGTGCCCGGTCTGACCGATCTGGAGGTTTTCGCCCGCGGTGGTTACGCCACCGTCTACCGGGCGACCCAGATCTCGGTGGGGCGGGAGGTGGCGGTCAAGGTCGAGAACCGGACGCTGGACAGCGAGCGCGACCAGGCCCGGTTCCTGCGCGAGGCCCGGGCCGCCGGCCGGATGTCGTCGCACCCGCACGTGGTCGACCTCTTCGACGTCGGGGTCACCGTCGACCAGCACCCCTACCTGATCATGGAGCTCTGCGACGGCTCGTACGCGGAACGGATGCGCACCTCGCCGCTGGACGCGGCGGAGACCCGCGACCTCGGCGTGAAGATCGCCGACGCGCTGGCCCACTCGCACGCGGCAGGCGTGCTGCACCGCGACGTCAAGCCGGCCAACATCCTGCACTCCGAGTTCAACTCGGCGGTGCTCGCCGACTTCGGGCTGGCGGTGCTGGCCGAGGTGCGCGACGCCTCGGTCACGCTGGAGGTCCTCACCCCGGCGTACGCGCCGCCGGAGATGTTCAGCCACAGCCCGCCCAGCCCGGCCGTGGACGTCTACGCGCTCTGCGCCACGCTCTACGCGGTGATGCACGGCCGCCCCCCGCGCTGGCAGTCCGAGCGCAATCCGAGCCTGGTCACCGTGCTGGAGATGTTCCAACAGCCGATCCCCGGCCTGCCCGGGGTGCCCGAGGAACTGATCGACGTGCTGCGCCTGGGCATGTCCAACGACCCGGGTGAGCGGCCCTCCGCCGTCGAGCTGCGCGGCATGCTCGCCGCGCTCCCGCTCGACCCGGGCGCTCCGACGCCCCCGTTCGTCGGCACCGGCGGCCCGTACGGCCGTACCGGCGGGCCGAGCCCGCGGCAGCCCGCCAAGGACGACCACCCGACCGTGCCGACGCGGAGCCGGCGCTGGCCGAGGCGCTGGTTCCTCGGCGGGGCGGGCGTGCTCGCGCTGGCCGCCTCCGCCGGCGGCGGCGCCTGGCTGGCCGGCGGGCCGCCGCCCGCGGTGTCGCCGACGGTGCTGGCCACCGGCGTGGCCGGGGCGACGCCACTGCCCGGCTGCGCCTCCGCCGACGTCCGGCTCCCGGCCGGCGCGCGTTGCGGGTCCGAGTTGGAGTGCTACGGCCCGGTGCGGCTGCGCCGGGACCGGGCCGAGGCGAGCCGGGTGCCGTGCGACGGGCAGCACACCTGGGAGACCTACGCGGCGGGCGACCTGCCGGCCGCGCTCGCCGGGGCGGCGCACGACGCGGTGACCGCCGACCCGGCCGTCCGCAAGGTCTGCAACACCGGCACGTTCCGCCTGGTCAGCGGCGTCGAGAAGGCGACCGGGTGGAACCTCGAAGTGTTGCCGCCGGCTGCGACCGAGGCCGACCGCACCTATCGCTGCCTGGCCGGGCAGGGCGTGAACGCGCTCGCCCGCCCCACCCTCACCGGTCGCTGAGCCCGTTTCCGGCGCGCTGCTGCTGCCGCACCGACCTCGGGTCGAGCGTCTCCAGCGTGTCCGCGTCGACCGGGTGGCCGCCCGGCGTGCGCAGGTTCCGCACCGCACGCGGGTCGATCGCCTCGAGCGTGTCGGCGTCCACCCCGTACCCCGGGTCGGGGACCGGCCAGCCCTGAGCCCGCGGGGTGTCGACGCCACCGCCGCCGGACTGCCGGGCGGCGGTGATCGTCACCCCGGCGACCATGCCGAGTACGACACAGACCAGGGCCAGCACGACCGACAGGATGCCGGGCGGTCGCCAGGCCGCCAGCGTCACCAGCGCGGCCACCGTCGCCACGGAGGCGACGAGGGCCTTCGTCCGCGCATTCGACCTCGGGAACGAACTCACCCGACAAGCATGGCCCAGCAGGCCGGCCTGTCAACCGCCGGCCCGGGACGGCTTCCCGTCACTGATCCGTTCCACAGAGGATCGCGAAAAGCGTCGATCAAGAAAAATTCGTTACGTCCATTGGCCTTTTGCCACATCGATCCGCTTTTGCGGGGCACCTCCGATGGCCGTCGATCCCTAGAGTGACGAGGGTCGAGGTCTCCTCGACGGATCTGTTCCCCACCGGAAGGCAGCCACATGCCCCGAGTAGTCCGGTCCCTCGCCGCAACAGGGATCGCCGGGATCCTCCTCGCCGGATCGGCCGTCGCGCCCGCCGCGGCCGCCGCGCCGGCAGCGCAAGCGCCCACGTACGACCGCACCAGCACGGCCGAGGCACGCCGGGTGGACCGCGTGCCCACGCCCAAACTCGACTGGTACGCCTGCTACGACTACGCCGAGTGCGCGACGGTCCGGCTGCCGCTGGACTACGACAACCCGAAGGGCGCCACCACCGAGGTCGCGCTGCTCCGGGTCAAGGCCCGCGACCGGCAGCACAAGGTCGGCAGCCTCTTCCTCAACCCGGGTGGCCCGGGCGGCTCCGGCACGGACATCGCACTCGCCGCACCCTACTTCCTCGGCGACGACCTGCTCGACCGCTTCGACATCGTCGGCGTCGACCCGCGCGGCGTGGCGGCCAGCGACAACATCAAGTGCTTCCCGTCGGTGAAGGAGCAGACCCGGGCGTACGCCGGGCTGAACGTCGCGTTCCCGTGGACGAAGGCCGAGGAGAAGGCGTACGTCGCCTCGTCCAAGGCGGTCGGCAAGGCGTGCTCGACCACCGGCAAGCCGTTGACCGGCGCGGCGTCCACCGCCGAGGTGGCCCGCGACATGGACGTGCTGCGCCGGGCGGTCGGCGACAAGAAGCTCAGCTACCTGGGCTTCAGCTACGGCACCGCGCTGGGCCAGTACTACGCCAACATGTTCCCGGACCGGTTCCGCGCGCTCGTCGTCGACGGCGTGCTCAACCCCAACGCCTGGGTCGGCCAGGGCAAGGCCCGCAACCAGCTCCAGGAGACCCGGCTGCGCAGCGCCGACGGCGCCTACGAGGCGCTGCACGAGATCCTGGTCCGGTGCGGCAAGGTCGGCGCCGACAAGTGCGAGCTGGCCGCCAAGGGCAACCCGGTGGCCGCCTACGAGACGGTGGCCAAGCGGCTGCGCAAGAAGCCGGTGGTGATCGACGACCCGGACTACGGCTCGTACACCGTCAGCTACGCCGACTTCGTCGGCGCCACCCTCGGCGCGCTCTACGACCCGTACGGCTGGTCGTCCGTCGTGGAGATCACCGTCCTGCTGCTGGACGCGACCGACCCGGCCGCCGGCAAGGCCGCCACCGCGACGGCCCGCAAGGCGCTCGCCGCCCGCGCCGCGCAGGCCCGGCAGCAGCGGGGATACGACTTCCCGTACAACAACGGGCTGGAGACGTTCCTGACCGTGGACTGCACCGACGCCTACCACCCGAAGAGTGCGGACGCCTGGCCGGCGCTGTCGGCCAAGGAGGACCAGCGGGCACCGTACTTCGGGCGGGCCTGGGCCTGGGGCACCTCGCCCTGCGCCCGCAACACCTGGACGGTGCGCGACGAGGACGCCTACACCGGCCCGTTCAACCGCACCACCGCCGCCCCGGTGCTGGTGGTCGGCAACTACTGGGACCCGGCCACCAACTACCAGGGCGCGGTCGGCTCGGCCAGGCTGCTGCCGAACAGCCGGCTGCTGAGCAGCGACAGCTGGGGGCACACCGCGTACGGCACCTCGGCGTGCGTGACCAGCCGGATCGACGCCTACCTGCTCACCGGCAAGCCGCCGGCCAAGGGCACGCTCTGCGTCGGTGACTCCCAGCCGTTTGAGGAGGAGGCGGCGCCCGAGCGGGCGGACGCCTCCAAGAGCGAGTTGGCCCGCGCCGGCGAGCCGGGCCGGGGCGAGCCGAAGCGGCTGCCGCCGGTGGCCACGCCGCGGCCCGCGGTCGGCACGCTGACCGTCCGCTGACGGACCCCCGGGGTGCGGCGGGTGATCGGGCGCCCGCCGCACCCCGGGCCGGCAGGAACGCAGCCGATTGTGTGGTGGCGGCTACTCTGAGTGCCCCGTCGTCGTGTCCGTGATCGAGGTGCCCGATGCCTGAGGTCTCTCCCCGCCACCGGCTCCGCTCGCTCGCCACCACGCTGGCCGTGGCGTTGACGCTCACCCTGGCCGCCGCCGCCGGCTGCGACAACCGTCGCGAACCGCCACTGCCCTCGGTCCTCGACAAGTTGCACGAGTCGCACGTCGACGGTCAGGCAAAGATCAAGATCGGGATATCCGAGACCGAGCCGCTGATGGGGGCCCTGCGCGACGGCGCGCACGTCGGCTTCGACGTCGAGATCGCCCGCTACATCGCCGCGTCGCTCGGCTTCCAGGGTGAGCAGCGCATCCAGTGGGTGGCGCTGGCCACCGAGGACCGCATCCCCGCGCTCCAGGGCGGCACCGTCGACCTGGTCGTGTCCAGCTTCTCGATGACCGAGGAACGGGAGAAGCTGATCAGCTTCGCCGGGCCCTACTTCGTCACCACCCAGGAGGTGATGGTGCCGACGCGGCTGCGCGACCGCATCCGCACCATCGAAGACCTGCGCCGGCCGGAGCTGCGGATCTGCACCAGTGGCGGCTCCACCACCGAGGCGGAGCTGGAGAAGCACCAGGTCCGCGCGTACGTGGTGAAGACCGTCGGCGACTGCGTCCGCGGCATCCGGGAACGTCGCTACGACGCGGTCAGCTCCGACGAGACCATCCTGGCCGGCTTCCTCTCCCAGTACCCGACCGAGTTCGAGATCGTCGACATGCCGTTCGGCACCAGCGAGCTGCTCGGCATCGGGGTGCCGATCGGTGACCCGGCGCTGCGCGACCTGGTCGCGTTCGCCCTCCAGAAGAGCTACCTGGAGGGCCGGGACGGGATCAGCAGTCCCTGGCTGACCGCCTACAACCGCACGCTCGGGCCGTGGCTCAAGGCCGACAAGTCCCAACCGCAGCCGCTGCACGTGCCGAAGCTCGTCGACTTCGACGACAAGGCGCCCCGGCGATGACCGCCCCGCCCGAGGCCGCCCCGCCCGAAGGCGACGTGCCGGACGCCGCCCCGCCGGACCGTCCGACCCCGGCCGGTTCCGGGCCGGACCGTCCGACCCCGGACGCCGCCCCGCCGGACCGTCCGACCCCGGCCGGTTCCGGGTCGGACCGTCCCGCCCCGGCCGGTTCCGGGTCGGTCGGCGCGCCGCCCGCCCGGCCCGTACCGTCGCCGGTCGACCCGGCGGCGCGCCGGGCCCGGGCCACCCAGTCCTTCTGGACCGCGGTGGTCGGTGTGCCGGCGGTCTTCTCGGTGCTGCGGCTGGGCGTCGAGGCGGGCGGCGAACTGCAGACCACGCTGCTGCTGGTGGCGAACGTCGGCACGGTGAACCTGCTGGCCGGCTTCCTCACCACGGCCGCCGCGCTGCTCTCCACCGCCCTGGTCGCGGTCTTCGCGCTCGGCGCGGTGCTGCGGGCCAGCGTGGACCGGATGCCGTCGGGGATGCGACGTCCGCTCTTCGCCCGCTGGGTGGACAGCACGCCGGCCTGGTTCGCCGTGGCCAGCTTCCTGCTCGCGCTGGTCACCTGGCCGCTGCTCTACCTGCCGTTGCTGCTGCCCGCGTTCGTGGCCGCCTTCCAGCTCGGCCCGGAACGGCTGCACGAGCAGCGGGCGCCGCGGCTGCTGCTGCTCGCCGCCGGCTTCGCCGGATACCTCTGGCTTCTCGGGCCCACCCTGGTCGACGCCGTCCGGCAGGGGGAGGCGCTCGCGCTGGTGCTGCTGGTCGTACCCCCGGTGCTGGCGCTCTTCGTGACCGGCCCGCTGCCGGCGGCGGTGATCCGGCCGCTCGCGTCGGTCACCGAGGCGGCGGTGCTGGCCATGCTGGTCTGGGCCGCCCTGCCGGTGATCACTACGCCGGTGCTGCCGCTGACCGTGACCACCGTCGAGTCGTCGCCGGGCGTCACGGAGGACGTCCGGGGTCACGTCGTGACCGTGGACGACGTCGACGTGGTGCTGCTCCAGGAACGCGGCGGTGTCCGCTACCTGCCGGTCGGCCAGGTACGCGCGCAGGTGCTCTGCCCGAGCGAGGACGAGCTGCCCCGACGGCAGCTCCGGGTGCGTGACTTCCACGTGGAGGACTCGCTGCTGGAGGGGCTGGGTCGCCGGGTCCGCCCGGTCCACCGGATAGACGCCGCCTGCCGCACTGTCGCCTGAGTTCCGTCCCGCGCTCCCGCGAGATCTTGGTACGCCCGCGCCCCTCAAGGGGCGGTTCCGTACCCAGATCTCTCCTCGTAGCGCGACCGACGAGGTCAGCGCGTGCTTCGGAGCAGGTCGACCAGGTCTGCCGCCTCGACCAACTCGTCGCCGAGCGGAGTGCCCGCACCGGCCACCGCAGCCGTCCACAGCAGCTCGGCCGGGACGTCGGAGGCCAACCAGCGCGCCAGCTCCCGCCCGGACCGCTCGTTCGGCGCCGACCACCGCACGATTTCCGCCAGGTGGCGGATGGGCGCTTCGCCCGGCAGTTCGGCGAAGTCCGCGAGGTAGGGGTCGACGCTCAGCTCCAGTGCGGCCACCGCGTCCAGCACCTCCTCCGCCGGGCATGTCGACGGCCACGAGGTCAACGTCCATCGCCACCAGGCGCGGAGGAAGCCCTCGACCGCGTCCCGCTCGGCCGGTGTCCAGACTGCCCACTGCTCGCCGATCCGGCGGGTCACGGTCGCCGGCCACCACCAGTCGGTCATCTCGCCGCCCGCGTAAGCGGTCAGCAGCCGGGGCACCAGGTGCGGCAGTTCGCTCCCGTCGCCCCAGGTGCCCGAGTTGCCGAGGTAGCCGCCGAGCTGTTCCGGGTTCAGCGCGCGCAGCGGGGTGCGCCGGAAGCGGTCGACGTCCGCCGGGTCCACGCAGTGCTCGCACGCCGCCATGTCGGACGGCATCGGGTGCCGGGCGAAGACGGCGTACAGCCGCTCGCCCGCCCGCTCCACCTCACCCGCCCACACCCCGCCAGTCTCCGCGCCCCCGCCGCCGGCGTCGAACGGGTTCCGTGCGGCGGCGGGGACGGCGTGGACGGTCAGTAGGACTTGTCCTGGCCGAGGACGTGCTGGGCGACGAAGTTCAGGATCATCTCGCGGCTGACCGGGGCGATCCGGCCGGCGCGCACCGCGCCGAGCAGCGTCGCCACGCCGTACTCGGTGGTCATGCCGGCCCCGCCGAGCGCCTGGACGGCGGTGTCCACGGCGAGCGCGGCGGCCTCGCCGGCCGCGTACTTGGCCATGTTGCCGGAGACGCCGGCCTCCAGGTCGCGGCCGGCGTCGTACAGGGTTGCCGCCTTCTGGATCATCAGGCGGGCCAGTTCGACCTGCACGGCCGCGTGCGCGAGCGGGTGCGCCACGCCCTGGTGCGAGCCGATCGAACGCCCGCCCCAGACCTTGCGGGTGGCGGTGTAGTCGGACGCCTTCTCGATCGCGTACCGGCCGGTGCCGGCGCCCATCGCGGCCACCGTGATCCGTTCCGGGTTGAGGCCGGCGAACAGCGCCGGCAGGCCGGCGTCCAGCGACTCCCCGACCAGTGCGTCGGCGGGCAGCCGGACGTCGTCCAGGTAGAGCAGGAACTGGTTCTCCGGGGATAGGATCTCCATGTCCAGCTTGGACTTCTCCAGCCCGGGGGCGTCGGTCGGCACGATGAACAACGCCGGCTTGAGCTTCCCGGTCGATGAATCTTCGGTGCGGGCCACCACCAGCACGTGGTCGGCCTCGTCGACGCCGGAGATGTAGACCTTGCGGCCGGAGAGCAGCCAGTCGTCGCCGTCGCGGCGGGCCACCGTGCCGAGCCGGTGGAAGTTCGAACCGGCGTCCGGCTCGGTGATCGCGAAGACGATCTTCTGGGAGCCGTCGGCGAGGCCTGGTAGGTGCCGCTTGCGCTGCTCCTCCGTACCGTGCTTGTTGATCACGGTGGCCGCGATGGCGGGGGAGACGACGAGCAGCAGCAGCGGGCAGCCCGCTGCGGCCAGCTCCTCGCAGACCAGCGCCAGTTCGGTGATGCCGCCGCCCCCGCCGCCGTACTCGGTGGGGATGTTGACGCCGAGGTAGCCGAGCCGGCCGGCCTCGTGCCACAGCTCGGTGGTGTGCTCACCGGCCTTGGCCTTGCGGACGAAGTACTCGTGGCCGTACCTGCGGCCCAGCGCCCGGACGGCGTCGCGGAGCTGATCCTGTTCGTCGGTCAGGTCGAAGTTCACTGCGGGTCCTCCTCGGGGTCGACCACGGCCAGTACCGCGCCCGTCTCCACCTGGCCGCCGGGCGGCACCGGCAACTCCGCCACCACGCCGTCGGCCGGGGCGAGCACGGGGTGTTCGAGCTTCATCGCTTCCAGCGTTAGCAGCAGGTCACCGGCGGTGACCCGCTGGCCGACCTCGACGTGCACCCGGGTCACCGCGCCGGGCAGCGGCGCGAGCAGCGACCCGGCCGCCAGCGCCGCGGTGGGCCGGGGCAGCCGGGGCAGCTCGGTGAGGCTCGCCGCCCCGTCCGGGCCGTCCACGAAGACCGACGAACCCACCCGGTGTACGCGGAACGCGTGCCGCACCCCGTCGACGTCGAGCACCACCCGCTCCGGCGCGGCGCTCACCAGCTCCACCCGCGGCTGCGGCTCGGTGTTGAGAGGGGGCCCCTGCTCTGCTTCAGGCGTTAAGAAGGGGCCCTTCCTTTCCCACTCGGCGAGTGCGCCGGTGCGGGTGAGGCGGTAGCTGATCTCGATGTCGGTGAAGCGGGTGAGCTGGGGGAGGGCGGGCACGTTGCGCCAGCCCGACGGCAGTCCGGCCAGCACCGGCGCGGCGGCCCGGCGCGCCGCCGCACCGGCCAGCGCCGCCGCCAGCGCGGCCAGCGGAAACTGGTCGGCCGGCAGCAGCGGTGCGAAGACCTCGGGATGCCGGTCCAGGAAGCCGGTGTCCACGTCGGCGGCGGCGAAGTCCGGGCTGCGCAGCACCCGGACCAGCAGGTCCCGGTTGGTGGCCACGCCGTGCAGCTCGGCCCGGACCAGCGCGCCGGCCAGGGCGCGGGCCGCCTCGGCGCGGGTCGGCGCCCAGGCGACCAGCTTGGCCAGCATCGAGTCGTAGTGCACGCTCACCGTCGAGCCGTCCACCACGCCCGAGTCCAGGCGTAGCCGGCGGGCCGGCCCGAACTCGGCGTCGACCTCGGGGATCGCGAACCGGTGCAGCGTGCCGGTGGCCGGGCGGAAGCCCTCGGCCGGCTCCTCGGCGCAGAGCCGCACCTCGATGGCGTGGCCCTCGGCGGCCGGGGTCGCCGACAGCGGCAACGGCTCGCCCTCGGCCACCAGCAGTTGCAGCCGGACCAGGTCGAGCCCGGTGGTCAGCTCGGTGACCGGGTGCTCCACCTGGAGACGGGTGTTCATCTCCAGGAAGTGCACCTGCCCGTCCGGCGCGAGCAGGAACTCCACAGTGCCGGCACCCACGTAGTCCACCGCCCGGCCGGCGGCCACCGCCGCGGAGTGCAGCCGTTCGCGCACGTCGTCGGGGAGCACCCCGGGCGCCTCCTCGACGATCTTCTGGTGCCGGCGCTGGATCGAGCAGTCGCGCACGCCGAGCGCCACGATCGTGCCGTGGGTGTCGCCGAAGATCTGCACCTCGACGTGCCGGCCGCGCTCGACGTACCGCTCGATGAAGACGGTGCCGTCGCCGAACGCCGCCGCCGCCTCGCGCCGCGCGCCCGCGACGGCCTCGGCCAGCCCGGCGGCGTCGCGGACGACCCGCATGCCCCGGCCGCCGCCGCCCGCGCTGGCCTTCACCAGCACCGGGAAGTCGGTCACCTGATCGGGGTCGGTCCAGGTGGGCAGCATCGGCACGCCCGCGTCGGCGAGCAGCGCCTTGGCGGCCATCTTGTCGCCCATCGCGGCGATCGCCTTGGCCGTCGGCCCCACCCAGGTCAGGCCGGCGTCCGTCACCGCGGCCGCGAACTCGGCGTTCTCGGCGAGGAAGCCGTAGCCGGGGTGGACGGCGTCCGCGCCGGACCGGCGCGCCGCGTCCAGGATCGCGTCGATCCGCAGGTACGTCTCGGCCGGCGTGTTCCCCGGCAGGTGGACCGCCTGGTCGGCCTCGGCCACGAACGGCGCGTCGGCGTCCGCGTCCGAGTGCACGGCCACGGTCGCCACGCCGAGCGCCCGGCAGGTGGCGAGGACCCGGCGGGCGATCTCCCCCCGGTTGGCCACGAGAAGCTTCGTGATCATTCGCGCTGAGCCTGCCTTTCGTTCGCGGCTGCGGGACTCCGCTTCGCTGCGTTCCTCGCGCTCACGGTTGCCTGCCTTTCGTTCGCGACTGCGGGACTCCGCTTCGCTGCGTTCCTCGCGCTCACAGGTCACATCCGGAAGACGCCGAAACCGTCGGCGCCCTTCACCGGTCCGTTGTGGATCGCCGACAGGCAGAGCCCGAGGACGGTACGGGTGTCGCGGGGGTCGATCACCCCGTCGTCGTAGAGCCGGCCGGAGAGGAACAGCGCCCCGGACTGCGACTCGATCTGCTGCTCGACCATCATCCGCATGGCGGTGTCGGTGTCCTCGTCGTAGTCCCGGCCCCGGGCCGCGGCGGCCTGCCGGGCCACGATCGACAGCACACCGGCCAGCTGGGCCGGGCCCATCACCGCCGACTTCGCGTTCGGCCAGGTGAACAGGAACCTCGGGTCGTACGCCCGGCCGCACATGCCGTAGTTGCCCGCGCCGTAGGAGGCGCCCAGGTTGACGGTCAGGTGCGGGACCGTCGAGTTCGACACCGCGTTGATCATCAGGGCGCCGTGTTTGATGATGCCGCGCTGCTCGTACTCGGTGCCGACCATGTAGCCGGTGGTGTTCTGCAGGAAGACCAGCGGGGTGTCGGCGGCGTTGGCCAGCTGGATGAACTGCGCGGCCTTCTGCGCCTCCTCGCTGAACAACACGCCCCGGGCGTTCGCCAGCACGCCGACCGGCCAGCCGTGCAACTCGCCCCAGCCGGTCACCAGCGCGGTGCCGTAGCCGGGCTTGAACTCGTCGAACGCGCTGTCGTCGAGCACCCGGGCCAGCACCTCGCGCGGGTCGAACGGCACCTTCAGGTCGGCGCTGGCGATGCCGAGCAGCTCCTCCGGGTCGTACCGGGGTGGCCGCGGGGACGGGTTGCGCGGCGGCGGGCCGTGTTTGCGCCAGTTGAGCCGGCGGACGCACTGCCGGGCCAGCCGGATGCCGTCCCGCTCGTCCTCGGCGAGGAAGTCGGCCAGGCCGGACGTGCCGGCGTGCATCTTCGCGCCACCGAGCGACTCGTCGTCGGTCACCTCGCCGGTCGCCATCTTCACCAGCGGCGGCCCGGCCAGGTAGACCTGCGACCGGTCCCGGATCATGATGGTGAAGTCGGACATGCCCGGCACGTACGCGCCGCCGGCGGTGGCGTTGCCGAAGACCACGCTGACCGTGGGGATCTTCGCCGCGGAGAGCCGGGTCAGGTCGCGGAACACCCGCCCGCCGGGAATGAAGATCTCCGCCTGGGTGGGCAGGTCGGCGCCGGCCGACTCGACCAGGTTCACCATCGGCAGCCGGTTGGCCAGCGCGATCTCGCCCGCCCGTCGGGTCTTCGCCAGCGACCACGGGTTGATCGCGCCGCCGCGTACCGTCGGGTCGTTCGCCACGACCAGGCACTCCACGCCCTCGACCACGCCGATGCCGGTCACGGTGCTGGCGCCCACCGGGAAGTCCGTGCCGTACGCGGCCACCGGCGACAGCTCCAGGAACGGGCTGTCCGGGTCGAGCAGCAGCTCGATCCGCTCCCGGGGAAGCAGCTTGCCGCGCTTGTGGTGCCGGGTCACGTACTTCTCCCCGCCGCCGGCGCGGGCCTGGTCGAGCGCCGCGTCCAGCTCGGCGAGGCGCTCCAGCAGCGCCTCCCGGTTGGCCGTGAACGCGGGGGAGGCGGTGTCGATGGCCGTGTCGAGTGTGCTCAAAGGCCCATGCCCTTCGCGATGATCTCGTTCATGATCTCGGTGGTGCCGCCGCCGATCCCGAGGATGCGGGCGTCCCGGTAGTGCCGTTCCACCTCGGCGTCGCGGAGGTAGCCGAAACCGCCGTGCAGTTGCAGCGCGGCGTCGACCACGTGGTCGCAGGCGGCTACCGCCACGTTCTTCGCCATCGCCACCTCGGTCACCACGGGCTGCTTCGCGGCCACCCGCTCGGCCACCTCGTGCACGTACGCGCGGGCCGCCTCGGCGCGGGTGTGCATCTCGGCGAGCCGGTGCCGGACGAGCTGCCGGGTGGCGAGCGGACGGCCGAACGTGGACCGGTCCCGGCACCACCGCACCGCCAGGTCGACGCAGCGCTGCGCGGTCGCGTACGCCTGGGTGGCGAGTGAGAGCCGCTCGGCGGCGAACTGCTGCATGATGGCCAGGAAGGCGGTGTCCTCCGGGCCGACCCGGTTCGCCACCGGCACCCGGACGTCGGCGAAGGACAGCTCGGCGGTGTCCGAGCAGTGCCAGCCCAGCTTCTCCAGCCGCCGGCCCACGGTGAACCCGGGCGAGCCCTTGTCGATCACCAGCAGGCTCAGCGAGCCCGACCCGGGGAAGTCGGTGCAGACCGCGGTGGTCACGAAGTCGGCCCGGACGCCGCTGGTGATGTAGGTCTTCGACCCGTTCACCACGTAGTGGTCGCCGTCGCGCACCGCGCACGTGCGGATGCCCGCCACGTCCGAGCCGCCGTCCGGCTCGGTGATCGCCAGCGCGCCGATCATCGTCCCGGCCAGCGTCGGCCGGACGTACCTGTCGATGAGCGCCTCGTCCTGTGCTGCCACGATGTGCGGCAGCGCGATGCCGTGCGTGAACAACGCGGCGATCAGCCCGGACGAGCCACCCGAGCGGATGATCTCCTCGGTGACCACGATCGAGTCGAGCAGGTCGCCGCCGCTGCCGCCGACCGACTCGGGGAAGCCGATGCCGAGCAGCCCGATCTTCGCGGCGGTCTCGTGCAGCGACCGGGGCACCTCGCCGGCCCGCTCCCAGTCCGCCAGGTGCGGCAGGACCTCCCGGGTGACGAAGGCGCGGGTCAGCTCGCGTAGTTGGCGACGCTCCGGGGTGTCCACGATTGTCACTCCGACACCTCCGCCGGCAGGTCGACCACCCGGGCGCGGAGCAGCTCGCCGAGCGCCTTGGCCTGCGGGTCGAACCGGGTGGACGCGGCCACGCCCTGCCCCAGCAGGCCTCGGATGACGAAGTTGACCGCGCGCAGGTTCGGCAGCTCGTGCCGCTCGACGGTCAGCGTCGCCGTCTCCGGCAACAGGTCCGCCAGCCGCTCCACGGTGAGCCAGCCGCGCAACCAGGACCAGGTGGCGTCGGTGCGCGCCCAGACGCCCAGGTTGGCGTCGCCGCCCTTGTCGCCCGACCGCGCCCCCACCACCTCACCCAGTGCCCCCCGCCGGGTGGGATGTAAGGAGGGGCCCCCTGTTAACGCCTGGTGCATAACAGGGGGCCCCGGCAAACCACCCACCACGGAGGGCGGCGGGATCGGCACGCGCTCGCCGGAGGGAAGCACCGCGACGTGCGCCACCGCGTCCTGCGCGACGGTGTCGGCGGTGAACACGCCGTACGGCGTGGCGTCGCCGGGCAGGGTGGTCAACGTGCAGCCCGGGTAGGAGGCGAGCGCCAGCTCCACCGCGGCCGCCGAGAACGCCCGCCCGGCCCGCGCCTTGTCGCCGTCACGCAGGTGTACGTGCAGCAGGGCGCTCGCCGCCTCGGTGTCGGCGGCGTCCGGATGGTCGGTGCGGGCCAGGGTGAACTCCAGCCCCTCCTTGCCGACCGCCTCCTCCACCTGGCCCCGCACCAGGGCCGCCTTGGCCGGGATGTCCAGCCCGCACAGCACGAACGTCATCGAGTTGCGGAAACCGCCCAGGTTGTTGACGCCCACCTTGAGCGTGTCCGGTGGAGGTGTGCCACGCACCCCGGAGACCCGTACCCGGTCCGGGCCCGCCTGCTCCAGCCGGACCGTGTCCAGCCGGGTCACCACGTCCGGGCCGAGGTAGTCCGGCCCGCCCACCTCGTACAGGAGCTGGGCGGTGACCGTCTCGACGGTGACCGCGCCACCGGTGCCCGGGTGCTTGGTCAGCACCGACGACCCGTCCGGGTGCAGTTCGGCGATCGGGAAGCCGGGGCGGTGACCGCCGTCCGGCAACTCGGTGAAGAAGCTGAAGTTCCCGCCGGTGACCTGTGCCCCGCACTCGACGAGGTGCCCGGCCACGGTCGCCCCGGCCAGCGCGTCGAGGTCGTCGCGGGTCCAGCCGAACCGGGCGATCGCCGGCCCGACCGTCAGCGACGCGTCGGTGACCCGGCCGGTGACCACCACGTCGGCGCCGGCGTCCAGACAGGCCGCGATCCCGAACGCGCCCAGGTACGCGTTCGCGGTCAGCGCGTCCGGTCGCTGGAGCGCGTCGCCCTCGACGTACCCGACGCGCACGTCGAGGCCGAGCCGCGCGGCGAGCGACCGGACCGCGTCGGCCAGGCCGGCCGGGTTGAGGCCGCCGGCGTTCGTGACCAGCGTGACCCCGCGCTCCAGCGCGGTGCCGAGCACGTCCTCCAGTTGCCGCAGGAACGTCTTGGCGTAGCCGAGCGAGGGGTCGCGCATCCGGTCGCGACCGAGGATGAGCATGGTCAGCTCGGCCAGGTAGTCGCCGGTCAACACGTCCAGCTCGCCGCCGTCGAGCATCTCCCGCCAGGCGGCGAAGCGGTCGCCGTAGAAGCCGGACGCGTTGCCGACCCGGAGCACGCCCGTGCTCATGGACGCACCTCGCTCGCCGGCTCCCGCTTGCCGCCGGGCGGACCGGCGAACGCCTGGGCCACGTCCAGCCACTCGTCGGCGACCGGGCCGGCGGCGACCAGGGCCAGGTCGGCGCGATGCCGGCGCTGCGTGACCAGCAGGCAGAAGTCGAGCGCCGGGCCGGTGACCCGGTCGGTCGCGGTCGCCGGCCCGAACGTCCAGACCTCGGCGCCGGTGGGCGCGGTCAGCTCGACCCGGACCGGGTCCGCCGGCACCGCGCGGCCGTGGGCGGTGAAACCGTGGCCGAGGGTACGGAAGCCGAGGTGGGCGATGTGCCGAAGCCGGGCGGTCGGGGCGCGGGTGACGCCGAGCGCGTCGGCGACGTCCTCGCCGTGCGCCCAGGTCTCCATGATCCGGGCGGTGGCCATCGAGGTGGGCGACATTCGGGTCCCGTACCAGGGCAGCTTCTCGCCGGCCGGGGTGGCGGCGAGGGCCGCCGCGAGCGCGGCCCGGCCGTCCCGCCAGCGGGCCAGCAGCGCGGGCGGCGGGGCGAGGAAGGACTCCGCCCCGTCCTCGACCAGGCGGGACGGGTCCGGCGCGGCGGTGACCGAGGCGAAGAACGCCGACTCGTCGGTGGCGGCCAGGTGGGCCACGTGGTCGGTCCAGGCCAGGTGCGCGATCTGGTGCGAGACGGTCCAGCCCGGTGCGGGTGTCGGGCGTTCCCATCCGTCCGCCGGCAGCCCCGCGACGAGCGCGTCGAGCTGCTCGGACTCGGCGGTCAGGTCCGCGAGCAGGGCGGTCAGGTCGACCATGGTGCCTCCGGGCGAGTTGTGCCGGTCAGGGGCTTCGGGTCACGGCCGCTTCGTCGCCGGACGGGCCGGCGGTGGGCGGGCCGGCGTCGGCCGGCCCCGGTTCGGCGGGGCGGGCGCCGCGCGGGCCGGTGGTGGCGTCGGGCGTGAGCAGGGTGGCGAGCTGGCGTTTCCAGGTGTGCAGCAGGGCGGTGCGGCGGGTCGAGTCGTCGTTGAGCAGGTTGGCCACGCCCAGCCCGCGCAGCAGGTCGAGGGTGGCCTGCACCGCCTCACGGACGCCGGGACGGCGTTCGTCGACGCCGAGCAGCTCGACGGTGAGGCGGTGCATCTCCCGGCCCACGGTGGCCTCCAGCGGCACGAGCGCGTCGCGCAGCTCGGCGTCGGTGCGGGCGGCGACCCAGAGTTCGAGGGCGGCGACGAAGAGCGGCCCGGTGAAGGCCGCGGCGAGCAGGTCGATCACCCGGTCCAGCCGGCGCGGGCCGGCGGGCAGCGCGTCCGCCTCGGTGCGCAGCTCCACCGCCCGGCGTTCGGCGAGGTGGGCGACGGCAGCGGTGACCAGGGCGGCCTTGGTGGGGTAGTGGTGCAGCTGCGCGCCGCGGGAGACGCCGGCCCGGGCGGCCACCA
This sequence comes from Micromonospora sp. WMMC241, assembly GCF_027460165.1. Classification (NCBI taxonomy): domain Bacteria; kingdom Bacillati; phylum Actinomycetota; class Actinomycetes; order Micromonosporales; family Micromonosporaceae; genus Micromonospora; species Micromonospora sp. WMMC241. Next base: position 169,245 of record NZ_JAPZBF010000001.1, read on the forward strand.
CGGTGGTCGTGGTGCCGGACCAGCCGTGCTCCACCAGGCACTCGACGGTCGCCTCCAGCAGCCGGGCCTGGGTGGCGCGGCTGCGTTCCTGCTGCGGGACGCGGGTCGGTGCGGTGGGCACGGGGACAGCGTCCCGCCCCGGAAACAAACAGTCAAGACTGACTTTTTCTGCGGCCGACATCCGACACCTTCGGCGGTCGGATTCCGCGCGATACTGTGCTCCGCTCACGGGGAGGGCACGACATGGACGAATTCGTGCTGGTCGGCGGTTCCGGTTTCCTGGGCACCGCGACCGCCGATGCACTGCTGGCCGCAGGCGCGCGGGTCACCACCGTGGACCGTCATCCACCGGCCGGGACGAACACCGCCGCCGGGCTCGACTGGATCCGGGCGGACCTGCTCGCCGACGACCCGCCCGAGCTGCCGCCCGGTACCGTCGTGGTGCTGCTCGGCGCGAGCGAGCCGCGCCCCCGCCGGCCCTGGACGCTGCCGCTCGACAACGCCGTCAGCACCACCCGGCTGCTGCCCCGGCTCACCGGCCGCCAGGTGGTGCTCACCTCCTCCGTCGAGGTCTACGGCGCGGCGGCCGGTCCGCTGACCGAGGACACCCCACCCGAGCTGCCGTGGACCGTCGAGGAGATCGACGACTGGTGCGCGCTCGCCCGCGACCTGGCCCGGAGCCCCTGCCCGCCCTGGCGGGCCGCCCCGCTGGCCCGCGCCATGGCCGACGCCGACCCCACCGGCCGCTGGACGTACGCGATGGCGAAGCTCGCCCAGGAACGGCTCGTCGCCGACGCGGTCGACAGCGACCGGCTCACCGTGCTCCGGCTCGCGAACGTGGTCGGCGCGGGGCAGCACCGGGTCGCCACCCGGCTGATCCGCCGGGCCCGGCAGGGGTTGCCGCTGCCGGTCACCGCGGACGCCGTCCGCAGTTTCCTGCCCGCTGCCGCCCTCGCCCGGATGCTGCTCGACGGCATCGGCCCCGGCGTCTGGAACGTCGGCGGGGAACCGGTGCCGCTGACCGACCTCGCCACCTGGATCCGGGACCTGTGCGGCTCGTCGGCGCCGCTGCGGACCGTGCCGCGCCGGACGCCGGACAGCTCCGGCCTGGTGGTCACCGACAAGCTGACCGCCGCCGGCCACCCGATCGGCCCGCTCCGCCCTCACCTGCCGGCGCTGGTCGCCGAGATGGACCACGACCGGACGCCGCTGTTCCGGCCGCCGCTGCCCGTCGTCGTGCCGCCACCGCCCGCCCACCCCGAGCTGGTGGCCGCCCGCCAGCAGGAGGCCCTCACCAGCGGCGAGGTCAAGCACGGCAACCGGTGGACGCGGGAGCTGACCGAACGGTTGGGCAAGGAGCTGGAACTCGACGACGACCACCGGGTGCTGGTCACCACGTCCGGCACCGCCGCACTGCGGATCATGGTGGCCGCCACCGTCGGCCCGGCCCACCCCGGCGACGTGGCCGTGCTGCCGTCGTACACGTTCCCCGCGACCGCGGAGATCCTGGTCCAGCTCGGGTACGCGTTGCGCTTCGTCGACGTGGACGACGCGACCTGGACGCTGGACCCGGCGACGGTCGCCGCCGCGGTCGAGCGGGGTGGGGTACGGGTGGTGCTCTGCGTCGACACCTTCGGCAACCCGTGCGACTACCCGGCCCTGCGGGCCGTCTGCGACCCCGCCGGGGTGCCGCTGCTGGCCGACTCCGCCGCCGCCCTCGGCAGCCTGCACCAGGGGCGCCCGGTGGCGCAGCAGGCGCTGGCCCACTCGTACTCGATGAGCTTCGCCAAGGTGGTCTCGGCCGGTGGTGCCGGCGGCGCCCTGGTGCTGCCCGCCGGCGCCGCCGAGGCGGTGCTCGCCGCACCGGCCGGCTGGACCCGCTCCGAGCTGATGAACGAGCTGCACGCCGTGGTCGCGGTCGACCAGCTCGCCGAGCTGGACGCGCTGGTCCGCCGCCGGGCCGAGGTGGCCGAGGTGTACGCGGACGCCGCCCGCACCCTGCCGATGCGGTTCCAGCGGGTCCGTGCCGGGGACCGGCACTGCTGGGTGCACTGGGTGGCCCGGCTCGCCGAACGCGACCGGGTGGCGGCGGAACTGGCCGCCCTCGGCGTGCAGACCAAGCCCTACTTCGCGGCTATCCACCGCGGCCCGCTCGGCGGCGGTGAACGACTCCCGGTGACCGAACGGCTGGACGCCGAGGCGCTGGCCCTGCCGATGTCGTCGGAACTCACCGTGGAACAGGCGGAACGGGTCGTCGCCGCGCTGCGCCGCTGCCTGGGCTGAACCTCGCCGCTCCGGGCGGCGGCCCGAGCGGTCAGGCCGGGGCGCGGCGGCCGGTCACCAGCAGCTGCTTGCCGGCGTCGGCGAGGACCGGATCATCGCCCAGCCGGCGCTCCAGCGCGAGCAGCGCGTCCGGATCGGTGGCGAGCCGCTCGGCCAACCCCGCCCGGCCCAGCGGCCCGGCGCTGACCAACAGCCCGGCGCTGCGCACCTCGACCAGGCCGGCGGCGGCGAACGCGGCCTCCAGCCGGGCGCGGTCCAGCAGATGCAGGTCGGCGGCGTGCCCGTCGGAACGCCAGACGCCCCGGCGCCGGGCCAACCGGTCCACCGCCTCCTCGCCCCGGCCGACGCCGACCAGCTCCAGCACCAGGCCCACCAGCGAGTCGACCAGCACGGCCAGCACCCCACCCGGGCGCAACCAACCGGCCAGGCGCCGGACCGCCCCCTCCGGGTCGGCGGTGTATTGCAGGGAGCCCATCGCCAGCACCGCGCCGGCCGTCGCGGGCAGCGTCACCTCCGTCATCGAGCCCTCGACCAGCGTGAAGCCGGGCCCGGGCGGACGGCGGCGCAGCTCGGCGACCATCCCCGGCGCCTGCTCGACGCCGGTCACCGGATGGCCCAGGTCGAGCAGCCGCCGGGCCCACCGACCCACCCCGCAACCGGCGTCCACCACCGGGCCGTCCGGCGGCAGCAGCGCCCGCACCCGCTCCCACGCCAGGTCGTCGTACGCGCGCCGGTGCGGCACCGCGAAGTGCTCCTCGTAGCCGGGGGCCAGCGCGTCGTACAGCGGCTGGCTCGGGCGCATCGGCTCAGACAAGGCTGCGCCGCCCGCGCCGCCACTGCCGGTCGGCCAGATAGGTGCCCGGCCGCCAGCGCAGGTTGAGGCTGTAGTTGCTGCCGCAGCCGACGCACTCCTTGCGGAACAGCCGGGCGTGCTCGGCGCGGTATTCCGGGGCGTCGACGATCTCGGCGATCGGACGCTGCCGGACCGAGGCGGTCGGGTCGTGCGCCCAGCAGCCGCCGACCTCGCCCCGGGAGTGCACCATCAGCTTGAGCTGCGACTCGGCACACGGCAGGTCACGCTGCACCAGGTCGTCGAAGTGCCCGCGCAGATAGCGCAGCTCCGAGTAACGCGGCAGCCAGCGCCGGTCGGCCCGGGCCATCGCCTCCAGCTCGGCGAGCGCCGCGTCGAGCCGGTCGCCGGCCACGTCCGTCTGCCCGGTGACCGCCTCGGTGCGGAACAGGAACGTCCGGTCGGTGACCAGGTTGAGATAGAGCGCCACACCCAGCTCCTGGGCCAGTGCCGCGATGCCGGGCAGGCTGTCCACGTTGTCCCGCATCACGGTGAAGTTCATCCGCACCTTCAGGCCGAGCCGGTCGCGCTCCGCGATCAGGTGCCGCAGGTGCCGGGTCGTCGTCTCGAACGCGCCGAGCCGGCCCCGGATCCGGTCGTGCACCAACGCCGTCGGGCCGTCGACGGAGACGTTGAAGCTGCGTACGCCGGCGGCGAGCACCTCGGTCAGCACGGGCGGGGTGAGCCGGATCCCGTTGGTGTTCAGGTGCAGGTGGCGTACGCCCACCTCGCGGGCGTACGCCATCAGGGCCAGCGCGTCCGGCCGGATCAACGGCTCACCGCCGGTGAAGTTCACCTTGTGGATGCGCAGCGCGACGAGTTGGCGCAGCACGTCCCGCCACTCCTCGGTGGACAGTTCACCCTTGGTGTTGGTGGTCCAACAACCGCAGCTCGTGCAGCGCAGGTTGCAGTTGTCGGTGAGGAACAGCTCGGCGACCAGCGGCCGTACGTGCAGCCGGGGCGCGACCCGCTCCTTGACCGCGAGCCGGCCGAAGAACCACGCCAGCCGGGCGGTGTCCGCCACGCTCATGGCCGCCTCCGGGCGGTGTCGGCGTTGCTCACGGGCGACTCCGGGCGGTGTCGGCGGTGCTCACGGGCGCGGCTCCGGGCGGTGTCGGCGGTGCTCACGGGCGTCGCCGGGCGACGACGAAGAGGTTGGCCGAGCGGAACAGCCGGCCGTCGAGGTGGATGCCGCGCTCCAGCAGGCGGCGTACCGGCCCGCCGGTGAGCAGCGCCGGGATCTGCAACCACCGCCAGAACAGGTTGGCGCCCGTCACCGTGGTCGGTGCGAAGCCGGCGGCGGCCAGCAGGCGGAGCAGGTCGGCGGTGCGGTAGTTGGTGTGCCGGTCCCGGCCGACCGACATGTCGCCGCGCAGGTCGTCGGAGAGGTCGGCGAACCGGTCGTGCCAGACCTGCGGTCCGAACCGCCACGAGTAGACCAGGCGGTGCAGCCGGGGGAAGTCGAACTTGGCGTTGTCGGGGTCGAGGAAGCTGAAGACGTGCCGGCGCGGCACGGTCAGCACCAGCAGCCCGCCGGGGGCGAGCACCCGGTGCGCCTCGGCGAGCAGCGCGGCCTCGTCGGGCACGTGCTCCAGCACGTCGAGCAGGCTGACCGAGTCGAAGCGGCCGTCGGCGAACGGCAGCGGCCCACCAACCCGGAGCCGGTGCAGCGGCAGGCTCGGGTGGCGCTCGGCGAGCCCGGCCAGGTAGCCCGGGTGGGGGTCGGCACCCTCGCAGGTCACGGTGCCGTGCTCGTGCAGCACGCCGAGGAAGTCACCGGGACCGCAGCCCAGGTCCAGGTGCCGGCCGGTGCGACCGGCCAGCGCCGCCCAGGCGAACGCGTACCGGCGTAGCGGATGCGCGGCGAACGGCGACGCGCCCGGCCGGCGCGACGCCTCGTCGGCCCCGCTCGTCTGCCCGGTTGGGCGCTCGTCGGCCCGGCTCATCGGCCCGGTTGGGCGCTCGTCGGCCCGGCTCATCGGCCCGGTTGGGCGCTCGTCGGCCCGGCTCATCGGACCAGCCGGGCGCAGAGCGCGTCCAGCGTCTCGGCGAGCCGTTCGCCGTCGACCGCGCCGGGCAGCGGGCGCTCGGCCAGCAACCGCCGCTGCCGTTCGGGGTGCGCGGTCACCACGGCCGGCAGGTCAGCCACCTTCCACACCGCGACCACCCGCCCCGAGCGTTCCTCCTCGCGCAGGTAGGCGACCTGATGGTCGTTGCCCATCTCGCCCCGTGCCGCCTCCCGGGCCACCGCCACCGGCACCCGACCGAGTCGCTGCACCAGCCGGACGGTGTTCCCCGCGTGGGTGACCACCACGTCGGCGGTGGCCAGCCGCTCCCGCAGGTCGTCCAGGGGCAGGAACGGGGCGTGCGGGCACGGCGGGGTCACGGTCGAGGTGCCGGTCTGGACGAACACCTCGTGCGCGGCGCAGAGCGGCGTGACGGCGTCGACCAGGCGGTCGAACGGCCAGGGGCCCATGCCGACGGTGACCAGGACGCGGGCCATGGTCAGTAGAGTTCCCCGACGAGCACCGCGCGGGGGCGGGACGCCAGCAGCGCGGGACGCTGCACCAGCACGGCGGCGGCGAGCCGGGAGCAGAGCCGGGCGGCGGCGCCGGCCGGCCCGGTCATGTTGAACGTCTCCAGCCAGAGCGAGGGCACCCGGAGCAGACGGGCGGCGAGGAAGACGCCGACGGCCACCCCGGTGCCGGCCGAGACCACCACGTCGGGTCGCTCCCGACGCAGCAGCCGCAGGGCCCACCAGGTCGCCGGCAGCACCCGCAGCCGGGTGCGGGTCGACAGCTCGGGCCGCCAGTGCACCCGCTGCCCGGCCAGCGCCACCTCGGTGTCGGGGGCGCGGACCGCCACCCAGACCGGGTCGTGCCGCTCCCACCACGGGCGCAGGGCGAGCAGGTCGAGCAGGACTCCGCCGCTGCTGGAGACGAGGAGTATCCGGTATCGCCGGCCCATCACGCCACGCTATCGCAGAGTCGCGGATCGGGGTGGCCCGTCCAGGATGGACGGTCGGCGACCGTCCCGGGGCCCGAAGACGGCGAGCGCGTCCAGGTCGGAGTAACGCCCGCGCAGATACTCGTCGACCCACGCCGCCGCCTCGGGGAAGCCGGACCCGGCGATCACCTGGTCGGCGGCGGCGTCCACGTCGTACCGGGTGCGGCGCAACTGCACACCGGGGCCGAGCAGCGCCCACCAGGCGCCCGCGCCCCCGTACGGCATGCCCGTGCTGCCCGGGTTGACCACCAGGCGGCGGTCGACCAACCGGGCGAACGGCATGTGGGTGTGCCCGCACACCACGGTCCCGACCTCGGCGGACAGGCCGGCGAAGACCTCGGCCCAGCGCTCCGGCCGCGAGTCGACGAGCACGACCTCCTCGTCGTCGCGGGGCGTCGCGTGGCAGAACAGCACCTCGCCGAGACCTGCCACCGGCAGCGTGAGGTGCGGCGGCAGCGCAGCCAGCCGGGCCACCTGGTCGGCGCGGAGCTGCCCGGCGGCCCAGTTGGAGACCTCGATCTCCGACGGTTTCCCGGCCCGCGCCTCGACCAGCTCCCGGTCGGCGTTCCCGCCCACCCAGCGGGCCCGGTCGCCGAGCGCGGTGAGCCGGTCCAGCACCTCGACCGGCTGTGGGCCGGCGGCCAGGTCACCGGTGAGCACGATCAGGTCGGCGGCGGCCACGTCCGGCTCGGCCAGGACGGCCTCCAGCGCCGGCAGCACACCGTGGATGTCGGAGAGGACGGCGACGCGTTCATGCATCGCCCGAGCCTGCGCGACCGGCACCGGCACGTCCAGCGATTCTGCGCCCGGCAGACGCCCCGCCGTCGCTGCCCTGGGGTCCGCCGCCAGGCCGGCGCCGTCGGCCCGGTCAGGGCGACGCCGCCGGCACGACCGGCCTGGGCGAGCACCGGCCTGGGCGAGCACCGGCCCGATCGAGCACCGGCCCGATCGAGCACCGGCCCGATCGAGCACCGGCCCGATCGAGCACCGGCCCGGACGGAACCGGCCCGGACCGCGTGCGGCGGTCCGGGCCGGGACGAAGGACGGCCGGGGAGCAACCCGGGCCGGCGGTGGGTCAGACGCGGGCGCGACGGGCCAGGCGCTCCGGGTCGAGGATGATGATGCTCTTGCCGTCCAGCCGCAGCCAGCCGCGGGAGGCGAAGTCGGCGAGCGCCTTGTTGACGGTCTCCCGGGAGGCGCCGACGAGCTGGGCGATCTCCTCCTGGGTGAGGTCGTGGGTCACCCGCAGCACGCCGCCGTCACGGGTGCCGAACCGGCCGGCCATCTGGAGCAGGTTCTTGGCGACCCGGCCCGGCACGTCCGTGAAGATCAGGTCGGCGAGCGAGTCGTTCGTCCGGCGCAGCCTGCGGGCCAGCACCCGGAGCAGTTGCTCGGCGATCTCGGGCCGGTTGTTGAGCCACGGCCGCAGGGCCTGCTTGCGCAGCCGGACCAGCCGGGTGTCGGTGACCGCGGTGGCGGTCGCCGTCCGCGGGCCGGGGTCGAACAGCGACAACTCGCCGACCATGTCCGACGGGCCCATCACGGCGATCAGGTTCTGCCGGCCGTCCGCGGCGCGGCGGCCCACCTTGATCTTGCCGGACAGGAGGATGTAGAGACTGTCGCCGGGCTCGCCCTCGTTGAAGACCACCTCGCCCTTGCGGACGTCGATCGTCTCCATCTCCTTGGCGAGCGCCTCGGCAGCCTCCGGGTCGACACCCTGGAAGATCCCGCTGCGGGCCAGTACCTCGTCCATCGCGCACCTCCGCCTGCGCGTGCCGTCCGTCGGCCCGGGTCCGCCGTCCGCTGATCCCTCGCGCGCCGCCAGTCTAGGCGCACATGAGCAGGAATCGGAGGTGCACCCCTGGATCCCCGCCCTCCGGGCCGGGCCGGCACCACCCGTTCCCACCTGTGATCGTAGGGTGACCGGCGTGCTGAGCGAGCCGACCCTGACCAGCCGGTCCGAATCCGGGTGGGACATCCCGTTGCTGTGCTGGCGGGCCGAGACGCCGCTGCTGGCGGTCGGCTCCGCCCCGCTGGGTGGGGGGATCGGCGTCCGCCGGTGGGTGCTGAACGCGACCGTGCCGATGTCGTACGACCGGGACGACCCCGCCGCCCACCTGGCCGAGCTGGCCCGCGACCTCGACCTGGCCGGGCCCGGGGTCGGGCTGCTGACCGGGGTGGACGTGGCCGAAGTGGTGCGCCGGACGGACCGCGACGTGCGGGTCTGGGCGACCGTCGGCCTGGGGACCCCGGTGTGGGCCGCCGCGCCGGCGCCCGCGACGCCCGCCCAACGCGTCGGCACGGTCAACATCGTCGTGTACGTGCCGGCCCGCCTCGGTGACGCGGCGCTGGTCAACGCGGTGGCCACGGCCACCGAGGCGAAGGCGCAGGCGATCTGGGACCTGGGACTGCCTGCCACCGGCACCGCCACCGACGCGGTCACCGTGCTCTGCCCGGCCGACGGCGAGCCGGCCCCGTACGGCGGCCCGCGCTCGACCTGGGGCGCCCCGCTGGCCCGCGCCGTGCACGCCGCCGTCCGCGCCGGGGGCGCCGGCACCGTCGTGCCCTGGTCCGACCGGCGGGCCGGCTGACGTGCCCCGGTCCGACCGGTCGGCCGCTGACGTGCCGTCGTGCCCGGTCCGACCGGGCGGGCCGGCCGACGGGCCGCGGCGGCGCGCGGCCGGCCCGAGGCGGGTCGGCGGGCCCCGCCGACAACCGCCGGTCCGGGTATTCCGGCCATTCGGTCCTCGTCGTGGCGTTCCCGGCACGGTAGCGTCGCCGACGATGTACGCTCCCGCCCGCTCTCTGCCCCGTTCCCGCCGCGCCGCCGGCCCGCACCCGGCCGGTCCCGGCCCGCGCCGTGCCGTCCCCGGCCGTCCGGCCCCCGGCTCGCGCCTCGTCGCGCTCGTCGCGCTCCTCGCCGTCCTCCTCGCCGCCGGCTGCTCCGACTCCGGCGGCACCGACGACCCGCTCTGGCAGACCGGGCAGGGTGGCGGGTCGACCGGCTCGGCCGGCCCCGCGACCGGCGACCAGCCGGCGGCGACCGACGGGACGACCGAGGCGTCGATCTCCCTCACCGCGACCGGTGACGTGATCATGGGGAACGCGCCCAACCGGCTGCCGCCGAACGGCGGCAAGGGCTTCTTCGACGACGTGAAGTCCGCGCTCAAGGGCGACCTGGTGATGGGCAACCTGGAGGAGCCGCTCACCGAGGACACCGGCGCCGGCAAGTGCGGCCCGAACCCGAAGAACTGCTACCAGTTCCGGGCGCCGCCCGGCTACGCGGCGCACCTGCGCTCGGCCGGGTTCCAACTGCTCAACCAGGCCAACAACCACGGCAACGACTACGGCCAGCAGGGCTACGAGAACACCCAGTCGGCGCTGGAGGCGCACGGGCTCAAGCACACCGGGGCGCCCGGCGAGATCACCGTGGTCGACGTCAAGGGCGTCAAGGTCGCAGTGGTCGGCTTCTCGTCGTACCCCTGGTCGAACAGCCTGGTCGACCTCGACGCCGCCAAGCAGGTCATCGAAATGGCCAAGGGGATGGCCAAGCTGGTCGTGGTGCAGGTGCACATGGGTGCCGAGGGCGCCGAGAAGACCAGGGTCAAGCCGGGCACCGAGACGTACGTGGGCGAGAACCGGGGCGACCCGATGCGCTTCGCCCGCACCGTGATCGACGCCGGCGCCGACCTGGTGATCGGGCACGGCCCGCACGTGCTGCGCGGCATGGAGTTCTACCAGGGCCGGCTGATCGCCTACAGCCTGGGCAACTTCGCCGGCGGCGGGAAGTCGCTGAACAGCGCCGGCCGGCTCGGGTGGGGCGGCGTGCTCAAGGTGTCGCTCACCGCCGAGGGCCGCTTCGCCGGCGGCACGTTCACCTCGACCGCGATGAACGGCGTCGGTCGGCCGGCCGTCGACCGGCAGGACCGCGGCCTCGGTCTGGTCCGCGAGGTGACCCGGGCCGACTTCCCGGACACCGGCGCGAAGATCGACGCGTCCGGCAAGATCAGCGCGCCGAAGGGTGGCTGAGCGCACGCCGCCCGCGTCGACCCACCGGAGCGTCGGCCCCGCGACGTAGGCTGGCCGGCGTGACCACGCGCTCCCCCGAGACCGACCTCGGCCGTACGCGTCGGGCCCGCCGCATCGGGCGGGTGCTGACCGAGACCCACCCCGACGCGCACTGCGAACTCGACCACTCCAACGCGTTGGAGTTGGCGGTCGCGACGATCCTGTCCGCCCAGTGCACCGACAAGAAGGTCAACGAGGTCACGCCGAAGCTGTTCGCCCGCTACCGCTCCGCCGCCGACTACGCCGGGGCGGACCGCGGCGAGATGGAGGAGCTGATCCGGCCCACCGGCTTCTACCGCAACAAGACCAGCTCACTGATCAACCTGGGCCGCGCGCTCTGCGAGCGCTACGACGGCGAGGTCCCGGGCAAGCTGGTCGACCTGGTCACCCTGCCGGGGATCGGGCGCAAGACCGCCAACGTCATCCTCGGCAACGCGTTCGACGTCCCGGGCATCACCGTCGACACCCACTTCCAGCGGCTTGTGCAGCGCTGGCAGCTGACCACCGAGACCGACCCGGTCAAGATTGAGCACGAGATCGGCGCCCTCTACCCGAAGCGCGACTGGACCATGCTGTCGCACCGGATCATCTTCCACGGCCGCCGGGTCTGCCACGCGCGCAAGCCGGCCTGCGGCGCGTGCACACTGGCGAAGCTCTGCCCCGCCTACGGCACCGGGCCGACCGAGCCGGCCGCGGCGGCGAAGCTGCTGAAGGGTCCCCGCGCGCGGGACCTCGCGGCGGCCGTCGGCCTCGATCCCGACCTGGTGCCGCAGCAGGCGGCCGTGGCGGACGCGCCGTGACCCGCCGGCTCGCCCGCCTGCTCGTCCCGCTGGTGCTGCTGGCGGCGGCGGGTTGCACCGCCACGGCCGAGGAGCCGGCCGGCCCGGCGCCGGCCACCCGGGCGGAACGTCCGTCCCCGTTCGCCGACTGCGCCCCGCTGACCGTCGCGCCGGCCTCGGCCGTGCCCTCGCCGGCCGGAAAGCCCCTCGGCCCGCTGCCCGACCTCGCGCTCAACTGCTTCACCGGTGGCACGCCGGTCAAGCTGCGCGACGTCAAGGGCCCCGCCGTGATCAACGTGTGGGCGTCCTGGTGCGCGCCCTGCCGCAAGGAACTGCCCGCCTTCCAGCGCCTCAGCGAACGGGCCGACGGCCGGTTCCAGGTGATCGGCGTGAACAGCCGGGACAGCCGCGGCGGCGCGCAGTCCATCGGCGAGGACTTCGGCGTCGGTTTCCCGATGCTCGTCGACCAGGGCGACGCGTTCGAGCGCGCGCTCGAACGCAGCGCGTTCCCGCTGACCGTCCTGGTCGGCGCCGACGGCCGGATCCGGCACATCGAGGGCACCGGCGCGCTCGACGACGCCCGCCTCGCGACGCTCGTGCGGACCCACCTCGGGGTGCGGGTATGACCCGACGGCCGCCGGCCTGGCTCGACCCGCTGCTGGGCCGGCTCGGCACGGCGCGGGCGGAGGACTTCACCCGGCTCACCACCCCCGAGACCGGCGGCCGGGAGAGCGCCGTGCTGGTGCTGCTCGGCGAGGAGCCCGGCGTCGGGCCGGACGTGCTGGTCCTCCAACGCGCCGCGACACTGCGCAACCACGCCGGTCAACCGGCCTTCCCCGGCGGCGCCGCCGACCCGGAGGACGCCGACGCCCGGGCCACCGCGCTGCGCGAGGCGAACGAGGAGGTCGGCCTCGACCCGGGCAGCGTCACCGTGCTGGCCGAGCTGCCCCGGCTCTGGATCCCGGTCAGCGACTTCGTGGTCACCCCGGTGCTCGCCTGGTGGCACGACCCGCACCCGGTGCACCCGCGTGAGCCGGCCGAGGTCGCGCACGTCGCCCGGCTACCGGTCGCCGAGCTGGTCGACCCGGACAACCGGATGCGGGTCCGCCACCCCAGCGGCTGGATCGGGCCGGCCTTCTCGGCGCGCGGCATGCTGGTCTGGGGGTTCACCGCCGGCGTGATCGACACGCTGCTGGAGATGGGCGGCTGGGCCCGCCCCTGGCCGCGCTCGCGGGTGGTGGAGCTGCCGCCCGTCGCCGCCCCCGCGCCGTCGGCCGGCACCGACGCCGCCGACGAGAGCCCGGTGCGCTGATCACCCGCACGGATCCTCAGGTCACGTTCAGCGAGCGCTGAGCCGGCCGCGAGCCCGGTGCCCGTACCCTTGGGGCGTGTCCGCCGTGGATCTCGTACTGCTCCTGCTCATGCTCGTGTTCGCGATCAGCGGATACCGTCAGGGCTTCGTCATCGGTGCCCTGTCGTTCTCCGGGTTCTTCCTGGGCGCGTTGCTCGGCCTCCAGATCGGCCCGCTGATCGCCCAGCAGTTCGCGTCCAGCGGCACCCGGGTGCTGATCTCCCTGGTGGCCATCTTCGGGCTGGCCGTCCTGGGCCAGGCGTTGGCCGGCTGGCTCGGCTCCAACCTGCGCGCGGCCATCACCGGGCCGACCGGGAAGAAGGTCGACGACGTCGGCGGCGCGTTCATCTCGGTCATCGCGGTCATGCTGGTGGCCTGGCTGGTCGCGGTGCCGCTGGGTTCGTCCTCGGTGCCCTGGCTGGCCGCCTCGGTGAAGGACAGCGCGCTGCTCACCGTGGTGGACCGGGTGCTGCCCGACCGGGCCCAGGACCTCTCCACCGCCCTGCGGGACACCGTCGACACCAACGGCTTCCCCGACGTGTTCAACGGCCTGGGCAGCACCAACGCGCGCCAGGTCTCGCCGCCCGACCCGGCGCTGGCCAACTCCCAGGTGGTGCAGAACAGCAAGCGGTCCGTGGTGAAGGTGCTCGGCTCCGCGCCGAGCTGCTCCCGCCGGATCGAGGGTTCCGGCTTCGTCTACGCCGACGACCGGGTGATGACCAACGCGCACGTGGTGGCCGGCACCCGCTCGGTGGCGGTGGAGCTGCGCGGCGAGCGCTACGACGGCGAGGTGGTGGTCTACGACCCGGATCGGGACCTGGCCGTGCTCTACGTGCCGGGGCTGCCCGGGCCGTCGCTGCGCTTCGCCGCCGGGGCCGCCGCCAGCGGCGCGGACGCGATCGTGCTCGGCTTCCCCCTCGACGGCCCGTACGACGCCCGGCCGGCCCGGGTGCGGGACGTCGACCGGATCACCGGGCCGGACATCTACTCGTCCGGCGACGTGACGCGGGAGATCTACACGATCCGGGCGCTGGTGCGCAGCGGCAACTCCGGCGGCCCGCTGGTCTCCTCGAACGGCCTGGTGCTCGGCGTGATCTTCGCGGCGGCGGCGGACGACCCGAACACCGGCTTCGCGGTGACCGCGGCCGAGGCACGGTCGGTGGCGCTGACCGGCGCGGAGCGTACCCGGGGCGTCGCCACCGGCGACTGCACCTGACCGGCGACCGGCGGCCGATTTCTGTACCGGCCGGCGGGCGGGCGACCGGCGCGGCGGTCAGCCGCCGGCCGGCGCCGCGGCGGGCGCCACGTCGTCACCCGGCCGGATCGGCGACAACTTCGCGCGACCCCAGGTGAGCGTCTTGTCGAGCACCGCCCGGGCCATGATCGCCACGCAGGTGCCGCCGTTGAGGAACGAGGCGACCACGTCGCTGGGGTGGTGCATGCCCCGGTACATCCGGGTGAGCGCCACACCGACCGGCACCAGCACCAGCAGCGTCCACCAGGCGACCTTGGCCGGGGTGCTGCGCGACCGCAGTGCCAGCAGCACGGCCAGACCGACGTAGAGCGCGGTCGCCGCCGAGGTGTGCCCGGAGGGGAAGCTGGAGGTCGGCGGGGAGGCGTCCATGTGCTCCACGGCGGGCCGGTTCCGGTCGATGACCATGGTGGTGAACAGGAAGATCAGCGCCTGCGCGATGACCGCCGCGCAGAGGAAGATCGGCTCCCGCCAGCGGTGCAGCACCAGCCGCAGTACCAGCGCCGCCAGCACCGTCACCACGACGATCATCTGGGTGCTGGCCAGCGTGCTGAAGACCAGCGACACGTCGTTCCAGCCGGGCGACCGGTCGCCCGCGAACTCGCGGTTCACCCCGTCCTCCACGGTGAACGGCCACGTGTGCGTGAACACCCGGGTGACCAGGAGGCCCAGCCCCACCATGACGGCGAAGAGCAGGGACACCGGCAGCAGGACCCGCCGGGCGATCTGGACCGCGACATCGGACATGAGCCGCCCTATACCCCTGCGGGCGTTCAGTTACGCCCGTCTGTCCGCCGGTCCCGGGTCGGCCAGCTCCGGCTCGACGCCCTCCCGCAGCGGGCGGACCCGCCGGTGACCGGCCCCGGTCCGCCAGGTGGCGAACCCGGCCGCGGTGGCCGCGACCACGGCCGTCCCCAGCACCCAACCGCCCACCACGTCGCTGGTCCAGTGCACGCCCAACGCGATCCGGCTGAGCCCGGTCACCACCGTCAGCAGCGTCGCCGCCGTCCACAACGCGACCCGCCCGGCCCGGCTGTGTTGGACGAACGGCAGGAAGACCAGCAGCAGCACCCCGGCGGCCAGCGCCGCGGTCAGCGCGTGCCCGGACGGGAAGGAGTAACCGGCGGCCCGGGCCACCGGCTCCAGCAGATCCGGCCGGTTCCGGCCGACCAGCAGCTTGAGCAACGCGCCGAGCAGCCCACCCACGAGCATCGTGGTGACCACCCAGACGGCCAGCCGCGGAGCCCGACGCCGCAGCAGCCAGACCACCACAACCGCGGCGGCCACCCGCAGCGGGCCCGGCCCGAACACGTGCGTCCACACCGTCATCGCCCGCACCCACGCCGGATGCTCCAGCGCGTAGCCGTGGAACGCGTCGGTGACCGACGCGTCCAGCCGGAGCAGCGGCGGCCACGCGCCCAGGACCAGCAGCGCGAGCAGGGCGAACGGCACCAGCACCAGGACCGCCGCGGCGGCGGCCAGGGTGAGCCGCAGGCCCAGCGAGTGATCGGGGTCCAGGCGGCGGCGCCGCCAGGACCGGTCACGGACGGACGTCGGACCGGTGCTGTTCATGTGCCGTTCACTACCCCGGACCGGGCCCGGTCAGACCGGTCAGCGGCGGGCCCGCCGGAACCGGCGCACCATCAGCGCGGCACCGGTGAGCAGGGCGACGAACAGAGCCAGACCGGTCCATAGCCGCTCCGGCGCGGAGACCTCGGCCTGGCCCGCCGGGCGGGCCGACCACCCGGTCTGCTTCGGGCCGCCGAACGGGTCACCGCCCTGCCCCGCCACCGCGGCCCGGGTGTCCGGGCCCGCACCGGGGGCGGGCCCGAAGCCCACCACGCCGGGGGAGGCGTTGTCGTCCAGCGGGTTCTGCCCCACCGCCGCCACGTCGGCGGTGAGCGCGGCCACCGGGTCGACCATGCCGTAGCCGAAGCGGTCGTCCCGGCCGGTGGGGCCCAGATCCCGGGCGGTGCTGACCAGCCGGTTGACCACGTCACCGGCCGTCATCTTCGGATAGCGGGCGCGGACCAGGGCGGCCGTCGCGGCGACCAGCGGCGCGGCGAAACTCGTTCCCTGGACCCGCCAGTAGCCGCCCCGCGAGCGGGCGCCGTAGAGAGCGGTGGCGGGGGCGCTCAGGACCGTCTCGTGGCCGGTGATCGAGCCGGACCAGAGGTTCTCGCTGTCGCGGTCCAGGCCGGTGACCGCCAGCACGCCCGGCTCCCGGGCCGGGTACCAGACCTTCGTGGTGGTCGAGGTGGCCAGGTTGCCGGTGCAGGCGACCACCACCACGTCCCGGGCGAAGGCGTAGTCGAGCGCGGCGGCCAGGGCCGGGCTGTCACCGCTGCCGCCGAGCGACAGGTTGACCACCCGGGCGCCGTTGTCGACCGCCCAGCGCACCGCCTTCGCGATGACCAGGGCGTCGTCGTAGCGGTTCTCGGCGTCCAACACCCGGATCGGCAGGATCCTGGCGTCCGGCGCCAGGCCCACCACGCCCCGGTCGTCGTCGGCCCGCCCGGCGATCAGGCCGGCCACCGTGGTGCCGTGCCCGACCGGGTCCGGCTCGTCCCCGCCGCCGGCCGGATCGACCAGGTCGAGGCCGGGCAACACCTGACCGGCCAGGTCGGGATGGGAAGCGTCCACCCCGGAGTCGATCACCGCGACCACCACGCCGCGCCCGGTGGAGGTCCGCCAGGCGGTCTTCGCCCGCAGCTCCTTCAACTGCCACTGCTCGTCGCGGACCTGGTCGGTGCGGAGCGCGGCGACGGGGGCGGCCGGCGCGGCGTGCGCCGGAGGCGCCAGCGGACCGGCCGTGACGGCCAGCGCCGCCACGGCGGCGAGCAACGCCCGCCCGGCGAGACGCCGGGGCGGCACGCCGGGAAGTCCCTGCCGATCCCTGGTCACATTCCCCAGCCATTCCGTCGCTTCCGACACATGCTGCTCGGAGATTACCGGTTGTCCCGGCCGTCACGGGGCAACTCCGCGTACCTGGCTCACCCGGGCGGGAGATGAGCCAACTGCACCAGACGTACGCCCTCACGGCGGGTGACCAGTCGCGCCCGGCCGGGGGGCAGCGGCCCGGCCTTCACCTGACCGACGAGCGGCCCCTCCTCCGGGCCACCCGACATCACCAGTCCGGCCGTGGACAACTCCCGCAGCCGCTGGATGATCGGCTCGTACGCGGTCCGGCCGGCACCGCCCGAGCGCCGCGCCAGCACCAGGTGCAGGCCGACGTCCCGGGCGTGCGGGAGGTGCTCCTCCAACGCGCGCAACGGGTTCGTCGGCCCGCCGGCCACCAGGTCGTAGTCGTCCACGAGCACGAACAGCTCCGGCCCGGTCCACCAGGACCGGGTCCGCAGCTCGGCCGGGGTCACCTCGGGGCCGGGCTGCCGCCCCTGCAGGTAGCCGGCCGCCGACTCGACCAGCTCGGTGGTGTGCGGCGCGGCAGTGCCGTAGCCGATCAGGTGCGGGGTCTCGATCGTGCCCATCAGGCTGCGCCGGTAGTCGACCAGGATCACCCGGGCCTGCTCCGGGGTGAACCGGCCGACGATCGAGGTGGCCAGCGCGCGCAGGAACGACGACTTGCCGCACTCGGCGTCGCCGAAGACCACGAAGTTCGGCTCGGCGGCGAAGTCCAGCACCACCGGGGACAGGTCCGCCTCGGCCACCCCCACCGGGAACGCCAGTCCGGTGGTGGCGGTCTGGTCCAGCTCGGCGTACGGCAGCACCGGCGGGAGCAGCCGCACCCGGGGCGCCACCGGGCCGGTCCACCCGCCGGCGACCGCCTTGACCAGGTCGCCGCTCTCGCCGCCCAGGGCGGCCACCCGGGACTGCGCGGTGAGGAAGTGCAGCCCGCCGGCGGTGATCCCGCGCCCCGGCCGCTCCTCCGGCACGGTCGCCGCCAGCGCGCGCTTGACCACCACCGAGTCGGACGGGTCACCGAGGCGCAACTCCAGCCGGGAGCCGAACAGGTCACGGATCGCCGGCCGGAAGTCCGACCAGCGCAGCGCGCTCGCCACCACGTGCACCCCGTACGCCAGGCCCCGGGTGGCCAGCTCGGTGACCAGCGGCTCCAGGTCCTCGTACTCGCCGCGCAGCGTGTTCCAGCCGTCGACGACCAGGAACACGTCGCCGAACGGGTCGGCCCCGGCCGCACCGCCCGCCGGCGTCGCGGCCCGCCGTCGGCGCCAGGCCGCCATCGACTCCACCCCGGCCTCGGTGAACCGCCGCTCCCGTTCGGCGAGCAGGCCGGCGACCTCGCCGACGGTACGTCGGACCGCGGTGCCGTCGGTCCGCCCGCTGACGCCGCCGACGTGCGGCAGGTCGCGCAGCGCGCCGAACGTCCCGCCGCCGAAGTCGAGGCAGTAGACCTGCACCTCGGCCGGCGTGTGGGTGAGCGCCAGCGCGCAGATCAGCGTGCGCAGCAGCCCGGACCGGCCGCTGCGGGTGGTGCCGACCACCGCCACGTGCCCGGCCGCGCCGTCCAGGGCCAGCCACAGCAGGTCCCGCCGCTGCTCGAACGGCTTGTCCACCACGGCCACCGGCACCTGCAACGCACCGTGCAGCTCGGGATTGGCCACGGTGAGCCCGCGGGCCGGGTCGACGCCCACCGGGCCGAGCAGCTCGTCGAGCGTGGGTGAGGCGTCCAGCGGGGGCAGCCACACCCGGTGCGCCGGCGGGCCCTGCCCGGCCAGCCGGTCGACCACCAGGTCGAGCAGCGTCTCGCCGCTCTCCTCCTCGACCGGGAGGGCGGCCGGCGCCGCCGGCCGGGGCACCGGCGCCAGGTGGGTGGAGAACGCGAGCACCCGCGCGGCGCCGCCGCCGGCCGAGCCCGCCGGGCCGGTGCGCCGGCGGACCGCCCCGGAGACGTACGCGGCCTTGAACCGGACCAGCGGTTCGGTGCCGGAGCGCAGGTAGCCGTGCCCCGGGCTGCGGGGCAACTCGTGCGCGTCCGGCACGCCGAGCACCGTCCGGGACTCCAGCGCCGAGAACGTGCGCAACCCGATCCGGTACGACAGGTGGGTGTCCAACCCGCGCAGCCGCCCCTCCTCAAGCCGCTGGCTGGCCAGCAGCAGGTGCACGCCGAGTGACCGGCCCAGCCGGCCGATCTGCACGAAGAGGTCGATGAAGTCGGGCTTGGCGGAGAGCAGCTCGGAGAACTCGTCGCAGATCAGCAGCAGCGACGGCAGCGGGGCGAGCGGGCTGCCGGCCGCGCGGGCCCGCTCGTAGTCGCGGACGCTCGCGAAGTTGCCCGCCCGGCGCAGCAGCTCCTGCCGGCGCATCAGCTCGCCGTTGATCGCGTCGACCATCCGGTCGACCAGGGGCAGCGCGTCGGCCAGGTTGGTGATCACGGCGGCGGTGTGCGGCAGCCGCTCGAACGGCGCGAAGGTGGCACCGCCCTTGAAGTCGACGAGCACGAAGTTGAGCTGCTCCGAGCTGTGCGTGGCGGCCAGCCCGAGCACCAGCGTGCGGAGCAGCTCCGACTTGCCCGAGCCGGTGGCGCCGATCAGCAGCCCGTGCGGGCCCATGCCGTCCAGCGCCGACTCCTTCAGGTCGAGGTCGATCGCCCCGCCGTCGGCGCCCACCCCGATCGGCACCCGCAGCCGGTCCCGGGCGGCGCGGGGCACCCAGCCCTGCTCGGCGGTGAAGCCCTCCGGGTCGCCGAGGCCGAGCAGCTCGGGCAGGCCCGGTTCGGCGCCGGCGGGCGCGTCCGGTCCGCGTACCGTGCCGGCCAGCCGTAGCGGCGCGAGCCGCCGGGCGACCGCCTCCGCGTCGGCCGGCGCCAGCGCGTCCGCGGCACCCACCTCGGCGTGCCCCTCCGACGAGTGCGAGTGCAGCCGGCCGTCGACCAGGTCGAGCAGCAGGGCGTACCGGTCGAGCAGCCGGGGCGGTGGGGTGTCCAGGTCGAGCACGGTGACCGCGTCGATGCCGCCGTCGCCGGCCAGGTCGGCCGCCCCGGTCAGGTCGCCGCCGTCGAGCACCACCACCACGTGCGGCCCGTCGGTCGCCGGGCCGTGCGGGCTGAACCGGGACCGGCTGCCGAGCACGTCACCGAGGAGCCGTTCCAGGTCGGCGGCGGAGCTGGTGACCAGCCGCACCGGGCCGAGCGCGTCGGTGCGGACCGGATGGTGGGCGTGCGGCAGCCACTTCACCCACTCCCACCGGTCCCGGCGTTCCGGCCCGGCGCAGACCGCGACCAGCAGCTCGTCCGGGGCGTGGAAGACCGCGAGCTGGGTGAGCACCGCCCGGGCCAGCGCCTGCGCGGCCGGCGAGCCGGACCCGCGCACCGCGCCGGCCGGACCGCGCACGAACACCCGGGCGAAGCTGCGCAGCGACAGCGCCACCGGCAGGTCCGGCACCACCGAGTACGCGTCCAGGAAGCGCCGCAGCGCCCCGGCGGTCATCGGCTCCAACTCCTCCAGCGGTCGGGTGACCGGGGGGACCAGCGGGGTGGCCAGCGTCTGCGGCCCGATGCCGACCCGGACCACGGCGAAGTCCGGGTCGCCGGGCCGGCGTTCCCACACCCGGTGGCTGTCGACGGTGGACCAGAGCCGCCCCGGCTCGGGGTGGCGGTAGGCCAGGCCGGCCCGTTGGGCGCCGGCGGTCTCCCGCACCCTGCGGCGCAGCGTGGCCAGGTGCCGCAGGTACTCCCGGCGGGCGGCCATCAGCTCGGACTTCTTCGGGCCGGCGTTGCCCCAGGTGGTCACCAGCATCGCCAGCGAGGAGAGCCCGAACATCCCGCCCACCACGTACGAGTAGGCGCCGCCGCCCCGGCCGAACATCATCGCCATGGCCACCGTGCCGCCGAGCATCGGCAGCACCAGCAGCGCCTGCTGCCAGCGCCCGCCGGCCGCCGCGGGGATCTCCGGTGGCGCCTCCACGGGCAGCTCGCCGACCGGGATCTCCGGGGCCGGTCGGCGCGGCGGCCGCTTGATGACGACAGTGGACACGCAGCCTCCCATGGCTCTCGGTAACCCGAGCCTGGCTCATAGTAGGTAAAGTCCTCTCGTCCGTCAGCCCACCGTTCCGGCCCGATGATGGAGATACGTCGATGACAAGCGGGCTCGCCCGGGTCACGATCAGCGCGCCCCGCCGCCGCGTCGACGTGGCCCTGCCGGAGCAGGTTCCCCTCGCCGAGCTGCTCCCGGAGGTGCTCCGGCACGCCGGGGAAGGGCTCGCCGACGACGGTGAGCGGCACGGCGGGTGGGTGCTGCGGCGCACCGACGGCGCGGTGCTGGCGACCGCCCAGGCGCTGCTGCCGCAGGGCGTCCGCGACGGCGAGGTGCTGCATCTCGTGCCGGCCCGCGCCGAGTGGCCCGAGCTGGAGTACGACGACGTGGTCGAGGCGATCGTCGACGGGGCCCGCCGCCGGGGCGCCGCCTGGTCGGCCGGGGCGACCCGGACAGCCGCGCTGGCCGGCGCCGGCGTGCCGTTGGCCGTCGGCCTGGTCGCGGTGCTCTCGGTCGGCCCCGGCGAGCGTGGCTGGCCGGTCGCCGCGGCGGTCGCCCTGATCCTGGTGCTCGCCGCCACCGCGGCCTCACGCGCCTACTCCGACGGCCCGGCCGGCGCCACCCTCGGCGGGTACGCGCTGCCCTGGGCGGCGGCGGCCGGCGCGCTCGCGGTCGCTTCGGGTGACCCGGTCGGTCCGATCCCCGGCCTGCGCTGGGTCGGCGCCCCCGAACTGCTCGTCGGCTCGGTGGCACTGCTGCTGGCGGCCGTGCTCGCCCTGCTCGGCGTGGCGCACCGCTCCCGGGTGCCGGTGGCCGGTGTGACGGTCGGCGCGGCCGGCGCGGCGACCGCCCTCGGTGCGTTGCCGCTCGACCCGGCCGGCGCGGCCGCCGTGCTGCTCGCTGTCCTGGTCTTCGCCCTCGGCGGGCTGCCGCTGCTGGCCATCCGGGTGGGCAAGCTGCCGCTGCCGCCGCTCACCCTGCCCACCCCGGCCGGCACCCGTGACCTGCCCGACCGGGGGCGGGTGCACGCGGCGGTGGCCCGGGCCGAGGAGGTGCTGACCGGGATGCTGCTCGGGCACGCGGTGCTGGCGGTGGGCGCCGCCGCGGTGCTCGTCGCCACCGGCGGGACGGCCGGGCGGCTGCTGGTCGCCGTCGGCTGCGCGGTGCTGCTGCTGCGCTCCCGGCTCTTCGTGGCGGTCCGGCACCGGGTGCCGGCGATCACCGCCGGGCTGGCCGGTTACGCAGTGCTCGGCGCCGTGCTCGCGGGCCGGGCCGGGCCGGGTGGCCGGCTCGCGCTGGTCGTCGGCGGGCTGGCGCTGGCCCTGGTGGCGGTCACCGCCGGCGCCACGTACGCCCGCCGCCCGGTCTCGCCGTACCTCGGCCGGCTGGCCGACCTGGCCGACACCGCGCTGGTGGTCGCGGTGGTTCCGGTGGCCTGCGCGGTGCTCGACCTCTACGCCCGGGCGCGTGGCCTGCTCGCCTGAACACGGCGAGGCCCGGGCCGCGTGTGCGACCCGGGCCCGGAAGTTCCGCCGTCAGTGCAGCGTCTCGCCGCGCTCCGCGGCCTCCTTGGCCCGGCGGTACGAGTTGACGATCTCCGCCTCCGCCTCGACCCGACCCACCCAGGTCGCACCCTCGACCGACTTGCCCGGCTCCAGGTCCTTGTAGACCTCGAAGAAGTGCTGGATCTCCAGCCGGTCGAACTCGCCGAGGTGGTGGATGTCGCGCAGGTGCTCCTGACGCGGGTCCTCGTAGGGCACGCAGAGGACCTTGTCGTCGCCGCCCTTCTCGTCGGTCATCCGGAACATGCCGATGGTGCGGCAGCGGATCAGGCAGCCCGGGAAGGTCGGCTCGGGCACCAGCACCAGCGCGTCCAGCGGGTCGCCGTCCTCGCCCAGGGTGCCCTCGATGAAGCCGTAGTCGGCGGGGTACTGCGTGGAGGTGAAGAGGGTGCGGTCCAGCCGGATCCGGCCGGTCGCGTGGTCCACCTCGTACTTGTTGCGGTGACCCTTGGGGATCTCAACCGTGACGTCGAAATCCATCTTCCACGCTCCCTCGTCTGCCCACGCTGGCTAACGGAACCCAGCGGTTGGCCACCCGCGCGGGAGGAACGCCCCCCGCCGGCTCCGGCCGCCGCATAGTGTTCGGACCGAAGTAGTGTCACCCAAGGTGAATTCGAGCGGGGGAGGAGGGGGCCGTGGGGAGGGAAGATTCACACTACCGCCCCGAGGGGGTTGACGGGCGGCGGTCCGTCGGATCCGGTTCCGGCTCCGCCGGTGCCGCCGGCCGGGTGTCCGTCCCCGGCGCCAACGTCACCCACCGTGGCGCCCCCGCCACCGGGTCGGCCCGGGTCGGCCGCCCCGACGACCGGGCGCACCCCGGCAACTGGCCGGCACCGATCCCGGTGAGCCCGCCCGTCCCGCCGGTCGGGACGGCCCCGCCGCCGCCCTCCGCGCCGCCCGCCGGCCCGCGCCGCCGGGGCCGGCTGGTCGCGGTGCTCGCCACGGTGCTGGTGCTGGTCCTCGCCACGGCCGGGCTGGCCGTGCTCCGACCCGGCCCGGTCGCCGGCTGGCTGGGCAGCGAGGCCACCCCGTCCGGCGCGACCGCCGCGTCGCCCGAGCCCGACCCGCAGGCGGTGCTCGCCGGCCCGGACGCCAACGCGCCGCTGCCCACCGGCGCCGGCATCCGCGCCGCACTGGATCCGCTGGTGCGCGCTCCCGCGCTCGGCGACCGGGTGAACGTGTCGGTGGCGGACGTGACCACCGGCCAGGCGCTCTACGGCAGCGGGCCGGACACGCCGACCGTGCCCGCCTCGGTGACCAAGCTGGCCACCGGCGTCGCGGTGCTCTCCGCGCGCGGCCCGGCCTACCGGATCCCCACCCGGGCGGTGGCCGGCGCCAACCCGGGCGAGGTGGTCCTGGTCGGCGGCGGTGACCCCACCCTCGCGGTGGACCGGAAGAACGCCTTCTACCCGGGCGCGGCCCGGCTGGACGACCTCGCCGCCCAGGTGCGCGCCGCGCTCGGCGGCACCGCCCCGACGAAGGTGATCGTCGACTCGTCGCTGTTCAGCGGCCCGGTGTTCGAGCCCGGGTGGGACGCGGACATCCCCACCGGCGGGTTCGGCGCGGCGATCACCGCACTGATGACCGACGGCGCCCGCAAGGACCCGGCGCAGGCCCGGCGCACGGCCGAGGAGACCAACCACGCCGCGGACCGGGTCCCCCAGCCGGACCTGACCGCCGGCCGGCAGTTCGCGAAGCTGCTCGGGCTGAGTGGGAGCGCCGCCCAGGTGACGCGCGGGACCGCACCGGCGGCCGGGGCGGCGGGTGCGCCCGGCGCCGAGCTGGGCACCGTCGAGTCGCTGCCGGTGATCCGGCTGGTCGACATCATGATCAGCGACAGTGACAACGTGATCGCCGAGGCGATGGCCCGCCAGGTGGCGCTGGCCAAGGGCAAGCCGGGCTCCTTCGCCGGCGGCGCGGCCGCCACCGACGAGGTGCTCGGCGGGCTGGGGTTGCCGGCCGGCGAGATCAGCCTGGCCGACGGCAGCGGGCTGTCCCGCACCAACCGGATCAGCCCGTCGCTGCTCACCGACCTGATCACGCTCGCCGGGAACGGGAGCCACCCCGAGCTGGCCGCGATCTTCGGCGGCCTGCCGGTGGGCGGATGGTCCGGCACGCTCGACGAGCGTTACCGGGCGGCCACCACCCGGACGGGCGCCGGCGTGGTGCGCGCCAAGACCGGCACGCTGAGCGGGGTGAACGCCATCGCCGGCACGGTGACCACCGCCGACGGCCGGCTGCTCACCTTCGCGGTCCTGACCGACCGGACGCAGGGTTCGCTCGACGAGACCCGGCAGGCGCTCGACCGGATCACCTCCGCGCTGGCCGGCTGCGGCTGCCGCTGACCACCGACCGGCGTCGATCGGCCGGCGCGAGCCCGGGTGGGGGTGTCGCGGCGCGGGTACGGTGGGTTCATGGCGCAGTTCGTGGACTGGGATCTGGCCGCCGCCACCGCGGGGGCGCTGAGCAAGTCGGGCCCTCGGGTGTCGTACACCGAGGCCACCGACGTGGTCGGCGACCTGCGCCGGCTGACCGAGGAGGCCGCCGGTCACGTGGCCGACTACACCGGACTGCGGGCCCAGGTGGCCCACCCGCCGGTGCGCGTGGTCGACCGCCGCGACTGGGCGGCGGCAAACATCGCCGGGCTGCGCGAGGTGGTCACCCCGCTGGTCGAGCGGCTCTCCGGTGACAAGCGGCCGGGCGCGTTCACCGAGGCGATCGGCTCCCGGCTCACCGGTGTGCAGGCCGGCACCGTGCTGGCCTACCTGTCCGGCCGGGTGCTCGGCCAGTACGAGGTCTTCGCCGGCGACCCCGGCCAACTGCTGCTGGTGGCCCCGAACATCGTCGAGGTCGAGCGGAAGCTCGGCGCCGACCCGCGTGACTTCCGGCTGTGGGTGTGCCTGCACGAGGTCACCCACCGCACCCAGTTCACCGCCGTGCCGTGGATGCGCGCCTACTTCCTCGGCGAGGTCCAGGCGTTCGTGGACGCCTCGCAGGGCGGTGAGCACCTGTTGGAGCGCCTGCGCCGCGGGGTGGCCACGCTCTCCGACGCGGTGAAGGACCCGGACAGCCGTTCCAGCGTGCTCGACATCGTGCAGACCCCGGCGCAGCGCGCCGTGCTGGACCGGCTGACCGCGCTGATGACGCTGCTGGAGGGGCACGCCGAGTTCGTGATGGACGGCGTCGGCCCGGCGGTCATCCCCAGCGTCGAGTCGATCCGGGCGGCGTTCAACCGCCGTCGCGAGTCCGGCAACCCGCTGGAGAAGGCGATCCGGCGGCTGCTCGGTGTCGAGGTCAAGATGCGCCAGTACGCCGAGGGGCGCAAGTTCGTGCACGGCGTGGTGGAGCGGGTCGGCATGGCCGGCTTCAACAAGATCTTCTCGTCCCCGCTCACCCTGCCCCGGCTCGACGAGCTGGGCGACCCGGAGGCCTGGGTGTCCCGGGTGCACGGGCCGGCCGGTGCCACCCCGACCGCCGGCTGAACCGGTCGCGCCGGCCGGGCGGTCGGCGAGCACGCCGTCGCCGGCGCCGGCGGTCGCCGCCGTGCGGCTCGCCGTACGCCGGATGCTGACCGGGCTGCCCGGGACCGGGCCCGTGCTGGTGGCCTGCTCGGGCGGCCCCGATTCGCTGGCCCTGGCCGCGGCGGCCGTGTTCGTGGCACCGCGGCTCGGCCGTCCGGTCGGCCTGGTGACCGTCGACCACGGCCTGCAGCCGGGTTCCGCCGACCGGGCCGACGCGGTCGCCGGCTGGGCGCGTACGGCCGGGTTCGACCCGGTCGAGGTGGTCGCGGTACGGGTGGCCGGCCGGCCCGGGGGCCCGGAGGCGGCCGCCCGGACAGCCCGCTACGAGGCGTTGGTCGCTGCCGCCGGGCGCCATGACGCGGCCGGGGTGCTGCTCGGGCACACCCGGGACGACCAGGCGGAGACGGTCCTTCTCGCGCTGGCGCGCGGTTCCGGCCCGCGCGGGTTGTCCGGGATGCCGGAGCGGCGGGAGCTGGACGGGGTCCCGCTGCTGCGCCCGCTGCTCGACGTGGCGCGGTGCGACACCCGGGCGGCCTGCGCCGCGCTCGGCCTGGCGGCGTGGACCGATCCGCACAACACCGACCCGGCGTACGCCCGGGCCCGGGTCCGGGCCGAGGCGCTGCCGGCGCTTGTCGACGCGCTCGGGCCGGGCGTGGTGGCGAACCTGGCCCGGACCGCCCGCCTGCTCGCGGACGACGTGGCGGCGTTGGACGCGCTGTCCGCCGCCGCCCTCGACGACGTCCGGGACGCCGGCGGTGGGCTCTCGGTGGCCGCGCTGGCCGCGTTGCCGGCGGCGGTCCGTTCCCGGGTGCTGCACGCCTGGGCGCGGGAGTTGGGCGCCGCGCCGGCCGACCTGTCACACCGACACGTGGCGGCGCTCGACGCCCTGGTCACCGACTGGCGCGGGCAGGGCCCGGCGCACCTGCCCGGCGGTCTGCCGGTGCGCCGCCACGCCGGCCGCCTGGTGCAAGGCGGGGCCCCCGCTTAACGCCTCCGGTAGAGGCGGGGGCCCCGCTCAACGCTGCCGGTCAGGCGTCGACGCGCTCGCGGAACGTGGTCCGGTAGGCCTGCGGTGTGGTGCCGACCCGGCGGGTGAAGTGGTGCCGCAGCGTCGCCGCGTCGCCGAAGCCGGCCCGCTCCGCGACGTTCTCCACGCTGAGCGTGGTGTCCTCCAGCAGCCGGCGGGCCAGCAGCACCCGCTGGTTGGTCAGCCAGTCGTGCGGCGTGGTGCCGGTCTCGGCGCGGAACCGGCGGGCGAAGGTGCGCGGGGCCATGCCGGCCCGGGCGGCCAGCTCGTCCACGGTCACGGTGCGGTCCAGGTGACCCATCAGCCATTCCAGCACCGGTTCCAGGGTGGGGGCCTCCGGCGCCTTCGGGATGGGCGCCTCGACGTACTGGGCCTGGCCGCCGTCGCGGTGCGGCGGGACCACCATCCGCCGGGCCAGCCGGGTGGCCACGGCCGAGCCGTGCTCCTGGCGGACCAGGTGCAGGCAGGCGTCGATCCCGGCGGCGGTGCCGGCGCTGGTCAGCAGCCGGCCGTCCTGCACGTAGAGCGAGTTGCACCGGACCCGGGCCGTCGGGAACTGCTCCTGGAGCTCGTCGACGTGTCGCCAGTGGGTGGTGCAGTCACGCCCGTCGAGCAGCCCGGCCCGGCCCAGCACGAACGCGCCGGAGCAGACGCTGAGCAGCCAGGCGCCCCGGTCGCCGGCGCGGCGCAGCGCGGCCAGCACGGGCTCGGGCACGGCGGTGTCGCCCGGGTGCGCCGGCACCGCCACCAGGTCGGCGTCGTCGACCGGGGTGAGGTCGGCGGTCGGGGTGAGCAGGAAGCCGGATCGGCTGCGTACCGGGCCGCCGTCGGCGGTGCAGACGTCGAACCGGTAGCCGGGGAACCCGTCGACGGTGCGGTCGGTGCCGAAGACCTCCGCGAGTACCCCGAGTTCGAACGCGGCGACGTCGTCGAGGGCGATGACGGCGACGGAGCGAAGCATGTGACGAGGGTAACCCGGGCAGTGGCAGGAAATCGATGCCCGCTGGCATTTCTGCCACTGTCCGCACCGGACGGCGGGCCGCAGACTTGGTGGTGTCCGGTGCGCACCGGCGGCGAAAACAGTCTCAACCATGTGAAAGCGAGCGCCGCCATGACCGTTCTGCTGCTCCTGCTCTTCCTGCTCCTGCTCGTCGGGGCCAGCGCCCTCGGGCTCACCGCCGACACCCGTGACTCGGCCGACTGGAAGCCGACCGACGACGGGCGGCGCTGGCGCTCCCGCACCTGCTGAGGTGATTTGTTTCGTTCGCGCCGAAAATCCCCGGCGGGACCGCGCCAAAAGGGGCGGCCCCGCCGACGGAGGCCATCCGGCGTACGGCAGGCTAGGAGCATGGCTGACGGCTCCTGGTACGACGCCGACATCGACCACGTGATCATCTCCGAGGCGCAGATCCGCGAGAAGACGGCGGAGCTGGCCAAGCAGGTCTCGGCGGACTACGCGCACGTCGAGGACGGTCTCCTGCTCGTCTGCGTGCTCAAGGGCGCGGTCATGTTCATGGCCGACTTCGCCCGCGCGCTGGGTCGCCAGGGCCCGCCCGCCGAGCTGGAGTTCATGGCCGTCTCCTCGTACGGCCAGGGCACCACCTCGTCCGGCGTGGTGCGCATCCTCAAGGACCTGGACCGCGACATCGCCGGCCGGCACGTGGTGGTCGTCGAGGACATCGTCGACTCCGGCCTGACCCTCTCCTGGCTGCTGCGCTACCTCGAGTCGCGCTCCGCGGCCAGCGTCGAGGTGGTCGCCCTGTTCCGCAAGCCGGACGCGGTCAAGGTGCAGGTCCCGGTGAAGTACGTCGGCTTCGACATCCCCACCGAGTTCGTCGTCGGCTACGGCCTCGACTTCGGCGAGCGCTACCGCGAGCTGCCCTACGTCGGGGTGCTGAAGCCCGAGGTCTACGCGCGGGCCTGAGCGCCGGCGGGCCGCTCGTCAGCGGACGTTCAGCGGGCTCTCAGTCTTTCGGTCTACGGTAGGGGCCGGTGACGTGGAGGCACCCTCCACGCCCGACCCCTCGAGCCGCAAGACCGTGCGGCATGGGTGGGTCGGGTGCGGAGCTCCCCGCCACGCCGGCTCAAACCCTGGTTCGCCCTACGCGTAAGTGCCGGGCTCACAAGCTCACACCTCGCTCGTACGGTGTACCGTCGAATGACCGTGGTGCGGCAGTTCGCGCGCTGCGGGGGTCGGGCCGGCCCGCACGGCGGCTCCGGCCGCCGCCCGAGGCGGCGACACCATTCAGACGGTCAGGACGTCGATCAGGAGGATGCGGGCGCCTCGGTGCCCGACGACAGCATGGAACGTACGCGTTTCTTCCGCCGACCGGTGGTCTGGATCATCCTGGTCATCCTCGGCGCCGTTGTGCTCAGTCAACTGTTCACCGCTGGTCCCAGCTACCACCGGGTGGACACATCCGTTGCGCTCGACCAGCTCAATAAGGGTGGCATCGAGAAGGTCGTCTTCCAGGACAAGGAGCAGACGCTCCAGCTCGACCTGAAGGACAAGGCCAAGTTCGACGACACCACCACCGACAAGATCGAGGCGCAGTTCCCGTACGAGGTCGGCGGCCAGGTCTGGAACCAGGTCCGCGAGGCCGAGGCGGCGGACCGGATCACCGGTGCGGTCGACACCAAGGTGTCGTCGGACAGCATCTGGGTCAGCCTGCTGGTGAACCTCCTGCCCATCGCGCTGCTGGTGCTCCTGCTGCTGTTCTTCATGTCGCAGATGCAGGGCGGCGGCTCCCGGGTGCTCAACTTCGGCAAGTCCAAGGCGAAGATGATCACCAAGGACACGCCGAAGACCACCTTCGCGGACGTGGCCGGGGCGGAAGAGGCCGTCGAGGAACTGCACGAGATCAAGGACTTCCTGCAGAACCCGGCGAAATACCAGGCCCTGGGCGCCAAGATCCCGAAGGGTGTGCTGCTCTTCGGCCCGCCCGGAACCGGTAAGACGCTGCTCGCCCGGGCCGTGGCCGGCGAGGCCGGGGTGCCGTTCTACTCGATCTCCGGCTCCGACTTCGTCGAGATGTTCGTCGGTGTCGGCGCCAGCCGGGTCCGTGACCTGTTCGAGCAGGCCAAGTCGAACGCCCCGGCGATCGTCTTCGTCGACGAGATCGACGCGGTCGGCCGGCACCGTGGCGCCGGCATGGGCGGCGGCCACGACGAGCGGGAGCAGACCCTCAACCAGCTCCTGGTCGAGATGGACGGCTTCGACACCAAGGGCGGCGTCATCCTGATCGCCGCCACCAACCGGCCGGACATCCTCGACCCGGCGCTGCTGCGCCCGGGCCGGTTCGACAGGCAGATCCCGGTCGACGCCCCCGACATGGAGGGCCGCAAGGCCATCCTGCGGGTGCACGCCAAGGGCAAGCCGTTCACGCCCGACGTCGACCTCGACGCCGTCGCCCGGCGTACCCCGGGCTTCTCCGGCGCCGACCTGGCCAACGTGATCAACGAGTCCGCGCTGCTCACCGCGCGTAAGGAGCAGCGGGCGATCACCAACGACTCGCTCGAGGAGTCGATCGACCGGGTGATCGCCGGTCCGCAGCGCCGCACCCGGGTGATGAGCGACCAGGAAAAGAAGATCACCGCCTACCACGAGGGTGGGCACGCGCTGGTCGCCTGGGCGCTGCCGCACGCCGCGCCGGTGCACAAGGTGACGATCCTGTCCCGCGGCCGGTCGCTGGGTCACACGCTGGTCCTCCCCACCGAGGACAAGTACACCCAGACCCGGGCCGAGATGATCGACACCCTGGCGTACGCGCTGGGCGGCCGGGCGGCCGAGGAACTGGTGTTCCACGAGCCGACCACCGGTGCCGGCAACGACATCGAGAAGGCCACCCAACTGGCCCGCGCGATGATCACCCAGTACGGCATGAGCTCCAAGCTCGGTGCGATCAAGTACGGCACCAGCGGCGACGAGCCGTTCCTCGGCCGCAACATGGGCCACGAGCGGGACTACTCCGACTCGGTGGCCGCCGAGATCGACAGCGAGATGCGCGCGCTGATCGAACTGGCCCACGACGAGGCCTGGGAGATCCTGGTGGAATACCGGGACGTGCTGGACAACATGGTCCTGGAGTTGATGGAGAAGGAGACCCTCTCCACCGCCGACATGGCCCGGATCGCCGCCCGGGTGGTCAAGCGCCCGCCGATGGCCCCCTACCACGGCTTCGGCAAGCGCCTGCCCTCCACCGAGCCGCCGGTGCTCACCCCGGCCGAGAAGGACGCGCTGCAGAAGCAGGCCACGGCCGACGGCATCTCGGTCGGCGGATCCAGCAACAACTCGGACGGTACGCACTGAGCAGCGACCCGACGGCCGGCTCCCCTCACCGGGAGCCGGCCGTTTCCGCGACCGAGCCCGACGGGGACGACGCGCTCGACTACGTGGCCGCGCGCCTGATCAGCGGCAAGCTGACCGGTGGCCCGGTCGAGGAGAGCGTCGACCTGCCCCGGATCGAGAAGGCCGTCCGGGAGATCCTCATCGCGGTCGGCGAGGACCCCGACCGCGACGGCCTCCAGCAGACCCCGGCCCGGGTCGCCCGCGCATACGCCGAACTCTTCGCCGGCCTGCGCGTCGACCCCGCGCAGGTGCTCCGCACCACCTTCGAGGCCAACCACGAGGAACTGGTGCTCGTCCGGGACATCGACGTGATGAGCCTCTGCGAGCACCACCTGCTGCCGTTCCGGGGCAGCGCGCACATCGGCTACATTCCCGGGCCGGACGGCCGGATCACCGGCCTGTCCAAGCTGGCCCGGCTGGTCGAGGTGTTCGCCCGCCGGCCCCAGGTGCAGGAACGGCTCACCTCGCAGATCGCCGACCTGCTGATGTCCAGCCTCGCCCCGCGCGGCGTGATCGTGGTGCTCGAGTGCGAGCACATGTGCATGGCCATGCGGGGCATCCAGAAGTCCGGCGCGAAG
This sequence comes from Micromonospora sp. WMMC241, assembly GCF_027460165.1. NCBI lineage: Bacteria > Bacillati > Actinomycetota > Actinomycetes > Micromonosporales > Micromonosporaceae > Micromonospora > Micromonospora sp. WMMC241. Next base: position 200,820 of record NZ_JAPZBF010000001.1, read on the forward strand.
ACCATCACCTCCGCGGTCCGCGGCGGCCTGCAGAACGACGCCAAGTCGCGCGCCGAGGCGATGGCCCTGATCATGCACCGCTGACCCGACGACTCCCACGGCCGCGCGCTCCCGGAAACGGGAGGCGCGGCCGTCGCCCTCTCCGGACGCGTCAGCCCGGGAGCATGGCCAGCAGCAGCCCGGCGGCCGTGAGCACCGCCGGGACCAGGCAGACCAGGGCGCCGAACCGGGGCGTCCGGTCCACCCGGTCGGTCGGACGCGGGCGGAAGACCCGCCCCACCGCGAGCCAGCCCAGCATGAACGAGACCGCCGGCAGCGGCAGCCCCACCAGCAGCGCCAGCACGGTCACCGGCCCCGGGCCGGCCACCGCGTGGAGGACGAGCTGAAGCAGTGGCACCACCAACGCCACCGGCCCGTACACCAGCAGGTTGCGCGGCCGGGACGGCCAGCGGGCCAGGCGGGGCAGGCCCCGCGCGGACAGCGTGTCGTCCGCCGCGTCCGCCCAGCCGCCGGCCGAGCGCAGCGCCGCCAGCACGGCGGACGGCCCACCCGCCATCGACCGGGCCGCCTCGGTCACCTCCGGCGGCGTCGGCACCAGGGAGATCGCCGGCACCCCCAGATCGCGCAGCCGCGACTGCTGGGACGCCAACCGTTCGCGTACCCCGGTCAGCTCCTCGCGGGCCGCCGCCACCGACCGGGCCTGCTCCCCGGCGGCGGTCGCCGCCGACCGGCGTACCCCGTCGAGCTGCCGCGCGGCCGCGACATATTCCGCCCAGGCCGACTCGGCGGGGTCCACCACCACGGTCGGGTCACCCACCCGGGGCCCCGGCACCGCCGTCGGAGTCTCGGTCATCAGGCCGCCTCCCCGGAGCCGAACGGCACGAAGACCGTCCCCTGCTCCTCCGGACCGTCCCAGAGCGCCGCGCGGCCCGGGCGCGGCTCCCACCACACCGGACGGTCGAAGAGTCGCTCCAGCCGGCCACCCGGCACGTCGGTGACCGCCACGGCGGTGAGCTTGTCCACCGCGCCGTCCGGGCCGAGCAGCCCGGCCAGTGGCGCCGGCGTGCGCCACCAGCCGAGCAGGTGCCGGCCGGCCGGCGGCCCCTCCAGCAGCAGCGAGCGCAGCAACTCCGGCGGCAGCTCGGTGGCGTCCGGCACGTCCGACCCGAACACCACCAGGTAACCCGGCTCTCCCGACTCGATGGCCGCCCGCAGCCCGGCCGCGTCGACCGTCTCCACCCGGTGCCGCCCGGCAAGCTCGGCGGCGAGCACACCGGCCGGCTCGGCCGACCCGTTCGCCAGCGGTGCCAGCACGAACCGCCCCGGCTCCGGCTGCGCCGCCGCCGCGCTGCGCACCGCGGTGACCAGCAGCCGCTCCGCCTCCTCGTCGCGGCCCAGCACGGCCAGGTTCCGCCCGGCCCCCGGCCCGAGCGGCACCGCCACCGTGCTGCGCCGGACGTCCACCGCGCGGCCCAGCAGCGCGGCCGGCGCGTGGACCCGACCGGCCAGCGCGGCCCGGTGCCGCGGATCGTTGGCGAGCAGCGGGCGGGCGTAACCGGCGAACACCACCGGCGGGACGGACCCCTCCGGCCGCACCGACCAGAGCCGCCGCCGCAGCTCGGTGAGAACCTCCGGATCCCCGTACGGGTCCGGGAAGCGGATCATCCGCTCGTGACCCCGGGTCGCGCCGCGCGGGCCGCCCAGCCCACCGGCCGTGTTGACCACCGCGCTGCCCACCGGCAGGCCGGCCGCCGAGTCGTTCGCCGGCTCCAGCACCGCCGAGCCGCCGGGAAGCGCCACCCGCACCGGGAACTGCCCGAGCAGCGGATCACGCGGGCCGCCGATGCCCAGGTCACCCTCGCCGGCCAGGACCAGATGGATCCCGTACGAGCGGGCGGCGCGGGCCAGCGCGTCCAGCCGGGCCAGCAGGTCGGTGGCGAGCCGGTCCCGCTCGCGCAGCACCAGCGGGAAGTTGTCGATCACGCAGACGATCCGGGGCAGCGACTGATGCTGGCGCAGCTCGGCGTACCGCTGCCCGCCGGCCCGCCGGGACGCCTCCTCGCGGCGGCGCACCTCCGCCTCCAGCTCGCCGAAGAGGTCCGCGACGTACTCCCGGTCGGCGGCCACCCCGGCGGCGCGCACCTGGGGCACCCAGGACCGGTCCCGCTCGGTCTGCAGGAACTCCACGAAGGACTCGCCGTCGCCGAGATCGGTCAGGTAGAGCGCCAGCTCGTCCGGGCCGTACCGGGCGGCCAGCCCGAACAACGCGTCGGTGAGGAACGCCGACCGCCCCGCCTGCGACCGGCCGCTCACCAGCCAGTGCGGGGTCAGCTCGGTGAAGCCGAGACTCACCGGTCGCCCGGCCGCGTCACCCACCGTGGTGCTGAGCCCGTCGACCGAGCCGACCGTCCACAGCCCGTCCGACGGCAGCAGGTCGGCCAGGGCCAGCCGGGAACCGTCCTCGATCTGTCGGGCCAGCCGCCGGCACACCTCGGTCACCAGCTCGGCCGGCGGATCCTCGTCCACGAACACCGGCGAGTTCAACCCGCCCGGCGACTCGGCGCCCGGACTGCTGAACCCGGCCGCGGGCGGATCACCGACCAGCGCGTACGCGGTGCGCACCGCGAGCGGGGTGGCCCGGGGCAGCGCACCGCCGACGGGCCAGCCGGCGGCCACCAGGTGCAGCCCGGCACGTGGCCCCCGATCGGCCAGCTCGGCGAGCCGCTCCAGGTCGGCCGGGGTCGCGTCGTCCGGCAGGGACGCCACCACGAGCAGCAGCGTGCGGTCGTGACCGCGCTGCCGGGCGGTGCCCGCGGCCACCCACTGTTCCGCCTCGGCCAGCACCGCGTGCCACCCGGCGAGGTCGGTGGCCGGCGGCGGCAGCAGGCCCGCGTCGGCGAGCGCCGCGAAGCCGGCGAACGTGTCCCCGGGGCCGCCGTCGACCACCCGGGCCAGCAACGCGCCGGCCGGCGTCGCCGCGAACAGGCGCAGCAGCAGCGCTCGGAGCAGCCCCGCCACCCGCGGATCCGTGGCGTCGACGTCGATGCTCAGGTGGCCGCTGCCGAACAGCGGCACCAGCGCGGGGAACCGGGCGTCGTCCAGCGGCGCGGCGGCGCCGACCCGGACACAGGCCGGCGGGCCGTCGCCCGGCGGTGTGGCCGACGTCAACGTCTCCAGCGGCGCGCCGGCCCAACCGGGCGCCACCTGCTCGGCCGCCGCCCGTAGGCGCTCGGCCAACTCGTACTGCCGCTGGTGGTCCGCCGGCGCGGGCCGGATCTCGTCGAGGATGCCGGCCGCCGCCGTCGCCGCGGCCTCGGCCCTACGGTGCAGCGCGGCGGCCCGGCCGGCGCGTGCCTTCGGAGTCGCCACCGCGTCCACCTCTCTTCCCGAGGCCGACATCTTCCCCCCGAGCTGTGACGGTAACCCAGCCGGCAGTCGACCACCGGGATGTCGGTCGGCGCGGTGAGCTGCGCGGCGGTGAGCAGCCTCACCCCGCAGCCGGCCGGCGTCCGCCCGGCGGTTCGCCACGATCCGCCAGTTCTGAGGCATTGGGTACGCGGCGCGCAGCCGATAGCCTCAGGAGGTGGAATCAGTGCAGCCCCCCGCCGGTTCCCAGGTCTCCCGCGTACCGGCGCAGCGGACCCCGCCGGAGCAGATGGCGCCTCCCGCGCCCGCTCCGGCTCCGGTGCGGCCGAAGCGCCCGCTGCGCACCGTGCTCGCGATCGTCGCGGGGGTGTTGGCGTTGCTCTGCACGGGCGGCGCGGTGGTCGGCTTCGTGCTGTACGACCGGGCGACCGCCCCGGACCGCAGCGCCCCGGACGTGGTGGTGGCCAATTACGTCCAAGCACTTTTCGAGGAACGCAACGACACCAAAGCGGAGGAGTACACCTGTGGCGGGCGGGCAGACCTGGACGGTGTGCGAGCGCTCCGCGACGACCTCGTGGCCAGGGAACAGCGGTTCGGCACGACGATCTCGGTGAGTTGGGGTCCGCTGACCGCCCGAGAGTCCGGCGACGTGGCGGTGGTCGACGTCGAACTCATCATCTCCGCCTCCGTTGACGGCGTCTCGCAGAGCGATCGGCAGGGCTGGCGGTTCGAGACGAGGCGCGGGGACAGTTGGGGCGTCTGCGCGGCTCAGCGCGCCGCCTAGGTCCGTCTATTCCAGCCAGAGCAGGTGGACCGGCACTTCCAGGGTGGTGGGTGCCTGGCCGCGCCAGGCCCAGCGGTACCACTCCAGTTCCGGCGCCACCCGGACGCAGATGTCGCCGTCGGCGCCCGAGTAGGTCTCGGTGACCGCGCGCAGGTCGCGTCGCTCCGCGCCGCCGTCCACGTGCACCACCCGCCGGCCGGTCACCGCGTCGGCCTCGAACACCGGCGTCGGCGGCCGGCGGGTCGGCACGTCGAGCGAGACCAGCCGGATGCCCGATCCGGTGGGAGTCGGCGGCGGCCGGCGCTCGCCGACCGTCTCGACCCAGACGCGTTCCACCGGCACCAGCGGCGCGAACACCTCCACCTGCTCGGACTCGGCCCGGTACCACTCGTGCTCCGGGATGACCGGCACATAGGTGCGGCTGCCCTGGACCACCCGCTCGTCGGCCCGCAGGTCACCGCGCCAGCCGAGGCCGGGCAGGCCGACCAGCACACGCCGACCGCGCAGCTCGGCCCCGCCGACTGCGGGCACGACATCGATCGGGCGGGGCGGTAGCGGAGCCCAGTCGGGCCGGTCCGCGAAGGGATCGGGCAGCGGGTTGCTCATCGGCGGGACCTCACTCGGTCTCGCCCAGGGGCGCGCCCCGTTCGCGCATGAACGGCACCGGGTTCTGGGCGCTGCGGCTGGACCGGTCGCTGTCGTGGTGCACCTCGAAGTGCAGGTGCGGGCCGGAGGAGTTGCCGCTGGTGCCGGAGAGCCCGATCACCTCGCCGGCCGCGACCTGCTGACCCGGGCGGACCCGGGGTCGTTCGATCATGTGGCAGTAGCGGGTGATGAAGCCCTCGGCGTGCAGGATGTCCACGAACCATCCGCAGCCGCCCTTGTCCGGCCAGCCGTCCCGGTCACAGTCCCGCCGGCCGGAGTGGTCGGGGTCGCAGCGGGCCACCAGCACCCGGCCGGCCGAGGCGGCGTGGATCGGGGTGCGCTTGCCCGCGGCCAGGTCCACGCCGTCGTGGCTCGGGCGGGCCTCGGTGCGGAAGCCGGACACCACGCCGCCGGGCAGCGGCGCGGTCCAGCCGGAGGCGGCGATCCGGGCCCCGGCGGCGGCGTCGCAGACGGCCTTGCCGGCGATCTCGACGGTCCGGGCCGCTCCACCGGCGAGCGCATCCACGATCCGTCCGGCCAGGCCCTCATGCTTGGCGTACGCGTCGGGAAACGCGCTGACCTGCACCCGCTGCGCCACCACACTGAGCGGTCGCTGCTGCCAGTTCGGCACCTTCGCCATCTTCTGGTAGAACTTGCGGGCCGCGTAGGAGGGCGTCATCCGCTGCTCGACGCTGCCCCAGCCGGGCCGCTGCTGGAACAGGCCCACCGAATCGTGGTCGGCGCCGACCCCCTCGTGCGGCAGGGCCAGCGACGCCGGCACCGTGCTGTTGGCCAGGTTCCGCAGCGCGGACTCCTGCATCGCGGTGGCCAGCGCGATCACCCAGCCGCGGGCGGGCAGCTTCATGTCCTGACCGACCTTGATGATGACGGCGGCGTTGCGCAGCTGGCTCTCGCCGTAGTCGGCGAAGTGTGGCATGTCTCCGGTCAGGTTCACCTGGTAGGCGGGGTCGCAGCTCAGGCCGGCGAGCTTCGGGTCCTCCGGGTCGCCGCCCAGCTCGGTGAGGAGGAACGCGCCGGCGCCGCCGACGCAGCAGAGCAGCGCGAGCACGGCGGTGACCGCGGTGGCCAGCACGCCCACGCGCAGTTTGCGGCGGGCCCGCGCGACGACGGCCGGCCCGGTGCTCACGAGCGCTCCCAGTCGACCGCGTCCACCAGCCACGGTCCGTCCGGGGCGACCAGTTCGAGCCGGAGCGTGCCGTTGTCCAGCGGGATGGACGCCTCCACGAAGGACTCGGTGCGGGGGCGCAGCGTCGGCGGGCCGGTGGTCCGGCGCCCTGGCACGGTCTCCGGGTCGGCGCCGGTCATCTTCTCCACCAGCGCGGGGCTGGAGAGCGGGCGTAGTCGGGCCTGCCAGGCGTCGGCCGTGCTGCCCGGGCCGGTCAGCCACGCGGCGGTGAAGCGCTCGGCGACCTGTTGGGGTGTGGGCTCGCCCGGGCGGGTCCGCGGGGCGACCGCCGCAGGCGGGCTGGACAGCACCCCGTCCTCACCGGCCTCCGGGTCCACCGTGCTGATCGGCTGGGTGGGGCGGACGGCCACGCCGGCACCCGGCTCGCCGGGACCGGAGACGAGCCGCGCCGCGCCGATCACCCCGAAGATCAGGACGGCGATCACCAGCGCGACGCCGATCCGGGACCGGAGGACCCGGGTGAAGAGGAATTCCACCGCCCGTCGCACCGGTGTCACCTGGCCTCGGAGCGGATCCGCGGTGCCGGCCGGGCGGCGGGTGTGCCGCGTTCCGCCGAGTCCGGCCGGTAGACGGCGTAGGAGGGCACCTCCTCGGGCACGTCCGGCTCGGTCCAGGTGGACGGCGCACGGCGCGGTCGGGGGCGGCGGTGGGACGCCCGCCCCGGCGCTCGGGCGCGGGTGCCTCCTCCGGCCGCTCCCGCCCGTCCGGGCGTTCCCGTTCCACAGTCGTGGCGGCGTGCGCTGGATCCTCGTGCCGGGCTTCCGGCCGCAGGCTGCGCTGGTCGGCCACGACACCGCGCCGCCGGCCGAGCGCCGGCTCGTTGGTGCCGCCGGGCTCGGCCACGTCCAGCCGGGCGGCGACCCGCATGTCCCGGAAGAACCGGCGGTGCCACGAGCCGGCCGAGCTGACGGCCTCGCTGCTGTCCTTGCCGCCGAGCTGGGTGATCCGCCGATAAGGCCGCAGCAGCAGCCACCCCACCACGCCGCAGAGCCAGACCAGGACCACCTGGAGCCAGCCGGGCAGCGTGGCCGTGTTCATGATCAGATCGACGGCGAAGAGGTAGATGGCCGCGCCGGTGCCGAAGATGGCGATGTTGAACACGGCGGCCACCACGGCGTTGGCGAGCCGGCGCAGCCCGGCGCTGGCCGGGCGCATCAGACCGACCGTGCCGAGGATCGGCGCGGCGATCACCGCCCACCGGAAGATCAGGAAGCCGAGCAGCACCAGCACCGACGCGGTCAGGTCGAACATGGCGAAGAGCAGCGAGGCCAGGACCGCGATGAAGCCGGCACCGATCCGGTCCATGTCCTTGGTGCCCTGGAGATACTCGTACGCCTCCGGGTCCTCCGACTTGATCTGCTCGGCGACCCGGGCCCACTGCTGCTGCTTGGCCTTGATCACCACATCCCGCGTGGCCGGATTGGCGCGGATCGAGGCAGCTTCGTCCCAGGTCAGCGACTTGGCGTCGTAGAGGGCCGGGCCGTACTTCTTCGCGGTCTCGCTGTCCGCCGAGCCGAGCACCCCGCGCAGCCAGTTGCGGTAGAGCATGGTCTCGGTCGCGGTGTCACTGGCCCGTACGGCCGGCGGACGCTTGTCGACGCAGGCGCTCGGGTTGGGCAGGACGCACTTGTCCGGCGGGATGTCTCTGGTGGCGGGGCCGACCGCGTCGTGCACGACGCCGAGCGTGGTGATCAGCGTGCTGTCGGCGATGTTCGCGGACTTCACCGGCCACGCGGCCAACGCGGTCACCGCCACCATCACCAGGATGGCCCAGCCGGCCGTGGTCATCGCGTTGCTCATGTCCGACTGGCGAGAGCGCCAGAGCAGGTAGAGGCCGACCACGCAGATGGTGATGATCCCGAAGACGCTGAACACCTTCTGGTAGACGGCCTTGGTGGCCTGCTCCACCAGCGGGTCCGCCCAGCGCCACATGGTCCGGGGATCCCACGCGCGTTCCCGCAGCGCGTTCGACGCGCCGATCACCGCGTTGGCGAACATGAACTCGCCGTTCGCGACCATGGTGGTGAAGCGGTAGTCCGGATGGAGCACCGACGAGGCGCAGCCGCCGTCCACGTCGTACGTGGTGTAGCTGTAACCGGCGTACCCGTAGTCGCTGTAGAGGCCCTTCGGGCCGGGCTGCTTGGCCGAGTCGGGCCGGGACGCGAACCAGCCGGCCAGGCCGGAGTCCGGCGCGCCGGGGACCGGCGCGTTCCGGCACTCGACCTGGTCCTCGCTGACCGCCTTGAGCCGGTCGACGCAGGCCCGGAAGTCGGTCTGCCACTCCTTGGTGCTGCACAGCTCGGCCCGGGCCTGGGTGGTCGGCCCGGCCGCGGACGCGGGTGTGGCGCCGATCAGCGGCCAGGAGATCGTGGCTCCGGCGAGTACGCCGAGAGCGATGAGGAGCGCCGCGATCCGTGCCCGGGCCCTCGCCATGTCACGCCTCCAGATCAGCCAGCACGGTCGGCAGTTGCCCGGCGGCCTGGGCGACCGCGGCGGGGGTGGTGTCCAGGTGCTTCAGCAGCCCGTCGACGTACGACACGTCGACCCGGACCTTCTGCACGCGCCCGTCGACGTCGCGCATGACGAACTCACGGAACCCGAGCCGGTTCGCCGAGCCGCTGTCGGCCTGGGAGAGCGAGGCGAGGGTCGCCTCGTAGCCGTCGTCGACCGGCACCCGCAGCAGCCGGAGCGCCTCGGAGGCGATCTCGCTGTCCTCGGCGATGCGGCCGACGAAGACGGTGGAGACGAGGTTCTGCACGTCGAGGCCGAGGATGTCCTTCGGGTTCTGCGAGGCGACGAGCGCGGCCAGGTTCCACTTGCGGGAGTCGCGGGCGAGTCGGACCAGGAACGACCGGCCGGAGCGCCAGCCCTCCATGAAGTGGGCCTCGTCCAGGCCGACGAGCTTGCGGGAGGACATCGAGCCGCCGTAGCAGCGGCGGACCGCGAGCCGGTGCGCGGTGTGCAGCATCGGCAGGGCCAGGGCCTCCTCGGCCGACCAGTATTCCCGCTCGATCTTGAGGTCGGGCAGCCGGAGCCCGGCCATGGTGATCACGGTGAGCGCGGCGTCGGCGCCGAGCAGCCCCTCCGGCGGCCGGCCGAAGAAGAGCATGGCCAGCGGCATCTCGGCGGTATCGAGCAGCAGGTTCGCCAGCTCGCGCCCGGCGTCGTCGTCGAGGCCCTGGAGGCAGGTGACCACGTCGTCCAGGGTGGACGTCTCCTCGGCCGGCACCTGGCGGACCGCGTGCCGGAACAGCGTGGCGGTGGACGCCTCCCGGGCCACCTGCGGCGGCACCAGCATCATGCAGATGTCCTGCACCAGCATCCGGCGTTCGGCCCGGGCGTTGGAGACGGCGATCTCGAACTCGCGGTCGCCGGCCGGTCCGGTGGTGAACTCGCTGCGCAGCGGCGTGGGGATCAGCGCGTACGGCGCCAGCGTGCCCTGCTCCGAGCCGGTCAGGTTGAGCACCCGCGAGTAGGGCGCCAGCTCGGGCATGGCACAGAGCCGGGCCAGCGGGCCGGACGGGTCGAGCAGCGTCACCTGCACGCCGCGCCGCGCGGACAGGTAGCCGAGCGCGCCGAGCAGCGTGGACTTGCCTCCGCCCGGCTCGGCGACGAAGACGGCGAGGCCGGATCGCTCGCGGACCTCCATCGGGAAGTGCAGGTCGAGGAAGACCGGGCGGCGGCAGGTGCCGGCGGTGCGGCCGATCAGGTCGCCGCGGCGGTCGCCGACGGTGCTGGCGGCCTGGGGCAGCGCGGCGGCGAGCAGGTTGACCGGCATCCGTCGCACGTAGCCGGTGTTGGCGATCGGCTCACCGGGGATGAATTCGCGGGCCAGCCAGTCCTGGTTCTTCGGGTGCTGGAGCGAGATCCGCAGCTCGCGGGAGTAGAGCTGGATGAGCCGGCGGGCCCGCTCCAGGCACTCCTCCCGGGTGCGACCGCCGACCGCGATCCGGTGCCAGCCGTGCGCGCGGGCCGAGTCGACCGGCAGCCCGGTGGTCATCTCGTCGCCGATGACCAGTGCCCGTTTGGCCAGCCGTTCCAGCTCGGGCGGCGCGTCGATGCCGTGCTCGGCGTAGTCGAGCTGCTGGGAGCGGATCATCCGGAGCCGGTGTTCGAGGTTCCGGAAGGAGTCGTTGGGGCCGAGGATGTCGACCCGGGTGGACAGTTCCATCGGCCACGGCAGCCGCTCGTGGAAGTGCAGCCAGGGCTCGTGCCGCTCGGGGATCTCCAGCGGTTCCATCCGGCCGACCGCGAGCACCGCCACGTGCCGTTCCTCGCCGGTCATCCGGTTGACCAGCTTGACCGTGGAGCCGTAGGGCGTGCGGTAGCGCTCGACCTGCTCGGTGAGGGCGAGCAGGTCGCCGCGTTCCCACCGGCCGTTGGTGATCGGGGAGAGCACGCCGGGCGGCGCCATGCAGAGCGCCACCGAGCGGTAGAGCAGCCACTCCAGCTCGGGCGCGCTGACCCGCCGACCGCGCATGCCGAACGCGCCGAGCACCTCGTCGAACTGCTCGACGGTGCGGCCCAGCCGGCGCCGCTCACCGTCGGCGGTGCCCCGGCCGAACGTGCGCAGCAGTCGCTCGGTGAGCGAGTCGCCGAGGGACCGGCGGGCGAACGTGACGCCCAGGTAGGTCTGGCCCTCGGCGTGGTTGACCGACATCAGGTGCCGCTGGGCGGCGACCAGGTGGTCGGCCCAGCCGGTGGTGCCCGGCACGTCGGGCAGCGGGGCGGCGGTGAGCCCGTCGATGGTGCGGGCCCACTCGTCGGCCGGGAAGGGGCGGGTGGTGCGGCGCAGGTGCAGGCGGAAGCCGGCCAGGCCGGCGTACTGCTCGGAGATCGCCGAGAGCAGCGCCTCGCGTTCCGCGTCCGGGCGGAACGCCCAGCGCACCTCGGGCAGCCAGTACCACGCGGTGACGGTGTTGGGGGTGAAGGTGAGGTGGCCGGCGATCTCGGTGATGGCCAGCTCGACCGACGGGTCCCGGTCACCGAACTTGATCTTCGGGGCGCGGACCCGGACCGGCTTGGCCGGCTTGTCGCGGCGTTCGGCGGAGCGTTGCCGGGGCGGTGCCACCTCACGGTGCGCCGGGCGCCCGACCTCGCGCGACGGCACGGCCGGCATCGGGTACGCGTCCACCGTCTCGGGTTCCGGCTCCCGCCGCTCGGTGTGGTGGGCGGGAGCGTGTGCCGGTGCGGGCGCCGTGACGGACTCGGCGGCCGGCTCCGGCTCGGCGGTGGGCCGGAGCGCGGGCAGCCGGTCACCGGCCTGGAGCGGCACCCGGCTGCGGGTCGCGGGCGGCGGGTCGATCGCGGGCGGCGTCGGGGGCGCGGCGATCGCGGGCTCCGGCCGGGGCCGCCCGACCGCGCGTGCGCCGGGGGTCTGCTCGCGGGACGGCGGTTCGGGATCGGCCGGGGGCGCCGACTGGACCGGCGCGACGGGCTGGTGCGGGATCGGCAGGGCGTCGCGGCCCACCCCCCGCCGGGGCGGCGCCACCACCGGCTCCGCAGGCGTGACCGGCGGGGTGGCGGGGCGACGGACCCGGGGGGACGCGCCGCCGAACAGGTCGAGGAAGGGCGAGTCGATGTCGCCGTCGGGGCGTACCGGCTCGCGCGGTTCCGCGCCGCGCGCGGCGAGGGGGCGAGGTGGCTGGAAGACGCCCACCCGACCGTGCCCGGGGCTGGTGACGAGCGCCGGGTCCAGGACGACCTCGTCCGCCTCCTCGACGTCTGCGTATTCGAACGATCGCGCACGGTGACCGGGCGGCCCGGCCGGGCGCCCGGCCGGGGAACCCGGCGTGGAAGAGCGACTCATGCGACCGCCTCACCCGCGTCGTTCGTCTGCACCGTCGGTGTACGCCCGGTCATGCCAGTTCCTCCCGGATCCTGATCCGGCTCGCGACGAGGCGCGGGTCCCGCAGCTCGGCGGCCGGCTCCCGGGTGCGTCGCCAGTCGGTCAGCGCGGTCCGGATGACCATGCGCGCCGGCCGGTCCGGGTCGACGTACCGGAAGATGAACGAGGTCGTCACGATGGCGAGCGAGATCTCCCAGGCGGGAAAGAGCTCGACCTGGAGCGTGAACAACCAGTGGATGAACACGTAGAGGGGTACGAGCAGCATGAACAGGCCGTACTGGGCGTACGGCAGGTGGACGGGAAGGGTGTAGCCGGGCGGGCCCAGGTAGACCAGGCGTGCCCGGTAGATGTCGTCGTCGGTGCGCAGCCGCATCGTCGCCCAACGCCCTACTCGAAGATGAGGTTGATCAGGTAGTCGCCGACGAAGAAGAGTGTGGCCGCGCCGGCGATGAAGGCCAACCCGATGATGGCGATGGCCGAGCTGGTCAGCACCTTGGAGATCTCACCCCGGCTGGCCCGGCCGATGAAGATCACGCCGAGCACGGCGAGCAGGATCGGCGCGACCTTGCTGGCGAAGAAGGTGACGACGTTGTCGGTGTCGATGCCCTTCGGGGCCGGCTCGGCGAGTGGAGTCGACGCCAGGGTGTGGAGCGCGTGGTCGACGGCGGTCGACGCCGTTGCCATGAGCTCGATGGCGATCACTGGAAACCTCCCCAAAGGTCGCGGCCGGCGGTGCCGCGGTGGTGCAGTTAGGCAAGCCTGGCGGGATGGTGCTCGTCAGGAACAGCGCACTCGACGCTGAGTCCGTCACTCGCCACGCAGGGTGGTGAGTCCTGGGCGGATTCGTCCCGCTTCGGCCCTCCCTCCAGGCTTCGCCATCTCGATGCTGGGCAATTCCAAAGCGTACGGGCCGGCCACCTTTGCGACAAGCCGCGAAGAGTGGACCCGGAACGACCCGGACGTCCAATCGTACACCTGTTCCAATGTGCACGTCAGGGCCGCCGGATCCGGGTCTCGCCCGGTGGCCGGAAGCCCTGCCGGCGAACGGTACTGTCGGGTCCGTGACCGATCTGGTACGAGCGGACGCCCCGGTGGTGATGGGCGTCCTCAACGTCACCCCCGACTCCTTCTCCGACGGCGGCAGATACGCCGATCTGGACGCCGCCGTCGCACACGGGGTGCGACTCCGCGCGGCCGGCGCGGACCTCGTCGACGTCGGCGGCGAGTCCACCCGGCCCGGCGCCGACCGGATCGACGCGGAGACCGAGATCGCCCGGGTGCTGCCGGTGGTCCGCGAGCTGAGCGCCGCCGGCATCCCGGTCAGCATCGACACCAGTCGGGCCCGGGTCGCCGAGGCCGTGCTCGCCGCCGGCGCGGACGTGGTGAACGACGTGTCCGGCGGCCTCGCCGACCCGGACATGGCCCGGGTGGTCCGCGACGCCGGCTGCCCCTGGGTCCTCATGCACTGGCGGGGGCACGCCCGTGAGATGCGGGACCTGGCCACCTACACCGACGTGGTGGCCGACGTCCGGGCCGAGCTGGGCCGGCGGGTCGACGCGGCGCTCACCGCCGGGGTCGCCGCCGACCGGATCATCGTCGACCCGGGGCTCGGCTTCGCCAAGACCGCCGCGCACAACTGGGAACTCAGCGCGCGCCTGCCCGAGCTGGTCGACCTCGGCTTCCCGGTGCTGTTCGGCTCCAGCCGCAAGTCCTACCTGGGCCGGCTGCTCGCCGGCCCGGCCGGCGATCCCCGCCCGACCGCCGGGCGGGAGGCCGCGACGATCGCGACCAGCGTGCTGGCCGTGGCGGCCGGCGCCTGGGGGGTACGCGTGCACGACGTGCGCGGCACCGCCGACGCGCTCGCCGTCTGGCGCGCCACCGGCCGCCCGCGGCTGGCGACCACGACGCGGGCCGGGGTGGCCGGCGCCGGCAGCGGAGGGCACCGATGACCGACCGGATCGAGCTGACCGGCCTGCGCGCGCACGGCCGGCACGGCGTCTACGACTTCGAGCGCGCCCAGGGGCAGGAGTTCGTGGTCGACGCGGTGCTCGAACTCGACCTGGGCCCGGCCGCCCGCTCCGACGACGTGACCGACACCGTGCACTACGGCGAACTCGCCGAACGGCTGGTCGCGGTGGTCACCGGCGAGCCGGTGAACCTGATCGAGACGCTGGCCGACCGGCTGCTCGCGATCTGCCTGGCCGAGCCGCGGGTCGCCGCCGCGACGGTGACCGTGCACAAGCCGGAGGCCCCGATCCCGCACGCCTTCCGGGACGTGGCCGTCACCATGCGGCGTACCCGGTGACCCGGGCCGTGCTGTCGATCGGCAGCAACCTCGGCGACCGCCTCGACCACCTGCGAACCGCGGTGGCCGCGCTCGGCGACGACGTGCTGCTGGTCTCCGGCGTCTACGCGACTCCACCGTGGGGGGACGCGGAGCAGCCGGCGTACCTGAACGCGGCGGTGATGGTGGCGGACCCGGCGGCGGCGCCGGGCGACTGGCTGGCCCGGGCCCGGGCCGCCGAGGCGGCGGCCGGGCGGACCCGCGACCCGGCCCGCCGGTACGGGCCGCGCACGCTCGACGTGGACGTGATCGCGGTCTGGGACGACGCCGGGCAGCCGGTGCTCGCCGACGACCCCGAGCTGACCCTGCCGCACCCGCGCGCCCACCTGCGGGCCTTCGTGCTGCGGCCGTGGATCGACATCGAGCCGCACGGCCGGCTGCCCGGGCACGGCTGGCTGACCGACCTGCTCAACGCCGAGCCGCTGGCCGGCGACGCCCTGGAACTGAGCCCGCGACCCGATCTGACGCTAGAGTCGGACGCATGAGTACGGCCCGGAACCCGCAGGACCCCGACCGCTTCCGGATGGGTCCGACCCGGGTCTCCACGCTGGTGGTGGCCGGTCTGGCCGCCGCCGCGGTGGCCTGGCTGCTGATCAGCGGCTTCTACTACGACTTCGCGCCGGACCTGCCCTGGCTGCCGGTGATCACGCTGGCCGGGCTGGCCGTGCTGGAGGGCTACGCGGCGGCCAACACCCGCAGCCGGATCGAGCGGCGACCCGGCCGGGAACCGGTGAACCCGCTGCTGGTGGCCCGGTTCGTGGTGCTCGCCAAGGCGTCCGCGCTGGCCGGAGCCATCTTCACCGGCTTCTACGCCGGGCTCACCGGCTGGCTGTTCGTGGAGCGGACCAACGCCGCCGTCGGCGACCGCCCGGCCGCGATGGCCGGGCTGGTCGCCTCGCTGGCCCTGGTCGTGGCCGCACTCTGGTTGGAACGCTCGTGCCGGGTGCCCGAGCAGGAGGACGACGAGGACCGGGAACCGGGCGACCGGGAGACGCCGCGCGGACGCCGCTGATCCGAGGGTTCCGCCACCTCCCGCCCGCAGGTACCGTCCGTGGCGACCGGAGAGCGACGGCCGCCACGGTCCGCCCGAGGAGTGGGCCGGACGCGGCCACCTGGGAGGCGCGGGCCAATGGGGTACGACCAGTCGGGCCGGACGGTCCCACCGGAGACGTCGTCCGGCGTGCCCGCCGCGGTGCTGGAGAACGTCTTCGACGACCCGACCCACGGCGAGCCCGGCCGGGACCGGATCGCGGTGCACGTGGTCTGGGAGTTCGTGCTGCTCGCCGGGCTGGCGGCGGTGACCTGGCTGCTCTGGCGGGAAGACTCGGACGCGTTGCACGGCGGGGCGCTGAAGACGCTGCTTGTCGACGTGGCCGGGCTCGGCCTGCTCACCCTGGCCGCCGGTCTGAGCCTGCGGGCGGCCGCGGTGAACCTGGCGATCGGCCCGGTCGCGCTGGCCGCCGCGCTGCACTACGCCGAGCAGGGTGACCGGGGCGCCCGGGAGGTGCTGCTCCCGGCGCTCGCGGTGGCGGCGGTCGCCGGGTTGGCGCTCGCCCTGGCCGTGGTGGTGCTGCACGTGCCCGGCTGGGCGGCGAGCCTGGCCGGCGCGGCCGGCGTGATCGTCTGGCTGGAGCGGCGGACCGCCCCGGTCACCGTCCAGGGCGACTACGACCCGCGGCGCGCCGCGCTCTACCTCTTCGTCGGCTTCGCCGCGGTGGCCGTCCTCGGTGGCCTCTTCGGCGCGATCAAACCGGTGCGCCGGCTGATCGGCCGGTTCCGTCCGGTCGCCGACCCGGCCCGCCGGCGTGGCGCGGTGGCCGCCTCGGTGACCGCGCTGGCGCTCGTCGGCTCCACGGTGCTGGCCATGTTCGGCGGGATGCTGATCGCCGCGAACGGCGACGGCACTGTCGCGCCGGGCACCGGCCTGGACTGGTCGGTGCTGGCGGTCGGCGCGGTGCTGCTCGGCGGCACCAGCGCGTACGGCCGGCGTGGCGGCATCTTCGGCGCCCTGCTCTCGGTCTGCCTGGTGGTGGTGTTCCTGGCCTGGGCCGTGGCGCACGACTGGACGGTCAGCCGGTGGGCGGTGGGCGGCGCGGCCCTCGGCGTCGGGCTGCTGGTCACCCGCCTGGTGGAGACGTTCGGCCGACCCCGTCCGGCACCGCCCGGCCCGCGCACGTCCGGACCGCAGCGGCCCACCGGCGACGGCACGCTCAGCAGCGGCTGGGCCATGACGCCGGCGCCCGAGCCGGCCGACACCTGGCCGTCGGTGCTGCCGATGCGCACCGACACCGACACGCCCGTCGACGCGTGGGAGGCGCCGCGCTGGGAGAGCGAGCCGCGACGCTGGGACGCCGACGACCGCTGACGCCGGCCGGGGGCGTCGCGTCCGGCGGGCCGGAGCTGATCTCGCCGGTTAGGCTCGGCGGCATGACGGAGACTCCTGCCCCCGGCGGCCGTACCTTCGACGAGCTCGACAAGCTCTCCACCGAGGAGCTGCGCGAGCAGGCGTTCCACCTGGCCCGGGAGCGTCGCGACGTGGGGTTCTTCTGGTCGGTGCTGCGGCACCTGCCGAACGCCGACGAGGCCGCCGCCCTGGACGGGGCGCCGAACTCGGTCGGGCCGACCATCGACGAGGCCAACGCGCTGTGGCGCGAGTTGACCGGGCACGGCTACGACGAGTCCGCGCCGCTGCTGCGCGCCGCCTTCATCGACTACCTGATGAAGCACTGATCCGGTGGCCGTCCGGCGGCCGGCGGCGGCCGCGCGGTGGGGCAGGTTTGCCCGGCGCGGCGGCCCGGGAACTGACCGTTCCATGGCCCTCACCAACCGCCCCCGCACCGTCGGCCGGTACGGCACGGCCGCCGGCACCGGCACGCTCGCCGCGTTCCTGCTCGTCGCGGTCGGCGGCAGCCCGATGTACGTGGGCTGGGCACAGGGCCACACCGACCCGACCGGCGCCGGCGGCTGGTTCCTGCGGCTGCTGGCCTGGCCGGCCTGGCGCTGGCACGCGGACGAAGGGCTGCTCACCGCCAACCTGCGGGCGATCCTGCTGATCGTGGCGGCCGCGGCGCTGCTCTACCTGCTGCCCGGCCCGCAGGTGGACCGGGTGGCCGCCTCGGGCAGCCAGTTCCTCTCCGGCTGGGGCGCGTACGCCCTGGCGGCCGGCATCGCCGCGCTGCTCGCCACGCTCCTCGGGCCGGGCGGCACGCTCTACGCCGCCTTCCAGGCCGCCAGCGCCGGCGTCACGTACGGCTTCTTCGCCGGCTGGATCGTCGGCCTGGCCAGCCTCGGCGGCCGGGCCTGATCCCGGCTGGATCGTCGGCCTGGCCAGGTCGGGCGGGCCGAGGCGGCCGGGCCTGACCCGGCAGATCGGGTATCAGTCCACCGCCCCCATGGCGAGCACCCGGGCGCGGGTGAGCAGGCCGACCGGTCGGCCGTCCTCGGTGACCACCGCCTGGTCGGCGCCGGAGGTGAGCAGCGCGCCCAGCGCGTCGTAGGCCGAGCTGCCCAGCGACACGGTGGGCAGGCCGGCCCGGTCGCCGGCCGGGACCGGGTCGAGCGCCGCGTGGGTCACCGGGGTGACCGCCAGCCGCCGGATGCCCCGGTCGGCGCCGACGAACTCGCGGACGAACGCCGAGGCGGGCGAGCCGAGCAGCGCGGCGGGCGTGTCGTACTGCTCCAGGACGCCGCCCTCGGACAGCACCGCGATCCGGTCGCCCAGCCGCACCGCCTCGTCGAGGTCGTGGGTGACCAGCACGATGGTCTTGCGGACCTCGGCCTGCAGCCGGAGGAACTCCTCCTGCAGCCGGGTCCGGACGATCGGGTCGACGGCCGAGAACGGCTCGTCCATCAGCAGCACCACCGGGTCGGCGGCGAGCGCCCGGGCGACGCCCACCCGCTGCCGTTGGCCGCCGGAGAGCTCGTGCGGGTAGCGCTTGCCGAACTGCGCCGGGTCGAGGCCGACCAGCTCCAGCAGCTCGTCGACCCGGGTCCGGGTCCGGTCCCGGGACCAGCCCAGCAGCCCCGGCACGGTTGCCACGTTCGCGGCCACGGTCTGGTGCGGGAACAGGCCGACGTTCTGGATCACGTAGCCGATCCGGCGGCGCAGCGTCACCGGGTCGACCCTCGTGACGTCGTCGTCGCCGAGCAGGATCCGCCCGTCGGTCGGCTCGATCAGCCGGTTGATCATCCGCAGCACGGTGGACTTGCCGCAGCCGGACGGCCCGATCAGCACCACCAGCTCGCCGGCCTTGACCTCGAGGCTCAGCTCGCGGACCGCCTCGGTGCCGTCCGGGTAGCGCTTGCGGATGCGCTCCAGCGTGATCGAGGCGGCGCCGTGACCGGTGTCGCTCCCCGGGGTAACGTCCACGTGTGTTCCTCCACCTGAGCTACCGGGCCGCCCCGGGTAATCCGTGGTTCTCCTGGCAGTACGTGCGGGACAACTCTGACAGCATCCTCGCCGCGTTGCGCGAGCACACCTGGTTGACCGGCCGGGCCGTGGTGATCGCCGCGCTGGTGGCGCTGCCGCTCGCGGTGGCAGCGTACTGGTTCCGGTCGCTGGCCGCGTCCATCCTGGCGCTGACCGGGGTGCTCTACACGATCCCGTCGCTGGCGCTGTTCGCCTTCCTCGCGCCCTACCTCGGCATCGGCGCGGCGACCGTGCTCACCGTGGTGGCGCTGTACGCGTTGCTGGTCATCGTGCGCAACACGCTGGCCGGCCTGAACCAGGTGCCACCCGAGGTGCGGGAGGCCGCCGAGGGCATGGGCTACGGCCGGTGGGGCCGGTTGTTCCGGATCGAGCTGCCGCTGGCGCTGCCCGGCATCCTCACCGGCGTACGGCTGGCCACGGTGTCCACGGTCGCGCTGGTCACGGTCGGCGTGGTGGTCGGTCGGGGCGGGCTCGGGCAGCTCATCTTCGCCGGCTTCCAGAACAACTTCTACAAGGCGCAGATCATGACCGGCACCGTGCTCTGCGTGTTGTTGGCGTTGGTGCTCGACCTGATCCTGGCCGGGGTCGGTCGGCTGCTGACCCCGTGGCTGCGCGGGAGAATCTCATGAACCCGGTGCAGGCGGCCGTGACCTGGCTGAACGACCCGTTGAACTGGACCAATCCCGGCGGGGTGCTGGACCGCCTCGGCGAGCACCTGAGCATGTCCGCCCTGGCGGTGCTGCTCGGCTGCCTGGTGGCCTGGCCGGTCGGCCTCTGGCTGGGGCACAGCGGCCGGGGCGGCGGGCTGGTGCTGCTGGTCTCCAACGTCACCCTGGCGATCCCGACCCTGGCCCTGCTCACCATCCTGCCGCTGACCTTCCTCGGGTTCGGCCGCGCGTCCGTGGTGGTGGCGCTCGCGGTCTTCGCGGTGCCGCCGCTGCTGGCGAACGCGTACACCGGGGTCCGCCAGGCCGACCCGGAGGCCCGGGACGCCGCGCGCGGGATGGGGCTCTCCGGCGGGCAGGTGCTGCGCCGGGTGGAGTTGCCGCTCGCGGTGCCCTACCTGGCGGCCGGTTTCCGGACCGCGGCCGTGCAGGTGGTGGCCACCGCCGCGCTTGCGTCGTTCGTCAACGGTGGCGGGCTGGGCCAGATCATCCGGGCCGGCTTCGGCCTCGACATCGCGGCCGGCGGCGGCCAGATCATCGCCGGAGGTGTCCTGGTGGCCGGTCTGGCGATGCTGGTCGAGGGCGTGCTCGCGGTGGTGGAGCGGATGGTCACGCCGCGTCCGCTGCGCCGGGTCCGGCGGCGGGCGAACCGCCGCGCCGCCGCGGCCACGGCCGGCGGCTGACGGGTCCGCTCCGGGGTCGCTGAGACGGCGGTCACCGCCGCGCGGGCGGCCGGTGACGATCGGATGACGAAATTCGCTCCGAATTTGTCGGTGGGGTCCGTGAGGATGTTGGGTGGAGTCGCGGGCGGCGTTCGGATCGCCCGTCGGACACGCGGCCGGCCCGAAGGGGTCGCGCCGGGACACGGAAGGCGGGCACCTGATGCGCGCACGTTCACGGCTGGCCGCGGGTGCCTTCGGCGCTCTCGTCGCGGCGAGCCTTCTCACCGGCTGCGGCGACGCCGGCTCGTCCGGCACCGACGCCCCAGAGGCGGGCGCCTCGGGCGCCGGTTGCGCCCCGGTGGCGGGTGACCAGCTGGTCGTCCTCACCGACGACAAGAAACTCCAGAACACCGACAACGTCCTCCCCGCGATCAACAAGAAGGCGGCCACCCCGCAGCTGGTCGCCGCGCTGGACAAGGC
Organism: Micromonospora sp. WMMC241; assembly: GCF_027460165.1. Lineage (NCBI taxonomy): Bacteria > Bacillati > Actinomycetota > Actinomycetes > Micromonosporales > Micromonosporaceae > Micromonospora > Micromonospora sp. WMMC241. The sequence continues at coordinate 221,250 of NZ_JAPZBF010000001.1, forward strand.
CTCCGCGAAGCTCGACACGCCCAAGCTGATCCAGCTCAACCGGGCCGTCGACGTCGACCGCAAGACGCCCCAGGTGGCGGCGCAGGAGTTCGCCGCCGCCAACGGCGTGACCGACGGCATCGAGAAGGGCCCGGGCGGCCAGGTGACGGTCGGCGCGGGCAACTTCAGCGAGAGCCAGACCGTCGCCGAGCTCTACAAGATCGCCCTCACCGCGGCCGGCTACCAGGTCAAGGTGCAGACCATCGGCAACCGCGAGCTCTACGAGCCGGCGCTGGAGAAGGGGCAGATCCAGGTCGTCCCGGAGTACGCCGCGACCATGGCCGAGTTCCTCAACACCAAGGCCAACGGCAAGGACGCGCAGCCGGTCTCCTCGCCCGAGCTGGAGAAGACGGTCTCGGCGCTCAAGACCGAGGGCGACAAGGCCGGTCTGGTGTTCGGCCAGCCGTCCCAGGCGCAGGACCAGAACGCCTTCGCGGTCACCAAGGCGTTCGCCGACAAGTACGGCGTGTCCACCCTCTCCGATCTGGCCGCGAAGTGCTCCGGTCAGGCCACCGTGCTGGCCGGTCCGCCGGAGTGCCCGCAGCGGCCGAAGTGCCAGGCCGGTCTCGTCGAGGTCTACGACTTCAAGGCCGGCTCGTTCAGCTCGCTGGACGCGGGCGGCCCGCAGACCAAGAACGCTCTCAAGACCGGTTCCGCCAGCGTCGGCCTGGTGTTCTCCTCCGACGCCGCGCTCGCCACGAGCTGACCCACCGCCGCCGGCCGGTCGCACCGGCCGGCCGGCGGCGTCCCCAGCCGGGCGGCAGCACGCTCAGCGCTCCGTGCACCGGAGCGCGCCGACCCGTTCCCCTCCGGTGGAACTCTCGGTACTCTGCACTCCCATGCCCGCCTCGGTCGCCCCCGCCGACAAGCGCACCCCGACGCTGCTCACCGTCCTGTTCTGGATCGGCGTGGGGCTGGCGCCGCTGGCCGCGCTCATCCTGCTGATCGCCGACGGCAACGGCACGCTCCGGTTCGGTGCGGTGCTCGCGATCCTCGCCGTGGTGCTGATCGGCCTCTCCATCGCGCTGCGGGCCGAGAACGGCGCTGACGCCGAGGAGTTGCGCGAGGAGCTGGAAGAGCTCCGCCGCGAGCTGCGGGCCGAGATCGTGGCCGCCGCGCAGCGCGGCAACCAGGCCCTCGACCAGGCGCGCCGCGCGGAGGAAGCGGCCGGCGCGGTTCGCCACCGGCTCGACGCGGCGGCGGCGGGCCTGGCCGCCGCGCCCGCCGAGGAACGGCCGGGTGGTCGGGCCCGGGTGCCGGTGGCCGGGGCGTACGAGGCGGGTCCGGCGCATCCGACCGGCCGTGCCGAGCCCGAACCCGGCGGGCGATACGGCGCCGACCAGCGGGCCGAGCCGGCGCGGGCGGGCCGGCACGACGTCGAGCGGACCGGCTCCGACGCGTACGCCGCCGAGGGTCGGGCCCGCCCCGAGCCCCGTGGCGCGGGGCGCGACCGGTCGGTCGACCACGACGAGGAACACACCGGCTTCGCCGGTCACGGCGCCGAGCCGGCACGGCCCGCCGGACGCGCCTCGGCCGGCGTCTACGGGGCGGCCCGGGCCCCCGAGCCGGGGGCGCGGCCGGATTCCCGTCCGGTCGGCGTGGTCCACCACACCGAGACCGTGCACGTCACCACGCGGCACACCATCGTGGGCGACGGGTCCGGTTCCCGGTACGGCGGATTCTCGGGTCGCTGGACACCGCCGGCGGAGGAGCGACCGCGTGGCGGGGACCCGGCCGAGTACCGGGACGACCGGCCACGGTCCGGTGCCGACCCGGACGGCTGGCCGGGGAGCCTGCGGGCCGCCTCCGGCGCGGAGCGGCCCTGGCCCGGCGCGCACGACGACGACTCCCGGGACGACGGCTTCCGGCCGGGCGGCTCGACCGACGGGTGGGCCGGCGCCGGTTCCGGACGGGCCGGCGGCTCGGGGTGGACCGGCGACGGTTCCGGGTGGACCGGCGACGGTTCCTCGTGGGCCGGCGACGGTTCCTCGTGGGCCGGTGGCGAGCATCCCTGGGCGAGCGTCGGCAGGTCCGCCGCCGGTGAGCGGGGCTGGTCGGCGCGGTCGGCGGACGACGGCTGGTCCGCCGGCGACGACCCGGCCCGGCTCGTGGAGGAGCCACCGGCGCCGGCCTGGCCGCCGGCCGGACAGTACGGCCGGGCGACGCCCGAACGGTACGGCCGGGAGGAGCCGGTCGAACGTTACGGCCGGGAGGAGCCGCCCGAGCGGTACGGCCGGGCCGCGCCCGCCGAGCCGGGTGGAGAGAACTGGTCCGAGCTGCGCGCCGGCAACCGTTGGGCGGCGGTCCGCGACGACGGTCAGGGCCGGGAGTACCGGGTCGGTGAGCGGCGGGCCGCGGTGCACGCGGACGGCGACGGCACCGAGTACCGGGTGGAGGACCGCTGGGCCGAGGTCCGGGGCGCCCCCGGTGGGTACGGCGGTTCGCCGCGCCGCCACGACCCGGAGCCGTCGTACGGCGGCTCGGCGTCCCCGTGGCACGACCCGGAGCCGTCCCACGGCGTTTCCGGTCGGTCGCCGGAGAGCCCGCCGGCATTGCCGGCCGGTGGGTTGCCGGTGCCGGACGAGTGGCGACCGCCGACCCAGCGCAGCGGCCAGCCGGAATGGCGCCGGCCCGGGCCGGAGTGGCGGCATCCCGAGCCGGATCGGCGGCAGCCGGAGCCGCAGTGGCGGCAGCCCGAGCCGGGAGGGCGCCGGCCGGAGCCGGGCACCTACGGGCAACCGCCCGGGGATCCCGCCGACCGCTGGCGCTGACCGCTCGCGCGTCCTCCGAGCGGGATCGGCGGCGGGGCGGACGTCACTTGTCGATGTCGCCGACCACGAAGAACATCGAGCCGAGGATGGCGATCAGGTCGGGCACCAGGCACCCGGGCAGCAGCGTCGACAGCGCCTGCACGTTCGCGTACGAGGCGGTGCGCAGCTTGAGCCGCCACGGCGTCTTCTCGCCCCGGGAGACCAGGTAGTAGCCGTTGATGCCGAGCGGGTTCTCGGTCCAGGCGTACGTGTGCCCCTCGGGCGCCTTGACCACCTTCGGCAGTCGGGTGTTCACCGGGCCGGAGATCCGGTCCACCCGGTCCAGGCACTGCTCGGCGAGGTCGAGTGAGGCGTACACCTGGTCGAGCAGCACCTCGAACCGGGCGTGGCAGTCCCCGGCGGTCTTCGTCACCACCGGCACGTCGAGCTGGTCGTACGCCAGGTAGGGCTCGTCCCGGCGCAGGTCGAGGTCGAGGCCGGAGGCCCGACCGACCGGCCCGGACGCGCCGAACGCGGCGGCGTCGGCGGCGGAGAGCACGCCGACGCCGACGGTGCGGGCCAGGAAGATCTCGTTGCGCCGGATCAGGTTGTCGAGGTCGGGCATGCGTCGGCGTACCTCGCCGATGGCGGTGCGGGCGCGGCCGGTCCAGCCGGCCGGCACCTCCTCCTTCAGACCGCCGACCCGGTTGAACATGTAGTGGATCCGGCCGCCGGAGACCTCCTCCATCACGGCCTGGATGGTCTCCCGTTCCCGGAACGCGTAGAACATCGGCGTGATCGCGCCGATCTCCAGCGGGTAGGAGCCGAGGAACATCAGGTGGTTGAGCACCCGGTTCAGCTCGGCCAGCGCCATCCGCAGCCAGGTGGCGCGCTCCGGCACCTCCATGCCCATCAGCCGTTCGACCGCGAGCACCACGCCCAGCTCGTTGGAGAACGCGGACAGCCAGTCGTGCCGGTTGGCCAGCACGATGATCTGCCGGTAGTCGCGGACCTCGAAGAGCTTCTCCGCGCCCCGGTGCATGTAGCCGACGATCGGCTCGGCGGCGACCACCCGCTCCCCGTCGAGCACCAGGCGCAGCCGGAGCACGCCGTGCGTGGACGGGTGCTGCGGGCCGATGTTGAGCACCATGTCGGTGCCGAGCTGCTCACCGCCGGCCCCGGTGCCGACGGTCAGCTCGCGGAGGTCACCGGCGTCCGTGGTCATGCCCGTCATCGTGCCACGAGCGGGTCGAGGGCGACGCCGACCGGCTGCCACAGCCACCAGTGCCCGCCGAGGCCGGCCGGGTCGGTCAGCTCGGCCGCCGCCGACGCCGCGGCCAGCGCCCGCAGGTAGCCGGCCGGGTCCCGGGCGGCCAGGCTCAGCGGCGGTCGCCCGCCGTCGGCCCCGAGCGCCCGCAGCGCCTCCCGCTGCGACACCACTGTGTACGCGCACCGCGCGACCCGCTCACCGGCGGAGGCGACCGAGTCCATGGCGACGTGCGCGGTCACGTCGCACGACCCGTCCGGGACCGGCGGCACCTGTCGCCCGTTCCGGTACCCGCTCAGCGTCCCGTCCACCGGCCGGGCATCCCGCAGATGCCCGTAGTCGACGGCCAGCGCGAGCCCTCGCTCGATCTGTCCCACCGCCTCCGCCCACGCCTCGTCCCGCTCCCGCCCGATCTCCACCCGCCCCCACCGGCCGTCCCACCCGTGCCCCCCGTCGTCGATCAGGGAGTTTGCGTCGTCGTCCGGGGCCGCGCCCGACGCGAACTCCTTGATCACCGGGGACGGGAGGGGCGGGTGGGGTGGGAGGGGCCACCAGGTGGTCAGCCAGGCGGTGTCGGTGGGGGAGAGGGCGGGGCCGAGAGTCTCCTCGCCGGTGGCGGGGTCGACCAGGAGGTGGCGCCAGCCGTCGGGGGTGTGGGTGGCGACGTCCAGGGGGACGTTGTCCAGCCATTCGGTGGCGAGCAGCAGGCCGGTGATCCCCTCCGGGATCTCGGGGCGCCAGTCGATCTCCGGGGGCAGGTCCGGGGGGCGGGCGGCGCGTTCCACCGCGACCGGGCGGATCCGGGCGGCCAGCTCCGGAGCGGCGTGCGCCAGCAGCGCGCGGAGCAGTTCGCCCCGGCCCGCGCCCACGTCCACCACGTCCAGCCGGGCCGGGCGGCCCAGCGCCTCGTCCAGGGCGGTGAGCTGCCGTGCCAGGGCGGCGGCGAAGGCCGGCGAGGCGTGCACGCTGGTGCGGAAGTGCGCGGCGGGGCCGGTGCCGGAGACGAAGAAGCCGCCCGGCCCGTAGAGCGCCCGCTCCATCGCGTCGCGCCAGCGCAGACAGGGGTTACCGGATGTCACGTGCCGACCCTAAGCTGCCCCTGCGCGCCACCGGGGCGGGCGCTTCGGGCGGTCGGTGAAGGTTTTCACACCTTCTTGTTTCCGGTCTGTCACCCGGGCGCATACTTGCCATCGACCGGTACCCCCTTCGAGGACTGGATCGCTGCCATGAGCGCACCGCTGCGCCCGCGGGCCCTCCGCGCCCCGCTCGCCTTCCCCCGTACCCTCACCGTCGGTGTGCTCGGCGCCGGCCGGGTCGGCGCCGTGCTCGGCGCGGCCCTCGCCGCCGCCGGTCACCGGGTGGTCGCCGCGTCCGGTTCGTCCGGCGCCTCGCGGGCCCGGCTGGCGCTGCTGCTGCCGCAGACCCCGCACCGCTCCGCGCCCGCCGTGGCGCGCGCCGCCACCGACCTGCTGATCGTCGCGGTCCCCGACGACGCCCTGGCCGGTGTGGTCGCCGAGCTGGCCGCGACCGGCGCGCTGCGTCCCGGGCAGGTGGTGGCGCACACCTCCGGCGCGCACGGGCTGGCCGTGCTGGCCCCGGCCGCCGCGGCCGGCGCGCGGCCGCTCGCGCTGCACCCGGCGATGACCTTCACCGGTACGCCGGACAACCTGTCCCGCCTGGCCGGCAGTTCCTACGGGGTGACCGCCCCGGCCGAGCTGCGCCCGTTCGCGGCCCGGCTGGTGGCCGACCTGGGCGGGGTGCCGGAGTGGGTGGGCGAGGCCGACCGGCCGCTCTACCACGCCGCCCTCGCACACGGCGCCAACCACCTGGTGACCCTGGTCAACGACGCGGCCGACCGGCTGCGCGACGCCGGCGTGGACCGGCCGGAGAAGGTGCTCGCCCCGCTGCTGCGGGCCGCCCTGGAGAACGCCCTGGCGCTCGGCGACGACGCGCTGACCGGCCCGGTCTCCAGGGGCGACGCGGGCACCGTACGCCGGCACCTGGACCGGCTGGCCGCGACCGCGCCGGAATCCGTACCCGCCTACCTGGCGTTGGCCCGACGGACGGCGGACCGCGCCGTCGCGGCGGGCCGGCTGCGCCCGGCGGACGCGACGCCGCTGCGGGACGTGCTGGACGGGATGGAGGTGGCCTCCTCGTGGTGAACGTGCTGCACACGCGCAAGGAGCTGGCGGCGGCCCGGGACGGGCTGACCGGCACGGTCGGCGTCGTGATGACCATGGGCGCGCTGCACGAAGGGCACGAGACGCTGCTGCGGGCCGCCCGGGAGCGGGCCGACCACGTGCTGGTGACGATCTTCGTGAACCCGCTCCAGTTCGGCCCGAACGAGGACTTCGACCGCTACCCGCGCACGCTCGACGCCGACCTAGAGATCTGCCGCCGGGCCGGGGTGGACCTGGTCTTCGCACCCCCGGTGAACGAGATGTACCCGCAGGGGCAGCCGACGGTGCGGCTGAACCCGGGTCCGCTCGGCGAGGACCTGGAGGGCCTGAGCCGTCCCGGCTTCTTCCACGGCGTGCTCACCGTGGTCATGAAGCTGCTCCAGCTCACCCGCCCGGATCTCGCCTTCTTCGGCGAGAAGGACTACCAGCAGCTCACCCTGGTCCGCCGGATGGTCCGCGACCTGGACGTGCCGACCGAGATCGTCGGCGTGCCGACCGTCCGCGAGCCGGACGGACTGGCGCTGTCCAGCCGCAACCGGTACCTGTCCGCCGAGGAGCGGCGGGCCGCGCTGAGCCTCTCCGCCGCGCTGCGCGCCGGTGTCGCGGCGGCCGAGCGGGGCGACGACGCGGGTGCGGTGCTGGCCGCCGCGCACCGGGCGTTCGACCCGGGTACGCCGGACGCCCGCCTCGACTACCTGGTGCTCACCGACACCGATCTGGAGCCCGGGCCGGTCGCCGGCGCGGCCCGGCTGCTGATCGCCGCCTGGGTCGGCGCCACCCGCCTGATCGACAACACGGCGATCCACCTCGCGCCGCGTCCCTGAACCCCACCACGAATGCGGAAAGGCACCCCGATGCTCCGGACCATGCTCAAGTCGAAGATCCACCGGGCCACGGTGACCCAGGCCGACCTGCACTACGTCGGCTCGGTGACCGTGGACGAGGATCTGCTCGACGCGGCGGACCTGCTCCCCGGCGAGCAGGTCGCGATCGTGGACATCACCAACGGCGCCCGCCTGGAGACCTACGTGATCCCGGGCCGGCGGGGCAGCGGCGTGATCGGCATCAACGGCGCCGCCGCCCACCTGGTCCACCCCGGTGACCTGGTCATCCTCATCTCGTACGGGCAGATGGACGACGCCGAGGCGCGCGCCTGGCAGCCCCGGGTGGTGCACGTCGACGCCGACAACCGCATCGTCGACCTGACCGCCGACCCGACCACCGCCGCCCCCGGCACCGCCGGCGATCCCACCCCGAACCCCCTCGCCGCCGCCCTGACCTGATCCACCGACGCGGTCTGTCACCGGAAGGTCATTTTCGGCTACCCTGGTCGCACCGTCGGAATCGACGGTCGTCGGGCTGGGGGAGGCGCGATGGGCCGTGCGATGCGAAGCCTCGTCGCCGCCGTGGTCGCCGGTGTGCTGGCGGCCGGGTGCGCCTCGACGGGCGGGCTGGACGGCGACCTCGGCGACGACTGGGCGGCCATGCCGCCGGCCGGTCCGTTCACTCCGGTGGCCGGCGTCTGCCAGGTCGCCGACTTCACCCCGGCCGTGGGCCTGCCGGCGTACGCGCCGGTCGGCTGCGACCTGCCGCACCGGGTGGAGACGGTGCACGTCGGCGCGTTCACCGTCGACCGGGCCGCCCCGCCGGCGCTCGGCTCGCCGGAGATGCGTGGCGCGTTCACCGAGTGCGACACCCGGGCCCGGGGCTACGTGGGCGACGACTGGCGCGCCGGGCGGCTCCGGCTGGCCGTGGCGCTGCCCACCGGCACCGGTTGGACGGCCGGCTCCCGCTGGTACCGGTGCGACCTGACCGAGCTGAACACCGTCGAGGCGGCGGCCGTCGTGGTGACCCGGACGGGCAGCCTGCGCGACGCGCTCAAGCCGCCGTCCCCGCTGCGCCTGGGCTGCCAGCGCACCGGGCAGGACCGTGGCAGGGTGCAGGCGCTGACCCCGGTCGGCTGCGCGGTGGCGCACGACGCCGAGTTCGCCGGCGTCTGGGTGGCGCCGGACCGCCCGTACCCGAAGAAGCCGGCGGACTGGGCGCCGCTCTACGCCGGCTGCTTCGGTGTCATCGCGCGCTTCGCCGGCGTGCCCGCCGACGGGTCCCTGCGCTACCGCAGCGACGTGGTGGTGCGGCCGCCGGCCGCTGGCCGCTGGGGGGTCGGCGACCGCGGGGTCCGCTGCTACCTGTGGCTCAGCAACCGCACGGTGACCGGGTCGCTGAAGGCCGCCGGCCCGGCCCGCCTGCCGGTCCGGACGAGGTAGCCGAAACCACTCGTCCCGCCCCCGTCGCCCGGGACGAGGATGCTTCGGGTTGACTGTGCCCATGGACCTTCCCACCGTCGACCTGCCCGCGTTGCCCCGGCTGCTCGCCGCGCCCGCGCCCGGCTGGGTGGAGACCACCGACGTGATCGTCGTCGGTTCCGGGGTCGCCGGGCTGACCGCCGCGCTGCACCTGCGCGAGGCGGGCCTGCACGTCACGGTCGTCACCAAGGTGGACATGGACGAGGGCTCCACCCGCTGGGCGCAGGGCGGCATCGCCGCGGTGCTCGACCCGGCGGACAGCCCGGGCGCGCACGCGTACGACACCGAGGTGGCCGGCGTCGGCCTCTGCGACCCGGCGGCGGTCCGGGTGCTGGTCGAGGAGGGTCCGGTCCGGCTGCGCGAGCTGATGCGGATCGGGGCGGAGTTCGACCGCAACCCGGACGGCTCGCTGATGCTCGGCCGGGAGGGCGGGCACCGGGCCGACCGGATCGTGCACGCCGGCGGCGACGCCACCGGCGCGGAGGTGCAGCGGGCGTTGCACGCGGCGGTGCGCCGCGACCCCTGGATCCGGCTCGTCGAGCACGCCCTGGTGCTGGACCTGTTGCGCGCGCCGGGAGACGGTCCGGGTGGGCTCGGCCCGGCCTGCGGGATCACCCTGCACGTGCTCGGTGAGGGCAGCGAGGACGGCGTCGGCGCGATCCTCGGCCGCGCGGTGGTGCTGGCCACCGGTGGGATGGGGCAGGTCTTCGCGGCCACCACCAACCCGTCGGTCTCCACCGGCGACGGGGTGGCCCTGGCGCTGCGTGCCGGCGCCGCCGTCACCGACCTGGAGTTCGTCCAGTTCCACCCGACCGCGTTGATCGTGCCGGCCGGCGGGCCGGGCGCCGGCCTGGCGCAGCAGCCGCTGGTCTCCGAGGCGCTGCGGGGCGAGGGCGCCCACCTGGTCGACGGCGACGGCAAGAGGTTCATGGTGGGCCAGCACGAGCTGGCCGAGCTGGCGCCCCGGGACGTGGTGGCCAAGGGCATCCACCGGGTCCTCCTCGCCACCGGCGCTGATCACGTCTTCCTGGACGCGCGGCACCTGGGCGGCGACTTCCTGGCCCGGCGGTTCCCCACGATCGTGGCGTCCTGCCTGGCCGTCGGCGTGGACCCGGCGACCGACCTGATCCCGGTCGCGCCGGCGGCGCACTACGCCTCCGGCGGGGTCCGCACCGACCTGCACGGCCGCACCTCGATCCCCGGCCTGTACGCGTGCGGCGAGGTGGCCTGCACCGGCGTGCACGGCGCGAACCGGCTGGCCAGCAACTCGCTGCTGGAGGGGTTGGTCTTCTCCCGCCGGATCGCCGAGGACATCGCCGCCGGGCTGCCCGAGCAGGCCCGTCCGGCGGAGACCGGCGCCTGGGTGGGCGGCGAGGGCCGGCTGGTGCCGGCGACCGGCACGCCGGAGCTGCAACGGGCGATGACCCGGGGCGCGGGCGTGCTCCGCTCGGCGGAGACGCTTGCCGGCACCGCGGTCACCCTGACCGGGCTGGGCGAGGGGCGGGGTGTGCCGCGTACCGCCGACTGGGAGGCGACGAACCTGCTCACCGTGGCGTCGACGCTCGTCGCCGCCGCGTACGCCCGCGCGGAGACGCGCGGCTGCCACTGGCGGGAGGACTTCCCCTCGGCCGACGACCGGTGGCTGGGGCACCTGGTGGCCGAGGTGGGCCCGGACGGGCTGCTGTCGGAGAGTTGGGAGCGGAACTCATGATCGAGTCGACGGTGCGGGCGCTGCGGGACGCCGGCCTGGATCCGGACCGGGTCCGGCAGGTGGTGGTCGACACGCTGGCCGAGGACCTGGGCCCGGACTTCCTCGACGTCACGAGCGTCGCGACCGTCCCGGAGGATCAGCGGGACACCGCCGACCTGGTGGCGCGCGAGGACGGCGTGGTCGCCGGGCTGCCGGTGGCCGCCGCCGTGTTCGAGCTGGTGGGTGAGGTGACCGGCGCCGGGCGTACGCTCGCGGTGTCGTCGGTGGCCCTCGACGGTCAGCGGGTGGCGCGCGGCGACGTGCTGGCCACGGTGACCGGGCCGACCCGGCTGCTGCTCACCGCCGAGCGGACGGCGCTCAACCTGCTCTCCCGGATGTCCGGGGTGGCGACCCACACCCGGGCCTGGGCCGACGCGTTGGCCGGCACGAAGGCCATGGTGCTGGACACCCGCAAGACCACGCCGGGGCTGCGCGCGCTGGAGAAGTACGCGGTCCGGGCCGGCGGTGGCACCAACAAGCGGATGGGCCTGCACGACGTCGCCATGATCAAGGACAACCACAAGCTGGCGGCCGGCGGGATCGCGGCCGCGTTCCGGCGGGTCCGGGAGGCGTTCCCGGACGTGCCGGTGCAGGTCGAGGTGGACACGCTGGACGAGGCGGTGGAGGCGGTCGAGGCCGGGGCGGGTTTCCTGCTGCTGGACAACATGACCCCGGCGCAGCTGCGGGCGGTGGTGGCCGTGGTGGGTGACCGGGCGGAGTTGGAGGCGACCGGTGGGCTGACCCTGCCGGTGGCGGCCGAGTACGGGGCCACCGGAGTGGACTTCCTCTCGGTCGGCGCGCTCACCCACTCGTCGCCGATCCTCGACATCGCCCTCGACCTGCGGCCGAACTGACCGTCTAGGCTGCCGCTGTGCTGCTCTGCATCGACATCGGAAACACCAACACCGTGCTGGCGACCTTCGACGGCGACAAGCTGGTGCACTCCTGGCGGATCAAGACCGACGCCCGTTCCACCGCGGACGAGCTGGGCCTGATGTTCCGGGGGTTGCTGGCCGGTGACGCCGTGGAGATCACCGGGGTGGCGGCCTGCTCGACCGTGCCGGCCGCGTTGCGCTCGCTGCGCACCATGCTGGGTCGCTACTACGCCGACCTGCCGAGCGTGATCGTCGAGCCGGGCGTCCGCACCGGGGTGCAGCTCGCCATCGACAACCCGAAGGAGGTGGGCGCGGACCGGGTGGTGAACACGCTGGCCGCGTACACGCTCTACGGCGGGCCGTCGATCGTGGTGGACTTCGGCACCACCACCAACTTCGACGTGATCAGTGACCGGGGCGAGTTCCTCGGCGGGGCGTTCGCGCCCGGCATCGAGATCTCGTTCGACGCGCTGGCCGCCCGCGCCGCGCAGTTGCGCAAGGTGGAGGCCACCCGGCCGCGTTCGGTGATCGGCAAGAACACCGTCGAGTGCCTCCAGTCCGGCCTCTACTTCGGCTTCGCCGGGCAGGTGGACCGGATCGTCGAGCGGATGTCCGACGAGCTGGGCGAGGTGAAGGCGGTGATCGCCACCGGCGGCCTGGCCTCGCTGGTGCTGGGGGAGTGCCGGACCATCACCCACCACGAGCCGATGATCACCCTGATCGGCCTGCGGATGGTCTACGACCGCAACACCTGACGTCAGTACCGCCGCGCGCGCAGCACGATCGTGCGGTACGGCAGCTCCACGGTGTCCCGGCCGGCCAGCTCCGGGTGGGTGGCGAACAGGTCGGCCAGCCCGCCGTCGACCCGCGCCCGCTCGGCCGGGGTGGCGGTCAGCCAGTAGGAGCGGGTGTGCAGCATCGCCACCAACTCGTCCGGGGTGAGCGTGGTGGCGTGGTCGAACTCGCCCACCTGGACCGGGATGAAGGCGGGACCGAAGTCGGCGTACCTGTCGATCACGTCACCGGCGTTGTGGTCGAGGTGGGCGATCCGGGTCAGCTCCGCCACCCAACCGACCCGCTCGTCGCGGACGTTCCACACCGGCGCGAACGTCCCGCCGGGGCGCAGCACCCGGGCCACCTCCGCGTGGGCCCGCTCCCGGTCGAACCAGTGGTAGGCCTGACCGACGAGCACCGCGTCCGCGGCGGCGTCCGGCAGCGGCACCGACTCGGCGCTGCCGGCCAGCGCCGTCGTGCCCGGGGTGGCGGCGGCCAGTTGCGCCCGCATCCCCGGGTCCGGCTCGACGGGTACGACGTCGTGCCCGAGCGCGGTCAGGCCGCGGGTGAGGATGCCGGTGCCGGCGCCGAGGTCCACCACCCGGGCCGGGGTGGGCTGCCGGTCCAGCGCCCAGCGCAGCGCCGCCTCGGGATAGCGGGGCCGGAACCGGTCGTACTCGGCGGCGGCGGCGCCGAACGAGAGCGCCGCAGTGGGGTCGGTCATGGCGGGCAGGTTATCCCGTAACGGCCGGCACGACGCTTGAGTACGCTCATGGGCTGACCCCGCCGATGTTCCCCAGGCCTGAGGAAGCGTGCCGTGACCGAGCAGAACGCCCTGCCCACCGACCCCGCCGACGACCTTCCCGAGCAGATGAAGGTCCGCCGGGAGAAGCGGGACCGAATGCTCGCCGAGGGCGTCGAGCCGTACCCGGTCGGTTTCCCGCGGACCAGCACGCTCGCGAAGCTCCGCGAGCGCTACGCCGATCTGCCGACCGACACCGCCACCGGCGACCGGGCCGCGGTCACCGGTCGGGTGATCTTCATCCGCAACACCGGGAAGCTCTGCTTCGCGACCCTGCGCGACGGCGACGGCACCGAACTCCAGGCGATGCTCTCGCTGGACCGGGTCGGTCCGGAGCGGCTGGCCGACTGGAAGCGCCTGGTCGACCTCGGTGACCACGTCGGTGTGACCGGCGAGGTGATCACCAGCCGGCGGGGCGAGCTGTCGGTGCTTGCCGACGAGTGGACGGTGACCGCCAAGGCGCTGCGCCCGCTGCCGGTGGCGCACAAGCCGCTGAGCGAGGAGTCCCGGGTCCGCCAGCGCTACGTGGACCTGGTGGTCCGCCCGCAGGCCCGGCAGATGGTCCGCACCCGGGCCGCGGCGGTCCGCAGCCTGCGCGACACCCTGCACTCCCGGGACTTCGTCGAGGTCGAGACGCCGATGCTGCAGTTGCTGCACGGCGGCGCGACGGCCCGCCCATTCGTGACCCACAGCAATGCGCTCGACACCGATCTGTATCTGCGAATCGCGCCGGAACTGTTTCTCAAGCGCGCGGTGGTGGGTGGCGTCGACCGGGTCTTCGAGATCAACCGCAACTTCCGTAATGAGGGCATCGACTCCTCGCACTCGCCGGAGTTCGCGATGCTGGAGACCTACGAGGCGTACGGCGACTACGACACGATGGCCGAGCTGACCCGAAATCTCGTGCAGCAGGCCGCCATCGCGGTCGCCGGCTCGACGACCGTGACGCATGCCGACGGCCAGGAGTTCGACCTGGGCGGCGAGTGGCGCTCGGTGACGCTGTTCGGTGTTCTTTCCGAAGCGCTCGGTGAGGAGGTCAGCGTCCGCACCGAAAGGTCACGCCTGGTCGAGTACGCGGACAAGGTCGGCCTCTCGGTGGACCCGAAGTGGGGGCCGGGCAAGCTGGCCGAGGAGTTGTTCGAGGAGCTGGTGGTGCCGTCGTTGCAGGCGCCCACGTTCGTCCGCGACTACCCGGAGGAGACCAGCCCGTTGACCCGGGCGCACCGGAGCGAGCCGGGGCTGGCCGAGAAGTGGGACCTCTACGTGCTGGGATTCGAGCTGGGCACCGCGTACTCCGAGCTGGTCGACCCGGTCGTGCAGCGCGAGCGGCTGGTGGCTCAGGCGCAGCTCGCGGCGCGTGGCGACGACGAGGCGATGCGTCTCGACGAGGACTTTCTCCGGGCGATGGAGTATGGAATGCCGCCGGCCGGTGGTATGGGAATGGGAATCGACCGTCTCCTGATGGCGTTGACCGGCCTGGGAATTCGGGAAACCATCCTCTTCCCGTTGGTCCGCCCCGAGTAGGCGGGCAAAGCTTGGCCGCCTCGTCACGCCATCCTATTGACGGGGCGAGCATCGGGCAGGTTATTGTGCTCCTGTATTGCAGGAGCACAACCCTGCTCGAAAGGAATGTGGGACGTGGCCAAGCAGATCATTCACAAGCTGGTCGATGACCTGGACGGCGGGGACGCTGACGAGACTGTCAAGTTCGCGCTCGACGGCGTGCAGTACGAGATCGACCTCTCGGCCTCCAACGCTGAAAAATTGCGCGGCGAATTCGCGCAGTACATCGCGCACGGCACGAAGGTCGGTCGCGGTGGAGTGGTGGTGGGCGGCCGGGCCGCGCGCGGGCGGGGCGGGGCGACCGCCGACCGCGAGCAGAACCGGGCCATCCGCGAGTGGGCCAAGAAGGCCGGCAAGGACATCTCCGACCGGGGCCGGATCCCGCAGGAGATCGTGGACGAGTACCACGCGAAGGCGGGGCACTGACCCCGACTTGTGGCGACGGGCGATCCGACGCCGGTCCGGAGGGCGACTCCGGGCCGGCGTCCGTCGTTTCCCGCCCGCGTTGTCGCCGAGCGGCGTTTCCGACCATGCGGGCCCGGTGTCCGGTCTCACCCCGGCCGGGCGGTCGGCTCTCCCGGCGGGGAAGAAACCGGCGCCCGGTGGAGTTGTCCACAGGCGGTGGAGACTGCGTCCACAGGCTGTGGACGAGCGCGGCGGGTGCCTGAACCCCCGCTCGGAGCCCCTCGACCGGGCCTTCCACCGTCGGTCGAATTTCGCTCTGCGCGTACACGCGGGGGTCCCGGAACACCTCCTGAGCGTGGACGGTTGGCAAGAACGACGTCGGAACGGTCATCAGCGGGGTCACACGACCTCAGCGGAGACGGTCCGCGGCGATAGAGTAAGGAGGCACGGACGTCCGTCCCGGACGTTCGCGCACCGGCCCCGCCGAGATCTGACCATCAAGGCGCACGGCATGTGAGGAGCACGAGGGCATGTTCGAGCGGTTCACCGACCGAGCGCGACGGGTTGTCGTCCTGGCCCAAGAAGAGGCCCGGATGCTCAACCACAACTACATCGGCACGGAGCACATCCTGTTGGGCCTGATCCATGAGGGTGAGGGTGTGGCGGCGAAGGCCCTGGAGAGCCTTGGCATCTCCCTGGAGGGTGTGCGTCAGCAGGTCGAGGAGATCATCGGCCAGGGCCAGCAGGCGCCGAGTGGGCACATCCCGTTCACGCCGCGGGCGAAGAAGGTGTTGGAGCTGTCGCTGCGCGAGGCGTTGCAGCTGGGGCACAACTACATCGGCACGGAGCACATCCTGCTCGGGTTGATCCGTGAGGGTGAGGGCGTGGCCGCGCAGGTGCTGGTGAAGCTCGGCGCCGATTTGAACCGGGTCCGTCAGCAGGTGATCCAGTTGCTGTCGGGTTACCAGGGCAAGGAGCCGGCCGCCGCCGGGGCCGCGCCGGGTGAGGCCGCGCCGTCGACGAGTCTGGTGTTGGACCAGTTCGGTCGGAACCTGACCCAGGCCGCCCGCGAGGGCAAGCTCGACCCGGTGATCGGGCGGGAGAAGGAAATCGAGCGGGTGATGCAGGTGCTGTCGCGGCGCACCAAGAACAACCCGGTGTTGATCGGTGAGCCCGGTGTGGGTAAGACCGCGGTGGTCGAGGGCCTGTCCCAGAAGATCATCAAGGGTGAGGTGCCGGAGACGCTGAAGGACAAGCAGCTCTACACGCTTGACCTGGGTGCGCTGGTGGCCGGGTCGCGTTACCGGGGTGATTTCGAGGAGCGTCTGAAGAAGGTGCTCAAGGAGATCCGTACCCGCGGTGACATCATCCTGTTCATCGATGAGATCCACACCCTGGTGGGTGCGGGCGCGGCCGAGGGCGCGATCGACGCCGCCAGCATCCTCAAGCCGATGCTGGCCCGTGGCGAGCTGCAGACCATCGGCGCCACCACGCTCGACGAATACCGCAAGCACCTGGAGAAGGACGCCGCTCTCGAGCGCCGCTTCCAGCCGATCCAGGTGGGTGAGCCGTCGCTGGCCCACACCATCGAGATCCTCAAGGGCCTGCGGGACCGCTACGAGGCGCACCACCGCGTCTCGATCACCGACGCCGCTCTCGTTGCCGCCGCCACCCTGGCCGACCGCTACATCTCGGATCGGTTCCTGCCGGACAAGGCGATCGACCTGATCGACGAGGCGGGCGCCCGGATGCGGATCCGTCGGATGACGGCGCCGCCGGACCTGCGGGACTTCGACGAGCGCATCGCGCAGGTGCGCCGGGACAAGGAGTCCGCGATCGACGCGCAGGACTTCGAGCGGGCCGCGCAGTTGCGGGACAAGGAGAAGCAGCTGCTGGGTCAGAAGGCGCAGCGGGAGAAGGAGTGGAAGGCCGGGGATCTGGACGTCGTCAGTGAGGTCGACGACGAGCAGATCGCCGAGGTCCTCGGTAACTGGACCGGTATCCCGGTGTACAAGTTGACCGAGGAGGAGACGTCGCGTCTGCTGCGCATGGAGGACGAGCTGCACAAGCGCGTCATCGGGCAGGAGGACGCGGTCAAGGCGGTCTCGAAGGCGATCCGCCGCACGCGGGCGGGTCTGAAGGACCCGAAGCGTCCGTCCGGGTCGTTCATCTTCGCCGGCCCGTCGGGTGTGGGTAAGACCGAGCTGTCCAAGGCCCTCGCCGAGTTCCTGTTCGGTTCCGAGGACGCGCTCATCCAGCTGGACATGTCGGAGTTCCACGACCGGTACACGGTGTCGCGGCTGGTGGGTGCGCCTCCCGGTTACGTCGGCTACGACGAGGGTGGGCAGCTGACGGAGAAGGTGCGTCGCCGGCCGTTCTCGGTGGTGTTGTTCGACGAGATCGAGAAGGCTCACCCGGATGTGTTCAACACGCTCCTGCAGATCCTGGAGGACGGCCGGTTGACCGATGGTCAGGGTCGGATCGTGGACTTCAAGAACACGGTCATCATCCTGACCACCAACCTGGGCACGCGCGATGTGGCCAAGGCGGTGTCGTTGGGCTTCCAGCAGTCGGAGGACTCCGAGTCGAACTACGACCGGATGAAGCAGAAGGTCAACGACGAGCTCAAGCAGCACTTCCGGCCCGAGTTCCTCAACCGCATCGATGACACGATCGTGTTCCACCAGCTGCGGGAGAACGAGATCCTGCAGATCGTGGACATCATGATCCAGCGGATCGAAGGTCAGCTGCGGAACAAGGACATGGGTCTGGAGTTGACCGACAACGCCAAGAAGTACCTGGCGAAGAAGGGCTTCGACCCGGTGCTCGGCGCGCGTCCGCTGCGACGCACGATCCAGCGCGACATCGAGGACAACCTGTCCGAGCGGATCCTGTTCAACGAACTGACCCCCGGCCAGATCGTCGTCGTCGACTGCGAAGGCGACCCCGAAAACATCGACAAGTCCAAGCTCGTCTTCCGGGGCACGGACCAGCCGGCCGCCGTGCCGGACGCGGTCCCGGCGGACCTCGGCGCCGCTGCCACCGGCGCGGACGACACCGCCGCGTAAGTTCGGGCGAGACTGGTTCCAGGGCGACGGCCCCGGTCGGCGAGAGCCACCGGGGCCGTCGCCTTTCCCTGTCCGGCCGGGGGTGAGGTCAGGGAAGAGGGAGAGGGGTGGGCGGCCCGTCGCCGGCCAGGCGGAAGGACTCCGGCCCGACCGGTTCCACCAGGCCGTCGGTGACCAGGCCGGCGAGCGCCCGGGCCCGCTGCACGTCGTCGTGCCAGACCTGGTCCAGCCGCTGGTGCGGCACCGGACCGGTGGAGTCCCGGAGCACGGCGAGGAGCAGGCCGCGTACCTGCCGGTCGGTCCCGGCGTAGCGCTGCGGACGGCGGGTCGGCCCGGTCGGCGCGGCCTGCCCGGAGGCTCGCCACGCGCAGCTCGACTCGACCGGGCACACCGCGCAGCGTGGCGCCCGGGCGGTGCACACGACCGCGCCGAGTTCCATGAACGCGGCGCTGGCCAGTGCCGCCGCGGCCGGCTCGTCCGGCAGCAGTTCCTCGGTGGCGACCAGGTCTGCGGGGCGGGTGGTCGGTCCGGCGTCGGGTTCGCCGGCGACGGCGCGGCACACCACCCGGCGGACGTTCGTGTCGACCACCGGGTGCCGCTGCCCGTACGCGAACGCGGCCACCGCCCGGGCCGTGTACGTGCCGACCCCCGGCAACGCCAGCAACTGCTCCAGCCGGTCGGGCACCACGCCGCCGTGTCGCTCGACGATCGCCACCGCGCACTCGCGCAGGCGTACCGCCCGGCGGGGGTAGCCGAGCCGTCCCCACATCCGGATCGCCTCGGCCGGCGTGTCCTCGGCCAGTGCGCGCGGCTCCGGCCAGCGGGCCAGCCACGCCTCCCATGCGGGTACCACCCGGACCACGGGCGTCTGCTGGAGCATGACCTCGCTGACCAGGATCGCCCAGGCGCCGATGCCGGGCTTGCGCCACGGCAGGTCGCGGGCGTTGCGCTCGTACCACCGGCTGACCTGGGTGGCGAATGTGGGTTCAGTCATGGCGGTGCCGATGATGTCACGGTCGGTTTTCCCGCAGGGTGGGCGGGCCGGGTGGGCCCGGTGGGGTGGATCTTCGGCGGCGGGGCAGAATGTCCGAATGAACGAGCTCGCGATCACCGTCATCGGCCGGGACCGGCCGGGCATCGTCGCCGACGTCGCGGAGGTCCTCGCCGGGCTCGGCGCGAACCTCACCGACTCGACGATGACCCGGCTGCGGGGGCACTTCGCCATGACCCTGATCTGCGTGGGGCCGGCCGCCGCCGACGTCGAGGCCGCGTTCGCCCCGCTCGCCGCGGACGGGCACCTGCTGGCCACCGTACGCGCGGTCACCCCGGACGGCGCCAGTGAGCCGGCCGGCGAGCCGTACGTGCTGGCGGTTCACGGCGCCGACCGGATGGGCATCGTGGCGGCGATGACGCGGGTGCTGGCCGACGCCGGTGGCAACGTCACCGACCTGAGTACCCGGCTGACCGGCTCGCTCTACGTGGTGGTCGCCGAGGTGGAGTTGCCGCCGGGCAGCTCGGACGAGGTGGCCGGCCGGCTCACCCGCGCCGCGGCGGAACTGGGCGTCGGCGTCAGCCTCCGCCCGGCGGACACGGACCTGCTGTGACCGGCCCGGAGTACGCCGGCCTGGGTGGCTGGACGCCGGAGAAGCTCGGTGTCCCGGGCGAGGTGCGTGCGGTGGTGGCCGCGCCGGAGGCGGTGCTGAGCCGTCCCGGTCCGGAGGTCGACCCGACCTCGGCCGAGGTGGTGCGACTGGCCGCCGACCTGGTGGCCACCATGCGGGTCTCGCCGGGCTGTGTGGGTCTGGCGGCCCCGCAGATCGGGGTGAGCGCACAGGTGTTCGCGGTGGACGTGACCGGGCACCCGAAGGCGGTCACCGTGCACGGCACGTTCGTGCTCTGCAACGCCCGGGTGGTGGAGGCGAGCCGGTGGAAGGCCGGCCGGGAGGGCTGCATGTCGGTGCCGGACCTGACCGGTGACGTGAAGCGGGCCAGCCGCCTGGTGGTGGAGGGCATGCTGCCGGGGAGCGGCGAGCCGGTCCGGCTGGTTACCGACGGTTTCGAGGCGCGCGCGCTCCAGCACGAGATCGACCACTGCGCGGGCTTGCTCTTCCTCGACCAGGTTGCCGGCGCGCACGCCGTCTACCAGCGCAAGGTCTATCTCTGACGGCCAGCGTGGGCATCCACTGTGGACTTCTCAGTGGGTGTCGCACGCGGTTACCGGCGCGTCGGACCGGCGCGTCGAGCGCCACGCGGCTACGGTAGGCGCATCATGCGTCTGACGGTCGGCCCCCTGTCCCCCGCTGTCTACTGGCGGCGTCGTGCCGTCGTGCTCGGCGCGGGGCTGCTCTTCCTGATTGTCCTGCTCTATTCCTGCACCGGCACGAACAAGAACACCGGCGCGCCGGGCGGCGACCCGTCGCCGGGTGGCTCCGCCGGGGCCGTCCCCGGCCCGTCCGGTTCGGTGCTGGCCCCGCAGTCGACAGGTCCGTCGCCCTCGCCGGGCACCTCCGGTGACACCGGCGACGGCACCAACACCGGCGGTGGCACGAGCACCGGCGGGGGCACGGGCACCGACGGTGGCACGAGCACTGGCGGCGGGTCGGGCACGGGTGACGGCGGAGCGTCGGGGGAACCGGTCTCCGTCGACGGCGCCTGCACCGACTCGGAGATCCGGGTGACGCCGGTGGCGGTGCCGGCCAGCGCCCAGCGGGGCACCGTGGTCACGCTGCACCTCAAGATCAAGAATGTCTCGAACCGTACGTGCAGCCGCGACGTCGGCGCCGACCTCCAGGAGCTCTACCTCAAGGCCGGCGCGGAGAAGGTCTGGTCCTCCGACACCTGCGGCACCGGCAAGGGCTCGGACGTGCAGTCGTTCACGCCGAACTTCGAGCGGGCCTACGAACTGGGCTGGAACGGGCGGGACACCAGCCGCTGCGCCGACGGGCTGGCCGCCGGGCCGTACGCCCCGATCGGCACGTACCAGGTCTTCGCCCGGGTCGGCACCAAGATCAGTGAGCCGGTGAAGCTGACCGTCACCGGCTGAGGCGGATCAGACGTACCGCTCCAGGATGGACGCCTCGGCGAGCCGGGACAGGCCCTCGCGGACCCCACGGGCGCGGGCGTCGCCCACCCCCTCGACCGCCTGGAGATCCTCGACGGTCGCGCCGAGCAGCCGCTGCAGGCTGCCGAAGTGCACCACCAGCCGGTCGACCACGGCCGCCGGCAGCCGGGGCACCTTGGCCAGCAGGCGGAACCCGCGCGGGCTGACCGCCGCGTCGAGCGCGTCGGAGGCGGACGGGTAGCCGATGGCCTTGGCCACCGCCACCAGGTCGATCAGCTCGGTGGCGCTGAGCAGGTCCAGCTCGACCAGCCCCTCGTCGAGCGTGCGCGACTTGCGGCCCACCGGCAGGTAGTCGCGGATGACCAGGGTGCGGTCGGCGTCCACGCCGGCCATCAGCTCGTCGAGCTGAAGGGCCAGCAGGCGACCGTCGGTGCCCAGCTCCACCACGTAGCCGGCGATCTCGTCGGCGATCCGCCGGACCATCTCCAGCCGCTGCACCACCGCCACCGCGTCGCGGACGGTGACCAGGTCTTCGATCTCCAGCGCGGAGAGCGTGCCGGAGACCTCGTCCAGCCGGAGCTTGTAGCGCTCCAGCGTCGCCAGGGCCTGGTTGGCGCGGGACAGGATGGCCGCCGAGTCGTCCAGCACGTGCCGCTGGCCGTTGACGTAGAGGCTGATGATCCGCATCGACTGGCTCACCGAGATGACCGGGTAGCCGGTCTGCCGGGCCACCCGCTCGGCGGTGCGGTGCCGGGTGCCGGACTCCTCGGTGGGGATGGACGGATCGGGCATCAGGTGCGCGCCGGCCTGGACGATGCGGGTGCCGTCGCTGGAGAGCACCACCGCGCCGTCCATCTTGCACAGCTCACGGACCCGGGTGGCGGAGAACTCCACGTCCATCGGGAAGCCGCCGGTGCAGATCTGCTCGACCACCTTGTCGTAGCCGAGCACGATCAGCGCGCCGGTGCGACCGCGCAGGATCCGCTCCAGGCCGTCGCGGAGCGCGGTGCCGGGCGCCATGAGGGCGAGGTTGGCGCGCAGCGGGTCGGCGCCGGCGCCGCCGACGCTCCCGGCCACGCTCACGCTGATGGCGCGGGTGGGGTTGCCGCTCACGGCACCGGTGCGGGCGTGCGGCGTCGCCGTTGCGGGCTTGGTGGCATCGCGGTCGATCGGCACGGGCACAGTCTACGGACTGCGGTGCGGTGGGTGCTCTCGTGGTTACTGTGATGTGTCACGATGCCGGGCTCGCCCGGCCCTCGGTGGACCGCGTGGCCTGTCCGGAATCGTCCGGCCGTGGCCCCCGCGCATGCGCACGCACGGTCACTCCGCGGATGCGCGGGCGGCAGCCTGGAGCGCGGCACGGACGTCCGTGACCTCGATCACGCGCATGTTCTCCGGGGCGACTCCGCTGCTGCCGGGGCCGCAACCGGGTGGGACCAGGGCGAGCCGGAAGCCCAACCGGGCGGCCTCGGCCAACCGGCGTGGCACCGCGCCGACCCGCCGCACCTCGCCGGTGAGCCCGACCTCGCCGATGGCGACCAGGTGCGGGTTGAGCGCCAGGTTGAGCCCGCCGGAGGCCACCGCGAGCGCCACCGCGAGGTCGGCCGCCGGCTCGACCACCCGGATGCCGCCGACGGTGGCGGCGAAGACCTCCCGGTCGTGCAGCGTCAGCCGCTCGGTGCGGCGCTGGAGCACCGCGAGGACCATGGCCAGCCGGGCGCTGTCGAGGCCGGAGACGGTGCGCCGGGGCGAGCCGGCGACCGTCGCGCCGATCAGCGCCTGCACCTCGGTGACCAGCGCCCGGCGGCCCTCCATGGCCACTGTCACGCAGGTGCCCGGCACCGGCTCGGAGTAGCGGGTCAGGAACAGCCCGGACGGGTCGGCCAGGCTGCTGATGCCACCCTCGTGCATCTCGAAGCACCCCACCTCGTCGGCCGCGCCGAACCGGTTCTTCACGCCGCGCACCATGCGCAGCGAGGAGTGCTTGTCGCCCTCGAAGTGCAGCACCACGTCGACCAGGTGCTCCAGCACCCGGGGGCCGGCCACCTGGCCGTCCTTGGTGACGTGCCCGACCAGCACGGTGGCGACGCCACGCTCCTTGGCGACCGCGACGAGCGCGGCGGTGACCGCGCGCACCTGGGTCACGCCGCCCGGCACGCCCTCGGTGCCGGTGGTCGAGATGGTCTGCACCGAGTCGAGCACCAGCAGGCCCGGCTGGACCGCGTCGAGGTGACCGAGCACCGCCGCCAGGTCGCTCTCGGCGGCCAGGTAGAGCTGGTCGTGCAGGGTGCCCATCCGCTCCGCGCGCAGCCGGACCTGGCTGACCGACTCCTCGCCGCTGACCACCAGCGACGGGCTGCCCGCACCGGCGGCCCACTGCTGGGCCACGTCGAGCAGCAGGGTCGACTTGCCGACGCCGGGCTCGCCTGCCAGCAGCACCACCGCGCCGGGGACCAGACCGCCGCCGAGCACCCGGTCGAGCTCGCTCACCCCGGTCGGCCGGGCCCGGGCCGGCGCGGCGCTGATGGTGGCGATCGGCCGGGCCGGCTCGGCGGGCATCCGGGAGCTGACCACCCGGCCGGAGACCAGCGGGCCGGTGACCGTCGACTCGACCACCGAGCCCCACTCGCCGCACTCGGGGCACCGGCCCATCCACTTGGGCGGCTGGTGACCGCAGGCGTCGCACTCGTAGGCCGGGCGGGGTTCGCGGGCGGCGGCGCGGCCACGGCCGGCACCGGCGCGCGGGGAGGTCGATCGGGGCGTGGTCACCACCGGACGCTAACCGGGCGGTACGACGAAAGCCCACCGGAGAAACGACGACACCGCCGGTGTGGCGCAGGCCACCGCGGCGGTGTCGACGGAGACGGTACGGCGTCAGCCGTGGCTGCCACCCTCGACGCCACCCTCTTCGGCGGAGTGCTCACGCGGGTTGACGACCGGCGACGGCGGCGCCTCCGGGGTGAGCGGGACACCGATCGGCGCCGGGGTCTTGATCACGTTGCCGTTCCCGAAGTCGAACGTCAGGTTGACCTGCTGGCCGACGAGCAGCTTCTGGTTCAGGCCGACGAGCTGGAGGAACTGCGGGTTGCCGCTGTTCAGCTGGGCGTAGCCGAGCGCCGGGATCTCGATCCGGGCCGGCTGGCCGGCGGGCGCCGACGCGCTCTCCGACGGCGACGCGCTCTCCGACGGCGACGGGCTGGCCGAGCCGGACTCGCCGGCCGACGGGGAGGCGGGCACCTCCAGCGACTGGCTGGGCGAGGCGCTCGGGTCGGTGGCGGTGGGCGAGGCGGAGGCCGGCTCGGTCGGCGACCCGGTCGGGGTGGCCGCGCCGCTGGACCCGGCACCGCCGGTGAGCACGATCTCGCGCGCGCTGTCGGTGGTGACGGTCACCGTCACCGGCGCCTTGCTGTCGTTGTAGATCACCACGTTGACCGGCGCGTCCGCGCCCGCCTCGTAGCCCTTCGGCCCCGGGAACTGCACGTACAGCCCGCGCACCTGGTAGAGGTTGTCGGAGGTCTGGACGTTGACGCCCTGAACCGACGGGATCTTGTTGGCGGTCTCGGCGATCTGCCCGGTGCCGCACCCGGACAGCAGCAGGCTCGCCGCCGCCGTGCCGGCCAGCAGCAGGGCCGGCCCCCGGGAACCCCTGATCGAGCGCGTCACGTCGGTCCTCCTCGTCACGATCCCCGCCCGGTCGACCGCCGGGCACGGGGTGGCCTTACCCGCGCAGACCGCGCTCCAGGGTAGTTGGAGCTGATCGAGGCCCGCACGCGGACCCGGCAATGCCACCCGCGGCGGGGATTCCTCAGACCACCCGCCCGTTCGCCACCAGCAGCACCACATCGATGAGCGCGACCACCAGCACCGCCCGGAAGGCGGTCACCGGACGGCCGCCGGCCCGGGCGGTGGCGCGTCCGGCGTACCAACCGAGGGCCGGCACCGCGACGGCGGCGGCGACCGCCGACAGGCCGGTCCACGACGGCGGCCCGGGTGGGCCGAACACCAGGGCGACGGTGGCCGCGAGGAGCAGCCCGGCGGCGGTCAGCCGGCTGCCCGCCGGGCCCAGCCGGTGCGGCAGCCCGCGCACCCCGGTGCGGGCGTCGTCGGCCAGGTCGGGCAGGACGTTGGCGAAGTGCGCCCCGGCGCCGAGCAGGGCGGCGGCGGCCACCAGCCAGGCCGGGGGCGCGGGCGACCCGGGCAGTGCCAGCACCACGAAGGCGGGCAGCGCGCCGAACGAGACCGCGTAGGGGAGCACCGATACCGGCGTCGACTTCAGCGGCTTGTTGTAGAGCAGTGCGGAGACCAGGCCCAGGGTCGCGCAGGCCGCCGCCGCCGGACCGGCGGCCAGCGCGAGCAGCGGGGTGGCGACGGCGGCCACCGCGGTGGCCCGGGCCAGCGTCGGCCGGGCGACCGCGCCGGTGGTCACCGGCTTGTCGGTACGCCCCACCGCGGCGTCCCGGTCGGCGTCGATCAGGTCGTTGCTCCACCCGACGGCGAGTTGGCTGGCGAGCACCGTCAGTGCCACCGTCACGATTCCGGCGGCGGTGTGCCCGACGGCGGCGGCGAGCAGCGCGGCGACCACGACGACCGCCGCCGCCGGCTCCGGATGGCTCGCCCTGACCAGCCCTAACACCCGCGTCGACATAAGGGAAGTCTGGTCGTTACCGGGGAGTCGTGCCACGCTCGGTCCATGCCAGAAGCGTCCCCGGTGGTCGGTCCGCGCCGGGCGCTGCCCCCGAACGACCCCCGGCAGTACGACGACCTGGCCGGCGAGTGGTGGCGGCCGGACGGCGCCTTCGCGATGCTGCACTGGCTGGCCCGCGCCCGCGCGGCCCTGGTGCCCCCGGCGTCCACCAGGGACGACCTGCTGGTCGACCTCGGCTGCGGTGCCGGGCTGCTCGCGCCGCACCTGGCCGGCAAGGGCTACCGGCACGTGGGGGTGGACCTGACCCGCTCCGCGCTCGACCAGGCCGCCGCGCACGGCGTGACAGTGCTCCAGGGCGACGCCACCGCGGTGCCGCTGGCCGACGGCTGTGCCGCCGTGGTCTCCGCCGGCGAACTGCTGGAGCACGTGCCGGACTGGCGACGGGCGGTGGCCGAGGCGTGCCGGTTGCTGCGCCCCGGCGGCCTGCTGGTGCTGGACACCCTCAACGACACGCTGCTGGCCCGGCTGGTCGCGGTGGAGCTGGGCGAACGGCTGCCCACGGTGCCGCGCGGCATCCACGACCACCGGCTGTTCGTGGACGCCCGCGCGCTGGTGGCCGAGTGCGCCCGGCACGGCGTGGCGCTGCGCCTGCGCGGGGTCCGGCCGGAACTGGGCGGCACGCTGGCGTGGTTGCTGCGTCGGTGGCGGGGCGCCGACCGTCCGGTCCGGACGGAGCCGCGCATCGTGCCGACCCGGTCGACCGCGGTGCTCTACCAGGGCAGTGGGCGTCGGGGAGGGTAGCCGGGACCACCCGGGGTAAGGGACGTCGAGAAGGGGGCGACATGACTGTGCACGCGCTGGAGGCGGCCCGCCGGTTGGCGCCGCGACTGGCCGCCCGCGCGGCCGCGCACGACCGGGACGGCTCGTTCCCCGTGGAGGACTTCGCCGACCTGCGCGAGGCCGGCCTGTTCGGCCTGATGGTCCCGCGCGAGCTGGGCGGGTCGGGTGCGACGTTCGCCGAGTACGCCGCCGTCGCGACCGAACTGGCCCGGGGCAACGGCGCCACCGCGCTGGTGTTCAACATGCACGCCTCGGTGACCGGGGCGTTGGGCGCGGTCACCGAGGAACTGGCCGAGGCGCTCGGCGTACCGGACGAGGCGCTGGCCGCCCGGGACCGGCTGCTGCGCGCGGCGGCCGACGGCTCCTGGTACGCGGTGGCGATGAGCGAGCGCGGCGCCGGCGCCCGGTTGTCCCAGCTCAGCACCGTCTACCAGCCGGTCGACGGCGGTTGGCACGTCAAGGGCAGCAAGACCTTCTGCTCCGGCGCCGGCCACCCGGACGGCTACCTGGTGGCCGCGCGCAGCGCCACCGACCCGTCCGTGGT
Organism: Micromonospora sp. WMMC241; assembly: GCF_027460165.1. Lineage (NCBI taxonomy): Bacteria > Bacillati > Actinomycetota > Actinomycetes > Micromonosporales > Micromonosporaceae > Micromonospora > Micromonospora sp. WMMC241. The sequence goes on from NZ_JAPZBF010000001.1 coordinate 248,119, forward strand.
CTCCCAGTTCCTGGTTCCGGCCGGGGAGGGGATCACGGTCGAGCCGACCTGGGACTCGCTCGGCATGCGCGCCACCTCCTCGCACGACCTGCACCTGGACGTGACCGTCCCGGCCGACCGGCTGCTCGGTGGGGTGGAGGGGCTGGCCCTGGTGGTGGCCCAGCTCATGCCGCACTGGCTGGTGGCCAGTTACGCCGCCGTCTACGTCGGGGTGGCCCGGGCCGCGATCGACGCCGCGGCGGAGCACCTGAACTCCCGGAACCTGGCCGGCCTGCCGGCGGTCCGGGCCCGGCTGGGGCGGGCCGACGCGGCCACCGCGGCCGCGGAGCTGGTGGTCGCCGAGGCGGCCCGCCGGGTCGACGAGGAGCCCGGTTCCGCCGAGACGAACCGCTGGGTGTGGCGGGCCAAGCTGCTGGCCGGCACCACGGCCGCGGAGGTGGCGGCGTCCGTGCTGGAGGCGGCCGGCACCTCGGCGACCCGCCGGGGTCATCCGCTGGAGCGGCTCTACCGGGACGCCCGGTGCGGCTCGCTGCACCCGGCGACCTCCGACGTGTGCGCCGACTGGCTCGGCATCGCCGCGCTCGGCGGCGACCCGGACCGGGACGGCACGGTCCCTCGTTGGTGAGCGGAGCGGAGAAAGCTGTCGAGAGGTGGGGGACGTGGGCGTACCGGTGATCGCGGGTCTGGGCATGGCGCAACCGCCGGGCGCCGCGCAGGACGAGCTGTGGACGGGGTTCTTCGAGAAGCACTTCTCGGGCACCACCCGTGCCCTGGCCGAGAGGATCTTCGCCAACTCCGGGGTGACCCGTCGGCAGGCGGCGGTGAATCCGCTGCTGGAGGACGTCTCGGAGTGGCCGACCGAGCGCCGGATGCGCCGCTACCAGGTGGAGGCGCTGCCGCTGGGCAAGGAGGCGGTCAGCCGCGCGCTCACCGCCGCCGGCCTGGACGCCGGCGACATCGGCCTGTTCGTGGTCTGTTCCTGCACCGGGTACGCCACCCCGGGCCTGGACATCCTGCTCGCCCGGGACCTCGGCATGGCCCCGGACACGCAGCGCATGTTCGTCGGCCACATGGGTTGCTACGCGGCCCTGCCGGGGCTGGGCGCGGCGGGCGACTTCGTCACCGCCCGGCAGCGGCCCGCGCTGCTGCTCTGCGCGGAGCTGACCAGCCTGCACATCCAGCCGGCGGGCACCCGGGTGGACACCCAGCAGATCGTCTCGCACGCGCTCTTCTCGGACGCCGCGGTCGCCGCCGTGATCGTGCCCGGCGGTCGGGGGTACGCGGTGCGCGAGGTCACCTCCGTCACGGACACCTCCACGGCCGACCACATGACCTGGGACGTCACCGACAGCGGCTTCCGGATGGGACTGTCGCCGAAGGTGCCGAAGGTGCTCTCCCGGTTCGTCGGCGACCTGGTGGACGACCTGCTCGCCCGGCACGGGTGCGACAGGTCCGGGGTGGACGGCTGGGCGGTGCACCCGGGCGGACCGCGCATCCTCAACGTGGTGGAGCGTGAGCTGGCCCTGCCGCCGACGGCCCTGGCGGCGTCCCGGGAGACGCTGGCCGAGCACGGCAACTGCTCGTCCCCGACGGTGCTGCTGATCCTGGACCGCCTGGCCCGTACGCCGTCGCCGCCGCGTCGGGTGGTGATGCTCGCGTTCGGGCCGGGGCTGACGCTCTACGCGGCGTTGCTGGAGCGCACCGGCTGACCGGCCCGCCGCTACCCTGACGGGCATGGCCTCCGAGGAGCGGATCCGGTCGGCGATGCTGGTCGGCCTGACCGTGCTGGCGTTGACGCTCGGCGCATGGTGGTGGCGGTCGACGGCGCCCTGGCTCGGCACGACCGGGAGCTCGACGACCGACGACCTCGTCCGGTCCCGGGTCGAGGTCGAGGACGCGCTGGGGCAGGCCCGGTCGACCGGCCGGGAGCCGGCGGTGGTCGCCGTCGACCCCGAGACCGGCGAGGTGGGTCCGGGGCCGGACCGCTCGGTGGTGATCCACATCGACCCGGACGGGTCGGCGCGTCCGCTCGAGGTCTCGCACGTGGTGTGGCGGGAGACGTCCCGGCTGGCACCTGGCGCGCCGGCGGTGGTTCGCCAGGCGAACCCCTCGTCGGGCGACACGTACCGGTTGTCGGTGCGGTGCTCCGGTGACGGGGCGGCCGTCGCGCTGCGGGTGACCGGCGCCGGCGACACGGAGCGGGTGCTGAGCTGCGGCGCCGTGCTGGACATTCCGCTGCTGGAGGGCACCGGCGCCCCGGTGCTGGTGCGGTTCGAGCCGCTGCGGGGCGAGGCCGAGCTGGACGCCCGCCTGGAGGCGCTCTACTGAGCCTGGGTCAGCCGGCCAGGCGGACCAGGTCGTCCCGGTAGTCGGTCGCGGGGCCGAGCTCGGGAACCACCCGCACCAGCCTGCCCTGCCGGTCCACCAGCAGCGCGACGCCGGTGCCCGGCTGGGCCGCGAGGTGCAGGTAGGAGCGCAGGCCGCCGGCCGGGTCGCCGAGCGGGCGTACGCCGGTCGCGGTGGCGGGCCCGGCGCGGCGGCCCTCGGTCACCGTGACCACTGTGACTCCGGCGGGGGCGGTGGCCGCCGCGGTGCCGACCTCGTCGGCGCAGGCGCAGGCGTCGACCAGGATGATCATGGCGGGCAGCAGGCTGCGCAGCGGGACCGGGGTGTCGTCGGCGCCGACCAGGTCCAGCGCGGGCAGCGGGCCGACCGCGGACGGCGCCGCCGTGGTGGCCCGGGGCAGCACGGTCGGTGCGTCGCCGGAGCGCTGCGGACGCGGCCAGGTGACCGCGGCCAGCCCGGCGAGCGTGACCAGCATCGAGACCAGCAGCACCAGCAGGGGGAGCCCGAGCCGGACCCGGGCCGGCCGGTGGGTGTGCCGGGGGCCGTGGCGCAACTCGCGGCGCACCTGGCGGGCCTCCTCGGCGAGCGCCGAGGCGTCGTCGGGGACGACCACCCGGCCCCATTCCGGGGGCAGCCCGGGGAGGCCGTCCGGCGGCCCCTGGCCGTCCGCGTCAGGCACGCCCATCGGACCCCCAGAACGTCTCGGTGAGCGGACGTCACGTCCACCACCAGCGTCCCGCACCGGGGGCCGTACCGCCACACCTGGGCGCGGACGGAGTTGCGGAGCTACCATGGAAGGAGCGCATTGCCCTAGATCTTGAACGCTCCCACCGCCCGCACCCGGTTGTCATGTCTTAATCACGGAGCGTGTCTGAACCATCGACTTGACCTCCTGTCAAGCCGAAGAAATACCTCTCACAGGGCCCCTGAGCTGCGCCAACGGTCAGGACAGCGGTGAGACATCGGTGCCTGAGCGTGTTACCCTAGACACAGCGAAAGGGGTTTCGAACCTATGGTTTTCAGTGTCGGCGAGACCGTTGTTTACCCCCACCACGGGGCCGCACTCATCGAGGCAATCGAGACTCGGGTCATCAAGGGCGAGCCCAGGGAATACCTCGTCCTGAGGGTCGCACAGGGTGACCTGACGGTCCGGGTGCCTGCCGAGAACGCCGAGATCGTGGGTGTGCGCGAGGTGGTCGGCGAAGAGGGCCTGGGCAAGGTCTTCGACGTGCTCCGTGCACCGCACACCGAGGAGCCGACCAACTGGTCGCGGCGTTACAAGGCAAATCTGGAGAAGCTGGCCTCCGGCAACCCGCTGAAGGTGGCCGAGGTCGTCCGCGACCTGTGGCGCCGGGAGCGGGAGCGGGGCCTGTCGGCGGGCGAGAAGCGCATGCTCGCCAAGGCCCGTGACATCCTCGTGGGCGAGGTCGCGCTGGCCGAGAAGAGCACCAAGGACGAGGCGGAGACGCTGCTCGACAAGGTGCTGACCGAGGCCTGATCCGCAACTCTGCCTCTACCCGCACCACAGCGAACGAAACCGAGGACCGCGACGTGACCGCGCAGCTCAACCCGCGCGGTGACGTCGCGGTCCTCGTTCCTGCGGCCGGTGCCGGCGTACGCCTCGGCCCGGGCGCTCCCAAGGCCCTCCGGCCGCTGGCCGGCGAGCCACTGCTGGTGCACGCGGTCCGGCGCATCGCCGCCGCGCCCTCGGTGCACACGATCGTGGTGGCCGCACCGGCCGCCGACGTCGAGTCGGTGCGGGCACTGCTCGCACCGGTGGCGCCGGTGACGGTGGTGCCGGGTGGCGCCGAGCGCCAGGCTTCCGTGGCCGCGGCTCTCGCGGCCGTGCCCGCCGGGCCGGAGATCGTCCTGGTGCACGACGCCGCTCGGGCGCTCACCCCACCGGAGCTGGTCGAGTCGGTGGCCGCGGCGGTCCGGGCCGGGCGCGACGCGGTGATCCCGGTGCTGCCGGTGGTCGACACCATCAAGGAGGTCGACGCCCTCGAGCGGGTGCTCGGCACTGTCGACCGGTCGGCGTTGCGGGCGGTGCAGACGCCCCAGGGTTTCCGCCGGGCGGTGCTGACCGCCGCGCACCGGGCGGCCGGTGACCCGCTCACCGACGACGCCGGCCTGGTGGAGAAGCAGGGCGTGGCGGTGTTCTGCGTACCCGGCTCCGAGCTGGCCCTGAAGATCACCCGCCCGTTCGACCTGGCCCTGGCCGAACACCTCCTGACCACCGGCGCCTGACCGCGCGCCCCGCGTACCCTCTGGTCATGATCGTTCCTCGGGTGGCTGTCGGCACCGACGTGCACGCGTTCGCGGCCGGGCGGCCCTGCTGGGTCGCCGGCCTGCACTGGCCCGACCAGGACGGCCTGGCCGGCCACTCGGACGCCGACGTGGTGGCGCACGCCGCCTGCAACGCGCTGCTCTCCGCCGCCGGCCTCGGCGACCTGGGCGCGAACTTCGGGGTGGACCAGCCGGAGTGGGCCGGCGCGTCCGGGGTGGCGTTGCTGACCGAGTCCGCCCGCCGGGTGCGGGCAGCCGGCTTCGCGATCGGCAACGTCTCCGTCCAGGTGGTGGGCAACCGGCCCAAGATCGGGCCACGTCGGGACGAGGCGCAGCGGGTGCTCTCCGAGGCGGTGGGCGCGCCGGTCACGGTGTCCGCGGCGACCACCGACGGGCTCGGCTTCACCGGGCGCGGCGAGGGCCTGGCCGGCATCGCCGTGGCGTTGGTCCACGAGGCGCCGGCGGACTGACGCGGCGACCGGGATCCCCGGTCACCGCGCCCGATCAGTCGACGTCGGTGCAGACGTTGTGGGTCGTGCCGTGGAGCATCGTGATGGTCTTGTCGAAGCTCGGGGTGAACTCCACCCGGAACTGGCCGTCGACGATCCACAGGCCCTTCGGCAGCGTGCCCGCGTTCTCCCGGAAGCCGAGCAGCACCGGACCGGTGACGTACCAGGTCATCGAGCCGTCGGTGCCGTAGACGACGAGCGAGGTGCCGCTCGCGTCCGCCGTGGAGGTGGCTCCGGTCTCCAGGTTGGTCACCCGGTCGACGAGGGCGCCGGTGAACAGTTCCCGCTTCGGTGAGCCGTCCGGGTAGGTCGCCAGGGTCAGCTTCCGCACCTCGTCGACGATGGGCTCGACCCGTACCGCGAACTCGCACCGGGCGCCGGCCGGCATCTCGAACGCCTCCTGCGGCGCCGGCACCCAGGCGCCGGACGTGCGCTCACCCCCGCTGGCGGACGCCGATCCGGGCAGGGCCGCGACCACGGCCGCCACGGCCGCCGCCACCGCGATACTCATCCCGCTGAAACGCATGCTCACTCCATCCGTGTTGCTGGTCAGGGCGGGTCCCAGCGTCTTCGGGGCGGATCACCACCGGCTCACCGCGCACGGGCGGTGGCAGGGGGCGTCCGACCCGGCTCCGGGTCGGTCGGCGGGGGCGCCCGACCGCGCGCTCACCGCCGGATGACAACCGCCCGGGCCGGCCGGATCGTCCTGTTCGACATGGAATTCCGCCTGCTCGGGCCGTTCGAGGCCCGCCACGACGGCCGGCCCGTCGAGATCGGCAGCCGGCGGCAGGAACGCTGCCTGCTCGGGATGCTGCTGCTCGACACCGGTCGGGTGGTGCCCACGGACCGCCTCATCGACCTGCTGTGGAACGGCCGGCCGCCGGCTGCCGCGCGCGGCGCGGTGCAGACGTACATCGGCCGGTTGCGGGGTGCGTTGAAGCCGTACGGGGTGCGGATCAGCACCCGGGGTGAGGGCTACGCCGTCGAGGGGGAGGGGATCAGCGTCGACGTCGACGAGTTCGCCGCGCTGGTCCGTGCGGCCGGTGTGGCCACCGACCCCGCCGAGCGGGCGCGGTTGCTCGACCGAGGGCTCGCCCTCTGGCGTGGGCCGCTGCTCGCCGACGCCGCGGACGGCGAACTGCGCGACCGGTTGCACGGCACGGTCGAGGAACTGCGGCTGGTCGCCGTGGAGCTACGGGCCGAGGCGCAGCTCGCGCTGGGCCAGCACGCGCACGTCGTCGCGGAGCTGATGCCGTTGGCCGACCGGTATCCCGTTCGGGAACAGCTGGTGGCGGTGCTGATGACCGCCCTCTACCGGGGGAACCGCCGGGCCGAGGCGTCCCGGCTCTACCGCACCACCCGGGAACTGCTGAGGGCGGACTTCGGCGTCGAGCCGGGGCCGCGGCTGCGCGAGGTGCACCGCCGCGTGCTGGACGGGGACGACCGGCTCGACCGGACCGGTCGGCCGGTGTACGAGGTGCGGGTCCGCGACGAGAGCCTGCCCTGGAGCGTCGGCGGGCATCCGGCGCTGGACTTCTGCAACACACTGGCCGGGTGGGGCAGGGAATTCCCGCTACCCGGCGCCGAGTGGCTGCGCGGCTACCGGACCCTCGCCGTCTGGAGCGGTCATGCCGGGCTCGCCGACGAGGTCGCCGTCAACCGCCTGCTGCACCTTGCCCGACGCGACCCGGCCGCGGCCGAGGTGGTGCTCGCCGAGGCCCGTGCGTTCCGCGCCGTCCTCTACGCCAGCCTCGTCGATCCGGCCGACCACCGGGCCTTCGACGCGGTCGCCCGGGCTGCCGAGGCGGCCGCCCGGACGATGGTGTTCCGCCGAGCCGCGGACGGGCGCGGTCGCTGGCGGGCCGACCTGAGCGCCGGGCTGCGGTTGCCGCTGCACGCCGTCGCGTTCAGTGGCGCGCAACTGCTCGCCGACCCGAGCCGACTCACCGTCCGGGCCTGCCCGGACGAGCGCTGCGGATGGCTGTTCCTCGACGGGAGCGGCCTGCGGCGGTGGTGCAGCCTCGGCACCTGCGGGGGCCGGGCGGACGCGCCCTGCCGCAGCGCCTGACCGCGCCGGCCGGTACGGGACGGACCCGGGCGGCTAGGCTCGCCGGGATGCCGAGTGACGCCGCCGAAGACCAGTCCGCCGCCGACGGTTTCCTGCAACGCGCCCACCTCCTCGCCGAGCTGGGCCGCTACGACGAGGGGATCGGCGAGCTCACCGCGCTGATCGCCACGGAGCCCGCGCACCTCGAGGCGCTGACCATGCTGGCCCGGATGCAGCTCGCCGCCGACCGTCCCGCCGAGGCGCTCACCGTGGCCGAGGCGGCCGTCTCGGCCGCGCCGGGCACCGTGCCGGCGCTGGTGACACGCGGGCTCGCGTTGCTCGACCTGGAGCGCTGGAAGGCTGCCGCCGGCACCGCCGAGGAGATCCTGGCGCTCGGCCCCGCCGACGCGTACGCGCAGCGCAGCGCCGCCGCGATCCTCTCCGCCGCGCGCAACGGGCAGCCGGCGCTGGACGCGGCCTGGCGGGGTGTCGAGCTGGCCCCGGACGAGCCGGAGGCGCACCTCGTGCTCGGCCTGGTCTCGGTGCGGCTGGAGCTGTTCGACCTGGCCGAGCGGGCCTACCGGGAGGCGTTGCGGCTGGGCCCGGAGCTGGCCGGGGCGGGGCAGGACCCGGGGGTGGCGCGGCTGGAGCGGCGTCGCTACGCGGAGGCGCTGGAGCACCTCACCGCGGTGGCCGACATCTCCCCGACCGGCCCCGACCCGGTGCGGACCGCCGACGCCGGCCTGCGCCGGCTGGTGCTGTCCGCCGCCGGCTGGTCGCTGGTGCTCACCGTGCTGGTCGCCGCGCTGGCCCCGGCCGCGCCGGGCGCGTCCCGGCTGCTCGCCGCGCTGGCGGCGGTCGGGGTCGGGCTGCTGGCGGGCCTGCCCGCGTCCCGGTTGCCCGGGGTGCGCGACGCGATGTCGCGCGGGCTGTCGACGGCCGTCTACGCGGTGGCCGCGGCGCCGGTGCTGTTGGCGCTGTATGCCCTGGTCGGCGGCCCGTGGCCGTTGGTGGGTGCGATCACTGCCACGGTGGTCGCCGGGTTCGCCGCGTTCCGCCGGGGGTAGAAAATTCGGATGCTCACCGTCAACGCCTACGCGGCCACGTCCGCGACCGACCCGCTCACGCCGACCACGATCGAGCGGCGTGACCTCGCACCTGACGACGTCCTCATCGACATCAAGTTCGCCGGCATCTGCCACTCCGACATCCACACCGCGCGCAGCGAGTGGGGCCCGACCACCTACCCGATCGTCGTCGGCCACGAGATCGCCGGCGTGGTGCGCGAGGTCGGCTCCGCGGTGACGAAGTTCGCCGTCGGCGACCGGGTGGGCGTCGGCTGCATGGTCGACTCCTGCCGGGAGTGCGACAACTGTCGCAAGGGCCTGGAGCAGTACTGCCTCAAGGGCAACATCGGCACGTACGGGGCGGTCGGGCGGGACGGCAAGCCGACCCAGGGCGGCTACTCGCAGGCCATCGTGGTGACCGAGGGTTTCGTGCTGCGGATTCCGGACGGCATCGAGCTGGACGCCGCCGCGCCGCTGCTCTGCGCCGGCATCACCACCTACTCGCCGCTGCGGCACTGGAACGCCGGCCCGGGCAAGCGGGTGGCAGTGGTCGGTATGGGTGGTCTCGGCCACATGGCCGTGAAGCTGGCCCACGCCATGGGCGCCGAGGTGACCGTGCTGTCTCAGTCGCTGAAGAAGCGGGAGGACGGGCTGCGGCTCGGCGCCGACCACTACTTCGCCACCTCCGACGAGGCGACCTTCACGGACCTGGCCGGCTCGTTCGACCTGATCGTCAACACGGTCAGCGCGTCCATCGACCTGGACGCCTATCTGGGACTGCTGGCCGTGGACGGCACGCTGGTGAACGTGGGCGCCCCGGAGGACCCGCTGTCGGTGCGCGCGTTCTCGCTGATCCCGGCCCGGCGGTCGTTCGCCGGCTCGATGATCGGCGGCATCGCCGAGACCCAGGAGATGCTCGACTTCTGCGCCGAGCACGGGCTGGGCGCCGAGATCGAGGTGATCGGAGCCGAGAAGATCAACGAGGCGTACGAGCGGGTGCTCGCGTCCGACGTGCGCTACCGCTTCGTCATCGACGCCTCGACGTTCTGACGAACAGACACACGAAAAGGGGCCGCGTCCGCGCGGCCCCTTTCGTCGTACGTCAGGGCTTGCGCGCCCAGGTCCAGGCGTAGCCGTCGTCCTCGCAGGCGGTGCCCGCGTCGCAGAGGTCCAGCGGGCGGAACGTGTCCACCATGACCGCCAGCTCGTCGAAGAAGTCCGCCCCGATGGACCGCTCGGCGGCGCCCGGTTGGGGGCCGTGGGTGAAGCCGGACGGGTGCAGCGAGATCGAGCCCTGCTCGATGCCGGATCCGCGCCGGGCCTCGTAGTTGCCGCCGGTGTAGAAGAGCATCTCGTCGGAGTCGACGTTGTGGTGGTTGTACGGCACCGGGATGGCGGCCGGGTGGTAGTCGACCTTGCGCGGCACGAACGAGCAGATCACGAAGTTCGGGCCCTGGAACGTCTGGTGCACCGGCGGCGGCTGGTGGATCCGCCCGGTGATCGGCTCGAAGTCGTGGATGGAGAACGCCCACGGGTACATGTGCCCGTCCCAGCCGACCACGTCGAACGGGTGGTGCGCGTAGACGTACCTCGTCCAACCGCGGCGGTGCCTGACCAGCACCTCCACCTCCTCGCCGTCGACGAGCAGCGGGGTGTCCGGCCCGCGGACGTCGCGCTCGCAGTAGGGCGAGTGCTCCAGGAACTGCCCGCGTACGGAGAGGTAGCGCTTGGGTGGGCCGATGTGGCCGGCCGCCTCCACGGCGAGCAGCCGGGTCGGCTCGTCGCCGGTCGGCACCAGGCGGTGGATGGTCGAGGTGGGGATGACGACGTAGTCGCCGGCCACCGCGTCGAGCACGCCGAACGGCGACTCCACCCGCATCGAGCCGGATTCCAGGTAGAGGCAGTGGTCGCCGGTGGCGTCGCGGAACAGCGGTGAGGGCCGGTCGGCCAGCACGTACGCGATCCGGACGTCGTCGTTGGCGAGCAGGTACTGCCGGCCGAGCACCGGGTCGGCGCCGGTGCCGTCGAGCTTGTGTGTGCGCAGGTGGCGCGGCTTGAGCGGCAGGTTCGGCACCCGCGTGACGGTGGGCGGGGCGAACTCCTCGGCGGCGAGGATCGCGGTCGGCGCGTGGCGGTGGTAGAGCAGCGACGAGTCGGAGGAGAAGCCCTCCTGGCCGACCAGTTCCTCCGCGTAGAGCGTGCCGTCGGGCTGCCGGAACTGGGTGTGGCGTTTGCGGGGCACCTCGCCCACGCTGCGGTAGTAGGGCATTTCGCCTCCCGTTATGTCCCGTCTCCGGCCGGTGGCGTCCGATAATCGGACGCGGTTGTCCGTTCCTCGTAGCGTCCCGTACATTCTTGTCTCGTGTCAACGCAGGTGCCCCGCCTCCTCGCCGGCCTGGTGGACGACGCCGCGGTCTTCCCCCCGGGCAACGCCGCGCTGCCCGACGCCGTGACCGCGCACCGCACGCACCGCGCCGCCTGGTACGCCGACCTGGTCGGCCCGCTGCTGCTGCCCGCCTCGGAGATCGTCCGCGGCGCGCTGCACGGCGTGGTGGGCCCGGGCCTCGTCATCGGGCTGATCGGTGACACCGGCCTCGACCAGCTGCCCGCCGCGCTGTCGGCACTGACGCCCGACGGCGTCACCGCCCGACAGGTCGAGGCGCCGGTCGCCAAACGCGGCGAGGACCCGCAGCCCGGCCTGGCCGAGCTGGTCGCACTCGCCGGCCGCCTCGACGGCACCGCCGTCTACGCGGAGATCCCGCTGACCTTCGGCCTGATGGGCGCGCTGGACACGCTCGCGCGGGCACGCGCCGACGGGCTGCCGGTGGCGGCCAAGTTCCGCACCGGCGGACTGGCCGCCGAGCTGTTCCCGACGCCGGTCGAGCTGGCCGCGGTGATCTGCGCCTGCCGCGAGCGTGACCTGCCGTTCAAGCTCACCGCCGGGCTGCACCACGCGATCCGGCACCGCGACCCGGAGACCGGCTTCACCCACCACGGCTTCGTCAACGTGCTGGCCGCCACGCTGGCCGCCGTCGACGGCGCCGAGGTGGACGGGGTGGCCGAGCTGCTGGCCGCCACCGACCCGCTGCGGGTGGTCGAGTCGGCCCGGGCCCGGCGCGAGGCCCCGCGCCCGCTCTGGGTCGGGTACGGCTCGTGCAGCATCTCCGAACCACTGACCGATCTGATCCGGCTGGGGCTGGTGAACGGAGGCTACGACTCATGAGCTGGGTTGAAGGGGCGGCGGGGTCGCCGTACGGGGTGACGAACCTGCCGTACGGCGTGTTCCGGCACGGTGACCGCGAGCCGCGGATCGGCGTCCGGATCGGTGACCTCGTGCTCGACCTGGCCGGCGCCGAGGCGGCCGGTCTGGTGCTCGCCGGTGGGGCGCTGGGTCACCACACGCTGAACGCCTTCCTGGCGCTCGGCCGGCCGCAGTGGAGCGCCGTCCGGGCGCGGGTCACCGAGCTGCTCACCGACCCGGCGCACCGGCCGGTGGTGGAACCGCTGCTGGTACCGGTCGTCGAGGTCGAGATGCTGCTCCCGTTCGAGGTGGCCGACTACGTCGACTTCTACTCCTCCGAGCACCACGCCGGGAACGTCGGGCAGATCTTCCGACCCGGCCAGCCGCCGCTGCTGCCGAACTGGAAGCACGTGCCGATCGGCTACCACGGCCGGGCCGGGACGGTGGTCGTCTCCGGCACTCCGGTGGTCCGTCCCACCGGCCAGCGGGCCAGCGCGCAGGGCCCCACCACCGGCGCCTCGGTCCGCCTCGACATCGAGGCCGAGGTCGGCTTCGTGGTCGGCGTGCCGAGCCGGCTCGGCGAGCGCGTGCCGGTGACCGACTTCGCCGACCACGTCTTCGGCGTGGTGCTGGTCAACGACTGGTCGGCCCGGGACATCCAGGCCTGGGAGTACCAGCCGCTCGGCCCGTTCCTCGGCAAGTCGTTCGCCACCTCCGTGTCGGGCTGGGTCACGCCGCTGGAGGCGCTCGCCGACGCGTTCGTGCCCGCGCCCGACCAGGACCCGCCGGTGCAGGACTACCTCCGCGACACCCCGCACCTCGGGCTGGACCTCACGCTGGGCGTGGAGTGGAACGGCGAACGGGTCGCCGAGCCTCCGTTCGCCACCATGTACTGGACCCCGGCCCAGCAGCTCGCCCACCTCACCGTCAACGGGGCGTCCCTGCGCACCGGCGACCTCTACGCCTCCGGCACCGTCTCCGGCCCGGAACGCGGCCAGGTCGGCTCGTTCCTGGAACTCACCTGGGGCGGAGCCGAGCCGGTGAAGTTCGCCGACGGCAGCCAGCGAACCTTCCTGGAGGACGGCGACACGGTGACGATCACCGCCAACGCGCCCGGCCCGGACGGCACCACGATCGCGCTCGGCGAGGTCACCGGGACGGTCCTCCCGGCCCGCTAGATTCGCCTTCCGTATCGACGGCCCCGGATCGCACCCACTGTGCGACCGGGGTCGTTTCGTGGTGCGTTGATCGACGCGGGTCGTGTGCACCCCGGGCGGTGCCGGTCCGGGGGCGCACGCGAGGAGTGCACACAGGAAGGACCGAGCATGACCGAGTTGACCGGCGCCGTCTGGCGCACCAGCAGCCGCTCGAACGATCAGGGCCTCTGCGTCGAGGTGGCCACCAACGTGGTCTCCGCGCACGGCGTGGTGGGGGTACGCGACTCGAAGGACCAGAACGGTCCGACGCTCGCGGTGAGCCCGCCGGGCTGGACCGCGTTCGTCGAGGCGTTGCGCGGCGACGCCTTCCGCGGCTGACCGATCCGCCGGACCCCGGCGCCCCGTCCGGGGCGCCGGTGGTGGAAATGTCACTCTGGGGCTCCCCTCGACCGGTGACGGCCCGTACCGTGGACGACACGGGAGGTGCCATGTCGACGGTGACCGTTTCCGCCTTCATCGAAGCGCAGGACGCCGATCTGTGGCGCCTGCTCACCGACCTCCCGGCCCGCGCCGACTGGCTCTCCGCGGTGGGCGCGGTCGAGGTGCTCACCGGCGGCGGGTTCTCCCCCGGCACCTCGTGGCGGGAGACCCGGGTCCGCCCGGACGGCGGCTCCGAAGCGGAGGAGTTCGAGGTGGTCGAGGCGACCGCACCGCGCCGGGTGGTGCTCTGCTCGCGCGGCGCCGGCGTCGACTACCGGATCACCTGGACGCTGCGCACTGTCGAGCGGCGGCGACGCGGCTGCACCGAGGTCACCGTCCAGCAGGAGGCGGTGCCGACCCGGCCGTACGGTCGGGTGCTGGCCCTGATCCTCGGCGGCCTGGCCGCCCGGGCGGTGGAGGGCGCGCTCCGGCGTGACCTGGCCGACCTGGCCCTGGCCGCCGGTTCCGCCCGCTCCGCCGAGGCCGCCTGAGCCCGACCCGCCACGCGCTCGCTCGTCGCGGCCGATCGCGCGCCGCGCCCGACCGGGTCCGTCACCGGGCAACCGGATCGTGGCTCAACCCCGGCCGGTAGGGTGCCGGGGCGGAGGTGGCGGATGGCGAAGACCGGCAGGCGGCGGGCCGTGGTGGCGCTGGTGGCGGTGCTGGCCGTCGCGGCGTCGGTCGCCGTGGTCGCCCGGGTGCTGGCGCCGGCCGAGGTCGAGACCGTGGCCCGCGACCCCTACCCGGCGGCGCCCGCGCCGACCGCCGGGGTGATCGGGCGGCTGCCGGTGGCCCCGCTGGTCGTGGACGGCCGGCTCCGCGTCTACGCCGGCGCCCGCCAGGTGTACGCCGACCAGCCGGTCACCGGCCGGCACCGGGTCACCCCGTTCTGGTCCTACCGTCGCTGGCCGGCGAAGCTGGTCGGGGTGCTCGCCGAGGGCACCACGGTGGTCAGCCGCTGGTCCGACGGAAGGCTGGTGGCACTGGACGCGCGTACCGGCCGGGTGTCCTGGCGGGCCGACGGGCCGGCGCCGGGGTCGGTGCCGAAGCCCCGCCGCACGTTCGCCGCCACGGTCTGGGACCCGGCCGGCCTGCACCTGGCGCGCACCGCCGACGGCGTCGACGTGCTGCTCGCCGCCGGCCCGGGCGCGGTCGGCGGGTACGCCCTGACCGACGGCCGCCGGCTCTGGCGCGCGGACGTGGGCCGGGGCTGCCGGGTCGACGTGGGCAGCACCGCGAGCGGGGAGATGGTCGGGGTGGACACCTGCGCGGGGCCGCCCTCGGTCGAGCTGCGGGACGCGGCGACCGGCGTGGTCCGCACCCGCTGGCGGCCACCGGACGCGCCGGACCGACTCGTGGTCACCCCGGTCGGCTGCCGCGACGGGCACTCCGGCTGCCGTGGCCTGCGTACCGCCGGACCGGACGGTGGGGGCAGTCGGGGCTGGTTGGTGACGGATCCGGGCGAGCCGACGGCCGCGCCGGGACTGGACGACCCGGAGTCGGCGCTGGACGGCGAGCGGGTGGTGGACACCTCCGGCGGCGTGGTGACCGGGCGGTCCCCGCGTACCGGGGAGGAACTGTGGCGCCGGGCGGACATCCACCCGGCCCGGGTGCTCGCCACCGAGCCGGGCCGGGTGCACCTGCTGACCGACCGGCGGGAACTGGTCACGCTCGACCCGCTCACCGGCGCGACGCGGTCCGAGTTCGTGTTCACGGCCGGCCGGGACGGGATCGGCTGGCAGCCGGGCCGGGCGTACGCGGTGGGCGGCTACGTCGCGGTGGAGCGCGTCCGCGAGACCGCCACCGCGGACGACGACGACCAGGGCTGGTTCCTGATGGCCGAACCGGTCCTGATCGCCGCCACCTGATCGGCCGGTGAGAAGGGGCCCCTTCTCGACGCCAGGCGTTAAGAAGGGGCCCTTCCTTACGCCAGGGCGGCTTCGGCGGCGGTGAGGAACGCGTCGTTCTCGGCGGGGGTGCCGATGGTGACCCGCACCCCGTCCCCGGGGAACGGCCGCACGATCACCCCACGCGCCTCGCACGCCTTGCCGAACGCCACCGCCCGCTCGCCCAGCGGCAGCCAGACGAAGTTGGCCTGACTCTCCGGCACGTCCGGCACGAACTTGCGCAGCGCCTCGGTGACCCGGTCCCGCTCGGCCACCACCAGCGCGCAGCGCCGCTCCACCTCGTCGGCCTGGGCCAGCGCGGCCAGCGCGCCGGCCTGGGCGGCCATGCTGGTGGAGAACGGGGTGACCACCTTGCGCACGGCGGCGGCCACCGCCGGCGCGGCGACCAGCCAGCCGATCCGCAGGCCGGCCAGGCCCCACGCCTTGGACAGCGTGCGCAGCACCGCCACGTTCGGCCGGTCCAGGTAGCTGAGGCCGTCCGGCACCTCGGCGTCGGTGACGAACTCCCGGTACGCCTCGTCGATCACCACGAGCACGTCGTCCGGCACCGCGTCGAGGAAGCGGTCCAGTTCGGCGCCGCGCACCGCCGTACCGGTGGGGTTGTTCGGGTTGCAGACCAGGATCATCCGGGTCCGGTCGGTCACCGCCGCCGCCATGGCCGCGAGGTCGTGCCCGTGGCCGGCGTCGTTCGGCACCCGCACGCTGGTCGCGCCGCTGGTCGCCGCGATGATCGGGTACGCCTCGAAGGAGCGCCACGAGTAGATCAGCTCGTCGCCGGGCAGGCAGGTGGCCCGCACCAGGTGCTCGGCCAGCGCCACCGAGCCGCAGCCGGTGGCGATCCGGTCGGCGTCCACGCCGTAGCGCTCGGCGAGGGCCTGACGCAGCGCCACCACGCCCATGTCCGGGTAGCGGTGCGAACCGGCTACCGCCTCGGCGACCGCCTCCACCACGCCGGGCAGCGGGCCGTACGGCACCTCGTTGCTGGCCAGCTTGATCGCCTCGGGCAGGCCCAGCTCGCGGGCCAGGTCGGCGGGGCTGCGGCCGGGCACGTAGTTGGGCAGCGCGTCGAGGTCGGCGCGGGTGAGCCGCAGCGGAGGCTGGTGACGTCCGGTGTCGGTCATGGGGTGTCTCCCGGGGGGTCGGCGCGGTCGTGCGGGGCGGTACGGGGATCGGGGCGGTTGCGGGGGAGCTGGACCACCACGGTCTGCGCCCGCTTGTCGTGCAGCGCCTGGCGCAGTGGTTGGTCGAACAGCGGCGAGACGGCGTCGACGAACTGGAGCACCAGGCCCAGCCCGCAGCAGTACCAGAGCAGCGTGGGCATCCCGAGCGTGCTCCAGCGCCGGAAGGCCCGGCCGAAGCCGAGCGGCTGGTCCGCCTCGACCGGCAGCGCGCGTACGCCGGCCACCCGCTTGCCGAACGTCTGCCCGCGCGCCGCCATCGACGGCACCTCGTAGGCGAACCAGAGCGCGGTGGCGATCAGCAGGATGACGACCTGCAACCCGCCGGCCTGGTCGTCGATCTGGGGCAGCCCCTCGGTGGAGGTGTCCCCGTTCACCGCGCGACGCATCGTCTCCCGTAGGTAGGGGGAGATCGCCTCGAAGTACTTCCAGACGAACCAGCCGTTGACCAGCGCGTTGAGCAGGAACACCACGCCCAGGTCGATCAGGCGGGCGACCAGCCGGGCGCCGTACGAGGCGAGCGGCAGCCCGTGCGGGCGCGGGATCGGCGGTCGGCCCGGCCACTGCGGGTACGGCCAGCCCGGCGGCGGCCCCTGCTGCCCCGGCTGACCGGGCTGCCCCGGCCACGGTCCGGCCTGGCCCGGTTGCCCGGGCCACGACCCGGCCTGACCCGGCTGGCCCGGTTGCCCCGGCCACGGTCCGGCCTGCCCCGGCTGGCCGGGCCACGGTCCGGGCTGGCCCGGTTGGCCGGGCGCGCCGGACGTCGGGACCGGGCCCGACGCGCCGACGGCCGACCGGTCGGCGGTCGCGCCGGGGGCCGGCGTCGCGGCCGGCTCGGGCTCGGCGGGCGGGGGACCGTCGGGCGGGGTGACGTCGACCGGGATCGGCGCGCCGATCCACCCCTCCCCGTCCCACCAGCGGCGGGTCTCCGGTTCGGCGGGGTCGACGTACCAGCCGGGTTCCAAACTCACGGTCGTGCCTCGCTGCGCTCGCTCACGGTCCAACCTTAACGACGACCGTGTTCGCGAACTTGTCGTGGAGGCACTGCTGCCAGGGCTTGTCCCAGAGTTGCCAGAAACCGTCGAGGTAGCTGAGGAACGGCACCAGCGACCCGGCGACGAACTCGACCAGGTAGCGCTTGCCGAGCATGCCCCGGGTGAGCGTGGCACCGGGCTGCGCCGGCACGATCCGCAGCTTCATCACCTTCTTGCCCACCGTCTGCCCGCTGCGGCGGGCGTACTCGACGTGGTAGAGCCAGTAGAAGACCAGCACCACCAGGAAGAGGCCCAGCTCGGCGGCGAGCAGCGGGAAGAAGATCTCCGTCCAGACCATGGCCGGATCGGGCCCCTCCGGGCCGGCCGCGTCCAGGTCGTCGACCACCCGGAAGACGATCCACAGGAAGACCGGCAGGAACAGCACCATCGCCACCGCCGAGGCCACCGCGGTGTCGATCAGCCAGGCCAGCAGCCGGTCACCGAAGCTGGCCAGCGGCCGCCCGTCCGGCGCCACCGCGGGCGGGGCGAGCGGCGGGTGCGGCACGTAGCCGGGTGGGGGTGGCGGATAACCGGGCAGGCCCGCGTACGCCGGCGGGGTGTGCTGCGTGGGCGGCGCGAAGCCGCCGCCCACGGGCGGGGGCCCGGCGGGCGGCGGCGTCGTGTTCGGGGGAGGCTGGGTCACGCGGACAGTGTCACAGATTGCCGCGCTTCTCCTGCTCCCGCTCGATCGCCTCGAACAGGGCCTTGAAGTTGCCCTTGCCGAAGCCGAGGGAGCCGTGCCGCTCGATCAACTCGAAGAAGACGGTCGGGCGGTCCTGGACCGGCTTGGTGAAGATCTGCAGCAGGTAGCCGTCCTCGTCCCGGTCCACCAGGATCTTGCGGGACTGAAGCTCCTCGATCGGCACCCGCACGTTGCCGATCCGGGCGCGCAGCTCCGGGTCCTGGTAGTAGGAGTCCGGGGTGTCCAGGAACTCGACGCCGGCCGCCCGCATGGCGTCGACGCTGGCCAGGATGTCGTTGGTGGCCACCGCGACGTGCTGGGCGCCGGGGCCCCGGTAGAACTCCAGGTACTCGTCGATCTGCGACTTCTTGCGGGCCACCGCCGGCTCGTTGAGCGGGAACTTCACCTTGCGGGTGCCGCTGGCGACCACCTTGCTCATCAGCGCGGAGTAGTCGGTGGCGATGTCGTCGCCGACGAACTCGGCCATGTTGGTGAAGCCCATGACCCGCTTGTAGAACTCGACCCACTCGTCCATCCGGCCCAGCTCCACGTTGCCGACCACGTGGTCGACGGCCTGGAAGAAGCGCTTCGGCTGGAGGCCGGCGTCGATCATCGGCTGTCGGTCCACGATCGGGCCGCGGGCGACGAAGCCGGGCAGGAACACGCCGGTGTAGCGGGAGCGGTCGACGAGCGTGTGCCGGGTGTCCCCGTACGCGCCGATGGACGCCATCCGGACGGTGCCGTGCTCGTCGGTGACGTCGTGCGGCTCCAGCAGGCCGGTGGCGCCCTGCGCGGTGGCGTGCGCGTACGCGGCGTCCACGTCCGGCACCTCCAGCGCGATGTCGGAGATGCCGTCGCTGTGCTTGGCCACGTGCTCCGCGCCGTCGGCGTCCGGGCGGACCACGCCGGTCAGCACGAACCGGGCCGAGCCGCTGGTCAGCACGTACTGCGCGTGGTCCCGGTAGCCCTGCTCGGGGCCCCGGTAGGCCACGCAGGTCATGCCGTAGGCGGTGGAGTAGTAGTGCGCCGCCTGCTTGGCGTTGCCGACCAGGAAGTGCAGGTGGTCGAGGCCCTTCACCGGGAACGGGTCCCGGCTGATGTCGTGGTCGACGGCGCCGACGAGAACGTCGGCGTCGGCCTCGTCGGTGGACTGGGGTCGGTCGATCGCCTGGGTCATGGTGGCCTCCCTCGCGTACCGGCCGGCCTCGTGGGCCGCCGTGGATGTGCTTCCGGCGAGCATCTCCGGACCGCCGGGTGGTGGGCAATAGTTGTCGAAATTCCTGGTCAGGTTGCGCATTCGGTACGGTGCATCACCATGAACACTGGTCAGGATGCACAGCTCGACGAACTGGACGCCCGCTTGATCGAACTGCTCGCCGAGGAACCCCGGATCGGGGTGCTGGAGTGCTCGCGGCGGCTCGGGGTGGCCCGGGGCACGGTCCAGGCCCGGCTGGACAAGCTCGTCGGGCGGGGCGTGGTGGGCGGGTTCGGGCCGGAGATCTCGCCGGCCGCGATCGGCTTCGGGGTGACCAGCTTCGTCACTCTGGAGATCAGCCAGCGGCACGGCCACGACCAGGTCACCGCGCACCTGGCGGCCATCCCGGAGGTGCTGGAGGCGCACACCATCACCGGCTCCAGCGACCTGCTCTGCCGCATCGTGGCCCGCTCGAACACCGACCTCCAGCGGGTCATCGACCAGATCGTCGCCTCGGAGGGCATCCGGCGCGCCTCGACGATCATCGCGCTGGCGGAGCAGATCCCCTACCGCACGTTGCCGCTGGTGCGCTCCGCGGCCCGGGGGTAAGGAGGGGCCCCCGCTTAACGCATTCGGTAGAGGAAGGGGCCCCTCTTAACATCCGGGGCCGAGCAAGAAGCGGCGCGACACGCCCCGCACGGGGCCCGGGAGAACGGTGATCGTCGCTACCGTGTCGGTGTGAAGGGCCTAGGCGTACGCGGCTGGTTGCTGCTCGGGCTCATCACCGTGGTCGTGCTCGCCGCCACCGGCGTGTGGAACCCGTTCCCCCGCCTGTGGGACTGGGTCGACCGGAGCGAGCCGATCTCCGAGCCGGACGTGGTCTGGCAGCAGCGCGTCGGCGGCACCCCGCGCAGCGTCACGATCGCCGGCGACACCGTGGTCGTGGAGCAGCGCACCCGGATCGAGGCGCGCAAGCTCGCCGACGGCAGCCAGCTCTGGGAGCGCAAGGCCGACTGGTCGGCGGTGGCCGGCAGCGGCCGGGAGTCGGTCGTCGCGGTGGGCAAGCTGCTGGACAAGGGGTACGAGGTGCTCGACCCGTCCTCCGGCGTGACCCGTCGCCGCGACGATCGCGCGATCGCGGTCTGGACCTACCGCAACCTGCTGCTCGACGCCTACTGCGTGCAACCCACCGACTGCACCCTGCGGGCCTGGGAGCCGCGCGGCACCGCTCCGCTGTGGAGCGCGTTCCTGCCCGGCGTGCACAGCGGCGTACTCGCCGACAACCCGGAGCTGCTCGGCACCCGGCGCCTCGGCGCGACCCGGATCGACGGCGGGGTGGCCGGGCCGGAGTCGGTCCCGCCGCTGCTCGGCTTCCCGGTCGACGGCCGGGTGCACGTGGTGGACACCGCCACCGGCCGGGTGCTGCAGAACGTCCAACCCGGCCGGGACGAGCGGCTCGCCGTGGTCGGCGGCCGGCTGCTCCGGATCGCGGCCACCTCCCGCGACGGGAGCTGCTACTTCGTCATCACCGCCGTCGACCCGGCCACCGGGCAGCAGGTGTGGCGGCGGACCGGCATCAACCTGCGCACCGCGGATTCGGCCGGGTGCGTCCAGCGGGAGGATCCGCAGGGTGCCCGGAACGTGCTGATCGGCGTCGCCCCGGACGGCCGCGAGGCGGTGCTCGACGGCTACGACGGCCGGCTGCTCCAGGTCGGCGCGGACGGGGAGAAGCTGCTCGCCGTCGACGACCGCTACGCGGTGGTGCGCAGCGCCGACAAGGATTCCCTGCTCGGCCGCGAGCTGGCCGCCGACCGGACCCGGTGGACCCGCCCGGCCGGTCAGAAGAGCGGTGCGGCGCTCACCCCCTACGCGGCGGTGATCAGCGAGGACAAGCCGTCCCGGTTGAGCGCGGTCGAGCCGCGCGGAGGCCGGGTCCTGGTCGAGCTGCGTACCTCGGCGAACGCGTTGGCGGTCGGTCCGAACGGCATGATCGTCGGAGAGGGCCGGGAGATCGGGTACGTCCGCTGGGGCGCCGGCACCGCCGGCGCGCCGGCACCGGAGCAGGGCGCCGTGCCGGCGCCGGACCCGGCCGACACCTGGCGTCCCCCGAACGACCAGGGCAGTTGCGGGCCGAAGAAGGAACTCTGCGCCGACGGGAAGTGACGCCCGGTGAGATCGGCGTCCCACGACCCACCTGCGGGTGTCACCGATCGATCGGTCTGCCCTAGGCTTTTCGGTCATGAGCAGTGCCGCCGCCTTCTCGTACGCACCCCTGCTGCCGACCGGTCCCGACCAGACGGAATATCGCCTGGTCACCGACGAGGGCGTGGACGTCGTCAACGGCCCGGGTGGCCGCCGGTTCCTCACCGTGGAACCGGCCGCGCTGACCGCGTTGACCGCCGAGGCCATGCACGACATCGCCCACTTCCTCCGCCCGGCCCACCTGGCCCAGCTCCGGTCGATCATCGACGATCCGGCGGCCTCGCCGAACGACCGGTTCGTCGCGCTCGACCTGCTGCGCAACGCCAACATCGCGGCCGGCGGGGTGCTGCCGATGTGCCAGGACACCGGCACCGCGATCGTGATGGGCAAGCGCGGCCGGCACGTGCTCACCGACGGCGCCGACGCGGAGGCGATCTCGCGCGGCGTCTACCAGGCCTACACCCGGCTCAATCTGCGTTACTCGCAGCTCGCGCCGCTGACCATGTGGGACGAGCGGAACACCGGCAGCAACCTGCCGGCCCAGGTGGAGCTCTACGCCGAGGATCCGGACGGCCACCCCGACGCCTACAAGTTCCTGTTCATGGCGAAGGGCGGGGGGTCGGCCAACAAGTCCTACCTCTACCAGGAGACCAAGGCGCTGTTGAATCCGACGCGGATGATGCAGTTCCTGGAGGAGAAGCTGCGGCTGATCGGCACCGCGGCCTGCCCGCCCTACCACCTGGCGATCGTCATCGGCGGCACCTCCGCGGAATACGCGTTGAAGACCGCCAAGTACGCCTCCGCGAAATATCTGGACGCGTTGCCGACGCAGGGCTCGATGAGCGCGCACGGCTTCCGTGACCTGGAGCTGGAGGCCGAGGTGCTGGAGTTGACCCGCAACTTCGGCATCGGGGCGCAGTTCGGCGGGCGCTACTTCTGCCACGACGTGCGGGTGGTCCGGTTGCCCCGGCACGGCGCCTCCTGCCCGGTCGCGATCGCGGTGTCCTGCTCGGCCGATCGGCAGGCGGTCGCCAAGATCACTCCGTCGGGTGTCTGGCTGGAGCGACTCGAGACCGACCCGGCGCGGTTCCTGCCCGACGTCACCGACGAGACGCTGGACGCCGAGGAGGTGGTCCGCGTCGACCTCAACCGGCCGATGGCCGAGATCCGCGCGGAGCTGTCGAAATACCCGGTGAAGACTCGCCTGTCGCTGACCGGCCCGCTCGTCGTCGCGCGGGACATCGCGCACGCGAAGATCGCCGAGCGGCTGGACGCCGGTGAGCCGATGCCGCAATACCTGCGCGACCACGCGGTCTACTACGCCGGCCCGGCGAAGACCCCCGAGGGTTACGCGTCCGGCTCGTTCGGCCCCACCACGGCCGGCCGGATGGACGCCTATGTGGAGAAGTTCCAGGCCGCCGGCGGCTCGATGGTGATGCTGGCCAAGGGCAACCGGTCCGCCCAGGTCACCCGTTCCTGCGGCACCCACGGCGGGTTCTACCTCGGCTCGATCGGCGGCCCGGCGGCCCGGCTCGCCCAGGACTGCATCAAGCACGTCGAGGTGCTCGAATATCCCGAGCTGGGGATGGAGGCGGTCTGGAAGATCCAGGTGGAGGACTTCCCGGCCTTCATCGTGGTCGACGACAAGGGCAACGACTTCTTCGCCGAGGTCACCAAGCCGGTGCTCACGGTCGGCCGCCGCTGAGCGACATCGGTGCGCTCGCCCGACCTCTCGGCCCGGCGAGCGCACCGCCCCCGTCGGATGCCGTCACCGACAGCAACCCGGGATGAGTGTGGACGCCGCCGCTCTCGAACGTCTATCAGATCTCTATCACCTCCACGCGGCGTTCGGTGACCACCGCGTTACGCTCCAGGAAGTGACCAAGGGGCGTACGGGGGCGCGCATGCGGTTCGGGATCCTGGGACCCCTGCGGGTGGGCGGTGGCGAAGCCACCGTCACCGCAGGTCGGGACCGGACCGTGCTCGCCCTGTTGCTGCTGCGCGCCGGCCGGGTGGTGCCGTTCGACGAGCTGATCGACGCGGTCTGGGAGGAACGCCCGCCGGCCACGGCCCGGGCCCAGTTGCACATCTGCGTCTCGCGGTTGCGGCACCGGTTCGTGGTGCTGGGGCTGCCCGCCGAGACCATCGTCACCGATCCGGCCGGCTACGGCGTCCGGGTCGAGCCGGACGACCTCGACGCCGAGGTGTTCGCCCGGACCGTGGAGGCCGCCCGCGCGCAGGTGGTCGCCGGCCAGGTGGGCGAGGCGTGCCGGCAGTTCCGGTCCGCGCTGGCGCTCTGGCGCGGTCCCGCGCTGGCCGGCATCCCCGCCCGGAGCGTGCGGCGGCGGGCGCAGATCCTCGACGAGCAACGGTTGGCGGTGCTGGAGGAGCGCGTCGACGTCGAGCTGCGGTTGCGCCGGGCGGCCGAGCTGATCGACGAGCTCACCGAGGCGGTCGAACGCAACCCGCTGCGCGAACGGCTGCGGGGGCAGTTGATGCTGGCCCTGTCCGCGGTCGGTCGCCAGGCCGACGCGCTCGCCGTCTACCGCGAGGGCCGGCGCATCTACGCCGACGAGCTGGGCATCGAACCGGGTACGGCGTTGCAGGAGCTGCACCAGCGGGTGCTCGCCGGTGACCTGGCACTGGGCGGGACGGAGAGCCGGGCCACCGGCCCGGTGCGGGCGCTGCCCCGGGCGATCAGCGACTTCACCGGGCGGCAGCAGACCGTGGCCCGGCTGGTCAAGGAGATCGAGCAGGACGGGGTCCGGGTCCAGTTGGTCGACGGCATGGCGGGCAGCGGCAAGACCACGCTCGCCGTCCAGGTGGCGACCGCCCTGGCGGACCGGTTCCCGGACGCACAGCTCTTCGTCGACCTGCACGGGCACAGTGCGCGCAGCCCGCTGACCACCGCCGCCGCGGCGGCGACCCTGCTGCGGCAGCTCGGCGTGCCGGCCGAGCGGGTGCCGGTCGACGCCGCCGACCGGCTGGCGATGTGGCGTTCCGAGCTGGCCGAACGACGGGCGGTCGTGGTGCTGGACAACGCGGCGGACGCGGCGCAGGTCGCACCGCTGCTGCCGAACGGTCCGGACTGCCTGGTGCTGATCACCAGCCGCCGCCGCCTGATCGGTCTGGACGAGGGCCGCCCGTCGTCGCTGCCGGTGCTGGACCTCGACGAGGCGGTCGAGTTGCTGGCCCGGGTGGCCGGGGTGGAGCGGGTCGCGGCCGAGCCGGAAGCTGCCGCGGAGGTGGCCCGTCGCTGCGGGCTCCTCCCGCTCGCGTTGCGGCTGGCCGGGGCGCGCCTCGCACACCGACCGCGGTGGCGGGTGGCTGACCTGGCCGAGCGGCTGACCACCGCCGCCGACCCGTTGGCCGAACTGGCCGCCGGGGAACGGTCGGTGGCCCAGGCCTTCGCGCTGTCGTACGAGCAGGTGTCGCCGGCCGCCCAGCGGGTGTTCGGGCTGCTCGGGCTCCACCCGGGCGCCCGAGCCGACAACCGGGTGGCGGCCGTGCTCGCGGATCTCCCGCTCGCCGACGCGCAGGACGCGCTCGACGAACTGGTCGACGCGCACCTGGTCGAGGAGGTGGAACCGGGCCGTTTCGGCCTGCACGACCTGATCCGGGAGTACGCGCGTACCCTCGGCGCGGAGCGCGAGACGGCCGAGGAGCGGCGGGCGGCGCTCGCCCGGCTCCTCGATCATCACCTGCAGGTCGCCGCGACCATCGCGTTGTCGCTGGAACTCGCCGTGCCGCGCGATCTGTTCGCGCTGGCGGACCCACTGCGGCCCGACCTGGTGGCGGCCACGGTCGGGCTGGGCCGCACCTGGATCGAGGAGAACCGGGCGACGCTGGCCGCGCTGGTGCAGTTGGCCGAGGCGGAGGGCTTCCTCCAGCAGAGCTGGCAGCTCGCCCGCGCCGGGTGGGCGGTCAACTTCGACGGCGGTCACCTGGACGACCTGATCGAGACGCACCGGGTCGGCCTGCGGGCCGCCGAGCGGCTGGGTGACGACAAGGCCGTGGCGACCATGCACAACTATCTCGCCTCGGCCAACTACCGGCGGGCGCGCTTCGCCGAGGCGATCCGGCAGATGGAGGTGGCGGTCGGGATCTACCGGCGGCTCGGCCTGACGGGGGAGCTGCGGGGCGCGGTGGCCAACCTCGGCACGGCGTACGCGGTGGGTCTGCAGTTCCGGCGGGCGATCGAGACGTTGGAGGCGTCCCGGGCGTTCTTCCGGGAGTCGGACGGCCCGGCGCCGCTGGCCAACCTGCTCAACAACCTGTCGCTCACGCTGCTGTGGAGCGGGCGCACCGACGAGGCCGTGCGGATGTGCCGCCATCACCTGGGCGTCGCCCGGCAGAGCGGCGACCTGCGCCAGATCGGCAACGCCATCGGCCATCTCGGCATGGCCCGGCGCCAGCGCGGGGAACGGGAGCCGGCGCGGCGGCTGCTGCGGGCCGGGTTGACCGTGAAGCGCCGCACCGGCAACCGGTTCGGCGAGGGTGAGCTGCTCAACGAGCTGGGCGTGATCGAGCGCGAGGAGGGCCGACCCGACCTGGCCGCGGCCCTGCACCGGGAGGCGCTGGTCGCCATCAACGACGCCGGTGACCTGGTCGGGCAGTGCGCCTCCCGCAACCTGCTCGCCCGGGCGATCCTCGACCAGGGCGACGAGGCGAGCGCGCTGGACCTGCACCGCCGGGTGCTCACCGACGCCACCCGGCTCGGCGCCCGCTACGAGCAGGCCCGGGCGCTGGACGGCATGGCCCGGTGCCTGCGGTGGACCGACCCGGAGCAGGCGCACCGGTACGCCAGCCGGGCGCTGGCGCTGTTCGTCCAGATCGAGTCGCCGGACCGGCGGGCCACCGAGGAGTTGCTGGCCGAGCTGGGCTGAGACCGGCGCGCGTTCCGCTGCACGTCGGCGGGCGGCGCGGCAGGATGGGATCCGTGACGACTCCAGAGGCGACCGGTTACCGGATCGAACGCGACTCGATGGGCGAGGTGGAGGTGCCCGCCGAGGCGCTGTGGCGGGCGCAGACGCAGCGCGCGGTGCAGAACTTCCCGATCTCCGGGCGCGGGCTCGAACCGGCCCAGATCAAGGCGCTGGCGCAGATCAAGGGTGCGGCGGCCCAGGTCAACGGTGAGTTGGGGGTGATCGACGCGGACGTGGCCGAGGCGATCGCCGTCGCGGCCGCGCACGTCGTCGCCGGCGGCTACGACGACCAGTTCCCGGTGGACGTGTTCCAGACCGGGTCCGGCACGTCGTCCAACATGAACACCAACGAGGTGATCGCGTCCCTGGCGAGCCGTGAGCTGGGCCGGGACGTCCACCCGAACGACCACGTCAACGCGTCGCAGTCCAGCAACGACGTGTTCCCGACCTCGATCCACCTGGCCGCCACCCAGTTCGTGGTGGAGGATCTGCTTCCCTCGTTGACCCAGCTCGCCATGGCGCTGGAGGCCAAGGCGGCCGAGTTCGAAACCGTCGTCAAGGCCGGCCGGACGCACCTGATGGACGCCACCCCGGTGACGCTGGGGCAGGAGTTCGGCGGCTACGCCGCGCAGGTCCGCTACGGCGTGGAGCGGCTGGAGATGGCGTTGCCCCGGCTGGCCGAGCTGCCGCTCGGGGGCACCGCGGTGGGCACCGGGATCAACACGCCGCTGGGCTTCGCGGGCAAGGTGATCGGGCGGCTGCGGGATTCGACAGGCCTGCCGCTGTCCGAGGCGCGCAACCACTTCGAGGCGCAGGGCGCGCGGGACGCGCTGGTGGAGACGTCGGGTCAGCTCCGCACCGTCGCGGTCGGCCTGTACAAGATCGCCAACGACGTACGCTGGATGGGTTCCGGGCCCCGCGCGGGCCTGCGCGAGTTGCGCATCCCCGATCTCCAGCCCGGTTCGTCGATCATGCCCGGCAAGGTCAACCCGGTGGTGGCCGAGGCGATGCGCCAGGTCTGCGCCCAGGTGATCGGCAACGACGCGGCGGTGGCCTTCGCCGGCTCGCAGGGCGACTTCGAGCTGAACGTGATGCTCCCGGTCATGGGCCGCAACCTGCTGGAGTCGATCAAGCTGATCGCCGCGTCCAGCCGGCTCTTCGCCGAGCGCCTGGTGGCCGGCCTGGTCGCGGACGCCGAGGTCTGCCTGGCGTACGCGGAAGGGTCGCCGTCGATCGTCACCCCGCTCAACCGCCACCTCGGCTACGACGAGGCCGCCTCGATCGCCAAGGAGGCGCTGGCCAAGCAGGTCTCCATCCGTGAGGTGGTGATCTCCCGCGGCCATGTCGACTCGGGCAAGCTCACCGAGACCCAGTTGGACGAGGCGCTGGACCTGCTGCGGATGACGCACCCCTGAGTCAGGGCGTCGCCCGCCGCCGGGCCCAGCCGAGGAAGCGGTCGAACAGGGCGGCCGGGTCGAGCCGGTGGTCGGGGTGGAGCCGGTGCAGGTCGGCGGTCGTCTCGTGGAGCACGCCGCAGAGATAGACGCTCAGCCCGACCGGGTCGGTGGCGTACTCGCCGACCAGGGTGAGGCGCGCCTCCGGGCATGGCCAGGGGGCGCCGCACGTACGGCAGAGCCAGAGCGGGCGTAACGCCAGGTGCGGCCGGTCGGGTGGGGGCATGCCAGTCCCTTTCGAGCTGAGTCGTTGGTGATGTCGCCGCCCCGGCGGGTGTGGGACCGCCCGGCCGGGGGAGCGGGCGGTCCCACCGCGACGCCGTGCCCGGGGGATCGGAGCACGAACGTCGCGCTTCACAGTCTGCTGATGGCACGACTACGCTCGGAAGGCTTTGCGCGCGCTGCGCGAGGCACGCTGCGGCGGGCCGCCGGGTCGGTGGCACGCCGTCGGAGTTGACCGACCCGGCGTTGGAGGGCGGCTGGATGGCGGACGGGCAGATGACGGCGGCGGCCTTCCTGGTCGCCGAGCTGCGCCGGGCCCGGGTTCGACGCGGCTTGAGCCAGGAGGAGCTGGCCAGGGCGGTCAACTACTCGGCGTCGATGGTGAGCGCGGTGAAGTTGGGTCACCAGCCGCCGACCGCGAAGTACGTGGAGCTGGTCGACCAGGCGCTCGACGCCGGCGGCCTCTTCGGCCGGATGCTCACCGAACTGGTCAGCCTGGACCGCGCCCAGCCCTGGCTGCGGGGCCGGGGCGAGATCGTCGCGCAGTCGCGGGTGCTGCGCTGGTACGAGCCGCTGTACGTGCCCGGCCTGCTCCAGACCGAGGCATACGCCCGCGCCGTCTTCGAGGCGGGCGGCGTGCTCGAACCGGACGTTGTCGAGCACCGGTTGACCGAGCGCATGGAGGGACAGCGCCTTCTTTACGACGAGAACCCACCACGGTTGTGGGCAGTGTTGGACGAAGCCGCGCTGCGCCGGCAGGTCGGCACCCGCAAGACGATGTGCGACCAGGCGACGCATCTGGCCAGGATCGTGACCGAGCATCCGCGGGTCCGGTTGCATGTCGTGCCGCGGTCCGCTCTGGAGTATCCGGGCCTCGGCGGTCCGTTCATTCTGGCGACCCTGCGGGACGGAGCCGATCTGGCGTTCATGGCCACACTGGCGGGTGGCCAAGAGGTTGATCAACCGGCGGATCTCGGCCTCGTCCAGCGAGTCTGGGAGGCTATCCTCGGTGAGGCGTTGCCCCCGCAGGAGTCCATCGAGTTCGTGAGGGAGGTGGCGGAGTCGTGGATCTGAGCGGCGCCACCTGGCGCAAGAGCCGCCGGAGTGCCCAGAGCAATGATTGTGTCGAGGTCGCTGTCGACCTGCCGGGCGTGGTCGGGGTGCGGGACAGCAAGGACCCGGCGGGACCGGTGCTCACCTTCGACGCGTACCCCTGGCGGGTTTTCGTCGCCGCGCCACCGCGGCGGTAAATGCCTCGCTCGGGCGCCGGGGACGGCGGGATGATCCGACCGTGGCTGACGACGGGGTGTTGCTGGAGACCGCGCGGTTGACGCTGCGCCGGTTCACCGTGGACGACGCGGACCGGTTGGTCGCGCTGGACGCCGACCCGGAGGTGATGCGGTTCCTGACCGGCGGCGAGCCGACGCCGGCCGCGACGGTTCGAGGCGAGATGCTGCCCCGGCTGCTGGCGCAGTACGACCGGCATCCCGGCCTCGGCCGCTGGGCCACTCTCGACCGGTTCACCGGCGAGTTCCTCGGCTGGCACGCGCTCGACCCGTCCCACGACGGCGCCGAGGCGGAGCTGGGCTACCGGCTGCGTCGCGCGGCCTGGGGGCACGGGCTGGCCAGCGAGGGGGCGCGGGCGCTGGTGCGGCACGCGTTCGACACGGTCGGGGTGCGGCGGGTGTGGGCGCAGACGATGGCGGTGAACGACAGGTCCCGCGCGGTGATGGCCCGGGCCGGGTTGCGCTTCGTCCGCACGTTCCACCTGACGTTCGACGACCCGATCCCGGGTACGGAGCACGGCGAGGTGGAGTACGAGCTGACCCGGTCGGACTGGCCGGGGGTGCGTCAGGAGTGGGACGCGGCCCTGCGTGCCCGGTAGGCGCTGACCGCGGCCCGGTTGCCGCAGCCACCGTCGCAGAACCGGCGGGACCGGTTCTTCGACAGGTCGACCAGCACGTCGTCGCAGTCGGGGTGGTCGCAGTGGCGCAGCCGGCTCAGCTCGTTCATCCGGACCAGATCGGCCAGGGCCATCGCGGCCTCGACCGCCATCCGGGTGGCCAGCGGCGCGTCGCGGGGCACGGCGTGCAGATGGTACGGCTCGTCGTCGTGCCGGATGAGCTGCGGCAGCGCGCGGGACTCGCGCAGCAGCGCGTTGACGATCTCCACCACCTCGT
Source organism: Micromonospora sp. WMMC241 (assembly GCF_027460165.1). NCBI lineage: Bacteria > Bacillati > Actinomycetota > Actinomycetes > Micromonosporales > Micromonosporaceae > Micromonospora > Micromonospora sp. WMMC241. Next base: position 278,231 of record NZ_JAPZBF010000001.1, read on the forward strand.
CGGTGTCGGCGTCCCAGATCCGGCGCAGCCGTGGTCGCAGCGCCCGGACCTGGCGCAGCTCGGCGTCGGTGTGCTCGTGCCGGCCGCTCCACCCGTAAGCGGTGAAGAACCTGTCGAGCGCGGCCACGTCGGGCAGGCCCTCCCGGTCCGGGCCGGCGGTGTTCACCAGCGCGGCGGCGGCGACCAGCGCGCACTCGGTGTCATGAGCGAAAAGCAACTTGACTCCTGTCGGACGGTGCCCCTAGCGTCATCAGCGTAACGCTCCTTCACCAATGACCAGGAGTTGCCGATGCGTGAACGGTCCGGCGCCGGGCTCGGCCTGGCCCTGCTCTCCGCGCTCACGTTCGCCACCTCGGGCACGTTCGCCCGACCGCTGATCAGCGGCGAGTGGTCGGCCGTGGCGGTGGTGATCGCCCGGGTCGGCATCGCCGCCCTGGTGCTGGCCGTGCCCGCCCTGCTGGCGCTGCGCGGCCGGTGGCCGGTGCTGCGCCGCAACGCGTTCCCGGTGGTGCTGTTCGGGCTGCTCGGCGTGGCCATGGCCCAGGCGTGCTTCTTCAACGCGGTCCGCTACCTGCCGGTCGGCGTCGCGCTCCTGCTGGAATACCTCGGCATCGTGCTGGTGGTCGGGTGGATGTGGCTGGTCCACGGCCAGCGCCCCCGGCGGCTGACCGTGGCCGGCTCGCTGACCGCCCTGGTGGGCCTGGTGTTCGTCCTCGACCTCACCGGCGCGGGCCGGCTCGACCCGGTGGGCGTGCTCTGGGGGCTCGGCGCCGGGGTGGGCCTGGCCGGCTACTTCGTCATCGCCGGCCGCCTCGACGACGAGTTGCCGTCGGTGGTGATGGCGAGCGGCGGCATGGCCGTCGGCGCCCTCGCGCTGCTGCTGCTCGGTGCGGTCGGGGCCCTTCCGCTGGCCGCCGGCACCGCCGACGTCAGCTTCGCCGGCCACCGGGTGAGCTGGCTGGTGCCGATCGCCGGGTTGTCGCTGATCGCCGCCGTCGTGGCCTACCTGACCGGGGTGGCGGGCACGCGTTTGCTCGGCGCCCGGCTCTCCTCGTTCGTGGGGCTGACCGAGGTGATGTTCGCCGTGCTGATCGCCTGGCTGGTGTTGGACGAGCTGCCGACCGTGGTCCAGCTTGCCGGCGGGGCGCTCATCGTCGGCGGCGTCGCCCTGGTCCGGGTGGACGAGCTGCGGTCCGCCGCCGGGGCGGTCGCGCCGACCCCGGCCGAGCCGGCGCTGAGCGGCGACCGATGAGCGGCCACCGCACCGCCGTCGTCTTCGACGCCGACGAGACCCTCGTCGACCTGCGCCCGGCGGTCACCGGCGCGCTGGCGGCCGTACTCGAGGAGATGCGGCGGCGGACCCCGGCGGCGGCCGAGGTCTCGCTCGCGGACCTGGAGGGCGACTGGGGTTCGGTGTTCGGGGCGCTCAGCGCGGCCCCGGTGCAGGAGATCCGGCGGGCCGCGCTGGCCCGGTCGCTGGAGCGGGCCGGGCTCGGCGCCCACCTCGACGAGTTCGCCGCGCTCTTCTTCGCCCGCCGGTACGCCCTGAGTCGGCCGTTCCCGGACGCGCTGCCGGCGCTGGCCGCCCTGCGACCGCACCACCTGCTGGGCTTCGCCACCAACGGCAACAGCCGCGCCGAACGCTGCGGCCTCGCCGGCCAGTTCGCCTTCGCGTTGTACGCCCACGAGGGTGGCCTGCCCAAGAAGCCGGCACCGGAGTTCTTCGCCGCCGTGGTGGTGGCCGCCGGGCTGCCCGCCGCCCGGGTCGTGCACGTGGGCGACTCGCCGGAACACGACGTGATCGCCGCCCAGCGGGCCGGCCTGCGGGCCGTCTGGCTCAACCGGGGCGGCCTGCCGCGCCCGCCCGGCCTCCGACCCGACGCCGAGGTGTCCACGTTGACCGACCTGCCCGGCGTGCTGATCGATGTGACGAGCGCGAATGCCTGATTGAGGGCTATTCCGGACGGGCCCCTGGCGAAACCCGCGTCCATGTTGTGGGATGACTGCCACGTCCCTCAACGAGAGGATCTGATGTGGTGAGCAAGCGCTTCACCGCCGGTGCGGTCGCGGTCGCGGCCTCGCTGGCACTCACGGTGACCGGCCTGGGTGTCCCGGCGACCGCCGCGCCGTCGGACACCCGGACCTTCACCGTGCTGGCGGAGAACGGCGTCTCCACCGACGCCGCGATCGCCGCGATCAAGGCGGCCGGCGGCACGGTCGTCTCCCGCACCGACGACGTCGGCCTCTTCCAGGTGACCAGTGAGCGGGCGGACTTCGCCAGCCGCGCCACCGCCGCCGGCGCGCTGGTCGGTGCGGCCGAGGAGAAGGCGATCGGCCGCAAGCCGAAGCTGGACCGGGTCGAGCAGGAACACCTGCTGGCCGCCGCCGCGGCCAAGGGCAAGGCTGCCAAGGGCAACGCCAAGAAGATGGACCCGCTGGACGACAAGCTCTGGGGTCTGGACATGATCCGGGCCGACCAGGCCCGCAAGATCGAGCCGGGTGACCGCCGGGTGACCGTCGGCGTGCTGGACACCGGCGTCGACGCCAGCCAGCCCGACCTGGCCCCGAACTTCAACTGGGCGCTGTCGCGCAACTTCGCCCCGGACCTTCCCGACGTCGACGGCCCGTGCGAGGTGGCGAGCTGCCTCGACCCGGTCGGCACCGACGACGGCGGCCACGGCACGCACGTCGCCGGCACGATCGGCGCCGCCGCCAACGGCTTCGGCCTCTCCGGCGTGGCCCCGAAGATCTCCCTGGTCGAGCTGAAGGGTGGCCAGGACAGCGGCTACTTCTTCCTCAACCCGGTGGTCAACGCGCTGGTGCACGCCGGCCGCTCCGGGCTGGACGTGGTCAACATGTCCTTCTACGTCGACCCGTGGCTCTACAACTGCGCCGCGAACCCGGCCGACTCGCCGGAGGCGCAGGCCGAGCAGCGGACCATCATCGAGGCCATGAAGCGGGCGCTGACCTTCGCCCACCGCAAGGGCGTCACGCTGGTCGGCGCGCTGGGCAACAACCACGAGGACCTGGGCGACCCGCGCACCGACGTGAGCAGCCCCGACTACGGCGCCGACCCGTACCCGCGGCCGATCGACAACGCGAGCTGCTGGGACCTGCCCACCGAGGGCCCGCACGTGATCAGCGTGTCGGCGGTCGGCCCGTCCGGCAAGAAGGCCGACTACTCGAACTACGGCACCGAGCAGACCTCGGTGGCGGCCCCGGGCGGCTGGTTCCGGGACGGCTTCGGCACCGACACCTACCGTGCCGACGCCAACATGATCCTCTCCACGTACCCGAAGAAGGTGCTCCAGGAGGAAGGGTCGGTCGACGAGGACGGCAACATCGTGGCCGGCTTCGAGAACTCGGTGTTCAAGCAGTGCACCGCCAAGGGTGAGTGTGGCTGGTACACCTACCTCCAGGGCACCTCGATGGCGTCCCCGCACGCCGCCGGTGTGGCCGCGCTGATCGTCAGCAAGTGGGGCAAGAAGCAGGGCCGGGACGGCTACGGCATGGCGCCGGACCAGGTCGAGCAGCACCTCTACCGGACGGCGGCCGAGCACGCCTGCCCGGAGCCGCGGCTGCAGACCTACACCAACGAGGGCCGGAGCGACGAGTTCAACGCGTACTGCGCGGGCTCGCTGAACTTCAGCGGCTTCTACGGCTACGGCATCGTCGACGCCTACGCCGCGGTGAAGACCCCGCTGAAGCCCAACGCGCGACCGTAACCACCTCGCACCACCGCGAGAAGCCCGGGCGACGTCTGTCGCCCGGGCTTCTCCGTGTCGGCGAATGCGTACCGTGGTTTTCCCGCCGAGGACTGTCCGGTTGGCGTGAATTGGCGTTTGCCCAGCTCAAACCCGCTTTGACGGGCCAATGGTCCCTTCCTTCCCCGACGTTGCTCGGCTTGACTTGTCACGGAAAGTGATCGTCGGGCTGCGGGCGGCGCTGCTGCGGCGGCCCTCGGGGAGGAGGTAAAGACATGTCCGAGGAAACCATCCGCGAGGTGGCCATCCCGAAGCAGAGCGCGGCCGAGGCGGCCCTGGCCGCCGCGCCGCCCGACTACTTCGGGTTCACCCCGAACTACGCGAACAGTCCGCTGCCGACGGTGGTCGGGGGCGTGGTGCAGCCGGGCACCGGGATGCGCAAGTTCGTCGACACGCTGCCCGGCATCGGCCCCACCAAGGCGAACGACCTGGGCAACTACCTGCCGGTTGCGGTGCCCGACACCATCACCTACCCCGGCAGCGACTACTACGAGATCGGCATCCAGCAGTACTCCCAGCAGTTCCACAAGGACCTGCCGGCGACCCGCCTGCGCGGCTACAAGCAGATCAACAACGGCACCGACCCGAGCGGGCACAACACCGTGGCACCACCGCCCCGCCCCTACTACGGTGGTCCGCTCATCTACGCCCGGCGGAACCGCCCGGTGCGGATCAAGCTGGTCAACCAGTTGCCCACCGGCGCGGCCGGCAACCTCTTCCTGCCCGTCGACATCACCCTGTGCGGAAACGGCACCGGACCCCTGAACAGCACCGAGCTGTACAAGCAGAACCGGGCCGTCCTGCACCTGCACGGCTCGGAGACGCAGTGGATCAGTGACGGCACCCCGCTGCAGTGGTTCACCCCGGCGGGCGAGGTCACGTCCTACCCGAAGGGCGCCGCCTACGCGATCGTGCCGGACATGCCCGACCCGGGTGCGGGCGCGGTCACGCTCTACTTCCCCATGCAGCAGAGCGCCCGGATGATGTGGTTCCACGACCACACCGAGGGGACAACCCACCTCAACCCGTACAGCGGACAGATCGGGATGCTGCTGCTCCAGGACCCGGTGGAGCGGCAGCTGGTGACCGACGGGGTGATCCCCGCCGAGGAGATCCCGCTCCTGATCCAGGACAAGACGTTCGTGCCGGACCCGGCCCAGCTCGCCAGGCAGGACCCCACCTGGGACACCGCCAACTGGGGCGGCAAGGGCAGCCTGTGGCTGCCACACGTCTACATGCCCAACCAGAACCCGTACAACGAGGCCGGCGCCAACCCGATGGGCCGCTGGGACTACGGACCGTGGTTCTGGCCGCCCTTCACCGGCATCGAGCATGGCCCGGTGCCCAACCCGTACTACGACCCGGTCAACCGGCCCTGGGAGCCGCCGGTCCAGCCCGGGACGCCGCTGCCCACCATCACACCCGAGGCGTTCATGGACACCCCCGTGGTCAACGGCTGCGCCTACCCCACGTTGCAGGTCGAACCGAGGGCGTACCGGTTCCGGATCCTCAACGCCTGCAACGACCGGGCCCTCAACCTGCAGCTCTACCACGCCGCCTCGAACGGGACGATGTGGAAGCCGGACGGCACGTTGAACGACGGCGCGGCGGGCGAGGTGCCGATGGTGGAAGCCTGCCCGGGCGAGGGCCTGCCACCGACCTGGCCCACCGACGGCCGGGAGGGCGGAGTGCCCGCCCCCAGCGCGGTCGGCCCGGACTGGATCCAGATCGGCAACGAGGGTGGGCTCCTGCCGGAGGTCGCCGTCATCCCACCCCAGCCGATCAACTACGAGTACGACCGTCGGTCGATCACCGTGCTCAACGTCTCCGACCACTCGCTGCTGATCGGACCGGCCGAACGCGCGGATGTGATCGTCGACTTCTCCACGGTCGCGCCCGGCTCGACGCTCATCCTCTACAACGACGCCCCCGCGCCGATGCCGGCCTACGACACCCGGTACGACTACTACACCGGCGACCCGGACCAGACCGACAGCGGCGGGGCGCCCACCACCCAGCCCGGCTACGGCCCGAACACCCGGACGATCATGCAGATCCGCGTCGTGGGCACCCCCGCCACGCCGTTCGACCTCGCCCGCCTGCGGACCCGACTGCCCCAGGCCTACGCGCAGAGCCAGCCGAAGCCGATCGTGCCGGAGAAGGCGTACAACGCGGCGTTCGGAACCAACTACACGAACCACTACGTGGCGATCCAGGACACCACCATCACCTACGTCCCGGTGGGCGGCACCACCCCGGTCACCCTCGATCTCCAGCCCAAGGCCATCGTCGAGGAATTCGACCCGACGTACGGGCGGATGATGCCCACCCTCGGCGTCGAGCTGCCCAAGACCAGCGCGTTCATCCAGACCACGATCCCGCTGGCCTACATCGACCCGCCGACCGAGATCCTCTACATGTCGAACCTGGCCACCCCGGTCGGCTCGACCGGTGACGGCACCCAGATCTGGAAGGTCACCCACAACGGGGTGGACACCCACTTCATCCACTTCCACTACTTCAACGTCCAACTGATCAACCGGGTGGGCTGGGACGGCGCCTACAAGCCGCCGGACGCCAACGAGGTGGGGTGGAAGGAAACCGTGCGGATGAACCCGCTCGAGGACTGCATCGTCGCCATGCGGCCCGCGTTGCCCGCCAACCTGCCGTTCAAGATCGGCGACAGCGTGCGGATGCTCGACCCCACCCAGGTCGCCGGCACCACCAACGGGTTCACCCAGATCAACCCGCAGACCGGCGACCCGGCCACCGTCACCAACCAGCCCTACAACTTCGGCTGGGAGTACGTGTGGCACTGCCACATGGTCGACCACGAGGACTTCGACATGATGCGGCCGATGGTGATCCGGGTGTCGCCGGCGCCGCCGACCAACCTGACCGCCACGGCCAACGCCGGGTCGACCACGGTCCCGCCGGCAATCGTGCTCAGCTGGGTCAACCCGGCCGGCCTGCCCGCCGCCACCCAGGTCCTCGTGCAGCGCTCGACGAACTCCACCTTCACCGCCGGGCTCACCACCTTCACCGCCGCGGCGGGGGCGACCAGCTTCACGGACTCGACCGCCGCGCCGGGCACCACCTACTTCTACCGGATCCGTCGGGAGAACAGCGCCAGCTATTCCGGTTGGTCGAACACCGCGTCCGCGGTGGTCACCCTGACCGGCCCGACGAACCTGACCGCCACCCAACCGAGCGGCACTCCGGTGCGCGTCGCCCTGACCTGGATCAACCGGTCGTACTCCACCTCGGTGGAACTCCAGCGCGCGACGAACGCCACCTTCACCACCGGTCTGACCACTGTCACGCTGGCAGCCAACGCGACCAGCTACACCGACACCACCGTCGCGGCCGGCACCTCCTACTACTACCGGGTGCGTACGGTCTATCTCGGCGTCGGCTCGCCCTGGTCGAACACCGCCACGATCGCCGTCGGTGGCCCGCCGGCCGTCCCGACGAACCTCGCCGGCACCGCCGTCGCCGTGACCGGCGGTACGGCGACCGTGAACCTCACCTGGCAGGAGAGCGCCACGAGCGTGGTCACCAGCTTCGTGCTCCAACGGGCCACCAACGTGGCGTTCACGGCCAACCTGGCAACGTTCACGCCGGCCGGAACCGCCCGCAGCTACAGCGACACCGGGCGGGCCCGGTCGACCACCTACTACTACCGGATCCAAGCCGTCAACTCGTCCGGCAGCTCGGCGTTCAGCGGCATCATTGCCGTGACCACGCCGGCCTGACCGGAACCGGTGCGGCGGCGTCCGGCCGGCCTGGGCGCCGCCGCACCCTGTCCTCGGGGTGCGGCTGCGCGTGGGTCGTGTCCACCGGCCGGTGCGTGGTCTGTCTATCGGGTCCCTCGGGCCCGGTGGTGGGGCGTCCGTCGTGCCTTCGGTGCCCGGGCGGGTGCCGGCCAGGCCGAGACGCGTCATGGGCGCCATCCGCGGGCCACCAACGCGGCGCGGATCTCGCGGACCAGGGCGGGGAACTCCTGTCGCAGGCGGCGGCCGGTCACGTGCAGCACCAGCCAGCCGGCCTCGACGAACTGGTTGAGCCGACGCCTGTCGAGGTGCATCCGGTCGGGATCGGCGTGCCACTGACCGTCGTATTCCACGGCGACCCGGAACTGCGGCCAGGCCAGGTCGGGGTGCAGGACGAGGCCGGTGGACACGCGTACCGGATGCTGTGCCAACGGTCGCGGCAGACCGGCGAACACGAGCCGGACCCGCAGGTGGGACTCGGGTGGCGACTGGGCGCAGCCGTCGGTCAGGCCGAACACCCAGGACGCCCGCCGGCCACCCGGCCGACCGGCGTTCCGGGCCGCCTCCGAGGCCAGCCCGGACCGGTTGACCGCCCCGACCCGCAGCAGCCCGTCGATGATGCCTATGGCCTTCACCGGATCGACCCAGACCGCCGTCTCCCAGGCGCAGGCGGCAGGCCCGGTGCGTGGTGAGGGCCCGGGGCGGGTGGGTTCGGGCGGGAACGGCGCATGGATGAGGCGGGACGGACCGTCCGGCTCTGATCTCCCGGCCGGTGCCGCCATGTCCGACGGCCCGACCGACAGTGGCGACGTGCCGACGATGGTCGCCGTCACGAGCCCGGTCGACGTGGAGGCGGCGAGCGATCCCGACCGAGCATCCGGACGGCCCGTGCCGAGACGATCATTGGCGAGATGGCCAGTTCCGGGACGACCTGCGCCGCTGCGGCGAGTGCCGGAATCGTTCGTCGGGGGTCGGCCCGGGGCGGGGCCCCGAGTGCCGGGATCGTGGGCGCCGGTCAGGGGTCGGTCCTTGGCGGGACCGCGAGCGTCGGCGCGGGCCGGAAGGTCATGGCACGGGTCGGTCATCGGGGCGTGGTGCACCCGGATGCCCGGTTGGGAGTCGGCCCGGACCGTGGCCGGAAGCAGGACGTGCACGTCGTCGGTGAAGTCGGCGGCGTGTTCGACCCCGTGCAGGTAGGCCGCGGACGGGCCGGCGACCAGGGTGCCGGGCGGCATCCGGAGCAGCACGGCCCGGCAGGCCAGCGCGTGGTCACGGTCGAGGCGCGCGTCGGCGTAGACGTCCTGCCGGAGCCGGACCCAGGACGCGCCCCGGAGATGGTGCCGGGACAGCAACCCGCGCCGAACCGCGTCCGAGCCACGGAAGACCTGCCAGGCCAACTGCGGTGGCCGATATGGATGAGGTGGCATGTGTCCAGCGTGAGCCGTGCCTGCCGCCGTCTCCATCCCTGTGGACAACCACTGACGGCCCTGATCGCCGCACCTGTGGACAACCGCCACGCGGCCTGTCGGTGTGCTAGCGCCGTGCTCCATCTGCCCGAAGATCGAGTTCACTTCGCCGAGGTGGCGTCTGACTGGCGGGCCTGCGGGCCGGGCCGTGTTGGGGCCCGGAACGATCGGCTGCGCTTCGCCGAGGTGGTGGGGTCGGGGCCGGACGGATGCCACCATCTCGGCGAGCAGGAGGTGAATCCCCGCTCGGCGCAGGGCGGGCACGCCGGATCAGGCGAGCGCGGCGGCGACCGCCTCGGCGGCGGCGGTGACCTGGGCGCCCACCTCGGCCACGTCCAGCGGGGTCAGCGACACCACGCCGACGCTCCCCTCCAGCCCGGGCACCCCGAGCACCGGCGCGGCCACCCCGTACGCGCCGGACTGGAGCTCACCACTGGTGCTGACCGGCCCGGCGTCGCCGGCGCGTCCGGCCAGCACTGCCCGGCCCGCCGCGCCCCGCTCCAACGGATGCCGGGAACCGGTCCGGTACGCCACATGGAAGGCGGTCCAACTCGGCTCGACCACCGCCAGCGCGACGCCCTCGCCGCCCTCGACCACGGTCAGGTGCGCGGTCGCCCCGGTCCGCTCGGCGAGGCGGCGCAACGCGGGCATCGCCCCCTCGGCGAGCAGCGGCTGGGCGCGGCGGGCCAGGTGCAGCACGCCGACCCCGATCCGCAGCCGGCCCTCGCCGTCGCGCCGGAGCATCCCGTGCCCGGCCAGCGCGCCGACCAGCCGGTAGACCGCCGCCCGGCCGATGCCCAGCCGGTGTGCCGCCTCGGTGACGGTCAGCCCGCCCGGGGCGTCCGCGACGAGGTGCAACAGGCGTAGACCCCGGTCCAGGGTCTGCGCGGTCTCTGGAGGGCGTGCCGCCGTGTCCACAGCACGCAGCGTACGACCCGGCTCCGGCCAACCTCGAAATGTGCGGACGGCTACCCTTGTGAGGTGACGCTACGCCTGTATGACACCGCCACCCGATCGGTGCGGGACTTCGTCCCGCGGGAAGCCGGCAAGGTGGGGGTCTACCTGTGTGGTCTCACGCTCCAGGCGCCCCCGCACATCGGCCACCTTCGCTCCGGCGTCAACTACGACGTGCTGCGTCGCTGGCTGGTCCGCCACGGGTTCGAGGTCACGTTCATCCGCAACCTGACCGACATCGACGACAAGGTCCTCGCCAAGGCCATGGAGCAGGACCGGCCGTTCTGGTCGATCGCGTACGCCAACGAGCAGATCCTCACCGCCTCCTACCGGGCGCTGAACGTGCTCCCACCGACCTACGAGCCGCGGGCCACCGGGCACGTCCCGGAGATGCACGAGCTGATCGCCCGCCTGATCGAGACCGGGCACGCCTACCCGGCCGGCGACGACTCCGGCGACGTCTACTTCGACGTGGCCTCCTGGCCGGCCTACGGCTCGCTGTCCGGGCAGTCCCCCGCCGACATGCAGCCCGCCGGGGACGCCCCCGACCGGGGCAAGAAGGATCCGCGTGACTTCGCGCTCTGGAAGGGCGCCAAGCCGGACGAACCGGCCGACGCCTCCTGGCCGTCGCCGTGGGGTCGCGGCCGACCCGGCTGGCACATCGAGTGCTCCGCGATGTGCTGGCGTTACCTGGGCGCCGAGTTCGACATCCACGGCGGTGGGCTCGACCTGACGTTCCCGCACCACGAGAACGAGATCGCCCAGTCGCAGGCCGCCGACCTGCCGTTCGCCCGCTACTGGGTGCACCACGGCCTGCTCGGCATCGGCGGCACCAAGATGGGCAAGTCGCTGGGCAACACGCTCGACCTCGACTACGTGGCCTCGCTCGGGGTGCGCCCGGTCGAGCTGCGCTACTACTACGCCGCCGCGCACTACCGGTCCCGCATCGACTACTCCGAGGACGCGCTGCGCGAGGCCGCGGTCGCGTACCGGAGGATCGAGGGCTTCGTGCAGCGGGCGGCCGAGCGGGTCGGCGCGGGCCGACCCGACGGGCTGCCGGACGCCTTCGCGGCGGCGATGGACGACGACCTCAACACCTCGGCGGCGCTCGCCGTGCTGCACGAGGTGGTCCGGGACGGCAACACGGCGCTGAGCGGCGGCGACGATGTGACCGTCCGCACGACGCTCGCCGCCACCCGGGCGATGCTGGATATCCTCGGCGTCGACCCCCTGGATCCGGCCTGGACCGGCGGCGACCGCGCGGGCGACCTGCGCGGCGTGGTGGACTCCCTGGTCGCGCTGGCCCTGGAACAGCGCGCGCAGGCCCGCGGCCGCAAGGACTGGGCTGCCGCCGACGCCGTACGCGACCAGCTCAAGCAGGCCGGCGTGGTCGTCGAGGACACCCCCCAGGGCCCGCGTTGGACTATTGGAGAGCAGGACTGATGGCCGGCAACTCGCAGCGCCGTGGCCGGCGACTGACGTCGAAGGCTGGCGCCCCCAAGGGCACCGGTGGCAAGAACAAGGATTCCCTCGCCGGCCGGGGTCGCACCCTGCCCGCGGACGAGCGTCCCTGGCACAAGGCCTACTCCGGCACCGAGAAGCTGCCCCAGCGCACCGCCTGGAAGCAGGACAAGGAGCGCCGCGCCGCCGCCGAGGAGGGCCGCGCGCCCAAGATCGGCCAGCCCGGCAGCAAGGACACCACCTGGGGCAGGGGCGGCGGCCGGGGCGTACCCACCGCCGCCAAGGGGCGGGGTGGCAAGCCCACCGGCCGCTCCGGCGGGCCCCGGGTCTCCCCGGGCCGCAAGTCGAACCCGGCGAAGGACAGCCCCGAACTGCTCGTCGGGCGGAACCCGGTGCTGGAGTCGCTGCGCGCGCAGGTGCCGGCGACCGCGCTCTACACCGCGCAGGGCATCGACGTCGACGACCGGGTCAAGGAGATCGTCCGCACCGCCGCCGACCGGGGCATCGCGATCCTCGACGTCAGCCGCGCCGAGCTGGACCGGATGACCGGCGGGGTGCTGCACCAGGGTGTCGGCCTCCAGGTGCCGCCGTTCGCCTACGAGCCGTTCGAGGACCTGGTCACCGCCGCGCTGGAGCAGGCCGCCCCGCTGCTGGTCGCGCTGGACGGGGTCACCGACCCGCGCAACCTCGGCGCGGTGATCCGGTCGGCTGCCGCGTTCGGCGCACAGGGTGTCTTCGTACCCGAGCGGCGTGCCGCCGGTATCACCGCGACCGCCTGGCGGACCAGCGCCGGCGCGGCCGCGCGCGTCCCGGTCGCCCAGGTCACCAACCTGACCCGGTCGCTCAAGGCGTGCAAGGAGGCCGGCTTCGTCGTGGTCGGCCTGGACGCCGACGGGCAGACCGACCTCTACGACCTCGAGGCCGCGGTCGGTCCGCTGGTCGTGGTGGTCGGCTCGGAGGGGCGGGGCCTGTCCCGCCTGGTCGGCGAGACCTGCGACCTGACCGTCAGCATCCCGATGGTCTCCGACGTCGAGTCGCTCAACGCCAGCGTCGCCGCCGCGGTCACGCTCGCCGAGGTCGCCCGCCGCCGCGCCGCCGAGGCCTGACGCCGCACACGAAAAAGGGGCGGTCCGCCGTGGCGGACCGCCCCTTTCTTCGCGTACGTCAGATCCGGCGCCCGGTCGAGGCGTGGAAGACGTGGCTGCGGCCGGTGCGCGGCTTGACGAACACGGTGTCGCCCATGTTCGGCATGGTGCGCCGGTCGGTGCGGACCACGAACCGCTCGTTGTGGCCCTCGAGCGCGGCGTGGCCGTAGACGTTGGCGTCGGAGCCCAGGTCCTCGACCAGCTCGACCACGACCGGCATGCCGCCCTCGGACGGGCCGACCAGGTCGCAGTCCTCCGGACGGAAGCCGACGGTGACCTTGCCGTCGCCGCCCTCGGCGCGGGCCGCCTCGATCTGCTCACGGGTCAGCGGGATCATCAGCTCGGCGAACGCGCCGCCCTGATCGGTCAGCTTCACCGTCTTGATGTTCATGGCGGGGGAGCCCATGAAACCGGCGACGAAGACGTTGGACGGGGTGTCGTAGAGCGCCCGCGGGGTGTCCACCTGCTGGAGCACGCCGTCCAGCATGACCGCCACCCGGTGGCCCATGGTCATGGCCTCGACCTGGTCGTGGGTGACGTAGACCGTGGTGACGCCGAGCTTCGCCTGGAGCGAGGCGATCTGGGTACGGGTCTGCACGCGGAGCTTGGCGTCGAGGTTCGACAGCGGCTCGTCCATGAGGAAGACCTGCGGCTCGCGGACGATCGCGCGACCCATGGCGACCCGCTGGCGCTGACCACCGGAGAGCGCCTTCGGCTTGCGGCTGAGGAACTCCTCCAGCTGGAGAAGGTTGGCCGCCTCCTTGACCCGCCGGTCGATCTCCGACTTCGAGGTCTTGCGCAGCTTGAGGGCGAACGCCATGTTCTCGTACACCGTCATGTGCGGGTAGAGGGCGTAGTTCTGGAAGACCATCGCGATGTCGCGGGCCTTCGGCGGGAGGTGGGTGACGTCCCGGTCGTCGATGTAGATCGCGCCGTCGTCGACGTCCTCCAGGCCGGCGAGCATCCGCAGGCTGGTGGACTTGCCGCAGCCGGACGGGCCGACCAGGACGAGGAACTCCCCGTCACCGATCTGGAGGTCGAGCTGGTTGACGGCGGGGCGCTCGGTGCCCGGATAGATCCGGGACGCCTTCGCGTAGGTGACCGTAGCCATGAGGGGCGCTTCCTTTCACCGGCAGGAACGTGCCGGACGATCCGAGTGAAGGAGCGACCGGCGCCCGAGGCGCCGGCCAACGGGACGTCATCCGGGCAGCCGGGGCCGGTCGGAGTGTCGTCCGTGTCACTGCACCGTAAACGGCTTTCACGATCGTGCCAAGACGTGGGGCAACGGGTGGGACGGACGGCATAGACATTTCGGTCAGCCGGGCACGGCGAGGCATCAATCTCCCGGCTGGGAGCGCGATCCGTCGACGATCCATCGGTGGGGCCGGTCGGGAAACTGACGTTTTCCGTGGTCGGGAGCGCTGCCAGGCGGGAATTCCGGGACCCAGTCGCTATGCTGAGCCCGTCACACGCGCCCCTGTAGCTCAGCTGGCCAGAGCACTCGCCTTGTAAGCGAGATGTCGCCGGTTCGATCCCGGCCGGGGGCTCCAATTCCACAAGGCGATCCCGGCCGGTGGCCGTCGTGATCTCCCCGGTTGACAGCAACGCTGACAGCAACCGGGGTCACGACAGCTGCCCGTCGAGCTTGCCGAGCGCCTGCGCGTCCAAGATGTGAAGCTTCCCGGCGACCCGCTGAACGGTCTGCTCGCTCGGGGTGCCGTCGCCCGCGGGCGTCGCGCGGCGCAGGCCCTTAGCTCGTTAGGAATATGCCGGTCACGCCCACCACCGCCAGGACGACAGCAACGGTGAGCACGTACAGCCGCGGGCGCGACTGCCGAACGAAGTAAGTGGTCAAGCCGAACGCGCCGCCGAGGATCGCCACCGCGTACCACGGGAAGATCGCTGGCGTCGCCTGACCCATAAAGAGCATCCACGTAGCGATGACCGCGACGAAGCACGTGGCGAAGGCGACCGTCCGCCGCATGTTCCGGTAGGCGGTGTGCTGCAACCGGCCGACAGACTCCCGGTAGTCCTCCACCGCCGCAGCGCGTTGCCGCTCGCTGACCTGCCGCCGTTTGCTGCGGCTGTCAGCACCCCGGCCCCGACTCATGCCGCAGAAGATATCAATCACAGTCACGCTACCGTGGGTGGCGGAGGCGGCCGGCTCACCGCTGCCCCGTTTCCCGCAGGCGGTGACCCGACCGGTGCTCAGGCGGCGATTCCGCGCGCAGGTCGGAGGCCCTTGACGACCAGATAGACGCCCAGCGAGAACTCCCACACCGCGATGGGGAGGGCCGCGACCGCGGTCACCGGGGACAGCCGGTCCCAGAGGTCGAAGAGCACGCCGACGTCGGACGCGACGAGCAGCGGCGCGCCGACCAGCCCGAGCAGCGGGAGTACGCGCGGGACGAGGCGGAACTGGTACAGCAGGGAGCCCAGCAGCAGAGCGTTCACGGCCGGGACGAGGCTCTGGCTGAGCAGGAACATCGAGTCGTAGAGGGCGACCAGCGCCGACCCGGTGGCCAGCGCGTCCGCTCCGGCGCCGGCCCGCCGCAGCCCGACGATCGTCAGGATGCTCGCGACGCCGACGAGAATGCCGGTGGCCTCCACCACCCGAGCGGCGACGAACCCCAGCGCCCGGGCCTCGCCATGCCGCCTGAGCACCGGGAACAGCGCGACGGCGGTGCCGATGCAGGCGAGGGCCACGATCACCTCGAGGACGCCGCCGACGACGACCGGGGTCTCCGATCCGGTGCCCACCAGGTAGTTCGCGTCGCGCACCGGGCGGTACAGGGCGACGGTCGGGATCGAGACGAAGGTGAGCAGGTAGAACCCGCCGGCCACCAGCGAGGTCTTCCGCAGTGACTCCATCGGTGCCCCTTCCGCCGCCGCCACGCCATCGATGATGGCCACTCCGCTGGCGGCTGCGAATCGGCCGCTCGGGCATCCTCGCCGCGGCGCGCGTCCTGGCGGCTGTTAAGCGGGGCCCCTTCCTATACCGAATGCGTTAACAGGGGGCCCCGCCTTGCAGGCGGTAGCCTGCTAGCGATGAGTCGGGCGGTGGAGGAGTCCAACCGGGCCATGCTGCGGGCCCGGGACGCGATGGACCGGGCGTACGCGCAGCCGCTGGACATCCCCGCGCTGGCCAGGATCGCGCACGTGTCCGAGGCGCACTTCATCCGCACCTTCCGCGCCACGTTCGGCGAGACACCCCACCGCTACCTGCAGCGCCGCCGGGTGGAGCGGGCCATGTCGATGCTGCTGGAGACCGACCGGGACGTCACCGACGTCTGCCTGGCCGTCGGCTTCGCCAGCCTCGGCACGTTCAGCCGGACCTTCCGGGAGATCGTCGGCGAGTCACCGAGCGACTTCCGGCGCCGTCGGAGCGCCGCCGCGAACGTGCCGAGCTGCTTCGCCAAGTCCTGGACCAGACCGAGCAGTTTCGGATAAGCGCCAGGTCAGGGCGTTGCTCTAGCGTCTGTGGCATGACGATGACTTCGATCTCCCGCTCCCAGATCTACGTCCTGGACCAGGACGAGGCGCTCGACTTCTATGTCGGCAAGCTGGGCATGGAGGTGAACACCGACCAGGATCTCGGCTTCATGCGCTGGCTCACTGTCAACGTGCCGGGCGACGTCGAGCGGGAGATCCTGCTGGAGAAGCCCGGCCCGCCCGCGCTCGACCCGAAGACCGCCGAGCAGGTCCGCGAGCTGCTCACCAAGGGCGCCGCCGGTGGCTTCCTGTTCCTCACCACCGACGACGCGCACAAGACGTACGCGGACCTGGTCGCCAAGGGCGTGGAGGTCACCGACGAGCCGACCGACCGGCCGTACGGGATCGACTTCGGCATCCGCGACCCGTTCGGCAACCGGATCCGGATCGGTCAGATGCACCCGCGTGAGCAGTGGGCGAACGGCTGACCGCGGGGCTGCGCGGATCGGGGGCGGGCGGCTAGGGTCGGCCGTTCCCGATCTGGTGAGGTGACCGGTGGCGACCCGACTGTTGTTCCTGGCCCGACACGGCGAGCAGGAGGAGACCGGCACGGAGGCTCCGGAGGTGGGTCTCTCCGCCCGGGGCCGCCGGCAGGCGACGCTGCTCGGCGAGCGGCTGCGCGGGGCGCGGATCGACGCGGTGCACCACGGGCCGTTGGCCCGGGCGGCGGAGACCGCCGCGCTCGTGGCCGCCGCGCTGCCCGGTGTCCCGGTCCACGTGGACGACCGGGCCGGCGACCACATGCCGCACGACACCGACCCGGCCGGCCTGCCGGATCGGCACGCCGCGTTCCTGGCCGGGTTCACCGACGCGGAGCGTCGGGACGGGCCGGAGGTGACGGCGGGGGCGGTGGCCCGGTTCGCCACCGCCCCCGCCTCCGGCGACGTCCGCGAGCTGGTCGTCACCCACAACTTCCTGGTCGCCTGGCTGGTGCGTCACGCGTTGGAGGCGCCGGAGCGCCGCTGGATCGGGCTGAACCACGCCAACTGCGCGTTGACCGTGATCCGCTACAGCGATGCCGGCCCGCCCACGCTGATCGCCCTGAACGACGCCGCCCACCTGCCGCCCGACCTGCGCGCCACCGGCTTCCCCGACGACTACCACTTCTGACGCCCGAGCCTCGGTGGAAACGGGCGGTGATCAAGGAGGGGGAGGGGTCAGCTGCGGAGCTTGACCACTGCCTCGGCCACGGCGCGGGCGGACTGCGGGTTCTGGCCGGTGACCAGGTTGCCGTCGACCACCACGTGCTCGGTGAAGTTCGGCGCGGGGACGTGCTGCGCGCCGGCCTCGGTGAGCTTGTCGGCGAGCAGGAACGGCACCACGTCGGTGAGGCCGACGGCGGCCTCCTCGTCGTTGGTGAAGCCGGCCACCCGCTTGCCGGCGATCAGCCTGGAGCCGTCGGTGAGGGTGAGGTTCACCAGCGCCGACGGGCCGTGGCAGACGGCGGCGACCACGCCGCCCCGCTCGTGGACCGAGCGCGCGATGCGGGCCAGGTCCTCGTCGTCGGGGAAGTCCCACATGGTGCCGTGGCCGCCGGCGAAGACGATCACGTCGTACCGGGACGGGTCGACGTCCGAGGCCTTCGGGGTGTCCGTCACGCCGGCGGTGGCCAGGAAGTCGTTCTGGGTCTTGTCGTCGGCGTCGCGGCCGTCGGTCGGCGGCTCGCCGCCGGCCACCGACACCAGGTCGACGTCGTACCCGGCGGCGCGGAAGACCTCCCACGGCTCGGCGGCCTCGCCGACGTAGTAGCCGGTCTTGCGGCCGGTGTCACCGAGCTCGGAATGGCTGGTCAGGGCGATGAGTGCACGAGTCATGCCACCCATGCTGGCGCGTCGAGCCATAGCTGACCAATAGGTAAGAGTCACGTCGGCGATAGGTTTGCTGATGTGAAGGCGTCGCTGGACCTGCTCCGCAGCTTCCTGGCCGTGCACCGCGCCGGTTCGATCACCGGCGCGGCCGAGCTGCTCGGTGTGGCGCAGCCCACGGTGACCGCGCAACTCCGGGCGCTGGAGGAGGCGGTCGGGCGGCCGCTCTTCGACCGGCTGCCCCGCGGCGTCACCCCGACCGCGGCCGGGGACGAGCTGGCCCGCCGGGTGGCGGAGCCGCTGGACCGGCTCGCCGCCGTGCTGACCGGGGCGCCGGACACGGCGTACGCCCGGACGGTCTTCCTCGGCGGACCCGCCGAGTTGCTCGCCGAGCGGGTGCTGCCGGCGCTGGCCGGTCCGGTCGCCGACGGCCTGGAGCTGCGGGCGGTGGCCGGGATGCCGGAGGGACTGCTGGACGACCTGGTCGCCGGCCGGCTCGACCTGGCGGTGACCAGCGTGCGGCCGCGCCGGCGGGGAGTGGTCGTCGAGCCGCTCTACGACGAGGAGTTCGTGCTGGTGGCCGCGCCGTCCTGGGCCGAGCGGCTGGCCGGGCCGGTGACCCCGGCGGCGCTGCGGGACGTGCCGCTGGTCGCCTGGGGCGAGGAGGCGCCGATCCTGCGGCGGTACTGGCGGACCGTCTTCGACACCCGGCTCACCCGCACGCCCAGCCTGGTCGTGGCGGACCTGCGGGCGGTCCGGGCGGCGGTGGCGGCGGGCGCCGGGGTGAGCGTGCTGCCCGCGTACCTCTGCCGGGGTGAGCTGGCATCCGGCGAGTTGCGGGCGCTGCTCGCGCCGCCGGTGCCCCCGCTCAACACGCTGTTCCTCGCGGCCCGGCCGGGCGCGGCCGGGCGGCGCGAGGTGCAGGCCGTGCGGCGGACCCTGCTCGCGGCCGCGCCCGGTTGGTGAGCGGCCCTCCTCAGCCGGTGGCGCGGGTGAGCAGGCCGACCACCTCGGCGGTGGCGGCCGGTGGGGTGGCCTGCGGCGGGCAGTCCACGTAGCCGACGTTCGTCGGGCCGATGGTGAGGCGGTAGCTGAACGCGTCGGCGCACATGGTGGCCGGCACGGTGACCGCCGCCTCGGCGGCCAGCCGCGGGTCGGCGGCGAGCTGCCGCAGCCGGTCGAGGTCCGGCTCGGCGAGCCGGCCGTCGTGGGCGGCGCCGGCCCGGTCGGTCTTCGTCCAGCTGCCGTCGGGCCGCACGGTGATGGTGTCGGTCAGGCCGGCGATGCCGCCCGACTTCACGAGCGTCACCTCGACGCCGGGCAGTGCGGTGACGGCCGGGCCGACCGGCGGCGGGGTGTCGGCGCGGGCGCAGCCCGCGAGCGGGGTGAGGACGGCGGCGACGGTGACCGCCACGGCGGGGGCTGCTCTCATGCCGATCGGACGCGCGACGGGGCCACCCGGTTCCGGACCACCGCGCCTCCTCATCCGTTCGGTCAGTGTCTGGGACGGGAAACCGTCGCCCTCTTTCACGCCTGTCGATGTCTCAGCTATATCTACATCAGTGACTACCCCCGTCACAACTTCTCCTTTCAGGAGGGCACGTGAAAAGAACCGTCGCCGCCGTCAGTGCAGCGCTGCTCACCAGCGGCGTGCTGGCCTGCGTCACCACCACGGCGCAAGCGGCCGCGCCCAACGCCGGAAGCCCCGAGCCCGCCGCCGCGGCCCGGGCCGACAGCCTGATCCGTACCAACCCCGGCGCCGTCCAGGGCGCCGACGGGGAGGCCTACCAGGCCGTCCGCACCAAGGTCGACCCCTCCGGGGCGGCGCACACCCGCTACACCCGGACCTACCAGGGCCTGCGGGTCTACGGCGGTGACTTCGTCGTCCACACCGCCCCGAACGGCACCCTGACCGGCACCTCGGTCGGCCTGTCCGCCCCGCTCACCCTCGGCACCAGCGCCAAGGTCGGCGCGTCCGCGGCCAAGGCCAGCGCGCGCAAGGCGTTCACCGGCAGCCTCACCTCCGTCGGTGCGCCCGAACTCTTCGTCGACGCCAGCAGCGGCAAGGGCCGGCTGGCGTGGGAGACCGTCGCCACCGGGTGGAAGGCGGACAAGCAGACGCCGTCGAAGCTGCACGTCGTCACCGACGCCACCACCGGCAAGGTGATCGGCTCGTACGACGAGATCGAGTCGGTGGTCGGCAGCGGCCAGGGCATCTACACCGGCACGGTCAGCATCGACACGACGCTCTCCGGCAGCACCTACCAGATGATCGACCCGTCGCACGGCAACGGCCGTACCTGCGACATGAACAACGGCACGTCCACCTGCACCACCTTCACCGACGCGGACAACGCGTGGGGCAACGGCGCCACCTCCAACCGGCAGTCCGCCGCGGTGGACGCCCACTTCGGCGCCGCGAAGACGTTCGACTACTTCAAGAACACGCACGGCCGCAACGGCATCTTCGGCAACGGCCAGGGCGTGCCGAGCCGGGTGCACTACGGCAACAACTACGTCAACGCCTTCTGGGACGGCGCCCAGATGACCTACGGCGACGGGTCGAGCAACTCCCGCCCGCTGGTCTCGCTGGACGTGGCCGGGCACGAGATGAGCCACGGCGTCACCGAGGCGCTGTCCGGCCTGGTCTACTCCGGTGAGTCCGGCGGCCTGAACGAGGCCACCAGCGACATCTTCGGCAACATGGTGGAGTTCTACGCCGCCGCGCCGAGCGACCCGGGCGACTACCAGGTCGGTGAGAAGATCAACATCAACGGCAACGGTACGCCGCTGCGCTACATGTACAACCCGTCGCTGGACGGCTCGTCCGACTCCTGCTGGTCCACCAGCACCAAGAACAAGGACGTGCACTACTCGTCCGGCGTCGGCAACCACTTCTTCTTCAACCTCGCCGAGGGCACCGGCGCCACCTCGTACGGCACCTCGCCGGTCTGCGGTTCGGCTCCGGCGGTCACCGGCATCGGCCGGGCCAAGGCGGAGAAGATCTGGTACCGGGCGCTCGACGTGTACTTCACCTCGAACACCTCGTACGTCAACAACACCACGCCGTCGAACACCGCCCGGGCGTACACCCTGCGCGCGGCGACCGACCTGTACGGCAACTGCTCCACCGAGTACAAGACCGTCCAGGCGGCGTGGACCGCGGTGAACGTGGCCGGCAACGACGCCCCGTGCAGCTCCACCGGCAACGACTTCTCCGTCTCCCTGTCGCCGACCGCCGGGTCGGTGACCCAGGGCGGATCCGCCTCCACCACCGTCGCCACCGCCACCACCAGCGGGACCGCGCAGACCGTGACGTTCTCCGCGTCCGGCCTGCCGACCGGCGCCACCGCGTCGTTCAGCCCCGCCTCGGTGACCTCGGGCGCCTCGTCCACGCTCACCATCGCCACCAGCGCGAGCACCCCGACCGGCACCTACTCGGTGACGGTCACCGGCAGCGCCACCTCGGGCACCAAGACCGCCACGTACTCGCTGACGGTCACCGGCACCGGCGGCGGCTGCACCGGCGCCGGCCAGAAGCTCGGCAACCCGGGCTTCGAGTCCGGCAACACCGGCTGGACCACCACCTCCGGCGTGATCGGGCAGTACGGCTCGCAGGGCCAGCCCACCCACGGCGGCACCTGGAACGCGTGGCTGAACGGCTACGGCACCACCCGCACCGACACGCTGGCCCAGTCGGTGAGCCTGCCGTCGGGCTGCTCGACCTACAACTTCAGCTTCTGGCTGCACATCGACTCGGCGGAGAGCACGTCGACGGTGCAGTACGACAAGCTGAACGTGCAGGTGCTCAACTCGTCCGGCACCGTGCTGGCGACGCTGGCGACCTACTCGAACCTGAACAAGGCCACCGGCTACACCCAGCGGTCGTTCTCCCTGGCCTCGTACGCCGGGCAGACCGTCACCCTGAAGTTCACCGGCACCGAGGACGCCTCGCTGCAGACCTCGTTCGTCGTCGACGACACCGCGGTCAACGTCTCCTGACCTGACCGCCCGACCCCGGGGCCCGGCGGCCACCCCACGTGGGTGGTCACCGGGCCCCGCCCGTTACGGTCGGGCCCATGTCCGACGCGGAGTTGACCGTCACGGTGACCGGTCCGGTGGCGACCGTGGTGATCCACAACCCGGCCCGCCGCAACGCCATGACCCCGGCCATGTGGCGCCGGCTTCCGGTGCTGCTCGACGGCCTGGAGGCCGACCCGGCGGTGCGGGCGCTGGTGCTCACCGGTGCGGGCGGCACGTTCTGCGCCGGCGCCGACCTCGGTGACCTGGACGAACTGCTGGCCGCCGGTGACGGCAGCATCGCGGTGGCCGCCGAGGAACGGCTCGCCGCGTTCGGCCGGCCCACCGTGGCCGCGATCGAGGGCGCCTGCGTGGGCGGCGGCTGCCAGCTCGCCGTCGCCTGCGACCTGCGCCTCGCCGCGGCGGACGCCCGGTTCGGCGTACCCCCGGCGCGGCTCGGCCTGGTCTATCCGGTGCCGACCACGCGACGGCTGGCCGGGCTGGTCGGGCCGTCCGCCGCCAAGCACCTGCTCTTCACCGGCGACCTGGTCGACGCCGAGCGGGCGCTGCGGATCGGCCTGGTCGACGAGGTGCTCCCGGCCGCCGGGCTGGCCGACCGGGTGGCCGCGCTGACCGCCACGATCGCCGAGCGGTCCCGGCTCACCGTGACCGCCGCCAAGGAGATCGTCGACGGGCGCGTCGACGCCGACCGGATCGCCTGGTGGCACGCCCAGGTGCGGGACAGCGGCGAGGCCCGCGAGGGGGTGGCGGCGGTCAACGAGCGCCGGCCGCCGCGCTTCGACTGGACGCCGCCGGCGACGCGCTGACCGCCGTTTGCCCGCCACACCCCCGGGGTACGCCCTGAGCGGTCGAACGGGGGAGGCCACCATGGACGGTCGCGACGACGAGGCAGACCTGATCCGGCGGGGCAGGCGCCGGACCCGTGGGCTGATGCTGGGCGTGGGGCTGGTGTTCGGTGTGCTCGGATTCCTGCTCGCTCGCAGCCTGCTCGGCGCGGGCTGGTCGAGCTGGTGGGAGGGAGACGCCCCGGAGGCGGCCCAGATCGCCGGCGCGGTGCTCGTCGGCCTCGGCCTGGTGGTCGAGGTGGGCGCGATCGTGTGGGCCGTCCGCAGCGGGCGGTACCGGTCCAACCGGGAGTCCTCCATGTGGGCCATGCCGATGCGCCGGCGATCCCGGCTGATCAAGCAGGTGCGGCGCGGCACCGTGGGCCCCGACGCCGACCTGCCGACGCTCACTCTCGTCGCGCGCCAGATGGTGGACGGCGCGTGGGCGGCCGTGCCCGTCGCCGGGCTGGTGCTGGTGAACCTCGGTCAGGCGCTGATCCGCGTCACCTCACCGGCTTTCGTGGCCCTCTTCGGGCTGATCGCGGTGACTTTCGCGCTGGTCGGCTGGCAGGTCCACCATGGTGCCCGCCGAGCGGCGGCGTTCCTGCGCCACCACCCGGCCGAGCCACCCGCCACCGCCCCCACGAATGCGTGAGAACCGCGCGTCGCGTTAGATCTTGGAAGATTTCGGCCCCTCTGAGGGCCATTTCCTTCCAAGATCTCGGCTGGGTGGGGCCGGCGGGCGCCGCGCCGAAGGGCTTGCCCCCGACGCCGCCCCCTGTGCCCGCCGGCCGTCCGTCACCGCGCCAGCGTTGCCCAGCTCGGGGCCGTCGGCTCCCGCCGCAGCGGCATGCCCGCCTCGGCCGGGGTCCGGTCGCCCTTGCGCTGGTTGCACGCGTAGCAGGCGGCGGTGGTGTTCCCCCAGGTGTTCCGGCCACCGCGCGAGCGGGGCAGGACGTGGTCGATCGTGCCGGCCGGGCCGTCGCAGTAGGCGCACCGCCGGCCGTCGCGGGCCAGCACCCCGGCCCGGGACCAGGCCGGGCCGGCGCGGAACCGCCAGCGCGTCACCACGTACCGGACGAGGCGGACCACCCGCGGCAGCGGGAAGACGCCGATCAGCCGGTCCGGCTCGGCCTCGTGGATCTCGGCGACCCGGCGGCAGAGCATCCGGATCGCGTGCTGGACGGTGACCCGGTGCAGCGGGCCGAGGTCGGCGTTGACGACGAGGACGGCGTCCACCGGGTTCTCCCTTCACGATCAGACGAAAAAGCCGCCAGGTCCACACGGACCGGGCGGCGACGACGGGGACGCGCGAGGCACGCGTCAGTCGGGCCTTCCGGACCACGGGCAGCCGTCGCCGAGCAGCCACGACGTCATCGTGGTGGCGGGTCGGTACGACATGGACGGCTCCCGGAACGGTGGTTGACCTTGCGCGTTCACGGTAGATCCATCTCGGAAACGCGGGCAACGTATTTCGATAGGCCGTCGGACGGTGGCCGCTGCCGTCCGGCGCGTCCGGCCCGGCGGGCGGCGGCGAGCGGGCGGTCGATCCGGGCGCTCATCTGCGCCACCAGCTCGCTCTCCAGCAGCGGCCGGTTCACCTCGGCGGCCACCGACAGCGTCGGGGTGGAGATCGACCGCCAGATGGCGGTGAGCCCGGCGCCGAGGCCGACCAGTGCCACCGCGGCCCGCGTGGTGGGGGAGCCGGCCGCCGCCGCGGCGCTCACCCCGACCACGGCCAGGAGCACCACCAGCAGCGGTG
The DNA here is from genome assembly GCF_027460165.1 of Micromonospora sp. WMMC241. Classification (NCBI taxonomy): domain Bacteria; kingdom Bacillati; phylum Actinomycetota; class Actinomycetes; order Micromonosporales; family Micromonosporaceae; genus Micromonospora; species Micromonospora sp. WMMC241. The sequence goes on from NZ_JAPZBF010000001.1 coordinate 302,718, forward strand.
CCAGCACCGGCCAGAAGAGGCCGCGGGCCGCCTGCGCCACCAGCTTCCGGTCCCGGATGACGACGTTGCGGGCCACCACCGCCCAGTTCTCCTCGTCCAGCAGGTCGCGCGGGTGCAGGCCGCCGGTGAGCACGTCCTGCCACAGGTCGCCCTGGTTGCGCAGCTCGCGGGCCAGCTCCGCCAGTCCGGCCTCGCCGGGGGCGCCGACCGTGGCCCGGCCGACCGCGTCGGCCCAGGCGGACAGCGAGCGACGTACCACCGCCGCCGAGTACGGCGGCAGCACGCTCGCCAGCTCGTCCAGCCACCGGCTGAGCTGGATCTGCCGGCCGCCGAAGCGCTGGACCAGTTCGGCGGCGTCGCCGCGCCGGACCGTGTCGGCGAGCGAGCGGCCGAGCCGGTACGCCACGCCCACCCGGTGGTTGGTCGCCATGGTCCAGCGCAGCACGTGGACGTTCAGCTCGTCGAGGGCGAGCAGCAGCGGTTCCCGGTCCGCCCCGCCGGCCCGGCGGGCGGCGTCGGTCGACGGCAGTGCGCGGCCGGCCGGGGCCGAAGGGGCGAGCAGGGCGAGCGCCACGTCCACGCCGTCGAGGTACATGCCGAGCCGGTGCCGCCCCGGCATCTCGGTGAGGTTGGACAGTTTCCCCGGGGCGGTCGCCGGCCGGTCCGTGTCCTCGGCCAGGTCGGCGGTCCGCGCGTGGTGGTAGGCGTCCGCCATGGACCAGCCGAGGCGCAGCGCGGTCACCACGGCGGTCCGCTCGTCCTGCCGGTCCTCCGTCCGGGTCGCGGTGCCCACCGCTCGACCTTATGCGTTTTATGACCGCTTATCGGCGGTTCGCGCCAGCAGCCCTCGCGGACGGATCGAGCGGACCGGCTCGGCCGCCGCGCCCTCGGCCCGCAGGATGTGGTTCGCCGCGATGATCCCGGTCGCCGCCGAACGCTCCATCAACGCGCTCGGGAACTCGGTCCGGATCCCGTCCCCGGCCAGGTAGAGCCCCTCGGCGTCGGTGCGTACCCCGGGACGGCCGGCGTGGCTGCCCGGCGTGAACGCCGGGGCCTGCGCTTCCACCCGGGCCCGCAACTCGCGGACCCGCAGCTCGGCCACCTCCGGCCAGAGCGCGGTCAGCTCCCGCAGCATCCGCGCGGCCAACTCGTCCGCCGGCACGTCCGGCTCGCAGGCGTACGCGTGCAACTCCACCACCGAGCCGCCGGTGCGCTCCGCCCAGCGGCGCGGCTCGTCCTCCAGCCGGTGGTAGAGCGTCACCGAGTCCAGCGTCGGCTGGCGGGAGACGCCGCTGAACACCGCCCGGTCCGGGCGGACGTCCCCGTCCATCCAGTAGCGCGCCACCGCGTACGGCGGACCGGGCCGGCCGAACGCGGGCATCCGCGCCACCAGCTCGGGCGCCGCCGCGACCAGGCCGGGGGAGGCCGCGACCAGCGCGGCGAGCGCCGGCGGGTCCACGGCGAGCACCACGTGCCCGGCCGCCCAGGTGTCGCCGTTGGCGCCGGTCACCCGCCAACCCTCCGGGGTACGGTCCAACCGGGCCGCCGGTGCGCCGGTCACCACCCGGCCACCGTGCTTCTCCACGTGCCGGGTGAGCGGCTCCCAGATCGCCGTCGCATAGTCCTGGTCCGGGCAGTCGAAGGCCAACCCCTCCGGGTTGCCGAGCAGGTAGAAGTGGAACTGCGCGATCATCTCGGCGGCCGACATCTCCGCCTCGTGATTGAAGAACGAGTGCGAGAAGACCTCGAACAGCATCGCCCGGGCCCGATCCGGCAGGCGCAACGAGCTGAGCAGCTCGTCGGCGGTCCGCTCGTCGAACTCCGCGTAGGTGCGCACCGGGTCGTAGGTGAGCAGCGGCAGCGCGGCGTCCCGGTCCATCGCGCGCAGGTCGGCCAGGCGCAGGCTCGGGCTGCGCAGCAGCAACGCCAGCAGGTTGGCCGGCGGTGCCGGCGGCAACTTGCCGAACTCCTCGGTCGGCCACTGCGCGGACAGGATCGGATAACCCGGGATCGGCTTGAGGAAGCCCAGCGTCGGGTCGACCCGACGCAGGATCGAGCGCCAGTTCCAGTACTGCCGGAAGAACGCGTGGAATCCGTGCTCGTTCTGCTGGGCGCCGTCCGGCAGCGCCTCCGGCCAGGCGCCGAGCCGACCACCGAGGTGCGGCGCGGCCTCCAGCACGGTCACCGCCACCCCGCGCTCGGCCAGCACCACCGCCGCCGACATGCCGGCGATGCCACCGCCGACCACGAGCGCCGAGGCCGGTTGCGGCACGCGCGGCGCGCCACCGCCGCCCGGGTCCACCACGTGCTCACGTACGCCGATCAGCCGACCAACCACTTGCGACAGCCCCACGCCCCACCCTCCGCTCAACAGTGCCCCCATCCTGCCCGAGGTGTAAGGCGGGGGCCCCTGTTAACGCATTCGGATGTGGCGGGCCCCCGCTTAACACCTCCGGGCTGAGCGCGGGCCGTGGTGTTGAGCGGGGCCCCTTCCTCTACCGAATCCGTTAACAGGGGGCCCCGCCTTTCATCCGAGGCAGCGGCGGGGGCGGTCGGAGGAGGGCCAGACGTAGTCGAGGTCGAGCGGGGTGTCGGCGGGGAAGAGTGGTGTGTAGTGGGTGGGGTCCTTGCGCAGCAGCGACGAACGGTGGCTGCGATGCAGGTCGTCGCGGCCCAACCAGGGCGGGACGTCCCCGGTGGCGGCCAGCTCGTCCTGGGTCCGGACGGTGGTGACGCCGCAGGCGGCGGCGAGGTCGGTGGCGAGCGTGGCGGCGCAGGTGTCCGCCCGGCCGGGCTCGCACCACACCGCGCACATGTCGAGCCCGTAGCGGGTCAGCGCCTCCTCGTACCCGGCCCACATCTTCACCGCCGGATGGTTGCGCCACCCGTAGTCGGGTCGGGTCAGCCCGCGCAGCACCTGGATGGCCTCCACGCGCTGCTTGCCCAGCCGCTTCTGGTCCAGGATCCGGGCGCTGGCCAGGAAGTCCGGATACGGCAGGAACGTCTGCATGCCGGTGCTCTACCCGCAGCAGGCGACGCCATGCGTTCAAGATCGATGGGGGCTGCGCCCACCGCGAGCGGCTGACTACGATCCGGGCATGGCCGAGCCTCTGCGCGATCGAGCGCGCCGCGCGACCGGGTGGCGGTTCCGGCCGAACGGGGACGAACGCCCCCACTACGTGGTCTGTGGCTCGGACCCGTTGGCCTACTGGGTGGTCCGGGCGCTGCTCGCCACCGACCCGGCCGCCGGTCAGGTCCGGGTCACGCTCGTGGTGCCGGAGCGCCGCCGCTCCGACGGCCCGGACGGGCGGGACGTGCCCGGTGTACGCGTGGTCCTGGCGGACCGGCTCGACGAGGCCGCGTTCCGCCGGGCCGGGCTGGCCGACGCGGCCGGGTTGGCGCTGCTGCACCAGGACGACGTGGGCAACATGCACGCGGCGCTCTGCGCGCAGGAGGTCGAGCCCCGGCTGCGCCTGGTGGTGCGGATGTTCAACACCAACCTGGCCGACGGGCTGCGGCAGCTCTTCCCCGACTCGGCGATCATCTCGGACGCCTCGATGGCCGCCCCCGCCTTCGTCGCCGCCGCGCTGGGCGAGCTGGCGCCGACGCACTTCCGGCACGCCGGCCGCACGCTCTACGTGGCCCGCCGCACCGACGTACGCGCGCAGGACGTGGTGTGCGGCCTGGCCGTCACCGCCGACCCGGAGCTGGTCCGGGTGCTGCCCGCCGACGAGGCGGCGGCCGACGTGGTGCTGGCCGAGGCGACCGGCCAGCCGCCCGGCACCGAGCTGGCCGCCCGCCGGCTGGTGCGGGCCCGGCGGCGCCGGCAGCCGGTGGAGGTGCTGCTGCGCGCCGTGCGCAGCTTCGCCACCCGCAAGATCGGCATCGCGGTGCTGGTGCTGCTCGGCGTGATCGCGGTGCTGGGCTGGCTGAATGCCCGGGCCGCCGGCGTCGACTGGGGCGAGGCGCTCTACCTCACCCTGGTCACCACGCTCAGCGGTCAGGACCCGGACGTCAACAAACCGGCCGCCGCCCAGGTGATGCAGGTGGTGCTCAACCTGGCCGGGCTGGCGCTGATCCCGCTGATCACGGCCGCGGTGGTCGACGGCATCGTCAACGCCCGGCTGGCCCTGCACGCCGGCCGGATCCAACCCGACCGCTCCGGGCACGTGGTGGTGGTCGGGTTGGGCAACATCGGCACCCGGGTGATGGCCCAACTGCACGACTTCGGCGTCGAGGTGGTGGCCATCGACAAGAATTCCGAGGCGCGGGGCGCCGCGCTGGCGCACCGGCTGGGCGTACCGGTGATCGTCGGGGACGCCGGCCTGGAGGAGACGCTCCGGTCCGCCTCGGTCGACACCAGCCAGGCGTTGGTGGTGGTCTCCACGGACGACGGGGCGAACCTGCGGGCCGCGCTGATCGCCCGCTCGCTCGACCCCGACCTGCGGGTGGTGCTGCGGCTGTTCGACGGCGACTTCGCCGAGCGGATCCAGCAGGCGTTCGGCATCGGCATCTCGCGCAGCGTCTCCTACCTGGCCGCGCCGTCGTTCGCGGCGGCCCTGCTGGACCGCGCGGTGATCGCCACCATCCCGGTGGACCGGCACGCGCTGCTGGTCACCGAGGTGCCCGTGGTGGCCGGCTCCCCGTTGGACGGGCGTCCGCTCGGCGCGGTGGCCCGCCCCGGGGAGGTGCGCCTGCTCGCGCACACCCGCACCGGGCACAAGGCCGACTGGTCGGTCGACCCGCGCGTGGTGCTGAACGCCGGTGACCGGTTGACCGTGGTGGCCCGGCGGGCCGGGTTGACCGCCCTGCTGCGGGAAACCACACCGGTGCCGACGCCCCGCCAACCGGACGAGTGACCCACTGAGGTCGACTTCCAAGGTAGTGTGGAAGTCATGGGTGCAGTCTACGAAGAGCTTCCATTCAGCGAATTCCTCCACCATCCGGCCGCCACCGCGGACCGGCTGGAGAAGGTGCGTGCCCTACGGCTGCGCCGGCGGGAGGCGGGGGACCTGGCGCTGACCCGCGCCGACCAACTGGAACGGGATGCGGTCGTCGTCGATTTCACCGCTCGGCTACTGGCCGGCATGGTTCGGACCGAGCCGTTGGTGGCTGTCCGTCGAGTGTTGGGCGAGGCCCTGCCCTGGGTCGCCTTCCTGCCCGACGAGGACGTCGACCAGTTGCTCGCCGAGCTGACCACGGTCGCGCAGGGCGCCGCCTCGCTGGAGAACCTGTCGCCCGTCGCGGTCCTGCTGACCCAGTGGCGGCACACTGCCGAGGTCCACGCCGATCCCGTTCTGCTCGAGCACGTCGGCCGGGAACCCAGCGGAGACTTCGGCCCGGTGCCCGCGCCGGACGCCCAGCCGTGAGCCCGAAGCGGGGCGATCGGGCGGCGCCACCGGCTGTGGGCGGCGAGTACGAACTGCGCTTCGCCGACTCGGCCGCTGCCGAGGGTTGGGAGCATCTGGCCCGCCAGGTGCCGACGAACCTGCGCCGAGCGTTCGAAGCGCTGCGGGCGGACCCACGATCCATGGCGAACCCCGACCGTCACCACCGACTCAAAGGCTTGTTGGCGATCAGCCGGTGGAAGGGGCAGACCCTGGAGCGCTGGCAGTACGAAGTGACCGGCGGTGGCCGGATCTGGTATTTGATCGACGATGAGCGCCGCACGGTGTGGCTCACCTACGCGGGCACCGGCCATCCACGCGCGACCGAGTGATCCAGGTCAGGTCGCGCGGGTTGGGTGGCGGACGGCGTACCAGAGCGCGCCGAGGGCGAGCACGCCGAACCCGGCGAGCACGCTGGCGAGCGGCAGGCTGACCGCGAGCACCAGGCAGCCGACCAGCCCCAGCGCGGCGAGCAGCGACGGGCCCAGCGTCAGCGCCGCCGCGTTGGTGATCGCGTAGTAGACCAGCACGGTGCAGCTGGAGAAGCCGATCGCGCCCCGGACGTCGCCGAACGCCACCACCACGATCACCACGGCGGCCACGGCCAGCTCGGCGCGGTGCGGCACCCGGTGGCGCGGGTGCACGGCGGCCAGCGCGCCCGGCAGGTCGCGGCGGCGGGCCATCGCCAGCGTGGTGCGGCCGACGCCGCCGAGCAGGGAGAGCAGCACCCCGGTCACCGCCACGGCGGCCCCGGCGCGCACCAGCCAGGCCAGCCCGGGCCGGCCCGCCGCGGTCACCACGTCGACCAGCGGCGCGGCCGAGGCGGCCAGCCGGTCGGCGCCGAGCACCCCGAGCGCGACCACGGCCAGCGTCAGGTAGATCGCGAGCACCGCGCCGAGCGCCAGCGGCACCGCGCGGGGGATGGTGCGTTCCGGGTCGCGGACCTCCTCGCCGAGGGTGGCGATCCGCGCGTACCCGGCGAAGGCGAAGAAGAGCAGGCCGGCGGCGGTGAGCACGCCGTGTGTGCCGACGTCGGCGAACCCGGTGAACCGGTCGCCGGCCACCTGCGGCGCGCCGGTCACCGCCACCACTGCCAGCACGGTGAGCACCACCGCGACCAGCACCCGGGTGGCCGCCGCCGTCTTGCCGATCCCGCGCAGGTTCACCGCGGTCACCGCCACCACCGCGAGGACCGCGACGAGCCGCGCCCGCCCCGGCCACAGGTAGGCCCGACCGTCAGCGCCATGGCCGCGCAGCTCGCCGTCTTGCCGACCACGAACCCCCACCCCGCGACGAAGCCGGCGAACGGGTGCAGCCGCTCGCGGCCGTAGACGTAGGTGCCGCCGGACTCCGGGTAGCGGGCGGCCAGCCGGGCCGAGCTGGTGGCGTTGCAGAACGCGATGAAGCCGGCCAGCGCGAGCGCGACCAGCAGCCCGACGCCGCCGGCCGCCGACGCGGCCGGGGCGAAGACCACGAAGACGCCCGCGCCGAGCATCGAGCCCAGACCGATGACGACCGCATCGGGTACGCCGAGTCGCCGCGCCAGCCGTTCCACGCCCGCAGCCTAGGGTGCCGGGGTTAATGGCGGGTGTCAGTCGAGCCCGTCGGCCGGCCGCCCCCAGGCACCGAGCCGCGCCGGCAGGGGCAGGGCGTTCCAGGGCACCCGGCGCAGCAGCCGGTCCAGCAGCAACCCGAGCAGGAGCCCGGCGACCGAGTCGGTGATCCAGTGCCAGCCCAGGTAGACGGTGGTGCAGAAGACGATCGCCGGGGGCGCCACCCGGACCACGGTGACCAACCGGGGCGGCACCACCCGGCCGACCGTGCGCAGCAGCGGGGCCAACAGCAGGGCGAGCACGCCGTACCAGACGATCGCGTTGGCCACGTGCCCGGACGGGTACGACTGGGCGAAACGCACCGGCAGTTCGTGCTGGAACAGCGGCAACGTCTGCTCGGGCGGCAGGAACGGCTCCTTCACGCTCGCGCTCGGCGCCGGGCGGGCGGTCCACACCTTCAGCGGGCCGATCGTGAAGAACGTCAGCACGAACGCGGTCACCGGCGGCAGCACCGCCCGCACCGAGCGCACCCGTAGCGCCAGCAGCACGCCCAGCCCGGCCGCCAGCAACGTCAGCGGGGTGCCCTGACCGAGCAGGTTGAGCGCCATGGCGATCCACCGGGCGGCGGTCGGCCGGTGCGCGGCCGACCAGTCGGCGACCGCCCGGTCGAGCCCGAACAGGTGGCCCGAGGCGAGCGCCACGGTCAGCACCACCAGGGCGGCGAGCAGCAGCCCGTCGCACCACCACCCGGCCGGTCGGACGGGCCGCAGCCGCAGGTCGCGGCGTACCCCTGAGGTCTGGCGCACGCGACCACGCTACCGGCCGCGGGCGGCGGCCCGGCCCCCGCGGGCCTCGGCGGCCTGTGTGCCGAACCACGAAGGGAAGCGCTCCGGGGAGCCAGCGGTCACACTGGTTGCCGTGCGGATCACCTCGGCCCTCGTCGACCCGGCGCTGCTCGACCTCCCCTGGTCGACCCCGCTGGAGCAGTGGCCTGCCGAGCACCTGGTGGCGCTGCCGCAGGGCATCTCCCGGCACGTCGTGCGCTTCGTCCGGCTCGGCGGCTTCGTCTACGCGGTGAAGGAGACCGGCGAGCGGGTCGCCGAGCGCGAGTACGACCTGCTGCGGGCGCTGGAACGGATCGACTTCCCGTCGGTCGAGGCGATCGCGATCGTGGCCGACCGGCAGACCGACGACGGTGAGCCGCTCGACCCGGTGCTGATCACCCGGCACCTCCAGTTCTCGCTGCCCTACCGCGCGCTGTTCTCCAACACGTTGCGCCCGGAGACGATGAACCGGCTGCTGGACGCGCTGGCCGCGCTGATCGTGCGGATGCATCTGACCGGCTTCTTCTGGGGCGACTGCTCGCTGTCGAACACCCTGTTCCGGCGGGACGCGGGCGCGTTCGCCGCCTACCTGGTGGACGCCGAGACCGGGGCGCTGCACCCGTCGCTCTCCAACGGCCAGCGCGGGGAGGATCTGGAGATCGCCCGGGTGAACATCTTCGGTGAGGCGCTCGACCTGCAGGCCGCCGGCCTGCTGCACGAGTCGATCGACCCGGAGGTGGTCTGCGAGGAGGTGGTGCGGCGCTACGAGCGGCTCTGGCACGAGATCACCTACGAGCAGCAGGTCGAGCGCGCCGCCCGGCACGACATCGAGGGACGCATCCGCCGCCTCAACGAGTTGGGCTTCGACGTGGCCGAGGTGGCCCTGTCGACCGTCGACAACGGGCGTTACCTGGTGCGACCCAAGGTGGTCGACGCCGGCTACCACACCCGGCGGCTGCTGCGGCTGACCGGCCTGGACGCCGAGGAGAACCAGGCCCGCAAGCTCCTCAACGACCTGGACGCCTACCGGGTGGAGAGCGACCTGACCGACGAGCAGCAGGCGGCGCACCGCTGGCTCACCGAGGTGTTCGAGCCGGTGGTCCGGGCGGTCCCCGCCCACCTGCGCCGCAAGCTGGAGCCGCAGGAGCTGTTCGCCCAGATCATCGAGCACAAGTGGCTGCTCTCCGAGCAGGCCGGCCGCGACGTCGGGATGCGCCGGGCCGTGCACTCCTACCTGGCCGACGTGCTGGTGCACCGCCCGGACGAGCAGGCCGTGCTGGGCGTCGAGGTGCCCACCGCCTGACTCACTCCACCCAGTCGCCGGCGCGCATCACCCGGACCACGTTCAGGTCGTCGTCCAGCACCACCAGGTCGGCGCGCAGGCCGGCCCGCAGCGCGCCCACCCGGTCGCCCAGGCCGAGGGCGCGGGCCGGGGTGGTGGCGACCATCCGGACGGCGTCCGGCATCGCCACGCCCGCACCGACCGCGTGTCGCAGGGCCGCGTCCATGGTGAGCGTGCTGCCGGCGATCGCGCCGCCGGCGCTGAGCCGGGCCACGCCGTCGGCCACGGTGACCGCCTGGCCGCCCAGCTCGTAGTCGCCGTCGGGCATGCCGGCGGCGGCCATCGCGTCGGTGATCAGCGCGGCCCGCTCCGGGCCGGCCACCGAGGTGGCGAAGCCGAGCATGCCGTCGTGCAGGTGTACGCCGTCGGCGACCAGCTCGCAGACCACGTTCGGGGCCTCCAGCAGCGCCACCACCGGCCCGGGCTCGCGGTGGTGCACCGGGCGCATGCCGTTGAACAGGTGGGTGCCGACGCTGGCGCCGGCGGCCACCGCCGCGCGGGTCTGCGCCCAGGTGGCGTCCGTGTGCCCGATGGCCGCCACCACGCCCCGCGCCACCAGCAGCTCGATCGCCGCGGTCGCGCCGGCCCGCTCGGGGGCGAGCGTGACCATCCGCACCGCGCCGCCGCCCAGCTCGATCAGCTCGGTCAGCTCGTCGACGGACGGGTCGCGCAGGAACTCCGGGTTCTGCGCGCCGCAGCGGTCGGCGGACAGGTAGGGGCCCTCGAAGTGCAGGCCGGCGAGCACGCCCGACTCGACCAGCGGGCGGAACGCGGCGGTGGCGTCACGCATCAGCGCGAACGGCGAGCTGACCAGGCTGGCCAGCAGCGTGGTGGTGCCGTGGCCGAGGTGGAACTCGGCGGCCCGTCGGGCGGACTCCGGGTCGCCGGTGGTGAACGTGTGCCCGCCGCCGCCGTGGGTGTGCATGTCCACGAAGCCGGGCACGATCCAGTGGCCGTCCCGTACCGACGGGTAGTCGGCGACCGCACTGATCCGGTCGTCCCGGATCTCCACGCAGCCCTGCCGGATGACACCGGTCGGGGCCACCACCTTGCCGGTCACGCGCCGGGTCATCGACTCTCCTTCGCCAGGGTGTCCAGGGCCAGCAGGGCGGCGCCGAGGCAGCCGGCCTCGTCGCCGAGGGCGGCCGCGACCAGGCGCGGCTCGCGGTGGAAGGTCAGCCGCTCGCGCAACGCCTCCCGCAACGGGTCGAACAGCCGGGGGCCGGCCTGGGCCAGTCCGCCGCCGATCACCACGGTCGCCACATCGAACAGCGCCTGCCCGGTGGCGAGACCGTCGGCGAGCGCCTCGACCGCCTCCCGCCAGACGTCGCCGGCGAGCTGCTCGCCGGCCGCCGCCCGGTCGGCGACCTCGGCGGCGGTGGCCGGCGCGCCGGCCAGCTCCGTGTACCGGCGGCCGATCGCCGCGGCCGAGGCGACCGCCTCCAGGCATCCGTCGCGGCCGCAGCCGCAGCGCGGACCGCCGGGGCGTACCAGGATGTGGCCGATCTCCCCGGCGGCGCCGTGCGCGCCGGTGGCGGCCGAGCCGTCGACCACGTGCGCGGCGGCGATGCCGGTGCCGATCGCGACGAAGAGCACGTGGCCGGCGTCCCGGCCGGCGCCGAGCCGGGCCTCGGCCAGGCCGCCCACCCGCACGTCGTGGCCGAGCGCCGCGGGCAGGCCCAGGCGCGTGGTCGCCAGATCGCGCAGGGGTACGTCCCGGAAGCCCACGTTCGCCGACCAGACCGCCACCCCGCGCGTCTCGTCGACCACCCCGGGCACGGCGACGCCGCAGGCGACCGGCGTGCGGCCGGCGGCGCGCGCCCTGCCGGCCAGTCCGTCGGCCACGTCCAGGATCGTCTCGACCACGGCGTCCGGCCCGCGTTGCGCATCGGTGGCGTGCCGTTCGGTGTGCACGGTCGTGCCGTCCGGGCGGACCAGGGCGCACTTCATCCCGGTGCCGCCCACGTCCAGCGCGACGACGACCTCGTCGCGGTCCGTCACGCCAGGACCACGGACCGGGTGAGGTGCCGGGGCGCGTCGGGGTCGAGGCCGCGGCTGGTGGCCAGCGCGACGGCGAACCGCTGGGCGAGGATCAGGTCGGCCATCGGGTCGACCGGGGTGCGCCCGGCCGCCCAACTGGTCAGCACCGTGCGGCAGCCGTGCGTGCGGCTGTGCGCGAAAGCCGCGCCGGTGGCCGCCACGTCCTCCGCCAGCCCGTCCGGGATGCCGCCGAACGCCCAGACCAGCCGGCCCGGCGCGGCGATCGAGATGGGGCCGTGCCGGTAGTCCATGGCCGGGTACGCCTCGGCCCAGAACGTGGCGGCCTCGCGGCACTTCAGCGCGGCCTCCTGGGCCAGCCCGACCGTCCAGCCGCGGCCGAGGAACGTGACCTGCTCGATGCGGGCCGGGTCGATCGGCAGCGGCGCCCGGACGGCCACCTCCGCGTCGGCGGCCAGCCGGCCGAGGTCCTCGCCGAGGTGGGCGCGGAGCAGCGCGAGCGCGGTGGTGGCGAAGCGGGTCTGCACGACCGAGCGCTCGTCGGCGAAGGGCAGCGCGACGGCGGCGTCGGCCAGCGCGACGGCGGGCGAGCCCGGGTCGCCGACCAGGACCGTGGTGGGGATCCGCCCGCGTAGCGCGGCGAGCAGGTCGAGCACTTCGGTGGTGGTGCCGGAGCGGGTGATCGCGATGAGGCGGTCGTAGTGGCGGCCGGTGGGGAACTCGCTGGCCTGGAAGGCGTCGGTCTCGCCCTGGCCGGCGCCCTCGCGGAGCCCGGCGTACGCCGCCGCCATGAACCACGACGTGCCGCACCCGACGACGGCGACCCGCTCGCCGGGGCGCGGCAGATGCTCGGCGACGGTCGGCGCGAGCCGGGCCGCCTCACGCCAGCAGTCGGGCTGGCTCGCGATCTCCGCGTGCACGTACGCCATGACAACTCCTCGCCAGGGGAGACCTTGCGCAATACGGCGCGATAGGGCCTTCTTTCGCGCGTCATTCTGCGCGAAGTGGGGTGGGCGTGGCAACCATCTCCCGGTTCGCGCAGAGCAGGGTTTTGCGCAGACCTAGTTTCGCGCACTACTGTGCACGCAATCAATCACCGTACGTGCACAGTCAGGGGAGGCCCCCGCGGTGGACCGCTACGCGCGTTGGAACGCGCTGCTCGAGATGCTGACCGACAGCGGCCGGGTCAGCGTCGAGGAGGCGGCCGAGCGGCTCGAGGTCTCCCAGGCCACCATCCGGCGGGACTTCGACCAGCTCGCCCAGCAGCAGATGATCACGCGGACCCGGGGTGGCGCGGTCGCCAACGGCGTCTCCTACGACCTGCCGCTGCGCTACAAGACCGCCAAGCACTCGGCTGAGAAGCAGCGGATCGGCGCGGCCGCCGCCGCGCTGGTCTCCCCGGGCACCGTGGTCGGCCTGAACGGCGGCACCACCAGCACCGAGGTGGCCCGAGCCCTGGCGGTCCGCCCGGATCTGAACACCAGCGCCGAGGGTGCCCAGCTCACCGTGGTCACCAACGCGCTGAACATCGCCAACGAGCTGCTGGTGCGCTCGCGGATGAAGGTGGTGGTGGCCGGCGGCGTGGTCCGGCCGAAGTCGTTCGAGCTGGTCGGGCCGCTGGGCGGGGCGTTGCTGCGTGAGGTCACGCTCGACGTGGCGCTGCTCGGCGTGGACGCGATAGACCCGCAGCTCGGCGCCGCCGCGCACCACGAGGGTGAGGCGGCCATGAACAGCCTGATGGTGGCGCGGGCGAAGCGGGTCGTGGTCATCGCCGACTCGTCCAAGCTGGGCGGTCACGCCTTCGCCCGGATCTGCCCGGTCGACCGGATCGAGACGCTGGTGACGGACTCGGGGGCCGCGCCCGCGGTGGTGCAGGCGTTCCGGGACGCCGGCGTGCACGTCGTCTGCGCCTGAGCGGAACACGCCGATACTGCATACCCGGTATTGCCTTCCCGTGCATACCGCGTATGGTGTCGCTGTCACCTAACTCATCGGGGGAGGTCAGCTGTGTCGGCTGTCCTGGAGATCGAAGGTCTCCGTAAGACGTACCGGAGCCGGAAACGCGGGGTCCGCCACGCGCTCGACGGCTTCGACATGCGGGTCGAGGCCGGCCAGGTGCACGGCTTCCTCGGCCCCAACGGATCCGGCAAGACCACCACGCTGCGTACGCTGCTCGGGCTGATCCGGCCCAACGGCGGCCGGATGGCCATCCTCGGGCAGGAGCTGCCGCGGGCGCTGCCGGCGGTCGCCGGTCAGGTCGGCGCCATCGTGGAGAGCCCACAGTTCTTCCCGCACTTCACCGCGCGGGACACCCTCGGCCTGCTCGCCCAGGCCGGCGAGCTGCCGCGACGACGGGTCGACGAGGTGCTGGAGCAGGTCGGGCTGCGGGACCGGGCGGGGGAGCGGGTGAAGACCTACTCGCTGGGCATGAAGCAGCGGCTCGCGGTCGCGTCCGCGCTGCTCAAGGAGCCGAAGCTGCTGATCCTGGACGAGCCGGCCAACGGCCTCGACCCGGGCGGCATCCGGGAGATGCGCCGGCTCATGCGCGAGCTGGCCGAATCCGGGATGACAGTGGTGCTCTCCAGCCACATCCTCGGCGAGATCCAGCTCATCTGCGACTCGGTCACCATCATCTCGCTCGGCCGCCGGGTCGCGTTCGGACCGGTCGACCAGGTGCTCGCGGCGCACTCCCAGGGCAGCGTCCGGGTCCGCCTGGAGGCGGCCACCGACCTGCCCCAGGCGGCGGAGACGCTGACCCGCTCCGGGATCCGCGTCGCCGCAACCGAGCCCGACCACCTGATGCTGGCCGGCGTCGACAAGCCGGCCGTGGTCAGCCGGATGCTCGCCGAGCAGGGCCTCTACGTCAGCGAACTCACCCCGGTCGCGGTCGACCTGGAGAGCGTGTTCCTCGAACTGACCGCCACCGCGCCGGTCCCCGGCCAGAACCGTCAGGTCGATCAGTCCGCCAAGGTCGACCAGACCGGCACCGCAGGAGGTTGGGGCGCATGAGCCTGTTCGTCACCGAGCTGCGGCGGCTCACCAAGCGCCGGCTCACCCGGCTCATGCTGGTCCTGCTGGTGCTCGGGCTCGCCACCGTGGCCACCGCCTTCAGCTTCTCCAGCCACAAGCTCTCACCCGAGGTCGTGGCCGCCGCGCAGGCCGAGTCCGACGCCCAGTACAAGCGGTCGGTCCAGGAGTGGCAGCGCACGGTCACCGAGTGCGAGGCCGCCCAGGCCAAGGGCGAGCAGACCGAGGAACGGTACGGCCCGAACTGCGGCAAGGACTACCAGCCGCAGCCGGAGATGTTCGACCCGAAGTGGAACCTGCCCTACCAGTTCGACTTCCGAGCCGAGTTCCCCATGTTCATCGCCGTGTTCGCCGGCGCGGTGGCGCTCTTCGCGTTCATCGTCGGCGCGTCCTTCGTGGGCGCCGAGTGGAACACCGGCGGGATGATGAACCTGCTGCTCTGGCGGCCGAAGCGGCTGGCGGTGCTGGGCACCAAACTGGCCGCGCTGCTCACCACCGTGCTCGGGCTGAGCGTGGTGCTGGGCGCGTTGTGGACGGCGGCGTTCTGGCTGATCGGCACGTCCCGTGGCACCACCGCGAAGATGACCGCCGGGGCGTGGCGCTCGATCGGGCTGGACGGGCTGCGTGCGGTGGCGCTGATCCTGGTCGTCGGCGCGGTCGCCTACGCGCTCGCCTCGCTGGGCCGGCACACCGCGATGGCGCTCGGTGCGGCGGTGGCGCTGTTCGCGATCAGCGAGATCGGCATCCGGATCGCGGTCGGCGTGCTGTCGGTGCCGTTCGGCGAACGCTACGTGCTCTCCACGTACGCCCAGTCGTGGTTCATGAAGCAGGCGGAGCTGTTCGACTACGACACCTGCCAGTTCGCCAAGGGCGCCTGCGAGCCGGCCAAGTACGTGGTCACCTGGGAGCAGTCGGCAGTGGTGTTCGGCCTCGGCGCGGTGGCGGCCCTGGTCGCCGCGTTCTGGACGATGCGCCGGCGGGACATCGCCTGACCGAGGTCCGCGCCGCCGGCCGACGCCGGCGGCGCGGACCACGCGTCCGGTGCGGCCGGTGGCGGCCCTGGTTACGCTGGGGTTCCCCGGCCGGCGCGTCTCCGCGCCGGTCATTCGCCGTCGGAGAGGAGCGCCATGTCCGCCGACGCCACCGACCGGGCCGCCGTCGACGAGTCGGCCACGACCAGGGGTACGCGCGGCGCCGGTGTCTCCGTGCCCCCGCCCCGCCCCGCGCCGCCCGTCGAGTCCACCCCGCCGGTCGACCCCACGTCGCCCGCCGAGCCGTCGGCCGTCGACGAGGCCGTACCGGACGCCGTCCCGGCAGAACCGGCAGGCGGGCTGACCGAGCGGGAGCGGCGGATCCTCGACTTCGAGTCGCAGTGGTGGAAGCACGCCGGTGCCAAGGAGCAGGCCATCCGGGACACGTTCGGCCTCTCCGCGACGCGGTACTACCAGATGCTCAACGCGTTGCTGGACCACCCGGCCGCGCTGGCCGCCGAGCCGCTGCTGATCGGCCGGCTGCGCCGGCTCCGCTCGTCGCGGGCCCGCAACCGGCGACGCTGACCGGCCTCACTTCTCGTACGAACGCAGCCCGTTGCCGATGGCGAAGAAGGTCGGCGCCCACTCGCCGATGAAGATGCCCCAGCGGTCGGCCCGGTCCACGCCGGCGCGTTCCAGGCTCTTGGAGAGAAACCAACTGGTGAACGAGAGCCCGATGCTGACGAACCCGGCCAGGTAGGCGTGTTCCGCGCGGATTCCCGACTCGTGCAGTCGCTCCAACATGGTGATCCCCCTGTCACGGTCCGAGCAGGTCGAGACCGACGCTACCGGCTGCGCCAGGATGGTGACGTGGAGTTGACCGGATGCGCGGCATGGCCGCGCTCCCTCCGGGTAAGGCGGCGGGCGGCGACGGAGGGAGCGGATCGATGGGGGCACCGGACCGCCGGTACGCGACCGGCAGCGCGACGACCCGACCGGTCGGTGCGGCGCCGATGATGCGCGTCCGTACCGCCTCCGACCCGGCACCGGGTCGGCTGGAGAACGAGGACCTGGTGTTCCGGTTCGGCCCGCTCGTCGGCATCCTGGACGGGGCCACCGTGCCGGAGGGCTTCGACACCGGCTGCGTGCACGGCCCGGCCTGGTACGTGCGGCACCTGGCCGCCCGGATCGCCCTGGCGGTCGCCGCGCGCCCGGCCGCCACGCTGATGAGCAGCCTGGCGGCGGCGATCCTGGCGGTGCGGGCGGACCACGGCGGCGCCTGCGACCTCGACCACCCGGGCACCCCGTCGTCCACCGTCTGCCTGTTGCGCGAGGGCGGTGACCGGGTCGACCACCTGGTGCTCTGCGACAGTCCGCTGGTGCTGGACACCGGCGACGGAATCGAGGTGGTCTCCGACGACCGGTTGGAGACCGCGCTCGCCGACCTGCGCCGCACCGCCGCCGCGCTGCCCGACGGCGAGGCCGACCCGTCGACCCGGTTCCGGCGGGCCGTGACCGTGCAGCGGACCCGGATGAACCGCACGCACGGCTACTGGGCGGCGGCCGCCGACCCGGACGCGGCGTACCACGCAGTGACCGGGTCGGTGCCGCTGCGCGGGCCGAGGGCCCTGCGTCGGGCGGTGCTGCTCAGCGACGGCGCGTCCTGCGCGGTGGAGCAGTTCGGTCTCTTCGACTGGGCCGGGCTGCTGGAGGTGGTGGCCGTGGAGGGCCCGGAGGGTCTGATCGACCGGGTCAGGGCGGCCGAGCGGGACTACTCCGACCGGCTGCGCCGGCGCAAGCGCACCGACGACGCTTCGGTGGCGCTCTGTGAGTTCGGGCCCCCGGCGTGAGCACCCTCACGCCCGGAACGGACCGGTCGGATGACAACGCAGCGTGAGGCGGAACACCCCGGGGGTACGACCGGCCGCCCCGTTCCGCCGTACCGGCAATGAGTCGGCAAAGGGGTGGACGGGCGCTGCACCGGCCGGCAGACTCCGGCTCGTGACTGGTGCGGTGAAGCTGGAGCCGGTGGACGAGCGCAACCTGGAGCCGTTGCTCTCCGTAGCGGCGGCGGAGGCGGAACCGGAGGATGTCATGCCTCCGGTGGACGCTCCGGCCGGTTGGTCGCTGGCCCGCCGGGACGCGTTCCGCGAGTTCCACCGGGCCAGCTTCGGCGGGCTGGACGGCCCGACCGGCACCCTGATGTACGCGATCGTCTCCGGCGGCGAGGTGGTCGGCATGGTGCGGATGGCCCGCCGCGACGAGCCGGGGACGGTGGAGACCGGGATGTGGCTCGGCCGGTCCGCGCGGGGTCGTGGCCTGGGTGCCGCCGCGCTGCGGGAACTGCTGCACGCCGCTGCGGCGGCCGGGATGCACACGGTCGTGGCCGACACCACGCCGGACAATGCCGGTGCCATTTCGGTGCTCCGCAAATGTGGCGCTGAATTGCGCGAAGAAGGCGGAAAGACGTACGCCAGAATGTGCCTGGATTCGGCCCTCCCCACCCACTGAGTCATCGCTTGCCGTTCGGCAACTTCCCCGCGTTCTCCCTGCTCGTTGAGGTGTAGATGCGAGGTTTTCACCTCGCTGCGACGCGTATCCAACTCCGCTGAGCAAATGTTTCACCCATTCTGTGACGGGTACTGCCGGCCAGGTCCGCTGATGCGGGACACCGGTCCGCAGGCCCTTTTTCGCTGATCCCCGGCAGTTGTCGTCCGGGCCTGCTCCACCCATCAGGTGTCCCTTCCGCCGGGGAGCGAAGGAGAACTCATGAAGAGCGGAGCTCGGATCGCACTGGCGGTCGGTTTCGGATATGTCCTCGGCCGCCGCCGGAAGCTGCGGACCGCACTCACCCTGGCCGCCGCCGTGGCCGCCGGGCGGGCCAGCCAGAACCCCGGCGGCCTGAAGCAGATGGCCACCGGCCTGCTCGGGTCGAACCCCCAACTGGGCAACCTGAGCAAGCTCGGCGCGCCGCTGGTCACCGCCGGCCGGGCCGCGGCGACCGCCGCCGCCGGCAGCGGTATCGACGCGGTCAGCGGCCGGCTGCGCGGCGGCGCGGACGCGTTGCGCCGCCGCTCCGGCGCGCCGGCTGAGGACGGGCAGCGGTCCGCTCCGGACGAGGAGCAGGAACTCGACGACCAGCCCGACGCCGACTACGACGAGACCGACGACGAGGACCGCGCCGAGCAGCCGGCCCCCGTGCGTCGACGTCGGGGGCGGTGACCATGCCCACGACCAACAGCCTCACCGACCGGGCGCGCGACCAGCTCGGCGGCGAACTGCGCAACCTCGCCACCGCGATCGGCGAACGCGCCGTGCAGGTGGTGACCGAGCGGGTCACCGGCGCCACCGGGCGGCTCAGCGAGTACGCGAAGCAGGGTGGCGGCCCCGGCCTGGTCGCCGCGGCCACCGGCGCGCAGAAGCTCGCCGACGGCCACTCCCCGCTGAAGGCCATGTTCCATGCCGGCCTGGCCGGCGGTAAGGAGAAGCTGATGTCGGCGTTCGGCGGCGGCAAGGGTGGCAAGGGCGGCGGCAAGAAGCTCAAGGTCACCAACATCGTCGAGACCATCGAGGTCGGCGTGCCGGTCCGGGTGGCCTACAACCAGTGGACCACCTTCGGCGACTTCCCGAGCTTCATGAAGAAGGTCGAGCAGGCCGACAACGACGAGGACGAGAAGATGACCTGGAAGGCCCAGGTCCTCTGGTCGCACCGCACCTGGGAGTCGACGATCGTCCGGCAGATCCCGGACCGGCTCATCCACTGGCGGTCCAAGGGCGACAAGGGTTCGGTCGACGGCACGGTCAGCTTCCACGAGGTCGGCCCGGAGCTGACCCGCATCCTGGTCGTGCTGGAGTACCACCCGCAGGGCCTCTTCGAGCACACCGGCAACCTCTGGCGGGCACAGGGCCGCCGGGTCCGGCTGGAGCTGAAGCACTTCGTCCGGCACGTGATGACCGAGACCGTGCTCGACCCGGACTCGGTCGAGGGCTGGCGGGGCGAGATCCGGGACTCCGAAGTGGTCAAGGACCACGAGACCGCGCTCCGCGAGGAGCAGGAGGGCAGCGGGCAGGAGCCGGGCCACGACGAGGAGCCGGCGGAGGAGCGTCGACCCGCCGAGCGCGGTCGCGGCCGTCCGCCGCAGCGCCGCCGGCCGACCGAGGAGGAGCAGGAGTACGACGACTACGACTCCGGCGACGACTTCGACGACGACGAGTACGACGAGGAGCCGGCGGAGGAGGAGCAGCCGCCGCGTCGCCGGCAGCCCGAGCGGGCCCGCCGCCCGCAGCGCGAGGAGCGGGCGCCCCGCGAGGAGCGGGCCCGCCGCGCACCCGAGGCGCCCCGTCGGCCGGTGGTCCGGCGTCGCCGTGAGGAGCGTGACGAGTGAGCGTGGCGACGGCCGGCCAGCCGGGCGGCGCGTTGGAACGCACCGCCGGCGGCGGTGGGGGCGGCGCGCTCGCGGACGTGGTGGAGACCGTGCTGGACAAGGGCGTGGTGATCGACGCCCAGGTGTCGATCGCGGTGGTCGGCATCCAGCTCCTGGAGATCAACGCCCGGGTGGTGATCTCCAGCATCGAGACGTACCTGCGGTACGCCGAGGCGGTCGACCGGATGAGCATCGTGCCGAAGGACCAGAAGACGCTGCCCGACCTGATCGACGGCGCCGCGGGCGCGGCCGCCAAGGGCACGGCGGTGGCCGGACTGGGCAAGGCGGCGCAGGAGATCAGTGGCGCGGTGGCGGACTCGGTGCGCGACCGTGGCGCCAGGCGTGAGCGGTCACGCCGGCGGGACGGGGAGGACTGAGATGGCCCAGGACAGCGGGCTGTTCATCTACGGCATCGTGCCGTCCGACGTGGAGCCGACCCCCGACGCGGAGGGGGTCGGCTCCCCACCGGGGGAGGTGAGCGCGGTCCGGCACGGCGAGCTGGCCGCGCTGGTCAGCGAGGTGGTGTTGGAGGAGCCGCTGGGCCGGCCGGCCGACCTGACCGCGTACGAGCGGCTGCTGGACGGCACGGCGGAGGTCGCGCCGGTCCTGCCCGTGCGGTTCGGCACGGTGGTGACCGGCGAGGACGCGGTCGCCGACCTGCTCGACGCGCACCAGGACCGGTTCGCCGCCGCCCTGGATGAGTTCGAGGGCCGGGTGCAGTACACCGTGCGCGGCCGCTTCGACGAGCAGGAGTTCATCGGCGAGCTGCTCGCCGCCAGCCGGGACGCCGCCGCGCTCGCCGAGCAGGTGCGCGGCCGGCCGGAGGGGCAGAGCCGGGAGCAGCGGATCCGGCTCGGCGAGATGATCAGCCAGTCGGTGGAACTGCGCCGGGAGTCCGAGAACCGCGAGCTGATCGACGCGGTGGGCCGGTACGCGGTGGCGGACGCGGCCCGCGCCCCGAGCCACGAGATGGACGCCGTGCACGTCGCGTTCCTGGTCGCGGAGGAGGACGAGGACGAGTTCATCGGGGCGGTGGAGGACTTCGCCGAGCAGCGGCGGGAGCTGATCCGGATGCGCCTGATCGGGCCGCTGGCGCCGTACGACTTCGTCAGCGCGCACCAACTGGTGGAGTGAGCATGGACATCCTCTGGACGCTGCTGACCCTGCCGTACGCGCCGGTGCGCGGGCTGACCGCGATCGTCAAGGTGGTCGCTCGGGAGGCGGAGTCGCAGCAGCACAGCCCGGTCAACATCCGGCGGGAGCTGGAGGAACTGGACCGGGCCGCCGCTGCCGGGGAGATCACGCCGGAGGAGCGGGACCGCGGGCAGCAGCAGGTCCTGGAACGGTTGACCGGGCCGGCCGCCGGCCGTACCCCGTCGGAACGGAACGGGGCGGCGCGGCGGCCGGCGGCCGCGCGGCGGGCGACCACCGACCGCCGCGGCGAGCCGCGCCGGCCACGAGGGGGGCGACGATGACATCCGCGCGGACCCGGGACGACCGCGAGCGGTATCACGAGGACGAGATCAGCGCGGCCGAGGCGGCCCGCGAGGGGCAGCGTCAAGTGGTGGCGCTGACCGGCAGGGACGCGCTCGGCATCACCTCGATCCAGCCCACCGACGACGGCTGGCTGGTCGGGGTGGAGGTGGTCGAGGACCACCGCATCCCGGCCTCGACCGACCTGCTCGGTCTCTACGAGGTCGAGCTGGACATGACCGGCAGCCTGCTCGGCTACCGGCGGACCCGCCGCTACCAACGCGGCAAGGGCGACGGGGGCTGACATGAGCCAAGCGTCCACGCCACCCGTGGTGCAGAACTCGGGCCAGGTGCTGCCGGCCGGCAACGAGCCGGCGAACCTCGGCGACATCCTGGAACGGGTCCTTGACCGGGGCATCGTCATCGCCGGTGACATCCGGGTCAGCCTGCTCGACATCGAACTGCTGACACTGAAGCTGCGGCTCGTCATCGCCTCGGTGGACACCGCACGGCAGATCGGCATCGACTGGTGGGAACACGACCCGTGGCTCAGCTCCCGGGCCCGCCCGCCGGTGGAGCCGGGTCCGCGCGACCCGGAGGAGGTCGAGGCGTCGCGCCGGCCGCGGGTCGCCGCCCGGGCCGCGAGGAGGGACCGGGATGAACAGTACGACCGCTGAGCCCGTCCCGGTGGCGCCGGCGACCGGGACCGGCGTCTGGCTGCACGCGGTGGTGGCCGACGTGGACCCGGCGTCGCTGGCCGGGATCGCCGGGATCGCCGGCGCCCCGGTGCGCGCGGTCGCGGGCGCCGGCCTGGTCGCCGTGGTGGCCGACGTCCCGCTGACCGAGTACGGCGAGGAGGCGTTGCGCCGCAACCTGGAGGACCTGGGTTGGCTGGAGCGGGCCGCCCGGGCGCACCACGCGGTGGTGGACGCGCTAGCCCGCACCGTCGCCGTGGTGCCGGCCCGGCTCGCCACCGTCCACCACGACGACGACCGGGTGGCCCGGGTGCTGGCCGAGCGGCACGACACCCTGGCCGACACGTTGGGCCGGCTCACCGACCGCGAGGAGTGGGGCGTCAAGGGGTACGTGGTGCCCGGCGCCACCCCGCGCGTCGAGGAACCCGCCGGTGGGGGTGGGGCGGGCGCTGCGTACCTGCGGCGACGCCGGGCCCAGCTCACCGCGCGGGAGGAGGGGCAGCGGATCGCCGCCGACGCGGCGGCCACCGTGCACACCGCGCTGGCCGGGCACGCGGTCGCCGCTCGGCGGCACGCGCCGCAGGACCGGCGGCTGTCCGGCGCGGCCACCGCCATGGTGCTCAACGGCGCCTACCTGGTGGAGCGCGCCCGGGTGGACGCGTTCGCCACGCTCGCGAGGGAGCTGGCCGAACGGCATCCGGAACTCCGGTTCGAGCTGACCGGGCCGTGGCCGCCGTACTCCTTCGTGGCCGAACCGGGGGCGGAGCCGGCATGGGAGTGACGGCGCTGGCGCCGAGCAGCGCCGACGACCCGGCGGCCTACCAGCAGGTCGCGCTGGTCGACCTGCTCGACCGGGTCCTCGCCACCGGCGTGGTGATCACCGGGGACATCACGTTGGCCGTCGCGGACGTGGACCTGGTCCGGATCTCGCTGCGCGCGCTCGTCGCGTCCGTCGGCGCGCTCGTCCCACCCGGATCGGTGGCCGGCCCGCTCGTCCTGCCGGGTCCGGAGGTCGGCCCGCTCGCCCCGGCCGCTCCCGTCGGCGGCCCGCTCGCCCCGGCCGCTCCCGTCGGCGGGCCGCTCGCCCCGGCCGATCCGGCGGTGCTGCCGTGACCGGCCTCGCGGTGGAAGTCCCGCAACCGGTCGTGGGCACGTCGTGACCGGCCGGGACGAGGCGGCCGAGCTGGCGGCGGCGCTGGGCGAGCCGCAGTGGCAGGCGCCCCGGGTGCGGCCGCTGGACCGTCGGCTGGCGGTCGACGAGAACTCGGTCGAGCGTGGACTGGCCAGCCTGGTGCTCACCGTCGTCGAGCTGCTCCGCCAACTCATGGAACGGCAGGCGCTGCGCCGGGTCGACCTCGGCGACCTCACCGACGACCAGATCGAGCGGATCGGCGCCACGCTGATGGCGCTGGAGGAGCAGATGACCCAGCTCCGCGACTACTTCGGCCTGGCCCCCGAGGACCTCAACCTGGACCTGGGCCCCCTGGGGCCCCTCCTCCCCACCGACTGACCCCCGCCCGCCCCAGGCGGCGTCGATCATGAAGTTAACGGCACCAATGGAGATCCACATTGCCGTCAACTTCATGATCGACGAGGGCTTCCCGCAAGGTGGGTGGGCCGTCCTGCATGTCGGGAGTGGGGGAGATCTTGGTACGGAAGGGCCCCTATGAGGGCCGATTCCTTCCAAGATCTCGGACGGCGGTCAGTCGGGCGACAGGTCCGGGCGGCGTTCCTTGACCCACTTCTCACGAACTCGACCACGTCTTGACGGTAGGTACCGCCGATTGCCTGACGGCCGCTGACAGCGACCGCTGTTGACGACCGATGACAACAGCGCTATCGGGGGATGACCACACAGCGCTGTCCCCGTACCCGATCGCAGCCGACGGGCCGTGCGGCCGCTATGGCTCTGCCGAGTGTGTGCGGCCCCTTGGCCGTGCCAGCCGGGGCGCCTGCTGTTGCTGATGGACTACCGGTGTGATCGTGTCGCTCTCTCGATCCACATGGCGGGTTGTCTCTCCGACGCCACTGCCGACCTGCTGAAACTCAATCCCGATCGGATGCCCAGCCCGAAGGACCTCTTCGACCGCCTCCTCGGCTGGACCACTCGTGGGTGATCCGGCGCCGGGCTCAGCGCTGGCGGTCCGCGTAGGACTCCAGGCGGGCCAGCTGGACCGGGTCCAGGGACGGGCGGACCCGGGCGCGGGCCGCCTCGACGTGCGTCGCCGTGACGGTGCTCGCGCTGAGGGACTCGCGCATCGCGGCCAGGGCCGCCTCCCGGACCAGCGCCGTGCAGTCGGCGGCGGAGAAGCCGTCCAGCTCGGCGCCGAGCGCGTCGAGGTCGACGTCCGGCGCGAGCGGGACGTGCCGGGCCGCGGCCCGGAGGATCTCCGCGCGGGCCGGCCCGTCCGGCGGCGGCACGTAGACCGGGCGTTCCAGCCGGCCGGGGCGCAGCAACGCCGGGTCCACCAGCTCCGGTCGGTTCGTCGCGCCGACCACCACCACGTTGCGCAGCGCCTCCGCCCCGTCCAGCTCGGTGAGCAGCGCGGCGACCACCCGGTCGGTGGTGCCCCCGTCGGTGGCCTGGCCGCGTACCGGCGCCAGCGCGTCCACCTCGTCCAGGAAGAGCAGCGTGGGTGCCGCCTCGCGGGCCCGTCGGAACAGCTCGCGGACCGCGCGTTCGCTCTCACCCACCCACTTGGAGAGCAGCTCGGCGCCCTTCACCGACAGCACGTTCGCCCGGCCGGAGCCGGCCAGCGCGGTGACCAGGTAGGTCTTGCCGCATCCGGGCGGGCCGTAGAGCAGCACACCGCGCGGTGGCGTCACGCCCAGCCGGGCGAACGTGTCCGGATAGGTCAGCGGCCAGAGCACCGACTCGGTCAGGGTCTGCTTCACCTCGTGCAGGCCGCCGACGTCGTCGAGCGTCACCGAGGCCAGCTCCAGGGTGGAGGCGGCCATCGTGGTCGCGCGGACCACTTCCCGCGCGGCGGTGAAGTCGGCCATCGCCACGGTCGGCGTCTCCGCCGTCTTCTGCCGCAGCGCCGCCCGCACCCCGGCCTCCCGCACCAGCGCGGCCAGGTCCGCGGCGACGAAACCGGGGGTACGCGCCGCCACCTCGTCCAGCCGGACGTCGCCGGCCAGCGGCACCTGCCGGGTGAGCACTGTCAACTGCTCCCGGCGCAGCGCCGGGTCGGGCAGCGGGACGGTGATCCGCAGCGCCAGCAGGTCCGGGGCGCGCAACGCCGGGTCCACCGCCTCCGGTCGCCCCGTGGTGCAGACCACCGCCGCACCGGCGCGCAGGACCTCGTCGACCAGCTGCCGGAACACGGTGGCCAGCGGGCCCGGGTCGTCGGCCGGAGCGAGCGCCTCCACGTCGGTGACCAGCAGCACGGCGGGTCCGTCGCCGCGTACCGCCGCGGCCGCCTCCCGCAGCCGCCGGGCCGCCGCGTCGGTGGCCAGCGCGGCCAGCTCCGGCGCCCAGATCGGGCGGATCGGCGCTCCCACCCGGGCGGCGACGGCCCGGACCAGCGACGACTTGCCCGAGCCGGCCGGACCCTCGACCAGCACACCGAGCGAGACCGTGGTGGCCAGCCGGCCCAGCACCTCCCGGTGGTGGAAGCCCAGGTCCAGCAGTTCGGTCAGCTCCTCGGCCTGCGCCCGCAGCCCCGGCAGCTCGTCCACGTCGGGTGCGTCCTCCGGCCCGAGCAGGCCACCGGCTTCCGCCGCGTCGCGCCGGCCGTCGACCGACTCCGACGCGGCAGCGCCGCCGGCCGGGTCCGCGCTCCCGGACCGGAACGTCGCGCCGCTCGGGGACGTCGCGCCGCTCGGGGACGTCGCGCCGCTCGGGGACGTCGCGCCGCTCGGGGACGTCGCGCCGCTCGGGGACGTCGCGCCGCTCGGGGACGTCGCGCCGCTCGGGGACGTCGCGCCGCTCGGGGACGTCGCGCCGCTCGGGGACGTCGCGCCCCCCGATGACGCCGCGTCATTCGAGGAAGCTGCGCCCGCCGGGGACGCCGCGCCGGCCGTGCCCGACGGGCCGGGGCCGTGGGTCTCGGCGCCGTGCTCCCAGGCCACCACCGTGTCCATGGTGACCAGCGCGCCGCCGGCCGGCTCGGCCGCCACGACGTCGAGCAGGGTGCTGGTCCAGGCGTACCCGACGGAACTGGCGAGGCTGCGCCGCGCGGCCTCGACCAGGCCGCGCACGGCGGCGTCCGGGAGCACGTCCTGCGGCAGCAGCGAGACGTCGTCGCCGGCGGTGACCACCTTGCCCAGCAGCGCGAGCCGCAGCATCTCCGGGGGCACCGCGGCGGTCACCGCCACCGGGCCGGTCAGCGTGACCCGGGTCGCCGGGGTGCAGGGCAGCGGGCTCACCGTGACCTGGCCGCCGGCCCGCAGGCCGAGGTTGCCGAGCAGCAGGTCGTCGGCGTGGAGCAGGAGGCTGCTCGTGCCCGGGTCGGCGGCCGCCGCGATGCCCGCGGTCACCCGCCGGCCGGTCAGCCGCACCGGGTCGCCCGGACGCAGCGCCAGCGCGGTCAGCACCTCGGGGTGCAGGCGCACGACGCCGCGGCGGGCGTCCAGCGCGGCCGGCCGCAGGCTCGCGGTCAGGGTCAGGTCGGGTTCCGCCACCCGCCGACAGTAGCCGCCGGGTCCGGACCACCGCGTGGCTCAGCGTGGGCCCGGGTCCTCCAGCAGCGACGGGTCGCGCCGGATCATCTCGGCGAGCCGGGCCGCCGGATCGGCCTCCAGCGGGTCGTTGCCGGGGGCGACCACCGTCTTCACCGACATCGGCCAGGCCGGTGGTGGCGTCGGCGCGGGCACCGGACCCACCGTCACCGCCGGGCCCGCCCAGGAGACCCGCAGCGGGTACGCCTGCTCGCCCACCTCCACCCGCAGCGTCACGGCGAGCCCGGGGTGCTCGGCCACCACCCGTCGCACCGCCTCGGCGACCTCCTCGACCGGGTCCCGGCGCGGCGGCGTCTCGCCACCCCGCAGCGCCACGCCGCCCCGCAGCCGGTACGCGCCGTGCCCGGCCCGGCGCTCCGCCGGCTCCACCGGTTCCGGGACGGGCGTCCCCCGGTCGATCTCCCCGGCCGGTTCGTCCGGCAGCGGCACCCGGCGGCGCTGCGCCTCCTCCCGCCGCGCCAGCCGGGCCAGTGTCTCGTCCAGATCACCTCTCATCGCGCCCACCCCTTCGCAGATCACGGACCGCACCGACGGGCGGTTCAGCGTTCCCGGGCTCGGGTCGCCCGGTCCAGCGCCCGGTCGAGGACGACCAGCAGGGCGTCCCGTACGGAGAGCCGGTCCCGGGCGTCGAACTGGACCAGCGGCACGTGCTCGGCGATCGCCAGCGCCCAGCGGATCGACGGCAGGTCCAGGGCCAGCCGCCCGTCGAAGGCGTTGACGCCCACGGCGAACGGCAGCCCCGCCCGCTCGAAGAAGTCGATCGCCGGGTAGCAGTCGTCGAGCCGGGCGCTGTCCACCACCACCAGCGCGCCGAGCGCGCCCCGGGCCAGGTCGTCCCACATGAAGCCGAACCGGGCCTGGCCGGGCGTGCCGAAGAGGTAGAGCTTCAGGCTGCGGTCGATGGTGACGCAGCCGAAATCCATGGCCACCGTGGTGGTGGTCTTGCCGGCCACCCCGCCCGGGTCGTCGACGCCGATCCCGGCGGTGGTCATCTCCGCCTCGGTGGTCAGCGGCGCGATCTCGGAGATCGCGCCGACCGTGGTGGTCTTGCCGACGCCGAAGCCGCCGGCGATCAGGATCTTCACCGGGATCGGAGGTCGGGGCGCGGGCACCCGGCTGACGATCGGGGTCGGTTCCCCGGGCCCGCTCGGTGGCCGGTACGGCAGCGGTGGCCCGGCCGGCGGGGGCGGCGTGGCCCGACCGATCAGGGGGGCCGGGTTGCCGTAGCGGGCGGGGGCGCTGTTCGCGGCCGGCCCGCCCTGGCCGGCCGCCCGCCATTCAGGAGATCGCACGAAGTCCATCAATCACTCGCAGGATGAGGTCGGGATCGAGGGCGTCGTCGACGTCCGCGACGTGCACGTCGAGGTGCCCGGCGGCGCGCAGGTCGCCGACCAGCACCCGGGTCACCCCGAACTGCAACCGGGTCCGGGCGGAGATCTCGGCGACCGACACCGGCTCGGCGCAGATCGCGACGATCGTGGCCAGCTCCGGGGCCAGTCGAGCGGTCACCGCCCACGAACTGCTGCCCGGGCGGGCGGTCACCTGCGTCTCCAGGCCGATCGACGGGTCGCCGTCCACCCGTCCGGCGGTCAGCACGAACGGGCGTGGGCCGGGCGGCTCCCCGTCGCCGTCGTCCGCTGCCGGAGCCGGGGTGGACGCGCGCAGGAAGGGGCGGATCCGGACGCCGGGCTCCGGCTCCGGGTCCCCACCGGCGGCCCCCGGGATCATTGCTGGACGGCGTTCTTCAGTTCGGCTATCAGGCGGGGGCTCAGGGCGCCGCCGGCGCGGCCGGCGAAGAGCGTCATCTCGTACGCCACCGTGCCCAGGTTGGCCGTGCGGTCGGCGACCACGCCGAGGACCGAGCCGCTGCTGATCGAGCTGATGAGCAGGTAGCCCTCGGCCATGTCGACGATCACCCGGTTGAGCCCGCCCAGCGCGTACCAGCTCGCGGCGCCGCCGGCGAGGCTGGTCATGCCGGAGACCACGGCGGCGAGGCGTTCCGCGTTGGACCGGTCCTTGATCGCGGACATGGCCATCAGCAGCCCGTCCGAGGAGACCGCGATCGCCTCCATCACCCCGGCGGTGCTCGAGGTGAACGAGTCGAGCAGCCAGTTGAAGGTGCGCGCCTCGGGGCTGAGGTCGCCGGTGCTCTGTTCGACGTTGTCGTGCAGGAACGGGCTGGTCACCGTGATGGATCCTCTTCGTAGCGGCGGTCGGGACTGACTTCGCGCAGCGCGCGGGCGACGCCCGCCTCGAACTCGGTGACGAGGTTGCGGACCTCGACGGGGTCACCGGGATCGGAGCTGGTGGGGGGTGCGGGCGGCACCGGGGAGACGGACAGGTTCGCCCCGGGCACCCGGCGGCTGAGCCGGGGCCGCTCCGGCTCGGGCTCGGCCGGCGTGACGTCGTCCTCGGCTCGGCGTACCCCGTCCTGGAACGCCTCCACCAGGGCGCGAACCGTGGCCGGGTCGTCGGGGACGCCGATCAGCGGTCCGATCACCGGCCCGGCCGGCGCGGCCGGGGGGCCGGCCGGCAGGTTCGCCCCGGGTACCCGCTTGCGGATCGGCCGGGTCCCGGCCGGCCCGGCCGGCGCGCCGACGGGGCCGGGGGAGGACGGGGTGGCGGCCGGCCGGTCGGCCGGCGCGGGAGGTGACCCGGCCGGCGGGTAGCCGGCGGGCGGTGTCGGGCGGCGCGGCGCGGCGGGTGGCGCCGCGTGGGCCGGGCCGGCGGGTGGCGCCGAACGGGCCGGGCCGGCGGGTGGCGCGGAACGGGCCGGGCCGGCGGGTGGCGCCGCGTGGGCCGGGCCGGCGGGTGGCACCGGCCGGGTGGGAAGTGGGGCGGGGCCGGTCGTCGGCCCGGCGGCCGGGGGAGCGGCCGGTGCCGGGCCGACGACCGGTGTCGGCGGGGTGGTGTTCGCGGGACGCGCCGACGGGCCGGCGGGCAGCGTGGTGGGCGAGCCGGCTGCGGGCGGCCAGGCGGGCGGCGGGCCGCCGGTGGGGAAGCGGAAGTCCTCGACCGGTGGTCCGTCGGCGGCCGGCGCCGCCGGAGCGGACGGCGCGAGATCCTGCGTGTCGCCCGGCTCAGGTTCGTCGGCCTGGCTGCCGAAGGCGTTCCACGAGTCACCGTGGGAGATGCTGCGGGTGGCCCGGCTCAGCAGTTCGGCGTCGAAGCCGACGGGCTCGCCGCCGGCCGGCGGGGCGGCGATCGCGTGCTCCGCCGGCCCCGGTTCCCGCAGTCGCTCGACCGCCGGCACGGTGGCCCGCGCCATGGTCGCGCCCACCGGCTCCGGCCGGCGGATCACCAGCGACCCGGCCGGGATCTCCACGCCGGCGGTGACGCCGCCACCGAGCGTCGCCGACAGCCGGACGTGCCAGCCGTGCCGGCGGGCCAGCCGGCCCACCACGAAGAGCCCCAGCACCTCGGTCGGGGCGAGGTCGAGCCGCTCCCGTCGGGTGAGCCGGGCGTTCTCCTCGGCGAGCCGCTCCTCGGTGAGTCCGATGCCGTGGTCCACCACGCTCAGCCGGGCGCCGCCCTCGGTCAGCTCGCCGGCCACCACCACGCGGGTGTGCGGCGGCGAGAAGGCGGTGGCGTTCTCCATCAGCTCGGCCAACGCCAGCACCAGGTCACCGGCGATCGCGGGCGCCGCCGAGACGCCGGGTGGGACCTGCACGTCGACCCGGGTGTAGTCCTCGATCTCGCCGAGCGCCAGCCGGACCACGTCGGCCAGCGGGATCGGCGCCACGTGGCCGTCCGAGCCGGTGGCGCCGGAGAGCACCACCAGGCTGCCCGCGTTGCGGCGCAGCCGGCTGGAGATGTGGTCCAGCCGGTAGAGGTGTTCCAGCCGGCCCGGGTCGGCCTCCTGCCGCTCCAGCCGGTCGATCAGCGCGATCTGGCGGCCGACCAGGTTCTGCGTACGCCGGCCGACGTGACCGAACATCTGCGCCACGTTGCGCCGGCCGGCCACCTGCCGCTCGACCAGCCGGGCGGCGGTGTGCTGCACCCGGTCGAAGGCGCGGGCCAGGTCGCCGATCTCGTCCCGGGCGCCGACGTCCACCGGGTCCAGACGCACCGGCGGCACCGACTCGGTCTCGTCGTCGGCCACCCGGGTCAGCTCCGCCTCGGTCACCCGGGCGACGCGCTCGGCGGAGCGGGTGAGCCGGCTCAGCGGGCGGGACACGGTACGGGCCACCGTCATGCTGAGCAGCACGACCAGGAGCAGGATCACGGCCGCCGCGCCGGCGACCAGCCAGGCGGTGGTGAGCGCGTTCCGCTCCTCGGTCCGGGTCTCCGCGATCACGTCCGCGACGACCTTCTTCTCCACGAACTGGCCCAGCGTGATCATCGAGCGGACCGAGGGGAAGAGCGCGTCCAGCGGCACGGGGGCGATCGCGCCGACCGGGTCCCGGACGCTGTCCTGGAGGAAGGTGGGGCTGGTCCGGGCGGCCACCGCCGCGTCGTCCAGCAGGGCCAGCTTGAGCTGCTCCGGCGTGATGAGTCGGCGGAAGCGCCGGTTGTCCACGTTGAGCGCGGCGATGCAGGCGATGTACGAGGCGGACACCCGCGGGTCGCCGGTCGCCCGGACCAGCACGATCTGGGTGGCGCAGGAGCTGAGCGCCTCGTCGGTGCGCAGCAGCGCGTCCAGCGCCAGCACCTGCCGTCCGGCCGAGGTCTCGGTGTCCACCTGGAACGGCAGCCGCAGCGAGTCGATCAGGGCGGTGTCGACAGCGGCGAAGGTGGTGAGGATCTGTTCCGGCGTGGCCCGGCCGGCGAGCGTCGCGGTGCGGACGTCGGCCAGTCGGCGTACCCCGTCGAGGGACTCGCGGACCGGCGTCGGCAGCGAGTCGGCGCGCAGGTCGGCGACCCGGTCGTCGACGGTGGCGGACTTCTGGATGAGTTCGGTGCGGGTCACCCGCCCGAGCAGCAGCCCGATCGAGAGCAGGCGTTCCTGCTGGAGGTCCTGGACCAGGCTGCCGAGCCGGCTGGCGACGCGGACCGTCTCGGCGGTGTCGGCGGCCCGCTGCGCGGCGGCGACCCGGTCGATGATCACCGGCACGGCCAGCCCGACCATGCTGAGCAGCGGGATGATGACCAGCAGGGCGAGTTTGCCCCGGATCCGCAACCTAGCGAGCAGCATCGAACGGCCTCCACCGCTCGGCGTCGGCACCGGTACCGACCGCGACGGGCAGGCGGTCGGCGTCCCGGGCGGTGGCCGGCTGGTCCGGGCGGACCGCCGCGGGCAGCGGGGCCTCGGCCGGCGCCGGGCGGGTCGCGCCGGTCGGGCGCCGGAAGAGCATCACGGCCAGCCCGATGAGCAGCGCGATCGCCACCCCGGCCGCGACCCGGGCCAGCAGCCGGTCCCGGTCGACGGCGTCCAGCCGCTCCTCCAGCAGCGTGTCGAGCTGGTCGAGGATGACGGTGCGGAGCTGCTTGGCGGCGGCCTGGGCGGTGAGACCGGCGGCGGTGAGCTGGTCGGTATTCGGCGCGGCGCGTCCGCCGCCCGCGGCGGTGAACGCCTCCAGCGAGCGTTGGTAGGCGTCCAGCGGGGTGAGCACGTTGGGGCCCAGGTCGGTGCTCTCCGAGCTGTCCACCGCCGCGCGCAGGTCGGCGACCAGGTCGTTGGCCGGGCCGAACGCGGCGACCCGCAGCTCGGCCAGTTCGAGGCCGGTCTTCGCGCGCTCGGCGGCGGGCCGGGCGGGGGCCAGCCGGACCAGGTCGGCGAGCCGGCCGGCCAGCGCTATCGCGGTGGGCAGGTCCCCGCCGATGCCGTCCTGGAGGAAGAACGAGTCGGCCTTCGGGTCGCGGATCAGGCCGGAACTCTCCCGTACCTTGCGGTAGAGGGCGAGCAGCAGGTCGTTGGCCTCGCCGTACGCCAGGTAGGCGGCCTCCGGGTCGGCGAGCCCGCGGTCCGGCAGCCCTTCCAGCTTGGCTCGCAGCCCGGCCCAGCGTTCGTGGCTGCGCAACTCGTCGCCGACCGCGTTGTCCACGCCGGCCACCTGCTCGATCGCGGCGTTGAGCGCGGTGCGGGAGACCGGCGCCCCGGCGACGGCGGTGGACTGGGCCTCCACCAGCGCGTCGGTGACCGGCCCGAGGGCGCGCAGGTAGCGGACGCCGAGCCGTTCCCGGGCGGCCAGGTCGTGGTCGTCCGAGGTGGTCCCCTCGGCCAGCGCGAAGAGCAGGCCGAGCGGGGCGACGAGCGCCAGCGCCAGCAGCAGGGGCAGGACGCGGCCCGGTACGGAGGGCCGCCGACGGACCCGCGGCGCGGGAACTGTCATGGTCTGTCTCCTCCGGCGACGGCGGGGCGGTCGGTGCGCGGAAGGTCGCCGTACGCAGTCCCGTGCACCGGACCGGAAAATTAGTCGAACCGGGCGCGGGTGGAGCCGTGGTCGTGGAGTCGGCTTCACGTCAGTTCGTCCGGGGTGACAGAAAGTCGATAAAGAGGACACTCAGCGTCCGATTGAACCGGCGAGACGCGGCATCGGCACTGATTTGCGGCTGTAGATGTGAATTCACGTGATCCGAATACATCCCGCTGGGATGCTCTGGACCTTCTGCGGACGACGGGCGGTACGCGCCGAACGGTGCAACCGGACGGACGTACGGCGGATCTCAGGGAACGCTCAGCCGGCGGGCCGTACCGTGTGCCGCATGAGATCACCGCTGTCCGTCGCGCGGGTCCGGCGCGCCCTGTCCGGCCACCCGCGCCGGATCGTCGCCGCCGTGGTGGTGGTCGTCCTGGTCGCCGCCGCGCTGGTCTGGGTGGTCCGGCCGCAGGGTCCGGACTTCCGGACCGAGTCGGCGCTGGTGAGCGTCCGCTCCGGGCCGGGCGGCGACGAGCCGGTCGACCTGGACACCACGCTCTACCTGCCCGCCGACGCCTCCGAGGCCGACCGGGTCCCGGCGGTGCTGCTGGCGCACGGCTTCGGCGGCACCAAGGAGTCGGTGCGCTCCGACGCGGAGGACCTGGTCGCCCGCGGCTACGCGGTGCTCACCTGGACCGCCCGCGGCTTCGGTCGCAGCGGCGGCCAGATCCACCTGGACAGCCCGGACTACGAGGTCCGCGACGCGCAGCGCCTGCTGGACCGGCTCGCCGCCCGCCCGGAGGTGCGCCTCGACTCGGCCGGCGACCCGCGGGTCGGCGTGGTCGGCGGCTCGTACGGCGGCGGCCTGGCCCTGCTGCTGGCCGCGCAGGACCCCCGGGTCGACGCGATCGTCCCGATGATCACCTGGAACGACCTGTCCCGCGCGTTCCTGCCGGAGAGCACCGGCAAGGCGCCGACCGAGGGCGTGTTCAAGAAGGGCTGGGCCGGGATCTTCTTCGGCGGTGGCGGCAACGCCGGCTCCGGCCCGGCCGGGCTGTCCGGTGCCACCGCCGCCGCGCCGGAGGGCGCGCCCGCCTCGGCCGGGCCGGCCAGCCCGCAGCCGGGCGCCGGCCCGGGCAGCGGCTCCGGCCGGGCGCCCGGTGGCGCCGCCGACCCGTCGTGCGGCCGGTTCGCCGCCGACGTCTGCGCCGCGTACCTGCGCATCGCCACCACCGGCCGGGCCGACGCCGCCGCGGTGGAGCTGCTGCGCCGCTCCTCGCCGGCCGGCGTGCTCGACCGGATCAAGGCGCCCACCCTGCTGGTGCAGGGCGAGGCGGACACGCTCTTCCCACTCACCGAGGCGGACGCCAACGCGCGCGGCATCGCCGCCGCCGGCACGCCGGTGCGGGTCGCCTGGTTCACCGGCGGCCACGACGGCGGCGCGGGGCCGACCTCCGATTCCGACCGGGTGAAGTTCCTGACCGCGCAGTGGCTCGACCACTACGTCCGGGGTGACGGGCCGGCGCCGGGCGACACCTTCACGTTCTCCCGGATCGCCGGGTTCGACGCGCTCGACCGGGGCCTGGTGGCCACCGGCTACCGCACCGACGACTACCCGGGCGTGAGCGGGCAGGAGCGCCGCGACGTGGCGCTGACCGGCCCGGCCCAGCCGGTCGCGGTGCCGCCGAACGGCAACCCGGCGGCGATCTCGGCGATCCCGTTCGCCGGGGCGCTCGGCTCGCTGCTGGACGGCGTGGCCGGCGACATTCCCGGCCAGCACGCCCGCTTCGAGTCGGCGCCGCTGGACGACCCGGTCGACGTGGTGGGCGCGCCGACCGTGCGGATCCGGGCCGCCTCGGCGACCGGCGAGGCGGTGCTCTTCGTCAAGCTCTACGACGTCGATCCGCAGGGCGCGGCCACGCTGCCCGACGGCCTGGTCGCGCCGGTGCGGCTGACCGGGCTGCCGGCCGACCTCGACGCCGCGACGCCGGTGACGGTGACGCTGCCGGCGATCGTGCGGCGGGTCGAGGCCGGGCACCGGCTGCGGCTCGTGGTGGCGACGTCGGACCAGGCGTACGCCTCGCCGGCGCAACCGGCGGTGCACACCGTGGCGCTCGGCGACGGCCCGCTGGTGCTGCCCACCGTGGACGCCGCGCCGATCCCGACCTCGGCCGCGGTCTGGCGCTGGGTGCTGGCCGGCCTGCTCGCCGCGATCGTGGTGGGGCTCGTCGTGGTCGTGCTGCTCACCCGCCGCCGGCACCGCCGCCAGGACCGCTCGATCCACCCGGAGTACGCGGGTGTCCCGCTCGCCGTGCGCAACCTGCGCAAGGAGTACGCGGACGGTTTCGTCGCCGTCTCCGACGTCGACTTCGAGGTGCACCCCGGTCAGGTGGTGGGCCTGCTCGGGCCGAACGGCGCCGGCAAGACCACCACGCTGCGGGTGCTGATGGGGCTGACCCAGCCGACCGCGGGCGAGATCTACGTCTTCGGGCACCGGCTGGTGCCCGGCTCGCCGGTGCTCTCCCGGATCGGCGCGCTGGTCGAGGGGCCCGGTTTCCTGCCGCACCTGTCCGGGCTGGACAACCTGAAGGCGTACTGGCGGGCCACCGGGCGACCGTGGGAGGACGCGCACTTCGACGAGGCGCTGGAGATCGCCGGGCTCGGTGACTCGGTGCACCGGCGGACGAAGAAGTACAGCCACGGCATGCGGCAGCGCCTCGCCATCGCCCAGGCCATGCTCGGCCTGCCCGAGCTGCTGGTGCTCGACGAGCCGACGGACGGGTTGGACCCGCCGCAGATCGCCGAGATGCGCCGGGTGCTCCAGCGCTACGCCACGGACGGCCGGGCGGTGCTGGTCTCCAGCCACCTGCTCGCCGAGGTGGAGCAGACCTGCACGCACGCTGTGGTGGTGAACAAGGGGCGGATCGTCGCGTCCGGTCCGGTCGAGGAGATCGTCGGCGAGTCGCCGAGCGTGCTGTTCGAGGTGAGCGACCCGGAGGCGGCACGGTCGGTGCTCGATCGGCTCGGCGGTGTGCGGGTGCTGCCCGACGACGACGGGGCGCTGGTGGTCGACACCAACGGCACCGCCCGCAGCGAGGTGGTGGCCGAACTGGTCCGGGCCGGCATCGGGGTGGACCGGGTGGTGCCCCGGCGCCGCCTGGAGGACGCGTTCCTCGCCCTGGTCGGCGAGAACTCTCGGGGAAGCGGTGACCGGTGATGGTGGGTTCTTCGACGGCGACGACGCCGGGCGGGGCGGCGGCGGGCTACCGGCCTGCGGCCACGATGCCGTTCGGCGCGGAGTTCCGGCGGCAGGCGTCGCGCCGGCGTACCCAGTTGGCGCTGGGGTTCATGGTGCTGCTGCCGCTGATCATCCTGGTGGCGTTCCAGTTCGACTCCGGGGACGACGACGGCGGCGGGCGGGGCGAGTTCGCCAGCCTGGCCGACCTGGCCACCTCGGGCGGGCTCAACTTCACCCTCTTCTCGATCCTGGTGTCGGCGTCGTTCCTGCTGGTCGTGGTGGTGGCGCTGTTCTGCGGTGACACGGTGGCCAGCGAGGCGAGCTGGGGCAGCCTGCGCTACCTGCTGGCCGTGCCGGTGCCCCGGGCCCGGCTGCTGGCGGTGAAGCTGGTGGTCGCGCTGGCGTACTCCGGGTTGGCGTTGCTGCTGCTGGCCGGCACCGCGCTGGTCGCCGGTACCCTGCGCTACGGCTGGGAGCCGCTGAGCAGCCAGGTCTCCGCCGAGCTGGCGCCGGGCGACGGGTTGCTCCGGCTGCTCGGGGTGCTCGGTTACCTGGCGGTGGTGCTGCTGGTGGTGGCCGGGCTCGCGTTCCTGCTCTCGGTGACCACCGATGCCGCGCTGGGCGCGGTCGGCGGGGCGGTGCTGCTCTGGATCCTGTCCAGCATCCTCGACCAGATCACCGCGCTGGGCGGGCTGCGCAACTTGCTGCCGACCCACTACAGCAGCGCCTGGCTGGGCCTGCTGTCGTCGCCGATGCAGACCGACGACGTGGTCAAGGGCGCGATCTCGGCGGTCGTCTACGCCACGCTCTTCTGGTCGCTGGCCTTCTGGCGCTTCACCCGCAAGGACATCACGAGCTGAGGTGTAAGGAGGGGCCCCTTATTAACGCATCCGGTAGAGGAAGGGGCCCCGCTTAACACCTTCGGCCCATATCATGGGAGCGTTCCCACAAGATTGTCCCGCCTGCAAGGAATCGATTACCATCGATGCTCTTGCCCGCCATCCTGGACGTCGTCCGACACCCGTCCCAGGAGGTTTCCCATGGTTCCGGCGCAGTTGAAAGGCCCCGTGCTCTCCCTGTTCCGCATCGTCGTCGGCCTGCTCTTCCTGCTCCACGGCGCAGCGTCGATCTTCGGCATACTCGGCGGCAACCCGGTCACCGGCAAGGCGGTCCCGGTCGGCACCTGGCCCGGCTGGTGGGCCGCGCTGATCCAGCTCGTCTGCGGCGCGCTGGTGCTCGTCGGCCTGTTCACCCGGCCCGCCGCGCTGCTCGCTTCCGGCTCGATGGCGTACGCGTACTTCGTGGTGCACCAGCCGCACGGCCTGCTGCCCATCAGCAACGGCGGCGAGGCGGCAGCGATGTTCTGCTGGTCGTTCCTGCTGGTCGCGGTGCTCGGCGCCGGCCCCTGGGCGCTCGACGCACTGCTGGCCCGCCGCCGCCCCGCCGCCGAGGCGGAAACCCCGTCCACCCGCCGCGCGTCCGTGCCCGCCTGAACCCCTCGCTCGCCGAGACCTTGGTACGGGCGCGCCCCTCAGGGGGCCGTCCCGTACCAAGATCCAACGCCGTCCCCGACGCCGACGAGTAGCCGGACCGCCCGAAATCTTGGAAGGAAATGGCCCCTGGAGGGGCGCCTTCCTTCCAAGGTCTCTCCGATTGCTGTCGGCGGTGCAGGTGGAGCGCTCAGAGTGGGTTGATCGGGGTGGTGGCCGTGGATGGCGGGGCGCTCGGCGCGGTCGGTTCCGTGGTGGGGTCGGCGTCGCGGCGCTTCCAGGCGCTCACCCCGAGCCGGCCGGTGGTGCCAAGGTCGATCGGTCCGTCCAGCGCTACCGGTTGTGCCGGCCGGCCGGTCACCGGCGCGACGTCGAGTTCCCGGCCCTCGGTCGCCACCACAGTCGCGTCGGTGACGGTGTTGCGCCAGAGCAGCGCGGCCCCGGCCCGCTCCCCGGGGCGCAGCACGAGTCGGGCAGGTGGGGCGTCGAACCCGGAGGTGATTCCGGTGGCGCCCGGGATGATCCGGACCGCGATCGGGTCCCCGTCGGCGTCGGCGAGGCGGACCGCCGGATAGCCGCGTAGCTCGTACGGCTGGTTTCCGCAGTTGACAAGCTCCAGCCCCATGGCCCGCAGCCCCATCGCGGCGCTCACCCCGGTCTCGGTGATCCGGACGCCGGCCGGGGTGCACAGCGGGGTGGGTGAGACGACCGGGCCGGTCGGAGGCGTGGGCGGCGGGTCGATCGGCGCCGGTGCCCGGGTGCAGGACGCGAGCAGCGTCAGCGCCGCGAGGAGGCCGGTCCCGGCTGCCGCGTTCCGCATCCGGTGATCATGCCACCGCCTCCGGCGCGGTGAGGACCGCGTCGAGCAGCCCCGGGTAGAGGCGGTCCAGTTCGTCGCGGCGCAACCGCACGTAGCGGCTGGTGCCGGCGACCCGGGTGCGGGTGAGGCCGGCTTCGCGCAGCACCTTGAGGTGGTGACTGCGGGTGGCCTTGGAGACGCCGAACTCGAACGTGCCGCAGGCGTACTCGCCGCCCTCGGCGAGCGTCCGCACGATCTGCAGCCGGACGTCGTCGGCGAGCGCCGCCAGCACGGCGGTGACCGGCACCTCGCGCAGTTCGGGTTCGTGCAGCTCCATGTGACCAGCCTAACCCATGTTCGACTTTCATCGAACAAGCTCCTAGAGTCGGCCCCGTTGGTTCGACGAAACTCGAACATAGGAGCTGCGATGCGTACCCGAAACGCTGCCTTCCCGCTCTTCGCGGTGCTCAGCTGGGGCGTCATGTTCCCGGTGCTGGCCAGCGCGCTCACCCGGGTCGACGCGCTCAACCTGACGGCCGCCCGGTACGTGCTCGCCACCGCCGTGCTGCTCGCCCTGCTGCTGGCCCGTGAGGGAGTCGCGTCGCTCGCCACCGACCGGCGCGGCCTGGAGGTGCTGCTGCTCGGCGGGCTCGGCTTCGCCGGCTTCAACACGCTGACCAACCTCGCCCTCGGGCACGCCGCCCCGCAGCAGATCGCCCTCTTCGCGGCCACCGTGCCGGTGGTCACCCAACTCGTCCGCTGGGCGCGCGACGGCGTACGCCCCCGCCCGGCGCTGTTCGGACTCTCGCTGGTCGCCCTCGTCGGCGTCGGCCTGGTCATCACCCGTGGCCGGCTCGACGGGCTCGGCGAGTTCGGCGTGGGCGGGCTGTTGATGATCGGCGCGGTGCTCGGCTGGGCGTTCTACACCCACGGGGCGAGCCGGTTCCCCGAGTGGTCCGCGCTGCGCTACACCACGCTGACCGCCGTCGCCGGCGCGCTCGCCATGCTCGCCGCCAGCGCGGTGGCGGACCTCA
This sequence comes from Micromonospora sp. WMMC241, assembly GCF_027460165.1. Classification (NCBI taxonomy): domain Bacteria; kingdom Bacillati; phylum Actinomycetota; class Actinomycetes; order Micromonosporales; family Micromonosporaceae; genus Micromonospora; species Micromonospora sp. WMMC241. The sequence goes on from NZ_JAPZBF010000001.1 coordinate 341,955, forward strand.
CCGGGCTCCAGCACGCGCCGGCCGCCGCCGCCCTCGTCGCGGTCGCCCCACAACTGGCGTACGCGGTGCTGGTCGCCGCCGTCGTCGCGGTCCTGGCCTGGAACACCGGCGTACGCCGGCTCGGCCCGGCCGACGCCGCGCTGTTCATGAACCTGGTGCCGGTGACCACGTTCGCGGTGCAGATCGCGCGCGGCTACCGGCCCGGCGCGGTGGAGCTGGCCGGTGCCGCGCTGACCATCGCCGCCCTGGTGGCCGCGAACCTGGTCACCCGGAACCGGTCGGTGACGCTGACCGCCCCGGTGGTCGCCGCCGTCGTCGACCACCCGGCGGTGGTGGAACCGGTCGCCGTGGTCGGTCGTTGAGCCGGCCCACTGCGTGGGAACCCCGGGTGGCGACGGCGTGAGCGGCGCATAGACTCGACGGCACAACTGCATACCTCATCCAGAGGGGCTGAGGGATACGGCCCGACGACGCCCCGGCAACCACCCGCACGCTCGACGCCGAGCGCCCTGCGGGCAGGTGCCAATTCCGTCCCCGCCGCACCCGGCGATGCGGGGAAAGATGAGAGGAACCCCTCGACATGACGTCGACGCTTCCCGCCGTCTCCGGTATCGACACCACCCGCAGCCCGGCCCGCGCCCTGGTCTGTCGCGCCTGTTCGGCGCGCTACCCGCTGGCCGCCCAGCACGCCTGCTACGAGTGTTTCGGCCCGCTGGAGGTCGACTACGACACCGCCGCGCTGGCCACCGTCACCCGGGAGCAGATCGAGGCCGGCCCGAACAGCATCTGGCGCTACGCGGCGCTGCTGCCGGCCGGCCAGGACCCGGCCACCCGGGTCACCCTCGACCCCGGGCTGACCCCGCTCGTCGCCGCCGGGAACCTCGCCGCCGAGCTGGGTCTCACCGGCCCGCTCTGGGTCAAGGACGACAGCGCCAACCCCACCCACTCGTTCAAGGACCGGGTGGTGTCGGTGGCGTTGACCGCCGCCCGCGCGCTCGGCTTCACCCGCTACGCCTGCGCGTCCACCGGCAACCTGGCCAACTCCGTCGCCGCGCACGCCGCCCGCGCGGGCGTGCCGTCGGTGGTCTTCATTCCCGGTGACCTGGAGCAGGGCAAGGTCGTCACCACCGCGGTCTACGGCGGCGACCTGGTCGCCATCGACGGCTCCTACGACGACGTGAACCGGCTCTGCGGTGAGCTGGTGGAGACCGACGAGTTCGAGGACACCGCGTTCGTCAACGTGAACGTCCGGCCGTTCTACGCCGAGGGCTCCAAGACGCTCGGCTACGAGGTGGCCGAGCAGTTGGGCTGGCGGATCCCGGCCCAGGTGGTCATCCCGATGGCCAGCGGGGAGCTGCTCACCAAGATTGACAAGGCGTTCTCCGAGCTGGTCGAGATCGGGCTGGTGGAGGCGCCGGCCGGTGGCTGGAAGGTGTTCGGCGCGCAGTCGGCCGGCTGCAACCCGATCGCCACCGCGCTGCACGACGACCGCGACACCATCGTCCCGGTCAAGCCGACCGGCATCGCCAAGTCGCTGAACATCGGCGACCCGGCGGCCGGCGTCTACGCGCTGGAGGCGGTCCGTCGCACCGGCGGCTGGATGGAGTACGCCGACGACGACGAGATCCGCGCGGCGATCCGGCTGCTCGCCCGCACCACAGGTGTGTTCGCCGAGACCGCGGGCGGCGTGACGGTGGCGGTGCTGCGCAAGCTGGTGGAGTCCGGCCGGCTCGATCCCACGGCGGAGACGGTGGTCTTCAACACCGGTGAGGGCCTCAAGACGCTCGACGCGGTGGCCGCCGAGTCCGGCCCCACCCACCGCATCAAGCCCAACCTGCGCGCCGCCCGAGACGCCGGCCTCCTCCCATAACCCCCGCCCCGCCCCTCCCTCCCTCCCTCCCGCCCTCCTCCGCGATCTTGCAGTTGTGGCCCTCGATGTGGGTGATTCGCCCTTTCTGTCGGGGCGGAAAGTGCAAGATCGGCGAAGGGGGCGGGGTTCGGCGCGCCCGGGTGGGGGGTTGGGGGCGACCAGGGGGTGACGGGGAAACTGCGGGGAGTGGCAGAAAACCGCCGGCAAGGACTTGACGGCAGGAACCGGACGGCGCAAGATGCTCCGTGCGGGAGGGCATCCGCCGGAGACTTTTCTAAGTTTTGCGACCCAACGCCGGAGGCGTTGTGCGGACGTCCCTCCCGACCAACCTCGCGCAGGGCCAGCGGAAATCCGCTGGCCCTGTCGCCGTTCCCGGCCCAGGATCACCGTCATGGGCCTGACCGTCGCGCCGCTCGACCCCGCCGACCAGCCGACGCTGGACGCGGCGTACCGGATCGACTGCGCGGCCCGCGCCGTCGACGAGCCCGACCTGCCACCGACCTGCCGGCGGCGGTTCGAGGCGCTGCTGCGCCACCCGATGCCCGGGATCGACGGGCGCTGGTCCGTCGCCCGCCTCGACGGCGAGCCGGTCGGCTGGCTCCGGCTGCACCTGCACACGCTGGAGAACACCGAGAACGCCGGCGTCGAGCTGGTGGTGGACCCGGCCCACCGGCGGCGCGGGATCGGCCGCGCGCTGCACGAGCACGGCCTGCGGCTGCTCCGGGAGCACGGCGGCAAGCGGCTGGTGGGTTCCACCGTCGCCGCGCTGCCCGGCGAGGAGGACCGGGAGTTCCCGGGTGTCGCGTTCGCCGCCGCGATGGGCGCGACGGCGGCAAACGTCGACGTCCGCCGCCGGCTCGACGTGGCCGCGCTCGACCGGACCCGGCTGGCCGCGCTGCTGTCCGAGGCCCGCGCCGCAGCCGCCGGCTACCGGACCGTGCGCTGGCGCGACCGCGTGCCCGACGAGCACGTCGCGGACGTCGCCCACCTGGAGGGCCGCCTGCTGCTCGACGCGCCCATGGGGGAGCTGGCGTGGGAGCAGCAGAAGATGGACGCGCAGCGGAAGCGGAGCGTGGAACGGGCGCTCGACGCCCGGGGCGTGCGTCGCTACAACACCGGCGCGGTGCACGAGGCGTCCGGCCGGTTGGTCGGCTGGAGCCAGCTCAGCCTCAACGCGAGCAGCACCGACCACGCCTGGCAGCAGATCACCATCGTCGACCCCGGCCACCGCGGCCACCGGCTCGGCCTGCTCTGCAAGGCCGCCAACCTGGGGTACGCGCTGGCGCACGAACCGGCGCTGCGGACCGTCGACACCTGGAACGCCGCCGCCAACGCCCCGATGATCGCGATCAACGAGCAGCTCGGCTTCCGCCCGGCCGCCGGCTCGGTCGACTGGCAGTTGGCCATCTGAGTTGTGACACGCCCCTACTGATCTGGTGCCTTCCTGTTGCATGATGGCGGGCATGACGGAGACCCCGCACCCCCTGTACGACAGGCACGCCGAGACCCTCGACCGGGCGCTGACCGCGATCACGGAGCGCGGGTACTGGTCGGCCTATCCCGAGTCGCCCAGCCCTCGGGTGTACGGCGAGACCGCCGCCGCCGACGGCAAGGCCGCCTTCGAGGCGTACCTGGGCGGCGACTTCCCGCTCGACCAACCCGGCGACGGCAGCACGGTCGCCACCGAGGCCAGCCCGTTCGGCGTGCCGCTGGACGTGCGCTACCCGCACGCCGGCGCCGACCAGCTCGTGGACGCCGCCACCGCCGCGCTGCCGGCCTGGCGTGACGCCGGCCCGAAGGCCCGCGCCGGGGTGTGCCTGGAGATCCTCGACCGCCTGCACAGGAACATCTTCGAGCTGGCCAACGCGGTGCAGTTCACCAGCGGCCAGGCGTTCGTGATGGCGTTCCAGGCCGGTGGCGCGCACGCGCTGGACCGGGCGCTGGAGGCGGTCGCCTACGCGTACTCGGAGATGACCCGGCACCCGGGGACGGCCGGTTGGGAGAAGGCCGCCGGCAAGGGCGACCCGCTGCGGATGACCAAGACGTTCCACGTGGTGCCGCGCGGGGTGGCCCTGGTCGTCGGCTGCAACACGTTCCCGACCTGGAACTCGTACCCGGGGTTGTTCGCCTCGCTGGTCACCGGCAACCCGGTGGTGGTGAAGCCGCACCCGCGCGCGGTGCTGCCGCTGGCGATCACCGTGAAGTACGCCCGCCAGGTGCTCGCCGAGGCCGGCTTCGACCCGAACCTGGTGCAGCTCGCCCCGGAGGCGGCCGGCGAGAAGCTCGCCTCGACGCTGGCCCTGCACCCGGCCGTGAAGATCGTCGACTTCACCGGCTCCACCGAGTACGGCGACTGGCTGGAGTCCAACGCCCGGCAGGCCGCCGTCTACACGGAGAAGGCCGGCCTGAACACTGTGGTGATCGACTCCACCGACGACTTCGCCGGGCTCTGCCGCAACCTGGGCTTCACGCTCACGCTCTACAGCGGCCAGATGTGCACCACCTCGCAGAACCTGCTGATCCCCCGCGACGGCATCGAGACCGACCAGGGGCACAAGAGCTTCGACGAGGTGGCCGCCGGGATCGCCAGCGCGGTCGCCAAGCTCACCGCCGACCCGGCCCGGGGCGTGGAGTTGACCGGCGCCATCGTCAACGACGGGGTGCTGGAGCGCCTCGACGAGGTGACCAAGGTCGGCGAGCCGGTGCTGGAGTCGCGCACCGTCGAGCACCCGTCCTTCCCGGGCGCCGTGGTGCGTACGCCGACGGTGGTGAAGCTGGACGCCGGCGACACCGCGACCTATGGGCGGGAGTGGTTCGGGCCGATCTCGTTCGCCATCGCGACCGACTCGACCGAGCACAGCCTGCGCGTGCTGCGCGAGACGGTGGGGGAGAAGGGCGCGCTGACCGCCGCCGTCTACTCCACCGACGAGGCGGTGCTGGACGCGGCCGAGGCGGCGGCGGTCGACGCCGGGGTGCACCTGTCCTGCAACCTGACCGGTGGCGTGTTCGTCAACCAGTCGGCGGCGTTCTCCGACTTCCACGGCTCGGGCGCGAACCCCGCGGCCAACTCGGCGCTCACCGACGGCGCCTACGTCGCGAACCGCTTCCGCATCGTCCAGTCACGCCGCCACGCGTGAAAGGCGGGGCCCCTTCTTAACGCATTCGGTAGAGGAGGGGCCCCCTCTTAACGACGCGGAGGTCAGGCCGGGCGGCGCATCTGGAGTTCGCGCAGGGCGGGGATCCGCGGGTGCCGGACGCGTACGCCGGTGTCGGTGAAGCCCAGCTTCTGGTAGGCACGGAAGGCGCGGTCGTTGCCGACCACCACCTCCATCATCAGTTCCGGCCGCCCGCAGGCGCGCGACCAGGCCGCCACCTCGTCCACAAGCGCGGCGAGCAGCCCGCTGCCGCGCCGGGCGGGCGTCACGTAGACCGCGTAGACGAGCGTCAGGCCCGGCTCGTCCGGTGCGACGGTGCCCCCGGCGTGGCCGACCAGGCGACCGCCCGGGTCGGCGACGAACTGGGCGGTGTGGTCGCCCCGGGAGACGGTCGCCACCCGGGCTGCGAAGTCGGCGTGCGGCCGGGCGGCGGCCTCGGCGACGGTCTCCAGGAAGGCCAGCGGCGCGTCGGCCAGCATCTCCAGCCGCAGCGCCCGCATCCGGGCGGCGTCCTCGGGGCGGATCCGGCGGACCGTGGTCGGGGTGGGCGCGCTGGTCATGCCGCATGCATACCGGATCGGTCCGGAATCGTGCTCCGGCGGGGCCGCAGGCGGCCGAATTATGCCCGATTTGTGGTCGTGCGCCGTCGTCACGCCTCGTGTAGCGTGCGATTTCGGTCACCGAATTCAGCGGCCGTCGCCGATGGCTCGAACCGGTGCGCCGCCGGTGCCGGTCCGCCGGTTCCCGGGTCTTGGAACGCCGCGCAGAGTGAGGAAGTGCACCGTGGCACAGGGCACCGTGAAGTGGTTCAACGCCGAGAAGGGCTACGGCTTCATCGCCGTCGACGGCGGGCAGGACGTCTTCGTCCACTTCTCCGCGATCGAGATGGACGGCTACAAGGCACTGGACGACGGCCAGCGGGTCGAGTTCGAGATCGCCCAGGGCCAGAAGGGTCCGCAGGCCGAGCACGTCCGCGTCATCGCCTGATCCCTCGGCGGCCGCCGCACGCGGCCGAACCACCCCGACCGGTGCAGCGTCGTGGCACCGCACCGTGGAAGATCATGAGCCGTTCCAGCCGTTGCCGCTGAGGAGGGCCCATGTCCGAGCTGCCCCCGTCGGGTTCCACCCCACCGGTGCCCCCGACCGACCCGAACCGGCCCGCATCGCCGGCCGCCGGGCCGGTGCCGGCGCAGGCGGGCCCGTCCGATCCGCCGACGCCCACCTCCGGTCCGCCGGCCGCCGACCCGTGGGCCGCGCCGGCCACCGCCGGGCCGTCCGACTCCGACCCGGGCCGCTCCACCCCGCACGGGTACGGCACCCCGCCCGGCCCCACTCCGGACGGCCCGCCGCCGCCCGGGTGGCCGGCGCAGCAGGGCACCCCGCCGGGCTGGCCCGCGCCGGACGCCGCCCCGCCGGGCTGGCCCGCGCCGGACGCCGCCCCGCCGGGCTGGCCCGCGCCGGACGCCGCCCCGCCGGGCTGGCCCGCGCCGGACGCCGCCCCGCCGGGCTGGCCCGCGCCGGACACCGCCGCGCCGGGCTGGCCCGCGCCGGACGCCGTACCGTCCTCCGGCTGGAACTGGCAGGCCGGCCCGGCGTACCCCGGTCATCCGATGCCCGGCGCGGCCTTCCCCGCGCAGCCGGTGCCCGGCGGTCCGCACGGCTGGTATCCGGGTCTCGACCCGAACGATCCGCTCGTCACCCCGCCGCACGCGGGCGTCGGCGGCTGGTTCGCCCGGTGCGTGGGCGCGGTGCGGCGGGGGTGGCGGCAGCTCCTGCCGATCATGCTGCTCACCCAGGGCGTCCCGGCGGCGGTGATCTCCGTCCTCTCGCTCTTCCTCGTGCCCACCGATCAGATGGTGACCGGCTCGGACGGCGCGCCGGTGCTGCCGGACGGCTACCTGGAGCGGTTCTTCGTGTTCTACGGCGCGGTGCTGCTCGCCGCCCTGCTCCTGGGTCCGCTCCAGGCCGTGGGCTGGGCCGCGGGCACCTGGGTGGTGGCCCGGCAGGCGGCCGGCGAGCCGGTGGGTGTCGGCGCCGCGCTGCGGTACGGGCTGCGCCGCGCGCTCGGCCTGTGGGGCTGGACGATCGTGGTCTCGCTGCTGGTCACCGTCGGCGCCTGCTTCTGCCTGCTGCCCGGCGTCTACGCCGGGTTCGCGGTGGCGCTGTTCGGGCCGGTGTACCTGTTCGAGCGGCAGGATCCGATCGGGCGGGCCTGGCGGATGTTCCACCAGCGCTTCGGCATGATGCTGGGCCGGGTGGCGCTGGTGGTGTGCGCGCTCGTCGCGGCGAGCGTGCTGGACGTCGTGGTGAGCGCGGTGAGCGGCGCGCTGTTCGGTGCCGATCCGACGGCGGCGCCGGGCACCACTGTCGGTGCGGTGGCGCTGGCGGTGATCGGCGCCGCGGTGGCCGTGCCGGCCTACCTCGCGCAGCTCGTCGGGCTGGTCGCCGCGTACGCCGAGCAGCGGGCCCACGAAGGCCCGGTGAACGCGGCCCGACTGGCTGCGGAACTCGGCTGAGCGGCGCTGTCGTGCTTGCACTCGGCTAGGGAGAGTGCTAAACAAGTCATTGGCACTCGCGTACGGTGAGTGCCAATGGTCGGGGCGGTAGGGCCACGGCCGCGCAGGTGCCTGGAGGGCGTCGGCGCGGCACGGGGCCGGTCGTCGCGGGCTGTCCGGCCCGACCGAGGAGGACGTCGTCGTCGCCAGGTGGCGACGTCCCCAAGGTGCGTACACCAGACGGCCCATCCGGGCATCCCGGGTGGCCCGTGAGTGTCCAGGAGGACAACGCCGTATGGCCAAGATGATCGCGTTCGACGAAGAGGCGCGCCGCGGCCTCGAGCGGGGCATGAACCAGCTCGCCGACGCCGTGAAGGTGACGCTCGGCCCGAGGGGCCGCAACGTCGTGCTCGAGAAGAAGTGGGGTGCCCCCACCATCACCAACGATGGTGTGAGCATCGCCAAGGAGATCGAGCTCGAGGACCCGTACGAGAAGATCGGCGCCGAGCTGGTCAAGGAGGTCGCGAAGAAGACCGACGACGTCGCCGGTGACGGCACGACGACGGCGACCGTCCTGGCCCAGGCCCTGGTTCGCGAGGGTCTGCGCAACGTGGCCGCCGGTGCCAACCCGATGGCCCTGAAGCGGGGCATCGAGGCCGCCGTCGCCAACGTCTCGGAGGAGCTGCTCAAGCTCGCCAAGGACGTGGAGACCAAGGAGCAGATCGCCTCCACCGCCTCCATCTCCGCCGGTGACACCACCGTCGGTGAGATCATCGCCGAGGCGATGGACAAGGTGGGCAAGGAAGGCGTCATCACCGTCGAGGAGAGCAACACCTTCGGCCTCGAGCTCGAGCTCACCGAGGGCATGCGCTTCGACAAGGGCTACATCTCCGCCTACTTCATGACCGACCCGGAGCGTATGGAGGCCGTCTTCGACGACCCCTACATCCTGATCGTCAACAGCAAGATCTCGTCGGTGAAGGACCTGCTCCCGATCCTGGAGAAGGTCATGCAGTCGGGCAAGCCGCTGCTGATCATCGCCGAGGACCTGGAGGGCGAGGCCCTCGCCACCCTGGTGGTCAACAAGGTCCGTGGCACTTTCAAGTCGGTCGCCGTCAAGGCGCCGGGCTTCGGTGACCGCCGCAAGGCCATGCTGACCGACATCGCCATCCTCGCCGGTGGCCAGGTCATCAGCGAGGAGGTCGGCCTCAAGCTGGACGCCGTCAACCTCGACATGCTGGGCCGCGCCCGCAAGGTCGTGGTGACCAAGGACGAGACCACCATCGTCGACGGCGCCGGCGACGCCGACCAGATCCAGGGTCGGGTCAACCAGATCCGGGCCGAGATCGACAAGAGCGACTCCGACTACGACCGGGAGAAGCTGCAGGAGCGTCTGGCCAAGCTGGCCGGCGGTGTTGCGGTGATCAAGGTCGGCGCGGCCACCGAGGTCGAGCTGAAGGAGCGCAAGCACCGCATCGAGGACGCCGTCCGCAACGCGAAGGCCGCCGTCGAGGAGGGCATCGTCCCGGGTGGTGGCGTCGCGCTGGTGCAGGCCGGCAAGACCGCCTTCGACAAGCTGGACCTGGCCGGCGACGAGGCGACCGGCGCGCAGATCGTCAAGATCGCGCTGGACGCCCCGCTGCGGCAGATCGCCGTCAACGCCGGCCTCGAGGGTGGCGTCGTCGTCGAGCGGGTTCGCAACCTCGACCCGGGTCACGGCCTCAACGCCGCGACCGGCGAGTACGTGGACCTGCTGGCCGCCGGCATCATCGACCCGGCCAAGGTGACGCGTTCCGCGCTGCAGAACGCCGCCTCGATCGCCGCGCTGTTCCTCACCACCGAGGCCGTCGTGGCGGACAAGCCGGAGAAGACCCCGGCCGCCCCGGCTGGCCCGGGTGGCGGGGAGATGGACTTCTGAGTCCAGCTCCACCAGTACGCCGGAAGGGGCGGGCCGCGTCAGCGGTCCGCCCCTTCCGCATGTCGCCTCAGGTGGGCAGCGGGCGTTGGTTGCGCCGCTTGTGCGCCCGGTCGTACGGCGGGACCAGCCGCCTCGGCTCGTCCACCGGTTGGCGTGCTTCCTCCGTGGGTGGCTGGTCGGCGGCGTCCTGCTCGGCGTCGCCGAGGTCGAGCCGATCGGCGGCCAGTTCGCCGGCCGGCTCGTGGGTCCGTTCGTCATCCGTGGGCATGCGCCGCCTCCTCCGTGCCTCGACCGTAGGGGGCGGCCGATCATCGCGGAGGGCGAACGGCGTTATGCGCCTTTGATGGCTTTCCGGTAGAGGAAGAAGACGCGCTCGATCCGGGCGCCGGCCGCGCCGGAGTAGAACGGCACCGGCCCCACCCAGCCGATCTGCGCCGCGGCGATCCCGGCCGCCGCCTGGTCCCGGAGACAGCGGCGCAGCAGCACCCCGCCGATCCCCGAGCCCTCGGCCGCCGGGGCGGTGCCCATCGGCCCGAACCAGCTCGGCCGCGCGGACCCGTACGCGGCGAAGCCGAGGATCTCGCCGTCCCGCTCGGCCAGGTGCGTGCCCGCGTCCGGGCGGCCCACCGAGCCGGCCAGCTCACCGTCCCAGGTGCCGCCGAACACCGACCTGGCGAACCCGACCAACGCCGGCAGGTCCGCCGGATTGGCCCGGCGTACCGTCACGCCGTGAGCGGCCAGCCGATGCTCGGCGGCCTCGGTCGGGCGCAGCGCCGGCGACCCCTCGGTCAGCGCGGCGGTCATGTTCCAGGCCGTCCGGTCCTGCCGGTAGCCGAGCCGCGACGCGGCGCAGACCGCCGGGGTGTACCGGACGTCGATGCCCGGCCAGGCGTAGTACGGCGGGTTGCCGGCCAGCAGCAGCTCGGACGCGCCGAGCGCGGCCAGCCGATCCTCCGCCCCGGTCAGCAGCGCCGTGCCGATCCCCCGGCGGCGCTCCGTCGGCGCCACCGCGACCAGGTCGACGTGGCCGCGCCGCGGATCGGTCGCCGACAGCGACCCGACCAGGGCCCCGACCAGCGTGCCGTCGCGGACCGCGCCGAGGCACAGCACCGGACGGTCGGCCGCCGCCCGCACGGCCAGCGTGGCCACCACGGCCGGCGCCTCGGCCGCGTCCTCCGGCAGGTCCAGCGCCCGCCGGCAGAGGTCGACGACCTCGGGCAGGCGCTCCGGGCCCAGCTCGATGATCTCCATGGCGGCCGACGTTAGGCCATCGGGCAAGGTTTGTTAACCGGCGCGGGCCGCCCGCACCGCCGCGTACGCGTCGACCAGGCCGGCGCCGACCAGGTCCCGGGTGCCGCCACAGGTCGAGCCGCCCGGAACGGTGGCCGGGGTGGCGGTCTCGGTGAGGATCCGCCGGGTCCGGTCCAGGTCACCCACCAGCGCCGGATTGGCCGACCACATCAACGCCACCACGCCCGCCACCTGCGGGGTGGCCATCGAGGTGCCGTCCAGGGTGGCGTACCCGCCGCCGGGGAACGCCGACGGCACGGCCGCGCCGGGGGCCACCAGGTCGGGCTTCGCGACCGTCCCGGTCGGGCCCCGGCTGGAGAACTCGGTGAGCCGACGGGACCGGTCGACCGCGCCGACCGTGAGCACGTCCGGGTACGGCGCCGGTGGGTCCGAGATGGAACCGCAGTGGGGCCCCTCGTTGCCGGCGGCGGCCACCACCAGGATGCCGGCCGCGGCCAGGGCGGCGGTCGCCGGGCGCAGCGCCCCCGGGTCGCACCCCTCCAGCGGCGGGCAGCCCCACGAGTTGGTCAGCACGTCCGGCGCGCGCTGCGGCCGGCCGTCGGTCAGCGGGTTCCCGCCCGGCGGGAACGGCGCCAGCATGAACTGGAGACAGTCCAGGTAGCGGGCCGGGCTGCCGAGGTTGCGGTCCAGGTTGACGCAGCCGACCCAGCTCGCGCCCGGCGCCACCCCGATTCCGTCCCGGCCCACCGCGCTGCCGAGCGTGTGCGTGCCGTGGCCGCCCCGGTCGGCCGGCGCCCGGCGGTGCTCCCACGGGTCGTACCAGGAGTCGTCGCCGCCCCGGAAGCCGCCGGCCAGCGCCGGGTGCCGTCCGTCCACGCCGGAGTCCGAGCTGCCCACCACCACGCCGGCGCCGGTGACGCCCAGCTCCGACCAGACCCGATCCGCGCCGATCAGCGACACGTTCCAGGTCGGGCCGGTCGGCGCGGGCGTGTCACCCCGGGCCGGCGGCGCCGCCGCGGGCAGCGGGCGCGGTCGCTGGTCGACGAGCACCCGGGCCACCTCGGGGCGGCCGGACAGCCAGGCCCGTACCGCCGGGCCGCCGTCCGTGGAGATCGCGTTGACCAGGTAGTAGGGCGTCGGGTCGAGGCGCAGCCGGGTCAGCGTGCGGCGCAGGTCGCGCTGCGTGCGGTCGGCGGTGTCGACCAGCCGCCGATACACCTCGGCGGCCCGGGCGTCCCGGCCGGCCCGGCCCGGCGCGCCGGCCGGCAGGCCGCTCAGGTCGGCCTGTTCGCGCAGCACCACAAGCAGCCGCTCGCCGTACAGGCCCGGCTGGCCGGGCACCACGTAGACCACCGCCACGGCGGCCAGCAGCGCCCCGGCGACCGACCCGGCCACGCCCCGGCGGGGTGCGCCGGCGCGCGGGCGGGCGAGCAGCACGCCGTACCCGACGGCGAGCAGGACCGCGACGGCGAACGCGGCGCCGGCGCCGACCGCGACCCAGAACGGCACGTCGCGGGTGCTGGCCAGCAGCAGCGTGATCTCCTCCGGGTCGGTGAGGGCCAGCGGCCCGGCCAGCGCCAGGCCGACCAGCCAGCGCACCGGCGCCGGCCCGGCCGGCCGGCCGGCGTGCCGGGCCGCCACCTCCAGCGCGCCCAGCACGAAGCCGAGCGGCGGCAGCAGGAGCAGGCCCGGCAACTGGGCGCCCGACTGCCCGGCGCCGGCGGCCAGCAGCGCCAGCGTGACGCCGGCGACCAGGCCGCCGACAAGCACCAGCCGGGCCGGCCGGACCTCGGTGCCGGGCGCGAGGCCGGCCCAGAACGCGGGGCCGAGCAGCACCCCGGCCAGCACGCCGAACGCGGCGGCGGCCAGGCCGGCGAGCAGCGTCTCCAACGCCCCGCCCAGCGCGCCCACCCAGACCCAGGGCAGCAGGACCGCCAGCCCGGCGGCGACCGCCAGCAGCGACACCGCGCCGGGCCGCCGACCCCCGCCGGCGGCCGTCCCCGGCGACGGATCCGGGCCGCCGGCCGCCGTTCCGCCGTCGCCCCCGCTTGTCGCCGTGGGCGCGACGTGGCCGGGCGGTGGCGTCGCCGGGGCCGCCGGGCGACGGCGGGCCAGCCACGCGGCGGCGAGCGCGAGCAGCGCGGCGGTCACCGCCAGCGCCGCCAGGTACGCCTCGTGGTGCACCGGCGGCAGCGCCCGGAGCAGCGTCGCCGCGCCGAGCGCGACAGCGCCGCCGGTCCATGCCCGCCCGGCCGCCCGCACCGCCGGGGACCGGGGCAGCAGCGCCAGCGCCAGCGCCGGTCCGCCCACCAGCAGCATGGTGATCACCGCCACCATCGGCCAGACCGCCACCGCCCGGTCCAGCCCGGTGACCAGTACCACCTGGTCGATCAACCAGCCGGTGACCTGGCCGGGCACGGTGACCAGCACCGCCCAGACGCCGGTCGCCACCGCCGCGACGACCGGCCACGGCCCGGTCTCGCGCGGCGGCAGGGGTACGGGAGCAGCGGGCGGGCCGGTCAGCATGGTCATCACGGTACGGCCGAGGCGTGTCGCCGTGGCGCGGGGACGGCTACCGTGGACGGGTGCGCGACCCCAACGTGTCCCGATCCGCGGCCGGTCAGCTCTCCGCCGAGCGCCGCGCCGACGACCTGCGCCGGCTGCGCGCCGAGCGGTTCGACGTGCTGATCATCGGTGGCGGGGTGACCGGCGCGGGCGCGGCGCTCGACGCGGCGTCCCGCGGGCTGAAGGTCGCCCTGGTGGAGGCGCGCGACTACGCCGCCGGCACGTCCAGCCGGTCCAGCAAGCTGATCCACGGCGGCCTGCGCTACCTGGAGCAGTTGGAGTTCCACCTGGTCCACGAGGCGCTGACCGAACGCGGGCTGCTCGCCACCCGGCTCGCCCCGCACCTGGTCCGCCCGGTGCCGATCCTGGTGCCGCTGCCGGCCGAGGGCGGCGTGCGCGACCTGCCCCGGCGGTTCCTCCGCCGCTCCTACTACGGCCTCGGCGTGGCCGCGTACGACGCGTTCGCCGGGGTGTTCGGCGGCGGGCGCGGCATGCCGCTGCACCGGCACCTGACCCGCGAGGGCGCCCGCCGGGTCTTCCCGAGCCTGCGACCCGACACGCTGGCCGGCGCGATCCGCTACTACGACGGCCAGGTCGACGACGCCCGGCTGGTGGTGACGCTGGCCCGCACCGCGGCCAGCCTCGGTGCCACAGTGGTCAACAGCGCCAGGGCGGTCGGCCTGGTCCGGCAGGCCCGCGAGGTGACCGGCGTCCGGGTGCGCGACCTGGAGGCGCCGGCCGGCTCGCCGGACGCCGAGTTCGAGGTCCGCGCCCGCACCGTGATCGCGGCGACCGGCGTGTGGAGCGACGACATGTCGCGGATGCTCAACGACGTCGGGCTGCGCCCCGGCCTGCGGGTCCGGGCGTCGAAGGGCGTGCACCTCGTGGTGCCCCGGTCGGCGATCGTCGGCGAGACCGGCCTCATCCTGCGCACCGCGACGAGCGTCCTCTTCGTCATCCCGTGGGGCGGGCACTGGATCATCGGCACCACCGACACCGACTGGCAGCTCGACCGCTCCCACCCGGCCGCCACCGCGCGCGACATCGAATACCTGCTGGAACAGGTCAACACCGTGCTGGACCGGCCGCTGACCACCGCCGACATCGAGGGCGTCTACGCCGGGCTGCGCCCGCTGCTCTCCGGCGAGGCCGACTCCACCTCCAAGCTCTCCCGGGAGCACGCCGTGGTCGAGCCGATGCTCGGCCTGCTGCTGGTGGCCGGCGGCAAATACACGACCTACCGGGTGATGGCCGCCGACGTCGTCGACCACGCGGCGCACCGGCTCGGCCGGACCCGTCCGTCGCGCACCGCCGACCTGCCGCTGCTCGGCGCCGACGGCTACGCCGCGATGTGGCGGGACCGGGCCGACCTGGCCCGCCGGCACGGGGTGCCGGTCGGGGTGGTCGAGCACCTGCTGGAGCGCTACGGCAACCTCACCCTCGACGTGCTCGCCCTGGTCGACGCCGACCCGCTGCTCGGCTCGCCGCTGGCCGGCGCGCCGGAATACCTCGCCGCCGAGGTGACGTACGCGGCGCGGGCCGAGGGCGCGTTGCACGTGGAGGACGTGCTCACCCGGCGTACCCGGATCTCCATCGAGACCAGCCACCGCGGCCTGGAGTCGGCGGAGCACGTCGCGGAGCTGATGGGCGCGGTGCTCGGCTGGGACGCGGCGACCCGTGCCCGCGAGGTCGCCAACTACCGGGCGCGGGTGGAGGCCGAGCGGGAGTCGCAGCTCATGCCGGACGACATCGCCGCCGACGCGGCGCGCCTCGGCGCTCCCGACGTGCGCGGCTTCGCCGCCGATCGGGGCACCGAGTTGCCGAGTTCGCCCCGCTGAGCAGACCGGAACCCTTACCGGCCGCTCGGTGGGTAGTGCGCGCAACCTACGGAAGTGTAGGTTTCCCGCGTGGTTCGTCCATCCTCGACGCGCGTCCCCGCAGTGTCCGTCGCCGTCCTGCTGGCAACCGCCCTGACCGGCTGCTCGCTCCTCGGCCGGGCCGAGAGCGCCACGCCCACCGGTGAGCAGCTCTCGGCCACCCCGACGCCGGTCGGGAAGCGGGTCACGCTGCTGCAACGGCTCGGCTCGGACGGCAAGGTCCGCACGCTGGACGTCGACCCGGCCGGGCGGTGGCAGTGCCGCGACTGCGCCGGCGACGGCGTCGACGCGACAGGCGCGCTCAACCCCGAGCAGACCCAGCGGTTGCAGCGGATGCTCGCCGACCCGGCGTTGGCGAAGGAGACCGACGAGGCCCGGCGCTACCGGCAGCTGTGCATCGGCGCGCTGACCTCGTCGCTGCTCATCCCGCCGGAGCTGACCATCACCATCCAGGACTGCCCGGGCGAGCCGGCGCCCCCGGTGGCGTACGACGTGCTGCTGCTGCTCACCCAGGCCACGCCGGCCGAGGACAAGGGCTGAGTCAGATCACCTTGCCGGGGTTGAGCAGCCCCGCCGGGTCCAGCGCGGTCTTGATCGCCCGGTGCACCCGGACGCCCACCGGGCCGATCTCCCGCGCCAGCCAGTCCCGCTTGAGCAGCCCGACGCCGTGCTCGCCGGTGCAGGTGCCACCGAGTTCCAGACCGAGCCGCATGATCTCGTCGAAGGCTCGCCGGCCGCGGTCCAGACTCGCCGGGTCGGCCCGGTCGACCACGATGTTGGGGTGCATGTTGCCGTCGCCGGCGTGACCGACCACGCCGATCGGCACGTCGCACGACCCGGCGATCCGGGCCACCCCGTCCAGCAGCTCCGCGAGCCGGCCGCGCGGCACCGCCACGTCGTCGATGACCAGGCCGCCGTTGCCGCCGGGGAACGTCTGCGCGGCGAACCGTTCCATCGCCGGGTGGGCCAGCCGCCGGGCCTGGAGCAGCGCGGCGGCCTCGGTCGCGTCGGTGGCGGTCCAGACCTCGTCGGCGCCGGCCGCGGTGCACACCTCGGCGATCCGGGCCAGGTCGCCGGCCGCCCGGTCGCCGGTGTCCACCGCCGCCAGCAGCAGCGCCTCCGCGTCGGTCCGCAACCCCATCGGCCGGTACGCCTCGATGGCCCGCAGGTGCGTCCGGTCCAGCAGTTCCAGCAGGCTCGGGGTGAGCCCCCGTTCGGCGATCCCGGCGACCGCGCCGCCGGCTGCGGCCGTGGTCGGGAAGACCGCGACCAGGGTCAGCGACGCCTCGGGCGCCGGCCGCAGCGCCACGGTCACCTCGGTGATCACCCCGAGGGTGCCCTCCGAGCCGACGAAGAGCCGGGTCAGGTCGTACCCGGCGACTCCCTTGGCGGTGCGCCGGCCGGTGCGCAGCACCTCGCCGGAGGCGAGCACCACCTCCAGGCCGAGCACGTACTCGCTGGTCACGCCGTACTTCACGCAGCACATGCCGCCGGCGTTGGTGGCCACGTTGCCGCCGATGGTGGACGACTCCCAGGAGCCGGGGTCCGGCGGATACCAGAGCCCACGCGCCCGCACCGCCTGAGCCAGCGCCGAGTTGACCACTCCGGGCTGCACCACGGCGATCCGGCCGACCGGGTCGACCTCCACGATCCGGTCCATCGCCACGGTGCTCAGCACCAGCGCCCCGGCCACCGCGTTCGCCGCGCCGGCCAGCCCGGTCCGCGCCCCCTGCGGCACCACCGGTACGCCGTGCCGCCCGGCCGCGCGCACGGTCGCCACCACCTGGGCGGTGTCGCGGGGGCGGACCACCACCAGCGGGGTGCCCGAGGCGCACAGGTCCGCCTCGTCCCGCTCGTGGCCGGCCAGCAGGTCCGGGTCGGTCAGCACGGCGGTGTCGCCGAGTTCGGCCCGCAGTTCGTCGAGGAGGGGATGGGCGGCCATGCCGGGAAGGCTACGCGTACCCTCGGTCGCCATGCTCTTCCTGGACCCGCCCGCGGTGCCCTGGCGCGGCCGGCTCTGGTCGCACCTGATCAGCGACGTCTCGTACGCGGAGCTGCACGCCTTCGCCGAACTGCTCGGCGTGCCCCGGCGCGGCTTCGACCGGGACCACTACGACCTGCCCGCCGAACGGTTCGCGGTGGCGGTCTGGCTGGGCGCCACGGTGGTTCCGTCCCGGGAGATCGTCCGCCGGCTGCACGCCGCCGGACTGCGCCGCCCGAAGCGCCGGGGCTCAGGTGAGGCCGTCCAGCTCCCGGGTCAGGTTGGCGCGGGCCCGGTCCGCCCAGCGGGCGTGCGGCTCGGGTAGCCGGTAGAGCGCCGGCAGGTCGAGCAGCTCCCGCAGCACCGCGGCCCGGCCGGCGCGGAAGTCCGGCTCGGCGACGTGGGCGTACTCGCGGCGGATCGCGGTGGCGTACCTGTCGTAGTCGCCCGGCTCGGCCGCCAGCACAGCCAGGTCGGCGTCGCAGAGCAGCGCGCCGTCCGGGTCGTCCGGTGCGACCGCGTGGCCGGCGGTGAGCAGCACCAGGCGGCGTACCTCGTCGACCGCCCCGGCCGGCAGCCCGGTGGCGGTGAGCAGCGCCCCGGCCAGGTCGGCGCTGGCCCGCTCGTTGGCGTCGCCGCCCGCGCGCGGGTCGTAGACCGCGTCGTGGCACCACGCCGCGAGCCGGACCAGGTCCGGGCGGCGGGCCCGACCGGCGTACGCGTCGACGACGTCGAGCACCGTCCGCAGGTGATCCACCGTGTGGTGGTGTCGGTGCGGCTCCCGCCAGCCGGCCAGCAGCCGCGCCCCGGCCCGCCGCACGGCGTCCGGGTCGGTGGCCCCGGCCGCCCGCGCCGCGGTGCGCCATCGCGCGGTCAGCTCGTCCATCCGGTGCAGTCTGCCCGATCCGGGCGGCGGGGCGAGGATTCACCCGGGGCGGGACGGGTAGTACCCGCCATGGCCCGGGACCCACGACCGCCGCTCCTGCGGCGGATGACGTCGCGCGAAGGGCTGGCCGATCTGGACGGGCCGCGGATCTCCGCCGCCATGGACGAGCTGCGCGACAAGGGCAAGGCCACCCTGCACGACCGGCTGCACCGGGTTCGCACCGCGTTCGGCCTGGCGTTGCAGGCCGGGCTCGCGGCCGGGTTGGCGTACCTCGTCTCGCACCGGCTGCTGCACAACCCGCAGCCGGTCTTCGCGCCGATCTCCGCGGTGGGCACGCTGGCCGCCTCGGTCGGCCAGCGGTTCCGGCGCACTGTCGAGCTGATCATCGGGGTGGCGGTCGGTGTCCTCGTCGGCGACGTGCTGATCTACTTCCTCGGCACCGGCGCCTGGCAGCTCGCGCTGGTGGTGACCTCGGCGATCCTGCTGACCATCTTCGCCGGGGCGAGCGTGGCCATCGTGATCCAGGCGGCGGCGACCGCGGTGCTGATCGTGACGCTCAGCCCGTCCACCCAGAACCTGGAGTTCCCACGTTTCGTCGACGCCTTCATCGGCGGCAGCATCGCGCTCGTGGTCACCGCCGTCCTGCTCCCGCTCAACCCGCTCCGGGTGATCAACCGGGCCGCGCGGCCGGCGCTGGACCTGCTCGCCGAGCAGCTCGACGTGTGCGCCGAGGCGCTGCGCAACCGGGACCGGGGCGCGGCCCAGCGGGCGCTGTTCCGGCTCCGGGAGAACAAGGAGGAACTGGCCGCGCTGAGCGAGGCGATCGAGGGCGCCAAGGAGACCATCACCATCTCGCCGGCCCGCTGGCACCGGCGCAGCGAGCTGACCCACTACGCGGAGGCGGCCGAGCCGATCGACCGGGCGATGCGCAACAGCGGCACGCTGATCCGGCGCTCGGTCACCATGATCGAGGACGAGGAGGCGATCCCCGAGCCGATGCCGGACGCCATCGCCCACCTCGCCGAGTCGGTACGCCTGCTCCGGCACGAGTTCGCCGTCGGGGAGGAGCCGCAGCAGGCCCGGGAGCGGACGCTGCGCGCGGTCAGCGAGGCCGGCCGGGCGTACGGCGTGGGGGTGGGCTTCTCCGGCAGCGTGGTGATCGCGCAGGTGCGTACCGCCGCCAGCGACCTGATGGTGGCCTCCGGCATCGAGCAGGAGGAGGCGAACCGCCTGGTCCGCGAGGCGTTCCACGGCAGCGACCAGCAGGCCGACGAGGCGCCCCGACCTCCCACCGCCCCGCCGGTCGGCTGACCGTCGACGGTCAACGGGAGAGGGTGGCCAGGGCCCCCAGGAGGGTGTCGATCTCGTGGGCTGTGGTGCCCAGGCCGAGGCTGGCGCGCAGGGCGGTGGGGGGAAGGTCGGCGCGGCCGGACCGGGCGGCGGCCTCGGCCAGCAGGCGCCGGGTCAGGGGATGGGCGCAGAACAGGCCGTCCCGGACGCCGATCCGGTGCCGGGCCGCCAGGTGCGCGGCCACCTCGGCGGAGTCCCGCCCGGCGACCACGAAGCTGACGATGCCCACCCGGGGCGCCGCCGGGCCGAACGTGCGCAGCTCCACCACGTCCGGCAGCGCGGCCAGGCCGGACCGCAGCCGGGTCAGCAACGCCTGCTCCCGGGCGTGCAGCGCGGCCCGGTCCACCGCCGCGAACGCCGCGCAGACCGCCGCCAGCGCCGCCGCGCCGAGCAGGTTCGGGGTGCCGCCCTCGTGCCGGGCCGGGCCGGTGGTCCACCGGACGTCGTGGGTGGCCGCGCCGACGTGGCTGGTCGCCCCGCCGCCGGGCAGGTACGGCGGGGCGGCGTCCAGCCAGTCCGCGCGCCCGACCAGCACGCCCGCGCCGAACGGGGCGTACAGCTTGTGGCCGGAGAGCGCCACGTAGTCCAGGTCCGACGCGGTCACGTCGACCGGGGCGTGCGGGGCGAGCTGCGCGGCGTCCACCAGGATCCGCGCGCCGTACCGGTGGGCCACCCGGGCCAGCTCGGCCACCGGCCAGCGCTCGCCGGTCACGTTGCTGGCGCCGGTGACCGAGACCAGCACCGGCAGGCCGGGCCGGGCGTCGCGGGCCAGCTCGCCCAGCGCCAGGCTCAGGGACCGGACCGCGCCGGCCGGGCTGTCCGGGACCGGCAGCCGCACCGAGCCGCGCGGCCAGGGAAGCAGGTTGGCGTGGTGCTCACCGCCGAAGGTGACCACCGTGGTGCCGGCGGGCAGCGCCCGGGCCAGCAGGTTCACCGCGTCGGTGGTGTTCCGGGTGAAGATCACGTGATCGGTGGGGCGGGCGCCGAGGAAGTCCGCCACGGTCTGCCGGGCCCGCTCGTAGGCGAGCGTGCAGCGCCGGGACAGCGCGCCCGCGCCGCGGTGCACGCTCGCGTACCAGGGCAGCAGCTCGGCCACCGCGTCGGCCGCGGCCCGCGCGCACGGCGCGCTGGCGGCGTGGTCCAGGTTGATCTCTCCCGGTACGCCGAGCACGCCGAGCGGGTCCGGTCGGACCGGCCCGGGCAGCGTGGGCGGGGCGGGGACGAGGGTGACGGTCATGGCGGAGCCTCCCGGGCCACCGGGGACCCCCGGATGTCGCCGAAGGGGTCCGCGCTTGCCCAGCACGCGTGTCGGCGCTGGGCCCGGTCATCACCCGGGGCACCCCACCGCGAACTGACGAGGGTTGCCGGCCAGCAAGCCGGGGCTTGACGCTGGCGCTCGTGACCTGTTGCGGAGCATAGCCGTCGTGATGCGGCCGGAACAGTGGGGCGCGGGTGACTACGCTGACCGCATGGCCGTCACCCCGCCCGGCGGAGCACTGCCGCCGCCGTCCGCGCCCGCCGTCCCGCCGCCCGGGGCGCCGACGCCGCGGATGCCGCTGCGCCGGCTCGGCTGGCGCCGCTTCCTGGCGCTGGCCGGGGTGGTGCTGCTGATCGCGGCCGGTGCGCTGTTCATGGTGTTCACGCTGGGCGAGAGCCTGGGCGCCGAGGCGCTGCTGATCGGCGTGATCGCGGCGATCCTGCCGGTGCCGGTGCTGGTGTCCTGCTTCCTCTGGCTCGACCGCTACGAACCCGAGCCGCTGAAATACCTGATCTTCTGCTTCGCCTGGGGCGCGTTCGTCTCCACCGCCATCTCGCTGCTGGTCAACGAGACGGGCGCACGGCTGTTCAAGGACTGGGGGCTGCCCGCCGCGCTGACCGCGGTGCTGGTCGCGCCGTTCATCGAGGAGCTGACCAAGGCGGCCGGGCCGATCCTGCTGCTGATCTTCCGGCGACGGGAGTTCTCCGGGGTGACCGACGGCCTGGTCTACTGCGGGCTCTCCGCGGTCGGCTTCGCCATGGTGGAGAACATCCTCTACCTGGGCGGGTACGGCTACCGCACCGGCGTGGAGGAATACGGCCCGGCCACCGGCGCGCAGCAGGTCATCGCGATCTTCATCGTGCGGATCCTGCTGTTCGGCTTCGCCCACCCGCTGTTCACCTCGATGACCGGCGTCGGGCTGGGCGTGGCCGCGCGTACCGCCGACCGGCGGGTGCGGATCCTCGCCCCGCTCGCCGGCCTGCTGCTGGCCATGATGCTGCACGGCACCTGGAACCTGATCCCCTCACTGGCGCAGGCCACCGGGCAGACGGTGATCGTGCTCTACGGCTACATCGGCGTGATGGTGCCGATCTTCTTCGGCATGGTGGGGCTGGCCGTCGGCCTGCGCGCCTGGGAGGGGCGGCTCACCGAGCGCACCCTGCCCGACTACGTCCGGGCCGGCTGGCTCACCCCGCCCGAGGTGGCGGCGCTGGGCAGCCTCGGCCGGCGGCACGCCGCCCGCGCCTGGGCCCGGCGGGTGGCCGGCGACGGCGGGGTGAAGGCGATGCGCGGCTACCAGTTCGCCGCGACCCGGTTGGCGTTGCTGCGCGACGGCATGCGCCGGGGGCTGGACCGCAAGCCCGCCGAGCGGGACCGGACGGCGCGGGAGGAACGGGAGCTGCTGGACTCGATCGCCGCGTACCGGTCGTTCTTCGTCGGCCGCGACCCGCAGGCGCCGGTCGGGGTCTGGGACGGTCAGCGCTACCACCTGCGGTTCCCGGACGGCTCCCAGCGCGCGGTCGAGGCGCCGGACGAGCCGGTGGTGCCGATCCCGGTGGTGCTGGCCCCGCCACCGCCGCCGATCGGGCACGGCCCGCACCCGTGGTATCCGCGCGGCTGAGCGCTCAGGCCATCAGGCCGGTGAGGAAGTCGCCCAGCCCCTGGGCGATGGCCATCAGCGCGACCCCGATGCCCCGGAACAGCTGCGCCGCCCCGTCCGGCCGGAACGCCATGAAATAGATCAGGAACGCGAGGAACCCCCAGGCGAGAATCCTTTTGATCACGATCGGCATGGTCCCTCCCCAGGGCGCGCTGAGGTGCCTGGGCTTCCCGCCGGGACGCGCCGCAAACGGCGCGGCGCTGGAGGTAGAGCCGGCGGAGCCGGCCGTCAGAGGTAGAGGCCGGTGGAGCCGGTGTCGCTGCTCTCCACCCGCTCCGCCGCCACCGCGTGCACGTCACGCTCGCGCAGCAGCACGTACGCCCGGCCGTGCAGCTCGACCTCGGAGCGGTCGTCCGGGTCGAAGAGCACCCGGTCCCCGGCGACGATCGAGCGCACGTGCGGCCCGACGCCCACCGCGGTGGCCCAGGCCAGCCGCTTGCCGACCGCCGCGGTCGCCGGGATGACGATGCCGGCGGTGGAGCGGCGTTCCCCCTCACCGCCCTCGGTACGCACCAGCACGCGATCGTGCAGCAGGCGGATGGGCAGCCCGGCGTCGAGACTCTGGTCGGCGGTCACGCGAAGACGCTACCGCGCGCCCCACGGGCGGTCCCGTCGTGGTTGCCGGTGGCCGCGACGGGGCAATGTGTGGCGGGACCGCCCTACGGTGGGCCGGTCGGACGTATCCTGTCCCACCTGTGACGTGGGTGGACCATTCTTGCGGGAGGTGCGCTTGAGCCGCTTCGAGCGGATGCGCGGACGGCTCCGCCGCGCGTACGAGTCGGGTCGTGAGGCGGCTGCGGCCGGCCGGTCCGACGCGGACCCGACTCCCGGCGAGGCGGGCGGCGTGGCCTCCCCCGGCGCGCCCGGTCCGGCGGCGCCGGCGGCGGCGACGGTAGTGGGCGCGGAGCCGCCGGCCGCGATGCACAACTCGACGGTCAGCCGCGACGACACCGAGGTGCCGCACGCGCTGCGGATCGCCGCCGCGTGGTGCTGGCGGTTGATCGTGATCGGGATCGTCACCTGGGCCCTGCTCAAGATCGTCGGCACCATCAGCATCGTGATCATCCCGCTGACCGTCGCCCTACTGCTCTCGGCGCTGCTCGCCCCGGCGGTCGGCTGGCTGCTCAAGGCCCGGTTCCCCCGGTCGCTGGCGACCGGCGTGGTGCTTGTCGGCGGTCTCGCCGCGGTGGTCGGCACGCTGACACTGGTGGTCAACGAGTTCATCCAGGGCGTGCCCGAGCTGAGCGAGAAGTCCTCCCAGGGCGTCCGGCAGATCCAGGACTGGCTCAAGACCGGCCCGCTGCACCTGTCCGACAGCCAGCTCACCCGCTACATCGACGAGGCCCAGAACTGGATCAACGGCAACACCGAGCGGTTCACCAGCGGCGCGCTCAGCACCGCGGCCACGCTCGCCGAGGTGCTCACCGGCACCGTCCTGGTGCTCTTCGCGACGTTCTTCTTCCTCCGCGACGGCAACAACATCTGGCGGTTCCTGGTCCGGCTGCTGCCGGTGGCCGCGCGCTGGAAGGTCGACGACGCCGGTCGCGCGTCCTGGGCGACGCTCGGCGCGTACGTCCGCGCCACCGTGCTCGTCGCGTTCATCGACGCCCTCGGCATCGGCATCTTCCTGGTCATCTTCGACATCCCGTTCGCGTTCCCGCTGGCCGCGCTGGTCTTCCTGGGCGCGTTCATCCCGATCGTCGGAGCGTTCCTGTCCGGCGTGGTGGCCGTGCTGGTGGCGCTCGTCGACAGCGGCCCGGTCACCGCCCTGATCATCCTCGGCGCGGTGATCGGTGTGCAGCAGGTCGAGGGGCACGTGCTCCAGCCGTTGATCATGGGCCGCGCGGTGGCCATCCACCCGCTCGCCGTGATCATCGGGATCGCCGCCGGCGTGGTGCTCGCCGGCATCGCCGGCGCGCTGGTCGCGGTGCCGCTGATCGCCGTGCTCAACACGGCCGTCCGGCGGCTCGCCGCCCGTACCGTGCCGGACACCCCGCCGGACGCGGTGGTGGTCGCCTCCCAGGCGCCCTGACCCGGACCGACCCGCCGACGCCCGCGTCACCCCGCCCGGGGAGGCGCGGGCGTCAGCTCTTCGCCAGCCGTTCCAGCGCGCCCCGGGCCACCTCGGGGCGAGTGGTGTACCAGAACGGGGGCAGCGAGCGGCGCAGGAACGGGCCGTAGCCACGCGCCGTCTCCAGCCGTGAGTCGAGCACCGCCACCACACCCCGGTCGCCGGTGGCCCGGATCAGCCGGCCGACGCCCTGCGCCAACCGGACCGCGGCGATCGGCACGCTCACCGCCGCGAAACCGGACCCGCCGCCCGCGTCCACCGCCGCCGCCCGGGCCGCGGCGAGCGGCTCGTCGGGCCGGGGGAACGGCAGCCGGTCGATCACCACGAGCTGGCAGGCGTCGCCGGGCACGTCCACGCCCTGCCAGAGCGACATCACCCCGAACAGGCAGCTCTCTCGCTCCTGCCGGAACCGGCGCACCAGCAGCGGCAGCGCCTCCTCGCCCTGGAGCAGCACGGGCAGGTCGGTCCGCGCGCGGAGCAGCTCCGCCGCCTGCTGCGCGGCCCGCCGCGACGAGAAGAGCCCGAGGGTACGCCCACCGAGCGCGCCGACCAGCGCCAACAGCTCCTCGCCGGCCGCCGTGGGCAGCCCGGAGACGCTGGGGCGGGGCAGGTGCGCGGCGACGTAGAGGATGCCCTGCCGGGCGTAGTCGAACGGCGAGCCGACGTCGAGCGACCGCCAGCCGGGACCCTCGGTGGCCGGCACCGTGCCGACCGCCGCCCGGCTGCCCTCGGTGCTCGCCACCGGGGCCGGACCGGTGCCGCGACCGGCGGCGGCCGCGGTGGCCATCGCCGCGGCGGCCGGCGTCGGCGGGGCGGGCGGCGGCGCCTCCAGCCCGAGCGCCCGGGCCACCGTGTCGAACCGCCCGCCCAACGCCAGCGTGGCCGAGGTGGCGACCACGGTGCGCTCGTCGTAGAGGTGGGTGGCGAGCGTGCCGGCCACCGACAACGGCGCCACCACCAGCGCCCGGCGGCTGCCGTTCTCCGGCTTCTCCACCCAGGCCACGTCGTGGTCGCCCTCCTCCAGCAGGCGCTGGGCGGTGGTGGAGAGTTCGTCCAGCACGGCCTTGGCCTGCTGCTTGCGGACCGGGTCGGGGTCGTCGGCCTTCACGTCGCCGATCGTCTCCAGCGCGGCCCGGGTCGCCGAGTCGAGCAGCGTGCACGCCTCGCGCAGCGGCGGCGGCAGGCCGGCGGTGAGCCGCCCGGCCGGCGCCTCGGCCAACCCCACGGCCAGCGCGTCACCGGCCTCGGTGAGCCGGTCGGCCAGGTCGGGGCGGAGCAGCGGCCGGGCCCGCCGGGTGGACCTGTCGATCAGCTCCGGCACCAGCTCGGCCTGGGCCGCCGAGGAGACCCGGTCGGCCAGCTCGTGCGCCTCGTCGACCACCAGCAGCCGGTGCGGCGGCACGATGTGCCGCCCGGCGAGCATGTCCACCGCGAGCAGGCTGTGGTTGGTGACCACCAGGTCGGCCTCCCGGGCCCGGGCCCGCGACGCCTCCGCGAAGCACTCCTGCCCGAACGGGCAGCGGGACGCGCCGACGCACTCCCGGGCCGGCATGGAGACGCTCCGCCAGACCTGGTCGTCGACGCCCGGATCCAGCTCGTCGCGGTCGCCGGTGGCGGTCTCCTCCGCCCAGTCGCGCAGCCGTTGGACCTGCTTGCCCAGCCGGCCCGCCTCACCGAGCCACTTCGTGCCCCCGCCGGCGGAGGGCGTGTCGAAGAGCGTGTCGTCCGGCTCGTCCTCCACGGAGCTGTCCAGCCGGGCCAGGCACAGGTAGTGGTGGCGGCCCTTGAGCACGGCGAAGGTGGGACGGCGGCCCAGCACCGGCTCGACCGCGTCGGCCAGGCGGGGCAGATCGTGGTCGACGAGCTGGGACTGCAACGCCAGGGTGGCGGTGGAGACCACCACCGGGCCGTCCACGGTCAGCGCCGGGGCCAGGTAGGCCAGGGACTTGCCGGTGCCGGTGCCGGCCTGCACCAGCAGGTGCTCGCCGGAGGCGATGCTCCGCTCGATCGCCTCGGCCATCTGCTGCTGGCCGGGCCGGGTCGCGCCGCCCGGGACCGCGCCGACCGCGGCCGCCAACAGCTCCTCACCGCTCGGGCGGCCGCTCCGGCGCTTCTTCGGGACGGCGGTGCCGGTGGCGGTGCGGGACGGGCTCACCGTGCGACCGTACCCGCCGGCACCGACGCCGGTCCGGCCGCTCCGGCGGCGTGGCGTACGGCAGGTCGCGTCCGGTTACCTGCCGATCGCGTGGCGTGGCCGGAATCGGTTAGGGTGCCAGGCATGCCGAGCGACGTGGTCCGCGTGATCTACCGCAAGTACGACGGCAGCGCCCACCGCGACTACCCGGCCCGCCGCCTCGCCGAGGACGACCTCGGTGTCTGGCTCGGCGTGCCGGCCGGCACCGAGTCGGTCTACCACGGCCGGCCCTCCGTCGAGCAGATCCCGTTCGTCCTGCTGGTGCCCCGGCACGGCTGGTGGACGGGCATGTTCAACCCGCCGCCACGCACCAGCGAGGTCTACTGCGACATCGCCACCCCGGCCCGCTGGGACGGCGACGAGACGGTCCACCTGGTCGACCTCGACCTGGACGTGGTGCGCCGCCGCGAGACCGGCCTCGTCGAGCTGCGCGACGAGGACGAGTTCGCCGAGCACCGGGCCCGGTGGAACTACCCGGACGACCTGGTCGCCGAGGCCGAGGCGGCGGCCCGCTGGCTGCTCGGCGCGCTCGGCGACGGCAGCGAGCCGTTCGCCACCTCGTACCGGAAGTGGTTGGCCCTGGTGGTCTGAGCCGCGCTCACCAGCGCGGCGGCCAGGCGGCGCCCGGGCCCAGCGGCGGCAGCTCGGCCACCTTCTCCGGGTTGAGCTGGTTGAACACGCCGGTGACCCGTCCCTCGTGCACGGCGAACGAGGTGACCATGCGCATCGTCCGCCCGTCGCGCCAGGGCAGCTCGGCGTGCCAGCCCAGCGTCCCGTCCACCAGCACCGGCCGCACGCGCAGGCCGCCCCGCCGGCGGGCCTGGTCGAACAGGCCGAGGAGCAGGCGCGCGGCGGCCTCGGCGCCGACCACCGGCCGGCGGGCCGCCGGGAAGTGGCCGCCGGAGTCTCCGATCGACACCGCGTCCGGCGCGAGCACCCGGACGAGCTGCGCCAACTCGCCGGACTCCACCGCGGCCACGAACGCGCTGAGCACCCGTCGCTGCTCGGCGAGGTCGGCGCTGTGCCGGGGCGCGTCCGGCCCGTGCACCGCCCGGCGGGCCCGGGACGCGAGCTGCCGGGCCGCCTCCGGCGTCCCGCCGAGCACCTCGGCGACGTCGCCGAACGGCACCGCGAACACGTCGTGCAGCACGAACGCCACCCGCTGCTCCGGCGTCAGCCGCTCCAGCACCACGAGCAGGGCGGTGCCGAGCTGGTCGGCGCGGACCGCCCGCTCCGCCGGGTCGGGGGCGAACCCGTCCGCCGTCGGCAGGCCGGCCACCACCGGCTCCGGAAGCCACTGACCGGGGTACGCCTCGCGACGCACCCGGGCCGAGCGGAGCACGTCCAGGCAGAGCCGCGAGCAGGTGGTGGTCAACCAGCCGCGCAGGTCCCGTACGCGGGCGCGGTCGGCCGGGTCGGCGAGCGCGCCGGCACATCGCAGCCAGGTCTCCTGCACGGCGTCCTCGGCCTCGCTCCGGCTGCCCAGCATCCGCTGCGCCACCGCCAGGAGGTGCCCCCGCTCCGCCTCGAACTCCGCCGCCAGCTCGTCCACCCTCCTATCCTCCCGCCCCCGCCTCCTGCCCCCCGCCCCGCCCGCCTCGCAGTCCGCCCCGCCGCGCCGATCATGGAGTTGTGGCACCCAATTTGTGGCTTTGGGAAGGTTCGTGAGGTGCCACAACTCCATGATCGACGAGATCTCCGAGTCTCCCCACGCGTGGACCGGCTGCTCTCCCACGGCCCGTGATCATGAGGTTGACGTCGCGGGGGAGCGCTCTCACGGCAGTCAACTTCATGATCGCCCCTCTTCTCCTCCTCGTCCGCCAGGGCGCTGCGCCTTTGGCGCTCCTTGATCGCCCGGCCTCCTCCGGGCCGGACGGGGGTGGTCGGGCAGGTGGCTGCCGGGACGCGAACCCGAATCCCCACCGGACAAAGTGCATGTATCGGGTGTAGCGGATGCTCCGTACCCATGATCGGGGTTGTGGGGTGAGGATCGGGGGATGAGTGGCGTGGTCGGGCCCGAGGACGGGTCGATGCGGGAGTTGTTGCGGGTGGGGCCGGGGCCGGTGGACCTGAGGGCGGTGGACCCCCGCTCGATGCCGGGGCTGCCGAAGGCGGCCGGGCGCGGGTCGGCGCGCAAGGAGTGGGCTCGCGGCCAGGTCGAGCTGATCGGCGCGGAACTGGCCCGGCAGCAGGAGATGCTGTACGCCGCCGCACAGGTCGCCGCCGGCCCGGGCAGTGCCACCAGCGCGCCCACTCAGGCCGGGGCGGGCCTGGTGGGGGGACGACCGCGCCGGGTGCTGCTGGTGCTCCAGGCGATGGACTGCGGCGGCAAGGACGGCACGGTCAAGCGGGTGGCCGGCGCGATGAACCCGCTCGGGCTGCACATCCGCTCCTTCGGCCCGCCGACGAAGCAGGAGTTGCGGCACGACTTCCTGTGGCGGATCCGGCGGGCGCTGCCGCCTCCCGGCTATGTCGGGGTGTTCAACCGCTCGCACTACGAGGACGTGCTCATCGCCCGGGTGGAGGAGCTGGTGGACGAGGCCACCTGGCGGTCCCGCTACGAGATCATCAACGACTTCGAGCGGGAGCTGGCCGAGCAGGCGGTGACCGTGGTGAAGGTCATGCTGCACATCTCCCACGCCGAGCAGGGTGAGCGGCTGATGGAGCGGCTCACCGACCCGACGAAGCACTGGAAGTACAACCCGAGCGATCTGGACACCCGGGCCCGCTGGGACGAATACCAGGCCGCGTACGCCGAGGCTCTCCAGCGGTGCGGCACGGACGCCGCGCCCTGGT
This sequence comes from Micromonospora sp. WMMC241, assembly GCF_027460165.1. Lineage (NCBI taxonomy): Bacteria > Bacillati > Actinomycetota > Actinomycetes > Micromonosporales > Micromonosporaceae > Micromonospora > Micromonospora sp. WMMC241. The sequence continues at coordinate 371,282 of NZ_JAPZBF010000001.1, forward strand.
TCGTGGTGCCGGCGGACCGCAAGTGGTTCCGCGACTGGGCGGTGGCCCACCTGCTGCGGGAGACGTTCGACGACTTGGATCTGGGGTATCCGGCTCCCGATTTCGACGTAGAACGGGAGCGTGCCCGGTTGCGCGACCAGGGTGGCGAGCCCTCAGGTGAACAGCAGGTGAACGAGCGGTGAATCGGGCCTGACCAGGGGTGGGCCGGTCGATGCCCGGTTCCACCGGGTCCCTAGCATGCCCAGAGCAGGCGCCTTCCGGAGGCGACGGCCCCCCTTCCACCGACACGACGAGGTCCGTGCTGTGAAGTTTTCCTTCCGTCCCACCGAGGGCGCCTTCTACGAGCTCTTCACCAGGGCCGCGCAGAACCTGGTGAAGGGGACCGACCTGCTCAACGAGTTGGCCCTGCCCGGTTCCGACGTGCAGTCGATCAGCGAGCGGCTGACCGACATCGAGCACGACAGCGACCAGATCACCCATGATCTCTACAAGAAGATCAACTCCACCTTCATCACGCCGTTCGACCGGGAGGACATCTACCGGCTGGGCTCGCTGCTCGACGACGTGATGGACCACCTGGAGGCGGTCGGCAACCTGCTCTACCTGTACGGCCTGACCAAGCTCCCGTCGCTGCCGCGCGAGCTGCACGAGCTGGTCAACGTGCTCGACCTGCAGGCCAAGCTCACCGCCGAGGCGATGCCCCGGCTGAAGTCGATGAAGGACCTCGAGGACTACTGGATCGAGTGCAACCGACTGGAGAACGACGGCGACCAGGCGTACCGGATGCTGCTCGTCCGCCTCTTCTCCGGTGAGTACGACGCGCTCACCGTGCTGAAGATGAAGGAGGTGGCCGACGAGCTGGAGGCCGCCTGCGACGCCTTCGAGCACGTCGCCAACACCGTCGAGACCATCGCGGTCAAGGAGTCCTGATCCAGTGAGCCCCGAACTCATCGCCGTGCTGGCGGTGATCGCGGTCGCCATGGCGTTCGACTACACGAACGGCTTCCATGACGCGGCCAACGCGATCGCCACCAGCATCTCGACCCGGGCCCTGACCCCCCGGATCGCGCTCGGCCTGGCCGCCGTCGGCAACTTCGTCGGTGCGCACTTCGGCGCCGGGGTCGCCAAGACCGTCGGCGACGGACTGGTCACACTCCCGACCGGGGTGGAGAGCCTCGGCGTGGTCTTCGCCGGCGTGCTCGGCGCGATCGCCTGGAACCTGATCACCTGGTACTTCGGCCTGCCCTCCTCCTCGTCGCACGCCCTCTTCGGCGGGCTGGTCGGCGCGACCCTGTTCGCCGCCGACGGCATCGTCCAGTGGGGCAACATCGTGGAGAAGGTCCTCCTCCCGATGGTGCTCTCCCCGGTGGTCGGCCTGGTCCTCGGCTTCCTGGTGATGCTGGCGATCATGTGGCTGTTCCGGAAGGGGCAGCCGGGCAAGCTCAGCCGCGGCTTCCGCTGGGCGCAGACCGTGTCCGCCGCCGCGATGTCCGTCGGCCACGGTATGCAGGACGCCGCCAAGACCATGGGCATCATCGTGCTGGCGCTCTACACCGGCGGTTTCCAGGACAGCAAGACGCACATCCCGAGCTGGGTGTTCTGGACCTCCGCGACGATGCTGGCGCTCGGCACGTACGCGGGCGGCTGGCGGATCATCCGGACGCTGGGCCGGAAGATCATCGACCTCGGCCCGGCGGAGGGCTTCGCGGCCGAGACCGTGGCCAGCGCGGTGCTCTACTTCAACGCGCTGGTGCTCAAGGCGCCGATCTCCACCACCCACACGATCACCTCGGCGATCATGGGCGTGGGCGCGACCAAGCGGCTCTCCGCGGTCCGCTGGAACGTGGCCGGCAACATCGTGATCGCCTGGATCATCACGTTCCCGGCGGCGGCAGCCATCGCCTGCCTCGCGTACCTGCTGGTCCGGCCGCTGTTCTAAAGGAGGGGCCCCTTCTTAACGCCTCCGGTAGAGAAGGGGCCCCATCTCACACCGCGTAGGAGACGCCGATCCGGGCTTTGATGTCGTCGATCAGCGCCATGATCTCCAGGGTGGCGGCGTGCGGCACCAACGGGCTCTCGGTCAGCCCCGCCGCCAGGCAGCGCCCCACCTCGATCGCCTCGTACTGGTAGCCGCCGCCGGTCATGTCCGCCGGGATCGTCTCCGGTTCGGCCCCGAGCCGGTGCAGCACCGCGGACCCGGGCCGGAAGAACGGTTCGGGCAGGTCGATCCGGCCGGTGGTGCCGGTGATCGACGCGGTGATCGCGGTGGCGCCGACCATGCCGCAGCTCAACGTCGCCACCGCGCCGGAGTCCCAGCCGAGGACGATGCCGGTGTTCTCGTCCACCGCCTCCGGGCTCAGCCGGGCCCACGCCTGCACGTGCTGCGGTGCGCCGAGCACCATGTGGGCCAGGCTCAGCGGATAGACGCCGAGGTCGAGCAGCGCGCCGCCGCCCAGCGCGGGATTGCGCATCCGGTGCTCGGGCGGGAACGGCCCGGCCGCCCCGAAGTCGGCCCGGACGTGGGTGACCGCACCGATCGCGCCGTCGGAGATCAGCTCCAGTACCCGCAGGATCAGCGGGTTCGTCCGCATCCACATGGCCTCCATGAAGAAGAGGCCGCGGGCGCGTGCCGTCTCCACCAGCTCGGTGGTGGTGGGCAGGTCGAGCGTGCAGGGCTTCTCCACCAGCACGGCCTTGCCGCCGGCCAGACAGGCCAGCGCCGCCTCGTGGTGCGCGGCGTGCGGCGTCGCCACGTAGATCGCGTCCAGGTCCGGGTCCGCGGCCAGTTCGGCCCAGGAGGCGTACGCCCGCGGCACGTCGTGCCGCCGCGCGAACTCCTCGGCGCTCTCCCGGGTACGCGACCCGACCGCCACCAGTTCCGCGCCCGGCGCCAGCCGCAGGTCGGTGGCGAAGGCGGCGGCGATGTGTCCGGTGGCCAGGATTCCCCAACGCGTCATGCCTGGAACGCTATCCCGGTCGGTTCTCCGGTCGGCGAGATGATCCACCCGTCGGGACGTCTCGTTCGGCGCTGGGGCTCGGGGCGTCGGACGGCCGGTGCCGATCACGGAGTGTCAAGGTTGCGGAGCGTAGCCAGCGGTGACGTTCTTGGCCGCGAGCGACGGCTGCGAAAGGCTTCTCTCGGACATAACTGCCCCTTGGGCCCTGGCTCACATGTTGCCCTCGGCCGCCTTTGCTCTGCAGCCGCCGACGCAGCGGTAGCTGTTGGTTGCTGATGCGCGAATGGCTGCAGAGCAAAGGCGGCGAGGGGTGGGATGGGTGTCGGGACGAACCGTTACGCAGCGCGACGACAATGGCGGGAACCGACGCCGTCGAGCCGCCTGAGCGGGAACTAGGCTCGGCACATGACGATCGACGGCTTCGCCGCACCCCCCGCCCTGGTGGAGCACGCCCGCCGCTTCCACGCCGAAGGCGGCGTGCCCGCCCCGGCCCGCGTCGCCGCCACCGTGCTGCTCCTCCGTCCGGCCGGCGACGAGTTCGAGGTCTACCTGATCCGGCGGGTGGCGGCGATGACGTTCGGCGGGATGTACGCCTTTCCCGGCGGCGGGGTGGACCGTTCCGACTCGGAGGCGCACCTGGGCTGGGCCGGCCCGGAGCCGGCGGCCTGGGGCGAGCGGTTCCGGCTCGACCCGGCGGACGCGCAGGCGGTGGTCTGCGCCGCCGCCCGCGAGGTCTTCGAGGAGGCGGGCGTGCTGCTCGCCGGCCCGGACTCCGGGACCGTGGTCGGCGACGTGAGCGGCGACGACTGGGAGGCGGCCCGGCAGGACCTGGTGGGTCGGCGTACCGGCTTCGCCGACCTGCTGGCCGGTCGCGGGCTCACGCTCCGGTCGGACCTGCTGCTGCCGTGGACCAGGTGGATCACTCCGGAGTTCGAGCCGCGCCGCTTCGACACGTACTTCTTCGTCGCCCTGCTGCCCGAGGGGCAGCGGACCCGTGACGTCTCCGGCGAGGCCGACCACACGCTGTGGTTGCGCCCGGCGGACGCGCTGGCCCGGGCGGAGGCGGGCGAGCTGACCATGCTGCCGCCGACCATGGTCACGCTCGGCGAGATCGCCGCCGCCGGCGACCTCGCGGGCGTGGCCCGCGCGGCGGCGGAACGAGACCCGGGTACGCCGATCCTGCCGCGCATCGAGGGCCTCGACTCCGCCGCGCCGCGCTTCGTGTTGCGCTGACGCCTCAGCCGAAGCGGCCGGTGATGTAGTCCTCGGTCTTCTTCTGGGTGGGGTTGCTGAAGATCTTCTGGGTGTTGTCGTACTCGATCAGCCGGCCCGGGTCGCCGGTCTTCTCGATCGAGAAGAAGGCGGTACGGTCGGACACCCGCGCGGCCTGCTGCATGTTGTGCGTGACGATGATGATGGTGAACTTGTCCTTGAGCTGGAACATCAGGTCCTCGATCGCCAGTGTGGAGATCGGGTCCAGGGCCGAGCACGGCTCGTCCATCAGCACCACCTGCGGCTCGACCGCGATGGTGCGGGCGATGCAGAGCCGCTGCTGCTGACCGCCGGAGAGGCCGGCGCCGGGCTTGCCCAGCCGGTCCTTCACCTCGTCCCACAGGTTCGCCGAGCGGAGCGCCCGCTCGGCCGACTCCTCCAGGATCGACTTGCGCCGCACCCCGTTGAGCCGCAGGCCGGCCACCACGTTCTCGAAGATGCTCATGGTGGGGAACGGGTTCGGCCGCTGGAAGACCATCCCGATCATCCGGCGGACCGCGGTGACGTCGACGTCCCGGTCGTAGATGTCCTGCCCGTCGATGGTCAGGTTGCCCTCGACCCGGGCGCCGGGCAGCACCTCGTGCATCCGGTTGATCGACCGCAGGAACGTCGACTTGCCACAGCCGGACGGGCCGATCAGGGCGGTCACGGTCTTCGGCTCGACGGTCAGGTTGATGTTCTCGATCGCCTTGAAACCGCCGTAGTAGGCGGTCACGTTGGCGGCTTCGACACGCTTGGCCATGGTGGCGGTACCTCCGGGGTTCATCGGCCGAGCTGGTTTCGACGGGCCAGCAGCTTGGCCGCGACGGTCAGGACGAGGACGAGCGCGACCAGGGTCAGTGCCGCGGTCCAGGCCCGCGCCGGCGAGTACTTCGACGCCTCGCCGGCCTGCTGGTAGACGAAGAGCGCCAGCGACGACTGGTTGTTCTCGAACGGGTTGAAGTTGATCGCCGCGCCGCCGCCGGCGACGAGCAGCACCGGCGCCGTCTCACCGGCGGCCCGCGCGATGGCGAGCATGATGCCGGTGACGATGCCGGGCAGCGCGGTCGGCAGCACGACCCGCAGGATGGTCTTCCACTTCGGTACGCCGAGCGCGTACGCGCCCTCGCGCAGCGGTGCCGGCACCAGCCGGAGCATCTCCTCGGTGGACCGCACCACGGTGGGCAGCATGAGCACGCTCAACGCCAGCGCGGCGGCGAAGCCGGAGAAGCTCGGCCGGCCGTCGTTGAACCAGGGCGACACGATGAGCACCCAGAAGGCCAGCACGAACAGGCCGGTCACGATCGACGGGATGCCGGTCATCACGTCCACGAAGAAGCGGATGGTGAACGCGAACCGGCCCCGGCCGTACTCGACCACGTAGATCGCGCAGAGCACGCCGAGCGGCACGGTGATCAGCGCGGCGATGCCGACCTGCTCCAGCGTGCCGATGATCGCGTGGTAGGCGCCGCCGTTGGCGTCCCGCGCCCCGATGTTGTTCATCGAGGTGCCGAAGAAGTTGCCGTCCAGCCGCTCGGAGCCCTTGCTGACGAGCGTCCAGACCACCGAGGCCAGCGGCAGCACGGCCAGCACGAAGGCGGAGTGGATCAGGGCGCTCCAGGTCCGGTTGCGGGCGGACCGTCGGCCCTCCACCGCGTTCGTGGCGACGAAGAGGCCGACCAGGTAGAGCAGCGCGCCGAGCACCACGACCAGGACCGGACCGCCGATGCCGGCGCCGTACACGAGGCCGGTCGCGACCAGCAGCGCCGCGACGGCGATGGCGGGCGCGGCGTACGCGGGGAGCCGCCGGGCGCGCAGCGTGGCCGGCTGGGCCGGCGGGCGCGGACGACGGGTGGGAAGTGTGGTGGTCATCAGGCAGCCGACTCCGTGAACTCGCGCCGCCGGTAGATGATCGCCCGCGCGGTGATGTTGACGATCAGCGTGATCGCGAAGAGGACCAGGCCGGAGGCGATCAGCGCGCCCCGGCCGGTGTCGTTCGCCTCGGCGAACCGGTTGGCGATGTTGGCGGCGATCGAGTTGCCGCCGCTCTGCAGGATGTTGAACGAGATGGCGTACGTCGAGCCGAGCGTCAGCGCCAGCGCGATGGTCTCGCCGAGCGCGCGGCCCAGGCCCAGCATCACCGCGGCGATGACGCCGGGCCGGCCGTACGGCAGGACCGCGGTGCGGATCATCTCCCAGCGGGTGGCGCCGAGCGCGAGCGCGGCCTCCTCGTTGGCGGTCGGGGTCTGCCGGAACACCTCGCGGGAGAGCGACGTGACGATCGGCAGCACCATGATCGCCAGCACCACGGAGCCGAGCAGGATCGAGCTTCCGTACGGGCCGTCGCCGAAGATCGGGATCCAGCCGAAGTAGGTGTGCAGCCAGGCGGAGAGGTCGGCGACCGGTCCGGCGAAGTAGTCGCGGCCCCAGAGGCCGAACACCACGCTCGGTACGGCGGCCAGCAGGTCGATCAGGAAGCCCAGGCCGTTGCCGAGCCGGCGCGGGGCGTAGTGCGTCAGGTAGAGGGCGATGCCCAGCGCGACCGGCACCGCCATGAACAGCGCCAGCAGCGAGCTCAGGACCGTGCCGAAGGCGAGCGCGCCGATGCCGAACTTCGGCGGGTCGTCGTTGGGGAACCAGCCCTCGAAGGTCCAGAACGACTCGGTGTTGGCCCGCAGCGCCGGCACGGCCTTGGCGATCAGGAAGATCGCGATGGCCGCGATGATCACCAGCACGGTGGTGCCGGCGGCCATGGTCAGGCCGCGGAACGCCCGTTCCGCGCCGAAGGCGCGGGCGCGGGGCAGGCCGCCGCCCCCGCCGAGGTCGCCGCCGGGGCGGCCGGGGTTGCCGAAGCGCTCGGCCACACGCGCCGAGGCACCGGCGGGCCGCTCGTGGCTCGTGGCCACTCCGGTCCCGCCGGTGCCGGCGTGCGCCGAGCGCTGAGGGGTGTCACCCATCTGCTCGCTCGCTTCGCGTTGAGGAGGTGTCGTTCAGGGCGTCAGGCGAGGCTCTTGACGGCGGCCTCGACCTTGGTGCGGACGGCGTCCGGCAGCGGGGCGTAGCCCAGCTCGGCCAGCTCCTGCTGGCCCTCGGCGCTGGCGGCGTGGCCGAGCAGGCCCTTGACCAGCGGCAGCTTGTCGGCGGCGAGGCCCTTGCTGCAGACGATCTCGTAGGTCGCCAGGACGATCGGGTAGGCCCCGGCCTCCTTGGTGTTGTAGTCGATCGACATCTTGAGGTCGTTGCCCTGGCCCTCGAACTTGGCCCCGGCGATGGTCTTGCCGGCCGAGTCGCCGGTCAGCTCGACGAACTCGCCGGCGCCGTTCTTGATCTTGGCCATCTTCAGGCCCGAGTTCTCGGCGTACGACAGCTCGACGTAGCTGATGGTGCCCTCGGTGCTCTTGACCTTGCTGGCCACACCGTCGGACTTGGCCGCGCCGACGCCGCCCGGCGCCTTCCAGGCCTTGGCGTTGCCGAAGGTCCAGTCCGCCTCGGCGGTCTTGGAAAGGTACTTGGTGAAGTTGTCGGTGGTGCCCGACTCGTCGGAGCGGTGCACCGCCTGGATCGCGGCCGACGGCAGCTTGGCGTCCGGGTTGTCGGCCTTGATCGCCGCGTCGTCCCACTTGGTCACCTTGCCGGCGAAGATCTTCGCCAGGGTGGCCGGGCTGAACTGGAGGTTGTCCGCACCGCCGACGTTGTAGACGACCGCGACCGGGCCGATCACCATCGGCAGGTTGAGGGCCTGGCCACCGGCGCACTTGGCGTCGGCCTGCGGCTGCTCCTCCGGCTTGAGCGCGGAGTCGGAGCCGGCGAAGTCGGCGGTGCCGGCGATGAACGCCTGGATGCCGGCGCCGGAGCCGCTCGGCTCGTAGTTGATCGTGGTGCCGGAGCACTTCTGCTGGTAGGCCTTGATCCACTCGGCCATGGCGTTCTTCTGCGCGGAGGAGCCCTGCGCGTTCAGCGTGCCCTTGCCGCAGTCGACGGCGGCGGTGGAGCCGGAAGCGGAGGCCGGCTCGTTGTTGTCCGAGCCGCAGGCGCTGAGACCGAGAACCGCGGTAAGAGCGAGACAGGCGATGGCGCCGTGCCGCTGGAGCTTCACTTGAGGGGTTTCCCTTCACGTCTTTGGTCAGGTCGCCCGGGGTTGCCGGGGGCCGGCGCTGACCGGCTTGACGTGAAAGCTAGGAGGGCCAGGTGGACGGTTCGCCGGTCGGAAGTGAACGCGGGATGAACACGTCCGGCCGGCGGGATGGCCGTACGCTGAGGAGGGCCTGTCCATTTCGTGAACTGGCGGCCCGTCGGCGTCCTCGTGGGTGGTTTGCCGCTTCGGTGATCAGTCGCGCTGGTAGTTGACGTGCGCGGACCAGCGGGCGAAGCCGAGCCGCTCGTAGAGCGCGACCGCCCCGGTGTTGCTCTCGTCGACGTAGAGCATCACCCGGTCCAGCCCGCGTCGGTCGCGCAGGTGGGCCAGGCCGGCGGCGGTGAGCGCCCGGCCGAGCCCGCCGCGGTGGACGGACGGGTCGACGCCGAGCACGTAGACCTCGCCGATCCGGGCCGACCCCTGCCGCTCGTGCACCTTGGTCCAGTGGAAACCGAGCAGCCGACCGGTGGCGGCGTCCACCGCCAGCAGGAAACCGGCCCTGTCGAACCACGGCTCGGCGAACCGTACGCGCAGGTCGTCGAGGGTCCACCGGCCCTGCTCGGGGTGCTGGGCGAACGCGGCGTTGTTGACCGCCAGCCAGGCCTCGTCGTCCTCGCCGGGCCGGAACGCCCGCAGCTCGACGCCCTCGGGCAGGGCCGGTGCGGGCACCGCCTCGGTCAGCGGCCGGCGCAGTTGGAAGAGCACCCGGGCGCGGGTGAAGCCCAGGTCGACCGCGAGCGCGGCGGCCGACGGGTGGTCGCCGTGCGCCCAGGCGCGCAGCGGCCCCGGCGTGGCGGCGAGCACGCCCCGGGCCAGCGCCCGCCCGGTGCCCCGCCGCCGGTGGCCCGGATGCACCGCCAGCTCCACGCCGACCCCCTCGGCCGGGGCGGTGGTGTCGAGGTGCGCGTACCCGGTCAGGGTCCCGTCGGCCGCGCGGGCGGTGAGGTGTACGGCCGGCGCCTCGGGGTCGCGCATCCGCAGCAGCACGTGCTCGTCGAGCGGGTCGGCGCCGTCGGCGTCGCCGGCGGCCCGGGCCAGCGCCAGCACCTCGGCGACCTCGGGCGCCGTCAGCCGGCCGGCGGAGTCCACCCGGTCGCCCGGGGCCGCCTTGTCGGGTCCGCCACCACTCGTCGGCTCGGTGCTGCTCATCTGAGTCACGGTAGCGGCCGGTGGGCCGCCGTTCGCGGTGCAGCGACGACGTGGGCGGTGGTGCTCGTCACGCGGCGCCGGTGGGCAGTGGCTCCAGCTCGAACCGGGCCAGCAGCTCGGGCAGCAGCCGCTGCAACGCGGTGACCGTGCCGGAGCGGTCCCCGCCCGCGTCGTGCATCAGCACGATCGAGCCCGGCCCGGTCTGGGTGCGGACGGTGGCCTCGATGGCGGTGGCACCCGGCGTCTTCCAGTCCGACGGGTCGACGCTCCAGTGCAGCGGGGTGAGACCCAACTGCGCGCAGGCCGACATCACCTGCGGTGTCCAGACCCCGCCCGGCTGGCGGTAGTAGGCGACGTGGGCGTTCGGGACGGCGGCCAGGATCGCGTCGTTGGTGCGCACCAGGTCCGTCCGGATCGTCTCCGGGGTGCGTCTGCCGAGGTTGACGTCGTGCTTCCAGGAGTGGTTGCACAGGGTGTGCCCCTCGGCCGCGATCGACCGGACCAGGTCCGGGTAGCTCTCGGCGTTCTCGCCGACGACGCAGAACGTGGCCTTCACGCCGTACTGGTCGAGCAGTGCGAGCACCTGTGGCGTCCACCGGGGGTCGGGGCCGTCGTCGAAGGTCAGCGCGACCCGGGCGGAGCCGGTGCTGACGTGCGCGCCGTACGGGCCGGTGCCGTCGGCCGCGTCCGGGGCCGGGTCCGGGCTCGGCGTGCCGGGGTCGCCGCTGGGCGGCTGGTCGGCGTAGCGCGGGCCGTAGGCCGAGGTGGTCGCGCCCGCCGTCGACGGGTGCGGCTCGGCAACCAGGCTGCGGCCCAGCGCGTACGCGGAGGCCAGCAGCCCGGCGAGCACCACGGTGACGACCGCCACCGCCTTCAGCGTCGAGCCGGGCATCAGTGGTACCGGCCGTTCGCCGCCCCCGTGGTCACCGCGCGCACCGTTGGCCCCCCTCAGCCTGACGAATCCGGCAGTCAGGATATGGGCGGCTTGGCGCACAAATAGGGCATATAGGAAAAGTGCCCCCGGTTGGGGGCCGCGGTCAGACCGGCAGCGGGGCCGGCTCCGACTCCGGCAACGAGCGCGACGGCGGCACCACGAACTTGTAGCCGACCTGGCGGACCGTGCCGATCATCGACTCGTACTCCGAGCCGAGCTTGGCGCGCAGCCGCCGGACGTGCACGTCGACCGTGCGGGTGCCGCCGAAGTAGTCGTAGCCCCAGACCTCACGCAGCAACTGGTCCCGGGTGAACACCCGTCCCGGGTGCTGGGCGAGGAACTTCAGCAGCTCGAACTCCTTGTAGGTGAGGTCGAGCGGCCGGCCCTTGAGCTTCGCGGCGTAGGTGTCCGGGTCGATGTTCAGCTCGCCGGCCCGGATCGAGCCGCCGGCGCCGGCCACGGCGTTGCTCAGCCGGCCGACCGCCAGCCGCAGCCGGGCCTCCACCTCGGCCGGGCCGGCCGCGGCGAGGATGACGTCGTCCACGCCCCAGTCGGCGTTCAACGCGATCAGACCGGCCTCGGTGACCACCGCGACCAGCGGCACGCCGAGCCCGGTGGCGTGCAGCATCCGGCAGGTGGCCCGCGCCTCGCTCAACTCGGAGCGGGCGTCCACCAGGACGGCGTCCGGGGTCGGACCGGAAACCAGGGTGCGCACGTCACGGGGTGCGGTGCGCACCGAGTGCGGCAGCAGGTCGAGTGCCGGCAGCACCGCCGACGGCTCACCCGCTCGTGCGGTCACGAGCAGCAGGAGCTCCACGATCACCTCCGTCCCGGCGGCCCTTCGGCCGCGCGCGACCAGCGGCACACCCGGGTGGGGCGGCGCTGTGAACTTGCGTGGGTCCCGGCGTCGCTGACGGGCGGGGTAACGGGGTGAGCCTAACCGATGGTCCGGCCGTCACCTTCACGCCTTTTCCCGTTTGCCCTTTCTGCCCTCGATCGCGGCGCAGGTTTTAACGTTGCCGAAACCGTGACCTCCGCCGAGCCGCCCGGGTCTGGCACGATCGGGGCGTGTTTCCCTCCACCTCGCGCGACGCCGGTCGTGAACCGTGGGCCGACGACCCGTCCTCCGGGCCGTCCGCCCCCGCCCGTGGCTACCCGCCCGCCCCGCGCACCGGGCCGGACGAGGAGGAGGCGGAGCCGCGGGCGCGTAAGGGCCCGCGCCGGCTCCGCAAGGGCGGCCCCGGCCGCCGCCCCGACGACGCCCCGGACTCCGCGCCCGAGGAGGAGGTGCCGCCGGTGGAGTTCCGCCGGCCGCTGGCGCTGACCGTGGCCGGCTTCGCCGCGCTGCTCGGCGTCGGCCTGGTGCTCGGGGCGCAGACCGCCGGGCCGGGGCACCGGCTGCCGTTCGCCGCCATCATCTTCGGCGTCCAACTGCTCTACGTGCTCGCCTGGACGATGGCCATGCGGCCGCCCGCGCTGCTGGTCGTCGCGCTGGTCAGCGCCGGCACCGCGGCGATCGCCGACGTCGCCGCCGTGCAGTCGGACATCGCCGGCCTGGCCCCGCTCGGCTACGCCGCGGTCGCCGGCCTCGTGCTCGGCGTGCTCGGGCAGCTCGTCCGTCGGGTGGACCGGGTCCGGGTCACCGACTCGCTCGGCGGCACCCTGCTCATCGTGGTCGGGGTGGTCGCATTCGCCTCGCTGATCGTGCTCAGCCGGATCCCCAAGGGCACCCAGGCGATCACCGTCTGCCTCACCGCCGCCGGGGTGGCCCTGCTGGTGGCGCGGCTGACCGACGCGGTGGCGCCGTGGCCCCGACTCGCCCCGCAGGTGCCCCGCGGCGCGGCCGGCGTCGTCGCGGGCGCCATGCTCGGCACCCTGACCAGCGCCGTGCTCGGCAGCTACCTGGTCGGCTTCACCCCGACCAGCGCCGCGCTGGTCGGGGTGGTCACCGCGGCCACCGCCGTGCTGGCCGACCTCGCCGTGGGGTACGCCGAGGCGGGCCGGCTGATGGCCGGCGAGCCGCCCACCATGTGGGTGGCCCGGCACATGCAGGGGCCGCTGGGTGGCTTCGCGCTCGCCGCTCCCGCCGCGTACGCCATGTGTGTGCTCTTCCTCTGAGCGCCCGGTTGGAGAAGTCTCGCCCCGGGTAAGTACGGTTGCGCCGCGAGACGCGGTGACGGCGGCGAGGCTTGGAGGCGGCGTGGCAGAGGCGTACCCGGCGGAGGGCCGGCCCCGTCGCCGGGGTCGGAAGGTGCTGATCGGTTTCGTCGTCCTGCTGTTGGTGCTGGCCGGGCTGCTGGTCGTCGCCGACCGGGTGGCGGCCGGGGTCGCCGAGCGGGCCATCGCCGACCAGGTGCGGCAGGAGCTCAGCAAGCAGGACGCGCAGTCCGCCGCGCCCAAGGTCGAGGTGGGTGGCTTCCCGTTCCTCAACCAGGTGCTGGCCGGGAAGTACGAGCGTATCTCGATCCAGCTGACCGACGTGAAGGGCAACGTGCAGGGCGGCGCGGTCGACGTGCCCCGGCTGGACGTGGACGCCCGCAACGTGACCGCGTCGCTGGACACGCTCCGCTCCGGTCAGGGCGACGTGGTGGCCCAGACCGTCGACGGGCGGGGCACCGTCACCTACGACAGCCTGGCCAAGCTGATCAAGCGGCCCGGCCTGACGCTCGGCGAGCGGGACGGCAAGCTGGCGGTGACCGCGCCGGTGGACATCCTCGGCGTCAAGCTGACCGTCAACGGCATCGCCGACGTGACAGTGGCCGACGGCAAGGTGGCGCTGCGGTTCAACGACCTCACCGCCGAGGGCCTGCCGAACGTGGCGCTGGCCCGGACGCTGCTGGCCAACTACGCCAAGAGCATCTCGATCGACGTGCCGCTGCCGGAACTGCCGTTCCAGCTCAACCTCCGCAAGGTCTCGCCGACGCCGGAGGGCCTGGTGGTCGACGCGGACGCCAAGAACGTCCCGATCAACTCGGCCGGCTGACCGCCGGCCGGGCGCTCCCGGCTGGCGGTGTCGACGTCTCGCATGCTGGTCGGACCGGTGGCGCATGCCGGGACGGCTGGTAATGTCCCTGCCCATGGGGACCCACCTCACCAAACGGCGCGCGGTCGACCTGTGCCGCGTGGCCACCTGCCTGTGTCGCCCCGTCATCTGACGGCGGGGCTGTCTCCGGCCGCCTGAGCGGCCACGGCACCAAGGGTCTTCACCACCCCCTCCACGCCCGGCAGCGGCGCCGTCGCACGTACCCGTGATCCGTTCCTAGCTCTGGGTCCCGCGCGTGGTGCGACAACCACCGACTTCGATCTCCGCGCGCAGGCTCACCACCCATCCTCACCAGGGAGTGATCTGATGAGTCGCGACACCGCACTCGTCTCGGCCGAGTGGGCCGAGAAGAACCTCGACGCCCCGGGCGTCGTCTTCGTCGAGGTCGACGAGGACACCTCGGCCTACGACACCGGCCACATCGCCGGCGCGATCAAGCTCGACTGGAAGACCGACCTGCAGGACCAGATCCGGCGGGACTTCGTCAACCAGGAGCAGTTCGCCGCGTTGCTCTCCGAGCGGGGCATCGCCAACGACGACACCGTCATCCTCTACGGCGGCAACAACAACTGGTTCGCCGCGTACGCGTACTGGTACTTCAAGCTCTACGGCCACCGCGACGTCAAGCTGCTCGACGGCGGTCGCAAGAAGTGGGAGCTGGACGCCCGCCCGCTCGTGAAGGACGCGGTGACCCGCCCGGCCACGCAGTACGTCGCGCAGGCGCCGGACACCTCGATCCGCGCGTTCCGCGACGAGGTGGTCGACGCCATCGGCACCAAGAACCTGGTCGACGTGCGCAGCCCCGACGAGTACGCCGGCCGGCTGCTCGCCCCGGCCCACCTTCCGCAGGAGCAGGCGCAGCGGGCCGGGCACGTGCCGACCGCGATCAGCGTGCCGTGGTCCAAGGCGGCCAACGAGGACGGCACGTTCAAGTCCGACGACGAGCTTCGCAAGATCTACGCCGCCGCCGGGCTGGACGACGGCAAGGAGACCATCGCCTACTGCCGGATCGGCGAGCGCTCGTCGCACACCTGGTTCGTGCTCCAGGAGCTGCTCGGGCACCGGAACGTGAAGAACTACGACGGGTCCTGGACCGAGTACGGCTCGCTGGTCGGTGTGCCGGTGGCCCTCGGCGACGAGCCCGGGGAGGCGTGACCATGGCGACCGCACCCACTGCTCCGACCGCTGCCGGCTGCGCCGCGCCGGACCAGGCCGCCCCGCTCCCGGCCAGCCTGGACCTGGAGAAGGAAACCGTGATCACCGGTCAGGTGCTGGCCGAGTCCGGCGAGGCGGTGCCGGGCGCCTACGTCCGGCTGCTCGACTCGACGGGTGAGTTCACCGCCGAGGTGGTGACGTCCCCGGCCGGCCAGTTCCGGTTCTTCGCCGCGCCGGGCTCGTGGACGCTGCGGGCGCTCTCCCGCCACGGCAACGGCGACACCGCCGTGACCGCCGCGCGTGGCATCAACGAGGTCACCGTCACCGTGAAGGCGTAAGGAAGGGCCCCCTGTCAACGCTTCCGGCAGAGGAAGGGCCCCTTCTTAACGCCCGCGCCGCCTGACCCACACGCTGGGATCGTGGCCCGCCGCCCCCGTCCGGGGTGGCGGGCCACGGGCGTCGACGGCGCTCCTTGCCCGGGCGTGGCACGCTGGGCGGCGGCGTTCCGCCGCGCCGAAAGGGGACCGAGGTGCCTGACGACGTCGCCGGCTACGCCCGTCGCTACCTGGTCGACTTCATCGACGGGAACCGGGGCGAGGAGATCGCCCGTGACCTCGCGCCGACCGGGCGGTCCGGCCGGTCCCGTCCGTTCGACGTCTCGGTCGCCAGTCTCGACCAGGACCTCTCGTTCCTCACCAAACGGGCCACGCTGGTCACCGGCAAGCTGATCCTCTCCCAGCCCGGCGGCGCCACGCGCTACCTGGCGAATCGCGAGCGGTGCATGCGGTGCGGGGAGGACCCGGCCCGCTGCGGACGGGACTGCCGGTTCGAGGACGTCCAGATCGACGACCTCTACGCCGAGTGCGAGGACCTGGAGAGGCTCGGCGCGTACCTGCGGGACTGCGCGCCGCTGCTGGAGAGCGGTCAACTGGTCTACTTCCCGCAGACCTCCCGCCGCAGCCACCTGGAGTCCCGCGCGCCGGACGCCCAGTCGACCTCGTCGCCCTTCGACAGTGTCGGTCGGATCGAGCTGGGGGACCATCCGGACCGCACGCTGGACCTGATCGTGAAGGGGCACCGGGTCGTCGACGTGCCGAGTGGGGACCCGGTGAAGGCACGCCTGGTCACCCCGCTGCTCCGACTGGACCTGCCGATGCTGGAGGGCACCTCGCTGCGCGACTACTGCGCCATCCTCACCCAGGAGGGCGACGCGCTCGCCGCGACCCAGGCCCACCTGCGGGGGCGGATGCTGGACGTCGACACCGACCCGGAGAAGGCGCTGGTGCAGTTGGCGAAGCTCGACGCGGAGATCCAGGAGGGTGTGCGTGCGGCGCGTTCCGAGGTCGCCCGGGTGGCCCGACGGTCAGCCGTGCAGGCCGCCGGCGCCGCGGTGGCGACCGTCGCGGCCACCCTGGTCGCGGTGGAGGGCACGCAGTTGGCGCCGGTGCTCGGCATGCTCGGGGCGGGCGGTTTCTTCTCCGCCGTGCTCGCCGCCGACCAGTACGCCGACCGTCGCGGCGAGCTGCGTCAGCGCCCCTTCTACCTGCTGTGGCTGCTGTCCCGGCGGTCCGTCCCGGCCTGACCGGGGTGCCGAGCCGCGGGCGGGCGGTTCGCCGACGCGTGACACCATGACCCGGTGAGTGCCGTCCCGTCGGGCTACGCCCCGCCCACCCGTCCCGACCAGCCCAGTCCCGGCCGTCGCCGGCAGCGCTGGTTGGTGGTCGCCGCGGTGGTGTGGGCGGTGCTGCTCGCCGGGCTGACCTGGTGGTCGGTGCGCAACGATCCGCCCACGGTCAAGGAGCAGCGCTCCCTGGACCAGGCCGGCCCGGTGGTGGACCGGGCGATCGGTGAGCTGAGCGCCGCGATCGGTACGGCCGGGGTGCCGGCGCTCCTGCCCGACCGGCTGGAGCGGGACTGCCGGGTGACCCCGCTGGAACGGGGCGCGGCCCTGGAGCGCGGCATCGAGGTGGCGACCACCGGCGGCGACGCCCGCGACGTGCTGCGTCGGGTGGCGGACCGGTTGCCGTCGGAATGGCGGGCGGGCGTCTCGTCGTTCGACGGCGAGCCGCTGCTGCGCGCCGACGCCGGCGACTTCGTGGCGGTCGAGGGCCGGCCCGGTGGGCCCGGGCGGGTGCTGCTGACCGCCGCCACCGGCTGCCGTCCGGTCGGCGCGGGCTACCGCGCCCCGGCCGCCGACGCCGCCGGGGAGTCCGCCGCGCTGGCCCGCGCGTTGGGTCCCTGGGGCGGCGCGACCGGGGCGGTCCAGGTGCTGACCGCGCCCTGCCCCGGCGGTGGCACCGCCCGGACCGCCCGCGCCGAGGCGGCCGCGCCGGCGGACCAGCGGCTGGCCGCCGCGTTCGGTGCCGGCGCCGCGCCGGTGGTGGACTCCGTCGACAGGTACGCCCGACCGGGTGATCCGGCGGTGCTGGCGGAGCGGGTCGACGAGCGGGTCCGGGTGGCGGTGACCACCTCCTGCCCGTCCTGAACCCGGCCGGGCTCAGTGCCGGTGGTTCTCGTCGTGCGGGGCGCGGCTGCGGCCCAACGCGTCCACCCGTCCCCACCGGCCGGGGATGTCGAGCAGCTCCACCCGGCCCATCCCGGGCGGTACCGCCGGATCGATGATCAGGTGCTCGCCCTGCGGCTCCAGCCCCAGCATCACCCGGAGCAGCAGCAGGGGGGTGCCGGCGGACCAGGCCTGCGGGCTGCACGCGGTCGGGTACTGCACCGGATAGTCGGTGAGGCCGCGCTCGTAGCCGGCGAACGCCTCGGGGAGCCGCCCGTCGAAGTAGCGGGAGGCGCTGAGCATCGCGTCGCAGATCTGGCCGGCCTCCTCCCGGAAGCCGTACCGCCACAGGCCCCAGGCGATGATCGAGTTGTCGAACGGCCATACCGTGCCGACGTGGTAGCCGATCGGGTTGTAGCGGCCCTGGTCGTCGGCGAGCGTGCGGACGCCCCAGCCGGAGAAGAGACGTGGCCCGAGCAGATGCGCGGCGACCGCCGGGGCGCGGGACTCGTCGACGATGCCGCTCCACAGCAGGTGACCGATGTTGGAGGTGAGCGCGTCCACGTGTCGTCCCTGCGGGTCCAGGGCCAGCGCGTAGTACTCCCGTTCCGGGATCCAGAAGTCGCGGTTGAACCGCTCCTTGAGCGCCGCCGCCTCGCGTTCCAGCCGGTCCGCATAGGCCGGATCGCCCCAGAGTTCGCGGGCCATCCGGGCGCCGCGCCGCTTGGCGTCGTAGGCGTACCCCTGTAGTTCGCAGGTGGCCCGGGGGAACGGCGGCAGCCGGCCGTCGGAGTAGGAGATGGCGTCCGGGGAGTCCTTCCAGCACTGGTTGGGCAGCCCGCTCTCCGGGTTGCGGGTCATGTACCAGACGTAGCCCGTGCCGAGCAGGTCCCCGTACGTGTCGAGCCAGGCCAGCGCCGCCCGGGTCTCCTGTTCGAGCTGGCGGACCAGCTTCGTGTCCCCGGTCCACCGCTCGTACTCGTCGAGCAGGATCACGAAGAGCGCGGTGGTGTCGGCCGCGCCGTAGTACGGCGAGTGCGGCTGCTCCTGGAAGCCGGCGGTCTCGCCGTACCGAAGCTCGTGCAGGATCTTGCCGGGCTCCTCGTCCCGGAAGTCGTCGATCCGTACGCCCTGCAACCCGGCCAGCATGAGGATGGTCGGCTGGATCACCTCGGGCAGGAACGGCAGGATCTGCAGCGAGGTGAAGATGCTGTCCCGGCCGAACAGCGTCATGAACCAGGGCAGGCCGGCGGCGACCAGCCGCACGCCGAGCGTGATCGACTCGTACCGGAGGGCGGCCAGGTCGGTGAGGCTGCGCCGGTACGCCCCGGCCAGCGGTTCGCAGTCGCAGCCCAGCGTGGGCGCGCGTTCGATGAGCGCGTTCTGCTCGGCCTCGATGGCCGCCACCGAGCGGTGGCCGCCGAGTGGCAGGGTGGCCCTGATGTCCTCGCCCCGCGCCCCGTAGATCATGGTGGCGACGTGCAGCCGGGTGGTCCACTCGCCGTGCGCCGCGATGCGGATCCGGAACGTCATCCCGTCCCGGTCGACCTCGGCCGGGGCGGTGCTGCTGATCCTGGCCTCCCGGTGGAATCCCTGCCGGCGGTAGGTGAGCCGCAGGCCGTTCTCCTCCACCGTCGGCGTGGTGCTGCCCTTCTTCTCCCGCCGGTGCTTGATCTCGAAGAGGTCGGCGAAGTCGGAGCCGATGTCGAGCCGGAGACGGAACTCCTGCTCCTGCTCGGAGTGGTTGAGCAGGGTCAGTTCCTCGTCGAAGCTGCCGCCGATCGAGCGGCTGCGGATCACCGAGACGTCCGCGTCCAGGTAGTGCGTCGGTTCGCCGGGGACCATGAAGAACCGGGTCTTGTAGGAGAGCGAGTCGTCGATGGAGAGCGCGTGCAGCAGTTGGCCGTCGAGGGAGAGGATCCAGGTCGAGATGAACCGGGTGTCGAAGGAGAACAGCCCGGTGGGGAAGTCGTACGACGGTTCGATGTTGCCGCGTCGGTCGCTGACCAGGAAGGTGTTGCCGTCGAGGATGCTGACCCGTTCCTTCACGCCGACCGCCGGACGTGTTCGCGGGCGGTCTCCCGCGGGTCCCGGACGTCGGGCGGGTCGGGCAGGAAGCGGCGGAGCGCCAGGAACAGCACGACGTGCCCGCCGAACGTGGCCTCGTTGCGCAGCACCGCCGACAGCGCGGCCTCCCGGCCGGTGACCAGTGCCTCGAAGAGCTGGGTGCCGATGGTCAGGATGGCATCCGCCGCACCCTCCTCCTGCCGGCTCACGCGGGCCGAGCCGGGCGCCAGCGTCACGTACCAATGTTCGGTGTGGTTGCCGTCGGCGAGGTCGATCCGGAGGGTGCCGCCGATCGGGCTGCGCAACAGGGCGGGGGCGCGCGCCGGCAGGGACGCGAAGAATCGTTCGATCGCCTCACTCACATCCGAATGGTAGGCGCGAGCCCGGCATATCGGGTCAGGATCGGCGCACCGGGCAGAATGGACAACCCGGCGGGCGGTTCAGTAGACCAGGGCCTGCGCGCCCTCGGCCATCGCCTCCTCGACGAAGACCGCCGCCCCGGCGATCCGGACGCCCGCGAGCACGTCGTCCGGGCCGATCTCCCGGCGGGCCGCGCACTGGGTGCAGGCGGTCACCCGCCCGGTGGTGAGGATCACGTGCAGCAGCTCGCCCAGCGGCGCCGAGTGCGGCAGCTCGAACGACTCCGCCCGGCCGGGCAACGCGAACCAGGTCGACTCGCCGGTCAGCCAGAGCGACACGTCCACCCCGGCAGCGGCCGCGGTGGCGGCGACGGTGAACGCTTGGGCGCAGCGTTCCGGGGCGTCCGCCCCGGCGGTGGCCTTGACGACGAGAGTGCGCGTCATGCCGCCCAGCATAGGATGGCCCGGATGGTTACCGAGATCGGGTTCGTCAGCCTGCTGGTCGCCGGCCTCGGCGCGCTCGCCGGTGGCCTGGTCTATGTCGCGGTCCGGATAGCAAGAGGTAAGTGGTGAGTGCGTGAGTGAGAATCCGCTTCAGCCGCCGTGGCTGAACGCGCCCCCGGTCGAGGAATACCCGTACGAGGAGAGCCACGACCTGCGCGTCGGCCCGAAGTTGCACCCCAGCCTGGACGGGCTGCTGCCGTACATCGGGGTGTGGCGCGGCCGGGGTCGGGGCGGCTTCCCGACGATCGAGGACTTCGACTTCGCCCAGGAGATCCGGATCAGCCATGACGGCCGGCCGTTCCTGCTCTACGAGTCGCGGGCCTGGATCCTCGACGAGCAGAGCCGCCCGGTCCGCCCGGCCGGTCGCGAGGTGGGCTGGTGGCGTCCGGTGCTGGACGGCGAGCGGGTCACCGACGAGATCGAGGCGCTGATGAGCGTGCCGACCGGCGTGATGGAGCTGCACATCGGCAAGCGCAAGGGCACCCAGATCGAGTTCTCCACCGACGCGGTCGTCCGCACCGCGACGGCGAAGGAGGTCACGGCCGGCGCCCGCCTGTTCGGCATCGTCGAGGGCGCCCTGCTCTACGCGCAGGAGATGGCCGCCATGGGACACCCCCTCAGCCCGCACCTCTCCGCCCGCCTGATCCGGGTGGCCGGCTGACCGGATCGGCGCGGCGCGGCGCCCGAACTATGATCGGAGGGTGTCCGAATCCTCCCTCGCGGAACTGCTCCGCTCGCGCGGGCTGCGGCTGACGGCGCAGCGGCAGCTGGTCCTGCGGGCCGTCCTGGAGCTGGGGCACGCCACCCCGGAGCAGGTCCACACGGCGGTCCGTGAGGTCGCGGCCGGGGTCAACATCACCACCATCTACCGCACGCTGGAGCTGCTCGAACGGCTCGGCCTGGTCACCCACACCCACCTCTCGCACGGCTCGCCGACCTACCACGCGGCCGGCGAGCACCAGCACGTGCACCTGGTGTGCCGGGAGTGCGGGGCGATCGACGAGATCTCCCCGGAGATGCTCCGGCCGCTCGCCGACCAGCTGGCCGCGCAGCGCGGCTTCCAGGTCGACATCGGGCACGTGGCGCTCTTCGGGGTCTGCGGTCGGTGCGCACAGAACGGGGAACCCACATGATCGACATCGCCGGCGCGGTGACCACCGACGCCATCGACGAGCAGACCCGGGACCAGCCCGAGGCGGCCCACCGGGCGGCCGGCGTGGCTCCGGTGGCCGCGCACTACGGCGACCCGATGCGCGAACAGCGCGTCCTGGCCACCGGCGTGGGCCTGGTCGACCGCTCGCACCGGGGCGTGGTCGCGGTGCCGGGCGAGGAGCGGATCGGCTGGCTGCACACCCTGACCAGCCAGCACCTGTCCGGCCTGGCCCCGTGGCAGGGCACCGAGTTGCTGGTGCTCTCGCCGAACGGCCACGTCGAGCAGCACGCGTCGGTCGCCGAGGACGGCGAGACCACCTGGCTGGACACCGAGCCGGGGATGACCGCCGGGCTGCTGTCGTACCTGGAGCGGATGCGGTTCTTCAGCAAGGTCGACCCGCGCGACGCCACCGCCGAGCACGCGCTGCTCTCGCTGGTCGGCCCGGAGGCCGCCGGCGCGCTCGCCACGCTGGACGTCACCGAGTTGGCCGCACCCGACCTGGTCGGGGTGCCGGGCCCGAAGTTCCGTTCCGGCGAGGTGCCTGCGCGGCCCTCCGTGCTCTACGACGTCAAGCCGCTGCCGACCGGCGGCTGGGCCCGGCGGGTGGCGCTCGGCGTCGACCTGCTGGTGCCCCGCCCGGCCATGGCCGAGGTGGTGGACCGGCTGCGCGGCGCGGGCGTGGCGGTGGCCGGGCTGTGGGCGTACGAGGCGATCCGGGTGGCCGCCCGCCGGGCCCGGGTCGGCGTGGACACCGACCACCGGACGATCCCCGCCGAGGTGGACCTGATCGCCCCGGCCGTGCACCTGGACAAGGGCTGCTACCGGGGGCAGGAGACGGTGGCCCGGGTGCACAACCTGGGCCGGCCGCCGCGCCGGCTCGCGCTGCTGCACCTGGACGGCGTCGCGAGCGACCAGCCGCCGGCCGCCGGCACGCCGGTGACGCTGGACGGCCGGACCGTCGGGTTCGTCGGCACCGCGGTGCACCACTACGAGCTGGGTCAGATCGCGCTCGCCGTCATCAAGCGCAACACTCCCGACGACGCGCGCCTGATGGTCGGCGAGAGCGCCGCCGCCATCGATGTGTAAGGAGGGGCCCCTTCTTAACGCCTCCGGTAGAGGAAGGGCCCCCGCTCAACACCCGTCGAGGTGGCGCTGGCTGGCGGTCTAGGATCCGGGGCATGACGACAGGGACGTTGATCACGGTTGCCCCCACCGGCGCGGAGTCGGCCAAGGCGGAGGTGCCGGCGCTGCCGGTGACGCTCGACGAGCTGCTGCTGACCGCCAAGGAGTGCGAGGCGCTCGGCGCGGCCGTGGTCCACGTCCACATCCGCGACGACGAGGCGCGGCCCACGCTCGACCAGGGCCGGCTGCGGGAGACCGTGACGGCGCTGCGGGAGAGCACCGACCTGATCGTTCAGCTCTCCTCCGGCGGCGCGGTGACCGACCCGGAGGCACACCGGCTGGCCGTCGTCGACGCCGCGCCGGACATGGCCTCCTGCACCATGGGCACTGTCAACTTCGGCGACGACGTGTTCCTCAACCGCTGGGAGTTCATCGTCGACCTGCACACCCGGATGCAGGAGCGGGGCGTCGTCCCCGAGTACGAGATCTTCGAGCTGGGCCACCTCACCGCGTTGCAGCGGCTGCTCGGCAAGTACGGGCTGCCGCACGGCGGGCACGTGCACGTCGACTTCGTGATGGGCGTGCCGGGCGGCATGCCGGGCACCACGGCCACCCTGGTCGCCGCCCACCAGATGCTGCGGGACCTGCCGGAGGGCACCACGTTCTCGGCCACCGGCATCGGGCGCAGCACCATCCCGGTGATGCTGGCCTCGCTGTCGGCCGGCGGTCACCTGCGGGTCGGCATGGAGGACACGGTCACCTACGCCAAGGGCCGCCCGGTGGAGTCCAACATGCAGCTCGTCGCGCGGGCGGTCGGCTTCGCCCAGCTCGCCCAGCGCCCGCCGCTGACCACCGCGGAGGCCCGCGCGCTGCTCGGCGTGTAAGCGGCGCACGCGCCCGTACCCCTGTACGGCCGGGGTCGACGTCGCAGGTCACCCCGCTGCGGACCCGCGGCGTCCCGTCGGTACCGTCCATCTCGTGGGAAAGACGTACGAGGGCGGCGTGCCGCTCATCGAGGTGGTGCGGTCCGGGTTCGTGGAGGGCGTCCACCGGGGTTCCGTGGTGGTGCTCGACGCCGTCGGCTCGCCGGTGGTCGGGGCGGGTGACGTCGTCTCGCCGATCTTTCCCCGCTCGTCGAACAAGCCGATGCAGGCGATCGGCATGCTGCGGGCCGGGCTGCCGCTGACCGACCCGGCCGACGTGGCGCTGGTCGCCGCGAGCCACGCGGGCGAGGAGTTCCACGTCGAGCGGGTGGTCGCGTTGCTCCGGGGTGCCGGGCTGGGCGAGGACGCGCTGCACTGCCCGGCGGACCTGCCGTTCGGCGAGGCGGCCCGGGAGGCGGTGCTGCGGGCCGGCGGTGGACCGTCACGGGTGTTGATGAACTGCTCGGGCAAGCACGCCGGCATGCTGCTCACCTGTCTGGCCGCCGGCTGGCCGCTGGACGGCTACTGGCGGCCGGAGCATCCGCTCCAGCAGCGGCTGACCGCGACCGTCGAGGAGTTCACCGGCGAGCGGGCGGCGGCGATCGGGGTGGACGGCTGCGGCGCGCCGGTGCACGCCGTCTCGTTGACCGGGCTGGCGCGCGCCTTCCTGCGGCTGGTCACCGCCGAGCCGGGCACCGCCGAGCGGACCGTGGCGGACGCGATGCGGGCGTACCCGGAGATGGTCGGCGGCACCCTGGCCGACGACACCCGGCTGATGCGCGGCGTACCCGGGCTCCTGGCCAAGATCGGCGCGGAGGGTGTGATGGCCGCGGCGGTCCCGGACGTCGGCGCGGTCGCCTTGAAGATCGACGACGGCGCGACCCGCGCCCGGATGCCGGTCCTGACCTCCGCCCTGTCCCGCCTCGACGTGCGCGCCCCCATCCTCACCGAGTACGCCGAACTGCCGCTCCTCGGCGGCGGCCTCCCGGTCGGGGCGGTCCGCCCCCTCTGGTGACCGCACCGACGAGGGGGGCGGGGGTCAGGGGAGGAAGTCGAGCAGGGCCGCGTTCACCTCGGTGGGGCGCTCCAGGGGGAGCAGGTGGGCGGCGTGGGGGATGTCGGGGAGACGTCGGCCCTGCGGCGCCTCGGCGGCGATGCGGTCGGCCAGGCGGCGGATGTCGGGCAGGTCGTCGGCGCCGGCGGCGGTGAGCACCGGCATCCGCAGCTCGTGCAGCCGGTCGATCGCCGGCGGGTCCAACTCGCCCACCTCGATCGCGCTCAGCGCCTGCTCGGCGGCGAGCGCCCGGCGGTCCATCTCCTCGGCGAACCGGATCAGCTCCGGGTCGACGTCCGAGGGCTGCCGGGTCGGCCCGACCACCCAGAAGCGCACCTCGCCGGCGGCGGTGGCCGCGAAGTCCTCCGGGTCCACGTCGCCGACCAGTTCCTCCCAGAGCTGCTCGGTCTCCTCGGACCACTCGTTCCCGGAGACCGGGGCGCCGAACAGCGCCAGCGCGCTCACCCGATCCGGGTGCGCCAGCGCGGTGTCGACCGCGACCCGCCCGCCGAACGAGCAGCCGACCAGCGCGGCCCGCTCGACGCCGAGCGCGTCGAGCAGCCCGAGCACGTCGTCGTGGTGGGTGAACGGAGTGGTCGGCAGCTCCGAGTCGCCGTAGCCGCGTAGATCCGGGACGATCACCCGGTGCCGGGCGGCGAGCGCCGGCACCTGCGCGTGCCACATCCGGCGGTCCGCGATGCCGGCGTGCAACAGCACCACGGCGCTGCCGTCGCCGGCCTCGTCGTATGCGAGCGAGGCGCCGTTGATCTCGATCTTGGTCACGGTGGAACGGTACGGAACCGAACACCGGGCCCGCAACCGGCTTGTGGTGACGTCGCTAACTCTGGCTAGCACTTTGCTTGCAGCAGCTAGCAGGCCGCGTTACGGTGGAGTCATGGCCACCAGCAAGGACCTTCCCGATGTCGGCGGGTTCATTCGCGACCTGCGGCGCAACGCGAAGATCTCGCTGCGTCAGCTCGCCGAGCAGGCGGGCGTCAGCAATCCCTACCTGAGCCAGATCGAACGCGGGCTGCGCAAGCCGAGCGCCGAGGTGCTCCAACAGCTCGCCAGCGCGCTGCGCGTCTCCACCCCGGCCATGTACCTGCGGGCCGGGCTGCTGGACGACAAGGAGGGCCAGGGCGTGCTCGCGGCCATCGCGGTCGACAGCGAGCTGACCATGGCCCAGAAGCAGTCGCTCACCCAGATCTACGAGACGTTCCGCCGCGAGAACGCGCGCCTCGCCGAGGCGACCGGCGCCGCCACCCCGGCCGAGCAGGCCGGGCCGGCCCCGGCGGAGCCCACCGGGCCGAGCGCGGCGCCCGAGGCCCCGGCCACCGTCGCGCCGGCCGCGACCGGCCCCGTGACGCCCGACGGCACCCCGACCGAGGCGGTCCTCGAGTCGGTCGCCGTCACCGAGGCGGGCACCGCGCCCGCACCGACCACCGCCGCCCGTGAACGCACGACCGCCCACCGGGCGGCCCGGAAGGCCGCCGGTGCGGCCGAAGAGGAGCAGTCATGACCCAGCCGAAGACCAACCGCATCCCCGCCCCCCTCTACGCCGCCGCCGGCGCCGGCGAGCTGGCCCTGGAGCAGCTCCGCAAGCTGCCCACCGTGGTCAGCGGTCTCGGCACCCGCGTCGTCACCGACCTCGGCGGCAAGGCCGTCGGCACCGGCTTCGAGCTGCGCCAGAAGGCCACCGACACGCTGCGGACGACCGACCTCGACCAGCTCCGCCAGGCGGCCAACCTGGACAGGCTCCGCGAGACCGCCACCCGCAACGCCGCCGCCGTGGTGTCCGGCGCCTACGCCGCGCAGGAGCGCGCCCTGGCCGCGTACGCCGAGCTGGTCGCCCGCGGTGAGCGGGTCGTCGGCGCCGGCGTGCTGGAGGCCGCCGACACGGTGAACGCCGACATCGAGGCGACCGAGGAGACCCTCCCGGCGCCGGCCGCGGTGGCCCCGAAGACCGAGGCGCCCAGCCCGGTCGAGGTGGCCGAGGCCGTGGCCGCCAAGCCGGCCGCCGTGAAGCGCACCCGGGCCACCAAGGCGACCGCCACCAAGGCCGCCGCCACGCCGTCGGCCAAGCTGCCGAAGACCACGAAGCGGACCCGCCCGGCCGCCGAGTGACCCGACTCTCCACCGAGACCCCGGACAGCGTCCTGTCGGACGTTTCCGGGGTCTCGGCATAAGCTTGCCGACATGGCCTACGCCGCGCCGATCTTCGCGTTCGAAGTACGCTCCGTGATCCAGCTGATCCTGCTCGTCTTCGCCCTGGTCATCCAGGGCGTGGCCCTGGTGCACGCGGTCACCCAGCGCGGCGACGGGTTCGCCGCGATCGGCACCCTCCCCAAGGGGGGCTGGGTCGCCATCCTGGCGGTCTGCATGCTGTTGACCCTGCTCGGCTTCGGCCCGATCAGCCTGTTCGGACTCGTCGGCATCGCCGCCGGTCTCATCTACCTGCTCGACGTGCGACCCGGCCTGCGGGACCTGCACGACGGCCGAGGGTCCTGGTGAGAGGTTTCCGCTGGCCACCGCCGCCGGACGGCGGTCCCCGCACCTGGGGGCCCGGTCCCGGCGGGCCGCGGACCGGCCGGCCGGCGCTGCCCGAGCCGGAGACGGAGCTGGTCGCCACCCCGCACGGCGTGAGCCTGGAACGCCTGGTCACCGGCGTCGGTGATCCGGTCACCGTGTTCGCGCACGGGCTCGGCAACGGCATCGCCACCACCCGGCCGTTCGGCAGCGGCGTCACCGGCCGCCGCGTCTTCTTCCAGTTCCGCGGGCACGGCCGCTCCGACTCCCCGCCCGGCCCGTGGACCTACCTCGACCTCGCCCGTGACCTGCGCGCGGTCGCCGACCTGGGCGGCGCCACCCGGGCGTTCGGCGCCAGCCTCGGCGCGGGCGCGCTCTGCCGGCTGCTGGCCGAGAGCCCGGAACGCTTCGAGAAGCTCGTCTTCTTCCTGCCCGCCGTGCTGGACACGCCGCGCGGCGAGGTGGCCCGGGCCCGCCTCACCGGTCTGCTCGACGCGGTGGCCGACGGCGACGCGCACGCGCTCGCCGAGGCGGTGTCGCTGGAACTGCCGCCGTCGGTCCGCAACACCCCGGCCGGGTGGGCCTACCTGCGGCAGCGGCTCGACCAACTGCTGCGCGACGGGCTCGCGCCCGGCCTGGCCGGCCTGCCCGAGCAGGCCGCCCTGGACGACGCCGCCGCGCTCGCCGCGGTCACCGCGCCGGTCCTGGTGATCGCCTGCGCCGACGACGACCTGCATCCGGTCGCGGTCGCCGAGCGGCTTGCGGCCGCGCTGCCGGCGGCCACCCTGCACGTGTACGACAGGCCCGGTGTCCTCTGGACCGAACGCGCCGACCTGCGGGAGCGCGTCTCGTCGTTCCTGAACGGGTAACGTCGCTGCGCATGGGCGTCACACACCACGGCCGTACGCACCGCCTCGACCTCGCCGACCCCACGCTGCGGGAGTGGACGTGCCGGGTGCTGGCGGCCGATCCCGAACAGGGCATCGTGCTGGACCGGTCCGCGTTCTACCCGGGCGGCGGCGGGCAGCCGCCGGACCACGGCGTGCTGCTCTGGCAGGGCGTGCAGACCCGGATCGCGGGCACCCGCAAGGCCGACGACCTCTGGTTGATCCCGGTCGACGGCGACCCGCTGCCGCCGGTCGGCACCGAGGTCACCGGCGCGGTCGAGGACGCCCGGCGGACCATGCTGATGCGGACCCACTCCGGGCTGCACGTGCTCTGCGGCGTGGTCTTCCGGGACTTCGGGGCGCTGGTTACCGGCGGCAACATGGAACCCGGCGAGGCCCGGATGGACTTCAACCTCCCCGAGGTGCCGCCGGACTTCAAGGCCCGCATCGAGGAGTTGGTCAACGCCGAGGTGGCCGCCGACCGCTCGGTGGCCGTCCGGGTGCTGCCGCGCGCCGAGGCGCTGGCCCTGCCGGACATCATCCGCACCCAGTCCAACCTGATCCCGCCGAGCGAGCAGGAGGTGCGGATCGTCGACATCGTCGGGTTGGACGTGCAGGCCGACGGCGGCACCCACGTCGCGTCCACCGCCCAGATCGGCAAGGTCCAGGTGGTCAAGGTGGAGAGCAAGGGACGGGCCAACCGCCGGGTACGGGTCCGGCTCGCGGACTGACTCAGCGGGGCAGGTACGCCGCCCGGACGTCGAGCAGCCAGCGTTCCACGGTCTCCTCGTCCGGGCGCTCGGGCAGCGGCGAGCGGGTCCTGGCGAACTCCGCCTCGGCGGTCGCCACCAGCGCCTGCGCCTCGTCCAGCGCGCCGGCGGCCACCCGCTCGCCGAACGCGCGGAACCACTCCGGGTCGGCCAGCCGGATCTCCAGCACCCCGGTCGCGTAGAGCACCCGCCCCTGGTGCAGCAGCCGGGCCAGGTGCCGGGCGTGCTTGGCCGAGCGCCGCGCGCCGCCGGTGTCCGGCGGCGCGCCGGCGAGCCTGCGGAACTGCTGTGCGGCGTACCCGAGGTAGGCGTCGCGGACCCGGGGCGCGCTGAGGAACGCCGAGCGGATGCCGATCAGCCGCTCGCCGAACGCGGTGCGCGTCTCGTAGCAGTCGTCCGGCAGCCACATCAGCTCGGTGGCGGTCGGGTTGCCGCTCAGCGCCAGGAGCGCGAACTTTCGCGCCTCGTGCAGCGTGACGTCCGGGTCGGTGGTGACCACCGACTCCCGGGGCGGGCGCAGGCCGTGGAACGCGACGGTGGGCGCGGCGAAGACGCCGAGCCGGTCGGTGTCCGAGCCCGGGCCGGCCAGGCCGTACGCGACCGAGCCGACGACGCCGGAGAGCAGCAGGTGCATGCCGTCATGATCGCGGATCCAACCGCGCCGGGAAACCGGACTTCGGCTGTCAGGTATCGGTGACACGGTGAACCCATGAACTCACCACTGACCGGAACTGTCGCCCTCGTCGCGGGCGCGACCCGCGGCGCCGGCCGGCAGATCGCCGTCCAGCTCGGCGCCGCCGGCGCCACCGTCTACGCCACCGGCCGCACCACCCGGGACCGCCGCTCGGAGATGAACCGGCCGGAAACCATCGAGGAGACCGCCGAGCTGATCACCGCCGCAGGCGGCACCGGCATCGCGGTCGCCGTCGACCACCTCGACCCCGCGC
Organism: Micromonospora sp. WMMC241; assembly: GCF_027460165.1. Lineage (NCBI taxonomy): Bacteria > Bacillati > Actinomycetota > Actinomycetes > Micromonosporales > Micromonosporaceae > Micromonospora > Micromonospora sp. WMMC241. The sequence goes on from NZ_JAPZBF010000001.1 coordinate 400,721, forward strand.
AGGTACGCGCGCTGGTCGAGCGGATCGACGCCGAGCAGGGCCGGCTCGACGTGCTGGTCAACGACATCTGGGGCGCCGACCCGCTGATCACCTGGGAGAAGCCGGTCTGGGAGCAGCCGCTCGACGCCGGCTTCCACACGCTGCGGCTGGCCGTCGACACCCACATCATCACCAGCCACTTCGCGATCCCACTGCTGATCCGCAGGCCGGGCGGCCTGGTCGTCGAGATCGGCGACGGCACCAAGGCGTACAACGACGCGACCTACCGGCTGTCCGTCTTCTACGACCTGGCGAAGGTGTCGGTGAACCGGCTCGGCTTCACCCAGGCGCACGAGCTGGCCCCGCACGGCGGCACGGCGGTCGCGCTCACGCCCGGCTGGCTGCGCTCCGAGTCGATGCTGGAGCACTTCGGCGTCACGGAGGCCAACTGGCGCGACGGCGCGAAGACCGATCCGCACTTCGTCATGTCCGAGACGCCGGCGTTCGTCGGGCGGGCGGTGGCCGCGCTGGCCGCCGACCCGGACCGGCACCGCTGGAACGGCCAGTCGCTGGATGCCGGCAGCCTCGCCCAGGAGTACGGCTTCACCGACCTCGACGGCACCCGCCCACACTTCCTCCGCTACCACGAGGAAGTGATCAAGCCGGGCAAGCCGGCCGACGACAGCGGCTACCGCTGACCGGTGTCCTCCGGCGGGTCGGCGTGCTCGCGCGGCTCGGCGTGCTCGCCCGGGTCGGCGTAGAGCGCCGCCGCGCGGCGGGCCGCCTCGCCGAAGCGCGCCCGCAGCTCCGGCGGCGCCAGCACCTCCACCTCGGGGCCGAGCGCCAGCAGTTGGCCGTACGCCACGTCGACCGACTCGACGGGCAGCCGGAGCACCAGCCGGCCCTGCCCGTCGGGCCGGCCGGCGGCGGCGACCGCCTCGGCGTAGACGAACGGCGCGTCCACCAGGTGCCGCAATAGCCGCAGGCCGACCGGGCCGAGCCGCACGGTGACCCGCTCCCTCAGCAGCTCGCGCAGGAACGCGCCGGCCTGCTCCCGCCAGTACGCCCCGAGGTCGAAGCGCTCGTCCCGGTCGAACCCGTCCGCGCCCTCCTCGACGCCGACCACCCGGTCCACCCGGTACGTCCGCCACGCCACGCCGACCCGGCCGACCAGATACCAGACCCCGTTCTTCAGCACCAGCCCGTACGGCGCGAGCGTGCGGGTCACCTCCCGGTCGCCGCGCCGGTAGCGCAGCTCGACCATCCGGTCCCGCCACACCGCCCCGGCCAGCTCGGTGAGCAGGGGCGGCGGCGCGGACTCCCGGAACCAGCCGGGCACGTCCAGGTGGAACCGCTGGCCGGTGCGCGCCGGCGCGTCCCGCAGGCTCGGCGGCAGCGCGGCCAGCACCTTCAGCTCGGCGGCGGCCACCGCGTCGGCCAGCCCCATGTCGCCGGCCGGTCCCGGCAGCCCGGCCAGGAACAGCGCCTCGGCCTCGTCGCGGCTCAGCCCGGTCAACCGGGTCCGGTAGCCGCCGAGCAGGCGGTAGCCGCCGGCGCGACCCCGGTCGGCGTAGACCGGCACACCGGCGGCGGAGAGCGCCAGCACGTCCCGGTAGACGGTGCGTTCGGAGACCTCCAGCTCGCGGGCCAGCTCGGCCGCCGTCATCGTCTCCCGGGACTGGAGCAACAGCACCAACGAGATCAGCCGCGACGCACGCACCCCCCCATTGTGGGTGTAAGGAAGGGCCCCCTCTTAACGCATACGGATTGGAGGGGGCCCCTCCTCACACCCGGGCGGCGTGCGCGGGCCCACTAGGCTGTGCCGTCGTGAACGCCTCCCGTACCGTCGCGCCCGTCACCGGCGCGGTCGGCCGCTTCCTCGGCGGCGCCGGCCTGCTGCTGCGCGGCTTCGGCATGTACGTCCGCAGCCCGAAACTGATGCTGCTCGGCGTGGTGCCGGCGCTGATCTCCGGCGTGCTCTATCTGGCGCTGTTCGCCACGCTGATCTACTTCGTGGACGACCTGGCCGCCTGGCTCACCCCGTTCGCCGACGACTGGTCGACGACCGCGCGCGGTCTGCTGCGGGTCGCCGCCGGGCTGGCCGTCGTCGGGGTGGCCGCGCTGGTCGGGGTGCTCACCTTCACCGCCGTGACGCTCGCCGTCGGCGACCCGTTCTACGAGGCCATCTCCGAGCGGGTCGAGGACCGCCTCGGCGGCACCCCGGGCAAGGTGGACGTGCCGTTCTGGGCGTCGCTGCGGCGCAGCATCGCCGACTCGTTGCGCCTCGTGGCCATCTCCGCGCTGATCGGCGTACCCCTCTTCGCTGCCGGTTTCATCCCGGTGGTGGGCCAGACGGTGGTGCCGGTGGTCGGCGCCCTGGTGGGTGGCTGGTTCCTGGCCCTGGAGCTGGTCGGCGCGCCGTTCTACCGGCGGGGGATGCGGCTGCCCGACCGGCGGTCGCGGCTGCGGGCCGACCGGCCGACCGCGCTCGGCTTCGGCGTGGCGGTCTTCCTGTGCTTCCTGATCCCGCTCGGCGCGGTGCTGGTCATGCCGGCCGCCGTCGCCGGGGCCGCCCTGCTGGCCCGCCGGTCGCTGGGCCAGCACGTCGAGGAGCGATGAGATGGACACCGTGCTGATCGAGGGCGACATCACCGCCCAGCAGGTCGACGCGATCGTCAACGCGGCGAACTCGTCGCTGCTCGGCGGCGGGGGAGTGGACGGCGCGATCCACCGCCGGGGCGGGCCGGCGATCCTGGCGGAGTGCCAGGCGCTGCGCGCCTCCCGCTACGGGCGGGGGCTGCCGACCGGGCAGGCGGTCGCCACCACGGCCGGCGACCTGCCGGCGCGCTGGGTGGTGCACACCGTCGGGCCGGTCTTCTCGCCCCGCGAGGACCGGTCCGCGCTGCTGCGCGACTGCTACGCCAACAGCCTGCGGGTCGCCGACGAGCTGGGCGCGCTCCGGATCGCGTTCCCGCTGATCTCGGCCGGGATCTACGGCTGGCCGGTCGAGGACGCGGTCGCGCAGGCGCTGGCCGTGCTGCACGCCGCCACCCCGACGCACCTGGTCGAGGCCCGGCTGGTGCTGTTCGGCGCCGACACGTACGCGACCGCGGTGCGGGTCGCCGCCGGGCGGCTCAGCTGAGCGTGCGCCGGCACGACCACTGGCTGTCCACCGGCCGGTAGCCGAGGGCCGCGTTGATCGCCAGCATCGGCGCGTTCGCCTCGTCGTTCGAGGTGTACGCGGTGCGTACCCCGCGCGCCGCGGCGGCGTGCAGCGCGGCCTGCTTGGTCAGCCGGCCCAACCCCCGCCCCCGGTACGCGGACAGCGTGCCGGTGAAGTCCGACCACATCCGGTCGCCGTCCCGCTTCACCAGGCTCAGCGAGACCAGTTCGCCGTCGATCTCGGCGACGGTGCTGGCGTCCCGGTCCAGCCCCAGGTTCTCCCAGCACTCGTGCAGCCAGAGGTCGTAGCCGAGGGCGTCGGTCGGCACGTCACCCGGCTCGTCCCGGGCCGACTCGGAGTCCACCCGGTGGACCCGGCGCGGGTCGAGCCCGGCGATCGGCAGCAGCCGTACGCCCGGCGGCGGCTCCGGCATCGGCGGGGCCGGGTCCAGGTCGAGCGCGGAGTAGCGCAGCTCGCGGCTGGGCGTGAAGCCGTGCCGCTGCGCGAACGGCAGCGACTCGGTGCGGGCGTGGGTGAGCACCCGCGTGGACCCGAGCGCCCGTACGTGCGCGAGAGCGTGGTCGAACAGCGCGGTGCCGATGCCCCGGCGGCGGTGCTCCGGGTGGACGTGCAGGGTGGCGATCTCACCCACCCCGGGCGTCGAGGTCTGCGTGTTGCGGTACGCCGACACCCAGCCGACCACCTGCCCGTCCGCCTCGGCGACCCAGGCCGCCCAGTCCTCGCCGGGCGGCGGCTCGGCGATCATGCGGCGGGTCGACGGGACGCCCCGGACCAGGTAGGGAAAGACCAGCGCGCGCAGCGCCACCACGGCGGGCGCGTCGTCGGCACGGGCGGGACGGATCTCGGCTTCGCTCATCGGCGCGACCCTAGTCACTTCGTTGCGTGCCGCGCGAGCGGTTAACAAGGGGCCCCGCCTATGCGGAATGCGTTAACCGGGGGCCCCGCCTTACGCCGAATCGCGGAGGACGAGCTCCGTGGGGAGCATCAGGGCCTGCTCGACGTGCTCGCCGGCGGTGATCCGCAGAAGTTGGCGGGTCATCGCCCGGCCCAGTTCCACTATCGGCTGCCGCACGGTGGTCAGCGGCGGCTCGGTGTAGGCGGCCGTCTCGATGTCGTCGAACCCGATCACCGCGACATCGTCGGGCACCCGCCGCCCGGCCTCGCGCAGCGCCCGCAGGGCGGCGTGCGCCATCAGGTCGGAGGCGGCGAACACGGCGTCCAGCTCCGGGTCGGCGGCGAGCAGCTCGCGGATCGCGGCGGTGCCTGATTCCCGGGTGAAGTCGCCGTACGCGACCAGTTCCGGCAGCCCGGCGCCGGTGAGCGCGGTGCGGTAGCCGATCAGCCGCTCGATGCCGGCCACCATGTCCTGCGGCCCGGCGATGGTGGCGATGCGGCGCCGCCCGGCGGCGATCAGGTGCTCCACCGCCGTGGTCACGCCGCCGGTGTGGTCGACGTCGACGTAGGGCACCTCGGCGCCGTCGAGCGGCCGGCCGCTGCACACCACCGGGATGCCGAGCCGGGCCAGCCGGCCTGGGAGCGGGTCCTCGCCGTGCAGCGAGGCGAAGAGCACGCCGTCGACGTGCCGCCCGGTGGTGTACCGCTCGACCCGTTCGTGCCCGGCCGGGGAGCCGGCCAGCATCAGCACGAGCTGCTTGTCGGCCGCCTCCAGTTCCTGGGCGGCGCCGCGGATGATGCCGGGGAACACCTGGTCGTCGGAGAAGACCCGGGTGGCCGCCTCGGGCAGGACCAGCGCGACCGAGTCGGTGCGCTGGGTGACCAGGCTGCGGGCGGCGAGGTTCGGGACGTACCCGAGTTCCTCGACCGCCCGGCGGACCGCCTGCTGGATCGACTCGGCGACCGTGGTCGAGCCGTTGACCACCCGGGAGACCGTGGCCCGGGAGACGCCGGCCCGTCGGGCCACCGCCTCCAGGGTCGGTCGATGTGCCGTCGTCATCCCCGTAACCACCACCTCGTCACAGCCCGTTCCGGGCGATCACCTCCTGGTACCAGCGGGCGCTCTGCTTGGGTGTGCGCCGCTGGGTCAGGTAGTCGACGTGGACGATCCCGAACCGCTTCCGGTATCCCTCGGCCCATTCGAAGTTGTCCAGCAACGACCATACGAGATAACCGCGTAGGTCGACCCCGCGGGCGATGGCCTCGTGCGCGGCGCGCAGGTGGCCGTCGAGGTAGGCGGTCCGGTCGGCGTCGGCCACCCGGCCCGCGGAGTCCCGGCCGGCGTCCGGGAAGGCGCCGCCGTTCTCGGTGATGAACAACGGCAGGCCGGGGTGGTCGGCGGCCACCCGTTCCAGCAGCCGGGTCAGCCCGGCCGGCTCGATCGTCCAGCCCATGTCGGTGACCGGCTCGGTGGCCGGCAGGAACTCGACCGCGCCCTCGGTGCCCGGGTAGGCGCTGCTGCCCGCGCCGCCCGCCCGCCCGGCGACGTAGGTGGGCGAGTAGTAGTTCAGCCCGAGCAGGTCCAGCGGCGCGGCGATGACCTTCTCGTCGCCGTCCCGGACGAAGTCGGTCGCCACCATCCGCTCGACGTGCGCCAGCACGTCCGCCGGATAGCCGGCGCCGGTCAGCGGGTCCAGGAAGATCCGGTTGTGCAGGCCGTCGACCAGCCGCACCGCCTCGGCGTCCGCGGCGCTGCCGGCGTCCGCCGGCTGCACGTCGGCCAGGTTGAGCGTGATCCCCAGCGTCTCCGCGCCGGCCGCGCGCAGCGCCCGCGCCGCGAGGCCGTGGCCGAGCAGCAGATGGTGTACGGCCCGGAACGCGTCAGCGGCGTCGCGCCGGCCGGGCGCGTGCACCCCGTTGCCGTAGCCGAGGTAGGCCGAGCACCACGGCTCGTTGAGCGTGGTCCAGGTGCGCACCCGGTCGCCGAGGCGGCGGTGCACCGCGACCGCGTAGTCGGCGAAGTGTTCGGCGGTCTCCCGGACGGTCCAGCCGCCCCGGTCCTCCAGCGCCTGCGGCAGGTCCCAGTGGTAGAGCGTGACGATCGGGTCGATGCCGTGCTCCAGCAGCGCGTCGGTCAGCCGGTCGTAGAAGTCCAGCCCGCGCGGCTCGACCGGGCCGGTGCCGTCCGGACGGATCCGGGGCCAGGCCACCGAGAACCGGTACGCCCGCAGCCCCAGCTCGGCCATCAGCGCGACGTCCTCGGCGTACCGGTGGTAGTGGTCGCAGGCGACGTCGCCGCTGTGGCCCTGGAACACCGCCCCCGGCGTACGGCTGAAGGTGTCCCAGACCGACGGGCCGCGGCCGTCCTCGCGGGCGGCGCCCTCGATCTGGTACGCGGCGGTGGCCGCCCCCCAGACGAAGCCCTCGGGGAAACGGAGATCCGTCATGCCTTCACCGCACCTTCCATGATCCCGCCGATGATCTGGCGGCCGAACAGGACGAACACCAGCAGCAGCGGCAGCGTGGCGATGGCCGTTCCGGTGAACACCTGGGACATGTCCTGGTAGTACCCGTCGGAGAGGGCCCGCAGCGAGAGCTGCACGGTCGGGTTCTCCGGGTCGTTGAGCACCGCGTACGGCCAGAGGAAGTCGTTCCAGGTGGTCATGAACGTGAGCAGGCCGAGCACCGCCGCGGCGGGGCGCAGCGCGGGCAGCACCACGTTCCAGTAGATCCGGGCGGTGTTGCAGCCGTCCATCCGGGCCGCCTCGATCAGCTCGGTGCTGACCGCCTGGCCGGCGTACTGGCGCATCATGAACACGCCGAAGCCGGTGACCAGTGCCGGCACGATCACGGCGGGCAGCCTGTCGTTCCAGTTCAGCTTCGTCATCAGCAGGTAGAGCGGGATGACGCCGAGCTGGGTGGGGACCATCATGGTGGCGACGATCGCCAGCAGCAGCCCGTTGCGGCCGCGGAAGCGCAGTTTGGCGAACGCGAACCCGGCGAGGGTGGAGAAGAAGACCACCGAGAACGTCACGGTGACGGCCACGATCGTCGAGTTGATCAGGCCGGTGAGGAAGTAGGCGTCGGTGTTGTCGAACAGCCGGGCGATGTTGGCGCCCAGGTTGCCGCCGGGGGTGAGCGGCGGCGGGACCTGTCCCATGGCGTCGCTGGTGCGGCTGGCCACCACGAACATCCAGTAGATCGGGAAGACCGACAGCAGCGCGGAGATGGCCAGGGCCAGGTAGGTGAGCCGGCTGGCGGACCAGACGCGGGTCATCGGGAGACCTCCTTGCGGGAGCCGCCGCCGAGCCGGCGCAGGAACAGGACGTTTATCGCCGCGACGATCGCGATCAGCGCGAAGAGCAGCCAGGCGATGGCCGAGCCGTAGCCGAAGTTGTAGTGCGGCGCGAACGCGTTCTCGAACATGTACATGGTCACCGTCTGCGACTCGCGCAGCGGCCCGCCCCGGATCGCGTTGGTGCCGGAGTTGAACATCCGCGGCTCGGTGAAGAGCTGGAGGCCGCCGATGGTGGAGATGATCACCGCGAAGATGATCGTCGGCTTGAGCAGTGGGACGGTGATGGACCAGAACTGCCGGGCCCGTCCGGCGCCGTCGATCGACGCCGACTCGTACAGGTCGCGGGGGATGGCCTGCATGGCGGCCAGGAAGATCAGCGCGTTGTAGCCGGTCCACCGCCAGTCGACCATGGTGGAGATGGCCGTCCAGGCGGCGAACCTGTTCGCCTTCCAGTCGATCGCGCTCACCCCGACGTGGTCGAGCAGCCAGTTGATCATGCCGAAGTCGCGGCCGAACAGTACCGCGAACACGATCGCCACCGCGGCGGTCGAGGTGACGTTCGGGACCAGCACGGCCATCCGCCAGGTGGTGCGGGCGCGGAGCTGGCGGTTGAGCAGGTTGGCGAGCCAGAGCGCGGCCAGCAGCTGCGGGATCGTGGAGATGACGAAGATGCCGAGCGTGTTGACCACGGAGTGCCAGAAGTCCGGGTCGGCGAGCAGTTGGCTGTAGTTGTCGAGGCCGATGAACGGGTGCTCGGCGCCGAGCAGGTCCCAGTCGTGCAGCGAGACCCAGAACGTGTACGCCAGTGGGTAGGCCCCGAAGACGCCGAAGAGCAGGAAGAACGGGGCGATGTAGAGGTAGGGCGAGTATTTCGTGTCGAACCGGCTGAGCCGGGCGCCCCGCACGGGGCGGCTGTGCCGGGGGGCCGGTGCGACCGGCGGGCGGGCGTCGAGCTGGACGGCCATGCCTGAGAACTCCTTTCCGCCGTGCGGGCGGCACCCGTCGCCGGGCCCGCCCGCACGCGCTGCTCGGGTTACTTGGCGGCGGCCTTCTCAGCGTTGGACACCGCGTCGGTCCAGCCCTGCTGCGGGGAGCGCTTGCCCAGCTCCACGGTGCGCACGGCGTTCTCCACCTCGGTGCGGACGGCCTGGTTCTTCGGGCCCATGTAGACCGGCTTCAGGTTCTTGGCTCCCTCGGCGAAGATCTTGCCGACCGGGGCCTCGGAGAAGTAGGCGTTCTTGGAGTCGACGATCGCCGGGTCGGCCAGCGCCTGCGGGGACGAGGGCAGCGGGCCCTTGAGCTTGAACGCGCCGATCTGGCCCTTGGCGCTGGTCAGGAACTTGGCCAGCTCGATCGCCTCGGCCTGGTGCTTGCTCTGCTTCGGCACGGCGAGGAAGGAACCGCCCCAGTTTCCGCCGTCGCCGGGGATCTGGGCGATGTCCCACTTGCCCTTGGCGCCGGGGCCGGCGTTGCCCTCGATCACTCCGGTCATCCAGGCCGGGCAGGCGATGGTCGCGAACTTCGACTGCTTGAACGCGGAGACCCACTCCTCGGACCAGGAGCCGTACTTGCCGGAGAGGCCGGAGTCGATGATGTCCATCGTGGTGTCGTACGCCTGTTTCACCGCCGGGTTGCTGCCCACGACCAGGTTGTTGTCGGTGTCGTAGTAGCTGTAGCCGCTGGTGTTGCCGGCGGTCTGGAGCAGGATGGTGTTGAACGTGTTGGTCGCGGCGTCCAGGAACGCGGCGCCGGTCTTCTTCGCGGTGAACTGCTCGCCGACCTTGACGTAGTCGGTCCAGGTGGGCCAGAGCTTGGACACCGCCTCCCGGTCGGTGGGCAGGCCGGCCTTGGCGAACAGGTCCTTGCGGTAGCACATCGCCATGCCGCCGACGTCGGTGCCGAGGCCGATGAGCTGCTTGCCGTCGGCGGTGAGTCCCTGGTTCCACTTCCAGTCGAGGAAGTTGCCCTTGAGGTCGGCCGCGCCGTGGTCGAGCAGGTTGACGAAGTTCTGCGGGTTGGCCTTGTACTCGACCAGCAGCCCTTCCTCGATGGCGACCACGTCGCCGGCGCCCTTGCCGGCGGCGAGCCACTGGGTGAGCTTCGGCGAGTACTCGTCGAGGTTGCTGCCGGTGCCGCGCTCGACGATCTTCACGCCGGGGTGGCTGGCCATGTACTCCTGGTAGAGATCCGCGTAACCGAACTGGCCGAAGACGTCGACGGTGAGCGTGACCGGCCCGTCGGCGGCGGCCTCGTCGTCGCCGCCGCCGCAGCCGGTGGTGCCGAGCAGTGCGGTGGCGGCGACCAGGGCCGCCGCCGCGAGTCGACGGCGCGTGAAGGTGAGCATGCTGTCCTGACCTCTCGGGGTCGTAACGGGTGGTGGAAGGCGGTTCCGGTACTTAGAGAGCGCTCTCTCGACAGCCTGGTGGTTGGCCCGGGACCGTGTCAAGAGAGCGCTCTCATGGCGTCCGAAAAAAGCGGAGAGGGGCGATCAACGCCCCTCTCCGCCCGGTATCGGGTGCTGTGTCAGCCCACCCGCAGCCCGTTCAGCAGGCTCCGGTCGCCAGCCACCCCCAACGCGTCGAAGCTGATCCGGCCCATCAACGCCAGCAGCAGGTCGCTGGCCGTGCCGGTCACCTGCGCCCGGGCCCGGTGGTCGTCGTGGTCCAGGATCGTCGCGGTGTCCAGCAACGCCACCCCCTCGCCGCGCAGCCGCAGATACCACTCCTGGGCGGCGTCGGTCGCGGTCAACTGGACGACCCCGTGCCACGGGCCGGAGTTGACCCGCCGGCCCGCGGGCAGCCAGGTGTCCAGCACCTCGCTCACCCCGTCGGCCGCGAGCTTGGACTCGATCGGGTCGCCCGCGCCGATGGCGAGCTGGGCGTCCCAGCGGTGCACCGCGGTCTCGTGCGCCACCCGGCGCGGCCAGAAACCGGCCTTCTTCGGCTGCGGGGCGAAGTTCCAGGCCGGCGTCTCCGGGTCCAGGCCGTCCAGGAGCGCGGTGAGCCGCTCGTACTCCTGCGCGTACCACTGGGCCGGGGTGAGACCGGCCGGCGGCTCCGGGTCGTGCCGCTCCGGGCGGGTGGTGGCGCCGGCGGTCAGCACCGTGCCCACCCAGACGTAGGTCCGGGTCAGGTGATGGGCCAGATCGGTGACCGTCCAGCCGGGACAGGACAGCACCGGTGTCTCCGGAGGCGCCTCCGTCACGGCCGCGGCGAACGCCGGACCCTCCGTCCGCAACGCGCCGATCCAGAAGTCCTTCGTGTGGTGCAGTCTGCTCATCGCCATCCTCCCGGGGGTGACCGGGCCACCAGTGGGTGCCGCGGCTAGCCCTCAGCCTAGGGTGAAAGGCGTGTCAGACGTCTACGCCGAACCGACGACCGCCACCGGACCGACCGACCCGGGCACCCTGGCGCGCTACACCACCCTACGCCTCGGCGGCCCGGCCGGTCGGCTGGAGATCGCCGACGACGCCGCCGGGATCGTCCGTAAGGTGCAGGAGGCGGAGGCCCGCGAACAGGCCGTGCTGGTGCTGGCCGGCGGCAGCAACGTGGTGATCGGCGACCAGGGCTTCCCGGGCACCGTCGTGCTCGTCCGCTCCCGGGGCTTCGAGGTCGTCGCCACCGACGGCGACACCCTGACGGTACGGGTGGCCGCCGGCGAGCCGTGGGACGAGCTGGTCGCCGCCACCGTCGAACGCGGCTGGGCGGGGCTGGAATGCCTCTCCGGCATCCCCGGTTCGGCCGGCGCGACGCCGATCCAGAACGTCGGCGCGTACGGCCAGGAGGTCGCCGAGACGATCGTCGCGGTCGAGGCGTACGACCGCACGCACCGCGAGGTGGTCCGGATCCCGGCCGCCGACTGTGGGTTCGCCTACCGGGGCAGCGTCTTCAAGTACAGCGACCGCTGGGTGGTGCTCTCGGTCGACTTCCGGCTCACCCGCTCGCCGCTCTCCGGCCCGGTCCGCTACGCCGAACTCGCCCGCGCGCTCGGCGTCGAGGTCGGTGACCGGGTGCCGCTCGCCGACGCCCGGGCCACCGTGCGCCGGCTGCGCGCCGGCAAGGGCATGGTGCTCGACGCCGCCGACCCGGACACCTGGTCGGTGGGCTCGTTCTTCACCAACCCGGTGCTCGACCGCGAGGCGTACGAGCTGCTCCGGGAGCGCGCCGCCGACCTCGGCGAGCCACCGCACTGGCCGGGCGCCGGCGACGTGGTGAAGGTCAGCGCGGCCTGGCTCATCGACAAGGCCGGCTTCGGCAAGGGGTACGCCGGCCCGGAGGGCGTGGCCATCTCCACCAAGCACACGCTGGCGCTCACCAACCGGTCCGGCACGGCCAGCACCGCCGCCCTGGTGACCCTGGCCCGGGAGATCCGCGACGGCGTGCACGCCCGCTTCGGCGTCCCCCTCCACCCCGAACCCGTCCTGGTCAACTGCACCATCTGACCCCCACCCCTGCCTCCCTCGCCCCGCCCCCTCAGCGCGTCGATCTTGCACTTTCGGCCCGGACAATCCTCGTTAATGCCGCGTTCCGGGGGCCGAAACTGCAAGATCGCCGGGGCGGGGCGGGGCGGGGCGGGGCGGGAACGAGGGGTCAGGTGGGGGACGCGGCGGGCCAGGGGAGGGTCAGGTAGCCGTGGCGCCAGGCGCTCGGGCGGTCGAGGACCGGCCAGCCCGACTCCTTGAGCGCCGTCACCGCGTGCAGCCAGCGCTGGCGGGGGCCGAACGGGGCGTAGCCGGCGGCGGAGCGCCAGGCGTGCTCCAGCGCGTCGAGCAGCTCGTGCACGCGCTCACCCGGCACGTTGCGGTGGATCAGCGCCTTCGGCAGCCGCTCGGCGAGCGTGGCCGGGCTCTCCAGCGTGGTCAGCTTCGCGGCCAGCGTGAGCGTGCGCGGGCCGGCGGCGTCCAGCAGCACCCAGGCACCGAGCCGCCCCAACTCGTCGCAGGTGCCCTCGACCAGCAACCCGCCGGGCGCCAGCCGGCCGGTGATCGTGCGCCAGGCGTCGGTGACCTCGCCCTCGTCGTACTGGCGCAGCACGTTGCATGCCCGGACCAGTGCGGGACGCAGCCCGGCCAGCTCGAAGCCGCCCCGGGCGAACGTCAACCCGGGCGGGTCGGCGGCCGGCTGGGCGGCGGCCACGCGTACCGGATCGATCTCCAGCCCGACCACCCGGACGTCCGCGCGGACCCCGGCGACGAGCCGGCTCCGCAGCTCGACCGGGGTGACCGGGCTGGCGCCGTAGCCCAGGTCCACCACGAGCGGGTCGGCGGCGGCGCGCAGCGCGTCGCCGCAGGCCGTGACGATCCAGTTGTCCACCCGCCGGAGCCGGTTGGGGTTCGTCGTGCCCCGGGTGACCACCCCGAGCGGCCGCTCCACTAGGACGTCCGGTGGACCTTGTGCTGGGCGGCCTGGGCCAGCGGTCGGACCACGAGCTGGTCCACGTTGACGTGGTGCGGGCGGGTGGCGCACCAGGCGACGCAGTCGGCCACGTCGTCGGCGACCAGCGGTTCGGCCACCCCGGCGTAGACCGCCTCGGCCCGGTCCGCGTCGCCGCCGAAACGGACCAGCCCGAACTCCTCGGTCTTCACCATGCCCGGGTCGATCTCGACCACCCGGACCGGCCGGCCGGACAGCTCCAGCCGGAGCGTCCCGGCGATCGCGGTCTGCGCGTGCTTGGCCGCCGTGTAGCCACCGCCACCCTCGTAGACGACGTGCCCGGCGGTCGAGCTGACGATCACCACGGTGCCGGCCCCGGAACGCTCCAGCGCGGGCAGCAGCGCCTTGGTGACCCGCAGCGTGCCGAGCACGTTGACGTCGTACATCCACTGCCAGTCGCCGACGTCGGCGGTCTCCACCGGGTCCAAGCCGCGGGCGCCGCCGGCGTTGTTCACCAGCAGGGTGACCGGGCCGGGCGCGGCGTCCGCCGTGGCGGCCAGGCCGGCGACCGACTCGTCCGATGTCACGTCGCAGGCCACCGCGGTGGCGACGCCGCCGGCCGCCTCGATCTCGGCGACCAGCGCGGCCAACCGGTCGGTACGCCGCGCCGCGGCGAGCACGTGGAAACCCTCCGCGGCCAGCCGGCGGGCGGTGGCCGCGCCGATCCCGCTGGACGCTCCGGTGACGATGGCGACTGAGGTCATCCGGACATTCTGCCCCGCCGTCCCGTGTCCCGCCGCGATGAGGTCCGTCACGCCGGGGAACCCGCCGCAGGCATTTCCGAACCCCGATGGGGAAGATGACACCCGGCGTGCGGGTTGACCCGAGAGGCGCCGGTCGTGCGGGACGGCATCAACCGTGACAGAGGGAGCGGACGTGGCGGATGTGCACACCGGTGTCGGTCGTCAGCGAGGTTCCCTGCCGTGGCCCCGGCCGCGCCGCATCGCCACCCTCTCGGTGCACACCTCGCCGCTGCACCAGCCCGGCACGGGCGACGCGGGCGGCATGAACGTCTACATCCTGGAGGTCGCCCGACGACTGGCCGAGGCCGACGTGGAGGTAGAGATCTTCACCCGGGCCACCTCCGGTGACCTGCCCCCGGTGGTCGAGATGGCGCCCGGGGTGACCGTCCGGCACGTCACCGCCGGTCCGTTGGAAGGGCTGACGAAGGAGGAGTTGCCCGGTCAGCTCTGCGCCTTCACCGCCGGCGTGCTGCGCGCCGAGGCGGCCCGCCCGCCCGGCCACTACGACCTGATCCACTCGCACTACTGGCTCTCCGGCCAGGTCGGCTGGCTGGCCAAGGAGCGCTGGGGCGTGCCGCTGGTGCACACCGCGCACACCCTGGCCAAGGTCAAGAACGCCCGGCTCGCCGCCGGCGACCGACCCGAGCCGAAGGCCCGGGTGATCGGCGAGGAGCAGGTGGTCGCCGAGGCCGACCGGCTGGTCGCCAACACCCGGGTGGAGGCCCGTGACCTGCTCGACCGGTACGCGGCCGACCCCGGCCGGGTCGCCGTGGTCGAGCCCGGCGTGGACCTGGACCGGTTCCGCCCCGCGCGCGGTGACCGGGAGTCGGCGATGCGCGCCGCCCGTCGCCGCCTCGGTCTGCCGGCGCACGGCTACGTGGTCGCGTTCGTCGGCCGGATCCAGCCGCTCAAGGCCCCGGACGTGCTGGTCCGCGCCGTCGCCGCGCTGCGCGAACGGGACCCCGCGCTCGCCGACGAGTTGACCGTGGTGATCTGCGGCGGCCCGAGCGGCAGCGGGCTGGACCGGCCCACCGCGCTGATGGAACTGGCCCACTCGCTCGGCGTGGCCGACCGGATCCGCTTCCTCCCGCCGCAGACCGGCGCGGACCTGCCCGCCCTCTACCGCGCCGCCGACCTGGTCGCCGTGCCCTCGCACAACGAGTCGTTCGGGCTGGTCGCGCTGGAGGCGCAGGCCTGCGGCACGCCGGTGCTGGCCGCCGCCGTGGGCGGCCTGGTCACCGCCGTCCGCGACGGCGTCAGCGGGATGCTCATCGACGGGCACGACCCGGTCGACTGGGCCCGGGCACTGGCCGGCCTGCTTCCCGAGCGGATGCGTCGGGCCGCCCTGGCCGTGGGCGCCGAGCGGCACGCCCGCGACTTCTCCTGGCACCGGACGGTGTCCGGGCTGCTGGCGGTCTACGGCAACGCGATCACCGAGCACCGGGCCCGGCTGGCCGGTCGGCTCGGCGACCCGGCGCTCGCCTGTTCCTGGTGACACACCGCCGCCCGGCAGCCGGCGTGGGGCGACCGTAGAGTGGGTGCGATGAGCCGTACGAGTGAGGTCGCCGCGCTGATCGAGGCCGTCTGCGCGGAGCGCGAGCTTCAGTGGGAGTCCACCGGCGAGGCGTCGTACGCGGTGACCCTGCCGGGCACGCACAAGCTCAAGACGATCTGCAACCTGATCGTCGGGGAGCACGCGTTGCGGATCGAGGCGTTCGTGATGCGCCAGCCCGACGAGCGTCGCGAGGAGCTGTGGGCCTGGTTGCTCCAGCGCAACGCGCGGATGTACGGCGTCTCGTTCTCCATCGACGCGGCCGGCGACGTCTACCTGACCGGCCGGGTCAACCTGGCCGGGCTCGACGCCGACGAGCTGGACCGCCTCTTCGGCTCCGTGCTCACCTACGCGGACGAGTCCTTCGACAGCATGCTGGAGATCGGCTTCGGCACCGCCATCCGCCGGGAGTGGGAGTGGCGGGTGAAGCGGGGCGAGTCGACCGCCAACCTGGCCGCGTTCGCCCACCTCTTCGAGCCCTCGGCGCCGGCCGGCTCGACCGCCGGAGGTTCGGAGCCCTCCTGACGGGTATGCCGCACCGCGCGGTGCGGAGCACTGGGACCCACCGCGGGCCGAGGACGGACTGTCGAGGAGCGTGTCCCATGGCTCAGCGCAACAGCTCAGGTCGCGGCACGACTGCGACCCGGACGAAGCGGCAAACCGGTAACCAGACCCCGAACACCCCGACGGTGTCGGAGTCCGAGATCTCCCGGATGAAGGTCGACGACATCCGGGGCCAGCTCCGCCGGCGTGGGGTCTCCGGGATCTCCGCGCTGCGGAAGCCGGAGCTGGTGAAGACGCTCGCGCGCACCATGCGCGCGGAGGGGCGCGGCGGCGCGGCGCGGCGGAGCACCGGCCCGGCCGGTCGGGCTTCCGCCACCCGCAGGTCCAGCGCCGCGAAGAAGACCACGGCGGCGCGGAAGAGCCCGGCCAAGTCCGCGCCGGCCGCGCGGGCGACCGGGGCCAGGGCCAAGGCGACGGGTACGCGCAAGGCGGCCCCCGCG
Source organism: Micromonospora sp. WMMC241 (assembly GCF_027460165.1). NCBI lineage: Bacteria > Bacillati > Actinomycetota > Actinomycetes > Micromonosporales > Micromonosporaceae > Micromonospora > Micromonospora sp. WMMC241. The sequence goes on from NZ_JAPZBF010000001.1 coordinate 416,807, forward strand.
CGGGCGAAGGCCACGTCGTCGCGGGCCAGGGCGATCCCGGCGCGGGCGAAGGCCACGCCCACTCGGGCGAAGGCCGCCCCGGCTCGCGCCAAGGCGGCCCCCGCCCGGGCGAAGGCCGCTCGCGCCAAGGCTGCTCCCTCGCGCGCGAAGACCGCTCCGGCTCGGGCGAAGGCGGTACCCGCGCGGGCGAAGGCCACATCGGCTCGGGCGAAGGCGGCGCCCGCGCGCGCCAAGGCCGCCCCGGCCCGCGCCAAGGTCGCTCGGCCGAAGGCAACGGCCGCGCCGAGTAGGGCGTCCACTCGCGCGCAGGCCGCGCCGACACGGGGGCCCGCGTCCAGCCGGTCGATCGGGTCCTCGCAGCTCATCACGTCGCTCGCGGATCGTCCGGAGCGTCCGGGGCGCAGCCTGGTGACCCGCGACCACGAGGTGATCCAGCGCTGGGCCCGCGCCCGGGGCGCGAAGCCGGCCACCATTGCCGGCACCGAGCGGGGCGACCGGCCCGGGGTGCTGACCTTCAACATGCCGGGTTACCGGGAGAGCAGCCGGATCCGGGAGGTCACCTGGGACGACTGGTTCCGCACGTTCGACTCGCGTCGGCTCAACCTGATCTACCAGGAGCAGATGCGGGACGGCCGGCAGAGCAACTTCTTCCGGACCGAGAACCCGAATCGCGAGGACGGCTGAGGTTTACGGGAATGGTCGCCGGGAACCCGACGTTGGCCATCGCGGAGACCACAGCAGGGGCAGCCGGATTCCCGACACGGATGCTGTGACGGGTAAGACAGCGATCTGGGTTGAATCCGGAATCCGGGCGAACTAACTTTATTGCACCGCGTCACGCTTGTTTTCGTTCGGGGGAGCGGCGGATCGATCAGATCCGCGCAAGCGAGACGCGAGGATCGGGTGGAGCACACCGTTGGGGGACGGTGCCGCCCGTGGTAACCGGCGGCGCGAGCGGGCGACGCTTACGGGGGTGAGTGTCGCCCGCCGCCGCCGGGCGTACGGTACGAGCGCCCATCTCGACGGGGGTCGGGGTGGGCGCTCTGCCGTTCTCACCGCCGGACCTCCTCCGGCCGCCGGGCCGCGGCCCGCAACGCGGCGACCCGGCGCTCGCGTGGCCCGCCGGCGAGCAGGTGCCCGGCCGCGGCGCACAGGCCCAGCCCGCCCACCACCAGCCAGTGCCGCTCGCCGAGGTGCTCCAGGCTCAGCCCGCCGAGCGCCGGCGCCACGAAGGACGCCGCCGGGAACGTCAGGTAGAACACCGACTGGTAGCGGGCCCGCAGTTCCGGTGGGGCCAGATCCGCGTTGATCTGCGCGTTCGGCGGGGCGGCGAGCATCTGCCCGACCGTCCAGACCACCGCCGCGCCGAGATAGAGCGGCAACCCGTCGGCGACGGTCAGCGTGCCGAACCCGAGCGCCATCAACCCGGTGGAGACGGCCAGCACTGTCGACTTCCGGTACGGCTCGATCAGCTTCGGCACGAAGAGCTGCCCGGCCACGATCAGCGCCCCGCCGAGCGCCACCACCAGCCCGTACGCGGTCGGGCGCAGGCCGTCCGCGCGCATCGCCAGCGGCATGATCGTCGACGTCTGCATGGTCAGCACGGCGAGCAGGAAGGTCAGCCCGACGAAGGCGAGGAAGGTGCGATCGGTCAGCGCCGTGTGCAGCCCGGGCCGCCGGCCCAGCACCGCCCGTGGGGTCACCGCCCGGCGGTCGAGTGTCTCCGGCACCTTGAGCGCGATGACCACTGCCGCGGTCAGGGTGGCCCCGGCGTCGACCAGGAACAGCGCCAGGAAGCTGGCCTCGGCGAGCACCCCGGCCAGCAGCGAGGCGACGGCCATGCCCAGGTTGAACGCCCAGAACTGGAGGTTGAACGCGCGGGACCGGCGGGCCTCCGGCACCACGTCCACGATGGCCGCCACGAACGCCGGGCTGGGCATCGAGTGCGCCACCCCGACCAGCGCGGCCAGCGCGGCGATCACCGCCAGGTGCCGGCTGAACGCCAGCGCCGTCATCAGCCCGGCCGCGGCGAGGTGGGCGGCGAGCAGCGTGGACCGCCGGCCCCACCGGTCGGCCAGCACGCCGCCGAGCAGCGTGCCGCCGGCACCACCGATCCCGTACGCGCCGACGACCAGCCCGGCCAGCGACGGCGAGGCGCCCCGGGCGGAGGTCAGGTAGAGCGACAGGAACAGCAGCGCGAACGCGCCGGCCCGGTTGACCAGCAGCCCCGACCAGAGGTACCAGAAGGTGGCGGGCAGTCCGCCGGCCGTGTCGTCCCACCAGCGCCGCAGGCCGCGCACCCGTCCTCCAGGAAGGTTTCCTTACCGATACGCCCCCGGTACCGTACCCAGCCGGTCGGCGTACTCAGGAACCGACCCGGACCTGCTCGGCGGGTGACGCGGCCGCGGCCTCGGCCGCCTCGGGCGCCGGGGTGCGGGCCAGGGTGACCGGCGCGACCGGGGCGCCGGCCACGCGGAGCTGGGTGGCGCGCCGCTCCCGGGCCGGGCCGGAGACCAGGTGCGCCACCGCCGTCACCGCGCCGATGCCGGCGCAGGCCAGCCACAGCTCGGTGTTTCCGCCGTGCTCGCGCAGCAGGCCGCCGAGGATCGGCGCGGAGGCCCCGGCGAGTTGCCAGGAGAGCGAGAACACGCCCTGGTAGCGGCCGCGCAGCGCGGCCGGCGACAGCTCGGCGATCAGGGTGGCGTTGGAGGGCGAGTTGAGCATCTCGCCGACCGTCCAGATCAGCACGGTGAGGCCGTAGAGCCAGATCGTGTCGGCGAACGCGGTGAGCCCGAAGCCGACCCCCATGATCAGTGCGGCGAGCGCCAGCACGTGCGACCGGCTCCGGCCGCGGATGAGGCGGGGCACGAAGAGCTGCCCGATCACGATGAGCACGCCGTTGAGCGCGATCACCGAGCCGTAGGTGGCCGGGCTGAGCCCGGAGTCGACCATGGCGATCGGCAGCATCGAGATGTGCTGGAGGAAGACCAGCGCGGCGAACAGGTTGAGCGCCACGAAGCCGAGGAACACCCGGTCGCGCAGGATGGTGCGCAGCGCTCCGGCCGGCGCCGTTGCGCCCTTGGTGACCGGGGCGGCCGGCCGGTTCAGGGTCTCCCGGACCCGGGTGAAGATGATCAGCGCGGTGACCAGCGTGGTGGCCGCGTCCACCAGGAAGAGCAGCAGGTAGCCGGCCTCGGCGGCGAGACCGGCCAGCACGGCGGCGCAGGCGAAGCCGAGGTTGATCGCCCAGTAGTTCAGCGAGAACGCGCGGAGCCGGTCCTTCTCCGGCACCACGTCGATCATCATGGCGCCGAAGGCCGGGCGGGCCGCCTCGGCGAACATGCCGAGCAGCAGCGCGCCCACCGCCACCGCCCAGAGCGGCCGGGCCAGGCCGAGCGCGACCATCATGGTGGCCGCGCCGAGGTGCGCGGTGAGCAGCGTGGGTCGCCGGCCCCAGCGGTCGGTGAGGGTGCCGCCGACGGTGGTGCCGACCGCGCCACCCACTCCCCAGAGCCCGATCACCAGGCCGGCCTGCGCGGCCGAGAAGTCCCGCTCCCGGGTCAGGTAGATGGCGAGGAAGATCAGCACGAACGAGCCGAGCCGGTTGATCAGCGTGCCGGTCCAGAGGTACCAGAAGGAACGCGGCAGCCCGCCCGCCGTGTCCCGGAACCAACCCCGCACCGTCCGCATCCCGACGCCCCCCGTTCGGTAATGACCGATCAATCTCGGACGCCTTACAACCTAGTGCCGCGCCGGAACGTCGGTCATCCGCATTTCCACGTGGTGGTCGTCACCACAGGTCCCCGCGTGTCCGCCCGGCCGGTACGGCAGGATGATCCGCATGACTGCGAGCGAAGGACCCACCATCGGGACGCTGGTCCTGCTGCGGCACGGCGAGAGCGACTGGAACGCCAAGAACCTCTTCACCGGCTGGGTCGACGTCGACCTGACCGCCAAGGGTGAGACCGAGGCGCGGCGCGGCGGCGAGCTGCTCCGCGAGCACGGCCTGCTGCCGGACGTGGTGCACACCAGCGTGATGCGCCGGGCGATCCGCACCGCCGAGCTGGCGTTGAACGCCGCCGACCGGCACTGGATCGCGGTGCGCCGCTCCTGGCGGCTCAACGAGCGCCACTACGGCGCCCTCCAGGGCAAGAACAAGAAGCAGACCCTCGACGAGTACGGCGAGGAGCAGTTCATGCTCTGGCGCCGGTCGTACGACACGCCGCCGCCGCCGATCGACGACAACGACGAGTGGTCGCAGGTCGGCGACCCCCGGTACGCGCTGCTGCCGACCGAGCTGATGCCGCGCACCGAGTGCCTCAAGGACGTCGTCGAGCGGATGCTGCCCTACTGGTACGACTCGATCGTGCCGGACATCCTGGCCGGCCGGACGGTGCTGGTGGCGGCGCACGGCAACTCGCTGCGCGCGCTGGTCAAGCACCTCGACCAGATCTCCGACGAGGCGATCGCCAAGCTGAACATCCCGACCGGCATCCCGCTGCGCTACGACCTGGACCCCGACCTGCGCCCCCAGGTCCTGGGCGGCACCTACCTGGACCCCGAAGCCGCCAAGGCGGCCGCCGCCGCGGTGGCCAACCAGGGCCGCTGATGTAAGGCGGGGCCCCCTTTTAACGCCTCCGGTAGAGGAAGGGCCCCTTCTTAACACTCCCCTGTTAAGAAGGGGCCCCTCCTTACCCCCGGTGGGTCAGGCCGACGGGGCGCCGGTGATCAGGTACACCACGTGTTCGCCGGCGTTCACCGCGTGGTCGGCGAAACGCTCGTAGAAGCGGCCCAGCAGGGTGGCGTCGATCGCGGTCTCCACCCCGTACGGCCAGTCCTCGCCGAGCAGCACGCCGAAGAGGCTCTTGTGCAGGTCGTCCATCGCGTCGTCGTCCCGGTCCAACTCCGCGGCGACGTCGGCATCGGGCTTGGCCAGCACGGCGCCGATCTTCTCGGCCATCCGGTCGGCGATGCCGGCCATGTCGGTGAAGACCGGCCGCAGCTCGGCCGGCACCGCCGGCGAGGGGTGCCGGCGCAACGCCGTCTTCGCCACGTGGTCGGCCAGGTCGCCCATCCGCTCCAGGTCGGCGGCCACGTGCAGGGCCGTGATCATGGCGCGCAGGTCGGAGGCGACCGGCGCCTGCCGGGCCAGCAGATCGCAGACCCGCTCCTCCACGTGCTTGTACAGCTCGTCGATCTCGGCGTCCCGCGCGATCACCGTCTCGGCCGCCGCGCGGTCGGCGGTGAGCAGCCCTCTGGTGGCCTGCCGCATGGCCGCGCGCACCGCCTCGGCCATGTCCACCAGCAGTTGGCTGACAATCTGCAGGTCGGCCCGGAACTCGTCGCGCATCGTCACTTCCTGGGGTCGGTGGCCGTTGCCCGGTTCGGGTACGGCGTGAGCAGGTGCGCGCCCCACGGTAGGCCGGACGGCCGGCACCAGGGTGAACGCGGATGAACGACGCGGGACCCGTGGGTGAACATTCCCGGAAGCGAGAGTGATTCGTCCCTTTGTGACCGATCTCTGGGTTAACAATGACCCTACGATCGCCGGGTGGAATGGGCGGTGGCCATCGCGGTGGCCGTGGCGCTGGTGACCGGACTGGTCGCCGGGGCGATGCTGTCCGGGCCGATAGGGGAGTGGCGGCGCCTCCGGGCGTCGCGGGGCGGCGGGACCTCCCGTCGTGACGCAGGGAGGCCGACGATTCCGGACGACCAGCAGGGGGGCCTATCCGGGCTCGGCCGCAAGACGATCGACTCGTTGCGCGCCGGCGTGGTGGTGCTCGACTCCGACGACGTGCCCGTGCTGGTGAACCCGGCCGCCCGGGCGATGGGCCTGCTCCGGGCCGGGCCGGGGCCGGGCGCGATCGCGGCGCACCCCCTGATCCGTACCCTCGCCGGCCAGGTCCGCCGCACGGGGGTGCGTCGCGAGATCGAGCTCGACCTGCCCCGGGGCCGCGACAGCGCCGGTGACAACCCGCTCGGCGTGCACCTGCGCGCCATGGGGCTGGGTGCCGGCTACGTCTCGATCGAGGCTGTCGACGTCACCGAGTCGCACCGCCTGGCCCGGGTGCGCCGGGACTTCGTGGCCAACGTCAGCCACGAACTGAAGACCCCGATCGGCGCCCTGCAACTGCTCGCCGAGGCGCTGGTGGACGCCACCGAACCGACCGGTGACGGCGCGCCCGACCTGTCCGAGGACCTGGTCGCCGCGCGGCGCTTCGCCGAGCGGATCCAGCACGAGTCGACCCGGCTCGGCCGGCTGGTGCAGGAGCTGCTGGAACTCACCCGGCTCCAGGGCGCCGAGCCGCAGCCCGCACCCGAACCGGTCTCCGTGGACTGGGTGCTCGCCGAGGTGGTCGACCGGACCCGCACCGCGGCCACCGCCCGCCGGGTGGAGATCGTCGTGGGCGGGCAGCGGGGCCTGACCGTGTACGGCAGTGACAGCCAACTCGCCACCGCGGTGGCGAACCTGGTGGAGAACGCGGTCAACTACTCGGCCGAGGACACCACGGTCCGGGTGACCGTGCGGGGCGCCGACGAGCACGTCGAGATCGCGGTGGCCGACCAGGGCATCGGCATCGCCCCGAACGAGGTCGACCGGATCTTCGAGCGTTTCTACCGCGCCGACCAGGCCCGCTCGCGCTCGACCGGCGGCACCGGCCTGGGGCTGGCCATCGTCAAACACATCGCCAGCAACCATGGCGGCCGGGTGGATGTGTCGAGCACTCTTGGTGGTGGGTCGACGTTCACCCTCCGGCTGCCTGCCCGCCCCCCGGACGACCTGGAGGCGACACTCGCCTCCGCTGGGATCGAGGCCGGCCCGGCCGAGCTCCGGCAGGTCTGACCACAGGAAAGGAAACACCCGTTGAGCCGCGTACTGGTGGTCGAGGACGAGGAGTCGTTCTCCGACGCCCTGTCCTACATGCTCCGCAAGGAGGGGTTCGAGGTCTCCGTCGCCGCGACCGGCACCTCCGCCCTCACCGAGTTCGACCGGACCGGCGCGGACATCGTGCTGCTCGACCTGATGCTGCCGGAGATGTCGGGCACCGAGGTGTGCCGCCAGCTCCGCCAGCGGTCGCACGTCCCGATCATCATGGTCACCGCCCGGGACAGTGAGATCGACAAGGTGGTCGGCCTGGAGATCGGCGCCGACGACTACGTGACCAAGCCGTACTCCCCGCGTGAGCTGGTCGCCCGGATCCGGGCGGTGCTGCGCCGGCAGAGCGCCGAGGCGAACGAGACGGGCGCGCCCACCCTGGCCGCCGGCCCGGTCCGGATGGACATCGAACGGCACGTGGTCACCGTGGACGGGGCCGGTGTCCAGCTGCCGCTCAAGGAGTTCGAGCTGCTGGAGCTGCTGCTGCGCAACGCCGGCCGGGTGCTCACCCGGGGTCAGCTCATCGACCGGGTGTGGGGCGCCGACTACGTGGGCGACACCAAGACGCTTGACGTGCACGTGAAGCGGTTGCGCTCCAAGATCGAGCCGGAGCCGTCCACGCCGCGCTACATCGTCACCGTACGAGGTCTGGGCTACAAGTTCGAGCCGTGAGCGCCCTACCTGCGCCGTGCGTTAGGAGGGGCCCCTTGTTAACGCATTCTGCATAAGAGGGGCCCCCTCCTAACGCCACAGCACCCGCCCAGCCCCGCCGATCCGCCGATGGCGCCAGCTCGCGCCCTCCGGCCTGGCCGTCGTCGATCTTGGACTTGTGGCACTTCCGATAATGGTCGAAATCTGACATATCATGGCGCCGCAACTCCAAGATCGACGACGTTGCGGGGTCGGGCAGGGCGCGGGATGCGCCGACTGGGCCCGATATCCGGTTCGGCGGTGGTGGGCGGCACGCTGACGACGGAATCGTCGGCGGGGGCGGGGCGTTGTAACCCGGTGAACGACCGAGGAAGGCAAGCCCCATGGCCCCGCCCCCCGAGGGAATGACGGTGGCCGCCCGGTCGTTACACACACTCCCGGCGCCGCAACGCGAGCAGCCGGACCCCTTGATCTTTGAGCGCCTGACGGTGCCCCCGCACTCCCGTCCCCCCGGACGGTGGTGCGTCGACCCCCGAATGGAGCCCCTCATGAACACGATCCTGCGTAAGAGCATTCTCGGTATTGCTGGTCTGGCTTTCACCGGTGGTGTGTTCGCCGGTCCGATCGCCGCGCACGCCGACACCCCCGCCCACGCCGCCTCGACCAAGCCGGTCGCGGTCGCCACGGTGCAGGGTGAGCAGTCGACCATCAGCCTGAACGACGAGCAGACCGCCAACGTCAAGGCGATCATCGCCGCGACGAAGAAGGCCGGCCTGCCCGAGCGCGCCGCGGTCGTCTCGATCGCCACCAGCTTGCAGGAGTCGAAGCTGGAGAACCTGGGCCACCTCGGCGACAAGAACGATCACGATTCGCTGGGCCTGTTCCAGCAGCGCCCCTCCTCCGGTTGGGGTAGCCCGGAGCAGATCACCGACCCCGAGTACTCGACGCTTGCGTTCCTCAAGGGCCTGAAGCAGGTCGACGGCTGGCAGGACATGCCGCTGACCAAGGCCGCCCAGACCGTGCAGGTCTCGGCCTACCCGGACGCGTACGCGCAGTGGGAGAAGCAGGCCACCGACCTGGTCAACCAGCACTGGACCAAGTAAGCACACACGCGAAGGCCGGCACCCGAGAACGGGTGCCGGCCTTCAGCGCACGACCTTGACGTTGAACAGCGCCGTGCCCAGCCGGCCGTAGAGGCGCAGCCAGATCGGCAGCAGCATCTCGGTGCCCCGCGCCGTGGTGATGTCGCCCAAATCGATCACGTCGGTGTGGCCGAAGCTGGTCAGCAGCTCGGTGACCACCCTCTTCGCGTCGGCGTCGTCGCCGGACACAAAGATGCTGTGGTCCCCGTCGGCGAGTTGCCGAGGGTGGACCATCAGGTCGGCGGTGAGCGTGTTGAGCGCCTTCACCACCCGGGTACGCGGGAACGCGCGCTGGATCCGCTCGCCGAGCGAGTCGTCGTTGACGACCGACAGGGTGGGCGGGAAGCCCTGGCTGAAGTCGAGCGGGTTCGCGATGTCGAGCAGGATCTTGCCGGCCAGGTTCTCCGCCCCCGCCGCGTCGAGGGCGGGGAGGGAGCCGTCGCCGTTCGTCGCGTTCACCACCAGGTCGGCCTCGGCGGTGGCGTCGGCGTGGCCGGCGAGGGTGATGCCGGGGTGGTCGGCGGCCCACCCGCCCCACTCCCCGCCACGGGTGGCGGCAACGTCTCGCGTGCCGACGACCACCTCGTGCCCCAGCTCGGCCGCGCGGGCGGCGACGGCGCGGCCCACCATGCCGGTGCCCAGTACTGCGATGCGCATGTCGGATCCGTCCTCCGGAATCGGGGGGCGCCGATGCGCCCGCCTCGTGCGGTCGAGACTAACAGACAGGTCTGTCTACTGGAAGCGTGAAGAAGACGTACCTGTCTGTAGACTTCGGCGGACCACGACAGGGAGGACCGATGGCCCGTACCCCCGCCGGCACCGCCCGGGACCGCATCCTGGAGACCGCGTTCCGGCTCTTCTACGCGTACGGGCCGCGCGGCGTCGGCGTCGACACGGTGATCGCCGAGTCGGGCGTCGCCAAGGCCACGCTCTACAAGCACTTCCCGAGCAAGGACGACCTGGTCCTGGCGTACCTGGACAAGGTCGACCAGGCCTGGTCCGGCGCGTTGCACGCCGCCGCTGGGGCCGCCGGTGACGACCCTCGCGCGCAACTCGTCGGGATGTTCGACGCGCTCACCGGCGCCTGCCGCCGGGAGGGTTACCACGGCTGCGCGTTCATCAACACCGCCGCCGAGTCACCCGCCGGCAGCCCGGTGCACGCCCGCACGGTCGCGCACAAGAACGCGGTGCGGGCCTGGGTGACCGACCTGGCCCGGCAGGCCGGGGCGGCCGAGCCGGAGCTGCTGGCCCGGCAGCTCACCCTGCTGCTCGACGGCGGCCTGGCCGGCGGCGTGCTCGACGGCGACCCGGCGATCGCCGAGGCAGCCCGCAGCACCGCCCGCGCCCTGGTCGACGCGGCGCTGCCGAAGCGTTAAGAGGGGCCCCTTCCTCTACCGGAGGCGTTAAGAGGGGGCCCTTCCTTACTCGCTGGCGGGGTGGGGGGCGATCTGGCCCTGGCGTTGGCGGGCGGCACAGAGCTCGGCCAGCTTCGCGTACGCGGGCGCACCGATCAGCGCGGTCAGCTCCGGACCGTAGGAGACGTACATCGGGTCGGCGCCGACATGCGCGTCGGTCGAGGAGGTGCACCACCAGTCGAGGTCGTGACCGCCGGCACCCCAGCCGCGCCGGTCGAACTCGGCGAGCGTGGAGATCAGCACCTTGGTGTTGTCCGGCCGCTTGTGCCACTCCTGGTCCCGGCGGACCGGCAGCTGCCAGCAGACGTCGGGCTTGTATTCCAGCGGGTGCACCCCGTCGCGCAGCGCCTGGGCGTGCAGCGCACAGCCGCCCCCGGCGGGGAAGTCGGCGTCGTTGAGGAACACGCACGGCGCGTCCACGTCGCGGGTGGCCGTGCGCCGGGCCGGTGTCTTGCCGTCGACCGTGTCGTTCTCGGTCCAGTTCTTGAAGCCGCGACGGAAGTGCTGCCAGGTCTCCGGCGTGAGGCGCTTGACCGCCGCCCGGACCCGCTTCTCGTCGTCGGCGTCGGTGAAGAACGCGCCGTGCGAGCAGCACCCGTCGGCCGCCCGGCCCTTCACGATGCCGTGGCAGCCCGAGCCGAAGATGCACGTCCAGCGGGAGAGCAGCCAGGTCAGGTCGGCCCGGACCACGTGCTTCGGGTCGGCCGGGTCGGCGAACTCGATCCACTCCCGGGGAAAGTCCAGCCCGACCTCGCGGCTGCGCGGGTCGGCCGGGTCGTCCACCAGCACGTGAAGCTCGATCTGCCCTGTCACCCGGACCAGCGTACGCGCGGTCACCCCGGCCGGCCGGCGAGCCGACGAAACGTGTTGCGCCTAGGGTTCTTGCATGCGACTGGGTGTCCTCGACGTCGGTTCCAACACGGTGCATCTGCTGGTGGTCGACGCCCACCACGGCGCGCATCCCTGGCCGGCGCACTCGGAGAAGGTGGTGCTCCGGCTGGCCGAGCAGATCGGCCCGGACGGCGCGTTGACCGGCGCCGGCGCGGACGGGCTGGTCAAGGCCGTCGGCATGGCCCGGGCGGCGGCCGACGGGCTGGGTGCCGAGGATCTGTTGGCGTTCGCCACCAGCGCGGTCCGCGACGCCACCAACGCCGCCGAGGTGCTGGCCCGGGTCCGTGACGAGACCGGCGTACGCCTGGAGGTGCTCTCCGGCGCGGACGAGGCGCGGATGACGTTCCTCGCGGTGCGGCGGTGGTTCGGCTGGTCCGCGGGCCGGCTGCTGGCGCTCGACATCGGCGGCGGCTCGCTGGAGCTGGCCGCCGGCATCGACGAGCACCCGGACGTCGCGATCTCGCTGCCGCTCGGCGCGGGCCGGCTCAGTCGGGAGCGGCTGGCGGTCGACCCGGCCGGTCTGATGCCGCCGTCCGCCGAGGCCGTGGAGGACCTCCGGGAGTACGTGGACGCGCAGCTCGACCCGGTGGTGAAGCAGCTGACCGAGGTGGGCTGGGAGCGTCCGGTGGCCACCTCGAAGACGTTCCGCACGCTGGCCCGGCTGGCCGGGGCCGCGCCGTCCGGCGCGGGCCTGTGGGCCCGGCGCAGCCTGACCCGCACCGGGCTGCGGCAGGTGCTGGGCTTCGTCCGGCACATCCCGCCGACCCACCTGCCCGAGCTGGAGGGGGTCAGCGCGCAGCGGGCGCACCAGCTCCTGGCGGGCGCGGTGGTGGCCGAGGCGGTGATGCGCCGGCTGGACGTGGAGTGCCTCGACATCTGCCCCTGGGCGCTGCGCGAGGGGGTCATCCTGCGCCGGCTGGATCAGCTCGCGCCGATGTGATCCGCGCGGCCGCTCTGGGCGCTTTGCGGCTGCTCGTCCCGATGCTTCCCCACGGGTGCGGCTACCCTGAGGGGTGTGACTTCCCGCGTCCCGGTGCTCCTGTCCACGTCCTCGGTCTTTCCGGAACGGACCGCGGCGGCGTTCCAGCTCGCCGCCGCGCTCGGGTACGACGGCGTCGAGGTGATGGTCTGGACCGACCCGGTGAGCCAGGACGCGGGCGCGCTGCGGGGGCTCTCCGAGCACTACGGCGTGCCGGTGCTCTCGGTGCACGCGCCCTGCCTGCTGGTCACCCAACGGGTGTGGAGCCCCGACCCGTGGGAGCGGCTGCGGCGGGCCGCCGAGCTGGCCGAGACGCTGGAGGCGCCCACCGTGGTGGTGCACCCGCCGTTCACCTGGCAGCGTGACTACGCGCGCACGTTCGCTGACGGGCTGGACGCCATCGGCGGGCAGTTCGGCGGTCTGCGTTTCGCGGTGGAGAACATGTTCCCGGTGCGGATGGCCGGCCGGCAGTTCGTGCCGTACGTGCCGGGCTGGGATCCGACCGACACCGGCTACGCCTCCTACACGCTGGACCTGTCGCACTGCGCGGCCTCGCACACCGACGCGCTCGCGATGGCCGACCGGATGGGCGCCGGGCTGGCGCACGTGCACCTGGGTGACGGCACCGGAGAGGGGCGCGACGAGCACCTGGTGCCCGGTCGGGGCGGTCAGCCCTGCGCGGAGCTGCTCCGGTCGCTGGCCGGGCGCGGCTTCACCGGCTCGGTCGCGGTGGAGGTGACCACCCGGGGCGCGAAGAGCCGCGCGGTCCGCGAGGCGGACCTGCGCGAGTCGCTGGAGTTCGCCCGCGCGAACCTGACCGCCCCCTCGCCGGTCGACGTCTGACCGGAGCCCGGCCGGCCGCCGAAGGTCAGCTGACCGGGGCGAGCGGCTGGGCCGGGACGGCCTGCTCGCCGACCGCGGCCCGCTTGCGGGCCCGGTGCGCGGCCACGTGGGAGCGGGTGGCGCAGCGCTCCGAGCAGAACCGCCGGCAGCAGTTGGACGAGGTGTCCAGGTAGACGTTGCCGCAGCGCTCGTCCGCGCAGACGCCGAAGCGGGCGCTGCCGTACTCGCAGAGCCAGACCGACAGGCCCCAGACCGCGCCGGCCAGGTATTCGGCGGAGACCGAGGCGCCCCGGCTGGTCACGTGCATGTGCCAGTCGGAGGAGTCGTGGCCGGAGATGCGCGGCTGCACCGGGAACGCCTCCAGCAGCGCGTTCAGCTCGGTCACCGCGTCGGCGTCCCTTCCTGAGGTGCCGTACTCGAAGACGTCCCGCAGGCGCTTCTGCGCCCGGCGGAAGATCGCCAGGTCCCGTTCCGCGACCTCGTCGCGCATCCAGGCGTTCTCGTCCGGGAAGAGGGCCCGCAGGCCGTCGAGGTCGTCCAGCCGGGCGTTGACGAGCTCGACCCCGGTCCGGGCGTACGCGTCGAAGTTCACGACCCCAACGGTAGACGACTCAGACCGGGCGTGGCGCGTCGATGTAGTGGGGTAGAAACCGCGCGTAACCGTCTGTGATGAGGCTCTCGCTCTCGCGGACCCCGGCGCCGGCCGACTCGCCGTCGACGATCCAGCTGCCGAGCACTGTGTGATTGCCCGCGAACTGGGGCAACGCCCGGAACTCCTGGAAGCAGAAACCCTCGTCGCCGTAGATCCCTGGGTTGGTGATCTCGGAGCCGCCGGTGACGATGCGTACCGACCCGCCCTCGCGGCCGAGCAGCGGCTTGGCCACGTACTCGGTCATCCCGCGCGGCGAGTCGAGGTAGGCGGGCAGCAGGAACTCGTGCCCGGGATACAGCTCCCAGAGCACGGCCAGCAGCGCCTTGTTCGACAGCAGCAACTTCCAGGCCGGCTCGATCCAGGTGGTGGGGGTGCCCGGGTCCAGCGCCGGCGGCCCGTACGGCTCGGCCAGCATCCACTCCCACGGGTAGAGCTTGAAGCAGGTGGTGATCGGCCGGTCGTCGGCGTCGACGAAGCGCCGCCCGTCCCAGCCGACCCGCTGGATCGGCATGAGCGTCACGTCCAGCCCCGCCTGGCGGGCGGTCTCGGCCAGGTAGCCGGCGGTGATCTGGTCCTCGCCCGACTCCTCCTCGTTCGACCAGACCACGTGCGCCCGGGGCTCGTGCAGCCCGGCGCCGATCCGGGCCCACGCGCCGACCAGCCGCTCGTGCAGGCTGTTCCACTGGTCCGCGTCCGGGCGGGCGTCCTCCAGCCAGTACCACTGCACGATGCTCGCCTCGACCAGCGCGGTCGGGGTGTCGGCGTTGTACTCCAGCATCTTCGGCGGCCAACTGCCGTCGTAGGCGAGGTCGAAGCGGCCGTAGAGCGTCGGCGGGCCCTCCCGCAGCGAGCGGGCGACCGCCTCGGCGGCCCACTCCGGGATGCCGAACTCGGTGTGGCGGCGGCGGGCCACCACGTGTTCGGCGGCGGCCACCGACATCCGGTGCAGCTCCTCGGTCGCCTCCTCCAGCCGCAGCACCTCGTCCAGCGTGAAGGCGTACGCGGCCGTCTCGTCCCAGTACGACATGATCTCGCCGTCGGGCAGCTCGGTGTCGACGTACACCAGGCCCTGGGCCCGGATGGTGTCGTCCCACTCGGGGCGCGGCGTGCTCGCCTCCCGGCGCACGTCAGCCGCCGCAGGAGGCGAGGTGGGAGCCGAAGCCGCCGCGCTCGGGCAGCGCGGCGGCGGCCGGGGCGGCGTCGCCGCGCGCGGCCGTGGCCGGCGCGGGAACCCGCAGGGCCACCGCGACGGTGTCGCCACCGCCGCCGGCCGGGCCGAGCGCGCAGTCGTCATCGTCGTCGTCGTAGCCGTTGTTGCAGCCGGAGAGCGCGAGCGCCAGCGCGGTGAGCGCGCCGAGCTGCACGGTGGCGGAGCGGAGGCGGCGTCGGGGGTGTCGTTCCACGTGAACGTTGTAGCCGATCGTCGCTACTTCGGCTGCCCGGCGGGGGGTCGGGGGTGGGCGTTACGCTCGGCTCATGCTCCGTTCCGTCATCCTCGCCGCCTCCCGGTCATCCCAGGTGGAGCGGCTCGTCGCGACGGCCCCGTTCACCCGGGACGTCGTCCGCCGGTTCGTCGCCGGCGCCGGCACCGACGACGCGCTGCGCGCGACCCGCGCACTCGTCGCCGACGGCCAAGCGGTCACCCTCGACTATCTGGGCGAGGACACCACCACCGGTGAGCAGGCGACCGCCACCCGGGACGAATACCTCACACTCCTCCGTCTGCTCGGCGCCGCCGGGCTCACCCCGGCCGCCGAGGTCAGCGTGAAGCTGTCCGCGCTCGGCCAGGCGTTCGACGAGCAGTTCGCGTACGACAACGCGCGCCAGATCTGCGCGGCGGCCGACGCGGTGGGCACCACTGTCACCCTGGACATGGAGGACCACACCACCACCGACTCGACGCTGGACATCCTCGCCAAGCTGCGCAAGGACCACCCGTCGACCGGTGCGGTGCTCCAGGCCTACCTGCGGCGCACCGAGTCGGACTGCCGCGAGCTGTCCGCCGCCGGCTCGCGGGTGCGGCTGTGCAAGGGCGCCTACAAGGAGCCCGAGTCGGTGGCCTACCAGTCCGCCCGCGAGGTCGACAAGTCGTACGTGCGCTGCATGAACGTGCTGATGGCGGGCGACGGCTACCCGATGCTGGCGACCCACGACCCGCGCCTGATCGCCATCGGCGAGGACCGGGCGCGCTGGTTCGACCGCGAACCGGGCCGGTTCGAGTTCCAGATGCTCTACGGCATCCGCCCGGAGGAGCAGACGCGCCTGGTCGGCGAGGGCTACACCGTGCGCACCTACGTCCCCTACGGCGACCAGTGGTACGGCTACCTGATGCGCCGGCTCGCCGAGCGTCCGGCCAACCTGGCGTTCTTCGGCCGCGCGGTGATGTCGAAGAAGTGAGTCAGTCGTTCGACCAGGTCCGGGTGGACAGCACGAGGCGGTAGCCGTCCGGGTCGGCGAACGCGATCCCCCACCTGTCCCAGTACGGGCCGGCGGAGACCCTGGTCCCGCCGGCCCGTTCGAGTCCGGTCACCAGCGCGTCCTCGACCGGCCCGTCCAGGTAGAGCACGAACAGGTCGTTTTCGGCCGGCCGCGGGTCGACGGTCAGCGCCGCGCCGCCGAACAGCTCCAGGTGCCAGCCGGCGCCCGGGAGGCCGAGCATGACCAGGTGGTATTCGCCCGGCCCGTCGGGCGCCCCCCGGTAGAGCACGTCCAGGCCCAGGCCGTCGGCGTAGAACCGCTCGGCTGCGGTCAGGTCGCGGCTGGGCCGGGCGAGGCGGACGTGGGTGTCGGCGGAGATCGGCATGCCGGTGATCGTGCGACCTCAGGTCGGGTTCAGGTCAAGCCTTGACGGGCAAAGCTAATGACATTAGCTTTATGGCTATGATTGTTAGCCAGGTGGCGCGGGACGGCGGGACGATCGCGTACGAGGTGCACGGCTCGGGGCCCCTCGTGGTGCTCGCGCACGGCATGGGGGAGAACCGGGCGGCCTTCCGGCACCTGACGCCGCTGCTGGTGGCGGCCGGCTACCGGGTCGCCTCGGTCGACGTACGCGGGCACGGCGACTCCAGCCCGCACTGGCCCACCTACGCCCCGGCCGAGGTCGGCGGCGACCTGCTCGCCGTGGTGCGGGCCCTGGGCGGCGGGCCGGCCACGCTGGTCGGCAGCTCGTCCAGCGGTGCGGGCGTGGTCTTCGCCGCCGCCGAGGCGCCCGAGCTGGTCAGCGGCATCGTGCAGATCAGCCCGTTCACCACCCGACCCAAGCCGAACCCGGCGATGCGGGCCCTCCAGGCCGCCGTGCTGCGCAGCCCTCGGCTGTTCGGGATGTTCCACCGCACCCTGTTCCCCTGCGGGCGGCCCGCCGACGACGCCGCGTACCGCAAGGAACTGGTCGCCAAGCTGCGCGGCCGGATGGACGCGGTGCGCGGCGTGGTCGCGCCGGTCGACCCGCACTGGACCGCGCGGGCCGCCCAGGTGCGGCAACCGGTGCTGGTGCTGATGGGCACCAAGGACCCCGACTTCCCCGACCCGGGCGCCGAGGCCCGGGCCGCCCGCCGGCAGTTCGCCGTCGCCGAGGCGCGCATGGTCGCCGACTCCGGCCACTACCCGCACGCCGACCAGCCCGACGCCACCGCCGCCGACCTGGTCGAGTTCCTGACGGTGACCGCGCGTGCCTAGGGCCGGCCTGACCCCGGTGACCGTGGTCCGGGAGGCCGCCGTGCTCGTCGACGAGGTCGGACACGACCGGCTGACCCTGGCCGCGCTCGCCGGCCGGCTCGGCGTCGCGCTGCCCAGCCTCTACAAGCACGTGCGCGGCGTCGACGCGCTGCACCAGAAGCTCGCCGTCCTGGCCACCGCCGAGATCGCCGACGTGCTGACCAGCGCCGCCGCGGGCCGGGCCGGCAGCGACGCGTTGCGCGCCGTCGCCGCCGCCTACCGGGCGTACGCCCACCGGCACCCCGGCCGCTACCCTGCCACCCAGCGGGCGCCCGACCCCGGCGACCCGGAACACCTGGCCGCCGCCGAGCGTGCCGTCGGCGCGATCTTCGCGATCCTGCGCGGGTACGGCGTCGAGGGCGACGCCGCAGTCGACGCCACCCGGATGTTCCGGGCCACCGTGCACGGCTTCGTCACCCTGGAGGCGGCGGGCGGGTTCGGGCTGCCCCGCGACGTCGACCGCTCGTTCGACCGGATGATCGACGGGCTCGACCTCGCGTACCGCGGCTGGCGGTCGTGATGAGGGCCGGGCCGGCGTCCGCCGGTGGCGCGACGAAGGCCGCGCTGCTGGGCCTCGTCTTCCTGCTGGAACTGGCGCTGCTCGCCGCGGCCGGGTTCTGGGGCTTCACGCTCGACGCCGGCTGGCCGGTGCGGCTGCTCGCCGGGCTGGGCGCGCCGCTGGCGCTCGCCGTGACGTGGGGAGTGTTCTGCTCGCCACGGGCCGCCGTCCCGCTGCCCGCCCCGGCCAAGCTCACCGTCCAGGCGGCCTGCTTCCTCACCGGCGGAGTCCTGCTCGCCCTGGCCGGCCACCCACTCGCCGGCGTGGCCCTGGTGCTCGCCTGGGCCGTCGACAAGTCCCTCCTGCTGCGTTCCGGCGACCCGGTCTGACCCATCCTCAAGGCCCGACCGGGACACGCCCCGCCCACCCCACCCCACCCACCCCGCCGTCCCGCGTCCCGCGTCCCGCGTCCCGCGTCCCGCGTCCCGCGTCCCGCGTCCCGCGTCCCGCGTCCCGCGTCCCGCGTCCCGCGTCCCGCGCCCCGCGCCCCGCGCCCCGCGATCTTGGTACGGGACCGCCCGCGGAGGGGCGGATCGGTACCAAGATCCCCGCGGATTGCCGCTTCCCACCTGGATCTTGGAAGCAAATGGCCGCCAGAGGGGCCCTACGCTTCCAAGATCTGGCGTGGGAAAGAGCCCTGCGATTGCGCGCAGGGCTCTTTCCCGGAACGCCCGATTGGTCGTACCCTTCGCCGGTGACCGACGGCGACGAGGAGCCTCCCGGCCGGGCAGCCGACGGCGACGAGCCACAGGCCGGCGGCGACGGCGAGGGGCAGCGCCCCCGCGCCGACGTTGACGCGGTGACACCGCCTCCGACCTCGACGAAGACGCCGACGGACGGCGCACTCCCGCAGGCCGCCCCGGTCACACCTCGACCGATGGTGTCCAGTCCACCGCCCACCGCGCCCGCTCCGAATTCAGTCGTGCCCGGAGGGACCGTGGTTCCGCCCGAGTCGAGCCCGATCGCGCCCGCGCCTGGCCCGGCCACGTCCGAGGAGAATCCGGTCGCGCCCGCGTCGAGCCCAGCCGCGTCCGAGGCGAACATGGTCGCGTCGGAACCAGGTCCAGCCGTGCCCGTACCAGGTCCGGCCGTGCCCGTACCAGGTCCGGCCGTGCCCGTACCAGGTCCGGCCGTGCCCGTACCAGGTCCGGCCGTGCCCGTACCAGGTCCGGCCGTGCCCGAGCCCGCTTCTGCCGCCGATGGTCCGGAAGCGAGCCCGCCTGGCTGCCCGGAATCGAGCGAGAACTCGCTCAGCCGGGGCGCGGCCGATCTCGGTCCGGCGCCGGCCTCAGCTTCCGAGGCGACAGCCGTTGCCCCTGTGGGCAGCCCAGTCGTTCCGGCCCCGACCCCGGTGGCAACCGCGCCGACCGATGCTGTCCCCACCTCGGCGCCGGGCACGGGCGAGGCGAGCACAGTCATCCTCGCCGTGACGGCGGCTCACCCCGAGCCGAGCGAAGCTGCCGCCGCCGCGAAGCCGGCCGCATCGCCGTCGATCCCCACCGCCCCCGCGCCGGTTCCGAGCGCGCCGGTACCGAGCATGGCGGGTCCGGCCGGGCCGCAGTGGCCCGTACCCGTCGCGCCGGTGCGGAAGCGGCGGTGGCCACTCTGGACCGCGCTCGGGCTCGCGCTCGGCCTGGTGGCGGGCGCGGTTCCCGGCGTACTCCTGCGGGAGCTGGCGCCGGACGCGGCCGGACGGCCGGCGGCGGGCCCGGCCCACCGGGGGACGGCGGCCGAGCGGCAGCTCGCCGAGCGGATGGTCGGGCAGCTCGACCGGCAGGCCGCCGCGTTGCTCGGTGGCGACCGGACCGGTTTCCTCGCGGTCGCGGAGCCGGCCGCGCGGCCGACGCTGACCAAGCGTTACGCGGCCCTGCGGGCGCTCCGGGTCTCCGTGTGGCGGCCCGCCGCCGACGGGGTGCCGGTGGCGGTCGACGGGCGGCCGGGGGAGTGGCGGCTGACGGTGACGGTGGGCTACTGCTTCGTGGTGCCGGGATGCGCGCCGAGCACGACCGGGCTGGGCACGCGATGGCGGCTGGTGGGGGAGCAGCCGCGGCTGCTCGCGGTGGAGCCGTCCCGCACGGATCCGACCGGCGTCCGTCCCTGGGCGGTGAACGACCTGGCCGTGGCGGTCGGGAAGCGGGCGCTGGTGGCCACCACGCCGGCCCAACGGGCCAAGCTGCCCGGCCTGCTCGCCCAGGCCGAGGCTGCCGCCCGGGTCGCCGACCGGTACGCGGTGGGGCCGCCGCCGGACCGGTACCTGGTCTACTACGCCGGCAAGGCCGAGTGGCAGCGCTGGTACGGCGGTGGCCGGCCGAAGTGGACCGCCGGGTACGCGGTAGGGGTCGGCGGTGGCCGTCACGACGTGGTGCTCAACGCGCAGAGCCTCGCCCCGGGCGGCGTCGACGACCTGCTGCGGCACGAGCTGACCCACGCCTCCTCGCTGCCCGACCAGGGCTACGCGGACCACGCGGACTGGTGGCTGGTGGAAGGGCTGGCCGAGTACGCCGGCACGGACGGCCAGCCGGTGGACCGCTACGACGGGCTGGCCGAGGTGCGCAAGCTGGTCCGCGGCGACTGGGCCGGCCGGCTCGACGCGGTGGCGCCGGCCGACGACGCCACCGACGACCGCGTCGGCGGTGCCTACGGCGTCGGGTACCTGGCCGTGCGGCACCTGGTCGACCGGTACGGCGAGCAGCGGGTGCTGGACTTCTTCCGGGCCGTGGTGCACCAGCGCCGGTCCCCGGCCGAGGCCGCCGACGAGGTGTTCGGCGACCCGTGGTCGATGCTGCACGACGACTGCGTCGCCTACGTCCGGTCGGCCGCCGGCTGAGCGCCACCCCCGACGCGCCGACGACGTCGACGCCTGTCGACGGGTCGTAGCATGGGCCGGGTGGCCCGCCCTCCCTCGCCGCGGCTGCGCCCAGCCACGCGGCCCCGCCTGCTCACCGCCCTCCTCGCCGCCGTCGCGCTGACCGGCACCACGGCCGCCAGCTGCGGCGACGACACCCCGGCGGTCACCGTCGCCCCGGTCGGCCGCGCCCCGGTCTCCGAGGTCATCGACGCGCCGGCCACGGTGACCGCGCGGGCCGCCGCCACCCTCACCGCCCCCGCCGACGGCACCCTGGCCGCCCTGCGTGTCCAACCCGGACAGCGGGTCGCCAAGGGGCAGGTGCTCGCGGTGGTCGACTCGCCGTCCGCGCGGGACCGGCTGGCCCAGGCCCGCGACGCGCTGCGTGCCGCGAAGCGGGCCGGCCGCGGCGTCGGCGTCGGCGACCTGGGCGGCAACCGTCGCGGCACCGACCGGGCCGCCGACGAGGCGTTCGCCGCCGCCCGGGCCGCCGCCGGCAAGGTCGGCGACCCGCAGGCGCGCGCCGCGCTGCTGCTCCAGGTCGAGTCGGCGCAGAAGCAGTACGCGTCGGCCGCCCGCGCCGCCGACCGCGCGGTCACCGCCGTGCAGCGCGGCGTGTCCGGCCTGAACAGCGCCGTCGGCGCGTTGTCGGCCGCGCAACGCCTCCAGGCCCAGCAGGCGTACGACCTGGCGAAGGCGACCGTCGACGCGTTGACGTTGCGCGCCCCGATCGCGGGTGTGGTGCAGCCGGGCGGCACCCGGGCGGCGGCGCCGACCGACCTGGCCGGGCTGTTCGGGGCGGCCGGCGGGGTGCCGCCCGGCCTCGACCCGTCGGTGTCGGGCGGGGCCGGTTCGGGCGGGCCGCCGGCCGGGGTGGACGACGCCGTGCCGGCCGGGGGCCGGGTCACCGCCGGTACTCCGGTGCTCACCGTGGTGGACACCGCGCGGCTCGGCCTGCTCGCCGAGGTCGACGAGACCGACGTGCTGCTGGTGCGCGCCGGGGTGCCCGCCTCGGTGGAGCTGGACGCGGTGACCGGCGCGACGTACGACGCGACCGTGCGCTCGGTCGACGTGCTGCCGACCAGCTCGGCGCGGGGCGGCGTCACCTACCGGGTCCGGCTGGACCTGGGCGCCGGCCGGCTCGGCGAGGCGGAGGCCGCCCCGGCGCCCCGCCCCGGCATGAACGCGGTGGTCCGGCTGCGGGTGCGGGAGGCGGCCGACGCGGTGGCCGTACCGGCCTCGGCGGTCTTCTCCGCCGACGGGCGGGACGCGGTCTGGGTGTCGCGCGACGGCCGGGCGGACCGGGTGCCGGTGACCGTCGGCGTGCAGGGGCAGGACCTGGTGCAGATCGTCGACGGGGTGCGGGCCGGCGACCGGGTCGTGGTGCGCGGCGCCGACCAGGTCACCGACGGCCAGGAACTCCCGTGACCGTCGCCGCGGTCGAGGCGGTCGACGTGTCCCGCACGTACGAACTGGACGGGGTGTCGGTGTCCGCGCTGCGCGGCGTGTCGCTCACCATCGCCCAGGGCGAGTACGTGGCGGTGATCGGCCCCTCCGGGTCGGGCAAGTCCACGCTGATGCACCTGCTCGGTGGGCTGGACCGGCCCAGTGGCGGCCGGCTGGTGATCGGCGGCCGGGACGTCGCCTCGCTGACCGCACCGGAGCTGGCGACGCTGCGCAACGAGACCATCGGCTTCGTCTTCCAGGCGTTCCACCTGCTGGCCCGCACGTCCGCCGTGGACAACGTCGCGCTGCCGCTGGTCTATCGCGGCGTCGGGGCGCGGCAACGGCGGGAGCGTGCGGCGGCGATGCTCGGCCGGGTCGGGCTGGGGCACCGCCTGCACCACCGGCCCAACCAGCTCTCCGGCGGTGAGCAGCAGCGGGTGGCGATCGCCCGGGCGCTGGTCACCGAGCCGGCGGTGCTGCTCGCCGACGAACCCACCGGCAACCTGGACAGCGTCACCGGCGAGGCGGTGCTGGAGCTGCTGGAGCGGCTGAACGCCGAGTCCGGGGTGGCGTTGGTGATGGTGACGCACGACCAGGAGGTGGCGGCCCGCGCGCGCCGGCGGATCGCGGTGCGGGACGGGTTGATCCGGTCCGACACCGTTCATGATCGACCGGGATCGGCCGGCGCCGGCGAACCTGCGACACTGGATCCCGCTCCCAGCGCGGAGCCCCGGTCCGCGTCCGGAAGCGGTCCGGGGCGCCCGTCCGGTGGCTCCGGTGGCGCCACCGGAGCCACCGGACGCCTTCCGCACACCACCGGGGGCGCCGGATGAGGCTGGCCGAGGCCTGGCGGGTGGCGCTGGACGCGTTGCGGGCCAACCGGATGCGCAGCGTGCTGACCATGCTCGGCGTGATCATCGGGGTCGCCTCGGTGGTCATCCTGGTGGCCATCGGCACCGGCACCAAGCAGCAGGTGGAGCAGCAGGTCGAAGGGCTCGGCTCGAACCTGCTCCTGGTGGTGCCGGGCAAGATCGAGGTGGGCACCGCGCCGGTGGTGTCCCCGCTGGACCTCAAGGACGTCGACGCCGTCTCCCGGGTGGTCGGCGACCCCGGCCGGGTGGCGGTGACGGTGGCGTCCGGCGCGACCGCGCGGGCCGGCAACCGGTCCGACTTCACCACCGTGCAGGGCGTGCTGGAGACCACCCCGTCGGTGTTCACCCGATCGCTGCAACGCGGCCGCTACCTGACCGGGGCCGACGTCGACACCAGCCGCCGGGTGGCGGTGCTCGGCGCCTCGGTGGCCCGGGCGCTCTTTCCCGACCGGGACCCGCTCGGCCAGCAGGTCACGCTGGCCGGGGTGCGGTTCCGGGTGATCGGGGTCTTCGCCCCGCTGGGGCAGAGCCTCGGCGTGGACCGGGACGACGAGGTGCACGTCCCGGTGACCGCCGCGCAGCGGCTGTGGGGCACCCAGCGGATCGACGGCATCGCGGTCAAGGCGCCCGACCGGGAGCGGATCGACCAGCTCGGCGAGCGAATCGTGGCGGAGCTGTCCCGCCGGCACCCGGACACCGAGTTCAGTGCCGTCACCCAGCAGCAGATCCTCGGCGTGCTCGGGGACATCCTGGGCGTGCTCACCGGCGTGCTGGCCGCCATCGCCGGCATCTCGCTGCTGGTCGGCGGCGTCGGCGTCTCCAACATCATGCTGGTGTCGGTGCGTGAGCGGACCCGGGAGATCGGGCTGCGCAAGGCGGTCGGCGCCCGACCTCGGGACATCGGGGTGCAGTTCCTGCTGGAGGCGGTGCTGCTCACCTCGATCGGCGGCCTGACCGGGATGGCGCTCGGCGTGGGCACCGCGCTGCTCGTCGACGCGTTCTCGCCGATCCCCGCCGCGATCACCTGGTGGTCGCTGGCGCTCGCCTTCGGGGTGTCGGCGGCGGTCGGCATCGTCTTCGGGGTGGTGCCGGCGCAGCGGGCCGGGCGGCTCGATCCGGTGGTCGCGTTGCGCGCCGAGTAGGCGTACCGGTCGGCGGGAACGGGACGAGCCACCCGTCCGGGCGAAAAAGCCCTGGTGGACACGGGGTGAACGGGTGTCCCGCCATGATCAAAGGTGGGAAGGGATCGCGCAGGTCACAGCCGTCCCGCTACCGTACTGGTTACACGCGCGTCGCTCGTCGAGGCGGAAGCACCTGCCCGGTGGCACGCGCCGGGCACGGGAATGGGTCGGTGAGCCATGGCCGGGTCGCAGTCCGACGCACGGCTGTCGGATGTCAGGTTCCTGACCGTCGCCGAGGTGGCCACGGTCATGCGGGTCTCCAAGATGACGGTCTACCGTCTCGTGCACAGCGGTGAGCTGACCGCGGTGCGGGTCGGTCGCTCGTTCCGGGTGCCCGAGCACGCCGTGCACGAATACCTCCGAGGCGCCTTCCAGGAGTCCGCCTGACGCACTCGGCGGTCCGCCGCCGAGTGCGACGAAAAGGGGCATCGACGGGGGCGCGTTGGTCCTGCTGACGCTCTCCGGCTACCCTGGAGCCCGACCGAGATCGCACCCTGGTGTGCCCTGCCCACCTCGCTGGTCCGGTCCGTTGTCCGCAAGCGGGCACGGTGCCACCGTGCGGTGGTGCCTGCCGGTCCGCCCCGCACGTTGCATCGAAAGGCTGTCGTATGGGCTCGGTGGTCAAGAAGCGCCGCAAGCGCATGGCTAAGAAGAAGCACCGCAAGCTGCTGCGCAAGACCCGCGTCCAGCGTCGCCGTCTCGGCAAGTGACCGGGGCCGGGCGCTGACCCGGCACCGGCACCACTTGCCAACTGTCGACCCTCGGAGGCTCAGGTGATCAGGCCGCGGACGTCCCGGCTCGATCGTGCCTGCCGCGCAAGGCGCACGACATGACCCCCGGTGGCACCCCAGGTGCCCCGGGGGTCGTCGTCGTCACCGGGGTCGGCCGGTTCCTCGGCGCCAACGTCGCCGCCCGGCTCGCCGCCGACCCGCGCATCGAACGCGTCATCGGCGTCGACCCGGCCCCGCCCAACCCCGAGCTGGCCGACCTGCTCACCGACGTCGAGCTGGTCCGCCTCGACCTCGACTCGCTCGGCGGCCTCCTGATCGACCTCGACGTCGACGCCGTGGTGCACCTGGCGCTCGTCACCGCCCCCGACCAGCAGCAGGGTGGCCGGGCGGCGATGAAGGAACAGAACGTCATCGGCACCATGCAGCTGCTCGCCGCCTGCCAGCGCGCGCCCCGGCTGCGCCGGCTCGTGGTCCGGTCCTCGACCGCCGCGTACGGGGTGTCGTTCCGCGACCCGGCCGTCTTCACCGAGGAGACCGAGCCGCGCGAGGTGCCGCGCGGCGGGTTCGGCCGCGACATCCTCGACATCGAGGGATACGTCCGTGGTTTCCGCCGCCGCCGCCCCGACGTCACCGCGACCGTGCTGCGTTTCGCCCCGTTCATCGGCTACACCGCCGACACCACGCTCACCCGCTACTTCTCCCAGCCGGTCGTGCCCACCATCTTCGGCCGCGACCCGCGCCTGCAGTTCCTGCACATCGACGACGCGTTGACGGTGCTGTACCGCGCGGTCGCCGAGGAGCACCCGGGGACGTTCAACGTGGCCGGGCCGGGCGTGCTGTCGCTGTCGCAGGCCATCCGCCGGGCCGGCCGGGTGGCCGTGCCGGTGCTGGAGCCGGGCCTGGCCGGGGTGGCCGCGATCGCCCGCACCATGGGTTTCGGCCGCTACGGTTTGGATCAGGTCGACCTCTTCGTGCACGGTCGGGTGGTGGACACCACCCGACTGGAGCGCGAGTTCGGCTTCACCCCCCGTTCGACCGCCGCCGCCTTCGACGACTTCGTCCGAGCCCACCACGGCGGGGTGGTCGTGACCCGGGATCAGCTCGCCGCCGCCGAGCAGCTGGTGCTGGAGAGCATCCGCCAGGTCCGCTCGACCGTCCGGGAGCGCCCGTGAGCAGCTCGCCGGAGCGGCGTGACGCGCGGTTCCACGTACCCCCGGCCGGGTCCGGGCCGGACGCGGAGCCGGCGCGGCGCAACGGACACCGGCCGGTCACCGCGCCGGCCGCCCGCCCGCCCGCACCGGCCGACGAGCCGGACACCTCCGCCGACGAGCCGGCCACCCCGATCCGCGAGTCGGCCGTCGGGGGCGACGCGCCCGCGGCACCGGCCGACGCGGCACCCGGCGGGACCGACGGTTCGGGGTCCGCCGCCGGCCGCCCGGTCGCCAAGAAGGCGGTCGCCAAAAAGGCCGTGGCGAAGAAGGCCGTGGCGAAGAAGGCGGTCGTGCAGAAGGCCGCGCCCGTGCCGGCGGCCGGGGACACGGCGGCCGACAGCGCGCCCGGGCCGGCCGTTACCGACCGGCCGGGGGACCACTGGGACCGCCGCGTCGCGCAGGGGCTCGCGTTCCTGCGGCGCCGGCTCTCCGGTGACTACGAGGTGGACGAGTTCGGCTTCGACAGCGACCTCACCGACGCGGTCTTCCACCCGCTGGTCCGGCTGCTCTACCGGGACTGGTTCCGCACCGAGGTCGGCGGCCTGGAGCACGTGCCGGCCGACGGCGCCGGCCTGGTGGTGGGCAACCACTCCGGCACCGTGGCGCTGGACGCGCTGATCCTCTCCACCGCGGTGCACGACCGGCACCCGGCGCACCGCTACCTGCGCCTGCTCGGCGCCGACCTGGTCTTCCGGATGCCGGTCGTCTCCGAACTGGCCCGCAAGACCGGTGGCACCGTCGCCTGTAACCCGGACGCGGAACGGCTGCTCGGCAACGGCGAGCTGGTCGGCGTGTTCCCGGAGGGCTTCAAGGGGGTCGGCAAGCTCTACGCCGACCGCTACAAGCTCCAGCGGTTCGGCCGGGGCGGCTTCGTCTCCGCCGCGCTGCGCACCGGCACCCCGATCGTGCCGGTGGCGATCGTCGGGGGCGAGGAGATCTACCCGATGCTCGCCGACATCAAGCCGCTCGCCCGGCTGCTCAAGCTGCCCTACTTCCCGGTGACGCCGACCTTCCCCTGGCTGGGGCCGCTGGGCATGGTGCCGCTGCCGAGCAAATGGTTGATCGAGTTCTGCCCGCCGATCCCGACCGCGCACCTGCGCGACTCGGCGGACGACCCACTTGTCGTGTTCAACCTCGCCGACCAGGTGCGAGAGACCATCCAGCAGACGCTGCACAAGTTGCTCGAACGCCGGCCGGACCCGTTCGGCCCCTGACCGGCGCGGCTCAGGCCCGTTGGCGGCGGCGGTGCAGGGCCAGGCCGGCGCTGACCGCGCCGGCGAGCAGGCCGACGGCGGCGGTCGAGGGCACCGCGATGCGTACGGCCCGGCGCCCGGTGCGGAAGTCGCGGACGTCCCAGCCCCGCTCGCGGGCCTGCCGTAGCAGCGCCGGGTCGGGATTGACCGCCACCGCGCGGCCCACGACCGACAGCATCGGCAGGTCGTTGGCGGAGTCGCTGTAGGCCGCGCACTGGGCCAGGTCCAGCCCTTCCACCGCGGCGAGCTGGGTGACCGCCTCGGCCTTCGCCGGCCCGTGCATCAGGTCGCCGACCAGCCGGCCGGTGTAGGCGCCGTCGACCACCTCGGCCACCGTGCCGATCGCGCCGGTCAGGCCGAGCCGGGCCGCGATCACCCGGCCGATCTCCACCGGGGCGGCGCTGACCAGCCAGACCCGCTCGCCCGCGTCGAGGTGACGCTGGGCGAGCCGGCGGGTGCCGGCCCAGATGCGCGGCGCCATCAGCTCGTCGAAGATCTCCTCGGTGAGGCGTTCCACGTCGTCGACCCGCCAGCCCTGCACGAACGCGAGCGCGGCCTCCTTCGCCTGCGACATGGTGCCCACGTGCTCGGTGGCGAGCAGTCGGAACCGGGCCTGCTGCCAGGCGAACCGGGCCAGGTCACCGGCGGTGAAGTAGTTGCGGGCGGCCAGCCCGCGGGCGAACCAGTAGATCGACGCGCCCTGCATCATCGTGTTGTCCACGTCGAAGAACGCGGCGGCGGTCGGATCCGGCGTGACGGTGGTCGCCGGTGCCGCCGGGGTCTCCGCCCAGCCGGCCGTGTGGCCGTGGACGTCGGTGCTGACCGTCACCTTGCGGGACTCGGTCACGGCGACCTCCCTCCCTCGACGGCGGTGTACGGGCTCCGCGTCGAGCGTATCCGGCCCGCCGTGACGGTCGGGTGTCCGCCGGGAGAAGTGTGGCCGTGGGCTCAGCGCTCGCCGGGGCAGGTGCTCGGCGCGGGGCCGAGCGTGTCGCTGGCGGTCGGCGCGGGCAGCCCGCAGGCGATCGCCTCGCGCAGCGCGTCGGCGCGCCGGCCGGCCGCGTCGAGCAGCGCCAGCGAGCGACGGGTGCGGTCCCGGTCGGCGTGGTCGGGCCGGTCGAGCAGGCCGCTGACCACCCGACGCTGGCCGGCGAGGAAGGTGTCCACCGCGTCCAGCGCCGTCGGGTCGGAGCGCTGCGCGGCCACCGTGGTCAGCAGGCGTACGCCCTGGCGGGTGTCCGCGTCCATGTCGTCCAGGACGGCGCTGAAGCCGAGCCGGTCGTGGCGGACCGAGGCGGCCTCGTCGAGCCGGGTGCGGGCGAAGTCGAGGAAGAGCTGGCCCCGACTGATGTCCGAGTTGGCGAGTGCGAGCTGGGCGCGTTCGGTGGAGCGCTTCATGCCGTACAGCGCGTCACCTGGTAGCGCGTTCTCGCTGGCGGCGGAGATGCCGGAGAGCGCGATGGCGCCGGCGGCCACGCCGACCAGGATCGCGCCCCGGGCGCGGGCCCGTCGGCCGGTGATGGCCGGCAGCAACGCACCGCGCAGGCCGGTGCCGGCGCCGGAGGCGGCTGCGGCGGTGACGCCTTCGCGCTCGGCGGTGGCCACGAGCATCGCCCGCAGGCCGGTGCGGAACTCGCTGTCGACGTCGACGGTGGGCCGTTCGACGGTGAGCCGCCGGCCCACCTCGACGAGCGCGGTGAGCTCGTGGTCGGCCCGGGACCGGACGTGGTGTCGGCGTCCGCCGTTGGCCTCGTCGAGGAGTTGCGCGAAGCGCTCGGCTCGCCGACCGGAGAAGAGGTCGCTGTCCACCGCGGGCACCCCCTTCCGCTGGTCACGGCCGGGTGGCCGTCATCGTCACCAGCGACCCGTGGCAGCGTGCGGCCGAGGGTCGCCCGGGACGGCCGACCTGACCCGCCGGACCGGGTGGCCCGGGGGACGCCGGGACAACCACTGGTCGCACCCGGAGAAACGGTTCGCGCCGGTCGCCGGTTACGGCCCGATCGGCGGCGAAATCACCGGGTGTGATCGGTGCCGCGGGGGATGTCGGACACACGCCGACCACCGGCGACTGCGCCGGTGGTGCGGACGGGTCGGGTCGGTCAGCCGTGGAAGCCGTCGGGCAGCAACCGGGCCAGGGCCCGGACCGCCCGGTACTGCAACGCCTTGATGGCACCCTCGTTCTTGCCCATGGCACGGGCCGTCTCGGCCACCGAGAAGCCCTGCAGGAACCGCAGCACGATGCACTCCTGCTGCTCCGGGTTGAGCTGCTTCACGGCGGTGAGCAGGGCCACGTTGGTGATGTGCTCGACCACCGCCGCCTCCGGGCTGCCCTCCGGCCCGCGGTCCTCCCGGTCGGCGTCCAGGACGTCGCCGGTGGTCACCTCCAGCCGGTAGCGGCCGGACTTGAAGTGGTCGGCGACCAGGTTGCGGGCGATGGTCACCAGCCAGGCGCCCAGGTCGCGGCCCTGCCAGGTGAAGCTGCCGATCCGCTTCAGCGCCCGCAGGAACGTGTCGGAGGTGAGGTCCTCGGCGAGCTGGCGGTTGCCGACCCGGAAGTAGACGAACCGGAAGACGGTGTCGACGTACCGGTCGTAGATCAGGCCGAACGCCTCGGCCTCGCCGGCCTGCGCCCGTTCGACGAGCCCCCAGACCTCGGTGGCCGGGTCGGACGGGTCGGGGCGGCTCGGGAAGCCGGTGGCCGGTGCGGCGGCCGGGACGGCCGGCAGCACCGCGGTGTCGCCGGCGGTCACCGCCGGCAGCACGGCGGTCTCGGCGGCGGACGGCTCCGCGCTGGTCGCCGCCTCACCCCGCCGGACCTGGGTCGGTGGGCCGGGGCGGGGCGGTGCGCCGAGCCGTCCGCCGGCCGGTTTCGCGTTGGTGCCCGGCAGCGCCGGGCGCAGCGGCGCCTCGTTGCCGTGGTGCGTGCGGCTGCGCGTCCGCCGGGCCGCCTCGCTGCGCGCGGTGAGCAGGCCGTCGGCGCGGGGGGCCGGGTCGGCGCGCTCGTTGAGCGGGTTCCGCTGGGTCGGGCCGGTCAGTCCGGTCGGCCGGTCCGCGTAACCGAAGGTGGTCACCGTGCCTCCCCGATCCAGGTGGACAGCGACCGCGCCGGAACCGCGAGGCCGGGTACGACCCGGTCGGGCACGGCCGGTCCGGGACGTGCCGGCGGGCGGCAGATCCCCTTGAGGTGCTGGTCCAATGCGCTCACGGGCACGGGGGCCTCCTCGGGCTGAGGGGTGTCGACTCACGGCAAATGGGGTGAGCCGACCCGAGTGATGATAGGCCCAACGTCACCCGCGCGTGGCAAGTCCGTTACACAGAGCGGAAGTATTTCCCGTGCGGTCGCACTATCGCCGGACCCGTTGTCCGTCGCGTGTGGTTGACTTTCGCGCCGGAACCTGGGTGCGAATGGAAGTCCAGGTCGGAGCGGATTTTCTTTCCGCTCGGCGTGTCGCGGCGGCGGCCGGGACGGGCCGGTCCGGCGGCACCTCCGCCGGCTGGTGAAGATCTGGATCCCACGCTCGGGAATCCCACGCTATCCCAATTGCGGTCCCGTGCGGCGGACCCGCGCCGACGGTCGGGGCATGGTCCGGCGGACGCGGCTGTGCCAGACTCAGCCACCGTGCAGGACGCCGCCGACAGCCCCGCGCCGAACCTCGCCGACCGGCTCCGCCGGGCGGCCGCCGACCACGGCGACCGGGCCGCGCTGCACTGGCGCGACCGGACGCTCTCCTGGTCCGACCTGGACACCGCGGTCACCGCCACCGCCCGCGCGCTGCACGCCGCCGCACCGCCGCCCGACGGCACGGCGCACCCGCCCCGGGTGGCCGTCGCCTTCGGCAACACCCCCGACTTCGTGGTCACCTACCTGGCCGCGCTCCGGGCCGGCCTGGTCGCGGTGCCGGTCAACCCCACGCTCACCAGCCGGGAACTGGGGCACGTGCTCGCCGACTCGGGCGCCGCCCTGCTGGTCGGCGCCGCCGAGGTGACCGCCCGGGTGGACACCGCGGCGCTGCCCGCCCTGCGCGCGGTGCACACCGCCCCGCCGGTCGCCGACGGCGGCGCCCTCGCCCGGTTCCCGGAACGCGACGGCGACGACCTGGCCGTCCTGCTCTACACCTCGGGCACCGAGGGGCGGCCCAAGGGCGCGATGCTGTCGCACCGCGCGCTGGCCGCCAACCACCACCAGGTCGACCGCATCGAACCGCCGGTGGTCGGCCCCGACGACACCGTGCTGCTGGCGCTTCCGCTCTTCCACGCGTACGGGCTGAACTCCGGGCTCGGGGCCGTGGTGCACCACGGCGCCACCGGGGTGCTGGTCGACGAGCCCGGCCCGGACGGAGCGCTGGACGAGATCGCCCGGCACCGGGTCAGCGTGCTGCTCGGCGTACCGTCGATGTTCCTGACCTGGGCCGGCGCGCACGGCGACCCGGCCGCGGCGCTGGCCGGCGTGCGCCTCGCGGTCTGCGGCGCGGCGCCGCTGCCGCCCGCGGCCGGGGCGCGCTTCACCGAGCTGACCGGGCACCCGGTGCACGTCGGCTACGGGCTCACCGAGACCGCGCCGGTGCTCACCTCCACGCTGGTCGGCGGCGAGCCGAAACCCGGCTCGATCGGCCGCCCGCTGCCCGGCGTCGAGCTGCGCCTGGTCGGGGCCGACGGTGCCGAGCTGTGGCGCGACGGGGTGCCCGCCGCCGAGACCGAGGACGACGGGATGGACCTCTCCGACGACCCCACCGGCACCGACCCCGGGCAGATCGTGGTGCGCGGGGCCAACCTGTTCGCCGGCTACTGGCCGGACGCGCGGGGCGGGCCGGAACCGGACGGCTGGTGGGCCACCGGTGACGTGGCCTACGCCGACGGCGACGGCGACCTCTTCCTGGTCGACCGGCTCGGCGAGCTGATCCTGGTCAACGGCTTCAACGTCTACCCGCACGAGGTCGAGCTGGTGCTCCAGGCGCACCCCGGGGTGGCCGAGTCGGCCGTCCTGGGGGTGCCGCACCCGCGGACCGGCGAGACTGTCCGGGCGTACGTGGTGCGGGCGGCCGAGGTGTCCGCGGAGGAACTGCTCGCCCACTGCGCGCGTAACCTGGCCCGGTTCAAGTGCCCGACCGCCGTCGAGTTCGTCGACGCCCTGCCGTACTCGGCGATCGGGAAGGTCCGCAAGACCGAGCTGCGCCCGGCGCCCGTGGTGCCGTCGCCGTCGCCGTCGACCGAGAACCGCACGGAGGTATCCGATGTCCAGTGACCCGCGGCTCATCCTGATCACCCGGCCCGGCTGCCACCTCTGCGACGACGCGAAGGCGGCGCTCGACCGGGTGGTCGCGGTGACCGGCGACCGCTGGGTGGAGAAGGACGTGACCGGCGACGTCGAGCTGGAACGCGACTACGGCGACCGGCTGCCGGTGGTGCTGCTCGACGGCAAGGAGCACGGCTACTGGCGGGTCGAGGAGGACCGGCTGCTGCGGGACCTGACCACGCCGCAGCTCTAGCTATCGTGTCCGGGTGACGGAGACGCGGCGCCACCTGGTGTGGGACTGGAACGGGACCCTGCTCGACGACCTCGACCTGGTGGTGCGGGCCACCAACGTGGCGTTCGCCAGCGCCGGCGGCCCGGCGGTCAGCGCCGACGAGCACCGGGTGCGGTTCCGCCGGCCGATCGCCGACTACTACGCCGAGATGCTCGGCCGGGCGGTCGACGCCGAGGCGTTCGGCGCGCTCGACCGGATCTTCCACGACGCGTACCGGGCCGGGCTGACCAGCTGCGCCCTGGCCGCCGACGCGACCTCCGCCATCGCCGCCTGGCCGGGCAGCCAGTCGCTGCTGTCCATGTGGTTCCACGACGAGCTGGTGCCCACCGTGCACACCTACGGGTTGACCCCGCACTTCCGCCGGGTGGACGGGCTGCGCGCCACGGTCGGCGGCGGCCCGAAGGCGGAGTGGCTGGAGAAGCACCTGGCCGAGTTGGGCCTCGACGGCGCCGACGTGGTGCTGATCGGCGACTCGCTGGACGACGCGGACGCGGCCACCTCGGTCGGTGGCGCCGCCGTGCTCTACACCGGCGGGCTCTCCGACCCGGCCCGGCTGCGGGCCAGTGGTCACCCGGTGGCCGACACCCTGACCGAGGCGGTGACCCTGGCCCGTGCCCTGCCCTGAGCCGGTCGCTCAGGCGCGGAGGTGGGCCAGGACGGCCAGGACCCGGCGGTGATGGGTGGTGGCGTCCGGCGGCAGGTCGAGCTTGGTGAAGATGTTGCGCACGTGCTTCTCGACCGCGCCGTCGCTCACCACGAGCAGGCGGGCGATGGCGGTGTTGGACCGGCCCTCGGCCATCAGCGCCAGCACCTCGCGCTCGCGCGGGGTCAACGCCGCCAGCGGGTCGTCGCGCCGCCGCCGCACCAGCAACTGGCTGATCACCTCCGGATCGAGCACGGTGCCGCCGGACGCCACCCGGGCCAGCCCGTCCAGGAACTCGTCGATCGCGGCCACCCGGTCCTTGAGCAGGTAGCCGATGCCGCCGCCGGCGCCGCCCGCGGTGTCCAGCAGGTCGTCGGCGTACGACACCTCGACGTACTGGGACAGCACCAGGATCGGCGTGCCGGGCACCCGGCGGCGGGCCTCCACCGCCGCGCGCAGCCCTTCGTCGGTGTGCGACGGCGGCATCCGCACGTCCACCACGGAGATGTCCGGCCGGTGCGTCACCACCGCCTCGACCAGGGAGTCCCCGTCGGCGACGGCCGCCACCACCTCGTGCCCGGACTCGGTCAGCAGCCGGATCAGCCCCTCCCGGAGCAGTACGGCGTCGTCCGCGATCACCACCCGCATGGGTCCGGTGTCTATCACGTCCGGGTCCCACCGCGCGGCCTCGGTGCGGGCCGGGGCGTCGCCGGGCCACGCGTCCCCGGCCCGGTCCGTGGCGTCGGACGGCGGCGCGCCGGCGGGCGTCGTCACCGGGGCAGCTCGGCGTGGACCCGGGTCGGCCCGCCGGCCGGGCTGGTCACCTCGAGCGTGCCGCCGGCCGCCCGGACCCGGTCGGCGATGCCGCTGAGCCCGTGTCCCTTGGCCAGGTGCGCGCCGCCGATCCCGTCGTCGGCGACGGTGATCTCCAGCCGGCCCACCTTCGGGGTCACCTCGACCCGGCAGGCGCCGGCCCGGCTGTGCTTGGCCACGTTGGTCAGCGCCTCGGCCACCACGAAGTAGGCGGTGCTCTCCAGGCCCGGGTCGAGCCGGCCGCCGGCCCGACCCAGCTCGTCGTCGACCACCAGTTCGGTAGGCACCAGGGCTCGGGCGGCGAGCGCGGCGAGCGCGCTGGGCAGCCCTCGGTCGACCAGGATCGGCGGGGCGATGCCCCGGGACAGGGCGCGCAGCTCGTCGAGCGTCTCCCGGGTCTGGGCGACCGCCTCGTCCAGGGTGCGCCGGGCCGCCTCCGGGTCGGCGGCGAGCTGCTGGCGGGCCCGACCCAGGTCCATGGCGAGCCGGACCAGGCGCTGCTGCGGCCCGTCGTGGATGTCCCGTTCCAGCCGGCGCAGCGCGGACGCCTCCGCCGAGGCCGCGGCCCGCTTCTGCTCCTCCAGCGTGGTGATCCGCTGCCGCATCTCGGCCACGCCGGTGAGCAGGGAGTACGCCAGCGCGGCCTGCACCCGGGCCAGGGCCCGGGCCACCAGTGGGAGGGTGAACAGGGCGAACAGCCCGATCGCGGTGTTCAGCGCGATCCGCGCGCCGGTCCCGTCGCCCATCCCGAGCAGCTCGCTGAGGTCCTGGTCGTCCGGCCCGCGCGGGATGGCGCCGTCGTAGACGCCGTAGAGCGTGCCGGTCAGCGCCAGCGCCCACCACACCAGCATCAGCACGAAGGTGGGCAATGCCACCAGGAGCCGCAGGAACGCGTGCAGCAGGTCGAGCCAGGACTGCGGGTCGCGCATCGGGGTGAAGACCCGCCGCCAGAACCCGGCACCCCGCTCGGGCGTCCGGTAGACCGGGCGGACCCGGGGCCGGCCGAGCACGCCGGGGAGCCGGAGCCGTTCCAGGTCGGCCAGCCCGCGGGCGGCGTAGAGCACGCCGGCGAGGACCGGCAGGCCGAGCGTGGTGACCAGCAGCCCGGCGGTGAGTGAGATCCCCGCCACGGCGAGCACGAAGCCGACCACCGCCAGCGGGAGGCTGAAGAGCACGTAGCCGGTGTCGCGGGCGAGCTGACGGAGGAGCCCTCGGGCGGGCGAGGAGGGGACGGGTACGGCGGTCATGGTTCGAGGCTATGGGCGCGGCGCGGCCCGGCCCATCCCGCTCGCCGGCCTCTCCCGGGTGGGGTTCTCCCTACTCCGGAACGTGAGCCGCGCCTCGCCGCGCCGATCACGGAGCGCTACCGGGCGCGCGCGATTGGTCAGAGAAGTCTGGATTGAGCAATAATCGCCAGGCGCCGCCGAGGAAGCGCGGTTTATCGATCTTGTGGGAATGGAGGGGCAGGTGGAGCCGCGTCGCGAGTCATCAAGATCGCGATTTGTGCACCTCTTCACAAGCGCCTACTCTGTAGTTCCGACGCGCCCTGCTAGCACAGCCGGCAACATCGGTCGCCAGCGGGAGTCCCGAAGCGGCCGGCCCCCGTCGCCGGTCGAGGATCGCACCGCACGGAGTCTCATGAGTCAGCACCGTCCTTCTGGCGCGCCCGGCCGCACCGGTGCCGTACCGGCGCTTCCGGACCTGCCCGAGGCGACCGTGTCCCGGCTCCCGGAATACCTGCGCGCGCTGCACGCGCTCGCCGACGCCGGGCACGAGACCGTGTCCAGCGAGGGCCTGGCCAGCGCCGTCGGGGTCAACTCCGCGAAGCTCCGCAAGGACCTCTCCCACCTCGGCTCGTACGGCACCCGGGGTGTCGGCTACGACGTAGCGCTGCTGATCGACCAGATCGAGTCGGTGCTCGGGCTCACCCAGTGCCGGGCCGTCGCGCTGGTCGGCGTGGGTAATCTCGGTCACGCCCTGGCCGGCTACGACGGCTTCGCCAGCCGGGGCTTCCAGATCGCCGCGCTGCTCGACGCCGACCCCTCCCGGGTCGGCGAGGAGATCCACGGCCTGGTCGTCCGGCACGTCGACGAGCTGCCCCGGGTGGTCGCCGAGGAGTCGATCTCGATCGGCGTGATCGCCACCCCGGCGCCGGCCGCCCAGGCGGTCGCCGACCAGCTCGTCGCCGTCGGCGTGACGAGCATCCTCAACTTCGCGCCGTGCGTACTCTCGGTTCCGGACGGGGTCGACGTGCGCAAGGTCGACCTCGCGATCGAGCTGCAGATCCTGTCCTTCCACGAGCACCGCAAGGCGTCGCTGACCGCGCTGCCCGCCACCGGCGGGTCCGCCCTCACCGCCCTGCCCGGCGGGCTCGCGACCCCCGACACCCAGGAGGCGATCGGCACGTGAAACTGCTCGTCGTCGGCGCGTCCTACCGCACCGCCCCGGTCGCCGCCCTGGAGCGACTCGCCGTCCCGCCCGCGGACCTCACCCGCACGCTGGACCGGCTCGTGGCCCAGCCGTACGTCGCCGAGGCCGTCCTCGTCTCCACCTGCAACCGGGTGGAGATCTACGCCGCCGTCTCCGGGTTCCACGGTGGGCTCGGCGACATCTGCGCGGTCCTGGCCGAACAGGCCGACTGCCCGCCGTCGGCGCTCGCCGGTCACCTCTACGTGCACTACGACGCCGCCGCCGTCGACCACGTCTTCCGGGTCGCCGCCGGGCTGGACTCCATGGTGGTCGGCGAGGCGCAGATCCTCGGGCAGCTCCGTGACGCCTACCACTCGGCCGGCGGCGCCGACTCGGCCGGCCGCCTCCTGCACGAGCTGATGCAGCAGGCGCTGCGGGTCGGCAAGCGCGCCCACGCCGAGACCGGCATCGACCGGGCCGGGCAGAGCGTGGTCACCGCCGCGCTCGACCTCGCCGCCGACCTGCTCCACGGCGACCTGGCCGGCCGACCCGCCATGGTGGTCGGCGCCGGGGCGATGGGCTCGCTGGGCGTGGCGACGCTGTCCCGGCTGGGCGCCGGCCCGCTCACCGTCACCAACCGGGGCGCCGCCCGTGCCGTCCGGCTGGCCGAGTCGTACGGCGCGACCGCCGTGCCGATGGCCGACCTGGTCGAGGCGCTCTCCACGGTGGACGTCGTGGTCGCCGCCACCGCCGCCACCGAGGCCGTGCTCACCCGCGACGTGGTGACCCGGGCGCTGGCCCGCCGGGACGCCGACCGGGGCCCGCTGGTCCTGCTCGACCTGGCCGTCCCCCGCGACGTCGAGGCGGGCGTCGCGGAACTACCCGGCGTCGAGGTGATCGACATCGACCGGATGGCCGCCGTCCTCGCCGACGGTCCGGCCGCGGCCGACGCCGCCGAGGTCGGCCGGATCGTCGCCGGCGAGGTCGAGGCGTTCCTGAGCTGGCTGCGCGGCGCCGACGTGGCACCGACCGTGGCCGCGCTGCGCGGCCGGGCCGACGACGTGGTGACCGCCGAACTGCGCCGCCTCGGCCAGCGCCGCCCCGACCTCAGCGACGACCAGCGCGCCGAGGTCGCCCGCACCGTGCACCGGGTCGTGCAGCGGCTGCTGCACCAGCCGACCGTACGGGTCCGCCAACTCGCCGCCGAACCCGGCGGCGACCAGTACGCGGCCCTGCTGCGCGAGCTGTTCGACCTGGAAGTGCCGCAGACGTCCCCGGTCGACACCGTCCCCGACGTGGTCGCCACCGACACCGACGGCCGGCCGTCCTTCGACGCCGCCGACGTCCCGTCCACCGGAGGTGCGCGATGACCGCCCCCCTGCGCCTCGGCACCCGGGGCAGCGTCCTGGCGCTGGCCCAGTCCGGCCAGGTCGCCGAGGCCCTCACCGCAGCCACCGGCCGCCCGGTCGAGCTGGTCGAGGTGGTGACCGCCGGTGACCGCTCCACCGCCCCGGTGCAGCGGCTCGGCGTCGGCGTCTTCGTCTCCGCGCTGCGCGACGCGCTGACCGCCGGTGAGATCGACTTCGCCGTCCACTCGTACAAGGACCTGCCGACCGCGGCGGCTCCCGGCCTGCACATCGCGGCCGTGCCGCCCCGGCAGGACCCGCGGGACGCGCTGGTCGCCACCGGCGGCCGTACCCTCGCCGAGCTGCCGCCCGGCGCGGTGATCGGCACCGGCGCGCTGCGCCGGATCGCCCAGCTGCACGCGCTGGGCATGCAGTTCGAGGTCACTCCGATCCGGGGCAACATCGACACCCGCCTCGGCCGGGTGCTCGGCCCGGACGCCGACCTCGACGCCGTCGTGCTGGCCCGGGCCGGGCTGGCCCGGATCGGCCGCGCCGACGTCATCACCGAGACGCTCGACCCGATGCTCATGCTGCCCGCGCCCGCCCAGGGCGCGCTCGCAGTGGAGTGCCGGGCCGACGACCACGACCTGGTCGAGCTGATCGCGCGGCTCGACCACGCGCCGTCCCGGGCCGCGGTCACCGCGGAACGGGCGCTGCTGGCCACCCTGGAGGCCGGGTGCAGCGCACCGGTGGCCGCCTACGGCGAACTCGCCGAGGGTGAGACCGGTGAGGAGATCTACCTGCGCGGTGCGGTGATCAGCCCGGACGGTTCCCGTGACCTCCGGCTGTCCCGCACCGGAACGCCCGCCGACGCGGCGGAGATCGGCAAGGCACTCGCCGCCGAACTCCTCGAACTCGGCGCCGACTCGATCCTCGGCCAAGAAGGACACGCCGGCCCGGGGACCCAGCAACTTGGGAGCACAGAATGACCCGCACCCGTAAGCCCGTAGGCCGGATCGCTTTCGTCGGGGCCGGCCCCGGCGACCCGGGCCTGCTGACCCGCCGGGCGCTCGACGCCCTGGTCGATGCCGACCACGTGGTGTACGACCGGGGAGTCCCCGAGTCGCTGCTCACCCACGTCCGCGCCCAGGCCAGGTCCGACGCCGAGTTCAGCCCCGCCGAGGGCGTGCCGGGGGACGTGGCGAAGGTGCTGATCTCCGCGGCCCGCTCCGGCCAGAACGCCGTGCACCTGGTGGCCGGCGACCCGTTCGGCCACGACTCGGTGGTCAAGGAGGTGCAGGCGGTGGCGCGCACCGCCGCGCACTTCGAGGTGGTGCCGGGCGTCGGCCAGGCCGAGGGCGTCGCCACCTACGCGGGCGTACCGCTGCCGGGTGTCCGCACCG
Source organism: Micromonospora sp. WMMC241 (assembly GCF_027460165.1). Lineage (NCBI taxonomy): Bacteria > Bacillati > Actinomycetota > Actinomycetes > Micromonosporales > Micromonosporaceae > Micromonospora > Micromonospora sp. WMMC241. The sequence goes on from NZ_JAPZBF010000001.1 coordinate 456,208, forward strand.
CCGCCGACGTCGAGGACGTCACCACGCTGGACTTCGACGCGCTCGCCGCGGCCGTGGGCCGGGGCTCGCTGGCGCTCGCCGTGGACGCCGGTGACCTCGCCGCCGTCCGGGACGGGCTGCTGGCCGCCGGCGTCGACGGCACCACCGCGGTCGGCGTGACCGGCGACGGCACCGGCGAGACGCAGTACACCACCACGTCGAGCGTGGACTCCTTCGTCGCGGCGGCGCTCGGCTTCACCGGCCGCGTCGTGCTCACCGTCGGCGCGGGCGTCACCGACCGCGACAAGCTGAGCTGGTGGGAGAACCGCCCGCTGTACGGCTGGAAGGTGCTGGTGCCCCGCACCAAGGAGCAGGCCGGCGCGATGAGCGCGCGGCTGCGCGCGTACGGCGCGATCCCGTGCGAGGTGCCGACCATCGCGGTCGAGCCGCCGCGCACCCCGGCCCAGATGGAGCGCGCGGTCAAGGGCCTGGTCGACGGCCGGTACGCCTGGGTGATCTTCACCTCGGTGAACGCGGTCCGGGCGGTCTGGGAGAAGTTCGCCGAGCACGGCCTGGACGCCCGGCACTTCGGCGGCGTCAAGATCGCCTGTATCGGCGAGGCGACCGCGGACGCGGTGCGCGCGTTCGGCATCCAGCCGGAGCTGGTCCCCGCCGGGGAGCAGTCCTCCGAGGGCCTGCTGGCCGAGTTCTCGCCGCACGACGAGATCCTCGACCCGGTCGGCCGGGTGCTGCTGCCCCGCGCCGACATCGCCACCGAGACGCTTGCCGCCGGCCTCACCGAGCGTGGCTGGGAGGTCGACGACGTGACGGCCTACCGGACCGTGCGGGCGGCGCCGCCGCCGGCCGAGATCCGCGACGCGATCAAGTCGGGCGGGTTCGACGCGGTGCTCTTCACCTCGTCCTCCACCGTCCGGAACCTGGTCGGCATCGCCGGGAAGCCGCACGCGCGTACCGTTGTTGCCGTCATCGGGCCCAAGACGGCGGAGACCGCGACGGAGTTCGGCCTGCGGGTCGACGTGCAGCCGCCGCACGCCTCGGTGCCCGACCTGGTGGAGGCGCTCGCCGCCTACGCCGTCGAGCTGCGCGAGAAGCTCGCCGCCATGCCGGCGAAGCAGCGCCGCGGCTCGAAGGTGCAGGGGCCGACCGCCCTGCGGTTCCGCTGACAGGAGGCACCCCCATGCCGTACCCCGAGATCCGGCCCCGCCGGCTGCGTCGCAACGCGGCCGTGCGGCGGCTGGTCTCCGAGACCCGCGTCGCCCCGGCCGAGTTGGTCGTGCCGATGTTCGTCAAGGAGGGGCTGACCGAGCCGAGGGCCGTCGCGTCGCTGCCGGGGGTGCTCCAGCACTCCCGGGACTCGCTGCGCAAGGCGGCCGTCGAGGCGGTCCAGGCCGGGGTCGGCGGGATCATGCTGTTCGGGGTGCCGGCCACCCGGGACGAGACCGGCTCCGGCGGTCTCGACCCGGCCGGCATCCTCAACGTGGCCATCCGGGACGTGATCGCCGAGGTCGGCGACGCGACGGTGGTGATGAGCGACCTCTGCCTGGACGAGTTCACCTCGCACGGGCACTGCGGCCTGCTCACCCCGGACGGCGGCGTGGACAACGACGCCACGCTCGCCGCGTACGCCGAGATGGCGGTCGCCCAGGCCGACGCCGGGGTCCACGTGGTCGGGCCGTCCGGGATGATGGATGGCCAGGTCGGGGTTGTCCGCAAGGCGCTGGACGCCGCCGGGCACCAGGACGTCTCGGTGCTCGCGTACGCCGCCAAGTACGCCTCCGCGTTCTTCGGCCCGTTCCGCGACGCGGTGGAGTCGGCGCTGGACGGCGACCGGCGCGCCTACCAGCAGGATCCGGCGAACCTGCGCGAGTCGCTGCGCGAGGTCGAGCTGGACGTCGCCGAGGGCGCCGACATGGTGATGGTCAAGCCGGCGCTGCCCTACCTCGACGTGGTGTCGGCGGTCCGGGCCGCGGTGGACGTCCCGGTCGCCGCCTACCAGGTCTCCGGCGAGTACGCGATGGTCGAGGCCGCCGCCGCCAACGGTTGGATCGACCGGGAGCGGACGATGCTGGAGACGCTCACCTCGATCCGCCGGGCGGGCGCCCAGATCATCCTCACCTACTGGGCGGTCGAGGCGGCCCAGATGCTGCGCGATCGCTACTGACCGTACGGCCGTCGCTCGCGGGCGGCGCGCAGTGCGTCGCCCCACCAGCTCAGTTCGTCGAGCGTCGCGTCGGCGGCCCGCTCCAGCGGGCCGTCGGCGACCAGCCGGCCCTGCTGGTCGAGGCGGTCCCACGGCGCGGTGAGCACCACGCCGCTGCGGGTGGTGGTGGCGTGCAGCTCGGCGAAGACCAGCCGGAGCTGCTCGACCGCGCGGATCCCGCCGGAGCCGGCGCCGTACGAGACGAACCCGACCGGCTTCGCCACCCATTCCCGGTGGTGCCAGTCGATGGCGTTCTTCAGGGCCGCCGGGAAGCTGTGGTTGTATTCCGGCGTGACCACGACGAACGCGTCCGCGGAGTCGAGGCGGCCGGCGATCGGGCTGGCCGGGTTGCCGCCGGGCGGGGTGTCGGCGAGCGGGAGCGGCACGTCGGCGAGGTCGACCAGGTCGGTACGGAGGCCGTCGCGACGGCCGGCGTGGTCGACGAACCAGTCGGCGATCATCCGGCCCATCCGGGGGCGGCGCACGCTGCCGACGAGCACGGCGAGGGTGAGCGGCGATTCTTGCGTCGTCATGCTCTGGACGGTAGGACTTGAACAATTGTTGAAGTCAAGCCGGCGTGGGGAGCGATCGTGCACACGTTGACGGTGGGCGAGGTGGCCCGGGAGAGCGGGGTCAGTGGCTCCGCGATCCGCTTCTACGAGCGCCAGGGCCTGATCGAGGCCGGCCGGACCAGCGGCAACCAGCGCCGGTTCGGTCCCGACGCGGCGTGCCGGGTGCGGGTCGCCCGGGTGGCGCAGCGGATCGGGCTGAGCGTCGGCGAGATCCGGGACCTGCTCGCCGCCCTGCCGCCGGAGCCGGCCCTGGCCGACTGGCAACGACTGCACGACCGGCTCACCGCCGAGGCGGAGCGGCGCATCGCCGAACTGCACGCCGCGCTTGACGACATCCGCTCCGGCCGCCGCCTCTGCGACCTGTGACCCAGAGGGCGCGGCTCGTCCTGACCCGTTCGTTCTCGGCGGTCGTGAGGTGGTCCGTCGCCCCCGGGACGACGCGCCGTCCTCCGCGTCCGGCGCGGCCGCCGGCTCGCCTCCGCCGCCCCGGTCTGCGCGCCGCATCATCCGGTCCTCCGCCGAGCTCGCCGGGGTGAGCGGCCTTCGTGGCGGAGCGTCACATTCCCGCCCGCCGCAGCCCTCACCTCCCGCTGCCTTTGCTCTGCAGCCATCGACGCAGCAGGAACGTTCGGTCACCGCTGCTTCCGTGGTTGCAGAGCAAAGGCAGCGGCGGGCGTCCTGGTCGCCGGGCCCGATCGCGACCATTTGTCCGTTGGGCGGCTTCTGAGGGCGGCAGTCAGCTGAACGGACGAGGCCGAGCGTCACGCACCGTGAAAATGACGCTCCGTGACGCCCTGAGGGAACACGCGTCGGTGCGGCGTCGAGAGGCGGCCGCCACAGGCCCGGGTTGTCCACAGCCGGCGCGGGCGGGGTTGCCGGTCAGGCGTGGAGGCGCGAGCGTGACGGCATGACCGGCCCCACCGACGACGCCACGACCGAGGCGGCCCTGGCCGCCGCGCCGGACCCGCCCGCCACCCGTGGCGGCGCCGGTGCGCCCGAGGACGACGAACGGCCGGCGCTGCTCACCGAACCGCTCGACGTTCCCTTCCCGGCCGCCGGGATCGTCCGGGCGGTCCGCCGCCGCGCCGACGCCAGCCAACGGGAACTGGCCCGCTTCGCCCGCGTGCACCCGACCACGGTCGGCCGGATCGAGGCCGGCGCCCTGGTGCCGAGTCTCGCCATGCTGTCGCGCATCGTCGGCACGGCCGGCTTCCGGCTCGTCGTCGTCGACGATTCCGGCACCGTGCTCACGCCGATGCGAGATCGGGCCGACCTGCGCGACGGCGCGGAGCGGCGATACCCGTCGCACCTCGACGTCGTCGTCGACCCGCAGCCGGGGGAGTGGTGGGCCGACATCTACGGGCTGGCCCGACCGCCGGAGACGTTCTACCGGGACCGGGCCGTCCGGGACGCGCTGCGGCGGCGCAGCCAGTGGGAGGTCCGGGTGGCCAAGTACCGCAACGTGCCACCACCGAAGGATCCGCAGCGCTGCGGATACCGCGGCGGCCCGCCGATCCGCTGGTGAGCGGAACGACGGGCCGCGGGGCGGTGGGCCGGTCAGTCGTCGTTCAGGACCGTCCCGACGCCGGACGGGTCGGCCAGCCGGAGCCCCGGCACGCCGGCCACGTACAAGGTGAGTCGCTCGTCCGCCTCCCGCTTGCGGTCTCCGCGCACGGTGACCGGGAAGGCCAGCGACGTCCGGCCCGCGGCCAGCACCCGGCAGCCCACGTACGGGTCGTAGTCGGAGCCGGCCTGTGCCGTGGTGCCGTAGGTGGCCGCGCAGAGCAGGGCCGGCTCGGACAGCGGCCGGGACACGGTGACCGTGAACGTCATCGTGGTGGTGCCCTTGTCGCCCTCGGTCACCGAGGTGTCGGCCACCCGCAGCGCGGCGCGGGAGCGGAACCGGGCCACCGTCGGGTCGTGGTCGCTGGCGCCCCGGTCCCCCAGCTCCGGGGCGTCGGTCGGGTAGTCGGCGTTGATGTGCGCGGTCCGCACCTGCACGAGGTCCGCGTGCATCGGGTCGTTGACGAACATGTTGTCCAGCGTCTGCGCCTGCCCGCTGAAGGTGTACGAGTAGGCCGCCGCCGGGGCGTCCGCGACCAGGTCGTCCCAGAGGTTGTGCAGGCCGGCCTGGTAGAGCGGGGCGAGCTGGTCCGACGGGGTCGGGTTCTGCGCGGTCACGATCGGGTCGTCGGGGCGCGGGAAGACGTTCAGGTCACCGCCGTAGACCACCCGCGCGTCCGGGTCGGTCGCCTCGACCGCCCGCACCAGCGCGGCACCGTACGCGGCCTGCTCGCGGCGCTGCCCGACCCGGCTGTCCGGCCCGGACGAGAAGTGGTTGGCCACCGCCCAGAGCGTGAACTGCTCGCTCGACCCGGGGGCCGCCCTGACGGTGAACCGGGCCAGCTGCGCCGCCCGGGTGTAGACGTTGCTGCCGTCCACACCGGTCGACCGGTCCACGTCGGCCGGCAGCACCGCGTTGAACGCCTTCGGGTTCTGCACGTCCGCGTTGGACGGCAACGCGGACGAGCGGTACTCCACGGTCGGCGTGGCGCCCAGCAGGGGGTCGGTGGCGGTCGCCTGGGCCAGCGTCAGCCGGTCGGTGCGGTAGAGGAACGCCGAGGCGATGCCGCGGGCGTCCGCGCCGGTCCGGTCGTACGCGGCGGCGTAGGCCGGGCCGCCGGCCGCCGCGACGGCGAGCGCCAGCTCCTGCACGGTGTCCGGCGCGCCGTCGGCGTCGTTGGTGTCGCCGCAGGCGAGGCTGCCGTCGACCACCGAGCAGATGTCCTGGTCCTCGGCCTCCTGCACCAGGATCAGATCCGGGCTGTGCAGCGAGTTGACGATCTGCCGCGCCTGCGTGGCCAGCTTGGCCGCGTACGCCTCCGGGCTGGCCGGCACGTAGTCGAACGGCGGGCTGACACCGGGGCATCCGCTGTTGCCCGCGAAGTCGCAGCCGTCGAACGGGTCGTCCCGGTAGTCGTACAGGTTCTCCACGTTGTAGGTGGCGACCGCGACCTCGCCGTTGCGGTCGGCCGGCAGCGGCGGGTGGTTCTCCGCCGGGTCCGCGCCGCCGGTCAGCGTCAGCTGCTCGGGCTGCACGCTGTACTTGCTGAACGCGTACGAGACGGAACCGAAGGCGTCCTCCGTCAGCGTGTCGAACGTGCGCGCCTCGGGCAGGAGTGCGCCGGAGTCACCGGCGGTCGCCTTCACGCCACCGGCCCCCAGCAGGATCCGCTGGTTGTTGCCGTTGTCGAAGAGCGTGCCGGGGATGTCGTCCAGCGGGTGCGCGTCCCGGAACACCCGCCGCGCGTACGGGTCGGACCGCTTCATGATCGGGTCCTCGCGGTCCAGCACGTAGATCTCGGAATCCGCTGTGGAGGCGTAGATGTGCCGGGGCGCGGAGACGCCGCTGCCGGCCCGGACCCGCATCCGCTCACCCTCGTGCCGCTCCCAGAACAGGTCGGCGGCGTCCGCCTCGGCCGGCGGCACCGCGTCGTCGGTGCGGACCGCGGTGTCCACGTCGAGCCCGGAGTCGAGCTTGCGGACCAGCGAGGCGCTGGAGAGCTGGGTCTGGTTGAAGTATTCCGAGACCCGGCCGCGGAGCACGACCTCGTCACCGACGGTCGGGGCGTAGCCGCCGATCAGCGTGGTGAACGCGCCGGTGAAGACGAAGATGCCGTCCGAGGTGAGCGGGTCGCCGTCCTCGCTGCCGAGCCGGCTCTGCAGATAGAAGCCCCACTGGTCGGCTCCGGCGGAGGTGCGGGTCAGCGACTTGCCGGTGATGACGCCGCGCACGTCGTACAGCGTCGAGCTGGTGCCGTTGCCGGTCGCCGGCGCGAGCGGCGACCGGTCGGTGCGGCCGCTCTCGTCGTCGCCGGTGCGGCCCTGCACCTCGCCGACGGAGAGCACGCTCGTCGCCTGCACGGCGATCGTGCAGCTGGCGGTGCCGCCGTCGGCGTCCGTCGAGGTCACGGTGACGGTGTAGGGGCCGGCCGGCAGGCCGGTCGCGGTCAGCGTCGCCTTGGCGGTGCCGCCGGCCGCGGTCGCCGGGGTGAACGCGGTACGGCTGATCGAGCCGCTCGCCGGCGTCGGGACGACCGAGGTGACCGCGAGGTCGGTGATCGTGTCGTCGGCGTCGGTCGCGGTCACCTCGCGCGTCGCGGTGGCGCCCGCCTCCAGGGTCAGCGCGCCGCCGCAGGTCAGCGTGGCCGGCTGGTCGACCGGGCCGCCGCCGTCGACACTGTGGCTGCCCAGCCCGTCGAACGTGTCGGTGGCGAAGCCGGCCCACTGGGCCGCCGGGTCGAACGCATCCGCCGGGTCGGTGTCGCCGGCGCTCACCGAGGGCAGCCGGCGCAGCGTGTTGTCGGCCGTGCTGGTGAGCCCGCTGCCCCACTCGGTGCCCGGGTCCACGCCGACCTGCCCGATGGAGTCGACCACCGTCTCGCCCCTGCGCAGCACGATCGCGTCGTCGCCGTTGAACAGCGCGCCGCCGTACGTCTGGTCGGCCTGGGCGAGAACGGCCGGCGCCGCCGCCGCGGCGGCGAAGACGAACACGTCCCCGGCGGCGACGGTGCCGCTCAGCGCCACGTTGGTCGAGGTGGTGGCGCCGTTGAAGAAGAGCTGGAGCTGGTAGCCGCCGGCGGCCAGGTCGACCGGGGCGCCGGTGCCGTTGAACAGCTCGACGGCCTTGTTGTTGGACGACCCCTCGACGTACTCGGAGATGAACAGGTCGGTGGGCGCGGCACTGGCCGCAGGGGGTGCGACGCCGATCGCCGTGACGGTGACGGCGGCGGTGGTCGCGAGCGCGGCCAGTGTGCGGCGCGGGCGCATGGAGCCTCCACGATGGGTGGGCGGGAACTAACGCACGTTAAGGGTCACGGCCGTCCGTCGTCCATCCCCCGGCCAGCCGTTTGGTGAACAGGGGTCAACGATGGCTGTCCAGCCGGTGCACCAACTCGCCGACGTCAACGCCGTATTCGCACCAGTCGCGGTCGGGCCGGTAGCCCAGCTCCGCGTTGACCTTGAGCATCGACTCGTTGACCTGCGCGTTCCAGGTCTGCACCTCGGCCACCTCGGGCTCGGCCGAGCGCAGCTCCAGCAGCATCCGCGCCTTGATGGCCCGGTCGATGCCGTAGCCGCGATGCTCGCGGACCACGATGGTGTCGTACTGGTCGGCCCGGGTCGGGTGCTGCGCCGGCACCACCACCTCGGTCAACCCGGCCACCTCGCCGGTCTGCTCGTGCAGGGCCAGCACGATGTACGGCTTCATGCCCCGCCGGTGCAGTGTGGCGAGGCTGTCGCGGAGCCGGTCGGGATCGTAGGAGCTGGGGCGAAGCTCGACGTCGTCCACCTCGCGCACCTCGGCCTTCGCCCGCGCGTACGCCTCGATGAGCTCGTCCGGCGGCCCGCCCGGGCAGAACTCGACGTGGTAACCCGCCCCGACCTCGGTGGCCATCTCGGTCAGCGCCGGCCAGTCCACCGCGCCGAGGTCGAGCACGCTGCGGGTCTCGACGTAGTCCCGGGTGAAGCCCAGCGCCTCGTAGAACCCGACGGCCGGGGTGTCGCCGACCACCTCGACGCCGATGGACTGGAAGCCCTCGTCCCAGACCCGTCGGGCGGCCACCCGCACCAGCTCGCGGCCGATGCCGGTGCGTCGACGCGCCGGGTGCGTCAGCACCTCGAGCACGCCGATGCCGCCGAGCAGCAGCACGTGCACGTGCCCGACGATCGCGCCGGGCGTGCCGTCGGGCGCCGGGTCGTCCTGGGCGACCCAGGAGATCCGTCGTTCGCCGGGCATCACCTCGGACAGGTATTCCCGAAGGGAGTTCGCCCGCCAGGGCGGATCCTGCGGGAGATCAGCCGCCAGGACCGCGTTCAGCGTGTCCAACAGCGACGCGATCTCGGCGGACGACGCGGTCCGAGGGTCCCACTCGCGCACCATCACCCGTCTAGCTTGCCGTCAACCGCAGCTCGGGGGAAGGGTTGAGTCCGCGAATGTGCGCGCGTCGTCACATCACGTGCCGCTCGAGCGCCCGTACTCGTCGGCCTTCGTGAAGACCTCCTGAGCGTAGCGCCGCACATCGTTGTAGGAGAGGATCGCGCCCCACCAGTCGCCCGGGATGGTCAGGTTCCGGCCGCCCTTGCACAGGTATTCGCCCCCGGCCAGCGCCGCGTCGTCGATGTCGTGCGGGTTCTTCACGCCGTCGTTGTCGGCGTCCGCGCCGATCTCCTGCCAGGTGCTCGGGATGAACTGCATCGGCCCGAGCGCCCGGTCGTAGGTCGTGTCGCCGTCGAGGCGGCCCTGGTCGGTGTCGAGGATCCGGGAGCGGCCGCCCTGCCCGTCCAGCGGCGAGCCGAGGATCTCCTTCGAGGTGAGGCCGCTGGGCAGCAGGGTCGCCCCGCCGAACGAGCCGTGCCGGGACTCCACGAAGCCGATCGCGGCGAGCGTGGTCCAGCTCAGTTGGCAGCTGCGGTGGGTCTGCGCGAGCACCAGCTCGGCGTAGCCGTACGCCTGCACCGCCACCGCGGGGATCCCGGTGGTGGCGCCGACGCGCTGCGCCCAACCGCTCAGCGCGTCGGCCGGGCGGCCGGTCGGCGGCACCGGGGCGACGGTTGTGCCACCGGCCGGCGGCGTGCCGGTCGGGCCCACCGTGCCGGGCAGGCCCGGCTGGCCGGTCGGGCCGGGCGCCGCGGTAAGCCCCGGCACGGCGCCGGTCTGCGGCACGCCGAGGATCGGCGCGGCGCTGGTGGCCTCGACCGCGACCGGCTCGGGTTTGCGGACGGCGGCCGGCACGAGCACCGCGCCGGCCGCGACGGCGGCGCCGACCAGGACGAGCAGGAACAGCGCGGGGACCGCAGTGCGTCCGCTCGGCCGGCGCGACCAGGCGCGAATGGCCCGGGCGGCGCCGACGGCGAGCTGCCGCGGGCGGACCCGCCCGGCGTGCGCGAACGGCACCCGCCGCCGCCGGCCGGCCGCCGACGGTTTCGGCTCGGCGCCGTCGTCGCCCGGCCCGGTGGTGGCGCTGTCGCCCGCCTCAGGATCCGGCTTCGCGCCGGCGCTGTCGCCCGCCTCGGGGCCCGGCTTCGCGCCCGCGCTGTCGCCGGCCTCGGGGTCCGGCTTCGCGCCGGCCCGGTCGCCCGTCGCGGGGCCCGCCTCGGTGGCGGTGCCGTCCTTGCCGGCCGGCTCCAGCTCGGCGGTGGGGCTGTCGGGCGTCGGCTCGGTGTCGGGGGTGGTCGCGCCGGTCTCCGGCTTCGCGCCGGTTCCGGGCCCGCTCCTCGGTGCGGTCGCGGCCTCCGGAGTGGACTTGGGCGTGGATGCGCCGCGTCGCGGGCGGGGGACCGGCCCGGCGTCGCCGTCGGGCGGCGCGGCGGGTCGCAGGGGTCGGACCGTCGATCGCCGTTCGCCGTCCACCACCCGTCGAGTATCACCCATCCGTGCGACGGCGTCAGGCCCGGCCGTACGCTGGCGTCATGCCCCGGTACGAGTTCCGTTGCCGCGCCTGCGGCGACACCTTCGAGGTCAACCGCCCGATGGCCGAGGCCGGCCGGCCCGCGACCTGCCCGCAGGGCCACGCCGACACGGTGAAGCTGCTCTCCACGGTGGCGTTCACCGGCCGGGGCGGCGGCGCCGGGCCGGTCGGTGGGGCGTCCGCCCCGGCCGGCGGTGGCTGCTGCGGCGGCGCCTGCGGCTGCTGACCCGGGCGGCGGGTACCGCGTCGCTCGTGGGAACGTTTGGTCGGAATCTGCCCGACCGTTCTCACGATGCGTGACGACGCGATCATAGGGCAGCATGAACCCGACGTCAGCGGGCGGAGGTTCGACGTATGTCGCAACGGATCCACCTCCCGAGCGGGTGGGTGACCTTCGTGTTCACCGACATCGAGGGTTCGACGCGGCTGGCCCGCATGCTCGGCCCGGTCTACCGGCCGGTGCTGACGGAACACCGCCGGCTGCTGCGCGACACGCTCACCGGCACCGACGGGGCGGAGCTGCTGACCGAGGGCGACTCGTTCTTCCTCGCCTTCCCGGACGCGGCCGCCGCGGTGCACGCCTGCCTGACCGCGCAGCGCGCGCTCGCCGCCCACGAGTGGCCGAACCCCGACGCGACGCCCCGCGTCCGGATGGGCCTGCACACCGGTTACGCCGAGCCGCGCGACGGCGAGTACGCCAGCCCGGAGGTGCACCGGGCGGCCCGGGTGGCGGCCGCCGCGCACGGTGGTCAGGTGCTCTGCTCGGCCGCCACCGCCCGGCACGCCGATCCGCTGCCCGACGGCGCCTCCCTGCTCGACCTCGGGCTGCACCGGCTGCGCGGCTTCGACGACCGGGAGCGGCTGTTCCAGCTCGTCGCGCCCGGCCTGGAGCGACGGTTCCCGCGCCCGCGTACCGCCGACGCGGCGGCGCACAACCTGCCCACCCAGGTGACCTCGTTCGTCGGGCGGCACTTCGAGCGGGCCGAGCTGGGTCGGCTGGTGGAGGCGTACCGGCTGGTGACCGTGCTGGGCGCGGGCGGCGCCGGCAAGACCCGGCTGGCCGTGGAGCTGGCCTCCGGGATCGTCGAGAACTATCCGGACGGGGTGTGGTTCGTCGACATCGCCGCGGTGACCGACCCGGGGCTGGTCGCGTTCGAGATCGCCGCCGTGCTGGGCCTCCGCCCGGAGCCGGGCCGGCCGATGGTCGACACCCTGGTCGAGTACGCGGCGCCGCGCCGGATGCTGGTGGTGCTGGACACCTGCGACGCCCAGCCGGCCGCCTCGGCCGAGGTGATCTCCCGGCTGCTGGCCGGCGGCCGGGGGGTGCGGGTGTTGGCGACCAGCCGGGAGTCGTTCGGGGTGCCGGGCGAGGTGGTGTGGCGGATCCCGCCGCTCTCGGTGGACGAGGGCCCGGGTGTCGGCGGGAGCGACGCGGTGGCCCTGCTGCTGGACCGCACCGCCGCGGCCCGGGGTGGGCGACCGCCGGAGCCGACCGAGCAGGACGACCTGCGCCGGGTGGTGCGCCGGCTGGACGGGTTGCCGCTCGCCATCGAGTTGGCCGCGGCGCGGCTGCGGGTGCTTTCCGCCGGGCAGTTGGCCGAGCGGCTCGACGACATGCTGGGCACCCTGGACGCGGGGCGGGACTCCGCGGAGCCGCCGCCGGTGGAGGCCGGCTGGAGCGGCAACCAGCAGGACACGGTGGACCTGGTGGCCGCCGCGACCGGGTCCGCGCCGCCGACCCCGGCGACCCGGGCGGTGCAGCGCTCGGCCAGTGAGCGGCACCTGACCATCCAGGCCACGGTGACCTGGTCCTACCGGACGCTGGGCGCCCGCTCGTCCCGGCTGTTGCGCTGGATGGCGGTCTTCGCCGGCCCGGTGGACCTGCCGACCGTGCAGTGGCTGCTCGACGAGGATCCGCTGGATCCGCTGTCGGTGCTGGTGGACAAGTCGATGGTGCTGGCCGAGCCGCACGCCTCGGGCAGCACCTACCGGATGTTGGACCCGATCCGGGCGTACGCGGCCCGCCGGCTGGTCTCCGCGGGTGAGGAGCAGACCGCCCGGGACCGGCACGTCGCCTGGTCCCGGCACGCGTTGGACCGGGCGCACCTGGGCCCGGACGGCCGGCCGGTGACGCTCTCCCTCTACGCGTTGGATCCGCTGGCCGGGGAGCTGCGGGCCGCGTTGCGGTGGTGCGCCACCGGCGGCAGCGCCCGGTCGGGGCTCTACCTGGCCGGCGGGCTGGACCAGTGGTGGCGCGAGCGTGGGCTGGCCCGGGAGGGGCGGCTGTGGCTGTTCCGGCTCTACGGCCGGATCGCCGAGACCGGCGAGGAGATCCCGGAGGCCGAGCTGGCCGCCGCCTACCACATGCATTCGCTGCATGCGGGCGCCGACGGGGAGTTCGCCGAGGAGCTGCGCTACTCGCAGCGGGCCGAGGCGGCCGCCCGGCAGGCCGGTGACCTGGGGCTGCTGGCCCGGGTGCTGGCCGGGCGCGCCGCGCCGCTCGTCGACATGGGCCAGTTCGCCGAGGCGGAGCGGGTCTGCCGGGAGGTGCTCGACTGGGCGTACGCGCAGGACGTGGTCGGCGACGCGCTGCTCGCCGTCTACAACCTGGCCGAGTTGCTCTGGAGGCGGGGCGCGCTGGACGAGGCGGCCGACGTGCTCGGCGGGGCCCGCCCGGTGGAGGCGGCCCGCCCGGTGGAGCGGGGGCGCCGGTCGGTGGACATGCTGCTGGGCATGGTGGCGCTGGCCCGCGGCGACCTGGTCGCGGCGCACGAGCACCTGCTGGTGGCGTTACGGTCCCGGATGAGCCACGGCTACCTGGGTCGGGCCTGCGACACGATCAACGCGATCGCGGTGCGCTGCGCGCTGGCCGGGGACGCGGTGGCGGCGGCCCGGCTCTTCGGCGCGGCGCAGGCCACCCGGGCGAGCCTGCGGGCCACCCCGGGCATCTTCGAGCCGTACTGGCTGGCCCGGCAGGCGGAGCTGCGCCGGTCCCTGGGCGACGAGGCGTTCGACGCCGCGTACGGCGCGGGTGCCGGGTTGCGGCTGGACGAGGCGGCGGCGTTGGCGTTGCACGTGGAGCATCCGGACCTGACGGCCGACTCGTTCTGGTTCGGCCCGTCCGGGTCGCGGCCGGCGGCCGAGCCCCGGAGCACCGCAGGCTGAGCGTCCCCGAGCCGTGTGCCGGGGAGCCCGTCGGGCGGGCTCCCCGGCGGCGGATCAGCTTCGGGCGGCGGCGCGACGTTCGGCGTCGGCCTTCATCTTCGCGGCGCGGTCGATGTCGGCCTGCTGCACCGCGGCGACCGAACCGAAGACGCTGACCGCCTGGTAGTAGGTCCAGGCGAGGCTGTAGCAGGCGGGCCGGACGACCGCGTTGTAGGTGGCGCAGACCCGCTTGAGGTCTTCGTAGAACGCGCTGTCCAGGCGGGACTTGTTGGCCGGGAAGATGCCCATGGCCTTGTGGTTGCGGTAGCCGAAGTCGTGCCGGTAGCAGGAGAGGTTGAACGAGAAGCCGAGCGGGTTGTCCGGGCTGGACGAGCAGTAGTCGGTGGACCAGTCGAAGCCGTACTCCGCCCACGGTGACTTGTTCAGCCGGGCGCTGTTCCAGGCGTTGTAGCTGGTGGCGCTGGTCTGGGTCCAGGAGGACAGCACCGAGAGCTTCTGCGCGGTGCTCACCGCGGCACTGGCCGGTGCGGCCAGGCCGAGCACGGTGAGCAGGGCGATCAGCCCAGCGGCGAGGGTGGTGGCGAGGCGTCGGGGCATGGGGACCTCCGCGTGGTCGGCGTCGGATCGAGCGCTCCGGGATCTCCGGATTTCGAAGATTGTCGATCAATGCGGCGACGTCGGGGGATGCCTCGGACGGACACTTGTTGACATTCGCCCAAACAGACGAATGGCCTCGCGGAGCGAGCCCTCTATGCTCGTCTACGAGTAATCGGCAGCGAGGAGTTCGGTCGTGGCCAAGCGACGCCGGGTCGGCAACCTGCTGGCGCTCGCCGTGCTCTCCGTGCTGGTCGAGCGCCCGCGCCACCCGTACGAGATCGCCACCGTGCTCCGCGCGCGCGGCAAGGACCAGGACATGCCGATCAAGTGGGGCTCGCTCTACACCGTGGTGGCGAACCTGGAACGGCACGGCCTGCTCGCGGCCGTGGAGAGCGGCCGGCAGGGGCGGCGTCCGGAGCGGACCGTCTACCGGATCACCGATGCCGGGCGGGCCGAGCTCGTGGACTGGACCCGGGAGCTGGTCGCCGTGCCGGAGCGGGAGCACCCCCGCTTCGAGGCCGGCCTGTCCGTGCTCGGCGCGCTCCACCCGGCCGAGGCGACCGAGCTGCTGCGGCGGCGCCTCGACCGGCTGACCGAGCAGCTCGCCGCGCAGCGGGCCGAGCTGGCCCGGCACGCCCGCGAGGTGCCCCGGCTCTTCCTCGTCGAGGCCGAGTACGACCTGGCCGTCCGGAAGGCCGAGGCGACCTGGGTGCGCGGGCTGCTCGACGAGTTGACCACCGGTTCGTTGCCGGGGCTGGCCGCGTGGCGGGCCTGGCACGAGACCGGCGCCATGCCGCCCGAGTGGGCGGAACCGGCGGAGAGGGGGACCGAGGAGCACTGACCCACGGACCCCGGCGGGGTGCGGTAACACCGCCGCCGGGGCCCTGACCTGCGAACCGATACCGCGGGAACGGCAGCCCGGCCGCAAGGTGGCAACCGCAACGATAACCGGGCGTCCGTCCCCGGGTCGGTTCGTGCCCGCACGAATCGAGACGGAGGAAAGAGATGGGTACGAAGGACCTGCGCGCGCCCAAGCGCAAGGTGATGCCCGAGATGGAGGGGGCGACCGCCCGCTGGTACGCCCGCAACCGAGGCTCGGCGGCCCAGTTGGCCGAGTACCGCCGGCAGGCCGCGAGACTGGCCGACGGGCTGCCCGACGGGGCGGCGGTGCTGGAGGTCGCGCCCGGCCCCGGTTACCTGGCGATCGAGCTGGCCCGGCTCGGGGCGTACCGGATCACCGGGTTGGACGTCAGTCGGACGTTCGTGGCGCTGGCCGGCGAGGCCGCCCGGCGGGCGGGCGTGGTCGTCGACTTCCGCCAGGGCGACGTCCACGACCTGCCGTTCCCGGCGGGCGCCTTCGACCTGGTGGTCTGCCAGGCGGCGTTCAAGAACTTCGTCCGCCCGGTGCGGGCGCTCGACGAGATGCACCGGGTGCTGCGGCCGGGCGGCCGGGCGGTGATCCACGACCTGCGGTCCGACATCTCGGCGGCGGACATCGCGCGGGAGGTGGCCGGGATGGGGCTGGGCCGGCTGGACGCCTTCTGGACCCGCTCGGCGTTGCGGATGCTGCGCCGGCGGGCGGTCACCGCCGACACCTTCGCCCGGCTCGCCGGGGCGAGCGCGTTCGGTGGTGCCGAGGTGGACCGGGACGGGGGGATCGGCCTGGAGGTCCGGCTCACCCGCGCCGGCTGACCGCCGGGGAACGCCCGGGGCTCCACGGCGGGAGCCCCGGGCGTCACCGGTCAGCGGACGAAGCGCGGCGGGCTCGCCGGGCTCTCGTTCGCCAGGCGGTCCAGCGCGGTCACGTAGTAGGTGTAGCGGTTGCCGGCGACCGCCGTGGTGTCCACCCAGGACTGGGTGGCGCCGTCGGTGGCCCGCACGGTGCCGACCAGGTGGGACGCGTCGGCGAAGTCGCAGCGACCGGCCAGGCCGAGGCCGTCGAACCGGTAGATCGCGTACGAGGCGGCGGTGCCGAGCGGGCCCTTGCCGTCGGCGGGCTGCCGCCAGCTCAGCCGCACCCCGTCCGCCTCCCGCTGGGCCTTGGTGACCACCGGGAAGAGCAGCGGCTTGTGCGGCAGGTGCGTCATGGTCGGCACCAGCGCCGGCCGTGAGTAGTGCTCGGCCGCGTAGATGTCGGTGGCGCCGAGCCGGTTCGCCCGTACCTGCACGGCCGAGAAGTGCACGTTGCCGAGCACCTCCGGGTACGACCGGTTCAACGTCAGGTGGTTCGACAGTTCCTGCGGGTTCATCCAGAACGACCCGTACGCCGGGTCGCCGCTCTTGTAGTCGGCCTGGCCGATGTAGAGCTGGACCTTGGTGCCGCGCACCTGCTCCGCCCACCACGGCACGAGCCGGGCGTAGTCGGCGGCCGGGTACTGGCCGATGTACCAGTAGAGCTGCGGCACCACGTAGTCGATCCACTCCTCCTTGATCCACTTACGGGTGTCGGCGGAGATGATGTCGTAGGACTGCGAGCCGGTGGTGTCCGAGCCGTTCGGGTCGGCCGAGGCGTTGCGCCAGATGCCGAACGGGCTGGCCCCGAACTTCACCCACGGCTTGGCCGCCTTGATCTTGACGTTCATCTCCTGCATCAGCAGGTTGATGTTGTCCCGCCGCCAGTCCGCCTTGTCCGTGAAGCCCCGGTTGTACTGGGCGAAGGTGGCGTCGTCGGGCACCTGGTGGGTGCCGCTCGGGTACGGGTAGAAGTAGTCGTCGAAGTGCACGCCGTCGACGTCGTACCGCTTGACCGCGTCCATCATCGCGGTCTGGACGAACTCGCGGACCGCGGGAATGCCGGGGTTGTAGTAGAGCCGGCTGCCGGCGACGCCGGCCGGCGGGTAGGCGAAGACCCAGTCCGGATGCGCCCGGGCCGGGCTGTCCGGCGCGAGCTGCGACAGGTCGGCGCCGGCGCCGCCGGGGGCCGGCATGGAGACGCGGTACGGGTTGAACCAGGCGTGGAACTCCAGGTTCCGCTTGTGCGACTCGGCGACCAGGAAGGCCAGCGGGTCCCAGCCGGGGTTCTTGCCGCGCACGCCGGTCAGGTACTCCGACCACGGCTCGTACGGCGAGGGCCAGAACGCGTCGGCGGTGGGGCGGACCTGGACCACGACGGCGTTGTGGTTGAGCTTCTGGGCGAGGTCGAGCCAGCCCAGGTATTCCGCCTTCTGCTTGGCGACCTGGTCCGGCGCGGTCCAGGAGTCCTTGCTCGGCCAGTCGATGTTCGTCACCGAGGCGATCCACATGGCCCGGAACTGCCGCTTGGGGGTGGCCGGGTTCGTCACGCAGTCGGTGGAGTTGGTGGTTGTCGTCTCGGTCGGTGCGGCCTGCGCCGGAACGCCGGCCACCAGCGCGCCGAGCAGCGCCACGGCCAGCGCGGCGGCCCTGAGCGGAGTTGCCTTCATGCGGTGCGGTCCCTTCGTCGGGTCCGGGGACGGACGGCGGCCACGGCAACATTCGCCGCGCAGTTCAAGCCGCCGGTAGAAAACTTTCATCTATCCCGACCTGGCGCAAGACCCCGGCCCGGATCGATGCGCAGGCATCCGCCGGGCGGGTCCCGGTGAGCGGGGTCACCTCGCGGATCGTGACCATTCCGACACCTCGCGTACTGGATTGGGTGAGGGAGCGGCTGGGTAGCTTGGCCGGTCACGGGCCGCCGACCGCGGCGGTTCGCACTGTTGGGGGAGGTGATCCATGTCAGTCCTGCGGACCAAGCCGATCAAGGACGTGCTCGCCCAGGGCGACGCCGACGGCGAAGACGGCAAGCCCGGGCTTCGGCGCCGGCTCGGCCCGGTCGACCTGATGGGCTTCGGCATCGGGATCGTGATCGGCACCGGGATCTTCACGCTGACCGGCGTCGAGGCCAAGAACACCGCCGGCCCGGGCGTGGTGATCTCCTTCGGCATCGCCGGCGTGGTCGCCCTGCTCGCCGCGCTCTGCTACGCCGAGCTGGCCTCCAGCGTGCCGACCGCCGGCAGCGCCTACACCTACGCGTACGCCACCATGGGCGAGATCGTCGCCTGGATCATCGGCTGGGACCTGCTGCTGGAGTTCGCGCTCGGCGCGGCGGTGGTGGCCCGCGGCTGGTCCGGCTACCTCGCCGACCTGTTCGGCCTGCCCAGCGCCTGGTTCGCCGAGGAGGGCAGCATCGTCAACCTGGGTGCGATCGGCATCGTGCTGCTGCTCGGCGTGGTCGCCATCGTCGGCATCCGCGAGTCCGCCCGGGTCACCAACGTGCTGGTGCTGGTGAAGGTGGCGATCTGCGCCTTCGTGGTCATCGCCGGGCTGTTCTTCGTGAAGGCGGCCAACCTCACCCCGTTCATCCCGTCCAGCGAGCCGGCCGGCGCCGGTGACGACGGCATCAAGCAGCCGGTCACCCAGGCCCTGTTCGGGCTGGAGCCCTCCGTCTTCGGCTTCGTCGGGGTGCTCACCGCCGCCGCCGTGGTGTTCTTCGCGTACACCGGATTCGAGGCCGTGGCGAACCTGGGCGAGGAGACCCGCAAGCCCAAGCGCGACCTGCCGCTGGGCCTGCTCGGCACCCTGGTCATCTCCACCGTGCTCTACATCGGCGTCTCGCTGGTCGTGGTCGGCATGGTCAAGTACACCGAGATCGACGAGGGCGCGCCGATCGCGTCCGCGTTCCGGGCGGTCGGCGCCGGCTGGGCCGCGACGCTCGTCTCCATCGCCGCCGTCGCCGGCCTGACCAGCGTGATCCTGGTCGACCTGGTGGCCATGGGCCGGATCGGCTTCGCCATCGCCCGGGACGGGCTCATCCCCCCGTCGATCGCCAAGGTGCACCCGCGCTGGGGCACCCCGTACCGGATCGCCGCGATCATGACGGTGGCGGTCGCGCTGCTGGCCGGCTTCCTGCCGCTGTCCGCGCTGGCCGACCTGGTCAGCATCGGCGCGCTCTGCGCGTTCATGCTGGTCGCGATCGCGGTGCCGATCCTGCGCAAGCGGCGGCCCGACCTGGAGCGGCCGTTCAAGGTGCCGTTCTCGCCGGTGCTGCCGATCGTCACGGCGGTGGCCTGCCTCTACCTCAGCCTCAACCTGTCGGTGGAGACCTGGGTGCGGTTCCTGATCTGGATGGCGCTCGGCGCGATCATCTACTTCGGCTACGGGCACCGCAAGAACCGGCTGGCCCGCCTCGAGCACGCCGAGGACACCCCCGAGCCCGCCCCCACCCCCTGAGACCAGCTGTGCAAGGAAGGGCCCCCTCTTAACACCCGGTGGTGAGAGGGGGCCCCTTCTATACCGGAGGCGTTAAGAGGGGGCCCCTCCTTACCGGGTCACCTGAGTGAGGGGGCCGCGTACGGACGGCTTGCCGTCGGTCCAGACCAGCTCGTTCAGCCACACCTGCCGGCCCGGATCGGTGGTGCCCTCCTGCCCGGGCGGCCACGCGTGGTAGAGCAGCCAGGTGCGGCCGTCCTGCTCGACGATCGAGGCGTGGCCCGGCCCGGTGGCCACGTCGTTGCTCTTCAGGATCGGGTTCTCCGGCGCCTTCACGCACGGCCCGGTCGGGCCCTCGCAGACCGCGTAGCCCTCGGCGTACGTGTCCTTGTCGTAGGCGTTCGCGGCGAAGAACAGGAAGAGCTTCCCGTCGTGCCGGTGGAAGAACGGCCCCTCGATCAGGGTCCCCTCCCACGGCTCGGTCTGCTTGAGCAGCTTCGTCGCCGGGCCGGTCAGCGTCAGCCCGTCCGGCGAGAGGCGCTGCGACCAGAGCCAGGTGTCCACACCGATCGCGTTGCCGTCGTTCTTCCACAACAGCCACAGGCTGCCGTCGGTGTCCCGGAACGGGCTGGCGTCGATCGAGCCGCCCAGGTCGGGCTGGCAGACCAGCGGCTTGTCGGAGTCGTCCGCGTACGGCCCGAGCGGCGCGCTCGCCACCGCCCGGCCCAGGCACTGCCGGCCGGAGGCCCGGTCGGCCACCGTGTAGTAGAGGGCGAACCGGTCCGGCGCGAGCTGGATCGCCTCCGGCGCCCACGTCTTCCCGGCGTCCGCCCAGTCCGGCAGCTCCGGCAGCGCGTCGCCGGCCGGCGTCCACTCGACCAGGTCGGGCGAGGTGAGCACCGGGACGTTCTGGCCGCCGGCGTTGGTGTGGAACAGGTACCAGGTGTCGCCCACCCGGATCGCCTGCGGGTCGGGTGCGTCGGTCCGGACGACCGGGTTGGTGAACACGTTCGCGTCCTTCGGCGTACTCGATTCGGTGGTGGGTCCGCCGCCGCAACCGGCGGCGAGCAGCGCGACGGCCAGGGCCGCCGCGCCGCGCCGGAACAGTCGGCCGGTCATCCCTTCAGGCCGCTGCGGGAGACGCCCTGGATGATGTGGCGCTGCGCGAACACGAACAGGATCAGCACCGGCACGCTCGCCAGCATCGCCCCCGCCATGATCACCGGATAGTCGGTGACGTACGCGCCCTGGAGCAGGCCCAGGCCCGCCGGCAGGGTCAGCCGCTCCGGGCTGAACAGCACGTACACCGGCCAGAGGAAGTCGTTCCAGTTGGTCAGGAACGACAGCACCGCCAGAGTGGCCAGGGCCGGCTTGGACAGCGGCAGCAGCACCTGGCGGAAGATCTGCCACTGGTTCGCCCCGTCCAGCACCGCCGCCTCCTCCAGCTCCGCCGGGATGGAGACGAAGAACTGGCGCAGGAAGAACACCCCGAACG
Source organism: Micromonospora sp. WMMC241 (assembly GCF_027460165.1). Lineage (NCBI taxonomy): Bacteria > Bacillati > Actinomycetota > Actinomycetes > Micromonosporales > Micromonosporaceae > Micromonospora > Micromonospora sp. WMMC241. The sequence continues at coordinate 476,872 of NZ_JAPZBF010000001.1, forward strand.
CGCTCGCCGCGCCCGGCACGATCACCACGGTCAGCGTGTCGATCCAGTTGATCCGCTCGGCGATGATGAAGTTCGGGATGATCAGCGAGGTGGGCGGCAGGAACAGCGTGCCCACGATCAGCGCGAACAGCACCTTGCGGCCGCGGAACCGCATCCGGGCCAGGGCGTACGCGGCCATCGACGCGGTGACCAGCACCAGCAACGTGTGCAGGGTGGCCGCCAGCATGCTGTTGAGGAACCAGCGCAGCACCGGGTTGGCGGTGCTGTTCAGGATCTGGTCGTAGCCGTAGGTGGAGAACGGGTTCGGCAACCAGCTCGGCGGAACCTGCTGCGCGGCGTCGTAGGTCTTCACCGACGTCAGCAGCATCCACACCAGCGGGGTCACGAAGATCGCGGTGATCAGGAGCAGTACGCCGTAGCGCAGCACCGGACGGACTTTCGACATGGTCGGTCCCTCAGTCTTCCCGGTAGCGGAACAGCCGGAAGTTGACGATGCTCACCACGGCCAGCATCAGCGCGAAGAACACGCTCATCGCGGCGGCCCGACCGGCGTCGTAGTCGCGCAGGCCCTCGTCGACGATCCGCCACACCACGGTCCGGGTCTGCTCGCCCGGCGCGCCCTGGGTGATCAGGAAGGCCTGCCCGAAGACGTTCGCCGAGGCGAGGATCGTGGTGGTGAAGACGAAGAGCATGACCGGGCGCAGGCCGGGGATCGTGACGTGGCGGAACCGGTCCCACCCGCCGGCCCCGTCGACCTTCGCCGCCTCGTACAGCTCGGCCGGGATGTCCTGGAGGCCGGCCAGGTAGATCACCGCGTTGAAGCCGCAGGTCCACCACACGGTCACGCCGACCAGGGAGACCCAGGCCCACGGCACGTCGGTGACCCACGGCGTGTCCGAGGGGAGGCCGACCGCGCCGAGCAGCCGGTTGACCAGGCCCAGGTTGGCGTCCAGCAGGAACCGCCAGAGCAGGCCGATCACCGCCACGCCCAGCACGTACGGGGCGAAGAACGCGGCCCGGAAGAACGTGCGGCCGGGGAACGAACGGTTGAGCAGCAGCGCCAGCCCCAGCGGGATGACCACCAGCAGCGGCACCGAGAACAGCGTGAAGATGCCTGTCGCCCGGACGCTGGACCACCAGTCGCCGTAGATGGCCGAGTCGCTGGAGAACAGGTCCTGGTAGTTGTCGAACCCGATGAACGGCCGGTTGGGCAGTTGCAGGTCCCACTGGTGCAGGCTGATCCAGACCCCGAACAGGATCGGCGCCAGCCCGAAGACGCCGAACAGGATCAGGTACGGCGCGAGGAAGAGGTACGGCGTCGCCCGGTTGCCGCGCTCCGTCGCGCGCCGGCGACGGGTGGGCCCCGCCGGGGGCGGCGCGCTGTCACGCGCCGCCCCGGCCTCGATCACGTCCGCCACGACGGATCAGTTCCCGTACTTCTTGCGGTTGTCCTCGAGCTGCTTGTTCGCCTTGGCCACGCCGTCGTCCAGCGCCTGCTTCGGCGACTTCTTGTTCAGCGCGGCCTCGTTGAAGGCGTTGTAGAAGGTCAGGATGACCTCGCCGAGACCCGGGGTGGCCGGCGGGAACGCCGCGTACTCCAGCTCGGGGGCGAGCGCGTTGACCTCGGCGAGCGCCTTGAACTCGGCGCTCTCCCGGACCGCCTTGCGGGCCGGCACCTGGCCGCCCTTGGCCCAGTCCAGCGAGTGCTGGCTCAGCCAGTTGATGAAGACCTTCGCGCCGGAGACCTTGTTCTCGTTGGCGGAGCGCTGCTTGACGATGGTGAAGTTGTGCGAGTTCGCCCAGGCGGCCTGCTGGCTGCCGATCTGGGGCAGCGGGGCCACGCCCCACTCCACGTTCGCGCTCTTCTTCAGGTCGTTGATCTGCCAGATGCCGTTCCAGTTGAAGGCGTTCTTGCCGCTCTTGAACGCCAGGTAGTCGGCGTCCTGGCCGACGTTGGCCGGCGAGTGGCCCTGCTTGATCAGGTCGACCAGCCAGGTGCACGCCTCGACCGCCGGGTCGGAGTTGAAGGTCGCCTTCGCCACCTCGTCGTCGAAGAGCTTCCCGCCCCACTGGTGCAGCAGGCTGTAGTAGGTCATACCGCCGGTGAACTGGAACGGGCTGACCCAGAAGCCCTGCACGCCCGACTTCTTCAGCTCGGTCAGCGCCGCGGTGTACTCGTCCTTCGTCGCCGGCGGCTTGTTCGGGTCCAGGCCGGCCTTCTGCATGACGGCCTTGTTGTAGTAGAAGCCCAGCGGGTGCATGTCCAGCGGGATGCCGTAGCGCTTCTCGTTGTACAGGCCGCCCTTCCACACCGTGGGGGCGAAGTCGCCCTCGCTGAGTTCCAGGTTCTTGGCCACGTCGTCCAGCTCGCTGATCGTGCCACGGGCGGCGAACGTGGCGAGCTGGTCCATGTGCATGACCGCGATGTCCGGGCCGTTGCCGCTGGAGACCGCGCCGGGGAGCTTGCTGTAGTAGTCCTCCCACTGGTAGGTCACCACGCTGACCGCGATGTTCTGGTGCTCGGTGTTGAACTGCTGCACCAGCGTCTTGAAGATGTCGCCGTCGCCGCCGGTGAAGCCGTTCCACAGCTTCAGGTCGACCTTCGGGCCGGTGTAGTCCTTGCCGCCGTTGCCGGCCGAGCCGGCCTTGTCGGGGCTGCTGCTGCCGCCACCGCACCCGGCCAGGGTCATCGAGGCCGCCGCGCCGAGGCCGACGCCGAGGCCGAGCAGGCGTCGCCGGCTCATCTCGTTCTGGATCATGCGAACTCCTTGGGGGACGGAATTGGAGTATTGCCTGGTCACGGCTGAGGCACGAAACGCAGCAGGTTCCAGGAGGTGGCGGGGAGCGCCACGGTGCAGCGGCCGCCGTCGAGGGTGGGGGTGGTGAGCTCCCGGGGCGTGACCCGCTCGGGATCGGCCTCGGTGTTCGTGGCGACCGGGTCGGCGCCGGCCGCGAGGGTGGTATGCGCCTCGCCGCGCAGCCCGGGCAGGCCGCGCAGGTCCAGGTCGAGCGGGAGGTCGTCGGGGCCCCGGTTGACCGCGAAGACGGCCAGGCCGCCGGTCTCCTCGTCGTGCACGGCGACGGTGTCCAGCACCGGCACGTCGCCGTACCGCTTCGTCGGGTACGTCGGCCCGACCGGCTCGGTGCGCAGCACGGTGCCGCGCGCGTACCGGGCGGTGAGGGCGAACGGGTGGAAGATGCTCTGCCGCCAGGCGGGGCCGCCGTTGCGGGTGCGGATCGGGGCGATCACGTTGGCGAGCTGCGCCTGGCAGGCCACCCCGACCCGGTCGGCGTGCCGGAGCAGGGTGATCAGCAGGTCACCGACCACCACCGCGTCGTCGGCGGTGTAGTCGTCCTCGATCAGCGCCGGCGCCTCGACCCAGCCGCGCCGGTCCAGGTCGGCCTGGAGGCGGGACTGGTACCAGACGTTCCACTCGTCGAAGGAGATCTTCAGCTTGCGCTTCTGCCGCAGCTTGGCGCCCACGTAATCGGCGGTGGCGGTCACCTCGGTGATGAAGGCGTCCATGTCGACGGCGGAGGCCAGGATGCTGGCCCGGTCGCCGTCGGAGGGGTCGTAGTAGGTGTGGGCGGAGATGTAGTCGACGTGCTCGTAGGTGTGCTCCAGCACTGTCGCCTCCCACCCGGCGAACGTGGGCATGCCCCGGTTGGAACTTCCGCAGGCGACCAGGCTGATCGAGGGGTCGATCATCTTCATGGCGCGGGCGGTCTCGGCGGCCAGCCGGCCGTACTCGTCGGCGGTCTTGTGCCCGACCTGCCACGGACCGTCCATCTCGTTGCCGAGGCACCACAGCCGCACCCCGTACGGCTGCTCGGCGCCGTGCTTGCGGCGCAGGTCGGAGAGGCGGGTGCCGCCCGGGTGGTTGGCGTACTCCAGCAGGTCGCAGGCCTCGGGCATGCCGCGCGTGCCGAGGTTGACCGCCATCATCGGCTCGACGCCGGCCTCGGCGGCCCAGGTCATGAACTCGTCCAGCCCGAACGCGTTGGTCTCGATCGTCTTCCAGGCCAGGTCGAGCCGGCGCGGCCGGTCGCCGACGGGGCCGACGCCGTCCTCCCAGCGGTAGCCGGAGACGAAGTTGCCGCCGGGGTAGCGGACCACCGAGACGCCCATCTCGCGGGTCAGGTCCAGCACGTCGCGGCGGAAGCCACGCGGGTCGGCGTTGGGGTGCCCGGGTTCGTAGATCCCGCCGTAGACGCATCGCCCCATGTGCTCGACGAAGGAGCCGAAGATCCGCCGGTCGGCCTCGCCGACCCGGAACGCCGGGTCGACCGTGAGCTGCGCGTTCGGCACGGATGCCACCTTTCCCTCGGGGCCGCTTCAACGGTGACCACGGTCACCGTGTCCCTGGTTTCTACAACGTTGTAACCCGTGCTGTAAAGAGGTCGTTACGACGTCGTGACGCGGTAGAGTGCGCCCGGAGTGCTCGGCGGGGAGGAAGTTCAGTGCGGCACAGGCTCAAGGACGTGGCGGAGCGGGCCGGCGTGTCGGTGAAGACCGTCTCGAACGTCGTCAACGGCTACCAGCACGTGCGCGCCGACACCCGGGCCCGGGTCGAGGAGGCCATCGCCGAACTGCACTACCGGCCCAACCTGTCGGCCCGCAACCTGCGTAAGGGACGCACCGGCGTGATCGCGCTGGCCGTCCCCGAACTCGACATCCCCTACTTCGCCGAGTTGGCCCGCCACGTCGTCGCCGCCGCCGCCGAACACGGCTGGACGGTGCTGATCGACCAGACCAGCGGCGGCCCGGAGCAGGAACGCAAGGCCGCCAGCGGGATCGGCGACCACATGATCGACGGCCTGATCCTCAGCCCGCTCGCGCTCACCGCCGACGACCTCGCCGGCCTCGACGGCCTGCCGATGGTGCTGCTCGGCGAGCGGGTCGACCACGGCCCCGCCGACCACGTCATGATCGACAACGTGGCCGCCGCCCGGGAGATCACCGCCCACCTGGTCGGGCTCGGCCGCCGCCGGATCGCCGCCATCGGCTCGCAACGCACCCCCGAGGGCGCCAGCGCCCGGCTGCGCCTGGAGGGTTACGCCGCCGCGCTGGCCGAGGCCGGCATCGGGTACGACGACAGCCTGGTGGCGCCCGCGCCGGCCTGGCACCGCGCGGACGGCGCGGCCGCCATGCGGCACCTGCTCACCTCCGGGGTACGCCCCGACGCCGTCTTCTGCTTCAACGACACGCTCGCCCTCGGCGCGCTGCGCGCCCTGCACGAGGCCGGCCTGCGCGTGCCGGAGGACGTCGCGGTCGCCGGCTTCGACGACATCGAGGACGGCCGCTTCTCGATCCCCACCCTGAGCACTGTCGCCCCCGACAAGGAACGCATCGCCCGCCTGGCGGTCGAACTACTCGCCGGCCGCCTGACCGCCGACCGCGACGCCCCGCCCCGCGAACTGGTCGCCCCGCACCGCCTCTCCCTCCGCGAATCCGCCCCCCGCCCCTGACCTCCACCCCCTTCCCCTCCGCGATCTTGCAGTTGGTGCCCCGGCATTCGGGGCGAATGCCTCGTCCGAGGGGCACAAAGTGCAAGATCAGCGAGGTGGGGGGCGGGGTCAGTCGAAGAAGCGGGCCAGGTGGGACGAGGGGGGCGGGGGAGCGTCGGCGGGGAGCGGGGTCAGGTCGGCGAAGATGGACGCGCCGTCGCAGCCCACGTGCAGCGGATACCAGCGCGGGGCGCCCGGTGGGCGCTGACCGCAGATGCCCTTGAAGGTCTGTACGTCGAGCAGTCGGACGTGGGTCGGGTCGGCCACCGCGTTGACGTGCCGCCACCAGGGACTCATCACGTGCAGCACCCCGCCCGGCCGCAACACCCGGTGGCACTCGTCGAACAGCGGCAGAAAGTCGATCAGATGCTCCACGATGTGCACGGCGAAGAAGACGTCCACCGAGTCGTCCCGCAGCGGAAGTGACCCGGAGAGGTTGGCGACCGCGTCCACCCCCGGCGCCGGATAGATGTCCAGCCCCAGGTTGCCCGGCCACTGCTTGGTCGCCCCGCAGCCCAGGTCCACCACCACCGGTGGCCGGCCGGCCACCCCGACCCGGCACCACACCCCGAGCACCCCGTCCAACCGGCCGATCAGATCCCGCACCAGCCGAAGTTGCGTCGGGTCGGCGACCTCCCCGGTCAGGTGGGCTACGCCCCGGTCGAAGCGCACCTCCACTGTCGTGCCGCGCAGCCGCTCGTCGTGCCGCGCCAGATCGGCCCACGCCTCGGCGAGGAAACCGTCGGCCTGCCGGAGCCGCTCACCCGAGAGCGCGGCCTGCCCCATCGCCACCATGCGCCACCTCCGGCCGCGCGTTACCCCCATTCCGCCCCGATACACGCCCGCCCACCGTGCCCCGCGCCCGCGCCGCGCGCCCGCCCTCGCCCGCGCGCCCGCCCTCGCCCCGCGCCCGCACCCCCCTCCGCCCCAGCGTCTGCCCCTCGCCCGCGCCTCGCCGGTCAGTGATCAAGGAGCTCGTGCCGACCCGATCGGCCCCGAGAGAGCGCGTCGATCATGAAGTTGGCGGCGACAAATCGGGCACGCGCTGCCGTCAACTTCATGATCGACGCGAGCGGGGCGGGGTGGGGGAGGGGAGGGGAGGGGAGGGGGGTCAGGGGGCGAGGGTTCGGCGGGAGGGGCGCATGCGCTGGCGGGGCTGGGGAGCGGCCGGCTTCGGGCGTTTGAGGTGGTAGCGGTGCAGCTCGTTGTTGCCGGCCAGGGACGGGTCCTCGCTCATCGCGACCAGCTCCCAGCCCTGGTCGCCGGCCCGGTTCAGGTGGGCCAGGGCGGTGTCGCCGTAGGGCGTGACGTCGACCATGGAGCCGTCCGGGCCGTACCAGATGAAGACGATCTCCCAGCCGGCGTCGTTGGTGGCGGGCTGGCGGCGGCGGACCAGCAGCGCGTACTCCCACTTGGGCATGGGGTCATTGTCACCCCGGGGGAGCGCGCCGGCACGGATCAGTCCTCGGCGATCCGTCCGTCGGTCACGCGCAGCCGCCGGTTCACGCTCACCGCGTCGAGCATCCGCCGGTCGTGGGTCACCAGCAGCAGCGTGCCGGGGTAACCGGCCAGCGCCGACTCCAACTGCTCGATCGCCGCCAGGTCGAGGTGGTTGGTCGGCTCGTCGAGCACCAGCAGGTTGACGCCACGGCCCTGGAGCAGCGCCAGCGCGGCCCGGGTCCGCTCGCCGGGGGACAGCGTCGCCGCCGGGCGCAGCACGTGGTCGGCGCGCAGGCCGAACTTGGCCAGCAGCGTCCGCACGTCCGCCGGGTTGAGTTCGGGTACGGCGGCGGCGAACGCGTCGAGCAGCGGCTGGTCGCCGAGGAACAGCCCGCGCGCCTGGTCCACCTCGCCGACCACCACACCCGGGCCGAGCGCGGCGTGCCCCTCGTCCAGCGGCAGCCGGCCCAGCAGCGCGGCCAGCAGGGTGCTCTTGCCGGAGCCGTTCGCCCCGGTGATCGCCACCCGGTCGGCCCAGTCGATCTGGAGGTCCACCGGGCCGAGCGTGAAGGCGCCCCGGCGTACCACTGCTCCTCGGAGCGAGGCCACGACGGCGCCGGCGCGGGGCGCGGCGGCGATCTCCATCTGGAGCTCCCACTCCTTGCGCGGCTCCTCGACCACCTCCAGCCGCTCGATCAGCCGTGCGGTCTGCTTGGCCTTCGCCGCCTGCTTCTCGGTCGACTCGGCCCGGAACTTGCGGCCGATCTTGTCGTTGTCGGTGGCCTTGCGGCGGGCGTTCTTCACGCCCTTCTCCATCCAGGCCCGCTGGGTCCGGGCGCGCGCCTCCAGGCCGGCCTTCGTGTCGGCGTACTCCTCGAACTCCTCGCGGGCGTGCCGGCGCGCCACGGCCCGTTCCTCCAGGTAGGCCGCGTAGCCGCCGCCGTAGTGGTTGACCTGCCGCTGGTGCAGGTCGAGTTCGACGATCCGGTTGACCGTGCGGGTGAGGAACTCGCGGTCGTGGCTGACCAGCACGGTGCCGGCGCGCAGCCCGGTGACGAACCGCTCCAGCCGGTCCAGCCCGGCCAGGTCGAGGTCGTTGGTGGGCTCGTCGAGCAGGAAGATGTCGTAGCGGCTGAGCAGCAGCGAGGCCAGCCCGGCACGGGCCGCCTGCCCGCCGGAGAGCCCCACCGTCGGATGGTCCAGGCCCACGTCGAGGCCCAGCTCCGCGGCGACCTGCTCGGCCCGCTCGTCCAGGTCCGCGCCGCCCAGGTCCAACCACCGTTCCAGAGCGACGGCGTACGCGTCGTCGGCGCCGGCCGCCCCGGCGGTCAGCGCCTCCGTGGCGGCGTCCAGCGCGGCCTGCGCGGCGGTCACGCCGGTGCGCCGGGCCAGGAAGTCGCGGACCGTCTCGCCCGGCCGGCGTTCCGGCTCCTGCGGCAGGTAGCCGACCGTGGCGGTGGGCGGGTTCAACGCCACCGTGCCCTGCTCCCGGGGCTGGAGGCCGGCGAGCGTGCGCAGCAGCGTGGACTTGCCGGCGCCGTTCACCCCGACCAGGCCGATCACGTCGCCGGGGGCGACGACCAGGCTGAGGTCCTCGAAGAGGAGGCGGTCACCGTGGCCGGCGGTGAGATCCTTGGCGATCAACGTGGCGCTCATCAGGTCACCGAGCCTACCGGCGCGCGCATCCGGATTACCGTGACCCGCGCTCGGGCAGGCACACCCGTGAGGGAGACTCACAGCCGTGGTGACCACACTGGCGATCGACTGCGGGGGCGGCGGGATCAAGGCCTCCGTGCTTGACGCCGCCGGCACCATGCGGGCCCGCCCGCTGCGCGTGCCCACCCCGTACCCCCTGCCCCCGGCCTTGTTCGTCGAGACGCTGCGCGATCTCGGCGCCCGGCTGCCCGCGGCGGACCGGCTCACCGTCGGCATGCCCGGCATGATCCGGCACGGCGTGGTGGTGGCCACCCCGCACTACGTGACCCGCGCCGGGCCGCGCAGCCGCGTGGACCCGGACCTGGTCGCGGAGTGGTCCGGGTACGACGCGCGCGGCGCGCTGGCCGAGGCGTTCGGCGTGCCCGCGCTGGTCCTCAACGACGCCGAGGTGCACGGCGCCGGCGTGGTCGCCGGGACCGGCTGCGAGCTGGTGCTGACGCTCGGCACCGGGCTGGGCAGCGCGCTCTTCGACGGCGGGACGATCGCCCCGCACCTGGAGCTGTCGCACGCGCCGGTGCGGTGGAACACCACCTACGACACGTACGTCGGGGAGCCGGAACGGCGGCGCCTGGGCGACGCGTTCTGGTCCCGGCGGATCCGGCAGGTGGTGGACGGGCTGCGGCCGGTGTTCCGCTGGGACCGGCTCTACCTCGGCGGCGGCAACTCGCGCCTGATCCGCTCCGAGCAGGTGGCCCGGATGGGGGACGATGTCGTGGTCGTCCCGAACACGGCCGGAATCGTGGGTGGTGTCCGGGCCTGGGAGCTTGTGGGCGACAGATACGACCCCACGCCCTGATCTCTACCCGTGGAACACTCGCGGTTCCTCCGGTGTTGTGCCAGCGTCGGACAAAGGGCTGACGCGACACGAGGAGGTGGGTCGAGTGGACCTTCTGGCGGAGTACCGGCGGGCGACCATGTTCTTCGACTCGGGGGACCCGACCGGGGCGGCCCGGCTGCTCGAGCCGATCATCGAGGCGGAGCCCGACAACTCCTCGGTGCGGCAGCTGCTGGCCCGGGCCTACTTCCAGTCGGCCCAGCTCAACCGGGCCGAGGAGCACCTGCGTGAGCTGGTCGACCGGGACCCGAGCGACCACTACGCGCACCACGTGCTCGGTCGCACGCTGGAGCGGATGAACCGGCCGGCGGACGCGCTGCGGCATCTGCGCATCGCGGCGGCCATGCACTCCACCAACACCGACTACGCCACCGCCCTCAAGCGGGTCGAGGGGCGGGTCGGTCGTTAGTTCCGTCGAGGGGCAGCCCGGGTGGGCTGCCCCTCGGCATACCTAGGATGGACTCGTGAAGCTCAAGCTCGACCTCCACGACATCTACAACAAGGGCCACGACATCGACCGCGCGTTGCGCGGGATCATGGACGAGGCGGTGGCGAAGAAGGCCACGCTCGTGGAGATCATCCCGGGCAAGGGCTCCGGCGCGCTGAAGAAGAAGGTGCTGCGCTTCCTCGACCAGAAGGACGTCAAGCAGCTCTACCACCGGGTCGAGAAGGACTCGAAGAACTTCGGCCGGCTGTTCGTGCACTTCCGCTGGAAATAGCGCTTCGCCGGGGCTGCGGCCCGCACGGCGGACGGTGCAAGATCTGAACATGTTCAAAGAGTGGTCGGCCGGAACCTGGCTGTTGATCGGCCTGGTCGGATCGGTGCTGCTTCGGGGAACCCTGTGGGTGATCACGACCCTGAACGTCGCACCGCTCCTCGGGCCGGCCCACCTGCTGCTGATCTCGGAACTCGGCCGTACCGCCGGCACGGCGACCTGGCTCGGCGACATCGTCGCGTCGTTCCTGTTCGCCGTCGCGACAGGCGTTGTCTGCATCGGACTGCGCCGCGACCGAGTGTGGGCCCGGTGGCTGGGAGCCTGGTTGGCCCGCTTCTACGTGGCCCTGAATGCCGGGGCCGCGGTCGGCTGTGCCGCGCTGCTCCGGGTCGTGGGCCCGGCGGCCTGGTTGCTTGTCTTCCCGTTCGCCCTGTACGTCGTCTCGCTGGGCGTCGCGATCATGACCGCTCGGCAACTGAAGCGGAGTGGTGACGCACCGGGACTAGACGCAGACCCAGCAGTACAGCCGCTCGCTGCGGGCGGTTGCCCGCCGGGCCAGACCGGCCAGCTCGATCAGGACCTCGGCCAGGAGTGACGGTTCGCCCCGACCCCAGAACTCCTCGGTCTCCGACCAGGGCACCGCCACCTCCCGGAGCCGGCTCTCCGAGGCGTCGGCCAGGGCGGCGTGCAACTCGTCGGTCAGCGAGATGACCAGCAGCTCGCCGTCGTGGCGGACCGCGACGGCCTGGCCCCACCTCGGGTTCTCCGTCACCACGTCGTAGGCGACGCCGGTCAGGAGCGCCTCCAGCGTGCCGAGCTGTACGACGGGTTGGATCCCTTTCAGTTCGACCACCTCGAAGCCCGACGCGGAGCGCGGGCCGCCGAGCACGTCGGCGACCGTGGCGGCGGCGTCGTCGTCCGGCGCCGAGAAGTAGTCACAGAGGATGCCCACGGCGCGGATCATGCCAGCCCGGGCCGACACCAGGACTCGGTCTACAGGTCCCGGACGGCGACCGTCTGGCCGCCGCTCTGCTCACCGGTCGGCCGGAAGCCCAGCTTCAGGTAGAACTCCTCCGGGCCGCCGGGGCGGGGCTCCCAGGTGACGTACGCCCGGTGGCCGCCCCGGGAGCGGATTTCCTCGCACACCGCCTCGACGGCGAACCGGCCGTAGCCCCGGCCCTGGGTGTCGGCGGCGATGTTCAGCCGCCAGAGGCCGGCGCGCACGTCGTCCGGGTCGTCGTTCCACGCGATGTCGAAGAACGCCATGAGGAAGCCGACGAGCCGGTCCCCGTCGTAGACCAGCCGCGGCCAGGCGTGCTCCGGGAAGACGTACGCCTCGGCGAGCGACTTGACCACCGGCGCCACCAGATCCTCCTGGTCGGGGCGTACCGACAGGCCGAGGGCCGCCTCGTAGTTGTCGGGGGTGACCTTCTCCAGCCGCATGCGCGCAGCGTAGTGAGGTAGGCCGGAGCCGGCGACTCCGTATTCGTGGACGGGAGCCCCGCCAACGGCGATCATGCTCGGGTGGCTGAGTTGATCGTGGAGATCCACGTTCCGTTGGTGCCGGCGTCCGGTCTCTCCGCTGACGTGTATCCCTTCCCCTGGATCGACGACATCGAGGCGCTTCTCGCCGAGATGGACGGCCGAGGGGAGATCGACGTGTTCGACGAGGGTGAAGAACGCGGCGACGTCTACGTCTTCGCGGTCGGCGGTGCGGAGGAGGCGGGCCTGCTCGCCGCCGCGTCCCGGGTGGCCGCGCTCGACCGGGTGCCGCGAGGCGCGTACGCGGTGGTCACCGACGACGAGGCGGACGACATCGGCCAGGGGTGCCGGGTGGAACTCGGCACGTCCTGACCGCGTGCCGCAGCGGGCGGTCCTGCCAGGCGACTCGGTGATCCACTCCGGTACGCCGTAGTGGCGGCATCCCGGGCGGGTGCATGCGACCACCTCGACGAACTGGTGTGGATCAACGGTCTGGCCGGTCCGGTTTCTATGAACGGCGGATCCAGGTCAGGAGGGCGGGGACCCAGTGGTCCCCGTACCGGTGCTGGAGGTCCGCCAACCGCCAGTCGTCGCCGGTGACGACCCGGCGGCAGCGCGTCGCGCCGCATCCGCACGCCATCGCGAAGTCGCCGACTCCGGTGCTGGTGGCGTAGTCGTTCGTCAGCTCCTCGCCGGCTGCGACGTCCCGGCGGGTGACCAGGGTGAACGGGGCGTCCCACCACAGGTTCGGGTCGCAACTGTGGTTGCCCTTGCCGTTGGGCCGCCCGGGCGGCAGAACGAGGTGCAGATCGTCCGCCACCGTGATGGTGTCGACGTAGGGGCGGTCCGGTCGGGCGAGCAGGGCGCGCAACTCCCCGTCGGTGACGAGCCGGCCGCCGAGCCGGGACACCGCCGTCCCGGCCGCAATGGCAGCCCGGGCGAACAGGCCCTCACCCGAGATCCCGGACGGGCGGACCTCGACGTCGGGGTGGAGCCAGCAGTCGGCCTCGGGCGCGCGCCACACCCGTCCACCCTGGCCTGCCGTGCCGCTCGGTTCAACCGGTCGCGCCGCGCAGGTGGGTGAGCAGGCGTTGGTACTCGTCCGGTGTACCGATGGCGGTCCGATGCTGCGGGTGGGCGACGTAGTGGCTGACCACGGCGGCGAGGAACCGGGGTTCGACGCTGTCGACCGGCACGGTGGCGCGCCCGACCAGGCCACGACGTCGCGCCAGCGCGGGCTCGGCGACCGTCAGCGGAAGCCGCAACGGCGGCCGCTCGACGTCGCGGGGTACCGCGACGCCCGGCCCGGCCTCCCACGGGACCGTGCGCGAGCCGAGGAGCCCGATCGTGCGTACGCCGTCCGGGCTCAGCCGCACGTCGTCTCCGCGCCACGCCGCTACGACCAGCAGCGCGATCACCCCGAGCCAGAGCGCGCCCACGACGGCGTCGAACGTGGTCGAGATGCCCGCCTCGGTGGACCGCAGGTACGCGCCGACGGTCACGGAGGACTGCCCGAGGAGACCCAGGGTGAGCAGGACCCGCCACGCCGGGACGGGTGCGGCGAAGGCCGGGCGCCGCGGCAGCACCACCAGGGCGGCGCGGCGCCTGCCGAGGCTGATGATGGACAGGAGCAGGCCGGTCAGGGCGAGGAGGAGGATCAGCGGGACCAACGCATCCGCCACGTCCGGCGCGTACGCCATCGCGGCGGCGTTCCCGGCCGCCAGCAGCACGTCCGCCACCAGGATGGGACGTCGATGCCGCACCACGGCGGCCGAGATCGCGTCGATCACGCAGGCGACCCTAGCGAGGGGCGTCCACCCCGCTGATCGGCCGCGAGGCTCGTGATCGACTCCGCTACGCCGAGGTGGTGTGGATCACTGGTGACGCGGGACCCGGTAGGCCAGGTGGGTGACCCCGGTGCCCTCGACCACCCGGAACGGCCCCTCCAACTGCACCGGCGCGATCCCCAGCCCGGAGAAGAACGGGATCCCGTCGCCGAGCAGCACCGGCACCAGGTCCACGTGCACCTCGTCCAGCAACCCGGCCTCCAGCACCTGCCGCGCGATCGTCCCGCCGTTCACCCCGACCTCCTTGCCCCCGGCCAGGGCGTGGGCCCGCGAGATGGCTTGCTCGATGCCGTCGGTGACGAAGACGAACGACTCGCCCGCGGCTTCCCAGCCGTCCGGCACCCGGTGGGTCACCACGACCACGGGCTTGTCCAGCGGGTGCCGGCCGCCCCAGCCGTTGGTCAGGTCGAACAGCGTGCGGCCGACCACGAGCGCCCCGGTGCGCTCGACCAGCGCGCGGATGTGTTCGGCGCTGGCCGCCGAGGTCCGGAACGTCAGGTCCGGGTCGGCTGTCGGCACCTCGACGTCGCCGTTGCCGTACCACTGGAAGAGGTGCTCGAACCCGCCGTGCGACGGGTCGGCGATGTAGCCGTCCAGGGACACGGTCGCGCCGGTGGTCACCTTGTTCATCGTCTGCTCCTCGGGTCGCGTCGCCAGCTTTCACCCGGGGGTAGAAGCCGACCGGCCCTTCCTCGACATCCATACCGAAGAAGTCACCGGCGGGGTCGCAACCCGTCCAGCGCGGTGGCGACCAGGCGGTCCGTCCAGTCGGTGGTGAGCGGCCCGCCTCGGTGCAGCCAGCGCTGGAACACCGGTCCCCAGATCAGGTCCACCGCGACGTCGAGGTCGACATCCTCGGCGAGCTGTCCGGCCCGCTGGGCGCTGCGCAGGCGCTCCCGTTTCGCTTCCCGCAGCGGCCCGTCGAGTCGTTCGGCGTATGCCGCCGCCAGGTCGGGGTCGTGGGCGATCTCGGTGGCCAGTGCGCGCATCGGTGGCTCGTACCGGCTGTCGGTCAGTTCCGCCACCGTCGCGCGGAGCACCTCGGTCAGGTCGGCGGCCAGGTCACCGGTGTCCGGCAGGCGCACCGGCTCGCCCTCGGCGCCCTCGCTGAGCATGAGGAACGCGTCGAAGACGACAGCGCCCTTGGACGGCCACCAGCGGTAGATGGTCTGTTTGCCGACGCCGGCGCGGCTGGCGATGCCCTCGATGCTGATCTTCGCGTACTCGACCTCCTGGAGCAGGTCGAAGGCGGCGGTGAGGATGGCGCGGCGGGAGGCTTCCCGTCGGCGGGCCGTGTTCGGCGGCGTCATGGGAGCAGCATATCAACGAGACGAACCGTCTCGTCTTGACGACGAACGGCGTGAGGGTGCAGAGTCGAGACGGACCGTCTCGTCTCATCAACGGAGGGGAACACCGACATGCGTACCTGGTTCATCACCGGCGCCAGCCGCGGCCTGGGTCGGGCGTTCGCGGGAGCGGCGCTCGACCGGGGTGACCGGGTGGTCGCCGCGGCCCGGACCGTCACCCCCGACGACTTCGACGCGCGGCACGGCGACCGGCTGCTGACCCTGACCCTCGACGTGACCGACCGGGCGGCCGTATTCGCCGCCGTGGCCAGCGCGGTCGAGCACTTCGGGCGGCTCGACGTCGTCGTCAACAACGCCGGCACCCTGTCCATGGGCATGATCGAGGAGTTCACCGAGGCCGAGGCGCGCGCCCAGTTCGAGGTGAACGTCTTCGGCGCGCTGTGGGTCAGCCAGGCCGTGCTGCCGCACCTACGCGCCCAACGGTCCGGCCACATCGTGCAGGTTTCCAGCATCGCCGCGCTCGGTGGCTTCCCGAGCACCGGCATGTACAGTGCGAGCAAGTTCGCCCTGGAGGGCATGAGCGAGGCCCTGGCGGCGGAGGCGGCGGCCTTCGACGTCAAGGTCAGCATCGTGCAGCCCGGCGGCTACTGGACCGACCTCTACACCAGCGCCGGCGCCACCACCCCGATGGACGCCTACGCGCCGCTCCGCGCCGAGCTGGAGCGACAGTGGGCGGACGGCTCGGTCGACAGCGAGCCCCGGCTGGCCGCCGAGGCCCTGCTGCGACTCGTCGACAGCGACAACCCGCCGCTGCGGCTGCTGCTCGGCAGCATGGTCTACGACCTGGCGTTCGACATCTCCCGCCGACGGATGGACACCTGGGCCGGCTGGGAGCGGGTCAGCCGCGCCGCCGAGCACGCGGTGCCCGCTCCCGGGACGGCCGGTTAGAACGAGTACGTCTGGGCCACCGCCAGCATCTCCGAGCTGTGCGAGCCGACCACGCCCACGGTCGCCGGCCGGGGCCGGAAGCCGGGCAGCGCGTCCAGCCCGTCGCTGGCGTCCATCGCCCGCAGGCGTACCGAGTCGGACGACGGCACCAGCGTCAGCGTCACCTCGACGCCCTCCGGCGGCGGGGCGTGGAACACGATGCCGAAGCCCCACCGGCCCGCGCGCGCCTTCACCGGCACGTCCCGCCCGGCCACCGAGGCGGCCCGCACGGTGGCGGTGCCGGTGTCGACGTGCAACGTGAGCAGCCGCACCTGCCGCTGCGGGGTGACCCGCACCCGCAGCACCCGCTGGTCGCCGTCGCGGGAGTCGTCGAGCGTCTCCAGCTTCGGCGCGGGCAGGGCCGCCGCCGGGGCCGGGCCGGCGCGCAGCTCGCCGTCACCGATCCCGGGGAAGTCGTCGGCCACCGAGATGGTCCGGTCGACGTAGCGGTCGGTCCAGGGCTGCGGCCTGTCCTCGTGGCTGAGCCAGGCCGCCTTCTTCGTGCCGGCGTCCAGCGCGTACATCAGGTGGGTGGGCACGGGGTGGTCGGCGTCGAAACGGTCCACGGCGAGGCCGACAGCGGCGAGCACCGCCGCCGCGACGAACGCCGCGCCGGCCGGCAGCGCGCCGAGGCGGCGGGCGCGCAGCGCCAGCAGGCCACGCTGGCCGCCGGCGCGCGGGTGCAGCAGGTCCACCACCGGCAGCAGGGCCAGGCCCAGCAGCACCGCGACCAGCGCGGCCACCGCGCCCATGCCCATGCCGAGCGCCGGGAAGAGCAGCACCACCGGGGGCAGCAGGATCACCACGGCCACCGCGCCGGCCAGCGTCACCGCGACCACCGGCCACGGGCCGTCCAGCCGGGTGGCCAGCGCCGCGAGGCCGGCGACCGCGCCGGCCAGCGCCGGCAGGGTGGTCAGGTACGCGCCGCCGGGCACCAGCACGGCGAGCAGCACGCCGAACAGGGCCAGCCAGAGCAGGCCCCCGAAGGCCAGCGCGGCCGGGCCGACCCGGCGGCGGGACAGGGCGTACCAGCAGAGCAGCACCGTGGCGGCGAGCGCCACCACGGCGAGGCGGTACCAGACCGGACGGTACGGGTCGAGCAGCTCGGCGTACCCGGGTCGGATCGTGGTGACCGCGGCCCAGAGCAGCCACGCGCCCAGCGGGGCCAGGACGACCGGCACCAGGGACAGCCCGAAGCCGGCGGCGAGCGTGCCGACGGAGGCCCGGCCCCGGCGGCGCAGCAGCCAGCCCAGCGCGCCGACGGCGAGCAGCGCGGCCACCGCCAGCGGCAGGGTCAGCCAACCGGGGTAGCTGACCAGCCCGCCGAACACCGGGAAGTAGGTGTCGTCGTGGCCGGAGCGCAGGTCGCCCAGGTCGGTGCGGCCGAACTCGCGGGCCAGGCCGAGCGCGTTGTCGCCGTGCATCTGGAGGCTGCCCCGGTCCATCCGGGCCGGCACGTCCAGCGGGGTGTGGTAGATCGCGCCCCCGTCGATGTAGGCCGAGTTGAGGCCGACGAACTTCTGGTCGAGAAACGCGGTGAAGTCGGTGTCGTTGGGCAGCGCCCGGTAGATCTCCACCGCGAACGAGGTGCCCACCGGGTGCGGCGCGGCCCGGCCGAACACGTCCACCAGCTTCGCGTTGTTCCGCGACGTCTCGAACATGATCACCGGGCCGGTGGAGCCGCGCGCCTCCAGGTTGAGCACCACCCCGCCGTCGGCTGCCAACGGGTGGTCGGCGGCGAACCCGGCCGCGCCGCAGAGGCACGCCTCCTCCGCATCGGTGAGCACGAAGACCACGTCGTTGCGGGGGCGCGGGCCGGTGCTCAGCGCGCGGGCCACCTCCAGGATGGTGGCGGTGCCGGCGGCGTCGTCGTTACCGCCCGGCCCGGTCTGCACCGAGTCGTAGTGCGAGACCAGGAAGACCTTGCCGGTCGGGTCGGTGCCGGGGAGCCGGGCCACCACGTTCCGCACCCGGGCCAGCGTCGACCCGCCGGCCGCGCCGCTGAGCTGCCCCGCCTCGGGCGCCACCGCGTCCTGCACCTCGGTCTGAAGGCCCAGCCCGCGCAGCGCGCCGACCAGGTGTTCGCGTACCCGGTCGTTGGCCTCGCTGCCGGCCACGTGCGGCCGGGCCGCGATCACCTCGACGTTCCGGTACGCCCGGCCGGCGCTGAACTCGCCGGCCGGCGCGTCCGCCGGGCGCGGCGCCGGGGTGGCCAGACCGACCAGGACGCCCGCCCCGACGGCGAGCAGCGCGACAAGCGCGACGACGGCGGCGAGCAGCCGGCGACGAGGCTTGGCGAACGCCCGGTCGGCGGGGCGGGTGGGGGGTGCGCCCACGGGAACTCCTCGGGGTGGATCAACGGGGGTGGGCATCATCCTGCACCCCCGCCGGGCGCGGCGGCACTCCCGGCGTCGGTGCGTTGCCGGGCTGGCAGCGCTCCCGCGTAACATCGTGGGTCGGCCGCGTCGCTGTCCGGGTGGACGGGTCACCCACCCGCCACCCACGGCGGGGTTCGTGTTGTGTGCGACCGTTGTCTCCGCCAGGATCAGCAAGGGCACTCGGAAGGAGCCCGCCATCACCAGCGAACTCCCGCGACTCGCGGCGGTGGCCCGGCCGCACCGGGGGACCGACACACCGGGCGCCCCCGTCGTGCCCCGGGCCGGCTCGGCGCTGCACGGCGGCCTCCCGCCCGGCGAACGGCTGCGGGTGCTGCTGGTCGAGGACGACGAAGGCGACGCCTTCCTGGTCGGCGAGCTGCTCGCCGAGACCAACTCGATGATCGACCTGCTGGTCGCGACCAGCCTCAGCGAGGCCCGCCAGCGGGTGATGGGCGTCGACTGCGTCCTGCTCGACCTGGGCCTGCCCGACGCGCAGGGCCTGGACGGGCTGCGCCGGGTGCTGGAGATGGCCAGCGGCGCCGCGGTCTGCGTGCTCACCGGCCGCTCCGACGAGCACCTCGGCATCGTGGCGGTCGCCGAGGGCGCGCAGGACTACCTGGTCAAGGGCCAGGTCGACGGTGTGCTGCTGACCCGGGCGCTGCGCTACGCGGTGGAACGCAAACGGGCCGACGAGAACGCCCGCCGGCTACGCGAGGTGGAGCTGCGCCAGGCCGAGTCGGCCCGCCTGGAACGCGGTCTGCTGCCGCAGCCGCTGATGACCACCGACGAGGTGTCGGTGCACACGTTCTACCGGCCCGGCCGGCACGCCGCGCTGATCGGTGGCGACTTCTACGACGTGGTGCAGACCCGGCCGGACCGGATCGACCTGATCGTCGGCGACGTGTGCGGTCACGGCGTGGACGAGGCCGCGCTCGGGGTCGAGCTGCGCGTCGCCTGGCGGGCCCTGGTGCTGGCCGGGGTGCCCGACGACGAGGTGCTGCCCGCGCTGGAGCAGGTGCTGATGAGCGAGCGCCGGCTCCAGGAGATCTTCGCGACGGTGGCCACCGCCCGACTCGACCTGGCGTCCGCCCGGGCCACCGTACGGCTCGCCGGTCACCCGCCACCGCTGCTGCTCAGCGGCGGTAAGGTCGCCCCGGTGCCGGCCAAGGGCGGGCTGCTGCTCGGCGTCCGGCCCCGCCGCCCCGTCGCCTTCGACCTGGAGTTCGACACCGATGACTGGTCCCTGCTGATGTACACCGACGGCCTCATCGAGGGTCGGGTCGAGGGCGGCGACGAACGACTCGACGTGCCCGGGCTCACCGGCCTGCTCGCCGAACCGGCCAACCGCGCGGTGCCGCTGTCCGAGCTGCCCGCCTGGCTGGTCGGCCGCGCCGAGCAGATCAACGGCGGCCCGCTCGCCGACGACGTGGCGATGTTGCTGGTGACCCGGGGCAGCGGTCGGTGACGGTTCGAATGGAAGAGGCACGATGAAGGCGTACCAGCAGGGGTGGACGCTGCGGCGGCGGGTGGTCGCGCTGCTCGGCGTGGTCCTGGCGCTGCTGCTCGGGCTGGCCGCCGCGGAGGCGGCGGTCGCCGCCAAGAACCGGCAGAACATCGACGCGGTGCTGCTGAAGACCGGTCCGCTACGGGTCCAGGCGCAGGAGCTGATGAGCGTCCTGCTGGACCAGGAGACCGCGGTGCGCGGCTACGCCGTGAACGGCGACCGCAACGACCTCGGCCCCTACCAGGAGGGCGTCAAGCGCGAGCAGGCGTTGATCGCCTCGATCCGCGGGCTCTCCGCCGACTACCCCGACGTACGCCGGGAACTGGGCGTGGTCGAGCAGCAGACCACGCAGTGGCGGTCCCAGGTGGCCGAGCCGGTGATCGCGGCCACCGACCGTGGCGGCCCGACGGCCGGCCAGGCACTGATCACCGACCGGACCCGCCAGCAGTTCGACGGGATAAGGGCTTCCATCACCACGCTCCAGGACGAGGTCCTCACCGTCCGGAAGGAGACCGCCGACCGGGTCAACTCGACGAGCAACGCGCTGGTCGTGCTGTTGATCGTCGCGGCGCTGGTGGTGGCGGTGGCCGGCGCGGTCATGCTGCTCTCGCTCGACCGGATCCTGATCCGCCCGCTGGCCGGCCTGGTCGGCCAGGTGCGGGAGGTCGCCGACGGCGACTACCAGCACCGCATCGCCGGGTCCGGTCCGCCGGAGTTCCGCCGGCTCGCCGACGACATCGACCAGATGCGGCAGAAGATCGCCCAAGAGCTGGACGAGGTACGCCAGGCCCGGGAGCGGATCGAATGGGTCAACGACCAGCTCCAGAAGCAGGCCGAGGAGCTGACCCGCTCCAACCGTGACCTGGAGCAGTTCGCCTACGTGGCCTCGCACGACCTGCAGGAGCCGCTGCGCAAGGTGGCCAGCTTCTGCCAACTCCTCCAGCGCCGCTACGCCGGCCAGCTCGACGAGCGGGCCGACCAGTACATCGCGTTCGCGGTGGACGGCGCGCAGCGGATGCAGCGGCTCATCAACGACCTGCTGGCGTTCTCCCGGATCGGCCGGCTCACCACCGGGTTCACCGAGGTCGACCTGAACCGGGTGATGGGCGACGTGGCCGGTCAGACCGAGGCGGCCCGGCAGTACGCCGACGCGGAGCTGACCTGGGACGAGATGCCGACCATCCGCGGCGAGGAGCCGCTGTTGACCAACCTGCTGGTCAACCTGGTCAGCAACTCGGTGAAGTTCCGCCGCCCCGACGTGCCGTCGAAGGTGCACGTCTCGGCCCGGCTGGTCGACGGCGAGTGGGAGATCAGCTGCCGGGACAACGGCATCGGGATCGAGCCGGAGTTCGCCGACAAGATCTTCGTGATCTTCCAGCGGCTGCACTCCAAGGACGCGTACCCGGGGACCGGCATCGGGCTCGCCATCGTCAAGAAGATCGTGGAATACCACGGCGGCCGGGTCTGGGTGGACACCGAGGCCGAGGAGGGCACCACGATCCGGTTCACGCTGCCGGCGCTGGAGGCCGACGTCGAGGCGGCGAAGGCGGCCGGGGACGCGGAGGAGGCGGAGCCGACCGCCGAGGACGCGCCTGCGGACGACGCGGCGCAGCCGGACGGCGTGGCACGGGAAGAGCCGCCCACGGAGGCGGACCGACAGGATACAAACGGTGGCATGAAGGAGACGGTGGGATGACCGCGCCTGCGGACGGCAAGAGCCCGATCGAGGTCCTGCTCGTCGAGGACGATCCGGGTGACGTGCTGATGACCCAGGAGGCGTTCGAGGAGCACAAGCTCCGCAACCGCCTGACGGTCGTCTCCGACGGCGCCGAGGCGCTGGCCTACCTGCGCCGCGAGGGCCCGTACGCGGACGCGGTCACGCCCGACCTGATCCTGCTCGACCTGAACCTGCCCCGCCGGGACGGCCGGGAGGTGCTGGAGGAGATCAAGAAGGACGAGGTCCTCCGCCGGATCCCGGTCGTGGTGCTCACCACGTCCCAGGCCGACGAGGACATCCTGCGCAGCTACCAGCTGCACGCCAACGCCTACGTGACCAAGCCGGTGGACTTCGAGCGCTTCATCTCGGTGGTCCGCCAGATCGACGAGTTCTTCGTCAGCGTGGTCAAGCTGCCGCCGCGTGGCTGACCCGCTGCTGGACGACGTCGCCGCGCTGCTGCGGGAGGCCGCGGCCGACGTCGTCGTGCCGATGTTCCGCCGGCTCGACCCGTCCGACATCTCCGAGAAGGCGCCCGGCGAGGTGGTCACCGTCGCCGACCGCGAGGCCGAGAAGCTGATCTCCGAAGGGCTGCGGCGGCTGCGCCCCGGCTCGGTGGTGGTCGGCGAGGAGGCCGTCGCCGAGGACCCGGACCTGCTGCGGCACCTGCGAGGCAGCGGTGACGTCTGGTTGGTCGACCCGGTCGACGGCACGTCCAACTTCGCCGCCGGCAAGCGGCCGTTCGCGCTGATGGCGGCGTTGCTCACCGACGGCGTGCCGGTGGCCTCCTGGGTGTACGACCCGCTGGACGGCACGATGGCCGCGGGTCGGCTCGACGGGGGCACCACGCTGGCCGGCGCCCCGGTGCGGACCGACCGGCCGACGCCGGCGGCGGGCGCGTTGCGCGGCACCGCGATGACGAAGTTCCTGCCCGGCGACGTCCGCCGGGACGTCGAGGCCGGCGGTCGCCGGATCGGCGAGCTGCTGCCCGGCCAGCACTGCGCCGGCCGGGAATACCTGGACGTGCTCACCGGCGCGCAGCAGTTCGTGTTGTTCTGGCGCACGCTGCCGTGGGACCACACCCCCGGCACGCTGCTGGTCCGGGAGGCCGGCGGGGTCGCCCGCCGCTTCGACGGCACCGACTACCACCCGGCCGACGAGGGTCGGGGCCTGCTGGTCGCGGCCAGCCCGGAGATCTGGGACGACGTGTACGCGGCGCTGCTGGCGCGCTGAGCAGCGCTCGGCGACGTCGGCGACACGCTGCGTCGACGATCCGCCTTGTCGGCGGTCACGGATCTGGCGCGGCGCGCCTGGTCCGGTATCGTGACCGCGGTTGACGGAAGGACCATCACGTGCCCAGGACCAGGCTCACCGGCCGGCGGGTCCGCCGGTCGCTGCTCGCGCTGCTCGCCGCGACGGCCGTGCTGCTCGGCGCCGGCCTCGCCACGGCCGGCCCGGCCGCCGCCGCGCCCAGCCCGAACGCCCCCGACGAGGGCGACAGCAAGCAGCTCCGGGCGGCGCTGGAGGCCGCGGCGAAGGGCCACATCGACGCCCGCAACAAGCTGGACAACTCCAAGCGCCGCCAGGCCCAGCTGGCCGTCCAGCTCAAGGACACCGAGGCACGGCTGGTCGGGTTGACCGCCCAGGCCGGTGAGGTGGCGGTGCAGTCCTACCGGCAGGGCCGGCTGACAGCGGTGTCGATGCTGCTGGCCAGCTCCGGGCCGGACGACTTCCTGCACCGGGCCGCCGAGCTGGACATGATGGCGCAGCGCGACAGCCAGCGCCTCGGTGCCCTGGCCGCCGCGAAGGCCCAGCTCGCCGAGTCCAAGCTGGCCCTCGACGCCGAGGTCCGGGAACAGGCCAGGCAGGTCGCCGTGCTGGCCCGGAAGAAGAAGGACGCCGAGGTGGCGCTGGCGAAGGTCAGCTCCGGCGCCGGCTCCGGCTTCAACGGCGGCTCCTCGTCGGCCAAGCCCGCCCCCCGCAACTCGGACGGCTCCTGGCCGTCGGAGTCCTGCTCGGTGGACGACCCGACGCCGGCCAGCGGCTGCATCACGCCGCGCACCCTGCACATGCTCCAGCAGGCCAAGGCGGCGAGCTTCACGCGTTACGCCTCCTGCCACCGCAGCGGCGGCGGCGGGGAACACCCCAAGGGTCGGGCCTGCGACTTCTCCGCCGCCAGCGGCGGCTTCGAGGACCGCACCGCCACCGGCGGCGACAAGTCGTACGGCGACCGCCTCGCCAGCTGGGCGAAGAACAACGCGAACCGGCTCGGCATCATGTACGTGATCTGGTATCGGCAGATCTGGATGCCGAACACCGGCTGGCGGGCGTACAGCGGCGGTGGCAGCCCGGCCGCCGACCACACAAACCATGTTCACATCTCGATGTACTGACCCGAACCACCAGGAACGCCGCGTACCCTCGCGACGGTGAGCAGCACATCGTCCGACATCGTCATCGAGCCGGCGACCGACGCGCCGGCCGCGCCGCGCGCCCTGCCGAACGGGTTGGCCGCCTTCCTGGTCTTCCTCTCCAGCGGGGCGGTGCTGGTGCTGGAGACCGTCTCGCTGCGCCTGGTCGGCCCGTACGTCGGGGTGACCCTCCAGGTGACCAGTTCGGTCATCGGCATGGCGCTGGCCGCCATCGCGTACGGGGCGTGGATGGGCGGGTGGCTCGCCGACCGGCGGGACCCGCGCGCCCTGCTGGCCCCGGCTCTGGTGCTGGCCGGCATCGCCACCGCGGTCACCCTGCCCATCGTCCGGTACGCCGGTGAGGCGTTGCGCGGCGGCGCGGCCAGCGCGGTGCTCCTGCTGACCGCGTTGACCGTGCTGCTGCCCGCGGCGCTGCTCGCCGGGATCACCCCGCTCGTGGTGAAGCTCCAGCTCGCCGACCTGCGCCGTACCGGCCAGGTGGTGGGAAAGCTCTCCAGCATCGGCACGCTCGGCGGGATCACCGCCACGCTGGGCACCGGCTTCATCCTGGTGGCCGCGCTGCCCAGCTCGGTGATCGTGCTGGCGCTGGCCGCGGTGCTCGGCGTGACCGGGCTGGCGCTCGGGTTCTGGCTGCGGCGGCGGGACGGCTCGGGGCTGTCGACGCCGGGCCGGGCGAAGGCGGCGCTGGCGTTGCTCGGCCTCTCCGCCGCCGGGCTGACCGCGGCCGCGCCGAACCCGTGCGATGTGGAGACCGCCTACCACTGCGCCCGGGTGGAGGTGGACGCGGATTCGCCGGACGGGCGCACGCTCTTCCTCAACTCGGCCGAGCACTCCTACGTCGACCTGAGCGATCCGACCCGCCTGAAGTACTCGTACGCCCAGTGGGTCGGCCTGGTCGCGGACCTGGCGCGGCCGGCCGGGCAGCCGATGGAGGCGCTGCACCTGGGTGGCGGCGGCTTCACCGTGCCCGGCTACCTGGCCGCGACCCGGCCCGGCACCGACAACCTGGTCTTCGAGGTCGACGGCGGCCTGGTCGAGCTGGACAAGCGGGAGATGGGGCTGCGCACCGGGCCGAAGCTGCGGGCCGAGGTGGGCGACGCGCGGGTGCTGCTCGGCGGCGAGCCGGCCGACAGCCGGGACTTCATCGTCGGCGACGCGTTCGGCCACCTGGTGGTGCCCTGGCACCTGGCCACGAGGGAGATGGCCGCGGACATCCGGCGGGTGCTCCGGCCGGACGGGATCTACGTGCAGAACGTGATCGACTATCCGCCGGACCGGTTCATCCGGGCCGAGCTGGCCACCGTGTCGGCCGTGTTCGACCACGTCGCGCTGATCGCGCCGCCGGGCGCGATCGCCGGCCAGCACGGGGCGAACTTCGTGATCGTCGCCTCGGACGTGCCGCTGCCGCTGGCCGGGATCCCCGCCGGCCTGAAGCGTTTCCCCGAGCCGGCCGAGCTGCTCGACGAGGCGAGGACGGCCGCCTGGGTCGGCGACGCACGGGTCCTCACCGACGACTTCGCCCCGGTGGACCAACTCCTCGCGACCGCCTGATCGGGTGACTTTCCTGACCGATTCCGACCGGACAGGTGTACCGGGGGCCACTTCGGGCAACTGCACCGACCATGGGTGCAGCGGTCAGGAACGGCGTGCAGCTGCTGGGTGAGCGCTACCGCCTGGTCGAGCAGTTGGGCGCGGGCGGCATGTCGGTGGTGTGGCGCGGCTACGACGAGGTGCTCGGCCGGCAGGTGGCGGTCAAGGTGCTCGCCTCCCGGCTTGCCACCGACAAGGCGTTCCGGCACCGGATCCGCGTCGAGGCGCAGGCCGCCGCGCGGCTCTGCCACCCCAACATCACCAACGTGTACGACTACGGCGAGTCGGTCCAGGTCGGGCTGACCGTGCCGTACGTGGTCATGGAGCTGGTCGACGGCGGCCCGCTCAGCGGCCGGCTCGGCCGTGACGGGCAACTGCCCTGGCGGGAGGCGCTGACCATCGGCGCGGAGGTCGCCTCGGCGCTGGCCACCGCGCACGCCCGCGGCGTGGTGCACCGGGACGTGACCCCCGGCAACGTGATGCTCACCCCGACCGGCGTGAAGGTCGTCGACTTCGGCATCTCGGCGCTGGTGGGGGAGAGCGACAAGGGCCCGGACGGGGCGCTGCTCGGCACGCCCGCCTACCTCGCACCGGAGCGGCTCGACAACGGGCACGTCTCGCCGGCCACCGACGTCTACGCGGTCGGCCTGCTGCTCTATCGGATGCTCACCGGCCGGCTGCCGTGGCAGGCCAGCACCACCACCCAGATGCTGCGCGCGCACATGTACCAGGACCCGGACCCGATGCCGCCGGTGCCGGGGCTCCCCGGGCAGGTCGGTGACCTGGTCCAGCGCTGCCTGGCCAAGCGCCCGGAGGACCGACCGCCCACCCCCGAGGTGGCGCGGACGCTCGCCGAGGCCGCCGGGATCGCGTCGATCGTGCCGGTGTCGCCGGCGTTCGGTGGCGTCGACCCGGCGCTGACCGAGAACGCCGACACCACGATCCTGCCCTGGTCGGCGGCGACCGACGCGTTGCCGTACTCGGCGATCCGCACCCGGACCCGGCGGTCGGCGGCGCGGCGGCGCAAGGTGGAGGCCGGGGTGGCCGCCGCCGGGCTGATCGCGGTCACCGCCGCCATGTGGGGGGTGACGTCGCGCAGCCCGGCCAGCGGCGGGGTGGAGCCGACGGAGGCGCGGATGGGGTTGCCCGAGCCGGCGCCCTGCGCGGTCGACTACTCGCTGCGCCGCGACACCGGCAGGGACTTCTCGGCCGAGCTGACGCTCACCAACACCGGCACCCGGGAACTGCGCGACTGGACGATGAGCTTCAGCTTCCCCGGTAAGCAGGCGGTCACCACGGCGAAGCCGCCGGCACGCCAGGAGGGGCGGACCGTGTCGGTGGCGGCCCCGGCGGCCACCCCGGCGCTGGCGCCGGGCGCGTCGACGAAGCTCACGCTGGCCGGGCGCTACACCGGAAGCAACACGCTGCCGGTGGAGTTCAAGGTCGGTGGTAGGGCGTGCGGGGTGCAGGTGTCGGGCATCGCCGGGTCGGTGCCGATCACCACCGCGCCGAAGACCAAGGCGCCGGCCAAGCCGCCCGCGAAGACCACGAAGAGCGCCGCCAAGAGCGGGCCGGCGAAGGCGAAGCCGGCGCCGAAACCCAAGGCGGAACCGCCGAAGCCCGGCAAGAAGGGCAAGGAGGGCGGCAAGGGAAAAGGGTAGGCGAACAGCCGAAGGGGGGTGGGCCGGGCAAGCCCAAGGGGAAGGGCAAGGGCCCGAAGGGCTGACGGTCAGGTCGGTGCCGACGGTCAGGTCAATGCCGCGAAGCGCTGCACCTGGGTGATGCTGCCCTCCACGATGAGCACGCTCTCCGGTGCCAGCACCGTGTCCGGCCCGGCGTAGCGGAACGGCTCGCCGGGCAGCTTCGCGCCGACCACCATCACCCCGTACCTGTCGCGCGGGGCCACCTCGCGCAGCGCGCGGCCGACCAGCGGGGCCGGCACCCGGACCTTGGCGATCGCGAAGTCGTCGCCGAACTCGATGAAGTCGAGCATCCGGCTGACGATCAGGTGCGCCACCCGTTCGCCGGTCTCCGCCTCCGGGAACACCACGTGGTGCGCGCCGACCGAGTGCAGGATCTTGGCGTGCTTCTCCGAGGTGGCCCGCGCCCAGATCTGCGGGATGCCCAGCTCAGTGAGGGCCAGCACGGTGAGCACGCTGGCCTCGACCGAGGCGCCGATGGCGACCACCACCCGGGCGAAGTCGGCCACGCCGAGCTGGCGCAGCGCCATCTCCTCGGTGGCGTCGGCCTGCACCACCCGGTCCAGTTCGGCGGACCACCGCTGGACCCGCGCCGGGTCCCGGTCGATGGCGAGCACCTCGTGGTCGAGTCGCGTCAGCGCGCCGGCCAGGTGGTAGCCGAACCGGCCCAGGCCGATCACGACGACGCCGGCGTCGTCCGAGTGTCTAGCCGACAATGGGTTGCTCCTCCGGATAGCGGTACAGGCGTCGCCGGGTGTTCAACGCGATCGCCGACCCGAGGGTGAGCGGTCCGATCCGGCCGATGTACATGAGCGCCACCAGCAGATACTGGCCGGGCTCCGGTAGTCGTTGCGCGAGGCCGACGGTGAGGCCCGTGGTGCTGAACGCGGAGGTGATCTCGAACAGCGCGGCGTAGTAACGCACCTCGTCGGTCATCGCGATCAGCACGACCGTGCCACCGGCCACCAGCGCCACGCTGAGCAGGGCGACCGTCAGCGCCTGCCGTTGGCTGTTCGAGGACACCCGGCGGTGGCCGACGGTGGTGTCCGGCTCGCCGCGCAGCTCCGCCCAGATGGCGAAACCGAGCAGGAAGAACGTGGAGACCTTGATGCCGCCGGCGGTGCTGGCGCTGCCACCTCCGATGAACATCAGCCCGATCAGCATCGGATAGCTCTCCTCGGTGAGCCGTCCGACGTGGATCACGTCGAAGCCGCCGGTGCGGCTCAACGCGATCTGGGTGAACGCGGCGAGCACCTTGCCCGGCACGTCGAACGTGCCGAGCGTGTACGGGTTCCGCCACTCGGCCAGCAGCAGGTAGCCGAACCCGACGACGGTGAGCACCACGCTGCCCCAGACCGTGAGTTTGGTGGCGACCGCCCACCGGCGGGGCTGCCGCCACTCGCGTACCGCCTCGAACAGCGCCGGGAAGCCGAGCCCGCCGATGATCGCGCCGATGCTGAGCGGCAGCGCCACCCACGGGTCCCGGGAGAACGCGACCAGCCCGTCGGTGTAGAGGGTGAAGCCGCCGTTGTTGAACGCCTGGACGGAGTGGAACACCGCCGACCAGAGCGCCCGCCCGGCCGGGTAGTCGTAGACCAGCCAGAAGCGTCCGCTGATCACGGCGGTCATCAGCGCCTCGGTGACGAAGACGGTGGCCGCGATGCGCAGCAGCAGCCGGCGTATGTCGCCGAGACCGAACTCGGCGGTCTCGGCCTGCACGAGCAGCCGGTTGCGCAGGCCGAGCTGTCGGGAGACCGCCAGGATCACCAGGGACGCGCCGGTCAGGATGCCGAGCCCGCCGAGCTGGGTCAGCACGGTGATCATCACGAGCCCGAAGTCGTTCCAGTAGTTCGGCGTGTCGGTGACCGTCATGCCGGTCACCGAGACCGCCGAGGTGGAGGTGAACAGCGCGGTCAGGAACGGCGTCCAACGCTGCTGGCTGGTGGCCCAGGGCAGCATGAGCAGCCCGGTGCCGACCAGGATCACCGCCAGGAACCCGAGCGGCACCAGCCGTACCGGCTTCCGGAGCAGGCGGCGCATCCCGTCATCTTCCGTCCGGAGATTCACCGGCAGGTCAGGAACCGACCAACTGGACGTCAACCACGCCGGGTCTGCTGTGCGTACCCATCGACGACAGGAGACTGCGTTGCGACGTACCCTTTCCGCCCTCGGCGTGGCCGGCACGCTGCTCGCGGCGGCGGCCGTGGTGGTGCCGGCCGTGGCCGCCCAGGCCGGCCCGGACGCCCGCGCCGAGCGGCCCCGCGCGGCCCAGCGACCGCTCGTGATCGGCCATCGTGGGGCGAGCGGCTACCGCCCGGAGCACACCCTGGAGTCCTACCGGCTGGCCATCCGCCAGGGCGCCGACTTCATCGAGCCGGACCTGGTCTCGACGAAGGACGGCATCCTGGTCGCCCGGCACGAGAACGAGATCTCGGGTACGACGGACGTGGCGTCGCATCCCGAGTTCGCCGCCCGAAAGGCCACGAAGACCATCGACGGGGTCTCGGTGACCGGCTGGTTCACCGAGGACTTCACCCTGGCCGAGCTGAAGACGCTGCGGGCCAAGGAGCGGCTGCCGCAGGTGCGGGTGACCAACACCGCGTTCGACGGGCGGTTCGAGATCCCCACCTTCCAGGAGGTCGTCGACCTGGCCCGGACCGAGTCGAAGGCCCGCGGTCGGACCATCGGCGTCTACCCGGAGACGAAGCACCCCACCTACTTCGCGTCGATCGGTCGTGCGCTGGAGGAGCCGCTGGTGGCGGTGCTCCGCCGGAACCGGCTGACCCACCGCGACGACCCGGTCTTCGTCCAGAGCTTCGAGACCGCCAACCTGCGCAAGCTCGACACGATGATCGACGTGCGTCTGGTCCAGCTGATGGACGCGACCGGCGCGCCCTACGACTTCACCGCGGCCGGCGACCGCCGGACCTACGCCGATCTGGCGACCGCCACCGGCCTGGCCTGGGTGTCCCGGTACGCCGACGGCGTCGGCCTGAACAAGAACCTGATCGTGCCCCGCGACGGCACCGGCCGGCTGCTCGCGCCGACCTCGGTGATCCGGGACGCGCACCGGCTCGGCCTGGTGGTGCACGCCTGGACGTTCCGCGCCGAGAACCAGTTCCTGCCGCTCGACTTCCGCCTCGGCGCCGACCCGAACGCGCGCGGCGACATCACGTCCGAGTACGAACTCTTCCTCGGGCTGGGCCTGGACGGCGTGTTCGCCGACCAGCCGGACACCGCGGTGGCCGCCCGCGCCGGCCGCTGACCCGCGTACCGCTCGACGTCGGTCCGGCTCGCCCGCCTGGCGCGTTCCGCCCAGGCGGGCGGTCGGCGACCTGCGCCTGGCGGCTGTCGTTCGCTGCGGGCAGTTCCTGTTCCGTTGCCTTCAGAGCTGATATCAGAAACGACTCAACCCGGGCCGGCCGCTGCGAACAGCGCTGCCGCACGTCCGAGGTCCGGGTGGGAGCGTGGGTGGAGGTGACCAACGCTCACCATTGGCAAAGTGCCCCGGGAAACGGACATATCACCCAATACTGGCCTGGTTGTCCTGCGACAAGGGCAGGCGCTGTACGGGGGTTGTGAATGTCCATTCCTACGATGACACGTGCGCGGCGCCGGTGGTGCGCGGCCGCCGCCCTCACCCTGGTGGGCGGCCTGCTGCCGCTGATCGGGCCGCAGGCGGCGACGCCGGCCCGCGCCGCCGACGCCACCCACGCGACGCTCGTCGTCAACAAGGGCGGCGACCGCACCGGCGAACAGACCGTGGGGCCGCTGGCCGGCGCCACCTTCGACTTCTACGCGGGCGTCAGCGGGACGCGGCCCGGCCCGGGCGCCACGCCGGACGCGTCCTGCACCACCGACGCCAGCGGCAGGTGCGCGGTCGACGTGCCCGGGCGGACCGGCACGAACCAGGGCTACTGGATCGTCGAGCGCAGCGCGCCGAGCGGCTGGCGCGTCGTCGACAGCCTGGTCACCGGCAACGGGGGTAGCGCGCCCTACCAGTCCACCCCGTACAACGGGGTGTTCACCGGGGCGGTGGCCAACAATCAGACGTACACCTTCCCGGCGGTGACCACCGGGAACACCAACCGGACCGCGCGCGGCGCGGTCTGGGCCGACGAGCGCGACAACCCGGCGCTGCCCGCCTCGTGCGGCCTGCGCGTCGCGCTGCTGATCGACGTGTCCGGGTCGATCCGGCCGGACCTGCCGGTGGTGAAGAACGCCGCCAACGGCTTCGTGGACGCGCTGACCGGCACGCCGTCGGAGATCGGCCTCTACACGTTCGCCACGAACGCCAACGCGGTGCTGAACCCGGTCCCGGTCTCCGACCCGAGCGGGGCCAACACGGTCAAGGCCGCGATCAACGGCCTCACCGCCAACGGCTCCACCAACTGGGACCAGGGCCTGTGGCAGATCGCCGCCGCGCCGTACGACTACGACGCGGTCATCGTCCTGACCGACGGCAACCCCACCGTGTACGGCCCGCCGCCCGCCCAGGGGTCCGGCAGCTTCACCCGCTTCGTGGAGGTCGAGAACGGCATCTTCTCCGCCAACGCGGTGAAGGCGCAGGGCACGCGGGTGGTCGCGGTCGGCGTCGGCGCCGGTGTCTCCGGCGCGCCGGACAACCTGGTCGCCATCTCCGGGCCGGTCGCCAACTCCGACTACTACCAGACCGACTACGACCAACTCGCCGCCGTATTCCGGGAACTCGCCCTGGAGAACTGCCGGGGTACGGTCAGCGTGGTCAAGATGGTGATCCCGCCGGGCGGCGGTGACCCGCAGCCGACCGGTGGTTGGACGATCTCGTCCAGCAGCACCGGCGTGACCCCGCCGAGCGCCGTCACCGACACCGCCACCGGCGCGGTCAGCCTCGCCGTCGACCTCGGCACCCAGCCCGGTCGGGCGGTGGCGATCGCGGAGACGCCGCAGGCCGGGTACGCCCTGGTGCAGCAGGACGGCCTCAACGCCACCTGCACGGCCGGCGGCCAGCCCGTGCTGGTGACGAACAACGGCGACGCCGGCTTCAACGTGGACGCGCTCGCCAACGACGCGGTGAGCTGCGTAATGATCAACCAGGCCGAACCCACGCCGGCGACGGTGGTGGTGAACAAGACCTGGGTGGTCAACGGGCAGACCGTCCCGGACCCGCAGCAGGACGTCTCCATCCAGGCCGGGCTGCTGCTGCCCGGCGTCGACCAGCCGGCCTGGGGCGTGGAGTACCACACCTTCCAGGCGGGGCAGTCGGTCGTCATCGACGAGACCATCACCGCACTGCCGCCCGGGTGCAGCAACACGGCAAGCGGCGACCTCGGTGAGCAGACGCTCGCCGCCGGCGCCAACACCTACCAGATCACCAACACGGTGACCTGCGAGACGAAGCTGATCCTGGCCAAGTCGGTGCAGAACCCGTACGGGCCGCCGGCGCCGCCGGCGACGGCCTGGGACCTGACCGCGCACGGGCCGAACGGGTTCACCGTGAAGAGCGGCGACCCGGCCCGACCGGTCGTCGCGGAGGCGATCTACTCGCTCGGCGAGAGCGCCGTGCCCGGCTTCACCCAGACCGTGGTGCCGGGCGCGGTGATCGTGCCGCCGGCCACCGGTAGCTGGAGCTGCGGGGTCCGGGAACGCGCCGGTCCGGGGGTCAACCCCGACTTCGGTGGCGAGAACGGCCAGGTGGCCGTGCAGATCGGGCAGACCGTGGTGTGCATCGCGGTCAACCAGGCCCAGCCGGCGCTGCTGACCCTGGTCAAGGAGGTGCGCAACACCCACGGTGGCACCGCCGTGCCGACCGACTGGGTGCTCAACGCCACCCCGCCGGCCGGGTCCGCCACGCCGGTCACCGGCCGCAGTGGCGAACCCGCGGTGACGAAGGCGGCGGTGAACCCGAACCTGGCCTACCGGCTCGCCGAGAGCGACGGCCCGGCCGGGTACGAGCAGGTCGGCACGCCCACCTGCGTGCTCACCGGCACCTCCACGCCGGTCCAGACGCCGGACAACGTGCTGACGCCGACGTTCGGGCAGGACATCACCTGCACGTTCGTCAACGCCGACGTGCCGCAGCCGCCGGCCACCGGCACGGTCACGCTGGTCAAGGAGGTGGCGAACACCTACGGGGGTACCGCCAAGCCGACCGACTGGGTGCTGGGCGCCACCCCGCCGCAGGGCTCCGGGGCGAACCCGGTCAGCGGGCGCAGCGGTGAGGCGGCGGTGACCGACGCCGTGGTGACGGCCGGCGTGCCGTACGGCCTCAGCGAGAGCGGCGGTCCGGCCGGGTACGAGCTGACGGAGCTGCGCTGCGTCTTCAACGACACCGGTGAGCCGGCGCCCACCCCGGGCAACGTGCTCACCCCGGCCGCGGGCCGTGCGTACACCTGCACCTGGCGCAACGGGCAGCTCGACCCGAACGGGGCGCACCTGACCCTGGTCAAGAAGGTCTGGGGCAAGGCCGCGCCGACCGACTGGACGCTGACCGCGGCGCCGGGCAACGCGGCGACGCCGATCAGCGGGCCGTCCGGCAGTCCCGAGGTGACGGCGGTGCCGGTGCAGGTCGGCGTCGGCTACCGGCTCGGCGAGTCGGGCGGGCCGAAGGGCTACCAGCAGGTCGGGCCGCCGGAGTGCGTGCTGACCGGCACCGACACCCCGGTTCCGGTGGTGGACGGGGTGGTCACCCCGGCGCGGGGGCAGGACATCACCTGCACCTTCACCAACCGGATGGCGGAGAAGCCGTTCCCGCCGTTCCACCCCGGCAAGCACCTGCCGGTCACCGGCATGAAGCTGACCGGACTGATCGGTGGCGGCGCGCTGGCGATGACCGGCGGCGTGGTG
Organism: Micromonospora sp. WMMC241; assembly: GCF_027460165.1. NCBI lineage: Bacteria > Bacillati > Actinomycetota > Actinomycetes > Micromonosporales > Micromonosporaceae > Micromonospora > Micromonospora sp. WMMC241. The sequence goes on from NZ_JAPZBF010000001.1 coordinate 510,853, forward strand.
CTGATCGTCCTGGGCTGGCGACGACGCCGGACGATGTGACCGATCAGGGTCGGCCGGTGAAGGGCTGACCGGGGGCGGCGGCCCGGCGGGAGATTTCCCGCCGGGCCGTCGCGCGTCCGCCGTCCGCGATGGGCCGCTCCGACATTGCGGCCGGGTCCCGCGTGGTGGGCCGGGCCATCCCGGGTCGGTGGGGTTACCAGGCGATGTCCGACGTTGTAACGTGCGGCCATCCCGCTCCGGAGACTTGTGTGCGCCGACCACATAGCCCGTGGGTGACGTCACTTCTAGCGTGAGCCGACAACTGACATTCCCCTGTCCTCACCTGGAGTCGCAATGACGATCCGGCACACGCGACGGGTGTTCCTTTCCGCCGCCACGATGATGGCGGCCGCGCTGGCCGCCACGGCCTGTGGCAGCCCGCAGGACACCGCCTCCGGCGGCGGCGACGCCGCGCCGGTCAAGGTCGGTCTGGTCTACTCCCAGTCCGGGCCGCTGGCCAGCTACGGCAAGCAGTACATCGAGGGGTTCAAGGCCGGCCTCGACTTCGCCACCAAGGGCACCGGCAAGGTCGGTGACCGGAAGATCGAGGTGACCGAGGCCGACGACGCCGGCGACCCGGCCAAGGCGGTGTCCGCGGCCAAGGACCTGATCGGCAAGGGCACGAAGATCATCGCCGGGTCCACCTCCTCCGGAGTGGCGCTCCAGGTGGCCCCGATCGCCGCGCAGAACAAGGTGCTGTTCATCTCCGGCCCGGCCGCCACCGACGCGGTGACCGGCGCGAACAAGTACACCTTCCGCTCCGGCCGGCAGTCCTGGCAGGACGTGGTGACCGCGAAGTCGTTCATCGGCGACGCGGCCGGCAAGAAGGTCGTCGTCTTCGCCCAGGACGGCGCGTTCGGTGACGCCAACGAGGCCGCCGTCAAGGCCGTGATCGGCGGCGCCGGCGCGACCGTGAGCAGCGTCCGCGCTCCGGCCAGCGCCACCGAGTTCACCCCGTTCGCCAGCCAGATCAAGGCCGCCAAGCCGGACCTGCTCTTCGTCGCCTGGGCCGGCACCACCGCCGGCGCCATGTGGCAGACGCTCGACCAGCAGGGCGTACTCGCCGCCACCACGGTCGTCACCGGCCTGGACATCCGCGCCTCCTGGCCGACGTTCGGCGCGGCCGGCAGCAAGATCTCCTTCCTGTCGCACTACTTCGACGGGGCCAGCGACACCGAGGCGGCCAAGGCCGCCAAGGCGAAGATCGCCGGCGGCACGCTCGACCTGTTCCACCCGGACGGGTTCGCCGCCGCGCAGATGGTCGTGCGGGCCGTGCAGGAGGGCGGCGACGACGTGGACAAGATGGTCACGGCGCTGGAGGGCTGGGAGTTCGAGGGCGTCAAGGGCACCATGAAGATCCGCGCCGAGGACCACGCGCTGCTCCAGCCGATGTACCAGGCCAAGCTCACCGGCAGCGGCACCGCGTTCACGGCCACCGCGCAGAAGACCCTGACCGGTGACGAGAGCGCGCCGCCGGTCGCGCAGATGAAGGGCTGACCGATGCTCGCCACCCGCGGTCTGACCTGGCGGATCGGTGAGGTCGCCATCGTCGACTCCGTCTACCTCGACCTGAAGCCGGGGGAGTTCCTCGGCGTGATCGGGCCCAACGGCGCCGGCAAGACCTCACTGTTCAACCTGATCACCGGCCTGCGCCGGCCCACCGAGGGCAGGGTCGTGCTGGACGGGGCGGACGTCACCACGCTCCCCCCGCACCGGCGGGCCCGGCTCGGCCTGGGGCGTACCTTCCAGGCGTCCTCGGTCTTCGGCTCGCTGACGGTGCGGGAGAACGTCCGGCTCGCCGTACAGGCGCACCGGGGTGGCTCGATGAAGCTGTGGCGGCGGGCGGCGGCCGACCGGGAGGTGGCCGCCGCCGCCGACGCGGCGCTCGACCGGGTCGGCCTGCACCACCGGGGTACGGCGCTGGCCGGCACGCTCGCCCACGGCGAGAAGCGCAAGCTGGAGATCGCCCTGCTGCTCGCCGGGGAACCCCGGGTGATGCTGCTGGACGAGCCGATGGCCGGGGTGAGCGCCGAGGACGTGCCCGAGCTGGTCAGCGTGATCAGGTCGCTGACCGGGGACAGCGGGCGGGCGGTGCTCATGGTGGAGCACCACATGGACGTGATCCTGGAGCTGGCCGACCGGATCGCCGTGATGCACCACGGCGCGCTGCTGGCCTGCGACACCCCGGACACGGTGATGGCCAACGCCACCGTGCAGGAGGCGTACCTGGGGGAGTCCCTATGACTGAGCCTGTCCTGAGCGTGGAGGACCTGTCCGTGCGGATCGCCGGGCTGCACATCCTCCAGGGCGTGTCGTTCGAGGTGGCGCCGACCGGCGTCACCGTGCTGCTCGGGCGCAACGGCGTCGGCAAGACCACCACGTTGCGGGCGATCGTCGGCCTCACCCCGCGCAACGGCGAGGTGCGTGGCACGGTGCGGATGGGCGCGCAGAGCCTCCTGGCCCGCCCCACCCACCGGCTGGTCCGCGGCGGCCTCGGCTACGTGCCGGAGGACCGCTGCGTCTTCGCCGGGCTCACCGTCGCGGAGAACCTGCGGCTCGCCGAACGGCGGGGCACCACCCCGGCGTACGACAAGGTCTTCGCGCTCTTCCCGGAGCTGGACCGGCGCGGACGGCAACGGGCCGGCTCGCTCTCCGGCGGGCAGCAGCAGATGCTCGCCATCGGCCGGGTGCTGCTCAACGACAACCGGCTGCTGCTGGTCGACGAGCCGACCAAGGGGTTGGCGCCGAAGGTGGTGACCGAGGTGGCCGAGGTGCTGGAACGGGTGGCGGAATCCGTGCCGGTGCTGCTGGTCGAGCAGAACCTGGCGGTGGTGCGGCGGCTGGCGTCCGACGCGGTGGTGCTCTCCGCCGGTCGGGTCGCCTGGACCGGCGACGCCCGCGAGCTGCTGCTGGAGACCGCGCTGACCAAGTCGCTGCTGGGCGTCGGTTCCGGGGAGGTGCACGCCTGATGAACACGGTGGTTCTGCTGACGCTGACCGGGCTCGGCCTGGCGGCGCTCTACTTCCTCGTCGCCTCCGGCCTGTCCCTGGTCTTCGGCCTCGCCGACGTGCTCAACTTCGCGCACGGCCTGTTCCTCGGCGTCGGCGCGTACGCGACCTGGTGGGCGGCGGGCAACCTGCCCGGCGCCGGGCCGGACGGCCTCGGCTTCGTGGTCGCGGTGCTCTTCGGGGTGCTGGCCGGCTCGCTGGTCGCGGTGCTCGTCGAGCTGGTGCTGATCCGGCCGCTCTACTCCCGCACCATCGAGCAGGTGCTGGTCACCGTCGGCCTGTCGCTGGCCGGCGTGGCGTTGCTCCAGGCCACCTGGGGCGCGGACCCGCGGACGTTCCCCCGCCCCGACTGGAGCCGCGAGGTGACAGCGGTGCTCGGTGCGCAGGTGCCGAACGCCGGGCTGCTGCTGATCGTCGCCGCCGTGGTGGTGCTCGGCGCGCTGCTGGCATTCCTGCGCTGGACCCGGTACGGCCTGATCATCAGGGCCGGGGTGGAGAACCGGGAGATGGTCACCGCGCTCGGCATCGACGTGCGTAAGGCGTTCACGCTGGTCTTCGCGATCGGCGGGGCCGCCGCCGCGCTGGCCGGCGCGCTCGGCGGCGTCTACTTCGGCACCGTCTCGCCCGGCCAGGGCGGTTCGCTGCTGATCTTCGCCTTCATCGTGGTGGTGATCGGTGGGATGGGCTCGGTGGTCGGGTCCGCGTACGCGGCGGTCGCGGTGGGGCTGCTGCAACAGTTCGTCAACTACTACGGCACGTCCGGCCTGGGTGACCTGTGCGTGGTCGGCCTGCTCGCCGTGGTGCTGCTGCTGCGTCCGCAGGGTCTGGCCGGAAAGGTGGCTCACGCATGACCAACTCGGTGGTCGACGCGCCCCCGGCGCAGGTGCCCGACGAACTGACCCCCGGGCGTTCCCGCTGGCACGGCCTCCGCCCGTACCTGCCGTTGGTGGCCCTGGTGGTGGCGGCGGTGCTGCCGTACTCGACGCTGAACCTGCCCGGCATCTTCGAGGGGCCGCTCAACTCGCCGGGGACGCTGCAACTGCTCGCCATCTGCCTGGTCTTCGGCGGCCTCGCGGCCGGCTACGACCTGCTGTTCGGGCGCACCGGAATGCTCTCCTTCGGGCACGCGCTCTACTTCGCCGCCGGCGTGTACGGCACCGACGTACTGGTCACCAAGGCAGGGCTGCCGCTGTGGCAGGCGGCCGTGCTGACCGTCATCGGTGGGACCACGCTGGCCGCGCTGCTCGGCGCGGTCGCGCTGCGCACCGTGGGCATCGCGTTCGCCATGGTGACGCTGGCGTTCGCGCAGGTCGGGGCGATCCTGGTGGCCCGGGACTTCGGCGGCCTGACCGGCGGCGAGGAAGGGCTGCCGCTGGACGTGTCCGGGCTGCCGGCGGCGCTGGTGGGCGTCACCAACACGGTCAACCTCTACTGGCTGGCGCTGGCCTACCTGGCGCTCGTGGTGCTGGTGGTGCACCGGGTCAGCGGCTCGCCGACCGGGCGGGTGCTGGCCGGGCTGCGCGACGACGAGCGGCGGATCGGGGTGCTCGGGCTCGACCCGTACCGGTTCAAGCTTGTCGCGTTCACCCTGGCCGGCGGCCTGGCGAGCGCCGGCGGGGTGGTCTACGTGCTGATCGTGGGCGGGGCCAGCCCGCACATCACGTCGTCCGAGCTGACGCTGTCGCTGCTGGTCATGGTGGTGCTCGGCGGCCCGGGCACCCGGTGGGGCCCGGTGCTGGGCGGCATCCTCTACATGTACCTGGACCACCGCCTGACCGCGTTCGGCAGCAGCGACGCGGTCAACAGCCTGCCGGCCTTCCTGAGCCATCCCCTGAGCCAGCCCCTGTTCGTCCTGGGCACCGTCTTCATCCTGGCGGTCTACTTCTTCCCCGGCGGCCTGGCCAGCCTGAAGTCCCGCCTGATCCCCCTCACCCGGGCACTGACTCGTCGATCATGAAGTTGGCGGCGCGACACGCCGTGTCCGTTGCCGCTAACTTCATGGTCAACGGGGTTCGGTGCGTCCGGGGAGGGGTCGGGGATGGGTGAGGTAGGACAGCGGCTCGCGGTGGTCAGCGGGGGTGGGACGGGGATCGGGGCCGCCGTGGCGCGAGGGCTCGTGGCGGACGGGTTCGACGTGCTGGTCGTGGGGCGGCGGGGGGACGTGCTCGCGGCTGCCGCCCGGGACATCTCCGCCGAGTGTGGACGTGCGAACGCCGTCGTGCCGGTGGTCGCGGACCTGACCGATCCGGGGCAGATCCGGGCCGTTGTCGACGCGGTCGGCGGGCGGGGCGTGGACGCGATCGTGAACAACGCCGGCGGCTACCTCGGCGGGCCGACCGGCACCCTCGACGAGGTGGCCGCCTGGTGGCGCGCCAACCTCGACGCCAATGTGCTCACCGCGGTCCTGCTCACCGAGGCGCTGCTGCCCGCCCTGCGCCGCCCCGGCGGGCGGGTGGTCCTGCTCAGCTCCATCGCCGCCCAGCGCGGCGGGGGCGGGCCCTACTCGGCGGCCAAGGCGGCGCTGCACGGCTGGGCGTACGACCTGGCCGCGCAGCTCGGCCCGGACCGGATCACGGTCAACGTGGTCAGCCCCGGATACGTCGCCGAGACCGAGTTCTTCGGCGACCGGATGACGCCGGAGGGGCACGCCAAGCGGGTGGCGGCCACCCTGGTCGGTCGGGCCGGGGTGCCGGACGACATCGCCGCCGCGGTCCGCTACCTGGTCGGCCCGTCGGCCGGCTACGTCACCGGGCAGGTCCTCGGCGTCAACGGCGGCTCCGTCCTCGGCCGCTGACCCGACGCGACGGGCGGCGGCCCCCCGTGCGGCCGCCGCCCGTCCCACGCGTCGTGGGTCAGCCGTTGAGCATCTCGTACGCCGAGGACGGCGCCTTCTGCACGTCGTCACCGGTGGGTGCGGCGATCTTCGGCGCCTTGCCGTAGTCGTAGTACTTCGTGACCAGCTTCATCGCCTTCTGCTTGCCGGCCGCGGGCACGTCCAGGGTCAGCGAGGTCAGGTTGCCGTCCGGGCCGACGACGGCGGTGAACGGCACCTTCCGGCCCGCCTCGCCCAGCGCCTTCAGGTCCACGTTCTCGAACGTGGACTGCACGTCGGCGTTGTCGGTCAGGTCCGCCAGCCCGGTGTACGTACCGTTGCCCTTGTCCGTCACCGTGTCCGCGGTGCGGATGACCGCGGCCGTGTTGCCCGGGTCGGCGCCCTGGTAGGCCGGGATGCTCGCCTCGTCCTTGAGCTTGTCCCGGTCCATCGCCATCCAACGCTTCGGCAGCTTCAGCATCTCGTGCAGGCCGGGCAGGCCGGTCAGCTTGACCCGCATCCACAGATCCTTGTCGATCCAGCGGAACGTCATGGCCATGGTGAACTTCGGGTCGTCGTTCTGCTGCTTGAGGGCGAGATCCATGGCCTCGGTGGCCGGGTCCAGCACGCCGGTGTACTTGTCGGCGCCGTCCTGGAGCAGGAACCGGAAGCCCGGGTCCTGCTCGTTCGGGACGGCGGCCAGCAGGGCGGCCTTCGGGTCGGGCGAGGCGGAGGGCGCGGGACCGGCGCCCTCCGAGGAGTCCCCGGTGCCGCACCCGGCGGCCAGGGCGGTGGTGGCCAGCACGGCGGCTGTGCGGAGCACGATCCGCCGGACGGTCGCGGCGGTGCCGTTTCGCTGCGTCATCTTGTTCGACTCTCTTTCCCGGGTCGGGTTGTCGCCGGGAAGCATCGCAGGCCGCCACGGCCGCTCCGCTGCCGATATGCTGCCGTCCGACTGCCGTCGGCCACGGCGGACGACGGCCGGGGGTACGGGGGCGGAAACTCGCATGTCAGAGGCGCTGCGCTTCGAGCTCCTCGGTCCACAGCGGGCCTGGCACGCCGACCGTCCACTCGATCTGGGCCCGGCCAAACAGCGGGCCGTGCTGGCCGTGCTGCTGCTCGCCGCCGGCCGTCCGGTCCACACCGGCCAGATCGTCGAGGCGGTGTGGCCGGAGGAGACGCCGGTCAACGGCGCCAACGTGGTGCAGAAGCACGTGGCCGGCCTGCGCCGGGTGCTGGAGCCGGACCGGTCACCGCGTACCCCGGCCCGGGTGCTCACCCTGACCGACGCCGGTTACGTGCTGCGGGTCGCGCCGGAGGCGGTGGACGCGACACGGTTCGAGCGGGGCGTCCAGCGCGCCCGGCAGGCGCAGGCGGCCGGGCGTACGGCGGAGGCACTGGCCGATCTGGACGCCGTGCTGGAGCTGTGGCAGGGCGAGCCGTTCACCGGGTTCACCGGGCCCTGGTTCGACGCCGCCCGGCACCGGCTGGTCGAGCTGCGGGCGGTCGCGCTGGAGACGCGTACCGAGCTGGAACTGGCCGCCGGCCGGCACGACGAGGCGGTCGGCCGGCTGGTCGAGCTGATCGCCGAGTTCCCGGTCCGCGAGCGGCTGCGTCTCCAGCTCATGCTGGCGCTGCACCGCAGCGGCCGGCAGGCCGAGGCGCTGGCCGCCTACCGGGACTTCGCCACCCTGCTGCGCGACGAGTACGGCATCGAGCCCGGCGAGCCGCTCCAGACCCTGCACCGGCGCATCCTCCGCTCCGACCCGGGCCTCCGGCCGACCTCGGGCGCACCGGCCGGGCCGGGTGCCTCCGACGCGCCGGTGCACGGGCGCGGCGGCACCGACCACGAGCGCGATCGCTCACCCCTGCCGCTCCCGAACCACCCGGCCCCGCCGATCCGGCCCACTCCGCCGGTCGACCCCGCGATCCCGGCGGAGCCCGCGAACTCGGCCCGGCCCTCGACCCCGGTCGTCCCGGTCCCGGCCGCCGTCCCGGCCCAGCCCTCGGCCCCGGCCCCGGCCCCGGCCCCGGCCCCGGCCCCGGTCAGTCCGGCACATCCCGTCAGCTTGGTCCAGCCTCCGCCGGCGAGCCCCGCCGCACCGACGTCGGCCCTGCCGGCCTGGCACTGGCCCGGAGGGCCGCCGTTGCCGCTGCCGGCGACCCCCCGTGGGCATCGCGGCATCCCGGGCTGGCTCAGCGTGGGCGCCACCGCGCTGGGCGCGCTGGTCGCCCTGCTCTCCTTCGGCCTGCTCACCTGGCTGGTGGTGGGCGGATACGCGATCTGGCGGCGGAGCTGGGGCAACGCCCTCGCGGCGGTCTACTACCTGACCCTCGGGGCGGCGTTCGTCATCATCATCGGCTCCAGCGAGACGGAGGAGGTGAGCGACCCGGAGGGCGCGCTGATCTTCCTCTGGCTGATCACCTGGGCGGCCGGCGTGCTGCACGTGACGCTGCTCAACGGCCGGTTCCTCGCCTGGGTCGGCACCTACCGGCGGCGCGGGCCGGCCCCGGCCGGCAGGCTGCGGCGGGAGCACGCCCGCTACCTGCTCTACCACTATCCGACGGCCCGCGGCGAGCTGCGGATCGGCCGGCCCGACCTGCCCCGGGGATACGACGACGGAGGGCTGGTCGACATCAACTCGGTGGCCGAGCACGTGCTCGTCGGGCTGCCCGGCCTCAGCCCGAGCCAGGCCCAGCACCTGGTGCTCGACCGGCGGGTACGCGGCCCGTACGCCTCGATGGAGGAACTGGCGGCGCGGTGCCTGCTGTCGCCGGCGATCAGTGATCCGCTGCGGGAGCTGCTGCTCTTCCTGCCGCCCGAGCCCCCGCCCGGCCCGCCGGCCGCTCCCGCCTCCCCTGGTAGAAATGCCGGATGAGTCAGGATCGGATGGCCGTGCGGGAACGGGCCGAGGCGGTGCTGCGGCGGCTGGCCGGGGACCATGCCCGGCTGCGCGAGGACCAGTGGCGGGCCATCGAGGCGCTGGTCGTCGACCGGCGGCGGGTGCTCTGCGTGCAGCGCACCGGCTGGGGCAAGTCGGCCGTCTACTTCGTGGCCACCGCGCTGCTGCGCGAGCACGGTGAGCACGGGCCCACCGTGATCGTCTCGCCGCTGCTCGCGTTGATGCGCAACCAGGTCGATGCCGCCGCCCGCGCCGGCATCCGGGCCCGCACCATCAACTCGGCCAACCTCGACGAGTGGGACGAGATCACCGCCGAGATCAACGCCGGGGCCGTCGACGTGCTGCTGATCAGCCCGGAGCGCCTCAACAACCCGGACTTCCGCGACGGCGTGCTGCCGAAGCTCGCCGCCACCACCGGCCTGCTGGTGGTGGACGAGGCGCACTGCGTCTCCGACTGGGGGCACGACTTCCGCCCCGACTACCGGCGGCTGCGGACGTTCCTGGCCAACCTGCCCGAGCGCACGCCGGTGCTGGCCACCACCGCGACCGCCAACGCCCGGGTCACCCGCGACGTGGCGGAGCAGCTGGGCGACGCCCTGGTGCTGCGCGGCACGCTCGACCGGGAGTCGCTGCGGCTCGGCGTCCTCGACCTGCCCAGCCCGGCGCACCGCCTGGCCTGGCTGGCCGATCACCTGGACCGGCTGCCCGGCTCCGGCATCGTCTACACGCTGACCGTGGCCGCGGCCACCGAGACGACCGAGTTCCTCCGGGCCCGCGGCTGGTCGGTGGCGGCCTACACCGGGCAGGCCGAGGACGCCGACCGCCGCGCCGCCGAGCAGGACCTGCTGGACAACAAGATCAAGGCGTTGGTGGCGACCAGCGCGCTCGGCATGGGCTTCGACAAGCCCGACCTCGGCTTCGTGGTGCACCTCGGCGCGCCGCCGTCGCCGATCGCCTACTACCAGCAGGTCGGCCGCGCCGGCCGCGCCGTCGACCAGGCCGAGGTGCTGCTCCTGCCCGGCGTCGAGGACGCCGCGATCTGGCGCTACTTCGCCTCGCTGGCCTTCCCACCGGAGGAGCAGGTCCGCGCCGTGCTCGCCGCGCTGGACACCACCCGGCCGATCTCCACCCAGGCCCTGGAGCCGATCGTCGACCTGCGCCGGGCCCGCCTGGAGCTGATGCTCAAGGTGCTCGACGTGGACGGCGCGGTCCGCCGGGTGCGCGGCGGCTGGCTCGCCACCGGCGAGCCCTGGGTCTACGACGAGGCCCGCCTGCGGCGCGTCGCCGACGCGCGCACCGCCGAGCAGCGGGCCATGCGGGAGTACGCGGCCACCTCCGGCTGCCGGATGCGCTACCTGCGGGAAGGGCTCGACGACGCCGGGGCCCAGGACTGCGGCCGGTGCGACAACTGCGCCGGCCCGCTGTTCGACGCTGACGTCTCCGCCGAGGCGCTCACCGCCGCGCAGACCTTCCTCGGCCGCCCCGGCGTCCAGATCGCGCCGAAGAAGCTCTGGCCGACCGGGTTGGACGCGGTGGGCGTACCCCTGAAGGGTCGGATCGCGCCGGCGGAGCAGGCGCTGCCCGGGCGGGCCGTGGGCCGGCTGTCCGACCTGGGGTGGGGCGGGCGGCTGCGGGGCCTGGTCGGGCCGGAGGCGCCGGACGGTCCGGTGCCCGACGACGTGGCCGCGGCCGTGGTCGAGGTGCTGAAGGCGTGGGCGCACGGCGACGACCCGTGGCCGCGCCGCCCGGCCGGCGTGGTCGCGGTCGGCTCCCGGACCCGGCCGCTGCTGGTCGGTTCGCTGGCCGAGCGGATCGCCGCGGTCGGTCGGCTGCCGTTGCTCGGCGTGGTCGTCCCGACCGGCCCGGCCGGCGCGGACGGGCCGCGCGGCAACAGTGCCCAGCGGGTACGCACGCTGCACGACGCCTTCCACCTGCCCGAGGAGTTGACCGACGCGCTGCCCGGCCTGGACGGGCCGGTGCTGCTCGTCGACGACCTGGTCGACTCGGGCTGGACGATGGGCATGGTGGCGCGCCTGCTGCGCCGCGCCGGCGCGCCGGACGTGCTGCCGCTCGCGCTCGCCACGGTGTAAGGCGGGGCCCCCTGTTAACGCTTCCGGTAGAGGAAGGGGCCCCGCTTGACACCCGGCAGGTGCGAGCGGCGCCACCGTCCGCGCGGGCGTCGTCGGCGGGCGACCCGGCCGGCGGTACCGTGGGGCCATGACCGAGCAGCGACCCGTCGTCCAGACGTACACCGTGACCGGGATGACCTGCGAACACTGCGTCCGCGCGGTGACCGAGGAGCTGTCCGCGCTGCCGGGCGTCGAGGAGGTCCGGATCGACCTGGCCGGGGGCACGGCCACGGTCACCAGCGCGGCCCCGCTGCCGGTGGAGTCCGTCCGCGCCGCCGTCGACGAGGCGGGCTACGAACTGGCCGGCGGCGTTGCCTGAGTCCACCGCACCCGCGGTCGACGGTCCGGCGGCCGCCGGCGGTCCCCGGCCGGACGGTCCCGCGCCGGCGGCCGGTGGCGTCGGGAACGGCCCGACCGGCCGCGCGGCAGGTCCCGGTGCCGTGGGTCCCGGTGCCGCGGGTCCGGTCGCGGTGGACCGCGAGACGCTGCGGCTGGCCCTGGTGGTCGGCGGCCTGGTCCTGGCCGTGCTGCTCGGCTTCGGGCTGGGCCGGCTGAACCCGCCGGCGAACCCGGCCGGGGCCGCGCCGGGCGGCGCGACCTCCGCCGCCGCCGTCGCCGGCGACCACTCCCACGCGCCGGGGACCGGCGCGCACTCCCACGACGGCGCCACGGTCACCCAGGGCGGGGGCGACGGCGCGACCGGCCTGTCGATCAGTTCGGCCGGCTACACGCTCGTCCCGTCCGGCCCGGAGCCGACCGCCGGCCGCGCCGGTGAGCTGCGGTTCCAGATCCGCGACGACAGGCGCCGGGCGGTCACCCGGTTCGCCGTCGTGCACGACAAGCCGATGCACGTGATCGTGGTGCGCCGCGACCTCACCGGCTACCGGCACCTGCACCCGACGATGTCCGCCGACGGGACCTGGTCGGTGCCGTTGCCGCCGTCCGACCCGGGCGCCTGGCGGATGTACGCGGACTTCACCGCGGTCGCCGACGACGGTCGGCAGGTCGCCGCGGTGCTCGGCGCCGATCTGGCGGTGCCCGGCGGGTACGCGCCCCGCCCGTTGCCCGCCCCGGCCACGACGGCCACGGTCGACGGGTTCACCGCCGCGTACACCGGCACGCCCGAGGTGGGCCGCGCGGCCCCGCTGCGGTTCCGGGTGACCGCCCCCGGCGGCGGAGTCGCGCCGCTGGAGCCCTACCTGGGCGCGTACGGGCACCTGGTCGCGTTGCGCGAGGGCGATCTCGGCTACCTGCACGTGCACCCGGAGCCGGTGCGCGACGGCGACGCGGTCACGTTCTGGTTGACCGCGCCCGGGCCGGGTCGCTATCGGATGTTCCTGGACTTCCAGGTCGCCGGTGTGGTGCGTACCGCCGCGTTCACGCTCACGGTGGCCTGACCCGGGCCCCGGGGACTGTCGGTCAGCCGGCCCGGCGGACCGGGCGGCGGGCCAGATAGCGGAGCAGGTCGCGGATGTGGTGCTTCTCCTCGGCGGGGACGTTCGGGTCGGCCAGCCGGTCCAGGATCACCCGCACGTCGGCCTCGACCGGGCCGTCCTCGGCGCCTCGGCGGCGGGGCACCGACCCGGCGTCGGGCAGGCCCAGCGCCCGGAACGCGGCGGCCACCGGCAGGTCGAGGGCGGCGCAGAAGCCGCGCACCTTGGCGAGTTCGGGGTAGTCCTGCCAGTCGCCGGCCAGCCAGCGGAACACGGTGGAGCGGCCGACACCGGTGTGGGTCGCGAGGTCGGTCACCGTCCAGCCGCGCTCTTCGCGCGCGTCGTCGATGGCCCGTCGCACGAAGCGTGCGAAGGCCATCTGCGGCGAAACGTCGGTGGCGCCCATCCCTCCGGAATCGTCCCCTTCCGCCGGTGCGCCCGGCTCTGCGCCCCGAGCCTAGTACGCCGGCGCGAGGAAACAACTGACTGATCGGTCGGAAGGTCCCATGGGTGGGACCCACACAGCGTGAACACTTGCGAACTGTCAACTAAGCTGGTCGAAACCCTCCCCGGCAGCGAGTTCGTAAGGAGCAGCATGGCCGAGCCGGACCGTCCCGTCCCGCACCGCCCTGGCGCGGTGAGCCTCTTCTTCGTGGCCAAGGCCGGCGTCTTCGCGCTCGGCTTCTGGATCTGGCTGCTGGTGCTCGCGGCGCAGGGGGATCCGGCGGAGGGCCTGCACCTGATCGCCGCGACCGGCGCGGTCTGCACCACGCTGGTCGGCGTGGTGCTGGGCGCGCGGATGGCGCTCCAGCGCAACGCCGCCGCCCGCCACGCCGAGCTGAAGCGACTCCTGGTCGACATCTCCTGGAACGCGTTCGCCGCCGCCGGCAACTCCGACGAGCCGGCGAAGGTGGTGCCGTTCCCGAGCCCGTCGCCGGACAGCGAGCGGTCCACCAACCGCGGCCCGGGCGAGCGGATCTCGGTGCTGGACCGGGGGGACCGCAACCGGGGGGAGCGCCGCCGCTAGCGCGGTGCCCGGCCCGCGTCCGCGAGCAGCGTCTCCAGCCGGGGCGTGACGCCCCACCGGTCCACCAGCTCGCGATAGTCGGACTGGTTGTCGTCGGTCGGCGGCCCCGCGGTCCGCCGCGCGCGGATCAGCAGGTTGCGCGGCGTGTGCCGGGAGTCGACGAACTCCACCACCTCGGCGCGGTAGCCGTGCAGCCGGAGCAGCCCGGCTCGCAGCGCGTCGGTGAGCACGTCGGCGAACCGCTCGCGCAGGATGCCCTGCCGGGTGAGCAGCTCGTCCGGCCCGGGCGCGGGGCGGGCCCGCAGTTGCGCGGCCAGGTCGTGGTGGCAGCACGGGGCGGCGAGCACCCAGCGGGCGTCCCAGCGCACCGCCCGGGCCAGCGCCTCGTCGGTCGCCGTGTCGCAGGCGTGCAGTGCCAGCACCAGGTCCGGGGCCGGTTCGACAGGTGCCTCGGCGATGGTGCCGGCCACGAAGCTGACCCGGTCGGCCCAGCCCAGTCGCTCGGCCAGTTCGGTGTTGCGGCGCCGCTGGTCCTCGCGGACGTCCACGCCGACCAGCGTCACGTCCAGGCCGCGCTGCGTCAGATAGCGGTGGGCGGCGAACGTCAGGTACGCGTTTCCGCAGCCCAGGTCCACCACGCGCAGCGGGCCGGCGAGGTCGTCCGGCAGGGTGGCGGCGAGCGCGCGGAGGAACGCGTCGACCTGGCGACGCTTGGCGGCCGACCCGCCGATCGCGTCGAACAGCGGGTCGCCGGGGTCGAGCAGCCAGTCCTTGGCCCGGTCGTGCCCGGCCGGCTCGGCGGTCGGCCGGTTGGCCGTGGCGCGGTGCACCTGCGCCTCGCCGGACTTGGTCACCCGGAGCTGGAGCGTGGTGTCGGCGGTCTCCACGTGCCAGTTGCCGAACGGCTCGGCGAGCAGCTCGTCCACGGCCGTGCCGGCCTCCGCGCCAGGGACGACGTTGCGGGTGTGCGGCCGGGCACCGTCCGAGGTGGCGATCTGCAGCCGGGCGCCGGCCTTGAGGGTGACCGGGCGCAGTTCCGCGCGGACCACCGAGGGCCGCTGCCCCCGCCGCCGACCGGCGGCCACGGCCCGGGTCAGGTCCGCGCCGAGCAGCAGCTCCCGTACCTCCCGTAGTGCCGCGTCCAACGGTTCCGCCATGCCGTACCCCTTTCCTTGCCGCCCTGCCGTCCCGTCCGTGCCCGGGCGGTCGATCATGAGGTTGACCGGCGCGGACACGGCGTGTCGCGCGGCCAACTTCATGATCGTCGCCGGTGCCCGGGGTGGGGGCAGGGAGCGGCCCCCGGAACTGGTGGGTCCGGGGGCCGTGGTGTGTCTGGTCCTGGTCAGTCGGTGGTGGCCTCGGCCGGCGCGCCGGAGCTGCCGCCACGACGGCGCCGGCGACGGCGCGGCTTGGCGGCGGTCTCGCCCTCGCCGGCGGCCGCGACGGTCGGCTCCGCGCCGCCCTCGGCGGTGATCACGTTGGTCGGCTGCTCGCCGGCCAACGTCTCGCCCGCCCGGCGGCGGCGCCGGCGACGCGGGGTACGGGTGCCCTCGTCGGCCCCGGCCTCGGTCGGCTCGCTCCCGACGGCGGGTGCGCCGCCGGTCTCGCCCCCGCGACCGCGCCCGCGGTCCCCACCGCGGCCCCGGCTGTCGCCGCCCCGACCACGGCTGTCGCCGCCCCGGCCCCGGCTGTCGCCGCGACGCGCACGGCCGCCGCCCAGGTCCTCCTCGACCTCGGCCGACAGGCCGGCGCGGGTGCGCTCGGCGGTCGGCAGGGTGCCGCTGACGTCCTGGGAGATGTCCAGGTCGGTGTAGAGGTGCGCGGAGGTGTGGTAGGTCTCCGGCGGCTCGGGCATGTCCAGCCCGAGGGTCTTGTCGATGATCCGCCAGCGGGGCACGTCGTCCCAGTCGACGAACGTCACCGCGACACCGGTCGCCCCGGCCCGGCCGGTGCGGCCGATCCGGTGGGTGTAGGTGTCCTGGTCCTCGGGGCAGTCGTAGTTGATCACGTGGGTCACGCCGGTGACGTCGATGCCCCGGGCCGCCACGTCGGTGGCCACGAGGGTGTCGATCTTGCCGGCGCGGAACGCCCGAAGGGCCCGCTCGCGGGCGCCCTGACCCAGGTCGCCGTGCACCGCCGCCACGGCGAAGCCGCGGAAGTCGAGGTCCTCGGCGACCCGGTCGGCGGCCCGCTTGGTGCGGGTGAAGATCATCGTCAGCCCGCGACCCTCGGCCTGCAGGATCCGCGCCACGATCTCGATCTTGTTCATCGAGTGGGTGCGGTAGGCGAGCTGCTGGGTCTGCGGCGACGGGCCCGTCTCGGCCGTGTGCCCGGCGTGGATCGTCACCGGCCGGCGCAGGAAGCGCCGGGACAGCGCGACGATCGGGTCCGGCATGGTGGCCGAGAAGAGCATGGTCTGCCGGTCCTCCGGCAGCATCGCGAGGATCTTCTCGACGTCGTCCAGGAAGCCCAGGTCGAGCATCCGGTCGGCCTCGTCGAGCACGAGCGCGCGCACCCGGTCGAGCCGCAGGTGCTTCTGCTTCTGCAGGTCGAGCAGGCGGCCGGGCGTGCCGACCAGGATCTCGACGCCCTTGCGCAGCGCCTCGATCTGCGGCTCGTACGCCACGCCGCCGTAGATCGGCAGCACCCGGACGCCCCGGGTGCGGCCCGCGGCGTCGAGGTCCTTGGCGACCTGGATGCCCAGCTCACGGGTGGGGACGACGACCAGCGCCTGGGGCACGCCGTCGCTCCCCTCGGACGGGGCGAAGACGCGCTCGAGCAGGGGGATGCCGAAGCCGAGCGTCTTGCCGGTGCCGGTCGGGGCCTGGCCGATCAGGTCGACGCCGCGCAGGCCGATCGGCAGCGCGTATTCCTGGATGGCGAAGGCGCGGGTGATGCCCGCGGCGGCGAGCGCCTCGACGGTCTCCTGACGGGCGCCGAGCGCGGCGAACGTGGGTGCCTCCGGCGGGACCGGAGCTGTGGGGGCCAGTGGCTGGCCGATAGTCTGCTCACTCATGTGGATGTGGGGGTGCCCTCTCGTGGTGCGCCCCTCATGTCCTCAGGGCGCGAACGGTTTGGCGCGGGCCACGCGGTCGGCGGCGGTTTCGCCGAGCCGGACCGGGCCGCACGCGCTCCGGGGACCGGTGCTGATCAGCAAAGCTGACCTGGTCGGTGCCCACGGCAACTGTCTCATCCTACCTGAACAGCCTCTCAGTCGTCCCGATTCCGGGTGCCGACCGCGTATCCAGGGGTGCCTCGTGTGACCTGCGCCACATGGCAACGGGGCGGTAGCCTGCGCTCGTGTCCGCCCCCGACCCTGCCGCCGTCGACCTGTTCGGCCTCGTCGCGTACGGCGAGTTGCTCGCCTTCGACCGGCTGGCCGCCGACGCCCGACTCGCTCCCGACCTGCGCCGACGGGCCGCGCTCAGCGAGATGGCCGCGGCCGAGATCGCGCACTACCGGTGGCTCGCCGACCGCCTCGGCGCGCTGGGCGTGGCCCCCGAGGAGGCGATGACCCCCTATGTCGACGCATTGCGGGCGTACCACGCCTCGACCGAGCCGCGGGACTGGGCGGAGGCGGTGACCAAGGCGTACGTGGGCGACGCGATCACCGACGACTTCCTGCGCCGGCTCGCCGGCGGCCTGACCGGGCCGGATCGCGCGCTGCTGCTCGACGTCCTGCACGACTCCCGGTACGCCGAGTTCGCCGCGGCCGAGATCCGGGCCGCGCTGGCGGTCGACCCGAGTGCGGCCGGCCGGCTCTCGATGTGGGCGCGGCGGCTGCTCGGCGAGGCGCTCTCGCAGGCGGGCCGGGTCGCCGCCGCCGACCGGGGCGCGCTCGTCGCGTTGATCGGCCGGGCCGGCGTGGACGTGCCGACGCTGCTGCGCGAACTGACCGAGGCGCACGCCGCGCGGATGTCGGCCGCCGGCCTCAACAACTGAGCTGGGTCGGCCGGAACAACTGAGCCGGCCCGGAGGACCGGGCCGGCCGGAGCGACTGAGTCGCCGCGGCGGGTGACCCCGCCACGGCGACCGGCGCGACGCGGATCAGCGGACGGTGAACCCGACGGCGCGGGGCGAGGCCTCCGCGATCTCGACGTAGGCGACCTTGCCGACCGGCACGATGACCCGCCGGCCCTTCTCGTCGGTCAGGGAGAGCGTGCCCTCGCTCCTGGCGAAGGCGTCGGTCACGATCTGCTCGATCTCGGCCGGCGACTGCGCGCTCTCCAGGACCAGCTCCCGCGGCGCGTACTGCACGCCGATCTTGACCTCCACTGTGCCTCCTCAACTGGGGCGAAAAAGCCACCGTGGGAAGGCTATCCGATCGGACGGCGCGATGTTCAGGCTGACTCACCTTGCAGCGGGAAGCTCGCGATGCCCCGCCAGGACAGCGCCGCCACCAGCGCCTCCGCCTCCGGCTTGGCCACCTGCCGACCGCCGGCCAGCCAGAACTGGGCGGCCGTCTCGGCGGCGCCGACCAGCCCGGACGCGAGCAGCTCGGCGTGCGCCCGGCTGGACCCGGTGTCCGAGATGATGGTGTCGGTGATCGCCGCGATGCAGCCCTGCTCGACCCGCTCCACCCGCTGCCGTACGGCCGGGTCGTTGCGCAGGTCGGATTCGAAGACCAGCCGGAACGCCTCGCTCTCGTGGTCGACGAAGTCGAAGTAGGCCCGCACCGCCGCGCCGACCCGCTCCTTGTTGTCCTGCGTGCCGCGCATCGCGTCGTGCACCTTCGCGACGATGGCGTCACAGTGCGTGTCGAGCAGCGCGAGGTAGAGCTCCATCTTTCCGGGGAAGTGCTGATAGAGAACCGGCTTGGAGACGCCGGCCCGCTCGGCGATGTCGTCCATCGCCGCGGCGTGGTAGCCGTGCGCCACGAACACCTCCTGGGCAGCGGCGAGCAGCTGCTTACGGCGCGCCGAGCGGGGCAGGCGGGTGGGCCGGCCGGCGGTCTGAGAACCGTTCCCCACTGCGGTCATGGGAACCTCCGAGTATCTGCGTCGAGCCGGCACGTATCGCCCGAACCGGGCCGGGTTCGTGAACCCGTCGCGGAATTGGCCCGCCGCTGTAACTTATCGCCACTGTCACCACACGGTAGCCTCAGCGGGGGCGACCAAGGAGCGCGCGGTGAGTGAAACAGGGCAACCCGGAGCCGCCACCCCGGGAGAGCACGGCGACGGGACGGGTCAGCAGGACGACCCGGCCCGCACCGGCGGCGGTTGGGCGCCCCCGGCGAACGGCTGGTCCCGAGGCGCCCCGGCGCCCGGTGGCTGGCCCTACGGCGACCTGGGCGGTGGCTGGGCCGCCTCCTCGCCCCGGCACGGCGACCTGCCGGCCCCGCTGCCCGGTCACGCGGCCGAGGAGCCGCCGGCCCGCGCCAACGGCCGCCACGTCAACGGCGTGCGTCACGCCGGGGAGGAGTCGCCCGTGACCCGCCAGGCGCCGGTGAGTGCCCCGCCCGTGGGCGAGCCGCCGCGGGAGACCGACGGCGACCGGTTGGCCGTGCCGGCCCCGCGACCCGCGCCCGCGGTCGAGCAGCAGCCCGATGCGACCGGCTCCCGCCACGCCTCGGACGACACCGCCGCCGGGCGGCTCCCCCGCTGGGCCGAGACCGGTCCGACCTCCGCGCCCCCGGCACTCCAGGTGCCGCCGGTCGGCGCCGCCGCCTCCGGCTTCGAGGTGCCGCCGGGTTTCCACGCGCCGACCGTCGACCCCACCGCCCCGTCGCTCTCGCGTGGCTGGGCCGACCGGGGCCCGGTCGAGCCGGCCGCGGCCGCCCGCGCCGAGCAGCCCTTGACCGAGCCGCCGGCGCAGCACCCGGTCGACCCTCGCGCGTCCGACGGGGCCCGCGCCGCCGCCGACCCACGAGGCGCCGGGGCGGACGACCCGGGCGCGGGCCCGGGCGGGCCGGACTGGTCCGGCCCGTCCTGGAACCGTCCGAGCTGGGGCGACGGCTGGGCCCCGCCGTGGGCCCGCACGGACGAGCCGGCCGGGCGCCGGGCCGGTCGCGACGACGAGCCGGCCGGGCGCCGGGCGGTTCCCGACGACGGGCCCGGCCTCCGCCGGGCGGTTCCCGACGATGGGCCCGGCCTCCGTCGGGCGGTTCCCGACGACGAGCCCGTCGACCGGGCGCCCCGCGACGACGAGCCGAGCGGTCGCCGTGCCGCCCGGGAGGACCGCGCCGCCGAGTGGGCGCCCGAGCCGGTGCGGCCGTACGAGCCGGCCCGCGTCGATCCGCCCACCGGGTACGAGCCACCCCGGCCCGAGCCGGTCCGACCGTACGAGCCGGTGCGGGCGGAGTCGGGTGCCGGGCACGAGCCGCCGCACCCGGAACCGACCCGACCGTTCCGGCTGCCCCGCGAGGACCCCGAGCCGCGTCCGGGGCACGAGCCGGCCGCCCAGCGGCCCTCCTGGGCCGGCCCGCCGGTGCCGGTGACCCCGTTCGGCGCGCGTCCCGAGCCGACCGCCGTCCCGCCGACGCCGCGCGAGGCGCCGGCCGGTCCGCCGCCGGCGGCGTACGCTCCCGCGCCGGCCGCCCGGGCCGCCGGTGAGCCGGCCGACGAGCCCGCGCGCGCGCCGGACCAGCCGTCCGCCGAGCCGGCCGGCGTCCCGCCGGTCTCCGCCGCCCCGGCGCCGTTCGACAGCTTCCGGGCGCCCCGGCCGACGAGCGCCCCGCCCTACGCGGCCCGCCGGTCCGCCCCCGAGCCGCCGCCGGCCGCCGCCGCGCCGGTCGCCGAGTCCCCGGCCGCGGAGCCGGCCCCGCCGGTGCTGCCGCAGCGCGTTCCCGCCGAGCCGGACGTGCCGGTCGTGCCGGAGCCACCGGCGGTGGAACCGTCCGCCGAGACTCCCGAGCTGGCCCGCATCGCCACCGACCTGCGCCGGGACGACGAACCCGCGCCGCTGCGGGAACGGCCGGAGGGCTTCGACGTGAACGCCATCCTGGACGCGGTCCGGGAGGTGGCCGGCGTCCGTGACGCCGCGCTCCGCCGCACCCCGGCCGGGGCGCACAGCCTCCGGCTGGACCTGGCCGACGGCGCCGATCCGGCCGACGTGAGCCGCCTGGTGGCCCGCCTGCTCCAGGAGCGGATGGGCCTGGCCGCCGCGCCGCAGAACCTGCCCGGCGCGCCGGCCGTGCCGCCGCCACCGGTCCGCCGCCGGTCCGCCGCCGCGCGCGGCGACCGCATCGGCGAGCTTCCGACCGAACCCCGATCGGGTACGCCCCGGTCGCGCGCCGACGACGAGCCGGACGCCCCGGCGCGTGCCGCGGTGCCGCCCGGCCCGGCCGGTGACGACACGCCCGCCCGGCCCGGTCTGGTGCGGACGGCGAACCGGCCGGCCGAGAACCGCTCCGGTGAGGGCCGGTTCGGCGGGGTGGAGTCGCGCACCGGCCGATCCACCGAGGCGCCCGCCGAGGGCGTCGAGCCGGGCGGCGAGCCGCCGCGCCGACGTCGCCAGTCCACCCACCGGGGCCGGGCCACCGTGGACGAGACGTCGTTGGCCGCCGCGCCGACCGGCATGTCCACCGGCAGCCCGGTCACGCTCGGCACCTCGTACTCCGGTGGGCAGATGACCACGACGGAGACCGCGCCGTCGCGACCGCTGGACCCGGGCGGCGCGCCGGGGCCCCGGGTGGTGATCGACCACGTCCTGGTGAGCACGTTCGGGCTGGACGCCACCACCGAGGTCCGCCTGCTCGCCGGGGACCGGGCGGCCGACGGGCACGCGACCGGGCCGGCGGTCGACGGGTACGTGCTGCGGCTCTGCGCGGTGGCCGCGGCCGCCGCGGTGGACGAGCTGCTCGGCGGCGGGGACGTCCCGGCCGGTGAGCGGGGCCGCTGCTTCGTCGAGCACGCCGCGGTGGTGCCGTTCGGCAACTGCGAGGTGGCGACCGTGGTGGTGCTGCTGGTCTGCGAGGGGTGGGTGGAGCAGTTGGCCGGCTCGGCGCTGGTGGCCGGCGATCCGCGGCAGGCCGTGGTCCGGGCCACCCTGGCGGCGGTGAACCGCCGCCTGGAGGCGCTGCTCGCCTGAGGAGTGGTGCGGTCGGGGCCGCCCGGGGAAGACTGGAGACATGAAGCGTGCCGCACTCTGGCCGGATCATCTCCTCCCCGCGCACCACGTCCCGCCGCCCTGGCCCGGCCGGCACGTGCCGCTCGACGGCACACTCGTGCACGTCCGGGACACCCCGGCCACCACACCCGACGCGGAGCCGGCGCTGTACGTGCACGGCCTCGGCGGCTCCGCGCAGAACTGGACCGACCTGGCCGGCCTGCTCGCGGGCCGGCTCGACGGCCAGGCGATCGACCTGCCCGGTTTCGGGCGCAGCGAGCCGGGGCGGCGCTACACGATCCCGGCCTTCGCCGACCGGGTGGTCCGCTGGATCGAGCACAGCGACCGGGGGCCGGTGCACCTGTTCGGCAACTCGCTGGGCGGCGCGGTCGCGGTCCGTGTGGCGGCGTTGCGGCCGGAGCTGGTCCGCACGCTTACGCTGATCTCGCCGGCCCTGCCGTTCCTGGACTTCCGGCGTTCGTTGCAGGGGCGGATGCTGCCGGTGCTGGTGATCCCCCGGGGCGAGCGGCTGGCCGCCTGGCGGCTGGCGCAGCTCGCACCGGAGGTGATGGCGCAGCAGGTGATGGAGTCGTGCGTGGCGGACCTGACCCGGATCAGCGAGCAACGCCGGCAGGAGGCGATCGACGAGATCCGGATCCGGTACGAGGCGGCCCACTACGCCGCCGCCTACGTGCGCACGTTCCGGGGCCTGGTGGGCAGCTTCCTGCGGTCGTACCTGCCGGGGGAGGGCGCGCTCTGGCGGCAGGCCGCCTCGGTGCGGGTGCCCACGCTGGTGGTGGGCGGGCGGCAGGACCGACTGGTCGACGTGCGGGTCGCCCCGCAGACCGCCCGGGTGATCCCGGACAGCCGGCTGCTGATGCTCGACGGTGTCGGGCACGTGGCCCAGCTCGAGGTGCCCCGGGTCGTGGCCCGGGCGGTGCTGGGGTTGCTCGACGAGGCGGCATCGGCCCCGGTCCCGGTGGCGGCCGGGTCGCCGGACGTCGCCGCCACGCCGGGCCCGGCGGAGCGGAAAGCGCAGGCCACGGCCCTGGTCACCGGAACGGGGGAGAGCGAAAGCGGGCGTGACGTGGCAGGCTGAGCCGGATGCCCAGCTCCCGCCGTCCGCGTGCCGCGCGGTCCACGTCTCTGGCCCGCCGGTGGCGTACCGCCGTGGTGGTCTGCGCGTTCCTCGCCGCCGCCGGGGTGGGCGTCGGGGTCGCGTTGCGGCTGCCGCCGGCCGGCGCGAAGGAGCTGGTTGCCGACGGGTTCGCCGCGCAGCCGCCGGCGCCGACGGCCGCGCCGTCGTCCGCCGCGCCGCCGCCCGTCGCGCCCAGCTCGCCGGCGGCGCCGGTGCTGGCGCTGCCCGGTCCGGTGCCCGCGCACGGCAGCGGCGGTTTCTCCTACGACGACCGGTCCGGCGGCGTGCTGGGTCGGGCCGGGGTGCTGCGCCGGTTCCGGGTGGCGGTGGAGATCGGCTCCGGTGAGCAGGCACGTGCCTTCGGCGACGCGGTGCAGCGGGCCCTGGCCGGGCCGGGGAGTTGGGTGGACGGCGGTCGGCTGCGGTTGCAGCGGGTCGCGCCGGGCACCCGGTACGACTTCACGATCTACCTGGCCTCCCGGGACACCGCGGGCCGGCTGTGCGGGGCGGGCGGGATCGACATCCGCAAGGGCGGCGTGCCGTACACGTCCTGCCGGGTGCCCGGCAAGGTCGTGATCAACCTGGATCGGTGGCGCACCTCGGCGCCGCACCTGGTGGCCGCGCGGATGCCGCTGGACACCTACCGGCTCTACGTGGTCAACCACGAGGTCGGGCACCAGCTCGGGCACCACCACGAGGCGTGCCCGGGTGCGGGCCGGCCCGCGCCGGTGATGCAGCAGCAGACGCTGTTCCTCGACGGTTGCCGGCCGAACCCGTGGCCGTACCTGGGCGGGAAGCGGTACACCGGGCCGTCGCTGTGAGTCGATCGCGAAAGATATTCGCGGCATAAGCGGTAAAGCAGCTAAATGCCCGAATTGCGTGTCACGCTGGTGTCATGACGTCGTCGTCCCCGTACGACCCGCCCGAACGTCCCGGGCTGCGCCGGATGCGGCGCCGCCGCCGGCGCTCGGCGCTGCTGCTGGCCATGCTGGTCGCGGCCGTCGGCGGCGCGGTGGGGATCACCCGGCTGAGCGAGCCGCCGCGACCCGAGCGGCTGCCGCTCGCCGCCGAGCCGACGCTGATGCCGGACGCCGACACCGGACCGGCGGCGTCGCCGACCGGCTATCCCACCGCCGGCCCCGGCACCTTCGCGGTGGCCGAGGGCCGATCACCGGTACGCGGCGACGCCGGCCCGCTGCGCCGCTACCGGGTCGAGGTCGAGCAGGGCGCCGGGCCGGACGTCGACGCGTTCGCCGCCACCGTCGACACGGTGCTCGGGGACCCACGCAGCTGGATCGCCTCCGGCCGGCTGCGGGTGCAGCGGGTGCCGGAGGCGGCCGCCGCCGACTTCACCGTCTACCTGGCCACGCCGGTGACCTCGGAACGGATGTGCGCCGAGGGAGGCCTGCACACCGAGCGGTACACGTCCTGCCGGCTGCCCGGCCGGGTCGTGCTCAACCTGGCGCGCTGGATGACGGCGGTACCCGACTACGGCGCCCCGCTGGACGTCTACCGGACCTATGTGATCAACCACGAGGTCGGGCACGAGTTCGGCGAGCTGCACCAGTCCTGCCCCCGCCCCGGCGCGCCCGCCCCGGTGATGCAGCAGCAGACGTACGGGCTGGAAGGCTGCGTGCCGAACGCCTGGCCGTACGTCGACGGGGTGCGGTACGAGGGCGAGCCGACCGACGGCGTCTGAGTTATTCCCGGTCCCGCAGTTCGGGCCGGGTGTCCCTCGTCATGGCCGATCGTCGGTGCGGCGAGCGACAATGGCGCGGTCCCACCGCCGATCCCGGGGAGTCCACCGTGTCGTTGCCCCCGCTCGTCGAACCCGCCGCCGAGCTGACCGTTGACGAGATCCGCCGCTACTCGCGCCACCTGATCATCCCGGACGTCGGGGTCGAGGGGCAGAAGCGGCTGAAGAACGCCCGGGTGCTCTGCGTCGGCGCCGGCGGTCTCGGCTCGCCCGCCCTGATGTACCTCGCCGCCGCCGGTGTCGGCACGCTCGGCATCATCGACTTCGACACCGTCGACGAGTCCAACCTTCAGCGCCAGATCATCCACGGCGTCTCCGACGTCGGCCGCTCCAAGGCCGAGTCCGCCGCCGCCACGATCCGCGAGATCAACCCGCTCGTGCACGTGGAGATCCACAACACCGCGCTGGACCGGGAGAACGTCAAGGACATCTTCTCCCGCTACGACCTGATCGTCGACGGCACCGACAACTTCGCCACCCGCTACATGGTCAACGACGCGGCCGTGCTGCTCGGCAAGCCGTACGTCTGGGGTTCGATCTACCGCTTCGACGGCCAGGCCTCGGTCTTCTGGGCCGAGCACGGCCCCTGCTACCGCTGCCTCTACCCGGAGCCGCCGCCGCCCGGCATGGTGCCGTCCTGCGCCGAGGGCGGCGTACTCGGCGTGCTCTGCGCGTCCATCGGGTCGATCCAGGTCAACGAGGCGATCAAGCTGCTCGCCGGCATCGGTGAGCCGCTGGTCGGCCGGCTGATGGTCTACGACGCCCTGGAGATGAGCTACCGCAAGATCAAGGTGCGCAAGGACCCGAACTGCGCGCTGTGCGGCGAGAACCCCACGGTGACCGACCTGCTGGAGGACTACGAGGACTTCTGCGGCGCGGTTTCCGAGGAGGCGCAGGAGGCGGTGGTCGACTCCACCATCACCGCGCTGGAGCTCAAGGAGTGGCAGGACGCCGGCAAGGACATCTTCCTGGTCGACGTCCGCGAGCCCGCCGAGTACGAGATCGTCCGGATCCCCGGTTCGACTCTCATCCCCAAGGGCGAGATCCTCTCCGGCGAGGCGCTGGCGAAGTTCCCGCAGGACCGGCAGATCGTGCTGCACTGCAAGTCCGGTGTCCGGTCCGCCGAGGCGCTCGCCGCGCTGAAGGCGGCCGGCTTCAAGGACTCGGTGCACGTGCAGGGCGGGGTGCTCTCCTGGGTCAAGCAGGTCGACCCGTCACTGCCCGCGTACTGAGTCGCCTGTCGCTCCGCGGCCCCATCACTCCGGGACATTCATACCCGTGAGTGATGGGGCTTTCGCGTCATGTGTCCCCGCCGGTCCGGCGGTCCGGGCCAAATGCTGGCCGAGCTACCGAGGCGTAACCACGTCGGCGCAGGTAGCGTCACCGCCGTGGTCGATCTGGAAGCGGCGATCGGGTTCGTCGTGGCACACGGGGACGCGGTGGACCGCGCCCGCATGTCCCGGCTGCGCTCCGGCGCCCCGGTGTCGCCGGAGCTGCTCGACGCGGCGGAGTCCGGCCAGACCCCGGGCGGCGGCTGGCCCGCCGTGCTCGGCGGCGAGGTCGCCTCGGTCGACGCGACCTGCTTCCGCCTGTCCGAGCTGGACGACCTCGGAGCGCTGGGCCGCCCCGCCGCCCGGCACGCACTGGACTGGCTGGCCAGCGGTCAGCTCGCCGACGGCGGCTGGGACGAGCACCGGTCGCTGGCCGGGTTCGCCCCGGAGTGGGCCACCCCCGGCGATCCGGAGGCCCGGTTCTACCTGACCGCCGACGCCGGGTTCTGGCTCACCGTGGCCGGGCTGGACGCCCGCGCCGCCGGCCCGCTCGACCACCGCGTCGGCGGGGCGTACGCCGGGGTGGTGCAGGCGGCGGCGCACACGCTCGCCGCGCAGCTCGCGCCGGACGGCACCTGGCCGTCGTTCCTGCCGGCCGGGTGGCTGGCCGCGGCCGTGCTGCACCGGCAGCAGATGTTCTACGAGTCGGCCCGCATCCAGGCGGTGCTCGCCGACCGGCTGCCGGAGATGTCCCCGGCGGACGTGGCCTGGCTCGCCGCCACACTGCGGCGGGTGGAGGTGGGCGAGGAGCAGTGGCTGCTGGTCTCGGCGCGGCGGCGGCTCGCCGAGACGCAGCGCAGCGACGGCGGCTGGGACAGCGACGACGGCCACCAGTTCGACGTGCACACCACGCTGCGCGCGATCCGGGCCTGCCGCCCGAACGCCCCGGAGGCCTTGCGCACCGGCGCGCAGTTCGTGGTGCCGCGCACCGTCGCGCTGCCCGCTCCGCCGTCTCCGCGCTCCGCCTCCGACCGGCCGTCACCCCGACCCGCGCCGCCGTCCCCGCGCTCCGTCCCCGACCGGCCGTCCACCCGACCCGCGCCCCCCACGCCCGAGGGGTCCTCGGGTGCCGCCCCCGACCCGTCCTCAGGCCTGGGCCCTGACCCGGCAGCCCGCCCCGTCCCCGACCCGGCAGCCTCTGCTGTGTCGACCCTCGACCCCCCTCCCGGCAGCATCCCCGTTCGTGGAGATCTTGGAAGAATCCGGCCCTTCCAGGGGCCATTTGCTACCAAGGTCTTGGACGAGGCGGGGTGAGTAGCGAGTTTCGGCTCGTGTGACTGCCAGCCGGCCCGGGCCGGTGGTGGTGGGTCAGCGGAGGTGGCCGTCGCCGGTGACCACGTACTTCGTGCTGGTCAGCTCCGGCAGGCCCATCGGGCCACGGGCGTGCAGCTTCTGGGTGGAGATGCCGATCTCGGCGCCGAACCCGAACTCGCCGCCGTCGGTGAACCGGGTCGACGCGTTGACCATGACCGCCGCGGCGTCCACCCGGGCCACGAACTCCCGGGCCGCCCGCTGCGAGTCGGTGACGATCGCCTCGGTGTGACCGGTGCCGTACCGCCGGATGTGCGCGACCGCCGCGTCCAGCGAGTCGACCACGGCGACCGAGATGTCGGCGGAGAGGTATTCGGTGGCGAAGTCCTCCTCGGTCGCCGGCACCACGGCGGGGGAGTGCGCGGCCACCTCGGGACCGCCGTGCACGGTCACCCCGGCCTCGGCGAACGCGGCCAGCACGGCCGGCAGGAAGGCGTCCGCCACGTCGCGGTGCACCAGCAGCGACTCGGCGGTGTTGCAGGTGGACAGGCGCTGCGTCTTGGCGTTCAGCGTGATCGCCACCGCCTTGTCGAGGTCGGCGGCGGCGTCCACGTACACGTGGCAGTTGCCCACCCCGGTCTCGATCACCGGCACGGTCGACTCCTCGACGACGGTGCGGATCAGCGACGCGCCGCCGCGTGGGATCAGCACGTCGACCAGGCCTCGCGCCCGCATCAGCTCCTTGACCGAGTCACGCGAGGAGGAGTCGAGCAGTTGCACCGCGTCGGCCGGCAGCCCGGTCGCGGCGACCGCGTCGCGGAGCACCGCGACCAGGGCCGCGTTGGAGTGCGCCGCCGACGACGAGCCGCGCAGCAGCGCCGCGTTGCCGGACTTCAGGCAGATCCCCGCCGCGTCGACGGTCACGTTCGGCCGGCCCTCGTAGACGATGCCGACCACCCCGAACGGCACCCGCACCTGGCGCAGCTCCAGCCCGTTCGGCAGGGTGGAGCCGCGTACCACCTCGCCGACCGGGTCGGGCAGCGCGGCCATCTCGCGCAACGCGTCGGCGATGGCGGCGACCCGCCCCTCGTCGAGGGCGAGCCGGTCCAGCACGGCCGCGCTCAGCCCGGCGTCGCGCCCGGCCGCCAGGTCCGTCGCGTTGCCGGCCAGGATCTCCTGGGTACGCGCCACCAGCGCGTCGGCCATCGCGTGCAGCGCGGCGTCCTTGGCGGTACGGGTGGTCGTGGCGAGATCCTCCGCCGCGTCCCGGGCCCGGCGGGCCTGCTCGACGACACTCATCGTGCGCTTCCCTCCTTACAGCAGGACGAGGTCGTCTCGGTGGACGACCTCACGTTCGTAGGCCGGGCCGAGCGCCGCGGCGAGTTCCGAGGTGGAACGGCCGAGCAGGCCGGGCAGCTCCACCGCGTCGTAGTTGACCAGGCCCCGGGCCACCGGCGCGCCGGCGGTGTCGACCAGGTCCACCGGGTCCCCGGCGGTGAACGCGCCGTCCACCGCGGTGATGCCGGCCGGCAGCAGCGACTTGCGCCGGCCCACCACCGCCTGCACCGCACCCGGGTCGAGGTGCAGTCGGCCGCGCGGCGCGGTGGCGTGCGCCAGCCAGAACAGCCGGGCGGCCGGGCGGCGGGCGCTGGCGTGGAAGAACGTGCCGACCGGGTCGCCGGCCAGCGCCGGGCCGGCCAGCGGCGCGGCGGTGAGCACGACCGGGATGCCGAAGCCGGTGGCGATCCGCGCCGCCTCGACCTTCGTCACCATGCCGCCGGTGCCCACCCCGGCCCGGCCGGCCCCGCCGACGTCCACGCCGGCCAGGTCGCCCTCGCCGTGCACCTCGGTGATCCGGGTGCTGCCGGGGCGGGCCGGGTCGCCGGTCCAGAGCGCGTCCACGTCGGAGAGCAGCACCAGCAGGTCGGCGTCGACCAGCGCGGCCACCAGCGCGGCGAGCCGGTCGTTGTCGCCGAACCGGATCTCCTCGGTGGCCACCGTGTCGTTCTCGTTGACGATCGGCAAGGCCCGCAGGTCGAGCAGCTTGCGCAGGGTCCGGTACGCGTTGCGGTAGTGCGCCCGCCGGGTCACGTCGTCGACGGTGAGCAGCACCTGCCCGACGGTGCGCCCGTGCCGGGCGAACGCGGTCGCGTACCGCCCGATGAGCAGCCCCTGGCCGACGCTGGCGGCGGCCTGCTGGGTGGCCAGGTCACGCGGGCGTCGGGTCAGCCGGAGCGGGGCGAGGCCGGCGGCGATAGCGCCGGAGGAGACCAGCACCACCTCGCGGCCCTGCGCGGTCAGCGCGCCGAGCGTGTCGACGAGCGCGTCGACCCGGGCGTCGTCCAGGCCGCCCGTCGCGGTGGTCAGCGAGGACGAACCGATCTTGACCACGATCCGGCGGGCCGAGGTGACTGCTTCGCGCACCCGCCCATTCTGCGGGTTGCGGTCCGCGCGGCCGTGGCGCGTTCCCATATCGTGGCAGCTCGTGACACCTGACGAGTACGTCGAGGCGGTGCTGGCGCTGGTCGAGCGGATCCCGCCGGGCCGGGCGATGTCCTACGGGGCGGTGGCCGACGCGCTGGCCGAACGGTCGGGGCGGGCGTCGGCCCGGCTGGTCGGCTCGATCATGGCGCGGCACGGCGGCGGGGTGCCGTGGCACCGGGTGGTGAACGCGGCCGGCCGGCTGCCGCCGGGGCACGAGCGGGAGGCCCGGGCCCGGTTGCGCGCCGAGGGGTGCCCGTTACGGGGGGACCGGGTGGACCTGGCGGCGGCCGCGTGGTCGCCGGAGCAGGGGATGTGACCGCGACCATAACGTGAGTAGCATTCGGCTCCATGACTGCTTCGGGCCTGCCCCGCCGGGTGCACCTCGGGTACGCGTCGGGCTCCCTGGTCACCGGCGCGTTCGGGACCGTGCCCGGGCTGCTCCTGCTGCCCTACCTCACCGACACGCTGGGCGTCGCGGCCGGGCTGGCCGCGCTGCTGGTGCTCCTGCCGAAGGCGTGGGACGTGCTGGTCAACCCGGTCGCCGGGCGGATCTCCGACCGGACCCGCTCCCGGTGGGGCGCCCGCCGGCCCTGGCTGCTCGGCGGCGGGCTGGCGTTGGCGGCGCTGTTCGCCTCGATCTTCGCCGCGCCGTTCGCGCGCGGTCCGGCCGCCGCCGCGTACGTGGCGCTGGCGTTCCTGGCCACCGCCACCGCGTTCGCGTTCTTCCAGGTGCCCTACGTGGCGATGCCGGCCGAGCTGACCGCCGACCCGGCGGAGCGTACCCGGATGATGACCTGGCGGATCGCGGTGCTGGCGCTGGCCATCCTGGTCTCCGGCGCGGTGGCCCCGGCGGTCGTGGCGGCCGGCGGCGACGGCGTGCCCGGCCACCGGTGGATGGGCCTGTTCGTCGCGGCGCTGATCGTGCTCGGCACGCTCGGCGTGTTCCTCGGCACCCGGACGGCGCCGGCCGGGACGGTGACCGAGAGCGAGCCGAGCCTACGGGCCCAGCTCGCAGTCGCCGGCCGCAACCGGCCGTTCCGGGTGCTGCTGGTCTGCTTCGTGATCCAGTCCGCCGGGGTGGCCACCGTGCTGGCCGGCGTGAAGTACTTCGCCGACCAGGTGCTGCGCGCGCCGGACAGCGGCCCCACGCTGCTGTTCGCCTGCTTCGTCGCGCCGGCCCTGCTGGTCATGCCGCTGTGGAGCCGGGCCGGCGCCCGGCTGGGCAAGCGCACCTCGCTGGTCGCCGCGTCGCTGCTCTTCGCGGCCGGCGCGCTCGCCCTGGTCGCCGCGCCCGCGCTGCCGGCCGCCGCGGTGTACGCGGTAGTCGCGCTGATCGGCGTCGGATACGCCGGCCAGCAGGTCTTCGCGCTGTCCATGCTGCCCGACTGCATCGCCCACGACACCGCGCGCACCGGCCGCCGGCAGGCCGGCGTGTTCACCGGGCTGTGGACCGCCGGGGAGACGTTCGGCCTGGCCCTGGGCCCGGGCATCTACGGCCTGGTGCTCCAGCTCTCCGGCTACGTCTCCTCGTCGACCGGTTCCGCCGCCGCCCAGCCGGCCGCCGCCCGGCTCGGCGTGCTGCTCGGCTTCACCGTCCTGCCGGCCCTGCTGGTGGCCGCCCCGGTGGTGCTGCTGCGCGGCTATTCGCTCACCTCGGCTCACCCGGCCACCACTGTCACAGCGGCCGCCCGTCACGAGAGGAACGCCCGATGACCGACCCGGCCGGGGCGGGCGCGCTGCCCGCCGAGGGGCTGCCCGCCGCGCGGGTGCTCGACGAGATCCGGGCGCTGCGGGCCGCCGACCGGCCGACGCACGGTGGCCGGCTCTTCGCCTACGTCTACGACCCCGGCGTGGCCGGGCTGGACGAGCTGGCCCACGCCGCGTACGCGGAGAGCGCGCACGTCAACGGCCTCGACCCGACCGCCTTCCCGTCGCTGCTGGCGATGGAGAACGCGCTGGTCGGCGCAGCCGCCCGGCTGCTCGGCGGCGGCCCCGGCACGAGCGCGCCGGACGTCGTCGGCAGCGTCACCGGCGGCGGCACCGAGTCGCTGCTGCTCGCGGTGAAGGCGGCCCGGGACGCCCGGCCCGACCTCGCCGAGCCCCGGATCGTGGTGCCGGCCAGCGGGCACGCCGCGTTCGCCAAGGCCGCCCACTACCTGCGGGTGACGCTGGACCCGGTGCCGGTCGACCCGGTGGCGCTGCGCCCGTCGGTGGACGCGGTGGCCGCCGCGATCCGGCCGGAGACCGTGCTGGTGGTGGCGTCCGCCCCGTCCTACGCGCACGGCGTCGTCGACCCGGTCGCCGGGATCGCCGCCGTCGCGGCGGACGCCGGGGTGCGCTGCCACGTGGACGCCTGCTTCGGCGGCTGGGCGCTGCCCTGGCTGCGCCGCCTCGGTGCGCCGGTGCCGCCGTTCGACTTCGCCGTACCCGCTGTCACCTCGATCTCGGTCGACCTGCACAAGTACGCGTACGCCCCGAAGGGCGTGTCGGTGCTGCTGCACCGCGATCCGGCGTTGCGCGCCCCGCAGTACTTCGCGTACGCGGACTGGCCCGGCTACACGATGGTGAACCCGGTGATCGCCTCGACCCGCTCCGGCGGCCCGATCGCCGCCGCCTACGCCACCCTGCGCCACCTCGGCGAGGACGGCTACCTGCGGCTGGCCGCGTCGACCCGGGACGCGGTCGCCGGGCTCGCCGCCGC
This sequence comes from Micromonospora sp. WMMC241, assembly GCF_027460165.1. Classification (NCBI taxonomy): domain Bacteria; kingdom Bacillati; phylum Actinomycetota; class Actinomycetes; order Micromonosporales; family Micromonosporaceae; genus Micromonospora; species Micromonospora sp. WMMC241. Next base: position 542,911 of record NZ_JAPZBF010000001.1, read on the forward strand.
GGTGCGGGCGACGGACGGCCTGCGGCTGATGGCCGAACCCGAGTCGACGGTGGTCTGCTTCACCGCCGACGACCCGGAGCTGGACCTGTTCGTGCTTGTCGACGAGCTGACCGCACGTGGCTGGCACACCCAGCCCCAGCTCCGGTACGCCGACCTGCCGGCAAGCGTGCACCTCACGGTGACCGCCGCGGTGACGCCCCGGGTGGCCGAGTTCGCCCCGGCGCTGGCCGACGCGGTGGCCGCGGCCCGGGCCGCCGGCCCGGTGGTGCTGCCGCCGGAGCTGGTGGCGCTGGCCGGCGGTCTCGCCCCGGAGGCGCTCACGCCGGAGCTGGTGGCCGGGCTGGCCGAAGGGCTCGGCCTGGGCGGCGGCACCGGCGTGCCGGACCGGATGGCGGTGGTCAACACGCTGCTCGACGCCGCCCCGGCGGCGGTGCGGGAGCGGCTGCTCGCCGAGTTCGTCGGGCTGCTCCAGCGCCCGGCCTGGTGACGGCGCCCCACCGGTCACTGGAACGTCACCGGGATGCTGGCCCTCGTGGTGGTGCCGGGCACCGCTGCGGCGTCGCCACCCCGTTCCACCGAGACGGCGAGTTTGTGGTCCGCCCCGGTGGTCCGGCGCATGAAGTGCAGACCCACGGTGGCCTGTTCGCCCGGGTCGAGCGGGCCGGGATAGCAGTGGAAGACGCCGGGCCGTTGAGCCGCCGTGGGGCAGCCGTCGAGGAGGGTGTGCTCGTGGATGTCCTCGCCGGGGTCCGGCAGGGTGACCCGGACGTCGGTCAGCCGGGTGGGGCCGAGGTTGGTGTACGTGACGGTCGTGGTGCCGCGTCGCCATCCGTCGGCGTCCGGCGGGCCGTAGACGACCGGGGTGGTGGTGACGGTGAACAACGGCGACACCGGCGTCGGGCCGGACGGCGACGTGGACGCCGGCGGCGACGGCTCGACCGGGAAGGCGGTCGGCCCGCCGGTCTGGGTGAACCCGCCGTCCGTCCAGCGGTAGGTCCGGGTCTGCCGGTGCGACGCGTCCGGCTCCGTGTCGTCGGTCGGGGCCCGGTCGGTGACCTCCACCCGGACCGCGCCGTCCGGTCGCGCGTCGAACGCGACCAACCACTCCGGCCGCCTCGGGTCGGAGCGGAAGACCCGACCGAGCGCCACCGGCGCGCCGGCCGCGTCCCGGTCGAACGCCACCACCTGCTCCGGGTACGGGCCGGCGCCCCGCAGGCAGCGCAGCACCGCCACCGGTTCCGGCACCCCGTCGCCGTCGACGTCGCCGTAGGCGTACGCCGCGTTCGAGAGCACCACGTCGCCGCCGCCGGCCCGGTCCACGAGCCGCACGCCCCGGGTCCGGCACCCGGCGCCGGCCGACCAGGACGGCAGGTCGATGGTGGCCGCGAGCAGTTCCGCCCGTTCGATGCGGCCGGTCGGCGCGCTCGGTGGGGCCGACGGGCCGGCGCTCGGCGACCCGGTCGGGGCGGGTGACGTGGTCGGTGCCGGTGACGTCACCGGAGCCGGCGTGCTCTGGCGGCCCAGCGCGGCCCAGGCGGCCACCGGCGCGGCGACCGCCACCGCGACCACGACGGCCACGGTGGCCACCCGGCGTCGCTGCCGACGTCGCACCGTGCGCCGCACCGCGTCCGGCCCGGCCGGCACGACCGCGTCGAGCGTCAGCGTGCGGTACGCCTCGAACGCGCCGCTCAGGCGCGTCTCCCGGGGCTCAGGCATGATCGGTCACCTCGTTCGTGGTGGTGAGCTGGGCCGCCAGCGCGGCCCGCCCCCGGTGCAGCCAGGACTTGACAGTGCCCTCCGGCACGCCCTCCTGCTCCGCGATCTGGCCGACGCTGAGGTCGGCCAGGTGGTGCAGCACCACGGCACGGCGCTGCGTGGGCGGCAACTGGGCGAGCGCGGCGGTCAGCGCCACCCGGTCCGGCCCGGGACCCGGCACGTGCTCCTCGCGCTGCCGGTGCAGCCAGGACTCCGCCGTCCGCAGCCGCCGCCAGCGGCTGGTGGCCAGGTTCCAGGCGACCCGGCGGACCCAGGCCACCGGGTCGTCGTAGCGGGAGACCCGCGACCAGCGGGCGAACGCCCGGCAGAACGCCTCCTGCACCAGGTCCTGCGCCTGGGACAGGTCGCCGCAGTACGCGGCGAGCTGCACGGTCAGCGACCGGAAGTGCGCGTGGTAGAGCCCGTCGAAGTCGACCGCCTGACGTCGGTCCGGGCCGTCCGTCGTCTCGTCGGGTGGCGGCTCGCCGCGCCGCGCCTCCCTCGTCACCGTCATCCGTTCCTCCCCGTACGGCGCCGCCAACGCGGTCCCCTCCGTCACACGTGCTGACGCCGCCGTCGGTTGCGCCGGATGCGCTCCCGGACGCTGTGGTTGACTGTCGGTTCACAGACAGCGCAGGGGAGGCCCGAGGTGCAGTTGCCGGCCGTGCTCGGCGAGCCGATCCGGTTCGTGCTCAACTGGGGCCGCCGCTACTCGCTCTGGGTGTTCAACTTCGGCCTGGCCTGCTGCGCCATCGAGTTCATCGCCACCAGCATGGGCCGGCACGACTTCATGCGGCTCGGTGTGATCCCGTTCGCCCACGGCCCCCGGCAGGCCGACCTCATGGTGGTCAGCGGCACGGTCACCGACAAGATGGCCCCGGCGGTCAAGCGGCTCTACGACCAGATGCCCGAACCGAAGTACGTGATCTCGTTCGGCGCCTGCTCCAACTGCGGCGGCCCGTACTGGGACTCCTACTCGGTGACCAAGGGCGTCGACCAGCTCATCCCGGTCGACGTCTACGTGCCCGGCTGCCCGCCGCGCCCGGAGGCGCTGCTGCACGGCATCCTCCGCCTCCAGGAGAAGATCGCCGCCGAGCAGTCCGGCCCGGGTGGGGTTTCCCGGCCGGACCCGCTCGCCTCCCCGGCGGACGTGGTCCCCCGGCCGGTGGAGGCGCTGACCGCGCCGCCGGTGCGTCCGCCGGCCGACTGATCCCGCCGGTGGCGGGGCGGCGCTAGCCTGCGGACCATGACCGACTCCCCGGAGAAGCGTTCCGCCTTCATCGTCGACGTGCTGACCGAGGAGTTCGGCGCGTCCATGGCGATCGACCCGGCGGCGTTCCGCCGGAAGTTCCGCAAGATGGCCGCCTCACCGTTCGCGTTCTACCGGGGCAGCGCCTCGCTCTTCTACGCCGACCAGCGCGGCGAATTCACCAGCGACAGGTACCTCGACGACCGGACCAGCCGGGTGTGGATCCACGGCGACCTGCACGCCGAGAACTTCGGCACCTACATGAACGCCTCCGGCCGGCTGGTGTTCAACGTCAACGACTTCGACGAGGCGTACGTCGGTCCGTTCACCTGGGACCTGAAGCGCCTCGCCGCCAGCGTCGCCCTGCTCGGCTACGCCAAGGCGCTCTCCGACCTGGTGATCGGCGACCTGGTGACCGGCTTCGCGCGCTCCTACCTGGCCGAGCTGCGGGCGATCGCGGCCGGTGGGGACGACGCGATCGGCTCGATCACGCTGGAGAACGCCGACGGCGTGCTGCGCCGGGTGCTCCAGCAGGCGCGGCTGAGCACCCGGGTGGACCTGCTCGCCGCGCAGACCACTGTCGACAACTACGAGCGCCGGTTCTCCCTCGGCGACGGCGTGCACGAGATCGACGCGGCGACCCGCGAGCAGGTCTGCGCCGCGTTCGCCGACTACCTCGACACGCTGCCCGAGTCGACCACCCGGCACCGCCCGGTGGCCGCCGGCATCAAGGACGTGGTGCTGCGCAAGGGCGTCGGCATCGGCTCGGCCGGGCTGCCGTCCTACAACCTCCTGCTGGAGGGGCACACCGAGGCGCTGGAGAACGACGTCGTCATCTACATGAAGCAGGCGCAGGTGCCGGCGGTGGCGCGGCACATCGACGACGAGCGGGTCCGGTCGTACTTCCGGCACCAGGGGCACCGCACCGCCGAGTCGCAGCGGGCGTTGCAGGCGCACGCCGACCCGTGGCTGGGCTTCACCGAGCTGGACGGCGTCGGCCAGCTCGTCGCCGAGGTCTCCCCGTACGCGGCGGACCTGGACTGGGCGGACGTGAACGAGCCCGAGGAGCTGGCCGGGGTGCTCACCGACCTGGGCCGGGCGGTGGCCCGGATGCACTCGGTGGCCGACGACGAGTCCAGCCACGACCTGGTCGACTACTCGACCGAGGAGTCGATCGTCGCGGCCGTGGACGCCGACGCCGAGGGCTTCACCGGCTACCTGGTGGACTTCGCCCACCGGTACGGGATCCGGGCCCGGGAGGACCACCAGCTCTTCGTGGACCTGTTCCGCAACGGCCGGCTGCCCGGCATCTGAGCCGGCGCCCGGCTCACTGCGCGAAGTCCAGGACCACCTTGATGTCGTCGCCGGTCGACGTGTACGCCTCCCGGTAGGCGGAGACCGGCACCCGGCGGGTGATCAGCGCGTTCAGCCACGCCTGGTCGGCCCGGGCGAGCGCCTCGCCGGCCAGTTCCCAGTGCCGCCGGCCGGCGTTGACCGAGCCGAACACCACGTTGTTCTCCAGCACCAGCTCCCGGTTGAGCGCGCCCGCGTCGAAGTCGATGCTCCGGCCGCCGCTGGACACGCCGGTGAGGCAGACGATGCCGTTCGGGGCGGCCTTGCACATCGCGTCCAGCACCACCGGTGGCGCGCCGGTGCACTCGACCACCACGTCCGGTTCGAGGTCCAGGTCGGCCACGGTCGAGGTGTGGTAGGTCGCGCCGAGCGCGCGGACCAGGTCCGGCTTCGGGCCGGTGGTGTTGCGGTCCAGCACGTGCACGGACAGCTCGCGCTGGCTGGCCAGCAGCGCGGCCAGCAGGCCGATCGGCCCGGCACCGGTGATCAGCGCGGTCTTCGGCTTCCACTCGGCCCGGCGGCCGATCCGCTCGATGTGGTCCCAGGCCTTCGCCACCACGCTTGTCGGCTCCAGCAGCATGCCCACCGACGCGAGCGCCGGGTCCAGGCCGACGGCGAACTTGGGTTGCAGCCGCCAACGGTCCCGGGCGAAGCCGTTCAACCCCTTGATGCCGTGCTCGGTGTACTGCCCGTTGCGGCACATGTCCCACTCGTCCACCGCGCAGTTGGCGCAGGGCACCGGATCGGGGCGGCGGACCACGCCGGCCACCAGGTCGCCGGGGTGCAACGTGCCGGTCGGGTCCTCCAGCACCCGGCCCAGTGACTCGTGGCCGAGCACCAGCCGCTCCTGGCCCGGCGGCGCCTCGCCGTACTCCCCGGAGATGATCTCCTGGTCGGTGCCGCACACGCCCACCGCGAGCGCCTCGACCAGGATCGCGCCCTCCTCGGGCGCCGGCTCGGGCCAGTCCTCGGTGAGGCGTAGCGAGTCGGGGACACCGGGGGTCACAGTCACAGCGCGCACGAGCCTCATCTTTCCCCGCCGGCCGCCCACCCGCCCGGCAAAGCGACGATCCGGGCCCGGACGGCCCGACCCGGGCGGAAGCCGTCGGCCATAGGATCAGCGCATGACTCCGGAAGAGGTCGGCCGGCGGGTGGTCGAGCTGCTCGCGCCCGTGGAGGCCACCGCGTCGGTCTCCGGCGGTCAGGGGCACGCCCGCGCCACCGTCGACGTACCGCCGGCGAGCTGGGCGGACGCGGTGCGCGCGGCACGCGACGACGCCGAGTTGGGGTGCGACTTCCTCGACTGGCTGTCGGCGGTGGACGAGCTGGCCGACGGCTTCGACGTGGTCGCGCACCTCTGGTCGGTCCGGCACCGGCACGGGTTGCTGCTGCGCACCCGGGTGCCCCGGGGCGCGCCTGTCGTCGCGTCCGTGGTCGACGTCTTCCCGGGCGCCGCGTGGCACGAGCGGGAGACGCACGAGATGTTCGGCATCGACTTCGCCGGCCACGGCGAGCTGCGACCGCTGCTGCTGCCGCCGGAGTTCGAGGGCCATCCGCTGCGCAAGGAGTTCGTGCTGGCGTCCCGGGTGGCGAAGCCGTGGCCGGGCGCGAAGGAGCCGGGCGAGTCGGAGGCGGGCGGCGGGCGCCGGCCGATCCGTCCGCCGGGCGTGCCCGCGCCGGGGGAGTGGGGGACGACGCCCACGCCGGCCGGCGCGGTCGGCGTCGGCGAGGGCCCGCGCGGGGGTACGCCGGCCCGCCCGGCCCGCGAGCGCCCGGCGCGTCCGGGTCCGGGTGAACGCCCCGCGCGTCCGGCGTCCGGCGAGCGCCCGGCGCGTCCGGGTCCGGGTGAACGCCCCGCGCGTCCGGCGTCCGGCGAGCGCCCGGCGCGTCCGGGTCCCGATGATCGTCCGGTCCCGGGCGCGTCCCGGCCGACCGGTCCGGCCCGCCGGGAGCCCGCCCCGCCGCCGGCGGAACCCGGCCCGCTCGGGCGTCCGGTGCCCGGGGAGCGGCCGACCGGCCCCGCGCGGCAGGAGCCGGCGGCCGACCCGGTGCGGCAGGAGTCGGCAGGCGACCGGGCCGCGGACCCGGCCCGGCCGGAGCCGGCGGGCGACCGGCCCGCGGACCCGGCCCGGCCGGAGCCCGGTGCCGCGCCCGAGGCGGGGGAGGACTGATGCCGGACTGGTTGGAGCTGGTCCTGCGGGTGGCCGGCGTGCTGGTCGCGTTCCTCACCCTGCCGCTGATCGTGGGCCAGGCCGAGCACAAGGTGATGGCCCACATGCAGGGCCGGCTGGGCCCGATGTACGCGGGCGGCTTCCACGGCTGGGCGCAGCTCGTGGCCGACGGCGTCAAGTTCGTGCAGAAGGAGGACGTCACCCCGCGCGACGCGGACCGGCAGGTGTTCCGGCTGGCCCCGGCGGTGGCGTTGGTGCCCTATCTGCTGGTGCTGCTGGTCATCCCGCTCGGGCCGGGTGACCTGGTCGCCCAGCCGCTGGACATCGGCTTGTTCTTCGTGCTCGCCGTGGTGGGCGTCGGGGTGCTGGCGGTGCTCATGTCCGCCTGGGCGTCGGCCAACAAGTACAGCCTGCTCGGCGGGCTGCGCGGCGCGGCCCAGCTGCTCGGCTACGAGCTGCCACTCGTGCTGGCCGCCGCCTCGGTGGCGATGGCGGCGGGCACGCTCAGCCTGAGCGGCATCGTCGAGGCGTGGCGGCCCTGGTGGCTGCTCTGGCAGGCGCCGGCCATGGTGATCTTCTTCGTGGCCGGGCTGGCCGAGATCCGCCGCCCACCGTTCGACATGCCGATCGCCGACTCCGAGCTGGTCTTCGGCTACATGACCGAGTACACCGGCCTGCGCTTCGCGTTCTTCCTGCTCGCCGAGTACGTCGGCATCGTGGTGATCGCGGCGCTGACCACTGTGCTCTTCCTGGGTGGCTGGCAGGGGCCGTTCGCCGACGCCCAGCTCGGCTGGCTGTGGACGCTGCTCAAGGTCTTCGCCGTGGCATTCGTGATCATCTGGCTCCGGGTGAGCTATCCCCGGTTGCGCGAGGACCAGCTCCAGCGCCTCTGCTGGCTGGTCCTGGTCCCCCTGGCCCTGGCCCAGCTGGTCCTCACCGTCGCGGTCCGCCTCGCCCTCTAGGTCCGGCTCGGCCGCACCGCACCGCGCCGCCGGTCACCGTGCGTGACCCCAGCGAAGAAACAGTCGCCCTTGAGCGGTATACCTGAGAGGCATTTTTATGCCTCTCAGGTATACCGCTCTGAGCACTTCTATTCCCCCGGGCGCGACACGCCCGAGCAGCGGCGTCGCGACCCAACCGACGAGTGGGGTGCGTCAGGGCAGCGGGGTATGGGCGGGGTCGACCCGCTCGTCGAGGGCGGGGGGCGGGGGCGGAGTGCCGTCGCCGAAGGGGCGGCCGCCCAACTCCTCCCGGTTGTGCGGGGTGAGCCAGTTCGACAGGTCGGGGCCGAGCGGCACGATGCCGGTCGGGTTGATGTCCCGGTGGACCTCGTAGTAGTGCCGCTTGATGTGGTCGAAGTCGATCGTGTCGCCGAAGCCCGGCGTCTGGAACAGGTCCCGGGCATACGCCCAGAGCACCGGCATCTCGCTGAGCTTCTGCCGATTGCACTTGAAGTGCCCGTGGTAGACCGGGTCGAAGCGGACGAGCGTGGTGAACAGCCGCACGTCCGCCTCGGTGATCGTGTCGCCGACCAGGTAACGCTGCCCGGCCAGCCGTTCGCTCAGCCAGTCCAGCCGGTCGAAGAGCCGGTGGTACGCCTTGTCGTACGCCTCCTGGCTGCCGGCGAAGCCGCACCGGTAGACACCGTTGTTGACGTCGGCGAAGACCACCGCGTTGACCTCGTCGATCTCGCCGCGCAGCCGCTCCGGGTAGAGGTCCGGCGCGCCCGGCCGGTGGTGCGCGGTCCACTCGGCCGACAGGTCCAGGCTCATCTGCGCGTAGTCGTTGGTGACCACCTGGCCGGTGGGCACGTCGACCAGCGCCGGCACGGTGATGCCCCGCTCGTAGCCGGGGAAGCGGGCGAAGTAGGCGTCGGCCAGTCGCTCGATGCCCAGCACCGGGTCCTTGCCGCCCGGGTCCAGGTCGAACGTCCAGCTCCGCTTGTCGTGGGTGGGCCCGGCCACCGCCTGCGAGATGGCGCCCTCCAGCCCGAGCAGCCGGCGTACGATGATCAGCCGGTTCGCCCAGGGGCAGGCCCGGCTGACCGCCAGCCGGTAGCGGCCCGGCTCCACCGGCCAGCCGTCCCGCGCGTCCGCGGTGATCCGGGTGGCGATGTAGCGCTGGTCCCGGGTGAACTCGCCACCGGGTTCCACGTACTTGCCGCCGGTCCGGTCCAGGACCTCGTCGTCGCTGCCGCCCACGCCCACCTCCCGAGTTGGTTCCGTTCCCATCATGGTCGCTCCGGCCGGTCCCGGCAGGGCGAGCGGCGCAGAGGACGGCATAGGCTGCCGGGCGTGACCGATGTGGAGGCGGCGGCCCGACGCTTCGTCGCCGACGTGTGGAACGCCGGCCGCGAGGAGAGCGCTTACGAGCTGGTGGCCCCGGAGTGCCCCGGGCTGGGCGGCGTCGGGCCGGAGGCGGTGCTGGCCTGGCACCGGGACCGGCGGGCGTCGTTCCCCGACCTGCGCTACAAGATCGTCGAGGTGGTGGCCGGCGGCGGGCGGGTGGCGGTGCGCTGGCGGGCCGCCGGCACCCAGGCCGGGCAGTTCGGGCCGGTGCCGCCGACCGGGCGGGTGGTCAGCTATTCCGGGGCGTCGTTCCTGCGCTTCGACGAGGCGGGCCGGATCGTGGACGTGTGGAGCGTCAACGAGCTGTTCCAGGTGCTCCAGCAGCTCGGTGTGCAGATGCTGCCCCCGTTCACACCCGGCGAGGCGTGATCTCCCCGCGCTCACGACAGCGCCGCCAAGAGTCGGGTGGTGGTCGCGCGCGCCGGGGCCACAGGGCAGGATGGGCGGCATGAGCGAGCACGGTGGAGTGCCCGGCGGCGGGCTGGTGAAGGGCCTCGCGGTCACGTTGAAGACGATGACCCGCCGCTCGACCACCCAGCAGTACCCGGACGTCGCACCCGAGCTGCCGCCCCGTTCCCGTGGCGTGATCGCGCTGCTGGAGGAGAACTGCACGGTCTGCATGCTGTGCGCCCGCGAGTGCCCGGACTGGTGCATCTACATCGACTCGCACAAGGAGGAGGTGGCGGTGCCCGGCGCCGCCCGCCCCCGCCAGCGCAACGTGCTCGACAAGTTCGACATCGACTTCTCACTCTGCATGTACTGCGGCATCTGCATCGAGGTCTGCCCGTTCGACGCGCTCTACTGGTCGCCCGAGTTCGAGTACGCCGAGTACGACATCAAGGACCTGCTGCACGACAAGGACCACCTGGGCGAGTGGATGGGCACCGTGCCGCCCCCGCCGGCGCACGACCCGCTCGGCGACCCCTCGAAGGAGGAGACCACCGCCGCCCGCAAGGCCGCGGCGCCCGCCGCCCGTCCGGCCCCGACCCGGGTACGCTCCGACGCCGCCGAGGAGCCGGGCGGAGGCGCGGCCTCATGACCGGTGCGGACGTGCTGCTGCTCGCGCTCGGCGCGGTGGCGGTGGGGTCGGGCGCGCTGGTGGTGGCCACCCGCCACCTGGTCCGGGCCGGCCTGTGGCTGGTGGTGTGCCTGGGCGCGCTGGCCGGCGACTACCTGGTGCTCACCGCCGAGCTGGTGGCCTGGGTGCAGGTGCTGATCTACGTGGGCGCGGTGGTGGTGCTGCTGCTGTTCGCGGTGATGCTGACCCGGGCCCCGATCGGCCCGTCGGACGACCTGGACCGGCCCGGCTGGGCGGCCGCGCTGGTCGGCGCCGGCAGCGGTCTGGGCCTGGCCGCGCTGCTCGTCGACGCGTTCCGCTGGTCCCGGGTGGACCTGCCCGCCGCGGGCACCGCCGAGCGTCTCGGCGAGCAGGTGTTCCGCTCCTGGGTGCTGCCGTTCGAGGTGCTCTCGGTGCTGCTGCTCGCCGCGCTGGTCGGCGCGATCGTGCTCTCCCGCCCCGACATCGGCCGCCCGGCCGAGACCGCCGCCGACGAGAACCCGGCCGGCGACGGCCCGGACCGGCCGGAACCGGCCGCGGTGGCCGCCGACGAGGGCGGGCGCCGGTGAGGCCGGTCATCCCGTACGTCACCGCCGCGCTGCTGTTCGGCCTCGGCGTCTACGGCGTGCTGCGCCGGCGCAACGCGGTGCTGGTGCTGATGGCGGTGGAGCTGATGCTCAACGCGGTCAACCTGATCCTGGTCACCGCGGACACCACGGTCCGGGCCGCGCTGCCGCACTCGGGCCAGGTGTTCGCGCTGTTCGTGATCGTGTTGGCCGCCGCCGAGATCGGGGTGGGGCTGGCCATCGTGCTCCAGCTCTACCGGCTGCGGGCCAGCGTCACTGTCGACGACGTCCCGCTCACCGAGCACGAGCCGACCGCGACCGGCGAGCCCGCGTCGCCCGCCCCGGAAGGCGCGACCCGATGAGCACGGCAACGGTCTGGCTCGCGGCGGTGCTGCCGGGCGCGCCGCTGGTCGCCGGCCTGCTCGGGCTGCTGCTGCCGCCCGCGTCGCACGGGGACCGCGCGCCGGCCCGGCGGCTGGCGGTCGGGCTGGGCGTGACCGGCGCTGCGGTGGCGCTGCTGGCCGCGCTGGCGTTGCTGCTGCGCGTCGACGCGCCGGTGGAGGCGGCCACCACCTGGGTCGAGCTGGGTGGGCTCCGGGTCACGCTGGGCCTGCGGCTGGACGGCGTGGCCGTGCTGGTGGCCACCGCGGTCACCGTGGTGGCGCTGGCCGTGCAGGTCTACTCGACCGGCTACCTGCGTCGCGGCCCGCACGACGACGTGGACGTCGACCACCGCTACCCGCCGTACGCGGCGCAGCTCAGCCTCTTCACCGCCGCCATGCTGACCGTGGTGGTGTCCGGTGACCTGATCATGCTGCTGGTCGGCTGGGAGGTGATGGGCATCTGCTCGTACCTGCTCATCGCCCACGACCGGCGGCTGCCGGAGGCGCCCGGCGCCGCGGTGAAGGCGTTCCTGGTCACCCGCGTGGGTGACGTCGGTTTCCTGCTCGGCATCGCGTTGCTCGGGGTGGGCGCGGGCAGTTTCCGGATCGCCGACGTGCTGGCCCACGACTGGTCCACCGGCACGCTGACCGCCGCCTGCCTGCTGCTGCTGGCCGGGGTGGCGGGCAAGAGCGCCCAGTTCCCGCTGCACACCTGGCTGCCGGACGCGATGGCCGGCCCGACGCCGGTCTCCGCGCTGATCCACGCCGCGACCATGGTGGCCGCCGGCGTCTACGCGGTGGCCCGGCTGTTCCCGCTCTTCGCGCAGGCCCCGGCGGCGCTCGCGGTGCTCGGCGTGCTGGCCGCGATCACCATCCTGCTGGGCGCGTTCGCGGCCACCGCGCAGGACGACATCAAGCGGGTGCTGGCCTGGTCGACGGTGTCCCAGATCGGCTACATGACCGGCGCGCTCGCGGTCGGCGCGCCCGCCGCCGCGCTGTTCCACCTGCTCACCCACGCCGCGTTCAAGGCGTTGCTGTTCCTCGCCGCCGGCGCGGTGATCCACGCGGTGGGCACCACGCTGATGTCCCGGATGGGCGGCCTGCGCGCCGGCATGCCTGTCACGTTCTGGTGCATGGTGGTCGGCCTCGGCGCGCTGGCCGGGGTGCCGCCGCTGTCCGGGTTCTGGAGCAAGGACGGCGTGCTCGCCGCCGCCGAGGCCGCCGCGCTGGACGGCGCCGGCCCGACCGCGGGCTGGGTGGGCTGGCTGGTCTGGCTGGCCGGGCTGCTCGGCGTCGCGGTCACCGCCTGGTACGCGACCCGGCTGCTGCTGCGCACGTTCTTCGGCACGGCCCGCTCGCCGCTGGTCCGCCCGCACGACCCGCCGGCGTCGCTGCGCTGGCCGGTGCTGCTGCTCGCGGTCCCGGCCGCGCTGCTCGGGCTGGCCGCGTTCGCGCCCTGGTTCGCCGACCGCCTGCGGGTGCCGGGCGACGACACCGGCGAGGCGGTCGAGCTGGTCCACCTGGCGCCGAACCTGATCCTGCCGTTCCTGCTGCTGGTGGTCGGCGCGGGCGTGGCCTGGGCCGGCTGGCGCCGGGATCCGGCCGCCGACCCGGCCCGCTTCCTGGGTCCGTTGCGGCCGGTGTTCGCCCGGGCGTTCCGGCTCGACGACGTCCAGCACGCTCTCGTCGTACGCCCGACCGGCGCGCTGGCGCGGGCCGTGCGGGCCGGCGACGAGCTGGGGGTGGACGGCCTGGTCGAGGGCGCCGGTCGGGCGGCGGTGGAGTTGGGCGACGGGCTGGCCGCGGCGCACCGGGCGGCGTTGCCGCGGGCGGCGGCCGGGGTGCTCGCCGGCGCGTTGCTGATCGGCCTGGCGGTCGCCCTGATCGGAGTCGGCTCATGACGTTCGGGCAGGTCCTGTTGGTCGCGGTGGTCGCGGTGCCGGCGCTGGGCGCGGTCGCGACGGCCGCCGTCCCGGGTGACCGGGCCGGCCGGCTGGTCGGCACCGCCGCCGCCGCGTTGACGCTGCTGGCGACGCTCCCGCTGGTCGGTGGCGAGCACGGCTGGTTCGGGTACGGTCCGCGGCCGGCGGTGCAGCCGTGGCACCAGCTCGACCTGACCTGGGTGCCGGGGCTGGACCTGCGCTTCCACCTCGGGGTGGACGGCATCTCCTGGCCGCTCGTGGTGCTGACCGCGCTGCTCACGCTGCTGTGCTGCGGCTACACGCTCTGGCGGGTGCCGGCCGGTGGCGGCAGCGGCCGGGCGCTGGTGGCGTTGCTGCTGGTGGTCGAGGTGGGCATCCTGGGCACGTTCCTGGCGCTCGACCTGGTGCTGTTCTTCCTCTTCTTCGAGGTCGTCCTGCTGCCGATGTACGCGATCATCGCGGGCTGGGGCGGCGACGACCGGCGGCGGGCGGCCCGCAAGTTCGCGCTCTACACGCTGTTCGGCTCGGTGCTGCTGCTGGTCGGCGTCTACGTGGTGGTGGCCGCCGCGGGCACCGCCGACCTGGTCACGTTGACCGGCGGCGCCGGCCTGTCCCGCGACACCCAGCTCGCCGCGTTCACGCTGCTGGCGCTGGCGTTCGCGGTGAAGAGCCCGCTCTGGCCGCTGCACTCGTGGCTGCCCGACGCGCACACCCAGGCGCCCACCGTGGGCAGCGTGATCCTCGCCGGGGTGCTGCTCAAGATGGGCACGTACGGGCTCATCCGGGTGGCCGTGGGGGTGGCGCCGGAGGGCGCCCGCTGGGCGTCGCCGGTGCTCGGCGCGCTCGCCGTGGCGGCGATCCTGATCGGTGGCCTGGTCTGCCTGGCGCAGACCGAGCTGAAGCGGCTGATCGCCTACTCCAGCGTCGGGCACATGGGGTTCGTGTTGCTCGGGGTGGCCACGCTCACCGCCACCGGCCTCCAGGCGGCGCTGATCGGCAACATCGCCCACGGGGTGATCACCGGTCTGCTGTTCTTCCTGGCCGGGGCGATCAAGGACCGCACGCACACCGGCTCGCTGGCGGAGCTGTCCGGGTTGCGGGAGACCGCGCCCCGGCTGGCCGGGCTGCTCGGCTTCGCGGCGGTGGCCTCGCTGGGGCTGCCCGGCCTGGCCGGGTTCTGGGGTGAGGCGTTCGCGGTGGTGGCGGCCGTGCGGCGGGGCGGCCCGCTGTGGTTGACGCTGGCCGTGCTGGCGGCGCTGGGCGGCGCGCTGACCGCCGCGTACCTCCTGCGGTTGTTGCGCCGGGTCAGCCACGGCCGGCCCAGCGCGGCGGTGGCGCCGCTCGGGCCGGGGCTGGCGGGGGCGGAGCTGACCGCCTGGGCGCCGCTGGTGGTGCTCGCGCTCGCGGTCGGCCTGGCGCCGGCGTTGGTCCTGTCCTACGCCTCCGGCCCGGTGGAGGCCCTGCTGGGGGTCGTGCCATGAGTCTGGTGCAGGCTGTCGACAACGTGGCGCTGCTGCCTGGTTACCTGGCGGCCGGCACGGCGGTGCTGGTGCTCCTGGTCGACCTGCTGGTGGCCCGCCGGGCGGTGACGGTGGCCGTGGCGGCGCTCGGCGCTGCCGGCACCGCGGCTGGCGCGGCACTGGTCGGGGCGGCCGGTGAGCGGCGCACGTTCTGCGTGGGCGCGGACTGCTCCTGGGTGTGGGGCGGCCGGGCCGCGCTGGTGGCGGTGGTGATCGCGCTGCTCACGGTCGGCGTGCTGGCGATCTCCGGGCCGCTGCTGCGGGCCGGGCGCACCCCGGCCGGCGAATACTGCTTCCTGCTGGCCTGCGCGATGACCGGCGGTGTGGTGCTCGGCGCGGCCGGCGACCTGATCACCCTGCTGGTGGCGTTGGAGACGCTGACGCTGCCGCTCTACGTGCTGGTCGGGCTGCGCCGGGCCAGCCTGGCCGGGGCCGAGGCGGCGGTGACGTTCTTCGTGGTCAGCGTGGTCGCCACCTCGGTGACGCTGCTCGGCGCGGCGCTGCTCTACGCGGTGACCGGCAGCCTGCACCTGGACCGGTTGGGCGGCACCCTGGCCGCCCGGGACGACCTGCGCGACCTGCCGCTCACCACGGTCGCGGTGGCGCTGGTGGTGGCCGGGCTGGCGTTCAAGGTCGCCGCGGTGCCGTTCCACGCGTGGGCGCCGGCCACCTACGACGGCGCGCCGCTGCCGGTGGCCGCCTACCTGTCCACCGCGTCGAAGCTGGGCGGTGTGGTGGCGTTGCTGGCGGTGGTGCAGCGGGCGCTGCCGGCCGGCGTGACCGGTCCGGTGCTGGCAGCGCTGGCGGCGCTGACCATGACCGTGGGCAACCTGGTGGCACTGCGCCAGCGGCGTACCGTCCGGTTGCTGGCCTGGTCGTCGGTGGCCCAGGCGGGTTACATCCTGGCCCCGCTGGGCGCGTTGGCGCTGGCGGCGGGGCGCACCGCCGACGCGCGCGTCGGGGCGTACGCGGCGGCCGTCGCGTACGCCGTGTTCTTCGTGCTGCTGGAGTTGGCCGCGTTCGCCGCGGTGGTGGCGTTGCGGCCGGCGGACGGCGACGGCGGCACGCTGGCCGACCTGCGCGGCGCGGCGCGGCGGCACCCGTGGGTGGGTGGCGCGTTCGCGTTGGCGCTGATCGGGTTGGCCGGGCTGCCGCCGGGGCTGGCCGGGCTGTTCGCGAAGGTGACGGTGGTGCGGTCGCTGCTGGCCGGGCACGCCGGCTGGCTGGCCCTGGTGGTGGCGTTGAACGCGGTGCTCGGCCTGGCCTACTACCTGCGGGTGGCCGCGACGCTCTACGCGCCGTCCGGCGGGGTCGCGGTGACCCGGCCGGCCCGCACGGTGGCGATCGCGCTCGGGGTGGCCACCGCAGCGGCCGTGGTGATCGGTTTCGCACCGCAGCTGGTGCTGGACGTGGCGGCGCGCTGACCGGTTCGTGCCCGGCTGGGCGGGTGGTTCAGCGGGCGCACAGGAATCCCCAGCCAACTTTCAGCCATGAGCCGGATGGTTGACGGGTACCGGTGTGTTGAACCGGTCAGCGGGACACCCGCACGGGCCCGCGCACCGAAGGAGCGATCGATCGTGCATCACAACCGTCTCAAGACCGCAGCGCTGCTCGGCCTGTTGACCTCGCTGATCCTCGCGGTCGGCTACTGGTTCGGCGGTAGCGGTGGTCTCGTCATCGCCGTGGTCGTCTCGTTGCTGATGAACGGCGTCACCTACTTCTTCTCCGACAAGCTCGCGTTGCGCTCGATGAAGGCGCAACCGGTCAGCGAGGCACAGTTCCCCGAGCTCTACCAGATGGTGCGGGAGCTGTCGACGCAGGCCGGCAAGCCGATGCCCCGGCTCTACGTGAGCCCGACGTCGCAGCCGAACGCGTTCGCCACCGGGCGTAACCCGGAGCACGCGGCGGTCTGCGTCACCCAGGGGATCGTGGAGATCCTCGACTACCGGGAGCTGCGCGGCGTGATCGGGCACGAGCTGTCCCACGTCTACAACCGGGACATCCTGATCTCCAGCGTGGCGGCCGGCCTGGCCGGCATCATCACCATGCTCGCCAACCTGGCCTGGTTCATCCCGTTGGGCTCCTCCGACGACGAGGACGGCCCGAACCCGGCGGTGCTGCTGCTCACCCTGATCCTCGGCCCGATCGCGGCCACCGTGATCCAGTTGGCGATCAGCCGGAGCCGCGAATACCAGGCCGACGCGTCCGGCGCCGAGCTGAGCCGCGACCCGCTGGCCCTGGCCAGCGCGCTGAAGAAGATCCACATGGGGACCCAGGCCCGCCCGCTGGCGCCGCAGGGTCAGCTCGCCAGCACCGCCCACCTGATGATCGACAACCCGTTCAAGCGGGGCGGCGGCATCGCCGCCATGTTCGCCACCCACCCGCCGATGGAGCAGCGGGTGGCCCGGCTGGAGCAGATGGCCCGCAACTCCGGGCCGGTGCAGTTCCAGCGCTGACCCGTCCGTCCGGTTCCGCCCGCGTCCGTCCCGGACGCGGGCGGAACCGCGTTCAGGCCGGCTCGACCAGCCGGTCCGCCCGGGTGGCGAGCACCACGACGAGCACCACCAGCCCCGCCGCCAGGTAGGCCGCGGCCGGGCCGAACAGGGCCGCCGTACCGCCGAGCAGGAAGATCCCCACCCCGGAGAACATGATGTTCGAGGCGATCATGGTCGCCTCCACCTGTCCCATCCGTTCCCGGGGCGCCAGCCGCGCGAACGTCGCCTGCGCGCCGATGAGCCAGCCCGCGCCGGCACCGATCAGCGCGTTCGCCACGGCCACGGCCCAGGCCGGGGCGCCGACCGCCACCAGCAGACCGGCCAGCAGCAGCGCCAGGCCGAGCGCCCGGACGACCACCAACTGGCCGGACACCCGGGCCAGCCAGCCGCGACTGCCGACCACGAGCACGAACACGGCGCCGCCGAACGACGAGGCGGCCAGCAGCACCGGCCGCCAGCCCCCGCCGGCCAGATCCGGGGCGAGCGTCTCCGGCAGCGCTCCGGACAGGACCGTGGCCAGCGTGAGCAGGGCGACGACGCGCAGCACCGGATGACCGGCGATGATCCGGATGCCCGCGGTGGCCGGTGGCCGGCGGCGCCTGCCCTCCTGCGGACTCACCGGCAGCCCGGCGAGGACCACGGCCGCGACCAGGAACGACACCAGGTCGATCACGAGTGCCAGCCGGGGGCCGAGCGCCACCGTCATGCTCGCCCCGGCGAGCAGGCCGACCACCTGGCCGCTCTGGTTGGCGAACGCGGAGAGCCCGAACAGCGGCAGCCGCAGCGGCGGCGCCACGGCTTCGGCGGTGACCGCCACGTGCACGCTCGAGTAGGCGGCCCGGACCGCGCCGAGCAGGCCGGCGGCCAGGATCGCCGGCAGCGGCCGGGGAACCGCGACCGGTACGGCGATCAGCGCCGCGCCGGCCAGCGAGAGCGCGACCAGCATGGTGCGCCGGGCCGGCACGTCCAGCCAGCCGCTGAACACGGTCGCGACCAGCAGCGCGGGCAGCATCCGGGCGGCGTAGACGGCGGCCGGCCCGAGCACCGACCGGGTCTCGTCGTAGGCGAGCAGCAGCAGCGCGGCCAGCCCGATGAAGTCACCCAGCTCGGAGATCGCCCGAGCCGCGAGCAGCCGGGCCGCGACTGGATGCCGGAAGAGCGCGCGGTAGCCGGGGGAGGGCGTCGCGGTGTCGGTCATCGGTGCGACGGGTCCGCTTCCTCGACCTCGACACGCTGCGGCGTGACGGCCCTGCCGCTCATCCGACCTCCGATCACGCCGGCGGCCGACCCCGCCGCCGTTGGCATGGACTCAGTTCGATGAGCAACCTACCCCTTGCCGGCAAGCCAGTCAGCCCCGGTACCGCGCCCCTACTTCCCGCAGAGGCGCCCCCGGGAGAACGGCGGTCCCGGCGACACGTGGCCCCGCCAGACCGGGTTGATGGTGACCGCCAGCGTCGGCACCTGCCACGCCGCGCCGAGCAGCTGGAACGTGCCGTACTCGCGGCGCTTCGACTGGAGGTCGGCGCCGGAGAGGAACTCGACCGCCCGATCGCTGATGTCCGGCCGCCCCAGCAGCCCGCCGTGCAGGGCGGGCACCTCGTAGACCGGGATCTGGGTGTACGGGCCGGGCGGGAGTTCGGTGGCGCTGACCGTGGGCAGGAAGGCGATCACCCGGATCCCGGGGACCGGGCACATGGTCTGGAACCGGTAGAACGGCGCGTTCTCCATCAGCGAGCGGATGAACGGCTCGTCCGGGCTGTCCGAGCCCCCGCTGAGCCGGGCCGCCAGCGCGAAGATCCCCCGCAACTGCCAGCCGGGGGCGATGCCCCAGCCCGCCGCCGCGTCCTCCGGCGGGTAGTAGACCCGGGCGGCGCGGACCAGCGGGCTGAACATCAGCAGCGCCTTCACCGGCGACGACGGGTGGTCCCGCAGGTAGGTCCGCCCGACCATCGCCCCCTCGCTCTCGCCGAGCAACGCCACCGGCCGGCCGGTCCGGGCGTGCAACGCCCGCACCTGCTGGTCCAGCAGCTCGGAGCTGGAGCCGAGCGAGCGGTGCGTGTCCCGAGCGACGTACGGCTTCGGGCGGCCGGCGGCGTCCCGGCCGGCGTAGGAGAACGTCTCCACCAACGGGTCGACGGCGGGCCGCCCGTCGTACCGCGAGTTGTGCGGGCCGATCACGATCACCGCGTACGGCACCGAGGAGGGGAGTCGCCGGTCGAGCAGCAGCGGCCGGAACACGCCCACCTGGTATGCCGGACTCGACGTCACCACCTGGGCGGTCAGCGGGATGGCCAGGGCGAGCGCCACCACGAACGGGGCCACCGGCACCCGGGCCCAGTGGACCCGGGCCGGCAGCACCGCCGCCCGCACCGTCCGGTTCCACAGCAGCCCGTTGACGGCCCCGGCGAGCGCCGCGACCAGCAGCGTCCACCAGCCGGGCACCCGCCAGACGACCGCGCCGGCGATGGTGATCACCACGAAGTCGAGCAGCGACCAGCCGACCAGCGCCGCCGACGGCAGGCCGCGCCACCAGCCCGGGCCGACCGCCGCGCGTTGCAGGAACGGCGCGAGCAGCAGCATCGGCGCCACCGCGGCGAACACGAACCAGGAGAGCGACACCACCCCGGCGGCGATGGCGAGCGCGGCGAACGGCGAGACGATCAGGGCGGTGAGCGCCGCGAGCCCCAGGTTGCGCAGCAGGATCCGCCGGCCGGCCGGGGTGACTCGGCCGGCCAGGCGAGACTCACCAGGGCCGCGGAGAGCAGCCCGCGCAGCACGATGGCGGCCACCAGTCCGACCGCGTACGCCTGCCAGGTGTTGTGGTAGACGAGCAGCCACCGCATGTCGTTGTACGAGTCGTACGGCCAGACGGCCGAGCCCTGCGGCGAGAGGCCCTCCGCGCTCTGGAAGTCGAGCATCAGGAACAGCACGTTCTGCAGCACCGGGACGGCCGCGGCGAGCGCGACGAGTCCGAGCAACCTGCCCCTCGGGTGGCTCAACCGCTCCTCCTCGGCCCGGACGTCCCGTCCCGACTCTCCGACGCCGGATGCCCGCGTGGGACGGCTTTCCGGGAAAGGCGCACGGCCGGGGCGCTGTGAGGCAGCCGACCGTTCCGCCGGGCCCGGTCCGGCGTTAGGGTCGAAGGGCTTCTGACTCATTACATCCGGGAGGTCGACCGTGGCCGCACTGCGCCAGTACCTGGGCGTCTGGCGGATCCCCGGCGCGCCGATGCTGCTGATCCTCGGCATCATCGGCCGGCTCGGGATCGGCATGACCCCGCTGGCGCTGCTGCTCGTGGTCGAGCAGGTCACCGGCCGCTACTCGCTCGCCGCCGTCGCGGGCGGCATCTACGCGCTCTCCGGCGCCGCGCTCAGCCCGGTCGCCGGCCGGATCGCCGACCGCGTGGGCCCCGCGCCGGTGCTGCTGGCCACCGCGCTCGCCCACCCGCTCGCCCTGATCGGGCTGCTCGGCGCCAGCCGCGCCGACGTCGCCAACCTCCCCCTGATCTACCTGGCGGCGGGCGTCGCCGGCGCCACCTACCCGCCGCTGACCGCCGCCATCCGGGGCGCCTGGAACGACCTCACCGCCCCGGCCACCGGCCGGGGGCACCTGCGCAACACCGCGCTCGCCGCCGAGACCTCGCTGTTCGAGGTGGTCTTCGTGCTCGGCCCGCTGCTGGTGGCCGGCTTCGTGCTGGCCGCCGACGCGTCCGCCGCGCTGGTCGGCGCCGCCGTGGTCACCTTCGTCGGCACCGGCTCGGTAGCGCTCGGCCGGGTGATGCGCGGCTGGCGGCCGCACCCGCGCGAACACCACGCCCGGGGCCTCGGCCCGCTGCGCGTCGGCGGCTTCCCCGCGCTGCTGCTCTGCGTGGCCAGCCTCGGCGTCGCGTTCGGCGCCTCCGGCGTGATCGTCCCGGCCTTCGCCGGGAACACCGGCGCCGACGACCCGGAGAGCCTGGCCGGCGTCCTGCTCGCCGTCTGGGGCGTCGGCAGCGCCGTCGGTGGCTTCTCCTTCGGCGTACGCCGGCCCGCCGCGAACATGACCCGCCAGTTCGCCTGGCTGCTCGGCGCGGTCGCGGCCAGCTTCGCCGTCTTCGCGGTGATGCCCGGCCCGGTCGCGCTCGGCGTCGCCCTGGTGCTCGGCGGCGCCGCCATCGCACCCGCCCTCACCCTGGAGAACACGCTTGTCGGGCGGGTCGCCCCGGCCGGCATGCTGAACGAGGCGTACACCTGGGTGGTCACCATGTCGGTGGCGGCCAGCGCCGTCGGCGGCGCGGTGGCCGGTCTGATCGTCGACCACGCCGGCGGCGTGCCGTGGGCGTTCCTCTTCGCCGGCGCGGCGGTCGGCGTCGGCGCCCTGGTCGCGGCGCTGCCCGGCGGCCCGATCGCCCGCGCGGAGGCCGCCGCGGTCCGCGCCGAGCAGTCCCTCGCCGCCTGACCGCGCCCCGAACGCCGCCACCAGCCCGACCGCGACGGTCGCCGCCGCGCACCACAGCAGCGTCTGCCGCGCCCCGAGCGCGGCGGTCGCCGGGCCGCCGAGCATGGTGCCCAGCGGCACCGCCAGCACCGTGACCGCCCCGTTGGCGGCCAGCACCCGGGGCAGCTCCGCCGCGCCGGCCCGGCGCTGGAACAGCGCCGTCGCGGTCGGCCGGTAGGGCGCCCAGACCAGCCCGGCGACTGCGAACGCCGGCAGTGACACGGCGACCGGCGCGCCCAGACCGAGCGGCAGCAACGCCGCACCGAACACCACCACGACGCCGGCCAGCACCGCCCGCGGCGACCGGTCCCGCAGGAACCCGGTGAGCAGCCCGCCGAGCAGCGACCCGACGCCGAACGCGGTGTAGAACGCGCCGAGCAGCGCCGCCGAGGCGTGCCGATCCTCGGTCACGTGCACCGGCATGGCCACGTAGAACGGCCCGAACAGGAAGAAGAACACGAACGTCAGGACCAGCAGGCCGAGCAGCGCGCGGTCCCGGGCGATGACCCGGAAACCCGAGGTACGCGACGGCCCGGCCCCCGCCGCCCGCCGCGCGCGCCGGCGATCCGCGGGCACCGCGAGTCGGTAGCTGACCGCCAGCGCCGCGAACGTGGCGGCGTCGATCGCGAGCACCCAGACCGGCCCCACCCCGGCGATGAGCAGCCCGGCCAGCGGCGGCCCGACCACGGTGGCCGCCTGGCCGAAGAGACCCAGCAGCGCGTTGCCGGCCAGGTGGTGCCGCTGCGGCAACAGCTCCGCGACCAGCGTGAACCGGCCGGCCGTCCCCCACGGGTGCAGCAGCGACGACACCGCCAGCAACGCCACGTAGAGCCCGACGTCCAGCACCCCGGCCAGGTGGGCGACCGGAATCGCCCCCAACGCGAGCGCCCGCACGCCCGCGTCCCACCCGGCGAGCTGGGCGCCGCTCCGCGCACCCAGCACCCGCCCCAACAGCACCGCACCGGCCGCGCCCGGCAACGTGTACGCGGCTACCGCGAACGCGGTCCAGGTGCCACGCTGCCCGGCGGGTGCGAGTTGCAGCGCCAGCCAGGTCACCGCGACCAGGGCCAACCCGTCGCCGAGGGCGGACACGGCGAGCCCGGGCAGCAGCCGGCGCAACACCGGTTGGGCGAGGACCGGGCGGTACGGGAGGAACGGCATGGTCCCCACCCGACCGCACCCGGGGCCCGCAACTCAACGAAGTTGCCTCAGGGCAGAAGCCCTCTCGCGGTCAGCGGTAGTTGTTGAACTGGAGCGCGACGCCGAAGTCCTCGCCCTTGAGCAGCGCGATGACGGCCTGGAGGTCGTCCTTCTTCTTGCCGGTGACGCGGAGCTGGTCGCCCTGGATCTGCGCCTGCACGCCCTTCGGACCCTCGTCGCGGATCTTCTTGCTGATCGCCTTCGCCTTGTCGGTGTCGATGCCCTGGATCACCTTGGCGTCGATCTTGAAGATCTTGCCGGACGCCTTCGGGTCGCCCGCATCCAGCGACTTCAGCGAGATGTTGCGCTTGACCAGCTTCTCCTTGAAGACGTCGAGGGCGGCACGCACCCGCTCCTCGGTCTCCGCCTGGAGGCTGATGCCCTCCTCGCCCGACCAGGAGATCTCAGCACCGGTGCCGCGGAAGTCGAACCGCTGCGACAGCTCCTTCTCCGCCTGGCGGAGGGCGTTGTCGACCTCCTGACGGTCGACCTTGCTCACGATGTCGAACGACGGGTTCGCTGCCATGCTGATGCTCCTGCTATCCGGCGATGTGTCCTGATCCGTCCCGCACTGACCAGCGTGGGACTCCCTGACGGTACCCCGTTGCGGAGAGGCCGGGGGCAACCGCTATCCTTGCTTCCGCCGCCGCGTTGCGACGCGGTGGGGTGCCCTGGCGGGTTGCCCGAGCGGCCAATGGGAGCGGACTGTAAATCCGTCGCGAAAGCTTCAGAGGTTCGAATCCTCTACCCGCCACCAGGTGCAGATGCGGCCCCTGACCAGCAGAGATGCTGATCGGGGGCCGTCGTCGTCTGTCCGGTCTGGTCCGGCTGAGTCCAGCCGTTGACGACTGGTTGTGGGGAGATGGTGGGCAGGTCGATCTTGCCGGCTGAGGGCTCTGTTGGCGCTGCGAACGCCGGGGTTAGTGGCTGTCTTCCGGTCTGGCGAGTCCGCGGGTGTGGCGATCGGCTGAGGGGTCGGCGGTGAGGTGTCGCCGGCTGTGGGAGAGGGACCGGGGGCAAGCCAGTCCCGGGGTTGGACTGGCGCGGCAGTCGGAAGCCCTGACCGTCGATGGGGCCGACCGGTTCGGCTTCCGCCGCCCGGCCGTGATCGTGCCGTGGGGCGGATCAATAGACCTGGGGCGGCGGTCCGGCGGCAGTCGGTGGCTCTCCGCCCCGGCGCCGCAGGCGGCCGGGGCGGCTTGCCGCCGGCCGGCTCACCGCCCCGCGCCGCGCGGAGCGCGGCGCCTTGATCCAAAACAGAGGAAATCGGCAGTGAAGCCATTCGGCCCCCGGCCCTCGGATGCCGTGCAGCTTCTGATGCCAGGGACCGAACCCTGAACCCCTCGGGCGGGTTCCTGACCAGATCGAACCGGGCGGATGGGCCGTGCGGACTGGGCAGCAAGTCGTGCTCTCGTCTTACAGCCGTTGACAGCGCTTGTCGGGGCTAGCTGTGCCGGATCTGTGCCTGCGGATCATGAGCACGCTACCTCCGCCGTCCGTCTAAATCCCCCTAGGTCCATCGAGGTGCGGCCTCGTCCGTCGGTATGCACCGTCTTGGCTGCCCGACTCCGGCCTCAGCCGACCGTCCCCACGGCCGCTGGGCGGGTGACCTCGTCGTGGATCGGTGCTCCGGGAGCTGCCGCGGGAGTGGAGGTACCCACTGCCCTGCGCCCGTGCAACGTCCGGCGCGGCATTTCGTTCGGCCGTCCGTCCTGCACAGACTGCTACCGGAGGATTGCGGAACGGTGAAGTGATCCCTAGGCTGCCGCTATGGCTGTAAGGGGCTCACACTCTGCGGCAGGAAACGCGTTAGGTTACCTCTATCAGTGCCAGTGGGCTCTGGTTGAGCTGGCAGAGCGTGGACGAGAAGACCCGAGTGTAGAGCTTCGGCTGGAAGCACTTGATGACATCGACTTCATGCGTGACGGTACCCCGGACGAACTTCTGCAAGTTAAGCATCATGTCACGCCTGCGAGCGATCTCACCGAAAATAACACCGATCTGTGGCGATCTATCAACGCTTGGTTGGACACAGTAAATCTGTCACTTGACCGGATTCCCGTGTTACGGCTTCTAACCACGGCGGAAGCGCCTAGCGGCGGTGTTCTAGCAAAACTTCGCGATGGACCTGACAGGGATGTGCCTGCGGCTCTCGTTGCGATTGAAGCGGCAGCCACTAATAGCAGATCCCGCACAACCGAACCATGGCGGCAGGCATTTCTGGGCCGATCCACGGAACATCGGGAGGCGCTAGTGGGAGCGATTGTTATCGACGACGGTGCCCCCCATGCCGCTGACATAGACAAGAGCTTGCGGAAGGCGTTCGGATACGTTGTGCCCCGTGGCCGCGAGGACGACTACATTAGGTACCTGAAGGGGTGGTGGAGCGGAATCTCCGTGAGCCTCTTGGATCGGTCGTTGCAGGCGATTAAAGCGGAAGATCTTCGAATACAGGCCGAAGATCTCCGGGACCAATTTGGCCCCCAAACCCTACCCCTTGACCCGCAGGTAATGGCGAGGTTCGCCCCAGAAGACGCCGACGTCTATCGCGATCGAACCTTTGTAACCCAACTGCTCTGGATCGCACTTGATGAGACCCGCTTGTTGAAGGCAATCAGGGACTATCACCGCGCATATACCCAGCGATCAGAATGGCTTCGCCGAGGATATTTGTGCGAGGCTGAGATAGACCGATTCGCCTTTGCGCTACATGACGAGTGGGAGCAAGTATTCGACCGTTTGGTCGCGAGAGCGAAACGGGCGGGCGACGTGACGCATGAGGACACGGGGATGGCGGTCTTCGAAGACGTCTGCGCCAACTCACGCGCTCGGATTAGAGAGCGCTTCGACCAAGGATGGTTGAATCGCGGGACGCTGCATCAGTTGGCTGAGGGATTTGCTGGGCTCACCGTCGGGTGGCACCCCGAGTTTGAGCGCAAGTTGGAATCCCTGCTTCGCCCCGTTCTAGCAGAAGAACCGGTCGCATGACACGCTTTACCGAACGACTGCCGGAGGCGGCTGCTCTATTCAACCCAGCCTTCACAGCCCGGGTATTGACCGAGTCAGTCAGCGGCTACTTCGAAGGTAGTGGGGAAGCCATGCCCTTCCCGATGGCGTTCTTGGCTCTGCCCCTGGTCCTACATGAAGAGACACGGCAAGCCCTTCCACGTAATCGGCGTAAGAGATTTGCGGCGTGGATCGCCGAGAATCCTTGGATAGTTGCAACCTTTGCGTCGCGCGCCCCTGAGACGGTGGAACTAACGCGTGAAGGCCTCAGGTTGGCTCTAAGAACCGGAATGATCCGCGTAGCCAATGAGGGAGGGCTACTGCTCGGCACGCGCCCGAGGCCGGTGCCGACTGCCCAGAGCGTCGACGTGGTGGCATGTGTGAGAGCAGCCAGGATCGTTGGCCTTTGGTTCCAGACCACTGATATCGCAACAGCTTTTGCCCTCCTTGGAGTTAGGCCGTAGCATGCAGATTCTTGCCGTAGCCTTGTACAGCAAACGCGGACAGCAACGACGAGAAATCAGATTCAAGCCGAAACGCTTGAACATCCTTACGGGCAAGTCGAAAACCGGGAAGTCCGCGTTGCTCGACATTGTCGACTTTTGCCTCGGCCGGACTGAGATATCCCTCCCACTGGGTACCATCACAGACGTAACGAGTTGGTATGCGGTTCTGGTCGAGATTGGCGAATCCCGGTTGGTCTTAGCCCGTCCCAATCCTGAAGGTGCGTCCACCAACCAGGCCATGATCACCGTCGGTGGTCCCGACCTAGACCTTCCGGCGCCTGGGCGGCTAGCTGCCAACGCGGATTCCGACTCTCTCCGTGCTGAGTTAAGCCGCCGCCTTGGAATCGAGAGCTACCGCATTGAACCGACTGAGGGCTCGTTACGATATCCGTACGACATATCCGTGGCGCAAGCAATCCTATTCTGTCTGCAGAAGCAGACCGAGATTGCGAGCCAGCGACAGCTATTCCATCGCCAGGATGAAGGCCGAATCGAGCAATCGATCAAAGACACATTGCCATACTTTCTGGGTGCGGCCGGTCCCGACCTCGCTCAGCTACGCTACGAACTCCGCACCGCTCAACGTGCACTGGCAAGAGCTGAGCGCGACTCAGCCCGACGTGATGCGGCGAACGTTGCGAACGACGCAGAGATCCAGTCCCTTGCACGCACAGCAGTTGCTTTTGGAGCGCTCGATTCCGACGTGCTTCAACTGGCTTCCGGCCAGATCATGGAACGCCTGAATGGAATAACAGGTTTCGAGGAAACGACGGACGGGCCGACGCTTTCACCCGAACTGGAGCCTCGTCGCCAGGAATTGCTGGCGACGAGAAGGGATATGCGCAGAGACTTGGACTACGTAGAGTCGCAATTTAACCTCATAAGCAGCATGCAAGTTGAAGGAGCCGACTTTCAACGGGAGCTTCAGGTCCAGAGGGGACGACTAACGGCTCTGGGCCTTATCCCTGCGCCCGACGGTGACAACGAAACATGCCCCCTCTGCTCCTCCCGGCTAGCCGAACCGGATGCCACCGTCGCCGAGATTACGAATCTGACGGATCGCATATCGGAGGAGTTGAGTAGGGTAGACCGGGCCCGACCCGCAAATAATCGACGGTTAGCGGAGCTTTCCGACAGCATCTCCGAGATTCGCAACCGTATGCGCGATAATGCTACAGAGCTTGAGCAGCTTGCATCTGCCGAGTCGGTAATTCAGGGCGAATTGCGGGATAGGGAACGCGCCGCCTATCTTCGGGGTCGGATCGCGAGTGCACTTGAACGGGTGGCTACGCCCACGACAACGCCGAGCGCTCCAGTCGACGTGAGTCGGTATCAACGCGCAGTTGCCCAGCTTGAAGACCAGCTCGACGCTAGTGAGGCCGAGAACGAATTGTCATCGCGGCTATCTCTTGTCAGCCAGCGAATGACCGAATGGGCGCAGCAACTCGGGCTAGAACATTCGGAACACAACGTCCGACTCGATCCGAAACAACTAACGGTTATCGCCGATAAGCCGGAGGGGCCGCGGCCGCTGCGGAGAATCGGCAGTGCCGAAAACTGGATCGGGTACCACCTGGTGGCGCATCTTGGGATTCATTGGTGGTTCTATGAGCATGACCGACCGGTCCCGCACTTCATAATGTTTGACCAGCCCACTCAAGCCTTCTTCCCGGAACAGGTACCGGACGCAACCGAGGTTGCAGACGCAGACTGGGCGGCCGTAAGACGCCAGTTTCTCCTGTTCCGAGAGTTCGTACGCGTAACAGAGGGAGGGGTCCAGATTATAGTCTGTGATCACGCGAATCTCTCTGAGGAGTGGTTTCAGAATGCCCTGGTGGATAACTGGCGAGGGGACGAGGCGTTGATCCCGCTCGACTGGTTAAGCGAAAACTAGTCGTCAGACTTGAGATGGCGTGGAAACCATCTGCCGGCGACCCGCCCTCCCTGGTGCGGGCGTCCGCTCGGCCCCCCACGTCAAGCGGACCTTGACGGCTCGTACAGAGGCTGCCGGGTCGGGCGGTGGGTCGTCGAGCTGGACTCGCCAGCGATGGTCCGCCGGGTCCTGGACAGCCTCTGCGTACGCCTCGACGGCAAGCCCGCGGCTGCCTCGACCGTCCAGCGGAAGCGAGCCACCTTCTACAACGTGCTCGGGTACGCCGTCGAGCTGGAGCTGATCGACTCCAACCCGGTCGACAAGGTCCAGTGGACCGCGCCCGAGGTCGCCCAGTCCATCGACCGGCGGGTGGTGGCGAATCCCGCTCAGGTGGCCACACTCCTGGAAGCGGTGAAATCTCTCGGCAAACGGGCCGACAAGGTCACGGCGTTCTTCGGCTGTCTCTACTACGCGGGCATGCGGCCCTCGGAAGCGGCCGACCTGCGGCGGGAGGACTGCGACCTACCCGGCCGGTGCATCGACTGCGGCGCCGAGTTCGACGACCTGGCGGCGGTCAAGCCTTCGCGGTCCTGTGAGCACGAGAAGATCGAATATCGCTGGGGCCGCCTGGTGCTCGCCGGTACCTCGCCGCGCGCCGGCTCCCACTGGACCGACGACGGCGGCTCCCACGAGCGACGCGGACTCAAGCACCGGGGGAGGGCCGAGACTCGTACGGTCCCGATCCCGCCCCGGCTGGTCGAGCTGCTGTGCGCGCACGTAGAGAACCACGGGGTAGGTCCGGATGGCCGGTTCTTCCGGGGCCTGCACGGTGGGCCGCTCTCCGAGTCGGTCTACGACCGGTGGTGGAAGCTCGCCCGCGAGAAGGCGCTGACCGAAGCGCAGGTCGCCTCGCCGCTCGTCCGCAGGCCCTACGACCTGCGGCACGCGGCGGCCTCGCTCTGGCTGAACGCCGGCGTCACGCCGACCGAGGTCGCCCGCCGCCTGGGCCACGGCGTCGCCGTCCTGCTCCGCGTCTACGCCAACTGCATCGACGGCGGCGACGACACGATCAACGAAAAGATCGGCGACGCGCTCGGATGAGGGTGATTGGAACCAAGCCATGCCAGACTTGTCGGATGCGGAAGCTTCGTCGGGTCGCGTTGTGGCTGAGGCCGCATCTGCTTACCTCGGCGGCTGCGGTGACGGCTGGGCTCGCCGTGCCGGGAGCATCGATTCGTGATTCGCACGTCTGGATCTTGGGGGCTTCCGCCTTGCTCGGCTCGCTCGCGGCTCGGAGCAGTGGGGTGCAGGTCATGGGCACCCCCAAAAAAACTGAACTACCTAGTTACTTCTGAGTAGGCAGTAGAGTATTTGGCCTTCCGGCGCTGTGCCGCCGAGATTGCGCTCTTGGCAGGTCCGCCGGGCCTCCTGCTCTTGGGGTTGATGACGTGAGCGTAGGCAGTGGGCACACCGTGGGCGTCAGAATTGATCGACCAGTCAGTAAGGGGCGAAACGCCTGTTCAGGTGCCTTGCCCGCAGCAAGATCGCGGACGCCCTGTAAATCCGTCGCGAAAGCTTCAGAGGTTCGAATCCTCTACCCGCCACCAGGTGCAGATGCGGCTCCTGACCAGCAGAGATGCTGATCAGGGGCCGTTGTCGTCGGTCTGGCCGGCTCGGTTGAGCGGTCGACGACCGGTCGCCGGCAGTTGGCGGTCGCTCTCGGTCGCTGAGGCCTCTGCCGACGCGGACTGAGCAGAGCTGACGAACCAGTCGCTCGACAGAACGTCGATGGGCTCGTCGATCCAGGGCTGAACGATGCTGGCGAGCTGCGCCGTCATGGGCCAGGCGTTCACGACCCATCCGGCAGGCGTCACCTCGACGTGCGCGCGCAGCGGCTCGATCACCTCTGCTGGGAGATCCCACGAGCGGTCGAGGTAACCGTCTGTCCCGAACTTCTCCACGATGTTCGTCACCGACACGGCGAGACCTTAGCCCGGCTGCCGCTCCGTCGTTCCCTCGTAGACGCTCGCGGCCGACAGCGTTGCGTCTCGCGCCTACCGGGGCGGCGGCTTCGTGACGTAGACGCCTTTGCCCTGTCGGCCGTCGATCAACCCTTCGGCCTTGAGCAGCAGCATGGTCGCCCTGATGACGGTGTTGCTGACGCCGTAGCTCTCGCAGAGAGCGGCGAACGAGGGCAGCTTGTCGCCCGGCTTCAACTGGCCGGAGCTGATCTGCTCTCGGATATCCCGGGCGACCTGGAGGTAGGCGGCTTCAGACATAGGTGGTGCTCCCAGCTTGGCGGCTGGTGCAAGCAGACCACACCTCCGGCGCAACTTACAACGCTATGTGTCGTAGCTGTTGACCCTGCGCACATTGCGTCCTAAGTTGCTCGTGGGGCCTCTCAGCTTGGCGGCCGGGTCGTCCCGACGTGGGTGCCCCGTCTCCAGCGACGGCTGACGGGGTGCCCGCGTGCTCATTGACCGGCGGGAGGCGGGATGACCAGACCGGACGATGCCGCTCAAGGACCTCATCGGCTAGCCGTGACGCCCGAGCAGCGGCTGGACACGCCATTCCTGGTGGCGCTGTCCTGGGCGATCGTCGACTACCACCTGGCGTACACCTGCTCCCGCTGCCGTCCGTACGGCTGGTGTCCTCGGGTCGTGGTGGCGCGGGCCCGCATTCGCGCGTGGGGCCGGGTCCGCGAGCAGTGGCGGAGCTGAGGTCCGGCGCGCTGCTCCTGATCAGCAGGGCGGCGAGCGTGCAGTTCGGGAAGCCGTTCCACTTCCGCCTGATCCGGGTCCTCGACTGGACCACCTATGACGGCTGGACGTGGTTGGACGGCTACCAGCTCGACGAGCGGGGTGAAGCCGTGGCGCGTCGCTCGATCTTCGTCATGCGACGGGGGTTGAGACCGGGGTCCGTCCCACCTGCTCGCGGTAGTCAGACCCGGCGGCGATCCCGCCGGCGGACGTTGGAGGAACAGCGCTGATGGTGCGAAGTTGGCAGGACACCCGCTCCCGGATGAACCTCGACGAGGCCAAGGTGGCAGAGCAGAGGGAGCGGATGCTCGCCGAGGTCCGTGCGACCCGCCGCCGCACCATGCGGGAGCGGCGCGACCTGAACCGCGATCGAGCAGAGTGAGGTGCCGGGGGCTCCGAATCAGCGGCGCCCGTCGACCAGGTGTCGGGCTTCGGCGATCACGTCCGCGTCGATGTCCGTGGTCGTGTCACGGACGGCTTCCGCGTACTCGTAGGTGTTCTCCAGGGCGACCAGCTCGGCGGCCAGGGGAGTGCCGTCCCAGGTGATGTGCAGGTACGCCCAGACCGTCAGCTCGCGTGGCGTGATCTCCCCGGCGACCACCCGCCGGGCCATGAGTCGGACGGCCGCCTCCTCGCCCGCGCGGCTCCCCTGGGGGTAGTAGGTGAGGGAGAGTTCCGTCAGCGCGCCTTCGAGCCACCGTCGCAGCTCGTCGCTCTCCTCGCCCTTGGCGCAGGAGGCGCCGGCGAGGATGCGGAGGGTGGGGCTGTCCACGCCCGCCACCAGGCAGTCGCAGGCGGCCTCGATCACCTGGGCGGCGGTGCCCGGGCCGGTGCTCCAGAGGACGGCGGTCTCCTGGAGTCGGGCGAGGGCGGCGTGGGCGAGCACCCCCACATGATCCGTCGGCGGAGTCGTGCGGCGGTAACCGGTTTGCGGCGGCACCGCGTGCGGGTATCCAGCGATACATGTCAGTCTCCGGTCGCCGCTCGATCAACAGGTTCAACACGTACCTCGAAGCCAGCGACGGCCAGCGACTGACCGCGATCGTGCTCGCCCTGGTGGCGGGGCCGCTCGCCGGGCTGCTCTGCGTCTGGCTGGCCACGTCGTTCCTGGGCGGCGCGCACTGGTTGGCGCAGACGCTCGTCTTCGCCGTCATCGGTCTGCTGGTCGGCGCGGGGCTGCTGATCCTGCTCGGTCGGGTCGGTTCCCGTGCCCGGCGTTGACGGTCACGCCACAGTTGGCGTACGTCAGGTGGGTTTCGCCGTGAGTGAGGGAATCACCCTCTGGCGCTCATGCCGAATGCAGGTATGGTGGTCTATGGCCGGAGCCGATCTCGCCTCGCGGGCGGGTCGTGGGCCAGACGAGCATGGGCGCTGGTGGGACGGAGTTTTCGCGTGTCTTGATCGCTTCGCGGTGAACGTCGGAATCCGCAATGGACGGAGTCGACGACCACCTTCCAACTCCATGACCTGGCTGCGTGTGGCGGGTGCCTGGGCCGAACGGCGGAACCTGACAGCTACTCGGGCTGCGCGGGTCTTCTCGCCTTTTCTGCCCCTGACCGGTGTGGCACGATCGTGGAACCTCCACCATCCCTGTGACACTCTCCCGACAGGAGCAATCATGTCTGGTCGAAGGTTGGGCCGGCTGCTCGGCTCGCTCCTCGTGCTCGCTGCCCTTCTGGTTGGTTCCAGCGTCATCGGCAGCAACGAAGCGCAACTGGGCGACGTCATCTGGGCCGCCGACATCACCCGGTGACCCAAGGACCGCCTCGTGCGGCACAGGGGAGTGGTATGGCCGGCCGGAACCAAGGACGCCGATCGACGGAGCGGGCCTGGCTCATCACCGCACCACTGACGCTCAGCGCGGTCATCTTCAGCACCGCGATCGCGATCACCGCGGACAACCCCCTCGGTGATTGGGGCTGGGGCTTCGTCCTGCTCCTCGTGATGACGGCGGTCAGCGTCCCCGTCCTCAACTTCATCGTCCGGCGCCAGTCGGTAGCCGTGACGCTGACCGAAGTGCCGTTGGTGGTGGCGCTGTTCTACCTGCCACCACTGACGGTGGTCCTCATCTACACGCTGTCGACGCTGGGCTGGTGCGTCTGGCACCGCTTCACGCCGGCGAAACTGTGGTTCAACGCGGCCAAGGCCGCGGCCGCGACCTCGCTGGCCGGTCTCGTCCTCCTGGCCCTGCCGCCGTTGCAGGGCGTCGACCGGCCGGGCACCTGGGCCAGTCTCTTCGTCGCGATCAACACCATCACCCTGGTCAGCCTGCTCTCCGTGGTCGGCGTGCACGTGCTCCTCCAGGGTTGGCAGCCCGGCCGCGAGGCGTTGCGCACCGCCCCGTCGGTCTTCCTGACGTCGTCCATCAACGCCTCGATCGGTCTGCTCATCCTGATCGCGTTGGAGACGACCTGGTGGTCCGCGCTGCTGCTCGGCGCGCTCTTCGTCGCGCTCGGCCAGGTCTACCGCTCCTACTCCCAGTTCTTCCAGCAGCACCGCACGCTGGCCGGTATGTACGACCTGGCCCGCCTGATCACCACCAGCGCCGAGGGCGCCCTGGGCGACGTGCTGCTCGACCGGGTCCGCGCGCTCATGCAGGCGGAATACGCCACGCTCTGGCTGCCCGCCCAGGGCCGGCATCCGGAGGTGCTGCTCACCGCCCGCGTCGACGCGCCCGGGCTGCTGGACGTCGCTCCCACCCCCGCGGTGTTCCGGGAGCAGGCGCGCAGCCTGGGTCGCACGCTGACCACCGGCCGGCAGTTGGGCGCCGACACCGCGCTGCGCGGCGTGGCGGATGTGAAGCAGGTCAAGGACGCCATCGTGGTGCCGCTGCGGTCGGGGCAGGCGGTGATCGGGACGCTCGAGGTGGTCAACCGGATCAGCGACGTCGGCCACTTCACCCCGCGCGACCTGCCCGTCTTCGAGACGGTCGCCGCGCACGCCGCGGTCGCCCTGGAAAACTCCCGCCTCGTCGACCGGCTCCGGCACGACGCCGACCACGACGCGCTCACCAAGCTGCCCAACCGGCGGCGGCTCACGTCGGCGGTGGCCGAGGCGATCAAGATCAAGGCGCCGGACGAGGTGGTGGCGCTGCTGCTCTTCGACGTCGACCGGTTGCGCCAGGTCAACGAGTCGCTGGGGCACGCGGCCGGCGACAAGGTCCTGGTCGAGGTGGCCGAGCGGCTGCGCGCCTGCGCTCCCTCCTCGGCGCTCGTGGGTCGCGCCGGCGGCGACGAGTTCCTGGTGACGCTGCGGCTGGAGAGCGCCGACGCGGCGCTGGAGCTGGCCGCCCAGCTCCGCGAGCAGATCCGCGACGAGATGGTCTTCGACACGCTCACCCTGGACGTGGACACCGCCGTCGGTGTGGCCGTTCACCCCGACCACGGCGGCGACGCGGTGGCCCTGCTCCAGCGGGTCGACCTGGCCGCCACCGCGGCCAAGTCGGTGCCGGGCAGCGTGCAGCTCTACAGCCCGGCGCTGGAGTCCCGCTCGCTGCGCCGGCTCGGCCTCGCCGGTGACCTGGAGCGGGCGTTGGCGGACGGTGACCTGGAGGTCTACTTCCAGCCCAAGGTGACGCTGCGGGACCGCCGCCTGGTGGGCGTGGAGTGCCTGGCCCGCTGGGAACATCCGGCGCACGGCGCGGTCGAGCCGGACGACTTCGTGGCCGTGGCCGAGCACACCGGCCAGCTCGGCCGGCTCACCGAGTTCGTGCTCCGGGAGAGCCTGCGGCGCAGCCGCGACTGGAGCCACGGGGAGCAGGCGCTCTCCGTCTCGGTCAACCTCGCCGCCCGTACGCTCAACGACCAGCACTTCCCGGCGCTCGTGCGCGACCTGCTGGCGGAGTACGGCGTCCCCCCGCAGCGGCTCACCCTGGAGATCACCGAGTCGGGTGTGCTGGACGGCACCGAACGTCCCATCCCGACCCTGCGCAGTCTTCGTGACCTCGGTGTCCGGCTCTCGGTGGACGACTTCGGCACCGGCAACTCGTCCCTGGCCCAACTGCGCCGGCTGCCCGTGCACGAGGTCAAGGTGGATCGCTCGTTCGTGCAGGGGATGGCGACCGACCCGGGCGACCTGGCCATCGTCAACGCGGTGGTGACGCTCTCCCAGCAGTTCGGTCTGACCGTGGTCGCCGAGGGCGTGGAGAGCGAGCTGACGCTGGAACTGCTCCAGGACATCGGCTGCGAGATCGGCCAGGGCTTCCTGTTCAGCCGGCCGCTGCCGTACGAACGTCTGGAGGCCTGGTTCGGCGCCCAGGTCGACCCGGAGACCATCGTCGCCGGCGAGCTTCCGCGCCTGCGTGTGGTGCCCTGATCAGGCGCGACACCTGTCGGGGGGATCCGATTTCACCTCGGGGGCGAGGTCGTGTACTGTTTCCTCTGCGCGACACCCGAAGGGTGATCGGGCAGGCCCCCTTAGCTCAGTCGGCAGAGCGTCTCCATGGTAAGGAGAAGGTCTACGGTTCGATTCCGTAAGGGGGCTCAAAGGGTCCGGCTGGACCCGCCACGGCGGTGTAGCTCAGATGGCAGAGCAAGCGGCTCATAATCGCTGTGTCGCCGGTTCAAGTCCGGCCACCGCTACTCTCGTCCTCCGGGTCCGCCCGGTGGCCGGTGGGATGGGCGCCACAGGCGCCCACTTTGCATGTCCGCGTCGTCAGCGCGTAGGCTGACACGCCGTAGTTGATATTCCTGAGCGAGGAAGGCACTCCGCCGTGGCGAAGGCGACCGATGTCCGGCCGAAGATCACTTTGGCGTGTGTGGAGTGCAAGGAGCGCAACTACATCACGCGCAAGAACCGTCGTAACGACCCGGACCGCATCGAGCTGAAGAAGTTCTGCCCCCGGGACGGCAAGCACACCGTCCACCGCGAGACCCGCTGACGCACGGCCGGCGCCGCCGGCCCGCAGCAGCTTCACCGACGCCGATCCGCCCGGTCGACGGCCACCCAGCCGGCCGACCGCTCGGATCGGCGTTCGTGTTTTCCGTGTAGGTTCGCGGCATGTCCCTGGACCCGTCCTTCGTCGGCCGGACCTATCCGCCGACCGCCCCCTATCAGGTGGGCCGAGAAAAGATCCGCGAGTTCGCCACCGCCGTCGGGGCGACCGACCCGGCGCACCACGACCCGGAGGCGGCCCGGGCGCTGGGCCACCCCGACGTGGTGGCGCCCCCGACGTTCCCGGTGCTCGTGACCATGGCGGCCAGCCGGCAGATCGTCAACGACCCGGAGCTGGGCGTCGACTACAGCCGGGTGGTCCACGGCGACCAGCGGTTCGCGTACACGCGGCCGGTGCTGGCCGGCGACGAGCTGGTCTGTGTGAACACCATCGAGGACGTGACCAGCCGGGGCGGGCACGGCTTCCTGACCACCCGCACGGACGTGAGCACGGTGGACGGTGAGCCGGTGGTCACGGTGTGGGCCAAGATCGTCGTACGCGGGGAGAAGTGAGCATGGACCTGCCGGTGCAGACCTACCGGGTGACCCGGGCGGACCTGGTCCGTTACGCGGGCGCCTCGGGTGACTTCAACCCGATCCACTGGAGCGACCGGACCGCCACCGGTGTGGGCCTGCCCGGCGTCATCGCCCACGGCATGTACACCATGGCCCTGGTCGGCCGCGCGGTCGCCGGCTGGGCCGGCGCACCGGACGCGGTGGTCGACTTCGGCGTCCGCTTCACCCGCCCGGTGGTCGTCCCGGACACCGACGAGGGCACCGAGGTCGAGGTGGCCGCGGTGGTCAAGGAGGTCACCGAGGACGGGCTGACCAGGCTCGACATCACCGCCACCTGCCGGGGTGAGAAGGTGCTGTCGCAGGCCCGGGCACTGATCCGCACTTCTCGCTGAGGGGCGAGGAGACGCGCGAGGGGCAGACCGGTTGGGAAAGTCGTACGACTACCCGTACACTGGTCCGCCGTGGGGCAAGTGACCCCCGCTCGGCACAACGTGTCCGGGTGGAGGTGAGTTGCCGCACAGGGGTGTAGCTCAATTGGCAGAGCAGCGGTCTCCAAAACCGCAGGCTGCAGGTTCAAGTCCTGTCACCCCTGCGCCTCAGGCCTGACCGTTCCCGTGGGTCGCGTCGCCGTTCGCGGCGGCGTCCGGCCCGTGGTGGTGGCACCGGTGGGGTGGTTCCGAGGCGATCGGGGCTCTCCCGGCCGGTCCGCCGGCCGCGGCCCGTCGCGGGACGGTTGGTCCGGCCGGCGTGACCAACACGCCGCGCACGCCGCCCGGCGTGCGACCCCATACCCGCACGGAGGGCGAAGTGGCCGAGAAGAAGCGGCGCGGCGAGGACGACGGCGACGAGCGTCTGAACGACGACGCGACCGTCGACGGCGTTGCCGACGACGATGTGGCCGACGACGCCGCCGACGCGGACGAGCCGGTCTCCCGGGGCGGCACGGCGACCCGCAAGCGGGCTCACGCCGAGCCGGCCGAGGGCCGCAAGACCCGCAAGGACACCGAGCGGATCGGGCTCTTCGCCCGCATCGCGCGGTTCTTCCGCGAGGTCGTGGCCGAGCTGCGTAAGGTCATCTGGCCGACCCGCAAGGAGCTGCTGACCTACACGGCGGTGGTGGTCACCTTCGTCGCGGTGATGCTGGCGATCGTGGCCGGCCTGGACTACGGCTTCGCCAAGGCGGTGCTGTGGGTCTTCGGCAACCCCAGCTGACCTGCGGACAGCGATACTGACGGAAGTGAGCGAGCGTGCCTGAGTACGACGAGACCGCCGAGACCCCGGACGAGCAGTCCGCGGTGGCGACGGCGGACAGCAACGAGTCGGTCGAGGCCGCCAGCGAGCCGGAGTTCCCGACCACCGAGCCGGCCCCGGAGGAAGACTTCGACCCGGTCGCCGAGCTGCGCCAGAAGCTGCGCTACGCGCCCGGCGACTGGTACGTGGTGCACTCGTACGCCGGCTACGAGAACAAGGTCAAGACCAACCTCGAGACCCGGATCACGTCCCTCGACATGGAGGACTACATCTACCAGGTCGAGGTGCCGACCCGGGAAGAGGTCGAGGTCAAGAACGGCAAGCGGTCGCAGGTCCAGGCGAAGGTCTTCCCGGGCTACATCCTGGTCCGGATGGAGTTGACCGCCGAGTCCTACTCCTGCGTCCGGAACACCCCGGGGGTCACCGGCTTCGTCGGCGCCACCGACCGGGCCGACCGGCCGGCGCCGCTGAGCCTCGACGAGGTCCTCAAGTGGCTCGCGCCGGCGGTCGAGACCGAGCAGAAGAAGGCCAAGCCCGAGGTCAAGGTCCTCGACTTCGAGGTCGGCGACTCGGTCACCGTCACCGACGGCGCGTTCGCGTCGCTGCCGGCGACGATCAGCGAGATCAACGCCGACCAGCAGAAGCTCAAGGTGCTGGTGTCGATCTTCGGCCGGGAGACTCCGGTCGAGCTGAACTTCAACCAGGTCGCCAAGATCTGACGCACGTCACGTCCGCACCGGCGGTCGGCCTTCGCGGGCCGGCCGCCGGTGTCGCGTGAGACTGCGCTACTCTTGAACGTCGGCCGTCCGCACCGCGCTGACCGTGCGCGCCCGCGGGCGGCGGAGAATCCCAGTTTCAAGCCCCAGGAAGAGACATGCCTCCGAAGAAGAAGCTCGTCAAGACGTTCACGCTTCAGCTGCCGGCGGGCCAGGCCACGCCGGCGCCGCCGGTCGGCCCCGCGCTCGGCCAGCACGGCGTGAACATCATGGAGTTCTGCAAGTCCTACAACGCGCAGACCGAGTCCCAGCGGGGCGACGTCGTCCCCGCCGAGATCAGCGTCTACGAGGACCGCACCTTCACCTTCGTGCTGAAGACCCCGCCCGCCGCCCGGCTGCTGATCAAGGCCGCCGGTGTGCAGAAAGGCTCGGGCGTCCCGCACAAGGAGAAGGTCGGCTCGGTGACCCGCGCCCAGCTGCGTGAGATCGCCGAGAAGAAGATGGCGGACCTCAACGCCAACGACATCGACCAGGCCGAGAAGATCATCGCCGGCACCGCCCGGTCGATGGGCCTGACCGTCGCCGACTGATCTCGCGCCACCGCTCCACCCGATCCGTTCGTGGGAGGGCCGCGACCCCGCGCGCCCGCCAGAGACCACAGGAGTCACCAGAAATGCAGCGCAGCAAGAGCTACCGCAAGGCCGCCGAGGTCATCGACCGCTCGAAGCTCTACGCCCCCGCCGAGGCCGTCAAGCTGGCCAAGGAGAACACCAACGTCAAGTTCGACGCCACGGTCGAGGTCGCGATGCGCCTCGGCGTCGACCCCCGCAAGGCGGACCAGATGGTCCGCGGCACGGTCAACCTGCCGCACGGCACCGGTAAGACCGCCCGCGTGATCGTCTTCGCCGCCGGCGCGAAGGCCGAGGAGGCCGTCGCGGCGGGTGCGGACGAGGTGGGCACCGACGAGCTGGTCGCCCGCATCCAGGGTGGTTGGCTGGACTTCGACGCCGCCATCGCCACCCCGGACCAGATGGCCAAGATCGGCCGGATCGCGCGGATCCTGGGCCCGCGCGGCCTGATGCCGAACCCGAAGACCGGCACCGTGACCATGGACGTCACCAAGGCGGTCGCGGACATCAAGGGCGGCAAGATCACCTTCCGGGTGGACAAGCACTCCAACCTGCACCTGATCATCGGCAAGGCCTCGTTCTCCGAGACCCAGCTGGTCGACAACTACGCCGCGGTGCTCGACGAGGTGCTCCGGGCCAAGCCGTCCGCGTCCAAGGGCACCTTCCTCCGGAAGATCACCCTGACCACGACCATGGGCCCGGGCGTTCCGGTCGACCCGAAGGCCGTCAAGAACCTGCGGGAGGGCTCGGCCGAGGCCTGAGCAACCACACTCCCCGGACGGGGCCCCGCCACCATGCCGTGGCGGGGCCCCGTCCGTCTGTCCGGTGTGGCAGGCTCGGCGCATGCGGCTCGACGGGGTCTGGCTCCGCTACCACCGGCACGGCCCGTGGGTGCTGCGGCAGGTCGACGCGGCGATCGGCCCGGGTGAGGTCGCGGTCGTGCTCGGCCGCAACGGGGCGGGCAAGTCCACGCTGCTCCAGCTCGCCGCGGGGGTGCTGCGCCCGAGCCGGGGCCGGGTGACCGACCGGCCGGCGACGGTCGGCTGGGTGCCCGAGCGTTTCCCCGCCGACCAACCGTTCACCGTCGGGGCCTACCTGGCCGCGATGGGCCGCGTCGCCGGCCTGCCCGGGCCCGCCGCCGACCGGGCGGTGGCCCACTGGGTCGAGCGGCTGGGCCTGACCCGCTTCCACGGCGTGCGCCTGCCGCAGCTGTCCAAGGGCACCGCGCAGAAGGTCGGCCTGGCGCAGGCGTTGCTGCGTCCGCCCGGCCTGCTGGTGCTCGACGAACCCTGGGAAGGGCTCGACGCCGCCGCCCGCGAGCTGGTCCCCGAGCTGATCGGCGAGGTGCTGGCCGGTGGTGGCGCGGTGCTGGTCAGCGACCACCGGGGCGAGACGGTCCGGCTGCCCGGCGCCCGGCAGTGGTCGGTCGCCGACGGCACGCTGACCGAGGCGGCGCCGACCGGCGGTTCGGCCGTCGCGGTGGTCGAGCTGGCGGTGCCGGCAGCGAGCCTCGCCACCGCCGTCGCCCGCCTGCGCGCCGACGGCCACCAGATCCTTCGGATACGCGACCACGCCGTCCCCGCCGCCGCCACGCCACCCGGCCGACCCGTCGCGAGCCCGCCCGACACCTCGGGCGGCGCGTCCGACGGGCCGCCCGCACGGTGGGGGAGCGCCCCGGTCGACGACGCCGAGGGCGTCTCGCCCGAGCGGCCCGGTCCGGCGGCGGAGGTGAGCCGGTGATCGCCCTGGTGCGGCTGCGACTGGCCGGCTTCGTGCGTACCGGACGGGCGCTGGCGCCGGTCCTGGCCGGCCTGCTCGCCCTCGGCGTCCTCTACGGCGGCGGTCGGGCGCGGCCGGCGGAGGCCTACGGGGTCTCCGCGGTGGTCCTCTTCCCGGTGCTGGCCTGGCAGACCAAGATCCTGCTCGACGTCGAGCCCGACGTGCAGCGGCGGCTGGCCCGGGTGGTGGTCGGGCCGGCCCGGGAGCGGGCGGCCGGGCTGCTCGCGGCGCTGGTGGCCGGGCTCGCCGTGGTGGCGGTCGCGCTGGTGCTGCCGTGGCCGATCGGCGGGCTCACCACGACGGCCGGTCCGGACGGGCGGCCGGCCCTGGTCGGCGTGGCGCTCGGGCTGTGGGCGCACCTGCTCGCCCTGCCGGCGGCGGTGGCCCTCGGCGCGTTGGCCAGTCGGGCGATCACCCGCAGCGCCGGCTACGGGGTGGCCGTGCTCGCGGTCGGCGCGGTCGGCTTCGTGGTCTTCGGGCTGTCCGGTTCGCTGGTGCCGTGGCTGGTCCCGCCGGTGATGGCGACGGCGCGGGCGGTCACCGGGCCGGTCGCGCCCGGCACCGGGCTGCTGCTGACCGGCTGGGCGGCGCTGTGGTCGGCGGTCGCGCTGACCGGCTACGCCTGGGGCCGCCGCACCCGTGCCTGACCGACGGGTGACGGGGAGCACCCGGGGGCGATTTGGCGCGGGTGGCGCGGTCGCGTAACCTGGTGCGGTAGTTCCACCCACAGACCGCTGGTCACCGTGCCCTGGCACGGTCGAAGGTCCCGCGACGACGGGCGACCCGCGCAGGGCGGCAAGCGAAACTCGGTGTCATCCACGGTCCGCCGACTGTGCCATGATCCCGGCCCTCGCCCCGTGCGCCCCGCGCCGGGGCTTTTTCGTTGTCGTGGCGCCTCCGCCGCCGTCGCGAGTTCTCTCGTCGCCGGCGTGCCAGCTCCGAGCAACGAGAGAGGAGGGACATGGCGGACAAGCCGATCCGGGCCGACAAGGCCACGGCCGTCGCCGAGCTGACCGAGAGCTTCCGCTCTTCGGGAGCCACCGTGCTGACCGAGTACCGCGGGCTCACGGTCTCGCAGCTCACCCAGCTGCGGCGCACGCTCGGCAAGGAGACCAGCTACACGGTCGCGAAGAACACGCTGGCCAAGCGTGCCGCGGCCGATGCGGGCATCTCCGGCCTCGACGAGCTGTTCACCGGTCCTACCGCGCTGACTTTCGTTTCGGGCGACGTCGTCGAGGCGGCGAAGGGGCTTCGCGACTTCGCGAAGGCCAACCCGAAGCTCGTCATCAAGGGCGGTGTCTTCGAGGGCAAGGCCATTTCCGCGGCCGAGGTCACGAAGCTCGCCGACCTGGAGTCCCGCGAGGTGCTGCTGGCCAAGCTGGCCGGCGCCATGAAGGGCAACCTGAGCAAGGCCGCGGCCCTGTTCCAGGCTCCGCTCTCCAAGGCCGCCCGCGCGGCGGCCGCCCTGGCGGACAAGAAGCGCGAGCAGGAGGGCGCCGAGGCGGCCTGAGGCCGCGCGGCGCACCACGTTCTTAGTTAATTCTTTGAGGAAAGGACGCCAGACATGGCGAAGCTCAGCACCGACGAGCTGCTCGACGCGTTCAAGGAGATGACGCTGATCGAGCTCTCCGAGTTCGTGAAGCAGTTCGAGGAGACCTTCGAGGTCACCGCCGCGGCTCCGGTCGCGGTCGCCGCCGCCGGTGGCGCCGGTGGCGCTGCCGCTGCCCCGGCCGAGGAGGAGAAGGACGAGTTCGACGTCATCCTCGACGCCGACGGTGGCAAGAAGATCCAGGTCATCAAGGTCGTGCGCGAGCTGACCGGCCTGGGCCTCAAGGAGGCCAAGGACCTGGTCGAGGCCGCTCCGAAGGCCGTCCTGGAGAAGGCCAACAAGGAGACCGCCGAGAAGGCCAAGGCCAAGCTCGAGGGCGAGGGCGCCAAGGTCACCCTCAAGTGACGTTGGTCTGACCTGACGCGCGTCCGGCTCACGTGAGCCGGGGCACAACCGCGTCGCGACGGGCGGTGATCCGGAAGAGGATCACCGCCCGTCGTGTTGGTGCTACCCGGTGGCAGCGGCGTGAGCAGGGCGTCCAGCGTCCTCGCACCGGCCTTTCAGGGATGCCGAGTCGGTAGTCCGTCGGGGGGAAAGACACCCCGAGGGGTCACCGGCCCTTGACGCGGCACCGGCAGGGCAGGCACGCTGACATCAGCAAGACCTTCCGCGCTTGCAACGGCCGCCACTCGGGTAAGGGCAACGGCAGCACCACCGCCGCCGCACCACGAGCGGACCGGCAGGAGCGTCGCGTTCCGAGCGGCCCGGCGGACCCGGTTTTCCGAGGTCCCAGGGCTTGTTCCGCGACGACCTGCGGGGTGGGCTGGACAGCGGTTAGCCTCTCGGCTACACTGCTAGTTTGCGCTGCCTTCCGACTTGACCCCTGCTCGGAAATGTCCGATTGCGGATATTTCTGGTGGGGTCATTGGAGTGCACGCGTACCAGCCGTTCTGCAGCACCGGTCCTCGGAAGGACGCATCTTGGCAGCTTCCCGCCCTGCGAAGACCAGTCGTACGTCGAGCGCTTTCGCACCCCGCCGA
The DNA here is from genome assembly GCF_027460165.1 of Micromonospora sp. WMMC241. Classification (NCBI taxonomy): domain Bacteria; kingdom Bacillati; phylum Actinomycetota; class Actinomycetes; order Micromonosporales; family Micromonosporaceae; genus Micromonospora; species Micromonospora sp. WMMC241. The sequence continues at coordinate 585,962 of NZ_JAPZBF010000001.1, forward strand.
GTTTCTTTCGGTCGGATCACCGAACACCTCGAGGTCCCCAACCTCCTCGCCATCCAGAACGAGTCCTTCGACTGGCTCGTCGGCAACGAGGCTTGGCAGGGCCGGTCGGCGGACGACCCGCACGCACGCTCGGGTCTCGCGGAAATCCTCGACGAGATCAGTCCCATTGAGGACTTCTCCGGCACCATGTCGCTGTCCTTCTCCGCTCCGCGCTTCGACGAGGTCAAGGCCTCGATCGAGGAGTGCAAGGAGAAGGACCTGACCTACTGCGCGCCACTGTTCGTGACCGCGGAGTTCACCAACAACACCACCGGCGAGATCAAGAGCCAGACGGTGTTCATGGGTGACTTCCCGATGATGACGCCCAAGGGCACCTTCATCATCAACGGCACCGAGCGCGTCGTGGTCAGCCAGCTCGTCCGCTCGCCGGGCGTCTACTTCGACAAGCAGCCGGACAAGACCTCCGACCGCGACCTCTCCAGCGTCAAGGTCATCCCGAGTCGGGGTGCCTGGCTGGAGTTCGACATCGACAAGCGCGACACGGTCGGCGTCCGCATCGACCGTAAGCGTCGCCAGGCCGTCACCGTCCTGCTCAAGGCCATCGGGTGGTCCGCGGAGCGCATCCGCGAGAAGTTCGGCTGGTCCGAGCTGATGATGACCACGCTCGAGAAGGACCACATCGCCGGTCAGGACGAGGCGCTTCTCGACATCTACCGGAAGCTCCGCCCTGGCGAGCCGCCGACCCGCGAGAACGCCCAGACCCTGCTCGACAACCTCTTCTTCAACCCGAAGAGGTACGACGTCGCCAAGGTCGGGCGCTACAAGTTCAACAAGAAGCTCGAAGTCGACGTGCCGATGAACACCGGCACGCTGACCGAGGACGACATCGTCGCCACCGTGGAATACCTCTGCCGGCTGCACGCCGGTGAGGAGGGCTACGAGGCCGACGACATCGACCACTTCGGCAACCGTCGCCTGCGCACCGTGGGCGAGCTGATCCAGAACCAGGTCCGGGTGGGTCTCTCCCGGATGGAGCGGGTCGTCCGCGAGCGGATGACCACGCAGGACGTCGAGGCGATCACGCCGCAGACCCTGATCAACATCCGCCCGGTGGTGGCGGCGATCAAGGAGTTCTTCGGCACGTCGCAGCTGTCCCAGTTCATGGACCAGACCAACCCGCTGGCGGGTCTGACCCACCGGCGCCGGCTGAGCGCGCTCGGCCCGGGTGGTCTGTCCCGTGAGCGGGCCGGCTTCGAGGTCCGCGACGTGCACCCGTCCCACTACGGCCGGATGTGCCCGATCGAGACGCCGGAAGGCCCGAACATCGGCCTGATCGGCGCGCTCTCCACCTTCGCCCGGGTCAACCCGTTCGGCTTCATCGAGACGCCGTACCGGAAGGTCATCGACGGTCGGGTCACCGACCAGATCGACTACCTGACCGCGGACGAGGAGGACCGGTTCGTCAAGGCCCAGGCCAACGCGCCGCTGAAGTCGGACGGCACGTTCGCCGAGGACCGCGTCCTGGTCCGTCGTAAGGGCGGCGAGACCGAGGACGTGGCGCCCGGCGCCGTGGACTACATGGACGTGTCGCCGCGGCAGATGACCTCGGTCGCCACCGCGATGATCCCGTTCCTGGAGCACGACGACGCGAACCGCGCGCTCATGGGCGCGAACATGCAGCGTCAGGCGGTGCCGCTGGTCAAGGCCGAGGCCCCGCTGGTCGGCACCGGCATGGAGTACCGCGCGGCCGTGGACGCCGGCGACGTCGTCGTCGCCGAGGTCGGCGGTGTGGTCGAGGACCTCTGCGCCGACTACGTCACCGTCCACCAGGACGACGGCCACCGCCGGACGTACCTGCTGCACAAGTTCCGCCGCTCCAACGCCGGCTCCTGCGTCAACCAGAAGCCGGTCGTCTTCGAGGGCGACCGCGTCGAAGCCGGTCAGGTCATCGCCGACGGTCCGTGCACCGACGAGGGCGAGATGGCGCTCGGACGCAACCTGCTGGTGGCGTTCATGTGCTGGGAGGGCCACAACTACGAGGACGCGATCATCCTGTCGCAGCGCCTCGTGCAGCAGGACGTGCTCACCTCGATCCACATCGAGGAGCACGAGGTCGACGCCCGGGACACCAAGCTCGGCCCGGAGGAGATCACCCGCGACATCCCGAACGTCAGCGAGGAAATGCTCGCCGACCTCGACGAGCGCGGCATCATCCGGATCGGCGCCGAGGTCGTCCCCGGCGACATCCTGGTCGGCAAGGTCACGCCGAAGGGCGAGACCGAGCTGACCCCCGAGGAGCGGCTGCTCCGCGCGATCTTCGGTGAGAAGGCGCGCGAGGTCCGTGACACCTCGCTGAAGGTGCCGCACGGCGAGACCGGCACGGTCATCGGCGTGCGTACCTTCTCCCGCGAGGACGGCGACGAGCTGCCCCCGGGCGTGAACGAGCTGGTGCGGGTCTACGTGGCCCAGAAGCGCAAGATCCAGGACGGTGACAAGCTCGCGGGCCGCCACGGCAACAAGGGCGTCATCTCCAAGATCCTGCCGATCGAGGACATGCCGTTCCTGGAGGACGGCACCCCGGTCGACATCGTGCTGAACCCGCTCGGTGTCCCGTCCCGGATGAACATCGGCCAGGTCCTGGAGACCCACCTCGGGTGGGTGGCCAAGACCGGCTGGAGCGTCGACGGTGACGACGAGGAGTGGAAGCGCCAGCTCAAGTCGATCAACGCGCACGAGTCCGAGCCGGACACCAACGTGGCCACCCCGGTCTTCGACGGTGCCCGCGAGGAGGAGATCTCCGGCCTGCTGGCGTCGACCCTGCCCAACCGGGACGGCAACCAGCTGATCGGGCGCACCGGAAAGGCGCAGCTGTTCGACGGTCGTTCCGGCGAGCCGCTGCCCGACCCGATCGCGGTCGGCTACGTCTACATCCTGAAGCTCAACCACCTGGTCGACGACAAGATCCACGCCCGGTCGACCGGCCCGTACTCGATGATCACGCAGCAGCCGCTGGGTGGTAAGGCGCAGTTCGGTGGCCAGCGCTTCGGTGAGATGGAGTGCTGGGCCATGCAGGCGTACGGCGCCGCCTACGCCCTGCAGGAGCTGCTGACCATCAAGTCCGACGACGTCCTCGGCCGGGTCAAGGTCTACGAGGCGATCGTCAAGGGCGAGAACATCCCCGAGCCGGGCATCCCGGAGTCGTTCAAGGTGCTGCTCAAGGAGCTGCAGTCGCTGTGCCTCAACGTCGAGGTGCTCTCCAGCGACGGTGTGGCCCTGGAGATGCGCGAGACCGACGACGAGGTGTTCCGGGCGGCGGAGGAGCTGGGCATCGACCTGTCCCGGCGCGAGCCGAGCTCGGTCGAAGAGGTCTGAGGCGGTGATTCGGGGGCCGGCTCGCCGGCCCCCGATCCCGCCCGTTAGCTAGCAGTACAGACGACGACATAGGGGACACAGTGCTCGACGTCAACTTCTTCGACGAGCTGCGCATCGGTCTCGCCACCGCCGACGACATCCGTCAGTGGTCCCACGGCGAGGTCAAGAAGCCCGAGACCATCAACTACCGCACCCTCAAGCCGGAGAAGGACGGGCTCTTCTGCGAGAAGATCTTCGGTCCGCAGCGGGACTGGGAGTGCTACTGCGGTAAGTACAAGCGGGTCCGCTTCAAGGGCATCATCTGCGAGCGCTGCGGCGTCGAGGTGACCCGCTCCAAGGTTCGCCGGGAGCGGATGGGTCACATCGAGCTGGCCGCTCCGGTGACCCACATCTGGTACTTCAAGGGCGTGCCGAGCCGGCTGGGCTACCTGCTGGACCTCGCCCCGAAGGACCTCGAAAAGATCATCTACTTCGCCTCGTACGTCGTGACGAGCGTGGACGCCGAAGCGCGTCACCGCGATCTCTCGACCATCGAGAACGAGATCCTGGCCGAGAAGCGGCAGGCCGAGAACAGCCGTGACTCGGAGATCGAGAAGCGGGCCGCCAAGCTCGAGGGTGACCTCGCCGAGCTGGAGGCCGAGGGCGCGAAGGCGGACGTCCGGCGCAAGGTCAAGGAGGGCGGAGAGCGCGAGATGCGCCAGATCCGCGACCGGGCCCAGCGCGAGATCGACCGCCTCGACGAGGTCCTCGACACCTTCCGCAAGCTGGAGCCGAAGCAGCTGGTCACCGACGAGCTGCTCTACCGCGAGCTGCGCGACCGCTTCGGTGAGTACTTCACCGGCAGCATGGGCGCCGAGGCCATCAAGGCGCTGGTCCAGAACATGGACCTCACCGCCGAGGCGGAGAACCTGCGCGAGACCATCCGCTCCGGCAAGGGCCAGCGGAAGATCCGTGCGCTCAAGCGGCTGAAGGTCGTCGCGGCGTTCCAGAACACCCGGAACTCGCCGCTCGGCATGGTGCTGGACTGCGTCCCGGTCATCCCGCCGGACCTGCGCCCGATGGTGCAGCTCGACGGTGGCCGCTTCGCGACCTCCGACCTGAACGACCTCTACCGGCGTGTGATCAACCGGAACAACCGCCTCAAGCGGCTGATCGACCTCGGCGCGCCCGAGATCATCGTCAACAACGAGAAGCGGATGCTCCAGGAGGCCGTCGACGCGCTGTTCGACAACGGCCGTCGTGGTCGTCCGGTCACCGGCCCGGGCAACCGGCCGCTGAAGTCGCTCTCCGACATGCTCAAGGGCAAGCAGGGCCGGTTCCGCCAGAACCTGCTGGGCAAGCGCGTCGACTACTCCGGCCGTTCGGTCATCGTGGTCGGCCCGAAGCTCAAGCTGCACCAGTGCGGCCTGCCCAAGCAGATGGCGCTGGAGCTGTTCAAGCCGTTCGTGATGAAGCGGCTGGTCGACCTCAACCACGCGCAGAACATCAAGTCCGCCAAGCGGATGGTCGAGCGGCAGCGGCCGGTCGTGTGGGACGTGCTGGAAGAGGTCATCGGCGAGCACCCGGTCCTGCTGAACCGGGCGCCGACCCTGCACCGGCTGGGCATCCAGGCCTTCGAGCCGCAGCTGGTCGAGGGCAAGGCCATCCAGATCCACCCGCTGGTCTGCACCGCGTTCAACGCCGACTTCGACGGTGACCAGATGGCGGTCCACGTGCCGCTGTCCGCCGAGGCCCAGGCCGAGGCGCGGATCCTGATGCTGTCGTCGAACAACATCCTCAAGCCTGCCGACGGCAAGCCGGTCACCATGCCCACCCAGGACATGGTCATCGGTCTCTACCACCTGACCCACCTCACTCCGGGTGGTCAGGGCGAGGGCCGGGCGTTCAGCTCGGACGCCGAGGCGCGGATGGCGTACGACAACGGCGAGCTGCACCTGCAGACCCCGGTCAAGATCCGGCTGCACGACGTGGTCGGTGTCGACAACGGCGCCGGCGCCGAGCCGTGGACCGCGCCGGAGGGCTGGGCCGAGGGCGACACCGTCACGGTGGAGACCACCCTGGGCCGGGTCCTGTTCAACGAGACGCTGCCCCCGGGCTACCGCTTCGTGAACTACGAGATCCGTAAGGGCCAGCTCTCCGCGATCGTCAACGACCTCGCCGAGCGCTTCCCCAAGGTGGCCCTGGCGGCCACCCTGGACGGGCTCAAGGAGGCCGGGTTCCACTGGGCCACCTGGTCCGGCGTCACCATCGGCATGGAGGACGTCATCGCTCCGCCGCGCAAGCGGGAGATCCTGGAGCGGTACGAGAAGGAAGCCGACCGGATCGACAAGCAGTACCAGCGTGGTCTGATGACCGCCGAGGAGCGTCGCGGCGAGCTCATCGAGATCTGGACCAAGGCGACCAACGAGGTCGCCAAGGAGATGGACACCGCGCTGCCGCAGGAGAACCCGCTGTGGAAGATGATCAACTCGGGTGCCCGCGGTAACCTGCTCCAGCTCCGGCAGATCGCGGCGATCCGTGGTCTGGTGGCCAACCCGAAGGGCGAGATCATCCCGCGGCCGATCAAGGCCTCGTACCGGGAGGGTCTGTCCGTGCTGGAGTACTTCATCTCCACGCACGGCGCCCGGAAGGGTCTCGCGGACACCGCCCTGCGTACCGCCGACTCGGGTTACCTGACCCGTCGTCTGGTGGACGTCTCGCAGGACGTCATCATCCGCGAGGAGGACTGCGGCACCGACCGGGCCATCCCGATGCAGATCGGTGAGCAGCTGGACGGCAAGCTGGTCGTGCACGAGCACGCCGAGACCAGCGTGCACGCCCGGACGCTGGCCGACGACATCAAGGGGCCGGACGGCACCGTGGTGGCCCACCGCGGCCAGGACATCAACTCCATCGGGGTCGACGCGATCGTGGCGGCCGGCGTGGAGACGGTGCGGGTGCGCAGCGTGCTCACCTGCGAGTCGAAGCTGGGCGTCTGCGGTGCGTGCTACGGCCGCTCGCTGCCGACCGGCAAGACCGTGGACGTCGGCGAGGCGGTCGGCATCATCGCCGCCCAGTCGATCGGTGAGCCGGGTACGCAGCTGACCATGCGTACCTTCCACACCGGTGGTGTCGCGGGTGAGGACATCACCCAGGGTCTGCCCCGTGTCCAGGAGATCTTCGAGGCCCGGGTGCCGAAGGGTAAGGCGCCCATCGCCGACACCCCCGGTCGCATCCGGATCGAGGACGGCGAGCGGTCCCGCAAGATCGTGGTCATCCCGGACGACGGCAGCGACGAGATCGTCTACGACAAGATCTCGAAGCGGGTCCGGCTCCGGGCGCACGACGGCGACCACGTCGAGGTCGGCGAGAAGCTCACCGAGGGCACCATCGACCCGCACGAGCTGCTGCGCATCCTCGGCCCGCGCGCGGTCCAGGTCCACCTGACCCAGGAGGTCCAGGAGGTCTACCGCTCGCAGGGTGTGCTCATCCACGACAAGCACATCGAGATCATCATCCGCCAGATGCTCAAGCGGGTGACGGTCATCGACTCCGGCTCGACCGAGTTCCTGCCGGGCGTGCTGGTCGACCGGGCGCTGTTCGAGTCGGAGAACCGCCGGCTCGTCGGCGAGGGTGGCGAGCCCGCCGCCGGTCGCCCGGTGCTGATGGGTATCACCAAGGCCTCGCTGGCCACGGATTCCTGGCTGTCGGCGGCCTCCTTCCAGGAGACCACCCGGGTGCTGACGGACGCGGCGATCCACGCCCGCAGCGACTCGCTGATCGGCCTCAAGGAGAACGTGATCATCGGTAAGCTCATCCCGGCCGGTACGGGCATCAGCAAGTACCGCAACGTCCGGGTCGAGCCGACCGAGGAGGCGAAGGCCAAGGTCTACTCGATGACCGGCTACCCGGAGACCGACTACGGCTTCGGGCCGGCCAGCGGCCAGGCGGTGCCGCTGGACGACTTCGACTTCGGGTCGTACCGCTAAACCGCACGAACGACGAGGCCCCCGGCACCCGCCGGGGGCCTCGTCGCGTCCGGGACCGCCTGCCCCACACCGGTACGCCCGGATGCCGCCACCTCGGCGAGCTGGCGCGCCGGCTCGTCCGGGCGGGGGCAGAATGGGAGGCATGACGACCGTGCCGGGGCAGCAGGTGCCCGTCGTGCCGCAGGCGCAACGCCATCCGCACGATCCTCAGCCGGTCCGCTCCACGAAGGCCCGCGCCGTCTTCGCCCTCGGCCTGATCGGCGCGCTGACCGGCTTCTTCGTCGGCGGGGCGGTGCCCGCCACGCTCGCGCTCACCCTGGCCCGGCAGGCCCGCCGGGAGGCGTACGCCTCGGGGGGTTACCTCACCGGCGCCGACTGGCTGCGCCGCGGTGAGCGGCTGGCCCGGATCGGCCTGGTGCTGACCGCGGTCGCGGTGGTGGCCGCGGTGGTGATCGGCGTGGTCCGGCACGCCGACGCCTCGTTCGGGCACGACTTCGCCCCGAACTTCGACTGACCCGGCGGGGGAGCGGCTCCGCGCCCGTCCACCCGGTGGTGACCCGCGACGGTAGCCTTGGCCGGTGTCCGCCGCGTGGCGGGTGAGCCATGTGGACAGGAGGACGCCGTGACGGAACCGGCCCCGCCGGGAGGCGACCCGACCCGCCCAGGTGCCGGGCCGGATCCCGCCGCGCCGCCGGCCGCCGACGCGGTCAGCCCGTGGGCCGCCCCGCACGCCGCGCCGCCCCCGCACTCCGCGCCGGAACCGGCCCCGCACTCCGCGCCGCCGGGATCGGTGCCGGCCCCGCACTCCGCGCCGCCCGGCCCCTGGCCGCCGGCGGGACCGTACCCGCCGGGGATGCACGGCCCGGGGCCCGGTCCGTTTTCGCCGGGCACGCACGACCCGGGGTCCGCAGGGCCGTATTCGTCGAGCGCGCCCGGCCCGGGATCCGGTGGGCCGTACCCGTCCGGAGCGCACGGCTCGCCGTACCACCCGGGGCAGGGCGGGTACGGCGGTTCCGGGCCGGCGCTCGGGGCGTACCCGGGGAGCGGGCCGGCCCACGGCGGTGGGTGGGGTCCGGCGGGCGGACCGCCGGCGTTCCCGCCGCCCCCGCGGGAGGCGCCCCGGCCGCCGAAGCGGGTCGACGCGGTGCCGGGCACGCCGTTCGGGGTGGTCCACCTCGACGTGCCGCCGGTCACCTCCGGCCTGGCGATCGGCTCGCTGGTCACCGGGATCGGCTCGATCCTGGTGTCGCTGCTGGTCTTCTGCTTCGGCGTCGCCGGTCCCGACTACGGTGGCGCCTGGGCGGCCGGGGCCTTCACCGTGCTCGGCGCGCTCGCCGGCGTCGGAGCGATCGTGGCCTGGCTGTTCGCCCGCCGGCAGATCCGGCGTCCGGCGCCGCCGCCGGCGGTCCGGTTCACCGGGGCCGGCCTGGCGGTGGCCGGGCTCAGCTGCGGCGCGGTGGGGCTGGTGTTGAGCGTGATCGGGTTGGGAATCGCGTTGGTGGTGCAGATCACCTGAGCCCGCTCGGGTCGATGGCCGGTTGTGACCGGAATGGCCGGGTCTGGGTGGGCCGGGGCCGCCGGGTCGGGCCCGGGACGAGCCGGTACACTTGACGACGTAGGTGCCCATCGAGGGCGCGCCGGCGATCCGGAAGCCGGTCGGCGGGGCTGCGACGCGGTCCTCCCGAGCCGATCCGTTTTGACCGGCGCGGCTGTGATAGGTACTCTTTCCCCTTGCGCCCGGGCCAGCCCGGGCAATGCGTGCGTGCGCTGGAGCCGGTCACCCGGTGATCGCGCGGTCGCACACGAAGACCAAAGATCCGGTACGACGCGCAAGCGACGCTGCCGGGCCGTGACTCGGGCGACACGCCCGACCGCGGGTGCTGGGACCCCCGTCAGGTGGCCCCGGCTGGAATGTAGGAGAGCCGTCCATCAGGCCGGCTAGAGCAGACGGCGCGGTCGCCTCGCAGCGGCCGAAGGGAGCGGAGAAACCCGGTGCCCACCATTCAGCAGCTGGTCCGGAAGGGCCGACAGGCCAAGACGACCAAGACCAAGACCCCGGCGCTCAAGGGGTCTCCCCAGCGGCGCGGCGTGTGCACCCGCGTGTACACCACCACCCCGAAGAAGCCGAACTCGGCGCTGCGCAAGGTCGCTCGTGTCAAGCTCAGCAGCCAGATCGAGGTGACCGCCTACATCCCGGGCGTCGGCCACAACCTGCAGGAGCACTCGATCGTGCTCGTGCGTGGCGGCCGTGTGAAGGACCTCCCCGGCGTGCGGTACAAGATCGTGCGCGGCTCGCTGGACACCCAGGGTGTCCGCAACCGCAAGCAGGCTCGCAGCCGTTACGGCGCGAAGAAGGAGAAGAGCTGACATGCCGCGTAAGGGACCCGCTCCGCGGAATCCGCTGGTCGCTGACCCGGTGTACAACTCGCCGCTGGTCACCCAGCTGGTGAACAAGATCCTGCTGCGCGGCAAGCGTCAGCTCGCCGAGCGCATCGTGTACGCCGCCCTGGAGGGCTGCCGCGAGAAGTCCGGCACCGACCCCGTCGTCACGCTCAAGCGGGCGATGGACAACGTGAAGCCGACGCTCGAGGTCCGCAGCCGCCGGGTCGGTGGCGCCACCTACCAGGTTCCGGTCGAGGTCCGGCCGGCCCGCGCGACCACGCTCGGTCTGCGCTGGCTGGTGACCTACTCCCGGGCGCGCCGCGAGAAGACCATGATCGAGCGGCTGATGAACGAGCTGCTGGACGCGAGCAACGGCCTCGGTGCCGCCGTCAAGCGGCGCGAGGACACGCACAAGATGGCCGAGTCCAACAAGGCCTTCGCGCACTACCGCTGGTAACACCTGAGGTTCCGGCGCCCACCAGGCGCCGGAACCAACCACCAGTTGTGTCGAGACGACGATAAGTAGGGATTGAAGTGGCCGCCGCAGACGCGCTCGCCAACGTACGCAACATCGGCATCATGGCGCACATCGATGCCGGTAAGACCACGACCACCGAGCGAATCCTCTTCTACACCGGCATCACGTACAAGATCGGCGAGGTCCACGAGGGCGCCGCCGTCATGGACTGGATGGAGCAGGAGCAGGAGCGCGGTATCACGATCACTTCCGCCGCCACGAAGTGCGAGTGGAAGGGCCACACGATCCAGATCATCGACACGCCCGGCCACGTCGACTTCACGGTCGAGGTGGAGCGGTCGTTGCGTGTTCTGGACGGTGCGGTCGCGGTGTACGACGGCGTGGCCGGTGTGGAGCCCCAGACGGAGAACGTCTGGCGCCAGGCGGACAAGTACAACGTCCCCCGGATGTGCTTCGTCAACAAGCTCGACCGGACCGGCGCCGACTTCTTCCGCTGCGTGCAGATGATGATCGACCGGCTCAACGCCACCCCGCTGGTGCTCCAGATCCCGATCGGTCTCGAGGGCGACCACATCGGCGTCGTCGACCTGATCGGCATGCGCGCCCTCACCTGGCGCGGGGAGACCCAGAAGGGTGAGGACTACGCGATCGAGGAGATCCCGGCCGAGCTGGCCGACTCCGCGGCCGAGTGGCGCGAGAAGCTGATGGAGACCCTGGCCGACGTCGACGACGCGGTGATGGAGAAGTACCTGGAGGGCGAGGAGATCTCCGTCGAGGAGATCAAGGCCGCCATCCGTCGTGCCACCATCGCGGGCAAGGCCAACCCGGTGCTCTGCGGTTCGGCGTTCAAGAACAAGGGCGTGCAGCCCATGCTCGACGCCGTCATCGACTTCCTGCCGTCGCCGCTGGACGTTCCGGCGATCGAGGGTACGGCCACCGACGGCGAGACGCCGATGCTGCGGAAGCCGTCGAAGTCGGAGCCGTTCTCCGGCCTGGCGTTCAAGATCCAGACCGACAAGCACCTCGGCAAGCTCACCTACGTCCGGGTCTACTCCGGTGTGGTCGAGACCGGCACCCAGGTGGTCAACTCCACCAAGGACCGCAAGGAGCGCATCGGCAAGATCTACCAGATGCACGCCAACAAGCGGGAAGAGCGTGGCTCGGCCCAGGCCGGCGACATCATCGCGGTGCAGGGTCTGAAGCAGACCACCACCGGCGACACGCTCTGCGACTCGGCGAACCCGGTCATCCTGGAGTCGATGACCTTCCCGGAGCCGGTCATCGAGGTCGCGATCGAGCCGAAGACCAAGGCCGACCAGGAGAAGCTCAGCACCGCCATCCAGCGGCTGGCCGAGGAGGACCCGACCTTCCGCGTCAAGCTGGACGACCAGACCGGTCAGACGGTCATCTCCGGCATGGGCGAGCTGCACCTGGACATCCTGGTCGACCGGATGCGCCGCGAGTTCAACGTCGAGGCGAACATCGGTAAGCCGCAGGTGGCGTACCGCGAGACCATCCGCCGCAAGGTGGAGAAGATCGAGTACACCCACAAGAAGCAGACCGGTGGCTCCGGCCAGTACGCCCGCGTCATCGTGAGCGTCGAGCCGCTGCCCATGGGCAACGACTCGCCGACCTACGAGTTCGCGAACGCCGTCACCGGTGGCCGCATCCCCCGGGAGTTCATCCCGTCGGTGGACGCCGGCGCCCAGGACGCCATGCAGTACGGCATTCTCGCCGGCTTCCCGCTGGTGGGTGTCAAGCTGACGCTGCTGGACGGCCAGTACCACGAGGTCGACTCGTCGGAGATGGCATTCAAGATCGCCGGCTCGATGGTGATGAAGGAGGCGGCCCGCAAGGCCGACCCCGCACTGCTCGAGCCGATGATGGCTGTTGAGGTCACCACTCCTGAGGAGAACATGGGTGACGTCATCGGCGACCTCAACTCCCGTCGGGGCATCATCCAGGCGATGGAGGAGCGCAGCGGCGCTCGCGTCGTCCGGGCTCTGGTGCCGCTGTCGGAGATGTTCGGCTACGTCGGCGACCTGCGGTCGAAGACCCAGGGCCGGGCTAGCTACAGCATGCAGTTCGACTCCTACGCCGAAGTGCCGCAGAGCGTGGCGAAGGAGATCATCGCCAAGGCGACGGGTGAGTGACGCTCACCCGTAGCTGACCCGGTGATCCGGGGCCGGCCGCGGGAGGGATATCCCGCCCGCGGCCACCTCGGTCGGGTTGTGTGAATCCGGGCCTGTAGGCTTCATCGCCGCAGAACCCACAAAGGCTATCCGGCCGTCAGGCCGGAAAGGCTGTCGACAGAGTCCTACGCGCCGACCGGCGCACCGGGGCGAACGAACCAAGAAAGTCCACCAGGAGGACACCAGTGGCGAAGGCGAAGTTCGAGCGGACTAAGCCGCACGTCAACATCGGCACCATTGGTCACATCGACCACGGTAAGACGACGCTGACGGCGGCCATCACGAAGGTCCTGCACGACCAGTACCCGGACCTGAACCCGTACACGCCGTTCGACGAGATCGACAAGGCGCCGGAGGAGAAGGCCCGCGGCATCACGATCTCGATCGCGCACGTCGAGTACCAGACCGAGGCGCGTCACTACGCGCACGTCGACTGCCCCGGTCACGCCGACTACATCAAGAACATGATCACCGGTGCCGCGCAGATGGACGGCGCGATCCTGGTGGTGGCGGCGACCGACGGCCCGATGCCGCAGACCCGCGAGCACGTGCTGCTGGCCCGTCAGGTCGGTGTGCCGTACATCGTCGTGGCGCTCAACAAGAGCGACATGGTCGACGACGAGGAGCTCCTGGAGCTCGTCGAGCTCGAGGTCCGCGAGCTGCTCTCCTCGCAGGAGTACCCGGGTGACGACCTGCCGGTCGTCCAGGTCTCCGCGCTGAAGGCGCTCGAGGGCGACCCGGTCTGGACCGAGAAGCTGCTGGAGCTGATGAGCGCGGTCGACACCGCGATCCCGCAGCCGGAGCGCGAGACCGAGAAGCCGTTCCTCATGCCCGTCGAGGACGTGTTCACGATCACCGGTCGTGGCACCGTCGTCACCGGTCGTGTCGAGCGTGGCGTGCTGCTCCCGAACGAGGACGTCGAGGTCGTCGGCATCCGCGAGAAGGGCTTCAAGACCAAGGTCACCGCGATCGAGATGTTCCGGAAGACCCTGGACGACGCCCGCGCAGGCGAGAACGTCGGCCTGCTGCTGCGTGGCACCAAGCGCGAGGACGTCGAGCGCGGCATGGTCGTCATCAAGCCGGGCACCACGACCCCGCACACGGAGTTCGAGGCGACGGTCTACATCCTCTCCAAGGAGGAGGGTGGCCGCCACACCCCGTTCTTCCAGAACTACCGTCCGCAGTTCTACTTCCGGACCACGGACGTCACCGGCGTCGTCACGCTGCCCGAGGGCACCGAGATGGTCATGCCGGGCGACAACACCTCGATGTCGGTGAAGCTGATCCAGCCCATCGCCATGGAGGACAACCTGAAGTTCGCGATTCGCGAGGGTGGTCGTACGGTCGGCGCGGGTCGCGTCACCAAGATCATCAAGTGAGCTGGGTAACCCCGATTAGCGTTGCCGCCGGTCGTGCGGCATACTAGTCAGGTTGCGTAACGACGGTCGGTCACCTGCGTCCGGTTGAGGCTGGACCTCCGGGAGTCAGATCGTTTCGCGTGGGGTGGTTGATCGCCATCGGCGGTCAACCACCCTCGCGCGGCGTCCAGGTCGCGGTATCCGCGATCGGCGTCATGACCCACCGCGCGGTCAGAGAATCGCTCCGGAGCCTCGGGGCGGAGCCTGGTCCACGGGCGCGACACGCCCGACCGCGGGGGTCGGCGAAGTGGGGCCTGCACCAGCCGGTACAGGTGCCCGCAAGACAGCGGCATCGAGAGAAGGAACAGAAGCCACCATGGCGGGACAGAAGATCCGCATCCGGCTCAAGGCCTATGACCACGAGGTCGTCGACTCGTCGGCTCGGAAGATCGTCGAGACGGTGACGCGTACCGGGGCGCAGGTCGCGGGCCCGGTGCCGCTGCCCACGGAGATCAACCGTTTCTGCGTCATCCGCTCGCCGCACAAGTACAAGGACTCGCGCGAGCACTTCGAGATGCGCACGCACAAGCGTCTGATCGACATCATCGACCCGACCCCGAAGACGGTCGACTCGCTCATGCGCCTCGACCTGCCGGCTGGCGTCGACATCGAGATCAAGCTGTAGGGATCGATCAAATGGACAGGCAAGTCAAGGGGATCCTGGGCGCCAAGCTCGGCATGACCCAGGTCTGGGACAACAACAAGGTTGTCCCCGTGACCGTGGTCGAGGCCGGCCCGTGCGTCGTGAGCCAGGTCCGTAGCGCCGACAAGGACGGCTACTCCGCCGTTCAGCTCGCCTACGGAGCCATCGACCCGCGCAAGGTCAAGAAGCCGGTCGCCGGGCACTACGCCAAGGCGGACGTCGCGCCGCGCCGGCACATCGTCGAGCTGCGCACCGCCGACGCCGCGGACTACGCGCCGGGCCAGGAGGTCACCGTCGGCGAGTTCCCGGTCGGCGCCGTGATCGACGTGACCGGCAAGACCAAGGGCAAGGGCTACGCCGGCCCGATGAAGCGGCACGGCTTCCACGGTCTGCGCGCCAGCCACGGTGTCGAGCGCAAGCACCGCTCGCCCGGCTCGATCGGCGCCTGCGCGACCCCGGGTCGCGTCTTCAAGGGCACCCGGATGGCGGGCCGGATGGGTGGCGTGCGCTACACCGTCCAGAACCTGACCGTCCAGGCGGTCGACACCGAGAACAACCTCCTGCTCGTCCGCGGTGCCATCCCTGGCCCGAAGGGCGCGCTGGTCCTGGTCCGCACCGCGGCCAAGGCGAAGGTGAAGAAGGGCGGTGTGGCCAAGTGACCACCGTTGACGTCCTCAACGTCGAAGGCGGCAAGAGCGGCTCCGTCGAGCTGCCGGCCGACATCTTCGACGTGCAGGCGAACATCGCGCTGATGCACCAGGTCGTGGTGGCTCAGCTCGCGGCGGCCCGGCAGGGTACGCACAAGACCAAGAGCCGCGGCGAGGTCTCCGGCGGTGGCCGGAAGCCCTACAAGCAGAAGGGCACCGGTCGTGCCCGCCAGGGCTCGACCCGCGCGCCGCAGTTCGCCGGCGGTGGCGTGGTCCACGGCCCGGTGCCGCGCGACTACAGCCAGCGGACCCCGAAGAAGATGAAGGCCGCCGCCCTGCGTGGCGCCCTCTCCGACCGGGCCCGCGCCGGCCAGGTGCACGTCGTCGAGGCGTTCGTCTCGGGCGAGCAGCCGTCGACCAAGGCGGCCCTGGCCACGCTGACCAAGCTGACCAGCGCCCGTCGGGTCCTGGTCGTGCTGAGCAGCACCGACGAGCTGAACTGGGTGTCGCTGCGGAACCTGCGCAACGCGCGGGACAGCCGGGTGCACCTGATCGAGGCCGGCCAGCTCAACACCTACGACGTGCTGGTGGCCGACGACGTGGTCTTCACCAAGGAGGCCCTGGACGAGTTCCTGGGCGTGCCAGCCGAGACCACCGAGGAGGGTGGCAAGTGAGCACGATCGCCGATCCGCGTGACGTCATCGTCGCGCCGGTCGTCTCGGAGAAGAGCTACAGCGAGCTGAACCGGAACTGGTACACCTTCCTGGTGCACCCGGACGCGAACAAGACCGAGATCAAGATCGCTATCCAGCAGATCTTCAACGTCCGCGTCCTGACGGTCAACACGCTCAACCGCGAGGGCAAGCGCAAGCGGACCCGCACCGGGTTCGGCAAGCGCAAGGACACCAAGCGCGCGATGGTGAAGCTGGCTGACGGTGACCGTATCGAGGCCTTCGGCGGCCCGGTCAGCTGAGGGGTGTAGACAATGGCTATCCGTAAGTACAAGCCGACGACGCCGGGCCGACGCGGTTCGAGCGTCGCCGACTTCGCCGAGATCACCCGGTCCACGCCGGAGAAGTCGCTGCTGGCTCCGCTGCCGAAGAAGGGCGGACGCAACGCCCACGGCCGGATCACCACCCGGCACCACGGTGGCGGTCACAAGCGGCAGTACCGTCTGATCGACTTCAAGCGGGTCGACAAGGACGGCGTGCCGGCGAAGGTCGCCCACATCGAGTACGACCCGAACCGCACCGCGCGCATCGCGCTGCTGCACTACGCCGACGGCGAGAAGCGCTACATCCTCGCGCCGAAGGACCTGAAGCAGGGCGACCGCGTCGAGTCCGGTCCGGGCGCCGACATCAAGCCGGGCAACAACCTGCCGCTGCGCAACATCCCGGTGGGTACCACCATCCACAACGTGGAGCTGCGTCCGGGCGGCGGCGCCAAGCTGGCCCGCTCGGCCGGCGTCGGCATCCAGCTGCTCGGCCGTGAGGGCGCGTACGCGACCCTGCGTATGCCGTCCGGCGAGATCCGGCGGGTCGACGTGCGCTGCCGCGCCAGCGTCGGCGAGATCGGCAACGCCGACCAGTCGAACATCAACTGGGGCAAGGCCGGCCGCATGCGCTGGAAGGGCAAGCGCCCGACCGTCCGTGGTGTCGCCATGAACCCGGTCGACCACCCGCACGGTGGTGGTGAGGGTAAGACCTCCGGTGGTCGCCACCCGGTCAACCCGCAGGGTAAGCCCGAGGGCCGCACCCGTCGTAAGGGCCAGCCGAGCGACCGGCTGATCGTCCGCCGCCGTTACGCCACGCGTAAGCGCGGCTGAGGGAGATAAGACATGCCTCGCAGCCTGAAGAAGGGCCCGTTCGTCGACGACCACCTGCTCAAGAAGGTGGAGACGCAGAACGACAAGGGCTCGAAGAACGTGATCAAGACCTGGTCGCGGCGCTCGACGATCATCCCGGAGATGCTGGGTCACACGATCGCCGTGCACGACGGACGCAAGCACGTCCCGGTCTTCGTGACCGAGGCCATGGTCGGGCACAAGCTCGGCGAGTTCGCGCTGACCCGCACGTTCAAGGGTCACGAGAAGGACGACCGGAAGAGCCGCCGGCGCTGACGCCGCGGGCATACGGATAGAGGAACAAGGGGTTACAGCGATGCCAGGAAAGGGCGACGCTCCGGTGCTTCCGGGCGCGCGGGCGGTTGCGCGGCACGTGCGCATCTCGCCGATGAAGGCGCGCCGGGTGGTCAACCTCGTCCGCGGCCTGCCCGCGAAGGAGGCGCTCACGGTGCTGCAGTTCGCGCCGCAGGCTGCGAGCGAGCAGGTGTACAAGGTGCTCGCTAGCGCGATCGCCAACGCGGAGAACAACGAGCGGCTGGACCCCGACGCGCTGCTCGTCAGCGAGGCGTTCGTCGACGAGGGCCCGACGATGAAGCGGTTCCGGCCGCGGGCGCAGGGCCGGGCGTACCGGATCCGCAAGCGGACGTGCCACATCACCGTGGCGGTCGAGGCGGTGGCTCCGGCCGCGCCGAGGAAGTCGGCCAAGAAGGCCGCTCCGGCCAAGCAGGCCGAGCCGGCGCAGGCGCAGAGCACGACGGAGGGTGCCGAGTAATGGGTCAGAAGGTTCACCCCACTGGGTTCCGGCTCGGCATCTCGACCGACTGGAAGTCCCGCTGGTTCGCGGACAAGCTCTACAAGGACTACATCGGCGAGGATGTCAAGATCCGCCGGATGATGTCCAAGGGCCTCGAGCGCGCCGGCATCTCCAAGGTCGACATCGAGCGCACCCGGGACCGGGTCCGCGTCGACATCCACACCGCCCGGCCGGGCATCGTCATCGGCCGTAAGGGTGCGGAGGCCGACCGGATCCGCGGCGAGCTGGAGAAGCTCACCGGCAAGCAGGTCCAGCTGAACATCATCGAGGTGAAGAGCCCCGAGGCCGACGCTCAGCTGGTCGCCCAGGGCGTCGCCGAGCAGCTGTCCAGCCGGGTCAGCTTCCGTCGGGCCATGCGCAAGTCGATGCAGTCCGCGATGAAGAACCCGGCCTGCAAGGGCATCCGGGTTCAGGTCTCGGGCCGTCTCGGCGGCGCCGAGATGAGCCGGACCGAGTTCTACCGCGAGGGCCGCGTCCCGCTGCACACGCTGCGGGCCAACATCGAGTACGGCTTCTTCGAGGCCCGTACCACCTTCGGCCGGATCGGCGTGAAGGTCTGGATCTACAAGGGCGACGCCGTCCCGGGTCGCGAGACCCCGGCCGAGACCGCCCCGTCGCGCGGCCCGCGCCGCGACCGTGGCGACCGGCCGGAGCGGCCGCGTCGTGGCCGGTCGGGCTCGTCGGGTACGACCGCCGGCGGTACCGAGGCCGGCCGGGCTGCCGCGACCACCATCGCGCAGCAGGCGGAGACGCCGGCCGGTGAGCCGGTCGACGCCGGAGCCGTGGCCGCGGCCGCGGCTACGACCCAGCCGGCAGAACAGCAGCAGGAGGGCTGACAGATGCTGATGCCGCGCAAGCCCCCGAAGGGCTTCCGCAAGCCGCACCACCCGGACCGCAGTGGCGCGTCCAAGGGTGGTAACCGGGTGGTGTTCGGCGAGTTCGGGATCCAGGCTCTCGAGCCGGCGTACGTGACCAACCGCCAGATCGAGTCGGCACGTATCGCGATGACCCGTCACATCAAGCGTGGCGGCAAGGTCTGGATCACGATCTTCCCGGACCAGGCGCTTACCAAGAAGCCGGCCGAGACCCGGATGGGTTCCGGTAAGGGTTCTCCCGAGTGGTGGGTCGCCAACGTGAAGCCGGGGCGGGTCCTCTTCGAGATGTCCTTCCCCAACGAGCAGATCGCGCGAGAGGCGATGCGTCGCGCGATCCACAAGCTCCCGATGAAGTGCCGCATTGTTACGCGCGAAGTGGGTGAATCCTGATGGCAGCGGGCGTCAAGGCCTCCGAGCTGCGTGAGCTCTCCGAGGAGGAGCTGGTCACGAAGCTGCGTGAGGCGAAGGCGGAGCTGTTCAACCTCCGCGTACAGGGCGCGACCGGGCAGCTGGACAACAACCGGCGGCTGCAGGTCATCCGTCGGGAGATCGCCCGGATCTACACGATCATGCGTGAGCGTGAGTTGGGTCTCTCGACCGCGCCGACTGAGGTGACTGCATCATGAGTGACGAGAACGCCACCGCCACCGTGCGGGCCCGCCGTAAGGTCCGTGAGGGCCTCGTGGTGAGCGACAAGATGGACAAGACCGTCGTGGTCGAGGTCGAGGACCGGGTCAAGCACGCGCTGTACGGCAAGATCATGCGCCGTACGCGCAAGCTGAAGGTGCACGACGAGCAGAACTCGGCCGGCACCGGTGACCGGGTCGTGATTATGGAGACCCGGCCGCTCTCCGCCACCAAGCGGTGGCGGCTCGTGGAGATCCTCGAGAAGGCCAAGTAGCGAAGGCTCGAGCTCGGCCGGTATCGGTCGGGCGCAGGTTCCGCCAGGCTCCGGCCGCCCCCGGCGGCCGGAGAACCGGCAGACATAGGAGATAGACGTGATTCAGCAGGAGTCGCGACTGCGCGTCGCCGACAACACGGGTGCCCGGGAGATCCTGTGCATCCGGGTTCTCGGTGGCTCCGGTCGGCGCTACGCGAGCATCGGCGACGTCATCGTGGCCACGGTCAAGGACGCGATCCCCGGTGCCGGCGTGAAGAAGGGCGACGTCGTCAAGGCCGTCGTCGTTCGGACCGCCAAGGAGAGGCGGCGGCCGGACGGGTCGTACATCCGCTTCGACGAGAACGCCGCCGTCATCATCAAGGACGGCGGGGACCCGCGCGGCACCCGCATCTTCGGCCCGGTGGGCCGCGAGCTGCGGGACAAGCGGTTCATGAAGATCATCTCTCTCGCGCCGGAGGTGTTGTGACCGTGAAGGTCAAGAAGGGCGACACGGTCGTCGTCATCGCCGGCAAGGACAAGGGTGCCAAGGGCAAGGTCATCGCGGCCTACCCGCGGCAGGACAAGGTCCTGGTCGAGGGCGTGAACCGGGTCAAGAAGCACACTCGCATCAGCACCACCCAGCGTGGCGCCAAGACCGGTGGCATCGTCACCCAGGAAGCCCCGATCCACGTCTCGAACGTGATGGTCGTGGACTCCGACGGCAAGCCGACCCGCGTCGGCTACCGGATCGACGACAACGGCCAGAAGGTCCGCATCGCGCGTAGCACCGGTAAGGACCTGTGATGACCACGGCTACCGAAACGAAGACCCTGCCGCGTCTCAAGGAGCGGTACCGCAACGAGGTCGTGGCGAAGCTGCAGGAGCAGTACGCCTACGGCAACCCCATGCAGGTGCCCGGTCTGGTCAAGATCGTGGTCAACATGGGTGTCGGCGAGGCCGCTCGGGACGCCAAGCTGATCGACGGCGCCGTCCGCGACCTGGCCACGATCACCGGTCAGAAGCCGCTGGTCCGGCGGGCCACCAAGTCCATCGCGCAGTTCAAGCTCCGCGAGGGCATGCCGATCGGCGCGAAGGTCACCCTGCGGGGCGACCGGATGTGGGAGTTCCTGGACCGGCTGCTGTCCATCGCGCTGCCGCGTATCCGCGACTTCCGCGGTCTGGACGGGCGCAAGCTCGACGGGCACGGCAACTACACGTTCGGTCTGACCGAGCAGTCGGTGTTCCACGAGATCGACCAGGACAAGATCGATCGCCAGCGGGGCATGGACATCACGGTGGTCACGACCGCCACGACCGACGACGAGGGCCGGGCGCTGCTCAAGCTCCTGGGCTTCCCGTTCAAGGAGAACTGAGATGGCCAAGAAGGCGCTGATCCTCAAGGCGGCCGCGAAGCCGAAGTTCTCGGTTCGCGCGTACACCCGCTGCCAGCGGTGCGGGCGTCCGAAGGCGGTCTACCGCAAGTTCGGTCTCTGCCGGGTGTGCATCCGGGAGATGGCCCACCGCGGTGAGCTGCCCGGCGTGTCCAAGGCTTCCTGGTAATAGCCAGGCGCGCTCCGGCGCGTCAGCTGAACTGTCTCTTCGCCGTAGGCCCCGGGCCTGGCCCGGGGAACCCCGGCGAGAAAGGTTGACGAGTTTTCATGACGATGACCGACCCGATCGCAGACATGCTCACGCGTCTGCGTAACGCCAACCAGGCGTACCACGACCGGGTGACGATGCCCTACTCGAAGATCAAGGCGAACATCGCCGAGGTCCTCAAGGCCGAGGGTTACATCGCCGCCTGGTCGGTCGAGGACCCCGAGGAGGGTGCCGTCGGCAAGCGACTGGTCGTCGAGCTGAAGTACGGCCAGAGCCGCGAGCGGAGCCTGGCCGGCATCAAGCGCGTGTCCAAGCCCGGTCTCCGGGTGTACGCCAAGTCGGACGGGCTCCCGCGGGTGCTCGGCGGGCTGGGCGTGGCGATCATTTCGACGTCCCAGGGGCTGCTCACCGACCGGCAGGCCCGCAAGCGGAGTGTTGGCGGGGAAGTCCTCGCCTTCGTCTGGTAACGGGAGACTGGTAGAAATGTCGCGTATTGGACGTAAGTCGATCCCGGTGCCATCCGGCGTCGACATCACGATCGACGGCCAGACCGTCAAGGTCAAGGGCCCCAAGGGCGAGCTGAGCCACGTGCTGGCCGAGCCGATCACGGCGGAGCGCAGCGACAACGGCGAGCTGCTCGTGAACCGGCCCAACGACGAGCGCAAGGCCAAGGAACTGCACGGCCTGAGCCGTACCCTGGTGGCGAACATGATCGTCGGGGTGACCGAGGGCTACCGCAAGAGCCTGGAGATCGCCGGCACCGGTTACCGCGTGACCGCCAAGGGCAAGGACCTGGAGTTCGCGCTCGGGTTCTCGCACCCGGTCGTGGTGCAGGCGCCGGAGGGCATCACCTTCACGGTCGAGCGGCCCACGCTGTTCCACGTGGCCGGCATCGACAAGCAGCAGGTCGGCGAGATCGCCGCCAACATCCGGAAGATCCGCCCGCCGGAGCCCTACAAGGGCAAGGGCGTGAAGTACCAGGGCGAGGTCATCCGCCGCAAGGCTGGAAAGGCAGGTAAGAAGTGAGCGCCACGCTGCTCAAGCGCCGCCGCGGCGTTGCCGCCAAGCGTGCCGTCGGGCGTGCGCGTCGGCACTTCCGGGTCCGCAAGAACGTCAGCGGCACCGGCGAGCGTCCCCGCCTCGTCGTCACCCGTTCCCTGCGGCACATGGTCGCCCAGGTCGTCGACGACACCAAGGGTCACACCCTGGCGTCGGCCTCGACCATGGACGCCTCGCTGCGCGGCTCCGAGGGCGACAAGAGCGCCCTGGCCGGCAAGGTCGGCGCCCTGCTCGCCGAGCGTGCCAAGGCCGCCGGCGTCTCGAAGGTCGTCTTCGACCGCGGTGGCAACCGGTACGCGGGGCGGGTCGCCGCGCTTGCCGACGCCGCCCGCGAAGCCGGGCTCGAGTTCTAGAAACCCCGTCACGAGAGAGAAGGAAGGCTGCTGATGCCAGGTCAACAGCGCCGTGGCGGCGGGTCCGGTGGCAACGAGGGTGGTCGCCGCGACAACCGCCGTGAGGGCGGCCGCGGAAACGCGCCCGTCGAGAAGACCCCGCACCTCGAGCGGGTCGTCGCGATCAACCGCGTCGCCAAGGTCGTGAAGGGTGGTCGTCGCTTCAGCTTCACCGCCCTCGTGATCGTGGGCGACGGCGACGGCACCGTCGGCGTGGGCTACGGAAAGGCCAAGGAGGTGCCCGCGGCGATCGCCAAGGGTGTCGAGGAGGCCAAGAAGCACTTCTTCAAGGTGCCGCGGATCGGTCAGTCGATCCCGCACCCGGTCACGGGCGAGGACGCCGCCGGTGTGGTGCTGCTCAAGCCGGCCTCGGCCGGTACGGGCGTCATCGCCGGTGGCCCGGTGCGTGCCGTGCTGGAGTGCGCGGGCATCCACGACGTGCTCTCCAAGAGCCTCGGCTCGTCCAACCCGATCAACATCGTGCACGCCACCGTGGCGGCCCTGAAGGGGCTCGAGTCCCCCGAGCAGGTCGCGGCGCGTCGTGGCCTGCCGGTGGAGGACGTCGCGCCGGCCGCCATGCTGGCGTCGCGTGCGGGGGTGGCGTCCTGATGGCACGTCTGAAGGTCACCCAGGTCCGGTCCGGGATCGGGCGCAAGCAGAACCAGCGTGACTCGCTGCGTTCGCTCGGGCTCAAGCGGATCAACGACGTGGTGGTCAAGGAGGACCGGCCGGAGATCCGTGGCATGATCTTCACGGTCAACCACCTCGTGAAGGTCGAGGAGGTCGAGTAATGACGATCAAGGTGCACCACCTGCGCCCGGCGCCCGGAGCCAAGACCGACAAGACCCGTGTGGGTCGCGGTGAGGGCTCGAAGGGCAAGACCGCCGGTCGCGGTACCAAGGGTTCGAAGGCCCGGAAGAACATCTCGGCGGCGTTCGAGGGTGGGCAGATGCCCATCCACATGCGCCTGCCGAAGATGAAGGGCTTCAAGAACAAGTTCAAGGTCGTGTTCCAGGTGGTCAACCTGGACCGGCTGGCGGAGCTCTTCCCGAACGGCGGCCAGGTCGGCCCGGTCGAGCTGGTCGAGTCCGGCGCGGTCCGCAAGGGCCACCCGGTCAAGGTGCTCGGCACCGGCGACCTCGGCGGTGTCTCCCTCCAGGTGTCGGCGCACGCGTTCAGCGCGTCGGCCAAGGAGAAGATCACCGCGGCCGGCGGCTCGGTCACCGAGCTGTAAGGCATGTTCGTGGCGCCCGCTCAGTTGTTCGCAACTGGGCGGGCGTCATGGTCTACCGGCCACGTGTGCGCCGGGTAACATCGGATTCGTTTTATGTAGCCGGGCACATCTGCCCGGACCGGGATCGGACTGTTAGAGTCCGTTGCCAGCCATGGATACCGGGCACTGGGCCCGGCATCCACCCCGCCCCGCCAGGGATCGTCACCGGCGGCCCGCGTCGCGCAGGAGGAAGAAGTTGCTGTCCGCCTTTCTCAGTGCGTTCCGTACGCCTGACCTGCGCAAGAAGCTGCTGTTCACAGTAGGCATCATCGCGGTCTACCGGCTGGGCGCCACGCTGCCCAGCCCGGGCGTCTCGTACGGCAACGTGCAGAAGTGCCTCGACACCATCCAGGGCAGCACCGGCGTGCTCAACCTGCTGGATCTCTTCTCCGGTGGCGCGCTGCTCCAGCTCTCGGTCTTCGCGCTGGGCATCATGCCCTACATCACCGCGTCGATCATCCTGCAGCTGCTGACGGTGGTGATCCCGCGCCTGGAGCAGCTCCGCAAGGAGGGCCAGGCCGGTCAGGCGAAGATCACCCAGTACACCCGCTACCTCACGCTGGGCCTGGGCATCCTCCAGTCCTCCGCGTTCGTGGCGCTGGCCCGCTCCGGGCAGCTGTTCAACAACCAGTGCGACCAGTTCCCGATCGTGCCCCGGGGCACCGGCATCCCGGACTGGCTCACCCTCGGCATCCTGGTCCTGACCATGACCGCCGGCACCGGCATGGTGATGTGGCTCGGCGAGCTGATCACCGACCGGGGCGTCGGCAACGGCATGTCCGTGCTGATCTTCACCTCGATCGCGGCCCGGCTCCCCAGCGAGGGCTGGAAGATCAAGACCACCAAGGGCTGGGGGATGTTCCTCCTCGTCATCGCCCTGGTGCTGCTGGTCATCACCGCGGTCACCTTCATCGAGCAGGCGCAGCGGCGGATCCCGGTCCAGTACGCGAAGCGCATGATCGGCCGGCGGATGTACGGCGGCACGTCGACCTACATCCCGCTCAAGGTGAACCAGGCCGGCGTCATCCCGGTCATCTTCGCCTCGTCGCTGCTCTACCTGCCGACGCTCGCGCTCCAGTTCTTCGACCAGAACGACCCGGGCAAGACCCAGGCCTGGATCCAGAACCACATCGTGAAGGCGAGCGCGCCGGAGCACATCGCGATCTACTTCCTGCTGATCATCTTCTTCACGTACTTCTACGTGTCGATCACGTTCAACCCGACCGAGGTCGCGGACAACATGAAGAAGTACGGCGGCTTCGTGCCGGGCATCCGCCCCGGCAAGCCGACCGCCGAGTACCTCGACTTCATCCTCAGCCGGATCACCCTGCCGGGCGCGCTCTACCTGGGCATCGTCGCGATCCTGCCGAACTTCTTCTTCATCTGGTTGGACAACCAGCAGTTCCAGAACTTCCCGTTCGGCGGCACCGCTGTGCTCATCATGGTCGGCGTCGGTCTGGAGACCGTGAAGCAGATCGAGAGCCAACTCATGCAGCGGAACTACGAAGGGTTCCTGCGGTAGATGCGACTCGTTCTGGTTGGCCCGCCGGGTGCGGGCAAGGGCACACAGGCGGAGTTCATCGCCGCTCACCTCTCGGTGCCGAAGATCTCCACCGGCGACATCTTCCGGGCCAACGTCACCCAGGGCACGCCGCTGGGGGTCG
Source organism: Micromonospora sp. WMMC241 (assembly GCF_027460165.1). Lineage (NCBI taxonomy): Bacteria > Bacillati > Actinomycetota > Actinomycetes > Micromonosporales > Micromonosporaceae > Micromonospora > Micromonospora sp. WMMC241. Next base: position 611,461 of record NZ_JAPZBF010000001.1, read on the forward strand.
AGGCGAAGCGCTACATGGACGCCGGCAAGCTGGTCCCGGACGACGTCACCATCAACATGGTCCGGGACCGGCTCGACGAGCCGGACGCCGGTGAGGGGTTCCTGCTCGACGGCTTCCCGCGGACCACGCCGCAGGCCGCCGAGCTGGACAAGCTCCTCGCCGACCTGGGCACCGCGCTGGACCTGGTGCTGGAGCTGGTCGTCGACGACGACGAGGTGATCCGGCGCCTCTCCGGCCGGCGCACCTGCCGCGGCTGCGGCAAGATCTGGCACGTCGAGTTCGACGCCCCCAGCCGGGAGGACGTCTGCGACCGCTGCGGCGCGGAGCTGTTCCAGCGGGACGACGACAAGCCGGAGACGATCGCCGCCCGGCTCCGGGAATACTCCGAGAAGACCGCGCCGCTTGTCGACTACTACGGCGCGCAGGGCAAGCTGGTCGGCATCGACGCGGCCGGGCCGGTGGAGGACGTCACCGTCCGCGCCATCGACGCCCTGCGGTCGTACGGCGGCTGACCTCACACCGGCGGATAGAGTACGAACAGCGGGGTACGCGAGACGTGCCCCGCTGTTCCGTGTAACGAAAGGTGACGCCGTCATGCGCCGTCCCCAGCTGGACGTCCAGCTGAAGACCCCCGAGCAGATCGAGCTGATGCGGGCCGCCGGTCTGGTGGTCGCCCGCGCCCTGTCTCGGATGCGGGAGGCGGTCGCGCCCGGCGTGACGACGGCCGACCTGGACGCGATCGCCGAGACGACCATCCGGGAGGCCGGCGCCGTCCCGTCGTTCAAGGGCTACCACGGCTTCCCGGCGTCGATCTGCTCCTCGGTCAACGAGCAGGTGGTGCACGCCATCCCGTCGCCGAAGCAGGTGCTGCGCGAGGGCGACCTGATCTCGATCGACTGCGGCGCGGTGCTGAACGGCTGGCACGGCGATGCGGCGGTCACGGTGGCGGTGGGGGAGGTCGACCCGGCGCTGCTGCGGATGGCCGAGGTCGCCGAGGACGCGATGTGGGCCGGGATCGCCGCGGCGGCCCGGGGTGCCGCGTCCGGTCGGGGCCGGCTCACCGACATCTCGCACGCGGTGGAGACCGCGGTCCGCAAGGGCGGGCGGTACGGCATCGTGGACGGCTACGGCGGCCACGGCATCGGCACCGAGATGCACCAGGACCCGCACGTGCTCAACCACGGCCGCCCCGGCAAGGGTCCGCGCCTGGTGCCCGGCCTGGCGCTCGCCATCGAGCCGATGATCACCGCCGGCTCCCCGCGTACCGTCGAACTGTCCGACGGCTGGACGGTGGTGACCCGGGACCGCTCGATGGCGGTGCACGTCGAGCACTCGATGGCGCTGCTGGACGACGGGGTGTGGGTGCTGACCGCTGTCGACGGCGGTCGGGCGCGGCTCGGCGACCTGGTCACCTCCCGCCAGCCCGCGGACTCCCCGGCCCGCTGACGCCCGCGCCGGGAGTCCCTCGGCCCGGCCCGGCCCGGCCTCGGCCCGGCCTCGGCCCGGGCTGGTTGATCGACTCCAGTTCGGCGATCTGGCGGTGTCGGGCTGGGTCCGATGCCGCAACCTCGGCGAGCTGGTAGGGATCATGCGGCCATGCGTTTCCGCCCGGTGGCGGGACGGTGGCATCCTTGCGGCCATGGACGGGCAGCGGGAGATGCGGGCGGCCGACAGTGACCGGGAGGCCATCGCGGAGCGCCTCCGGGTGGCGCTGGAGGAGGGCCGCCTCGGCCTGCACGAGTACGACGAGCGACTGGGGCGGGCGTACGGGGCCAAGACCTACGGCGAGCTGGACGACCTGCTGAGCGACCTGCCCGGGGAGCGCGCGCTGCCGGCCCCCCGCGCGGCCGGGGAGAGCGTGGCGGCGCCGGTGGCCGGCCCGGCTCCGGTGGCGGCGGGCGGGGAGCGCGCCGCCTGGCTGATGGAGACCGGGGGCCCCTGGCTGAAGGTGGCCCTGATCCTGACCGCGATCTGGTTCGTCTCCGGGCTGGGTGGCGGGTTCGGGTACTACTGGCCGCTCTGGGTGCTCGGCCCGTGGGGTGCCGTGGTGCTGTTCCAGATCTGGCAGGGGCTGGCGACCGGGGAACCGGCCAGGGCGGCCGAGCGCCGCCGGCGCAAGGAGGTCGAGCGGGACGCCCGACGCCGGGCGAAGCGGGAGGACGACGCGGGCCGGGAGCTGCCGGAGGCATGACGGTCGTCACATCCACGCCCTGCGGGTGACCTGCCTGCCGGTCGGTTTGGCGGCAGCGCTTCGCGCGGCGTACACTTTCAGATCGGCGCACAGCGTCCACTCCGCCATGCCCACCCTGCGCTTCGGTGGGAGTCGGAGCCGCGGCTGGCGCGGGCTTCCTGATCTTGATCGGGTGGCCCGTGTAAGACGTTGTGGGCCGTCCGGAGCAACCGACGTCAGGACAGCGGAGTACATGCCGAAAAAAGACGGAGCCATCGAGATCGAGGGTCGGGTCATCGAGCCCCTGCCGAACGCCATGTTCCGGGTGGAGCTCGCGAACGGCCACAAGGTGCTCGCGCACATCAGCGGCAAGATGCGGCAGCACTACATCCGCATCCTGCCGGAGGACCGGGTCGTCGTCGAACTGTCGCCGTACGACCTGACCCGCGGGCGCATCGTCTACCGCTACAAGTAAGCCTGACGGCGGCCGGGACGTCCCGTGTCCGTCTTCGACGTCCGGGTCGCGCTTGCGCGCTCCGGGCCAGATGGGAAGTAAGGCAACCGTGAAGGTCAAGCCGAGCGTCAAGAGGATCTGCAACAAGTGCCGGGTTATCCGCCGGCACGGCCGGGTCATGGTCATCTGCACCGACCCGCGCCACAAGCAGCGCCAGGGCTGACGCCCCACATCACCAAGCTCGTCCCAGCCGCGGACGGTGCGCGTCACGCGTACCCCTCGTGGTTGACCCCCGGTCGGAGGCCGGGGCCCGCTCGGGCAGCGGGGTGGGACGGGTCCACACCTCCGCCACAGACATGAGGAGTACGCCCGCACATGGCACGTCTAGTCGGCGTGGATCTCCCCCGCGAAAAGCGGATGGAGATCGCGCTCACCTACATCTTCGGGGTCGGTCGCACCCGCGCCCTGGAGACGCTCGCCGCGACCGGCATCTCGCCGGACAAGCGCGTTCGGGACCTCACGGACGAGGAGCTCGTCGAGCTCCGGAACCACATCGAGGGCAACTACAAGGTTGAAGGCGACCTGCGCCGCGAGGTCGCCGCTGACATCCGCCGCAAGGTCGAGATCGGCTGCTACGCCGGCATCCGGCACCGTCGCGGTCTGCCCGTGCGTGGACAGCGCACCAAGACCAACGCGCGGACCCGGAAGGGCCCGAAGCGGACCGTGGCCGGCAAGAAGAAGCCCGGCAAGAAGTAATAGGAGCGCAGAAGACTTATGCCACCGAAGGCTCGTGCCGGAGCCGCCGTCAAGAAGGTCCGGCGCAAGGAACGCAAGAACGTCGCCCACGGGCAGGCGCACATCAAGAGCACCTTCAACAACACCATCGTGTCCATCACGGACCCGACCGGTGCGGTCATCTCCTGGGCCTCCTCCGGCCAGGTGGGCTTCAAGGGCTCCCGCAAGTCGACCCCGTTCGCCGCGCAGCTGGCCGCCGAGGCCGCCGCGCGTCGGGCCATGGAGCACGGCATGCGCAAGGTCGACGTGTTCGTCAAGGGTCCCGGCTCCGGCCGGGAGACCGCCATCCGTTCGCTGCAGGCCGCCGGTCTCGAGGTCGGACAGATTTCCGACGTCACGCCGCAGCCGCACAACGGGTGCCGTCCGCCGAAGCGTCGCCGGGTCTGAGAGGTTAGAGAGAGATGGCTCGTTACACCGGTGCTGACTGCCGCCGTTGCCGGCGGGAGAAGATGAAGCTGTTCCTCAAGGGCAGCAAGTGCGATGGCCCGAAGTGCCCGTTCGAGTCCCGGCCGTTCCCGCCCGGGCAGCACGGCCGCGGCCGCACGAAGGAGACGGAGTACCTGCTCCAGCTCCGTGAGAAGCAGAAGGCCCGCCGTGTCTACGGCGTGCTGGAGAAGCAGTTCCGCGGCTACTACGAAGAGGCCGTGGGCAAGAAGGCCAAGACGGGTGAGGTTCTGCTGCAGATCCTCGAGTCGCGGCTGGACAACGTGGTCTACCGGGCCGGCTACGCCAAGTCCCGGGACATGGCCCGTCAGCTGGTCAAGCACGGTCACTTCACGGTGAACGGCAAGAAGGTCGACATCCCGTCGTACCGCGTCAAGGAGCACGACATCGTCGAGGTCCGGGGCAAGAGCAAGGAGCTCACCCCGTTCATCGTCGCGCAGGCCGAGGCCGGCTCCAAGACCGTTCCGGCGTGGCTCGAGGCCATCCCCAGCCAGATGAAGGTCCTCGTGCACTCGCTCCCGGCCCGCCAGGTGATCGACACCCAGGTCCAGGAGCAGCTGATCGTCGAGCTCTACTCCAAGTAAGGGCTCGTTGCGGTGGCCCGTCCTCCGGGGCGGGCCACCGGAACAGTTGTGTCGTGGGCGTCAAATAGCGGGCGCCCCGGAAGAGAAGAGAAAAGATGCTCATCAGCCAGCGACCGTCTCTCTCCGAAGAGTCGATCAACGAGACCCGGTCCCGGTTCACCATCGAGCCGCTGGAGCCCGGCTTCGGCTACACGCTCGGCAACTCGCTGCGGCGTACCTTGCTGTCGTCCATCCCCGGTGCGGCGGTCACCTCGATCAAGATCGACGGTGTCCTGCACGAGTTCACCACGATCCCCGGGGTCAAGGAGGACGTGGTCGAGCTCGTCATGAACATCAAGGAGCTGTGCGTCAGCTCCGAGCACGACGAGCCGGTCAGCATGTACCTGCGCAAGCAGGGCCCGGGCGACGTGACCGCCGGCGACATCCAGCCCCCGGCCGGTGTCTCGGTGCACAACCCGGACCTGAAGCTCGCGACCCTCAACGGCAAGGGCCGGCTCGACATGGAGCTGACCGTCGAGCGGGGCCGGGGCTACGTCACCGCTGCGCAGAACAAGCAGGCGGGCGCCGAGATCGGCCGGATCCCGGTCGACTCGATCTACTCGCCCGTGCTCAAGGTGACGTACCGCGTCGAGGCGACCCGCGTCGAGCAGCGGACCGACTTCGACCGGCTGATCATCGACGTCGAGACCAAGCCGTCGATGGGCCCGCGTACCGCGCTGGCCTCCGCCGGCTCGACGCTCGTGGAGCTGTTCGGGCTCGCCCGTGAGCTGGACGAGACCGCCGAGGGCATCGACATCGGGCCGTCCCCGCAGGACGCCCAGCTGGCCGCGGACCTGGCTCTGCCGATCGAGGAGCTGGACCTCACCGTCCGCTCCTACAACTGCCTCAAGCGCGAGGGCATCAACTCCGTTGGTGAGCTGATCGGGCGTACCGAGGCCGACCTTCTCGACATCCGCAACTTCGGTCAGAAGTCGATCGACGAGGTCAAGATGAAGCTCGCCGGGATGGGCCTGGGGCTGAAGGACTCGGCTCCGAACTTCGACCCGGCGCACGTCGTGGACGCCTTCGGCGAGGCCGACTACGACACCGACGACTACCGCGAGACCGAGCAGCTCTAGTCCGCGCTGCCGCCACACCTGAGGAGCACCAAGCATGCCCACGCCCACCAAGGGCCCCCGCCTCGGCGGCAGCCCCGCGCACGAGCGGCTGATGCTGGCCAACCTGGCCACCGCGCTGTTCCAGCACGGCAAGATCAAGACCACCGAGACGAAGGCCCGGCGGCTCCGTCCGCTGGCCGAGCAGCTCATCACCAAGGCCAAGCGCGGCGACCTCGCCTCGCGCCGGCGGGTGGCGGGCGTCGTCAAGGACAAGGACGTGGTCTACTCCCTGTTCGACCAGATCGCGCCCCGGTACGCCAACCGCAACGGTGGCTACACCCGGATCGTGAAGACCGGTCCGCGCAAGGGTGACAACGCTCCGATGGCGGTCATCGAGCTGGTGGAGGAGCTTCAGGTCGCCGAGCCGAAGGCGAACAAGAAGACCGCCGCCCGCAAGGCCGCCCAGCAGGACAAGGTCGAGGCCCTGGCCCCGGCCGAGGAGGCCCCGAAGTCGACCGCCGGTGACCAGGACGCCGAGGCGCCCGTCTCCGCGTCGGGCGACACCGCCGCCGCACGTGAGGACAGCGACGAGGCCACCGAGAACGACAAGGCCTGATCGCAGGCAGCATCGTCGGGCCCGGCATCCCCTCGCGGGGTGCCGGGCCCGACGCCGTCAACGGGAGGTACGAGGTGGACGACGAGCGGACCCGGCTGCGGCTGGACGTCTCGTACGACGGCACCGACTTCTCCGGCTGGGCCCCCCAGCCCACCCGACGCACGGTGGCCGGGGTGCTCATGGAGACGCTGGATCTCGTCCTCGGCGCGGGCACTGTCACCGGCCTGACCGTGGCCGGTCGCACCGACGCCGGGGTGCACGCCACCGGGCAGGTCTGCCACCTCGACCTGCCGGCCGCTGTGTGGCGCGCGTACGAGGGGCGGCTCCTGCGCCGGCTGGCCCGGCTGCTGCCCACGGATGTCCGGGTACGCGCGATGACCGAGGTGCCGGCCGACTTCGACGCCCGGTTCTCGGCCACCTTCCGCCGCTACGAGTACCGGGTCACCGACGCGCCCTGGGGCGCCGAGCCGCTGCGCCGGCGGGACACCCTGGCCTGGCCGAAGCCGCTGGACCTGGTCGCGATGAACGAGGCCGCGGCCGGCCTGGTCGGCGAGCACGACTTCGCCGCGTACTGCCGTCGCAAGGAGAACGCCACCACGCTGCGCGAAGTGACCCGGCTGGACTGGCGCCGCGACCCGGACGGGATCCTGGTGGCCACCGTGCGGGCCGACGCGTTCTGCCAGAACATGGTGCGCAGCCTGGTCGGCGCCATGCTGGTCGCCGGCGACGGTCGCCGGCCGGTGACCTGGCCGGCGAGCCTCCTGACCCGTCGGGAACGGTCCAGCGAGGTGACCGTGGCCCCGGCGCACGGCCTCGCCCTGGTCGAGGTCGGCTACCCGGTCGACCCGGCCGACTACGCCCGCCGCGCCGACCTCACCCGCCGGCTGCGGGTGCCGGTCGCCGAGGGCTGAGCGGGGCCGTACCCGGGCACGGCGACGGCCCGCCACCCCGCTGCGGTGACGGGCCGTCGCCGGTCCGGATCAGTCGTCGGTGCTCTGTTGGCCGGCGCTGTCGTCGGTCGGGCCGCCGCTGGGTTGTCCGGCCGTCCCGCCGGATGCCCGGCGGTCCAGCACGCCCCGGTTCAGGTGCAGCTCGACCAGGTCGTACATGATCTCGCGGGCGCGTGCGTCGTCGGTCGGGATCCGCTCCCCGTCGGCGCGGGTGACCAGGCAGAAGGCGATGTAGTGCCCGCGTACCTGCCAGCCGACCCGGGCGGCGGCCTTCTCCACCACCTCGGTGTCGTCGTCGCCCGTCGCCAGGCCGCGGAACCGTCCCTGCCGGTCGTCCAGCAGCGGGCGGATCCGGTCGCGTACCCGTTGGGCGCTGGCCAGGTCGGTGAGGTTGAACAGGCCGGCGGTGAGCAGGTGGTCGCCGTCGGGGGAGCGGAGCGTGCCCCGGACGACCTGGTTGCACCCGAGCCGGACCAGCAGGTCGGCGATCTCTCCGGTGGCCGCGACCGCGCAGTTCGCACTCGCCTGGGTCTTGAGCACCCGGTAGGCGGGCTTGCCGTCGGTGATCACCAGCTGCTTGCCGGGGAAGAGTTCCTTGACGGTGACGGACGTCTGGTCGGTGTCCCGGGAGTCCAGGTCGGACCGGCCCGGCGGGTCCGTGTCCGCCGCTGTGGGCTGCGCGGTGGGCTGGCTCGCCGGGGGCGTGGCGGCCCGCTCGTCGAGCAGCGCCGCGACGGCCAGGCCGGTGAGGGAGAGCAGGAGCAGTACGGCCGCGCCGCCGATCAGCGTCTGCCAGACGCGGCCGCCGCGACGGTCGGCGCGCCGGCTGCGGGGCAGTTCGGACACGTCGGTGGCGCGGAACGTCGGGCTGGCCGGGATCGGCACGGTGGGCCGCGTCGACGCGGCGGGCACGGGCTGCGGCGTGGGCGGCAGCGGCTGCGGCACCGGCGAGGGTTCCCCGGGCGGCGCGGGTGGACCCGGCGCCGGCGCGGGCGCGGGCGGCGCGGGAGCAGGCGCCCGGGCGTCGTCGAGGGCCGGCCGGGTGGCCCGGGCCGGCGGCAGCGACGGCGTCGGGAAGCGGGAGGGCGACGGACCTGCCGGAGGCGGCGTCGCGGCCGCGGGCCCGGGCTCCGGGTACTCCAGGAAGGCGTCCTCATCGGACTCGTACCGGTACACCATGTGGGATAGAGTAAGACCGATTGTCCCTTTCGAGGGCAATATTGGGAAATTCCGGCAGAGTGGCGTCCGCCCCTGCCCGCCGTACCGTCGCCCGGCCCGCCGCCCGGCGGTGCGAGAATGCCGGCGTGACCGGCGACCACTACTTCACCGCTGAACCCTCGACCCCGGCCCGGCCGCGCGAGGTCGAGTTCTCCGTCGCCGGGCGCGACTACGCGCTCAGCTCGGCCGGCGGAGTGTTCTCCGCCGACCGGCTCGACCCCGGCACCGCGGTGCTGCTGCGCAAGGCCGACCTGCCGGGCGCCGACGTCGCCGGCCCGCTGCTCGACATCGGGTGCGGGTTCGGCCCGATCACCTGCGTCCTGGCCACCGTCGCGCCGGCCGCCACCGTCTGGGCGGTCGACGTCAACGAACGCGCCCGCGCCCTCACCGCCGCCAACGCCGACCGGATCGGCGCCGCCGACCGGGTCCGGGCCGTCGCGCCGGACGACCTGCCGGCGGACGTCACGTTCGCCCAGATCTGGTCGAACCCGCCGATCCACATCGGCAAGGCCGAGCTGCACGACCTGCTGCTGCGCTGGCTGCCCCGGCTCACCCCGGACGGCGTGGCCTGGCTCGTCGTCGCCCGTCACCTCGGCGGCGACTCGCTGCACCGCTGGCTCGTCGAGCAGGGCTGGCAGGTCGAGCGGCACGCCAGCCAGAAGGGCTACCGGGTGCTGCGCGTCACCCGGTAATCCGGTGTCGCCCGCACCGCCGGCTCGGGCAGGATGCCGGCGTGGGATACGTGGACGTGGCAGGGGTCGGGCACATCCTCCCGGACGGGCGGGAGCTGTTCGGCGAGGTGTCGTTCCGGGTCGGCGAGGGCGCCAAGGTCGCGCTCGTCGGCCCCAACGGCGCCGGCAAGACGACGCTGCTCCGAATGGTCGCCGGCGACCTGCCGGTGCGCAGCGGCGCGATCGCCCGCGCCGGCGGCCTGGGCGTGATGCGGCAGTTCATCGGCATGATCGGCGACGACTCGACGCTCGCCGACCTGGCCCTGTCGCTCGCCCCGCCGGCGCTGCGCGACGCCGGGCACCGGCTCGTCGAGACCGAGGCGGCCATGCGCGCGGCCGAGGTCCGCGGCAAGTACAGCTCCGCCGCCGGCAAGGCCCAGCTCGCGTACGCCGACGCGCTGGCCGCCTGGGGTGAGAGCGGCGGGTACGACGCCGAGGTGCTCTTCGACACCGTCACCACGATCGTGCTCGACCTGCCGTGGGACAGCGCCCGGGACCGGCCGGTCCGCACCCTCTCCGGCGGCCAGCAGAAACGCTTCGCCCTGGAACTGCTGCTGCGCGGCCCGGACGAGGTGCTGCTGCTCGACGAGCCGGACAACTTCCTCGACGTGCCCGGCAAACGGTGGCTGGAGGCGCGGCTGCGCGAGTCCGGCAAGTCGGTGCTCTACGTCTCGCACGACCGCGAGCTGCTGGCGCAGACCGCCGACCGGGTGGTGGCCGTGGAGGGCGGCAGCGCCTGGGTGCACCCGGGCGGCTTCGCGAGCTGGCACGAGGCGCGGGTGGCCCGGCACGCCCGCCTCGACGAGCTGCGCCGGCGCTGGGACGAGGAACACCAGAAGCTGCGCGAGCTGATGCTGATGTACAAGCAGAAGGCCGCGTACAACGACGGGCTGGCCTCCCGGTACCAGGCCGCGCAGACCCGGCTGCGCAAGTTCGAGGAGGCCGGACCGCCGCCCGTACCCCCGAAGGACCAGGACATCCGGATGCGGCTGACCGGCGGGCGGACCGGCAAGCGTGCGGTGATCGCCGAGCAGCTCGAGCTGGACGGCCTGACCTACCCCTTCGACCTGGAGATCTGGTACGGCGACCGGGTCGCGGTGCTCGGCGCGAACGGGACCGGCAAGTCGCACTTCCTGCGCCTGCTGGCCCGCGGCGGCACCGACCCCGAACCGGGCAACACCCCGGTCGACGGCGCTGCCGCGCTCACAGCGGTCGCGCACGACGGCGTGGTCCGGCTCGGCGCCCGGGTCCGGCCCGGGCACTTCTCGCAGACCCACGACCGGCCGGAGCTGATGGAGAGGACGCTCGTCGAGATCCTGTGGCGGGGCGACGAGCACCGGGCCGGGATGGACCGGCACGCGGCCATGGGCGTGCTGTCCCGCTACGAGCTGGCCGGCCAGGGCGACCAGCGGTTCGGCACGCTCTCCGGCGGCCAGCAGGCCCGTTTCCTGGTGCTGCTGCTGGAGCTGTCCGGGGCCACGCTGCTGCTGCTCGACGAGCCGACCGACAACCTCGACCTGGCCTCCGCCGAGGCGCTGGAGGCGGGCCTGACCGCGTTCGACGGCACGGTGATCGCGGTCACCCACGACCGCTGGTTCACCCGCACCTTCGACCGGTTCGTGCTGTTCCGCGGCGACGGGGACGTGGTGGAGACGCCGGAGCCGGTCTGGGACGTCGGATGATCGACCAGGAGCTGACGGACCGGCTCTGCGCGGTCGACGGCGTGGTCGCGGTGGCGCTCGGCGGCAGCCGGGCCCGTGGCGAGCACCGGCCCGACTCCGACTGGGACGTCGGCCTCTACTACCGGGGTACGCCGGACCTGGCCGGCCTGCGCGCGATCGCCACCTCGATCGCCGACGGCCCGGTGGACCTCACCGCCCCCGGCGGCTGGGGCCCCTGGGTCGACGGCGGCGGCTGGCTGCGCGTCGGCGGGGCGGCGGTCGACTGGATCTACCGGGACCTGGACCGGGTGCACCGGGTCTGGGCGGACTGCCGGGCCGGCCGCTACACGGTGACCGTGCAGGCCGGGCACCCGCTCGGGTTCTACTCGCACGCGTACGCCGGGGAGGTGGCGCTCGGCCGGGTCCACGCCGACCCGACCGGCGAGCTGAGCGCGTTGCGCGCCGAGACCGTCGACTACCCGCCCGCGCTCGGCGCCGCGCTGGTGGCCGGCGGCTGGGAGACCGGCCTGCTGCTCGACGCCGCGGCCAAGGGCGCGTCCGGCGGCGACGCCGGTTACGTGGCCGGCTGCCTGTTCCGGGTGGTCGGGGTGCTCGCGCAGGCGCTGCACGGCCGGGCCGGGCGGTGGCTGGTCAACGAGAAGGGCATGCTCGCCTCCGCCGGTCGGCTGCCGGGCGCGCCGCCGGGTTTCGCCGAACGGGCGCAGACGCTGCTCGGCACGGTGGGGCGTACCCCGGCGGAGCTGGCGGCGACGGTGCGCGCCGCCCGCGCGCTGGCCGACGACGTCCTCGGCTGAGGCGCCGCCCGCGGCCGGCAGGCATAGGGTGGATCTCGTGAGTGAGATGACCTATCGCCGGCTGGGCGACTCCGGGCTCGTGGTCTCCGTGGTCGGCATCGGCTGCAACAACTTCGGCCGCAAACTCGACAGCGACGGCACCCGGGCGGTGGTGGACGCCGCGCTCGACGCGGGGATCAACTTCTTCGACACCGCCGACATCTACGGCGAACCCCAGGGCGGCTCGGAGGAACTGCTCGGTCAGGCGCTCAAGGGCCGCCGTGACGACGTGGTGGTCGCCACGAAGTTCGGCATGGACATGCACGGCGCCAACGGGCCGGACCACGGGGCCCGGGGCGCCCGCCGCTACATCGCCCGCGCGGTCGAGGCGTCGCTGCGCCGGCTCGGCACCGACCACATCGACCTCTACCAGATGCACGAGCCCGACCCGGGCACCCCGATCGACGAGACGCTCGCCGCGCTCGACGACCTGGTGACCGCCGGCAAGGTGCGCTACCTCGGCAACTCCAACTTCGCCGGCTGGCAGATCGCCGACGCGGACTGGACGGCGTCGTCGCAGGGGCACAGCCGGTTCATCTCCGCGCAGAACCACTACTCGCTGCTGGAGCGCGGGGTGGAGGACGAGGTGATCCCCGCCTGCGAGCGGTTCGGCCTCGGCATGCTGCCGTTCTTCCCGCTCGCCAACGGGCTGCTCACCGGCAAGTACAAGCGTGGTCAGCAGCCACCGGAGGGCAGCCGGCTCGCCGGCGGCGGCCGGTACGCCGAGCGGCTGGCCGCGGCGCGCTGGGACACCATCGAGGCGATCGAGACGTACGCGGCCGAGCGCGGGGTGAGCATGCTCCAGGTGGCCATCGGCGGGCTGGCCGCCCGGCCCGCGGTGACCTCGGTGATCGCCGGCGCCACCACGCCCGAGCAGGTACGCGCCAACGCCGAGGCGGGCACCTGGCAGCCCACCGACGAGGACCAGGACACCCTCGACGCCCTCCTCTGACCGTCCCGCGCGGCGTCGCCCGCGTGTGCGGCGTGCCCACGTGTGCGGCCTGGCCGCGTGGCTTCGCCACTCGGCGAAATGCCGCCACCCCTTTCGAGGCACCCATGGCGTTCCACCCACGGCCAGCGCTCGTCGTGAGTGGAACGCCATGGGTGCCAAAGGGGCGGTGAGACACCCATGGCGTTCCACCCGCGCTTGGTGCTCGCGGTGAGTGGAACGTCATAGGTGTGGGTGGGAGGCGCTGGCGTGGGCGGGGGACGCGTGCACGGGTCAGCGGGGCGGGGCGGGGGTGCGGCGTTCCGCGATGGCCTGACGGACCAGGGCGACCGTGGCCTCCGGACGGCGCAGCACGTCGTCGGCGGTGAAGCGGAGCACGATCCAGCCGGCCGAGCGGAGCGCGTTCAGGCGTGCCACGTCCCGCCGGAACCGGGCTCGTTCCCGATGCTGGTCGCCGTCGTATTCGACCGCGATGCGGAGCGCCGGCCAGGCCAGGTCCACCCGGGCCAGGAAGCGACCACCACCACGCACCTCGTGCTGGGCGGTGAGGGGGCCGAGCCCGGCGTCGAGGAGGAGCAGCCGCAGGCGGGTTTCCATCGGGGACTCGCTCAGCGGCTCGGCCAGCGCCAACACCTCACGCAGCAGCCGCGAACCCGGCCAGCCTGGTCGGTCGGCGGCGTAGGCCCGCAGGGCGGGGAGCTTCACCACCTGCCGACGCAGCAGCGCGTCCACAGCGACCAGGGCTTCCGCACGAGCACCCTGACGGCCGAGGTCGAAGGCGGTGCGCAGCGGGGTGGTGACCGGCAGCCCCGCGAACCAGCGGCGATCCGCACCGGGCAGTGGTGACCGCACGATCGACAGCCGAGGGTGCGGGCGCAGCCGGGCACCGGTCGGCAGGAGCACGGTGACCCGGTCGCCCCGGGCGAGCAGGTCGACACCGAGCAGCCAGGCCGCGCTGCGACCGGCCAGCGCGGCGCCTGGTGGCAGGCGCAACGCGACCGCGTCGCACCACATCCGGTGGTCGTCGGCACGAAGCCCGTCCCGGTGCACGTACACGTCCGGCAGCAGCCGGACCCAGGTCGGCCCACGCAGCATCGTCCAGGTCAGCAGCCCTCCGGAGACGGCACGGCTGCCTCGGAACGGCAGGTGGGACAGGCGCTGCGGGACACGGGCGGAGGTGGACATCCGGGCAGCGTGTCGTGATGGGACGGTCACCCGCTGACCCGGTCCGCCGAGTGGTGCCGTCCTGGGAAAAACCTCACCAGGTCTTCCGCCCGGCGGGGACGCGTCGTACGGTAGGCCGCAAGTGACCCACGGGAGCCCGGTGCGGACCGGGCTGAGAGGGGGGCTGACAGCCCCCGACCGTCGAACCTGATCCGGATAATGCCGGCGCAGGGAGGAGCGTTGCCGTGCCGTCCCTGGGACGACTGCATCTCATCACCGACACCCGGTCCGGGCGGGATCCGCTCGGCGTGCTGCGTGCCGCCCTGCCGGTGGCCCGCGCCGAACTCGTCGTGCAGGTGCGGGTGGCGGACGACGCCACCGATCGCGAGGCGTACGAACTGGCCCGCCGGGTGGTCGAGGAGTGCCGGCCGTACGGGGCGTGTTGCCTGGTCAACGACCGGCTGCACGTGGCGCTCGCGGTGGGTGCGGCCGGTGGGCACGTCGGGGCGGACGACCTGCCGGTGGCCGCCGCCCGGCACGTGCTCGGCGCCGGCGCGGTGCTCGGCGCGACCGCCCGCGAGCCGGACACCGCCCGGGCCGCGGTGACCGCCGGGGCCAGCTACCTGGGCGTGGGCCCGTGCCACACCACCACCACGAAGCCGGGCCTGCCCGCGCCGATCGGCCCGGACGGGGTACGCGCGGTCGCCGGGGCGGTGACCGTGCCGGTGATCGCCATCGGCGGGGTGACCGCCGCGTCGGTGCCGGCGCTGCGGGCCGCCGGGGCGTACGGGGTGGCGGTGGTCGGCGCGCTCAGCTCGGCGGCCGATCCCGCGCACGCCACCGCCGAGCTGCTCGGGGCGCTGACGTGTTAAGCGGGGCCCCCTCCTCTACCGAAAGCGTTAACAGGGGGCCCTTCCTTACCGAGGTGGGGGTGGTGGGGGCGGGGCCGGTGGGGCTGGCGATCGCGTGGCGGTGCGCGCAGCGAGGGCTGCGGGTGAGTGTGTACGACGACCGCCCCGGGTCCGGCGCGTCGCACGTCGCCGCCGGCATGCTCTCCCCGGTCGCCGAGGCGTACTTCGGTGAGCACGAGCTGACCGCGCTGCTCGTCGAGTCGGCGGCCCGCTGGCCCGGCTTCGCCGCCGAGCTGGCCGAGGCGAGCGGCGTCGACCCGGGCCACCGCACCGAGGGCACGCTGGTGGTCGGGCTCACCGCCGACGACCTGGCCGAGGCGGGGCGGCTGTGGGCGTACCAGCAGGGGCTGGGACTGCCGATCACGCCGCTGCGCCCGTCGGCGCTGCGCGACCGCGAGCCGGCGCTGGCCACCCGGGTGCGCGGCGGCGCGGTCGCGCCCGGCGACCACCAGGTCGATCCGCGGCGGCTGGTCGCCGCGCTGCGCGTCGCGGCGGAGCGGGCCGGCGTGGTGTTCCGGCCGGCACGGGTCGGCGCGCTGTCCGAGGTGGACGCGCGGGTCACCGTGGTCGCGGCCGGCTGCGGCGCGGCCGCGCTGACCGGGCTGCCGGTGCGGCCGGTGAAGGGGCAGGTGCTCCGGCTCCGCGCGCCCGCCGGCGGTCCACCGGGCTTCCGGCACGTGATCCGGGGGTACGCCGACGGCGACCCGGTCTACCTGGTGCCCCGGGACAGCGGCGAGGTGGTGGTCGGCGCGACCGTCGAGGAACGCGCGGACACCGAGGTCACCGCCAGCGGTGTGCTGCGGCTGCTCCGCGCCGCCGCCGAGCTGGTCCCGGAGCTGACCGAGTACGAGCTGGTGGAGGCGGTCGCCGGGCTGCGCCCGGGCACCCCCGACAACGCGCCGATCCTCGGGGCGTTGCCCGGCCGGCCCGACGTGCTCGCCGCGACCGGGCACCACCGGCACGGCATCGTCCTCACCCCGGTCACCGCCGACCTGGTCACCGAGCTGATCGTCACCGGCGAGCCGGATCCGGCGCTCGCCCCCTTCACCCCGGACCGGTTCGCGAAGGAGCACCTGTGGAACTGATCGTCAACGGCACGGGACGGACGCTGCCCGACGGCGCCACGGTGGCCGAGGTGGTCCGCGCGGTCACCGGGCAGCAGCGCGGCGTCGCGGTCGCGGTCAACGGCGAGGTGGTGCCGCGCGGCGGCTGGCCGGCGAGCGTGCTGCGCGACGGCGACCGGGTCGAGGTGCTCAGCGCCGCGCAGGGCGGGTGAGCGGGATGTCCGTGGAGATCGGCGGCGTCACGTTCGGCTCCCGGCTGGTGCTCGGCACCGGCGGCGCGGCCAACCTGCACGTGCTGGAAGCGGCGATCCGCGCCTCCGGCACCGAGCTGGTGACGCTGGCGCTGCGCCGGGTGGACACCACGCCGGGCGGGCCGGGCGGGCTGCTCGACCTGCTGGCGCGCTGCGGCGTACGGCTGCTGCCGAACACGGCCGGCTGCCGGACCGCGGTGGAGGCGGTGAAGACGGCGCACCTGGCCCGGGAGGCGTTCGACACCGACTGGGTGAAGCTGGAGGTGATCGGCGACGAGCGCACGCTGCTGCCCGACGGGGTGGAACTGCTGCGCGCCGCGGAGGACCTGGTCGCTGACGGATTCACCGTGCTGCCGTACACCTCGGACGATCCGGTACTGGCCCGCCGGCTGGCCGACGTGGGATGCGCGGCGGTGATGCCGGCCGGCTCGCCGATCGGGTCCGGTCTGGGCATCGGCAACCCGCACCACATCCGGCTGGTCCGGCAGGCCGTGGACGTGCCGGTGATCCTCGACGCGGGCGTCGGCACCGCCTCCGATGCCGCGCTCGCCATGGAGCTGGGCTGCGACGCGGTGCTGCTGGCCAGCGCCGTCACCCGGGCCGCCGACCCGGTGGCGATGGCCACCGCGATGCGGTACGCGGTCGAGGCCGGCCGTCTGGCGTACGGCGCGGGTCGCATCCCCCGCCGCGACCACGCCCTGCCGTCCACTCCCGACGAAGGTCGACCGGACCTGTGACGGCCTGTTCCGATCTTGGTACGAACGCGCCCATCCAGGGGCGGATGCGTACCAGGGTCCGTCGACGCCCGGGCGGGCTGGTGCTGCTGACGGATCGGCGGGTGGCTCGGCGGCCGCTGGCGGACGTCGTCGCGGCGGCGGTGGGCGGGGGAGTGCGGTGGGTCGTGCTGCGGGAGAAGGACCTGCCCCGCGTCGAGCGCCTCGCCCTCGCCGTCGCGCTGCGGGCGGTGCTCGCCGACGTCGGCGGCACGCTGATCGTCGCCGGCCCCGACCCGCTCGACGGCGACGCCGTGCACCTGCCCGCCGCCGGCCCGTACCCGCCGTCTCGCCTCGCGCTGGTCGGCCGCTCCTGCCACGACGCCGCCGAACTGGCCCGACTGACCACCGAGGACTACGCGACCCTCTCCCCGGTGTTCCCGACCCGCACCAAACCCGGCTACGGCCCCGCGCTGGGCCCGGACGGCCTACGCGAACTGGTGCAGGTGAGCCCCGTGCCGGTGCTCGCCCTCGGCGGCATCGAGACCCCCGACCAGGTGCGGGCCTGCGTCGACGCGGGCGCCACAGGCGTCGCCGTCCTCGGTGCACTGATGCGCGCCGAGAACCCCACCCACACCGCCACCACGCTCGGCAAGGCCTTCCCGCAGGCGCCCACCCCGACGTCACCCCTGACTTCGGGCACCTTCGAAGAGGCGGCCACCCGCTTGTCGGGCACCCTCCACCCACCGACGGACGTCCCCCCGAGAGGGCTGCGGCCGACCGTGACCACGGAGGGATCAAGCCTGACCGCCCGGAGTGGGCACGGTCGGCCGCAGCCCCCCACCGCGACCAAAGAACCGCAGCCCCCCACCGCGACCACCAGAGGAACGCAGTGACGCCGCAGACAGTTCTGACCATCGCCGGCTCCGACTCCGGCGCAGGCGCCGGCATCCAGGCCGACCTCAAGACGTTCGCCGCGCTCGGCGCGTACGGGACCAGCGTGCTCACGGCCGTCACCGCGCAGAACACCCGGGGCGTGGACGCGGTCCTGCCGCTGCCCCCGCAGACCGTGCGCGACCAACTCGCCAGCGTGCTCGGCGACTTCGCCGTCCGCGCGGTGAAGACCGGGATGCTCGGCACCCCGGCGGTCGCCGACGCGGTGGCCGAGGTGGCCCGGGGCGGCCGGCTGCCGCACCTGGTCGTCGACCCGGTGCTGGTCGCCACCAGTGGGCACCGGCTCGGCGTGGTGGAGGCGGTCGAGCGGCTGCTCCCGTACGCCGAGGTGGCGACGCCGAACTGCGCGGAGGCCGCGGCCCTCACCGGACGCGAGGTGGGCACGGTCGAGGAGATGGTCGCCGCGGCCGAGGCGCTGGCCGCGCGCGGACCGGCGTTCGTGGTGGTCACCGGCGGTGACGCCGACGCGGCCGGCGAGTCGGTGGACGTGCTGGCCGGCGGTGGGACGACGCGGCTGCTGCGCGCGCCGCGGGTGGCGACGCGGCACAACCACGGCACCGGCTGCTCGTTCGCGGCGGCCGTCGCGGTCCGGTTGGCCGCCGGCGATCCGCCGCCGGTCGCGGTGGCCGCCGCCAAGGAGTACGTGACCCGCGCGCTGACCGGCGCGCGGAGCTGGGCGTTGGGCGCGGGACACGGCCCGCTGGACCACTTCGGCTGGTCCGCTTGAGCGACAGGGAGGCTGTCATGCAGGCACGTCGCAAGGTGTACGTGGAGGGGACCCGGCCGGGCGTCCGGGTGCCGTTCGCCGAGGTGACGCTGACCGGGGACAACCCGCCGGTGCGGCTCTACGACACCTCCGGCCCCGGCTCCGACCCGGAGGTGGGGCTGCCCGCGCTGCGCGGACCGTGGATCGCCGAGCGGGGCGATGTCGCGCCGGTCCGAGGCGCCGGCACGCCGCTGGCGGGGACCCGTCCCACCCAGCTCGCGTACGCCCGGGCCGGGACCGTCACGCCGGAGATGGAGTTCGTGGCGATCCGGGAGGGGGTGACGCCGGAGTTCGTCCGGGACGAGATCGCGGCCGGGCGGGCGGTGCTGCCGCTCAACGTCAACCACCCGGAGTGCGAGCCGGCGATCATCGGCAAGGCGTTCCTGGTGAAGGTGAACGCCAACATCGGCACCTCGGCGGTGACGTCGTCGGTGGCCGACGAGGTGGAGAAGCTGACCTGGGCCACCCGGTGGGGCGCGGACACCGTGATGGACCTGTCCACCGGGAAGCGGATCCACGAGACCCGCGAGGCGATCGTGCGCAACTCGCCGGTGCCGATCGGCACCGTGCCGATCTACCAGGCGCTGGAGAAGGTCGGCGGCGACCCGGTGAAGTTGAGCTGGGAGGTGTTCCGCGAGACGGTGATCGAGCAGGCCGAGCAGGGCGTCGACTACATGACGGTGCACGCCGGGGTGCTCCTGCCGTACGTGCCGCTCGCCGTGGATCGGGTGACCGGCATCGTCTCCCGGGGCGGCTCGATCATGGCGGCCTGGTGCCTGGCGCACCACGAGGAGAACTTCCTCTACACCCACTTCGCCGAGCTGTGTTCGTTGCTCGCGAAGTACGACGTCACCTTCTCCCTCGGTGACGGGCTGCGTCCGGGCTCGATCGCGGACGCCAACGACGAGGCCCAGTTCGCCGAGCTGCGCACGCTGGGCGAGCTGACGACGGTGGCCTGGGAACGCGACGTCCAGGTGATGATCGAGGGTCCGGGGCACGTGCCGATGCACAAGATCAAGGAGAACGTGGACCTCCAGCAGCAGTGGTGCCACGAGGCGCCGTTCTACACGCTCGGTCCGTTGACCACCGACGTCGCGCCCGCGTACGACCACATCACGTCCGCGATCGGGGCCGCGATGATCGGCATGTTCGGCACCGCGATGCTGTGCTACGTGACGCCGAAGGAGCACCTCGGGTTGCCGGACCGGGACGACGTGAAGGCGGGCGTGATCGCGTACAAGATCGCCGCGCACGCGGCCGACCTGGCCAAGGGGCATCCCGGCGCGCAGGCCTGGGACGACGCGCTGTCCAAGGCGCGGTTCGAGTTCCGCTGGGAGGACCAGTTCAACCTGGCGCTCGACCCGGAGACGGCGCGGGCGTACCACGACGCGACGCTGCCCGCCGAGCCCGCGAAGACGGCGCACTTCTGCTCGATGTGCGGGCCGAAGTTCTGCTCCATGAAGATCACCCAGGAGCTGAAGGACTACGCGGCGCGGGGCATGCGCGGCAAGTCCGAGGAGTTCGTCGCCGGAGGTTCCCGGGTCTACCTGCCGCTGGCCTGAACTCGTCCACGTGCGGGGAGATCAGTAGATCTTGGTACGGAACGGCCCTCGGCGGGGCGGTTCCGTACCAAGATCTGGTCGTCGGCGGGCGCGCCGGCTCACGACTCAGTCGCGGTGGTGCCGGCCGGTACGCAGGGAGTGGGCGTCGTCGGCATTGTCGTCGGAGGCGAGACCGGCGACCCAGTCGACGTACTCCTCGTCCGGGGTGGCACTCGGCTCGGCCGCGTCGTCGGCCGGTGCCGACCCGCTCCGGTCCCGGTTGCGGCGGAACAGGCCGCGCCGGCCCTTCGACTTCCCGCCGGCGGCCTCGGCTTCGTCCGCCCCGGCGTGCCGGCCCGAGGTGGTCTCCCGGTCGGAGGTCTCCGCACCCGGACCGGCCGATCCGGTCGGATCCGTTCCCGCGTCGTCGCCCTGGGCCGGGACAGTCGCGCCGGGTCCGGTCCGGCCGGCGCGGCGGGCATTGGTGGCGAGGGCGTCCCATCCCGTGCTCCGGCCCGGCTCGGGCAGACCCTGGTGGCGGGGACGAGGTGCCGTCTCGACCCGGACCGTCGCGTCATCGCCGTCCCGGTCGGTCACGGTCCGGCCCGGTGCGCCGGCCGGTCCACCCGTCGCGGCCGGCTCGCCCGGCGGCTTCCCGGGGCCGGTCGACGGTTCTCCCGTGGCGACGGTGTCGGTCGGGCGGCTCGCCACCGGGGGGATCGGCCAGGCCGGCCGCACGTCTCCCGGCCGTTCGGTCACGTCGTCGAAGATGGGATACCGCGGTCGGGGCGACGAGGGCGGGGCGGGGCTGTCGGCCGGCTCGGGGGCGAAGAAGAAGCTGCGCGGGCGACGGGCCGGCTTCGGTGCCGCGACCGGCGGCTCGGCCGGCGCGACGGGGTCGTCCGGCGCCGGCACGGACGCACCGGCCGCGGCGGCGCCGGCTGGCGGCTGGGCCGCGGCCGGCTGGACCACGGGCTGCGGGGCGGCGGGTGGCGGGGTCACCGGCTGCGGGGCGGCTACCGGCGAGGTCACCGGCTGCGGTGCGGTGGCCGGCGGGGTCACGGGCTGCGGTGCGGTGGCCGGCGGGGTCACCGGCTGCGGGGCCGCGGGGCGGCGGGCGGCGCGCCGCCGGGGGGCAGCGGTCGGAGCGGCGTCGTTCCCGACGGGTGCCGGGGCAGGGCCGCCGGCCAGCGTGGCCGCGCCCACCGACGGCTCCGCGGAACGGTCCGTCGGCGTCGGTCCGTCCGCCGTCGGCGTGGACCCGGCGGCGGTGCGACCACGCCGTGGCCGGGTGGCTCGCGGCGTCGTTCCCGGCATGGCCGCGTCGGTGGGCGAGGCATCGGCCGTCGCGGCGTCGACAGTCGCCGGGGTCGTGCGTGGCTCGGCGTCGATCGGCACCGTGCGTGGCTCGGCGTCGATCGGGACCGTGCGCGGTTCGGAGAGGGTCGCCGGGGCCGTCAGCGGCTCGGGTCCGGCCTGGAGCGGTTCGGCGGTCGGCGGTGGCTCGGCCTCGGCCGGTCCACCAGCCGGTGCCCGGGTGCCGGTGCCGAGCGGATCCGGCCCGGCCGGCGGCTGCGGACCGGAACGGCCGGCCGCCAGGACGTCGATCGCCGAGGTCCGCCGGCCCGGCGGCAACAGGCCGGGCATCGGCAGGCCACGGGTCGCGTCCTCGTCGCCCGGCGACGTCTGTCGGTCGGCCTGCGCACCGGTCGGCGCCGGTCGGTCGGTCCCGGCGTCGGTCGGTGTCGGCGGGTCGGTCTGCACGGCGGCGGCGCGCCGCGGTGCGGTCGGCCCACCTGCCTCGGGCCAGTCCCAGTGCGCGGGTGCCGGCGCGCCGGTTGTGGCCAGGGCCGCCGTTGCCGGGGCGGACGCGCCGGCCGGCAGTGGCGCGCCGGTCGGCAGTGGCGCGCCGGTCGGCAGTGGCGCGAGGATGTCGGTGGGGTCGACGGCGTCGGTCCCGGTGACGGGCCGGGGGAGCACAGTGGTGGCGGTCGAGCCGAGCGCCCCGGCGACGATCGCGATCAACGCGCCGTAGTAGGGCGCCACCTGGTAGCGGTCGGTCGCGGTGCCCGGGCCCGCGGTCAGGTAGGCGAAGGCCACCAGCACCGGCCCGGCCGCCCCGGCCGCGCCGCCGACGAGCGGCGGGTGCCCGGCCCGGCGGGCCAGCACGCCGAGCGCGCCGCCCGCGAGCAGCGCCAGCGTGGGCAGCAGCAGCATCGCCAGGCGTTGCGCCGTCCCGGCGTCGAGCCAGGACGGCTCGAGAACGCCGAGCCGCACGGTGGCCAGCGGCCGGTTGGTGACGATCGCCGGCGCCACGGAGAGCAGGGCCAGCAGCCAGACGATCGCGGCGGTGGCCGCGACGCCCCAGCCGAACGGTGGCTTCAGCAGCACGGCGATCGCCGCGCCCGCGCCCACCACCGCGCCCAGGACGGCGCAGATGCCGGCCGCCCACACCGGGTCGACGGAGCCGCCCAGCTCGGCGGCGCGGGCCGGTTGCATGCAGAGCGGGGCGACCACGATCGCGCCCAGCGCGCTCACGCCGGCGACGGAGAGCAGCTCGGTGGTGCCGCCGGGACGGTCGTCGCGGCGGGCGAGGCGCTCGGTGAGGACGGCGCCGGCGACGGTGGCGACCGCGGCGAACCAGGCGACCCAGACGAGCTGGGCCGGCCACCGGTTGACCGAGCCGTCGACGAACGCGCCGTCGAGGCGGACGACTCCGAAGCCGTACGCGATGCCGAGCTGGCCGGCACCGGCCAGCACGCTCACCCCGAGCGCCGTGAGCAGCAGCCTGCCCCACGTCCGAAAGGCCATGTCGGGCACGTTACGGCCCGGTGGGGTGGTTCGCCACCTTGCCACCGCGCGGCGCGGCGAACCGCGCCGACGTGGCTACTTCAACTCGACCAGTCGGGCGAGGTAGGTGGTGTCGCCGACGTTGGTCAGCATGTGCACCGCGCCCGGGTCGCGGTAGACCACCCCGCCGGTGGGCTCGTCGGCGTCGATCGTGACGCCGTCGATCGTCTGCACCACGTTCTTCGCGCCCTGGACCGCCACCACCAGGTACGGGTGGTCGTGCCGGTGCAGCGGCTGCCGCTCGCCCGGCTCCAGCCGGATGTGCCAGACGCGGACCCGGTCGTTCTCGAAGACGATCTCCTGGCCCACCGGGCCGAGTTCGAGGTCGGTGGAGAGTTCGCTCATCGCGTTCCGTCCAGTTGGGGGAGCACCTCGGCGGCGATGAGCTCCACGTGGTCGAGGTCGTCGAAGTCGATCAGTCGCAGGTGCACCCGGGTCGTCCCGACCGCGGCGAACTCGCCGAGCCGGTCGACGAGTTGGGCCGGGGAGCCGACCACCGGGTCCTCCGGCGGGAGCGCGCTGGTGACGTGCAGCGGCGCCGCCCGCCGCTGCGCCTCGGCGTCGGTGCGTCCGATCGCCACCACGATGCCGGCGGAGAGCGTCAGCGGCGCGCGCCCGGACGTGTCGCGTCCGGTGCGGTCGCACGCCTCGCGGACCCGCTCGTACGCGGCGGCCGTCTCGGCGACGTTCTTGAACGGCATGTTGAACTCGTCGGCGTACCGGGCGGCCAGCTCGGGGGTGCGCTTCGGGCCCTTGCCGCCGACGATCACCGGAGGGCCGGGCCGCTGCACCGGCTTGGGCAGCGCGGGCGCGTCGACCAGCCGGTAGTGCTCGCCGCTGTAGCTGTACGTCTCCCCGACCGGGGTGCGCCACAGCCCGGTGACGATCTCCAGTTGCTCGGCCAGCCGGTCGAAGCGCTCACTGACCGGCGGGAACGGGATGCCGTACGCGGTGTGCTCGCGCTCGAACCAGCCGGCGCCGATGCCCAGCTCCACCCGGCCGCCGCTCATCCGGTCGACCTGGGCGACCATGACGGCCAGCGGCCCGGGGAGCCGGAAGGTGGCAGAGGTGACAAGTGTGCCGAGCCGGATGCGGGACGTCTCCCGGGCCAGCGCGGCGAGCGTCAGCCAGGCGTCGGTGGGCCCCGGCAGCGCCGGCTCGTCCCCCATCGACCGGTAGTGGTCGGCGCGGAAGAAGCCCTCGAAGCCGGCGTCCTCGACCAGCCGGGCGAACCGGAGCTGGTCGTCGTAGTCCGCGCCGCGATGGGGTTCGGTGAAGACCGAGACCCGCATGCTCACCGTCCTCCCGCCGCCGCGGCCCGCGGCGGCGTCTCGGCCGGTGCGGCCGGCGGTCGCGCCGGGCCGGCCGGCGTGGGTACGTCGGGGGCGTCCCGCTCCATCAGCAGTTCGTGCAGCTCGGCGCTGATCCGGGCGACGTCGGCCAGGTGCGCGTGCCGGCCCAGGGTGCGGGGCCGGGGGACGGCCACCTCGACCACCTCGCGGATCCGGCCGGGACGCGGGCTGAGCACGACGACCCGGTCGGCCAGCAGCACCGCCTCGTCGATCGAGTGGGTGACGAAGACGATGGTCGCCTTCGTGTCCATGTGCACCCGCTGCAGCTCGCCGGAGAGTTCCTCGCGGGTGAGCGCGTCGAGCGCGGAGAACGGCTCGTCCATGAGCATCACCCGGGGCGAGCCGATCAGCGAGCGGCACAGCGAGACCCGCTGCTGCATGCCGCCGGACAGCTCGTGCGGGAGGCGCTTCTCGAAGCCGCCCAGCCCGGCCATCTCCAGCAGCTCGCGGGCGCGGCCGCGGTGCTTGGCCCGGCTCCAGCCGAAGATCTCCACCGGGAGCAGGACGTTGTCGAGCACCGAACGCCAGGGCAGCAGCGCCGGGCGCTGGAACAGCATGGCGACGTCCTGGCGCGGCTTCGTGATCGGCGTGCCGGCGACGGTGATCTCGCCGGCGGTGACCGGCAGCAGACCGGCGATCATGCGCAACAGCGTCGACTTGCCGCAGCCGGATCGACCGAGGACGGCGACGAACTCGCCCTCGGCGACGTCGAGGTCGATGCCGCGCAGCGCCTCCACCCGCCCCGAGCGGCCGTCGAAGGTGCGGGACACCCCGGACAGTCGGATCATCTCCCGCCGGCTCCCTTCCCACATCGTCGCGAACGCGAGCCGGGCTAGCGTAGCGGGCTCGTGCTTATAGCACCGTCCGGGGTGGACGTCAGTCCGCTTTCCGTCACCCCACTTCGTTTCCTTTCCGCAACCCGGACGGTTGCGGCGCGTCATCAGCCTTCTCGTACGCTGTTGCGCGCGAAGAGTCCCCTCGCGACGGTCCAGTCGGCCGACCCCTCCTGCCGACCCCGTCGGACCCACGACCCGACCGGCGAAGATCTCCTGGTCGGAAAGGACATGGTGCACTGATGAGAAGGTTGACCCGTACGGTCGCCGCCGCGGCGCTGGCGACCGCCCTCGCCCTCGTGGGCGGCTGCAGCAGTGACTCGGACAAGTCCGAGGGCGGCAGCGGCGGCAACGGAGCGGCGCTGGAGAAGGTGACCTACCTCACCTCGTTCGGCAACTTCGGCCGTGACTCCTACGCCTGGGTGGCGAAGGACAAGGGCTTCTTCAAGGAGGCCGGCTTCGACGTCGACATCAAGCCCGGCCAGGGCACCGGTTCCGTGATCCAGACCATCACCGGTGGCCAGGCCGACTTCGGCCCGATCGACCTGACCGGCGGCATCCTGCAGCTCGGCAACGGCCAGGCCAAGGACTTCGTCGCGGTGGCCGCGATCCAGCAGCGCACCATGGCCGCCATCGTCACGGTCGAGGGCAAGAACATCGCCACCCCGAAGGACCTCGAGGGCAAGAAGCTCGCCGACACCCCGACCTCCGTCGTGCGCAACCTCTTCCCCACGTACGCCCGGCTGGCCGGCATCGACAACAGCAAGGTGACCTGGGTCAACGGTGAGGCCCAGGGCCTGATCGGCATGCTCGGCTCGGGCGCGGTGGACGGCATCGGCCAGTTCGTCGTCGGCCAGCCCACCGTCGAGGTGGTGACCAAGAAGAAGCCGGTCGTGCTGCCCTACAGCAACGTGATGCAGGACCTCTACGGCAACGCGCTGATCACCTCCAGCAAGATCGCCAAGGAGAAGCCGGAGATGGTGAAGAAGTTCACCGCCGCGCTGCTCAAGGGCCTGGAGTACTCGCTGGAGCACCCGGACGAGGCCGGCGAGATCCTGAAGAAGAACGTGCCGGCCGCGAACCCGGCCGCGTCCGCCGCCGAGCTCCAGCTGATGGCCGCGTACGTCCGGTCGAGCAACTCCGGCACCGCCATCGGCACGCTGGACAGCGGCCGGGTCGCCAAGAGCATCGCGCTGCTGCAGGGCGCGGGTGCGCTCAAGCAGAACCTCACCCCCGACCAGATCATCGACTTCAACCTGGCGCCGAAGGCCTGACCGGTCGGCTCGGGCCACGGGGGTGCGACCCGCCGGACACCCGGTGGGTCGTACCCCCTTCGCGTGCCGGTCGTCGCGACCGGCCGGAGAAGGAGGACACGTTGACGCAGTTGACCGAGGCCCGGCCGGGAGCGCCGGCGGAACCGCCCCCGGCGGCCGCCCGACGTCGCCGGGCCGTGTCCCCGGCCGCGGTCGGGTTGCCGGTGCTCGGCCTGGTCATCGCGGTGGCCGCCTGGTGGCTGGTCACGTCGGGGCTGCACCTGGTGCACCCGGTCGCGTTGCCGCCGCCGCAGGCGGTGGCCCGCTCGCTGGCCGACACCACCGACGTGCTGCTGCCCGCGCTGGGGATCACCACCTGGATGACCCTCTCCGGCTTCCTGCTCTCGGCGGTCGTCGGCGTGCTGATCGGGATGGCGTTGGCCGCCTCCGGCCGGGTGGAGCGGATGTTCGCGCCGCTGCTGGTGGCGGTGAACGCGGTCCCGAAGATCGCCTTCGGTCCGCTGCTCGTGGTGGCCGTGGGCTTCGGTCAGAAGCCCATCCTGACCATGGTCTTCCTGCTCTGCTTCTTCCCGATCGTGCTGTCCACCGCCACCGGGTTGACCACCACCCCGGCGGACCTGGCGGAGCTGGGGCGGTCGCTCAACGCCTCCTGGTGGCAGTCGTTCCGCAAGGTGCGCCTGCCGGCCGCGCTGCCGCAGATCTTCGTCGGCCTCAAGGTGGCCATGCCGCTGGCCGCGATCGGCGCGGTGATCGGCGAGTTCTATTCGGACCGGCCCGGCCTGGGCTACCAGATCCTGCAGTACAACGGCGTCGGCGACACGGCGACCGCCTGGGCGGCCATCGTGCTGGTGGCGCTGATGAGCATCGTGCTCTACGCGGCGCTGAGCGCGATCGAGCGCTTCGCCCTCCCCTGGGTCCGAGCCACCACCTCCGCCCGCTGACCGAGAACATCAGGTCGACCGGGTCGCATCCAAGATCGAAGCAGTGGCGGCCGGACGGCGGCCGACCACGACGGTGTGGGCCCCGGCGCAACCGGCGGAGTGGTCAAGTTTGACCGCCCGGAGCCGGTTGTGCCGGGGCCCACACCCCCGCGGTGACTACCCGGCGAGACGCCAGCGACCACCCCGAGCGACAAGCGTCGTCAGAGCCTGCGGCATCAACCCCGAATGGTTGTCCGGCGTCATCCGGATCGGCCCGGAGAGGCCGTCGAGCTGCGACGTCTCCAGGACCTCGCGCAGGGCGTCCCGGTCGACCTCGCCCGGCTCGCCGCCGGCGCGCTGCTCGGCGTCGGCGATCAGTTGGACGGCGTCCGCCGCGAACGAGGAGAAGCCGTTGTAGCCGCCCCACCGGGCGGTGTAGTCCTGGAACCACTGCCGCCGGGCGGCCTTGGCCGGGGTGGTGGCGATCACGTCGTCGATCACCATGGTCTGGGTGAAGATCAGCGTGGCCTCCTCGGTGGAGCGGGCCGACGGGCCGAGGAACAGGTCACCGGCGGCGGAGGCGTCGAAGAAGAGCGCCCCGCCGAACTTCTGCTGCCGCGCCGTCGTGGCGGCCAGCGTCGCCTGCTCCGGCGGCGTCCACAGGATCAGCGCCTGCGGCTTCTTCTTGACCAGGTCGCCGATCTGCGCGCTCACCTCGGTGTCGGTGATGCGGACGGACTCGTCGGCGACCAGCCGCAGCGAGGTCTTGTCGAACTCGCGGCGCAGCGCGGCGAGCCCTTCCTGGCCGTACCCGTCGGCGCTGTGCAGCACCGCCACCTTGCGGATGTCGCGGCGGGTGAGTTCGGTGGTGAGCGCCGCCGCGCTGTCGACCGCGTTCGGGGCCAGCTTGAAGACGTAGCGGCGCTGGTCGACCGGTTCGGTGACCGCGCCGGCGGAGGCGAGTGCGATGGTCGGAATGCGCTTGTCGTTGATGGTGCGGGCCGCGCCGACGGCGCATTCGTTGCAGCCGCCCATGATGACGGCGCCCACCTTCGAGTCGGCGCTGAAATCATTGATGTTGCGCAACGACTCGGCCGCGTCGGAGCGGTTGTCCTTGACCTTCAGTTCGATCTTCCGGCCGCCGAGCGCGCCGGAGGTGTTCATCTGGTCGACCTTCAGTTCCAGGGCCCGTTGGTAGACCTTGCCGATGGGCGCGGAAGCGCCGGAGAGTTCGAGGTCGGCGGCGATCACGATCGGGCTGGTGTCCTGCGGTTCCCCGCCGATCCCGCAGCCGGTGAGCGTGGTGGCCAGCACGGCCGATGCGAGCGCCGCGATGCGCGCGGAGCGGATGGGGCTCAACTCAGTCCTCCAGGGTGCGGCGCGGGCCGGCGCCCGACCACCGCCGCTTGTCCGTCCTCAGTGGAGGAACGGGATTGGTGTGCCGTACGGTGTGCGCGAAGCCTGCAAAACCTTGCCAATGCCGGGCCCCGTGGTCAAGCGCGGCGGCAGGATGCCGTTTCGGGACGCTCATCCCACATGTTGGGGACACGAAACGTTAACTGACAATTACTGCCCAGATGCGCGCGGCCACTCTGGAGTGACATCCCCAGTTCAGGGCGTCGGAGAAAAGAAGGTATTAGGTGACCGGATCGCGGCTTGCGTCGACACCGACCGTTTCCTACCTCACCGCGGCTTCCCAAAAAGGATCTCGTCTGATGAAATCGCGGCCGTGCCGCGCGTGGCGCTGGCCGCTGCACCAGGCACGGGTCAGCGGGTCACGCGTGGAAGAAACGACGGAGGCGATGTCGTGAGCACCGGACCTACGACCCTGCCCGGGAGCCCCCACGCCGATCAGCGGAACCGCCGGCGGCTCCTGCCCCGGCTGCGTGACGCGCGGATCCGCTCCAAGCTCGCCCTCATCCTGGTCGTCCCGGTGGCCGCTGTCATTGCACTGGCAACTATCCGACTCATTTCGGTGGGCCAGGGTGCGTACGAGGCAGACCAGGTCCGCGCGCTGACCGCGGTATCGGTCGACGTCTCGGCCCTCGCCCAGGACCTGCACAAGGAGCGGATGGCGGCGGCCATCTTCCTGGCCAACCCGGCGGTGACGCCCGACGCCTACAACCTGCGGGTGCGCCGGACCGACGAGCGGATCGCGGCCTACAAGGAGGAACGCGGCACGCTCGGCGACGTGTCGACCTCGGTCCGGGACCGGCTCAAGGTGATCGACGACCACCTGGAGACGCTGAACGGCACCCGCCAGGAGGTGCTCGACCGCGCGCAGATGCCGGTGGCCGAGGCGAGCCTGCGCTACGGCATCGTCCTCGACGACCTGGTCGCGTACGGCGACACGCTGGCTCAGCAGCCCGGTGCGGAGAGTCTCGCCGACGCCCGCCGGGCGGTTGCCGCGTTCGCCCACGCCAAGGCCGAGGTGCAGGAGGAGGAGGCGGTCGCCTTCACCGCGCTCACCGCCGGCGGCAGGATCGACGAGGAGCAGTTCTCCTCCTTCGTGGCCACGCTCACCGGTCAGCAGGAGGCGCTGCTCGCCTTCTCCCGGGCCGCCACCCCGGAGCAGCGGGCCCTGGTGGACCGCACCGTCTCCGGCGACGCCGTCCAGCTCGCCGACCGGGTCGCCGGCGACCTGTCCCGGTCGGTCGGCAGGCCCGCGCTGGTGACCGCGCTCGACGCGTCCGCCGCCGTCGGCGCGGTCGACGACCTGATGCGGTGGGCGGAGACCCAGCTCCTGGACGAGCTGCTCGCCGACGCCGACGCGGTGCGTACCGACGTGATCCGGCAGGCCTTCGTGGAGAGCCTGCTCGTGCTGCTCACCCTGGCCGTCGCCGTGACGCTCGCCGTGGTGCTCGCCCGCTCGCTCAACGACTCGCTGCGGCGGCTGCGTGAGGGCGCGCTCTCGGTGGCCAACCACGACCTGCCGGACGCGGTGAGCCGGCTGCAGAACGTCAATGCCATCGGCGACGGTGGCGTGGACGAGATCGTCCAGCAGGTGCGGGACCCGATCAAGCTGACCAACCGCGACGAGGTCGGTCAGGTGGCGGTGGCGTTCAACGTGGTCCACCGCGAGGCGGTCCGCGTCGCGGCCGAGCAGGCCGCGCTGCGGACCAGCGTCTCGGCGATGTTCCTCAACCTGGCCCGCCGCTCGCAGAGCCTGGTCGACCGCATGATCGGCGAGCTGGACGCGATCGAGCGCGGCGAGGAGGATCCGAAGCGTCTCGCCCAGCTCTTCGAGCTGGACCACCTGGCCACCCGGATGCGCCGCAACGACGAGAACCTGCTGGTCCTGGCCGGCGCCGACTCGGCCGTGCCGCGCCGCGACGACGCGCTCCTGGTCGACGTGCTGCGCGCCGCCCAGTCCGAGGTGGAGCTCTACAACCGGATCGAGTTCGGCACCGTGGACACCGACATCTCGGTCGCCGCGCACGCCGTCAACGACGTGGTACGGCTGGTGGCGGAGCTGCTCGACAACGCCAGCCGCTTCTCGCCGCCGAACACGGTGGTGGTGGCCGACGGCCGGCGGATCCGGGACTACGTGCTGATCCAGGTCGAGGACCGGGGCCTCGGCCTCACCGACGACCAGCTCGACTCGCTCAACCGCCGCCTGGCCGCGCCGCCGACCGTCGACGTGGCCGCGTTCCGGCTGATGGGTCTGGCCGTGGTCAGCCGGCTCGCCTCCCGCTACGGGATCCGGGTGGAGCTGCGCCGCAACGTCGAGGGCGGCACGGTCGCCCAGGTGACCCTGCCGAACTCCACGGTGGTGCTGCCGGCCAACCGGGGCCAGGCGCCGCTGACCCGGCCGCGCCAGCCGCTGGCCGTGGAGCCGTCGCCGCTCAGCCAGGTCGGCGCCGCCGACGCGCTGGCCGGCGCCGGCCGGGGCGGCACCGCCACCCTGGCCGACCAGTGGCGCAACACGACGACGCCGCCGCCCGCGCGGTGGCAGGCGCCCGCCGAGGTGCGGGACACCACGCCGGCCGTCCAGCTCGGCGGGATGCCCGCCGCCGCCCCGGCGCCGGCCGCCGCCCCGGCCTCGGGGGCGGGTTGGTCGGCGGGTGGGCCGACGGTCGCGTACCCCGCCCTCGACCCGCTGCCCAAGCGGACGCCGGGCGGTGAGGCCGAACCGGCCGCCGCGCCGGCCCCGCCGGCCTACCAGCCGCTCGCCGCCGCACCGGCGGTCGAGTCCACCCCGGCCGCACCGGTGGTGGCCCGACCGGCCCGGCCGGCCGAGGCGCCGATATTCCGGGAGATGGAGGCGGTCTGGTTCCGCTCGCACGGAGAGGACGAGACCACCATCTTCACCCGGCCCCGGTTCGACGAGCCGCCGCCCGCCCCGGCGCAACCCGCCGCGGCCGCGCGGCCACCGCTGCCCACCCGTACCCCGGGCGCCCAGGCGTCCGGGCTGACCACCCCACCCGCGTACAGCCCACCCGCGGTTCCGACCGCCCCGCCGGCGGCGGCGCCGCCCGCGCCGGCAGCGCCCGCACCCGCGAGCCCGGTGACGCCCGCGCCGGAGGCCGCCGCGGCCCCGACGATCGACCCGGAGGCCTGGCGGACGGCGGCCGACGACGGGTGGAGTCGGGCCAGCCAGGCCGCGGAGCCCACCACCGGCGGCACCACCCGCTCCGGCCTGCCCAAGCGGGTGCCGCAGGCGCAGCTCGTGCCCGGCGGGATCGAACCGAAGAGCGGACGGGACCGCAGCCGCCGTACGCCGGACGAGGTACGGGGTCTGCTCTCCGCCTACCACCGTGGCGTCCAGCGGGGTCGTACGGCCGGCACCGACCTGAACAGCACCTCGACCAAGGAGACGAACCGATGAACAGGCCTGCGGCCATGCAGGACATGGGTTGGTTGCTCACCAACTTCGCCGACAGCGTGGCGGGTATCGCCCACGTGGTGGCGGTGTCCGCGGACGGGTTGCTCCTCGCCTCCTCCCGGGACCTGCCCGGTGACCGGGCCGACCAGCTCGCCGCGATCACCTCCGGCGTGGTCAGCCTCACCGAGGGCGCGGCGCGGATGTTCAGCGCCGGCGGGGTGTTGCAGACCGTGATCGAGATGGACAGCGGATACCTCTTCCTGATGTCCATCAGCGACGGCTCCTCGATGGCCGTGCTCGCGGCGCGCAGCTGCGACGTCGGCCAGGTGGGTTACGAGATGGCGCTGCTGGTGGAGCGGGTCGGCCAGGCGCTGGTGCCGCTGCCCAGGGACGCCGTCCGGTCCTGACCGGCTGTTGACCTGGTGATCCGGGGCCGGTCCGGCTCCGTACGAGGGGAGGTGATCGCGAGATGGAACCGCGACGTGATCCGCGTGGCGCGCTGGTGCGACCGTACGCGGTCACCCGCGGCCGCACCGAGCCGTTGCAGAACATCGCGCTCGAGGCGGTGCTGTCGAGCACGGCCACCCAGTCCGCCGAGGCGCGCTTCGCCGGGCACGACAAGTACCGCATCTCCTCGGTCTGTGAAGGCCGGGCGCAGTCGCTGGCGGAAATCGCCGCTTACACCCGGATGCCGCTGGGCGTCACCCGGGTGCTGGTCGCCGACATGGTGGCCGAGGGCCTGCTGACGCTACACAGTGCCGCTCCCGCGACGGGGTTCGCGGCGCGGATGAACCTGCTTGGAAGGGTGCTAAGTGGACTTCGCGAACTATGACCCCGACGGGGCGAGCCGCGGCCGGGAGATCATCTCCGCGAAGATCGTGATCGCGGGTGGCTTCGGGGTGGGCAAGACCACCCTGGTCGGGGCGATCTCCGAGATCCAGCCGCTGACCACCGAGGCGTTGATGACCGCGGCCGGCGTGGGCATCGACGACCCGTCGAAGGTGCCGGGCAAGGAGACCACCACGGTCGCCATGGACTTCGGCCGGATCACCATGGCCGAGGACCTGATCCTCTATCTCTTCGGAACGCCGGGCCAGACGCGTTTCTGGTTCATGTGGGACGAGATCATCCGGGGTGCGGTGGGCGCGGCGGTGCTGGTGGACACGCGCCGGATCACCGACGCTTTCGCGCCGCTGGACTACTTCGAGAACCGCAAGCTGCCGTACGTGGTGGCGTTGAACCGGTTCGACGACGCGCCGCACTACGAGCTGGAGGAGATCCGGGAGGCCCTGGCCATCTCGCCGGACGTGCCGCTGGTGATGTGTGACGCCCGGCGGCGGGACTCGGTCAAGCAGGTGCTGGTGACCGTGGTGGAGCACGCCATGCTCCGGCTCCAGGCCGAGCACGGTTACCCGGCGTCCGTCGGCTGAGGGCGACCCGCCGGATCGCGGTTCTTCCGCTCCTGACCTGCGCAAACTTAGGATTCCCCCGAACATCGTCACGCTGTGTGAACGGATTTTCACAGTGGGCGCAAGTGAGAGGGGATCCCGATGCGGACAGTCAGAGGCATCACCGCGCTGGTCGTCGGCGCCCTGCTCGGTGTGGGCCTGACGGCGGCGCCCGCGCAGGCCGCGGTGACCGACGCCAGGACCCGCGCCAACACGCTGACGGCCATGAAGGGGGAGGCCTTCGCGCACGCCAAGTACCTGGCGTACGGGGCGGAGGCGGCACGCAACGGCCACGACGGGATCGCCGACCTGTTCCGGACCACCGGTGCCACCGAGCTGACCGAGCACTTCACCGAGGAGGCCGCGCTGATCGGCTTCGTCGGTTCGGAAGAGGCGAACCTGAACGACTCGATCAACGGGGAGTGGCACGAGGCCACAGTGGTCTACCCGGGCTACGCCCAGCAGGCCCGCCGGGACCGCTGCCCGCGGGCCGCGCGACTGTTCCAGGAACTGGCCGGCGACGAGGCCCGGCACGCCGCCCGCTTCCGCCTCGCCCGGTACGCGATCACCCACCCGGGTTCCGGCGTGGGCATCCCGGTCGGCGAGGCGGTCCCGCCGGTTCCCGTCACCGCCGGTCGCCCGGTCTGCTCGGGCGCTACCCGGGACAACCTGGAGGCGACGGTGCGCGGTGAGGCGTTCGCGTACGCCAAGTACACCCTCTACGCCCGGCACGCCCGCGACGGCGGCCAGCCGCGCCTGGCCCGGCTCTGGGACAACACCGCCAGTCAGGAACTCGGTGAGCACTTCGCCGAGGCGGCCACGCTCGCCGGCCTGGTCCGCGGCGACGCCGACAACCTCCGCGACGCGATCGACGGCGAGGTCTACGAGGCGGGCACCATGTACCCGGCCTTCTCCCGGCAGGCGGCCTCGGTGGGCGAGGACGAGGCGGCGGACCTGTTCGCCGAGATCGCGCACGACGAGGCCGGCCACGCGTCGGCGTTCCTGCTCGCCCTGGTCGACCTCCAGGTCGGCGGCGGGGGTGACCGCGCGGCCCGTCAGGGCTGAGCCGGCGTCAGTCCACCCGCAGGCGGTAGCCGCGCTTCACCACGGTCTGCACCACCCGGGGCGCCTTCAGCCCCACCCGCAGCCGGGCCACCGCCATCTCGACGGCGTGCTCGTCCGCACCGCGCGGCAGCGTCCGCAGCAGCGCGGTGCGGGAGAGCACCTTCCCCGGCGCCGCCGCCAGCGCCCGCAGCACTGCCATCGGGGCCGGCGCCAACTGGCGCAGCTCGCCGTCCACCACGGCGGCGTGACCGCGCAACGTGAGCACGTGCCCGGCCGCCTTCACCGAGACGGTACGGCGGGGCAGTTCCTCGACGATCGTCCGGACCAGCGCGCCGAGCCGGGCCCGGCTCGGCGCGCTCACCGGAACCCCGCGCCGCACCAGCGGCTCGGCGGTGACCGTGCCCACGCACCCGGCCAGCACGTCGCCGCGCAGCGCCGCCAGCACCGTCTCGGTACGGTCCCCGGCCGCCCGCAGCAGCGCCTCCGCGGCCGGCGCGGAGGTGAACGTGACCGCGTCGACCAGCCGCCCGGCGACCAGGTCGATGAGCCGGTGCAGCGGCGCCGGGTCGGCCGGCGGCGCCCAGCGGTAGACCGGCACCTCGATCACCGTGGCCCCGGCCGCGACCAGCGCCTCGGTGCACTCCGGCTGCCGGTCACCGTGCAACTGCAACGCCACCACCTGACCGGCCACCCCGCGCCGGACCAGGTGCTCGACCACCTCGTCGCAGCTCTCCGAGGCGGGCGACCAGTGCTCGCGCAGGCCGGCGGCGCGGATCGCCCCGGTCGCCTTCGGCCCGCGCGACACCACGTACGCGCGGGCGAGCATGGCGTGCAGCGGGTCGGCCAGCCCCCAGCCCTCGGCCGCCTCCAGCCAGCCCCGCATCCCGATGCCGGTGTTGGCCATCAACACGTCCGGCGGGTGCTCCAGGCAGGCCCGGGTGGCCTCGCGCAGGTCGCTGTCGTCGGCCAGCGGCACGATCCGCAGCGCCGGGGCGAGCACCACCCGGGCGCCACGGCGCTGGAACAGCGCGGCCAGTTCGTCGCGCCGCCGGTCCGCGGTGACCCCGATGGTGAAGCCCGCCAGTTCGTCCCGCATTCACTCCTCCTGCCGCAGCCGCACCTCGACCAGGCCGTCCCGGCAGCGTGCCCGGTGCCGCCGTAGCGCCACCCCGGGCAGGTCCAGGCAGCGCCCGGTGGTCAGGTCGTAGACCTGCTTGTGCAGGGGGGAGGCGAGCGTCGGCGCGCCGCCGCGACTGCCCACCAGGCCCCGCGACATCACGTACGCGTCGCCGACCGGGTCCAGGTTGTCCACCGCGAAGAGCCCGGCGGCGGTCCGGAAGAGGGCGACCTGCACGCCGTCGACCAGGGCGGCGACGCCACGGTCCTCGTCGAGTGCGTCCAGCGGGCAGACCGGCGTCCAGTCGAGCGTCGTGGCCGGGCTCATCGCCGTACCTCCGGAAGGCCGAGCGCGACGGGCTGGCGGCGACGGTCGGGGCCCGGCGGCGCGCCGCGGGCCGGCACCGGCTGGCCCCGCTCCACGGTGAAGGTGATGGACGGGTCCGGCACGTCCGGGGCGTTGACGAAGGAGGTGAAGCGGCGCAGCCGCACCGGGTCCTCCAGTACGTCCCGCCACTCGTCGGAGTAGCCGGCGACGTGCCGGGCCATGGCCGCGTCGAGGTCGGCGCAGAGCCCGAGCGAGTCGTCCACGAGCACCGACCGGAGGTGGTCGAGCCCACCGTCCATGGCCTCGATCCAGGCGGCGGTGCGCTGCAACCGGTCGGCGGTGCGGATGTAGTAGATCAGGAACCGGTCGATGAGTGTGATCAGCGCTTCCGTCGACAGGTCGGTGGCGAACAGGTCGGCGTGCCGGGGCCGGAAGCCGCCGTTGCCGCCGACGTACAGGTTCCAGCCGGTCTCGGTGGCGATGACGCCGAAGTCCTTGCCGCGCGCCTCGGCGCACTCCCGGGCACAGCCGGAGACCGCGGACTTCAGCTTGTGCGGGGCGCGCAGGCCCCGGTAGCGCAGCTCCAGCGCGATCGCCAGCCCGACCGAGTCCTGCACCCCGTAGCGGCACCAGGTGTCACCGACGCAGGACTTCACCGTGCGCAGCGCCTTGCCGTACGCGTGACCGGACTCGAAGCCGGCGTCCACCAGCCGGCGCCAGATCTGCGGCAGCTGGTCGACGCGCGCACCGAACAGGTCGATCCGCTGCCCTCCGGTGATCTTCGTGTAGAGCCGGAAGTCGCGCGCCACCTCACCGATCGCGATCAGCTTCTCCGGGGTGATCTCCCCGCCGGGGATCCGGGGCACCACCGAGTAGCTGCCGTCGCGTTGCAGGTTGGCCAGGAAGTGGTCGTTGGTGTCCTGGAGGGACGCCGCCTCGCCGTCGAGCACGTGGCCGGTGCCGAGGGAGGCGAGGATCGAGGCCACCACCGGCTTGCAGATGTCGCACCCGCTCCCGCGCCCGTGCTCGGTGACGAGCCGGGAGAAGGTGCGAATGCCGCGCACCCGGACCAGGTCGAACAGCTCCTGCCGGCCGAGGTCGAAGTGCTCGCAGAGCGCGGTGGACTGCCGCACCCCGGCGGCGTCCAGCAGTTGCTTCAGCATCGGCACGCAGGAGCCGCAGCTCGTGCCGGCCCGGGTGCACGCCTTCAACGCCGGCACGTCGGTCGCCCCGCCGGCGATCGCCGCGTCCAGGTCGGCCCGGGTCACCGCGTTGCAGGAGCAGACCTGGGCGGCGGCCGGCAGCGCGCCGGCGCCCGGGTCGCCGGCCGGGGCGAGCAGCGCCAGCGGGGGAGCGGGCAGCGGCCCGCCGACGCTCGCCCGCAGCGTCGGGTAGGCGCTCGCGTCCCCGACCAGCACGCCGCCGAGCAGCGTCCGCGCGTCGTCGGAGAGGACCAGCTTCGCGTACGAGCGGGTGGCCGGGTCGGTGTACGTCACGTCCAGGCTGCCGGCGGTGACGCCGTGCGCGTCGCCGAACGAGGCCACGTCGACGCCGAGCAGCTTGAGCTTGGTCGCGGTGTCCGCACCGGGGAACGTGGCCGCCCCACCGAGCAGCCGGTCGGCGACCACCTCGGCGGTCGCGTACCCGGGCGCGACCAGCCCGTGGCAGACGCCGTCCACCGCCGCGCACTCGCCGACCGCCCAGATCCGCTCGTCCGCGCTCCGGCAGGTCGCGTCCACCAGCACCCCGCCGCGCGGGCCCAGCGGCAGCCCGGCCGCGCGGGCCAGCTCGTCCCGGGGCCGGATCCCGGCGGCCACCACGACCAGTTCCGCGTCCACCGTGCGGCCGTCCGCGAGGGCGAGCGCGGCCACCGTGCCGTCCGGGCCCGGGCGCAGCGCCGTGGTGGCCACCCCGAGGTACGTGGTGACGCCCAGTTCCGCCACGTAGCGGCGGAGCATCGCCCCACCGGCCGCGTCCACCTGCACCGGCATCAGCCGGGGCGCGAACTCGACCACGCTGGTCGCCAGCCCCAGCAGGCGCAGCGCGTTCGCCGCCTCCAGGCCGAGCAGCCCGCCGCCGATCACCGCGCCGGTACGCCGGCCCCGGGCCCGCTCCCGGATCGCGGTCAGGTCGCCGAGCGTCCGGTAGACGAAGACGCCCGGCAGGTCGGTGCCGTCGACCGGCGGCACGAACGCGGACGACCCGGTGGCCAGCACCAGCGCGTCGTACGGATGCTCCCCGGTCGCCGTGGTCACCACCCGCCGGGCCCGGTCGATGCCGGTGGCCGGCTCGCCCAGCCGCAGCTCCACCCCGTCGTCCGGGGTGTGCAGGCTCAGCTCGTCCGCGTCGACCCCGTCGAAGACCGCCGAGAGCCGCACCCGGTCGTACGCCGGTCGGCGCTCCTCGGCGAGCACCGTGATCCGCCAGCGCCCGTCCCGGTCGCGGGCCCGCAGCGCCTCGACGAAGCGTTGCCCGACCATGCCGTTGCCGACGACCACCAGCCGGCCGCCCCGCTCGTTCATCGCGTCACCTCCGCCACCGCGCGGTCCGCGCCCGCGCCTCGTTCCGCCACGCCCGGACCGATGCCGGTCGCCGGGTTGCCGTTCGGTGTCTCCGTGTCCGGCCGGACGCCCGGTTCGGCCTGGGCGAGCCAGCCGGCGATGCCGCTCACCGCGTCCCGGCAGCCGCCGCAGCCGGTGCCGGCCCGGGTCGCCGCGGACAGCGCCGCCACGGTTCGCGCGCCGGCCCGCCAGCACGCCACCAGCGCGCCCTTGGTCACGTCGTTGCACCGGCAGACCGTGGCGGCGTCCGGCATCAGCGCGGGGGAGGCGGCCGGCTCGGCCGGTGCCGCGCCGAACGCGCGGCCGAGCAGCAGCGAACGCCGGTCCGCCGGCACCGGGGCGCCCCGGTCGAAGAGCTGCACCACGGCGCCGACCGCGGGGTTGTCGCCGAGCAGGATCGCCCCGATCAGCCGCTCGTCGCGGATCCGCAGCCGGGCGTAGGTGCCCCGGGCCGGGTCGGCGAACGTCAGCTCCTCCACCGGCCCGACTCCGCCCGGATCGCTCCCGACCGCCGAGCCGGTCCTGTCACCCGACCCGGGTGCGCCGGCCACGTCGCCCGGCCCGGGTGCGCCGGCCACGTCGCCCGGCCCGGGTGCGCCGGCCACGTCGCCCATCGCGGCCAGGTCGATGCCGGCCGCCTTGAGCCGGGTCACCACCGGCCCGGGCCGGTAGCGGGTCGACGGGTCGGCCGTGGTCAACACGTCGGCCACCACCCGGGCCTGCGCCCAGGCCGGCGCGACCAGCCCGGTCAGCGTCCCGTCGTGCTGGGCGCAGTCGCCGATCGCCGAGATCCGCGGGTCACCGGTCCGCATCCGGTCGTCCACCACGATGCCCCGGTCGACGGCCAGCCCGGCGGACGCGGCGAGCGCGGTGTCCGGGCGGACGCCGCAGCAGAGGACCAGCAGGTCGGCCGCGAGCGCTTCGCCGTCGGCCAGGTGCAGTCGGACGCCACCGGCGTCGGCGGTCACCCCGGTCGCCGGCACGCCGAGCCGAACCCGCACGCCCAGCCCGGCGAGCGTGCCGGCGAGGACCGTGCCGGCGGCCGGATCGAGCTGCCGGTCCATCAGGTGCCCGAGCGGGTGGACCACTGTCACGTCGAGGCCCCGGGTGGCGAGGCCGCGGGCCGCCTCCAGCCCGAGCAGCCCGCCGCCGAGCACCAGGGCGCGGCGCGCGCCCCGGGCGGCGGCGAGGATCCGCCGGCAGTCGGCCAACGTGCGGAACGGGACCACCCGGTCGGGCAGCGGGTCGAGGCCGGGCAGCGGCGGCACCACGGCCCGGCTGCCGGTGGCGAGCACCAGGTGGTCGTACCCGTGGCGGTCGCCGTCGCCGGTGCGTACCTCGCGGGTGGCCCGGTCGATCGCGGCGACCGGCGTGCCGGTCCGCACGTCCACCTCCGGGCCGACGGCCTCGACCAGCTCCGCGTCCGTCTCGTCGATCTTCCCGGCCAGCAGCGTGGACAGCATGATCCGGTTGTACGCCCGGTGCGGCTCCGCCCCGAGCACGGTGATCCGCCGGTCGCCGCCCCGGGCGTGCAGGTCGGCGACGAGCCGGGCGCCGGCCATGCCGTACCCGACGACGACGATCCGGCCGGTCATGCCCGCTCCACCCGGACCGCGCAGACCTTGAACTCCGGCATCCCGGAGATCGGGTCGACGGCGTCGTTGGTGACCGAGTTGACCCGGGCCGCACCGGGCCAGTGGAACGGGGCGAAGACGGTGTCCGGCCGGATCGCCGTGCTGAGTCGGGCCGGCGCGCACAGCTCGCCCCGGCGGGAGACCACCCGCACCGGCGTCCCCTCGGTCACGCCGAGTCGGGCGGCCAGGTCGGGGTGCAGCTCGACGAACCCGCCGGGAGCGGCCTTGCGCAGCGCGGCCACCCGCCGGGTCTGGGCACCGGACTGGTAGTGCGCGAGCACCCGGCCGGTGGTGAGGTGCAGCGGATAGTCGGCGCAGACCGGTTCGGCGGCCGGGCGGTGGGTGACCGGATGGAACCGGGCCCGGCCGTCCGGGGTGGGGAACCGGTCGGCGAACAGGCGGGGGCGGTCCGGCCCGGCCGGGTCCGGGCAGGGCCAGAAGACCCCGGTGTCGGCGTCGATCCGGTCCCAGGTGATCCCGGCGTAGTCGGCCGGGCCGCCGGCCGAGGCCCGTCGCAGCTCCTCGAACACCACGCGCGGGTCGGTCGGCAACGGCTCGCCGTCGGTGAGACGGGCGGCGAGCGCGGCCAGGACCTCCAGGTCGGTACGGACACCGGCGGGCGGTTCGCGGAGCGCCCGCCGGCGCAGCACCCGGCCCTCCAGGTTGGTCATCGTGCCGTCCTCCTCGGCCCACTGCGCCACCGGCAGCACCACGTCGGCCAGCTCGGCGGTCTCCGAGCGGAGGAAGTCGGCGACCACGAGCAGGTCCAGGTCGCGCAGCCGGGACTCGATCCGGGCCGCCCGCGGCGCGGAGACCACCGGGTTCGAGCCGAACACCAGCAGCGCCCGCGCCCCGGAGGCGGTGCCGAGCGCGTCGAGCAGCTGGTAGGCCGGCACGCCCGGCCCGGGCAGCGTCGCCGGGTCGACGCCCCACACCTTCGCCACGTGCTCCCGGGCCGCCGGGTCGTCGATCCGCCGGTAGCCGGGGAGCTGGTCGGCCTTCTGCCCGTGTTCCCGGCCGCCCTGCCCGTTGCCCTGGCCGGTCAGGCAGCCGTAGCCGGAGCCGGGGCGGCCGGGCAGGCCCAGGGCGAGCGCCAGGTTGACGAAGGCGGTGACCGTGTCCACGCCCTTGGCGTGCTGCTCGGCGCCCCGGGCGGTGAGGACGATCGCCCGGTCCACGCCTGCCAGTGCCCGGACGGCGGATTCCAGGTCGGCCACCGGCACCCCGGAGAGGCGTTCCACAGCCGCCGGCCAACAGCCGGCGACCGTCCGCCGGACCTCGTCGAAGCCGGTGGTCCGCGCCGCCACGTACGCGCGGTCGACGAGGCCCTCGGTGAGCGCGATGTGCAGCAGCGCGTTCGCCACCGCCAGGTCGGTGCCGGGCAGCGGTTGCAGGTGCAGGTCGGCCTGGCGGGCGGTGGCGGTGGCGCGCGGGTCGACCACGATCAGCGTGCCGCCGCGCTCCCGCAGGTCGGCGACGTGGCGCATGAGGGGCGGCATGGTCTCGGCCGGGTTCGCGCCGACCAGCAGCAGCGTGTCCGCCCGGCCCAGGTCGGTGAGCGGGAACGGGAGCCCGCGGTCGACGCCGAAGGCGCGGTTGCCGGCCGCCGCGGCCGACGACATGCACCAGCGCCCGTTGTAGTCGATGTGTCGGGTGCCGAGCGTGACCCGGGCGAACCGGCCCAGCGCGTACGCCTTCTCGTTGGTCAGCCCGCCGCCGCCGAAGACCGCGACCGCGTCCGGGCCGTGCCGGTCGGCGATCGTGCGCAGCCCGGTGGCGACCCGGTCGAGTGCCTCGTCCCAGCCCGCCGGGCGCAGCTCGCCGCCGGGTCGGTCGCGCAGCAGCGGCGTGGTCAGCCGTTCCGGGTGGTCGAGCAGCTCGGCGGCGGTCCAGCCCTTCTGGCACAGCCCGCCCCGGTTGGTGGGGAAGTTCCGGGGCGTGACCTCGACGCCGGCGGCGGAGTCGCGCAGCACCATGCCGCACTGCAACGCGCAGTACGGGCAGTGCGTCGCCGCCTCCCGGGGGCGCACCCCCGGTTGCGTCGCCACGCGCGCACCGTCTGTCATGTCGGGAAAGCGTGCCGCCGGGCGGTTTCCGGTCCGGGTCCCTTCTGTTTCGGTCCTGTCAAGAGCCCCTCACACCGCACCGGCGTGACGGAACGGACCGCAGAGTCTAGAATATGAGAAAACTGTCTCATAATACGGGAGGCACGTATGAGCGTGACGGACGCTTTCGACGCCGTGGCCGGCAGCTACGACGAGGCCCGGCGCCGGTTGGTGCCCTGCTTCGACGCCTTCTACGGCACCGCCGTCGAGGTGGCCGCGCCGCCCCTGCGAGCGGCGCTCGCCGCCGGGCGTACCCCCGAGGTGCTGGACCTCGGCGCGGGCACCGGCCTGCTCTCCCTGCTGTTGTCCGCGGCCGTCCCGGGCGTCCGGCTGACGCTCGTCGACGGCGCGCCCGGCATGCTGGCGGTGGCCACCGGCCACCTGGCCGCCCGTGGGGTGCCGCACCGCACGGTGCACGCCGACCTGACCGACCCGCTGCCCGCCGGCCGCTACGACGCGGTGGTCTCCGCGCTGGCCGTCCACCACCTGGACGACGACGGCAAGCGGGCGCTCTACCGGCGGGCGGCCGACGCGCTGGCGCCCGACGGGGTCTTCGTCAACGCCGAGCAGGTGGCCGGCCCCACCCCGGCGCTGGACCGGCGCTACGACGAGGTGTGGACGGCGCGGATCACCGAACTGGGCTCGGACGCCGAGGAGATCGCCGCGTCGCGGGAACGGATGCGCTACGACCGCCCGGCCACCGTGGTCGACCAGTGTCACTGGCTCGACGAGGCCGGCCTGGTCGACGTGGACTGTTTCTTCAAGGAGTGGCGCTTCGCGGTCTTCGGCGGCCGGCGTCCCCGATGATCCGCGGTGTCCGATTCCGCCATCGGCGCGAGCGGGGATGACTGGCGGTCATACCGCTGGGTAGTCTGCTCGGCATGACCGCCAAGGTGACACTGTCGTTCTCCGACGAGACGATCGAGGAAGCGCGCCGGTTCGCCAAGCGGGAAGGGCTCTCCCTCTCCGCCTGGATGGACCAGGCCGCCCGGGAGAAGGCGCTGCGCGAGGTGTTCACCGCGCACGCCGAGGCGGTCGGCCGCGCCGGGCTGGACCTGGAATCCGCCGCCCTGGCCGACGCCCAGGAGGTCGGCATGGTCCACGACGCCCTGTTCGGCGGTGGACGCCCGCGTGCTGCGTAGGGGAGAGGTCTGGCGCATCTCCGGCGCCCGGGAACGGTTCGGCCTGGTCATCAGCTCCGACGTCTACAACTCCACCGACGTGCCGATCGTGATCGTGGCCGAGGTGGTCGAGGAGTCGCTGTTGCGCGACTCGCCGCTCGCCGTGCGGATGGGCGGCTTCGTGGTGATGCCCGACCGGCTCT
Source organism: Micromonospora sp. WMMC241 (assembly GCF_027460165.1). Lineage (NCBI taxonomy): Bacteria > Bacillati > Actinomycetota > Actinomycetes > Micromonosporales > Micromonosporaceae > Micromonospora > Micromonospora sp. WMMC241. Next base: position 654,983 of record NZ_JAPZBF010000001.1, read on the forward strand.
CCTCGCCGATGAAGAAGTGGTTCAGCGAGTGCGTGGACGTGGCCGACACGGAGACCATGCAGCGGGTCGGCCGGGCGCTGCGGATCCTCCAGGAGTTGTGACCGCCTCACCGCCGCCGCGCGGCGGACGTGCGATCTCCGTAGCCGCGCCGACGCGCGCGGGGCACCGGGTGCGAAACCACCCGTACCTAGCGTCCCCCTCGTCACCGACGAGGAGGAGTCGCCGTGAGCACGCTCGCTTCCACCACCACCCCGACCCCGGTCGCCACCGGCCGGCCGGGAGGGATCACGCAATGGCGTCCGGAGGACCCGGCGTTCTGGGCCGCCGGCGGCGCCCGGACCGCCCGGCGCAACCTGTACGTGTCGATCTTCGTCGAGCACGTCGGCTTCTCGGTGTGGAGCCTCTGGTCGGTGACGGTGCTCTTCCTCGGCCCCGAGTACGGCATCGACCCGGCCGGGAAGTTCCTGCTCACCGCCGTGCCGGCCGCGCTGGGCGCGGTGCTGCGGCTGCCGTACACGCTGGCCGTGGCCCGGTTCGGCGGCCGGACCTGGACCGTCGTCAGCGCGTTGTTGCTGCTGGTGCCGGCGGTGCCGATGGCACTGCTGATCACCCCCGGGGTGTCGTACGCCACGCTGATGGTGCTGGCCTGCCTGTCCGGCGTGGGCGGCGGCAACTTTGCCTCCTCGATGGCGAACATCAACCTGTTCTTCCCGGACCGGCTCAAGGGGCGGGCGCTGGGGCTCAACGCCGGCGGCGGCAACCTCGGCGTACCGGCGGTGCAGCTCGTCGGGTTGGCGGTGCTGGCCACCGCGGGGGCCGCGTACCCCCGGCTCGTGCCCGCCGTCTACCTGCCGCTGATCGTGCTCGCCGCGCTGGCCGCGGCGCGTTGGCTGGACAACGTCCCGGGGGCGCGTAACGAGCCGGGCGCGTTGCGCGCCGCGGCCCGGGACCCGCACACCTGGGTGATGTCGCTGCTCTACGTCGGCACGTTCGGCTCGTTCATCGGCTTCGGCTTCGCCTTCGGCCAGGTGCTCCAGCTCCAGTTCCACGACCGGTTCCCGACCCCGGTCGACGCGGCCTGGCTGACCTTCCTCGGTCCGCTGGTCGGCTCGCTGGTCCGGCCGCTCGGGGGTCAGCTCGCCGACCGGATCGGCGGGGCCCGCGTCACGTTCTGGAACTTCGTGGCGATGGCCGCCGGCGCCGCGCTGGTGCTGTCCGCCGCCCGGGACCGGTCCTTCCCGCTCTACCTGGCCGGGTTCCTGGCGCTGTTCGTGTTCTCCGGGATCGGCAACGGCTCCACCTACAAGATGATCCCGGCGATCTTCCGGGCCCGTGCCTCCGCCGAGGCGGAGGCGACCGGTGACCCGGAGGCGGCGCAGCGCCGGGCCCGACGGCTCTCCGGCGCGCTGATCGGCATCGCCGGCGCGGTCGGCGCGTCCGGCGGGGTGCTGGTGAACGTGGCGTTCCGGCAGTCGTTCCTGACCTCGGGCACCGCCGACGCGGCCTACCTCGCGTTCATCGGCTGGTACGCGCTGTGCTTCCTGGTGACCTGGGCGGTCTACCTGCGGCCGGGACCGCGTACGCTGCACGGAGTGTGAGCGGAGTCATGGCCGCGCGCGAGGTGACCCCGTTTTGACCTGCCGCCCGGCGGCCCGGTATCGTTGCCTGCTGTTGTACGACATTCTTAGGCGTGCCGCATCAGGTACGCTTGGTCGTTCGTGCGCGCTGGTTCGACTGGGAAGCCCCGGTTACCTCGGCGCGCGACCCCAGACCGACGACGAGACAAGGTAGACCTGTGCGTACGTACAGCCCGAAGCCGGGTGAGATCGAGCGTCAGTGGCACGTCATCGACGCCTCTGACGTCGTGCTGGGCCGCCTCGCGACCCACGCCGCCACGCTGCTGCGTGGCAAGCACAAGCCGACTTTCGCGCCGCACGTCGACACGGGCGACTTCGTCGTCATCGTGAACGCGGGCAAGGTCGCGCTGACCGGCAACAAGCGCCAGACCAAGGTCGCTTACCGCCACTCCGGCTACCCGGGTGGTCTGAAGCGGGTCGGCTACGACGAGCTGCTCACCAAGCGGCCCGAGCGGGCCGTCGAGCTGGCCGTGAAGGGCATGCTCCCGCACAACAAGCTGGGCCGTCAGATTCTGAAGAAGCTGAAGGTCTACGCCGGTGCCGAGCACCCGCACGGCGCGCAGCAGCCGGCGCCGTTCGAGATCAAGCAGATCGCGCAGTGAGCGCGGGCGAAGGAAGCAGCATGACCGACATCACCGAGACCGAGGTCGCCCCCGAGGCCACCGAGGCGCCGGCGCCCGTCGCGCGCGCGCCCCGCGGTGACCGCCCGATCCAGACCGTGGGCCGTCGCAAGGAAGCCATCGTCCGGGTCCGGATCATCCCGGGCAGCGGCAAGATCACCTGCAACGGCCGCGACCTCGAGGCCTACTTCCCGAGCAAGGTGCACCAGCAGCTCATCAAGGACCCGCTGGTCACCGCCGAGAAGCCGGAAACCTTCGACGTGATCGCCAACCTGCGTGGCGGCGGCACCACCGGCCAGGCCGGCGCGCTGCGGCTCGCCATCGCCCGGGCGCTGATCGTCAACGAGCCCGACGACCGCCCGGCCCTGAAGAAGGCCGGCTTCCTGACCCGTGACGCCCGGGTCAAGGAGAGCAAGAAGTACGGCCTCAAGAAGGCCCGTAAGGCTCCCCAGTACTCGAAGCGCTGATCACCGACAGCGTCTTGTACTTCTGACGGACGGCCGGGTCCGCCTCCCTTCTGCGGGGGCGGCCCGGCCGTTCCGTGTTTCTCTCCTCAACGGCAGTTCCACGGAGGTTGGCGGGTATGGGCCGGTTGTTCGGCACGGACGGCGTACGCGGGCGGGCGAACGCGGATCTCACCCCGGAGTTGGCGCTCGCGGTCGCGGTGGCCGCGGCCCACACGCTGGCCGAGACGGACCGGAGCCATCCGCCGCTCGCGGTGGTGGGCCGGGACACCCGGGCCAGCGGCGAGATGCTGGAGGCGGCCGTCGTCGCCGGCCTGACCAGCGCCGGCGCCAATGTGGTCCGGGTCGGTGTGCTGCCCACCCCGGCGGTGGCGTTCCTCACCGCCGAGATCAAGGCCGACCTCGGGGTCATGCTCTCCGCGTCGCACAACCCGATGCCGGACAACGGCATCAAGCTCTTCGCCGCCGGCGGGCACAAGCTGCCCGACGAGATCGAGATGCGGATCGAGGCTGCCGTCGAGGCGAACGCCACCACCGCCTGGGAGCGCCCGATCGGTGCCGGCGTGGGTCGGGTCAACGACCTGCTCGACGGCGCCGACCACTACGTGCAGCACCTGGTCGGCACCGTCCCGCACCGCCTCGACGGAATCAAGGTCGTGGTCGACTGCGCCAACGGCGCGGCCGCCGACGTCGCCCCGGTGGCCTACCGGGAGGCCGGCGCCGAGGTGATCGCCATCCACGCCGAGCCGGACGGGCTCAACATCAACGACGAGTGCGGCTCCAACCACATCGACGCGCTGCGCGCCGCCGTGGTCGAGCACGGCGCGCACCTCGGCCTCGCCCACGACGGCGACGCCGACCGGTGCGTCGCGGTCACCGCCGACGGCGAGGAGGTCGACGGCGACCAGGTCATGGCGATCCTCGCCCTGGCCATGCGCGAGGCCGGCGAGCTGACCCAGGACACCCTGGTCGCCACCGTGATGAGCAACCTCGGCCTGCGGCTGGCCATGTCCGCGCACGGCATCCGGCTGGTCGAGACCAAGGTCGGCGACCGGTACGTGCTGGAGGAGCTGCGCGCCTCCGGCCTGGCCCTGGGCGGCGAGCAGAGCGGCCACATCGTGCTGCCCGCGTACGCCACCACCGGCGACGGCGTGCTCACCGGCCTGCACCTGATGGCCCGGATGGCCGCCACCGGCACCTCCCTGGCCGAACTGGCCGCCGTGGTCACCAAGCTGCCCCAGGTGCTGATCAACGTGCCGGTCGGCGACCGTACCGTCGGCGCCGCCGCGCCGGCCGTGCGCGCCGAGGTCGAGCGGGCCGAGGCCGAGCTGGGCGAGACCGGCCGGGTGCTGCTCCGCCCGTCCGGCACCGAGCCGCTGGTGCGGGTCATGGTCGAGGCGGCCACCGAGGCCACCGCGCGCGAGGTCGCCGAGCGCATCGCCGGGCACGTACGCACCGCCAGCCCGGTCGGCTGAGCGGCCCGCCGGCGGTCACATACGTAGTCGGGAGGCCCGGTCGAACGTGTCGGCCGGGTCCTCGCCGTCGGTGAGGTCGACGTCCTCGACGATCCGCCCGTCGCCCAGCCGGATCAACCGGTCGCACCGGGCGGCGATGGTCCGTTCGTGCGTGGCCAGCAGGATCGTCATGCCGTGCTTGTCGCGCAACTCCAGCAGCAGGTCGAGGATCTGCGCGCCGGTGGTGGAGTCCAGGTTGCCGGTGGGCTCGTCGGCCAGCAGCAGCCGGGGCCGGCCCATCAGCGCACGGGCGATGGCGACCCGCTGCTGCTGACCGCCGGAGAGCTGCGCGGGCAGGGCCCGCTCGCGCCCGGCCAGGCCGACGGCGGCCAGCAGCTCCCGGGCCCGCGCCGGGTGGTCGGCGCGGCCCTCCCGCCGGGGCAGCACCGGCGCGATCACGTTGTCGAGCACGGTCAGCGCCGGCAGCAGGTGGTAGCGCTGGAAGACGAAGCCGACCCGCTGCCGATAGCGGGCCAGCGCCGCCCGGCGCAGTGCGGTGACCTCCACCTCGTCCACGGTCAGGCTGCCCCGGTCGGCCCGTTCGATCGCGCCGATCAGGTGCAGCAGCGTCGACTTGCCCGAGCCGCTCGGCCCGGTCAGCGCCGTCACCGAACCGCCCGCGATCTCCAGCGACACCCCGTCGACGGCGGTGAGCCGTTCGGCGCCGGACCGGAACTCGCGGACCAGCCCCTCCGCGCGCACGTTGCTTCCGGTGGTCGGATCCATCGTCACTCCTCGGCGAGCAGTCGCGCGGTGGGCAGGCGGCGCAGCAGCCCGGCCGGTACGAGCGCCGCGAAACAGGTGAGCAGCACGCCGGCCGTGGCGACCAGGGCCGCCACGGTCACCAGGGCGGCCGGCACGTCACCGACCAGCCAGGCCGCGCCGCCGAGGCCGAGCCCGGCGCCGGTGAGCGCGCCGAACCCGCCGAGGAACAACGCCTGGTAGCCGAGCAGGCGGGCGAGCGCGCCGTCGGTCCAGCCGGTGGCGCGCAGCGTGGCCAGCTCGGCGGCCCGGTCACGGACGTCGAGGTAGAGGACGTCGGCGACGGCGGCGACGCCGAGCAGCACGGTGGCCACCGCGGCGAGGGTGTCCGCGCCGCGCACGCTCAGCGACACCGTGTCGCCGAGCAGGCTGCCGACGACGGCGCCGCGGAAGGCGTACGAGACGGCGGCGACCACTGTGAGCGCGGCCACGCCGATGGCGAGCGCGGCGGCACCGAGCAGGGTGCGCCCGGGAACCCGGGTCAGGTTCACCAGGGCCATCCCCGCGACGGTCCGCGTCCGGCGGGCGCGGAAGGCGCCCGTGACGGGTGGGCGCAGCGCGGCGGCGGCGTGGGCGCGCGCCGCCCGCAGCGCGGGTGCCAGGCCGGCGACCAGCGCCAGCAGCAGAGCCACCGGTACGGCGAGCAGGGCCCGCCGCCAGTCGACGCCGATGCCGAGCGCGTGGCCGAGCGGAACGGCCAAGCCGACGGCGAGCAGCCCGGCGACCAGGCCGAGCGTGGCGACCTCGCCGAGGACGAGCGCGCCGATGCGGCGGGCCGACCAGCCGAGGCAGGCCAGCACGGCGAGTTCGGCCCGGCGGTCCCGGACCGCGGCGGTGACCGCGTTGCCGAGGAAGAGCGCGCACACCACGAGCACTAGCGCGAACAGCACGGCGCTCTTGCGGTCGACCGCCCGGGTGATGACCGAGGCGACGCCGAGGGCGGACCAGTTCTCGGTGAGCCGCAGGTCGGGGCGCCCGAACTCGCCGGCGGGCAGGTCGACGGTCTGCGGGGCGGGGGAGGAGCCGAGGGTGATGTCGACGTCGAGGCCGGTGGAGGTGGCGATCCGCTCGGCGATCAGCCGGACCCGTTCGGCGGAGCGTTCGCGGTAACCGTCCACGTCGGCCACCCGGACCCGGATCGCGCTGATCGGCGCGGTGCGTTGCGGACTGGTGCCGCCCTTGAGCAGGTCGGGCACCGCAGCGAGCGTGGTCAGCAGGAGCGGCGGTGCGGTGAGGTAGCCGGCCGGGTTCCCGCTGGGTTCCAGCGGCTCCCCGCCCAGCACGGCACGGCTGGAGTCGTCGGCGCCCTCGGCGCGCGGTGGCTCGTACGTCTCCAGCGGCACCTCACCCAGGTCGCTGAACCCGGTCAGCTTCTCCGGGTCGAAGGAGCCCACGGACCGCCAACCTCGCACGTCGGTGAGGGATCGTCCGGACGACGGCAGCCCGAGCGCCGCCAGCGGTCGGAACGGTGTGTCCGCGGTGAGCCAGGGGCGTGGGATGGCGATGGCCTGGTCCTTGCCGACGTACACCTTGGGGTTCGGGTCCGCCGAACGCGCCCGGAGGCTGCCGTCCGGCTGCCGGTCGTAGCTGGTCTGGCCGGGTTGCACCACGCGGGTGAGCTGGCCCGCGCAGCAGTCCGCGTCACCGGCGAGTTGTGCCTGGTACGCGGTCGCGACCTTCTGTTCGGCGCCACCCACCGGCGTGGTCGGGGCGTCGCGCAGCACCCGGCCGAGATCCTCCGGTGGGACATCGCCGAGGCTGTTCCGTGGCGTGATCCGGTGCCAGGTGGTGCGGACCGTGCCGTCCAGGTAGGGCCGGGCGCTGACCAGCACCGGAACGGTGTGCACGCGGGTGCCCGTCGTCCGTCTCGTCCGCACGGCGTCGGCCGCTTCCAGCGGTCGGCCGGCCACGACGGATCTGGCCAGGCCGACCAGTCGTTGCTCGGCGTCCGGATCGACGGCCGCGAGCAGGAACGGCACGGTGACCTTCGGCCGGACGACGAGCCGGTCCGACCGCTGGCTGGGCGTCGAGCCGGGAGCGCGGCTCTCGAACCGTCCGTCCGGCAGCAACCGGAACGCCTCGACGGACCAGACCTGTCGGTCGGTGAGGGTGTTCATCGACGGGGCGAGGTACCAGCGGGGATCGCAGACGGGCGCGCTGCGCCCGCGCGACAGCACTTCCCGGGGCACGTCCCCACAGAGTGAGGAGTCGTAGCTGCGACCGTCGCTGTACGGGATCGCGTCGGCGCGGAAGCCGTTGTCGGTCCGCGGATAAAGGAGGGGGTGCGTGGTGACGTACACGTAGATCGGTTCCGCGGCGACGTGGCTCGACCCGCGTTCCGCGAGGAAGGTGCGGTCGACGCGGATCACCTGGCGCTCCAGCGAGCGGTCCACCACGCCGGTCAGGTCGAGCGGTAGCTCGACCTCGGTGGTGGAGTGACCGAGCATGGCGATCGGGGCGGCGACGTCCACCCCCTCGACGGCCTTGACCTGGTCGTACTGGGCGGTGGTGATGCCGCCGTAGCTGCCGGAGAGATAGTTGGGCCGGACCAGCCCGCGCTCCGCCTCCAGCGCGGTGCGCGTTCCCTTCGGCCGGACCAGGATGTCGTAGGCGGCGCGGGTGTTCCGCTCCACGGTGCCGGTCACCGCGAGGCGGGACGTGGTGGTGGCCCCGGTCAGGACGACGAAGCCGGTGGTGGCCACCAGTACGCCGACCAGCAGTGCCACCGACCGGCCGGCGCGGCCGCGAAGATGACCCCAGACGAACCGAACCATTGCGCCTCCCCGTGTGCTGAGCACACTGTGCGCGATACATTGTGACAATGCAAGGCCCCGCCCGGGTGCCTGTCCGAAAACCGGATCGGAGAAGACGGTGGCGATCCAGCACGCGGTCCTGGCCCTGCTCGCCCGCGGCCCCAGCTACGGCTACGAGTTGAAGAGCGCCTTCGAGGCGGCGGTCGGCCCGCAGTGGGGTCCGCTCAACATCGGCCACCTCTACCAGATCCTCGACCGGCTCTCCCGCGACGGCCTGGTGATCGCCGAGCGGCAGCCCCAGCCGGTCAAGCCCGACCGGGTGGTCTACGAGATCACCGACGACGGCCGCGCCGAACTCGACCGCTGGCTGACGGCGCCCAGCCCGCGCAGCGGCGGCTTCCGGGACGACTTCTTCCTCAAGGTCACCGCCGCCGCCCGGTCCGGTCAACCGGCCGTCGTCCGCACCGTGCTCGCCAACCAGCGCGGCCACCTCATGCGCGAGCTGCGCAACCTCGACGGGCTGCGGCGCGGCGCCGACGACCCGGTGGTCCGGCTGCTGCTCTCGGCCGCCGGCCGGCACGTCGAGGCCGACCTGGCCTTCGTCGACGACGCCGAGGCGGCGCTGCTCGCCGACGGCGGCGCCACGCTCGCCGGCCTCGCCGCCGAGACCACCGCGGCCGGACCAGGCAAACCCTCGGGTGCCCGATCCGGCGAGGATGCCGACCCGGCGCGGGCCGCCGGCTGAACCGGCGCCCCGACCCGGCGGCTCGGCCGATGGCGGACGGTCGGCGCGATCAGCCGGTGGGCAGGCGGCGCAGGAACCGGTCGGCCAGCTCGCGTACGCCGTCGGCGTCCAGCTCCAGCGCCGGCCCGGCGATCGTCACCTCGGCCAGCGCCAGCCCCGGCACCTCGCTGTCCCGCCAGCCGCCGACGAACCAGGCCCGCTCCTGTTCGGCGAGCGCGACGTTCGCCGCGTCGAGCACCGCCGCCGGATACGGCAGCCAGAACCGGAACTGGTGGGTGTGCGGCGGCGTCGGGTGGACCCGGGCGCCGGGCAGGCCCGCCAGCGCCTCCGCCACCACCTTGGCGTGCCCCACGTAGCCGGCCAGCCGGGGCAGCTCCCGCTCCAGCCCGGCCAGCGCGGCGAGCGCCACCGGCCACTGCTGGAACAGCGTGCCGCCGTACCGGTGCCGCCAGGCGCGGGCGTACCGGATCAGGTCCGCGTCGCCGGCCAGCACCGCGCCGGAGTGGCCGCCGAGGGACTTGTAGAGCGAGACGTAGGTGCTGTCCGCCAACGCCGCGATCTCGGCGGTCGAGTATCCGAGATGGACTGTCGACTCCCAGAGCCGGGCGCCGTCGAAGTGCACCCGGGCGCCCCGGGACCGCGCCGCCGCGACGACCGCGACCAACTCGTCCCAGGTCGGCAGCACGAAGCCGGCATCGCGCAACGGCAGCTCCAGGCAGAGCGTGCCGACCGGCTCGTCGAGCGCGGCCACCTCGTCGGCCGTCGGATTACGCGGCGCGGTCGTGGTGCGCACCGCCCGCACGCCGGCGAGCAGGGTGTACGCGTCGCGTTCGTGCAGCAGCGGGTGGCTGAGCGGGTGCAGGCCGACGCCGGGCCGCCCGGTCACCTCCGCGCCGTAGCGCACCGCGACCTGCTGGGCCATGGTGCCGGACGGGAACAGCGCGGCCGCCTCCGCGCCGAGCAGCTCGGCGACCCGGGCTTCCAGCTCCGCCACCGCGCCGCCCTCGCCGTAGAAGTCGGGCAGGTCGTCGCCGGCCATCGCGTCGAGCGCGGCCAACTGCTCCCGCGCCGTGGCCGGGCGTACGCCGGAGAGCATCGTGTCGCAGCCGCGCTGGGCGGCGAGCCGGCGCAGCCGCTCGGCGTACCCGTCGCTCATCGGTCCTCCCGGAGCCGGCCCAGCCGGGTCACCGCCTCGGCGAGCACCTCCGGCCGCTTGCAGAACGCGAACCGGACCAACCGGCGGCCGGCCGCCACGTCGTCGTAGAAGACCTGCGTCGGCACCGCCACCACGCCGCACCGCTCCGGCAGGGCCCGGCAGAACTCCACCCCGTCCCGGCCGCCGAGCGGGGAGACGTCGGCGGTGACGAAGTAGGTCCCCTCCGGCACGAGCACGCCGAACCCGGCGTCGGCGAGCCCGGACACCAGTTGATCCCGCCGGCGTTGCAGGTCGTCCCGGAACCCGGTGAAGTACGCGTCCGGCAGCCCGAGGGCTACCGCGACCGCCGGTTGCAGCGGGCCCGCGTTGACGAACGTCAGGAACTGCTTCACCCGCAGCACGGCGGCGACCAGGGGCGCCGGGCCGCTCACCCAGCCGACCTTCCAGCCGGTGCAGGAGAACGTCTTGCCGGCCGAGGAGACGCGCAGCGTCCGCTCCCGCATGCCCGGCAGGGTGGCCAGCGGCACGTGCGGCGCGGCGGCGTCGGTGAAGACCAGGTGCTCGTAGACCTCGTCGGTGACCGCGTACGCGTCGTGCTCGTCGCACAACTCGGCGATCAGCGCCAGCTCGTCGGCGGTGAACACCTTCCCGGTCGGGTTGTGCGGCGAGTTCAGCAGCACCAACCGGGTCCGCGGGCCGAACGCGGCGCGCAGCTCGGCCGGGTCGAAGGCGTACCGGCCGTCGCCGCCGGGGCGCAGCGTCACCGGGCGACGCACCGCGCCGGCCAACGCTATCGAGGCGGCGTACGAGTCGTAGTACGGCTCGAAGCAGACCACCTCGTCACCCGGCTCGCAGAGCGCGAGGATGCTGGCCGCCACCGCCTCGGTCGCGCCGGCGGTCACCACGATCTCGCCGTCCGGGTCGTACTCCAGATCCCAGAACCGGCGCTGGTGGGCCGCCACGGCCGCGCGCAACGCGGGAATTCCCGGACCCGGCGGGTACTGGTTGTGGCCGGTGCGCAGCGCCTCGGCGGCGGCGGCCAGCATCTCCGGCGGGCCGTCCGTGTCCGGGAAGCCCTGCCCCAGGTTGACCGCGCCGGTGCGCACGGCCAGCGCCGACATCTCGGCGAAGATGGTGGTGCCGAACGGCCGCATCCGGGCCACCAGCGGATCCGTCGTCGTCACGGCGGCCAGCCTACGGCCCACCTCCGGGCCGTCACCAGCCGAAGCAGGTCGCGCCGTATTCCCCCGAGTCGCGCGAGACGACCTTGCCGTCGATGGTGATCCGGCAGGTCACCTCCCCCGACTCGGACGGGCTCGCGATGATCTGCACCCGCTCGCGGTCGTTCGCGGTGAACCGCAGTCGCCACGGTGCGTCCACGTCCTCGATCTGGAGGAAGTTGGCGTCCGCGTCGTAGAACTGCAGGTAGACCTGGTCGGCCCCGGTCACCTCGTAGACGACGGTGAACCGGCCGGGCCCGCCGGAGGGGGTGGTGACCGGGGTGGCCGGCGCCTGGCTGGTCGGCGCGAGGTCCGGCTCGTCCGGCCCGTAGATGTACGGCTCGTCGTAGGGCTCGCCGGACGAGGCCACCCCGTCGACGAAGCCGCCGAGCGCACCGAGGCCGACGCAGCCGCAGACGGCCAGCACCACCGCGGCGACGAGGGTGATGACCAGCCCGACCACCCAACCCCCGCTCGACCGGCGCGGCGTCGAGCCGGGATACGCGTACGGCGGCGGGTACGGCCCCGGCGGGTACGGCCCGGCCGGGTACGGCCCCGGCGGGTACGGCCCGGCCGGGTACGGCCCCGGCGGGTACGGCCCGGATGCGGGCGGCCCTGACGGGTACGGCCCGGACGCGTGCGGCCCGGAGGGGTACGGCCCGTGCGGTCCCGGCGGGTACGGCCCGGGTGGGTACGGCCCATGTGGTCCCGGCGGGTACGGCCCGGTGCCGTGGGTGGCCGGCGGCCAGCCTGGCGCGCCGGCACCGGCGGGCTCACCCGTGGTGTCCGCTCGGTCGGACGCGCCGGGTTGGCCGGTCACGCCGGGCCGGCTCGTCGCGCCCGGCTGCTCGGGTGCCCCGGGCTGCTCGGGCGCGGTGGTCCAGCCCGGCGAGCCGGCGGGGGTCGCCGAGCCGGGTGTGGTGGCCGAGCCCGGCTCGGTGGGCCGGTCGGTCGGGCCGTAGCCGGGCGCTGCCCAGGGGCTGGGCTCCGAGGGCGACCAGGGTGCGGGCGGGGTCCAGGGCTGCGGGGCGGCCAGCGGATCCGGTGGCGTCCAGGCAGCGGGTTCCCCGGCGGCCGGCGCGGCCGCCGGGTCCGTAGGGCCGGCGGCCGGCTCGGGGGAGGGGGTCGTCTCGGACATCGGTTCAGCTCACAGGGGTACGGCGCGGACGACCGCGGAGGAGGGAGCGGGGCCCTCAATGTAGGGGGTGGTAGCCATCCCCGCGGACCCGCCGTTCCGCCTCCACGGCCGGGCCGAGATCTTGGTACGGAACGGCCCCTGGAGGGGCGCTTTCGTACCAAGATCTATGGTTCTCGCCATGCGGTTGGTCTGTCCCGATAGGTGACACACGGGCCTCGGGTCTCGGGGCTGTGGGACGAGGGCGAGGGGCCGGGGACGTGCGCGAGGGCTGCGTGTTTTGTCCGCTGGGTGCGCTCCGCTGACCGGTTCACTCATGGTCAGTGATCGTTAACCCGCCTTCCGCGCACGCGTGGTGAGCGAAACTGGGTTAGGCTGCGGACCATGTGTGGAATCGTGGGTTACGCCGGTGCGCGCCCGGCGCTCGGCATCGTGCTCGACGGACTTCGGCGGCTGGAATACCGCGGCTACGACTCGGCCGGCGTCGCCATCGTCTGCGACGACGAGCTGCTGACCGAGAAGAAGGCCGGCAAGCTGGCGAACCTGGAGAAGGTGCTCTCCGAGCGGGCCGCCGACAACCCCGAGGACTGCGCCGCCAGCCCGATCGGCATCGGCGACGGCACCACCGGCATCGGCCACACCCGATGGGCCACGCACGGCGGGCCGACCGACCGCAACGCCCACCCGCATCTCTCCCCGGACGGCCGGGTCGCGGTGATCCACAACGGCATCATCGAAAACTTCGCGAAGCTGCGCACCGAGCTGGAGAACGAGGGCGTCGAGTTCGCCAGCGACACCGACACCGAGTGCGCCGCGCACCTGATCGCCCGCGCACTGGCCGACCTGCGGGCCGCCGGCGAGGCCGACGGCCCGCAGTTGCTCGCCTCGGCCATGCGGGTCGTCTGCGAGCGCCTCGAAGGGGCGTTCACGCTGCTCGCCGTGGACGCCGCCATCCCCGGCGCGGTGGTCGGCGCCCGGCGCAACTCGCCGCTCGTGGTGGGCCGGGGCGACGGCGAGAACTACCTCGCCAGCGACGTGGCCGCGTTCATCGAGCACACCCGGGAGGCGGTCGAGCTGGGGCAGGACCAGATCGTCCTGATCACCGGCGACAGCATCGAGATCACCGACTTCGCCGGCCAGCCCGCCACCGGCAAGGACTTCCACATCGACTGGGACTCGTCCGCCGCCGAGAAGGGTGGCTACGACTGGTTCATGCTCAAGGAGATCGAGGAGCAGCCGCAGGCCATCGCGGACACGCTCCTCGGCCGGCTGACCGAGAGCGGCGAGATCGCGCTCGACGAGGTCCGCCTCAGCGAGCAGGACCTGCGCGACGTCGACAAGATCTTCATCGTCGCCTGCGGCACCGCCTACCACGCCGGCCTGGTCGCCAAGTACGCCATCGAGCACTGGACCCGGATCCCCTGCGAGGTGGAGCTGGCCAGCGAGTTCCGCTACCGCGACCCGGTGCTCGACCGGTCCACGCTGATCGTGGTGATCTCGCAGTCCGGCGAGACCATGGACACGCTGATGGCGCTGCGCCACGCCAAGGAGCAGAAGGCCCGGGTGCTGGCCGTCTGCAACACCAACGGCTCCACCATCCCGCGCGAGTCCGACGCGGTGCTCTACACCCACGGCGGCCCGGAGATCGCGGTCGCCTCCACCAAGGCGTTCCTCACCCAGGTCGTCGCCTGCTATCTGATCGGGCTGCACCTGGCCCAGGTGCGCGGCATCAAGTTCGCCGACGAGGTGGGCGCCGTGGTGTCCCAGCTCCAGGAGATGCCGGCCAAGCTGCGCGAACTGCTGGACCGGATCGAGCCGGTCCGCGAGCTGGCCCGTGAGCTGAAGGCCGAGCCGACCGTGCTGTTCATCGGCCGGCACGTGGGCTATCCGGTCGCCCTGGAGGGCGCGCTGAAGCTCAAGGAGTTGGCGTACATGCACGCCGAGGGCTTCGCCGCCGGCGAGCTGAAGCACGGCCCGATCGCGCTGATCGACAAGGGCACGCCGGTGATCTGCATCGTGCCGTCGCCGATCGGCCGGGGGATGCTGCACGACAAGGTCGTCTCCAACATTCAGGAGGTGCGCGCCCGGGGCGCCCGCACCATCGTGATCGCGGAGGAGGGCGACGAGGCGGTGGTCCGCTACGCCGACCACCTGATCTACGTGCCGCGTACGCCGACGCTGTTGGCGCCGCTGATGACCACCGTGCCGCTCCAGGTGCTCGCCGCCGAGATCGCCGCCGCCCGGGGGCACGACGTCGACCAGCCGCGGAACCTCGCCAAGTCGGTCACGGTCGAGTAGCCCGGATCGACGCGCCGGCCCCCTCAGCCCCACGGCGGAGGGGGCCGGTGCCGTCTTCCCGCCGCTCACCGGCCCAGCACGATCCGGGCCATCCCGTCCAGCGCCGGATTGTCGGGATCCCAGTAACCGGTGTGGCCGTGCCGCGCGCTCGGGAAGCGCCGGCCGCCGAAGCCCGGCGCGCTCGGGTCGGCGCCGAACCAGAGCCGTTCGGCGTGCGGGTCCAGCACGGCCAGCACCGGGCCGAGCGGCGTACCGGCCAGCACGGCGCGGCGGGCCAGCTCGTCCGGCTCGCGGACCAACCGGATCACGTCGTCCGGCGCGGTCGACGCCCAGACCTGCCCGGCCGGCATCCGCAGCTCGGCGGCGTGGTCGACGCCGACCCCGGGCGAGCCGACGAAGACCAGCGCGTCGGCGGCCAGACCGTGGTCGCGGGCGGCGGCGCCCACCACCAGCGAGCCGTAGCTGTGCCCGAGCACCGTCTGCCGGGCCGGCGGCCCCTCGTGCGTGGCCCGCAGCCCCTCCTGGAACCGGTGCAGGGCCGGCCCGGCATCCTCTGCCTGCCGGGCGGAGGACGCCTCGGGCAGGAAGTCCGGCGCGTCGTAGTCGAGCCAGAGCACCGCTGCCGTTTCCTCGCCCGGCCCGATCGCCGCGCACCGCTCCAGCACCCGGGCGGCCCGGCCCAGCTCGGCGGGCGCGTCGGCGAGATCCGCTGTCATGCCGGGAACGTACGTCAGCACCGCGCCGGCCCGGTCCGGGTTGCCCAGCGCCACCACCGCCCGCCCGTCCCCGGCCGGGTCGAACCCCAGCAGGTACGCCCGCGGCGCACCCGGCGTCGCCAGTCGCTCGCCGAGCCCGTCCAGGCCGCGCAGCGCCGCCTCCACCCCGGCCAACCGGGCGCGCCGGGTCACCTCGAGCGGGCCGGCCGGCAGCGGGCGCAGCAGCGCGCGGCGGCGGGCGAGGAACTCCTCCCGCCGGTCGGTGAGCAGCACCCGGTTGGCCTGGTCGCGGGCACCCGCCGGCACCCCGTCGAGCCGGCCGATCCGACCCGGCTCGCGCCCGACCAGCCACCGCCGCTCGGCCGGGCTCAGCCCGGCCCACCAGCGGCTCACCTCGACCGGCCCGGCCCCCGGTCCCGGCCGCCGGGCGGGCGGCACACTGACCCACCCGGTCACCGCCGCCGTGGCGAGCGCGTCCAGCCGCTCGGCTGTTTCCCGGTCCGCCGCGCCCGCCAGCGCCAGCGCACCGCGGATCCCGGCCCGGGCCCCGACCACCGCCGGGCCGACCCGGTCGGGTGGCCGGGCCGGGTCGGCCCGCACCGCGCCGCGACGGTCCACCGCCAGGCCGCCGCTCTCGGCCCGAGCCACCTCGGCCCCGAGCCGGGCCTTCGCCACGCTCATCCGGGCGGCGAACTCGGCCAACGCCTGGTCGACCTCGAACAGGACGGGCAACACGTCGGTGAGCGTGGTGCGCAGCTCACCGATCCGCCGCTGGGCGGCCGCCGAGGCACTGCCGGACCAGCCCGGCCGGAGCACGCCGGCGTGGGCGGCCAGCCCGGCGGCCCGCCCGCGCACCGGGCCGGCGAGCCCGCGCCAGGCCGCGCCGGCGGCCAGCCAGGCCCCCGGATCGGCCCGCCAGAGCTGCGCGTAGCCGACGGTCCCTGCGGTGGCCGGCCGGGACCGTGCGCCGCCGGTCGGGTCGGGAATGGTCGGCCCGACTTGGGTGGCCGGCCGGGACCGTGCGCCGCCGGTCGGGTCCGGAGTGGTCGGCCCGACCTGGGCGGCGTGTCCGCCCATCGTCGGACCGGTGGCCACGGTGCGCGTGTCGTGGCCGCTCATCGCGTGGTCCCGGTGAGGCGGCGGGCGGCCCGGTCGTCCGCCGCCTCGTAGCCGTCCGCGCCGCCGCGCAACGCCTCGGCGGTGCCGGCCACCCGGGCCGCGAGCATGCCGGACCAGCGCCGTACCGCGGTGTCCAGCTCGTCCAGGGCCGCGCCGGCCCGCCACCCGTCCGGCGGCGGCGGGACCGGACCCGGGATCCCGCCCGGCCCGTGGGCCAGCCGGTACGCGTCGTCGGTCAAGCCCCGGGCCACCGCGCGCAGCAGCTCCGGATCGACGGCGAACGGCTCCTCGACCACGACGACCTCCCCACCCCGCCGGCCCCACCGGCCGGTCCCGGACAGCGGGGACGCTAGGGGCAGCGGGACCGCCCGCGTCGGCCCTGTGGACACGGCTCCGGGTTTTCCACAGGCCCTTCGGTGAACCGGCCCCGGAACCGGGCCGCCGGTAGGGTGAGGGTCCTGATCGTGGCCGATCCGGCCGGCGGAACGAACGGGGCGGGATAGCATGAGACCGGTGTGGCGGGTCGCGGACGTTCGCGCGGCGGAGGCGGGGCTGATGGCCACCCTGCCGACCGGGGCGTTGATGCAACGGGCCGCGGCCGGGCTGGCCCGCCGCTGCGCGTTGCTGCTGGCCGAGCGGGGCGGGGTCTACGGCGCCCGGGTGCTGCTGCTGGTCGGCTCCGGCGACAACGGCGGCGACGCCCTCTACGCGGGGGCTCGCCTGGCCGCCCGGGGTGCGGCGGTCGACGCCCTGCTGCTCACCCCCGGCCGGGCGCACGCCGAGGGCCTGGCCGCGCTGCGGTCCGCCGGTGGGCGGGTGGTCGACCGGCCGGCCGAGGTGGTCGACCTGGTGCTCGACGGCATCGTGGGCATCGGTGGCGCGGGCGGCCTGCGGGAGACCGCCGACCAGCTCGCCGCCAGCCTGACCGGGCGCCTCGGCCGCGACGACGCCCGGGCCACGGTGGTCGCGGTGGACGTGCCGAGCGGCGTCGCGGTGGACACCGGCCACATCCCGCTGACCGACGCCGGGCGGCCCTGCGCGGTCCGGGCCGACGTGACCGTGGCCTTCGGCGCGCTCAAGCCGGCCCTGGTCGTCGGTCCCGCCGCCGAGTTGGCCGGTCAGGTCGACCTGGTCGACATCGGGCTCACGCCGTGGCTGCGCGGCACGCCGGCGCTGCGCGTGACCGAGTGGTCCGACCTGGTCGAGTGGTGGCCGGCGCTCGGCGCCTCGGCGGAGAAATACTCGCGGGGCGTGGTCGGGGTGGCCACCGGCTCGGCCACCTACCCGGGGGCGGCGGTGCTCTCCGTCGGCGGCGCGTTGGCCGGTCCCACCGGCCTGGTCCGCTACGCCGGCGGCGCCCGGGCCGAGGTGGTGCACCAGCACCCGTCGGTGATCGCCACCGCCCGGGTCGCGGACGCCGGCCGGGTGCAGGCCTGGGTCTGCGGTTCAGGGCTCGGCACCGGGGAGGAGTCCGCCGCCGAGCTGCGCGCCGTGCTGGCCGCGCCGGTGCCGGTGGTGCTGGACGCCGACGCGCTGACCCTGCTGGTCGACGGCAAGCTCGCCGACCGGCTGCGCGGGCGGGACGCCCCGATCGTGGTGACCCCGCACGACCGGGAGTTCGCCCGCCTCTGCGGCGAGATGCCGGGCGAGGACCGGGTCGCCGCGGCGCTGCGGCTGGCCGCCTGGATGAACGCGGTGGTGCTGCTCAAGGGCGACCGGACGATCGTCGGAACGCCCGACGGGCGGGCGTACGTCAACCCGACCGGCACCCCGGCGTTGGCCACCGGTGGCACCGGCGACGTGCTGGCCGGGCTGCTCGGCTCGCTGCTCGCCGCCGGGCTGGCCCCCGAGCGGGCCGCCGCCGCGGCGGCGTACCTGCACGGGCTGGCCGGCCGGGAGGCGGCGCGCGGCGGTCCGGTGACCGCGCCCGACGTGGCCGCCGCGTTGCGTCCGGTGCTGGCCCGTCTGGGCTGATCCGGGGCCGGCCGGGAGCGCCGGCCGGGCGGCTCACGGCCACGATGATCACCGGCGGAAGTAGGCTGGGGGCATGTGGCAGTCGGAGGTGCGCGTCGATCTCGACGCGATCCGGGAGAACGTGGCCCGGCTCAAGGCCGGCACCAGCGCCGAGCTGATGGCGGTGGTGAAGGGCGACGGCTACGGGCACGGCATGGTGCCGGCCGCCCGTGCGGCGCTCGACGCCGGGGCGGACCAGCTCGGGGTCTGCACCCTCGACGAGGCGCTCTTGCTGCGCCAGGAGGGGATCACCGCGCCGGTGCTGGCCTGGCTGCTCGACCCGGGCCTGCCGCTGCACGACGGCGTCGCGGTCGGGGTCGACCTCGGCTGCGCCAGCCTGACCCAGCTCGACGAGATGATCGAGGCGAGTCGCCGGGCGGGCCGCCCGGCCCGGCTCCACCTCAAGATCGACACCGGGCTCGCCCGGGGCGGCGCCACGGTGGCCGACTGGCCGGCGTTGCTGGAGGCCGCCGCGAAGGCCCAGGCCGACGGCGTGGTCGAGGTGGTCGGTGTGTGGAGCCACTTCGTGTACGCGGACCTGCCCGGCCACCCCACGACGGACCGTCAGCTCGCGATCTTCCACGAAGGGCTGGAGATGGTGACGCGGGCCGGCCTGCGGCCCCGCTACCGGCACCTGGCCAACTCGGCGGCCACCCTGACCCGGCCGGACACCCACTTCGACCTGGTCCGGCCCGGCATCGCCGTCTACGGCCTGTCGCCGATCGCGGGTGAGCGGTTCGGGCTGCGCCCGGCGATGACGGCCCGCGCCCGGGTGATGCTGACCAAGCGGGTCCCGGCGGGCACCGGGGTCTCCTACGGCCACACCTACCTCACCGACGCCGAGAGCAACCTGGCCGTGGTGCCGCTCGGCTACGCCGACGGGGTGCCCCGGCACGCCTCGAACACCGGGCCGGTGCTGCTCGGCGGCGAGCGGCGGACCATCTCCGGCCGGGTCTGCATGGACCAGTTCGTGGTCGACTGCGGCGACGACGAGGTGGCCGCCGGTGACGTGGTGACGCTGTTCGGCAGCGGCGCGGACGGCGAACCCACCGCGGACGACTGGGCCGAGGCGGTCGGCACCATCAACTACGAGATCGTCACCCGGTTCGGCGGCGTGCGGGTGCCCCGGGTCTACGACGGCGAGAAGCCGTGAGGGTGCCACGTCCGCGCGGCGCCGCCGGCAAGGTCGCCGGGCTGGTCGGCGCTGCCGTCGGGGTGGCCGCCGCCGGGCTCGCGGCGGGCGTGGTCAGCGAGCGGGTGCTGGTCCGCCGGTTGAAGAACGACCCCGCCGACCGGTACGCCCACGAGGTCTTCGGCCAGCAGCGCTACGACGAGGCGTACCGGCTGGAGATGCCGGACGGCACCGACATCCATGTGGAGGTGGTCGAGCCGACCCGGCCGGTGGCCGGGCACCCGACCGTCGTGCTGGTGCACGGTTTCTGCCTGGACATGGGGACGTTCCACTTCCAGCGCGCGATGCTCGCCGAGCGGGGCGACTACCGCGTGGTGGCGTACGACCAGCCAGGGCACGGCCGGTCCGGGCGGCTGGAGACCGGCGAGTACGACCTGACCGCGTTGGGCCGCACGTTGCGCCGGGTGCTCGACGAGGTGGCCCCGGAGGGGCCGCTGGTGCTGGTCGGGCACTCCATGGGCGGCATGACGATCATGGCGCTGGCCGAGCTGTACCCGGAGTTGTTCGGCGACCGGGTGGTCGGCACCGTGCTGATGGCCACCTCGGGCGGCCTGGCGGCGGAGACCAAGCTGGTGGCGCCCGCGCTGCTCGGCCGGGTCGGCGCGCCGGTGCTCTACATGATGAGCAACGCCACCCGCTACGGCGGCACGGTGATCGACAAGGCTCGCAAGTCGACCTCGAACGTGGCCTGGCTGCTCACCCGCAGGTACGGCTTCGGCACCCCGAAGCCCAGCCCGACCCTGGTGTCGTACGTGGAAACGATGAACTCCCGCACCTCGGCCGACACCGTCACCCGCTACCTGCGGACGCTGGCCACCCACTCGCGGTTCCCGGCGCTGGCCGCGCTGGCCGGCACGCCGGTGCTGGTGATCGTGGGGGACAAGGACATGATCACACCGGTGACCCACTCGGAGGAGATCGTCCGGCGGCTGCCGGACGCCGAGTTCGTGAAGATCCACGACAGCGGCCACGTGGTGATGCTGGAGCACGCCGACGAGGTCAACGCGGCCGTGGAGAGGTTCCTGGAGTCGCTGTGACCGTGCTGGTGGAGCTGAAGACCGTCGACGACACCCACGAGTTCGGCCGGCGGCTGGCCGGGGTGCTGCGCGCCGGCGACCTGCTGCTGCTCAGCGGCCCGCTGGGGGCCGGCAAGACCGCGCTGACCCAGGGCGTCGGTGCCGGCCTCGGCGTACGCGGCGACATCACCTCGCCGACCTTCGTCATCGCCCGGGTGCACCGGCCGGACCCGGCGCGGGGCGGCAAGGTGACCCTGGTGCACGCCGACGCGTACCGCCTGGGTGAGGCCGCCGACCCGCGGGCCGAGATCGACGACCTCGACCTGGACGCCTCGGTGGACGACGCGGTGACCGTGGTGGAGTGGGGCGAGGGGATGGTCGAGCAGTTGGTCGACGCGCACCTGCGGGTCCGCATCGACCGGCGCGACGACGACACCCGGGTGGTCACGCTGGAGCCGGTCGGCGGTGACTGGGCGGCCCGGCTGGCCACCCTCGACTGAGCGCTGTCGTACCCGCTGCCTAGAGTCCCGGGGACGACTGCGAAAGGTTGCCGATGCCCGACGACGCCCCCGCCCTCGACCTGTTGGCGCTCCTGCCCGAGCCGTGGCGTGCGGCCCTCGCTCCGCACCTCGACCCGACCCGCACCGCGGCGTTGGCCGAGTTCGTCGCCGGGGAATACGCGACCGCCACGGTCTTCCCGCCGCTGGCCGACCTGTTCTCCGCCTACCGGCTGTGCGGTCCGGACCAGACCCGGGTGCTCATCCTCGGGCAGGACCCCTACCACAAGGCCGGGCAGGCGCACGGGTTGAGCTTCAGCGTGCGCGAGGGCGTGTCGGTGCCGCCGTCGCTGCGCAACGTCTTCAAGGAGTTGGAGGCGGATCTGGGCGTGCCGAAGCCGCGCAGCGGCAACCTGGACGGCTGGGCGGCCCAGGGCGTGCTGCTGCTCAACTCGGTGCTCACGGTCCGGCAGGCCAGCCCCGGCTCGCACGCCAACCGGGGCTGGGAGGAGTTCACCGACGCCACCATCAAGGCGCTCGACGCGCTCGACCAGCGGGTGGTCTTCCTGCTCTGGGGTGGCTACGCGCGCAAGAAGGCGGCGCTGGTCACCAACCCGCGGCACGTGGTGCTGGAGGCCGGGCATCCCAGCCCGATGAACCCGAAGGGCTTCCTCGGCAGCCGGCCGTTCAGCGCGGCCGACAAGGCACTGGCCGACGCCGGCCTGCCCACCGTCGACTGGGCGCGCTCAGCCGGCTGACCCGCCGGCGTCGGCCGTCAGGCGTTGCCGGTGCCGGCGCAGCAGGTCGGCCGCGCGCCGGTCGGTCACCTCCACCTGGACCAGCGGCTCGACGGGATAGGTCCGCTCGCCGAACCGCACCTCGATCGGCTCGGGCAGCTCCTCGACCATCCGGGCCCGCAGCTCGCCGTGGCGGGTCCGCCAGTGGTGCTCGCCCGGCTCCTCGGGCTCGTGGCGCACCCCGCCCCACTCCTCCCAGCGGGCGTTCCAGCGCTGCGCGTAGGTCCGCTCCAGGAACGCCGTGAACGCGGGGGAATCACGCCAACGCACCGCGATCTCGACGGCATCCACCGGTATCGGCGCGCCCTGCAGCACCGCCGCCGTGCTGCCGGCCAGCACGTACGGCAGGTCGCCGAGCGCGGCGACCAGCCGGTCCAGCCCGAGATCCGCCAGCTGCTCGACCAGGTCGGCCCCGGACATCTCGTCGAGCGCCGCGTCCAGGTGGCTGTCCAGCGGCTCGACCTCGATCCGCAACTGGCGGTCGAGCGCGGTGAGCAGGCGCTCGGCGGTGGTCAGGCTGGGCAGCCGATCGCCTCGCTCGATCCGGGCGATGGCGGCCTGGCTCAGCCCGGCGCGGGCGGCCAACGCCTGCTGGGTGAGCCCGGCCCGTTCGCGTTCGTGGCGCAGGGCGTGGGCGATCTGCCGGACCAGGCGACTCTCCGTCATGCCCACAGGATGGCAGTCCACTTTCGAGCGGTATGCCTCTGGGTCATAAATATGACTGAGAGGTATACCGCTGCATAGTGATGTCTTCGGTCCGGGCGCTACGCAGGGTGATGGCATGGGGTGGGAGGGGCTCGCCGGGAGGCGGCTAGGCTGGTTCACCGTGCTCGTACTGGTGGTGGACTCCTCGACGCCCGCGGTGACCGCGGCGCTCGTCGACGTCTCGGCGGACGGCGTCGCGCTCCGCGCGTCCCGGTGCACGGTCGACGCGCGGGCCCACGGCGAGCTGCTCGCGCCGCAGGTCGACGCCGTGCTCGCCGACGTCGGCGTGCGCCCCGCCGACCTGGCCGCGATCGTCGCCGGGCTCGGCCCCGGGCCGTTCACCGGGCTGCGGGTCGGCCTGGTCACCGCCGCGACCATGGGCCAGGTGCTCGGCGTCCCCACATACGGCGTCTGCTCCCTGGACGGCCTCGCCCAGCCGCCGACTGCGGGCCGGCCGTCGACTGCGGGCCGGCCGTCGGCGCCGGGTGGGCCGTCGGGCGAGGGCGGGACGGTGCTGGTGGCGAGCGACGCGCGGCGGCGCGAGGTCTACTGGGCCGTCTACGACGGCGCCGGCCGGCGCGTGGCCGGGCCGGACGTGGCCGCCCCGGCGGTCGCCGCCGACCGCGCCCGCGACCTGGCGGTCACCGTTGCGGTGGGCGACGGCGCGCACCGGTACGCCGACGTGCTCGGGCTGCCGGTACGGGACGAGCCGCGCTACCCGGACCCGCTGGCGCTGGCCGGTCTCGCCGCGGCGCGGATCCGCGCGGGCCAGCCGGGTGAGCCGCTCACCCCGCTCTACCTGCGCCGGCCGGACGCGGTGGCGGCCACCGGCCACAAGCCGGTCCTGCGATGAGGCTGGGCCGGTTCCGCTGGTGGCACGTGGACGAGGTGCTGCCCATCGAGGCGGACCTGTTCGGCGCCGAGCAGTGGACCCCGGGAATGTTCTGGAACGAACTCGCCAACGGGCACTTCTACCTGGTCGCCACCGACGACGACGGCAGCGTGGCCGGCTACGCCGGGCTGGCCGTGGCGCCGCCCGACGAGGCGTGGGTGCAGAACATCGCGGTCCGCCGGGACGCCCAGCGCCGAGGGGCCGGCCGGCTGCTGCTGGAGGCACTGCTCGCCGAGGCGGCCCGGCGGGGCGTCCGCAGCACGCTGCTGGAGGTCGCCGCGGACAACGCCCCGGCGCAGCGGCTCTACGCCACCTACGGCTTCGAGCCGATCGGCGTACGGCGCGGCTACTACCAACCGAGCAACACCGACGCGCTGGTCATGCAGCGCAACGAGGACTGACGGGCATGGCTGACGAACCACTGGTCCTCGGCATCGAGACCTCCTGCGACGAGACCGGCGTGGGCATCGTGCGCGGGCACACGCTGCTCGCCGACGCGCTGGCCTCCAGCGTCGAGGAACACGCCCGGTTCGGCGGCGTGGTGCCCGAGGTGGCCAGCCGCGCCCACCTGGAGGCGATCGTGCCGACCATGGACCGGGCGCTGCGCGAGGCCGGCGTCACCATCGCCGACGTCGACGCCATCGCCGTGACCTCCGGGCCCGGTCTGGCCGGCGCGCTGCTCGTCGGCGTCGCCGCCGCCAAGGGGTACGCGGTGGCCGCGGAGAAGCCGGTGTACGGGGTGAACCACCTGGCCGCGCACGTCGCAGTGGACACGCTGGAGCACGGCCCGCTGCCCGAGCCGGCGATCGCGCTGCTGGTCTCCGGCGGGCACTCCTCGCTGCTGCGCGTCGACGACCTGGCCCGGGGCGTCGTCCCGCTCGGCGCCACCATCGACGACGCGGCCGGGGAGGCGTTCGACAAGGTGGCTCGGCTGCTCGGGCTGCCGTTCCCCGGCGGGCCGTACATCGACCGGGAGGCCCGGGCCGGCGACCGGGCCTCGATCGCGTTCCCGCGCGGGCTGACCGCCGCGAAGGACCTGGCCGCGCACCGGTACGACTTTTCCTTCTCCGGGCTGAAGACGGCGGTGGCCCGCTGGGTGGAGGCACGGCAGCGGGCCGGCGAGCCGGTGCCGGTGGCCGACGTGGCGGCGTCCTTCCAGGAGGCGGTCTGCGACGTGCTGGTCGGCAAGGCGCTGGACGCCTGCCGCAGCAGTGGGATCGACACGCTGGTGATCGGCGGCGGGGTCGCGGCCAACTCCCGGCTGCGGGCGATGGCCGAGCAGCGGGCCGAGAAGCACGGCGTCCGGGTGCGTACGCCCCGGCCGAAGCTCTGCACGGACAACGGCGCGATGGTGGCGGCGCTCGGTTCGCACCTGGTCGCCGCGGGCGTCGCCCCGAGCCGGCTGGACCTGCCGGCCGACTCCGCGATGCCGCTGACCGTGGTCAGCGTCTGACCGCAGGAGGAAACCGACATGATCGTCCGAATGTGGGAGGCGAAGGCCGAACCGTACGGCTTCGCCGACCTGATCACCTGGGTCTGCGAGACCGCGCTGCCCGAGTTCGAGCACGACCCCATGCACGTGGGCAGCGAGGTGTTCTCCTCCACCGACCACCGGCTGGTGGTCATCTCCAAGTGGCGGAACAACCCGCGCGACCTGCCCGAGCCACCCATGCGTCTGGTCGCCCGCCCGCCGCACAGCTGGGACTTCACCGAGGTCGACCGCTAGGCGACGGTCGTCACGGCGGCCCGGAATTGGTTGGCGTCCGACACGGGCCGCCACCTAGCGTCGGTGGGTCATGCGCTTCTCACCGGCCGGCGATCCCGGCACCCCCGACGCGCGGTCCGCCACCCGTTACCTGGTGTGGCTCGCCGGGCGACATCCCGTCTACTTCGGCGGCGGCCTCACGTTGGGCGTGATCTGGATGCTGGCCCAGGCGCTGGTGCCGGCCGCGATCGGGCGGGCGGTGGAGGCCGGGCTGGCCCAACGCGACCCGGACGCGCTGCTGCGCTGGGCTCTCGCCCTGCTCGGGTTGGGCATGGTGCAGGCCGGCGCCGGCATCCTGCGGCACCGCTGCGCGGTGCACAACTGGCTCGGCGCCGCCTACCGCACGGTGCAGGTCACCGTGGACGCCACCAACCGGCTCGGCGCCGCGTTGCCCCGCCGGGTCGCCGCCGGCGAGGTGGTGAGCATCGGCACGTCCGACATCGAGCACATCGGCAGCGCGGTGGACATCACCGCCCGGGGTGCCGGGGCCGTGGTCGGCATCGTCACGGTCGCGGTGATCCTGCTCGACGCCTCCCTGCCGCTCGGTCTCGTGGTGGTGCTCGGCGTGCCGCTGCTGATGGCGTTGGTGGGGCTGCTGATCCGGCCGCTGCACCGGAAGCAGGCGGCCTACCGGGAGTCCACCGGCCGGCTCACCGCCCGGGCCGCGGACATCGTCTCCGGCCTGCGGGTCCTGCGCGGGGTGGGCGGGGAGCCGATGCTGGCCGCCCGCTACCGGGAACGGTCGCAGGCGCTGCGCGCCGACGGCCTGCGGGTGGCCCGGGTGGAGTCGCTGCTCCAGGCCGCGCAGATCCTGCTGCCAGGCGTCTTCGTGGTGCTGGTGACCTGGCTCGGCGCCCGGTTCGCGCTGCGCGGCGAGATCACCGCCGGCCAGTTGGTCTCCTTCTACGGCTACACCGCTTTCCTGGTCAGCCCGCTGCGCAACCTCACCGAGGCGGCCGACAAGCTGACCCGGGGGCACGTCGCGGCCCGCCGGGTGGTCCGGCTGCTCCGGCTCGCGCCGGAGTTCACCGACCCGGCCCGCCCGGTCCCGGTGCCGAACGGGCCGGGGGAGATGGTGGACGTGCGTTCCGGGCTGGTGCTGCGGCCGGGCCGGCTCACCGCGCTGGCCGCCACCGCGCCGCAGGACGCCGCCGAGATCGCCGACCGGCTCGGCCGGTACGTCGACGGGGACGTGACGCTGCACGGCGTACCGCTGCGGGACGTGGCGCTGGCGACGGTGCGCGAGCGGATCCTGGTGGCCGACAACGACGCGCAGCTGTTCAGCGGCGTGCTCCGCGCGGAGCTGGACCCGCACGACCGGGCCGACCGGGCCTCGGTCGAGGCGGCGCTGGCCGCGGCGAGCGCGACGGACGTCGTCGAGGCGCTGCCCGGCGGCCTGGACGGCGCGGTCGCCGAGCGGGGCCGGGAGTTCTCCGGCGGCCAGCGGCAGCGGCTGCGGCTGGCCCGCGCGCTGGTCGCCGACCCGGAGACGTTGATCCTGGTGGAGCCGACCAGCGCGGTGGACGCGCACACCGAGGCGCAGATCGCCGACCGGCTGGGCGCGGCCCGCCGTGGTCGCACCACGCTGATCTGCACCACCAGCCCGCTGATGCTCGGCCGGGCCGAGCACGTGGTCTTCGTGGAGGACGGCAAGGTCGTCGCGGAGGGCCGGCACGAGGAACTGCTCGCCGCCGAGCCCCGGTACGCGGCCACGGTGAGCCGGGAGGAGGACCGATGAGCAACGCGCTGCCCGTCGCGGACGGCGCGCGTGTCCGCCGGTACGTGCGGGAGCTGATCCGCCGCCATCCGCGCGGCCTGGCGGCCGTGCTCGGCCTGCACGCGCTGGCCGCGGCGGCCGGGCTGGTCACCCCGCGTCTCCTCGGCGACCTGGTCGAGGGCATCTCGCGAGGCGTCGGCGCGACGACCGTCGACCGGGTGGTGGCGGCCATCGCCGCGTTCGTGGTGGTGCAGTCGGTGCTGGTCCGCTTCGCGCACCTGGCCTCGGCCCGGCTCGGCGAGCGGATCCTCGCCGAGCTGCGCGAGGAGTTCGTCGACCGGGTGCTCGCGCTGCCGCTGTCCACCGTGGAACGCGCCGGCACCGGTGACCTGCTCACCCGCACCTCGCGGGACGTCTCCGCGCTGTCCCGGACGGTCCGCTTCGCCGGGCCGGAGACGCTGATCGCGGCGCTCACCGTGGTGTTGATCCTCGGCGCGCTGGTGCTGACCGGGCCGCTGCTGGCGCTGCCCAGCCTGCTCGCGGTGCCGGTGCTCTGGGCCGGCACCCGGTGGTACCTGCGCCGCGCGCCGCAGGGCTACCTGCGGGAGAACGCCGCCTACTCGGACATCACCGACGGGATCAGCGAGACGGTCGAGGGAGCGCGGACCACCGAGGCGCTGCGCCAGGCGGCCCGCCGCCGGGCCCGTGGCGACACCGACATCCGCCGCTCGTACGCGGCCGAGCGGTACACGCTGTACCTGCGCACCGTGTTCTGGCCGGTGGCCGAGTTCGGCTACCTGGTGCCGATGGTGGCCACCCTGCTGATCGGCGGCTGGTTCCACCTGAAGGGCTGGGCCAGTCTCGGCCAGGTCACCGCCGCCACGCTCTACGCCCAGCAGCTCACCGACCCGATCGAGCGGCTGCTCGGCTGGCTGGACGAGTTCCAGGTGGGCGGCGCCTCGCTGGCCCGGCTGCTCGGCGTCGCCGTCGAGCCGGACGACCGGCTCGCGGCGCCCACCGGCCCGGGCCGGCGCGACGCCGGCAGCCGGCTGGCCGCGCACGACGTCCGGTACGCGTACCGGGCAGGTCACGACGTGCTGCACGGGGTGACGCTGGTGCCCCGGCCCGGGGAACGGCTGGCCATGGTCGGTCCGTCCGGGGCCGGCAAGTCCACGCTGGGCCGGCTGCTGGCCGGCGTGCACACCCCGACCGCCGGCGCGGTGACAGTGGACGGCCGGCCCCTCGCCGACCTGCCCCTGGACGAGCTGCGGAGCCATGTCGCGCTGGTCAGCCAGGAGCACCACGTGTTCATCGGCACGCTTGCCGACAACGTGGCGATGGTCCGCCCGACCGCCGGGCCGGCGGAGGTGCGCGCCGCGTTGGCCGCGGTCGACGCGCTGGACTGGGCGCGGGCGCTGCCGGACGGGCTGGACACGGTCGTCGGCGCGGGCGGGCACCCGCTGACCCCGGCGCAGGCGCAGCAGCTCGCGCTGGCCCGGCTGGTGCTGGCCGACCCGCACACGCTGGTGCTGGACGAGGCCACCTCGCTGATCGACCCGCGGGCCGCCCGGGCCCTGGAGCGCTCGCTGGCGGCGGTGCTGCACGGGCGGACCGTCATCGCGATCGCGCACCGGCTCTTCTCCGCGCACGACGCGGACCGGGTGGCGGTCGTCGCCGACGGCCGGATCGTCGAGCTGGGCTCGCACGACGAGCTGGTCGCCGCCAACGGCTCGTACGCCGCCCTGTGGCGCTCCTGGCACGGCTGAGGCGTAAGGAAGGGCCCCTTCTTAACGCCTGGCGTATAGGAAGGGGCCCCGCTTGACACCCGTCAGGAGCGGCGCATCAACCGCCAGGTCGTGTACCCGCCGGTGCCCAACGCGATCAGGAACACCGCCCACACGATCCCGGTGCCCACCTGGATCCCGCCGCCGCTGGCCGCGTTGGCCTGGGCGGCGGCGACCAGCGAGTCACTCTGCGCCGCCGGAATCGCGGGCGGCGGCAGCTGCTGCCAGCGGACCAGTCCGGTGCTCTCCAGCATGGTCATGTGGTCGTTGACGAACTTGTTGGCGTCCTCGGCGAGCTTGCGCACGACCGGGTCCTTGGTGCTGGCCCGGACCGCCCCGATCACCGGGAAGATGTTGCCGTGGGCGACCCGGAGCCGGGTGACGAAGATCTGGTCGAACTGGGCGCCGTTGGCGTTCTGCATCTCGGTCAGCCAGCCCTTCTGCTGGGTGGTCGGGTCCGTCGGCAGGACCGCGCCCAGCTTGTTGGCCGCCTCGACCACCAGTTGGTCCAGCACGCCGTGCTGACGAGCGATCTCCGCGCCGACCTCCCGTACCCGCGGGGACTGGCCCTTCTCGGCGGCCATCGTCCCGGCCGGCATCTCCCAGAGCCCGGCCAGCCGGACGCCGTTGAGCAGCGTCATGTCGGCGGCGTTCATCTGCACGCCGGGATTGGGCGCGGCAAGTGCCGCGCCCGGAAGGACGCCGATCCCCGCGCCGATCACGACGAGCAGCAGGGTCACCCGGTGCGCCAGCCGGCGACGTGCGGATTCCAGCGATGCCATGGTTGGGTTGCCTCCTCGGTCCGGACCGCTACGCGGGGTCACGCGGACGGCCGAGCCGACCGGCCGTCCGCACCTTGGTACGGATCACCGGGCCGATCAGTTCAGCGGGTCGGCCAGGAGGCGTTCGAAGGCCAGCTCGGCGGCGCCGATCAGCGCCGCGTCGTCGCCGAGTTCCGGGGTACGCAGCCGCACGTGCTCCAGGCAGGCGGGCAGGCCGTTGCGGTTGAGCCGGCTGCGCACCTGGGCGGCGGCGGCCAGGTAGAGGTCGCGCATGGTGCCGCCGAAGATGACCATCTCCGGGTTGAAGATGTTGACCAGGTTGGCCACGCCGAAGCCGAGCCAGTCCCCGGCCTGCCGGACCGCGCTCTGCGCGCGGGCGTCCCCACGGTCGGCGGCGTCGAAGACGGCGAGCAGCGCGTCCCGGCCGCGTTCGTCGGCACGGCCGGCGGTGCGCAGCAGCCCGTGCTCGCCGATCTCGGTCTCCCAGCAGCCGTTCCGGCCGCAGTCGCAGCGCATGCCGTCGCGGACCACCACCATGTGGCCGACCTCGCCGCCGTAGCCGCCGTGCCCGGTCAGTCGCCGCCCACCGGCGATGATGCCGGCGCCGACGCCGACGTCGCCGTACAGGTAGATGACGTTGTCGCAGCCGGTGGCCGCGCCACGGGCGTGTTCGGCGTAGGCGGCCACGTCGGCCACGTTGCCCACGGTGATGGGCACGTCGATGCCCAGCTCGGCGGCGAGCGCCCCGCCGATCGGCTCGTCCACCCAACCGGTGGTCGGGCTGAGCCGCACCAGCCCGTCGTCGCGGCGGACCATGCCGCACACGGCCACCCCCGCGCCCACGCACAGCGAGTCCGGCGGCACCGCCTGGTGCATCTCCTTGACCGCGCCGGCCAGCAGCGGCGCGGCCTCCCCGGCGACCAGGTTGCGCGGCCGGTCCAGCTCGCGACGATCGAGCACCTCGCCGCCGAGCCCGACCCGTGCGGCCCGCAGCCGGTCCACCTCGACGCTGTACGCGTACGCGTACACCCGTCCCGACTCGGGCCGGACGACAAGTGACGGTCGTCCGGCCCGGCCGGTCTCCTTCGGCGTCCCCTCGCTGACCAGACCGGCGCCGGCCAGGTCGGCGGTCAGCGCGCCGATGGTGCTGCGGTTCAGCCCGAGCGCGGTGGTCAGCTCCGCGCGGGTGGTGGCGCCGTGCACGTGCACGTAGCGGAGCAATGCGCCCAGGTTCTGCCGGCGGATCTCGTCCTGACTGGGCCCCGCGCGCATTGCCACTGCCATGGTGTGTCCGTACCCGGGATCAGCGCACGCCGGTGGCGGCGGCGCGCCGCCGCGACAGCGCGTCGATGGTGGCGGCGGCGAGCAGCACCACGCCGGTGACCACGTACTTGACGCCCGAGCTGTATCCCATCAGTCCCATACCGTTGTCGATCACCGCGATCACCGCGCCGCCGAGCACGGCGTCGAGGACCCGGCCCTTGCCGCCGAAGAGGCTGGTGCCGCCGATCACCGCCGCGCCGACGGCGTAGAGCAGCACGTTACTGCCGCCGGTGTTGGGGTCGACCGAGTTGGCCCGGCTGGCCGCCACGATGCCGCCGATGGCGGCCATTCCGGAGCAGATGACGAAGACGGAGATGCGGATCTTGTCCACGTTGATGCCGGCCCGGCGGGCCGCCTCGGCGTTGCCGCCGACCGCGTAGATGTGCCGGCCGTAGCTGGTGCGCTGGAGCACGAACGTCCAGACGACCAGCAGCAGCGCGATGATCGGCACCACGATCGGCACGCCCTTGAGCGAGACCACCAGGACGTTGCGGCTGCGCTCCAGGTTGAGCACGTAGACCGCGACGCCGAGGATCACGGCGAGGCCACCGATCCGGGCGGCGACCACCGCGATCGGGTCGGTGAGCAGGCCCCGCGCGGACCGGTTGCGGTGCCGCAGCAGCTGCACGGCGGCGTACCCGCCGACGGCGAGCGCGGCGAGCGTCCAGCCCAGCACGGGCGCGAGGTTGCGGTTGGCGATCGCGACCAGCACGTCGTCCCGGACCGCGATGTTGGCGCCCTCGTCCATCAGCGTCAGCACGACGCCCTGGAAGGCGAGGAAGCCGGCGAGCGTCACCACGAAGGAGGGGATGCCGACCTTCGCGACCAGCAGGCCGAGCACGACGCCGATCACCACGCCGGTGACGACGGCGGCGAGCGTCGCCACGTACCAGGGGTAGCCGAGCACGGTGACCACGTTGGCCAGGATCGCGGCGCAGACGCCGCTGGCGAAGCCGGCGGAGAGGTCGATCTCGCCGAGGAGCAGGACGAAGACCAGGCCCATCGCGATGAGCGTGACCGCCGCGCCCTGGGTGAAGAGGTTCGCCAGGTTGCCGGCGGTGAAGAACGACGGGCGGGCGATCGAGAAGCCCACCGCGAGCACGAGCAGCATGATCACGGCGGGCAGGGCGCCGATGTCGCCACCGCGTACCCGGCGCCAGTAGTTGCTCACGTGGCTGCCCACGGTCGGCGCCGGGGTGACGCTGGCCGGGCCTTCCTTCTTCACGGCGGTGGCGGTCATCGGACGGCTCCTGGGGTGATGTCGGCGGGCGCGGCGCCGGTGCCGTTGCTGCCCGGCTCGCCGGTGAGGCCGAGGTCGCCGGAGCGACCGGCGGTGATCAGCTCGACCACCTGCGAATGGGTGATGTCGGTGGTCTTCACCTGGGCGACCATCTGGCCGAGGTAGAGCGCGGCGATCCGGTCGGAGACGGCGAAGACGTCGTTCATGTTGTGCGAGATGAGCACCACGGCCAGACCCTTGTCCGCCAGCCGGCGGACCAGCTCCAGCACCTGGGCGGTCTGCGCGACGCCGAGCGCGGCGGTCGGCTCGTCCAGGATGACCAGCTTGCTGTTCCAGAGCACCGCCTTGGCGATCGCCACCGTCTGCCGTTGCCCGCCGGAGAGGCTGGAGACGTGCTGGCGCAGCGACTTGACGGTGCGCACGCTCAGGCCGGCCAGGGTCTCGGCGGCCATCTGCTCCATGGTCGGCTCGTCGAGCACGATGCCGCTGCGCTTCTCCCGGCCGAGGAACATGTTCTGCACGATGTCGAGGTTGTCGCAGAGCGCCAGGTCCTGGTAGACGACCTCGATCCCGAGCGCGGCGGCGTCCCGGGGGCTGTTGATGCTCACCGGCCGGCCGTCGAAGAGGAACTCGCCGGCCTCGGTGGGGTAGATGCCGCTGATGCACTTGACCAGGGTCGACTTGCCGGCGCCGTTGTCGCCGACCAGCGCGGTCACCTCGCCGGGGTGCGCGGCGAAGGCGACGTCACGCAGCACCTGGACGGGACCGAAGCTCTTGTCGATCCCGCGTAGCTCCAGCAGGGGGGTTGCGGACACGGGGGGTCTCCTTTGGGCGGAGGGAGGTCTCGGATCCCGTCCGGCGAGGGCGCCGCCCGGCACGGGAGTCGTCCCGTGCCGGGCGGCGCCGCCTGAGGCGGGGTGGGTCAGCTCACGCCGGCGTCGGTGCAGAGCTTGGCGAACGCACCGGTGCAGAGCTCTTCCTTGGTGACGTAACCGTCGGCCACGACGTCCTTGACGTTGTCCTTGTAGATGGCCTTCGGCTCCAGCAGCACGGCCGGCACGTCCCGGTTGCCCTCCGGGTCCTTGACGGTCTGGCCGGTGTCCTTCTTCTCGCCCTTGGCGAGCGCGATGGCCAGCTCGGAGGCGGCGTCCGCCTCCTTCTTGACCGCCTTGTAGACGGTCATGCACTGGTCACCGGCGAGGATGTTCTGCAGGCCCTCCTTGGTGGCGTCCTGACCGGTCACCGGGACCTTGCCGTTGAGCTTGTTCTTCTTCAGCACCGAGATGGCCGCGTTGCCGAGGCCGTCGTTGGCGGCGAGCACACCGTCGATCTTGCCGCCGGCCTTGGTCAGCTGCTGCTCGAAGATGGTGGCGGCCTGCGCGTTGTCCCAGGCCGGCACCGGGTCGTCGGCGACCTTGGTGTATTCCTTCGCGTCGAACTTCGGCTTGAGCACCGAGTCGTACCCGTTCTTGAACAGGGTGGCGTTGTTGTCGGTCGGCGAACCGTTGAGGTACGCGATCGACGGGTTCTTGGCGCCCTTGTCGGTCAGGCACTTGCTCAGGCCCTCGCCCTGGAGCTTGCCGACGGCCTCGTTGTCGAAGCTGACGTAGTACTGGGCGGAGCCGCCCAGGGTCAGCCGGTCGTAGTCGATGGTGGCGACGCCCTGCGACTTGGCCTTGTCGAGCACGGCCTTGCCGGTGCCGGAGTCCAGGTTGACGATCATCAGCACGTTCACGCCGTTGGTGATCATCTGGTCGGCGATGGTCTGGAACGCGGTCTTGTCGTTCTGCGCGTTCTGGATGTCGGACTCGACGCCGGCGGCGTCGAAGGCCGCCTTGAGGAACTTGCGGTCCGCGCCCTCCCAGCGGGCGGAGGACTTGCTGTCCGGCAGGATCACGCCGATCTTCGGCTTCTTGTCGTTCGAACCGCCGGCCTGGTCGGAAGAACCGCCGTTGTCACCACAGGCGGCCATGCTGCCGGTCGCGAGGAGACCGACGGCCGCGAAGGTGAGGAAGCCCTTGCGCATGTGCACGGGTCCTTTCGGGGGGTGGGGGGAGTTGCGTCCAGTGTTTTGTTGTGTCCGGCAACGTATTCCGCGCTTCCCGCGCTCCGCAAGAGTGCCGAGGTCAGAAGTTTGTTGGCGGCGGTAACAATTCAGCAACGCGGTTGTCACCTCACCGACACCGGCTGCGGAAACGCTCCCAGACGTCCGGTTCAGCCGGCCGCGATCGGGGCGGTCACGGCCCCGGTCAGCGCCACCAGATCGGCCGGCGCAAGCTGCACCTGGAGACCTCGGCGGCCGGCCGAGACATAGACGGTCGGGTGATCCAGCGCGGACGCGTCGACCACGGTCGGCAGCGCCCTGCGCTGCCCGAGCGGGCTGATCCCGCCCCGCACGTATCCGGTCGTCCGCTCGGCCACCGCCCGGTCCGCCAACGCGGCCCGCTTGCCGCCGACCGACGCGGCCAGCGCCTTCAGGTCCAGCTCCCCGGTCACCGGCACCACCGCCACGGTCAGCCTGCCGTCGACCTCGGCGACCAGCGACTTGAAAACCCGCTCCGGTGGCACCCCGAGCGCGGCGGCGACCAGCGCGCCGTAGTTCGGCGCGTCCGGCGACACGTCGTACGGGTGCGTGGTGTGCGCGATCTTCCGCCTGGTCAGCAGCGCG
Source organism: Micromonospora sp. WMMC241 (assembly GCF_027460165.1). NCBI lineage: Bacteria > Bacillati > Actinomycetota > Actinomycetes > Micromonosporales > Micromonosporaceae > Micromonospora > Micromonospora sp. WMMC241. The sequence goes on from NZ_JAPZBF010000001.1 coordinate 689,513, forward strand.
GTCGCCGGAGTGCCCTGTCCCGCCATGAGGGTCAAGCTAACCCGGCGACCGCCGCCCGGCGAGCCGGAACCGTCCGGTCAGCCGGCGGTCGGCACCGGGCGGCAGATCAGCACGGTGGGCGCGCCGGCCACCCGGGTCAGCACCAGGCTGGCCGCCTCGTCGCCGGCCAGCCGCAGGTCGCGGCGCAGCTTCTCCGGCTCCAGCGCCGACCCCCGCTTGCGGATCTCCACCCGGCCGACCCGACGTTCCCGCAACAGGGCACGTAGCCGCTTCAACGAGAACGGCAGCACGTCGGTGATCTCCAGGCAGCGGGCGAACGGCGTCGACCTGGGCTCGTCGGCGTACAGGTAGGCGATCGTCGGGTCGGCGAGTGTGGCGTCGAGGTCGGCGGCCAGCTCCGCGACCAGGTGCGCGCGCACCACCGCCGGGTCCGGGTCGTAGAGGAACCGCCGGACCGGGCCGACCGCGGCGTCCTCCGCGCCGGTTCCGGTGAGGTGATAACAGGGGGCCCCGCCTCTACCGGAGGCGTTAACAGGGGGCCCTTCCTTCTCCCGCAGCACTGTGGCGCGGCGGGGGACGCCGGCGAGAGGGCCGCACCAGAGCGCGGCCTCCACCAGGTCGCCGTCCACGCTCACCCACTCGGCCTCGGCGCCGGCCGGGATCAGCGCGTGGTCCAGCCCGGGCGCCACCTTGACCACGGTGTGCGGCACCCGCGCGGCCAGCCCGGTGACGAAGTCCCACGGCGGGGAGTAGGCGTTCGGGTCGAAGATGCGGCGACCGGTGCCGGCCCGCCGGCGCGCCGGGTCGCAGAACGCGCCGTCCACCCGGCGCACGTCGAACGCGGTGGCGTCGCCGCACTCGATCGTGACCAGATCCGCCAGCCCGGCCGCCTCGGCGTTCGCGGCGGCCATCGCGGCGGTCACCGGGTCGGCCTCCACCCCGTACACCCGGATGCCGGCGCGGGCCGCGGCGAGCGCGTCGGCGCCCAGCCCGCAGCCCAGGTCGGCGAGGCGGGTCACGCCCGCGGCGCGCAACCGGGCGGCCCGCCGGTCGGCGACCACCCGGCGGGTGGCCTGCTCCAGTCCGGCTCGGGTGAGGAGCATCCCGGCCGCCGCCGCGCCGAACTTGCCGGCGGCCCGGCGGCGCAGCTCCGCCTGGGTCAGCGCCGCCGCCGCGAGTCCACCCGGGATCTCGGCCGAGCGCAGCGCGGCCGCCGCCGACAGCGGGTCGCCGCCGGCCACCTCCGCCGCGGCGGCGAGCGCGGCCGACCCCTCGGGGGTACGCAGCGCGGCGAGCTGGTCGAGATCCACCCGACCATTCTCCCGACCCGGTCCGGCGGCGACACGGTGGGCGCGACGCTGGCACTCTCCTTGACGGAGTGCTAGCCGAGGAATAACCTGCGATTAGCACTCTCACCCTGAGGGTGCCAACCTCCGGGCCCTGGTGTCCGGCGGTTGAACGCCAGGCGGACCGGCACCCGCGACGACGGCCCCGCCCGGTGGCATGTGGCAGATTGACGCTGGTCGGCACGCCGACCGGTAACGACACCCAGTACCCCAGGAGGGTATGCCCGTGACTACCGCGACCAAGGTTGCGATCAAGCCGCTCGAGGACCGCATCGTGGTGCAGGCGAACGAGGCCGAGACCACCACCGCCTCGGGCATCGTGATCCCCGACACCGCCAAGGAGAAGCCGCAGGAGGGCACCGTCCTCGCTGTCGGCCCGGGCCGGATCGACGACAAGGGCAACCGCGTGCCGGTCGACGTGAAGGTCGGCGACACCGTTCTCTACTCGAAGTACGGCGGCACCGAGGTCAAGTACGCCGGCGAGGAGTACCTGGTGCTCTCCGCCCGCGACGTCCTCGCGGTCATCGAGAAGTAAGCAACCGATCAGTGTCGTTGCCCCGGTCCGGCTCGCCGGGCCGGGGCAACGTCGCTTCGAAGGGATACTGATGGCAAAGATCCTGAGCTTCTCGGATGACGCCCGGCACCTGCTCGAGCACGGTGTCAACGCCCTCGCGGACGCGGTCAAGGTCACCCTCGGCCCCCGCGGGCGCAACGTCGTCCTGGACAAGAAGTTCGGTGTGCCCACGATCACCAACGACGGCGTGACCATCGCCAAGGAGATCGAGCTCACCAACCCGTACGAGAACCTCGGCGCGCAGCTGGTCAAGGAGGTGGCGACCAAGACCAACGACGTCGCCGGCGACGGGACCACCACCGCGACCGTGCTGGCCCAGGCCATGGTCCGCGAGGGCCTGCGCAACGTGGCCGCCGGCACCAACCCGACCGGCCTGAAGCGGGGCATCGACGCGGCGGCCGCCAAGGTCTCCGAGGCGCTGCTCGGCAAGGCCGTCGAGGTCGCCAGCAAGGAGTCGATCGCGCACGTGGCGACCGTCTCCGCGCAGGACGCCGCGATCGGCGAGCTGATCGCCGAGGCGATGGAGCGGGTCGGCCGCGACGGTGTGATCACCGTCGAGGAGGGTTCGGCGCTCACCACCGAGCTGGACGTGACCGAGGGTCTCCAGTTCGACAAGGGCTTCATCTCGCCGAACTTCGTCACCGACGTGGAGGGGCAGGAGTCGGTCCTGGAGGACCCGTACATCCTGATCACCACGCAGAAGATCTCGGCGATCGAGGAGCTGCTGCCGCTGCTGGAGAAGGTCCTCCAGAACAACAAGCCGCTGCTCATCATCGCCGAGGACGTCGAGGGCCAGGCCCTGTCCACGCTGGTGGTCAACGCCATCCGCAAGACCGTCAAGGTCTGCGCGGTGAAGGCGCCCGGCTTCGGCGACCGCCGCAAGGCGATGCTGCAGGACATGGCGGTCCTGACCGGCGCCGAGCTGGTCGCCCCGGAGCTGGGCTACAAGCTCGACCAGGTCGGCCTGGAGGTGCTCGGCACCGCCCGTCGCGTCGTGGTCGACAAGGAGAACACCACTGTCGTCGACGGTGGCGGCCAGTCCACCGAGGTCGCCGACCGGGTCGCCCAGATCCGCAAGGAGATCGAGGCGTCGGACTCCGAGTGGGACCGGGAGAAGCTCTCCGAGCGTCTGGCGAAGCTCTCCGGCGGCATCGCGGTGATCAAGGTCGGCGCGGCCACCGAGGTCGAGATGAAGGAGCGCAAGCACCGCATCGAGGACGCCATCGCCGCGACCAAGGCCGCGGTCGAGGAGGGTACGGTCCCGGGCGGCGGCGCCGCGCTGGCCCAGATCCTGCCGGTGCTCGACGACGACCTGGGCTTCACCGGCGAGGAGAAGGTCGGTGTCTCGATCGTGCGCAAGGCGCTGGTCGAGCCGCTGCGCTGGATCGCCCAGAACGCCGGCCACGACGGTTACGTGGTGGTGCAGAAGGTCGTCGGCCAGGAGTGGGGCACCGGCCTCGACGCCGCCACCGGCGAGTACGTCGACCTGGCCAAGGCCGGCATCCTCGACCCGGTGAAGGTGACCCGCAACGCGGTCTCCAACGCCGCCTCGATCGCCGGCCTGCTGCTCACCACCGAGAGCCTCGTGGTGGAGAAGCCGGCCGAGCCGGAGCCGGCCGCCGCCGGCGGGCACGGCCACTCGCACGGCCACGGCCACCAGCACGGCCCGGGTTTCTGACCCGAGGAGTAAGGCCCGACGTCGGGGCACATCGCCGAGCCGGCGGTGTGCCCCGACGCCCATCCGCTTACGGAACGCTGACGAGATTGGCAACCGGCCCGACCGGTCGACCACACTGGGCCGGGTGAGCCCGATCTCCCGCCGCCACGCGGCACTCTCCGGTGTCGTCGCCGCCGTGGTGGCGCTCGGCGTCGCCGAACCGGTGGCCGTCCTGACCGGTCCCCGGTCCGCCCCCCTGATCGCCGTCGGCGGCCTCGTGGTCGACCTGGTGCCCGAGCCGCTCAAGCAGTTCGCCATCGACGTCTTCGGCAGGTACGACAAGATCGCGCTGCTGGTCGGCACGGCGCTGCTGCTGGGCGGCTTCGCGGCGCTGCTCGGCCTGGCCGCGGCCCGACGGCTGGCGTTGGGCCTGGCCGGCATCGCCGCGTTCGCCGCGCTCGGCGTGACCGCCGCGCTGACCCGGCCCGGCGCGGACGGGTTCGACGCGCTGCCGTCGCTGGTCGGCGCCGGTCTCGGCGGGCTGACGCTCTGGGCGTTCGTGGCCGGCCCGCTGCGGGCCGACCGCGCCCCGGCGGGCACCGGATCGGCGTCGCCGGCCGGGCCTCCGCTGCCCTCGGCGATGCCGGAGCCGGCGTCCCGGCCCACGCCGCCACCGTCGGTGGCCGCCGCGCTCGCGCGCGAGGAGGAGCATCCGGGCGGCTGGGAGCCGATGGAGGGCGGTGACCAGGAGTCGCGGCGCCGGTTCCTGCGCGGCGCCGGCCTGTTGACCGGCGCGGCGGCGGTCGCCGGCCTCGGCGGGCACTGGCTGGCCGGCCGACGTGGTGTGTCGGCGGCGCGGGAGGCGGTGACGTTGCCCGCCCCGGCGGTGCCCGCCCCGCCGGTGCCGGCCGGCGCGGACCTGTCCCTGCCCCGGCTCGCTCCCTACGTCACCCCGAACCGGGAGTTCTACCGGATCGACACCGCGCTGGTGGTGCCGCAGGTGGACCCGGTCACCTGGAAGCTGCGCATCCACGGCCGGGTCCGCAACCCGATCGAACTGAGCTTCGACGAGCTGCTGGCCCGGCCGATGGTCGAGCGGTACGTGACGCTGGCCTGCGTCTCCAACGAGGTGGGCGGCGATCTGATCGGCAACGCCCGCTGGCTCGGCGTGCCGATCAAGGAGCTGCTGGACGAGGCCGGCCCGGAGGAGGGCGCGGACCAGGTGGTCGGGCGGTCGGCCGACGGCTGGACCTGCGGCACGCCCACCTCGGTGCTGCGCGACGGGCGGGACGCGCTGCTCGCGGTGGGGATGAACGGCGAGCCGCTGCCGGTCGAGCACGGCTTCCCGGTGCGGATGGTGGTGCCCGGCCTCTACGGGTACGTCTCGGCGTGCAAGTGGTTGACCGAGCTGGAGCTGACCAGCTTCGCCGACTTCGACGCGTACTGGGTACCGCGCGGCTGGTCCGCCCAGGGCCCGATCAAGACGCAGTCCCGGATCGACACGCCCCGGGCCCGCAGCCGCCCGTCCGCCGGCCCGGTGACGGTCGCCGGCGTGGCGTGGGCGCAGCACCTGGGCGTGCGCCGCGTCGAGGTACGCGTCGACGACGGCCCCTGGCGGGAGGCGACGCTCGCCCCGGCGGTGTCGTCGGACACCTGGGTCCAGTGGTCGTGGCGCTGGGACGCCACCCCCGGCGAGCACACCCTCCAGGTACGCGCCACCGACGCGGCCGGCGAGACGCAGCCGGAGCGGCGCAGCCCGGTAGCCCCGGACGGCGCGACCGGCTGGCACACCGTCAAGGTGACCGTGGCCTGACCGCGTGGTCTGGCCGTGGCCTGACCGGGCGGGCGGGTGGTCGGCGCGTCAGCGGCTCGGGCGGCGTGCGGCCGTGCTGTTCGGTGGACCGCCTTTGGAGCTGATATCGGGAACGACTCAGGTACCAACCCGCCGTGGGCGCTCGGCAGCGGGTTCCGGAGCCCGGCCATGGGCCGGAGGCGAGCGCTCGGGTCGCGCTCCGGGCTCGCCTCCGGACGGGCCCGAGGCCACGCCGGTCTGGTCTGAGTCGTTCCCGATATCAGCTCCAAAGGCTGTCATCGAGGGACCTCCACCGGGGCGCCGCCAGCGGCGGCGATGCCGGGCCGCGGAACCAGGGCGTGACGCGGCACGATGTCGGGCCGCGGAACCAGGGCGTGGACGCGACACGACGCCGCGCCCCCGGGGTCGGAGGCGCGGCGTCGAGGCGTGCGGAGGGGTCAGGCGACCTTGCGCTGGTCGGGGACGGCGGTCTTGTGCGCGCGGCCCAGGCGGGCCTCGAGCCGGGCGACGTCCACCCGGGACTGCCGGCGGTCGGCGGCGTCCTCCCAGCCGAGGGCGAGCAGCCGCAGCCGCTCGGACTCGCTGAACCCGCCCCAGACGCCGTACGGCTCACGGACGGCGAGGGCGTGGGCGGCGCACTCGGCGCGCACCGGGCAGGTGCCGCAGACCGTCTTCGCGCCGGTCTCGCGGCGCAGTCGGGACGAGCCGCGCTCGCCGTCCGGGTGGAAGAACTGGGCGCTGTCGCGGCCCCGGCAAGCGCCGAGCCGCTGCCAGTCCCAGAGGTCGACGATGGGTCCAGGCAGCCTACGTACGTTCGACATCAGCACCCCTCCTCCCGCGCGGCACCGCGGAGAATGTTCGTGGCCAGCTACCGGGCGGCGGTCCGCGCGGGATGCCGGTTCCGGATGAACGACTCGGTACCCGAGCCGTCCCCGGCTCACACATCTGTGATCGAAAACCTCGGACAGTCCGTGGCATATGCCCCATCTGTCGGAAAAGTTCGGATGATTGCTCGGAACCCCCACCCGACCCCACCCGCACGTGGTCTGCTCTGAGTCGGAGAGGAGACCACAGTGCGTAGCGTTCTTGTATGCGTTCGGACACCATTGGCGGCCCAGCATCTGACCTCCGCGGCGGCGCGGCTCGGGCTGTCCGGCGTCGTCCGGACGGCAGTCTCCGATCCCGAGGTGATGTTGCGGCTGGCCGAGCGCCCGGTCGACGTGGTGCTCGCCGACACCGCCCTGACCCGACCGGACAGCCCGGGCTTCGTCCGTCGGGTGCTCGCCCGCGCGCCGCAGGCCGCGGTGCTGCTGCTCGGCGCCGAGGAGTCGGAGGCGGCGGCGGCCACCATCAGCGCCGGGGCGCGCGGTCTGATCCAGAATGCCGACCACGACCTGACCAGCGCGGTGGCGAAGGCCCTGCTGCTGCTCTCCGCCCCCGGACGGACCAACCGGCACCGGGTCGCCGACACCGCCCGGGACGCGGCGGCGGTCGGCGGGCCGACCCGGGCCACCGCGCCGGGGCGTACCCCGGGCGGGCCGGGCTGGCCGGCGGCGGCGCCGGTGGACGCCGCGGGCCTGCCCACGATGGTGCCGGTGCAGCGGGGCGAGGACGCCAACGACCCGGCGGCGGAGGGTTCGGAGACGCCCCAGCCGAGCCCGGGCCAGCGCCCGGCGCGGACGCCGCGCAGCGCGATCGGGCTCACCGAGCGTGAGCTTCAGGTGCTGCTCGGCATGGCGGAGGGCAAGAGCAACGCGGAGATCGGGCGGGAGCTGTTCGTCTCCGAGGACACCGTCAAGACGCACGCCCGGCGGCTGTTCCGCAAGCTCGGCGCGCGGGACCGCGCGCACGCGGTGGCCGCCGGTTTCCGGGCCGGCCTGGTCGCCTGAGCGGCGGCCGGATCACTCCTGGGCGGTGTCGTCCGTGCCCTCGGTGAGCGTGTCGTGCACGCCGTCCGCGTAGCCGCGGGCGTAGTCCCAGCTCACGTAGTGGTCGGGATCGGGATCGTAGGCCGGCTCGTGCACCCGGGGACGCCCCGAGTTGAGCAGGTGACGCAGGTTGCCCCGGAGCAGGTCCCAGTCGAAGTAGTGCGGCTCGCGGCAGTCCTCGCACTCGATCACCAGGCCGCGCACCCCGATCGGCTGGAGCAGGGCCTGGTAGATCTCCAGATCGGCGAGATCCTCCAGGACGTCCTGCCGCTCGACCTCGGTCAGCGGGTCGAGTGTCTCCTCCTCGCCGGAGTCGTGCAGGCCGGCAGCCGGATCGGCCGGGTCGCCGTTGAACGGGTCGATGGGCTCGTCGTGCACCCTCTCACCGTAGACCCCGCGCCGCCGGAAAGCCCGCCCCCGGCCGCGCTGTGGCCCGGCCTACCCCGGGCCCGCCGCTGCCCGGGACCGACCGGGCCAGTGGGTACGATGAGGCGACGCGCCGTCACCCCGGTGCGCGCCCCTGCCCGCGCGCGCCACCTCGCTGCAGCCCGTTCGACCAGCTCAGGGGAGCAATCGTGGAGAATTCGCCCAGCACCGAGATCCCGACCGGCCCCGACGGCGGCGAGCTGGGCGGCCATCTGCCCGAGCTGCCGGCCGGCTCCGCCCGGGTGGTGCCGCTCGGGCTGACCTTCGACGACGTGCTCCTCCAGCCCGGCGAGTCGGACGTCGTGCCCAGCCGGGTCAACACCCGCACCCGGCTCACCCGCAACATCGAGCTGACCGTGCCGCTGCTCTCCAGCGCGATGGACACCGTCACCGAGGGGCGGATGGCGATCGCCATGGCCCGTCAGGGCGGCATCGGCGTGCTGCACCGCAACCTCTCCGTGGACGACCAGGCGCTCCAGGTCGACCTGGTCAAGCGCTCCGAGTCCGGCATGATCACCAACCCGGTGACGGCCAGCCCGGACGACACGCTCCGCGACGTCGACGCGCTCTGTGGCCGCTACCGCATCTCCGGCGTCCCGCTCGTCGACGGCCAGGGGCAGCTGGTCGGCATCGTCACCAACCGCGACATGCGCTTCGTCTCCGACCCGGCCACGCCGGTCCGCGACATCATGACCCGGACCCCGCTGATCACCGCGCCGGTCGGGGTGAGCAAGGACGACGCGCTCGCCCTGCTGCGCCGGCACAAGGTCGAGAAGCTGCCGATCGTCGACGAGTCCGGCAAGCTGCGCGGCCTGATCACGGTCAAGGACTTCACCAAGAGCGAGCAGTACCCGGACGCCACCAAGGACGAGGCGGGCCGGCTCCGGGTCGCCGCCGCGATCGGCGTGGGCGAGGACTCCTACAAGCGGGCGCGCACGCTCGTCGACGCCGGCGTCGACGTGCTGATCGTGGACACCGCGCACGGTCATCAGCGGGCCGTGCTGGAGATGGTCGCCCGGCTCAAGCGGGACGTGACCATCGACATCGTGGGCGGCAACATCGCCACCTACGCGGGGGCGAAGGCCCTGGTCGACGCGGGCGCCGACGGCATCAAGGTGGGCGTCGGCCCGGGCGCCATCTGCACCACCCGGATCGTGGCCGGGGTGGGCGTGCCGCAGATCACCGCGATCATGGAGGCGGCCCGGGCCGCCCGCCCGGCCGGCGTGCCGGTGATCGGTGACGGCGGCATCCAATACTCCGGCGACATCGCCAAGGCGCTGGTGGCCGGCGCCGACACGGTGATGCTCGGCAGCCTGCTGGCCGGCTGCGAGGAGAGCCCCGGTGAGCTGATCTTCGTCAACGGCAAGCAGTACAAGGCGTACCGGGGGATGGGCTCGCTCGGTGCGATGCAGTCCCGCGGCCAGGTCAAGTCCTACTCCAAGGACCGGTACTTCCAGCAGGACGTCACCAACGACGAGAAGCTGGTCCCCGAGGGTGTCGAGGGTCAGGTGCCCTACCGTGGCCCGCTCGCCCAGGTCGCGCACCAGCTCACCGGCGGCCTGCGACTCGCGATGGGCTACGCGGGCGCGGAGAGCATCGCCGAGCTGCACGAGCGTGGGCAGCTCATCCGGATCACCGCGGCCGGGCTCAAGGAGAGCCACCCGCACGACATCCAGATGACCGTCGAGGCGCCCAACTACCACACCCGCTGACCTCTCCCTCCACCCCCGAACACATCTGGAGTCCCCATGCGTGACGTGGTCGAGATCGGGCTGGGCAAGACCGCGCAGCGCGGTTACCACCTGGACGACATCGCCATCGTGCCGAGCCGCCGCACCCGGGACGTCGACGACGTCTCCACCGCGTGGCAGCTCGACGCCTACCCGTTCGGCATCCCCTGCGTCGCGCACCCCTCGGACGCGACCATGAGCCCCGCCTCCGCGGTGCGCCTGGGCGAGCTGGGCGGCCTCGGCGTGCTCAACGTCGAGGGCCTCTGGACCCGCTACGAGAACCCCACCAAGATCCTGGAGGAGCTGGCCGGCCTCGGCGAGGACGCCCGGGCCACCAAGCGCCTCCAGGAGGTCTACGCCGAGCCGATCCGCCCCGACCTGATCGCCGAGCGGGTCCGTGAGCTGCGGGCCGGCGGCGGCACGGTGGCCGTCCGGGTCTCGCCGCAGCACACCCTGGCGCTGGCCCCGGTGATCCTCGACGCCGGCGTGGACATCCTGGTCATCCAGGGCACGCTCGTCTCCGCCGAGCACGTCTCCACCACCGACGAGCCGCTGAACCTCAAGGAGTTCATCGCCGACCTCGACCTGCCGGTCATCGTCGGCGGCTGCACCGACTACAAGACCGCGCTGCACCTGATGCGCACCGGCGCGGCCGGCGTGATCGTGGGCATCGGCGGCGACGACTGGTCGACCACCGAGTCGGTGCTCGGCATCCGGGTGCCGATGGCCACCGCCATCGCCGACGCCGCCGCGGCCCGCCGCGACTACCTCGACGAGACCGGTGGCCGGTACGTGCACCTGATCGCCGACGGCGACATGCAGACCTCCGGCGACATCGCCAAGGCGCTCGGCTGCGGCGCGGACGCGGTGATGCTCGGCGAGCCGCTCTCGCTCTGCGAGGAGGCCCCGGCCGGCGGCGCCTGGTGGCACTCCGCCGCCAGCCACCCGTCGCTGCCCCGGGGGGCGTTCGAGGTGGCCGGCGAGCCGATCGGCTCGATGGAGCGGCTGCTGTTCGGCCCCGCCGACGAGCCGGACGGCCAGCTCAACCTCTTCGGCGGCCTGCGCCGCGCGATGGCGAAGTGCGGCTACCGCGACCTCAAGGAGTTCCAGAAGGTCGGCCTGGTCCTGGACCGTCCCTGACGCGCCGCCGCTTCACCGCGACTCCACCGGCCGGCGCCGCCCGGTCACCTAGGGTCGGGGGATGGCGCACAGGCGGGTGTGGACGGCGGGCGTGCTGGCGGTGGCGCTCGCCCTCGGCGGGTGCACGGGCGGCGACGACGGCGACGGGTTCCGGCCCGGTGCCGCGGACGCCGGTGACCCGTACGTGCCGGGGGCCGGCAACGGCGGCTACGACGTCGGGCACTACGCGCTGGACGTCCGCTACGAGCCGGCGGACGACCGGCTCACCGGCACGGCCACGCTGACCGTCACCGCCACCCAGGCGCTGTCGCGGTTCCAGCTCGACCTGGCCGGCCTCACCGTGGACCGGGTCCGGGTCGACGGCGAGCCGGCGAAGCACCGGCACGACGGCGCGGAGCTGGTCGTGACGCCGGCGCGCGGGCTGCCGGCCGGGAAGCGGTTCACCGTGGAGGTGGCGTACGGCGGGGTGCCCCGGCCGCTGCCCGCCGCCGAGCTGGGGGACGGCGGGTTCCACCACACGCCGGACGGGGCGATCGCGCTCGGCCAGCCGGAGTCGGCCAGCACCTGGTTCCCGGTCAACGACCACCCGTCGGACAAGGCCACCTACGACGTCGTGGTCACCGTGCCGGACGGGCTGGCCGCGCTCTCCAACGGCGTCCCGAAGGGGCGGACGAGCGCCGGCGGCCGGACCACCTGGCGCTGGGCGGAGGGCTCGCCGATGGCCAGCTACCTGACCACGCTGGTGATCGGCGACTACCGGGTCACCACCGGCACGCACGCCGGCAAGCCGCTGGTCACCGCCGTCGCCGCGGCGCTGCCCGCGGACGGGCCGGCCGCCGCGTCGGTGGCCCGCACCGGCGAGGTCGTCGACTTCCTGGCGGCCCGCTTCGGGCCGTACCCGTTCGACGCGTACGGCGGCGTGGCGGTCGCCGACGACCGGATCCGGTACGCGCTGGAGACCCAGACCCGCCCGGTCTACGGGCCGGGCTTCTTCCGCAGCGGCCGGCCGAACACCGAGGTGGTGGCGCACGAGCTGGCCCACCAGTGGTTCGGCGACAGCGTGTCGGTGGCCCGGTGGAGCGACATCTGGCTCAACGAGGGCTTCGCCACGTACGCCGAATGGCTCTGGGCCGAACACGACGGCGGGCGGAGCGTGGCGCGGACCGTCGCCGACCGCTACGCCGCCACCGACTGGTCGAAGCCGTCGGTCGACCCGGGCCGGGCCGGGATGTTCGGCGACGCGGTCTACCAGCGGGGCGCGCTCGCGGTGCACGCGCTGCGCCGCGCGCTCGGCGACGAGACGTTCTACCGCGTCCTGCGCGGGTGGCTGGCGCAGCGCCGCGACGGCAACGCCACCACCGCGGACTTCATCGGGTACGCGGAACGGGCCGCCGGCCGGCCGCTGCGCGCGCTCCTGGACACCTGGTTGATCGGGGCGACGCCGCCGGGCCTGCCGTGACGCGGACGTGATCGACACTCGGTAGGCTGCCGCGGGCGGAACGGCCCGCGGGCAGGGCCGCCGTTCGGGCCCCGGGAGGGATCGAGGCGATGGCGCGGCGCGGCGGACGACGACGGCTCGGGCTGCTGGCCTGCGGGACGCTGCTGCTGGCCGGCTGCGGATCGGCCGAGCCGGACCGGAGCGCGGCGGCGCCCACCGAGCCCGGCCCGACCGCCACCCGAAGCTTCGCGCCCGGGGCTGCCGGCGTCGGCGACAGCTACTTCCCGAGCTACGGCAACGGCGGCTACGACGTCGCGAACTACACGATCAAGGTGCGCTACGACCCGGAGACCGACAAGCTGACCGGCACCACCACGGTGCGGGCCACCGCGACCGCCGACCTGTCCGCGTTCAACCTGGACCTGGCCGGGCTGACGGTCCGCTCGGTCACCGTGGACGGCGCCGCGGCCCGGCACGCCCGCACCGACGACGAGCTGGTCGTCACGCCCGCCACCGGCCTCACCTCCGGCAACGGCTTCGTCACCGAGATCCGGTACGACGGCAGGCCGGCGGCCCTGCGCACCGAGGCGCTCGGCGAGGGCGGCTGGCTGCACACCACGGACGGGGCGATCGCGCTCGGCCAGCCGGAGTCGGCGAGCACCTGGTTCCCGGTCAACGACCACCCGTCGGACAAGGCCACCTACGACGTCGAGGTCACCGTGCCGAAGGGGCTCACGGCGGTCTCCAACGGGGTGCCGAAGGGGAAGTCGACGGCCGGCGACTGGACCACCTGGCGCTGGGCGGAGGGCTCGCCGATGGCCAGCTACCTGAGCATGGTGGCGATCGGCAAGTTCCGGGTCACCACCGCCGAGCACAAGGGACGGCCGGTCTTCAGCGCGGTCGCCGCGCAGCTGCCCGAGGGCGGCGCGCCGGACCGTTCGATCGCCCGCACCGTCGAGGTCGCCGACTACCTGGAGAGCATCTTCGGGCCGTACCCGTTCGACGCGTACGGCGGCGTGGTGGTCGCCGACGACCGGATCCGGTACGCGCTGGAGACGCAGGCCCGGCCGGTCTACGCCGCCAGCTTCTTCCGGCGGGGCGACAACACCGACGTGGTGGCGCACGAGCTGGCCCACCAGTGGTACGGCGACAGCGTCTCGATCCAGCGCTGGCAGGACATCTGGCTCAACGAGGGCCTGGCCACGTACGCGGAGTGGCTGTGGGCCGAGCACAGCGGGTCGTCGACCGTCCAGCGCACGTTCGAGCAGACGTACGCGGCGGCTTCGGGTCTGGTGTGGCGGACGCCGCCGGGCAAGCCGGGGGTGGAGAACCTGTTCGGCCGGTCCGTCTACGAGCGCGGTGCGATGACCGTGCACGCGTTGCGGCTGGCGGTCGGCGACACCGCGTTCTTCACCATCCTGAAGACCTGGGCGGCGGAGCGGAAGAACGGCAACGCCGCCACGGCGGACTTCGTGGCGCTGGCGGAGCGGGTGTCCGGCAAGAAGCTGGACAAGCTCTTCGACGCCTGGCTGTTCGGCACCGAACGACCCCCCGCACCCAAGGCGAAGTAAGGCGGGGCCCCGCCTGACACCTCAGGTCTTCACGCGCAGGGACGGGTGGGCGGCCAGGAACGCGTCGGCCTTGCCGCCGCGCAGCGCGGTGAGGAAGTCGCGGCCCGGCTTCTGGAGCTGCTCGCCCCGGTAGGCCCCGCCGCTGCCCACCCCGGTGCCGGGCAACCCGACCAGGGTGATCCGGTCCGCCGGCATGCCACCCAGGGCGTACGCGAAGTCGACGAGCTTCCGCCCGCCGCCGACGTACACCAGGGTCTTGCCGAGCGCGGCGACCACCTGCTCGACCCGCTGCGGGTCGCGGGGCGCGCCCTGGTCGAGCAGCTTGCGGGCGAGCGCGCGGAGCAGTTGCTGCTGGTGCCGCTGCCGGGTGTAGTCGCCGCCGGCGGTGTAGCGCTGCCGGGCGTAGTCCAGCGCCTGCCAGCCGATGAGGTGCCGGTTGCCCTTCTGGTAGACCATCTGCGGCCCGGTGTAGCCGCCGCCGCCCAGCGGGCGCATCTTCCCGTCCGGGCGGCGGTGCCTGGAGGCGACCTTCTGGTCGACGTAGAGGTCGACGCCGCCGAGCGTGTCCACCAGCTTGTCGAAGCCACCGAAGGTGACCACGGCACCGGCGTCGATGCGCAGCCCGGTGTAGCGGGAGACGGTGGCGCGCAGCAGCTCGTACCCCTGGGCGGTGCTGGGGTGGGCCTTGTCGCCCGGCACCCGGCTGCCGTAGCTCATCGCGTGGGTGAGTTTCGTCTTCCCGCCCGGGTAGCGGGCCTTCGGGAAGGCCGGGATGTCGACCACCAGGTCGCGGGGGAGGGAGAACAGGTACGCCCGGTCCAGCCCGGCCGGTACGTGCAGCACCAGCACGGCGTCGGCGTGCGGCTCCCACCCGGGGATGCTGACCCGGGTGTCGACGCCGACGAGCATCAGGTTGAGCGGGCCGGTCAGGTCGGCGCCGGGCGGCGGGGTCGGGCTGGCCGTGGTCGGCGCCGGCGTGGGGGAGCCGGGTGACGAGGTGGCCGGCGCGGCGGCCCGGGTCGGCGAGTGGTTGCCGACCAGCCGGGTGGTCACCACCGTGCCGCCGGCGACCAGCAGCGCCGCCACCAGGGCGGCCAGGCCGAGCAGGCGTCGTCTCGTCACGCGTTCTTTCCTCTCCCCGTGGGATTCGACGCGTCCGGGGGCGCCGAAGGTTGCACCGGCGGCCGGAGCGCTCTGCATGATCTGCGAAAAAGTCGTGCTGGCGCCATAGCTACCCGTCGGTAATGATGCGTTCATGCGCTATGACGTGGTCGTCATCGGTTCGGGCTTCGGCGGCAGCGTCACCGCGCTCCGGCTGGCCGAGAAGGGCTACTCGGTCGGCCTCCTGGAGGCCGGCCGGCGCTTCGCCGACGACGAGTTCCCGAAGACGTCCTGGCAGGCGCGGCGGTTCCTCTGGGCGCCGAAGCTCGGCTGCTTCGGGCTGCAACGCATCACCCTGCTCCGCTCCGCCGACCGGAAGGCCGGCGGCGGGGTGATGGTGCTCTCCGGCGCCGGGGTGGGCGGCGGGTCGCTGGTCTACGCGAACACGCTCTACGAGCCGCTGGACGCGTTCTACGCCGACCCGCAGTGGCGGGACATCACCGACTGGCGCGACGAGCTGGCCCGCCACTACGACCAGGCGAAGCGGATGCTCGGCGTCACCACGTACCCGATCGACACCGGCGCGGACCGGGCGATGCGGGCGGTGGCCGAGCGGATGGGGGTGGCCCACACGTTCCACCCGACGCCGGTCGGTGTGCACATCGGCCGGCCCGGGCAGCGGGTGCCGGACCCGTACTTCGGCGGCGTCGGGCCCGACCGCACCGGGTGCAGCCACTGCGGTTCCTGCATGACCGGCTGCCGGCACGGTGCCAAGAACACGCTCGTCAAGAACTACCTCTGGCTGGCCGAGCGGCTCGGGGCGCAGGTGCACCCGCTGACCACGGTGACCGCCGTGCGGCCGGAGGAGGCCGGCGGCTACGCGGTGCACACCGAGCGCACCGGGGCCTGGCTGCGCAAGCGCCGCGCGGTGATCCACGCCGACCAGGTGGTCTTCGCGGCCGGCGCGCTGGGCACCCAGCGGCTGCTGCACGAGATGAAGGCGACCGGGGCGCTGCCGGCGCTCTCACCCCGGCTGGGCGAGCTGACCCGGACCAACTCGGAGGCGATCCTCGGCGCCTCGGTGGGCTCCGGGGCGGCCCGCCGACGCGGTCTGGACTTCTCCGAGGGGGTGGCGATCACCAGCTCGTTCCACCCCGACCCGCAGACCCACATCGAGCCGGTCCGCTACGGCAAGGGCTCCAACGCGATGGGCCTGCTCCAGTCGCTGCTGGTCGACGGCGGGCCGCACCGGGTGCGGCGGTGGCTGGGCAGCATCGTCCGGCAGCCGGGGCTGGCCGCGCGGATGCTGTCCGTGCGCGGCTGGTCCGAGCGCACCGTCATCGCGCTTGTCATGCAGTCGGTCGACAACTCGCTGACCACCCGCTGGCGGGGGCGCCGGCTGGTCTCCGGCCCCGGCCACGGCGCGCCCAACCCGACCTGGATCCCGGCCGGCAACGAGGCGGTCCGGCTGCTCGCCGAGGAGATCGACGGCACCCCTGGCGGCGCGGTGACCGAGCCGTTCAACATTCCGATGACCGCGCACATCCTCGGCGGGGCGGTGATCGGCGCCACAGCGGCCGACGGCGTGGTCGACCCCTGGCACCGGGTCTACGGCCACCCGGGGCTGCACGTGGTGGACGGCGCGGCGGTCTCGGCGAACCTGGGCGTCAACCCGTCGCTGACGATCACCGCCCAGGCCGAACGCGCCATGTCGTTCTGGCCCAACAAGGGCGACGCGGATCCACGGCCGGCACCGGGCTCGGCGTACCGCCGCGTCGCGCCGGTGCCCCCGCGTACGCCCGCGGTGCCGGCGCACGCTCCCGCCGCGCTGAGGTGAAAGGAGGGGCCCCCTGTTAACGCCTCCGGCAGAGGCGGGGCCCCTTCTTAACACCTGGCGAGCGACGCGCCGCCGGGGCGCGTCCGCGCGGCCCGTGACTGTCGGTAGGCTTTGCGCACATGAGCACGCCTCGCCCCGTCCTCGTGGTGGACTTCGGAGCCCAGTACGCCCAGCTCATCGCGCGCCGCGTCCGCGAGGCGAAGGTCTACTCGGAGATCGTCCCGCACTCCATGCCGGTGTCCGAGATGCTGGCGAAGAACCCGGCCGCGATCATCCTGTCCGGTGGTCCGGCCAGCGTCTACGCCCCGGAGGCGCCGCAGATCGACGCCGGCGTGTTCGACGCCGACGTGCCGGTCTTCGGCATCTGCTACGGCTTCCAGGCGATGGCCCAGGCGCTCGGCGGCACGGTGTCGCGCACCGGCAACCGCGAGTACGGCGGCACCCCGCTGCGCCCGCGCCTGACCGAGCCCGGCGTGCTGCTGCGCGACCTGCCGGCCGACCTGCCGGTCTGGATGAGCCACGGTGACTGCGTGACCGAGGCGCCGGCCGGCTTCACGGTGACCGCCGAGTCGGCGGGCGCCCCGGTGGCCGCGTTCGAGGACCTGGCCGGCCGGCGGGCCGGCGTGCAGTTCCACCCCGAGGTGGGGCACACCGCGCACGGGCAGGAGATGCTGACCCGCTTCCTCTACGACATCGCGGGCGTCGCGCCGACCTGGACGCCCGAGGGCATCATCGACGAGCAGGTGGCCCGGATCCGCGAGCAGGTCGGTGACAAGGAGGTCATCTGCGGCCTGTCCGGCGGCGTCGACTCGGCGGTCGCGGCGGCGCTGGTGCACCGGGCGGTGGGCGACCAGCTCACCTGCGTCTTCGTCGACCACGGTCTGTTGCGGGCCGGCGAGGCCGAGCAGGTGGAGAAGGACTACGTGGCGGCCACCGGCATCAAGCTCAAGGTGGTCGACGCCCGGGAGCGGTTCCTCGGCGCGCTCGCCGGGGTGACCGATCCGGAACAGAAGCGCAAGATCATCGGCCGCGAGTTCATCCGGGTCTTCGAGGCCGCCGCCCGGGAGATCGCCGCGCACGGCGACGTGGAGTTCCTGGTGCAGGGCACCCTCTACCCGGACGTGGTGGAGTCCGGCGGCGGCACCGGCACCGCCAACATCAAGAGCCACCACAACGTCGGCGGTCTGCCCGAGGACCTGAAGTTCTCCCTGGTCGAGCCGCTGCGCACGCTGTTCAAGGACGAGGTCCGCACGATCGGCCTGGAGCTGGGGCTGCCCGAGGCGATGGTGTGGCGGCACCCGTTCCCCGGCCCGGGCCTGGCCATCCGGATCATCGGCGCGGTCGACGAGGAGCGCCTCGCCGTGCTCCGCAAGGCCGACCTGATCGCCCGGGAGGAGCTGACCGCGGCGGGCCTGGACCGGGGGGTCTGGCAGTTCCCGGTGGTGCTGCTGGCCGACGTCCGCAGCGTCGGCGTGCAGGGCGACGGGCGCACCTACGGCCACCCGGTGGTGTTGCGCCCGGTCTCCAGCGAGGACGCGATGACCGCCGACTGGTCCCGGCTGCCCTACGACGTGGTGGCCCGGATCTCCACCCGGATCACCAACGAGGTCGCCGAGGTCAACCGCGTGGTCCTGGACGTGACCAGCAAGCCGCCGGGCACCATCGAGTGGGAGTGACGCCGGGTCACGCGGCCGGCGGCGGCCCGGCCTGAGTGCCGGGCCCGGCCGGCGGGACCGGCGGCCACCCGGGCGCGGTGCCCGGCGGGTGCGGCCAGGCGGGCGCGCCGGCCGGCTCCTCGGGCATCAGGAACCACATGATCGGGTACGCGAGCGCGGCCAGTCCGCCGGTGAGCACGGTCGCGGTCGCGAAGACCACCCGGACCAGCGTGGGGTCGAGGGCGAAGTAGCGACCGAGCCCGCTGGCCACCCCGGCGATCATGCGGTCGCTGACCGGGCGGCGGAGCTGCTTGTACGGGGCCTGGGAGGGGTTCGTGGAGGTCATGTGTCCACGGTCCCGCGTCGTCCGGCGGGCGACCTCGGTGACCGCCCGGACGCCTACCCTGATCCATCCCTGAGGCGCCAGCGAAGAGTCAGGAATCTGACTCTTTTCGATGGAGGTAACCCGGCCCGGGGAGAATTTGCTCCCGTGACCACCTCGCTGGAGCCGCTGCGCAGGATCGCGGCATACGCAGTTTGTGCTGATTCAAACGGCCGAGTGTTGCTGGTCCGCGCATCGGAGCGCTCCGGCACCCCCGGCACCTGGTCCCTCCCCGGAGGGGCGGTCGACCATGGTGAGGACCCCAAGCACACCGTCGTCCGGGAGACCGCGGCCGAGACCGGGCTCTCGGTCGCCGTCGCCGGCCTGCAGGACGTGCTCGCCGACATGCGGGCGCTGCCCGAGCGACGAATCACGATCCACACCGACCGCCTGCTCTACACCGTCTCGGTGCGCGGTGGGACGCTCACCGAGCGGATCGACCGCCCCACCGACCTGGCCCGCTGGTTCACCCTCGACGAGGCCCGGGAGCTGCCGCTGCGGTCGTTCACCGCACGTGCCCTGGGCCTGCCCACCTCGACCGACGACGTCGTGCCGGAGGAGGTCCCCGAGTTCCCGTCGTTCTACGCGGTCCCCGGCCCGGACGGGCTGCACCGGGCGCAGCGCTTCGCCGCCTACGCGGTGGTGACCGACCCGGAGGAGCGGGTGCTGCTGACCCGCGTCTCCGACGGCTACCCGGGCGCCGGTTGCTGGCACCTGCCCGGCGGCGGCACCGACTACGGCGAGCAGCCCGCCGCGGCGCTGATCCGGGAGCTGGTCGAGGAGACCGGGCAGACCGGCCGTCTGGTCGAGCTGCTCGGGGTGGCCAGTCACCGCGACGCCGCCTCGCTCGGCCCGGAGGGCTACCCGATCGACTGGCACGGCGTCCGCGCCTTCTACCGGGTGGTCGTCGACCAGCCCGCCCCGTGCACGGTGGCGGACGTCGGCGGCTCCACCTGCGAGGCCCGCTGGTTCCGCCGCGAGGAACTCGGCGCCCTCCCCACCGACCGCCTCACCGAGGTGACCGCCGAGGCCGTCCAGGCCGCCCACCTCCTCTAGCCGTCCGCCCCGCCCCGCCCTAGCCAGGCGCGGTGATCATGAAGTTATTGCCACGACACGCCGTTGCGGCGGGCAATAGGTTCATGATCGACGCAGGGGGAAGGGGAGGTGCCGGGTGGTGGAACGGCTGCGGCGGGTGGCGGCGTTCGGGTTGCTGTCGGACGAGCGGGGGCGGGTGCTGCTGGCTCGCGGGGGAGCGGGGTGCCCGTATCCGGGGGTGTGGCAGCTTCCGGGGGGCGGGGTCGAGCACGCCGAGCACCCGGCCGACGCGGTGGTACGCGAGTTCGCCGAGGAGACCGGGCTGACGGTGGCGGTCGGCAGGCTCGCCGACGCGGTCGCCGACGTGGCCACCTATCCGCCTGACGGCGTGGCGGTGCACACCGACCGGTTGATCTTCGAGGTCGAGGCCCGAGGGGGACGGCTGCGGCCCGAGGAGGCCGGTGGCAGCGACGAGGTCGGCTGGTTCAGCGCCGAGGAGGCCGCGGCCCGTCCGCTGATGCCGTTCACCGCCGAGCTGCTCGGCCTGCCGGTGTCGCCGCTGCCGGCCGACCTGCCCCGGGCCCTGCCCTCCGCCCCGGCCGGCCCGTCCGCCGACCGCCGCGTGCGCTTCGCCGCGTACGGGCTGGTCACCGACCCGGACGACCGGGTGCTGCTCACCATGATCGCCGACGGCTATCCGGGCGCGGGCCTCTGGCACCTGCCGGGAGGCGGCACCGACCACGGCGAGCAGCCGGCCGCCGGGCTGCTCCGCGAGCTGGTCGAGGAGGCCGGTCAACTGGGTCGGGTGGTCGAGCTGCTCGCCGTGGACAGCCGGCACACGCCGGCCGCGCTCGGCCCGGAGGGTCGCCCGCTGGACTGGCACGGCATCCGGGTGATCTACCGGGTTCGGGTGGACGTGCCGACCGAGGCGGTGGTGACCGAGCTGGCCGGTGGCTCCACCGCCCGGGCCGGCTGGTTCACCCGGGACCAGCTGGCCGACCTGTCGATGACCGACGTGGCCGTCCGGGCCACCCGGCGGCGGGTGAGCTGAACCGCTCGCCGAGCCGCCCTGGGCCACCTCCGGTACAGTCGGGAGTTGGGACAGGCCGATAAAATTGGGCGTTCAGGCCCGAGATGGGAATGATTGAGCGGTTCGCGCGGTTAAGGGAGTTATAAGTACCGCCGGCAGCTATACCCAAGCCCTTGTCCCCTGTGCAATGGTGTACTCCGCAAATGGGCTGCCGGGCCCGAAAGGTCCGGCACGAGACAGCCGGACACCCGCCCCGACGTGGGCGGCCAGTCGATCCGGTGATGGAGGAAACGTGCCGAGAGCCCCATGGCGCCGGCGTCGTACGACTGACAGTCCGCGCCCCGCAGGGCGTCGCTGGGCGGGCCGGTTGCGCCGCAGCAGCACGTTCGCCCGCCAGGTGCTTCTGGTCCGGGTGGGTCGCCGCGACGGCCTGGCCGGTTCCGGGTCCGACCTGGTCACCCCCGACCACCGCTACGCCGACCGCCAGCGCATCCGCTACGGCCGCTTCGACGCCGACGTCGAAGCGGTGCGCCCGATCAGCCCGGCGCTCCCCATGACCGCGCCGGTCGACGAGTCCCCGGCGATGTCGATCCCGCTCCTGCCGGGTGAGCGCACCGCCGCCCGGCGCGCCAAGTTCGCGCTGGTCAACGCGTGCACCCTGAGCAGCCTCATGCTCGGCATGCTGGCCATCTTCCTGGCCATGCAGGGCGAGGTGCGGCTGGCCGCGGTCTGTCTGATCGCGTGCGTCGCGTTCGACGGCCTCGACGGCGCGCTGGCCCGCAAGCTCGGCGTGGCCAGCCCGTTCGGCGCGCAGATGGACTCGCTCGCCGACATGTGCTCGTTCGGCCTCGCCGCGCCGGTGGTGGTCTACGCCTCCCTGGCCGGTTCGGTGCCGCCGGCGGCCGCCGCGGTCGCCTGCGCGCTGGTCGCGGCGTGCGCGGCCATCCGGCTCGCCCGGTTCAACGTCTCGCCGAAGGACGGCCGCTTCTTCTGCGGCGTGCCCACCACCATGGCGGCCATGGTGCTCGCCCTGACCGTGGCGATCGGCGTGCCGGTCCCCGGCCTGGTCATGGTCGCCGGCGTGGCGCTGCTCGCCTTCGCCATGGTGTCGAGCTTCCCCTACGCCAAGCTCGCCCGGCTGCTGAAGCTGCCGCCGTGGCTCTGGTTCGTCCCGGTGGTCGGCGCGCTCGTCGACATCCGGCTCACCTTCGCCCTCGTGGTGGTGGGCTACCTGGTCAGCGGCCCGCTGCTCTGGCTGCACCAGCGTCGCGCCGCCTGAGCCGACGACACGTACGACACGAAGGGCGCCGCTCGCGAGCGGCGCCCTTCGTCGTGTGCTTCCGGCGTCAGCGCCAGCGGGCGATGACGGTGGAGCCCCCGACCACCTTGTCGCCGGGGCCGACCAGCGGATCCGCGGTGTCGGCCGGCAGGTAGACGTCGGTGCGCGAGCCGAACCGGATCAGGCCGAACCGCTCGCCCTTCGCGAGCAGCGAGCCGACCGGCGCGCGCTGCACGATCCGGCGGGCGATCAGCCCGGTGCGCTGGGCCACGACCACGGTGCCCCGGTCGGTGTCCAGCACGGTGTACGCCGCCACGTTGTGCTCGGCGTCCGGCTTCATGGCGTTGACGAACCCGCCGTCGGCGACGAAGTAGTCGACCACCTTGCCGGCCACCGGCGCGCGATTGACGTGCACGTCCAGCACCGACAGGAAGACCGCGATCCGCAGCCACTCGCCGTCTCCGAAGCGCTCGTCCTGGAGCCGCTGAACGGACAGCACCTGGCCGTCCGCCGAGGCGACCACGGCCGACGGGTCCTCCGGGACGTCCCGCTCCGGGTCCCGGAAGAACGCGGCCACCGGGCCGGCGGCCACCGCCGGCAGCAGCCACAGCTTGGACTTCGGCCGGGCGGCCCGGGCCAGGGCGGCCAGGCCGAGCGTGATGCCGGCGGCGGCCACCCCGTTGGAGTCGATGTGCATCCGCCGGCTGAGCGGCACGCTCGACGGCCGGTACGCCGGCGAGAGCGAGGCGGCCAGCGTGGCGGGCGCCGGGGTGAAGCGCAGGTGGTGCACGCGCACCGGTGGGGAGTTGCGCAGCACCACGTCGGTGCGGACGCCGTGCAGCACGCCCTGCCGGTCCAGCTCGGCGCCGGCCCCCTCGGTGCGGAACAGCGGTGCCGCGACGCTCAGCACCGCGCCCTCGGTGAGGTACTTGGACAGCCCGTCCACCGCGGCGCGGGCCTCGTCGGCGGTGCCGGTGAACGGCTCGGCGACGACCACCACCGCGGCGGCGTCCGCCTCGGCGAGCGTGTCGATCACCTGGACCCGGTCGGCGACCCAACGCCCCTGGGCGGTCACGTGCTCGCGCAGCGCCGCCGCGGCGGCTCCCTCCGCCGGCACGACGATCAGCCGGTCGCCCGGGAGCAGTGCCTCGATCGCGGCGGCCAGCACCGCGGACTCCGGGGTCGCGCCGACCAGCAGGCCGGCCTTCGAGTCGTTACGCCGGGCGAACTCGGCGACGAGCGTACGGGCGGCGCGCTCGCCGAGGCGGACCGCACCGGACGGACCGGTGACGCGCACGGCGGGGGACTGGGTCATGTCGGATGAACTCCTGACGAGGTAGAGACGGACGGGGACCGCTCCGCCTGTCGCGACCGACCGGCCGGACCGGGCGGGACCGGGAGCTCCGGGCACGGTCGGGGTGGCACGGACCGGACGGCAGCGGCGAGATCTCCCGCGACCAGCATAGGCCGCGTCGCTGAGCCGCCGCACCGGCGCGGTCAGACCGGCGGCTCCCCGGAGGTACGCCGTCCGGCGGGCGGTTCGTCGGTCTCCGCGTCGACCGGCGGCAGCTCGCGGGTGACCGGGTCGGACCGGTCCTCGGGTTCGAGGACGGGCCGGTCCCCGGCCGGCGACCAGCGCGGTTGCCCGTCGACGGGCCCGTCCTCCCGCGCCTGGACCGACACGTCGCCGACGGCGTCGGTGGGCCACTCGTCGGCCCCGACGGGGGGCGCGGTACCGGTCGGGCTGCCGTCGCGCCCGGGCTCCGGCCCGACGGGGGCCACGGCGCCGGTCGGGGTGCCGTCGCGCCAGGGCGCCGCCACGGTCGCCTCCGGCTGGCCCGGCTGGCCCGGCTGGCCCGGCTGGCCCGGCTCGCCTGGCCCGTCCAGCTCGCCCGGCTCGTCCGGCTGGCCCGGTCCGTCCGGCTGGCCTGGTCCGTCCGGCTGGCCTGGTCCGTCCGGCTGGCCTGGTCCGTCCGGCTGGCCTGGTCCGTCCGGCTGGCCCGGTCCGTCCGGCTGACCCGGTCCGTCCGGCTGGGCGGGCTGGTTCGGGCCGCGGACCGAGCGCAGCGCGCCGACCAGGCCGAGCAGGCCGATCACGACCAGCCCGCCGGCCAGGAACCAGCCGACCGGAGGCACGGCCAGCCCGAGGATCCGGGCCAGCAGCCACCAGAGCGCGAGCCCCAGGAAGACGAGACCGAAGGCGAACGAGACGATGTCCGTCCGGTGGGCCTTCACCGGGTCACCTCCAGATTTCCGGCGTTCAGGTGGACGTAGAGGCGCAGGCTGCCCCCGCCGGGGCCGTCCGCGCCGGCGTCGGTGCTCTCCCAGTGGCGGCCGTTGAGCCCGCCGGTGCGCCGGCCGAAGACGGACGCCTCGCCGGCGTTGACGTCGGCCACCGTGGTCACGTCCACGTTCGGCGGCACGACCACTGTCGCGTTGCCGAGGTTCACGTCGACGGTCACCTGGATGTCCTGTTTGTCGAAGTCGATGCCGCGCAGGTCGAGCACCGCGTCACCGAAGTTGTTCTCGTACCGGTCGGCCAGGTCACGGCGGTCGGTCGGGGCCCAGGTGACGTTGCCGTCGATGCCCCGGACCCGGTCGTAGGACTCGGCGACGGTGGCGACGCCGAGCGCCGCCGCGGTCACCAGACCGAGAGCGATCAGCCAACGCGCCCGGCCGAACCAGGTTCCCACGAGCAGCCCGAGGCCGATGGTGGCCAGCGCCGCGGCGAAGTAGCCGGCGGCGCCGACCGGGAACACGTCCAGCAGGTCGAGCATCGCCACCAGGCCCAGCGCCAGGAAGATCAGCGAGAAGGTGATCGCACCGAGCGGGGAGCGCTCCTTCGGCCGCTTCGGCGGCCGGTGTGGCCGGGCGGGCGCCGGGGCCGGGGGCGGGCCGGCGTACGGGCCGTGCGGGGCGAACGGCGGACGGTAACCGCCCGGTGGAAGCGGGGCGCCGACCGGCGCGGGCGGCGGCACGGCGGCCGGCTCGCCGACCGGGGCGCCGGTGGTCGGCGCGGCGGGCCAGGCCGGTGCAGGGCCGGAGGTCGGCCACGCTGCGGTGTCACCGGCCGGCGAGGTCACCCCGGGCATCGCGCCGGTCGCCGGCTCGGACCGGACCGGCCGGATACCGGCTGCGGCCGGCCACCCGGGGGCCGGCAGCGGCGTCGCCGGATAGCCGGGCTCGGACCGGACCGGTGGTGCGGGTGGGTAGCCGGGCTCGGACCGGGCCGGTGGTGCGGGTGGGTAGCCGGGCTCCGGCAGGGCGGGCGGCATGGGCGGGTAGCCGGGCTCGCCCCGGACGTCGGTCGGTGAACCCGTACCGGGCGCGGCGGCGGGCCATACCTGCGGCGTGACCTCGACCGGTTCGCCGGGACGGGGGGAGGCGGCGGCTCCGGGCGCCGTCGGGTACCCGCCGGGCCAGGGCGTGCCGGTCGGCCCACCCCAGGGCGCGGCCGGCGGCACCGGACCCGGCGCCGCTCCGGCCCGGGACGCGAGGCCGCGCTGCTCGCGGTTGAGCATCAGCGCGCCGCCGATCAGGATCACCGCGCCCAGCAGGATGGCCCGGAAGCCGTCGGTGACGACGTACGCGAAGCCGACCGCGACCACGATGCCGAGCACGATGACGGTGATCGGGGACATGCTGGAGCGGCCCCGCCCGAGCATCGACTCCACCGGCGAGGCGGTGTCCCCCTCGCCCGGGATGATCAGCCACGCGGCGAGGTAGACCAGCAGCCCGATGCCACCGAAGAAGCCGAGCACGGCCAGCAGGACGCGCCAGAGCACCGGGTCGGTGTTCGTGGCCCGGCCGACCGCCGCGCACACCCCGGCCAGGTAGCGGCCCTCCCGCGGGCGGACCAGCCCGTAGCGGGTGGTGAAGCCGGCGGCGCCGGGCGGTGGGGCGTACCCACCGGGCGGTGGATCGGCGAACGGCGCGCCGCCGGACGGCGGGGGCCTCTCGTCGGCGGCGGATGCCGGCCCCGGCGGGGGCGGTGGCGGGTCGTCAGGTGCTGCCGCCCAGGGGCGGGGCGGACGGGCAGCGTCGTCGGTCATGCCTCCGATACTGCTGCCCCGGCCGCCCGGACGGCCTCAGGAACCGACCCTGACCCCACCCTGAGATCCGCCGATGGTGAATGTCCGGGGCGTCCCCGTGGTCCGGGGCGCTCCCGCCGTGTGACGATCGGTTCGTCGGCCGCCGCCGGCACCTCCGCGCCGACCCGGGAGCCTGAAAATCACCAGCACCGTCACGCCGCATCCCCCGCGTCTCTACCGCGCCACCGGGCACCGGTTGGGCGCCGGAGTGGCCGCCGGCATCGCCGAGCACCTGGGCATCCCGGTGCTCCGGGTCCGGGTGGCGTTCATGGTGCTGCTCGGGTTGAGCGGTCTCGGCCTGCTGCTCTACGCCGCCTTCTGGGCGGTGGTCCCGCCCCGGCCCGGCGACACCGCCGCCCCGCCCCGCCGCGACCTCAGCCAGCTGCTGCCGTTCGTGGCGATCGGGCTGGGCGTGCTGCTGCTCCAGGTGGTCGCGTTCGACTCGGTCGGCGCGGCCGGCACCGCCGGGTGGCTGGTCGCGATCATCGCGGTGGGCGCCGGCGTCATCTGGCACCAGTCCGGGCCGGAGCGGCGCCGGCAGTGGGGCGACTCCGCGGTGCCCTGGCTGGGCGCGGTGGTGGAGGAGAGCGACCGGCGGGCGTTCGTGCTCCGGTTCATCGGCGGCGGGGTGCTGGTCGCGGTCGGCATCATCGGCGTGGCCGCGGTCTACTCGCCGGCGCAGAACTTCGACGCGGTGCTCAACGGCGTCATCTTCGCGCTGGTCGGGCTGGCCGGCGTGGGCGTGGTGACCGGCCCGGTGCTCTGGCGCACCTGGAACCAGCTCCGCTCGGAGCGGGAGGGGCGGATCCGCGAGCAGGAGCGGGCCGAGCTGGCCGCCATGGTGCACGACCAGGTGCTGCACACGCTCGCCCTGATCCAGCGCAACGCCGGCGACGTCAAGACGGTGCAGCGGCTGGCCCGGGGCCAGGAGCGCTCGCTGCGCAACTGGCTCTACAAGCCGACCGCCTCGCCGACCGAGCGCTTCGCGGCCGCCCTCGAACAGGCCGCCGCCGAGGTGGAGGACACGTTCGCGATCACCGTCGAGGCGGTGGTGGTCGGCGACCGGGAGACCGACGAGCGGGTCGGCGCGCTGGTCGCCGCCGCTCGCGAGGCGCTGGTCAACGCGGCCCGGCACGCCGGGGTGCGGACCGTGTCGCTGTATGCCGAGGTGGAACCGGAGCAGGTCAGCGTCTTCGTCCGGGACCGGGGCAAGGGCTTCGACCTCGATACGGTGGAGAATCACCGGCACGGCGTCCGCGGCTCGATCATCGGACGGATGAAACGACACGGCGGCCGGGCGGAGATCCGGTCCGAGCCGGGAGAGGGGACCGAGGTTCGGCTGATCCTGCCGATCAGCGGCTCCGGCTCCACGGCGGAAAGGGACAGATGACCATGTCCGAGCAGGAACCGGTCGAGGGCGCGGCACCGCGCGGGCCGCTGCGGGTGTTCCTCGTCGACGACCATGCCATGTTCCGGGCCGGCGTCCGCGCCGAGCTGGGCACCCGGGTCGAGGTCGTGGGCGAGGCCAGTTCGGTGGCCGAGGCGGTGACCCGGATCGCGGCCGTCCAGCCGGACGTGGTGCTGCTCGACGTGCACATGCCCGACGGTGGCGGCCGCGCCGTGCTGGAGGCGATGCGGCGGACCCACCCGCAGGTGAAGTTCCTGGCGCTGAGCGTGTCCGACGCGGCCGAGGATGTGATCGGTCTGATCCGGGCCGGCGCCCGGGGTTACGTCACCAAGACCATCTCGCCGGAGGAGCTGACCGACGCGATCCGGCGGGTGGCCGACGGCGACGCCGTGTTCAGCCCGCGGCTGGCCGGGTTCGTGCTGGACGCGTTCGCGTCCCGGCCGGACGCGCCGGTCGCCGACCCCGAGCTGGACCAGCTCACCAACCGGGAGCGCGAGGTGCTCCGGCTGCTCGCCCGGGGGTACGCGTACAAGGAGATCGCCAAGGAGCTGTTCATCTCGATCAAGACGGTCGAGACGCACGTCTCCAACGTGCTGCGCAAGCTCCAGATGTCGAACCGGTACGAGCTGTCCCGGTGGGCCGCCGACCGCCGGCTGGTCTGAGCCCACGCGCCGCGGCACCCTCGACCCCCTCGTCCACCCGGGCGGCGCCCACGTCCGCACAGCCGAAGGTGCCATCGGCCGGACGGACAAAACTGTGCGTGTCGGTCCTCGCCCGGCCGGCGTCGTCGCGGGCCTGGGCGCGCTCCCCGCGACGCGGGCGCTGGGCGGTGTCGATCGGTGTGGGCACGTCTTACCTGTTCAGAGCCGTACGCTCCACGCCCTTTGTGATCTTTTCTCAAGTATCGGCAACGTGGCGAGCAACTAACGGCTTGATAACGGCACCTTCACGGAAAGGGCCGGTGGGTGTCACAGTGGCAGCACCTCACCCCCCGGTGTGAGGCATCTCGTCGGGCCCGCCGATCACGTGACGCCGTTACCCACGTCGCCTCGTGGCCGTCGACCCTGCGCGGTGTCCTCGTCGAAGGGTGTGGCGCCCGGCGGATCGGTACCCCTGGGGTGTCCCGATTTCCTCTGCGGTAAACCGGCGTCCTGTGGTTCGGGTCGTCGGCGGTGTCACCCCCCACGTGCGTGAAACCCACGACGGAACCAGGTTAAGAAAGAGGAGGCCCCTCGGAATGAGAGTCTCGAAGCGGGCGAGCGGCGCGCTCGCGGTGGGCGCGGCGTTCGCGCTCATCGCATCCGGCTGCTCCAGCGGGAACGACGACGGTGGCGACGCCGGTGCCAGCGCGGACGGCGCCATCGTCATCGACGGCACCCAGCCGGAGAACCCCCTGATTCCGGCGAACACCACCGAGACCGGTGGCGGAAAGATCATCGACTGGGTGTGGAGCGGCCTGGTCGAGTACCCCAACAACGGTGGGGCGCCGCAGAACCTGCTCGCCGAGTCGATCGACACGAGCGACTCGAAGGTCTTCAAGATCAAGATCAAGCAGAACACCAAGTTCCACGACGGCACCACCGTCAAGGCCGAGAGCTTCGTCAAGGCCTGGAACTGGGCGGCCTACGGCCCGAACGGCGCGCAGAACGCCTCCTTCTTCTCCGACATCCAGGGCTTCGGCGACGTCTACACCGAGGACCCGGACGGCCCGGACGGCCCGAAGAAGGCTCCGGAGCCGAAGGCCAAGGAGATGTCCGGCCTCAAGGTCGTCGACGACTGGAACTTCGAGGTCACCCTCGCCGCGCCGACCGCCGTGTTCCCGACCAAGCTCGGCTACAGCGCCTTCATGCCGCTGCCGGACGCGTTCTTCTCCTCCACCCCGGCGGAGTTCGGCAAGAAGCCGATCGGTAACGGCCCGGCCAAGCTGACCGCCTGGCAGGACGACGTCGAGCTGAAGCTCACCCGCTTCGACGACTACAGCCTGCGCGACAAGATGAAGATCAAGGACGTCACCGTCAAGATCTACCAGGACGACACGGCGGCCTACAACGACCTGCTCGCCGGCAACCTGGACTTCCAGCAGCAGGTTCCGGTCTCGTCGCTGGCCGGCGACAAGTGGAAGACCGACCTGGGCGAGCGGGCGATCCAGACGACCGTCCCGTCGAACGGCATCATCGCCTTCCCGATCTACGACAAGCGGTTCCAGAACGCCAAGCTGCGCAAGGCGATCTCGCTGTCCATCGACCGGCAGGCCGTCACCGACAAGATCTTCTTCGGTAACCGCAAGCCGGCCGACAGCTGGGCCAACCCGCTGACCCCGGGCGCCACGCCGGGCGACTGCACCGTCTGCAAGTTCGACCCGGCCCAGGCCAAGCAGCTCCTCCAGGAGGCCGGTGGCTTCCAGGGCAAGCTGACCCTGTCGTACAACGCGGACGCCAGCCACAAGGAGTGGATGGAGGCCGTCGCGCAGCAGATCAAGACCAACCTGAACATCGACGCGGTCGCGGTCGGCGTGCCGACCTTCGCGGTCTTCCGCGCCAACATCAACAACTACAAGATGACCGGCATGTACCGCGCCGGTTGGCAGCAGGACTACCCGGACGTCGAGAACTGGATCAACCCGCTCTACGTCACCGGTGGTTCCTCGAACGACGGCAAGTACAGCAACACGCAGGTGGACGCCCTCGCCAAGGAGGCCTCCGCGGCCCCCAGCATCGAGGAGGCGCACAAGAAGTTCGCCGAGGCCACCAAGCTGATCGACCAGGACGTCCCGGCGGTCCCGATCTACTTCAGCGGCGAGCAGTCCGGCCACTCGGAGAAGATCAAGAAGCTGGAGCTGACCAACGTCGGCGAGCTCGACATCACCTCGGTCGAGCTCTGATCCGAACGGTCTGACCCCGGGTCGGGCTCGCCTAACCGGTGAGCCCGGCCCGGGGCCGTTCCGCGAGGGGGTGTACAACAAACCCCTCGCACGTTGTCGTCACCGCGTCGGGTGCCCGGCGCTCCCTGTCTGGAGGACCACCCCATGGGCCGTTATCTCTTGAGACGGCTGCTGCAACTCGTGCCGGTGTTCATCGGCACGACGTTCCTGATCTACTGGCTCGTCTGGTCGGTGCCCGGTGACCCCTTCGCCGGCAAGTGCGGCGACCGTGGCTGCCCGCCGAACTTCCGGGCGCAGATGACCGAGAAATATCATCTCGACGACTCGATCTGGGTGCAGTACGCCAGCTACATGAAGAACCTTTTCCAGGGTGACTTCGGTATCACGTTCGGCGGTCGCGAGATCAGCGACATCATCGCCACGTCGTACCCGAACACCCTGAAGCTGGCGGTGGTCGCCCTCGCCATCGAGGCCGTGATCGGTCTCGGCGCGGGCATCCTGACCGGTCTGCGACGCAACGGCTTCATGGACAACCTGGTCCTGGTCTCCACCCTGTTCCTGATCGCCCTGCCGGTCTTCGTCATCGGCTTCGTGCTCCAGTGGGTGCTGGGCGTCAAGTGGGGCATCATCAACCCGACCGTCTCCAACGAGATGCGGTTCAGCGAGCTGATCGTGCCCGGCTTCGTGCTCGGCAGCGCCTCGATGGCGTACATCGCCCGGGTGGCGCGAACGAGCATCGCCGAGAACCGGCGGGCCGACTACGTGCGCACCGCGATCGCCAAGGGCCTCCCGATGCGCCGGGTGGTCGGCGTGCACCTGCTGCGCAACTCGCTCATTCCGGTGGTCACGCTGCTCGGCACCGACCTCGGTGCGCTGATGGGCGGCGCGATCGTCACCGAGGGCATCTTCGGCATCAACGGCATCGGCCGGCAGGTGCTCCGCTCGATCGTCACCAAGGAGAGCGCTACCGTTGTCGGCATCGTGGTGGTGCTGGTGGTCGTCTACCTCGTGATGAACCTGCTGGTGGACCTGCTCTACGCCGCCCTCGACCCGAGGATCCGCTATGAGTGACCGCCGCAGCGAACTAATCGTCCCAGCAGTCTGCGCGGGCAACCACGCCCGCGCCGAGCGCAGCGAGGTGCGGGCATGAGTGACCCGAATACCGCGTCGATCGTGACGACGCCGCCCGCGACCATGCCCACCGAGGCCGGGTCCGGCGCGCCCACCAACGCCGGCCTGCCGGAGAGCGCCAAGCAGCAGAAGCCCCGCGGCCTGCTCGGCGACGCCTGGATCGACCTGCGGCGCAAGCCGCTGTTCTGGATCTCCGCGTCGTT
Organism: Micromonospora sp. WMMC241; assembly: GCF_027460165.1. Taxonomy (NCBI): domain Bacteria; kingdom Bacillati; phylum Actinomycetota; class Actinomycetes; order Micromonosporales; family Micromonosporaceae; genus Micromonospora; species Micromonospora sp. WMMC241. Next base: position 721,169 of record NZ_JAPZBF010000001.1, read on the forward strand.
CATCGTGCTGTTCCTGGTGATGGCCGCGTTCCCGTCGCTGTTCACCTCCGGCGACGCGGTCAACGGCGCGCTGGAGCGCAGCCGGGTCGAGCCGTCCTCGTCGGCCTGGTTCGGCTACGACGTGCAGGGCCGTGACGTCTACTCCCGGGTCATCTACGGCGCCCGCGCCTCGATCGTGGTGGCCGTCGTGTCCACCCTGCTCACGCTGCTGTTCGGTGGCGCGATGGGCATCATCGCCGGCTACCGCGGCGGTTGGGTCGACGCCCTGCTCTCCCGCGTCGCGGACATCTTCTTCGGCCTGCCGTTCGTGCTCGGCGCGATCGTCATCCTGACCACGTTCAACGGCTCCGGCACCGACAACGGCGAGTGGACGATCATGGGGCTGGTCATCCTGTCCCTGAGCGTGCTGAGCTGGCCGGTGGTGATGCGGCTGATGCGCTCCTCGGTGCTCGCCACCAAGGAGGCCGACTACATCGTCGCCGCCCGCGCCCTGGGCGCCGGCACCGGCCGGATCATCCTCAAGCACCTGCTGCCCAACTGCCTGGCCCCGCTGCTGGTCTACGGCACCATCATGGTCGGCTCGTTCATCGGCGCCGAGGCCACGCTGTCGTTCCTGGGCATCGGCCTGAAGAGCCCGGTGGTCTCCTGGGGCATCATGATCAGCGAAGCCCAGAACTACATCCGGGTCTCGCCGTATCTGCTGTTCTTCCCCTCCGCGTTCCTCGTCACCGCCGTGCTGAGCTTCGTCATGCTCGGCGAGGCGGTCCGCGAGGCCCTCGACCCGAAGCTCCGATAGGGGACCTGAGTTGTCCGACATTCTCGTGCACGAGCAGTCCTCGGCGGGCGCCGACGGATCCGGCCGCCCCTCGGGCCGCCTGCTCGAGGTCGACGACCTGCGGGTGGAGTTCCGCACCCGGGACGGCGTCGCCAAGGTCATCAACGGTGTGACGTACCACGTCGACGCGGGGGAGACCCTCGCCGTGCTCGGCGAGTCCGGCTCCGGCAAGAGCGTCACCGCGCAGACCGTGATGGGCATCCTGGACACCCCGCCCGGGTTCGTCACCGGCGGCCAGGTGCGCTTCCACGGCAAGGACATGCTCACGATGTCCGCTGAGCAGCGGCGACGGATCCGTGGCGAGGGCATCGCCATGATCTTCCAGGACTCGCTCTCGGCCCTCAACCCGGTTTTCACCGTCGGCTTCCAGATCGCCGAGCAGTTCCGCATCCGGCGCGGCCTCAGCCGCGCGGACGCCAAGAAGCGCGCGATCGAGATGCTCGACCAGGTGAAGATCCCCAACGCCAAGGGTCGGTTCAGCAACTACCCGCACCAGTTCTCCGGCGGTATGCGGCAGCGCGCGATGATCGCCATGTCGCTGGCGCTGGACCCCGAGGTGCTGATCGCGGACGAGCCGACCACCGCGCTGGACGTGACCGTGCAGGCCCAGATCATGGACCTGCTCGGCGAGCTCCAGCGGGAGCGGCAGATGGGCATGATCCTGATCACCCACGACCTCGGCGTGGTCGCCGACGTCGCGGACCGGATCGCGGTCATGTACGCCGGCCGGATCGTCGAGGAAGCCAACGTCTACGAGCTGTACGCCAAGCCCGGGCACCCGTACACGCTGGGCCTGCTCAACTCGATCCCGCGAATGGACGAGAAGGGGCAGGAGCTCCGGACCATCAAGGGGCTTCCGCCGAACCTGATGAACATCCCGCCGGGCTGCGCCTTCAACCCGCGCTGCCCGATGGCGCAGCCGGTGTGCCGGGAGAAGGTCCCGCCGCTGCTGCAGCTGGGCAACGGTCGGGCCAGCGCCTGCCACTTCGCCGAGGAGCTCGTGAACCGTGACTGAGAACATCATCGAGGTTCGTGACCTGGTCAAGCACTACCCGGTGACCCAGGGCGTCGTGTTCAAGAAGACCATCGGCCAGGTCAAGGCGGTCGACGGCGTCTCCTTCGAACTCAAGGCCGGCGAGACGCTGGGCGTGGTCGGCGAGTCCGGCTGCGGCAAGTCGACGCTCGCCCGGGTGCTGATGAACCTGGAGAAGCCGACCGCGGGTCAGGTGCTCTACAAGGGTCAGGACATCTCCAAGCTCTCCGGTGGCGCGCTGCGGCGGCTGCGCCGGCAGATCCAGCTGGTGATGCAGGACCCGTACACCTCGCTCAACCCGCGGATGACGGTCGGTGACCTGATCGGCGAGCCGTTCGAGATCCACTCCGAGGTGGCTCCGCGCGGCAGCCGGCGGGGCAAGGTCAAGGAGCTGCTCGACCTGGTCGGCCTCAACCCGGAGCACATCAACCGGTACCCGCACCAGTTCTCCGGCGGCCAGCGGCAGCGCATCGGCATCGCCCGGGCGCTGGCGCTGCGGCCCGAGGTGATCGTCTGCGACGAGCCGGTGTCGGCCCTGGACGTCTCCATCCAGGCCCAGGTGATGAACCTGCTGGAGAAGCTCCAGGCCGAGTTCGGCCTCTCGTACGTCTTCATCGCCCACGACCTGTCGGTCGTGCGCCACCTGTCCGACCGGGTCGCCGTGATGTACCTGGGCAAGATGGTGGAGATCGGCACCGAGGACGAGATCTACGAGCGGCCGACCCACCCGTACACCCAGGCGCTGCTGTCGGCGGTGCCGGTGCCGGACCCGACCCTGCGTGAGACCAAGGCGATCATCCGGCTCCAGGGCGACGTCCCCTCGCCGATCAGTCCGCCCTCGGGCTGCCGGTTCCGCACCCGGTGCTGGAAGGCGCAGGACGTCTGCGCCCAGGAGGTGCCGCTGCTGGAGATCCGGCGGGGCTCGGACCACCCGAGCGCCTGCCACTTCGCCGAGAAGCGGGAGATCGTCGTCACCCACGAGGTGGCCTGAACCAGACCGGACCGCCTGCCGGCGTCAGCTCGACGTCGGCAGGCGGTTCGTCGTTTCCGGCGCCCGCGCCGGCCGGGTCACAGCGGGCCGCGGCCGGCGCGCAGCAGCAGCAGCGCGAGCTGGGTGCCGTCGGCGCCGAGCTCCGTCCGGAACCGCTCCAGGATCTCGCGCTCCCGGGAGAGCACCAGCCGGGTCCCGCCGGAGGCCATCCGGGTCGCGCCGACCTCCTGGGACAGCGCGGCCCGTTCCTGCCAGAGCGTGATGAGCGTGCGGTCGATCTCGTCGATCCGCCGCCGGATCTCACCGATCCGCTCCGCCGCCGCCGAGTCGTCGGTGCCGGTCCGCGACGCCGCGGCGCCGGTCGGGTCGCCGCCGGTCGGCCGGTCGTGCCGCGCGAGGCTGCCGCTGGACTCCACCACGTCAGTCATCATCGTCGTCCCTCTCAGGGCTCGGGCCCGGTACCCGGATCCCGGGACGGAAAAGCCCCGGGCTCTGGGAGCCCGGGGCTTTTTCGTAGGTCTGACGATCAGGCGCGACCCACGGCTGCCGGACTCCCGGAGCCGTAGTAAAAGGAACGCTGATCGAACACGCCGTCGAGTATGCCGACCCCCGGGGCGGGCGCGCAAGGAAACCGGCCAACAGGTGGGACGCGACGCCGGCCGCGGACCGGTGGCGCGGGCGGGGAAGTGTCCGGGCGGCGGCATAGACTCGGACCGCGATGCATCCTCTCTTCGACATTCCCGCGTCCCCGCCCGCGCCGGAGTCCCGGCCGACCCCGCCACGCCACTCCGGGGGCGCGCGGTCGGATCCGCAGGCCCTCCTCGACGGGCTGAACGGCCCCCAGCGGGACGCGGTGACCCACGCCGGTTCCCCGCTGCTGATCGTGGCCGGCGCCGGCTCGGGCAAGACCCGGGTGCTGACCAACCGGATCGCCTACCTGCTCGGCGCCCGCGACGTGCACCCCGGCGAGATCATCGCGATCACCTTCACCAACAAGGCCGCCGGCGAGATGAAGGAACGGGTGGCCGCGTTGGTGGGCCCGCGCGCCCGGATGATGTGGGTGTCGACGTTCCACTCGGCCTGCGTCCGCATCCTGCGCGCCGAGCACGAGCACGCCGGCCTCAAGTCGACCTTCTCGATCTACGACGCGGACGACTCGCGCCGGCTGATGCAGATGGTGGCCCGCGAGCTGGACCTGGACCCGAAGCGGTACCCGGCCCGAGGTCTCGCCGCCCAGGTGTCGAACCTGAAGAACGAGCTGACCGATCCGGAAACCTTCGCCGCGGGCGCGAAGGGGCCGAACGAGCGTGCGCTCGCCGAGGCGTACGCGCTCTACCAGCGACGGCTCCGCGAGGCGCATGCGCTGGACTTCGACGACCTGATCATGACCACGGTGCACCTGCTCCAGTCCCACCCGCACGTGGCGGAGAGCTATCGGCGTCGGTTCCGGCACGTGCTGGTGGACGAATACCAGGACACCAACCACGCCCAGTACGTGCTGATCAAGGAGCTGGTCTCCGGCACCGAGGGGATCCCGCCGGCCGAGCTGTGCGTGGTGGGCGACGCCGACCAGTCCATCTACGCCTTCCGCGGCGCGACCATCCGCAACATCCTGGAGTTCGAGCGGGACTTCACCGACGCCCGCACCATCCTGCTGGAGCAGAACTACCGCTCCACCCAGACCATCCTGAACGCGGCCAACGCGGTGATCGACCGGAACACCTCGCGCAAGCCCAAGCGGCTGTGGAGCGACGCCGGCGCCGGCGAGCAGATCGTCGGCTACGTCGCCGACACCGAGCACGCCGAGGCGGACTGGGTGGCCCGGGAGATCGACCGGCTGGTCGACGCCGGCGAGACCCGCCCGGGCGACGTCGCGGTCTTCTACCGCACGAACGCCATGTCCCGGGTGTTCGAGGAGGTGTTCATCCGGGTCGGCCTGCCCTACAAGGTGGTCGGCGGGGTGCGCTTCTACGAGCGCAAGGAGGTCCGTGACGCGCTGGCCTACCTGCGCGCCGTGGTGAACGACGACGACACGGTCAGCCTGCGCCGGGTCCTCAACACCCCGCGCCGGGGCATCGGCGAACGGGCCGAGGCCTGCGTCGAGGCGCTGTCCGCGCGGGACCGGGTCTCCTTCGGTGCCGCGTTGCGTCGGGCCCGGGAGGCGCCGGGCATCTCCACCCGGGCGGCCAACGGCATCGCCGAGTTCGTCGCGCTGCTCGACTCGGCGCGTGAGCTGGCCGCCACCGGCACCCCGGAGGAGGTGCTGGAGGCGGTGCTGACCCGCTCGGGCTACCTGGCCGAGCTGGAGGAGAGCCTCGACCCGCAGGACGCCGGCCGGGTGGACAACCTCCAGGAACTGGTGAGCGTCGCCCGGGAATACACCGAGCGGATCGAGGCGCTGGGCGCCGACGACGAGCGGGCCACCCTGGCCGGCTTCCTGGAGCAGGTGGCGCTGGTCGCCGACGCCGACCAGATCCCGTCCGACGATCCCGACCACCAGGGCGTGGTCACCCTCATGACGCTGCACACCGCCAAGGGCCTGGAGTTCCCGGTGGTCTTCCTGAGCGGCCTGGAGGACGGCGTCTTCCCGCACCTGCGCTCGCTCGGCGACACCCGCGAGCTGGAGGAGGAGCGGCGCCTGGCCTACGTCGGGATCACCCGCGCCCGGCAGCGGCTCTACCTGTCCCGGGCGGTCACCCGCTCGGCCTGGGGCGCGCCGGCCTACAACCCGCCGTCACGCTTCCTGGAGGAGTTGCCGCCGGAGTTGGTGCGGTGGGAGCGCACCGAGGGGTCGTACACCTCGTGGGGTGGCGGTGGGGGCGGCGTCGGCGGCCGGGCGGACCGGTTGTCGGGCGGCTTCACCGGCGGCACGCCCAAGGCGACCCAGCTCGCCAAGCGGCTCGGCGTGGACGCCAGCCGGCTGGCGACGGCGAGCGAGCTGAAGCAGGCGCCCAAGGTCTCGGCGGGTGACCGGGTCAACCACCAGCGCTACGGCCTCGGCCGGGTGCTGGCGGTCGAGGGGGCCGGGCCGGGTGCCCGGGCCCAGATCGACTTCGGCGACCAGACCATGTGGCTGGTGCTGCGACACGCCCCGATCGAGAAGCTCTGACCGTCGAGGGGGCCCGGTCCGGCGCGACGCCGGACCGGGCCCCTGCTCGTGCGGCAGCCGTCAGCAGGCCACGTCGATGCCGCGGGCGCGCAGGAACGGCGCCGGGTCGATCTGGTTCCACATGGCGCCCTTGTGCACCTCGAAGTGCAGGTGCGGGCCGGTGGCGTCGCCGGTGGCGCCCTCGTAGCCGATGACCTGACCGGCCTTCACCCGGTCGCCGACGTCGACGAGGAGCCGGCTCTGGTGGGCGTAGTGGGTCAGATAGCCGTTGTGGTGGTCGACGAAGACGGAGTTGCCGTAGCCGTCGCCCACGTCGCCGGCCTTCACCACGGTGCCGGCCGCGGCGGCCCGGATCGGGGTGCCGGCGGGCATGGCGAAGTCGATGCCGGCGTGCAGGGTGCCCCACCGCTGCCCGTAGCAGGAGGTGATGTCGGCGCCCTTCATCGGCACGACCCAACTCGGCTTCGGTGCGATCTTCTTCGGCTTCGGCTTCGGCTTGGGCTTCGGCTTCGCCGTCTTTCGCGGCTTCGGGGTGGTGGCGCTGGGGCTCGGCGTCGGGCTGGTCGGCGCAGCGGACGGGGTGACCGGGCTGACCGACTCGCGGGCCGACCGGTCGGCCCGGTCGGCGGCCTCGGCGCGTTCCCGGGCGTCGAGGCCGATCGCGGCGGGAGCGGGGGCCGGTTCGTCGCCGGTGGCGACCACGACGCCGCCGAGGCCCAGGCCGAGCAGGGCGACCGCGCCGGTGACGAGGTACGCGGTGCGCCGGCCGGCGCGGCGGTGCCGGGCGGGGGCGTGGTCCGGGGTGTTGCCGTTCGCTGTGGGACTGCTGTGCTGCACGAGAACCTTCACCGGTCGAGGGGCACGCGGACCTGGAAATACTGGTGTCGGTCCTCGGTCCGCTCGGTGGCGGGTTCGCGGCCCGGGCGCGGGCCCCACGGGCGGCTGTCCGGCTTCACGTCGACTGGGTGGTTCCCGAGAAGAGTCGATCACGAGGCCGTGTGGGCCCGCTCACACTCTCCGATGTGACGCGCCAGACTTGCCCGGACGCGAAACCGCCCGGATCGCGGGATCCGGGCGGCTGTCGGGCGGTGCGCAGAGTCAGGAGGCCGCTACATCGCTGTAAGCTGCCTCGATTTCGAGCTTGATGTCCACTCCGCGGTCCACGAGCCACGGCACCGGGTCCAGCGGCTGGCCGTTGACATGGACCTCGAGGTGCAGGTGCGAGCCGTAGGAGTGGCCGGTGTTGCCGACCAGGCCGAGCTGGTCGCCGGCCTTCACCTGCTGGCCCTCCTTGACCGTCACCGCGGAGGAGTGGCCGTAGATGGCCTCGCTGCCGTCGGCGTGCTTGACGATCACCGCGTAGCCGTAGCCGCCGAACCAGCCGGCCTTGGTGACCGTGCCGGCGTGGATGGCCTGGTAGGGCGTGCCCTCCGGGGCGACCAGGTCGACGCCGGTGTGCAGCTTGCCGAAGCGCACGCCGTAGGGCGACTTGAAGTCGTAGCCGTGCAGGGGGAGGAGCCAGGTGTCCTGCTGGGTGGCGTCCACGCCGCCCGGGCGCTCGTCACGGTCGGCGCGGTCGGCGCTGTCCGCCCGGTCGGCGGCATCCTGGCTGGCGACCGAGGCCTGCCGGAGCTCGTCGAGGACCGAGGGGCTGACGCTCTTGGCGTCGGGGAGGGCGTTCGCGCCGAGGGCGACGATGCCGGCACCGACGAAGGCGGTGGTGACGACCGCCGCGTAACGGCTCCGCGGGGGGGTGGGTACGCGGCGACGGCCGCGATATCTATCGGGCTCAGACGACAGGCGCTGGCGCACGCACACCCTCCGTTGTCGGGGATCCGATGCGACCTCGGACCGTTCGGTGAAGCTCGGTCGAACCTCCGGTGTCGCGTCGTCACCCGTCCGTGGACTCGATGACAACCGTGGACACGTTAGCCAACCGCCACTCCTGTCACAAGCCGAAGCGCCGAACCGGCGATTCTTTATGTCCGCTTCCGTGCGTTCTTGTCATAGCTCGTGCCCCCGGACGGATGGCCCCTGGACTGTCCATTCGTCGCGGACGGTGACCATTCGGCGGAGGTGTCCGGCTTCCGGCGAACGCGATCGGGCGGTAGGGGTCGGCCCGGCTACCGGCCCGCCGTCCGGCCGGGTTACCGTTCGTTCAGGTCAGGAGTGCCGGTGCCGGTGAAAGGTGTACGCGAATGAGCTCTCGTATCCGGGTCGTCGTCGCGAAGCCGGGCCTGGACGGCCACGACCGGGGCGCGAAGGTCGTCGCCCGGGCCCTGCGCGACGCGGGCATGGAGGTCATCTACACCGGCCTGCACCAGACCCCCGAGCAGATCGTGGAGACGGCGATCCAGGAGGACGCGGACGCGGTCGGCCTCTCGGTGCTCTCCGGCGCGCACATGACCCTCTTCCGGCGGGTCCTCGAACTGCTCACCGAGCGCGAGGCCGCCGACATCGTGGTCTTCGGCGGCGGCATCATCCCGGAGGGCGACATCCCGGAGCTGCAGCGGCTCGGCGTCGCGAAGATCTTCACCCCGGGCGCCACCACCGGTTCGATCGTCGACTGGGTGCGGGAGAACGTGGCGCAGCCGGTCGGCTGAGCGCCGCCGGATCGCGGGCAGGGGGAGGGGCCGGACGCACCCCTCACACGCCCGGCCCCTCTATGCACGATGCCCCGCCGCCACCCCTCGACCGACAGGGCATCGGCCGCTCCCGTCATCGCGCTTGACCAGCGCTCCGACATCAGACTCAACGACGCCCCTGACCGGGGGTTACGCCCCGGCCCGGACATCCCCCGGACGGCTGACGTCGGGCCGTACCGGCACCGGACGATCCGTCGACGGCTGTGCATTACCGCACACCACGCACCCGCTCGGTTGCCGCCGGTTCCCATCTCGTTAGGCTGCGGCAAATGGCCTGTCTGGTCTGATGACAGGCGTCAAACTGATTTTCCAACGCTGGTGGCGGCGCGACGGCGCGCCGCGGAGACGGGACGGGACGCGCAATCGTGGACCTGTACGAGTACCAGGGGCGGGACCTGTTCGAGCGGCACGGCTTGCCCGTGCTCGCCGGCGGCGTCGCCACTACCCCGGAGGAGGCCCGCGCGATCGCCGAACGCCTCGGCGGCCGGGTGGTCGTCAAGGCGCAGGTGAAGGTCGGTGGCCGCGGCAAGGCCGGCGGCGTGAAGCTGGCCGAGGGCGCGGAGGAGACGGTGGCCCGCGCCACCGACATCCTCGGCATGGACATCAAGGGTCACACGGTCCACAAGGTCATGATCACGGTGACCGCGGACGTGGCCGAGGAGTACTACTTCTCGTACCTGCTCGACCGGGCGAACCGCACCTTCCTCTGCATCGCCAGCGTCGCCGGCGGCATGGACATCGAGGCGGTCGCCGCCGAGACCCCCGAGAAGGTCGTCAAGGCGCCGATCGACGCCAACACCGGCGTGGACGAGGCCAAGGCGCGCGAGATCGTCGGTGCGGCCGGCTTCCCGGCCGAGGTCGCCGACCAGATCGTCGACGTCGCGGTCGGGCTGTGGCAGGCGTTCGTCGCCGAGGACGCCACCCTGGTCGAGGTGAACCCGCTGGCCACCACCAAGGACGGCAAGCTGCTGCTCCTGGACGCCAAGATCACCCTGGACGAGAACGCCGCGTTCCGGCACCCGGACCACGAGGCCCTGGTCGACCAGGCGTCGGTGGACCCGCTGGAGCAGGCCGCCAAGGAGAAGGACCTCAACTACGTCAAGCTCGACGGCGAGGTCGGCATCATCGGCAACGGCGCGGGCCTGGTCATGTCCACGCTCGACGTGGTCGCCTACGCGGGCGAGCGGCACGGCGGCGTCAAGCCGGCCAACTTCCTCGACATCGGCGGCGGCGCGAGCGCCGAGGTGATGGCGAACGGCCTGGAGATCGTCCTGTCCGACCCGTCGGTGAAGAGCGTCTTCGTCAACGTCTTCGGCGGCATCACCGCCTGCGACGCGGTCGCCAACGGCATCGTGCAGGCGCTGGCGCTGCTCGAGCAGCGCGGCGAGAAGGCCACCAAGCCGCTCGTGGTCCGCCTCGACGGCAACAACGCCGAGGCCGGTCGGGCCATCCTCGACGGCGCGGCCAACCCGCTCATCCAGCGGGTCGACACCATGGACGGCGCGGCCGAGCGGGCCGCCGAGCTGGCAGCTGCGGGGGTCTGACAATGGCTATCTGGCTGACCAAGGACTCCAAGGTCATCGTGCAGGGCATGACCGGTTCCGAGGGTTCGAAGCACACCCGGCGGATGCTCGCCGCCGGCACCAACGTCGTCGGCGGCGTGAACCCGCGCAAGGCCGGCACCACCGTCGACTTCGACGGCACCGAGCTGCCCGTGTTCGCCTCCGTCGCGGACGCGATGAAGGACACCGGTGCGGACGTCACGGTCATCTTCGTGCCGCCGCAGTTCACCAAGGCCGCGGTGGTCGAGGCGATCGACGCCGGCATCGACCTGGCCGTGGTGATCACCGAGGGCGTGCCGGTGCACGACACCGCCGCGTTCTGGGCGTACAACGTGGCCAAGGGCGAGCGGACCCGGATCATCGGCCCGAACTGCCCGGGCATCGCCTCGCCGGGCGCGTCGAACGCCGGCATCATCCCGGCCGACATCACCGGCGCCGGCCGGATCGGCCTGGTCAGCAAGAGCGGCACGCTGACCTACCAGATGATGTACGAGCTGCGCGACATCGGCTTCTCCACCTGCGTGGGCATCGGCGGTGACCCGATCATCGGCACCACCCACATCGACGCGCTCGCCGCGTTCGAGGCGGACCCGGAGACCGAGGCGATCGTCATGATCGGCGAGATCGGCGGCGACGCCGAGGAGCGGGCGGCCGAGTTCATCAAGGCCAACGTCACCAAGCCGGTCGTCGGCTACATCGCCGGCTTCACCGCCCCGCCCGGCAAGACGATGGGCCACGCCGGCGCCATCATCTCCGGCTCGGCGGGCACCGCCGACGCCAAGAAGGCGGCGCTGGAGGCGGTCGGCGTCAAGGTCGGCAAGACCCCGACCGAGACCGCCGAGCTGATGCGGGAGCTCATGTCCGGCCGCTGAGCGGTCGCGTGACATGTCGAGGGGGTCGACCGGTTCTCCGGTCGGCCCTCTCGTCGCTCAGCGGTACCAGTACGGGTAGTAGTAGCTGCCCCGGGCCCGCACGATGGCGCTGGCGACGATGTTGATCACGCCGAACGCGATGGCCAGCCAGCCGAGCAGCGGCGACTTGCCGAAGCGCCGCGCGTCCCGGATCGACAACCAGCCGAGGACGATGCCCAGGATGCCGCAGCAGAGCAGGCCGAGCACGATGCCGAGGACGCCCCAGAGCGTGGTCCGGTCCCTCCCGGCGGCCGGCGGCGGCGGGGGCGGCGGATACGGAGCGTTCACGGCTTCCTCCGAGCGGTCGGCGCCGCGACAGGAAAGGTCGCGCCTCAAGCCGAGGCTAGACCGGATCACCGGGACCGATCCTCAGGTTCGGCGAACTCGCCACCGTCCCGCCCCGGTATCGGACTGCCGTCCTCAGCGCGGCGTGCCAGAGTAGACGGCGATGTCACGTGTCACCCCTGACCAGCCTCGCCGCGCGGCCGGCCCGACCGCCGGCGCCCGGCCGCGCGACCGTGCCCGCCCGGCCGCGCGGGTGCCCGCGCCCCGACCGGGCGAGCCGTCCCGTAACCGGGCCCCGCTGCCCGTCGCCGCCGGGGTGGCCGCGCTCTGGGCCGCGGTGACCTCCTGGCTGCCGGTCACCGTGGTGCTCGGCCTCGCCCAGCTCACCGAGGACGCCGGCTCGCTCACCGGCGCGCTGCGCGCCGGGCTCGCCGGCTGGCTGCTCGGGCACGGGGTGCCGCTGCAGACCGCCGCCGGGCCGCTCGGCCTGGCGCCGCTGGCCCTGAGCGTGCTCGTCGTCTGGCGGCTCACCCGCGCCGGGGTGCACGTCAGCCGGGCCGTGGGCGCCCGCGGCGGCGGCTCGCCGCGGCAGGCGCTCACCGTCGCGGTCGCGGTCGGCATCGCGTACGCGCTGCTCGGCGCGCTCGGCGCGCTGACCGCGAGCGCCGGCGGGCTGCGGGTCTCCCCGGTCACCGCAGCGTTGACGTTCGCCGCGTTCGCCGCCCCGGCCGCCCTGGTCGGCGCGCTGCGCACCACCGGGGTCTGGGCGCTGCTGGCGAGGAGCTGCCCTCCGCCGGTCCGCGACGGGCTGCGCGCCGGGCTGGTCGCCGCGTTGCTGCTGTTCGGCGCGAGCGCCGGCGCGGCCGGGTTGTCGGTGGCCACCGGCGGCGGGGACGCGGCCGACATGATCGGGGCCTACCGCACCGGGGTGGCCGGCCAGGCGGGCATCACGCTGGTCAGCCTCGCCTACGCGCCGAACGCCACCGCCTGGTCCGCCAGCTACCTGCTCGGCCCCGGGTTCGCCGTCGGCACCGACACGGCGGTCCGCACCAGCGAGGTGTCGGTCGGTGCGCTGCCGGCCGTACCCCTGCTCGCCGGCCTGCCGCGCGGCCCGGTGGACGGGCTCGGCGCCGGGCTGCTCGCGGTGCCGGTGCTGGCCGCGATGGCGGCCGGCTGGCTGCTGGCCCGGCGGTTGCTGCGCGCCGCGGCCGAGGACCGCGCCGAGGTCGGCTGGCGGGCTCTCCTGGTCCCGGCCGCGCTCGCCGGTCCGGTCGCCGGCGTGCTGCTGGGGCTGGTCGCGGCGGCCTCCGGCGGGCCGCTCGGCGGTGGCCGGCTGGCCGAGATCGGTCCGCCGCCCTGGCCGGTGTTCGGCGTGGCCACGGTGGTGATCGCGGTCGGCGCGATGCTCGGCGCCGCCGCCACCCGTTCCCTCACCCGCCCCGCGCCGCCGGCTCGCCCGCCGGTCCCGCCCCGCGCCGCCCCCGACCCGCGCTGACCCGCGCCCGGAGGCGCGACCGGACCGGAGCCCTCGCCCACCCCGACCACCCGGGCCCGGCGAGGGAAACGGCAGGGACGCGCGAGGGGCGCCCGGCCAGTCGCCGGACGCCCCTCGGGGAACCGCTCAGGAACCGAAGTTGCTCGTGTTGATGATGGCGCCGCCGATGGCGCTGATGATGCCGATGACCACGCCGATCGCGCCGCAGATCAGGGCGGCCCGGGCCTGGCCGGCGTTGCTGGCCTCGCCGGCCTGGACCTTCTTCTGGCCGAGCACGCCGAGCACCACGCCGGCGATGCCGGCCGGGACGCCCAGCAGCGGGCAGCAGAGGCCGAGCACGATCGAGGCGATGCCGACGATCATGCCGATGAGACCCAGCGTGTTGTTCTGGCCCTGACCCGTGCCCGGGCCGGCCGGGTAGCCCGCGGCCGGGTACTGCGGCGCGGCGCCGTACGGCTGCTGCTGCGCGTACGGGTCCTGGCCGTAGGGCTGGCCGGAGGTGGGCTGCCCGTAGGGTTGGCCCGAGGTCGGCTCGCCGTAGGGCTGACCGGAGGTCGGCTGCTGCCCGTACTGCGGCTGCTGCCCGTACTGCGGGGGCTGCGGCGGCTGGCCGTACGGGTCGTGCGGCTGGGCGGTCGGGTCCTGGTTCGGCTGCTGGCCGTACGGGTCCTGGCCGGGGTAACCGGGCTGCATGTCAGGGAACTCCTCAGATTGGTTCGGCTGTCGGTCAGTTCGTGCCGCTGCTGCCGCCGACGAGACCCGCCAGGCCACCGAACAGGCAACACACCACAATGATGCCGATCCAGACCAGGCCGACGATCAGGGCCCACTTGGACCACTTCTTGGACTCGGCGGCGGCGGCCTGGGCGCCGGCGTAGTCGCCCTGCTGGATCAGCGGGTTGACCTTGGACGCGTTGATGATCGCCGGGATGGCGAGCGGCCAGAACAGGAAGATCGCGACGATCGACATCGTCATGTTGTTGTCGATCTGCTGCGGGGGCTGCTGCTGGGGGTAACCGGGCTGCATGGGGGTGACTCCTAGGTCCGGCGGCACGGGCGACGTGCCGGGTTCTCTGGGGGTGCGGGTCGGGCGTAGGCCGGACACCGGGCGACCGGCAGCGTACCGCGACGGCGCCACCGGGGAGATCACCCGACAAGCCGCCGCCCGACGGCCGGACCGGCCGGACTGCCCGATAGGGTTGCCGCGTGACCGAGCCCGCGTCCGTCGCCCGCCTCGTCGTCCTCGTCTCCGGCTCCGGCAGCAACCTCCAAGCGCTGCTGGACGCCGCCGCCGACCCCGGCTACGGCGCGCGGGTGGTGGCCGTCGGCGCCGACCGGGACGGGATCGCCGGCCTGGACCGGGCCGCCGCCGCCGGCGTGCCGTCCTTCGTCGAGCGGGTCAAGGACCACCCCACCCGGGCCGACTGGGACAAGGCGCTCACCGCCCGGGTGGCCGAGCACCGGCCCGACCTGGTCGTCAGCGCGGGGTTCCTCAAGCTGGTCGGCCCGGAGTTCCTGGCGTCGTTCGGCGACCGCTACCTGAACACGCACAACACGCTGCTGCCGGCGTTCCCCGGCATCCACGGCCCCCGCGACGCGCTGGCGTACGGCGTGAAGGTCACCGGGGCCACGCTGTTCTTCGTCGACGCCGGGATGGACACCGGCCCGATCGTCGCCCAGGTCGCCGTTCCGGTGCGCGACGACGACGACGTGGAGACGCTCACCGAGCGCATCAAGTCCGCCGAGCGGCGCCAGCTCGTCGAGCAGGTCGGCCGCCTGGTCCGTGAAGGTTGGACGATCACCGGCAGAAAGGTCAGCATTCCGTGAGCACCACTGAGGAAGGCCGTCGCCCGATCCGGCGCGCGCTGGTCAGCGTCTACGACAAGGCCGGCCTGGCCGAGCTGGCCCGTGCCCTGCACGAGGCCGGCGTGGAGATCGTCTCGACCGGCAGCACCGCCTCGACGATCTCCGGCGCGGGCGTGCCCGTCACCCCGGTCGAGCAGGTCACCGGCTTCCCGGAGATCCTCGACGGCCGGGTGAAGACCCTGCACCCGAAGATCCACGGTGGTCTCCTGGCCGACCTGCGCAAGGACACCCACGCGACCCAGCTCGACGAGCACGGCATCGCCGGGATCGACCTGCTGGTCTCCAACCTCTATCCGTTCCAGGCCACCGTCGCCTCCGGCGCGGACGCCGACGAGTGCGTCGAGCAGATCGACATCGGCGGCCCGGCGATGGTGCGGGCGGCCGCGAAGAACCACGCCTCGGTGGCGGTGGTGACCGACCCGGCCGCGTACCCGGCGGTGGTGGCCGCGCTCGCCGACGGCGGCTTCACCCTGGCCCGACGGCGGGCGCTGGCGGCCCGGGCGTTCGCCGACATCGCCGACTACGACGTGGCCGTGGCCGACTGGTTCGCCACCACTGTCGCCCCGGCCGAGGACGGCTTTCCGGAGTTCGCCGGGCTGGCGCTGCGCCGGCAGGCCGTGCTGCGCTACGGCGAGAACCCGCACCAGGCGGCGGCGCTCTACGCCGACCCGGGCGCGCCGGCCGGGCTGGCCCAGGCCGAGCAGCTGCACGGCAAGGAGATGTCCTACAACAACTACGTCGACGCGGACGCCGCATGGCGGGCCGCGCACGACTTCCCGGACCAGCCGGCGGTGGCGGTGGTCAAGCACGCCAACCCGTGCGGCATCGCGGTCGGCGCGGACGTGGCCGAGGCGCACCGCAAGGCGCACGCCTGCGACCCGGTCTCCGCGTTCGGCGGCGTGATCGCGGTGAACCGGCCGGTGAGCGTGGAGCTGGCCGGGCAGGTGGCGGAGATCTTCACCGAGGTGCTGGTGGCGCCCGGCTTCGACGAGGGCGCGCTGGAGCTGCTGCGGGCGAAGAAGAACATCCGGCTGCTGCGCGCGCCCGCGTTCGCGCCGCGCCCGGCCGAGTGGCGGCAGGTCACCGGCGGTGTGCTGGTGCAGGCGCGGGACGCGGTGGACGCCCCTGGCGACGACCCGTCCGGCTGGACGCTCGCCACCGGCGATCCGGCCGACGAATCGATGCTGCGTGACCTCGCGTTCGCCTGGCGTGCGGTGCGCGCGGTGAAGAGCAACGCGATCCTGCTGGCCCGCGACGGCGCCACGGTCGGCGTCGGGATGGGTCAGGTCAACCGGGTCGACTCGGCGCGGCTGGCGGTCGCGCGGGCCGGCGACGAGCGGGCCCGCGGCTCGGTCTGCGCCTCGGACGCGTTCTTCCCGTTCGCCGACGGGCCGCAGATCCTCATCGACGCCGGCGTCCGGGCGATCGTGCAGCCCGGCGGCTCGATCCGCGACGAGGAGACCATCGCGGCCTGCAAGGAGGCCGGCGTGACCATGTACCTCACCGGCACCCGGCACTTCTTCCACTAGGTCCGATCCGCGCGCCGCGCCTCACCGCCGATCACCGTGGGTGAGCCCCGGCAAAGGAACAGTCAGTTCTGAGCGGTATACCTCAGAGGCATAAATATGCCTCTGAGGTATACCGCTCTCATCGCTTCAATACCGCTGGCCCCGACACGCCGAAGGCCGACGGCCCCCCGCGTCCCTCCGGACTCCGTTGCCCGGCGGTGAGGCCGGTTGCTAGCGTGTGCCCGGCGGCGGTTGATCGACCATCGCCACTGTTCATGAGCCCCGGCAGGTGTGCCATGCGCGTGCGCGACCGGTTGACCGCCGCCGTCGTCACGCTGGCGTTCGTCCTCGTGGCACTCGGCTCGGCTGCCGGTGCGGCCGCCGCCGCGCCGCCGCCCGCCGCCCGGCCCGCCGCCGCACCGGTGTCGGCCGCCGCCGTGCCGTCCGCCGCCGTGCCGTCCGCCGCCGTGCCGTCCGCCGCCGCGCCGGTGTCGGCCACCGTGCCGCCGGCAACGGTGGTGCCCGCCGTCGCGCCGCCCGGCACCGGCTCGCCCGGCGTCGTACCGGTCACCGGCTGCCGGGCCGGGTCGGACCCGGTCGCGGCGGTCCGCGCGTACCCGCAACGGCGGTGCGCGGAGGTCTCCGGCGGATGGTGGGGTGACCGGCGCGGCGGCCTCGCCTACGGCGACGGGCCGGACGGGCCGCTTCCGACGGTGCCCCCGAGCGTGGCCGGCCCGGTCGTGTCGGCGCGGTCCGCGCCCGCGCACCGGCCGCCGGCCCCGCCGCTGCCGCCGCGCGGCGTGCGCGCCGCGCGGGCGCCGCCCACCGCCTGAGCCGCACCGGATTCCGCCGCGTCGACCCGGCGGTTCCGAGGCGGGCCGTCGTCGCCCACGGGGGCGCGCCTCACGCACCCCGTCCGCGTCCCGCGAGGCCTCGTCCCCACTTCCTCCGGGGGACGGGGCCTCAGACGTCCGTGCGCACCTCGGCGAAGTGGCAGGCCGACGGGTGCGGGTCGGCCGCCCGGGGCACCGTCTGCGGGTCCTGGACCGCGCAGACCTCCTCCGCCTTCCAGCACCGGGTCCGGAACCGGCAGCCCGACGGCGGCTCCGCGGGGCTGGGCACGTCGCCGGTGAGCCGGATGACGGTCCGCCGGTCGCGGGCCTCCGGGTCGGGCACCGGCACCGCGGAGAGCAGCGCCTGGGTGTACGGGTGGGTGGCGCGCTGGTAGATCTGCTCCTCGGTGCCGATCTCCACGATCCGGCCCAGGTACATCACCGCCACCCGGTCGCAGATGTGCCGGACCACCGACAGGTCGTGCGCGATGAAGATGTAGGAGAGGCCGAACTCGTCCTGGAGCTGCTCCAGCAGGTTGATCACCTGGGCCTGGATGGAGACGTCCAGGGCCGACACCGGCTCGTCGCAGACGATGATGTCGGGCCGCAGCGCGAGCGCCCGGGCGATGCCGATGCGCTGCCGCTGGCCGCCGGAGAACTGGTGCGGGTACCTGTTGATGTGCTCCGGGTTGAGGCCGACCACGTCCAGCAGCTCCCGCACCCGTTGCCGCCGGCTGCCCTTCGGCGCGGCGTCCGGGTGGATCGCGAACGGCTCGCCGACGATGTCGCCCACGGTCATCCGCGGGTTGAGCGAGGTGTACGGGTCCTGCATCACCATCTGCATGTTCCGCCGCAGCCGGCGCAGTTCCCCGCCGGACGCCTGGAACAGGTCCCGCCCCTCCAGCGTGGCCCGGCCGGACGTCGGCGTCTCCAGCCGCATGAGCAGCCGGGCCAGCGTGGACTTGCCGCAGCCGGACTCGCCGACCACACCGAGCGTCTCGCCACGACGCAGCTCGAAGCTCACCCCGTCGACCGCCCGCACGGCGCCGATCTGCCGCTTGAACAGGACGCCCTGGGTGATCGGGAAGTGCTTGACCAGTTCGTCGACGCCGAGGATGGTCTCGCCCCGGACCTTGGCGGGGCTAGCGGGCACGGTCATCGTGAACCTCCTGCGCGAAGTGGCACGCGCTGGTCCGGCCGTCGCCGAGGACCAGGTCGTGCGGCACCTCGTCCACGCAGACCTGTCGCGCGTAGGGGCAGCGGGGGTGGAACGGGCAGCCGGGCGGGATCCGCATCAGGTTCGGCGGCAGCCCCCGGATGGTCGACAGCGCCTGGCCGCGCACGTCGAGCCGGGGGATCGACTCCAGCAACCCCTTGGTGTACGGGTGGGCGGGCGCCCGGTAGAGCGCGCGTACGTCGGCGTGCTCGATGATCCGGCCCGCGTACATGACCGCGATCCGGTCCGCCACGCCGGCCACCACCCCGAGGTCGTGGGTGATCAGGATCAGCGCCATGCCGAGGTCCCGCCGCAGGTCGGCCAGGAGGTCCATGATCTGGGCCTGCACGGTGACGTCGAGCGCGGTGGTGGGTTCGTCGGCGATCAGCACCTTCGGGTCCAGCGCCAGCGCCATCGCGATCATGACGCGTTGCCGCATCCCGCCGGAGAACTGGTGCGGATAGTCGCCGAGCCGCTTCGCCGCGCCCGGGATCTGGACCAGGTCCATCAGCTCGACGGTGCGTCGGCGCGCGTCGGCGCGAGACAGCCCGGCCCGCTGCCGCAGCGACTCGCCGATCTGCCAGCCGACCGGGAAGACCGGGTTCAACGCGGACAGCGCGTCCTGGAAGATCATCGCGATCTCCGTGCCGCGGACCCGCCGGCGCTCCTCCTCGGACCGGGTGAGTAGGTCCCGCCCCTGGTAGAGGATCTGACCGGAGCGGACGTACGCGGGCGGGGTGTCCAGGATGCCCATGATCGCCTGGGCGGTGACCGACTTGCCGGAGCCCGACTCGCCGAGCACGGCGAGCGTCTCGCCGGCGTCCAGGTGGTAGCTCACCCCGTTGATCACCCGGGCCACGCCCTCGCCGGTGCGGAACTCCACGTGCAGGTTCCGCACCTCCAGCAGGTGCCCGTCGGGCGGGGTGGGGGAGACGGGTGTCGGCATCGGGCTCACCGCAGCTTCGGGTCGAAGGCGTCGCGGACCGCGTCGCCGAGCATGATGAAGGCGAGCACGGTCAGCGCGAGGAACGTCGACGGCACGATCAGCGGCGTAGCCGACTCGCGCATGTGCACCCGGCCCGCGTCGATGTCGATGCCCCAGGAGATGGTCGGCGCTTTCAGCCCGATGCCGAGGAAGCTCAGCGTGGCCTCGGCCGCGATGAACGACCCGAGCGCGATGGTGAGCACCACGATCGCCGGGGCCAGCGCGTTCGGCAGGATGTGCCGCCACATGATCCGGCCGTTGCCGGCGCCGAGCATCCGGGCGGCGGCCACGTAGTCCTGCTCCCGCGCGGTGATCACCGAGGAGCGCACCACCCGGGCCGCGGTGGTCCAGCCGAGCAGCGCCAGCACCAGGATGACCGCGAACAGGCGTACCGTCTCGCCGCTGGTGCTCACCCGCTTGAGCAGCACGATCGCGGCCAGCAGCAGCGGGATGCCGAGCACGATGTCGATCACCCGGGAGAGCACCGCGTCGACCCAGCCGCCGAAGTAGCCGGCGAGCATCCCGACGATCAGCGCGATCACGCCGGTGATCAGCGCCGACAGCGCGCCGACCAGCAGCGAGGCCCGGGCGCCGTAGACCGCCCGGGCGAACGTGTCGCAGCCCTGGAAGTCGTACCCGAAGATGGCCCCGCCGGACGGCCCGGCGTGCTGCCGGGAGAGCACACAGTCGCGCGGGTCGTTCGACGTGAACAGCCCGGGGGCGACGGCCATCGCGGCGACCAGCAGGACCAGCAGCAGGCTGAGCCAGAAGACCGGGTTGCGGCGCAGGTCCCGCCAGGCGTCCCCGGCCAGGCTGCGCGGCCGGTTCGGCTCGCCGGCCCGGTCCGGGGTGCCGGGCTCGCCGGAGACGCCCCGCCGCGCCGACTGGTCCTCGGTCGCCGCCACCGTCTCGAAGTCACTCATAGCGAATCCTCGGGTCGAGTACGGCGTAGAGCACGTCCACCACCAGGTTGGACAGCAGGTAGACCACGACGAGCACGCTGACGATGCCGACCACGAGCGGACCGTCCTCGGTGCGGATGCCGCGGAACAGGTTGAAGCCGACGCCGGGGATGTTGAACACGCCCTCGGTGATGATCGCGCCGCTCATCAGGTTGCCGAGTTCGACGCCGAGGAAGGTGACCACCGGGATGAGCGAGTTGCGGAGCACGTGCACGCCGACGATGCGGCGCCGCACCAGCCCTTTCGACCGGGCGGTCCGCACGTAGTCGGCGCGCAGGTTCTCCGACACCGACGTCCGGGTCAGCCGCAGCGCGGTGGCCAGCGACAGCGAGCCGAGCACGATGCCGGGCAGCAGCAGCGCCCACAGCGAGGGTTGCGCGCCGGCGGTGGGCGGGAAGATCGGCCAGCGTACGCCGAGGAAGTACTGCGCCAGCGGGGCCAGCACGATGGTCGGGATGCCGAGCACCAGCAGCGTGAGCACGAGCGTCGCGTGGTCGAAGACGCCGGCCCGCCGGATGCCGGCGATGACCCCTGCGGTGACCCCGACGAGGATGGTCACGGCCATCGCGATCACTGCGAGTTTCACGGTGACCGGCCAGGCGGCGGCGAGGATGTCGCCGATCTGTCGGCCGGTCAGCGACTGGCCGAGGTCGCCCCGGAGCAGGCCGCCGAGATAGTTGAGGTAGCGGTAGAAGAAACCGCCGACCCCGGTCGCGTCCAGGTGGTACTTCTCGGTCAGGTAGGCGCGTTGGGCCGCGGTGACCGGCCGTTCCCCGGCGAGCGCCTGGATCGGGTCGCCCTGCCCGGCGAACATCAGCGCGTAGACGATCAGCGTGGTCCCGAAGAAGGCGAGGACCATCTGGAGCAGTCGCCGCAGGATGAACCGGAGCATGCTGGCAAGTCTGCCGAAAATGCGCTAAATACGTGCCAATGCCAGAGCCGGGCCACCCGGTGGGGGTGGCCCGGCCCGTGGGTCGGTCAGGTCAGGCGCGTTCGATCTTCAGCAGGTCCACCCGGTCGAAGAGGTCCACGTGGACGTTCTTGACCTTGGTCGAGTGTCCGAAGTTGTTCTGCCCGTACCGCAGCGGGATCACCGGCATGTCCTGCGCGAGCAGGTCCTCCGCCGCCTGGTACTTCTTGACCGCCTCGTCCTCGGTCGCCGCGCGGGCGCCCTCGGCGAGCAGCTTGTCGAACTCCGGGTTGCTGTAGCCGTAGTAGTTCGACGAGCCGTTGGTGCTGTACAGCGGGCCCAGGTAGTTCTCCATGGACGGGTAGTCCATGACCCAGCCCATCCGGAACAGGCCCACCGACTGCTTCTGCTTGAGCTTGGTCAGCAGGTCGGCGAACTTCGGCTCGGCGGTGCCCACGCACTCCACGCCCAGGTTGGCCTTGAGCTGGTTGCAGGTGGCGTCGATCCAGTCCTTGTGGCCGCCGTCGCCGTTGTAGGACAGCTCGATCTTCTTCGGGCCGCCCGCGGCCTCGTACATGGCCTTGGCCTTGGCCGGGTCGAACGAGCCGGCGGTGCCGATGGTGTTCTCCCGGTAGCCCGCGACCACCGGCGAGACGAACGAGCGGGCCGGCTGCTGGGAGTCCTTGAAGATCGACTTGGTGATCTCGTCCCGGTCGATCGCCATCGAGATGGCCTTGCGCACCTCGGGCTTGCTGAACTCCTTCTGGAACGTCGGGAACGCCAGCACCTGGAGCGACGAGGCCGGGCTCTGCTGGAACCGGTCGCCGAGGTCGGTGGCGGCGGTCGACAGGTTCTCGGTCGGGATCGTCTTGATCACGTCGAGGTTGTCCGACAGCACGTCCGCGTACGCGGCGGTCGGCTGCTGGTAGATGCGGAACTCGACGCCGTTCACCTTGGGCTGCTCGCCCGGGAAGGCGTCGTACTTCTCCACCTCGACCCTGGCGTCGTGCTGCCAGTTGCCCTTCATCTTGAACGGGCCCTGACCGATCGGCGCCTGCTCGTAGCCCTCGGCGAGCACGCCCGGCGCGGCGAAGGCCGCCTTGGGCAGCGGGTAGAAGGCGGTGTAGCCGAGCATGGTCTTGAAGTCCACGTACGGCTCGGTGAGCGTCACCGTGAAGGTCAGGTCGTCGACCTTCTTCAGGCCGCTCAGCGTCTTCGCCTTCGGCGTCTCGCCCTGCAGGTCCTGGTAGCCGGCGACCTTCTCGAAGAAGTAGCTGGAGTTCTGGCCGTTCGGTGCGTACGCGCCGTAGTTCCAGGCGTCGAGGTAGTTGTCGGCGGTGACCTTCTCGCCGTTGTGGAACGTGTAGCCGGGCTTCAGCTTGATCGTCCAGGCCTTGTTGTCCGACGAGGTGATCGAGTCGGCCGCCACCTCGTGCGGCTTGTTCGCCTCGTCGTAGTCGACGAGCGGGCTGAACAGGGCCGACAGCACCTGCGAGCCACTGGTCTCGTTGGTGTTGGTCGGCACCAGGTGCTGCGGCTCGGCGATCTCGATCCGCACGGCCGCGTCGGGGTCGCTTGCGCCGCCGCTGCCGCCGCCCGTGCCGCAGGCCGCGAGGCCCAGGGTCACCGCGAGCGGGAGAGCGGTCCAGGCCGCGAGCCTACGAACACGCATGGAGTCTCCTCATCTCCTCACGCTGCGCGGTCGGCCCGACGCTGGGTGACGCTGCGCAACGAGCCGTAACGGTAGGTCGCGGTGCGGCGGATCGACAACGAATGGGTAACGGAGCAGTGACGCATCGTGCCCGAATCTTCCATTTTGAGAGGTGTCTGGTGACCGTCAGTGATGAAGGCCACGCGTCGGCGCGTCCTTGCCGGGCGTCGCGGCTCCTCCGCGCAGACGTGAGACGATCACGTGGTGACGGCGACGATCCTGGACGGCAAGGCCACGGCGGCGGAGATCAAGGACGAACTGCGGGCGCGGGTCAAGGCGCTCGCGGAGCGCGGGATCACGCCGGGCCTCGGCACGGTCCTGGTCGGGGAGGACCCCGGCTCCCAGGCGTACGTCAACGGCAAGCACCGCGACTGCGCCGAGGTCGGCATCGCCTCGCTACGGGTGACGCTGCCCGCCGACGCGAGCCAGGAGCAACTCGACGCGGCGCTCGCCGAGCTGAACGCCGACCCGGCCTGCCACGGCTACATCGTCCAGCTCCCGCTCCCCGCCCACCTGGACACCCAGCGGGCGCTGGAGTCCATCGACCCGGACAAGGACGCCGACGGCCTGCACCCGGTCAACCTGGGCCGGCTCGTGCTCGGCTACGACGCCCCGCTGCCCTGCACCCCGCGCGGCATCGTCGAACTGCTGCGCCGGCACGACGTGCCGCTGCGCGGCGCGAACGTCGCGGTGGTCGGGCGCGGCAACACGGTCGGCCGGCCGCTCGGCCTGCTGCTCACCCGGCGCAGCGAGAACGCCACCGTCACGCTCTGCCACACCGGCACCCTCGACCTCGCCTCGCACACCCGCGCCGCCGATGTGGTCATCGTCGCCGCCGGGGTGCCCGGGCTGCTCACCGCCGACATGGTCACCCCCGGGGCGACAGTGGTGGACGTCGGCATCACCCGGGTCATCGGCGACGACGGCAAGGGGCGCTACACCGGCGACGTCGACCCGGAGGTGGCCGAGGTGGCCGGCAAGGTGGTGCCGATGCCGGGCGGCGTCGGGCCGATGACCCGGGCCATGCTGCTCACCAACGTGGTCGAGCGGGCCGAACGGGACGCCTGACCACCCAGACAGGTCATAACCGTCCGCCCCTCGCCCGTTCGGTGCCAGGATGGCTGATACGGTCCGGGAAACCGACTGGTATCAGGGAGTGGGACGACCATGGGTAAGAAGGTCACTGTCGTCGGGGCCGGCTTCTACGGCTCCACCACCGCACAGCGCCTGGCCGAGTACGACGTCTTCGACACCGTCGTCATCACCGACATCGTGGAGGGCAAGCCGGCGGGCCTCGCCCTCGACCTCAACCAGTCGCGGCCGGTCGAGGGCTTCGAGACCACGATCGTCGGCGTCACCACCGGCCCGAACGGCGAGGGCTACGAGGCCATCGAGGGCTCCGACGTCGTCGTCATCACCGCCGGCCTGCCCCGCAAGCCGGGCATGAGCCGGATGGACCTGCTGGAGACGAACGCCAAGATCGTCCGTCAGGTCGCCGAGAACGTCGCCAAGTACGCCCCGAACGCCGTCGTCATCGTGGTCTCGAACCCGCTCGACGAGATGACCGCGCTCGCCCAGCTCGCCACCCAGTTCCCGAAGAACCGGGTGCTCGGCCAGGCCGGCATGCTCGACACCGCCCGGTTCACCAACTTCGTCGCCGAGGCGCTGAGCGTACCGGTGAAGTCGGTGCGGACCCTGACCCTCGGCTCGCACGGCGACACCATGGTCCCGGTCCCGTCCAAGAGCACGGTGAACGGCAAGCCGCTGCGCGACGTCATGCCGGCCGAGCAGATCGAGGAACTGGTCGTCAAGACCCGCAACGGTGGCGCCGAGGTCGTGGCGCTGCTGAAGACCGGCTCGGCGTACTACGCCCCGTCCGCCGCCGCGGCGCGGATGGCGAAGGCCGTGGCCGAGGACTCCGGCGACGTCATGCCGGTCTGCGCCTGGGTCGACGGCGAGTACGGCATCTCCGGCGTCTACCTGGGCGTCGAGGCCGAGATCGGCGCGCAGGGCGTGAAGCGGGTCGTCGAGACCGACCTGGACGCCGACGAGCTGGCCGCCCTGAAGGAGGCCGCCGAGGCCGTCCGCGCCAAGCAGGCCGACATCTCCTCCCTCTGATCCACCCCGCACCACCCGCTGAAGGGCGGCCGGCGTCCCGCCGGCCGCCCTTCAACGTCCCCGGGCCCCACCCCCCACCTCCACCGCGTCGATCATGAAGTTGGCGGCAGTTCTGGAGATCGAAAACGCCGCCAACTTCATGATCGACGGGTTCAGGCGGGGTGGGGGTGGGGGGTGAAGGGGGCGGTCAGGTGGGGGGTGGCCAGGGTCAGGGGGGAGAAGGCCCGCAGGATCTGCTCGCGGGTTCGGCGGGCTTCGGGCGGGTTCTCCTCGTGGGCGTAGGGCAGCGCCGGGTCGACCAGCTGGATGGCGTGCACCAGGAGGTCGCCGGTGACCAGGAGGCGGTCGTCGCCCTGTTCCACCAGCACGGACTGGTGGCCGGGGGTGTGGCCCGGCGTGCTCAGCACGCGTACCCCGGAGGTCAGGTCCGTGTCGCCGTCGACCACCCGCAGCCGGCCGGCGGCGCGCAACGGCCCCAGCAGCCGGGCCGGCAGCTCCGGGTGGAACAGCTCCAGCGCGGCCAGCTCCGCGCGCTGGACCAGGTGGTCGGCGTTCGCGAAGAGCGGCCCGGCCCAGCCGACGTGGTCGGTGTGCAGGTGGGTGAGGACGACGGTGCGGACGTCCGCCGGGTCGATGCCGGCCGCCGACAGCTCGTCGGGCAGCCGCCCCGGCACCGGCGCCCAGCTCGCGGCGAGCGCGTCCGCCGGGCCGATGCCGGCGTCGACCAGGACGACCGGCCCGTCGCCACGGCGCAGCGCGAACGCGCGGAACGGCAACCACCAGCCGCCGTCCGGCCCGACCGCGTCCGGGTCCCGGCGGTCCGCCTCGCGCCACTGCGCCCGCGTGGCGTCGGGAAAGGCCTGCGCGCGCGGCTGGAAGAAGGAACCCGCACCGTCGAGCAGCGCGGTGATCGTGATAGACCCGAGCGTGTGCGTCAGCGGCATCCGGGAAGGATGCCACCGCGAGGCCGGCTGGGGCGCCCCGGTCGGTTTCCAGTACGCTCGTACTGCTTGAGCACGTGTCCCCCGAGAGGAGCGCCGGCCGATGGCGAAGATCAAGGTAAACAACCCGGTCGTGGAAATCGACGGCGACGAGATGACCCGGATCATCTGGAAGCAGATCCGGGAGCAGCTGATCCTGCCCTACCTCGACGTCGACCTGCACTACTACGACCTGTCGATCCAGTACCGCGACGAGACCGACGACCAGGTCACCGTCGACGCCGCCAACGCCATCAAGGAGCACGGCGTCGGCGTCAAGTGCGCCACCATCACCCCGGACGAGGCCCGGGTGGAGGAGTTCGGCCTGAAGAAGATGTGGCGGTCGCCGAACGGCACCATCCGCAACATCCTCGGCGGCGTGGTCTTCCGCGAGCCGATCATCATGTCGAACGTGCCGCGGCTCGTCCCGGGCTGGACCAAGCCGATCATCATCGGCCGGCACGCGCACGGCGACCAGTACAAGGCCACCGACTTCGTCGTCCCCGGCCCGGGCAAGGTCACCATCACCTACACCCCGGCCGACGGCTCCGCGCCGATGGAGATGGAGGTCGCCAACTTCCCCGGCGGCGGCATCGCCATGGGCATGTACAACTTCGACGAGTCGATCCGGGACTTCGCCCGGGCCTCGTTCCGGTACGGCCTGGACCGCAACTACCCGGTCTACATGTCGACCAAGAACACCATCCTCAAGGCGTACGACGGCCGGTTCAAGGACATCTTCGCCGAGGTGTTCGAGGCCGAGTTCAAGGCCGAGTTCGACGCCGCCGGCCTCACCTACGAGCACCGGCTGATCGACGACATGGTCGCCGCCGCGCTCAAGTGGGAGGGCGGGTACGTCTGGGCCTGCAAGAACTACGACGGTGACGTGCAGTCCGACACCGTCGCGCAGGGCTTCGGCTCGCTCGGCCTGATGACCTCGGTGCTGCTCTCCCCGGACGGCCGTACCGTCGAGGCGGAGGCCGCGCACGGCACGGTGACCCGGCACTACCGGCAGTACCAGAAGGGCGAGAAGACCTCGACCAACCCGATCGCGTCGATCTACGCCTGGACCCGGGGCCTGGCCCACCGGGGCAAGCTGGACGGCACCCCGGCGGTCACCGAGTTCGCGAACACGCTGGAGAAGGTCATCGTGGAGACCGTCGAGGGCGGCCAGATGACCAAGGACCTCGCGCTGCTCATCTCGCGGGACGCCCCGTGGCTGACCACCGACGAGTTCATGAACGCGCTCGACGAGAACCTGGCCCGCAAGCTCGCGGCCTGAAGTAAGGAAGGGCCCCTTCTTAACGCCTCGCGTTGTAGAAGGGGCCCTTCTTAACGCCTCGGGGCGGCGAGCCGGCGTGACGTCGTCCGGTGCGCCGTCGTTGACAGGGTGGACGAGATGCCAGTCGCGTCCAGGAAGGTGGGCCGTGGTCGTACGCCGGCCGGCTGACCTTCGCGGCTGCTGAGCGCAGCCAGCCGTCCCTTCCCTGCGGGGGGTCCTGCCCTGGGCCCCCCGCGCCCCACGCCCGAGTCGCGGTTGTTAACAGGGGGCCCTTCCTCTACCGCAGGCGTTAACAGGGGGCCCCGCCTTTCACACGGCGCGCAGGAGTTCGGCGGCGCGCTCCGGGGCGATGTCGTTGATGAACACGCCCATGCCGGACTCGGAACCGGCCAGGTACTTCAGCTTGTCCTTCGCCCGCCGGATGCTGAACAACTGCAGGTGCAGGTGGCCCAGCTCCCGGTCGACGCGTACCGGCGCCTGGTGCCAGGCCGCGATGTAGGGCATCGGCATGTCGAACAGCCCGTCGAATCGGCGCAGCAGGTCGAGGTAGAGCGGGCCGAAGGCGTCCCGCTCGGCGTCGTCCAGCGCGGGGATGTCCGGCACCGGGCGGTGCGGGGCCACGTGCACCTCGAACGGCCAGCGGGCCGCCGCCGGCACGTACGCGGTCCAGTGCTCGTTGCTGGTCACCACCCGGTCGCCGGCGGCCCGCTCGGCGGCCAGCACGTCGGCGTAGAGGTTGCCCCCGGTGCGCTCGGCGTGCCGCCGGGCGGCGGCCAGCAGGCTCCGGGTCCGCGGCGTCACGAACGGGTACGCGTAGATCTGACCGTGCGGGTGGTTCAACGTCACCCCGATCTCCTCGCCCCGGTTCTCGAACGGGAACACCTGCTCCACGCCGGGCAGCTCGCTCAGCGCGGCGGTGCGGTCGGCGAGCGCGTCCAGCACGGTCCGCACCCGCGACGGGGAGAGGCGCGCGAACGAGGCGTTGTGGTCGTCGGTGAAGCAGACCACCTCGCACCGGCCGAGCCCGGGGCGGACCGGGGTGAACGGCGTGATCTCGGCCGGCTCCTCGGCCACCCGCTGGCTCAGCGACGGGAACCGGTTCTCGAAGACCACCACGTCGTAGTCCGGCGCCGGGATCTCGGTGTGCCGGTCGCCCCGGGACGGGCAGAGCGGGCACTGGTCGGCCGGGGGCAGGAAGGTGCGGGTCTGCCGGTGCACCGCCACCGCCACCCACTCGTCGGTCAGCGGGTCGTGGCGCAGTTGGGAGGCGGGAGGTGGTGGGGGCAGGTCCCGCCGGTCCGGCTGGTCCCGCACCGCGTCGTCCCGCTCGTCGAAGTAGATCAGCTCACGGCCGTCGGCCAGCTCGATCTGCGTACGCTTCACTCCGCCCCCTTCGTCGCCGGCACCGTCACCAGCTCACCCACCCTGTCCTCGAGTACCCGCCGTGCTTCGGGTGTCAACCGGTCGTCGGTGACCAGCACGTCCGCCGCGTCCAGGCCGACGATGGAGGAGATCCCGACCGTGCCCCACTTGGTGTGGTCGGCGAGCACCACCAGGGCGTCGGCGGCCGCCACCAGTGCCCGGTTCGTGTCCGCCTCCATCAGGTTGGGCGTGGTGAACCCGGCCCGCTCGCTGATCCCGTGCACGCCGAGGAAGAGCAAGTCCAGGTGGAGCGCGGCGATCGCGGCCACGGCGAGCGGGCCGACCAGCGCGTCCGACGGGGTGCGGACCCCGCCGGTGAGCACCACGGTCTGGTCGGGTCGACCGCCGACGTGCAGGATCTCGGCCACCGGCAGCGAGTTGGTGACCACCGTCAGGCCGGGCACGTCCACCAGGCGGCGGGCGAGTTCGGCGGTGGTGGTGCCGGCGGAGAGGGCGATCGCGGCGCCGGGGCGGACCAGCCGCGCGGCGTGCTCGGCGATGGCCGACTTCTCGGCGGACTGGCGCACCGACTTGGCCCGGAAGCCGGGTTCGTCGGTCGAGCCGGGCCCGGCCAGCGTCGCCCCGCCGTGCACCTTGGCGAGCAGCCCCTGCTCGTGCAGCGTCTCCAGGTCGCGCCGGATGGTCATGTCGGAGACGCCGAACTCGGCGGCCAGGTCGGTGACCCGGACCCCGCCGGCGGCGCGGACCCGTTCCAGGATGGCCGTCTGCCGCTGTCGCGCCAGCATCCCGCGTCGCCTCCCGAGCGCTCACCGACCGTGCGAACGCGGTCGAACGTGTTCCAACAAAGACGAACACTACCGCGCAGGAGAAGTGGACGCGACGTGGGACGACGATGATCGGCGGCTCGGCGGCTCGGCGGTCAGGCCGGCTGGAGGCGGGGCTCCACCCAGCCGGTCTCGCCGAGGTGCTCCATCACCCGCTGCACCGCCTCCTCGACGGTCAGGTCCGAGGTGTCCACCACCAGGTCGGCGTCGGTGGGCTCCTCGTACGGGTCGTCGATGCCGGTCATCCCGGTGATCAGGCCGGCCCGCGCGCGGGCGTAGAGGCCCTTGCGGTCGCGCTGCTCGCACACCGCCAACGGGGTGGCGACGTGCACCAGCAGGAAGCCGGCCCCGGCCGCCTGGGCCATCTCCCGGGCGGTCGCCCGGGCGGCCGCGTACGGCGCGATCGGGCAGCAGATGCCGACGCCCCGGTGCCGGGCGATCTCGGCGGCCACCCAGCCGATCCGGCGCACGTTGAGATCCCGGTCGGCCTTGCTGAAGCCCAACCCGGCCGACAGCTCCCGCCGCACCACGTCGCCGTCGAGCAGCGTGATGCTCCGGTCGCCCTGCTCCCGCAGCGCGTCCGCGAGACCCCGGGCGATGGTCGACTTGCCCGAGCCGGACAGCCCGGTCAGGAAGATCACCAGGCCGCGGTGCCGTCGAGGCGGGCGGGCCCGGGCCAGTTCCTTGGCCACCGCGGGCGGGGTGTGCCACTCGGGCAGCGGGAAGCCCCGGTCGAGCAGGTCGTCGATCTCCTCCTGGCTGAGCGCCAGCCGGCGGTTGCGCGGCGGGATGTCCTCCCGCCAGCGCCACTGCCCGTCCCGGTTGTCGTACGCCAGCTCCCGGGGCACCAGCACCCGCAGGCCGGCACCGGAGAGCATGCCCTCGGTGGAGAGCAGGTGGCTCACCCCGTAGGCGGCGGCGACCCGGGCCCGCAGCAACGCGTCGCTGATCTCGTCGGGCCGGCGGGCCAGCGGCACCGCCACCAGCGTGGCCGGCGGCATCCGGTCGCGGGCCGCGAACACGCCGCGCACCAGCGCCTCGGCCGGCAGGCCACCCGTCGACTCCTCGCCCACCGGGATCAGCACCAGCAGGTGCGCGCCGAGCGTGCGGGCCGCGTGCGCGATCTGGGCCAGCTGCGGGCGGTGCATCGGGCGGTCGGCGAAGACACCGAGCACCCGGCCCGGTGGCAGCAGCCCGCGCACCTCGTCGGGGCTGCGCCGCAGCCGCTGGAACGGCCCGTGGCCACCGTCGCCCAGCCGGCGTACCGCGCCGCCCACGCCCACCGTGCCCTCGCGGGCCGGCCAGACGTCGGTCACGTCCATGGCCGCCACCGGCGCGCCCTCGCCGTCGGTGAGCACCAGCGCCCGGCGGGCCGGGTCGGCCAGCTCCAGGCCGTCGGCGAGCGCGGCCGGCACCTGCAGCGTCACCGGCACCGGCCACGGCGTGCCGTCGGCGAGCCGACCGCGCCGACCCAGGGCGGCGAGGTCCGCCCGGGTCATGAAGCCGGTCAACGGCGCGTACGCCCCGGTCAGCAACAACTCGAGATCGGCCAGCTCAGCGGGCCTGGGCGCGTACGACGGCGCATCCCGCAGAACATCCTCGGGCAGGATCCACCCGTTGCTCATCGAACCCCCAACTCGCCGGCCGGCACACAGTTTCGCAGCCCACCGGCGATCGGTCGAGAGCGCCACTCCACCTCCCGGCCACCACCCGGTCTCCCCGGGTGTCGCCGACCGCTCAGCCGCCGGCCAGCGCCGCCGCGCCGAACGAGACGGCGAACCGCTCGCACCAGATCGAGACGCTGGTCAGCCCGGCGAGATCGGTTCCGGCGGGAATCGGGTACGCCTGGTCGCCCCGGTTGCCCTTGAGCGGGCCGAGCGCCACGTGCCGACCGTCGTCGAAGACATGCCACCCGGACGGACCGGTCCGAACCGGCTGGTCGGTCAGCCAGACCTGAAGATCCGGACCGTTGGAGGTGTCCAGCCCGACCAGTTCCAGCCGGTGCCGCCCGTCGACGGTACGGACGATCCGGGCGGTGCCGCGGGTGTCGTGCTCGTGGCTGACGAACTCGCCGCTGCCGAGCAGCACCGGGCCGGCCGGCGTCGACGCGGGCGCGGCCGACGGCGACGGACCCGACGGCGGCGGCGCCGGCGTCGCCGCGGACGGCACCGCTGCCAGCTCCTCGTGCACCTCGGTGTCGGTGACCAGCTTCCACGGCTGGAACCAGTAGAGCGCGACCGCCGCGCCGAGCGCGAGGACGGTGACGGCGACCCAGGTCAGCGGGGCGCGCAGGAGACGCATCGGCATGCGTCGAGTCTCCCGGGCGCCGGCCGCGCGGTCACCGGTCCGGCCGCTTACGGAAGCCTTACCGGTGGCGTCCGGGCGGAATCAGGGACATCCCCGAGCGTTTCCCGGTGCAACGGGGAGCCCTCGCTTCCTAGGCTGGCAGCGTGACACTGCTCGCGACCGAGTCGCTGACCAAGACGTACGGAGGACGGGTCACCGCGTTGGCCGACCTCACCGTGTCGGTCGAGCCGGGGATCATCGGGCTGGTCGGCGCCAACGGCGCCGGCAAGTCCACCCTGATCAAGATCCTGCTGGGTCTGCTCCCGCCGACCACCGGCCGGGTGCAGGTGCTCGGCCTCGACCCCACCACCGACCCGGCCGCGGTCCGCGCCCGGGTCGGCTACATGCCCGAGCACGACGCCCTCCCGCCCGACCTCTCCGCCGCCGAGCTGGTCACCCACCTGGGCCGGATGAGCGGGCTGCCGCGCACCGTCGCCCGGGAACGGGCCTCCGAGGCGCTGCGCCACGTCGGCCTGCACGAGGAGCGGCACCGGGCCGTCGGTGGCTACTCCACCGGCATGAAGCAGCGGGTCAAGCTCGCCCAGGCGCTGGTGCACGACCCGGACCTGCTGCTGCTCGACGAGCCCACCAACGGCCTCGACCCGGCCGGCCGGGACGCCATGCTCGCCCTGATCCACCGGATCGGCACCGAGTTCGGCATCTCCGTGGTGGTCTGCTCGCACCTGCTCGGCGAGGTGGAGCGGATCTGCGACACGCTCGTCGCGATCGACGGCGGCCGGCTGCTGCGCGCCGACCGGGTCGCCGCGATGACCACCGCCACCGACGTGCTCGCCGTCGAGGTGAGCGAGGGCACGGACGAGCTGGCCGCCCGGCTGGCCGCGCTCGACCTGCCGGTGTCCCGGGACGGCCGGCTGCTGCTCGTCCCGCTCGCCGACGACCACACCTACGACCTGATCCTCGGCGCGGTCGCCGAGCTGGACCTGCCACTGCACCGGCTGGACCAGCGGCGGCACCGGGTGGCCGAGCTCTTCGCCCCGAGGGAGCCCAGCCATGTCTGAAGCCACCGGCGTCATCCACGACATCGGCTACCAGCGCTACACCGGCCCCCGGCTGGGGCGCCGGCAGGTCTTCGGCGCGCTCTACGGCCACGGTGTGCGTACCGTCTTCGGGCTGGGCCGCAGCGCCAAGGCGAAGATCTTCCCGTGGCTGGTGGTCGCCGTGGTCACCGTGGTCGCCGCCGGGGTGACCGCGGTGCGCAGCCAGATCGGTGAGGTGGTGATGACGTACGCCCAGTTCGCCGACGCGATGAGCTGGCTGGTCATCTTCTTCGTCGCGGTGGCCGCCCCCGAGCTGGTCTCCCGCGACCTGCGCAGCGGCGTGCTGCCGCTCTACTTCTCCCGCCCGCTGCCGCGCGGCGACTACGCGCTGGCCAAGCTGCTGTCCCTGGGCACCGCGCTCTGGCTGCTGCTCGGCGGGCCGCAGCTGGTGATGTTCCTGGGTGCCGCGTTCACCACCTCGCGGGGCATGCGCGGCGTGTGGGACGAGCTGCTCGACCTGCTGCCCGGGCTGCTCTACGCCGGGCTCTGGGCGGTGGTCTTCGCCGCGATCGGCCTGCTGGTCGCGTCGCTCACCGGCAAGCGCGCGTTCGCCGCCGGTGGCATCGTCGCGGTGTTCCTGATGACCGCGCCGGTGGTCGGCGTGCTCTCGATCATGCCCTCCCGGACGGTCAACGAGCTGGCGTTCCTCGCCTCCCCGTCGACGCTCGTCGGCGGCGTGGGCACCTGGGCGCTGGGCGACCGGCTGACCCAGGGGCAGGGCGACGGCATGCCGATCGGCGGCTTCGGGCCGGTCTACGCCGTGGTCGCCGTGCTGCTGGTCGCCGCCTGCGTCAGCCTGCTGCTCCTGCGATACCGGAAGGTGGCCGCCCGATGACGGCGCTGCACACGCAACCGGCGGCCGACGTGCCCGCCGCCACGACCAGCACCCTCGACCTGGCCGGCGTCTCCCGCTGGTACGGCAACGTGGTGGCGGTCAACGACGTCACCATGCGGCTCGGCCCGGGGGTGACCGGCCTGCTCGGCCCGAACGGGGCCGGCAAGACCACGCTGCTGCACATGATGGCCGGCTTCCTCGCCCCGTCGCGGGGCGCGGTGACGCTGGACGGGGAGCCGACCTGGCGCAACCCGGGCGTCTACCGGCGGCTCGGCCTGGTCAGCGAGCGGGAGGCGGTGCACACCTTCCTCAGTGCGTACGAGTTCGTGCTGGCCAGCGCGAAGCTGCACCGGCTGCCCGACCCGGAGGCGGCGGCCCGGCGGGCGATCGACCTGGTCGAGATGCAGGACGCGCAGGGCCGCCGGATCGGCACCTACTCCAAGGGCATGCGGCAGCGCACCCGGGTGGCCGCCGCGCTGGTGCACGACCCGCAGGTGCTGCTGCTCGACGAGCCGTTCAACGGCATGGACCCGCGGCAGCGGCTGCACATGATGGCGCTGCTGCACCGGCTCGGCGACGACGGCCGGACCATCCTGTTCAGCTCGCACATCCTGGAGGAGGTCGAGCAGGTCTCCGGGACGGTCCAGGTGATGGTCGCCGGCCGGTTGGCCGCCTCCGGCGACTACCGCACCATCCGCCGGCTGATGACCAATCGGCCGCACGTGTTCACGGTGCGCTCCACCGACGACCGGGCCCTGGCGGTGGCGCTGATGGCCGAGCCGTCGGTCGGCGGCGTCGAGCTGGGCCGCACCGGCCTGACCGTGAAGGCCGGCGACTACGGCGCCTTCACCCGGGCGTTGCCCAGGATCGCACTCCGCCACGGCATCCGGGTCCGGCAGCTGCTGCCGGAGGACGAGTCGCTGGAGAGCGTCTTCTCGTATCTGGTGGAGGCCTGATGTCGACAGTTACCTGGATCACCGCCCGCGGCCTGTTCGGTCGTAGCCGGTTCCTGATGCTCCTGCCGTTGCCGCTGATCCTGATCGGCCTGGCGGTGCTCTGCCGGTCGCTCGGCGTCGACCCGGGCCAGTGGGGGCCGCCGGTGCTCGTCGGCCTGGGCCTGGCCGTGGTCCTGCCGGTGGTGGCGCTGATCGTGGGCACCGGCGTGCTCGGCGCCGAGATCGACGACGGCACCGTGGTGCACATCCTCACCAAGCCGCTGCCCCGCTGGCAGATCGTGCTGCCGAAGCTGGCGGTGGCGGCCGCGGTCAGCGCGGTCACCGCCGGCATCCCGCTCTACGTCGCGGGCGTGCTGGCCGATTCGGTACGCCTCGGGCTGGCCCTGGTCGCCGCGTCGGCCGCGGGCGCGCTGGCGTACTCGGCGCTGTTCCTGGCGCTCAGCCTGGTGACCCGGCGGCCGGTGCTGCTCGGCCTGGTCTACGTGCTGATCTGGGAGGGTCTGCTCGGCCGGTTCGTCAACGGCACCAAGGTGCTCTCGATCCAGCAGTGGGTGATCGCGCTGGCCGACCGGATGGCGCCCACGTCACTGCTCGGCACCACCGTCTCGGTGCCTGTCGCGGCCGTGCTGACCGCCCTGGTGGCGATCGGTTTCACCGTGCTGGCGATCGACCGCCTCCGGTCGTTCAGCGTGGCCGGCGAGACGAGCTGAGCCGGGCGGGACCCCGGCCCCGTCCGCTCCGGCGACGGGAAAAGGGGTCCCGCCCGACCCCCGTGGTTCTGTTACGTTGCGGCGGCGACAACACCAGACACGGGGAGAACAATTTGCGTTCCGCTCGACACGCCCTGCTGGCTCCGGCCGCGGTGGCGCTGATCATCATGTCCGGCTGCACCACCGACGGTGACGACACCTCGGCGGCCGAGCCCGCCGGATCGTCCGCGCCGGCCGCGTCGACGCCGACCGCGTCGTCGGTGTCACCCGCCCCGGTGGGTCTCGACGACGCCACCAGGACCACCTGCACGGCCGTCGAGAAGGACATCACGGCCGCGCTCAAGGAGGTCGCCAAGGCGGAGAAGATCGGCCCGCCGGCCGGTCACTCCGCGGTGAGCGCGCAATACTCCGCCGGCGCGGCGACCATGTACACGCACGCGTTCACCAGCAGCGACGAGGTCAACGGCGCGGTGAAGGCGGTCGCGACCGAGATGGGCGACCTCGCCGACACCTGGGCCAAGGCGCCGAAGAAGGCGCCCAGCAAGGCGGACCTCACCGCCGCCCAGGCGAAGCTCAGGACGGCCTGCGCGGCCGGTTAGCACGTCGAGGGGCGGCCCGGCACGCACCGGGCCGCCCCGCTCCGTGTGCTCAGAACGCGCAGGCGATGACCAGCTCGGGAGTGCGGTCGGGAAGCAGGTCGAGCTTCGCGATCCGCCCCGCCGCGCGCAGGTCGTCGGCAACGGTGGTGAGCTGGTCCAGCAGGGCCGCCGGCCCGAGCGCCTCGGCCAGCGGCACGTCCGCCTTCATCGACAGCTTCCGCTCCGACTTGGCCCGGCGGACCTGCCCCAGCGCGTCGGCGGCCAACCGCAGCAGCTCCGGGTCGCCGGGCGCGCGCATCGCGCGGCCCACCTCGTAGGTGGTCGGCCACGTCGAGCGGTGCACCGAGCCGTACCGCCACCAGGACCACACCTCCTCGGTGACGAACGGCAGCACCGGGGCGAACAGCCGCAACTGCACCGACAGCGCGGTCGCCAGCGCCGCCCGGGCCGAGTCGGCCGCCGGCCCGGAACCGTAGGCGCGCTCCTTCACCAGCTCGATGTAGTCGTCGCAGAACCGCCAGAAGAACGCCTCCGTCGCCATCAGCGCGGCCGTGTGGTCGTACCCGTCGAAGGCGGCGGTCGCGGTGGCGACCACGCCGGACAGTTCGGCGAGCATCGCGGTGTCCAAGGGGGCCGTGACCGGCGCGCGCAGCGCGTCGGCGGCGCCCAGCCCGAGCGCGAACCGGGACGCGTTGAGCAGCTTGGTGGCCAGCCGGCGACCCACCTTGACCTGGGCCGGGTCGAAGGCCAGGTCCATGCCCGGCTTGCCGTTGGCGGCCCAGTAGCGCACCGCGTCGGAGCCGTGCTGCTCCAGCAGCCCCATCGGGGTCACCACGTTCCCCTTGGACTTCGACATCTTCTTCCGGTCCGGGTCGAGGATCCAGCCGGAGAGCACCGCCGTCCGCCAGGGCAGCACGCCGTGCTCCAGATGGGACCGGACCACGGTGGCGAACAGCCAGGTGCGGATGATGTCGTGGCCCTGCGGGCGCAGGTCCATCGGGAAGACCCGGCGGTGCAGGTCCGGGTCGGTCTCCCAGCCGCCGACGATCTGCGGGGTCAACGACGACGTGGCCCAGGTGTCCAGCACGTCCGGATCCCCGGTGAAACCGCCCGGGACGCCGCGCTGCGCCTCCCGGTAGCCGGGTGGCGGCTCGCTGGTGGGATCGATCGGCAGCGTCGCCTCGTCCGGTGTGAGAGGGTGGGCCCGGTCCGGTTCGCCAGCGTCGTCGAGCCGGTACCACACCGGCACCGGCACGCCGAAGAACCGCTGCCGGCTGACCAGCCAGTCACCGGTGAGGCCGCCCACCCAGTGCTCGTAGCGGTGCCGCATGTGCTCCGGCACCCAGCGCAGCTCGCGGCCCCGGGCCAGCAACTCCTCGCGCAGGTCGGCGTCCCGGCCGCCGTTGCGCAGATACCACTGCCGGGTCGACACGATCTCCAACGGCCGGTCACCGCGCTCGTAGAACTTCACCGGGTGGGTGATCGGGCGCGGCTCGCCGACCAGGGCACCCGCGTCGCCCAGCAGCTCCACGAGCGTCCGCCGGGCGCCGTTGACCGTCTGCCCGGCGAGCGCCGCGTAGGGCCCCGCCGGCACGCCGGCCGGCGGCTCCGGCAGCAACCGGCCGTCCCGGCCGATCACCACCCGGGTGTCCAGCCGCAGCTCCCGCCACCAGGTCACGTCCGTCAGGTCACCGAACGTGCAGACCATCGCGATGCCCGTGCCCTTGGCCGGGTCCGCCAGCGGGTGCGCGCGCACCGGCACCTCCACCCCGAGGACCGGGGTACGCACGGATGCGCCGACCAGGTCGGCGTACCGGTCGTCGTCCGGGTGGCAGACCAGTGCCACGCAGGCCGGCAGCAGCTCCGGCCGGGTGGTGTCGATCAGCACCTCGCGCCCGCCCGGACCGGTGAACCGCAGCCGGTGGTAGGCGCCCGGCCGCTCCCGGTCCTCCAGCTCCGCCTGGGCCACCGCGGTGCCGAAGCCCACGTCCCAGAGCGTCGGCGCCTCCGCCTGGTAGGCCTCGCCCCGGGCGAGGTTGCGCAGGAACGCGCGCTGGCTGGCGGCGCGGGCCGCCCGCCCGATCGTGGTGTAGGTCAGTGACCAGTCCACCGACAGGCCGAGCCGGCGCCACAGCGCCTCGAACACCTTCTCGTCCTGCACGGTCAGCGTCTCGCACAGCTCGATGAAGTTGCGCCGGGAGATCGCCGTCGGGTTCTTCCGGGCGTCGTCGCCCACCGGGGCGGCCGGCGGTCGCCAGTCCCTGTCGTACGGCAGCGCCGGGTCGGGCCGCACCCCGTAGACGTTCTGCACCCGGCGTTCGGTGGGCAGCCCGTTGTCGTCCCAGCCCATCGGGTAGAACACGGTCCGCCCGCGCATCCGCTGGAACCGGGCCACCGTGTCGGTGTGCGTGTAGGAGAAGACGTGCCCCATGTGCAGCTCGCCCGACACGGTCGGCGGCGGGGTGTCGATGGAGTAGACGTCCGAGCGTTCCTTCGAACGGTCGAACGCGTACGTGCCGTCGGACTGCCAGCGGCGGGCCCAGGTCTCTTCGAGGCCGTCCAGGCTCGGGCGCTCGGGGACCCCGGCGCGGGCCGTCCTCGTCGTGTCGGTCATCTGCCGATGGTAGGCAGGCCGACCGGGCCGCTCCACGGCTTTCCGGCGGTCGGGGGACAGCGGGCCGGTGCCGGGGTGTGACAGCATCTGCCCGTCCACGGATGCGGGGGAGGCACCACGATGGACGGAAGAACACGCACACCGGCGCTCGTCGCCGCCTCGGTCGCGGCGTTCGCGGTAGGGGCCTACTTCGGCACGCGGGGCCTCGCGGTGGCCCGCCAGGCCGGCTTCGCCGATCTCGCCCAGGGCTTCCCGACCGGGTCGCTGCGGGCCGGCGTGACGCTGCTCCCGTTGGCCGCCGGCGGGCTGCTCGCCGTGGTCCTGGTCGCGGTCGCCGTGGTCGACCGGTTGCCCGGCTGGCCGGTCGCGCTGACCGGGCTGGCGCTGGACTACCTGGCCGGCGGGGTGGCCTTCGGTCGCGGGGCCGGGATCGTGCCCCAGCAGCCGCTCACCGCCGAGCAGGTGTCGACCGTCCTCGCCATGGCGGTCGGGGCGGGGCTGGCGCTCGGCGGGGCGCTGTCCGCACTGGCCCGGCTCGGGCCGCCGCGGCGCTGGCCGGTCGCCGCGGCGCTCGCCGCCGGCCTGGTGGTGCATCCGGGCGTGGCGGACGTGTTCCGCCTCGCGGTGAGCGACGACTACCAGGGCGTCGAGCGGGCCTGGCCGGCGCAGGCCGGGGTCAGCGTCCTGGCGGTCGCGGTGGCCGCGGTGCTGACCCACCTCGACCGGCCCGCCGGCCGCGCTCCGGCTGGGCCGGCGCGGATCGGCCCCGTGGTGGTCACCGCGCTGGCGGCCGTGCTGACCCTGGTCGGGCTGGTGGTCCGCTGGTGGGTGGTGGACGTGTTCCGGCTCAGCCCGGACGGGCTGGCGGGGCCGCGGCGGGCCCGGTTCGTCGAGTCGGTCGCCTACTTCTCCCCGGTGGCCGTCGCGGTGCTGGCCGGTCTGGTCCTGCTCGGCTACGCCTACCGCACCGGCCGGGTGGTGGCCGCGCGCTGGGTGGTCCTCGGGTTCGCCGCCGGGCCACTGCTCTTCCTCGGGCTGCGGCTCATCTTCACCGGTCAGCGGTCGCAGGCGTACCTCGTGGTGCTGGCCGGCGTCGCGGCGGTGCTGGCCGGTGCGTCGATGGCCCGGTTGCGTCCGGGCCTGCTGCCCTGGGACGCGGCGGGCCTGCTGCTGGCCGCGTTGGCGGTGCCGCTCGCCGCCCCGGCGATCCAGGCCGAGTTGCCGGGCACCGCCAACCTCGTCGTGTCGCTGCCCTCGGCGGTCGGGCTCGGCCTGGCGCTCGGCTTCGGCCTGGTGCTCGCCTCCGCCGGCCCGAACGCGGTTCCCGCCGGCCGGGGCGTGATTCCCGGCCGCGATGCCGGTGCCGGCCCGGACGCCGGCACCGGTCCGCACCCCGCCGCCGGCCCGGACGCCGCTGTCGGTCCGCACCCCGCCGCCGGTCCGGACGCCGCCGCCGGTCCGGACACCCCCGCTCGCACGGACAACCACGCCGGTCGGGTCGACGGGGTCGACGCGGAGCCGGGGCCCGCGGCCGGGGTCCTGGCGCTCGGCGCGGCCGCGGCGACGCTGTCCGCGCTGGCACTGGCCCCGACGCTGCTCGTGGGCCTGAGCACCGCCCCGGCCGAAGGGGTGGCCCTGACCGTGCCGGTGCTGGTCGCGGCCTGCGCGGTGGTCCTCGTGCTGCTCTTCGGCTTCGGCCGGGCGGTCGACCGGATCCGGCGCGACCTGCGCGCCGAGGCCGCGGCCGGGTCGAACACCTAGAGCAGCGAGTCGCGCCACTGGCGGTGCAGCGCGGCGTAGCGGCCCCCGGCGGCGGCCAGATCGGCCGGCGAGCCGTCCTCGACGATCCCGCCCGCGTCCAGCACCAGCACCCGGTCGGCGATCTCCACGGTGGAGAGCCGGTGCGCGATCACCAGCGCGGTGCGGTCACGCAGCACGTTCCGCAGCGCCCGCTGCACCAGGCGTTCGGTCGGCACGTCAAGCGACGACGTGGCCTCGTCGAGGATCAGCACCCGGGGGTCGGCCAGGAACGCCCGGGCGAACGCGACCAGTTGCCGCTGCCCGGCGGAGAGCCGGCCGCCGCGCCGGTGCACGTCGGTGGCGTACCCGTCGGGCAGCGCGACGATGAACTCGTGCGCGCCGATGGCCCGCGCGGCGGCGACCACATCGGCGTCGTCGGCGTCCGGGCAGCCGAACCTGATGTTCTCCGCGACGGACCCGCTGAACAGGTGGGTCTCCTGGGTGACCAGCACCACCGCCCGGCGCAGTTCGGCGTCGGCCAGGTCGCGCAGGTCCACGCCGTCCAGGTGGACCGCGCCGGCGTGCGGGTCGTGGAACCGGGCCAGCAGCTTGGCCACCGTGGACTTCCCCGCCCCGGTCGGCCCGATCAGCGCTACCGTCTGCCCCGCCGGCACGGTCAGCTCCAGGCCGGACAGGATCGGCGTCTCCGGTCGGTACCCGAAGGAGACCGATTGGAAGGTCACCGCGCCACGCGGCGGCCCGGCGGGCAGCGGCGCCGGCCGGGCCGGTTCGGCCACCGCCGGACGCTCGTCCAGCACCCCGGCCAGCTTCTCCAGCGCCGCCGTCGCCGACTGGAGCGAGTTGTAGAACTGGCTCAGCTCCTCCATCGGCTCGAAGAACCGTCGCAGGTAGAGCAGGAAGGCGGCGAGCACACCCACCTCGGTGTGGCCGCCCAGCACCCGCCAGCCCCCGTACGCGAGCACCGTCGCGGCGGTCAGGTTGCCGATCAGCCGGATGCCGGGGGAGTAGACCGCGATCAGCCGGAACGCGCGCAGGCTGGCCCGCCGGTAGTCGTCGTTGACCGCGTCGAAGATGCGCTGGTTGCGGGACTCACGGCGGAACGCCTGCACCGCCCGGATCCCACGCAGCGACTCGACGAAGTGCACGATGACCAGCGCCACCGCCTCCCGGGTGCGCCGGTAGGCCCCGGCTGACGCCCGGGCGAACCAGCGGGACAGCCAGAACAGGAACGGGAACGCGGACAGGGTGACCGCGGCCAGCGGCAGGTCCAGCCAGAGCAGGATGCCCGCCACCGACAGCACGGACAGCACGGCCATGACCAGCCGGTCGATCCCGCCGTCGACCAGCTCGCCGATCGACTCCAGGTCGCTGGTCAGCCGGGACACCATCCGACCGGACGTGTAACGCTCGTGGAAGCCGACGTCGAGCCGCAGGAAGTGCGCGTACACCCGGCGGCGCAGGTCGAGCAGGACGGCCTGGCCGATCCGGGCGGCGAGGGCGAGGAACGCGCGCCGGGCCGCGTACTCGACGGCGGTGGCCACCACGAAGGCGGCGGCCACCGCGATCAACGGGCCCGCGTCCCCGGCCCGCAGTGGCGCGATGCCCCGGTCGATGCCGAGCATGACCAGGTACGGGCCGGCCATCGCGGCCGCGTTCTGGGCCAGCAGCAGCGTCACCGCCAGCCCGAGCGGACGCCGGTGCGGGCGGAGCAGCTGCCGCAGCAGGAGCCGGCTGCGGGCACGGAGTCGGGTCACCGCCGCGGGTGACGAGTCCTCGGCGCGGCTGCGGTCGGCGTCGGGGTCGGTGGCCCGCCCCCGCCAGCGCGACAGGTCGGGCTCGGAGTCGTCGGCAGGGGCGCGTGGGCCACCGGGTGGCGGGACCCGCGCGGCCCGCCGGGTCACGACCGCACCAGACCGACGCCACCGGCCCGGCGTTCCGGCTCGGCGGAGAGCACCGCCCGGTAGGCCGGCACCTCGGCGAGCATCTCCGAGTGGGTGCCGACGGCGACGATCCGGCCGTCCTCCATCAGCGCCACCCGGTCGGCCAGCGCCACCGTGGAGGGCCGGTGCACCACCAGCAGCGCCGTGGTGTCCCGCAGCACCCGGCGCAGCGCCGCCTCGACCAGCGCCTCGGTGTGCACGTCCAACGCGGAGAGCGGGTCGTCGAGGACCAGCAGCGCGGGCCGGCCGAGGACGGCCCGGGCCAGCGCCAACCGCTGCCGCTGGCCGCCGGAGAGCGACAGCCCCTGCTCGCCGATCCGGGTCGCCAGCCCCCACGGCAGCTCGTACGCGAAGTCCGCCTGCGCCAGCGTCAGCGCGGCCCGGATCTCCTCGTCGCCGGCGTCCGGCCGCCCCAGGGTGAGGTTCTCCCGGACCGACATGGAGAACAGGGTCGGCTCCTCGAAGGCCACCGCGACCAGCCGGCGCAGCGAGCCGAGCCGCAGGTCACGCAGGTCGTGCCCGTCGAGCGTGATCCGGCCGCCGGTCACCTCGTGCAACCGGGGGACCAGCGAGAGCAGCGTGCTCTTGCCGCACCCGGTGGCGCCGACCAGCGCGAGCGTCTCACCCGGCTCGACGGTGAGATCCAGCTCGTGCAGCACCGGGGTGGGCGCGCCCGGGTAGCGGAAGCTCACCCGCTCGAACCGGAGCCGGCCGCGGACCTCGGCGCGGCGCAGCGACCGGGCGTCCGGCGCGTCCACGATGGTCGGCGGCGTGTCGAGCACCTCCTGGATCCGGTCGGCGGCGGTGGCGGCCTCCTGCCCGTTCGCGATGATCCAGCCGAGCGACTGCACCGGCCAGATCAACATGAGCTGGAGGCTGACGAAGGCGACCAGCTGCCCGATGGTGAGCGCGCCCCCGGCCACGGCGGCGGCACCGGCCACCAGGACCGCGCCGAGCGTCAGGTTGGGCACCAGGTCGAACAGCGCTGACGTGCGGGCCAGCAGCCGGGCCTTGCCGACCCCGGTGTCGTGCAGCCGGTGGGCGCCGGCGGCGAACCGGGCGGCCAGCTCCGGACCGCGCCCGTACGCGCGCATGGTGCGCAAACCCTGCGCCGTCTCCTCGACCAGCGTGGCGACGTCACCCTGCTGGTCCTGCATGCGGCGGGAGGCCGCATGGTAGTGCCGGGCGAACCGGCGGCTGATCAGAAAGAGCGGAACGGCGCTGGCCGCGACCAGCAGCCCCAGCCACGGGTGCAGCCGGATCAGCAGCACCACCACGGCGGCGTAGGTGATCAGGTTGAGCACCAGGAAGAGCAGACCGAAGGAGAGGAAGCGGCGGATCACCGAGAGGTCGCTGGTGACCCGGGAGAGCAGTTGGCCGGACTGCCAGCGGTCGTGGAAGCCGGCCGGGAGCCGTTGCAGGTGGGCGTAGATGTCGGCCCGGATCGCCGCCTCCATGCCGACCGAGGAGGACGACTGCGTCCACCGCCGGATGAAGATCAGCACCGCCTCGGCGAGCCCGAGCAGCAGCGCGAGCGCGCCGAGCCGGAGCAGCCCGACCTCGTCGTGCCGGGCCACCGGCCCGTCCACCACCCGCTGCACCACCAGCGGAACGGCCAGGCTCGCCGCGGTGGCGGCCAGCGCCGCGACCAGCAGCCAGGCGAACTCCGCCGCATACGGACGCAGGTAGGGCCGCAACCGCCAGAGATTGTGCAGCGGCTGGGACCGGGCGTCGGGATGCGCCGCGGGATTGCCGTCGCTGGGCGCGGGCACCAACCGACGGTAGCGGCCTGGTGTGACGAAGCGGGGTCAGCTAGCCGTCACCCGTCCCTCATGCCCGAGAAGCCACTTCTTCACGTCCAGCCCCCAGCGGTAGCCGCCGAGCGAGCCGTCGGTGCGCAGCACCCGGTGGCAGGGGACGAAGAGCGCGGCGGCGTTGCGCGCGCAGGCCGCCGCGGCGCCGCGGACCGCGGCCGGTCGGCCGGCCAGCGCGGCGAAACCGGTGTAGGTCACCGGGTCGCCCGGCTTGACGTCGCGCAGCACCCGCCAGGCGTGCGCCAGGAAGACCCCGTCGGTGTGCTGCTCCACCTCGACCGCGTCGATCGCGGTCAGGTCGCCGTCGAGGTAGGCCCGGACCGCGGCGGTGACCGGGCCGAGGTCGGACCGCTCCCGCAGGTCGCCGCGCAGGCTGAGGTGCGTCAACGGCACCAGCGTCGCCGGGTCGGCGGTGAAGCCGGCGGCGCGTACCGCCCCGTCGGGGCCGGCGAGCACGCTCAGCGGGCCGGCGGGAGTGTCGATGACGGTGCTGTCCAAC
The DNA here is from genome assembly GCF_027460165.1 of Micromonospora sp. WMMC241. Lineage (NCBI taxonomy): Bacteria > Bacillati > Actinomycetota > Actinomycetes > Micromonosporales > Micromonosporaceae > Micromonospora > Micromonospora sp. WMMC241. The sequence continues at coordinate 765,745 of NZ_JAPZBF010000001.1, forward strand.
ATGGTCATGCCGCTCTCCAGAGTCGGATCGTCGCGTACGACCGCCAGGGGCGCCAGCGGTCGGCGTGGGCGTGCAGGGTCTTCGGGTCGTCGGGCAGGCCGAGCGCGGCTGCGCCACGGCGTACGCCCAGGTCGGTGGCGAGCATGACGTCGGGGTCGCCGAGCGCGCGCATGGCCAGGTAGCCGGCCGTCCACGGCCCGACGCCGGGCAGCGCGGTCAGGTGCCGCACCGCCTCCTCACGGTCGCCGCCCGGCTCCAGGTCCAGCTCGCCGTCGGCGACGGCCCGGGCCAGCGCCCGGATCGTCGCCCGCCGGGCCCCCGGCATGCGGAACGCCTCATCCGGTGCCGCGAGCACCTCGGCCGCGCTCGGGAACGCCCGGGGCCCGCCGTCGGCGACCGACGCGTCGGCGCGCCGGACGGCGGCGAGCAGGTGGACGAGTGTGGTCCGGGCCGAACGGAGCGAGATCTGCTGGGTGGTGACGGCACGGACGGCCATCTCGAAGCCGTCCACCGCGTGCGGGAGCCGGACCCCGGGTTCGGCGGTGACCGCCGGGGCCAGGGCGGGGTCGCCGGCCAGCGTGGCGTCCACCGCGACCGGATCCGCGTCGAGGTCGAGCAGGCGGCGACACCGGGCCACCGCGGGGGCCAGGTCGCGCATGTCGGCCAGCCGCAGCGTGGCGGCCACGTGCCCGTCGACCGGGGTCAGCGCCACCGTGCCGGGCCCGTGCGGCAGGCGCAGGCCCCGGTGGTACGCCCCGCCGCGGACCTCCTCGACGCCGGGCAGCGCGCGCAGCGCGAGGAAGTCCAGCAGCGCGCCCGCGTGCAGCGGTGGCCGGTGGGCCAGGCGCAGGGTGATGGTGCCCGCCCCGCCGGTCGCCCGCAGGCGGCTCCGGCCGGCCCGTAGCTCGGACGGGGTGGCGCCGTAGACGTCGCGGACCGTGTCGTTGAACTGCCGCACGCTGCCGAACCCGGCGGCGAAGGCCACCTCGGCGAGGCCGAGCCCGGTGGTCTCGACCAGGATCCGGGCGGTCTGCGCGCGTTGCGCCCGGGCCAGCGCGAGCGGGCCGGCGCCCAGCTCGGCCCGGAGCATCCGGTGCAGGTGCCGCTCGGTGTAGCCCAGCCGGGTGGCCAGCCCGGGGACGCCGTCCCGGTCGACCACGCCGTCGGCGATCAGCCGCATCGCGCGGCCGACCAGGTCGGCCCGGACGTCCCACTGCGGGGAGCCCGGCGCGGCGTCCGGCCGGCAGCGGCGGCAGGCCCGCAGCCCGGCGCCCTGGGCGGCGGCGGCGGACGGAAAGAACCGGACATTCTGCCGCTTCGGCGTCATCGCCGGACAGGACGGCCGGCAGTAGATCCCGGTCGACGTGACACCGGTGTAGAACCAGCCGTCGAACCGCGGGTCGCGGCTGTCGACGGCCCGGTAGCACCGCTCGAAGTCCAGTTCCATGACACCGATCCTGCCTCGCAGGTCGGGCGCTCGGCTGGCGGGATTCGGACGTGACGTGCGGCAGTTCCGCCAGCTCGGGGAAGTGGTGGTTTCCCCGCCCTCCGGATGCCGCCACCTCGGCGAGCTGGCGTGGATCTTGCCGGCGGGCCGGGGAAACTGTCGTAAGTGGTCGGTACCGTCCCGCCACCAACTCAAGAAAAGGTGCGGGGCATGGCGAGCGTGGCCGGGCGGGGTGTCCGCTGATGCGATCGAGGCGAGCACGGATCGACGCCGCGGTGGTGCAGGGCTTCTACGACCGGATGCGGGCGGTGGCGCCGGCCGCCTACGGCGCGATCGAGCGGGACCGGGCCGACGACCCGGGGCGGCCCTTCGCCGACACCGCGTGCGGGCGGCTGGCCGGTTCGCTCGACCCGGCCGGGTTGCGGGCGCTCGGCATGTGGGCGCACCACTGGTGCATGCGGTTCTACGACGACGACACCCGGGTCGGGGTGCGGCTGGTCCGGGAGATCGCCGCCCGGTCCGGCCTCGGCTGGACCGCCGACGAGGTGCGCTGGCTGCTCGACCGCTCCCACGAGGCCGGGCCCGCCGCCGCGCACCGGTTCGCGCTACCGATGGCCGCCGCCGCCGAACTGCCGCCCGGCGCGCTGCCCGACCCGGTGGTCGACGCGGTGGCCGACGACGCCCGGCCGGACGAGTGGCGTCGGCTGCGGGCCGGCTGAGCGGGCGAAACCCCGACCTCGACCTCAGCGGGCCGTGCGCCAATCCCGGGCCGATCCGGCCGTGCGCCGATCCCGGCCCGATCCGACCGAGCCGGCCGTGCGCCGATTCCGGGCCGATCCGACCGACCGCCCAGGGCGGTCCGAGCCGGCCCGCCGGTCGCGGGCCGGTCGTGCCGGTTGCCGGTCGCGGTCCGGCCCGGGAGCTGGCCGAGCACCATGGCGGCGACGGCCACCGCGAAGCCGGCGAGCTGGACCGGCCCGAGCGTCTGGTCGAGCACGAGCCAGCCGAGCGCCGCGGCGGTCAGCGGGCTGAGCGCGCCGAGCATCGACACGCGGGACACCGGCAGCCGGGCCGCGCCGCGGAACCACAGCAAGTAGGCGAGCGCGGTGCCGACCAGCCCGAGCCAGGCGTACCCGAGCAGGGCCGGACCGTCCGGCGCGGGCGGCGCGCCCTCGACGGCGGCGGCGACCGGCACGATCAGCAGGCCACCGGCGACGAGCTGCCAGCTGGTGGCCGCCAGCGTGCCCACCCCGGGCGGCCGCCCCCAGCGGCGGGTGAGCACCAGGCCGGCGGCCATCGCGGCGGTGCCGGCGAGGCCGGCGGCGACGCCGAGCGGGTCGAGCCCGGCGCCCGGCCGCAGCACGACCAGCGCGACGCCGGCCGGGGCGGCCACGGCGGCGAGCAGGGCTCGTCGGCCGGGCCGGTCCCGGAGCAGGGCCACGGTGAGCGCCGCCACCAGCAAGGGCTGGGCGGCGCCGAGCACGGCCGCGGTGCCGCCGGGCAGCCGGTAGGCGGCGACGAAGAGCAGCGGGAAGAACGCCCCGATGTTGAGCGTGCCGAGCAGGGCGGCCCGCCCCCACCAGATCCCGCGCGGCCGGCGGCGGGTCAGGGCCAGCAGCAGCAGCCCGGCCGGCAGCGCGCGGAGCGCCCCGGCCCAGAGCGGCCGGTCGGCGGGCAGCAGTTCGGCGGTCACCAGGTAGGTGGTGCCCCAGGTGGCGGGCGCGAGCGCGGTGAGCGCGACGTCGGTGCGACGGTTCATCACGACCTCTTTTCACGACACTAAGTATCTTGGCACTAAGCTACTTGGTGTCGAGTGAAAGCGGAATGGTGCGGTACGGCACAATCGACAGCCGTGGCAACGGACGAGGTCGACGCGATCGTCGAGCAGTGGCGCCGGGAGCGGGCCGGCATGCGGCCCGAGCCGATGGCGGTCTTCGGCCGCATCTACCGGCTGGCCCGGCTGGTCGGCGACCGCCAGGAGAAGGTGTACGCCGGCTGGGGCATCGGCCGCGGCGAGTTCGACGTGCTCGCCGCGCTGCGCCGCTCCGGCGCGCCGTACACCCTGGCCCCGAAGGCGCTCACCGCCACACTGATGCTCACCTCCGGCGGGATGACCGGCCGGCTCGACCGGCTGGAACGGGCCGGGCTGGTGCGCCGCGCGCCCGACCCGGCCGACCGGCGGGCCCTGCGGGTCAGCCTCACCGACGTCGGCCGCCGGGTGGTCGAGGAGTCGGCGGAGGCCGGGCTGGAGGTGCAGCGCCGGATCCTCGACGCGCTACCCGCCGCCGACCAGGACAAGCTGGCCGACCTGCTGCGCACGCTGCTCGCCGCCGCCGAAACGGCGGAACCGGTCGCGGACGGGGCACAATGATCTCGACCGCCACCGGCCGGAAGGACGTCCATGCCCGCCTCTGAACCGACGATCGTCGCCACCAGCATGGGCTACTTCAGCCGGCGCCGGGGCCCCTGGGACGCCCGGCCCAGCCAGCTCTTCGACCACATGGCCGAGCTGGCGCAGGCCGGCGACGCGCCCAACGTCTGCTACCTCGGCCAGGCCGTCGGCGACCAGCCCACCGGCCTCACCGTGTTCTACGGCGCGTTCGCGAACACCCGGTTCCGCGCGTCCCACCTGGCGCTCTTCCCGATGCCCACCGTCGACGACGTCCGGGCCCACCTGCTCGCCCAGGACATCGTCTGGGTCGGCGGCGGCAGCGTGGCCAACCTGTGCGCGGTGTGGCGGGTGCACGGCCTGCCGGAGATCCTGCACGAGTGCTGGCAGGCGGGCGTGGTGCTCGGCGGGGTCTCCGCCGGCTCGATCTGCTGGCACACCGGCGGCGCCACCGACAGCTACGGCCCCGAGCTGCGGGCCTTCACCGACGGGCTGGGCTGGCTCCCGTACGGCAACGGCGTGCACTACGACAGCGAGGAGCAGCGCCGGCCGCTGATGCACAAGCTGGTCGCCGACGGCACGCTGCCGACCAGCCACTGCACCGACGACGGCGTCGGGCTGATCTACCGGGGCACCGAGCTGTCCGAGGCGGTGGCCGACCGGCCGGACGTGGCCGCGTACGAGCTGGTGCGCGCCGAGGACGGCACGGTGCGGGAGACCCGGATCGAGCCCCGGCTGCTGCCCGCCGGGCCGGACGGCCGGTCGACCGCGTAAGCTGGCTCGTCGTGAGTCTCACCATCGGCATCGTCGGCCTGCCCAACGTGGGCAAGAGCACCCTGTTCAACGCGCTGACCAAGAACGACGTGCTCGCGGCGAACTACCCGTTCGCCACCATCGAGCCGAACGTCGGAGTGGTCGGGCTGCCCGACGACCGGCTGGGCAAGCTGGCCGAGATCTTCTCCTCGCAGAAGGTGCTGCCGGCGCCGGTCTCGTTCGTCGACATCGCCGGCCTGGTCCGGGGCGCCTCCAAGGGGCAGGGCCGGGGCAACGCGTTCCTGGCCAACATCCGCGACGCCTCGGCGATCTGCCAGGTGGTGCGCGCCTTCTCCGACCCGAACGTGGTGCACGTCGACGGCAAGGTCTCCCCGGCCGACGACATCGAGACGATCAACACCGAGCTGATCCTGGCCGACCTCCAGACGCTGGAGAAGGCGCTGCCCCGGCTGGAGAAGGAGGCCAAGCTCCGCAAGGACCGGGCCGCCGCGGTCGAGGCCGCGAAGAAGGCCGCCGAGGTCCTCGACCAGGGCGTCACGCTGTACGCGGGCGCGGCCGCCGCCAAGGTCGAGCTGGAGCACCTGCGCGAGCTGCACCTGCTCACCACCAAGCCGTTCATCTACGTCTTCAACGTCGACGAGGCCGAGCTGGGCAACGCCGAGTTCCTCGACGAGCTGCGTGCCCTGGTCGCACCCGCCGAGGCGGTCTTCATGGACGCCAAGATCGAGTCGGAGCTGGTGGACCTGCCCGAGGACGAGGCCCGGGAGCTGCTGGAGTCGATCGGGCAGTCCGAGCCGGGTCTGGACCAGCTGGTCCGGGTGGGCTTCCGGACGCTCGGGCTCCAGACGTACCTCACCGCCGGCCCCAAGGAGGCGCGGGCCTGGACCGTCGCGGTCGGGGCGACCGCGCCGGAGGCTGCCGGGGTGATCCACAGCGACTTTCAGCGCGGCTTCATCAAGGCCGAGGTGGTCTCCTACGACGACCTGGTCGCGGCCGGATCGATGGCGGCGGCGAAGGCCGCCGGCAAGGTCCGGATCGAGGGCAAGGAGTACGTCATGCAGGACGGCGACGTGGTGGAGTTCCGCTTCAACGTCTGACTCCGGCCCGTTTTCGCAGGTCAGGAGGTTGACACGGTGCAGGGTTCGAGGGGCCCGAGCTACGCCTCGGCCGTCAGTCCGAGGTCCGGATCTGCTCCAGGTAGGTCAGAGGTTCCCGGAGGTACTCCATGAGCTCCCGCAGCGCGTCCTTCTCCGCCGCGGTGATCACGACGTCCTCCTCCGACAGGGCGCCGACGAGCGTCGTGATCGCCAGGTCCCAGGCCCCGGCGCCGGCGGCGCTCCGGACGATCGGCAGGTACTTCGGGCTGATCTTGGGTGCGACCTGGTCGGTGATCCGGCGGCTGCGCCGGAAGTAGTCGTTGACGTCCATGGGTCTCCCGTGGGGTTCGGTGGCTAGGCCGGATTGGTGGTGACGCCCTCGCCGCTGACGGGGTAGCCACCGGAGATGCTGCCGTCCTTGTCCAGGATAACGACGCAGGTGATGCCGTCGCGGGTACCGGTGACGACCCAGCCGTCGCCGTGGGGACGTGGCTGAGGGCGGCTGTCGGGGTTGGTGGCGATGCTCTTGAACCAGCCCTCGACCTGCGCCTTGGTGGTGCCGGGCGGGAAGAGCGTCTTGCCGGGCTGGGTGGACGAAGGCTTGTGGTTGCCATTGCCCAGGCCGTCGCCGTCCCAGATCTTGTCCATCGCCCCGTCGCCCATCTGACCGAAGCGGCGCATGTCGTACCTGGCGTCGGCGAAGTCGGGGTCGTCCCAGGGGTTGGTCCTCTTGGGCGCCTCGAGCTCGGATGTGTCGGCGTCCTTCGGGCGGCCCTCCTCCTGGGCGCGCTTGATGCCGTGCTGCTGGGCTGGTCCCACGCGCTTGGGCATCATTCCGGGGTTGAACTTGGGACGCTTGGGGCCGTCGTCGCCACCGCCGTGCGGTGGGGTGGGGCCTGAGGGGTGCTTGTGGAGGCCCGCCACAGCGAACAGGACCACCAGGACGGCGATGGTCCGCAGAACCGCCACGAGTTGTCGCATCGAGGGCCGCCTAGACGTCGAGAAGTGCGCGGAGGGCGGAGAGGCTGGCGATCAGGCCCATCAGCCAGCCGAAGATGCGGCCGGTCCAGCGGACGACGGCGACCGCGAGCTGGGAGGCGACCAGTGGTGTGGCGACGCCGAGCGAGAAGACCTCCTCGGCCAGCCACACCACGACCTTGGCGATGCAGTCGGCGACGAAGGCGCGCACGAACTCCCGCACGATCTGCACCAGGGTTCCCGCGCCACGGGTCGCGGCACCCATGCCGGCGGCCGTGCCCGCGAAGATCCCGGCGACGTCGATGTTGACGGCGAGCATGTCGCGGTAGGCGTCGGCGGCGGCGCCCTGCCATCCGTCGAGGTCGCCGACCAGCCGCGCCTTGAGGTCCTCGGCGATGGAGAACAGCTCATTGGCCATGTTGTCCCAGGTCATGGCGTGCGTCTCGATGGTCTCGGGATCACCGGCGAGCCAGTCGAGTGCCTGCTTCAGTGGCTCGACCTGCTCGATGGCCCACTCGATGCCCATCGACAGGAGCGTGCTGAACGGGTCGATGGCGATGGCCGCCGCGTCGAGAGCGGCGCCCATGCCCGCGATCGATCCGTCGATCCAGCTGCCGGAGTCGATGGCGTCCTTGATGCCCTTGTAGTCGTCCGCGAGCGGCAGGCCGGTCCAGCCGTCGCGGTGCGCGGCGCTGGTCGAAGGGATGTCGGAGGTCGTGGCGACCAGTGGGTTGCTCATGAGAGGACGCCGGGGCGGCTCAGGCCGCGGAGTGGAAGGACTTGAAGCCGTCGGTGGTCGACTCCTCGGCCCGCTGGTAGGCGTCGGCGGTTTTCTTGATTCCCGCGGCGAGCAGCTCGATGTTCTCGGCGAGTATCTCCACGCCCCTGTCCTGGTCCCGGTGGCGTCCCTCCAGGATGGGCGGGAAGAACTGGCAGAGCTGCCCGTAGGCATCGTCGGCCTGGAAGATGGTGCCGCTCGCGGCCTTGACGGCGGCGAAGCGGTCGTGAATGGCCAACATGGCCGCGGCGTGCGCGCGCAGGGCCTCGATGTCGACCTCGAACCCCCCGTACATCAGTAACGCCCCTCTTCGTCCTCGGTGTCGGCGGTCCGGAATCCGGCCAGCAGGGCCCGGCCGGTCGCCGAGTCGGTGCCGACCGTCTCCCGCACGACCTCGGCGGCGGCCTCGGCGAGCTTGACCCGCGCGTTTCGATAGGCGCCCATGATCGCCTGCTGCGTCTGCTCCAGGCTCATGCGCTGCACCCGCGCAGAGAGCCGGACGTCGGCCAACGCCCCCGTGGAGTCGACGGTGACCTCGACGCCCCCGGAGGCGTCGGTGGCCGTGACCCGCAGCGCGCGCAAGCCGGCACTGGCGGCCTGCGTGTCGGCGGCCCGGCGCGAGGCATTGGCCTGCCATGCCTCCAGGCGTTCCCGCGCATCCTCGACGTCCAACAGCGGGTTACCCATCGCGCCTCCGCTTCCGTTGCCGAGCAGGGATTTAGAGGCGTCAGTGTAGCCACGGCCCGCCACACAGGATTGCCGAGCGAATGCGGCCTGAGTCGTTGGTGATATCAGCTCGAAAGGTGGCACGGACATGGCGCCCGCTTCGGGCGGGCGGGCTGGCGATGGCACCAATGGCAGCACGGTGGTGCCATCCTGATATGACGCCTGAGCAGCGGTGATGCAGAAAAGAAGGTAAGCGTGTGCCAAAGTGATGCCATTAAGGCTTGCGGTGGTGCCACGGTGTGTGCCACAGTAGTGCCATGGACTTGACCTCGTATGTGAGCAACCTCGGGCGGGAGTTCGCCGCCCTCGCCGAAGCCGGCGGTGAAGAATCGCGTGCGCTGGTCGAGCGCCTGACCGGACCGCTGGAATCGGCGATCCGGATGACGCTGCTGGACGCGCTGTCGGCCGCCGCCGACGAGATCACCCGGGAGTTGGCGCCGGGTTCGGTGGAGCTGCGCCTACGCGGCCGCGACCCGGACTTCGTCGTGACGGTGCCGTCCGCCGAACCGCTCCCCGCCGCGCCCGAGGTGGGCGCGGCGCCCGACATCGACCTGCCGATCGCCGAGGACGGCCCGGTCGCCCGGATCAACGTCCGGATGCCCGAGCAGCTCAAGGCCGCGGTCGAGGAGGCCGCAGCCACCGAGGGGCGTTCGGTGAACGCCTGGCTGGTCCGGGCCGCCGCCGCCGGCCTGCGCGGCGGCGACCGGGATGCGCGCCCCGAGCCGCCCCACAGCGGCCGGCGGTCCCAGCAGCGGTTCACCGGCTGGGTGCACTGACCGCACCGCGCCGCACCACTTCTCCTCTCACGTCCCCCTGACCTGCGGGGACGACCCACCCACCCAGGATGCGGGGACAACCATGCCTGTTTTCGACACTCCCGAATCGATCTCCGTCACGATGGACCTCGGCGTCGCCTCGGTGCGGATCGCCGCTGGCGACCGCGCCGACACCGTGGTCGAGGTCCGCCCCAGCAACGGCGACGACGAGTCCGACGTGCAGGCCGCCGCGCAGGTACGCGTCGACTTCGCCAACGGCGCGCTCCAGGTCACCGGCCCGAGGCGCGCCTTCGACTTCTCGAAGAAGAGCAGGTCGGTGGACGTCTCCATCGACCTGCCGAGCGACTCCCGTCTCTCCGCGCACCTGCTGATGGGCGACGTCGTCGCCACCGGCCGGCTCGGTGAGACCCGGGTCAAGACCACCGGCAACGTCCGGCTGGAGCAGACCGGGCCGCTGCGCCTGCACACCGGCGTCGGCCGCGTCACGGTCGACGGCGTCGACGGCGACGCGGAGATCTCCACCGGCTCCGGCACCGTCCAGGTCGGCCGGGTCGAGGGCGCGGTGGCGGTCAAGAACTCCAACGGCGACACCACTATCGACGCGGCCACCGGCGACGTGCGGGTACGCAACGCCAACGGCGCCGTCGAGGTGGCCCGCGCCGGTGCGGACGTCGACGCGAAGACCTCCAACGGCGGCATCCGCGTCGGCGAGGTGGTACGCGGCTCGGTCGTGCTCGGCACCGCCATGGGCGATCTGGACATCGGCGTGGCCCAGGGCACCGCCGCGTGGCTGGAGGTGAACACCGGCTTCGGCCAGGTGCACAACCGGCTGGAGAGCACCGCCCGGCCGGGCGGGGCCGAGCAGACCGTCGAGGTGCGCGGCCGCACCTCCTACGGCGACATCACCGTCCACCGGTCCTGAGGAGGGCACCATGACCACGAATCAGATCGCCGTCACCGGGCTCCGGAAGTCGTTCGGCGACCACGTCGTGCTCGACGGCATCGACCTGCGCGTACCCGAGGGGACGGTCTTCTCGCTGCTCGGCGCGAACGGCGCGGGAAAGACCACCACCGTCAAGATCCTGTCCACCCTGCTCGCGGCCGACGGCGGCGAGGTGCGGGTCGCCGGGCACGACCTGACCCGCGAACCGGACGCGGTACGCGCCGCGATCGGCGTCACCGGGCAGTTCTCCGCAGTGGACAAGCTGCTCACCGGCGCGGAGAACCTGCGGCTGATGGCGGACCTGCACCACCTGCCCCGGGAGGAGGGCCGGCGGCGCGCCGCCGGGCTGCTCGAACGGTTCGGCCTCACCGAGGCGGCCGGCAAGCCGGCGTCGACCTACTCCGGCGGCATGCTGCGGCGTCTCGACCTGGCGATGACCCTGGTCGGCAGCCCGCGCGTGATCTTCCTGGACGAGCCGACCACCGGGCTGGACCCGCGCAGCCGGCGCGACATGTGGCAGATCGTCCGCGACCTGGTGGCCGGGGGCGTCACCATCTTCCTGACCACGCAGTACCTGGAGGAGGCGGACGAGCTGGCCGACCGGATCGCGGTCCTGGACCGTGGCCGGGTGGTCGCCGAGGGCACCCCCGACGAGTTGAAGCGCCGCATCCCCGGCGGGCACGTCCGGTTGCGGTTCGCCGACCCGCAGGCTCTCGACGCGGCCGTACGGGTGCTCGACCGGGCCACGCGTGACACCGACGCGCTCGCCCTGCGGGTGCCCGGCGACGGCAGCCTGCGCTCGTTGAAGGCGCTGATCGGCCGGCTCGACGACCGGGGCGTCGAGGTCGACGAGCTGTCCGTGCACACCCCCGACCTCGACGACGTCTTCCTCGCCCTCACCGACCGGAAGGTGACCACGTCATGAGCATCCCGATCCAGGCCGACCTGCGTTTCCACCCGCTGCGCGACTCGGTGACGATGCTGCGCCGCAACCTCCGGCGGATGCTGCGCTACCCGTCGATGACCGTGATGCTGGTCGGGATGCCCGTGGTGTTCCTGCTGCTCTTCGTCTACGTGCTGGGCGGCACGCTGGGCGCCGGGTTGGGGAGCGGCGGCGGGCGCGCCGAATACGCCAACTACGTCGCCCCCGCGATCATCCTGATGACCGTGGCGGCGACGGTCCAGGGCACCGCGATCTCGATCGCCATGGACATGACCGAGGGCATCATCGCCCGGTTCCGCACCATGCACATCGCCCGGGTCTCGGTGCTGACCGGCCACGTGCTCGGCAGCATGATCCAGGCAGCGATCAGCCTGGCCGTGGTGATCGGCGTGGCGCTGCTGGTCGGCTTCCGGCCCACCGCCGGGCCGGCCGGTTGGCTGGGCGCGGTCGGCCTCCTCGCGGCCGTCACGTTCGCGCTGGTCTGGCTGGCCGTCGCGCTCGGCCAGGTGAGCGAGAGCGTGGAGACCGCGAGCAATCTGCCGATGCCGCTGATCCTGCTGCCGTTCCTCGGCAGCGGGTTCGTGCCCACCGACTCGATGCCGGCCGGCCTGCGCTGGTTCGCCGAGTACCAGCCGTTCACCCCGATCATCGAGAGCCTGCGCGGGCTGCTGATGGAGGAGCCGATCGGCAACGACGGTTGGGTCGCGCTCGGCTGGTGCGCCGCCGTCGCGCTCGGCGGGTATCTCTGGTCCAGGCGACTGTTCACCCGCGAGTCCCGCTGAAACCGGCGCGAAGCCCCCGGTCCGCGTCAGCGGATCCGGGGGCTGCGCCGTTCGATGAGCGTGACGTCCCGCCAGACCCCGTGGTGCCGGCCGATCCGCTCCCGGGTGCCGACGACCCGGAACCCGCGGGCCGCGTGCAGGGCCAGGCTCGCGGTGTTCTCCGGGAACACACCGGACTGGATGGTCCAGACGCCGGCCGCCTCGGTCGAGGCGATCAACGCGTCCAGCAGGAGCCGGCCGACGCCGCGTCCCCGTGCCTCGGGGTGCACGTAGACGGAGTGCTCGACCACGCCGGCGTAGACGCAGCGGTCGGAGACCGCCGAGCACGCCACCCAGCCCAGCACCCGCCCGGTCGGGTCGAGCGCCACCCACCGCTGCCCGGGCAGCCGAGCCGCGGTGAACCGCTCCCAGTCGGGCGGCTCGGTCTCGAACGTGGCGTTGCCCTCGGCGATGCCGAGGCGGTAGATGTCCAGCACGGCGTCGGCGTGCGCGTCGGTCATCGCGGCAATGGTCACGGTCATCGACGGGAACGTTATCCGAGCCGGTAGACGGAGATGTGCGCGCGGCTCTCCGTGTCGAACGGGGTGCGGTCCCAGTCGGCGTACCGCTCGGTGAGGCGAAGGCCGGCCCGTTCCGCCATCTCGTCGATCTGCTCCGGCCAGGCGTAGCGCATCGCGAACGGGTGCAGGTGCACGCCGTCGGCGTCGAACGTGATCGTCTGCCGCACGAACGTCTGCGCCGCCCGGTCGTAGCGGTGCATCCGGATGGTGGCCGAATCCTCGGTCACCTCCCGCACCTGGACCTGCTCGTCCCGGTCGAAGTTCGCCGGGTCGGGCACGTACGTCTCGATCACGAATGCCCCGCCGGGGGCCAGCACGCGGGCGACGTTGCGGAAGCAGTCGGCCTGACGCTCCGCGTCGACCAGGTTGAACAGCGTGTTGAAGACCAGGAAGACCAGACGGTACGGCCCGGACACCGGTACGTCGGCCATGTCGCCGATGGCGACCGGCATGTGCTCGCCGCCCGGCTTGGCGCGCAGCCGCGCCACCATCTCCGGGGACGCCTCCACGCCCTCCACGGTCAGGCCGCGGGCGGCCAGCGGCAGGGCCACCCGGCCGGTGCCGACGGCCAGTTCGAGCACCGGACCGCCCTCGGCCAGGGGCGCGAGGAAGTCGACGGCCGGTGCGGGGTCGGGATTGCCGGGGCCGTCGTAGTTCGCGGCCCAGAGCCGGCCGAAGTGGCCGGGATCGTCGAAGACGGACATCACGCCAGCAGACCAGCCACCGTCCCCGGTGGACAACCGGATTACCGCGCCTCAGCCGGCCCGCAGGGCGTCGTCCACAGCGGTCTCCCGGTGACCGAGGTGCACCGGGTCGCGCCCGGAGAGCACGTCCACCGCGGCCTTCACCCCGGCGCCGTACTCCCGGGTGGTGCTGATCCGCCACTGCTGGGCGAACCGGCGGACGGTGTCGTCACCGACGCCGTTGGTCTCGATGCCGAGTTCCCGGCAGAGCGCCACCGCGCGCGGCAGGTGGAACGACTGGGTGACAACGGTGGCCCGCCGCACGCCGAAGATCCGTCGGGCCCGGGCGCACGAGTCGTAGGTGTCGAAGCCGGCGTGGTCGAGCACGATCTTCTCCGCCGGCACGCCCCGCTCGACCAGCCAGCGGCGCATCGCGTCCGGCTCGTCGTAGTCCCAGTCCATGTGGTCGCCGGAGACCAGCACCACCTTGACCTTGCCGGAGTCGAACAGCTGCCGGGCGATCTCCAGCCGGGCGGCCAGGAACGGCGACGGCGTGCCGTCGGCCTCCACCTTGGCGCCGAGCACCAGCGCCACCGGCGCCTCCGGCACGTCGGCGGCGTTGAACACGCGCCCCCGGGCGTCGCCGCGGATCCAGGCCGCGCTGGCCGCGGTCACCACGGCCAGTGCCAAAACGCCGGCCGCGGCGACCAGGACGAGCCGGCGGGCCAGGCGTACGGCCCGCCGGTGGGTGGCGCGCCAGGCACGCCCACGTGCGATCAGCCCCCGCATGGCGGCGATTGTGCCAGCCCGCTCAGGAGATGTGGTGCAGGATCACGTTGTGCACGTGGTGGGCCTTGTCCGCGCCCCGGAACTCCACCTCGTAGGAGTGGGTGCCGACGTGCACGGCGATCGCCCCGGTGGAGAAGAACGAGCCGCCCCAGGACTTGTTGCTCACCACGCTCACGCTGGTGATCTTCGAGTACGGGATGCTCGTGATGGCGAACTTCTTGCCGACGAAGGAGCGGTCCTGGACGATCACCCGCCGGTCGGTCAGGCCGATGAAGCCGGTGCCGGTGCCGATCGCGTCGTAGACGGCGACGATCTGTTCACCGGGCAGCAGGCCACTCTGGATCTGCTGGAACTGTTCCTTGCGGTCGTACGTCGGGCCAGACATGACCACGACGGTAGGACAGCCGCGCCAGCGGTCAGTGCTCGGTGACCGCCCGGACCGCGTCCTCGATGCGCGCCGCCAGCAGGACCTCGCCCTCGGTGAGCGGCTCGCCGTCGTCGTGCCCGAGCCGGATCTGGGTCCGGTCGGCCCGGCGGCTGATCTCCGGGCGCAGCCGCAGCGCGTCGGCCACCACGGCCACCCGCTCGGTGAGCGCGGCGTGCTGGGTGTCGTCGAGGACGAGCGTGCGGCGGATCTGCTCACCCTCCCGCGTCCATCCGGACAGCAGAGCGAGCGCGTCGCTGAGGTAGTCGTGCTTCGCCCGGCTGCTGAACAGCACGCGCATCACCGCACCTCCCAGGCGTCGTTGCCGGCTTGTGGCCAAATCGTCGCCATCCCGTGTCCCAGTCGACGCCCTCTAGTCTGTCGTCGCACGGAAGGTGTGTCCACGCCCACACTTCCGTGTTCTGCTGGCCTGATGGCCGACTCAGCTACCCAAACCGCCGATTGATCTGGCACGCTGGTGGCCCGTGCGGACCGAACGGTTTAGCGGGAGTGGGCAGGCCGACCGGCGTGAGCCGAGGGTGGTCGTCGGAGCGGCGATCATCGTGGCCGGCCGGGTCCTCGCCTGTGAACGCGCGGCGCCTCCCGAGGTGGCGGGCCGCTGGGAGTTCCCCGGCGGCAAGGTCGAGCCGGGGGAGACCGAGACCGACGCGCTGGCTCGCGAGTGCGCCGAGGAGTTGGGCGTCCGGGTCGCTGTCGGCGCGCGGGTCGGCCGGGACGTGCGGATGGCCCACGGCCGGTCCGTCCTGCGGGTCTACGCGGCCCGTCTGCTCCACGGCGACCAGCCGACCGCCCTGGAGCACGCCGATCTGCGCTGGCTCTCCGCGACCGAGCTGGACAGCGTCGACTGGCTGCCGGCCGACGTGCCGATCGTGCCCGCGCTGCGCCCGCTGCTCGCCGCCCCCTGAGCCGGGTCGCTCGGGCCCGCCGCCTCCTGAGCCGCGCCGGCCCGGCGCGTTGCCGCCGAGCGGCGTCGAGCCGCCGGCGAACCGGACAGCCGGCCGGAAACGGGACGAGGGCCGGCGGCGTGTGCCGCTGGCCCCCGTCATCGTCGCGCCGCTGCTCAGTGCTTGGGTTCGTCCTGCTGCGGGTGGGCGAAGTTGAGATGCTCGGCCGGCAGCGGGAACTCCACGTCGTCGCCGAACGGCGACGGCGCGGCGGCCCGGTCGAAGGTCAGCTCGGTCAGCGGCAGCTTGCCGCTGGAGTCGACCGCCGGCGCCGTCGGGTGCGGCACCTCCCGCTGCCAGTTGACGCCCTGCTGGGCCTGGCGCTCGGCGCCGCTGTCGTGCGAGCCGCCGGCGTGCGAGTGCACCCCGCCGTGGGCCGCGCCGCTGGTCACCGCACCGCTGGAATGCCCGCTGGTCGCGCTGGTCTGAGGCACCTGACCCCTCCGGAAGATCTTGTTACCGAGCCACACAAGGGGATCGTACCTGCGGTCGACGACCCGCTCCTTCATGGGGATGATCCCGTTGTCGGTGATCTTGATGTGCTCGGGGCAGACCTCGGTGCAGCACTTGGTGATGTTGCAGAAGCCGAGCCCCATCTCCGACTGCGCGTACTCCTTGCGGTCGGTGCGCGTGTCGAGCGGGTGCATGTCCAGCTCCGAGGCCCGGATGAAGAACCGGGGACCGGAGAACGCCGGCTTGTTCTCGTCGTGGTCACGGATCACGTGGCAGACGTTCTGGCACAGGAAGCACTCGATGCACTTGCGGAACTCCTGCGACCGCTCGACGTCGATCTGCTGCATCCGGTAGTCGCCGGGCGCCACGTCCGCCGGGGGCGCGAACGCCGGCGTCTCCCGGGCCTTCTCGTAGTTGAACGAGACGTCGGTGACCAGGTCCCGGATCACCGGGAAGGTGCGCAGCGGGGTGACCGTGACGGTCTCCGCCTCCTCGAACGTCGACATCCGCGTCATGCAGCCCAGCCGCGGCTTGCCGTTGATCTCCATCGAGCAGGAGCCGCACTTGCCCGCCTTGCAGTTCCACCGGCACGCCAGGTCCGGCGCCTCGGTGGCCTGGAGGCGGTGGATGACGTCGAGGACGACCTCGCCCTCGTTCACCTCGACCGTGTAGTCCTGGAGGTCGCCGCCGGTCTCGTCGCCCCGCCAGATGCGGAACTGTCGCTTACTTCCCATCAGTTGCTCGCCTCCTCGGTGAGGGCGTCGAACTCGGCGAGCTCCTCGTCGGTCAGGTACTTGGACAGCTCCGCCCGGTCGAAGAGCCCGATCAACTCGGGCCGCATCTTCGGCAGCGGCTTGTGGGTGAGCCGGACCGCGTCGCCGTCGAGCGCGCAGACCAGGTTGACCCGACGCCACGCCGGGTCCATCGCCGGGTAGTCCTCCCGGGTGTGCCCGCCACGCGACTCCTGCCGCTCCAGCGCCGCCTTCGCGGTGCACTCCGAGACCACCAGCATGTTGCGCAGGTCGAGCGCCAGGTGCCAGCCCGGGTTGTAACGGCGACCGCCGACCGCGCTCACCTTCGCCACCCGCTCCCGCAACTCCGCCAGCCGGCCCAGCGCGTCGGCCAGCTCGCCCTCGCGCCTGATGATGCCGACCAGATCGCCCATCACCACCTGGAGGTCCTGCTGGAGCTGGTAGGGGTTCTCGCCGGTGTCGCGCTGCAACGGCGCCAGCGCCGTCTCCACCGCGGCCTCCACCGCCGCCACCGACACCGCCGGGCGCGCGCCGAGCTGATCGGCGTACGTCGCGGCGTGGCCGCCCGCCCGCTTGCCGAAGACCAGCAGGTCGGAGAGGGAGTTGCCGCCGAGCCGGTTGGAGCCGTGCATGCCGCCGGAGACCTCACCGGCGGCGAAGAGCCCGCGGACCGTGCCCGCCGCCGCGCCGGTGTCCGGGTCCACCTCGACACCACCCATCACGTAGTGACAGGTCGGGCCGACCTCCATCGGCTCCTTGGTGATGTCGACGTCGGCCAGCTCCTTGAACTGGTGGTACATCGAGGGCAGCCGGCGACGGATCTCCTCCGCCGACCTGCGGGACGCGATGTCCAGGTAGACGCCGCCGGCCGGCGTACCCCGACCGGCCTTGACCTCGCTGTTGATCGCCCGGGCGACCTCGTCGCGGGGCAGCAGCTCCGGCGGACGCCGGTTGTTGTCCGGGTCGGTGTACCAGCGGTCCGCCTCCTCCTCGGTCTCCGCGTACTGCTTGCGGAAGACGTCGGGGACGTAGTCGAACATGAACCGCTTGCCGTCGGAGTTCTTCAGCACGCCGCCGTCGCCGCGCACCGACTCGGTGACCAGGATGCCCTTCACCGAGGGCGGCCAGACCATGCCGGTCGGGTGGAACTGGAGGAACTCCATGTTGATCAGCGTGGCCCCGGCGCGCAGCGCCAGCGCGTGACCGTCCCCGGTGTACTCCCACGAGTTCGAGGTGACCTTGTAGGACCGGCCGACGCCGCCGGTGGCCAGCACCACGGCCGGCGCCTCGAAGAGGATGAACTCGCCGGACTCCCGGTAGTAGCCGAACGCGCCCGCCACCCGGTCGCCGTCCAGCAGCAACTCGGTGATCGTGGTCTCGGAGAAGACCCGGATCCGCGCGTCGTAGCTGCCGAACTCGCGCTTGTCCTCCTGCTGGAGGGAGACGATCTTCTGCTGGAGCGTGCGGATCAACTCCAGGCCGGTCCGGTCGCCGACGTGCGCCAGGCGCGGGTACTCGTGACCGCCGAAGTTGCGCTGCGAGATCTTGCCGTCCTTGGTCCGGTCGAAGAGCGCGCCGTACGTCTCCAGCTCCCAGATCCGCTGCGGCGACTCCTTGGCGTGCAGCTCGGCCATCCGGAAGTTGTTGAGGAACTTGCCGCCGCGCATGGTGTCCCGGAAGTGCACCTGCCAGTTGTCCCGCGAGTTCACGTTGCCCATCGCGGCGGCGGCGCCACCCTCGGCCATCACGGTGTGCGCCTTGCCGAACAGCGACTTCGAGATGATCGCGGTCTTCTTGCCGGCCAGCCGGGCCTCGATCGCCGCGCGCAGGCCGGCGCCACCGGCCCCGATCACGACGACGTCGTAGTGGTGTCGTTCGATTCGCGTCTCAGTCATGTCAGGGGCCTTCAGTTGATGAATCGCGGGTCGGGGAACCAGCCGGCCGCCAGCGCCATCACGTAGAAGTCGGTGAGTGCCAGGGTGCCCAGGGTGATCCAGGCGAGCAGCATGTGCCGGGTGTTCAACCAGGACACCCCGGTCCACGCCTTGTATCGCACCGGATGCTTGGAGAAGTGCTTGAGCCGGCCGCCGATGATGTGCCGGCAGGAGTGGCAGGAGATTGTGTACGCCCAGAGCATCACCACGTTGATCAGCAGGATGACGTTGCCCAGACCGAAGCCGAAGCCCTTCGGCGAGTGGAAGGCGTAGATCGCGTCCCAGGTGTTGATCAGCGAGATGATCGCGGCGGCGTAGAAGAAGTAACGGTGCAGGTTCTGCCCGAGCAGCGGGAAGCGGGTCTCACCGCTGTAGCTCTCGTGACCGTCCGGCACCGCGCAGGCCGGCGGCGACAGCCAGAACGACCGGTAGTAGGCCTTGCGGTAGTAGTAGCAGGTCAGCCGGAACAGCAGCAGGAACGGCAGGGTCAGCGCCGCATCCGGGATGATCCACCAGCCGGGCAGGAAGCTGCCGAAGTGCGAGGCGCCCTCGACGCACCGCTCGGTCACGCAGGGGGAGTAGAACGGCGTCAGGTAGTGGTATTCGGCGACCCAGTAGAAGTCGTGCATGAACACCCGGACGGTCGCGTAGATGACCCAGGCGCTGAGCCCGACCACGGTGAGCAGTGGCGCGAGCCACCAGCGGTCGGTCCGCAACGTCTTCGCCGCGATGGCGGCACGCGCCCGCACACCCCGCGGCCTCGTTGCCGTTGATGTCATTCGATTCTCCCTGACGTCACTACCCCGTCATTGCGCACGCACGACC
Organism: Micromonospora sp. WMMC241; assembly: GCF_027460165.1. Classification (NCBI taxonomy): domain Bacteria; kingdom Bacillati; phylum Actinomycetota; class Actinomycetes; order Micromonosporales; family Micromonosporaceae; genus Micromonospora; species Micromonospora sp. WMMC241. The sequence continues at coordinate 784,763 of NZ_JAPZBF010000001.1, forward strand.
ACGCCGCGAACCGGCGCGGTCAAGTGACACACGTTACGCCGATCTTCACGGCCCGGCCGCGCAACGCAGTGTCCCGTGTGTCCCGCTGGTTGGAAAGACCCGAATCATGATCAATATGCGTGACGCGGCGAGCGGCGCGCCGACCGGTCGCCGGCGCGGGCCGACCGGTCAGCCGGACGCGCCACCGGTGAAGTTCCACGAGGACAGCCGCACCGCCGGCGCCTCCCACCAGGACCCGTCGGACCGGTCCGGCTGGCGGACCGGTGACCGGCCCAGGCCGAGCACCCGCCCCGGCCCCAGCGCACGCGGGTAGGACTCGGTGAACCGGAAGTCGCGTACCGCCCGGGTGGGCACGCCGTCCTCGACGAGCCAGACGCCGTTGCGGGTCAGACCGGTGACCACCAACTGCTTCGGATCCAGCACTCGCGTGTACCAGAAGTCGCTGACCAGCAACCCACGCCGCACGCCGGCGACCAGGGCTGCGGTGTCCGGGTCGCCCACCGCGCCCGTCACCCCCGCGCCCACCGCCCCCGCCGCGCCGCCGCCGGCCGCGTCCGCCGCCCGGTCCGCCGGCAGCAGGCGTACGTTGCGCGGGATCGGGCCGAACGTCGACCCGCCGGGCATGCCGTGCCCGGTGGAACCGGCGCCCACCTCGGCGCCGCTGCGCCGGTCGTGCGCCACCGCTCCGGTGGTGCCGGCCTCCACCAGGGGCAGCGCCCGCCGGGCCGTGCCCTCCAGGTCGAACGGCAGCGTCGAGGCGTGCAGCGGATCGTCCACCAGCGTCACCGCCGGGTCGAACTGCGCCGCGCCCGGCTCGGCGAAGGACTGGCGTTCGGCGTACCGCTTGCCGTTGAAGCCGTACCAGGCGAGGTTCTGCAGCAGGTCGGCCACGGCGGCCGGCTCCAGCACCACCTCGTAGCGCCCGGGCGGCAACTCGACCGGGTCGGTCGCGGCCCGCGCCTTGGCCGCCGCGCGGGCGCCGAGCGCGGCGCCGTCCAGGTCGGCCAGACGGTCGGCGCTGTGCCGGGCCACCCCGTCCGCGCCGCCGGCGCGGGCGATGCCGTCCATGGTCGCCTCGGCCGCCCGGCCCACCGCCGAATGCCCGGCCGAGTTGGCGAACGCCCCGGACCGGTAGGAGGTGCGGCAGTAACCGGCTGCCTCCAGCCCTTCGACCGCGTCCACGAACGCGCGTACCCGGGCGGCCCGCTCGTCGGGCGACGCGAACGCGGTCGCCTCGTCGACGGGCCGGCCGGTGGGCGTGGGCGCCGGCGCGGTCAGCCCCGGCCAGGCCGGGTCGGGTGGGGCCAGCCGGGCCGCCGCCCGGGTCCGCTCGACCAGCGCGGTCAGCCCGTCCGGGTCGACCCGGCTACCGCCGCCCGCGGCCGTCCGGCCGTCGACGTGCAGTCGCAGCTGCACGGTGATGCCGGTCTCGGCCACGTTCTGGTGGATGAACGAGTTGGCGAACCGGGTCAGGGCCAGGTCGGAGCGGGTCACCAGGACCTCCGCCTGGGCGGCCGACCCGGCCACCCGCCGGACCAGCTCCAGCACCCGACCCGCGAGGTCCCGCTCGTCACCGCTCATGCCGTGCCCACCGGGCACGCGCTCACGGCCCTCGCTCATGCGCGCACCCCCACTCGGACGCCGCGGAACCGGGCCGGCGCGGCCGGGTGGCCGGTGTGCCCGATCTGGCCGGGCTGCCCCTTGCCGCAGTTGGGCGTGCCCCAGGCGACCGTCTCCGAGGAGAGCATGTCCATCGAGCGCCAGAAGATCGGCCCGATGCCGGTGTAGGTCGGGTTGCGCAGCATCCGCCCCCGCCGGCCGTTGCGCACCTCCCAGCCGACCTCGCAGCCGAACTGGAAGTTGAGCCGCTTGTCGTCGATCGACCAGGAGCGGTTGACGTCCATCAGCACTCCGTCGTCGGTGGCCGCGATGATCTCGTCGAGCGTGTGCGGACCCGGTTCCAGGCCCACGTTCGTCATCCGCACCATCGGCAGCCGGGCCCAGCCGTCGGCGCGTACGCTGCCGCCGTAGCCCAGACCGGCGACGGCGGCCGAGTCCCGGCCGGCGAGCACGCCGACCCACCGCCCCTCGCGGACCGCGTCCCGGGCGACCGCCGGGGAGCCCTCGTCGTCGAAGCCGAAGCTGCCCAGCGCGCCGGGGATGGTCGGGTCGATGGTCACGTTCATCAGCTCGGAGCCGTAACGCAGCGAACCGAGGCGGGCCAGGTCGAGCCACGAGGTGCCGGCGAAGGCCGCCTCCCAGCCGAGGATGCGGTCCAGCTCGATGGCGTGCCCGACGGACTCGTGGATCTGCAGCGCGAGCTGCTCGCCGCCGAGGATCAGGTCGGTCTCGCCGGCCGGGCACTCCGGGGCGGTGAGCAGCTCGCGGGACTCCTCGGCGATCCGGGCGGCGTGCGCGGCCAGGTCGAGCGAGGTGACCAGCTCCCAACCGGTGGTGCCGTACTGCCCGCGGTAGCTCGGGTAGGACCGGCGCTGCGTCTCGCCGTCGCCGATCGAGGTGGCCGAGATGCCCCCGCCGCACTCCCGGATGTGCTGGTCGATCCGGTGGCCCTCGCTGGAGACGAACCACTTCGTGGTGTCCCAGATCTGGTAGAGCCCTTCGGCCAGATCGGCGCCGTGCTCGCGCATCGTCGCGGTGGCGCCGACCAGCAGGTCGCCCTTGTCGGACAGCGGGACCCCGAGCGGATCGACCGCGCAGTCGGAGGCCCAGCTCGCCACCGCCGCGTCGACCGGCACGAGGTCGATCGGCGGGCCCGGGACCCGCGCGCTCGCCTTCGCGATCGCCGCCGCGCGCCGGCCGGCGTCGCGGGCCGCGGCGTCGGACAGCTCGGGTACGGCGTGGAAGCCCCAACCGGAGCCGACCAGGGCACGCACCCCCAGCCCGATGCTCTCGTGCTGGGCCAGCTCCTCGACGTCGCCGTTGCGCGCCGACATCGACTCGTAGCGACGGTGCATCACCCGGGCGTCCGCGTAGCGGGCTCCCGCGTCGAGGGCGGCCTGGACGGCGGCGGTCGCCGCGTCGAATCCCATGCGCCCGACCCTAGGCGAGCGCACCGACATCCGTCAGGGGACGAGGTCCTCGGGCCGGATCGTGGCCCGGACGGGCTCGGTCAGCTCCAGGGCGTCGCCGGGCTTGGTCACCGACACCTCCCGGTAGTGCCGCCCCTGTCGCCGGTAGAGGTGCAGGGTGCCGTCCTCCTGCTCGACAACCAGATACCACTCGATGCCGGACGCGGCGTAGTAGTGCATCTTGAGCACCTTGTCGGTCGCCGCGTTGCTCGGTGAGATGACCTCGCAGACGAGTCGCACGTCCCGCGCCTCGACCATCGGCTCGTCGAAGTCGATCGGCGCGGTGACGACCAGGTCAGGGATGGGGATCCGGCCCGGCCTGAGCCGGACGTTCACCGTCTCCAACAGTTCCAGGCCCACGCGTCGCGCCGCCTCTTCGAGCAGGTTGCCGAGGTTCCGCTGGATCCGCTGGTGCCGTGGCGTCGGTGCCGGTGTCACGTGGAGGCTCCCGTCGAAGAGTTCGACGCGTTGCTGCGTCTCGCCGAGGGCGAGGTACTTCTCTTCAGTCCACGGGCCGTCGTGGCCGAACACCGCCGCGGTCATGGTCACCTCCACCTCGTGTCGGCGGGAATCCTCCTGTGGTCGCCACGACCATGGTCCCACCTCGGGTGCGACGGCGAGACGACGATGCGCAGTTGCGGCGGTGAATGTCCCAGGTGAGGGCTGTTCAGGTCGGAAACCGAGTCGTTACGCTCTGACCGCTGACAGCCCGAGCTTTGTAGCTTATTTTCGCCTCCAGAGATTTGCTGTAGGTTCTCTTCACTACTGAGGGGGAGGCGGTCATGGGCAGGTCGGAGTTGGTGCCGTCCGGAGAGCCGGACCGCCCCGAGGTGCCGGAGCAGCGCCCCGGCGAGGTGCCCTATCTCCAGGTCAGCGACCTGCGGGTGCGGTTCGACACCGAGGACGGTGTGGTCAGGGCCGTGGACGGGGTGTCGTTCGCCGTGGAGCGTGGCCGCACGCTCGGGATCGTGGGGGAGTCCGGTTCGGGCAAGAGCGTGACGTCGTTGGCGATCCTGGGTCTGCACGATTCGAAGCGGGCGTCGATCTCCGGGGAGATCTCGGTGGGTGGGCGTCAGCTGGTCGGTCTGCCGGAGGAGGAGGTGCGGCGGCTGCGGGGTCGGGACATGGCGATGATCTTCCAGGATCCGCTGTCGGCGCTGCATCCGTACTACACGGTGGGGAAGCAGATCGCCGAGGCGTATCGGGTGCACCATCCGCGCGCGGGGAAGCGGGAGGCCCGCACCCGGGCGGTGGACATGCTGCAGCGGGTGGGGATCCCGCAGCCGGAGCGGCGGTTCGAGCAGTATCCGCATGAGTTCTCCGGTGGGATGCGGCAGCGGGCGATGATCGCGATGGCCCTGGTGAACGATCCGGATCTGTTGATCGCCGACGAGCCGACCACGGCGTTGGACGTGACGGTGCAGGCGCAGATCCTGGATCTGCTCGGTGATCTGCAGGAGGAGTTCCGCTCGGCGATCATCCTGATCACCCATGACCTGGGTGTGGTCAGCCAGGTGGCCGACGACGTGCTGGTCATGTACGGGGGGCGGGCGGTGGAGCGCGGCAGCGTGGCGCAGGTGTTGCGGGCGCCGCAGCACCCGTACACGTGGGGGTTGTTGTCGAGCGTGCCGTCGCTGCACGGTGACGCGGACGCGGACCTCGTACCCATTCCGGGTAACCCGCCGTCGTTGATCAACCTGCCGTCGGGGTGCGCGTTCCATCCGCGTTGCCGCTACGCCGAGGTGAACGGCGACCGTTCCCGCGCCGAGGTGCCCGCACTGCGCGACGCCGGCCAGCCCGGTCATCTGGTGGCCTGCCACCTGCCGGCAGAGCAACGCACCCGGCTCTATCGGCAGGACGTCGCCCAGACGGGAGTGGCCCGATGAGCACCGAGACCGAGCCGCTGCTGAGTGTGCGAGGGCTGACCAAACACTTCCCGGTCCGCCAAGGGCTGCGGGGCAAGGCGGCGGTGCGGGCGGTCGACGGGCTGGACTTCGACGTGCGCCCCGGCGAAACCCTCGGCCTGGTCGGAGAGTCCGGGTGCGGGAAGACCACCACCGGGCGGATGCTGGTGCGCCTGCTGGAACCCACCACCGGCAGCATCACGTTCGCCGGCCGGGACATCACCCACGCCGGGCGGCGTGACCTGCGCGGTCTGCGGCAGGACCTGCAGATCATCTTCCAGGACCCCTACGCGTCGCTGAACCCCCGGCACACCGTCGGGCGGATCGTGGCCATGCCGTTGCAGGTCAACAACATCACCCCACCCGGCGGCGTCAAACACCGCGTGCAGGAACTGCTGGAACTGGTCGGACTCAACCCCGAGCACTACAACCGCTACCCCCACGAGTTCTCCGGCGGGCAACGCCAACGCATCGGCATCGCCCGCGCCCTGGCCCTGAAACCGAAACTCATCGTCGCCGACGAACCCGTCTCCGCCCTCGACGTCTCCATCCAGGCCCAGGTCATCAACCTGCTACGCGACCTGCAACGCGACCTCGACCTGGCCTTCGTGTTCATCGCCCACGACCTCGCCGTCATCCGCCACTTCAGCCACCGCGTCGCCGTCATGTACCTCGGAAAAATCGTCGAGATCGGCGACCGCGACGCCATCTACACCCGCCCCCAGCACCCCTACACCCGCGCCCTGCTCTCCGCCATCCCCGACGTCACCACCCTCGGACCCGCCGGCCGCATCCGCCTCACCGGCGACGTCCCCACCCCCCTCGACCCACCCTCGGGCTGCCGCTTCCGCACCCGCTGCTGGAAAGCCACCGACCACTGCGCCACCGACACACCCGCACTCACCACCCGCGACGGCGGCACCCAACTCACCGCCTGCCACTACCCCGAGAACGACCCGGTCGACGCCGGTGCGTCCGCGACCGTCGGCGGCGGCACCCCGCAACTGAAGGAGGTGGCGGAATGAGCCTGTCCCCGGTCGAGGGCGTGGCCCTCGCGGAGATCGAGTCCTCCGGTGAGGGCGACGAACGCCGGGACAAGGAGTTCGTCGGCCGGTCGCCCGGTCAACTCGCGCTGGCGCGGCTCCGACGCGACCGGACCGCCATGGTCAGCGGCGCGCTGCTCGTCTTCTTCGTGCTTGTCGCGCTCGCCGTCCCGCTGATCCAGGCGCTGTACGGGGTGGGCCCGAAGGAGCAGTTCCAGAGCCGCCTCGACGGCTACGGCATGCCGCTGGGCTACGCCGGCGGCGTCACCGGCGAGCACTGGTTCGGGTTGGAGCCCGGCCTCGGTCGGGACATCTTCATCCGGATGGTGCACGGGCTGCGGACGTCGCTGTTCATCGCGTTCGCCGCCGCCGTGCTGACCGCGGTGATCGGCGTGACGCTGGGTACGCTCGCCGGCTACCTCGGCGGCTGGCTGGACTCGGTGATCAACTGGATCACCGACCTGACCCTGGCGATGCCGTTCCTGATCATCGCGCTGGCGCTGATGCCGACCGTGGCGCTGCGCTTCTACGGCCAGCGGGAGGCCGTCCCGGCGTACTTCCAGATCGGTGTGCTCATCGCGATCTTCGCGCTGTTCGGCTGGACCAGCACGGCCCGGCTGGTGCGGGGTCAGATCATCGCGCTGCGCGAGCGCGAGTTCGTGGAGGCGGCCCGGGCCAGCGGCGCCGGGCTGGGTCACATGCTGTTCCGCCAGTTGCTGCCGAACGTCTGGGCGCCGATCCTGGTCGCCTTCTCGCTCGCGGTCCCGCAATACATCACCAGCGAGGCGGCGCTGTCGTTCATCGGCGTCGGACTGACGGACGAGACGCCGAGCTTCGGGCGGATGATCTACCGCAGCCTCGACTACCTGCAGACCGATCCGTCGTACGTCTTCTTCCCCGGCATCACGATCTTCGCGCTCGTGCTCGCCTTCAACCTCTTCGGCGACGCGCTGCGCGACGCGCTCGACCCGAAGTCGTCCCGGTAGGAGGCCGACCCATGACGCGTTTCCTCGTCCGCCGGCTGCTCTCGGCCGCGCTCACCCTGTTCGCGGTCAGCGTGCTCAGCTTCCTGATGTTCTTCGCCCTGCCGCGTGACCCGGTGACCGGGATGTGCCCGAAGAACTGCAACCCGGAGCGGCTGGAGCGGGTACGGCAGGAGCTGGGCCTGCGCGACCCGCTGATCAGCCAGTACGCCGGCTACATGAAGGGCATCGTCACCGGCCGGGATCTGGGCAGCGCCCAGGGTGGCCGCTGCGACGCGCCCTGCCTCGGCTGGTCGTACGTCTCCAACGAGGCGGTGTCGGACACCATCGCCCGGGTGCTGCCGGTGACGCTGAGCATCGTCATCCCGGCGGCGGTCCTGTGGCTGCTGCTCGGGGTCGGGCTCGGCATGCTCTCGGCGCTGCGCCGGGGCAGTTGGTTGGACCGGGCGGCGATCGGCTTCTCGCTGACCGGCGCCTCGTTGCAGCTCTACTTCGTCGGCGCGGTGCTGCTCATCGTCTTCGTCTACAACCTGCGATTGCTGCCGGTGCCGAGCTACACCTCGTTGTTCGACAACCCGTTGAAGTGGAGCAGCGGGCTGGTGCTGGCCTGGGTGGCGCTCGCCTTCCTCTTCTCCGCCATCTACGCCCGGCTGTCCCGGGCGCAGATGTTGGAGACGCTGTCGGAGGACTTCGTCCGCACCGCGCGGGCCAAGGGGCTGGCCAAACGCACGGTCTACGGCCGGCATGCGTTGCGGGCCGCGATCACCCCGGTGGTGACCATCGCCGGCCTGGACGTGGGCGGGGCGCTTGGCGGGACGGTGATCACCGAGACGACGTTCGGTCTCAACGGGATGGGGCGTACCGCTGTCGACGCGGTCCGCTCCGGCGACCTGCCGACGATCATGGCGACCGTGTTGATCGCGGCGGTCTTCGTGGTGCTGGCGAACGTGGTGGTGGACCTGCTCTACGCGGTGATCGACCCGCGGGTGCGGCTCGGCTGAACCGCGACGAAATTTATCGACAACTGTTACCCAACTCGTAGTTTTTCTTCTTTACGATCCTCGGGACGTCGGCGGATGCGCTCGGCGAACGGGTGGAGGAGGTAGGACATGCGACCACGCGCAGCGGCCGCCGCTGGCGGTGCCATCGCACTGGTTGTGGCACTCGGTGCCTGCTCGGAGAACACGGGCGAAGGCACCAAGGTGGACACCAACCGGCAGCAGACCGGAGTCATCGCGACCGACCCCAAGGACTCGCAGGGGCCGGCCGCCGAGATCGACGGCGCGGCCAAGGGCGGGACGTTCACCATCATCCGGGAGACCCCCATCTCCCACCTGGACCCGCAGCGGACGTACTCGTTCGCCGGCCTGATGGCCAACCCGCTCTTCGCCCGCTACCTGACCACCTGGAAGGACGACGGCAAGGGTGGCCTGGTCCTGGTGGGCGACCTGGCCGAGACCCCGGGCACGAACGTCAACAACGACTGCAAGGTCTGGGAGTTCAAGGTCAAGGACGGGGTGAAGTTCGAGGACGGCAGCCCGATCACCGCCAAGGAGATCGCGTACGGCATCGCCCGCTCCTTCGACCCGGACCTCACCGGCGGCCCGACCTACATCCAGGAGTGGCTGGCCGACACCCCGCAGTTCGACACCAAGTGGGACTTCAAGAAGAACAAGACGTCGCTGCCGCCCGGCCTGACCACGCCGGACGACAAGACGCTGCGCTTCGAGTTCGCCAAGCCGCGCTGCGACCTGCCGTTCGCGGTCTCGCTGCCCACCACCGCCCCGCTGAAGCCGCAGGCGGACACCGGGGTCAACCTGGACCAGAAGCCGTTCTCGTCCGGCCCCTACAAGATCGCCAAGAACCAGGTGGGCGTCCAGCTCACCCTGGACCGCAACCCGAACTGGGACGCGAAGACCGACCCGGTGCGCCACCAGTACCCGGACCAGTTCGTCTGGAGCTTCGGCCCGACCGCGGACGCCGCGAACAACCGGGTGATCGCCGACAACGGCGCCGACCAGGGCGCGCTGGCCTTCAACTCGGTGCCGGCCTCGCTGGTCGCCAAGGTGGCCGGTGACCCGGCGCTGAAGTCTCGCACCCTGCTGTCGCCGACCCCGAGCGCCAACCAGCTCGTGATCAACACCCAGCGGGTCAAGGACCTGAAGGTCCGCCAGGCGCTCAACTACGCGATCGACCGCGAGGGTCTGGTCAAGGCGCTCGGCGGCCAGACCGTCGCCCAGCCGATCACCACCCTGATGCCGCCGTCGACCATCGGCTACAAGGCGTACGACGCCTATCCGGCCGGCGCCAACGGCAACATGGAGAAGGCGAAGGAGCTGCTCGGCGGCCAGACGCCCGCGCTGGTCCTCGGCGTCGCGGACAACACCACCGAGCAGCAGGAAGCGGTCCAGCTCAAGGGCAACCTGGAGCGGGCCGGCTTCAAGATCACCGTGCGGAACATCCCGGACGACTCGAAGCTGGACGAGGTCAAGAAGAAGAACAACCCCTGGGACCTCTACATCGGTAACTGGGCCGCGGACTGGCCGAGCGGCGCGTCGATCCTGCCGGTGCTCTACGACGGCCGCACCATCAAGGCCGAGGGCAACAGCAACCAGTCCTACTTCAACGACGACGCCATCAACGCCGAGATGGACCGGATCCTGGCCATGCCCCCGGCCGACCAGGGCCCGGAGTGGGGCAAGCTCGACGAGCGGATCATGAAGGAGCACGCGCCGGTGGTGCCGCTCTACGTCGACGTGGCGTACAACGTGCACGGCTCCAAGGCCGGCGGCGTCTTCATCTCCTCCGTCTTCGGCTACCCGAACTTCGTCAACGCGTACGTCAAGCAGTAGCGCCGGCCCGCCGGTAAGGAGGGGCCCCTTTTAACACTCGCTGTTAAAAGGGGGCCCCTCCTATGCAGAAGGCGTTAACAGGGGGCCCCTCCTTACAAGTGGCGGCGGAGGAAATCCAGCTCCAGGCGGAGCAGGCGCTCGGACACGCCGCCGGCCGCGAGGTGACTCGCGCCCGGCAGCGGCAGCACCGCGTGCGGGCGGCCGGTGGACAGCAGCGCCGCCGAGAGCCGCAGCGTGTGCGCGGCCAGCACGTTGTCGTCGACCAGGCCGTGCACCAGCAGCATCGGCCGCGCCTCGGCCGGGTCGCCGAACGGTTCGGCGGCCAGCTCGACGAGCGAGTGGTGGGCGTAGACGTCCATGCCGTCCTCCGGCAGGCCCAGGTAACGCTCGCTGTACGCGGTGTCGTACAACGCCCAGTCGGTGACCGGCGCGCCCACGATCGCGCACCGGAACAGCTCCGGGTGGCGCAGCACCGCCAGCCCCGCCAACCAGCCGCCGAACGACCAGCCGCGCACCGCGACCCGGCCCAGGTCCAGGTCGGGGTGCTTGCCGGCGAGCGCGGTCAGCGCGTCCACCTGATCGGTCAGGATCACGTCGGCCACCCGGCGGTGGATCGCCTTCTCGAACGAGGGCGCGATGCCCGGCGTACCCCGGTTGTCGACGGTCACCACCGCGAAGCCCTGGTCGGCCCACCACTGCCGCTCCAGCCAGGCGTCGCGTGCCGCCACCACCTCCTGGTGGCCGGGCCCGCCGTAGATGTCCACCAGCACCGGCAGTCGGGTGCCCTTGACGTGTTCGCCGGGGTAGAGCACCGCGCTGGGCAGCCGCCGGTCGGTCACCCGCACCAGCGTCGGCCGCGGGGCGTACGAGCTGGTGGCGGCCAGCGAGCGCAGCTCGCCCACCTCGCGGTCGCCGTGCCACACCCGCCAGCGGACCCCGGCGTGCTCCAGCGAGGCGACGCCCACCGCCAGCGTGGACCCGCCGATCGCGGCGGTGTGCCAGCCCGGGTCGCTGCCCATCCGGCGGGCGTCCATCCCGCCGCCGATCGCGGTCCGCACCCGGTAGAGGTGGCGCTGGCTCGGTTCGCCCTCGCTCGCCTCCACCAGCAGGTCGGCCGCCGTGCCCGGGCCGGCCGGCAGCCGCCCGACGACTCGCCGCACGTACAGCGAGGGCGGGGTGAGCAGCGTGCCGTCGGCGAACAGGCAGCGGGCGTCGTACCCGTCGTGGGCCAGCTCGCCGCCGACCAGCACCCGCCCGTCGGGCAGGTGCGCCGGGGTGCCCGGGATCGGTTCCACCCAGCGCGGGTCGGCCAGTTCGGCGTGCACCTGCGTCTCCCCGGTGCGTGGGTCCACCGCGAGCACCAGGCCGTGCTGCTGGGAGCGGCGCAGCACGGTGATCAGCGGTCCGCCGTCGGCCCACTCGACCGAGCTGAGGTAGGGGTAGGTCTCCCGGTCCCAGTGCACGTCGACCCAGCCGCCGTCGAGGTCGAGCAGGTGCAGGCTCACCTCCGCGTTCGGGCCGCCCGCCACCGGGTACGCCAGCGGCGTCGGCGGGCTCGCCGGCTCGGCGGGGTCGTGCAGGTACCAGCGGGGCAGGCGGGACTCGTCCACCCGGGCGGCCAGCACCGAACGCCCGTCCGGCGCCCACCAGTAGCCCCGGTGGCGGTGGAACTCCTCGGCCGCGATGTGCTCGGCCAACCCCCAGGTCACGCCGCTGTCCTCGCCGGCGAGCAGGTTGTCCGTGCCGTCCGGCTCGACCACCCGGAGCTGGCCCCGGCGCACGCCCTCGGCGGTGTCGGTGACGTAGGCCAGCCGCTCGCCGGTCGGGTCGGGCCGCGGATCGATCACCGGCCCGACGGCGGCGACCTCGATCACGTCGCCGTGCACCAGGTCGGCCCGGAACAGTCGCCCGGCCAGCGCGAACGCGGCCACCCGCCCGGCGGCGTCCAGCGCGTACGAGCCGATGCCGCCGGAACTGAGCCGCTGCCGTTCGCGCAGCGCCCGCTCGCCCGGCGCCAGGCGGGCCGGCTCGGCGTCGGCGCCCAGCAACACCGCCGGGTCGGCGACCAGACGCTCCGCGCCGGTGTCGACGTCGAGCAGCCAGAGCGCATCGGCCGGGTTCTCCGGTCCCGCCGAACGCAGGAAGAGCACCCGGGAGCCGTCCCCCGCGACGGTCACGGCGCGCGGCGCCCCGTGGCTGAACCGACGGGTACGGGCGGCCAGCTCGGGAAAGTCCACGCCTGCAGATCGTAGGCGGGCTCCCGGCGTGATGTGGCCGACCTGGGCGGACGCATGACCGCCGGAGGGGCAGGACCGCCGGTTAGAGTGACGGGCGTGACGACGCTGCCCGACCGACGCCTCCTGCTGGTCCACGCGCATCCCGACGACGAGTCGATCGGCACCGGCGCGACGATGGCGCACTACGCCGCCGCCGGCGCCCACGTCACGCTGGTGACCTGCACGCTGGGCGAGGAGGGCGAGATCCACGTACCGGAGTTGGCCGGTCTCGCCGCGGCCGAGGCCGACCAGCTCGGCGGCTACCGGATCGCGGAGCTGGCCTCGGCCTGCGCCGCGCTCGGCGTCACCGACCACCGGTTCCTCGGCGGCGCGGGCCGCTACCGCGACTCCGGGATGATGGGGCTGGCCACCAACGACCACCCACGGGCGTTCTGGCGGGCCGACCTCGACGCCGCCGCCGGGCACCTGCTGCAGGTCATCCGCGAGGTCCGCCCCCAGGTCGTGATCACGTACGACCCGAACGGCTTCTACGGCCACCCCGACCACATCCAGGCGCACCGGGTCGCCATGCGCGGCGTCGAGATGGCCGCGGCCGAGGGGATCGCCCCGGCGAAGGTCTACTGGACGGCCATGCCGCGCAGCGTGCTCGACGCCGGCCTGGAGGCGTTCACCGAGTCGTCGGACAATCCCTTCGCCGGCATCGAGGACGTGGCGGAGCTGCCGTTCGGCACGCCGGACGCGCAGATCGCGGCACGGATCGACGCCACCGACCAGCACGCGGCCAAGGAGGCGGCGATGCGCGCCCACGCCACCCAGATCCCGGCCAACTCCTGGCTCTACTCGATCGCCGGCAACTTCGGTGCCGAGTTCATGGGCGTCGAATACTTCACGCTCGCGGTCGGCGAGAAGGGACCCGGCAACGGCCCGTACGGCTGGGAGGACGATCTCTTCGCCGGGGTGTCCCCGGACGCGCCGGACCACGCCCCGGACGCGCCGGACCACGCTCCGGTCGCGGCGGCCGGTCTCCGGTGACGTCGCCCGCCGCACCCGTGTCGGTCCTGCCCGAGCCGCCGCCGCCCGCCCCGCCCGGCCGGGCGGAGCGGGCGCTCGACCGTGTGCTCCGGGTGGCCGGCGGCGTGGTGGCGCTCTGGGCCGGCGTGCTGGCCGCGTTGCTCGACCTGATCTTCGCCACCTGGGCCTGGGAGACCGTGCAGGGCCGCTCCGGCGGCGCGCAGGCGCTGGTCGGCATCGGGCTGGCGGTGGCCGGGATCGCGGCGGTGGCGGCCTCGACGGTGCTGCTGGGCTGGTTCGCGCACGCCTCGACCGGCAGCCGGTGGGCGGTGGCGCTGGTCGCGCTGCCGTGGTTCCTGGTGATCGTGGTGGGCGGGTTCCGCACCACCGAGGGCGACCTGGCGCTGGCCGGCGACAACGTGCTCGGCCTCGCGCTCATCGTGACCGGCGCGGTCACCTTCGCGGTGATCGGCTTCCGGCACATCGTGACGCCGCCGCACACGCACCGGTGAGGTGCTGACGCCGCACCGGTGGCGGTGGTAGAACATTCCTGCCAGAGGCCCGCCGCGGTGGCGGGCGGTACGGCGGGAGGCGTGCGATGGGTCAGCGGTGGCGTGCGACAGGTGTGCTGACGGCCGCGTTGTTCGCGGTCAACGTGGTGGCCCGGCTGGTCATCCGGTTCGCCTTCCCGGACGACGACACCGCCGCCAGCCGGGTCTCGCTGGTGATGTTCCTGGTCATCGGCCTGATCCTGGCCGGCGCGGCGTTCCGCTGGGGCGCCGCCCGGCCGCTCGGGCACTGGGCCGGTGACCTGGCCCTGGCGGTGGTGGCGGCGCTCGCGCTGACCGTCTTCGTCGGCCCGCTGCTGGTCGGCGAGAACCCGTTCGGCGGTGGCGCCGGCCTCTTCTTCGCCCAGATCTGGCTCTATCTCGCGGCCACCGCGGCCGGTGTGCTGGTCGGCTACCTGACCCTCACCGCGCTCGGCCGGGACTTCCGCTCCCGCCAGCTCAAGCGGTACGCCGAGATGAAGCAGGCCCGGCCTCGCAAGATCGTTCGCCGCTGAGTCAGGGCGCCACCCGGGTGAGGTAGGTGTGGTGGGTGGTGAAGCCGAGCCGGCGGTAGAGCGCCACCGCACCGACGTTGTGCTGCTCGACCTGGAGGAACGCGTGGGTGGCGCCCTCCGCCCCGGCCCAGCCGGCCAGGGCCCGCACGACCGCCCCGGCGTAGCCGCGCCGACGGGCCTCCGGCAGCACCTCGAGCAGGCTCACGCCGAGCCAGCGGCCCTCGCCGGTGACGGTGCCCCGGCCCACCGCGAGCAGCCGGCCGTCGACCCGCAGCTCGGCGAAGCGGATCCGGTCCACGGCGGTGAGCACGTGCCGTGCGGCCTCCGGCAACCCGCCCTTGCGGTCGGCGGCGACGGCAAGCCAGTCGTCGGCGGGCGCCCGGGCCAGGGTCACCGGGGGAGCGTCCCCGCCGGTCGACGCGTTCGCGGGCGGCACCGCCTCGTGCGACGTCCCGACGGCGCGACCCGGTGCGGTCAGGGTGGCGAGCGGAACGGTCTGCACCAGCACCGGGGGGCGCGACGTCCAGCCGCGCGTGTCCAGTTCCGCGCCGACCGGCGCCGCCAGCGGCAGCGGCGTGTTGACCAGGGCGGGCTGGCCGTGGTCGGCGTACCAGCGTTGCACCGCGTCCAACGCCTCGGGCAGCGGTCGGTCCGGGTCGCCGATCGGCAGCGCGCTGTTCGCCCGGCCGGTCCAGCCGGCGGCGGACCGTAGGCGCCAGTCGCCGAGCCGTCCGCGTACCGGTGCCGGCCAGGCCTCGTCCGCGGCGGTCTCCAGGGCGATCACGGCGGCGGCGGTCGGCCGGCGGGCCGGCGGCACCCGCTTGGCGCGGTGCACCTCGCCGACCGGGACGCGCAGCGGCCCGCCGTCGGTGGCCAGGGTGATGTGGGTCTCGCTCAGCTCGACCAGCTCCCCGAGCGCGTCGGAGAACAGCGGCCGGCCCTCGCGAATCCCCACAATCCGGCGAACCACGATCCGGTGTCCCACGTCCTGCTGTCGGAGCACGATCGACCCCCTCCCCGGCGAGATACTAGGCTCTTACCGTTGCGGATGATCGCGACGAGTCTTGCGGAGGAGAAGACCGGTGACCTACATCATCGCCGAGCCGTGCGTGGACGTGCTCGACAAGGCATGCATCGAGGAGTGCCCGGTCGACTGCATCTACGAGGGCAACCGGATGCTCTACATCCACCCCGACGAGTGCGTCGACTGTGGTGCCTGCGAGCCGGTCTGCCCGGTCGAAGCGATCTTCTACGAGGACGACGTGCCGGAGCAGTGGAAGGACTACACCGGCGCGAACTACGAGTTCTTCGAGGACCTGGGCTCGCCCGGGGGCGCCTCGAAGATCGGCAAGGTGGAGAAGGACGCCACCTTCGTCGCCGCGCAGCCGCCGCGCGGCGAGGGCCACTGAGCCGGCCCACGCCGGTCTCGGCACGGCTGCCCGAGTTCACCTGGGACACGCTGGACGCCGCGGCCGCCACGGCCGCGGCGCACCCGGGCGGTCTCATCAACCTCTCGATGGGCACGCCGGTCGACCCGGTGCCGCCGCTGATCCGGCAGGCGCTCGCCGACGCGTCGGACGCGCCGGGCTATCCGCTGACCGCAGGCACTCCCGCCCTGCGGGACGCCATCGCGGCCTGGGTGGCCCGGGCCTGCGGCGCGGGCGTCGACGGGCTGGGGGTGCTGCCCACGATCGGCTCGAAGGAGCTGGTGGCGTGGCTGCCCACGCTGCTCGGGCTCGGTCCCGGTGACGTGGTCGTCGTGCCGTCGGTCGCCTATCCGACGTACGAGGACGGCGCGCGGCTGGCCGGCGCCACCGTCGTCCGCAGCGACTCGCTGACCGCGCTCGGCCCCGATCCCCGGGTCCGCCTGGTCTGGGTCAACTCGCCGGGCAACCCGACCGGTCGGGTGCTGCCCGCCGCCCACCTGCGCAAGGTGGTCGAGTGGGCGCGGGAGCGCGGCGCGGTGGTCGCCAGCGACGAGTGCTACCTGCCGCTGGGTTGGGACGCCGAACCCGTCTCGGTGCTCTCGCCGCAGGTGTGCGGCGGGTCCTACGCGGGCGTGCTGGCGGTGCACTCGCTCTCCAAGCGCTCCAACCTGGCCGGCTACCGGGCCGGTTTCGTGGCCGGCGACCCGGCGTTGACGGCCGAGCTGCTCAAGGTGCGCAAGCACGCGGGCATGATCGTGCCGGCGCCGGTGCAGGCCGCCATGGTCGCCGCGCTCGCCGATCAGGCGCACGCCGACGCCCAGCGGGAGCGCTACCGGGCCCGGCGGGAGACGCTGCGGGCCGCGTTCACCGGAGCCGGCTTCACGGTCGAGCACTCCGAGGCCGGGCTCTACCTCTGGCTGACCCGCGACGAGGACTGCTGGGACACCGTCGACTGGCTGGCCCGGCGCGGCATCCTGGTGGCCGCCGGCGTCTTCTACGGCCCGGCCGGCGCCCGGCACGTGCGGGTGGCGCTGACCGAGTCCGACGCGCACGTCGACGCCGTGGCCGGGCGGCTCGCCGAGTCCTGAGCGCCGGCCGCCGGCCCTCGTGGGAGGGCCGGCGGCTGGCACCGCTCAGCCGTTGATCCGGCGGAACACCTTCAGCAGCGTGTCCCGGCTGTGCTTCTCCAGGAACTCGCTGGCCATCAGCTCCTGCATCTGCACGGTGCGGCCGTCGAACAGCGTCAGCGTGGCCTTCAGCGGCACCTCCCGCCGCACCTCCACCGAGGTGATCTCCTCGTACGGCAGGTAGGGGTGGCGGCCGGCCAGCTCGGCGACCGGCACCGAACCGACAAGCGTGGTCAGCCGCTTCTCGCCCTCGCCGGCCTTGCCCGGGTCGGCGATCAGCACCAGGCCGTTGTCCAGCACCAGCACGTCGTGCTCCCGGCCGTCGATCTTGATGTTGGCCAGCCCGCCGATCAGGTCGGCGTCACGGGCCGAGGCGCGGGCCTGCACCACGGTGGCGCCGGTCACGTCGACGCCCAGCTCGGCCAGCCGGGCCAGCGCCTCGTCCAGGCTCGCCGGGACGACCGCCAGCTTGGCCACCTCGGCCAGGTCCCACGGCTCCCCGCCCGGGCCGACCAGCCGGGCCGGGCCGGACCAGGACAGCTCCCAGCGGGCCCGGCCGGAGCGGACCGCCGCGTTGTCCAGCAGCGTCTCCATCGGGCCGGCGAACGCGGTCGCCGCCTCCTTGCGGGTGGCGCCGTCGAAGAACCCCTCGGCGAACTCGCCCAGCCGGCCGGACCGGACCAGGTCCAGCACCGTCGACAGGCCCGGCGTGGGGGTGCCGGTGAACCGGCCGGCGGCCCGGTAGATGCCGTCCGCCTGCCGCTGCACGTCGGCGGCGACCGACTCGGCGACGAACTCCGGCCACGGCAGCACCCGCCGGGAGCCGTGCGCGACAACCAGCGCCTGGAGCTGGCGGCCGGCGCCGCCCACGTCGGCGAGCAGCGTCCGCGCCGGCCGGTCGTCCGCCCCCGCCGCGGTCGGTGCGGCGGCCGCCATCGCGGCGACGCGGACACCGATCGGCGGGTGGGTGTCCCAGCGGGACGGCTCCCGCTCCGGCGCGTTCTCCCGCAGCGAGTCGATCTCCTCGCGGCGGGCGTCGAGCAGCTCCGCGAAACCGCCGAAGAGGTCGTCCGGGGCCAGCCCGGCCGACCAGCCCGACTCGACGTAGCGGCGCATGTAGAACGCCCAGGCGGCGTCCAGCGCCGGCAGCGTACGCAGCGCGGAGGTGGCCGCCTCGGTGCCGGCGATTGCCACCGACGCCCGGTCCGCCTCCAGTTCCTGGCGGCGCGAGGCGGCGTTGTCCACCATCAGGTAGAGCAGCGCGTAGCCCTTGAACACCCAGCCGATCGGGTTGCGCGGGCTGATCCGCTCGATCGTCTCCCCGATGGCGAGCCGGCCCCGGTAGGCCACCCCGCCGAGGCGGGTGTGCCGGCCGGAGTAGTGGCCCAGCTCGTGCGCGAGCACCGAGCGGAGCTGGTCGGACCGCATGGCCTGCAGCAGCGGCAGCCCGACGTAGAGCGTGCGCCGGCCGCCGACCAGGCCGAGCAGCCGGCTCTGCTCGCCGACCGCGGCGTTCACCTCCGGCACCAGCCGGATCTCGTCCGGCGCCCGGGTGCCGACCGCGACGGCCAGCTCCCGCACGGTGGCCCAGAGCCGGGGCGCCGCCCGCTCGTCCAGGACCAGGCCGGGCGCCGGCTCGTTCTTCGTACGGATCGCCTTCCACATCCCGACGCCCACCGCGCCGAGCGCGACCACCAGCGGCAGCAGCAGCTTGCCGGTGATCAGCCCGGTGGTGTGGCCGAACAGCCAGACCCCGAGCGCGATCACGGCGGCGAGCTGGAGCAGCGCGACGACGTAGAAACCGATCAACATGACCACCGAGGCGAGCGCCCGGTACGTCGCGGACATGAGTGTCCCTTCCCCCGTTGACGAAGGCCCGACCGGTCGTTCCGGGCGAGCCGCCGGAGGACCGTACGACGCGGCCCCGGTGTGGACATCCACCGTCCGGACGGATCGATCTCCACCGACGATCCGGTAAGGCGGGGCCCCCGCTTAACGCTTCCGGTAGAGGCGGGGCCCCTTGTTAACACCGGATGTTAAGAAGGGGCCCCGCCTTACACCCCGGTCCTCGGCGGGACGGCGGGCGATATCCTCGGCGGGACTTCCCGCGGGGCCGCCCGGGCTCCGCCGACGACGCGGACGCCGAGGTGGGCCGATGGTGGGCGAGGCCGGCGGGCTGGCACGCGCGGCGGTGGTCGGGACCGGGCTGATCGGTGGCTCGGTGTTGTTCCGGCTCCGCGACGCCGGGCTGGACGTGGCGGCCTGGGACCCCGATCCGGCGGCCCGGAGGCAGGTGCGCGAGCGTGGCGTCGCGGCCCCGGACGAGGTCGAGGAGGCGGTCGCCGGCCGGGACGTGGTGTTCGTCTGCGGTCCGCTGCCCACGCTGCCCGCCACGCTGGCCCGGGTGGCCGCCGCCACCGACGACCGGTGCGTGCTGACGGACGTGGGCAGCGTGAAGGCGGAGGTGGCCACCTCCGCCACCGCGCAGGGGCTCGGGCACCGGTTCGTGCCGGGTCACCCGATGGCCGGCGCCGACCGGGCCGGTCTCGGTGCCGCCGCACCGGAGCTGCTCGACGGCGCCGCCTGGGTGCTCTGCCCGGGCCCGACCGGGGTGGACGCGTTCCGGCGGCTCGCCGCGCTGCTGGTCGACGTCTTCCACGCCCGGGTGGTGCCGATGTCGGCCCCGGAGCACGACGCCGCCGCGGCGCTCGCCTCACACCTGCCGCACCTGCTGGCCGGTGCGCTCGCCGGCGCGGTACAGCGCTCGGCGCTGCGGGACGCGGTGCTGGCACTGGCCGCCGGCAGTTTCTCCGACGGCACCCGGGTCGCCGGGGGCCCGCCCGAGCGGACCGCCAACATGCTGCTCGGCAACCGGGACCGGGTGCTGGCCGAGCTGACCGAGGTGAGCGCCTTCCTGGACGAGCTGACCGGCGCGCTGCGCGCCGGGGACGCCGCGGCGCTGACCGGCCGGCTGGCCGAGGCCCGCACCGCGCGGGCCGCGCTGCGGGGCCGCGCGTTCACCTCGCACCGGCGGGAGTTCCCGGCCGGCGCGGACCCCGCGGTCGAGCTGGCCTACCTGCGCGAGGTGGGCGCGGCGGGGGGCCACCTGACCGGGTGCCGGATGGCGGCCGGCGCGGTGAGGTACACGGCGCACCTGCCGGCCACCCCGCCGTTAGGCTGAGCGGCATGGCGGACGCACCGGTCGTGGCGGTACGCGGCGAGGCCTACCGGGAGGTCGCTCCCGAGCTGGCCCGCTTCACGGTGACCGCGGTCGCCCGGGACCGCGATCGGGAGACCACGCTGACCCGGCTGGCGGAGCGGGCCGCCGCGGTGCGGGCGCTGCTGGACGCGGCCGAGCCGGCCGTGGACCGGCGGGAGACCGGCCAGGTCAACGTCTGGCCGGTGACGAAGCGCGCGGGTGACCGCGTGGTGGCCTGGCAGGGCAGCGTCGGCACCACGGTCACGGTCACCGACTTCACCTCGCTCGGCGAGCTGATGCTCCGCCTGGCCGACCAGGAGCAGGTCGAGGTGGCCGGTCCGGTGTGGTCGCTGCGGCCGGACAATCCGGCCTACCGGGAGGCGCGGCAGGCCGCGATCACCGACGCCCTGGCCCGGGCCCGGGAATACGCCGAGGCGCTCGGCGCCCGTGTCACCGCACTGCGCGAGTTGGCCGACACCGGCCTGACCGCGGCCCCGCCGATGCTGTCCAAGGCGGCCTACGCCCGGTCCGGCGAGTCCGCACCGGAGCTGGAGCTGGACCCGGTGCCGCAGCCGGTGCAGGCGGCGGTCGAGGCGCGGTTCACCATCAGCGAGCCGGTGCTCGGCTGATGCCGCCGGCCCGGGTGCTCGCGCTCGACGAGCTGGTCGCCCGCGCGCGGGCGCTGGCCGAGGACGGTCCCCGGCAGCTGCTCGGCATCGCCGGCGCGCCCGGCGTGGGCAAGTCCACCCTGGCGGAGCGGGTCGTCGCCGAGGTCGGCCCGAGCGCCCGGCTGGTGCCGATGGACGGCTTCCACCTGGCCAATTCGGCGCTGACCCGGTTGGGGCGGGCGGCGCGCAAGGGCGCGCCGGACACGTTCGACGTCAACGGGTTCGTGGCCACGTTGCGCCGGTTGCGGCGGCTGGAGCCGACCTCGGTGTGGGCGCCGGAGTTCCGCCGCGACCTGGAGGAGCCGGTCGCGGGCGCGATCGAGGTGCCGCCCGAGGTGCGACTGGTGGTCACCGAGGGCAACTACCTGCTGCTGCGGGACGACCCGTGGGAGGAGGTGCGCTCGCTGCTGCACCAGGCCTGGTTCCTCGATCTGGACGCCGAGGTGCGGTTGCGCCGCCTCACCGCCCGGCACGAGGCCTACGGGAAGTCACCGGAGCAGGCCCGCGCCTGGGCGCTGGGCAGCGACGAGGAGAACGCCCGGCTGGTCGCCGGCACGGCCGCGCACGCCGACCTGGTGGTCCGGCTGACCGGCCCGCCGCCCGGCTGACGGCGCGACTGACCGACCGCCGCCGGGCGGACGTCCCGTTGCGACGCTGACCGACCGCCGCCGGGCGGTCGGCCCGGCGCGACGGTGGCCGGCGGGTCGCGCGTGAGGCCGCGCTCAGCCGGCCCCCGGTCGGGGTGACGGCACGCTCCGGCGTAGCAGGCGGGCCACCACGGCCCGCTCGCGGGCGAACTCCACCGCGTCGGGGTAGCCGCTGTGGCTGCGGATGGGCGGGTCGGCGACCTCCCCGCCGGACGGGTGCAACGCCTCCGGGTCGGCCACCGGCACGTCCCGCTGCCCGGCGCTGACCTGCCAGCCGAGCGGGTCGGTGTCCCGCCAGAAGTTGGTCCAGGCCACGTGCCCGCCCGGCCAGGTGACGGCCCGGGCCAGGGTGCGCAGCCGCTCCGGGCCGAAGTAGGACGGGAAGACCCGGCCGTAGAGGCGGGTGAGCTGGCAGCCGTAGGAGAAGAACCAGGTGCGCCGCCGCCACCGGCTGGGCAGTTGCAGCAGCACCGCGGCGCAGATGACGGTGCCCTGGCTGTGGCCGGAGAGGATCACGCCGTCCATCCGGTCCGGGTGCTGCGGCGGCAGCGCCAGCAGCCCGGCCACCCGGGTCTGGAGTTCCGGCACGGCCCGCTCGGCGTAGCTGGGCGGGGCGAGCGGGTGCGCGGCCCGCGGCCAGAACGTGCACACGTCCCAGATCACCCCGACCGAGCGGCGTACCGAGTCGGTGCGGTAGATGAGCAGCCCGAGCGCGCTGGTCACCACCGGCAGCCAACCGAGTACGGCGTCACCGAGTTCGGCGGTCCCGTGGATCACGGTCTGCCAGCCGGGCGGGGAGAGCGGGTCGGGCCGGTGGCCGGAGAGCGCGGCGGCGCAGCAGAGGGTGATCAGGACCGCGGACACGGCCGCGTAGCAGCCGATCAACCGGACCGCGTGCTCGCCCACCAGCCGGTGCAACGCCCGGTAGGTGCTGACGTCGCGGCACCGGCGCAGGTCGTGGGCGGAGAGGCCGCCGGCGGCGGTCAGCCCGGCGTACTCGGCGCGGCGCAGGCCGTGCAGCAGGACCGCGACGCGGATCAGCAACCCGAGCAGGGTGACCAGCCCGATCACGCAGGCCAGCCCGGCCCAGAAGACGGCGAGCGGTGGGACCACGCTACTCGGGTCGCCGGGTTCGCGCGGGCCGGCCAGCCGCTCGCTGACCCAGTAGAGCAGCCCGGCGCAGTACGCGACGGCCATCATCCAGCCGAAGCCGGCGATGACCGCCGGCGCGCAGCCGTGCCAGGCCAGACCGGTGTACGCGCCGAGCGGCTGGGTCGGCACCGCGGGCTGGAGCCGGGGCAGCAGCAGCCCGGCGACGGCCACCGCGATGGCCGGGCCGACGAGCATCCAGGTGTGCAGCCCGGCCGGCGCGGCGGGTAGGCCGGGCAGGCCGCGTTCGATCCAGGCCACCGCGAGCGGCAGCAGCGCGGCGGCGGCCACCGGCCCGACCAGCGCCCGCCGGCCGGAGCGGTTCGCGGCGCCGATGGCCACCAGCAGCAGCACCTGGTAGGTGACGAGCCAGGCGAGCGCGGTCTCGTAGCCGGGCAGCGGCCGCCCGGCGGCACAGCCGGCGAGGGCCGGGGTGCTCGCGCATCCGACCGGTGGCCGGTAGCCGGTCAACGGGGTCCCGGCCGGGCCGTCCGGGAGCAGCAGGAGCACGAATGTGCCGATCAGCCCGAGCCCGGTGAGCGCCGCCACCGCGATGCTCCACCGACCCAGCGGGGTGGCTCCCTGGCGGCGGCTGAGCCAGGGGCGGCCCACCGCGATCACGGCGATGGTCACCACGGTGGCGAACAGCAGCACGGTCGGCCAGGCGACCGCGGCCCGCAGGCCGCGCGGCGGATCCATGATCAGTACCGCGGTGACCGGCACGGCGGCGGCGACCACCGCTCCGGTGCACAGGTGCAGCACCGCGGCCCGGCGCAACTGGCCCTCCCCGTTCCAGAACGTCGGGTCCTGCAGCGGGTTCTCCAGCGGCTCGGGCGGCTCGGCCGGCCCGTCGTCGTGGCCGGCCGGCCGGTGGCGCGGTTCGGCCGGCATCTCCGCCTCGTACTGGTAGGTGCGCCAGGCGAGCACCCCGATGGCGCCGAGCACGAGCAGCGGCAGCAGCAGCCCGACGGCGAGCGTGCGGGTGCCCTGACGCCACCAGGGGTCGCCGAGGAACTCCCACGGCCCGGGGATCTGGCCGAGGCACTCCCGGCTCACGCACTGCCAGCCGACGAGGTCCACCCCGATCCCGGTCACGGTGATCACCAGGGTGCAGGTCAGGCTCAGGCAGAACAGCCGGATGAGCCAGGCGGTGATGCCGGACCGGCTGGCCCAGCGTTCCCGGTCCGGGTCCGCGGGGATGCCGGCCCGGGCGTGCAGCGCGACGTTGGCCAGGGCGAACGGGAGCAGCAGCGTCCAGAGGGCGCGTTCGACGTCCCGCCGGGTCCGCGCGCCGGAGGTCAACTTCCCCCAGCTGTACGCCTCGACGCTGATCGGGTCGTCGCGCGCGGCGGTGGCGGAACGGAAGAAACCGGTCACCTGTCCGCCGGCCACCAGCTCCGGTGGCGTGCCGCCGGCTCCCGCTCCGGGGTCGAGGCCCAGCAGCTGATCCGGTGGGGTGTTCGACACCCCGTGGACCCGTAGTTCCAGCACGCGCTCCATCGCGGCCTCCCCAGAGTGAGCATCTCACTACCCAGAGTGCACGCTGATTCCGGAATCCGCATCCCCCCGAAGGGGTTGTTTCCGCAGCTCAGGCGGTTATTCGAGGGCTCTGATCGGGCGGGCGGGGTTGCCCACCGCCACCACGTTCGCCGGGAGGTCGCGGGTCACCACCGCGCCGGCGCCGACCACCGTGTTGTCGCCGATGCTCACCCCGGCGAGCACGATCACGCCGCCGCCGAGCCAGACGTTGTCGCCGATGGTGATCGGTTGGGCCGCCTCCCACTTGGCCCGGCGGGCCTCCGGCTCCACCGGATGGGTGGCGGTGAGCAGTTGCACGTTCGGTCCGATCTGGACGTCCGCGCCCACGGTGATCCGGGCGACGTCGAGGAAGACCGCGTTGAAATTGACGAAGCTGCGCGCCCCGATGTGGGTCTGGTAGCCGTAGTCGCAGTGGAACGGCGGTCGTACCCAGGCGCCCTCGCCGAGTGAGCCGAGCAGCTCGCGCAGGGCGGCGGCGCGGCCCTGCGGGTCCTCGGCGGAACTGCGGTTGAACCGTTCGGTGAGGCGGTCGGCGCGGTCGAGGTCGGCGACGATCGCGGGGTCGTCGGCGATGTACGGCTCGCCGGCCAGCATGCGGTCCTTCATGGAGGTCATCGGGGGATCATCCCGGGTTCGGCCGCTCGGGTGGAACGGATCGAGTCGGAATGGCGACTTCCAGTTACATACCCGGTATGTAATTCTGATAACCCGCGTCGATGTGTTCCTCATCGACGATGACGCCTCACGGAGGAGAAAAGGTTGCCCCGGAACCGCAGAAAACTGGCCGCACTCGGCCTCACCCTGGGCCTGGCACTCGGACTGCCGGTGCCCGCACACGCCGCCACCCCGGCGGCCCCGACCGGTCCGTCCGCCCGCACCGGGCCGTCCGGTCAGTCCACCACCGTCACCCTGATCACCGGCGACCAGGTCACCGTCGCCGACGGCAACCGCGCGGCGGTCCGCCCCGGCGCCGGGCGCGCCAAGCTCCAGTTCCTGGTCCGCCGCGAGAAGACCGGCCTCAGCGTGGTCCCCCAGGACGCGCTGCCGCTGGTCCGGTCCGGCCGGCTCGACCCGCGCCTGTTCGACGTCACCGGGCTGATCGCGGCCGGGTACGACGACGCGCACCGCGACAACACGCCGCTGCTGGTGTCGTACCGCTCGGGGGCGGCCCGGCGGACGGCGGCCCCGCTCGCCGGCACCCGGGTGACCCGCGACCTGCCGGCGATCGGCGGCGCGGCGCTCAGCGCGACCAAGTCCGACACCGGCGCGCTCTGGCGGGCCGTCGCCACGGACCGTTCCGGCGCCCGGCTCGACGCGGCGGGGGGTGTCGACCGGATCTGGCTGGACGGCCGGCGGCAACTGACACTGGACCACAGCGTGCCGCAGATCGGCGCGCCGACCGCCTGGGCCGCCGGCTGGACCGGCAAGGGGGTCAAGGTCGCGGTGCTCGACACCGGCGTCGACCTCACCCACCCGGACCTGGCCGGCAAGGTCGCCGAGTCGCGCAACTTCAGCGAGGAGGCGAACCCGGACGACATCGTCGGCCACGGCACCCACGTCGCCTCGATCATCGCCGGCAGCGGCGCCGCCTCCGGCGGCAAGTACCGGGGCGTCGCGCCGGACGCCACGCTGCTGTCCGGAAAGGTCTGCGAGGAGTACGGCTGCACCGAGTCGGCGATCCTCGCCGGCATGCAGTGGGCCGCCGCCGAGCAGCACGCCACCGTGGCCAACCTGAGCCTGGGCGGCTGGGACACCCCGGAGGTCGATCCACTGGAGCAGGCGGTCGAGACGCTCACCGCGCAGACCGGCACGCTCTTCGTGATCTCCGCCGGCAACGACGGCGCCGACGGCTCGGTCGGCTCGCCGTCCACTGCCGACGCCGCGCTCTCGGTCGGCGCGGTCGACCGGAACGACGACCTGGCCGACTTCTCCAGCCGCGGCCCGCGGGTCGGTGACGGGGCCATCAAGCCGGACATCACCGCGCCGGGCGTGGACATCGTGGCCGCCCGCGCGGCCCACGGCCAGATCGGCGACCCGGTGGGGGACAAGTACGTCTCCCTCTCCGGCACCTCGATGGCGGCCCCGCACGTGGCCGGCGCGGTGGCGCTGATCGCCCAGCAGCACCCCGGCTGGAACGCGGGCCGTTACAAGGCCACCCTGATGGCCTCCGCCCGGCCGCACCCGGAGCAGACCGCGTTCCAGCAGGGCGCCGGCCGGGTCGACCTGGCCCACGCGATCACCGAGCAGGTGACCAGTGAACCGCCGTCGGTCTCGTTCGGCGTCGCGCTCTGGCCGCACGGCGACGACCAGCCGATCAGCCGCACCGTCACCTACCGCAACGGAGGCGCCGCCGCGCTCACGCTCGACCTGGGCGCCGAGTTCACCGGCCCGGGCGGCCGGTCCGCGCCGGCCGGCATGGTCACCCTCAGCGCGACCCGGCTCACCGTCCCGGCCGGCGGCACCGCCCAGGTCACCGTCGTGGTCGACACCCGGCTTGGTGTCGACGGCTACTGGACCGGCCGGCTGACCGCCCGGTCCGGCGACACCGTCGCGGTGACCCCGCTGGCGGTCAACCGGGAGGTGGAGAGCTACGACCTGACGCTGACCCACCGCAACCGGGCCGGCGCCCTCACCGGCAGCTACTACACCACCCTGATCGGGCTCGACGACGGCGTCACCCGCGACGTGTTCGACGCCGACGGCGAGGCCACCGTCCGGGTGCCCAAGGGCCGCTACGGGGTGCAGAGCCTGCTCTTCGTCGACGGTGACCAGGGCTGGTCGGAGATCTCCATGCTGACCCAGCCGGAACTGGTGGTGAAGGGCAACCAGCGGCTCGACCTCGACGCCCGACGGGGCAAGCCGGTCCGCAGCACCGTGCCGCAGCGCGGCGCCGCCCCGCTGCTGATCGACTTCACCGCGGCCTGGGGCTTCGGCGACTACTACGCCAGCTTCGGGCTCTGGACGGACACCTTCGACGGCCTCTACTCGGCCCAGCTCGGCCGCAACGTCTCCGACAAGGTCTTCGTCGGCTCGCTGGCCAGCCAGTGGCTCGACGCGAAGGCGCCGGAACGCAGCCCCTACTTCTACGGCCTGAACGAGTTGTTCCCCGGTCGCTTCCCGACCGGTTTCGTCCGGCACTACCGGCCCGCCGACCTGGCCCACGTCACGAACCGGTTCGCGAACGGCTACGCGGGCCTGGAGAACGAGCGCATCGTCTACCCGGAGCCCGACTACAACATGGGAGGTTCGGCGATCGTCGTGCCGGTCCAGGTGCCGGGCAAGCGGGTCGAGCACCTCAGCACGGCCCGCACGCGCTGGAACTTCGAGCTGGACTTCGGCAAGCGCGCCGAGGAAGGCTGGCTGGACACGCAGGCGGTGCTGGAGTCCGGGCCCACCCGCTTCCGGTCCGGCCACAACTACACGGAGCACTGGAACAACGCGCCGTACGGCCCGTCCTTCGCGCAGCCGCGCTGGCCGGACCAGGGCATCACCCGCACCGGGAACACGGTGGTGATCTCGCTGCCGGTGCACAGCGACGCGGCCGGGCACCCGGGCGGTTCGCTCAACGACACCGCACGCACCGCGCTCTACCGCAACGGCAAGCTGGTCGGTGAGATCGAGGCCGCCGGATACGGCGAGTTCGAGGTGCCGCCGGGCGTCGCGAACTACCGGGTCGACACGCTGGCGAAGCGCAGTTTCACCGACCTGAGCACCGAGGTCTCGGCGAGCTGGACGTTCCGCTCGAAGCGGGTGCCGGGCGACAAGCCGGCACGGCTGCCGGCGATGGCGATCCGGTTCGCCCCGTCGCTCTCGGTGGACGGCAACGCGCCGGCCGGCCGGACGTTCACCGTCCCGGTGACGGTGCAACGCCAGCCCGGCGCGCCGGCCGGCAAGGTCAAGGCACTCACCGTCGACGTCTCCTACGACGGCGGGAAGACCTGGCGGAAGGCGACAGTGAAGAAGCAGGGCGCCGGTTGGGCCGCCACGGTCCGGCACCCGGCCGGGCCCGGCTACGTGTCGCTGCGGGCCTGGGCCCGCGACGACGCCGGCAACACGGTTACCCAGCGGATCATCCAGGCGTACCGCCTGCGGTGAGTCCGACCGTCCGGGTCCGCGGCGATCGTGCCGCGGACCCGGACGGGGTCGTCAACTAGTCGTTCGCGTGCAGGGCGGCGTTCAGCTCGATGCCCCGGCCGGTGCGCGGCCTGGCCTCCAGCGCGCCGGTCACCGAGTTGCGCCAGAACAGCAGCCCGTCCACCCCGGACAGCTCGCGGGCCTTGACCACCCGGCCGTCCGGCAGGGTGACCTTGGAACCGGCGGTGACGTAGCAGCCGGCCTCCACCACGCAGTCGTCACCGAGCGAGATGCCGATGCCGGCGTTCGCGCCGACCAGGCTGCGCTCGCCGATGCGCACCTTGTCGGTGCCGCCACCGGACAGCGTGCCCATGATCGAGGCGCCCGCGCCGACGTCGGAGCCGTCGCCCACCACCACGCCCTGCACGATCCGCCCCTCGACCATCGAGGTGCCCAGCGTGCCGGCGTTGAAGTTGCAGAACCCCTCGTGCATCACGGTGGTGCCGGCGGCCAGGTGCGCGCCGAGCCGGACCCGGTCCGCGTCGGCGATCCGCACGCCGGCCGGCACCACGTAGTCGGTCATCCGGGGGAACTTGTCCACCCCGTAGACCGCCAGGTGGCGGCCGGCGGCCCGCTCGATGACGCGCAGCTCGTCGACCCGCTCCGGCGGGCACGGCCCGGCCGAGGTCCAGGCCACGTTCGCGAGCTTGCCGAAGATGCCGTCGAGGTTGAGCTCGTTGGGCCGCACCAGGCGGTGGGAGAGCAGGTGCAACCGCAGGTACGCGTCGGCGGCGTCCTTGATCGGGTCGTCCAGCGAGCCGATCACCGTGGTCACCTCGACGGTACGCAGGCCGGGCAGCGCCCGCTCGCCGATCGCGCCCGGCGGCAGGTCCAGCACGTCGGCCTGGTCCTCCCCGGGCACCAGGGGCAGCTCGCCGAGGCCCAGCTTGCCGGTCGGGTACCAGGTGTCGAGCACCTGGTCGTCGGCGGTGACGGTGGCCAGGCCGATGCCCCAGGCGGATGGTGCGGACGTCACGGTGACACCTCTCTTTTCCGGCGGCGGCGTCCGCCGCTGCTCGCGGCCGCGGGCGCGGAACGTGTGCCTCGCACCCACCGAGGATGACGGTACCGTGCGAGACATGCAGAACCCGTTGACCCCCGAGGTCCTGGCCGATCCGGTGGCGCTGACCCGTGCCCTGGTCGACATCGAGTCGGTGTCCCTCAACGAGAAGGCGATCACCGACTGCGTCGAGGAGGTGCTGCGAGGCGTACCGCACCTGCGTACCTATCGACACTCGAACACCGTGATGGCCCGCACCGAGCTGGGCCGGCCGCAGCGGGTGGTGCTCGCCGGCCACCTGGACACCGTCCCGCTCAACGGCAACTTCCCGTCCACCATGCGCGGCGACCTGATGTACGGCTGCGGCACCTCGGACATGAAGTCCGGGGTGGCGTTCGCGCTGCACCTGGCCGTGACGCTGGCCGACCCGCGCTACGACGTCACCTACTTCTTCTACGAGGCCGAGGAGATCGAGTCGCGCTACAACGGCCTCACCCTGGTGAGCCAGAGTCACCCCGAGTGGCTCCAGGCCGACTTCGCGGTGCTGCTGGAGCCCACCTACGGGATCGTGGAGGCGGGCTGCCAGGGCACGATGCGGGCGATCGTCACCACGCGCGGCGAGCGGGCCCACGCGGCCCGGTCCTGGCACGGGGTGAACGCCATCCACGGCGCCGGGGAGGTGCTGCGCCGCCTGGGCGCGTACGAGGCACGTCGGGTGACCATCGAGGGCTGCGACTACCGCGAAGGGCTCAACGCGACGGGGATCCACGGCGGGGTCGCCGGCAACGTCATCCCCGACCTCTGCGAGATCGAGATCAACTACCGGTACGCCCCGGACCGGGACCCGGCGGGGGCGGAGGCACACCTGCGCGAGGTCTTCGCCGGCTTCGACCTGACGGTCACCGACGCGGCGGCCGGTGCGGCCCCGGGGCTGGACAGCCCGGCCGCGCAGGAGTTCCTGGCCGCGGTCGGCGCCGCGCCGATCGGCAAGCTCGGCTGGACGGACGTGGCGCGGTTCGCCGCGATGGGCATCCCGGCGCTCAACTTCGGACCCGGCGACCCGAACCTGGCCCACCACAAGGACGAGCACGTCGAGCTGACCAAGATCCGTGACGGCGCGGCCACCCTGCACCGCTGGCTCGCCCCGGCCTGACGTACGGAATCCGGGGCCCGCGCCCGGCGTCGCGGGCCCCGGATCGTCAGACGCTCGTGGTCAGCGGCGTGTCCGCCTCGTCGGCCGCGCCGGTGGGCTCGGCGCGGTGGGCCTCCATCATCCGGGCGCGGCGGCGCTCGGCCACCACGTCGTGGATCCGCCGCTGCATCTGCCGCCGAATCCGGATCATCTCGCTGTTGCTGATCAAAACGCTGGCTCCTCCCCCGAAGGCGCGTCTCCCAGGCATACCGGGTATGTGAATAGTAAGACGTACCAGCGAGCGAATTAGTTGCCTTGATCGCAAAGATTTTCTCCGGCTCGCCGGCCTGCGCGCCGGGTCGCTGCCGCTCCACTACGGTGGCCCCATGAGCGAGAGCAGCGGGAGGCCGGCTGAGCAGGGGCCGCGGATGGAGCGGCACCGGGGAGCGGTCACGCTGCGCAACCGGGCGATCCCGACCAGCACCGCGGACCAGCGGTTGCTCGACTCCCGGGGGCGCAGCGACTGGAAGACCAAGGACGCCTGGCGGGCGCTGCGGATCCTGTCCGAGTTCGTCGAGGGGTTCGACACGCTCGCCGACCTGCCGCCCGCGGTCAGCGTCTTCGGCTCGGCCCGCAGCAAGCCGGACAGCCCGGAGTGCCGGCTGGCCGAGGAACTGGGCGGCGCGCTGGCCCGGGCCGGCTACGCGGTGATCACCGGCGGTGGGCCGGGCGTGATGGAGGCCGCCAACCGGGGCGCCGGCGAGGCCGGTGGCCTCTCCGTCGGGCTCGGCATCGAGTTGCCGTTCGAGCAGGGCCTCAACGACTGGGTCGACCTCGCCATCGACTTCCGCTACTTCTTCGCCCGCAAGACCATGTTCGTCAAGTACGCCCAGGCGTTCGTGGTGCTGCCCGGCGGCTTCGGCACCATGGACGAACTCTTCGAGGCGCTCACCCTGGTGCAGACCGGCAAGGTGACCCGGTTCCCGGTGGTGCTGATGGGCGTGGACTACTGGGGCGGCCTGCTCGACTGGCTGCGCGACACCATGGCGGCCGAGGGCAAGATCGGGCCCGGCGACCTCGACCTGATCTGCGTCACCGACGACGTCAACGAGGCGGTCCGGCACATCGTGGAGGCCGAGGCGGTGCTCTCCGCCGAGCAGGAGGCGGTCCGCGAGGAGGCGGTCGCCCGGGTGGCCGCCGACCAGCAGGCCGCCGCCGAGGCCGCACCCGAGGGCCCGGCCGGGTCGCGCTGACATGGCCAACGTCTGCGTGTTCTGCGCGTCCTCCCGCACCCTCGACCCGCACTGGCTGGCGTTGGCCACCGAGACCGGCACGGAGCTGGCCCGGCGCGGGCACACGCTGGTCAGCGGCGGCGGCTGCGTCGGGATGATGGGCGCGGTGGCGGACGGGGCGCGGGCCGCCGGCGGCCGCACGCTGGGTGTCATCCCGCAGGCCCTGGTCGACCTGGAGGTCGCCGACCTGGCCGCCGACGAACTGCTGGTGACCGACGGGATGGCCAGCCGCAAGACGCTGATGGTCGACAAGTCGGACGCGTTCGTCACGCTGCCCGGCGGGCTGGGCACGCTCGACGAGCTGTTCGAGGTCTGGACCACCGCCACCCTGACCCTGCACGCCAAGCCGATGGTGCTGGTCGACGCCGACGGCTTCTACCGGCCGCTGCTCGACTGGCTGCGCACCCTGGCCGATCGCCACTTCCTCAAGCCGGCCGGTCTCGACCTGCTGATGGTCGCCGACAGCGTGCCCGCCGCGCTCGACCTCATCGACGCCCGCCTCACCTGAGGGCCCTTCGACCCGGCCTGGCTCGGCCCTGTTTCCCGGCACGCCCTCGGCTTGGCTCCCCTTTCCGGCCTGATCCTGCCCAGCTTCGGCCCGATCCGTCGTGAGCGCCCAGGTCGGCCGAGGCCCCGCGCGATCCGCCCGAACTGACGCCGCGCCCGCCCTCCGCAGCGCCGCCCCCTCGCCCGCCCTCCGCAGCGCCGCCCCCT
Source organism: Micromonospora sp. WMMC241 (assembly GCF_027460165.1). NCBI lineage: Bacteria > Bacillati > Actinomycetota > Actinomycetes > Micromonosporales > Micromonosporaceae > Micromonospora > Micromonospora sp. WMMC241. Next base: position 816,973 of record NZ_JAPZBF010000001.1, read on the forward strand.
CGCCCGCCCCCATGCCTGCCGCACCCCGCCGCCGCCCGTCCGCCTCTCGGCTGCGTCTCGGCTCCCAACTTTCAGGAGTCTCCTCCCACCTGGCAGGAGCCAGGTAGATCTTGGTAGGAAGGTGCCCCTATAGGGGCCATTCCATACCAAGATCTCCCGAGCCGAGCCGAGCCGAGCCGAGCCGAGCCGAGCCGAGCCGAGCCGAGCCGAGCCGAGCCGAGCCGAGCCGAGCCGAGCCGAGCCGAGCCGAGCCGAGCCGAGCCGAGCCGAGCCGAGCCGAGCCGAGCTCTGGGTGGGGATGATCGGGGTTGCGCGCCACGTAGGGCGGTGGTTGTCGGGGGAGCGGCCGGATGGCCGCGCTCTCGGTGAGCTGCGGCGCGCGGGGCGGCGTCGGTTACCGGGTGTCGTACCGGCGTGGTGGGATGTCCGTGATGCAGGCGTACCGGTTGGTGCGCCGGCCCGGCGGCGCGGGGGCGGGGGTCACCCACGACGCCGGGGCGGGGCAGGGGGTGGGCCGGTCCGACGGGCCGGCCGTGACGGAGCCGCGATCCGGGGGGTCGACGGGCGATGCCGCGCACCCTTCGATCGAGGCCGGGCAGCCCGGCCGGCAGCCGACCGGAGACTCGGGCCCCACCGTGGGCGACCGGCGTCGGGCCGACCCGGTGCAGGCCGAGGTCGTCGCGCACACCGACGGGCCGATGCTGGTCGTGGGCGGTCCCGGCACCGGGAAGACCGACACCCTGGTCGAGGCGGTCGCCGCCCGGGTGGCCGAGGGCGTCGACCCGGAGCGGGTGCTGGTGCTCACCTTCGGCCGGCGCGGCGCCACCGAGCTGCGCCGGCGGATCGAGGCCCGGATCGCCGGGGACGGGCACCGCGTGGTCCGCGAGCCGCTGGTCCGCACGTTCCCGGCGTACGCCTTCGGGCTGCTCCGCCGCGCCGCCGCCGAACGGGGTGAGCCCTCACCGCGGCTGCTCACCGGCCCGGAGCAGGATCTGATCATCCGCGAGCTGCTCGACGTCGTCGGTGCGGAGCCCGGCGACGACCCGGTCGGCTGGCCGGAGGACCTGCTTCCCGCGCTGCGCACCCGGGCGTTCGCCCAGCAGCTCCGCGACCTGCTGATGCGGGCCGCCGAGCGGGGGGTCGGCCCGGTCGAGCTGGCCCGGCTCGGCGAGAAGCTGGGCCGCGCCGACTGGCCGGCCGCCGCCCGCTTCCTCCGGGAGTACGTCGCGGTGCTCGCGCTGCGCGACGTGAGCAACCGGGGCTCGATCGCGTACGACCCGGCGGAGCTGGTGCGGGCCGCCACCGGCATGCTGCTCGACGACCCGGAGCTGCTCGCCGCCGAGCGTCGCCGCCTGACCCACGTCTACGTCGACGAGCTGGCCGACACCGACCCGGCCCAGGTGGACCTGCTCGCCGTGGTCGCCGGCGGCGGCAAGTCCCTGGTCGCGTTCGCCGACCCGGACTCCTCCACGTACGCCTTCCGGGGCGCCGACCCGGCCGCGGTCGCCACGTTCGGCCACCGGTTCCGCACCGCCTCCGGCGCGCCGGCCGCCCAGGTCGTGCTGACCACCTCCTACCGGGCCGGGCCGGCGCTGCTGGCGGCGACCGCCCGGCTGGCCCGTCGGCTGCGCGGCCCGGCGGCGCACCGGCGGCTGCGCCCGCTCCCCGACGCGCCGGCCGGCGCGGTGGACGTCCGCACCTTCCGCTCGGCCACCAGCGAGTCGGCCTGGCTGGCCCACACCCTGCGTGAGGCGCATCTGCTGGACGGGGTGCCCTGGTCCCGGATGGCGGTGCTGGTCCGGTCCACCGGGCGACAGCTCCCGTCGCTGCGGCGCGCCCTGCACACCGCGGGCGTGCCGACCGTGGTGCACGGCGAGGACCTGCCGCTGCACCTCCAGCCGGCGGTGGCCCCGCTGCTGCTCCTGCTCCGCTGCGCGCTCGACCCCGACCGGCTGGACGAGGAGGCGGCCGTCGCGCTGCTGCACTCGCCGTTGGGCGGTGCCGACCCGCTGGCCGAGCGGCGGCTGCGGCAGGGGCTGCGGGCGCTCGCGCTGGCCGGCGGTGACCGTCGACCCTCCGGCGAGCTGCTGGTGGAGGCGCTGCGCGACCCGGCCGAGCTGGCCACCATCGAGCGGCGTTGGGCGGCGCCCGCGCAGGCCGTGGCGCACCTGCTGGCGACCGCCCGACAGGCCGCCGGCGCGCCCGGCGCCACCGCGGAGGACGTGCTCTGGGCGGTGTGGCGGGAGAGCGGGCTGGCCGAGCGCTGGGCCGGAGCGATCACCCGCGGCCGGGCGGCCACCGGCGAGCACGAGACGGCCCAGCGCTGGCGGGCCGAGGCCGCCGACCGTGACCTGGACGCCGTGCTGGTGCTCTTCGACGCGGCGGCCCGGTTCACCGACCGGTTGCCAGGGGCGCGCACCGAGGTCTTCCTCGACCACGTGCTCGGCCAGGAACTGCCCGCCGACACGCTCGCCGCCGCCGCGGACCGGGGTGAGGCGGTACGCCTGCTCACCGCGCACGCCGCCAAGGGCCTGGAGTGGGACCTGGTCGCCGTCGCCGGGGTGCAGGAGGGCGTCTGGCCGGACCTGCGGCTGCGTGGCAGCCTGCTCGGCTCCGAGCGGCTGGTCGACGTGCTCGCCGGCCGGGCCGACGGGGCCGGGCTGCGGGCCAGCCTGGTCGGGCAGACGTCGGCGTTGCTGGACGAGGAACGCCGGCTGTTCCACGTCGCGGTCAGCCGGGCCCGGCGCCGGCTGCTGGTCACCGCGGTCGCCTCCGCGGCGGTCGGCGGCGACGACCACGAGGAGCAGCCGAGCCGCTTCCTGCACGAGCTGGCCGCGACCGACCCGCCCGCCACCGGCGCGGGCGGCACCTCCCCACCGACCCCGAACGGCCCCGGCCCACGCGGAGCCGGCCCGAACGGCGCCGGCTCGAACGGTCCCGGCACGAACGGCCCCGGATCGGACGGCGTCGGTCCGAACGGCCCCGGCTCGAACGGTCCCGGATCGGACGGCCCCGGCTCGAACGGCCCCGGCACGACCAAGGACGGCCCGAACGAGGGGGGCCGGGGCCGGGCGGCGCTCGGCGGGGGACAGGCGGCGGACGGGCCGGTGCCGCACGGTGACGAAGACCCCCAGGACGGGCCGCCCGGCGCGCTCCCGGTGACCCTGCCGCCGCGCGGGCTCACCCTGTCCGCGCTGGTGGCGGAGCTGCGTACGGCGATCACCGACCCGGCGGCACCGATCACCCGGCGGCACGCGGCGGCGGGCGAGCTGGCCCGGCTGGCCGCCGCCGGGGTGCCCGGCGCGCACCCGGACGACTGGTGGGGGTTGCGCGGCCTCTCCGACGACCGGCCGCTCGTCGACTACGGCGAGGCGGTGCGGGTCACGCCGTCGGCCATGGAGAGCGCCATGCGGTGCAGCCTGCGCTGGCTGCTGGAACGGCACGGCGGCAGCGGGCCGGCCAGCGCGGCGCAGGGCGTCGGCAACCTGGTGCACGCCGCCGCGATGCTGGCCGAGGACGCGAGCGTCGACCGGGAGGCTCTGCTGGAATACGTGGCCGCCCGGTTCGACGCGATCGAGCTGGCCGCCCGCTGGATGGTCGGCCCGGAACGGCAGCGCGCCGAGGCGATGGTCGACAAGTTGCTGCGCTGGCTGGCCGGTAACCCGCGCCGGCTGCTCGCCATCGAGCACGAGTTCGCGGTCCGGCTCGACGACCCGACCCGGCCGATCGAGCTGACCGGTCGGGTCGACCGGCTGGAGGTCGACGCCGAGGGCCGGCTCGTGGTGATCGACCTGAAGACCGGCAAGTCCACCGCGGTCACCGAGCGGGAGGTCGCCGAACATCCGCAGCTCGGCGCCTACCAGGCGGCGGTCGAGGCGGGCGGGTTCGCGGAGTTCGGCGCGGAGTCCGGCGGCGCGGCGCTGGTGCAGCTCGGCACCGGCGCGAAGGACGCCCGGGAGCAGGCGCAGGCCGCAGCCGGGGAGGGCCCGGAGGCCGGCTGGGCCACCGCGCTGGTCCGCCGGACCGCCGAGACGATGGCGGCGTCCACGTTCGCCGCGGTGGCCAACTCGAAGTGCCGGGTCTGCCCGGTACGCACCAGCTGCCCGGTCTCCGGCCAGGGCCGCCAGGTGGTCGAGCCGCCGCCGGAGAGCCAGCCGTGAGCGGGGGGACCGGACCGTGACGACACAGCCGGCGCTGTTCGGTGTCACCGGCACGCCCACGCCCCGGACCGCCGACGCGGGCCCCCGCTACACCCCGGTCGAGCTGGCCCGGCTGCTCCGGCTGCCGGCGCCCACCCGGGAGCAGGCCGCGATCATCGCGGCGCCGGTGGAGCCGCTGCTGGTGGTCGCGGGCGCCGGCTCGGGCAAGACCGAGACGATGGCCGCCCGGGTGGTCTGGCTGGTCGCCAACGCGTACGTGCGCCCCGAGCACATCCTCGGGCTGACCTTCACCCGCAAGGCGGCCGGCGAGCTGGCCCACCGGGTGCGGACCCGTCTCGACCAGCTCGTCCGCCGGTTGGGCCGGCCACGCCGGGACCCACGTGACGACCCGTTCGCGGGCGAGCCGACGGTGTCCACCTACCACTCGTACGCCGGGCGGATCGTCACCGAGCACGGGCTGCGCGCCGGCTACGAGCCGACCACCCGGCTGCTCACCGAGGCGTCCCGCTGGCAGCTGGTCGACCTGCTGGTGCGCAACTACGACGGGGACATGTCGGAGGTGGACCGGATGCCGTCCACCATCACCGACGCGGTGCTGGCCCTGGCCGGCGAGCTGGACGAGCACCTGGTCGACCCGGACGAGCTGGCCGGCTGGACCGGCCGCTTCTTCGCCGAGGTGCAGTCGCGTCCCGGCCGGGTCTACGCCGACGTGCGCAAGGCGCTCCAGCTCCAGCGGACCCGGCTGAAGCTGCTGCCGCTGGTCCGGGCGTACGGCCGGCGCAAGGACGACTTCGAGGCGATGGACTTCGCCGACCAGCTCGCCCGGGCGGCCCGGGTGGCCCGCGACCATCCGGGCGTCGGCGTGATCGAGCGGGACCGCTACCGGGTGGTGCTGCTCGACGAGTACCAGGACACCAGCCACGCCCAGGTGGTGCTGCTCAACGCGCTCTTCGGCGGTGGTCACCCGGTCACCGCGGTGGGCGACCCCTGCCAGTCCATCTACGGCTGGCGCGGGGCCAGCGCCGGCACGCTCGACCGGTTCCCCGGCGAGTTCGCCCGCTCCGACGGCACGCCCGCCGAGGTGCTCGGCCTCACCACGAGTTGGCGCAACCGGCCGGAGATCCTCGGCGTCGCCAACGCGCTGTCGGTGCCGCTGCGGGCGGCCGGCGCCCGGGTGCCGGAGCTGCACGCCGCGCTCAGCGTCCGCGACCCGATCCCGCACCGCACACCCGGCGGGCGGGCCGGCGGCACCGTGCACTGCGCGCTGCTGCCGACGTACGCCGACGAGGCCGACTGGATCGCGGACAGTGTGCTGGCGGCCTGGCGGGGCGCGGCCGGAATGCCGGGCGCGCTGCCCGAGCACATCCCGGCCGACCGCCGGCCCACCACGGCGGTGCTGGTGCGGCTGCGCAGCCAGATCCCGGCCGTCGAGGCGGCGTTGCGGGCCCGGGGGCTGCCGGTGGACGTGGTGGGCCTCGGCGGCCTGCTGGACACCCCGGAGGTACGGGACGTGGTCTGCACCCTGCGGGTGCTCGCCGACCCGACCGACGGGGCGGCGCTGCTGCGGCTGCTCACCGGTGCGCGCTGGCGGATCGGGCCGCGTGACCTGGTCGCCCTGCACCGGCGGGCCCGAGCCATCGCCCGCAGCCGCCGGGAGCTGACCGGGGACGACGGTCCGGAGATCGTGGTGGACGCGCTGGACGAGGCGACGCTGGTGGAGGCGTTGGCCGATCTCGGGCCGGCGCAGGCCTACTCGGCGGAGGGGTTCGCGCGGCTGCGGTCGTACGGGATGGAGCTGGCGCTGCTGCGCTACCGGATGGACCAGTCCCTGCCGGAGCTGATCGCGGACATCGAGCGGAGCATCGGGCTGGACGTCGAGGTGGCGGTCCGGGCCGGTCGGGACGGCGCCGGGGACGCCGGGCTGGCCCGCGCCCACCTGGACGCGCTCGGCGACGTGGCGGCCCGGTTCAGCGGCGAGACGCCCGGCGCCACGCTCGCCGGTTTCCTCGCCTACCTGGCCGCCGCCGAGGACGAGGAGCGCGGGCTGGCGCCGGGCGAGGTCGAGGTGGTGGCGGGCGCGGTGCAGGTGCTCACCGCACACGCCGCGAAGGGCCTGGAGTGGGACGTGGTGGCGGTGGCCGGGCTCACCCGGGGCGTCTGGCCGGGGCCGGTGCGCGGCTCCGACCACTGGCTGGGCGGGCTCGGCGTGCTTCCCTTCCCGCTGCGCGGCGACGCGGACGGGTTGCCCGAGCTGGCCCTTCCGGAGGCGGCGGACCAGCGTGGGGTGGCCCGGGTGCTGGCCGAGTTCACCGACGCGTGGCGGGCGCACGACGAGCGGGAGGAGCGCCGGCTGGCGTACGTGGCGGTGACCCGGCCCCGTCGGCTGCTGCTCTGCTCCGGCTACTGGTGGGGGGAGGGGACGAAGCGGTTCCGCGGACCGTCGGTGTTCCTCCGTGAGGTGCACGACACCTGCCTGTCCGGCACCGACGGGCACGTGATCGACGCCTGGGCGCCGGAGCCGGCGGGGGACGCGGTGAACCCGACCACCGAGACGGTGTCGCGCGCGGAGTGGCCGGCCGACCCGCTGGGCGGTCGCCGGCCGGCGCTGACCGAGGCGGCGGCGCTGGTCCGCCGACACCTCGCCGACCCGGACGCGGCCCGCCGCGAGGCGGCCCTGCTGGCCTCCGTCGGCGGGTCCGCCGACGCGGCGGAGAGCGGGCCGGGCGGGACGAGCCCGGCGGAGGGCCACGAGGCACCGGTCCCGGTGGATCCGGAGGTGACCCGGTGGCGGCGGGAGGCCGACCTGCTCCTCGCCGAGCAGGCGGAGCTGGCCCGCCGGGCCGAGGCGGTCGAGGTGGAACTGCCCGGGCAGCTCTCGGTGACCCAGCTCGTGGCGTTGCGCCGCGACCCCGAGGCGCTGGCCCGTACGCTGCGCCGCCCGATGCCGACCGAGCCCAGCCCGTACGCCCGCCGGGGCACCGCGTTCCACGCCTGGCTGGAGCAGCGCTTCGGCGCCGATCGGCTGCTGGACGTGGACGAGCTGCCCGGCGCGGCCGACGAGGGCGCCGCGTCGGACGACGCGCTGACCGAGCTGCAGGAGCGCTTCCTGGCCAGCGAGTGGGCCGACCGGGTGCCGGTGGAGGTGGAGGTGCCGTTCGCCACGGTGATCGCCGGTGTGGTGGTGCGGGGCCGGATGGACGCGGTCTTCGCCCGCCCGGGCGGGCGCTACGACGTGGTCGACTGGAAGACCGGCCGGCAGCCCGCCGGCCGGGAGGCCGAGGCGGCGGCGGTGCAGTTGGCGGTCTACCGGCTGGCCTGGGCGGAGCTGGCGGGCGTGCCGGTGGACCGGGTCGGCGCGGCGTTCCACTACGTCCGGGACGCGGTGACGGTCCGCCCGACCGACCTGCTCGACGCCGGCGGGCTGACCGACCTGGTGGCCGCCGTGCCAGAATTTTCGACGTGATCTCCCCACCGGGCGAGATCCGTGGTACGTTGTCCTCGTTGCAGTTTTGGTTTCCAGAGACTCTGTGTGCGCCTGGCGGATTGTGGCCCCAGGCGCTCTTTGTTGTGTCCGGAGTTCTCCGGGCGGGGCGACCAGCAGCGACAGGCACGCCACGCAGCAATGCGTGGGGTGCTCCTCTCCGGCTCGCAACACGTGCGGGCCGACCGTTCCGTCAAGGAGACGAAACACATGGCAATTGGCACCGTGAAGTGGTTCAACGCTGACAAGGGCTTCGGCTTCATCACCCCGGACGACGGCGGCGCTGACGTCTTCGCCCACTTCTCGGCGATCCAGACCTCCGGCTACCGGAGCCTGGACGAGAACCAGCGGGTCGAGTTCGAGGTGACCCAGGGCCAGAAGGGCCCGCAGGCGGAGAACATCCGCCCGCTCTGATCTTTCAGATCAACCGGCACCACCACCACGCCCCGCCGGGCGTGGTGCACGGGCCGGCCCGCCGCGCCGCCCTCCCGCCAGCCGGGACGTGGCGCGCCGAGGCGGGCCGGCCCGTACCTTTTCGGTTCGTGCTTGTGACCACCGGCCACGCCGGTGACGCGCCGCTGGTCGGCGCCCTTCCTCGACACGTGCCGCCTCGAGGAAGGCTTTCCGCATGACCACGACCATGCCCACTTTTGCCGCCACCGGCCTGGCCCCGGCGCTCGTCTCCGAGTTGGTCGCCCAGGGCATCACCGCGCCGTTCCCGATCCAGTCGGCCACCCTGCCCGACTCGCTCGCCGGCCGGGACGTGCTCGGCCGCGGGCGGACCGGCTCCGGCAAGACGCTCGCGTTCGGGCTGCCGCTTCTGCACCGCACGGCCGGCCACCGGGCCCGTCCCGGCCGCCCGCTCGCGCTGGTGCTGGTGCCCACCCGGGAACTGGCCGCGCAGGTGACCGCCGCGCTCACCCCGTACGCCGCCGCGCTCGGGCTGCGCTGCGCCACCGTGGTCGGTGGGCTCTCGCTGACCCGCCAGGCGGACGCGCTGCGCGCCGGCGCCGAGGTGCTGGTGGCCACGCCGGGCCGGCTGCACGACCTGATCGACCGGGGTTCCGCCCGGCTGGACCAGGTGGCCATCACCGTGCTCGACGAGGCGGACCAGATGGCCGACATGGGCTTCCTGCCGCAGGTGACGAAGCTGCTGGAACAGGTCGCTCCGGGCGGGCAGCGGATGCTCTTCTCGGCGACCCTGGACCGGGGCGTGGACCGGCTGGTCCGCCGGTTCCTGACCGACCCGGTGACGCACTCCGTCGACCCGGGCACCGCCACGGTCACCGCGATGACGCACCACGTGCTGCACCTGGAGCCGGAGGACAAGCCGGGCGCGCTGGCGAACATCGCCGCCCGGGAGGGCCGCACCATCGTCTTCATCGCCACCAAGCACCGCGCCGACCGGGTGGCCCGCCAGTTGCTGGCCAAGGGCGTTCGCGCCGCCGCGCTGCACGGCGGCAAGTCCCAGCCGCAGCGCACCCGGATCCTGGAGCAGTTCCGCACCGGCCAGGTCACCGCGCTGGTGGCCACCGACGTGGCGGCCCGCGGCATCCACGTCGACGGGCTGGACCTGGTGGTCAACGCCGACCCGCCCACGGAGGCGAAGGACTACCTGCACCGCGGCGGCCGGACCGCGCGGGCCGGGGAGTCGGGCACCGTGGTCACCCTGGTCCTGCCGGAGCAGCGCCGCGACGTCGCCCGGCTGATGAGCACCGCGGGGATCAATCCGCAGACCACCCGGGTACGCCCGGGCGACGCGGAACTGGGCCGGCTGACCGGGGCGCGCGAGCCCTCCGGCACGCCGGTGACCATCACGCCGCCGGCCGCCGCGCACCCCGCCCCGGGTACGCGTCCCCGCCGCCGCCCGCGCCGTCGCTGACCGCTCGTCCCCACGGTCTCCGGCGTCGGTGACCGGCCGCCCTCACGGTCGTTCCCGACGCCGCTGACCGGCTGTCTTCGCGGTCGTTCCCGGCGTCCCTCCCCGCGGTCGTTCCCGGCGTCGCCGACCTGCCGTTTCCCGGGCGTGACCGACCGGTCGCGAGGCGTGTTCTCGCTGAGTCGGGGATCAGCGGATGTTCAGTCGGGTGGCCGACTGTCCATTGCCGGCGGGGCGACGATGCTGGGTCCGGACGGTCCGCAGAGGCCGGCCGGATGCGGAGGGGCGACCATGGCGGGTGACGCCGGCCCGGGCGGTGCCCGGGAGGTGCTGTTGGTGCTCGCGGTCGCGGGCGCCGGCCTGGCGCTCGCCGTGGTGGCCGCGTTCGGCCCCTGGCACCCGGCGGTGGACGGTCCGCAGGACCGTGGCGCCGCCCGCACCTTCAATCCCGGCTGACCGGTCGGACCCACGGGTGCGGGTGCGACAGCCTTGTCTGACCACCGGGCGCGTCACCCTGCGTGACGTCCGGTGGAGAATGGTCGCCGACGAGCGGCATGACTGACAGGCATAAATATGCCTCACGGTCATGCGGCTTCCCGGCGATGTCTTTCCCGGCGGGACCTCCGCCAGGCCGGCGGCCGTCGGGCCACCTGGCGTAGCGGTCCCGAGGCGGTGCGCGAGCAGCCGAGCGGGGCCCCGGCACCGGGCCCCGCTCGGCGTCCGCCCACCGGGCCAGGCCGGGCCACCCAGGCCGGGCCAGGCCGTGCCACCGTGCCAGGCCACCGGGCCGGGCCAGGCCGTGCCACCGTGCCAGGCCACCGGGCCGGGCCAGGCCGTGCCACCGTGCCAGGCCACCGGGCCGGGCCAGGCCGCTGGGCCGCGGGCCGGGTCAGGGCGCCGGCGCGCGGTCCGCCAGCAGGTCCGCCAGCGTCGTGCGGTCCACCACCAGCGCGATCGCGCCGTCCACCGCCAGCCAGACGTCCCGCAGCCCGGTGGCGATTCCGTGGTAGCCGGCCCGGTCGGCGGGCATCCCCCGGACGCTGGTGAGCGCGCCGCCGACCGCGCGCAGCACGTCGCCGACGCTGATCTCGGCCGGCGGTCGGGTCAGCGCGTAACCGCCCTCGGTGCCGCGGTGGCTGTGCAGCAGCCCGGCCCGCCGCAGGTCGAGCAGGATGCCCTGGAGGAAGCTGAGCGGGATGTCCTGGCTGTCGGCCAGGCTCGCCGCCTTGACCAGCTCGCCGCCGCCGGACCTCTCGTCGCCGGTGGAAGCGGCGTCGGTGGAAGCGGCGTCGGCGACGGCGAGCATGGCCCGGAGCGCGTAGTCGGCGCGCGCGGAGATGTACACGAGGTCAGTTACCGGCCTGGTCCAGCACGCCCCACCGGCGGCGGATCGCCTTGTCGGCCGCGCCGAACGCGGTGTCAACCAGCAGGCCCACCACCAGGATGACGATCATGATGGCCATCAGCCGGGGCGCCTCGCTCAGTTCCCGGGCGTAGGTGAGCTGCGCGCCGATCGAGGTGCGGGTGGCGATGACCACCAGCAGCTCACCGGCCATCAGGCTGCGCCAGGCGAACGCCCAGCCCTGCTTGAGCCCGGCCACGATGGCGGGCAGCGCGGCCGGCGCGATCACGTACCGGTAGAGGTTGAGCCCGCGGGCGCCGAGGTTGCGGCCGGCGCGGACCAGCAGCGGCGGCACGTAGTCGACGCCGTGGATGACGCCGTTGGCGACCGACGGGGCGGCGCCGAGCACCACCACGAAGAAGATCGCCTGCTCGCTGAGCTGGAACAGCAGGATGGCCAGCGGGAACCACGCGATCGACGGCATGGTCTGCAACGCGGTGATCATCGAGCCGAGCGCGGCCCGGAGCACCTTGACCCGGGCCACCCCGAGACCGAGCAGCAGACCGACCGCCACCGCGGCGGCGAACCCGACGGCGGCCCGGCGGGCGGTGGTGGCCAGCCCTTCCCAGAGCGCGGAGCTGACCAGGTAGTGACCGAGGTCGGCGAAGACCACCGCCGGGCCGGGCAGCGCCCAGGGCTCCTTCCAGCCGCTGAGGACCACGGCCTGCCAGATGGCGATCGCCATCGCCAGCGCGGCGAACTTGGGCCAGGTGGCGGACCAGAGCCGGCGGACCCGGGACGGGCCCTTCTCCCGGCCGGCGATCTCCAGCGCGTCGAGGCCGGAGATCTCCGCGTCGCTCCGCGTCGTACCGGCGAGGGTGTCACTGGCCATGCCGGCCCACCTCCTTGCGCAGCCGGTCGGTGACCTCGGCGGCGATGGCCGACACCTCCGGCGAGTCGATCCGCCGGGGCCGTGGCACGTCGACCCGGGTGGAGTAGATGATCCGGCCGGGCCGGCTGGAGAGCAGCACGATGCGATCGGCGAGCCGGGCCGCCTCCCGGACGTTGTGCGTGACGAATAGGACGGTGAGCTTGCGCTCGGTCCAGATCCGCTCCAGCTCGTCGTGCAGGATGTCCCGCGTCATCGCGTCGAGCGCGCCGAACGGCTCGTCCATCAGCAGCACCGGGGTGTCCAGCGCGAGGGTGCGGGCCAACGCGACCCGCTGCCGCATGCCGCCGGAGAGCTGGTGCGGGCGCTTGCGGCCGAAGTCGGACAGGTGGACCGTGCGCAGCAGCTCGGCCACCCGCTCCTTACGCTGGTCGCGGGGGAGGCCGCGCAGCTTCAGCGGCACCTCGACGTTGCCCTCGACGGTCGACCAGGGGAACAGCGCCGGCTCCTGGAACATCAGGCCCGGGTTGACGCCCTCGCCCAGCTCGATCGTGCCGCCGCTGAGCCGGTCCAGGCCGGCGACCAGGTTGAGCAGCGTGCTCTTGCCGCAGCCGGACGCGCCGACCAGGCAGACGAACTCGCCCGGCGCGACGTCCAGCGACAACCCGTCCAGGGCCAGGACGGCTTGCTCGCCCTGGCCGTACACCTTGGTCACGCCGCGCAGCGCGACCGAGCCGGTCGCGCTGCGCGGGGTCGTCGTGGTGGACGTCACGGCTGGGTGACCTCGGGCTTGCCCTCGGCCTTCAGCACCTCGTTGAGGAACTTCAGCTCGTAGAGGCCGTTCAGGTCGACCGGCTGGGTCAGCCCGACCGCGACGGCGTGGTCCAGGCCGGTCTTCAGCGAGGACGCGATCGGGTCGTTGGTGAACTCCAACGTCGGCCAGGCCTGCTTGATGAGCTTGACGTCCAGCGGCTTGCCGGTGATCTTGCCGATGTGCTCGGAGATGGCCTGCTGGGCGTCGTCCGGCTTGGTGTTGACGAACTCGTTCGCCGCCACCTGACCCTCGACCAGCTTCTTGACCACGTCCGGGTGCGCCTTGAGGAACTTGGTGCTGACCAGCAGGTTGGTGATGACGAACTTCTTGTCCGGCCAGAGGTCGCGCTCGTCGACCAGCACCTTGCCGCCGGCGTTGACCAGCCGGGAGACGAACGGCTCCGGCACCCACGCGCCGTCGATGGCGCCGCTGCCGAAGGTCTCCACGGTCTGCGCGTTCTCCTGCGGGACGACCTTGACGTCGCCGCCGCCCTCCTTGGTGGTCTGCAGGCCCTTCTCCTTGAGCCAGTAGCGCAGCGCGACGTCCTGGGTGTTGCCCAGCTGCGGGGTGGCGATCTTCTTGCCGCGCAGCTGCTCGGGCGAGGTGATGCCGGGCTTGACCACGAGCGCGACGCCGCCGGACGCGGCGCCGGAGACCACCCGGACCGCCTCGCCCTTCGACTTCGAGAAGGCGTTCACGGTCGGGTTCGGACCGATGTACGTGGCGTCGAGCGCACCGGAGAAGACCGCCTCGATGGCCGCCGGGCCGGCGTTGAAGGTCTTCGTCTCCAGCGTGACGTCGCTGCCCAGCTTCTCCTTGAAGATCCCCTTCTCCACGCCGACCACGGCCGGCGCGTGGGTGATGTTGGGGAAGTAGCCGAGGCGCAGCGTCACCGGACCGGAGGCGCCGGCGTCGCTGTCGTCGCCGCCGCAGGCGGCGGTGGTGCCGAGCGTGGCCGCGCCGACCGCGGCCAGGGTGGCCAGCGTGACCAGGCGGCGCAGGGGGAGCCGTCTCATCGAATGTCCAATCCGCAGTATTCCTATTTAGTTGGTAGGAAGAGTGGGGGAGGATGCGGTCGGCGTCAAGACCCGTCCCGCATCTGTCCACCGTTCGGCCACGGCACACCGCCGGTGCGGCCGGTACGGAAGCGCTAGTGTCGATCGCGTGCCGACCCGGAGAGCCAGGATTCCCGCCACGAAATACCCGGTCGAGCGGTTCGCGCTCGACAACGGCCTGCGAGTGGTGCTCACGCCCGACCGCAGCGCCCCGGTGATCGGGGTGGCGGTGGTCTACGACGTCGGCATCCGCTCCGAGCCGGAGGGCCGCACCGGCTTCGCCCACCTCTTCGAGCACCTGATGTTCCAGGGCTCGGAGAACCTGGAGAAGCTGGCCCACTTCCGGCACGTGCAGGGCGCCGGCGGCACCTTCAACGGCTCCACCCACCTGGACTACACCGACTACTTCGAGACGCTGCCGAGCAACGCCCTGGAACGGGCGCTCTTCCTCGAGGCCGACCGGATGCGCGGCCCCCGGCTCACCGAGGAGAACCTGCGCAACCAGGTCGACGTGGTCAAGGAGGAGATCCGGGTCAACGTGCTCAACCGGCCGTACGGCGGGTTCCCCTGGCTGACGCTGCCCCCGGTGATGTTCGACACCTTCCCCAACGCGCACGACGGCTACGGCTCCTTCGACGACCTGGAGTCGGCCACGGTCGCCGACGCCGCCGACTTCTTCCGCCGCTACTACGCCAGCGGCAACGCGGTGCTCGCGGTCAGCGGCGACGTCGACGTGGCCGAAGCGACCGCGCTGATCGAACGGCACTTCGGCGACGTGCCCGCCCGCCCCGCCCCGGAGCGCCCCGACTTCACCGAGCCGGACCTGACCGACGAGCGGCGCAGCACGTACACCGACGCGCTGGCCCCGCTGCCGGCGGTGGCGGGCGCCTGGCGGGTGCCCGACCCGATCACCGACTTCGCCGGCTACCTGCCCTACGTGGTGCTGGCCGAGGTGCTCACCGACGGCGACGCGTCCCGGCTGGTCGAGCGGCTGGTGCAGCGGGACCGCACGGTCACCAGCGTTGGCGGCTACCTCGGCTTCATGGGTGACCCGTTCGACGTGCGCGACCCCACCGCGCTGCTGCTCCAGGCGCACCTGCCGCCCGGCGGCGACGTGGACAAGGTGCTGCGCACTGTCGACGAGGAGTTGGACCGGCTGGCCACCGACGGGCTGGTCGACGGTGAGCTGGCGCGTACCCAGGCCCGGATGGCCACCCACCTGCTGCGGGACACCGACGCGGTGCTCGGCCGGGCGCTGCGGATGGCGGTGCTGGAACAGCAACGCGGCGAACCGGGGCTGCTCAACGACCTGCCCCGGCTGGTCGGCGCGGTCACCGAGGACCAGGTCCGCGCCGCCGCCGCCACGCTGCGCCCCGAGCGCCGCGCGTCCGTCGAGGTCGTCGCCGGAGGTGCCCGATGACTGCCGATGCCACCACCACCGTCCGGCCGCTGCCGGCGCTGGGCCCCAACAAGCGGCTGACCGTGCCGAAGCAGGCCGAGCGCACGCTCGGCAACGGCCTCACCGTGATCGCGGTACGCCGCCCCGCCGTACCCCTGTTCGAGCTGCGGCTCTGGATGCCGTTCGGGCGGACCCACCTGGCCCGCGGCGCGATGCTGGCGCAGACCATGCTGGCCGGCACCGAGGCGCACAGCGCCACCGAGATCGCCGCCGAGCTGCAGAAGGTCGGCGGCGGGCTCTCCGCCGGTCTCGACCCGGACCGGCTGATGCTCTCCGGCGCGGGCCTGGTCACCGGGCTGGACCGGATGCTGGAGCTGCTCGCCGAGGTGCTCACCGGTGCCACCTACCCGGGCGACTGGGTGGCGACCGAGCGGGACCGGCTGGTCGACCACATCCAGGTCGCCCAGAGCCAGCCCGCCCACCTGGCCCGGACGGCGCTGCTCAAGCGGGTCTACGGCCGGCACCCGTACGCGGTGCAGACCCCCGAGCCGGACCAGGTCCGGGCGGTCCGCCCGGCCGCACTGCGCCGGCTGCACGCCGAGCGGGTGCACCCGGCCGGCGCGGTGCTGGTGCTGGTCGGCGACGTACGACCGGAGCAGGCGCTGGACGCGGCCGAGGCGGCCCTCGCCGGCTGGCGGGGGGACGGGCACGTCGCCGAGCTGCCGCCCGCCCCGCCGCTGGAGCCGGGGCCGCTGCTGCTGGTCGACCGGCCCGGCTCGGTGCAGTCCTCGCTGCGCCTGGCGCTGCCCGCGGTGCCCCGCACCCACCCCGACCACGCGGCGCTGCAACTGGCCAACCTGATCTTCGGTGGCTACTTCTCCTCCCGCTGGGTGGAGAACATCCGCGAGGACAAGGGCTACACGTACGGGCCGCACTCGCTCGTCGAGCACTCGGTGGCCGGCTCGGTGCTGGTCGCCGGCGCCGAGGTGGCGACCGAGGTGACCGCGGCGGCGCTGCTGGAGACCACCTACGAGCTGGGCCGGCTGGCCACCGTGCCGGTGAAGCCGGAGGAGTTGGAGCAGGCCCGCCAGTACGCGCTCGGCACGCTCCAGCTCGGCATGTCCACCCAGGCCGGTCTGGCGTCGCTGACCAGCGCGTACGCCGGCAACGGGCTGCGGCTGGACTTCCTCACCGAGCACGCCGCCCGGCTGGCCGCCGCGACCGTTGACGACGTCGCCGAGGCGGCCGCCCGCTACCTCGCCCCGGCGCAGGCGGTCACCGTGGTGCTCGGTGACGCGGCCCGGGTCGCCGACTCGCTCGCGGCGCTCACCCCGGTGCGTACGGAGTCCCCGTGAGCGGCGAGCCGCGTCCGCCGGCCGCACCGGTCGCGAACGGCGGCTCCGCCGGAGAGCAGGCGCCGCCGCTGGCCCGGTCCACGCTGGACCGGGCCGCCCACCGGCGTACCGACCCGGCCTGGCTGGCCGAGGCGTGGGAGCAGGCCCGGGTGCTGGTGCTGGACTCGACCGACGAGGGTCGGACCCTGGTTCGCGGCGAGGGCGCGCCCCCGGCGCTGGTGCTTGTCGGCTCCGGTGAGCTGCCCGAGGTGCCGCGCTCGGTGCCGATGTTCCTCGGCCTGGAGCCGGACGGGGTTCCGGTCTTCGCGGTGGACGGGCCGCTGCCGGCGGTGCCGGACGCCCGCCGGGCCCACCTGCGCGAGGTCGGCCACCTGATGACCGACCGGGACGCCGGCCTGTTCACCACCGCGTTGGCGCTGCTCAACTGGCATCTGCGGCACGGCTTCTCGGCGGCCACCGGGCAGGCCACCCGGGTGGACGAGGCCGGCTGGTCCCGGATCGACCCGGGCGGTCACCGGACCTGGCCGCGCACCGACCCGGCGATGATCGTGCTGGTGCACGACGGGGTGGACGGCCCGGAGGGGCGCTGCCTGCTGGGCAACAACGCGGCCTGGCCGAGCAGTCCCGGCGTGCGCCGCTACTCGTGCCTGGCCGGCTACGTCGAGCCCGGCGAGTCGGCCGAGGCCGCCGTGCTGCGCGAGGTCCGCGAGGAGGTCGGCGTCGCGGTCGAGGAGATCGGGTACGTGTCGAGCCAGGCCTGGCCGTTCCCGGGCTCGCTGATGCTCGGCTTCCTGGCCCGGGCCGACGCCGACGAGGAGATCCGGGTCGACCCGGCCGAGATCGCGCACGCGCGGTGGTTCAGCCGGCGGGAGATCGGGGCGGCGCTGGCCGGTGAGCCGGTGCCGGTGGACGGCGGGGACCGCCTGCTCCTGCCGCCGCCGTCGTCGATCGCGCTCTTCCTGGTGCACCGCTGGCTAGACGGCCACTGCTGACCTTCCGCCGCCCGCCGTTCCCGCGCCGCCCGCCTCCATTCCGCCGAAGTGGCGGGTTCGGCCGAAGGCGATTCGCCCGACTTGCCGCTCGTCTGGCGGGGCCCTCCGAGATCTTGGTGCGAAATGGCCCCTCTGGGGGCACTTTCGTACCAAGATCGGGGGCCGCCCGCCTTCGGGTACCGGCTCGGCTGACCCTGACCCGACCGTGGCAACTTCGGGGGCGAAGCGGCTCGACTCGGCGGGCGGGCCGGCTCGGGTGCAGTGGCGCGGGCCGGCCCGGGGTGTGGTGGGGCGAGTCGGGTGGGGCGGAACGCGGTCCCGGCCCGGACCGTCGTTGCCGCGGCGGTCTCGGGCCGGGAACACGGGCCGTCGTGGCCGGGTGAGGCGTGGAGCGCGGCGGGGGAGCCGGTCCGGCCACGACGGACGTCAGTGGGCGGTCGTCAACCGTCCCAGCGGTACGGACGGCCGGGGGCGGGTTCCTCGATGGGCAGCACCTTGACCCGGTGGCGGCCGGCGCGTACCGCGCCGACGGCGGACAGCGCCCGGGCGAGCAGGAGTGCGGCGTCCCGGTCCTCGGCGTGGACGACCTGGCGGCGGGGCTCCGGGGCGCGGGTCTCGTCCCGCAGTCGCCCCCCGTCGGCCCAGGCGGCGGCGATGTCGGCGTCGGCGGCGTTACGGATCTCGGTGCGGACGATCAGGAACCGCATGGTGTCCCCCGGGAGACGGACGGATGCGCGGTGGAACTTCCACGTCACTCCACGCGTCATCGTACGCTCGCCCGTCGTCCCAGCAAGTGAAACCGGCCGGCTCGACCGTTCGGGGGACCCCAGGTCAGCACGGTTGTCGAGGGTGGACGTGCGAGGGGCCGCCGGCATGACGCCGACGGCCCCCGGGCACTCGCCGGATCAGTTCAGGTCGAACTGGCCGTTCTTCGCTCCGGCGATGAAGCCGAGCCAGCCGGCCCGGTTGAACAGCAGCACCGGCCCGCTCGGGTCCTTGCTGTCGCGCAGTGCCATGGTCGCCGGCCCGGTGCCGAGCGGTGCGACCTCGACGCAGTTCGAGGTCTGGCTACGGGTGCTCTTGCGCCAGGCGGCGCCGGCGAGGCGCCCCGAGCGGGCGGTCGTGCTGTGGCGGATCTCGTTCATGGTGTCCTGCTCCTGATGAGGTGCTCCGATGGGAACGAGCGACGCCGGCGCCGGACGGTGTCCGCCGGGGATCACCGTTCCGTCGTGAGACGCCCCGAGTCACGGCGGCGCTGGGTCGGCGCCGTTGCCGGCCCGTGCGCCCCGGTGGACTCGACTGCCGTGCCGGTCAGCCGTCCCGTCGCTTCGATCAACCAGGAGAGGGTGTCCGATGCGGAGAGTGCCGACGAGCATAGCCACTCGTACACCACTTTATAGCGATTTAGGGTGTTCACCTCGGTCGACATGACGTCGGTGAACCCACTTTCGATCGCCAACGTCTCCGGATCGAGGGGATCGGCGAACCGATAGACCGAGAAGGCGGTCGGCGGAAGGTACCAGTCACCCACCCGCGTGTCCCGCAGCAGCAACCGCAGCTCCACGTTCGGCAGCAGGGCCAGTTCGCACAGGTGGACGAGCTGCTCGTGCAGCACCTCCGGCGGCCCGGCCCGGCGGCCGAGCGCGGCCTCCTCCAGCACCGCGGTGTATCGGGGCACGTGGGTCAGCAGCGACTGGCGCGCCTGCCGGGCGGCCACCTCGGTCTCCGGGGCCTCCGGGTCCGGGTCGCCGGCCTCCTCGGCCACCCGGGCCGCGGAGAGGATCCGGTGCCGGGCGTACCCGGGCGTCTGCAACAGCCCCGGCACCAGCACCGGGTTGTACTCGGAGATCTCCGCGCAACCCGCCTCCAGCTCGGCGAAGGCGCGCTGCTGCTGGGTCATCACCGGGAAGTTGCGCAGCCAGCCCCGCATGTCGCCGGCCTCGTGGGTGATCCCGGTCAGCTCCGCGCGCAGCTCCTCGTCGGCGCCGTAGAGCGTCAGCAGCACGTCGACGTCGTCCGGGTCGGGGCGGCTGCGGCCGTTCTCCAACCGGGACAGCTTGGATGCGGAGGCCCAACCGATCCGCTCGATGACCTGGTCACCGGTCAGACCGGCCTGTTCGCGCAGCCGACGCAGCTCGGTGCCGAGGCGGCGACGACGCAGAAACGGGCCTGGTGCGGCAGGAGGCACGGCGTCCTCTTTCCCGTCGACCGTCGCAAGACGCGACGGTAACTGTATGGAATTCGCCCCCCACGGCCAGTATGGACGGCGCGACCGGTGTCGGCGGGTCCGGCGAGGGCGTGTCACGAGACAAAAAGAGGACTGTGGAGAGCGCCTTCATCCGGCGCCCGCCCCCGACGCGCCCGCGGGCGCACCCTGCCGGAGGGAACCGATGCGCACCGTCCTGCGCCGCCCCGACTTCCGCCTGCTCTTCGCCGCGATGGTGGCGAGCATGGCGGCGGAGTCGATCCTGCTGCTCGCCCTGGCCGTCTGGGTCAAAGACCTGACCGGCTCGGACAGCATGGCCGGGGCGACCGTCTTCGCCGTCATCGCGCCGATGGCGTTCGCCCCGCTGGTGGGCTGGGTGGTCGACCGCTACCGCCGCCGACCCTTCTTCATCGCCGCCAACCTGGTCGCCGCCGTGCTGCTCGGTCCGCTGCTCACCGTGCGGGACCGGTCCGACGTCTGGGTCATCTACCTGGTGGCGGCGCTCTACGGCCTCTCCTCGATCACGGTGACCGCCGTGCTCAACGGGCTGATCCGCAACCTGGTCCCGGCCGACCTGCTGGCCGACGCGAACGGGGCGCTGCAGACCGTCCGTCAGGGGCTGCGGCTGGTCGGGCCGCTCGCCGGGGCCGCCATCTACGCCGCCGTCGGCGGCTGGCTGCTGGCGTCCGTGGCGATGGGCGGGTTCCTCGCCGCCGCCGCGGTGGTCGCCCTGCTCCGGGCGGACGAGGACGGGCCGCCGGCGCCCGAACGCCACTGGGCTGCCGGGGTGGGCGCCGGGCTGCGCCACCTGGCCCGCCAGGCGGCGCTGCGCCGGGCGCTGGTCGGCTACGGGCTCGGCTCGCTGGTGATGGGCTTCAGCGAGTCACTGATCTTCGCGTACGTCGATCTGGGGCTGCACCGCGACGCCGCGTTCGTCGGCGTGCTGGTCATGGTGCAGGGCGTCGGTGGCCTGATCGGCGGCCTGCTCTCCGCCGCCGTGGTCCGCCGGCTCGGTGAGCTGGGCGCGCTGGCCGCCGGGGTGACGTTCTTCGGCCCGGCCATGGTGGCGCTGGCGTACCCCCGGCTCTGGCTCGGGGTGGTCGCGCTGCTGCTGGCCGGCGTCTCGCTGCCGCTGACCATGGTGGGGTTGCACACGCTGGTCCAGCGCCGGACGCCGCCCGGGCTGCTGGGTCGGGTCACCGCCGCGTCGAAGGCGCTGATCAGCGGCCCGCAGGCGGTCTCCATCGGCACCGGCGCGCTGCTCGTCGGAGTGTTCGACTACCGGTTGCTGTTCGTGCTGGTCGGCGCGATCACCACGGCCGCCGGCCTCTATCTCTGGCGGGGCCGTGGGCTGACCCCGCCGGGGGCCGGCCCGGCCCGCGTCCCCGGCCCTCGCCGGCCGCTCGACGACGAGATGCTCGCCACCACCCACCGGCGCCGCACGCGGTGAGCCGACGACGAGCGGCCGCACCCCCGACGGGGGTACGGCCGCTCGGCAGGTGCGGTCGGTCAGCCGGGGAGCGCGGCGAGGTGCTGCTTCACCTGGTTGATCGAGGGGTTGGTGAGCGCGCTGCCGTCGGCGAAGCGCAGCGTCGGCACCGTCTGGTTGCCGCCGTTGACACCCATCACGAACTCCGCGGCCGCGGTGTCCTGCTCGATGTCGACCACCTCGTACGCGATGCCCTCCCGGTCGAGCTGCGACTTCAGCCGGTGGCAGTAGCCGCACCACGGGGTGGAATACATCGTCAGCATGGTCTGGTCCTCCAAGGGTGGCTCGCGCCCGGTCCGATCAGGCCAGGCTAACCGCTGCAACGTCGGACGGGGCTGGGATGATTCCCTGCTGTGGGGGTTCACTCAGCGGCGCAACGGGTGCTGACCGGGCTGGATCCGGAGCAGCGGTCCGCGGTCACCGCCCCGGCCGGCCCGGTCTGCATCCTGGCCGGCGCCGGCACGGGCAAGACCCGGGCGGTGACCGCACGGATCGCCTACCGGGCGCTGAGCGGCGACATCGCCGCCCGGCACGTGTTGGCGGTCACGTTCACCGCCCGCGCCGCGGCCGAGATGCGGAGCCGACTCACCGTGCTCGGGGTGCAGGGTGTGCAGGCGCGCACGTTCCATGCCGCGGCGCTGCGCCAGGTCCGCTACTTCGCTCCCCGGCTGCTGGCCGGGCGGGCCATGCCGGAGCTGCTGGACAGCAAGGTGCGGGTGGTCACGCTGGCCGCCGCCAAGGTCGGCCTACGCACCGACCGGGCCGCCGCCCGGGACCTCGCCGCCGAGATCGAGTGGGCCAAGTCCTCCCTGGTCGAGCCGGACGAATACCCGGTGGCCGCGGCCAAGGCGTTGCGCGAGACGCCGTACGAGCCGGCCCGGGTGGCCGAGGTGTTCACCGCGTACGAGCGGCTCAAGCGCGGCAACGGGGTGATCGACTTCGAGGACATGCTGCGCGCCGCGGTGTGGGGGATCGAGGAGCACCCGGACGTGGCCGAGCAGGTGCGCAACCAGTACCGGCACTTCGTCGTCGACGAGTACCAGGACGTCAACCCGCTCCAGCAGCGGCTGCTGGACGTCTGGCTCGGCGGGCGGGACGACCTCACCGTGGTCGGCGACGCCAGTCAGACCATCTACTCGTTCACCGGCGCGACCTCGTCCTATCTGGTCGACTTCCCGCGGCAGCACCGCGGCGCGACGGTGGTCCGGCTGGTCCGCGACTACCGTTCCACCCCGCAGGTGGTCGGCCTGGCCAACGCGGTGATCTCGGCGGCCCGGGGCGCCGAGGCGCGGCTGCGGCTGGAGCTGCACGGCCAGCGCCGACCCGGCCCCGAGCCGGAGCTGCGGATCTTCACCGACGAGCCGGCCGAGGCCAACGCCGTCGCCGCCCGCTGCCGGGCGCTGGTGGCCGGCGGCACCCCGGCGCGCGAGATCGCGGTGCTGTTCCGCACCAACGCGCAGTCCGAGGCGTACGAGAAGGCGCTCTCCGAGGCGGAGGTGCCGTACGTGCTCCAGGGCGCGGAGCGGTTCTTCGAGCGGCCCGAGGTGCGCCAGGCGATGATCGCGCTGCGCGCCGCCACCCGGTCGGTCCCCGGCGAGACACCGCTGAGGGCGGCCGTGGTGGAAGGGCTCACCGCGGTCGGCTGGGCGCCGGACGCCCCCCCGGCCGGCGGCGCCGCCCGGGAACGCTGGGAGGCGCTCGCCGCGCTGGTCCAGCTCGCCGAGGAGTACGCGGCGACCCCCGAGGTGGTGCCGATCGGGGAGGCCGCCGCGGTCGAGCGGCCGGTGACGCTGAGCGGCTTCACCGAGGAACTGGCCCGGCGGGCCGCCCAACAGCACGTGCCCACCGTGGAGGGAGTGACGCTGGCGTCGCTGCACTCGGCCAAGGGCCTGGAGTGGGACGCGGTGTTCCTGGTCGGGCTGGCCGAGGGCACGATGCCCACCTCGTACGCGAAGACGCCGGAGCAGGTCGAGGAGGAGCGGCGGCTGCTCTACGTCGGGATCACCCGGGCCCGGGAGTGGCTCTGGCTGTCGTACGCGGCGGCGCGCTCGCCCGGCGGGCGGGCCCGGCGGCCATCCCGCTTCCTGCCCCAGCTGGACCGCTCCGGCGGCGGCGAGCGGGCCGGCGGCGTGGGCCCGGCCCGGCGGGCCGAACGGCGACGACCGCAGGTGGTCTCCTGCCGGATCTGCGGCGCCACGCTGCTCGCCGGCGCGGACCGGAAGCTCGGCCGCTGCCCGACCTGCCCGTCGGACCTCGACGAGGAGCTGTACGAACGACTGCGCGAGTGGCGGCAGCGGGTGGCCGGCGCGCAGAAGGTGCCGGCGTACGTGGTCTTCACCGACGCCACGCTCACCGCGCTGGCGGAGCGGAAGCCGGGACGCGTCGAGGATCTGGTGGCGATCGCCGGGATCGGGCCCCGGAAGGTGGGGCTCTACGGCGAGCCGGTGCTGGCCCTCGTGGCCGGCGCCACGGTGGACCAGGTTCTGCCCGCAGAAAAGTTTCAAAATCTAGCCGTAAATCGTTTGCCCTCCCCCGCGGGCGAGGAATAGCCTCAGGACACACCTCACGAGCAGCGCTGTTCTGGCTGCTCACGGGGGATGAGTCCATGGTCGGCACGAGGAAGGTCAGGGAGGTGGCACCAATGGAGATTTACATCTACGAGCGTCCGGCGGCCATGCCAGCTGCCGGCGTTCCCCTGTCGTCCGTCCGGCTGGCCCTTGCCGCTCGACCGTCGGCTCCGCAGGTGCACCAGGTCCAGGCTCAGGCCGAGCTGAACCTGACCGTTGCACCGATCAACGGAGTCGAGGGGACCAGTGGCTTCACGGGCATGGGCATCGGCGGCGCCAAGAAGCGCACTGATGTCCGCGGCGTTCCACCTCGAGGTAGACCGGTCTGATCCACAGACCACCGGCTCACCTCGAGGCCGCGGAACCCGCTCACCGGGATCCGCGGCCTCAGTTTTTTGTACCGCCGCCGTACGTCGGAAATGCGATCCACGAGATCGAAGTGAGAGAGAGGTGACCGGAGGATGAGTCTGGCGTTGGCCCCACTCGACGTGAGCGTCGAGGTGGAGGCGAACCTGCCCTGCCGGAAGTTCGACCCCGACCTGTGGTTCTCCGACTCGCCCGCCGAGCTCGAGCTGGCCAAGTCGCTCTGCGGGGACTGCCCGCTGCGCGTCGAGTGCCTGGCCGGGGCGGTGGAGCGGGCCGAGCCCTGGGGCGTCTGGGGCGGCGAGATCTTCGAGCGTGGCGCGGTCGTCCCGCGCAAGCGGCCCCGTGGCCGTCCGCGCAAGGAGGACCTCGCCCGTGACGCCCAGCTCCGGGTTGAGGCGGAGGCGCGACTGGCGGCCAGCGGGCTGTCCGAGTCGCGTAGCGCCGTCCGGCTGGCAGCCTGACAAACCTGCGTTCCACGACCGACCGACCGATGCCGGTGTCCCTCCACCGGCCGACCTGAAAGAGAAACCCATGCTGCACCTGCCGAACGGAACCGAGATGCAACTACTCCACGAAGCGTTGTCGAGGGCTCGAATGCCCCGGCCTCAGGCCGGTCGCACCACCACGAGCACTGAGGCAACCCGTTCCGCCCGTACCGTCGCCATGCGGGGTCGTGGCCAGTCGGCCCGCGACCTGGGCGTTCTGTAGATCGACCAACTGAGGAAGGGGCGGTGACCGAATGGTCGCCGCCCCTTCGGCGTGCTCCGCGCTCAGGCCACCGGGGCGAAGCCGGGCAGCCAGCGTTCCAGGATCGCCCGGTAGGACGCCTTCGCCTCCAACTGGCAGAGCACCCCGATCGAACCCAGCGTCACCCGGTGGATCATCAGGTAGGACGGCGGCAGGTTGAGTTGCCGGCTGAGCTGGTAGGCCGCCGAGCGGGGACTGGCCAGCCGGGCCGCCTCGGCCCGCAGCCAGGCCCGGGTGAAGCGGAACTCGTCGGCCGCGATCGGCTCCAGCATCGGCCGGAGGAAGTCGAGGACCGCGGGAGCGTCGATCGGCTCGTTCCGCCCGACGAAGCCCTCGTCGCGCAGCCCGTCCACCACCCCGTCGGCGTCGCCGCGCAGCGCGAGCGCGGCGATCCGGCCGATCGGCTCCGGCGTGCCCTCCGGCATCCGGGCCACCGCGCCGAAGTCGATCACACCGAGTCGGCCGTCCGGGAGGAGCCGGAAGTTGCCCGGGTGCGGGTCGGCGTGCAGCAGCCCGGCCCGCTCCGGCGCGGAGAGGTGCAGCTCGGCCATCAGCCGCCCGGCCTCGTTCCGCTGCTCCTCGGTGCCCTCCCGGATGATCTCGGACAGCGGGATGCCCTCGACCCACTCGGTGATCAGCACCCGGGGCGCGGCGTCGAGCACCTCCGGGATGAAGATGTCCGGGTCGTCGGCGTACGCGGCGGCGAACGCCCGCTGCGACTCGGCCTCCAGCTCGTAGTCCAGCTCCTCGGTGATCCGCTCGCGCAGCTCGGCCAGGAGTGGCTTGACGTCCAGCCCCGGCTGGATGGCGCGGAACATGCCGCCCAGGCGGGAGAGCTGCTTGAGGTCGGCGAGCAGGGCGTCACCGGCCCCCGGGTACTGGATCTTCACGGCCACGTCCCGGTGGAGGGGGCCGCCGTTCGGCCCGTACCCCGGGTCGCGCCAGACCGCCCGGTGCACCTGGCCGATGCTGGCCGCGGCGGCCGGGACGTCGTCGAAGGAGACGAAGCGGTCCCGCCAGTCCGGCCCGAGCTGCTCGGCGAGCACCTTGTGCACGGTCGCCACGGGCAGTGGCGGGGCGGCCTCCTGGAGCTTGGTGAGCGCCTGCCGGTAGGGCGCGGCGACCTCCTCGGGCAGCGCGGCCTCGAAGACCGACAGGGCCTGGCCGAACTTCATCGCCCCGCCCTTGAGCTGCCCGAGGACGCTGAACAACTGCTCGGCCGTGCGCTGCTGGATCTCGGCGGAGATGACGTCGGACGCGAGCCCGGTGACCCGCTTGCCCATGCCGAGGACGGTTCGACCGGCGAATCCGAGCGGCAGGGCGGCGAGTTTGGCGGTGCGGGACACGGCCCGCCGCGGGATGTCGGTCACCCGACCATTGTTACCGACGCGAGGGGCCCGCTGCTGGCGTGCGGCCGGGAGCGGGCGGGGCCGACCGGATCGAGCGACGCCCGCAGCAGCCGCACGCGGGGTGCGGGGACCACCGGCGGCGCCGGAAGCGACCGGGGCCCCGGACCTCGACCGCCGAGCCGAGCGTCTCCGGGGTGCCGCCGTCGAGCTGGGCCAGCGCCTCGGCCGCCGCGAGGGCCGCCGCGGCGAGCCGGGTGGTGGCCGTGCACGCCGGGTCGCCGACGTCGGCCGCGAGCTGGGCGGCGAGCGCCGGCCAGGCCGGGTCCCGGTCGCCGCGGTGCAGGTCGATACAGCGCAGGCAGGGGCCGGCGGGCGGACGCACCAGCGGCCCCACCACGGGCACCCCGCCGCGCAGGTCGAGCAGGAGGTGGGGTTGTCGGCGGCGGGCGTAGCCGGCGGCGAGCAGCTCCGCCGGGCGGCCGACGCCGAGCTGCACCACCAGGTCCGGCCGGGCGTTCCGCAGCGGGCCGGTGGCGGTGCCCGGCGCGCACCGGCCCAGCGCCGCGCGCACCGCCGTGGCCAGCGGCCGGCCCAGCTCCTCGTCGGGCAGGCCGGTGCCGACCAGGTCGCCGGCGCGGACCGGACCGGACAGATCGGGTACGACGTGCCCGATCCCGGCCTGGGCCAGCGCGACCGCCACCGTCGCACCGAGCCGGCCCGAGCCGGTGACCAGCACCCGGGCGGCCCGCCGGCGGCGCAGCAGCCGGGCCGGCGTGCCGGGCAGGTGGGGTGCGACCAGAGCCAGGGCATCGGCCTCCGCGACCAGCCGGGTCCGCAGCGGTCCGGCGAGGTCGCGGGGGAGCAGCGTCTGCGCCGGTACGACCAGACCGGCGGCGCGGAGCGCGTCGAGCAGGGCGCGGGCCTCGGCCGGCGGGACCCGGGCGGCGATGGCGGCGGCCAGCACGGCCCGCTCGCTGCGGGTGCCGTCGAGCAGGTCGAGCAGATACGTGGTGCCGGGGGTGGAGACCTCGACCAGCACCGCCGGGCCGGGCTCCACGCCGAGCTGGAGGGTGCGCCGGTCACGCCAGAGGCGGGTCAGCCCGGGCAGCAGGGTGGGGCGGATGAGTGGCGTCGGCTGGGTCACACCACGAATGGTGACCGTGTCCGCGCGCTCCGTCGTTCGTTGTCCACAGGCGCGGCGCGCCATGGCCAGCCTTGTCCACAGGACCTCGCCGGTTTTCCACAACCGGTCGGTAACCATGTCGGATCGCCGACGGGGGAGGGGCGGCCGGCGGCCACCCCTCCCCCGAACGAACCGGTCGGGTCAGACCTTGGCCTTGCCCAGGATGCGGTTCACTGTTGTACCGCACACCGGGCACTTGCCCTTGGCCATGTTCATGCCGGTCTTCGAGACCTCCACGTGCCCCTCGAAGTCCCGCTTCTCCTTGCACTTGACGCAGTAACCGTTGTAGGTCTGGGCCTGGTCGGCCACGGTAGCCTCCTCGTCTCGTCCGCCGGAGGTGCCCGGCGGGTCTCCCTGCGGCGGGCCACGCGTGGCGCCGGCGCCGGGGGTTCTCCGCGATCAGTCTCCTGACCGCTGGTTGGCGGACCCTACCCAGGTCTGGGCGGTTCCATGTCAGCTGCACGCCGACTCTGTGAGCAAGTCGACGACGAGAGTGTGCATGCCGAGTAACGTCGGATAAGTCAGTTTCGGGAGGACACGCCGGTTAAATGCGCTCAGATCCCCTTCGCGCGGCCCCCGCGCCGACGACCCGTCGTAGATCATCTAACGTGACGGGTGGCCGAGAGGTGATGGTCAACTACCGTCGCAAAGAAATTTTTCG
The DNA here is from genome assembly GCF_027460165.1 of Micromonospora sp. WMMC241. Lineage (NCBI taxonomy): Bacteria > Bacillati > Actinomycetota > Actinomycetes > Micromonosporales > Micromonosporaceae > Micromonospora > Micromonospora sp. WMMC241. Next base: position 844,907 of record NZ_JAPZBF010000001.1, read on the forward strand.
GGACTCCTGACTACCAAACGCCATTTTCCGGGCGCGTGTCGCCGTGTTGACTCTTGCGGACTCCTGGTCAGTACGCATTACCTTTTCCCTCGTGACAGTCAACCGAGGCTGCGCGGCGCGGTAATGGCCGTGGCGCGGAAGCCCGTCGTCGAGGTGCGGCGCAGTCAGCGTCGGCGACGCACGGTGTCCGCGTACCGGGACGGCGAGCGCGTCGTCGTGCTCATCCCGGACCAGTTCTCCCGCGCCGAGGAGAGCGAGTGGGTCGACCGGATGCTGGCCCGGTTGGCCGCCCGGGAGGGCCGCTTCGCCCGCTCGGACGCCGAACTGCTCGCCCGGGCCTGCCGTCTGATCGGCCTCTACCTGTCGGACCACGGTTCCGTCGCCGAGCCGGCAAGTGTGCGCTGGGTGACCAACCAGAACGGCCGCTGGGGCTCCTGCACCCCGGCCGACCGCACCATCCGGATCTCCCACCGGATCCAGGACATGCCCGACTGGGTGATCGACTACGTCCTTCTCCACGAGTTGGCGCACCTGATCGTTCCCAGTCACAACGCCACGTTCTGGTCCCTGGTCGCCCGCTACCCGAAGGCCGAGCGGGCCCGCGGCTACCTGGAGGGCGTGGCCGCCACCGCCGGCATCTGACCCCGTCCTGGTCCGCCGTGCCTCCAGCACGCCGAGGTGGCGGTGTCCCGCTCGCTCGGACCCCGCCATCTCGCCGAACTGGTGTGGATCAAGCCGGTACCGCCCGCGCGGGGTTAGGGTCGGCGGATGGTCCGACGTGTGGTGGTGGCGTTGCTCGGCCCGGTGACCTGGTCTCCGCCGGGGGTCGAGCCGGCGCGGTGGCGAACCGCCCTGGCCGAGGACGTGGTCGACCTGCTGGCCACGCTGAACGAGGTGGAGACCGCAGTGGCGGTCACCCCCGCCGACCGCTGGCTGGCCGACGCGGTGGTCTGGCCCGGCACCACCGTGCACGAGGTGCCGCAACCCACCCCGAACGCGGTCTTCGCGGCCCTCACCGGGTACGACCAGGCGGCCGTGGTCGTCGCCGACGCGCCCGACGTGCCCGGGCTGACGCTCGGCAAGCTGCTCCGGCCGCTGTCCAGCCGACCGGTGGCGATCGCTCCGGTGGAGGGGAGCGGGCCGGGCCTGCTCGGCGTGGCCGCGCGACTACCCGTACCGGAGTGGCTGCCGGCGCTGGACCTCGACACCACCGCGCCGGCCGAGGTGCGGGCCGCCGCGCCCCGACCCGGAGACGTGGCGGTCACCGCCGGCTGGCGCCGGCTACGCGGTCCGGCCGACCTGGGCGCGCTCGACCCGGCCTTCGAGGGCTGGGACGCGACCCGGGCGCTGCTCTCCGGCCACCCCGGCTGACCCGCCCGCGCGGCGGGGCCCGCACGGAGAACCGTGCGGGCCCCGAACTGCGTCGCCGGGATCAGGCCTGCTTGCCGTCGTCCTCGCCCGGGGTCGGCTCCTCCGGCCCACCGGGTGCGGAGAAGTCGAAGTTGGCCAGCTCGTCGTCCAGGTCGGTGGAGGTCGCGGCGAACGCCTCGGGGGCCGCGAAGTCGTCGTCCGACGGGAGCAGGTCGGGGTGACCCCACACCGCGTCCCGGCCGGCGATGCCACGCTGCTCGGTCAGCGCCGCCCAGAGCACGGTCGCCTCGCGCAGCCGGCGCGGCCGCAGCTCCAGGCCGACGAGCGCGGCGAACGTCTGCTCCGCCGGGCCGCCCGCGGCCCGGCGGCGGCGGAACGCCTCGCCGAGGCTCACCACGTTGGGCAGACGGTCGCCCGCGGCGCTGTCGACGACGTGGCACACCCAGCCCTCGACCAGGGCGAGGACGGTCTCCAGCCGGGCCAGGGAGGCCTTCTGCGCCGGGGTGTCCTCGGGGGTGAAGATGCCCTCCAGGGCGATCGCCTGCATCGACTCCGGGTCGGTCGGGTCGACCCGGCCCATCGCCTCCTCGATCGCCTCCCGGTTGACCCGGATGCCGGCGGCGTAGTTCTCCACCGCCGTGAGCACGTGCCCGCGCAGCCACGGCACGTGCTGGAAGAGCCGCTGGTGGGCGGCCTCGCGCAGGGCCACGTAGAGGCGTACCTCGTCCTCCGGCAGCTCCAGGCCCTCGCCGTACGCCTTGATGTTGGCGGGGATGAGCGCGGCGGTGCCGGCGGGCCCCAGCGGCAGGCCGATGTCGCCGGCGGAGAGCACCTCGGCGGCGAGCGAGCCGAGCGCCTGGCCGAGCTGCCCGCCGAAGAGCGCGCCGCCCAGCGTGGCGACCATCGACTGCATCGGGCCGAGCTGGGCCCGCGCCTCCGGCGGCACCAGGTCGCCCATCGCGCCGACCATCCGGCTGGCCACCGGGTCGCAGAGCTTGCGCCACACGTCGAGCGTCTTGAAGATCCACTCGTTGCGGTTCCAGGCGACCGAGGAGCGGATGCCGGAGGGCCACGAGGTCGCCGGCTCCAGCCAGAGGTCGGCGATCCGGAGCGCCTCCTCGACCGCGTTGCGTTCGAACGGCGAGACCGCCGGGTCGCCGGCGGCGGCGAGCTGGCTCGCGGCCACCTGCCGGGCCAGGTCCCAGTTGACCGGCCCGCTGCCCGGCGCGGACAGCAGGTGCTGCAACTGCGACATGAACTGCTGCATCTGCGCGGGATCGTTGGGGTCTGGTGGTTGACCACCCGGGAGCGCGAAGCCGAACGGAATATCAGGCACGACCTCTACGGTACGCGGGCCCCGCCGCAGGTCGAGCCCGTCGGCGTTGCGCTGAGGGCGAAGTCCGTCGGTCACCGCGCCGGACGGCGGGGCGCGGATCGGTACGCTCTGGCGCATGAGACGTCGCGGCGTGACCGTCCTGCTCGGTGCACTGCTCACCGCCCTGCTCAGCGTCGGCGTGCTGAGCGTGCCCCTGCCGTACGTCGTGCTCGGCCCGGGCCCGACCGTCAACACGCTCGGCAGTGAGAACGGCAAGGAGGTCATCCAGGTCACCGGCCGCGCCACGTCCACCTCCGCCGGGCAGCTCCGGCTCACCACGGTCGGGGTGCAGCCCACGGTCCGGCTCCGGTCCGCGCTCGCCGGCTGGTTCTCCTCGGACGAGGCGGTGGTGCCGCGGGAGCTGGTCTACCCGCCGGGGGAGTCGCAGGAGGAGGTCGAGAAGCGCAACGCGGAGGACTTCCAGAACTCGCAGACCAGCGCCGAGACGGCGGCCCTGCGTGAGCTGGGCTTCCCGATCAAGGTGCTGGTCAAGACCGTCACGCCGGGCGGGCCGTCGGTGGACGCGCTGCGGGTCGACGACGTGCTCACCTCGGTCGACGGGGCACCGGTGACCAGCGCGGCCAAGCTCACCGAGCTGATCCGGGCCAAGCCCGCCGGCACCGCGCTGAAGATCGGTTACACCCGGGGCGGCACGCCCGGCACGGCGACGGTGACCAGCCGCGAGCAGGACGGCCGCCCGCGCATCGGGGTCGAGATCGACCAGCAGCAGCCGCACCCGTTCACCCTCAAAATCGACCTCGGGGACATCGGTGGGCCGAGCGCCGGCCTCATGTTCACCCTGGGCATCATCGACAAGCTGGAGCCGGCGGACCTGACCGGCGGGAAGATCGTCGCCGGCACCGGGACCATCGACGACGAGGGGCGGGTCGGCCCGATCGGCGGCATCGCGCAGAAGCTGGTCGGCGCCAAGGAGGCCGGCGCGAAGGTCTTCCTGGTGCCCGCGGACAACTGCGCCGAGGCGGTCCGTAACCCGCAGCCGGATCTGCCGTTGCTCCGGGTGGCGACGCTCGACGACGCGCTCAAGGCGCTGGAGGCGCTGCGTGCCGGGGGGCAGCCGACGCGCTGCTGAGCAGGACCGGTCAACGGCCCCCGGGCGATCGTGACGTGACCTTGACCCGACGTGTTCAGGAACACCCCGTACTCTTGGGTGCCTGGTCGGAGCCGATCACATCAAACGTGCGGAGCCAATAGTGGTCATGCGTAGCAGTCCCCTTCCGAGGATGAGCCGACGCGGACGCGTCACCATCGGGGTCCTGGTCGGGGTGTTCGTGTTGTTCACCCTGCTCGGGTGGGGGGTCAACGCCTGGACCGACTGGCTCTGGTTCGACGAGGTCCGCTACACCCAGGTCTTCACCGGCGTGCTCGCCACCCGGCTGCTGCTGTTCCTGGTGGTCGGTGTCGGCATGGCGCTGATCGTCGGCGGCAACCTCTGGTTGGCCTACCGGCTGCGGCCCCGGATGCGCCCGCACTCGGCCGAGCAGGCCACGCTGGAGCGCTACCGGATGCTGCTGAGCCCGCGGCTCGGCACCTGGATCGCCCTGGTCTCCGCCGTGATCGGCCTCTTCGCCGGGCTCTCCGCGCAGACCCGCTGGGCCCAGTGGCTGCTGTTCCGCAACGGCGGCAACTTCGGGGTCAAGGACCCCGAGTTCGGCGTCGACATCGGCTTCTACGTCTTCCAGCTCCCGTTCTGGCGCTACGTGCTCGGCGTCGGCTTCACCGCGGTGGTGCTGGCGCTGCTCGGCGCGCTGGCCGTGCACTACATCTTCGGCGGGGTGCGCCTGCAGGGCGTCGGCGACCGGATGACCAACTCCGCCCGCGCCCACCTCAGCTCGCTGGTGGCCGTCTTCGTCCTGCTCAAGGCCGTCGCCTACGTGCTCGACCGGCGGGCCATGCTGCTGGAGTACAACGAGGGCGCCAAGCTCTACGGTGCCGGCTACGCCGACGTGAACGCACTGCTCCCGGCGAAGGAGATCCTCGCCTGGATCTCGGTGCTGGTGGCCCTCGCGATCATCGTGTTCTCCAACGCGGTGATGCGGAACCTGGTCTGGCCCGGCATCTCGCTGGCCCTGCTCGGCGTCTCCGCGGTGGCGATCGGCGGCATCTACCCGTGGGCCGTGCAGACCTTCGAGGTCAAGCCGAGCGCCCGGGACAAGGAGGCGCCGTACATCCAACGCAGCATCGAGGCGACCAGGTCCGCGTTCAACCTCAACGACACGAAGACGACACCGTACGCGGCCAGCAACCTCGTGCCACCCGCCAGCCTGGCCACCGACACCTCGGTGGTGTCGAACGTCCGGCTGCTCGACCCGCAGCTGGTCTCCGAGACCTACACGCAGCTCCAGCAGGTGCGGGGCTTCTACGACTTCGGTTCGAAGCTCGACATCGACAGGTACGCGGTCAAGGACAAGACCTCCGACTACGTGGTCGGCGTCCGCGAGATCAACTATGGCGAGCTGACCGATCAGCAGAGCAACTGGATCAACCGGCACACCGTCTACACCCACGGCTACGGCCTGGTCGCCGCCCCGGCGAACCAGGTGGTCTGCGGTGGCCAGCCGTACTTCGTCTCCGGCTTCCTCGGCGAGAAGGCACAGGAGGCGTGCTCCTCGCCGACCGAGGAGATCCCGGCCCAGCAGCCGCGGATCTACTACGGGGAGCGGATGGAGCCCGACGACTACGCGATCGTGGGGCAGAAGGGCGACCGCAACGTCGAGTTCGACAGGCCCACCCAGACCGGCGGCGAGCAGTACTACACCTACTCCGGCGAGGGCGGCGTCAAGGTCGGCTCGTTCCCCCGGCGGCTGCTCTACGCGATCAAGGAGCAGGAGTCGAACTTCCTGCTCTCCGAGGCGGTCAACGAGAACTCGAAGCTTCTCTACGTGCGTAACCCGCGCGACCGGGTGGAGAAGGTCGCGCCGTTCCTCACCCTGGACGGCGACCCGTACCCGGCGGTGGTCGACGGCCGCGTCCTGTGGATCATCGACGGCTACACCACGGCGGCCACCTACCCGTACGCCGAGCGGGTCAACCTTCAGGCGGAGACCGCCGACGAGCTGACCGGTCGGGGCACGTTCCAGCTCGCCCGGGAGAACGTCAACTACATCCGCAACTCGGTGAAGGCGACCGTCGACGCGTACGACGGGACGGTCAAGCTCTACTCGTACGACGACTCCGACCCGGTGCTGAAGGCGTGGAACAAGGCGTTCGGCGGTGACCTGGTGCTGCCCAAGGGCGACATCCCGGCGGAGCTGGCCGAGCACTTCCGTTACCCGGCCGACCTGTTCAAGGTGCAGCGCAACCTGCTCACCAAGTTCCACGTCACCGACCCCGGCGACTTCTACTCCGGCCAGGACTTCTGGCAGGTGCCGAACGTGCCGGACGCGCCGGACAGCGGGCAGAAACAGCCGCCCTACTACCTGTTCACGCAGTTCCCCGGGCAGGAGGGGCCACGGTTCCAGCTGACCTCCGCGGTCACCCCGAACGGGCGGCAGAACCTCGCCGCGCTGGTCTCCGGCTCGTACGTGGACGGGCAGCCGCGCCTGGAGGTGCTGGAGTTGCCGGACCAGACCCGGATCTCCGGGCCGACCCAGGTGCACCAGCAGATGACCAACAACGGCGACATCCGGCAGCAGCTCAACCTGCTCTCCTCCAACCAGGCCCAGGTGCAGTACGGCAACCTGCTGTCGCTGCCGTTCGCCGACGGCATGCTCTACGTCGAGCCGGTCTACGTGAAGAGCAGCAGCCAGGACGCGTACCCGCTGTTGCAGAAGGTGCTGCTCTCCTACGGTGACGGCGGTTCGTACGTGGTGCTCGCCAACAACCTGAGCGACGGCATCAAACAGCTCGTCGAGCAGGGCAAACGCGCCGGCGCCGGCAGCCCGCCGTCGACCGACGACGGCGAGACCCCGCCGCCGACCGGGGGCAACAACAACACCCCGCCGCCGCTCACCGGCGAGCTGGCCGACGCGGCCGGCAAGGTGCAGAGCGCCATCGCCGAGGTCAAGGCCGCGCAGGCGTCCGGCGACTTCGAGCGGTACGGCCGGGCGTTGAAGGCGCTGGACGACGCGATGGCCGCGTTCCAGCAGGCCCAGGCGGCGGCGGGTGGGTCCGCCGCACCCTCGGGCAGCGCCTCGCCGTCACCACCGGCCTCGTCGTCACCGTCGCCGTCCCCGAGCGGCTGACGGCAGGCGGCACCCCGTTTTGCGCCTCGCCGTGCCGGTGCGCTACGGTTAACGAGCCGACGCGGGGTGGAGCAGCTCGGTAGCTCGCTGGGCTCATAACCCAGAGGTCGCAGGTTCAAATCCTGTCCCCGCTACTCGTGACGAAGGGCCCCGGAGTTCACTCCGGGGCCCTTCACCGTTCCGCAGGGGCGGTCGCACGGGATCGGGGACCCGGCTGATCTCCCCGATTCGGATGCGATAAGCTGTACATACCGACGCGGGGTGGAGCAGCTCGGTAGCTCGCTGGGCTCATAACCCAGAGGTCGCAGGTTCAAATCCTGTCCCCGCTACTCGTGACGAAGGGCCCCGGAGTTCGCTCCGGGGCCCTTCGCCCTATCCGGATCCTTCCCTCGCGTCCGACGTGCCCCGGTTGCGCGCCTCGGCGAGGATGGGGGACATGGCTGGATTGAACAGATGGTGGGGCCGCCTGGGCGCGGTCATCGGTACGGTCGTGCTCTCGGTCTTCGTGCCGGTCGCGGCCTGGGCGTCGACCGGCACCGGCGAGATCGTCGTCGAGGCCGCGCGCCGGCGCTCCCGGGGTGGCTTCGGCGTCCTGGGCCTGCTCTGCTGCCTGGTGGTGGTCGGCGGGATCGTGCTGCTCGTGCTGATGCTGATGCGGAACCGGCGCAAGGGTCCGCCGCGCTGACGGGCGTCGCGGGTGTTGTGCGGGGGCCCCTCCTCTGCCGAATGCGTCAAGAAGGGGCCCCGCCCTACCCGCCGGCGAGGGCGGCGTTCGCCCGGGCCATGAACCGCGAGGTCGCGGTGCGGGCGCCGGCCCGCTTGCCACGGATGCTCTCGGCCGCGTCGATCAGCAGGCTCCGCACCGCGGCGTGCCCCTTCGGCGGCGGCGCGGGGGCCGGGCCGGCCAACTGGTCCAGCTCCCCGCCCAGGGCCGCCACCCGCTTCTCGGCCCGGTCGGTAACGCCGTCGACGACGTACGTGCGGACCTGCGTGCTGGGGCTCAGCCCGCGTTCCACGCCGAGGATCCGGCCGGCCGCCACGTTGGTGGTCAGGAAGTTGAGCACGTCCACCACCACGCCGGGATGGCGGGTGCCGCGGAAGCCGGCCCAGTACATCGACGCCCGCGGCCACTGGGCGGCCGGCGTGCCGGGGAAGGCGACGACGCCCAGGTTGTCCTCGGTGAGGCGTTGCAGCTCCGGGAACTGGTGCGACCAGGCGAAGGACGCCGCGGTGTGGCCGGTGACCACGAGCTGGCGGGCCAGCTCGCCGGTGTCCGCCTGCTCCACCAGGGCGGCGCTCGGGGTGGCCCGGTCGAAGCGGGCGACCTCCCAGAACTCGAACCAGGCGAGCAGTTCGGCCGAGCTGAAGCCGAGCTGCCGCCCCTGGTACAGCTCGCTGCCCTGGCCACGCAGCCAGAGCCAGAGCGCCCGGTAGTCGCCGGAGGGGTCCATGGTGCCGGCCACCCGGTTGCCGGAGGCCCGGGTGACGCGGGCGGCCCAGCGGGCGTACTCCTTCCAGGACATGCCGGTGCGCGGCTCGGGCTGGTCCAGCCGGCGCAGCAGGTCCCGGTTGAAGACCAGCGCCGCGTTGGTCTGCGCGGCGGGCACCGCCACGGTCCGCTCCTCCACCCGGCCGTAGCGGGCCAACTGCTCCGGCAGGCCGCGCAGCTCCAGCCGGTCGTCGGCGGCGTAGCGGGTGAGGTCGAGCAGGATGTCGCGGCGGTCGTACTCGGTGAGCAGGGTGTCGTCGATCTGGAAGAGGTCGGGCACGTTGCCGCTGGCGGCCTGGGTGGCGAGGCGGTCGTAGTAGCCGGCCAGCCCCTGCCAGGTGATCCGGAAGCTGACCCGGGGGTTCTGCTGGGTGTAGAGACGCAGCGCCTGTTCGGTCACCTGGGCGCGGCGGTTGCCGCCCCACCAGAACACCGACAGCTCGATCGGCCCGTCGTCGGCCGCGGCCTCGTCCTCCGCCGGGCTGCAACCGGCCAGCCCGCCGCTCAGCCCACCGGCGAGCAGCGGCAGGCCGGTGAGCGCGCCGAGGAACCGTCGCCGGTCGAGGCCGGGACGGGGGACGGGCCGCTGAGCGCGCACGGTTCTCTCCGATGATGGGCTGGACGAATCATTCCACCGGCCCCGAACGGGGGTGTCAACGCCGGGTGGGACGGCCGGCGGGCGCGCCGGACGGCGCACGCCGGTCATGGTGTACTTACCGCCGTGGAACTTCTGCACTCGGGCAAGGTCCGGGACGTCTACGCCGACGGCGCGGACCTGATCCTGGTCGCCTCCGACCGCGTCTCCATCTACGACGTGGTGCTGCCGACCCCGATCCCGGACAAGGGCCGTCTGCTCACCGCGCTCTCGCTGTGGTGGTTCGAGCAGCTGTCGGACCTGGTGCCGAACCACGTCGTGTCCGCCACCGACGTGCCGGCGGAGTTCGCCGGGCGGGCGGTCCGGTGCCGGCGGCTGGAGATGGTGCCGGTCGAATGCGTGGCCCGGGGCTACCTGACCGGCGGTGGTCTCGCCGAGTACGAGCGCACCGGCTCGGTGTCCGGCGTGCCGCTGCCCCGGGGCCTGGTGGAGGCGTCGATCCTGCCCGAGCCGATCTTCACCCCGTCGACCAAGGCGCCGAAGGGCGAGCACGACGAGCCGATCACCTACGACCAGGTGGTCGACAAGGTCGGGCCGGAGACCGCGGAGCGGCTGCGGGAGATCACTCTCGACGTCTACCGGCGGGGCGCGGAGATCGCCGCGGATCGGGGCATCCTGATCGCCGACACCAAGCTGGAGTTGGGCTGGGCGCCGGACGGCACGCTGGTCCTCGCCGACGAGTTGCTCACCTCGGACTCGTCCCGGTTCTGGCCGGCCGAGTCCTACCAGCCCGGTCGGGCCCAGTTCTCCTTCGACAAGCAGTACGTGCGGGACTGGGCCGTCGAGAGCGGCTGGGACAAGCTCCCGCCGGCGCCGGAGGTGCCGGCCGACGTGGTCGAGGCGACCCGCGCGCGGTACGTCGAGGCGTACGAGAAGCTCACCGGCAACCGCTGGGACTGACCGCGATACCGCCGTCCGGCCGTACCACCGCTCCGGCGGCGCCCTCGGCTTCGCCCCGGCCGCCTGGCGGGCCTTCGTCGCGCCGATCAAGGTCGTCTAGTCTCGTCCGCATGGCGACGAGGCTCGTGCAGATCAACATGAAGGCCCGGGACGATGCCGCGCTCGGCGGCTTCTGGGCGAAGGTGCTCGGCTGGGGTGTCTCCAGCGAGGGGCCGGGCGTGACCAACCTCGAACCCGAGGACATCGTCTACCCCGACCCGGTCGCGGTCTGCATCGACCTCGTCGTCTCCGCCGAACCCAAGGTGGGCAAGAACCGGGTGCACGTCGACCTGGCCACCACGTCGGCGGCCCATCAGGCGGAGCTGGTCGCACGGCTGACGGAGCTGGGCGCGACGCCCGTCGACATCGGCCAGGGTGACGTCCCGTTCACGGTGCTGGCCGACCCGGAGGGCAACGAGTTCTGCGTGCTGGAGCCGCGCCCGATCTACCGGGACACCGGGCCGATCGCCGCAGTGGTGGTCGACTGCGTGGACCCGCGCGAGATGGCCCGGTTCTGGGGCGAGGCGACGGACTGGACCGTGCACGAGGTGACCGACCAGCACGCCTCGCTGCGTTCCGCCCAGGGTGTCGGCCCCTACCTGGAGTTCGTCCGCAACCCCGACCCGAAGACCGGCTGGAACCGGGTGCACCTCGACGTCCGCCCCTACCCGGGTGACGACATGGCGGCCGAGGTGGCCCGCCTGGAGACGCTCGGCGCCACCCGCATCGACCTGTCCGGAGCCCACATCCACTGGACGGTCATGGCCGACCCCGAGGGCAACGAGTTCTGCGTCCTCACCCCAGCCTGACCCACCCCGGGGGTGGGAGGGTGGGAGGGGTCAGTCTTCCCAGTTCAGGGTGCGTTGGACGGCCTTGTGCCACTGGTGCAGCTCGTGCTCGCGGTGGGTCGGGTCCATGGTGGGCTCCCACTGGGCGTCGGAGCGCCACTTGTCCCGCAACGTCGCCAGGTCGGGCCAGAAGCCGACGGCCAGGCCCGCCGCGTACGCGGCGCCGAGGCAGGTGGTCTCCGTGATCCGCGAGCGCACCACCGGCACGTCGAGCACGTCGGCGAGGAACTGCATCAGCAGCGCGTTGCCGGTCATCCCGCCGTCCACCCGCAGCCGGCGCAACGCGACGTCGGAGTCGGCGTTCATCGCGTCGACCACCTCGCGGGTCTGGAACGCGGACGCCTCCAGCACCGCCCGGGCCAGGTGCCCCTTGGTGATGTAGCCGGTCAGGCCGGCGATCACGCCGCGGGCGTCGCTGCGCCAGTGCGGCGCGAACAGGCCGGAGAAGGCCGGCACCACGTAGCAGCCGCCGTTGTCGTCGACGGTGCGGGCCAACTCCTCGACCTGACCGGCGGTGGAGATCAGGCCGAGGTTGTCGCGCAGCCACTGCACCAGCGAGCCGGTGACCGCGATCGCGCCCTCCAGCGCGTACGTGGCCGGCTGCCCCTCGATCCGGTAGGCCACGGTGGTGAGCAGGCCGTGTCGCGACGGCACCGGGCTCGCGCCGGTGTTGAGCAGCAGGAAGCTGCCGGTGCCGTAGGTGCACTTGGCCTCGCCGGGCTGGAAGCAGGTCTGCCCGAACAGCGCGGCCTGCTGGTCGCCGAGCGCGCTGGCCACCGGCACCCCGGCGAGGACGCCCTCGGCGGTGCCGTAGACCTCGGCCGAGCAGCGGATCTCGGGCAGCATCGCGGCCGGGATCCGCAGTGCGTCGAGCAGCTCCGGCGCCCAGTCGAGGGTCTCCAGGTCCATCAGCAGGGTGCGGCTGGCGTTCGTCACGTCCGTGACGTGCCGCCCGGTCAGCTTCCAGATGATCCAGCTGTCCATGGTGCCGAACAGCACCTCGCCCCGCTCGGCCCGCTCACGCAGCCCGTCGACGTGGTCGAGCAGCCAGCGCAGCTTCGGCCCGGCGAAATAGGTGGCCAGGGTCAGCCCGGTGCGGGCCCGCAGCCGGTCGGAGTCGTACGCCTCGGCCAGCTCGCGCAGCTGCGGGCCGGTGCGGGTGTCCTGCCAGACGATCGCGTTGGCCACCGGCCGGCCGGTGGCCCGGTCCCAGACCACTGTGGTCTCGCGCTGGTTGGTGATGCCCACCGCGGCCAGTTGCTCGGGGCCGATGTCGGCGCTCGCCAACGCCTCCCGCACCACGTGCTCCACGTTGGTCCAGATCTCCTCGGCGTCGTGCTCGACCCACCCGGGTCGCGGGAAGATCTGCCGGTGTTCGCGTTGGGCCACCGCGACGATCTCACCGGCGGAGTCGAAGACGAGGCACCGTGAGGAGGTGGTGCCCTGGTCGATGGCGGCGACGAACTCTCCGGTCACGCAGGCACCGTACCCGCCGGGCGCGTCCCGCGCCTCCGCCGGCCGGCCGTACGATCATCAGACGTGCGTGACATTGCCGTGTTCAGCGGGACCGCCCACCCGGACCTCGCCGCCGAGATCTGCGCCCACCTCGCCGTTCCGCTGCACCCGGTGCGGGTGTCCCGGTTCGCCAACGACTGCCTTGAGGTGCAGTTGCAGGCGAACTGCCGGGAGCGGGACGTCTTCCTCATCCAGCCGCTGGTGCCGCCGGTGCAGGAGCACCTGGTCGAGCTGCTGCTGATGATCGACGCCGCCCGGGGCGCGTCGGCCGCCCGGATCACCGTGGTGCTGCCGCACTACGCGTACGCGCGGTCGGACAAGAAGGACGCGCCGCGGATCTCCATCGGTGGCCGGCTCGTCGCCGACCTGCTCACCTCGGCCGGCGCGCACCGCGTGCTGGCCATGACGCTGCACTCGCCGCAGGTGCACGGCTTCTTCAGCGTCCCGGTCGACCACCTGCACGCGCTGCGCGAGCTGGCCGCCCACTTCAAGGGGCACGACCTGAGCAACGCGGTGGTGGTCTCGCCGGACCTGGGCAACGCCAAGGAGGCGGCGGCGTTCGCCCGGATGCTCGGCACCCCGGTGGCGGCCGGCGCGAAACAGCGGTTCAGCGACGACCGGGTGCAGATCAGCACGATCATCGGGGACGTGGCCGACCGGGACGTCATCGTGCTGGACGACGAGATCGCCAAGGGCAGCACGGTGGTCGAGCTGATCTCGCACCTGCGGGAACGGCAGGTGCGTTCGATCCGGCTGGCGTGCACGCACGGGCTCTTCTCCAGCGGTGCGCTGGAACGGCTGAGCGCGCAGGACGGCGTGCTGGAGATCGTCTGCACCAACACGGTGCCGATCCCGGCCGAGAAGCGGGTGCCGAAGCTGGAGGTGCTCTCGGTGGCACCGGCGCTGGCCGAGGCGATGCGCCGGATCCACAACGGCGAGTCGGTGAGCGCGCTCTTCGGCTGAGGGCGAGGCGGCCCGGCGGCCGGTCAGCCGTCCGGCGGGCGGGTGACGCTCTGCCGGGCGGTCAACGCCGTGGTGATCCGGACGACCGTGCCGGCGTCGCCGGTCTCGACCTCCATCGTGTCGCTCAGCTCCCGGGCCAGCCAGAGGCCCCATCCGCCGGCGGTCTCCGGAGCCGGGCGGTCACGGTCGCGCAGTCGCCGTTCGCTGATCCCGTGCCCGTGGTCGGCGACCTCGCAGACCAGGTCGTCGCCGCGTCGCCAGAGCAGCAACCGGCCCTGCCCGCCCCCGTGGCGCACCGCGTTGGTGATCAGCTCGTTGACCGCCAGCACGAAGTCGTCCAGCCGCTGCCCGGTGAGCCCCACGGCGTGCGCGCAGGAGGTGACCGTGTGCCGCAGCTCGGTCACGTGGGCCTGGTCGAAGGCCTCGGCGATCAGTCGGGAAGGTTCGATGGGCACAACCGTACGCGGTGCGGGGAGTTCTGCGTTTGTCATGACCCCGTCCCGGCGATGGCTCTCGACGACTTTCGCGGCTTTTCCACCGTACGTCAGGGTTTCTCGACCCGCACCCCGCGGCCCCGCGTGACCGACTGTGGCAGGGTGACGCCCATGCCGTCGTCCTCCGGCCTGGAAGGCCCGTTCTGGCGGTCCATCGCGGTGTTCCGGTTCGCCTCGCTGGCGTACGTCGGTGTGCTCGTGCTGCGCGACGGCGGCGAGTACGCGCACCCGGTGGCCGCCGGCGCCGTACTGCTGGGCATGCTGGCCTGGAGCGGCGTGACGGCGGTCGGCTACCGGCGTCCGGCCGGGCGGCGCTGGCCGTTGCTCCTGGCCGACCTCGCCGTGGTACTGGCGATCATCCTGGCCACGCCGTGGGTGGTCGGCCGCCCGGCGCTCGCCGCCGGTGTGCCGGTGCTGACCTCGGCCTGGCTGGCCGGGCCGGTGCTGGCCTGGGCGGTCTCCGGCGGCCGACGGCGGGGCACGGTGGCCGCGCTGGTGCTGGGCGGCGCCGACCTCGCCACCCGCGACCCGATCAACCCGTCGGCGTTCACCGGGGCCATCCTGCTGCTGCTCGCCGGCCTGGTGGTCGGGCACGTGGGCCGGCTGGTCGTCGAGGCGGAGGCCCGGTTGCAGCGGGCGGTGGAGCTGGAGGCCGCCACCCGGGAACGGGAGCGGCTGGCCCGCGACATCCACGACTCGGTGCTCCAGGTGCTGGCGCTGGTCCGGCGGCGGGGCGCCGACCTGGACGGCGAGGCGGCCGAGCTGGCGCGGCTGGCCGGGGAGCAGGAGGCCGCCCTGCGGTCGCTGATCGGCCGGGTGGACGCCGAGCCGGAGCGGGCCGGAGCCGACCGGGACCTGCGCGACCTGCTGGACCGCTACGCCTCGGCGGCGGTGCAGGTCGCCGCGCCGGCGACCCCGGTGCCGCTGCCCGCGCGGGCGGCCGGTGAGCTGGCCGCGGCGGTCGGTGCGGCGCTTGACAACGTGACCCGGCACGCCGGCGGGCGGGCCTGGGTGCTGATCGAGGACGAGGAGGCGACGGTGACCGTGTCGGTACGCGACGAGGGGCCGGGGATCCCGGACGGGCGACTGGCGGAGGCCGCGGCACAGGGCCGGCTCGGGGTGGCCCAGTCCATCCGGGGCCGGGTGGCGGACCTGGGCGGCGAGGTACGGATCGTCTCCGCCCCGGGTGCCGGGACCGAGATCGAGCTGACCGTGCCGAGGAGCAGGCGGCGGTGAGCATCCGGGTGATGGTGGTCGACGACCACCCGATGTGGCGGGAGGGGGTGGCCCGCGACCTCACCGAGGCCGGCCTCGACGTGGTCGCGACCAGCGGCGAGGGGCGGCAGGCGGTCCGGGTCGCCGCGGCGGTCCGGCCGGACCTGGTCGTGCTCGACCTGCAGCTGCCGGACGTCTCCGGCGTCGAGGTGGTCCGGGGGTTGCGCGCCGCGCTGCCCGAGGTGCGGGTGCTCATGCTCTCGGCCAGCGGCGAACCGCAGAGCGTGCTGGACGCGGTGAAGGCCGGCGCCACCGGCTATCTGGTCAAGTCGGCCGCCCCGGCCGAGTTCCTGGACGCGGTGCGGCGCACCGCGGCGGGTGAGCCGGTCTTCACGCCGGGGCTGGCCGGGCTGGTGCTGGGCGAGTATCGCCGGCTGGCCGCCGCGCCGCCGGCCCCGCACGACGACGCACCCCGGCTCACCGACCGGGAGACCGAGGTGCTGCGGCTGGTCGCCAAGGGGCTGTCCTACAAGCAGATCGCCGAGCGGCTCCGGCTCTCCCACCGGACCGTGCAGAACCACGTGCAGAACACCCTCGGCAAGCTCCAGTTGCACAACCGGGTCGAGCTGACCCGGTACGCCATCGAGCGGGGCCTGGACGGGTGACTCAGTGGGCCGGCGGCGGCTGGGTCTCGTGCACCGCCAGCTCCTCCGCGGTGGCCCCGCCGCCGGCGGCGCCCGCGTCGTAGGCGACGTTGTCGGTCTCCTGGTCGGTGTGCGCGCCCTCGTCGGGTTCGACCAGCCGGCCCACCTCGTGGTCGGCGACGGTGCCGAGCTGGCCGTGGTCGTAGACGGAGACCGGGGAGTGCGGGTCGGAGACCGGTCCCGGGTCGATCACGTCCGCGTCCAGCTGCGCCTGCGCGGCGGCCTCCTCGCTGTCGGCCTCGGCCGCGATCGCCGGGTCGACGGTGCCGGCGAGCGGGTCGTCGGCCGGACGTTCGTACTGCTCGCGGTCGAGCTTGTAGTCCAGCGACTCGCCGTCGAGCTGCTCCTCGGCCGTGGTGCCGAACCGGTCGACGGCGACCGGGGTGCGGTCGCCGGGGATCTGGGCCGGCTCCGGGCCGTCCGCCTCGCGCCCGGTCAGCACGTCGTCGTTGGCGGTCGAGTCGTCGTCGGCGGTGTCGGGCAGGCCCTCCGCCTCGGGGTCGGACACGGGGGTGGGGTACTCGTCGTCGCGCATGCGGGTGAATTACCCACTGCGTTGACCGCACTAACCGCAACCGGCCGGGTGGATCGGGAGCAACGGTGCGAAACGGCACCTCAGTTGCGGAACGCCGCCTCGTCCTCGGCGTACAGCACGCACCAGACCACCTTGCCGTCGGGCAGCGGCGTGCTGCCCCAGCGCCGGGCGACCGTGTCGATGAGCAGCAGCCCGCGACCGCCGACCGAGTCGACAGGCGCCGGCCCGGCGTACGCGGGACGCCCGGCGGCGTGGTCCCGGACCGCCACGTGCAGGGCGTCGCCGCACGGGGCGAGCCGGAGCGTCATCGGGGTCACCGCGTGCGCGACCACGTTGTTGACCATCTCGGTGACCGCGATGCAGGCGGGCTCGGCAAGCTCCGGCAGGCCCCATCGGGCGCACCCGTCGGCGATCAGCGACCGGGCCTCGCGGGCGGCCTCCGCCACCGGGGGCAGCTCGGCCTCGATCAGCTCCGGCGCCGCCGCCGGTCGGGGCGCCGGCGGGCCGGCCGGGGCGAGCAGCAGGTCGGTGGCCGGCCAGTCGGCGACCTCCCGGCGAACCTCGTCGAGCACGTCGCGGACGCCCGGTTCGTCGATCCGCAACCCGGACAGGTCGACCACGACCGGGCCCGGCCGCTCCCAGATCCTGGCCAGCAGCGCCCCGCGTACGGTCTCGGCCCCGGCCCGGTCGAGCACACCCGTCAACCTGACCGTCGACGATTCGTCGGTCTCGACCAGGCAACGCGCGTCCGTCGGCATGATCGTCCCATTGTGCACGTCGGTCCCGACGCGCGCATCAGTCCGGTCGACGGGACTCACGATCGCCCCGAACGGGAGCGCCTGTTGATCGCCGCGACGGTGCCGACCGCCGTGCCGGCGGCCGCCAGACCGAACGCCGCCGTCATCCGCAGCAACTGGCCGCGCCGGCCGGACCAGCCGTCGGTCCGCTCGGCCGCCGAGCCGGGCGTGAAGACGTTGCCGGTGGCGTCCAGGCGGACGCCGGGGCCGAACTGGGTGCGCGCGGTGTACCAGCCGAGCGCCCGCTCGGCCAGCGCCGGGGCGAGCCGCCACTGGAGCCCCATCAACCGGGCCGCGCCGCCCGCGTACGCCTCGCGCCGCGGCCGGCGTAGCAGCCGGACCATCGTCTCGGCCACCATCTCCGGCGGGTAGACCGGCGGCGGCGGGGTCAGCTCGCGCCCGGTGTGGTTGGCCGCGTGCCGGAAGAACGGGGTGTCGATGCTGGCCGGCAGCACGGTGCAGAGCGAGATGGTGGTGCGACCGGTGACCCGGAGCTCCTGCCGCACCGTGTCGGTCAGCCCGCGGATGGCGTGCTTGGTCGCGTTGTACGCCGACTGGTACGGCATGGCCACCTCGGCCAGCACCGACGCGTTGTTGATCAGCACGCCGCCGCCGGCCGCGGTGAGCCACGGCAGCGCGGCCCGGGTCCCGTGCACGGTGCCGAGCAGGTTCACCTCGACCACCCGGCGGAACTCGGCGACCGGAATCTCGTCGAACAGCCCCACCGTGCCCACGGCCGCGTTGTTGATCCAGGCGTCGATCCGGCCGAACTCGTCCGCCGCCCGGGCCGCCAGCAGCTCCACCGCGTCCGGATCGGTCACGTCGGTGGGCACCACGAGGGCCTGCCCGCCCAGGTCCCGACAGTGCTCGGCGACGCGCCGCAACGCCGCCTCGCTCCGGGCGGCCAGCACCACGGCGACGCCCCGACCGGCCAGCGCGTAGGCGGTGGCCGCACCGATGCCGCTGGAGGCGCCGGTGATGACGACGGTGGCGTCGGCGAGACTGCGGGTGAGTGGCATTCCCCGGCGGTACCCCGGGGCCGGCCGGTCATGCCGGCGGAGTGACGCTGATCGGGTTCGGTCGGACGTGCTGTCCCGTGGACGGGACGCCGGACACAGTGGCGATCTGCCAGGTTTGGGGCCACCGACCCCGGGTTAATGGGACGCTCTACCGGGAGACCCCGCTACCGAAGCAACGCATGGAGGTGCACCATGCGCGTCGGCCTTGTTTGCGCGCACGCCGGCTCGTCCACCGACGGTCCCACCGTCGGGACTCAGGAGCATATTGCGCGTGTGGCGGCTGAACTCGCCGCCCGGGGCCACGAGGTCCGCGTGTACGAGCGCCGCGACGCGGCCACCCAACCGGCCCTGGCCGAGCTGGACGGCTACCGCCTGGAGCGGGTGCCGGTCGGCCCGCCCGATCCGCTGCCCACCGTCGAGCTGGTGCCGTACGTGGCCGAGTTCGGCCGCTGGCTCGCCGGCGAGTGGTCCGGCGACTGGACGCCCGAGGTCGTGCACGGGCACTACTGGGTGGGCGGGCTGGCGGCCGCGCACGCGGTCCGCGCCACCGACATCCCGGTGGTGCAGACCTTCCACTCGCTCGGCGTCGAGCAACTGCGTCACCTCGGGCGCGGCTACACCGGGCCCGGCCAGCGGATCCCGCTGGAACGGGCGCTGACCCGGGCCGTGGACGTCGCCGTCGCCCAGTGCAATGACGAGGTCGACGAACTGACCCGGATGGGCCTGCAACGGACCGCCGTGGCGATGGTGCCGACCGGTGTGGACACCGGATACTTCCACCCCGACGGTGAGGCGGCCCCCCGGGACCAGCGCCCGCGGATCCTCTCCGTGGGCGGGCTCGCGCCCGGGCACGGCCAGGACGACCTGATCCGGGCGATGCGCCTGGTCGGCGACGCGGAGCTGGTGATCGCCGGCGGCCCACCGGCCGAACGGCTGGCCGGGCACGCGGAGGCGCGCCGGCTGCGCGAACTGGCCGAGCGGGCCGGGGTGGCGGAGCGGATCCAGCTCGTCGGCGCGGTGCCGCACGACCAGATGGCCACCTGGTACCGCTCCGCGGACGTGGTGGCCTGCACCCCGCACTACTCCTCCGCCGGTCGGGTGTCGCTGGAGGCGATGGCCTGCGGCGTGCCGGTGGTCGGCTACGCCATGGGCGGCATCGCCGACGCGGTCGTCGACGAGGTGACCGGCAAGCTGGTGCCGCCCGGCGACGTGCGCACCCTCGGGGTCACGCTGCGCCGGATGCTCACCGACAACGCCGGCCGGTTCGCGTACGGGCACGCGGCGGTGGACCGGGTGCGGTGCAGCTACACCTGGGAACGCACCGCCGCCGCCCTGGAGCGGCTCTACGAGCGGGTGATCGGCCGCCGCCGCCCGGCCACCATCTCGGTGGAGCCGACGCCCCCGGTCGAGGTGGTCGTCTCCGAACGCGGGCCGGTCGAGGCGGCCTGAACCGGCACCACCCCGGCGCCGATCATCGCCGGTTCCCGGCCCCGGGCGGTCGCGTGGTGGTGCTGCGGCTCGGCGTACCGGGTCAGGCCCACCACGGCCGCCAGGGTGACCAGGAAGCCGAGCCCGGCCAACCACTCCCGCCCCGGCCAGATCTTGTCGTTGAGCAGCAGCAACCCGACGATTGCGGCGGGCACCGCCCCGGCCGCGTCCATCGCGGCCACCGCCGCCGTGGTCGACCCGCGTTGCATGGCCAGGCCGAGCAGCAACTGGCCGACCACCGAGTGGGCGATCAGCAGGTAGAGCAGCGGGTCACGGACGAACGCCTCCGTCGAGTCGGCGGAGGCGAGCGGGCGGGCGGCCACCGCGGCGGCCGAGAACGCCATCCCGGCCAGTGACCCGAGCACCACCGAACCGAGCGCCCCCCGTAACCGGGCCGCGAAGAAACCCGACCCGGCGATCAGGCCGAGCGCCGCCACCAGGCCGACCAGCCCGGCGGTGCCGAGCTGCCGGGACGGTGCCGGCTCGGCCGCCAGCACCAGCGCGGTGATGCCGCCGAACAGCAGCACCAGCAGCACCACCTCGGCGGCCGGCAGGCGCCACTTGAGCACCAGCACGCCCAGCACCGCGGTGACCCCGAGCCCGGCCGCCACCGACGCCTGGACCAGGAACAACGGCAGGTCCCGGCGGGCCAGGAAGGCGAGCACGAAACCGACGACCTGGCAGGCCAGGCCGATCAGGTACGTCCGGTGACCGGCCAGCCGCAGCAGCAGCCCCGGGTCGAAGGTGTGGTGCACGGTGGTCCGCGCCGCGGCCACCGACTGGAGGAGGTTGGCGAAGCCGTACGCGACGATCATCGCCGCGAGGAAGCACCAACCGGAGGAGACCACCTGGCGAGGATAGAGGCTCGGGTCCCCTCAGCGCTCGGCCGGCCGGCCGAGCCGGCCCAGGATGTCCTCGTGCAGCCGGCCGTTGCTGGCCACGGCGCTGATGTCGGCGGCGTCGACGCCGGCCGGCGCGGGTCGCCCGGCCAGGTCGGTGAACCGGCCCCCCGCCTCGGTGACGATCGGCACCAGCGCGGCGACGTCCCACAGCGACAGCTCCGGCTCCACCATCACGTCCAACGCGCCCTCGGCCAGCAGCATGTAGCCGTAGAAGTCGCCGTACGCCCGGCTGCGCCAGGTGTCCCGCATGAGCTGGAGCATCGCGTCCAGCCGGCCGGCCTGTTCCCAACCGGTCAGCGAGGAGTAGCAGACGCTCGCGTCGGCCAGCGCCGAGACACCCGAGACCCGGATCGGCGTGCCGTCCGCCGCGCCGGCGCCGGCGAACGCGCCCGCGCCGAGCGCGCCCCACCAGCGCCGGCCCAGCGCCGGCGCGGAGACCAGCCCGAGCACCGGCCGGTCGTGCTCCAGCAGCGCGATCAGGGTGGCCCAGACCGGTACGCCCCGGACGAAGTTCTTGGTCCCGTCGATCGGGTCGACCACCCAGCGCCGCCCGTTCGGGCCGGCCGCCGGCTGCTCCCCGTACTCCTCGCCGAGCAGGCCGTCGGCGGGACGGTGGGTGGCCAGCAGCGCGCGGATCTCCCGCTCCACGGCGGTGTCCGCGTCGGATACCGGCGTCAGGTCCGGCTTCGACTCCACCCGCAGGTCGAGCGCACGGAACCGGGCCGACGAGACCGCGTCCGCGGCGTCGGCGAGCAGGTGGGCGAGGGCGAGGTCGTCGGCGTACCCGGTCATGGTCGACACGCTAGCGCCGCCGCGGCGGACGGTGCCGGCGGGTGCCGCGCGGTCCGCCGGTCAGGAACCGGCGAGCGGATCGCCGGGGTTGCGCTCCGGCTCGCGCGCGTCGCCCTCGCCGCTCTGCGAGGCCAGCAACCGGCGGTACGAGGCCAGCCGGCGCGGGTCCGCCTTGCCGGCGGCGACCCAGGCGTCCAGCGCGCAGGTCGCCTCGTCGGCGGTGTGCGGGCAGTTGGCCGGGCAGTCGACGGTCGCCTCGACCAGGTCGGGGAAGCCGTGCAGCAGGCTCTCCGCGGAGACGTGCGCCAGCCCGAAGCTGCGCACCCCCGGGGTGTCGACGATCCAGCCCGGGTCGCCGCCGGCCCGCGCGCCCGGCTCCGGCGGCAGGCGCAGCGCCACCGCGCTCGTCGAGGTGTGCCGGCCCCGGCCGATCGCGCTGACCGTGCCGACCGCCCGCTCCGCCTCCGGGACGAGGCGGTTGACGAGCGTCGACTTGCCCACCCCGGAGTGCCCCACCATCACCGAGACCCGCCCGGCGAGCAGCGTGCGCAGATCGGCCAGCTCGGAGCCCGGCCGGACCAGCACGTACGGCAGCTCCAGCTCGGTGTAGTAGCCGAGCACCGCCTCCGGGCCGGCCAGGTCGGCCTTGGTCAGGCAGAGCAGCGGCTCGATGCCGGCGTCGTACGCGGCCACCAGGCAGCGGTCGATGAACCCGGTACGCGGCGGCGGGTCGGCAAGCGCGCTGACGATCACCAACTGGTCGGCGTTCGCCACCACCACCCGCTCCAGCCGCCCCTCGGCGGTGGTGTCGTCGTCGTCGGCGGTGCGCCGCAGCACGGAGGTGCGCTCGGCGATGCGCACGATGCGGGCCAGCGCGCCGGGCGCGCCGGAGACGTCACCGACCAGCCCCACCCGGTCGCCCACCACCACCGACTTGCGGCCCAGCTCGCGGGCGCGCATGGCGGTGACGACCGGATCGTCGAGGCCGGCGTCCGGCCGGACGCAGGTGTAGCGACCCCGGTCGACCGCGATCACGAACCCGTCGACCGCGTCGTCGTGGCGGGGCCGGGTGCGGGTGCGGGGCCGCGACGACCGGCCGGGGCGCACCCGGACGTCGTCCTCGTCGTACTCCCGCCGCCTGGTCGCCAGGACGTCCCCCCGCTGTCAGTTCTTGCCGGTCACCATCCCCGACCATAGTGCCGGGAACTCCGGCATGGTCTTCGAGGTGCACGTCACGTCGTCGACCTCGATGCCGGGGACGGCCAGCCCGGCGACCGCCGCGGCGTGCGCCATCCGGTGGTCGGCGTACGTCCGGAAGGTCCCGCCGCGCAGCGGGCGGGGCCGGATCTCCAGGCCGTCGCGGGTCTCGGTGATGTCGGCGCCCAGCGCCGTGAACTCCTTGGCCAGCGCGGTGACCCGGTCGGTCTCGTGGCCCCGGATGTGGCCGATGCCGGTCAGCCGGGACGGCGTGTCGGCCAGCAGGGTGAGCGCGGTCAGCACCGGGGTCAGCTCACCGACGTCGGAGAGGTCGGCGTCGAGGCCGCGCACCGTGCCGGTGCCCCGCACCCGCAGCCCGTCGGTGCCGAGGGTCACTTCGCCGCCCATCCGGTGCAGCAGCTCGCGCAGCCGTTCGACCGGCTGGAGGCTGCTGCGCGGCCAGCCCTGGAGGGTGACCTCACCGCCGGTGACCAGGGCGGCGGCGAAGAACGGCGCGGCGCCGGAGAGGTCGGGTTCGATCTCCCAGCCGCGCCCGGTGAGCGGGCCGGGCTCGACCACCCAGACGTCGGGGGTGGTGTCGTCCACCGCCGCCCCGGCGGCGCGCAGCATCTGCACGGTCATCCGCACGTGCGGCGCGGAGGGCACCGGTGGGCCCTGGTGCCGGACTACCACGCCCCGGTCGAAGCGGGGCCCGGCGAGCAGCAGCCCGGAGACCAGCTGACTGGACGCGGAGGCGTCGATGACCACCTCGCCGCCGGCCACCCGGCCGGCGCCCAGGACGACCAGCGGCAGGCTGCCGACCGGCGGGGCGTCGATGCGGACGCCGAGCGCGCGCAGCGCGTCGATCAGCGGGCCGAGCGGGCGGGTGCGGGCGTGCGGGTCGCCGTCGAACGTGACCCGGCCGGCGGCCAGCCCGGCCACCGGGGGCAGGAAACGCATCACGGTGCCGGCCATGCCGACGTCGACGTGCGCCGGGCCGACCGGCGGGTGCGGCCGGACCAGCCAGCGTTCGTCGTCGGAGATCGACACGTGCGACCCCAGCGCGCGCAGGCCACCGGCCATCAGCTCGGTGTCCCGGGCGCGCAGCGGCCGGTCGAGCGTCGACGGCCCGCTGGCC
This sequence comes from Micromonospora sp. WMMC241, assembly GCF_027460165.1. Lineage (NCBI taxonomy): Bacteria > Bacillati > Actinomycetota > Actinomycetes > Micromonosporales > Micromonosporaceae > Micromonospora > Micromonospora sp. WMMC241. Next base: position 868,545 of record NZ_JAPZBF010000001.1, read on the forward strand.
AGCGCGGCGAGCACCAGGGCCCGGGCGGTCATCGACTTGGAGCCGGGCAGGCGCAGCGTCGCGGCGACCGGGTCGCTCGCGGTCGGCGCGGTCCACGGCTGCGGCGGACGCGTAGCGGTCAGATTCCCCACGCCCCCATTCTGCCAACCCGGCACCGCCGGTGGGACCGGTCGTCGGGCCTGCTCCCGGTGGGCGGGACAGCCGGATCGGCCGGGTGGGGCTAGCGTGGGCGCCATGTGCGGGAGGTACGCGACGACCCGGAGCGCGGGCGACCTGAGCGCGCTGTTCGAGGCGGCCGACCCGGCCGGTGCGGTCGGGCCCGACTTCAACGTCGCGCCGACCGATCCCGCGCCGTTGGTGCGGCTCGCGCCCGAGGGGCACCGGCTGCTCTCGCTGGGCCGCTGGGGGCTGCTTCCGCAGTGGTCCCGCAGCGCGACCGGCGCCGCCCGGATGATCAACGCGCGGGCCGAGACGGTCGCCACCAGCCGGGCCTACGCCCCGTCGTTCGCCCGCCGTCGCTGCCTGGTCCCGGCCGACGGGTGGTACGAGTGGGTCCGTCGGCCCGACGGCGGCCGGCAGCCCTACTTCATGACCCCGCGCGACGGCTCGGTGCTGGCCTTCGCGGGCATCTGGTCGGTCTGGGAGTCGACCGGGTCGTCCCGGCTCACGTTCAGCGTGCTGACCACCGCGGCCCTCGGCGAGCTGGCGGAGGTGCACGACCGGATGCCGCTGCTGCTGCCCCGGGAGCGGTGGGCGTCCTGGCTCGGCCCGACCGACGATCCGGCCGCGTTGCTCGTTCCGCCCGACACCGGGCAGCTGGCCGGGTTGGAGATCCGACCGGTCTCGACGGCGGTCGGCGACGTCCGCAACGACGGCCCGGAGCTGATCGCCCGGGTGGTGCCGGCGGGTGTGGAGGCCGACTCCGAACCGACGCTGTTCTGATCACACTCAGCACATTGTCGAGTGCTGATTTGCCGGGGTTGCGCCTGATACGTCGCCCGGCCGTTTAGTCATGTTTACCGAAGACACTTGTCCCCGCGTACGCGAGTGCGATAGAACACAGCGCCGGTGATGGGCGTCTGTTCGCACGGGGCGGATGACATCCATCGATCTCTAGCAAGATCTTCGCCGGTCCCACGGGGGAGGTGGGTGTATTGACACGGGCACGCATGCCGCGCCCGCACGAGGTGGCCGCCGCGCGGCGTGATCCGCGCCTGTTGCGGGCCTTGCGCGAACGGCGCCAGGACGAGGCGTGGCGCACCAGGGGAACCTGCCAGAGCGTCGATCCGGAGACGTTCTTCCCGGCGCCCAACGAGCCGGCCGACGCGGCGGTGGCGCTCTGCCGCACCTGCGACGTGCAGGGCTCCTGTCTGGCCTGGGCGCTGGAGGTGGGCGACTGCCACGGCGTCTGGGGCGGCACCACGCCGCGGGAACGGCGGGCCATGCTTGTCGCCTGGCGCAGCGAGGTGCAGCCGGATCCGGACGCGGTCGACGAGCCCGGTCCGCCGGTGCGCGACCGCCTGCTCACCCTGGTGCCGCTGAGCTGACGCCGACGTCGCCCGTGGCCCGCCTGCCGGCCACGATCGACGAAGCTGGCGCCCGGGGCGGTCCGGCCGGCGACGGAGCTGCCGCCCGGGACGGTTCAGCCGGCGACGGCGTTTCCGCGTCGGGTCGACCCGGCGGAGATGGCGTCTGCGTGCCGGCCGGGTGGCGATGGCGTCTGGGTGGCGATGGCGTCTGGGTGCCGGATCGGTCCGGCGGCGACGGCTGTCGCCGGGTCTGCCGTCGCCGGGCGATGTGCCGTGCGCAGAATGGGCCGATGCGGCACGACGACGAGATCGACACACCGAGGGGACCGGCCCGCATCCGGCTCGACCCGCCGTCGGTGGCCGGCGGCACCGTGCTGGTACTGGGTCACGGCGCGGGCGGCGACGTCGACGCGCCGGATCTCGTGGCGGTCCGCGACGCGGTGTGCGGCGCCGGGGCGGGGGTGGCGCTGGTGACCCAGCCCTACCGGGTCGCCGGGCGGCGCGCGCCCGCGCCGGCCGGGCACCTGGACGAGGCGTGGGCCGTGGTGCTGGCCGAGCTGCGTCGACGCCTGCCGGAGGCCGGCCGCTGGGTGGTGGGCGGCCGGTCCAGTGGCGCGCGGGTGGCCTGCCGGACCGCCGGCGCGGTCGGGGCGGCGGGTGTGGTGGCGTTGGCGTTCCCGCTGCACCCGCCCGGACGGCCGGAGCGTTCCCGGGCCGGCGAGCTGGGCACCGGCCTGCCCACGCTGGTGGTCAACGGTGACCGGGACCCGTTCGGCGTACCCGGTGCCGGGCCCGGGATCGAGGTGGTCGTCCGGCCGGGGGAGCGGCACGACCTGCGACGGGATCCGACCGGCACGGCCGAGGTGGTACGCGGGTGGCTCGCCGCCCGGGGTTGGCTGCCGTGACCTCGGCCTGAGGCGGAAGCCGTCCTGCCTCGGGCGTCGGCATCGGTGTGCGTGACCGTCCCTGGTGGGCGGTCGTTGCACCGGTTGGTGCCGTCCGCCCGGTTCGGGCGGGGCCGGGACCACCTCCCAGGCCCTTCCTGGTCCCAGCGTCGGTCGCGGCCGAGGCTGGGGCCGGGACGGGTGGCCGCTCCGCCTCGACGTCTTGGAGATCTTGGTACGAAATGGCCCCTATAGGGGCCGTCGTTTTCCAAGACTTCCTCGGTGTCGCCTCCGACGCCTCGGCCGATCAGGCGAAGTTTCTGCTCAATGCGGTGCTGCGTGGGTGGCTGCAGGGCAAGGGCGGATCGGCGACGGCTCGGGGTGACGACAGCGGGGAGCCGGAAGCCGCGGCGGGCGTGGCGGAATGCGGCGGCCCGTGGTCCGCGTTGACCCCCCTGGGACGACATTGTCAGCGCGAGGGGGGTGACCGGTGCCGATCGAGACACGGAGCCGGGAGCGGGACGAACGGGACGAACGGCAGCTCCGGCGGCTGCTCGACGCGCCGGAGTGGCCCGCGGCGGCGTCGGCCGTGAGCACCGGCACACACTCGGGAAGTGAATCTGCCGCCAGGCGGGTACGCGTATCCTCGGCGGGAAAGCATCCGACGCGAGGGGATGTGCGGTTGACCACCGAGAAGACGGACGAGCGCAGGGCCCGCTTCGAGCGGGACGCGATGCCCTTCGTCGACCAGCTCTACGCTGCCGGGCTGCGGATGACCCGCAACCCGGCGGATGCCGAGGACCTGGTCCAGGAGACCTACCTGAAGGCGTACGCGGCCTTCCACCAGTTCGAGCAGGGCACCAACCTGAAGGCCTGGCTGTACCGGATCCTGACCAACACCTACATCAACTCCTACCGGAAGCGGCAGCGCCAGCCGGTGCAGGCGCCGACCGACGAGATCACCGACTGGCAGCTCGCCGAGGCGGAGTCGCACACGTCCAGCGGCCTGCGCTCGGCCGAGACCGAGGCGCTCGACCGGCTGCCGGACAGCGACGTCAAGGAGGCCCTCCAGCAGTTGCCGGAGGAGTTCCGCCTGGCGGTCTACCTGACCGACGTCGAGGGCTTCTCCTACAAGGAGGTCGCCGACATCATGGGCACGCCGATCGGCACCGTGATGTCCCGCCTGCACCGCGGCCGACGCAATCTGCGGAAGCTCCTGGAGCGTTACGCGGCGGAGCGCGGGTTCAGCGCCGCGCCGTCGAAGGGTTCGACCGCCGCCGCCGGCCGGGAGGTGTGACCGTGAGCTGTGGACAACCGCACGAGACGGACTGCCGTGAGGTGCTCGCCGAGGTCTACCTCTACCTCGACCTGGAGTGCGGCGAGGAGCGTCGGGTGCTGATCCGGCACCACCTGGACGAGTGCGGGCCGTGCCTGCGCGAGTACGGCATCGAGCAGGAGGTCAAGGCGCTGGTCGCCCGGTGCTGCGGCAACGAGGCGGCGCCCGAGAAGCTGCGCGAGCGGCTCCGGCTGCGGCTGACCGAGCTGGTGGTGTTCGAGACCAGCGAGTCCCGCGAGCTGGCCGACTGAGGTCGGCGACCGATCAGACACCGGTGGCCCGGGTCCACGTGGACCCGGGCCACCGGTGTGTCCGGCCCCGGGGCCGGCGTCGCTGATCGGTGATCAGGAGTTGGGGCGCTTGCCGTGGTTGGCGCCGCTCTTCTTCCGGGCCTTCTTCTTCCGGGCCTTCTTCGCCATGCTCTGCCTCCTCGTACTGGTCAGGGTCCGGCCGCGGGCGAGCGCGGCGGAGGTCGCGTGCGGCCGGCGGATCGCCGGATGCCGACCCGCACGATGCTAGTGCCGCCGCTGCCGCGCCGGGCGCGGTGGGGCCGCGTCGCGGGCCGGTGGTCAGCGGGCCGGCGTGACCGGGGTCATGGTTGGATACGTTCGCAGGACCGTCGGACTTGAGGGAGGGCCCGGAGATGGCCGAGGAGATCCGCGCCGAGATGGTGGCGAACGTCTGGAAGGTCGTCGCGTCGGCCGGGGACACCGTGTCCGAGGGTGACACGCTGGTGATCCTGGAGTCGATGAAGATGGAGATCCCGGTGGTCGCCGAGTCCGACGGCGTGGTGCAGCAGCTCGCGGTGAACGAGGGCGACGTGGTGCAGGACGGCGACCTGATCGCGGTGATCGGTTGACCGGCCCGCTCGTCCGCCGCGTCCGGCCGGCGGACTTCCCGGCGGTGGCCCGCCTGACGGTGGCCGCGTACGAGGCGGACGGCCAGCTCAAGGCCGAGACCGGGTACGAAGCGGTGCTCGCCGACGTGGCCGGCCGGGCGGCGACCGGTGAGGTGCTGGTCGCGGTGGACGAGCCCACCGGCGCGGTGCTCGGCTCGGTGACGTTCGTGCTGCCCGGCACCCCGTACGCGGAACTCGCCGGGCCCGGCGAGGCCGAGTTCCGGATGCTCGCGGTCGATCCGGCCGCGCAGGGCCGGGGTGCCGGCGCGGCACTGGCGGAGGCGTGCGTGGCGCGCGCCACCGAGCTGGGGTGCGTGGCCGTGGTGATCTGCGTGCGTGCCGGCATGTCGGCGAGCGCGCGCCGGCTCTACGACCGGCTCGGGTTCGTCCGCGCGCCGGAGAAGGACTGGACCCCGGCGCCCGGCGTCGAGCTGCTCGGCCTGCGCCTGGACCTGACCGCCGCGCGCTGAGCCGGCCCGCGCCGTCCCGGTCGCCGGCTCAGTCGCCGTCGCCGATCTTGGCGAGCAGCTCGTCGGCCACCTCCAAGGCGATCTTCTTGCGCTCCTCGTCGGTGACCCCCGGGGTGCGCACCGCGAACCAGCTGCTGTGCACCGCGAACAGGGTGAGCGCGGCGCGCAGCTGCGCGGCGGGCGACTCGTCGCCGCGGCTCAACTCACCGGCGAGCCGCATCATCCGGTCACGCATCTGCTGACCGACGACGAGGCTCTTCAGCAGGGTCTGGTTCTGCTCGAAGAAACGCATCACCTTGGGCAGCTCGCCGGCGAACATGCTGTCCGCGTACCGGCCGATGAGGGTGCGTCGGGTCTCCAGCGTGGCCGGCTGCTCGGCAGCCCAGGCGATCAGTTCGTCCATCCGCCGCAGTCGGTCGTCGGCGAAGCTGGTGACGATCTCGTCCTTGCTCTTGAAGTGGTAGTAGAGCGCGGCCTTGGTCACGTTGAGTCGCTCGGCGATCTCCCGCAGCGAGGTCTTCTCGTACCCCTGCTCGGTGAAGAGCTCCAGCGCGACGGCCTGGATCCGTTGCCGTGTGCCGCCTGTGCTCTCGCTCACCCGACCGACACCTTCCAATCCGCTTGACGTTGTCCTCGCATCGAGCTTACCGTGCGGCTGGTAAGTCAACTAGCCGGGCGGCAAGTAAGTCGATCACCGATCTGCGGGGGAGCCTACCCATGAGTCAACCAACCCCGGTCACCGCGAAACCGAACGTCCGGGTCGTCCTGTTCGGCCTGATGATCGCGATGATGCTCGCGATGCTCGACAACATGATCGTCAGCACCGCGCTGCCGCGCATCGTCTTCGAGTTCGGCGGCGCGGACCACTTCACCTGGGTGGTCACCGCGTACGTGCTGGGCACCACGGTCTCCACCCCGATCTGGGGCAAGCTCGGTGACCTCTACGGCCGCAAGGCGGTCTTCCTCACCGCGGTGGTCGTCTTCCTCGTCGGCTCCGCCCTCTGCGGCATGTCCGGCTCCGGCGTCTTCGGCGGCACCGACCGCGGCATGATCGAGCTGATCGCGTTCCGGGCGGTCCAGGGCCTCGGCGCGGGCGGGTTGATGGTCGGCGTGATGGCGATCATCGGTGACCTGGTCCCGCCTCGCGAGCGGGGCCGCTACCAGGGCATGATCGCCGGCATCATGGCCATCGCCATGGTGGCCGGGCCGCTGGTCGGCGGCTTCATCACCGACCACCTCTCCTGGCGCTGGGCGTTCTACGTGAACCTGCCGCTCGGCGGTGTGGCGCTGCTGGTCCTCGCCACCACCATGCACCTGCCGAAGTACCGTACCGAGCACAAGATCGACTGGCTGGGCGCAGCACTTCTCTCCGTCGGCATCACCGCGATCGTGCTGGTCACCACCTGGGGCGGCAACGAGTACCCCTGGGCCTCGCCGCAGATCCTCGGCCTGGCCGTGCTGGCCGCGCTCGCGCTGGCCGCGTTCGCGCTGGTGGAGCGGCGGGTGCCCGAGCCGATCCTGCCGCTCGGCCTGTTCACCAACCGCAACTTCGCCCTCATCTCGGTGATCGGCTTCCTGCTCGGCTTCGCCATGTTCGGCGCGATGAACTTCCTGCCGCTCTACCAGCAGACCGTGCAGGGCGCCTCGGCCACCAACAGCGGCCTGCTGCTGCTCCCGCTGATGTTCGGCATGCTCGTGGTCTCGCTGGTGGTCGGCCGGACGATCACCAAGACCGGCCGCTACCGTGCCTTCCCGATCATCGGTGGCGTGGTGATGGCGCTCGGCATGGGCCTGCTCAGCCTGCTCGACCTCGACACCAGCAAGGCGCAGTCCTCGCTCTACATGGTCGTGCTCGGCGTGGGCATGGGCTTCCTCATGCAGACCTCGATGCTGATCGCGCAGAACAGCGTCGAGCAGAAGGACCTGGGCGCGGCGAGCGGCGCGGCCACCTTCTTCCGGTCCATCGGTGGCTCGTTCGGCGTCTCGCTCTTCGGCGCCGTCTTCGCCAACCGGCTGGCCGACTCGCCGGCCGGCCCGGCGTTCGCCGGCAAGGGCGGCGGCGAGGGCGGCGCGATGGACCTGGAGAAGCTCAAGGAGCTCACCGGCCCGGCACGGGAACTGGTGCTCGGCGCGCTCTCCGACGCGATCTCGCACGTCTTCCTCTGGGCCGTCTTCTTCACCGTGGCGGTCCCGGTGCTCGCCTGGTTCATCAAGGAGGTGCCGCTGCGCGCGACGAACGACGTCCCGCCCGCCGGCGCCACCCCCGAGGACGAGGCCGAGGTGGCACTCGGCAAGGCCCCCGTCTGAGGTGTAAGGAGGGGGCCCCGGTTAACGCCTGGCGTTGTACCGGGGCCCCCTCTTAACGCCGCAACGCCGCAACGCCGCGCGGCGCGCTCAGCGGCGGAACAGGGCGGCGAGGCGTCGCCACAGCCGGCGTAGCGGGCCGGCACCGGCGTCGGCGACCACCGAGTCGGCGGTGGCCCGGGTGGCCGGGTCGAGGGCCGGGGTGGCCCGGGCCAGGTGCGCCAGCGACACCGCCTCCGGGGTGCGCCGGGCCGGGCCGGAGGCCGCCTCGGCGAGCCGCCCGGCCACCATCGAGGCCACGTCGGCGCGTACGGCCGGGTCCACCCAGGCGGCCGTGACCAGGGCGAACAGTGCCGCCTCGGCGACCGGCCCCGGCTCGCCCCCGGCGAGTTCCCGCAACACCCGGCGGCGCGTCGACTCCGCCCACGGCTCGTCGGTGCGGTGATGCAGCAGGCCGAGGCAGGCCCAGACCTGCGCGCAGCGCGCCCAGAGCGCCGGGTCCTGGTCGCCGAGCACCCGGCCCAGCGCGGTGGACGGCGCGTCCGGCGGATACGTCACGAGGCCGAGCAGGTCGGCCAGGTCCAGCGTGGCCAGCCCGACCGCGGCGTCGTAGGCGGCCGGCGGGTGCGGCCAGGCCGGGTGGGCCAGTTGCTGGAGCCGCCGTACCGCGTTCGCCGACGGGCGCGCGGCGTCGGCGGACGGCGCGGGGACGGGATCCGGGCCGGCGGGGGTGACCTGGCCGAGCCACGGGCGTCCACGGCAGCACTCGGCGAGGTCCCCGTGCTCGTGCGAGTCGTCCGGGTGGTCCCGGACGAAGTCGGCGAGCGCCACCAGGTGGTCCACGTCGCCGTCGCGCTGGAAGCGCAGCCGGTGCGCGGTGTGCACGGCGCAGTCGAAGGTCGGGTCCTTGGCCAACGCCCGGTCGACCCACACCAGCGCCGCGTCGAGCTTGCCGTGGTCGGCCAGCGTGCCGGCGATGTCCGCGTAGACCGCCAGGTCGTCCGGGTCGAGCGCGACCGCCCGTTCCAGCGCGGCGAGCGCGTCGGTGGGGCGGCCGGCGCTGCGGTACGCGTACCCGAGCCACACCTCGCCGAGTTTGGTGGGCTTCGCGCGTACCCCCCGGGTGGCCCAGCCGACCGCGAGGGCGACCTCGCCGAGGCGCCGGGCCAGCGCGGACGCCGCGCCCAGCAGCAGCGGGTGCGCGGGGTGCACGGCGATCGCGTTGCGGGCCAGGGTGAGGTAGGGCAGCAGCGGTTCGTGCAGCCGGCGCGGGACGGGGTCGGGCGTGGCGGCGCAGACCTGCATGAGGATCCGGGCGGTGCGTTCCGGGTCGAGACGCTCGGGCAGGTCGGCCGCGGTCACCCAGGGCACGGCGGCCCACGGCGCCCCGGGGGCGTAGCCGGTGGCGGCGGCCAGCAGGTCGAGTCCTTCGGCGGGCCGGCCTGCGGCGGCGAGCAGGTGCGCGCGGGCCACCACGGCGCCGACGAAGGCGTGCTGGCCGAGCGGGAAGAGGTCCAGGTCGCCGCCGCTGGCCGCGGCGAGCCGGGTGAGCGTCTCGTGCGCCTCGGGCAGGGTGGGGGAGCGCACCAGCGCGGCGGCGACGTGGTCGGCGGCGTGCTTGAGGTCGCCCTCGCCCAGCGCCAGCCGGGCCAGCGCGAGTTCCTCCTCCGCGGAGAGCGCGGCGTCGTCCTCGGGCACGTCGTCCTTTCATCGCCGGCGGGTCTGTCGGTTCAGCCGGGCCAGCGTAGGGGATCTTGCCAACCAATGGTGATCCACTGCGCAGTAGTGCTCGTTGTTTTGCTTCTGGTGGCAGAAACGTGCAAGACTGAGCATCGAACGCGCGGCAATCGCGCAGAAGGGGGTGCGGGGTGACGCGTCCAGGGGCCGGCATGGCAGCCGACATCGACGAGCAGCCGGCGGGCTACGAGCGGCTGCTCTCCACCGAGCACGCCACGGCGATCGCCGAGGTCGCGGCCGTCGTCGCCGAGCGGCGACCCCGCCACGTGGTCTTCACCGCCCGGGGCACCTCCGACCACGCCGCGCTCTACGCCGCCTACCTCACCGAGATCCGCCTCGGGCTCCCCGCCGGGCTCGCCTCGCCCAGCGCGGTCACCCTCTTCGGCGCCCGCCCCGACCTCTCCGACGCGCTCGTCGTCGGCGTCAGCCAGAGCGGCGGCTCGCCCGACCTCGCCGAGGTGCTCCGGGTGGCCCGTGCCTCCGGCGCGCTCACCCTCGCGGTCACCAACAACCCCGACTCGCCGCTGGTGGAGACCGCCGAACTCAGCGTGGACATCGCCGCCGGCCACGAGCGCGCGGTCGCCGCCACCAAGACCTACACCGCCGAGCTGCTCGCGCTGCTCATGCTGGTCGAGGGGGTACGCGCCGGCGACGGCGCGCTGCCGGCCGACGAACGGGCCGCCCTGGCCCGGCTGCCCGAGCTGGCCGCGCGCACGCTGGCCGACGACACCCCGGCCCGGCTCGCCCCGCGCTACCGGTTCGCCGCCCAGCTCGTCACCACCGGCCGGGGCTACGCGTACCCGACCGCCCGGGAGGCGGCGCTGAAGCTGATGGAGACGTCCTACCTGCCGGCGCTCGCCTTCTCCGGCGCCGACCTGCTGCACGGCCCGCTCGCCATGACCGACCCGGACGTGCCGGTGCTCGCCGTGGTCGGTTCCGGGCCCGGCGGCACGTCGATGCGCGAGGTGCTGCCCCGGCTCGGCGAGCGCCGCGCCGACGTGGTGGTGGTCGGCTCCGCGGACGTCGGCACCACCCGGATGGCGGTGCCGGACGTCGACGAGCGCTACGCCCCGCTGCTCGACATCCTGCCGCTGCAACGGCTCGCGCTGGCCCTGGCGCTGGCCCGGGGCGAGGATCCGGACGCACCGCGCGGCTTGAAGAAGGTCACCGCGACGATGTGAGCCGGGCGTGGCACGCTGTGAGGCGTGTCCACCCTCCGTGACCTCGCCGAGGAGCACACCGCGCTCCGGCCGGCCGACATCGACCACCTGCACCGCATCGCCGGTGACTGGCAGCTGCTGTCCGACCTCTCCTTCGCCGACCTGCTGCTCTGGGTGCCGGTGGACGGCGACGGCACCTTTCTCTGCGTGGCCCAGGTGCGCCCCACCACCGCCCCCACCGCCTACCTCGACGACCAGGTCGGTCGCATCGTGGGCGGCCCCGAGGTGGCGCACCTGGAGGTCGCCCACCGGCAGGGGCGGATCTGGCGGGAGGGCGACCCGGTCTGGTACGGCGACGTGCCGGCCCGGCACGAGGCCATCCCGGTGCGGCTGCGCACCGGCGACGGGGAGAACGGCGAGGTCATCGCCGTGGTCGGCCGGGACACCAACCTCTCCACCGCGCGCACCCCGAGCCAGCTCGAACTGAACTACCTGACCACCGCGGACGACCTCGCCCAGATGATCGCCGACGGCACGTTCCCGCCGCCCCGGCACCCGGGCGAGACCACCTCCGCGCCCCGGGTCGGCGACGGCCTGGTGCGGCTGGACGCCAACGGCAAGGTCACCTACGCCAGCCCGAACGCCCAGTCCGCGTACCGCCGGCTGGGTTACGCGTCCCACCTGGTCGGGGAGGACCTGGCCAAGCTGCACCGCCGGCTGGCCGGCGACCCCCTCGAAGGCACCGACGCGGGCAACGCGGTGCTCGCCGCGCTGCGCGGCGAGGCACCGCCCCGGCGGGAGATCGACGCCCGGGGCGCCACCATGCTGACCCGGGCGCTGCCGCTGATGCCCGCCGGGGTGCCGATCGGCGCGCTGGTGCTGGTCCGCGACATCACCGAGGTACGCCGCCGCGACCGCGCCCTGATCACCAAGGACGCCACCATCCGGGAGATCCACCACCGGGTGAAGAACAACCTGCAGACCGTCGCCGCGCTGCTGCGCCTCCAGGCCCGCCGGGTGGCCATGCCCGAGGCGCGGGTCGCGCTGGAGGAGTCGGTACGCCGGGTCGCCTCCATCGCGCTGGTGCACGAGACGCTCTCCATGTCCAGCGACGAGGCGGTGGAGTTCGACGGCATCGTGGACCGGGTGGCCAGCGCCGCGACCGAGGTGGCCGCCACCGAGGTGACCGTCGGCATGCGCCGCAGGGGCAGCTTCGGCATACTGCCCGCCGAGATCGCCACCTCGCTGGTGATGGTGCTCAACGAGTTGCTGCTCAACGCCGTCGAGCACGGCTTCCCGCCGGCCGGCGAGGAGGCCGAACCCGCACCGGCCGACGCGCCGCGTCCCGAGGTGGTGGTCTCGGTGCACCGGCTGCGCAAGGAACTGCACGTCTCGGTCACCGACAACGGCCGGGGCCTGCCCGGCCAGTTCGACGCCGAGCGCGGCGGCAACCTGGGGCTCCAGATCGTCCGGGCGCTCGTCACCGGCGAGCTGCGCGGCACCATCGCGCTGCGCGACGGCGCGGCCGGCGGCACCGAGGCGGTCCTCGTCGTACCGCTGGCCCGGGGCACCACCGACCGCCTGTCCGGCTGAGCCTCGGGTCGGCGGCGGTCCGGGCGTTCACCTGGCGAGCAGGGCCACCGTGAGGCCCGGGCGGGGCCAGACCTGGCGGACCGTGAAGCCGTCGCGCAGCGCCTCGCCCTCGACACCGGGCACCGCCGCCAGCGGGTCCGCCCGGCGACCGGTGACCACCAGCCAGACCCGGTCCACGCCGGCCAGGCAGCGGGCCGGGTCGCCGCACTCGACGGCCCAGAGGCTCGCGTTCGCCCGCTGGTCGCGCACCACCAGCACGTCACGCGGTCGCCGCGATCCGAGGTGGTACGCCAGGCCCAGGTCCGGGAAGAGCCACCCGTCGCGGGGCGAGTAGACGATCGCGTCTCCCGGTCGCTGGCCTCCGGCGACGATCCGGGCCGCGCCCGCGTAGTCCACCGGGGCGCTGCGGGGCCACTCGTGGGTTCGGCGCAACGCCGCCTGGTCGGGCAGGCCGAGCAGCCCGGCCAGGGCGACCACGGCCGCCGCCGCCCCGAGCCGCCCGCCGGCCGATCCCGTGCCGGCCGCTCCTGGTCCGGGCGGTGGTGGTCGGGTCGGGCTGGTTCGAGCTGGTCCTGGTTCGGGCTGTCCCGCCGCGGCGGGACCGGTGCCGGTCGGCGCCGTTCCGGCCAGCGCGGCCCCGGCCAGCAGGCAGGCGAACGGCAGGGTGAAGACCAGGTAGCGGGTCACCCAGAGCGGCACCACCGTGCCGGCGGCGAAGAGCAGCAGCACCGGCAGCAGCACCGCCGCCCCGGGTAGCAGCGCCGGCCGGCCGAGCCGGACCGCGCCGAGCGCGGCGAGAGCCAGCACGAACCCACCCACCACGCCGCTCTGCGCCAGCCCGCCGGGCAGCGAGGCCAGATCCGGCAGGCGCGCCGGGTCCACCCAGTCGAGCTGCCGGCCGCGCTGGCCCCGGGCGACAAGTGCCAGCGGGACGACGAGCACGACGGCCGGCACCAGCGCCAGCAGCCACCACGCGAGCAGTCGCCGGCCCGTCGCCGGTGCCCCGGGGCCGCCCCGATCCGTGCCGCCCACGTCCCTCGGCTGCGTTCCAGGGCCGCCGGGCGGGTTCGCGTCGCGCTCGCCGCTCGCGTCGTGCTCGTCGCTCGCGTCGCGCGGTGACACCCATGGCGTTCCACCCGCGGTCGATGTCGCCGACGAGTGGAACGCCACGGGTGTCTCCCGGGCGCCGTGACACCCATGGCGTTCCACTCGCGGTCGGTGTCCGGCGTGGGTGGAACGCTGTGGGTGTGCGGCGGTCAGCAGCACCGCCACGGCGTGCGCGGCGAGCAGGGTGAGCGCGATGAGGTGGAGCAGGCCGAGCGCGGCGACCGCGACGGCGTACCCGGCCCAGCGCCGCCACGTCGGCCGGTGCAGCGCGTCCACCAGCAGCAGCGTGGCGAGCACGGCGAGCAGCGTGGCGAGCGCGTACGGGCGGGCCTCCTGGCCGTACCGCGAGGTGGCCGGCAGCACGCTGAACAGCAGCCCGGCCAGCAGCCCGGCCCGGTCACCGGCGAGGCGCGCGCCGAGGCGGGCGGTCAGTGCGGCGGCGCCGGCCATGGCGAGCGCGGAGGGCAGGCGCAGCGCGGTGGGCGAGGTGCCGGCCAGTGCGGTCCAGGCGTGCATGAGCAGGTAGTACGGGCCGGTGGCGGCGTCGATGGTGCGGGTCAGGCGGAGCAGGTCGGGAAGGGGGCGGGTGGCGGCGCTCCAGGTGGCCAACTCGTCCCGCCAGAGCTGCGCGTGGCCGATCCCGACCAGTGTGACCGCCAGCGTGAGCAGTCCGGGGACCGCCCACACCACCCAACCGAGGCGGGCTCGGTCGGGCGCGGGCCCCGTGAACGCGCTCACCCTCGCAGCGTCACACGCCCGACCGCCCCCACCACCCCGCTCCGCCGATTCCACCCCCACCGGTCCACCGACGACCCCGGAGGTGACCAAGGAGTTCGCGACGAACTCCTTGATCACGGCGGCGGGGGGTGGGGGTGATGCTGGTCACGGGGCTGGGGGGGTGGACGGGCGTCGATCGAGGTGAGGAGCGCCCGTGATGTGGGATCAGGGGGTCGGGCGGTGGTCGGGCCTGCCGCGGTGTGGCAGCATGAGGCACATGACCGCCGCTGTCGTCCGCCGCTTCGTGGCCCGTCGCCACGTCGACTACGGCCGCGTGCGCAGCGCGATCTGTCCGGCCCACTGACGACGCCCGACCCATCCGTCTCGGGCGCGTACCCGCGCCGGCCGTCATCGACATCGCCGTCCACGGCCCTTTGAAGGGCCGGCCGTCGCGTCCGCGCTCCCAGGCACCGCAGCAGACAAACGGAGGACGCCGCGATGGCGGTCAGCAGCACCCCCACCCGCCCGGACCAGCCGGCTTCCCCCGCCCGCCGGCCGCGCGGCGAGGGCCAGTGGGCGCTCGGGCACCGCGAGCCGCTCAACCCCAACGAGCGGATCAAGAAGGACGACGACCCGCTGAACGTGCGGGACCGGATCGAGAACATCTACGCCCACCGGGGCTTCGCCTCGATCGACCCGCAGGACCTGCGCGGCCGGTTCCGTTGGTGGGGCCTCTACACCCAGCGCAAGGCCGGCATCGACGGCGGACGCACCGCCGTGCTGGAGCCGCACGAGCTGGAGGACGAGTTCTTCATGCTCCGGGTCCGGGTGGACGGCGGTCAGCTCAGCCTGGCCCAGCTCCGGGTGATCGCCGAGATCTCCCGGGAGTTCGCCCGGGACACCGCCGACATCACCGACCGGCAGAACATCCAGTACCACTGGATCCGGGTCGAGGACATGCCGGAGATCTGGCGCCGGCTGGAGGCGGTCGGCCTGCAGACCACCGAGGCGTGCGGCGACTGCCCCCGGATCGTGCTCGGCAGCCCGGTCGCCGGCGTGGCCCGCGACGAGCTGCTCGACCCCACCCCCGCGATCGACGAGATCGTCCGCCGGTACGTCGGCGACAAGCAGTTCTCCAACCTGCCCCGCAAGTTCAAGACCTCGATCTCCTGGCTGGTCGACACGCCGTACGAGGCGAACGACATCGCGTTGCTCGGGGTGGACCACCCGGAGCACGGGCCGGGCTTCGACGTGTGGGTCGGCGGCGGGCTCTCCACCAACCCGATGCTGGCCAAGCGGCTCGGCGTCTGGGTGCCGCTGCACGAGGTGCCGGACGTGTGGGCCGGCGTGGTCGGCATCTTCCGCGACTACGGCTACCGCCGCCTGCGCAACCGGGCCCGGTTGAAGTTCCTGGTCGCCGACTGGGGCGTGGAACGTTTCCGCGAGGTGCTGGAGAAGGACTACCTGGGCCGGGCCCTGCTCGACGGGCCGGCCGCGGAGCTGCCGGCGAAGCCGGTCGACCACATCGGCGTGCACCCGCAGCGCGACGGCGCCAACTACGTGGGCGCGGCCCCGGTGGTGGGCCGGGTCTCCGGCACCCAGCTCGCCGCGCTGGCCGACGTGGTCGAGGCGCACGGCAGCGACCGGGTGCGGCTCACGCCGTACCAGAAACTGCTCGTGCTGGACGTGGCGCCGGAGCGGACCGAGGAGCTGGTGACGGCGCTGCGCGGGATCGGCTTGGAGGCCCGGCCGTCGGCCTGGCGGCGCGGCACCATGGCCTGCACCGGCATCGAGTTCTGCAAGCTGGCCATCGTGGAGACCAAGCGGCGCGGCGAGGAACTGGTGGCCCGCCTGGAGGAGCGGCTGCGCGACTTCGACGCGGACATCTCCATCCACCTCAACGGCTGCCCGAACGCCTGCGCCCGCACCCAGGTCGCGGACATCGGGCTCAAGGGACAGCTCGTGGTCGGTCCGGACGGCCGGCAGGTCGAGGGTTTCCAGGTGCACCTCGGCGGCGGGCTCGGCATGGCCGCCGGGCAGACCGCCGGCTTCGGCCGCAAGCTGCGTGGCCTGAAGACGACCGCCGACGAGCTTCCGGAGTACGTGGAACGGCTGGCCCGCCGCTATCTGGCCGGCCGGACCGACGGCGAGAGCTTCGCCAACTGGGTGATCAGAGTCGACGAGGAGGAACTCCGATGAGTGATGCCCGATCTGCGCCTCTCTACTGCCCGTACTGCGGCGAGGAGGACCTGCGACCGCACGAGGCCGGGCACGGCGCCTGGGAGTGCCACGCCTGCGCGCGGGTCTTCTCGGTGAAGTTCACCGGCCTGCTGAGCCGGGCGGTGGACCGGTGACCGGCCTGCTCTCCGCCACCGGCCTGGGTCTGGTCGGCGCGACAGCGACCGTCCCGGTGGACGAGGCCCGGCGGGATCCGGAGGAGCTGCGCGCGCTGGCCGAGGAGGCCGGGCGGGAGCTGGCGGACGCGCCCGCGCTGGAGATCGCCCGCTGGGCGGCGCAGACGTTCGGCGACCGGTTCTGCGTGACCAGCTCGATGGCGGACGGCGTGGTGGCGCACCTGGTGTCCCGGGTCGCCCCCGGCGTCGACGTGGTGTTCCTGGACACCGGCCTGCACTTCCCGGAGACGCTCCGGGTGCGCGACGAGGTGGCCCGGCGGATGCCGGTGCGGGTCCGCTCGATCCGGCCCCGGATGACGGTCGGCCAGCAGGACGGCCAATACGGCCCCCGCCTGTTCAACAGGTCCCCGGACGAGTGCTGCCAGCTGCGTAAGGTGGAGCCGTTGGAGCGGGCGCTGGCCGGGTACGACGCCTGGGCCGCCGGGCTGCGCCGGGACGAGTCGCCGACCCGGGCCAACACGCCCGTGGTCGGGTTCGACCCGCGACGCGGCAAGGTCAAGGTGAACCCGATCGCGGCCTGGACGCAGCGCGAGGTGGACGCGTACGTGGCCCGCCACGACATCCCGGTCAACGAGCTGTTCGCCCGGGGCTACGGCTCGATCGGCTGCTGGCCGTGCACCCGCCGGACGAAGGCGGGGGAGGACCCTCGGGCCGGCCGGTGGGCGATGTTCGAGAAGACCGAGTGCGGCCTGCACACCTGACGGGCGTGCCGCCTGTGGTGCTGGTGGCGCACGGCAGCCGTGACCCGCGCGCGGCGGAGGCGACCCGGGCGCTGGCCCGGGCGGTGGCGACCGCCTGCCCGGGCCGGCCGGTGCTGCCGAGCTGGCTCGACCACACCGATCCCGGGCCGGCCGACGTGCTGCGCGACCTGGCCGCCGACGGGCACTCCCGGGTGGTGCTGGTGCCGTTGCTGCTGACCGCCGCGTACCACCGGAAGGTGGACATCCCGGCGGCGGTGGCGGCGGCCGGCGCCGGCCTCGACGTGCGGGTGACGGAGGTGCTGGGCCCGACCGGCGGCGTGGTCGACGGCCGGTTGCTGGCCGCGCTGCGGCGCCGGCTGGGCGAGGCGGCCGGCGTGGACGCGGACGCGGTGGTGCTGGCCGCGGCCGGCACCCGCGATCCCGGTGCCCGCGCCTCGGTGGGCCGGGTGGCCGCGGCGCTCGGCGCCGGCCTGGGCGTGCCCTGCCGCGTCTCGTACGCCTCGGCGGCGCCCCCGGAGGTCGGCGGCGCGGTGACGCGGCTGCGCGCGGCGGGCGCCCGCCGGGTCGCGGTGGCGGCCTACTTCCTGGCCCCGGGCCGGTTCCACGACGGGGTACGCGCGGCGGCCCGCTCGGCGGGCGCGGTGGCGGTCGCCGAACCGCTCACCGACCTGCCGGAACTGGCCGACCTGGTGCGTCGACGGGTGACGGCGGCAGCGGACTGACCGGAGCGGACAGCGCGACGCCCCGGCCGGGATCCCGGCCGGGGCGTTCGCGCGTGATGTGGGTCAGGCGGAGTGAGCGCGCAGCACCCGGAGACCGCCGCGGCGCTTGACCGCGCGGCGCTCCTCCTCGCTCATCCCGCCCCAGACGCCGGCGTCCTGACCGGACTCCAGCGCCCACTGCAGGCACTGGTCGGTCACGGGGCAGCGCCGGCAGACGGCCTTCGCCTGCTCCACCTGCAGGAGGGCCGGACCGGACGTCCCGATCGGGAAGAACAGCTCCGGGTCCTCGTCGCGGCAGACCGAATCGTGGCGCCAGTCCATGGCGGCAACACTCCTCATTCTTAGTGGATGGCTGGATAACGCTTTGTTGCTATTCCTATATGCATCCGCATTGCCGATCGGTGACGGTCAGCATCCGTCAATTCGGCGCTGCGTGAGCAGGCTGCTGGCCCCCGGACCTGCTGGAACAGCTCAACCTGACGAGCATATCCAGGCAATGTCGCGGTAACACGAGTTCGCTTGTGAATACTTTCACGAACTACAGCGATGTCAAGGGTGACGCTCGGAAAAACTCCGAACAGTGAGCGGGCTCACCACCCATTTGTCCCGGTTTACGAGGGCTCTCGTTACCCGGCGTGCCACAGTCGAGGATCAATATAGTACGGTCTGCGTGACGTTGCTGACATTTCCGGCACCCTTCCTCGGCGTGGCGGCCACCTCACCCTGTGCGGTGGGAGGTCCGCGTCAACCGACGGGGATACCCGAGACCTAGCAGATTACTCTCAGTGCGGCCGGCACGGAGGTGAATCTGACTTTTTCCCGTTCGCCGAGATAGTCGCCGTCCAGCTGGAACGGCAGCGGACGCGTCGCGACCAGCGTGAACTCCGACAGGTCGTGCAACCGGAGCACCTGCTTGCCGTGCGGATCGGGCTGCCGGGAGAAGAACTGGGTCACCGTCCGTGCGGTGCTCGCCACCTTGAGCTGCCGGATGGCCAGCACGTCGAGCCCGAGGTCGAACGACGCCTCCGGATTCGGATTGATCTCCCGGTCGCCGAGATACGTCCACGGCGCGGTGTTCTGGATGATGGCGGTCGCCAGCTCGGTCGCCGGGGCCTCACCCGGACGCTCCAACGTGATCGGCGGGTGCCGGCGGTCCGAGCCGACGAAGTACTGGCTCGCGGTGGAGCGGAAGTAGAGCGCCGGCGTGGAGACCCGCCCACGCTTACGCGCCTGCTCCACCCGGCGGATGACGGCCGCGTCGAGCCCGAAGCCCGCGCAGAACGTGAAGTAGCGGTCGTCCGCCCGGCCCAACCCGATGGTGCGCGAACGGCCCAGCCGCAGCCCTTCCAGGATCATGCTGGTGCCGTCCGGCCACTCCCGCGGCAGGCCGAGGGCGCGGGCGAAGACGTTCGTCGAGCCGCCCGGCACGGTGGCCAGCGCCGGCAGTCGCTCGGCCGACGTCGGCCCGGTGCGGAACGTCGGCGGCTCCGCCGCCATCAACCCGTTGACCACCTCGTTGACCGTGCCGTCACCGCCGAGCGTGACCACCAGGTCGACACCCTCCTGGGCGGCCTCCCGGGCCAGATCCATGGCGTGGCCCCGTCGGCGGGTGTAGCGCACCGACAGGTCGACTTCACTGCGCAGAGCCCGGACCAGCACGTCCCGGCTGCGCTCGCTTGTGGTGGTGGCCTTCGGATTGACCACCAGGACGGCCCGCATGGGCGGCACATTACCGCGCCTACCCGCCGGTATCGTGGCGGCCGTGACGATCGACTCCGACCCGCTCCCCGGCCCGCTCCGCGCGGCGGTGCTCCTGCTGCGCGCCGAGGCGGTGGCGCTCGGGCTGGTCGCGGTGTGGCTGATCTGGTCGGATCTCACCGCGACGACCACCGACCTGACGTCCGCGCTGCTGGTGACCGCGTTCGCGGTCGGCGGCGCGGCGGCACTCTGGGCGCTCGGTGGGGCCTTGTCGCGCCGGCGGGCCGGTGCCCGCGCGCCCGCCATCGTGCTCCAGCTCATGCTGATGCCGATCGGGTTCTTCATGATCCAGGGCGGGATGGGCTGGCTCGGCGTGCCACTGATGGCGCTCGGGCTCGGCGTCGTCGGACTGCTGGTCAGCGGCCCGACGAACCGGGCGCTCGGCTTCGGCGACCCGGCCGGCCGCTGACCGCCCACCGGTGCGTCCGCGCCGTGGCCGGTCGCACCGGGCCGGCGCGACCCCCGGCCCGGACCCGTCAGAAGCCGCCGGAGCGGCGGGTCAGCAGCGAGATGGTGGCCCGGCCGTCGGACGCCCGGGCACCCGCCGAGGTGGTCAACGCGGTGAGCACCTTCCAGGCGAAGGACGACTCGGACGGGAGCGTGGCCCCTCGCACGGTCGGCACTGTCACCTCGACGGTGAGCGCGTCCTCGGTGACCGCGAAGCGGCACTCCAGCTCGGCGTCGCGGGTGGCGATGGCGAGCAGCATGGCGCACGCCTCGTCGACCGCGATGCGCAGGTCCTCGATCTCGTCGAGGGCGAACTGGAGCCGGGCCGCGAGCCCGGCCGTGGCGGTGCGGAGCACGCCGAGGTAACCACCGTCGGCGGGCACGGTGAGGTGCACGACGTCGTCATCCGTCGTCGGCTGCCCGGTCAGTTGAGTCACGCCTCATCCCCCCGGTGCGGGACTCTACCCGGTCAGGCGGCCGGGCGCGTGGGTGCGGGCGTCGCCTGTGCGGCGAGATCGCGCAGAGCGGCCCCGGCCAGCCGGTACGGCGTCCACTCGTCCATCGGCGTGGCGCCGATCGCGGCGTAGAACCGGGCCGCCGGATTCCAGTTGATCATCCACCACTCGAGTCGCCGGTAGCCGCGCTCGACGCAGATCGCGGCCAGGGCGGCCAACAGCAGCCGGCCGGCGCCGGTGCCCCGGGCGTCCGGCCGGACGTAGAGATCCTCCAGGTAGATGCCGTGCACGCCGGCCCAGGTGGAGAAGTTGAGGAACCAGAGGGCGAAGCCCACCGGCCGGTCCTCGGCGTCCACCGCGACGTGCCCGAACAGCGCCGGGTTCCCGCCGAAGAGCGCGGCGTGCAGCTGCTCGGTGGTGAGGTGGCACTGCTCCGGTGCGCGCTCGTACGCGGCGAGTTCGTGCACCATGACGACGACGGCCGGCACGTCCTCGGGACGTACCGGCCGGATCGTCGGTGCCGTGGCGGGCGACGTCACGCCTGCTTGGTCTCCCAGAAGATCTTGGAGATCTCGTCGATCTTCGAGAGCAGTTCGTCGGCCTTGGCCGGGTCGGTGCCACCCTTGGCGCCGGCCGCGCCGGCCAGCTTGGTGGCCTCGTTGAAGAGCTGGTGCAGGTGCGGGTACTTCTCGAAGTGCTGCGGCTTGAAGTAGTCGGTCCAGAGCACCCACAGGTGGTGCTTGACCAGGTCGGCCCGCTGCTCCTTGATCAGGATGGCGCGGGTGCGGAACTCCGGATCGGTGTTCGCCTGGTACTTCTCGCAGATCATTTTGACCGACTCGGCCTCGATCCGGGCCTGAGCCGGGTCGTAGACACCGCAGGGCAGGTCACAGTGGGCACTGGCGGTCGTACGGGGCATGAGGATGCGAGGAAGGCGCATCAGGGTCCTCCACGGGATGTTTGCGATGATCCAAGACGACATTACTCCTGGAGATGCTTTCCAGCGGGCGGGAGGTGAAACCCGTGCTGCCCGTCCTGATCACCGGTCCGTCCATGTCGCCGACGCTGCGCCACGGTGACGCGGTGCTGGTCCGCACCGGTGGCCGCCCGGTCCGCCCCGGCGACGTGGTGATCGCGGTCTTCCGCAGCCGCCCCGACCTGCTGGTGGTCAAGCGCGCGGTCGAGCCGCGGGACGGCGGCTGGTGGCTGCGCGGCGACAACGACCTGGTCACCGACGACTCCCGGGCGTACGGGGTGGCCGACGTGCGCGGCCGGGTGGTGCTCCGCTGGTGGCCGCGCCCCGGCCGGATCAGGGGCGGACAGGGGTAGTGGTGGATATGACCCCGCTCACATCCTGGGAGCCGGTGCGTGACTATGCTCGGAAAGTGCCCGGGTGACCCCCCGCACCGCCGCCCCGCCGGTCGCTGACCTCCGCTGACCGCGCCGGCCGGTCCGTCTGCTCGACAGATCCTGGAGTCACCATGTCTGCGTCCACCCCGGACCCCGCCGATCCCGTCTTCCGACTGCACGTCGGCGGCAAGATGGCCGTCGCCTCCACCGTGCCGCTGACCAGCCGGGAGGACCTCTCCCTCGCGTACACCCCCGGGGTGGCCCGGGTGTGCGAGGCGATCGCCGCCGATCCCACGCTCGCCGACACCTACACCTGGGTGTCGCACACCGTCGCCGTGGTCACCGACGGCTCCGCCGTGCTCGGCCTGGGCAACATCGGCCCGCGTGCCGCACTGCCCGTGATGGAGGGCAAGGCGGTGCTGTTCAAGCAGTTCGCCGGCGTGGACGCGGTGCCGGTCTGCCTGGACACCCAGGACGTGGACGAGATCGTCGCGACGGTGAAGGCGCTCGCGCCCTCGTTCGGCGGCATCAACCTGGAGGACATCAGCGCGCCGCGCTGCTTCGAGGTGGAACGCCGGCTGGACGAGGCGCTGGACATCCCGGTCTTCCACGACGACCAGCACGGCACCGCGATCGTGGTGCTGGCCGCGCTGCGCAACGCGGCGACGCTGCTCAACCGCAAGCTCGGCGACCTGCGGGTGGCGGTCAGCGGCGCCGGCGCGGCCGGGGTGGCGGTCACCAAGATGCTGATCGCCGGCGGCGTCGACCCGGCCCGGGTGGTGGTGTGCGACTCGCGCGGCATCATCGGCCGGCACCGCGAACTCACCGGCACCAAGGCCGAACTGGCCGACTTCACCAACGCCGACGGCCGCCAGGGCGACGTCACCGAGGCGCTGCGCGACGCGGACGTGCTGATCGGCGTCTCCGGCGGCCAGATCCCCGAGGCGGCGGTGGCCGGCATGGCCCCCGGCGGCATCGTCTTCGCGCTGGCCAACCCCACCCCGGAGGTGCACCCCGAGGTGGCCGCCCGGCACGTCGCGGTGGTCGCCACCGGGCGCAGCGACTACCCCAACCAGATCAACAACGTGCTCGCGTTCCCCGGGGTGTTCCGCGGCGCGCTGGACGCCGGGGCCACCCGGATCACCGACGCGATGAAGGTGGCCGCCGCCGACGCCATCGCGGGCGTGGTGGCCGAGTCGCTCACCGCCGACGCGATCGTGCCGTCCCCGCTCGACCCGCGCGTCGCCCCCGCCGTCGCCTCGGCGGTGGCCGACGCCGCCCGGCGCGACGGGGTCGCCCGCCGCTGAGGTGTAAGGAGGGGCCCCTTCTTAACGCCTCCGGTAGAGGAAGGGCCCCTTCTTAACGCCCGCTCAGCTTGTTACCGTGCCGATCATGCGTGCTGCCTATGCCTCGGCCTTCGACGCCGACAACCCGCTCGCCGCGCTCGCCGTCGGCGACCGCCCCGAGCCGACCCACCCGCAGGACGACTGGGTCACCGTGCGGGTGCGGGCCAGCTCGCTCAACCACCACGACCTCTGGTCGCTGCGCGGCGTGGGCCTCACCGCCGACCAGCTCCCGATGATCCTGGGCTGCGACGCGGTCGGCACCGACCCGGACGGCAACGAGATGGTCATCTACCCGGTCGTGCCCACCCCGGGCGACCCGCGCGGGGTCTCCATCCTCTCCGAGCACTACCAGGGCACGTTCGCCGAGCTGGTCGCCGTACCCCGGATGAACCTGCTGCCGCTGCCCGACGGCCTGTCGGCCACCGACGCGGCGTGCCTGCCCACGGCCTGGCTCACCGCGTGGCGGATGCTCACCACCAAGGGCCGGGTCGCCGACGGCGAGTCGGTGCTGGTCCAGGGCGCCGGGGGTGGCGTGGCCACCGCGGCGGTCGCGCTCGCCGTCGCGCTCGGCAAGCGGGTGTACGCGACCAGCCGCGACGCCGCGAAGCGGGAGCGGATCGCCGAACTGGGCGCCACCGCGCTGGAGCCCGGCGCCCGGCTGCCCGAGCGGGTCGACGTGGTGATCGAGACGGTCGGCGCGGCCACGTTCGACCACTCGCTGAAGTCGGCCGCCCCGATGGCCCGGATCGTGGTCTCCGGCGCCACCGCCGGGCACGAACCCACTGTCAACCTGCGCCGCGTCTTCGCCATGCAGCTGGAGATCCTCGGCACCTCCATGGGCACCCCGGACGAGCTGGCCGAGCTGCTGGCGTTCTGCGCCGAGCACGGGGTCCGCCCGGTGGTGGACCGGGTGGTGCCGTTCAGCGAGATCTCCGAGGCGTTCGCGCGGCTGCACTCCGGCGAGGTCTTCGGCAAGGTGGTCGTCGACCACACGGCGTGAGGCCGGCGTGGTGAGAAGGGGCCCCTTCTCGACCGGAGGCGTTAAGAAGGGGCCCTTCCTTACAGCCGGTCGTCGAGGGTGGCGAGGTTGCCGCGGGTGGCGTCGGCCGGGAGGCGTTTCTTCGCGGCGGGGTCGCCGTAGAGGGTCCAGCGGAGGAACTCGACTGTGGTGTCGGCGACCACCCGCAGCGCCTTCCCGTCGCCGAGCAACGCCCGACCGTGGTCGCCCTTCGGCAGGCTGAGCATCGCCTTCGGCCACGGCACCGCGTCGAAGACGGCCTTGCCGGCGGCGTAGGACACCACCTCGTCCGCCTCGCCGTGCACGAACATCTGCGGCGCCGCCGCGCCGGCGAACGCGGTGCCCACGCCGAGCGCCGTGCCGGCGAACACGATCCCCGCGTCCAACCGCTCGTCCCGGCCGGTGGTGAACAGGCCGATCGTGGTCACCCCGCCGGCGCTGTGCCCGGTCGCGGCGACCCGCTCCGGATCCAGCCGGCCGCGCAGCGGGTCGCCCGCCGCCTCGCCGAGTGCGAGCACCCGGGTCAACACGTACGACACGTCGGCCGGCTGGTTGAGCACGTCCAGCGGGTTGCCGTCACCGCCCCGGCCGGTGTGCGGGAAGCGCGGCGCGGCGACCACGAACCCGGCCGCCGCCCAGCGGGTCAGCAGCACCTCGTAGTCCTCCGGCCGGGCGCCCAGGCCGTGGCTGAACAGCACCACCGGGAACCGCCCGGTGGCCGCCCGGGCGGACCGCTCGGCCGGGCCGCCGGCCGTGCCCGTCGCCGGATACCAGAGCGTCACCGGCAGCGGCCGGTCGCCGTCGCGGTTCAGCTTCAGCTGGCGTACCCCGACCGCGAAGCTGTCCGTGGGCGCCTTGCCGGCGGGTACCCGGGGACCGGGCGTGGTGGCCCGCGGTGGGCTGTCGGGAGCGGGCCGCCCGGCCGGGGCCGCCGGCGGCCCGGAGCAGCCGGCCAGACCGACGCCGAGCAGCGCGACGGCAACGAGGGCAACGGGACGACGGCGCATGAACCCGATTGTGCCTCGCGATCTGAAGGAGGGGCCCCTTCTTAACGCCTGCGGTAGAGGCGGGGCCCCCGCTTGACACCTCGCGGGGCGGTGCGGCGGGTCAGGCCGGCGGACGGTCGCCGACCGACGCCCGGAGGCGGGCCAGGTCGGCGGCGTCCTTGGCGCGGCGGGGACGCTCCGGCATCCAGACCGGGAACATCTCCTTGAACTCGATCTGTGCGGTGACCCTGATCACCGGTGCCACCAGCGAGCCGATCCGGCCGGGCGGGGCGGCCAGCATCCCGTCCGGCAGGGCGGTGCCGGCCCACGGCCCGGCGCCGACGACCACCCGGCCGGCCGGATCCCGCTCCAGGTAGGCGAAGCTCAGTTCCACGTCGTCGCGGAGCAGGTCGAGCTGCTTCGCGGCCGGCATCCGGGGATCGGGACGCCAGCCCCGCCCACCGAGCAGGGTGGCCAGCCCGTCGGCGTCGTGCCGCCAGCAGTACCAGTCGACGTCGACGTGCGGGCGGCTCACCGCGCCGAGGTGGAAGTCCATCGCCCAGCCGCCCCGCAGCCAGACCTCGATCCCGGCCCCGCCGGCCAGGTCGACCACCTCACCGATCGTGTCCAGTTGCCGCCCGGTCAACTCGTCCATCGCGGCAACGCTACCGCCGACGGGGTGAAGGCGGGGCCCCCTGTTAACGCTTTCGGTAGAGGCGGGGCCCCCTGTTAACACCCGGCGGGAGGCGGCGGCGTTGCGACGAGCGGCCCGCCGCCCGCGGCCCGCGGCCCGCGGGCGGTAGGCGGTGGCGGCCGCGGGTGGCGGCCCGGTGGGCGGTGGGCGGCGGGCGGCGGGCGGCGACGTACGGGCGGGTGGCGGGCGGCGGCGGGGCGCCGGGTACGGGCGGCCGGCGACAGGGTGCCCGGTGAGGTCAGGCGGGGAAGGAGCGGGTGGTGAAGGCGGTGACGCCGGGCGTGGTGGCGTCGGCGGGGAGGCGGCGCAGGGCGGCCCGGTCGCCGTAGAGCGTCCAGCGGAGGAAGTCGGTGGTGGTGGCGAGCACCTCCGGGAAACCCGGCCGGCCGGGACCCAGATACTCGCCGTGGCCCTGGCCGCGCAGGCTGAGGAACGCGGCCGGCCCGAGACAGCGGGCGTACGCGGCCCGGCCGATCGACTGCGGGACGATCTTGTCGGCGGTGCCGTGCACGAAGAGCACCGGCGCGAGCGGCCGGACCGGGCCGATGACCGGCCGGCCACCGGCGATCACGATGGCCGCCCGCAGCGGGACCGGTGGCGCGGACACGAACATGCCGAGGGTGGTGTGCCCGCCCGCCGAGTGCCCGGCGGCGGCGAGCCGGTCCATGGCCAGGTGCGCGCCGAGCGGGTCACCGGGGCGGGTGCTCAGGCCGACGAGGTGGCGGACCAGCCGCCAGGCGTCGGCCGGTTGGTTGCGGACGTCATCGCGGCTGAAGTTCCGGGCCCGCCGGTTGGTACGCGGATAGGTGGGCGCGACCACCACCAGGCCGGCGGCCGCCCAACGGCTGGTCAGCGGCGCGTGCAGCGCGGGCAGGCTGCGCAGCCCGTGGCTGTAGACGACCACCGGGAACCGTCCGGCGGCCACCGGCGCCCCGGCCCACACCCTCGGCCCGGTCTTCGTGCCGAGGCTCGGCGCGACGGCCGGTCGACCCGGCCCGGACCGATCGGGTGCGGGCGCCGCGTGAGAGGTCACGTCGACGGCCGGACCGGAGGAGGGCGGCGTGGGCACCGTGCCGGAGGAATGACTGTCGACGGCCGGACCGGAGGAGGGTGGCGCGGGCACCGTGCCGGGGGATGGGCTCTCGGCGGCCGGACCGGGCGCCGTGCGGGACGGGACGCCCGTGGCCCGGCCGGGGGAGGCCGGCGGGTCCACCGGATACCAGACGGTGACCGGCAGGGGGCGAGGGCCGTCCGGGTCGACGGTGAACTGGCGCATGCCCACCGCGTACGGGCGTTCGGGCGCGGGCCGGACGGCGGCCGGGACCGGGTCGGAGGTCGCGACGGCCGGCCCGCAGCCGGCCAGCAGCGCTGTCGTCAGCGCGGCCACCAGCCGCTCCCCCCTCACCCCTGCACGGTAAGCGGCCGAGCGGTCGACGCGCGCCCGCCGTCCGGCCGGGCCGGGCCTCCACCGGCCGGACCGGTTTCGCCGGGACCGGGACGCCGTGGGCGCGGGCGCCGGCCCGGCGGGGCACTCGGGTCCGGCCGGTTTCGCTAGGGTCACGCGCATGACTGAGAACTACACCGATCCGAGCGGCAACACGGCGCAGTTCCGTGCCTTCGTCGACGCGCCCGACTCGGCGGCGGCAACGTCGTCGGCCCCGTCCCGGCTGCCGCTGATCGCCGGGCTCGGCGTGGCCGTCGTGGTCGTCGTCGCCCTGGTCGCCTGGCTCGCGCTGGGCTGACCCGCCCCGCGCCGGGCAGGGCCGCGCCGGGCAGGGCCGCGCCGGGCCGCGCCGGGCAGGGCCGCGCCGGGCCGCGCCGGGCAGGGCGGGAGGTCAGGCGAGCACCTCGCGGGTCTCGCGGGCGATCTCCCGCTCCTCGTCGGTGCCGACCACGAGCACCGTGACCTCCGCGCCGGCCGGTGAGACGGCCCGGTCGCCCGTACCGTCGTTGCGGGCCGGGTCGACGGCGATGCCGAGCCGTTCCAGCCCGGCCAGCGACGCGGCCCGGACGGCGGCGGCGTGCTCGCCGACCCCGGCGGTGAAGGCGATCGCGTCGACCCGCCCGAGCAGCGCGTAGTACGCGCCCACGTAGCCGGTGATCCGGCGGCAGTAGACGTCGAACGCCAGCGCGGCCGCCGGGTCGCCGGCGTCCCGGCGGGCCAGCACCTCCCGCATGTCGTTGACGCCGGTGAGCCCGAGCAGGCCACTGCGGTGGTTGAGCAGGTCGTCGATCTCGTCCACGCCCATGCCGCCCTCGCGGCGCAGGTGGAAGATGACGGTCGGGTCGAGGTCGCCGCTGCGGGTGCCCATCACCAGGCCCTCCAGCGGTGACATGCCCATCGAGGTGGCCACGCTCCGGCCGCCGGCCACCGCGCAGGCGCTGGCGCCGTTGCCGAGGTGCAGCGTGATGGTGTTCAGCTCGGCGTACGGCCGGTCGAGCAGTTCGGCGGTCCGCCGCGACACGTACGCGTGCGAGGTGCCGTGGAAGCCGTACCGTCGCACGTCGTACCGTTCGGCGGTGGCCCGGTCGATCGCGTAGGTGGCGGCGGCCTCGGGCAGCGTGTGGTGGAACGCGGTGTCGAAGACCGCGACCTGCGGGGTGTCCGGCAGCGCCTCCCGGGCGACCCGGATGCCGGCCAGGTTGGCCGGGTTGTGCAGCGGGGCGAGCGGGACGAGTTCCTCGATCGCGGCGACGACCGCGTCGTCGATCAGCACCGGGGCGCTGAACCGCCGCCCGCCGTGCACCACCCGGTGCCCGACGCCGGCCAGGCCGGTGAGGTCGAGCCGGTCGATGATCTCCCGCACGGCGCTCTCGTGGTCGGCCGGGCCGCCGCCCGGCTCGCCGACCCGCTCCACGGTGCCCTTGTCGAGGACGTCGTCGCCGTCGTACAGCCGGTACTTGACCGACGAGGATCCGGTGTTGAGGACCAGGATGCGGCTCATTCCGACGCCTCCGTGGCGGCCTGGATGGCGGTGATCGCCACCGTGTTGACGATGTCCGGCACGGTCGCGCCCCGGGACAGGTCGTTGACCGGCCGGCGCAGGCCCTGCATGACCGGGCCGACCGCCACCGCGCCGGCCGAGCGCTGCACCGCCTTGTAGGTGTTGTTGCCGGTGTTCAGGTCCGGGAAGATGAACACGGTGGCCCGTCCCGCCACCGCGCTGTCCGGCAGCTTGGTGGCCGCGACCTGCGGGTCGATCGCCGCGTCGTACTGGATCGGGCCCTCGACCAGCAGCTCCGGCCGGCGTTTCCGGACCAGTTCGGTGGCCGCCGCGACCTTCTCCACGTCCGCGCCCGCGCCGGAGCTGCCGGTGGAGTAGGACAGCATGGCCACCCGGGGCTCGATGCCGAACCGGGCCGCGGTGTCGGCCGACGAGATGGCGATGTCGGCGAGCTGGGCGGCGTCCGGGTCCGGGTTGACCGCGCAGTCGCCGTAGACCAGCACCCGGTCGGCGAGCAGCATGAAGAAGACGCTCGACGCGACCGAGACGCCGGGCACGGTGCGGATGATCTCGAAGGCCGGGCGGATGGTGGCGGCCGTGGTGTGGGTGGCCCCGGAGACCATCCCGTCGGCGCGACCGGCCTGCACCATCATGGTGCCGAAGTAGTTCGGCTGCGCCACGACGTCGTACGCCAGCTCCGGGGTCACGCCGCGGTGCGCGCGGAGCTTCGCGTACGCGGCGGCGAACTCGTCCCGCCACTCGCTGGTCGCCGGGTCGACCACCTGTGCGTCGCCGACGTCGACGCCCAGCTCCCGGGTCCGCCGGGCGATCTCGTCCGGCCGGCCGAGCAGGGTGAGGTCGGCGACGCCCCGGCGCAGCAGCACCTCCGCCGCGCGCAGGATCCGCTCCTCGGTGCCCTCGGGCAGCACCAGCCGGCGGCGTCGGGCCCGGGCCCGGTCGATCAGGTCGTTCTCGAACATCAGCGGGGTGACCCGGGCCGAGCGGGTGACCCGCAGCCGGCGGGCCAGGTCGTCGGTGTCCACGCAGCGCTCGAACGCGCCCAGCGCGGCCTCCACCTTGCGCGGGTTGGCGGTGCTGGGGCGGCCCTCGATCCGGCTGGACGCCTCGACCGTGTCGTAGCTGTCGCTGGTCACCGAGAGCACGGCCAGCCCGGTGTTCATCCGCTCGACCAGCCGCATGGCGCGCGGGTCGGGCTGCTCGCCGAGCGTGAGCACCAGCCCGGCCAGCGAGACCTGCCCGGCCACGTGCGCGGCGCCGGCGGCGACCAGCAGGTCGGCCCGGTCGCCGGGGGTGATCACCAGCGCCCCGTCGGTGAGGTGGTCCAGCAGCGTCGGCACGTGCGCGGCGCCGACCACGTAGTCGAGCACGTCGCGGTCCAGCGCGGCCTGGTCGCCGGCGAGCCGGCTGGCGCCGAGCGCCGCCGCCACCTCGGCCACCGTCGGCGCCGACACGGTCGGCACCTCCGGGATGGTGTACGCGGGGACCGGCAGCTCGGGCGCCGTGATCGGCTCGGGCACCCGGTTGGCGACCACCGCGACCACCGTCGCGCCCAGGTCGGCGAGATCGTGGTACGCGCCGCGCATCGCGGCCGCGATCGCTTCGGGTGGCTGCCCGAGCCCGTCCACCACGGGCACCACTACGCTGCCGAACTCGGTCGCGAGGCGGGCGTTGAAGGCCAGCTCGCGGGGGCCGGCGCCGTCGCCGTCGGCGAAGTCGCTGCCCACCACCACGACGGCGGGGCAGCGCCGCTCCACCTCCCGGTAGCGGGCCACGATCCGCGAGATCAGTTCCTCCCGCCGGCCGTTCGCGACCAGGTCGGTGGCCTCGGCGTACGTCGCGCCGTGCAGCTCGTCGACCGGCAGTTCCACCCGGTAGCGCTCGGTGAGCAGGGCGAGGATCGGGTCGATGCCGTCGCCGGCCACCAGCGGCCGGAACGCGGCGATCCGGCCGACCTGCCGGGACAGCAGCTCGGCCAGCCCGAGCGCCAGGGTCGACTTCCCTCCGCCCGATCCCACGCTGGTCAGGTACACGCTGCGCGCCACGCCCCCACGCTACAAGATCGCGGTAGCCCTCGCCCGGGTCCTTGGACCCGCCCGCTCCCGCCCCGCCGCCCGCCGATCGGGCAACCGCCACCAGGTGGCGGGGTGCTGCTCACCCTTCCCGTCGATCTTGGACTTGTGGCACCTCACAAGAGCCGTGAACCAAACATTCGGGGCACCACAACTCCAAGATCGGCGGTGCGGGGGTGGCCGGGCGGCGGGGATGGTCAGGCGGGGGTGGGGGAGGTTGGGGTGGGGGAGGTTGGGGTGGGGGCGGGGGTGGGGGTGGCGGCGCGCAGGAGGGCGTCGCTCTTCGCCACCCAGGCCGCGCCGAAGGCGAACACGGCGAGCGTCTCGCACCACAGCACCGGCTTGACGGTGTGCCGGACGTCGTCGGGAAGCTGCGTGCTGGCCAAGGCGAGCGCGATCGCCAGCACGATCAGCCCGCCGCAGACCCGGTAGAAGATCACCGCCGAGCGGCGCGGCGGTACGCCTGCGGTGTCCGGGCGGACGAACAGCACCAGGCAGAAGGTCGCGAGCAGGGCGAAGAGGCCGGCGGCCGCGACCTGGTGCACCACGCCGGCGGTCCGGTCCAACCCGTCGACCGTGACGGCCGGCGCGCCGGTGGTGGTGGGGAAGAGGGCCACCGTCACGGCCAGGACGCCGGCGACGGTGCCCAGCACGTCCTCCGGCCGGCGATAGCGGTAGCCGATCAGGAAGACGCCGACGGCGCACATCGACCCGACGAAGACGTCCCGCATCTCGGAGTGGTAGTAGCCGCTGAGCGAGTCCAGCAGGGTGAGTCGCCGGGTGGCGGCCATGTGGCCGACCACCAGCACGATCGGCAGCGCGAGGCCGACCGAGCCGACACCGAGGCGCAGGTGGCGCACCGTCACCGCGTCCTGCGGTGGTTTGTGGCTCCCGGGGTTCATACCTCAACAGTGGACGTCACGCAGCGGAACTAGTCAAACGCGAACCGTCACTCATCATCCTCGTCGTCGAGGCGGGCCAGCCAGGTGGCGAACCGCTCGACCGGGGTCTCGAACTCCGGGTTCAGGTCGACGAAGTCGCGCAGGCGCTCGCCCAGCCACTCCAGGCTGACCTGCTCGTCGCCCCGGCGCTCGACCAGCTCCTCGATGCCACGGTCGGTGAAGTACACGATCGTCCTCTCGTTCGTACGGCAGCGGCCCGCCCCGGTGCCGGGACGGGCCGCTGCCGGCAGTGTCACGGGCGGGGCAGGGCCGCCTCGATCAGCGCGTTCTGCTCGACCTCGTGCATCTTCGCCGAGCCGACCGCCGGGGCGGCGGCGGCCGGGCGGGAGATGCGACGCAGCCGCACCTCGGGCAGGTGCTCCAGCAGGTTGAGCGCGACGAACGACCAGGCGCCCTGGTTGGCCGGCTCCTCCTGGACCCAGGCGAAGTCCTCGGCGTTCGGGTACTGCGCCAGCGCGGCGCGGACCTCGTCCACCGGCAGCGGGTAGAGCTGCTCCATCCGGAGGATCACGGTGTCGGTGACACCCCGCTCCTGCCGGGCCTGGAACAGGTCGTAGTAGACCTTGCCCGAGCAGAGCAGCACCCGCTTCACCTGCTCCGGCGCCGGGGCGCCGGTGTCGGCCAGCACGGGCTGGAAGGTGCCCGTGGTGAAGTCCTCCACCGACGACACGCAGAGCTTGTGCCGCAGCAGCGACTTCGGCGTGAACACCACGAGCGGCTTGCGCTTGGGCGACAACGCCTGGCGGCGCAGCAGGTGGAAGTAGTTCGCCGGGGTGGTCGGGATGGCCACCCGCATGTTGTCCTCGGCGCACTGCTGGAGGAACCGCTCCGGGCGGCCGGAGGTGTGGTCCGGCCCCTGACCCTCGTGGCCGTGCGGCAGCAGCAGGGTGACCGCCGAGCGCTGGCCCCACTTCACCTCGCCGGAGGAGATGAACTCGTCGATCACCGACTGGGCGCCGTTGACGAAGTCACCGAACTGGGCCTCCCAGGCCACCAGCGCGTTGACGTTCTCCACCGAGTAGCCGTACTCGAAGCCCATGGCGGCGTACTCCGAGAGCAGCGAGTCGTGCACGAAGAAGCGGGACCGCTCGCCGTCGGCGGTGAACGTCTTCAGCGGCAGGTAGTCGTCGCCGGTGCGGGCGTCGACGATCGAGGCGTGCCGCTGGACGAACGTGCCGCGCCGCGAGTCCTGCCCGGCGAGCCGGACGGTCACTCCGTCGTGCAGCAGCGCGCCGAAGGCGATGATCTCGCCGAAGCCCCAGTCGATGTTGCCCTCGACGGACATCTTCCGGCGCCGTTCCAGCAGCTGCTGGATCCGCTTGTGCGGGGTGAAGCCCTCGGGCAGGTTGACGTGCGCCTCACCGATCGCCTTCACCACCGAGGCGTCGGTGGCGGTGTCGACCTGCGGCTCCGGCTCGTCCTCCCGCTTCGGGCGGCTGAGCTGGCGCGGCGTGGTGGCGGCGTCCCGGGTGGCCTTGAAGACGCGTTCGAGCTGGGCCTGGTAGTCGCGCAGCAACTCCTCGGCGTCCTCCACGGTGATGTCACCGCGCCCGATCAGCTCCTCGGTGTAGAGCTTGCGGACCGACCGCTTCGAGTCGATGATCTTGTACATCTGCGGGTTGGACATCGACGGGTCGTCGCCCTCGTTGTGCCCGCGCCGGCGGTAGCAGACCAGGTCGATCACGACGTCCTTGTTGAACGCCTGGCGGTATTCGAACGCGAGCCGGGCCACCCGGACCACGGCCTCCGGGTCGTCGCCGTTGACGTGGAAGATCGGCGCCTGGATCATCCGGGCCACGTCGGTGCTGTAGAGGCTGGACCGGCTGTATTCCGGGGCGGTGGTGAAACCGACCTGGTTGTTGACCACCACGTGCACGGTGCCACCGGTGCGGTAGCCGCGCAGCTGGGACAGGTTGAGCGTCTCGGCGACCACGCCCTGCCCGGCGAAGGCGGCGTCACCGTGCACCGCCAGCGGCAGCACGGTGTAGCCCTCCAGCTTGAGGTCGATCCGGTCCTGCTTGGCCCGGACGATGCCCTCCAGCACCGGGTCGACGGCCTCCAGGTGCGACGGGTTCGCCACCACCGACACCTTGACCGCGTGGTCGCCGTCCGGGGTGGTGAACTTGCCGTTCTGGCCGAGGTGGTACTTCACGTCGCCCGAGCCCTGCGTGGACCGCGGGTCGAGGTGGCCCTCGAACTCGGAGAAGATCTTCTCGTACGGCTTGCCGACGATGTTGGCCAGCACGTTGAGCCGGCCGCGGTGGGCCATGCCGATGACGACCTCGTCCAGCCCGGCCTCGGCGGAGGACTCCAGCACCTCGCCGAGCAGCGGGATCAGCGACTCGCCGCCCTCCAGCGAGAAGCGCTTCTGGCCCACGTACTTCGTCTGCAGGAACGTCTCGAACGCCTCGGCGGCGTTGAGCCGGTTGAGCACGTGCTTCTGCTCGTCGGAGCCGGGCTTCTCGTACTTGCGCTCGACCCGCTCCTGGATCCAGCGCCGCTCCTCCGGGTCCTGGATGTGCATGTACTCGATACCGACACGCCGGCAGTAGGAGTCGCGCAGCACGCCGAGGATCGAACGCAGCTTCATCCGCTGCTGGCCGGCGAAGCCGTTGACCGGGAAGACCCGGTCCAGGTCCCACAGCGTCAGCCCGTGTTGGAGCACGTCCAGGTCGGGGTGCTTGCGGATCTCGAACTCGAGCGGGTCGGTGTCGGCCATCAGGTGGCCGCGCACCCGGTACGCGTGGATCAGCTCGTGCACCCGCGCGGTCTTGTTGATCTGGCCTTCGCTGTCGACGGCCACGTCGCGCATCCAGCGCACCGGCTCGTACGGGATGCGCAGCGAGGTGAAGATCTCGTCGTAGAAGCCGCGCTCGCCGAGCAGCAGCTCGTGCATGACCTTGAGGAACTCGCCGGACTGCGCGCCCTGGATGATCCGGTGGTCGTAGGTGCTGGTCAGCGTGATGACCTTGCTGACCGCGTTCTCCGCCAGGGTGGCCTCGCTCATGCCCTGGTAGGGGGCCGGGTATTCCATCGCGCCGACGCCGATGATGGCGCTCTGCCCCTGCATCAGGCGCGGGATCGAGTGCACCGTGCCGATGCCGCCCGGGTTGGTCAGCGAGATGGTGGTGCCGGAGTAGTCCTCCATGGTCAGCTCGTTGCGGCGGGCGCGCCGGACCACGTCCTCGTACGCCTGCCAGAACTGCCGGAAGTCCATCTGCTCGCAGGCCTTGATGGACGGCACCACCAGGTTGCGGGAGCCGTCCGGCTTGGCCAGGTCGATGGCGATGCCGAGGTTGACGTGCTCGGGGCGGAGCATCGCCGGCTTGCCGTCGACCTCGGTGAAGGAGTTGTTCATCTCCGGGTGCTCGATCAGCGCCCGGACCATCGCGTAGCCGATGAGGTGGGTGAAGCTGACCTTGCCGCCGCGGCCCCGGGCCAGGTGGTTGTTGATCACGATGCGGTTGTCGACCACCAGCTTCGCCGGGACCGCCCGCACGCTGGTGGCGGTCGGGACGGCGAGCGAGGCGTCCATGTTCTGGACGATCTTGGCAGCCACGCCGCGCAGCGGGGTGGTGCCGGCGGTCGCCGCCTTGGCGGCCGGCTTGGCCGGGGCCGCCTTCTTCGCCGGGGCCGGCTCGGCCGCCTTCGCCGCCGGCTTGGCGGCGGGCTTCTCGGCCGGCTTGGCCGGCGCGGCCTTGGCGGGGGCCGGCTTCTCGGTGACCGTGGCCACCGCCTCCTGCTGCTCGGCGGGCTCCGGCGCGGCGGCCGGCTTGGCCGCCGGCTTCTCCGGGCGCGGGGTGGCGGCGCCGGGTGCCGGCCGGTAGTCGGCGAAGAAGTCGTGCCAGGCCGAGTCGACGCTCGATGGGTCGGCGAGGTAGCGCTGGTACATCTCCTCGACGATCCACTCGTTCGGGCCGAAACCCGCCAGTGGGTTCTCCTGCGATGTCTGCTGGGTCGACACGGCCGCTAATCGCCTCTTTCACGCGGTTGTGAATGTCACGCGGTGGGCTCCCGCGCCCGGTTCACCGGGGCACAGGAGACGGATCCCAGGCTACGCCGTGCGATTGCCGCAGGCATTCTCGCCTCCGGCTGGTGGCCCGTTTCACAGAAGATGCCAGAAGTTCGGCAAACGCTGCGTGTTCCGTCGACTCCTGCTAGACGACGACAGGCCCCGCCCGGTGACGCAGGGTCACCGGCCGGGGCCCGGTCGGGTCGTGACTCAGGAGATGTCGCGCCGCCGGATGGTCAGCACGCCGATCACGCCGGTCACCACCGCGTAGCCGATCAGCACTGCGGCACCCGCCCAGCGCGGCGGGTTGCCGGGAATCTCGGCGCCGCTCACCATCAGCGTGGAGGCCAGCGACGGGACGAGCAGTTGCAGCTCGTTGATCCAGTCGCCGAACCGCTGCGCCAGCAGGCTGATGGCGATGGCCGCGCCGATGGTGCCGCCCAGGTAGAGCAGGATGCCGGTCACGGTCGCGCCGATCTGGCTGCGGATCAGGACGCCGAGCCCGACGCCCAGCACCGACCAGAGCAGGTAGGCCAGCCCGTTCAGGGCCACCGCGCGCCACACCGCCCCGCTGTCGAGCTGCGTGCCGACGTCCGTGGCGTTCAGGATCAGCGGCGCGAAGATCAGGTTGAGCACCGTGGTGACGATCCAGAAGAGCAGCGCCAGCACGCCCGCCGCGACCAGCTTGGCCAGCATCACCGCGGTGCGGTGCGGCGCGGTGAGGAACGTGGTGGTCACCGTCTGGTGGAAGAATTCGCTGGTCACCACCACGATGCCGAGCAGCATCACGATGAGCAGGCCGAAGAACTGGCCGTTGGTGTAGAGGTTGGCGGCGATGCTGTCGGCGCTCGAGACCGCCTGGATCTGGTCGGCCTGGTCGGCCGGCACGTCGCCGACGTTCCCGCTGGCCAGGGCGTCGGTCTGCAGCCAGTTGAAGCCCAGCGCGAGCGCCCACAGCGGCAGGCTGATCAGCCCGAAGATCCACCAGGTGCTGGTGGTACGGATCTTGAGCAGTTCGGATCGGACCAGCGTCATCGGATCTCCGCCTTTCCGGCCGTCAGCTCCAGGAAGACCCCTTCGAGGTCGGGACGTTCGGTGGTCAGCTCGTGCAGCTCGACCTTCGCGGCCAGCGCGACGCGGCCCACGGCCGGCGCGTCCACGCCGCTGACCAGCAGCGCGCCGTGCGAGTCGGCGTCCACCGTGGCGGACTGCTCGCGCAGCGCCGCGGCCAGCTCGTCCGCCTGCGGGGTACGCACCCGTACCCGGGCGCCGTGCGTCATCGAGCCCATCACCTGCTCGACCGGCCCCTGCCGGACCAGCTTGCCGGCCGCGATGATCACCACGTCGTCGGCGAGCAGCTGCATCTCGGAGAGCAGGTGGCTGGAGACCAGCACCGTCCGGCCCTCGGCGGCCAGCCCCTTGAGGAAGCCACGCATCCAGCGGATGCCCTCGGGGTCGAGGCCGTTGGCCGGCTCGTCCAGGATCAGCACCTGCGGGTTGCCGAGCATCGCGGCGGCGATCCCGAGTCGCTGCTTCATGCCCAGCGAGTAGCCCTTGAACTTGCGCTTCGCCGCCGGGGAGAGCCCGACCAGGGCGAGCGCCTCGTCCGCCCGCTCCTTCGGCAGCCCGGCCGCCGCGCAGATCACCCGCAGGTGGTTGATCCCGGTGCGGCCCTTGTGCGCGCTGGACGCCTCCAGGACCGCGCCCACCGTGCGCAGCGGGTCGGCCAGGTCGGCGTACCGGTGGCCGCCGATGGTGGCCGTGCCCGCGGTCGGCGTGACCAGGTTGAGCAACATGCGCAGCGTGGTCGTCTTACCGGCGCCGTTCGGGCCGAGGAAGCCGGTGACCCGGCCCGGCTCGACCGTGAACGACAGATTGTCGACCGCGCGGACGTTCTTGTACTGCTTGGTCAAGCCGGACACGATGATCTGGCCGGTCGCGGCACTGGGGCGTGACTGCCCGTCGGACATCATTCTCCTCTCCTGCCCCGGCGCACTGGACGCACGCCGGTGGGACGCCGTTGCGGGGGCGCCCCGCACAGCCTTCCAACCCGCCGCAAGGGGGTCAATCAGGCGGGATGTGTACGCGCCGTCCTCCTCAGGGAGGAGATCACCCGGCGGGCAGCGCGACCCAGGTGGCACGGGCCCGGCCCAGCAACGTGCCGTCCGGACCGTACAGGCTGGTGTGCACCTCGGCCTTTCGTCCCTCGCGGCCCACCGCGCGGCCGGTCACCACGCACGCGTCGCCGGGCCGCGGCAGCGCCGTGACCTGCGCGGCGATCCGACCCAGCACGTACGGGCGGCCCGCGGAGAGCACCGCCCACCCGCCGGGGCAGTCCAGCGCCGCCCAGACCGTCGCCGGCACCACCTCGGCCGGGGCGCGGAACGGCGCCGCGGTCCGCCCGTCCGGCAGCCGGCCGGGAAAGATCCGCAGGCCGTCCGGGTGGTCCGGGCCGCAGACGAAGCAGCCGGGGAACGGGTGGTCCACC
This sequence comes from Micromonospora sp. WMMC241, assembly GCF_027460165.1. Classification (NCBI taxonomy): domain Bacteria; kingdom Bacillati; phylum Actinomycetota; class Actinomycetes; order Micromonosporales; family Micromonosporaceae; genus Micromonospora; species Micromonospora sp. WMMC241. The sequence continues at coordinate 906,668 of NZ_JAPZBF010000001.1, forward strand.
AGCCCGGGGTACGCCCGCGCGGCGTCCTCGGCGGTGGCCGGGTCCACCGGCGGCACCACCGCGTCGACCGGCTCGACCCGGCGTACCTCGGCCACCAGCCGGCCCTGCGGGTCGCGCACCTCGCCGTCGGCGGCGGTCAGCAGGGTGTCCAACGGCGGCGGCCGGCGCAACGTGACCTCCACCGGCCCCCGGTCGTCGAGCAGCGCGGCGAAGATCCCGGCGCTCCAGCCGCCGTTGCCGGAGCCGTCCGGTCCGTGGAAGCGGGCCTCGACCAGCACGTGCACCTCCGGGTCACCTCTGCCGGCGCCGTCGCCGGTGGTCGCCCGGCAGCCTCGCACATCCGCCGTCCCCGGTGCGCACGCCGCCGCCGACGGGCGTTCACCGGATCGACACCCCTCACCCCGGGTGCGGCAACCCGGGGCCCTTACACAGGACCCATGGCCGTTCTGCACGCCGCTGGCACACCCATCACGACCAGCGGTTACACCCTGCTGATCGCCGACGACCCGACAGTGGTCGCGGCCGCGCAACGCCTGCGCCACGAGGTCTTCGCCGGCGAACTCGGCGCCACCCTGCCACCGGGGGTCGCCGGGCTCGACACCGACGGGTTCGACGCGTACTGCGACCACCTGGTGGTGCTCCACGAGGGCACCGGCGAGGTGGTCGGCACCTACCGGCTGCTGCCGCCCGGCCGCACAGCCCGGCGGTACGCCGACGGCGAGTTCGACCTGGGCCCGCTGGCCCCGCTCCGCGACGACCTGGTCGAGGCCGGCCGCTCCTGCGTGCACCCGGACCACCGCACCGGCGCGGTGATCAACCTGATGTGGGCCGGCATCTGCCGCTACCTGCACCTGCGCGGGTCACGCTGGCTCGGCGGCTGCGCCTCGGTGCCGGTCGCCGACGGCGGTGTCGCCGCCGCCGAGGTGTGGGCACAGGTCACCGATCGGCACCTCGCCCCGCCGCCGCTGCGGGTGACCCCGCGCCGGCCCTGGTTCACCGAGGCGCCGAGCGCCGCCGTCGGAGCCACGCTCACCCCGGCCGAACGCCGGGCGCTCGTCCCGCCGCTGCTCCGCGGCTACCTGCGGCTGGGGGCCTGGGTCGCCGGCGAGCCGGCGTACGACCCGGACTTCGGCTGCGCCGACTTCTACGTGCTGTTCTCGCTGGACCGGATGAACCCGCGCCACCTGCGGCACTTCCTCGGCGAGGTGGCGCCGTGACGCTGCTCGTGGAGAACGCTCACCCGGGCCGGGCCGGCGTCGCCGCTCTCCCGGTCGGGGGCCGCCCGCCCGGCGACGGGCTGTGGCGGCCCGCCTCCGGCTGCGGGCCGTGCTGCCTGCCCCCGCCGGCCGCGCCGGACGTGTCCGCCCCGCGTCGGATCGGACGGCTGCTCGGCGTACTCGGAATGCTCGTGGTCGGGGCCGGTCTGGCCGCGCTGCTGCCGGTGCTGCCGGCGGCCGACCGGCAGGCCGCGCTGCGCGGGTGGGCCCGGGGGACGCTCCGCGCCCTCGGCGTGCGGCTGGTGGTCCGGGGCCGGCCGCCGCGCCGCCGCGCGCTGCTGGTCGCCAACCACGTCTCCTGGCTGGACGTCCTCGCGGTGCTCGCGGTGTCGCCGGCCCGGATGCTGGCCAAGCGGGAGGTCCGGAGTTGGCCGGTGGTGGGCGCGTTGGCCACGGCGGGCGGCACCGTCTTCGTGGACCGGTCCCGCCCGCGCGACCTGCCGGCCACGGTCGCCCGGGTGGCCGACACACTGCGCGCCGGGCATCCGGTGGCGGTGTTTCCGGAGGGCACCACCTGGTGCGGTGCGGCGATCGGCTGCCGCCCCGGCCGTGGCTTCCGCCCGGCGATGTTCGAGGCGGCGGTGATGGCCGGCGCGCCGGTGGTGCCGCTGACCGTCGCCTACCGGTATGCCGGCGATCCGAGCACCCTGCCCGCCTTCCTCGGCGCGGAGACGCTCTGGGCGTCGCTCCGCCGGGTGCTGGCCGCCCGGGACCTGACCGTGGCGGTGACCGTGGCCGCCGCCCTGCACCCGGCCGACGGGGCGGACCGCCGGCTGCTGGCCCGCGCCGCCGAGGCCGCGATCCACCGGGCGCCGCCCTCGCCTGGGACGCTGCGCTCGGCCGCATTGCTGCCCGGGCCCGCCGCCGGTGCCGGGTTCGGGTTCGGGACGGCGCGGGAGGACCGGCCGACCGGGACCGGGCTCGATCTGGCTGCCTGACGCACCGCTCGCGCCGGGGCACGTGGGGACGCGTCGGCGTGGCGCGCCAGTAAAGAGAGCAGACCCGACAGCGGTATACCTCGCAGTCATAATTATGCCTCTGAGGTATACCGCATCACGGTGCCCATGCGTTCCAGGACTGTCGCGCAGCGTAGTCAGGTCCGAAACGCGATACAGTCTTGTTCAATCGCGATGTATCGCGTTACGCTCCTCCTGCTGTTCGACGTGTCGCGGTGACACGTCGGCGAGGGGAGGACGACATGGCCAGCTGGACGGTCGACGGCCCGAAGCGGATCACGCTGGACGAGCCGGTCACCCGGTTGGACGTCCGGCTGGTCAGCGGGCGGCTCAACGTGGTCGGCACGGACGGCCCGGCCCGGGTCGACGTCACCCGGGTCAGCCGCCGGCCACTCGTTGTCGAGTTGCGCGACGGGCGGCTGAGCGTCCGGCACGAGCGGTTCCCCCGCTGGCCGGGCGTGCTGTGGTGGCTCGGTCAGCTCCGTCGCCGGTTCCGCGCCGAGGTGTCGGTCGCCGTGCCGGCCCAGGCGCTGGCCGACCTGCACCTGGTGGACGGCGCGCTGGTCGCCTCCGGGCTGCGCCGCGACACCCGGGTCGACGTCACCTCCGGCCAGGTCACCCTGATGGGGCTGCGCGGCCGCACCACCGCCAAGGTCGTCTCCGGCCCGGTGGAGGCGCTCGGCATCGGCGGCGACCTCGACCTGGAGACCGTCTCCGGCGAGCTGATCCTGGCCGACAGCGCGCCCGAGCGGGTCCGCGCCCACGCGGTCTCCGGCTCGATCACCTGCGACCTGGACAACCCGCGGGGCAGCGAGATCAAGCTCAGCGCCATCTCCGGCAGCATCACCGTCCGGGTCCGCGAGGACAGCGACCTCAGCGTGCACCTGCACACCACCTCCGGGCGGATCACCAGCGGCTTCCCGCAGATCTGCGGCGGCCAGCACGGCTTCGGCGCGGTCAAGGACAGCCACGGGGTGCTCGGCGGAGGCGCGGGTAAGCTCTGGGCGTCCGCGACGTCCGGCAGCATCGCGCTGCTGGCCCGCCCGGTCACGGACGCCGACGACCCGGAGGACCTGCCGTGACCGCCGTGTTCAGCCACGGGCGGCTCCGGCTCTACCTGCTCAAGCTCCTCGACGACGGGCCCAAGCACGGCTACGAGTTGATCCGCCTGCTGGAGGAGCGCTTCCTCGGGCTCTACGCCCCCAGCGCCGGCACCATCTATCCCCGCCTGCAACGGCTGGAGGTGGAGGAGCTGGTCAGCCACACCGCGGCGGGTGGGCGCAAGGTCTACGCGATCACCGAGGCCGGGCGCGCCGAGCTGCGCCAGCGCGCCGGCGAGCTGGCCACCCTGGAGGCCGACATCAGCGCCTCCGTAGAGGATCTCTCTGCGCTGGCCGGCGAGATCCGCACCGAGGTACGCGGCTCCACGCGCGACCTGAAACGGGAGCTGCGCGAGGCGACCCGGCAGACCCGGCAGGGGCGCTGGACGACGCCACCGCCGACGGTGCGGGCCGGCGGCAACGGCGGCGGCACCCGTCCCGGCGAGTCACCGCTGCTCGCCGAGTTCGATCAGCGGCTGGCCGCGTTCACCGTCGAGGTCGGCGCGCTGGTGCGGGCCGGGCGGCTCAGCGACAACCAGCTCCGCACCGCGATCCGGCTGCTCGACGGCGCGCTCGACGGGCTGCGGCGACTGCTCCGCTGATCTCACAGGTTGTTTCCAGCTTCCGCCCAGCGCGACCGCAGCCGGAGCGCGGATGATGGGTGCCATGGCGGCTACCCAGACCGAGGCCCGACTGCTCGTGGTCGAGGACGACCCCAACATCCTCGAACTGCTCTCCGCGAGCCTGCGCTTCGCGGGCTTCGACGTGGCCACCGCGACCAGCGGCAGCGCGGCGCTGCACGCCGCCAAGGACCACCGGCCCGACCTGGTCGTGCTCGACGTGATGCTGCCCGACCTCGACGGCTTCGAGGTCATCCGGATGCTCCGCGAGGGCGGCACGCGTACCCCGGTGGTGTTCCTGACCGCACGGGACGCCACCGACGACAAGATCCGGGGGCTCACGCTGGGCGGCGACGACTACGTCACCAAGCCGTTCAGCCTCGAGGAGCTGACCGCCCGGATCCGGGCCGTGCTGCGGCGCACCGCGACCGGCGAGCAGGCCCCGTCCCGGCTCACGTTCGCCGACCTGGAGCTGGACGAGGAGACCCACGAGGTGCACCGGGCCGGCCAGCGGGTGCAGCTCTCGCCGACCGAGTTCAAGCTGCTGCGCTACCTGATGCTCAACGCCAACCGGGTGCTCAGCAAGGCGCAGATCCTCGACCACGTGTGGAACTACGACTTCCGCGGTGACGACAACATCGTCGAGTCCTACATCTCCTACCTGCGGCGCAAGGTCGACAACACCCAGCCCCGGCTCATCCACACCCTGCGCGGGGTCGGGTACGTGCTGCGCAAGCCGGCGGCGTGAACGTCCTCCACGACGCGAAGGGCTGGGTACGCGGGATCCCGCTGCGGCTCAAACTGGTCACCGCCGTGCTGGCGCTGGTGGCCGGCGCCCTGCTCGTGATCAGCGTCTCCACCGCGTACTTCCTGCACAACTATCTGGTGGACCGGATCGACGGCGAGCTGGACGACCAGCTCGACCGGGGGGTGAGCATCAGCGGGGCGACCAACAGCAGGTTCCCCACCGACTATCTCGTGGCCCAGTGGAGCCGCAACGACCAGTCCGGCTTCTCCGCCGCCGACCAGCGCCTGAGCCCCAGGGACCTGCCGCCCAGGCTGAACGACCAGAGCTGGTACGACGAGCACGCCAACGGCGAGGCGTTCACCGAGAGCGGGGCCGACAAACGGGTCCGCTGGCGGCTGATGGTTCGGCAGGACAGCCAGGACTCCTACCGGGTGATCGGGCAGAACCTCACCGAGGTCGACCTCTCGGTGCGGCAACTGCTCTGGATCGACCTGCTGGCCGGTGGCGCGGTGCTGATCATCCTGGCGTCGGTCGGTGCGGGCATCGTGCGTACCAGCCTCAAGCCGCTCGTGGAGATCGAGCGGACCGCGGCGGCCATCGCCGGCGGCGACCTGACCCGGCGGGTGCCCGACCCGGAGGACGGGCGGCCGTGCCCCACCTCCGAGCTGGGCCGGCTCTCCCGGGCCCTGAACGCCATGCTGGCGCAGATCGAGGCCGCGTTCACCGCGCGGGCCGCCTCCGAGGCGGCGGCGCGCAGCGCCGAGGTGGGCGCCCGGGACGCCGCCGCGTACGCGCAGGCGTCCGAGGCGCGGGCCCGCCGGTCCGAGGAGCGGATGCGCCAGTTCATCGCGGACGCCTCGCACGAGCTGCGGACGCCGCTGACCACGATCCGCGGCTTCGCCGAGCTGTACCGCCAGGGCGCGGCGCGGGCACCGGAGCAGACCGCCGACCTGCTGCGCCGTATCGAGGACGAGGCGTCCCGGATGGGGCTGCTGGTCGAGGACCTGCTGCTGCTCGCGCGGATGGACCGGGAGCGGCCGATCGCGCTGGCCCCGGTGGAGCTGCCGGTGCTGGCGTCGGACGCGGTGGAGGCGGCCCGGGTGGTCGACCCGGAGCGGCGGATCGAGCTGGAGCGGGAACCGGGCGCGGGCCCGCTGGTGGTGCTCGGTGACGACGCCCGGCTGCGGCAGGTGATCGGCAACCTGATGACCAACGCGCTCACCCACACCCCGTCGGACGCCACGGTGACCCTGCGGCTGCGGGCGGAGCCGGGGAACCTCGCCGTGGTGGAGGTGGCGGACACCGGCCCCGGTCTCACGCCGGAGCAGGCGGAACGCGTCTTCGAGCGGTTCTACCGGGTGGACGCCGCCCGGACCCGCAAGGCCGGCGGCCCCACCAGCACCGGCCTCGGCCTGGCCATCGTCGCCGCGCTGGTGGCGGCGCACCACGGCACGGTGGAGGCGGTGGAGACGCCGGGTGGCGGGGCGACGTTCCGGGTGAAGCTGCCGCTGCTGCCCGAGGCGCCCGAGCCGGGCGAGTGACTTACAGAAAACATTCAGGCGGATTCCAGGCTGGTGACAGTGCGACGGGGAAAGCTGTAGGCATGACCGACCACGAGACCGAGCCGCAGCGGTCGCCGGCACCCGCCGACGCCGAGCCGTCGCACCACACCGCCGAGCTGCCCCGCGTCCAGAGCGGGACATCGGACTCCACCCCGGCCGCCGCGTCGGTTCCGGCCGACTCCCCGGCCGCCGGAACCACCGCGCACGCCGACAGCCCGTACGCGCCCGCGTCCGGCGCGCCGGCCGGCTCCTACGGCCCGCCGGCCGCGACCCCGGCCAGCCCGTACGCCCCGCAGTACCCGGTCTCCGGGCAGCCGCAGCAGCCGTACCCCTGGTACGGGGGACAGCAGCACGGCGGCTGGGCCCAGCAGGGCGGCACCGGCCACCCGTCGGCGCAGCCGGCCGGCGGACCGGTGCCGACCTACCAGGCGCAGCCCGGGCACCAGCCGTATCAGCAGCAGCACCAGCACCAGGCCGGCCAGCCGGTCCCGGCGTGGGGCCAGCCGCAGCCGGCCCGGCCGAGCCGGGCCGGCAAGTTCATCGGCGCGGGCGCGCTCGCGCTGGCCCTGATGTTCGGCTCGGGCGTGGCCGGTGGCGCGCTGGCGCTCGCCCTCGACGGCGACGGAGGCGGGATCACCCGCTCCTACTCCGCCGCTCCGGTGATCAACAGCGCCGACCTGCCCAGGATCGCGGCCTCCGTCCAGAACAGCATCGTCACGATCATGACGGGCAGCGGTGAGGGCTCCGGGGTGATCCTCAGCGCCGACGGGTTCGTGCTGACCAACAACCACGTGGTCGCCTCCGCCGGCGGCGACACGGTGAAGGTGGTCTTCGCCGACGGCAAGACCGCCACGGCGAAGATCGTCGGGACCGACCCGAAGACCGACCTCGCGGTGGTCCAGGCCAGCGGCGTGAGCGGCCTGCAGGCGGCGAAGTTCGGCGACAGCGACGGCATGCAGGTCGGCGACCAGGTGCTGGCGCTGGGCAGCCCGCTCGGCCTGCAGGGGTCGGTGACCGCCGGCATCCTCAGCGCCCGCGACCGCACCATCTCCGCCGGTGAGGGCGGCCAGCAGCAGAGCCCGCAGGGCGCCAGCTCGATCTCCGGCCTGCTCCAGACCGACGCCCCGATCAACCCGGGCAACTCCGGCGGCGCGCTGGTCAACACCCGGGGTGAGGTGATCGGCATCAACACCGCGATCGCCACCGCCGGGCAGGGCAGCAACGGCAACATCGGTGTCGGCTTCGCCATCCCGAGCAACAAGGCCAAGGACGTGGCCGAGAAGCTCCAGCGCGGCGAGAAGATCAGCCACCCGTCGCTCGGGGTCAGCGTGAACGCCGCCGAGGACGGGGGCGCGCTGGTCGCCGCGGTCACCCCGGGCAGCGCCGCCGAGAAGGCCGGGCTCCAGCGGGGCGACGTGATCACCAAGTTCGGTGACAAGGCGGTCAACGACTCCAACGACCTGGTCGGCGCCGTGCAGGCCGGCAAGGTCGGTGACCGGGTCGAGGTCCAGTTCAAGCGAAACGGATCCGACGAGAAGGCAACCGTGACGCTCGCCGAGACGTCATAGTCCACAAGACCTGCCTCCCTCCCGGGGCGGTGGGCGACGGAGCCAAGGGGGTTGGCTCCGGCGCCCGCCGCCCCTCTTCGTGTCACCGGTCCGCCGTTTACCGCGTGCCGGCTCGGGAACCCGTCGCCGATCGGGTACGCCGGGGGACCAGAGGGGAGGGACTCGTGGCCGTGAACCAGCCGCCGCCGGAACGGGCGCGGGCCGGGCCCCTCCGGATCGCGATGGTGGTGCCGCCGTGGCTGTCCGTGCCGCCACCCGGATACGGCGGACTGGAGACCCTGGTGGCCGGGCTGGTCGACGCGCTGATCGACCGTGGGCACGCGGTGACGCTGTTCGGGGCCGGCACCGAGCACGGCACCGCCGCCGAGTTCGTCTCCACCTGCGCCGAGCTGCAGTACGACCGGCTGGGCGAGTCGCTGCCCGAACTGGCCCACCTGGCGCACGTCGACCGGCTGGTCGACCCGGCGCACTTCGACCTGGTGCACGACCACAGCACCATCGGCCCGCTGGTCGCCGGCCGGCGCCGCGTCCCCACCGTGGCCACGGTGCACGGGAACCCGGTCGGCGAGTACGGCACCGTGCTGAGCAACACCGACCGGGGGGTCGGCCTGATCGCGATCTCGCACGCCCAGCGCCGGGCCAACCCCGGCCTGCCCTGGGTCGGCACGGTCCACAACGCGATGCCGCTACGGGACTTCCCGCGCAAGCGGGCGCCGGGGCGCGGGCCGGTGCTCTGGCTTGCCCGGTTCAGCCCGGACAAGGGCCCCGACCTGGCCATCCAAGCCTGCCGGGCGGCCGGGTTGCCGCTCACCCTGGCGGGCAAGTGCAACGAGCCGGCCGAACGCCGCTATCTCGACGAGGTGGTCGAGCCGATGCTGGACGACGACGTCAGCCTGGTGGTGAACGCGGACCGCGAGGCCGTGCTGCGGCTGCTGCTCGACGCCCGCTGCCTGGTCATGCCGATCCAGTGGGCCGAGCCGTTCGGCATGGTGATGGTGGAGGCCATGGCGACCGGGACGCCGGTGGTGGCGTTGCGCCGCGGTGCGGTGCCGGAACTGGTCCGCCCCGGGATCACCGGGCTGGTCTGCGACCGCGCCGAGGAGTTGCCGGCCGCGCTGCGCGCGGTGGCCGACCTGGATCCGGCGGACTGCGTCGCGCATGTGGCGCAGAACTTCTCGGTGGAGCGGATGGCCGCCGACTACGAGGCGGTCTACCGGGGCTTCCTGGCCGGGCGGGCGACGGCGGAGGGTTCCCGGGCGGTCGCCCCGCTCGTCGCCGGTTGACCGCCGCTCAGGTGCGTCCGGCCACCAGTGCCGCCGCGGCGGCGTCGAGCTGCCGCGCGTACCCGGGGGTGATGCTGCCCTCGCGCCGACGCTCGACGATCTTGCCGCGGAGCCGTTCCACGGCGGTGGTCACCGCACCCTCGTCGCTCGCGGCCACCGCGTTGCGCAGCAGGTTGCGCAGGTCCACCCCGACGTCCTCGCGGATCTGACCGTCCGCCAGCCCGGCCTCGATCAGCCCGTCCACCCGCTCGGCCGGGTCGGCCGCGTCGACCGCCGGTGGTGTCGGGGCGGCGGTGCTCGGCGCGCCGCTCGGCTCGACCGGCGCGGTGGCGGTCGGGTCCTCGCTCGCCGGCGGCGCGTCGGTGGGCGCCTCCACCGGCCCGGCGGTCGGCAGCACCCGCGGGTCGGCCGTCCGGTCCGGGACCAGCGTCGGCGCCAGCAGCGCGGCGGCGGCGACCAGTACCACGCCGGCGCCCGCCAGCAGCAGGGTCCGCCGCCGCTTCGGCGCGGCCGTCGCCGGCGGGGTCGGCGGCCCGGGCGGCGTGGACGCCGGCGGCACCGGCCGGGTGGGCGCGGACGTCAGCGCGGGCAGCGTCATCGTCGGCGCCAGCATGGTGGTGGCCTGCGGGTCGGCGGGCAGCAGCTGGTCACGCAGCACGGCCGCCACCCGGTGCGCGGTGGGCCGCTGCCGCGGGTCACGGGCCAGGCAGCGCAGGCAGATGTCCGCGACCGGCCGGGGCAGCCCGGGTACGCCGTCGAGCGTGGGCGGCGCGCTCTCCGCCAGCGCGGCGCTGAGCTGCTCCCAGGTGTCCGCCGGATAGGGCGGTTGGCCGGTCAGCGTCTCGAAGAGCAGCACGCCCAGCGAGTAGACGTCGGTGGCCGGCTGGGCCGGCGCGCCGTCCAGCCGCTCCGGCGCCACGTACGCCGGGGTGCCGAACGTGCCGCCGTCCTCGTCCTCGTCCGGCGCGCCGACCCGGGTGGCGATGCCGAAGTCGAGCACCTTCGCCCCGACGCCGGTCATCATCACGTTGGCCGGGGTGACGTCCCGGTGCACGATGCCGAGCCGGTGCGCCGCGGCCAGCGCCTCGGCCACCTGCGCGCCCGTCTCCACCGCCGCCGCCCAGGGCAGCGGGCCCTCGGTCAGCCGGTGCTCCAGCTCCTCGCCGCTGAGCAGCTCCATCACCACGAACGAGGTGATCGAGCCGTCCGGGGCCACCGTCTCGCCGTAGTCGTGCACGGCGGTGACGTGCGGGTGGTCGAGCTGGGCGGCCGAGCGGGCCTCCTCGCGCACCATGTCGCGGAACCGGGCGTCGGCGGCGAGCGAGGGGGCGAGGACCTTCACCGCCACCACCCGGTCGAGGACCTCGTCGCGGGCCCGCCAGATCACCGACATGCCACCGGCGCCGATCCGGTCGATGAGCCGGTACCGCCGGGCCAGCAGACGGCCGGCCTGGAGTGTCGCCATCACCTCGCACCTGCCCTGGGCTCGGGAGCGCTACCAGGTTGCGGGAATGTGTCCTGCCTGTCAACGGGGGTCGATCCGCGGTGGCGCTGCGCGCCGCCGCGATGGCACGGCGTGACCGGGCCCCCGGTCCGGTGGCACGGACGGGCCCGACCGCGGGTCGCGTGCCAGGATGAACGGCATGGCAGGCGGTCCGGTGGCGTTCGTGCTCGGCGGCGGGGGAGTGCTGGGCGCGGTCGAGGTGGGAATGCTGCGTGCCCTGTTCCGCGCCCGGATCCACCCCGACCTGGTGCTCGGCACGTCGATCGGCGCGGTCAACGGCGCCCTGGTCGCCGCGGACCCGACCGAGGCGGTCACCGACCGGCTGGTCCGGCTCTGGGCCTCCCCGGAGGCGAGCGAGGTCTACGGCGACTCGGTCGCCCGGCAACTGCGCCGGTTCGCCGCCCGCACCCACCTGCACTCGCCGCGCCCGCTGCGCCGGCTGCTGGAGAGCGAGCTGGGCGAGGCGACCACGTTCGCCGACCTGGCCGTGCCGTTCCGCTGCTGCGCCGCGAACATCGAGCGCGCCGCCGAGCACTGGTTCACCGCCGGGCCGGTGGTGCCGGCGGTGCTCGCCTCCGCCTCGGTGCCCGGGCTGCTGCCGCCCGCCCAGATCGCCGGCCAGCACTACATCGACGGCGGGGTGGTCAACTCGATCCCGGTCGGCGAGGCGGTGGCGGCCGGGGCGACGCGGATCTTCGTACTCCAGGTGGGCCGGATCGAACGTGAGCTGAGCCCGCCGCGCCGGCCCTGGGAGATCGCCCAGGTCGCGTTCGAGATCGCCCGGCGGCACCGGTTCGCCCGGGAGATGGCGGCGCTGCCCGAGGGCGTCGAGGTGCACGTGCTGCCGACCGGCGGGCTCGACCCGCGCGACGACAGCCCCTGGGCCTACCGGGACATGGCGGCTGTGGGGCGGCGGATCAGCCGGGCGTACACCGCCTCCCGCCGCTACCTGGACACCGCGCTGGACCGCTGATGCCGCTGCTACCCCGCTGGGTCCGCCGGCTGCTGCTCGCGCCGGGCGTCGTGCTGCTCGCCGTCGCCGTGGTGATCACGCTGCCGGGCTGGGCGCTGCTGGCGCTGGCCGCGTCGCCGCTGGTGCCGGGGCGGCTGCGCCCGCTGCGGCTGCTCTGGATCGGCGCCGTCTACCTGGTCTGGGACGCCGCCGCCCTGCTCACCCTCTTCCTGCTCTGGCTGGCCTCCGGGTTCGGTCGCCACAAGCGGTCGCCGGCCTTCCAGCGGGCCCACTACGTGGTTGCCGGCCGCTTCCTGCGGGTGCTGTTCTGGCAGGCCCGGTGGACGCTGCGGCTGAGCATCGACGTGGTCGGCACCGACCCGGACACCGCGCTGCCCGGCCGGCCCGAGCTGGTGCTCTGCCGGCACGCCGGGCCGGGTGACTCGTTCATCCTGATCCACGCGCTGGTGAACTGGTTCCACCGGGAGCCCCGGATCGTGCTCAAGGAGAGCCTCCAGTGGGACCCGGCCATCGACGTGCTGCTCAACCGGCTGCCCAACCGGTTCATCGCGCCGGGCGCGGACGGCCGGGACTCGGCGGTGCGGCAGATCGAGCACCTGGCCACCGGCCTCGACGACGACGACGCCTTCGTGATCTTCCCGGAGGGCGGCAACTTCACCCCGTCGCGCCGGCTGCGCGCGATCGCCCGGCTGCGCGCGCTCGGTCTGGAGCGGATGGCGTTGCGCGCCGAGCGGATGCAGCACGTGCTGGCGCCGCAGCCGGGTGGGCTGCTCGCCGCGCTCGACGCCGCGCCGGACGCCGGGGTGATCTTCGTGGCGCACACCGGCCTGGACCAGATGCTCACCGTCGCGGACGTGTGGCGTGAGCTGCCGATGGACAAGCGCATCGTGATGCGGTTCTGGTCGGTGCCGCCGGAGGAGATCCCGGCCGGCAAGCAGGAGCGCATCGACTGGCTGTTCGACTGGTGGGCCCGGATCGACAGGTGGGTCGCCGCGAACCGGGACGGCACGGCCGACGACTGAGCGGCTTTCGCGCCCGGTTCGGGCGTGGCGGCCCCGCCTCCGCGTAGGGTGCGCTGGTGGAGCAGATCTGCGTGGTGACGACGGTGGTGGACGCCCGCCGGGTGGCGGACGTGCTGGCGGCCGCGGCCGTCGCCGGCCGGCTGGCGGCGTGCGCCCAGGTCGGCGGGCCGTTGGACAGCACCTACTGGTGGCAGTCGGCGATCCAGACCACCGCCGAATGGTGGGTCCGGTTCAAGACCACGCCGGACCGGGTGGACGCGCTCGTCGACCAGCTCCGCGCCAACCATCCGTACGAGGTGCCGGAGATCCTGGTCAGCCGGGAGGACAGCGGCAACCCCGACTACACGGCCTGGGTGCGCGAGCACACCCGAGCCTAGGTACGCCTACTCTGTCCGCCCACCGCGCCGTCGGTGAGGCTGGCGGGGTGGAGAACACCGGCTACCCCTGTCCCGGGTGCGGCGCACCGGCCGACCTCGTCGTCGGCTGCCGCGCGTGCGGTCGCCCGCCCTACCCGCCTGCCGCCGAGGTGGTGCGGCTGGACCGGGAGATCGCCGCGTTGACCCCGCGGGTGGACGCGGCCCGGGTCGCGTACCAGGAGCTGGCAAACCGGCTGTCCACGGTCCGGCAGCGGCGGGCGGCGCTGGCCGCCCGGATCCGGTCGGAGATCCCCGCCCCGCGCCCGACCGCCACGCCGGTGCCGGTGCGGCCGGCGCCGCCCGCTCCCGTCCCGGTGCGCCCCGGCGGCGCGGAGACCTCCACCCGGGCGGTGCAGGGCCTGCTCTTCGTCCTCGGTGGACTGCTGCTCGGCACCGCCGCGGTGGTCTTCACCGCCGTCGCCTGGGCGGCGTTCGGGGTGGCCGGCCGGGCGCTGATCCTGCTGGCCGTCACCGTCCTGGCGCTCGCCGCGCCGCTGGCGGCCCGGGCGCGCGGCCTGCGCGGCACCGCCGAGACGATCGCCGCGGTGGGGCTGCTGCTGGTGCTCCTGGACGGTTACGCGGCCTGGTCGGTGGACCTGTTCGGGGTGGCCGGCTGGCCGGGCAGCCGGTACGCCGCGCTGGTCGCGGTCGGGACCGCGGCGGTGGCGGCCGGGTACGCGCGGCTCAGCCGGCTCACCGCGCCGTGGTTCGCGGCGTGGTTGGCCGCGCAGCCGGTGCTGCCGCTGGCGGCGGCGGGCGCCCGGCCGACGGCGGCCGGTTGGGCGCTGGTCCTGACCGCGCTGGCGCTGGGTGACCTCGTGGTGGTGGTGGTCGTCCTGCGCCGGGTCGCCGGTGCCGCGTCGCGAGGGGGCGACGCGGCGCCGGCCGGTCCGGTGGTGCGGGCCGGGGTGGTGCTCGGCTGGTCGGGACACGGTGCGGCGCTGGCCCTGGCGGCCGGTTGCGCGCTGGTGCCGCTGGCCGTGGGCCGCGCCGCCGGCACCGCGCTGCTGGCCGGTGGCCCGCTCGTGGTGGTGGCGCTGGCCCTGGTCGCGGGCGCGTTCGCGGCCGGCGGTCGGGTGCTGCGCGCGGAGGTCACCGGGTTGCTGGTGCCGGTGCTGGCCGCCGCGCTGGTGCGACCGGTGGCCGCCGAACGTCCCGGGCTGCTGCTGATCGCGGCCGGGCTGGTGGTGGCCGCGCTGGCCGGCGCGGTCCGGGCTCTGCCGGCCCGGGTGCGTACCGGGCCCCGGCTGGGCGCGTTCACCGTGGCGGCCGGCCTGGGGGCGGTCGCCGTGATGCTGACCGGCCTGGTCGCCGCCGCCACCGTGAGCGCCTCGTTCCCGGCCTGGCAGGGTGGCCGGGCGGTGCCGACCCCGTCCTGGGGCTGGCAGTTGCCGCCGGCGCTGCTGCTCGCCGCCGGTGCGGTGGCGCTGCTGGCGCCCCGGGCCACCCGGCCGTTGGTCGGTGTGCTGGCGGCCGGCCTGACCGTTCTCGCCGCGCCGGCCGTGGTGGCCGTGCCCTGGCCGGTGGTGCTGGTCGCCGACCTCGCGGTGGCCGCCGCGTTGCTGCTGGTCGCCGTGCTCCGGCCGCGCCGGGGCCCGGTCACGGTGGTGGTCGCCGCGTCGACCGCCGCGCTGCTGGGCGGGCACGCGTTGCTGGTGGGCTGCGCCGCTCCGGCCGGGGTCGGGGCCGTGCTCGCGGTGACCGTCGGGCTCGGCGTGACGGCAGCAGCGTTGGGTCGGCGCGGGTCCGGGGCGCAGCCGGCGGTCGCCGGCGTCGCGCTGGCCGTGGCGCTGCTCGCCGGGCCGGCGGGTGTGGCGGTCGCCTTGTTCGGCCTGGGCGCGCCGCCGTGGTGGCAGCTTCGGGGCGGGGCCGCCGCCGTCGTGCTGCCGGTGGTCGCCGTCCTCGCGGTCCGCCGCCGGTGGCCCGACCTGAGCGGGTACGCCTCGGCGGGGCTCGCGGTGGCGCTCGCCGGGGTCGGTGTCGGGCCGCTGGTCGTGCCCGGCGGGGAGCCGGTGGGGCTCTACGCCGTGGCGGGAGCGCTGCTGGCGCTCGCGGCCGGTGGCGGGGCCCGCCCGCCGCTCGCCCCTCGGGTGATCGGCGTCGCGCTGGCCGGACTGGCGTTGCTGGCCGCCGTCCCGGCCGCGCTGGCGGTGTTGGGGGGCCTGCCGGTGCGGCCCTGGTCGGGCGCGCCCACGGTCGCGGCGGTCCCGGCGGGTACCGGCCGCGCCGGGCTGGTGCTGCTGCTCCTGGGGGTGGTCGCGGCGGCGTACGCCCGGTCGGCGGCGATGCGTCCCCGGGGCGTTCTGGATCCGGCCGGTGCCACGGCGGACGCGGCCCGGGCGGGTGCCAACGTTCCGGTGGTCGCCCGGGGCTTCGGCTGGGGGCTGCCGGCGCTGGCGGGGCTGCCGTTCGGCGCGGTGGCGCTGCCGGTGCTGCTCGCGGCGGCCGGCGCACCCTGGCCGGTGGTGCCGGCGGTGGCGTTCGGGACCGGACTCGCCGCGCTGCTGACCGCCGCGCTCGTCGGCGTGCGCCCGATGCTGCCCGCTGGGGCGCGTCCGGAGGCGGGCGATCACGCGGTCGCGCCGCTCGGCGTGCGTCCGGCCGGGGCGCCGGCTGCGCGCGCGGCGGTGCTGCTGCCGCTGGGGGCGGTGCTCGGCGGGTTCGGGTTCGCCGGGCTGCTCGCCACCCGCGCCGGGACGCTTGTCGGACTGGGTGCACTGGTGGTGGCCGGCGTCGTGGTGGGGGCGGCGGGCCGGCCGGCCACGGTACGGCTCGCCGGCTGGCTGGGCGCGGTGTCGTCGGCCACCGGTTTCGCGGTCACCGCGCCACTGGCCGGCGGGCTGCCGCTGCGTACCGCCGGGTTCGCGGTCCTGGCGGTCGCGGCGGTGACGCTGCACGCGGTGCCGGCGCTGCGGACCACCCCTCGGTCCGTCGACCTTGGACTTGTGGTGGTTCACGAAAGGCGCGGATCCGACCACGTGGGCGCCACAACTCCTAGATCGACGAGGCGGGTGTCGGCGGCTGCACTGGAGGCGGTGGCGCAGGGGGTGGCGGTGCTGGCGCTGCTTCTCACGGGTGGGGCGTTGCGGTATGCGGCGGCGGTCTGTGCGCTGTGGGGGGTGGCCGTGGGGTTGCGGGTTCTGCGGCGGGGGGAGACGCCGGGCGTGCGTATCGGTCTGGTGGCGGTCGCGGCGGGCAGCGAGCTGCTCGGCGGTTGGCTGCTGCTGGCCGCCGGTCAGGTGGCGGTGCTGGAGGCCTACACGGTGCCGGCGGCGCTGCTCGCCCTCGGCGCCGGCCTGCTGGCGCTGCGGCACCGGCCGGGGCTGACCAGCTGGCTGGCGCTCGGCCCAGGGCTGGGTGCGGCGCTGCTGCCCAGCCTGGTCTCGGTGCTGGCCGCGCCGGACCCGCAACCGCTGCGACGGCTGGCGCTCGGCGCGGTGGCGGTCGGCGCCGTGTTCGGCGGGGCGGTCCGGCGCTGGCAGGCGCCGGTCGTGCTGGGCGCGGCGACGCTGGTGCCGTTGGCGTTGCACGAGCTGGCCCGGGGATGGGACCTGCTGCCCCGGTGGATCTTCCTTGCGCTGGGCGGGCTGCTGCTGATCGGCCTGGCGGCCACGTACGAGCGGCGCCGGCGTGACCTGGCCCGGCTGCGTGCGGCCGTCACCCGGCTGGGCTGATCAGGTCAGGAGCGCGGGGCGTCGGGGCGGCGGGTCAGCACCCGCGGGCCGGCGTCGGTGACCGCGACCGTGTGCTCGGAGTGGGCGGTGCGGGAGCCGTCGGCGGAGCGGATGGTCCAGCCGTCGTCGTCGACCCGGATCTTGTCGGTGCTGCGGCACAGCCAGGGCTCGATGGCGATGGTGAGGCCGGGCGACAGTTTCATGCCCCGCCGCGGGCGACCGCTGTTGGCGACGTGCGGGGCCTCGTGCATGGTGCGGCCGATGCCGTGGCCGCCGAACTCGCCGTTGACGCGGTAGCCGTAGGAGTGGGCGACCTCGCCGATCGCTGCGGAGACGTCGCCGAGGCGCCCGCCGGGCTGGGCGGCGGCGATGCCGGCCTCCAGCGCCACCTCGGTGGCCTCGATCAGCTTCAGGTCGGCCGGGTCGGGGGCGCCGACGACGAAGGAGAGCGCCGAGTCGGCGGCCCAGCCGTCGATGGTGACCGCCATGTCGATGCTGAGCAGGTCGCCGTCGCGCAGCACGTAGTCGTGCGGCAGTCCGTGCAGCACCGCGTCGTTGACCGACAGGCACAGCACGTTGCGGAACGGGCCGCGGCCGAACGAGGGGGAGTAGTCCCAGTAGCAGGATTCGGCGCCGCGTTCGGCGATCCGGCGGCGGGCGTGGTGCTCGATGTCCATCAGGTTGACGCCGACCGCGGCGACGCCGCTCAGCTCGGCGAGCAGTTCGCCGACGAACTGGCCGGTCACCGCCATCCGGTCGATCTCGTTGGTGGACTTGAGCTCAATCACGGTATTTTTATACCACGTCCGGTCGGGGCGCTCCCGGAGGGATATCCTGCTGCCATGGTTCGCCAGCCACTGACGCCCGAGCAGATCGCCGCCGGCCGGCGCCTCGGCGCCGCGCTGCGGTCCGCGCGGGCCGACCGCAGTCTCGTCGAGGTGGCGCTGGCGGCCGGCATCTCCCCGGAGACGCTGCGCAAGATCGAGGCGGGTCGCCTGCCCGCGCCCGCGTTCGGCACCGTGGTCGGCCTCAGCCGGGCCCTCGGCGTCCCCCTCGCCGACCTGGCCGACGTCTGGACCGCCGACCTGCCCGCCCGCCAGGCGTCCTGACCGCAGGGTAGGGCCAGCACCACCTCCGACCCGGGGGCTGACTGGATTACTAAGCGCTATCGATTTCGCCAAGATTGGTGACGGAGAGTCGCCTATCGGAGTGCGGCTCGTGGCACCCGGGGGCGACAGTGAGTTCTTCGACGTTGACGGCACCGGCCGCCCGGCGGGGCAGCGACTACGCGCGCCTGTCCCGCCGGGTCGCCGAGGCGGGGCTGTTCGAGCGGCGACCCGGCCGGTACGCGGTTCGCATCGCGCTCACCCTGGGCGCCTTCCTGGCCGGCTGGGCGCTGGTGGTGGCCGTCGGCGACTCCTGGTGGCAGGTCCCGATGGCGGCCGTGATGGCGGTGGCCACCACCCAGGTCGCGTTCCTCGGGCATGATGCCGGGCACCGGCAGATGTTCCGCCGGCGCGGGCCGAGCGAGGCGGCCGGACTGGTCGCCGGCAACCTCGCCGTGGGGCTCAGCTACGGCTGGTGGGTGGACAAGCACAACCGGCACCACGCCAACCCGAACCACGCCGACGAGGACCCGGACGTCGGCGCGGGCGCGCTGGTCTGGACGTACGAGCAGGCGCTGGCGACCCGGGGCCTGAGCCGGTGGATGGCCCGCCGGCAGGCGTGGCTGTTCTTCCCGCTGCTGCTGCTCGAAGGGCTGGCGCTGCACGTGGCGAGCGTCCGGGCGCTGACCGGGCGGGAGCCGGACGGCCGGTGGCGCGTCCCGATGCGGCACCGGGCCGTGGAGGCGCTGCTTCTCGCCGCGCACGGCGTCGGCTACGTCGGCATGCTCCTGGCGGTGATGTCACCGGGCAAGGCGCTGCTCTTCGCCGCCGTGCACCAGGGGCTCTGGGGCCTCTACATGGGCTGCGCGTTCGCCCCCAACCACAAGGGCATGCCGATGCCCACCGCCGACGACCGGCTCGACTACCTGCGCAAGCAGGTGCTCACCGCCCGCAACGTGCGCGGCGGGCGCCTCGTCGACCTGGCGCTGGGCGGGCTGAACTACCAGATCGAGCACCACCTGTTCCCGAACCTGCCCCGCGCCAACCTGCGCCGGGCCCGGCCGCTGGTGCGGGCGTACTGCGCCGAGCAGGGCATCCCGTACGCGGAGACCGGGCTGGTCGAGTCGTACCGGCAGGGTCTGGCGCACCTGCACGACGTGGGGCGACCGCTGCGCGCGGGGTGAGCGCGGCGGGCCGGGCGGGGGCGTCGGGGGCGGCCGGTAGGGTCGTCGCATGGTGGACGGGCGCGACATGGTGCGGAGCGCGGCATGAGATTCGAGATCAGCAAGGTGCTGGACGCCATCGAGGGGCGGGTCAGCACCGACCCCTCGCTGGCGCGGGCCGTGATCGACCTGGCCGAGGTGATCCGGTGGCAGAACCTCGACGGCGGCCGGCCGGCCAGCCTGCTGCGGCTCGGGATGGTGATCGACGCGCTGTCCCGGCAGATCGGGGAGGACAGCGTCCAGGTCTACGCGATCGTGCACCGGGCGCTGCTGTCCGACGCCGACCTGACCTCCAACGAGCGGATGGTGGTCCGTCGCTGGGCCGACGACGGCCTGGTCGAGGTGCTCGACCAGCCCGGTGACCGGATGCTGGAGGTGGCCGACCTGCTCGGCCTGCCGGTGCTCACCCGGGCCCGGCTCGACGGGCTGATCGGCAGGTACCCGTGGGTCGGCCAGGCCGGTCGGGTGCTCGCCCCGGTGCCCGGTGCCGGCGGCCCGGTCTTCATCGCGCACGTCGGCGGCGGCCAGGACCCGGCCACCGGCAGCCGCTCGCCCGCCGGGGTCAAGCTGCTCTCCCGGCAGTGGCGTTGCCCCGAGCCGGGCTGCGCGCTCTTCGGCGGTGGCGGGGGCGGCGGCGCGTTCGCCGACCTGGCCGGGATGGACCGGGGCCCGTCCGAGCAGCCGCCGCCCACGCTGCGGACCGGCGCGCCGACCTGCCCCCGGCACGGCGCGCGCCTCTCCGACGCCGGTCAGCGCCCGCGCAGCGAGGTGCTGGCGGTGCGGATCGGGGGGTTGGTGCGGCGGCGGTTCGTGCTCACCGAGACCGAGCCGGTGGCGGTCGGGCGGGCGCCGGACGGGCCCGGCGCGGTGCAGCTCGGCCAGTGGCTCAACGACGAGGCCCGGCGCTGGATCAGCCGCAGTCACGTCCGTTTCGACCTGGGGCGCGGGGGCGAGGTGGTGGTCACCGACACCAGCACCAACGGCTCCGGCGTACGCCCGGGCGGGTCGATGGTCGAGGCGGAGCGCATCCCGCTGCCGCCGCAGCAGTCCCGGACGCTCGGCGAGGGGGACCTGATCGAGCTCTACCCGGGCGTGCAGATCGGGCGGGCCGCCGAGACGACCAGCGACGCGACGTACACCCCGAACTCGGTGATGGCCGAGGCGCCGACCATGGCGATGCGGCTGCCGCGTCCCTGACCCGCACGCGAGAAGGGCGCCGGGACCGTCGTGGTCCCGGCGCCCTTCTTCGGGTACGAGGTCAGCCGGCCAGCACGGCGGCGAGCTGCGCCACCGCGTGGTCGATCTCGTCCTCCGTGATCACCAGCGGCGGGGCGAGCCGGATGGTCGAGCCGTGGGTGTCCTTGGCCAGCACACCCCGCTCCATCAGCCGCTCGCACGCCTGCCGGCCGCTCATCAGCGCCGGGTCGATGTCGACGCCGGCCCACAGGCCGCGGACCCGGACGGCGACGAGGCCCTTGCCGAGCAACGCCTCCAGGCCGGCCTTCAGCCGCTCGCCCAGCTCGGCCGAGCGGCGCTGGAACTCGCCGGTGGCGAGCAGCCGGACCACCTCGGTGGCGACCGCGCAGGCCAGCGGGTTGCCGCCGAACGTCGAGCCGTGCTGGCCGGGCTGGAGCACGCCCAGCACGTCGCGGTTCGCGGCCACCGCGGAGACCGGCACGATGCCGCCGCCGAGCGCCTTGCCCAGCAGGTACATGTCCGGGACGACGCCCTCCAGGTCGCAGGCGAACGTCGCGCCGGTGCGGCCCAGGCCGGACTGGATCTCGTCGGCGACGAACAGCACGTTGCGCTCGGTGCACAGCTCGCGAGCGCCCGGCAGGTAGCCCGCCGGCGGCACGACGACGCCCTGCTCGCCCTGGATCGGCTCCAGCAGCACGGCCACCGTGTTCTCGTCGATCGCGGCGGCCAGCGCGTCCAGGTCGCCGTAGGGGACCACGGTGAAGCCCGGCGTGTACGGCCCGAAGTCGGCGCGCGCGTCCTCGTCGGTGGAGAAGCTGACGATGGTGGTGGTCCGGCCGTGGAAGTTCCCCTCCGCCACCACGATGTTGGCCTGGCCCGGGGCCACGCCCTTGACCTGGTAGCCCCACTTGCGGGCGACCTTGATGCCGGTCTCCACCGCCTCGGCGCCGGTGTTCATCGGCAGCACGAGGTCCTTGCCGCACAGCGCGGCCAGCTCGCGGCAGAAGTCGGCGAACTGGTCGTGGACGAACGCGCGACTGGTCAGCGTGAGCCGGTCCAGCTGCGCGTGCGCGGCCTCGATCAGCTTCGGGTGTCGGTGGCCGAAGTTCAGCGCCGAGTAGCCGGCCAGGCAGTCCAGGTAGCGGCGGCCGTCCACGTCGGTCAGCCAGGCGCCCTCGGCCGACGAGATCACCACGGGCAGCGGGTGGTAGTTGTGCGCCGTGTGGCGCTCCGCGTCCCGGACCGCGGAGGGCGTCCGCAGCATGTCGTCGATGATCACTTGATTGCCTTTCCCTGACGGAGTCGCAACGTGCAGCACTTCGGTCCGCCGCCGGCCTTGCGCAGCTCGGACAGGTCGATCCCGATGGTCTCGTAACCCCGGTCGCGCAGCTTCGCGGCCAGGTCGGTGGCCTGCGCCGGCAGCACCACGTGCCGGCCGTCGCTGACCGCGTTCAGGCCGAGCACCTCGGCGTCGGCCATGGTGGCGTGGATCGCGTCCGGGAAGAGCCGGCGCAGCACCGCCCGGCTGCCCGGGGAGAACGCCTCCGGCAGGTAGGCCACGGTCCGCTCGTCGAGCACGGTGAGCGCGGTGTCCAGGTGGTAGAAGCGGGGGTCCACCAGCTGCATGGTCACCACCGGATAGCCGAAGACCTCCTGGAGCTGCGCGTGCGAGGCGTGCGCGGTGCGGAACCCGGTGCCGGCGAGCAGGTGGTCGCCGACCAGCAGGACGTCGCCCTCACCCTCGTTGACGTGCTTCGGGTCGTGCATCTCGAAGCCGGCGGCCTCGAACCAGGCCCGGTAGGCGGGCGCCTCGTCGGCGCGCTGCGGGTCGCGGAACTGCACCGCCATCGCCTTGCCGTCGATCACCGTGCCGCCGTTGGCCGCGAAGACCATGTCCGGCAGGCCGGCGACCGGGTCGATCAGCTCGACCTCGTGGCCCAGGTCGAGGTAGGTCTGGTGGAGCTGCTCCCACTGCCGGATCGCCAGGTCGGGGTCGACCGGCGCGGTGGGGTCCATCCACGGGTTGATCGCATAGTCGACGGCGAAGTACGTCGGCCGGCACATCAGGAGGCGCTGGCGGGTGGCGTCCATCGTCATGTGGTGCTCCCAGAGTCGGGCGCGCCCGGCCACGGTCGGCCCACGGGCTGGCGCCGTGCTCCAACCGTATGCGGCCGGGGGCGTCGACTTCCACCGTGGGAAGTTGCGTTGAGCAGCAGATCGTTGCGTTTACGTGGCTTTTTTCGGCTAACCGTTGCGTCCACGCTCCCGGTGACTCGCCGACTCGGACGGTTCACCTGCTCGGGGTGGCTCGCTGGCTCGGTCCGCTCGGGTGGCTCGCCACCTCGGTGAAGTGGCGGCATCACAACGCTCGGGTTGGCGCCACTTCGGCGAACTGGCGCCCCACCCGGCCCAACTCTCACCAGCAGAGACGGTTGTTCCGCGTGTCGAGATGGCCGGAGATCTTGGAAGCGAACGGCTCCCAGAGGGGCCAGATCTTCCAAGATCTCTGAGCCGGGGGCGGCGCGGACATACTTCGGGGGGCGACGAAATCGTCGCCCCCCGAAAGAGGTTGCCCGGCCGGTGAACCACCGGGTCCGCCCGGTGAACCACCGGGATGTTCGGGCTGCCGGTCGCTGCCGGCGATCACCACAGTGCCCTCAGAACCGATCGACAAACTGTGAATCAAGCCACTCACGGAACCGGCCCACCCAGTCGCCGTCCGTGGTCGGCCAGTCGAACTGGCCGGTCATCGCCACGATGCCGAGCACCACGGCGGCCAGGCCGACCATGATGCCGATCAGCGCGTCGGTCTTCCCGGCCACGTGCCGGCGTCGGGTGGCGATCAGGCCCAGCACCGCCAGCACCGCGCCGATCGCGCCGAGCCCGATGCCGTAGCCGGCCAGCGTGCCGGAGAGCACGAAGAGCGCGCCCGCCACGGACACGATCAGACCGAGCGTGGCGAGCAGGCTGGCCCGCGGCTTCTTCGTCAGCTCCGGGTCGAGTTCCCGGTCGGGTCGGCCGTCGCGGTCGAGGTCGACGGGGCGGTCGGGTCGGCCGTCCCCGTCCAGGTCGACGGGGCGGTCCGCGTGGCCGTCGCGGTCGAGGTCGACGGGGCGGTCCGGTCGGCCGTCCCCGTCCAGGTCGACGGTCTGCTCCCGGGTCGGTTCCGGGTCGACGGTCCGCGCGTTGCGGCCCAACGGCCGGCTGGTCGCCGCCCGGGCCGCGGCGGCCCGCTGTGCCGCCCGCCGCTCCGCCTCACCGGTCCGCGGCACGGTCTCGACGTGCCCGTCACCGACCGGCCCGGCGGTCGGCGCCCGGCCCGCCTCGGTGACCTGAGCAGCCTCACCCATCCGGCCGGCCTCATCGACCCGGCCGGTGTCGGCGGCCCGTTCCGCCTCGGTGGCGGTCGCGTCGCTGCGGTACGTGGTCCGGGCCGCGTCGCGGTCGGTGACCACCGGCTGGCCGGCCGTTCCGTCCGCGACCGGGCTCTCGTCGCGGGCGTCCACGACTCCGTCGCCGTTCACATCGGTACTGCGCGCCGGAGACTTCCGGCGGGACAAAATGTTCACCTTGGCACCTCCTGATGCAGGCGCGGAGGCCGCGCATGACACGCAGGAGGTACCCAGGAGCGCAGAAGTCGACACCCGTCGACGGAACGCGGCCCGCCCGTCCGGCGGGCCGCGTTCCGGTTCGCCGTCAGGACTGGGTCCGCGACCACTGCTGGTTGGTGCCGCTGCCACAGGTGAACTGCTGGACGTCCGCGCCGTCGCCGGTGCCGGCGTTGACCACGTCCAGGCACTTGCCGCTGTGTCGGGCCCGGAGCTGGAACCAGCTGCCGGTCGCGGCCCACTGCCACTGCTGGTTGGCGCCGCTGCCGCAGGTGTACTGGATGATGTTGGCGCCGTCGGCGGTGGACGCGTTGGCGACGTCGAGACACTTGCCGCTGTTGGCGTTGACGAGCCGGTACCAACCACCGCCGGCGTCCTGGAACTCCCACCGCTGGTTCCCGCCGCCGTTCCACGACCACTGCTTGACCTCGGCATTGTTCGCGGTGGAGCTGTCCATCACGTCCAGCACCCGGCCACTGTGTCGAGCGGTCACCCGGTAGGAGGCGGGCGAACTGCCGGTGACCGTTCCGGTGGCCGTGTCGACGGTGACGGACGGATACCAGGTCAGGCTCATGCTGGTGGCGGTCGGGAAGGTGATCGGCAGCCACACGTACTGCGAGTCGTTGACCGGCCCGCCCCAGGCGCCCGCCCACCGGTCACCCAGGTAGAGGTAGCTGGTGGTGGACGCGCCCTGGATCGGCAGCACGAAGGCCGGCTGCGAGTTGAACGTGGTGCCGTTGCCCACGTCGGTCCAGCCGCTCCACGGCCCGGAGATGCTCGACGCGGTGGCGTACCGGGCCTGGTTCGGGCTCCAGCCCGTCGCCGCCGACGTCAACAGGAAGTAGGTGCTGCCCCGCTTGAACATCGCCGGCGCCTCGCGGGTCGCGCCGGCCCAGAAGTTGCCCACCAGGCCGGCCACGTTGAGGTAGTCCGAGGTGAGCCGGTAGATGTGCAGGTCGCGGTTCTCGTTGGCGGCCGAGATCATGTACGCGGTGCCGTTGTCGTTGTAGAGCGTGATGTCCCGCGACATGTGCTGACCGAGCGGCCGGAAGCTGCCGTGCCAGGTGTAGGCGCCGTCCACGGTGGCCGACGAGGCGACGGCGGCCCGCGCCTCGTTGTAGTCGGAACCGTTCTCCTTGTGCATCCACATCACGAACCGGCCGGTGGACGCGTTGTAGATGACCTTCGGCCGCTCGATGTTGGCCCGTTGCAGCTCGGCGGCCGACGACTGGGTGAGCACGTTGTTGCGGAACTCCCAGGTGCGCAGGTCGGTCGAGCGGTAGACGGACACCGCCCGGAACGTGTTGTCCGGGTTACGGTTCTCGCCGAACCAGTAGTAGTAGTTGTCGACCTTCAGGACGCCGCCGCCGTGGGCGTGCACGACGGCGCCGCTCGTGTCGGTGAACTGCGTGCCGTTGGTGACGGTCACCGGCGCCGCCACCGCGCCCGAGCCCGGTCCGAGCACCGTCGCGGCGGCCACGGTGAGCGCCGCCAGGACCGCCAGCAGGCGTCCGTGTCCGCCCGTCCGATCCGCCGGGAAACGCATGCCGCTCACCGTCCGCAGATCGGCGTGATGCCCGCGGACGCGCTACTGGCCGCCACGAGTACGCCGAACGTCGTCGAGGCACCCGGCGCCAGCGTCCCGTTCCAGGAGGCGTTGCGGACCGTGACGTTCTCGCCGGCGCGCTCGGCCACCCCGCCCCAGATCGACTCGATGCGTTCGTCGGCGGTCCACCGCCAGGAGACGAGCCATCCACGGGTCGACTCCGTGCCGGTGTTGCGCACGGTGACCGTGGCGATGAAGCCGCCGTACCACCGGCTGTCGATCCGGACCGTCGCGGCGCACGTCGACGTGGACAGCGTCCGCGCCGGGCCGCCGATGACGTACGGGTCCCGGTGCCCCTGGGTGTCGCTGAACCGGAACCAGTAGTCGGTGTCGGGCGTCAGCCCCTCGACGGTCACCGTCCCGGAGCGCTCCGCCTTCGAGACGGCCTCGGCCACCGGGTCGCGCCAGCCGGTGGCGTCCTCGCGGCTGGCGAAGAGGGTGACGACCATCGGCGGGTCGTAGCCGCAGGGCGGACTGAGCAGCATCCAGTAGGTGATGGTGAGGCTGGTGGCGGTGGTCCCGGTCACCTGGCCGCTGACCGGCAGCGCCGGCGGGCACGCCACCGTGGGCGTAGGCGCGGGGGTCGCCGCCGTGACGGCGGGTGACTGGACGGCCCCGGCCGGGGCGGCCAGGCCGGTCAGGGCGAGCGCGGCGGCCAGTGCCGCGCCGAGCGTACGAAGCATCTGTTTCTCCTGAGCTGAGAGCCCGCCCCGCGGCGCGATCGGCGGGAATGGCGGCACGACGGAGGAACGGGAGAGGACTGCCCGGCGCGGGGCGGCGCACCACTCCGCGCGTCTCTCTCCTGCTGGACCGAGCGGCTCGCACCGGCTCCCGAGCGCGACCGGAGCCAGTCTGGCATTCGATAACCATCGATTTCAACGGCGTCCCATGGTGTAGCCGGACCGGCGTGCCCGGCCGGACGCGCGACGGCCACCGGCTGCCCGACTACGACGCGGGCTGCCAGATCACCTCCGGGTACGCAGGCGACGGGCCGCTCATCAACGGCGCCGGGCGGTGGCGCAGGGTCCGGTCCAGGAAGGCGGCCACGTACGCCCGGGTGATCTCGGCGCAGCGGCCGCCCGGCAGCGGCTGGACCGGGATGCCGGCCTGGTCGCCGAGGACCGCGAAGTCGGTGAACGAGCTGTGCGTGGTGCCGGTGACGGTCAGCCAGCGCCGCCCGCCGGTGAGGTGCCGCCAGGTCGTCAACCAGCTGTCGTCCCCGCCGGCCGAGTCGTGACCGGGATTTCCCAGCATCAGGAACGGCCGGTTCAGCGCGGTCGTCACCGGCGGGAAGAACGTGCCGTCCATGTTGATGCCGGCGTCGAAGCGGCGGTCGCTCAGCATGGTCACGGCGGCGCTCGCGCCCCCGATCGAGTGGCCGGCCACCGCCACCGCCGACGGGTCGAGGCGGACACCGCCGGGCAGCCGGTGGGTGGTCAGCTGGGTCAGGGTGAACGCCAGGTCGGCAGCGCGGCCCCGGGCCACCCGCACCCCGGCATCGGGGTCGCCGCCGTCGAGCAGGTCACAGGCCCGGCAGGTGGTGACCCGGCCGTCCGGGAAGGTGATCGCCGCCGCCTCGTAGTTGTGGTCGACGCCGGCCACCAGGTAACCCCGGCTTGCGAGGTCCTCGGCCAGGGCGGTCAGCGAAGCGCGCGGGCTGCCGAAGCCGGGCGAGAGCAGCACCACCGGCCAGCCACGCCTGGTCGCGCCGGCCGGGACACCGAGCCGGGCGTACGTTCGTACGGTCGTGAGCGCGTCGGACGGCACACCCTCGACCTCCAGGTCGTCGAGGATCAGCGCGGACTCCGCCGCCGTCGCGTACGGACGGGGCGCTCCGCCCCGGCTCGCCGCCGGATACCACAGCGAGACCATCAACTCGCGGCGCTCGGACGGCACCCAGGGGTCGGCCCGCCGCTTGTCCACCAGGTGCAGGTCGGCCACCCCGACCGGATACGGGCCGGTGGGCGCGGGCAGAGCGAGTTCCGGCACGGTTGCCGCTCGGGCGACGGCCGGTACGGTCAAGACCGCGGCCGCGGTCAGTGCGAGAACGCCGATCCAGCGCCGGACTCCCTGAGTGCGCATCGTTCGATTCCTCCCCGTCGATTGCGGCCGAGTCTGTTCGTCCGCCGGCCGGGACGCATCGGGGAGATTCCCGATCCTCGCCCGTACTGGAGTCGACGCGCGGGCGGCTGACTACGCTTGGCACCTGTGCCAGAGGGACACACCATCCACCGCCTCGCCGCCCGCCACGCCGAGCTGTTCGCCGGCGACAAGGTGCACGCGGACAGCCCGCAGGGCCGCTTCGCCGACGGCGCCGCGCGGCTCACCGGCACCGTCCTGGACGGCACCGAGGCGTACGGCAAGCACCTGCTGCACCACTACGCCGGCGAGCTGACGTTGCACGTACACCTGGGGTTGTACGGGAAGTTCGCCGACGGGCCGGGGGAGCCGCCGGCCCCGGTCGGCCAGGTGCGGCTGCGCCTGCGCAGCGACCGCAACTGGCTGGAGCTGCGCGGTCCGACCGCCTGCGAGCTGCTCACCCCGCCCGAGGTGGCGGCGCTGCGCGCCCGGCTCGGCCCCGACCCGCTGCGCGCCGACGCCGACCCGGACCGGGCGTACGCCCGGATCCGGCGCAGCCCGACCCCGCTCGCCGCGCTGCTGCTGGACCAGTCCGTGGTCGCCGGCACCGGGCTGATCTTCGTGACCGAGGCGCTGTTCCGGGCCGGGTTGCCGCCGCTGCTGCCGGGACGGGAACTCACCCCGGCCGGCTGGGCGGAACTGTGGGTGGACCTGGTGGCGCTGATGACGGTCGCGGTCGAGCGCGGCCGGATCGACACCGTCCGCGACGCCGACCTGCCCGAGGCCACCGGTCGGGCGCCGCGCGTCGACAGGCACGGCGGCGAGGTGTACGTCTACCGCCGCCCCGGCGCGCCCTGCCACGTCTGCGGCACCGAGGTGCGCCGGGGCGTGCTGGCCGGACGCAACCTCTACTGGTGCCCCACCTGCCAGGCCGGCTGAGTCACCTCGCGTCGAGCAGCCAGCGGGCCGCCTCGACGTTGCCGGGGAAGACCTGGTCGCCGCCGACGCTCCAGGCCACCGTCTGCCCGACCGCCCAGCCGCGCACCCGTTCCCGGTCCAGGCCCAGCTCGGCGCTGAGCCGGTCGAGCCGGTGCCGCACCGCCGCCGGGGAGTGCCCCAGCTCCGCGCCGCGTACCAGCGGGACCACCGCGAACTCCCGCTCGCCGACCAGCGGCTTCGGGTCGATGACCAGCCACGGCTCGCGGTCGGCCGCGAGCACGTTGCCGGCGTGCAGGTCCTGGTTGACCAGCACCTGCTCGCTCTGGCTCGGCGCCAGGTCGGCGAGCATCCCGAGCGCGGCGTCGAGCAGCCGCCGCTCGTACGGGCGGTTGGCCCGCCGCCAGTTGTCCGGCATCCGCTCCGCCCAGCCGGCCGCCTCCTCCGCCAGCGGCGTGAACGGTGGGCCGGCCGGCACCCAGAGCCGGGGCAGCAGTCCGACCGCCGCGTCGAGCGCGGCGTCGGCCGGCAACGCGTGCAGCGGGGTGCCCGGGTCGCAGCGCTCGACCAGCAGCGCGCGGCGCTCGGCGTCGGAGGCGAGCAACCGGATCGCGCCCCGGCCGGCCCAGTGCGCCAGCGCGGTCGCCTCGTGGACGCTGTCGTCGTCCGGGTACTGGAGCTTCAGCACCGCCCGCGTCCCGTCCGGCAGCTCCGCAGGCAGGGCCAGCGAGGCGAACGCGTAGTCGAACGGTGGTCCGACGGCGGTCAGCTCCCACCGCGCGACACACCCGGCCAGCCGGTCGGGCAGCTCCGCCAGCCACGCCCGCCCGCCCGGCGTCCGCTCGGTCCACCGCAGTCCGTCCGGAATGTGCATCCGCCCATCCTGCCCGAGTCCGCCACGGACTTTGGGTGCGGTTGTGGCTGCCCTGGCGACAACAACCGCACCCAAAGATGGTCAGGGAGTCCACCCGGCAGCGGACAGGGCGGCGGTGAGCTGCGCGACCACCTCGGTTGGTCGGTGCCGGACGTCGAACGCGGTGAACCGCAGGATGCGATCGCCCTCGATCCAGACCCGGTTCTGCCGGCGCAGGTCCGCCGCCCAGTGGCGCGCGTCCATGTGGTGCGCGCCATCCACCTCGACGTGCAGCCGCCAGCGACGCCAGTAGGCGTCCAGGTAGCGCTGCCGGCCGTCGGCGTCCCGTCGGCGTTCCTGCCCGTCCGGTAGCGGAAGCCCGTGGCGACGGCAGAGCCGGACCAGGTCGATCTCGGACAGTGCCTCCGCACCACCCGCCACGTCCCCCAGTGTCTGTCGGATGAGCTGCCGTCGCCGGGCGCGGGGCAACCGCTCCAGCACTGCCCCGATTTCCGCCGGGGTCGTCCGCCGCTGCTGGCAGCCCGCCGCCACGATCGCCTGCGCCTCATCGTCGGTGCGTGCCCAACCCGCCGCGTCCACCAGTGAGCGCGCCATGCCGGTGCGGTCCGGCCGGCCGCGCTGCCGGTCGGCCGGAGCCAGGTGACGGACCCGGTGGGTCTGCACCGCGGGCAGACCCAGTGGCAGCCGGCGCAGCAGGTCGGCGGCGCGCCGTCCGTGCGGCACCAGGACGTCCACCACCTCGGGGCCCCAGCTCCCTCGCAGCCCACCGGCCCGGGCGGCGGCCGGCCCGGCGAGCACCGCGCCGTCGCCCGCCGCCAGCACGGCGACCCACCACTGCTGTTCCCTGGTGTACGGCCCGCCCGGCCCGGCTCGCAGGATGCCCCGGCACACCCGCTGCCAGCGACCGCTGGCCACGAGATGGCGGACCTGGCCGGGGGTGAGCTCGGCCATCGCCTGGGCCCAGGTGAGCACCCCGGACTGCCCGAACAGCAGCCATTCCAGCCGCGACGCGTCATCCCCGGGTATCCGCACCCGTCCAGTCCACAGCGCTCCGCTGCGAGTGTCCGCCCCGAAACGGCGGCCGGCGAGGTGTTGATGAGGGGCCCCGCCTATGCGGGAAGCGTTAAGCGGGGCCCCTCCTTACCTGCCGGCGGCGGCGAGGGCGTCGACGGCCTTGCGGGCGGCGATCAGCACCGGGTCCCAGACCGGGGCGTACGGCGGTGCGTAGCCCAGGTCGAGCGCGGTCATCTCGTCCACAGTCATGCCGTTCCACAGCGCCACGGCCAGCGCGTCGATCCGCTTGGCCGCCTCGGACCAGCCGACGATCTGCGCGCCCAGCAACCGCCCGCTGGGCCGCTCGGCGATCAGCTTCACGGTCATCTGCCGGGCCCCCGGGTAGTAGCCGGCCCGGTTCGTCGACTCGGCGGTCACCGTGACGAACTCGAAGCCGGCCTCGGTGGCGTCGCGCTCCCGCAGGCCGGTGCGTCCCACCTCCAGCTCGCAGACCTTGGTGACGGCGGTGCCGACCACGCCGGGGAAGGTCGCGTAGCCGCCGCCGATGTTGATCCCGGCGACCCGGCCCTGCTTGTTGGCGTGCGTGCCGAGCGGGACGTGCACCGGCATGCCGCTGACCCGGTGCAGGGACTCCACGCAGTCGCCGGCCGCCCACACGCCGGGCACCCCGGGCACCCGCATGCGGCGGTCCACCCGGATCCCGCCGGACGGCCCGAGCGGCAGGCCGGCGGCCTCGGCGAGCGCGGTGTTGGGGCGTACGCCGAGGCCCAGCACCACGACGTCGGCCGGGATCGGCCCCTCGTCGGTGACCACCGCGGCGATCCGGCCGTCGCGTTCGGTGAGGCCGGTGACCGTCATGCCGGTGCGGATGCTGATGCCGACCCCGCGCATCGCCTCGGCCACCAGCTCGCCCATGTCCGGGTCGACGGTGGCCATCGGCTGCGCGGCCTGCTCGACCAGTTGGACCGTGAGCCCGCGCTGCACCAGCGCCTCGGCCATCTCGACGCCGACGTAGCCGCCGCCGACCACCACCGCGTGCCGGGGCCGGGGCTCGTGTTCGAGCCAGTCGAGCAGCGCCGCGCCGTCGTCGAGCGTCTGCACGCCGAACACGCCGGCCACCTCGTCACGCGCCCACTCCGGCTGCACCGGGGTGGCGCCGGTCGCGTACACCAGGGTGTCGAAGCCGGCGCGGACCTCGCCGCCGCCGTCCAGGTCCCGGGCGACGACCTCGCGGCGGTCCAGGTCGATGGCGGTGACCTCGTGGCGGGTCCGGACGTCGATGTCGTACTCGTCGCGGAAGGCGTCCGGGGTCCGGGCGACGAGCTGGTCGCGTTCCGGCACCAGGCCGCTGATCCAGTAGGGGATGCCGCAGGCCGAGTAGGACGTGAAGTGCCCCCGCTCGAACGCGACGATGTCCAGCTCGGCGCGGCCACGGCGGCGCCGAGCCTGGGAGGCCGCCGACATGCCGGCGGCGTCCCCGCCGATGACGATCATCCGCTCCGCCACGCCGCTCATCCTGTCACGCCGCCCGCTCGTCGCGGGGCAGCTCAGCCACGGGTCTGCCGGGCCACGTCGGCGACCACGTCGACCAGCTTGCCGGTGCGCTCGAAGACCGCACGCTGCCGGGCCGCGCCGCTGCCGTGCCGCCGCAGCCCGCCCAGCAGGTCGGTCACCCGGTCGAGGTCGCCGTGCCGGTCCAGTTCCGGGCGGAGCCGGTCGACCAGCCGGTCCAGCAGTTCCCACGCCGGGCGCAGCTCGCCGTCGTGCAGGTCGACGCCCTGGCCCTCCAGCCCGTCGTGGGCGGCCCGCCAGTGCGCCGCCACCAGCAGGTGGTGGTCGGTGTTGACGGCCGGCCGGCCGGCCTCGATCTCGGTCAGCGCGGTCGCGACGAGCCCGCGCACCAGCGCGGCCACCAGCACCGCGTCGTCCACGGACGGGCAGACGTCACCGATCCGGATCTCCACGGTCGGGTACTTGGCGGAGAGCCGCGCGTACCAGTAGAGCATCCCCTCGTCGAGCATCACGCCACTGGCGATGAGCTGCCGGATCAGCCGCTGGTAGTGCTCGTGCGACTCCAGGTAGGGGGTGGGCGCGACGGACGGCCAGCGTTCCCACTCGATGGAGCGCCAACTCGCGTAGCCGGTGTCCTCGCCGCGCGCGAACGGGGAGTTGACGGTGACCGCCTGGAGGATCGGCAGCCAGGGCCGGACGTGGTTGAGCACCTGCACGCCGGTGTCCGGGTCGGGCACGCCGACGTGCACGTGCATGCCGTTGTTGCCGGGGCCGGGCACCAACAGCCGGAACCGCTCGATCATCCGGTCGAAGCGGGGCTTGTCCACCACCGGCGGGACCGGCCCGTCGACCGGGCCGGTGCCGATCGCCAGCAGCCGGACGCCGGCCCGCTCGGCCGCGTCGGCCAGCTCGGCGCGGAGCATGCCCAGCGAGTGCCGGATCGAGGACAGCTCCAGCCCGGGCGGGCTGCCGATCTCGATCTGGCTGGTCTGGAACTCGCGTTCCACCTGGCCCCGCAGCTCGGCCGGCACCTGCTCCATCACCAGCTCGACGGCGGGCACGGCGGTGCCGGTGTGCGGATCGGCGAGCAGGAACTCCTCCTCGACGCCGACCGTCAGCAGGTCCGTCCCGCCCGGCGCGGCGTCCCGTTCCCGCTCCGCCACTGGCCCGCTCATCGTCACCACCGTCTCCTCCCGACCGGTCACGGCACCGTGCCGTGTGGTAGACGCCCTGTTACCCACCGTGTCGACGCCCGGAAACGCACCGGACGGCGTGTCGGCCCGATTCGCCCGCCCGGGTCGCCGCCGCGAGCCGGTGGAGGGCCGCCGCGCGCCGGGAATCCGGGTCTACGATGAGCCGGCCCGGCGGGCCGCCGCCGGCGACGGAGGAGGTCGCGGTGACGGCGCACGGCACGTCGCGGACGGTGACCGGGCTTCGCGCCCAGGTCCCGCGCGCCTTCGCGGTCCTGCTCGCGGTGGTCGCGGTGGTGTGCGCGCTCGCGGCGCTGAGCAGCGCCGTCGCCGCCGACGTGCAGCCGGTCCGCACCGCGATCGACGCGCTGCTGGTGCCGGCGCCGGCCAACCTGGCGTACGCGGTGTTCCTCGGCGTGCTGGCCGCCGCGGCCCGGCGGCGCAAGCGGCTGGCCTGGTGGGTGCTGCTGGTCTACTTCAGCCTCACGCTCGTGGTCGGCCTGACGGCCGGCGGGCTGCTGCTGATGGTGGGCGCCAACGAGCTGAACCACGCCGCCGGCCAGCGCCTCTTCGGCACCCTGGAGACCATCGGCGTCTGGGTCGGCATCGCGTTCGCCGCCGCCGCGGTGGCGCTGCTGGTCGCCGCCCGGCGGGAGTTCTACGCCCGGGTCCGGCCGGGCAGCACCTGGCGGGCCCTCGGTGTGCTCGCCGGCCTGGCCGTCGCCTTCGTCGGCCTGGGCTACCTGCTGCTCCTGGTCGAGCCGGGCAGCCTGCACACCTGGTCGGACCGGCTCGGCTACGCGGTGGAGAAGGTCTTCGGCGGGGCGGTCACGCTGGACGTGACCCGGCGGGGTCAGGCGCCCGGCTGGGTCAACCTGTTGCTCGGCGCGTTCGGCGCGACCGCGTTCCTGGCCGCCCTGTTCACCCTGGTCCGCTCGCAGCGGGCCAACGCGGTGCTGCACGCCGGCGAGGAGGAGCGGATCCGGGAGCTGCTGGCCCGGCACGGCGAGCGGGACTCGCTCGGCTACTTCGCCACCCGGCGGGACAAGGCCGCCGTCTTCTCGGCCAGCGGCAAGGCCGCGCTCACCTACCGGGTGGTCAACGGCGTCAGCCTGGCCAGCGGCGACCCGGTCGGCGACCCGGAGGCGTGGGGCCCGGCCATCGAGGCGTGGCTGGAGCACTCCCGGGCCTACGCCTGGACGCCGGCGGTGCTGGGCGCCAGCGAGGCCGGCGCGCGGGCGTACCGCCGGCACGGCCTCAAGGTGCTCCAGCTCGGCGACGAGGCGATCCTGCTGACCCGCGAGTTCGACCTGGACGGCCGGGACATGCGGCCGGTCCGCCAGGCGGTGCACCGGGTCGAGCGGGCCGGCTACACCGCGCTGGTCCGCCGGCACGCCGAGATCCCGCCGGAGGAGCTGGCCCAGGTGGCCGCGTTGGCCACCTCGTGGCGGGACACCGGGCACGAGCGTGGTTTCTCGATGGCGCTGGGCCGCCTCGGCGACCCGGCCGACGGCGACTGCGTGCTGGTCGAGGCGCGCGACGGCGACGGCCAGGTGCGAGGGCTGCTCTCGTTCAGCCCGTGGGGCACGCGCGGGGTGTCGCTGGATCTGATGCGCCGGGACCGGACCGCCGACAACGGGGTCACCGAGTTCATGGTGGCCGCGTTGCTGGCCGCCGGCCCGCGCCTCGGCGTCGACCGGGTGTCGCTCAACTTCGCCGCGTTCCGCTCGGTGTTCGAGCAGGGCGCGCGGATCGGCGCCGGCCCGGTCATCCGGGCGTGGCGGCACACCCTGCTGTTCTTCTCCCGCTGGTGGCAGCTGGAGTCGCTCTACCTGTCCAACGCCAAGTACCAGCCGCACTGGACGCCGCGTTACCTCTGCTTCGCGGAGCGCCGGGAGCTGGCCCGGGTGGGTCTCGCGGCGGCCGCCGCCGAGGGCTTCCTGGCGCTGCCCGGCGGCCGGCCCACCCCGCTGCACGGAGTGCCGCCGGCCGGCGGCGGGGTCGGCTACGTGCCGCCGGCCGCCGCGGCGGTCCGGGCCGTTCCGCCGGAGCCGCCCGCCGTCCGCCTGCCGGAGCAGATCCGGGTACGCCTGGCGAAGCTCGACCGGCTGCGGGCCGAGGGCGTCGACCCCTACCCGGCGGGCTATCCGCGCACGGCGAGTTGTGCGGCGGTGCGGGAGCGGCACGCCGGACTGGCCCCCGACACCGGCACCGGCGAGACGGTGGCGGTGGCCGGGCGGGTGCTGCTGGTGCGCGACCACGGCCGGCTGCTCTTCGTCACCGTGCGCGACGGCAGCGGCGACCTCCAGCTCCTGCTGGAGCACGACCTGGACCGGTGGCGGTCGAGCGTCGACATCGGCGACCATGTGGGCGCGGCAGGCGAGGTCTACGCGACCCGGCGCGGCGAGGTGTCGGTGCGGGTGGCGAGCTGGGAGCTGACCGCCAAGTGCCTGCGCCCGCTGCCGGACAAGCACCACGGGCTGGCCGACCCGGAGGCCCGGGTCCGGCAGCGCTACCTCGACCTGGCGCTGGACCCGGCGGCCCGGGAGATGCTGCGGGCGCGCGGCGCGACGCTGCACAGCCTGCGCGCCGGGCTGGCCGGTCGGGAGTTCCTGGAGGTGGAGACGCCGATCCTGCAACGGGTGCACGGCGGCGCGAACGCCCGCCCGTTCGTCACCCACATCAACGCCTACGACCTGCGGTTGAGTCTGCGCATCGCGCCGGAGCTGTATCTGAAGCGGCTCGCCGTGGGCGGGATCGAGCGGGTCTACGAGTTGGGCCGGGCGTTCCGTAACGAGGGCGTGGATGCCACCCACAACCCGGAGTTCACCGTGCTGGAGGCCTACCAGGCGTATGCCGACTACCACGACATGCGCGAGCTGGCCCGGGAGCTGATCGTGGCGGCGGCCACCGCGGTGCACGGCGAGCCGGTGGCCCGCCGGCCCGGCGGCGAGCTGGTCGACCTGGGCGGCGAGTGGCGGGCGGTCACGGTGCACGAGGCGATCTCGGCCGCGCTGGGCGAGGAGGTCACCGCCGACACCGAGCCGGCCGTGCTGCGCAAGCACTGCGACGCGGCCGGGGTGCCGTACGACCCGCGGTGGACGGCCGGCGCGGTGCTGCTGGAGCTGTACGAGCGGTTGGTCGAGGCGCGCACCGGGGCGCCCACGTTCTATCTGGACTTCCCGACCGAGGTCTCGCCGTTGACCCGCCAGCACCGGCGCGACCCGCGGCTGGCCGAGCGCTGGGACCTGGTGGCGTACGGGATGGAGCTGGGCACCGCCTACACCGAGCTGGTGGACCCGACCGAGCAGCGGCGGCGGCTGACCGCGCAGTCGTTGCAGGCGGCCGGCGGTGACGCGGAGGCGATGGAACTGGACGAGGACTTCCTCACCGCGCTGGAATACGCGATGCCGCCGACCGGCGGGCTGGGGCTGGGCGTGGACCGGCTGGTGATGCTGCTGACCGGCCGCTCGATCCGGGAGACGCTGCCCTTCCCCCTGGTCCGCGAGTCCTCCTGACCGGTTGCTTCCCGCCGCCCGGCCCCGCGGGCGCTTGTTTCGCCAGTTCGGCGAGGTGGCGGGGTCGAGGCGGGGTGGATGCCGCCATTTCCCCGAGCTGGCGGTCACGGGGCTGCCGGGCGTGACACGGCGTTCTAGGGTGGGCGTGTGGTGGGGATGCTGGGGCTGGTGACCGGGACGTGGGCGTACGCCCTCGCCCTGCTCGCGGACCGGCCGGCCGGGTTGCTGGCTGGCGCGGCGGTCGCCGCCGCGCTGCTGCTCGCCACGTTGCTCGCGTTGCGGGTGCGGCTGGCGCCCACGCCGCCCGGCGCCCGGCACGCCGCCTCCCTGCGCGCCCGCGTCCGGACCCGCCGGGTGCCCCGGCAGGTCGATCCGGACGCGCCGGGCCGTCCGCGCCCCCGCGCGCCGGGGCTGCGCCCCTCGGCCGCCTAGCCACGCCCCACCGGAGCCCCACCGGCGCGCGTTCCGCTCCGTGCGGACGCCCGAACGCGCATCCGCCGGAGCGCGTTCCGCCCCGTGCGGACGCCCGAACGCGCATCCGCCGGGCCCGGACCGGACGCCGCCCGTGGGAGCACACCCGTGCC
Organism: Micromonospora sp. WMMC241; assembly: GCF_027460165.1. NCBI lineage: Bacteria > Bacillati > Actinomycetota > Actinomycetes > Micromonosporales > Micromonosporaceae > Micromonospora > Micromonospora sp. WMMC241. Next base: position 943,818 of record NZ_JAPZBF010000001.1, read on the forward strand.
CCCACCGCCGGGCGACGCCCGCCGGTCCGTCGCGTGGCTGCGCGGCCGATTCCGTCGTCATTCGTCCCGCCGTGTCGCGCCCTCGCGCGCCCTGGGACGTCCGGAATCGTCCGAGGGGTCTGCCCATGTTCGCCTTCGCACCGTTGCACTCCGCGGCCTCGGCCGCCGCGACCGTCGTCACCTGGCTCGCCGACGCGCTCGTCCCGCTCGCCGGCGGCGCCGCGACGGCCGCCGCCATCGTCCTGTTCACCGCCGGCGTCCGGCTGCTGATCTCGCCGCTCACGCTGGCGCAGGTCCGTGGGGAGCGGCGCCGCGCGGCGCTCGCCCCCGAGGTCCGCGAACTCCGACGCCGGTACGCCGACGATCCGACCCGGTTGCAGAGCGAGCTGTTCGCGCTCTACCGGCGGGCCGGGGCGAGCCCGGTCGCGGGGTGCCTGCCGGCGTTGTTGCAGGCGCCGTTCTTCCTGGTCATGTACCGCGTCTTCGCCACCGGTGACGGCGCGCCGGAGCTGTTGGGGGAGCGGCTGGCCGGCGTACCGCTGGGGTGGCATCTCGGCGACGGGCTGGCCGGTGGCGTCCCGGTGGTGTTCGGGGTGCTGCTGGCCGCGCTGCTGGCGTTGGCCTGGTGGTCGTCGCGGCGGGCGCGCCGGCTGGCGGCCGTTACCGGCTCGGTCGGCGGCGCGCCGGCCGACGGGCCGGGCGCGGCGGTGCTCGGCCGGCTGCTGCCGCTGCTGCCGTTCGGGACCGTGCTGGTGGCGCTCGTGGTGCCGCTCGCGGCGGTGCTCTATCTGGTCACCACCACCGCGTGGACCGCGCTGGAGCAGGGTCTGCTGCGGAGGCCGCAGCCGGCGGCCATCGACAAGCGTTGACAAATGCGGGGACGGGCGCGTAGAAATCGCCTCAGAGAGCGCTCTCCGCCCCGTCCCCGCAGAGAGGCACCCCGCATGAACCCGATCCCGGCGGCCCCGGCCGCCCCCACCACCATGTCCCGGTCCCGCCGCCGGCTCGGCCTGACCGCGGCCGTGCTGGCCGGCACCACCGCGCTCGCCGGCGTCTCGATGGCCGCGCAGGCGGCCGTCCCGACCCCGCCCTCCGGGTGGAGCCTGGTGTGGAGCGACGACTTCACCGGCGCGGCCGGCACGCTGCCCTCGTCGGCCAACTGGATCGTCGACACCGGCACCAGCTATCCGGGCGGTCCGGCCAACTGGGGCACCGGCGAGATCCAGACCTACACCTCCAGCACCGCCAACCTGGCCCAGGACGGCGGCGGCAACCTGCGCATCACCCCGCTGAAGGACTCCGCCGGCCGCTGGACCTCGGCGCGCATCGAGACGGTACGCAGCAACTTCAAGCCGCCGAGCGGCGGCGTGCTGGCGATCGAGGGCCGGATCCAGATGCCCAACGTGACAGGCGCGGCGGCGGCCGGCTACTGGCCGGCGTTCTGGGCGCTCGGCTCGCCGTACCGCGGCAACTACCAGAACTGGCCGGGCATCGGCGAGTTCGACGTGATGGAGAACGTCAACGGGATCAACTCGGTGTGGGGCGTGCTGCACTGCGGCGTCGCGCCGGGCGGCCCGTGCGACGAGTTCAACGGTCGCGGCGCGTCCCGGGCCTGCCCGGGCAGCACCTGCCAGTCGGCGTTCCACACCTACCGGTTCGAGTGGGACACCTCGGTGAGCCCGCAGCAACTGCGCTGGTACGTCGACGGGCAGCAGTTCCACACCGTCACGCAGGGCCAGGTCGGTGAGCCGTACTGGACCCAGATGACCAGCCACGCCGGCTACTTCCTGCTGCTCAACGTGGCGATGGGCGGCGGCTTCCCGGACGGGGTCGCCGGTTCGGCCACGCCGACCGGGTCGACCGTCTCCGGTCGGCCCATGCTCGTCGACTACGTGGCGGTCTACTCCCGGGGCGGCGGCGGCAACCCGTCGCCGTCGCCGACCACGCCGCCGCCCGGCGGGGTGCGCAACGCGTACGACACCATCGAGGCCGAGTCGTTCAACGCGCAGAGCGGCGTGCAGGTGGAGACGTGCGCCGAGGGCGGGCAGGACATCGGCTGGCTGGCCAACGGCGACTGGGCCCGCTACGACAACGTGGACTTCGGCTCGACGCCGCCGCGCGACTTCGTGGCCCGGGTCGCCTCCGGCGCGGCGGCCGGCGTGAGCGGCCTGGTGGAGGTGCGGGTGGACAGCCCGACCGCGACACCGATCGGCAGCTTCGCGGTCGGCAACACCGGCGGCTGGCAGACCTGGCGGTCGGTGCCCGGCAACGTCGGCGCGGTGACCGGCCGGCACACGGTCTATCTCACGTTCAGCAGCGGCCAGCCGGCCGACTTCGTCAACGTCAACTGGTTCACGTTCCGCCGCTGAGCCGACGCGGTCAGCGCCCGGTGGTCACCGACTGCCGGGCGCGCCGCCGGCGCACCTTCTTCGCCACCCAGCTCACGATCATCACGCCGAAGACCGCGAAGATCGCGTAGTTGAACCACTGGCTGTAGCGGTCGACGTCCTCCCAGCGCGACCCGAGGAGGAAGCCGGCGCCGACGATCAGCGTGTTCCACACCCCGCTGCCGAGCGTGGTGAGCAGGATGAACTCGCCCAGCGGCATGCGGTTCGCGCCGGCCGGGATCGAGACCAGGCTGCGCACCACCGGCACCACCCGGCCGATCAGCACCGCCCAGCGGCCGTGCCGCTCGAACCAACGATCCGCCTTCTCCAGATCCTCCAGGTCCACCAGCGGGATGTGGTCCAGCCAGCGCTTCAGCCGGTCCTCGCCGAGCGCCGCGCCGAGCCAGTACAGCACCAGCGCGCCGAGCAGCGAGCCGGCAGTAGCGGCCAGCACGATCACCACCACGTTGAACCGGCCCTCGGCGGACAGGTAGCCCGCCATCGCCAGCACGATCTCGCTCGGGATCGGCGGGATGATGCTCTCCAGCGCCACCAGCAGCGCCACGCCGACCGCGCCCAGCGAGTCGATCACGCTCGCCACCCACCCGGTCAGCCCGGTGAACTGGTTCGGATCGACGTCTTGGGCCAGGGCCATGAGCGGTCCTTCCACACGGGTGCCGGAGATCCGGAGCTAGTACCCGTGCGAGCCCCGCTCACACCCGCCGGTGACCGGGCTAACCCTCCGGGTGCAGCGCCGCGTCCGCCGGCCCGCGCCGCCAACCGGTGAAGCGGACCAGCAGGCCGCCGTGGCTGGGCGAGCAGCAGTACGGCCCGGCCGTCGCCTCGGCCGCCGGGTCCAGCGGTGCGACCCGCACCAGCCGCCACGGCTCGTCGTCCACCCGGGCGCGGACGGTCAGCGCGTCGCCGGCCCGGCTGACCCGGACCGTCACGTCCCGCCCCGACCACTCCGGCACCGGCGACACCGACCAGTCGGAGAACTCGTCGGTCACCACGGCACCCACCTGCGGGGCCCCGTCGCTCACCTCGACGCCGGCCTTGGTCCACCGCCGCTCGTCCACCCGCACCAGCACGCCGGCCTGGTCGAACTGGGCGGCGTAGTCGAGCCGGAAGGAGACCTCGACGGCGGTGTCCACGCCGAACGGGGCCAGCAGCGCGGAGCCGTCGTCGTGCACGAAGCCGTAGCTGGTGCGCCGCCAGAAGTCGCTGCCGCCGCGCGGCTCGACCAGCAGCCCGCCGTCGACGGCGTCGGCCCGCTCGGGTGGGTTCAGCCACCTGCCGGCGGACCAGTCGGAAGCCTCCTCGCTCATGGGGGCACGGTACCGGGGTTTGCCGGATCGCGGGTTCGGAGAAGTAGTCCCCGCATGGGTGACAGGTGGTATCAGGAGGCGGTCGTCTACTGCCTCGACGTCGACACGTACGCGGACTCCGACGGCGACGGGGTGGGTGACTTCCAAGGGCTGATCGGCCGGCTCGACTATCTGGCCCGGCTGGGTGTGACCTGCATCTGGCTCAACCCGATCCATCCCTCGCCCAACAAGGACGACGGATACGACGCGACCGACTTCTACAACGTCGACCCGCGGCTCGGCACGCTCGGCGACTTCGCCGAACTGCTGCACCAGGCGCAGAACCACGGCATCCGGGTGATCATCGACCTGGTGGTCAACCACACGTCGGACCAGCACCCCTGGTTCCAGTCCGCCCGCTCCTCGCCCGACTCGCCGTACCGCGACTGGTACGTCTGGTCCGACCACGAGCCGGCCGACCGCCACCAGGGCATGGTCTTCCCCGGCGAGCAGCACGAGACCTGGTCCTACGACCGCACCGCCAAGGCCTGGTTCTACCACCGGTTCTACAAGTTCCAGCCGGACCTCAACATCGAGAACCCGAAGGTCCGCGCGGAGATCAAGAAGATCACCTCGTTCTGGCTCCAGCTCGGCGTCTCCGGCTTCCGGATGGACGCGGTGCCGTTCATCATCGAGAAGACCGAGCCGGGCAACCCGAACGCGACCAAGGACTTCGACTTCATCACCGACCTGCGCCAGCACGTGCAGTGGCGGCGCGGCGACGCGGTCCTGCTGGCCGAGGCGAACGTCGAGCCCGACCAGCTGCCCGTCTACTTCGGCGACGGCAGCGGCTCCGGCAACCGGATCCACATGCTCTTCGACTTCATGCTCAACGGCCGGCTGATGCTGGCGTTCGCCCGGGAGGACCCGGAGGCGATCATCGACGCGCTGCGGGACACCCCGAAGCTGCCCACCGGCGGGCAGTGGGCCACGTTCCTGCGCAACCACGACGAGATCGACCTGTCCCGGCTCACCGCCGACCAGCGCAACGACGTGCTGGCCAAGTTCGGGCCGGACGAGAACATGCAGCTCTACGGCCGGGGCATCCGTCGCCGACTGGCCCCGATGCTGGGCAACGACCGCCGGCACATCGAGTTGGCGTACGCGCTGCAGTTCTCGCTGCGCGGCACGCCGGTGCTGCGCTACGGCGAGGAGATCGGCATGGGGGAGGACCTGTCGCTGAAGGGCCGCGACGCGATCCGTACCCCGATGCAGTGGTCCTACAAGGACAACGCCGGCTTCTCCACCGCCGAGCCGGAGAAGCTGGTCCGCCCGGTGATCGACAAGGGCGAGTACGGCTACCAGCAGGTCAACGTCACCGCGCAGCGCAAGGACCCGCGCTCGCTGCTGGGCTGGTTCGAGCGGATGATCCGTACCCTGCGGGAGGCCCCGGAGGTCGGCTCGGGCAGCACCACCCACATCGACGTGCCGGTGCCGGCCGGCGTGCTCGCGCACCGCGCCGACGGGCGGACCGGGACCATGGTCTTCCTGCACAACCTCGGCACCGAGGACGTGGAGGTCGACCTGAGCACGCTGGCGCCCGAGGCGGACCTGCCGATCGACGTGCTCAGCGACCGCAACTACGAGGACGTGGGCAAGCTCGACCGGCTCAAGCTCGCCGGTCACGGTTATCGGTGGATCCGGCTCTGCCGGGGCGGGGCCCTGTAGGCGGACGCGACGGCGGGTTAGGCTCCTTCGATCGACCCCAAGTTACCGGGAGGTAATCATGTCGGAGGAGCCCCGCGTCGCCATCGTGACCGGAGCCGCGCGCGGCATCGGCGCGGCCACCGCCCGCCGGCTGGCGGCCGACGGCATGGCCGTCGCCGTGGTCGACATCGAGGAGTCCGCCACCAAGGAGACCGTCGACGCCATCGCCGCCGCCGGCGGCCGGGCGCTCGGCGTCGGCGCCGACGTGGCCGACCGGGCCCAGGTGGAGGCCGCCGTCGAGCGGGTCGCCGCCGAGCTGGGCGCGCCGACCGTGCTGGTCAACAACGCCGGCGTGCTCCGCGACAACCTGCTGTTCAAGATGGCCGACGCCGACTGGGACACGGTCATGGCCGTGCACCTGCGCGGCGCGTTCCTGTTCAGCCAGGCCGCGCAGAAGCACATGGTCGAGCGGAAGTGGGGCCGGATCGTCAACCTCTCCAGCACCTCGGCGCTGGGCAACCGGGGCCAGGCGAACTACGCCGCCGCCAAGGCCGGCCTGCAGGGCTTCACCAAGACGCTCGCTATCGAGCTGGGCCCGTACGGGGTGACCGTCAACGCGGTCGCGCCGGGCTTCATCGTCACCGACATGACCGCGGCCACCGCGGCCCGGATGAAGGTCGACTTCGCCGCGCTCCAGGAGCACGCCGCCGCCGAGATCCCGGTGCGCCGCACCGGTCGCCCGGAGGACGTCGCGCACACCATCTCGTTCCTGGCCGGCGAGGGCGCGTCCTTCGTCTCCGGCCAGGTCATCTACGTCGCCGGCGGCCCGAAGGACTGACCGTTGCCCGGCGCGGCCCCGCTCAGGCGGGGTCGCGCCGGGTGCGCCAGAGCCAGAGCAGGCCGAGCACCGGCAGCACCAGCGGGACGTAGCCGTAGCCGCTGCCGAAGCCGGACCAGACCGTCTCGTCCGGGAACAGCTCCCGATCGGCGATGCTCAGCAGGCCCACCGCGAGCACCCCGACCAGCTCGACCGAGCAGCACGCCAGCGCCACCCGACGGCCGGCGTGCCCGGCGCGGGCCAGCCCGACCGCCGCCACGATGTAGATCAGCGCGGCGAGCGCGGAGAGCAGGTACGCCACCGGCGCCTCGTCGAACTTCGTGGCGATCTGCAACCCGGCCCGCGAGGTCGCGGCGATGGCGAAGAGGATGTAGACCGCGATCAGCAGCCGTCCCGGGCCCCGGTTCGTGGCGCGCTCCGGCGCCCGCGTCTCAGCCACCGACGACCTCCCAGGTCTGCTGCAACCGCACCACCACGACCGGCGTGACCAGGCAGATCGCGCAGACGATGGCCGAGCCCCAGCGGGTCGGCTCCATCCGGGCCAGCACCCAGGCCAGCGGCGGCAGGCAGACCAGCGTCACCAGGTAGCCGAAGAACGCCCCCGGCTCACCGGGCCGGTCGCCGCCGCCGAGCGCCACGAGCGCCACCACGGTCAGCGCCAGCAGCGCCAGCTCCACCACGGCCAGGCCGGCGAACTGGATCCGGTCCGGCGGGCGCTGCCGCACGGCCGCCACCAGGGCCCAGACCGCCACCGCCAGCGAGAGCACGATCGCGAGCGTGGCGAGCCACCCGTCCACCGGCGAGCCGGCCGCCGCCGCGCTGGTCATCGACGCAGTGTCGTTCACCGGCTCAGCCTACTAATCCTCGTAGTAGTGGCTCTGCGCGCGGGTCGGGGCGCGCCGGACGGGCCGGGCGACTAGCGTGGATCACGGTCCCGGCGGACGCCGACGGCCGACGACGACGCCAGGGGGTCGCGGTGCGGTTCGGGTTGTTCGGCACCGGTCACTGGGCGGCAGAAACGCACGCCGCCGCCATCGACGCCCACCCGCGGGCCCGGTTGGCCGGCGTGTGGGGGCGGAACCCGGCGAAGGCGGAGGCGCTGGCCCAGCGGCACGGCGTACCGGCCTTCACCGACGTGGACGCGCTGCTCGCCGCGTCCGACGCGGTCGCCGTGGCGCTCCCGCCGGACGTGCAGGCCGACATCGCGGTGCGGGCCGCCACCGCCGGGCGGCACCTGCTGCTGGACAAGCCGCTGGCACTCGGCCTCGCGGACGCCGACCGGGTGGTCGACGCGGTCCAGGCGTCCGGGGTGGCCTCGGTGGTCTTCTTCACCCAGCGCTTCCACCCCAACGTCACCGGCTTCCTCGCCTCGACCGCGGCGGCCGGTGGCTGGCAGCACGCCCGCGCCACCATGTTCGCCTCGATCTACCAGCCCGGTAACCCGTACGGCGACTCGCAGTGGCGGCGCGACCGGGGCGCGCTGTGGGACATCGGCCCGCACGCGCTGTCGTTGATCCTGCCGGTGCTCGGCCGGGTCACCCGGGTCGCCGCCATGGACGGGCCGAGCGGCCTGGTGCACCTGCTGCTCACCCACCACGGCGGCGCGACCAGCTCGCTCTCGCTCACCCTCGACGCGCCCGCCGAGGCGGTCACCCGGGACTTCGTCTTCTTCGGCTCCGGCGGCGTCGAGAGCGCCCCGCCCGGCGACGGCAGCGTGCTCCAGGCGTTCGGCGCCGCGCTCGACCAGCTCCTGGCGGAGGTGGACGCCGGCACCCGCGACCACCGCTGCGACGTCCGGTTCGGCCGGGAGGTGGTGGCGGTGCTGGAGGCCGCCGAGACCGCCCGGGCGCAGGGGCGCACGGTCGAGGTGTAGGAAATCGCGGCCATCCGGGCCGGCGTCGGCTCCGAATGCCTACCGTGCTGGCAGAGGGAGCGGGCGGAAGGCGGGACCGGATGACCCACGGCGACAGCGCCGGTGACGTGCCGGGGCGGTCGAGGTTGCACGCCGTGCCCTCGGCCGCCCCGGACCAGCGGGCGGAGACCGACGACCTGCTGCGGGCGGTGGCGCGCGGCGACGAGGCGGCCTTCGAACGGCTCTACGGCCTCGTCTCGCCGCGCGTCCACGGGCTGGTGCGGCGGGTGCTGCGCGACCCGGCCCAGGCCGAGGAGGTCACCCAGGAGGTGCTGGTCGAGGTGTGGCGCACCGCCGCCCGCTTCGATCCGGCCCGGGGCTCGGCCACCGCCTGGGTCTTCACCATCGCCCACCGCCGTGCCGTCGACCGGGTCCGGTCCGAGCAGGCCGGCGCCGAACGCACCCGCCGGGTCGCCGCCGGATCCGCCGAGACGCCGTACGACGAGGTGGCCGAGGAGGCGGCGGCGCGGCTGGAACGGCAGCAGGTGCGGCACTGCCTGGACGCGCTCACCGAGGTGCAGCGTGAGGCGATCACGCTCGCCTACTACGGCGGACACAGCTACCGCGAGGTAGCCGGCCTGCTGGACACCGCACTGCCGACCGTGAAGACCCGCATGCGGGACGGACTGATCCGTCTGCGCGACTGCCTGGGAGTGGAGCTGACCCGATGACCGACATCCACGCGCTCGCCGGTGCGTACGTGCTCGACGCGGTGGACGACGTCGAGCGGGCCGCGTTCGCCCGGCACCTGGACGGCTGCGAGAGCTGCGCGCTGGAGTTGGCCGAGTTCCGTGAGACGGCCGCCCGGCTGGCCGACTCGACCTGGTCCGTACCCCCGCCCGCGCTGCGCACGGCGGTGCTGGCGGAGATCCGGCGTACCCCGCAGGAACGGCCCGGTCCCGCGGGCCGCTCCGGGGCCGCCCGGGCCGGGGCCTGGCGGCGCCGGCTGGCGGTCGCGGCCGCCGCCGTGCTGCTGGCCGGCGGCGCGGGCGCGGCCACCTGGGTGGCCCAGGAGCAGCGGGTACGCGACGCGCGCACCGAGGCCGGCGCGGCCCGGGACGAGGCGGGCGCGGCGCGGAACGAGGCGGGCCGGATCCGGGCCGTGCTGGCGGCCCCGGACGCGGTGGTGCGCACCGAAGCCGTAGCGGCCGGCGGCCGAGTCACAGTGGTGGCGTCGGCGAGCCGGGACGAGGGGGTGGCACTGGTGGACGGGCTGGCCGCGCCCGCGCCGGGTCGGGCCTACCAGCTCTGGCTGATCCAGGGCACCACCGCCACCTCGGCCGGGGTGCTGCCGGCCGGTCAGGGCGGCGGCACGAAGCTGCTCTCGGGCGTCCGCGGCAAGGGCCTGTTCGGCGTCACCGAGGAGCCGGCGACCGGGTCGGCGGCACCGACCATGACGCCACTGGTGGCATTCGCGCTCACCTGATCTTTTTCGGCGGCCGACCCATCCGGACGGCGGTGAGCACCGAATCACCTTCAGACCGACAATTAGTCACTTGAAGGGATTCACCCGATGCGCCCCATGAAGCTCACCGCCGTCGCCCTCGCCGCCACGCTCAGCCTCGGCCTCGCCGCCTGCGGTGGTGACGGCGACGACAGCGGCGCCGCCGCGCCGGCCGGCAGCGCCCCGATGAGTTCCGCGCCGGCCAGCAGCGCGCCGGCCATGGCCGACGGTCAGTTCGGTCCCGGGTGCGCCGCGGTGCCGACCGACGCGTCGAACCCCGGCAGCTTCGCCGCCATGGCCCAGGTGCCGGTGGCCACCGCCGCGTCCGGCAACCCGCTGCTGAGCACGCTGGTCACCGCCGTCAAGCAGGCCGGGCTCGTCGACTCGCTGAACAGCGCCCAGGGCCTGACCGTCTTCGCGCCCACCAACGACGCGTTCGGCAAGCTGCCCAAGGCCGACCTGGACAAGGTCCTCGCCGACAAGAAGATGCTGACCGACGTGCTGACCTACCACGTGGTGGAGGGCAAGCTCGGCCCGGACCAGCTCGCCGGCGCGCACAAGACGCTCCAGGGCGGCGAGGTGACGGTCGCCGGCAGCGGCACCGAGTTCACCGTGAACGGCAACTCCATGGTCGTCTGCGGCAACGTGCAGACCGCCAACGCCACCGTCTACATCGTCGACTCGGTCCTGATGCCGAAGTCCTGACGCGTCGACCGACGGTGAGGGGAGGAACCGATGACCCGCCGTACCCTGGCGGCCGCCGGAACGGGCCTGCTCGCGGCGGCCGCCGGGGTGGCGGTCGCGGAGCTGCTCGCCACCGCCGTCCGCCCGCAGGCGGCGCCGTTGGTCGCGGTCGGCGGCGCCGTCGTGGACGGCGCGCCCACAGCGGTCAAGGAATGGGCGGTGCGCACGTTCGGCACCTACGACAAGCCGCTGCTGCTCGGCGGCATCGCGCTGGCGCTGGCGCTGCTGGCCGCGCTGACCGGGATCGCCGCCCGCCGCCGCCCGGCGTTGGGCCTGCTCGGGCCCGCGGTGCTCGGGGTGGCCGGCGTCGCCGCCGCGCTGACCCGCCCCGACGCCCGCCCGGTCGACGCCCTGCCGGCCCTGGCCGGCGCCGCCGTGGCCGCCGCCCTCCTGCGCTGGTTGCCCCTGCCCGGCCTGCCGGCCGCCCCACCTGATCTCCCGGACGCCGCCCCCGACCCGGTGGGGGTGGGCCGGGCGGCGTCCGGGGCCGGTCCCGCCGGTCCGGGTGGTCCGGGTGGTCCCGGCGGCGGTTCCGCCGGTCCGGATGGCGCGGCCGGCTCCGGCGGCGGTTCCGGCGGTCCGGATGGCGCGGCCGGCTCCGGCGGTTCCGCCGGCTCGGGTGGTGCGGCCGGCTCCGGGGGCTCGGCGTCGGCGGGTGGGGCGACGCGACGGGCGGTGGTGCGCAACGCGGCGCTGGTGGCGGCCGGCACCGCGCTGGCCGGGGCCGGGGCGGCGGCGCTGCGCCGGCTCGACGTGGCCGACGCCGCCCGGTCCCGGGAGGCCGTCCGGCTGCCCGCCCCGGCCTCGCCGGCCCGGCCGACGCCGGCCGCTGTGGCACCCGGATTCCGCACCCCGACCGCCGACTTCTACCGGGTCGACACCGCGCTCGCCGTGCCCCGGCTCGACGTGGACGCCTGGCGGCTGCGGGTGCACGGCCTGGTCGCCCGGCCGGTCGAGCTGAGCTTCGCCGACCTGCTCGACCGGGGCCTGATCGAGCGGGACGTCACACTGAGCTGTGTGTCCAACGAGGTCGGTGGCCCGTACGTGGGGACCGCCCGGTGGCTCGGCGCGCCGCTCGCCCCGCTGCTGCGCGCCGCCGGCATCCGGGCCGGCGCCGACCAGGTGGTGGCCCGCTCGGACGAGGGCATGACCATCGGCACCCCGATCGCCACGCTCCTCGACGGACGGGACGCCATGCTCGCGGTCGGCATGAACGGCGCACCGCTGCCGTTCGCACACGGCTTCCCGGTCCGGATGCTCACCCCCGGGCTGTACGGGTACGCGGGCGCGTGCAAGTGGGTCACCGAGCTGGAGGTGACCACATTCGACGCCTTCGACGCGTACTGGGTGCGGCGGGGCTGGGCGCGGGATGCGCCGGTGAAGACGGCGTCCCGGATCGACCGGCCCGCGCCGTTCACCCGGCTTTCCGCCGGAGAGGTCACCGTGGCCGGGGTGGCCTGGGCGCAGCACCGGGGCATCACGGCGGTGGAGGTGTCGGTGGACGGTGGCCCGTGGCGGGCCGCCGAGCTGCTGCCCACCGCCTCCGTCGACACCTGGGTCCAGTGGCGCTTCGCCTGGCGGGCCCCGGCCGGCCCGCACAGCCTGAAGGTACGCGCCACCGACGGCACCGGCGCGGTGCAGCCCGAGCAGCGCCGCCCTCCGTTCCCCGACGGCGCCACCGGCCACCACACCATCACCGTGACGGTGAAAGGAAGGGCCCCCTCTTAACGCCTTCGGTAGAGGAAGGGGCCCCGCTCAACACCCGGCTGGCTAGTCGGTGAGGGTGACCAGTGCCTCGCCCAGCTCGCCGGGGGTGTCGAACTCCTCGGCCGGCAACGTCCGGAGCGCCTGCAGCGCCTCCGTGCTGGCACCGTTCTCCTGACCCCAGCGGACCAGGTCCTCCCGGGAGACCGGATAGTCGAGCCCGGCCAGGAACTCCTGCAACTGCGCGCCGGTGACGGTCATGCCGCGCGGCTACCCGCTGCGCCCACCGGCATGCCCGTACGGCTGCGGTTTGCCCCGACGGGTCCCGGGTAGCCGCGTACATGCTGGTTCAGCGGCTCGGCGCGCCGAGCGACTTCGACCCGCTGCTGGAGCGCGTCCGGGACGCCCGCATCGTGATGATCGGCGAGGCGACGCACGGCAGCTACGACTACTACCGGCTGCGGGAGCAGTTGACCCGCCGGCTCATCGCCGAGCAGGGCTTCGACTTCGTCGCGGTGGAGGGGGACTGGCCGGACTGCGACCGGGTGCACTGTTCGGTGGTGGGCGCGCCGGGCGGGTCGGCCGATCCGCTGGTCGCGTTGGAGCGGTTCGAACGCTGGCCGACCTGGATGTGGGCGAACGCCGAGGTGGCCCGGTTCTGCCGCTGGCTGCGGGCCTGGAACCTGGAGCGCCCGGAGGGCGAACGCGCCGGCTTCCACGGCCTCGACGTCTACTCGCTGTGGGAGTCGATGCAGGCCATCTTCGACTACCTGGGCGAGGAGGACCCGGCCTCGCTGGAGGCGGCCCAGGAGGCCTACCGATGCTTCGAGCCGTACGGCAAGCAGGTCGAGGAGTACGGGATGGCCAGCCGGTTCGTCTCCGCGCGATGCGAGGAGGAGGTGGTCCGGCTGTTGGCGCGTACCCGGGAACAGGCCGCCGCGGACGGGCCGGACCGCTTCTCGGCCTGGCAGAACGCGGAGGTGGTGGCCGGTGCGGAGCGGTACTACCGGGCCATGGTCGGCGGCGGCCCGGAGTCGTGGAACGTCCGCGACATCCACATGGCCGACACGCTGGACCGGTTGCTCGACCGCTACGGGCCGGACGCGCGGGGCATCGTGTGGGCGCACAACACGCACGTCGGTGACGCGCGGGCGACCGAGATGGCGGCGGACGGCATGGTGAACATCGGCCAGCTCGGCCGGGAGCGGCACGGCCGGGACGCGGTGGCGCTGATCGGCCTCGGCAGTTACCGGGGCACCGTGGTCGCCGCCCCGCGCTGGGGCACGCCGGCCGAGACGATGGTGGTGCCGCCGGCCCGCGAGGGGTCGGTCGAGCACCGGCTGCACGAGCTGATGCCGGACCGGGCGGTGCTGGTCTTCGGTGGCCCGGACGAGCCGGACTGGGTGACCGGCGAGGCGGACCACCGGGCCATCGGCGTGGTGTACGACCCGAGCTTCGAGTCCTGGGGCAACTACGTGCCGACCCGGCTGGGGGAGCGGTACGACGCGTTCATCTGGTGCGACGAGACGACCGCCCTGCATCCGTTGCCCGCGCTGGTCACTCCCGGCGAGATGGAGACGTACCCGGCCGGGGTGTGAGGTTAAGAGGGGCCCCCTGCTGTACGCCAGGCGTTAACAGGGGGCCCCGCCTTTCACTTCACCTGGGCGGGCTCGCGGGCGGCGAGGTGGGCGCGGAGGCCTTCGCCCTCGACGTCCACGTTGGGCAGGATCCTGTTCAGCCAGCGTGGCAGCCACCAGGCGGCGTTGTTCAGCAGCGACATCACCGCCGGCACGATGGTCATCCGGACCACGAACGCGTCGATGGCGACACCGATCGCGAGCGCGAAGCCCATCGACTTGATGATCGGGTCGTCCAGGAAGACGAAGCCGCCGAACACCGACATCATGATGAGCGCCGCCGCGGTGACCACCCGGGCGCCGTGCCCCATGCCGTTGATGGTGGCCTGGCGGGCGGTGTCCCCGTGCACGAAGTCCTCCCGCATCCGGGAGACCAGGAAGACCTCGTAGTCCATGGCCAGGCCGAACAGGATGCCGATGAGCAGGATCGGCAGGAAGCTGACCAGCGGCGCCGGCGTGTCCACGCCGAGCAGACCGGCCAGGTGGCCCTGCTGGAACACCGCGACCGTGATGCCGAACGTGGCCGCCACGGTGAGCAGGAAGCCGAGCGCCGCCTTGACCGGCACCAGGATCGACCGGAACACCAGCATCAGCAGCAGCACGGACAGGCCCACCACCAGCAGCAGGTAGACCGGGAGGGCGTCGGAGAGCTTCTCCGACACGTCGATGCCGATCGCGGTGACGCCGGTCAGCAGGACGTCGGCGTTCTGGATGCCGCCGACCTGCCGCCGGATGTCGTGCACCAGGTCCTCGGTCTTCTCGTCGGTCGGCCCGGTCTTCGGGATCACCCCGAGCAGCGCGGTGCGGCCGGACGGGTCGAGCTGCGGCGGGGCCACCGCCAGCACCCCGTCGGTCTTCTGGATCAGCGCCGCGACCTGGGGCACGGCGGCCTGGGTGGCCTGCGGCGAGTCGGCGGTGACGACGACCGCGAGCCGGCCGGTGAAGCCGGGCCCGAAGCCCTCCCGGATCAGGTCGTTGCTGACCCGGGCCGGGGTGCCCTCGGCGGCGGTGGAGGCGTCCGGCAGCGCCAGGCGCATGTCCTGGGCGGGGATGGCGAGCAGGCCGAGGCCGAGCAGGCCGACCAGGATCACCGGGATGCGGAACCGGGTCACCCAGTTCGCCCAGCGGAACCCGAAGCCGGAGCGGTCCTCCGAGCCGGTGCCCGGGTCCGCTACCGCTTCCCGGCTGCGCAGCTTGCGCGGCAGCACCTTGCGGCCGGCGAAGCCGAGCAGCGCCGGGGCCAGCGTGATCGCCACCAGCACGGCGACGGTGACGGTACCGGCGGCGGCCAGGCCCATCACGGTGAGGAACGGGATGCCCACCACGGCCAGGCCGGCCAGCGCGACCACCACTGTGGCGCCGGCGAAGACCACGGCGGAGCCGGCGGTGCCCACCGCGCGACCGACCGCCTCCTCGGGGGAGAGCCCGTCGAGCAGGTTCTGCCGGTGCCGGGAGGTGATGAACAGCGAGTAGTCGATGCCGACGGCGAGGCCGAGCATCAGCGCCAGGATCGGCGCGGTGCTGGTCAGCTCGACGGTGCCGCTGAGCGCGAACAGGCCGGCCATGCCGACGCCGACGCCGATCAGCGCGTTCAGCATGGTCATTCCGGCCGCCACCAGGGAGCCGAACGTGATGACCAGGACGATCGCCGCGACCAGCACGCCGAGCGCCTCGGTCGAGCCGACCTCCGGCTCGCCGTTGAGCACCTCGCCGCCGGGGGCGATCTGCCAGCCCTGCGCCTCGGCCTGCGCACCGACCTTCTCGTACGCGTCGCGCTGCTCGGTGGTGACGTCGTCGGCGCGGCCGGCGAACTGCACCTGGATCAGCGCGTACCGGCCGTCCGGGGTGAGCGCCTGCGCCTGGTAGGGGTCGACCGCGCCGACCACCCCGGGCAGCGTGGCCGCCTCCTGGGTGACCTGCTTGACCACCGCCTGGCCGGCCGGCGAGGTGAGCGCGCCGTCCTGGGGCGCCTTGACGGCGATGGTGCCGGTGGCGCCGCTGGCCGCCGGGAACCGGTCGGCGAGGAGGTCGATCGCCTTCTGCGACTCGGTGCCGGGCATGGTGAAGTTGCTCGCCGTCGGGCCGCGCAGCGTGGCCGCGGCCAGACCGAGACCGACGAGTACGACGAGCCAGACGACGGCGACGAGTCGCCGCCGGCGCAGGGATGCCCGGCCGAGCCGGTACAGCAGGGTCGCCATGGACCTTCCTTCGTCCTCGGGATTGCGACAGTGGGATCAGGTGGTGGGTTCGAGCGCGCGGTGCGCCACGGCGAGCAGCGCGGGTCGCAGCTCCTCGTCGGGGATGTCCAGGAACTCGCCGCAGGTCTCGGCGATGCCGGCCAGGACGACGAGCGCGGCGATGCGGGCCACCGGCCGGTCGGAGAAGCCGGCGAACGCGGCGATAAGCCGCTCGGAGATCTGTTGGATGTGCGCGAACGCGGGCTGCTGGAGCAGGTCGGGGAACTCGCCCCGGAGCAGCGCGATCTCCCGGCGGAACCGGACCGCGAGGTCGACGAAGCCCTCGGCGGCGACCCTTTGGGCCTCGGCGCCGGTGAGGTCGGCGAGCCGGGCGTCGAGCTGTTCCAGCACCGCGATGGCGGGTGCCATCAGCTCGCAGAGCAGGGCGTCCTTGCTGGCGAAGTGGTAGAGCACGGTGGCCTTGGAGCAGCCCACCTCGCGGGCGATGTCCTGGAGTGAGGTGCCCTTGTATCCGGTGACGGCGAACCGACGGGCCGCGGCGGTGAGCAGCTCGTCGTGGGTGGCGGGGGTGGCGCGTGCCATGCCCTCCAGCATGCCTGACCGATCGGTCAGCACCTGACCGATCGGTCAGACGGATTGCGTGGGCTTCGCCACAGGGTGCTCCCGGTCGTACGCCTCCCGGGCCGCGCTTATCGCGTCGCGGTGCCGCTCGGCCCAGCGGGTGAGCGCGACGAGCGACTCGTACAGCTCCCGGGCCATCGGGGTGGCGGTGTATTCCACCCGCGGCGGCACGGTGGCGTGCACGTGCCGGACCAGCAGGCCGTCGCGCTCCAGGTTGCGCAGGGTCAGCGTGAGCATCCGCCGGCTGATGCCCTCCACCCGCCGCTCCAGCTCGGTGAAGCGGATCGGGCCGGTCGACGCGGCGATCAGGATGCCGATGCTCCACTTGCCGCCGACCCGGTCCAGCGCCTCCCGCACCGTGCAGGCCCGCGCCGCGTCCGCCGGGCCGGACGCGCACCTGTCGTCCTGGGACGTCACCGCGCCTCCCTCACCTCGACGACCGACGGTGACCATCATGCGCCACCGCCGCCGTGTCGGGGTTGCCGAGGCACGTCCGGGCCGGGAAGGTGGGCGGATGGGCGCCGCTGACGAGACCCGCGACGGGGTTCCGCTGACCAACCTGGACCAGCCGCTGTTCGACGCCGCCGGCGCGACCAAGCGCGATCTGGTCGACTACCTCGACGCGGTGCACGGCCGGATCCTGCCGGAGCTGCGGGACCGGCCGCTGTCGGTGCTGCGGGTCCGGCCCGGGCAGGAGCCGTTCATGCAGAAGAACCTGCCGAAGTACACGCCGGACTGGGTGCGCCGCACCGAGGTGTGGGCCGAGGCGTCGCACCGGCGCATCTCGTACGCCCTCTGCGACGACCGGCGGACGCTGCTCTGGTTCGCCAACCAGAGGGCGGTGGAATACCACGCCCCACTGGCCCACGCCGGGCAGGCCGAGCACCCGACCCACCTGGTGCTCGACCTGGACCCGCCGGAGGGCGACTCGTTCGGCGCGGCGGTGCGCGTCGCGCTGCTGGTGCGGCAGGCGCTCGCCGACGCCGGGCTGGCCGGCGCGGTCAAGACCAGCGGGGCGAAGGGCCTGCACGTGATCGTGCCGGTGGCGCCGGAAACCACGGCCGAGGAGGCCGCCGCCGCGACCCGGGCGCTCGCGGCCCGCGCCGAACGGCTCGACCCGGCGCTGGCCACCACCGCGTTCATCGTGGCCGACCGCGGGGGCCGGGTCTTCGTCGACTCCACCCGCGCGTACGGGGCGACGGTGGTGGCCGCGTACAGCCCTCGGATCCGGCCGGGCACGCCGGTGTCGTACCCGGTCGGCTGGGCGGACCTGGAGTCGGCGACCCCGGCCGACTTCACCGTGCGGACCGTGCCGGCGCTGCTCGGCGAGCGGGATCCGTGGGCGGAGGCGCTGCCCGCGCCGCAGGCGCTGCCGGCGGAGCTGGTCGACGAGGGGCGGGGCATCCCGGTGGCCCGGGTGCAGGCCATGCACGAGGGCAAGCGGCGGGCGAAGGCGCGGCGCGAGGCCGGCTGAACCGACGCGAAAGCCCGGGCGCGGCGGCCCGGGCTTCGACGTCTTCTGGTGCCCCCGGCAGGATTCGAACCTGCGCCCCCGCCTCCGGAGGGCGGTGCTCTATCCCCTGAGCTACGGGGGCTCAGCGACCCGAGAAGAGTAGCAAACCCCTTCCCGGATCACCGAATCGGTATCGCCGGGGAGTCGATCTTCACCGGTCAGGCGGCGGCGACGGCGCGACCGCAGCTGGGCAGCGGGTGCAGCGCGATGCGGCGGGGCAGTCGGCGGGGCCACTCGTTGCGTGGCCAGGAGCCGTCCACTATCAGGTGCACGGCGCGTTCCTCGGCGCCGCTGAGCCGCAGCACGAAGTCCCGGGGCAGGGGCGGGTCCACCGAGGGCGTGGTGACCATGAAGCGCACCCGCCCCCGGGAGGAGACCGCCGAGACCACGTCCGCGGCCGGCATGGTGCCGCGCAGGCGCACCCGGCCGATCCAGTAGACCTCCGCGGCGTGCTCCTGCGCGGCCCGCGTGATCGCCGGGTACTCGCTGCGCACCCACCGCTCGACCGCGCCCACGCAGAGGCCGCAGGCCCGCTCGCGCGGCTCGCGCGGCCCGAGACCCCAGGCCCGGAGGTACGCCCCGACGGTGCCGGCGTCCAGCGCCAGCGCGAACCGACGCTCGATGAGCGTGCTCAGGCTCTGCCGCGTCCAGAGTTCCTCGTCGATGCCGAACTCGTCCGGGTGGACGCCCCGCAGGACGTCGATCAGTTCCAGTTCCTGTTCGCGGCTGAGCGTTCCCGGCTCGCCCTGCCGCAGTCCGCGACGGACGGCTGCCACCGCTCCGTCACCGCCGATGGTGTGGCGTCGGCACCAGCTGGTCACCGACCGCCCTGCGTCTCTGAGTGCAACCCCCACGTCTTGGGCAACGAGCCCGAACCGTAACCGGTCACGATATGTATGGAGAAAACTCCCGAAGCAGTGCAATGGGTCGTTATCCCCAAAACGTTACAAACGGTCAAAGCGGACAAGCAGGACGTCAGAGCGTGCCGCCCAGGCGCTTCAGCGCCGCGTTCAGGTTGGTCAGGTCGTTCTGCTGGGTGTTCTTCATGACCTGGGCGACCGCCAGCACGTCGTCGTCGTGCCCCTCGGCCAGGATCCCGTCGATCATGTGCACCCCGCCGAGGTGGTGGCGGATCATCATCTGCAGGAACAGCACGTCGAACTCGCGACCGCTCGCCGTCCGCAGCTTCGCCATCTCCTCCGGGGTGGCCATGCCCGGCATCAGGCCGTCCTTCACCAGCCCGGCGCCGTCCGGCATCCACGCCATGGGCGCCTGCTCGCCGGTCGGGTCCAGCTTCCAGGAGCGCAGCCACGTCTGCATGGTGCCGATCTCGCCCTGCTGCCCGGTGGCGATGTCCACGCCGACCTGGCGCACCTCCGCGTCCTGCCCCTGGCGGAACGCCAGCAGCCCCATGGCGACCGCCTGGTTGTGGTGGGCGGTCATGTCCCGGGCGAAACCGGCCTCGGCCGACGTGTCGCCCGGGCGGGTGAGCGTCGGGGTGAGCAGGCCGCCGGCGTACCCGAGGAGCAGCCCGACCACGACGGCGGCGGCCACGACCAGCAGGCCGTAGCGGCGCGCCGCCGGCCGGCCGCCCTCGTCGGCGGCCGGCGCGTCGTCGCGCTCGCTGTCGGTGGTCACCGGAGCGGTCATCGCGGCGTCCTCACTGGGTGGGCTGCTCGGGCATGTTCGGCTGGACGTTGTCGCGCGGGGTGGTGCCGGTGGCGGTGATGCCCTGGTCGCAGAGCGCGTTCGGGCCCTCGATCGAGGCGTTCACCCGCAGCGTCTTGATGAACTCGTCGATCCGGCCGTCGTCGGCGTCGTCGACCTTGAGCTGGAAGCCCCAGGCCTGCAGCGAGATCGGCTTGTCCAGCCCCTCGTACGGGCTGAGCATCAGCTTCTCCTTGCCCTTCACCTTGCTCTCGAGCTTCGCCACCTGGTCGGCGGGCAGGTCGGGGCGGTAGGTGATCCAGACCGTGCCGTGCTCCAGGCTGTGCACCGCGTGCTCGTTGGCGATCGGGGCGGGGTAGACGTCACCCATGCAGTTCTGCCAGGCCTGGTTGTGCGGACCGGCGACCGGGGGGGAGACGTCGTACTTGATCGTGCCCGGCTGGTGGTTGCCGCCCTTGACCAGGTCCTTGTCCTTCTTGCGGAAGTCGACCATGCCGTTGATCGCGTCGGCCCGCTTCTGCCACGGCTGGGCGCCCTGGTAGACCGACCAGGCGCCGATGCCGATGATGGCGACGGCCAGCACGCCGACCGCGGCGAAGAGCGCAATCGGCCCCCACGAGCGCCCCTGGCTCACCTTCACCGGGGTCACCGGCTTGCGGCCCTTGCCCCCGGCGCCCGGCCGTGGCGCGCCCTTGCCGGCGGGCTTGCCCGCACCGGCCTTGGCGGCGGGCTTGTCGCCCGCCGCGGGCCGGCCGGCGGCCGGCTTCTTGCCGGTGCTGACCACGGTGGGACGGCGTTCCGGGCCGCCCGGGGTGCTGATGCTCATCGTGCCTCGTCAGGTCGGTCGGTCAGGGGAGCGCGGAGCCTGTTCACATGCTGGGTCGCCGCCGCGGTGCCCGAGTCTACCCCCGATAACATGGTTCGGTGACTCCCGCAGAACTCGCCGAGGTCGTCCTCGCCGCAGCCCACGCCGTCTTCGACGAGCGGGGTCTGGACCGCGCCGCGCTGCCCGCGCAGACCACCGTCGAGCGACCCCGTAACCCCGATCACGGCGACTACGCCTCCACGCTGGCGCTGCAGCTCAGCAAGAAGGTCGGGGTGCCCCCGCGGGAGCTGGCCGCCGCGCTGGCCGAGCAACTCGGCCGGGCGCCGGGGATCAAGTCGGTGGAGATCGCCGGCCCGGGCTTCCTGAACATCCGGCTCGACGCGGCCGCCGCCGGCCAGCTCGCCCGGTCGATCGTCGAGGCCGGCCCGGCGTACGGGCGCAGCGACACCCTGGCCGGCCAGCGGATCAACCTGGAGTTCGTCTCGGCGAACCCGACCGGCCCGGTGCACATCGGCGGCGTCCGCTGGGCGGCCGTCGGCGACGCGCTCAGCCGGCTGCTGCGGGCCACCGGGGCCGACGTGGGCACGGAATACTACTTCAACGACGCCGGGTCCCAGATCGACCGGTTCGCCCGCTCGCTGCTGGCCGCCGCCAAGGGCGAGCCGGCCCCGGAGGACGGCTACGGCGGGGCATACATCGCGGAGATCGCCGCCGAGGTCATCAAGAAGCGGCCCGACGTGCTGGACCTGTCGGACGACGCCGCCCAGGAGGTGTTCCGGGTCGAGGGCGTCCAGCTCATGTTCGCCGAGATCAGGTCCTCGCTGCGCGACTTCGGCGTCGAGTTCGACACCTACTTCAACGAGAAGGACCTGCACGACCGGGGCGAGCTGGAGCAGGCGCTGGCCCGGCTGCGCGAGCAGGGGCACGTCTTCGAGTCCGAGGGCGCGACCTGGCTGCGCACCACCGACTTCGGCGACGACAAGGACCGGGTGCTGCGCAAGTCCAACGGCGAGTGGACCTACTTCGCCGCCGACTGCGCCTACTACCTCGACAAGCGGGAGCGCGGCTTCGAGCGGGTCGTGATCATGCTGGGCGCCGACCACCACGGCTACATCGGCCGGATGAAGGCGATGGCCGCGTGCTTCGGCGACGACCCGGCGCGCAACCTGGAGATCCTCATCGGCCAGCTGGTCAACCTGGTCCGCGACGGCGCCCCGGTGCGGATGAGCAAGCGGGCCGGCACCGTGGTCACCCTGGAGGACCTGGTCGACGCGATCGGCGTGGACGCGTCCCGCTACGCGCTGGCCCGCTACTCCAGCGACTCGCCGATCGACATCGACGTCGAGCTGTGGACCCGGGCCACCCGCGACAACCCGGTCTACTACGTGCAATACGTCGCCGCCCGCACCGCGAGCGTCAACCGCAACGCCGCCGAGGTGGGGCTGACCCGGGGCGACGCCGCCGACTTCCACGCCGAGCTGCTCACTCACGAGAAGGAGAACGAGCTGCTCAAGGCGCTTGCCGCGTTCCCGTCCGTGGTGGCCGCCGCGGCCGAGCTGCGGGCCCCGCACCGGCTCTCCCACTACCTGGAGGACCTGGCGCAGGCCTACCACCGGTTCTACGACAACTGCCGGATCCTGCCGCGCGGCGACGAGGAGGTCACCGACCTGCACCGGGCCCGGCTCTGGCTCAACGACGCCACCCGGGTGGTCATCGCCAACGGCCTGCGCCTGCTCGGCGTGTCCGCGCCGGAGAGGATGTAACCGCAGATGCGCGCGCATGAGGCCGGTGCCCTGCACGGTGACATCGGCAACCGGGGGCCCGCCTGGCTGCGTACCCCGATCGACGTCAACTCCCTGGTGCCGCAACTGTGGCCGCGCCACGTGGCGCGCGGCCCGGCCGGCGCGCTGACCGCCGCCGGGCTGGACGTCCGCGACCTGGCCGCCGAGTTCGGCACCCCGGCGTACGTGCTGGACGAGGACGACCTGCGCGAACGCTGCCGCGAGTTCCGGGCCGCGTTCCCGGACGCGGACGTCTACTACGCCGGCAAGGCGTTCCTCTGTCGGGCCGTGGTCCGCATGATCGCCGAGGAGGGCATGTTCCTCGACGTCTGCACCGGCGGTGAGCTGGCCACCGCGCTGTCGGCCGGGATGCCGCCGGAACGGATCGGCTTCCACGGCAACAACAAGTCGGTGGCCGAGCTGACCAGGGCGGTGGACGCCGGGGTGGGGCGGATCATCGTCGACTCGTCCACCGAGATCGACCGGCTCAGCGCGCTGGCCCGGGAGCGGGGCGTCCGCCCCCGGGTGCTGTTGCGGGTCACCGTCGGCGTGGAGGCGCACACCCACGAGTTCATCGCCACCGCGCACGAGGACCAGAAGTTCGGCTTCTCGCTGGCCGGCGGCGCGGCCGCGGCGGCGGCGTTCCGGATCCTCGACGAGGACGTGCTGGAACTGCGCGGCCTGCACTCGCACATCGGTTCGCAGATCTTCGACGCCAGCGGCTTCGAGGTCTCCGCCCGTCGGGTGCTCGCACTCCAGGCGCAGATCCGTGACGCCCGCGGCGTGGAGCTGCCCGAGCTGGACCTGGGCGGCGGCTTCGGCATCGCGTACACCACGCAGGACGACCCGGCCTCGCCGCACGACCTGGCCAAGCGGCTCCGCAAGATCGTCGACGGGGAGTGCGCGGCGGAGAACCTCGCCGTGCCGCACCTCTCCGTCGAGCCCGGCCGGGCGATCGTCGGCCCGGCCGTGTTCACGCTCTACGAGGTGGGGACCGTCAAGGACCTGGACGGCCTGCGGACCTACGTGAGCGTCGACGGCGGGATGAGCGACAACATCCGCACCGCGCTCTACGACGCCTCCTACTCGGCGACCGTGGCCAACCGGACGTCGGCCGCCCCGCCGTTGCTCGCCCGGGTGGTGGGAAAGCACTGTGAGTCCGGGGACATCGTGGTGAAGGATGAATTCCTGCCCGCCGACGTGCAGCCCGGAGATCTTGTCGCGGTGCCCGGCACCGGGGCCTACTGCCGGAGCATGGCCAGCAACTACAACCATGTGCCGCGCCCCCCGGTCGTCGCCGTCCGTGACGGATCGGCCCGGGTGATCGTTCGCCGGGAGACGGAAGACGACCTGCTCGCATTGGATGTGGGATGACCTCACCGGTTCGCTTGGCACTTCTCGGCTGCGGCACGGTCGGCAGCGACGTCGTTCGCCTGCTGCACGAGCAGTCGGCCGACCTCGCCGCCCGGATCGGCGCGCCGCTGGAGATCGCCGGCATCGCCGTCCGCCGGCTCGGCCGCGACCGCGGCGACCTGCCGGTGGACGACAGCCTGTTCACCACCGACCCGCTGGGGCTGATCAAGCGGGACGACGTGGACGTGGTGGTCGAGGTGGTCGGCGGCATCGAGCCGGCCCGGGGCTGGCTGGTCGAGGCGCTGCGCGCCGGCAAGAGCGTGGTGACCGCCAACAAGGCGCTGCTCGCCGAGGACGGCGCCACGCTGCACGACGCGGCCGCCGAGGGCGGCGCCGACCTCTACTACGAGGCAAGCGTCGCCGGCGCCATCCCGCTGCTGCGCCCGCTGCGCGAGTCGCTGCACGGCGACCGGATCACCCGGGTCACCGGCATCGTGAACGGCACCACCAACTTCATCCTCTCCGCCATGGATGCGACCGGCGCCGGCTTCGCCGAGGCGCTGGAGGAGGCCACCGAGCTGGGATACGCCGAGGCCGACCCGACGGCCGACGTGGAGGGCTTCGACGCCGCCGCCAAGGCCGCCATCCTCGCCTCGCTGGCGTTCCACACCCGGGTCACCGCCGCCGACGTGCACCGAGAGGGCATCACCGAGGTGACCGCAGCGGACGTGGCCAGCGCCAAGGCGATGGGCTGCACGATCAAGCTGCTCTGCATCGCCGCCCGGGGCGTCGACGCCGCGGGCGGTGAGACCGTCAACGTCCGGGTGCATCCGGCGATGATCCCGCTGACCCACCCGCTCGCCCGGGTCGGCGACGCGTTCAACGCGGTCTTCGTCGAGGCCGACGCGGCCGGGCAGCTCATGTTCTACGGCCGCGGCGCCGGCGGCGCGCCCACCGCCAGCGCCGTGCTCGGCGACGTGGTCGCGGTGGCCCGCAACCGCATCGCCGGGGTGCGCCAGGCCAGCGAGTCGGCGTACGCGGACCTGTCGGTGCGGCCGATGGGGGAGGCGCTCACCCGCTACCACATCAGCCTCGACGTGGCCGACCGGCCGGGTGTGCTGGCGTCGGTGGCGGGGGTGTTCGCCCGGCACGAGGTCTCCATCGCCACCGTGCGGCAGGGACCCGCCGGCGGCGACGCCGAGCTGGTCATCGTCACCCACGTCGCGCCGGACGCCGCGCTCGCCGCCACCGTGCGGGAGCTGCGCGGGCTGGACACGGTCCGCTCGGTGACCAGCGTGCTACGGGTCGAGGGCGGGGCGTAACCCCACCGTCCCGCCTGATGGTTAAGGCAGGGTGTGGCGGTGGCCGGCGGGGCAGGCTGGGCCACGCTGGTGGCAGGCCCCGCGACCGGGGCGACGGAGGCGAGGAGCGGGACATGTGGCGAGGGCTGATCGAGGCGTACCGGGACCGGCTGCCGATCACCGACGCCACTCCCGTCGTGACCCTGCACGAGGGGAACACGCCACTGCTGCCGGCGCCGGTGCTCTCCGCCCGGGTCGGCGCCGACGTGTGGCTCAAGGTCGAGGGCGCGAACCCGACCGGCTCGTTCAAGGACCGGGGCATGACGGTCGCCGTCTCCAAGGCCGTCGAGGGCGGTGACAAGGCGATCATCTGCGCCTCCACCGGCAACACCAGCGCGTCGGCCGCCGCGTACGCGGCGCGCGCCGGGATCACCTGCGCCGTGCTGGTGCCACAGGGCAAGATCGCGTTGGGCAAACTGGCCCAGGCGCTCGTGCACGGCGCGAAGCTGCTCCAGGTGCAGGGCAACTTCGACGACTGTCTGGCGCTGGCCGGCAAGCTCGCCCAGGATTTCCCGGTCGCGCTGGTCAACTCCGTCAACATCTACCGGCTGCACGGGCAGAAGACGGCCGCCTTCGAGATCGTCGAGGCGCTCGGCGACGCGCCCGACATCCACTGCCTGCCGGTCGGCAACGCCGGCAACATCTCCGCCTACTGGATGGGCTACTCGGAGGACCTGCGCGACGGCAACGCCACGAAGGCACCCCGGATGTACGGCTTCCAGGCGGCCGGGGCGGCCCCGATCGTCACCGGCCAGATGGTGCCCGAGCCGTCGACCATCGCCACCGCCATCCGGATCGGCAACCCGGCGAGCTGGACCAAGGCCGTCGACGCGCGCGACGCCTCCGACGGGCTGATCTCCGCGGTCACCGACCGGGAGATCCTCTCCGCCTACCGGCTGCTGGCCCGCGAGGTCGGGGTCTTCGTCGAGCTGGGCAGCGCGGCGAGCGTGGCCGGCCTGCTCCAGCAGGCCGACGCCGGCCGGGTGCCGGCCGGGTCGCGGGTGGTGTGCACGGTCACCGGGCACGGCCTGAAGGACCCGGAGTGGGCCATCTCGACCGCCCCCGCGCCGCTGACCGTCGCCAACGACGCGATCGCCGCCGCGCGCGCCCTCGACCTGGCCTGAGGCGCACCCGCCCCGGGAACGGGCGACCCGAGCGGGTGCGGCAGACTCAGGGCAACCCCGCAGACCCCTCCTCAGGAGTGACCAACGCCCATGTCGTTGCTCGCCAGATTCAGTCTTGCCAACCGGGGCCTGATCGCCCTGATCGCGTTGGTGACCGCGGCGTTCGGCTTGTTCGCCGTGCCGTCGCTCAAGCAGCAGCTGCTGCCGTCGCTGGAATTCCCCGCCGCGTTCATCGTGGCGCCGTACCCGGGTGCCGCGCCGGAGATCGTCGAGTCCCAGGTCGCCGAGCCGATCGAGAACAGCCTCCAGGGCATCCCGGGGCTGGAGAAGGTCACCTCCACCTCCCGCGAGGGCGCGGCCACCGTCCAGGTGCAGTACGAGTTCGGCACCGACCTGGACGACGTGGTCAACAAGATGGAGACCGCGCTCAACCGGACCCAGCTCCCCGAGGGCGTCGACCCGCAGGTGATCGCCGGCAGCACTGACGACCTGCCGGCCGTGGTGGTCGCCGCGACCGGCGACGGCGACGAGCGGGCGTTGGCCGAGAAGCTGCGCGCCACCGTGGTGCCCGAGCTGGAAGGGCTGGACGGGGTCCGTTCGGTGGACGTCACCGGCGCCCGGGACCAGGTGGTGGCGATCACGCCGGACCCGGCGAAGCTGGCTGCCGCCCGGGTGGCGCCGACCGCGATCGCGCAGGCGTTGAAGACCAACGGGGTGGCGGTGCCGGCCGGCGCGCTGGCCGACGGCGACCGGTCGCTGCCGGTGCAGGTCGGCACCCCGATCCGCACCGTGGACGACCTGCGCGGCATCGTGCTCACCACCGCGCCCGCCACCCCGGTCCGCCTCGGTGACGTGGCCCGGGTGGAGCAGCAGCTCGCCCCGGCGACGTCGTTCACCCGCACCAACGGCAAGCCGAGCCTGGGTATCGCGGTCACCGCGAGCCCGGACGGCAACGCGGTCGGCATCTCGCACGACATCCGGGACCGGTTGGACGACCTGAAGGCCGCCTCCGGCGCCGAGCTGACCGTGGTCTTCGACCAGGCCCCGTTCGTCGAGCGGTCCATCGAGAGCCTCACCACCGAGGGCCTGCTCGGCCTGCTGATGGCGGTGGTGGTGATCCTGGTCTTCCTGCTCTCGGTGCGGTCCACGGTGGTCACCGCGGTCTCCATCCCGCTGTCGGTGCTGGTCGCGCTGATCGTGCTCTGGGCCGGCGACTACTCGCTCAACCTGCTCACGCTCGGCGCGTTGACCATCGCGGTCGGTCGGGTGGTCGACGACTCGATCGTGGTGCTGGAGAACATCAAACGGCACCTGGAGTACGGCGAACCGAAGCGGGAGGCGATCCTGACGGCGGTCCGCGAGGTGGCCGGCGCGGTGACCGCCTCCACCCTGACCACGGTCGCCGTGTTCGCGCCGATCGCCCTGGTGGGGGGCTTCGTGGGGCAGCTCTTCGCGCCGTTCGCGATCACCGTGACGGTGGCCCTGCTCGCCTCGCTGCTGGTGTCGCTGACCGTCATCCCGGTGCTCGCCTACTTGTTCCTCCGGCCGCGTCACCGCGCCGACGACGAGGCCGAGCGCCGGGCCGCCGAGGAGAAGGAGCTGCGCAGCCCGTTGCAGCGGGCGTACCTGCCGGTGATCGGGTTCGCCACCCGGTCGCGGAAGAGCCGGTGGGCCACCGTGGCGCTCGGCCTGGTGGTGCTGCTGGGCACGTTCGGCTTGGCGCAGAAGCTGGAGACGAACTTCCTGGACGACTCCGGCCAGGACACGCTGGCCGTCCGGCAGGAGATGCCGGCCGGTACCGGACTCGCCGGCACCGACCGGGCCGCCGCCCGCGTGGAGGAGGTGCTGAAGCGTACGTCGGGGGTGGAGACTTACCAGGTCAGCGCCGGCGGCGGGGACAACCCGTGGGCCGGCGGCGGCAGCGACGAAGCGTCCTGGTCACTGGCGCTCTCCGACGACACCGACGCCGCGACCGTGCGGGAGGCCCTGCGCAAGGAGTTCGACGCGCTGGGCCCGGAGGTCGGCGAGCTGACCTTCGGCGGAGGGCAGAACGCCTCCGCCAACCAGGTCGAGGTGGTGGTGCAGGCCGCCGATCAGGAGACGCTGACCCGGGCGGCGGAGGAGGTCCGGGCCGCGATGGCCGGCCTTTCCGGCGTCGAGGACGTCACGACCGGTCTGGCCACCCGGGTGCCCCGGGTGGAGGTGACCGTGGACCGGGTGGCCGCGGCCCGCGCGGGTCTCAGCGAGGCGGCCGTGGGGCAGCTCGTGGCGCAGGCGTACCGGGGGGCGCCGCTCGGCCAGGTCACGCTGGACGGCACCGCGCAGGACGTGGTGCTCAGCACCGGGGCCCGGCCGCCGGTGAACGTGGCCGAACTGCGGGCGCTGCGGGTGGGACCGGTGACGCTGGACGCGATCGCCGACGTCGACCAGGTCGACGGGCCGCAGCAGGTGACCCGGATCGACGGCGAGCGCAGCGTCTCGGTGACCGGCGCGGCCACCGGGTCGAACCTCGGCGCCACCACGCAGGAGTTGCAGAAGAAGCTGGACGCGCTGGAGGTGCCGGGCGCCACGTACGTCATCGGCGGGGTGAGCGCCGACCAGGCGGACGCGTTCGCGGACCTCGGCCTGGCCGTGCTGGCCGCCATCGCGATCGTCTTCCTGATCATGGTGGCCACGTTCCGCAGCCTGACCCAGGCGCTGATCCTGCTGATCTCGGTGCCGTTCGCGGCGACCGGGGCGATCGCGCTGCTGCTGGCCACCGGGACGCCGCTGGGCGTGCCGGCGCTGATCGGCGTGCTCATGCTGGTCGGCATCGTGGTGACCAACGCGATCGTGCTGCTCGACCTGATCAACCAGTACCGGGCGCAGGGCATGGGCGTCACCGAGGCCGTGGTCGAGGGCGGCCGGCGGCGGTTGCGGCCGATCCTGATGACCGCGGTGGCGACCGTGTTCGCGCTGCTGCCGATGGCGTTCGGGCTGACCGGCGAGGGCGGTTTCATCTCCAAGCCGCTGGCGATCGTGGTGATCGGCGGCCTGCTCAGCTCGACGCTGCTCACGCTGGTCCTGGTGCCGACGCTCTACACGATGGTGGAGCGCACCAAGGGCTCGCTGCGGGCCCGCCGGGACCGCCGTCGCGGCGGTGCCCCGGACCCGGTCGAGGAGGCCGCGGCGCCGGCCCCGGTCGAGACCCCGACGCCCGTGACCGTCGGCGGCGGGGAGGGGCCGGCCGAGCCGGTCGCGCCGCCGGCCCGCCCGTCCGGGGCGCTGATCGACGGTACGGACCAGTTCGAGGTGCTCCGCCTGCCGAAGAGTCGCCGTTCCCCCCTTCCCCCGACCGAGTGAAAGGAGGGGCCCCCGCTTAACGCCTTCTGTATAGGCGGGGGCCCCTCTTAACGCCTCCACCGCGCGCGGGGCACCTCCGAACCACGCCGGGCGGTACGCTCGGTGAGCTGGTGCCTACTTGGGGTGCGGGGGCGCGATGGCGGGCGGCGCGGGCAGGTGGGGTCGGCGCACGCTGCTGCGCCGGTCCGCACTGGTGCTCGGCGGCGCCGCGCTGGGTTCCGCGGCCACGGTGGAGAGCACGTGGGTGGCCGACCGCCGGCTCCCGTTGGCCGGCGGCCCGGCCAGCGCCACCCTCGGCAACCGTCGCCAGGACGTCGGCGGCGGCGGGGTGCAGGTGGTCTGGGGGGTGCGGGCCGGCGCTCCGCTGGTGGCGCTGACGTTCGACGACGGCCCCCGGCCACAGTGGACCCCGATGGTGCTGGACACCCTGGCCGAGCACCGGGTGCCGGCGACGTTCTTCCTGGTGGGTGAGCGGGCCCGCCGGCACGCCGCACTGGTGCGGGGCCGGATGGCCGGGCACGAGGTGGGCAACCACAGCTGGGCGCATCACGACCTCGCCCGGATGGACGCCGTCACCGTGCACGACGACCTGAGCCGCAGTCACGACGCGATCACCGCGGCCACCGGTTCCGCGCCCCGGCTGCTCCGCCCGCCCTGGGGCCACCTGGGCGGGGCGGTGCTGCACGCCGCGGCCCGGCTGGACTACCGGGTGGTGCTCTGGACGCTGCAGATGGTCGAGAGCGAGTTCCCGCACGATCCGGTGGGGCACGCCCGGCGGATCGTCGCCGACGTGCGTCCCGGCACCATCCTGCTCGGCCACGACGTCGGCGACGAGCGGCGGCTGGTGGCGCTGCGCGGCCTGCCCGACATGATCGCCGGGCTGCGGGCCCGCGGCTACACCTTCGTCACGGTCTCCGACCTGCTGCGTCGCGCTGCCGGCCCGGGAGCGGCCCGATAGGGTGCCGGCGTGTCACCCACCCTGTCGGTCCTCGTCCGCAACCGCGACTTCCGGAACCTGTTCCTCGCCGAGCTGGTGGTCTTCGGCGCCGACTGGTTCGTCATGGTGCCGCTGCTGGTGCTCCTGCCCGACCTGACCGGCAGCGGGGTGTGGGGCGCGCTGGTGCTGGCCGTGGACACCGGCACCACCGCGTTGCTGCTGCCGTACGCCGGCACCGTCGCCGACCGGTTCGACCGCCGCCGGGTCATGATGGCGGCCAACGTGGCCGCGCTCGTCGGCATCCTGCTGCTGCTCGGCGTCCGTTCCGGTCGGACGGCGTGGCTGGCGCTGGTGGCGATCGCGATCGTGGCGGTGGCGAAGGCGTTCTACTCGCCTGCCGCCCAGGCCGCGCTGCCCAATGTGGTCGAACCGGCAGACCTGGCGGCGGCCAACGCGGTCGCCGGCTCGGCCTGGGGCACGATGACAGTGGTCGGCGCCTCGCTCGGTGGCATCCTCAGCGCCGCGTCCGGGCCGTACGCCAGCTTCTGGGTGGCCGCCGCGGGCCTCGCCGGGGCGGCGGTCCTGGCCGCGCGGATCCGCCGGCCCCTGCAGGCGCCCCGGGACCCGGCGGCGACGGTGCCGCGCACGCTGGCGGCGATCCGGGAGGCGCTGGGTTACATCGCCCACCGGCCGCGCGTGCTGGCGCTGGTCACGGTGAAGTCGGCGGTCGGCCTGGGCAACGGCGTGCTGACCGTCTTCCCGCTGCTCGCTGCCGTGTACGGGGTCGGCCCCGCCGGGGCCGGCCTGCTCTTCGCGGCCCGGGGCGCCGGGGCGCTGGTCGGCCCGATCCTGATGCGTCGGGTGCTCAGCAACCGGGCCTGGCTGCTCACCGGCCTCGCGCTGTCCATGTCGATGTACGGCCTGGCCTACCTCGGCGCCTCGGCGGTGTCCTGGTTCCCGCTGGTGCTGGTCCTGGTCTTCCTGGCCCACCTTGGCGGCGGCAGCAACTGGGTGCTGTCCAACTACGCCCTGCAGGGTGAGGTGCCGGACCGGCTGCGCGGCCGGGTCTTCGCCACCGACATGATGTTGGCCACCCTCGCCATCGCGGTCAGCCAGCTGGTGGTGGCGCTGGTGGTGGACCGGGTGGACGAGCGCACCGTGCTGGCCGGCTGCGGCCTGGTCACCGTCGTCTACGCGGTCGGCTGGCGCTTCGCCACCCGAGGTCTCTCCCTGACCGACCCGGCCGAGGCGCCCGCCCCCGGACGGGCCGGCTGACCGGCCGGTCCCAGGCTCCGGGCGGGTCGGGTGCGTGGTCGTACCCAGGCCCTAGCATGAGCCCGTGCCGACGACTTTCGCCTCCGGTCCGGTGCGGGTCCGGGTGCCCGCGACCAGCGCCAACCTCGGTCCGGGCTTCGACGCGCTCGGGCTGGCCCTCGGCCGGCACGACGACGTCACCGCCGAGGTGACCGACGGTGGTGTGCGGGTGGTGGTGACCGGCGAGGGCGCGGGTGAGCTGCCCTCGGACGACCGGCACCTGGTGGTGACCGCCATGCGGGCCGCCTTCGACAGGCTCGGCGGCCAGCCCGCCGGTCTGGCGCTGGAGTGCGTCAACCGCATCCCGCAGGCCCGCGGGCTCGGCTCGTCCTCGGCGGCGATCGTGGCCGGGGTGCTGGCGGCGCGTGCGCTGGTGCCCGACGGCGAGGGGCGGATGGACGACGACGCGGCGCTGCGGCTGGCGGCGGAGCTGGAGGGGCATCCGGACAATGTGGCGCCCTGCCTGCTCGGCGGCTTCACGATCGCCTGGACGGAGCCGACCGGTGCCCGGGCGGTGTCGTTGCCGGTGGCGCCGGGCGTCCGTCCCACCGTCTTCGTGCCGGCCGAGCGCGGCCTGACCTCGGTGGCCCGGGCCGCGCTGCCGGCCACCGTGCCGCACGCCGACGCGGCGTCCAACGCCGGTCGGGCCGCTCTGCTGGTGCACGCGCTGACCGCCGACCCGGGTCTGCTGCTGCCCGCCACCGTCGACCGCCTGCACCAGGAGCAGCGGGCGCCGGGGATGCCGGGCACCGCGAAACTGGTCGCTGAGCTGCGTGAGGCCGGTGTGGCTGCCGTGGTCAGCGGGGCGGGGCCGACGGTGCTGGCCCTCTCCGACGTGCCGGCGCGGTTCGGGGCGGGAACAGATTGGCGCCGTTGGGAGTTGCCGACAGATGTCAGCGGGGCCCGGGTTTTCCGGGGTAGACTTTGACACGCCGAGCGGGACCCTGTTGCCGCAGGTCGGAAGAGTTGATTACGCTCTAGACCGAGCACAGCCGCGAAGCATGCGATCTTCCTGCGGTTCGGCGCACCCCCGAAGCTCTCGGCGGTCAGCCCGCCACCCCTGCCCAAGGCCTACGCCGCACCGCAGTTTCCACAGGTCGCCGCAGACGGCGAGACCTGCTCACCGATGTTGGTGAGTCGGGAAACCGCCCGGCTGCTGTGTTACAGACTCCCGCGACGCGTCCATGCGAGGCGGGTGCACCGAGGCCGCCCGGCCACCTGGTTCCACGACTCCGGGCAGCCCCGGCCTATCGAGGGAAGGAATCCATTGAGCGACACCACCGACGTGACGTCGGATGTTTCCAACGTCGCTGGCGATGCCACCACCGCCGCCCCCACGCGCCGTCGGCGTAGCGGCACCGGCCTGTCGGCGATGCTGCTGCCGGAGCTCCAGAGCCTGGCCGCGTCGCTCGGCATCTCTGGTACGGCTCGCATGCGTAAGGGCGAGCTGATCAGTGCGATCACCGAGCGGCAGGGCGGCGCCGCCGCCGGAACCCCTCGACCACGGGCCGAGGTCGCGGCCGCGGCCGCTCCCGCCCGTGAGGAGGTGCACGCCGAGGTCCGCGAGGAGCGGGCCGAGGGCGAGCGTCGCACCGCCGAGCCGGCGCCGGCCGCCGAGGTGACCGAGGGTCGTACCCGCGGACGCCGCACCCGGGCCACTGCCGCGACCGCGGAGACGCGGCCGGCCGAGACGCGCACCGAGGAGGCTCCCGCCGAGACCGGCGACCGGGCCGAGCGCGGTGGCGACCGGGCGGAGCGCACCGACGACCGGGGCCGTGAGCGGGTCGAGCGCGGCGGCGAGCGTGCCGACCGCGGTGACCGCAACGACCGGGGTGAGCGTGCCGAGCGCAACGACCGGGGTGAGCGTGCCGAGCGGGGCGACCGTAACGACCGGGGCGAGCGCGGTGAGCGCAACGACCGGGGCGAGCGCAACGACCGGGGCGAGCGTGCCGACCGGGGCGAGCGTGCCGAGCGGGGCGAGCGCAACGACCGGGGTGACCGGAACGAGCGCGGCGACCGTAACGACCGGGGCGACCGTAACGACCGGGGCGAGCGCGGTGAGCGCAACGACCGGGGCGAGCGTGCCGAGCGCGGTGACCGCAACGACCGGGGCGACCGCAACGACCGGGGTCCGCGCGCCGATCGGGACAACGACGACGACGACGAGGGCGGCGGCCGGCGGGGCCGGCGCAGCCGGTTCCGCGACCGTCGGCGCGGGCGCGGCGAGCGTGGCGAGGACGGCGGCGGTGGCGGCGGTGGCGGTGGCCGCGAGCCGCAGGTCGGCGAGGACGACGTGCTCGTCCCGGTCGCCGGCATCATCGACGTGCTCGACAACTACGCCTTCGTTCGGACCACCGGCTACCTGGCCGGTCCGAACGACGTGTACGTCTCGATGTCCCAGATCAAGAAGTACGGCCTGCGCCGCGGTGACGCCATCACCGGCGCGGTCCGGGCGGCCCGGGACGGCGAGCAGCGGCGCGACAAGTACAACCCGCTGGTCCGGCTGGACACCATCAACGGCATGGAGCCGGAGGAGGCGCGGCGTCGGCCGGAGTTCTACAAGCTCACCCCGCTCTACCCGCAGGAGCGGCTGCGGCTGGAGACCGAGCCGCACATCCTGACCACCCGGGTGATCGACCTGGTGATGCCGATCGGCAAGGGCCAGCGGGCCCTGATCGTGTCGCCGCCGAAGGCCGGTAAGACGATGGTGCTGCAGGCGATCGCGAACGCGATCACCCGCAACAACCCGGAGTGCCACCTGATGGTGGTGCTGGTCGACGAGCGGCCGGAAGAGGTCACCGACATGCAGCGGTCGGTGAAGGGCGAGGTCATCGCGGCCACGTTCGACCGTCCGCCGCAGGACCACACCACGATCGCCGAGCTGGCGATCGAGCGGGCGAAGCGTCTGGTCGAGCTGGGCCACGACGTGGTCGTGCTGCTCGACTCGGTGACCCGGCTCGGCCGGTCGTACAACCTGGCGGCGCCGGCCTCGGGCCGGATCATGTCGGGTGGTATCGACTCCACCGCGCTCTACCCGCCGAAGCGCTTCCTCGGCGCCGCCCGCAACATCGAGAACGGCGGCTCGCTGACCATCCTCGCCACCGCGCTGGTGGAGACCGGTTCGATGGCGGACACGGTCATCTTCGAGGAGTTCAAGGGCACCGGCAACGCCGAGCTGAAGCTGGACCGGAAGATCGCCGACAAGCGGGTCTTCCCGGCGATCGACATCAACCCCTCCGGTACGCGCAAGGAGGAGGTCCTGTTCGCGCCGGAGGAGCTGGCGATCATCCACAAGCTCCGCAAGGTGCTGCACTCGCTGGACTCGCAGGCGGCGCTCGACCTCCTGCTGGACCGGCTCAAGCAGTCCCGTACGAACATCGAGTTCCTGATGCAGATCGCGAAGTCCACCCCGGGCGAGTGACCTGACGGATCCGACGACGAGGGGCACGGCCGGCGGCCGTGCCCCTCGTTCGTGTCCGGGGGTCCGCAGCGGATGAAGTTTTTCTACAGTTCAGTCGCAGGGTATTGAAACTTCTGTTCATTCTCGGGTTGACTGGCGTCCATGCGAACCCGCAGTCGATCCGCCCGTCTGGCCGGCGTCCTTCTGCTCACGCCGCTGCTCACCCTCGCGGCTCCGGTGCCACCCGCCGCCGCCGCACCCGCGCCCGCCGCCGCGCCGCCCGCCGCCGCGCCGCCCGCCGCCGCGCCGCCCGCCGCCGCGCCGGCCGGTGTCGAGCCGGCCGGCGGCCTGGAGACCGCGAAGACCACCCGTCCGGTCGCGCCCGGCCTGGACCTGACCTCCTTCGACAGGTACGACGCCGCCGGCTGGCTGCGGGCCGACGCGCTCACCGCCGACCTCTCCGGCGGGCTGACCGTCGACTACGTCAACTCCGGGGCGGTCACCCGGGACGAGCCGCTGCGGGCCACGGTGGACCGGTCCCGGGCCGTGGCGGCGGTCAACGGCGACTTCTTCGACATCAACAACTCCGGTGCCGCGCAGGGCGTCGGCATCCGCTCCGGCGAGCTGGTGCAGTCGCCGGTCGCCGGGCACCCCAACGCGGTCGGGATCGACGCCCGGGGCATCGGCCGGGTCGTCGAGGTCGGCTTCGAGGGCACCGCCGCGCTGCCCGCCGGGCCGGTGTCGCTGACCCAGTTCAACAACATGGTGCAGCGCGACGGCGTCGGTGTGTTCACCGCGATGTGGGGGTCGTACCCCCGGCAGCGGGCGGTGGAGGGCGCCGCCCGGGTGGTCGAGGTGACGCTGACCGGTGGCCGGGTGGCCGGGGTGTCCACCACGGCGGGGGAGGGGCCGATCCCGGCCGGCAGCACGGTGCTGCTCGGCCGCGACGCCGGCGCGGACGGGCTCGCCGCGCTGCGTCCCGGCGACCGCGTCGACGTGTCCTGGCGCCCGCGCGCGTCCGACGGTGGCGACCTGCGCGCGGCGGTCGGCGGCGGCAACGTGCTGGTCCGGGGCGGGGTGGCGCAGAGCATCGCCGACCAGTCGCTGGCCCCACGTACCTCGGTCGGGTTCTCCGCCGACGGCCGCAAGATGATCATGTTGACGGTGGACGGCCGGCAGGTCGACAGCCGGGGCGTCACCCAGACCGAGATGGGTCGGATGATGGTCGAGCTGGGTGCGGCGAACGCGCTCAACCTCGACGGCGGCGGATCCTCCACGCTGCTGGCCCGCGAGCCGGGCGCCGCGGCGGTCCAGGTGGAGAACAGCCCCTCCGACGGCAGCGAACGACCGGTGCCGAACGGGCTGGCGGTCTACGCGCCGAAGGGCAGCGGCCGGCTTGCCGGCTTCTGGCTGGAGACCGCGAGTGACCCGACCGCCGCGCCGGGCGTGGCCCCGGTGCGCGGCGGCCGGCCGGCCCGGGTCTTCCCCGGCCTCACCCGGCGGCTCACCGCCGCGGGCTACGACGAGACGTACGGACCGGCGGCGGGCGCCCCCCGGTGGCGTGCCACGCACGGGCGGGTGGACGGCGACGGGGTGTTCCGGGCCGGCAGCCCCGGCCCGAGCACCGTCACCGCCGCGCGGGGGCGGGCCCGCGGCACCCTCGACCTGACCGTGCTCGGCCCGCTGGAGCGGGTCGACGCCACCGTCGACCGGGTCGGCCTCGACCGGGCCGGCGACACCGACCTGTTCGGCGTGGTCGGCTACGACGCCGAGGGGAACACCGCGCCGATCGAACCGGCCGACCTGAGGCTGGAGTACGACCACGACCTGCTCTCCGTCACGCCCACCGCCGACGGCAACCTGGCCGTCACGGCGCTCGCCGGTGCGGGCTCCGCGCTGGTCACCGCCCGGGTCGGCACGCGCACCACGGTGCTGCCGGTGACCGTCGGGCTGACCGACGTGCCGGTGGCCGGCTTCGACGACGCCGCGTCCTGGCGGTTCAGCCAGGCCCGGGCCGCCGGCTCGGTCGCCCCGGCCGACGGGCACACCGGCACCGGCCTGCGGATGTCGTACGACTTCGGCCAGTCCACCGGCACCCGGGCCGCGTACGCCGATCCGCCGGCCTGGATCGACGTCCCCGGCCAGCCGCAGGCGTTCGGCATGTGGATCAAGGCGAACGGCACCGGCGAGTGGCCGAGCCTGCACCT
This sequence comes from Micromonospora sp. WMMC241, assembly GCF_027460165.1. Taxonomy (NCBI): domain Bacteria; kingdom Bacillati; phylum Actinomycetota; class Actinomycetes; order Micromonosporales; family Micromonosporaceae; genus Micromonospora; species Micromonospora sp. WMMC241. The sequence continues at coordinate 981,143 of NZ_JAPZBF010000001.1, forward strand.
GCACGACGCGCAGGACACCCAGTTCGTACTCCGTGGCCCGTACCTGGACTGGACCGGCTGGAAGTATGTGGAGTTCGCCGTCCCGCCCGGCGTGCAGTACCCGGTGCGGGTGCGCCGGTTCTACGTGGCCGAGACCGACCCGGCGAAGCAGTACCGCAGCGAGGTGGTCGTCGACGACCTGGTGGCCCGGGTGCCGCCGGACGTACAGGCGCCCCCGGAGCCGAACCGTACCGACCGGGTGGTGCTGCGCGACGGCACCGTGGACGGCGCGCCCTGGCGCTTCGCGGTGCTCTCCGACGCCCAGTTCGTCGCCGCCGACCCGGACAGCGAGCTGGTCGCCCAGGCCCGCCGTACGCTGCGCGAGGTCCGCGCCGCCCGGCCGGACTTCCTGATCATCGACGGCGACTTCGTGGACACCGCCTACCCGGCCGACTTCGCGCTGGCCAAGCGGATCCTGGACGAGGAACTGGGCGGCCAGGTGCCCTACTACTACGTGCCGGGCAACCACGAGATCATGGGCGCGCCGATCGACAACTTCCGGAGCGTCTTCGGGGACACCTCCCGCGTCTTCGACCACCGGGGCACCCGCTTCGTCACCCTGTCCACGGCCACCGGTTCCCTGCGCGGGGGCGGATTCGACCAGGTGGAGCTGCTGCGCCGGACGCTGGACGAGGCCGCCGTCGACCGGTCGGTCGGCTCGGTCGCGGTGCTCTTCCACCACCCGCCGCGCGACCCCAGCCCGGCCAAGGCCAGCCAGCTCGGTGACCGCAAGGAGGCGGCCCTGGTCGAGCAGTGGCTGGCCGACTTCCAGCACCGCACCGGCAAGGGCGCGCTGACGGTCAACGGGCACGTGGGCACGTTCCACGCCGACCGGGTGGACGGCGTCCCGTACGTGGTCAACGGCAACGCGGGCAAGGACCCGTCCACCCCGGCCGGGCAGGGCGGGTTCACCGGCTGGACCGAGTTCGGGGTCGACCCGGTGACGCCGCGGGAGGCGGAGCGGGCCCGCCGCGACCCGCTGCGCGAGGGGCCGGAGTGGGTCGACGCGGAGATCCACGCCCACGTCGACCGGCTGGCGCTGAGCGCGCCGGCGGAGGTGCGCCTCGGCGCACCGGCCGCCGTGGCGGCCACGCTCACCCAGCCCGGCGGCCGGCAGGTGCCGGTGGCCGCGCCGGTCAGCGCCGACTGGGCCGGCTCGCCCAACCTGCACATCGGTGACGCGTCCGGGGTACGCCCGTGGCACGTGGCCCGTTTCGACCCGGCGACCGGCCGGCTCACCGCGCTGCGCCCGGGCGGCCGGGTGCTGCTCACGGTCACCGTCAACGGCGTCCGCGCCGAGACGACGGTGACCACCACCGCGGCGGCGCAGGCCCGCGCCGCCGCGTGATTCCCGGCGAGGGCTCCTCAACCTGGGGGAGGAGCCCTCGCCGGAGAATCTGTCGATCATGAAGTTGGCGGGCGACAAAACGGGCAGAAGTTCCGGTCAGCTTCATGATCGACGGGGTTGGGGGAGTGGTGGGGCGGGGGATGGGAATGCGGGAGGGGCAGGGTACGTTACGGCTGGCGGACCTGCTGTGCCGGCCGGCCGAAGCCCATGGCACACTGGTCAATCGGCCACCGGTTCCGGTTCACGTCCGAGCTCGTCGCGACGACGGGCAGCACCGAGGGCGACCCGGCGACCACCCACGAAAGGACCGAGGCGACATGAAGCCCAACATCCACCCGGAGTACGCGACCACCGAGGTCCGCTGCTCCTGCGGCAACACGTTCACGACCCGCAGCACCGCCAAGGGCGGCGCCATCAGCGTCGAGACCTGCAGCGCCTGCCACCCGTTCTACACCGGTAAGCAGCGCGTGCTGGACACCGCCGGTCGGGTCGCGAAGTTCCAGCAGAAGTACGCCAAGGTTCAGGCCAAGAAGGCCAAGTAGCTCCGTCGACGACGCCCGTGTCCGGCTCCGTGCCGGACACGGGCGTTCGTCCGTCTACGCCGGTTTCATCGAAGGAGCCTCCGCAGCATGAGCAGTGAGCGCCTGGCCGCCCTCCTCGACGAGTACGCCGACCTGGAGAAGCGGCTGGCCGACCCGGCCATCCACGCCGACCAGGGCACCGCCCGGCGGGTCGGCCGGCGGTACGCCGAGCTGGTCCCGCTGCACAAGGCGGCCGGCGAGCTGGAGCAGGCCCGGGCCGACCTGGTGGCCGCCCGCGAGCTGGCCGCCGAGGACGCCTCGTTCGCGGCCGAGGCGGACACCCTCGCGGCCGCCCTGCCGGCGCTGGAGGAGCGGCTCGCCGAACTGCTCATCCCGCGTGACCCGCACGACGCCAAGGACGTGATCGTCGAGATCAAGGCCGGCGAGGGCGGCGAGGAGTCGGCGCTGTTCGCCGGCGACCTGCTGCGGATGTACACCCGGTACGCGGAGCGGCGGGGCTGGCTCACCGAGGTGATCGACGCCCAGGATTCCGACCTCGGCGGCGTGAAGGACGTCTCCCTGGCGATCAAGACCAAGGGCGTGCCGGACGGCGGCAACGGGGTCTGGTCCCGGCTCAAGTGGGAAGGCGGCGTGCACCGGGTGCAGCGCGTGCCGGTGACCGAGTCGCAGGGCCGGATCCACACCAGCGCGGCCGGCGTGCTGGTGCTGCCCGAGGCGGAGGACGTGGACGTCACCATCGACCCGAACGAGCTGCGGATCGACGTGTTCCGCTCGTCCGGGCCGGGTGGCCAGTCGGTAAACACCACCGACTCGGCGGTCCGGATCACCCACGTGCCGACCGGCATCGTGGTCTCCTGCCAGAACGAGAAGTCACAGCTGCAGAACCGCGAGCAGGCGATGCGGATCCTGCGCGCCCGGCTGCTCGCCGCGGCCCAGGAGCAGGCCGACGCGGCCGCCTCGGACGCCCGCAAGGCGCAGGTTCGCACCGTGGACCGCTCGGAGCGGATCCGCACCTACAACTTCCCGCAGAACCGGATCACCGACCACCGGATCGGCTACACCGCGTACAACCTCGATCTGGCCCTGGCCGGCGAGCTGGACGGGGTGCTCGACGCGCTGGCCGAGGCGGACCGCGCGGCCCGGCTGGCCGGCGGGACCGAGCTGTCCCGCCGCTGAGCGCTGCGGGTGTCAACAGGGGGCCCCGCCTATACCGGAGGCGTTAACCGGGGGCCCCTCCTTACACCTCAGCTGGCGCGGAGGCGGTCCTTGGCGCGCAGCATCTCGCGGTCGGCCAACTCGAACGCGGCGCCGAGCGCCTCCCGGACGCTGATCGTGGTGCTGCCGTCGACCTCGGCGAAGCCGATGGTCACCCCGACCGGTGTGCCCGGCACCAGGGACTCCCAGTCCTCCGTGCGCACCGCCGCCTCGATCCGCCGGGCCACCTCGACCGCTTCGGACATGCCGGTGTCGGGCAGCACCACGACGAACTCGTCGCCGCCGTAGCGGGCCACGAAGTCACCCCGCCGCATCACCCGGTTGATCACGCCGGCCACCCGTTGCAGCACGAGGTCGCCCGAGTGGTGACCGTGGCGGGTGTTGACCGCCTTGAACCCGTCGAGGTCGCAGACGCCGATCACCACCCGCTCACCCCGGGACACCACCGCACCCAGGTAGCGCTCCAGCCGGCGGCGGTTGGGCAGGCCGGTGAGCGGGTCGGTGAGCGCCTCGCCCTCGTAGCGGGCGGCCTCGCGGCGCATCTCCTCGTGGTCGATCCGGGCGGCGATGCCGTCGATGTAGACGTCGCGCAGCCGGTCGCTGCGCCGCGCGGCCAGCCGGAACGCGTGCCGGTCGGCGCGGTGCGCGCCGACGTGGTCGCCGGCGCGGGCGAGCGCGACGCTGCGCAGCCGGGGCGACTCGGCCGCGCCCAGCGTCTCGTCGGAGACCCGGATCGCGTCCAGCCGGGTGACCGCCTCGATCGGCCGGCCGGCCGCGACGGCCAGGCAGACCTGGCCGAGCTGGCGCAGGTCGCGGGCGCGGGCGCTGTCCCCGCCGTGGCCGAGCAGCCGGTTCGGGTCGGCGTCCCCGGCGGACTCCACCCGGTCGCCGAGCGCGGCCCGCCGGGCGGCGGCGTACCCGTAGGCGGCCAGGCTGCTGGGCCGGATGTTGCCGGCCCGCCCGCCGCGCAGGAACCGGGCCAGGTCGCCGGCCACGTCCCGGAGCACCCGCAGGCAGCCGTCGCTGTCGCCGTTGTGGTCCAGCGCCACCGCGTTGCGCAGCCGGATGCCCGGCGCGGCGAACGTCTCCTCGGGGATGCCGGCGCTCAGCCCGACCTCGCGGGCCCGCTCGATCGCGCCGAGCGCGTGGCCGTGGAAGCTGAGGTAGGAGTAGGCCATCGCCAGGTCGTGCCAGCCCCAGGCGGTGTCCCGGTCCGGGGTGTCGTCGGCGCCCAGCGCGCGGGCGGCCCGGACCAGGTGCATGACGCACCGGTCGAGCGCGCCCTGGTGGTGGGCGGCGAGCGCGGCGAGCGCGTTGAGGTGCCCGTGCAGGTAGGGCTCGGCCAGGTCCCGCACCGCGGCGGACGCGTCCTCGATGGCCCGGGTGAACTCGGCCGTTCGACCGAGATTGATCAGCGCGGACAGGCGCTGGACCAGCGCGTCGGCCCGGGCGTACGGGTCGCCGGTGGTGCGGATCACGCGATCCAGCAGGACGCACGCCTCGGCGGAGCGGCTGGCCTCCTGCAACGCGCGCGCGCTCCGGAGGGCGTCAACCTGGTCCTCGACCTGGTCGAGCCAGCCCACTCGCGACCTCCCTGCCGTGTGCGCCCGGACGCACCCGCTCGTGTGGCGACCCGCGACGCTTCATGATTATTGCGTGAGCACACTCCCGCAACACCCGTCCGAAGGGTCAGAACGCGAACGAGCCTCGGTGGTCGTCGCCCGGACGGCGCGGGCGCTGGCCTCCGCCGGTGTCGAGTCGCCCCGGTCGGAGGCCGAGCAACTGGCCGCGTACGTGCTCCAGGTGCCGCGCGGCCGGCTGGCGTTGGCCGACGGATTCGACGCGGCCCAGCGGGATCGGCTCGACGCGCTGGTCGGCCGGCGGGTGGCCCGGGAGCCGTTGCAGCACCTGACCGGCGCGGCCGGTTTCCGGCACCTGGAGCTGGCGGTCGGCACGGGCGTGTTCGTGCCCCGGCCGGAGACCGAGCTGCTGGCCGGCTGGGGGATCGACGCGGCCCGGCGGCTGGCCGCGCCGCTCGTGGTCGACCTGTGCAGCGGCTCCGGCGCGATCGCGCTGGCGGTGGCGCAGGAGGTGCCGTCGGCGCGGGTGGTGGCGGTGGAGCGGTCCCCGGCAGCGCTGGCCTGGCTGCGCCGCAACGCCGCCGCACGGGCCGCCGCGGGAGACCGGCCGGTCGAGGTGGTGGTCGCCGACGTCACCGGCCCGGACCTGCTGGCGGACCTGGCCGGCCGGGTCGACGTGCTGCTCTGCAACCCGCCGTACGTGCCGAGGTCGGTGCCGGTGCCGCCGGAGGTGGCCGGCCACGATCCGGACGAGGCGGTGTTCGGCGGCGCGGACGGGCTGGACGTGATCCGTCCGGTGGTGACGCGCGCCGCGACGCTGCTGCGCCCGGGTGGCGTGATCGGCGTCGAGCACGACGACACGCACGCCGCGGCGGTGCCGGCGGTGTTCTCCGGCGACGGCCGGTACGAGCGCGTCGAGGAGCACCGGGACCTGGCCGGGCGGCCCCGGTGGGCGACCGCGTCCCGGCGGGCGGACGGCCGTTCCGCCGACGCCGCTCCGGCGTGGCAGACTGACTTCTCGTGATGCTCTACGACTGTCGGTCGCCCGCCGACCGGGACCGCGGCATCGCCGCTGCCATCGAGGCCGTCAAGAACGGCGAACTCGTCGTCCTGCCGACCGACACGGTCTACGGCATCGGGGCGGACGCGTTCACGCCGTACGCGGTGAAGGCCCTGGCGGACACCAAGGGTGGCGCCCGGCAGGCGCCCCCGGTGCTGATCGGTTCCCGGCACACGCTCGACGGCCTGGTCTTCTCGCTGCCGCAGGCGGCGCGCGACCTGGTGGAGGCGTTCTGGCCGGGCGCGCTGACGATCGTGGTGGAGCACTCGCCGAGTCTGGCCTGGGACCTGGGCGACACCAGCGGCACGGTCGCGGTGCGGATGCCGTTGCACCCGGTGGCGCTGGAGGTGCTGCGGGAGACCGGGCCGATGGCGGTGGCCTCGGCCAACAAGATCGGCCAGCCGGCCGCGCTCACCGCCGAGGAGGCCCGCGACCAGCTCGGTTACGGCGTGCGGGCCTACCTGGAGGCCGGGCCGGCGGTCGACCCGGTGCCGAGCACCATCGTCGACCTGACCGGCGAGGTGCCGCGGGTGCTGCGGCAGGGCGCGGTGACGTTGGCGAAGCTGCGCGAGGTGGCACCGGGCACCCTCGACGAGCGGGGGTTCTGAGTGCCGCCGTTCACCGTCCTGCACGTCTGCATGGGCAACATCTGCCGGTCGCCGATGGCCGAGCGGCTGTTGCTGCTCGCCGTCCGGGAGCGGCTGTCCCGTCTCGACGTCGACCCGGCCGGCTCGGACGCGCTCGTGCACAGCCACAGCGCGGGCACCGGCGGGTGGCACGCCGGTGAGGAGATGAACCCGCCGGCGGCGCGGCAGGTGACCGCGCGGGGCGGTGAGGTGGCCGGGTTCGCCGCGCGGCGGCTGCGCTCCGACCTGATCGACGCCGCCGACCTGGTGCTCACCGCCACCGCCGACCAGCAGGAGTACGTGGTGGCGCTGCGGCCGGACGCCGCCGGGCGCACGTTCGTGCTGGGTGAGTTCGGTCGCCTGCTCGGCGCGCTGGACCGGTCGGCCCTGCCGCCGGCGGCGCCGACGCCGGAGGCGGTGCACGCCCGGGGCGTCGCGTTGGTGGCGGCCGCCGAGGCGGCCCGGCAGGGCGCCTCCGCGTTGACCACCGACGACCTCGACGACCCCTGGGGCCGGGGCGACCAGTGCTTCAGCCGGGTGGCCGACGAGATCGAGGAGACGGTCCAGCCGCTGGCCGCCGCGCTGCTGCCCTGAGGTTCATCCTTTCTCGCGAACTTCCTGCGCATTTCTCCGAACAGGTCGGGCAAAAGGGCGAATCCGGTCATTCTTGACGGGTCCGTACGGCCGGCTCCTGCGGGGAGAGCTGATGAACCGCGCCCATCTCGACAAGCTGTTCACCGTTCTGCTCGCCGGCGTGCTCGCCGGCCTGGCCCTGGCCGCCGCGGCGCTGCCGGCCGCGCTGGTCTTCGGGCTCGGCGTGAAAAACCTGATGCCGTACACCGAACTGCCGGAGGCGCTCAAGGCGCCGCAGCCGGCGCAGCGCTCCAACCTGTACGCCAACGACGGCCGCACGCTCGTCACCTCGTTCTACGTCGAGGACCGGGTGGACGTGCCGGTCGGCGAGGTCGCGCCGGTGATGCGCGACGCCATCGTGGCCGCCGAGGACGCCCGCTTCTACGAGCACCACGGCGTCGACGTGCGCGGCGTGCTGCGGGCGCTGACGGCCAACCGCAAGGAGGGCACCCGGCAGGGCGCCTCCACGCTGACCATGCAGTACGTCCGCAACGCGCTGGCCGGTGACCCCCGGCTGACCGAGCAGCAGCGGGCCGCGGCCACCGAGATCACCGCCGGGCGCAAGATCCGCGAGATGCGGTACGCGCTGACGCTGGAACGGCGCATCGGCAAGGACGAGATCCTCGGCCGCTACCTGAACATCGCCTACTTCGGCGCCGGCGCGTACGGCATCGCCGCCGCCAGCAAGCGCTACTTCTCCACCACCCCGGCCCGGCTCACGCTGGGCCAGGCGGCCATGCTCGCCGGGTTGGTGCGGGCGCCGGACCACGACGACCCGATCAACGGCGACTCCGGTGCGGCGCTGGACCGCCGCGCGTACGTGCTGGACCGGATGGCGGAGACCGGCCGGGTGAGCCCGGCGGACGCGGCGGCGGCCAAGGCCAACCCGCTGAACCTGAAGCCCAGCGCCACCCCGAACGACTGCGCCGCGGTGCCCGCCGGTCACAACGACTGGGGCTTCTTCTGCGACTGGTTCACCCAGTGGTGGAACGCCCAGCCGGCGTTCGGCACGACGGTCGACGAGCGGCAGCGCACGCTGCGCCGCGGCGGCTGGTCGATCGTCTCCTCGCTCGACCCGGACGTGCAGGCCAAGGCGAGCGAGCAGGTGCGGACGATCTACCCGGAGACGATCCAGCGCGCCGCGCCGACCGCCGTGGTGCAGCCGGGCACCGGGCGGGTGCTGGCCCTGGCCGTGAACCGCGGCTACGGCGTGGGTGACAACCCGGCCGGGCAGCAGAACTACCCGAACACGGTCAACCAGCTGGTGGCCGGGGGTGGCGGCATCGCCGGCTACCAGGCCGGCTCGACGTTCAAGCTGTTCGCCCTGCTGGCCGCGTTGGAGGCCGGGTTGCCGCTGGACACCGAGTTCGACGCGCCCCGCGTCTACGTCACCAAGTACCCGATCGCCGGCGGTCCGGCCAGCTGTGGCGGCCGGTGGTGCCCGGCGAACGCCAACACCTACTGGATGGACGGCGACCGGGACATGTGGGACGCGTTCGGCCGTTCGGTGAACACCTACTTCGCCTGGCTGACCGAGCGGGTCGGCGCGGACCGGGTGGTCGAGATGGCGGAGCGGCTGGGCATCGTGTTCCGCTCGCCGCAGGACGCGAAGATGGCCCGGGACGGGGCGGCGAGCTGGGGGCCGTTCACCCTCGGGGTCTCCGCCACCACGCCGCTGGACCTGGCCAACGCGTACGCCACCGTGGCCGCCGAGGGCACCTGGTGCCGGCCCACCCCGGTCACCTCGATCACGGACGCGACCGGCCGGCGGGTGGCCGCCGGTGACACCGACTGCCGGCAGGTGCTCGACACCGAGGTGGCCCGCGCGGCGGCCGACGCCAGCCGCTGCCCGGTGGGCGACCAGTCGATGTACCGGCGTTGTGCGGGCGGCACGGCGGAGGAGCTGGCTCCCGGGCTGCGCCGGCCGCTGGGTGGCAAGACCGGCAGCTCGGAGCGGAACGCCACGGAGACCGTGGTGGCGTTCACCCCGCAGCTCGCCGTGGCGACCATCGCGGCGAACCCGGACGACCCGCGCGACGCGGTCGGCGGCGGCGTGCAGAAGCGGCAGATCCCCGCCGTCGGGCGGATCCTCGCCTGGGCCCTGCGCGACCAGCCGGTCCGCGACTTCGTCCCCCCGGGCGAGTCCGTCGCCTTCCAGCACACCAACCCCCGCACCGGCAACTGAGGTGTAAGGCGGGGCCCCTTGTCAACGCCAGCCGTTAACAAGGGGCCCCGCCTAACCGGAGGGCTGTTCGGCGCCTCGGGCTATGTTGCGGGCCATGCCGCCGAAGACGACGGCGTGGAACGGGGCGACCGAGGCCCAGTAGAGGTGGCCGGGCAGGCCGTGCGGGAGGAAGACGGCGCGCTGGACGTAACGGCTGTGGCCGTCGGCGGCCGGCTCGGCGCGCATCTCCAACCAGGCCCGGCCGGGTACCCGCATCTCGGCGCGCAGCCGCAGCAGCTCGCCCGGGACGATCTCCTCGACCCGCCAGAAGTCCAGCGCCTCACCGACCTGGAGCCGGTGCGGGTCCCGCCGGCCCCGACGCAGCCCCACGCCGCCGACCAGCCGGTCCAGCCAGCCGCGCACCGACCAGGCCAGCGGGAACGAATACCAGCCGTGCTCGCCGCCGACGCCCTCGATGACCCGCCACAGCGCGGCCGGCGGCGCGCCGACGGCCTGTTCCCGCACGTCGGTGTAGGCCGTGCCGCCGGACCAGTCCGGGTCCGACGGCAGGGGCTCGGCCGGCGCGTCCGGCCCGCTCGCGTTCGACCAGCGCGTCTCCACCTGCGCGTCGCGCACCTTGGCCAGCGCCAGCCCGACCGCCTGGTCGAAGCCGGTCAGCCCGTCCGGCGGGTCGGGCACGTACCGGGCGATGTCGTGCTCGTGCGCCACCGCCTCGTGGATCAGGCTCTCCACCAGCGGCCGGGCGATCGCGTTCGGCACCGGGGTGATCAGGCCGACCCAGTGCGAGGAGAGCCCCGGGGTGAGCGGGCGCACCGGCAGGATGATCCGCTGTCGCAGCCCGGCCACCCGGGCGTAGCGCTGCATCATCTGCGCGAACGTCAGCACGTCCGGGCCGGCGATGTCGAAGCCGCGGTTCACCTCCGGCGGCAGGTGCGCGCAACCGGCCAGGTAGCGCAGCACGTCACGGACCGCGATCGGCTGGATCCGGTTGCGCACCCAGCGCGGGGTGACCATGGCCGGCAGCCGCTCGGTCAGGTAGCGCAGCATCTCGAAGGACGCCGAGCCGGAACCGATGATCACCGCGGCCCGCAGCACCGCGGTCGGCACGCCGCTGTCGAGCAGGATCCGGGCGACCTCCGCGCGGGAGCGCAGGTGCGCCGAGGGCAGGCCCTCCCGTTCCGCCGGCTCCGGCCCACCCAGGTAGACGATCCGGCGTACGCCGGCGGCGCGCGCCGCCTCGGCGAAGTTCGTCGCCGCCTCCCGGTCGGCCGCCTCGAAACCGCGCTGGCCCAGCGAGTGGACCAGGTAGTAGGCGACGTCCACACCCTCGAACGCGGCCGGCAGCGTCTCCGGCCGGCGCAGGTCGCCCTCGACGATCTCCGCCTTCGCGGCCCAGGGCACGTCGCGCAGCCGCCCGGCCTTGCGGGCCAGGCAGCGCACGTCGTGCCCCTCGGTCAGGAGCCGGGGCGCGAGGCGCCCGCCGATGTAGCCGGTGGCGCCGGTGACGAGGCATCTCACGGCCTCCAGTGTGCGGCTCCGTAGACTCCTTCGCTGTGGAGAACGCGAGGGACACCTTCTGGGGGCCGGACTTCGAGCAGCTCAGCACCGTCGACCCGGAGATCGCCGGGGTGGTGCTGGGGGAGCTGGAGCGGCTGCGCGGCGGCCTGCAACTGATCGCCAGCGAGAACCTGACCTCGCCGGCGGTGCTGGCCGCGCTGGGTTCCACGCTGACCAACAAGTACGCCGAGGGCTATCCGGGCCGGCGCTACTACGGCGGCTGCGCCGAGGTGGACCGGGCCGAGGAGCTGGCCGTCGCCCGGGCGAAGGACCTGTTCGGCGCCGAGCACGCCAACGTCCAGCCGCACTCCGGCGCGAGCGCCAACCTGGCCGCGTACGCGGCGCTGGTGCAGCCCGGCGACACCGTGCTGGCGATGGACCTGCCGCACGGCGGGCACCTGACCCACGGCAGCCGGGTGAACTTCTCCGGCAAGTGGTTCCACCCGGTCGGTTACACGGTCCGGCCGGACACCGAGACGATCGACTACGACGAGGTGCGCGACCTGGCCCGGGCCCATCGGCCGAAGATGATCATCTGCGGCGCGACCGCGTACCCCCGGTTGATCGACTTCGCCCGGTTCCGGGAGATCGCCGACGAGGTCGACGCGTACCTGATGGTGGACGCCGCGCACTTCGTCGGCCTGGTGGCCGGCGGCGCGATCCCGTCGCCGGTGCCGCACGCCGACGTGGTCACCGCGACCACGCACAAGGTGCTGCGCGGGCCGCGCGGCGGCATGATCCTGTGCCGGGAGTCGCTGGCCGCCCGGATCGACAAGGCGGTCTTCCCGTTCACCCAGGGCGGCCCGCTGATGCACGCGGTCGCCGCGAAGGCGGTCGCGCTGCGCGAGGCCGCGCAGCCGGAGTTCCGCACCTACGCGGCCCAGGTGGTCGGCAACGCCCGGGCGCTCGCCGACGGGCTGGCCGCCGAGGGCCTGCGGCCGGTCTCCGGCGGCACCGACACCCACCTGGCCCTGCTCGACCTGCGGGAGACCGGCGTGACCGGCGCGCAGGCCGAGGCCCGCTGCGACGCCGCCGGGATCACGCTGAACAAGAACGCCATCCCGTACGACCCCCAGTCGCCGATGGTCGCCTCCGGCGTCCGGGTGGGCACGCCGAGCGTCACCACCCAGGGCATGCGCGAGGGGGAGATGCGGCGGATCGCGGCGTTGATCTGCCGGGCGGTCCGGACCGATCCGGAGTCGCCCGGTGGCGCCGACGAGCTGGCCCGGGTGGCCGCCGACGTGACCGAGCTGGTCACCGCGTTCCCGGCGTACCCCCGTGGCTGAGCCGGGGACGCGCGCGGCGGAGGCGGCCGCGGACCGTGGCTGGCGACTGCGCCACCTGCCGGTGCTGCTGGCCGCGGTGGCGGTCATGGCGGCGGTGGCGGCGGTGGTCGGCGGCGTGTGGCGGGGCGCGGACGGCGCGCTCGGCGCGGCGGCCGGGGTGGCCGTCACCGCCGCCAGCTACACGCTGACCACGGTGGTGCTGGCGTGGGCCGACGCCCGCGATCCGCAGCTCGTGCTGCCGTTCGGGCTGGGCCTCTACATCGCCAAGATCACCGCGCTCGGCGGGGTGATGGTCCTGGTCGGCTCGACCGGCTGGCCGGGGCTGATCCCGTTCTGCCTGGGCATCGCCGCGGGCGTGGTGGTCTGGACCGGCGTGCACGTCTGGTGGCTGGCGACCGTCCACGCCCGACGGGCGACGGGCTGACCCGTCCCATCCTTCGGACGACGCGCGGACGTGTCCGCGATCGGTCATTCTCTCAGTGGCGGGGGAGGAGTACGGTGCCTCCAGACGACTTCGCCCGCCCGTGTCCCACACAACCAGGTTGTGCGGGGGGTGAGGCACAACCTCTTCTGCTCGACTGATATCGTTCGCCCCGTCATGGCCGGTGACCAGAAACCCCCCAACACTGGCGGCTCGGGCGACGTTCCGTCCGGTGCCGGTCAGGGTTGGACCGCGCTCTCATACCTCATCGGGGGCATGCTCGTCTGGGGTTTCATCGGCTGGCTGGTCGACCGTTGGCTCGATACCGGCGGCGTCGCCACCGGCATCGGGGTCGTGCTCGGCATGGCCGGGGGCATCATCCTGGTCGTCCGCCGGCTGGGCACGCCTACTTAGGAAGGGACGCGGTGTTCGGACAGGCGAACGTCCTGGCTCAGGGCCAGGCGGAATTCCCGCCGAAGGTGGGGGACTTCTACCTGCCCAGCATCCTGCCCTGGGGTGCGGAGAACTCGTACTGGTTCACCAAGATCACGGCGATGGTGTGGGTCGCCGTCGGCATTCTGATCATCTTCTTCCTGGTCAGCTACCGGAACCCGCAGCTGGTCCCCACCAAGAAGCAGTGGTACGCGGAGTCCATCTACGGCTTCGTGCGCAACAACATCGCGGTGGACATGATCGGGCACGCGGGGGTGCGGTTCGCGCCGTACTTCACCACGCTCTTCTGCTTCATCCTGCTGACGAACTTCTTCGCGATCGTGCCCTTCTTCCAGATCTCGCCGAACTCGCACATCGCGTTCCCGGCCATCCTCGCCGTGATCAGCTACCTGATGTTCAACTTCGTCGGCATCCGGCACCACGGTTTCGTGAAGTACTTCAAGAACTCCCTGATCCCGCCGGCGCCCTGGTACATCCTGCCGCTGCTGATCCCGATCGAGTTCTTCTCGACCTTCCTGGTCCGGCCGTTCTCGCTGGCCGTCCGTCTCTTCGCGAACATGTTCGCCGGCCACATGCTCCTGCTGGTCTTCACGCTCGGCGGCTTCGCCATGATCAGCGCCAACGTCTGGCTGGCGCCGGTGTCGGTGCTGTCCTGGGTGATGACGATCGCGCTGACCTTCCTCGAGTTCCTGGTGATCTGTCTGCAGGCGTACGTCTTCACGGTGCTGACCGCCAGCTACGTGCAGGGCGCCCTCGCCGACGAGCACTGATCCGAAACTTTCGCACCAACCGTTGTCGATCCGCGTGACCGTCACGCGTGATAACCAGGAGGAACCGCAATGAGCATCCTTGCCGAGGTAACGGGCAGCACCGCTGCCATCGGTTACGGCCTGGCCGCCATCGGCCCGGGCATCGGCGTGGGCCTGGTCTTCTCGGCCTACATCCAGTCGACCGCCCGCCAGCCGGAGTCGTCCCGGATGACCCTCCCGTACGTCTGGATCGGCTTCGCCGTCATCGAGGCGCTGGCGCTGCTGGGCATCGCCTTCGGCTTCATCTGGGCCGGCTGACCCCACCCCTCTGACCGGGAGGTCTTCCATGTTCTTCCTCGCCGCTGAGGGTGGTGAGACGACCCACAACCCGATCATCCCTGTCTGGCAGGAGATCGTGGTCGGGCTGGTCGCCTTCGGTGTCCTCTGCTTCGTGCTGATGAAGTTCGTCTTCCCGCGCATGGAGCAGACGTTCCAGGCCCGGGTCGACGCGATCGAGGGCGGCATCAAGCGCGCCGAGGCCGCGCAGGCCGAGGCGAACCAGCTGCTCGAGCAGTACCGTGCCCAGCTCGCCGAGGCGCGCACGGACGCCGCCCGGATCCGGGACGACGCCCGGGCCGACGCCGAGGGCATCCGCCAGGACATCCTCGCCAAGGCGCGCGAGGAGTCCGACCGGGTCATCGCCGCCGGCAAGGAGCAGCTCCAGGCCGAGCGGGCCACCATCGTGCGCGAGCTGCGCACCGAGATGGGCACCATAGCGGTGGACCTGGCCAGCAAGATCGTCGGTGAGTCGCTGGCCGACGAGGCGCGTCGCAAGGGCACCGTCGACCGGTTCCTGAACGGTCTCGAGAGCACGGGGGCCCGCTGATGCAGGCCGCCAGCCGGGAGTCGTACGCCGCCGGGGTCGCGCGCCTCGACGCGTACGTCCGCGGCGCGGAGCCGTCGGCGGTGGCCTCCACCGCCGACGACATCCTCTCCGTCGCCGCCCTGCTGCGGCGCGAGCCGCGGCTGCGCCGGGCGCTCTCCGACCCGGCCCGCTCGGGCGAGGACCGCGGCGCGCTGCTCACCGGGATCATCAGCGGCAAGGTCGGCGCGGAGGCGCTCGACCTGCTCACCGCGCTGGTCTCGGGACGCTGGTCGGCACCGTCGGAACTGCTCGACGGCGTCGAGCGGCTGGGTGTGGAGGCGCTCCTGGCGAGCGCCGACTCCGCCGGCGAGCTGGGCGAGGTCGAGGACGAGCTGTTCCGCTTCGGGCAGGTCGTCTCCGGTTCCACCGAGCTGTCCAACGCGCTCTCCGACCCGATGGCCCCGGCCGAGCGGCGGGCCGGCCTCACCGGTCAGCTGCTCGACGGCAAGGCCCGGCCGGTCACCGTCCGACTCGTCGAGGCCGCGCTCGCCGGCTTCGGGGGGCGCTCCTTCGTCGGAGCGCTCACCCGGCTGGTCGAGCTGGCGGCCGACCGGCGGGACCGTCAGGTCGCGTACGTGACCGTGGCGGCCCCGTTGACCGACGAGGAGGAGCGACGCCTCGGTGCCCGCCTCTCCGAGATGTACGGTCGGGAGGTGTCCGTCAAGCAGACGGTCGACCCCGACGTGCTCGGCGGGGTGCGCGTACGGGTCGGCTCCGACCTGTACGACGGCACCGTCCTGCGCCGCCTCAACGAGACCCGCAACGCGCTCGCGAAGCGCTGACCAGCGTCTTAGCAGCCCTGATTCGACGCCATCGGACCGGTCGGTACTAGGTATCCCGGACCCCTGAACTTTAAGGAAGCAGAGGATGGCCGAGCTGACCATCTCGACGGAGGAGATCCGCGGCGCCCTGGAGCGCTACGTCTCCTCCTACACGGCCGACGTCTCCCGCGAGGAGGTCGGCACCGTCGCCGACGCCGGCGACGGCATCGCCCACGTCGAGGGTCTCCCCTCGACCATGACCAACGAGCTCCTGGAGTTCGAGGACGGCACGCTCGGCGTGGCGTTGAACCTCGACGTCCGGGAGATCGGTGTCGTCGTCCTCGGTGACTTCGGCGGGATCGAAGAGGGTCAGCGCGTCAAGCGCACCGGCCGGGTGCTCTCCGTGCCGGTCGGTGACGCGTTCCTCGGCCGCGTGGTCAACGCGCTCGGCGAGCCGATCGACGGCATCGGCGACATCGCCAACGAGGGCTTCCGCGAGCTGGAGCTGCAGGCCCCGAACGTGATGGCCCGGCAGTCGGTCTTCGAGCCGCTGCAGACCGGCATCAAGGCCATCGACGCGATGACGCCGGTCGGCCGCGGTCAGCGTCAGCTGATCATCGGCGACCGGAAGACCGGCAAGACCACCGTCGCGCTGGACGCCATCCTCAACCAGCGGGACAACTGGCGCTCCGGCGACCCGACGAAGCAGGTCCGCTGCATCTACGTCGCGATCGGCCAGAAGGCCTCCACCATCGCCTCCATCAAGGGGACGCTGGAGGAGGCCGGCGCGATGGAATACACCACCATCGTCGCCTCCCCGGCCTCCGACCCGGCCGGCTTCAAGTACCTCGCGCCCTACACCGGCTCGTCCATCGGGCAGCACTGGATGTACGGCGGCAAGCACGTCCTGATCGTCTTCGACGACCTGAGCAAGCAGGCCGAGGCGTACCGGGCCGTGTCGCTGCTGCTGCGCCGCCCGCCGGGCCGTGAGGCCTACCCGGGTGACGTCTTCTACCTGCACTCCCGCCTGCTGGAGCGCTGCGCCAAGCTCTCCGACGAGCTGGGCGGCGGCTCGATGACCGGCCTGCCGATCATCGAGACCAAGGCGAACGACATCTCGGCGTTCATCCCGACCAACGTCATCTCGATCACCGACGGTCAGATCTTCCTCGAGACCGACCTGTTCAACCAGGGCGTCCGGCCGGCCATCAACGTCGGCACCTCGGTCTCCCGGGTCGGCGGCGCCGCGCAGGTGAAGCCGATGAAGAAGGTCGCCGGCTCGCTGCGGCTCAACCTGGCCCAGTTCCGTGAGCTGGAGGCGTTCGCCGCCTTCGCCTCCGACCTGGACCGCGCCTCGCAGAACCAGCTCGCCCGTGGTTCCCGCCTGGTCGAGCTGCTCAAGCAGCCGAACTACTCGCCGTACCCGGTGAACGAGCAGGTCGTCTCCGTCTGGGCCGGCACCGAGGGCAAGCTCGACGACGTCCCGGTCGGCGAGGTCCGCCGCTTCGAGTCGGAGTTCCTCCAGTACCTCCGGCACAAGCACGAGGGCGTGCTGGCCGCGATCGCGGACAACAAGTGGGGCGACGACATCATCTCCTCGCTGGACTCGGCCATCACCGAGTTCAAGCAGGTCTTCCTGGGCAAGGAGGACGAGGTCCGGATCAACGAGGCCCCGGCCGAGGCGCTCGAGGGCGAGCAGACCCGCGAGACGGTGACCCGCTTCCGCGACGGCAGCACCGACCGCCCGGCCGAGAGCTGATCCGATGGCCGCGCAGGTACGCGTTCTCCGACAGCGGATCCGTTCCGCCAAGGGGATGAAGAAGATCACCAAGGCGATGGAGCTCGTCGCGACGAGCCGCATCGCCAAGGCCCAGGCCAAGGTGGCGGCCTCGCTGCCGTACGCCGAGGCGATCACCGGCGTGCTGACGGCGCTGGCCTCGAACGCGCGGATCGACCACCCGCTGCTCACCTCGCGTGAGCGGGTGCGGCGGGCCGGCGTCCTGCTGGTCACGGCCGACCGTGGCCTGGCCGGCGGGTACAGCTCGAACGCGATCCGCACCGCCGAGTCGCTGATCGCCCGGCTGCGCGCCGACGGCAAGGAGCCGGTGCTCTACGTCATCGGCCGCAAGGGCGTGGCGTACTACCGGTTCCGCAACCGGGAGATCGCCGGCAGTTGGACCGGTTTCTCCGAGCAGCCGTCGTTCGACGACGCCCGCGAGGTCGGTGACACGCTGATCAAGGCGTTCACCGCCGGCGCGGACGACGCGGACGGCCACGCCGGCGCGGACGGGATCCTCGGCGTGGACGAGCTGCACATCGTCTACACCGAGTTCAAGTCCCTGATGACGCAGAACCCGCTCACCCGGATCATCGGGCCGATGGAGGTCGAGGAGCGTCCGCGCTCCGAGGCACCGGGCGGCCTGCTTCCGGCGTACGAGTTCGAGCCGGAGCCGGAGTCGCTGCTCGACGCACTCCTGCCGAAGTACATCAACACGCGGATCTACGCGGCGTTGCTGGAGTCGGCGGCGAGTGAGTCGGCCGCCCGTCGGCGGGCGATGAAGAGCGCCACCGACAACGCCGAAGAGATGATCGAGAAGTACACGCGTGAGATGAACTCGGCCCGTCAGGCCGGGATCACCCAGGAGATCAGTGAGATCGTCGGCGGCGCGAACGCGCTGGCCGCGTCGGGAAGTGAAGTGTGATGACTGTTTCCACCGTCGCCGGGAATCCGGCGGAGCCCAAGACGGCCACGGGTCGCGTGGTCCGGGTCATCGGCCCGGTCGTCGACGCCGAGTTCCCGCGCGACGCCATGCCGGGGCTGTTCAACGCCCTGCACGTCGACGTGACGCTCTCCGGCGGTGAAAAGACGCTGACCCTGGAGGTCGCCCAGCACCTGGGTGACAACCTGGTCCGCGCCATCTCGATGCAGCCGACCGACGGTCTGGTCCGGGGCGCCGACGTCCGCGACACCGGCGCGCCGATCAGCGTGCCGGTGGGCGACGCGGTCAAGGGCCACGTGTTCAACGCGATCGGCGAGTGCCTCAACCTCACCGAGGGCGAGACCATCCAGGCCGACGACCACTGGGGCATCCACCGCAAGGCCCCGGCCTTCGCGGACCTGGAGCCGAAGACCGAGATGCTGGAGACCGGCATCAAGGTCATCGACCTGCTCGCCCCGTACGTCAAGGGCGGCAAGATCGGCCTGTTCGGCGGCGCGGGCGTGGGCAAGACGGTGCTCATCCAGGAGATGATCACCCGGGTGGCCCGGAACTTCGGCGGTACCTCGGTCTTCGCCGGCGTGGGTGAGCGCACCCGCGAGGGCAACGACCTCATCGCCGAGATGACCGAGTCCGGCGTCATCGACAAGACCGCACTGGTCTACGGCCAGATGGACGAGCCGCCGGGCACCCGGCTGCGGGTGGCGCTCTCCGCGCTCACCATGGCGGAATACTTCCGCGACGTGAAGAAGCAGGAGGTGCTGCTCTTCATCGACAACATCTTCCGCTTCACCCAGGCCGGTTCCGAGGTCTCCACGCTGCTCGGCCGCATGCCGAGCGCCGTGGGTTACCAGCCGACCCTGGCCGACGAGATGGGCGAGCTCCAGGAGCGGATCACCTCCGTCCGGGGCCAGGCCATCACCTCGATGCAGGCGATCTACGTGCCCGCCGACGACTACACCGACCCGGCGCCGGCCACCACGTTCGCCCACCTCGACGCGACCACCAACCTGGAGCGGTCGATCTCCGACAAGGGCATCTACCCGGCCGTGGACCCGCTGGCGTCCTCGTCCCGGATCCTCGCCCCGGAGTTCGTCGGCGAGGACCACTTCGCCGTCGCCACCGAGGTGAAGCGGATCCTGCAGCGCTACAAGGACCTGCAGGACATCATCGCCATCCTCGGCATCGAGGAGCTCTCCGAGGAGGACAAGCTCACCGTCGGCCGCGCCCGCCGGATCGAGCGGTTCCTCTCGCAGAACACGTACGCCGCCGAGCAGTTCACCGGCGTGCCGGGCTCGACGGTCCCGATCTCGGAGACCATCGACGCCTTCCGCCGGATCAGCGAGGGGGAGTTCGACCACTTCCCGGAGCAGGCGTTCTTCATGTGCGGTGGCCTGGAGGACCTCAAGGCCAAGGCCAAGGAGCTGATGGACGAGGAGGGCTGAGAGCCCGCTCACACCACGAAGGCCGCCCCGACATCTGGTCGGGGCGGCCTTCGCCTGTTCCGGGCCGCTGACGTGCCGGATGCCCGGTTCGCCGGCGGGCGGTTCGGCTACTGGCGCGGTACCGTTCGTGACACGAATTCGCATCACGGCCGTTGATCTCTGCAACGGAACGGACCCCCGCGCCCGTCTCTTCTTCGTAGGCGCGACGATTGGAGATGCTCGTGGGTAAGGGCGGCACGGATCGCGGCAAGCGGTCCATGTGGCGTGGCGTGCCCCGGTGGGCCCGGGTCTGCACCATCCTCGGCATCGTCATGGTGGTGCTCAGCGGCTCGGTGCTGGTGGGATACCACACGCTCGTCGCGCGCTACGAGGGCGCGGTCGGCAAGGGCGACCTCTTCGGCGACCAGGCCGCCGGCGCCACCGAGAAGAAGAGCGACATCAAGGGCCCGCTCAACATCCTGCTGGTCGGCATCGACCCCCGCAACCCGAGGACCCGGCCGCTCTCCGACTCGATCATGATCCTGCACGTACCGGCCGGCATGGACCGCGGTTACCTCTTCTCGCTTCCCCGCGACCTGCGGGTGGACATCCCGGCCTTCCCGAAGGCCGACTACCGCGGCGGCACCGACCGGATCAACGCCGCCATGTCGCACGGCAGCAACGTGCCGGGCAAGGACCCGAGCGCCGCCCAGGGCTTCGAGCTGCTCGCCAGGACCGTGCAGGGGGTCACCGGCATCAAGCGGTTCGACGCCGGCGCGATCATCAACTTCAGCGGGTTCAAGAAGATCGTCGACGCCATGGGGGGCGTCGACATGTACATCGAGCGCGACGTGAAGTCCGAACACCTCAAGCCGGACGGCACGGCACGCCAGCTGCGGCCCGGCGGCGGCGGCTACCTCGGCCCGCAGGCGCGCTACGAGAAGGGCGACGCCCACCTCAACGGGTGGCAGGCGCTGGACTACGTCCGGCAGCGCTACCCGAAGAACGGTGTGCCGGACGCGGACTACGGCCGCCAGCGGCACCAGCAGCAGTTCGTCAAGGCGATGGTGAGCCAGGCGTTCAGCGCGGACGTGGTGGCCAACCCGGTGAAGCTGGACCGGGTGCTGCGCGCGGCCGGGCAGTCGCTGATCTTCAACGGCCGGGGCAACAGCGTCGTCGACTTCGGGCTCGCCCTGAAGGACATCCGTCCCGACGCGATCGAGACGATCAAGTTGCCCGGCGGGCCGATCGGCCAGGGCAGCGCCTACCGGGGCGAGGAACTGCTCGCCCCGTCCGACGACTTCTTCGCCGCGCTGCGCACCGACCAGTTGGACGGTTTCCTGCTGGAGCACCCCGACTTCAAGCAGAAGAGCAAGTAGCCTGAGCGGGTGCGGGACGCCGTGGTCCGGCTCTCACCACCCGCCTTGGGCGGTCGACGAGTGCGCGACTAGACTTTCGGCAATCCGCCGCCGCAGCAAGGAGACAGCGTGGCACAGCAGCTTCACGTCGAGCTCGTAGCCGTCGAGGAGAAGGTCTGGACCGGTGAGGCCGAGATGGTCGTCGCCCGGACGACCGAGGGTGAGCTCGGTGTGCTGCCGGGGCACGCGCCGTTGCTCGGCCAGCTCGCGGAGCCCAGCCAGGTCCGCATCAAGCAGGCCGGCGGCCAGCAGGTCGCCTACGACGTCGCCGGCGGCTTCCTGTCGGTGACCGGCGAGGGCGTGACCGTCCTGGCCGAGAGCGCCACCCCGGCAACCCCGGCCCGCTGAGCCGACCCGCCGATGGAGATCGTGGAAGGGATCGGAATCGGCGTCGCGGTCGTCGTCGTCGGGCTTCTGATCCTCTTCATCCGGCGGGCCCTGTTCACCCGTAGCGGTGGCATCATCCGGCTGAGCGTCCGGGTGACCACCATGCTCGACGGTCGCGGCTGGTCGCCCGGCTTCGGTCGGTTCGCCGGCGACCAGCTCCGCTGGTACCGCATGTTCAGCTTCGCGTTGCGCCCGAAGCGGGTGCTCTCCCGCAAGGGGCTGGCCGTGGAGCGCCGGCGGCTGCCCGAGGGGCAGGAGCGCCTCTCCATGCCGGCCGACTGGGTGATCCTGCGCTGTACCAGTCACCAGGCTCCGGTCGAGATCGCCATGGCGCGGTCCACGGTCACCGGTTTCCTCTCCTGGCTCGAGGCCGCCCCTCCGGGGGCGGTCTCGCCGCGTATGGCCTCCCAGGACTGGCCCGCCGCCTGACCCTTCTTGATCGACTCCAGTTCGGCGAGCCGGCGCCCGCTTCGTTGATCTTGGACTTGCGGTGCCGGGGAATGTCGGGTTCACCCGGATATCGGAGGTGCCACAACTCCAAGATCGCTGGGCCGGGCCGGGCCGGGCCGCGGCGGGCTGGTCACCGCCGCGGGTGCGGTCGTGTGAGGGCGTGAGACACCCATGGCGTTCCAGTCGTGGGGACGGTGAGGCGTGGGTGGAAACGCCATGGAGGTCTGCGTGACCCCGGGACGCCCGTGACGTTCCAGTCGAATGTTTCCCGGATGAGTTATTTGTCTGGTTCGGGGGTGGTGGGCGGCACCCTGGGGGTGGAATCGTCGCGGGGTGCGGGGCGTTGTAGACGGGTGAACGACCGAGGAAGGCGAGCGCACCGCGCCGCCGGCCCGGAGGCGGGCCGACCCGCATCCCCTGCGGTGACGGCCCCGGGAATGACGGTGGCCGCCCGGTCGTTACACACACTCCCGGCACCCGCGACGAGGCACCCTCCTGCCCCGCGAGCAAGCCGGACCCCCCGAAGACTTCTTGAGCGCCTGACGGTGCCCGCACCCCGTCCCCCGGGTGCGTCGACCCCCGAATGGAGCCCCCCATGAACACGATCCTGCGCAAGAGCATTCTCGGTATCGCTGGTCTGGCCTTCACCGGTGGTGTGTTCGCCGGTCCGATCGCCGCGCACGCCGACACCCCCGCCCACGCCGGCACCAAGCCGGTCGCGGTGGCGAGCGTGCAGGGTGAGCAGTCGACCATCACTCTCAACGACGAGCAGACCGCCAACGTCAAGGCGATCATCGCCGCGACGAAGAAGGCCGGCCTGCCCGAGCGCGCCGCGATCGTCTCGATCGCCACCGCGTTGCAGGAGTCGAAGCTGGAGAACCTCGGCCACCTCGGCGACAAGAACGATCACGACTCGCTGGGCCTGTTCCAGCAGCGCCCCTCCTCCGGTTGGGGCACCCCGGAGCAGATCACCGACCCCGAGTACTCCACGCTTGCGTTCCTCAAGGGCCTCAAGCAGGTCGACGGCTGGCAGGACATGCCGCTGACCAAGGCCGCCCAGACCGTGCAGGTGTCGGCCTACCCGGACGCCTACGCCCAGTGGGAGAAGCAGGCCACCGACCTGGTCGACCAGCACTGGACCAAGTAAGCACACACGCGAAGGCCGGCACCCGTAACCGGGTGCCGGCCTTCAGCGACTCACCGGCCGGCGGCAGTGGTAGACCAGGGCCGGCGGCAGGTTGACCCAGACCGTCCGCCCGATCGTCACCTCCTCGAACGACCCGGTCAGCAGCCGCCGGAAGCGGCGGGCGGGCCGGGTCGGCGACGCGTGTCGGTACCCGAACGTGGTGAACACTCCGCCCGGCGGGAGCGATCGCAGCACCGCGTCGAGGACGGCGATCTGCCGCCCGCCGCCGAACGCGGCCCAGGGCAGCCCGCTCACCACGACGTCGGCGGCCGGCAGGTGCCGGTCGGCGAGCACCCGGTCGAGGCTCGCGGCGTCGGCGCGTACCACGTCCACGGTCGGGTGCCGGCGCGCCAGGGCGGCGGCGAAGGTCGGGTTGAGTTCGACCGCCAGGTGGTGCCCGCGTCCGGCCAGCCGCTGCTGGATGGCCCGGGTGAACGCGCCGGTGCCGGGGCCGAGTTCCACCACCAGCGGATGCCCGGTGCGTGGCACGGCGGCGGTGATGTCCCGGGCGAGGACCGTGCCGCTGGGCAGCACCGCGCCGGTGGCGAACGGGTAGCGGGCGAACTGGCCGAGGAAGGCGGGGGCGTCGCTGATCACGCCGACCGACGGTAGGCGGCCGGACGAGGCGCGGGCCTCGTGCGGCGGGCCGGTGGACCGGCCAGTTGGAGGAGGGGCGCCGGCCGGTGGAAGGGCCGGCGGGCACGCCCCGGTCCGTATGGTGGCCGCATGGGGGGTGGGCGGTGGATCCGATGGCCCGAGCTGCTGCTCGGGGTCGGCACGGCCACCCTCGGTCTGATCGGCACCCGCATCGTCATCCCGGGCATTCCGCGCGAGACGTGGGCCGGTGTCTTCGCGGTGCTCGCCGGTCTCGCGCTGGTGGGTGTCCGGCGGTGGCCCTGGCCGGTGCTGCTGTTCACGTCGGCGGTGCTGATCGTCGCCGACGCGGTGACGGTCAGCGGCGCGGACACCGCCCAGTTCGCCGCCGCGGTCGCGCTGGGCTACGTCGCGTACCGCTCGGGCTGGCCGGGCACGGCCGTCGGGTACGTGCTGCTCCTGACGGCGACGTTGGTCAACGTGATCGACCCGGGCAACACGGAGGTGCTCCGGGGTGGCGTCGGGGTGCTGCGCGTGGTGATGCTGGCCGGGATCGCCGCCGCGCCGGTGGCCTTCGGCCGCTACCTCTCCGGAGTACGACAGGCGGCGGCCGCGGCCGAGGAACGGGCCCGGGAGGCGGAGGAGCGGCGGGCGGCGGAGGCGCGGATGGTGCGGCTGACCGAACGGACCGCGATCGCCCGGGACCTGCACGACATCGTCGCCCACCACGTCGCGGCGATCGCCCTGCGCGCCGGCGCGGCCCGGTACGCGGTGCAGCACACCGGGCGCCCCGAGGAGGCGGTGCTGGCGCTCGGGGAGCTGCGGGACACCGCCGGGCAGGTGCTGGACGAGTTGCGGGATCTGCTGGAGGTGCTCCGCGACCCGGACGCGGTGGAGCCGGCGGAGTCGCAGGTCGAGCCGGAGCAGGTGATCCGGGACGCGGCCCGTCGGGTGCGGGAGGCCGGGCTGGCGGTGCAGGTGCGGATGCCGGAGGCGCTGCACCGGGTTCCGCTGGTGGTCGGCACCACGGCGGCTCGGGTGGTGCAGGAGGCGTTGACCAACAGCCTGAAGCACGCCGGGCCGGGCACGATCGTCTCGGTCGACGTCGAGGTGGCCGGCAGCGCCCTGCTGGTCGAGGTGCTGGACAGCGGCCCGGCCCGCCCGCGTACCCGGTTGCCCGCCTCCGGGCACGGTCTGCGGGGTATGCGGGAGCGGGTCGGTCTGCTCGGTGGCACGCTCGTCGCGGGGGGCACCGACGGAGGCGGCTGGCGGGTGCGGGTTCGGCTGCCGATCAGGGAGAACGAATGATCAGGGTGCTGGTGGTCGACGACCAGGCGCTCGTCCGCGCCGGGGTGGCCCTGGTGCTGCGGACGGCCGGTGGCTTCGAGGTGGTGGGCGAGGCGGGAGACGGCCACGAGGCGGTCCGGCTCGCCGAACGGCTGCGGCCGGACGTGATCCTGATGGACCTGCGGATGCCCCGGCTGGACGGCATCGAGGCGACCCGCCGGATCCTGCGGCAGCAACCGGCGGCCCGGGTGCTGGTGCTGACCACGTTCGCCGACGACGCGAACGTCTACGGGGCGCTCGGCGCCGGCGCGCAGGGCTACCTGGTCAAGGACGGCGCGCCCGAGGACCTGGTGGACGCGGTACGGCGGGCGGCCTCGGGCGAGCCGCTCCTGGCTCCGCCGGTGCTGGCCAGGGTGTTGCGTCGGGCGATGGCCGCCCACGACCGTGACAGTGCCCCTGATCCGGCCGCCGCGGGGCTCGGTCAACTCAGCCCCCGGGAGCGGGAGGTGCTGGCACTGGTCGGCGCGGGCCTGTCGAACGCCGAGATCGGGGCCCGGCTGCACCTCGGGGTGACCACCGTGAAGACGCACGTCTCGGCCGCGATGGAGAAGTTGGAGCTGCGCAACCGGGTGCAGGCCGCGGTGGTGGCGCACCGGCTCGGCCTGGTCGACGACGGGTTCAACCCGGTGTCGGGTCCGGGGGGACCCTAGGGTGGCGGCCGGCCACTCGGAGGATCCGTCCGGGCCACGGGCAGGACGTCACCGGCTGGTGGACGCGTGACGCTTGGCGCATGACCTTCCTGGACTCCCTGGTGGACCGGCTCGACGCGCTGCCGCCGAGCCTCGTGCTGCTGGTCGCGGCGGCGGTGCTCGCCGGCGAGGTGGGTCTGCTGGCCGGCCTGGTGCTGCCGGCCGCGACCACCATGCTGACGGTCGGGTTGCTGGCCCGCGCCGGCCGCGTCGACCTGGGAGTCGCGCTGGCGGTGACGACCGCCGCCGCGTTCGTCGGCGACCAGATCGGCTATCTGGAGGGTCGGCTGCTCGGTCCCCGGCTCCGTCGTGCGGCGCTGGGCCGCTGGGTGGGGGAGCGGCGGTGGCGGCGGGCCGAGGAACTGGTCGCCGCCCGGGGCGGGATCGCGGTGCTGCTCGGCCGCTGGACCGCGTTCGCCCGCACGTTGGTGCCCCGGGTGGCCGGCGCGGCCGGGTTGCCGTACCGCCGGTTCGTGCTCTTCGACGGCGCGGCGGTGGCGGTCTGGGTGCCCGGCACGGTGCTGGTCGGCTGGGCGGCCGGCGGCCTGCCGCCCGGTCTGCCGGCCGCCGCCGGGGTGGCGGTGGTGGCGGCGGTCGCCCTCGCGGCCGGGTTCCGGCGCCTTCGGGTACGCCGGCAGCGCGCCGCCCGCCGCGCCTGCTCCGGGGCGGTCCCGGCCCGGCGGGGATCGGTCCGGCGCCGGCCGGGTTCCCGCCGCCCCGGCGAGGGCCGGACCGCGCCCGTCCGGCGGGGCGCGGTCGACCGCTGCTGACCGGCCGACCCGGTGCGGCGGTCGACCGGTGCAGCCCCGGAGAAGGGTGCGGCGCCGCCCCGGACGCCGCTCAGCCGGTCTCGGCGACCAGCTCGACCTCGTACCCCTGGTTGTCGGTGAGGTAGGCGGCGTAGCTGGCCGGGCCGCCGGCGTGCGGATGGCGGTCCGGGAAGAGCAGTGCCCAGCCGTGTTCGCCGGCGGCGGCGACCAGGCGGTCCACGGCGGCCGGCGGACCGGCGTGGAAGGCCAGGTGGTTGAGGCCGGGCGCGAGCCGGTCGTGGGTCCGGCCGGTGAGCGCCGGCGACTCCTCCAGCACCAGGTAGGTGGGCCCGTGCCGCCAGGAGACGCCGGCGGGCCAGTCCTGGTACGGGGTCCAGCCCAGTTCGCCGAGAAGCCAGCCCCAACTACGTCTGGCTGCCGCCAGGTCGGGTACCCACACCTCCACGTGGTGCAGGCCGCCGACGGTCAGCGCTTACCGCCCGGCACCCATAGCACATCTCCGCCCGGATTGGCCGTTCTTGACAGGATGAAGAGCAGGTCGGAGAGCCGGTTGAGATACTTCGCCGGGAGGGTGCTGGTCCGGTCGGGGTCGTGGGTGACCAGCGCCCATGCCGCACGCTCGGCGCGCCGGGCGGTCGTCCGTGCCACGTGCAGCAGTGCCGCGCCCGCGGTGCCGCCGGGGAGGATGAAGGAGTCGAGCTTGCTCAGGCGCGCGTTGTACTCGTCGCACCAGCCCTCAAGGCGCTCGACGTACTCCTCGGTGACCCGCAGCGGCGGATACGCCGGGTCCGGCTCCACCGGCGTCGCCAGGTCCGCGCCGACGTCGAACATGTCGTTCTGCACGGATTCCAGCACGGTCCGCAGCTCGTCCGGGAGCTGCCCCAGGGCGAGCGCGACGCCGATCGAGGCGTTGCACTCGTCGACGTCGGCGTACGCGGCGATCCGCGGATCGGTTTTCGGCACCTGCTCGTTGTTGCTCAGCCTGGTCATGCCGGCGTCGCCGGCCTTGGTGTAGATGCGCGTGAGGTGGACGGCCATGACGCACAGCCTACGGATACCTTACCTGACCATCCCGGTGCGGCCGGACCGGCCGACCGCGGTGGGGCCGGGCGACGCCGGCGACCCGGCGCTCGGCGACGTCGACGTCATCCGGGTGCGCGGGAACGCCCGGCTGACCGGCACCGTGCACGTGGTGGGCGCGAAGAACTCCGCGTTGAAGCTGATGGCCGCCGCGCTGCTCGCGCCCGGCCGCAGCGTGATCACCAACGTGCCCCGGATCACCGACATCGCGATCATGGGCGAGGTGCTGCGGCGGCTCGGCTGCGGCGTACGCTTCGGCCCCGACGACCCGGTCGATCCGATGGTCGCCGGCGGCGGCCGGGAACGGTCCCGCTCGGTCGTCATCGACGTGCCGGAGCGGCCGGGCGCGGAGGCCGACTACGACCTGGTCCGCCGGCTGCGCGCGTCGATCTGCGTGCTCGGGCCGCTGCTGGCCCGGCGCGGGCACGTGCGGGTGGCCCATCCCGGCGGCGACGCCATCGGCTCACGCGGCCTGGACATGCACATCGCCGGGCTGGCCCGGATGGGCGCGGAGATCTCCGGCGAGCACGGCTTCGTCATCGCCGAGGCGCCGGACGGCCTGCACGGCGCGGACATCGTGCTGGACTTCCCGAGCGTCGGCGCGACCGAGAACCTGGTGATGGCGGCCGTGCTGGCCCGTGGCGACACGACGATCGACAACGCGGCCCGGGAACCGGAGATCGTCGACATCTGCGCCATGCTGAGCCGGATGGGCGCCCGGATCTCCGGCGCCGGCACCTCGACGCTGCACATCGTCGGCGTGCCGGAGCTGCACCCGGTCCGGCACGCCACGGTGGGGGACCGGATCGTCGCCGGCACCTGGGCGTTCGCCGCGGCGATGACCCGTGGGGACGTGACGGTGACCGGCCTCGACCCGGCCTACCTGGAGGTCGCGCTGGACAAGCTGGTCTCGGCCGGCGGCCTGGTGGAGACCCGCGGCGACGCCTTCCGGGTACGGATGGACGACCGGCCGGCGGCCGTCGACGTGGTCACGCTGCCCTACCCGGGCTTCGCCACCGACCTGCTGCCGATGGCGATCGGGCTGGCCGCGGTCAGCGACGGCGGCTCGCTGATCACCGAGAACATCTTCGACGGCCGGTTCATGTTCGCCAACGAGATGATGCGGCTCGGCGCGGAGATCCGTACCGACGGTCACCACGCGCTGGTGTGCGGCCGGGAGCGGCTTTCCGGCGCCCCGGTGCGCGCCACCGACATCCGGGCCGGCGCGGGCCTGATCATCGCCGGGCTCTGCGCCGACGGCGTCACCGAGGTCTCGCACGTGCACCACGTCGACCGGGGCTACCCGGACTTCGTGGCGGACCTGCGGGCGCTCGGCGTCGAGGTGGAGCGGGGCACCGCGCCGGAGGAACCCGACCTGGCCATCTGACGGGCCTTATCCCTCGTTAAGTAGGGTTCTCCCAGACGTTGTAGAAAACGGGCGAGGGAGAAGCAGATGGCGGGTCGACTCGCGGTCGTCGGTGCCGGGCTGATGGGCTCGGGCATCGCGCAGGTGGCGGCGCAGGCGGGCTGGCAGGTGACGCTGCGCGACGTCGACGACGCGGCCACGAAGCGGGGCGTCGACGGCATCCGGAAGTCGCTGGCGAAGTTCGCCGAGAAGGGGAAGATCGAGGCGTCCGACGTCGAGGCGACGCTGGCCCGGATCACCCCGACCACCGAGCTGGAGGCGGCGGCGGACGCGGACATCGTGGTCGAGGCGGTCTTCGAGAAGATCGAGATCAAGCACGAGGTGTTCCGCGCGCTGGACAAGATCTGCAAGGCGGACGCGGTGCTGGCCACCAACACCTCGGCCATCCCGGTCACCCAGATCGCCACCGCCACGCAGCGCCCGGAGTCGGTGGTCGGCACCCACTTCTTCTCACCGGTGCCGATGATGAAGCTCTGCGAGCTGGTCCGGGGCTACAAGACCAGCGACGCGACGATGGACACCGCCCGTGGCTTCGCCGAGGAGATCGGCAAGACCGTCGTGGTGGTCAACCGGGACATCGCCGGCTTCGTCACCACCCGGCTGATCTGCGCGCTGGCGATGGAGGCGGTCAAGCTGGTCGAGTCCGGCGTGATCTCCGCCGAGGACCTGGACACCGCCTGCAAGCTGGGCTTCGGGCACGCCATGGGCCCGCTGGCCACGGTCGACCTGACCGGTGTGGACGTGCTGCTCAACGCCACCCGCAACATCTACACCGACACCGCCGACGAGAAGTTCTTCCCGCCGGAGCTGCTCCAGCGCATGGCCACCGCCGGTGACCTGGGACGCAAGACCGGGCAGGGCTTCTACCCGTACTGAGCGTGTCTACCGCCCCGCCCTGGACGGTTCACGTCCGGGGCGGGGTGAGCGCGGCGCCGAGCAGCGCGAACGCGTCCGGGATGACGGTGCCCCAGTAGCCGAAGTTGTGCCGCCCGTCGGCCCAGGCGGCGCGCGCCGGGCGCTCGGGCAGCACCCGGGCCAGCGCGCGGACGTCCTTCAGGAAGTTGTCCTGCCGGCCGCACCACAGCCCGACCGGGGTGCCGCGCAGCTTGTCCACACCGGTGAAGACCGCGTCGCCGGGGCTCACCGCGGGGGAGAAGGCGGCGGCCATCCGCAGCCATTTCGGGTACGTCTCGGCGAGCAGCAGCGCCCCGAAGCCCCCCATCGACCAGCCCCAGACGGCGAGCCGGCTGCTGTCGAAGCCCCGCCTGGCGCACCAGGTGGGCACCTCCTCACGCACCATCCGCTGCGGGTCGTCGTCCCCGGTCCGGCGCCAGGCGAGCCGGCCGCCGGTCGCGCCGGCGAGCGCGAACGGCGGGGCGCCGCGGCGTACCGCGTCGGTGAGGAAGCGGGCCAGCCCGAACCGGCCGAAGTCGCGCGGGGTGGCCGACGCGCCGTGCAGGACCAGGCAGACGGGCAGGCCGCGGCCGTCGCCGTAGCCGTCCGGCACGGCGGTCCAGAAGTCCACCTCCCGGCCGCGGGCGCCGGAGGCGATGCGGATCAGCCGCTCGTCCCCGGCCGGCGCGTCGGGCAGGGCCGGCCCCGACCCGGGCCGGGGCCCGGACAGTTGCCGGGCGGCCAGGCCGCCGACCAGCCCGACGCCGGCGATCCCCCCTGCGGCGGTCAGCAGCGCCCGCCGGCTCAACGTGCGTCCCATGCCGGCGAGTGTGCCACCTCGGGTGAGAAGGGGCCCCTTCTCTACGCCAGGCGTTAAGAAGGGGCCCCTCCTTGCACCTCAGCCGTCGCGGCGGGTGGTCCACCGGAAGGTGGTCAGGCAGAGCACCAGGCCGATCACGCACCACGCCCCGAGCACCAGCGCGACAGTGCCCAGCTCGAACGAGCCGCCGGGCTCCTGTGCGCCGAAGCTGTCCGGCAGGAAGACCGAGCGCAGCCCCTGGCACATCCACTTGAGCGGGAAGATCGCGGCGACCTGCTGCATCCAGGTGGGCAGGCTGGTGAAGACGAAGAACACGCCGGAGATGAACTGGAGCACCAGCGCGACCGGGGTGACCACTGCCGAGCCGCTGCGGGCGGTGCGGGCCAGCGACGAGATGGCGATGCCGCAGAGCGTGCAGGCGGTGACGCCGAGGACGGCGACCCAGCCGAACGTCAGCCACTTGGCGGCGGTCTGCGGCAGGTCCAGGTCGAACAGCGCGACCGAGACGGCGAGCAGCAGCGCGGTCTCGGCGATGCCGATGACCACCACCATGATCACCTTGCCGGCGAACCAGACCCACTTCGGCATCGGCGTGCCCCGGTAGCGCTTGAGCACGCCCCGGTCCCGCTCGATCGGGATCCAGATGCCGAGGTTCTGGAAGCTCACCGTCATCAGGCCGGTGGCGATCATGCCGGTGATGAAATATTGCGTGTAGCTGACGCCCGGGGCGATCTCGTCGCTGAAGATCGCCGCGAAGATCAGGATCATGATGATCGGGAAGCCCATCGTGAAGACGACGGACTCCCGGCTGCGCAGGAACTGGGTGATCTCCAGCCGACCCTGGCGCAGGGCCAGCGCGCCCGGGCCGAGCCGCCGGGCCGGCGCGGCGGTGACCGGGGCCGCCGGCTTCGTGGTGGTGGTCATGAGTGTCCGATCATCCGCAGGTAGACGTCTTCCAGGGTCGGCCGGGTCACGGCCAGGCCGGGGACCTCGCCGCCGAAGCGCGCGGCCAGCTCCGCCACCAGCGCCGTCGGCGTCGCGGTCTCCGCCGACTCCGCCAGCCCGTCCGGGGTACGCCAGGAGACGGTCGCCAGCGCCTCCTGCCGGTTGCCGAGCCGGTTCGGCGGCGCCACCTCCACCACCCGGCCGGCCGCGATCACGCCGACCCGGTCGGCGAGCGCCTCGGCCTCGTCGAGGTAGTGGGTGGTGAGCACGATCGTGGTGCCGGCGGCGGAGAGGTCCCGGATCAGCTCCCAGAACTCGCGCCGGGCCTCCGGGTCGAAGCCGGTGGTCGGCTCGTCGAGGAAGAGCAGCTCGGGGCGGCCGATGATGCCCAGCGCCACGTCGAGGCGGCGCTTCTGCCCGCCGGAGAGCGTGTGCGTACGAGCCTTGGCCTTGGCCCCCAGCCCGACCCGCTCGACGACCTTGGCCGGGTCGTCGGCGTCCGGGTAGAAGCCGGAGAAGTGCCGGACCACCTCGCCGACGGTCAGCTCGTCGAACTCGCCGGTGCCCTGGAGCACGATGCCGACTCGTGAGCGCCAGTCGGCGTCCGGCTTGGCCGGGTCGACGCCGAGCACCCGGACCTCGCCGGCGTCGCGGTGTCGGTAGCCCTCCAGGATCTCGACCGTGGTGGTTTTGCCCGCGCCGTTCGGGCCGAGCAGGGCGAACACCTCGCCCCGGTGGACGTCCAGGTCCACCCCGGCCACCGCGACGTTGTCGCCGTACGTCTTGCGCAGTCCCCGTACGGAGATCGCGAGCTGCTGGTCCATGTCTCAAGTGTGCGTCCTGCCGTCACCCGCGCCGGTCCCGGGTTCGCTATATACGCGAGGTATACACCCGGTGTAGTCTCGGTCCATGACGGTTCCCCTGACCCTGCTCGGCCTGCTCGAACGCGAGCCGAGCCACGGCTACGACCTGAAGCGTGACTACGACACCTTCTTCGGGCGCGGCAAGCCGCTGCCCTACGGGCAGGTCTACTCGACGCTCAGCCGGCTGGCCCGCGACGGCAAGGTGGTGGTCAGCGACGTCGAGCCCGGCGCCGGCCCCGACCGCAAGCGCTACGTCATCACCGACCGGGGCGCCACCGAGGTGGAGCACTGGCTGACCGAGCCGGTCGAGCCGGAGCCGCACCTGCAGACCGTGCTGTTCGCCAAGGTCGTGCTCGCCCTGATGCTGGGCCGCCCGGCCGAGGAGTACCTCGACACGCAGCGCGCCGCCCACCTGCGCCGGATGCGGGAGCTGACCGAGGTCAAGCGGGCCGGCGGGCTGGTCGACGTGATGCTCGCCGACCACGGCCTCTATCACCTGGAGGCGGACCTGAGATGGATCGAGATGGCCGGCGCCCGACTGGACGCCCTACGGAAGGCGGTACGGCGATGACCGTGACCATCGAGGCCCGGGACGTGACGTTCTCGTTCGGCGACACCCCGGCCCTGCGCGGCGCGAGCCTCACCGTCGAGGCCGGTGAGATCGTCGCCGTGATGGGCCCCAGCGGCTCCGGCAAGTCGACGCTGCTGCACTGCCTGGCCGGCATCCTGGTGCCCGACTCCGGCGAGGTCCGCTTCGGCGACGTGCGGCTCGACGCGCTCGGCGAGGCGGAGCGCAGCGCGCTGCGCCGCGACCGCTTCGGGTTCGTCTTCCAGTTCGGCCAGCTCGTCCCCGAACTCACCGCGGCGGAGAACGTCGCGCTGCCGCTGCTGCTCGGCGGCGTCCGGCGTGCCCCGGCGCTACGGTCTGCCCGCGCCTGGTTCGAGCGGCTCGGGCTGGGCGGCCTGGAGCACCGCCGCTCCGGGGAACTCTCCGGCGGGCAGGCCCAGCGGGTGGCGCTGGCCCGAGGGCTGGTCGCCCGGCCGCAGGTGCTCTTCGCCGACGAGCCGACCGGCGCGCTCGACTCGCTCACCGGCGAGGAGGTGATGGACCTGCTCGTCGACACCGCCCGGGAACAGGGCACCACCGTCGTCCTGGTCACCCACGAACCGCGCGTCGCCGCGTACGCCGACCGGGAGGTCGTGGTGCGCGACGGCCGGATCAACGCGCCGGCGGGGGTCGCCTCGTGATCGCCCTCGCGCTGCGCCTGGCCGTCGCGGGCGGCCGGGAGGCGCTCGTCCGGCTGGCCGCCATCGCCGCCGCCGTCGCGATCGGCGCCGGGCTGCTGCTCACCACCGTGGCCGGCGTGCACGCCACCAACGCCCAGCTCGGCCGGTACGCCGCGATGTATCCGCAGGAGACGCCGGGCGGCGCGGCCGACCCGCTGCTCTGGTCGACCCGGTTCGACTACTTCCACGGCACCCAGATCCAGCGCGTCGACGTCGCCGCGACCGGGCCGACCGCGCCCACCCCGGTCGGCGTGCCAGGCGTGCCCGGCCCTGGCGAGTACTACGCCTCCCCGGCGCTGCGGAAGCTGCTCGCCACCACGCCGGCCGACCAGTTGGGCGACCGCTATCCCGGCCGCGACCTTGGCGCCGTCGGCCCGGCGGCGCTCACCTCGCCGGAGAGCCTGCTGATCCTGGTCGGCGGGACGCCGGAGCAGGTGGGTGCGCTGGACCGGGTCCGGAAGGTCACCCGGGTGGCCGGCAACGAGGCGCCGCTGCCGGAGACCGCTATCGACCTCATCCTCGGCGTGGTGGCCGGCGGCCTGCTCTTCCCCGTGCTCATCTTCATCGGCACCGCGACCCGGCTCGGCGCCGCCCGCCGGGAGCAACGCTTCGCCGCGATGCGGCTGGTCGGTGCCACGCCACGGCAGATCTCGGTGGTCGCGGCCGTGGAGGCCACGCTCGCGGCGGCGATCGGCGTCGCGGCCGGCTTCGCGCTGTTCCTCGCGTTCCGCGGGCAACTCGCCGCGATCCCGTTCACCGGCATGCCGTACTTCCCCGACGACCTCACCCTCGGCGCGCCGGACGTGCTGCTGGTGGCGCTCGGAGTGCCGGCGGGCGCGGCGGTCGCGGCCCGGGTCGCGTTGCGCCGGGTGCGGATCTCCCCGCTCGGCGTCACCCGGCGGGTCACGCCGCGACCGCCGCGGGCGTACCGGTTGATCCCGCTCGTGCTCGGTCTAGCCGGGCTGGGCCTCGGCCTGCTCTACCGGCCCGTCACCGGCGACGGCCAGACCGCGCTCTTCCTACCGTCGCTGCTGCTGGTGATGACCGGGCTGGTCACCGGCGGACCCTGGCTGACCATGGTCGGCGCGCGGGCGATGGCCGCCCGAGCCGGGCGGCCGGCCACGCTGATCGCCGCCCGCCGGCTCGCCGACAACCCGGCCGCCGGCTTCCGGGCGGTGAGCGGGGTGATGCTCGCGCTGTTCGTGACGACGGTGGCGGTCGGCATCATGGGGACGATCGCCGCCGAGCGCGGCCCGGCCCCCCGGGGCTCGCTGGAGGCCGGCCGGCTGTCCTTCTGGCTGGGGGACGACGACGCGCAGGTGCCCGCCAGGCTGCCGACCGACCTGACCGCGGTACCCGGCGTGCGCAACGTCGTGGTCATCCGGGAGAACCCGGTGCGCGGCGAGGGGCACGACGACGGGGTGATCGCCTGCGTCGACATCCCGGCCGCCTACGGGCGGTGCGCCGACGGGGCGAGCGTGGCCGAGGTGACGGAGGGTCTGATCCCCTGGCGGGAGTCCGCCTCGGCGGACCGGGTATGGCCCGCCTCCGAGGTCGACCCGGCGGCCCTGCCCAAGCTGCCGGCGGGTTCGCTGGCGGTCGACGCGGACGGCCCGGCCGCGATCGAGCGGGCCCGGACGATCATGGAGGCCGCGTTCCCCGCCCACGCAGTGGCGCCCACCGTGCCGGGCGACTTCGAGTCCGACTTCGCGAACACCATGCGGGGTTGGCAGCGGCTGGCCGACGTGGTGGTGGTGTTCAGCCTCGCGCTCGCCGGGTGCAGCCTGGCGGTCGCCGTGGCGGCCGGCCTCAGCGAGCGGAAGCGGCCGTTCAGCCTGCTGCGGCTCAGCGGCGCGCCGGTGCGGCTGCTGCGCCGGGTGGTGGCGCTGGAGACCGTGGCGCCGATGCTCACCGTCGCCGCGGTCGCGGTCGGGATGGGCCTGGTCGCCGCGCACCTGTTCCTGCGCGCGCAGATGCACTACGACCTGCGCCTGCCCGGGCTCGGGTTCGCCGCCGTGGTGGCCGTCGGGCTGCTCGGCTGCCTCGCCGTCGTCGCCGCCACGCTGCCGCTGCTGGAACGCGTCACCGGCCCGCAGACCGCGCGCAGCGAATGACCCACCAGGTGGGCCGGCCACACTCCAGGGGCCGGCCGGCCCACCGGTGCGGACATCCAACTGTGTGGTTTTGCACAGCTTCTTTTACTGAACGGTAACTTAGACTCCGGCCATGGACGACGTGATGCCGGGACGCCTGCCGGAGCGGGACCGCCCGTGGGTGATGCGCACGTACGCCGGGCACTCCTCCGCCGCGGCCTCCAACGCGCTCTACCGCCGCAACCTGGCCAAGGGGCAGACCGGGCTGTCGGTCGCGTTCGACCTGCCCACCCAGACCGGGTACGACCCCGACCACGAACTGGCCGCCGGCGAGGTGGGCCGGGTCGGCGTGCCGGTGGCGCACCTCGGCGACATGCGTGCGCTCGTGGACGGCATCCCGCTGGCCGACATGAACACCTCGATGACGATCAACGCGCCGGCCATGTGGATGCTCGCGCTCTACGGCACCGCCGCCGTCGAGCAGGGCGCCGAGCTGCGCCGCTGCGCCGGCACCACGCAGAACGACATCATCAAGGAGTACCTGTCCCGGGGGACCTACATCTTCCCGCCGGCCGCGTCGCTGCGGCTGACCGCCGACGTCGTCGCGTACACGCTGCGGGAGATGCCGCGGTGGAATCCGGTCAA
Source organism: Micromonospora sp. WMMC241 (assembly GCF_027460165.1). NCBI lineage: Bacteria > Bacillati > Actinomycetota > Actinomycetes > Micromonosporales > Micromonosporaceae > Micromonospora > Micromonospora sp. WMMC241. The sequence goes on from NZ_JAPZBF010000001.1 coordinate 1,017,558, forward strand.
CATCTGCTCGTACCACCTCCAGGAGGCCGGCGCGACGCCGGTGCAGGAGGTCGGCTTCGCGCTCGCCACCGCGGTCGCCGTGCTGGACACCGTGCGCGACTCCGGGCAGGTGCCGGCCGAGCGGATGGGCGACGTGGTCCAGCGGATCTCGTTCTTCGTCAACGCCGGGGTGCGCTTCGTCGAGGAGATCGCCAAGATGCGCGCGTTCGGCGCGCTGTGGGACGAGATCACCCGCGACCGCTACGGCGTGACGGAGGCGAAGCAGCGCCGGTTCCGCTACGGCGTGCAGGTCAACTCGCTGGGCCTGACCGAGGCGCAGCCGGAGAACAACATCCAGCGGATCGTGCTGGAGATGCTCGGCGTCACGCTCTCCCGGGACGCCCGGGCCCGGGCCGTGCAGTTGCCCGCCTGGAACGAGGCGCTCGGCCTGCCCCGCCCGTGGGACCAGCAGTGGTCGCTGCGCATGCAGCAGGTGCTGGCGTACGAGTCGGACCTGCTCGAATATCCCGACCTGTTCGAGGGGTCGCACGTGATGACCGCGCTCGTCGACGAGATCGTGGCCGGGGCCCGGGTGGAGCTGGACAAGGTGCTGGAGATGGGCGGCGTGGTGGCCGCCGTGGAGTCCGGCTACCTCAAGAGCGCGCTCGTCGCCTCGCTGGCCGACCGCCGCCGGCGGATGGAGTCCGGCGCGGACGTGGTGATCGGCGTCAACCGGTTCACCGAGACCGAGCCGTCCCCGCTGACCGCGGCCGGCGCCGAGGCGATCGAGCAGGTCGACCCCGCCGTCGAGGCGGACGCCGCGGCCGGCGTACGACGGTGGCGGGCCGACCGGGACGCGGCGGCCGTCGACGCGGCGCTGGACCGGCTGCGCGCGGACGCCGCGACCACGACGAACCTGATGCCGGCGACGCTCGCGTGCGTGGCCGCCGGGGTGACCACGGGGGAGTGGGCGGGCGCGCTGCGCCAGGTGTTCGGCGAGTACCGGGCGCCGACCGGGCTGTCCGGAGCGGCCGGCGCCGGCGGCGACGCGAGCCTCGCGGCGGTCCGCGAGCGGGTCGCCGCCACCGCCCGCGAGCTGGGCAGCGGCCGGCTGCGCCTGCTGGTCGGCAAGCCGGGGCTGGACGGGCACTCCAACGGCGCCGAGCAGATCGCGGTGCGCGCCCGCGACGCCGGCTTCGAGGTGATCTACCAGGGCATCCGGCTGACCGCCGGGCAGATCGTGGCCGCCGCGGTGGAGGAGGACGTCGACCTGGTCGGCCTCTCCGTGCTCTCCGGCTCGCACCTGGCCGCCGTGCCGGCGGTGCTGGACGGGCTGCGCGCCGCCGGGCGGGGCGACCTGCCGGTGGTGGTGGGCGGCATCATCCCGCCGGCCGACGCCGAGGCGCTGCGGGCCGCCGGGGTGGCCCGGGTGTTCACGCCGAAGGACTTCGCGCTCACCGGCATCATCGATGAGCTGGTCACCGTCATCCGCGAGCGGATGTAAGGCGGGGCCCCCGGTTAACGCATCCGGTAGAGGCGGGGCCCCTTCTTAACGCCGGATCCGGCCCGGTGAAGCGGTGAAAAGCCTAAAGTCGGGGCAAGACACCACGGAAGGGCGGAATGATGACCGCGTCGATCGAGATGCCCCGGGTCCAGGAATGCGCCGTCCGGTCCTGCGCCTACAACCACACGAACGACTGCCACGCGTTCGCCATCACGATCGGCAGCAGCGACCACGCCCACTGCCACACCTACGTGGACATGCCGGTGCGCGGCGGCATCGAGCAGCTGACCGCCCAGGTCGGCGCCTGCTCGCGGTCCGACTGCCAGCACAACTCCGACCTGGAGTGCCACGCCCCGGCCATCACCGTCGGTCCGGACATGGACATGGCCGACTGCATGACCTATCGCAGCCGCTGAGGCGGCACGGTCAGACGCGGAAGCCGGCCGCCCGGGCCGCCTCGCGTTCCCGGCGTCGGTCCCTGCGGCGGCGGAACAGCCAGACCACGAACGCCACCAGGCCGACCGCGAACACCAGCACCAGCACCGGCAGCAGGATCGCCACCACCGACATGATCACGCTGGTGGCGTCCTCGGCGGTGCTGGCCACCGGCGCGCCGAAGCCGGCCGTGGTCGCGTTGACCACCGGCCGGGCGGCGGCCTTGAGCAGGTGCACGCCGAGCGCGATGAGCACGCCGACCACCACCGGCACCCACTGGTGGGTGGAGAAGAACGTGTCCGGGTCGCTGACCGTCACCGTCTCCGAACCGGACCCGGCACCGAACGCCAGACCGCCCGCGGTCGGCCGCACCACCGTCTGCACCATGTCGTTGACGTGGTCGACCACCGGCACCTTGTCGGCCACCACCTCGACCGCGAGCAGCACGGCGAGGATCAGCAGGACCCAACCGTTGCCCAGCCACTGCCAGCCGCTCGGCAGCTCGATCAGGTTGGTGTAGCGGGCCAGCAGGCCCATCAGCATCAGCGGGATGTAGGCGTTGAGGCCCGCCGAGGCGGCGAGACCGGAACCGGTGAGGACTTCGAGCACGATCTCAATATGGCACCGGTGCGCCAGTGGCGCTCGTCGGCGCCGGCCGAGGGCTCGGCTACCCTCGTCGGGTGCGGTTGGTCATTGCGAAGTGCTCGGTGGACTACGTCGGACGACTCTCGGCTCACCTGCCGCCGGCCACCCGGCTGCTCATGGTGAAGGCGGACGGCTCGGTGTCGATCCACGCGGACGACCGGGCCTACAAGCCTCTGAACTGGATGAGCCCGCCGTGTCGGCTGGAGGAGGCGCCCGGCGTGTGGCGGGTGGTCAACAAGGCCGGCGAGGAGCTGCGGATCACCCTGGAGGAGATCTTCCAGGACACCTCGTACGAGCTGGGGGTCGACCCCGGCCTGCGCAAGGACGGCGTCGAGGCGCACCTGCAGGAGCTGCTCGCCGCCAACCCGGGGACGCTGGGCGAGGGCTACACGCTGGTCCGCCGCGAGTACATGACCGCGATCGGCCCGGTCGACCTGCTCTGCCGCGACGCCAACGCCGGCGCGGTCGCGGTCGAGGTGAAGCGGCGCGGCGAGATCGACGGGGTGGAGCAGCTCACCCGCTACCTGGAGCTGATGAACCGCGACCCGCTGCTCGCGCCGGTCACCGGCGTCTTCGCGGCGCAGGAGATCAAGCCGCAGGCACGGGTGCTCGCCACCGACCGCGGCATCCGCTGCGTGGTGGTCGACTACGACAAGCTGCGCGGCATCGAGCGCGACGAGCTGACGCTGTTCTGACCGGGCTCAGCGCTTCCGGCCGTACATCAGCTTGGCCACCCGGACCAGGCGGGCGACGTCGGCCGGGGTGCGCTCGAACGTCATGGCGGGCAGCAACGAGCGGGCCCGCCGGCGGGTGATCGCCTTGGGGCGGCCGAACTCGCGCAGCCCGTCCTCGCCGTGGATCCGCCCGAAGCCGGACTCGCCGGTGCCGCCGAACGGCAGCGTCGACATGCCGGCGAACGTCAGCGCCGAGTTGACCGAGGCCATCCCGGAGCGCAGCCGCCGCGCCACGGCCACCGCCCGCGCCCGGCCGAAGACCGAACCCCCGAGGCCGTACGGCAGCGCGTTGGCGCGCTCGACGGCCTCGTCGACGTCGCGGACCCGGCTGACGGTCAGCGTCGGGCCGAACGTCTCCTCACGGACGGCGGTCGAGTCCTCGGGCACGTCGACCAGCACGGTCGGGTGCACGTACGGCGGCTGCACCGCCGCCGGGCCGCCGAGCACCGCCCGGCCGCCCCGGGCGACGGCGTCGTCGATGTGCCTCCGGATCACGTCGATCTGGGACGGCATGGTGATCGGGCCGAGGTCGGCGCCCTCAGCGCCCACGGTCAGCCGGCCGGCCTTCGCCACCACCTTGTCGACGAACGCGTCGAAGACCTGGTCGACCGCGTAGACCCGCTCGATGCCGATGCAGGTCTGGCCGGCGTTGGTGAGGCCGCCCCACACGGCCGCCTCGGCCGCGGCGTCCAGGTCGGCGTCGGAGTCGACGATCATCGCGTCCTTGCCGCCGGCCTCCAGCAGCACCGGGGTGAGCGTCTCGGCGCAGGCCGCCATCACCTTCTTGGCGGTGGCGGTGGAGCCTGTGAAGGCCACCTTCGCCACCCCGGAGCGGCACAGCGCCGCGCCGACGTCGCCCAGCCCGTGCACCGCCTGGAACACCGGCTGCTCCGGCACCACCTCGGCGAACCGGTCGACCAGCCACTGGCCCACGGCCGGGGTGTATTCGCTCGGCTTGAACACCACCGCGTTGCCGGCGGCCAGCGCGTAGGCGGCGGAGCCGATCGGGGTGAAGACCGGGTAGTTCCACGGGCCGATCACGCCGATCACGCCGTGGGGCTGGTATTCCAGGTGGCCGGTGAACTCGGCGAGGATCAGCCGGGAGCGGACCCGCCGGGGGCCGAGCACCCGTCGGGCGTTGCGCGCGGCCCAGTCGACGTGCTCCAAAGCGGTGAGGATCTCGACCACGGCGTCACCGACCGGCTTGCCGCCCTCGGTGTGCATCAGGTCGGCCAGCTCCTCGATGCGCCGGGCGAGCACCCCGCGCCAGCGCTGGAGCCGGTCCCGCCGGGCGGTGAAGCCGAGCCCGGCCCACCACTCGGCGGCGGGGCGGGCCCGCTCGACGGCGGCACGCACGTCGGCCTCGGTCGCCACCGGCAGCCGGCCGGCCTCCGCGCCGGTCGCCGGGCTGGTCGACACCAGCCGGCCGTCGGAGATGAGCGGGGTCCCGGGGACATGCACGGCGGTCATGGCCGCAGTCTAGACCCGAATATTACTCACCGGTAGGTGTCGCGGGGCCCGCACGCTGCCCGTACCGACCGCGATCGTATCGACGTCAGTTAATGGCCGATCGCGCCCTTCCCGGCCGTCCGAACGGCGAACGGGAGTTGACCACCCGGGGTCGCGGGGGTGACCGCGCGGTGGTGGGAGCCACTACGGTGAGGTGGCAGGCTGACGCCGCGGGGCGATGTGGGGTGGAGGTCGACTGTCCATGGAGGAGCATCCTGAGCTGATGCCGTTGCTGACGGTGTCGGGCGGGGCGATGCGCGGGCTCAGTTTCCGGGTCGGGCGGGGCGTGCAGGTGATCGGCCGGGCGCCGACCGCCGACGTGGTGCTCGCCGACCCGCACCTGAGCCGCCGGCACGCCACCGTCCAGGCCACCGGTGAGGGGGTGTTGCTGACCGACCTCGGCTCCACCAACGGCACCTGGCTCAACGACACGCGGATCACCGGCAGCGTGCCGATCTCCGACGGGGACGTGGTCCGGCTCGGCCGCACCGACCTGCGCCTCTACGATCCGGGCGTGGCCCGCACCGATCCGGTCGGAATGAGCTTCGGCCGGCCGCGCCGCGACCAGCGGCCCACCCTCCCGCTGCCCGTGCCGGCGCCGCGGCAGTCGATCGAGTCGCGCGAGGCGCAGCCGGTCGACGCCGGCTGACCGGCCCGGCCGCCGCGACCCGGGCCAGGCCGGCGACAGGCGCGGGCCGCCGGGCATGGGGGCCGGCCACATGGTCAACGGCCGGGCGGTGTGCCAGCATGCGCGGATGCGGAGCGCGCGGCAGACGGTTCAGGCCAACGGCATCACCCAGGCGGTCCGGGTGGCCGGCCCACCGGACGGCGTGCCGGTGCTGCTGGTGCACGGCAACGTCTCGTCCTCGGCGTTCTGGGAACCGTTGCTGCCCCGGCTGCCGGAGACGCTCCGGGTGGTCGCCCCCGACCTGCGCGGATACGGCGAGACCGACACCGCCCCGGTCGACGCCACCCGAGGGCTCGGTGACTTCGCCGACGACGTGGCCGCCCTGCTCGACGTCCCCGGGCTGTTCGCGCCCGGCGCCCGGCCGGTGGTGGCCGGGCACTCGCTCGGCGGCGGGGTGGCGATGCGCCTGCTGGTCGACCACCCGGAGCGGGTGGCCGGGCTGCTGCTGGCGGCGCCGGTCTCGCCGTACGGCTTCGGCGGCACCCGCGACGTCGACGGCACCGCCACCACGCCCGACTTCGCCGGCACCGGGGCGGGCGGCGCGAACCCCGACTTCGTGGCCCGCCTCGCCGCCGGTGACCGGGGCGCCGACGGCCCCACCAGCCCGCGCAACGTGCTGCGCGCCGCCTACGTGGCCGACCCGGCGTCGCTCGGCGAGCACGAGGACCTGCTGCTGGAGAGCATGTTGACCACCGTCACCGGGGACGACAACTACCCCGGCACCGCGGTCGGCTCGGCCAACTGGCCGGGCACCGCCGCCGGCCGGCGCGGCGTGCTCAACGCGCTGGCCCCGGCCCACTTCCGGCTCGCCGACGAGCTGGTCGCCGTGCCGGTCAAGCCGCCGGTGACCTGGGTACGCGGCGACGCCGACGTGATCGTCTCGGACACCTCGCTGTTCGACCTGGCGTACCTCGGTCAGCTCGGGATCGTGCCCGGGTGGCCCGGCGCCGACGAGTGCCCGCCGCAGCCGATGGTCGCCCAGACCCGCGCGGTGCTGGACCGGTACGCGGCGGCCGGCGGCACCTACCGGGAGGTGGCGCTGCCGGGCTGCGGGCACAGCCCACACCTGGAGCGCCCGGCCGAGTTCGTCGCCGAACTGCTGGCGCTCGCCGGGGTGGTCGCGCCCGCCTGAGACAGGCCCGTGAAATATCCCACGGCGTCTCGACAACACAGCGTCACGTGGCAGACTCCGGCGCATAACCTTAGCGGCCGTTCAAGTCGGCAACGGCGGAGTCAACCGAGGGAGGCCGGTCGTGGCGCGCGAGTTCACCAGGGTGGGTGTGGTGGGTCTGGGCACCATGGGTGCCGGCATCGTCGAGGTGTTCGCCCGCAACGGCGTCGACGTGACCGCCGTGGAGATCTCCGACGCCGCGCTGGAGCGCGGCCGGGTCACGCTGACCGGCTCCACCGACCGCGCCGTGGCCAAGGGCAAGCTCGCCGAGGCCGACCGGGACGCGCTGATGGCGCGGGTCGACTTCCGGGTCGGGCTGGGTGCCCTGCACGACGTCGACCTGGTGATCGAGGCGGTGCCCGAGCACCTGGACCTGAAGCAGCGGATCTTCGCCGAGCTGGACCGGGTCTGCAAGCCCGACGCCATCCTGGCCACCAACACGTCGTCGCTGAGCGTCACCGAGATCTCCGTCGCGACCACCCGGCCGAACCAGGTCATCGGCATCCACTTCTTCAACCCGGCCCCGGTGATGAAGCTGGTCGAGGTGGTGCGCACGGTGGTCACCTCGGCCGAGGTGGTGGCCGACGTGGAGGCGCTCTGCGAGCGGCTCGGCAAGGTCGACGTGACCATCAGCGACCGGGCCGGGTTCATCGCCAACGCGCTGCTGTTCGGCTACCTGAACCACGCCGTCGGCATGTTCGAGGCCCGCTACGCCACCCGCGAGGACATCGACGCCGCCATGAAGCTCGGCTGCGGCCTGCCGATGGGTCCGCTGGCGCTGATGGACCTGATCGGGCTGGACACCGCGTACGAGATCCTCGACACCATGTACCGGCGCGGTGGCCGGGACCGCCGGCACGCCCCGGCCCCGCTGCTCAAGCAGATGGTCACCGCCGGGTTGCTCGGCCGGAAGTCCGGGCGCGGCTTCTACACCTACGAGCGGCCGGGCTCGCCGAAGGTCGTACCCGACGAGCACACGCCGGTCGCCGCGGAGGCCGCGGTCGCCGACGGCGCCCGGGCCGTGGCCAAGGTGGGCGTCGTGGGGTCGGGCACCATGGCCACCGGCATCATCGAGGTCTTCGCCAAGGCCGGCTACGAGGTCGTCTCGGTCACCCGGGGCGCGGAGAAGTCCGCCAAGGTCTGCGAGGCGGTCAAGACCTCGCTCAACAAGGGCGTGGTCCGGGGCAAGCTCGCCGAGACCGACCGGGACGCCGCGATGGGCCGGATCACCTGGTCCGCCACGCTGGAGCACCTCGCCGACGTCGACCTGGTGGTCGAGGCCGTGGTCGAGGAGCTGAGCGTCAAGAAGGCGCTGTTCGCCAGCCTGGACGAGATCTGCAAGCCGGGTGTCGTGCTCGCCACCACCACCTCCTCGCTGCCGGTGATCGACGTCGCGATGGCCACCCAGCGGCCGGCCGACGTGGTGGGCCTGCACTTCTTCAACCCGGCGCCGATCATGCCGCTGGTGGAGGTGGTCCGGACCATCCGCACCTCCGCCGAGACGTCGGCCACCGCCCGCGCGATCTGCGCCGCGGTGGGCAAGACCGGTGTGGTCTGCGGCGACCGGTCCGGCTTCATCGTCAACGCGCTGCTCTTCCCGTACCTGAACGACGCGGTGAAGATGCTGGAGGCCAGCTACTCCACCGCCGACGACATCGACTACGCGATGAAGCTCGGCTGCGGTTACCCGATGGGCCCGTTCGAGCTGCTCGACGTGGTCGGCCTGGACGTCTCGCTGGCCATCCAGCGGGAGCTGTACCTGGAGCTGCGCGAGCCCGGATTCGCCCCGGCGCCGCTGCTGGAGCACCTGGTCACCGCCGGCTACCTGGGGCGCAAGAGCGGCCGCGGGTTCCGCGACCACACCAGCCGCTGAGCCGGGTCAACAAGCCGCGCCGGTGACGGCGTCATGAGGGTGTGACCTTCGAGGAGTACGTCGGCAGCCGGGGCCCGGCCCTGTTACGCCTGGCCCGGCTGCTGACCGGCGACGCGCACCGCGCCGAGGACCTGACCCAGGACGTGCTGGCCCGCGCGTACGTGCACTGGCGGCGGATCGCCCGCGCGGACCGGCCCGACGTGTACGTGCGGCGGATGCTCGTCAACGCCAACAACTCCTGGTGGCGGCGGCGCTCCAGCCGCGAGCTGGCGGTGGACACGTTCGCCGAGCGGCCCCAGCGGGGCGACCTGGACGGCGAGGCGGCCGACCGGGACGAGATGTGGCGGATGATCCGCGCCCTGCCCGACCGCCAGCGCGCCGTGCTCGTGCTGCGCTACTACGAGGACCTGGACGACCACACGATCGCCCAGATCCTCGACTGCTCCCCGGTCACCGTCCGCACCCATGCGATGCGGGCGCTCACCCACCTCCGGGAGCGCTGCGGCGTCCCGACGACCAAGGGGAGCCGGCCGTGACCGACCTCGACCAGCGGATCGCCTCGGTGCTGCGGGAGCGCGCCGAAGGGGAGATCGACGCCCGCCGCCTGCTGCGCGGCTCCCGCGCGCTCGGCCGGCGCCGGCAGGTCCGCCGCCGGGTCACCGCCGGGACCGCGCTCGCCCTGGTCGGCGTGCTCGGCTTCGTCGGCGTGGTCAAGGCGGACGTGGGCGGGCTGGCCGGGCGGCTGCCGTGGACCGCCACGACGCCGGCGGTGGCGCCGCCCCCGGTGCCGCCGCTCGCCGACGGGGTCCCCGGCGCGGCGGTCGCACCGGCCCGGGTCGGCACCGACCCCGGCGTGCTGCACTTCGCGATCGACCCGGGCCGGGCCCGTTACCTGGGCTGGGGGGCGCACGCGGGGACGATCGAATCGGTCCGGTTCAGCGTCGGTTCCGGCACGCCGGTCCTGGTCGAGGTGACGGCCACAGCCGGACACCTGGACGACTACCCGATCGAAGGGCTGCCGGTCGACGTGGTGCGGGACCGGTTGCCGTTCGACGGCACGGTCCAGCGGGCGCGCGGCAACAGCGGGCTGTTGATGAGCTGGCAGCCGGTGCGGGGCCTGTACGCCCGCGCCAGCACCACCGATCTCGACCAGGCCGCGCTGCGCCGCGCGGTGGAGGTGCTCCGCTTCGACACCGCCCGCCGCTGCGCCGGCCCGGTGCGGCTGACGGACCTGCCCGCCGGAGCGCGGGTCGTCGGTTGCGACGTGGACGTCTCCTCGTTCCCGGGCCTGGTGACCGCGAACCTGACCGTCAACCGCGACCGGACGCACTACATGTGGCTGCGCTACCGCTACGCGAGCCACGTCGCCGGCAGCCGCACCGAGGGCAACCGGACGATCGCCGGACGCCCCGCGTATCTCAGCCCGGACGGCACGACCCTGGAACTGCTCGGCCAGCCGAAGGTGGACCTGGTCGCGCAGCTGCGATGGGCGGCGGACGGGACCGGGCCGCCCGGATTCACCGAGGCGGAGGCGGGGACGCTGCTGGGGGGCGCGAAACTGGCGACGGACCCGACCGACTCGAAGACCTGGCCCTGAGCCACCGCGCGCTGGATCTTGGTACGGGACCGCCGCCCCCCCGGAAGGGCGTCCCCGTACCAAGATCTGCTCGGCCGGGTCGAGGTCGTACGCTTGGTTGCTGTGAGTCCCCGTCGCAATCGGCCCCGCCGGGAGGAAGACCCCGGCCTGGACGCCGAACGAGCCCGGCACGGCGTGCCGACCGTGCAGCAGTGGCGCGACGGCGACTGGCAGGTACGCGGGATCAGCGGCGGCGCGTCCGCCAAGACGTACCGTTGTCCCGGCTGTGACCAGGAGATCCGGCCCGGCGTGCCGCACCTGGTGGCCTGGCCGGCCGACGACCGGGGCGACCTCACCGACCGCCGGCACTGGCACAGCGGTTGCTGGCGCGCCCGGGAACGGCGCGCCCCCAACCTCCAGCGCGGCCGGGGCGCCCCGCGCCACGGCTGAGCGATCTGGATCACCCGGTTCCCGCCCCGGCGGGCGGCGCGGCCGGCGACGCGGGAGACTGGCACGGTGAGCACTGCGATCCGCGCGTCGTCGATCCTGCCCGGCCGCCGGGAAGACATCGAGCTGCACACCGCCGACGGGCTGACGCTCGTCGGCGAGCTGGCCCGACCACTGGACCGCGAACCGGTCGGCACGCTGATCTGCCTGCACCCGCTGCCCACCCACGGCGGGATGATGGACAGCCACGTGTTCCGCAAGGCGGCCTGGCGGCTGCCCGCCCTGGCCGACCTGGCCGTGCTCCGGTTCAACACCCGGGGCACCAGCAGCGTCCGGGGCACCAGCGAGGGGGCGTTCGACAACGCCGACGGCGAGCGGTTCGACGTGGCCGCCGCGATCGAGTACGCCGAGTTCCACGAGCTGCCGAACATCTGGCTGGTGGGCTGGTCGTTCGGCACCGACCTGGCGCTGAAGCACGGCTGCGACCCGGCGGTCACGGGCGCGATCCTGCTCTCCCCGCCGCTGCGCTTCTCCGCCCCGGAGGACCTGGCGGTCTGGGCCGAGTCCGGCCGGCCGCTGACCGCACTGGTGCCCGAGTTCGACGACTACCTGCGCCCCGACGAGGCGCGGCAGCGGTTCGCCGCCGTGCCGCAGGCCGAGGTGGTCGGCGTGCCCGGCGCCAAGCACCTCTGGGTCGGCGACGCGGAGACGGTGCTCGACGAGATCGTCCGGCGGGTCGCCCCGGCCGTGCCGCTGCCGCTGCCGACCACGTGGGACGGCCCGATGGAGACCGGTGACGTCAGCTCGTACGCCGACCGCACGGTCGCCGCGTTCGCCGACACGCCGGTCCCCGGCCCGGCCCAGCGCAGCGCCGAGTAGCACCTCAGCGCGCGTCCTGGCGGGGCAGCACCACCTCACGCAGGATCAACTGCAACGCGGCCACCGTCGGGATGGCGATCAGCGCGCCCACAACGCCCAGCAGCGACACCCCGAGCAGCGCGGCGAGCAGCGCGGCCACCTCGTTGACCGACACCGCCCGGCGCATGATCTTCGGGTAGATCAAGTAGTTCTCCACCTGCTGGTAGACCACGAAGAACACCAGGCAGGCGATGCCCACCGGCAGGTCGGTGGCGAGGCCGACAAGCGTCACCACCACCGCGCCCAGGGTCGCGCCGATCTGCGGGATCAGGTCGGTCACCGCCACCACCACGGCCAGCGCGAACGGGTAGGGCAGGCCGACCACCATCGCGAACACGAACGTGCTCGCCCCGGCCAGCACCGCGATGGCCAGCGCGCCGACCATGTACGCGCCGACCCGGGTCAGGATCTCGTCGCCGATCAGCCGTACCCGCTCCCGGCGCGAGCGCGGGACCAGCGCGTACCCGAGGCTGCGCAGCTTGTCGAAGTAGGCCAGGAAGTAGATCGTCAGCACCAGCACGGTCAGTACCCGGAAGATCGTGCCGAAGATCAGTTGCGCTCCGCCGAGCACGCCGCCGAGCGCCCGGCTGATGGTGTCGGCGTTCGCGGCCGACCGGACCCGCTCCATCACGTCGTAGCGGACCACGAGGTCGTTGACGGTGGGATTGCGGCGCAGATCCTCGACGTAGCCGGGTAGCTGCTGGACGAACTGCCCGGACTGGGTCACCACCGGGGGCACCAGCGCGAGCAGGCCGCCCACGATCAGCAGCACCACGGTCAGCGTCACCACCGCCACGGCCAACCCGTGCGGCAGGCCCCAGCGGCGCAGCCGGACCACCGCCGGGTGCAGGCCGACCGCCAGGAAGAGCGCGATCACCACCAGGACCAGGATGCCGGCCGCGTTCCGGACGCCCAGAAAGACGGCGTACGCCAGCAGCACGCCGAGCGCGCCGGTGAACCCGACCAGGAAGCTGTTGCGACGCAGCGGCCGCCCCGGCACGCCGAAGCGCCCGGACGGTTCGAACTCGCCAGGCTCGATCTCGGTGACGGCGGCGCCTGTGCTTCCGGCCCGGGGTGTCGGGCCGGTGCCGGTGCTTGCGGTCGGGGTGGTCGGGCCGGGTCCGGTGCGGGTGGTGCCGGTGCGTGTGGTCGGGCCGGGTCCGGTGCTGGCGTGGCGGGCTGCGCCGGAAGCCGGAGGTCGGGCGGGCGTGGTGTCCTCCGGGGCGGTCTCGTCCGGCGGTGTCGGCGCGCGATCCGGGTCGCTCGGCTCCGGCCCCGGCTCCTCGCGCAACGCCTCGAACGGGTCGTCGTCCTCCGGCGCGGCGGACCCCTCCTGCGACACCGTGCCTCCCACCAGCTCCCCGTCGCCCCGACCGGCATGTCGAGCGCTCCTGCGCCGCCCGCGCGTCGTCGGCGCCGCGGCCCCCGCCCCGCAGGGTAGTGGTCGCCGCGCGTACCGACCATCCCTCGGCCCGCCCTCTCCCAGCCCGGTCGATCATGAAGTTGACGGTGCGGAAAGCGCTCTCCGAGGCGGTCAACTTCATGATCACCCACGGGGCGTGCGCCGGCGGGGTGGGGTCGGGTCAGTGATCAAGGAGTTTGTGTTCGGGAGATCGACTCGGGCGCGAACTTCTTGATCGATCCGAGGGCGGGGGCGGGGGTCAGTCCTTGTCGACGGTGACGGCGCTGGGCTTGGCGCTGCGCTCGTCGGTGGTGGGCTTGGTCGGGCGCTTGCCGTTCTCGCCGGTGCTGGTGATCTTCGTGGGTGTGGCGCCCCGGCCGCCCTCGCCCGGTACGGCGGCCACGGTGGGCTCGCCGTCGACGCCCGCCCCGACGGCCGAGTCCATCGTCGTCACCGGCTCGGCGATCGGCTTCGCCTGCCCGGCCTCGGCCGGCTCGCCGGTCGACCGGTTCCCGCCCTTCTCCGGCCCGGCGCCGTTGGCCGGCACCGCGGCCGTGCCCTTCGCCGCACCGGCGCCGGCCAGGGCGCCACTGTCGGCCGGACCACCGCCCACGGGAACGCCGTCACCCGTCGAGCGGCTGCCGCTGCCCACGGGAACGCCGTCGCCCGTCGACCGGCCGCCGTTGGCGGCGGTGGCGAGGTCACCGGGGTCGACCGGGGTGGCGGCGATGCCGGCCGAGTCGGCGTCCCGGCGCAGCGCGGTGAGCCGACTCTCCAGGTCGTCGGACTCCTGCCGGGACTTCCACGTCTCGGTGCGCAGGTCGGCCAGCTCCTGCTGCGCCTTGGCGATCTCCAGCATCACCCCGGCGAGCTGCTGCCGGCCGGCGGCCACCTCCTGCTGGGTCGCGGCGAGGTGCTGCTGGGTGGTGGCCAGGTGCTGCTGGGTGGTGGCCGCGTACTCCTCGAACTGGCGACGTGAGGCCGCGACGTGCTCGTCGGCCTTGCGGCGCTGCTCGGTGGCGCTCGCCTCGGCCCGGCGCAGCAGCTCGGCGGCCTCCAGCTCGGCCTGCTGCCGCATGGTGAGCGCGTCGGACTCGGCGGCCTGCCGGATGCTCGCGGCGTTCCGCTCGATCTCGTCGCGCCGGGTGGAGTATGCCTGCTCCAGCTCCTCGTGCCGGGTGGTGTGCTGCTTGTCCAGCTCGTCGCGGCGCTTGGCGAACTCCTGCTCGGCGGCGGCGCGGCGCTGGGCCAACTCCTTCTCCGCCTTCTCCCGCTGCCCGGCCACCTCCTTCTCGACCCCGGCCCGCCAGGCGCCCAGCTCCTGCTGGGTCTGCGCACGGGACTGCTGCACGTACGCCTCGGTCTCGGTGCGTATCCGCTGCACGTACGCCTCGACCTCGGCGCGGTTGCGCTTGCCGGCCTCGACGGCCTCGGTGGTGAGCCGGTTGGCCTCGGTGCGGGCCCGGCCGCGGGTGGCCTTGGCGGCCTCCTCCGCGTCGTCCACGATCTTCTTGGCCTCGGCCAGCGCCTTGGCGTGGGTGGCCCGGCCGGCCTCGGCGGCGGCGTCGGTGAGCCGCTTGGCCTCCTGCTGACCCTTGGCGTGCACCTCCTTGGCCGCCTCGCGCAGCTGGTTGGCCTCCTGCTGGGCCTTGGCCAGCGCCTCCTTGGCCGACTCGCGCAGCCGCGCGGCCTCCTGCTGGGCCCGGGAGTGGATCTCCTTGGCGGTGTCCCGCAGCTGGGTGGCCTCCTGCTGGGCCTTGGCCAACGCGTCCTGGGCGGTCCGGCGCAGCTTCTCGGCCTCGTCCTGGGCGGCCGTCCGCAGTTTGGTGGACTCGTCCTTGGCGGCCTTCAGCGTGGCCTCCGCCTCGGCCTTGCGGGCGGCGGTGTGCCGCTCCTCCTCGGCGCGGCGGGCGGCGAGCGCGATCTCGAAGTCCTTGAGCGCCTGCGCGGCCTGCTCCCGGGCCTCCTCGACGATGTGCTCGGCGGCGGCCCGGCGGGCCTCGATCTCCTCGTTGGCGGCGGCGAGGATGTCGTCGGCCTGTTCCTCGGCCATGGTGAGGATCTGCTCGACCCGGGGACCGAGATGCCGGAACGAGGCGCGGTCGACCACACCCACCTGCTTGCGCACCTGGGCGAGGTCGCGTTGCAACACCTCGACCTGGCCGGCCAGCTTGTGGATCTGGGTGTACGCCTGCTCCCGCTCGGTGGTCAGCGCCGCGATCTCGTGCTCGGCGCGGGCGACGTAGCGGTCGACCTGACGTTTCTCATATCCCCGCAGCGCGGACTCGAAGCTGGGTTCCGTGGTCACGTCCCCGCCGAGCGCGAACAGTTCCTCGCCGTGCGACATGCCCCCATCCTCACACGCATCCGGCTCTGTGGGGGCGATACGGACGCCCCTTCTGGGACCTACTTCACCCTCGTGGCGAAACGGTCCGGAGAAAGCATGACGGCGCGGAGTGGCACCGGTGACCCGGTGTCACTCCGCGCCGCGGCTCATGCCCCGTCAGCGGGTGGTGCTCAGCCGGCCGACTCGGCCGTGACCTTCTGCCCGGCGGCGTCGGCCTTCGGCGCCTCGGGCTTGTTGCCGCCCGCCGGCACGCCCGGCACGATGCCGGCCAGGCCGGAGAGCATCTGCCCGAGCTGCGAGGTGACCGCGTCCTTCTGGCGGGTGAGGTCCTCGACCTCGCGGCGGGCCGCCTGCGTGGTCAGCTCGGCCTCGGTGCGGGCCTCGTTGAGCACCCGCTGCGACTCGGCCCGGGCCTCGTTCAGCGTCTTGTCGGCCAGCGCCTTGGCCTTGTCGACGGTGTCGTTGGCGGTGCGCTCGGACTCGACCCGGCGAGCCTCGGCCCGCTGCTCGATCTCCTTCGCCCGCTCCTGGGCGGCGCGCGCCCGCTGCTCGGCCTCGTTGACCATCTTCTGGGTCTGGCTGACCTGGGCGGCGTGCCGCGCCGACTCCTCGCGCTCGGCCTTCTCACGCCGCTCGGCGAGCTGCAGCTCCAGCGCCTGCAGGTCCTTGTCGCGCTTGTCGCGCGCGTCGGTGAGGAGCTTGGTGGCCTCGGCCCGCTTCTCCTCGGCCTCCCGGGCGGCCTTGGCCCGCTGCTGGGTGATCTCCCGCTCGGCGGTGGCGCGCAGGGTGGCGACCTCCCGCTCGACGGTCGACTTCAGCTCGGCCACCTCGTGCGCGGTGACCGTACGCAGCTGCTTGGTCTCCCGGTCGGCGTCGGCGCGCAGGGTGTCCGCCTCCCGGCGGGCCTGCACGCGCACCTCGGCGGCCTCACGCTCGGCGGCGGTGCGGACGCTGCCGGCCTCACGCTCGGCGGTGGCCTTCATGGCGGCCGCCTCGGCGCGCGCCTTGTCGGTGATCTCCCGGGCCTCGAGGCGGGCGGCGGAGAGGATGCCCTCCGACTCGCGCTTGGCCTCGTTGCGGTGGTCGTTGGCCTGCTCCTCGGCCAGCCGGAGGATCTGCTCGACGCGGGTGCCCAGGCCGGAGAGGGTCGGCCGGCTGTTCTCCTCGAGCTGCTTGTTGGTCTCGGTGAGCTTCTGCTCGAGCGCGCCCTGGCGCTGCTCGGCCTGCCGGAGGCGGCGCTGGGCGTCGTTCATCCGCTGCTCGGCCTCGGCGCGGGCCTGCTCGGACTGGCTCAGTGCGGCGCTCAACCGGCCGATGAAGTCGTCGACCTGGTTGGTGTTGTATCCGCGCAGGCCAACAGTGAAATCGGGCTGTGAGTTCGCGTTATCGAAGAACGCAAGAGGGGAGGACTGCTGCTGGGGCATTGGGACATACTCGCAGACGCCCCAGGGTGGTTCGCAAGAGTGGTCGGCAGCTTTCGCGTCCTCTTTACATGGTCAACTCGCACGACCGGCGAGGCCGGACCAACCGGCGATCTTGGCAGGTCCCGGGCACGGCGGGCGGCGCGGCGACGATGCCGGGAAAGGGCCGCGGGTCGGTGCCCGCGGCCCTTTGTCCGCACGACTGTCTTCACGCCAGTCGAATGGCGTCACGGTCGGCCGGAAAGGCAATCCGGCGTCGCCGTACGGTCAGTGCCCGCGGAACCGGTTGATCGCGCTTTCGTGCCGGGACCGCAGCTCGGTGTCCCGGACGCCGAGCCCGTCGTTCGGCGCGAGGCAGCGCACCCCGACCTTGCCCTGGTGCGCGTTGCGGTGCACCTCGTACGCGGCCTGGCCGGTCTGCTCCAGCGGATAGGTCTTCGACACGGTCGGGTGCACCTTGCCGAGCGCGACCAGCCGGTTGGCCTGCCACGCCTCGTGGTAGTTGGCGAAGTGGCTGCCGACGATGCGCTTGAGGTGCATCCACAGGTAGCGGTTGTCGTACTGGTGCAGGAAGCCGCTGGTGGAGGCGCAGGTGACGATCGTGCCGCCCTTCTTGGCGACGTAGACGCTGGCGCCGAACGTCTCCCGGCCCGGGTGCTCGAACACGATGTCCGGGTCCTCGCCGCCGGTCAGCTCGCGGATCCGCTCGCCGAAGCGGCGCCACTCGTCCTGGTCCTGCGTCTGCTCGTCGGACCAGAACCGGAAACCCTCGGCGGTGCGGTCGATCACCAGCTCGGCGCCCATCTTCCGGCACAGCTCGGCCTTCTCCGGCGAGGAGACCACGCAGACCGGGATCGCGCCCCCGTTGAGCGCCATCTGGGTGGCGTAGCCGCCCAGGCCGCCGGACGCGCCCCAGATCAGCACCACGTCGCCCTGCTTCATGTTGGCGCCGTGGTGCGAGACGAGCTGCCGGTAGGCGGTGGAGTTGACCAGCCCGGGGCTCGCCGCCTCCTCCCAGCTCAGGTGGCGCGGCTTCGGCATCAGCTGGTTGGCCTTGACCACGCATAGCTCGGCCAGGCCGCCGAAGTTGGTCTCGAACCCCCAGATCCGCTGCTGCGGGTCGAGCATGGTGTCGTCGTGGCCGGCGGCGTCCTCCAGCTCGACCGACAGGCAGTGCGCGACCACCTCGTCGCCGGCCTTCCAGCGGGTCACGCCGGGCCCGGTCCGCAGCACCACGCCGGCCGCGTCCGAGCCGACCACGTGGTACGGCAGGTCGTGCCGGCGGGTCAGCTCGGAGAGCCGGCCGTAGCGCTGGAGGAACTTGAACGTGGGCAGCGGCTCGAAGATGCTCGTCCACACCGTGTTGTAGTTGATCGCGCTGGCCATCACCGCGACCAGGGCCTCGCCCGGAGCCAGCTCGGGGGTGGGCACCTCCTGGACGTGCAGCGCCTTGCGCGGGTCCTTGTCCCGGGTGGCCATGCCGTCGAACATCCGGGTGTCCTCGGCGCGGACCACCACGCCGCGGTAGCTCTCCGGTACGGGCAGGCCGGCCAGGCCGGCGAGTTCCCGCTCCGGCTGCGCCGAGCCCTCCGCCGCCATGATCGCTTCAAGGATGTCCTGCACGGTGACCTCCCGTTCGTCAGCACCCGCACCGGGGGCAGGGGTGCTGCCATCGTCGGCGCCGGCGTGACGGGACCACCATGTCGGCAATCGACACATCCGGCACCGGTCGCGCTCCTGTGGGGCCGGACGTTACTGAACGGTAGCTAGGGCGGGAAGCCCTCTGTGAAAAACTGCATCGGCCGATGCGTGGAGATGCCCATGGGAACGTGAAACCGCGCATGGCCGCGCGTCTTCCCACGTGTTAGGAAGGGCCCCCTGTTAACAGACGTCTGTTAACAGGGGGCCCCTGCTTACACCTCAGGCGGGCTGGACCAACTCGATCAGGACGCCTCCGGCGTCCTTCGGGTGTACGAAGTTGACCCGGGAGTCGGACGTCCCGCGCCGCGGGGCCTCATAGAGCAGCCGGACACCGCGCTCGCGCAGCGCCGCGCAGGCCACGTCGATGTCCGCCACCGTGTAGGCGACCTGCTGGATACCGGGACCGCGCTTGTCCAGGAACTTGCCGATCGTCGTGTCCGGCGAGAGCGGGGCCAGCAACTGCACCATGCCGCCGGAGGCGTCCGGCCCGACCGCCAGCATGGCCTCGCGTACGCCCTGCTCGTCGTTCGTCTCGGTGTGCACGCAGCGCATGCCGAAGGTGCGCTGGTAGAAGTCGATCGCGGCGTCCAGGTCCGCGACGGCGATCCCGACGTGGTCGATGCGGCGCAGACCGATGTCTGTGACAAACTCGGCAGCGGGCTCGACGGAGGAGTTCTCAGCCATGGCGCTAGTCTGACCGAACAATCGTTAAGGCGTACAGGTCGGCACCCCCCTCGGAGGCAGGCATGGCTTCGGTGATCGTCAGCGGCGCGCGGACCCCGATGGGTCGCCTGCTGGGCAACCTCAAGGACCTCCCGGCGACCAGGCTCGGCGGCATCGCGATCAAGGCGGCGCTGGAGCGCGCCGGCGTGGCACCCGACCAGGTGCAGTACGTGATCATGGGGCAGGTGCTCCAGGCCGGCGCCGGCCAGATCCCGGCCCGGCAGGCCGCCGTCGAGGCCGGCATCCCGATGTCCACCCCGGCGCTGACCATCAACAAGGTCTGCCTCTCCGGCCTGGACGCGATCGCGCTGGCCGACCAGCTCATCCGCGCCGGCGAGTTCGACATCGTGGTGGCCGGTGGCATGGAGTCGATGACCAACGCCCCGCACCTGCTGCTCGGGCAGCGCTCCGGCTACAAGTACGGCGACGTGACGGTCAAGGACCACATGGCGCTCGACGGCCTCACCGACGCCTGGGACTGCTGCTCCATGGGTGAGTCCACCGAGCGGCACGGCGCGAAGCACGGCATCAGCCGCGCCGAGCAGGACGCGTTCGCCGCCGCCAGCCACCAGCGCGCCGCCGCCGCCCAGAAGAACGGCCACTTCGCCGAGGAGATCACCCCGGTGATCATCCCGCAGCGCAAGGGCGACCCGCTGGTGGTCAGCGAGGACGAGGGCATCCGGCCGGACACCACCGCCGAGTCGCTGGGCCGGCTGCGCCCCGCCTTCGCCAAGGACGGCACCATCACCGCGGGCAGCGCCTCGCCGATCTCCGACGGCGCCGCCGCGGTGGTCGTGATGAGCAAGGCCAAGGCGACCGAGCTGGGGCTCACCTGGCTGGCCGAGATCGGCGCGCACGGCAACGTGGCCGGGCCGGACAACTCCCTGCACTCGCAGCCGTCCAACGCCATCAACCACGCTCTGAAGAAGGGCGGCCTGGGCATCGACGACCTCGACCTCATCGAGATCAACGAGGCGTTCGCCGCGGTCGGCATCCAGTCCAGCCGCGACCTCGGTATCAGCGCGGACAAGGTCAACGTCAACGGCGGCGCGATCGCGCTCGGCCACCCGATCGGCATGTCCGGCGCCCGGCTGGTGCTCACGCTCGCGCTGGAGCTGAAGCGCCGCGGCGGTGGCACCGGCGCGGCCGCGCTCTGCGGCGGCGGCGGCCAGGGCGACGCGCTGATCATCCACGTGCCGACGGGCGGCGAGTCCCACGCGTGAGTGACGTGACCATCCCGGCCGCCGGCCCGGTGCGCCGCAGCCGGGACGTACCCCTGCTGGTCGAGCGGGCCCGCGCGGGTGACCCCCGCGCGGTGGCCCGGCTGATCACCCTGGTCGAGTCCGGCGACGAGGTGCTGCCGCAGGTCGCGGCCGCGCTGGCGCCCTACGCCGGGCACGCCCAGGTGGTCGGCCTGACCGGTTCGCCGGGCGTGGGCAAGTCGACCACCACGAACGAGCTGGTACGCGCGCTGCGGGCGCGCGGTCACCGGGTCGGCGTGCTGGCCATCGACCCGTCCAGCCCGTTCACCGGCGGGGCGATCCTCGGCGACCGGGTCCGGATGCAGGACCACGCCACCGACCCCGGGGTCTACATCCGTTCCATGTCCAGCCGGGGCCACCTCGGCGGGCTCTCCGCCGCCACGCCCCAGGCGGTGCGTGTGCTGGAGGGCGCCGGCTGCGACGTGGTGCTGGTCGAGACCGTCGGCGTCGGGCAGGCCGAGGTGGAGGTGGCCTCGCTGGCCGACACCACGCTGGTGCTGCTCGCCCCGGGCATGGGCGACGCGATCCAGGCGGTCAAGGCCGGCATCCTGGAGATCGCCGATGTCTTCGTGGTCAACAAGGCCGACCGGGACGGCGTCGACGCCACCGTGCGCGACATCCAGGGCATGATCGCGCTCGGCGAGCGCGGCCCGGGGGAGTGGCGCCCGCAGGTGGTGCGTGCGATCGCCGCCCGGGCCGAGGGCATCGACGACATCGCCGCCGCGATCGACAAGCACCGCGACTGGCTGGAGCGGCACGACGAGCTGCGCCGCCGCCGGGAGGCGCGGGCCGCCGCCGAGATCGAGGCCATCGCGCTCGGCGCCCTCCGCGCCAAGATCGGTTCACTGCGCGACGGTACGCAACTCCCGACGCTCGCCGCCAAGGTGGCCGAGGGCACCCTCGATCCGTACGCCGCGGCGGACGAGTTGCTGACCCAGCTCGGCACCTGAACCGCTACGCTCCCGTGGTCTGGTTGGGCGAGGGGGATGGGGAGCAGGCGTGGAGCACGAGGCTACGCAGGAGCTGTCGATGACGCCGGACGCCACGGCGGGCGGGACGACGCACGTCGCCGACGAGGTGGTGGAGAAGATCGCGGTGGCCGCCGCGAAGTCCGTGCCCGGCGTGGCCGAGCTGGGCGGCGACGTGGCCCGGTTCTTCAACGCCGTGTTCGACCGGGTCGGTCTGGACCAGCTCGGTGACGCCCGGCGCGGCTGCTCCGCGCACGTCACCGACGGCGCGGCCGTGGTCAACCTGGTCATCGTGATCGACGGTGGTCACCCGGTGCCGCAGGTCACCGACGGCGTGCGGGCCGCTGTCACGTCCGCGGTCGAGGCGTACGGGCTGCGCGTCGACGAGATCAACATCCGGGTGGACGACGTCGCGATCGGTGCCCCGGGCGCATCAGTGCGCTGACCCGCAAATGGGTTCACGCCGCCTGCAAACTTGATGGCAAATGTGGGTCGCCCGGCCCAGCCCGACGATGATCAACACCATTACGCCGAAGTGGCGGTATCGCGCCGGTCTTGATACCGCCACTTCGGCGTAATGCCGGGCGGGTGCTCGTCGGAAGCCACCACGTCGGCGAACTGGCGTCGCCGGTGGCGTTCCGATCGCGTCACTCGGGTACGTGCCGCACGGATGCCAGTCGGATCGGCCCGTCTACGCCCGTCGACCGGCGGGCTCGCGTTCCACCCACCCGGCCTGAGCGCCACGAGTGGAACGGCATGGACGTCAAACGCCCGGTCCGTCGCCGCCGTCGGTACCGCCGACCCCGGCGAGACCACCGTGTCGGCCGAGGACGCGCAGGGCGTACGCCGTCGGGTCTTCCGCGACCTGCGGATGGTCGGCGGCCGGCGCTGCCCGCTCCCCGGTTACCGGCCGGTACGCCCGTCCTTAGCGATCGTTCAGGTGCGCGTTCTACACTCGGTGTTCTGACGAGGACTCGAGGAGGAGCCCGCGCATGGACGCTGACGAGATCGCCGCTGGCCGCGCCCGCTGGCAGGCCCGCTACGACGCCGCCCGCAAGCGCGACGCGGACTTCACCACGCTCTCCGGGCTGCCGGTCGACCCGGTGTACGGCCCGCCGGAGGGGACCGCGTACCCGGGCTTCGAGCGCATCGGCTGGCCGGGCGAGTTCCCGTACACCAGGGGTCTGCACCCGACCGGCTACCGCGGACGGGCCTGGACCATCCGGCAGTTCGCCGGCTTCGGCAACGCCCGGCAGACCAACGAGCGCTACAAGATGATCCTCGGCGCCGGTGGCGGCGGGCTCTCCGTCGCCTTCGACATGCCGACGCTGATGGGACGCGACTCGGACGACCCGCAGTCGCTCGGCGAGGTCGGCCACTGCGGCGTGGCGGTCGACTCGGCCGCCGACATGGAGGTGCTCTTCGACGGCATCGACCTGGCCGGCGTCACCACCTCGATGACCATCTCCGGCCCGGCCGTGCCGGTCTTCTGCATGTACCTGGTGGCCGCCGAGCGGCAGGGCGCCGACCTGTCCACGCTGGACGGCACGCTGCAGACGGACATCTTCAAGGAGTACATCGCGCAGAAGGAGTGGCTCTTCGACCCCGAGCCGCACCTGCGCCTGATCGGCGACCTGATGGAATACTGCGCCGCCGAGATCCCGCGCTACAAGCCGCTCTCGGTCTCCGGCTACCACATCCGGGAGGCCGGCTCGACCGCCGCGCAGGAGCTGGCGTACACGCTGGCCGACGGCTTCGGCTACGTCGAGCTGGGCCTGTCGCGCGGGCTGGACGTCAACGTCTTCGCCCCCGGGCTGAGCTTCTTCTTCGACTCCCACCTCGACTTCTTCGAGGAGATCGCCAAGTTCCGCGCCGCGCGCCGGATCTGGGCCCGCTGGCTGCGCGACGTCTACGGCGCCACCAGCGAGAAGGCGCAGTGGCTGCGGTTCCACACGCAGACCGCCGGGGTGTCGCTGACCGCCCAGCAGCCGGTCAACAACGTGGTACGCACCGCGGTGGAGGCCCTCGCCGCGGTGCTCGGCGGCACCAACTCGCTGCACACCAACGCGCTGGACGAGACGCTCGCGCTGCCCACCGACGAGTCCGCCGAGATCGCCCTGCGTACCCAGCAGGTGCTGATGGAGGAGACCGGGGTGACGAACGTGGCCGACCCGCTCGGCGGCGCCTGGTACGTCGAGGCGCTCACCGACCGGATCGAGGCCGAGGCGGAGGAGATCTTCGCGCGGATCAGGCAGCTCGGCGGCGAGGGTCCGCACCAGATCGGCCCGATGACGTCGGGCATCCTGCGCGGCATCGAGGACGGCTGGTTCACCGGGCACATCGCCGAGTCGGCGTTCGTCTACCAGCAGGCGCTGGAGAAGGGCGACAAGAAGATCGTCGGCGTGAACTGCCACACCGGCACGGTCGCCAAGGAGCTGGAGATCCTGCGCATCTCGCACGAGGTGGAGCTGGAGCAGCGCCGGGTGCTGGCCGAGCGCAAGTCGGCCCGCGACGACGCCGCGGTCACCGCCGCCGTACGCCGGATGGTGGAGGTCAGCCGCACCGGGGAGAACATGATCCCGGCGATGCTGGACGCGGTCCGCGCCGAGGCCACCCTGGGCGAGATCTGCGACGCGCTGCGCGGCGAGTGGGGCGTCTACCGGGAGCCCGCCCGCTTCTAGCGGCGTCAGGAGGAGTCCCCGCTCCACGCGTGTGGAGCGAGGGCTCCTCCTTGCACGTCTGAGCAGGGGTGAGAGTCGCAACGTCGCCGTTGCGGCTGAGCAGAGTTCGGTGCGGCACGTGCGAGACTAGACAACCATGAGCGACCCACGGATCACCTCGTCGATCTTCACCCGCGGCGCGGTCGACCTCAGCGCGCTGCGCACCCCCGCACCGGCCGACACCCCTCCCGCCACACCGTCCCAGGGCGCGCCGCCCGCCGGGCTGCCGGGCAGCCCCGCCGGCTCGGCCGCCGTGATCGACGTGACCGAGGCGAACATCCAGTCCGAGGTGCTCGAACGCTCGCTCAGCACACCGGTCGTGGTCTTCTTCGGCGCCGCCGGCTACCCGGAGAGCGACCAGTTCGCCCCGGTGCTGGAGAAGCTGGCCGCCGAGGGCGCCGGAGCGTGGCTCCTGGCCCGGGTCGACGTGCAGCAGCAGCCCCGGCTCGCGCAGATGTTCCAGCTCCAGGCGCTGCCCACCACCTACGCCATCGTCGGTGGCCGCCCGGTCGACGCCTTCCCGGGCCCGCTGCCGGAGTCGGAGTTGCGCAAGTGGCTCCAGGCCGTGCTCAAGGCCGCCGGGGTCAGCGTGGCCGAGCCGGAGGACCCGAGGCTCGACGCGGCCGACGACGCGCTGATGAGCGGCGACCTCGACGCCGCCGAGGCGGAATACCGGAAGATCCTGGCCGAGTCCCCGGCCGACGCGGCGGCGGAGGCCGGCCTGGCGCAGGTCGGGTTGGCCCGCCGGGTGGCCGGCGCGGACCCGCAGGGCGCGCTCGACGCCGCGGCGGCCGCCCCCGACGACGTGGACGCCCAGCTGCTGGCCGCGGACATCGAGGTGCTCAGCGGCCTGGCCGAGCAGGCCTACCAGCGTCTGGTCGCCACCGTCCGCCGGACCGCCGGCGAGGAGCGGGACCGGGTACGCCAGCACCTGATCGCCCTGTTCACCATCGCCGGCCCGGACGACCCCGCCGTGGCCTCCGCCCGACGCGCACTGGCCAGCGCGTTGTTCTGAACCCGACGCACACCCGTGCGGGCCGGCGCACCGCCGGCCCGCACGACCACCGAGGACGGGAGCTCATGATGCGCCGGATCGCCGTCCTCGACGCGCCGACGAACCTCGGGCTGCGCCCGCCCACGGCCAGCTCCGTCCCCGGCTGCGGCAAGGCGCCCGGTGCGCTGCGCGACCACGGGCTGCTGGCCCGGCTGCGCGCCCGCGACGCCGGCTGCCTCACCTCGCCCCGGTACGACCCCGGTGACTGGCGCCCGGGCGACGGCGTCTGCCACGCGCCGGAGATCTCCGCGTACTCGGTGGCGCTGGCCGACCGGATCGGCGCCATCATCGACCGTGGCGAGTTCCCGCTGGTGCTCGGCGGGGACTGCTCGGTGCTGCTCGGCTCGGCGCTGGCCATGCACCGGCTCGGCGAGGCGGTCGGCGGGCGGATCGGGCTGGTCTTCGTCGACGGCCACTCCGACTTCCGGCACCCCGGCAACGCCTCGTACGTCGGGGCGGCGGCGGGGGAGGACCTGGCGCTGGTCACCGGGCGGGGCCAGCCCGACCTGGCCGCGATCGAGGGGCGCCGGCCCTACTTCCGGGACGTCGACGTGGTGGTGCTCGGCATCCGCGCGCAGGACGAGTACCGGCTCGACCTGCAGGCCGCCGGCATCACGACCCGGCCGGTGCCGGCGCTGCGCGCGGAGGGCGCCGCCCGGACCGCCCAGTGGGCGCACGAGCAACTCGTGGACTGCGCCGGCTACTGGGTGCACATCGACGTGGACGTGCTCGACCCGGCGGTGATGCCGGCCGTCGACGCGCCCGACCCCGGCGGCATCGCCTTCGCCGAGCTGGAGATCCTGCTCGCCGGGCTGGTCGACACCCCGCACTGCCTCGGCGTCGAGCTGACCGTCTTCGACCCGGACTACGACCCGGACGGCGCGTACGCGGCGGAGATCGTGAACACCGTGGTGGCCGGGCTCGCCCCGGTCGCCGCCCCGGGTGCGATGCCGCCCCGGCTGCTGCCGGCCGGGCCGGTCGCGCCGGCGCCCCGCGCGGGCACCAGCCACCCGGCCGAACGTGTCGCGGCGGGCGTGCCCGCGCCCGCCGTCGCGACCGATCCGATCGGCCCGCCGGCCGCTGCGGACGGCGGCATCGAGCGCGACCCGGAGCCGGAGGTGCCCGGTGGCGGGGAAGCACTGTCGGCGGTCGGCCCCGGCCTGCTCCGCCGGGTCGCGGTCCCCGACGCGGACGCGGCCCCGGTCGGGGAGGCGTCTGCCGTCGGCGACGGCACCGACTGACCGGGCGGCGGAGCCGGGCGGACGGCGCGCCCCGCGCCTCCGCCGCCGACCGGTCGGTGGGACGCCGACGGGGCTCGCGGGCCAACCGGTCGGTGGGACGCCGACGGCTCGCGGGCCGACCCGGTCGGACGCCTCCGGGTCAGCGGGGCAGACCGCGCAGGAAGCGCTCGGCGATCGGCACCGCGCTGGTGGTGCTGGAGCCGCCCTGCTCGACGAAGACGGCGAAGGCCACGTCGCCCTGCCAGCCCACGAACCAGGCGTGGGTGTGCGCCGGGTTGTTGTCGTATTCGGCGGTGCCGGTCTTGCCGTGCACCGGACCGCCGGGCACGTCCGCCAGCGCGGCGCCGGTGCCGCCGGTGACCACGCCGCGCATCAGGGTCCTCAGCGCCGCCACGGACTCCGGCTTGAGCTCCGGCCCGGCCGGGGCGGGCTTGGCCGGCGCCGGGTCGAGCAGCAGCTTGGGCTGCTCGAAACGGCCCCGGGCCACCGCCGCGGTGGCGCCGGCCATCGCCAGTGGGCTGACCACCGTGGTGCCCTGGCCGATCGCGGCGGCCGCCTGCTCGGTGGCCCCTCCGTTCGCGGACACCTTGCCGGTGAACGCGTCCACCCCGAGGTCCCAACCGGCCTCCAGACCGAGCGTACGGCCGGCCCGGGCGAGACCGTCCGCGCCGAGCTTCGGGGCCAGCGCGGTGAAGGCGGTGTTGCAGGACTTGGCGAAGTCGGTGGCGAACGGCACCGCGCCCAGCTCGAAGTTGTCCGAGTTCTTGAAGATCCGGCCGTCGACCTCGGCGGTCTTCGGGCAGGCCACCGTGGTCTGCGGCGTCACCGCGCCCTGGTCGAGCAGGCCGAGCGCGCTGACCATCTTGAACGTCGAACCCGGCGGCACCTGGGCGGTGAAGGCGAGGTTCTCGCCGGCCGCGCCGGGGCCGTTCGCGGCCGCCAGCACCGCGCCGTCGCCGACCCGCACGGCGACCAGCGCCGAGCGTCGCTTCTCGCTCCGCAGCGCGGTGTCGGCGGCGTTCTGGGTGGCCACGTCCAGAGTGGTCTTCACCGGCTGCCCGGGCTTCGGGTCGCTGCGGAACACCTCGGTGCCGGTGGGTTCGGTGGCGCCCTCGGCGACGGGCCGCTCGGTGATCACGGTGACGCCGGGGGTGCCGCGCAGCCGTTCGTCGTAGCGGCCCTGGAGGCCGCCGTGGCCGACTAGGTCGCCCCGGACGTAGCGGTCGGGGTGGGCCTTGAGGTCGTCGGCCTGGGCCGGGTCGACCGAGCCGAGCAGCGCCCGGGCGAACTCCCGGGTCGGTGCGAGCATGAGCTTGTCGGTGGGGAACCGGGTGCCGGGCAGGTCGTAGATGCGGGGCTTGATCTGCCGGTAGGCCTCGTCGCGCAGGGTCACCACCTCGACGAGCGCGCCCCGGTCCGCCTCCTTGAGGCGCTTGGGCAGGTCGCTGAGGTCGACCGGCGGGGTGAGCGGGGGCCGGATCGCCTTGAACGCGGCGTCGAGCCGACGGACCAGGCCCGGCGCGTCGGTGACCTCGCCCGGCGCGATCTGCACCCGGACCACCGGGCGGGGCGAGACGATCGGGTTGCCGGCGGCGTCCAGCACCCCGGCGCGCTCCGCCACCTCCCGGCGCAGGGCGAGATGGTCGTCGGCCTCCAGCTTCTCGTGCACCAGGCTCGGCTCCCAGATCACCTGCCACTCGTCACCGCCGCCGCGGAGGCGGACCGGGTTCTCGTACGCCCAGCGGGTGCCGCCCGGCAGCGGCCAGCTCACCCGGACGCGGGCGGTCGCGATGTCCCCGGCGACCTTGATCTCGCCGGTGCGCTCCAGCTCCGGCGGGTTGGCGGCCAGCTCGCCGGAGAGCGCCCGAAGCCGTTTCGTCACCTCGGTGGCCGGCACCCGCCCGCCGGTCGGCTCGACGAAGCCGACCGCCTGCAGGTCACCCGAGCGCCAACCGCTCAGGAAGGCGTCGACGGTGCGCTCCGGCCCGTCCTCGCCCGAGCACCCGACCAGCACGCCGGCGGCCATCAGCGTGGCGGCCAGCGCCGCGGTCAGCCGGCGGCGGGATTGGCGGCGGGGGCGAACGGGGTACGACACGGGCATGAAGGGGTCCCTCCGGTGCGTAGCTGACCTGCACGCTAATACGGCACGTGGCTCCCCACCGCCCCGCCACCGTGTGGGCGACGTGAGAAGTGGCGTGTGACAGTGTGATGAACATCGCCAGCCGGGGTACTCCGCGACCGGCCGACCACGCACCCGCAACAGGTGAAAGGGCACAGTCCCGATCCGGACGTCCGGCCAGTGGTCCGCCGACCGAGGGGCACAACGGCAGGCCTAGGCTGGGCGGCAGAGTGACCCACAACGCGGTGGGTCGAGGGGAGTGGCACCGATGGACCGGCGTCCGGCGATCAAACCGGGACCCGATCTCCAGGCTGACACCAGCCGGGACGATGACAGCTTCGATTCGGCGACCGACGGGGACGGTTTCGGCCGTCTCGACACAGGAGTGACCGGCCTGACCGGTTCCAGCATCGACACCCTCTACGACCTGGGTCTGCCCGCGCAGGCGCTGGCCGACGACGTCGAGGACGCCGAGCTGGACGAGCCGGTGCCCAACGCGGAACGGCTGGTCGCCCAGGCGGTCGCGCTGGCCGGCGAGGACCATGACGCCGCCACGCTGGTGGACCGCTTCTGGCGGTTCGCGCCGGACGAGGAGCTGATCGGCTTCACCGCCGAGGAGATGCTGGAGGCGGCCCGGGCGCACCGGGACCTGGCCCAGCAGCGGGTGCCGGGCGAGCTGAAGCTGCGGATCCACGAGCCGGACGCCGAGCAGCACCACACCGTCGTCGAGATCGTCACCGACGACATGCCGTTCCTGGTCGACTCGGTCACCGCGCTGCTGAACTCCCGGCACCTCGACGTGCACCTGCTGGTGCACCCGCTGGTGGTGGTCCGGCGCGAGCCGCTGGGCCGGCTCACCGAGGTCTCCGCCGACGTGGAGCCGGACGACGCGATCGCCGGTGACCTGGTCGAGAGCTGGATGCGGATCGAGATCGACCCGGTCCGCGACCCGGCCGAGCGGGAGACGGTGCGGCGCGAGCTGCAGCGGGTGCTCACCGACGTGCGGGAGGCGGTCGAGGACTGGCCCAAGATGCGGCAGCGGGCGCTGGCGCTCGCCGACGAGCTGGCCGCCGCACGCACCTCGGACAACCGCCCGCCGGTGCCGGAGAAGGACATCACCGACTCGGTGGAGCTGCTGCGCTGGCTGGCGCACGACCACTTCACCTTCCTCGGCTACCGGGAGTACCGCCTGGTCGACACCGACGGCGCGGACGGCGGGCAGGCGCTCGAGGCGGTCCTCGGCACCGGGCTGGGCATCCTGCGGTCCGACTCGCCGGAGGCCCGGTCGCTGAACTCGATGACCCCCGAGGCGCACGAGCGGGTGCTGGAGAAGCGCCTGCTCATCATCACCAAGGCCAACTCCCGCGCCACCGTGCACCGGTCGGCCTACCTGGACTACATCGGCTTCAAGATCTTCAACGAGGTCGGCGAGGTGGTCGGGGAGCGGCGCTTCCTGGGCCTGTTCTCCACCGCCGCCTACCGGACCAGCGTGCAGGAGCTGCCGGTGGTCCGCCGCAAGGTGGCCGAGGTGCTGGACCGTTCCGGCCTGAGCCTGCGCAGCCACTCCGGCAAGGACCTGCTCCAGATCCTGGAGACTTACCCGCGCGACGAGCTGTTCCAGATCAAGACCGACGACCTCTACCACGCGGTGATCGGCGTGCTGCGGATGGCCGGTCGCCGGCAGTTGCGGGTCTTCCTGCGTCGGGACGCGTACGGGCGGTTCATCTCCTGCCTGATCTACCTGCCCCGGGACCGGTTCACCACCCAGAACCGGCTGCGCATGCAGGACATCCTGCTGCGCGAGCTGAACGGCGTCGGGGTCGACTACACCACCCGGGTCACCGAGTCGATGCTGGCCCGGGTGCACTTCATCGTCCGCACCGACCCGAACAACCCGCCCGGCGAGATCGACGCCGACCTGCTCGCCGAGGAACTGGCCGACGCCACCCGGCTGTGGGACGACGACTACCGGCTCGTGCTGGAGCGCAAGCTCGGTGACGAGCAGGCCAAGCACCTGTTCGGTCGCTACGCCGACGCGTTCCCGGAGGGCTACAAGGACGGGCACACGCCGTACGAGGCGATGAAGGACCTGGCGAAGCTGGAGCTGCTGGAGGAGCCCGGCCAGCTGGAGATGCACCTGTTCCGCAAGCAGCTGGCCCCCCGCGCCTACTCCGGCCGCGCGAACGACGCCGACGAGTCGATGGACGTGCGGTTCAAGGTCTACCGGTACGGCGAGCCGATGATGCTCTCCGCCGTGCTGCCGGTGCTGCACTCGCTCGGCGTGAAGGTGGTCGACGAGCACCCGTACGAGGTGGAGCGCGTCGACGGCCGGATCTGGCTCTACGACTTCGGTCTGGAGCTGCCCGAGCGGCACCAGGACCTGGCCGAGGTGCGCCCGCACGTGGAGAACGCCTTCGCCGCCGCCTGGCGGGGCGAGGCCGAGGTGGACGGCTTCAACGAGCTGGTGCTGCGTACCGGGCTCACCTGGCGGCAGGTGGTGGTGCTGCGGGCGTACGCGAAGTACCTGCGGCAGGCCGGCACCGTGTTCTCCCAGGAGTACATGGAGCAGACGTTCATCGCGTACCCGCGCATCGCCGGGTTGCTGGTGCAGCTCTTCGAGACCCGGTTCGCGCCCGGCGCGACCACGTTGGACGAGCGCCGGCAGCGCAGCGGCGAGCTGGTCGACGCGATCGGCGAGGCGTTGGACGAGGTGGCCAGCCTCGACCAGGACCGCATCCTGCGGGCCTATCTGACGCTGATCCAGGCCACCCTGCGCACCAGCTTCTACCAGAAGCCGGTGGGCGGTCGGCCCAAGCCGTACGTGGCGTTCAAGCTGGACCCGCAGGCGATCCCGGACCTGCCGGCGCCGCGGCCCAAGTTCGAGATCTTCGTCTACTCGCCCCGGTTCGAGGGCGTGCACCTGCGGTTCGGGCCGGTGGCCCGGGGCGGCCTGCGCTGGTCCGACCGGCGCGAGGACTTCCGCACCGAGGTGTTGGGCCTGGTCAAGGCGCAGATGGTGAAGAACGCGGTGATCGTGCCGGTCGGCGCCAAGGGCGGCTTCGTGCTGAAGCAGAAGCCGGGCGACCGGGACGAGGCGGTGGTCTGCTACAAGGAGTTCATCTCCGCGCTGCTCGACGTCACCGACAACATCGTCAGCGGCGAGATCGTGCCGCCGGACGACGTGGTGCGGCACGACGCCGACGACCCGTACCTGGTGGTGGCGGCGGACAAGGGCACGGCGACGTTCTCCGACATCGCCAACGAGATCTCCACCGCGCACCGCTTCTGGCTGGGCGACGCGTTCGCCTCCGGCGGCTCGGCCGGCTACGACCACAAGAAGATGGGCATCACCGCCCGGGGCGCCTGGGAGTCGGTGAAGCGGCACTTCCGGGAGCTGGGGCACGACACCCAGACCCAGGACTTCACAGTGGTCGGCGTCGGCGACATGTCCGGCGACGTGTTCGGCAACGGCATGCTGCTGTCGGAGCACATCCGGCTGCTGGCCGCCTTCGACCACCGGCACATCTTCCTGGACCCGGACCCGGACGCGGCCACCTCGTTCGCCGAGCGCAAGCGGCTGTTCGACAAGCCCCGGTCCTCGTGGGAGGACTACGACCCGGAGCTGATCTCGGACGGCGGCGGCATCTTCCCGCGTACCGCGAAGTCGGTGCCGATCACGCCGCAGGTGCGCGCGGTGCTCGACCTCGACGACGACGTCACGCAGCTCAGCCCGCAGGAGCTGATGAAGGCGATCGTCACCGCGCCGGTGGACCTGTTCTGGAACGGCGGCATCGGCACCTACGTCAAGGCGTCGACGCAGACCAACGCCGAGGTCGGGGACAAGTCCAACGACGCCATCCGGGTGGACGGCAAGAGCCTGCGCTGCCGGGTGGTCGGCGAGGGCGGCAACCTGGGCTTCACCCAGCAGGGCCGGATCGAGTACGCCGCGACCGGTGGCCGCATCTACACCGACTTCATCGACAACGCGGCCGGGGTGGACTGCTCCGACCACGAGGTGAACATCAAGATCCTGCTCAACACGGCGGTCGCCGACGGGGAGCTGGACCGGCCCGAGCGCGACGAGCTGCTGGCCCAGATGACCGACGAGGTCGCCGAGCTGGTGCTGCGGGACAACTACGACCAGGCGCGGGCGCTCAACAACGCCCAGGCCCAGGCCGCCTCGCTGCTCCCGGTGCACCGTCGCATGATCAACGAGCTGGAGCGGTCCGGCGCGCTGGACCGGGCGCTGGAGGCGCTGCCGCCGGACGAGGAACTGGCGGTCCGCACCGAGAGCGGCCTCACCGCGCCGGAGTTCGCGGTGCTGCTCGCGTACGTGAAGATCGTGCTGGAGCGGGAGATCGTCAGCGAAGGGCTGGCGGACGAGGAGTGGACGACCGACGTCCTGGTCAACTACTTCCCGACGCCGCTGCGGCAGCGATTCGCCGACCGGATGGGGCGGCACCGGCTGCGCCGGGACATCGTCACCACGGTGCTGGTCAACGAGGCGATCAACCGGGGCGGCATCTCGTTCGTGTTCCGGGTGGTCGAGGAGACGGCTGCCTCGGCGGCGGACGTGCTGCGGGCGTACGTGGTGGTCCGCGAGGTGTTCGAGCTGGGCGACCTGTGGAACGCGGTGGAGGCGCTGGACAACAAGGTCTCGCCCGAGCTGCAGACCGCCGTCTACCTGGACACCCGGCGGCTGCTCGACCGGGCGGTGCGCTGGCTGGTCACGAACCGGCGCTCGCCGATCGACGTGCCGGCGGAGATCGCCCGGCTCCGCGACGGGGTGGCCCGGCTCATGCCGGACCTGGAGCACCTCTTCTGGGGCACCGAGCGGGATGCCATCGCGGCGCACATCGAGGCGCTCGTCGGCAAGGGGCTGCCGCGGGAGCTGGCCGTGCAGGCGACCCGCCTGATGTACAGCTTCGGCCTGCTCGACATCGTCGAGACGGCGCAGACGACCGGGCGGCAGGTGAGCGAGGTGGCCTCGGTCTACTTCGTGCTCTCCGACCGGTTCCGGGTGGACGCCCTGCTGTCGAAGATCTCCCTGCTGCCGCGGGAGGATCGCTGGCAGACGCTGGCCCGGATGGCGCTGCGCTACGACCTGTACGCCGCGCTGGCCGCGCTCACCGCGGAGGTGCTGGGCTCCACCTCCGACGACCTGCCACCGGTGGAGCGGGTGCAGGAGTGGGAGCAGGCGAACGCGACGTCCATCCACCGGGCGCACCGGGCGATGGGGGAGTTCGACGAGTCCCGCGCCGACCTCTCCGCGCTGTCCGTCCTGCTGCGCCAGATCCGCACCCTGGTCCGCACCTCGGCCGCGGCCTGACGGTAAGGCGGGGCCCCCTGTCAACGCCTCCGGTAGAGGAGGGGGCCCCGCTCAACACCCCGACGCGCCGCGCCGGTCACGCGGTCATGTGTGCGTAGACCACGATGTTGTTCAGGTAGCTGCCGGCGCTCCGGTCGAACACCCCGCCACAGGTGACCACCCGCAGGCCGGGCACGCCGGACGGGCCGTAGACCTGCTCCGCGGGAAAGGCGGTCTTCGGGTACGACCGGACCTCGTCCACGGTGAAGGTGGCGGTCGAGCCGTCCTGCCGGGAGACCGTGATGGTGTCGCCCCGCACCAGCGCACCGAGGTTGAAGAAGACCGCCGGGCCGAGCTTGGCGGAATCGACGTGCCCGACCACCACCGCGTTGCCGACCTCACCGGGGCTGGCGCCGGGGGAGTACCAGCCCGCCTTCATCGCCTGGTCCAGCGGGGGCACCTGCACCGTGCCGTCCGGGTTGGTGCCGAGCGTCATGATCTCCGCGCGTACCCCGATCCGGGGGATCGCGATGGTGGTCGGCGCCGATCGGGGCAGCCCGGCCGGCACGCCGCGGGCGCCCGCCGGGGAGCCGGGCGGCGCGGCCGGAACGGCCCCGGCCGTGGCCGGCGGCACGGCTCCCCCCGGCGGGACAGCTCCAGCCGGCGGGACCGCCGGCGTCCGCCCGGTCGGTGCCCCGGGAGTCGTGGGACCCGTCGACGGTGCGGGAACCGTCGGGGCCGGAGTGGTCGGGGGAGTCCAGTCCCACGGCGCGGCGGTCGCGACGTCCGCGTCGGGAACGCCGGCCGGATCGGCGGTGTCGGTCGGGCCGGCCTGCGCGATCGGCTGCGGCTGCGGCGGGGTGGGCGGCGGCTCGGTGCGGACCGACGCGCCGATCAGGCCGGAGCCCACCATGGCGAGCAGGACGACGAGCGCCGCGCCGGCGGCACGCCACGGTCTCCCGCGACGGCCGCCGGCCCGGTTCGTCGTCCGGTCAGACCAGGTCACCGGCCCGCCGCCGGCGCAGCAGCACCAGCCCGCCCAGTGCGGCGGCACCGATCATGCCGGCGCCCCCGGTGGCGAGACCGCGGTCCAGACCGGTGCCGGCCATGCCGCCGTCACCGCCGTCGACCCCGCCGTGGGGGAGGACCACGAGTTCACCCTCGCCGCAGGAGCCCCGTAGCTCGTACCGGCCCGGGTGGACGTCCTCGGAGACGCGGGCCTCGCCGTAGTAGACGAAGTCCTTGCCGTGCTCCCAGCCGGCCTCGTCGCCGCCGGAGCCGTACTCGTCCCCGCCCTGCCACGCGTCGCCGCCCTGCCACTCGGCCCCGTGCTCGTCCTTGCCGTCCTTGCCGTACTCGTCCCCGGCCTCGGGGCCCTTGCCGTGGTCGTCCTTGGCCTCGGGGCCTTTGCCGTGCTCGTCCTTGGCGTCCGGGCCCTTGCCGTGGTCGTCCTTGGCTTCCGGGCCCTTGCCGTGCTCGCCCTCGGCCTCCTTGCCGTCCGGGCCGTGCCCGTCCTTGCCGTCCTTGCCGTGCTCGTCGTCGGCCCAGTCGGCGGCGTCCCAGCCGGGCTCGGCGGCCTGGCCGTACTCCTCCGGGCCCTGGGCGGCGGGGTCGACGGCCGCGCCGGCACCCGTGCCGCCCGACTGCGGCGCGTCGGCCGGCGGCTGCGGCATCCCCGCCTCGCCCGGTCCGTGCCCGTCCTTGCCCTGCTCGTCCTTGCCCTCAGGGCCCTTGCCCTCGGGGCCCTTGCCATGCTCGTCCTTGCCTTGCTCGTCCTTGCCGTCCGGGCCCTTGCCGTGGTCGTCGCCGCCGTGCGCGTCCTTGCCGTCGGGACCCTGGTCCGCGTCGGCCCAGTCGCCACCACGATCGGCCCAG
Organism: Micromonospora sp. WMMC241; assembly: GCF_027460165.1. Taxonomy (NCBI): domain Bacteria; kingdom Bacillati; phylum Actinomycetota; class Actinomycetes; order Micromonosporales; family Micromonosporaceae; genus Micromonospora; species Micromonospora sp. WMMC241. Next base: position 1,053,178 of record NZ_JAPZBF010000001.1, read on the forward strand.
TCGCCACCACGATCGGCCCAGTCGGAGCCGTCGGCCCAGTCGCCGTGCTCGCCGTCGCGGGCCGGGTGCAGGTCGACCTTGCCGGTCACCTTCGACCAGACGTAGGCGTGCTCCTGCGGCTCGGAGCAGATCTGGAGCAGTTCCACGGTGTCGCCCGCCTTGACCACGTGCGGCTTGGCGATGACCTTGCCCTCGTCGTCGTGCCCGCCCGCGTAGGCCAGCCCTGGGGTGAACACGAGAAGGCCCGCGCCGCCGAGAGCGGCACCCGCGACGACCTTCCCGAGCATCTTCTTAGCCATGAGCAGCGTCACTCCATCCCTGTTCGTCCTGAGCCCGACGTCAGTCGAGCTACCGCCGACGTTAGACCTTTTCGCGACTTATTCGGGGAAAGATTCGTTTTTAGGACTTTGCCGATGATGTGGCTTTCGCGCGTGCGGAGCGCCGCCGCGCCCGGTCTGGGCCTCGGAGAACCCGCTGCGCGGTAGGGTCGGGGTGGGCGTATCGAGCCATTGCCATGGAAGCGCTCCCATGCAAGAATCGCTGCACGCGGTTCGGGGAGCCACACCGCGAGCTCAGACGTCGAGGGCAACCGGCACCGCCGGACGACGTCCGCTCCCACGGCCGGTCCTGCGGACCGGTCGGCACCACCACCCCCTCACGCCCGTCCGGGTCGGGCGTCCCCCGAAGCAACCCGTGGCGCGCACGGTCATCCCGCAGGGCGACCGCCACCGCCATTCCGCCGGGCCGTACGCGGATCCGGTCTCGCCCAAGGAGATCAGTGGTATGAATCTGTGGAGAAGGCTGTCCGGCCGGAGCCGGACGCTCGCGCTCACCGGCGCCGGCGTCCTCGTGGCCGGTGGGCTCGTGACCCTTCCGGTCACCGCGGCGCAGGCCGCGACCCAGTGCAGCGTGGAATACACCACCAACGACTGGGCCGGCGGCTTCACCGCCAGCGTGGTCATCAAGAACCTCGGTGACCCGGTCAGCTCGTGGAACCTCGGCTTCACGTTCCCGAACAGCAGCCAGCGCGTGCAGCAGGGCTGGTCGGCGAAGTGGACCCAGAGCGGCCAGAACGTCACCGCGCAGAACGAGTCCTACAACGGCTCGCTGGGCACCGGCGCCAGCACCAACATCGGGTTCAACGGCGCCTGGAGCGGCAGCAACCCGAAGCCGACGCAGTTCACGCTGAACGGCACGGTCTGCAACGGCGGCACGCCGCCCACCAGCACCCCGCCCACCAGCACGCCGCCGACGAGCACGCCGCCCACCAGCACGCCGCCCACGAGCACCCCGCCGACGAGCACGCCGCCCACCAGCACCCCGCCGGGGCAGAAGGTGGACAACCCCTTCGTCGGGGCCAAGGGCTACGTGAACCCGGAGTGGAAGGCCAAGGCCGAGTCGGTCGCCGGCGGCAGCCGGGTGTCGAACAACCCGACCGCGGTCTGGATCGACCGGATCGCCGCCATCAACGGCACCCCGGACAGCAGCTCCAACGGCGCGATGGGGGTCAAGGCCCACCTGGACGCCGCGCTCGCCCAGGGCGCCGGCTACATCCAGTTCGTCATCTACAACCTGCCCGGCCGGGACTGCTCCGCGCTCGCCTCGAACGGTGAGCTGGGCCCGAACGAGCTGCCCCGCTACAAGGCCGAGTACATCGACCCGATCGCCGCGATCCAGGGCGACGCGAAGTACAAGAACCTGCGGATCGTCAACATCATCGAGATCGACTCGCTGCCCAACCTGGTGACCAACACCTCGGGCAACCCGGGCGGCACCGCGATGTGCGACACGGTCAAGGCCAACGGCGCGTACGTCAACGGCGTGGGTTACGCCCTCGCCAAGCTCGGCGCGATCGGCAACGTCTACAACTACATCGACGCCGGCCACCACGGCTGGCTCGGCTGGGACAGCAACTTCGGCCCGGTCGCCGACCAGCTCAAGGCCGCCGCCGTCGCGTCCGGCAGCACCGTGCACAACGTGCAGGGCTTCATCACCAACACGGCGAACTACTCCGCGCTGAAGGAGCCGTACGTCAAGATCACCGACTCGGTGAACGGCCAGACCGTGCGGCAGTCCAAGTGGGTCGACTGGAACATGTACGTCGACGAGCTGTCGTTCGCCCAGGCGTTCCGGCAGAAGCTGGTCTCGATCGGCTTCGACAGCAACATCGGCATGCTGATCGACACCTCCCGCAACGGTTGGGGCGGCGCCGCCCGGCCCACCGGCCCGGGCCCGTCGACCTCGGTGGACGCCTACGTCGACGGGGGTCGGATCGACCGTCGCTTCCACGCCGGCAACTGGTGCAACCAGGCGGGTGCGGGCCTCGGCGAGCGGCCGAAGGCGGCGCCGGAGTCCGGCATCGACGCCTACGTCTGGGTGAAGCCCCCGGGTGAGTCGGACGGCTCCAGCAAGGAGATCCCGAACAACGAGGGCAAGGGCTTCGACCGGATGTGCGACCCGACGTACACCGGCAACGCCCGCAACGGGAACAGCATGTCCGGCGCCCTGCCGGACGCGCCGATCTCCGGCGCCTGGTTCCCGGCCCAGTTCGCGCAGCTGATGCAGAACGCCTACCCGGCGCTCTGATTCCGCGGCCGGACCACCCGCCGCGGCGGGAGTGAGGCACCGCCGCGCGGGTTCCCCCGGGCCCCTGGTCGACGCCCACGTCGACCAGGGGCCCCCGGCCGTCCAGGGGTCAGGGCACCGTCTTCTCGATCGCCGCTCGACCCAGCTCGTCCAGGTCACGGCGGGCCCGCTCCACGTTCTCCGCTGTCACGTCCTGACCGCGGGCCCGCACCAGGTCCTCCGGCTCCCAGGGCTGCTCGGCGCCGGTACGGATGTTGTCCCCGCCCGCGCCGGTGCCGGTGCCGGTCGCGCCGGTCCCGGCCGCGTACGGGTCGCCGAGGATGTCCGGCGACCCGGTGTCGGCCACCGCGCCGTCCGGTTCGGTGAAGGTGGGATTGTCCGGGTCGGTGCCGCCGGTACGCAGCTGCGGCACCGTGCTGTCGTCGTCCACCGCCGCGGCCACCTCGGGGGTCTCCTCCAGCGGTCGTCCGGGGTCACGATCGGCCATGCTGCTGCCTCCTGTCCCAATCGGTGATCCCCCTGGCGTACCCCTTGCGGGGACGGCCATGCCGGACCCCGGCCGACGGCTCAGGACTCGCCGGAGCGCGTCTTCGGCGCCTCCGTCGGGCTCACCTTCTGCCACAGCAGCATGAGCAGCCCGAAGACCAGCATCACCGCACCGGCCCACAGGTTGATCCGCAGCCCCTGCGCCTTGTCGATCTCGGCCGACGAGTCGAAGAGCCCCATCAGCCCGACGATCAGCCCGTACGCGACGAACAGCCCGCCGATGACCCGGCGGATGTCGAACAGCCGGGCCGCGGCCGAGTTCTCCTCCCGGGCGTCCTCGGTCTCGTCGACAAGCGGGTCGTGGGCCTCGCCGCCCTGGTAACGGTCCTCGTTGTCTGCCATGACCTGGTTCCCTTCCTCAGAAGACCGGGATGTAGAAGAGGGCGGCGAGCACCACGGCGACGACGCCGAGCAGCACCGGGGAGCGGTACCAGGCCGCGTCGCCGGCCAACGAGTCGTCCTTGAGCGTGGTGTCGCTCATGCCGTACACCAGACCGGTCAGCTCGTCGTCGGTCTTCGGCCGGGTCAGCGGCGTGATGATCGCGGCCACCACCGCGACCGTGACGAAGGCCAGCCCCGCGCCCCAGAAGCTCTCCTCCAGGTCGGAGTTGAAGCTGATCACGCCGAGCTTGTAGAGCAGGTAGGTGGCGATCGCCACCACGGTGCCGGAGAGCAGCGACCAGAAGCCGGCCAGCGCGCTCATCCGCCGCCAGAACATGCCGATGATGAAGGTGCCGAAGAGCGGGGCGTTGAAGACCGAGAAGAGCGCCTGGATGTAGTTCATGATGTTGCTGAAGCCGGCCGCGATGAACGCGGTGCCGATACCGACCACCACGGCCACCACCGTGGCGATCCGGCCCACCTTCACGTAGTACCCGTCCGGGCGGTCCCGCCGGAAGTACGCCTGCCAGATGTCGTACGTGAAGACGGTGTTGAAGCCGCTGACGTTGGCCGCCATGCCGGCCATGAACGACGCCACCAGGCCGGTGACCGCGATGCCGAGCACGCCGTTGGGCAGCAGGTCGCGCATCAGCAGCGGGATGGCGTTGTTGTAGACCAGGTCGCCCTGGTCGGCGCCCAACCCCTTGACCGTGATCAGGGCGATCAGGCCGGGGATCACGGTCACCACCGGGATGAGCAGCTTCGGGTACGCCCCGATGATCGGGGTACGCCGGGCGGCGCTCATGTTCCGCGCCGACAGCGCGCGCTGCACCTCGGCGAAGTTGGTGGTCCAGTAGCCGAAGGAGAGCACGAAACCGAGGCCGAAGACGATGCCCAGCCAGTGCGCGCCGAGCGGGTTGTCGGTGCTGCCGGTGCCCTGCCAGGCGTGCAGGCCGGCCTCGCCGAGCTTGGACTCCCGCACCGCGTCCATCAGCCCGCTCACGCCGCCGACCTTCACCAGGCCGATCACCGTGATCGGCACCAGCCCGGCGATGATCACGAAGAACTGGAGCACCTCGTTGTAGATCGCGCCGGACAGGCCGCCGACGGTGATGTACGCCAGCACGATCACCGCGCCGATCACGATCGCCACCCAGAGCGGCCAGCCCAGCAGCGCCTGCATGATCAGCGCCAGCGCGTACAGGTTGACGCCGGCGATCAGCACCTGGGCGACCGCGAAGCTGATCGCGTTGAGCAGGTGGGTGGGGCGGTTGAAGCGCAGCCGCAGGTATTCCGGCACGCTGCGCACCTTGGAGCCGTAGTAGAACGGCATCATCACGATGCCGAGGAAGACCATCGCCGGCACCGCGCCGATCCAGTAGTAGTGCACCGTCATGATGCCGTACTGGGCGCCGTTGGCGGCCATGCCGATGATCTCCAGCGCGCCCAGGTTCGCCGAGACGAACGCCAGGCCGGTGACCCAGGCGGGCAGCGACCGCCCGGAGAGGAAGAAGTCGACGCTGGTCTTGATGGCACGCCGGGCGGCGAAACCGACCCCGAGCACCGTGACGAAGTAGAGCGCCAGGATCAGGTAGTCCAGGGCGTTCATGTTCAACCGTAGGCCGCTGCCCATGCCTGTTGCTCCCCTCGTGTGGGTGCGTGCTGCGCCGGCAGTTACCCCGATCGCGACGTTTCATGCCTGCTGTTCCGGTTCACCGAAGACGCAAGGAGGGGCCCCTTCTTAACGCCTGGCGTCGAGAAGGGGCCCCTTCTCACCGGACGGCCGGTGAGGTGCGGGTGCGGGTGGCGGGCCTCAGCGCCCGAGCACGCGGTCCAGGAAGTCGCGGTAGCCGCGCACGGCCACCCGAAGCTGCTCGGTGTCCGACGAGCCGGACTCCTGCCAGGTGCCGAGCTTGGTGCGCTGCTCCCGCAGTGCCGTGGACAGCGCCTCGATCGCCTCCTCGACCAGCGACTCGGCCTCGCCGACCGCGGCCTTCGGGTCGTCCACGAAGCGCAGCTGGACGTCGCGCCAGCGGTCCCGGAAGCCCTGTGCGGCGTCCGGGGCGAACAGCGTCGCCGCGTCGCCCGGCACGGCGCCGGGGGTGGGGCGGGCCGCTCCGGCCACCGCCGCTCCGGCCGCGCCGCCGGCGACCGCGCCGGCCGCCGCGGTGGCGCTCTCCGGGTCGACGGTGTCGTGGTGCCGACCGGTGGCGGCGTCGGCGTCCACGGGTACGGGCTCGGCGTCGGGGTCGACCAGGCCCGGCTCGGGGCTGCCGTAGCCGACCGCGCCGGCGGCGACCGCGTCGTCCCGGTCCCGGTCCGGCACGCCGTCCCGGTCCGCGTCGGCGACCACGGTCTCGTCGGCGTCGTCGACGCGGGTGTCGTCGCGGTCGGCGTGGGCGGTCACGGTGTCGTCCCGGTCGGCGTGGGCCCCCACCGTGTCGTCCCGGTCGGCGTCGTCGAGGGAGGTGTCGTCGCGGTCCGTGTCGGGGTGCCCGGCCGCCCAGCGGTCCCGGTCGTGCAGCCGGTCACCGGCCGTCGGGTCGGCCCGCTCGTCGTCCAGCGGGTCGGTCCGGCCCGGCGCGCCGTCGCCCGGCACGGCGGTGTCCTCGCCGCGCGCGTCCCGCTCGTCCTCCGGGCGGCCGCCGGCCAGCGCCGAGGCGGCCACCGCGTCGCCGACCGTGGCCGCGCCGAACGCCGTCGGCAGTGGCGCCGGCTCGTGGAACGCGGGGCGTCCGTCGTCGTCGCGCGCCTCGTCGTCGTCCGACCGGTCGGCCCCGTCCCGCAGCTCACCGGCGTCGTACGCCCGGGTCTCGTCGAGCCCCGCGGCCCGTTCGTCGCCCACGGTCGGGTCGTCCGACGTGCCCCGGTCGTCACGTGCGTCCTCGGGCACGTCGGTGCGGTCGTGGTCGTGCGGCGGCGGCACCGGTACCGGCGCGGACCGTACGGCCTCGGGGTGGTCCTGCGTGACCTGCTGGTCTTCCTGGCGCATGGCGGCGGCTCCTCAGCGGCTCGTGGCGTCGTGCTCGGAATCGGGGTGGCGCTGCTCCGGCGCCCGCTGGCCGACCGGGTCCTCGCCGAGCAGGTCGGCGAAGAGGGCCCGGTAGTGCACCAGCGCCTGCCGGAGGTCCTCGGTGCCGGCCTCACCGCGCTCGTTGCGCTGCCGGATCTCGTGGGCGTCGCGGTAGTGGGTAAGCGTGCGGGCATGCTCGACGGAGAGGTGGGCGATCTGGTCCGAGAAGTCCCCGGTGGGGTATCCGCGCTCGGTGATCAGGGCGCTGACCAGCTCGTCGGCCTCACCGACCGCTTCCGACGGGGAGTCGACGAAGCGCACCTGGACCTCCTCCCAGGCGGCGGCGTAGCGGGCCCGGGACTCCGGGCTGAGGGGGGTCAGCTCCAGCTCGGCGTGCCGGCGCTCGCGCTCGCGCAGCTCACGCTCGGCGGCGCCCCGGCTGTCCTGTTCCTGCACGGCCCGGTCGTACTCGGGGCCGAAACGCTGCCGCAGCGCCCGCCGGCGGTTCGCGACCACGGCGAACGCGACCAGAGCGGCGACCACGACGACGACGATGACTATGACGACTACCTGGGTGGGCGACATGGCTCCTCCTTCGGCAGGTGGTATTCCCTGGTGGGGGTGATCGCCAATCCCGTTCCGGCGCACTTTCCCGGCCGGAACGCGAAAGCTGAGCCGTTCCAGAAACACCCGTCCGGCGGCGCGGCGGGCTCCACCGGCCGTCCGGCATGGTCATCTCGGACGGTAGTGAGGGGCGAGACGGCCGGTAGTGCATCGGCCGGGGATTACGTATCCTGCCCAAGGCGTCCGGGTCGGGGCCCGGCGTCGTGGCCGGTCACCTGACGGCCGCTGCCGGCGCCACCCAGCGAACCTTCCCGGGCGAGGTCTTATTGAACACCCGCGACTGGCCGATCCGCGCCAAGCTGACCGCGCTGGTCATCGGTCCGGTGACCGGGCTGCTGGCATTGTGGATCTTCGCCACCACGCTGACCTTCGGGCCGGCGCTGGATCTGCTCGCCGCCCGTACCCTCCTCTACGACCTGGGCCGGCCGGGCGAGAACGTGGTCGCCGAGCTGCAGCGGGAACGGCGGCTCTCGGTGGTCCAGCTCGCCGGCGACGGCGTCCTGCCGGAGCTGGCCGGGCAACGCGACCGCACCGACCGGGCGGTCGACGAGCTGCGCCGGCGGATCGACGGCGAGGAGTTGCGCGACGCCGCCGACGACCAGCTCGACGCGCGGCTCGACCAGCTCGGCGCGGCGCTCGAGGCGCTGCCCGCGGGGCGGGTCTTCATCGACGACCGGAAGGTGGACCGGGCCGGCGCGGTCGGGCTCTACAGCGGGATGATCGGCTCCGCGTTCCAGGCGTTCTCCGCCATGGCCGCGCTCCCCGACGTCCACCTCAACCGGGAGGCCTCGGCGCTCACCGCGCTGGGCCGCTCCCGCGAGCTGCTCGGTCAGGCCGACGCGCTGCTGGCCGGCGCGCTCACCGCCGGCCGGTACGCCGAGGGCGAGCACGAGCAGCTGGTGCGGACCGTGGAGAACCAGCGGTTCCTGGCCGAGAGCGCGGTCGCCGACCTGCCACCCGACGAGCGGGCCGGCTACCAGCGGCTCACCGAGGGCGCCGGGTTCCTGCGCCTGCGCGCCCTGCAGGACGCGCTGATCCGCGCCGACGAGCTGCCCGCCCGGTTCGACGTCCGGGCCTGGGAGAGCAGCCACGCCGAGGTCTGGCAGGGGCTGCGGGACTTCGAGCTGCGCGGCGCGGACAGTCTGGCCGAACGCTCGGTGCCGATGGCGGTGCGCATCCTGGTCCAGCTCGCCGCCGCGGGGGTGCTCGGCCTGGTCGCGATCGTCGTCTGCGTGCTGGTGGCGCTGCGGGTGGGCCGGTCGCTGGCGCACCGGCTGACCGGCGTGCGGTCGGCCGCGACCGAGATGGCCGAGGAACGGCTGCCCGACGTGGTCGCCCGGCTGCGCCGGGGCGAGGAGGTCGACGTCGCCCGCGAGGCCCCCGAGATGGACCACGGCGGGGACGAGATCGGCCAGGTGGCGAGCGCCTTCAACGAGGTGCGCCGCACCGCCGTACAGGCCGCCGTCGACGAGGTCACCCTGCGCCGCGGCTTCCACGAGGTCATCCTCAACCTCGCCCGGCGCAGCCAGGGGTTGGTCCACCGCCAGTTGGCGCTGCTGGACCGGCTGGAACGGCGCACCGAGGACCCGGACGAGCTGGCCGGGCTGTTCCAGGTCGACCATCTCGCCACCCGGCTCCGCCGGCACGCCGAGGACCTGGTCATCCTGGCCGGCGCCGCGCCCGGGCGGGGTTGGCGCCGGCCGGTCGCCGCGGTGGACGTGATGCGCGGGGCGATCTCCGAGGTCGAGGCGTACCACCGGGTCGACGTGGGTGAGGTGCAGCCGGCCGGCGTGCTCGGCCGGGCCGTCGGTGACGTGATCCACCTGCTCGCCGAGCTGATCGAGAACGCGACGGCCTTCTCCCCGCCCGGCACCCGGGTGGACGTCACCGGCCGCACCGTGCCGGGTGGCTACACCATCGAGATCACCGACCGGGGGTTGGGCATGTCGGCGCCGACGATGGCGGCGGCCAACCGCAAGCTGGCCGCCCCGCCCGAGTTCGACCCGGCCGACAGCGCCCGGCTGGGCCTGTTCGTGGTGGCCCGGCTGGCCGCGCGGCACGGCGTTCGGGTGGAACTCCGGCCGGGTCGGCCGACCGGGACGACGGCCTCCGTGTTCATCCCGTCCGACCTGGTCACCGACGAGCCGGCGGTCGGCCCGGACGCCGCCTCCGCCGGGCCGGAACGCCGGCGGATGGCGAAGGTGAGCCGGCTGACCACGGTGCCGCGCGGCCGGGCGAGCCGGCCGGGCCGGGAACGCCCCGAGTCCACGGTGATCCCGCTGCCGACCACCCGGGCCTCGACCGTGGAACCGCCCGCCGACTCCGACGGCCTGCCCCGCCGGGTGCGGCGGCGTGGCCCGGCGGCGCGCCCGCGCACGGTCGCCGCCGACACGCCGGCCCACCGTCCGCCGGAGGAGGCGCGTCGCGCCATGTCCGCGTTGCAGGCCGGTACCGCGCGCGGGCGCCGGGACGGCGCCCGCACGGGCGGCCCGGCGGTCACCCGGATCCGGGGCGCCGGCCCGGACACGCCCACCGACGTGCCGGGCGACACCGGTACGCCGCCCATCGCGCCGGATCCGACCACGGAGCCCTCCCCGCCGGCGCCGGACCGACGAACCGCGACTGAGAGGGACGCCTAGTGGTGCACACGACGCGGCAGAACGCCGATCTCGACTGGCTGCTCGACGACCTGGTGGAGCGGGTGCCGGCGGCCCGCCGGGCGGTGGTCCTCTCGGCCGACGGGCTCCTGCTCGGCGCCTCGGCCGACCAGGACCGCACCGACGCGGAGCACCTGTGCGCGCTGGCGTCCGGCTTCTCCGGCCTGGCCAAGGGGGCCACTCGGCACCTGGACGGCGGCGCGGTCCGCCAGACGGTGGTGGAGATGGAGTCGGCGTACCTGTTCGTCACCGCTGCCGGGCAGGGCGCCTGCCTGGCCGTGGCGAGCGACGCCGACGCCGACATCGGCCTGGTGGCGTACGAGATGGCGATGCTCGTCATCCGCGTCGGTGAGAACCTGGCCGCGCCGGCCCGAACGCTGGGAGCGCCGACCGATGTGGGCTGAGTCGCCGGGGCCCCAGCACGAGTGGCTGGACGCCGACGCGGGCCCGGTGGTCCGCCCCTACACGCTCACCGGTGGGCGGGTACGCCCGCCGGTCGACGGTTTCGACCTGTTGGCCTTCGTGCTCACCACGTCGGCGGCCGAGTCGGCAGGTGTGCCCGGTCTCCAGCCGGAGCACCGCCGCCTGGTCGAGCTGGCCCGCCGGCCAAAGGCCGTCGCCGACCTCGCCGCCGACCTGGATCTCGCCGTCGGCGTGGTCCGGGTGCTGCTCGGCGACCTCCTCGCCCATGGGTTCGTCGCGGTGCACCGGCCCCCGGCCACCGCGTACCTGCCCGACGACAACATCCTCAAGGCGGTGGTCAGTGGACTCCGTGCGCTTTGACCGGGAGCCGGCCGCGTCACGGGTGCCGCTGGCCCTCAAGATCCTCATCGCGGGTGGTTTCGGCGCCGGCAAGACGACGCTGGTCAGCGCGTTGAGCGAGGTCCGGCCGTTGCAGACCGAGGAGGTGTTGACCGGTGCCGGTCTCGGCACCGACGACGTCTCCGGGGTGGAGCAGAAGTCGACCACCACGGTGGCGATGGACTTCGGCCGGATCACCATCAACGACGACCTCCAGGTCTACCTGTTCGGCACCCCGGGTCAGGACCGGTTCTGGTTCCTCTGGGACGAGTTGGCGTTCGGCGCGCTCGGCGCGGTGGTGCTCGCGGACACCCGTCGGCTGGCCGACTGCTTCCCCTCGATCGACTACTTCGAGCAGCGCGGTGTCCCCTTCGTGGTCGGGGTGAACTGCTTCGAGGGTTCCCGGCGGTTCGGCCTGGAGGCGGTGCGCGACGCGCTGGACCTCGACCCGGACGTCCCGCTGGTGCTCTGCGACGCGCGTGACCGGCAGTCCGGCAAGCTGGTGCTGATCTCGCTGGTGGAGCACGTGGCCCGCCAGCGCGGCGAGCCGGTGCCGGTGGGCTGAGCCGCCCGGTCCCGATTCCTGTCCGGCGTTCGGCGACTGACCGGGCGGTCCGCCGGGAAGCCTGGTTGGATCGCAGCAGGATCGGCGGAAGGTGGGAGCGTTGACCGGGCAGCACGAGGTCGTCCACATCGGCGGCTACACGGCGGAGTCGGACGGGCGGGCGGACGGGATCGTCGCGGCCCGGCGGGACCCGGTGACCGGGGCGTTGACGCCGCTCGGGACCGTGGCGGCGACCCCGTCGCCGTCGTTCCTCGCCCGGCATCCGGCGCTGCCGGTGCTCTACGCCGTCAACGAGCTTCCCGACGGGCTGGTGAGCGCGTTCCGGGTGGGGTCCGGCGGCGACCTCACACCGCTGGGCGTGCGCGCGACCGGTGGGGCCGAGCCGTGCCATCTGGCGGTCGCGCCGGACGGGCGGAACCTGTTCGTGGCGAACTACGGCGGCGGCAGCCTGGCGGTGTTCGGCCTGGACGCCGACGGCGTGCCGGGGGAGCGCACCGACCTGGTCCGGCACGAGGGGCACGGCGCCGATCCCGATCGGCAGGAGCGGGCGCACTGCCACATGGTCTCGCCCGATCCGGCCGGCGGGCCGTTGCTCGCCGTCGACCTGGGCACCGACTCGGTCTACCGCTACGACCTGGAGGCCGCCTCCGGGCGGCTGGTGCCCCGGGCGCCCCGGCTGCGGACGCCGGCCGGCACCGGGCCCCGGCATCTGGCCCGGCACCCGGACGGGCGGCGCTGCTGGCTGGTCGGCGAGCTGGACGGCACCGTCACCGCGTACGACCTGACGCCGGAGGGGCCGCACCAGCGGGCCCGGGTGGACGCCAGCGGCCGGGCCGGGCACGTGCAGCCCTCCGAGGTGGCGGTCGGGCCGGACGGTCGATTCCTCTACGTGGGCAACCGCGGCGTGGGCACGGTGGCGGTCTTCGCGCTGGACGGCGCGGCACCGGAACTGGTGGCCGAGGTGGACACCGGTGGCGGCTGGCCGCGGCACTTCGCGCTGACCGGCGCGCACCTGTACGTCGCCGACGAACGGGCCGACCTGATCAGGGTCTTCCAGGTGGACCGGGCCAGCGGGGTCCCGGAGCCGGTCGGGGAGCCGGTTCCGGTGGCCAGTCCGACCTGCGTTCTGCTGTGACCGGGCGGTGACCCAGCGCGCTGTCCGGAGTGGATGGCGATCATCTGCGTCACTGATGCATAACTCAGCGTATCGATTACGTGATCAACTGTTTCTCCTGCGTAACTTTCGTCCGAACGGTTGTGGCAGTAACCCCACGAGATACGCAAGATGGTCACCGTGTCAGGCCGCCATCGCATGCGTTCCAACCTCCGTGGGGCAGGTGCCGCCGCCGCGGCGACCGCCCTCGTCGCCGTCGTAGCCGGATCCTGGTTCGGTTACCAGCAGCTGGCCGGCCCGAGTTGTTCGGGCCGGATCGAGCTGGCGGTGTCGGCCGCCCCGGAGATCGCCCCCGCGGTCCGCGGCGCCGCCGACGAGTGGGTTGCCAACGGCGCGGCCGTCGGCGGCACCTGCATCGCGGTGAACGTCGTCTCCGCCGAGTCGGTCGACGTGGCCGCCGCCGTGGCGAGCAAGCACGGCGCCACGCTCGCCGGGGTCGGGCAGGCCAGCGGCACCGCGGTCACCCCCGACGTCTGGGTGCCCGACTCGTCGACCTGGCTGGTGCGGCTCAAGGCCGGCGGCGCCAGCGCCTTCGCGCCGGCCAACGGCGCCTCGATCGCGCGCAGCCCGGTGGTGGTCGCGCTGCCCGAGCCGGTGGCCACCCGGATCGGCTGGCCGAACAAGGAACTGCGCTGGTCCGACATGCTCGACCAGGTCACCGCCAGCAAGCCGCTGCGGGCCGGCATCGTCGAGCCGACCCAGGACGCGGCCGGCCTGTCCGGCCTGCTCTCGCTGACCGCGGCGGCCAGCTCCACCGGCGAGGCCGGCTCCCCGAAGGCGCAGGAGGCGATGGTCGGGGCGCTGCGCGCGCTCGCCACCAACCGCTCCTCGCTGCGGCAGGACCTGCTCGCGCGGTTCCCGCGTTCGACCGACCCGACGGCCATCGCCAACGGGTTGGGCGCGGCGGCACTGTCCGAGGAGGACGTGATCGCCTACAACAACACGAAGCCGCCGATCAAGCTGGCCGCGCTCTACCTGGATCCGGCGCCGATCCCGCTGGACTTCCCGTTCGCGGTGCTGCCCGGCATCGAGCCGAGCAAGGCCTCGGCCGCGCGGGTGCTCTTCGAGGCGCTGCGCTCGCCCGACTTCAAGGACCGGCTCGCGGCGCAGGCGCTTCGTGCCCCGGACGGCAACTGGGGCAACGGCTTCCAGGCGCCGACCGGCGCGCCGAGCCCGGCCAACGGCGGTGAGAAGCAGGTCCCGCCGTCCGGTCAGGGCGGCGCGGCCGACCTCGACCCGGTCGCCATCTCGACCGCGACCACCACCTGGTCGGTGGCCACCCAGTCCGGCCGGATGCTCTGCGTCATCGACGTGTCCGGTTCGATGAAGAAGCCGGTCGCCACCGCCAACGGGGCGAGTCGTGAGCAGGTCACCGTCGCGGCGGCGAGCCAGGGCCTGGGGCTCTTCGACGACTCCTGGTCGATCGGCCTGTGGACCTTCTCCACGAACCTCCAGGGCTCGCAGGACTGGAAGGAGCTGGTCGGGATCCGGCCGCTGTCGAGCAACCGGGGCGAGTTGCAGCGCGGCCTGGCCTCGATCCGCCCCTCCAGCGGCAACACCGGGCTCTACGACACCGTGCTCGCGGCGTACAAGAAGGTCCAGCAGGACTGGGAGCCCGGCAAGGTCAACTCGATCGTGCTCTTCACCGACGGCAAGAACGAGGACGACGCCAACGGCATCTCGCAGAAGGGGCTGCTCGCGCAGATCAAGAAGCTCCGGGACGACGAGCAGCCGGTGCAGGTGATCATCATCGGTATCGGCACCGAGGTGAACCGGGCCGAGCTCAAGTCCATCACGGACGCCGCCGGCGGTGGCGCCTTCGTGACCACCGACCCCAGCAAGATCGGTGAGATCTTCCTCCAGGCGATCGCGCTGCGGCCCCCCGCACCGCGCTGACCTGTGAGTCAGCGATAGCCTTCCGCCGTACCGGGAATCCGGTACGGCGGAAGGCTTCCCGGGTCAAGGTACGAGAAGTGAACTGACGGTAATGTGTCCGAATCAATCGGTAACCATAATTGTCCTGGCATGATGTCCGAGTGCCTCGACCGCGGGTCCCGGGGCGGGACCGGGTGGGATCGGGGCGTTCGGTGAGTTGAGTGGGGGAGGGCCGGTGACCTCGGCGACGCTGTTGACTCCTGCCAGGACGTCGCGACCCGGGGGCGAGCGACCCGGTGCGACGACACGAGCCGCGGAACGGGCCTACATCCGGGTGCTGGTGGTGCTCGACACCGCCGTGCTGGCCGTGGCCATCCTGGTCGGCTACCTGACCCGGTTCGGTGACGAGCAGCCCAGCGGCTCCGAGATCCCCTATGTGGTGGTCGCCCCGGTGCTCCTGCTGGTCTGGCTGGTGTCGCTCAAGGCCATGCGCTGTTACGACGACCAGGTGCTCGGCTACGGCGCGGACGAATACCGCCGGGTCAGCGCGGCCAGCCTGCGGCTGGCCGGCGGCATCGCGATCGCCGGCTACATCGCCGACGTCGGGGTCTCCCGGGGCTTCCTGGCCATCTCCTTCGCGGTCGGCACCATCGGGCTGGAGGTGGCGCGGTTCGCCGCCCGCAAGCGGTTGCACCGGGCCCGCGACCGGGGCGCCGGCTGGTCCCGCAAGGTGCTGGTGGTCGGCGACACCGCGCACGTGCTGGAGCTGGTGCACACGCTGCGTCGGGAGCCGTACGCCGGCTACCAGGTGGTCGGCGCCTGCATCCCGGACGCGCTGCTCGCCCCGGTGCCGCAGCGCCTCGGCGACGTGCCGGTGGTCGGGTCGTTCCGGGGCATCCCGGAGGCGGCCACCGCGATCGGCGCGGACACGGTGGCGGTCACCGCCTCCGGTGAGCTGACCGCGACCCGGCTGCGCCGCCTCGGCTGGCAGTTGGAGGGCACCGGGGTCGACCTGGTGGTGGCTCCGGCGCTGACCGACGTGGCCGGCCCGCGCATCCACACCCGGCCGGTCGCCGGCCTGCCGCTGATCCACGTCGAGGCGCCCGAGTTCCGCGGCGCCCGCAAGCTCGTCAAGGGCTTCGTCGACCGGTCGCTCTCGCTGATCGCCCTGCTCCTGCTGTCGCCGTTGCTGGCGGTGCTCGCGCTCGCCATCAAGCTGGACAGCCGCGGCCCGGTGCTGTTCCGGCAGACCCGGGTCGGCCAGGGCGGCGAGGAGTTCGGGGTCTTCAAGTTCCGCACCATGGTGGTCAACGCCGACGCCCTGCTCGCCGAGCTGGCCGCGCGCAACGAGACCGACGGCCTGATGTTCAAGATGCGCGACGACCCCCGGGTGACCCGGACGGGCCGGCTGCTGCGCAGGTGGTCGCTGGACGAACTGCCCCAGCTCGCCAACGTGCTGCTCGGCCAGATGAGCCTGGTGGGTCCGCGCCCGCCGCTGCCCTCCGAGGTGGCCCGCTACGACGGCGACGTGGCCCGCCGACTGCTTGTCAAGCCGGGCATGACCGGTCTCTGGCAGGTCAGCGGCCGGTCCGACCTCAGCTGGGAGGACGGCATCCGGCTGGACCTCTACTACGTGGAGAACTGGTCGCTCGCCGCCGACCTGACCATCCTCTGGAAGACGTTCGGGGCGGTGCTGGGCAGCCGCGGCGCCTACTGAGGCGGGCCGGCCTCCGGCTGCGGGCCCAGCCAGTCCAGGCAGACCACCACCGCGTCGTCCACCAGGTCACCGGCGACGAAGGCTCGCAGGTCGCCGATCAGCGACCGGACCGCGTCCAGCGGCTCCAGCGGGCCGGTCCGACGCAGGAACCGGTCCAGGGCCGACTCGCCGTAGCGGACCCGCTCCGAGGTGGCGTCGATCACCCCGTCGCTGACCACGAAGAGCCGGTCCCCACGGTCCAGCTGGAACCGCTGCTCCCGGTAGTCGGTGCCGTCGAACATGCCGAGCGGGAACTGCTTGTCCAGCGTCTGCTGGGCCGCCTCGCCGGCGCGCAGCCGGATCAGGTGCGGTGAGCCGGCGTCGACCGCGGCCAGCGTCCCGGTGGCCAGGTCCAGCTCCATCAGGAGCACGGAGAGGTGCTGCCCACCCTGGTGCTGTGCGTAGATCGCCTGGTCGGCCAGGGCGGCCTGGTCGGCCAGACCGAGCCCGGCCCGGCGCGCGTTGCGCAGCGCGTAGGTGGCCAGCGAGGTGAGCAGCGCCGCGGCCACCCCCTCGCCGAAGCCGTTCAGCACCGCCAGCCAGAGCCGGTGGCCGTCGTCGGACCAGTCGAAGCTGTCCCCGCGCACCGCGTACGCCGGTTCGAGCTGGCCGGCCAGGCTGAACGACGGGCGGATCCGGCTGCGCCCGGGCAGCAGGTCCCACTGCATCTCGGCGGCCAGGGTGAGCCGCCGGCTGCGCCGGTTGGTCAGGTAGATGTCGGTGGTCGACGTGACGGCGGCCAGCTCGTGCCCGAGGACGGTGGCGATGGTGTCCAGCTCGTGGCGGGCGGACCGGTCGGCCGGCATCGGCGAGACCCGCAGCACGCCGCGTCGCTCGCCCCGCATCCCGACCGGGAACCAGCCGGTGCCGTCGGCGACGATCGGCTCCTGGTGGTCGAAGGCGTGCCAGGCGGGGTGGCCGGGGCCGGTGAGCGCCTCGCCACCGCCCAGCGGCAGCAGCTCGGCGAGCCGGTAGTCGACCTGGTACAGCTCGGTGCGGGTGATCCCGTACGTGCGCCGCAGCTCGGCGGCGAGCCGGTCGACGATGAGATCGGTCGGCGCATCGGTCAGGATCTGACGCGCGCGTGCCTCCGGGTCGCTCATCTTTGCTCCTTTGCACAGGTCGCCGGCCTGGTCCGGGGAGTAGTGTCGGGCCCACCATGACCGAAGAGCCCGGTCCCGTGGGACCTGAAGCGAGTATGTCCGCCGCCCTGGACGAGGCAGCGGGCACCCTGCTCGCCGTCTGGGAGGCGGCCCGGGAGCAGACCACCAGCCGGCTCTCCGGGGCACAGTTGCGCGCGGTCATGGTCGTCGAGCAGCACGACGGGATCAACCTCCGTCGGCTCGCCACGCTGACCGACATGCTTCTCTCGTCCGCCAGCCGGCTCTGCGACCGCCTGGTGGCCGCCGGCATGCTGGAGCGGGAGCCGGGCCGCCACGACCGCCGGGAGATCTCGCTGCACCTCACCCCGGAGGCCGAGCGGCTCCTCGCCGAGCTGCGCGCCGACCGGCGGCGTCGCCTGGCGCGGATCCTGGGCGCGATGAGCCCGGACGGGCGGGCGGCGTTGCTGCGCGGGATGCGCGAGTTCGACGACGTCGGCCGCCGGGGCGCGGCGGCGGTCGCCGGAGGCTGGCCGGTGTTGCAGCCGTCGGGCGAGCGGCTCGGTGACCCCCTGGCCGACCTGGCGGCGCCGTCCCGGCCCCGCGGGCCGGCGCTGACCCGACGACCCGGCGAGCCGATCCCGCCCGACGAACCCCCGGTGATCCGCACCGCCTGACGTCGCGTTCAGCCGGCGGTGACCTCGGCCCGGGCGTTCCGCAGTCGCGCGGCCACCCGGGGATGCTCGGCCAGGGCCCGTTCCAGGGCGGCGAGCACGTCGTCCAGCAGGCGCCGGCCGCCCCGGGCGGTGAGCGCCTCCTCCTGCCACCCGAGGAAGTCCAGCAGCAGCTGGTCGTCGTCCACCCGCGCCGTCGCGATCAGGGCGTCCACCAGGTGCGCGATGCCGGACGCGACGTCCTCGGCGGTCTCCTCCGGCGGGTCCACCGCCGCCAGCGCGAGCCGGACCAGCTCCCGCCGGCGGTGCAGCACCGCCACGTACGCGTCGTCCGCCGGCGGGGGCGGTGGGCCGGTGTGCGTGCCGGCGGGCAGCGGCCCGGCCAGCAGCCGCACCGCGTCCCGGGCGCTGGCCCCCCAGGCCGCCGCGCCGATCGCCGTCGCCCACCGGCCGTCCGGGCCGAAGCCGGGACCGCCGGCCAGCACCGGCACCCCGGCGGCCCGACTGGCCTCCACCATCCGCGCCGCCCGGACCAACCGGTTGGGTTGCACGCAGCTCAGCAGCACCGCGTCGGGGCCGGTCTGGTGCAGGTAGGAGACGAGGTGCCGGGCCGGCACGCTGGCGCCCAGGAACGTCACCCGCCAGCCGGCCGCCCGGACCACCTCGCTGACGATCCGGGCCGCCAACGCGTGCCACTCGCCCTCGACGCAGGCCACCACCACGTGCCCGCGGCGCGGCGCGCCGACGGCCGTGCCCAGCGCGTCGACCACCAGCTCGCTGACGTGGGTGGCGGCGTGTTCCTGGGCGACGCTCCAGGAACCGGTGAGCCAGCGTCGCCCGATCTCCCGCTGGGCCACCGCGACCAGGTCGACCAGCACGTCCGCGACCGAGCAGCCCTCCGTCAGCAGACCCCGGGCCAACGCCACGGCGCCGGCCCGGTCGGCCCGTTCCAGGTGCTCCAGGTACGCGGCCAGGGTCGCCGGCCCGATCGGGCCGCCCGGGCTCACGAGGCCGCCACGGCCAGCATGGCGATGTCGTCGTGCGGCTGCCCGTCGAGCCACTCGTCGACGAGTTGGAGCACCCGGTCGACGAGCGCGGCCGGCGGCAGCCCGGCCCCGGAGGCGAGCGCCTGGCGCAGCCGGTCTTCGCCGAACATGGCCAGCTCGGTGGGGCCGCCCCGGGCCTCGGTCACCCCGTCGGTGTACGCCAGCAGCAGGTCGCCCGGTGCCAGTCGCACCTCCGCCTCGGCGAACTTCGCCGCGGTCAGCGCGCCCACCGGCATGCCGCCCACCCGCACCACGTCGATCCCGCCGCCGGCGCGGATCACCAGGGGCGCGGGATGCCCGCCACCGGCCACCCGGACCAGCAGCCCGCCGTCGGGTTGCCGGTCCAGCGTCCCGAGCAGGAGCGTGGTGAACTGGGCCCGGGCGGCCGCGCCCGGCGCGTCCAGCAGCGCCCGGTTGAGCAGCTCGATCAGCTCCCGGGGACGCTGCTCGACCAGGCGCAGCGTCTGCAACGACTGGCGGACCCGGCCGGTGAGCACCGCCGCGCCCACCCCCTTGCCGCAGACGTCACCGAGCGCGAAGAGGCCGCCGGTCGGGGTGGGGAACAGGTCGTAGAAGTCGCCGCCGATGCGCAGGCTGTCCCCGGCGGCCCGGTAGCCGCCGGCCAGGGTCATCCCGTCCAGGCGCGGCAGCTTCGGCGGGAGCAGGCTGTTCTGCAGGACCCGGGCCAGGTGCGTCTGCTCGCCGTACAGCTCGGCCGCGGCCAGCGCGGCGCCGGCCCGGCCGGCGAACTCCCGGGCCAGCGCGATCTCCCGCTGGTCGAAACCGGCGCGGTCGGGGCGGCGGGCGAGGATCAGTGCGCCGGCCGGCCCGCCGGCGCTGGGCATGGGGCTGATCAGCACGGTGCCCGGCCGGCCGAAGCCCACCGGCAGCACCTCGGCCAGGTCGGCCAGCTCGGCGTCGAGCCAGGGACTGGGCTCGGTGAGATCGCCTTCGAGCGCCTCGACCAGGCCGGGGACCGATTCCGCCGTACGCCAGCCGGCCACGCCGGTGACCGGGGCGGACTCGCCGGCGGCGCACCGGATCCAGTGCGGCTCGTCCTCGGCCGGTGGCGGCGGCCGGTGCACCACCACGGCGACGTCGGCCAGGTAGGGCACCGGCAGGGTCACGGCGGTGCGCAGGGTCTGCTCCCGGTGCAGGGAGAGCCCGAGCCGGCTGCCGGCCCGGGCCAGGAAGGCGGTGCGGGAGCGCTCGGCGAGCAGCGCGTCCGTGCGGGCCTGCTCCTCGGTGACGTCGCGCACGTACCAGGCGCAGCGGCCGCCGGCCAGCTCGCGGCGCAGGCCGCGCAACCGCCGGCCGTGGTGCTCGGTCTCGAACGTGTCGGCGTCGTCGCGGGCCGCCCCGGCCAGCGCGGGCACCCGGCACCCGGCCAGGCTCACACCGGGCGTCAGCTCGGGGAGCAGCTCCGCCGCCATGGCGTTGACCAGGGTCACCACGCCGGCCGGGTCGATCGTCACGACCGCCTCGGCCAGCCCGTCCAGCAGCTCGCGGGCGAGCCGGTCGTCGGCCGGCAGCGCGACCCCGGCCACCCGCCGGGGTCGTTTCCGGGGGACGGGTCCGCCGCCGCTGACCGGCCCGGCGACACCGCCCCGGCGTGCGGCGGTCACCGCCGGTGGCCGGGCGCTTCGGCCGGTCGACCGGTGTGCATGCTGTCGGTGCGCTCCTCGGTCGGCGGACGGGTGGTCGGTGACAGGTTGCCTCCCGGCAAGCGTACCGAGCGGGTCCGACGAATGCCCGTCGAGGACGGCTCCGATCAGGGCGTCCGGGCGAGCCAGCCGACCGGACGGTCGACGATCCGGCGGACCACCGAGGTGGCGCCGCCGACCGCGGCGGACTGGGCCCCGAGCACGGCGGGCCGCACCGTGACCGGGGACCACGCGGCGGTCAGCACCCGGCGGGAGATCTCCGCCACCACCGGCGGGCGCAACCAGGGCGCGAGCGGCGCGTATCCGCCCCCGAGCACCACCGTGTCCAGGTCCAGCAGGTTCACCACGCCGGCCACCGCCACGCCGAGCGCGGTGCCGGCGTCGGCCAGCGCCGCCAGGGTGGCCGGGTCGCCGCCCTCGGCCAGGTCGGCCAGGCGGGTGGCGGCGGTGTCGGCGGGCAGTTCCGCCCCGGGCAGACCGGCGGCGGCCAGGATCGCCTCCTGGCCGGCGTACCGCTCCAGGCAGCCCTGACCGCCGCAGCGGCACGGCCGTCCCTGCGGTTGGACCGGGAAGTGGCCGATCTCTCCGCTCCAGCCGCGGGCGCCCCGGTAGAGGGCCCCGTCGAGCACGATGCCGGCGCCGATGCCGATCTCACCGGTGACGTGCAGGAAGCTGCGGGGCCCGGGCGCCGTGGCGTACAGCTCGCCGAGCGCGGCGAGGTTGGCCTCGTTGTCGACCACCAGCGGCGGCACCCCGTCGACCGGCTCGGCGAGCGGGTGCCCGGCCAGCAACGCCGGCACGTCCACGTCCCGCCAGCCGAGGTTCGGCGCGAGCCGGACCAGGCCGCCGTCGCCCACCAGGCCGGGCACGGCCAGCGCCGCGCCGGCCAGGGTCAGTCCGTCGCGTACGGCGGCGGCGCGGGCCTCGGCGGCGAGCGCGGCCAGCCGGGCGAGCGCGTCGGCCGGGGAGACCGGGCGCAGGTCGGCGCGGCGGACCAGGTGGTGCCGGACCGCACCGGTGAGGTCGACCACGCAGGCCGCCAGGTAGTCGACGTTCACCTCCAGGCCCAGCCCGGCCGGACCGTCGCCGGCGAGCAGCAGGCCACGGGCCGGCCGGCCCGCCCCGGTGCGTGGGGCCGGTTCCGCCTCGACGACCAGCCGCCCGGCGATCAGGTCGTCGACGACCGCGGAGACGGTGGCCCGGGTCAGCCCGGTAGCCGCGGCGAGCTCCGCCCGCGACGGCGGGCGGTCGGCGGCGGCGATCCGCCGGAGCACGACCGCGAGGTTCAACTCGCGCAGGCTGCCCTGCCGGACCGCTCCGGCGGTGCTGGCGCTGGTCACCACTTGACACTGCCACATCCCCGCCATTTAATTCAACCGCTGAACAAATCGCGGACCACACCACCCGGAGGTTCCCATGGCACCCCGTCCCACCCCCGCGGACAAGTTCTCCTTCGGTCTCTGGACCGTGGGCTGGCCGGCCCGCGACCCGTTCGGCGACGCCACCCGGCCCGAGCTGGACGCCGTCGAGGCGGTCCACCGGCTCGCCGAGCTCGGCGCGTACGGGATCACGTTCCACGACGACGACCTGGTCCCGTTCGGCGCGGACGCCGCCACCCGCGACGCCCGGCTGAGCCGCTTCCGCAAGGCCCTCGACGAGACCGGGCTGGTCGTGCCGATGGTCACCACCAACCTCTTCACCCACCCGGTGTTCAAGGACGGCGGCTTCACCAGCAACGACCGCGACGTGCGCCGCTATGCGCTGCGCAAGGTGCTGCGCAACGTCGACCTCGCCGCCGAGATGGGCGCGAAGACGTTCGTCATGTGGGGCGGCCGGGAAGGCGCCGAGTACGACCTGGCCAAGAACGTCGGGGCTGCGCTGGACCGCTATCGCGAGGCCGTCGACCTGCTCTGCCAGTACGTCGTCGACCAGGGCTACGACCTGCGCTTCGCCATCGAGCCGAAGCCGAACGAGCCGCGCGGCGACATCCTGCTGCCCACCGTCGGTCACGCGATCGCGTTCATCTCCACCCTGGCCCGCCCGGAGATGGTCGGGCTCAACCCGGAGGTCGGTCACGAGCAGATGGCCGGGCTGAACTTCGCCCACGGCATCGCCCAGGCGCTCTGGCAGGGCAAGCTGTTCCACATCGACCTCAACGGCCAGCGCGGCATCAAGTACGACCAGGACCTGGTCTTCGGCCACGGCGACCTGCTCAACGCGTTCGCGCTCGTCGACCTGCTGGAGCACGGCGGCCCGAACGGCGGCCAGGCCTACGACGGCCCGCGCCACTTCGACTACAAGCCCTCGCGCACCGAGGACATGGACGGCGTGTGGGCGTCGGCGGCGGCGAACATGAGCACCTATCTGCTGCTCAAGGAGCGGGCCGCGGCGTTCCGCGCCGACCCCGAGGTGGCCGAGGCGCTCGCCGCCAGCCAGGTTGCCGAGCTGTCCACCCCGACGCTGAACCCGGGCGAGAGCTACACCGAGCTGCTCGCCGACCGGACCGCGTTCGAGGAGTTCGACCCGGAGGCCGCCGGGGCGAAGGGCTTCGGCTTCGTCCGGCTCAACCAGCTCGCCGTCGAGCACCTGCTCGGCGCTCGCTGAGGCGGCCCGCCATGCCGCTCGTCGCCGGGGTCGACTCGTCGACCCAGTCCTGCAAGGTGGTCGTCCGGGACGCGGAGACCGGCGCGCTGGTCCGGCAGGGCCGCGCGCCGCACCCGGCCGGCACCGAGGTCGACCCGTACGCCTGGTGGGACGCCCTGCGGGCGGCCGTGGCCGAGGCCGGCGGGCTGGCCGACGTGGCCGCCGTCTCGGTGGGCGGCCAGCAGCACGGCATGGTCTGCCTGGACGAGGCGGGCGAGGTGGTCCGCCCGGCGCTGCTGTGGAACGACACCCGGTCCGCCGACGCGGCCCGAGACCTGGTCGAGGAGGCCGGCGGCGGGGAGACCGGCCGCCGGTTCTGGGCCGACGCGACCGGCGCGGTGCCGGTGGCCAGCTTCACCGCCACCAAGCTGCGCTGGCTGGCCCGACACGAGCCGGCGAACGCCGACCGGGTGGCCGCGGTGTGCCTGCCGCACGACTGGCTCACCTGGAAGCTCGCCGGCGCGCCCGGCCTGGCCGCGCTGCGCACCGACCGGGGTGACGCCAGCGGCACCGGCTACTGGTCGCCGCGCACCGGTGAATACCGGCTCGACCTGCTGGAGCGGGCGTTCGGCCGGCGGATCCGGGTGCCGGCCGTGCTGGGCCCGGCCGAGGTGGCCGGGCGGCTCGACCCGGCGGCGCTCGGCGGCAAGGCGGCCGCCACCGGTCCGGCCGGTGGCGCGGGCTCGTCCGGTGGCGCGGGGACCGGTGCGGGCTCGTCCGGTGGCGCGGGCTTCGGCGTGGTCGGCCCGGCCGGTGGCTCGGGGACCGGTGCGGTGCTGCTCGGCCCGGGCACCGGGGACAACGCGGCGGCGGCGCTCGGCGTCGGCGCCGGTCCGGGCGACGTGGTCGTCTCGATCGGCACCTCCGGAACCGTCTTCGCGGTCGCCGACACCCCGGCCGCGGACGCCTCCGGCGCGGTGGCCGGCTTCGCCGACGCCGGCGGCCGGTTCCTGCCGCTGGTCGCCACGCTGAACGCGGCCCGGGTGCTCGACGCCGCCGCGACCCTGCTCGGCGTCGACCTGGACACGCTCGGCGAGCTGGCCCTGTCCGCCCCGCCCGGCGCGGACGGGCTGGTCCTGGTGCCCTACCTGGAGGGGGAGCGGACGCCGAACCGGCCGGACGCCACCGGCACGCTGCACGGCCTCACGCTGGCCACCTCGACGCCGGCCCACCTGGCCCGGGCCGCCGTCGAGGGGATGCTCTGCGGGCTGGCCGACGGCCTCGACGCGCTGCTCGCCCAGGGCGCCCGCGCCGACCGGATCATCCTGGTCGGCGGCGGCGCCCGGTCCGCCGCGGTACGGCGGATCGCCCCGCAGGTCTTCGGCCGCCCGGTGGTGGTCCCGCCACCCGGGGAGTACGTCGCGGACGGCGCGGCCCGGCAGGCCGCCTGGGTGGCGCTGGGCGGGGACGCCCCGCCGGACTGGTCGATCGGCGACACCGAGGAGTACACCGCCGCCCCCGTCCCCACCATCCGCGAGCGCTACGCCCACGCCCGAGGGTAAGGAGGGGCCCCCTGTTAACGCCTCGTGCATAAGAGGGGCCCCCGCCTAACACCGGACGCGACGCGCCGGGGGGTCGTGGTGCGCGCCGGGGGTGAGCCTGGTTGGCTGCCGGCATGAGCGACACGACGGTCTCCCGGCGCGGCGGTAACGCGGTGCACCGGTTCTACAGCGTCGTCGTCTTCGTGGTGCTCGCCTCGCTGGACAACGTGGCGATCGGCCTGGTGCCACCGCTGTACGGGCCGATCTCCGGCGCGCTCGGCGTACCCCAGCGGTTGCTCGGCCTGGTCACCGCCGTCAGCTTCCTGGTCAGCGCGGTGGCGGCGGTGGGCTGGGCGTACGTCGGCGACCGCACCAACCGCAAGCCGCTGCTCATGGTCGGCACGCTGATCTGGGCGGCCGGCACCGGCGGCAGCGCGCTGGCCGAGCGGTACCCGACGTTCCTGGCCGCCCAGCTCGTCGCCGCGATCGGGCTGGGCGCGGTCGGCTCGGTCGGCTTCTCCGTGGTCACCGACCTGATCTCGCCGCGCCGCCGCGGACTGGTGATGAGCTTCTGGGGGCTGTCCCAGGGTGTCGGCACGCTGGCCGGCACGCTGGCCGGGGGCCTGCTCGGGGCGACCGACTGGCAGCGGCCGTTCCTGCTGCTGACCGGCGTCGGTCTGGCCGCCACCGTGGCCTACCTGTTCACGTACGACATCGCGCGCGGGCAGAGCGAGCCGGAGCTGGCCGACGCGCTGGACGCCGGCGGCGAGTACGACTACCGGATCAGCCGCGCCGACCTGCCCCGGATCCTGGCCCGGCGGACCAACCGCTGGCTGATCCTGCAGGGGCTCACCGCCCAGGCCGCCTTCGGCTCGCTGGTCTGGCTGCCGGTGCTGTTCAGCCAGCGGGCCGAGGCGCAGGGCTACTCGGCGGCCACCGCCGTCGTGGTGGGCAGCGTGTTCGCCACCCTGTTCCAGCTCGGCGGCGTGCTGTCCATCGTGGGCGGGCTGGTCGGCGACGCGCTGCAACGGCGTACGCCCAGTGGCCGGGCCCTGGTCGCGGCCGTGGGCATCCTCGCGGCCGTGCCGTTCTACCTGGTCCTGTTCTTCGTGCCGATCCACATCGACGTGCCCGACGGCGCCGGCTCCGGCGCGGTGGTGGCGGCCGTGCTGTCCAGCGTGCTGACCGAGCCGACGGTCGGGCTGAGCCTGCTCACCGCCGTGGTCGCGCTGGCGCTCACCTCGGCCAACTCGCCGAACTGGTTCGCGCTGATCGCCGACGTGAACCCGCCCGAGCACCGGGGCACGGTCTACAGCCTCGGCAACCTGGTCAACGGCGTGGGACGGGCGGCCGGCAACGGGCTGGTCGGGGTGGCGTTCGCCGCGCTGCGGGTGGCGTTCCCGCCGCCGCTGAACTACGCCGTCGGGCTGGCCGCGTTCCAGCTGTTCTTCGTGCCGACCGGGATCATGTACTGGCTGGCCGCCCGCACCTCGCCCCGGGACATCGCGCAGGTGCACGACCTCCTGCACGCCCGCGCCGACCGCCTCGAAGGAGGGGCCCCCTCTTAACAGGTGGCTGTTAGGAGGGGGCCCCTCCTATACCGGAGGCGTTAACAGGGGGCCCCTCCTTACACCAGCCACACGGTGACGTCGGTGGGGACGGCGGAGCCGTCCAAGGGGGCGCTGGAGGCCAGCACCTGCGCGCCGGAGGGCAGTGGCACCGGGGCCGGGCCGAAGTTGGTCAGCACGGTCAGGTCGCCGTTGGTGAACGTGAGCACCTCGTCGCCGGAGGAGAGGAAGCGCATCGGCCCCCGGGCCAGCCCGTGCTCGCGGCGCAGCCGCAACGCGGTCCGGTACAGCTCGTACGTCGAGCCGGGCACCCCGCGCTGGCGGTCCAGCGCGTACTCGGCCCAGACCGGCGGCTGGGGCAGCCAGCTCGCGTCGGTCGGGCCGAAGCCGTACGACGGGGCGTCGGCCTCCCACGGGATCGGCACCCGGCAGCCGTCCCGGCCGCGCTGTGTGTGCCCGCTGCGGGCCCAGGTCGGGTCCTGCCGGGCCTCGTCGGGCAGCGTGGTGTGCTCCGGCAGCCCCAGCTCCTCACCCTGGTAGAGGTAGGCCGACCCGGGCAGCGCGAGCATCAGCAGGCTGGCCGCTCGGGCCCGGCGCAGGCCGAGCGCCGCGTCGGGCTGCGGGTCGTCGACGCCGATGCCGTTGGTCCGTCCGCCGCCGGTGCTCAGCCCGAGCCGGGAGGCATGCCGGACCACGTCGTGGTTGGACAGCACCCACGTGGTGGGCGCGCCGACCGCGTCGGTGGCCTCCAGCGAGCGGGTGATCACCGCGTACTGGGCCGGGGCGGTCCAGGCGGCCATCAGGTACTCGAAGTTGAACGCCTGGTGCATCTCGTCGGGCCGGACGTAGCGGGCCAGCCGCTCGGCCGGCTCCACCCACGCCTCGGCGACCAGGACCCGCTCCCCGTCGTACGAGTCGAGCAGCCGCCGCCACTCCCGGTAGATCTCGTGCACGCCGTCCTGGTCCCACATCGGCGGGCGGGGCTTGTCCGCCTCGCTGCCGGAGAGGATCTCCTGCGGCTCCTGCCAGTCGGCCAGGTCGGCCTGCTTGATCAGGCCGTGCGCCACGTCCACCCGGAACCCGTCGACGCCCCGGTCCAGCCAGAAGCGCAGCACGTCGAGGAACTCCTCGCGGACCTCCGGGTTGTCCCAGTCGAGGTCGGGCTGGCCGGTGTCGAACAGGTGCAGGTACCACTGGCCGTCGGGCAGCCGGGTCCAGGCCGGGCCGCCGAACACGCTCTCCCAGTCGTTCGGCGGCTCGGCGCCGTCCGGGCCCTTGCCGTCGCGGATGACGTAGCGCCGCCGTTCCGGGCTGCCCGGCGCGGCGGCCACGGCCGCGGCGAACCAGCGGTGCGCGGACGAGGTGTGGTTGGGCACCAGGTCGACGATCACCCGCAGGTCGCGTGCCTTCGCCTCGGCGATCAGCCGGTCGGCGTCGTCGAGCGTGCCGAAGAGCCTGTCGACGTCGCGGTAGTCGGCCACGTCGTAGCCGGCGTCGGCCTGCGGGGACGGATAGAACGGGGACAGCCAGACCGCGTCGACCCCCAGCTCGGCGAGGTGGTCGAGACGGGCCGTGATGCCCGGCAGGTCGCCGATGCCGTCGCCGTCGGAGTCGGCGAACGAGCGCGGGTAGACCTGGTAGATGACCGCCTCGGTCCACCAGCCGGTGGCCGGGTTCTGCTGCGTCGCGTCGGTGTTCAGCGCCTTCTCCCTGTCGTTGGTGCGGGACGAACGGGTCCGTTCAGTGTGCCCGGGGTGGCGCGGTCGACTCGCGCACGACGAGCCGAGTGGGGAGGATCACCGAGGTCGGCGTCCGCCGGTCGCCGTCGGCGTCGCGCGGCGCCGGCACCAGCCCGGGGTACGGGTCGGCGGCGCGCGTGCCCAGCGGGTCCAGCAGGATGCGGGCGGCGAGCCGCCCCTGGTCGGCGGCGGGCTGGGCGATGGTGCTCAACCCCAGCACGCCGGCCAGGTCGTGGTCGTCGATGCCGATGACGCTGACGTCCTGCGGCACCCGCAGCCCGGCGTCGCGCAGCGCGGTGACCGCGCCCATCGCCATCTCGTCGCAGGCGGCGAAGATGGCGGTGGGCGGTTCGCCCCGGGCGAGCAGCTCGGCGGTGGCATGGGTGCCCCCGTCGATGGTGAACCGGGATTCGACGTCGAGGCTCGGGTCGGGCCGGAGGCCGGCGGTGCGCAGCGCCTCCTGGTAGCCGCGCCGGCGGTCCAGGTGGGTGGTGAAGGCCAGCTCGTCGTCCGGGTCACCGGAGATGTGCGCGATCCGGGTGTGCCCGAGATCGAGCAGGTGGCGGGTGGCGGTGCGGGCGGCGGCGACGTCGTCGATCCGGACGCAGGGCCAGCCCGGTACGCCGCTGCCGGAGCTGATCGTCACGCCGGGCAGGTCGAGTTTGGTGAGCGCGTGCACGTCGGCGGCGCGCAGCGGGGTGGCGACCAGGATGATCGCGTCGACCCGCTTGTGCAGGGCGGCGGTGCGCAGCACCCGCTGGCGGGTCTGCTCCCGGCCGCCGAGGTTGTAGAGCAGCAGGTCGTAGCCGTTCTGCTGGAGGTAGTCCTCGACGGCCTCGACGACCGTGCCGAAGAACCATCTGGTGATCCGGGGGACCACCACCGCGACGGTGCCGGTTCGCCCGCCGGCCAGCCGGGAGGCGCTGGGCGAGACCGCGTACTGGAGCTGCTCGGCGGCGGCGAGCACCCGGCGGCGGGTGGCGGCGGAGACGGTCGGCAGGCCGCGCAGCGCGCGGGACACGGTGGCCGTGGAGACCCCGGCCAGCCGGGCGACGTCGTCAATCTTGGTCATCGTGGCTCCCCGCTGCGACCCGGGCCCCGCCGCCGCCGGACCCGGCGGCGGCGGGGCGGCGGATCAACCCTTGACGCTGCCGGCGAGCAGGCCCCGCACGAAGTAGCGCTGGAGGGACAGGAACACCAGCAGCGGTACGACGATCGACACGAACGCGCCGGCGGTGAGCCGTTGCCACTCGTTGCCCCGGGTGCCGGCCAGCTCGGCGAGCCGGACCGTCAGCGGGGCGGTCTCGTCGCCGCCTCCGGCGAAGATCAGCGCGACCAGCAGGTCGTTCCAGACCCAGAGGAACTGGAAGATGCCGATCGCCGCCAGCGCGGGCGTGATCAGCGGCAGCACGATGGTGCGGAAGATCTTCGGGTGGGTGGCGCCGTCGACCCGGGCCGCCTCCATCAGGTCGCCGGGGAGCTGCGAGATGAAGTTGTGCAGCAGGTAGACGGCGAACGGAAGCGCGAAGCAGGTGTGCGCGAACCACACCTGGGCGAACTTCTGCTCGTCGACCAGGTCCCACGCGGGGAGGAGCTGGACCCCGCCGACGGTGACGCCGGTGGAGAAGAACCGCAGCAGTGGCACGAGGGCCATCTGCAGCGGCACGATCTGCAGCGCGAAGATCCCGATGTAGAGCCAGTCCCGCCCCTTGAAGTTGATCCACGCCAGCGCGTACGCGGCGAGGGAGGCGAACGCGATGGGGAACAGGACCGAGGGGATGGTGATCGCCAGCGAGTTGATGAAGTAGCTGGCGAGCTGCCCCGACGAGCCGGTGCTGAACAGCACGTCCTGGTAGTTCTGCAGGGTGAACTGCGGGTCGCTGAAGAACGTCCACCAACCGGTGGTCTTGATCTGGTCCTCGGGCCGGAACGAGGAGATGAACAGCCCGAAGGTCGGGATCGTCCAGAGCAGCGCGAGCACGATCGAGACGAGCGTGGCGGTGCGGCTGTTGAGCCGCTTGCGGACCCGGGCGGCCCGGGTGAGCGGCGCCGGGGGTTGGACGCCGGCTCCGACGGTGGGCGTGGCGGTGGTCATCTCAGCCCTCCCGCTGCTTGCGCAGGTTGCGGATCTGGTAGATCACGAGCGGTAGGACCAGGACGAACAGGAAGACCGCGAGCGCCGAGCCCTGCCCGTTCTCGCCGTACCGGAACGCCTGGTTGTACATCTCGGTCGCGATCACGTTGGTGTCGTAGTTGCCGTTGGTGGCGGTCCGGACGATGTCGAAGACCTTGAGCGTGGCGATGGAGATCGTCACCACCACCACGATCAGCGCCGGCCGGATGCTCGGCATGGTGATCCGCCAGAACATCTGCCACGGGGTGGTGCCGTCCAGCCGGGCCGCCTCGATGATGTCCGCCGGGATGGCCTTGATGGCCGCGGAGAGCACCACCATGGCGAAGCCGGCCTGGATCCACACCATGATCACGATGAGCAGGAACGTGTTCAGCGGCGAGTCCAGCAGCCACTGCTTCGGCTCGCCGCCCAGGGTGACCACGATCTGGTTGAGCAGGCCGATCTGGTCCTGCTCGTCGCCACGGTAGGCGTAGATGAACTTCCAGATGATGGCGGCGCCGACGAACGAGATCGCCATCGGCAGGAAGATCAGCGACTTGGCCACCGACTCGAACCGGGCCCGGTCCACCAGGACCGCGTAGATCAGGCCGAACGCGCTGGCCACCAGCGGCACCAGCAGCACCCAGATCAGGGTGTTGATCAGCACCCGGACGATCGAGTCCTCGTCGATCATCCAGCTGTAGTTGTCCAGCCCCACCCAGTTGGTGCTGCTCGAGTCCATGAAGGAGAGCAGTGTGGTGCGGACGGCCGGGATCACCAGACCGATGGTCAGCAGCAGCAGCGTGGGCAGCAGGAAGAAGAACGCGAACCCGCCCTCGCGCTGCTTGCGCCGGCGGGGCAGCGGGGCGCCGCTCGCCGAGGCCGCGACCAGTTGCGCCTCCCGGCGCCGTGCGAACCAGGCCGGCACCACGTCGAGGAGCAGGAGCAGCCCGCCCACCACCGCGACGAAAGCGATCAGCCCGTACATCAGCATGAGGAACTTCGGCTGTTCCGCCGCGAAGTCGAACTCCATCAACCCTCCCTCAAGGGTTCGGATGCGGACGGGTGGCCCGGCCCGCGACGCGGACCGGACCACCCGCTCGGATCACTTCCAGCTGCCCTCGATGTCGTTCAGGACGGTGGTGGTGTCCTTGCCGTTGATCCAGGCGACCATGCCCTTCCAGAACGTGCCCGCGCCGACCGCGGCCGGCATCAGGTCCGAGCCGTCGAACCGGAAGACGGTCTTCTCGTCCTGGAGGATGCCCACGGAGAGCTTGTCCACCGGGTTCGGGACGTTGTTGAGGTCCAGCTTCTTGTTCGCGGACACCCAGTCACCGATCTTGGCCCGGCTGTTGGCGTACTCGCCGGAGGCCAGGTAGGTCTGCACCGCCTGGACCTCGGGACGGTCGGCGAAGGCGGCGACGAACTCGCCACCACCCAGCACCGGCTTGCCCTTGGAGGGGTCGATGGCCGGGAAGTAGAACGCGAAGACGTCGCCGTCCTCGGCCACCTTGGTGCCCTTCGCCCACTGGTTGGCGTAGAAGGACGCCTGCCGGTGCAGCGCGCACTTGCCGCTGAGGACCGGCGCGCCGGCCTCCTGGAACGAGGTGGTGGCGATGCTCTTCACGCCGCCGAACCCGCCGTTGACGTACTTCTCGTTCTTCAGGATGGTGCCGGCCTGGTTGACGGCGGTGGCGACCTGCGGGTCGTTGAACGGGATGCCGTGGGTGGTCCACTTGTCGTAGACCTCCGGCCCGCCGGTGCGCAGCAGGACGTCCTCGATCCAGTCGGTGGCCGGCCAGCCGGTGGCGTCACCGGACTCGATGCCGGCGCACCACGGCTTGGTGCCGCTCGCCGCGATCTTGTCGCTGAGGTCGATCAGCTCCTGCCAGGTGGTCGGGACCGACCAGCCCTTCTCCTTGAAGGTCTTCGGCGAGTACCACACGAAGGACTTCACGTTG
Organism: Micromonospora sp. WMMC241; assembly: GCF_027460165.1. Lineage (NCBI taxonomy): Bacteria > Bacillati > Actinomycetota > Actinomycetes > Micromonosporales > Micromonosporaceae > Micromonospora > Micromonospora sp. WMMC241. Next base: position 1,085,145 of record NZ_JAPZBF010000001.1, read on the forward strand.
GAGCCCAGCGGGGCGCCGTAGAACTGGCCGTTGACGGTGCTGTACTTCAGCCAGTCGGGGGAGTAGTTCTGCTCGGCCATGGCCTTGGTGTCGGCGCCGGCGGGCTTGAGCTTGCCCGAGTCGACGAACCGCTTGAGCAGGCCCGGCTGCGGGATGAAGGCGATGTCGGGGGCGTTGCCGCCGTCCACCCGGACGGGGAGCTGGGCCTCGAACTCGCCGGAGCCCTCGTGGTCGATGTCGATGCCGGTGCAGTCCTCGAACTCCTTCCAGGACTGCTGGAGGCGCTCGTCCTCGATGTCCCGGATCGACGAGTAGATCGAGACCTTCTTACCGTCGTTGCCCTGGTACTTCTCGTATGCCGCGCACTCGGCCGAGCCCGCCTTGTCGCTCTTCTTGTCGTTGCCGGTGCCGCAGGCGGCGACGCCGAGCGCCAGCCCCAGCACGCCGGTGACCGCGAGCGCCTGGCGTGATCTGGCAAACGCCATGCCGATCTCCTTCCTTGCCGGCGCGTGAGGGGATCGAACCCGCGCCGGTCCGATGGTCGTCCCCACATGTAAGCGCTTGCATCCCGCGTGGTCCACCCCTAGGGCGGACACGGCCCGGTAACAATCCCGAAACTCGGTCATCCCTGGTGGGTGCGCTCCCACCGATCTTCCGTTGGACGGAACTTTCTGCCACCCTGTCCGTATCGCATTGAAGACTTTCAACATAGGAGGCAGTGGATGGGCAAACGGTGGCTCAGTCTCGCGACGGGGGTGGCGGTCCTGGCCGCGATCCTGGTTCCGGCGGCGCCGGCGATGGCCGCGCCCACGTTCAAGGTCCCGTTCCCGTGCAACCAGTCCTGGTCCGGGCAGACCCGGTCGGACCACAGCCCGGCCAACGCGATCGACTTCAACCGCACCGACGACCTGGGTGACCCGGTGGTGGCCAGCGCGCCCGGCACCGTCGACGTGGTGACCAACCTCGGTGACACCAGCTACGGCAAGTACGTGCGGGTCAACCACGGCGGCGGATACACCACCTACTACGCCCACCTGAACGCGTTCAACGTGTCGGTCGGGCAGACCGTCGGATACGGGCGGGTGATCGGCTACGTCGGCACCACCGGTGGCTCCACCGGGCCGCACCTGCACTACGAGCAGCGCCTGAACGGCAGCTCTGTCAAGATCAAATTTAACGGCGCGCAGGCCCTCTACTGGGGCACGAAGACCTACACCAGCGACAACGGCTGCGCCGGATCGAACACCGGCGCCGGCACGGTGAACACGGCGGGCGCGCCGCTGACCGTGCGCTCCGGCCCGGGCACCGGCTACAGCGCGGTCGGCACGGTGGCCGACGGGGCCGGCGTGACGATCCACTGCCAGACCAGCGGCACCACGGTCACCGGCACCTACGGCACCAGCTCGATCTGGGACCGCATCGGCTCCGGCCGGTTCATCTCCGACGCCTACGTCTACACCGGCTACGACGGGTACATCCCGGGCGTGCCCCGCTGCTGACCACGGTGGCGCGGGGGCGGCGGCCCCCGCGCCCGGATCGGGTCAGGCGTTCATCCGCCAGATGGCGAAGTTCAGCGCGGCGGCGAACGTGACCCACGCCCAGTACGGCAGCATCAGCAGCGTCGCCGGCCGGGACACCCGCCGGAACAGGAACACGGTCACGCCGATCGCCAGCCACATCAGCACGATCTCGGCGAACGCCAGCCCGTAGCGGCCGGCGCCGAAGAAGAGCGGGGTCCAGATCGCGTTGAGCACGAGCTGCGCACACCAGGCCCAGAGCGCGGGGCCGAAGCCGACCCGCCGCCAGACCAGCCAGCCGGCGATCGCGATCAGCGCGTAGAGCACGGTCCAGACCGGGCCGAACAGCCACGACGGGGGCGCCCAGGAAGGCTGGTCGAGGCTCTGGTACTCGGCGGAGGTGCCCCGGACACCCAGACCGCCGATGGCGGCGGCGGCGAACGTGGCGGCGCCGAAGCCCACCAGTGCCCACCACTTCCGGGCCCCGGCGGTGCGCCGTGCGGCACGCTGCGACATCTCCATGGTCGAGATATTGCCGTTTCGCCCCGGGGGCAAACCCGCCCGGACGCGAAAGCGCCGGGATCGTCGGGTCCGGACGCTCCGGTCTGGGAGGACAGAGCGCCGAACCCGACGACCCCGGCGGGTCAGGGGTGTGTTGCGGTCGGACGGTTACGTGTTGAAGATGCTGACGCCACCCGGGCCGACCAGCAGGCCGACGACGATGAGGACGATGCCCCAGAGGATCTGCCGGCGGAAGAGGGCGAGAATTCCGGCGACCACGAGTACGACTGCGAGAATCCAGAGAATCAGCTCCATGGCGGCTGGATACCCGGGTGTCCGATCCCGGAAACCTCCCGCTCAGTCGAGCTGTTCTCCCAGGTGGAAGACGCTGTACGCCTGCTTGATCACGGGATGCGCGACGTTGCGTACCCGGACCCCGCCCGGGGTGGTGCCCCGCTCGGTGCCGTGGTGGGCGTGCCCGTGCAACGCCAGCGCGGTGGGCGCCGAGTCGATCGCCTGCCCGAGCTGGTAGCAGCCGAGGAACGGGTAGATCTCCAGCGGCTCACCGGCGAGCGTGTCCGGCACGGGGGCGTAGTGGGTGAGCGCGACCAGCGCGTCGCAGTCCAGGGAGAGCAACGCGGACGCCAGCGCGTCGGCGCTCTCCCGGGTGGTCCGCACGAACGACTTCATCTCCGGCTCGCCGAAGTCGCTGGCGCACCGCCCGGCGAACCCGCCGCCGAAGCCCTTCACCCCGGCCACGCCGAGCCGGCCGCCGGCGCACTCCAGCACGGTGCCGGTGCCCTCCAGCACGGTGATCCCGGCATCCTCGAGCACCTTGACCACCTGTGGCACCTGGTCGCACTGGTGGTCGTGGTTGCCGAGCACGGTGATCACCGGCACCCCGAGGTCACCGAACTCGCGCGCCACGCAGCGCGCCTCGGCCTCGGTGCCGTGCCGGGTCAGGTCGCCGGCGAGCAGCAGCACGTCCGCGCAGTCCGGCAACTCCTCCAGCGCCGGGCGGAACCGGCCCACCACGTCCTCGTCCACGTGCACGTCGCCGACGGCGGCGATCCGGATCACCATCGAACCTCCCTCACGGCAGCTCCTCGACCTGGGTGGGCGCCTGCGTTCGGATCACGCCGATGTCGCTGGTCACCGGCGTGTCGGGGAAGCGCTCGGCCACCCGTCGCAGGATCTCCTCCCGCCGGTGCGGGCTCTCCACCTCACCGGAGAGCACCAGCCCGCGCTCGTGGCGCGCCACGGTGATGCCCTGTTCGGCCACGGACGGGTCCTCGGTCAGCATGTTCTGGATCTCGGCCTCGACGTATTCGTCGGGGGGCGCGTCGCCGGGCTGTCCGGTCACGGGGTCTCCCTTCCGCCGGGCGCGCCGTCGGGCAGCACGTCCAGCCGGTCGAGCAGCACCAGGAACGCCTCCGCGTACGGCGAGTGCTGCGTTTCCTTCCGTACCCGTTCCCAGTCGATCTGCTCCCGCAGCGAGCGGGCGAGCGGCAGGGCGCGGGCGAAGTCGCAGTAGTGCTGGGAGAAGCTGAGCAGCTTGTGCACCATGAGCTGGCTGGCCGAGAGCACCGGCATGCGGATCGCGTCGACCGGCCGCACGATCGTGTCGGCGAACGTCTCCTCGGTCACCGGGGTCTCGATCGGCCGGTGGATGAGGTCCACCATCCGGTCCTCGTCGTAGACCTTGACCAGCCAGTCCTCCGGCGGGCGCTCGGCGGTGAAGCCGGCCTCGACCAGCGCCTCCAGCGCCCGGTCGACGTCGCACTCGCGGAGCAGGAAGTCGACGTCGTGGTCGCTGGAGTGCCCGCCGTGGGCGTACACCGCGAAGCTGCCGCCCAGCGCGAACGGGATCTCGGACTGCTTGAGCACGGCGGCGACCTTCTTCAGCGTGTGCACCAGGGTCTCGTCCCCGCGCTCGGCCATCTGGGTCTCCCGTCGTCGTCGTGGGCGGTGAGATTGAGTGGCGTACCCGGCGGACGCTCCGGTCACACCTTCCGCATCCACCTGGGGAGGAACGCGACAAAACGGTAGCCGCGAGCACGGGTCGGATATCCTCGGGGAGGTGGCCGCCTCACTGCGCACCGTCGCCCTGATCGGCATCGACGGCTCGGGCAAGACCACCCAGGCCCACCTGCTCGCCGAGGCGCTCACCGCCGCCGGCCACCCGGCCACCTACCACCGCAACGCCGGCGGCCGTCGCTGGCTCGGCCGGCTCGCCCAACGGGTCGGCCGACCCGACGCGCAACGCCTCGTCGGGCGCGACGGCCTGCTCGCTGTCGAAAGCGTGCTGCGCTGGCTGGCCATCGCGCTCGCGCTGCTCAGCTGCCTGCTCACCGGTCGCACCGCGGTGATGGACCGCTGGTCCGCCTGCCAGTACGCCAGTATCCGGGCGCACGGCGGCCAGCGGTGGGAGCGGCTGGCCCGGGCCGGCTACCGGGTCTTCCCGCCGCCCCGGGTCACCTTCCTGCTGACCGTCGACCCGGCCGAGGCGTACCGGCGGATCGAGCGTCGCGGCACCGACCACGAGAGCATGCGGTGGCTCACCGCCGCCGACGCCGCGTACCGGTCGCTGCCGGAGTACGCCGGCTTCGTGGTGGTGGACGGCAGCGGCCCGCCGGAGGAGGTCTCCCGGCGGATCCGGGCGCACCTGAGCGAGTGGTTGCCCGACGACCCGGCCACGCTGGCCGGCCCGTCGCCGGACGGCACCCCGGGCCCGTCCGGGGGCGGCCGGGACGGCCCGGTTCCGGCTCAGGCCCGCCCGTAGACCGGGACGCTCGCGCCGCTGGTCGGCGCGGACTCGTCGCCGGCCAGGAAGCGGATCACCGAGGCGATCTCGGCCGGCGGCACCCACCGCCGGTGGTCGGCCTCGGGCTGGGCGGCCCGGTTGGCCGGGGTGTCGACGACGCTCGGCAGCACCGTGTTGCACCGCACGCCACGCTGCCGGTACTCCACCGCGACCGCGTTGGCGAACGCCTGCACGGCGGCCTTGGCGGTCACGTAGCCGGCCGCGCCGGGGAAGGGCGCCACCGCCGCGCGCGCCGAGACGCAGACCACCGCGCCGCCGCCGGCCGCGACCAGGTGCGGCAGCGCCGCGTGGGTGACCAGGTAGGTCGGGCGCAGGTTGAGCCGCAGCAGGCGCTCGAACTCCTCGACCGGGGTCTCGTGCACCAGGCCGCCGCTGGCGTATCCACCGACGAGGTTGACCACCGCGCGCAGCGGCGCCGCGGCCGCGGCGGTGGCCTCCGCCACCGCCCGCGCCGCCCCCTCGGGGGTGAGCAGGTCCGCCACCACCGGGACCGGACCGGACGGCTCGGGCGCCGCCGTCCCGTCCTCCCGGCGGGGTACGACCACCCGCCAGCCGTCCCGCAGGAACGCGGCGGTGACCGCGCCGCCCAGCCCACCCGTGCCTCCGGTGACCAGCACCGTGCGATCCGCCATGGCCACACGGTAGCCGCCGCGACGGCGAGGGCCGGTCACGCCGCCCGCCCCGCTCCGGTGGCCCGTCGGCGCCGCCCGGGCCGGCGGGCGAGCATCACCTCGACTGTCGGCGAGCACCGCCTCGCCCGGCCCGACCACCACCACCGCCGACGGCCCGCCCGGCGCCGCAGGCGGCTCACCCGCCGGTCACGGACAGCAACGCGAGGGGGTCGGCCGCCCGATGGCTGTGGCCGCCTTTGCTCTGCAGCCATCCCCGCAGCAGTAACCGCGAGTGACCGCAGCGGTCCGGCATCCCTGCCGGACCGCTGCTCGCATGCCCAGGTGGACACGCTGGTGCGTATGCGGCTGCAGAGCAAAGGCGGCGAGGGGCATTCCGCCGTCCCGGGCCCTGCGGTGACTCTGCGCAATCACCCCCCTGATCACTTTCCGTGACGCCGTCGACCGGCCGCGGCGGGTCGGCGGGCCGCCCGGCGTCGAGCCCGACCAGGCCGTCGCGTGCGTGGGTGTCGTGGACAGCGCGTCCCCCGACGCGCGACCGTCGATCGGACGAACCTCCGGCGGGTGCGAATCGACCGGACCGGAGGAGGCGGCCGGGCTGCGGTGATGGGACCCTGGGCACGGGGACCGGGCGCGGAAGGCGGTAAATTTCCCGATACGCGGCGTCATGGTTGACGCTCACGCCCTCTGAAAGTAAGTTTCATCCGTGGCGAAGAGTCCGAAGATTTCTGCGAGTCACGAGCCCGGTGGACTGATCGTCCACATCAGCGGGCTCCTGCCTTCGCTGTCCCCGGCCGAGCAGCGGGTGGCCCGGCTGGTCGTCGCCGATCCGGCGGACGCGGCCCGGCGCACCATCACCGACCTCGCCACCGCCGCGGAGACATCCGAGGCGACAGTGATCCGGTTCTGCCGCTCGGTCGGCATGGACGGTTATCCCCAGCTGCGCATCCGGCTCGCCGCCGAGGCCGCCCGCCGGGTCGAGCCGCCGGACGCCCGGGTGGTCGGTGGCGACATCCCGCCCGGCGCCGACCTGGCCCAGATCATCGCCACCATCGCGTTCAACGACGCGCGGGCGGTCGAGGAGACCGCCGAGCAACTCGACCCGGCGGTCTGCGAGCAGGTGGTCGAGGCGATCGGCGCGGCCGGCCGGATCGACGTCTACGGGGCCGGCGCGAGCGGCTTCGTCGCCTCCGACTTCCAACAGAAGCTGCACCGCATCGGCCGCATCGCGTTCTACTTCCCGGACGTGCACACCGCCCTCACCTCGGCCGCGCTCCTGGGCCGGGGCGACGTCGCGGTCGGCATCTCGCACACCGGCACCACCTCCGACGTCATCGAGGTCCTGGAGCAGGCCCGGGCGCGCGGGGCCACCACGGTGGCGCTGACCAACTTCCCCCGCTCGCCGATCACCGAGGTCGCCGACCACGTGCTCACCACCGCGGCCCGCGAGACGACCTACCGGTCCGGCGCCACGGCGAGCCGGCTGGCCCAGCTCACCGTGGTCGACTGCCTCTTCGTCGGGGTGGCCGCCCGCAGCCGGGCCAGGACGAAGAAGGCCCTGGAGGCCACCGCCGAGGCGGTCCGGTCGCGCCGGGTCGGCCCCGGCCGGAGGCGGGCATGACGGCGGGCCGGGTGGAGCGCGACGAGGTCGCCGCGGTGCGTCCGGTGGTACGCGTCGGCGCGCCGACCGAGCGACGCAACCCGCAGAGCGTCGACCTCGACCTGATGTCGACCCGGGACGTGCTCACCGTCATCAACGAGGCCGACCGGCGGGTGCCGGCGGCGGTGGCCGGCGTGCTCGACGAGATCGCCGAGACCGTCGACCTGGCCGTGGCCGCGCTGCGCGGCGGGCGTCGGGTGCACTACTTCGGCGCCGGCACGTCCGGCCGCCTCGGCGTGCTGGACGCCGCCGAGCTGGCCCCCACGTTCAACTCACCGCGGCACTGGTTCTGCGCACACCTGGCGGGCGGCCCGGAGGCCATGTGGCGGGCCGTCGAGGACGCCGAGGACGACGAGCGCGGCGGCGCCGCCGAGGCCACCGAGTGCGTGCGTCCCGGCGACCTGGTGGTCGGCCTGGCGGCCAGCGGGCGCACCCCGTACGTCCTCGGGGCGCTCGGCGCGTCCCGGGCGCGGGGGGCCGGGACGGTGCTGCTCTGCGCCAATCCGGAGGCCGAGGCCGCCGGATCGGTCGACGTGTTCATCGGGGTGGACACCGGACCCGAGGTGGTGACCGGGTCGACCCGGATGAAGGCCGGCACCGCGCAGAAGCTGGTGCTCAACACGTTCTCCACGGCCGTGATGGTGCGCCTCGGCCGGGTCTACTCGAACCTCATGATCGACATGGTGGCCACCAACGCGAAGCTGCGCGGCCGGATGATCTCGATCCTGATGGAGGCCACCGGGTGCGCCGAGGAGGTCTGCCGGGTCGCCCTCCAGCAGGCCGACGGCGACCTCAAGACCGCCCTCGTCGCGCTGGTCTCCGGCGCCGAGGTGCCCGCCGCCCGGGCCGCGCTGGCCCGCTCCGCCGACCAGGTACGCGGCGCCCTGGCCCTGCTCGCCTCCTGAGTTCCGCGCGTTACACCCGCCGGTGCATCCGCCCGGCGGGTGCGACGCGTATCACGTGGCGGGAGGGGACGGCTCTCCCCGCGCGGATTGTTCAACCAGGCGGAGGGTAATCCTTCCCCGTGGCTGAACCGACCGGTCCGCTCCGCGCGTATCTCGCAGTGACCAGGATCGCAAAGGCACGGTGACGCGGCTCGCTGTGTTCATGGAACACGCAATGGTGCCATTCCATGGGCGGGCGGCGAATCCGCTGCTCCGGGCCCCGTTCACCAGGGCGTCCGCGGGCCGCCCGAGCAGGGGTCCTGACAGGAAACATGGACCGGGCTCTCAGCTACTACTCAGGCATTCGTGACAGTTTCGACTCACGGCATGGAATCCCCGACACGTCACATCTGTTGTGTAGGTGTCAGCACCTACGGGCACAGCGGAAGTTACGGGGAGGGCTGATGAACGTGGGGATGGCAAGGAACCGGGCAACCGGCGCGAGCGAGGGGACCGTGGCAATCGTGGACAAGAAGATCGGCATGCGTACCGACGAGGTCGCCGAGGAGCGGGACCTGGTCGGCGTCTACCTGCACGAGATCTCCCGGACGCCGCTGCTGGACGCCGCCCGGGAGGTCGACCTCTCCAAGGCGATCGAGGGGGGCCTCTACGCCGAGCACCTGCTCGAGCAGGAGCGCGTCCCCGACGGGGTCACCCGGGAGGAACTGGAGCGCGTCGTGGCCGACGGTGAGCGGGCGAAGGACCTCTTCATCCGCGCCAACCTGCGGCTGGTCGTCTCCATCGCCCGGCGCTACGTGCGCTCCGGCATGCCCATGCTGGACCTGATCCAGGAGGGCAACACCGGCCTGGTCCGGGCGGTCGAGAAGTTCGACTACGAGCGGGGCTTCAAGTTCTCCACCTACGCGACGTGGTGGATCCGCCAGGCGATCAGCCGGGCGATCGCCCAGCAGGAGCGGACCGTACGGCTGCCCGTGCACCTGGTCGAGGACGTCAACCGGATGCGCAACGTGGCCCGGCAGCTCACCCGCGAGCTGGGCGCCGACCCGGAGCCGGAGCAGATCGCGGCCTCGCTCGGCGTCACCGTCGAGCGGGTGAACGAGCTGCGCCGCTGGTCGCAGGACACCGTCTCGCTGGACACCCCGGTGGGCGACGACGGCGACACCAACCTCGGTGACCTGGTCGCCGACAGCGACGCGCCGTCGCCGGAGGAGATCGTGCTCACCGGCCTGGAGCGGCAGCGTATCGAGGGCCTGCTCAACCATCTCGACGACCGGTCGGCCGGCATCATGCGGGCCCGCTACGGCCTGGAGGACGGGCGGGAGCACTCGCTCACCGAGGTCGCGTCCCGGTTCTCGCTCTCCCGGGAGCGGATCCGCCAGCTGGAGATCCAGGCCCTCGGCCGGCTCCGCGAGCTGGCCCGCGCCGAAGGGCTGCAGGCGGCCTGACCCGGTAGTGATGAACGACGAAACGGCCGGCGTCCGACAGGGGGACGCCGGCCGTTCGCTGTCTTCGATCAGACCCGGCCGTAGCCGGCGATCGTCATGATGTTCATGCTCCGCTTGCTCACGTTGCGCCCCGCGCTCGGCGCGTCGATGATCTGACCACCACCGACGTAGAGCGCCACGTGCCCGAGCCCCGAATAGAACACCAGGTCACCCGGTTGCAGCGCGCTACGGCTGATCCGGGTGGTGGCGTTCCACTGGGCCGCCGCGTTGTGCGGCAGGGACTTCCCGGCCGCCCGCCAGGAGGCCAGCGTCAGGCCGGAGCAGTCGTAGCTGCCGGGGCCCTCGGAGCCCCAGCCGTACGGCTTGCCGACCGCGCCGTAGGCGTAGCGCACCGCCACCCCGGCCTTGCCGGAGACGGCCGGCGGCTTGCCCGCCGAGTTCGCCTTGGCGGGCGCCTCGGTGGCCCGTCCGTACGCCTTACGGCGCATCTCGTAGAGACGGGACAGGTCCGACTCGATCCGCTTCTTGCCGGCGACGAGCTGCTTCGCCTGCGCCGCCTCCCGGGCCAGCGTGAGGTCGAGCTTGGACTTCTGGTCGATCAGTCGCCGCTGGTCGGCGGTGAAGCCGGTGATGGTGCGCTGCCGCTGTCGGGTGAGCTGGTCGAGCGTGCCCAGCCGCTCCGGCAGCGCGGCCGTGCCGCCCGGCTCCAGCAGAGCCGCCGCGGTGCGCATGCCACCGGTCTTGTACGCCGTGGCGGCCAGCACGCCCACGTCGGCGCGGCTCCGCTCGGCCTGTTCCTGCAACGGGCCGATCTTGGCCTCCAACGCGGCCGCCTCGGCCTTGTTGGCCTTGATCTCCTCGTTGAGCTTGTTGTAGGACTCGACGATTCGCTCCAGCTCAGTCGAGGACTTCTCGATCTGCTTCGTCAGCTCGGCGGGGGTGGGCTCGGCCCGAGCCACCGAGGCCGGGGCGAGCAGCGCGGCCGAGAGGCCGGCCACCGCAAGCGAGCGGAGCAGCATCCGTAAGGACGACAAGAGCGGAAAGCTCCTCTCCAGGGTCGGCGGAGCGCGGTGTCGCGATCCGTCGACACCGGCCCGGCGCCGTCCGGGTGGACGGCGGTCGACCGGACCGACCTGGACAACCTAACCCGTGATCGGAGTTACCGGGAGTTCAAGGAGGGGCGAAAGTTGGCAAAGTGTCGGAAAGTGACAATGATGACGTTGACGGTCGGTGACGGTTTTCCCGGGTAGCGGGAGAGCCACACAATGGGTTGCGGATCCGGGAATCCCACCGCGGGATCCGCGACCCCGGGAGGCCACCGTGCAGACCGATCGCTCCTCCACCGCGCCCACCCTGCTCTACGCCCGGCCCGGCATCGTCGTCACCGCCGAACGCTTCAGCGTCGGCCGCACCAGCTGGCCGGTCGCCGACATCACCCAGCTCCGCACCGCCCGAGGCCCGCACGACCGGCTCGCCGTGCGGGCGGTCGCCGTCTCCGCCGCGTTGATCGCGTCGGTCGGCCTGCTGCTCGGCTTCACCGGCGGCCTGGAGCGGCTCACCGCCGGGGCGTACCTCACGCTCGGCGCGGTGGGCCTGCTGCCGTTGCTGCTCGTGCTGGCCGGCGACCGCTGGCGACCCCCGGCGCACGAGCTGTGGGGCCGCGTCCGCGGCGCCGAGGTGCTGCTGTTCAGCAGCGACGACGAGCGGCAGTTCGGCCAGGTCACCCGCGCGTTGCGCCGGGCCCGCGAGGGGGCGCGCCGGGCCGACCCGCCGGGCGCCGGCCCGTGGCGGCCGACGCGCTGACGCGCGGTCAGCCGGCGACCGGCTCCGGGGTACGGGGGCGGCGCTCGGCGGCCACCCAGTGGCTCACCCGCCGCTCGGCGTAGAACGAGACGAACGGCACGGTGCCGGCCAGCATCACCAGCAGCATCCGCTTCAACGGCCAGTCGGCCCGGCGGGACAGGTCGAACGTGAGCGCCAGATAGAGCATGTAGAGCCAGCCGTGCGCGACGCCGACCACTGCGACCACGCTCGGGTTGTCGAAGCCGTACTTCAGCGGCATGCCGATCAGGACCAGCACCACCAGCGCCACGCCCACGATCCAGGCGATCACGCGGTACCGGGTAAGGGCTCCGCCCACCGTCGTCCGTCCTTCCGCACCGGCCTCAGCCGGGATAGTCGCCGGGCCGGGCGCCCGGATTGGCGTTCAACCAGGAAAGATAGCGGTTGTACGCGGCCAACTCGCCGTCGTCCGCCCCGTCCGCCGGGCGCACCGGCGTCCGGGCGACGCGCACCGGCCGGCGTACCGCCGGGGTGGCGGCGACCGGCTCGCGTACCCCCTGGGTGGCGGCGACCGGCTCGTCGCCGGCGGTCGACGACGGCGCCGGACCCGCCGGCTGCCCCCGCTCGGCCCGCAGGGCCTGCCGCACCTCGCGCCACCACACGAAGACCACGAAGCCGGCGAAGACCGGCCACTCGATCGCGTAGCCGAAGCTCAGCGCGTTGCCCCCGGCGGCCCGGGTGACCTGCCACCAGCCCAACCCGAGGAACCCCACCACCAGCACGACCATGGCCACGTGGCGGACGATCCACGCCGGTGTCCGGAGCCGCTGCATGCCATCGAGGGTACCGGGGTCGCCGGCCCTCTCCGACGCGGCGTCGTAGTGCGCGGGGTTTGGTGGCATCCCGGCTGGGCATCCGTCTAGTCGCCAGCCCGAACGAGACGAGGGGGCGACGATGACCGAATCGGTACGCGGGGACACCAGCCCGGAACAGCGCGTCACCGAGTGGGACGGTGACCACGCCCGCACCGGGCCCGCCGACGACGAGATGATCGGGGTGGACCCGGCCGAACTGGGCGACGAGGACCTGATCCGGGAGATGCGGAGCCTGCACCGGACCCGGCTGGACACGCTGCGGCACGCCACCGACTCGGCACTCGCCAACCACCTGCGCCGCACCGCCGAGCTGGAGACGGAATACCTGGCCCGACACCCGGGCCGCGAGGTCGACCCGCACCGGCTGCGGGACGCCTGATGGCCAGCCACGCCGAGCGCGGCATGTCCGCGCCGCCCGAGGTGGTGTTCAACACCGCCACCGACCCGGACCGGTCCTCCGCCTGGCTGCCCGAGGAACTGCGTCGCTCCGGCACCTGCCGGGTGGAGGTGCTCGACGCCGACGACATGCGGGCCCGGTGGAGCAGCGCCGACTGGTCGGCGGAGATCGACGTGGAACCGGCCGACGCCGGTGGCGCGCGGGTCCGACTGGACCTGGCCGGCCCGGACCACGGGCTGGCCGACGAGATCCTGGCCAACCTCGACCGCGAGGTGGCCGACAACCTGACCGCCGGTTGAGCCCGGCCGCCATGACGACGAGGGAGGCCGGGTTGACCGGGAGTGGCCTGAAGCAGAAGGTGGCGCGCCTGCGCCAGGCGTACGCGCCGCACGAGCACCGACCGCTGGAGGGCTACCTGAAGGCGATGGGCACCTACGCCGGCGTGACCGCCGCGCTGGTCGGGGTGGTCCGGGCGACCGGCCGACCGGTGCCGGAGCGGCCCTCGCCCGGCGACGTGGTGCTGCTCTCGATCGCCACGCACAAGCTGAGCCGGCTGATCTCCAAGGACGCCATCACCAGCCCGTTGCGGGCGCCGTTCACCCGCTACGACCACCCGATCGGCAGCGGCGAGGTGATGGAACAGGTCCGCGACGAGGGCAGCCCCACCCGGCACGCGCTCGGCGAGCTGGTCAGCTGCCCGTTCTGCCTGGCGGTGTGGGTGGCCACCGGGCTCACCGGCGGCCTGGTGCTCGCGCCCCGGCTGACCCGGCTGGTGGCCACCGCGCTGACCGCGGTCGCCGCCTCCGACTTCCTCCAGATGGGCTACGCGGTGGCCCAGCGGGCGGCCGAGGGCGGCCACCACGAGGAGTGAGCCGACGGACGACGGGGCCGGCGCGAACGCGCCGGCCCCGTCCTCGTTCGTCGGCCGGATCAGGTGGGGGTGCTGCCGTGGTCCTCGCCGGCCCAGCCGCGCGACGTCTCCGGCTCCCGGTCGTCCTCCCCGGTGATGATGTCCCGGTCCACCGCGGTGCGGTCGTGCTCGTTGGCGAAGTCCGGCTCCGGCAGCGTGTCTACGCCCTCCGGGGGCTGGCCGAGCGCCGGCAGGTGCTTGTGCTCGGGCTCACGGTCGGTCATCTGCGTCCTCTCGTCGGCGGGGTGCTCAGGCGACCGTGCCGCCCAGCAGGTCGGCCACCTCGTCCACCGCGTACTCGCCCTGGGGGAGCGCGGCGATCCGGGTGAGCAGCTCCGCGGGGAGTTCCGCGGCCACCGCCCGGCGGTAGATGTCGGTCTGACTGATCCGCTCCTGGCCGTGGTAGAGGTCGTCGAGCAGGTCGTCGAGCGGCCTGGTGTCCGGCTGCTCGGTCACGGGCGCGTCATCGGTCACGCCGACCACCTACCCGACCCCGAACCGGTCAAACTCCGCCGAATGCCGCTCAGGCCGGCGCCGGGAGGGCGGCCCGGCGGGCGCGGACGGCCTGGGCCAGGTGGTCGAGCACCTCGGCGGTGGTGTCCCAGCCGATGCAGGCGTCCGTGACCGACCGGCCGTACTCCAGCTCCCGGGTCGGGTCCAGATCCTGCCGGCCGGGGAGCAGGAAGCTCTCCAGCATGATCCCGACGATGCCGCGCTGGCCGGCGGCGAGCTGCTCGGCCACGTCCGCGGCGACCAGCGGCTGGTTGCGGTGGTCCTTGCCGCTGTTGGCGTGGCTGGCGTCGATCACCACCCGCTCGGGCAGGCCCGCGGCGCGCAGCAGGTCCAGCGCCCCGGCCACCGACTCGGCGTCGTAGTTGGGCCGGCCGCCCCCGCCGCGCAGCACCAGGTGACCGTCGGCGTTGCCCCGGGTGTGCATGATCGCCGGGATGCCGGAGACGTCGATGCCGGGGAAGACGTGCGGCACGCCGGCGGCGCGGATCGCGTCCACGGCGGTGGCGATGCTGCCGTCGGGGCGGTTCTTCATGCCGATCGGCATGGACAGTCCGGAGGCGAGCTGCCGGTGCACCTGGCTCTCCACCGTCCGGGCCCCGATCGCGCCCCAGGCCACCGTGTCCGCGATGTACTGCGGGGTGATCGGGTCGAGGAACTCGCAACCCACCGGCAGGCCCAGCCGCAACACGTCGAGCAGGAGCGCCCGCGCGCTACGCAGGCCGGTGTTCACGTCACCCGAGCCGTCCAGCGCCGGGTCGTTGATCAGGCCCTTCCAGCCCACCGTCGAGCGCGGCTTCTCGAAGTAGACCCGCATCACCACGAGCAGGTCGTCGGCGACGCGGTCGGCGGCCGCGCGCAGCCGTCCCGCGTACTCCAGCGCGGCCGCCGGGTCGTGCACCGAGCACGGGCCGACCACCACCAGCAGGCGGTCGTCGGCGCGGTCCAGCACCCGGCCGACCGCGCGCCGGCCGGCCACGACGGCCTCGGCGAGGGGCGCGTCGAGCGGCAGGTGGTGGTGCAGCAGGGCCGGGGTGGTCAACGGCACGACGCGGTCGATCCGCTGGTCGATGACCCGGCGGGCGTCCGGGGACGTGGTCACGGTGGGGATCCTTCCGCCGACCGCGCCCCGGGGCCGGCGCCCAGGGTGTCGAGCCGGCTGCTCGCATGCGAAAGGGCAGGGAACCATCCCTGCCCGGCCGGCTCGAAGAGGAAGTGACGTCAGCTCACGGTCGAGTCACCGGCTCCTCCAGCCGGCTGTCTAAACCATCGATACGAACGCGTCACGCCGGCCAGCGTACCCGACGCGCCCGGGAACGCCGCTGTCGTTCCGCGAAGCGGGACGCGGGGTATGAGGACTCTCATGAGTCACGACCAGAGCGACCAGGACCGGATCGAGTCCCGCGCCCACCTGCTGCCCGAGGAGGCGGCGGCGGGCAGCGACGACCCGCAGGCCCAGGCCGACGCGATCCTCGCCGAATCGGATCTTCGGGAGGAGGACCAGAACGCCGCCCCGGACACGGTGCTGGAGCACCGCACCTCCGCCGAGACCGTCAACCCCGTCGAGCCACCCGACTGACCGCGACGCCCCGGCCCCGACGCGACCCCCGGTAACCGGCGTCCCGCAGCCGGGCCAGCGGGCCGGCCAGCCGCAGGCCCGGCGGCACGTTCCCGATCGGGTCGAAGGCCAGCGCGGCGTCCTCCCGGGCGCCGCGCCGGGCGCTCAGCCGTACCTCGCCGAACGGCCGCCACGGCCCCACCGCCGAGGCCACCGCGAGCACCAGCCGGGGCTCGTCGCCGGCCACCGCCGCGTCGGCCTCGGCGAGCGTGCGACCAAGGTCGGGTGAGTCCGGGTCGGCCAGCGCGGCCAGGAACAACCGCCGCGCCCCGGCCCGGAACGACATGATCGAGGTGTACGTCCCGGTGAAGCGCCGCCGGGGCAGCGGCAGGTTCCGCAGCACCGGCGCCGCCCCGCTGGAACTCACCAGCAGGTCCACCGGCGGCTCCGGATCCCGGTGCAGCCGGACCGCCACGCCCAGCACGTCCGGCCAGCCGGCCGGCGTCGGCGTCCCCTTCGACAGGCGGACCGTGGCCGGCCAGCGACCGGGCCGGTCCAGCAGCGGCACCCCGGTGGGCGGTCCCGGCGTACCCCAGATCAGCACGTCGGCGGCGAAGACGCGGCCGGCGGGATGCAGCAGTCGGGCGTGCCGGAGCCGGGCCAGCGCGGCGGCGGCACGTTCGACGGCGGAGGGTGCGGGGGTCATGCCGACCTGGGTACCCCGTCGCGCGACGACGACGCGGACCGGGCGTCCCCTTTCCGCCCACCGGATCGGATAGCGTCGTGCCATGCCCGACAGCGGTTTCCCCTGGCCGATCGAGACGACCCGACTGGACAACGGCCTGCGTGTGGTGGTGAGCGAGGACCGCACCGCACCGGCCGTGGCGGTCAACCTCTGGTACGACGTGGGTTCCCGCCACGAACCGGCGGGCCAGACCGGCTTCGCCCACCTCTTCGAGCACCTGATGTTCGAGGGCTCGGTGAACGTGGCGAAGACCGAGCACATGAAGCTGATCCAGGGCGCCGGCGGCTCGCTCAACGCGACCACCAACCCGGACCGGACCAACTACTTCGAGACGGTCCCGGCCGAGCACCTGGAGCTGGCGCTCTGGCTGGAGGCCGACCGGATGGGCGGCCTGGTGCCGGCGCTGACCCAGGAGACGCTGGACAACCAGCGTGACGTGGTGAAGAACGAGCGGCGGCAGCGCTACGAGAACGTGCCGTACGGCGACGCCTGGCTGCGGCTGCTGCCGCTGCTCTATCCGCCCGGCCACCCCTACCACCACGCCACGATCGGCTCGATGGCCGACCTGAACGCCGCCGACCTGGCCACCTTCCAGGCGTTCCACAGCACCTACTACGCGCCGAACAACGCGGTCCTGACCGTGGTCGGCGACACCACCGCGGCCGAGGTGTTCGCGCTGGCCGACAAATACTTCGGCGGCCTGGCGCCGCGGCCGGACATCCCGGCCGCCCCGGACGGGCGCGCGGTGCCGGCGACCGGCCGTCCGGCGGTGGAGACGGTCACCGCCGACGTGCCCGCCCCCCGCGTCTACCTGGCGCACCGCACCCACCCGTTCGGCGACCCCGGCTACGACGTGACAACGGTCCTCGCCACCGTGCTCGGCAGCGGCCGGGGCAGCCGGCTCTACCAGCGGCTCGCCGACGGCGAGCGGATCGCCCAGCCGGACCTGGTCGGCGCGTACGGCGTCGACCTGGCGTACGCGCCCGCCCCGCTGATCGCCACCGCCACCGCCCGCCCCGGCGTGACCGCCGAGCGGCTGCGCGACGGGCTGGCCGAGGTGGTCGACGAGCTGGCCACCGTGCCGGTGACGGCCGCCGAGCTGGACCGGGCCAAGGCGCTGCTGAGCACCATGTGGTGGCGGCAGATGTCCACGGTGGACGGTCGCGCCGACACGCTCGGCCGCTACGCCACCCAGTTCGGCGACCCGGCCACGGCCGCCGACCGGCTGCCCGGCTGGCTGGCCGTCACCGCCGAGCAGATCGCCGGGCAGGCCGCCGAGCTGTTCGGCGCCGACGACCGGGTGATCCTGACCTACCTGCCCGAGGAGACCTCATGACGCTGATCGCCACCCGTCCCGGTCCCGGCGCCGCCCGCGCCTACCGGTTCCCCCAGGTGGTCCGGCGGACGGTCGCCGGCGGGCAGGTCGTCGCCGCGCACCTGCCGGGGCAGAACCTCGCCGTCGCGCTGCTGCTGCTCGACGGCGGCGCGGGCCGGGAGCCGGTCGGCAAGGAGGGCCTCGGCGCGGTGCTGGCCAAGGCGCTGGAGGAGGGCACCGCGCAGCGGGACGCCACCGCGTACGCGCTGGCGATCGAGGCGCTCGGCACCGAGCTGGTGAGCGGGCTCGACTGGGACTCGTTCCAGGTCAGCGTGCAGGTCCCGGTGGGCCGGCTGAGTGCCGCGGTGGAGTTGATGGCCGAGGCGGTCCGCACGCCGCGCCTCGACCCGGCCGACGTGCTGCGGGTCCGTGACGACGAGGCGACCGCGCTGCGGATGGACTGGGCCAACCCGGGCCCCCGCGCCGACGCGGTGCTGCGCGCCGACCTGTTCGGCGCCGAGCACCGGTGGGGGCGCCCGCTCTACGGCGACCCGGAGAGCGTGGCCGCGCTGGAGGTGGACGACGTCACGGTCTTCCACTCCGAGTGGTTCATCCGTCCCGGCACCCTCGTGGTCGCCGGCGACCTGGACCGGATCGACCTGGACGCGCTCGGCGCGGCGGCGTTCGCCGGCACCGGCGGTGGTCCGGTGGACCGGGGCGGCCCGATCGAGGTGCCGCTGGCCGACCGGCGGCGGATCATCCTGGTGGACCGGCCCGGCTCGGTGCAGTCCACGCTGCGGCTGGGCCACCCGTCGCCGCACCGTGCCCACCCCGACCACGTGCCGATGACGCTCGCCGGCACGGTGCTCGGCGGCGCGTTCACCTCCCGCCTCAACCACCTGATCCGCGAGGTGCGCGGCTACACGTACGGGATCCGCGGCGACTTCGCCTCGTCCCGGCGCTTCGGCCGGTTCGCGGTCAGCTCCGGCGTGCAGACCGCGGTGACCGCGCCGGCGCTCGTCGAGTCGGTGGGCGAGGTCTCGCGGACCCGGCTCACCGGGGTGACCGAGGAGGAGCTGGAGGTGGCCCGCTCGTGGCGGGCCGGCCAGCTCTCGGTCGAGCTGCAGAGCCCGCGGGCGATCGCGTCGGCGCTGACCACGCTGGTGGTGCACGACCTGCCGGACGACTACCACGCCCGGCTGCGCGAGGCGCTGCTCGCGGCCACCGTGGAGGAGGTCTCCGCGGCGGCCGCGGCGCACCTGCACCCGGAGGCGCTGTCCCTCGTCGTCGAGGGGGACGCGGCGGTGATCCGGGACGAGCTGGTGGCCGCCGGCCTCGGCGACGTGGTCGACCACGCGTGACCACGCGTGACCGGGCGGGGGCGGCGGGATCGATGTGATTCCCGTCGCCCCGGCCCGCGCGCTGGGAAAGGCTTCCCGCCCGCGCGGCTCGGCTGGGTAGCCTCGCGGGCATGAGGATCGGCATTGTGGGTGCCACCGGCCAGGTCGGTGGCGTGATGCGGCAGGTGCTGGCGGAGCGCGACTTCCCGGCGGAGCAGGTGCGGTTGTTCGCCTCGGCCCGGTCGGCCGGGCGGGCGCTGCCCTGGCGCGACGGCGAGGTGACCGTCGAGGACGCGGCCACCGCGGACTACCGCGGTCTGGACATCGTGCTCTTCTCGGCCGGCAAGGGCACCGCGAAGGAGCTGGCGCCCCGGGTCGCCGCGGCCGGCGCCGTGGTGATCGACAACTCGTCCGCGTACCGGATGGACCCCGAGGTGCCGCTGGTCGTCGCCGAGGTCAACCCGCACGCGATCGCCGACCGGCCCAAGGGCATCGTGGCCAACCCCAACTGCACCACGATGGCCGCCATGCCGGTGCTGCGTCCGCTGCACGCCGAGGCCGAGCTGGTCGGCCTGGTGGTCGCCACCTACCAGGCGGTCTCCGGCGCCGGCCTGGCCGGCGTGGCCGAGCTGGACGAACAGGTCCGCAAGGTGGCCGAGGACGCGAGCGCACTCGCGTTCGACGGCTCGGCGGTCGAGTTCCCGGCCCCGCGCTCGTTCGCCCGCCCGATCGCCTTCAACGTGCTCCCGCTGGCCGGCTCGATCGTCGACGACGGCTCGTTCGAGACCGACGAGGAGCAGAAGCTGCGCAACGAGAGCCGCAAGATCCTCCAGATCCCCGGGTTGAAGGTCTCCGGCACCTGCGTGCGGGTGCCGGTCTTCACCGGTCACTCGTTGCAGATCAACGCCCGCTTCGCCCGTCCGATCGACCCGGCCCGGGCCCGGGAGCTGCTCGACGGCGCGCCAGGGGTGGCGTTGAGCGACGTGCCCACCCCGCTGGAGGCGGCCGGCCAGGACCCGACGTACGTGGGACGGATCCGGGTTGACGAGACGGTCGAGCACGGGCTGGCGCTGTTCTGCGCCAACGACAACCTGCGCAAGGGCGCCGCGCTCAACGCCGTGCAGCTCGCCGAGCTGGTCGCCGCCGGGCGCTGAGCCCCGCGCGGGGTCGGTCGCGCCGGTTACCCCGCCTCGGGCGGCGGGTAGACCGCGGTGCCGACACCGAGAGGGGAGCACCATGACAACGGTCGGAGAGTTCATGACGACCCGGTTGGTGACGATGGACGGCAACGACACGCTCGCCGCGGCGGCCCAGGAGATGCGCGACAGCGCCATCGGCGACGTGGTGGTGACCGACGGCGACAACGTGGTCGGCATCGTCACGGACCGGGACATCACGGTCCGGGGCGTCGCCGAGGACCGGAACCCCGCCACCACCCGGCTCAACGAGATCACCAGCAAGGACGTGGTGACGGTCAGCCAGAACGACGACGCGGTGGCCGCCGCCGACCTGATGCGCACGTACGCCGTCCGCCGGCTCCCGGTGATCGAGGACGGCAAGCTGATCGGCCTGGTCTCGATGGGTGACCTGGCGGTCGAGCGGGAACCCCAGTCGGTGCTCGCGGACATCAGCGCCGACGACCCCAACAACTGACCGTCCGCCGCGGTGACGCCGGCCCCCGGTTCGGGGGCCGGCGTCTCGCGTGTCCGGCCCGGCGGCGCCCTCACCCGATCCGGGCGAGGTTGACCCGGGACCCGCCGGGGACCCGTGCTGACGACGGGGAGGCCGCTGGCATCGCGGGAGGAGTCGCCTTCGATGGTGGACATGACCACGAGATTCTTCGAGGACCTGGATCGGCGGGGGTTCGAGCCGCTACTGGTCAAGACATCCGGAACGCTCCGGTTCGACCTGCACGAGGGCGCGCAGACCACGCACTGGCTGCTGGAGATCGACCGGGGCAACCTGCGGGTCCGGCAGGAGGACGGTGAGGCGGACACCGTGGTCGGCACCGACCCCCGACTCTTCGGCGCGCTCGTCGACGGCGAGGAGAACGCCATCGCGGCGCTGCTGCGCGGCGACATGACCGTCGTCGGTGACCTGCGGCTCGTCCTCCAGATCGAGCGCGTCTTCCCCGGTCCGCCGGACTCCCGCGGGCCGCACCACGCCTTTGCCAGGAGGGCCGCCTGATGGCCGGTACCAACACCGTCCGGATCCTGGACGGCAACACGTTCGTGGTCTCCGAGGACACCGGTGACATCGAGGCCACCCCGAGCGAGCCGACCGGTCTCTTCTCGCTCGACACCCGGTACCTCTCGAAGTGGGTGCTCACGGTCAACGGTGAGCGGCTCAACGCGCTCTCCTACGACGACCTCCAGTACTACGAGGCCCGCTTCTTCCTGGTGCCGGGCATGGCGACGCACTATGTCGACGCGAAACTGTCGATCATCCGGGAACGGGTGGTGGGCGGCAGCTTCCGGGAGACGCTGACCATCCTCAACCACGACGAGAAGGCGGTCGACCTGGAGATCCGGATGGACGCCGGCTCCGACTTCGCCGACCTCTTCCAGGTCAAGGACGAGATCCTCAACAAGAAGGGCGAGCTGTACGCCGAGGCGGAACCGGACCGGCTGCGACTGGGCTACCGGCGGGGGAACTTCAAGCGGGAGACGGTCGTCTCCACCAACCAGCCGGCCCGCTACGACAACCGGGGTTTCGCCTTCAGCATCCACCTGGAGCCCAACGAGCAGTGGAACGTCCTCATCGACGTGCAGACGTTCGCCATCGGGCCCGGCGGCCGGGACCTGCGGATCGGGTTGCGGGCGCACGGCACCGAGCGGCTCGCGCTCCAGCACGACCTGGAGGAGTGGATCGAGAAGGCGCCGAAGGTGAACAGCGAGCACGGCCGGGTCGCCGCGACCTATCGGCGGAGCCTGGTCGACCTGGCGGCGTTGCGCTTCTCGCCGCTGTCGCTCGGCGGGCAGACGCTGCCCGCGGCCGGGCTGCCCTGGTTCATGACCATGTTCGGTCGGGACAGCATCCTCACCTGCCTCCAGGTGCTGCCGTTCGCGCCCGAGATGTCGAAGACCACGCTGCGCATCCTCGGGGCCCTCCAGGGCACCCGGTTCGACGACTTCCGGGACGAGGACCCGGGTCGGATCCTGCACGAGATGCGCTACGGCGAGACCGCCGCGTTCGAGGAGCAACCGCACTCGCCCTACTACGGCTCGGTGGACGCCACCCCGCTGTTCGTGGTGCTGCTCGACGAGTACGAGCGGTGGAGCGGCGACGTGGCGCTGGTCAAGGAGCTGGAACGGGAGTGCCGTGCCGCGCTGAGGTGGATCGACGACTACGCCGACCTGGTCGGCAACGGCTACATCTGGTACGAGCGGCGCAACACCGACACCGGCCTGGAGAACCAGTGCTGGAAGGACTCCTGGGACTCCGTCTCGTACGCCGACGGCTCGCTGCCGCCGTTCCCGCGGGCGAGCTGCGAGGTGCAGGGGTACGCGTACGACGCGAAGATCCGGGCCGCCCGGATGGCCCGGGAGTTCTGGGGTGACCCCGGGTACGCCGAGCAGCTGGAACGCGAGGCGGCGGAGCTGAAGGCACGGTTCAACCGGGACTGGTGGGTCGAGGAGGGCGGGTTCTACGCGCTCGCGCTGGATCCGCAGGGGCGCAAGTGCGACGTGCTCAGCTCCAACATCGGCCACCTGCTGTGGAGCGGCATCGTCGACGACGAGCGGGCGCCGCAGATCGCCGAGCACCTCATCGGGCCGCGCCTGTGGTCCGGCTGGGGGGTGCGGACGCTTGCCGAGGGCGAGGTCCGCTACAACCCGATCGGCTACCACAACGGCGCGATCTGGCCGTTCGACAACTCGTTCGTCGCCTGGGGCCTGCGCCGCTACGGCTTCGCCGAGGAGGCGGCCACGGTGGCGAACGGGATCCTGGACGCGGCGACCTACTTCGACGGTCGACTGCCCGAGGCGTTCGGCGGCTACCACCGGGAGCTGACGAAGTTCCCGGTGGAGTATCCGACCGCGTGCAGCCCGCAGGCCTGGTCGACCGGGGCGCCGCTGCTGCTGATCCGGACCATGCTGGGGCTGGAGCCGCACGAGGGTCACCTGGCGGTGGACCCGCGGCTGCCGGTGGGCATGGGACGGATCGAGGTGCTGGACATCCCGGGCCGGTGGGGCCGGGTGGACGCGTTCGCCCGGGGCCGACTGGACCTGCACAACCTGGCGGGCTGACCTGCCGGCTGTCCCGGCCCGGCCCGGCCGCGCTCAGTGGCCGGGCGACGGCTCGGCGGCGTGCGCCTCGTGCGGGGGCAGCAGGCAGAACTCGTTGCCCTCCGGGTCGGCCAGCACGGTCCAGCGGGGCAGCTCGCGGACCACCGTCGCGCCCGCCTCCAGCACCGCGGCCCGTTCCTCGGCGTCGCCGACCAGGTCCAGGTGGATCAGGCCGGGCGCGGGCAGGTCACCGGCCGGGCTGATCCACAGGTCCGGCCGCCGCCGGTGCGGGTCGCGCAGCAGCACCGCCTCGGTCGGCCCGAGCGTCCGGTCGGCGAGCTTCGCGTGGTCCTCGTCGACCACCGGCAGCCCGCTGACCGCGCTCCAGAACGGGGCGAGCAGGTAGGGATCGCGGCAGTGGATGACGATTGCGGCGAGATCGGGCATGCCTCGAACCTAGTGGGCGGGGACCGCCGGCAGGACGCTGTCCAGGAACGTGGCGGCGACCGCACGCAGATCCGGCCGGGCCAGGTCGAGCGCGTGCCCGCCGTGGGTGAGCCACAGGTGGGTCGGGTGGCCGGCGGCGAGCAGGCGACCGGCCAGCTCGACCGCCTGGGCGGCCGGCACCGGGACGTCGTCGCGCCCCTGCACCAGCAGCACCGGCACCCCGGAGCCGAGATGGTGGGCCACGGTGGCGTCGGCGGTGGCCGGGTCGCCCGCAGCCGGCGGGTGCCCGAGCAGGTCGGTCCACGGGTCGTCGCCGGGTGGACGGTGGCGCCGCTGCTCCGGGTCGAGCGGGTCCACCGGCGCCCAGTACGCCAGCACGCCCGCCACGTCACCCGGCCGGTCCACCCCGCGCAGCCCCAGGTGCAGGGCGAGCATCGCGCCGGCCGAGTCGCCGCCGACCAGCAGCGGCAGGCCGCCCGCCGCGGCCCGGGCGGCCCGCGCGGCGGCGCGGACGTCGTCGAGCTGCGCCGGCCAGTGCGCCTCGTGCGAGAACCGGTGGGTCGCGGCGACCACCCGCAGGCCGAGCGACGCCAGCGCGGCGCCGTCCTCGTCGGAGCGGGCCCGCCATCCGCCGCCGTGGATCCAGAGCAGCACGCCGCGTTCGGTCATCGGCCCATCGTGGCCTCGTCAGGGCCGGTCCGCGACCCCGGTCTGCTCAGGGCAGAGCGTCCCTACGGTCGGGTAACCTACTCGGGGTAAAGTAACGGGATGCCGGAACTCGTGTACCCGCCCGTGATCACCGCCGCCAAGACGATGTTCCGCGCTCTCGACCTGCGCCTGGACGTGCGGGGCAGCGAGCACGTGCCCGCCACCGGCGGGGCGGTGCTGGCGTCCAACCACGTGAGCTACCTCGACTTCATCTTCTGCGGCTACGGCGCGCACGAGTCCCGCCGGCTGGTCCGGTTCATGGCCAAGGAGAGCGTCTTCCGGCACCGGGTCTCCGGTCCGCTGATGCGCGGCATGAAGCACATCCCGGTCAACCGCGCCGCCGGCGCCGGGTCGTACGCCGCCGCGGTCGGCGCGCTGCGCCAGGGTGAGGTGGTCGGCGTCTTCCCGGAGGCGACGATCAGCCGCTCCTTCACCGTCAAGGACCTCAAGAACGGCGCGGCCCGGATGGCGCAGGAGGCCGCCGTGCCGCTGCTGCCGGTGGCGCTCTGGGGCACCCAGCGGCTCTGGACCAAGGGTCGCCCGCGCACCCTGACCCGCCGGCACACCCCGATCACCATCCTGGTGGGCGAGCCGATGGACCCGGCCGCCTACCCGGACGCCACCGCCCTCACCGCCGAGCTGCGCACCCGGCTGTCGGCGCTCGTCGACCGCGCCCAGCGGGACTACCCGGAGCAGCCGGCCGGCCCGGACGACGCCTGGTGGCAGCCGGCCCACCTGGGCGGCGCCGCGCCCACCCCGGAGCAGGCCGCCGAGCTGGACCGCTCCGACCGCCGCTCCCGCAGCGCCTCCTGACCGCCGCCCGACGGGCGGGTCAGCAGGCGGAGCCGGGCAGGTCCCGGGCCGGGGCGTCGAGCCGTGGCCAGTCCGTCGCCTCCGCCACCGGCTGGCGGTAGTAGTCGTCGCGGGAGAGGAACTCCACCGGCAGCGAGCCGGGCAGCGTCACCGCGCCCAGCGTCGGGCCGGGGGAGGCGGCCACCCGGGTGGCGAGGGCGTCCCGCTCCGGCGGGGACAGGTCCACCAGGTCGGGGTGGGCCAGCCGGAACCCGGCCACCGAGCGGCGTACCTGCCGGGCCAGCGCGGTGACCAGGTCGACCGGGCCGGTGAGCGCCAGCGCCGGCTGCCGGATGGTGCGCAACGCGTCGCAGACCACGCGCAGCTCCACCGCGTCGTCGCCGACCTCGGCCAGCTCCAGCCGGGACGGCCACTGCCAGCGGATCTGACCGCTGACCAGGCGGGACAGCCGGACCGGGCGCCGGTGCCGGGCGCCGGTCGGGCCGTCCCGCCCGGGGACCAGGGACAGCTCGGGGCCGGTGCACACGTAGGCCAGCCGTCGGTCGGTCACGGTGACCGACGCCGGGTCGGGCAGCGCCCAGCAGCGTACGTCCTCGGTGGGGCCGAGCAGGTGGCCGGCGACCGACAGCCGGTGCTGGCCGAGCAGCCGTTCGCCCGGCTCGGGCACCAGCGCGTAGCGCCGGTCGAGCAGCGGACGGGTGGGATCGTCGTCGGCGTCGAAGCGGTGTGGCCCGATGAAGAAGGGTGCGGCGTCCTCCGGCACGGTACGACCTCCCGGTGACGGTTGGCGGTACCGGTGAGCCTGCCCGATTCCTGGGGTGATTGTCATGACACCCGTTAGGGGGTCGGCCGGTCGGCCGACGCCTGCGACCGGTAGATGCCGATATCTTCCGGTCGGACGAGGCCGTCCTCGATCGCGCGGGCGAGCAGGGCCGCCTTGGAGGCCGCCGGACGGCCCGCCCGGGTGTATTTGATCCGCGCCCGGTCCACGTACTGCTTGACGGTGTGCTCGCTGATCTGCATCCGGCGCGCCACCGACGCCTTCGACATCGACTGGAACCACAGCAGCAGCGCCTCGCGCTCCTTGTCCGACAGGGCCGGCCGGTCCGGGCGGGCATCGCCGACCATCGCGCCGGCCAGTGCCGGCGGCACGTACGGGCGGTCGCTCGCCGCCGCGAGCACGGTGCCCACGCAGTGCTCCCGCCCCTCGTGCTTGGCCAGGAACGCCACCGCACCCGCGTCCAGGGCGGCCAGCATGGTCTGCGGGTCGGTGTGCTCGGAGTAGACCACCACGCGCCGCCCGGCCGCGCTCAGCTCGGCCAGCTTGTCGAGCACCATCCGCCCGTGCAGCCGCAGGTCGAGCAGGACCACCTCGGCGTCCGGCGCGGCCCGCAGCACCGCGTCCGGGTCGTCGCCGGTCGCCAGCACCCGCAGCCGCGGCTCGGTGGCCAGCCAGGCGCGCACCCCGTCGATCACCACCGGGTGGTCGTCGACGATCGCCACCCCGATCGGGTGCCCGGCGTTCACGTCCGCCGCCAGCGGGTCTGCGTCCATCTGATCTCCCCGTCCCGCTCGTGCAGGCGCTCCACCGGGCCGTCGCCGCCGGCCGGCGCCACGGAGTCGTCCGGGCCGTCGTGATCCGGCGTCACCAGGCTGACCATCACCTCGTCCGGGTTGGCGACCACGGTCAGCCGGGCCCAGCCGCGGGCGCCGGCGAGCGCGGCGGTGAGCGGGTCGGCCAGCCCTCGGCGCACGTCGACCGGCAGTTCCGGCGGCGTACCGACCGCGATCAGCTCGATCGGCAGGCCGTTCCGTTCGGCCAGGTCGGCGGCGGCGCGCAACTCGTGCAGCAGCGGGTCGGGCACGTCGTCGGACTCGGCGATCAGCCGGCGCAGCCGGGCGGCGGCCAGCACCGCGCGCCGGCGTACCGCCGGGTCGGCCGGGTCGGCGTCGCCGGCCGCCAACGCCGCCAGCACCTCCTCGGCGGTGCCGCTGACCAGGGCGAGCCGGGCCTGCCGCTCGCCCTGGGCGCGCTCGGCCGCCTCCCGCTCCGCGGCCACCGCCAGCGCCGCCGCGGCGGTGCCGGCCCGGTCCCGGGCCAGCCCGGTGAGTGCCGCCGCGCCGGCGAACACCGCCACCGGCAGCGTGGAGGTGCCGTAGACGTACATCGCGTAGCGGCTCAGGTCGGCCGGTGCGGTCGCGCCGTGCAGCACCACCGCCACCAGCGCGATCGTCGCGTGCGCCGCGAGCAGGACCAGCAGCCAACGCACCGGACGCTGCCAGAGCACCAGCAGGAAGAACCAGGCCAGCCCGCCCCACACCCAGTTGGCGGTGGTGAACAGGAACCGCTCGCCGGCCGCCGCGAAGACCGCCGCGTCGACCACCAGCAGCGCCGCGGCCAACCGCCGGGCCGGGGGCAGCCCGCCGCGCAGCAGGCGTACGCCGGTGGCGACGCCGACCAGCGCGGTCACCAGCCATCCGCCCGCCACCACCGCCGGGGCGGCCATCCCGGGCCCCGCCGCCAGCACCGCCGGCAGCCCGATCACCAGGTGCCAGGCCAGCGCGATGACGACCGCGACGAGCCGGGCGCCCCGGTCCGACGCGTCCGCCACGGCGTGCGCCTC
Source organism: Micromonospora sp. WMMC241 (assembly GCF_027460165.1). Classification (NCBI taxonomy): domain Bacteria; kingdom Bacillati; phylum Actinomycetota; class Actinomycetes; order Micromonosporales; family Micromonosporaceae; genus Micromonospora; species Micromonospora sp. WMMC241. The sequence continues at coordinate 1,112,876 of NZ_JAPZBF010000001.1, forward strand.
CGGCGGTGCGGCGGCCGATCCGGCGCGCGCGAACACCCGGGGCCGGGGGAGCGGCGCCGGGCGGGTGGTCACCGCCATCGGGGACTCAGTCGCCATCCGACCACTCCAGCCGGACCCGGGTACCCGCGCCAGGGGCGGAGGTCACCACCGCCCGACCGTCCACCGTGGCCATCCGCCCGTGGATCGACTCGCGCAGCCCGTACCGGTGGGCCGGGACCGTCGCCGGGTCGAAGCCCGGACCGTCGTCGGCCACCTCGACCACCACGGCGCCGCCCTCGCGGGCCAGGCGCAGCGCGGTGGTCGCGCCCGGCGCGTGCCGCACCACGTTGGCCAGCGCGGCGGCGGCGCTGTCGGCGAGCGCCGCGGCGACCTCCGCCGGCACCCGGCACGGCGGCAGCGTCGCGGTCACCCGCAGCTCCGGCAGCCCGGCGAGGACCGTGCGCAGCCGCTCGTCCAGGTCCGCCTCGCCGGACGCGGCCCGCGCGCCGGCCAGCGCGCCGAGGGTACGCAGATCGGCCGCGCACCGCTCGCGCAGCGCCGCCGAGCCACCGGGGATCGCGCCGAGCCCGACCATGGTCAGCGTGCCGAGGACGGTGTCGTGCAGGTCCCGGTTGTGCCGCCGTTCCGCCTCGCGGGCGGTGCGCGCCACCACCGCCTCGTGCGACAACCGCCGGTAGTCGGCGAACGCGGCATCGCCCCGGCCGATCCAGCGGCGCATCACCGCGGTCATCACCGCCGTGCAGCCGGTCTGCACCAGCAGCGTGCCGGTGTGCGCCCGCGCCTCGACCGGGTTCCCGGCCAGCGTGGCGCCGGTCGCGTAGGCGGCGGTGACCAGCAGGCCGGCCGGCACCGACCAGCGGGCCGGTGCGGTGGCCTGTGCGTTGATCACCGTGGTGCTGGCCAGCACCGCGACCCAGCTCGCCTCGCCGGGCAGCACCTCCGGCGCGACCAGCCAACCGAGGGCCAGCGCGGTGGCGGTGGTGAGCGCCACGTCGCCGGCCACCAGCGCGACGCCGATGCCGTGCCGGAACGCGCGGACGGCGTACCAGCCGGACCACGCGGTGAGCGCGACGACGGCCGGGACCAGCAGCGCCACCCGCACCGGCGGCGTCCGCACCGACAGGGCGACCACCGCGCCGACCAGCCCGCAGGTGAGCCGGAGCAGCGCCGGCAGGGTGGTGAAGATCAGCGTGAACGCGCCGCCCGCGGGACGGTCCAGTGGGGACCGGGGCAGGGTCGTGGCGGCAGCCACCGGCATCGGGGAGGTGTCCTTCCGGCAGCGACCCGGCCGGGTCCGCACGGCATAGATTGACGCCGGAGAATAACATGCTTTGTCGGAACCGGTCACCCTCGGTGCGCGGCGCGTCGACGGGTTGTCCGAGGCTCCTACCCTGCGGTCATGGCGTACGAGCCGGCCATGGTGCCGCCCAAGAAGTCCAAGCGGACGCTGTTCATCGTGCTGGGTGTGGTGCTCGCCCTCTGCTGTACGGGCGGCGTGGTCGGTGGCTTCGTGTTCTACCGCGTGGTCCAGGACGCCACCGGGCCGGCCCGCGCCACCGCCGACACGTTCTCCGCCGCCGTGGTCGCCCGCGACTACCCCACCGCGTACGGGCAGCTCTGCGCCCAGGTGCGCGACCGACTCGGCGAGGCGGACTTCGCCCGGCAGCAGGCCGCCCAGCCGGAGCTGACCGGCTACGAGATCCTCGGGGTGAACGTCATGAACAACAACGGCCGGGTGCACGGGTCGGCGAACGTCCGCTTCACCCCGCGCGACGGAGTCGCCATCACCCAGGTCCTCCCGCTGGTCAAGGAGGACGGGGACTGGCGGGTCTGCGACTGAGCCATTCCAGGGCGGTCTCGGCGTGCAGCGCGGCCACGTCGGACGCCGCCGAAGCGACGTCGCGACCCGGTGCGGGCGGGGTGCCGACGTTCGGTGTGCCGTCTCGGCCACCATGAGCGGAGCCTGACGGCGGTCAGTGACCGTCCCGCCGTGCGTGCCTTTCGAGCTGATGTCAGGAACGACTCGACGGGCGGGGCGGCCCACCGCGCCCCATGGGCAACCGTGGGTGGAACGTGATGGGTGTCTGCGCGGGGCCGAGACACCCATGACGTTCCACTCAAGAGATCAACAGGCGGCGGGTGGAACGCCATGGGTGTCTGCGTGGACATGAGACGACCATTGCGTTCCACTCGTGGGCGGCGGGGATGTGGTGCACTCTCCGGATGGCTGCCCCACTTCCGGCCGACGTCGACGCCCGGCTCGTCCGGGAGCGGAACGTGTGGCTGTGCACGCTGCGCCCGGACGGCTCCCCGCACGTGACGCCGGTCTGGTTCGTCCACGTCGACGGCATCTGGTGGGTCTGCTGCGAGGCCGGCAGTGTCAAGGCCCGCAACGTGGCGGCGGACCCGCGCGTCTCCCTGGCGCTGGAGAACGGCGACCACCCGGTCGTCGCGGAGGGCGCCGCCCGGCTGCACGGCGACTTCCCGCCCGCCGTCGTCCGGGCCTTCGCCGACAAGTACGACGGGTGGGACATCCGGCAGCCGGTCACGCTGGACAGTGGACGGGTGCTGTTGGAGATCCCGGTCCGGCGGTGGCTGCTCGCCGGTACGGCACACTGACGCCTCAGACCTTCCAGGGTGTCAGGTCCAGGCCCGGATAGCGCTCGGCCACGCCGGCGAGGGTGTCGGCGGTCCAGTAGGGATGGCCCGGTGGTGGGAAGCCGAAGAGCGCGAGCTGCGCCGGGGTCGCCCGGCTCACGAAGCGGTACCAGGCGGGCTCGTGGCTGCGTTCCGCCCAGGCGTGACGGTTGCTCCAGTCCACGGCGGCCGGCCGGAAACCCAAATGCATGGTGTAGCGGGCGCCCCGTGGCGCGGTCATGCCGGTGCCCCGGTGGAACGTGCCGGGCTGGAAGGCGACCACCGTGCCGGCCGGGCCGGCACCGGAGACCTCCGCGTCGTAGAGACGCGGGCTGCCGGTGGATGCGACGAAGTCACCGAACCGCTCGCCCACATCGGTACGGGGATACCAGTTCGGCCGGGCCGGAAGGTCCCGGGTGTGCCGCGTGGCCAGCAGGTGCGGCGGGCCGAGGCCCTCGGGCACGTCGACGAGGTAGACAAACATCTCCAGCTGCCGGTGCTCGGGCGTGTCCGTCGGCACCAGCAGGGTGTGGTTGAGGTAGTCGCGGTGCAGCTCCTGGTCGTAGTCGGCCGCTCCGGTGAACTTCGCCCAGGCCTCGGCCGAGTAGACCCGGAGATCCTCGGTGGCGAGCAACGCGCGCGCCAGCCGCACCAGGCGGTCGCCCACCGCAAGCAGGCTGAGTGCGACGCTGTCGAACGGAAAGCCCTGGATGCCGGCGAACTCGTCGCCGAGATAGCGGTCCCGCCGCGGATCCGTCCCGTCGTGGAAGCCGTCCGGCGACGGGAACATCGTCTCCAACTCGTCGAGCGCGGGCGCCAGGTCCGCAGCCGGGAGGTAACCGGGCAGGACGACGAACCCCTCGGTCTCCCACTCGTTCCGCACGGCGTCGTCGATCATCCGGGAAGTATCCCGACGGATCCACCGACGTGCATCCGATTTCCGCGCCGGCGTGGTAGACCGGTACGAGAGTCCGGACGGGGGCAGACCATGGCCGAAACGCGAGCCTTCTGGCTCGACGAGAACGTCGATCGTGAGCGCGGCACCGGCGGACGCGGCCGCTACGAGGCCGAGGTGCTCAGACGTACCGATGAATTCGCCGACACGTGGGGCGACATCGCGCCGGTCGCCTTCGCCGCGACCGCCTGGCGGGTGGCCGTCGAGCTGTCACCCGGCTACGTACGCTGGCACCGGCGGATCGTGGCCGCGACCTGCGCGCCGAGCCCGTGGGACGGCAGTCTGATCTGTGCCGTCACGGTGATCTCCCGGTGGCCGGCCGAACTCACCTGGAGCCGGCAGTGGCAGCGCGACCGGGGCTGGCGGGACTGGCCCCAGTTGTTCGGCCAGTACACGACGCCGACCGACCAGGACCTGACCCGCAGCCCGCACCTGCGCGCCACGCTCCAGGTGGAGGCGCCCGTCCCGCTCGGCGACCTGCCGCCGGCACCCGACGGACCCGGCGACTCCGTGGCGGCCACGGCGCGGCGCGCGGTCGTCGTGCTGACCCGGGAACTCAACGACCTGCTCCACCCGGTGATCGGTCAACTGGAGGCGGGCGTGCCGGCCGACTCGTGACCGTCCGCCGGTCGCCGGCGGCAGCGACATGCGCCCGATGGTCCCGCTCGGCTCGGGTGGCTGGTCAACCAGATCTCCGATGACGGGCTAGCCTGGCCCGGTGGGCGAGCTTCTGGCGATCGTGCTGGTCGTCGGCTGCCTGGCGGGCACCCTGGGCCTTCTCGCCTGGCTGGCGGCCCGGGTTCGCCGCCGCGGGGTCGGCGACAACGTGATGGGCCCGTTCGAGGAGATCTGGCATCCGGCCGCCCACCGGTACCGTGCCGAGGTCAAGGTGCACGAGGAACGGGTGGTGCCGCTGCCGTCCGCCGGAGATCCGGGAGGGCGAGGTGGGAGCGCCTCCGGGTAGGTGCGAGTGCGCCCGGCAGGATTCGAACCTGCGGCCTTGGGATTAGAAGTCCCCTGCTCTATCCGCTGAGCTACGGGCGCGCGCCGACGATCGTCGCGCCAAGAGGGTACCGCCGGCCCCGGCCCGGCCGGGGGTACGGGTCGAGCGCGCCCACGTCGCCGCCAGCGTCCCACGCCGAGGCCGAACCCGGCATCGGAGTTACGGCGGGTCCCGGGCCGGCGGGCACACCCCGGTCCGTACCCTCGGCGGATGCTTCTCGACCAGGAAACCGAGAACGAGATCGTCTTCGAGCTGTGCCAGCACCTCGGGCGGTCGATCCTGCCCGTCGCCGGGTCGGACGGGCCCGGAGCGCCGGCCGGCACGGTCGGTACCGCCTTCTTCTTCAGCGAGCTGGTCGGCGCCACCGACGACGGGGAGGTCGCGCACGAGTGGCTGCTCACCGCCGAGGTGCTCACCGACCGGCCGTACGGGGAGATCCTGCTCCGGCCCAGCGTCACCGAGCCGGCCGAGGGGGCGGCGGAGCCGATCGAGCTGCCCGGTTTCGCCGACCACTGGCTGCGCCTGCCGGAGTTGGGGGTGGCCGCGATGCCGACCGGCGGGCTGCACGGCCACGCCGACGACCAGGGCTGGCGCTGGCGTACCCAGCAGGTCACCGAGGCGGTGGCCGCGCCGGCCGACGCGGTGGCGCGGATCGGCGCGATGCCCGGTTCGGCGTTCGTGCTGGCCCTGGGGGTCTCCGAGGACGGGTCACGGCCGTTGGAGGCGGTGGTCCAACAGGTCGCGCGGGACGGCGACGAGGTGCGGGTCACCGTCGAGCTGCCCGCCGGGTACGTGGGTGCGCCGGTGTTCGCGGTCGAGGCGGGGCCGGAGGGCGGTGTGGTCCCGCGCTGCCTGGGCGTGCTGCTGCCGCCGCGCGACGGCGGGCACCCGGTCGCCACGTTCGACCGGATCCGGTCGGCGCTCGCCGAGGTCGTGCGAGGAGGGGCCCCTTCTTGACGCCTCCGGTAGAGCGGGGGCCCCTTCTCACCGCCACCAGTGGCCGGCGGCTCAGCCCTCGGCGCCGGCGGCAGCCCGTGCGTCGGCTGGTTCGTCGGTCGGGCGGCGTGCGGCCGGCGGCGTGGGCTCCGGCTCGGTGGGGCCGGCGCGGAGGAAACCCTCCGCCCACCGGCCGACCTCCGCGAAGACCTTCTCGCGTACGCCGGGGCTGGACAGCGTGAGGTCGTGCAGCCCGCCGTCGAAGCGGGCCACTGTGACGTGCCGGCCCAGCCGGGGCGCCCAGCGCACCATGTGCTCCACGTCGAGCACCGCGTCGGCCCCGGTGGCGCTCTCGTGCCACTTCGCGCCCCGGAAGCTGCGGGTGGAGCAGGCCAGCAGCACCGGCACCTCGATGGTCAGCCCGGCCCGCAGCCGGCGCTGACCGGTGCGGATCGCGTTCAGCCAGCCGGCCCGGACCGGGAACCCGGCGAGCGGCTTCCACGCCAGGTCGTAGCGCCACTCGCCGCGGTGGTCGGCGTGCAGGCTCTCGCCGTACACGGTGCCGAGCCCGAACGGCAGGATGCGCTGCGGCGCCCGGCGGCCCAGACGGGCGACGGCGGCCGCGAGCGGTCGACGGACCGCCCAGGGGGCGTTGATGTCGAAGAAGGGGCTGTTCAGCACGATGCCGTCGACCAGGCCGGCGTCGCGGCGGGCGTCCGCCCAGAGCGAGATGATCAGGCCGCCGGTCGAGTGGCCCATGGCGAGCAGCGTCTCGTGCCCCTCGTCGGCGCGAATGATCTCCGCGGCGGCGTCCAGCTCGGGGAAGTAGTCGCTGAGGTCGCGGCAGAAGTTCGGGGTCTGGTGCGGGAGCAGACTGCGGCCGTACTTGCGCAGGTCGAGGGCGTAGAAGTCCCAGCCCCGCTCGGCGAAGAAGTCGGCCACGTGGGTCTGGAAGAAGTAGTCGACGAAGCCGTGCACGTAGAGCACGGCCCGGCCGGTCGGGCGGTCCGCGCGCCGGCGGACCAGGGTCGCGACCACCGGCCCCTCGTCGTCGGTGCCCAGCTCGATCGTGCGCCGCTCGTAGGGCGCTCCCAGCACGTCCGGTTCCACGACCGCGACGGTACGCCGCCGAGCTACCCGGCGGTAGGGGCGTAAGGCGAGGGCCACGCCTGAAACCTGGGCCGAGCGCGGGACCCCCGCCCGCCGGCACCGAGCGGGCGGGGGCGTACGGGAACTCAGGCGGTCTCGGTGTCCTGCCGCAACGCGTCCTCCAGCGGGACGGGATCGGGCTGCTCCGTCGCGCGCAGGTGCTTGTTGCTGCGCGGCTCCTGCCGGGTCTTCGCGTCGTTGAGCTTCCGGCGCAGGTCGTCCCGGACGTCGTTCAACGCGGCGTGCAGGTCCTCCTCGGTCGAGGTGGTGACGATCTTCTGCCGGCCGGCCACCCAGCACTCCAGGGTCACCTTCTGACCCCGGGCCTCGCGGTCCTTGACCGACACCTCCAGTTCGGTGGCGTCGGCGTGGAAGCCGGCGAGCCGGGCGTCCAGCGTCGCGAACTGCTCGGCGATCCAGTTGCGGTCGCCCTGCGAGAACCCGGCACCGACCCGCAGGCACTCGCCCACGGTCGCGGGGTTCGCCACGGCGCTCATCGCCCTGCCTCGCGGACGTCTCGGAGAAGCATCGGCGCTCCCTTTCTCTCGGTTGATCAAGTACTTACCCAACCGGCGCGATTCCGGAACGCCTCCCGCCGGTCACGTTCCGATCATGTGTCGCCGCAGGTCGGCCCCGTAGGGCCCATCGGCCTAGCAGACGGGGACCTTGATCAGGCGGTTGTCCACAAGCCGTCCGTCGTCCACAGGCGCGGGGTCGGAGGGCTGCCCGGGCGGCCCGGTTCGGCCCACGCTCACCCGGACAACCGATCCCTGGGAGGGGCGATGTTCGATACCTACGTCACGATTGTCGGCAACGTGCTGACCGCGCCCGAGTGGCGCCGCACCACGCAGAGCGGAACGCTGGTGGCCAACTTCAAGGTCGCCTCGACCGCTCGCCGGCTCGACCGGGACAGCGGCCGCTGGGTCGACGGCAACAGCCTGCGGGTGCGGGTGAACTGCTGGCGACGGCTGGCCGAGGGGGTGGCGGCGTCGGTGGCCCTGGGTGACCCGGTGATCGTCGCCGGCCGCCTCTACACCCGCGACTGGACCGACGAGGCCGGCAACCATCGCACGCTCTACGAGCTGGAGGCGGTCGCGGTCGGGCACGACCTGTCCCGGGGGCGGGCCCGTTTCCTGCGCAACCAGCCGCGCGCGGCCACCAGCTCGGTCGAGGACGCCGAGGCGGAGCAGCGCGTGCACGGTGAGGCGACCGAGCCGGTGCCCGACGAGCAGGCCCCGACCACGTTCGACGCCCGGCCGTTCGACGACGACTTCCCGGCGCCGGAGTTCGGGGCGGCACATGTCGGTCTCACCGGCACGCTCGACCGGACGGCCGAACTCGACCCGTTCGACGCTCGGTCCGGGGAGTCGGGGGATGGCGAGGAGGAGGGAGACAAGCCGGTCGCGGCCGAGGACGACGAGCTGACCGAGGTCGGGCTGCCCGTCGACGACGGGCCGAGGGCTGCGGGGTCCGACGGCGACGGGTCCGCCTCGGGGCGCCGCGGCCGACGGCGTAGCACGGTGTCCGTCTGAGGCCTGGGCCGTGCGACGGGGGCGCGGGGTGGCGACGTCGGCGTGGCCACCCCGCGGTACGGCGGTGCGGCGCCCCGCGGTGCGGTTAGGCTGGCCGGCCGGAGGTGGTGACGGGTGCGGCAGGCGACCGCCATGGCGAACGCGACCGGGTTGGCGGCGGGCTACGCGCTCGACGCGCTGCTCGGCGACCCGCGCAGGTGGCATCCGGTGGCCGGCTTCGGCCAGGCGGCCGGCGCGCTGGAGCGACGGATCTACCGCCCCCGGCGGTCGGCCGGGGCCGCGTTCACGGCGCTGGCGGTCGGCGCGCCGGCGCTCCTCGGCGCCGCCGCCGCGCTGGCCACCCGACGTCACCCGGTGGCCCGGGCCGCGCTGGTGGCCGCCGGCACCTGGACGGTGCTGGGCGGACGGACCCTGCGGCACGAGTCGCGGGTGATGGGGCGGTCGCTGCGTCGCGCCGACCTGCCCGCCGCCCGGGCCCGTCTCGGCCACCTGTGCGGGCGGGACCCGTCCGCCCTGGACGAGTCGGAGCTGGCCCGCGCCACTGTCGAGTCGGTCGCCGAGAACACCTCCGACGCGGTGGTCGCGCCGCTGGTGTGGGGGGCGGTCGCCGGGCTGCCCGGCCTGCTCGGCTACCGGGCGGCGAACACGCTCGACGCCATGGTCGGTCACCGCTCACCCCGGTACGCCCGTTTCGGCACCCCGGCCGCGCGGCTGGACGACCTGCTCAACCTGGTGCCGTCCCGGTTGACCGGTCTGCTCACGGTGGCCGTCGCGCCGGTGGTGCACGGGGACCGGGCGACGGCCTGGCACGTCTGGCGGCGGGACCGGGCCGACCATCCGAGCCCGAACGCCGGGCAGTGCGAGGCGGCGATGGCGGGCGCGCTCGGCGTCCGGCTGGGCGGGCGCAACGTCTACTTCGGCCGCTCCGAGACGCGGCCGTTCCTCGGTGACGGCCCCCGTCCGGAGGCGCGACACCTGAAGCGGGCGGCCCGGGTCTCCGGCGCGGTGAGCCTGGCCGCGCTCGGGTTGGCCGCGCTCTATCCGGTGACCGTGGGCCGGCTGGCCGGCGCCACCGCCCGCGCCGCGCTGCGCGCGCTCACCGGCGCTCCCGGGCGCACGGTCCGCGGCGCCGCCGGGCGCACGCTCACCGGCACCATCGGGCACACGTTCAGCGGCGCCGCCGGGCGCACGCCCATCGGCACCATCGGGCACACGATCAGCGGCGCCGCCGGACGCACGCTCGGTCCTCCCGGGCGCGACGGGCAGGGCCGCGTCGGGATCGCCGGCGGCGCGCGCATCGCGCGTGGCGGCCGGGGGAGCGGGCGGTGAGCGGCGGGCTGCTGGTCGCCGGCACCACCTCCGACGCCGGCAAGAGCGTGCTCACCGCCGGGATCTGCCGCTGGCTGCGCCGCCAGGGGGTCCGGGTGGCGCCGTTCAAGGCGCAGAACATGTCCAACAACTCGGCAGTGGTGGTCGGCCCGGACGGCCGGGGTGGGGAACTCGGCCGGGCCCAGGCCATGCAGGCCGCCGCCGCCGGGCTCGCGCCCGATCTGCGCTTCAACCCGGTGCTGCTCAAACCGGGCAGCGACCAGGCCAGCCAGGTGGTGCTGCTCGGCGAGGCGGTCGACACGATCACCGCCGGCAACTTCCACACGCTGCGGCCCCGGCTCGCCGCCACCGCGTATGCGGCGCTGGCCGAGTTGCGGACCGAGTACGACGCGGTGATCTGCGAGGGCGCGGGCAGCCCCGCGGAGATCAACCTGCGGGCCGGCGACTACGTCAACATGGGGCTGGCCCGCCAGGCCGGCCTGCCCGCGATCGTGGTCGGCGACATCGACCGGGGCGGGGTGTTCGCCTCGATGTTCGGCACCGTGGCCCTGCTCGACGCGGCCGACCAGGCGCTGGTCGCCGGCTTCGTGATCAACAAGTTCCGGGGTGACGTCGGGTTGCTCCGGCCCGGTCTGGACATGCTGCGCCAGGTCACCGGCCGACCCACCTACGGCGTGCTGCCGTGGGCGCTGGACCTGTGGTTGGACGCGGAGGACTCGCTCGCGTACGGGCGGGTGCTCGGCCGGCCGGCGGCGCCGCGCGGCACGGACTGGCTCGACGTCGCAGTGGTCCGGCTGCCCCGGATCAGCAACGCCACCGACGTCGAGGCGCTCGCCACCGAGCCGGGGGTGCGGGTGCGGCTGACCGTCGAGCCGGCCGAACTGGCCGCCGCCGACCTGGTGGTGCTGCCCGGCTCCAAGTCGACCGTCGCCGACCTGGCCTGGCTGCGGGAGAGCGGGTTGGCCGACGCGGTGCGGGCGCACGCCGCCGCCGGCCGTCCGCTGCTCGGCATCTGCGGCGGGTTCCAGATGCTCGGCCGGGCGATCCACGACCCGGTGGAGAGCCGGCAGGGCAGCGTGCCCGGCCTCGGGCTGCTGCCCGTCGAGATCACCTTCGATCCGCGCAAGACGGTCCGCCGGGCCGAGGGCGCCGCGGCCGGGGACGTGCCGGTGCACGGGTACGAGATCCACCACGGTCGGGTCTCCGCCGCCGACCCGGGGCTGCCGCCGCTGCTGCGCTACGCCGACGGCACCGGCGAGGGCGCCCGGCTCGGCGCGGTGTACGGGACGCACTGGCACGGGGCGTTCGAGTCCGACGCGTTCCGCCGCCGGTTCCTCACCGAGGTCGCCGAGGCGGCCGGTCGGACCGGCTTCAAGGCGGCGCCGGACACGTCGTTCGCGGCGGTTCGGGAACGGACGCTGGACCTGCTCGGCGACCTGGTGGAGGAGCACCTCGACACCGGCGCGCTGTGGCGGCTGATCGAGGACGGCCCGCCGCCGGGCCTGCCGTTCGTGCCGCCCGGCGCGCCCGGGCAACCGCCCGGCCCGTCCTGACCGGAGCGGTCCCGCGGCACCCGGGCGGGGCGGTCCGGCGGCAGCCGAGGCGGGCGGGTCGGTGACACCCGGGCGGGGCGGGTCAGTGGCGCACGTCGGCCGGGCGGTCGGACATCGGCAGGCCGGCCTCCCGCCAACCCTGCACGCCGCCGATCATGTCGGTGGCGTGCCGCAGGCCGAGCGTCTGGAGGCTGGCGGCGGCCAGGCTGGAGCTGAAGCCCTGCCGGCAGGCCACCACGATCTCGCGGTCGTAGCCGATCGCCTCCGGGATGCGCCACTCGCTGGCCGGGTCGAGCCGCCACTCCAGCACGGTGCGGTCGATGACGATCGCGCCGGGCAGCTCACCCTCCTCGCGACGCTGCGCCTCGGTGCGCGTGTCGATCAGCAGCGCGCCGTTGCGGACCGCCTCGACGGTCTCGTGCGGGGTGAGCCGGCGGAGACCGGCGCGGGCCTGTTCCAGGAGGGCGTCGACGCCCGGACACATCACGTCATGGAGCACCCCCAGATCATGCCCGTGGCCCGGCGACACCGCCGGGCGAAACGGCCCGCCCGGGTCGCAGGATCCAGCGGACGGGGGAACGTTAGCGTCGGTCGGGTGAACGTCGCGGTGGTCGAGGCGTACGCCGGACTGGTCCGGCGGGTGCTGGCCGGGCCGGCGCGGTTGGGGCGTACCCGGCTGGTGGCGGTGGACGGGCCGAGCGGCGCGGGCAAGAGCGTGTTCGCGACGCGCCTCGCGGAGGCGTTCGCGGCGACCGGCGGCGAGCGGCCGCCGCTGGTCCGCACCGACGACCTGCTCGACGGCTGGGACGACCAGCTCACGTTCTGGACGCGGCTGGAGGAGTGGGTGCTCGGGCCGGTGCGGGCCGGCCGGGCGGGCGGCTACCGCCGGTACAGCTGGGTCCGTCGGCGTTTCCTGGAGCGAGTGGTGCCGGTGCCGGCGGCGCCGGTGCTGATCGTCGAGGGGGTGAGCGCCGCGCGCGCCGCCGTACGTCCCGAGCTGACGCTCTCCGCGCTCGTCACCGCGCCGGCCGAGCTGCGGCTGTCCCGGGCGCTGGCCCGCGACGGCGCGGGGGTCCTGCCCGAGTTGCGCCGCTGGCACGCCGGCGAGCGGGCGCACTTCGCCGCCGACGGCACCGAGGCGGCGGTGGACCTGGTCGTCGACGGCGCTCCCGACCTGCCGCACGACCCGGACCGCTACTTCGTGCGGCACGGTCGGCGTCCGGGCTCGGACGGCGTGGCCGGGTAAGGCCGGCATACGATTCCGGTCATGACCACTCCGATCATCTCCGAGTCCGAGGTGCGGGCCGCCGTCGAGCGGGAACTGCCCGGCGTCCGTGCCGACCTCGAACGACTCGTCCGCATCCCGGGCATCGCCTTCGAGGGCTTCGACCACTCGCACGTGGAGCGTTCCGCCGAGGCGGTGGCGGAGCTGCTGCGCGGTTGCGGCCTGGACACCCGGATCGTCCGCTCCGGCGGCCAGCCGGCGGTGATCGGGACGAAGGCGGCTCCGGCCGGCGCGCCCACCGTGCTGCTCTACGCCCACCACGACGTGCAGCCGGTCGGCGACCGGTCGCTGTGGGAGTCCGACCCGTTCGAGCCGGTGGAGCGCGACGGCCGTCTCTACGGTCGGGGTGCGGCCGACGACAAGGCCGGCATCATGGCGCACGTCGCCGCGCTGCGCGCGTTCGGCGACCGGCTGCCGGTCGGCGTGGTGCTGTTCGTCGAGGGCGAGGAGGAGTACGGCTCGGACTCGCTGGAGCGGCTGCTCGCCGAGCACCGCGACGACCTGGCCTCGGACGTCATCGTGATCGCCGACTCCACCAACTGGGACGTCGGGGTGCCGGCGTTGACCACCTCGCTGCGCGGCATCGTGAACTGCTTCGTGGAGGTGCGCACGCTCGACCACGCGGTGCACAGCGGCATGTTCGGCGGCGCCGTGCCGGATGCGCTCACCGCGCTGGTGAGGCTACTCGGCACGCTGCACGACGACGCCGGCGACGTCGCGGTGGACGGGCTGGCCACCCGGGAGGGCGCGAGCGTCGACTACCCGGAGGACCGGTTCCGTGCGGAGGCCGGCCTGGTCGACGGCGCGCGGCTGTTCGGCACCGGCCGGATCACCGACCGGCTCTGGACGAAGCCGGCGTTGGCGATCCTCGGCGTCGACGCGCCGGCCACCGGAGAGGCGCCGAACGCGCTGGTCCCGGCCGCGAAGGCGAAGCTGAGCGTACGGCTGGCGCCGGGCGACGACCCGAAGAAGGCGTACGCGGCGCTGACCGCGCACCTGGAGCGGAACGCGCCGTGGGGCGCGCAGGTGACGGTGACGTTCGAGCACGACGGCGCGCCCTGCGTGATCGACGCGAGTGGCCCGATGTTCGACGCAGCGCGGGCGGCGTTCCGGGGCGCCTGGGACGGCACCGACCCGGTCGACATCGGGGTGGGTGGCTCGATCCCGTTCATCGCCACGTTCCAGGAGATGTTCCCGCAGGCGGCGATCCTGGTGACCGGCGTGGAGGACCCGCACGCCCGGGCGCACGGGCCGAACGAGAGCCTGCACCTGGGCGAGTTCGCCCGGGTCTGCCTGGCCGAGGCGCTGCTGCTGGCGAAGGTGGCCGAGGCGGGCCGCGCCTGACCGGGGGGCAGACGACGGGCGATGCGCGCGCGTCGTCACGGTGGGTGACGCTGGCGATGAGGCGACGAGGTGGAAAGCGATATACCCCAAAAGTCATAATTATGCCTCTGCGGTATGTCGCTCCCGGCCGGTGTCTATGTCCGGTCCCGACACGCACGGTGTCGAAACCGTAACTTCGAGATGGATGTCGCACTTTGCGGCGTGTCGCCCGGCCGGGTGTTATAGCCTTTCGAACATGCGTACGAACGACGAGATGGCGCGGCTCCAGGCCGCTGTCCGTGCTCTGGGGGACGTCGACGTCTCCGCGTGGCCCGAGGCCACGCTCAAGGAACAGCTCGGTGAGCTGTCGGCCACGCTGGTCACGCTCGACGCGCTGCTCACCCGGGTCGCCGAGGGGGTGCGCGGGCGCGGCCTGCGGGTCGAGGAGCCGGTCTCGGCCTGATCTTCGGTGCGCCGGAAGCGGCCCGGCGCGCGAGGCCCGGCGACCGGCACGACGGGCCTCGCGCGTCCGGGCGTCCGGCGGTCCGGCGCACCCGAATCGGTGCGCCGGGCCGCCGGAACCGCCCCGGTGTCACCGCCGGCTGGCAGGATGTGGACGTGCGTTTCGCGGAACTGGCGGCCACCTCGGCCGCGGTGGGCGCCACCGGTGGCCGGCGCGCCAAGGTGGAGCTGCTGGCCGCCGCGCTGCGCGCGCTCGACCCGGGCGAGATCCCGGCCGGCGCCGGCTACCTCGCCGGTGAGCTGCGGCAGCGGCAGACCGGCGTCGGTTGGGCGGCGCTGCGGGACCTGCCACCGCCGGCGGCCGAGCCGACCCTGACCGTGACCGCCGTCGACGCGGGGATCGAGGAGATCTCCCGGGTCGGCGGCGCCGGCTCCCAGGCCCGACGGCGGGAGCTGGTCGGCCGGCTGTTCGCCGCGGCCACCGCCGACGAGCAGCGCCTGCTGGTCGGCCTGTTCCGCGGCGAGCTGCGGCAGGGCGCACAGGCCGGCCTGCTCGCCGAGGCGGTGGCCCGGGCCGCCGACGTGCCGGTCCCGGCCGTCCGGCGGGCCCTGCTTCTCGCCGGTGACCTGCGGGCGGTGGCGGTCGCGGCGCTCACCGGCGGCGCTGCCGCCCTGGCCGGGTTCGGGCTCCAGGTGGGCCGTCCGCTCGCGCCCATGCTGGCCCAGAGCGCGCCCTCGGTCGACGAGGCGCTCACCGCGACCGGCGCGCCGGCCGTGGTCGACGTCAAGCTCGACGGCATCCGCATCCAGGTGCACCGCTCCGGGTCGGACATCGCGGTCTTCACCCGCAGCCTCGACGAGATCACCGGCCGGCTGCCCGAGGTGGTGGCCGCCGTCCGCGCGCTGCCCGCCCGCGAGCTGGTGCTCGACGGCGAGGCGATCGGGCTGGACGCCGCCGGCCGGCCGCTGCCGTTCCAGCAGACGTCGAGCCACGCGGCGCGGCGCACCACGCCCAGCACCACCGGTCGGGCCCCGGTCGCGCCCGCCGTGCTGGCCGCCGCCGAGCGGGCCGGCGAGCCGGTGCTCACCCCGTACTTCTTCGACCTGCTGCACCTCGACGGCGCCGACCTGATCGACCTGCCCGGGCGGGAGCGGTGGGCGACGCTGGCCCGCGCGGTCGACCCGGCGCTGCTGGTCGGCCGGGTGGAGGTGGACGACGCGGAGCAGGCCGCCGCCGCGTTCGCCGCGGCGGTCGACGCCGGGCAGGAGGGCGTGGTGGTCAAGGACCCGGCCGCGCCCTACGACGCCGGGCGGCGCGGCGCGGCCTGGGTCAAGGTCAAGCCCCGGCACACGCTCGACCTGGTGGTGCTCGCGGTCGAGTGGGGCAGCGGCCGGCGTCAGGGTTGGCTGTCCAACCTGCACCTCGGCGCCCGTGACCCGGGCAGCGGCGAGTTCGTCATGCTGGGCAAGACGTTCAAGGGGCTCACCGACGAGACGCTGCGGTGGCAGACCGAGCGCTTCCTGTCGCTGGCCGTGGAGAAGGGCGACTGGGTGGTGCGGGTCCGCCCGGAGCAGGTGGTCGAGATCGCGTTCGACGGGGTGCAGACGAGCAGCCGCTACCCGGGCGGGATGGCGCTGCGCTTCGCCCGGGTGGTGCGTTACCGCGACGACAAGACCGCCGCCGAGGCGGACACGATCGACGCGGTCCGGGCGATCCACGCCGGCCGGGTCACCGGCTGAGCCCGCGGTCCCGCCTCAGGAGGTGGCGGGGCCGGCGGCGGCCGGTTCGGCGGCCCGGTCGACCGGCAGGCGCGGGCCGTCCAGGCCGGCCCGACGGCGAGCCTCCCGGCGCGCCACCCAGCCGTAGCCGACCAGGCTCATCACCGCGAAGATCCACCACTGCCACACGTAGCCGAAGTTCTGCCAGTTGTTGGTGTGCCCGATCGGCACCGCCCGGAAGGCCGGGTCGGCGGCCGGCGTCTGCCCGTCCAGCAGTACGTAACCGCCGGTCACCGGATAGGGCAGCTGCTTCGCCAGGCGGGCGACGTCGATCCGTCGAGCCTCCAGCTTGCCGTCGCGTCGGGCGACGCCGCCGCCACCGCTCTCGCTGCCGACCACTCGGCCGGTGACTGTCACCTCGCCGGTCGGCGCCGCCGGCACCGACGGCTGGACGGTCGCGCCGCCGCCCGGGACCGGCGGGATCCAGCCGCGATCGACGAGCACCGCGCTGCCGTCGGCGAGCACCAGCGGGGTGAGCACCTCGAAGCCGACAGTGCTGTCCACGGTCCGGCCGCGGATCAGCACGTCGTTCGCGCTGTCGTAGCGACCGGTGGCGGTGACCCGGCTCCAGGTGAGCCGCTCGGCCGGGGCCGGGCCGACGCTGCCGGCGGCGCCGGTCGGCGCGGGCAGGGCGTCGCGCAGCGGCGCGGGGGTCATCGTGGCGCCGGCGTCGATCCGTTCGTTGATCGCCGTGCGGCCGTGGTAGCGGTCCAGCTGCCAGTTGCCCAGGAACACCATCACCGCGGCGGCCACCAGGGTCAGCGCGAGGTAGCCGAGCCAGCGCGGGGTCAGCAGGAACCGGTACACGTTGGCAAAGGCTACCCGTATGAGCGGGGCCACTCGTGGCTGCCGGCGGAATCCCGGCACCCGGGCGGACGCCGCGCGTCGGGCCGGGCGGGTATGGTCACGCGGGCGGAAATCCCCCGGATCCAGGAGTCGATGATGACCGACGTGCCCCGCGTCGTGCTGAGCGCACCCTCCTCGGGGCACGGCACCGGTGCCCTCTCCCTCGGCCTGCTCGCGGCCCTGGCCGACCGGGAGCTGCCGGTCGCCGGGTTCAAGGTCGGGCCGGACCAGGTCGACGCGGCATACCTCGGGTTGGCCGCCGGCCGGCCGGGGCGCACGCTCGACCCGCGCCTGGTCGGCCCGGAGCGGATCGCCCCGCTCTTCGCGCACGGCGCGGCCGGGGCCGGGTTCGCGCTGGTCCAGGGCACCATGGGCCTCTACGACTCGGTCGCCGGCCGGCCGGAGAGCGAGTCCACGGCCGCCGTCGCCACCGCGCTGCGCAGCCCGGTGGTGCTGGTGGTGGACGTGGCCGCGATGGGCCAGTCGGTGGCCGCGCTGGTGCACGGCTTCCGGGCGTACGACGAACAGCTCTGGCTGGGCGGCGTGATCCTCAACCGGGTGGCCTCGCCCCGGCACGAGGAGCTGCTGCGCGAGGCGCTGGACGACGTCGGGGTGCCGGTCTACGGCGCGTTGCGCCGGCACGAGCTGCCTCCGGTGCTGCCCGCCCGCCGGCACGGCGCCGCACCGGTGGTGCGCGGCGACGTCGAGGCCGAGCGCGGGGTGCGCCGGCTCGGTGAGGCGGTGGCCGCCACCGTCGACCTGGACCGGCTCCTGACGCTGGCCCGCTCCGCGCCCGCGCTGACCGTCGGGCCCTGGTCGGCCGAGCCGGCGGACGGGCCGTCCGAGGTTGGCGGGCGGCCGGTGGTGGCGCTGGCCGGTGGTCCGGCCGGCAGCTACAGCCACCCGGAGACGGTCGAGCTGCTGCGCGCCGCCGGCGCCGAGGTGATCACGTTCGACCCGCTGCACGACGAGGCGCTGCCCGCCGGGGCCCGCGCGCTCGTCGTCGGCGGCGGGCTCCCCGAGGCGTACGCGGAGCAGCTCTCCGCCAACCGCCGGCTCTGCATCGCGGTGGCCGAGCTGGCCCGCTCCGGCCGCCCGGTGGTCGCCGAGGGCGCCGGCCTGCTGTGGCTGGCCCGCGAGCTGGACGGCCTGCCGATGTGCGGGGTGCTCGACGCGGTCGGCACGGTCCGGGACGGCCTGGTCGTCGGCTACCGGGAGGCCACCGCGGTCACCGACAGCGTGGTGGCGCCGGCCGGCGTCACGGTGACCGGGCACAAGCAGCACGCGGCGGTGCTCACCCCGCGCGCCGGTGACCGCCCGGCCTGGCAGTGGGGTGGCGGCACCCCGGAGGGCTTCGTCCACCACGGCGTGCACGCCTCGCAGCTCGTGCCGCACTGGGCCGCGCTTCCCGGGGTGGCCGAGCGCCTGGTGGCCGCCGCCCGGACACCCGCGGCGGCGCCCGCGTGATCGGTCAGGTGGCGGTACGCCGGTTCCCGGCGCTGACCGTGTCCACCCCGCGCACGGAGGTGCGCCGGCTCACCGCGGCGGACGCGGCGGCCGTGGACGAGGTGTTCGCCGACCGGCAGACGCAGCGCTGGTTGCCGCTGGCCGAGGCGGCCGGGCAGATCGACGGGCGGGCCTGGTGCACCGAGCTGGCCCGGCAGCGGCGGGACAGCGGCGACGGCGACCACTGGGCGGTGGTCCGCCGGGAGGACCAGCGGGTCGTCGGCTGCCTCTGGACCCGTCGCACCGACTGGGGGGCGCGGCTCACCGAGGTGTCGTACGCGATCGCGCCGCAGGCCCGGGGCTTCGGCCTGGCCGCGGAGGCGGTGGACGGGGTGGCGATCGCGTTGATCCTGGAGCACGGGTTCCACCGGGTGGAACTGCGGGTGGCGCCGGGCAACGTCGCCTCGCGGCGGGTCGCCGAGAAGGCCGGCTTCAGCTACGAGGGCCTGCTGCGCAACGCCGGTTTCGTCCGCGGTGCCCGGGTCGACCTGGAGCTGTGGTCGTTCGTGGCCGCCGACCTGCGCTGACGTCGATCAGGGAGTTCGCGGGCGCGAACTCCCTGGTCGACTGACCCGGGCGCACCCCCGGGACGGGCAGGCGGCGGTCAGCCGACGATCTGGTCGGACGGCGGGGTGAACTGGCGGGTGGGTTGACCCTTCAGCGCGTCGCGCAGCGTCTCCGCCACCGCGTTCACCGGGATCTGTGACTGCCCGTCACCCACCGCGTTGAAGGGATTGTCCGGATCGGCGATGAAGCTCGCCGCGGCCAGTTCCGGGGTGTAGCCGACGAACCACGCCGACCGGGTGCTGTCCGTGGTGCCGGTCTTGCCGGCCACCGGTCGGCCGACCGTCTTCCGGACGCTGTCGGCGGTCGACCAGCCGCCGCAGCTCCCCTTGGCGGGCGTGTCGCCGGTCGGGCAGCGGGCGGCATCGGTGGCGGCCCGGGCCGCGTCCGCGTTGACCACCTGCCGGCACCTCGGCTTGGCCACCTCCCGCTGCACCCCGCCCGGGGTGGACCAGGTGGCCGGCGTGCCGTCCCGGTTCATGATCGCGTTGACCGGGATCGCCTCGCAGTAGCGCCCGTCGGCGGCGACGGTCGCGTACGCGTTCGCCATCTCCAGCGGGGTGGCGTCGGAGACGCCCAGCGTGAACGCGCCCCACTTCTTCGCCTTGGCCGGGGAGGCCTGCTCCTTGTCCACGTCGGTGCGCCAGCGCAGCCCCAGCTGCTCGGCCAGGCGCACCCCGGCGTCCGCGCCCACCTTCTCCTCCAGCTGGACGAAGTAGGTGTTCACCGACTTGCCGAAGCCGGACCACATGGTCTGCCGGCCGGTCATCGCGCCGCTGGCGTTGGACGGCGCCCAGCCGTCGTAGACCGCGGACTGGTACCGGTAGGGCGAGTCGTACGCGGTGGACAGCGGCATCCCGGCGTTGAGCGCGGCGAGCATCGGGAACATCTTGAACGTCGATCCGGCCTGGTAGCCGGGGAGTGTCCCGCCGCCGAGCAGCGGCGCCACCGTGTTCGGGTAGTTCGCCTTGACCTTGGGGCCGGCCTCCGGGTTCGAGCTGTTCGGGTTCTCGGCCAGGTCCAGCGAGTAGTTCCGGTTCACCGCCATCGCCTTGATCCGCCCGGTGCCCGGCTCGGAGACGACGATGCCGTTGGCGAACGGGCTGCCGGTGTTGTCCTTGGCGCCGACGTTCTTCTCGGCCGCCGCCTGGGTCTTCGGGTCGAGCGCGAGCACGATCCGGTAGCCGCCGCGGCGCAGCTTGTCCATCCGTTCCAGCCGGTTCTCGCCGAACGCGGACTGCGCGCTCCACCAGTTCTTCAGGTAGTCGCAGTAGAAGCCCCAGCTGCGGTGCGCGCCGTCGATCGCGGCGCAGTCGTTCGGCGGGTCGGTCAGCTTCAGCTTGATCGGCTGCCCCTTGGCCGCCGCGGCGGCGTCCGGCGACAGGTAACCGAGGCGGGCCATGTTGTCCAGCACGTAGTTGCGCCGGCCGGTGGCGTCCTTCTGGTCCGAGGTGATCGGGTCGTACTCGGAGGGAGACTTCACCAGCCCGGCCAGGGTGGCCGCCTCGACCGGGCTGAGCGTCGCCGGGGTCTTGGAGAAGAAGATCTGCGACGCGGCGTAGATCCCGTACGCCCGGTGGCCGAAGTAGGCCGAGTTGAGGTAGCGCTCGAGGATCTGCTCCTTGGTCAGGTGCTTCTCGATGTCGAGCGCCATGCGCATCTCCTTGACCTTGCGCAGGCTGGTCTGCTGGGTGGCCTCCTGGACCTCCTTGGGCGTGCTCGCGCTGTCCCGCAGGGCCATCCGCACGTACTGCATGGTGAGCGTGGAGGCGCCCTGGGAGACGCCGCCGGAGCGGGCGTTGGAGACGAACGCCCGCGCCACGCCCTTCGGGTCGACGCCGTGGTGCTGGTAGAAGCGGTTGTCCTCGGCGGCGACGATCGCCTGCTGGATGTTCGGCGACATGTTCTCGATCTTGGTGTACTGCCGGTACTCCTCGTAGAACATGGTCAGCACGGTCTTGCCGTCCGGCGCGTAGACGTACGAGGTCTCGGCCGGCAGCGCGGTCTTGAGGATGTTCGTCTTCTGCTGCACGGCGTGCGCGGTGGCCTTCGCGCCGACGCCGGTGACGGCGGCCATCGGATAGAGGGCGGCGGCGACGACGATGCCGGCGATCAGCCCGGCGCGGAGAAGGGGCACGGCACGACCGGCGGAGGCAAGGGGTCGATTGCTCACGTGGTCAAGCTATGACATTTCCGATTCGGAAATGAGAAGAATTCATAAACGGGCGGGGGTCGTGACGCGCCCCACGCCGGGATGCGCTGTCCCGGACGGCGGCTTCCCGGCAGGATCGCGGTCATGCCCGCCGCACCGACCGCCGCCGCGCCCGAACCCGACCTGGGCCACCATGGGGACGCCGAGGCCACACCCGGACTGGTCGACCTGGCGGTCAACGTGCGGCGCGCCGCGATGCCCGACTGGCTGGCCGACCCGATCACCGCCGCGCTGGGCGACCTGGCCGCGTACCCGGACCCGACGCCGGCCCGCGCCGCCGTCGGTCACCGGCACGGGCGACCCCCGGACGAGGTACTCCTCACGGCCGGCGCCGCCGAGGGCTTCGTGCTGATCGCCCGCGCGTTGCGCGACGCCCGCCACCCGGTGGTGGTGCACCCGCAGTTCACCGAGCCGGAGGCCGCCCTGCGCGCCGCCGGGCACCGGGTGGACCGGGTGCTGCTCGACCCGGCCGACGGGTTCCGGCTCGACCCGGCCCGCGTCCCCGCCGACGCCGACCTGGTCATGATCGGCAATCCCACCAACCCGACCTCGGCGCTGCACCCCGCGGACGCCGTCGCCACACTGGCCCGCCCGGGTCGGGTGCTGGTGGTCGACGAGGCGTTCGCGGACACCACGATCGCCCCCGGCGTCGACGGCGAGCCCGAGTCGCTCGCCCACCGCCGTGACCTGCCCGGCCTCCTGGTGGTCCGCAGTCTCACCAAGACCTGGGGGCTGGCCGGGCTGCGGATCGGCTACCTGCTCGGCGACGCCGGGCTGCTGGCCCGCCTCGCCGCCGCCCAGCCGCTCTGGGCCGTCTCCACCCCGGCGCTCGCCGCGGCCACCGCCTGCGCCGCGCCGCTCGCCGTCGCGGCCGAGCGCGCGATCGCCGCCGACCTCGCCGCCGACCGCGACCACCTGGTGACCCGCCTGTCCGGCCTGCCCGGCGTACGCGTCGCGGGAGCGCCGGCCAGCGCCTTCGTCCTGATCCACCGACCCGGCGCGGCCGAGCTGCGACAGCGGCTGCGGGAGCGGGGCTGGGCGGTGCGCCGGGGCGACACGTTCCCCGGGCTCGGCCCGGACTGGCTCCGGATCGCGGTGCGCGATCCGGCCACCACCGACGCGTTCGTCGAGACGCTCGCAGGGATCCTGGAGGCATGATGCTGGAGTCCACCGTCGCGGCGATCCGGCCGCTGGACGAGGCCGCGATGGCGGCGGCCCGCGAACTCCAGGGCCGGCTGACCAAGCCCGCCGGCTCGCTCGGCGCCCTGGAGCCACTCTCGGTACGCCTGGCCGGGCTGGCCGGGACCTGCCCGCCGCCGCTGCCCGACGAGGCCGCGGTGGCGATCTTCGCGGGCGACCACGGCGTCCACGCCCAGGGCGTCAGCCCGTGGCCGCAGGAGGTCACCGCCCAGATGATCGGCAACTTCCTGGCCGGCGGCGCGGTGGTCAACGCGTTCGCCCGGCAGGCCGGCGCCTCGGTCACCGTGGTGGACGTCGGCGTCGCCACCCCGCTCGCGGCCACCCCGCCCGCCGCGGCGGCGCGCGCCGCCGACCCGACCGACCCGGCCGGGCTCTCCGCCGACCCGGCCGACCCGACGGGGCTCTCCGCCGACCCGGTCGACCCGTCGGCCCGCCCCGCGGACATCGTCGCGACGCCCGCCGACCCGGACGGACCGCGTCTGGTGGCGGCGAACGTGCGGCTCGGCACCCGGGACATGACGGTCACCGCCGCGCTCACCCGGGACGAGGCTCGGGCGGCGGTGGAGACCGGCATCCGGGTCGCCGCCGAACTGATCGACGCCGGCGCCGGCATCCTGCTCACCGGCGACATGGGCATCGGCAATACCACCCCGGCGGCCGCCCTCGTCGCCGCGTTCACCGGTGTGGACGCGGCGGCGGCGACCGGCCGGGGCACGGGCGTGGACGACGGGACGTACGCCCGCAAGGTGGAGGTGGTCCGGGCCGCGCTGGAGCGGCACGCGCCCGACCCGGCGGACCCGCTGGGCGTGCTCGCCGCGGTTGGCGGGCTGGAGCACGCCGCGCTGGCCGGGCTGATCCTCGGCGCCGCCGCGCGCCGGGTGCCGGTGCTGCTCGACGGCGTGATCGCGGTCAGCGCCGCGCTGGCCGCCGCCGCGTTCGCACCGGACGCGGTGGGCGCCATGGTCGCCGGGCACCGCAGCGCCGAGCCGGGCGCCACCGCGGCGCTGCGGCACCTCGGGCTGGACCCGCTGATCGACCTGGGGCTGCGGCTCGGCGAGGGCACCGGGGCGTTGCTCGCCCTGCCGGTCGTCACCGGCGCGGTCCGGGTGCTGCACGAGGTGGCCACGTTCGACTCGGCCGGGGTGGCCGAGAAGTGAGCGAGCCGAGCCCGTACCCCCTGGGGTTGCGGCTGGCCGGGCGGCGCGTGGTCGTGGTGGGCGGGGGAGCGGTGGCCACCCGACGGGTGCCGGCGCTGCTGGACGCCGGCGCGGACGTGCTGCTGGTGTCGCCGGAGCTGACCCCGGCGCTGCGCGCGCACGCCGACGCCGGGCGGCTGCGGTGGGAGCCGCACCGGTTCGTCGCCGGTGACCTGGAGGGCGCCTGGCTGGTCCAGGTGGCGGTGGACGACCGGCTCGCCGCCGCGGCGGTCAGCGCCGCCGCGGCCGAGCGGCGGATCTTCTGCGTGCGCGCCGACGACCGCGCGGCCGCCAGCGCGTGGACGCCCGCGGTCACCCGGCACGGCCCGGTGACGGTGGCGGTCCTCGGCGGCGGCGACCCGCGCCGCGCGATGGCCGTCCGCGACGCCGTCCGCACCCTCCTGAGTGCAAGGAGGGGCCCCCTGTTAACGGATTCGGTAGAGGAGGGCGCCCCGCTTAACACCTCCGGCGGGCGCGTCGCGCTGGTGGGCGCCGGGCCGGGTGACCCGGAGCTGATCACCGTGAAGGGCTGGCGGCTGCTCACCGAGGCCGAGGTGGTGGTGGCCGACCGGCTCGTCCCCGGGCTGCTCCTGGACGAGCTGCGCCCGGACGTCGAGCTGGTCGACGCGTCGAAGATCCCCTACGGACCGTCGCGCGCCCAGGAGGAGATCAACCGGATCCTGGTGGAACGCGCCCTGGCCGGCCGGGTCGTGGTGCGGCTCAAGGGCGGCGACCCGTACGTCTTCGGGCGGGGTGGTGAGGAACTGCTGGCCTGCGCCGAGGCGGGGGTGCCGGTGACCGTGGTGCCGGGGGTGACCAGCGCGATCGCGGTGCCCGGGGTGGCCGGGGTGCCGGTGACGCACCGGTCGGTGGCGCACGAGTTCACGGTGGTCTCCGGGCACGTCGCGCCGGACGCGCCGGCCTCGCTGGTGCGCTGGGAGTCGCTCGCCGGGCTGCGCGGCACGCTGGTGATCCTGATGGGCCTGAAGAACCTGGCCGCGATCGCCGCCACGCTGATCGCGCACGGCAAGCCGCCGCACACCCCCGCCGCGGTGATCCAGGAGGGCACCACCGCAGCCCAGCGCACCCTGCGCGCCACGCTCGCCACGGTCGCCGCCGACGTGGAGGCCGCCGCGCTCCGCCCCCCGGCCGTCGTGGTCGTCGGCGACGTGGTCGACGCCCTGACCCCCTGACGCCATCGATCTTGCAGTTGGTGCCCGCACCATGCCCTGATCCGCCCCATTCGTCGGGGCAGCAAGTGCAAGATCGGCGGAGCGGGGGTGGGTGGGACGCGGAGCGGCCCGGGACCGGACGGTCCCGGGCCGCGTTCCGGGTCGGGTTACTGCTTGAGCATGTTGTCCAGGAGCAGGGCGCAGCGGATCAGGCCGAGGTGGCTGTACGCCTGGGGGTGGTTGCCCAGGCCCCGCTCGGCCAGCGGGTCGTACTGCTCCGGGAGCAGGCCGGTGGGGCCGGCCGTGTCGACCATCTGGGTGAACAGCTCCTCCGCGTCGGTGCGGCGGCCGGTGCGCAGGTACGCCTCGATCAGCCACGCCGTGCAGATGTGGAAGCCACCCTCCCGACCGGGCAGGCCGTCGTCCCAGTGGTAGCGGTAGACCACCGGGCCGCTGCGCAGGTCCGCCTCGATCTTGAGCACGGTGGAGAGGAAACGCGGATCGTCGCCGGGGAGCAGCCCGGACAGGCCGATCCAGAGCGACGAGGCGTCCATCTCGTCGTGCCCGTACGCGACGCTGTAGGCCTCGGCCTCCGGGTGCCAGCCGTACTCCAGCACGTTGGCGCCGATCCGGTCGCGCAGGTCGACCCACTCCGGCCGGTCCTCGCCGCCGTGCTGGCGCACCACGTGCAGCGCCCGGTCGACAGTCATCCAGAGCATGACCTTGGAGAAGACGTGGTGCCGGGGTGGGAGGCGGGCCTCCCAGATGCCGTGGTCGGGCTCGTGCCAGCGGCGGCGTACCGCCTCGACCATGTTCTCCAGCACCCGCCACTCGTCGTCGCGGACCGAGCCCCGGGCGTCGGCCACCGCGGCGATCAGGTCGGCCACCGGGCCGAAGACGTCGAGCTGGAGCTGGTGGTTGGCGAGGTTGCCGACCCGGACCGGCCGGGACCCGGCGTAGCCGGGCAGCGTGTCGATGACCGCCTCGGCGCCCAGCTCGAAACCGTCGACGGTGTAGAGCGGGTGCAGCCGCTCCGGGTGCCCGCCGGTGCGTTCCACCACGCCGTCGATCCAGCGCAGCAGCCCTTCGGCCTCCTCGGTGGAGCCGAGGTCGACGAGCGACCGCGCGGTCATCGCCGCGTCCCGCAGCCAGCAGTAGCGGTAGTCCCAGTTGCGGACCCCGCCCAGTTCCTCGGGCAGCGACGTGGTGGCCGCGGCGAGGATCGAGCCGGTCGGCTCGTGGGCGAGCCCGCGCAGGGTCAGCGCGCTGCGGGCGACCAGGTCCCGGGCGGTGGTGGGCAGCCGCAGCGAGGCCACCCAGTCCTTCCAGGGCTGCTCGGCGGCGGCCTGCCGCTCGTGCACCGGCACCCGGTGCGGCTCCAGGCTCTGGGTGCCGAAGCGCAGTTCCAGCACCACCTGCCCGCCGAGGGCGGACAGGTCCACCACGGCCTTCGCGGTCTCGTACCCGGCGTCGTTGGTGACCTCCCACTCGACGCCGGGGGAGTGCAGCGCGACCGGCTCGTTGGAGCCGAGCACGAGCAACCCGTCGTCGAGCGGCTGGAGCTGCACCGCCACCTGGCCGAACTCCGGTCGTGGCGCGAACTCGACGCGGGCCCGCCCGGTGCCGCTGAGCACCCGGACCAGGGTCGAGTCGCCGCTGACCACGGCCGGGTCGTCCGGCGTGGTCTGCCGGACGGGCAGGTCCAGCCAGTCGGTGACGGTCAGGCCGGACCAGCGGGTCTCCACCGTCATGGTGTTGCTGCGGTAGCGCTGGCCGAGCGGGATGCCGCCGCGCTCCGGGCCGATGGTGAAGTGCCCGGCCGGGCTGCCGCCGACCAGGTCGGCGAAGATCGCCGCCGAGTCCGGCTTCGGGTGGCACAGCCAGGTGATCTTGGCTTCCGGGGTGACCAGCGCGACCGTACGGCCGTTGGCGAGCATCGAGTGCCGCTCGATCGGCACCGCCCGCTCGCCGAAGAGCCAGTGCCGCCGGGTCTCCAGCAGCAGGCCCAGCGCACGGGCCGCCTCGATCGGCTCGGCCACCCGGTAGTCGGCCTGGGTCTCGCCGGGGCCGATCTTGATGCCGACGTCCGGCCCCTGGAGGTTGCCGAACGCGTTCTCGTCGGTGACGTCGTCGCCGATGAAGAGCACCGCGCCGGCGGCGAGCTGGGTGCGGAGCTGGTCGACCGCGGTGCCCTTGTGGGTTGCCACCACCGACAGCTCGATGACCTCCTTGCCCTGGGTGACGGTGACGTCGTCCCAGGTGGCGGGCCCGTTGCGGACCGCCTCCACGGCCGCGGCGGCGACCTGCGGGTCGACCCCGCGGGTGTGCACGGCCACGCTGGCCGGCTTGCGTTCCAGTCGGACCCCGGGGTGCGCGGCGGCGATGTCCCGCAGCTCCTGGCGGAGCCGGTGCCGGACCGCGATCAGCTCCGGGCTGAGCCGTTCGACGAAGCCGATGTCGAACTCCGAGCCGTGGCTGCCGACCAGGTGCACCTCGCTCGGCAGCCGGGAGAGCGTGGCCAGGTCGCGCAGCGCGCGGCCGGAGACCACCGCGACGCTCGTCTGCGGCAGCGAGGCCAGCGCGCGGATCGCGGCCACCGACTCGGGCAGCGGTACGGCCTTGGTCGGGTCCTCGACGATCGGCGCCAGTGTGCCGTCGTAGTCGCAGGCGACGAGGAGCTGGGGGATCCGGGCGATGCGGCCGATCGCGGCGCGCAGTTCCGGGTCGAGCACGCCACCGGAGGAGGTGGCGGCGGCGGGCGAGGTCACGCAGCCTCCGTATCGGGGACGCCGAGCTCGCTGAGGAACGACTTGGCCCAGTGGCCCACGTCGTGGCTGCGCAGATGGCGCTGCATGACGCGCATCCGGCGGCGGGCTTCGGGCTTCTCGACGTGCACGGCCCGCAGCAACGCGTCCTTCACCGCGTCCGGGTCGTGCGGATTACACAGGAACGCCTGGCGCAGCTCGGTGGCGGCGCCGGCGAACTCACTGAGCACGAGCGCGCCGCCCTGGTCGGCGCGCGATGCGACGTACTCCTTGGCCACCAGATTCATTCCGTCTCGCAGCGGGGTCACCATCATCACGTCGGCCGCGACGTACATCGCGGCCAGTTCGGAGCGACTGTACGACTGATGCAGATAATGCACCGCCGGCACGCCGACCCGGCCGAATTCACCATTGATCCGGCCAACCTCGCGTTCCACCTTCACCCGAAGTGCCTGGTAGTGCTCCACGCGCTCGCGGCTGGGCGTGGCGACCTGCACCATAACCGCGTCTGGAACTGTCAACTTTCCGTCAGCGAGGAGTTCTCGGAAGGCCTTGAGCCGGAGTTCGATGCCCTTGGTGTAGTCGAGCCGGTCGACGCCCAGGATGATCGTCTTCGGGTTGCCCAGCTCCTCGCGGATCTGCTTGGCCCGGGCCTGGATCGCCGGGTCCTCGGCCAGCCGCTCCATCTCCCGGGTCTCGATCGAGATCGGGAACGCGCCGGCCTTCACCTGCCGGCCGTCGACCTGGATCATCTGCCCCTCGTAGCGCAGGCCGAGCAGGTGCCGGGCCAGCCGGACGAAGTTCTGCGCCGCCAGCCGCTGCTGGAAGCCGACCAGGTCGGCGCCGAGCAGGCCGCGCAGGATCTCGGCGCGGAACGGCATCTGCATGAACAGCTCGATCGGCGGGAACGGGATGTGCAGGAAGAACCCGATCTTGAGGTCGGGGCGCAGCTCACGCAGCATCGCCGGGACGAGCTGGAGCTGGTAGTCCTGCACCCAGACCGTGGCGCCCTCGGCCGCCACGTCCGCCGCGGCCTCCGCGAACCGGGCGTTGACCAGGCGGTACGCCTCGCGCCAGCGCCGCTTGTAGGCGGGTGTCTCCACCGCGTCGTGGTAGAGCGGCCAGATCGTCGCGTTGGACTGGCCCTCGTAGTAGCGCTCCAGCTCCTCGGCGCTCAACGGCACCGGGTGCAGCCGGATCCCCTCCAGGTCGAACGGCTCGGGTGCGGCACCGGTGCCACCGGCCCAGCCGACCCAGGTGCCCTGGTGTTCGGCGAGCACCGGGTGCAGCGCGGTCACCAGGCCGCCCGGGCTGCGTCGCCACTGCCGCCCCTCGGGTGTGCTCACCTCGTCGACCGGCAGTCGGTTGGCCACTACGACAAAGGAGCTGCGGACGGTCACGATCGGCCACCTCCGGGTACTGACGGGTCCACCGCGATGAGCGTACTGAGCGTAGCTGCGGCGTCTGATCCCCCGTGCCGGACTCCTCTACCCGCCCGGAAAGCGCCGAACCCTCCCCGTGATCTTGTCGACACCGGCGGCCCGGTGGGTGCGCGACCCGCCGTACCGGTGCTGGGGTGGGGTGATGTGGGCGCGGCCGCCCGTACCTGTCAGGATTGACGGCGGTGTGCGCGGCCGGCTCCCGGCCCGCGGCGGCGGGCGGAGGTCGAAGCCCGCGCCCCGCACCCGCAAGCCCGCGATCGCAACCGACGGAGGTAGCCCGCACCGTGGCCCAGTTCATCTACGTCCTGGAGAAGGCGCGCAAGGCGCACGGCGACAAGGTCGTGCTCGACAACGTGACGCTGAACTTCCTGCCGGGGGCCAAGATCGGTGTGGTCGGCCCGAACGGCGCCGGTAAGTCCAGCCTCCTCAAGATCATGGCAGGGTGGGACCAGCCGAGCAACGGCGAGGCCCGGCTGATGCCCGGCTTCACCGTCGGCATGCTCGCCCAGGAGCCCCCGCTCAACGACAGCAAGACGGTCCTCGGCAACGTCGAGGAGGCGGTCGCGGAGATCAAGACGAAGCTGGACCGCTTCAACGCCATCGCCGAGCAGATGGCCACCGACTACTCCGACGAGTTGATGGAGGAGATGGGCCGGCTCCAGGAGGAGTTGGACAACGCCGACGCCTGGGACATCGACTCCAAGCTCGAACTGGCCATGGACGCGCTGCGCTGCCCGCCGCCGGACGCCGACGTCACCAAGCTCTCCGGTGGTGAGCGCCGCCGGGTCGCGCTGTGCAAGCTGCTGCTGGAGGCGCCCGACCTGCTGCTGCTCGACGAGCCCACCAACCACCTGGACGCGGAGAGCGTGCAGTGGCTGGAGCAGCACCTGGCCAAGTACGCCGGCACCGTCATCGCCATCACCCACGACCGGTACTTCCTGGACAACGTGGCGAACTGGATCCTGGAGCTGGACCGCGGCCGGGCCTACCCGTACGAGGGCAACTACTCCACCTACCTGGAGAAGAAGGCCGCCCGGCTGGCCGTCGAGGGTCGCCGCGACGCCAAGATGAAGAAGCGCCTCTCCGACGAGCTGGAGTGGGTCCGCTCCAACGCCAAGGCCCGGCAGACCAAGTCCAAGGCCCGCCTCGACCGGTACGACGAGATGGCCGCCGAGGCGGAGAAGACCCGCAAGCTGGACTTCGAGGAGATCCAGATCCCGCCGGGCCCGCGGCTGGGCAGCACCGTCATCGAGGCGCACGACCTGACCAAGGGCTTCGGCGATCGGGTGCTGATCGACGACCTGTCCTTCTCGCTGCCGCGCAACGGCATCGTCGGCATCATCGGCCCGAACGGCGTCGGCAAGACCACGCTGTTCAAGACCATCGTCGGGCTGGAGCAGCCGACCGGCGGCGACGTGAAGGTCGGCCCGACGGTCTCCCTGTCGTACGTCGACCAGAACCGGCAGGGCCTGGACGGCGACAAGACCGTCTGGGAGGTCGTCTCCGACGGGCTGGACCACCTCATGGTGGGCAAGGTCGAGATGCCGTCCCGGGCGTACATCGCCGCGTTCGGCTTCAAGGGGCCGGACCAGCAGAAGCCGACCAAGGTGCTCTCCGGCGGCGAGCGGAACCGGCTCAACCTGGCGCTGACGCTCAAGATCGGCGGCAACGTCATCCTGCTCGACGAGCCGACCAACGACCTGGACGTGGAGACGCTCTCCAGCCTGGAGAACGCGCTGCTGGAGTTCCCCGGCTGCGCCGTGGTCATCTCCCACGACCGGATGTTCCTGGACCGGGTGGCCACGCACATCCTCGCCTGGGAGGGCACCGAGGAGGAGCCGTCGAAGTGGTTCTGGTTCGAGGGCAACTTCGAGGCGTACGAGAAGAACAAGATCGACCGGCTCGGCGCGGAGGCGGCCCGCCCGCACCGGGTGACCTACCGCAAGCTCACCCGTGACTGATCGGTGCTGACCCTTGTCTGACCGGTTCGTCTATCACTGCGCGTTGCGCTGGTCCGACCTGGACGCGTACGGCCACGTCAACAACGCCCGCTTCCTCACCCTCTACGAGGAGGCCCGGGTGGCGATGATGTTCGCCGGCGGCCGGGCGTGGGGGGTGGGCTCGTTCGTCGACGGGGTGGTCATCCGCCGGCACGAGGTCGACTACCTGCGCCCGGTCGACTACGCGCTCGGCCGGGCCAGCGCGGAGGCGGCACCGAGCGTGCGGATCGAGCTCTGGGTGGACGAGATCCGGGCCGCGTCCTTCTCGGTCGCCTACGAGCTGTACGACGGCGACGCGCTGGCCGGCACCGCCCGCTCGGTGCTGGTGCCGTTCGACCTGTCCGTCCAACGGCCGCGCCGGATCTCGGCCGACGAGCGGGCGTTCCTGCTGCGCTACGCCCCGGGGCTGGCCGGGTGACCGGGCCGGCGGTCGGGCACGGGCTGACCGGGGTGACCGACGCCGGGGCCTTCCTCGCCCGGCTGGTCCGGCTGGACCCGGCCGTGCTGGTCCGGCTCCGGCCGGTGCCCGGCGCCGGCCGGACCGCCCTCTGGGCCCACCTGCCCTGGGGGGTGCTCGTGGTGCGCACCGTGCCCGGCGCGGCGCCCGGTGACGTCACGGTCGGCGCGGGGGAGCTGCTGGCCGAACTCTCCGCCGCCGGCGCGGCGTTGCCCCGCCGCCGCGACGACGGCTGGCGCTGGCCGCTGCCGCCGCCGGCCAGCCGGCCGGTCGAGGTGCTCCCCGGCGCGGAGCTGCGCCGGATCGCGGACGCGGCGGCCGGCACGCTGCGCGAGGCGGCCACCCACGGGGTGGGCGGTCGGGCGGTCGGCCAGCGGGTGCTGCGGGACGCGTTGCTGGATCACGTCGCGGTGGTGGTGACCCCGGACGACGCTCCGGCGGCCCCGGTGGAGGTGTCGCAGCGGCTGGTGCAGGGCGTGGTCCGGATGGGCTTCGTCGGCCCGGGCGTCGGCGACGTTCAGGTGCGGGTGGCCGGCCGTTGGGTCGGCCTGGTCGGGCCGTACGGGGCGGCATGGTCGCGGACCGTCGCGGACCTTGCACTCACGCCTACCCGGACTCATCCGAACGGATGACCTGGCATCGTTCTTCCGGGCCGGGGCGGTCGTTGGGGGGGTGCCTCCTGCCGGCTGTCCGGGTACCGTCCATCCTCGGATCCAACGCACCGTAGGCGGCTGGATCCGCTGGGGAGTGAGGTGCGCGAGCGATGCCGTGGTGGTCATGGCGCCCCGGTCCCGCCGGTGGCGGCGATCCGGAGACTCGAAGCGGGACCACAGTGGACGACAGCGTCCGGGTCGGGCCACCGACCCCGCGCCAGCCGGGTGACGACGCGGCGTCCGCGCCCGAGCGGCCGGTCATCGCCGACATGCCGGCCACCGTCGCCCCGGTCACCCTGCGCCGGGTCTGCGACGCGCTCGACCTGCTCGACGTGCGTTACCTGGCCGACGGCGACGGCAACCTGCTGGCCATGTGGGAGCGGCACGCCGTGCTGGTCGCGCTGGAGGGTCCGGAGGACGAGATCCTGGTGATGCGGGCCCGTCCACACGCGACAGTGCCGCCGGACTGGGCCGACCGGGCCTACCGGGTGGTCAACGAGTGGAACCACACCCGGCGGTTCTGCAAGGCCTACATCGGTGATCCGACCGAGCGTGGCCAACTGCCGATCTACGCCGAGCTGCAGGTGCCGCTCGGCGCCGGCGCCCACGACGCGCTCCTGGTCGAGATGCTCGACTGCGGCGCCGCGGTGGCCACCACGTTCGTCGACTGGCTGCACGACGAGGGCGCCCTGCTCTGAGCTCTCGCCGGTCGGTCAGTCCTCCGCGTTCACCATGAAGTACGCGGCCCGCTCCAGGTAGTCCCAGAGCGCGACGGCGAGCTGCGGCGGCAGGTCCAGCGCGTCCACCGCCTGCCGCATGTGACGCAGCCAGGCGTCCCGCTCGGCGGCGCCGATCCGGAACGGGGCGTGGCGCATCCGCAGGCGGGGGTGCCCGCGCTGCTCGGAGTAGGTCCGCGGGCCGCCCCAGTACTGGATCAGGAAGAGGGTCAGCCGGTCCGCCGCCGGGCCCAGATCCTCCTCCGGATACATCGGCCGCAGCAGCGGGTCGTCGGCGACGCCGGCGTAGAACTCGTCCACCAGCTTGCGGAAGGCGGGCTCACCGCCGATCGCCTCGAACAGCGTCATCGACTCGCCTGGGGAAGTCACGTTTCCATCCTGCCAGGTGTCACCCGGCACCCGCGCCCGCCCGCCGGGCGTCGCGCGTCACGTCACCGCGTGCCGGTGCCGGCCGTGCTCCCGCCCCCGGTCACCCGCCCCCGGCCCCCGCTGCGGCGCGTGCGCGTTCCCGAGCGCCGACTCGGCGCGGGCGCTCTCGACGGCCGCCTCGATCGTCGCCGGGCGGGGCCAGGTGATCGCCGCGACCAGCATGAGGACCACCCCGGCCGCGCTCCAGAGGCCGACCACCGTCGGGATGCCGAACCGCTGCGCCAGCGCGCCGGTGGCCAGCACCGAGGCGCCCTGGATGATCTGGGTGCCGCTCGCCATCACCCCGAACGCCCGGGCCCGGTAGCCGTCCGGCAGCGCCTGCACGAAGAGGCCGTTGGCGACCGGGACGAGCCCGCCGACCGCGAAGCCGCACGCGCCGGCCAGCAGGGCCACCACGGCCGGCGGCGGGTTGAGGAGCGAGGGTACGAGCACCGCCGGCGCGAGCACCGCCAGCACCGGCATCAGGGTCAGCCGGCGGGCCGGGCCGGTCAGTCGGGCGATCACCAGGCCGCCGAGGACGTAGCCCACCGGATTGGCGGCCATGATGACCGCCTGGGCGGTGCCGGCGTCCATGCCGCCGCCGGTCCGGTCGGCGGCCCAGCCGGCGGCGAGCCCCTCGGGGACGATCGAGAAGAGCATGGCGCTGAACACCAGCACCGCGATGGCCCGCAGCACCGGCCGCTCGAAGACCATCCGGAAGCCCTGGGCGGTCTCCCGCAGCAGGTGACTGCGGTGCGCCTCGGTCATCGCCGGGGGCCGGTCCCGCAGGCCGAACCGGACCAGCGCCGCCGACAGGGCGAACGTGCCCGCGTTGATCAGCAGGGCGGTGCTCGGGTTCAGCACCGCGATGGCCGCGCCGGCCAGGTAGCCGACGACCTGGGCGGCCTGCGCCGCGCTGGTGGAGACCGTGAGGCCCACCACCAGCCGGTCGCCGCCGAGGATGTGCGGCATCAGCGCGGAGCGCGCCGCCTGGCTCGGCGGGTTGGCCAACGTGGCCACGAAGATCAGGGCGAGGATCGACCAGGGCGGCATGAACGGCATGGCGACGAGCACCATCAGCGCCATCCGGATCAGGTCGCATAGCACCATCACCCGGCGGTAGCGGTGCCGCTCGGCGAGCGCCGAGAGCAGCGGGCCACCGATCAGCCAGGGCAGGTAGCTGGCCGCGAAGGCGGCGGCGGAGAGCGCGACCGACTGGGTCTCGCGCAGCACGAGCACGGTGACCGCGGCCTTGGCGAGGTAGTCGCCGACCCAGGACAGCACGTTCGCCGCGAAGAGCGCCCGGAACTCCGACTGACCGAAGACGTCGCGGAAGGTGGCCGGGCTCTCCTGGGCGGGCCGCTGGTCGGACACCGTCGCCTCCATCGTTCCGGGCCGGCCACTTGTGATGGCCCGACCGGGAACCGTCGTCAGATCAACCGATCGGCGAGGACACGAACACACTCCCCGGTGGAGGGTGTTCACCGGATTCTGCCCGATCGTCTGACAACTGACTAGGGCGAACGGATTGATCGTCGCATCTCCGACTGAACGAACGGACGATACCCGAGGGGCCGCGCGACGCGCGACCCCCGAAATCGTCCGGCCTCAGGTGGCCCCGCCGGTGCCCGTTCCCTCGCCGCGCGGCGGCGACGACGGCTGCGGCGGCAGCCCGGGATAGAGCCGGGCCGCGGCGATCTGCGCGGTGATCCCGGAGTTCTCCAGCGCCTCCGCGAGCCGTCGGCGCAACTCGCGGCCGACCGCGAACTGTCCGTCAGCGGTGGTCTTGACCACGGTACGGATCACCGAGCCGTCGACAGTCACCTGCTCGACGCCGAGCACCTCCGGCTCCTCCACGATCTTCGACGCCAGCTCCGGGTCCAGCGCCACCGACGCCGCCGCGGTCCGCAGCACGGCGGTGGCCTCCTCGGTGCCGGCGAAGCCGATCGGCAGATCCACCACGACCAGCGCCCAGCCCTGGCTCTTGTTGCCGACCCGGACGATCTCGCCGTTGCGGATGTACCAGAGCACGCCCCGGCCGTCGCGCACCGTGGTCACCCGCAGGCCGACCGCCTCCACCACGCCCGTCGCCTCGCCGAGGTCGACGGTGTCACCCACGCCGTACTGGTCCTCGATCAACATGAACAGGCCGGCGATCAGGTCCTTGACCAGGCTCTGCGCGCCGAAGCCGAGCGCCACGCCGGCGATGCCGGCGCTGGCCAGCAGCGGAGCCAGGTCGAAGCTGAACTCCTTGAGCACCATCAGCAGCGCGATGCCGAAGACGAACGCGGTGACGAGACTGCGCAGCACCGACCCGATCGCCTCGGCCCGCTGGCGCCGCCGCTCGGGCACGAACTGCTCCGGTTCGAGCGTGGCGCTGGGGATCCGCTCGCGCAGCGGGCGGAGCATGGTCGGCACCGCGCCCTGCGTGGTGGTCCGCACCAGCCGGTTGATGGTCCGGTGCACCGCCCAGCGGGCGGCCACGGCGATCAGCAGGATCAGGGCCACCCGCAGCGGCTTGAGCAGGACCCAGTAGCTGCTCTCGGCGAACCAGGCGGAGCCGGTGAGCCGGTAGAGGAACTCGCAGGAACTGCTGCCCTGGCAGTCGGGGCGCCGGTCGGAGAGCGCGGACAGCAGCGCGGTGATCAGGTCGGAGACGTTCACCGTGCTTTCGTACCGCACCGGGCGCCGACGGCCCGCACGGACCCGCCCCGGCGGCGACGACCGGGCCGACGATCATCCCGGGCGGAACCGGTCATCCTGGCACGCCGGGGTCAGTCCCGAAGAGGGTACCCCGGATTAGTGCGTGCATTCCGGGGCGCGATCAGGGACTATTGGCCCAACGGACGTCGGTGATCCCGGCCGGCGCCAGGGCCGTGCCGCGCTGCGCGCCGGCGGTCCCGGCACCTGCGGCGGCGGGAGCGGCTGGACCGGGAGGGTGACCGCGATGCCTGACATACGACCCACGGCGGGCTCCGGTGCGCTCGTTCTCAACGCCACCTACGAGCCCCTGTGCGTCGTGTCGGTGCGTCGGGCCGCCATCCTCGTGCTCTCCGCCAAGGCGGTCTGCGTGGCCGACGGCGAGGGCATCCTGCACAGCGCGCGCAACACGCTCCCGATCCCCTCGGTGGTGCGGCTGACCCGCTATGTCCGGGTGCCCTACCGCACCCACGTGGGGCTCTCCCGCCGGGCGATCTTCGCCCGCGACGGATGGCGGTGCGCCTACTGCCGGGGCCCCGCGGAGACCATCGATCACGTCTTCCCGCGCAGCCGGGGCGGCCGGCACGCCTGGGAGAACGTGGTCGCCGCCTGCGCCCGCTGCAACCACACCAAGGGCGACAAGACCCCGGCCGAGCTGGGCTGGCGGCTGCACCACCCGCCGGTGGCGCCGAAGGGCAACGCCTGGCGGGTGCTGGGCCACCGGGCGCCCGACCCACGCTGGGCGGACTGGCTCGACCTGCGCGAGCCCGAGCCCGAGGCGGCCTGACGAGGCCGGTCGCTCAGCGCGCCTTCACCAGCGAGGCGTAGACGACCAGGTTGTCCGCGTAGCCGGTCTCGCCGCCCACCCACCGCCCGCCACAGGTGATCAGCCGCAGGGCGGGGCGACTGAAGTCCCCGTAGACCTCCTGCACCGGCAGTTTCTCCTTGCCGTACCGCTCGATCGAGGTCACCTCGAAGACCGCCACCGAGCGGTCCTGCCGGGTCACCTCGATCCGGTCGCCGTCGTCGAGTTCCCGCAGCCCGTGGAAGACGGCCGGTCCGGTGGTGGTGTCGACGTGCCCGACGAGCACCGCCGGGCCGTACTGGCCGGGGGTGGGGCCCTGGTCGTACCACCCGACCTCGCCGGCTCTGCCCACGTCCGGCACCGCGATGCTGCCGTCGGGTGCGATGCCCACCCGGTGCACCGGCGCCCGCAGGTCGAGCTTGCCGATGGTCAGGTCGGTCGGTGGGCTGGCCGGCAGCACCGGGAACTTCTTCGGCGGCGGGCGCAGGCCGGCGACGATCCGGTCCGGCAGCACGCTCGCCCCGGTCACCCGCTCCACCCCGAGCATGGCCACGATCATCGCCATCAGGGCGGCCACCACCAGCACCGGGACACCGGGACCGCGCCTCGGGGCGTACCGCCGGGTGGTGGCCGTGGTGGGGCGGGCCGCGACCGGGCGGGCCCGCGGGTCCGCGGTGGTGACGCTGGCCGAGAACGCGTGCCCGGCGGCGTGGCCGAACCGGCGCGCGGCCGCCGAGGCCGGCCGCAGCGCGGCCCGGAGCCGTCCGGTCCGGTCCGCCGGCGGTCGGTTCCGCTGGTGCCGCCGGTCGGAGCCCGGTCGGCGCGGTGAGCGGGCCATGACCGGACCCCCTCAGACGCGGCCACCGGTCTTGCGGCGGGCGCCCACGCCGGCCACCACGGCCACCGCCACCAGGCCGCCGACCAGCAGCAGCGAGCCGGCGCCCCGGCCACCGGTCGCGGTGCCCCCGCCGCCGGTCGCCGGGCCCTTGCTCGGCTGCGACATGTTCAGCACGGTGAGCATGGTCGAGGCGGTGGCGCCGTTGGAACAGTCCAGGTTCACCGGGTAGTCGCCGGGTGCCTTGTTGCCGGGCACGGTGACCGAGCCGGTCAGGAAGCCGTTGTTCGAGCGCAGCGTCACCCGGCCGAACGCGTCCGAGGTGACCTGCGCCTGACGGTCGTTGTTGTTGTCGCAGCCGGCCCGGAGGTTCACCCGGGAGCCGGCCTGGACGCTGTTCGGCGTCACCTCGATGAACACGTTCTCCCCGGCCCGGGCCGGTACGGCCGTGGTCAGGACGAACGCCGCGACCAGGCCGAGCAGGCCCAGTACGGACGACAGCGCGCGATGTGACAGGAGCCCTCGCATGGTTCCCCCCTCCCGGTGCGACGTCGCACCGGACCTGCTGACGGGCAGCGGGGGCTGCCTTCCCGGCCAGCGGCGCTGTTAACAGGGGGCCCCGCCTCTACCGGAGGCGTTAAGCGGGGGCCCCTCCTTTCTCCACCGGGTGCCAGGCCAGCGGCGTGGAGAGGACCATGGTGCTGGCGGGCTGGCCGTAGGGGGCGAGGCGGTCGATCACCGCCTCGAACTCGCCCATCGACGCGGCGGCGACCTTGAGCATGCTGCACGCGTCGCCGGTGATCCGGTGGATCTCCATGATCTGCGGCCACCGCGCCACGTCCGGGTCGTTGAGGATGCACCGGGTGCCGTAGCAGGACATCCGGATCAGCGCGAGCACGGTTCGCCCGGCCCGGGTCAGGTCCACGTGCGCGTGGTAGCCGGTGATCACCCCCGACTCCTCCAGCCGCCGCACCCGTTCGGCGACCGCGGGCGGCGACAGGTGCACCCGGCGGGACAGCTCGCTGTAGGAGAGCCGGGCGTCGGATTGGAGCTCGCGCAGGAGCGCCCAGTCCATGTCGTCCACGCGGCGACCTTTCTTCCGTGAAGTCGGTGACCCGAGATGCTTTCAGTTCGTGAAGTGAACCCACCCTACCGCCGTTGAACAGGCATTCCGTCCGCGCGTCCACCGGCGGGATCATGGCGTCTACCCCGCGCACGGACGGAGAACACGGTGGAACACACGACGGCGGTGCGCCCGGTCACCGGTCAGCAGCGGGCGGCCCGGGCGGCCCGCAACGGCGGCGAGCCGACGCTGGAGTTCGCCGAGCGCGTCCCCTACGACGCGTACGTCCACGCCAGCACGCTGCACCGGCTCCAGCAGCCGCTCAGCGAGGACCCGGGCGAGATGTCCTTCCTGATGGTCAGCCAGATCATGGAGCTGTACTTCAAGCTCACCTGCCACGAGCTGCGGCACGCCCAGCGCGAGCTGCGGGCCAACCGGGTCTGGGAGGCGTTGCCGCCGCTGCGCCGCGCCGCCCTGCACCTGGAGGGCCTCAACGCGGCCTGGCAGGGGCTGCGGTGGATGACCCCGGCCGACTTCAACCGCTTCCGCGACCGCCTCGGCGAGGGCTCCGGCTTCCAGTCGGCCATGTACCGGCAGTTGGAGTTCCTGCTCGGCCTCCGGGACCCGGCGCTGATCCGCCCGTTCCGCCGGGACGCCGACGTGCACGCCGAGCTGACCGCCGCGCTCGCCACGCCGAGCCTCTGGGACGACGTGGTCGCGCTGCTCGCCCGCCGCGGCTTCGCCCTCCCGGCCGAACTGCTGGAGCGGGACGTGGCGGCCGAGCACGAGTCGCACCCGGCGGTCGAGGCGGCCTGGGTCCGCGTCTACGGCGACGGCGGGCCGGACAACCACATGCGGATGCTCGGCGACGCGTTGACCGAGGTCGCCGAGCGGTTCGGCGACTGGCGGTGGAACCACGTCAAGGCGGTGCAGCGCACCATGGGCGCGAAGGTCGGCAGCGGCGGTTCGGCAGGCCTGGCATGGTTGCAGCGCAGCATGGCCCGGGTGGTCTTCCCGGAGCTGTGGTCGGCCCGTACCGCGATGTGACCGGAGAACAATCGATGATCACCCCCGAGAGCGAAGCCCACCGGCTCGACGCCGCCGACCCCGGCCACCGGCACCTGTTCCACGTGCCGCCGGCCGAGGGCGGGCCGCACCCCGACGTGGCGTACCTGGCCGGCAACTCGCTGGGCCTGCAACCCCGGGCCACCGCCGACGAACTCGTCGCCGACCTGGACGCCTGGCGCCGGCTGGGCGTCGAGGGGCACCTGGAGGCGGAGCGGCCCTGGCTGCCCTACCACGAGCTGCTGACCGCGCCCGCCGCGCGGCTGGTCGGCGCGCTGCCCACCGAGACCGTGGTGATGAACTCGCTGACGGTCAACCTGCACCTGCTGATGGTCAGCTTCTACCGCCCGGTGGGCGGGCGCACCCGGATCGTCATCGAGGACAGCGCCTTCCCCTCGGACAGCTACGCGGTGCGCAGCCAGGCCCGCTTCCACGGCCTCGACCCGGACGCCACAGTGGTGCGGCTCAAGCCGCGCCCGGGCGAGGACACCCTCCGCACGTCCGACGTCACCGACTTCCTGGCGGCCGAGGGGCATACGGTGGCGCTGCTGCTGCTCGGCGGCGTCAACTACCTGACCGGCGAGCTGATGGACATCCCGGCGATCACCGCAGCGGGCCGGGCCGCCGGCGTGGTGGTCGGCTGGGACCTGGCGCACGCGGCCGGCAACGTGCCGCTGGCGCTGCACGACTGGGACGTCGACTTCGCCGCCTGGTGCTCCTACAAATATCTGAACTCCGGCCCGGGCGCGCTGGCCGGCGTCTTCGTCCACGAGCGACACCTCGGCGATCCCGCGCTGCCCCGCTTCGAGGGCTGGTGGAGCACCGAGGCGGCCACCCGGTTCGAGATGACGCCGGTGTCCCGTCCGCCGGCCACCGTGGAGGCGTGGCAGATCTCCAATCCGCCGATCTTCGCGATGGGCCCGGTGCGTACCTCGCTGGAGCTGTTCGACGCCGTCGGCATGCCGGCGCTGCGCGAACGCAGCCTGCGGCTCACCGGCTGGCTGGAGCGGCTGCTCGACGAGGTGACGCCCGGCCGGCCGCTGACCGTGGTGACGCCCCGCGACCCGGCCCGGCGTGGCTGCCAACTCTCCGTCCGGGTCGGCACCGGCAGCGCCGGCGAGTTGACCAAACGGCTGCGGCACGAGCACGGTGTGATCGCCGACGCCCGGGAGCCGGACGTGGTGCGGTTCGCCCCGGTGCCGCTCTACTCGACGTACCACGACTGCTGGCGCGTCGCCGAGGCGCTGGCCGCCACGGTTGCGAAGGAGGAGTCGTGACGGAACGCGACGAGATCGCGGTGGTCGGGGCCGGGCTGGCCGGCTGCCTGCTGGCCTGCTTCCTGGCCCGGCGCGGCTACCCGGTCGCGCTCTACGAGCGGCGGGGCGACCCCCGCGCCGGCACCGTCGAGCGGGGCCGCTCGATCAACCTGGCCCTCTCCGAACGCGGCCTGGACGCGCTGCGCCGCATCGGCCTGGACGAGCAGGTGATGACGGACGCGCTGCCGATGCGCGGCCGGATGATCCACCCGGTCGAGGGTCAGCCGCAGTTCCAGTCGTACAGCGTCTCCGGGGACCGGGCGATCAACTCGATCAGCCGGGGCGCGCTGAACAACGCGCTGCTCGACGCCGCGACCGCACTGCCCGGCGTGCGTGTCGCGTTCGACCACCGGCTGGTCGGCCTCGACCCGGTCGGCGGGGAGATGACCTTCGAGACCCCGCAGGGCAAGGTCACCGCCACCGCGTCGGTCGTCCTCGGCGCCGACGGCGCCGGCTCCGCGGTGCGCGGGCAACTGCTGGCGTACGGGGGCCTGACCGAGAGCCTGGACTTCCTCGACTACGGCTACAAGGAGCTGACCATCCCGCCGATCGGCGGGGAGTTCGCCCTGGACCCGGGCGCGTTGCACATCTGGCCGCGTGGCACCTCGATGATGATCGCGCTGCCGAACCCGGACCGCTCGTTCACCTGCACGCTCTTCTGGCCCACCCACGGCACCAGCAGCTTCGCGTCGCTGAGCAGCCCGGCGGCGATCGAGCGGTTCTTCGCCGCCCACTACCCGGACCTGGTCCCGCTGGCGCCGAACCTGGTCGACGACTACCAGCACAACCCGGTGGGTGTGCTCGGCACGGTGCGCTGCACGCCGTGGCAGGTGGCCGGCACGGTCGGCCTGCTCGGCGACGCCGCGCACGCCATCGTGCCGTTCTACGGCCAGGGCGCGAACTGCGCGTTCGAGGACGTGGTCGAGCTGGACCGCTGCCTCGACGAGTGCGACGACGAGTGGGCCGCCGCGCTGCCGCTGTTCCAGCGCCGCCGGCAGGACGACGCCGAGGCGATCGCTCGGATGGCGCTGGCCAACTTCGTGGAGATGCGGGACAAGGTCGCCTCCCCGGTGTTCCGCGCCCGCAAGACGGTCGAGCACGCGCTGGAGCGGGCGCTGCCCGGCCGCTACGTCTCCCAGTACGAGCTGGTGTCGTTC
This sequence comes from Micromonospora sp. WMMC241, assembly GCF_027460165.1. NCBI lineage: Bacteria > Bacillati > Actinomycetota > Actinomycetes > Micromonosporales > Micromonosporaceae > Micromonospora > Micromonospora sp. WMMC241. The sequence goes on from NZ_JAPZBF010000001.1 coordinate 1,154,918, forward strand.
TCCACCACCCCGTACGCCGAGGTGCGCCGCCGGGTGCGCCGCCAGTACGCGGTGGTCGGCGCGGTCGCGGCCGGTGCGGCGGCGCTGTTGGCCGCCGGCGTCGGCGCGGCGCTGGGGAGGCGGCGGTGACGCTCTGGGACCCCCGGCTGATGACCGGGCACGCGCCGGACGGGCCCGGCCTGCTGCGCAACTTCGTCGGTGGCGCGTTCGTCGACACCGGTGACCGGTTCACCAAGCGCAGCCCGGTCACCGGCGAACCGGTCTTCGAGGTGGTCGAGGCCTCGCGGTCCACGGTGGACGACGCGGTGGCCGCCGGCCGGGCGGCGCTGCGCGGCCCGTGGGGCCGGATGGGGGAGCGGGAACGCGCCGACGTGCTGCGCCGGGTCGCCGACGAGTTGGAGCGGCGCTTCGACGACCTGGTAGCGGCCGAGGTCGCCGACACCGGCAAGGCCATCTCGCAGGCCCGCACGCTGGACATCCCGCGCGGCGCGGCCAACTTCCGGGCGTTCGCCGAGATCGTGTCGACCGCGCCGACCGAGTCGTTCACCACTGTCACCCCCACGGGCGGCCGGGCGCTGAACTACGCGGTTCGCAAGCCGGTCGGCGTGGTCGCGGTCATCGTGCCGTGGAACCTGCCGCTGCTGCTGCTCACCTGGAAGGTCGCCCCGGCGCTGGCCTGCGGCAACGCGGTCGTGGTCAAGCCCAGCGAGGAGACGCCCGCGTCCGCCACGCTGCTGGCCGAGGTGATGGCCGCCGCCGGCGTGCCGGACGGCGTGTTCAACCTGGTGCACGGCTTCGGCCCCGGCTCGGCCGGCGAGCACCTGACCCGGCACCCGGGCGTGGACGCGATCACGTTCACCGGCGAGTCGGCCACCGGCAGCGCCATCATGCGCGCCGCCGCCGACGGGGTGAAGGCGGTCAGCTTCGAGCTGGGCGGCAAGAACGCCGGCCTGGTCTTCGCCGACGCCGACCTGGACGCGGCCGTCGCCGGCTCGGTGCGGTCCAGCTTCACCAACGGCGGCCAGGTGTGCCTCTGCACCGAGCGGATCTACGTGCAGCGGCCGGTCTTCGAGGAGTTCACCGCGCGGCTGGCCAAGCGTGCCGAGGAGCTGGCGTACGGCTGGCCGGCCGACGAGGCGACGGCGAACATGCCGCTGATCTCGCACGCCCACCGGGACAAGGTGCTCGGCCACTACGCGCTGGCCCGCACCGAGGGCGCCGAGGTGCGCGCCGGTGGCGGGACGCCGCGCTTCGGCGACGCCCGCGACGGCGGCGCGTACGTGCAGCCGACGGTGCTCACCGGCCTCGGGCCGGACGCCCGGACCAACCGCGAGGAGATCTTCGGGCCGGTGGTGCACGTCGCGCCGTTCGACGACGAGGACGAGGCGTACGCGCTCGCAAACGGCACCGACTACGGCCTGGCGGCGACGGTCTGGACCCGGGACGTGGGCCGGGCGCACCGGGCCGGGGTGCGGCTGGACGCCGGCATCGTCTGGGTCAACACCTGGTTCCTGCGCGACCTGCGCACCCCGTTCGGCGGGGTGAAGGCGTCGGGCGTCGGCCGGGAGGGCGGCGTGCACTCACTAGCCTTCTACTCCGAGCTGACGAACGTCTGCGTCGATCTGTCGTGAGCGCGAGGAGTGAGCCGGTTTTGCGAGCCCCGCAGTCGCGAACGAAAGGTGGCGCTGTCATGACCACGAGCGAGGAGCCCGCCATGACCGTGGACATCGAGGCCGCCAACCGGGAGCTGGCGGTGGCCCGGCAGGAGGGGAAACCCTGCCCGCCGCTGCGCGGCCGGCTGCTGCCGGAGGGCGACGTCGAGGCCGCCTACCAGGCGCAGCAGGTCTACACCCGGCAGCGCCTGGGCAAGGGGCACCGTCGGGTCGGCGCGAAGATCGGCCTGACCTCCCGGGCGGTGCAGGAGAGCTTCGGCGTCTTCCAGCCCGACTTCGGGGTGCTCTTCGACGACATGGCCGTCGGCGACGGCGAGGAGGTGCCGATCGGCCGGCTGCTCCAGCCCCGGGTGGAGGCGGAGATCGCGTTCGTGCTCGGCGCCGGCCTGCCGGACGAGCGGGTCACCACGGTCGACCTGGTCCGGGCCGTGGACCACGTGCTACCGGCCATCGAGATCGTCGACTCGCGGATCGCCGACTGGGACATCTCGATCGTGGACACGGTGGCGGACAACGCCTCCAGCGGGTTGTTCGTGCTCGGCACCGCGCCGCGCCGGCTCGCCGACGTGGACCTGCGGCTGTGCGGCATGGTGCTGGAACATGCCGGGGAGCCGGTCTCGGTCGGCGCGGGCGCGGCCTGCCTCGGCAACCCGCTGCACGCGTTGCGCTGGTTGGCCGCCACCATGGCCCGCGCCGGCGATCCGCTGAAGGCCGGCGACGTGGTGCTGTCCGGTGCGCTCGGCCCGATGGTGCCGGTCACGCCGGGTGCCGCGTACGAGGCGCGGATCTCCGGGCTCGGCTCGGTGCGGACCTGCTTCTCCAAGGAGACCTCATGACTGTCGGCGTGGCGGTGCTCGGGTCGGGCAACATCGGCACCGACCTGATGATCAAGGTGTTGCGGCTCAGCAGTGCCGCTGGTGGGTCGCGACTGCGGGACTCCGCTTCGCTGCGTTCCTCGCGCTCCCCGGGGAGGCTGCGCATGGTGGCGATGGCCGGCATCGACCCGGCCTCGGACGGTCTGGCACGGGCCCGCCGGCTCGGCGTGGCCACCACCGCCCAAGGCGTCGACGGCTTGGTCGCGCTGCCCGAGTTCGCCGACGTCGAGCTGGTCTTCGACGCCACCTCGGCCGGCGCGCACCGCCGCCACGACGAGGTGCTGCGCGCGCACGGCCGGACCGTGGTCGACCTGACCCCGGCCGCGATCGGCCCGTACGTGGTGCCGACGGTCAACCTCGACGAGCACCTGCACGAGTCGAACGTCAACATGGTCACCTGCGGTGGGCAGGCCACCGTGCCGATCGTGCACGCGGTCGGCCGGGTCACCCCCGTCGCGTACGGGGAGATCGTCGCCTCGATCGCCTCCCGCTCGGCCGGTCCCGGCACCCGGGCCAACATCGACGAGTTCACCGAGACCACGGCCCGGGCCATCGAGGTGGTCGGCGGCGCCGAGCGCGGCAAGGCCATCATCGTGCTGAACCCGGCCGACCCGCCGCTGCTCATGCGGGACACGGTCTACTGCATCTGCCCCGACGCCGACGCCGACCGGGCGAGGATCGCCGCCTCGGTGGCCGACATGGTGGCCGCCGTGCAGGAGTACGTCCCCGGCTACCGGCTCAAGCAGGAGGTGCAGTTCGACCCGGTGGACACGTACGCGCCGGTGCTCGGCCGGCACGTCACCGGCCTCCAGGTGTCGGTGTTCCTGGAGGTCTCCGGCGCCGGGCACTACCTGCCCGCGTACGCCGGGAACCTGGACATCATGACGTCGGCCGCGCTGCGCACCGCCGAGCGGCTGGTCACGCTCCGGAAGGCGGCCGTGCGATGACCGACCTCTACATCCAGGACGTGACGCTGCGCGACGGCATGCACGCCATCGGGCACCGCTACACGGTCGACCAGGTGCGTACCATCGCCGCCGCGCTCGACGCGGCCGGGGTGGCCGCGATCGAGGTGGCGCACGGCGACGGGCTGGCCGGCTCCAGCGTCAACTACGGCCACGGCGCCGCCGCCGACGCGGACTGGATCGCCGCCGCCGCCGAGGTGCTGACCACCGCCCGGCTCACCACGCTGCTGCTACCCGGCATCGGCACCATCGCCGACCTGCGGGCCGCGAAGGCGCTCGGCGTGACCAGCGTGCGGATCGCCACCCACTGCACCGAGGCGGACATCTCCGCCCAGCACATCGCCTGGGCCCGGGAGAACGACATGGACGTCTCCGGGTTCCTGATGATGTCCCACCTCAACGATCCGGCCGGGCTGGCCGCGCAGGCCAAGCTGATGGAGTCGTACGGCGCGCACTGCGTCTACGTCACCGACTCCGGCGGGCGGCTGCTGATGTCCGACGTGGCGCAGCGCGTCGACGCGTACCGGCAGGTGTTGGCGCCGGAGACGCAGATCGGCATCCACGCGCACCACAACCTGTCGCTGGGCGTGGCGAACAGCGTGCTGGCGGTCGAGCACGGCCGGATCCTCGGCGCCGGCCCGCTCGGCTCGCCGTCCGGGCGGACCGTGCGGGTGGACGCGTCGCTGGCCGGGATGGGCGCGGGCGCCGGCAACGCCCCGCTGGAGGTGTTCGTCGCGGTCGCCGAGCTGCACGGTTGGAAGCACGGCTGCGACGTGTTCGCACTCATGGACGCCGCCGACGACCTGGTCCGCCCGTTGCAGGACCGGCCGGTCCAGGTCGACCGGGAGACGCTCTCCCTGGGGTACGCGGGTGTCTACTCCAGCTTCCTGCGCCACGCGGAGCGGGCCTCGGCGAAGTACGGGGTGGACGTGCGCTCGATCCTGGTCGAGCTGGGCCGCCGCCGGATGGTCGGCGGCCAGGAGGACATGATCGTGGACGTGGCACTGGACCTGGCCGGCGACAAGGAGAAGACCTCATGATCGGGCCGGACGTGGCGGGGATCGCCGAGAAGCTGGGCGCGGCGGCGGACTCCGCCACCGCCATCGGTCAGCTCGCCGCCGAGACCGGGCTGGACTCCGACGCCGCGTACGCGGTGCAGGCGGCGCTGGTGCAGCGCCGCCTCGACCGCGGCGAGCGGCTGGTCGGACTGAAGATGGGGCTGACCAGCAGGGCCAAGATGGCCCAGGTCGGCGTGGACGAGGTGATCTGGGGCCGACTCACCGACGTGATGCGGGTGCCCGACGGCGGGACCGTCGACACCGGCGACTTCATCCATCCCCGGGTCGAGCCGGAGGTGGCGTTCCTGCTGGACCGGCTGCCCGACCCGGGCGAGCCGGTCGGCTCGTTCACCCGCGCGGTCCGCGCGGTCGCCCCGGCGATCGAGCTGATCGACTCCCGGTACGCGAACTTCACCTTCTCGCTGCCGGACGTGATCGCGGACAACACCTCGGCCGCCGCCTTCGCGATCGGGCCCTGGTCACCGGTGCCCGACGGGTTGGACAATCTGGGTGTGTTGCTGGAGATCGACGGGCGGGTGGCGCAGGTCGGCTCGACCGCGGCCATCCTCGGCGACCCGCGTCGCGCGCTCGACGAGGGCCTGCGACTGGCCGGCCGGCACGGCGTCCGGCTGCGCAAGGGCTGGGTCTTCCTGGCCGGCGCGGCGACCGCCGCGGTGCCGCTGCGCCCGGGCGCGCACGTGCGCGCCGTCGTCGAGAAGCTCGGCTCCGCCTCGCTGAAGGCGCTCCCGTGAGCGCGAGGAGTGAGCCGGGTTTGCGAGCCCCGCAGTCGCGAACGAAAAGCGGCCCAGCGACCGGTCGGGTCGTCGCGGGCAAGGCCGTGCCGCGCGGGGCGTTCCCGCACGTCAAGGTGGCCGGCGGGTTCGTCTTCGTCTCCGGTACGTCGTCGCGCCGGCCGGACAACACGTTCGCCGGTGTCTCGGTGGACGAGTTCGGCACCACCGACCTGGACGTCCGGGCGCAGACCCGGGCCGTGATCGGGAACATCCGCGACCTGCTCCGCTCGGTCGGCGCCGAGCTGACCGACCTGGTGCAGGTCACCAGCTACCTGGTCAACATGAACGACTTCGGTGGCTACAACGAGGTGTGGGCGGAGTTCTTCGACGCCACCGGCCCGACCCGGACCACGGTGGCCGTGCACCAGCTTCCGCACCCGCACCTGCTGATCGAGATGCAGGCCGTGGCCCTACTGCCGTCCGGAGGTCCGTCATGAGTGAGATCGCCGAGCCGTTCAGCTTCACCGGCTGGATCGGGGAGAACCAGCACCTGCTCAAGCCGCCGGTGGGCAACAAGGAGATGCTGCCCGGCAGCGACGACTTCATCGTCATGGTGGTGGGTGGGCCGAACCAGCGCACCGACTTCCACGTCGACCCGTACGAGGAGTTCTTCTACCAGGTCAAGGGCAACATGCACATCAACCTGATGACGCCCGAGGGCCCGCGTACGGTGCACGTGCGCGAGGGGCAGATGTGGATGCTGCCGCGCAACACCCCGCACTCGCCGCAGCGCCCGGAGGCCGGCTCGATCGGGATGGTGATCGAGCGGGTCCGCGAGGAGGGCACGCTGGAGAAGTTCCAGTGGTACTGCGCCGAGTGCAGCCACAAGGTGCACGAGGTCGAGTTGCAGGTCCGCGACATCGCCGCCGACCTGCCCCCGGTCTTCGCCGCGTTCTACGCCGACGAGAAGGCCCGCACCTGCGACAACTGCGGCGCGTTGCACCCGGGCAAGGGCTGATGCCGCTGCCGGTGGTGGACGTGCACACGCACGTCGTACCCAAGGGGTGGCCGGACCTCGCCGCGGCCTGCGGCGGGTCCGGTTGGCCGTGGCTGCGGGTGGACTCCGAGCGCGCCGCCATGATCATGGTGGGGGAGACGGAGTTCCGCCCGGTCGGCGCACCGTGCTGGGACGCGCCCACCCGGCTCGCCGACATGACCGCCGACGGCGTCGACGTGCAGGTGGTGTCGCCCACCCCGGTCTTCTTCGGCTACGACCGCCCGGCCGACCAGGCGGTCAAGGTCTCCCGGATCTTCAACGACCTCACCCTGGAGGTCACCGCGGCCGGCGGCGACCGGCTGGTGCCGTTCTGCCAGGTGCCGTTGCAGGACCCGGCCGCCGCCTGCGCCGAGCTGGACCGCTGCCTCACCGCCGGGCACGCCGGCGTGGAGATCGGCAACCACGTCGGCGACCGGGACCTCGACGACGCCGGCATCGTGGAGTTCCTGACCCACTGCGCCGAGGTCGGCGCGCCGGTCTTCGTGCACCCGTGGGACATGCCCGGCGGGCCCCGGCTGAACCGGTGGATGGCCCGCTGGCTGGCCGGCATGCCGGCCGAGACGCACCTGTCGGTGCTGGCGCTGATCCTCGGCGGCGTGTTCGACCGGGTGCCGGAGACGCTGCGGATCTGCTTCGCCCACGGCGGCGGCAGCTTCCCGTTCTGGCTGGGCCGCGCCGACAACGCCTGGCACCGCCGCGGCGACCTGGTACGCGGCGCGTCCACCGCTCCGCCCAGCTCCTACGTCGACCGGTTCAGCGTCGACTCGGTGGTCTTCGAGCCGGCCGCGTTGCGGCTGCTGGTCGACACCATGGGCGCGGACCGGGTGCTGCTCGGCAGCGACTACCCGTACCCGTTGGGGGAGCGGCCGGTCGGTCGGGTGGTGCACCGGTCCGACTTCCTCACCGACGCCCAGCGGGCCGCGCTGCTCGGCGGCAACGCCCTGCGCTTCCTCGGCCGGTGACTCGGCTCGGGCGGTCCTGACGGCTTTGGGTGCGTCTGTTGTCGCTGCGGCGACGACAGATGCACCCAAAGCCCCGAGCCGGTTCAGGAGTGCGGGCAGGTGTCGCGATATTCCTCGATGGCGCTGCCCCGGGGGGCCGGGCAGAGGAACTGCTCGTAGCGGGTGTCGTCGTCGACGAACCGCTTGAGCCAGGAGATGCTGTACTTCGCGACCGTCACGTTCGGCGAGGTCGGCGCCGAGTGGCTGGCCGCGTTCAACTCCAGGTACGCCTTGTCCAGGGTGGCCGGCAGGCTGGTGTAGAACGGCTCCGAGTGCGACGACACCGGGGCCACCGTGTCGTTCTCGGCGCCGATGACGAGCGTCGGTACGCGTACCGACGACCAGTTCTTGACCGTGTGCCAGCCGGTCAGCGGGATCGCCGCCTGGAGGCTGGGCCGGGCGTTGGCCGCGGAGAGGCTGCCGCCGCCGCCCATCGAGTGCCCCATCACGGCGAGCCGGTTGCGGTCCACCCGGGCGCGCACCGTGCTGGTGTTGGCCACGTAGTCCACGGCGGCGAGGAGTTGGGTGCCGCGGCTGGCCGGCTGGTCGTAGACGGAGAGCGTGTCGATGGTGATGACCACGAAGCCCTGGGAGGCCAGGCGCGGCCCGAGCCAGGCGACCGAGGACTGGCTGGCGGTGAAGCCGGGGGAGATGGCGACCGCGCCGAAGGTGCCCTCGGCGGTGCTGGTCGGGTAGTAGATCGTGCCGCCCCGGAAGCCGCTCACGCTGGACGCGGCGACAGTGGTCTGGGCGATGGCGAACGGGCCGCGGGTGGCCTCGATGCTTGCCGTCGTGGGCGCGGGACCCCGCTGGTAGGGGTTGGCGGCCAACGTCGAGGCCACACCGGCGCCGGCCCCGGCCGGCGCCACGGGGAGGGCGGCGAGACCGGCCGCGGTCAGCGCCAGCGCGAGCAGCGAGCGGAGGACGCGCGGGAGGCGGCGGGCCTCACGGGTCGGGGGTGGGCTCTGCGGGTCGGGTACGGGTTGCACGGCACGCTCCCTGGGGTGGCGGTTGCGGCGAGTTCGATCGATTTTGATCGATGTAGCAATCGTCCGCGTCCGAGCCCCGGCCGGGCAATCCCGATCCGGTCATGCCACCCGGGTATGGGTCGGGCCGCCGCCCGGACGTGTCGTCCGGCCGTACCGCCGCCGAGCGGGCAGGATGGTGGCCATGGCCGAGCCGCACGACCTGACCGCGCTGGAGCAGGCCGCCGCGATCCGCCGGGGTGAACTGTCCAGCCTGGAGATGGTCGACCACCACCTGCGCCGGGTCGACGCGCTCGGCGACACCGTGGGCGCGTTCGTCACCGTCACCGCCGAGCGGGCCCGGGCCGCGGCCCGCGCCGCCGACGCCGTGCCGGTGGCCGACCGTGGGCCGCTGCACGGCGTGCCGACCGCGATCAAGGACCTGACGCTGACCGCCGGCGTACGCACCACGTTCGGCTCGGCCGCCTTCGCCGACTTCGTACCGCCGGTCGACGCCGACGTGGTCCGCTTCCTGACCGAGGCGGGTCTGGTCAGCCTCGGCAAGACCACCACCTCCGAGCTGGGCTGCTCGCTCTACTCCGAGGGACGGGTCGCGCCGCCGGCCCGCAACCCGTGGAACCTCGCGTACACCGCGGGTGGTTCCAGCGGCGGCGCGGCTGCCGCGGTCGCCACCGGCCTGGTGCCGGTGGCGCAGGGCTCCGACGGCGGCGGCTCGCTGCGCATCCCGGCCGCGCTCTGCGGGCTGGTCGGCCACAAGCCGAGCCGCGGGCTGGTCTCCGGCGGGCCGCTCGGCTTCGGCGCGTTCGGGCTGCCCACCAACGGGCCGATCGGCCGCACCGTCGCCGACGTGGCCGCGCTGCTCGACGTGCTGGCCCGACCGGTGCCCGGTGAGCCCTACCTGCCGCCGGCCGCACCCACCGGCGGCCACCTCGGCGCCGCCCGGGCCGCCGACCCCGGCCGGCTGCGGATCGGCCGCTTCACCACCGGCATGCTCGCCGACGAGCCGGTCCACAGCGACTGCGTGGCCGCCGTCGACCGCGCCGCCGCGCTGCTCGCCGACGCCGGCCACGAGGTGGTCGAGGTCCCCGCGCCGCTCGGCCCGGAGGCGTGGCCGATGTTCGAGACCGTCTGGTACGCGCTCGCGCTCGCTCCGGTGCCGGCCGGCCGGGAGGACGACCTGCTGCCGCTGACCCGCTACCTGCGCGAGCGCGGCGAGGCGGTCGGCGCGGCCCGGCTGATGGCCGCGCTCGGCGGGCTGCAGGCCCAGGTACGCCGGGGGATACGCCGCACCGCCGGCTGTGACCTGCTGCTCTGCCCCACCCTGGCCACCCCGCAGGCGCCCGTCGGCGCGTTCGCCGCGCTCGACCCGGCGGAGGATTTCGACAGGCAACGGCGCTTCTCGCCCTACTGCGCCGTCTTCAACGTCACCGGCGACCCGTCCGTTTCGCTGCCGGTCGGCCGCACCGCCGAGGGCCTGCCGGTCGGGGTGCTGCTCACCGGCCGCTACGGCGACGACGCGACATTGATCGCCACTGCCGCGCAACTGGAGCACCGGTGTGGCGGATGGGATCAGCACCCCGCAATCTGGCGGGCCGTCGACTCCGCTAACGTGAACATCACAAGCGAGGTCGGGCGCGGCCCGTCGTGACCGTCCACCCGACCCGGAACATTCCTGGTCTCTTTCCGCCTGGGGGCGTTGGGATTGTCTGTTACCGAGACGTTGGTGTTCTTCGTCGGCATCCCGGCCGCCGCGGTGCTGGTGATCGCCGGTCTGGCGGCCGCCGGCAGCCGTGGCAACGGTGGCGGCGCCAAGCGCTACCGGCCGGGGCGGCCCTTCGACTTCACTCCGGTCTGGTTCCTGGGCCGCCCGGAGCAGCTGGCCGACTCGGCCGGCACCGCGCTGACCGCCGGGGCCCAGGCACCGGCGCTGACCAGCCGCAAGCAGGAGCAGGCCGGCCGGGAGGCTCCGGCCGGTGGAACCGGAGGCGCAAGTGACCGTTGGTGAAGCGCGGCCCACGACCGGGACGGGCACCCCGCCCGACGTGCTGGACGGGCCGTTCTCGACCCGGCAGCTGCTCCGCATCGACGAGGCGCTCCGCCTGGCCGACCAGGGCACCGGCCTGGTCTTCTCGGTCTACGTCGGCGGCCTCGACGAGCCGATCCGGGAGCACGCCGAGCGGCTGCACCGGCAGCTCGCCGACCCGGACCGGTCGGTGCTGATCGCGGTGTCGCCCAACCAGCGGCAGCTGGAGATCGTCACCGGCAAGTACGCGCGCAAGCGCATCCCCGACACGTACGCCAAGCTGGCCGCGCTCTCGATGGTGGCGTCCTTCGGCGGCGGCGACCTGGCCGGCGGCGTCATCCAGGGCCTCGACCAGCTCGCCAGCCACGCCGGCAAGGGCTGAGCGCCCGACCCGCAGACACGACGAAGCCCGGCCCGCGTACTCGTGGGCCGGGCTTTCTCGTGGGCGTCAGCGGGGCCAGGCGGAGGGGTCCAGCCGCATCGGCCACGGCTCGTCGAGCTGGACGGGGTCGTCCGGCCCCAGTGTGCCCGCCATGTTGTAGTGGACGCCCTTGACCAGGTGGTAGCGGTAGATCACCGGACCGAAGTCGCCCCGCTCCACCCGCCAGTAGTGCGGGATGCCCGCCTCGGCGTAGAGCGTCGGTTTGATCAGCCGGTCGTACCGGCGGCTGCTCGGGGATTCGATCTCGACGACGAGCGCGACATCCGCCGCGTGCAGCCACAGGCCGTCGCGGGGGGCGTCGGGCTTGACCACGCTGACGTCCGGAATGAGATTACCGCCCGGGGCGCGCAGGCCGGCTTCCCGGATGACCCGCCATCCGGGGGGCGCGGAGAGGCGGAGTGCCATCCGCAGATCGTCCGCCAGCTCCTGGTGGCCGAACCCCGGGGGTGGAGTCACGTGCAGGCTCCCGTCGATGATCTCGTAGCGGTTACCGTCCTCGGGCAGGTCGAAGAGGTCCTGCTCCTGCCAGTCGCGCTCGGGTGGGCGCCACTCGTGGGTCGGCTGTGCCATCACGTCCACCTCCTCCGTACACGATAAACGGCCGGGGCCGGCGCGGGCTCCCACCCACGCCGGCCCCGGCCGTCGTACCCCTGCTCAGGCGCTGCGGGCGTCCCGCTCGCGGGCCTTCAGCGCGCGGACCACGCCGTCGCGGCCCTCCGCCACCAGGCGGCGCAGCGACGCCGGCTGGCCGTCGCGGGCCAGCCACGCGTCGGTGGCCGCGACCGTGTCCTCGTCGACCAGGTACGACGGGTAGGCGAGCTGCACGAACTCCTGCGCCGGCTCGCTGTCGCGCTGCGCCCAGACCTGGTCCACGGTGGCGAAGTAGCGCTCCCGGTAGGGCGCGATCAGCTCCACCTGCGCCGGGTGGGTGAGACCCTGCAACAGCGCCCGGTTGCGCCAGTTGGGCAGCGCGTCCGGGCCGGTGAGCTGCGCCCACACCGCGGCCTTGTTCGCCTCGGTCGGCACCAGGGCGTAGGCGTACGCGGCCTCCCGCTCGCCGCTGGCGGTGCGGTCACCGGCCAGTTCGGCGTCCACCTCGGCGGTCCCGGCCGCGCCGTTCGCGACAAGCGACTGGAGCACGGTCCAGCGCAGCTCGGTGTCGACGGTCAGCCCGTCCGGCACCCCGCTGCCGTCCAGCCAGCCGCGCAGCGTCGCCAGATCCTCGCTGGAGCGGGCCGAGGAGGCGTACGCCCGGGCCCAGGCGAGCTGGAAACCGCTGCCCGGCTCCGCCGCGGCGAGGGCGGTCCGCGCGGTGCGGGCCAGGTCCGCCCAGCCGGTCGGCGCCCACTCCGGGTCGGCGTAGAAGGTGAGCGCGGTGGTCGCCTGGCGCAGCGTGGCAGTCACCAGGTTGATGTCGGTCTCGGTGGTCAGCCCGGCCAGCACCAGCGCCACGTAGTCGCGGGCCGCCAGCTCGGCGTCGCGGGTCATGTCCCAGGCGGCCGTCCAGCACAGCGCCCGGGCCAGCGACGAGTCGAAACCGGAGATGTGCTGCACGACAGTCGACATGGACCGTTCGTCCAGCCGCAGCTTGGTGTAGGTGAGGTCCTCGTCGTTGAGCAGCAGCACATCCGCGGCCGGCTTGCCGTGCAGCGCGGACAACTCGGTCAGCTCGCCGGTCACGTCCACCTCGACCAGCTCGCGGCGGGCCAGCCGGCCGTCGGTCAGGTCGTAGAGACCCACCCCGATCCGGTGCGTGCGCAGCGTCGGGTGCCCGGCCGGCGCCTCCTGCCGGACCACCACCCGCTCGTACGTGCCGTCGGCGCCGACGGTCACCTCCGGGCGCAGCGTGTTGACCTGCGCGGTCTCCAGCCACTGGGCGGCGAACTTGCGCAGCTCCCGGCCGGAGGCCGCCTCCAGCTCGGAGAGCAGGTCGTCGAAGGTGGCGTTGCCCCACGCGTGCTTTCCGAAGTAGGCGCGCAGGCCGGCCAGGAACGGCTCCTCACCCACGTACGCGACGAGCTGCTTCAGCACGCTGGCGCCCTTGGCGTACGTGATGCCGTCGAAGTTGACCTCGACGGCCTCCAGGTCCGGCATCTCGCAGTAGACCGGGTGGGTGGAGGAGAGCTGGTCCTGCCGGTAGCCCCAGTTCTTGCGGATGGACAGGAACGTCGTCCAGGCGTCGGTGAACCGGGTGGCGTGGGTGTTGCACCAGTGGCTGGCCCACTCGGCGAACGACTCGTTCAGCCACAGGTCGTTCCACCAGCGCATGGTGACCAGGTCACCGAACCACATGTGCGCCAGCTCGTGCAGGATCGTGTTGGCCCGCTGCTCGTACTCGAAGTCGGTGACCTGCGAGCGGAAGATGTAGTGCGACTCGGCGTGCGTGACGCAGCCGAAGTTCTCCATCGCGCCGGCGTTGAAGTCCGGCACCCAGAGCTGGTCGTACTTGGGCAGCGGGTAGCGCACGCCGAACTTCTCCTGGAAGAAGTCGAAGCCCTGCGTGGTGATCAGGTGCAGGTCGTCCGCGTCCATGTGCGGGGCCATGCTGGCCCGGCAGAAGTAGCCCATGTCGATGCCGTCGTGGGTGTGCCGCACCTCGTGGTAGGGCCCGGCGCAGAGCGCGGTGATGTAGGTGCTCATCCGCTCCGACACGGTGAAGTGCAGCGTCTTCATGCCCTCGCCGGCGGCCTCCTCGCGGGCCACCGGCATGTTCGACACCACCTTCCAGTGGTCCGGGACGGTGGCGTGCCAGGTGTAGACGCTCTTCAGGTCGGGCTGGTCGAAGCAGGCGAAGACCTTCTGCGCGTCGGCGGTCTCGAACTGGCTGTAGAGGTAGGTCTCGCCGTCGACCGGGTCGACGGTGCGGTGCAGGCCCTGCCCGCTGTTCGAGTAGCCGAAGTCGGCGTCCACCACGAGCACGTTCTCGGCGGCCAGGCCGGTCAGCGTGAGGCCCTTCTCGGCGGACCAGTCGGACAGGTCGACGGGATCGCCGTTGAGGGTGGCCGAGCGCACCGACTCGGCGGCCGTCTCGATGAAGGTGGTCGCCCCCGGCTCGGCGCAGCGGAACCGGACCTCGGTCACCGAGCGGAACGTGCGACCGGTGGGCTGCACGGCGGTCGACAGGTCAAGGCTGATGTCGTACCCGGTCACCTCGAGCAGGCGGGCCCGCTCCGTCGCCTCGACCTGGGTCAGGTTGCGCACTCCCGGCACTGTTCGTCTCCATCCCACTCGTCTCGCCGCGCCCCGCGGCACCGGTCTCAGCCCGGTCCGCTCGTGACGGCCGGCTGAGGATCGAGTCTTCCATGCACGCACCGCCTTCGGTGGGCGAGGTCACGCTCTCATTCCGGTACCGATCGACCGGGCGCGGGGTGAGGATCGACGGTGACGACGCCGGGTCCCCGGCGCCGGGGAAGACGTGAAGGGACGACACCGTGACCGAACGTGTCACCGCGGACATGTGGTTCGACCCGCTGTGCCCGTGGGCGTGGATCACCTCCCGCTGGCTGCTGGAGGTCGAGCAGGTCCGGGACGTGGACATCCGGTTCCACGTGATGAGCCTGGCCGTGCTGAACGAGGGCCGGGAGCTGCCGGAGGAGTACCAGGAAATGATGCGCAAGGGCTGGGGCCCGGTGCGGGTGTGCATCGCCGTCGAGCAGGCGCACGGGGCCGAGGCGCTGGCGAAGCTCTACACCGCGATGGGCACCCGGATCCACCTGGGCAAGGAGGAACTGGGCCGGGACATGCTGGTCGGCGCGCTCACCGACGTCGGGCTGGACCCGGCGCTCGCCGACGCCGCCGAGTCCACCCAGTACGACGACGCGCTGCGGGCCAGCCACGAGGCCGGGATGCGGCCGGTCGGCACCGAGGTGGGCACGCCGGTGGTCCACGCGCCCGGCCCGGACGGCACCGGCCAGGTCGCGTTCTTCGGCCCGGTCATCACGCCGGCGCCCAAGGGCGAGGCGGCCGGCCGGCTGTGGGACGGCGTGCTGCTGGTCTCCGCCACCCCCGGCTTCTACGAGCTGAAGCGCACCCGCACCCAGCCCCCCATCTTCGACTGAGGTGCAAGGAGGGGCCCCCTGTTAACGCCTCCGGTAGAGGAGGGGGACCCGCTTAACACCCCGCCGAGCCCCGCGCCGCCCGTCACCGGGCCGGTGCGGGGCTCGTTTCACCGGGTGTCCCAGCCGGCGGCCCCGAGCGAGGCCGCACCACGGCAGCTCCTGGAGGCGTTCTCAATGGCTAAGCACCGCCGCCTGTCCGACGACGCGACGCAGCCGGCGACCGAGGATCCCGGTGCGACGTACTGGTCGGTGGCCGAGGGCGACTGGCCCGCCGGTCCGGCCGAGCTGGCCGACCTGCTGGCCCCGCCGATCGTGGTCGGAGTGGCCCGGGTGGTGGCCACCTCGCGGATGACACCGCCGGAGGCTGGCCGCGCCGGTCGCGCGCCGACCCGGACGGGCGCCGCCGCAGGGGCGACGACGGTACGCCTCAACGCCGGCTCCCGCCCGTCCGCCCCGCCCCGCCGCCCGGCCGGCCCCGGCCGCCACCGCGATCCCGTCACCTGATCCCGCGGCTGTTAACAGGGGGCCCCTCCTCTACCGGAGGCGTTAAGCGGGGGCCCCTCCTTTCACCTGGTGGAAGGGGGCGAGTCCGGCGGCGGGGGCGGAACGGGCACGGGTAGCGTCAGCGGGCATGACGGTCGTGCATCCGATCGCCCGGGCCTGGATCACCACTGGCGGCACCGGCGCGCAGAACTACGACGAGTTCGCCGACGACGCGGAGATCACCGCCATCGTGGCGGCCAATCCGCACAGCGCCCTGGGCATCGAGATGCCCCACCGGGCACCGGACAGCGTCGGCAAGTCGTTCCTCGACGCCCTCCCGGACGCGGTGGCCCGTCTCACCGAGGCCAAGGCGGACGGCAGCTACACCCCGGCCGAGCAGGTGGTGGTGCTCTACCGGATCAGCGCCCCGGGTGAGGAGAGCGCGTACGGGCTGTGGGCCATGGTCGACACCGACCAGATCTCCACCCGCGCCGACGAGCCCGGCCTGGTGATCCGCAACGAGGACGTGTTCATCGCGAAGGTGCGCGAGCGGGTCGCGCTGGCCGAGGCGCTCGGTCACCTGCTCTCGCCCGTACTCCTGCTCCAGACCGGGCGCGGCGACGAGCTGCACGCGGCGCTCGCGGCGGCGACCGAGTCGGCCGGCGCGCCCGCGGCGACCGACGTCGACCAGTCCGGCCGTACGCACGCGATCTGGCTGGTCGGCCCGGGCGCGGCGCAGGACGAGCTGACCGCGCTGGCCGGCGGCGGCGACCTGGTGGTCGCCGACGGCAACCACCGCAGCCTGGCCGCGCAGACCGGCGGCTTCCCGCGCTTCCTGTCGGTGATCACCACGCCGGCGTCGGTCGCCATCCAGCCCTACAACCGGCTGGTCAGCGAGCTGACCACCACGCCGGACGAGCTGCTCGACCGGCTCCGCGCCGCCGGGGCCGAGGTCACCGGGACCGCCGGCCCGGTCGGCGTCCCGGCCACCGGCGGCACCGTGCACCTGCACCTCGCCGGCCGGGGGTACGCGGTGACGCTGCCGCACGTGGGAGCCGGCCGGTTGGAGAACCTGGACCACGCGCTGGTCGAGCGGTTGCTGCTGCGCGACGCGCTGGGCCTCGACCCGGGCGACAAGCGGATCACGTACGTGGGGGGCGACTACCCGGCGAGCTGGCTGACCGGTGAGGTCGACGCCGGCCGGGCCGAGCTGGCGGTGCTGGTGGCGCCGGTGACCGTGGACGACTTCGTCGCGGTCAATCTGGCCCGGGAGAAGATGCCGCGCAAGAGCACCTGGTTCACCCCGAAGGCGCGGGCCGGCCTGGTGGTGGCGGAGCTGCCCCGCTGACCGGCGTGTGACGTACCGCCTCCGGGTCGCCGCCCGGGCGACGATTGCGGAGGCGGGCCTGTCAGACTGCGCGGTATGCGCGTCTACCTGGGATCCGACCACGCCGGTTTCGAGCTGAAGGTGCACCTGGCCAACCATCTGGCCAAGCAGGGCTACGAGGTGGTGGACGTGGGTCCGCACGCCTTCGACCCGGACGACGACTACCCGGCGTTCTGCCTGCACACCGGCGACCGGGTGGTCGGCGACCCGGGCAGCCTCGGCGTCGTGATCGGCGGCTCCGGCAACGGCGAGCAGATCGCCGCGAACAAGGTGGCCGGCGTCCGGGCGGCGCTCGCCTGGAACGTCGAGACCGCCCAGCTGTCCCGGGAGCACAACGACGCGAACGTCGTCGCGATCGGCGCCCGGCAGCACACGCTGGACGAGGCCACCGCCCTGGTCGAGGCGTTCCTGACCACGGCGTTCTCCGGCAACCCCCGGCACAGTCGGCGGATCGCCCAGGTGGCCGACTACGAGCAGAGCCGCCGGCTGCCGGAACTGCCCGCCTGACCCGTTCGGCGCGGCCGGTCAGCGTCCGCCGCGGGGCAGTTCCTCGCGGGGCACCCAGTTGCGGCGGACCAGCACCACCCGCGCCTCGGCCTCGGCGAGGTCGTCGTCGGTGGGGCGGGCGGCGTCCCGCGCCCGCATCGCAGCGGTGACGCTCACCTGCGACGATCCCGAGCCGACGAGACCACGCAGTCCTCGTTCGCCTTCGTCGGCGGAGGACGCGCCACGCCGACCCCGTGGTTCGGACTCCGGCTCACCACGTCGGGTGCCGGGCCCCTGCTCGGTGCGTCGGGGACCGTGCGGGGGGCGGGGCGCGACGTCGTCGTGCACCCCGGCCGTGCTCGCGCTCGTCTCCACGGCCGTGCTCGCCCCCGCCGCCCCGGCCGTGTTCGCGCCCGTCTCGCGGGCCGTGTGCGCGCTCGCCGCCCCGGCCGTGCTCGCGCCCGTCTCGCGGGCCGGGTGCGCGCTCGCCGCCCCGGCGCCGACCGCCTCGGTCGTCTCGCCCTGATGCCGCAGTCGCCGCCGCCGTCGCTCCGCCTCACCCACCCACCGACCGTACCGCCCGCCCCGCCCCCGGTCGGCCCGGCGAGGCGACCGCTCCACGATCTTGGAGTTGTGGCGCCTGCGATGTCGGGATCACCCCGGTATCCGAGGTGCCACAACTCCAAGGTCGCCGGGGAGGGGTGGGCGGCACCGGCCTCCGATGCCGTGATCATGAGGTTGACGGCGTTTCTGATCTCCATTGATGCCGTCAACCTCATGATCACCGCCCACTTCCGCCCGCCCCGGCGGGGCCGTCCTTGGGGTTGATCAAGGGGTTTGTGTCGGAGTCGATCTCCGCGGCGACGCGAACTCCTTGATCAACCATCCGCTCCCACTTTGCCGCACGGGAATTGCCGGCGACGTCGACCGTCGCGGTGGCCGGTGGCTGTTGCTTGTGAGGGCTGCAGCCGGGGGGGCGTCTTTTCAAATGGGTCGTCCGACAGTCGGCTGGGACGCCATGGGTGTCTAGCGGGCCATGACACACCCATGCCGTTGCACCCACGCTCAGGGGGCGCGAGCGGTGGGGAGCAAAGCTTGATCATCGGCGGGGCGCGGCGGCGGGTGGGTCAGAAGACCTCCATGGGGGTGGGGGAGCGGTGCCAGGTGAAGGCCGCGGTGGTGGTGGCCAGGGTGTCCGGGATCAGCTCGCGGACCCGGCCGGTGGCGGCCAGCGCGGCCGGGGTCGCGCCGCCCAGGTAGAGCTCCCCGAGCGCGCGGACGTCGCAGGCCAACCCGGCCGGCGCGGTGGTGGCCGTGCACTCCGCGCCGGCCGGCCCGCCGACCAGCCGCCATCGGCCGCTGTTCTCCGGCAGCAGCGGGTCGACGACCTCGACCACCACGTCGACGTCGGCGGCGTAGCGGCGGGCGGCGAGCGCGGCCGGCACGTCCACCATCCGTACCCAGAGCCCGTCGGCGAGTTGCGGGGCGAGTTGGCGGGGTTCGTCGACGAGGCGCAGCAGCGGCTCGTCCACGGCGGCGATCGGGAAGGAGAGCCGCCGGGTCAGGTCGACCGAGAGCAGCAGCCGCCAGAGCGCCAGGTACGCCGCCGGCGTGTGCGCCACCACCTCGGCGACCTGCACCTCGCTGCGGGGAACGCCACCGCTCCACTCGTCCCTGGTGCGGTAGAGCGCGTAGCCGTCGAGCCCGTCCGGCCCGTCGTGCAGCAGCACCCGTCGCGCGGTGGCGCCGCCCCGCAGGCTCTTCACCTCCGCCAGCACGTACGCCCACCAGCGCTCGTCGCGGCGGGACCAGCCGGGGCGGTCGGCGCGCGCCCGTTCGTACAGTCGGGCCAGTTCGCCGGCGTGCGCGGCCGGTCGATCCAGGCGCAGCGTGCCCTCGGCGGGCGTCGGGTCGGGCAGCCGAAGCCCGGTGGTGTCGGCGGACAGCACCAGCCGCTGGGCCGCGGAGCCGTAGCCGAACCGGGGGTAGATGCGGCCCTCGCTGGCCCAGAGCACCGCGACCGGCTCGCGGCGGGCGTCGCGGATCTCCCGTAGCTGCCGGCGCATCAGCCCGCTGAGCAGGCCCCGGCGGCGGTGCGTGGGCGCGACCGCCACCATCGTCACGTGCGCGGCCGGCACGTCCGCCCCGGGCACTGCCAGGTCGCGGCTGAACGCGGCGGCGTGCGCCACCGCCGTCCGGCCGTCGCGGACCAGCAGCGACCGTTCCGGCTCGAAGATCGGACGTTCGATCGCCTGCATCTCGGGATCGAGGTCGTTGTGGAAGGCCAACGCCAGCAGCGCGGCGATCTCGTCGAAGTCCTCGGCCCGGGGCACCACCGCGTCGGTCATCGCCCGTGTGTACCCGATCACGGTGGGGGTCGGCACCCTATTTGCCGGGTGGCTACCCTCGAACCGGAGGCCGACGTCGGTCGAGGGGGAGGACGGAAGATGCCGGACCAGACACAGCCGTGGGCGGAGCGCACCGTGGAGGTGCCGCCCCAGCCGGGCGTGGTGCCCGGGCAGCGGGACGCGTTCCAGCGCGGGGTGGCGGCGGTCGGCCCGCGCCGTACCCCCCGCACCGAGCAGTTCCCCACCGTGGAGCACGGCGACTGGGCCGGCGAGCCGGCGCCGCGCCGGTCGATGAGCTGGCACCTGGCCCAGGCGCGCCGGGGCGGGGAGTGGAGCGCGGCCGGCGCGCTGTTCGCGTTCGTCTGCTGGGGCATCTGGGCGATCTCCGGCCGGGGCAACCTGATCGCTCCGCTGCTCACGTTCGTGCTCAGCCTGCTCACCGCCGTCGGCCTGTTCGCGTTGGCCCGGCTGCTCGGCCGGCTGGTCCTGGAGCGGCAGCTCGGCCGGGTGCGTCGCAGCGCCCGCGGCGCACACATGATCACCGCGCTCTTCCTGGCCGGGGTGGGGGTGGCCTACCTCCAGCAGACCGAGTGGGTGGTCTCCGCCTGGAACTGGGTCACCGGCAACTGAGCCACCCGGCGCGGGTGGGTCGGCAGGACGCCGCCCGCCCGCGCCGGACGGGTCAGAAACTGGTGGTGACCCCGGCCGCCTTGCAGGCGGCGTTGAGGTCCGCGCCGGCCTTCTCCATGGCGGCGCTGTCGGCGGCGGTGCTCGGGTCGGCGGCCTTCGCCGCCTTGGTGTTCTCCGCGCCGAACTTCTTCAGGGCGGTGCCCGCGGCGCCGCCGCCCCCGGTCGCGGCCAGCGCGGTGGCGGTCCGGCCCATCTCGGCCAGGATCTTGGTGACCTCGACATCGGGGTCGCCGCCGGCCTGCACGGCGGAGACGAGCCGCGCCTTCATCTCGTCGCCCGACTTCTTGACGGATTCGCAGAGCCGCTTGTCGCCGGCGGTGTTCGCCGCGGCCGGCGAGGAGGCGGTGGCGGCGGGGGTGGCCGGGGCGGCGGGGGTCGTCGCGGCGGGGGGCGAGGCGGACGTGGCCGCGGGACCCGCCTCGGTGTCGGGGTCCTCGCCGCCGCAGGCGGTGAGCGTCGCCAGGGCGCAGGCCAGGACGACCGGGGCGATACGAGTCTTCTTCACGGGAGGGCACGCTAGCGGACTCCGGCCGCCGGCGGGGGACGGCGGCGGGCGGGTCGGCGTGGTGCCGCCCGCCCGCACGCCCGGTCGCGGTACGCCGCGACGCCGGTCGTCACTCCTCCAGGACGGCGCTCGCATTACCCCGCGCCGCCCGGTTCATCCGTCGCCCGTCGGGATGAGCGGTCAGGGCCTCGCCGACGCGGCCGCGTGGTCGCGGGCCACCCTTACCAGCTCGATCAGGCCGCCGGCGTACTCCTGGGACTCGCCGTGCGCCTCGCCGAAGGGCGGCTGGAAGCCGACGCCCTCCCACTGCCCGGTGGTCTCGTTCCACCTGTCGTTGCCGACCTCGAAGTCCCAGGCGAAGATGCCCAGCTCGTAGTAGAGCTGGTCGGCCGAGTTGCCGGCCGCCGAGTAGAGCACGTCGGCGACCGGGCCGGTCTGCGACGGCCAGGTGACGGTGCCGCGTTCGGCCGCGATGGCGCCGACGATCCGTCGGGCGCTGGCCAGGAACAGCGTGGACTCGTCGATCGACGGGCGCGGCAGGGTGACCCGCCCGTCGGCCTTGTACGCCCCGGGCGGCCACATGAAGTAACCCCCGTAGGAGTGCACGTTCATCGCGAACCTGATGTTGGGGTGCGCCTTGGCCAGGTCGACCACGTTGCGGCTCTCCGGCTCGGACAGCTCCGCCGTGCCGGCGTAGTTGCCGGAGAGGCAGTTGGCGCTGGCGCCCACGTAGCCGTCGAACAGCGACCCGACGGTGTAGTTGCGGTTGACGTCCACGCCCCAGCTGGTGCGGTACCTCGGGTCGCGGGCGGTACCGGTGCAGTGGTTCACCAGGTTCTTGCGCTGGAAGTTGTAGTCGTGGAACGAGTAGTTCGCGCCGTCCGGGTTCACCGTCGGGATCACGAACACGTCCACCTGCTCCAGCAGGCTCCGGGTCGCCGCGTCGGTGCGCGCGTTGGCCAGCAGCCGCTCCGCGAACTCCAGCGTGACCAGCGGCGTCGCCCATTCCCGGGCGTGCTCCTGCGAGTACGCGAGCACCCCGATCCGGGAGCCGTCGCGGTGCTTGCCGATGCGCAGCGCCTGCACGGTCCACGGGCGGGCCGGCACCTCGGCGCCCTGCAACCCGTCGTCGAGGCGTACCGGTCCGGCGACCGGCATGGGCAGCCCGGCCGAGCCGTCCTCCACGGTGGCCCGCAGGCGCGTGCCCTGCCGGGCGTTGATCGCGGCGGCGACGTCGTCGGTGGTGCTGGTCACCTTGCCGGCGGCGTCGGTGGCCAGCGACACGGTGAGCACCCGGTCGCGGTAGCGGACGGTCAGCGGCCGGTCGGCCCGGCCCGGGTCGACGGTGCGCGCCTGTACGCCGTTCATGCCCTGGTCGCCGAAGCGGACCGACTCCACCACCACGGCCGCGGCGGTCGGGTCACCCAGGTACGCGGCGGCGGTGCGGCGGTAGCCCTGGGTGCGGTTCGGCAGGTCGATGACGTCGACCAGGTCGCGGTACTGCCGGCCCAGCCGGGCGATGCGGGCCTTGATGTCGACGGGCGTCAGGTAGGCGTCGATGAAGTCCTTCTGGTAGCCGGCGGGCTGCGGCGGCGGGGCGGCGTTCGGCCAGGGCGACGGGGTGACCGGCCGGCTCGTCCCGCCGAGGCTGGAGGTGGCGGTGAGCTGCACCGGCCGGCCGGGCACCGGCTGCGGCAGCGCGTAGTGGTACTGGTATTCCCCCGAGTCCTCGAAGCGGTAGAGCGGGAAGGAGCCGGTGGCGCCGTCGGCGGTGCGCCAGCTCACCGTGATCTCCACGTCCGGGTCGTCCGTGGCGGTGGTGGCCACCTGGGCCTGCAGGAAGGTCTTCCCGCCGGTGGTCCACCAGTACGCCTGGAGGAACTGGAGGGTGTCGGCCCCGTCGGCGGCGCGCAGCCCGGCGCGGGTGCGGGCCTGGGCGGCGCGGGTGCTCTCGGCGAGCCGCCGGGCGCCGTCGTCGGCGCGTTGCACGATCTGCAGCGCGTCCGCGCCCTGCCGGGTGAGGTCGGCGAGCTGCCGGCCGGTGAGGACGAGGTCGGCGACCGGGTGGCCGTCGCGGGACCGGGGTCGGTTGGCCAGGTCGGCGCCGCCGGCGACCAGGCGGGCGAGCTGCGCCTCGTCGGCGAGTCGTACCCGGACCAGGGCGGTCTCGGCGGGTGCCAGGGTGATCGTGGGAGCGGTCGGCGCGGCCACGCCGGGGTCGGGATGGAGCAGGCCGGCGGTGATCAGGATGCTGGTGGTGGCGAGCGCGGTCCACCGTCGTCGGACGAACACGGGGCCTCCTGACGGACGTCGATCTCTCGAACGTCCAGACCAGTCGAGGCATCGACGACTGTCAAGCTCACTTTCGGTCTCGGCGCTCAGCCGGCGAACCGGTACAGCCGGAACTCCTTCTCCGCGCCGCACACCAGCATCTCGGTGTTCCAGGAGCAGGATTCGCTGCGGATCTGCTGCACCTTCCCCATCTCGACCGGCTTGTCGCCGACCGCGAGGCCGGCCAGGACCCGGTCGTCCTCGTAGCCGCTCGGCTCCTTGTCGAACAGCAGCAGGTTGCCGGCGTCCAGCCGGACCGCCGTCCCGTCGCGGTCGCGCAGCACCGGCTCGCCGTCCGGCGCGAACAGCGTCACCGAGTCCCGGGGCAGGGTCCGCTCCGCCAGCAGGTGCTCGCCGAGTGGGACCAGCCGCGTCGCCTGCGGGGCCGCCCAGTGCCGGCTGCCCTCGCCCTCGGTCACGGCCACCACCTGCGTGCCGTCGGCGCCGGCGCCGGGCACCTCCAGCAGGCACGCGCGGTGCTTGCCGCAGGTGACCAGCGCCTTCACCCGGCTGTCCCGGTCCGTGGCCTCGTAGAGCACGTCGGGCGTGCCGAGGCCGCCCAGGTCGTAGGAGAGCAGCCGCAGCCCTCGGTCGTTCTCCGCCACGTACAGCCGGTCGTCGCGGGCGGCCACCGGGTCGTCGAGGTCGGCCACGTTGCCGCGATCGCGCAGGATCTTCCCGGTCTCCATGGCCAGCACCCGCACCGAACGGTCCGCGCCCACCTGCACCAGCCGGTCGGCCTCGCCGGCCCACGGCGCGAGCGGCGAGCCGTCCGGGTGCGCGGCGCCGTCCAGCGCCGCCCCGGTGCCGACCGGCACCACCACCGTCCGGGCGTCGCCGTACTCGCTGCGCGGGTTGCCCAGCGTCCACCGCTCCCGGCCGTCGTCCAGCCGCAACCCGACCAGCCGGTTGCCGGCACGGTCCAGCCGGACCAGCGTGCCGGCGCCGAGGAAGATCTCGTCGTCGCCGGCGATGCTGGTGTTCCACCGCTGCGCGCCGGTGTCGCCGTCGAGCACCGCCAGCGGGCGGGCCGTGCTCGACCCGGAGGCGTCGGCGAGCACCGCGACGCCGTCGGGCAGGGCCCGGATCCCGGCCCACCGTTCGGCGCTCACCCCGGTCGGCTCCTCCCACAGCTTCCGGCCGGTGGCGGCCTCCACCGCCCGCACCGTGAGCCGGTCGTCCGGCCGTGACCAGGCCAGGTAGGCCCGCTCGCCGAGCGTCGCGGTGAACATCGCGCCGGGCCGTTCGTCGCCCACCGGCACGGTCCCGACCAGCTCCGGCGGGGTGTGGAAGTCGAGCGCCGGGTGCCGGTCCCGGAACACCCACAGCAGCGTCGCGGCGGCCACCGCGACGACCACCAGGCCGGCGCCCGCCGCGAGCCAGCGGCCCCGTCGGCCGCCGCCACGCGCCGCGCCGCCCGCGGGGGCGGAGGACCAGGCTCCGGGTACGCCGGCAGCGCCCGGCCAGCCCTGGGGTACGCCGGCCGCGCCGTGTCCCGGCCCGCCGGGAGGGGCGGACGTCGGGGCGTACCCGGGCGTGGCGTGCGCCGACCCGCCGGGAGGGGCGGACGTCGGGGCGTACCCGGGCGGGGTGGGGCCGGCCGGGTCGGCGACGAGCGTGCCGTGCGGGCCGCCGGCAGCCGCGGTCGTCGCGTCGGCGGCCGGCGTGCCGGACGGGCCGGCCGGGGCGGTGGTCCCCGGCCCGACGGCCGTGCCGTGCGGTCCGACCGCCGCCGTCAGTTCCTCCCCGGCCGCCGCCGGCACGGTGGTGTCCCGTCCCGCCGCCCGGTCGGGTGCGCCCCGGGGTGCCGGCGGACCGGCCGGGGGCGCGTCGGCCGCCGCCGGCACCTGCTGCACCGGCCCCGCGGGCCGGCCGGGTCGCCGTGGCAGTGGCAGGTCGGTCAGCGCGCCCTCGGCGACCGGCAGCTCCGGCTGCTCCAGCACGGTCGGCGCGATGCCCAGCTCGGCGTGCAGCAGCCGGGCCACCAGCGGCACCCGGGTCGAGCCGCCGACCAGGAACAGCCCGGAGAGCTGCTCCGGGCGCAGCCCGGCGGCGGCGGTGACGTCGCGGGTCTCGGCGACCGCGCGGGCGAGCATCGGGGCGGCGAGGCGCTCGAAGTCCGCCCGGGTCAGCGGGACGGCGGCCTCCACGCCCGGCACGGCCACCGGCGCGACCACGGCTCGGGAGAGCATCTCCTTCGCGCCGCGCACGTTGTCCCAGAGCTGCTGCCGGTCCCGCCGGTCGGCGGTGGTCGCCGGCTCGGTCAGCCGCGCCCACTGCCGCGCGTGGCCGGGCCGCACCAGTTCGCCGAGCCGCCCGAGCAGGGCCGCGTCCAGGTCGAGCCCGCCCAGGTCGGCGAGCCCGCCGGTGGCGACGAGCTGGAAGCCCGAGTCGCCCCACGGATCGGCGCCCTCGTTGCGCAGCACCGCCACGTCGAGCGTGCCGCCGCCGAAGTCGAACACCGCCACCGCGCCGCCCACCGGCACCGGCCGGCGCAGCACCTGGGTGTAGTAGCGGGCCGCGGCGACCGGCTCGCGCAGCAGGCGGGTGCCGGGCGCGATCGGCCCGGCGAGCGTGTGCTCGGCCGCCGCCGGCCAGCCGGCGAGTTCCACCGCGTCGTGCAGCACCTGCCGTCGGGCCGGCGCCCAGGCCGCCGGGTGCGTCACCACCGCCGGAGGCAGGTGACCGACCGCGGCCAGCGCCGAGTCGGCGACCGCGCGCAGCGTCGCGGCCAGCAGCTCCGCCGGCCGGTACGCCCGCCCGCGCAGCTCGACGGTCTCCTCGTCGACCCGACGCTTCGGGCTCGGCTCGTAGCCGGCCGGATCGGCCTGGGCCAGCCGTTGGGCGTCCCGCCCGACGTGCAGCTGACCGTCGGCGTCGGCGTACACCCCCGACGGCAGGATCGGGTGCCCGTCCACGAGCACCGGCCGGGTGGTCCCGTCCGGCCGGCGCAGCACCGCCACCGTGTTCGAGGTGCCGAGGTCCACGCCGAGGGCGAAACCGTCCTGCTGGCCTGACATCCGTCGCTACCTCCGGCCGACGCGGGCATGTCCGGCCCGCATCGTACGCAGCCCGCGCAGCCCGGCTCGCCGGGCCGGGAATTCGGTGGCCGGTCGCCCGGTGCGGGCCCTACCGTCGCGGACCATGAGGGTGCTCTCCGTGAACGTTGGCCGACCCCGACCCAACCCCTGGAAGGGGATCGGGGCGACCGGCATCGACAAGCAGCCCGTGGACGGCCCGGTCGCGGTCACCGCGCCCGGCCCGAAGGGCGCCGGCGACGTCGGCCTGGCCGGCGACCGGGTCTACGACGTGGCCCACCACGGCGGCACCGACCAGGCCGTCTACGCGTACGCCCGGGAGGACCTGGACCGCTGGCAGGCCGAGCTGGGCCGGTCGCTGGGCAACGGCAGCTTCGGCGAGAACCTGACCACCGCCGGCCTGGACGTGAACGGCGCACTGATCGGCGAGCGGTGGCGGATCGGGGCGGACGTCGTGCTGGAGGTGTCCTGCGCGCGCATCCCGTGCGGCACGTTCCAGGGCTGGCTGGGCGAGCAGGGTTGGATCAAGCGGTTCACCGCCGCCGTCGTGCCGGGGGCGTACCTGCGGGTGATCTCGCCCGGCAGCATCGCCGCCGGTGATCCGGTGGAGGTCGTGCACCGGCCCGACCACGACGTGACGGTGGCGTTCCTGTTCCGCGCGGTGACCTCGGAGCCGGAGCTGCTGCCCCGACTGCTGGTGGCCGACGCCCTGCCGGCGGACGACCGGGAGCGGATCCGCCGCCGGCTGTCCTGACCGTCCGGTCCGATCCGAACCCGTCACCGGCCATCGGAGGGCACATGTCCGACCGTGAGTACGACGTCGACCTGGACGTCCTTCCGCACCGGGCGGTGGCGCGCACACCGGTCCTGCTCCCTCTCGTCGGCGGGCCCGGGAACGTGGCCGTCGCCCTCGATCCGGAGACCGGCGGGTTCGTCTACCCGCCGGCCCTGTTCGGGACGAGCCGCCTCGTGCTCGCCCTCGCTCCCGACGGCCGGACGGCAGCCGTCGTCGACGTGGATCCGTTCCCGGCGTCGCCCGTCGTGGGGCTGCATGATCTGGCCACCGGCCACGAGCGATGGTTGGCGTCGGACGAGCGTGAGTCCTCGGACCACCTGGCCCAGTTCTCGCCGGACGGGACGGCGTTGGCGGTGTTGACGACGGCCTCCGACCCCGACGACGACGACCCGGAGACCGGCGGCCTGACGGTGGTGAGCGTGATCGATCTCGCCGGTGGCGTGCGGCGGCGGCTGTGGACGCGGTCGAAGGGTGGCTGGTCGGCGGAGAGTGGGATCGGGTGGTCGCCGGACGGGCGGCGGATCGCCGCGACCCACCTGCGTGCCACCGACGAGGACGACGATGCGATCGTCACCGTCGTGCTGGACCTGACCGGTCGCGAGATCGCCCATCTCGACCAGGCGGACCTGGTGCCACCGACCAACGCCGCATGGGTCGACGAGGACCACGTCGTCTGCCGCTTCTGGCAGGACGACTCGTGGCCGCACGTCAGCGTCGACGTCCGCGACGGCGGCCGGATGCTCGTGGGCGACGGCGCCGCCCCCTTGGCCGGTGCCGGGCAGCGGGTGTTCTTCCGCGGCCACCCGGAGGCGGGACCGGCCCCGACCCTCTACGCGGCGAACCGGGACGGGTCGGACCCGCGACCGTTCCTGACGCTGCGGGGCCCGGCCACGCTCCAGGGGTGCCTGCTGGCCGGCGACCCGACGGGCCGGCCTCCCCGGTAGGGGGCGGCACGGATGCCGGACCACCCATGGTCAGCTTCCGGCTGATCCACCCGGGTCTGTTCTCGTGGAGCGGGCGACGGGAATCGAACCCGCGTAGTCAGTTTGGAAGACTGAAGCTCTACCATTGAGCTACGCCCGCGAGCGCCTCGCTGTCGCGGGGCGCGCCAGACAGCCTACCGAATCCCGGAGCCGGGCGCGCAGCGCCCACCCGCGCCCCGGTCACCCACACGGGGGTCCGGACGGCATACACTCGTCGTTGCCACGGGGTGTGGCGCAGCTTGGTAGCGCACTCGCTTTGGGAGCGAGGGGCCGTGGGTTCAAATCCCGCCACCCCGACTGTCGTTCGCGACCGGATCGTCCCGGGAACCGCCGGTTTCTCCGCGTGGTGCCCGGGCCCTGCCGATGCCGCAGGCCGACTCGCCTACACTCGATGCGCGCAATCACGCCCCAGACTTCAACACCCTGATCCGTCAAGGAGTACGCCTGTGAAGAGCACCGTCGAGACTCTGAGCCCGACGCGCGTGCGGCTCGCCATCGAGGTGCCGTTCGTCGAGCTCGAGCCGAGCCTCAGGAAGGCGTACCGGGAGATCGGCCAGCAGGTCCAGGTTCCCGGCTTCCGCCGGGGCAAGGTTCCCAGCGCGGTGATCGACCAGCGGGTGGGCCGGGGGACCGTCCTCAACGAGGCGATCCAGGAGGCCATCCCGCAGAACATCCTCGCGGCGGTCCGCGAGCACGACCTGAAGACGCTCGGCCGTCCCGAGGTCGACATCACCGAGTTCAACGACGGTGACTCGCTCAACTTCACCGCCGAGGTCGACGTCCGGCCGGAGATCACCCTGCCGGACCCGGCCACCATCGAGGTGACCGTCGACGAGATCGAGATCGCCGACAGCGAGATCGACGACCAGATCGGCAGCCTCCGCGAGCGGTTCGCCACGCTGAAGACCGTCGAGCGGGCCGCCCAGGAGGGCGACTTCGTCCAGATCGACCTGAACGCCACGGTCGACGGCGAGGAGGTCCCGGGCGGGTCGGCGAGCAACATCTCGCACGAGGTCGGCAGCAAGCAGCTCCTGCCGGGCCTGGACGAGGCGCTGGTCGGCCTGGCCGCCGGCGACAGCACCACCTTCACCACCCAGCTGGTGGGCGGCGACTACGCCGGCCGTGACGCCGACGTGGCGGTGACCGTCCGCACGGTCAAGGAGAAGGAGCTTCCCGAGCTCGACGACGACTTCGCGCAGATGGCCAGCGAGTTCGACACGATCGAGGAGCTGCGCGGCGACCTGCGCGAGCGGGTCACCCGCGGCAAGCAGGTCGAGCAGATCTACGCCGCCCGGGACAAGGCCCTCGAGCAGATGGTGGCCGCCGCCGAGGTGCCGGCGCCGGAGGGTGTCGTCAAGGAGGAGGTCGAGAGCCGCAAGGCCGCGATGGTCGACCAGCTCGAGCGCATCGGCGCCTCCATGGAGGAATACCTCGCCGCGGAGGAGAAGACCGAGGAGCAGATCGACGCCGAGCTGACCGAGGCGGCGACCGACGGCGTCAAGATCCAGCTCCTGCTGGACACGCTGGCCGACGCGGAGGACGTGCAGGTCTCCGACGACGAGTTCGGGCACGAGATCGTGCACCGGGCGCAGCGCGCCGGCATGGCTCCGCAGCAGTACTACGACCAGCTGGCCCGCTCCGGCGCCGCCGCGGCCGTCTTCGGCGACGTCCGCCGGGGCAAGGCGCTCGCCGCGGTGATGGAGAAGATCAAGATCAAGGACGCGGCGGGCAACGAGGTCTCCCTCGACGCGCTGCGGGCCCAGAACGAGGCCGAGCACGACCACCAGCACTGATCGTCAGGCGACGGCCGCCGTCCCGCGCTGCGCGCCGGGCGGCGGCCGAAACCCTTTCCGGGGTACGCCGAGCGGGTGACTGCGCTGAGAGCGAACAGTGCCCCGACCGGGAGTGCGCCCGGAGGCGGAGCGGTTAGTGTCGGACAGGACGGTACGGAGAGCGAAGGGCTGCCATGACCGACATGCACATCCCCAAGAAGTCGCTCCGGGCGATCGAGGCCCGCGGTGGCGACTCCATTGGCAACCTCGACGACTCGGTCTACAACCGGTTGCTCAAGGAACGGATCATCTTCCTGGGCAGTGAGGTGAACGACCAGGTGGCCAACCGCATCTGCGCGCAGCTGCTGCTGCTCGCGGCGGAGGACCCGGACCGCGACATCTTCCTCTGGATCAACTCGCCGGGTGGCTCGGTCTACTCCGGCATGGCGATCTACGACACCATGCAGTACATCGACAACGACGTGTCGACCGTGGCGATGGGCATGGCCGCCTCCATGGGCCAGCTGCTGCTCTGCGCCGGCACCAAGGGCAAGCGTTACGCCCTGCCGCACGCGCGGATCATGATGCACCAGCCCTCGGGCGGCCTCGGTGGCACCGCGTCGGACATCGCGATCCAGGCCGAGCAGATGCTCTACACCAAGCGGATGTTCCAGGAGCGGGTGGCGCACCACACCGGCCAGTCCCAGGCCCAGATCGAGGCGGACTCGGACCGCGACCGCTGGTTCACCGCCCAGGAGGCCATGGACTACGGCTTCATCGACAAGGTGATCATCGGGGCCGCGCAGGTTCCGGATGGCGCCGGGACCCTGAGCTGATCGAGGAGCTGACGATGACCGACCTGAGCCTGCCGCCCCAGTTCGCGGCCGTGCACAACCGCTACGTCCTGCCGTCGTTCGTCGAGCGCACGTCGTACGGGATGAAGGAGTCGAATCCCTACAACAAGCTCTTCGAGGACCGGATCATCTTCCTCGGCGTCCAGGTGGACGACGCGTCGGCAAACGACGTGATGGCCCAGCTGCTGACGCTGGAGGGCACCGACCCGGACCGCGACATCATCATGTACATCAACTCGCCGGGTGGGTCCTTCACCGCCATGACGGCGATCTACGACACCATGCAGTACGTCCGTCCGGACATCCAGACGGTCTGCCTCGGTCAGGCGGCCAGCGCGGCGGCGGTGCTGCTCGCCGCGGGCACCCCGGGCAAGCGGATGGCGCTGCCGAACTCCCGGATCATCATCCACCAGCCGGCCACCGAGGGTGGCTACGGTCAGGGGTCGGACATCGAGATCCAGGCGCGGGAG
Organism: Micromonospora sp. WMMC241; assembly: GCF_027460165.1. Taxonomy (NCBI): domain Bacteria; kingdom Bacillati; phylum Actinomycetota; class Actinomycetes; order Micromonosporales; family Micromonosporaceae; genus Micromonospora; species Micromonospora sp. WMMC241. The sequence continues at coordinate 1,185,933 of NZ_JAPZBF010000001.1, forward strand.
ATCCTGCGGATGCGGACGCAGCTGGAGGACATGCTGTCCCGCCACTGCAACCGGCCGATCGAGCAGGTTCGCAAGGACATCGACCGTGACAAGATCATGACGGCCGAGGAGTCCAAGGAGTACGGGCTGGTCGACACCATCCTGACCAGCCGCAAGAAGGGTCTGCTGGCGACTCACGCCGCGGGCTGAGCACGTGCGGGGTCGGAGGTCGGTCGGGGGTGGACCCCGGCCGACCTCTGACACACCCGTTTTGGGGGTCGGAGAAAACCCGGCCACCGGGTAACGTCGGGTCTGTACCGCTCCGGGTCGGATCGGGTGGAGCCGACAGCACAGTGGGACGACAGGGACGGACGGGCGCCGCGGCGCCCGCAGGTCAGGGCCGGCGCTCCGGCCGATGAGTGCAGGGAGAACGTAGGTGGCACGGATCGGTGACGGCGGCGACCTACTGAAGTGCTCCTTCTGTGGCAAGTCGCAGAAGCAGGTCAAGAAACTCATCGCGGGTCCCGGGGTCTACATCTGCGACGAGTGCATCGATCTCTGCAACGAGATCATCGAGGAAGAGCTGGCCGAGTCCGGCGAGGTGAAGTGGGAAGAGCTTCCCAAGCCGATGGAGATCTGCCAGTTCCTCGACAACTACGTCGTGGGTCAGGAGCAGGCCAAGAAGGCGCTCGCCGTCGCGGTCTACAACCACTACAAGCGGATCCAGGCCGAGGCCGCCGGCGCGCCGGGCTCCGGCAGCGACGGCGTCGAGCTGGCCAAGTCCAACATCATGCTGCTCGGCCCGACCGGCTGCGGTAAGACCCACCTGGCGCAGACCCTGGCCCGGATGCTCAACGTGCCGTTCGCGATCGCCGACGCCACCGCGCTCACCGAGGCGGGCTACGTCGGCGAGGACGTGGAGAACATCCTCCTCAAGCTGATCCAGGCCGCCGACTACGACATCAAGCGCGCCGAGACCGGCATCATCTACATCGACGAGGTCGACAAGATCGCCCGTAAGTCGGAGAACCCGTCGATCACCCGGGACGTCTCCGGCGAGGGCGTGCAGCAGGCGCTGCTGAAGATGCTGGAGGGCACGGTCGCCAACGTGCCGCCGCAGGGCGGCCGGAAGCACCCGCACCAGGAGTTCATCCAGATCGACACCACGAACGTGCTGTTCATCTGCGGTGGCGCGTTCGCCGGCCTCGACCAGATCATCGAGGCCCGCACCGGCTCCGGCGGCACCGGCTTCGGCGCCCGGCTCCGGTCGGTGTCGGAGCGGTCGACCGATGACATCTTCAGCCAGGTCATGCCGGAAGACATGTTGAAGTTCGGGCTGATCCCCGAGTTCATCGGCCGGCTCCCGGTGATCACCAACGTGCGCAGCCTCGACCGGGGCGCCCTGGTGAAGATCCTCACCGAGCCGCGCAACGCGCTGGTCCGGCAATACCAGCGCCTGTTCGAGCTCGACGGCGTCGAGCTGGAGTTCGAGCAGCCGGCGCTGGAGGCCATCGCCGACCAGGCCATGCTCCGCGGCACCGGCGCCCGTGGCTTGCGGGCCATCATGGAGGAGGTGCTCCTCTCCGTGATGTACGAGGTGCCGAGCAACCCCGACGCGGCCCGGGTGCTGATCACCCGGGAGGCCGTCCTGGAGAACGTCAACCCGACCATCGTGCCCCGCGAGTTCACCGGCCGGCGTCGCCGGGACCGCGAGGAGAAGTCGGCCTGAGCCGTCGCCGCGACCGCGCCCGAGTCAGCTCGGGCGCGGCCCGCGTGACCGGGTCCGCCGGTCCCACTCGCCCGACGGTGTCGCCGTCACCATCATCAGGCGTACCGGCGCGTCGCCGGCGGTGCGATAGCCGTGCGGCCGGTCGGCGTGGAACTCCACCGTCTCGCCGGCGCGCACTTCGTGGTCGACGCCGTCGACGGTGACGGTCAGGGCTCCGTCCAGCACGTGCAGGATCTCCCGGGTGCCGGGTGGGTGGTCGGGGGAGTGCAGGGCCTCGCCGGGCCGCATCCGCCAGTCCCAGAGCTCGACCATGTCCGGTTCGCCGATGCCGCTGAGCAGGCGCGCCGCGCCCCCGTTCGCGCCGCGCCACAGCACCGGTGCCTCGTCCGCGGCGGTCACCCGCACCGTGTTCTCCTCGGCGGGCTCCAGCAGTTGCGCGATGTTGACGCCGAAGGCGTCGGCGACGCGGCAGAGCGTGCCGATGCTCGGGTTGGTGCGCGCGCCCTCGATCTGCACCAGCATGCCCTTGCTGACCCCGGACCGGCCGGCCAGTTCCTCGAAGGACCAGCCGCGGGCGGCCCGCAACTCGCGTACCTGCCGGGCGACCGCGGCGGTCACCGCACTCACCCGTCCACCGGTGTCGGTCAACATACTGTCCTTCACGGTCACTATTATGGTACGACTACGGGATGCTCCCCATTGTGCTCGCCGCGGTGTCCGCGATCGCGTTCGGCACGGCCGACTTCTCCGGCGGCAAGGCGTCGAGGCACGCCGACCCGATCGCGGTGACGGTGGTGTCCCAACTGCTCAGCCTGCCGCTGCTGATCGTGCTGGTGCTCGTCGTACCCGGCACCCCGAACGGCGCCGACCTGGCCTGGGGCCTGCTCGCCGGGGTGGCCGGCGCGGCCGGTGTCATGCTGCTCTACCGCGCGCTGGCCACCGGTGTGATGGCGGTGGTCGCACCGGTCACCGCGATCACCGCCGCGGTGGTGCCGGTGGTGGCCGGCCTGCTCGTGGCCGACTCCCCGGGTGCCGTGGCGCTCGGTGGCGCCGGGCTCGCCGTGGTGGCGATCGCGCTCGTCAGCCTGGGCGAGCGCGGTGGCGCCGGTCGCATTTCCGGCCGGGTCATCGGCATCGCGCTCGCCGCGGGCCTGCTCTTCGGCATCTTCTTCGCGCTGCTGGGCCAGGCCGACGCCGGCGCCGGGATGTGGCCGGTGCTGGCGGTACGCGTCAGCTCGGTCGCGTTCGGCCTCGCGCTCGCCGCCCGCACCGGCGTGCGCCTACGGGTGGGCCGGCGGGTGCTCGGCTGGGCCGCCGCGGCCGGCCTGCTCGACTCCGCGGCGAACGCGCTCTTCCTCGCCGCCGCCGGGCGGGGTCATCTCAGCGTGGTGGCCGCCATCGCGTCGCTCTATCCGGCGAGCACGGTCCTGCTCGCGCTCGCCGTGGACCGGGAACGGCTGCGCCCGGTCCAGTTGGCCGGGCTCGGGGTCGCCGCCGCCGCGCTCGTGCTGGCCAGCGTCTGAGCCCTGTCGTCGAGCGGCCCGGAGCCCGTACCCTCGGTGTCATGCGCGTCGCCGTCTGCCAGCTCAACGCCCGCGACGACCGGGCGGCGAACCTCGCCGCCGCCGAGGACCTGCTGGTCAGGGCCGCGGCGGCCGGCGCCGATCTCGCCCTCCTCCCGGAGTACGTCGACTACCTCGGCCACGCCGACCGGATGCCGCCGGCCGAGCCGGTCGACGGCGAGGTGGGGCGGTTCTTCGCCGCGACCGCGCGCCGGCTCGGCCTCTGGGTGATCGCCGGTTCGTTCCACGAGGCCGGCCCGGACCCGGCGCACACCTGGAACACCTCGCTGGTCTTCGACCGGGAGGGCACGCTCGCCGCCGCCTATCGCAAGATCCATCTGTACGACGTGGAGATCCCCGGCCGCGTCTCCTACCAGGAGTCGGCCACCGTCGCGCCGGGGGAGAAGCCGGTGGTGGTCGACGTGGAGGGTCTCCGGGTCGGCCTGTCGATCTGCTACGACCTGCGGTTCCCCGAGCTCTACCGGCAGCTCGCCGTCGACGGCGGCGCCGAGCTCCTGGTCGTGCCGGCCGCGTTCATGATGCACACCGGGCGGGACCACTGGGAGGTGCTGCTCCGGGCCCGGGCGATCGAGAACCAGTGCTTCGTGGCGGCCGCCGGCCAGACCGGCGACCACGAGCCGGGCCGCACCTGCTTCGGGCGGAGCATGGTGGTGGACCCGTGGGGGACGGTGGTGAGCCAGGTCGCCGACGGTCCGGGCCTGGCGGTGGCGGAGATCGACCTGGACCGGCTGCGCACCGTTCGGGCCGAGCTGCCCAGCCTCGCCAACCGCCGGCTCTGAACGGGTCAGGTCTCCAGGAGCAGGCCCACCACCGCGAAGCCGGCGATCGCCGCCGCGGTGATCAGCAGCGCGGTGGTCATCCGGGACGGGCCGCGCCGGGCGAGGCGCCGCACCGACAGCAGCAGTACGGCGAGTACGAACGCCCCGATGACCAACTGCCAGAACGGCAGCAGGAGACCGAGCAGGGCCTCCTCGGCGAGGGCCGGACGTCGGGACAGGTCAGCCATGCCGACCACTCTGGCACGGCGGGCGGCGGCCTGTACTTCTCCGAGCGGTCCTTTCCTCAGGTGCGGCAGCTCGCCGAGGACAATGACGATCATTGATTTGCCTTCCGGGGCCGCTCCGCGTAACTTTCTCTCTGCACGCGGGAGGCCGGGGCAAACCGGCCGAGAACGGGCGCCGGGCTGGTGGCGGTGACGCCGAGCCAGACCGAGGATCCGGGTGGTGCGGAACGACTTCGGAGACACGGAGTTGCGAACGCGAAGCCGACCGGGTAGAGTTCGAAAGCCGGCAGGGAGCCGGGCGGGTGGTTGCGAAAGCGACGCCGGCCGGTCCGCCGAAAACCACGGGAGCAGCGACCACCGGAAACGGTGAGCGTCAGCGTGGGTCGACTCGAACCAAGTTGATCGCCTCGAACCTGAGGTTGACAGCGAAAGTCGGGTCGGGTAAGTTAGAGAGGTTGCCCCAAGCGGGGGTTCTACGGTGTAGGGCTTCTAATTGGTGTGTGGTTGTTCTTTGAGAACTCAACAGGGTGCTTGTAAAGCCAGTGCCAATTGTTTTATACCCCGGACTGGTGGCTGTCTTCGGATGGTTGCTGGTTGGGATTCCTTTGGCAACACTTTTGTTGCCAGGACATTGTGTCCGACAAAGTTTTTGTTGGAGAGTTTGATCCTGGCTCAGGACGAACGCTGGCGGCGTGCTTAACACATGCAAGTCGAGCGGAAAGGCCCTTCGGGGTACTCGAGCGGCGAACGGGTGAGTAACACGTGAGCAACCTGCCCTAGGCTTTGGGATAACCCCGGGAAACCGGGGCTAATACCGAATATGACCACGTGCCGCATGGTGTGTGGTGGAAAGTTTTTCGGCCTGGGATGGGCTCGCGGCCTATCAGCTTGTTGGTGGGGTGATGGCCTACCAAGGCGACGACGGGTAGCCGGCCTGAGAGGGCGACCGGCCACACTGGGACTGAGACACGGCCCAGACTCCTACGGGAGGCAGCAGTGGGGAATATTGCACAATGGGCGGAAGCCTGATGCAGCGACGCCGCGTGAGGGATGACGGCCTTCGGGTTGTAAACCTCTTTCAGCAGGGACGAAGCGTAAGTGACGGTACCTGCAGAAGAAGCGCCGGCCAACTACGTGCCAGCAGCCGCGGTAAGACGTAGGGCGCGAGCGTTGTCCGGATTTATTGGGCGTAAAGAGCTCGTAGGCGGCTTGTCGCGTCGACCGTGAAAACCTGGGGCTCAACCCCAGGCCTGCGGTCGATACGGGCAGGCTAGAGTTCGGTAGGGGAGACTGGAATTCCTGGTGTAGCGGTGAAATGCGCAGATATCAGGAGGAACACCGGTGGCGAAGGCGGGTCTCTGGGCCGATACTGACGCTGAGGAGCGAAAGCGTGGGGAGCGAACAGGATTAGATACCCTGGTAGTCCACGCTGTAAACGTTGGGCGCTAGGTGTGGGGGGCCTCTCCGGTTCCCTGTGCCGCAGCTAACGCATTAAGCGCCCCGCCTGGGGAGTACGGCCGCAAGGCTAAAACTCAAAGGAATTGACGGGGGCCCGCACAAGCGGCGGAGCATGCGGATTAATTCGATGCAACGCGAAGAACCTTACCTGGGTTTGACATGGCCGCAAAACTTGCAGAGATGTAAGGTCCTTCGGGGGCGGTCACAGGTGGTGCATGGCTGTCGTCAGCTCGTGTCGTGAGATGTTGGGTTAAGTCCCGCAACGAGCGCAACCCTCGTTCGATGTTGCCAGCGCGTTATGGCGGGGACTCATCGAAGACTGCCGGGGTCAACTCGGAGGAAGGTGGGGATGACGTCAAGTCATCATGCCCCTTATGTCCAGGGCTTCACGCATGCTACAATGGCCGGTACAATGGGCTGCGATACCGTGAGGTGGAGCGAATCCCAAAAAGCCGGTCTCAGTTCGGATCGGGGTCTGCAACTCGACCCCGTGAAGTCGGAGTCGCTAGTAATCGCAGATCAGCAACGCTGCGGTGAATACGTTCCCGGGCCTTGTACACACCGCCCGTCACGTCACGAAAGTCGGCAACACCCGAAGCCGGTGGCCCAACCCTTGTGGAGGGAGCCGTCGAAGGTGGGGCTGGCGATTGGGACGAAGTCGTAACAAGGTAGCCGTACCGGAAGGTGCGGCTGGATCACCTCCTTTCTAAGGAGCACCATCCAGCGAAAGCTGGTATGGAGCCCGCGACCTGCGAATGTCGGGTCGGGGTGCTCAGATGGCGGAGACACTGGTTAGTTTTTCCTCGGCAACGGCCGGGATCCTTCTAGTACTGCTCGCCTTCGGGTGGGTGTGGAGCGGAGTCCTGGTGCGGCTGGGGGAGGGCGTAGAGCACCCTGTTGGGTCCTGAAGGAACAACCACGGTTGTTGTCTTCAGAGCCGATGCCCGAGGTGATGCCTCGGGGTGGCGCCAGGCATGGCCTGGTCTCGCATACCGCCGGCGGTTGCCGGGTCGTTGGTGTGGGACTGTTCGGGTTGTGGGTTGGTTGTTTGTTGAGAATTGCACAGTGGACGCGAGCATCTTTGTGGTCAAGTTGTCAAGGGCGAACGGTGGATGCCTTGGCACCAGGAGCCGATGAAGGACGTGGGAGGCCGCGATAGGCCTGGGGGAGCTGTCAACCAAGCTGTGATCCCAGGGTGTCCGAATGGGGGAACCCGGCATCAGTCATGTGATGTCACCCGCACCTGAACACATAGGGTGTGTGGGGGGAACGCGGGGAAGTGAAACATCTCAGTACCCGTAGGAAGAGAAAACAATTTAGTGATTCCGTGAGTAGTGGCGAGCGAAAGCGGATCGAGGCTAAACCGGCGGCGTGTGATACCTGTCAGGGGTTGCGTGGTCGGGGTTGTGGGACCCTGCTGATTGTGCTGACACACAGTCGAGAAGTTACAAAGCCAGTGGTTAGTCGAACAGTCTGGAATGGCTGACCGTAGACGGTGATAGTCCGGTAGGTGAAAGCTGCTGGTCTTCTGTGGGTGTTCCCGAGTAGCGGCGGACTCCTGAAATCTGCCGTGAATCTGCCAGGACCACCTGGTAAGCCTAAATACTTCCTGGTGACCGATAGCGGACGAGTACCGTGAGGGAATGGTGAAAAGTACCCCGGGAGGGGAGTGAAATAGTACCTGAAACCGTTCGCCTACAATCCGTCGGAGCCTTACGGGGTGACGGCGTGCCTTTTGAAGAATGAGCCTGCGAGTTAGTGGCATGTGGCGAGGTTAACCCGGGTGGGGGAGCCGTAGCGAAAGCGAGTCTGAATAGGGCGTATTCAGTCGCATGCTCTAGACCCGAAGCGGAGTGATCTAGCCATGGGCAGGCTGAAGCGCGGGTAAGACCGCGTGGAGGGCCGAACCCACCAACGTTGAAAAGTTGGGGGATGACCTGTGGTTAGGGGTGAAAGGCCAATCAAACTCCGTGATAGCTGGTTCTCCCCGAAATGCATTTAGGTGCAGCGTCGCGTGTTTCTTGCCGGAGGTAGAGCACTGGATGGTCTAGGGGGCCCACAAGCTTACCGAAATCAGCCAAACTCCGAATGCCGGTAAGTGAGAGCGCGGCAGTGAGACTGCGGGGGATAAGCTTCGTAGTCGAGAGGGAAACAGCCCAGATCACCAGCTAAGGCCCCTAAGCGTGTGCTAAGTGGAAAAGGATGTGGGGTCGCATAGACAACCAGGAGGTTGGCTTAGAAGCAGCCACCCTTTAAAGAGTGCGTAATAGCTCACTGGTCAAGTGGTTCCGCGCCGACAATGTAGCGGGGCTCAAGCACACCGCCGAAGCTGTGGCATTCACATTTCAACTTCGCCAGGTCTTGATATCTGGTGCAGGTGTGTGGATGGGTAGGGGAGCGTCGTGCCGGGGGTGAAGCGACGGGGTGACCTAGTTGTGGACACGGCACGAGTGAGAATGCAGGCATGAGTAGCGAAAGAAGGGTGAGAAACCCTTCCGCCGGATGACCAAGGGTTCCAGGGCCAGGCTAATCCGCCCTGGGTGAGTCGGGACCTAAGGCGAGGCCGAGAGGCGTAGTCGATGGACAACGGGTTGATATTCCCGTACCCGCGAAAGAGCGACCCTGACGAACCTCGTTGTGCTAACCACCCAAACCATCCAAGACCTTCGGGTTGAGGGTGGGGAGCGTGGGAACCTGGCGGGTAGTAGTCAAGCGATGGGGTGACGCAGGAAGGTAGCTGAGCCCGGCCGGTGGTTGTGCCGGGGTAAGCGTGTAGGCCGTGCCGTAGGCAAATCCGCGGTGCATATAGGCTGAGACGTGATGCCGAGCCGATTCAGGTGAAGTCAGTGATCCTATGCTGCCGAGAAAAGCCTCTAGCGAGTTCTTAGCGGCCCGTACCCCAAACCGACACAGGTGGTCAGGTAGAGAATACCGAGGCGATCGGGCGAACTGTGGTTAAGGAACTCGGCAAATTGCCCCCGTAACTTAGGGAGAAGGGGGGCCGGAGACGTGAAGCCCCGCGCGGGTGGAGCGTTGTATGGCCGCAGAGAGCAGGGGGAAGCGACTGTTTACTAAAAACACAGGTCCATGCGAAGAAGTAATTCGATGTATATGGACTGACGCCTGCCCGGTGCTGGAACGTTAAGGGGACCTGTTAGCTCTTCGGGGCGAAGCGGAGAACTTAAGCGCCAGTAAACGGCGGTGGTAACTATAACCATCCTAAGGTAGCGAAATTCCTTGTCGGGTAAGTTCCGACCTGCACGAATGGCGTAACGACTTCCCCACTGTCTCAACCACAGGCCCGGCGAAATTGCATTACGAGTAAAGATGCTCGTTACGCGCGGCAGGACGGAAAGACCCCGGGACCTTTACTATAGCTTGACATTGGTATCTGAATTAGCTTGTGTAGGATAGGTGGGAGCCGGTGAAGTCCATACGCCAGTATGGGTGGAGGCAATCTTGAAATACCACTCTGGTTGATTTGGGTATCTAACTTCGGACCGTTATCCGGTTCAGGGACAGTGTCTGGTGGGTAGTTTAACTGGGGCGGTTGCCTCCTAAAGGGTAACGGAGGCGCCCAAAGGTTCCCTCAGCCTGGTTGGCAATCAGGTGTTGAGTGCAAGTGCACAAGGGAGCTTGACTGTGAGACTGACAGGTCGAGCAGGGACGAAAGTCGGGACTAGTGATCCGGCACTGGCATGTGGAAGCGGTGTCGCTCAACGGATAAAAGGTACCCCGGGGATAACAGGCTGATCTTCCCCAAGAGTCCATATCGACGGGATGGTTTGGCACCTCGATGTCGGCTCGTCGCATCCTGGGGCTGTAGCAGGTCCCAAGGGTTGGGCTGTTCGCCCATTAAAGCGGTACGCGAGCTGGGTTTAGAACGTCGTGAGACAGTTCGGTCCCTATCCGCCGTGCGCGTAGGATACTTGAGAAGGGCTGTCCCTAGTACGAGAGGACCGGGACGGACGAACCTCTGGTGTGCCAGTTGTCCCGCCAGGGGCACGGCTGGTTAGCTACGTTCGGAAGGGATAACCGCTGAAAGCATCTAAGCGGGAAGCTCGCTTCAAGATGAGGTATCCCACCCACTTTGTGGGGTAAGGCCCCCAGCTAGACGACTGGGTTGATAGGCCGGAAATGTAAGCCCGGTAACGGGTTCAGTTGACCGGTACTAATAGGCCGAGGACTTGACTACCAAGCTGCTACGCGTCCACTGTGCAACTCTGAACAAACGGCGACCCGGTTTTGAGGGTTGTTTGACATGTTCATAGAGTTACGGCGGTCATGGCGGAGGGGAAACGCCCGGCAACATTCCGAACCCGGAAGCTAAGCCCTCCAGCGCCGATGGTACTGCACTCGGGAGGGTGTGGGAGAGTAGGACACCGCCGGACAATCTTTCAATGAGGGCCACCCCTGACGGGGGTGGCCCTCATTGCATTTCCCCGTTTCCGGGGAGCGGCTCAGCGGCGCTGGACGCCCTCGCGGATCTGCCGGAACAGCACCGCGGCGTCGTCGACCGGGCGGCCCGGGAACATCCCCATCGCCACGCTGCCGTGATCGGCCCAACCGCAGACCGCGAAGTCGCCGCCGTCGCCGCTCGTCCGGCCACACTTCATCACGCCGCCCAGGCGGCCGGCGTCGACCTCGTGGAGACCGGCCACCTTGCCGGTCTCGTCGGCCATCAGGTCGAACAGGGTGTCCAGGTCACGCTCGGGCTGCCAGAGCAACGTGGTGCCGCCGAACAGCAGCACCGAGCGCTTCGCGTCCGCCGGATCGGTGTAGACCGTGCCGAAGCTGCGGTCCAGGTCGATGTCGGCGGCGAACCCGTCGCGCAGGTACTCGGCGGTGCTGCGGGCCCGATCGCTGTCGTCGCGGGTGAGCCCGGCCACGCCGGACGGCTGGCTCAGCCGGGTGTCCTTCTCCTGGTAGACCCGCCACCCGGCGGTGCCGAGCGCGGCGGCGCCGGCGAGACCCACCACCAGGGCGGCGGCCAGCACGATCTTCCGGCGCCGGGACACGGGCTGCCGTTCGGGCTCCTGTGCCGGATCGCGGCGGCTGAGTTGGATCGGTTCGTCGGTCAACTCGACCGGACCGTTGCCCCCGTCGACCGGACGCTCGGTGAGATGCGCGTCGGACATGTCCGCCACCGTACGCGAATCACCGGTGGCGCACGTCGGGTCTCCGAAAGCGCTCCGTAGACTTTCAGGGTGACCGAGAGACTGGATGCCCGACGCCCCGACGCCCCGACCCTTGCCGGCCAGTACCAGCCCGGCGAGGTAGAGCAGCGACGGTACGAGCAGTGGGTAGCCGGCGGGCACTTCCGGGCGTCGGCGCAGAGCGACAAGCCGCCGTTCGCCATCGTCATCCCGCCGCCCAACGTCACCGGCTCGCTGCACATGGGCCACGCGTTCGAGCACACGCTGATGGACGCGCTCACCCGGCGCAAGCGGATGCAGGGCTACGAGGCGCTGTGGTTGCCCGGCATGGACCACGCCGGCATCGCCACCCAGAACCTGGTCGAGCGGCAGCTCGCCGGCGAAGGGCTCTCCCGGCACGACCTGGGCCGGGAGAAGTTCGTCGAGCGGGTCTGGCAGTGGAAGGCCGAGTCCGGCGGCGCGATCCTCGGCCAGATGCGCCGGCTCGGCGACGCCGTCGACTGGGACCGCGAGCGTTTCACCATGGACGAGGGCCTCTCCCGGGCCGTGCAGACCATGTTCAAGAAGCTCTTCGACGACGGTCTGATCTACCGGGCCAACCGGATCATCAACTGGTGCCCGCGCTGCCTCACCGCGCTCTCCGACATCGAGGTCGAGCACACCGACGACGAGGGTGAGCTGATCTCGATCCGCTACGGCGACGAGGTCGTGGTGGCCACCACCCGGGCCGAGACCATGCTCGGCGACACCGCGGTCGCGGTGCACCCGGACGACGAGCGTTACCGCCACCTGATCGGCACCGAGGTGGCGCTGCCGCTCACCGACCGGCGGATCCCGATCGTCGCGGACGAGCACGTCGACCCGAGCTTCGGCACCGGCATGGTCAAGGTGACCCCGGCGCACGACCCGAACGACTTCGAGATCGGCCAGCGGCACGACCTGCCCTCGCTGACGATCATGGACGAGCGAGGCGTCATCACCGCGCCCGGGCCGTTCCAGGGCCTGGACCGCTACGAGGCCCGCCCGGCCATCGTGGCGGCGCTGCGCGAGCAGGGCCGGATCGTGGCCGAGAAGCGGCCCTACCTGCACGCGGTGGGGCACTGCTCGCGGTGCAAGACGACCGTCGAGCCGCGGCTGTCGCTCCAGTGGTTCGTCAACACCGGGCCGCTGGCCAAGGCGGCCGGCGACGCGGTGCGGGACGGCCGGGTGAAGATCGAGCCGGCCGAGCTGGCCAAGCGCTACTTCGCCTGGGTCGACAACATGCACGACTGGTGCATCTCGCGTCAGCTGTGGTGGGGCCACCGCATTCCGGTCTGGTACGGCCCGGCCGGCGAGATCGTCTGCGTCGGGCCGGACGAGGCGCCGCCGACCGGCGAGGGCTGGCGGCAGGACGAGGACGTCCTCGACACCTGGTTCTCCAGCGGCCTCTGGCCGTTCTCCACCCTCGGCTGGCCGGAGCAGACCCCGGACCTGGCGAAGTTCTACCCGACCAGCGTGCTGGTCACCGGCTACGACATCCTGTTCTTCTGGGTCGCCCGGATGATGATGTTCGGCCTGTACGCGATGGACGGCGTGCAGCCGTTCGACGTGGTGGCGCTGCACGGCATGGTGCGCGACGAGCACGGCAAGAAGATGTCGAAGTCGTTCGGCAACGTGGTGGACCCGCTGGACTGGATCGACCGGTTCGGCGCCGACGCCACCCGGTTCACGCTGGCTCGCGGCGCCAACCCCGGCCAGGACGTGCCGGTCAGCGAGGAGTGGTGCCAGGGCTCCCGCAACTTCTGCAACAAGCTGTGGAACGCCACCCGGTTCGCGCTGCTCAACGGCGCGCACACCGGCGGTCCGCTGCCGGCGGCCGGCAGCCTGTCGACCGTCGACAGGTGGATCCTGTCCCGGTTGGCGCACGTCACCGCCGAGGTCGACGAGCAGTTCGAGGCGTACGAGTTCGCCAAGGTCTGTGACCTGCTCTACCACTTCGCCTGGGACGACGTCTGCGACTGGTACGTGGAGCTGAGCAAGCCGGTGCTCGCCGAGGACGGGCCGGCGGCGGACGCCACCCGGCGGGTGCTGGGCCACGTGCTGGACCAGCTCCTGCGGCTGCTGCACCCGGTGATCCCGTTCGTCACCGACGAGCTGTGGACCGCGCTCAACGGCGGTGCGACAGTGCTGACGGCGGCCTGGCCGGTCGCCGACCGTACCGGAATCGACGACGCCGCGGAGGCGGAGGTCGCCACGCTCCAGCGGGTGGTGACCGAGGTCCGGCGGTTCCGTTCGGACCAGGGGCTGCGGCCGACCCAGCGGGTCGCCGCCCGGCTCGACGGCCTGACCGGCGCGGGCATCGCGGCGCACGAGCCGCTGGTCCGCTCGCTGGCCCGGCTCGACGCGCCCGGCGACGACTTCCAGGCCGCCGCCACGCTGGCGATGCCCGGAGAGGTGAGCGTCGCGCTCGACACCCGGGGCGCCATCGACGTGGCCGCCGAGCGGGCCCGGCTCACCAAGGACCGGGCGGCGGCCGAGAAGGAGGCCACCCAGGCGCGGGCGAAGCTGGACAATCCGGCGTTCGTCGGCAAGGCGCCCGAACCGGTCGTCGCGAAGATCCGGGACCGGCTGGCGGTGGCCGAGGCGGATCTGGTCCGGATCGACGCCGCCCTGGGGGCGCTGAACTCGTGAGTGACCGTACCGATCCCGCGTTCGCCGAGGTGGAGGCCACGCTCAACGCGCGCGGCTTCACCCGGATGCGTTTCGAGCTGGAGAAGATCGAGAGCCTGCTCGACCTGCTGGGCAGCCCGCAGCGGGCGTACCCGTCGATCCACCTGACCGGCACCAACGGCAAGACCTCGACGGCCCGGATGATCGACTCGCTGCTGCGGGCGTTCGGGCTGCACACCGGCCGCTACACCAGCCCGCACCTGGAGACCGTCCGGGAGCGGATCAGCCTGGACGGCGAGCCGGTGAGCGAGGAGCGGTTCGTGGCCACGTACCGCGAGATCGCGCCGCTGGCGGAGCTGGTCGACCAGCGGTCCGCCGAGCCGCTCACCTATTTCGACCTGACCACGGCGTTGGCGTTCGCCACGTTCGCCGACGCCCCGGTCGACGTGGCGGTGGTGGAGGTCGGGCTCGGCGGCGCCGAGGACGCGACGAACGTGATCCAGGCCGGCGTCGCCGTGATCACCCCGATCGGGCTGGACCACACCGAGTGGCTCGGCGACACCATCGAGGACATCGCGCTGCACAAGGCGGGCATCATCCACCCCGGGGCCACCGTGATCGCGGCGGCGCAGGAGGAGGAGGCCGCCCGGCCGATCCTGGAACGCTGCGCCGAGGTCAACGCCACCGTCGCCCGCGAGGGCGCCGAGTTCGGGGTGATGCGCCGGGCGGTCGCCGTCGGCGGCCAGGTGCTCACCATCCAGGGCCTGGGCGGGGTGTACGAGGAGATCTTCATCCCGCTGCACGGCGCGCACCAGGCGCAGAACGCGGCAGTGGCACTGGCCGCGGTGGAGGCGTTCCTGGGTGCCGGCGCGCGGCGGCAGCTCGACATCGAGGCGGTCCGGGAGGGCTTCGCCGCGACCAGCTCCCCGGGTCGGCTGGAGCGGGTGCGTACCGCCCCGACGGTGCTGCTCGACGGCGCGCACAATCCGCACGGGATGGCCGCCACGGTCGCCGCGCTCCAGGAGGAGTTCGCGTTCAGCAAGCTGGTCGGCGTGCTGGCCGTGCTCGGCGACAAGGACGCGGCCGGGCTGCTCGACCTGCTCGAACCGGTGCTCGACACGATCGTGGTCGCGGAGAACAGCTCGCCCCGGGCGATGCCCGTCGACGAGCTGGCCGAGCTGGCGCAGGAGGTCTTCGGGTCGGACCGGGTGCAGGTGGCCCGGGAGATGCCGGACGCCATCGAGGCGGCGGTGGCCGAGGCCGAGTCGGACGTGCCGGGCGAGCTGTCGGGTGTGGGCGTGCTGATCACCGGTTCGGTGGTGACCGTGGCCGACGCCCGCCGGCTGCTCAAGCGATGACCGGCCCGGAGCAGCGCCCGGACACGCAGCCGGGCCCGGGCGGCGAGGCGGGTCCGGAGCAGTCGGGTGGGGCGGGTCCAGGCGGCGAGGCGGGTCCGGGCGCGCAGCAGTCGGGTGAGGCGGGTCCGGGCGGCGTCCGCCGGTCCGGGCTGCGCAACCCCGACAAGGCGGTGCGCGGCCTGGGCGCCGGCACCCTCTCGCTGGAGGCGCTGGTGCTGCTGCTGGCCATCCAGCCGATCCGGGTCGTCGGCGGCGACCTGAGCGGCGCCGCGATCGCGGCGATCGTCGCGCTGGCCGTGGCCTGCGTGGTGCTGGCCGGCATGATGCGCCGCGGCTGGGCCTGGCAGGCCGGCACCGTGGTGCAGGGCCTGCTGCTGCTCTCCGGGCTGCTGCACTGGTCGCTGCTCGTGCTCGGCGTGATCTTCGCGCTGGTGTGGGCGTACGCGTGGCACGTGCGCCGGGTCATCCTCGGCTGAGCGCCGTTTCTCGTTGAGCGGGGCCCCTTCCTCTACCGCAGGCGTTGAGAAGGGGCCCCGCCTTGCACCTCAGGCGTCGGCGAGCGAGCGCCACTGGGTCAGCGCGACGCCGTGCCCGTCGGGGTCGCGGAAGGCGGCGGCCCACACCTCCAGCTTGGTGCCCCGGTTGACCACCCGCGGGGCGTACGTGAACCGGACGCCCGACTCGCGCAGCCGCTCGTACGCCGCCTGGATGTCGTCCACCTCCAGGTTGACGTGCACCAGCCGACGACTGATCGGCGCGGCGCCGGTCACCCGGCGCAGCACCAGCCGGGTCGGCCCGGAGCCGAGCACCGCGTTGCCCTCGCCCCGGTCCAGCTCGTCGAAGCCGAGCTCCCGGTAGAAGTCGAGGGACCGGTCCAGGTCGGTGACGAGCAGCGTGATCCCGACCCCGCTGATCGGGCTGGCCAGCTCGTCCGCCTCGGCGGCGCCGGCCGGACCGAAGATGGCCTCGTCCAGCTCCTGCGGAGTGGGTGGCGCGTCCCGCTCCGGGGCGTCCAGCGGCACGTCGATCGGGTCCACCGCCACGGTGTCGTCGGCCCGGTCCTCGGCCGGCGGGCGGGGCGTCGGCGCGCGGCGGGGGAGCGGGCCCACCGGTGCCGGCTCGACCAGCTGACCCTCCAGCACGACCGGGCCGCCGGGCCGCTGGCGCATCACCACCGGCTCGCGTTCCTCGGGTCGCGGCGGGAGGTCGTCGAGCAGCGGATCCGGCGCGGGCGGGTAGTCGTCGCGGAGGAAGTCGTCCTCCGGGGCGCGGCCGGCCCACGGCGGGGCCTCCTGCGCGATGAGCGTCTCGTCGAACGGGTCCGCGTCGGCGTACTCCGGCGGCAGGTCGGTGACCGGGGCGGAGTTCTCGGTGTGGGTGGGCACCTCGTCCCAGAGCACCCGGACGTGGCGCTGGTCGTCGAGCGCCACCCGGACCGGCAGCGCCTGGCCGAGCGAGGGCCACTTGGCGACCGGCACCCGCGGCTCGATGATCTTCTTGGAGCGGGGTGGCAGGCCGGGGGCGTCGATCACCAGTTGCAGCTCGCAGCGCCCGAACGCGTACTGGGTGGGCGGCTCGGAGGCGCTGTGCACGTGCCCCAGGCCGACCACCCAGGTGCGGCCACCGCCCCGGACCGTGGCCAGGGCGATCGCCAGCACCAGCAGCGCGACGCCGAGCGCGACGATCGCCCAGCTGGTCATCCCGAGCCCGAACAGGGTCACGAACGCGGCCACGGTGCCCAGCACCGCGCCGATCAGCTTGCGTACCGGCGCGATGGTGCGGTTCCCGCCATTCGCCACAGTGGACCTCCCAGGGGTTCCATGGTCAGGCTAGGCCGCCGCGGCGGGCCAGGGAAGACGCAGCCGCCGCGCCGGCGCCGGGACCGGGTCGCTACGCTGACCGTACCCAGCGCGACCAGGTTTAGGTGCACAGGAGGAAGCCAGCGTGTCCAGCAGCAGCCCGGACGAGCGGACGCTCGTACTGATCAAGCCCGACGCGGTGCGCCGTGGTCTGGTGGGCGAGATCCTGTCCCGTTTCGAGCGCAAGGGCCTGCGGATCGACGCGCTGGTGAGCCGGACCATGGACGGCGACTTCGCCGACCAGCACTACGCCGAGCACGTCGACAAGCCGTTCTACCCGCCGCTGAAGACGTTCATGACCGGTGGCCCGCTGGTGGCGCTGGTGCTCTCCGGCGACCAGGTGATCGAGGTGGTGCGCGGCATGATCGGCAGCACCGACGGCCGCAAGGCCGCCGCCGGCACCATCCGCGGCGACCTGTCCCTGTCGAACCGGGAGAACCTGGTGCACGCCTCCGACTCGACCGACAGCGCCAAGCGCGAGATCACCCTCTGGTTCCCCGAGCTGGGCTGACCGACCTCCCGACGGCCCCGGCTCCCCGCGTGGGACCGGGGCCGCCGTCCGCTCAGCGGCCGACGCGGGTCAACTTGTCGGGGTTGCCGACCAGGTAGAGGTGGGTGATCCGGCCGTCGGCGGCGGCGACGCCGAGGGTGTACCGGACCCCGGACGGCCAGCGCAGCAGCAGGGCGGGCGCGCCGTTGAGCTCGACGGGCGTGGCCCGCACCCCGGGGCGGCGGTGGTGGTAGACCCCGGCGAAGAACCGGGCGATCCGGTCCGCGCCGTGCACCGGCTTGCGGGCCGCACGGATCCGCCCGCCGCCGTCGGACCAGGCGGTGGCGTCGGCCGCGACCAGGTCGGTCAGCCGGGCCAGGTCGCCGTCGCACGCCGCGGCGAGGAAGGCGTCGAGCAGCCGTCGCTGCTCGGCCCGGCCGGCGGTGAAGCGCCGCCGCTCCTCGGCGAGCCGGGCCGTCGCCCGGTGGTGCAGCTGGCGGCAGTCCGCCGCCGACCGGTCCAGGACGTCGCCGATCTCCGCGTACGGCAGCGCGAACGCGGTGTGCAGCACGTATACCGCCCGTTCCGGCGGGGTGAGCCGTTCCAGCAGGTGCAGCAGCGCGATGGAGACCGTCTCCCGCAGCTCGACGGTTTCCAGCGGCCCGAACGGCGACGGGTCAGTGGGCACCGGCTCGGGCAGCCACGGGCCGACGTACGTCTCCCGGGCAGCCTGCCGGGCGCGCAGCCGGTCCAGCGCCAGTCGGGTCACCACCCGGGACAGGTAGCGGCGCGGCTCGTCGACCGTCGCCCGGTCCACGCCGAGCCAGCGCAGGTACGCCTCCTGGAGCACGTCCTCGGCGTCGTGCAGGCTGCCCAGCAGCCGGTACGCCAGCCCGAGCAGCATCGGCCGGTGCGCGGTGAGCGCACCGGCCGACTCCGCCGCCGGCGTGGTGGTCACACCTCGAGCGGTGGCTGGGTCCGACTGCTGATCACGATCCGGTTCCACACGTTGATTGTGGCGATCGCGACCACCAGGTCCGCCAGCTCCCGCTCAGACCAGACCTTTGCCGCGGCGTCCCACACCTCGTCCGACACACCGTGCTCGCCGAGCCGGGTGACCGCGTCGGTCAGGGCCAGCGCGGTCCGTTCCCGCTCGTCGAAGAACGGGGCCTCCCGCCAGGCCGCCACCGCGAACAACCGCCGGCTGTCCTCGCCGGCCCCCAGCGCCTCCCGGGTGTGCATGTCGACGCAGAACGCGCAGCCGTTGAGCATCGACGCCCGCACCTTCACCAGCTCCAGAACGGTGTGGTCCAGGTTGCCCCGGATGTACTTCTCCAGCCCGAGCACCGCCGTGTACGCCTCCGGCGCCACCGCTGCCATGTCGATCCGGCTCATCGCCGCCTCCCTCGTGTCGTCCGTACATGCACACGACGGATCGGGGCCCGTCCGGCGTGACGGCGCGGCGTTGTGACGGTCGTCATGCGCGTGCCGGACAGCAGCGCGCCGCTGAGGTGTGAGGAGGGGCCCCCTCCAATCCGTATGCGTTAACAGGGGGCCCCTCCTTACTCGGAGGCGGAGCGGGTGGTGGGGCGGGTAAGCTTGGGCGCACAGGCGTCGACCCGGCCATCACCGGCGAGCCTCCGGAAGAACAGCCGGGCAACCGGCCCAGTAGAACCGGACGGGTCCGGCCCGTCACAGCCGACGAACGAGCGGGCGGTCGCACCTCGACCGCCAAGCGGGGTGGTACCGCGGACCACCCGGGAGCGCCGTCGAGGCGTACCCCCGGACGGTTCGTCCTCGCAGACCCACCGACGAGTGAGCTGCGCGAGGAGAGCGACCCCCGATGGCCTATCCGTTGCACGACCCGACCGGCGCCGGCGTCCCGGCGAGCCCGGACCTGCCCGCGGTCGAGCGCCGGGTGCTGGAGCACTGGACCGCCGACAAGACGTTCGAAGCGTCCGTCGAGGCGAGGCCGACCGGCGAGAACGGCAAGAACGAGTACGTCTTCTACGACGGCCCGCCGTTCGCCAACGGCCTGCCGCACTACGGCCACCTCTTCACCGGCTACGTCAAGGACGTGGTGCCGCGCTACCAGACCATGCGTGGGCGGCACGTCGAGCGGCGCTTCGGCTGGGACTGCCACGGCCTGCCGGCCGAGGTGGTGGCCGAGAAGCAGCTCGGCATCACCACCAAGGCGGAGATCCTCGACCTCGGCGTGGCCCGGTTCAACGACGCCTGCCGCGCCAGCGTGCTGGAGTTCACCCAGGACTGGGAACGCTACGTCACCCGGCAGGCCCGCTGGGTCGACTTCGCCAACGACTACAAGACGCTCGACCTGGACTACATGGAAAGCGTCATGTGGGCCTTCAAGACCCTGCACGACAAGGGTCTGGTCTACGAGGGCTTCCGGGTGCTGGCCTACTGCTGGCGGTGCGAGACCCCGCTGTCGAACACCGAGACCCGGATGGACGACGTCTACCGGGACCGGCACGACCCGACGCTGACCGTGTGGTTCGAGCTGACCGCCGACGAGACCGCGCCGGAGCTCGTCCGGGGCCCGGTGAAGCTCGGCGTCTGGACCACCACGCCGTGGACGCTGCCGTCGAACCTGGCGCTCGCCGTCGGCCCGGACATCGAGTACGCGGTGCTGGAGCGCGACGGCCAGCGGTACGTGGTCGGCGCCGCGCGGCTCGGCGCGTACGCCAAGGAGCTGGAGGGCTACCAGCAGGTCGGCACCGTGTCCGGCCGGGACCTGGTCGGGCGTCGCTACACCCCGCTCTACGACTTCCTGGTCGAGCCGGCCGGCCCGAACGCCTACCAGGTGCTCGGCGCGGAGTTCGTCACCACCGAGGACGGCACCGGGATCGTCCACCTGGCGCCCGCGTTCGGCGAGGACGACCAGAACACCTGCAACGCGGCCGGCATCCCGACCGTGGTCACCGTGGACGACCACACCCGGTTCACCGCGCTGGTCCCGCCGTACCAGGGCGAGCAGGTCTTCGACGTGAACAAGCCGGTGATCCGGGAGCTGAAGGAGCGGGGGGTGGTGCTGCGGCAGGACGTCTACACCCACTCGTACCCGCACTGCTGGCGCTGCGACACCCCGCTGGTCTACAAGGCGGTGTCGTCGTGGTTCGTCGCGGTGACGGCGTTCCGGGACCGGATGGTCGAGCTGAACCAGGAGATCAACTGGACGCCCGGGCACATCAAGGACGGCTCGTTCGGCAAGTGGCTCGCCAACGCCCGGGACTGGTCGATCAGCCGGAACCGGTTCTGGGGCTCACCGATCCCGGTGTGGCGCTCCGACGACCCGAACCACCCGCGCATCGACGTGTACGGGTCGCTCGACGACATCGAGCGGGACTTCGGCGTACGCCTGACCGACCTGCACCGGCCGGCGGTGGACGACCTGGTCCGCCCCAACCCGGACGACCCGACGGGCAAGTCGATGATGCGCCGGGTGCCGGAGGTGCTGGACTGCTGGTTCGAGTCCGGCTCGATGCCGTTCGCCCAGGTGCACTACCCGTTCGAGAACCGCGACTGGTTCGAGCACCACTACCCGGGTGACTTCATCGTCGAGTACATCGGGCAGACCCGTGGCTGGTTCTACACCATGCACGTGCTGGCCACCGCGCTGTTCGACCGGCCGGCGTTCCGCAACTGCCTCAGCCACGGCATCCTGCTCGGCTCGGACGGCCGCAAGATGTCCAAGAGCCTGAAGAACTATCCGGACGTCTACCACGTCTTCGACTCCTACGGGTCGGACGCGATGCGCTGGATGCTGATGTCCTCGCCGGTGCTGCGCGGTGGGGACATGGCGGTCACCGAGACGCTGATCCGGGACGCGGTGCGGCAGGTGCTGCTGCCGTTGTGGAACGTCTGGTACTTCTTCACGCTCTACGCCAACGCGGACGGCCACCAGGCGCGCCGGCGCACCGACTCGACGAACGTGCTCGACCGGTACGTGCTGGCGAAGACGAACGAGCTGGTGGCGACCGTCGGCGCGCAGATGGACGCCTACGACATCTCCGGCGCCTGCGGCACCGTCCGGTCCTACCTGGACGCGCTGACCAACTGGTACGTGCGCCGCTCGCGGGACCGGTTCTGGGCCGGCGACGCGGACGCGTTCGACACGCTCTGGACCGTGCTGGAGACGCTCTGCCGGGTGGTGGCGCCGCTGGTGCCGCTGACCGCCGAGGAGATCTGGCGCGGCCTGACCGGCGAGCGGTCGGTGCACCTGACCGACTGGCCGTCCGCGCAGGAGTTCCCGGCCGACCCCGAACTGGTCTCCGCGATGGACAACGTCCGGGCGGTCGCCTCGGCCGCGCTGTCGCTGCGCAAGGCGAAGGGCCTGCGGGTCCGGCTGCCGCTGGCGAAGCTGACCGTGGCCTCGGCCGTCGCCGACCAGCTCCGGCCGTTCGCCGACCTGGTCGCCGACGAGGTCAACGTGAAGGAGGTCGTGCTCACCGGCGAGGTGTCCGCCTACTGCCAGCAGGTGCTGACCGTGGTGCCGCGAGCGCTCGGCCCGCGTGTCGGCAAGGCGGTCCAGCAGGTGATCAAGGCGGTCAAGGCGGGGGAGTGGGAACTCGTCGACGGCGCCCCGGTCGCCGCCGGGGTCACCCTCGCCGAGGGCGAGTACGAGCTGCGCCTGGTCGCCGCGGACGCGGAGCACTCCGCCCCGCTGTCCGACGGCGTGGTGGTGCTGGACACCGCTGTCACGCCGGAGCTGGCCGCCGAAGGGCTCGCCCGGGACGTGGTCCGGGTGGTCCAGCAGGCCCGCCGCGACGCCGACCTGGACATCTCCGACCGGATCACGGTGGCGGTGTCGGCCTCCGAGGAGGTGCGCGCGGCGGTCGCCGCGTTCCGCGACTTC
The DNA here is from genome assembly GCF_027460165.1 of Micromonospora sp. WMMC241. Taxonomy (NCBI): domain Bacteria; kingdom Bacillati; phylum Actinomycetota; class Actinomycetes; order Micromonosporales; family Micromonosporaceae; genus Micromonospora; species Micromonospora sp. WMMC241. The sequence goes on from NZ_JAPZBF010000001.1 coordinate 1,208,070, forward strand.
GTCGCGCGGGAGGTGCTGGCCGACAGCATCGACTTCGTCGAGGGCCTGGACGGCTTCGCCGGCGAGGTCGGCGACGGCGAGCGCGTGGTGGTCACCGTTCGCCGCGTGTGAGGTGTAAGGCGGGGCCCCTTCTTAACGCATGCGGTAGAGAAGGGGCCCCCTCTCACTCCGGCGTACCGAGCGGGTGGACTGCGGGCCACCCGCTCGGCCGGGGGTGGCGGCGTCGGCTACCGTGACAGCGCCTGTTTCGCGTACGACCGCCGGAGGACCCGTGCCCCTGCTCTACACCATCGGCAAGCTCACCGTGGCGCCCGCGCTCCGGTTGGCCTTCCGGCCGCACGCGGAGGGGTTGGAGCACATCCCGGCGACCGGCGGCGCGATCTTCGCGGGCAACCACCTCTCCGTCGCCGACGAGCTGCTGCTCGGCACCGTGGTCCCGCGGCACCTGGCGTTCTGGGCCAAGTCGGAATACTTCAACGGCACCGGGGTGAAGGGCGGCTTCTCCAAGTTCGTGCTCACCGGGCTGGGCGCCATCCCGGTCGAGCGGGGCGGCGGGCGGGCCGCGCTGTCCGCGTTCGACGCCGCGATTCCCGTACTCAAGGCCGGTGACCTGGTCGCCGTCTACCCGGAGGGCACCCGGTCGCCGGACGGGCGGCTCTACCGCGGCCGCACCGGCGCGACCCGGCTGGCGGTGGCCGCCGGCGTGCCGATCATCCCGGTCGGCGTGACCGGCACCGACAAGGCCCAGCCGATCGGGACCCGGGTGCCCCGACCGGGCCGGGCGAAGATCACCATCAAGTTCGGCAAGCCGCTGGACTTCACCGGGCGGCCCGACGACCGGTCGTCGCTGCGGGCCATGACCGACGAGCTGATGGCCGAGATCCAGAAGCTCACCGGCCAGGAGTACGTGCCCCGCTACGCCCCGAAGCGCAGCGAGGAGCCGCCGGCCTGACCGGCCCCGCTCAGGACTGCTTCGGAACCACCACCTGCTGGCGCAGGTCGTTCAGCAGCCGGCCGCTGTCGTCCACCGACAGCCGGGTGAACACGCCCGTGGTGAGGCTGCCGTGGTCAACCGAGGTGCACACCACCACCGCGTCGCCGTCCGCCCGGCCGACCGCGCAGCGTTCGTGCCGGCCGCGTACGCCGGTGTCCACGGTCACCGAGGGTTGCAGGTCGTAGTCGCCGGTGAGGCGCTTCAGCTCGGCCTCGGCGTCGGACTCCGGGCTGAACCGGAAACCGGTGCTGCCGAACAGGGTCACCCGCTTGCCGTCGTTCGTGGCGTAGATCCCGGCGAACGTGTCCTCGGCGAGCCAGTCCGCCTGGCGTACCCGGCTCTTCAGGTCCTCGGCCGTGGCCTGGCTGTTCTGGTCCTGGCGCAGCCGCATCGAGTCGAGTTGGTCGGGGAGGGTGGCGCTGGCCGGGTACTGGCTGGAGAGCGGCTGGACCCACCAGAGCGGGACGCCGCAACAGCACGCCACGCTGAGCAGCAGCATCCACGGCCAGCGGCGCCGGCGGCGGACCGGCACCGGGACGTACCCCTTGGGCGCCTGCCACCCGGGTGGCGGTGGAGTCTGGCCCCGGCGCTGCTTCGGCGGCCGGGTCTGCTTCGGCGGCTTGGCCGGGACGACCCGGGCCGGCGGGGGCGAGACCGGGCGGGCAGCGGGCGGGCCGGGGTACGGCGGCGACACCGGGCCGGCGGCCGGCGGAGGCGGGTAGGGCGGGGTGTGCGCCGGCGGCGACACCGGCCGCGCGGCCGGCGGCGGCGGGGCCGGATGCGGCGCCGGGTGAGCCGGCCACGGCGCGGTGTAGGGCATCGTCGCCGGCAACGACGGCAGCTCGGCCGACGGAAGGTTCCAGCCGGTGGTGTCCACCCCGGCCCACGGGTCCACCGGGGTGGCGTGCTCGGGCGATTCGATCGGCGGGACCGGCGTGGGCTCGGCGGACTCGCCCCAGCCCCGACGGCGCGGCGGCGGGGGCGGGACCTGGGCGGAACCGCTCCAGCGGGGAGTGACCGGCTCGACGCGGGTCGGCGGCGACGCGTTCTCCACCCGGGTGGGATCCGGTCCGGTCCCGGCCGCGGCGGGTGCCGGACCGTCCTCGATCCGGGTCGGTTCGGGCGTATGTGGGGCCGGACGGTCCTCGATCCGGGTGGGGTCGGGGGTGCGCGGGGCCGTCGGGACGCGGCCGGGCACGGCGGCGGTGCCCCGGGCTCGGGCCGGTGCGGCCGGGGTGGCGTCGGGGTCGGGATCGGAGGTCGGCTGCCCGGTTCCGGCGTCGTCCCGCTCCGGCGGGACGTGCCCGCTGCTCGCCCCGGACGTCCCGGCGGCCTCCGGCCCGGTGCCGGTCGGCGGCGCTTCTCCCTCCGCGGGCGTGTCCCGGGCGGAGGGCGGCGCGACGGCGTCAGCCGGGGCGACGTCTCCGGGGACGGGGTCGGCCGGGGCCGCATCGGCCAGGTCCGTGTCGGCCAGGTCCGTGTCGGTCCGGGCGGCGTCGGTCGGGACGGCGTCGGTCGGGGCGGTGCCAGCCCGGGCGGCGTCCGCCGCGGCGGTGTCGGTCGGGGCGGTGCCGGCCGGACTGTCCGGTTCTCCGGCCGCCGGGGCGGCCGGATCGTCGGCGGGACCGGCGGCCGGGCCGCCCACGGCGGTGCCGTCGGCGCGCTCGGCGGGCGCGGACGGCGGCGTGGTGGCCCCGGCGTCGGCAGGTGCCGGTACGGCGGTCGACGGCTCGGTGACGGCCGGCCCATCGGCCCCGTCGGCCGGCCGGCCCGCCCCCGGCTGCGGCTGCGACATCGCGGCAATCTCCTCTCGCGCCCGTTGCGAGGTTAGTACCGCCCCGCCACTGTCCACGAATCGTCGACTCCGCCGCCCCGGGTCCCGCCGGGCTCGTGACCAAGGAGTTCGCGTCGGCCGGGGGGCCGGATCGGCGCGCCGGCTCCTTGGTCGTCGGGGACGTGGCGCGGGAAAGGTGCCGGTGGGGGAGGGTGAGCCGGGGCACCGCGTACCCTTGGGCATCATGAGTGCCCCGTCCACGACCCCACGTCCCCCGGCCGCCAACTCGGTGTGGCACCGGCTGGAGCCGTTGCTGCCGCAGGTGACCAAACCCATCCAGTACGTGGGTGGGGAGTTGGGCGCGGTGGTCAAGGACTGGGACGCGGCGACCGTCCGGTGGGCGTTGATGTATCCGGACGCGTACGAGGTGGGGCTGCCCAACCAGGGCGTGCAGATCCTCTACGAGGTGCTCAACGAGCTGCCCGACGTGCTCGCCGAGCGCACGTACGCGGTCTGGCCCGACCTGGAGCGCCTGATGCGTGAGCACGGCGTGCCGCAGTTCACCGTCGACGCGCACCGCCCGGTGCGCGACTTCGACGTGTTCGGCGTCTCGTTCTCCACCGAACTGGGCTACACCAACCTGCTCGCCGCGATCGACCTGGCCGGCATCCCGCTGCTCGCCGCCGACCGCACCGCTGCCGACCCGGTGATCGTGGCCGGTGGGCACGCCGCGTTCAACCCGGAGCCGATCGCCGACTTCGTCGACGCCGCGGTGCTCGGCGACGGCGAGGAGGCGGTGCTGGAGATCACCGCCATCGTCCGGGAGTGGAAGGCCGAGGGCTCCCCGGGCGGCCGGGACGAGCTGCTGCTGCGGCTGGCCCGCACCGAGAGCGTCTACGTGCCGCGCTTCTACGACGTCGACTACCTGCCCGACGGCCGGATCCAGCGGGTCGTGCCCAACCGTCCGGACGTGCCGTTCCGGGTGCACAAGCGCACGACGATGGACCTGGACGCCTGGCCGTACCCGAAGAAGCCCCTGGTCCCGCTCGCCGAGACGGTCCACGAGCGGTACGCGGTGGAGATCTTCCGGGGCTGCACCCGGGGCTGCCGGTTCTGCCAGGCCGGCATGATCACCCGCCCGGTGCGTGAGCGCTCGATCACCACTGTCGGCCAGATGGTGCAGCAGGGCCTCGAGTTCTCCGGCTTCCACGAGGTGGGCCTGCTGTCGCTGTCGTCGGCCGACCACTCGGAGATCGGCGACATGTGCTCCGGCCTGGCCGAGCAGTACGAGGGCACCAACGTGTCGCTCTCGCTGCCGTCGACCCGGGTGGACGCGTTCAACATCGACCTCGCGCAGGAGCTGTCCCGCAACGGGCGGCGGACCGGTCTGACCTTCGCCCCGGAGGGCGGCTCGGAGCGCATCCGCAAGGTCATCAACAAGATGGTGTCGAAGGAAGACCTGATCCGCACCGTGGTCACCGCGTACACCAACGGCTGGCGGCAGGTGAAGCTCTACTTCATGTGCGGCCTGCCCACCGAGACCGACTCCGACGTCCTCGAGATCGCCGACATGGCGCACGAGGTGATCCGGGCCGGGCGCGCCGCCACCGGGTCGAAGGACATCCGCTGCACGGTCTCCATCGGCGGGTTCGTGCCGAAGCCGCACACCCCGTTCCAGTGGGCCTCGATGTCCTCGCCGGAGGTCATCGACAACCGGCTCAAGCTGCTCAAGCAGGCGATCAACAGCGACCGTTCGCTGGGCCGGGCGATCGGTTTCCGCTACCACGACGGCGAGCCGTCGCTGATCGAGGGCCTGCTGTCCCGGGGCGACCGCCGGGTCGGCGCGGTGATCCGCAAGGTCTGGGAGAACGGCGGCCGGTTCGACGGCTGGAGCGAGCACTTCTCCTACCAGCGCTGGGTGGAGGCGGCCGCCGAGGTGCTGCCGAACTTCGGGGTGGACCTCGACTGGTACACCACCCGCCAGCGCGAGGAGCTGGAGGTCCTGCCGTGGGACCACCTCGACTCCGGCCTGGACAAGGACTGGCTCTGGCAGGACTGGCAGGACTCGCTGTCGGAGTACGAGCAGGACGACTGCCGCTGGACGCCCTGTTTCGACTGCGGTGTCTGCCCCTCCATGGACACCGAGATCCAGATCGGCCCGACCGGCCGGAAGCTGCTGCCGTTGACGCCCGTGGGCGGGTTGAAGCAGCCGGCCGCCGCCCAGGGCTGAGCCGACGCGTCCGACGAAGCGCGGGAACCCTCGGGGTTCCCGCGCTCCGTCGCGTTTCGCGCTGACCGCCCGCTCACCGGGGCGGGGGTGCCCCGAGTGGTGCTTCCTCGATACGCTGCGTCCGTATTGGACCGGCCCGGGGGGCCGGTAGCGGGGAGGACAGCATGGGCATCACGCCGCCGGACACCGGCGATCTGCACGTCAGCGTCGAGGACCTGGACGCCGCGGCCGACTACGTCGAGCGCCTCAAGCAGTACGTCGACGACACCATCGGCTACGAGATGGAACGCATCAAGGAGCGGATGAAGGGCGACAGCGCCAACGCGTCCGCGGTGCCGAACGGCACCCCGTTCGGTGCGTACGAGGACGCCCGGATGCAGTGGGCGGCGTTGACCAGGTCGACGGCCAACATGGAGGCCCACCTCAAGGCCATCTCCCAGAAGTTGGCCGGTCTGAAGAAGGGCACCGAGGACATCGCGAAGGCGTTCCGCGACGCGGAGGCCCGCAACGCGGCCAACGGCAAGCAGATCGAGCGGCTGCTGGAGTCGGCGGCGCCGCCGCCGCAGGCCGGGCAGCAGCCCACCTACCCGTACACGGCCTGAGGGGGAGACGGTCATGGCTGGAGGCACCTGGGAGCGCGCGGTGCGCGAGGTGACGCTGTCCGCGGACCCGGAGACCGTCGGGTCCGTGGGTGCGGGCTGGAGCAACCTCTCCACCGCGCTCGGCTACCTGCGGGACTCGCTGGTCGGGCGCTCGTTCGTCGGCCCGATCGCGACCGGCCAGGAACGCCCGCACAGCGGCGGCCTGCCCGGGCTGCTGGCCGGTTGGAAGGGCAGCGGCGGTGACGCGTACCGCGAACACCTGACCGGCATCGGCAAGGACATCGAGGACCTGATCACCCACGCCAGTGGGGTCAGCGGCGCGTTGTCGCGGATCGAGGGCGACATCCGCACGGCGGTGGCCAGCATCCCGATCCCGCTGATGGACGACTTCGGCTGGAACGAGTGGAGCCTGCCCGGCGGCACCGAGCTGGACGACGCCCGCGACGGTGAGAGCCAGTCCGGTTTCCTCGCCTCCCTGCGCCGGGACTACGGGCAGCACCCGGAGCTCTACGCCGACGGCGCGTTCCGCGACAAGGCGGACGACCTCGAGGCGACGATGAAGGTCGACGGCAACGCCAGCGACCAGAAGCGCGGCGGCTGGTGGGACACCAAGTCGCATCTGGACAACTGGTACCGGGACAACCAGGTGGCGGCCAACAAGGCGATGTCGCCGCTGCCGGTGGCGGTGGAGACCGAGCGTCCGAAGCTGGCCGTGCCCCAGCCCCCGTTCCACGGCGATCCCACGGAGAAGCGTGACGGCTTCACGCCCGACAACCGCGTCCCGCCCTCCGGCGTGCCCGACACCACACTGCCCGGGGGCGGTGGTGGCGGCGGTGGCGGCAAGATGCCGTCGCTGGGCAGCACCGGCATCGGCGGCGGTGGCGGCGGTGGCTCGTACGACGGCGGGTCGTTCACGCCGCCGCCCACCACTGGCGGCCCGGACCTCGGCGGCCGTCCCGGCGGGGCCGGCGCGCACGTCCCGCCGGTGACCGGCGCCGGCGCGCCGGGCTCGCTCGGCAACGACTACGGCAGCGGCCTGGCCGGCGCGGGCGGGCCGGGCACGATCACGCCCGGTGGCCCGGGCAGCGCGCTCGGCGGCGGTGGCCTCGGCACGATCGGTGGCGGCGGTGCCGGCTTCGGTGGCGGCGGCGCCGGACTGGGTTCCGCCGGTGGCCTCGGTGGTGGTGGCCTCGGCGGCGGTGGCCTGGGCGCGGCCGGCGGGATGGGCGTGGGTGCGCTGCCCGGCATGGTCGGCGGCGGCAACGGCAAGGTGCCGCCGTTGACCAGCGCGGCCAACGCGGTGCGCGGCGCGACCGGTGCCGGCGGCGCGGGCGCGGGCCTCGGTGGTCCGCGCGGCGGCACGGCCGGCGGCATGATGGGCGGCGGGATGATGGGCGGTCACGGCGGCGCCGGGCACGGCGGCGGCGGTGGCGAGCACTCGTCGTGGTTGACTGAGGACGACGATCCGTGGGGCACCGGTGACGGTGCGTCCCCGGGCATCCTGCGATGAGGACGGACGGATGAGGAAGTACGTCGGCGTGCTACGGCCGGTGGCGGCGGGGCTGACGGCCGGGCTGATGCTGCTGGGGGCCGCGCAGCCGGCGACCGCCGCGCCGCGCCGCGCCGAGCAGTGGTATCTGGACGAGCTGCGCATAGACCGGGCACATCAGATCTCCACCGGTCGCGGCGTGTTGGTCGGCGTGGTGGACACCGGCGTCGACGCGACACATCCCGTGTTGCGCGGTCGGGTGCTGCCCGGCGACCGTAGCTACGGCGCTCGCGGTGACGGCCGGGAGGACCAGGACGGCCACGGCACCCACATGGCCGGCATCATCGCGGCGGCGAACGTCGGCGACGGCGTGGACGGCATCGCCCCGGACGCCCGGATCCTGCCGATCAAGCAGGAGCGGGGGCCCGGAACCGTGCCCGACGGGGCGTCCGCCCTGGGCATCCGGATGGCCGTGGACGGCGGCGCGAAGGTGCTCAACCTCTCCTTCGGCCATGCCGGCGCGCCGAATCCGGACGAGGAGGAGGCGATCCGGTACGCGCTGGAGCGCGACGTCGTGGTGGTCGCCTCGGCCGGCAACCTCAAGGCGGGCGACGTGGACATCGCCTCGCCGGCCAGGATTCCGGGCGTGATCGCGGTGACCGGCACCACCCGTGGCGGGGGCTTCTGGTCCGGCTCCGCCCAGGGGCCGGAGGCGGTGGTCGCCGCGCCGGCGGACGGCATCTACAACGCCGGCCCCGACCACGGCTACGGCTGGGGTGACGGCACCTCCGACTCCAGCGCCATCGTCTCCGGCGTGGCGGCGTTGATCCGCTCGAAATACCCGAAGCTCTCCGCGCCCGACGTGATCAATCGGATCATCCGTACCGCCCGGGACGCCGGCGCGCCCGGTCGTGACCCGCGGTTCGGCTTCGGCCGGATCGATCCGGTGGCGGCGCTCACCGCCGACGTGCCGTCGGTGTCGGCGAACCCGCTGCTCGCCCCGGCCTCGCCCGGCGCGTCGTCGCCGCCGCCGGCCGCCGCCGAGGACGACAACTTCGACGTGACCAAGTACGGCGACCGGGGCGGCCCGACCGACCAGCAGGTCATGGTGATCGGCATCGGCATCGCGGTGGCGCTGGTGGTGCTGGTGGCACTGGTGGTGTTCCTGATCTGGAACCGGCGCCGGCACCGGCGTGAGCTGGCTCGGGTGGCGCAGCTTCCGGACGACGTGCTCGACCGGGCGGACGGCGGCCACGGCCCCCCGGTCCCGGCCGGCCACGCCCCGCCCGGCCCGTATCCCCAGTCCGGCCCGTATCCCCAGTCCGGGTCGTATCCCCAGTCCGGTGCGTATCCTCCGTCCGGGCCGGGCGGCTACCCGCCTCCCGGCCAGGGGCAGCAGCCCGCACCGGGCCGGAGCCCCTACGCGCCGCCTCCGGGACCCCGCACCCCGCCGGGCGACAACCGCCCCTGACGGCTCGCATCGGTCACGGGATCGGCGGTCGGCACGAAGATCGACTCCGCCGCCGACCTCGTGACCACCGGCGTCGTCCGGCCGGGTCCGGCCGCCCCCCGGTCGCGACGGGTGCCCGGGGCTGCGCCAGGATGGGGCGGACACGCAGGCACAGCCGAGGAGCTCACGATCGCCAGAAAGCCTCAACCCGAGGGTGGCCAGGCGCCCGTCGTCCAGCGGGTCCGCATCCGGTACGCCAAGCGTGGACCGCTGCGGTTCACCTCGCACCGGGACTTCGCCCGGGCCTTCGAGCGCGCGCTGCGCCGGGCCGGCGTACCGATCGCCTTCTCCCAGGGTTTCACCCCGCACCCCAAGATCTCGTACGCGTCGGCGGCGCCGACCGGTGTGGCCAGCGAGGCGGAATACCTCGAGATCGGCCTGCGTGAGCCGGTCGACCCGGAGCAGCTCCGGGCGGCCCTGGACGCCGCGCTCTCGCCCGGGCTCGACGTGCTCGACGCGGTCGTGGCCACCGGCGGCAGCCTGGCCGACCGCATCGAGGCGTCGCACTGGCGCATCGAGCTGCCCGAGGTCGACCCGGATGTGCTCCGGGCCGCCGTGGCGGCCTTCACCGCCGCCGAGGAGATCCAGGTCGAGCGGATGACCAAGCAGGGCCGGCGCACCTTCGACACCCGGAGTGCCGTGATGGCCATCGATGCGCCGGAGTCGGCTGAGACGCCTTCCCGAGCGGCGGCCGTACCGTGTGCGATACTCGAACTGGTCGTGCGGCAGGTCACCCCGTCCGTGCGACCCGATGACGTCCTTTCCGGCCTCCGCGTGGTGGCCGACCTGGAGCCGCCGGTCACCCCCAAGGTGATCCGGCTGGCGCAGGGCACGCTGACCGCGCAGGGCGAGATCGTCGATCCGTTGGACGCGGATCGCGACGGGGCAGCCATCGGAGAGCACTGACCGGACGGTCAGCGCTCTGGCAGGCAGACTTCGGCGGTCGCGCTCCCGCGCGCCCGGCGGAAACACCTTTGCGGCAACCCTGCGTGGCAGCGCTCAACCGCGCCCGGGGCAGCCAGAACTGGAGAACGTCCATGCTCGAGAACGAGCCCGAGGGCGGCGAACGGACCGGCGCGGAGCCGGCCGACGCGACCGCCACCACCGACAGCACCGCCGGCGCCGCCGAGGTGAAGCCTCCGGCCCGCAAGCGGGCCAGCCGCCGTAAGGCGGCTCCGCTCAACCAGCCGGAGCAGACCGACGCCCCGGTCGAGGCGCCCGCCGCGGCCACCGGCAGCGCCGAGTCGCCGCAGGCCGAGGTGTTCGCGCCGGTCGCGGGGGAGTTGGACGCCGCGCCCAAGACCACCCGACGGCGGCGTAAGGCGACCCCGGCGAAGGCGGTCGAGGAGCCGGTGACCGCCGCCGGGGTGGAGGCCACCTCGGACGAGGTGGTGCCGCCGGTCAAGGTGACCCGGACCCGCCGCCGCAAGGCCACCCCGCCGGCCGAGGCGATCCCGGTCGCCGAGTCGCCGACCGAGGCCCCCGCCGAGGCGGCCGGGCCGGCGGTGGCGTCGAGCGCTGGCGCCGTGGTCGACGGCCCGGCGGTGGAGCCGTCCGCCGCGCCGCGCGCCGACGCCGTGGTCGACGGGCCGGTCTCGGTGCCCGGAGGCACCGGCGAGATCGCCGAGGGTCGCGCTCCGCTCGACGAGGACGAGGACGAGAACCCCGACGCGGTGGGCGAGGACGCCGTCGACGAGCCCACCCCGGCCGAGGTCGCCGCGCCGGCGCGGCGCACCCGTCGCCGTACCTCCGCAGGCGAGGACGCCGCGCCACGTCGTACCGACGATGTCGACCTGGCCCGGGCCGGTGGGCTGGCCGACGACTCCGGCGCGGTGTCCCCGGGCGCCGCGGTGCCGGGCGTCGCGGACGAGCCGGCGGCGGCCGAGGAACGGCCGACCACCGGCCGCCGACGCCGGGCCGCGCTCTCCGCGCCGACCGTCCTGTTCATGCCCCCGCAGCCCGAGGAGGTCCCGGACGTCCGGGTCACCTACCCGGTCGCCGAGGAGGCGGTGGAGGAGCCGGTCGAGACCGGCCGGCGCCGTCGCCGCGCCCGCCGTGAGCCCGAGCCGGCCGAGGTGGAGGCCGAGGCCGTCGAGGAGGAGCCGACCGCCGAGGCCGAGGAGACCGCCGAGGCCGAGGAGGACGACGACGACACGGCCGAGGGCCGGCGGCGTCGTCGTCGCGGTCGCCGCGGCCGCGGCCGCGGCAAGGGTGGCGCCGACGAGGCAGAGGACGACGAGTCCGGTACGGCGGAGGCGTCCGACGCCGAGGCCGAGGAGACCGCCGAGGACGAGGACACCGAGGGCGAGGGGATGACCCGTCGTCGCCGCCGCCGTCGCCGCCGGGGCGCGGGGGAGGCGGAGACCGCCACCGAGGACGGCGTGCCCACCGTCGTCAAGATCCGTGAGCCGCGCAAGGCCGTCGACGAGGTGCAGGGCGTCTCCGGCTCGACCCGGCTGGAGGCCAAGCGGCAGCGCCGCCGGGACGGCCGGGAGCAGCGGCGTACCCGGCCGCCGATCCTGAGCGAGTCGGAGTTCCTGGCCCGCCGCGAGGCGGTCGACCGGACGATGGTGGTCCGCCAGCGCGGCGACCGCACCCAGATCGCGGTGCTCGAGGACGGCGTGCTGGTCGAGCACTACGTGACCCGCAACTCGTCCGGCACCATGGCCGGCAACGTCTACCTGGGCAAGGTGCAGAACGTCCTGCCCAGCATGGAGGCGGCCTTCGTCGACATCGGGCGCGGCCGCAACGCCGTGCTCTACGCCGGCGAGGTCAACTGGGACGCCACCGGGCTGGAGGGGCGAGCCCGCTCGATCGAGCAGGCGTTGCGCTCCGGCGACCCGGTGCTGGTGCAGGTCACCAAGGACCCGATCGGGCACAAGGGCGCGCGGCTGACCAGCCACGTCGCGCTCTCCGGCCGGCACCTGGTCTACGTGCCCAACGGCAACGCCTCCGGGATCAGCCGCAAGCTGCCGGACAACGAGCGCAAGCGGCTGCGGGACATCCTCAAGAAGCTGGTGCCGGACGGCGCCGGCGTGATCGTCCGGACCGCGGCCGAGGGCGCCAGCGAGGACGAGCTGGCCCGCGACGTCAAGCGGCTCCAGGCGCAGTGGGAGGACATCCAGGACAAGGCGGCCTCCGGTGGCGCCCCGGTGCTGCTCTACGAGGAGCCGGACCTGGTCATCCGGGTGGTCCGGGATCTCTTCAACGAGGACTTCCGCGAGCTGGTCATCGAGGGCGAGTCCGCGTACGACGTGGTCGAGTCGTATCTGTCGCACGTCTCGCCGGACCTGGTCGCGCGGCTGCGCCGTCATGCGGGTGTCGCCGACGTGTTCGCCGAGCACCGGATCGACGAGCAGATCCTCAAGGGGCTGGACCGGAAGGTCTTCCTCCCCTCCGGTGGCTCGCTGGTGATCGACCGGACCGAGGCGATGACCGTCGTCGACGTCAACACCGGCAAGTACACCGGCTCCGGCGGCAACCTGGAGGAGACGGTCACCCGGAACAACCTGGAGGCGGCCGAGGAGATCGTGCGCCAGCTCCGGCTGCGCGACCTCGGTGGCATCGTGGTGATCGACTTCATCGACATGGTGCTGGAGTCGAACCGGGAGCTGGTGCTGCGCCGGCTCACCGAGTGCCTGGGGCGGGACCGCACCAAGCACCAGGTCACCGAGATCACCTCGCTCGGCCTGGTGCAGATGACCCGCAAGCGGATCGGCGCGGGCCTGCTGGAGGCGTTCAGCGAGACCTGTGAGTGCTGCAAGGGCCGAGGCGTCGTCATCCACACCGAGCCGGTGCCGGAGAAGCCGCGCGGCGGCGGCGCGGGGGAGAAGGTCAAGGCGGTCGCCTCGGCGGTCGCGCCGACCGAGGAGAAGGGCCGCCGACGGGGTCGCAAGGCCGCCGCGGAGAAGCCCGCCGCGGAGACCGCGCCGGAGCCGCCGGCCGCGGCCGAGCCGGAGCGGACCGTCGCCGAGGTGGTCGAAACCCCCGACGACGACTACTACGACACCCAGGGCTACGACCTGTCCCGGTTCGCCGCCGACACGCCGGCCGCCCCGGCGGTCGCGGACAGCCAGGAGGGCGACTCGGCCCGGCTGGCGGCCTCGGACGACCCGGACGCGATCGGTGACGGCGAGACCGACGACGAGGGCGGCGACGGTGGCACCCCGCGGCGGCGGTCCCGGCGTGGCGGCGCCCGGCGGCGTACCCGGCCGTGAGCCGCTGACCTGCGTGGCGTTTGACAGGGCCCCTGCTCCGGCAACAGAGTGCCGAGCAGGGGCCCTGTCGTTTCCCGTCTACCCCCGGTCGGGGCGGCACGTCCCGGAGGGAGGAGACATGCGTCGGGTGTTCGCGGTCACCGCGCTGGCCGGACTGCTGCTGGCCGGGTCGGGCTGCGCCGACCGGGGCGACGATCCGTTCTCGGTGGGCTTCGCCTCACCTGCCCCGGCCGCCACGTCGCCCATCCCCGCCCCGACCGCCACCGGCGACGCCGGGGTCTGCGCCCGGGCGAAGCAGTCCGGTTCGGCGGCCGTGCAGACGTACGTGGCGAAGCTGGCGGAGATGCTGCGGTCCGGTGCGACCGGGGACCGGAGCGCGGAGAAGGCCGCCCAGCGGGACGCGGAGGCCGCCCTGGCGGGCTGGCGGGACGTGCTGCGGGAGCAGTCTCGGAAGGCCACGGATCCGGGGCTGCGGACGCTCCTGGCGGACCTGGCCACCGAGGTCGCCGGGCTCGGCACCGACGTGCGGGCGATCGACGAGACGGAGTTCGACCGGCTCCAGCAGCGCCTCGACCAGCTCTGTCCGGCCTGACCGGCGGGCCCGGTTTGGGTGGCGGGCCTCCTATGGCGTACGCTTGCCTGCGGCGCACTTTGGTGTGCCTAGTTCCCGCGTGCCCGCGCCGCCGGTGTCACGGCTCCCGGCGAGACGCCGTGGGAACGACCCGCCGGTGACGGTGGGAAAAGACGTCAGCAGCCTCAACGACAGGGAGTCCGCCTCCGATGTACGCGATCGTCAAGACCGGCGGCAAGCAGTACAAGGTCGCCGAGGGCGACGTGATCGAGGTCGAGAAGCTCACCGGTGCCCCCGGTGACGCGGTGAAGCTCACCGCGGTGCTCCTCGTCGACGGTGACGACCTGGTGACCGACGCGGCGAAGCTCGCGAAGGTCGCGGTGTCCGGTGAGATCGCCGCGCACACCAAGGGCCCGAAGATCCGGATCCACAAGTTCAAGAACAAGACCGGCTACCACAAGCGTCAGGGTCACCGTCAGCCGCTGACCCAGATCAAGGTGACCGGCATCTCCAACAGCGGGAAGTAGGTCGTCCTCCAATGGCTCACAAAAAGGGTGCGTCCAGCTCGCGTAACGGCCGTGACTCCGCGGCCCAGCGACTTGGCGTGAAGCGCTTCGGTGGTCAGGTCGTCAGCGCGGGTGAGATCCTCATCCGTCAGCGTGGCACCAAGTTCCACCCCGGTGACCTGGTCGGCCGTGGCGGCGACGACACGCTGTTCGCGCTGTCCGCCGGTGCGGTGCTGTTCGGCACCAAGCGCGGCCGCAAGACCGTCAGCATCGTTCCGCAGCAGTAGTTCGAAGGCGAAGCGGGCCGCGGACCTCGGGTCCCGGCCCGCTTCGCCTTTCCACGCGCGGGGCGGTACCCCGCTGGAAGGATTGGCGTCGTGACGACGTTCGTTGACCGGGTCGTCCTGCACATGCAGGCCGGCGACGGCGGGCACGGCTGTGCCTCCATCCACCGGGAGAAGTTCAAGCCCTTCGGTGGCCCGGACGGCGGGAACGGCGGCCACGGCGGCAGCGTGTCGCTGGTGGTCGACGCACAGGTCACCACGCTGCTCGACTTCCACTTCCGGCCGCACCTGAAGGCCGACAACGGCAAGGGCGGGGCCGGCTCGAACCGGGACGGCGCCAACGGCCGCGACCTGGTGATCAAGGTGCCGAACGGCACCGTCGTGCAGAGCCTCGACGGCGAGGTGCTGGCCGACCTGGTCGGCGTGGGCACCACGTTCGAGGCGGCCCGGGGCGGCCGGGGCGGGCGGGGCAACGCCTCGCTGGCCAACGCCCGCCGCAAGGCGCCGGGCTTCGCCGAGCTGGGCGAGCCGGGCGACAAGCTCGACGTGGTGCTGGAGCTGAAGAGCGTCGCCGACGTCGGTCTGGTCGGCTTCCCGTCTGCCGGCAAGTCCTCGCTGATCTCGGTGATCTCCGCGGCCAAGCCGAAGATCGCCGACTACCCGTTCACCACGCTGGTGCCGAACCTCGGCGTGGTCCGGGTGGACAACCACACCTTCACCGTCGCCGACGTGCCGGGCCTGATCCCGGGCGCGGCCACCGGCAAGGGCCTGGGCCTGGAGTTCCTCCGCCACGTCGAGCGCTGCGCCGTGCTGGTGCACGTGGTCGACACCGCGACGTTGGAGCCGGGCCGTGACCCGCTGGCCGACATCGACGCCATCGAGTCGGAGCTGACCCAGTACGGCGGGCTGGCCGACCGGCCCCGGCTGGTCGCGCTCAACAAGGTCGACGTGCCGGACGGGAAGGACCTGGCCGACATCGTCCGCCCCGACCTGGAGGCCCGCGGCTTCCGCGTCTTCGACGTCTCCAGCGCCACCCGGGAGGGTCTGCGCGAGCTGACGTTCGCGATGGCCCAGCTGGTCGACGAGAGCCGTCGCGCGGCCCCGCCGGCCGAGCCGACCCGGATCGTGATCCGCCCGAAGGCGGTCGACGACGCCGGCTTCACCATCGAGGCCGAGGAGGACGGCTCCTACACGGTGCGTGGCAGCCGACCGGAACGCTGGGTGAAGCAGACCAACTTCGACAACGACGAGGCGGTGGGCTACCTGGCCGACCGGCTGGCCCGCCTCGGCGTCGAGGAGAAGCTGGCGAAGGCCGGCGCGCAGGCCGGCGACCTGGTGCGGATCGGCGAGCGGGAGTTCGACTGGCAGCCCACGCTCTACGCGGGCGTCGACTTCGTCCCCGGCAACCGGGGCACCGACCTGCGGCTGGAGGACAAGTCGACGCGTCCCCGGGCCGCCGACCGGTTGGAGGCCCGCAAGGCCCGCCGGCGTCGCCCGGAGGACGAGGTCGAGGGCGCGCCGGAGACCTCGGCGGACGACCTGGACGACCCGGACGACGATTAGTTCGGCTCCGTCCGTGTGGGGGACGATGGCCGGAAACCTTCGCGAAATCCGGGCGACCTAGCGTGGCCGGATGCTGATCGAGTCCCGGCCCGCCACCGACCCGGAGATCGCCACGCTCGTCGTCGCCCAGCAGCGTGAGCTGCGGGCCGCCGACGGCGGTCTGGACGGTCAGGTGACGGTCGTGCACGACGACGTCCACTACCTGGCGGCCGTGGTCGGCGGCCGGGCGGTCGGCTGCGGCGGCCTCCAGGCGCTCGACGCGGACACCGGCGAGCTGAAGCGGATGTACGTCCGGCCGGCGTTCCGCGGGCGGGGCGTCGCCCGGCAGTTGCTGGTCGCGCTGGAGGAGTTGGCCTTCCGGCACGGGTACCGGACGGTGTGCCTGGAGACCGGCACCTACCTGCCGGCCGCGATCGGGCTCTACCGGTCCGCCGGCTACCAACCCGTCCCGGTCTACGGCGAGTACGTCGACAACCCGTACAGCGTCTGCTTCGCCAAGCGGCTGCCGGTCGCGGCCTGACGCGTCAGGCGCTCGTCTGGGCGTGCGGCGCGGTCACCGGCTTCGACTCGGGGCTGGCGTGCTGGCGCAGCACGATGCTGAGCAGGATCAGCACGCCCACCGCCAGGAACTCGCTCTGCCAGTTCTGCATGGACTGGAACCAGAAGTCGCTGGTGCCGAGGAACTGCCAGGCGGTGATCGGGGCGGCGCCGCTCTCCAACGCCTGCTCCTGGTTGTAGGCGTGCACGCCGCCGAGGAGGTGGCCCAGGAACGACCCGGCGAAGATCATCAGCAGTGCCACGGAGAGGCTGTTCCGGTAGACCACCAGGGGCAGGCCGCCGGCGCGTACCGGCCAGGGGGCGCGCGGGCCGGCATGTTCTTGCCCGGTGCCCAGGTAGGCCCACCAGCTCAACCACCGCGGCATCGTGGGACCTCCTCGTTCCCGGGCTGCCCGCACTCCTGCCCGTGCCCTGCGCCGGGCAAACGCCGGCCGGCGTGTCGTCCCTGGTCAGGGGCGGTCGATGGGGGTGTCCAGCCGGCTGCCGGTGCCCGCCTCGTTGCTCAGCAGCAGGCCGGTGGCGAGCATGCCGAAGCCGAGGGCCAGGTGCAGCCAGTTGTCGGCGTGGTTCACCGGCACGAAGTTGGCCGCGGTCTCGCGGCTGTCGATGGCGAAGCCGTAGAGCCAGAGGACCAGGTAGAGCGCGCCGCCCACGGCCAGGAACGCCCGCGCCCCCGCCAACCGGCGGGCCGCCACCAGCCCGACCAGGCCGAAGAGCAGATGCACCAGGTTGTGCAGCACCGACACCTGGAACAGGCCGAGCAGCTTCGCCCCGGAGTGGTGCCCGGCGAACGTCATCTGGCCGTAGTGCGCCGTGACGCCGGGGACGAAGCCGAGCACGCCGATCAGCACGAAGAGGGCCGCCGCCGCGAGGGCGACCTTCTGCACGGCCGACCGGGCCGGCGCGTGTTCGTGTGCCATCACGGTCCCCCCCGTCGGAGCTGCTCGCCGCCCGGGCGGACGGCACCTCATTCTGTGACCGGGCCGGGCCGGTTCCGCAGAGAATTGACGAATCAGGCATGGACCCGGCAACCGGGGGTAGGGCAGTTGTCACGCGGAAAGCACTCGCGTGACCCCCCCCGTAACGCAAACCGCTGGAACGCACGAGCGGAAGGGACACCATGACTCAGGATCTTTCCTCCACGTCCGCCACGTACGAGTCGACGAACGGCGGCGGCGTACGCGACCAGGCCCGCCAGGTCGGCTCCGACGCCGCAAGCGCGGGCGGCGCCGTGGCGCAGACCGCCAAGGAGCAGGGCCAGGAGGTGGTGGGCGAGGCCAAGCGGCAGGCCCGCAACCTCTACGGCGAGGCCCGCAACCAGGTCGCCGGCCAGGCCGGTCAGCAGCAGCAGCGGGCCGCCAGCGGCCTGCGGTCGCTGGCCGACGAGATGCGGTCGATGGCGCAGCAGGGTGGCGGCTCCGGCCCGGTCACCGAGCTGGCCCACCAGGCCGCCGAGCGGGTGCACGGCGTGGCCGGCTGGCTGGAGCAGCGCGAGCCGGGTGACCTGCTCAACGAGGTCAAGGGCTACGCCCGTCGTAACCCGGGCACGTTCCTGGTCGGCGCCGCCCTGCTGGGCGTGGTCGCCGGTCGGCTCACCCGGAACATCGCCGCCGTGGGCAACGACGGTGGCACCGGGCAGTCCTACGACCCGGACCGGACCGCCGTCATCCCGACCGCGCCGGTGGTGCCCGCCCAGACCCCGCCGGGTGGCTACCTCGACCCGACGCCGGGCAGCTACGCCGAGCCGGACCCGGGCTACTCCGCGCCGGGCGCGGCCTACCCGGGTGGCGGCGCGCCGAACACCTGGGCCGACCCGGCGGGCGGCACCGGCCAGCCGCTGCCCCCGCCCACCCAGACCGACCCGCTGCCGGGCGTCCCGTCGACCGGCGCTCCGCGTCCGTGAGCCGCCCGACCGGCAGAAGGGAGACCACGGCATGACCGTGCCGACGCAGGACCCGGGCTACCCGGGCGCGGGCGCCCCGCACCGGGCCGACGAGGTGCGGGCCAGCTCGATCGGTGAGCTGATGAGCCAGGTCACCGGCGACCTCTCCACGCTGATGCGCCAGGAGGTCGAGCTGGCCAAGGCGGAGATCCGCCAGGAGGGCAAGAAGGCGGGCAAGGCGGCCGGCCTCTACGGCGGCGCCGGCTTCGGCGGCTACATGGTGGCGCTCTTCGTCTCCATCGCGGTGTGGCAGTTCCTCGACAACGTCATGGACTCCGGCCTGGCCGCGCTGATCGTGGCGGTGGTGTGGGCCGCGATCGCCGCCGTCCTCTACTCGAAGGCGAAGAAGAACGCCGAGCAGATCCGCGGTCTGAAGCAGACCAACGACAGCGTGCAGCGCATCCCCGACGCACTCAAGCCGCACCCGGAGGGAGTCACCCGATGAGCACCGATCCCGACCAGATCCGCCGGGAGATCGAAGCCACCCGCAACAACCTCAGCTCGGACGTGGACGCCCTGGCGTACAAGGTCAGCCCGGGCCGCATCGTCGACGACCGCAAGCAGCGCGTCCGCAGCGCGCTGACGAACGTGAAGGACAAGGTGATGGGAACCGCTTCCGACCTCGGCCACAGCACCGGCCACGCCGCCCACTCGGTGGGTGACCACGCCTCCTCGGCCGCTTCCACAGTGACCGACAAGGCACACTCCGCCGCCTCCACCGTGGGCGACGCCGCCCAGCGGGCGCCGCAGGTGGTGCGGCAGAAGTCGCAGGGCAACCCGATCGCCGCCGGCGTGATCGCCTTCGGCGTCGGCATGCTGGTCTCCTCGCTGATCCCGGCCACCCGGCGCGAGCAGGAACTCGCCGCGCAGGTCAAGGAGAAGGCCACCGAGCACAGCGACGTGGTCAAGTCCAAGCTCGGTGAGGTCGCCGGCGAGCTGAAGGACGAGCTGCGCGAGCCGGCCCAGCACGCCGCCGACTCGGTGCGCTCGACCGCGCAGGACGCCGCGCACGCGGTCAAGGACGACAGCCGCAGCGCCGCGCAGGACGTCCGGGAGAGCGCGTACCAGGCACGGTCCTGACCGACGCTCCCCGGTCGGGCGGGGGCCCTTCCTGACGCCCAGGCGTCAGGAAGGGCCCCCGCCTTCGCACGTCCGCACCCAGCCGGCCGTCTCGTCGGCGGGCTGCCGCGCGAGCCGCCTGCGCAACGCGCGGGTGGAGTGCGCCGCCACCCGCAGCCGGCTGCCCGCGTAGGGCACCCCGCCGCGCAGCCGCCGGCCCACCGCGAGCCAGGCGCACGCCCCGCGCTCCAGCAGCCACACCGGGGCGGCGAGCGTGGTGTGCGCCGGAAAGACCCGGGCCCCACCGGCCCGACGCCGGCCCAACTCCGCCACCGCGACCGTGACCAGCCCGGCCCGCAGCAGCAGTCCCGGACGGCGCGCGGCGAGCGCGGCCGCCGTGGCCGGCAGCACCGCCAGCGCGCCCAGCAGCCACGCCGGCCGGGCCGTCTCGTCGTACGCCTGGCGGACCCGCTGCCCGAGGAAGTGCCCGGCGTCGGGCGGGAGCCGCCGCACGTACAGCCAGGCCGGGGTCGCCGTGCTGCCGCCGTACGCGCGGACGGTCCGGTGCAGCTCCAGGTTCTCGAAGAGCACGTCCGGGTCGTAGCCGCCCATGGCCAGGAACGTGCTCCGACGTACCGCCAGCGTGCCCGGCCAGTCCCCGCCGAACACCCGGGCGAGCAGCGTCCGGCCGGTGTCCCACCAGGCGTGCCAGGGCAGCGGGTCGAAGTGGTTCTGCGGCCGGACCAGGTCCACCCGGTCGAGCAGGGCGTGCACGGCGCGCAGCGCCGACGGGTCGTACCGGACGTCGTCGTCGGCGATCACCACGTGCTCGTGCCGGGCCAGCGCCACGCCGGTGAGCACCCCGAGCGCCTTGCCGTTGCGCCCGCGCACCGCCGGATCCGGCGGGACGTGCCGGACCAGCCCGCGCCACGCGGCCGCGTGCCGGGCGTACCGCTCCGGCGGGGATCCGTCGACCACCACCACGTCGACCCACCGGCACAGCTCGCGCAGATACCCGGTCAGCTCGTCGAGGTCGTGACCGTCGGTGGCGCGCAGCGGCAGGACGTACGCCATCGGGAGCCGGACCGGCGCGGACGCGGTGGCGGTCCGGTCGGGGTGCGGTCGGGGTGGCACGGTCGTGCGGGTCACGGCGCCTCCGGTCGGGTCGAGGTTCCGCGACTTGCCCGGAATGCGACCCCTGAAACCGTTTCGGGCCCCTCGCGCCGGGTAGCGCAGCCAACCACGGACGGTCCGATCGTCCGGGCTGGAGGAGACGTGATGAGCAGCAACGGAACGAGGTGGGCGCTGGCCGGCGCCGCCGCGGCGACCGCGCTCGGGATCACCCGCACGGTGGCCCGCCGCCGGCACCGGCACCAACCCGACCGCGAGGACGGCTGGTACGTGGTGCGCCGCGGGATCACCGTCGACCGGCCGGTCGACGCGGTGGTCGGCTTCTGGACCGACCGGGAACGGCTCGACCGAGGGCTGGCCGAGTGGGCCACCCTGGAGCAGCTCGACGACAACCGGTGGCGTTGCGTGGCGGCCGACCCGGCCGGCGGTGGCGCGCAGTGGCGGGCCGAGATCACCGTCGAGGGGCCGGGCCGGCTGAGCTGGCGGGTCACCGACGGACCGGTGGCGCAGCGGGGACGGGTCGAGCTGGTCGCCGCGCCGCAGGACCGCGGCACCGAGATCCGCGCCGAGCTGCGCTGGCGCTCCGGCCCGCTGCGCCGGGCGGCCGGCCTGGCCGGCGGCGACGACCCGGACCTGGCGCTGCGCACCGCGTTGCGCCGGATCAAGTCGCTGATCGAGACCGGCCAGGTGCTGGACACCCGGCACGACCCGTCGGGACGCAGCCCGCGCCAGGAACGGGCCACCGACAAGGTACGCGAGAAGCTGATCGTGGGAGGCCGGCCGTGAGGGCGCTGTGCTGGGAAGGCGTCGGCAAACTCGCCGTGCGCGACGTGCCGGAGCCGGCCATCCGGTCGGCCGGCGACATCATCGTCAAGGTCCGGGCGAGCAGCGTCTGCGGCTCCGACCTGCACCTGATCAACGGCTACCTGCCGGCGATGCGGGAGGGGGACGTGCTCGGCCACGAGTTCATGGGCGAGGTGGTCGAGACCGGCCCGGACGTCCGGCGGATCTCCGTCGGCGACCGGGTCGTGGTCGGCTCGGTGGTGGCCTGCGGGAGCTGCTGGTACTGCCGCACCGAGCAGTACTCGCTCTGCGACAACTCCAACCCGCAGCCGGTCTTCACCGAGAAGCTGTGGGGCCACTCGCCGGCCGGCATCCTCGGCTACTCGCACGCCGCCGGCGGCTACTCCGGCAGCCACGCCGAGTACATCCGGGTGCCGTTCGGCGACGTCGGCGCGTTCCCGGTGCCGGACGGCGTGCCGGACGACTCGGTGGTGTTCGCCTCCGACGCCATGCCGACCGGGTGGATGGCGGCCGACTTCTGCGGCCTGAAGGGCGGCGAGGTGGTTGCGGTCTGGGGCGCCGGCGGCGTCGGCCAGATGGCCGCCCGGTCCGCGCAGATCCTCGGCGCCGAGCGGGTCGTGGTCATCGACCGGCTCCCGGAGCGGCTCGACACCGCGTCCCGGCGCCTCGGCGTGGAGACGATCAACTACGCGGAGACCGACGTGCTGGAGGCGTTGCGCGAGCTGACCGCCGGGCGCGGGCCGGACGCCTGCATCGAGGCCGTCGGCATGGAGTCGCACGACGTCGGGCCGACCTACGCGTACGACAAGGCCAAGCAGACGGTCCGGCTGCAGAGCGACCGGCCGACCTCGGTCCGGCAGGCGATCATGGCGTGTCGCAAGGGCGGCACGGTCAGCATCGTCGGGGTGTACGGCGGGCTGGTGGACAAGTTCCCGCTCGGCGCGGCCATGAACAAGGCGCTGGTGCTGCGGATGGGGCAGATGCACGCCCAGCGCTACATCCCGATGCTGCTGGACCGGGTCGCGGCCGGTGAGATCGACCCCGGCTACCTGGCCACCCACCCGATGTCGCTGGAGGAGGGGGCCCGCGGCTACGAGATCTTCGAGAAGAAGGAGGACGGCTGCCTGCGGACGGTGCTGCACCCGCAGGCGGTGTGACCGGGACGGGTGCGGTGGGCCGCCTCAGGTGACCGGCCGCACTCCGTCGACGATCATCCCGCTGGGCGGCAGCGCCGGCATCCGGCCGAGGTCGAGCGCGAGGTCCTGGGGCGGGACGCGGTAGCTCATCGCCCCGGTCAGCGCGCCCACCGCGCGCTTCATCAACTCGATCGTGATCCACTCGCCGGCGCAGCGGTGACCCGTGTCGTGGTCGCCGCCGCCCTGCGGGATGAAGCTGAACGGGTCGTCCCGCCAGGCGGCGAAGCGTTCCGGGCGGAACCGCTCAGGTTCCGGCCAGAGCGCCGGGTGGTGGTTCGTTCCGTACAGGTCGAGCAGCACGCGACGGCCCTGCGGGAACGCGTACCCCCGCCACTCGAAGGAGCGGCGGACCCGGGCCGCGGCGAACGGGAAGAACGGGTAGTAGCGGCGTACCTCCTGCACGAACTGCTCGGTCGCGGCGTCGTCGCCGCGGACCCGGTCGCGCCAGTGCGGGTGGTCGTGCAGCGCCAGCGCGGCGAAGACCACGTACCGGTCCACCGCGACCGTGGGGCGCAGCACGTTGAGCAGCCCCACCGCGGCGATCCGGCGGGGCAGCGGCGCGCCCCGCTCGTCCCGGTGCTCGGCGATCACCCGCAGCGCGCTGTCCTCGGGCGCGGGCAGTGTGCCGGCGCGCACCCGGTCGACCAGCTCGCCGGCCCAGCGCTCGGCCCGGCGGCGGGCGAGCAGGCCGCGCCAGTGCTTCGGGCCCAGCACGGCCGGTCCCTCGATCATGGCGTGCATCTCGGCGGTGCGACGGCGTACGTCGGCCTCGGCCAGCGGCACGCCGGCCCAGGCCCAGACCGCCCGGGTCAGGATCCGGCCCACCTCGTCGTAGAGCACCACCGGGCCGTCCTCGGCCCAGGTCGGGATCCGGGCGCGCCACTCGTCGTCGAAGAGCTGCCCGAGGCGCCGGACCGCGGCCGGCGTCATGAGCGACATGAACATCGCCTTGCGGGCGCGGTGCGCCGGTCCGTCGAGGCCCTGGACGCCGCCGACGCCGGTCAGCGTGCGCTGCCCGCGCTTCGGCGCGGCGCCGCGCCGGACGAACCGCTCCTCGTCGTAGAACAGCTCGGCGGCGTCCCGCCCGCGCAGGCAGATGGTCGGCTCCAGCAGCAGCCGGGTCTGCACGACGTCGCTGCCGAGCCGGTCGCAGCGCGCGCTCACGAAGCGGTAGCCCTCGCGGAGGAACGCCAGGGTGCTGTCCGGGCTCCGGTCGCTCGGCATGGTGCTCATCTCGGCTGCTCCTGACGCCTGTCGGCCGCCGTGCACGACGTTGCCCGCTACCTACCCGGGGCGACGCGACCGAATCCTCCATATCCGCAGCTCAACCCGGGTAGGGGCGGTGCCGGGCGGGCCGACCTGCCCTGGCCCCTCCCAGGGCGCGGAAAAGCTGGTTGGCTCGACACACGGATCGGCGACGGCCGGTCCGGCCCTGCCGGCGCGAGGTCCGGCGGGGTCACCGGACGGGGGAGGGCACGGATGCGCGACGACCGGGCGGCACGGGGGCGGCACCGCGACGCGGTGGCGCGGCTGCGGGGCGGTGGCCGGGAGGAACCGCTGATCGGCGGGCCCCGGCGTGCCGGGGCCCGCCCTCCGCGGTTCTTCACCGTGCACCTCGGCTTCGCGGCCGCCGACGCCGCCGTCGCGCGCGAGCTGGCCGTCGCGTACGCCGAGGCGCTCGGCCTGCTCCGCCCGGAGCTGGCGCTCGGCGCGGCGGCGCTGTCGCCGGCCGACGCCTGGCACCGCGCCGAGCGGCTGTTCTGCGGCGCGGTCGGGCCCGACGGCGAGCACTGTGCCGACGTGGCCGGCCATCCCGGCTTCCACCACGCACCCGGTCCGGGCGGGCTCGGCTGGGGCGACGGTGACTGACCCGGCGGGGTCAGTCCAGGTCGAACTCGCCGTCCTGGGCGCCCGCGACGAAGGCGTCCCACTCGGCCTGGGTGAAGACCAGCACGGGGCCGTCCGGCTCGGCCGAGTTGCGCATTCCGATCAGGTCGTCGACGAAGGCCACCTCGACCGCGCCCTCCGACGTGTCGCCCTCCGCTCGCTGCCATACCGCCCGAGAAAGGTCGAAATCGCCCTTGGGGTGCTGACCCATCGTCATTCCTCCATCGCCACGTGTCACGGGAAGGCCCGTACGGACCTCATCGGGCAGGATAAGCGGATGCCGAGCCTGACCCGTGCAGAGGCAACCGCGCGTGGCGCGTCGATCACCGTCGAGTCCTACCAGGTGGACCTCGACCTGACCGGCGACGCCGAGCGGTTCCGCTCCACCACCACCATCCGGTTCCGGGCCACCCCCGGCGCCGAGACCTTCGTCGACGTCAAGCCCCGCCGACTCCTGCGGGCCCGTCTCGACGGCCGTGACCTCGATCCGGCGCTGCTGGTCGACGGCCGACTGCCGCTCACCGGGCTGGCCGCGACCAACACGCTGACGGTCGAGGCCGAGATGGGCTACTCCCACACCGGCGAAGGGCTGCACCGCTTCGTTGACCCGGCCGACGGCGAGACCTACCTCTACGCGCTGTCCTTCCTGGACGACGGCCCGCGCATCTTCGCCGCGTTCGACCAGCCCGACCTGAAGGCCCCGGTGACGCTGGCGGTCACCGCGCCGCCGGAGTGGACGGTGGCGGCCAACGGGCAGCTCGCCGACCGGCCGGCGCCCGGGCGCTGGGAGTTCGCCCCCACCGCGCCGCTGGCCACCTACTTCGTCTCGCTGGTCGCCGGGCCCTGGCACGTGCTGCGGTCCGAGCACGACGGCATCCCGCTCGGCCTCTACTGCCGGCGGTCGCTCGCCGCGCACCTCGACGCCGACGCGGACGAGATCTTCACGATCACCCGCCAGTGCCTCGACCGGTTCCACCAGCTCTTCGCCGAGCGCTACCCGTTCGGCAAGTACGACCAGGCGTTCGTGCCCGAGTTCAACGCCGGCGCGATGGAGAACCCGGGCCTGGTGACGTTGCGCGACGACTATGTCTTCCGCTCCGCGGTCACCGACAGCCAGCGTGAGTTGCGGGCCACCACCATCGCGCACGAGATGGCGCACATGTGGTTCGGCGACCTGGTCACCATGCGGTGGTGGGACGACCTGTGGCTGAACGAGTCGTTCGCGGAATACCTGGGCACCCGCGTCACCGCCGAGGCGACCCGGTTCGACCAGGCGTGGACCACGTTCGCCAGCCGTCGCAAGGCCTGGGGCTACACCGCCGACCAGCGTCCGTCCACCCACCCGGTGGCGCCGGAGGAGGTCGTGGACGCCGCGGCCGGGCTGCTCAACTTCGACGGCATCTCCTACGCCAAGGGCGCGAGCGTGCTGCGCCAGCTCGTCGCCTGGCTCGGCGACGACGCGTTCCTCGCCGGCCTGAACGCGCACTTCGCGAAGCACCGGTTCGGCAATGCCACCCTCGCCGACCTGCTCGACAGCCTCACCTCGGCCGGCGGCCGTGACGTGACCGGCTGGGCCGAGCGGTGGCTGCGCCGACCGCAGGTCAACACGCTGCGGACGGATACCGCGGTGGACGCCGACGGGCGGTGGACCGAGGTCGCGGTGGTGCAGACCGCGCCGGCGAGCCATCCGGTGCTGCGGCCGCACCGCATCGGGGTGGCCCACCACACCGCCGACGGCCCGGTGCGCCGTTTCGAGGTCGACCTCGATCCGGACGCCGACGGCGGCCGCACCCCGTTGCCGGAGCTGGTCGGCCGGCCCGCCACCGGCCTGCTGCTGCCGAACGCCGGTGACCTGACGTTCGCCAAGATCCGGCTCGACCCGGCCTCCGTCGACGCGGTGCCGGTGCTGCTCCCCGACCTCGACGACCCGCTGGCCCGGGTGCTGCTCTGGGGCGAGGCGCTGGACGCGGTCACCGACGGGGAACGGCCGGCCGCCGGGCTGGCCGGGCTGATCGCCGAGGCGCTGCCGGCCGAGACCGAGGCGACCATCGTCGAGGAGGTGCTGCTGCTGAGCCGGCGACTCCTCGATCGCTACCTCGACCCGCTCGCCCGCGACGCCGCGCTGTTGCGGGTGGCGGGCGCCTGCGCGGCGCTGCTGCCCGGCGCGCCGCCGGGCGGGTCGTTGCAGCTCGCCGCCGCGCGCGGGCTGATCGCCGCGACCACCGACACCGGGCTGCTCGTCGGCTGGCTGGCCGGTGCGGAGGTGCCGCAAGGGCTCGCCATGGACGCCGACCTGCGCTGGGCGGTGCTCCGCCGGCTCGTGGTGCTCGGCGCGGCCGGCACACCGGAGATCGACGCCGAGGCGGCGGCCGACCGCAGCGCCACCGGTGCCGAGCAGGCCGCCGCCTGCCGGGCCGCGCTGCCCGACCCGGCCGCCAAGCAGGCCGCCTGGGAGATCATCACCCGCGACACCAAGCTGTCCAACCGGCTGGTGGAGGCGACCGCGGAGAACTTCTGGCAGCCCGAGCAGGCCGAGCTGACCGCCGGCTACGTCGAGCGCTTCTTCAGCGACATGCCGGAGGCGGCGCGCCTGCGTACCGCCTGGGTGGCCGACTCGGTCACCGTCGGGGCCTATCCGCGCTTCGCGGTGGCGCAGCCCACCCGGGAACTGGCCGCGACGCTGCTGGCCCGCGACGACCTCACGCCCGGCCTGCGCCGCTGGGTCGCCGACCTGGACGACGACATGCGTCGGGCGCTGGTGGCCCGGACGGCGGTGGCCGCCGCGGCGGCCTGACCGTCGAGCGCGCCGGGCGGCATCGTGTCCGCCCGGCGCGGCCCGACCGTGACCGGCCCGGCGGTGGTCCCGGTCCGCGGCCTACGATCGCGGGGTGGAGGACGACATCCGGCGGATCGGCATCATGGGCGGCACGTTCGACCCGATCCACCACGGTCACCTGGTGGCGGCGAGCGAGGTGGCCGACCGGTTCGGCCTGGACGAGGTGGTCTTCGTGCCCACCGGTCAGCCGTGGCAGAAGGCGGACGAACCGGTCAGCCCGGCCGAGGACCGCTATCTCATGACGGTGATCGCGACCGCCTCCAACCCGCGCTTCCAGGTGAGCCGCGTCGACATCGACCGCGGTGGTCCCACCTACACCGTCGACACGCTGCGCGACCTGCATGCCGAGTACGGCCCGAAGGCGCAGCTGTTCTTCATCACCGGGGCGGACGCGCTGGAGCGGATCCTCTCCTGGAAGGATCTGGACGAGGTGCTCGAACTGGCCCACTTCATCGGGGTGACCCGGCCCGGCTTCGAGCTGTCCGACCAGCATCTCCCGGCCGACTCGGTCAGCCTGGTGCAGGTGCCCGCGATGGCCATCTCCTCGACCGACTGTCGCGCCCGGGTGGGTCGGGGCGAGCCGGTCTGGTATCTGGTGCCGGACGGTGTGGTGCAGTACATCGCCAAACGGCGGCTCTACCAGCGGTGATCCCGACCGTTACGTCCCCGTTCGTCCCGGAAACCGGCCAGAACTGACAAGTCGCCACCCCGGCGGGTGTGAGAGGCTTGGAGGGTCGCACGGATGATCGAAGGAGAACGGTGACCACCATTCCCGAGCGCGCGTACGAGCTGGCGATGGCCGCCGCCCAGGCCGCGGCCGACAAGAAGGCGGAGGACATCGTCGTCATCGACGTCGGTGACCAGCTCGCCATCACCGACGCGTTCCTGGTGGCTTCGGCGCCGAACGAGCGTCAGGTGCACGCCATCGTCGACGCCATCGAGGAGCGCCTGCTGGAGCTGCCGGAGAAGGCCAAGCCGATCCGCCGCGAGGGCGAGCGGGGCGGCCGTTGGGTGCTGCTCGACTACGTCGACATCGTGGTGCACGTGCAGCACACCGAGGAGCGCGAGTTCTACGCGCTCGACCGGCTCTGGAAGGACTGCCCGCAGATCCCGTTCGTGGATCGCGACCTGGCCGACTCGGCCGCCGGCACCGCCACCGCCGAATGACCCGCCTGATCATCTGGCGGCACGGCAACACCGACTGGAACGCCGAGAGCCGGGTCCAGGGCCAGACCGACGTGCCGCTCAACGACCTCGGCCGGGAGCAGGCCCGCGCCGCCGCGCCGGTGCTGGCCGCGCTGCGCCCCGACGCCATCGTCGCCAGCGACCTGCGCCGGGCCGCCGACACCGCCGCCGCCCTGGCGGCGGTCACCGGGCTGCCGGTCCGCACCGACGCCCGGCTGCGCGAGCGGCACTTCGGCCGGTGGCAGGGCCTGGCCCTCACCGAGGTCGCCGAGCGCTTCCCCGACGACTTCGCCCGCTGGCGGGCCGGCGACCCTGACCCCGGCGCCGGCATCGAGAACCTGGACGACCTCGGCAAACGGCTCGGCGCCGCGTTCCGGGACGCGGCCGACCTGGCCACCGGCGGCACCGTGGTGGTCACCACCCACGGCGGCGGCGCCCGACAGGGGGTCGGTCACCTGCTCGGCTGGGACCATGCCGTGCTGCGCAGCGTCGGTTCGCTGGCCAACTGCCACTGGACCGAGCTGCGCCACGACGACGTCCGGGGTTGGCACCTGCGGGCGCACAATGTCGGGCTGATCACCCAGCCGGCGCTCACCGACGCGGTCTGAGCCCCTCGGCCCCGGCGCGGCGCCGCGACATCGGCTAGCGTGCCGGTCATGCCCGTAGCGGTCGTCACCGACTCCACCGCCTACCTGCCCCCCGAGCTGGTCCGCGCGCACCGGCTCACCGTCGTACCGCTGACCGTCGTGCTCAACGGCGCCGAAGGGCTGGAGGGCATCGAGACCTTCCCGGTGGACGCCACCCGCGCGTTGAGCGCCCGCCGCGTCTCGGTGAGCACGTCCCGGCCCGCGCCGGAGCAGTTCGCGCAGGTCTACCGCGCGCTGCTCGCCGAGGGCGCCGACGGCGTGGTCTCGGTGCACCTCTCGGCCGAGTTGTCCGGCACCGTCGAGGCGGCCCGGCTGGCCGCCGCCGAGGTCGGCGACGACCGGGTCACGGTGGTGGACAGCCGCGCCACCGGAATGGGCCTCGGCTTCCCGGCGCTCGCCGCCGCCGCGGCCGCCGCCGAAGGCGCCGACCTGACCGGGGTACGCGCGGCGGCGCTGGACGCGGTCGGGCGGACCACCGTCTTCTTCTACGTCGACACGCTGGAGTTCCTGCGCCGGGGCGGCCGGATCAACGCGGCCGAGGCGTTGCTCGGCACCGCCCTCTCGGTCAAGCCGATCATGCACATGCCGGACGGCGCGATCGTGGTCAAGGACAAGGTCCGCACCGCCAGCCGGGGCGTGGCACGCCTGGTCGACCTGGCCGTCGAGGCGGCCGGCGACGCCGACGTCGACCTCGCGGTGCACCACCTCGCCGCCCCGCAACGCGCCGAGGCGTTGCTGGCCGCGCTGACCGAGCGGCTGGGCGACCGGCTGCACGACACGTACGTCACCGAGGCCGGCGCGGTGGTCGCCGCGCACGCCGGCCCCGGACTGGCCTGCGTGGTCGTCCACCGCCGCCGGTGAGCGCGCGGTCGTACGTCGTCACCGGCGGCGGGCGAGGGGTCGGGCGGGCGATCGTCGAGCGGCTGGCCGCCGACGGCGGGACGGTGGTGGTCGTCGAACGCGACGAGAGCGCGACGGACTGGCTGGCCGGGCACCCCGCGGCCGACCGGCTGCACGCCGTCACCGGGGACGCCGCCGACGAGACGGTCACCGCCCGGGCCGCCGACCGCGCCGAGGCGCACGGTCCGCTGGCCGGCTGGGTGAACAACGCCGCCGTCTTCCGCGACGCCGCCCTGCACCGCGAGTCCGCTGCCGAGGTGTTCGACCTGATCGCGGTCAACCTGCGCCCCGCCGTGGTCGGCGCCGGCACCGCCGTACGCCGGTTCCTGGCCGCCGGCACCGGCGGCGTGATCGTCAACGTCTCCTCCCACCAGGCCCGCCGGGCGGTCCCGGGCGCCCTGCCGTACGCGACCGCGAAGGCCGCCGTGGAGGGGCTGACCCGGGCGCTGGCGGTGGACTACGGTCCGCGCGGGATCCGCACCAACGCGGTCGCGCTCGGCTCGATCCACACCGAGCGGCACGCCGCCTACCTCGCCGGGCTGGACCCGGCCGGCGTGGAGCACGTCGAAGCGGAGCTGGCCCGGCTGCACCCGGTGGGCCGGATGGGGCAGACCGGGGAGGTGGCCGACGTGGTCGCGTTCCTGCTGTCGGCGGCGGCCTCGTTCGTCAACGGGGTGACGCTGCCGGTCGACGGGGGCCGGGCCGCGCTCGGGCTGGACCCGGAGGCGCGCTGACCGGCGCGCGGGACAACCGGCGCACGCCCGCCGGCATCACGAACAGCTCGCGTCTCGCCACCGCGGTGCCGCGTGGACTCAGTTCGTGGCCCTCGATCCAGGCCCACGGCGGGTCCAGCCGACGAAGCGGATGAACAGGGCGTCGGGTCGGGGCATGCCGGACGGGCCGAGCCGGTGCAGGTCGCCGGTCGCGTCGAACAGGCAGCCGGCCATGTGCACCGCCAACCCGACCGGATCGTCGTCGTACGCGGCGCGCAGCCTCATTCGCGCCGACGGGCACGGCCAGATGACGTGGGTGAGTCGCTCTCCGAGTCATCCTCGACATCAAGTTCCTAGCCTCCCGAGGCGTCAGCTCCTGGTCGGACCCGGCGCGCCGTCGACGCCCGTCGGCTAGCACATCGGCAGCTTGATCGGGTGGTTGTCCACAAGCGCCGGTTGTCCACAGGCGATGGCCCGCGGGTCAGCCTTCGGACCGCCGTCGCCGCTAGCGTCCCGAGCCGTGTCAGACGACGAGGAGACGACGGTACGGCGGAGGCTCACCCGGCTGTTCACGCCGCATGCCGTCCGAGCGGCGACGTCCGAGCCGTCACCGGTGTACCCGTTTCCCGAGCCGGCCCGTCCCGAACTGCGACACGGCCACCCGGAGCCCGACCACGGGCCCACGCCGCTGTTCGGGCCGGACCCGGTGTTCGTCGAGCAGGATTCCGAGGGGCCGGAGGAGGACCCACCACCGGAGCTGGCGCGCGGGTTGGTGTCCCGGCTGCCCGGGCCGGGCGCGTTCGACCCGGGCCGGCGCGGCGTCCGCGCCCTCGCTGCGGTGGCCGCGCTCGTCGTCCTGGTGGCCGCCGTCTGGGCGTGGCGTTCCCGCCCGACCGCCGAACCCGTGCGTCCGGTCGCGCCGGCCGGCGAGGCCCCGGCCGGGGCGGCGACGCAGGCGGCCGGCGTGGTGACCGAGGCGGCGCCGGCCGCGTCGACCGGTCAGGTGGTCGTCGCGGTTGCCGGCAAGGTCCGTCGCCCAGGGCTGGTGCGGCTGCCGGCCGGCGCCCGCCTGGCCGACGCCGTGGAGGCGGCCGGTGGCGCGCTGCCCGGCGTCGACGTGGCGCTGCTCAACCCCGCCCGCAAGGTCACCGACGGCGAGCTGATCCTGGTCGGCGTCACCGCCCCGCCCGGGCCGGTCGCCCCCGGTCCGGCGGCCGGCGGTGCGCCAGGTGGTCCAGCCGCCGGGCCGGTCAATCTGAACACCGCCACGCTGGCCCAGCTGGATGCGCTGCCCGGCGTCGGCCCGGTGCTCGCCCAGCGGATCCTCGACCACCGGGAGCAGCACGGCGGCTTCCGGTCCGTCTCCGACCTGCGGCAGGTGGAGGGCATCGGCGACGCCCGTTACGAGCAGCTCAAGGAACTGGTGACGGTGTGAGCGTCGACGGTTCGGACGACGCGGGACCGGACCTGCGGCTGGTCGGGTTCGCGGTGGCCGCCTGGCTCGCCGCGCTGGCCGGCCTGCACCTCTCCGTCCGGGCGACCGCCGGGCTGGCCGCCGTCGCCGCCGGGCTGGCGCTGGCCGCGGGCCTGCGCCTGCGCCGCGACCGCGCCGCGCCGATCCGCCGCTACGGCTGGCTCGCCCTGGCCGTCCTGCTCGGCGTGCTCTGCGGGGCGGCGGCGACCGGCGCCCGGCTCGCGGTCCGCGACGCCGCTCCGATCCGCGCGCTCGTCACCGAGCGCGCGCTCGTCACCGCCGACCTGGTGGTGCGCGACGACCCGCGCCGGGTACGCGGCTCACCCGGCCGTCCGGCGCCGCTGCTGGTCCGGGTCGACCTGGTACGCCTCACCGGCCCCGACGGCAGCCAGGTCACCGGCCCGGTGCGCGGGCTGGTGCTGGCCACCGACCCGGGCTGGCAGGGGCTGCTGCCGGGGCAGCGGGTGACCACGCGCGGCCGGCTCGCCGAGCCGCGCGGCGGCGACCTCACGGCGGCGGTGCTCTCGGCCACCGGGGCACCCACCCGGCACGGCGCCCCGTCGTGGGCGCAGCGCGCGGCCGGCACGCTGCGGGCCGGGCTGCAACGGGCCTGCGAACCGCTGCCCGACGCGCCGGGTGGGCTGCTGCCCGGGCTGGTGGTGGGCGACACCAGTCGGCTGCTGCCCGAGGTGGAGGAGGACTTTCGGGCCACCGGGATGACGCATCTCAACGCGGTGTCCGGTTCCAACGTCGCGATCATCGTGGGCGCGGTGCTGCTGCTGGCCCGCTGGGGGCGCGCCGGTCCCCGTACCGCGGTGGGGCTCTGCGGCCTCGCCCTGGTCGGCTTCGTCGTCCTGGTCCGGCCCTCGCCGAGCGTGGTGCGGGCCGCGGCGATGGGCGCGATCGGGCTCGCCGCGCTGGCCGCCGGGCGGTCCCGGGCCGCGCTGCCCGCGCTGGCCGCCGCCGTCGCCGGGCTGGTGCTGCTGGACCCGGCCCTGGCCGGGGATCCGGGCTTCGCGCTGTCGGTCTGCGCCACCGGCGGGTTGCTGCTGCTCGCGCCCGGGTGGCGGGACGCGTTGCGTCGTCGGGGCGTACCGCCGGGGCTGGCGGAGGCGCTGGCGGTGCCGGCCGCCGCGCAGCTCGCGTGCGGCCCGGTGATCGCCGGGCTGTCCGCGACGGTCAGTCTGGTGGCGGTGCCGGCGAACCTGCTGGTCGTGCCCGCCGTCGCGCCGGCCACGGTGCTGGGCGTGCTCGCCGCCGTGCTGTCTCCGGTGTGGCCGGCCGGCGCCGAGTTCCTCGCCTGGCTGGCGAGCTGGCCGGCGCGGTGGCTGGTGGCGGTGGCGTCGCACGGGGCGGCGCTGCCGGCGGGGAACGTGCCGTGGGTGGGCGGGGTGGCCGGCGCGCTGCTGCTGGCCGCCGTGAGCGTGGCGTTGCTGCTCGCGGTCCGGCGGCGTCGGGCTCGGCGGCTGGTCGTGGTCGTGGTGGTGGCCGTGGTGCTGGGTGCGGTGCCGATCCGGTTGCTGGCCTCCGGGTGGCCGCCGCGCGACTGGGTGGTGGTGGCGTGCGCGGTGGGGCAGGGCGACGCGGTGGTGCTGCCGGTCGCCGCCGGGCGGGCCGTGGTGGTCGACGCCGGCCCGGAGCCGTCCGGGGTGGACGGCTGCCTGCGGCGGCTCCGCGTACGCGAGGTGCCGCTGCTGGTGGTCAGCCACTTCCACGCCGACCACGTGGGCGGGGTGGCCGGGGTGTTCCG
Organism: Micromonospora sp. WMMC241; assembly: GCF_027460165.1. Lineage (NCBI taxonomy): Bacteria > Bacillati > Actinomycetota > Actinomycetes > Micromonosporales > Micromonosporaceae > Micromonospora > Micromonospora sp. WMMC241. The sequence continues at coordinate 1,241,892 of NZ_JAPZBF010000001.1, forward strand.
GGGGCGACGGGTCGGTGCGGTGGTCGGCCCGCAGTGGTCCGAGCCGCCCTACGGGGTCGCCCAGGTACGCGAGGCGGCCCACCGCGGTGGCGCCCGCCTCGATCCGGTGCCGGCCGGCTGGCGCTGGCGGGCCGGCGTGGTCGAGTTGGCCGCGATCGGGCCGCCGTACCCGCTGCGCGGTAGCCGCTCCGACCCGAACAACAACTCGCTGGTGCTGACCGCCACCGTGGCCGGGGTGCGGATCCTGCTGGCCGGGGACGCCGAGACCGAGGAACAGCGGGCGCTGGTGGAGACGGTGCCGCCCACCACGATCCGGGCGGACGTGTTGAAGGTGGCGCACCACGGGTCGGCGTACCAGGATCCGGAGTTCCTGGCCGCGGTCCGTCCGGCGGTCGCGCTGGTCTGCGTCGGCGTCGACAACGACTACGGGCATCCCAACCCGGGCCTGATGGGCCGGTTGACCAGGGGAGGTGCGCGGGTGATGCGCACCGACACCGACGGCGACGTGGCCGCGATCCGGGTCGGCGGCGGGCTGGCGGTGGTCGCGCGGGGTGTCGAGCGGGGGCGGTCGCGGTGAGCGTGCCGAACCGAGTCGAGGATCTTGTAGGCATAGATGGTAGATCAAGGCAAATGTCTGGATTTGCGTTGAGTGCGGGCTGCGCCGTCACAGTCCCCGACGAGCAGGCACGCACCGGTCGGAGTGCGTGCGAGTATGGGCGACGTGACCCCGGCCAGCCTGCCTCCCATTCTGCTCGTCCTCGGCGACGAGGAGCTGCTCGCCACGCGCGCGGTCTCCGAAGCCGTTGCCCGGGCCCGGGCGGTGGACCCCGACGTGGACGTGCGGGAATACCAGGCCGGCTCGGTGGCGGTCGGCGAGATCGACGAGATGCTGAGCCCGTCGCTGTTCGGCGGTCGCCGGGTGCTGGTGCTCCGCTCCGGGCAGGACACCCGCAAGGACCTGTCCGCCGCGCTGCTGGCGTACGCGAAGAGTCCCGACCCGGACGTGCAGCTCGTGGTGTTGCACCTGGGTGGCGGAAAGGGCAAGGCGTTCGCCGACGGGCTGCGGGCGGCGGGCGCCACCGTGGTGCCGGCGGCGAAGCTGAAGGGTCACCGCGAGCGGGTCGCCTTCGTCCGGGACGAGATCCGCCGCCACGGCGGTAAGTGCGCCGACGACGCGGCCGAGGCCCTGATCGCGGCGGTCGGCAACGACCTGCGCGAGTTGGCCGCCGCCTGTTCCCAGCTCGTCGCCGACACCGACGGGCGGATCGACGCCGAGACGGTCTCCCGCTACTACCGGGGTCGGGTCGAGGTCACCGGCTTCACCGTGGCCGACGCGACGATGGTCGGCGACGTCCCCGGCGCGCTGGAGGCGCTGCGCTGGGCGCTGCACGTCGGGGTGGACCCGGTGCCCATCGCCGACGCGCTCGCCGACGGCGTCCGGACCGTGGCGCGTGTCGCCTCCGCCGGTCGGGGCAGCGCCTACCAGCTCGCCAGCAGCCTGGGCATGCCGCCCTGGAAGATCGAACGGGCCCAGCGTCAGGGCCGTGGCTGGACGCCGGAAGGCCTGGTCGAGGCGATGCAGGCGGCGGCCGAGTGCAACGCGGCGGTCAAGGGCGGCGCCGACGACCGTGCCTACGCGCTGGAGCGGGCCGTCTTCTCGGTGGCGGCGGCCCGGCAGGGGGGCGCCCGGTGACCCGAGCGTGGTCGACCGTGCCGACGGACGAGGAGCGGTACCGGCCGCTCTACGCCCGGGTGCTCGGGCTGCGCTTCGTCAATCCGGGTGGGGTGCTCTGCTTCCTCTTCTTCGAGGGCGCGGCGGCGCTGGCCGCGCTGCTCGCGCTCGCCGAGCTGGTGAACTGGTGGGCGGTGCTGGTGTTGCCGACCGCCGTGGCCGCGATGGTCAAACTGAACGACGTGGTCGCCGAGATGGTGTTCCGCACCGCGGCGCAGGTGCCCGAGCAGGAGCGGGACCGCTTCCGCCGGCAGGTGGAGCCGGTCGTCGGCCGGGCGCGGGTGCCGGCCCGGGCCCGGGCGCTGCCCGGCGGCCTGAGCCTGGCCGCCGACCCGAGGGCGACCGGCCCCGCCGTTCCCTACCACCAGCCGGGCCGCTCGGTGCTGCCGTTCGACCGGGCCGGGGAGGGTGAACGCCGGACCGAGTCCGAGATCACCTGGCCCGATTCCTTCCGCTGACCGCCGCCCCGGTCCGCCCGGTGCCTGACCGGGAGCTTGATTGAATAGGGATCTGTCAATAGATTGAGGGTGGGCACCGCCGAGGTCCCGGGCGACCGGGCCGTCGGCGACGGACAGCTCCACCCCCCGAGCCGGGCACGCCGACCAGTCGCCGTGGCGCATCGCCGCGCCACACCCAGGGCACGTCGTCGCGCCGCATCCGGGCAGGACGCGCGTCGCCGCCGCCCCGCTCGATCCGAAGGACCCTTCATGACGATTCTCCGCGCCCGCACCGTACCCACCCTGGCGGTGGTCGCCGCGCTGGCGGCCACCGTGGCCGCGACCGGAACGGCCCTGCTCGCCGGCCCGGCCGCGGCCGCCCAGGGCTGCCGGGTCGACTACACGCCCAACCAGTGGCCCGGCGGATTCACCGCCGCCGTCAAGGTCTCACCCGGCGACACCGCCGTCTCCAGTTGGACCGTCACCTGGACGTACGCCGGGGACCAGCGCGTCACGAACGGCTGGAACGCCACGGTCACCCAGTCCGGCGCGACGGTGACCGCCCGCAACGTGTCGTACAACGGCAGCATCCCGGCCGGTGGCTCCACCGAGTTCGGCGTGCAGGGCACGTTCGCCACCGGCGGCGGCGCGCCGACCGGGTTCACCCTCAACGGTGTGCCGTGCAACGGCGCCGGACCGACCGGCGGGCCCACCACGACGGTGCCGACCACCGCCCCGCCCACCAGCGCGCCGCCGACCAGCGCCCCGCCGACCAGCGCCCCGCCGACCAGCGCGCCGCCCACCACGGCACCGCCGACCAGCCCGCCGCCGACCACGAACCCGCCGGTCGGGTGCGCCGGGGCGGTGCTCTGCGACGGCTTCGAGAACCAGACCGGCTCGACGCCGTCCGGTGACTGGACCGTGGTGAACCCGGACTGTGCCGGCGCCGGCACGGCCACCATCGACACGGCCACCACGCACAGCGGCAGCCGGGCGGTCCGGATCAACGGCGCGGCCGGCTACTGCAACCACGTGTTCATCAGGTCCACGAAGAACCTCGCCGGCGTGGGCAGTGTCCGGTACGGCCGGATCTGGGTGCGGCACACCACCGCCCAGCCCACCGACCACACCACGATGATCGCGATGGCCGACTCCGCCGACGGCAACAAGGACCTGCGGATGGGCGGCCAGAACGGCGCCATGCAGTGGAACCGCGCCTCCGACGACGCCACGCTGCCCGAGCAGAGCCCGGCCGGCGTGGCGCAGAGCGTGCCGCTGCCCACCAACCGGTGGGCCTGCCTGGAGTTCATGGTCGACGGCTCGGCCGGTCAGCTCCGTACCTGGCTGGACGGCGCCGCCGTCGCCGGGCTCACCGCCGACGGCGTGCCGACGCACGACATCGACGGCCAGTGGTACAACCGCACCTGGCGGCCGCAGCTCACCGACCTGAAACTGGGCTGGGAGAGCTACGGCGGCGGTGCCGACACCCTCTGGTACGACGACGTGGCGGTCGGGTCCAGCCGGATCGGCTGCTGACCGGGTCCTGCCACAGCAGGGTACGTGGACAGCCGGAAGCCCCGGGACACCATCGTCCCGGGGCTTCCGGTCGGGTCTACGGTCTCGTCAGGCCGAGAACGAGGCGACGCGCTTGGCGATCGCCGACTTCCGGTTGGCCGCCTGGTTGGCGTGGATGACACCCTTGCTGGCAGCCTTGTCCAGCTTGCGGGTGGCCTCCTGCATGAGAACGGTGGCCTTCTCGGCGTCGCCGGCCTCAGCAGCCTCGTGGAACTTCCGGATGGCGGTCTTCAGCGACGACTTGACCGACTTGTTCCGCAGCCGGCGCTTCTCGTTCTGCCGGTTGCGCTTGATCTGGGACTTGATGTTCGCCACGCGACAGCCTCGTCTTGATAGCTCGGGTTGGTCAGCTTCCGCGCACGACGAGCAGCCGTCATCGCCGCGCGAATGGTCAGGCTACCAGGTCGCCCCGGGCCGGGCCAAAACGAGGGTAAGGCGGGGCGGCGGGCGGGCGGGTCAGGTCCAGCCCTGGCGGGCGGTCAGCCAGGCGAGCGCCTGCTCACCGCTCCACCGCTGGTGCGACCGCAGGTGCGGGGAGGAGGCGGTCGACGGTCCGGCGGCGGCGCCGGTCAGGAAGTAGCCGGCGAGCGCGGCGAGGCTCACGTCCAGCGCGTCGGCGGGCGCCCCGGCGGTCGCCGGGTGGGCGGCGAAGGCGGCGTCCGCGTCCAGGCCGGTGGCGTACCCGGTGATCAGCAGACCGGCCAGGTCGAACCAGGCCGGCCCGTGGCAGAGCCAGGTCCAGTCGCAGAGCCAGGCACGGCCGTCCGCGTCCACCAGGAGGTTGTCCACCCGCAGGTCGCCGTGGGCCAGCCCGGTGGCGGCGTCGGCGTACCCGGGGAGGCGGGACTCCAGCGCGACCAGCTCCGCCAGGGGCGCCCGGGCCGCCGGCTCGGGCCGCGGCTCGCGGCCGGCGGCCACCTCGCCCCACCAGAGGATGTCGTCGCGGGCCAGGTCGGCGAGGCGGGGCAGGCCGAGCGCGACGAGGTCCGCGGGCGGGTCGCCGAGCGCGGCGGCGACCTCGGCGTACGTGGTGAGGGCCGCCGCCAGCTCGGCCGGGTCCCAGGGCAGCCGGGGGGTGTGCCCGTCGATCGCGTCCAGCGCGAGGGCGTACCAGCCGGAGTCGGTGAGCGCCCAGCGCGGCCGGGGCACCGGCAGGCCGGCGGGGAGCCGGGTCAGGATCGCGGCCTCGTGGGCGTACCAGTCGACGAGGTGCCGGTGCCGGTCCAGCGCGGCCGCCTTGACGAACACCCGTTCGCCGGTCGGGCCGGTCAGCACGGCGGCGAAGCCGCGGGTGAAGCCGCCGCCGGCCACCTCGACCGCCGCCGGTGGGCCGCCGAGCCGGGCCGCCAGCGCGTCGCGCAGCCCGGCGGGCAGGTCGACCCAGTCGGGCCGGACGGCCGTCGCCCCGTACGGCATGGGCGGTAGTGAGATCGCGCGCACCGCACCATGCTGCCGCACCGGTGCGCGGCCGGGTGCGGGCGGCGCGTCGGTGGGCTCTGCCAGACTGCCGACCATGAGGACCGAGGAGTTCTGGCAGTTGATCGACCAGGCCCGGGCCGGGGCCGGGGGAGAGGCCGACGCGGTCGCCGCCCGGGCGGTCGCGCTGCTGGCCGAGCGCGACCCCGAGGAGATCGTCGGGTACGCCCACCATCAGCGACGGGTGATCGCCGCCTCCTACCGGGTGGACCTGTGGGGCGCGGCCTACCTGATCAACGGCGGCGCCTCGGACGACGGCTTCGAATATTTCCGGGGCTGGCTGATGACGCAGGGCCGGGCCGTCTTCGCGCGGGCGGTCGGCGAGCCGGACTCGCTGGCCGAGCTGCCCGGGGTGCGGGCCGCCGCGCTCAGCGGCGAGGAGTTCGAGTGCGAGCGGATGCTGTCGGTGCCCTGGGAGGCCTACCGGAAGGCCACCGCGACCGAGTTGCCCGCCGAGCGTGATCCGGTGCCGGTGCCCGACCTGAACGACTTCTGGGACTTCGACGACGAGGAGGAGGCCCGTCGCCGGCTGCCGAGGCTGGCCGCGCTCTTCGTCGAGCCGCCGGCGGAGTGACGGGGGAGCCCGGGCGCGGCCCGGACGGCGTGGGAGCATAGAGGGGGGCCGGCGCCACGCCGGCCCGCTCACGTCAGCCGACCAGAACGGACCGCTGTGCCACCGACGCTCGATCCCGGCGCGAACGCTCCCGGTGCCACCGACCCGGCGCGCATCCGGAACTTCTGCATCATCGCCCACATCGACCACGGGAAGTCGACCCTGGCCGACCGGATGCTGCAGCTCACCGGTGTGGTCGACCCGCGGCAGATGCGCGCGCAGTACCTGGACCGGATGGACATCGAGCGCGAGCGCGGCATCACCATCAAGAGCCAGGCCGTCCGGATGCCGTGGACGATCCGGGAGGGCGACCGGGTCGGCGAGACCGCCGTGCTCAACATGATCGACACCCCCGGGCACGTCGACTTCACCTACGAGGTGTCCCGTTCGCTGGCGGCTTGCGAGGGCGCGATCCTGCTGGTCGACGCCGCGCAGGGCATCGAGGCGCAGACGCTTGCGAACCTCTACCTGGCGCTCGAGAACGACCTGCACATCATCCCGGTGCTCAACAAGATCGACCTGCCGGCCGCCCAGCCGGAGAAGTACGCCGAGGAACTGGCCCACCTGATCGGCGGTGACCCGGCGGACTGCATCCGGGTCTCCGGCAAGACCGGTGCGGGCGTGCCCTACCTGCTCGACGAGATCGTCCGGCAGTTCGTGCCGCCGGTCGGCGTGGCCGACGACCCGGCCCGCGCGATGATCTTCGACTCGGTGTACGACGTCTACCGTGGCGTGGTGACGTACGTCCGGGTGATCGACGGCCGGATCTCGGCCCGGGACCGGATCAAGATGATGTCCACGGGCGCGGTCCACGAGCTGCTGGAGATCGGCGTCATCTCGCCGGAGATGGTGAAGGCCGACGCGCTGGGCGTCGGCGAGGTGGGCTATCTGATCACCGGCGTGAAGGACGTGCGCCAGTCCCGGGTCGGTGACACCGTCACCATCAACGGCAACCAGGCCAAGGAGGCGCTCGGGGGCTACAAGGACCCGAAGCCGATGGTCTACTCGGGCCTCTATCCGATCGACGGCTCGGACTACCCGAACCTGCGTGAGGCGCTCGACAAGCTCAAGCTCAACGACGCCGCGTTGGTCTACGAGCCGGAGACCTCCGGCGCGCTGGGCTTCGGTTTCCGCTGCGGCTTCCTCGGCCTGCTGCACCTGGAGATCATCCGGGAGCGGCTGGAGCGGGAGTTCAACCTCGACCTCATCTCCACCGCGCCCAACGTGGTCTACCGCGCCATCACGGAGGACGGCGAGGAGATCGTCGTCACCAACCCCAGCGAGTACCCGACCGGCAAGATCGCCGAGGTGTACGAGCCGACGGTGCGGGCGACCGTGCTCACCCCGAACGACTACGTGGGCGCCGTGATGGAGCTGTGCCAGGGGCGCCGGGGCACCCTGCTCGGCATGGACTACCTCTCCGCCGACCGGGTGGAGCTGCGCTACACGCTGCCGCTGGCCGAGATCATCTTCGACTTCTTCGACCAGCTCAAGAGCCGCACCAAGGGTTACGCCTCGCTGGACTACGAGACCTCCGGCGAGCAGGCGTCCGACCTGGTGAAGGTCGACATCCTGCTGCACGGGGAGCCGGTGGACGCGTTCAGCGCCATCGTGCACAAGGACAAGGCCTACAACTACGGCACGACGATCGCGGCGAAGTTGCGCTCGTTGATCCCGCGTCAGCAGTTCGAGGTGCCGATCCAGGCGGCCATCGGCAGCCGGGTGATCGCCCGGGAGACGATCCGCGCGATCCGCAAGGACGTGCTCGCCAAGTGCTACGGCGGTGACATCAGCCGTAAGCGCAAGCTGCTGGAGAAGCAGAAGGAGGGCAAGAAGCGGATGAAGATGGTGGGCCGGGTGGAGGTTCCCCAGGAGGCCTTCATCGCCGCGCTCTCCTCGGACTCCGGTGACGGCAAGACCGCCGGCAAGAAGTAGCCACCGGGCTCTCACGACCGGCCGGCACCCCCTGCGCGGGGTGCCGGCCGGTTCGCGTACTCAGGAATTTTTCAGCTTCTGACAGCGCTCCCACCTGCGGATTCGCTCGGCGAGGGTGGTCGACGGCCGGATCGGCGGGGTCGGGGGCGGTTTCGATTTTCGGCCGGTCGGGAACTTAGCGGTCACGACAGCAACCGCACAGAACGTGCGAAACCGCTTACTTGGAGGACGACCGTGGAGTTCACCGTCTGGGGCATCATCACCGCCCTGATCGTCGGTCTGATCGTCGGCGCGCTGGGCCGGCTGGTCGTGCCGGGCCGGCAGAACATGCCGATCTGGCTGCACATGCTGATCGGCGTCGGCGCTGCCCTGCTGGGCACCATCGTCGCCCGGGCCTCCGGCTTCGCCGACACCGCCGGCATCGACTGGCGTGAGCTGCTGCTGCAGGTGCTCTTCGCCGCCATCGCGGTGGCCCTGGTGGCCGGTGTCGGCCGTCGGCGCGGCGTCACCCACCACTGATCGCGTACCACGCGCCTCGACGGGCGCCCGGCCTCACCGGCCGGGCGCCCGTCGGCGTTTGCGCATTGAACCCCGTCGGTGCGGCGGCGCTACCGGCAATGGCACCCCGAGCTGGGATTTGAGCGAGAAGCAGCAGCTCAGGGCCGGTCTGAACAATTCGTCACCCGAGTCGGTTTGGGATTTTGACGGGTCGGGAACTTAGCGGTCACGACAGAAACACACGGAATCGTGTGAACGGATCTGAAGGAGGAGGGCGACCATGGAGCTCACCGTCTGGGGCATCATCACGGCGCTGGTCGTTGGTCTGATCGTCGGCGCGCTGGGCCGGCTGGTCGTGCCGGGCCGGCAGAACATGCCGATGTGGCTGCACATGCTGATCGGCGTCGGCGCCGCGCTGCTGGGCACGATCGTCGCCCGGGCCTCCGGCTTCGCCGAGACCGCCGGCATCGACTGGCGCGAGCTGATGCTGCAGGTGCTCTTCGCCGCCATCGCGGTGGCCCTGGTGGCCGGTGTCGGCCGCCGGCGCAGCGTCTCGCGCTACTGACCCCCGCACCACCGCTTCGACGGGCGCCCGGCCATTGGCCGGGCGCCCGTCCGCGTATCCCCGCTCTGAGCTGCCCGGACGGCACCCCTGCCGCCCGGGCGTTCGCCTGCGATACCGTCGCCTCGGCCGCCCGCCGTGAACCTCCCCCTGTTGTAAAGGAAATTTTCCTACTAAGGTGCGGCGGAGAAGGTTAGTGCCAAACGGCCCTGAGGGAGATATGGCGTGAACAGGTGGAAGCGGCTGGCTCCGGTCACCGCCATCGTGGCGTCGGCCGCGCTGGTGCTGACCGGTTGCGGTGGCTCCGGCGACGACGACAAGGCCGCCGACAACAGCAAGCTGACGGTCTGGATGATGGGCGAGGGCGGCGACGCCCAGACCGCGTTCCTCGACACGGTCGAGACGGAGTTCAAGAAGAAGCACCCCGAGACCGACGTCGTGGTGCAGTACATTCCCTGGCTCGAGGCGCCGAAGAAGTTCCAGGCCGCGCTGGCCGGTGGAGAGGGCCCGGACGTCACCGAGCTGGGCAACACCGAGACCCAGGGCTGGGCGGCCCAGGAGGCGCTCGCCGACGTCACGGACAAGTTCAACGGCTGGTCCGAGGGCAAGGACATCCTGCCCGACCTGGTGAAGAACGCCCAGCTCGACGGCAAGCAGTACGGCGTGCCATGGTACGCGGGCGTGCGCGCCGTCTACTACCGCACCGACTGGTTCGCCGAGGCCGGCGTGAAGCCGCCGACGAACTGGGACGAGATGGTCGCCGCCGCCAAGGCCGTCCAGGCCAAGAAGCCCGGCACCTACGGCATCGCCCTGCCCGGCAACTCGGAGCTGCCGTTCTACTCCTTCCTCTGGGCCGCCGGCGGCGAGATCGCCACCAAGGACGGCGACAGCTGGAAGTCCGGCTACAACACGCCCGAGGCGCAGAAGGCGGTCAAGTTCTGGACCGACCTGGTGACCGTGCACAAGGTCGCCCCGCCCGCCTCGGCCGGCTGGAACGAGGTCGACGCCCGCACCCAGTTCGCCACCGGCAAGGCCGCCATGGCGTTCGCCGGTAGCTGGCAGGGCGGCGCGATGAAGAAGGACAACCCGGACATCGAGAAGGTCTGGGGCACGTTCCCGATCCCCGGCCCGGACGGCAAGGCCGCCCCGGCGTTCGCCGGTGGCTCCGACATCGCGGTCTGGAAGGACAGCGAGCGGCAGGCCCTGGCCTGGGACTACACGACCGTGCTGCTGAGCAAGCAGAAGGACCAGGAGTTCGCCTCCAGCCTCGGCTTCTTCCCGGTCTACAAGGACCTGGTCAGCGGCGGCAACTACGCCGACGACAAGGTGATGGCCGCGTTCGCCACCGCCATCCAGAACACCAAGCTGACCCCGCTCACCCCCAAGTGGGTCGAGGTCAGCCGCACCAAGACGGTGACCCAGGCGATGAACAGCTCGGTCATCAAGGGTCAGAAGTCGGTCGAGAAGGCAACCGCCGACGCGGCCACCGAGATGGAAAGCATCCTCAACGCCAAGTGACCACGCTGACCAAGGCCACCGACGGGGCCGCCGCGCGGGAGAACCCCGCGCGGCGGCCCCGCCGAAAGGTGGACCGCCTCCCGTACCTGCTGCTCCTGCCCTGCCTGGCGATCATCGCCGTGCTCCTGCTCTGGCCGCTCGGCCAGGTCGTGATGATGTCCTTCTACAAGCTGGACAGCGTCCGACAGCTCCGGGGGGACCGCGAGTGGCCGTGGGTCGGCCTGGCCAACTACGCGCAGATCCTCGGCGACCCGTTCTTCCGTACGGTGTTGCGCAACACCGTGCTCTTCGCGGTCGCCAACGTGGCGCTGACCATGGTGCTCGGCACGCTGGTGGGGCTGCTGCTCAACCGGCTCGGCAAGAAGATGGCCACGTTCGTGGCGAGCTGCGTGATGCTCGCCTGGGCCACCCCGGCGCTCACCGGCACCATCGTCTGGAAGTGGATCTTCGACGACACGAGCGGCCTGGTCACCTGGCTGTTCAACAAGCTGCCCGACGGCCTCTCCACCACCCTGTTCGGGCGCAGCGACTGGACCGGCTACGGCTGGTTCAACGACCCGCTGCTGTTCTTCGGCATCCTGACGCTGGTGGTGGTCTGGCACTCGTTCCCGTTCATCGCGGTGAGCGTGCTGGCCGGGCTCAAGAGCGTGCCGACCGAGCTGCAGGAGGCGGCCCGCGTCGACGGCGCCGGCCCGTGGCGGGTCTTCTGGTCGGTCACGTTCCCGATGCTGCGGCCGGTCTTCGGCATTCTCGTGGTGCTCTCCACGATCTGGGACTTCAAGGTCTTCACCCAGCAGTTCGTGCTGGCCGGCGGCACCCAGGACCGGTCGACGTTCATGCTGTCGATCTACTCGTACGCGGAGGCGTTCTCGCCACCGCCCAAGTACGGCCTCGGCTCCGCGATCGCCGTCATCCTCACCGTGATCCTGCTCGTGGTCACCGCCCTGTACGTCCGCATGGTGCTTCGGCAGGAGGACGAGTCGTGAAGAAGCTCGCGCTCAACGGAGCCGGCCTGCTGGTCGCGCTCTTCGCCGCGTTCCCCGTCTACTGGATGATCGCGACCTCGCTGAAGCCCAACCGGGAGATCTTCTCCGCCACGCCGCGCCCGGTGCCGGCGGAGCCCACCCTGGAGCACTACCGGGAGATCCTCACCGGCAACCTGATCCCGGGCGTGACGTTCCTCGACTTCTTCCTCAACAGCGTGCTGGTCGCGGTGGCCACCGTGCTGCTGAGCGGGCTGGTCGCGCTGCTCGCCGCGACCGCGGTGGCCCGGTTCCGGTTCAAGCTGCGCACCAGCTTCCTGATCCTGCTCCTGGTGGTGCAGATGATCCCGCTGGAGGCGCTGGTCATCCCGCTGTTCCTGATGATCCAGCGGCTCGGCCTCTACAACACGCTGCCCAGCCTGATCCTCACCTACCTGGGCTTCTCGCTGCCGTTCGCGGTCTGGATGCTGCGCGGCTTCGTCGCGGCGGTGCCGAAGGAGTTGGAGGAGGCGGCCGCGATCGACGGGGCCAGCCGGGCGCAGACCTTCCGCAAGGTGCTCTTCCCGCTGGTCGCGCCCGGCCTGGTGGCGACCAGCATCTTCTCCTTCATCACCGCCTGGAACGAGCTGATCTTCGCGCTGACCTTCATCAACGACCAGCAGAAGTACACGCTGCCGGTGGCGATGACGTTCTTCTTCGGGCGGGACGACACCGCCTGGGGTTCGGTGATGGCCGCGTCCACCCTGTTCACCCTGCCGGTGATCGTGTTCTTCCTGCTGGTCCAGCGCCGGATGGTCTCCGGACTCGTGGCGGGCGCGGTGAAGGGCTGAGCCTGATCCGATCAGGTGTCGGCGAAGACCTCGGCCAGCACCTGCGTCGCCGGGTCGCCCTTCACCCGGGCCCAGGTGCCCTGCTCGGCCGTCCACTCCAGGCTGCCGAAGCGGACCGACTTCACGCCGTGGTCGTCGGCGTGCGAGACCAGCCAGTGCGCGTACCGCCAGCCGTTGCGGTCGTCGCTGGCCGGCACCGTCAGCCCGGTCAGGTTCGACGCCGCGGTCAACCGGGGCAGTCCCCAGTCGAGCGTCAGGCCCTCCAGCACCGCGCTGGCCGCGGCCGGCCCGCGCATGGTCGGCGTCGAACCGACCGTGCAGGCCACCGCGCCGGTCGCCGAGCCGAGCAACGCGCGGCTGAGGACCTCCGACTCGTCCGCCCACTTCTCGTACGCCTCGGGGTAGGCCGACCGCTGCACCCGCTGGGCGGCCTCGGTCACCCGCATCTCCTCCCAGCCCCGCACCTTCTTCAGCGCGGCGTAGAACTTCCGCGCCGCGTAGCGCGGGTCGCGGATCTCCTCCGGGGTGCCCCAGCCCTGGCTCGGGCGCTGCTGGAACAGCCCGAGCGAGTCCCGGTCGCCGTGGGCGATGTTGCGCAGGTGCGACTCCTGGTAGGCGGTGGCCAGCGCCACCACCACGGCCCGCTCGGGCATTCCGCGCTGCATGCCGATGGCCGCGATGGTGGCCGCGTTTGCCATCTGGTCGGCGCCGAGCACCACCTCGCCGTCGGCCTGCACGGTGCAGGTCCGGCTGGCCAGCGGCAGCCGCAGGTGGTGACCGAACTGCTTGGTCACGAACCAGATCGCGAGCAGAGCCAGTACGCACACCACCACACCAGATGCCACGATCGACGCTCGCGTCCGCACCAGCACCCCCAGTCACGACAGTCCGACCAGCGTACGTCGCCGGCGCCGCTTCCCGACTCGGCCGACCGGCCTGCTCGCCCCCGCGTCACCGGCCCGTGACGGGTCGCTGTTAAAAGGGGCCCCCGCCTATACCGAATACGTTAGGAAGGGGCCCCTCCTTTCATTCTCCGGCGGGCACCCACGCGGCGGGGCGCTTCTCGCGGAACGCGAGCACCCCCTCCCGCCCCTCGCCGGAGAGGAAGTACCCGGTGGAGAGCGCCGCCAACTCGGCGATCTCCGCCCGCAGGTCGGTCGCGGACGGCCGGCGCAGCAGCTCCTTCGCCCCGGCCAGCGCGGCCGGCGCCCCCTTCACCAGCGAGGCGCAGAAGCGCTCCACGGCGTCGTCCAGCCCGTCCGCCGGCACCGCGGCGGTGACCAGGCCGATCTCGGCGGCCCGCCGCCCGTCGAACGTGTCGCCGGTCAGGTACAGCTCGGCGGCGGCCCGCGGGCTCAGCCGGGGCAGCACGGTCGCCGAGATGACCGCCGGGATCACGCCGATCCGCACCTCGGTGAACGCGAACGTGGCCGCCTCGGCGCAGACCGCGAGGTCGGCGGCGGCGATCAGGCCCAACCCGCCGGCCCGGGCCGGCCCGGCCACCTTCGCCAGCACCGGCTTCGGGCACTCCCGCACGGCGACCAGCACGTCGCCGAGCATCCCGGCCGGCACGGTCCCGCTGGCGTACGCGGCGGCGGTCTCCTTCAGGTCGGCGCCGGAGCAGAACACCGGGCCGGTGTGGTCCAGCACGATCACCCGGACCGCGTCGTCGGCGACCGCCGCGGCCAGCCCGGCCAGCAGCTCGGTCATCAGCGGGGTGGAGAGCGCGTTGCGGTTGTGCGGGCTGTCCAGGGTGAGGGTGGTCACCCCACGGGCCGTGGCGACCCGCACGAGAGCGTCCGGAGAGGTCATGCCGGGCACACTAGTGGCCATGCCCGGCGTCCTTCCAGAAGGTGAACCCGTCCCGCGCGACGGGTCGCTGCCCGCTGCCGCCCGCCGCGCCGTCGGCGCCCGCGGCTTCGGGGTGTACGTGCACGTCCCGTTCTGCGCCAGCCGGTGCGGTTACTGCGACTTCAACACCTACACCGCCGCCGAGCTGGGCGGCGGGGCGAGCCGGGAGACGTACGCCGACACCGTGCTGGCCGAGCTGGCGCTCGCCGGCCGGGTGCTGGGCGACTCCCCGCCGCCGCGGGTGGACACGGTCTTCGTCGGCGGCGGAACTCCCACCCTGCTGCCCGCCGACGACCTGGCCCGGATCCTCGACGGGATCGACCGCACCTGGGGGCTGGCCGCCGACGTCGAGGTGACCACCGAGGCCAACCCCGAGTCGGTGACCCCGGAGTCGCTGAAGACGCTGCGGGCGGCCGGCTACACCCGGATCTCGCTGGGCATGCAGTCGGCCGCGCCGGGGGTGCTCGCGGTGCTCGACCGGCGGCACGGCGCGGGCCGGGCCACCGCCGCCGCCCGGGAGGCGCGCGACGCCGGGTTCGACCACGTGAACCTGGACCTGATCTACGGCACGCCGGGGGAGACGGCGGACGACTTCGCGGCCTCGCTGGCCCAGGTGGTCGACGCGGGGGTGGACCACGTCAGCGCGTACGCCCTGATCGTGGAGGACGGCACCCGGCTGGCCGCGCGGATGCGCCGGGGCGAGCTGCCGTACCCCTCCGACGACGTGGCGGCGGACCGCTACCTGGCCGCGGAGGCGGCGCTCGGCGCGGCCGGTTTCTCCTGGTACGAGGTGTCCAACTGGGCCCGGTCCGAGGCGGCGGCGTGCCGGCACAACCTGCTCTACTGGACCGGCGCCGACTGGTGGGGCCTGGGCCCGGGGGCGCACAGCCACGTCGGCGGCGTGCGCTGGTGGAACGTGAAGCACCCGGCGGCGTACGCGGAGCGGCTGGCGGCCGGGGCGTCGCCCGCGCTGGCCCGGGAGCGGCTCACCGGCGACGAGCAGCACATGGAGGACGTGATGCTGCGGCTGCGTCTCGCCTCCGGGCTGCCGCTGGACGTGCTGGACACCGCCGGTCGGGCCGGCGCCGAGCGGGCCCGGGTGGGCGGGCTGCTCGACGCCGGGGCGTACGCCGAGGGTCGGGCCGTGCTCACGTTGCGCGGCCGGCTGCTGGCCGACGCGGTCGTGCGCGACCTGCTGCCCTGACCGGTCGGTCGGCCGAGGACCTCGGCCGACCGGACCTGGTCACTTGGTGAAGCTGTAGCTCATCGGGTAGCGGTAGAGCACGCCGTCGTTCGCCTTGACGCCGCCGATGATCCCGAAGATCAGCGGCACGAGCCAGACGAGCATCGGGACGAAGAACAGGATGCCGCAGGTGACCAGCGTGAGCACCCAGGCCAGCACGCCGGCGACGGCCCAGGTGATCTGGAAGTTCAGCGCCGCCACCGCGTGCGCGCGGACGGTCGGCGACTGCTGCCCCCGGGTCATCAGCGCGACGAGCGGGGCGACCCAGCCGAGGAGGCCACCGCCGATGATCACGCCGGCGGCGCCGCCGAAGTGCGCGACCAGGGCCCAGGTCTTCTCGTCGTTGTTGGCGTAGGCGGCCGGGCCGTACCCGGCGCCGGCGGGGTAGCCGGCCCCGTAGCCCGGGGCACCGCCACCCGGCGGGGGATAGCCACCCGGCGGAGGGTAGCCACCCGGCGGGGGATAGCCACCCGCCGGAGGCTGGCCGCCCGGGGGCGGATAGCCACCGGGCGGGGGATAGCCGCCTCCGCCCGGGGCCCCGGACAGTGGTGCGGTGGGGGGCTCGTCGGCCGGCGACGAGCCGTAGGGGGCCGACGGCGCGGCCGGGTCGGGCTGGGGGTTGGGGTCCCCCGCTCCGGGCGGGCGAGGAGGTTCAGTCATGCACGTCACGGTAGGTCCCGGGAGCAAGCGGCACCAGGGCTGTTCGGCCCCGGCGCGGCGGGCCGGACCGGCGGGCCGGACCGGGGGTGCGCCACTGATCATCGCGTCGGCGGGGGTGCCGACGTAGACTGGCACTCGCTACAGTCGAGTGCCAGCCGCCCGGCGGATGCCGCGCGTCGCCCGGCCGAGGTGCGTCAGGAGGTGGGGGAGATGGGTCTCGACGACCGCAAGCTCGCCGTGCTGCGCGCCATCGTCGAGGACTACGTCCACACGCAGGAGCCGGTGGGCAGCAAGGCCCTTGTCGAACGGCACCAGCTCGGCGTCTCGCCGGCGACGGTGCGCAACGACATGGCGGTGCTGGAGGAGGAGGGCTACATCCGGCAGCCGCACACCAGCGCCGGCCGGGTGCCCACCGACCGCGGCTACCGCCTCTTCGTCGACCGGCTCTCCCGGGTCAAGCCGCTCAGCCCGGCCGAGCGCCGGGCGATCGAGCGTTTCCTGGTCGGCGCGGTCGACCTCGACGACGTGGTGCATCGCACGGTCCGGCTGCTGGCCCAGCTCACCCGGCAGGTCGCGGTGGTGCAATATCCCAGCCTGGCGCGGTCCAAGGTGCGCCACCTGGAACTGGTGCCGATCTCCACCACCCGGCTGATGGTCGTCATGATCGCCGACACCGGGCGGGTCGAGCAGCGGCTGGTCGAGCTGCCCGCCCCGGTCCCCGCCGAGGACGTGACCGACCTGCGCCGGCTGGTCAACGAGAAGCTGGTCGGCAGCCAGCTCGCCGAGACGCCGCCGCTGGTGCAGGCGCTCGTCGAGGAGTCCGCGCCGCACCTGCGCCCGGCCATGACCACGCTCTCCACGGTGCTGCTGGAGACGCTCGTCGAACGGCACGAGGAGCGGATCGCGCTGGCCGGCACCGCCAACCTGACCCGGGGCGGCCTGCTCGACTTCCAGGGCTCGCTGCGACCCATCCTCGAGGCGCTCGAGGAGGAGGTCGTGCTGCTCAAGTTGATCGGCGAGACGGAACCGAGCAACGCCACCCGGGTGCTCATCGGCGACGAGAACGAGATCGACAACCTGCGGGCCGCCTCGGTGGTCAGCACCGGATACGGCCCGGGCGCCACCATCGTGGGCGGGCTCGGCGTACTCGGGCCGACCCGGATGGACTACCCCGGCAATATCGCCATGGTGAGGGCCGTGGCACGCTACGTGGGCGAGCTGCTGGCCCAGAACTGACCAGTCAGGGCCGACGGCCGGCTGCGGCCGACGACCGGCGAGACGCGAGACGAACATGAGGACACCGAACCCAGTGGCCAGGGACTACTACGGCATTCTCGGCGTGAGCCGGGACGCCTCCGACGACGACATCAAGCGTGCCTACCGCAAGCTGGCGCGGCAGTACCACCCGGACGTGAATCCGGACCCGGAGGCACAGGAGAAGTTCAAGGACATCAACGCCGCGTACGAGGTCCTCTCGGACGACCGGAAGCGGCAGATCGTCGACCTCGGTGGCGACCCGCTCGCCCCGGGCGGCGGCGGCGGGGGCCCGGGCGGCCCGGGCGGGGCCGGCCCGTTCGTCGGCTTCCAGGACATCATGGACGCGTTCTTCGGCGGCGCGGCGGGCGGCAGCCGGGGTCCCCGGCCGCGTACCCGGCCGGGCGCCGACGCGATCCTGCGCCTGGAGCTGGACCTCAACGAGACCGCGTTCGGCGTCGAGGCGCCGATCACCGTCGACACCGCGGTGCTCTGCACCACCTGCTCCGGCGCCGGCACCGCCGCCGGCACCCACCTGGCCACCTGCGAGGCGTGCGGCGGCCGGGGCGAGGTGCAGTCGGTGCAGCGGACGTTCCTCGGCCAGGTGGTCTCCGCCCGGCCGTGCACCGTCTGCCAGGGCTACGGCACCACGATCCCGCACCCCTGCCCGACCTGCGCCGGCGACGGCCGGGTGCGCACCCGCCGCTCGCTGACCGTCAAGATCCCGGCCGGCGTCGAGGACGGCATGCGGATCCGGCTGGCCCAGCAGGGCGAGGTCGGCCCGGGCGGCGGCACCGCCGGCGACCTCTACGTCGAGATCCACGAGCGGACCCACGACGTCTACTCCCGCAAGGGCGACGACCTGCACTGCCGGGTGACCGTGCCGATGACCGCCGCCGCGCTCGGCACCCGGCTGACCATCAAGACGCTCGACAGCGAGGAGGTCGTCGACGTCAAGCCGGGCACCCAGCCCGGCAGCACGCTTCGGCTGCGCGCCCGCGGCGTGCCGCACCTGCGCGGCACCGGCCGGGGCGACCTCTACGTCCACCTGGACGTGCGCACCCCGACGAAGCTCGACGCCGACCAGGAGCGGATGCTGCGCGACTTCGCCAAGACCCGCGGTGAGGAGGTCGCCGAGCTGACCAAGCAGGGCGGTTTCTTCTCCCGGATGCGCGACGCCTTCAACGGGCACGCCTGACGTGTCGGCGCCGCTGTTCCTGGTCGAGGCGCTGCCCACCGGTGACACGGTGACGCTGGACGGCCCCGAGGGCCATCACGCGGCCACCGTGCAGCGGCTGCGCGTCGGCCAGGAACTGCTGCTCGCCGACGGCCGGGGCGGGACCGCCGCCGCGGTGGTCACCGCCGTCGGCCGGGGCACCCTCGACCTGCGGATCACCACCCGGGGGTACGCCGACGCGTGCGTACCCCGGCTGGTCGTGGTGCAGGGGATCGCCAAGGGCGACCGGGGTGAGCTGGCCGTGCAGGCGATGACCGAGGTCGGGGTGGACGAGATCGTGCCCTGGGCGGCGTCCCGCTCGGTCACCCAGTGGCGCGGCGACCGGGGCGTACGGGCCCGGGAGAAGTGGGCGGCCACCGCCCGGGAGGCCGCCAAGCAGGCCCGCCGCCCGTGGCTGCCGGTGGTGGCCGGCGCCCCGGACGAGTCCACCGCCACTGTCACCCGGCGGATCGCCGGCGCCGCCGCGACGTTCGTGCTGCACGAGGAGGCCGACGAGCGGCTGAGCACGGCCGAGCTGCCGTCGACCGGCGAGATCGTCCTGGTGGTCGGCCCCGAGGGCGGCATCGCCGAGCCGGAGCTGGCCGCTTTCCGCGAGGCCGGCGCCCGTACCGTGCGCCTGGGCCCGTCCGTGCTGCGCACCTCCACCGCCGGGGTCGCCGCGCTCAGCGTGCTCGCCACCCGCCTGGGCCGCTGGTAGGCCCTCGGTCAGGGGCGCGGGAAGATCGGCACCGGCTGGTCCTCGGGGCCCAGGTCCAGGCCCGCCGGGCCGATGATCAGCGGGTCGGGCGTGCCGACCACGTCGACGTCCTTGCCGTCGTAGTCGAACCTGTGCAGCACGTGCCGCATCGCCTCCAGCCGGGCCCGCTTCTTGTCGTTGCTCTTCACCACCGTCCACGGCGCGTCCGCGGTGTCGGTCCAGAAGAACATCGCCTCCTTGGCCTCGGTGTACTCGTCCCAGCGGTCGAGTGAGGCCAGGTCCATGGGGGACAGCTTCCACTGCCGCACCGGGTCCACCTTGCGCACCACGAACCGGGTGCGCTGCTCGTTGCGGGACACCGAGAACCAGAACTTCACCAGCCGGATCCCGGAACGCACCAGCATCCTTTCCAGGTCCGGGACCTGCCGCAGGAACTCCAGGTACTCGTTACGGGAGCAGAAGCCCATCACCCGTTCCACGCCGGCCCGGTTGTACCAGGACCGGTCGAAGAGCACGATCTCGCCGGCGGTCGGCAGGTGGGCCAGCCAGCGCTGGAAGTACCACTGGCCGGCCTCCCGCTCGTCCGGCTTGACCAGGGCGACGACGCTCGCCCCGCGGGGGTTGAGGTGCTCCATGAAGCGCTTGATGGTGCCGCCCTTGCCGGCGGCGTCGCGGCCCTCGAAGAGGATCACCAGCCGCTCGCCGGTGTCCTTGATCCAGTCCTGGAGCTTGAGCAGTTCGATCTGCAGCAGCCGCTTCTGGTGGTCGTACTCGTCCCGGTCGAGGCGCTGCTCGTACGGGTAGTCGTCACGCCACGTCTCGACGGGGCTGCCGTCCGGCCGCAGCAGCACGGGGTCGTCGTCGTGCCCGTCGACCACGCGGTAGTCGGCGGCGATGTCCAGCAGCTCGGTGTCGGCCATGCCCGGGGTACCTACCCCGTCACCCGGTTTCGACGCGTCAGCTCCGCAGGTAGGACGCGCCGTTCAGGTCGACGATGGTGCCGGCGGCCCACTCGGCCTCCGGGCTGGCCAGCCAGTGCACCGCCGCCGCGATCTCCTCCGGACGGGCCACCCGACGGAACGGCGACTGCGCCCGCACCGCCTCGCCGCGCTCGCTCTTGAGGTGCTCGTTGGTCATGTCGGTCTCCACGAAGCCCGGGGCGACGCAGGCCACCCCGATGCCGTACGGCGCCAGGGCCACCGCCAGCGACTGCGCCATCGCGTTCATCCCCGCCTTGCTGGCCCCGTACGCCGGGTTGGCCGGCTCGCCCCGGAACGCTCCCCGGGAGGAGACGTTGACGATCCGCCCGCCCCGCTCCCGCATGTGCTGAGCGGCGCACCACGACGCGTTCGCGGCGCCGAACAGGTTGGTGTCGAGCACCTCCCGCCAGCGCGCCCGCCACTGCTCGTAGGTGCTCTCGAAGACCGGGTGCGGCGGGTCGGCCGGCCCGAACACGCCGGCGTTGTTGACCAGCACGTCGAGCCCGCCCAGCAGCCCGGCGGCGGCGTCCACCATGGTCCGGACCGCGTCCGGGTCGGCCAGGTCGGCGCGGACCACCACGTGCCCGTCGCCGGGCAGCTCGGCGCGGAGCGCCCCGGCCAGGTCGGCGGAGTCCCGGTGGTGGATCGCGACCCGGTCCCCGCCGGCCGCGAACGCCCGCGCCACCGCCCGCCCGATGCCCCGCGAGGCCCCCGTCACCAGCACCGCCCGTCCCGCCATGCCGGCCATCCTGCCGTACGTTCCTTACACTGCTGCGATGGGAGTCGACTGCCTGTTCTGCCGGATCGTCGCCGGGGAGATCCCGGCCACCATCGTCCGTGAGACCGCCACCACCCTGGCCTTCCGGGACATCGACCCGAAGGCGCCCACCCACGTGCTGGTGATCCCCAAGGAGCACTACGTGGACGTGGCCACGCTGGCGCAGGGCGACCCGACGCTCGCCGGTGAGCTGCTCAACACCGCCGCGCTGGTGGCCGAGGAGGAGGGCCTGACGGTGGACGGGTTCCGGCTCATGTTCAACACCGGCCCGTACGGCGGCCAGGAGGTCTTCCACGTGCACGCCCACCTGCTCGGCGGGGCGCCGCTGGGCCCGATGCTCTGCCGCTGACCGTGACCACGATCTCCGACCGGCTCGGCCGGATGGTGCGGCAGGCCCAGGCCAAGGGGCGGATCCCGGCCGTGTCGGCGGCCCTGCACCGGGCGGACCGGCCGCTCTGGACCTGCGCGGTGGGCGGCACCGGCAACGACACCCCGCTCGACCCGGAGACCGTCTTCCGGATCGGCTCGGTCACCAAGACGTTCACCGCGGTGCTGATCATGCAGTGCCGCGACGACGGCCTGCTCGACCTGGACGACCCGGTCGGGCGGCACCTCGACCTGCCCGCGCACGGCGAACTGACCGTGCGCCGGCTGCTGTCGCACACCGCCGGCCTGCAACGTGAGCCACACGGCGACGTGTGGGACAGCCTGCGCGCGCCGGGCGTCGACGAGTTGCTGGCCGACCTGGCCCGGGCCGAGCGGGTGCTGCCCACCGGCCGTCGCTTCCACTACTTCAACCTGGGCATGGCGCTGCTCGGCGAGCTGGTCGCCCGGCGGCGCGGCGTCAGCTGGGCCGAGGTGCTCGCCGAGCGGGTGCTCGTCCCGCTCGGGCTGACCGCCACCGCCACCGGGCCGGGGGAGCGGGCGGCCACCGGGCACCTGGTCGACGCCTACTCCGACGAGGCGCACCCGGAGCCGCCCACCGACTTCGGCGCGGTGGCGCCGGCCGCCCAGCTCTGGAGCACCGCGACGGACATGGCCCGCTGGGCGGCCTTCCTGGCCGACCCGGCCGCGCTCGACCCGGCCGGCGCGGTGCTCGCGCCGGCCACGGTCGAGGAGATGCGCTGGCCGCTCACCACGACCGACGAGTCGCTCTGGTCGGCCGGTTTCGGCCTCGGGCTGATCCTGGTGCCGCAGGCGGACCGGGTGACCCACGTGGGGCACGACGGCGCGATGCCCGGTTTCCTGGCCGCCGTCTACGGCCGGCGCGGCGGGGAGGGCACGGCCGGCGCCATGGGGTGCGCGGTGCTCGGCTCGTCCGGCGCCGGGGTGGAGGTGCTCGACCTGACGCACGCGCTGCTCGCCGCCGCCGCCGAGCACGACCCGGCCGAGATCGAGCCGTGGCGTCCCGGCCCGCCCGCGCCCGCGCACCTGCGCGGCATGCTGGGCCGCTGGTGGGGCGAGGGGTTCGAGCAGGTCTTCTCCTGGCACGACGGGGCGCTGCGGGCCCGGGGCGCGGACGACCCGGCCGGGAAGCCGCCGGCCGTGTTCGCGCCGCTGCCGGAGCGGCCCGACGTGTTCCGCACGGTCTCCGGGCGGGAGGCGGGCGAGCTGCTCCGGCTCACCCGGGACGAGCGCGGGGTGGTGGTCCGGATGCACTGGGCGACCTACCGTTTCACCCGGCGGCAGGAGGCGTTCGACGGCTACGACTTCCGGGCCGGCGGCTGACCGCCGAGCACCGGAAATGGGCGCGGTGCGTGCGGTGTCGACCCGATACGATGGGAGCTACCGCACGCCGCGCCAGCAGGGCCCGGCGCCGAGATCGGAGAGCAGGTGGCGCAGGGCCCCACGGCCCGACCTATGACCGGCACCCCACCTCCCGGCCCGCCCCGGGCGCAGACCAGGATCACGGTTTCCGACCCGAAGATCATGGTGAACCTGCTCGGCGCGGGCGACGAGATCCTGCGACTCGTCGAACGTTCGGTCACCAGCGACGTCCACGTGCGCGGCAACGAGATCACCATCACCGGTGCGCCCGCCGACAACGCCCTCGCCGAGCGCCTCTTCAGTGAGCTCCTCGAGTTGATCGAGAAAGGCGAGACCCTGACCACAGACGCCGTCCGGCGTACCGTCGGCATGCTCGAGCAGGGCAGCGCCGAGCGGCCCGCCGAGGTCCTGACGCTCAACATCCTCTCCCGGCGCGGCCGCACCATCCGTCCCAAGACGCTCGGGCAGAAGCGCTACGTCGACGCGATCGACTCGCACACCATCGTCTTCGGCATCGGTCCGGCCGGCACCGGCAAGACCTACCTGGCGATGGCGAAGGCCGTCCAGGCGCTCCAGGCCAAGCAGGTCAACCGAATCATCCTGACCCGGCCGGCGGTCGAGGCGGGCGAGCGGCTGGGCTTCCTGCCCGGCACCCTGAACGAGAAGATCGACCCCTACCTGCGCCCGCTCTACGACGCGCTGCACGACATGCTCGACCCGGAGTCCATCCCGAAGCTGATGGCCGCCGGCACCATCGAGGTCGCGCCGCTGGCATACATGAGGGGCCGCTCGTTGAACGACGCGTTCATCATCCTGGACGAGGCGCAGAACACCACGCCCGAGCAGATGAAGATGTTCCTCACCCGGCTCGGCTTCAACTCGAAGATCGTGGTCACCGGCGACATCACCCAGGTGGACCTTCCCGGCGGGACGAGCAGCGGCCTGCGGGTGGTCCGGGAGATCCTGAACAACGTCGAGGACGTGCACTTCGCCCAGCTCTCCAGCTCGGACGTGGTTCGCCACAAGCTGGTGGGCGAGATCGTCGACGCGTACGCCCGCTGGGACGCCGAGCGGGAGAACCAGCAGGCGCAGAGCGTGCACGCCGTGCCGGGGCGCACCGCCCAGGGCGGCCGGGCCGGCCGGCGCCGCTAACCCACCAGAGGAAGACAGTTGTCCATCGAGATCGCCAACGAGTCCGGTGCCGACGTCGACACCGACGCCGTGCTCGCCGTCGCCCGGCACGCCCTCGACGAGATGGGGGTCAACCCCCTCGCCGAGCTGTCCGTGCTGCTTGTCGACATCGAATACATGTCGGAGCTGAACCACCGCTGGATGGGTGGGGACGGCCCGACCGACGTGCTCGCCTTCCCCATGGACGAGGGCAGCGTCGACCACGGGCCGGGGGAGAGCGCCCCGGCCGGCGGCGAGCCGGCCCTGCTCGGCGACATCGTGCTGTGCCCGGAGGTGGCGGCCAAGCAGGCGGCCACCGCCGGGCACTCCGCCGCCGACGAGTTGCACCTGCTCACCGTGCACGGCGTGCTGCACCTGCTCGGCTACGACCACGCCGAGCCGGAGGAGGAGCGGGAGATGTTCGGTCTCCAGGCCCGGCTGCTGGCCAGCTGGCGGTCGACCCGGTCGCGGTGATGGTTCCTCTCGCGGCCGGTGCCCCGGCCGGTCTGCCCGATCTCCAGCTCCTGTTCTTCGGCGCCGGGCTGGTGGTGCTCGCCGGCCTGATCGCGATGACCGAGGCGGCGCTGGCCGCGGTCTCCCCGGCGCGTGCCGCCGAGTTGGCCCGGGACGGGGCGCGGGGCGCGCGCGCCCTCCAGGCGGTCGCCGGTGACGTGGTCCGCCATCTCAACCTGCTGCTCCTGCTCCGCCTGCTGGCCGAGCTGACCGCGACCACGCTCGTCGCGCTGGTGGCGGTCGACACGTTCGGCGCCGGCTGGCGGGCGGCGCTGGTGACCGCCGGGGCGATGACGGTGGTGAGCTTCGTGGTGGTCGGTGTCGCGCCGCGCACGCTGGGCCGGCAGCACGCGTACGCGGTCGGCCGGGCGGTCGCGCCGCTGGTGCGCTGGCTGGGCCGGGCGCTCAACCCGCTGGCGTCGCTGCTGATCCTGATCGGCAACGCGGTCACGCCGGGCAAGGGTTTCCGCGAGGGGCCGTTCGCCACCCAGGTGGAGCTGCGTGAGCTGGTTGACCTGGCCGAGCAGCGCGGTGTGGTGGAGCACGGCGAGCGCCAGATGATCCACTCGGTCTTCGCGCTCGGCGACACCATCGCCCGGGAGGTGATGGTGCCGCGCACCGAGATGGTGTGGATCGAGGAGCGCAAGTCGCTGGCCCAGGCGCTGGCGTTGTTCCTGCGCTCCGGGTTCTCCCGCATCCCGGTGATCGGTGAGAACGTCGACGACGTGCTCGGGGTGCTCTACCTCAAGGACCTGATCCGGCGCACCCAGGGCGACCGGGGGGCGCGGCAGATGCCGGTGGCCGAGCTGATGCGTCCCGCGACGTTCGTGCCGGAGTCCAAGCCGGTGGACGATCTGCTCTCCGAGATGCAGGCGGCCCGCAACCACCTGGTCATCGTGGTCGACGAGTATGGCGGCACCGGGGGCCTGGTCACCATCGAGGACATCCTGGAGGAGATCGTCGGTGAGATCACCGACGAGTACGATGTCGAACGCCCACCGGTGGAGCACCTGCCGGACGGGGCCGTGCGGGTGACCGCTCGGCTGCCGGTGGAGAATCTGGGCGAGCTGTTCGACACCGAGCTACCCACCGACGAGGTGGAGACGGTCGGCGGCCTGCTCGCCCAGGCGCTCGGCCGGGTGCCCATCCCGGGCTCCGGCGCCGAGGTGGCCGGTCTGAGCCTGGTCGCCGAGGGCACCACCGGCCGGCGCAACCGGATCGACACCGTCCTGGTGAGCCGGGCCGGGCCGGGTTCCGCGCCGGAGGGCGTGGGGCCGGCCGAGTCCCGTGGCAACCCCAACCGTTCCGAGGAGAGGCAACCCGCCGATGCCTGAGTCAGCCGCCGTGCCGGCCGCACTGCCCACCCCCGCCGATCCGGCCGAGCTGAGCGCGGAGGACGGCAAGCTCGTCGTCCTGGCCCGGGGCGCGCGGGGCCGGGTGGGGGCCGTGGAGGGTGCGGCGGTCCGTGACCAGGACGGCCGGACGTACGCGGCGGCGAGCGTCGCGCTGCCGTCGCTGACCCTGACCGCGCTCCAGTTGGCGGTCGCCTCGGCGGTGGCTGCCGGCGCGAGCCGGCTGGAGGCGGCGGTGGTGGTGACGGAGGCGTCGACGCTCGACGGGGCCGGGCACGCCGCGGTGCGTGACCTCTCCGCGGACGCGCCGATCCACGTGGCCGCGCCGGACGGCGCCGTCCTCGGCACGGTGGTCGAGTGACACCGCCCGAGGTGCGCCCCTACCGGGCCGGTTTCGCCTGTTTCGTCGGCCGACCGAACGCCGGCAAGTCGACGCTGACCAACGCGATCGTCGGCACCAAGATCGCGATCACGTCGAGCAAGCCGCAGACCACCCGGCACATCATCCGGGCGGTGCTGCACCGGCCGGAGTCGCAGCTCGTGCTGGTCGACACGCCGGGTCTGCACCGTCCCCGCACGCTGCTCGGCGAGCGCCTGAACGACCTGGTCCGGGAGACCTGGAGCGAGGTCGACGTGATCGGGCTCTGCGTCCCGGCGAACGAGCCGGTCGGCCGGGGCGACCGGTTCATCACCGGCGAGCTGTCCAGCCTCAAGGCCACCGTGCTCGCCGTGGTCACCAAGACCGACCTGGTGGACAAGAAGCGACTGGCCGAGCAGTTGCTCGCGGTGAGTGAGCTGGCCGACTTCGCGGCCGTGGTGCCGGTGAGCGCGGTCTCCGGGCACCAGGTCGACACGCTCGTCGACGTGATGACCGACTACCTGCCGGAGTCGCCGCAGCTCTACCCGGACGACATGCTCACCGACGACCCGGAGCAGGTGCTCGTCGCCGAGCTGGTCCGGGAGGCGGCGCTGGAGGGGGTGCGGGACGAGTTGCCGCACTCCATCGCGGTGGTGGTGGAGGAGATGATCCCGGAGGGCAACCTCACGAAGATCTACGCGGATCTCTACGTGGAGCGGTCCAGTCAGAAGGCGATCGTGATCGGTCACCGGGGCAGTCGGCTCAAGCACGTGGGGAGCACGGCGCGCCGGCAGATCGAGGAGCTGCTCGGCACCCGGGTCTATCTGGATCTGCACGTGCGGGTGGCGAAGGACTGGCAACGCGATCCGAAGCAGCTGCGCAAGCTCGGCTTCTGAGGTCACGTTCGGCCAGGCCTATGGGACATCTCACCTCGAACGGACGTCCTTACACGTTTCACAGCTTGCCGGAGCAGGGTAGGAGCCACTGTCCCTGCCTCCGGACCCTGCTGCGAGCTGATGCGAAACCGCTACCTCGACCTGCTTCGCTTCCTGGCCATCCTGCGCGTCGTCACCTACCACGTCACCGGCTACGCCACGCTCACGCTGGTGTTCCCGGCGATGGCGGTGATGTTCGCGTTGGCCGGGTCGCTGATGGCCGCGTCGCTGGATCGCAGCGGGCTGCCCGCGGTCGGGCGCCGGCTGCGGCGGCTGCTGCCCTCGCTCTGGGTGCTCGCTGCGGTCTTCGTGCCGGCGATGCTGCTCACCGGGCTGACGTTCAGCCCGAAGGTGCTGCTCTGGCTCTTCCCGATCAGTGACCCGCCGGCCAACTACTGGGGTGGGCTGGCGCTCAGCCCGATCTGGTACCTGCGGGACTACCTGTGGTTCGTGCTCGCCTCGCCGCTGGCGCTCTGGCTGTTCCGCCGGGCGCCGCTGCCCACGCTGGCCGCCCCGTACGCGCTGCTCGCCGCGATCGAGTTCGGCATCCTGCCGAACCCGCCGACCGTGCTGCGCGAGTTCGGTCTCTACTTCGGCGCCTGGCTGCTCGGTTTCGCCCACCACGACGGGCTGCTGCGGCGGATGCGCAACCGGGTGCTGCTGCCGCTCGCCGCGGTGGTGGGCGCGGCCGGGCTGGCCTGGATCGTCACCCACCCCGGCCCGCGGGGGTACGACATCAACGACATCCCGCTCGGCAACGCGCTCTGGGCGACGGCGTTCATCCTGGTGGCGATCGGTCGGGCGCCGACCGGCGCGGCCTGGGTCGACCGCGTCCCGGTGCTCGGCCGGGCGGTGACCGTGGTGAACCGGCGGGCGCTGACCGTCTACCTGTGGCACATGCCGTTCGTGGTGGCGCTCACCCCGCTGGTGGGCCTGGTGGGTTGGTCGCCCACCGACCCGGTCGGCCTGTGGCTGCGGGTGGGTCTGGTCTTCGCGCTGGTCGGGGTGGTGACGTTGCTGGTCGGCTGGGTCGAGGACGTCGCGGCCCGGCGTACCCCCGAACTGGTGCCGGGCAAGCCACGACGGTCCGCGGCCGATCGGGCGGCCGACGCCCCGGCGAGCCCGGCCCCGGCCGGCGCGGCGGGCGGGCTGGTCGGCGCCGGGGCCCGGGCGCCGGCGCCGCGCCGGAGCCCCGAGCGGTCCGCCGACCGGGTCGCCGGGCCGGAGCGCGCCCGGCGGGGGAGCGGCGGCTCGCTCAGCGACCCGTGACGGTGACGTTGCCGCTGGTGGCGGAGACGTCGAGCAGCAGGGACGCGCCCGGGTCGTTCGTCACCTGCACGTCGGTGTCGCCCGACCTGGCGTCGGCCCGCACCCGGTAGCGGCCGTCCGGCACGACCAGGTCGACGTTGCCGCTGGTGGCGTGCAGCCGGGCCGGGGCCGGCTGGTCCAGCTCGACAGTGAGGTTGCCCGAGGTCGCCTCCGCGTCGACCGCGGAGGCGAGCCGGCGGGCCTCGATGTCGCCCGACTTGGCCCGCAGCCGGACCGGTCCGCCCCCCTCGACCAGCCGGATGTTGCCCGACGCGGTGTCGGCGCGCACCTCACCGGTCGCCCCGCTGATGGTGAGGTCGCCGGAGCTGAGCGTGAACTCCACGGCCCCGACGTCGGTGAGGTCGACGTTGCCGGAGCCGGTGCCGCCGCGCACCGCCACGCCCTTCGGCGCGGTCACCTCCCAGGAGATGCTGCACCGGTGGCCGCAGTCGGTGGGCAGCACCAACTCGTCGCCCTTGAGCTCGTAGCGGCTCTCCGGCTCGCCGCCCTGGTAACGCACCGTGCGCTTGATCTTCACCTGGTCGGCGGGGCCGTTGCCCCGGATCGTCACGTCGCCCGAACCCCCGTCGTCCACGGTGATCCGGGTGACCTTCGCGCGTTCGGTCTGGTCGTAGTCGAGCCGGCGGAACGACAGGGTGTCACACCCGGCGAGCACGATGAGCGTGGCGGCGGCGGTCGCGGCCATCACCGCACGACCCGTTCGGAGCGAAGCCATGGCCAGAACCCTAGGTCCGGCGAGGCGGCCGGCACATCGGGGATGGGCCGCCGGTCCACCCCGATCCGACCCTGAGATCGCACCCCGAGAGAGAATGGACCGATGGCCGGATACCGCCGACAGCTCTACCGCGACGACGCGGTGGTGCTGCGCGTGCAGAAGCTGGGCGAGTCCGACCGGATCATCACCCTGTTCACCCGCCGGCACGGTCGGCTGCGCGCGGTGGCCCGGGGCGTCCGCCGCACCACCAGCAGGTTCGGCGCCCGGCTGGAGCCGTTCGGGCACGTCGACCTCCAGCTCGCCGGTGACCCCAAGGGCAACCAGGGCAGCTCCCTGCACACCGTCAGCCAGGTCGAGGCGATCGAGCTGTACGGCAAGCGGTTCCTCGGCGACTACCCCCGCTACACGGCGGCCAGCGCGATCGCCGAGACCGCCGAGCGACTGACCCCGGTCGAGCGGGAGCCGTCGCTGCGGCTGTTCCAGCTCACCCTCGGCGCGATGAAGTCGCTGGCCCGCGGCGACCACGCCACCACCCTGGTGCTCGACGCCTACCTGTTGCGCGGCATGTCGTTCGCCGGCTGGGCGCCGGCGCTGACCGCGTGCGCGGTCTGCGGCGAGCCGGGCGCGCACCGCGCGTTCTCGGTGCCGGCCGGCGGCGCCGTCTGCCCGGACTGCCGGCCCCCCGGCGCGGCCCATCCGGCACCGGCCACGCTCACGCTCATGTCCGCGCTGACCACCGGCGACTGGGGGTACGCCGACGCCGCCGACACCGCCGTACGCCGGGAGTGCAGCGGCCTGGTCGCGGCGCACCTCCAGTGGCATCTGGAGCGCGCGCTACGCTCGCTGCCGCTGGTCGACCGGGGTGTCCCGGCGTCCGGCGCGGTCCCGCCGCCCGGCGGCGCGGCGCCGGGTGTGTTCCCGCCGCGCGCCGGTGGGCAGGCCGCCGCTGGTGTCAACAGGGAGATGACCGAGTGATCCGATCGACGAGGACGACCCGTCGCGAGCCGTCGCCGCCGACCCCGCACCCGTCCGGCGCCCGGCCGCCGGCGCTGCCGGCCGCCGCGCTGCCCCGGCACATCGCGATCGTGATGGACGGCAACGGCCGCTGGGCCAAGGAGCGCGGGCTGCCCCGCACCAAGGGGCACGAGCAGGGCGAACACAGCCTCTTCGACGCCGTCGAGGGCGCGATCGAGCTGGGCGTGCCCTACCTGTCGGCGTATGCGTTCTCCACCGAGAACTGGCGGCGCTCGCCGGACGAGGTCCGTTTCCTGATGGGCTTCAACCGCGACGTCATCCGCCGCCGCCGCGACCAGCTCGTCGACCTGGGCGTGCGGGTGGTCTGGTCGGGTCGGGCCGGGCGGCTGTGGAAGAGCGTCATCTCCGAGCTGCAGACCGCCGAGGAGATGTCCCGTGACAACTCGACGTTGACGCTGCAGTTCTGCGTCAACTACGGCGGCCAGGCGGAGATCGCCGACGCCGCGGCGGCGATCGCCCGGGACGTCGCCGCCGGCAGGCTGCACCCGGACAAGGTCACCGAGAAGACGGTGGCGCGCTACCTCTACCACCCCGAGGTGCCCGAGGTCGACCTGTTCCTGCGTCCCTCCGGCGAGCAGCGCATCTCCAACTTCCTGCTCTGGCAGACCGCGTACGCGGAACTGGTCTACCTGGACACGCTCTGGCCCGACTTCGACCGCCGCCACCTCTGGTACGCCTGCGAGCTGTACGCCCAGCGGGACCGCCGCTTCGGCGGCGCGCTGCCCAACCCGGTGGCCCCGGGAGTCTGAGCTCACGCTTACCGACGTGGCGCGCGGGGTACCGGTAGGGACAACAGCACACGCGGAGGTGAACCACATGATTCAGAAGCGGATCGGGCAGTGGGCGGTCATGGCGGTCGCCGTGCCGCTGGCGGCGGCCGGCGCGCGCCGGCTCAGCCACTCGCTGGAGGCCCGTCGCGGGCCGACCGGGGTGAGCCGCCTGCTGACCAAGGGCGCGGACCTGCTGCGGCCGCAGAAGGCCAAGCGGCGTCGGTTCTTCTGACCTGCCGGCCGGCGTCGACCGGCCATCCACGGAACGCCCCGCATCCGCGGGGCGTTCCGCTTTACCATCGGCGCAGGGCGCGCCGCCGGGACGCGCCGCCACGGGGGTGGAGGATGCGCGATCTCCGGTACGAGATGACGGCCGCCCTGGCCGCCGCCGACCTGGTGGAGCCGACCCGTCGGGAGGCGGTGGCCGAGCTGTGCGCCGGGGTGGCCGAGCGGCACTGTGCCGAACTCGGCCACACCCCGGTGGTCCGCTCCGGCGAGATCGGTGAGCTGGCCGCCGGCGAGCCGGCCGCCGGATGGGCCCCCGACCCGCCGGAGCGCACGTGGTGAGGCTCAGCCCTCCACTTCGGAGCGGTCGCCCGCCCAGAGCGTGTGGAACGAGCCGGCCCGGTCCACCCGGTGGTAGGTGTGCGCCCCGAAGTTGTCCCGCAGCCCCTGGATCAGCGCGGCCGGCAGCCGCTCGGCGCGCAGCGCGTCGAAGTAGGCCAGCGACGACGCGAAGGCCGGGGCCGGCACGCCCGCCCGGGCCGCGTCGGCCACCACCCGCCGCCAGGCCGGCACGCCGGCGCTGACCCGCTCGGCGAACCAGGGCGCCACCAGCAGCGTCGACAGGTCCGGCTCGCCGTCGTACGCCTCCTTGATCCGGTCCAGGAAGCGGGCCCGGATGATGCAGCCGCCCCGCCAGATGGTGGCCGTGCCACCCAGGTCGATGTTCCAGTCGTACTCCCGGCTGCCGGCGCGGATGTGGTCGAAGCCCTGCGCGTACGCGACGATCTTGCTGGCCAGCAGCGCGCGGCGCACGTCCTCGACGAACGTGTCCCGGTCGTCCACCTGCCACTTCTCGCCGGCGTCGGGGAACACCCGGCGGGCCGCCTCGCGCTGGTCGGCGTGCCCGGACAGCGACCGGGCGAACGTGGCCTCGGCGATGCCGGTGATCGGGATGCCCAGGTCCAGCGCGCTCTGCACGGTCCAGCGGCCGGTGCCCTTCTGCTCGGCCTGGTCGAGGACCACGTCCACGAACGCCTTGCCGGTCGCCGCGTCGGTGTGGCCGAGCACGTCGGCGGTGATCTCGATGAGGAACGACTCCAGCTCGCCGCCGTTCCACTCCCGGAAGATCTCCGCGATCTCCGCCGGGGTCGCGGACAGGCCGGCCCGCAACAGGTCGTACGCCTCGGCGATGAGCTGCATGTCGGCGTACTCGATGCCGTTGTGCACCATCTTCACGAAGTGACCCGCGCCGTCCGGCCCGACGTGCCGGCAGCACGACTCGCCCTCGACCTGCGCGGCGATCTTCTCGAAGATCGGCCCGAGCTTCTGGTAGGACTCCGCCGAGCCGCCCGGCATGATGCTCGGGCCGCGCAGCGCGCCCTCCTCGCCGCCGGAGACGCCGGTGCCGACGAAGTGCAGCCCGTGCGCGCGCAGCGCCTCCTCCCGGCGGCGGGTGTCGGCGAAGTGCGCGTTGCCGCAGTCGACGACGATGTCCCCCTCCTCCAGCAGCGGGATCAGCTCGTCGATCACGGCGTCGGTGGGCGCGCCGGCCTTGACCATCACGATCACCGCGCGCGGCCGCTCCAGCGAGCCGACGAAGTCGGCCAGCGACTCGGACGGCACGAAGGTGCCCTCGTCGCCGTGTTCGGCGACCAGGCTGCGGGTGCGGGCAGGCGTTCGGTTGTGCACCGCCACGGAGAAGCCGTTGCGGGCCAGGTTCCGGGCCAGGTTGCGACCCATCACCGCCAGACCGGTGACCCCGATCTGCGCCGTCGCCTGTTCTGCCATGCGTACCGCCACCTCTCGTCCTCGTTGCAGTCCTGCGACCGTATCGCGGTCGCGGCATGAGCGGACCACACCTCGACCCTGGGTGAGGAGGCGGTGGCGCCGTGTCTCACCCCTCGGCGAGCCGCGCCTCGACGTGCGCCACCTTCGCGGTCAACGCGTCGGTCACCCCGGGGCGCAGATCGGCCTTGAGCACCACGCTGACCCGGGGCGCCTGGGCCGCGACGGTGTCGACGGCCCGTTTCA
Source organism: Micromonospora sp. WMMC241 (assembly GCF_027460165.1). NCBI lineage: Bacteria > Bacillati > Actinomycetota > Actinomycetes > Micromonosporales > Micromonosporaceae > Micromonospora > Micromonospora sp. WMMC241. The sequence goes on from NZ_JAPZBF010000001.1 coordinate 1,274,951, forward strand.
CCACCGCCATCACCTCGTCCCACTCGCCCTCGACGGTGGTGAACATGGCGTCGGTCCGGTTCGGCAGGCCGGACTCGCGGACCACCCGGACGGCGTCGGCGACCAGGTCACCCACGGACTCACCCACGCCGAGCGGGGTGATCGAGAACGCGATCAGCATGCCGACGATGGTGCCAGTAATTCGGGTGCGGCAGCGGTCCGCGTCGGGCTAGCGTGTCGGCATGCGTAAGTGACGCCTTCCTCCGAGCCCGGTCCACCGCCGCAGATGCCGTGGACCCGTCCCGCTCCGGGCGTCCGCATCCTCTTCCCGCCGCCGTCGTCGACGGTGTCTGTCGTGGTCGGATCGCACCGGGGCACCCGCTCGGCGCGTCGCCGGTCGGCGCGCCCGACAGACAGGAGGCCCGCGGATGCCCGCGAAGCGCAACCCGAGGAAGTCCCGCAAGCCGTCGCCGCCCCGGCGGCAGCCCGCCCCGCCGGATCTCGACGCGCTCGGCGTGGCGCCGCCCACCCCGGCGGCGCTGCTCCCGGATGTCGCGTCGCCCGCTCCGGTCCTGCCCGGCGCGGCGTCGCCGAGCAGCACGTTGTCCGGTGCGGCGTCGCCGGGTGGTGCGGTGCCCGGCCCGGCGTTGTCCGGTGTGGCGTCGCCGGGTGGTGCGGTGCCTGGTCCGGCGTTGTCCGGTGTGGCGCCGCCGGGTGGTGCGGTGCCTGGCCCGGCGTTGTCCGGTGTGGCGTCGCCGGGTGGCGCGGTGCCCGGGCCCGGCCCGGTTCCGTCCGGTGAGTTGCCGGGCGGCGCGTTGGCCGAGCCGGTGCTGCCCGATGAGGCACTGCCCGACGCGATCTCGGTCGAGCCCGCGTCGACCCGTCCGGCGCCGCCGAAGTCCGGGCCGCCCGGAAGCCGCGGGGGCAGGCTCAAGGGGCGCAGCCAGCCCGCCGGTCAGACCCGGTTCTACGCCTTCCGGCGCAGCTGACCGCCGCAGATCTTGGAAGTCTCCGGCCCCCATGGGGGCACTTTCCTTCCAAGATCTTCACCCACCTCGTTGATCATGAAGTTGGCGGCGTCGGAACGGACAACGGGTGCCGGTAACTTCATGATCGACGAGAGGGGGTGGGTGGGTCAGCCGATCAGGGGGCGGAAGGTGCCCAGGAGGATGCTCGTGGTCAGGGCGGCGGCGGCCAGCAGGGCGGCGGCGATCACGAGCAGCGCGTCGGCTCGGGTGAACCGCTGCCGGCGGGCGACCGTACGCGGGGTGCCCGCATCGAAGCCGCGGGCGTCCATCGCCACCGCCAGCCGGGTGCCGCGCCGGATCGCGCCGACCAGCAGGGTGAACGCGGTGGACGCGAAGAGCCGCAGCTTGGCCACCGGGTTGCGGCCGGCGTCCACGCCCCGGGCCCGCCGGGCCATGCTGATCATCCGCCACTCCTGTTCGAGGAGCGGCACCAGCCGGAACGCGGCCAGCGCGCCGATGGCGAACCGGGCCGGTGCCTTCGCGTTCTGGATCAGCGCGTCGGCCAGGTCGGTCGGGTCGGTGGTGGCGAACACGATGACGCCGGGCAGCGCCACCGCGAGCATCCGCAGCACCAGCCCGAGCGCGGTGACCAGCACGCCCTCGGTGACCACCACCGGGCCGGCCTCGACGAGCACCCGGCCGGACCGGTCGGCGGCGAAGAGCACCAGCGTGACCAGGATGCCGCCGGCGGCGGCCAGCAGCGGCCAGGCCCGCCGGGCCAGCACCCGGTAGCGGACGCCGAACAGCGGTAGCACGGCCAGCTCGACCGCGATGGCGATGGCCGGCGCGACCGGGTCCAGCGTCGCCACCAGCACGATGGTGAAGACCATCGCGGCGGCCAGCTTCGCCACCGGGTTGCGTCGCGCCAGCGGGGCACCGGGCGTGGCCACCGGTTCCAGGTCGATCACGGGTCCACCCCGCCCGGGTCGGCGGGGCGGTCCAGGGTGAGCGTCCGGTCGGCGAGCGCGGCCACGAAGTCGGCGTCGTGGGTCACCGTGACCACGCCGTGGCCGGCGCCGCGCAGCTCGGCCAGCAGGTCGACCAGCTCCAGCCAGGTGCGCCGGTCCTGGCCGAACGTGGGCTCGTCGCAGATCAGCAGGCGGGGCGCGGTGGCCAGGGCGGTCGCCACGCTCAGCCGCCGCGCCTCGCCACCGGAGAGGGTGTACGGGTTGGCGCCGGCGAGCCGGTCCAGCCGCAGCCGCTCCAGCAGCGCGGCGACGGTGGCGGTGACCTCCGCCTCGGACCGGCCGGTCCGGCGCGGCCCGAGCGCCAGCTCGTCGCGGACCGTGCCGGTGACGAACTGGTGCTCCGGGTCCTGGAAGACCGAACCGATCCGTCCGGCCAGCGCGGGCGCGCGCCATCGGTGCGGGGGAGTACGCGCGTCCCGGCCGGCCAGGTCGGCGGAGGCGGTGACCGTGCCGGTGCCGGGGCGCGTCAGGCCGCCCAGGAGCAGCGCCAGCGTGGACTTGCCGGCGCCGTTCGGGCCGAGCACGGCGAGCGCCTCGCCGGCGCGTACCCGAAGGTCGGTGGGGGCCAGCCGGGTTGGCAGGCCGAGCCGGTCGGCGGTGAGCAGCACGTCGCCGGCCGGCGTGCCGGCGTGCCTCGGCGGCACGGTGTGCCCGGGCACCCAGACCCCGGCGGCGGCCAGCGCCTCGCCGTGGGCGGCGAAGACCGCCTCGGGTGGGCCGTCGGCCCGCACCCCGCCGCCGGGCTCCAGCACCACCACCCGGTCGACCAGCGGCAACGCCTCGGCGACCCGGTGCTCGACCAGGATCAGCGTGGTGTCCGGGTCGAGCGCGGCGGTGACCGCGCGGCGGATCAGCGTGGCGCCGGCCGGGTCGAGGTTGGCGGTGGGTTCGTCGAGCAGCAGCAGCCCCGGCCGCAGCGCGAGCGCCCCGGCGAGGGCGAGCCGCTGCTGCTCGCCGCCGCTGAGCGCGGCGGTCGGGCGGTCCCGGTGATAGGGGAAGCCGACCCGGCGCAGCGCCTCGTCCACCCGGGGCCAGATCTCCTCGGCCGGCACGCCCCGGTTCTCCAGCCCGAACGCGACGTCGTCGCCGGAGCGGGCCATCACGAGTTGGGTCTCCGGGTCCTGGAAGAGCACGCCGACGCGTTCGCGGGCCTTGCGCGGGTCGAGCCCGTCGATCTCGACGGTGCCCTCCTGCTCGCCGGAGTCGTCGGGCAGCAGCCCGGCCAGCGCCGCCAGCAGCGTGCTCTTGCCCGCCCCCGACGCCCCGAGCAGGAGGACCCGCTCCCCGCTCTCGACGCGCAGGTCGACCCCGCGCACCGCCCACGCCCGGCGCCCCCCGTGCCGCCACCCGAACCCGCGAAGAACCGCCCCGCTCACGGCCCCACCCCCTCTGCCTCGTCGATCATGAAGTTGGCGGCACCACAACGCGCCGAATTCACCGTCAACTTCATGATCGACAGCGAGAACCGGTCAGACCAGGGCCCGGTCCCGGCCGGCGGGGAAGCGGTCCAGGACGCCGGTGTTGGCCAGCGCCCGGGTGAGCACCCACGCGCCGAAGCCGGCGACGATCGTGGCGCTGACGATGGTGATCAGCGCGTAGGGGATGCGGTAGGAGGTCAGCTCGTAGGCCTTGTTCCAGTAGACGAAGTCGAAGATCGCCGCGCCGAGGCCGGTCAGCGCGCCGGCCAGCACCGCCACCGGCAGCTTGAACGAGCGGTAGCGGAACGCGGCGAACGCCAGCTCGGCGCCGATGCCCTGCATCAGGCCCTGGAGGATCACGATGCCGGCCCACTGGCTGCCCAGCAGCGCGGAGACGATCGCGGCCACCGTCTCGCAGTAGAGCGCGGCGCCCGGCTTGCGGATGATCAGGCCGGCGAGCACCGCCGGGATCAGCCAGACGCCGTAGAGCACGGCCTGCGCCGGCGGAAAGAACGCGAACGCCGCGTCGGTGGCGCTCCAGAGCAGGCCCCAGGCCCAGAAGACGACGCCGAAGGTGACGGCGATGACCGAGGCGACGACGATGTCGACGGTACGCCAGCGGTTGCTGTCGGTGTGGTTCATGACGGACTCCCAGTTCGTGGTGCGGAACCAGGAGAAGACGCACGCCGCACCCGGAAAACGCCCGGACTGCGGCGCGGCTGGAGGTCGACCGAACTCCCTGCGCTGGCATTACCCAGATCAGGTTCGAGGGTCTGCGGGCACCGGCCCGCACTCTCAGCGCTGTGCGCTCCCCTGTCGGATGTGAAGTTGTCTCAACGGCAGACGCTAGCACCGACGGCGGCCCCGGGCCCAGCAGGGCGACTGTCGGCTACGGTGGCGATCATGCGGATCGAGGCGCGGGGTCTGACGTTCGACGTACACACCGGCGGCCCCGAGGACGGCGAGCCCGTCCTGCTGCTGCACGGCTTCCCGCAGCACGCCGGCGAGTGGGACGCGGTGACGCCCGCGCTGCACGCCGCCGGGCTGCGCACGTACGCGCTCGACCAGCGTGGCTACTCGCCCGGCGCGCGGCCGGACGCGGTCGAGGCGTACCGGATCCCGGAGCTGGTGGCCGACGCGGCCGCCGTGCTGGACGCGCTCGGGGTGACCACCGCCCACCTGGTCGGCCACGACTGGGGCGCGATCGTGGCCTGGGGCCTGGCGGCGGCGCATCCGCAGCGGGTGCGGTCGCTGACCGCGGTGTCGGTGCCGCACCCGGCCGCGATGGGGCACGCGCTCGCCACCGACGCGCGGCAGAAGGCGAAGTCGGCCTACATGGCGCTGTTCCGGATGCCGGGCAAGGCCGAGAAGGTGCTGCTGGCGCTGCGCGGGGCCGCGCTGCGCCGGCTGCTGCGCGGCGTCGGCGACGAGGCCACGGTCGACCGCTACGCCGAGCCGATGCGGGAGCCGGGCGCGCTCACCGCCGCGCTCAACTGGTACCGCGCGATGAGCGGGTCGGACATGAAGGCGGTCGGGCCGGTGGCGGTGCCGACCACGTACGTCTGGAGCGACAAGGACGTGGCGATCGGCCGGACCGCCGCCGAGGCCTGCGCGGCGCACGTCACCGGCGACTACCGCTTCGTGGTGCTGCCCGGTGTCAGCCACTGGATCCCCGACGAGGCCCCCGGCCCGCTGGCCGAGGCGATCCTCGCCCGGACCTCGGGGACGGCGGAAGCATGACGGTGAGTGCCGAGGCGTACCTGGAAACGGTGACGTCGACGATGCGGCGGGTCGCCGCCGCGCAGCGGGAGAACGTGGCCGCGGCGGCCGACCTGATCGCCGCGTCGGTCCGCGCCGACGGGGTGGTGCACGCGTTCGGGACCGGGCACTCCGAGGCGCTCGCCATGGAGATCGCCGGCCGGGCCGGTGGGCTGGTGCCGACCAACCGGATCGCGCTGCGCGACCTGGTCCTGATCGGCGGCGAGCCGGCCGACGTGCTCGGCCCGAAGCTGGAACGCGAGCCGGCGGTGGCGCACCGCCTCTACGAGCTGGCCCCGACCCGGCCGCAGGACGTGTTCGTGCTCGCCTCCAACTCGGGGGTGAACGGGGCGATGGTGGAGTTCGCATCAGTGGTCAAGGATCGCGGGCATCCCCTGGTGGCGATCACCTCGGCGCGGCACTCGGAGCAGATGACCTCGCGGCACCCGTCCGGTCGTAAGCTCGCCGACTTCGCCGACGTGGTGCTGGACAACGGTGCCCCGTACGGCGACGCCACGCTGCCGCTGCCCGGTGGCGGCGCGGTGGGCGCGGTCTCCTCGATCACCGCCGCGTTGCTGGCCCAGCAGATCACCGTCGAGGTGGTGGCCCGGCTGGTCGCGGCGGGGGACCGGCCACCGGTCTACCTGTCCGCCAACATCACCGGTGGGGACGAGCACAACGCCGAACTGGAGGCGCGGTACGCGGGCCGGATCCGGCGCGGATCCTGAGCGGGTTTCGTGATCATCTGTAGCGGGCAAAGGCGCTGCTGCCGGCGGGCGTTCACCCGCCGGCCGTGCCGTCTTCACCGGAGGTTCACGAGTGTCCAAGGAATCCGAGAAGCAGCGTTGGCAGCGCAACTTCGCCGACCTGCTCCAGGAGCTGCGCGTCGCGCAGACCGGCGTGCAGATCCTCTTCGCGTTCTTGCTGACGCTGCCGTTCAGCAACGGGTTCACCCGGACCACCGAGTTCCAGCGTGACGTCTACATCCTGGCGCTGCTGACCGCCGCCGCGTCCGCCGCGATGATCATTTCGCCGGTGGCGTTCCACCGGGCGCTGTTCCGCCAGGGCCGCAAGCCGGAGCTGGTCCGCTTCGCCCACCGGATGGCCACCGGTGGCCTGTTCTTCATGCTGATCGCGATGGTCAGCTCGGTGCTGCTGGTCAGCGACTTCGTGCTGGACCGGCCGATCGCGTTCCTGCTCAGCGCGCTGACCGGCGTCTGGTTCCTGCTCTTCTGGGCCGTCCTGCCGTTCAGCCGGCGCAACTGGGGCGACGACGACATCGACGACGATGACGACGACCCGCAGACGCTCACCGGCGACTGACGGTCCGCCAAATCGGACGTGCACGCGACGCTACCCCTGGGTAACACCCGGGGGTAGCGTCGTTTTCGTCGCATCCGGACCGACCATCCAGGAGGCTCCCGTGACCACGACACAGAACAACGCCGACGGGGTGGGGCCGCTGCCCACCGAGGCCGGTCAGGTCTCGGAGAAGGAGGCCCGCCAGGTCGCCGAGGCGGCCCGCGAGTCCGCCTGGGACCGGCCCAGCTTCGGCAAGGAGCTGTTCCTCGGCCGCTTCCGGCTCGACCTGATCGACCCCTGGCCCCGATCCGACCCGGCCGACGTGGCCCGCGCCGAGGAGTTCCTCGGCGCTCTCGGGGCGTACCTGGGCAGTGAGGTGGACGGCGCCGCGATCGAGCGCGACGCGCACATCCCGGACGAGGTGTTCCGCGGGCTGGCCCGGCTCGGCGCGTTCGGCATGAAGATCGACCGGAGGTACGGCGGTCTCGGGCTGAGCAACCTGCACTACTGCCGGGCGCTGATGCTCGTCGGCTCGGTGAACCCGGCGATCAGCGCGCTGCTCTCCGCGCACCAGTCGATCGGCGTGCCGCAGCCGCTGAAGATGTTCGGCACGCCCGAGCAGAAGGAGAGTTTCCTGCCCCGGCTGGCCGCCGGCGAGGTGTCCGCGTTCCTGCTCACCGAGCCGGACGTCGGCTCCGACCCGGCCCGGCTGGCCACCACCGCCGAGCCGACCGCCGACGGCACGGGCTACCGCCTCAACGGTGTGAAGCTCTGGGCCACCAACGGCACGGTGGCCACCCTGCTGGTGGTGATGGCCCGGGTGCCGGCGACCGAGGGCCGGCGCGGCGGCATCACCGCGTTCGTGGTGGAGGGCGACAGCGACGGCATCACGGTGGAGCGGCGCAACTCCTTCGTCGGGCTGCGTGGCCTGGAGAACAGTCTCACCCGGTTCCACGACGTGTTCGTGCCGATCCAGAACGTGATCGGCGGCGAGGGCAAGGGCCTGAAGATCGCGCTGACCACGCTGAACACCGGCCGGCTGTCGCTGCCGGCGATGTGCGTGGGCGCCGGCAAGTGGGCGCTCAACGTGGCCCGCGAGTGGGCCGGCGACCGGGTGCAGTGGGGCCGGCCGGTCGGCGAGCACGAAGCGGTGGCGAAGAAGTTGTCGTTCATCGCGGCCACCACCTACGGCATGGAGTCCATGCTGGACCTGTCCTGCCTGCTCGCCGACGACGACCGCAACGACATCCGGATCGAGGCGGCGCTGGTGAAGCTCTACGCCAGCGAGATGGCCTGGCGGATCGCCGACGAGCTGATCCAGATCCGGGGCGGGCGCGGCTACGAGACGGCCGAGTCGCTCGAAGCCCGGGGCGAGCGCCCGGCCGCGGTCGAACAACTGCTGCGCGATCTGCGGATCAACCGGATCTTCGAGGGCTCCACCGAGATCATGCACCTGCTGATCGCCCGGGAGGCCGTCGACGCGCACCTGTCGGTGGCCGGCGACATCATCGACCCGGACGCCGGGCTGGGCCGCAAGGCGAGAGCGGGCGCGAGGGCGGGCGCCTTCTACGCGAGGTGGCTGCCCACGCTTGCCGTCGGCAAGGGGCAGACACCCGGGGCCTACCAGGAGTTCGGGCCGCTGGCCGGGCACCTGCGGCACGTCGAGCGGACCTCGCGGAAGCTGGCCCGCTCGACCTTCTACGCGATGTCCCGCTGGCAGGGGAAGATGGAGCGCAAGCAGGCGTTCCTCGGCCGGGTGGTGGACATCGGCGCGGAGCTGTTCGCGATGTCCGCGGTCTGCGTCCGGGCCTACGCCGAGCGATCCGAGCACCCGGAGAACGTGGAGCTGGCCGACCTGTTCTGCCGTCAGGCGCGGCTGCGCGTCGACGAGCTGTTCACCGGCCTCTGGTCGAACACCGACTCGGTCGACGTGGCCGCCGCGAAGCGGATCGTCGCCGGCCGGTACGCCTCGGTGGAGGCCGGCGTGGTCACCCCGCCCGCCGACCTGCCCTGGGTGGCCCGCTGGCAACCCGGCCCGTCCACCGCCGAGGACGTCCGCCGCCGGATCTGAAAGGAGGGGCCCCTTCTTAACGCTTTCGGTACAGGCGGAGGCCCCTTTTGACACCGCTCATCCGCGGGCGACCGCCCAGGCGATCACGCCGGCGAGGATCAGGCCGTTGAGGGCGGCCAGCACGAGGTACGCCGACGGCGGGATCTTGCGGCCCTTGCGGACGAAGCTCACCAGCACGCCCGCGTAGACCAGCAGCAGCACGGCGACGACGATCAGGAAGTACAGCACCGGCACACCCTACCGGCCGGTGCGCAGCCCCAGTCCGCGCAGCTCCAGCGCGGCGAGCGCGTCGACGGTGGCGTCGTCGCCGCGCCGCCACGCCTCGGCCACGTCCGGCGCGATCCGGGTGAGCTTCGACAGCGGCTGACCGGCCAGCGCGCGCAGCGCCAGCAGGTCCCGGCCGGCCGGCACGGCGGCCATCGCCTTCGCCGCGCCGGCCCGGCGCATCCAGCGCACCCGCAGCGGCAGCCAGCCGAACAGCACCAGGCCGAGCGGGAACACCAGGGCCGCGACGGCCAGCGCGAGGGCCAGCTGGCCGACCAGCTCCTGCTGGTCGCGGCCGGCCTCGGCCATCGCGCGGGCGGCGTCGGCGGCCCGGGTGAAGGGGGCGGTCAGCTCGTCGCCGACCAGCGGCACCCGGCCCACCTTGCCGCCGGCGTCGGCCAGGTTGTCGGCCAGGCCGCCGCCCGCGCCCTCCAGCTTCTGCCCGGGTACGGCGAGCTTCTCCACCAGGTCGTGCAACCAGAGCGCGAAGCGGATCGCCGCGTACACCCAGACGACCACGAGCAGATCGGTCAGGAGCTGGCGGAGGGCGGTCGGAAAACGGTCGGCGTAGATCTTCACGCCGGACAGCCTGCCACGGCTCAGCCGCGCCGGCACCGGTCGGATTTATCGCCCGGCGCAGGCCGGGCAGGTGCCGAAGATCTCGAAGGTGTGGCTGACCTCGGTGAAGCCGTGCTCGGCGGAGATCCGGTCCGCCCACTTCTCCACCGCCGGCCCGGCCACCTCGACGGTACGGCCGCAGGCCCGGCAGACCAGGTGGTGGTGGTGCCCGCCGCTGCACCGCCGGTAGAGGTGTTCGCCACCCGGCGGGCGCATCACGTCGATCTCGTCGGCGTCGGCCAGCACCTGCAACGTCCGGTAGACCGTGGTCAGCCCGATCCGGTCGCCGCGGCGGCGCAGCATGGCGTGCAGTTCCTGGGCGCTGTGGAAGCCCTCGACCTCGTCCAGCAGCGCGCTCACCGCGCTGCGCTGCCGGGTGGTGCGTGGGGTGCCGGTGGTCATGACGGTCCCTCCCCGGCGTGGCTGACCGCGTCCGCCACGATGTGCGCGACATGCTCGTCGACCAGCGCGTACGCGATCTCCCGGCCGCGCCGCGAGCCGCGCACCACGCCGGCCCCGCGCAGCACCCGCAGGTGCTGGGAGACCAGCGGCTGTGGCGCGCCGAGCGTCTCGACCAGCTCGTGCACGCAGCGCTCGCCCTCGGCCAGCTCGCTCACGATGGCGAGCCGGATCGGGGCGGAGAGGGCGCGCAGCAGCTCGCCCGCTCCCTCGAAGGCGTCGTACCCGTTGGTGCCGGTCACCCCGCAACGATAACCACTGCCGGTTGCGCCGGCCTCATCCGAGCAGCACCTCGTGCTCGGCCGGCTCGACCGGGTGCGCGGCCGGCGTCGACCGGCCCCGCCGCCGCAGCAGCGCCCGCGCACCGGCCGCCAGCAACGCCACCGCCAGGAACGAGCCGATCGCCACCAGCACCACCGAGGCGCCCGGCGCGGTGTCGGCGGTCGCCGCCACCCAGACCCCGGCCCCGGCCGCGAACAGGCCCAGCGCCATGGCCGCGGTCATGGTGGACCGGAATCCCCGGGTCACCTGCTGGGCGGTGGCCACCGGCACCACCATCAGCGCGCTGATCAGCAGCACCCCGACCGCCCGCATGGCGATGGTCACGGTCACCGCGGTGCCGACCGCGATGAGCAGGTTCAGCGCCCGCACCGGCAGGCCGGACACCCGGGCGTACTCCTCGTCGTGGCAGACCGCGAACAGCGCCGGGCGCAGCACCAGCATGGTCACCAGCAGCACCGCGCCGAGCACGCCGATGGTGACCAGGTCGGCCGGCGACGTCGTGGTCAGGGATCCGAAGAGGTACGCGTTGAGCGACCCGCTGCTCGCGTCGGAGAGCCCGACAAGCATCACGCCGCCGGCGATCCCGCCGTAGAAGAGCAGCGCCAGCGCCAGGTCCCCCGAGGTGCGCCCGTACGCGCGGACCAGCTCGATGACCACCGCGCCGAGCGTGGCGGCGAGCACCGCGACCAGCACCGGGGAACGGTTGAGCAGCAGTCCGGCGCCGACGCCGGTGAGCGCCACGTGGCCGATGCCGTCACCGATCAGCGCCAGCCGGCGCTGCACCAGGTAGATGCCGAGCGCCGGCGCGGCCAGCCCGATGACCAGCGCGCCGACCAGGGCGCGGAGCATGAAGTCGTACTGGAAGAGGTCCATCTCAGATGCTCCTCCAGAGCCCGGCGGGCTCCTCGTCGCAGTGCGGGTGCACGTGCTCGTGGTCCGGGTCGGCGTGGTGGCCGGCCGGTTCGGGCACCGCGCCGTCGTGGGCGATCCCGCCCTGGTGCACCACCACGGCCCGGCTGATCAGCGGGCGCAGCGGCCCCAGCTCGTGGGCGACCAGCAGCACCGTGCCGCCGCCGTCGCGGAACGCGCGCAGCGCCCCGGCGAACGCCTCCTGGCTGGCCGCGTCCACCCCGGCGGTCGGCTCGTCGAGCACCAGCAGCTCCGGCCCGCCGGCCAGCGCCCGCGCGATCAGGGCACGCTGCTGCTGGCCCCCGGAGAGGGTGGCCACCGGGTCACCGGCCCGGTCGGCGAGTCCGACCGCGCGCAGCGCCGCCGCCACCGCCTCCCGGTCCGCCCGCCCGGCCGGCCGGAGCACGCCCCGGCGGGCCAGCCGCCCGGACGCCACCACCTCGGCCACCGTCGCGGGCACCCCGCCGCCGGCGCCGAGCCGCTGCGGGACGTACCCGATGCGGTGCCACTGCCGGAAGCGGCGCTGCGGCGTGCCGAAGAGGGCGACCGACCCGGCGCCGAGCGGCACCAGGCCGAGCGCGGCGCGGACCAGCGTCGACTTGCCGGAGCCGTTGGCGCCGAGCACGGCGACCACCTCGCCGGCGGTCAGGGTCAGCGAGACGTCGCGCAGCACCGGCCGGCCGTCGTAGCCGACGGTGGCGTGCGCGATCTCGAGCACCGGTGAGGTCATGAGCAGTCCAGGGCGGTTCGCAGGGTCTGGAGGTTGGCGCGCATCGCGGTGAGGTAGTCGCCCTCGGCCGGCGGGCCCTCGATCGGGTCCAGGACCGCGGTCCTCGCCCCGACCTCCCGGGCGATCGTCTCGGCGACCTTCGGGCTGACGAGCGTCTCGAAGAAGATCGTGCCGGCCCGGTGCTCCCGGGCCTCCTTCGCCACTTCGGCGAGGCGCTGCGGGGACGGCTCGGACTCCGGGGTGAGCCCGGTGAGGCCGATCTGTTCCAGCCTGTAGTGCTCGGCCAGGTAGCCGAAGGCGGTGTGGCTGGTCACGATCTCCCGGCGCTGGCAGGTACGCAGGCCCTCGGCGTACTCGGTGTCGAGCTTCGCCAGTTCGGCGCGCAGCGCGCCGGCGCGGGCGGTGTAGTCGGCGGCGTGGTCCGGATCGACAGTGCCGAGGCGCTCGGCGAGCTTGTCGCCGACGGCGGCCAGCCGGGTCGGGTCGAGCCAGAGGTGCGGGTCCTTGCCGCCGCTCTCCTCCTCGTGGCCGGCCTCGGCCTCGCCCTCGTGCTCGTGACCGCCGGCGGCGGCGTCGCGCAGCGGCGCCACGCCTGCCACGTCGAACGCCCGGTCGCCGCCGTTCTGCTCGACCGCCTCGTCCACGGCCGGCTGGAAGCCGGTCAGGTAGACGATCAGCTCGGCGTCGACCACCTGGCCGACCTGGCGGGGGTTCAGCTCCAGGTCGTGCGGCTCCGCGCCCGGCTTGGTGAGGTTGTCCACCGCCACCCGGTCGCCGCCGATCCGCTCGGTGAGGAACTGGAGCGGGTAGAACGCGGCCACCACGTCGACCTTGTCCGGGTCGGCGCCCCCGCCGGAGTCCGAGCAGGCGGCGACGCCGCCCAGGGTGAGCAGGGCGGCGGTCGCGGCGGCCAGGGCGCGGGGGGTGGCACGAACGGTCATGGAACCAACTGTCCGCGACAACGAAAATTATTGTCAAAAACGCATGCTTGCATGTCAGCGCAGGTCAGGTCCGCGGCGCGGCTCAACCGACCATCAACTTGGCCAGCGCCACCGCGATCAGCAGGGTGAGCATCAGCAGCCGGAGCACCCGGGTCGCCGGGGCCTGCACCGGCCAGGTGACCGACATCAACCAGACCAGCCCGGCGGCCAGCACCAGCAGCAGGACGCCGCCGGCCGGACCGGGCGCGAAGAGGCCGACCAGCACCAGCACCAGCGCGGCGAGGAACACCGTCGTCGGGTTGAGCCGGGCCAACCGGGACAGCACGGGACTCTGCGTACGCTGCATGCCACAAACTCTACGAGGAGGAACGCCGTGCTGGTCACCAACCGGTTCGTGGTGGACGCCGAAACGGCGGACGAGTTCACCCGGGAGGCGCTCGCCGCGCTCGCCGCGCTCGCCGCCCGCCCCGGCTACCTGCGCGGTGAGCTGCTGCGGGCGCTCGACGACCCGGCCCACTGGTGCCTGCTCACCGAGTGGGAGTCGGTCGGGGCCTACCGGCGGGCGCTCGGCGGCTTCGACGTCAAGGTCACCGCCGTACCGCTGCTCGCCCGATCGGTGGACGAACCGTCGGCGTACGAGACGCTCGCGTCCGCCGCCCCGCAGGGCGAGATCGTCGTCGCCGCCAGCGATCGGGCCGCAGGTCCGTACCGCTGAGTCCCGGGGCACTACCCTGGCGCGTATGACCGCTCCCGGACCGGCCGCACCGCCCCCGCCACCCGTGCCGCCCGGCGCGCCGCCGGCGGACCCGGGCGTCCCCGCGCCGCCGGCCGGTCCCGGCGTCGCGCCGCCGTTCGCCGCCCCGCCCACCGAGGGCGGGCGGTCCCGGCTCTGGCTCGCCCTCGGCGTCGGAGCGCTGGCCGTGCTGCTCTGCTGCGGCGGAGGCGGCGCGGCGATCGTCGGCCTGGCCGTGAGCAACGTGCAGGCGGTCGGCGAGCAGGGCCGCGCGGTCACCGACGACTACTACCAGGCCCTGGTCGCCCGGGAGTGGTCCAAGGCGTACGACCGGCTCTGCGACGACGCCCGGCGGCGCGAGTCCCGGTCGGAGTTCGCGCAGCGGGCCGCCACCGAGCCGCAGATATCCGGCTACCGGGTCGGTGAGGTCGACACCGCCTCGCTGACCGTGCCGGTGGACGTCACGCTGGCCGGCGGCCGGCGGGAGGCGCAGACCGTGACGCTGGCCCCCGACCGGCAGACGGGCGGCATGGAGGTCTGCGGGGTGAGCTGATCAGGCCCCGGTATTCTGCTGGGCTCGGGGCCGAGGCGGTCGTACCGTTGTCCCGAACAGCCCGGAATCATCCATCTCAACCGCGCCGACCGCCAGCCGGCGTAGGAGGAAACATGCCAGCCGACCGTATCGACGCCGTCGTCAGCCTCGCCAAGCGCCGGGGCTTCGTCTTCCCCTCCAGCGAGATCTACGGGGGCACCCGGTCGGCGTGGGACTACGGTCCGCTCGGCGTCGAGCTGAAGGAGAACGTCCGCCGGCAGTGGTGGAAGACCATGGTCCAGCAGCGCGACGACGTCGTCGGCCTCGACTCGGCGGTCATCCTGGCCCGCAAGGTCTGGGAGGCCAGCGGCCACATCGCCGAGTTCGTCGACCCGCTGACCGAGTGCCAGTCCTGCCACAAGCGGTTCCGCGCCGACCACCTGGAAGAGGCGTACGAGGCCAAGCACGGCAAGCCGCTGACCTCGCTGACGGAGCTGAACTGCCCCAACTGCGGCAACAAGGGCACCTTCACCGAGCCGAAGATGTTCAACGGCCTGATGAAGACCTACCTGGGCCCGGTGGAGAGCGACGAGGGCCTGCACTACCTGCGCCCGGAGACCGCCCAGGGCATCTTCGTCAACTACAAGAACGTGGAGACGGTCGCCCGCAAGAAGCCGCCGTTCGGCATCGCGCAGACCGGCAAGTCGTTCCGCAACGAGATCACCCCGGGCAACTTCATCTTCCGTACGCGTGAGTTCGAGCAGATGGAGATGGAGTTCTTCGTCGAGCCGGGCACCGACGAGCAGTGGCACGAATACTGGCTCTCCGAGCGCTGGAACTGGTATCTCGACCTGGGCCTGTCCGAGGAGAACCTGCGCTTCTACGAGCACCCCAAGGAGAAGCTCTCCCACTACTCGAAGCGCACCGTCGACATCGAGTACAAGTTCCAGTTCGGCGGCACCGAGTTCGCCGAGCTGGAGGGCATCGCCAACCGCACCGACTTCGACCTGTCCACGCACAGCAAGCACTCCGGCGTCGACCTGTCGTACTTCGACCAGGCCAAGGGCGAGCGCTGGATGCCGTACGTGATCGAGCCGGCCGCCGGCCTCACCCGCGCGGTGCTGGCGTTCCTGCTGGAGGCGTACGACGAGGACGAGGCGCCGAACACCAAGGGCGGCGTGGACAAGCGCACCGTGATGCGCTTCGACCCGCGGCTGGCCCCGGTCAAGGTGGCGGTGCTGCCGCTGTCCCGCAACGAGGCGCTCTCGCCCAAGGCCAAGCAGCTCGCCGCCGACCTGCGCAAGCGCTGGGTGGTCGAGTTCGACGACTCGCAGGCGATCGGCCGCCGCTACCGCCGGCAGGACGAGATCGGCACCCCGTTCTGCGTCACCGTCGACTTCGACACGCTCGACGACGACGCGGTGACGGTCCGCAACCGGGACACGATGGCCCAGGAGCGCGTCGCCCTGGACCAGGTGGAGCGCTACCTGATCGAGCGCCTCCCCGGCTGCTGAGGTGTAAGGCGGGGCCCCTTCTTAACGTCTCCGGTCGAGAAGGGGCCCCTTCTCACACCTGCTCCGGCGGTGGCTCGACGCGTACGTCGAGGGTGGCGGCGACGCCCCGCCGTGATTCGTACGCCTCCTCGACCGTCCGCCGCACCAGCGCCGGGCTCCGCCGGATCTGCGCCGGCGTGAAGTGCAGGATCAGCACCCCCGACCGGCTCAGCTCGTTGTGCCGGTCGAGCGTGCGCGCCCAGTCGCCCGGGGTGAAGTGGAACTCCTGCGAGTCGACCTCCAGCGCCACCGCCGCGTCCGCCAGGTAGCCGTCCGGCGTGGGCAGCCGCCGCCCGTCCCCGGCGCACAGCCGCGGGTTCCAGAGCAGCTCCGGCAGCAGCCGGCTGCCGGCCAGGCACTCTCGCAGCTCGGCCTCGGGCGCGGACCGGGCACCGGCGACGACCTCGGCGAACGCCTTGCGGACCAGGGCCGTCCGGCTCCGCCGCGCCCGCCGGATCTCCTCGTCGAGCGCGGCGAGGTCGGTGAACCCGCGCTGCACCGACTCGGCCACGATCGCCCGTACCGGACGCAGCTGCCGCAGGTCGCGGGCCGCGTCGACCACCGCGCGGGCGGGCGAGCAGACCGGATAGAGCGCCGTGTGCCGGGCCTTGTCGTCGACCGCCAGCGCGCGGGCGATCACCGCGTGGCCGGACGACCTCCGCCGGGCCCGGTGCGGCACGACCAGGTGTACGTCGTCGGTCGGCGGCCCGTACCGGAAGCCGTACCAGCGCAGCGCGGCCAGCCCGGTGAGCTGGGCCTCGGGGCCTGCGTACAGGGCGGCGGAGATCCGCCGCTGCTCCTCGGTCAACGTGCCGGTGACCAGCGCGTACGTGGCCGGCAGCACGCGTTGCCACAGCCCGCGGCGGGTCTGCCGGTAGAGGAACATGTCGTCGAAGCCGGCGGCGAGCAACTGGGGTGGACACCGCCCGCTTGTGGAGCACCCCGCCACCTCACCTGATCTGTGATATGCGCCGTGTTAACAGGGGGCCCCGCCTATGCAGAAGGCGTTAACAGGGGGCCCCTCCTTACACTTGGGCGGTGGATGCGCTGAAGATCGGGCCGTACGAGGTGTGGCCGCCGGTGGTGCTCGCGCCGATGGCCGGCATCACCAACGTCGGCTTCCGGCGACTCTGCCGTGAGCAGGGCGGCGGCATCTACGTCTGCGAGATGATCACCACCCGGGCGCTCGTCGAGCGGAACCCGAAGACGCTGCGCATGATCGCGTTCGGCGCCGAGGAGCACCCCCGCAGCCTCCAGCTCTACGGCACCGACCCGGAGATCACCGCCGCCGCCGTCCGGATCGTGGTCGAGCGGGATCTCGCCGACCACATCGACCTCAACTTCGGCTGCCCGGTTCCCAAGGTCACCCGCCGGGGCGGCGGCTCCGCGCTGCCGTGGCGGCGCCGGCTCTTCGCCCGGCTGGTCAGGGCCGCGGTGGACGCCGCGTCGCCCGCCGGGGTGCCGGTCACGGTCAAGATGCGCAAGGGCATCGACGACGACCACCTGACGTACGTCGAGGCCGGGCTCGCCGCCCAGGACGCCGGCGTCGCGGCGGTCGCCCTGCACGGGCGTACGGCGGCGCAGCGTTACTCGGGCACCGCCGACTGGGACGCCATCGCCACCCTCAAGGCGGCGCTCGACGTGCCGGTGCTCGGCAACGGCGACATCTGGGAGGGCGAGGACGCGCTGCGGATGGTCGCCCACACCGGGGTGGACGGCGTGGTGGTGGGGCGCGGTTGCCTGGGCCGGCCGTGGCTCTTCGCCGACCTGGAGGCCGCGTTCGACGGCCGCACCGACCGGCGGCTGCCGACCCTCGGCGAGGTGGCGGTGACCATGCGGCGGCACGCCGAGTTGCTGGTGGAGCAGTTCGTGGCCGGGGCCCGCACCCCGGCCCGGGGCGAGCGGGACGGCTGCACCGACTTCCGCAAGCACGTGGCCTGGTATCTGAAGGGTTTCCCGATCGGCAGCGAACTGCGTCGTTCGCTCGCCATGATCGACAGCCTGGCCCAGCTCGACGACCTGCTCGGCAAGCTCGACCCGGAGGTGCCGTTCCCGGTCGAGACGTTGGGCCAGCCGCGTGGCCGCACCAACTCCCCGGGCAAGGTCTCCCTGCCCGACGGCTGGCTGGACAGCCGCGACGACGACACTCCGCCGGAGGGCGCCGAGCTGGACGACTCGGGCGGCTGATCCGGGTACGCAGAAGGGCCCGACCCCCGCGGGGGTCGGGCCCTTCTGCACTCGGTCAGGAGCTGTAGCCGCGGCTGGCGATCCAGTGCGCCAGGGCGTCCACGTCCATCCGGTAGGAGGCCATGTCCGGGTTCGCCGAGTCGGCGATCGTCACGACCTTCCCACCGTCGCGGTAGCCCACCACGCTGATGTAGTGGCCACCCTCGAAGGAGTGGGTGTTGCCGTCGGTGTCGGTCGCGGTGCCGGCGATGTTGGCCACCACGGCCCGTCCGTCGTCCACCGCGCGCACCACGTCGGCGCGCAGCTTGTCGGCCTTGTCGCGGGCCTTGTCCACCGGGATCTCGGTGGACCGGTAGACGTCCTTGCCGGTCTCCTTGTTCAGCACCGGGGTGATGTCGTTGATCGAGTTGGTGCCGGACTCGGTGGTGCCCATCTCCTTGGCCATGGCGTCCACGTCGATGTTCTTGCCCTGCACGGACAGGGCGTTGCGGGCCGCGGCGGGGCCGCAGAAGTAGAAGTTGGGCTGCGCCTCGTAGCGCACGTCGAGCTCCCGCTCGCCGTGGCCCTTGCGGTCCACGACGACCTGGGCGGCGCGCTCGGCCGGGGTGGCCTGGGCGGCGATGGCGGGGCCGGCGATGCCACCGGCGGTGGCGGCGATCCCGGCGACGGTCAGCGCGGTCTTGCGGATCAGATCGGTACGCATGATGCGACTCCTCTGCGTTCGGGGGTGTGCGGCACGGGGGGGGGGGGGGGGGGGGCGCCGCGGGGGAGGTCTGCGCCGCGCGGCGGTCAGCGGTGGCGACCTGCTCGGGGCGGCTCGGGGGTATAACCACCGGGCGGGGCCCGGCATTCCGGGGCCGGCGCTTCGCGGCGGGCTCCCGGGGGTGAGCCTTGTTCAACGCCCGGGGCCGGGGAGGCATTCCGGCCGGCGGCCCCGGCCCGCCCGACCGACCCGGACCCGCCGGACATCCCTCGCGTCCGAGTCGCCGCGCCACCCTCGACCACCCGGCGAATCCGACGCACCCCCCGGTAGTCCGACGCCGGGCCGCCGCACCGAACGGGGCCTGCCGTCACCGACCTCCCCGACCGGGCGGTCTGCCGGCATCCGGGCGCAGCCGCCGACTCGCGCGTCTCGTCCCCGATGTCCGGTTCCGCGCCCGTCGATCATGAAGTCGACGGCAGTTGCGGTCCGATTTGTCGCCGCCAACTTCATGATCAACGAGGTGGGTGGGGTGGGGTGGGTGGTGGTCAGGTTGCGGCGGGGGTCTTGTCCAGGAAGCCGAGCACCGCGCGTACCCGGCCCTCGGTGTCGTGGACCGCCACGTCGAAGCCGACCGCGACGGAGTCGCCGCCCGTGGCGGGCACCAGCTCCCAGCCGAACCGGACCACGTCATGGTGACCGTCGACCGGGCCGTGCGGGCGCAGCACGTGGCCCGGGAAGGTCTGCTGGACGCCGGCGATGGCAGCCGCGATCTGCTCACGCCCGCGCACCTCGGCCAGCGGGTCGACGTAGGTGGCGTCGGGGGTGAAGAGGGCGCCGACGGCCGCCGCGCGGGCGTCGGCGTCCGTCTCGTTCCACACGGCGAGGTAGCGGTCGACCCGGTCGGAGTACGCGTTCATCGGTGTCGTCCCTTCGTCGTTCGGTGACGCCGGGAACTCTGGCACCGGCCGTGCGGGCGTGTCGATTACCCGGCAGGTAAGGGCGCGGACCCGGCGATGCGTGGCCGTCGGCGTTACCCGGGGGGTAATCGACACGGTGGCGCGGCACCGGGCAGGGTGGTGCCGAGGACCCACCACGCGAGCATCACGAGAGACGGGGAACCGATGTCCACGTACCGTGCCCCGGCGTCGCCGGAGCTGCCGTGACCGCCGCGACGCACCCGGCCGGCGCCGCCTCCGCCGGGGAGGCCCTGCGGCGGTGGCGGGAGCTGCGCCGGCTCAGCCAACTGGAGCTGTCCGTCCGGGCGGAGGTGTCCACCCGGCACCTGAGCTTCGTCGAGACCGGGCGCTCCCGGCCCAGCCGGGAGATGGTGCTGCGGCTGGCCGATCCGCTGGACCTGCCGCTGCGCGAACGCAACCGGCTGCTGCTGGCCGCCGGGTACGCCCCGGCGTACCCGGAGACCGCGCTGGCCGCGCCGCGGCTGGCCGCGGTCCGGGCGGCGGTCCGGCGGGTGCTGGTCGGCCACGAGCCCTACCCGGCGGCCGTGATCGACCGGGGGTGGCACCTGGTGGACGCCAACGACAGCCTGGCGGTGCTCACCGAGCGGGTGGCGCCCGACCTGCTGGCCGGCCGGGTGAACGTGCTGCGGGTCAGCCTGCACCCGGACGGGCTGGCCCCGCACATCGTCAACCTCGCCGAGTGGCGGGGGCACCTCCTGGACCGGCTGGCCCGGCAGGTGGAGTCGACCGGCGACGTGGAGCTGGCGGCGCTGGAGGAGGAACTGCGCGGCTATCCGGGCGACGGCCCGGACCGGGCCGTGGGGTCGTCCGGCCCGGACGGGATCGTGGTGCCGCTGCGGCTGCGGCACGAGGGCGGGGAGCTGTGCTTCCTCGGCACCGTCGCGACCTTCGGCACGCCGCTGGACGTCACGGTGGCTGAGCTGTCCATCGAGTCGTTCTATCCTGCCGACGAGCGCACGGCCGCCGTGCTCCGGGAACGCGCCGGGAGCTGACCGGTCACGCCGCGGCCTCCGCCCGCCCCTCGGCGTGCCGCGGGAACCGGGCCGGCCAGGGGATCTCGGGGGCGGGGTGGAAGGCGATCCCGGCGGCGGTCCACCGCGGGCCGTGGCCGGCGAGCCGCTCCCGGAAGCCGGCCCAGTCGTGCGTGGCGCGGGGCGACCACCCCAGCTCGGCGATCGCGGGCAGGCGCGGGAACATCATGAACTCGATCTCGGCGGGGGTGGTCACCGTCTCGGTCCACAGCGGCGCCTCCACACCCAGCACGGCGGCTTCGGGTACGCCGGCGACGTGCGCGCCGGGGTCCCAGTCGTACGCCCGGCGCACGTCGACCAGGCCGGCCCAGTCGTGCCCGATCGGGGTGTCGGGGGCGTACTTCATGTCCAGGTAGGCGCGGTTGCCGGGGGAGAGGATGAGCCGGGCGCCCCGGCGTACCGCGTCGGCCGTCTCGGGGTCGTCGCCGTTCGTGCCCCACCACTGCAGGACGCGCCCGTCGACGTGCCCGGCCGGGGCGAGCTGGTGCCAGCCGACGACCGTCTTGCCGGTGGCCGCGACCAGCGCCTGGGCCCGTTCGACGAAGGCGCGGTAGCTCGCGGCCGGCACCTTGAACGCCTCGTCGCCGCCGAGGTGCAGCCACGGGCCGGGGGTCAGCGCGGCCACCTCGCCGAACACGTCGGCGACGAAGGCGTACGTCCGCTCGTCGGCCGGGTCGACGTAGCTGAACCCGACCTCGGTGCCGGTGTACGGCGGCGGCGCGGTCTTGCCGGGCGCCAGCTCGGGGTAGGCGACCAGCGCCGCGTTGGTGTGCCCGGGCAGGTCGATCTCGGGCACCACTGTCACGTGGCGACGGGCGGCGTACGCGACGATCCGGCGGTAGTCGTCCCGGGTGTACCGGCCGCCCGGCGCGCCGCCGACCGCGGTGGCCCCGCCGACCTCGGCGAGCCGGGGCCAGGAGTCGACAGCGATCCGCCAGCCCTGGTCGTCGGTGAGGTGCAGATGCAGGTGGTTGAGCTTGTAGCGGGCCAGGTGGTCGACCACCCGCAGCACGTCGTCCACGCCGAAGAAGTGCCGGGCGACGTCGAGCATGGCGCCCCGGTAGGCGAAGCGCGGCCGGTCGACGACGGTGCCGCCGGGCACCGCCCAGCGCGCCGTGACCGGGGCGGCGCTCTCGATCGCCGCCGGCAGGAGCTGCCGCAACGTCTGCGCGCCGTGGAACAGCCCGGCCGGGGTGGCGGCGGTGATCCGGACGCCGGCTGGGGTGACGTCGAGCCGATAGCCCTCGTCCCCGAGCGCCACGTCGGCGCCGTCCGCGTCGTCGCCGTCCGCGTCGGCCCGGGCCGTGCCGACGGAGGCCGCGCGGTCGGCCGGCGGGCGCGGGGCCGGCGCGCCCGGGGCGAGCGGGCTCCCCGACGGCGCGGTGGCGTCGGTCGCCGCGAGGGTGAGCGTCAGCGGGCCGTCCGGCCCCGGGTCGACCGCGTCGGTCACCGGGAGCGGGAAGCCGGTGGCCGGGCGGAGCCAGCCGGCGAGCTGCTCGGCCACGTCGAGGCCGGCGACGCCGACCCGGATGAAGGCGTCCGGCGGCAGCGTGAAGTCGCCCGTCGGGTCGGGGAGCACCCGCTCGGGCGCCGGCACCACGTCGCCGAGGCGGACCGGTGCGGGCGGGGCGAGCTGCCCGGCGGCCCGGTCGGCGGCGACGCGGGCCAGCTCGCCGGCCGCGGCCGGGGTGGCGGGCAGGTCGGCGCCGACACCGGGTGACAGGTCGGGCGCGTCGCCGGCGGGCGACGGGACGGTGGGGTGGGTCTCGGTCGGCTGCGGCCCGGTCTCGGGGGCTGCGGGGTTGGTCGGCACGGCGACGGCTCCGAGGGGTGTATTCGTGCGGGATATGGCAAAGGTCAGGTTCGGCGATATCCGGTGCCGTCAAGGGTACGAGGGGAATCGGAATTGCGTGATCGTGCGCGTGGAAGCGTTCCCAGAAACCCGTACGGACGCGGGCAGTGGTGACTGTTGTGCCGATTGTCACCGAACGGTCCCAGGCCTCGCGAAGTTCGCTTAACCTTCGCCCACCGATCGCTGACGAGCCGGGATTACCGGTGGTCGCTCCCGGGGTATGTCCGAACTGAACCTTCGTTAAGTGTCAATGGCGCGCGTGGGAGGCTCTGGTGGCAGCGAAAGAGGAAACGGTCGAGGGTAAGTACGTCTACGACTTCGCCGAGGGCAACAAGGACCTCAAGGACCTGCTCGGCGGCAAGGGGGCCAACCTGGCCGAGATGACCAACCTCGGCCTGCCCGTCCCGCCCGGCTTCACCATCACCACCGAGGCCTGCAAGGCGTACCTCATGACCGGGCGCGAGCCGGACGGCCTCGCCGGGCAGATCGAGGCGCACCTGGAGTCCCTGGAACGCGAGATGGGCCGCCGGCTCGGTGACCCGGACGACCCGCTGCTGGTCTCGGTACGCTCCGGCGCCAAGTTCTCCATGCCCGGCATGATGGAGACGGTCCTCAACGTCGGCCTCAACGACCGCAGCGTCATCGGCCTGAGCACCCAGGCGGGTGGGAACGATCGGTTCGCCTGGGACTCCTACCGCCGGCTCATCCAGATGTTCGGCAAGACCGTCTGCGAGGTGCCCGGCGAGGAGTTCGAGCACGCGCTCGACGAGGCCAAGCACGCCAAGGGCACGCAGAACGACCTCGACCTGGACGCCGACGACCTGCGTGCGCTGGTCGACGCGTACAAGAAGATCTTCGCCAAGCACACCGGGCGCGAGTTCCCGCAGGAGCCGCGGGAGCAGCTCGACCTGGCCATCCGCGCGGTCTTCGACTCGTGGAACGCGGAGCGGGCCATCCTCTACCGCCGGCAGGAGCGCATCCCGGCCGACCTGGGCACCGCCGTCAACGTGGTCACCATGGTCTTCGGCAACCTCGGGCCCGACTCCGGCACCGGCGTCGCGTTCACCCGCGACCCGGGCAGCGGCGCGCAGGGCATCTACGGCGACTACCTGGCCAACGCCCAGGGCGAGGACGTGGTGGCCGGCATCCGCAACACCGTGCCGTTGCAGGAGCTGGAGCAGCTCGACAAGACCTCCTACGACCAGCTGCTCGGCATCATGGCCCGGCTGGAGGAGCACTACAAGGACCTCTGCGACATCGAGTTCACCATCGAGCGCGGCAAACTCTGGATGCTGCAGACCCGGGTCGGCAAGCGCACCGCCGCCGCCGCGTTCGTCATCGCCGGCCAGCTCGTCGACGAGGGCCTGATCGACCTGGACGAGGCGCTGCACCGGGTCAACGGCGCGCAGCTCGCCCAGCTGATGTTCCCGCGCTTCCAACTCGACCACGACTTCCAGCCGGTGGCCAGGGGCATCGGCGCGTCGCCCGGCGCGGCGTCCGGCAAGGTGGTCTTCACCTCGGCCCGCGCCGTCGAACTGGCCGCCGAGGGCGAGTCGGTGATCCTGGTCCGCCGGGAGACCAACCCGGACGACCTCAACGGCATGATCGCCGCCAAGGGCATCCTCACCTCGCGCGGCGGCAAGACCAGCCACGCCGCCGTGGTGGCCCGCGGCATGGGCAAGACCTGCGTCTCCGGCGCCGACGAGCTGGAGGTGAACGTCCCGGCGAAGAAGTTCACCGTCGGCGGGCACACCGTCGGCGAGGGCGACGTGGTCTCGATCGACGGCACCACCGGCAGGGTCTACCTCGGCGAGGTGCCGGTCACGCCGTCCGAGGTGGTGCAGTACTTCGAGGGCGAACTCGACCCGGAGACCACCGACGACCCGCTGGTCCGGGCCGTACACCGGATCATGACGCACGCCGACGCGGCGCGGCGGCTGCGCGTGCGGACGAACGCCGACACCGGCGCGGACGCGGCGCGGGCCCGGCGCTTCGGCGCCGAGGGCATCGGCCTGTGCCGCACCGAGCACATGTTCCTCGGCGACCGCCGGGAGCTTGTCGAACGGCTCATCCTCGCCGGAGGCGGGCGGGAGCGGGACGAGGCGCTCGCCGCGCTGCTGCCGTTGCAGCGGGCCGACTTCGTGGAGATCTTCCGGGAGATGGACGGGCTGCCGGTCACCGTCCGGCTGATCGACCCGCCGCTGCACGAGTTCCTGCCCCCGCTGGAGCAGCTCGCGGTCAACGTCGCGGTCGCCCAGGAGCGCGGCGAGGACGTGGCCAAGGAGGAGGCGCTGCTCTCCGCCGTGCGCCGGATGCACGAGGAGAACCCGATGCTCGGCCTGCGCGGGGTCCGGCTCGGCCTGGTCATCCCGGGCCTGTTCGCCATGCAGGTCCGCGCCATCGCCGAGGCCGCCGTCGCGGTCGCCCGCGACGGCGGGGCGGCCTGCCCGGAGATCATGGTGCCGCTGGTCGGCGCCGTGCAGGAGCTGGAGACGGTACGCGCCGAGGCCGAGAAGATCATCGCCGAGGTGGTCGGGGACAGCGGCGTCGACGTGCTGATCGGCACGATGATCGAGGTGCCCCGGGCGGCGCTGACCGCCGGGCAGATCGCCGAGGCGGCCGAGTTCTTCTCCTTCGGCACCAACGACCTGACCCAGATGGGCTGGGGCTTCTCCCGTGACGACGTCGAGGGCGCGTTCTTCTGGCGCTACCTGGAGCTGGGCATCTTCGGCATCTCGCCGTTCGAGTCGATCGACGCCGACGGCGTCGGCCGGTTGGTCCGGATCGCCGCCGAGGAGGGCCGGGCGGCCCGACCCGGGCTGAAGCTCGGCGTCTGCGGCGAGCACGGCGGCGACCCGGACTCGGTGCACTTCTTCCACGAGGTCGGACTGGACTACGTCTCCTGCTCGCCGTTCCGGGTGCCGGTGGCCCGGCTGGAGGCCGGGCGCGCGGCGATCAGCACGACCGGCTCCGACTCCCGCTGAGCGCTCCCCGGACGGGCCGCCGGTGACCACCGGCGGCCCGCCTGGCGCGCCGTTCGGGTCACCCCGGCGTAACCTGAGCTTCCGCCACGTGTTGATCGGGAGGGATGGCCGCATGACCGCCGTCTGGGAGAACCTGGTTGTCGACGCCCGGGACCCGTCCCGGCTCGCCCGCTGGTGGGCCGAGGCGCTGGGCTACCAGGTGATCACCGACAAGCCCGACGAGGTGGAGATCCGCCGGACCCCCGACACGCTCCCGGGCCTGGTCTTCGTCCCGGTCTCCGGGCCGAAGCCGGGCAAGAACCGGCTGCACGTCGACCTCCGCCCGACGGACCAGGAGGCCGAGGTGGAACGGCTCGTCGACATGGGCGCGCGGCACGTCGACATCGGGCAGGGAGACGTGGAGTGGACCGTGCTGGCCGACCCCGAGGGCAACGAGTTCTGCGTCCTCCGTGCACGCTGACGACGCGGCGCGGCTGGTCGCCGAGGCGCCCAAGGACACCGGGTACGGCCGGTCGCCGTTCGAACGCGACCGGGCCCGGGTGCTGCACTCGGCGGCGTTCCGCCGGCTCGCCGCGAAGACCCAGGTGCACGCCGCCGGCACCGACGACTTCCTGCGTACCCGGCTGACCCATTCGCTGGAGGTGGCGCAGATCGCCCGCGAGATGGGCGCGCGGCTCGGGTGCGACCCCGACGTGGTGGACACCGCCGGGCTCGCCCACGACCTGGGCCACCCGCCGTTCGGCCACAACGGCGAGTACGCCCTGGACGAGCTGGCCGCCGCCGCCGGCGGCTTCGAGGGCAACGCGCAGACGCTGCGGGTGCTGACCCGGCTGGAGGCGAAGGTGCTCACCCCGGACGGGCGGTCCGCCGGGCTGAACCTGACCCGGGCCGCACTCGACGCGATCGGCAAGTATCCGTGGCCGCGCCGGCCCGGCGAGCGCAAGTTCGGGGTGTACGCCGACGACCGGCCGGTCTTCGACTGGCTGCGCGCCGGCGCACCGCCCGGCGACCGGCGCTGCCTGGAGGCCCAGGTGATGGACTGGGCCGACGACGTGGCCTACTCGGTGCACGACGTCGAGGACGGCATCCACGGCGGGTACGTCGACCTGCGCCCGCTGCTGGCCGTCGACGACGAGCGGCGGGCGCTCTGCGCCGACGTGGCGTCCGCCTACTCCGGCGAGGCGCCGGAGGACCTGGGCGAGGTGCTGGGCGAACTGCTCGCCGACCCGGTGCTCGCCCCGCTCGCCGCGTACGACGGCAGCCACCGGTCGCTGGCCGCGTTGAAGGCCACCACGAGCGTGCTCACCGGCCGGTTCGTGTCGACGGTGGTGGCCGCCACCGAGGCGCGCCACGGCGCCGGCCCGCACCGCCGCTACGCCGCCGACCTGGTGGTGCCGCGCCGGATCCGGGCGCAGTGCGCGCTGCTCAAGGGCATCGCCCTGCGCTACGTGATGCGCCGCCCCGGTGCCAGTGGCCGGTACGACCGGCAGCGGGAACTCCTCGCCGAGCTGGTCGCCGCGCTGCTCGACCGCGCCCCGGACGCGCTCGACGAGGTCTTCGCGCCGCTCTGGCGGGACGCGGCGGACGACGCCGCGCGGCTGCGCGTGGTGATCGACCAGGTGGCCTCGCTCACCGACCCGGCCGCGCTGGCCTGGCACGCCCGGCTGGTGTCGCCGAGCTGACCGCCCGCCCGGCGGGTACGGCCGGCAACTGAGGGTAGCCTAAGCCGCATGACGGAACGCCCGAAGAAGCTCACCGCCGCCACGGTCGTCCGGACCGAGCGGCCCACCCCGCACCTGATCCGGCTCGTGCTGGGCGGCGCGGAGCTGACCGGCCTGCCGGTGGGCGCCTACACCGACCACTACGTGAAGATCGTCTTCCCGCCGGCCGGGGTGACCTATCCCCACCCGACCGACCTGGCCACCATCAAGCGCGAGTTCCCCGCCGAGCAGTGGCCGCGGTTGCGGGCGTACACGGTGCGGGCCTGGGACGCGGCGGCGGGTGAGCTGACCGTCGACGTGGTCCACCACGGCGACGAAGGGCTGGCCGGTCCGTGGGCGGCGGCGTTGCGCCCCGGCGACCGGGTGCTGTTCTCCGGGCCGGGCGGCGCGTACGCGCCGGACCCGACCGCCGACTGGCACCTGCTGGCCGGCGACGAGAGCGCGTTGCCGGCGATCGCCGCCGCGCTGGAACGGCTGCCTTCCGGCGCGCCGGCCCGGGTCTTCGTCGAGGTGGCGGGCCCCGCCGACGAGCTGCCGCTGGCCGGTGCCGGGGCGGTCGAGCTGCGCTGGCTGCACCGGGCCGGACGCCCGGCCGGTGAGGCGCTGGTCGAGGCGGTCCGGGCGCTGGAGTTCCCGCCCGGCCGGGTGCACGCGTTCGTGCACGGTGAGGCCGGTGCGGTCAAGGAGCTGCGTCGCCTGCTGCGGGTGGAGCGTGGCGTGCCGGCGGGCGACCTGTCCATCTCCGGCTACTGGCGGCGCGGCCTGGACGACGAGGGCTGGCGTTCCACCAAGCGGGCCTGGAACGCCGAGGTCGAGGCCGAGGAGGCCGGCGTCCCGGCCTGACCGGGGTTTCTCGGGGCGTTCCGCCCCGCCGTGGCGCCCGCTCCGCTGAGGATGAGGCCATGGCGGAAGAGGTGGGGGAGCGACCCGCGACGCAGCCGGCGGACCGGGTGGTGCTCGGGCTCGGCGTGGCCGGCGTGTTGGCGGTGGTGGCCTGGGGCGTGTTCGCGCGCGGCTCGCTGGCGTCGTTCGGCGCGGCCGGGCTGGACTGGACGATCAACACGTTCGGTTGGTTCTTCGTGGTCGCGGCCGACGCCTTCCTGGTGCTGGCGGTGGTGCTCGCCGCCTCCCGGTTCGGCCGGATCCGGCTGGGCGCCGACGACGACGAGCCGGAGTTCGACGGGCTGGCCTGGATCGCCATGATGTTCAGCGCCGGCATGGGCATCGGCCTGGTCTTCTTCGCCGTCGCCGAGCCGATCCAGCACTACGCGGCCCCGCCGCCGTCCTCGGGCGTCGAACCGCAGACCGGCGCCGCCGCCGCGGCGGCCATGCAGTACACGCTGTTCCACTGGACGCTGCATCCGTGGGGCATCTACGCGATCGCGGCGTTGGCGCTTGCCTACTCGACGTTCCGCAAGGGGCGGGGCAACCGGATCTCGTCGGCGTTCGCGCCGCTGCTGGGCGCGCGGACGGACGGTCCGATCGGTCGTGCGATCGACCTGCTGGCGGTCTTCGCCACGGTGTTCGGCTCGGCGACCAGTCTCGGCCTCGGCGCGCTCCAGGTGGCGGCCGGGCTGGATCTGGTGAGCGGCGTGCGGGACAGCCGGGGCGTGGAGTTGGTGATCATCGGCGCGCTCACCCTGGCGTTCGTGGTGTCGGCCTTCTCCGGCCTGCACCGCGGGGTGAAGTGGTTGTCCACCACCAACGTGCTGATCGCCGTGGCGCTGATGCTGTTCGTGTTCGTGGTCGGCCCCACGGTCTACACGCTTGAGGTGCTGCCGGCCGCGGTCGGTGACTACCTCAGCGGCCTGGTGCGTATGTCCACCCGGACCGGGGCGTTCTCCGACCCGGGCTGGCTGGGTTCGTGGACGATCTTCTACTGGGCGTGGTGGATCTCCTGGGCGCCGTTCGTGGGCACGTTCATCGCCCGCATCTCGCGGGGGCGTACGGTCCGGCAGTTCCTGGTCGGGGTGCTGCTGGTGCCCAGCGGCGCGAGCGCGGTGTGGTTCGCGGTGATGGGCGGCACCGCGCTGCGCACCCAGTCCACCGGCACCCGGGACCTGGTGGCCGACGTGGGCGCCGGCTCGGAGCAGGCTCTGTTCGGGCTGCTGGACGCGCTGCCGTTGGGCACGGTGACCAGCGTGCTCGCCATGGTGCTGATCGCGCTCTACTTCGTCACCAGCGCCGACTCCGCGTCGCTGGTGCTCGGTTCGTTGAGTTCCCGGGGCGCGTTGCGGCCGCACCGGGGCGTGGTGGTGCTCTGGGGTGTGCTCATCGGCGCGGTCGCGGCGGCGCTGCTGCTCGCCGGCGGTCTGGACGCGTTGCAGCAGGCCACCATCCTGGTCGCGTTGCCGTTCGTGGTGGTGATGCTGGGCCTGGCGGTCTCCCTGGTCCGGGAGATGGCCGCCGACCCGATCCTGCGCACGGGAGCCCGGCCGCGCCGCTCCGGCCTGGCCGCCGCGGTGCGCGCGGCCCGGTCGTACGAGGAGGAGGAGCCGCCTCCGGTCACCCGCTGGCTGCACCGCCCCCGGCGCTGAGCGGGTGTACCTCGGAATGTAGTAGAGGTGCTACATTCCGGGGCATGACTGCGACCGAATCCCTGGATGCCGTCGCGCCGGCCGGGCCACCCGACGAGGACCTGGTCCTCGACGTCCGCAACCTGCGCATGCGGTACGGCAGCACCGACGTGCTGCACGCTGTCGACCTCACCGCCCGGCGGGGCGAGGTGGTGGCGCTGCTCGGTCCCAACGGCGCCGGCAAGACCACCACCATCGAGATCCTGGAGGGCTTCCGGCTGCCCTCGGCCGGCACGGTCCGGGTGCTCGGCGTCGACCCGGCCCGCGGCGACGAGCGGTGGCGGGCCCGGCTCGGCGTCGTGCTCCAGTCCTGGCGCGACCACGGCAAGTGGCGGGTGGGAGAGCTGCTCGCCCACCTCGGCGACTTCTACGCGCCGTACGCCACCGACCGGGTCGGGCGCCCCTGGCCGGTCGACGACCTGCTGGCCACCGTGGGGCTGACCGCGCACGCCGGCACCCGGGTGGCCCGCCTCTCCGGCGGGCAGCGCCGCCGCCTCGACGTGGCGGTCGGCATCGTGGGCCGGCCGGAGCTGCTCTTCCTGGACGAGCCGACGGTCGGCTTCGACCCGGCGGCCCGGCGCGAGTTCCACGAGCTGGTGCACCGCCTCACCGACCTCGACGCGACCACCATCGTGCTGACCACCCACGACCTGGCCGAGGCCGAGAAGCTGGCCGACCGGATCCTCATCCTGGCCGGCGGCCGGATCATCGCCGAGGGCTCACCCGACCAGTTGGCCCGCCGCGTCGCCGGCGACGCCGAGGTCCGCTGGACCCGCGACGGCGAGCGCTACGTGCACGCCACCGCCGACGCCACCGGCTTCCTGCGCGACCTGCTCCGTGAGCACGGCGACCGGGTGCGGGAGCTGGAGGTGCGCCGGGCCAGCCTGGAGGACGCCTACCTGGCGCTGGTGCACGAGGAGGAGACCGGGATCCGCACCGGCCGGGCCGAGCGGGTGTGGCAGCAGCAGGAGGCGACGCGATGAACCCGACCACCAACGCGCTCCGGGCCGGCGTGCGGCGCGGCCTGATCGAGCTGCGCGCCACCTTCACCAACGGCCAGGACCTGTGGAACTACTTCTTCCCCACGGCGGTGCTGCTGGTCGCCGTGTTCTGGATGCGCGGCTCGACGGTGCCCGGCACCGACTTCTCCCTCGGCGCCCGGACGCTGCCCAGCGCGCTCGGCATGGGCCTGCTCTTCGGCGGGCTGCTCGGGCTGGCCCAGCAGCTCATCGTCGACCGGGAGGACGGCACGCTGCTGCGCGCCAAGGCCATCCCCAACGGCATGCTCGGCTACCTGGTCGGCAAGCTGACGCTGATCTCGGCGGTCTCGCTGATCGGTGTGACCATCCAGCTCACGCCCGGCCTGTTCTTCCTGGACGGGCTGCGGCTGGGTGACCCGGGCGCCTGGCTCACGCTGGCCTGGGTGGTGCCGCTCGGGCTGGTGGCGACGCTGCCGCTGGGCGCGGTGATCGGGTCGCTGATCGAGAACCCGCGCAACATGGGCCTGGTGGTCCTGCCGATCTTCGGCCTGATCGCGCTCTCCGGGATCTTCTACCCGATCAACGGCCTGCCCGGCTGGGTGCAGGGCGTCGCCCAGGTGTTCCCGCTCTACTGGCTAGGCTTGGGCATGCGCTCGGCGCTGCTCCCGGCCGACCTGGCGGCGGTCGAGCTGGGTGGCTCCTGGCGGCACCTGGAGACGCTCGGCGTGCTCGGCGCCTGGGCCGTGCTCGGGCTGGTGCTGGCCCCGGTGGTGCTGCGCCGGATGGCCCGCCGGGAGTCCGGTTCGCGGGTCGCGGCCCGGCGGGAGCGGGCCATGCAGCGGGTCGGATGAGAGGGCGTCGATGAGCGAGACCGTGCACAACCGGATCGCGGTGCTGCGCGCCGAACGGGGCGTCTCCCGCCGGCAGCTCGCCGACGCGCTCGGGGTGCACTACCAGACCGTGGGCTACCTGGAACGCGGTGAGTTCCGGCCCAGCCTGCACCTGGCGCTGCGCATCGCTGCCTACTTCGAGGTGCCGGTCGAGGTGGTCTTCTCCATCGAGCCGTTCCCCCGCATCGGCGACGCCGCTGCCGGGGCGGGCCGCTCGGCCTGAGCCGGGCGGCGTCCGCCACACGCCGTCCCCCCGGCCACCGGATCGTCGGTCCGGCAGGGCAGGATGTACGCCGAGGAGGTGGCGGCCATGGCGGGGCGGATCCGGGACGAGGACATCGCGCTGGTCCGCGAGCGCACCTCCATCGCGGACGTCATCTCCGAGGTGGTGACGCTCAAGTCGGCCGGCGGCGGCAACCTCAAGGGGCTCTGCCCGTTCCACGACGAGAAGAGTCCCTCGTTCAACGTCTCGCCCGCCCGCAACGTCTTCTACTGCTTCGGCTGCGGGGTCGGCGGCGACGCGATCAAGTTCCTGATGGACGCCGAGCACCTCGGGTTCGTCGAGTCCGTCGAGAGTCTCGCCGCCCGCGCCGGCATCCAACTGCGCTACGTCGAGGACGACCGGTCCACCCCGCGCGCCCGGCCGCAGCAGGGCCAGCGGCAGCGGCTGGTGGCCGCGCACGCCGCCGCCGTCGAGTTCTACCGGGCCCAGCTCACCACCGCCGGCGCCCGGCCGGCCCGGGAGTTCCTCGCCCGGCGCGGCTTCGACCGGGCCGCCGCCGAGCGCTACGGCTGCGGCTTCGCTCCCGACGGCTGGGACCTGCTCACCAAGCACCTGCGCCAGCAGGGCTTCAGCCACGACGAGCTGGTCACCGGCGGCCTGTCCCGCCCGGCCCGGTCCGGCTCGCTGATCGACCGGTTCCGCCGCCGGCTGATGTGGCCCATCCGGGACATCACCGGCGACGTGATCGGCTTCGGCGCCCGCAAGCTCTTCGACGACGACGACGGCCCGAAATACCTGAACACCCCCGAGACGCCGATCTACAAGAAGTCGCACGTCCTCTACGGCATCGACCAGGCCAAGCGGGAGATCGCCAAGCAGGGCAAGGTGGTGGTGGTCGAGGGCTACACCGACGTGATGGCCTGCCACCTCGCCGACGTGCCGACCGCGGTGGCGACCTGCGGCACCGCGTTCGGCTCGGACCACATCTCGGTGCTGCGCCGGGTGCTCTTCGACAGCGACGAGCGGGCCGGGGAGATCATCTTCACGTTCGACGGCGACGCCGCCGGCCAGAAGGCCGCGCTGCGCGCGTTCGAGGACGACCAGCGCTTCGTCGGGCGTACGTTCATCGCGGTCAGCCCCGACAACATGGACCCGTGCGACCTGCGGCTGGCCAAGGGCGACCTGGCCGTGCGCGACCTGGTGGCCCGGCGCGAGCCGCTCGTCGACTTCGCGCTCCGACACGTGATCAACCGGTTCGACCTGGACACCGTCGACGGCCGGGTCGAGGCGATGCGCCGGGCCGCACCGCTGGTCGCGAAGATCAAGGACCGGGAGAAGCGCCCGGAGTACGTCCGCAAGCTCGCCGGCGACCTCGGCATGGAGATCGAGCCGGTGCAGCGGGCCGTGCTGGGCGCCGCGAACGGCCAGCCGGCCGCCGGCCGACCCGCGCCGGCACGTCCGGGCCCCGCCACGCCGGCCGTGGACAGCCCTCGGTCCATGGTGGAGCGCGAGGCGTTGAAGCTGGCGCTGCAGGAGCCGGTGCTGGCCGGTCCGATGTTCGACGCCGTCGAGGCGGGCGACTACCAGCACCCGGTGCACGCCGCGGTGCGCGTCGCCGTCGCCGCGGCCGGTGGAGCGGCCGGCGCCACCGGCGGCGCGGTCTGGATCGAGCGGGTCCGGGACGCCTGCGACGACCTGGCCGGCCAGGCGCTGGTCGGCGAGCTGGCGGTGGAGCCGTTGCGCATCGACGGCGAGGTCGACCCGAGGTACGTCTCGGTCACCATGGCCCGGCTCCAGTGGAGTTCGGTCACCGGCCGGATCCGGGACCTCAAGTCGAAGATCCAGCGGATCAATCCGGTGAGCCACAAGGACGAATACTTCGCCCTGTTCGGGGAGTTGCTCTCGCTGGAACAACACGCGCGGGCCCTGCGCGAGCAGGCCGCCGGAGGACTGTGATGGGGCTTTTCCGCCGCCGCCCGAAGCTGCCCCCGGCCGACCGGCCGCCGCTGGCCGCCGACGAGCGGGTGCTCGCCTGGGCCGCCGCCGGCAACGGCGAGGGCGACGGCGTGCTGGTCGCGAGCAACCGTGGGCTCTGGCTGCCCGGTCGCGGTGAGCGCCTCGGCTGGCACGACGTCCTCAAGGCGGTCTGGTCCGGCCGTGAACTCACCGTGACCCCCGCCGAGCAGGTCGCCGAGCGCGACGGCTACCTCGTGGTCGCCGACGCGCCGGCCGAGACCTACCTGCTGCTCGACCCGGGCGACCTGCCGCACCAGGTGCGGGCCCGGGTCACCGGCTCGGTGGCGTACACCGCACACCACCCGGTGCCCGACGGCGCCGGCCGGATCGCGGCCCGGCGGGTGTCCGGGGTGGACGGTCTGACCTGGACGGTGCGCTACGAGCCGGGGACGCCGGTCGACGACGAGGCGGTGGTCGCCGAGACCGACCGACTGGTCGCCGAGGCCCGCGCCGCCACCCGGCCTGCCGACGTCTGACAGCGACCGGGCCCGTGCCGCGCCGCGACCGGACCGCCGTGGTGGGAGCGGAGCATCGGTAATCCGATCGTCGGGGTTCCATGTTGGCTGTTAGCGTCGCGGGATGTTCGCCACCGACCGGGTCCGGTTGCGCCCGCCCACGCCCGACGACGCGCCGAACATCTTCCGGCTCGACGGTGACCCCGAGCTGCACCTGCTCGCGGACGACGAGCCGTTCCTGCCGCGCCACGTCGGCCAGGTCCGGGCCCGGCTGGAGAAGCAGGTCGCCGATCCGCCCGACGGCGGCAGCTCGGTGTCGCTGCTGGCCGAGACCGTGGCCGACGGCACGTTCCTCGGCGGCTGCTCGTTGTGGGGGATCAGCGCGTTCGAGCGGTACGCCCATCTCGGCATCTCGCTGCTCCCGGAGGCGCGTGGCCAGGGCTACGGGTCCGAGGTGATCCGGCTGCTCTGCCGGTACGGCTTCCGCAACCGCAACCTGCGCCGACTGGAGATCGAGACGCTGGCCGGCAACGTGGCAATGCGGCGGACCGCCGAGACGTGCGGTTTCATCCACGAGGGCACCCAGCGGGAGCGCGCGTACGACGGGGACGGCTTCGCGGACATGGCGATCTACGGTCTGCTGCGGCGCGACTGGACGCCGTAGGCGTTGCCCACCAGGGAGAGGCAGGTCGTGTCGGGATCGTCATCCTCCTGGGGGTGGGTCAGGCGGTGGGGGGCGAGGACGACGGTCTTGCCGGGCAGCTCGCCCGCGCCGGCCTGGGCGTGGAGCGCGGGCAGGTCGGCCAGCGCCACCCGCTCGGCGACGTCGACCCGCAACTCGCCGGTGCCGATCCGGGCGGCCAGGTCGGCGAGTTGGTCGGCGTCGCTGCGGACGAACAGGTCGACACCACGTACGCCGCGCTCCTCGTCGGAGGGCGCGGGCATCCAGACGGTGGTGTTGACCAGGGCGCCGCCGTCCCGGATCAGCGTGACCAGCGCGGCGAGCTGTTCCGGGGTGACGGGCGCGAGGTTGAGAGCGAGGTCGACCGGCTCGGTCACCGCCGCGGTCACGTCGGTGGTGGTGTGGTCGATCACCTCGTCGGCGCCGGCCGCCCGGACGCGATCGGCGCTGCGTGGGCTGGCCGTGGCGATCACGTGGGCGCCGACCTCCTTGGCCAGCTGCACCGCGTATCCGCCGACCGCTCCGCCGGCGCCGTTGATGAGCACCCGCTGGCCGGCGGTCAGCTTGCCGTGGTCGAACAGCGCCTGCCACGCGGTGAGGCCCACCAGCGGGAACGCCGCCGCGTCGGCCAACGGGATGTTCCGCGGCGCCCCGGTCAGGATCTCCGCCGGCGCGATCACGTACTCCGCCGCCGCCCCGGTCCCCGTCATCGGCAGGAAGCCGACGACCTGGTCGCCGACCGCGACGGCGTCCACGCCGACACCGAGCGCGTCGACCGTGCCGGCGACGTCGAGGCCGGGGGTGTGCGGCAGCTCGACCGGGATCGGACCCTGCATGAAGCCCGCGCGGATGTTGCCGTCGACGCCGTTGAACGACGTCGCGGCGACGCGGATCCGGACCTGACCGGCGCCGGGGGTGGGCTGCTCGACGTCCTCGTACCGCAGGACCTCGGGGCCGCCGAACTCGTGGAAACGTACTGCCTTCATCGCTGAACCCTGCCTTCGTGAGCGCTGTTCGTGTGCTCACTCAATCTGGCAGGATTCGGCGCGGTCATCCTGGGCCGGACTGGCCCACCCTGACGACGGCCGGTTCCCCGGCGGCGCCGACGATCTCCGCCAGACGCGCCGCGTCGGCCGAGCCGGGGGCCGCGGTGAGCATCAGGGCGGCCAGATCGTCGCCCGGGACGGCGAGCAGGCTGCCGACCAGGGTGACGGCGCCGGCGTCGGGATGGATGAACGCGGCGCTGCTCTCGTAGGCAGCCACCGGTCGCGGCGTACGCCAGAGGGTGTCGAACAGACGGCTTCGGCTCCGCATCTCGTCCACCAGCGCGGCGAGCGACGCGTCGGCGGGGTAACGCAACAGTGTGCTCCTCAGCTGGGCGGCGAGGATCGCCTCGTGATCGGTGGCGTCGTCCACGGACTGCTTGAAGCCGGTGAAGGGATCGCAGAACGTACGCCAGGCGATGTTCCACTCCCAGGGGTCCCCGGTGAGATCCCAGTGCCTCAGGGCCAGGAAAGCGCTGTTCACGGCGACCAGGTTCATCGCCGCGTCGGAGACGAACATCGGGGTGTCCGTGAACCGCTCCAGCAGTCGCATCGCACCCGGGCCGATCTCGTGGGGCACCTGGCCGTCCGCGGCGGCGTACCCGGCCAGCGCGCAGAGGCGCTCGTAGTCCGCCCGCCCGGTCCGTAACGCCCGGGCGATGGCGTTCACCACGCCGGCCGACGGGTGGCTGCGCCCCTGCTCCAACCGGCGCACGTAGTCCGCGGACATGCCCGCGAGCTCGCCGAGTTCCTCCCGCCGCAATCCCTGCGTACGCCGGCGGCCGACCGGCAGCCCGACGGCGGCGGGCGGCGTGCTCTCCCGCAACTGGCGCACCGCGACACCGAACTCGTGACGTTCCACGGCCCCAGTGTGCCCGGTCGGCGTGCCGAGGGGCTTTCTGCCGCCGGCCGCTCAGCGGTCTTCGGCGGCCGTCTCCTGCCAGGGATCGACGACCTCGATGCCGGTGTCGGCGAAGTCCTTGATATTTCGGGTGGCGAGTGTGGCGACCTGAGTGCGACAGATGGCCGCGATCTGGGCGTCGAACCCGTCGATCGGACGACCGATCCTGTCCCGGCCGGCCACCACGTCGGCGTAGGCGCCGGCTGCCGCGAGGTCGAAGGGCAGCACCTGGCGAGGAAACGCGGCGAAGATCTCGTTGGCGGCTTGTTGCAGGGAATCCCGGCGCTGGCCGTCCGATAGCCGTGCGATCCCGTAGCGAATCTCGGCGACCGTGACGGCTGTGGTGCACAGGCCGGTGGCTGAACTCCGCCGCAGCCACGCCAGCACCACCGGCGCGGGCTCGGACCGCATGAGTTCCGAGACGACGTTGGTGTCGAGAACGATCATCACTCGGGCAGGCTCGCCGCGCGGGGTCGAGTGGAACGGGCGGGTAGATCCAGCTCGACGCCACCGAGCCCGGTGAACCGGGCGGTGAGTGCGCTGAACAGGTCGGTCCCCGGTGCGTCCTCGGCAACGGCCGCGGTGAGGATGTCCCGGATCTCGGATTCCATGGACTTGCCGTGTTGCGCGGCGCGGATTCGCAGCTTTTCGCGGACCGCGTCATCAAGATCTCTGATGCTGAGTGCTGCCACCATTTACTCCCATCGGAGCGGATGAGAGCAATGCTAGCACTTCGTGGCGCGCGGTTGACCGGCTGCTCATGAACGGAAAAGGCAGGGATTTTCGCTCCCTGCCACTCTCAACGTATATCGCACCCGGGGTCTTGCGGCAAGACCCCGGTGCTGCTGAAGAATCCCCCTCCGACGCCGTGACCAGGCGAAATCGAACGGGGGACTCCATGATCGACGTGACCATCGTGGGCGCCGGGCCGACCGGCCTGATGCTGGCCGCCGAGTTGCGGCTGCACGGCGTACGGGTGGTGGTGCTGGAACGGGACACGGAGCCGACCAGCGTGGTCCGCTCGCTCGGCATGCACGTGCGCAGCATCGAACTGCTGGACCAGCGTGGCCTGCTGGAGCGCTTCCTCGCGGCCGGGAAGACGTTCCAGCTCGGCGGCTACTTCGCCGGGATCGCGAAGGCGTGGCCGACCCGGATGGACACCGCGCACAGCTACATCCTCGGCATCCCGCAGCCGGTCACCGAGCGGCTGCTGACCGAACACGCCGTCGAGGCCGGCGCCGAGATCCGGCGGGGGAGCGAGCTGGTCGGGCTGAGCCAGGACGAGGACGGGGTGACCGCCGAGCTGGCCGGCGGCACCCGGTTGCGTTCGCGTTATCTCGTCGGGTGCGACGGCGGCCGCAGCACGGTGCGCAAGCTGCTGGGCGTCGGCTTTCCGGGCGAGCCCAGCAGGTCCGACACGCTGCTCGGCGTGATGGAGCTGACCGCGCCGGCGGACGAGGTGGTCGCCGTGATGACCGAGGTACGCAAGACGCAACTGCGCTTCGGCGCCGGGCCGGTCGGGGACGGGGAGGGGTTGTACCGCGTGGTCGTGCCCGCCGCCGGGGTGGCGGAGGACCGCACCGCCCCGCCGACCATCGAGGAGTTCCGGCAGCAGTTGCGGGCCACCGCCGGCACCGACTTCGGGGTGCACTCGCCGCGCTGGCTGTCCCGGTTCGGTGACGCCACCCGCCTCGCCGAGCGCTACCGGGTCGACCGGGTGCTGCTGGCCGGCGACGCGGCGCACGTCCACCCGCCGCTGGGCGGGCAAGGACTCAACCTCGGCCTCCAGGACGCGTTCAACCTGGGCTGGAAGCTGGCCGCGCAGGTCGACGGGTGGGCCCCGAAGGACCTGCTGGACACCTATCAGGACGAGCGGCGGCCGGTGGCGGCGGACGTGCTGGACAACACCCGCGCGCAGACGGAGCTGATGTCCCTGGAACCGGGCCCGCAGGCCGTACGGCGGCTGCTGGCGGAGCTGATGGACTTCGAGGAGGTGAACCGCCACCTGATCGAGAAGATCACCGCGGTCTCGGTCCGGTACGACTTCGGCGCGGGCCACGAGCTGCTCGGCCGGCGGTTGCGCGACGTGCGGTTGACGCGGGGGAGCCTGTACGGGCTGATGCACGCCGGCCGGGGGCTGCTGCTGGACCGGACCGCTGGACTCTCGGTGGCGGGCTGGGACGACCGGGTCGACCACGTCGCCGACCCCGGCGCGGAGCTGAACGTGCCCGCCGTGCTGCTGCGGCCCGACGGGCACGTGGCGTGGGTCGGCGACGACCAGCGGGAGCTGCTCGACCACCTGTCCCGCTGGTTCGGGTCCGCCACCGGCTGACGGTCAGGCGGTGACCCGCACCGTCACCTGCATCTCGGTGACCCACCGGTCGAGGTCGTCCGGGCAGTCCAGGTAGACCTCGCGGGCGAAGCCCGGCTCGACCGCCCGGTGACCGTTGTCGTCGATCCAGGTGGCGATCTTCTGCCCGGTGCGGAACGCCTCCGACATCGGGCCGTGGTGCAGCGCGGTCGCCGCGTACTCCACGGGGGGAAGCGTGACCACCTCGAACCCGGCGGCGGCGGGCACCTCGGCCGACCCGACCGGGAACGCCGCGTGCACCCGGATCGTCTCGTCGCCCGGCTCGACCGGCGCCGGTTCGTACCAGGCGATCGGCGCGCCGGTGACGGCCACCCGGTGCCGTTCCAGCAGCTCCATCAGCTGGGGGTAGAGCGGACTGAGGTTCTCGGTGATCGACGTCGGGTGGTCGTAGCCGGCGGCGGTGCCCGACAACTGCGCCACCCGGATCGCCGGGATGCTCTTCAGGACGACGTCTCCGGTGTCCATGTGTCCCTCGCTCTCGATCATGCGGAGTCGCGCGTCGACCTGGGCCAGGCGGGCGGTGTCCTGCCGCATGCGCGCGGCCAGCTCGGCCCGACGCAGGCGCAGCATGCCGCGCAGCTCGGCGGGATCCACCTTCTCGTCGATCAGTGTCTGCACCTCGTGCAGGCTGAAGCCCAGGTCCTTGAGGGCGGTCACCCGGTTGAGCAGGCGCAGTTGCACCGCGGTGTAGAAGCGGTAGCCGCTGTGCGGATCGACGTGGGCGGGACGCAACAGGCCGATGGCGTCGTAGTGGCGCAGCATGCGCACCGACACCCGACCCA
This sequence comes from Micromonospora sp. WMMC241, assembly GCF_027460165.1. NCBI lineage: Bacteria > Bacillati > Actinomycetota > Actinomycetes > Micromonosporales > Micromonosporaceae > Micromonospora > Micromonospora sp. WMMC241. Next base: position 1,314,870 of record NZ_JAPZBF010000001.1, read on the forward strand.
GGCCGGCGAACTCTCCGATACTGAACATGGTCCCCCCAGCCTCGGCCCTGACACCGTGTGAGGGTCAAGCATCGCGGTCAGGTGACGTCGCGGCGCAGCGCAAGGAGCACCGCGAGCGCCGAGGCGGTCACCGCGTACGCGGCGAGGACGAGGGCGCCGGCCGCCGGTGGAAGGAGGGGGACGGTGGCGGTGCCGAGCTGATCGGACATGGCGTCGGTGAGGTAGGTGAAGTCGGTCAGCGCGGCGGTCGCGCCGCCGGGCAGGACCGGGTAGAGCAGGTTGACGCCGGGGATCATCATGAGCATCGGCTCGCCCAGGTACAGGTAGCCGACCACGACGCCCAGCGCGGCGACCTGGTGGCGGACCAGGGCGCCCACGCCGACGCCGATCAGCAGGTACGCCGCCATCGCGACGCCGATCCAGGCGAGCAGCGCCAGCACGGTGGTGGTCGGCAGCCCCAGCGGGACGTCGCGGGCGGCGGCGACGGCGAACAGCGCCACCGCGGCGGTGCCGGCGAGCACGAGCCCGTACGCCAGGCCGACGACCGCGTACGCGGCGAGCTTGGCGGCCAGCACCCGGCCCCGGCGCGGCGCGAACAGGAAGGTGACGGCGGCGGTGCCGTGCCGGTACTCGGAGGTGACCGCGAGCGTACCGGCGGCGGCCGGCACGAACGCGGTGTAGCCGAGGATGCCGAGCACGGCGCGGAGGCCGGCCTCGGTGTCCAGCCCGGGCAGTGGCGGGTCGAAGTTCTCCGGGCCCACCAGCGCCATGGCGCCGAGCATGCCGCCGCCCAGCAGGGCGGCGGTGAGCAGCAGCCCGCCCCACATCCGGGTGGCCAGCAACCGGCGGAACTCCGCGGTGATCAGCAGACTCATCGGGTGGTCACCTCGTCGGTGGTCAGGCGCAGGAAGAGTTGTTCGAGTCCGGTGTGCTCGGTGACCAGCTCGTGGACCCGCAGCCGGTGGGCGGCCGCGTGGTCGGCGACGCCCGGGGCGTCCCACCCGTGCACCCGGAGCCGGCCGGTTCCGACGGTCTCCACCCGGGGGACCGGGCCGGGGCCGACGGTCAGGGTGGCGGCGAGGGCCTCGGCGTCGGGGGAGGTGACCAGGACCGCCGGCGGGCCGGCGAGCCGGGACAACGGCCCGGCGGCGACGAGTTCGCCGCGCCGGATCACCACCACGTCGTCGACCAGTTGCTGGATCTCGCTGAGCACGTGGCTGGAGACCAGGACGGTACGGCCCTCGTCGGCGAGCCGGCGCAGCAGAGTGCGCAGCCACGCCATGCCTTCCGGGTCCAGCCCGTTGCCGGGCTCGTCCAGCAGCAGGACGCGGGGGTCGCCGAGCAGGGCGGTGGCGAGGTTCAGCCGTTGTCGCATGCCGGTGGAGAACCCGCGGGTCCGGCGGTCGGCGGCCTCGGCCAGGCCGAGCAGGTCGAGCACTTCGGCGACCCGGCCGTCCGGGTGGCCGCCCAGCGCGGCGTAGACGCGCAGGTGGTCCCGGGCGGTGTGTCCGGGGTGGAACGCGTTGCCGCCGAAGACCGCGCCGACGGTCCGCGACGGGTGGGTCAGCCGGCCGTACGGCTGCCCGCCGATCGTGGCCGTGCCGCCGGTGGGCGACACCAGCCCGGTCACCATGCGCATCGTCGTGGTCTTGCCGGCGCCGTTGGGCCCGAGGAATCCGGTGACCGCGCCGGGCTCCACGGTGAAGCTCAGGTCGCGTACGGCGGTGATGTCGCCGTAGCGTTTGGTCAGGTGTGACACCTCGATCGCGAGGCGGTCGCCGGTCATGCGCCGGCCGCCGTCGCCCGCCCGATCGCCTCCGCGAGCGCCGGCCCGGCGGGCGTGGAGAGCACCACCTCGTCGAACTCGCCGCCGGCCGCCGCCCGGTCGAGCACCAGGTGCAGCCCGGGTTCGCCCCGGCGGGCCGCGACGAGTTGGCGGGGACCGCCGAACAGGCCCCAGATGCCGATCTTGGCGAACCCGGAGACGGCGTATCCCCGGCGGGCGCCGCGGGCCAGCCGGAGCGGGTCGTGGACTCCGGCGGCGTACCGCACCGCGCCGGTGGGCAGCGCGAATCGCTCCCGCCCGGTCCAGAGCCGCTCCCATCCGCTGAACCGGATGTCGATCAGGTCGCCGGTCACCGTCACCGTTGCCATCAGTGCTCCCCCGTCGTCGTGGAGCCGTCGCCCGGCCCCGGTTGCCGTGCGTCGTGATTGGTGGGCGTCGGCCGGTCGGCCGGCATCAGGACGGTCGCCAGCAGTCGCGGTGTCCGCCCGTCGCCGGGCTCGTTGCTCAGCAGCGGCCCGACCAGCGCGTTGAAGCCGGCCGCGAACTCGCCCAGCTCGGCGTCGGTCAGGTGCAGCACGAGTTGCTGGTAGCCGACGCCGTCGGCGACGAGGTCGATCCGCTCCCGGCCGAGATAGCGGGAGAACTCGGACAGCAGGCTCGACACGAACGCCGTGAAGTAGCGCGCGTGGTCCTCCGGGGTGGCCGTGGCCAGCGCCGAGGCGTCAAGCGTCGCACCGTGGGCGGGCAGCGCGTACACCCGTTCGGCCGTGCCCCGGACCCGGCGCTGTTCCACGACGTCGAGCAGCCCGGTCCGGACCAGCAGCGCCAGGTGCCGGTAGAGCGTGGCCTGGGGGATGTCGGGCAGCAGTTCGACCAGGTCGTGCGTGGTCAGCCGGGAGCCGGCGACCGCGCGCAGGATCCGGATCCGCACCGGATGCAGCGCCGTCTCGGCCCAGCGCTCCCGCGACATCTCCATGGCCGCACGTTATCACTATCGAGAATGATAATGAAGGTACCTGGTCAGCCGCTGCGGTAGAACCGCCGTGCGCCCGGGTGCAACGGGATCGGCTCGGTCAGCGACGCGCTGGCCCGGGAGAAGTTCGCCGCCTCCGGATGCACCCGCACCAGCTCGCCCTGCCAGGTGAACAACACCCGGGTCAGGTCGTACGCGAGCTGGTCCGGCATGTCGGCGGCCACCAGGATCACGTTCGCCACCGTGATGGTCGGTGTCGGCGCCGGCAGGCCGTACGCCTCCTTCGGCAGCAGCGCGGTGGTGTAGACCGAGCCGTAGCGCGCGCCCAGCGGCTCGATCAACTCGGTCAGCGGCAGCAGCCGGAACTTGCCGGGCGCCGCCGAGAGCAGGTCCTTGATGCCCGGCGTGGGCAGCCCGCCGGAGAAGAACATGGCGTCCAGGGTGTTCGCCCGCATCCGCTTGACGGTCTCCGGCAGCGACAGGTTGAGCCGCTGGATGCCCCGGTTCGGGTCGATGCCGCCGGCGGTGAGCAGGCGACCGGCGATGATGTCCGTGCCGGACTTCGGCGAGCCGGTGGAGACCCGCTTGCCGCGCAGGTCGGCGAAGCTGTCGATCTTGCCGTCGGCCCGCACGATCACGTGGGTGTAGTTGCTGTAGACGCGGGCCAGCGCCCGCACCGGCTGCGGCTGCTTGTCGAAGACCCCCCGTCCGTTGACCGCGTCCGCGGCGGTGTCGGCCAGGCTGAACGCGATCTCCATGTCGCCGCTCGCCACCCGGGTGATGTTCTCCACCGACGCGCCGGTCGGCTCCGCCCGCGCCTCGTAGCCGGGCAGGTGCCGGCTGATCAGGTCGGCGTACCCGCCGCCGAGCTGGTAGTAGACGCCCGTGGTGTTGCCGGTGGCCAGGAAGATCCGCCCGCCGTGCCACGCCGGCGCGTCGGCGTCGCCGCCGCCGCAGCCGGCCACCAGCACGGCCGACAGCAGCGCGGCCACCAGCCGCAGCGGGCGGCGGGTCACTGCCGGACCGCCGGCTCCAGCGCCTCCGCCACCCGCTGCACCAGCGTCGCCGTCTCGAAGCCGATCTGGCCCAGGTCGCAGCCCGGCGCGGCGAGCACGCCGAGCAACGCCCGCTCGCCGACCGCCATCACCAGCATCACCCCGCCGTCCATGTCCACGATCTGCTGGCGTACCCGGCCGGCCGACATCAGCCGGGCCGCGCCGACGGTCAGGCTGGCCAGCCCGCTGATCACCGCGGCGAGCTGGTCGACCTGGTCGGCGGAGAGGTCGGGGGAGGAGGCCAGCCGCAGCCCGTCCTCGGAGACCGCGAGCGCGTGCGAGACGTCCGGGACCTGCTCGGCGAAGTTCGCCAGCAGCCAGTCGAGTCCGGCGGTGACGGGTGTGGTCATGGCGTTCTCCCGGTGGGTGTGGTGGGGTTCGAAGCACGGCGCGTCGCGCTGGCCACCCCCTCGGCGAGGGCGGACAGGCGGGCGCGTACCCGCTCGGGGTCGAGCAGGTCCGCCGCCGGCGGCGGCGTGGTGGTGTCGGGCAGCGGCGCGGGCAGGTGCCCGCCCCGGGTCCGGCGCGGCAGCCCGGCGCCGGTGGTCGACACCGGTGCGGGTGGCGCGCTCGTCGGACGGATGCGCGCCACGCTCGGTGCCAGCAGGGCGTTGCCCGGCGGGCGTACCGTGGCGACGCCGCGCGCGCCCGGCGGCCGGCCGGCCACCGGCGCGGCGGTGAGCAGGCCGTGCGGACCGGCCGGTCCCGGCGCGGCGCCGGGCTTGAACCACGGGGCGGCGGCTCCGTGCGGCGGCCGGCGCTCGGTGACCGGCCGGCGGGTCACCGACTCGACCCGGGTCAGTGCCGACTCGGGCACCTCCACCTGCGCCACCGTCCCGCTGCCGGCGTGGTGCAACTGCACCCGGATCCCGTGCCGGGCGGCCAGGTGCGCCACCACGTGCAGGCCCATGCTGCCGGCCGCGGCGCTGGACAGCATGGCCGGTGCGGCGAGTCGTTGGTTGATCTCGGCCAGTCGGCTGTCGCTGATGCCGATGCCCTGGTCGTGCACGCGCAGCACCAGCCCGTCGACGGTCCGCCGCCCGTCCACCAGCACCCGCGAGTCCGGCGGCGAGTAGACGGTGGCGTTCTCCAGCAGCTCGGCCAGGAGGTGCACCAGGTTGCCGGCCGCCGCGCCGTGCACCGCGGCGGCCGGCACGTCGATCTCCACCCGCGGGTAGTCCTCGATCTCCGAGGCCGCCGCCCGCGCCACGTCGTCGAGGAGCAGCGCACCCTCGTGCCCGCGACCGGGCTCACCGCCGGCGAGGACCAGCAGGTTCTCGCCGTTGCGGCGCAGCCGGGCGGCGAGGTGGTCCAGCGCGAACAGCCGGGCCAGCGCGTCCGGGTCGGTCTCCTCGCGTTCGAAGTCGTCGAGCAGCCGAAGCTGCCGGGTGATCAGCGTCCGGATGCGCCGGGCCAGCGCCTCGGCCATCCGGGTGACGTCCAGCCGCAGCTCGGCCTGCTGGCCGGCCAGCCGCAGCGCCGCCCGGTTGACCGTGTCGAACGCCTCGGCGACCTGCGCCACCTCGTCCTGGCCGCGGCGGATCCCGTCGGTCATCCGGGTCGCCGGGCCCTCCACCGGCCCACCCTCGCCCGATGCGATCGCGGTGATCCGTTCCGGCAGCTCCCGGTTCGCCATGGTGAGCGCCGCGACCCGCAGCCGGCGCAGCCGGCGGCTGGTGCGGACCGCCAGCAGCACGGCGGTCACCAGCGAGCCGAGCGCCACCGCGCTCGTCGCCCCGGCGGTCGCCAGCGCGCGCAGCCGGGCCGAGCCGGCCAGCTCGGCGGCGTCGCGGTCCAGGTCGTCGGAGAGTTCCCGGCCCAGCAGGTTGTACCGGCGGATGGTGCCGCTCTGCGCCACGTACCAGGCGTCGCCGTCGGTGCGCAGCGACTCCGGCTCGCCGTCGGTGTCGAGCACCGCGTCGCGCATCCGCCGGGCCGCCGTCACGTCGGTGCCGTCGACCACCCGGTACCAGGCGTCGTTGGCGGAGGCGGAGGCGATCCGGAGGAACTCGGCCTGGCGCTGCTCCCGGGCGCCCCGCAGCCGGCCCAGCCGGGCCAGTTCGCCGCGCTCCAACGCGCCCCGGACGAAGACCGCGCGCAGCAGGTCGCGTTCCAGCGCGGACAGGTGCTCCTGGGCGGCCACCGCGGCGACCTCGCGGGCCTCGTTGGCCAGCCCCGCGTCGCGAAGCTGGCTGGGCAACGCGTCCGCGACCGCGAGCAGCGACTCGACCAGGGACCCGTACGCCGGGTCGCCGCGCTCCCCGGTCACCGCGAGCGCGCGGGCCGGGGCGAGCTGGTCGAGGTGGCCGTTCGCGTCGTCGAGCACCCGGGCCAGGTCCGGCGCGGCACGGCGGGCGTCGCCGCCGGCCGAGCGGTACCTGTCGACGGCGGCGTCCACCCGGCGCCGCTGGGCGTCGACCAGCGGCCGGCCGGCGTTGCCGCCGCGCTGGCGCAACGCCGCCGTCTCGCCGAGTTCGCGTTCCAGCTCGTGCACCAGCCGCACCGTCGCGGTGGCGGTGCCGGCCAGCACCCGCGCCCGGTCGGCGTCCGCGGACGCGTCCAGCGCGGCGCCGGCCTGTGCCGCGCCGAGCACCACCAGGCCGGCGGTGGCCACCAGGATCGGCGCGAGCAGCTGCACCCGGACCGACCGGAGTTGCCCGGCGCGGTCCGCGGAACGGTGGTGCCGGCGTACGCGGGTGGGGTGGGGCAGCGGCACTGGGGTCTCCGGGTCGGGTGTCGGTGGGCCGGGCCCGGACGGGGAGGTCCGGGCCCGGCCGGTCGGGTCAGCTCGCGCCGAGGTCGGTGAGCGCCCGGTCCGCGCCCCGGTGCAGCGGCACCGGATCGGTCTTGCGGGCGTTGCCCAGCTCGATGCCCTTGGCGGCCGGGTTCGCCTGGGCCAGCGCGTCCCTGCGGTCGAAGACGGTCCGGGTGATCGCGCAGGCCACGTCCGCGTCGAGGTTGTCGCGCACCAGCAGCACGTTGGGCACCACGATGGTGGGCACGTCGGCGGGCGTGGAGTAGACGTCCTTGCCGATGGTGCCGGCCTGGTACGCCGGGTTCAGCTCGGCCATCTTCGGCAGCAGCGCGCTGAGGTCGAGGAAGGTCACCTTGCCGCCGGCGGTGGTGAACAGGTCGGTGACCCCGCCGGTCGGGATGCCGCCGGACCAGAAGAACCCGTCGATGCTGCCGTCCTTCATGCCGTCGACGGTCTTGGTGAGGTCGAGGCGCTGCGCCTGGATGTCCTTGGCCGGGTCCAGCCCGGCGGCGGTGAGCAGCCGGTTGGCGATGACCTCGGTGCCGGACTTGGGCGAGCCGGTGGAGATCTTCTTGCCCTTCATGCCGGCGACCGAGGTGATCCCGGAGTCGGCCCGCACCACCACCTGGGTGTAGTTGTCGTAGATCCGGGCCAGCGCCTTGACCGGCTGCGGCGAGCTGAAGCTGCCCTTGCCCTGTACCGCGTTGACAGCGGTGTCGAACAGCGAGAACGCCACGTCGTACTGGCCGGCGACGAGCTGCTCGACGTTCTGCACGGAGGCGCCGGTCTCGGCGGCGGTCCCGGTGAGCTTGCCGTCGGTGGCCTTGCTCAGCTCACCGGCGAGCGCGTTGCCGACCACGTAGTAGACGCCGGTGGCGTTGCCGGTGGCGATGCCGACCCGGGTGTCCTTGGTGACCTTGCAGGTGATGTCCTTGGCGGCGTCGTCGGTCGCCGCGCCGTCCTGCCGGCCGCCGCATCCGCCGGCGGCGAGCAGGGCCAGCGCCCCGACACCGGCGGCTATTCGCGTGTCGATCCTTCTCACTCTCTGTCCTCCCCAGGGTTGACGGACTCCAACACCGACGGGCGGGCGGCGCCGCGTCGGACGTACACGCCCGCGACGGCCAGCGCGGCCAGCGCCACGCCGATCGCCATGGGCAGCGGTTCCAGCCAGAGCAGCACCAGCCCGGCGACCGCGCCGAGCAGCCGTTCCGGCACTCCGGCCGGGCCGACGCCGGGCAGCCATCCGCCGGCCGCCACGGCGAGCACGGCGACGCCGAGCGCGGAGACCAGCCCGGCCAGCGCGATCCGCCCCGGGCCGCCGATGCCGAGCAGGCCGAGGCCGGTCGGCGTGACCACGAAGGCGAGCGGGATGAGGTACGCCGGCAGCGCGTACCGCAGGGTCTGCCACATGGTCGGCACCAGCCGGCCGCCGGTGACCGCGGCGGCGGCGACCGCGGCGAGCGCGGTCGGCGGCGAGACCTCGGACAGCACCGCGAAGTAGAAGACGAACATGGCGGCGGCGGGGGCGGCGACGCCCAGGTGCAGCAGCGCCGGCCCGATGATCACCCAGCCGATCACGAACGACGCGGTGACCGGGACCGCGAGGCCGAGCAGGCTGAGCGCGACGGCGGCGAGCACGGCGGTGAGCGCCAGCACCACGGCCGGTTCCGAGCTGACCGCCTGCGCGCCGCTCACCAGCAGCGCCGCCGCCTGCGGGCCGAGGCCGGTCTTGGTGGTGGTGGCGGTGATGATGCCGGCTGCGGCGCAGACCGCGCTCACCGCGAGCACCCCGCGTACGCCGTCGCGCAGCGCCGCCACCAGCCGGGCCGGGGTGAGCCGGTGCCGCCGGTCCAGGAAGGACAGCGCGGCGGCGAGCGCGGTGGCGATCACCACCGCCCGCATGGCCGAGGCGCCGAGCGCCAGCACCACCACGATCACCACGAGCGAGAGGAAGTGGTAGCCGAAGCGGGCCAGCAGCCGCCAGGCCGAACCGGTGTCGACCACCACCGGGCGCACGCCCGAGCGCCGGGCGTCGATCTCGACGGAGAGCAGGATGCCCAGGTAGTAGAGGACGGTCGGCACGGTGGCCCAGCCGAGCACCTGGAGGTAGGACACGCCCAGGTATTCCGCGATGATGAAGGCCGCGGCGCCGAGCGTCGGCGGGGAGAGGATCGCGCCGACCCCGGCGGCGGCGAGCATGCCGCCGGCCCGCTCGGCCGGGTAGCCGGCGCGGCGCAGGATGGGCCAGGTCACCGCGCCGATGCTGACCGTGGTGGCGGCGCCGGACCCGGAGACGGTGCCGAGCAGGAAGCCGGAGGCGACGGCGGTCCGGCCGGCGGCGGTGCGGGAGCGGCGGAACGCGGCGGCGGAGAGTTCCACGAAGAACCGGCCGGCGCCGGAGAGGTCGAGCACCGCGCCGTAGACGGTGAACAGCACGATGTAGGTGGCGGCCACGTCGAGCGGGGTGCCGTAGAAGCCGCTGTCGGAGTTGTAGAACGCGTCGACGAGCTGCCCGAAGTCCAGGCCGGCGTGCGCCACCGGCCACGACTGCGGGAGCAGCCCGCCGTAGTAGCCGTAGCCGAGGAAGAGCAGGCACACGGCGGGGAGGATCCAGCCGGTGGCGCGCCGGCAGGCCTCCAGCAGCAGGAGCAGCAGCCCGGTGCCGAACGCCACGTCCAGCGGGTCGAGCAGGCCCTGCCGGTCGAGGAACGCGTCGTAGCCGCCGCCGCCCGCGCCGAGCGCGAACGGCAGCACCGGGTAGAGGCAGACCACGAGCGCGGCGGCGGCCAGCACCCAGTCGAGCACCGTCGGCCCGGTCCGCTCCGCCGACCGTCGCCGAATCCCCGAGGGGTACGCCAGGAAGAGCACCGGCAGCACGCCGGCGAGGAAGATGATGAGGTAGTACTTGCTGCCCTGCGGCAACGGGAAGAACACCTGCCGGAGGGCCAACAGCGCGACCGTGACGGTGATCGCGGTGAAGAGCGTTCCGACCGGTCCGGAGAGCACCCGACCCGGTTTCTCCTCCTCGAAACGCGCCGCGAGTTCCCGGGTGTCGGGGTGCGCCGGGTCCCGTATGTGGTGGTGCGTCTCGCCCGGCCCGTCGTCCGCCCACGCCGCGTCGGTGCCGTCGCCCTCGTCCGGCGGGAGCGGCACCGCAGCACCGTCCACTTCGGACCCGCCCGGCTCGCCGGCGGGCGGCCGGGGCAACGGGGGAGTGGCGTCGGAGGGGCGAACGGGTGGCACGAGGGGGGACGATACGCGAATGGCGGACGCGTTGGGAACATTGCCGATCGTGATTGCATTGAGTGACGGAATGAGCTTTGCTCACTCACCGCACACGCTTTCTTGAGTCAATTTCGCAGTTACTCGGCCACAAGGGCGAACCGTTCTTCGTCCGTCGCTCCACTATGGTGAGTTAGGCCCGCTTCTAACGATGGAACGGCTCGGTCACGGAGCGTAGTGGTGTCACGCAACGTGCGGGTCCACCGGGGGTGTCGGACACGGCCGCTAGGGTCGGCGGGTGACCATCGGGCAACCACTCATCCAGGCTCGCGGGCTGGTGAAGCGGTTCGGCGACTTCACCGCCGTCGACGGCATCGACGTGGAGGTCCGCCGGGGGGAGGCGTTCGGTTTCCTCGGCCCCAACGGCGCGGGCAAGTCCTCCACCATGCGCATGATCGGCTGCATCTCCCCGCCGTCCGGCGGCGAGCTGCGCATCCTCGGGCTCGACCCGGTGCGCGACGGCCCGGCCGTGCGGGCCCGGCTCGGGGTCTGCCCGCAGCTCGACAGCCTCGACCCGGAGCTGACCGTCCGGGAGAACCTGACCACCTACGCGCGCTACTTCGGCATTCCGCGCCGGGTGGCCCGGGAGCGCGCCGCCGAGCTGCTCGACTTCGTCCAGCTCGCCGAGCGGGCCGACAGCAAGGTCGACCCGCTGTCCGGTGGCATGAAGCGACGGTTGACCATCGCCCGCGCGTTGGTCAACGAGCCGGAGATCGTGCTGCTCGACGAGCCCACCACCGGCCTCGACCCGCAGGCCCGGCACCTGGTCTGGGAACGGCTGTTCCGGCTCAAGCGGCAGGGCGTCACGCTGGTCCTGACCACCCACTACATGGACGAGGCGGAGCAGCTCTGCGACCGCCTGGTGGTGATGGACGGCGGCCGGATCGTCGCCGAGGGCTCGCCCCGGGCGCTGATCGAGCGGCACGCCACCCGCGAGGTGGTCGAGCTGCGCTTCGGCGGCGACTCGCAGGAGGCGTTCGCCGGCAAGCTCGACGGGCTGGGCGAGCGGGTCGAGGTGCTGCCCGACCGCATCCTGCTCTACGTCTCCGACGGCGACGCCGCCGTGGCCGAGGTGTCCCGGCGCGGCCTGGACCCGGCCGGCGTGCTGGTCCGCCGCGGCAGCCTGGAGGACGTCTTCCTGCACCTGACCGGCCGCACCCTGGTCGACTGAGGTCAGCGGGCCCGGGCCCAGAGGACGAAGCGTTCGGCCAGGTGCCGGGGCGCGGTTTCCGGCCGTCCGGCGGTCAGGTCGGCGGTGGCCTCGCACAGGAGCGTCCCGAGATGGACCAGCAACGCGACCCGGTCCTCGCGATACTCACCGAGCAACGCCAGCCGGGCCGGTGAGCACGGCCACGGGGCGCCGCAGGTCCGGCAGCGCCAGGACGGGCGCGTCGCGACGTGGGGGCGATACCGGGGCATCAGCGCCTGCCCTCCTCGTTCGGGGTGAGCGGGGCGGGTGTCGCCATGGGCGAGCCTCCGTGGTGGCTGGGATGGGGGCATCGGCGGACCTCGTCGTGCGCCGACGCCCCCGGCCTGGTTCCGCCCGCCGTCCGATCCCGGGAGCGGTTCCGCTGCGTGACAGTCTGGTGACGGCGCGACTACGGTGGGAGATCCGGCGCGGCGACGGCGAGCGCGTCCGGCGACCGGCTCACGGGTGTACCGAGGACGTACGGAGGCTGTCCGTGGAACTGTCGTCCATGCTGGAGCACTTCGCGGAGGAGCTGCGGCTGGCCCGCGCGGCCGGCGGCATGTCCCAGGCGGCGTTGGCCGAGGCGCTCACCTACTCGGGCGCGCTGGTGGCCAAGGTGGAGACCTGCGAGCGCCGCCCGAGCCTGGACTTCGCCCGCCGCTGCGACGCGGTGTTCGGCGTCGACGGGCGCTTCGAGCGCATCCAGCGGCGGATCGGCCGGGAGACCATGGTGCCGTGGTTCCGTGACTGGCCCGGCATCGAGGCGGAGGCCACCGCGCTGCGCTGGTTCGAGCCGATCTGCGTGCCGGGCCTGCTCCAGACCGAGGGCTACGCCCGCGCGCTGCTCTCCGGCAGCGGCCTGTTCCCGCCGGACGAGGTGGAGCAGCAGGTGGCGACCCGGCTGGACCGCCAACCGGTGCTGACCCGCGAACGGCCCCCGCTGCTCACGTTCGTCGTCGACGAGCACGTGCTGCGCCGGAGCGTCGGCGGGCCGGAGGTGATGCGCGAGCAGGTGCGCCACCTGGTGAAGGTCGGCTCGACGCTGCCCCGGACGAGAATCCACGTCGTGCCGCTCACCGTCGGCGCCTACCCTGGCATGAACGGCCCGTTCGTGATCGCCACCCCGCCGCACGGCGAGGACGTGGTCTACCAGGAGGGCCAGCTCCACGCGCAGGTCATCGACCGCGCCGACCACGTGCGGCAGATGGTCGAGGTGTGGGAGTCGATCCGCGGTGAGGCACTATCGCACCAGCAGTCCCTCGAACTCGTGACGGAAGTGGCGGAGACATGGACCTGAGCAATGCCCGGTGGCGCAAGAGCAGCCGCAGCAACGGCCAGGGCGGAGCCTGCGTGGAGGTGGCGGACGGCCGGCCCGGCGTGATCGCCGTGCGCGACTCCAAGGACCCGGCCGGCCCGGTGCTGGCCTTCGCCCCTGATGCCTGGCGCGCGTTCGTCGCCGGGGTCGCCGCGCGCTGACCCACGCCGCCGGCCCGAGGTGGCGGCCCCCATCCCGCCACCTCGTCGGGCCGGTGTGGACCACGCTCGCGCCTGTCGTACCCGAGGAGTAGGAAGGTCGGCGGGGGTGATACGGGTGACGACGGTGACGGGCCGGGCCGCGACGGGTCTGCCGCGGGTGCCGGCGGTGACGGTGTTCGCGCACTACCTGGTCAACTACCGGCGCACCTGGCGCGCGGGCGTCTTCTCGTCCTTCCTGCTCCCGGTGCTCACCCTGGTCGGGTTCGGCTACGGCGTCGGCGCCTACGTCGACCAGGGCGTCGACGGGGTGCCTTATCTGCCGTGGCTGGTGCCCGGCCTGATCGCCTCGACAGTCCTTCAGGTCGCCGTCGCCGAGTCGACCTGGCCGGTGCACAGCAACTTCAAGTGGGTCCGCACCTACCACGCCCAGGTGGCCGCGCCGCTGCGCAGCGCCGACATCGTGGCCGGTCATCTCGTCTTCGTGCTGTTCCGGGCGGTCACCAGCGCGCTGGCGTTCCTGCTCGTGGCCGCCGCGTTCGGGGCGCTGCGGTCGCCCTGGGCGGTGGCGGTGCCGCCGATCGCCCTGCTGCTCGGGCTGGCGGTCGCCGCGCCGGTCTTCGCGTTCAGCGCGCGGGTGCCCAGCGACAGCTACCTCGCCCTGCTGTTCCGGTTCGCGGTGATCCCGATGACGCTCTTCTCCGGGGTGTTCTTCCCGGTCGAGTCGATGCCGGCCGGGCTGCGGCCGATCGCCTGGGCGACGCCGCTCTGGCACGGCGTCGACCTGTGCCGGGCCGCCACCCTGGGCGTCGAGCCGCGATGGTCGGTCACCGGTCACCTGCTCTACCTGGCCGCCTGGGCCGGCGTCGGCTGGTGGCTGGCGCTGCGGGCGTTCCGTCGTCAACTCGTCGTCTAGGGAAGGGGTGTCGTGGTCGCTCTCCTCCTGCCCCGGCTGGCCGGCGTCACCGGGGCGCGCCGCTCGGCGGCGGTGGCCGAGCGCAACCTCACCGCGCTGCGCAGCGCGTACTGGCTGGTGCTGGTCTCCGGCTTCGTGGAGCCGGTGCTCTACCTGCTGTCGATCGGCATCGGCGTGGGCGCGCTGGTCGGCGACCTGACGCTGCCCGGCGGCCGGGTGGTCTCCTACGCGGCGTTCGTCGCCCCGGCCATGCTCGCCTCGTCGGCGATGAGCGGCGCGCTGTCCGAGACCACCTTCAACTTCTTCGGCAAGATGAAATACATGAAGCTGTACGACGGGGTGATCGCCACCCCGGTACGGCCGTTCGAGATCGCCCTGGGCGAGCTGGGCTGGGCGATGGCGCGTGGGTCGCTCTACTCCGCCGCGTTTCTGCTGATCATGGTGGCGCTGGACCTGACCACCGCGGCCCGGGCCTTGATCGCGTTCCCGGCGGCGGTGCTCGTCGGGAACGCGTTCGGTGCGCTCGGTATGACCGTCGCCACGCTGCTGCGCAGTTGGCAGGATTTCGACCTGATGGGCTCGGCCCAGTTCACGCTCTTCCTCTTCTCCGGCACGTTCGTGCCCGCCGAGGCCTACCCGGCGGTGCTGCGGTGGCTTGTCGAGCTGACCCCGCTCTACCGCTCGGTGCACCTGATCCGGGGCGTCTGCGTCGGCGGGTCCGGCTGGTCCTGGCTGCTCGACGTGGCCTACCTGGTGGCGCTGACCGGCGGCATGTTGGCGCTGGCGTCCCGGCGGATGGCCAGGTTGCTCTACCCGTAGCCGGTTATCCGGCCCGGCCTCGGGGCAAGTCGTGCAGTGACGACACGACGACGAGGGAGGTGCGATGGCCGGCGACGAGTCTCCCGTCCGGGAGGAGCGCGACCGCACCGCGCCGGTGGGGCCGGACGACGGGCCGGACAGCCCGACCGAGCTGCCGGGTCCGGGCTGGGTGGCGACGCTCAAGCGGACCGTCCGGGAGTTCCAGGACGACAGCCTGACCGACTGGGCCGCCGCGCTCACCTACTACGGGGTGCTCTCCATCTTCCCCGGCGTGCTGGTGCTGATCTCCCTGCTCGGGCTGCTCGGCGACCGGGCCACCCAGGGCGTGCAGGACACGGTCAACCAGGTGGTGCCTGAGGACAACATCCAGAAGATCATCGAGAGCGCGATCACCCAGGCCAGCGACGCCGGCGGGTTGGCCAGCGTCGCTGCGGTGATCGGTCTGGTCGCCGCGTTCTGGTCGGCGTCCGGCTACATCGCCGCGTTCATGCGCGCCTCGAACAGCATCTACGACGTGCCGGAGGGGCGGCCGATCTGGAAGACGCTGCCGATCAGGCTCGGCGTGACCGCCCTGGTCGGCGTGCTGCTGCTGATCAGCGCCGTGATCGTGGTGTTCACCGGCGGGCTGGCCGAGCAGGCGGGCAACGCGATCGGGCTCGGCTCGACGGCGGTCACGGTGTGGAACATCGCCAAGTGGCCGGTGTTGCTGCTGCTGGTCAGCCTGATGTTCGCGATTCTCTACTGGGCCTCGCCCAACGCCCGGCACGGCGGCTTCCGCTGGGTGAGCCCCGGCGGCGTGCTCGCGGTGGTGCTCTGGCTGGTGGTGTCCGGCCTGTTCGCGCTCTACGTCAGCAACTTCGGGTCCTACAACAAGACGTACGGCGCGGTGGCCGGCGTGATCATCTTCCTGGTCTGGCTCTGGCTGAGCAACATCGCCATCCTGCTCGGCGCCGAGTTCGACGCCGAGCTGGAGCGTAGCCGCGCCATCGCCGCCGGGCTCCCCGAGGACGAGGAGCCCTACGTCGAGCTGCGCGACGACCGCAAGCTGCGCAAGAAGCGGAACGCCCCCACTCCGCGCTGAATCGCACCCCGTAGCGCCCCGCCCGGATCCGTCCGGGCGGGGCGTTTTCATGATCCGGAACCTGCTTTTGTTCGTATGGACAAAAGTTTCCATCGGATGTGCCGAAGCTATGGACACGTGACCCGGAAGGCTCCTACTGTGTCGAACACAACACATCGCCATCACGTCGATGTGAACGACTTCGATGCGGAGGTGGCTGCCGGTGCGGACCGTCGACCCCCTGCACGTGCGGCTCCTGCGGCTGCTCCGGGACGAGGGCGCGGTGTCCCGCGCCGAGCTGGGCGACCGGCTCCAGATGCCCCGCCCGAGGCTGCTCGCCGAGCTGGAGCGGCTGGTCGCGCTCGGCTACGTGGCCGAGGCCGGGCTGGCCGCCTCCCGGGGCGGGCGCCGCTCCACCCTCGTCGAGTTGAGCCCGCGCCTGCGCTTCGCCTCGGTCGACCTGGGCGCCAGCTCGATAGACGTCGAGGTGGTCAACGGCCGCCTGGAGCCGGTGACCGCCTACACCGAACCGGCCGACATCCGCTCCGGCCCGAAGGTGACCCTGCAACGGGTCAACGACCTGCTGCACAAGGCCAAGGTCGACGGCGCGTACGAGCGGCTCGACGCGATCGGCATCGGCGTGCCCGGGCCGGTGAGCTTCCGCGACGGGGTGCCGGTCTCCCCGCCGATCATGCCGGGCTGGGACCGCTTCCCGGTCCGTGAGCTGCTGACCCGCGAGCACGGCTGTCCGGCCGTGGTCGACAACGACGTCAACATCATGGCCATCGGCGAGCGGCACGGCGGCGTCGCCCACTCGGTCGACGACTTCCTCTTCATCAAGATCGGCACCGGCATCGGCTGCGGCATCTACCTGCACGGCGAGGTCTACCGGGGCACCGACGGCTGCGCCGGCGACATCGGCCACATCCAGGTCGACCCGAACGGTCCGATGTGCTCCTGCGGCAACGTCGGCTGCCTGGAGGCGGTGTTCAGCGGCGCCGCGCTGGCCCGGGAGGCGACCGCCGCGGCCCGCGCCGAGGTGTCACCGGCCCTGGTCGAGCGGTTCGCCGCCCGGGGCGCGGTGACCGCGTTGGACGTGGCGCAGGGCGCGATCGAGGGGGACGTCACCTGCATCCAGCTCATCCGCGACGGCGGTCGGCGGGTCGGCAGCGTGCTGGCCGGGCTGGTCAGCTTCACCAACCCGTCGATGATCGTGATCGGCGGCGGGCTGGCCCAGCTCGGCCACATCCTGCTCGCCGAGATCCGCAGCGTGGTCTACCGCCGCTCGCTGCCGCTGGCCACCGGCAACCTGCCGGTCGTCCTCTCCGAGCTGGGCCCACGCGCCGGCGTCGCCGGCGCCGCGGTGCTGGCCAGCGACGTCGCGTTCGGGGAAGCCGCATGACATCCGAGGGGGTGGAGGTGACCGGGAAGGAAACGCCCGCCGTCGCGGGCGAGGTGGTGCTGCGCCTCACCGACGTGGTGAAGACGTTCCCCGGCGTACGCGCGCTGGACGGCGTGCAACTGGAGGTGCGGGCCGGCGAGGTGCACTGCCTGCTGGGGCAGAACGGCGCCGGCAAGTCCACCCTGATCAAGGTGCTCGCCGGCGTGCACCGGCCGGATTCCGGCGAGGTGGTGTGGCGGGGCGAGCCCGCCGCGTTCGCCAACCCGCAGGCCGCCATGCGCGCCGGCATCGCCACCATCTACCAGGAACTCGACCTGGTCGACGACCTGTCGGTGGCGGAGAACGCGTTCCTCGGCCACGAGCCGCGCCGGCTCGGCTTCGTCAGGCGCGGGCACATGGCCCGGCGTACCCGGCAGATCCTGGCCCGGCTCGGCCACCCGGAGATCCCGCCCGGGCGGTTGGTGCGGCACCTGCCGGCGGCCGGCAAGCAGATCGTCAGCATGGCCCGGGCGCTGTCCCACGAGGCCCGCCTGATCATCATGGACGAGCCGAGCGCGGTGCTGGCCCACGACGAGGTGGGCAACCTGTTCCGGATCATCCGGGAACTCACCGCGCAGGGCATCGCGGTCATCTACATCTCGCACCGGATGGAGGAGATCCGCGAGATCGGCGACCGGGTCACCGTACTCAAGGACGGCCGGACCACGGCGGCGAGCCTGCCGGCGCGCGACACCCCGACCCGCGACCTGGTCGCCCGGATGACCGGGCGGACCATCGAGTACGTCTTCCCGCAGCGCCCGGCCGACGACGGCGCCGGCGCGGAGCTGCTGCGGGTCGACGGGCTGACCCGGCACGGCGAGTTCGCCGACGTGTCGCTCGGCGTGCGGGCGGGGGAGATCGTCGGCATCGCCGGACTGGTCGGCTCCGGTCGCTCCGAGCTGCTGGAGACGATCTTCGGGGCCCGCCGGCCGCACGCCGGGACGGTACGCCTCGACGGTCGGGCGCTTCGCCCCGGCAGCGTGGGCGCGGCGGTGCGGGCCGGCATGGGCATGGCCCCCGAGGAGCGCAAGAGCCAGGCGTTGCTGCTCGGCGAGCCGATCTACCGCAACGTCACGCTCGCCACCTTCGGCCGGTACGCCCGCCTCGGTTTCACCGACGCCGGGCGGGAGCGGGCCGAGGCGGACCGGATCGCCGCGTCGCTGGAGCTGCGGCCCCGCGACGTGCGCCGGCCGGTACGCACCCTCTCCGGCGGCAACCAGCAGAAGGTGGTGGTCGGCCGGTGGCTGCTCGGGGACACCCGGCTGCTGCTGCTCGACGAGCCGACCCGGGGCGTGGACGTGGGCGCCCGGGCCGAGCTCTACCAGGTCATCCGCGATCTGGCCGCCCGGGGAGTCGGGGTGCTGCTGGTCTCCAGCGAGGTGCCCGAGGTGCTGGGCCTGGCCGACCGGGTGCTGGTGATGCGGGAGGGCCGGGTGGTCCGGGAGGCCCCGGCCGGCGAACTCGACGAGAACACCGTGCTCGACCTCGTCATGGCGGGGTCCCTCATGGAAGGCGCACCGGCATGAGCGACGTGACCGACACCAAGCTTCCCGCACAGTCGCCGCCGGTCGACCGGGCGGAGACCGCCAAGGCCGACGCGGCGGCTCGGCTCTCCTGGTGGCGCGGCGACGGCGGGGAGGGCGCGAAGCGCAACCTCGGCCTGCTGGCAACGCTCGTGGTGCTGGTGGTCATCGGCATCCTGACCCGGCCCGACCTCTACGGCGACCCGAACTGGGTGTGGGGCAACACGCTCACCATCCTCAAGCTCGCCTCGGTGGTCGGCGTGGTCACCGTCGGCATGACCTTCGTGATCATCGGCGGCGGCATCGACCTGTCGGTCGGCGCGATCGTGGCGCTGGCCGGGGTCTGGTCCACCACGCTCGCCACCCAGAGCTACGGCGCCGGCGGCATGATCTTCAGCGCGCTGACCGTCGGGCTGGCCGTCGGCGTGGTCAACGGGCTGCTCATCTCGTACGGGCGGCTGGTGCCGTTCATCGCCACGCTGGCCATGCTGGTCGCCGCCCGGGGGCTGGCCGCCGAGATCTCCGACAAGCAGACCCAGGTCTCCACCAGCTCGTTCATCAACGGCATCGCCACCACGAAGGTGCTCGGCATCCCGTTGCTGGTCTACATCCTCGTCGCGGTGGTCGCGGCCGGCTGGGTGCTGCTCAACCGGACCACGTTCGGCCGCCGCACGGTGGCGGTCGGCGGCAACCCGGAGGCGGCCCGGCTCGCCGGCATCAACGTCCGCCGCCACACCGTGCTGCTCTACGCGCTCTCCGGCCTCTGCTGCGGCATCGCCGCGGTCATGCTCACCGCGCAGGCCACCTCCGCCCAGGCGGCGATGGCCAACCTCTACGAGCTGGACGCGATCGCCGCCGCGATCATCGGCGGCACGCTGCTCAGCGGCGGGCGGGGAACCATCGTCGGCTCCCTGCTCGGGGTGATCATCTTCTCCACGATCACCAACCTGTTCGCCATCAACAACCTCTCCGCCGAGGCCCAGAACATGGTCAAGGGCGGCATCATCGTCGCCGCCGTCCTGGTCCAGCAGGTGCAGTTCCGCAGCCTGACCCAGTTCCTCGCCCGCAACCGGGCCACCACCACCTGATCCCACCGCGCCACCAGGCCGCCGTCGAGAAGACGCCGGCCCGGCCCACCGCACCCGAAACCACCCCCACCACCTCATCAGGAGGCCGTCATGACAAGTGACCTGTCACGCCGCCGGCTGCTCTTCGGCGGAGCCGCGGTCTCGGCCGGGGTGTTGCTCGCCGGCTGCACGAGCAACGAGCAGTCCCCGACCGAGGCGCAGACCAAGGCCGCCGCGAACGACGCCAACACCGAGCCCGGCAAGAAGGTGACCATCGGCTTCTCCGCCCCGGCCGCCGACCACGGCTGGATCGCCGCCATCACCAACAACGCCAAGGCGCAGGCCGGCGCGTACGGCGACGTGGAGCTGAAGTCGGTGGAGGCCGGCGCGGACGCGGCGGCCCAGCGGGCGGCGCTGTCCACGCTGATCTCCCAGAAGCCGGACGTGATCGTGCTGCTGCCGCACGACGGCAAGGAACTCAACGCGTTCGGCCTGGAGGCGATGAAGGCCGGCATCCCGGTGGTCAACCTGGACCGGGCCTTCCCCGACGCGCGCGCCTACCGGCTGCAGATCAAGGGCGACAACTACGGCATGGGGGTGGCCGCCGCCACCTACATCGCCGAGCAGCTCAAGGCCAAGGGCGTGAGCAACCCGGTGATCGGCGAAATCCCCGGCATCGAGTCGCTGGAGCTGACCCAGGAACGCTCCAAGGGCTTCGCCGACACGCTCGCCTCGTACGGGCTGAAGGTGGCCAACCGCCGCCCGGCCGAGTTCACCGTGGACTCCGGCCAGCAGGCCGCCACCGGGCTGTTCCAGGCCCTGCCGAAGATCGACGCGGTCTGGAACCACGACGACGACCAGGGCATCGGCGTGCTGGCCGCGGTCAACCAGGCCAACCGCAAGGAGTTCTTCATGGTCGGCGGCGCCGGCTCGAAGAAGGCCATGGAGGACATCGCGGCCGACAACACGGTGCTCAAGGCCACCGTCACCTACAGCCCGTCGATGGCCTCCTCGGCCATCTCCCTGGCCCGGCTGATCGGGCAGGGCAAGGGCATGTCCGACCTGGTGGAACTCCAGGTGCCGAAGGAGATCGTGCTCTCCTCCGAGACGATCACCAAGCAGAACTCGGGCGACTACCTGAAGCTCGGGTTCTGACACACGGGGGGAGACCCAGCTTGTCCAGTCACGACAGCATCCTGCGGGTCGGCATGGTCGGCTACGCGTTCATGGGCGCCGCGCACTCACAGGCGTGGCGCACCGTGAACCGGGTGTTCGACCTGCCGGCGAAGGTGCGGATGTCGCTCGTCTGCGGCCGGGACGAGTCGAAGGTGGCCGAGGCCGCCGACCGGCTCGGCTGGGACGGGCACACCACCGACTGGCGGCGACTCGTCGAGTCCGACGAGATCGACGTGGTCGACATCTGCACGCCGGGGGACAGCCACCGCGAGATCGCCCTCGCCGCGTTGGCCGCGGGCAAGCACGTGCTGTGCGAGAAGCCGCTTGCCAACACCGTCGCCGAGGCGCGGGAGATGACCGCCGCCGCCGCGCGGGCCCGGGAGTCCGGTGCCCGCGCGATGTGCGGCTTCAACTACCGGCGGGTGCCCGCGGTGGCCCTGATGCGGCAACTCGTCGCCGACGGGCGGCTCGGCGAGATCCGGCACGTCCGGGCGGTCTACCTCCAGGACTGGATCGTCGACCCGCAGTTCCCGCTGGTCTGGCGGTTGCAGAAGGACCGGGCGGGCTCCGGCGCGCTGGGCGACATCGGCGCGCACATCATCGACCTCACCCAGTACGTCACCGGGCAGCTGGTCGCCGGGGTCAGCGCGCTGACCGAGACGTTCGTCCGGCAGCGGCCGTTGCCGGCCGGGTCGAGCGGCCTGGCCGCGCAGGCCGGCGGCAACGGTCGGGGCACGGGTGAGGTCACCGTGGACGACGCGGCGGTCTTCGTGGCCCGGCTCGACGGTGGCGGGCTCGCCACCTACGAGGCGACCCGGTTCGCCACCGGCCGCAAGAACGCCCTGCGGGTCGAGATCAACGGCTCGCGCGGCAGCGTCGTGTTCGACCTGGAACGCCTCAACGAGCTGGAGTTCCTGGACGCCACCCGGCCCACCGCCGAGCAGGGTTTCAGTCGGATCCTGGTGACCGAGCCGGAGCACCCGTACCTGGACGCGTGGTGGCCGCCGGGCCACATCATCGGCTACGAGCACTCCTTCACCCACCAGATGCGCGACTTCGTCGAGGCGGTCGCCACCGGCGCCGACCCGAGGCCGTCGTTCGCCGACGCGTTGCAGGTCCAGCTGGTGCTGGACGCGGTGGCGAAATCCGCCGCGCGGTCCGCCTGGGTGGAGGTGGAGAAGGAGGGGGCCCCCGTTAACGCCTCCGGTAGAGGAGGGGGCCCCGCTTAACAACCCGCCCACCCCGTGCGGCGTGCGATCGCCGCCGACACCCTTCCGGCGCCGGCCGGCGAGGACCCGCCACGGTTGCGCCCCGCGGCGGGAACGAGGCCGGCGTCGGGGAACGTGCCGCCGGGATCCTCCGGCCGGCACGGCCAGCACGGCCCTCCGGTGCGGCCGGACCGGGATTCCCCGGCCGCACCGGTGGGGCCGGCACCGACCTGGGGAGGTAAAGCGATGCGTACGGGTGTCTGGCTGGTGGGAGCGCGCGGCTCGGTCGCCACCACCAGCGTGGTCGGGGCGCTCGCCCTGCGGGCCGGGCTCACCCCGCCGACCGGGTGCGTGACCGAGCTGCCCGAGCTGCGCGGCCCCGCGCTGCCGGGTCTCGCCGACCTCGTCTTCGGCGGCCACGACGTGGTCGCCACCCCGCTGACCAAGCGCGCCGAGGCGCTCGCCGCCGCCGGGGTGCTGCCCGGCCGGCTGGTCGACGCCGTCGCGCCGGAACTGGCCGACGTCGAGGCGGCGCTCCGGCCCGCGCCGACCGAGGGCGACCCGGCGACCCGGATCGCCGCCGTGGTCGACGACCTGACCGCGTTCCGCCGGCGACACGGGCTGGACCGGGTGGTGGTGGTCAACGTCGCCGCCACCGAGCCGGCGGCCGATCCGCACCCGGCCCACCACGACCTGACCGCGCTGCGGACCGCGCTGACCGGCCCCGCCGACGTGCTGCCGCCCAGCTCCCGGTACGCGTACGCGGCGTTCACCGCCGGCTGCCCGTACGTCGACTTCACCCCGTCCACCGGCGCCCGCCTGCCGGCGCTGGCCGCGCTGGCCGACGAGCGCGGGCTGCCGTACGCCGGGCACGACGGCAAGACCGGCGAGACGCTGCTCAAGTCGGTGCTCGCGCCGATGTTCGCGATGCGGCACCTGGCGGTGCGTTCCTGGTCCGGCACGAACCTGCTCGGCGGCGGCGACGGCGCCACGCTGGCCGAGCCGGCCGCCAACGCCGCCAAGGTGGGCAGCAAGCAGCGGGTGCTCGCGGAGACGCTCGGCTACCTGCCGCAGGGCAGCACCCGGATCGACTACGTCCAGGAGCTTGGCGACTTCAAGACCGCCTGGGACCTGGTCACCTTCGCCGGCTTTCTCGGCACCGGCATGCGGATGGAGTTCACCTGGCACGGCTGCGACTCCGCGCTGGCCGCCCCGCTGGTGCTGGACCTGGCCCGCCTCACCGCCGCCGCGCACGCCGCCGGCCGCCGGGGACCCCTGGCCGAGCTGGCGTTCTTCTTCAAGGACCCGCTCGGCGGCGCCGGCCACGCGCTCGGCGAGCAGTGGGCGGTGCTGCGCGACTTCGTCGCCGGCCTGCACGCCGGGGTGGCCCGGTGACCCGGCTGGCCGACCTGGCCGAGCTGGTCCGCGCGCCCGCCGCGCTGTCGGTGCCCGGGGACGTGCTGGCCGGGGCCGCGGCGGCGGGCACGCTCGGCCGGCGTACACCCGCCCTGGCCGCCGCGTCGGTGCTGCTCTACTGGGCCGGGATGGCCGCGAACGATTGGGCGGACCGGCGGCTCGACGCGACCGAGCGCCCGGAGCGGCCGATCCCGTCCGGCCGGGTCCGCCCCGCCGTCGCGCTCGGCCTGGCCGGCGGCCTGACCGCCGCCGGGCTGGCGGTCGCCACCGCCGCCGGGGGCCGGCCGGCGTCGGCCGTCGCGGTCGGTCTGGCCGCCACCATCTGGGGGTACGACCTGAGCGCGAAGGACACCGCGGCCGGTCCCGCCGCGATGGCCGCGTGCCGAGGGCTGGACGTGCTGCTCGGCGCGACCACGACCCCGGCCGCCCGGCGATGCGCCGCCGGCGGCGACCGGTGGCCCGGCGGCGGACCGTCCGGCACCGGCGGCGGCCGGGGTGCCGGCGGGTCGGCCGGGGGCGTCGGCTGCGGGTCGGCCGGGGGCGTCGGACCGGCGCTGTTGCGGGCGCTGCCGGCCGCGCTCACCGTCGCCGCGCACACCTGGACCGTCACCGCGCTGTCCGGCCGCGAGGTGACCGGCGCGGCCGACCGCCGGCTGCCCGCCTTGACGCTCGCCGGCACCGCGCTGATCGCGCTCGCCGCCCCGGGCCGGCCGACAGTGTTAAGCGGGGCCCCCTCCTCTACCGAATGCGTTAAGAAGGGGCCCTTCCTTCGGGCCGTGGTGCCGGTGGCGCTCGCGGCCGGCTACGCCGTCCGGTACGGGCGGGCGCAGGCCCGGGTGCTCGCCGACCCGTCGCCGGCCCGGGTCCGCGCCGCCGTCGGCGCCGGCATCACCGGGCTGCCCGCGTTGCAGGGCGCGCTGGCCGCGCGGGCCGGCGCCCGGCTGCTCGGTCTCGCGGTGGCCGGCGCCGCCCCGCTCGGCCGCCGCCTGGCCCGACTGATCTCGCCGACATGACCACCGTGACGCCGGCCGCCGCGCCCCGCCGGCCTCCGCCCGCGCCGGGCCGGCTGCGATTCGGGTACGGCACCAACGGCTTCGCCAACCACCGGCTCGACGACGCGCTCGCGGTGCTCGCCGACCTCGGGTACGCGGGTGTGGCGCTCACCCTGGACCACGACCACCTGGACCCGTTCGCCCCCGGGCTGGCCCGCCGGGTGGACGCCGTACGCCGCCGGCTGGGCGCGCTGGGGCTGGCCGTGGTGGTCGAGACCGGGGCCCGCTACCTGCTCGACCCGTGGCACAAGCACGCCCCGACGCTGCTGCACGACGATCCGTCCCGTCGGATCGAGTTCCTCCGCCGGGCCGTGCGGATCGGGGCCGACCTGGGCGCCGAGGCGGTCTCCTTCTGGGCCGGCGTACGCCCACCCGAGGTGCCGCCCCGGGTCGCGTGGGAGCGCCTGGTCGACGGGTGCGCCACGGTCTGCGCCGAGGCGGCCGGCGTGCCGTTGGGCTTCGAACCCGAGCCGGGCATGCTGGTCGAGGACATCGCCGGCTGGCGGCGGCTGCGCGCCGCGCTCGGCGAACCGCCCGGCTTCGGCATCACCCTCGACATCGGGCACTGCCGCTGCCTGGAGCCGCTGCCGGTGCCCGACTGCGTGACGGCGGTCGCCGAGCACCTGGTCAACGTGCAGATCGACGACATGCGCCGGGGCGCGCACGAGCACCTGGAGTTCGGCGCCGGAGAGATC
Organism: Micromonospora sp. WMMC241; assembly: GCF_027460165.1. Classification (NCBI taxonomy): domain Bacteria; kingdom Bacillati; phylum Actinomycetota; class Actinomycetes; order Micromonosporales; family Micromonosporaceae; genus Micromonospora; species Micromonospora sp. WMMC241. The sequence goes on from NZ_JAPZBF010000001.1 coordinate 1,339,756, forward strand.
GACTTCCCGCCGGTGCTGGTCGCCCTGGCCGACGCCGGCTACCCCGGCCTGGTGGCGGTGGAACTGCCCCGGCACTCGCACGCCGCCCCGACCGTCGCCGCCCGCTCGCTCGACTTCCTGCGCGCCGCCGCCCGGCGCGGCGAGGGGCGGTGACCGACCACCATCCACCACCCGGCCGAGGGGAGACGGCATGACACCCGACCGACTGCGCGCCGCGCTGCGAGGCGTACCCGATCCGCAGTGGCTGGACGCGGCGCTGCGCCGCGTCGCGACCGAACCGGCGGCGATCCCGCGCTACTTCGCCGCCGCCGCCCGGCGGTGCGGGCGCGGGCCGGTGCCCGACCCGCCCGGCTGGACCGTCGACGAGGCCGCCCGGGCGCTGCTGCTCGCCGCGCTTCCCGGCGGTCACGCCGCCGCGGCCGAGACGCTCTACCGGGAGGGCGACGCCGCCGAGAAGCGGGCCGTGCTGCGGGCCCTGCCGCTGCTGCCGATCGGGGCGGAGTGCGTGCCGCTGCTGCACGACGCGATCCGCACCAACGACACCCGGCTGGTCGCCGCCGCGCTCGGCCCCTACGCCCGGCACCTGGAACAGCCGGCCTGGCGGCAGGCGGTGCTGAAGTGCGTCTTCGCCGGCGTGCCGCTGGCCGTGGTGGACGGCCTGCCCGACCGGGCCGACGGCGAGCTGGCGCAGATGCTCGCCGCGTACGCCGCCGAGCGGCACGCCGCCGGACGGGCCATGCCCGCCGACGCCACCGACCTGCTCGACCGGCTCACCACCACCACGGAGGCGTGACATGCGCATCTTCGACCCGCACATCCACATGACGTCCCGGACCACCGACGACTACGAGCGGATGGCCGCCGCCGGGGTACGGGCGGTGGTCGAGCCGGCGTTCTGGCTGGGCCAGCCGCGCACCAGCGTGGACAGCTTCGTCGACTACTTCGACTCGCTGATCGGCTGGGAGCCGTTCCGGGCCGGGCAGTTCGGGGTACGGCACCACGCCACCGTGGCGCTGAACCCGAAGGAGGCCAACGACCCGCGCTGCCGCCCGGTGCTCGACGTGCTGCCCCGCTATCTGGACAAGGACGGCGTGGTCGCGGTCGGCGAGATCGGCTACGACGCGATGACGCCCGCCGAGGACGCCGCCCTGGCCGGGCAACTCGCCCTGGCCGTCGCGCACGACCTGCCGGCCCTGGTGCACACGCCGCACCGGGACAAGGCGCGCGGCGTGGAACGCACCCTCGCGGTGGTCGCCGAGTCGGGCATCGCGCCCGGGCGGGTGCTTGTCGACCACCTCAACGAGGTGACCGTGGAGCTGGTCCGGGACACCGGCTGCTGGCTCGGCTTCTCGATCTATCCGGAGACCAAGATGTCGCCGCCGCGGATGGTCGAGCTGCTGAAGACGTACGGGACGGAGCGGATGCTGGTCAACTCGGCCGCCGACTGGGGGCGCTCCGATCCGCTGCTCACCCGGGCCACCGGCGAGGCGATGCTCGACGCCGGGTTCGACGCCGACGACGTGGACCGGGTGCTGTGGCGCAACCCGGTGGAGTTCTACGGCCAGTCCGGCCGGCTGGACCTGACCGACCTGGACGACTCCGGCCCCACGTACGCCGGCAACTCGATCCTGCGCGGGGGCGCGTGATGCGGCTGCGTCACGCCGACGGCACCACCGTCCACCTCGGCTACTGCACCAACGTCCACCCGGCGGAGGACCTGCCGGGCATCCTCGCCCAACTCGACACCTACGCGGTCGCGGTGCGCCGGCGACTCGACGTCGACCTGCTCGGACTGGGGCTGTGGCTGTCCGCGCCGGTGGCCGCCGCGCTCGCCGCCGACCCGGCGGCCCGCCGCCGGCTGCGCCACGAGCTGACCGTACGCGGGCTGGAGGTGGTCACGCTCAACGGCTTCCCGTACGCGGCGTTCCAGGCCCCGGTGGTCAAGGGCGCGGTCTACCACCCGGACTGGACCACGCCGGAGCGCCTCGCGTACACAGTGGACCTGGCCCGGGTGCTGGCCGACCTGCTGCCCGACGACGCGGCCCGGGGCTCGATCTCGACGTTGCCGCTGGCCTGGCGCACGCCGTGGGGCCCGGACCGGGCCGACACCGCCCGCGGCCGGCTCGACGCGTTGGCCGCCGGGCTGGCCGCCGTGCGGCGCGACACCGGCCGGACGATCCGGGTGGGTTTCGAGCCGGAACCCGGCTGCCTGGTGGAGTCGACCGCGCAGGCCGCCACCGCCCTGTCCGGCGTGGACCCCGAGTGGCTCGGGATCTGCCTGGACCTGGCGCACCTGGCGTGCGCCTGGGAGGAACCGGCCGACGCGCTGGCCCGGCTGCGTGACGCCGGGCTGCCGGTGGTCAAGGTGCAGGTCTCCGCCGCCGTCGAGGCGCCCGACCCGGCCGGCGCGACCGGGGCGCTGCGCCGCTTCGTCGAGCCGAGGTTCCTGCATCAGACCCGGGCGGCGGGCTGCGCCGGCGCCACCGACCCGGCCGACCCGGCGTGGGCGGCCGACGACCTGGACGCGGCGCTCGACGCGCGGCTGCCCGGGGCGTGGCGGGTGCACTACCACGTGCCGCTGCACGCCCCGCCGGAGGAACCGCTGCGCTCGACCGTGCCGGTGCTGCGGGCCGCCCTCGCCGCGCTGTTCGCCGGCCCTGCCGCCGGCTGCGACCACCTCGACGTGGAGACGTACACCTGGGGGGTGCTGCCGCAGGCGCGGCGGCCGCGCTCCGACGCGGAGCTGGCCGCCGGCATCGCCGCCGAACTGGCCTTCGCCCGCGCCGAGGTGGGCGCTGTCGGGGTGGGGGTGTCCTCATGAGCCGGCGGCTGGTGGTGCTCGACGTGGTCGGGCTGACGCCGCGGCTGCTGGCGCACATGCCCCGGCTGCGCGCGGTGGCCGAGGCCGGGTTCGCCGCCGAGCTGGGCGCCGTGCTGCCGGCGGTGACCTGCTCGGCGCAGGCCACGTTCCTCACCGGCGAGCCGCCCGCCGGGCACGGCGTGGTGGGCAACGGCTGGTACTTCCGGGACCTCGGCGAGGTGCTGCTCTGGCGGCAGCACCACGCGCTCGTCGGCGGCGAGAAGGTGTGGCAGGCGGCCCGCCGGGTCGAGCCGGGCTACCGGGTGGCGAACGTCTGCTGGTGGTACGCGATGGGCGCGGACGTCGACTGGACGGTCACGCCGCGCCCGGTCTACCACGCCGACGGGCGCAAGGAGCCGGACTGCTGGACCGACCCGCCGGAGCTGCACGACACGCTCACCGACGCGCTCGGCACCTTCCCGCTGTTCAGCTACTGGGGGCCGGGCGCGGGGCTGCCGTCCTCGGCGTGGATCAGCCGGGCCGCGCAGCGGATCCTCGCCGACCACGCCCCCGACCTGACCCTGGTCTACCTGCCGCACCTCGACTACGACCTGCAACGCTTCGGCCCGTCCGCGCCGCGGGCCGCCGCCGCCGCGGCGGAGTTGGACGCGGTGCTCGGCCCGCTGCTGGACGCGGCGCGGGAACGCGACGCCACCATCGTCGCGCTGTCGGAGTACGGCATCACCGAGGTGTCCCGCCCGGTGGACGTCAACCGGATGCTGCGGGCCGAAGGGCTGCTGCGGGTGCACACCCAGGCCGGGATGGAATACCTGGAACCGTGGACGTCGCGGGCCTTCGCGGTGGCCGACCACCAGGTGGCGCACGTCTACGTGCGGGACCCGGCGGACGTGCCGGCGGTGGCGAAACTGTGCGCCGCGCTGCCCGGCGTGGCCGAGGTGCTGGACGCGGCCGGGCAGGCCGGGTACGGGCTGGACCATCCCCGCTCCGGCGAGCTGGTGCTGGTGGCCGATCCGGATGCCTGGTTCACCTACTACTACTGGCTCGACGACGCCCGGGCACCCGACTTCGCCCGCCTGGTCGAGATCCACCGCAAGCCCGGCTACGACCCGGCCGAGCTGTTCCTCGACCCGGCCGCGCCGGCGGCGGCGAAGCGCCGGGCGGCGGTGGCGCTGGCTCGCAAGAAGCTCGGGATGCGCTACCTGATGAGCGTGGTGGGGCTGGACGCGGGCGCGCGGGCGGTCCGCGGCTCGCACGGGCGCCTGCCGGCCGACCCGGCGGACGGGCCGGTGCTGCTCTGCTCCGACCCGGCGGCGGCCCGGGACCGGGTCGCCGCGACCGAGGTGAAGGCGTTGCTGCTCCACCTCGCGGACCTAACTTTTGTCGATACGCGTCAAAAGTAGTTTCCGATCGATCAGAAGCTATGGACATGCCGATCGAAAGGTCTTAATGTCGTCCCAGCACCAGCTCCCCCCTTTCGGCATCCGGCGCGACGCGCGCCCGGTCCTGGCTGCGCGCGTCAGGAAGGACTGCACAGCATGTCCAGCCACCCCCACCACCCACCCGCCCGACGACGACTGGCCGCCGGCGCGGCGCTGCTGCTCGCGGCCACCGCCGGCACGGTCACAGTGGCCACGACGCCCGTCCCGGCGTCCGCCCACCCCATCTCGGCCAGCGACTTCCAGCAGGTCGAGCTGGCCCGCGGCGTCGCCGAGACCGGCGAGCCGATGTCGCTCGCGGTGCTGCCCGACCGGTCGGTCCTGCACACCGCCCGCAACGGCACGCTGCGCCGCACCGACGCGGCCGGCGCCACCACTGTCGTCGGCACGCTGCCGGTCTACACCCACGACGAGGAGGGGTTGCAGGGCGTCGGCGTCGACCCCGGCTTCACCACCAACCGGCACATCTACCTCTACTACGCGCCGCCGCTGTCCACCCCGGCCGGGGACGCTCCCGCCACCGGCACCGACTTCTCCGCCTGGCAGGGCGTCAACCGGCTCTCCCGGTTCACGCTCAACGCCGACTTCACGCTCAACCAGGCCAGCAAGGTCGACGTGCTCGACGTGCCGGCCGACCGAGGGCTGTGCTGCCACGTCGGCGGCGACATCGACTTCGACGCGGCCGGCAACCTCTACCTCTCCACCGGCGACGACACCAACCCGTTCGACTCCGCCGGCTACGCCCCGATCGACGAGCGCACCAACCGCAACCCCGGGTACGACGCGCAGCGCAGCGCCGGCAACACCAACGACCTGCGCGGCAAGATCCTGCGGATCAAGGTGAACGCCAACGGCACGTACTCGATCCCCAGCGGCAACCTGTTCGCACCCGGCACCGCGAAGACCCGCCCGGAGATCTACGCGATGGGCTTCCGCAACCCGTTCCGGATGAGCGTCGACAAGGCCACCGGCATCGTCTACGTCGGCGACTACGGCCCGGACGCCGGCACCACCTCGGCGCGCGGCCCGTCCGGGCAGGTCGAGTTCGACCGGGTCACCGGGCCGGGCAACTACGGCTGGCCCTACTGCACCGGCACCAACACCGCCGCCGAGACGTACGCCGAGTGGGACTTCGCCGCCGGCACCGCGGGCGCGAAGTTCAACTGCACCGGCGGCCCGACGAACAACTCGTTCCGCAACACCGGCCTGGCGACGCTGCCGGCCGCCAAGCCGGCCTGGATCCGCTACGCCGGTGACGCGGGCAGCCCGCCCGAGTTCGGCGGCGGCTCCGAGTCGCCGATGGGCGGCCCGGTCTACCGCTACGACGCGGCCAACCCGTCCACCACCAAGTTCCCGCAGACCTTCGACGGTCAGTTCTTCGCCACCGAGTTCGGGCGCGGCTGGATCAAGCCGATCCACGTCAACGCCGACGGCTCACCCGGCACCATCGACACGTTCCCGTGGACCGGCAAGCAGGTGATGGACTCCGCGTTCGGCCCGGACGGCTCCTACTACGTGCTCGACTACGGCACCGGCTACTTCAACGGCGACGCCAACTCGGCGCTCTACCGCTTCGACTACCTGGGCGGCGGCAACCGCGCCCCGGTGGCCCGCGCCGCCGCCGACCGGACCTCCGGCGCCGCGCCGCTGGCCGTGGCGTTCTCGTCGGCCGGCTCGTCCGACCCGGAGGGCGGCGCGCTCACCTACTCCTGGGCGTTCGGCGACGGCGGCACCTCCACCGCCGCCAACCCGTCGCACACCTACACCGCGAACGGCCGCTACACCGCCACGCTCACCGTCCGCGACCCGCAGGGCGCCACCGGCACCGCCAGCGTGACGATCACCGTCGGCAACACCGCGCCGACAGTGGTGATCGAGACGCCCGGCAACGGCAAGCTCTTCTCCTTCGGCGACACGGTGCCGTTCCGGATCACCGTCACCGACCCGGAGGACGCCACCATCGACTGCACCAAGGTCAAGATGACCTACGTGCTCGGCCACGACCAGCACGGCCACCAGATCACCTCGGCCACCGGCTGCACCGGCTCGATCGCCATCCCGGTGGACGGCGAACATGACGACGCGGCGAACATCTTCGCCATCTTCGACGCCGAGTACACCGACGCCGGCGGCCTCACCACCCACACCCAGCACACGCTCCAGCCCCGGCACCGGCAGGCCGAGCACTTCAAGACCTCGTCCGGGATCAACACGTTCGACAAGGGCACCGCCGAGGGTGGCAAGACCGTCGGTGACATCAACAACGGCGACTGGATCGCGTTCCAGCCCTATCTGCTCGCCGACGCCACCGGGTTCAGCGCCCGGGTCTCCTCGGCCGGCGCGGGCGGCACGCTCCAGGTGCGGGCCGGCTCGGCCACCGGCACCGTGCTCGGCTCGGCCACCGTCCCGGTCACCGGCGCCTGGGACTCGTTCACCACGGTCACCGGCACCGTCACCAACCCGCCGGCCGGGACCACCACGCTCTACCTGACGTTCGCCGGCGGCACCGGGGCGCTCTACGACCTGGACGCGTTCACGTTCACCACCTCGGCGGTGCGGACCGGGCCGGTGAAGGGACTGGCCGGCAAGTGCCTCGACGTGCGCAACGCGGCGACCGCCGACGGCACCCAGATCCAGCTCTACACCTGCAACGGCACCGCCGCGCAGGCCTGGACGGTCACCCCCAACTCGACAGTCAAGGCGTACGGCAAGTGCCTGGACGTGTCCGGCGGCGCCAGCGCCGACGGCACGAAGATCCAGCTCTACACGTGCAACGGCACCGGTGCGCAGAACTGGTCGGCGCAGGCCGACGGCACGGTGCGCAACCCGCAGTCCGGCAAGTGCCTGGACGTGTCCGGCAACAACTCCGCCGACAGCACGCCCGTGCACCTGTGGACCTGCACCGGTGCTGCCAACCAGAAGTGGACGCTGCCGTGAGGATGGAAGCGAGAACACCGATGAGACTCCTCCGTACCGCGCTGGTGGCGGTGACCGCCGTCGCCGCCACCGCGTCCGCCACCCCGGCATGGGCCGCCGACGCCCCCTACGACGTGCTGGTCTTCTCCAAGACCGCAGGCTTCCGGCACGACTCCATCGCGGTCGGCACGCAGACCGTGCGTGACCTGGGGGCGGCGAACAACTTCACGGTCACCGCGACCGAGGACGCCGCCCAGTTCACCACCGCCAACCTGGCCCGCTTCGAGGCGGTCATCTTCCTCAACACCACCGGCGACGTGCTGAACGCGACCCAGCAGGCCGCGTTCGAGAGCTACATCGGCGCCGGCGGCGGATACGTGGGCGTGCACTCGGCCGCCGACACCGAGTACGACTGGCCGTTCTACGGCAACCTGGTCGGCGCCTGGTTCGCGTCCCACCCGGCGATCCAGCCGGCCACCGTCAAGGTGGAGGACCGGGCGCACGCCGCCACCGCGCACCTGCCGCAACGCTGGAACCGCACCGACGAGTGGTACGACTACCGCACCAACGCCCGCTCCACCGCGCACGTGCTGGCCAGCCTGGACGAGTCCACCTACAGCGGGGGTTCGATGGGCGGCGACCACCCGCACGCCTGGTGCAAGTCCGTCAGCGGCGGCCGGTCCTTCTACACCGGTGGCGGGCACACCCAGGCGTCGTACGCCGAGCCCGCGTTCCGCGCCCACCTGCTCGGCGGCATCCGCTACGCCGCCGGGCGCACGAAGGCCGACTGCCGGCCGGAGACCGGCTACACCGCGCTCTACGACGGCGGCACCACCGGCTGGTCGCAGGCCGGGCCGGGCAGCTTCACCAACTCCGACGCCACGCTCACCTCGGTCGGCGGCATGGGTCTCTACTGGTACAGCGCGAAGCAGTTCACCAACTACTCGCTGAAGCTGGACTGGCGGCTCGCCGGCGACGACAACTCCGGGGTGTTCGTCGGCTTCCCGCCGTCGAGCGACCCGAACTCGGCGGTGAACAACGGCTACGAGGTGCAGATCGACCCCACCGACTCGGCGGACAGGACCACCGGGGCGATCTACGGGTTCAAGTCCGCCGACCTGGCCGCCCGGGACGCGGCGCTGAACCCGGCGGGGGAGTGGAACACCTACGAGATCCTGGTCGAGGGCGAACGGCTCCAGGTCTTCCTCAACGGCGTCCGGATCAACGACTTCACCAACACCGACCCGGTCCGGTCGCTCGCCGGGCACGTCGGCATCCAGAACCACGGGACCGGTGACGACGCGTCGTTCCGCAACATCCGGATCAAGGAACTGGGCGGCACCCCGCCGCCCACCGGCAACACCACAGTGCAGGCCGAGTCGTTCAGCGCGGCCAGCGGCGTCAGCGCGTTCACCAAGGCCGGGGCCAACGGCGGGCAGACCCTCGGGTACGTCGACCCGGGCGACTGGGCCGCCTACCAGGGTCTGGACCTGACCGGTGTGACGTCGCTGCGCGCCCGGGTGGTCTCCGGCGGCCCGGGCGGCACGATCCAGGTGCGCACCGGCTCACCGACCGGCCCGCTGCTCGGCCAGGTGGCGGTGCCGAACACCGGAAGCTGGACCACGTTCGCCGACGTCACCACCGCGCTGAGCGGGGTGCCGTCGGGCACCCAGACGGTCCACCTGACCTTCACCGGCACCGGTTCCGGGTTGTTCGACGTCGACGACTTCACGCTGGTTCGCGGCGGTGGCGGCACCGGCGGGACCGGCCCGGTGAAGGGCCTGGCCGGCAAGTGCCTGGACGTACGCAACGCGGCGACCGCCGACGGCACCCAGATCCAGCTCTACACCTGCAACTCGTCGGCGGCGCAGACCTGGACGGTGACGCCGAACGGGCCGGTGAAGGCGCTGGGCAAGTGTCTCGACGTCAACGGCGGCGCCAACGCCGACGGCACGAAGATCCAGCTCTGGACGTGCAACGGCACGGGTGCGCAGAACTGGTCGGCGCAGGCCGACGGCACGGTGCGCAACCCGCAGTCCGGCAAGTGCCTGGACGTCTCCGGCAACAACTCGGCGGACGGCACGCCGGTGCACCTGTGGACCTGCACCGGCGCCGCGAACCAACGCTGGACCCTGCCGTGAGGTAGGCCATAGAGTGGGGACGGCGACCGCGAGGTGGCCGGTGACCCGGCGGGAGGCGCAACCCGTCGGGTGCAGACGCCCAGAGCGTCCACCGGTGTCGAGCCGTCGCCGTCCCCGGTCCCTCGCCCCGGTCCGCAACGGAATCCCCCATCACGACAGGGGAGAAGGACAATGGCGCGACCCATCACGCTCTTCACCGGCCAGTGGGCCGATCTTCCGTTCGACGAGGTCTGCCGGCTCGCCGCCGAGTGGGGGTACGACGGCCTGGAGATCGCCTGCTGGGGCGACCACTTCGAGGTCGACAAGGCGCTCGCGGACGACTCCTACGTCGAGCGCAGGCGGGAGACGCTCGCCAAGCACAACCTCCAGGTCTTCACCATCTCGAACCACCTGGTCGGGCAGGCGGTCTGCGACCATCCGATCGACGAGCGGCACCAGGACATCCTGCCGGCCCGGATCTGGGGCGACGGCGAGCCGGAGGGGGTGCGCCGCCGGGCCGCCGAGGAGATGAAGGACACCGCGCGGGCGGCGGCGAAGCTCGGCGTACGGACCGTCGTCGGCTTCACCGGGTCGTCCATCTGGCACACGCTGGCGATGTTCCCGCCGGTGCCGCCCGCCATGATCGAACGCGGCTACCAGGACTTCGCCGACCGGTGGAACCCGATCCTGGACGTCTTCGACGAGGTGGGCGTGCGCTTCGCGCACGAGGTGCACCCCAGCGAGATCGCCTACGACTACTGGACCACGAAGCGCACCCTGGAGGCGATCGGCCACCGGGAGGCGTTCGGGCTCAACTGGGACCCGTCGCACTTCGTCTGGCAGGAGCTGGACCCGGTCAACTTCATCTTCGACTTCGCCGACCGGATCTACCACGTGGACTGCAAGGACGCGAAGGTCCGCACCGGCGACGGCCGGCGGGGTCGCCTCTCGTCCCACCTGCCCTGGGCCGACCTGCGACGCGGCTGGGACTTCGTCTCCACCGGCCACGGCGACGTGCCGTGGGAGGACTGCTTCCGGGCGTTGAACGCGATCGGCTACGACGGCCCGATCTCGATCGAGTGGGAGGACGCCGGCATGGACCGCCTGGTCGGCGCGCCGGAGGCGCTCCAGTTCGTCCGCCGCCTCGCCTTCGACGCCCCCACCGCCGCCTTCGACGCCGCCTTCAGCACCAGCCGCGACTGACCCCCACGCCGGCCGGCGCGCCCCCTCCGGTGCGCCGGCCACGGCAGCCCGGCGTGGCCCGAAGTCCGGCGGCCTGGCGCGGCCCGAAGTCCGGCGGCTCGGCGGCCCGGTGGGCTCGGAGTTCGGCAACGTCCCGACGTCGCGACCTCCGCGGCTCGGATCCCGGTGGTAGGCGCCCCGACGGGCTCGGAAGCCCGGCGGCCGGGCAATCTCGCGCGCCTACAAACGTGATGGCGCAGATGACTCGCCAATCGCTCCCGTGCCCCCGGGCCCGTTGACCCGAGTGGCCATATCATCGCGGCGCCCGCCCTCCGACCTTCCGGTGGAACGTCATGGGTGTCTGAGGGCGCGCTTGGCACCCATAGCGTTCCACCGGTGGTCCGGTGAGGGCGTGGGTGGAACGGCATGGGTGTCTGAGGGCGCGCTTGGCACTCATAGCGTTCCACTCACCAGAGGGCCGAGCCCTGTGGAGCGGACCGGCCGGATGTGCCGCCATTGACCCACCTGCGTCATCAACTTTGTAGGCGCGTGAGAGGCATGCGGCGGCGGCCGGCACTGCTGTTCGGGTCGGCGTGCCGACCCACCGGGTAGGCCGCTGGGCAGAGCCGTGGCGTGGGCTTGTCGAGCAGGGTCGCCGGCGGTCCGACGGCCCGGCGACCGGACAGGTTCGGCAGCGGGTTGGTGGCCGCCGGCAGCGGGGGACAGGGAGCGGTCAGCGTGCGGCGTAGACCTGGTCGCTGACCAGGTGGGCGGCGCCGATGAGGGCGGCGCGGTCGTCCAGGTCGGACAGGACGATCGGCATGCTGCCGGTGGCCAGCGGCGTGGATCGCCGGTAGACCACGCCCCGGATCTCGGCGAGCAGGACCGGCCCGATGCCCGGCGCCGCACCGCCGATGATCACTATGGCCGGGTTGACGAAGCTGACCAGGCCGACCAGCACCTGCCCGAGCCGGCGGGCGGCGTCGCGGACCAGCGTCTGCGCCGCCGGGTCGCCCTCGGTCGCCGTCGCGGCGACGTCCGCCACGGTCAGCGCGCCGGCCGCCGCGAGCCGGTCCGCCAGCGCCGTCGAGCGCCCGGCCCGCGCGGCCGTCGCCGCCTCCCGCACCAGCGCGGCGTCGCCGCAGTACGCCTCGACGCAGCCGGTGTTGCCGCAGCCGCAGAGCGGCCCGTCCTCGGTGAGCTGGAGGTGCCCGATGTCGCCGGCCCCGCTGGCCGCGCCCCGGTAGAGCGAGCCGCCGAGGACCAGCCCGCAGCCGACGGCGTCGCCGAGCTTGACGTAGAGGAAGTCGTCGAACGGGCGGCCGGTGCCGGCGTGTCGCTCGCCGAGCGCCATGGCGTTCGCGTCGTTGTCGACCTGCACCGGGCAGCCCAGTTCGGCGGCGAGCGTGTCGCGTACCGGAAATCGGTGCCAGCCGGGCAGCGCGGGCGGTGAGACGGGCGAGCCGTCGCGGACCGCGACCGGCGCGGGTAGCGCCACGCCGACGCCGGTCAGCCGGGCCAGCCCGGCCTCGGCCCGCAGCTTGCCGAGCAGCTCGACCGCACGGCCCACCACTGGTTCCGGGCCGAGCCGCACGTCGACCGGCTCGTCGAGGCGGGCGAGCGGGTTCAGCTCGCCGTCGGTGAGCGCGACCCGTAGCCGGCCGTCGCCGAGTGCGACCGCGCCGAAGCGCACCTGCGCGCCGATCCGCAGCAGCGACGAGCGGCGCCCGCCCCGGGACGCGGCCGGTCCGGCGGTCTCCACCAGGCCCAGCTCGGTCAGCCGATCCGCCTCGGCGGCGAACCGGGCCCGGGGCAGCCCGAGGACGTCCACCAGCTCCACCCGTGACCGGGGGCCGTCGTCGCGCAGCAGCCGCAGCAGCCGCGCCTGATCCTCGGTCTCCGGTCCGACCATCGCCATGTGATCGTCCACCTCCCCACCGGAGAATGTGCCACACCGCCGTCACGGCGGCGTGAACGCGTGGGGCGGGCACACGGGAGCGGGCCGGTCACCCGAAGGTGTCCGGCCCGCTGTCCGCTGACGTCAGAGGGTGCTGCTCGTGCCGTTCGGCTTGGTGCTGGTGCCGGTGGTGGTCGAGCCGGTCGCGCTCGTACCGGTGGTGCCGGACTTGCTGCCGACCGCCGCCGGCGTGCCGGCGAACGGCTTGTCGGCGTCGGTCAGCCCCGACTTGCTGCCGTTGCCGGTCGAGATCTTCTCGCCGAGCTTGCTCTGCCCGAGCTTGTCCTTGCCCTCGGAGTAGAGCCGGGTCGCCTGGGCCTGCGCGACGCCCGCCGCCTCCTGGACGGTCGGGTGGTCGAGCACCTTACGCCCGCGGACCACCAGCTCCTCGTACTTCTCCCGGCCGGCACGGGCGCCCAGGACGAATCCCGCTGCCAGCCCGCCAAGAAACATGATCTTTCCGCGCATGGCGGCTCCTTCCGTCCCTGAACTCTGTTGGTGGCTAACTACCCATCCTCCTCTCGGCTCATGCCTCCCTGTGTCGAGATGGCGATTTATCCCGATTCTGAGGGCCCGGCAACCCACTGGCGCACCACCCCCCGATGTCCTGTATTCTTTTCCCGTCGCACGGCACGGGGAGATCCGAGCTGGGCGGTGCACGATCCCCTGTAGCTCAATTGGCAGAGCAGCCGGCTGTTAACCGGCAGGTTATTGGTTCGAGTCCAATCGGGGGAGCTTCGCTCCACCACACGCCCGTCGGCCCTGCCGGCGGGCGTTTCTCGTCGCCGGGGCCGCCCGATTTCCGCCCGCGAACGCGGCTTGGGACGGCAGGATGGTCCGGGTCGACTTAGACTCCCGCTGCGTCGATTGATGCGTCGATTCGAGGGTGGTGGAGATGGCCGCAGGACGCAGCCGCTGGACCGCGACGCTGATCGCGGTGGCGGTGGTGCTCGGCTGGCTGATCGTCGGCGGCGTCGCCGGCCCGTACGCCGGCAAGCTCGGTGACGTCGCCACCAACGACAACGCCTCCTTCCTTCCGACCGACGCCGAGGCCACCCGGGCCCAGGACCTCTCCGCCGGCTTCGTCGACCGGGAGAGCACGCCGGCGCTGGTGGTCTACGAACGCACCGGCGGCATCACCCCCGCCGACCAGCAACGGATCCAGGCCGACGCCGCGCGCTTCGCCCAGGTGCCCGGCGTGATCGGCCCGCTGCCCCCACCGATCGTCAGCCAGGACAAGCAGGCCGCCCAGATCATCGTGCCGATCGACAGCGCCGAGGGCGAACAGATCCGCAGCGTCGTCGACGAGTTGCGCACCATCGCCGGCCCGGACCGCGACGGGCTCACCGTCGACGTCGCCGGCCCGGCCGGCCTGCTCGGCGACCTGATCGAGGTGTTCTCCGCCATCGACGGGCCGCTGCTGCTGGTCACCCTGGTCGTGGTGCTGGTCATCCTGCTGATCGTCTACCGCAGCCCGGTGCTCTGGATCTTTCCGCTGCTGGCCGCCGGCATGTCGTACTCGCTGGCCGCCGTCTTCGTCTACCTGCTGGCCAAGCACGACGTGGTCAAGCTCAACGGGCAGGCGCAGGGCATCCTCACCGTGCTCGTCTTCGGCGCCGGCACCGACTACGCGCTGCTGCTCATCGCCCGCTACCGCGAGGAACTGCACCGGCACGAACGCCCCTGGGACGCCATGAAGGCCGCCTGGAAAGGCGCCGCCCCGGCCATCGTCGCCTCCGGCGCCACGGTCATCGTCAGCCTGCTCTGCCTGCTGCTGTCCAGCCTCAACTCCAACCGGGCGCTCGGCCCGGTCAGCGCCGTCGGCATCGCCGCCACGCTGCTGGTGATGCTGACGTTCCTGCCCGCCCTGCTGGTGCTCGGCGGTCGCTGGGCGTTCTGGCCCCGGCGCCCCCGGCACGACGACGCCGACCCGCGCACCGAGCACGGCATCTGGGGGCGCATCGCCGGCTTCGTGGCGCGCCGCGCGCGTACCGTCTGGATCGTCACCGCGGTGGTCCTGGCCGCCCTCGCGATCGGGGTGACCCAGCTCGGCGCCACCACCCTCGGCCAGACACAGCTGTTCACCCAGCGCACCGACTCGGTGGCCGGCCAGGAGGTCATCGACAGGCACTTCCCGGCCGGCACCGGCAGCCCGGCCACCATCTTCACCGCGCAGGCCGCCGCCCAGCGGGTCGCCCAGGTGGCGCAGGGCGTCAAGGGCGTCGCCTCGGTGGCACCGCTCGGCCAGCAGGGCCAGAACGCGCCGCCCGACCCCGACGCGCCGCCGAAGGTGGTCGACGGCCGGGTGCAGCTCAACGTCACGCTCGCCGACCCGCCCGACAGCAACGGCGCCGAACAGGCCATCCGCGACCTGCGCGAGGCGGTGCACGCGGTGCCCGGCGCGGACGCCGTGGTCGGCGGCTTCACCGCCATCAACGTCGACACCGCCGACGCGTCCGTGCGCGACCGCAACGTCATCATCCCGGTGGTGCTGCTGGTCATCGCGATCATCCTGGCGCTGCTGCTGCGCGCCCTGGTCGCCCCGGTGCTGCTGATCGCCACCGTGGTGCTGTCGTTCCTGGCCACGCTCGGGCTCTGCGCGCTGCTCTTCAAGTACGTCTTCGACTTCCCCGGCGTCGACCAGTCCTTCCCGCTGTTCGCCTTCGTGTTCCTGGTCGCGCTCGGCATCGACTACAACATCTTCCTGATGAGCCGGGTCCGCGAGGAGTCGGTGCGGCGCGGCACCCGCGCCGGGGTGCTCGCCGGCCTGGCCGTCACCGGCGGCGTCATCACCTCCGCCGGCATCGTGCTCGCCGCCACGTTCTCCGCGCTCGCCGTCCTCCCGCTGGTGGTGCTGGTGGAGCTGGGCGTGGCGGTCGCCGCCGGGGTGCTGCTCGACACCATCGTGGTCCGTTCGCTGCTGGTGCCCGCGCTCGCGTACGACATCGGGCCCAAGGTGTGGTGGCCGAGCCGGCTGTCGAAGTCGCACCGCGACGGCGACCGCGCCGGAGCGGGGGTGGACCGTGCCTGACACCGACGTGGTCGTCGTCGGCGGCGGCCTGGCCGGCCTCGCCGCCGCCCGCCGGCTGCACCGCGCCGGCGTGCCGTGGCGGCTGCTGGAGGCCGGCGACCGGCTCGGCGGGCGGGTCGCCACCGACGAGGTCGACGGGTTCCTGCTGGACCGGGGCTTCCAGGTGCTCAACACCGCCTACCCCCGGCTCGGCTCACTGCTCGACCTCGACGCCCTCGACCTGGGCTGGTTCACCTCCGGGGTGCTGGTGCGCCGCGGCGACCGGCTGGCGCGGCTGGTCAACCCGCTGCGCGAGCCCACCGGCGCGCCCGGCGCGCTGACCGCCGGCGTCGGCTCGCTGCGCGACCGGCTGCGCCTGGCCGCGCTCGCCGGCGGCTGCGCCACACTGCCCGTCGGGCGGCTGCTCACCGCGCCGGAGACCAGCACCGAGACGGCGCTGCGCCGGGCCGGGCTCTCCAGCGCGATCATCGAGGAACTGCTCCGGCCGTTCCTGAGCGGCGTGCTGCTCGACCGCGAGCTGGCCACCTCCAGCCACGTGTTCGCGGTCATCCTGCGCTCGTTCGCCCGAGGCCGGATCGGCCTGCCCGCGCGGGGCATGGGCGCGCTGCCCCGGGCCGTCGCCGCGCCCCTGCCCGCCGAGCTGATCGCCCTGCGGACGCCGGTCACCGCCGTCGCGCCCGGCCGGGTCCGCACCGAGGCCGGCGAGATCACCTGCCGCGCCGTCGTGGTCGCCGCGGACCCGCCGGCGGCGGCCACGCTGCTGCCCACGATCGACCGGGTACGCATGCACGCCTACACCACCTACTACCACCGCACCGACTCGGCGCCGCTCGACGAGCCGATCCTGCTGCTCGACGGCGACCGGCGGGAACTGGTCGCCAACACGGTGGTGATCAGCAAGGCCGCGCCCACGTACGCGCCGGACGGCCAGCATCTGGTGGCCACCTCCGTGGTCGGCCCGCAGGCCCCGCCCGAGCCGGTGATCCGGCGCGAGCTGGACCGCCTCTACGGCCGCTCCACCGCCGACTGGACCCACCTCACCACCGTCACGGTGCCGGACGCGCTGCCCGCCGCCCCGCCGCCGCAGGGCCGGCTGCGCAAGCCGGTGGCGCTCGGCGACGGCCTGTTCGTGGCCGGCGACCACCGGGACAGCCCGTCCATCCAGGGCGCGCTCGCGAGCGGTTGGCGCACCGCCGGGGCGGTCCTGGACGAGCTGCGTTCCTGACACCTGCCTGCCGGCTGCTCGCTGTTATTCTCGCGTTGCCCATCGTGCTGTCGCGGCAGGCTTTGCCGCCGGCTCGGTGGTGGCCGGGGATCGATCGGCAGGTTACGATCCGGCGCGGTGACGGGGCGGTAGCTCAGCCGGTTAGAGCAGGGGACTCATAATCCCTCGGTCGCGGGTTCGAACCCCGCCCGCCCCACCAGCGACAGGTGTCAGGGGCTCGGTGAGAGAAGGGTGCTGCGTGTGGCCGAAGCACCCGAGGGCCTGAACCTTCCACCGGGTCTCTCGTCCCAGCGCCTGGGAGTGCTGACGGAGCTTGCGGCCCGGAACGATGCGGATCACGGCGAGGACCTGCTGGGCCTGGTCCTCTCCGGTTCGGTAGGCCGAGGGCTCGCCACCGAGCGCTCGGACCTGGACGTGTACGTCGTTCTCACCGAGCACGGCATGGGCGAGCGCACCACGGCCCGGTCCCCTGACCTCGACGAGATCCCGGTCCCGCTCTCCCAGTTGGAAGAGGTACCCCCGTTCGGGAGCGGAGGCTGGTGGTTCCGCTGGTCGTTCGCGTGGGCCCCGATCCTCCTCGACCGCACACAGGGCCGGCTGCCCTCCGCCCTTCACCGGTTGGCCACGGTGACGCCCGACGAGGCAGAGACGATTCTCGTCGAGCACGACCGCCTGGACGGGTGGCTGAACTATGCGTACCGAGCCCTCAAGAACGACCGCGACGGACGCGAATTGGAACGCCGCCTCGATGCTGCCGAATCAGTGCCCTGGCTGCTGGACGTCATCTTTTCGCTGGCCGGACGGGTGCGTCCCTATCACAAGTACCTGCCATGGGAACTCCGCGAACACCCCGTGCCGGAGTGGGATGCCCGGGAACTCCTGTCTTTGCTGCAAGCCACCCTCGACGGCGATCCGGCCGCCGTACGGGCAACCTTCAAGCGGGTCGAGAGCCTGTGCGCGACCTTTGACAACGAGCGTCCCGTACCCGCGCTGACCCCCATCATCGAAGGCTGGGGAGACGAACTGCAGATCCTCAGGCAGTGACCGGAGCTACCACCACCAGTCGACGGTGGACGGGATGGCACGGCGGGCAGGCGGCACGGCCTCAGCTTGCGGCCGTAGCGGTGATGTAGGTGTGGAAGGCCGCCACTTCTTCATCCGTGACAACCGGTTCGAAGTCCAGGTGCTCGCTCGGGACGATGCCGGTACCCGTACCGGTGACCGTCACGAACCAGGCGCCTTCGTGGCCGAGCCAGTGCGCCTGCGCCAGGACGCCGATGTCGGCGCTCTCTGAGGGGTCGTCCCGGTTTGCCCCGGCGATGATACGAACCCACTGCCCGTCCTGGCCGTAGGGCGGTTGCGGGACGTGGAGGGTGAGGTTGTCCGCCCCAGGGCTGTCACCGAACAGACGAACTGCACCGGCCTGGGCCAGCGCCCAGAGATCCGCTGTCCTGCCCGTGCGGCCTACCTCCACCTCGCCGTCCGGACCCTCGACCAGTACGGCGTATGAGCGGTCAGGCTCGTGCCGCACCCGTGCTCGCACCTGCATCTTGGGCTCGCTCATCCGTTGATGATGCCGCAACCGCCCCGCCCGTGCTTCCCTCGCGCATCAAGGACGGTTGATACGCTGAACGACGACGACGCACGCGCCCTGTGGAAAGACGGCGAGGGCCTGTTCATGGAGAGTTGCCGGCTCAACACCCCGATGCCGGTGCCCCCGCGGGCCGGGACCGCCAGCCCGTCCTCCCGGGCGACGAGGTAGCGGCACCCGTGCGGAAACGCCTGCGGGTCATGGTGGGAATGGCCGTCGCCGGTGTGCTGGCCGCGCCGGTCGCCGTTCTCTGGGTCCATGTCACCCATCCCCGTGACGAGGACGGATACCTGGCGTACCTCAAGCAGTACGGCAACCGGCAGAGCGACGAGCCGCTGGAGGTGCTGCCACCGACCGCAGACCTGATCGCCGAGGGGGACGCGGCCTGCGACTGGCTCCGCGAGCAGCCGTACGCCCTCTGGCGGCAGGACCCGCGGTACGGCGAGTTGGCGGTCTACCGGCGCTACCTCGATCAGATCGGCGACCGTTCGCCGAGGTGGGGCGGCGCGCTGCCGGATCTGGACTCGGTCGCGGGGGGCGCCTGGAACTATCTGTGCGCGGCAGACCGGGAGCTACGGGAACGGCGCCGCAATCCCTTCGCCCCCCAGCCGGACTGACCTGCGAGCGCTCTCGCCGGCACCGCGTGCTCAGGACGATCCGCGTCGAGCGCCGGGCAAGACGCGCCCGGCCTGACGGAGTGTCGGGCCGGGCGCGTGGTGTGGGGCTCAGGCCACGAAGCGGGCCCGGCGCCGGCGGCCGATCACGAAGCCCACGCCGCCGAGGAGCAGCAGCGCGCCGCCGATGCCGGCCACGGTTGCGGTGTCGGAACCGGTCACCGGCAACCCGCCACCCTCGCCGCCGGGAGCGCCCGGGCTGACGGAGGGAGCGGAGGTCGGCACGCCGGTCGCCGTGGCGCTGGGCGTGACGCTCGGCGTCGCGGTGGGCTGCGACGTCGGGGTCGCGGTGGGCTGCGACTTGCAGTCCAGCTCACGGGCCTCGTACACGCCGTTGTTCAGGTAGGCCAGGTAGGCGTCGATGGACGGGGCGCCGAGCAGCTTCTGCGCGGCCGCCTCGACGTTGGGGCCGGCGTTCGTCAGCGTCTGGGCCACCGTGACCCGCAGACCCGTCGACCAGGCGTCGAGCACGCCCTGCTTGAGGAATGCGCGCAGGCCTTCCGGGGTGCCCTTCAGCTGCTCCTGGATGGCTTGCGGCAGAACGGGCAACTCGTCGGTGTTCGCCACGTGCAGGATCTGGGCGGTCAACACCCGGAGCTCCTGATCGGTCGCGGTGTCCAGGTCGATGGTGATGAGCTTGCGGATGTCCGTGTAGACCTTGCGCTCGACCGTCTGGCAGGCCGGGTCCAACCCGGGCGCCTGGGCCTGAGCCGCCGCCGGCGCGGCCGGAAACAGAAAGGCGAGTGCCACCAGGACACCGGCCGCCAACCTCGATCGCATGTGGATGGTCCTCCCCGTTGCAGGCAAAAACAGGGAGATCCTAGCTGCGGCGGGCGGAGCGTACTGCCCCGCGATCACCGGCCGGCACGGGCTCGAACCCCGCCCGCCCCACCACGCGCCGGTGCCTCGCCGATCGGCCCGACAGGCGAGCCTCGGCCGACAACTGCGTCATCATCTCTTCCTTCGCGGCGCCGTACTGGGCCCGGCTGTGGGGATGCAGCGCCGCCGCACGCCTCTTCGCCGCCTCGTATCGGCGGGCGGCGTCGGGGGTGACCGCGAGGTATTCGCGAAGGAGTCGGTTCGCTTCCGGCACCGGTGACGTGACGCGGAAGACGTGCAGATGGTGGCTGCGCCTCCCGGCGGTGTCCTTCGCGAAGAACAAGTGGTCGTCGTCCTCGGCGAAGGCGGTCGGACGATGGACGTACCCAAGCCTTTCAAGTGGCCGGAGGTCGGTGACGATCGCGTCGACCTCAGGCACCACCGCCTGGATGTCGATGATGGGCTTGGCCGCCATGCCGGGAATGCTGGTGGACCCGAAGTGCTCGACGCTCAGCGCCGCAGGCAGCGCCTCCGACAACAGCAGTCGTTCGACGGTGAACCGCTCGGGCCAGTTCGGGTCGTAGGGCACCACCTCGACCACCGGCACATCGTCCGTCACGTTCGCCACCGTAGCGGCTCGGCACCCCGTTCGGATCGGGGCTCGTCACGCACCGCGCAAAGACGCGCCCGGCCCGACGGGGTGCCGGGCCGGGCGCGTCGTGCGGGGTCAGGCCACGAAGCGGGCCCGGCGCCGGCGGCCGATCACGAAGCCCACGCCGCCGAGGAGCAGGAGCACGCCGCCGATGCCGGCCACGGTTGCGGTGTCGGAACCGGTCACCGGCAACCCGCCACCCTCGCCGCCCTCGCCGCCGGGAGCGCCCGGGCTGACGGAGGGAGCGGAGGTCGGCACGCCGGTCGCCGTGGCGCTGGGCGTGACGCTCGGCGTCGCGGTGGGCTGCGACGTCGGGGTCGCGGTGGGCTGCGACTTGCAGTCCAGCTCACGGGCCTCGTACACGCCGTTGTTCAGGTAGGCCAGGAGGACGTCGATGGACCCGTCGTCGAGCGCCTTCTTCGCCGCGTCCTGCACGTTGGGGCCGGCGTTCGTCAAGGTCCGGTACGCCTCGACCCGCAGAGCCGCCAACCAGGCGCCGCTCAAGTCCGCCTTGAGGAACGCGCGCAGATCGTCGGCGGTGCCGTCGAGCCGCTTCTGAATGGCTTCCGACAGGACGGGCAACTGTTCGCGGTTCGCCTCGGCCAGGATCTGGTTGGCCAGCAGACGCACCTGGGTGGTGGTGGCGGCGTCCAGGTCGATGGTGACGAGTTCGCGGATGTCCTTGTAGACCTTGCGCTCGACCGTCTGGCAGGCCGGGTCCAACCCGGGCGCCTGCGCCTGAGCCGCCGCCGGCGCGGCCGGAATCAGAAAGGCGAGCGCCACCAGGACACCCGCCGCCAACTTCGATCGCATGTGGATGGTCCTCCCCGTTGCAGGCAAAAAACATGGAGATCCTAGCGGCAGCGGCCGGACCGCACTGCCCCGCGAGATCGGCCCTTGCTCAGCGTCCACCTAGGAGGCGCGGGCCTCGCGGGAACTGCGCAGCGCGCCGACGGCCACCAGCCCCGTGCCGGCGAGCGCGACCGCCACCTCGACGGCCTCCGATACCAGAGGCAGGTCATCCGTTCCCGCGCTCACCGCCATCCCGACCTGCAGGAAGGTGGCCTCGGCCGGATTGGCCACGATCCACCAGCCCGCCCACGACGCCGCGAGATCCGAGCAGGTGCGGGCCGTCGCGAGCGACAGCAGGACCAACCCCATCGGGAGCAGCCACCGCCGGTCCGCCCGCCACCCGGACAGCGCGAGCGCCCCCATGGCCACGACGGCGGCGAGCAGCGCCGGCCACACCGTCCCGAGCAGGTCCGGCAGCGGACGACCGCCGAACTCCGGCGCCACGCGTACGCCGAACCAGGCGAGGAGCAGCACCGCGAGGACCGCCGTCGCCGCACCCCCGCGCCGGCCGCGGGACGGCAGCGCCGCGACCCCGACCGTGAGACAGAGGACGCCGAGCGCCACGCCCAGCGCGACGAGCCTCTCCCGGTCGATCTGTTCCCGCCAGTGCGCCGCCAGGGCCGCCTTCGCCAACCCCTGGCCGGTGGTCGGCCAGCCGGCGTCATCGGCCTGCTCCTGGTACCGGAAGAGCCGGGTCGCCGTCACCACCGCCAGTAGCCCGACGCCCGCGGCGACGGCCCACCTGACGCGGCGCACACCCGGGCTCGCCAGCACGTGGCCGACCAGTGCGAGCAGCATGATCAGGCCGAACTGCAGCGACGCGGCCCGCATGGCGAGCAGCGCCGCCGCGACCGAGAGCAGACCGGCCGCGACGGACGCGACGAGCAGACCGTACGGGAGACGCATGGTCGGGGATCGTGGCACATGCGCTACCGGGGCTCCGCGTCGACGGTCGATGGCGCATGCTGTCCGCCATGGCGATCTACGACCCGAAGGCGGATCTGCGCGACTACCTGAGTGGGGCGCGCGAGGCGATGGTGTGGAAGCTCGACGGGCTGAGCGAGTACGACGCCCGGCGCCCGTTGACGGCCACCGGCACGAACCTGCTGGGCCTGGTCAAACACCTGGCCCGAGGCGAGTTCGGATACTTCGGTGAGACCTTCGGGCGTCCGAGCGACGCCGTTCCCCGGTGGCCGGAGGGCGAGGAGGCGTGGGAGGCCTGGGCGCTGCCGACGGAGTCGCGCGAGTCCATCGTCGACCTGTACCGGCAGGCCTGGGCACACGCGGACGCGACGATCGAGGCGTTGCCGTTGGACGCGGTCGGTCGGGTGCCGTGGTGGGGCGACGGCGGCGAGGTGACGCTGCATCAGGTCCTGGTTCACGTGACCGCCGAGACGCAGCGCCACGCCGGTCACGCCGACATCGTCCGGGAGCTGATCGACGGCACGGTCGGGCTGCTGCGTACGACGACGAACGTGCCGGCGGCGGACGCGGCGCACTGGGCCGCGCATCGCGACATGGTGGAGCGGAACGCGCGAGAGGCCGCCGGGCGGTGAGGCGTCCCGCGGACCTCGCTGACCGCCTCTCGCACGTGCGGTGGCTCGCCGGGGGCACCGGGTCGGGCAAGAGCACCCTCGTCCGGGCCCTGGCCGAGCGCCACGACGTGCTGGTCTACGACGGCGACCGCGCCGAGCGGGGGTACGTCGGCCGGTGCACCGCGCGGGACCAGCCGTACCTCTGGGCGTTGCTGAACGCCCCGGCGGCGCGGCGGTGGAACGGCCGCAGCGCACAGGAGATCTACGAGTCGATGCCGAGCCTGCACGGCGAGACGTTCGGCTTCGTGGTGGACGACCTGCTGGGGCTGCCCGTGGATCGTCCGGTCCTGGTCGACGACTTCCGTACTCTGCCCCGGGAGGTCGCCCCGCTGCTGACGTGGCCGGAGCAGGCGGCGTTCCTCCTGCCGACGCCGGTGTTCCGGGACCGGGCGTTGCGTGCCCGGTTCGCCGACCCGGCGCGGGCCCGGGCGAACTGGGGAGACGGCGACCACGACGAGGCGTTGGTCCTGCGGCTGGCGCGCGACGAGCTGTGGGACGCCGAGATCCGCCGCCAGGCCGTCGCGTCGGGCCTGCCGGTGGTGACCGTCGACGGTTCGCGTGACGTGCGCGACCTCGCCGACGACCTCACCGCCCGGTTCCGTCTGGCTGACCGTTCCCATCGTCCTGGGCACCATCACGGACGTGGCTGACAACGGGATCCGACTCGCGGTGGGGGCTGTCGAGAAGGACGGAGCCGGGGGTAGCTACACACTTCGGCTCCGGGTGCGCCGCTCCCGCACCGGGTTCCGGCCGCTGGTGGCTCGCGGGTGGCGCCGTGCTGGCGGCGCTCGCCGTGGAGCTGGTGGGGCCCGGAAGCTCGGTCACCGAGCCGGCATCAGGCCGGGCGGGGGCAGGGAGCGGCCCTCCCGCACGTGGGAGTAGTCGCGCGCCTCGGCCACCAGCCCTTGATGGTCGAAGCGCAGCAGCGTGCAGCCGGAGACGGTGAGAGGCTTGTCGTTCGGGTAGATCACCGCCCAGTACTCCACGGCCGCAGTGTCTCCGTCGACGCGCGGCTCGCCGAACCAGACCTCGGCGGGGCGGCTCTCCTCGTCGAAGGACTCCCGCAGATAGTCGCGCAGGCCGGCTCGTCCACGGTAGGGCCGGAACATCGATGCCCAGTGCACGCCGTCCTCGGCCTGCAGACCGACGATGCCGTCGATGTCCTGGGCGGGCCATCCGTGGGCCCACGTCTTCGCCCACCTGTCGGCCGCGTCGCGCATCTCCACGATCCGTCTCCTCTCACCGCGATGTCCGACGCACTTCTACCAACCAACTCCGACAACCGCGCGGACGGTGCCGGCCGGATCCGCGCCGGGACCGCACGTCCCGCGCAGTCGACGCTGCTCGGGCCGAGTTGCAACGCGTGGTGGTGGTGGAGTACCAGGGCGGAGCCCGTCAGGTGGACCCCGTCCGGCGTACGGGCTACCGCCGCGGGTAGGTCCGGCAGATCGTGTGGTCCGCCGGCATCGAGGGCTAGCTACTGCCGGCCGCCCTGCCGCTCGATCGCAGGCTGCCCGTCCTCGCCGGCGAAGCCGACCTGGGTCATGACGCTCAGGGTCGCGGCGTTCTCGTTGGCGATCGTCGCCTCCACCCGCTCGACCAGGGTGGCGAAGGCGGTGACGTCGTCCAGTTCGGTGTACACGCCGGTCCGGGTGAGGAAGTAGATCCTCTCGTGCCCCAGGGTCTGCTCTGTCGACCGGTAGTTCTTCCACTGCTCCCGATAGCGGAACACGCTCTCCAACGACACCGCGCCGGCAACGATCAGGCTAACGACGGTGGTCACCGCCTGGGCGTAGGGAAAGTCGAGGTTGACGAGGACCGGGACGAGAGAACCACCGACGACGGCGGCCGTGCGGGTTCGGAGATGGGTGGCCTTCGCCCTGACCGCCTTCTTGTCATACCAGGACTGGTACTGAGCGAGGCGGTCTGCGAGGTATGCATCCGCCGAGAGGCCAGGACTCGCCTCGTGCCCGGCGGTCTCCCTTGACATGGGAACTTGGGATTCGTCGACCACGTCGACCAGTAGAGCCGGTGCGCGCGGCGACCGTCAAGGCGATCCGTTCACGGCCGCTCACCGACCGGCGCCGCGAGGTCACGACTCCCGGATGCTCGCGGCGCCGCGGTGGTGGCGAGGTGCGTCGACCTCGTCGAGCAGCGCGATCGCGAAGTCCGGGTAGCTGATCCGGCTGGCCGCGTCGCCGTGCTCGGCGAGCCGGTATCGGCCGGTGCGCGCCCCACCGTGGTCGAAGTCGCCGGCCGGCGCCACGTACGCCCAGTCGAGGTCGCCGGCCCGCAGCTCCGCAAGGCCGGAGGCGTGCCCCAGATAGAAGGACCAGTACTCGTTCGGGTAGCCGGGCTCGTCCATCAGCGGAGCGCCGGACGCGCCGGGCAGGACCGACGCGAGGCCGACCACCACCAACCGGCGTACGCCCGCCTTCGCCAGCCCGGTGGCCAGCGCACGGGACGCGGCGGTGAAGAAGTCGCGCGGCGGCGCGGCCAGGTCGACCGCCGCGCTGACGGCCGCGTCGTGCCCGGCTGCCGCCCGCGCGACGTCGGCCGCGTCGGTGACGTCGCCCGCCACCACCCGGGCGTCGATCGGGTCGCGGTGGCGGGCCGGGTCGCGTACCACGGCGGTGACCTGATGGCCGCGTCGCCGCGCCTCGCCGACGGCCGCTCGCCCGGCGCGGCCGCCCGCGCCGAAGACCACGATGTTCATGTCAGAACGCCTCTCACCAGGGCCGGAGCCCGCACGCCCGGCCGGTTCGGCGACGGTATCGGGGGCCGCGGTTTCCGCGCGGATACCCGTATCGTGGGTGGGATGAGGCAACCGCTGCCCGCCGACATGTTCGACGAGTTGTGCCCGTCGTCGCTCAACCCGATCCGGTTCGGCGACAAGTGGGCGGCGCTCGTCATCCGGTGCCTCGAAGGCGGGCCACGTCGGTTCTCCGAGTTGCGGGTGCCGTTGCGCCGCGTCACCCCGAAGGTGCTCACCCGGTCGCTGCGCGCCCTGGAACGCGACGGACTCGTCCGGCGCACCGTCCGCGAAGGACGGTCGCGACACGTCGAGTACGAACTGACGCCGGTGGGTCGCAGCCTGCTCGAACCGATCGCGGTGGCGTGCGCCTGGACCGAGCGGCACTGGGACGAGCTGCTCGACGCCCGCGAGTCCTACGACGCCGCCGCCCGCCACGACGGGTGAGGCAGTCGGACGGCTACGCCCACGGCGGCGTGTGCCGGGCCAGGTAGGCGCGGGCGCGGGGGAGCGGGTCCGCCCAGTACTGGTGCGGCATCCGGCTGTGGTGCGCCGCGCAGAACTCCGCCAGGTCGTCGGGGAGCGCGACGGCTTCCACCGGCCGGCTCTCGAAGTCGCGGTTCGCGGCCAGCAGGTGCGGCTCGGGATGCCAGCCGGAGTGGTCGAAGGCCCAACCCGCCCAGGTCGCGTAGACGTGCCAGACCTGCGGGTCGTCGGCGAAGTGCAGCCCGGTGAGCCCGATCGGCCGGTCCGGGTGGGCGTCCCGGCACACCCAGGCCAGGATGTGGCACGCGCCGGCGGCGAAGAAGGCCTGATCCTTGCGGTCCCACGCGACGCGTTGGTCGGACCGTTCGAGAGGGGTCCGTCGAAAGACTCCCGCTGCCACCGCTGTCATGCCAGGACGGTACCGGCCCGGACTCGACGCCTCGGGGCGGACAGGAGAGCCGAGCGTCTTCCACACTGGACCGATGAACGCTGACGATCTTCTGCGGCGGGCCGGCGACCTCTGCGACCGGGTGGTGTTCGAAGGCGACCGCAGCCTGCTGCCGGCCGCCGACCGGGCGCTCGACGCCGTGGAGGCGGAACTCGCGCTCGCCAGGGGCCGCGTCCTGCACGCCCGCTTCCTCGACGACCGGGTCGAGGACCCGCACGAGTTGGCACTCTTCGAGCGGGCGTGCGCGACCTACGAAGCCCTGGGAGACCTGGGTGGGCAGGCTCGGGCCCGCTTCCAGATCGGCGTCTACCACCAGGTGGTACGCGCGGACAACGCCGCCGCCGTCCCCCACCTCGAACGCTCCCGTGTGCTCGCCGAGCAGGTCGCGGACGACCTGACCCGGTCGTACGCCCTGCGACACCTGGGGATCGCCGCCCACATGGCCGGTGATCTGGACGACGCGCACGGCCACCTGGAGGAGTCCACCCGCCTGCGCCGCGAGTGCGCGTTCCCGGCGGGCGTCGCCGCGAACCTGGTCGGCCTCGCCTACGTCGCGCTGGCGCGAAGCCGCCCCGAGGAGGCCGGGGCCCTGCTGGACGAGGCCGAGGCACTGGCCGGCTCCGCCGGCGCCGGCCGGATCGTCGGGCAGGTCGAGCAGGCGCGCGCCGCGATGCGGTGACGAACGCGGGTCACTCGCCGCGTTCGACGTAGGAGGCGAGGTTCGCCAGCGAGGACGCGATGCCCTCCTCGTGGACGCTCTGGTCGATGCCGGGTGGCACGCCGGTCGCGGTGACCGTCACGTCGGTGCCGTCGCCGGCCGCGGCCAGGTGCCAGGTCATCGTCATGGTGCCCGCGTACGCCGGGTCGTCGGCCTGGAACACGGCGGTCTGGACCACCCGTGCCGGCCGCACCAGGTCGGCGAACCCGACGTCGACGACGTCCGTCGCGTCCGACGTCTTGCCCGGGCTGTCGGTGGGGTCGAGGTAGGTGAGCACCATCCGGAAGCCGCCGCCGGGGCGCGGATCCCACCGCTCGATCCGCCCGCGCATGCCGTCGGGCGGCAGCCACGTCTCGAGCGCGTCCCGGCGCAGAAGCGCGTCGTAGACGGCCGCCGGCGCCGCGGCTATCGTCCGGCTCGCCCGATCGATCCTGCTCACCACCCGATTCTAGGGTTCGATCGGGTGCAGGATGGGCGGGTGAGGTTTCCACTCTCGACACCGCTCGCCGTTCCCGCCGGCACCCTCGCCGCCGGCCCGCAGCCGACGCTCACCGCCGGCGACCTCGTCCTGCGGCCCTGGCAGGACGACGACGCGTCGGAGTTCCTGGCGGCCTACCAGGATCCGGAGATCCGACGCTGGCACACCCGCCGACCCGCCTCGGAGGAGCAGGTCCGCGAGTGGTTCGCGTTCTACCGTCGGGCGTGGCGGCAGGAGACGGCGGCGAGCTGGGCGATGACGTACGGCGGCGGCGCCATGGTGGGACGCATGGTCCTCGGCGGCATCGACCTCGGTGACGGGGTAGCGGTGTGCGCGTACTGGGTGGTCCCGGCCGCTCGCGGCGCGGGCCTGGCCTCCCGGTCGTTGCGGGCGGCGAGCGAGTGGGCGTTGGGTGCGGCCGGCTTCCACCGCCTCGAACTCGACCACTCGACCCGCAACCACGCCTCCTGCCGGGTGGCCGTCAAGGCCGGCTTCCGCCCGGAGGGCACCAGACGCCGCGCCGCCGTGCACGCGGACGGGCCGCACGACATGCACCTGCACGCCCGGGTCCGCGGCGACGACTGACACCCGGCCCGCGCCGGCCGTGCTCGACGCGGCCCGGGCTGCGGAACGCGGCCACCCGTGACACCGTGGCGACATGGACCGGCAGCGGGCGGCGTGGTCCCGCCTCACCAGGAAGCAACGCGTCGTGGTGTTCGCCGGCACGGGGTTGGCGCTGGTCGGGCTCGTGCTGACGGTGACGGTCGACGTGGCCCTCGGCGCCGCCGTCATCTCGGTGGCCTCGCTGGTCGTCATCTTCACGTCCGTGTTCGCCCCGCCGGACTGAACCGCCGGCGCCGCGGCGCCGGCCGCGGCACTTCCGAAACACGCCCTCGAGACACCCACACCGTTCCAGTCACGGGGTCTCCGGGGCGTGGGTGGAACGGTGTGGGTGTCTGCGGGGCCGTGAGACACCCATGGCGTTCCAGTCGCCGGCTCGGCGACCCGTGACTGGAACGGTGTGGGTGTCTGCGAAGGAGAGGGAGCGGGGGATGCCGGTGCGTGCGCACCTTGAGGAAACCGAGGGCTCGCTGCTGATCGGAGACGACGGCACACCGCTCGCCCGGATGCGGGTCCGGGACGAGAAGGGCCAGCGGGTCGCGGCCGACGTCCGACCGCTGCCCG
The DNA here is from genome assembly GCF_027460165.1 of Micromonospora sp. WMMC241. NCBI lineage: Bacteria > Bacillati > Actinomycetota > Actinomycetes > Micromonosporales > Micromonosporaceae > Micromonospora > Micromonospora sp. WMMC241. The sequence continues at coordinate 1,368,694 of NZ_JAPZBF010000001.1, forward strand.
GTGCGGCGCTCACCAGGCTCGCCGCGCAGGTACGGCGGGACCTCACCGGGTTCCGCCTGGAGACCGCCGACGAGGAACTGGCCGCGGCGCTGGTGGCCGACGGCCTCGACCTGAGCCGGGCCGCCACCGACATGCGGCACGACCTGACCGGGGTGCCGGAGTCGACCACCCTGGCGGCGGGCTGGTCACTCGGCGCCCCGGGGTGGGACGACGACCTCGCGGCAGGGCTGGCCGCCGCGTACGGGCCCGACCATCCGGACGGGCGGTGGCAGCCGGGCGACACCCGCGAGGTACGGGGCATGTTCGACACCGGTGAGCCGGTGCCGCCGCTGGCGCCCGCCTCGGCCCGGCTGGTCGACCCCGACGGTCGCAGCGCCGGTCACGTCCTGTGCGCCGGGCCGGTGCCGTGGACCGACGACGGGTGCGCCTGGATCCTCAACCTGGCCGTCGCACCCCGCGCGCAGCGTCGCGGCTTCGGCCGGGTGTTGCTGACGCACGCGTTGCGCGGCGCCCGCCGGGCGGGGCTGCCGTCCGTCGGCCTGTCGGTGGCCGACGGAAATCCGGCCCGCCGGATGTACGACGCGGCCGGCTTCCGCCCGCTCACCCGGGTGCTCTCGATGCGGGTCCCCGAGGCCTGACCGCTCAGGCGTCGGTACGGGTCGGCGAGGTGTGCGAGCACTCGGACGGCGGTCCGGGTGCGAAGTCCGCAGTGATCTCGGCGTTGGTCCGGGCGCTGTCCCACTCACCCGACAGATCCACCTGTCCGCGCAGGGAGCCAACCCCGGTGCGGTTGGTCCCACCTGGGTCACGAACTCGGCCGTCAGCGTTGGTTTCGTCGTCCCCCACGTACTCCATGATGCCGGACGGTCGATACAGCGTGGGCGGTCAATCGGTCCCGTCGCCGGCAGATTGCTGACGTGCCGGGTGGAGAACCGCCTAGACGAATGTGGTGCTGGCGTTTCTCGTAGCGCCCCTTACCCAGGCATGGACGCGGGTCGGTGCCGAAGAGCTGCCGTATGTGATGATCGATGTCGGAAGCGCCGGCGGGAGGTCGTGTGAGCGAGCCACAGCGCGGCACCGCGCCGCGGACGTCGTTCTGGCAGTCGCTGGCCGGGGTGCTCACCGCCGTTGCCGGCCTGATCACCGCGCTCGTCGGCGTCGCGGCATTCGTCTACCAGGTCGCCGGAGGTGGCTCCGCCGCCGCTCCGCCGACACGGTCGTCGAACGCGTCGGCCCCCGCCCGGGCGGTCGGAACCGGTACGTCGCCACCGTCGGCCACCCCCTCGGACAGCGCCGGTGCCGGCCCTTTCGAACTGCTCTTCAACAACAACGGCGTCGATCTTGACGCCGACCCGCCCAAGGTGGCCACCCGGTCCGACCCCGACATCGACATCTACGACTCGGGCGGCTCGATTCAGAGCTTTCCCATCTGGGCGGGCCTGGCCAGGTGGAGTGCGGCCGGCGTGCCGAGCCGGCAGGACTGCCTTTCCCTGCTGAACAGCTTCGCGACGATCGACTCCACCTACCGCAAAGGCAGCCGATACTGCGTGCACACGCGGGGGGACGTCAACGTCGCGTTCGTCGAGTTCGTCGCACCGATCGAGGGCGGTTGGAAGATCCGGGTGACCGTCTGGCCGGGCACCGCCGACTGACCTGCCTGCCACCGCCCCAGCCGCATGGCCTGCTGGTGCGCGGATGAGAGAGTGGCAGCGTGCGGGTGGGGATCCTCGGGCCGCTGGAGGTCCGCGACGGCGAGCAGCCCGTCGACGTCGCCGGGGCGCGGCTGCGGGCGCTGCTGATCCGCCTCGCCCTGGACCCGGGCCGGCCGGTGAGCGTGCCGGCGCTGGCCGAGGCGCTCTGGGCGGACGCGCCGCCCGCCGACACCGCGAACGCCGTGCAGACGCTGGTGTCCCGGCTGCGCCGGGCGGCGCCCGGGCTGGGCGTACGCAGCGGCCCGGCCGGCTACCGGCTCGACCTGGACCCGGACGACGTGGACGCGGAGCGGTTCGCCCGGCTGGCCCGCGCCGGCCGGGAGGCGCTGCGGGACGGGGACGCGCCGCGGGCGCTGGCGACGCTGCGGGAGGCGCTGGCGTTGTGGCGTGGCCCGGCGCTGGCCGAGGTGGCCGACGCCCCGTACGCGGGTGCCGCGGTGGCGCGGCTGGCGGAGCTGCGGCTCACCGCGCAGGAGGACCGGATCGAGGCGGAGCTGCGCACCGGCGGTCCGGAGCTGCTGGTCGCCGAGCTGGACGAGTTGACCGCCGCGCACCCGTTGCGGGAGCGGCTGGCCGCGCTGCACCTGCGGACGCTCGCCGCCGCCGGGCGGCCCGCCGAGGCGCTGGCCGGGTACGAGCGGATCCGGGCACGGCTCGCCGACGAGCTGGGGGTGGACCCGTCGCCGGAGCTGCGGGCGGCGCACCTGGCGCTGCTGCGGGGTGACGTCGCCCCGCCGCCGCCGGCCGTCGCGCCGCGCGGGAACCTGCGCGCCGCGCTCACCACGTTCGTCGGGCGCGACGAGGACCTGCGCCGGCTCACCGGGCTGCTCGCCGACAACCGCCTGGTCACGTTGATCGGGCCGGGCGGGGCCGGCAAGACCCGGCTGGCGACCGTCGCGGCGGGGCTGCTGGCCGACGGCGTACCCGGTGGGGCCTGGCTGGTCGAGCTGGCGCCGATCACCGACCCGGCCGACGTGCCGCGGGCCGTGCTCGACACGCTCGGCCGGCGGGACCGGCCGCGGGAACCGGCCCGGCCGACGGCGCGGGACACGCTCGGGCGGCTGGTCGACGCGATCGCCACCGACCGGACGCTGATCGTGCTGGACAACTGCGAGCACGTGGTGGAGGCCGCCGCCCGGCTCGCCGAGGAACTGCTCGGCCGCTGCCCGGGGCTGATCGTGCTGGCGACGTCCCGCGAGCCGCTGGGCATCGTCGGCGAGGCGCTGGAGCCCGTACCACCGTTGCGCCTGCCGCCGGCGGACGCGGCGCCGGCCGACGCGGCCGCGTACCCGTCGGTGCAGTTGCTGCGCGACCGGGCCGGGGCCGTGCGGGCCGGCTTCGCGGTGACCGGCGACAACGTCGCGGACGTGGTGGAGATCTGCCGCCGGCTGGACGGCCTGCCGCTGGCCATCGAGCTGGCCGCGGCGCGGCTGCGGACGCTCTCGCCGCGGCAGGTGGCGGCCGGTCTGGACGACCGGTTCCGGCTGCTGACCGGCGGCAGCCGCACCGCGCTGCCCCGGCACCGGACGCTGCGGGCGGTGGTGGACTGGAGCTGGGGGCTGCTCACCGGCGACGAGCGCCGGCTGGCCGAGCGGCTCGCCGTGTTCCCCGCCTCGGTCACCGCCGAGTCGGCCGCCGGCGTCGCCGGGCCGGCCGCCGCCGCGCTGCTCGACGCGCTTGTCGACAAGTCGCTGCTCCAGGTGGTCGGCGACGGGCGGTTCCGGATGCTGGAGACCATCCGGGAGTACGGGCTGGAGCGGCTCGCCGCCGCCGGGGTCGCCACCGAGGCGCGCGCCGCGCACGCCGTGTACTTCCGGGACCTGGTGGCGACCGCGGAGCCGCACCTGCGCACCGCCGGCCAGTTGCCCTGGCTGCGGTTGCTGACGGCGGAGCGGGAGAACATCGTCGGCGCGCTGCACTTCGCCTGCGACGCCGGTGACGCGGACACCGCGCTGCGCATCGGCGCGGGCCTGGCGCTGCCGCTGATCATCTGGGGCGACGACGGCGGGATCGGCGGTGACGTGCTGGCCCGCGCGCTGGCGTTGCCCGGTGCCACCCCGGCGGCGGAACGGGCCGTGGTGCTCGCCATCCGGATGGTCACCGAGATGTTCCAGGGCACCCGCGAGCCGACCGGGGAGCGGGTCGCGGAGATGACCGAGGCGGTGCGCGCGGCGGACGGGACCGGACACCCGCTGGTGGCGTTGCTCGAACCGGCGCTGTCGATGTTCACCGACGACACGGCCGCCGGGATCGCCGCCGTGGACCGGGCGCGCGGGCATCCCGACCCGTGGACCGACGGGACGCTGCTGGCCATGCGCGGCCAGATCCGGGAGAACGACGGTGACGCCGAGGGCATGCTCCGCGACCTGACCGCCGCGGTCGCGGAGCTGCGCGCGGTGGGTGAGCGGTGGAGCCTGTCGATGGCCCTGAGCAACTACGCCGACGCGCTGACCAAGCGCGGCGACTTCGAGGCGGCCACGGCCGCGCTGGAGGAGTCGGCGCGGCTGGCCCGCGAACTCGACCCGGGCGCCGAGCCGAGCTTCCAGCTGATCTGGCTGGCCGCGATCCGGGCCCGCTCCGGCGACGTGGCCGGCGCCAAGGCGGAGCTGCGGCGGTTCGTCGCCGACCGGACGGCCGACCGGTACGGCCAGGACGCCGCGTTCGGGCTGATGATGCTCGGCGACATCGCCCGGCTGGACGGCTCGCTCGACGAGGCGCAGGAGTGCTTCGCCGTCGCGATGCGCCGGCAGGACGAGGCGCCGATGGTCGCGCCGCAGTTCCGTGGCCTGCTGCTGGCCGCGACGGGTCACCTCGCGCTGGCCCGTGGCGACGTGCCGGGGGCGCGGACGTGCCTCTCCGAGGCCACCGAGCGGGGCTTCGCCGCCCGGGACATGCCGGTGGTCGCGATCATCGCGGTGGGCTGGGCGGCGGTCGCCGAGGCGGAGGGCCGTTTCGAGCGGGCCGCCGAGCTGCTCGGCACGTCCGACTCGCTGCGCGGCTGGCCGGACCGGTCCAACGCGGACGCGCAGCGGCTCGCCGCGCGGCTGCGCGCCGAGCTGGGCGACGACGGTTACGCCGCCGCGTACGCCCGGGGGCACGGGCTGAGCCGGGTCGACGCCCTCGCGTCCGTGGGCGGCGACCCGGCTCGATGTGACCGGTCAGGCGCGACGTCGGTAGGCCCGGACGGCGAGCGGCGCGAAGACCGCGATGATCGCCACCGTCCAGAGGAGTGAGCGGGTCACCGGCCCGGCGACCGGGCCGCCGATGATCAGTCCCCGGGCCGCCTCCATCACGTCGGCCACCGGGTTCACCCCGACCCACCACTGCAACCAGCCGGGCAGCGTGTCGGTCGGCACCATCATGTTGGTGCCGAAGGTCAGCGGGAACAGCAGCAGGAAGGCGGTGCCCTGCACCGCGCCCGGGCTGCGCATCAGCACCCCGAGCAGCACGCCGATCCAACTCACCGCGAACGCGAAGGCGATGGTCAGCAGGCAGGCCGCCAGCGTGGACAGCGGGTCGGTGCCGATCCGGAAGCCGATCGCGTAGCCGAACGCGAACAGCACCGCGATGCAGACCACGAAGCGGACCAGGTCGCCGACCACGGAGCCGACGAGCGGCGCGGACCGGGCGATCGGCAGGCTGCGGAACCGGTCGAAGACGCCCTTCTCCACGTCGGTGTTGAGGCTGACCCCGGTCGCGATGGAGGCGAACAGGACGGTCTGCACCATGATCGCCGGAAGCAGGAACTCCAGGTACGCATGCTGCGAGCCGGAGATCGCGCCGCCCAGCAGGTAGACGAAGATGACCACGAAGATGATCGGCTGGAGCGTCACGTCCAGCAGTTGCTCCGGGGTGCGCAGTGTCTTGATCAGGCTCCGGCCGGCGAGCGCGAGGCTGTGCCGGGCCAGCCCGAACGGGCGGCTGCCGGCCCGGGGGGCGCGGGTCCGGGGCGGCGTCGCCGCCGCGCGGGTCGTCGTGGTCATGCCGCCACCTCCGTGGGCTCCGCGGCGCCGTGGCCGGTCAACGTGAAGAACACCTCGTCCAGGCTGGGCAGCCGCAGCGCCAGCTCGACCACCCCGATGCCTGCCTCGTCGAGCCGGCGGACCACCGCGGTGAACGTCGCGTCGTTCTCCACCGGCACGGTGAGCAGGCCGGGTCGGGGCAGCTCGGGTTCGGCGCCGGTGCCGGCGCGCAGGATGTCGGCGACCTCGCCGATCCGCTCCGGCTCGGTCGGCCGGACCACGATGGTCTGGCTGCCGGCGATCCGCTTCAGCTCGCCCGGCGTGCCGTGGGCGATCACCCGCCCGTGGTCGATCACCGAGATCTCGTCGGCCAGCGCGTCCGCCTCGTCCAGGTACTGGGTGGTGAGCAGCACTGTCGAGCCGTCGTCGACGAGCGAGCGGACCACGCCCCACATCTCCTCGCGTTTCGCCGGGTCCAGGCCGGTCGTCGGCTCGTCCAGGTAGATGACGTCCGGCCGGCCGACCAGGCTGGCGGCCAGGTCGAGCCGGCGGCGCATGCCACCGGAGTACGTCTTGGCCGGGCGCCCGGCGGCGTCGGTCAGGTCGAACCAGGCGAGCAGCTCCGCCGCCCGGGCCCGCGCGTCGCGCCGGCTCAGGTCGAGCAGCCGACCGATCAGCACCAGGTTCTGGGTGCCGGTCAGGTCCTCGTCGACCGAGGCGTACTGCCCGGTCAGCCCGATCAGCCGGCGCACCTGGCCGGCGTCGCGGACCACGTCGTGGCCACCGACGGTGGCGCGCCCGGAGTCCGGGCGCAGCAGGGTGGCGAGGATGCGCACCGCGGTGGTCTTGCCGGCGCCGTTCGGCCCCAGCACCCCCAGCACGGTCCCCCGTCGTGCGGCGAGGTCGATCCCGGCCAGCGCGGTTGTCGTACCGAACCGCTTGACCAGGCCCTCCGCCTCGAATGCGTAACTCATGGCACCGACCTTGGCGGGGGCCGCTGGCAGCGGACGCACACGACGCTGGCACCACCACGCACATGCAACAAATGGTTGCGCTTTGCGGCGGTCAGGTCTAGCGTCAAACGCAACCAATGGTTGCAGGAGGTTGTCATGGAGTACGGAACCATCGAGCGCGAGATCTACGTCGAGGCGTCGCCCGAGATCGTCTTCGAGGTGGTGAGCAGCCCCGAGCATCTCCGGAAGTGGTGGCCGGACGAAGCCCGCTACGAGCCCACCCCGGGGTCGGTGGGGGAGATCGCCTTCGGCGACACGGTGGTCCCGTTCACGGTCGTCGACGCGCGCCCGCCCCGCACGTTCTCGTTCCGCTGGACGCACCCGGCCGGCGAGAGCGCGGCCGAGGGCAACTCGCTGCTTGTCACGTTCGAGCTGACCCCGTCCGGCGCGGGCACGACGCTCCGGATGACCGAGACCGGCTTCCGCGAGATGGGCTGGGAGATCGCCGTCCTGGAGCAGCAGTACCAGGACCACGTCAGTGGCTGGGACCACTTCCTGCCGCAGCTGCCGCCCTACGCCGCCACGCTGGCCGTACGGCCGTGAGCACCGCCCTGGTCGAACCGGTCGACGACGACCTCTGGTCCGCGATCGGCGACCCGACCCGCCGCCGGATGCTCGACCTGCTGCTCGCCGCCGACGGTGGCACCGCCACCTCGCTGAGCCGGCAGATGCCGGTCACCCGCCAGGCGGTCGCCAAGCACCTCGGCGTGCTCGACCGGGTCGGCCTGGTCCGGGCCGACCCTGCCGGCCGGGAGCGGCGCTACCGCGTCGACGACGCCCAGCTCGCCCGCGCGGTGGCCCAGCTCGCGTCCGTCGGCTCGGCCTGGGACGCCCGACTGCGCCGGATCAAGCGGATCGCCGAGGACATCCAACGAGCCCGACCGGAATGACGACGAGAGACAAGGAGATCGACATGGTGGACATCCTGCACCGGATCGGGGTGCGGACCCCGAAGCCCGAGGCCGTGTACGACGCGCTGACCACCGTCGACGGGCTGGCCGGCTGGTGGACCGACGACACGAAGGGCAGTGCCGACGTCGGCGGTGTCCTCGAGTTCCGGTTCCCGCCGGGCGGGTTCGACATGGAGGTCGTCGAGCTGCGGCCGTCCGAACGGGTGGTGTGGCGGGTGGTCGACGGCCCGCCGGAGTGGGTCGGCACCACCGTCGAGTGGGACCTGCGCCAGGACGGCGACTGGACGATCGTGCTCTTCGCCCATCGGGGCTGGCGCGAACCGGTCGAGTTCATGCACCACTGCAGCACCAAGTGGGGGTCGTACCTGCTCAGCCTGAAGGCGCTGGTGGAGACCGGCGAGGGCGCGCCGTCACCGCGCGACGTGCCGATCAGCGACTGGCACTGACCGGGCCGATGCCGGTGAGGTAGCCGGACGCCCCGGTCTCCGGGACCGGGGCGTCCGGTGCGACTACCACCGGGAGCGGGACCATCGGGACCCGGAGGCCGCCGTCGTCGCAGGCCCGCAGCACGGTGAGGTAGACCCGGACCAGGTGGTACGGGGAGACGACGAGCGCGAGACTGTCGATGCCCAGGCCCCGGACCCGGTCGACGATCCACCTGGCCTGCCGGCCGGTGTCGGTGGCCGGCTCGGCCTGGAGCACGACCCCGTCGACCCGGCGCAGACCGAGACCCCGCAGGCGGTCCAGGGTGAGCGGACGGTAGGTCCGTTCGGCCGGGTTGGTGCCGGCCACCAGCAGGTGGCGCAGCGTCGGGCCGGACTCCCAGGCGCGGATCGCGTCGGCCAGGCGCCAGTCCTCGCCCTGGCCGGTGGGCACGACCAGCGCGTCGACCCGCTCGGCGGCGCGACCGGGAAGGGTGAGGACCATCGTCACCGCCTCCAGCACGGCGAGGAACCGGTCGGCGGGGACGTCCGCGAACGCCTCCGCCGGCACGACTCGCGGCAGCGCCCTTGGCGGGCGGGAAACACTCGTCACGTCCGTGATCCTGCCAGCCGCTCTCGCCTAGGATGGCGGCATGAGCGCTGAGGCCGTCGGCATGCACATGCCCGCCGTCGTGACGCTCGACGACGTGGCGACGATGAACGCCGCCGACCCGAACGGTCACCGCTACGAGACCAGCCCCGAGGGGGTCCTGTCGGTCATGCCGCCGCCCGACTCGGAGCACGCGATCATCGCGAGCCGCCTCTTCGCCTGGCTGATCATGGCCGGCTGGCCCGCCGAACAGGTGCTCCAGGCGGTCGGCGTACGGGTTCCCGGGCGCAACGGCGACGGCGGCCGGATCCTCGACCTGAGCGTGTGGCGCAAGCCGCCCGGGCGTGGGGTCTGGTCGGCCGTGGCCGACCTCGTGCTGGCGGTCGAGATCGTCTCGCCCGGTTCGGAGGCGATGGACTCGGTGACCAAGGTCCGGGAGTACGCCTCGGCCGGCATCCCGCGCTACTGGGTGGTGGATCGCGACGGCGCGCAGACCGTGACGCTCCACGAGCTGACCGGCGACGGCCGGTACGCCGAACACGCCCGGATGCCGCTGGCCTGGCTGTTGCAGACCGCGCCCGCCGACCACCTCGACCGCTGACGACGAGGGGCCCCGCCGAACCGGCAGGGCCCCTCGTCAGCACTCCGATCGCTCAGGCGAGCGTCTTCAGGTAGTCGGGGTTGGCCTTCAGCCACTCCTCGACGGCCTTCTCCTCGTCGCCCTTGTGCGTGGTGAACATCAGCTCCTCCAGCGAGGCGAGCTGGTCACCGTCCATCTTGAACTTCTTCAGCATGTCGGCGACCTCCGGGAAGTCCTTGCCGAAGCCCTTACGGCCGAACGTGTTGATCTGCTCGGCCTGGCCCAGCGTGCCCTTCGGGTCGGCCAGGTCCTTCAGCTCGTACTTGGCGTAGGCCCAGTGCGGGTGCCAGAGCGTGACCACGATCGGCTTCTTGTTCGCGATGGCGCCGTCGAGCGCGGCCAGCATGGCCGGGGTGGAGGAAGTCTTGAGCTTCATCGAGCCCTCCAGGCCGTACTTCGGCAGCACCTGCTCCTGGGTGGCCTTGGTGAGGCCGGCGCCCGGCTCGATGCCGACCATCTCACCGCCGAACGTGCCGGCCTTGGCGGCCAGGTCCTCCAGCGAGTCGATGCCCTCGACGTACTTCGGCACCGCGATGCTGAGGCTGGCGTCGTCGTGCCAGACGCCCAGCTTCTCCAGCTTGTCGCCGTACTTCTCCAGGTAGGAGGCGTGGGTCAGCGGCAGCCAGCCGTCCAGGAACAGGTCGATGTCGCCGTTGGCGAGACCGCCGTAGACCAGGCCGGCCTCCAGGTTCTTCAGCTGGACCTGGTAGCCCTTGTCCTCGAGGATGTTCTGCCACAGGTGCGAGGCGGCGATCGCCTCGTCCCAGGCCATGTAGCCGATGGTCAGCTTCTTGTCGCCGCCGGACGCACCGTCCGACTTCTCGCCGCAGGCGGTCGCGCCGCCGAGGGCCAGGGCGGCGGTCACCGCCAGCGCGAGGACGCGCTTCACTGTCGTGATCACAGAATTTCCTTTCCTTACGGGGTTGCCGGCGCTTGCGCGTACGCGGAAGCAGGGGTGCCGGCCGGACGGGCGACGGGTCAGGCGGCCTCCCGCGCGAGGCGTTGCGCCCGCGCGGAGGGGAACCGGTCGCCCAGGGAGTCGGTGAGCCGGTCGAGCACGACGGCGAGGACCACGACGGCGATCCCGCCCTCGAACCCGCTGCCCACCTCGACCTGGGAGAGCGAAAAGATGATCACGTCGCCGAGACCGCCGGCGCCGACCATGCCGGCGATGACCACCATGGACAGGGACAGCATGATCACCTGGTTGACGCCGGTCATGATGGTCGGCAGCGCCAGCGGCACCTTGGTGCGCAGCAGCACCATCCAGGGTGGCGCGCCGAAGGACTCGGCGGCCTGCACGATCTCCTTGTCGACCTGGCGCAGGCCCAGCTCGGTCAGGCGGACGCCGGGCGGCATGCTGAACACCACCGTGGCCAGCACGCCCGGCACCGTGCCGATGCCGAAGAAGAAGAGCGCCGGGATCAGGTAGACGAACGCGGGCATCGTCTGCATGAAGTCCAGCACCGGCCGGGCCACCGCGGACGCCCGCTTGTTCTCGGCCACGAAGATGCCCAACGGGACCGCCAGCAGCAGGGCGAGCACGCTGGCCACGAGCACCTGCGCGAGCGTGCTCATGGTCTCCTCCCAGTACGGCATCCCGGCCACCAGCAGGAGGCCGACCGCGGCGCCGAGGGCGAACTTCCAGCCGCGCAGCCACCAGCCGAGCCCGGCCAGCACCGCCACGACGGCCACCGCCGGCACGCCGTTGAGCAGTTGTTCGAGCGGGCCGACCAGGGCCTCGACCCCGGCCGTGATCGCGTCGAAGACCGGCCCGAGGGTACGGGTGGCCCAGTCCACCGCGGTCTCGACCCACTCGCCCAGCGGGACCCGGGGCAGCGCGGCGTCGAGCGGGAACTCGCGCAGGCTCATGCCGACATCTCCTTTCCGGCGGCCGCTTCGACGTCGGCCGGTTCCGGCGCCGCCGGCGACGGCTCGACCGTGGCCGGCTCGTCGGGTGTGGCGCTGGCCAGCGCGCTGAGCAGCGTGATCCGGGGGATCACCCCGGCCAGGCGACCACGGTCGTCCAGCACGGCCACCGGGTGCCGGCTCTCCGCGCAGTCGGCGAAGAGGTCGGCCACCGAGGTGTCCTCGGTGACGGTGCGGACCTGGTCCGTGACGACGTGTCCGTCGAGGTTGGTCCGGTTCTCGCGCAGCGCGCGCAGCACCTCGTCCTCGGTCACCGTGCCCAGGAACCGCTTTCCCGGACCGGTCACGTAGACCACCGAGGTCTGGGTGTCCCGCAGCGCCTTCGCGGCGACCCGCGGCCCGGCGCTCACGTCGAGCACCTGGTGCGGCTTCTCCATCACCGAGGAGGCGGTGAGGATGCGGGTGCGGTCCACGTCGGCCACGAACTGCGCCACGTAGCCGTTGGCCGGGTCGGTGAGGATCTCCTCGGCGGTGCCGATCTGGACGATCCGACCGTCCCGCATCACCGCGATCCGGTCACCGAGGCGCATCGCCTCGTTCAGGTCGTGGGTGATGAAGATGATCGTCTTGCCCAGCTCGGCCTGGAGTTCCAGGAGCTGGTCCTGGATCTCCCGGCGGATGAGCGGGTCGAGCGCCGAGAACGCCTCGTCCATGAGCAGGATGTCGGTGCCGGCGGCCAGCGCGCGGGCCAGGCCGACCCGTTGCCGCATGCCGCCGGAGAGGTCGTGCGGGAGGTTGTCCGCCCACTCGGTCAGGCCGACCATCCGCAGCGCCTCCATGGCGCGCTCGCGCCGCTCCGGCTTGGGCAGGCCGGCGACCTCCAGCGCGTACCCGGCGTTCTCCGCCACCGTGCGGTGCGGCATGAGCGCGAAGTGCTGGAAGACCATGCTGATCTTGTCCCGGCGCAGCTTGCGCAGCGCGGCGGGCTTGAGCGAGGTCAGCTCGACCCCGTCCACCCGGACGCTGCCGGAGGTGGGGCGGAGCAGGCCGTTCAGCATCCGGATGAGGGTCGACTTCCCGGAGCCGGAGAGGCCCATCACGACGAAGATCTCGCCGGGGCGTACCTCGAAGGTCGCGTCGATGACGGCGGCGGTGGCCGGGAGTCCGGCCAGGGCCTCGGCGCGTGGCGCGCCGTCCGCCAGGCGTCTTACCGCTTCGTCAGCTCGATTCCCGAATATTTTGTAGAGCGACTGCACTGCGAGCGCGGACACGATCCCCTCTCCGACGCGAACCGCCGGCGGATCACGCCGGCGGGAAGCGGTCTGCGGTGTCGTCCGTCATATCAACATCGGTCACATTGAACGGCTCCTGAGGGCCGGCCGAGAAACCTACCGACGTCATCGCGGTTAATCCAGCCGGGACTACGGGGCCTGTGGAACTGCACACAAAAAGCGGGAGCCGAATTCGGTCGTCCGGGCTGGTCCGGTACGCGCGCGGCACGCCCGCGCGACAAGCGTTTCCGCTCGCCCAGGAGTTACTTCCGACGATTCTGGGCGGTTGTGCCGTCCGCTCGCGAATATGAAGGCGCCGATAGCGAACCGTCACGCATTCGTCATATTCGCCCACGGGTTGCCGGTCGGTGTCGCCGTCCCATTCCGGAAGTCGGCCCGGCACCCGTCGGAACGACTTCCGGGAATTGTGCGTCGTCCGGCGTGGCAGGGCATACTCGCCGGATGCCCGATCAGCCCCGGCCCCCGGCGGCGTCGCCGATGCTTGCCGCGCTGCGTGACGGCACCCGCGACCACCACGCCGCGGTGGAGCGCCGACTGGGCCTGCCGGACCGGATCCGCACGCGGGACGACCTCGCCGCCGCGCTGGCCACGCTGCTCGCCGCCTGGGGGCCGCTGGAGCGGGAGCTGGCCGCCGCGGACTGGTCCGGACTGCCGCTCGACCCCCGGGTCGGCGAGGCCGCCGCGTTGCTGCGGACCGATCTCGCCGCCCTCGGCGTCGCCGTCGACCGGCCGGCCGCCGGGTCGTCGGGCCTGGACCTCGACACCACCGCCCGGGCCGTCGGCGGCCGGTACGTCCTGCTCGGCAGTGCCCTGGGCGGCCGGGTCGTCGCGCCGGAGGTGGAGCGCCGGCTCGGCCTGCGCGCGGGGGAGGCGACCCGCTTCTTCCGCCGGGTCGGGGGCGCGCCGGGCCGCGACTGGCGGGCCTTCCGCTTCGCGGTGGCCGGTCGGGAGTGGTCGGCCGTGGAGGTGACGGCCGCGGTGGACGCCGCGCGGTCGACGTTCGACCTGGTCGGTCGCGTCGAGGTGGTCCGCCCCTCCGGCTGACGGTCATCCCGGACGGGCGGGGCCCAGGTCTCTCGCGACGACCCGCAGTGCGCGGGCCAGTTCCTCCGCCGAGGGGGCGGCGGCCGGGTCGACCAGCCACTGGGCGGCCACGCCGCCGAGCAGCGCCTGGTGGAACGCGCCGAGCGTGAGCGCGGTGGCCTCGTCGGCGCTCGGGTCGAGCCGGTGGAACACCTCGGCCAGGCCGAGGCGCGCCCGGCGGTTGGCCGCGGCGAACGCCTCGCGCAGCTCGGGGGAGCGGTCCATCCGGGCGATGAGTTCGAACTGGACCGCCCAGAGCGGACGCAGCCGGGCGAACGATTCGATGATCCGTTCCCAGGCCGACTCGAACCGCCGCTCCGGGTCGTCGTCGTGCGCCAGCGCGCGGTCCAACTCCTCGCCCCACTCCGCCATCGCCTCGACGAGCGCCTCGTCGAGCAGCGCCCGGGTGGTGCGGAAGTGGTAGCCGATGGCGGCCAGGCTGGTGCCGGCCGCGGCGGCGACGTCGCGCGCGGTGGTGTCGGCGTAGCCCTTCTCGATCAGGCAGCGCTTCGCGCCGGCGAGCAGGTCCTCCCGGTTTCCCATGCGGACAGCGTACCGAACCGGTAGAACATTTGTCTTGCACAGACGTGTGACACACCCGTACCGTCGTGACCATGACCGATGTCCTGATCTCCGGCGGCGGTGTCGCCGGCTCCGCGCTCGCCTGGTGGTTGCGTCGCCACGGCTTCCGGCCCACCGTCGTCGAGCGGGCCCCGGCCCCCCGCGACGGTGGCTACAAGGTCGACGTCCGGGGCTCGGCCCTGACCGTGCTCGACCGGATGGGCCTGGCCGGGCCGGTCCGCGCCCACGACACCGGGATGCGGCTGGCCCGCTTCCTCGACCCGCGCGGCCGGCAACTCGCCACCATGGACGCCGCGCTCTTCGGCGGCCGGTCGGCCGGCGACGTCGAGATCATGCGCGGCGACCTGACCCGGATCCTGCGGACCGCCGCCGGCGACGTGGAGCACCGCTTCGACGACTCGGTCACCGCGCTGCGCGCCGACGCCGACGGGGTGGACGTGACGTTCGCCCGGGGCGACCACCGCCGCTTCGACCTGGTGATCGGCGCCGACGGCCTGCACTCGACGGTACGCCGGCTCGCGTTCGGCCCGGCGTCGGCGCACCTGCGCCCGCTCGGGCACCACATCGCCATCTGCACCGTGCCGGCCGCCCTCGGTGAGGAGCGGGTCGAACTGCTGCACCCGGCCCCCGGCCGGACCGTCGGTGTCTACCGGACCGCGGGCGCGCCCGACGCCCGGGCGCTGTTCCTCTTCCGCTCGCCCGCCGGCGAGCCCGACCCCGACGACGCGGCCGTGCTGGGCCGCGCGTTCGCCGACGCCGGCTGGCGGGTGCCCGAACTGCTCGCCGCGGCGGTCGACGCGCCCGACCTCTACCTCGACGCGATGAGCCAGGTGCGGATGGCGTGCTGGTCGACCGGCCGGGTCGGCCTCGTCGGCGACGCCGCGTACGCCGCTTCGCCGGCGTCCGGGCAGGGCACCAGCCTGGGCCTGGTCGGCGCGTACGTGCTGGCCGACGCGCTGGCCGGGGCGGGCGGGCGCCCGGCGGCCGGGTTCGCCGCATACGAGCGCCGGATGCGGCCGTTCGTCGCGGCGAACCAGGCGCTGGCCGAGCGGAACCTGAAGGGCATGGTGCTCGGCTCGGCCGGGCAGATCCGGTTCCAGACGACGATGCTGCGTCTCCTGCCGCACCTGCCCGGCCGGGAGCGGATGATCAGCCGGGTGGCCGAGCCGATCCGCCGGGCGTCCACCGCGATCACGCTGCCCGACGCGGCCTGAGCGTCAGCGGCGGTCCAGGCGTTCGGCGTACGCGTCGCGCAGCTCCGCCCAGCCGAAGTCCTTCGCCTCCGCGCCGCGGATCGGGCCGACCGGGTCGCCGTCGAGCAGGTGCCCGGCGACGTCCAGGCAGAGGTGCCAGCCGGCGGCCACCATCGGCGCCAGGTCGGGCCGGTCGATCCGGTGCCGCAGGGTCAGGGTGGTTCCGGCGCCGGTCCGGTCCAGGTCCCACCGGAGCAGGCCGTCGCCCCAGGTGTGCTCCAGCACGATCGGACGGTCGGCGCGCAGCACGGTCGCCGGCGCCGGATGGGTCCGGTCGCCGTCGACGGTGCTGAGCATGGCCTCGCCGGGACGGCCGAGGTCGCGGTCGGCGAGGAACGGCGCCCACTGGGCGAGCTGCCCGGGATCGGTCAACGCGGCCCACACCTTCTCGGGCGGGTGCCGCAGCTCCCGGACGAGAACGAGGTCCCACCGGTCGTCGACCGGGACCCGGTCGACGTCGGCGAGCGGGCCGGGGCGGAAGTCGTCACGCTGCATCGTCACTCCTGACGGTCGAGATGGCGCTCCAGGGCGTCGAGGTGCTCGGTCCACATCAGCCGGTACGGCCCGAGCCAGTCGTCCACCGCCCGCAGCGGCCGGGTGTCCACCCGGTAGATCCGCCGCTGCGCGGCGGTGCGGCAGGTGACCAGGCCCGCCTGGCGGAGCACCCGCAGGTGTTTGGAGACGGCGGGCTGGCTCATGCCCAGCGCGTCCACCAGCTCGCCGACGCTGCTCTCCGCCCGGCGCAGCCGGTCGAGGATGTCGCGGCGGGCGGGTTCGGCCAGCACGGCGAAGGCGTCCACGGTCACCCCGCCAATATGCCATCGCGGTTATATGCCGGTCAAGGCATATGCCCTGTCCCTATGCTCGGGGCATGACGATTCGGTGGGGCGTCGTGCTGCCCCAGGGCTGGCGGTCCGACCTCACCCACCTGACCGACCCGGTCGCGGCGTTCGAGGCCATGGTCGCGGTGGCCCGGGAGGCCGACGAGTTGGGCTGCCACTCGGTCTGGCTCTACGACCACGTGCAGGCCGTCTCCGGCGAGCCGGAGACCACGTTCGAGTGCTGGACCAGCCTCGCCGCGATCGCCCGGGAGACCCGCCGGGTGCGACTCGGCCAGATCGTCACCTGCAACGGCTTCCGCAACCCGGCGTTGCTGGCGAAGATGGCCGCCACCCTCGACGTGGCCAGCGCCGGCCGGGCCTTCCTCGGCCTCGGCGCCGGCTGGGACCAGCGCGAGTACGACGCCTACGGCTTCCCGCAGCCGTACCCGTCGACGGGGGAGCGGCTGACCCGGCTCGACGAGGCCGCCGCCGTGGTCACCGCCATGCTGCGTCGGCCGGTCAGCACCGTCGAGGGCCGGCACCACGGGGTACGCGAGGCGCAGAACGTGCCGACCGGGGCGACCGCCTCGCCCGTACCCCTGCTCGTCGGTGGCAGCGGCGAGAAGCGCACGCTGCGGACGGTGGCCCGCTACGCGGACGCCTGCAACCTGACCGACCACACCGACCCGGCGTTCTACCGGCACAAGCTGGACGTCCTGGCCGGGCACTGCGCCGACCTCGGCCGCGACCCCGCCACGATCCTGAAGACGGCGTCGTTCTCGGTCTTCACCGGCGCGACGGACGCCGAGGTGACGGCGCGGCTGGCCGGCCGGGACCGGGCGGCCACCGCCGCCGGCAGCGCCGTCGGCACCCCGGCCGAGCTGGTCGACGTCTTCGGCCGGCTGGTCGAGGCGGGAATGGAGTACTTCATCCTCTACTTCCACGAGCCGACCGACCTCGCCCCGATGCGGCTGTTCGCCCGGGAGGTCGCGCCGCACCTGGGTTGACCGCTCCTATGCTCGGGGTCATGGAACTGCGGATCTTCACCGAACCCCAGCAGGGCGCCAGCTACGACCAGCTGCTCGCCGTGGCGCGTCGCGCCGAGGAGACCGGCTTCGCCGCGTTCTTCCGCTCCGACCACTACCTGAAGATGGGTTCGGTGAGCGGCGACCCCGGCCCCACCGACGCCTGGACCACGCTCGCCGGCCTGGCCCGCGACACTACCCGGATCCGGCTCGGCACGCTGATGAGCGCCGCGACGTTCCGCCTGCCCGGCCCGCTCGCCATCGCCGTGGCGCAGGTCGACCAGATGAGCGGCGGCCGGGTCGAGCTGGGCATCGGCACCGGCTGGTACGCCGAGGAGCACGCCGCCTACGGCATCCCGTTCCCGCCGCTCGGTGAGCGGTTCGACCGGCTGGAGGAGCAGCTCGCGGTCATCACCGGGCTCTGGTCCACCCCGGCCGGCGCCACGTTCGACTTCCCCGGCAAGCACTACCCGGTCAGCGACTCGCCGGCACTGCCCAAGCCGGTGCAGCGTCCCCACCCGCCGATCCTGCTCGGCGGCATGGGCCCGAAGCGCACGCCCCGGCTCGCCGCCCGGTACGCCGACGAGTTCAACCTGCCGTTCGCCACGGTCGACGACACCACGGCGCAGTTCCGGCGCGTGCGGGACGCCTGCGCCGAGATCGGCCGGGACCCGTCCACCATGACCTGGTCCAACGCGCTGGTGCTCTGCTGCGGGCGCGACGACGCCGAGGTGGCCCGCCGCGCCGAGGCGATCGGCCGGGAGCCCGCCGAGCTGCGCGCGAACGGCGCCGCCGGCACGCCGGCCGAGGTGGTGGAGACGCTCGGCCGGTACGCCGAGGCCGGCGCCGGCCGGGTCTATCTCCAGGTGCTCGACCTGGCCGACCTGGACCACCTGGAGCTGGTCGCCGCCGAGGTGATGCCGCAGCTCTGAGCGGCCCGTCTCACCGCCGCGCCGGGCCCGCCGTGGCTTCGGGTGTCTCCGTCGTGGCCTCGGGCCTCCGTCGTGGCCTCGGGCCTCCGTCGGGAAGGCATCGATTGAATGCGGTATACCTCAGAGGCATGATTATGCCCGAGAGGTATAACCGTTTCGACCAGACAGCCGCTGACGGCCGTCACCGACTGTGACGGCGGCCGACTGTTCAGCCCGCGGTCGCCCGCCGTACGGTGTCGAGGCGGCCGTCCCGGTCGCTGTCCAGGTACATCACGTCCGGGACGCCGTCGCCGTCGATGTCGACCTGCACCACGTCAGCCACGCCGTCGCCGTCCAGGTCGGTCACCACCTCGACGGAGCCGTCCAGGTGCCGGGTCACGATCGACCGGGCCTGCCCGTCGCGCGGCGCCGGCCCCGGGTGGGGCGCCGGGGCGGGTTCGGGTTCCGGGGTCGGCGCCGGCACCGGCGCGGTCAGGTCCGGCCCGGCCTCGGCCAGGTCCTCCGTCAGGTCCGGGCCGACGCCGGTCGGGTCGATCTCCTCCTCCGACGGGTACACGTCACCGTGGAGGCTCGGGTCGCGGTAGCTGCTCATCCCGCCAGGATTCCCGCTGCGACCCCGGAGCAACCCTGCCCGCGCGCGATGGCGGATGATGCAGCGCATGACCGACACCAACTGGGCCGGCAACGTCCGCTGGTCGGCCCGGACCCGGCACCGGCCGACCTCCCTGGACGAACTGCGCCGGCTGGTCGCCGGGGCGGACCGGGTCCGGGCCGTCGGCACCGGTCACTCGTTCAACCGGCTCGGCGACACCACCGGCACCCAGATCGCGCTCGGCGGGCTGCCACCCACCGTGGCGCTCGACCCCGAGCGGGGCACCGTCACGGTCGCCGCCGGCGTGCGCTACGGCGACCTGGCCACGACGCTCCAGGCCCAGGGGTACGCGCTGGCGAACCTCGCCTCGCTGCCGCACATCTCGGTGGCCGGCTCGATCGCCACCGCCACCCACGGCTCCGGCGTCGCCAACCGCAACCTGGCCGCCGCCGTGGCCGCCCTGGAACTGGTCACCGCCGACGGCGACGTGCTCACCGTCGACCGGACCGACAGCCGGTTCGCCGGACTGGTGGTCAACCTCGGCGGGCTGGGCGTGGTCACCCGGCTCACGCTCGACGTGGTCCCCACGTTCCCGCTGCGGCAGTACGTCCGGCTCGGCCTGCCCCGGGAAGCCCTGGCGGAGGCGCTCGGCGCCGCGTACAGCGTCAGCGTCTTCACCGACTGGCGGTCGGAGCGCCTCGACCAGGTGTGGATCAAGCAGGATGCCGACCAGCCGCCGCCGGCCGCCGACTGGCTGGACACGGTGGCCGCCGAGACGCCGCAGCACCCGGTGCCGGGCATGTCGCCGGAGCACTGCACCGCGCAGCTCGGCGAACCCGGGCCGTGGCACGAGCGGCTGCCGCACTTCCGGCTCGGCTTCACCCCCAGCAGCGGCGACGAGTTGCAGTCCGAGTGGCACGTGGCCCGCGCCGACGCGGCGGCGGCGCTCGCCGCGCTCGACCCGGTCGCCGAGCGGATCGCCGCCGTGCTCCAGATCTGCGAGCTGCGTACGGTGGCCGCCGACGAGCTGTGGCTGAGCCCCAACTACCGCCGGGACACGCTGGCGGTGCACTTCACTTGGATCGGCGACCCGGTGGCGGTGGCGCCCGTGCTGGCCGAGGTGGAGCAGCGGCTCGCCCCGTTCGCGCCCCGCCCGCACTGGGGCAAGCTGTTCGAGCGCGACCCGGCCGCCGCGTACCCCCGGCACGCCGACTTCGCCGCTCTGCTGCGCGAGTTCGACCCGGCCGGGAAGTTCCGCACCGAGGAGATGGACCGCTACTTCCCCCGCGACTGAGGGTGCTGGGCGGCGGTCAGCGGCCGGCGGGTGACTGCGGGCGCAGGCTGCCGCGCTGCACGGCGCGGCTGATGTCGCTGGGCGAGACGATCCCGACCAGCCGGCCGTCGACCACCACCAGCGCCCGGCCGTCGGTGCACTCGTTCAGCCGGGGGAGCAGCTCGGTGAGCTGCTCGTCCGGGCGGGCCAGCACCAGCTCGTCGGCCCGGCAGGACACCTCGGCCAGGGTGGTCGACGGGCGGCGGTCCGCCGCGACGCCGCGTACCCGGTCGAGCGTGACCAGGCCGACCGGCCGGTCGTTCTCGGTCAGCGGCAGGGCCGAGTGCCGGTACGCGAAGAGGTAGTGGTCGACGAAGTCGGCCACGGTCAGGTCGCCGGACGCGGTCTGCGGCTGCGGCGTCATCACGTCGCCGACCCGGATGCCGCGCAGCGCGTCGCCCATCCGGGCCTGCCGCTCCTCCTGCCCGGCCGCGCCGATCAGGAACCAGCCGATCAGCGCCAGCCACAGCCCGCCGAACCCGGCCCCGCTGAGGAACCGCCACAGCCCGAGGCCGATCAGCACGATGCCCAGCACCCGGCCGGCGCCGGCGGCCACCACCGACGCGCGGGTCCGGTCGCCGGTGGCCTTCCACACCGCCGCGCGCAGCAGCCGGCCGCCGTCCAGCGGCGCCGCCGGCAGCACGTTGAAGAGCGCCAGCAGCACGTTGATGCCGGCCAGCCAGGACAGCGCGCCGAGCAGCAGCCCGTGCCCGCCGGCCACCGCCACGGCCACCGCGATCGCGCCGAACACCACGCCGATGACCAGGCTGACCAGCGGGCCCACGCCGGCGATCCGCAGCTCAGCGCCCGGGTCCTTGGCCTCGCCCTTCAGCTCGGCGACACCGCCGAAGAGCCAGAGGGTGATCCCCTCGACCTCGATGCCGTTGCGCTTGGCCACCACCGCGTGCGACACCTCGTGGGCGAGCAGGCCGAGGAAGAAGACCACCGCGGCGGCCAGGCCGGCCGCGAGGTAGGCCAGTGCGGAGTGGCCGGGGTACGAGCGCGGGAACAGGCTGCCCGACAGCGTCCAGGCGATCAGTACGAAGATGACCAGGACACTCCAGTTGACGCCGACAGGTACGCCGGCGACCTTTCCGAGCCGGAAACTCGCCCTCATCGCTCAGTGATACCCGCCCCACCCACCCCCACACCAGTCCCCACCGTGCTGAGCGCGCCGCGCTCGCCACGAAGCGGGCACCAGCGATGCTGGGACCATGACGCGGCGCATCAGCCTCAGCCTGCCCGACGACGTTGCCGAGTACGTCCAGCGTTCACCCGGCAGGACATCCGCCTTCATCGCGGACGTCCTGCGGCGGAAGATGCGAGCGGACGGGCTGCGGGTCCGGTGGGCAGAGCACGGCTACGCGGTTACCGACGAGAGCGTCGAACGCGCTCGCCGCCGGCTGGCGGAGCACCCGCCGATCAGCGACGAGCAGCACGACCGGAACATGCGGTGGCTGCGCCAGTTCGGCGACGCAGGTGCCTAGCTCCGATGGCAGACCGCCTCCAGGTTGATGCCGTGCGGATCCTGGACGAACGCGCCGTAGTAGTCGTCGTGGTACTCGGGGTGCACGGCGGGCGGCAGCAGCGACGTGGCCCCGGCGTCGAGCGCGGCACGGTGGAACGTGGCGACGTCCTCGCGGGTGTCGACGGTGAAGGCCAGGTGCATGTTCGTGCCGACCGTGCCGCCGTCGACGAGCCAGAAGTACGGCTTGACCCCGGCCAGCCCGAAGCCGGTCATGGCCGTCGGCTGGTTCGGGGTCGCGTTCGGTGGGATCTGGAGCATCTTGGTGATCCCGATGCTGGCCAGCACCGGTTCGTAGAAGGCCACGGCGGTGGCGAGGTCGGGCACGGCGATGTTGAGGTGGTCGATCCTGGACCCCGCGCGATCAAGACTCATGCCCCGAGCGTGCCCGCGATGGCGGTCACCCGGTGACCGCTACCCGGCGCGGTTGCGTCGGGGTGCCTCGCCGACCACGGTGGGGGAGAACTCGTTGGCCGCCTCGACGGCCCACTCCAGCGCGAAGTCGGCCTCCTCCTCCCAGCCCGGCTCGCCGCCGACGAAGTGCGACCGGCCGGGGAACTCCCGGTAGCCGGTGATCGCGGTCGAGCTGCGGTAGAGGTTGGCCAGGCTGGTGGCGAGCGACGGCGGGATGACGTGGTCCTCGCCGCCGGCGGTGATCAGCAGCGGGGCTCGGTCGGCGCGCTTGCGGTCGATCTCGGTGGCGGCGTTCGGGTCCAGGTTGGCGAAGGAGCCCTCGAACAGCACGTGGCCGGCGCCGGGGACGGCGTACCGCTCCCAGGCGGCGTCGGACTCGGCGCGGGTGAGCGTGTTGCCGAAGGCGTACCGGAAGTCCTCGGCGGTGAACGGCACGGCGCGGTGCCGGTTGGCCGGGTTGTGCAGGATGGAGAACCCGGAGCGCAGCGTGCTCAGTGGCAGCTTGAGCACGCCCTTGACCGGCGCGGGATGCACCCCGACGACGGCGGCGCCGAGCCGGCGGTCCAGCAGCAGTTGGGCGACCAGGCCGCCGAACGAGTGCCCCATCACGATCGGCGGCCGGGGCAGCTCCCGGATGATCGCCGCGTAGTGGTCGACGATGTCGGCGATCCGCTGGCCGGCGATCGGCGTGGGGTCGGCCCGCAGCTCCGCCGGTTCGCGGTCCATACCGGGCCAGGCCGGGGTGAGCACCCGGAAGCCGCGTGCCGCGTAGCGGTCGGCCCAGTGCTCCCAGCTGCGCGAGGTCATCCAGAGGCCGTGGATGAGCACGATCGTGTCGACGCGTCCGGTCGGTACGCCCATCCCGCGGTTTACCCGCCCCGGCGCCCCTCACTCCCGGCGCGGCTCGGTGAGAAGGGGCCCCTTCTCTACCGGAGGCGTTAACAAGGGGCCCCTCCTTATGCCTGACAAATGTAATGGGCGGAAGGTGACGGCCGCTCCGGAGGCCGGACCGCCGCAGGCCGGAGCATCGTTGGCATGACCGACACCGCACCGGCCGTCGAACTGGCCGGACTCACCAAGACCTACGGCCCGGTGACCGCCGTCGACGGGCTCAGCCTGCGGATCACCCCCGGTGAGGTGGTCGCCTTCCTCGGCCCCAACGGCGCCGGCAAGACCACCACCGTGGACATGCTGCTCGGCCTGGCCCGGCCGGACGCCGGGACCGTCCGGGTCCTCGGCGGCAGCCCGGCCGACGCCGTCCGGCACGGCCGGGTCGCCGCCGTGATGCAGACCGGTGGCCTGCTCAAGGACCTCACGGTCGCCGAGACGGTACGGATGACCGCGCACTTCTACGGCCACACCCGACCGGTGGCCGAGGTGCTGGAGCGCGCCGGCATCGCCGAGATCGCCGACCGGCCGGTGGGCAAGTGCTCCGGCGGCCAGCAGCAGCGGCTGCGGTTCGCCCTCGCGTTGCTGCCCGACCCGGACCTGATGGTGCTGGACGAGCCGACCACCGGCATGGACGTCGAGGGCCGGCGGGACTTCTGGCAGGCCATCCGCGCCGACGCCCGCTCCGGCCGGACCGTCCTGTTCGCCACCCACTACCTGGACGAGGCCGACGCGTACGCGGACCGGATCGTGCTGGTCCGGCAGGGCCGGGTGGTCGCCGACGGGACCACCGCCGAGATCAAGAACCTGGCCGCCGGCCGGGTCGTGCGGGCCACCCTGCCCGGCGCCGACCAGGCCGCGCTCGCCGCGTTGCCCGGGGTCCGCTCGGTCGAGGTACGCGGCGACGCGATCCTCGTGCACAGCGAGGACTCCGACGTCGTCGCCCGGCACCTGCTGACCCGGACCGACGCCCGGGATCTGGAGATCACCTCGCGCAACCTCGAGGACGCGTTCCTCGCCCTGACCGCCGCCTGACCTGCCCGGGAGCCTCGCCATGACCGCAACCACCTCGCCCGACACCACCACCGACCCGCGCCGGGCCGACCGTCGGCCGCCCGCCCTCGGCGGCTTCTCCGCCGGCGTGCTCGCCATCGAGATCCGCCGGGTGCTGCGCAACCGCCGCACCCTGATGTTCATCCTGGTCATGCCGGCGGTGTTCTTCCTCCTGTTCGGACTGCCCTCGCGCGGCGAGAAGCTGGACAACGGCCTGCCGGTCACCGGCTGGATCATGATCAGCCTGGCCGTGTACGCCGCCATGGTCGCCACCACCAGCGCCGGCGCGGCCGTGGCCACCGAGCGCGCACTGGGCTGGAGCCGGCAGTTGCGGCTCACCCCGTTGCGTCCTGCCGCGTACGTGGCCACGAAGGTGGCCACCGCCATGGTGCTGGGCCTGCTCGGCGTGCTCGTCGAGTTCGCCGTCGGCGCCGCCTCCGGGGTCCGGCTGCCGGCACACGTCTGGCTGGAGTCCGGCCTGACCGCCTGGATCGGCTCGCTCGTCTTCGCCGCGTTCGGTCTGTTCGTCGGCTACCTCGCCCCGGCCGAGAACGTCATGCAGTTCATGGGCCCGGCACTGGCCATCCTGGCCATGCTGGGCGGTCTGTTCGTTCCTCTCGATCTGCTGCCCGACGTGATGCAGCAGATCGCCAAGTTCACCCCGGTGTACGGGGTCGGTCAGCTCGCTCGCGCGCCGCTGACCGGCACCGGGGTGGACTGGGCGGCGGTCGCCAACGTCGCCGCCTGGACCGCCTTCTTCGGTCTGGGCGCGGCCCGCCTGTTCCGCCGCGACACCACCCGGGTCTGACCGGGGCGGCGGGCACTAGCGTGGTGGGCGTGACGTCGCCGACCGCCCCGGCCCGGCCGGTGAACCGCCGCCACTGGCGGTTCACCGGCTGGCTGCTGGCGGCGGTCTGGCTCTTCTTCCTCAACATCCCGTTCGTCACCGCGCTGCACCAGCCGGAGCTGTGGCGACGCCTGCTCGGCCTCGGCTCGGTGCTCGCGTTCGCCGTGGCGTACGTGCTGATCTTCGAGTGGGGTCGGAGCCGCCGGCAACGGCACCTTCCGATCCCGGCCGGCCGGGCCCGACTGCTGATCGCGCTGCTGCTCGCGCTCGGCCTGGCCGGTATCCCGGGCACCGACGGCGACTGGCTGGCCACACTGGTCTTCGTGGCCGCCGCCGCGGTGTTCCTGCTGCCGTCGGTCGAGTCCCTGGTCGTGGTGGTGCTGGCCGCGGCGACCCCGCCGGTGACGTCGCGCCTCGTCTCCGGCTGGGAGTCGGAGAGCACCGTGGTGTTCGCGGTGCTGCTCGCGTCGTTCGCCATGTTCGGGGTGAGCCGGCTGGCCCAGCGCAACGGCGAGCTACAGGCCGCGCAGCAGGAGATCCACCGGCTCGCGGTGGCCGAGGAACGTGCCCGCACCGCCCGGGACCTGCACGACATCCTCGGGCACTCGCTCACCGTGGTGGCGGTCAAGGCCGAGCTGGCCGGCCGGCTGCTGGAGCTGGACCCGGCCCGCGCGGCCGTGGAGATCGCCGACGTGGAGCGGCTGGCCCGGGAGGCGCTGGCCGACGTGCGGGGCACCGTCGGGGCGTACCGCGGGGTGGATCTGGCCTCCGAACTCGCCGGCGCCCGGTCGGCGCTGGCCGCGGCGGGCATCGTCGCGGAGCTGCCGGAGACGGTGCCGGAGCTGCCGGCGAACCGGGACGAGTTGTTCGGCTGGGCGGTCCGCGAGGGGGTGACGAACGTGGTGCGGCACAGCGGCGCGCGGCGCTGCGTGATCCGGGTCGACCCGGCGGCGGTCGAGGTGGGCGACGACGGCCGGGGGCCGGCCGGCGAACCGGCGGGCGCCGGGCACGGGCTGGTCGGGCTGCGCGAGCGGGCCGGCCGGTTGGATGCGACAGTGACGGTGGCCCGGGCGCCCGGTGGGCGGGGCTTCCTGCTCCGGGTCACGGTGCCGCAGACGAACGGGAGGGCCCGCGGGTGACCGGGTCGATCAGGCTGCTGCTCGCCGACGACCAGGCGCTGGTCCGGGGCGCGCTGGCCGCGCTGCTGTCGCTGGAGCCGGACCTCACCGTGGTGGCGGAGGTGAGTCGGGGCGACGAGGTGGTGCCGGCGGCGCTGCGCACCCGGCCCGACGTGGCGCTGCTCGACGTGGAGATGCCCGGGATGGACGGGGTGGCCGCGGCGGGCGCGCTCCGGTCCGCGCTGCCCGACTGCCGGGTGTTGGTGGTGACCACGTTCGGCCGGCCCGGCTACCTGCGCCGGGCGATGGAGGCGGGCGCGAACGGCTTCGTGGTCAAGGACACCCCGGCCCGTCAGCTCGCCGACGCGGTCCGCCGGGTGCACGCCGGCCTGCGGGTGGTCGACCCGACGCTGGCCGCCGAGACGTTGGCGACCGGGTCGAGCCCGTTGACCGAGCGGGAGACCGAGGTGCTGCGGACGGCCCGGGGCGGCGGCACGGTGGCGGAGCTGGCCGCGACGCTGCACCTCTCCGAGGGCACGGTCCGCAACCACCTGTCGTCGGCGATCGGTAAGACCGGCGCCCGCAACCGCGCCGACGCCGTCCGCCTGGCCGAGGCCAACGGCTGGCTGCTCGGGTAGAAGGAGGGGCCCCCTGTTAACGCCTGCGGTAGAGAAGGGGCCCCTTCTCACGCCCACCTGTTAAAAGGGGGCCCCTCCTTACACGCGGTCGACGACGACGAGGCTGGTGCCGGGGGGCAGGGCGGCGAGGAGTTGGCGCTGGGCGGAACGGGTCAGCCGGATGCAGCCGTTGGTGACGTTCTCGCCGAGTGTGTCGTCGTTGTACCAGGTGTGCAGTCCGATGTGGGCGCCGCGTAGGCCGGTGGGCACCGCGTCCGGGTCGTCGGGGATCGCGCCGAGCGCGAAGATGTCGACGCCGCCGTAGACGTCCTGCGGGGGCGGCGTCCGACCGAGGACGAACGTGCGGCCGAGCGGGGTGAGCTGGCCGGCCATGCCGAGACTGACCGGCCAGGTGTGGACCGCGCGCCCGTCCCGGAGCCAGGTGAGCCGGTGGGTGCGGCGTTCCACCACGATCTGGTCGCGCAGCGCCACGGTGGTCCAGCCGCCGGCCGGCAGCCAGGCGATGGTGCGGTTGGCGGACGGGAGCAGCACCGCGGTCCAGCCGGCGCGGCGTTCCACGATCGGCATCGTCAGCCGGACGTCGCTGATGGTCGGGGCGAGGAACGCCAGCGGGCGGCCGCCGGGCGCGTCGTACGCGGCGACCTTCCCGTTGGGGCGTGCGCCCTCGCCCAGCGGTCGGGTGTCCGCCGGGGCCGGGTCGGCGGGGAAGCCGCGGGGCGCCGGGTCGTAGGTGATCACCGGCAGCGTGGCCGGCGCGGGTGCGGCGGGCGGGACGGACTCCGTCGTCGACGGGCCGCGCGGCGACGGTGTGGCGGTGGCGGGTGCGGCGACGACCGGCGTGGGCGCCGGGGGGCCGGCCAGCGCGCGGCCGACCAGCAGTGCGGTGGCCAGCAGCAGCGGTACGCCGAGCGCGGCGAACAGCCAGCCGGGTATCCGCCGCCCGGTAATCTGGTCGAAAGGCACGAAACTGACTCTATCCCACAAAAAAGCCCCCGCGCCGCGAACTGCGGCACGGGGGCTTCCGACAAACGGCGAGGTCAGCTCACCTTCGCTCCGACGTGGATGGCGATCCCGTCGTGCGCGTTGACGGTCGCGGCGAACCAACCCGACGAGTCCACCGTGACCACCGGTCCGCTGCACGAGCCGTTGCTGAACGTGCCGTGCATGACGTCGCAGTAGCGCCCGGCCGGCAGCCCGGTGTAGTAGGACCGGCCGCTCACCGCGGAGTCCTCGTCGTTGACCGTCAGGTAGCCCTTACCGGCCCGGCTGAACGCGATGTGCTGGTAGCCGTTGTCGTACCAGTTGGCGACCGCCGCGCCCTCGGTGGCGTTGCGGAAGCCGACCATGTTGGCGATGACCGGCCAGCGGTGCTCGCACTCCCAGCCGGAGTAGCAGGTGGTGTTGGTGATCCGGTTGCTGCCGTCCGAGGGCGGGCCCTGGTCCTTGTTGCCGAACGTGAAGCTCGACATCACCGCCGGGGTGCCGTAGGGCCAGGCCAGCATGAACGCGTTGGCCAGGGCGTACTCGCCGCGGTCGCGGTAGGTGAGCACGCCGCCGTCGCGCTGGGTGTCGTGGTTGTCGGTGAAGACCACCGCCGAACCGCCCGGCAGGTAGCCCCAGGACTCGCCGAAGTTCCTCAGGTACGCGAGCCGCTCGCTGTTGAACATCCGGGCCAGGTCCTTGCCGTACCGGAACTCGTGCACGTCGCCGTTGCCGGTGTACTCGGTCGGCTGGACCGGCTCACCCGCGCCGTAGATGACCTCCTGCACCAGGTAGGCCGGGCGGGACAGCTTCGCCTTGATCGCCGCGATGTCGGCGGCCGGCATGTGCTTGCTGCCGTCCAGCCGGAACCCGTCCACGCCGAGCGAGAGCAGGTCGTTGAGGTACGTGGCGAGCCGGGTGCGGACGTAGTCGGACTCGGTCTTCAGGTCGGCGAGGTTGACCAGCTCGCAGTTCTGCACCTCGTACCGGTCGTTGTAGTTGGCGATGTCGTTGTTGCCGTTGCGCCCGCAGTAGTGGAAGTCCTGCGAGGAGTAGGTGCCCGGGTAGTTGTAGTGCCCGTACGACGTGCCGGCCCACCCGGTGCCGCCGTTCTCCTGGCCGGACATGTGGTTGACCACGGCGTCGACGATCACCTTGACGCCGGCGTTGTGGCAGGTGTTCACCATGGACTGGAACTGGGCGCGGGTGCCCTTGCGGGACTCGATCCGGTAGCTGACCGGCTGGTAGGACACCCACCACGGGCTGCTGTTGACGTGCTCCTGCGGCGGGGACACCTGGACGTAGCCGTAGCCCTTGGGGCCGAGCGTGCTGGTGCACTCGCTTGCCACCGAGGTCCAGTTCCACTCGAAGAGCTGGACGATGACCTTCTTGCCGCCGGCGGGGGCGGCGACGGCCGGGGGTGCCGCCACGGTGGTCGGGACGAGCAGGCTCGCGGCGAGGGCCACGGCGAGCCCGATCGCGCGGCATCGGCGTCGATGCATCAGGACTCCTACGGGGGTGCGGGGGAGTGGGAGTGGAGCCTGGGGAGGGCGTCGGTGCCGGCTTCTTGCAGCCGACATTGAAATTTTCCGCAAGGTTACGAGCATGTTGCAAGAAATGTCAACGCATGGGCATCCGTCGTTGCGTACCGCGCTACACGCGCGTCCGGTCGGGACGGTTCGAGGATCCGGTCGAGAAATTCGCCACCGGAGGTGATCCGTCCGGGCCGTCGCTCCGTACCTGAGGTGGGAGCAGGGTCGGCCGGTGGGGGCGCCGCCGCGAGACGATCGAGGAGCAGATGGCCCGGGCACAGCAGAACGAGAAGGCGACGACCGTCCGGACCACCACCAGCAGCCGTGGTGTCCGGACCATGTCGAAGTCCGCGATGGTGGCACTCGTCGCCTCCGTGCTCGGCCTCGCGTGGGCGGGTGCGGAACTGGCCGGCGCCGGCGGCGCCATGTACTCGTACGGTTTCTTCTTCACCGAGTTCTTCGCCGGGGTGGTCACCCTGGTCTCGCTCAGCCTCACCGTGATGCTGGGGCTGCTCGCCACGGACCGGCTGGTGCTGCTCATCCGCCACCGGGTGCTGCTCCAGTCGGCGCACCGGGCCACCGGCGTACTCGGCGTGGTCGGGCTGGTCTTCCACGTCATCACCAAGATCGCGATCGGCCGGGCCGGACCGACCGACCTGGTGGTGCCGTTCGTCGGCGGCAACGGCCTCTACGTCGGGCTGGGCACCGTCGCCGCGCTGCTCATGGTCGGCGTGCTCTGGACCGGTCTGGTCCGGGTCCGGTTCGCCGGCGTCGGCCCCAAGTGGTTCTGGCGCTCGCTGCACTCGATGGCCTACGTCTCCTGGCCGTTCGCGCTCTTCCACGGCCTCAACGCCGGTCGGGCGGCGGCGGGCTGGGTGGTGCTCAGCTACCTCGCCTGCGTGCTGCTCGTGGTGGTGGCGCTGCTGGTGCGCGTCTCCGTCCACCTCGGCAAGCGCAGCCGCGAACAGCACCAGGCCGTCGCGCTGAACAAGGCGATGGCCGGCAAGGGCGAGGAGCGCACCGGCGTGTTCGCGGTCCTGAAGAGCAAGAAGACCGCCGGCAAGGAGGAGAGCGGCGCCGGCAAGGGCCGCTGGGCCGAGGCCACCGCCACCTGGACCGCGCCGGCCGGCACCGCCCGGCGACGCGACCCCGAGCGGTTCGCCGTACCGGTGGTGCCGGAGCCCGGGTCGCTGCGCGAGCCGGTCCGTGCGGCCGCCGCCCGGCGGCGCACCGAGGAGCCGGCCGAGCCGGAACGCCGCGCCCGGACCCAGGAGGTCCCGGCCGCGCGGCGCACCTCACGCCGCCGGGACGACGAGCGGGTGACCACCCGGGTACGCGACGACGAGCGTGAGCCGCGCCGGAGCCGGGACGCCGAGCGGGTGCCCGCGGTCCGGCGGAACACCGAGGAGATGGAGACGGTCGGCCGACGCGACGGAGAACGGTCCCGTCGCCGCCGGGCCCGGGTCGAGGAGGAGGCCGCGCAGTACTCCGCGCCGCCGGAGAGCGGTGGCCGGCACTCCGCCCCGCCGGACACCGGTGGCCGCCACTCCGCCCCGCCGGACAGCGGCCGGTACGCCACCCCGGCCGAGGTGGCCCGCTACTCGGCCCCGCCGCGTGCGACGGACGAGGCGGAGGAGCCGTGGGACAGCCCGCGCCGCTGGGCGGACGAGCCGATCTCCGCCGGCCCGATCTCCGCCGGCCCGATCTCCGCCGGCCCGATCTCGGCCGAGCCGCTCAGCGGTACCGGCCGGCGTTACCGCGACGAGGAGGACGTGCCCGAGGAGCCGGACTACTGGCGCCCGCCGGCCCGCTACGCCGCCGACGACGACGCGTTCGTCGACGACACCCCGACGCTCGTCGACTTGGCCTCCCGCCGGGCCATGCGCGCCACCAAGGAGACCCGCTCCGGGCGGCGCAAGAAGGCCGACGCGGACGCGGTCGACGGCGCGTACTGGGCCGGGCTGCGAGGTGAGGCCCGGTGATGCGAACGACCGTCCCGCCGGTCGCCTGCGTCGGGGAGCCCCGCCTGACCGCCGGCTTCTCCGAGTTCGGCCGGCTCGACCTGCTCGCCCACGAGGAGGTGCACGGCCCGATCGGCCCGATGGAGCCGGCCGCGCTGCTGCGGCTCGCCGAGGCGATCGACCTCAAGGGCAAGGGCGGCGCCGGCTTCCCGTTCGCCCGCAAGCTGCGCGCGGTGCTGGAGTCCTGCGAGCGGCAGGACCTCGCCGCCGTGGTGGTGGTCAACGCCACCGAGGGGGAGCCGGCCAGCTGGAAGGACAAGGTGCTGCTCACCCGGGCCCCGCACCTCATCCTGGACGGTGCCGCGCTGGCCGCGTTCGCGCTGGACGCCGAGGAGATCGTGATCGGGGTGGCCGACGACGACGTGGGCCGGCCCTCGCTCACCGAGGCGCTGCAGGAACGGCGGATGCCGGTGCCGACCACCATCGTCACCGTGCCGCACCGGTTCATCTCCGGTGAGGGCGGCGCGCTGGTCAACGGCATCAACGGCCTGCCGCACATCCCGCCCGGCACCAAGAAACGCTCCAGCGACTCCGGCGTCAACGGGCTGCCCACCCTGCTCTCCAACGCCGAGACCTACGCCCAGCTCGCCATCGCCGCCCGGATCGGCCCGTACGAGTACGCGGCGCTCGGCACCGACGACGAGCCGGGCACGGTGCTGCTCACCGTCACCGGGTCGGCGAAGCGGCCGGCCGTGGTGGAGTGCGCCGCCGGCACCCCGTTGCGGGAGATCCTCGACCTGTGCGAGGTGCCGCCGGGCCCGGGCATCCTGATGGGCGGCTACCACGGCAAGTGGATCACCGCCGAGGCGGCGGCGCGGGCCGAGGTCTCCCGCCGGGGGCTCACCGCCGTCGGCGGCACGCTCGGCGCCGGCATCATCGTGCCGCTCGGCGTCGACACCTGCCCGCTCGGCGAGGCCGCCCAGGTGGTCCGCTACCTGGCCGGCGAGTCCGCCGGGCAGTGCGGGCCGTGCAAGATGGGCCTGCCCGACCTGGCCCGCTCGGTCGACCTCGCGGTCTCCGGCAGCGCGCCGATCGAACTGGTCCGGGCGGCGGCCGGCGACGTGAAGGGGCGCGGCGCGTGCAGCCACCCCGACGGCACCGCCCGGTTCGCGCTCTCCGCCATGGAGGTGTTCGCCGACGACCTGCGGCTGCACGCCACCGGGGAGGGCTGCGGCAAGCGGGTCAAGGGCGTGATGGGCCTGCCCGGAGCGCCCGACGGCAACCCGCAGAAACTCACCCTGGACTGGTCCCGCTGCGACGGGCACGGGCTCTGCGCGCACGTGGTGCCGGACTTCATCCGGCTCGACGGCAACGGCTACCCGGCCTTCCCGCCCACCCCGGTGCCGACCTGGCTGCGCGAGGGCGCGCTCAAGGCGGTCAAGGTCTGCCCCGAACTCGCGCTGCGGCTGGTCAAGTCCGAGTAGCCGGCCGACCACACCAGGAGGCGCCGATGTCGTCCCGTACCGTCCGTCACCTCGGCGCCGCCGCCGTGCTCGCCGCCACCGCGGCCTGCGCGGTCGGTCCGGAGCGGGCCGCGCCCGTGGACGCGGCGGTGGCCGCCGCGCCCTCCGCGACCGCCACGGCGTCCCCGGCCGGGGAGACCCCGACCCCGCCGGCCCCGGTGCCGAAGACGCTGTCGTTCGCCGGGAAGACCCTCGACGGTACGGCGTTCTCCGCCGCCGCCCTGGCCGGGCGGCCGGTGGTGCTCTGGTTCTGGGCGCCCTGGTGCGCCACCTGCGCCAGCCAGGCGTGGACCGTCGCCGAGATCGCCCCGAAGTACCGGGACACCGTGCCGATCGTCGGCGTCGCCGGGCTGGGCGAGCAGAAGGCGATGAAGGAGTTCGTCACCGAGTTCGAGCTGGCCGGCACGCCGCAGCTCGACGACCGCGCCGGCGCGGTGTGGCGCCGGTTCAAGGTGGCCGAGCAGAGCACGTTCGTGATCCTCGACCGGAACGGGAAGGTGGTCCACCAGGGCTTCCTGGACGGCGAGTCACTCACCCGGCAGGTCGAGACGCTGGCCCGGGGATGACCGGCGCGCTGCTGCTCGCGCTGACCGCCGGCATGCTCGGCGCGGTCAACCCGTGCGGCTTCGCGATGCTGCCCGCGTACCTGTCGTTGCTGGTGGCCGGCCCCGGCGACGGACGCGGCGCGGTCGGCCGGGCGCTCACCGCGACGGCCGGGCTGACCCTGGGGTACGCGCTGGTCTTCGGCGCGTTCGGGCTGGCCGTGGCGCCGGCCGCCGACTGGCTGCGCCCCCGGCTGCCCTGGCTGACCGTCACCCTCGGCGTGCTGCTGGCGCTGGCCGGTGTCTGGCTGCTCGCCGGCCGGCGGCTGCCCACACCGCGCCCGTTCGCCACCGCGCCCCGGCTGACCCGCACCTGGCCGTCCATGGTGGTGTTCGGCGCGGCATACGCGCTCACGTCGCTGACCTGCGCGATCGCGCCGTTCCTGGCGATCGTGGTGACGAGCCTGCGGGCCGGCTCACCGCTGCGCGGGCTGGCGCTGTTCGGCGCGTACGCCCTCGGGATGGCGCTGGTGGTCGGCGTGGCCGCGCTCGCCGTGGCGCTGCTGCGCGGCCGGGTGCTGGCCCGGCTGCGCGGCGCCGGCGCGTGGGTGCCGCGCCTGAGCGGCCTGGTGCTGCTGGTCGCCGGCGGCTACGTCGCCTGGTACGGCTGGTACGAGGTGCGGCTGGCGCTGGGGCGGCACGACGCCTTCGGCGACCCGGTGGTGCGGGCCGCCGCCGCCGTCCAGCAGGCGCTGGTGCGCACGTTGGACGGCGCCGGCCCGGCGTTGCTCGCGGCGCTCGCGCTCGTGCTGCTCGCGCTGTGTGTAAGGAGGGGCCCCCTGTTAACGCCTCCGGTAGAGCAGGGGCCCCCTGTTAACACCACGGGAGACGCGCGACGGGGGCCGGCGGAACCGGCCCCCGTGCGGGAGGTGATCAGCGAGAAGCGGTGAGGCGGTCGGTGCCGAGCTTGTCGCGCAGCACCTCGGGGACCACCACCGAGCCGTCCGGCTGCTGGCACTGCTCCAGGATCGCCGGGAACAGGCGACTGGTGGCCAGCGCCGAACCGTTGAGCGTGTGCACGAACCGGGTCTGCTTGCCGCCCGGCTCGCGGTAGCGGATGGCCGCCCGGCGGGCCTGGTAGTCGCCGGCCCAGGAGACCGACGACACCTCCTTGTACTTGCCGGTGCTCGGCATCCACACCTCGATGTCCAGCGTCTTCTTCATCGAGGCGCTGGCGTCGCCGGCCGCGAGAAGGCTGGTCTGGAAGTGCAGGCCCAACTGGTCGACCAGGCCCTCCACGTGACCCACCATCGCCTCGAGCGCGGCGTCCGCCTGCTCCGGCAGCGTGAACTGGAAGATCTCCACCTTGTTGAACTGGTGGCCGCGCACCGTGCCCCGCTCGTCGGAGTGCGAGCCGGCCGCCTCGCGCCGGTAGCACGGCGTGTACGCGAACGCCTTCAGCGGCAGCTTCGGCGTCTCCAGGATCTCGTCCTGGTAGGCGCCGAGGATCGCCGTCTCCGACGTGGGCAGCAGGAACTGGCCGCGCGGGGCGGACTGCTTGTCGAGGTGGTAGACGTCGTCGTAGAACTTGGGGAACTGCCCGGCGGCGAAGCCGGCGGTGTCCAGCAGCAGGTGCGGCGGGAGCAGGAACTCGTAACCGGCCTGGATGTTCCGCTCGATCAGCCAGTTGACCAGCGCCCACTCCAGCCGGGCGCCCATGCCGGTGTACATCCAGAAGCCGGAACCGCCGAGCTTCACGCCCCGCTCGTGGTCGACCAGCCCGAGCGCACGGCTCAGCTCCACGTGGTCGCGGACCTTCTCGATGGCCGGCGCCTCGCCGAACGTCCGCACCACCCGGTTGGCCTCCTTGCCGCCGGCGACCACGTCGTCGGCGGGCAGGTTGGGCAGCTCGCTCATCGCCGAGCGGAGCCGGGACTGCACCTCGTCGAGCTGGGACTCCAGCTCCGCGAGCTGCTTGCGCTCGGCCTCCGGCGCGGACGGCTGCGGCGTGGCGCCGGACCGCTTCGCCTCCGCGTACGCGCGCGCCTCGGCCTTGCGGCGCTGCCGCTCGGCGTCGATCTCCGTGATCAGGGCGCGTCGCTCCTGGTCGAGCCGCTGGATGTCGTCCAGCGCCCGGGTGACCTCGGCGGGATCCAGACGCTTCGCCAGCGCGGTCGCCACCGCCTCGCGATCCTTCCGGATCAACTCCATGTCGAGCATGCTGCTCGTACGCCTCCGTCCAGGCAGTCAGGTGGGACCCACAGATGCTACCGTCGCGGCCCCGCCGGCCCGGGCCGGCCCGGTCTACAGGCGCACCGGCATGAGGATGGAGAACGCGTGCGCGTCGTCGACCCGGCGTACGGCCAGCGGCGTGATCGGCCCGTCCAGCTCCAGCACCAGCTGGTCGCCGCCGGCGTCCAGCGCGTCGAGCAGGTACTCCCGGTTCAGCCCGACCCGCAGCCCGGTGCCGCCGCCGTCCGGGTCGACCGGCCGCAGCTCACCCCGGCCGTCCAGGCCGAGCGCGACCACCTCGTGCGCGACGCCGTCGTGCGTCCGGTGACACACCCGGACCCCGTCGGCGGTGAGCGCCGCGCGCAGCGCCGGGCCGTCCACCGGGATCCGGTACGCGGGTACGTCACCGAGCTGCGCCCGCAGCAGCCGGCGGTAGTCCGGGAAGTCGTACGGCAGCGGCGTGACGGCCAGCGTGCGACCGGCGACGGAGAACGTCACCCGGTCCGCGACGACGGCGTCGACGGTGGCCGCGTCGGTGTCCAGCAGCGCGCGCAGCTCGTCCACCGCGGCCACCGGCAGCAGCGCGCCCACCGGCGGGCCGTCGACCGTGGCGTCGACCGGGGCCACCGCCAGCCGGTGCCGGTCGGTGGCGACCAGGCGTACGCCGTCCGGCTCGACCGACAGCAGCACGCCGGACAGGGCCGGCAGCTCCGGGTCGGCGCCGACGGCGAAGCGTACGGCGGCCACGGCGGCGGCCAGGTCGGTGCGGGACAGCGCGAGGCGGGTGGTCACGGTGGTCTCCTCCGGGTCGATCAGGCGACGGATCCGGGAGAGTTCGCGACGCGCGTCGGCGAGGCCGTCCTCCAGCCGGCGCAGGTGCGCGTCCAGCAGTCGGTGCACCTCCGCCGGCCGGTCCCGGTGCCGCAGCGCCTCGGCGATGCCGGCCAGCGGCATGCCGACCCGGCGCAGCCCGGCCACCAGGCGGGCCGGCCCGACCTGGTCCCCGGTGTACCAGCGGTAGCCGGTCACCGGGTCGACCCGGGCCGGGGCCAGCACGCCGGAGCGGTCGTAGAACCGCAACGCGCTGACCGTCAACCCGCTGGCCCGGGCCAGCTCACCGATGCTGCGAAGCTCGCTCTCCACGGCCGTCATCCTGTGCCCTCCACCAGGTCGAGGGTCAACGCCCCGAGTTGTTAAGAGGGGGCCCCGCCTCTACCGGAGGCGTTAAGAAGGGGCCCTTCCTTACGCCTTCAGGGTGCGGAAGGTGATGCCGGCGCGGACCAGGCGCTCCAGCAGCGCGTCGCCCATCGCGGCCACCGGCGTGAGCTGGCCGGCGGTCGCCGGCAGGTCGTCGAAGGCCAGGCAGAGCGCCGACTCGGCGAGCATCTTGGCGGTCTCGTCGTAGCCGGGGTCACCGCCGGCCACCTCGGTCACCACCCGCCGGCCACCGCCGGCGCCCACGAACCGCACCCGGAACCAGGACTTCGCCCGCTGCTCGGCGCTCGGCCCCTGCCCGGAGGCGAGCCGGCCGAGCAGCCAGCGCCGGGTCGGCGGCACCTTCACCAGCCCCACCACCGCGGCCAGGCCGACGCCGGAGACCAGCACGGTGGGCAGCCGCTTCATCGCGGCGAAGTGCCGGTAACGGAAGTCCGGGCCGTACTCCGGGCGGGCCGCGGCCGAGCGGCGGACGATCTGCGGGTCGATGGTGGGCAGCGGCGCCGCCCACTGGCCGAACTCGCGGACCCGCCCGACCCGGCCGGGCACCGCACGCACCCGCCGGCCGTCCGGGCGCGGCTCGACCGCCCGGCGGGCCCGCGCCGCCCGGCTCATCTCGCCGGTGCGGGCGAACGCGGTCAGCGCCGAGTGGTACGTGCCGGCGGAGAACCGGCCGCCGGCCCGCACGTAGCCGTCCACCGTGACCGGCCCGTCCGACGGGAGCTGCTTGACGGTGTACCAGGCGCCCAGGTCGTGCGGGATCGAGTCGAAGCCGCAGGCGTGCACCAGCCGGGCCCCGGTGCGCACCGCCTCGGCGTGGTGCCGCACGTACATCAGGTCGACGAACTCCGACTCCCCGGTGATGTCGACGTAGTCGGTGCCGGCGGCGGCGCACGCGGCCACCAGCGGCTCGCCGTGGTGCACGTACGGGCCGACGGTGGTGGCGACCACCCGGGCGCTCTCCGCGACCGCCCGCAGCGACGCCGCGTCGGTCACGTCGGCGGTGAGCAGTGGCAGCTCGGCCAGGCCGCTGTCGATCGCGGCCAGCCGGTCGCGTACCGCGGCCAGCTTGGCCGGGTTGCGGCCGGCGAGCGCCCAGCGCAGCCGGTCCGGCGCGTGCCGGGCCAGGTATTCGGCGGTCAGGCCGCCGGTGAAGCCGGTGGCGCCGAACAGGACGAGGTCGTACGGGCGGTCTGTGGGCATCCGCCGAGTGTGCCATCCGTGCTGGCCGGGCAATGCGCTCACGGCCCTCGCTTCGCTCGGTGCGTTCGCCCATGCGTGCTGGCCGGGCAATGCGCTCACGGCCCTCGCTTCGCTCGGTGCGTTCGCCCATGCGTGCTGGCCGGGCTCACGGGGTGAACACCGCCCGGACGCAGCCGTCCGCCCGGTCCCGGAACAGCGCGTACCCGTCGGCGCCCCGGTCCAGCGGCAGCCGGTGCGTGGCGAGGTGCTCGGTGACCAGTTCGCCCCGGGCCATCCGGTCCAGCAGCGCGGGGATGGCGCCCGGCCCGGCGCGGCTGCCGCCGCGTACCGCCAGGCCCTTGTCCGTCACCGCGCCGAGCGGGAACCGGTCCACGAACGCCGCCCCGCCGCCGAGCATCACCACCGTGCCGCCCTTGCGGCAGGCGTGCACCGCCTCGCGCAGCGCCGCCCCGCCGTCCGGCCCGCCGCTCGGCCACCGCGCCGGCCCGGGCGGCGGGCCGGCCGCGTCCACGCACACGTCCGGTCCCCGGCCGCCGCTGCGCTCCCGCAGCTCGGCGAGGACGTCCACGGACCGGTGGTCGAGCGGCTCGGCACCGGTGTGCCGGGCGGCCATCCGCAGCCGGTCGTCGTGCTCGTCCACCACGATGACCCGGGCCGCGCCGCGGGCCACCGCCGCCGCGGCGGTGAGCTGGCCGACCGCGCCCGCGCCCCAGACCGCCACCACGTCACCGGGGGCGACGCCGCCCAGCTCGGCCCCGTGCCAGCCGGCCGGCGCGGCGTCCGCGGCGAAGACCGCCCGGTCGTCGTCGACCTCCTCGGGCACCGCGAACGCGCCCACGTCGGCGTACGGGACGCGGACGAACTCGGCGTGGCCGCCGGCGAATCCGCCCAGGCGGGCCGGCCGGCCGTAGCAACCGGCGGCGGGCTGCCCCCAGTCCGGCTCGGCCGCCGTCCCGCTGGTGCCGTTGTCGCAGCTCGCCAGCAGGCCCTGCCGGCAGAACCAGCACGCCCCGCAGGCGACCGCCGCGCCGACCACCACCCGGTCGGTGACCCGGTGCCGGCGCACCTCCGGCCCGACCTCGACCACCTCGCCGAGGAACTCGTGGCCGAGCACCTCACCGGCGGCCGCCTCGGGCACCCGCCCGGCCAGCAGCGGCAGGTCACCGCCGCAGGTCACGCTGCGCCGCACCCGGACGATCATGTCGTGGGCGTTGCGCAGCTCCGGGTCGGGCACCTGACGCACCGCCAGCGCGCCGGCGCCCTCCCAGCACAGCGCCCTCACCTCGCCGCCCCCGGACGGTCCGGCGGCGAGCGGTCCGCCCGCAGCACCTCGCCGGTCTCCAGGAGCTGTCGGGTCTCCCGGAGCACCTGCCGCAGGAACCGGCCGGGGTCGTCACCGACCAGGTGCGCGGCGAACCCGGGCAGCGTCGTCCTCCCGCCCAGCGGGCGTACCGCCAGCTCGGTGCCGCGCTCGCCGGGGGCCGGGCGCGCCCAGACCTCCACCGCGCCGTCGAGCCGGCGCAGCGGCTCGGGCCACCGCCCGGCCGGGAGCACGTGCTCGGGCCGTCCCGTCACGGTCACCACCTGCCAGCGCGCCGGCCTCGGGTCGGTCCCGGCCCGTGCCCGCCGTCGGCGGGCCGCGGCGAGCGCGTCCCGGGCCGCCCGGGTCAGCGCGCCGACCAGCCGTCCGGTCCGAGCCACCGTGCCCTCCTGCGGATCGCGGGTCCACCCGGGCGGCCGGCGGTGCGCGGCCGGCCGCCCGGGTAGCACCACTGTGCCGCCGGCCCGGGTGACCCCGGCTCGCCCCGAAGGGGTGAACCGGCGCGGTCCGGGTAACCGCCCCCCGCACCGACGGGGGGAGGGGCGCATGCCGCAGGAGGCCGACCCGGTCCGGCTGGCCGCCGCGCCGATCGAGGCCGTCGTGCCGACCGAGGTCGCTGGGCCCACCGACGCCGCCGCGCCGACCGAGGCCGTCGTGCCGACCGAGGCCGTCGTGCCGACCGAGGCCGTCGTGCCGACCGAGGCCGTCGTGCCGACCGAGGCCGTCGTGCCGACCGAGGCCGTCGTGCCGACCGACGCCGCCGTGCCGGCGGACGCGCGGGTCGCCACGTCGCACGGTCGGGGTGGCACGCCGCTGCTCGCGTCCCGGTTGACCCCGTCCGCGCCGCCCGGGCCGGCGGTGCTCCGGCCCCGGCTGCTGGACCGGCTGGAACGCGGCGCGGTCGGGCCGGTCACCCTGCTCCTCGCCCCGGCCGGCTGGGGCAAGACGACAGTGCTGTCCGATTGGGCGCGCGCGGAGCGGCCCGGCCCGGCGCCGGTCTGGGTGACCGTGGCGGACGGCGACACCACCGGCCGGCTCTGGGCGTACCTGGCGGCGGCGCTGCGCACCGCCGTCGCCGGGGACCCGGACGAGGGGTCGCCACCGCCGGTGCCGGACGGCCCGCCCCGGCCGGAGCAGCTCGAGGCGCTCGCCGCCGCGCTCGCCGCCCGGGAACACCCGGTGCTGCTGGTCCTGGACGACCTGCACCGGGTGGCCGACCCGGCGGCGCTGGCCGGGCTGGAGTTCCTGCTCCGGCACGGCGACGGGCGCTTGCGGCTGGTGGCCGGCGCGCGGCGGGAACCGCCGCTGGCCCTGCACCGGTGGCGGCTGGCCGGCGAGCTGACCGTGCTCGGCCCGGACGAGCTGGCGTTCACCGCCGACGAGGTGGCCGACCTGCTGGTCGCGCACGGCGTGCCGGTGCCGGCCGAGGCGGTGCCCCGGCTCGTCGAGCGGACCGCGGGCTGGCCGGCCGGGCTGCGCTTCGCCGCGCTGGCGCTGGCCGCCGGCGCCGACCCGGCGCGTGCCGTGGACCAGGTCACCGGCGACCAGCCGGACGTCGCCGCGTACCTGCGGGACGAGGTGCTCGCGGCCCTGGACCCGGCGGCCCGCGAGGTGCTGCGCCGGGGCGCGGTGGCGGTCGCGGTCTGCGCCGACCTGGCCGCGGCGCTGACCGGCCGGGCCGACGCCGGGCGCCTGCTCGCCGAGGCGGCCCGGGAGGGCGGCTTCGTCCAGCAGGACGGGGGCAGCCCGCCCTGGTACCGGCCGCACCCGCTCCTGGCCGACCTGCTCCGCGCCGAGCTGGGCCGGCTCCCCGCCGACGAGCTGCGCGAGCTGCACCGGCGCGCGGCCACCTGGTTCGCCGCGCACGACCGGCCGGCCGAGGCGCTGCGGCACACGCTGACCGCCGGCGCGTGGGCCGACGCCACCGAACTGCTGGTCACCAGATGGCCGGAACTGGCCCCGGACGAGCCGGCCCGGGCGGCCGCGCCCGCCCCGCCCGAGCCGCCGGCCGAGGCGGTGCGCCGGGACCCCGAGCTGGCGCTGGCCGCGGCCGCCGAGCGGGCGTACGCCGGGGACCCGGCCGCCGCCGGCGGGCAGCTCCGGCGGGCGCTCGCGCACGCGTCGGACCTGCCGGCGCCGCGTCGCGAGCGGTTCCGCCGGCTGGCCGCCGCGGTCGAGCTGAGCCTGGCCCGGCTCACCGCGGACCACGAGGAGGTACGCCGGGCCGCCGACCGCCTGCTCGCCGAGGTGACGGGCGGCGACTCCGACGACGTGCGGGCGGTGGCCGGGGCCGCGCAGGGGCTCGTCGCGCTCGCCGAGGGGGAGCTGCCGGTGGCGGGTGAGCGGTTCGCCGCGGCGCTCGCGGCGGCGTGCCGGGCCGGTCGGCCGCGTACCGAGCTGCTCTGCGCCAGCCGGTCGGCGGTGCTGGAGGCGGCCCGGGGCGCGCTGCGGGCCGCCGAGGAGCACGCCCGGGAGGCACTGTCCATGCCGCCCTGCCGGGGTTGGTCGTCCCGGCTGGACTGCGGCTACGCGTACCTCGCCCTGGCCCTGGCGCACTGGCAGCGGGACCGGCCGGCGGAGGCCGCCGCCCACCTGGCGCTCGCCGGGCCGGCCGGCGCGGAGCCGGGTGGCGCGGCGCTCGTCGCGCTCTGCCGGGCCGGGCTGCTCGCCGACGGCGGCGACCCGGCGGCCGCGTTGCGCACGCTCACCGCGGCCCGGGCGGCGGCGCCCGGCCCGGAGCTGGCGGCCTGGCTCACCGCCGGCGAGGCGCAGCTCCGCGCCGAGGTCGGCGACCTGGCCGGTGCGCGCGCGCTGCTGGATGCGGTGGGCGGCGAACCGCCCGACCCGGCGCTGGCGCTGGCGTCCGCCCGGCTGCGGCTGGCCGACGGCGACGCCGGCGCGGCGGAGCGGGAGCTGCCCGACTGGACCGGGCCCGGCGCGACGCGCTGGCCGCTGCCGGTACGCCTGGGCGCCGGGTTGCTGGACGCGGCGCTGGCCGGCGCGGCCGGGGACGGCCGGCGGGCCGGGCGGCTGCTGGAGGAGGTGCTGGCGCTGGCCGAGCCGGAGGGCTGCCGGCGGGTCTTCACCCGAGCCGGGCCGGGGCTGCGCGACCTGCTCGCCACCCACCTGGACTCCGGCACCGCCTACTGGGCCACCGTCGGCGACCTGCTCCGCGACGTCGACGCGGCCCGGGCCGGCGGTGCGCCGGACGCGCCGGCACGGGCGCTGGACGAGCCGCTCACCGAGCGGGAGCTGACCATCCTGCGCTACCTGCAGAGCATCCTGTCCAACGTGGAGATCGCGGCCGAGCTGTCGCTGTCGGTGAACACGGTCAAGACGCACGTGCGCAACATCTACCGCAAGCTCGACGCCACCCGCCGGCGGGAGGCCGTCCGGCGGGCGCGCGAGCTGCGGTTGATCTGACCGGACGCGGGTCAGGCCCCGGCGGCGGCGTCCACCACGGCCAGCAGCTCGGCCAGGTCGTAGCCGCCGTCGTGGCGGATGTCGTTGACGAACAGCGTGGGGGTGCCGTTGACCCCGCTGCGGATCCCACCCACGAAGTCCTGCCGGACCCGGTCGGCGTGGGCCTGCCGCCCCACCTCGGCACCCACCTCGTCGGGCGGCAGCCCGACCTGCTCCACGCCGAGCGACAGGTGCACCGGGTCGAGCTGGTCCTGGTGCTCGTAGAGCCAGTCGTGCATCTCCCAGAACCGGCCGCGCGCGCCGGCCGCCTCGGCGGTCTCCGCCGCGTTCTCCGCGTACGGGTGGACGTTGGTGATCGGAAAGTGGCGGTACGCCAGCCGCACCACGTCGGCCCGCTGACGCAGCACCTCGGCCAGGTTCGGGTAGGCGGCGCCGCAGAACCGACACTGGAAGTCGCCGTACTCGACGACGGTGACCGGGGCGTCGACGGGCCCGCGCACGTGGTCCCGCTCGGTGACCGGGATCCGCAGCCGGGCGGTGGTGACCTGCAACGGCGTCGTCATCGGGCGTCCACCCGCCGATCCGTGCCCAGCTGGTCCAGCGCGTCCAGGATGCCGTCCACGCCCGGGTTGACCTCGGGCGGGGAGAGGTGGCTCCAGGCCACCCGGCCGTCCGGGTCGAGCACCACGAGCGCCCGGTCCGACTGCCCACGCGGGGCGTACGCGCCGTAGCGGCGGGACACCTCACCCTTCGGCTCGAAGTCGGCGAGCAGCGGGAACCGGATGCCCCGACTCTGGGCGAACGCCCGGTGCGAGTCGACGCTGTCCACCGAGATGCCCAGCAGCGCCGCGTCGTACCGCTCCAGTTCGGGCAGGGCGGCCTGGTAGAGGGCCATCTGGTCGCTGCAGACCGGGGTCCAGTCGGCGGGGTAGAAGGCCAGCACGACCGGTCGGCCGCGGAACTGCCCGGGGCCCACCTCCCGGCCGTCCGGCGACGCCGGCAGGGTGAACCCGGGCGCGGCCTGCCCGGCTGTGATCAGCCCGTTCGGATCACTCATGCCTCCCACCCTGGCCCGCGCCGGGGTGAGCCCGGCTCACCCGGGCCGGGTGGTTCCGCGCTCAGCCGGCCCGTACCGCGATTCCGTTGCGCAGCCCGCACACGCCGGGGAGCCGGGCGACGGAGCGTTCGGCGGCCCGCCGCTGGTATTCCCAGTCGACCTCGCCGTGCAGCGTGACCCAGCCGTCGGCGACCGTCACGTGCAGCGCACCGACCGGCACGAACGCGTCCCACTCCAGGGCCCGTACGGCTGCGACGGCGATCTCCGGGTCGTCCCG
This sequence comes from Micromonospora sp. WMMC241, assembly GCF_027460165.1. NCBI lineage: Bacteria > Bacillati > Actinomycetota > Actinomycetes > Micromonosporales > Micromonosporaceae > Micromonospora > Micromonospora sp. WMMC241. The sequence goes on from NZ_JAPZBF010000001.1 coordinate 1,412,496, forward strand.
GCCGGGTGCGGCGGCGATCCGGACGGCGAGGTCGTCGGCGACCGCGCGCACCCCGGCGACCCGGTGCGCCGCCTGCTCGGCGGTCCACTTCGCCGGGTAGCCGTCCACCCGGCCGGTCAGCGTCACCACGCCGCCGGTGACGGTCGCCCCGACGCCGTCGAGACCCGCCCGGGTCAGCTCGTCGCGCACGGCGGCCCGGATCTCCCGGTCGGTGCGCGTGGTCGTTCCGGTGGCCATCCCGCTCTCCTCCCGATCGGTCGGCGGTGCGGTCGCGCAAGCCCGATCCTGCGTGCCGTGGGGGTGAGTCGGCCTCACCCGGACCGGATGGCATGGGAGCGCTTCCATGAATCGGTCGACCGGCGTACGCTGAGGGTCCCTCGGCTGCGGGAGCCAGCATGCCGACGGGGAGCCCGGGCCGCTCCCCGACCTCGCGTCACCCCCTGCTCCCGTTCCCCCGTCACCGGGCACCCGAGAGGAACCGCCTCCCATGCGCAGAAGTCTCGCCGGGCTGGCCGCCGTCGCGCTGGCCGCCACGGCAGCGGCCGTCGTCGTGCCGCTCGTCGCCACCGGCGCGCCCCCGGCCGCCGCCGCGGCCGCGGAGCCGTACACCTGGAAGAACGTCCGGATCGACGGCGGCGGCTTCGTGCCGGGCATCGTCTTCAACCCCACCGAGAAGAACCTGATCTACGCGCGGACCGACATCGGCGGGGCGTACCGCTGGGAGCAGGCCACCGGCTCGTGGACGCCGCTGCTGGACTTCGTCGGCGCGGACCGGTGGGGCTGGAACGGGGTGGTCAGCCTCGCCACCGACCCGGTGCAGACCAACCGGGTGTACGCGGCGGTCGGCATGTACACCAACGACTGGGACCCGAACCACGGGGCGATCCTGCGCTCGACCGACAAGGGCGCCACCTGGCAGGCCACCGAGTTGCCGTTCAAGAACGGCGGCAACATGCCCGGCCGGGGCATGGGGGAGCGGCTGGCGGTCGACCCGAACCGCAACAGCGTCCTCTACTACGGCGCCGAGGGCGGCAACGGCCTGTGGCGCAGCACCGACTCCGGGGTGACCTGGGCCAAGGTCGCCGCCTTCCCGAACGTGGGCAACTACCGGGCCGACCCGAACGACAGCAGCGGCTACCAGAGCCAGAACCAGGGCCTGACCTGGGTGAGCTTCGACAAGAGCACGGGTACGGCCGGCACCGCCACGAAGACGATCTACGTCGGCGTGGCGGACAAGCAGAACCCGGTCTACCGCAGCACCGACGCCGGCGTCACCTGGGAGCGGATCCCCGGGCAGCCGACCGGCTACCTGGCGCACAAGGGCGTGGTGGACCCGGTGGGCGGCTTCCTCTACATCGCCACCAGCGACACCGGCGGCCCGTACGACGGCGGCAAGGGCGACGTGTGGAAGTTCGACCGGGCCACCGGCGCGTGGACGCGGATCAGCCCGGTCCCGTCGTCCAGCGGGGACGCCTACTTCGGCTACTCCGGGCTGACCATCGACCGCCAGCACCCGAACACGCTGATGGTCGCCACCCAGATCTCCTGGTGGCCGGACGCGATCTTCTGGCGCAGCACCGACGGGGGCGCGACCTGGACCCGGATCTGGGACTTCACCAGCTATCCGAACCGGAGCAAGAAGTACGCCATGGACGTCAGTTCGGTGCCGTGGCTGACGTTCGGCGCGAATCCGGCCCCGCCGGAGGAGACCCCGAAGCTGGGTTGGATGAACGAGTCGCTGGAGATCGACCCGTTCGACAGCGACCGGATGATGTACGGCACCGGCGCGACGATCTACGGCACCACCGGCCTGACCAAGTGGGACACCGGTGGCACCTTCACCATCACGCCGATGGTGAAGGGCCTGGAGGAGACCGCGGTGCTCGACCTGATCAGCCCGCCGTCCGGCGCGCCGCTGGTCAGCGGGCTCGGCGACATCGGCGGCTTCCGGCACACCGACCTCGGCGCGGTGCCGCCGATGATGTTCACCCAACCGGTGTTCACCAGCACCACCAGCCTCGACTACGCGGAGACGAAGCCGGCGGTGATGGTCCGGGCCGGCAACTTCACCGACTCCGACCGGCCCAACGACAGCCACGTGGCCTTCTCCACCGACGGCGGCGCGAACTGGTTCCAGGGCACCGAACCGGGCGGGATCAACAACGGCGGGACGGTCGCCGCGTCCGCCGACGGCAGCCAGTTCGTCTGGTCGCCCGGTGACGCCGGGCAGCAGGTCGTCCGCTCGGTCGGCTTCGGCAACTCGTGGACCGCCGCCACCGGCATCCCGGCCAACGCCACTGTCGAGTCCGACCGGGTCGACCCGAACAAGTTCTACGGCGTCAGCGCCGGGAAGTTCTACGTCAGCACCAACGGCGGGGCGAGCTTCACCGCGACCGCGGCGACCGGCCTGCCCACCACCGGGGTCAAGGTCAAGGCGCTGCCCGGCGTCGAGGGCGACCTCTGGCTGGCCGGCGAGGGCGGGCTCTGGCACTCCACCAACTCGGGCACGAGCTTCGCCAAGGTGACCGGCGTGTCCTCGGCGGTGAACGTCGGCTTCGGGAAGGCGGCGCCCGGGAAGACGTACCCGGCGTTGTTCACCGTCGGCACGGTCGACGGCACGGCCGGCGTGTACCGCTCCGACGACGCCGGCACGACCTGGGTGCGGATCAACGACGACAAGCACCAGTACGGCAACGCGGGCGAGGCGCTCACCGGCGACCCGCGCGTCTACGGCCGGGTCTACCTGGGCACCAACGGCCGGGGCATCCTGGTGGCGGACCGGCTCGGCGGCACGCCCACGCCGACCCCCACCTCGGCGAGCCCGACGCCGTCCCCGACCGCGCCGTCGCCCTCGCCGACCCCGACCCGCACGCCCACGCCCACCCCCACCGCGCCGAGCCCCACGCCCACCCCGTCGACCGGGCGCGGGTGCGCGGCCACCTACGCGGTGACGAACACCTGGCCGGGTGGCTTCCAGGGCGAGGTGGCGGTGCGCAATTCGGGCACTGCGCCGATCGCCGGATGGACGCTGACCTGGACCTTCCCGGACGGTCAGCGGATCTCCCAGCTGTGGAGCGGGTCGTACACCCAGACCGGCGCGGCGGTGACGGTCACCGACGCGGGCTGGAACGGCAACCTCGGCGTCGGCGGGTCGACCACGGTCGGCTTCACCGCGACGGCGACCGGCGGCAACCGCACGCCCACGGTGACCTGTACCGCCCGCTGACCGGCCGGCGTGCCGCCCGCCATCCCCCGGCGATCTTGGAGCTGTGGCACCAGTAATGCCCGATTGGCACCATTATCGGAGGTGCCACAAGTCCAAGATCGCCGGGCAGCCGGCGGGAAGACAGCGGTGGCCGCCCCCGAGGGGGCGGCCACCGCTCGTGCGAGATGTGCGCGGGTCAGCCGTCCAGGCCGGCCGGGGAGTTCGGCCGGTCGACGTCCACGAACTCGATCTCGTCGGCGCTGCGCTCCCGGCTGCCGGCGGCGCGGGCGGCGGTGCCGGCAGCCCAGCCGATGGCGGCGCCGGCCAGGGCCGCCGCGATCAGCAGCGTCCAGGGCAGCGCGGGCCGGCGACCGGCGAGCGCGTCGAAGGCGAGGCCGGCCCGCCGGCGCGCCTCGTCGGCGGCGGAGCCGACCAGGTCGGTGGCGTCGTCGGCCAGGCCGGACGAGCTTCGGCGGGCGGTGCGGGTGACGTCGCGCACGCTGTCCCCGGCGGAGCCGACCGCGGAGATCAGGTGCTGCCACGCCTGGTCCGCGACTCGCTCGGGCTTGCTGCGGCGGTCCATCAGGCTGGATCCGAACATCGTTCTACCCCTCATCCGGCGCGTCACGGTTCACTCCCGGTGGGCAGTGCCCCACCCACCCTTCTCCCAAACCCCACCCGCGCCCGCGGGGACCCGGCCCGAATGGGACGAATCACCCGAACGCGCCGACGGGTGGGTATTCCCCGGGACGTGCGCGGGCCCGCTACCCTGGGTCGGCGGATCGGTCGACCCGGCTCGGTCGTTCGGCTGGTCGTGGTCCGCGTCGAAGGGGAAATCGGAACCCGGAGGTCCGGATTGGGCTCGCCCAGGTGTGCCCAGTCCGCGAATTGCTCATCCCGGGGGGTGGCGACCGGGGCCGTTGGAGGAATACTCTCGGTCGCGGCCCGCGTACTGATGAGGCGCCCGTTGGGGCGAGTGGAGGTGCTCGCGTGAGCCTGTCGATCGTGAAGTCGATGCGTCCGGGTGGTGTCGTCCAGATCGCGCCCCGCGGGGAGATCGACGTCGACACCGCGTACGAGGTCCGGGAGGCGATCGCCGAGGTGCTCGCCAAGGGGCGCCCCGCCCGGATCGAGCTCAACATGCGGCTCGTGACGTTCATCGACTCCGTCGGCATCAGCGCCATGGTGGCCGGCTTCCAGACCTGCGAGGTCAGCGGCGTCAAACTCGTGGTCACCGAGCCGAGCCGGTTCGTGCACCGCCAGCTCTGGGTGACCGGTCTGCTCGGTCTCTTCGGCGCGCCCGAGCCCTGGTTCGCCGACGACATCCCCGAGGTGCTCCCCGGCGCCTGAGCGCGCCCCGCGCCGCCCGAGCGCGGAGACCCGTCCTGCCCTCGCCGACCGGGGGACCTTCGACCCGTTGCCAGCCCGGCCCCGGTACGGGACGATCGTCCGGACCCACGACGGCGAGGGGGACCGGTTGCAGAGCAGCGACAGCTTCAGCTACACCGTGCAGGCCCGGTGCAGCCGGGCGGACGCGGTGGCCCTGCTCGGTGACCTGAGCCGGCAGGGCGAGCTGCATCCCCTGATCGTCCGGGTGCGGCAGCTGCCGCCCCGGCCGGGCGCGCTGGCCAGCTACGCGATCACCGACCGGCTGGAGCTCGGTCCGCTGCACTTCCCGATCACCTACCAGGCGGACGTGCTGATCGCCAACGACGACGAGGTGGTCACCGTCGCCCGCCAGCAACCGGCGACGACGGTACGCAACCACACCCGGCTGCGCGACGAGCCCGACGGCGTGGTGCGGATCGACGTGGAGATCACCCTCACCGCGCCCGCGCCGCTGCTCGGTTACGCGTTCCGCCAGGCCCGGGCGGCCCACCTGGGGCTGGCCGCCCGCCTCGGCGCGACCCTGGAGGGCCGGCCGGCCTGACTCGGTGGGGTCAGCCGGGCCGACCCCGCCGCATCCGCCCCCACGGCTTGTAGGTGGACAGCACGGTGGCGATCAGCAGCAGCGTCGTGGAGACGGCCGGCGGCACCACCAGGTCGACCCGCAGGTGCGCGTCGGCGGTGTCGGCGAGCGCGCCGAGGTGCCGGATCCGGGGGGTCAGCAGGAGCAGCACCAGGCCGAGCATGACGGTGGTGAGCGCGAACTTCACCAGCACCCAGCGCCAGCGCAGCAGGCCCCACGGGGTGAGCAGCGCGCTGGCGGTCCCGATCAGCCAGACCGCCACGCTCAGCGGCGCGAACAGCCAGGTGACCAGCAGCGCCGCCGCCGGGTAGACCACGTCGGGGTCGGCGCCGCGCAGCCCGGCGATGCCGAGCGCGAGCAGCGTCAGGTCGCTGCCGAGCCAGCCCAGCGAGGTGGCCAGGTGCGCGGTGAGCAGCGCCTTGCGGCCGGCGGGCGAGAGTCGTCTCATGCCCCGATCGTCGCCCCGTCGCGCGGCCCACGTCGTGGGCCGCGCGACGACACCGGGCGTACGTCGTGTGGCGTAGTGCTCAGTAGACCGACAGGTGCACGTGGTTGGTGTGGTCGCTGGACGGGTCGCCGTTGCCGCCGCTGTACGACTTCCAGCCGCTGCTGGGCAGCCAGATCTGCCGGAACCAGATCACGTAGAGCACGGCGAGCCGGTCGGCGTTGCGGATGAAGTAGGCGGACAGGTTGTTGCCGTACGTCTTGTCGCCGCCGCTGGCGACGCCGCCGAAGCCGTCCTTCTGCGCCGCGAAGTCGCAGGCCCGCCCCTTCGGGTGCTCGCCCGAGCCGCTGGGCCGGTGGCACGAGACGTACCTGGTGAAACCGGCCGCCTTGGCCTGCTGCAACGCGTGCAGCGTGCGCGGGGTGATGCAGCCGCTGGCCGGCGTCGGGTCGTTGACGCTGCACGACTCCGCCGGCCACGAGCCGTCGGAGTTGCGTTTGGCCGGCTTCGCGTTCGCCGTGGACGTGCCCCGGACGCTGCCGCCGCCACTGCTGCCGCTGCTGCCACTGCCGGCGGCCGGCCGCCGGTTGGCGACCTCAAGCGCCCGCTCGGCCTGGTCCTTGCGCTTGGCCATCAACGTGACCTGCTTGCGCTGCTCCCGGATCTCGCCGTCGAGCGCGCCGCGGGTGCGGATGGCCTCGTCCCGGGTGGTGATCAGGTCGCGCAGCGTCCGGTCCTCGTGCGCGGCGACCGTCTCCAAGGCCGCGGCCCGGTCCATGAAGCCCTCGGGGCTGCGGCTGCCGAGCAGCGCCGCGGCGGTGCCCATCCGGCCGGTGCGGTACGCCACCTCGGCGATCTCGCCGACCTTGGCGTCGCGCTCGGTCAGCTCCACGTCGATCGTCTTGAGCCGGTCGTTGAGCTGCTTCTGCCGGGTCACCGAGCGGCTCAGCGCGGCCTTGGCCTCCAGCCAGCCCTTGCTGGCCGCGTCGAGCTGATCGCGCAGCGCCGGGGTGCCGCCCTCGTCGTCGTCGCCGGGTGCGGCGGCGAGCAGGCCGGTCGGGGAAGTCGACCGTGCCGCCGAGGCGGGGGAGACCGGGACGGTCCCGACGCCGAGGGCCAGCGTCGCGACGAGCAGGGCCGCCAACCGGGCGGCCGTCCGTCGTGCAGGTGCCACTGTGGGCATTCGTGTGTCCTTCCGTCAACCGCCGACCGGGTTAGCTGACGGGTTCGGGACGGAAGATCCCTACCGCTGACGCGGATGCACCCCACGTACGTGGTTCCCCGGCTCGCCCTGCGGGCGATTAGGCGCCGGCCGCGCCCTCGGGTGCCGGAGTGACGCCCGAGGTGTGGCCGCGACCGAGCCTACCGGCGCTGCCCGGAGCCGGCTCCGCCGACCGGAGCCAGCTACCGGGCAAAACCGGCATAAGCCAACAATAAACACAGTGATTTAAGTCTGTCCTAATTACCACTCGGTCGGACCGCAGGCCCCGGCTGACGCTCCGGGTTCGATCTGCAACGTGGCGTGGTCGATCGAGAAGTCCTCGTGCAGCGCGGCCCGGGCGGCGGCCAGCACGCCGGCGACCTCGGTGCCGGCGTCGACGGTCAGGTGCGCCGAGGCGACGTCCATGCCCGAGGTGAGTGTCCAGACGTGCAGGTCGTGCACCTCCGCCACGCCGGGCACGGCGGCCAGCCGGTCGTGCACCGCGGTCACCTGGAGGTGCTCCGGCGCGGCCTGCACCAGGATGCGCACCGCGGCGCGGCCGAGCCGCCACGTGCGCGGCAGGATGAACAGGCCGATCGCCACCGCGACCAGCGGGTCGGCCCACCACCAGTCGGTGAGCGCGATGACCAGCGCGGCGCCGATCACGCCGAGCGAGCCGAGCAGGTCGCCGAGCACCTCCAGGTACGCCCCGCGCAGGTTGATGCTCTCCTGGGCGCCGGAGCGCAGCAGCGCGAACGCGGCGACGTTGGCGAGCAGGCCGAGCACGGCGACCACCAGCATCGGCCCGGCGAGCACCTCCGGTGGCTCGCCGAACCGGCGTACCGCCTCGACCAGGACGTAGATCGCGACGGCGCCGAGCAGCACCGCGTTCGCCAGCGCCGCGAGCACCTCGAGCCGGTAGAGCCCGAACGTCCGCTGCGGATCGGTGCGGGCGCGCCGGGTGGCGCTGATCGCCGCGAGCGCCATGCCGATGCCGAGCACGTCGGTGAACATGTGCCCGGCGTCGGAGAGCAGGGCCAGCGAGCCGGTCGTGACGGCGGCCACCGCCTCGACCAGCATCAGCACGGTGAGCAGCGCGAAGGCGGCCCACAGTCGCCCCCGGTGGCGGTGCGCCGCGTTGGCCACCGCATCGCTGTGGTCATGACCTGCGCCCACGCACACACCCTCCGCCCCGTGCCCCGGCCGGAACCAATCTATGCTCACATCGCTATGTGTGCAAGTGAGGGTGTCCTCACCCCACCGGGTCGAGGGTGGTCAGGCGCTGGGTGGCCCGGGAGAGCGCCACGTAGAGCGTGCGGACCCCGGAGCCCGGATCGGCCCGGATCTCACCCGGCGCGACCAGCACCACACCGTCGTACTCCATGCCCTTGGCCTGCAGGCTGTTGACCACCTGGAGCCGGCCGGCGCCCAGCTCGCCCAGCCAGCCGGCGACCTCGTCCCGGCGCGGCACCGGCGTGATCACGCCGACCGTCCCCTCCACCTCGGCCAGCAGCACCCGGGCCGCCTCGACCGTGGCCGTGGGCAGCTCGGCCGCGGCCACGGTGCGCTGGACCGGCGGCACGCCCGTCGACCGCACCGCGTCGGGCAGCGCCAGGTCCGGGTACAGCCGGCGGATCTCCGCCGCCGCCACCGCGAAGATCTCCGCCGAGTTGCGATAGTTGGTGGTCAGCTCGTAGCGGTGCCGCCGACGCCGCCCCAACGCCTGGTCCCGGGCCCGGTCCAGCTCCTGCGGGTCCCCGGTCCAGGCGGTCTGCGCCGGATCGCCGACCACCGTCCAGGACGCCAGCCGCCCGCGCCGCCCGACCATCCGCCACTGCATCGGCGAGACGTCCTGCGACTCGTCCACCACCACGTGGGCGTAGTCGCGGTAGTCCACCGGGCGCTCCCGGGCCGCGGCCCGCGCGGCACGCTGCCGATCGGCGTACGTGCTCAGCTCGCGCACGCCGCCGGCCAACTGGTACGGGTCGCGCTTCGGCCGGGCCCGCCGCACCGGCGTGCCGAGCAACGCGTCCAGCTCGTCCAGCAGGGCGATGTCGGCGACGGTCAGCCCGTCGGTGTCCAGCGTCCGGTACGCGTCGGTGAGCAGCCGGATCTCGGCCGAGGAGAGCACCCCGCCGGCGTACCGGCGCAGCCGCTCCGGCCGGGCCAGCCAGCCCAGCACGTGCCGCGGGTGCAGCCGGGGCCACCAGGCCTTGAGGAATTCGCGGAACTCCGGCCGCTCGATGATCTCGTCCTCGAACGCGGGCTGCTCCGGCAGCCGGCCCACCCGCAGCGTCCGGGCCTGCGCGAAGAGCGCGGCGAGGACCGCGTCGAACGCCGCCCGACGCACCTCGTTGCGACGCGCGCCCCGGGTCAGCGTCCGGTCCCGCACCGCGTCCAGCGCCGGCCGGTCCAGCCGCAGCAGCTCACCGCGGTAGAGCAGGCGCAGCTCCGCCGGGGAGTCCGGCACCGCGTCCCGGGTGGCGCGCTCCAGCACCCGGCGCATCCGCAGCGAACCCTTCACCGACGCCACCTCCGGCGGGTCCGTCCGGGTCGCGGACAGGCCCGGGAAGAGCGAGCCGAGCGAGTGCAGCGTCGCGGTCTCCTCGCCGAGCGACGGCAGCACCGACGCGATGTACTCGACGAACACGCCCGACGGACCGACCACCAGGATGCCGCCGCCGGCGTACCGGGACCGGTCGGAATAGAGCAGGTACGCGGCCCGGTGCAGGGCCACCGCCGTCTTGCCGGTGCCCGGGCCGCCGGAGACGATCGTGACGCCGTTGCCGGGGGAGCGGATCGCCTCGTCCTGCTCCCGCTGGATGGTGGCCACGATGTCGCGCATGCCCCGGCCGGTGGCCCGGGACAACGTGGCCAGCAACGCGCCGTCGCCGACCACCGCCATGTCCGGCGGGGCGGCCTCCGGGTCCAGCAGGTCGTCCTCGATCCGGGTGACCTTCTCGGCCGCGGACTGGATCGTGCGCCGGCGCACCACGCCGCGCGGCTCGGCCGGCGTGGCCTGGTAGAACGCGGCGGCGGCGGGCGCCCGCCAGTCCACCACCAGGGTCTCGGCGTCGTCGGCGCGCACGCCGAGCCGGCCCACGTGCAGCACCTGCCCGGTACGCAGGTCCAGCCGTCCGAAGACCAGTCCCTCGTGCTCGGCGTCCAGCACGTGCCGGCGCTGGGCGGCGTGGAAGACCATGGCGTCCCGCTCGACGAGCGCGCCGAACGTGCCGACCCGGGCCAGCTGGTACCCCTCCCGCTCGGCGTCGGCCGCAGACCGGCGCAGCTCGGCCAGCCGGGCGTACACCCGGTCGAGGTGCCGCTGCTCGGCGGCGATCTCCCGGTCCAGCGTGGTCTGGTCGGTCAACGCGGTGCTCCTGTGGTCGGACGGCACGACGGGCTGAATGAGGGTACGGGCCGCCGGCAAGCCGGACGTCGGGGCCATGCCGCTGACCGGCGCACGCCGGTGCCGCCTGCCCGTTATCCGGCTGTTCCCACCCGTTTCCCGGTCACCCGGTGGTGGGTCGGGCGCGGGTCAGGCCGCCACCCGGCGAGCGGCCGACCGGCGTCGCCGCCGGGCGACCGACCGGGTGGCCGACGCGGCCGGGCGGGCGCCCGACGCGGCCGGGCCGGCGAGCACCCGGCCCACCACCCCGGCGACGGCGGCGTTCACCTCGTCCGGGCGCTCCATCATCAGCATGTGGCCGGCGCCCGGGCAGACGGTCAGCTCGGCGGTGGGCAGCGCCGCCGCGATCGACTCGGCGCAGGGCGGCGGGGTCAGCCGGTCCCGGTCGCCGACCAGCGCGGCGGCCGGCAGCCCGCCGAGGGCGGCCAGCGTCTCCAGCCGGTGCTGGGCGCCGATCGAGGCGCGGAACCCGCCGATCGAGCGGAGCGTGGCGTGCGCCACCGCGGAGGTGACCAGCCGGATGTCGGCCGGGTCGCACCGGTCGCCGAAGAGCATCCAGCGGATGCTGGGGCGCAGCGCGCGCAGCAGCGCGTACGGCGGCCGCCAGCCGCCGCAGCGGGCCAGCACCCCGGCCCCGGTGGTCTCGGCGAGGCGGATCAGCCGGGCGATCCGGGGCGAGAGCCCGTAGACGGTGTGCGTGTGCCCCTCCGCGGTGGTCGAGACGAAGACCAGGCCGGCGGTGCGGTCGGCGAACCGGTCGGGGTGGCGGTGCGCGTACTCCATCACGGTCATTCCGCCCATCGAGTGCCCGACCAGCACGACCGGGCCGGACGGGGCGAACTCGTCGACCACCGCGGCCAGGTCGTCGCCGAGCTGGGCCACTGTGGCGTCGCGCAGGGTCAGGCAGCTCGACCGGCCGTGCCCGCGCGCGTCGTAGGCGACCACCCGCACCCGGTCGCCGAAGCGCTCCCGCAGGTCGGCGAGCTGTCGGTGCCAGCTGCGCCCGTCCAGCGTCCAGCCGTGCAGCAGGACCACGGTAACCTCGGCGTCGACCGGCCCGACCGCCGTGACGTGCAGGCGTACGTCGTCGGGAAGCCGTAGTTCCTGGTGCTCCGGCATGGTCCACCTCCCCGGGCCGCTGGGTCCACCGGAGTGACCCGGCGGTGACACCGGCGTTACCCGCCATGACACCACGGCAACCGGGACGGTGAGAAGATTCGCCGTCCGTCCGCGCCGGGTCGGATCGATGACCAGGCTGGGGGCATGCCGACCACCCCCGCCGCCCGCAGCCCCCGGGCCGCCCTGGCCGAGCTGCTCACCGGGAACCGCCGCTTCGTCAGCGGGCAGCCGCTGCACGGGCACGACGTCAGCGCCGCCGCGGCGGTGGCCTCCGGCGACCAGCAGCCGTACGCCGTGGTGCTGGGCTGCATCGACTCCCGGGTGCCGCTGGAGGCGATCTTCGACCAGACGTTCGGGTCGATCTGCGTGATCCGCACCGGCGCGCACGTGCTGGACCGGGCGGTCTGCGGCTCGATCGAGTACGTGGTGGGGCAGCTCGGCGTACGGCTGGTGATGGTGCTGGGCCACGAGCGCTGCGGCGCGGTGGCGTCGGCGGTCGACGCGCTGCGCACCGGCCGGCGGCCCGGCGGGGCGCTGGCCTACGTGGTGGACCGGATCGCGCCCGCGGTGGTCGAGGTGGGTGTGGACGATCCGGCCGCGCACCCGCTGGCGATCCGCCGGCACGTGCGGCGGACGGTGGCCGCGCTGCGCGCCGACGACCTGCTCGCCGCCCCGGTCGCGGCCGGCGAGCTGGCCGTGGTGGGCGCGCTCTACGAGTTGGCCACCGGCGAGGTCACGGTGCTGGCGGAGGAGGAGACGCGCGACCGCCCGCCGGGGTGATCCCCGACGGGCGGTCGTGGTGGTGCGGGTGAGGGCGCTCAGCCCTCGAAGACGCCGGCCTCGACCAGACGCTTCTCGGTCGCGTCCCAGCCGTGGTCCGGGTGGGACGCGGCAAGGCCGTTGATCTCGGCGCGGATCTTGGCGGCGTGGCCGGCGGCGGCCAGCGTCCGGATCTCCTCGACGAAGGCGTCGGAGTCGGTGCGCAGGTGCGCGGTCTTGCCGTTGGTCAGGTTGCGCACGTAGGCGTGCTTGCCGCCGTTGAGCGGGATCAGGTACTTGAACTCGCCCAGCACGCTGAGGGCGCCACCCTGGCCAGCCTGGCCGGCCCGGACTGACGCGCGCGCGGTCTTAGAGGTGTTGCTCGCCACGGAGGTACTCCTTGCAGACGTACGGTGGGGACGGGAAACGTCCGGGGGCTGATGCGAGTGACGCCCGTGAGCGCCGGCCCGCGAAGACGTGCGGCGGCACAGAACCGCCCAGAGAACTGTACACGACCACGACGCCTGGCTGGTCGTCGCTGCCGTCACGGGACACAACCGGGTCGGCCACCCGGGTATTTCCGGCCGCCCGACCCCGGCGAATTTTCCGATTCGCTGGCGCACCACCTGTCACAGCCGTCATCATGTGTGCCAGAGGCCACTCGGGTGACGAGGTCGTAGGGGAAGACGCACCTCGGCTCACCGGGAGGTCACCGTGCCAACGCGTGGCGTCGTATACGTCCACTCGACCCCGCTCGCCGTGTGCTCGCACGTCGAGTGGGCGATCGCGCGCGTCCTCGCCGCGCCGGTCAACCTGCACTGGACGGCGCAGCCCGTCGACCACGGCGCTCGCCGCGCCGAGTGCGGCTGGACCGGCAGCCCGGGGACGGGTGCCGAGCTGGCTGCTGCCCTCCGGCAGTGGCCCATGATCCGTTTCGAGGTGACCGAGGAACCCAGTCCCGGCGTCGACGGCGAGCGCTTCATGTACGTCCCGGGCCGGGGCCTGTTCCGGGCCACCGTCGGCGCGGCCGGCGACATCCAGCTCGGCGAGGACCGGCTGCGCAGCCTGATGGCCGCCGCGCGCGCCCCCGAGGCGCTCGCGCACGCACTGGACAAGGCACTCGGCACCGCCTGGGACGCCGAGCTGGAGCCCTACCGGTACGCCGGCGACGGCGCCCCGGTGACGCTGCTCACCCGGGTGGGGTGACGGCGGGGCGAGTTGCCCCGATACGGTGGGACCCGTGTCGATTCCCTCGCGGCGCTCCGCCGTCGCGCTCGCCGCACTGACCGCGCTGCTCGCCGCCGGGTGCTCGGACGGGCCGGACCGGCCCCGCCCGGCTCCGTCGGCCCCGGCGCCCTCGTCGGCCGCGCCGGCGCCCACCGCCGCCGACCCCGCCGCCCGGGCCGCCGCGCTGGTCGCCACGCTCTCCGACGAGGACCTGGTCGGGCAGGTGCTGATGCCGTACGCCTACGGCAGCTCGGCCACCGAGGTCTCCGCCGGCTCGGCCGCCGGCAACCGCGCCCTGGCCGGCGTCGACACGCCCGCCGAGATGGTGGCGAAGTACCGACTCGGCGGCGTGATCCTGGTCGGCTTCAGCGCCGACGACCCGACCTCGGGCAACCAGGAGACCACGAACGTCGACAGCCCGAAGCAGGTCCGGGCACTCACCGACGGGCTGCGGGCCGCCGCCGGCAAGCTGCCCGCCGGCGCCGCGCCCTTCCTGGTCGGCACCGACCAGGAGTACGGCGTGGTCACCCGGGTCACCGACGGGGTGACCCAGCTGCCCAGCCCGCTCGCCGCCGGCGCGGCCGGCAACCCGGCGCTGACCGAGGCCGCGTGGCGGGCCGCCGGGGCCGAACTGGCCGCGATGGGCATCAACCTGGACTTCGCGCCGGTCGCCGACGTGCTGGCCACCCGCAGCACGGTGATCGGCTCCCGGTCCTTCGGCGCCACCCCGGCGACCGCGTCCCCCCAGGTGGCCGGCGCGGTACGCGGTCTGCAGGCCGAGGGTGTGGGCGCCGCGGTCAAGCACTTTCCCGGGCACGGCCTGACCGCCGCCGACTCGCACACCGACCTGCCGGTGGTCGGGCAGTCCCGGGCCGTGCTGGACCGCACCGCGTTCCCGCCCTTCCGCGCCGGGATCGACGCCGGCGCGATGGCGGTGATGTCCGCCCACCTGAACGTCAAGGCGGTCGACCCGGGCACCCCGGCCACGTTCTCCCGCAAGCTGCTCACCGACGTGCTCCGCGGCCAGCTCGGCTTCCAGGGCGTGGTGATCACCGACGGGATGAACATGGCCCCGGCGAAGAAGTGGTCGCCGGGCGAGGCGGCGGTCCGCGCGCTCAACGCCGGCAACGACCTCATCCTGATGACCCCGAACGTGGGCCAGGCGTACGACGGGCTGCGCGCCGCGCTGAAGGACGGCTCGCTGTCGCGGGCCCGCCTGGTCGAGGCGGTCACCCGGGTGCTCACCATGAAGTTCCGGCTGGCCGGGCACCCGCAGCCGGCGCTGTCCACGCTGGCGGGCGCCGAGCACCGCAAGGCCGCCGTCGACCTGGCCGCCGCCGCGGTGACCGTGTTGCGCGGCCGGTGCGGTGGCGCGGTGGCCGGCCCGATCCGGGTCACCTCCTCCGGCGGGCGGGACCGCACCCGGGCCGCGTTGACCGAGGCGCTGACCGCCGCCGGGGTGAAGGTGGTGTCCTCCGGCGGCACCGTGGTGCACCTCGTCGGGTACGGCGACGGCGCCAAGGACCTGCGCGCCGACGCGGCGGTGACGGTGGCCATGGACACGCCGTACGTGCTGTCCGGCGCGAAGTCGCCGACCGTGCTGGCGACCTACTCGTCCACCCCGGCCTCGATGACCGCGCTGGCCGCGGTGCTCGCCGGCAAGGCCCGCCCCACCGGGCGCTCCCCGGTGCCCGTGTCCGGCCTCCCCGCCACCACCTGCAAGGCGTAAGGAGGGGCCCCCGCTTAACGCATTCGGTAGAGGAGGGGGCCCCGCTTAACACCCCGCGCGGCGAAACCAGGGTGCGGCACGGGGTGCCCGGGTGGCAGGGTCAGCGCCCATGGGAGAGGCAGCGCAGGGGTTTCGCTACGTGGCACGCGCCGACGGCACCGTGGTGATCACGCATCACGGGCGGGTGGCGGGCACGTTGCGCGGCGGCCGGGCCGCGCAGTTCCTGGCCGAGGTCGACGACGACCCGCAGCTGGCGATGGCCCGCTGGACCGGCAACTACCGGCGGGGCAACGAGCGGACCGCCCGCCAGCACCCTCGCAACCGGGGCTGATGTAAGGAGGGGCCCCCTTTTAACAGACGTCTGTTAAAAGGGGGCCCCTCCTTACACGCTCAGGGGCGGGTGAAGACCAGCGCCACGTTGTGGCCACCGAAACCGAACGCGTTGTTCAGCGCGGCCGGGATCTCCAGGTGCCGGGCCTTGTGCGCGGCCACGTCCAGGTTCAGGCCGTCGTCCGGGTCTTCCAGGTTGATCGTCGGCGGCACCACACCGTCGCGGATGGCCAGGATGGTGGCGATCGACTCCAGCGCCCCGGCCGCGCCGAGCAGGTGCCCGGTCATCGACTTGGTGGCGGTCAGCAACACGTGGTCGCCGATCGCCTGGTGCAGCGCGCCGATCTCCAGCATGTCGCCCACCGGCGTGGAGGTGGCGTGCGCGTTGACGTGCACGATGTCGGTACGGGCCACGTCCGAGTCGGCGACCGCCCGGGTGATGGCCCGGATGGCGCCCTCACCCTCGGCGTGCGGCTGCACCATGTCGTACGCGTCGGAGGTGATCCCGGCGCCGGCCAGGCGTGCGTAGACTCGCGCGCCGCGGGCGGCGGCGTGCTCGGCACGCTCCAGGACCAGCACGCCCGCGCCCTCACCGAGCACGAAGCCGTCGCGGGCCTTGTCCCACGGCCGGGAGGCCTTCTCCGGCTCGTCGTTTCGGGTCGACATGGCCCGCATCGAGGCGAAACCGGCGATCGGCAGCGGGTGGATGACCGCCTCGGTGCCACCGGCCACCACCACGTCGGCCCGGCCGGAACGGATGATGTCCAGGCCCAGCGCGATCGCCTCCGCGCCGGTCGCGCAGGCGCTGGCCACCGAGTGCACACCGGCCTTCGCGCCCAGCTCCAGCCCGACCCAGGCGGCCGGGCCGTTCGGCATCAGCATCGGCACCGTGTGCGGGGAGACCCGCCGCGGGCCGGACGCCTCCAGGATGTCGTCCTGGGCGAGCAGGGTGGTGGCGCCGCCGATGCCCGAGCCGACGCTGACCGCCAGCCGTTCCGGGTCGGCGCCGCCGTCGGTCAGCCCGGCGTCCGCCCAGGCCTCCCGCGCGGCGATGAGGGCGATCGCCTGCGACCGGTCCAGCCGGCGCAGCTTCACCCGGTCGAGCACCTCGGACGGGTCCACCGCCAGCTGGGCGGCGATCCGGACGGGCAGTTGCGCGGCCCACTCCTGGGTGAGCGCACTCACCCCGGAGCGGCCGGCGAGCATGGCGTCCCAGGTCGACGCGACGTCCCCGCCGAGCGGGGTCGTCGCGCCGAGCCCGGTGACGACGACGTCGGGGCGACTCATGATCAGGACTGCGCCTCGATGTAGCTGACCGCGTCCCCGACGGTCTTCAGGTTCTGCACCTCGTTGTCCGGGATCTTGACGCCGAACTTCTCCTCGGCCGCCACCACGACCTCCACCATGGAGAGCGAGTCGACGTCGAGGTCGTCGGTGAAGGACTTCCCCTCGGCCACGTCGTCCGGGTTCACGCCGGCAACCTCTTCGAGGATCTCGGCGAGGCCGGCGGTGATCTCGTCACGGGTCATTGCGGTTGGTTCCTCTCATCGGGGGTTTCTCGGTGGTCGGCGACGCCGGCCACCGCACCTGGAGCGCGTCTGCGCCCGAGGGGGTCATCAGGGGCAGCGGACGACCTGACCGGCGTAGGTCAGGCCGCCGCCGAAGCCGAACAGCAGCACCGGGGCGCCCGAGGGCACCTCGCGCCGCTCGACCAGCTTCGACAGGGCCAGCGGGATGCTCGCCGCCGAGGTGTTGCCGGACTCGACGATGTCCTTGGCGATGATCGCGTCCGGGATGTTCAGCCGCTTGGCGATGCCGTCGATGATCCGTCCGTTGGCCTGGTGCGGCACGAACGCGGCCAGCTCCGACGGGTCCACCCCGGCCCGCTCGCAGGCCTGCAGGGCCAGTGGGGCCAGCGAGGTGGTGGCCCAGCGGAACACCGACTGACCCTCCTGCGCGATGTAGGGCTGCCAGCCCTCGATCCGGACCGCGTCGCTCTTCTCCGGCGCGGAGCCCCACACCACCGGCCCGATGCCGGCCGGCTCGTCGTCGGCGGTCGCGGTGACCACCGCCGCGCCGGCGCCGTCGCCGAAGATGATGCAGGTCGACCGGTCGGTCCAGTCGGTGAAGTCGGAGAGCTTCTCCGCGCCGATGACGATCGCGTTGCGCGCCGCGCCGGCCCGCACCGCGTGGTCCACCGTGCCCAGCGCGTACGCGAAGCCGGAACAGGCGGTGTTGATGTCGTACGCCCCGGGCGCGTTGATGCCCAGCTTGGCCGCGACCCGGCAGGCGACGTTCGGGCTGCGGTCCACGGAGGTGCAGGTCGCCACCACGACGAGGTCGATGTCGGCGGCGGTGAGGCCCGAGTTGGCCAGTGCCTTGCCGGCCGCGGCGATGGCCATGTCCGCCACCGTCTCGTCGCCGGCGATCCGGCGGGTGACGATGCCTACCCGGTCCCTGATCCACTCATCGTTGGTGTCGACCATCTGCGCGAGCTCGTCGTTGGTGACCACGCGGGAGGGCTGGTAGTGCCCCATCGCGGCGATCCGGCTGCCGACCATTTAGTGCGATCCTCCGATGCGGACGAGGGGCTGGCCCGGGGCGACCGGGTCGGCGTGGTGCGCGAGCCACTCGGTGAGCGACCCGGTGTGGTGCGCGGTCACCTCGACCGGCCCCTGCCGGCCGGCGACGTGGCCGAGGACCTGGCCGGCGCGCAGCTCGGCGCCCTCGGCCAGCTCGGCCACCGGCGTGAAGACACCGGCGGCGGGGGAGACGACCACCCGGTATCGGGCGGCCGGGCGGTGGGCGGCCGGGCGGTGGGCGGCCGGGCCGCCGTGCCGGGCGATGAGCCGCCGGGCGGCGGGCAGGTCGTCCGGGGTGTTCAGGGTGACGATCTCCGGTGCGCCCTCGCCCTTCAGCTCCCGCTTGACCAGGCCGGCCAGGGTGCCGGCCGGCGGCAGCTCGACCACGCCGGTGACGCCGAGGTCGGCCAGGGCGCGCATGCACAGGTCCCAGCGGACCGGGGCGGTCACCTGCCGGACCAGCCGCCGGAGGGTCTCCCGGCCGTGTCCGACCGGGTTGCCGTCGAGGTTGGACAGCAGGATGCGGGACGGGTCGGCCACCGTGACGCCGGCGGCCACGACGGCCAGCGCGTTCTCGGCGGGGGCCATGTAGGGCGTGTGGAACGCGCCGGCCACCTGGAGCCGGATGATCCGGGCCCGGGCCGGCGGTTCGGCGGCGAGCTTCTCCAGCCCGGCGACGGCGCCCGCGGCGACGATCTGGCCGGCGCCGTTGCGGTTGGCCGCGTGCAACCCGTGCGTCTCGAGCGCGGCGAGCACCTCGTCCGGGTCACCGCCGAGCACGGCGGCCATCCCGGTCGGCTCCAGCGCGCAGGCGGCGGCCATCTCCCGGCCGCGTACGCCGGCGAGCGTCACGGCCGCCTCGGCGGGCAGTACCCCGGCCAGGGCGGCGGCGCCCAGCTCGCCCACGCTGTGCCCGGCGACCAGCGCGACGTCGTGCATCGGCAGGTGCTCGGCGGCGAGCAGCGCGGCGGCGACCAGCAGCGGCTGGGTGCGGGCGGTGTCCTTGATCTCGTCCGCGTCCGCCCGGGTGCCGAGGTGGACCAGGTCGACTCCGGCCAGCGCCGACCACCAACGCAGGCGCGCCTCGACGCCGGCGACGTCGAGCCAGGGGTTCAGGAAACCGGGCTTCTGTGAACCCTGTCCGGGCGAGAGTACGGCGAGCACGCCTACGACTCTGACGGATTCTCGCGGGCCGCGCTGTAACGCACGGCACCAAACCGCACTAGAAGCTTTAGAGGTTTCCTACAAAGATCGGCGACGGTCGTCGCCGCTCTGGGTGGCTTTCCGGCTGGCTGGGCTCGCTGTCTGGTTCGGGACCGGTGCGACGGCTGGTGCGACCGGGTCGAGCCGGCCGACCGTCAGCGCGATCTGGAGCGCGAAGGCGTCCCGCGGCGAGAGCGGCGAGAAGCCGGTCACCTCGGAGATCCGCTTGAGCCGGTAGCGCACCGTGTTCGGGTGCACGAACAGCGCTCGCGCGGCGCTCTCCAGCGTGCCACCGGCCGCGAAGAACGCGTCGAGCGTCTCCAGCAGTTCGCCGCCGGCGCGGGCCAGTGCCGCGTACACGTCGTGGCGCAACCGGCGGCGGGCCTCGGCGTCGCCGGCCAGGGCCCGCTCGGGCAGCAACTCGCCGGCGGCGACCGGGCGCGGCGCGGTCGGCCAGGCCGGCGCGGCCCGGAAGCCGGCGAGCGCCGCCCGCGCGGACTCGGTCGCCTCGTCCAGGCTGGGCACCGCCGGACCGACCACCACCGGGCCGTCGCCGAACGCGCTACGCAGCTTCCCGGTGGCCGCCAGCGGGTCGGCCGCCCCGCCCAGCACGATGACCAGGCGGTCGCCGTGCACCCCGCCGATCACCTCGACGCCGATCCGTCGGGCCTGCCGGTAGACCGTGTGCAGCACGGCCGCGACCTCGCCGCCGGGGGAGCGGCCCACCGCCACCGCCACCGGCGGCGCATCCGACCAGCCCAGCGCCGCGGCGCGGCTGGCCAGCACGTCCGGTGAGTCACCGCGCAGCAACGCGTCGACGAGCAACGCCTGCAGCCGGGCGTCCCAGGAGCCGCGGGTCTCGGCGGCCCGGGCGTAGACCCGCGCGGCGGCGAAGGCGATCTCCCGGGAGAAGCGCAGCACCGCCTCCCGCAGCGACTGCTCCTCGCCCGGCACGGCCAGTTCCGACACCTGCTCCTCGACGACCTCGATGGTCACCTTGATCAGCGCCACGGTCTGCTGGAGGCTGATCGAGCGGGCGAGCGCCTGCGGCGCGGTGGCGAAGACCTCGTCCGACACCTCCTGGGTGCGGTCGGTCGCGCCGCCGCCCTGCCGCAGCCACTGCACCAGCGACCGCACGCCGGCCTGGGCGACCACCATCACCCAGGAGCGCTGGTCGGCCGGCAGCTCCCGGAACCAGAGCAGGCTCTCGTCCATCCGCGCGACGCTGGCGGTGGCCAGGCTGCCCGCGGCCCGCTCGATGCGGCGCAGCGTCGCCGACGTCTCCGTCCCGCCCGGTTCGCTCACCGCACCAGCCTGACACGCGCTGACCAGCGGATCCACCCCGCGTCCGCGACACGGACCCCGCCGGACGATCTCCACCGGTACGCGCTGACGATCTCGTCGGGCCGGGCCAGTACGGTGTCAGGGCGCGTCGGGGTGTTCCGCCCGGCGGGCGACGGCGAAGGTGAGGAGACCGGGATGGCGCACGGGGAGGCCGAGCACGGCTGCGCCCAGGACGAGCCCTGCCGGCCGGGCCACGACCAGTCGCGCCGGACGGGCCTGACCCACGCGGGCGAGCCCGCCGGGTGGACGCCCGAGCGTGCCGACGACGAGCCGGCGGTGCCGCGGCAGCGGGTCGTCGAGCCGGCGTACCCCGCGGTCGAGCCGGAGCCGGCTCGGACCTGCCGCAGTGACCAGGCCGGCTGGGCCGGCGGTCACCGGCACGGCGCGGTGCGTCCCGGTAACCGTACGATCCGCCGGGAGCGGCCGCCGCGCCGCTGGTGCTGACCGCTCAGCGGGTACGGCGGCGCACCAGCAGCGAGATGCCGGCCAGCCCCACGGTGATGACGAGCACCACGCCGATGTTGAGCAGCAGCAGCCGCTGGAGCTCGGCGAGCGCGGTGTCGAGGTTGCCCTTCGGGTCGAGCGCGTCCTCCGGCAGGACCCGCTCGCCGCCGCCGATGCCGCCGGAGAGCGTGTCGAACTGGGGCGCCAGCGGCACCCCGACCGCGCGCAGCGTCTCGGACATGTTGAGGCGGCCGAGGAACCAGCCGGCCCGAGGGTGGCTCAGGTCCGGCTGCTTGGCCGGCCGGTAGACCCGGGGGCCGCCCTTGGCCAGCGGAAACAGGTCGTACGTGTTCTTCGCGGTGCCGGCCACGAGGACGACCACCGTGTACTTCGGACCGAGGTCCTTGGCGGCGGGGCCGCGTAGCTGGCCGGTCGTCCCCAGCCACTTGACCTGGTCGATGACCATGTTGACCTCGGCCGGCCGGGTGTCGCCCCGCAGTTGCAGCGGCTGGTCGAGCCGGTCGCCGGTGATGTCCACCCCGGGCGGGGCGAGCTTCGGTTTCGGCGCGGCCAGTGCGGCCGTCGTGCCGGTGAGCGCGAGCGAGCACGCGAGCGCCACCGCCGCCCCGGCCACGACCGTCAGCAGCCGTCTCACCTTCCGGACCATCGCCGCCTCCTCGCCCCGTTCGATGGCTGGCTTCCGCTGCCGGTCACACTGGACCCACCCACCTGAAAGACTCCGCAGAACGTCGCGCGGTTGCAGCAGGTGGAAGAGTAATTGGAACTATCTGCGAGCTGAGACCGACCAACATGAGCGGCCGAAGATCAGCGGCCGGATCTTACCCGGACGGAGGGGTTCATGGGGGGCAGGGCTGCCCGCACGGCGCGGGCCTGGCTGGTGGTGCTCGGGGTGGCGGCCGGGGTGTCGCTGCTGTCGCCGGCCGCGCCGGCTGCCGCGCACAACTCGTTGACGGGCAGCGATCCGAAGAACGGCGCCCGGGTGTCCACCGCGCCGAAGCGGATCGAGCTGCGCTTCCTCGCCACGCCGAAGGAGGCCACGACGAAGGTGACCGTCACCGGGCCGGACAACGTGGCCGCCACGGGCGGCGCCCCGACGTTCTCCGGCAAGCGGGTGAGCGTGCCGTTCACGCCGGGTGCGGCCGGGCTCTACATCGTGGCGTACCAGCTCGCGTCCGACGACGGCCACGCGATCAAGGGCGAGATCCGGTTCACGCTCACCACCGGCACGCCGGCGGAGGCGCCGTCGGCGAGCGCGACCCCCACCGGCGCCACGCCCACCCCCACGGCGGCACCGACCAGCGCCGCGCCCGCCAGTCCGACCCCGGCCGCCGCCGCGGACGACGACGGGGGTACGGGGTGGCTGTGGGCGGCCGGTGCGGTGGTGGTGCTGGCCGCGCTCGGCGGCGGCCTGCTGTTGCGCCGCCGCGCCGGTCGCGGCTGACCGGCTCGTTCACCGGCCTGTCGCCGACAGGCAGGGGGAACGCTTTTACGCGGTATACCTCTCCGTCATATTTATGACGGAGAGGTATACCGCTTTTCAGCGCGTTGTTCCCGACCGACGTCACGCTGAGTGCAGGCGGAGAGTGCGGCCACCCCGAAACGCCGCACGACGGGCCGCACCGCGAAACCGCGAGAGGCCGGGAGGAGCCGCGAGAGGCGCGGCCGGGCTCAGACCAGGCGGACCCGGGCGGCGCGCAGCCGGGTCAGCGTGCGGTCGCGGCCGAGCACCTCGAGCGACTCGAACAGCGGCAGCCCGACGGTGCGGCCGGTGACCGCGACCCGGACCGGCGCCTGTGCCTTGCCCAGCTTGAGCCCGCGCTCCGCGCCGACCGCCTCCAGGGTGGCCTTCAGCGACTCGGCGTCCCACGACTCCAGCGACTCGAACGCGGCGATCGCCGCGTCCAGCAGCTCGGCCGCGCCCTCCTTCATCGCCTTCGCCCAGGCCGCCTCGTCGATCAGCGGGTCGGCCAGGAAGAGGAAGTCGACGTTCGGCACGATCTCGCTGAGCACCGCGAGTCGGGTCTGCGCCAGCGGGGCGACCGCGGCGAACGCGGCCGGGTCGAACTCGGCCGGCTGCCAGGGCGGCGGGGCGATGGTGTCGGTGCCGGTGAGCCACGGCTGGCACGCGGCGACGAAGTCCTCGACCGGCAGGGCCCGGATGTACTCCCCGTTGAAGGCGCGCAGCTTCTTCTCGTCGAAGAAGGCGGGGGAGGGGTTGACCTCGTCGAGCCGGAACTCGTCCTCGATCACCGACCAGGGCACGATCTCCCGGTCGCCCGACGGGGCCCAGCCGAGCAGCATCAGGTAGTTGCGCATCGCGTCGGCGAGGTAGCCCTCGTCCCGGTACGCCTCCAGGGCGACCTTGTCGCGCCGCTTGGACAGCTTCTGCCGCTTCTCGTTCACGACCACCGGCACGTGCGCCCAGATCGGCGGCTTGACCCCGAGCGCGTCCCAGAGGAGCTGCTGCTTCGGGGTGTTGGGCAGGTGCTCCTCGGCCCGGATCACGTGGGTGATCCCCATCGTCATGTCGTCGACCACGTTGGCGAGCAGGAAGACCGGTGAGCCGTCGCCGCGTGCGATGACGAAGTCCTCGATCAGCTTGTTCTCGAACGTCGGCTCGCCCCGGATCAGGTCGACCACCACGGTCTCGCCCTCGTCCGGGGTGCGGAAGCGCAGCGCCCGACCCTCGCCGGCGGGCAGGCCGCGGTCGCGGCAGAAGCCGTCGTAGCCGCGGTGCTGCGAGCCGGTGCGCGCCTGCACGTCCTCGCGGGTGCAGTCGCAGTAGTAGGCCCGGCCGCCCTCGTGGAGCCGCTGCGCGGCGGCGCGGTGCTCGCCCGCGTAGGAGGACTGGAAGTAGGGGCCCTCGTAGCTGCCGCGCGCGATGCCGATCCAGTCGAGCGCGGAGAGGATGCCCTCGGTCCACTCGGGCCGGTTGCGGGCCGCGTCGGTGTCCTCGACGCGGAGCACGAACACCCCGCCCTGCTGCTTGGCGAAGATCCAGTTCTGCAGCGCCGAGCGGGCGCCGCCGACGTGGAACATTCCGGTCGGGGAGGGGGCGAAGCGTACACGTACCGTCACGTCCCCCAGCCTACGGCGGGCCGCGACCGCTTTCCGGCAGGGGGCCGGTCAGGGCACCGCCTTGATCTTCACGACCAGGGCGCTGCCGACCAGGGTGACGGCTGCGGTGACCGCGTAGAGCGTGGGATAGCCGCCCAGGTGGACCACGATCGGGGCGGAGAGCGCCGGCCCGAGCACCTGCGGAGCGGAGTTCGCGATGTTGATCACCCCGAGGTCCTTGGCCCGGTCGGTGGCGGCGGGCAGCACCTGGGTGATCAACGCGGCGTCCACCGCCAGGTAGACCCCGTAGCCGGCGCCGAGCAGCAGCGCGGCGACGACCGCCATCGACCAGACCGGGGCGACCGCGAGCAGCGTCGCCGCCACCGCCATGATCAGCCCGGACACGATCACGAACACCTTGCGCCGACCGGACCGGTCGGAGAGCCGCCCGGCGACCACTGCGGTGAGCATCATGCCCAGCGTGTAGAGCAGGATCAGCACCAGCAGCGAGCCCTCGGGGTCGGCCACCCGCACCCCGTCGGTGAGGAAGTAGAGCAGGTAGAGCGTGCCGAGCGCGTTGCCCAGCTGCACCAGGAACCGGGTGAACCAGGCCCAGGCGAAGTCGGGATGGCGGCGCGGGCTGATCCACATCGAGGCGAACAGCGCGCGCGTCCGCAGCGGCGACCGGTGCTCCCGGGGCAGCGGGTCGTCCTGGGTGAGCAGCGCGAACGGCAGCGACAGCAGCAGCACGGCGAGCGCGATCGCGGCGTACCCGGCGGCGTTGCCGGTGACCACGGCGGTGACCAGCACCGCGCCGAGCACCAGGCCGAGCGCCTGCGGGATGCCCACCCAGCCGGAGACGCCGCCGCGCTGGGCCACCGGCACCCGGTCCGGGATCGCGGCGGTGAGGCTGGCCAGCATCGCGTTGAAGCAGACCTGCGCGGCCACCCAGGCGACCGCCACCCCGGCGATGCTGTTCTGCCGGGCCAGCAGCACCAGGGCCGCCGCGCCGACCACCGCGCCGGTCGCGGTCCAGACGTGCCGGCGGCCGAAGTGCCGGTTGGCCAACCGCAGCGAGGTACGGTCCGACAGCGCGCCCGCCAGCGGGTTGGCCAGCACCGCGGCGAGCGCGCCGAGGCCGGTCACCACCGCCAGCATGGCCTCCTTGTCGCCCGGCGCGATGCGCTCGATCTGCTGCGGCAGCAGCACCTGGATCGGGGTGAAGAACGCCATCCAGACGCCCAGATTGGCCGCGAAGATCAGCGCGATCCAGCTCCGCCGCACCGGCACTGTCGGTTCGGCGAGCGCCGCCGGCAGTGAGGCCGGCGTCGGGTTCACCGTGGTCATCGCCGGATCAGGTCCCGGAACCAGGCGTACGAGGACTTCGGGGTACGCCGCTGGGTCGGGTAGTCGACGTGCACCAGGCCGAACCGCTTGGTGAACCCCTCCGCCCACTCCCAGTTGTCCAGCAGCGACCAGACGAAGTACCCGGTCACCGGCACGCCCGCGGTGATCGCCTCGTGGACCGCGCGCACGTGTCCGTCGAGGTACGCGATCCGCTCCGGGTCGTCCACCCGGCCGTCAGCGTCCGGCGCGTCGTCGTAGGCGCAGCCGCTCTCGGTGACCTGGATCGGCGGCAGCGCGTCGCCGTAGCGCTCGTGGAGGTGGAGCAGCAGCTCGCGCAGCCCGTCCGGGGCCACCGGCCAGTCGAACGCGGTGCGCGGGTAGCCGTCCAGCGGCACCATCTCGAACGGCAGCGGCGAGCCCTCCTCCGGCGCCCGGATGCCGGTCGGGTTGTAGTAGTTCACCCCGAGCACGTCGATCGGCGCGGCGATGACGTCGAGGTCCCCGTCGCGGACCACGGCCCGGTCGAGGCCCGGCGCGTCGGGATAGCCGCGGCCGAGCAGCGGGTCGGTGAAGAGCTGGTTGTGCAGCGCGTCGTACGCCTCGGCGGCGGCCCGGTCGGCGTCGGTGTCCCCGACCCGCCGCACCGGTGAGTAGTTGTTGGCGATCGCCACCGGGCTCGTGGTGCGGGCGCGCAGCGCGGCGACCGCGAGGCCGTGCCCGAGGAGCTGGTGGTGGGCGACCGGGAAGGAGTCGAAGAGCAGCATCCGACCGGGCGCGTGGGTGCCGATGCCGTAGCCCAGGGTCATGTGGATGAACGGCTCGTTGAGCGTGATCCAGAGCTTCACCCGGTCGCCGAGGCGGGCGGCGGTCAGGTCGGCGTACTCGGCGAAGCGGGCGGCGGTGTCCCGGTTCAGCCAGCCGCCGGCGTCCTCCAGCGCCTGGGGCAGGTCCCAGTGGAAGAGCGTGGCGACCGGGTCGACGCCGGCGGCGAGCAGGCCGTCCACCAACCGGTCGTAGAAGTCCAGCCCGGCGGCGTTCGCCGGGCCGGTGCCGGTGGGCTGCACGCGCGGCCAGGCGATCGAGAACCGGTACGCGGACACGCCCAGGCCGGCCAGCAGCGAGATGTCCTCGGCGTACC
Source organism: Micromonospora sp. WMMC241 (assembly GCF_027460165.1). NCBI lineage: Bacteria > Bacillati > Actinomycetota > Actinomycetes > Micromonosporales > Micromonosporaceae > Micromonospora > Micromonospora sp. WMMC241. The sequence goes on from NZ_JAPZBF010000001.1 coordinate 1,439,025, forward strand.
GGTGGTGGTGGTCGCACGCCTCGTCACCGGTGCTGCCGTCGACGATCCGGCCCGGCTCGTGGGCGAACGTGTCCCAGATGGACGGACCGCGGCCGTCGACGCCTGTCGCTCCCTCGATCTGGTACGCGGAGGTGGACACCCCCCACCGGAAGCCGGCGGGGAAGTCGGGGATCGGCACGGTCGTCAATTCGCCCTCCCAGGACATGAAGCGTGTTCGCGACTCTAGGGCGCGGGTGGCCGGCGCGCCATAGGCCGGGACGGCGGGTGGCACAAGGGTTTTCGGCGTGTCTTTTCCGATCCCGTCCGCTTAAGTCCGATTTACACATAGAGTGCCAAATATCGCGGATGTGATTTAAGTGGGGGAAAGACGCTCATGATCCTCGTGGAACGTAGCGCACACGTGGTGGCGCCTGTAGAAGTGGTCTGGGACGTCGTGCAGCGGGCCGAGCAACTGCCGGCCTGGCTGGCGGGTGTCCGCGCGGCCGAGGTCCTCTCCGGGGAAGGGTTCGGCCGGCGGCAGCTGGTGCAGGCCGGGCGCGGCGCCGCCCACGAGGCCGAAGTGATCGCCTATCAGGAACCGACCCTGATCGGCTGGCGCGAACGGGCCAAGGGCGCCGGCGCCCGGGCCGAGGCGCGCACCGAGATCTACGTCCAGCTGACCGCGGACGAGGAGGCCGGCGGCACCGTCGTCCGGCTGATCGTGGTGCGGTGGCCCGCCGGGCCGGTCAAGGCCGCCATGCTGCGGCTCGGCCTGCGCCGGGTCGGCGCCGACCTGGAGGACTCGCTGGCCCGGCTGACCGACCTGGCCGCCGTCGGCTGACCGAGCCCAGTCCCGGCGTCGCCCGCGATGGTGATGGTCCGGCGTCCCCGCCAGGGATGCCGGACCATCGTCGCTTCGGTGGGGTGTGAGAAAGGGCCCCTTCTCTGCCGGAGGCGTTAAGAAGGGGCCCTTCCTTTCACTCTCAGCTGTCGCCGCCGGTCTCGCCCACCGGGGCGGCGTTCACGTCGTCCAGCGCGTACTTGCGGGCGGCGTCCGCCGGCACGTGGGCCGGCACGGTGCCGCGCATGGCGAGCTGCCGCAGCGTGGCCACCGCCACCGACTCGGCGTCCACGTGGAAGTGGCGCCGCAGCGCGTGCCGGGTGTCCGACATGCCGAAACCGTCGGTGCCCAGCGAGGTGTAGTCACCCGGCACCCAGCGGGCGATCAGGTCCGGCACCGCGCGCATCCAGTCGCTGACCGCGACCTTCGGACCCTCGGCGTCGGCCAGCTTCCGCTGGACGTACGGCAGCCGCTGCTCCTCGCCCGGGTTGAGCAGGTTGTGCTCCTCGCACTCCACCGCGTCGCGGCGCAGCTCGGTCCAGGACGTCACCGACCACACGTCGGCGGCCACGCCCCAGTCCTCGGCGAGCAACTGCTGCGCCTTGAGCGCCCACTGCATGCCGGTGCCGGAGGCGAGGATGTTCGCCTTCGGCGCGTCGCCGTCGACCTGCGGCGCCGGGGAGTAGCGGTAGATGCCCTTGACGATGCCCTCGGCGTCCACGCCCTCCGGCTCGGCCGGCTGGAAGATCGGCTCGTTGTAGACGGTGAGGTAGTAGAAGACGTTCTCCTGCGCCTCGCCGTACATCCGGTGCAGGCCGTTCTCCAGGATGTGCGCCAGCTCGAACGCGAACGCGGCGTCGTACGCGACCACCGCCGGGTTGGTGGCGGCGAGCAGCAGCGAGTGCCCGTCCTCGTGCTGGAGGCCCTCGCCGTTGAGCGTGGTCCGGCCGGCGGTGGCGCCGAGCACGAAGCCGCGCGCCATCTGGTCGGCCGCCGCCCAGAACCCGTCGCCGGTGCGCTGGAACCCGAACATCGAGTAGAAGATGTACATCGGGATCATCGGCTCGCCGTGCGTGGCGTACGAGGTGCCGGCGGCGGTGAACGAGGCGACCGAGCCGGCCTCGTTGATCCCCTCGTGCAGGATCTGCCCGGTCGTCGACTCCTTGTACGACAGGAACAGCTCCCGGTCGACCGAGGTGTAGCGCTGGCCGTGCGGCGAGTAGATCTTCTGGGTCGGGAAGAGCGAGTCCATGCCGAAGGTGCGGGCCTCGTCCGGGATGATCGGCACCCAGCGCTTGCCGAACTCCTTGTCCTTCATCACGTCCTTGAGCAGGCGGACGAAGGCCATCGTGGTGGCCACCTTCTGCTTGCCGGACCCGCGCTTGACGTCGGCGAACCGCTCGCTGCCCGGGATGGCCAGCTTCTTGGGCGCGGTGTTGCGCGACGGGAGGAAGCCGCCGAGCTGACGGCGCCGCTCGCGCAGGTATTCCATCTCGTCCGACTTCTCGTCCGGCGTGTAGTACGGCGGGAGGTAGGGGTTCTCCTCCAGCTGCTTGTCCGGGATGTCGAGGTAGAGCCGGTCGCGGAACAGCTTCAAATCGTCGAGCGTCAGCTTCTTCATCTGGTGCGTGGCGTTGCGGCCCTCGAAGTGCGAGCCCAGCGTCCAGCCCTTGATGGTCTTGGCGAGGATGACCGTCGGCTGACCGGTGTGCTCCGTGGCCGCCTTGTAGGCCGCGTAGAGCTTGCGGTAGTCGTGACCGCCCCGCTTGAGGTTCCAGATCTCGTCGTCGGAGAGGTGCTCGACCATCCTGCGGGTGCGCGGGTCGCGGCCGAAGAAGTGCTCCCGGACGTACGCGCCGGACTCCGCCTTGTAGGTCTGGTAGTCACCGTCGGGCGTGGTGTTCATCAGGTTGACCAGCGCGCCGTCGGTGTCCGCGGCGAGCAGCGGGTCCCACTCGCGGCCCCAGACCACCTTGATGACGTTCCAGCCGGCCCCCCGGAAGAACGCCTCCAGCTCCTGCATGACCTTGCCGTTGCCGCGGACCGGCCCGTCCAGCCGCTGCAGGTTGCAGTTGATCACGAAGGTGAGGTTGTCCAGCTCCTCGCGCGCGGCCACGCCGATCGCGCCGAGCGACTCGACCTCGTCCATCTCACCGTCGCCGAGGAACGCCCAGACGTGCTGCTGGGAGGTGTCCTTGATGCCACGGTGGTGCAGGTAGCGGTTGAACCGCGCCTGGTAGATGGCGTTCAACGGGCCGAGGCCCATGGAGACGGTGGGGAACTCCCAGAAGTCGGGCATCAGCCGCGGGTGCGGGTAGGAGGGCAGCGAGCCGGCGCGGTGCGACAGCTCCTGCCGGAACCCGTCGAGCTGGTCGGCGCTGAGCCGGCCCTCCAGGAAGGCCCGCGCGTACATGCCGGGGGAGGCGTGACCCTGGTAGTAGATGTGGTCCCCGCCGCCCGGGTGCTCCTTGCCCCGGAAGAAGTGGTTGAAGCCCACCTCGTAGAGCGACGCGGAGCTGGCGAACGTGGAGATGTGGCCGCCCACGCCGATCTCCGGGCGCTGCGCCCGGTGCACCAGCATGGCGGCGTTCCACCGGATGTACGCCCGCAGCCGCCGCTCGATGTGCTCGTCGCCCGGGAACCACGGCTCCCGCTCCGGCGGAATGGTGTTGATGTAGTCGGTGGTGGTCAGGGACGGCACCCCGACCTGGCGCTCACGGGCCCGCTCCAGCAGGCGAAGCATGACGTACCGGGCGCGCTTGGTTCCGCGCTCGTCGATGACACCGTCGAGCGACTCGACCCATTCGCTGGTCTCTTCAGGGTCGATGTCCGGAAGCTGGCTCGGCAGACCAGCGGTGATCACCGGGCGCTTGCGTTCCGTAGCCACAGGCGTTCCCTCGGTTCTGTGTGGGATAGGTCTCTAGCGCCATCCTGCCCCCTGGTGGCGCTCGTCGTCACGTCTGGCTCCCCCAGACGCGACGCTGAACACAGGTACCCGCCGGTAACTTTGTGCGACCGCCGGCCGCGCGGTCCGAGCCGGTGGGTGGCGGCCCCCGCCTACCCTGCCGGCATGGTTCGGGTGGGCGGTGTGCTGGTGGGGGTGGGCGCGCTGGTCGCGGCGGGCTCGGCGGTCGGGCTGGCGCGGGAGATCGCGCGCACCCCGGAGTGGGGGCCCGGCTGGGTGTTCGGCCTCGGCGTCGGCGTGATGCTGGTCCTCGGCGGCGTGGACGAGATCCGCCACCGGCGTCGGTTCGGCGCCGGCTACCGGGAGGCGGCCGGTGGGGCCGGCGTCCTCCCGCATACGCCGGGCCCGGAGACCGGTGGCGGCGAGATGCCCGACTACGGCTCGGGGGACGGCGGTGGTGGTGGCGGGGACTGCGGCGGCGGGAGCGGGAGCTGAGCCGCTGCGGCAGAATGCGCCGTATGCGCAGTGAGGTGATCAGCGTCCGGACCGGTTCCCGGCCCACCGTCCGGGACATCACGGCCGAGGCCGAGCGGTTCGTCGCCGGGGCCGGCGACGGGCTGCTGCACGTGTTCGTCCCGCACGCCACCGCCGGGCTGGCGATCATCGAAACCGGCGCCGGCTCGGACGACGACCTGCTCCGGGCGCTCGACGACCTGCTCCCCACCGACGACCGCTGGCGGCACCGGCACGGCTCGCCCGGGCACGGCCGTGACCACGTGCTGCCGGCCTTCGTGCCGCCGTACGCCACGCTGCCGGTGCTCGGCGGGCGGCTCCAACTCGGCACGTGGCAGTCGATCTGCCTGGTCGACCCGAACGGCGACAACCCGGAGCGCCAGGTCCGCTTCTCGTTCCTCGCCGGCTGAGCCGGAGCGGCGATCGGCGGATGAAGCAGCTTCGGCAGCCGAGCAGCCTGCGCAGCTGGCCGGGGGTGTGGCCGAGGTGCGCGCGGACGGTGCGGGTCAGGTGCGCCTGGTCGGCGAAGCCCAGCTCGCCGGCGAGGTCGGCCAGGCGGACGCCGCCCTGCTCGATCCGGTCCAGCACCCGGACCACGCGCAGGTGGTTGCGGTAGCGGGTCAGCGGCACCCCGACCCGGGCCTGGAACTCCCGGCTGAGCCGGTAGGGCGACACCCGCAGCGCCCGGGCCAGCGGAAGCAGCCCGGCGGCCTCCGGTGCGTCGTCGTGCAGCGCCGCCCGCGCCCGCTCGACCAGCAGCCGGCCCGGACCGGCTCCGACCGCCGCCGGTGCGGTGGCCCGGCCGAGCAGCCGCACCAACCGCTCGGCCGCGGCGTGGTCGGGATCGTCGACGTCGCGCAGCAGCAGCCGGTGGGCGAGGTCGAGCCGGCCGTCCACGTGCAGCGTCCCGGGGACCGGCCGGTCGTCGAACAGCTCCCGCCACAGCCGCTCCGACACGTGCACCGAGGTGCACTCGTCGCCGCCCGCCGGGTGGGCGAACCGCTCCTCCTCGCCGGGCACGGTCAGGTAGGCGACCGTCGACCCGACCCAGGCGTCGCCGTCGCGCCCGACCCGCCGGAAGGCGCCGCGCCGGGCCAGCACCAGGCCGTACGCGGTGGCCGGCTCCGGCGCGGACCAGCCGGTGTGGTCGTCCCGGCAGCGCACCACGCCGACCTGGAAGTCCGGGTGGGCCAGCAGCCGCCTGGTGGTGCGCACCGGGCCAGCGTAGGCCGCCACGGCCACGCGGCGCGGCCCGCAAGGATCGACAAGACCCGCCGCCCGTGCGGGCGGCAGGGTGCCCGGGTGACCGCATCGCACCGGCGTCCCGGCGCCCTGCTCGTCGTCCTGCTCACCGGGCAGGCGATGGCCTCGATGGACAGCTCGATCACGGCGGTGGCCGCGCCCGCGATCCGCGCCGATCTGGGCGGTCCCGCCGCGGTCCAGCAGCTCGTGCTCGCCGGCTACACGCTCACCTTCGCCGTGCTGGTGGTGGTCGGCGCCCGGCTCGGCGCCCGCCACGGCGGCTCCCGGGTGTTCCTGGTCGGCCTGGCCGGCTTCACGCTCGCCTCGCTGGCCTGCGGGGCGGCCCCGACGCCGGTCACGCTGGTGCTCGCCCGGGTGGCGCAGGGCGCGGCCGGCGCGCTCATGGTGCCGCAGGTGCTCGCGCTGATCCGGACCGCGCTGCCGGACGCCGCCCGAGCCCGGGCGGTCGGCGCGTACTCGATGGTGCTCGCGCTCGGCGTGGCCGCCGGGCAGGTCCTCGGCGGGCTGTTGGTGACGCTCGACCTCGGCGGTCTCACCTGGCGGCTGGCGTTCCTGGTGAACGTGCCGGTCGGGGTGATCCTCCAGGTCGTCGGCCGGCGGGTGCTGGCCGGATCGCCGGCCCCGCCGGCTCGGCGGGAGCCGCTCGACCTGCCCGGCGCGGCGCTGCTGGCGGCGGCGATGCTCACCCTCGTGCTGCCCCTGGTCCTCGGGACCGCCGGGTGGGTCCGCGTCACCGCGGTCGCCGCCGGCGCCGTCGGGCTGCGGCTCTTCCTCAGGTACGAGTCCCGCCGGGCCCGGCGGCACGAGGCCCCGCTGCTCGACGTGGCCGTGCTGCGGCATCCGGGTGTGCCGGCCGGGTTGCTCGCCTGCTGCGTGGTCATGGGCTGCTACGCCGGCTTCCTCTTCGTGTTCACCCTGCGGGCGCAGGACGCGCTCGGTCTCGCCGCGCTCGCCGCAGGGTTGGCCTTCCTCCCGTACGCCACGGGTTTCGCCCTGTGCGGCCTGGCGGTGGCCCGACTTCCGGGAGCGGCCCGGACGGTCCTGCCGGTGGTCGGCCCGCTGGTGCTGGCCGTGGTGATCGTGGGTCTCGCCGCGCTGTCCGCCCGGAGCTGGCCATGGCTGGCCGGCGGCATGCTGTTGCTGCTCGGCGGCGCGGCGCACGCGGCCGCGTTCAGCCCGCTGGTCACCCGGCTCACCGCCGTCGTCCCGGCGAGCGCGGCGACCGCCCTCTCCGCGGCCGTCTCCACCGGCACCCTGCTCGCCGCCGTCCTGGGCGTGGCCGTGGTCGGTGGCCTGCACCTGAGCCTGACGGCCGCCGGCGAGGACGGGCTCGGGCTCGCCCTGCCCCCGGCGCTCGCCGTCGCCGCGCTGCTGGTCACCGGCGCGTTCGCCGGCCGTCGCGCGGTCCGACCGGTGCGCTCGCCGGGGACTCCCGTCGGTACCCGGGCGGCATAATGGACCACATCAATTGTTGCTGCGTCACGTATGATCGTGGGCATGGCGTCATCCACCGATGGGACGGACGACCGGGCCGCGCTGGCCGGGGACACCGTGCGTCGGCTCCTGCACGTCGCCGCCGCGCTGCGCCACCACCAGGACGAGGCGATCGCCGAGCTGGGGCTCACCCCGGCAGCCGCCCGTGCGCTGCACGAGCTGGACCCCGACCACCCGCTTCCCGCCCGTGACCTGGCCGAGCAGCTCGGCTGTGACCGGTCCAACGTGACCGGCCTGGCCGACAAGCTGGAGCAGGCCGGCCTGGTGGAACGGCGGACCGACCCGACCGACCGGCGGCAGAAGACGCTGGTGGTCACCGCGCGCGGCCGGCAGGTGCGCGAGCGGGTGCGAGAGGTGATGTCGGACTCCCGACTGCTCGCCGGCCTGGGCGCCACCGAGCTGGCCACGCTGCACGAGCTGGTCTGGAAGGTGTCCGACGGCGGGTGCCCCGAGGCGTGCGGGGAGATCTGAGCCACGCCGGGCGGAACGTGTCCGACTGGGCGAGGCGGGCCCGAGTCGGTAATGCTGTCCGACGTGACCACCCCGCACGATCTCGACGACCGGCTCCGCGCCGACCTGGCCGCGCTCGGCGCGCCGGAGCGGCGGCGCGACCTCGGCGAACCGCTGCCCGACGGCGGGTCGTTGACCGGGGCGCAGGCGTTGGCCCTGTTCGACGCGCAGCTCACCAGCCGGCTGCTCGACCTGGCCGGGCGCTGGCTGCGCGGCTTCGGCGAGGGGTACTACACGATCGGTTCGGCCGGCCACGAGGGCAACGCCGCGCTGGCCGCCGCGCTGCGACCGACCGACCCGGCGCTGCTGCACTACCGGTCCGGGGCGTTCTACTGCCTGCGCGCAGCCCAGGCCGCCGGCGCCTTCCCGTCCGCCCCGCTCCCCGCCGACCCGCCGGCACCCCGACCGGCCGACTCGCCGGCCGCGCTCCCGGCCGACGCGCCCGGCCCGCCGGACGCCGCTGAGAGCGGACCCGTCGGCCCGGATGACGCCGCCTCTTCCGCTGCTCGGGATGAGCGTTCCGAAGACCGGAACGCGTCGGGATCTTGGTACGAAAGTGCCCCCATGGGGGCCGTTCCGTACCAAGATCTCGATCCGGCGACCGATCTTGCGCTCGTCGACGAGGGCGGGGCGGAGCGGCTGCCGGCGGGGGCGGGCGTGACAGTGGACGCGGACGGTGACGCGACCGTCGGCGTACCCGATCTGCCGTCGCCGTCGCTCGACGACGCCTACGCGGCGGCGGCGCGTGACGTGCTGCGGGGCATGGTCGCCTCCGCCGCGGAACCGATCGCCGGCGGCCGGCACAAGGTCTTCGGCCGGGCCGACCTCGCGGTCGTGCCGACCACCTCCACGATCGCCTCGCACCTGCCCCGGGCGGTCGGGCTGGGGCTGGCCCTGGAGCGGCTGCGCCGGGGCGGCCCGCGCGCCGACGGCGACCCGGAGGTGGCGGCCTGGCCGCCGGACGCCGTGGTGGTCTGCTCGTTCGGTGACGCCTCGGTCAACCACGCCACGGCCACCGCCGCGCTCAACACCGCCGGCTGGTACGACCACACCGGCCTGCGGATCCCGGTCCTGTTCGTCTGCGAGGACAACGGGTTCGGCATCAGCGTGCGCTCACCCGAGGGGTGGGTGGCGACCGCGCTGCGGTCCCGGCCCGGCATCCGCTACTTCGCCGCCGACGGCACCGACGTGGTGGAGACCCACCGGGTGGCGGCGGAGGCGGCGGCCTGGGTGCGCCGGCACCGCCGGCCCGCCGTGCTCCACCTGAGCACGGTCCGGCTGATGGGGCACGCCGGGGCGGACGCGGAGACCGCGTACCGGAGCCCGGCGGAGATCGCCGCGGACCTGGCGCGGGACCCGCTGCTGGTCACCGCACGCCGGCTGGTCGAGGCCGGCTACGCCGCCGGGGAGGACCTGCTCGCCCGGTACGACGAGCGGGGCTGGCAGCTGCGCCGGATCGCCGAGGAGGTGCTCGACGAGCCGAAGCTGGCGTCCCCGGTCGAGGTGGTGGCGGAGCTGGCGCCGCGCCGGCCGGTGCGGGTGTCCCGGGCGGTCGCCGAGTCGGCGGCGCACGCGGCCGGGCCCGGCGCCGGTGGCCGGGCGGAGGCGTTCGGTGGCAAGCCACCGGAGCTGACCGGGCCGCTGACGCTGGCGCAGAGCATCAACGCGGCGCTGGCCGACGGCATGCTCGACCATCCGCAGATGGCCGTGTTCGGCGAGGACGTGGCCGCGAAGGGCGGAGTGTACGGGGTCACGAAGGGCCTGCGGGACCGGTTCGGGGCGGCCCGGGTGTTCGACACGCTGCTCGACGAGACGTCGATCCTCGGTCTCGGGCTCGGCGCCGGGTTGGCCGGCATGCTGCCGGTGCCGGAGATCCAGTACCTGGCCTACCTGCACAACGCCGAGGACCAGCTCCGGGGCGAGGCGGCCACCATGCGGTTCTTCTCCCGGGGCGCGTTCCGCAACCCGATGGTGGTGCGGGTGGCCGGCCTGGCCTACCAGGAGGGCTTCGGCGGGCACTTCCACAACGACAACTCGGTGGCGGTGCTGCGCGACGTGCCGGGGCTGGTGATCGCCGTGCCGGCCCGGCCGGACGACGCCGCGCCGATGCTGCGTACCTGCCTGGCGGCGGCCCGGGTCGACGGCACGGTGTCGGTCTTCCTGGAGCCGATCGCGCTCTACCACTCGCGTGACCTCTACGCCGAGGGCGACGGCGAGTGGCTCGCCGAGTACGCCGAGCCGGGCGCGTGGGCGGACCGGCACGTGCCGATCGGCCGGGCCCGGGTGTACGGGATCGGTTCCGCAGACGACCTCACCATCATCACCTTCGGTAACGGGGTGCGGATGTCGCTGCGGGCGGCCGCCACGCTGGCCGAGGAGGGCGTCGGCAGCCGCGTGGTGGACCTCCGCTGGCTCGCCCCGCTGCCGGTGGCCGACCTCATCCGGGAGGCCTCGGCGACCGGTCGGGTGCTGGTGGTGGACGAGACGCGGCGCTCCGGCGGGGTGGGCGAGGGCGTGCTCGCCGCGCTCGTCGACACCGGCTACGTCGGTGCGGCGCGCCGGGTGGCCGCTCTCGACACTTTTGTACCATTAGGTCCGGCTGCCCATCATGTTCTGGTGTCCGAGGAAGCCATTACCCAGGGTGCCCGTACGCTGCTGGCACGGTAAATTCCGTTCCACCCGGTGCGCCACTTGCGCAGCGAGCCGCAACTGTGTGGACTGGGCACCACGGCGTCGCACGACGCCGGAGCAGGCATGAGATGAGGAGGCACGCGACAGTGAGCGCGACCGCTGGTCAGGCCGCCGACGGGGTACGCAGCCTGGCGGACCGGTTCGGGATCGAACCGGGCATGGTCGTCATGGAGATGGGCTACGACGAGGACGTCGACACCGATCTCCGCGACGCCCTGACCGACCGCTGTGGAGAACTTGTCGACGAGGACACCGACGAGGTGGTCGACGCGGTCCTGGTCTGGCACCGCGACGGCGACGGTGACCTCTTCGAGCTCCTCGTCGACGCCCTCGGGCCGCTGGCGGACAACGGCGTGGTCTGGCTCCTGACGCCGAAGGCCGGCCGGGACGGCCACGTCGAGCCGAGCGAGGTCGCCGAGAGCGCGCAGACCGCCGGGCTCCAGCAGACCTCCACCATCAACGCCGGCCGCGACTGGAGCGGCGCCCGCCTGGTGCTGCGGCGCGGCTCCAAGAGCAAGAAGTAGGAGCGCGCATGCCGATCGAGGTGGGTGCCGAGGCGCCCGACTTCCTGCTCAAGGACCAGAACAACCAGGAGGTCCGGCTCTCCGACCTCCGCGGTCGCAAGACCGTGCTGCTGGTCTTCTACCCGCTCGCCTTCACCGGCATCTGCCAGGGTGAGCTGTGCGAGGTGCGCGACAACCTCAACGAGTACGTCAACGACGACGTCCAGGTGCTGACCGTCAGCGTCGACTCGGTCTACGCCCACAAGATCTGGGCCGACCGGGAGGGCTACCAGTTCCCGCTGCTGGCCGACTTCTGGCCGCACGGCGCGGTGGCCCAGGCGTACGGCGTCTTCAACGAGGTCGCCGGCATCGCCAACCGGGGCACCTTCGTCATCGACCGGGCCGGCGTGGTCCGCTTCGCCGAGATGAACATGCCCGGCGAGGCGCGCGACCAGCAGGGCTGGCGCAAGGCGCTGGCCGAGGCGGTCGCCGGCTGATCCCACCCCCGACACGTCGGTCGACCGGGCCGGAGGCCGGCAGGTAAGCTTGCCGCTCCGGCCGGCCGTACGGGCGTTCCGGGCGCGTAGCTCAGTGGGAGAGCACTCGCCTTACAAGCGAGGGGTCGCAGGTTCGAAACCTGCCGCGCCCACCACTCATCAGCAGGGAAAACCGCCCCAGGAAGATCACTCCCCAGGGTGCAGGGACTTGGGCCCACCAGCACGACTCCAGGCCTGTGGCAGTCGCCGACGCCGCCTTCGCCGAGGACTTCCCGCCCGAGCAGGCTGACCGCCCGCCGTCTCAGGCGCGGCGGTCCAGTGGCCGTCCAGCCGGTTGCGCGAAAACGACCGGTGTCTCTATAACTACTGTCGGCCCCGCCGACCTCCGGGGGGTCTGACGGGGGAGATCATGAGGAGAAGATCCGTTTTCGCTGCCGGCGTTCTGGCCGCAGTGCTAGTCATCATCAGCTCGCCAGCCCCGGCCCAGGCCGCTGACGTCCTGCGGGTCAACGGCGCCTACAGCGACTCGCCAAATCCGGGCACCCTGGTTGTCTCGGTCACCTCGACGCAGCCGGTCGCCAGCATTCTGGCGGAGGTCGTCACCGAGGACACCGGTGCCCCGGTCGCCCAGGCCTCGGACTTCGTGCTCCAGTCACAGACCTCAGATGCTGCCTTTTGGGCCACCTCAGCGCCTCTGATCCTCGACGCGCTCGGCGACTACGTCGTGCACGTCGAGGTGACCGATGTCGCGGGCAACCACGTCCGACAGGAACGGGCCGGTTCGCTTCTCTACCGGGTCGTCACCTTCCTGGACGGAGTCACCGCCGCCCCCAGCACAGTCGACTACGACCGCCGCCAAGTGACCGTTCGCGGGACGCTCAAGGGCCGCTGGCCCGGCACCGGGGAAGTTCGCCCGCTTGCCGAATTCCCCATCGACATCAACGGATGGGACGGCACGCCCCCGGTCAGCACCGCACCCGACGGCTCCTTCAGCAGCACTGTCACCATTTTCGGCCCCGCGCCGGAAGTGACGGCAACGTACTACGCCTCGCTCGACCGACCTTACTTCGAGCAGTCTGAGCCGGTCCGCATCCCGATCACGATCGATCCGCGGCAGACACGAGTCACCGCGAAGGTCGACCGCACCAGAGTTGTCGCTGGCCGCAGCGTGCAGGTCAAGGGCCAGTTGTCGTGGCTGACGTCGGCCGGCTGGACCCCGTACGCCAACCAGGCCAGCGTCATCTACTTCAACCTGTACGACGACAACGGCTGCTATGCCACCTACGGGCCCACGGACACCGACGCCAAGGGGCGGTTCGTGGCAGACATCGTGCCCTCCCAGACCGGGTACTTCCACGTTGTGTTCTCGCCGAACGATCCGTTCAACGGCCGGTTCATCGCCGATAGTGCGACGCGGACCGGGGTCGTCACCGTGTTGCCAGCCGGCACGCTGCGGTAGTGGAATCGCACCGGCGAGCCGACCCGGCTCGCCGGTGCGCCAGTGAATCGATCGTCCACCCCGCCAGCCACATTCGCCCTGCAGGCTCTGGTGGAACCGCCCCACCTTCCCGGGTGCCCACCACCCACCACCGCAGTTCAGGGCGCGTGGCCGGGGTCCGCGACGGACTCGGCGATGCGGGTGAGCCAGTGCAGGTCGTTGGCCCGCGACTCGGCACTCGCCTGCGGGTCGAGGATGCCGGCGAGGAACGCCGCGACGTCGTCGAGGCGCCGCTCGTCGCGGTAGTAGCCCAGCAGCGACGGCTCCGGCTCCACCGGCCCGTACCCCTCGCGGAACAGCGCGGCGCGGCGCGCGTCGATCGGGTGGTCGCCGAAGTCCCGGCTGTGCACGAACATCAGGTCCCGCTCGCGGGGCGCGAGGACCGGGGCGTCCCAGTCCACCACGTGCAGCGGTCCGTCGCCGTCGGCGATCAGGTTGCCGGGGTGGATGTCGGCGTGGCAGATGACGTGCGGGGCTTGCGGGACGCGGGAGGCCAGCTCGTCGACCGTCTCCGCCAGCCCGAGCAGCGCGTCGCCGTACAGGTCCCAGAAGGGCCCGAGGGACGCGCTCGCCGCGGCCTGCCCGCCCAGGGTGCGCAGTCGCTGGCCCGCGTTCGACCGGTAGGTCTCCGCCGGCAGGACGGCGGCGACTTCGGGGCTGGGTGGGACCGCGTGCAGGTGCGCGAGGAACTCGCCGTACTCGACCCACTGGCGGTCGGTCAGTCCCCGACCCCAGAGGCTGCCGCCGTCGCGGTACGGGTAGAGCAGCAGTTCGTAGTCGCCGAACGGGTTCGCGGTCCCGCCGCCGGCCAGGTCCACCGGCGCAACGACCTGCGAGACGCCGTGCGCGCGCAGGAATCCGGGCAACCGGACGGCGGCCGGGGTGAACTCGCCGCGGCGCAGCTTGAGGAACCAGCGCCCACCGTCGGACGTGTCCACCCGGTAGGCCCACGCCTGCCCGTCCAGACCGACCGGCAGGAACACGAGGTCGGCGACGTCCAGGGCCCAGGCGGCGGCCACCTCGGCCGCCAGGAGCCGCTCGTCCACGCCCGGCTTGTCGATCACGGCCGGAGCCTGTCACCGAGCAGGTCGGCGGGCAACGATATTTGCGCCGGCGGTCAGGGGCCTGGCTCGACGATCTGGACGCCGTGGGCGCGCAGCACCGCCTCGACCCGCTCCCGGCTGGCCGACTCCGGCTGCCGCCAGAGCCAGACCTGCCCGACCATGACCGCGTTGTTCGGCCCGGGCACGTCCCACCGGCCGCCGTTCGGGTACACGGCGAGCGCGAGCCGGCCGAAGCCGGGGCGGGCCACCCCGGCCTGGTGGATCTCGGACCACCGGTAGCTGCGGGCGACCGTGCCCCGGTGCCGGACCAGCAGCCCGGTGTCGTCGGCGAGCAGCGCGCCGTCGCGATGCCGCCAGGCCGAGATGACGGTGGCGGCACTCATCCCGATGGGCACGACGAGCGAGCCGAGGCTCCCCCGGAGGGCGAGCGCCACGGCCAGGGCGAGCAACCCGAGCGGCGCGAGCACCGCCGGCCACCACCGGGACGCGAACAACACCACCGGCTCCGCGCCGGGCCCCCGTTCCTCCGCCACGTGAGCGTTGGTGCCCGCATCGGCGCCGATCGACACACCCGGGGCGCACAACGCTCGGATGACCGACCCGGACGGCAACCGGATCCGGGTCGGCACGGTGCCGGGCTGAGCCCCTACTGGCGGCGGCGGGCGTCGGCCTCGGCGTCGAGCAGGTCGTTCAGCGCCAAGGCCGAGTTGATCAGCGAGAGGTGGCTGAACGCCTGCGGGTAGTTGCCGATCTGCTCGCCGGTCGCGGCGATCTCCTCGGCGTACAGGCCGAGGTGGTTGCTGAAGGTGAACATCTTCTCGAAGGTGAGCCGGGCGTCGTCGAGGCGACCGGTGCGGGCCAGCGCCTCGACGTACCAGAACGTGCACATGTTGAACGTGCCCTCGTGGCCGGGCAGGCCGTCGGGGGAGTGCACCGGGTCGTAGCGGTGGACCAGGCTGTCGGAGACCAGGTCCCGCTCGATCGAGGCCAGGGTGGACTTCCACAGCGGGTCGCTCGGCGTCACGAAGCCCACCGCCGGCATCGCCAGCAGCGCGGCGTCCAGCACGTTCTCGTCGTACGCCTGCACGAAGCTGCCGCGTTCCCGGTGGTAGCCGCGGGCCATGACCTGGTTGTAGATCCGGTTGCGCTGCTCGACCCAGCAGGACATGTCGCCGGGGCGGCCGGTGCGGGTGGCCAGCCGGATGGCCCGGTCCAGCGCCACCCAGGACATCACCCGGCCGAACGTGTAGTTGCGGGGGTGGTGGCGGCTCTCCCAGATGCCGGCGTCGCGCTGGTCCCAGTTGTGGCAGAGCCAGTCGACCAGCCGGACGGTGCTCTTCCACACCTGGTGCGACACCCGGATGCCCTGCTCGTCGGCGAGGTGCATGGCGTAGAGCGCCTCGCCGTGGATGTCGAGCTGGAGCTGGTCGGCGGCGCCGTTGCCGATCCGCACCGGGCTGGAGCCGCGATAGCCCTCCAGGTGTTCCAGCACCTCCTCGTGCAGGTCGGAGGAGCCGTCCACGCGGTACATGATCTTCAGTGGGTCCTGGTGGTCGCCGGCCTCGCGGATCCGCTCGTCCAGCCAGTCCATGTAGCTGCTGACCTCCTCGGTGAAGCCGAGGCCGAGCAGCGCGTGCACGGAGAACGAGGTGTCGCGGACCCAGGTGTAGCGGTAGTCCCAGTTGCGGGTGCCGCCGACCAGCTCGGGCAGCGCGGCGGTGGGCGCGGCGATCATCGCGCCGGTCGGCGCGTACGTCATGAGCTTCAGCGTGATCGCCGAGCGTTCCACCATCTCGCGCCAGCGGCCGGTGTAGCGGGAGCGTTCGACCCAGCGCCGCCAGTAGTCCCGGGTCCACTCGAACATCCCCTGGACCTCTTCCGGGGAGATGATCCGCGGTTCGGTGCCGGCCGTCTCCAGCACCACCCCGCCGGTGTCGCCCTCGTGCAACGTGCCGTACGCGACGAGGTCGCCGTCGTTGAGCTGGATGTCGCCGCCCTGGGCGATGAGCTGCCGCACCGGGTCGACCGGGTTGAACGTGAGCGACGCCGACGGGCTGCGGAAGACGTACCCGTTCTGGTGGCGTTCGAGCTGGTGCTTCTGCCGGGCGTAGTCGAAGCGGGGCCGGCACTCGACCCGGAAGCGCATGCTGCCCCGGACCATGTTGACCATGCGGACCAGGCGGTGCGCGTCGGTGGCCCGTTCGCCGGTGACCGGCATGAAGTCCATCACCTCGGCGACGCCGTCGGCGCTGATGAAGCGGGTGATCAGGATCGGCGTGCCGGGCAGGTAGAGCTGCTTGGTGACGTACCGGACGTCGTGCGGGGCGATGCGGAAGTAGCCGCCCTTGTCCTTGTCCAGCAGGGCGGCGAAGACGCTCGGCGAGTCGAAGCGGGGCGCGCAGAACCAGTCGATCGTCCCGTCGCAGGTCACCAGCGCGGCGGTCTGCAGATCGCCGATGAGCCCGTGGTCCTCGATCGCCGGATAGCTGTCCACGTCGCCCCCCGCGCTCGACTGCTCCTGCGCATTCCAACCTAGGGGAAGAATTGTCAGGTTAGGGCCGTTTCGGGTGGTCGACCGTCTCGCGGCGCGCCTCGACCGCCCGGCGGGTCTCCTCGGCCACCAGGTCCGCGTTGATCATCGCCGCCGTCCGGGCGCCGGCCGCCGCCGCGGCGCCGACCTGGGCGGACAGGTCGGTCACGTTGCCCGCCACCCACACCCCGGGGACATCGGTACGCCCGGCGGGGTCGGCCGGCACGTACTCACCCGACCCGCTCTCGTGCGGCGTCGCGCGCAGGCCCAGTGCCGCCAGGAAACCGGTCCGCGCCACCATCCGGGGCGCGACGGTCAACACCTCGCGGGCGACCGTGCGGCCGTCGCGCAGGCGTACCCCGGTCAGCCGGTCCCCGACGATCTCGACGGCCGCGACCTCGCCCTCGACCACCGGTACGCCACGTGCGGCGAGCTGCTCCGCCTGCTCGTCGGTGAGCGGCGGGGCGGTGTGGCGCAGATAGACCACGTCGTCGCTCCACTGCCGGAACAGCAGCGTCTGGTGCACCGACAGCGGGCCGCTGCCGACGACCCCGATCGGCCGGTCGCGCACCTCCCAGCCGTGGCAGTACGGGCAGTGGACCACGTCCCGGCCCCAGCGCTCCCGCAGCCCCGGCACGTCCGGCAACTCGTCCACCAGGCCGGTGGCCACCAGCACCTGGCCGGCCCGCACCCGGCGGCCCCCGGCCAGCGCCAGGTCGAAGCCCGTCCCGTCGCGGGTGACCGCCTCGACCTCGCCGGCGAGCAGCTGGCCGCCGTACCGGCGGACCTCGTCCCGCCCGCGCGCCAGCAGCTCGCCCGGCGGTACGCCGTCGAGGGCGAGCAACGCGTGCACCCCCTCGGCCGGCGCGTTGCGCGGGCTGCCTCCGTCGATCACCAGCACCGACCGGCGCGACCGGGCCAGCATGAGCGCCCCGCTCAGGCCGGCCGCGCCGCCGCCGATCACCACCACCTCGTAGCCGTCCGTCCGTAGCTCGGTCATCGTGACCACCTCCGCGAACAGCATGGAACGACCGTTGACGAAACCGCAAACCTTCTTGCTGTTGTGGCAAACTGGTGGCATGGACGACGATCTCGACCAGGCCCTCGACGCGGTCGGCCCCCGCCTGCGCGCGCTGCGCCGCGAGCGGGAGACCACGCTCGCCGACCTCTCCGCCGCCACCGGCATCTCGGTGAGCACGCTGTCCCGGCTGGAGTCGGGCGGCCGGCGGCCCACCCTGGAACTGCTGCTCCCGCTGGCCAAGGCGCACGGCGTCACGCTGGACGAGCTGGTCGGCGCGCCGCCCACCGGCGACCCCCGCATCCACCTGCGGCCGGTCGCCGCGTTCGGGATGACCATGCTGCCGCTCACCCGCCGTCCCGGCGGCATCCAGGCCTACAAGCTGATCATCCCGGCCGGCGGTCGGGCCGAGCCCGAACCGAAGACCCACGAGGGGTACGAGTGGGTCTACGTGCTCAACGGCCGGCTGCGCCTGGTGCTCGGCGAGCACGACCTGGTGCTCGCCCCCGGCGAGGCGGCCGAGTTCGACACCCGGGTGCCGCACTGGTTCGGTCGCGCCGACGCCGACGGGGTGGAGTTCCTCAGCCTCTTCGGCAGCCAGGGCGAGCGGGCCCACCTGCGCGCCCGCCCCCGCGAGCGGGAGTGATCCTGCCCACCCCCCGCGCGCAGCACCAGGTCACCCCGGGTTACCCGCCGGTTAGGGTGGCTCCGCCGTCCCGACGTTCTCCGGGCCAACCGCTTCGGGACGGTCGCACCCCACCGCCCGTCCGGCACGACCGGCGGGCCAACCCGGAACGGAGTACGCCCACGCCATGAGCGTGTCCACGCAGGACCCCGCTGCCCCGGTCGAGCCGACGGAACCCGCCCCGCGCGGCCGCCTCGACAGTTACTTCGAGATCACCCGGCGCGGCTCGACCGTGCGTCGCGAGGTGCTCGCCGGGCTCGCCACGTTCGCCACGATGGCCTACATCGTGGTGCTGAACCCCCTGATCATCGGCACCGCGCCGGACGTCGACGGAAACCTGCTCGGCATCGCGCCGGTCGCCGGCGTCACCGCCCTGGTCGCGGCCGTCATGACGATCATGATGGGCGTCGTCGGCCGGGTGCCGTTCGCCGTCGCCACCGGCCTCGGGCTGAACGCGTTCGTCGCGTACGCGGTGGCCTCGCAGATGACCTGGGCCGAGGCCATGGGCCTGGTGGTCGTCGAAGGGCTGATCATCACCGTGCTGGTGCTGACCGGCTTCCGCAAGGCCGTCTTCCGGGCCATCCCGGCCGAGCTGAAGGCCGCCATCGCGGCCGGCATCGGCCTGTTCATCGCCATGATCGGGTTCGTCGACGGCGGCCTGGTCCGGCGGGTGCCGGACGCGGCCGGCACCACGGTCCCGGTGCAGCTCGGCGGCGACGGCACGCTGCGCGGCTGGACCACCGTCGTATTCGTGGTCGGCCTGCTGGTCACCGGCATCCTGGTGGCCCGCAAGGTCAAGGCCGGCGTGCTGATCGGCATCGTGTTCACCACCGTGGTCGCGGTGATCGTCAACGCGCTCGCCAAGCCGGGGCCGGCGTTCGTCGACGGCAAGCCCAACCCCCAGGGGTGGCGGCTCAACGTGCCGACGCTGCCCGACCCGCTGATCCAGAAGCCCGACCTGCACCTGGTCGGCAACGTGTCGTTCGGCGCGTTCGCCCACGTCGGCCTGATGACCGCCCTGCTGCTGGTCTTCACGCTGGTGCTGGCCGACTTCTTCGACGTCATGGGCACCACGGTCGGCCTGGCCAAGCAGGCGAACCTGGCGACCTCCGACGGCACCGACATGCCCCGCCTCGGCAAGGTGCTCTTCGTCGACGGCGTCGCCGCGGTCGCCGGCGGCGCGGGCAGCGCCTCGTCCGCCACCACGTACGTGGAGTCGTCCTCGGGCATCGCGGACGGCGGGCGGACCGGCCTGACCAGCGTGGTCACCGGCGTGCTCTTCCTCGGCGCGCTGCTGCTCACCCCGCTGGTGTCGCTGGTGCCCAGCGAGGCCGCCGGCCCGGCGCTGGTGGTGGTCGGCGCGCTGATGATCCGCCAGGTGAAGGACATCGACTTCACCGACCTCGGGGTGGCCGTGCCGGCGTTCCTGACCATGACGCTGATGCCGTTCACCTACTCGATCACCAACGGCATCGGCGCCGGCTTCGTGAGCTGGGTGGCGATCCGGGTGGCGCAGGGTAGGGCCCGCCAGATCCACCCGCTGCTCTGGGCGGTCGCGGTGGCCTTCGTGCTCTACTTCGGCATCAACCTGGTCAAGGCGATCACCGGCGTCAGCTGACCCGGCGATGATCGGCGGGTGAGTTACGCCGACGTCCGGGGCCTGCGGGTCTGGTACGAGGAGCACGGCGCCGGCCGGCCGCTGGTGCTGCTGCACGGCTCCTACGGCTCGACCGAGACGTTCGCCCCGGTCCGCTCCGCGCTGGTCGCGCGCCGACGGTTGATCGCGGTCGACCTACCGGGTCACGGCCGCACCGTCGGCGCCGACCGGCCGCTGCGCTACGAGTCGATGGCCGACGACCTGGCCGCGCTGCTGCGTCACCTCGACCTGCCCCAGGTCGACCTGCTCGGCTACTCGCTCGGCGGCGGGGTGGCCCTGCGTACCGCGATCCAGCATCCCGCGCTGGTCCGCCGCCTGGTCCTGGTCTCCACCCCGTTCCGGCGGCGGGGCTGGCATCCCGACGTGCTCGCCGCGATGTCCGCCCACGACGAGCGGGCCGCCGAGCGGATGCGCGGCACTCCGGCCCACGAGCGGTACGCGCGGGTGGCGCCCCGGCCGCAGGACTGGCCCGCGCTCTGGGTCCGCACCGGCGAATTGCTGCGGCGCGACTACGACTGGTCGGCCGAGGTGGCCGCGCTGCCGATGCCGGTGCTGCTGGTCTTCGCCGACGCCGACGCGATCCCGGTGCGCCACATGGCCGACTTCTTCGGCCTGCTCGGCGGCGACCGGCGGGACGCGGGCGCCGACCGGCCCGCGTCCCGGCTGGCGGTGCTGCCCGGCCTGACCCACGACGACGTGGTCACGTCACCCGCCCTGCCGGCGGCGGTGCTGCCGTTCCTCACCCACGTCGCGCGCGCCCCCGGCTGACCGGTCGGCCACGGCGCACCCGGCGGTAGCCGAACACGACGCCGAGCAGCAGAACCACCAGGCTCACGCCCCACCACACCCGGCCGCCCAACCCCGACGGCGGGTGCGCCTCGCGGACCCGGCCGGCGTGCACCACCGCGTCCGCCACGTCGATGGCGAGCACCTGGTCCGGCGCGGTGAGCAGCGTGGTCGGCGCGGCGGCGCCCGGCGTCAGGCCCAGCACCCGGATCGACCGCACGATCTGGTACCAGGTCCGTTCGCCCATGTCCAGCGGCCCGCCGGTGGACAGCGCCGGGGCGTTCGGCTCCGGCCGGTACGCGACCACCCACGCGCTCCCGTCCGCCTGCCAGCCGAGCAGCCGGATCGCCGTCACGCCCGAGACGGTCGGCAGCGCCGGCGCGGGCAGCGCCCGCCCCTCGACGTCCACCCGGCCCAGCCGCCACCGGTCGGTCGCCGGATCGCGTTCGACCAGGGCCAGTGAGCCGTCCGGCAGCCAGGCGCCCTTGCCGGCCAACGCGCTCTCCGCCGGCAGCGCGAACGAGGAGATCTGCCGCCCGTCCGCGCTCGACACCAGCACCTTGTCGCCGACCTGGTAGGCCAGCCGGGACCCGTCGGCGGTGAACGCCACCGGGGTGCCGAAGACCGGCACCTGCGTGGTCTCCAGCAGGCGCACCGCCCGGCCGGTGTCGATCCGGAGCAGGCTGAGCGTGTTGAGGTGCGCGCCGGCCTCCGGGTTCGCCGGTGTGGTGTCGCGGACCACCAGCGCCGACCCGTCCGGCGCCCAGCCGGCCGGGTCGGTCATCGAGCTGCCCGCGCGTGGGCTGGGCAGGTGCCGGGTCGTGCCGGTGACCAGGTCGATCAGGTTGATCCCCGGCCGGAAGCCGGACCGGTCCGGCGCGGCGAGGCGGCGCCCGTCGGGGGAGAGCAGCACCCCCTCGCCGGCCGGCACCTCGGCCCCCACCGTCCAGTTGCGGTAGCGGTCCGCGTCGGCGGCGACGATGCCGACCGTGCCGTCCTCGTCGGTCAGCCCGCGCGCCTGGCCGCTGAACACCACCGACGCCGGGCCGAGGCGTGGTCGGTCGGTGGCCCGCAGCGCGCCGACCGGCGGCAACCCGAGCCGGTCCGGCAGCGCCGCCGCACCCGGGCCGGCCGGCGCGGGCGCGGCCCGCCCGCCGCCGCGTACCGCCAGCGGCACGGCCGCCGTCAGCGCCAGCGCCACCGCGACCACCGCGGCGGTCCGCAACCGCGTACGCCGCGCGGTTCGCACCGCCCGGTCGTGCACCGGGTACGCGGGCACCTCGGCCGCCGCCTCCCGCAACGCCTCACGCAGCCGTACGCTCACTGCCCGCTCCTCTCCGGCGTCCGCTCCCACAGGCCGGGGACGAGGTCCCGGAGCCGGCGTACGGCGTCGTGCCCGTGCCGTTTCACCGTGCCCACCGAACAGCCCAGCACGTCGGCGACCTGCGCCTCGGTCAGGTCCTCGTAGTAGCGCAGCACCACCACGGCCCGCTGCCGCGCGGTGAGCAGCCGCAGCGCCGCCACCACGCTCAGCCGCAGCGCGGTGTCCTCGGTGTGGTCGCCGCCGCCCCGCTCGGCCGGCGACGCGTCCAGCCGTTCCGCCACCCGCCGTCGACGCCACCACGACACCTGCTGGTGGTACATCACCCGGCGCACGTACGCCTCGGGGTCGCCGTCGCGGATACGCCGCCAGTGCCGGTAGGTCCGGGCCAGCGCGCTCTGCAACAGGTCCTCGGCGAGGTGGTGGTCCCCGGTCAGCAGGTACGCGGTCCGCGACAACGCGGGCGACCGCTGCACCACGAACTCGTGGAACGTCTCCGACATGCCCACCCCCTCCCTGCAATGAACGCCGGTCGGCCGCCGGAAGGTTGAGGCGTCCCGGCTGGTGGCTGCCGTCGATGTGAGCCACCTATCCTCGGATGACAAGCCATGGGTCAGCTGACGGGGTGGTCGATGCTGAGGGATCTGGCCGCGGACCGGCACGTGCCGGGCGACAGCCGGCGGCGCAACCTCGGTGCGCTGCTCCGGCGGGTCCACCTGGGCGGTCCGGTCTCGCGCGTCGGACTCGCCGAGTGGTTGGGCGTCAACCGCAGCACGGTCATGGCGCTCACGGCGGAGCTGGCGGCGGCCGGCCTGGTCCGCGAGATGCCCGCCTCGGCGAGCGGACGCGCCGGGCGACCGTCCTTCGTGGTCCGGCCGGAGTCCGAGGCCGTCCACGTCCTCGCCTTCGACATCGCGGTGGACCGGCTCGTGGCCGCCCGCGTCGGGCTGGGCGGGGCGGTGTCGGCCCGGCTGGAGGCGGAACGGCCCCGGGCCGGGGCCGACCTCGACGCGGTGGTGTCCGTGCTGGCCGGCTTCGGGCGGGAGCTGCATCACGACGCCCCGCCCGGGTCGGTGTGCGTGGGCGTCGGCGCGTCCTACTGCGGGATGATCCGACCCGGCGACGGGATGGTGCGGTTCGGACCCGACATGGGCTGGGTGGACCAGGCGTTCGGCGCCGAGCTGGCCCGCCGCCTCGACCTGGGCCTGCCGGTCCTGGTCGGCAACGAGGCCCACCTGGGCGCGATGGCGGAACACCAGCGCGGCGCCGGCGTCGGCGTGCAGAACCTGATCTACCTGCACGGCGACGTCGGCGTCGGCGGCGGGATCATCGTCGGTGGGGACCTGCTCGACGGCGACGGCGGGTACGGCTCCGAGGTCGGTCACATGCTGGTCAACCCCTACCAGGGGCGGCCCTGCGGCTGTGGCTCCCGGGGCTGCCTGGAGGCCGAGGTCGGTGAGCGGGCGCTGCTCGACGAGGCCGGCCGCCCGGCCGACCACAGGGGACGCGAGGCGGTACGCGCCGTGGTCACCGCCGCCGGCCGGGGCGATGCGGCCGCCCGCGAGGCGCTCGGGCGCATCGGCGACTGGCTGGGCATCGGGGTGGCGAACCTGGTCAACCTGTTCAACCCCGGCGTGGTGATCTTCGGCGGGACGCTCCGTGAGGTGTTCCCGGCGGCGGCGCCCCACGTCCGCCGCCGGATCGCCGCCAACGTGCTGCCCGTGTCGCGGGACAAGGCCCGGCTGACCGTCTCTGCCCTGGGCTACGACGCCACCCTGATCGGCGCCGCCGACCTGGCCTTCTCCCCGCTCCTGACCGACCCCCTGGCCGCCCCACCCCGCTGACCCACCCCCACCCGCTCATGCGTGCGTGTGCACGCCCGCTCATGCGTCGATCTTGGAGTTGTGGTTGTGGACAGAAAGGTCATTTCCGGCCCTTCGGGGCACCACAACTCCAAGATCGGTGCCACCGGCCGGGATCTTGGATGGAGATGGCCCCTGGAGGGGCACTTTCCTTCCAAGATCTCTCCGGTTCCCGGCATGCGAGAGGGCTTGTCCGCCGCATGGAAGCGGCGCGGCGGAGGGGGTGAAGCCGGCGGACTCGCAGAAGTGGTGGGCGGCTTCGCGGGTCAGGTTCGGGACGACCAGGGTGTCCAGCGTGCCGACCAGTCGCGGACCGAGATGGGCCAGCAGCAGTTCCCAGCCCGGTCGGGCGTGCAAACCCCGCCAGGCCGCGGCGAGTGCCTCCCGGGCGGGACGGTCGTCGGCGGGCGCCAACTGCCACAGCAGGTCGAAGACCTGGTCGACGTCGTCGTCGGGTGTCGCCGGACGGATCGTCGGCGCGGTGGACACAGTGGCCGAGCCTAAGCCTCCCCGACCACGCCCCGGCGGTACGGGCCCCAGCCGACGAACCTGTCGAACAGGTCGCGCGGGGTCGGGCCGCCGTGCGGGTCGAGGCGGAACAGGTCGTGGGTGGCCTCGTGGTAGAGCCCGGAGAGGTAGACGGCCAGGTCGACCGGCTGGTCGGCGTACTCGACCTTGAGCAGCAGGCGGGCCTGGGCGCAGGGCCACGGTGCGCCGCAGGCGCGGCAGAGCCACAGTGGCCGGATCGGCAGGTGCGCCGGGTGGTCGGGCGGATAGGGGCGCGGCCGGTCCGGATGCGGCCCGAGCCGGGGTACGGGGAACGCGGCCACATCGTCACGACCTTCCTCGGAGTCGGCGGATGGGCCGCCCCGGCATCGGGGGACATCGGGGCGGCCCGGTGGCGGCCGGTGCGGGAATCGGACCGCCGGATGACAGTCTGTAGCGGACGGCACTACGCTCGGAAGGCTCCACGCCACTCCTGGTAGTGGCGAGCAGGACCCGGGGACGTGTGGGGATTCGACGGGCGGACAGGGGGAGACCGTGGGCGGGTCGTGGTGGGACTTTCGACCTGATCAAGGAGGCGGCAAGCTCATGGATCTGACCGGTGCGCGCTGGCGCAAGTCGTCCCGTTCGGGCTCCAACGGCGGCGCCTGCGTCGAGGTGGCGGACGATCTGCCCGGGGTCGTCGGCGTGCGCGACAGCAAGGACCCGTCGGGCCCCACCCTGGCCTTCGCGTCCGCCTCCTGGCGCGCTTTCGTCGCGTACACGAAGCGGGTTTGACCTTATTCGCCCAGCCGGCGGGCCAGCCACGGCAGCAGCGCGTCGCCCTGCAGGCGCTGGAACGCCCGCACGGTGGGGATGCCGGGCGGCGGCGGCTGCCGGGCGCCGTCGAGGAAGAAGCCGGTGAAGCCGGCCAGTGCCCCGGTCAGGTCGGCCGGGTCGACGTGCGCGGTGAGCGGACCGGCGGCGAGCAGCGTGTCCGGGTCGTGGCCGCCGTACACCTGCACGTTGACCACGGTGAGCAGGGTGTCCAGCCAGGCCGGCCCGCGGCAGGCCCAGGGCCAGTCGACCACGGTGACCGTACCGTCCGGGCCGATCAGCAGGTTGTCGGCGCGGACGTCGAGGTGGCAGAGCGTGTCGCCGCCCAGGGCGGCGAGGCCCCGGTCGGCGGCTGCGCACAGCTCCTCCAGGTGGGCCCGGGCCCACGGGTCGAGGTCGGCCGGCGGCTCCTCGACGATCCGCCGCCAGCCGCCGAAGTCGTGCGCGAGCGCCTCGGTCGCGGCGGTGGTCGCGACGGCGGGGGCCGGGGTGAGCGCCGCGGCCATCGTCTCCAGCGTGGACAGCACGGCGGTCAGCTCGGTCGCGTCCCACGGGGTGGCCGGGTGCCGGCCCTCGACGTCGGCGTAGACCAGGGTGATCCACTCGCCGTCGTCGTGGCTGCCGAGCAGCCGGGGCGCCGGGGTGGTCGCCGGTAGGGCGGCGGCGATCCGGGCCTCGGCCCGGTGCATGGCGGGGCTGCGGTCGTTCTGCGCCGGGCTGACCGCCTTGACGAACGCCCGCCCGCCCCGGGCGGTGCGGACCCGGTCGGCGGTGCCGGGGGAGAAGCCGCCCGGCTGCGACTCGGCCGCCACCACCCGGTCGTCGAGGATGGCCTCCACCGCGGTACGGACGTGGGCGGGCAGGTCGCGCCACGTGATTCGGGTCTTCGTCGGGCTGCGCACCGTTCCACCGTGGGGGCGCCCGCCTTCGGTGGCAAGCGGGTTAGGCCGGGCCCGAGGTGTTAAGCGGGGGCCCCGCCTCTACCGAATGCGTTAACAAGGGGCCCCGCCTTACCGCGTGTAGCGCAGCACCACCACGCCGGCGTCGAAGGGGCGCGCGGAGGTGAGCGTGAATCGGCTGGGCGCGAACCCGCGCTCCACCAGCGGGATGCCGCTGCCGACGACGACCGGGTTGAGCTTGACCACCAGCTCGTCGACCTCGTCGAGGAGTTGGCCGGCGAGCTGGCCGCCGCCGCAGAGCCAGATGTCGCCGCCGGGCCGGGCCTTCAGGTCGCGGACGAACGCCACCGGGTCGCCGGCCACCACCTCCACGTCCGGGTGGTCGGCCGGGGCGAGGGAGCGGCTGAAGACGTACTGCTTCAGGTGGGCGTACGGGCTGGTGGCGCCGATCGACAGGCCCGGCTCGTAGGCGCCGCGACCCATCAGCACGGTGTCGAAGCGGCCGGCGGGCGGGGACGGCACGCCGAGTTGGGCGTGGGCGAACGTGGGCAGCGTCTGCGGCCACTCGGCCACCAGGTAGGGCGCCACGTCGGGCTCCAGCGGGAGGAAGTCGAAGGACCCGTCCGGGGCCGCGATGAAGCCGTCGAGGGTGCTGGCGACGAAGTAGACGAGCGTGCGCAAACCGACTCCGATGTCCGAGGGCAACCACGACGACTGTCGTGGTTCGGAGTGAATGTACAACACCTGTCGTGGTTGTTGCTAGGCTGTGCCGCGTGGCCCGCAACACCGAACGCCGTACCCTGCTCGCCGACGCCGGCCTGCGGGTCCTCGCCGCCGCCGGCGCGCGAGGGCTGACCCACCGGGCGGTCGACGCCGAGGCCCGCGTGCCCACCGGCACCGCCTCCAACTACTTCCCGTCCCGCGCCGCGCTGCTCGCCGGCCTGGCCGAGCGGATCTTCGACCGGATGGCGCCCGACCCGGCCGTGCTGGCCGACCTGGGCCGCCGGGAGCCGTCGATCGCGCTGGTCACCGACTATCTGCGCGACATCGTCGCCCGCACCACCCGCGAGCCGGACCTCACCCGGGCACTGCTGGAACTGCGGCTGGAGGCCGCCCGCCGGCCCGAGCTGCGCGCCGCGCTCGGCGACGTGCTCCGCCGGGGGTACGCCGACGACGTCGCCTTCCACGTCGCCGCCGGCCTACCCGGCGGGGCGTACGAGGTGGCGCTGCTGCACTACGCCGTCGACGGGCTCCTGCTCGACCTGCTCACCACCTCGATCGACGCCGGGTTCGACCCCGATCGGGTGGTCTCCACCCTGGTCTCCCGCCTGGTCGGTGGCGCGGACCTCGCGCCCTGAGCGGTTCTCCGCCCGGGTTACCCGACCACGAAGTGCGGGAACGCTGGTCCGGACGCCCCTGGGAAGGAGCATCGGATGAGGGATGGCACCGGACTGACCATCGGCGTGCTCGGGTCGTACGGCGGTCGCAACCTCGGCGACGAGGCGATCCTCACGGGTCTCCTGGCCGACCTGCGCCAGCACGAGCCGAACGCACGGATCATCGTGTTCTCCCGCAACCCGGCGCACACCGCGCTGGCGCACCCCGACGTCGAGGCGGTGCCGTGGGAGGGCGTCAGCCGGGTCGACTCGTCCCAGGTGCTCAACCAGCTCGACCTGCTCGTCCTCGGCGGCGGCGGGATCCTCTACGACAAGGAGGCCCGGCGCTACCTCCGGGTGGTCCGGGTCGCCCAGGAGCGGGGCCTACCGCTGCTGACCTACGCGGTCGGGGTGGGCCCGCTCACCGACGGGGTGGACACCGGCATGGTGCGCGAGACGCTAGCGCAGGCCGTCGAGGTGACCGTCCGCGACCAGGAGTCCCGGATGGTGCTGGAGGAGGCCGGCCTGGTCAACCCGATCACGGTCACCGGGGACCCGGCGTTCCTGCTGGAGCCGGAGGAGTTCCCCGCGCAGTGGTTGCGCGAGGAGGGCGTACCGGCCGGCTCCCGGCTGGTCGGGCTGAGCGTGCGCGAGCCGGGCCGGGCCGCGGAACGCCTCGACGTCGACGGCTACCACCGGCTGCTCGCCCAGATCGGTGACTTCCTGGTGCACCGCATCGACGCGCACGTGCTCTTCGTACCGATGGAACGCGACGACATCCGGCACTCGCACGGCGTGCTGTCACACATGATCGCCGCCGACCGGGGCCGGATCCTGCACGGCGACTACCGCCCGGCGCAGATCCTCGGCCTGATGCGCCACTTCGACCTCGCGGTCGGCATGCGACTGCACTTCCTGATCTTCGCCGCCATGATGAACACGCCGTTCCTGCCGCTGCCGTACGCCGGCAAGGTCTTCGACCTGGCCCAGCGGCTCGGCGTGCCGGCGCTGCGCGGCATGGAGCGGGAGGTGGAGGGCCCGCTGCTGGCCGAGGTGGACCGGCTGTGGGACGAACGGGCGGCCCGGGCCGACGAGACCGCCCGCCGGGTGGCCGAGGTCTGCGACCAGGCGCGCGGCACCTCGCAGGTGACCCGAAGCGTGCTGGACAGCATCCGGGCCCGGGCGTTGACCCCGGCGGCGTGAGCCGGCGCGGTCAGACCGCCGGGCCGCGCCAGGTGTAGACCCACTCGTGGTCCGGCCGGTCACCCGACTCCAGCTCGTAGATCTCCGCCTCCGCCAGACCGCCCGGCCCGAGGTGGTGGTGGGTCAGCGGCGGGCGGCCGTTGCTGTCCAGCTCGACCGTGACGCTGTCACCGTCGGCCGCGCCGCCGACCAGGGGGATCTGCACCGTGGAAGCCATGCGCCCATCCTGCCCCGACCGGCCGGCGCTCGCAGCGGATAGCGGGGCGACGGGCCCGCCGCCGATCAGACCCGGGGGAGCAGCCCGTCCGGATACTCCATCCCGTCGTGGGTGCACGCGGCGGCGGCCACCCGGGCGGCGTACCGGGCCGCGTCCGGCGGGGCGGCGCCGCGCAGCCGGGCGGCGACCAGGCCGGCGGCGAACGCGTCCCCGGCGCCGTTGGTGTCCACCACCGGCGCCGGCGGGGTGGCGGCGGGCACGTGCGCCGGCGGCGCGTCCGGGGTGTGCAGCGTCGCGCCGGCCGCCCCGCCGGTGACCAGCACCGTGCGCGGCGCCAGCGCGGCAGCCGCCTTGCCGGCCCGCTCGCCCAGCTGCACGTCGCTGACGAACACCAGGTCGGCGGCCTCGGCGAACGGGCGGTGGTAGTCGTTCTCGCCGTCCCAGTCGTGCAGGTCGGTGGAGAGCGACGCCGCGCCCCGCAGCACCGGCAGCGCGTCCCGGGCCCAGTCCATGATCGAGACGTGTGTGTGGGCCGCCTCGGCGACCAGCGCGGCCAGCTCCGCGTCGGCGAACGGCGCCGGGCCGGACCAGGGCCGGGGGTCGTAGAGCGACATCCGGCGACCGGCCGGGTCGACCAGGTTCACCGAGCGTCGGGTGCCGGCCGGCGCGTCGACCAGCACGGTCCGCACCGAGGTACGCGCCAGCGCCGCCCGCACCACGTCGCCGGCCGGGTCGGCGCCGAGCACGTCGACGAGCGTCACCCGCAGGCCGAGCGCGTGCGCGGCCAGCGCCACCCCGGCGCCGGTGTTGCCGATCCGCAGCTCGACCGGGGGCACGGTCAGCGAGTCGGCGACCGGCAGCGGCAGCGCGGGCACCCGGGCGCGGACGTCCACGCCCAGCCCGCCGATCACGAGAAGGTCGACCATGGCGCCGACGATAACCCCGCACGGCCGCCTATCCTGGCCCCGGGCGTCGTCGAGGGGGAACTGCGTGCTGGTCATCCACGGGCTGTGGCTGCCCGGCGCCGGGCTCGCGCTGTGGGCCGAGGACGGCACGCTGCCCGCCCGCGCCCCGCGCCGGCCCGGCCGCGCCCCGCGGGAACGGCCGCACCCGTTCGCCGCCGACCACGCCACGCTGGCCGCCGCGCTCGACGGGACCCCGGGCGAGCCGATCTCCGTACTGCTCGGCCTGCCCACCCGGGCCAGCTCGCCGGTGGAGTCCCCGGAACTGGTCCGAGCCACCGTCGAGGAGCCGGTCCGCGGCCCGGTCACCCGCGCCGGCTGGCGGGTCCCCGCCCTGGCGTACGCCCCGGACGCCGCGTACGCGCTGCTGCGCGCGCCCCGGCCCGACCCGGTCGGGGCGAGCCTGCGGCACCTGGCCGAACTCGCCGACTTCGCCGCCGACCTGGTCGCGCGCGGCCGCCTGCTCCCCGCGCTCGGCGGTAAGGAGGGGCCCCCTGTTAACGCTTCCGGTATAGGAGGGGCCCCCTCTTATCACCCGACGCGAGCGCGGCGGCAGCTGCGGGCGGCTGGCGACTCCGACGTGACGATCGCGCGGGCGCTCTGGCGGCCGCTGCTCACCGGCACCGACGCGGCCTGGGCCCGGGACCTGGCATCGGCCCTGCCCCCGGCGGCCCGCGCCGCCCGCACGTGGGAGCCGGCGACCGGGACAGCGGGGCCCGGGACGGCGGCGACCGGGACGGCGGCGACCGGGACAGCGGGGCCCGGGACAGCGGGGCCCGACGCGGCCGGGGACTGGCGCGGTCGGGCCGGGGAGGCCGGGCCGGGCGAGCTGGTGGCGGACGCGCTGGACGTGCTGGCCGACGCCGCCGCCCGGGTGGCCCTGGCGGACACCCGGCTGCACCGGGGGATGCGCCCCGGCGGCCCGGTGCCGCGCTGGCTGGCCGCGCTCACCGGACCGGAGCGCGAGTTCCCCGCCGAGCCGGCGGCGCTGGCGACGCTGCGCGCCGCGCTGGACGCCTGGCAGCGCGACGCCGCCGGCGGGGCGGTACGGGCCACGTTCCGCCTGGTCGAACCGCCCACCGACCCGGTCGCCGAGCTGGTCGAGGGCGGCGCCTGGCAGGTGGAGTTCGGGCTGCACCCGGCCGACGAGCCGGGGCTGGTGGTCGACGCCGGGCACATCTGGCAGCGTCCCGCGCCGGCGCTCGCCGCCCGCGGCGTCGACCCGCAGGAGACGCTGCTGGCCGAACTGGGCCGGGCCAGCCGGCTCTGGCCCGAGGTGGAGGCGGCCCTGCGTACGGCCACGCCGGAGGGGATGGAGCTGGACGCCGACGGCGCGCACCGGTTCCTGCGCGAGGGGGCGCCGGTGCTGCACGCGGCCGGCTTCGGCGTGCTGCTGCCGTCCTGGTGGCGGCGTTCCTCGTCGCGCCTGGGCGCCAGGTTGCGGGCCCGCAGCCGAACCGCGCCGGGGGCGGTCGCCACCGCGGCGGGCGGGCTGGGGCTGGACGCCCTCGTCGACTACCGCTGGGAGGTGGCCCTCGGTGACCAGCCGCTGACCGCCGAGGAGTTGGCTTCGCTCGCCGACCTGAAGTCGCCGCTGGTGCGACTGCGCGGCCGGTGGGTCGAGCTGGACCCGCAGCGGCTGGAGGCCGGGCTGCGGCTGCTCCGCTCCTCCGGCGAGCTGACCGTGGCCGACCTGCTGCGGATGGGGCTCTCCGGCGAGGAACGCGGCGGCGAGCTGCCGGTGCTGGACGTGGTCGCCGACGGTGCGCTGGGCGAGCTGCTGGCCGGCGAGGCGGAGCGGCGGCTCACCCCCGCCGACCCGCCACCGGGCTTCGTCGGGACGCTGCGGCCGTACCAGCGGCGCGGGCTGGCCTGGCTGGCGTTCCTCCAATCGCTCGGGCTGGGCGGGATCCTCGCCGACGACATGGGGCTGGGCAAGACCGTGCAGCTGCTCGCGCTGCTCGCCGGTGACCCGCCGGAGGCCGGGCCCACCCTGCTGGTCTGTCCGATGTCGCTGGTCGGCAACTGGCAGCGCGAGGCCGCCACGTTCGCGCCCGACCTGCGCGTACACGTGCATCACGGCGCCGAGCGCGCGCGGGGCGAGGGGTTCGCCGCGGCCGTGCGGGCGGCGGACCTGGTGGTGACCACCTACTCGGTGGCCGCGCGCGACGCGTTCGAGCTGGCCGGCGTCGACTGGCACCGGGTGGTGGTGGACGAGGCGCAGGCGATCAAGAACGCCGCGACCAGGCAGGCCGAGGCGGTCCGGTCGCTGCCCGCGCGGCACCGGGTCGCGGTCACGGGTACGCCGGTGGAGAACCGCCTCGCCGACCTCTGGTCCATCATGCAGTTCGCCAACCCGGGGCTGCTCGGGCCGGCCGCCGTGTTCCGCAAGCGGTTCGCCGAGCCGATCGAGCGGCACGGCGACGCCGAGGTGGCCGAGCGGCTGCGCCGGATCACCGGCCCGTTCGTGCTGCGCCGGCTCAAGACCGACCCGTCGATCATCACCGACCTGCCGGAGAAGCTGGAGATGGAGGTGCTCTGCAACCTCACCGCCGAGCAGGCCGCGCTCTACCGGGCCGTGGTCGACGACATGATGGCGAAGATCGAGTCCAGCGACGGGATCGAACGCCGGGGTTTGGTGCTGGCCACCATGACCCGGCTCAAGCAGGTCTGCAACCACCCGGCCCAGCTGCTGCACGACGGCTCCGCGCTGGCCGGGCGCTCCGGCAAGCTGGAACGCCTCGACGAGATCGTCGACGAGGTGCTCGCGGCGGGCGAGAAGGCACTGCTGTTCACCCAGTACGCCGAGTTCGGCGGGATGCTGCGCGGGCACCTGTCGGCGCGTACCGGCCGGGAGGTGCTGCTGTTGCACGGCGGCGTCGGCAAGGCCGAGCGGGACGCCATGGTGGCCCGGTTCCAGACCCCCGACGGCCCGCCGCTGTTCGTGCTCTCGCTCAAGGCCGGCGGCACCGGACTCACCCTCACCGCGGCCAACCACGTGGTGCACGTCGACCGCTGGTGGAACCCGGCCGTCGAGGACCAGGCCACCGACCGGGCGTTCCGCATCGGCCAGCGCCGGCGGGTGCAGGTACGCAAGTTCGTCTGCGCCGGCACCGTGGAGGAGAAGGTGGCCGCGATGATCGCCGACAAGCGGAGCCTGGCCCGGTCGGTGGTCGGCAGCGGCGAGCAGTGGGTGACCGAGCTGTCCACCGACACGCTGCGCGAACTGTTCACGCTGGAGGCCGGGGCGGTGGTCGAGTGAGCCCGAGCTTCGACGACTACGGGCCGCCGCGTCGGGTCGAGGGCGGGTTGCGGGCCCGCAGCACCCGGGGCGCGATCGGGCAGTCCTGGTGGTCCCGGCGCTTCCTGGAGGTGCTGGAGTCGTTCGCGCTCGGCTCCCGGCTCACCCGCGGCCGGGCGTACGCGCGGCGGGGGCAGGTGCTCCGGCTGGACGTCGCACCCGGGCTGGTCACCGCCGAGGTGCAGGGCTCCCGGCCGCAGCCGTACCCGGTGCGGATCGGGCTGGCCGCGTACCCGGAAGGGGTGTGGCGGCGGATCGAGGCGGAGCTGGCCGGGCAGGCGTTCTTCAGCGCCCGGCTGCTCGCCGGTGACCTGCCGGCGGAGCTGGAGGAGCTGTTCGTCGCGGCGGGCGCGCCGCTGTTCCCGACCGAGGTCGGCGAGTTGACGCAGCGGTGCGGCTGCCCGGACTTCGCGGTGCCGTGCAAGCACCTGGCGGCCACGTTCTACCTGCTCGCCGAGGCGTTCGACGCCGACCCGTTCCAGTTGCTGCACTGGCGTGGCCGGGCCCGGGGCGACCTGCTCGACCGGCTGCGTACGCTGCGCGGCGCCCGATCCCGAGGGGCGGAGTCGAGCGATGCCCGGTCCGGCGGGCCGGGCGGCGTCCGGTCCGGCGACGCGACGGTGCCGGGCGGCGGGACGGTGCCGAGCGGTGTCCGGTTTGGCGGCGCGACGGTGCCGGGCGGCGTCGAGGGTCGCCGGGTCGCGTCGGAAGGGCCGACGGACGCGGTCGGCCGGGATGCGCCCGCCGGGCCGACGGGGTCCGAAACCGCGCCGACAGTGGCCGGACCGACGGTGACCGGCGCCGCGCGGGCGCTGGCCGGGCTGCCGTCGGTCGAGCCGGCCGAGGAGCTGGACCGGTTCTGGCTCTCACCGGTGGCGTTGCCGGACCGACCGCCCACCCTGGACACCGGCGCGGAGCTGCTGTTGCGGCAGCTCGGACCGCCCGGTGCCGAGATCGGCGGCCCGGGCCTGGCCGAGCGGCTCCGCCGCGCGTACCGGGCCTTCGGCGAGACGCCGAGCGGTTAACAGGGGGCCCCGCCTCTACCGGAGGCGTTAATGGGGGCCCTTCCTTACACCTCATAGGAGGCGGCGGCGGAAGCGCCACATCACTGCGGCGTTGGCGACCAGCACCATGGCGCAGATCGCCCCGGCCAACCGCCCGGCCAGCACGGTCATCGCCGGCAGCGAGGCCCACAGCACGATCGTCATCAGCATCATGTACCGGCCCCGGCGGCCCTTGATCCGGCTGTCCAACCGGGCGAAGAACCGCGGATCGCTCTCCCGCAGCTGGCGGGTGATCTGTTCGAACCTGCGCTGATCCTCTTGGCTGAGCATGGCGGTGTGCCTTCCCCTCACGGCTTCAGCGGTTCGGCGGCATACCCGGATCTCCGGTGGGTCACGCGCCGCCGCTGCTGCTTGTTTCGCCGGCTCGGGCAGTCGTGCACGCACCGCTCGGACACCTCAGCGGAGGCTTATCCGTACCTTAAGTTTCCCTGTTGTCGTGAACGGGCCCGGCGACGTCACGGCGGGCCGAAACCTCGCGTCCGGGCGGTCCGCGCCCGGGTCGGCCCTGCTCCGGACGGGGATGGGCCGGGCCGGTGGCGGCCGACTTCTTGCAACGGGCATGAGCACCGTCTTAAGTGCGCGTGGGCGCGCTTCCGGCCCGCCTTGAGCTGCGGCGGAGGCCTGGCTACTTTCCCGTAGCAACTCTCCGGCAACCGTCGCCGCCCCTCCCACCCAACCCCCGGGTGGCAGGCGTGCCGGCGCTCGAAGAAAACGGGATAGGTACATGGCCGACCTGAACGTGCCACCGCGTCGACCCAGGGACGACCGCGGTTGGGACGGATACCAGCACCCCCACCCGGACGGGCACCGCGACCTGGACTCCGCCGCACCGTACGCCGGCGGCTACCCCGCCCCGGTGCCCCCGCCCGCCCCGGGCCCGCAGTGGGTCGGCCCGAACGGCTTCGCCCCCGCCGGCCCCGCGTCCCAGGGTGGCTACGCCCAGCAGGGCGGCTACGCTCAGCCCGGCAGCGGCTACACCCAGCCCGCCGGCGGGTACCCGCCGCCGGCCGGACCGGGTCTGCCCACTCTGGACGACGACTCCGACGACGCCCCGAACCGCGGCCGGCGCCGGGCCCTCGCCACGCTCGGCGGTGCGGCGGTGGTCGCCGGCGGCGCCGCGTTCGCCCTCTCCCCGCAGCTTCGCGGCCTGTTCTCCGACGGCCCGGTGGCCGGTGACGCCACCGGCACGGTGACCACCGACGGCACCCAGGCCCGGCCGAGCGGCCAGCAGCCCAGCACGGTGCGGACCTACACCGAGCAGAACGAGAGCTACATGGGCTCGCGGGCCGGTGCGGCGCTCAAGCGCAACGCCCCGACCGGCGGTCGGCTCTTCGGCAGCCCGGCGGCCGCGGCGGCGGCGACCCAGGTGACCGTGAAGACGGTGCTCGCCAAGGACCCGATCCGCCACCTGCTGAGCCGGACCACCTTCGGCCCGACGGCGAAGATGATGGCCGAGGTCAAGAAGCTCGGTATCGACGACTGGCTGCGCGGACAGCTCGAGCCGGAGAAGATCGCCCCGACCAAGGGCGAGCTGAAGCTGGCCGACCTGCCCTCGCTCAAGCTCAGCCCGACCCAGCTCCGCGACCAGCGGGAGCAGCTCAACGAGCGCGGCGTCGACCCGGCCCGGGAGACGGTGGACGCCACCATCGCCCGGCAGATCTGGTCCGACCGCCAGCTCTTCGAGGTGATGGTCGACTTCTGGAACGACTTCCTGCACGTGGCGGCGGACTTCGACGGCGGCGAGACCTACCGCAACGCGTTCGACAAGGACGTCATCCGCAAGCACGCGCTCGGTAGCTACCCGGACATGCTGGTCGCCGCGAACAAGCACCCCGCGCTGCTGCTCTACCTGAACCAGGTCGACTCGCGCAAGGACGCGATCAACGAGAACCTGGCCCGGGAGAACCTGGAGCTCTACTCGGTCGGCGTCGACGGCGGCTACACCGAGAAGGACGTGCGGCAGGCCGCCATGCTGCAGACCGGTCGGGGCGTCGCGGACGGCAAGTACATGTTCTTCGCCGACCGGCACTACGTCGGCAAGGTGAAGATCCTCGGGTTCACCCACGCCAACAACTCGAACGACCCGAAGGTCGCCGACAAGGTGATCGACTCCTACATCCGGTACATCGCGCTGCACCCGTCCACCGCGAAGTACGTGGCCCAGAACCTGGCCACCCGGTTCGTCTCCGACACCCCGCCGAAGTCGATCGTGGACCGGCTGGCGAAGGCGTACACCACCAACAAGGGCAACATCCGCCCGGTGCTGGCCACGCTCTTCAGCTCCTCGGAGTTCTGGGCCTCGGTCGGCCAGAAGGTGCGCCGCCCGATGGAGTACCTGGTGGCCACGTACCGGTCGCTCGGCGTCGGGCCGGACGCGATGCCCGGGTTCGACGGCGACAAGCGGCGCACGCCGTTCGCCCAGGGCCTGCGGCAGATCCAGGACAAGATGCGCGAGCTGGGCCAGTACCCGATGGGCAAGCCGACCCCGGACGGCTACGCCGACGTCTACCTGGCGTGGACCTCGGCCGGCACCATGGTCGACGGCTGGAACGAGGCAGGCGAGCTGCTCGGTGGCTGGCGCAAGCAGTTCACCTACGTCAAGCCGGAGAAGCTGGTGGCGAAGCCGCCGACGACCGCCGGGGCGTACGTGGACGCGCTGGCGGTGAAGCTGGTGCACCAGAAGCTCAGCGCCAAGGAGAAGAAGCTCGTGCTCGCCGTGGCCGGGGTGTCCGAGGGCGCCAAGGTCGACGCCACCTTCAACGGGGCCATCGCCGCGGTCGCGCGGACGATCCTCGCGTCCCCCCAGCACCACCTCCGGTGAGGCATTCGATGGAGATGACCGTGAACCCGTACCCCCTGCACCCCGAATGCCCCGACGTGCGGCGGCTGGCCGACAACCCGGCCGAGGCGCTGCTGCGCGCGGAGGCGGACATCGTCGCGGCCGAGAACGCGGCCGAGGCGGACCGGTACCGCCGGCTGGAGGAGGTCGAGGAGGCCCAGCAGGACGGCCGGGGCGTCACCCGGCGTACCTTCGTCGCCGGCGCCGCGGCCACCGCGACCGCGCTGGCCACCGCGCAGTTCGTCACCACCTCGGCGTCGTTCGCCGCGACCAAGACCGGCACCCTGATCCACGTCTTCCTCTACGGCGGGCTGGACGGGCTGAGCCTGGTCGCGCCATCCAACGACGCGGTGCTCAGCAAGGCCCGCCCCGACCTGCTGCTCGGCAACGACTCGCTGGCCCTGGACCGCGGCTTCAAGCTGACCAGCGCGTTCTCTCCGCTGGAGAAGTGGCTGAAGGCCGGTCAGCTCGGCTTCGTGCCGGCGGTGTCCGACCCGCGGCTGTCCCGCAGCCACTTCCAGGCCGCCGACGCCTGCAACCTGGGCGGCCTGCCCGGTGAGACCGGCGGCCGGGGCTGGCTGGACAGCCTTGTCGACGCGCTCGGCAAGGGCACCGCGTTCCGCAGCGTCGGCATCGGCAGCACGCTGCCGCGTTCGCTGGTCGGCGTGAACGGCGCGCTCGCCCTCAACAGCGTCGGTGAGCTGCGGCTCAACGGCGACGACAAGTACCGCGCGGCCACCGAGAAGGCGATCCGCGGCCTGTTCACCGGGATCAACCACCCGGTGGAGGACGCGGTCATCGAGGGCATGGGCGCGCTGGCCACCGCGCAGAAGCTCGCCGCCAAGCCGTACGCGGCCGCAGCCGGCGTCAAGTACGAGGGCGTCGGCTACGCGTTCCAGCAGCTCGCCCAGCTCATCAAGGGCGGGGCGAACGTGCGGGTGGCGACCGTCGGCATGGGCGGCTACGACACCCACGAGAACCAGGGCACCAGCGAGGGCGGGCAGCTCTGGCGGCGGCTCAACGAGCTGGCCGGCGCCATGGCGGCGTTCTTCACCGACCTGGGCGACAAGGCCTCGGACGTGACGATCATGGTGTCCAGCGAGTTCGGCCGGCGGGTCGCCTCGAACAGCGGCGGCACCGACCACGGGCACGGCGGCGTGGTGACCGTGCTGTCCGGGCGCAAGCTCGCCGGCTCGCTGCTGGGCACCTGGAACGGGCTGAGCAAGCTGGACAGCGGTGACGTGCCGGAGTACAACAACATGTTCAACGTCTACGGGTCGGTGGCCCAGGGTCGCTTCGGCCTGACCGCCGCCCAGGTGGACAAGGTCTTCCCCCGGCAGAAGTTCGCCCCGATCAAGATGTACGCGTGACGTATCAGGAAACTCAGGCCGCCGGCCGTCGTACCGGGCACTCCGCCCCGTACGGCGGCCGTCCGGCTGCTCCCGTACCACTACCGGGCCGGCCGCGCCGCGGGCCCGGCGGCCGGCGTGCCCTCACCGCGGTCTTCTGGCTCGGCCTGGTCCTGGCCGTGCTGCCGTGGTGGCTGGCCACCCCGGCCGGCTCGCTGACCGACACCGCCGACCTGCTCACCGCCGGCGGGCGGATCACCGGCCTGATCGCCGGCTACCTGCTGCTGGTGCAGGTGTTGGCGATGAGCCGGCTCGGCGTGCTGGAGCGCTCGCTCGGCGGCGAACGGATCTCCCGGCTGCACCGGGACCTCGGCGCGACGCTGCTGGTCGCGGTGCTGACCCACATGTCGCTGCTGGTGGTCGGCTACGCCCGGCAGGAGCGCAACTCGGTGTTCGGCGAGGTCGGCACGCTGCTGTCCGACTACGAGGACATGGTCTCCGCGTTCGTGGCCGCCGGCGTCATGGTGCTGGTCGGGGTCACCGCGGTGCGCGGCGTGCGCCGCCGGTTGCCCTACGAACTCTGGTACGCCCTGCACCTGACCAGCTACCTGACCCTGCTGCTCGGCTACGCGCACCAGTTCAGCAACGGCGCCCAGCTCTACGAGCCCGGGCCGGTGCGCACCGGCTGGATCGCCGCGTACCTGCTGGTGGTGGCCGCGCTGCTGTGGGGCCGGGTGATCTCGCCGCTGGCGTTCAACCTGCGGCACCGGCTGCGGGTGGCCGACGTGGTGGCGGAGAGCCCGGACACCATCTCGATCTACCTGACCGGGCACCGGCTCAACCAGATCGACATGCTCGGCGGTCAATATTTCCGCTGGCGTTTCCTCAACCCGGGCTGCTGGTGGGAGTCGCACCCGTTCTCGGTCTCCGCGGCGGCCAACGGCCGCTGGTTGCGGCTGACCGTGAAGGTGGTCGGCAAGCACACCGCCGAGCTGCGCGACCTCACCGCGGGCACCCGCGCCTGGGCCGAGGGCCCGTTCGGCACGTTCACCGCGGCGCACCGCACCCGGGAGCGGGCCCTGCTCATCGCCGGTGGCAGCGGCATCGCGCCGCTGCGGGCGATGCTGGAGGAACTGCCGCCGGGCGCGGCGCTGATCTACCGGGCGCGTCAGCCCGCCGACGTGCTGCTGCACCGGGAGTTGGACTGGCTCGCCCAGGCCCGGCAGACCTCGGTCTGGTACGTCATCGGCCGCCGCGACGACCCGGGGCCGCGCCAGGTGATGAACCCGGAGGGGCTGCGCCGGCTGGTGCCGGACCTGACCCGCCGCGACGTCTACCTGTGCGGGCCGGGCGGCCTGGTCGACGAGTCCGTCAAGGTGTTGCGGGCGGCCGGCGTGCCCCGCCGCCAGATCCACCTCACCGCGTTCGAGTTGTAGAGAGGCACCCATCATGCGTCGCGCGTTCCTGGCGATCACCGGACTGGCCGCCGGCACCACCGCCCTGGTGGTACTCAAGGGTGGCCCGGGCGCCGGGCCGGCCACCGCCCAGGAGTTGCCGGCCGCGCAGGCGCCGGTCGTACCGGGCGGCTCACCCGCGCCCGGCGGCGCTGCCGCCACGCCCTCGGCCGCCGCACCGAGCGTCTCGGCGACGCCGGACGCGTCGGCGAAGCCGAGCGCCAAGCCGTCCGCCGACCGGAAGCCGGCCAGCCGGAGCAGCACCCGCACCAGCACCAGCACGCCGGCCGCGCCGCGGACCACCACGAAGGCGCCGAAGCCGACCACCCGCACGGTCACCGGCTCGTCGGTCAGCTATAAGTACGGCTCGCTCCAGGTCCGGATCACGCTCAGCGGCAGCCGGATCGTCGACGCCACCGCGACCGGCATGCCGCTGGGCGGCCAGTCCGGGCAGCGCAGCGACGACGTGCAGGCCCGCTACAGCGGCAGCTCGGGCGAGGTGGTGGCCAAGCAGAGCGCCAACCTGAGCACCGTCTCCGGCGCCACCTACACCAGCACCGCCTACAAGCAGTCGCTGCAGAGCGCGCTCGACAAGGCCTGACCGCTTGGCCGCCGCCGATCGGCCCGGGCTGTGCCGGGTCGAGCAGATCATGGGTACGGCGATCAGCCTCGACCTCGCCGACGACCTGCCCGCCGCCACGCTGCACGAGCTGGCGGAGCGGACGTTCGACTGGATGCGCGAGGTGGACGCCCGGTTCAGCACGTACCGGGACGACAGCGAGGTGTGCCGGCTGGGCCGGGGTGAGCTGCCGTTGGCCGAGGCGTCCGGCGACCTGCGGGCGGTGCTGGAGCGTTGCGCCGACCTGTGGATGTCCACGGACGGCTTCTTCGACGCGTACGCGACCGGCCGGCTGGACCCGTCCGGCTACGTGAAGGGCTGGGCGGCGCAGGTCGCCTCGGACCGGCTGGCGGCGGCCGGCGCGCCGAACCACTGCGTGAACGCCGGCGGCGACGTGCGGGTACGCGGCCGCACCGCCGCCGGTGAGCCGTGGCGGATCGGCGTGCGGCATCCGTGGGACCCGTCGGCCACCTGCCTGGTGCTGACCGGCACCGATCTGGCGGTCGCCACGTCGGGGGTCTACGAGCGCGGGCACCACGTCGTCGACCCGCGTCGGGGCGCGCCGGCGACCGGCCTGCGCTCGGTCACCGTGGTCGGCCCGGATCTGGGCGAGGCGGACGCCTACGCCACGGCCGCCGTCGCCATGGGCGAGCCCGGCATCACCTGGCTGGACCGCCTCCCGGCCCCCTGGCAGCACGCCGTGGTGACGGACGACGCCCGCCTCCTCCACTCCCGAGCCCTCCCGGTAACCCCCGACCCCTGACCCCCACCCCACCCGGCCTCCACCTCGTCGATCATGAGGTTGGCGGCACGACACGCCGAGCGCCGCACCCGCCAACCTCATGATCGACGGAGTGGAGGCCGGGTGGGACGGGGGACGGTCAGCGGAGGGGGCGGTGGAGGATGGCCGGGCGGGAGCCCGGGGGACGGGAGCCGCCTGGGGGGCGGGCGCCGCGGGGGCGGGTGAAGGTCCACGGGTGTGGGCGGCGACGGTGGTGCCGCGGTGGTTCGGTGCCGCCGGTGTGGCGGGCCGCGTCGTCCTTGGACATCCTCAACCCCCGCTCTGGCGCGGATGCGCCCTCGCCAGACACAACGAGTGCGGTGGCGGGGAGGTCGCTGTCGGGCAGCCGTCGGTCAGCGCCCGCGCCGGGGCAGCGGGAGGTGACCGGGGAAGAGGTCCGGGGTGAGCGTGATCCCGGCCGCCCGTAACGCCGCGATCAGCGCGTTCTGCACCAGGTAGGA
Organism: Micromonospora sp. WMMC241; assembly: GCF_027460165.1. Lineage (NCBI taxonomy): Bacteria > Bacillati > Actinomycetota > Actinomycetes > Micromonosporales > Micromonosporaceae > Micromonospora > Micromonospora sp. WMMC241. The sequence goes on from NZ_JAPZBF010000001.1 coordinate 1,480,487, forward strand.
GTCGGGCATCCGCCACCGGGCCTGTTCCGGGGCGACCGCCCAGCGCACCGTCCCCTCGGGGAGCCGGGTCGGTGGGGCGGGGATCCACGAGCCGGGGCCGTGCCGCACCACGTGGAAGCAGTGCTCCAGTTCCGGCCGCAGCGGGTCGCCGGGGCGGACCAGGAACATCCAGCGGCCGGTCGGGGTGACCAGCACCGGCCCGCGTACGCCGAAGCCGGCCGGGTGGGTGGCGACCGCCTCCAGCACCCGTCGGCCCAGATGCGCGGCGACCTCCAGCACGTCGAAGGCGTGCCCGGTGGGCAGCAGGACGCCGTGCGGGCGGCTGCGCCACCAGGTGGCCACCCGGGCCGGGTCGGCGCTGGCCGCGTGCTCCCAGTTCTCCAGCGCCGGATGGCAGCCCACGGTGGGGCAGCCGGCCCGGCCGCAGACGAAGCGCCGGTTGGCCAGGCAGGCGCCGGGCGTGACCGGCCAGCCGTGCAGCGCGTACCGGACGGCGACCCGGCGCAGCCGCACCCGCTCCAGCGGCGACAGGTGAGCGACGCGCGGTCGGACGTTCCCCCACATGTGTGCCATCCCCTCTCGCCCCACCGAATCCGTCCACCGCCACACGTCGAGAACCGTCACTGCCGTAACCCGCGATCGTTGAGTTGACGAACGGCCGGTGCAACTTGCACGAAAACTACGAGAACTGGCTGGACGGCTGACGCACAACCTGTGCGACCAGGGCAAACCTGGTGAACGTGGGGGTGGTCGCCGGCGCTGACCGGGGGAGGGGCAGGGATGGACGAACTACCCATAGGTCGGCGGGTGGCCTACTGGCGGAGCCGCCGCAAGATGTCCCAGCAGGTCTTCGCCGACCGGCTCGGCAAGTCGAAGAGCTGGGTGGACAAGGTGGAACGCGGCGTCCGCCGGCTGGACAAGTTCTCCGTGCTCTACGAGATCGCCGACATCCTCCAGATCGACGTGCAACTGCTGCACGGCAAGGACCCGGAACGGCGCACCGACGCGCTCAACTGCATCGACCAGGTCGAGGTGGAGGAGATCCGCACCGCCCTGGAGCGCTACGACTCGATGAGCGCCTACTTCGACGCCGCGCCCTATCCGCCGCCGCTGGACGACATGCGCAAGGCGGTCAACCACGCCTGGCTCACCTACCAGTACGGCCGTTACGGCATGCTCACCCGCGCGCTGCCCAAGCTGCTGCGCGACGCCCAGGCGGCGGACGCCGTGTACGGCGGCGACGACCAGCGCCGCGAGGCCGCCCACCTGCTCGGGCAGGTCTACCAGATCGCCTCCTCGGTGCTGCGCAAGCTGGGCGAGTGCAACCTGGCCTGGCTGGCCGCCGACCGCTCGATGGCGGTGGCCCAGCGCGCGGACGACCCGCTGCTCGCCGGCATCGCCACCACCCGGGTCTGCAACGCCCTCGTCGCGATGGGCCGCCCCCGCCCCGCGCTCGAACTCAACGTACGGATCGCCGACCGGCTCGCCCCCGGCGGCGACAACGACGTCGACCCGAGGCGGCTCTCCGTCTACGGCATGCTGCTGCTCCAGGGCGCGATGGCCGCCGCCCGCATCGGTGACTCGGCGACCGTGGACGACCTGCTCAGCGGCGCCGGGGAGGCCGCCGTCCTGCTCGGCGGCGACCACAACCACTACTGGACCTCGTTCGGCCCGACCAACCTGGAGCTGCACCGCGCCGCGGCGGCGGTCGAGCTGGGTGACGGCGGCCGGGCGGTGGAGACCCACCAGCGGATGAACGGGCACGCGTTCAACGCGCTGCTGCCCGAACGGCGCGCGCACCACCTGCTCGACCTGGCCCGGGCCTACTCCCAGATCGGTGACGTCGGCAACGCCGGCGACATGCTCCTGCAGGGCGACCGGCTCGCGCCGTCGGAGATCCGGTGCCGGCCGATCGCCCACGAACTCATGTCCGAGGTCCTCCGTCGCACACGGGGTGCGCCGCCGCCGCCGATTGCGGAGTTGGCTGAGCACATGGGAGTCGGAGTATGAGCGCGGGCCCGACCGGATGAGCGGTCCGCACACCAGCACCGGGCACCGCGGGGTGCTCTACGTCATCGCCTGCGGTTCGCCGCTGGCCCGTCACGTCGGCCGGCTGGTCGACCTCGCCCAGTCCGACGGCTGGGCGGTCTGCGTGGTCACCACGCCGGACGGCGCGAAGTTCGTCGACCGGGCGGCGCTGGCCCGACAGACCGGCCACCCGGTCCGTACGCACTACAAGAACCCGGGCGACCCGGACGTGCTGCCCGCGGCGGACGCCATGCTGGTCTGCCCGGCCACGGTGAACACGGTCAACAAGTGGGCGGTGGGCATCACCGACACGCTCGCGCTCGGCCTGCTGGTCGAGGCGCAGGGGCTCGGGGTGCCGATCGCCGCCGTCCCGTACACCAACGTGGCGATGGCCGGGCACCCGGCGTTCCGGTCCAGCCTGGCCCGGCTCGCCGAGTGGGGCGTCCGGGTGGTCTTCGGCGACCACGTGGTCCGCCTGCACGCCCCCGGCACCGGCGAGCGGCACCTGGACGCCTTCCCCTGGGACGCCGGCCTGGCCGCACTGCGCGGCCCGGCGCGACCCGTCGTGCCGGTCGCCCGCGCGGTGTGAGCACGGGTCCTCCCGGAGAGGTCCGGGGGCCCCGCCCGCCCGCCGTGGACGTGTCGCCCGCCGGACGCCGGTAAGCTGGCCGGCCGTGAGCACAACCGGATCCCCGCCCACGGTCGCCGACGTGGTGGCCGCCCTGGACCGCCGTTACCCGCCCGCCTGGGCCGAGGAGTGGGACCGGGTCGGTCTGGTGCTGGGCGAGCCCGACCACCCGGTGCGCCGGGTCGCCTGCGTGGTCGACGTGGTCCCGGAGACGGTCCAGGAGGCGCTCTCCGCCGGCGCCGACATGATCGTCGCCCACCACCCGCTGCTGCTGCGCGGCGTCTCCTCGGTGGCTGCCACCACGTACAAGGGTCGGATCGTGCACCGGCTGATCAAGGCCGACGTGGCCCTGTACGTGGCACACACCAACGCCGACGTGGCCGCCCCGGGCGTGTCCGACGCCCTGGCCGCCCGGTTCGGGCTGACCGGGCTGCGCCCGCTGCATCCGCCTCGCTCCGGCTCACCGGCCGACGGGCCGGGCCGGGGCATCGGCCGCGTGGGCGAACTGCCCGACCCGATGACGCTGGCCGAGCTGACCCGGCTGGCCGCCGACGTGCTCCCGGTCACCGCCTGGGGCGTTCGCGCCGCCGGGGATCCCGGGCGTATGGTTCGTACCCTCGCCGTTAGCGGCGGCTCGGGGGACGGCTTCCTCGCCGAGGCGGCCGCGGCCGGGGTGGACGCGTTCCTCACCGCGGACCTGCGCCACCATCCGGCCGGGGAGCACCTCGCCGCCGGCGGCCCGGCCCTGCTGGACGCCGCCCACTGGGCGACCGAACGACCGTGGCTGGACGACCTGGCCGCCCACCTGGCCGCCGAGCTGGGCGTCGAGACCGTGGTGTCCGACCTGGACACCGACCCCTGGACCGTGCACGCCGCCGCGCCCCGACCGGACGACGACAAGGAGCCCCGACCGTGAAGGCTGACCCGAAGGTGCAGCGTCGCCTGCTCGACCTGCAGGCGATCGACACCACGCTCGCGCAGCTGGCGCACCGCCGCCGGAGCCTGCCGGAACGGGCCGAGCTGGAGGCGCTCGCACGCGAGCTGTCGGCGCTGGAGGACGAGCGGGTCCGTGCCCAGGTGGCCGTTGACGACCTGGACCGGGACATCGCCCGGCTGGAGAAGGACGTCGACCAGGTGCGGGCGCGCAAGAGCAAGGACGAGGCGCGGCTGGCCTCGGGCAGCGGCCCGGCCCGGGAGCTGGAGGCGCTCCAGCACGAGCTGGTCTCGCTCAACCGCCGGCAGAGCGACCTGGAGGACGCCGAGCTGGAGCTGATGGAGCAGCGGGAGACCGCGCAGGGCGTGCTGGACGGCATCGAGGGCCGTCTCGCCGAGGCCCGGGAGCGCCGGGGCGCGGCCGAGCAGCGCCGCGACGACGCGCTCGCCGAGATCGCCAAGGAGGAGGAGTTCAAGCGCACCTCCCGCCGGCCGCTCGCCGACGACCTGCCGGGGGACCTGGTCACCCTCTACGACAAGATCCGGGAGGACACCGGCCTGGGCGCCGCGCTGCTCACCGGTGGCCGCTGCGGCGGCTGCCGGCTGGACCTCTCCGGCGCCGACCTGGCCCGGATCCGCAAGGCCGACGCGGACGACGTGGTCCGCTGCGAGGAGTGCCGCCGGATCATGGTCCGCACCAACGAGTCGGGCCTGTAGCCGTCGTGGCGGTGCGCGCGGTGGTGATCGAGGCCGATGGCGGCTCCCGGGGCAACCCGGGTCCGGCCGGCTACGGCGCGGTGGTCCGGGACCCGGGGACCGGTGAGGTGCTGGCCGAGCGATCGGAGTCGATCGGCACGACCACCAACAACGTGGCGGAATACCGGGGCCTGATCGCCGGGCTGGAGGCCGCCGCCGAGCTGGGCGCCGCCGAGGTCGAGGCGCGGATGGACTCCAAGCTGGTGGTCGAGCAGATGTGCGGCCGCTGGCAGATCAAGCACCCGGGGCTGCGCCCGCTCGCCGCGCAGGCCGCCGCGCTGGTCGGCCGGTTCGACGCCGTCCGGTTCACCTGGATCCCCCGCGAGCGCAACAAGCACGCCGACGCCCTGGCCAACGCCGCCATGGACGCCGCCGCCGGCAAGCCCTCGACGGCGGCGCGCGTCGCGGAGCCGCCGCGCCAGGTCGCCGGCCCCGACTCACCCGGCCGGGCCGCGGCCCGCGAGGTGGCCGCCCGCGCCGCCACCGCGAAGGCCACCGGCACCGACCCGGCGACCACCCCGGCGTCCTGGGAGCCCCGCCCGACCGAGGAGGGCACCCGGCTGATCCTGGTCCGGCACGGGGAGACCGAGCGCACCGTGCAGAAGCGCTACTCCGGTCGCGGCGACGTGCCGCTGACCGCGCGGGGCCGGGCCCAGGCCCGGGCCACCGCCGCCCGGGTGGCCGAGCTGGCGCCGTCCGTCGCGGCCGTGGTCAGCTCGCCGCTGTCCCGGTGTACGGCCACCGCCGAGGCGGTCTCCGCGCTGGTCGGCGACCCGCCGGTACGCCCCGACGAGGACCTGATCGAGTGCGACTTCGGCATCTGGGAGGGGCGCACCTTCGCCGAGGTGCGCGAGGGCTGGCCGGGTGAGCTGGACGCCTGGCTCGCCTCCACCCGGGTCGCCCCGCCGGAGGGCGAGTCGTTCACGGCGGTCGCCGCGCGCACCGGCCGGGCGGTGGACCGGCTGCGGTCGGCGTACCCGGGGGAGACAGTGGTGGTCGTCTCGCACGTCTCGCCGATCAAGCTGGTGCTGCGCGACGCGCTCGCCGCCGGCGACGCGTTCCTGCACCGGCTCTACCTGGACACCGCGGGCGTCTCGGTGCTGGACCTGTACCCGGACGGCGGCGTCGCGGTCCGCCTCGTCAACGACACCGCGCACCTCCGGAACCTCTGAGCCCTGGGCGGCCGTTCGGCGCATGCCGGCGGCCGCTCGGCGCATCGACGTCCGCCAGTCGAACGTGACCGCGCTCACATGGTCGTAGCCTCCGGCCGTCACATGGCCCGCTACGACCTCCCGGAGGGTGTCACATGGACGCACCGGAACCGGAGGCGCCGGACACGGCGCGATCCCGGGCGAAGGACAAGAGTCCCTGGAACTGGCTGCTCCTCATCCCGATCGTGGTGCCGCTGATCCCGGCGTTCTTCAACGCCGACTCGCCGCGGCTGTTCGGTTTCCCACGCTTCTACTGGCTGCAACTGGCCTGGATCCTGCTAGGCGTCGGCACCACCACGCTCGTCTACCAGATGACGAAGAAGCGGGGTGAGCACTGATGTGGCGCGACCACCTCACCGAGATCATCGTCTTCTCCGTGCTGTTCCTGCTGGTCAGCGCCATGGGTTTCGTGGCGGCCCGGTGGCGCCGGCCGCAGGACATGGCCCACCTCGACGAGTGGGGGCTGGGCGGGCGCAGCTTCGGCGGCTGGATCACGTGGTTCCTGGTCGGCGGTGACCTCTACACCGCGTACACGTTCGTGGCGGTGCCGGCGCTGATCTTCGGGGCCGGCGCGGCGGGCTTCTTCGCCGTGCCGTACACGATCGTCATCTATCCGTTGGTGTTCCTGGTGCTGTGCCGGCTCTGGTCGGTGTCGCACCGGCACGGCTTCGTCACCCCGGCCGACTTCGTCCGCAACCGGTTCGGCTCGCCGGTCCTGGCGCTGCTGGTCGCGATCACCGGGATCGTCGCCACCATGCCGTACATCGCGTTGCAGCTGGTCGGCATCGAGGCGGTGCTGAAGACGATGGGTGTCACCGGGGACAGCGCGCTGGCCCGGCACCTGCCGATCATCATCGCGTTCGCCATCCTGGCCGCCTACACCTACCAGTCGGGGCTGCGCGCGCCGGCGCTGATCGCGTTCGTCAAGGACTCGCTGATCTACGTGGTGATCCTGGTGGCGGTGATCTACCTGCCCTACAAGCTGGGCGGCTGGGGCAGCATCTTCGACGCCGCCGACGCGAAGTTCCAGGCGTCCCCGGCACCCGGCGACGGCATCCTGCTCAACGCCAACAACCAGCTCCAGTACGTGACGTTGGCGTTCGGCTCGGCGCTGGCGCTGTTCCTCTACCCGCACAGCATCACCGGCGTGCTGGCCAGCCGGAACCGCGACGTGATCAAGCGGAACATGTCCGCGCTGCCGGCGTACAGCCTGCTGCTCGGGTTGATCGCGCTGCTCGGCTACATGGCGATCGCGGCGAACGTGAAGCCGCTGCCCGGCGCGAAGGCCGGCAGCGTGGACGGCAACACGGTGGTGCCGCTGCTGTTCGACCAGCAGTTCCCGGACTGGTTCGCGGGCGTCGCGTACGCGGCCATCGGCATCGGCGCGCTGGTGCCGGCGGCGATCATGTCGATCGCGGCGGCGAACCTGTTCACCCGCAACATCTACAAGGAGTACCTGAAGCGGGACGCCACCCCGGCGCAGGAGGCGAACGTCTCGAAGATCACCTCGCTGGTGGTGAAGGTCGGCGCGGTGGCCTGCATCGTCTTCCTCGACCCGCAGTTCTCCATCGACCTCCAGCTCATCGGCGGCGTGATCATCCTGCAGACGCTGCCGGCGGTGGCGCTGGGCCTCTACACCCGCTGGTTCCACCGGGACGCGCTGATCGCCGGCTGGGTGGCCGGCATGGGCCTGGGCATGTGGATGCTCTACCAGATCGGCAACCCGGCGACCGGCAAGAAGCACTTCGGCGGTTCGGCGTTCCCGCTCTCCGAGTTCGGCTTCGACACCAAGAAGACGATCTACGTGGGGATCGTGGCGGTGCTGGTGAACCTGGTGGTGGCCGCGCTGGGCACGCTGGTGCTGCGGGCCGCGAAGGTGGCCGACGGGCCGGACGGCACCACGCCGGACGACTACTTCGCCGACGAGGGGACGCCGCGGGCCTCCGCCGAACGCGCCGACTCCACGCCGGAACCGGTGGCGTAGAAGGAGGGGCCCCCTGTTAACGCATTCTGCATAACAGGGGGCCCCTCCTAACCACACACCTCAGCGGCGACGGTTGCGCGCGTCGAGCGCCTCGTTGAGGCGGTGCAGCAGCTCGGCGAGGGTGTCGCGGTCGGTGGCGGACCAGCCGGCCAGCATCTCGCCGTACAGCCGGGTGCGGGCGGCCTGCACGGCCGCCATCCGCTGGAGCCCGGCCGGCGTCGCGGAGATCACCGTGCCGCGCCCGTCGGCCGGGTCGGGGGTACGCGCGATCAGCCCGTCGCGCTGGAGCGCGGAGACCTGCCGGGTGACCGTGGAGCCGTCCAGGTTGAGCCGGGCGGCGAGCGCCGAGACGTTCTGCGGCCCGGCCACGTCGAGGTGCCGCAGGATCACGTACGCGGCCCGGTCGAGCAGTCGGTGCTCCATGGTGCCGGTGCCGCGCCGGGTGGCCTCGCCCAGCCGCATCAGCAGGGCGACCTCGGTCTCGATGCGGCCGAGTGTGACTTCCTTCGCGTGGTCGTCGTCGCTCATAGCTGTATGATACAAGGAAATTACCTGTACGATACAGCTATCTGGGAGGTTGCGGAGTGGATCGGCGATCCGAGCCCAACCGCAGTGCCATCTACGCCACCACGCTCGTGGCGTTCCTCGCCATCGCCGGCATCGCCGTGGTGGACCCCATCCTGCCCGCCATCGGCGAGGCCATCGGCGTCACCGCCTGGCAGGTCGAACTGCTCTTCACCGCGTACATCGCGGTGATGGCCGTCGGCATGATCCCGGCCACCCTGGCCAGCGGGAGGTTCGGCTTCAAACCGGTGCTCGTCACCGGCGTCTCGGTGGTCGGCCTGGCCGCCATCCTCGCCTCGTTCAGCAACGACATCGTCCAGCTCTCCGTGCTGCGCGGCGTCTGGGGCCTCGGCAACGCGATGTTCTTCGCCACCGCCATGGTGGTGCTGGTCAACCTGGCCAACGACCGGGAATGGGTGGTCGGCCTCTTCGAGACCGCGCTCGGCCTCGGCTTCGCCGTCGGCCCGCTGATCGGCGGCCTGCTCGGCGAGGTGAGCTGGCGGCTGCCGTTCTTCGTCTGCGGCATCTTCATGGTGCTCGCGCTCGGCGTCGCCGCCCGCAAGCTCCGCGAACCCACGAACAAGCAGGCACCGGTACGCTTCGGCCAGATCTTCACCACCTACCGCAAGCCGGCGTTCATCACCCTCTGCGTGGTCACCGCCGCCTACAACTTCGTCTTCTTCGTGGTGCTCGGCTACACGCCGCTGTACCTGGGCCTCGACGTCATCCCGCTGGGCCTGGCGTTCACCGGCTGGGGCCTCGGCCTGGCCGCCGGCATCCTGCTGATCGGGCACCGGCTCGCCCACCGGATCGGCGCGGTGCAGACCGTCGGCGTGGCCATCGGAGGCCTGCTCGTCTGCATGGTCCTGTTCGCCACCTCCACCGGCACCGCCATGTCGCTCGTCGTACTCGTGATCGCCGGCCTGTTCATGGGCCTGGCCAACGCCAACCTGACCGACCTGGCGCTCGGCCTCGGCTCCGCCGACCGGCGCATCGCCACCGGCGCGTTCAACCTGGTCCGCTGGGGCGCCGCCGCGCCCGCACCGATCATCTCCGGCAAGCTCGCCGAACACGGCCTGGCCCTGCCGTTCTGGGTCGGCTTCGGGGTCCTCGCCGTCGGCGTGCTGGTCTACCTCGCCTTCGGCCACCTGATGGCCGCCGGCTACGGCGAGCGGGTGGTGTGGAACCGGGCCGCCCGCGCGGCCGAGCACGCCCCGGAGGAGCCGGTGGGGGAGGCCTACTGACGGTCGGTCAGGTCAGCGCGCGCCACAGCAGGTAGAGGCCGATCACCGTGCCGAACACCACGATGACCGTCTTCAACACCACCGCCGGGAGCCGGCGGGCCAGCCGGGCGCCCGCATACCCCCCGACCAGGGTGGCCGGCGCGACCACCGCGACGGCCACCCACTGCACCGGGCCGAACAGCGCGAACACCACGAGCGTGGTCAGCCCCACCACGGCCGACAGCAGGTTCTTCACCGCCGTGACCCGGGCCAGCGTCGCATCCAGCACCAGGGCCAGCCCGGCCACCAGCATCACCCCGAGCGCCGCGCCGAAATAGCCGCCGTACACCGTGCCGACCAGGACCATGGTCTGCACGGTGACGGTACGGCGGCGCGGGCTCAACCGCGCCGGATGGCCGACCAGCCGGCGCAGCGGATCCTGGAACGCCAGCACGGCGGTCGCGCCCAGCACCAGGAACGGCACCACCAGCTCGAACGCCCGGGCCGGGGTGGCCAGCAGCAGCACACAACCGACCACCGTGCCCACCGCGGCGGTGGGCAGCAGCGACCACAGCGCCCGGCCGCGCGGCAGGTCCGCCCGGCTGCCCGCCACGCTCGCCGCGTACCCGGGGAACACCGCCACCGAGTTCGACACGTTGGCCGCCACCGGCGGCAGCCCGGTCGCGATCAGCGCCGGGAACGTGATCAGCGAGCCGCCGCCGGCGACCGCGTTCACCGTGCCCGCGGCCAGACCGGCGACGACCAGCAACGCGACGTCGGAGAGATCCATGATCCCCGAGGTTAGTACGCCCGCCTTCCGCCGCCCGCGGGGCCGCCGCGCGGGCGCGGATTCGGTATAACGGGCTGGGGTACGCGGGGGAGGGGCGCAGATGCGTGATCGGCTGGACGAGGCGCTGCGGGCCGGCCGGCTCGACGGCCTGCACGGCGTGGTGGTGGCCCGGGGCGGCCAGCTCCTGCTGGAGCACTACGGCTCCGGCGAGGACTTCTCCTGGGGCGATCCGCTGGGCGTCGTGGAGTTCGGGCCCGAGACCCTGCACGACATCCGCTCGGTCACCAAGAGCGTGACCGCCCTGCTGTACGGCGTCGCCCTCGACGACGGGCTGGTCCCGGCGCCCGAGGAGGCGCTGCTGCCGCGCTTCCCGCAATACCCCGACCTGGCAGCCGACCCCCGGCGTGCCCGGCTCACCGTCGCACACGCGCTGACCATGTCGCTGGGGCTGGAGTGGCGCGAGGACCTGCCGTACGACAGCCCGGCCAACGCCGAGATCGCGATGGAGCTGGCACCCGACCGCTACCGATACGTCCTGGAGCGGCCGGTCGTCGAACCGCCCGGCACCCGCTGGACCTACTGCGGCGGTGCCACCGCCCTGCTCGGCCACCTGATCGCCGACGGCACCGGGCAGACCCTGCCTGAATACGCGCAGGCCAAGCTGTTCGAGCCGCTGGGCATCAGCAGGTACGAGTGGATGGCCGGCCCGGACGGGGTGGCGTCGGCCGCGTCCGGGCTCCGACTCGTACCGCGTGATCTGCTCCGGATCGGCGAGCTGGTGCTTCGTGAGGGGACGTGGGACGGCCGGCGTCTCGTTCCCGCCGACTGGCTCCGGACGATGCTCCAGCCGCGCCTGCGGACCGAGTGGGGCGCCCGGTACGGCTACCACTGGTATCTCGACACCGTCGCCGGCCACGACCTGGTGGCCGGGATGGGCAACGGCGGCCAGCGGCTCTACGTCCTGCCCGGCCTGGACCTCACCGTGGCCGTCACCGCCGGCAACTATGACCACCCCGAGCAGTGGCGGACCCCGCTCGCGCTGCTGGAGCAGGTCATCCTCCCCGAAATCGGGTGACGCATCGGGGTGGAAATGGGGGCGGCGCGCGCGTCGTTAGGATGGGTGCGCGACGGACGAGTCGACCGGGCGGTCGCGTCGGCGGGCTCCGGCCCGCCGCCGAGGAACGTCCGGACTCCACAGGGCAGGGTGGTTGCTAACGGCAACCCGGGGTGACCCGCGGGACAGTGCCACAGAAAACAGACCGCCGGCCCGTTACGGGACGGTAAGGGTGAAACGGTGGGGTAAGAGCCCACCAGCACCCCGGGTGACCGGGGTGGCTCGGTAAACCCCACCCGGAGCAAGGCCAAGAAAGGGCCGTCACCGCAAGATGACGACCCGCGCAGACGCTTGAGGGCTGCCCGCCCGATGTCTGCGGGTAGGCCGCTGGAGCCTGCCGGCGACGGCAGGCCGAGATGGATGGCCGCCGCCGGCGCGCCTTCGGGCGTGCCGGGCACAAAATCCGGCGTACAGGTCGACTCGTCCGTCGCCCACCAGCTCAGGGACCTGATCAAGGCTCTGAGCTGGTTCAATGTCCGGGCGTCGATGGTCGTCGTTGGTCAACTTTGGCCGGCATTTGACGCCCTGACGACGCCCTGACGCCCTGGAGACGCCCTGAGCGCCGGCTCAGTTGACCTCGTTTCGGTCGGTCGGGCTGTGCCGTCGTGGGGCCTCTCCGGGCCGGCGCTCGGTGGTTCCGGAGTCGGGGCCGGCGGCGGTGTGGGAGGGTCGGGCACGTCCTGGCGGTGGAGCTGGTTTCGCTAGTGTTCTGACCACAAACGTTCACGCTGTTGAATGACATGCCGTCCGGCAGGTGATCCGCTGGTTCATCGAGACGAGCATGGCCAGCCTGAACCCTTGATGGGTGGGCAGCCGTCCCGGCCTGATCAGTTCCTGACGAGGACCGGTGCGCCCAGCCCCGCTGGGTTAGCGCCGGGTCGCTACGCTGCATACTCGTGTCCCGGGATGAGCACCCCGCCCATCGCCTCCCACCACCCATTTGGCCTGAGCGCTTGGCGCACTTCTGCGCGATCGCGGTCCCGGTCGCCGCATTCGTCGTCGCCCACATGCTGCTCGTGCCCCACCTGCTCAGCTGGGCGAGCCGGGCCACGCATGGCTCACCGACTTGGATGACCACGGCTGGCTGGGCAACCGCCGCGTTCGCGCCAGCCGCCGCGCTGGTGTTCCTGCTCGACGGGCAGCGCCGCGAGCGACAACTCGGTAATGACCCGCTCAACCGCCCGCGCGTCCCCCACGGCCACGCGATCCCCGAGCGCGGCAGCCGCCACTGGATCCGCCGCATCCCGTTGATTCTGACGCTGCTCGTAGCCGCCGTCTTCGCGCCTACCCGTGGAAGCAGCGGTCCGGTCGGCTGGGACTCCACGCCCGGCGGCGACGCGTTCCGCCGCGGCTGGGGTATGGCGTTCACCGTCAGCTTGCTGGCCTTGATCGCGTTGCTCGTCGTTCGGATCCTGGCGCTGCTCCCCGGCCGCGGCGATCGCTTTCTGCGAGTAGCCGGACCGCTGATCGCCACCGCTGCACCCGCCCTGGCCTTACTAACCCTCTACACGTCCACCCACTGACCGCGACAATGCGCGTGCCCGCGAGCGTTGGCGGTCTTCGTCAGGCTGCTGCCCGGCTGTTGGCCTGGCCCCATCGGTGTTGGCGTTCGCAGCGGAGGCGGGCGCATTCGCGACGTGTCATCCAACACCGCGAACGTTTGTGGTCAGAGCACTAGCCGGTGATCCGGTGGCAAGCCAGTCCCGGGGTTGGACTGGCGCGGCAGTCGGAAGCCCCGACCACTTGGTCAGATCGCGCCGCCGGCTTCCGTCACGGCCTCGCAGAGCTGGTTCCTTCCCGTGGGGGCGGTGTCCCGGCGGTTGTCGGTGGCTCACCGCCCCGGCGCCGTAGGCGGCCGGGGCGGCTTGCCGCCGGCCGGGCTTGCCGCCCCGCACCGCGCGGAGCGCGGTGCCTTGATGACTTCTATGTCGTCCTGGAGGAGGCAACCGGCAAGCATTTTGGAGTTGATCGCAAGGTCTCGACCTATGCATGGGCCTACAACGTGGCCAAGAAGCGAGTGCAACTGAGGGACCTCGCAGGTGATGACACTTCCCACGCCTGACGCCCTGGCGACGCCCTGAGCGGGCTTCCGAGGAACGAAACGCCTGTTCAGAGTGTGTGTACCCTTCACAATCCGGCGTACAGGTCGACTCGTCCGTCGCCCACCAGCTCAGAGCCGCGATGTTCTGCCGCGAGCGTAGCCGCTTGTCCGGTAGCGGGGGCGCTGGAGAGGATCGGTGGATGGATCTCCATACTGCGGAACGGCAGCTCCAAGCCGCTCAGCGTGGCGGCGATGTCGAGGCCCTCGACGCGCTTCTCCACCCCCGGGTCGTGGGCGCTGGACCGGACGGCGCGATTTTCTCGAAGGAAGACGACCTGGAGAGCCATCGTTCGGGGGCCCTGCGGATCACGAACCTGGTGGAGGAGTCGCTCGACGTCCAGGAGGACGGTGAGACCGGTCTGACCCGCATGGTCGCCGCGGTGGACGCGGTTCAGGGCGGTACCGCTGTGTCCGCGCGGTTGCGCTACACCCGGTTGTGGGTGCGTGAGGACGGTAGATGGCGGGTGTTGGCCGCCACCATCGTCCCGGTCCGGTGACCGCCTGAACCGGGGGACGGCAGCGTGAGCGGTGCCGGGGCCGCCACCTCGGCTGCGAAATCCGCTGTTCGGTCGTCGGAGCCCCGTGCTAGAAAGCCGGGTGCACAAGACTCTCACGTTCCTGGATCATCTGCGGTTGATCGACGAGCGGTCGGCCGCCTTCCGCGCTGCGGTCGAAGCGGCACCCAGCCTCGACCTGCCGGTGCCGACGCATCCGGAGCGGACGCTGTTCGATCTCGTGCGACACGTGGGCATGGGCCGCCGCAAGACGGCCGCCGTCGTCGCCGCCGGGCCCGCGGACGCGCCCCCGGAGAAGTCGGCGTGGGAGGACGGCACGGGTGCGCCTCGGGAACGGGAGGCTCTGCTGGCCTGGTGGACCGAGTCCGTCGAGGTGCTGACGAGCGCGCTGCGCGAGGCCGGCCCGGATCGCGGCTGTTGGACGTGGTGGGATGACTCGCCGTCACCGCAGACGTCTGGTGCCTGGGCGCGGCGTCAGGTCCCCGAGATCGCGGTGCACACCTACGACGTCCAGCTGACGGTGGGTGCCCCGCAGCCGCTGTCGGAGGAGGTCGCCCTCGACGGTTTCGACGACTGCCAGTTCACCCTCTGCGCGACGACGGTCGCCTGGCCGCACACCCCCGCCGTCGTCGACTACCACGCCATCGAGGGTCGCTCCTGGCGCCTCCGGCTGTCTGGCGACGGCGCACAGGTCGCCCACCTCATGGCCGCTGCCGGCGAGCACCTCGACCCGGCCGACGTCTCCGCCCGGGGTACGGCCAGTGACCTGGTCCTGTTCTTCTACGGCCGCATACCGCTGGATGCGCTGGAGTTCGAGGGCGACCGTCGCATCTTCGATCAGCTCGCAGCCTGGGACCCGTCCGTGTGACAACCCGACGACGCGCGATCCCGTGCGATGCGACCCCGTAGCTCGCGCGTCGTGGCGGCGCGGATTCCACCGCAACTTGTCTCAAGTGATTGACACAAGGGCCGACCTGCCGCGACCATTGTTGTGTCGAGCGACTGACACAAGCGGAGGGGTCTCATGGGCGGCTTCCCGATCATCGTGACCGTGTTGTACCTCGTGGTCAGTGCGATCGCCGTGACCATGTCCTGGCGACGGGCTCGTTCGGCCCGCCACGCACCGGACGGGGTGCACCAGGAGGCGGTCCGTCGCACCACAAGGTGGCGGTGGGCGGGAGTGATCGTCGGCTTGGTGTTGGGGGCCGGAGTGGCGGCATCGGACCCGCTCGAGCTGGGAGCGCTGCTGGCTGCGCCGGTTTTCGGGCTGTCCGTCCTGGTGAGCGTGCTGGTCAGCGAGTCGCGGGTGGCGCCGCCGAGGGGTGCGACGCGAAGCGCGGCCGTGGAGGTCCGCACCGTCGGGGACTACCTCCCGCGCCGCCTCGGCTGGGCGGTCGCCGTCGCTGCTGCTGGGCTGACGGCGCTGCTGACCGTCACGACCGCCACAGGCGGCCCGGATGACTTCGGGAATCCTGGACGGGCGTTGAAGCTGCACTGCCCTCCCACGACTTCCGAGGGACACGGACCGTGGCCGGGGTCGTTCTACTCGATTCCGCTTGCCGTCCTCGCGCTGCTCGGCCTGGTCACTGCGTACGTGGTGCTCCGCAGCATCGTTCGCCGGCCGCGGCTGGGCAGCACCGGCGATCTGGTCCGGATGGACGACCTGTTGCGCCGGCGCGCCGCGCGTGCGGTCGCCGGCGCCGGCGGAATCCTGGTGGGCCTCCCGCTCGCCGGGGTCTGCGCGACTGCCTCTTGGACACTGCTGGCGACGGCATGCGGCCCGGCTTGGGGCAAGCCGGTGGGCTGGTTCCTGCTCGCCGTGTTGCCCGCGGTGATCGCCTTCACCGCCTGGTGCACCACCGCCGTCCTCGTCCCCGAGAAGCCCACCGCGGACGAGGCCGGGGCATGACCGGGCGGCCGACCCTGACCGTCGCGACCGACGACCCGACGCCCCCGTACGAACAACTGCGCCGGCAGCTCTCGGATCTGATCGAGTACGGGGTGCTCGGGCCCGGGGAGCGACTGCCACCGCTCCGCCAACTCGCCTCCGATCTGGGATTGGCGGTCGGAACGGTGGCCCGGGCATACCGGGAACTGGAAGCGGCCGGGCTGATCATCTCCCGGCGTGGCGGGGGAACGCGTGTCGCTGTCAACCCACGCCGCGCGTCGGAGGACGTTCTCCACGAACGTGCTGCCATCTTCGTCCGGGACGCACGTCTGCTCGGCGCGGGCGACGAGGAGATCAAGTCGGCCATCGCGCACGCGCTCGGACGGTGACCTCGCCAGCAGGCGCAGCGTGAACGGCACGGGCTGGGCGATGCGAGGGTGCCGGCAAGCCGGAGAATCAAGCGGGTTATTCGTTTGTCGGCCCGGGGGCGTGCCTCCTACCGTCCGGCCATGGATCTTCGGGAGGAACAGACCCGCGACCGGGACCGCGTCGGCGCGCTGCACCGCGAGGCTTTCGGGGGCGAGCACGGCGAGGTGGTGGCACGCCTGGTGGACGACCTGCGTCACGACGACCCCACCGCGCTGTCGCTGGTGGCGGAGGAGTCGGGCGAGGAGGCAGGCGGGCTCGTGGGGCACGTGATGTTCAGCCGGTGCCGGCTGGACGCGCCCCGGCGGCTCGTCGACGTGGTGTCGCTGAGCCCGCTCGGCGTCGCCCCGCGCCGGCAACGCCGCGGCATCGGTTCGGCGCTCGTCCGGCACGCGCTCCAGGAGCTTGACGTACGCGGGGTGCCGCTGGTCTTCCTCGAGGGCGATCCCCGGTACTACTCCCGGCTCGGCTTCTCGCCGGCGGTGCAGCAGGGCTTCCGCAAGCCGTCCCTGCGCATCCCCGACGCCGCGTTCCAGGTGGTCAAGCTGTCGGCGTACGAGCCGTGGATGACCGGGACGTTCGTCTACCCGGACACGTTCTGGCGGCACGACTGCGTCGGGCTGCGGGATCCGGATACTGAAAACTGATCATATTGACGGATCTCGGTCTTTATGGATACCGATGGCGATTGGTGGTCATAACGTGTCCGTGGCCGGGCGTCCGCCCCGCCACGCCGGCCCGAGCCGGCGAGCGCTGGCGGTCGGAGGTGATCGACCCGGCGAATGGAGGGCGTCATGAGATTCCAGATCAGGACTGTCGGGGCATGTCTCGCCGTGGTCGCGGCCAGCACGCTCGTCGCGTCGGGCGTGGTGCGGAGTCCCGCCGGCGCGGATGGCCGCAGCTTCTCGTTCACGATGGTCCGTTCGCAGGGCGCCGAGGCGGCCGACTGTCTGCCGAACGCCCGCGCCGTGGTGCGGGTCCATCCGCAGGGGCCCAACGAGATCCTGACCATCCGGGCCGTCGGCCTGCCGCCGCGGACCAACTTCGACCTGTTCGTGCTGCAGGTGCCCGACGCGCCGTTCGGGGTGGCGTGGTACCAGAGCGACATGCGCTCCAACCAGCACGGCCTCGCCCGGGCGACGGTGGTCGGACGCTTCAACATCGAGACGTTCGCCGTCGCGCCGGGCGGCCAGCCCGCGCCGAACACGCACCCCGGCGTCGACGCGACGGTCAACCCGGCGTTCGCCCCGATCCACACCTACCACCTGGGCTTCTGGTTCAACTCGCCGCAGGAGGCGGTGGCGGCCGGCTGCCCGGCGAACCCCACCCCGTTCAACGGTGACCACACCGCGGGCATCCAGGCGATGAGCACCCGCAACTATCCCAGCCTGGCCGGCCCGCTGAGCCAGGTCGGTTCCTGATCCATGACCGGTCGCGGCGGCCTCTCCGGGCCACCGCGACCGGCTCGGGTCAGGACGTGGTCGGGGTGACGCCGTCGAGCAGGTCGGCGAGGCGGGCTGCGGTGTCCGGGGCGTGCAGGTGCAGGCGGGCCACGTTGATGCTGTCCGTGCCGACCACGGCGAGCAGCGCCTGCCGGCTGACCGCGTAGACGCTGAGGTAGCCGTTCGCGTTGCGGACCGTGGACTGTTGGAAGTCGCCCTGGCCCAGCCGGAACCCGACCTGGCGGCCCAGCCCGAACATGGTCGCCGCCAGTGCCGCCAGGTCGTCCGGGCTGGCGTCGTTCTGCAGGTTGTGCGTGATGAGCAGGCCGTCGACGCCGCCGAGCACGCAGCCGTGCACCCCGGGGATCTGCAGCCGCAACGCGGACAGTTCCTGCCCGATGGCCGGGTAGGGCAGCGCCGGGTTGCCGGCCAACGAGGGCGGCAGCTTGCGCTGCGGGGGCAGGGTGCCGGCCCCGGCCGGCGTACGGCGGGGGAGATTGTCCACCCGGCTCACAGCTCCAGGCTCTCCTCGATCGCGCGCAGTTGGTGCCGGGCCATCGCCAGGTTGGCCCGGCTCTTGCTCACCATCAGGTAGAGGAACAGGCCCTTGCCGGTGCGGTTGCTCAGCGGCCGGATCAGGTGGTACTGGCTGCCCAGCGTGATGAGGATGTCCTCGATCTCGTCGTCGAGCTTCAGCATCTCGATGGTGCGCAGCTTGGCCCGGACCACGTCGGTGTTGCCGGCGGCGGCGACGGTCAGGTCGACCTCGCCGTTGCCGCCGGCCACGCCGAGGGTCATGCCACTGGTGTAGTCGACGAGCGCGGCGCCGATCGCGCCGTCGATGCTCATCGCGCTCTTCAACGCGACGTCGAGGTTGCCCACGGTGTTCTCCCCAGGGGTCGTCCGGGTGGGCCGGTCGCCGCTCGGGGTGTCGTGCGGGCTGACAGCCGGCGCCTCCCGCGAATATGCTCCGTCGAGGCTTGCACAGCAATGTGCAGCCTGCACGTTGGCGGCCGGTGATCCACCTGGGTGGCTCGCCCGCCCGTCCGTCGGTCCCGTAAGTGGGACTCGTCGGCCGATGGTCGATCGTGGAGCCGCCTGCTACGCGGATCCGGCCGGGAGGCGGATGTCGCGCAGGCCCGACCACGACGCGAGCGCGGCCAGTTCCCCGTGGACGGCGTCGGTCAGCTCCGGGGTGAGCGGCACGTCGGGGTGGATGGCGTCGACCCCCAGCACCGACGCCCTGCGGTCGACGGTCGCGTCGACCTTGCCCACCAACCGGTCGTGGTGCAGCACGGGCAGGGCGAAGTAGCCCCAACGCCGCCGTGCCTTCGGCACGTACATCTCCAGCCGGTAGTCGAAGTCGAACAGCTCCCGGGCGCGGACGCGGTCGTGCACCAGCCGGTCGAACGGGGAGAGCAGCGCGGTGCGGCCGGCGAACGGCGTGCCGTCGAGCGCGGCCGGATCGACGCGCCAGCATCCGGTCGTACCCTCGATCTCCGCCGGCTCGCCGGCGTCGCCCACCACGGTCGGCCGGGCGACGCCGAGCGAGCGCAGCAGCCGCTCGGCCCGCAGCCGGCGTGCCTCGTCCGCCGGGACCGCCGCGGTGGCCGGGTAGACCCGTTCGGCGAGGTCCCAGACCCGTTGGCGGCCCGCTCGCCCGGCGACGGCGATCTCGCCGCGGGCGGCGAGGAACTCCAGCATCTGGGTGACGTTGCGGTTGTTCGTCCAGCCGGTGGACGGCCACGGCACCACGCTGCGGTCCTCGATGTCCCGGCTGAGCCGCGGCCCGGCATCGCGCAGCGCGTCCAGCACGTAACGGTGGAAGCCGGCGTTGGCGGCCAGCCAGTCGCGTCGCCGGGCATCGGTCGGCCAGGCGGACATCTCCGGGCGGTGCAGGCCCAGGTCCGCCATGGGCCGGATCATGGCCCGGTGCTCGAAGAGGCTGCGCTCCCGTTCCAGGGCCCGGACCAGGTCGTCGGGCCGGTAGCCGGCGCCGAGGCGGGTCCAGGCGACCAGGTCGGCGTTGGGTGCGACCGCCGCGGTCGGGTCGATCTGGAGGAAGGTCAGCCGGTCCACCACCGACCGAAGGTCGGTCGGCCGGTGCGCGTCCAGCAACTGGGCGCGTACGGCGACGCGGCGGGCGACGACACGGTCGAGACGGTGCGGGGCCATGTCGGAGAGGCTAGCCGCCAACCCTATGTAGAGATGCTATAAAGAGGTGGTGCGACTGACCATTCCGGTGGTGAAGGTGCTCTCGGCGCTGCTCGCCGAGCCCGACGCGCCGCGCTACGGCCTCGACCTGATGCGACTCACCGGCCTGCCCAGCGGGACGCTCTATCCGGTGCTGCACCGCCTCCAGGCGGCGGCCTGGCTCGCCGCCGACTGGGAGGACGTCGACCCGGTCGCCGCCGGTCGACCGGCCCGTCGCTACTACCGCCTCACCGGCGAGGGGATCCGCGCCGGCCGGTTGGCGCTGGCCGAGCTGCGCGCCCTCGCACCCGCGGAACGGCCCCACCAGGGTGGCGCCGGTGCGACCGGGGCGGCGGCGTGGTGACCGGGCGGGTGGCCGCGTTCCTGCTGCGCGTGGCGGTGCGCCGCTGGCCGGCCGAACTGCGGGACGAACTGGCCCGGGAGTGGGCCGCCGAGCTGCACGAGCTGACCCGGACCGGGCGGCGGTGGACGATGCTCCGCTTCGCCGCCAGCCTGGCGACCAGCCGGGCGGCCACGGCTCCGGACCGGGCTCCGGTGCCCGGGCGGCTGTGGCGCACCGCCGGGGTGTTGCTGCTCGCGCCGCCGGCCTGCGTCGCGGTCATCGTGGTCGCCGCGCTGGTGATGAACCTGGCCTACGGGTGGCTGTCCTTCGGCGTGCTGTGGGCCACAGCGGCGCAGCTGCCGATCTGGTCCGTGGTCGCGGCCGGGCTCGGGGTGCTGCTCGCGTTCGTCGTCACCCGGGCCGCACGCCGGACCGTACGCGTCGGGGCGTTGCCCACCGCGCTCGGCGTGGTCCTGCCGATCGCCGCGACGATCGCCGTGGTGCTCGGCTGGTTCGCCAGCCGCGCGGAGAGCGGTGTGGCGGAGATGGTGCCCGGGCTCCTGCTCTGGCTGGCGCTGCTGGTGCCGGCCCTCTGGGGGGCCGGGGCGCTGGCCCGGCGGGGGCGGGCGCGGGCGGCCTGGCTGGTCGGGCTGCTGGGCGCGTTGGTCGCCGCCGACGCGGCGGTGGTGCTCACGGTGGTCTCCACGATCCCGGCGACCGCGTCGTTCACCGAGCTGCCGCCGGACTCGGTGGACCGGATCTCCGCGCCGATGTGGCTGTTCACCTGCCTGACCGACTGGTCGTTCGGGCTGCCCCGCCCGACGGAGTGGGAACGGTTCCTGATCACCGACAAGGTGCTGGTCGAGCCGATGTTCTACGTGGCCTGCACGCCCTACGCGGTGGCGTACGCCATCGCGGTGGCCCGTCCGGCGCGGGCCGCCGCGCCGGCTGCGGAGCCCGCGCCGGTGTCCGCTTGAGGCACGCGTCGCCGGTTCGGCCGATCGGCTCGACGGCCGGCCGGCCCGCTCGCGGCGGTTCGGCCATTCCCCGTCGGTACCGCCCCGACCAGGTCTAATGTGGAGAGGGCGGCGACTATTTGTGGCGTTCCGGTGGCGGCCGGGCGATTCCCGGTGCACAGTGATCGCATGAGCGACGACGGAAGTGGTGGGCACTACTACTGGTGCACGCGACACCACCGGGTCGAGACCGATGCCGACGTGTGTCCCGCGAAGCACGTTCTCGGACCGTATTCCTCGGCCGCCGACGCGGAGAACGCCCTGCAGAAGGTGCAGGAGCGGAACGAAGCGTGGGATGCCGAGGACGCCCGTTGGGCCGGGGAGGGCCGATAGACGGCGCGGGACGGACCGCGTCGAGGTGATCCGTGCTCCGCGAGGGCGGCAGCACGTCCCCAGGAAAGGGAACCGAGATGGCCGAAGCACAGCAGGCCACCCGCCCGGCCGCGAAACGGACGACCGCGAAGAAGACCACCGCGGGCAGGACGACGACGGTCACCAAGGCGTCGCCGAACGCCTCGGGCGCCGGCGCCGGACGGACGCCGGCCAGGAAGGCGGCTGCGAAGAAGGCGGCCGCCAAGAAGGCCGTGTCGGCGGCGCGCAAGGCACCGGCGTCCAGGACCACCGCCAAGAGCGCGCCCGCCAAGAAGGCCACCGCGAAGAAGACGGCGGCGAAGAAGACGACGGCGAAGAAGACGACCGCGGCCAGGAAGACGGCGGCGGCGAAGAAGACCACCGCGCGGAAGACCACGACCGCCCGGACGAGCGCCGCGGCCAAGAAGGCCCCGGCGAAGAAGACCACCGCGCGGAAGACCACGGCGGCGAAGAAGGCCCCGGCGAAGAAGGCCACCGGAGCTCGGAAGGTCACCTCGGCGGCGAAGAAGACCACCGCCAAAAAGACCACGGCCGCGAAGAAGACGACCGCGGCGAAGAAGACCACCGCCTCGACGCGTCCCACCGCCCGTAAGACGGCGGCCAAGAAGGCGCCCGCGCGCAAGACCACGACGGCGCGCAAGACGACCACCGCGGCGAAGAAGACCACGGCGGCCAAGAAGGCGCCCGCGCGCAAGAGCACCACCACCGCGCGCAAGGCGGCCGCCCGCCGAGCCTGAGTCGTAAGGAGGGGCCCCGCTCAACGCATCCGGTAGAGCAGGGGCCCCTTCTCGACACCGCCGCGCCGGTGAGCGGAACGTGCGGCGCACTGTCAGGATTGACCGCGTGGTGATCCGACGCGTACTGGCGCCCCGCATCGACTTCGGCGCGCTGCGCCGCGAGCTGGGACTGCCCGAGAGCTTCCCGGCCGCGGCGCAGCGCGAGGCCGACACCGCGGCCGCCGCGCCGCTGCCGGCCGTCCCCGACCGGACCGACATCCCGTTCGTCACCGTCGACCCGGCGACCTCGCGCGACCTCGACCAGGCCATGCACCTCGCCCGCCGGCCCGGTGGGGGATACCGCATCCGGTACGCGATCGCGGACGTGCTCACCCACGTACACCCGGGGGGTGAGCTGGAGGCCGAGACGTGGCGCCGCGGCCAGACGGTCTACCTGCCCGACGGCAACGTGCCACTGCACCCGCACACGCTCAGCGAGGGGGCGGCCAGCCTGCTGCCCGACGTCGACCGGGCCGCCGTGCTCTGGACCATCGACCTGGACGCCGACGGCGGCACCGTCTCGGTCGCCCTGGAACGGGCCCGGGTACGCAGCCGCGCCAAGCTCGACTACGGCGGGGTGCAACGCGACGCCGACGCCGGCCGCCTGCCCGAGCCCATCGCCCTGCTGCCCGAGATCGGGGCGCTGCTCACCACCCGTGGGCTGAGCCGGGGCGCGATCAACCTGCCGCTGCCCGAGCAGGACGTCGAGCCCGACGGCGACGGGTGGCGGCTGGTGCTGCGCGGCCCCGGCGCGATGGAGGAGCACAACGCCCA
The DNA here is from genome assembly GCF_027460165.1 of Micromonospora sp. WMMC241. Classification (NCBI taxonomy): domain Bacteria; kingdom Bacillati; phylum Actinomycetota; class Actinomycetes; order Micromonosporales; family Micromonosporaceae; genus Micromonospora; species Micromonospora sp. WMMC241. Next base: position 1,503,564 of record NZ_JAPZBF010000001.1, read on the forward strand.
GATCTCGCTGCTCACCGGCATGGCCGCCGCCGACATCATGCTCGCCGGCGGGATCGGCCTGCTGCGCACCATGCCCCGCCCCCGCCCGGAGGCGGTCGAGAAGCTGCGGCTGGCCGCCGGCCCGCTCGGCGTGCCCTGGCCGGAGGGCACCTCGGTCGGTCAGGTGCTCGCCGGGCTGGACGCGTCGCAGCCCCGCGCCGCCGCCTTCGTCGACCAGTCCGCCGAGCTGATGCGCGGGGCCGCGTACACCGCCTTCGACGGCGCGGCGCCCGAACAGCCCGAGCACGGCGGGGTGGCCGCCGCGTACGCGCACGTCACCGCGCCGCTGCGCCGGCTCGCCGACCGTTACGCCACCGAGGCCTGCCTGGCCCTGCACGAGGGGCGGGAGGTGCCCGCGCACGTCCGCGAGGCGCTGCCGAAGCTGCCGGAGGTGATGGCGACGACCGACCGGACCGCGGGGGCGGCCACCCGAGGCGCGATCGAGCTGGCCGAGGCGGTGCTGCTGGCCCACCGGGTGGGGGAGACCTTCGAGGCGGCGGTGCTGGACGTGGACGAGCCCCGACCGGCGGGCAACGGCCGGGCCGGCCGGCCACCCGGTGGCACGGTAGCGCTCGACGAACCGCCGGTACGGGCCCGCTGCACGGGCGAGCTGCCGCTCGGCGAGCGCGTCCAGGTCCGGCTGACGGTCGCCGACCCGGTGGAACGCAAGGTCGCCTTCGAACGCGCCTGACCGGCGGTTGCCGTCGGGCGCGCGAGCGCCCGACGCACCGGCGCGGGAATTGTCACAGCGCCTCGCCGCGCCGACCGGTGGCGGGTTTTGCGAGGATGACCGCATGGCTTACGACGCGACCACGCTGCCCGACATCTCCGGGCTGACCGTCGGCATCATCGGTGGCACCGGCGACCAGGGGCGGGGTCTCGCCTACCGGTTCGCCCGGGCCGGGCAGACCGTGCTGATCGGCTCCCGCGCCGCCGACCGGGCCGCCGAGGCCGCCGCCGAGATCGCCGCGCTGCCGGGCGTGCCGGCCGACGCCCCGGTCTCCGGCGCCGGCAACGACGAGGTCGCCCGCCGCAGCGACGTGGTGATCGTCGCGGTGCCGTGGGACGGGCACGAGGCCACGGTCGCCGCGCTCGCCGGGCCGCTGGCCGGCAAGATCGTCGTGGACTGCGTGAACCCGCTGGGCTTCGACAAGCAGGGCCCGTACGCGTTGACCGTGGCCGAGGGCAGCGCCGTGCAGCAGGCCGCCGCGCTGCTGCCCGAATCCCGGGTCTGCGCCGCCTTCAACCACGTCAGCGCGCCACTGCTGGCCGACCCGGAGGTCGACCGGATCGACCTCGACGTGCTGATCTGCACCGAGGACCGGGACCTCGTCGGCGTGGTCGCCGCGCTGGCCGCCCGGATCCCCGGCATGCGCGGCATCTACGCCGGCCGGCTGCGCAACGCCCACCAGATCGAGGCGTTCACCGCGAACCTGATCGCGATCAACAAGCGCTACAAGGCGCACGCCGGCATCCGGGTCACCGATCTCTGAGCGGCGCTTGTCGAGAAGGGGCCCCTGCTCTACGCCAGGCGTTGAGAAGGGGCCCCGCCTTACCTCTCAGAAGGTGTGTTCGGGGGCGGGGAACTCCCCGCCGCGGACCTCGTCGGCGAACCGGCGGGTGGCGTCGGTGAGCGCGCCGGCCAGATCGGCGTAGCGCTTGACGAAACGCGGCGCGCGGCCGGTGCGCAGCCCGGCCATGTCCTGCCAGACCAGCACCTGCCCGTCGGTGTCCGGCCCGGCGCCGATGCCGACGGTGGGAATGGACAGCTCGCCGGTGACCCGCTTGGCCACCTCGCCGGGCACCATCTCCAGCACCACCGCGAACGCGCCCGCCTCGGCCACCGCCCGGGCGTCGGCGAGCACCTCCTCGGCGGTGTCCCCGCGGCCCTGCACCCGGTAGCCGCCGAGCGTGTGCTCGCTCTGCGGGGTGAAGCCGATGTGCGCCATCACCGGGATGCCGGCGCCGACGATCGCCTCGATCTGGGCGGCGCAGCGCCGGCCGCCCTCCAGCTTGACGGCGTGACAGCCGCCCTCCTTCATGAACCGCACCGCGGTGCGCAGCGCCTGCGCCGGCCCCTCCTCGTACGAGCCGAACGGCAGGTCGCCGACGACGAGTGACTGCTTCGTGGCCCGCACCACGGCGCGGACCAGCGGCAGCAGCTCCTCGGCGGTCACCGGCAGCGTGGTCTCGTAGCCGAAGACGTTGTTCGCGGCCGAGTCGCCGACCAGCAGCACCGGGATGCCGGCCTGGTCGAAGATCGAGGCGGTGTACTGGTCGTACGAGGTGAGCATGGCCCACCGCTCGCCGCGCTCCTTGGCGGCGATCAGGTCGCGGGTGCGGATCCGCCGGGTGGCCGGCCCGCCGTACAGGGCGGTCACCTCGGTCGCTGTGGACTCCACCATGACAATCTCCCTTCCTCGAGGCCGCGCACGCGGTCCCCGGGTTCCCCGCGATCGTCGCACCGGGTGGCCGGCCGCCGGCAGGTCGGAGTGGAGGAATTCACTCCCGTCGCCGGCGGCCCGGGAGCGCTCAGCCGTCCTCGCGCCAGCGGTTGGTGATCGGCAGCCGCCGGTCCCGGCCGAACGCCTTCATGGAGATCTTGGTGCCGGGCGCGGACTGCCGCCGCTTGTACTCGGCGGTATCCACCATCCGCAGCACCTTGTCGACGACCGCCGGGTCGTGGCCGGACTCGACCAGGCCGTCGCGGCCCAGGTCGCCGTCGACGTAGCCGATCAGGATCGGATCGAGCACGTCGTAGTCGGGGAGCGTGTCGCTGTCGAGCTGGCCGGGGCTCAGCTCGGCCGACGGCGGCTTGCCGATCGAGTTCTCCGGGATCGGCGGCGTCTCGCCGCGCCGGGACGCGTCCGCGTTGCGCCACTTCGCCAGCCGCCACACCAGCGTCTTCCAGACGTCCTTGACCGGGTTGTAGCCGCCCACCGAGTCGCCGTAGAGCGTCGAGTAGCCCACCGCCAGCTCGCTCTTGTTGCCGGTGGTCAGCACCAGGTGGCCCTCCTGGTTCGACAGCGCCATGAGGATCACGCCGCGTACCCGGGCCTGGAGGTTCTCCACCGCCACGCCGGAGAGCGACATGTTGGCCAGGAACGTGTCGACCATCGGCTGGATCGGCTCGATCCGGTAGTCCAGCCCGGTGCGCTTGGCCAGGTCCTCGGCGTCGGTGCGGGAGTGCTCGGAGGAGTGCTGGCTGGGCATCGAGACGCCGACCACCCGCTGCGGGCCGAGCGCGTCCACCGCGAGGGCCGCCGCCACCGCCGAGTCGATGCCGCCGGAGAGCCCGAGCACCACCGACGGGAAGCGGTTCTTGTCGGCGTAGTCGCGCAGGCCCAGCACCAGCGCCTGCCACACTTCCGCCTCGTCGGCGACCGGCTCGATGATCCCGCCGGTCGCCGCCGGCCCCTCGGGCGCGGGCGGAATGGCCGGCACCTCGTGGCGGACCAGCCGCATCCCGTCGGCCAGGTCGGCCGCGCCGCCGGTCGTCTCCGGCGCCGCCGGCAGCTCCACGTCGTGCACCAGCAGGTGCTCGACGAACTGCGGGGCCCGGGCCAGCAGCGTGCCGTCGGCGGCGACGATCAGCGAGTCGCCGTCGTAGACCAGCTCGTCCTGGCCGCCGACCATGTTCACGTACGCGATCGCGGCGCCCGCCTCGGCGGCGCGCCGGCGCACCAGCGGCAGCCGCGCGTCGTCCTTGTTCAGCTCGTACGGCGAGCCGTTGATGCTGAGCACCAGCCCCACGCCGGCCTGCCGGGCCACCGCGAACGGGCCGCCGGCCTGCCACAGGTCCTCGCAGATGGTCAGCGCCACGTCGACCCCGCCGACGCGCACCACGGTCAGCGTGTCGCCGGGGACGAAGTAGCGGTCCTCGTCGAACACCCCGTAGTTGGGCAGGTGGTGCTTGAAGTAGGTGGCGACCACCTCGCCGCGGTGCAGCAGCGCGGCCGCGTTGCGGGCCCCCCGGCCCGGCTCGGCGTCGGCGCTGACCTGCGGCGGCCCGTCCGCGTCCAGGTAGCCGACCAGGACCGGCAGGTCACCGAGGCCGTCGCCGGCCAGGTCGGCGGCGAGCTGGTGCAGCGCGGCCCGGGACGCGGCGACGAACGACCGGCGGAAGACCAGGTCCTCGACCGGGTAACCGGTCACCATCAGCTCGGGGAAGAGGGCGAGCTGGGCGCCGGAGTCGGCGGCCTTGCGGGTCCACGCGCGGACCCGCTCGGCGTTGCCGGTGAGGTCGCCGACCGTCGGGTTGACCTGGCACAGGGCGAGACGCAGGGTGGGCATGTCCCCATCTTCCCCCAGCACTCCCGCCCGAATCAGGCCGGACGGGGGAGAGGAGGGCCACCGTCCCCGAGGGCGGGACACGGCAGGACGACCCGCCGGGGAAGGGCGTAACGTCGGCGTAACGGGGCCGGTGGAGACTGAGCGGTCAGCCGGTCCGGCCCGACCGGTGCAGGACGTACGTGTCACGAGGGGTGGATGTGGACCGTCAGCAGGAGTTCGTCCTCCGTACGCTGGAGGAGCGGGACATCCGTTTCGTCCGGCTGTGGTTCACCGACGTGCTCGGCACGCTGAAGAGCGTCTCGGTGGCCCCGGCGGAGCTGGAGGCGGCCTTCGAGGAGGGCATCGGCTTCGACGGCTCGGCGATCGAGGGCTTCGCCCGGGTCTTCGAGTCGGACATGGTGGCCATGCCCGACCCGACCACGTTCCAGGTGTTCCCGTTCGAGGGCGGGGTGAGCGGCGAGAGCGCCCGGATGTTCTGCGACATCCTGCTGCCCGACGGCAGCCCGTCCTGGGCCGACCCGCGGCACGTGCTGCGCCGGATGCTCTCCCGCGCCGCCGACAAGGGCTTCACCTTCTACACCCACCCGGAAATCGAGTTCTTCCTGCTGGAGAACGGCCCGCAGGACGGCTCGGTGCCGGTGCCGGTGGACACCGGCGGCTACTTCGAGCACACCACCCACGCGGTGGCGCGCGACTTCCGCCGCCAGGCGGTGCTGGCGCTGGAGCGGATCGGCATCTCGGTGGAGTTCAGCCACCACGAGGTCGCCCCCGGCCAGCAGGAGATCGACCTGCGCTACGCCGACGCGCTCACCACCGCCGACAACATCATGACGTTCCGGCACGTGGTGAAGGAGGTGGCGCTCTCCACGGGGGTGCAGGCCAGCTTCATGCCCAAGCCGTTCACCGACCAGCCGGGCAGCGGCATGCACACCCACCTGTCGCTGTTCGAGGGGGAGCGCAACGCGTTCCACGACGCCGGCGACCCGATGAAGCTGTCCAAGGTCGCCAAGTCGTTCATCGCCGGGCTGCTCACCCACGCCCGGGAATACACCGCGGTCACCAACCAGTGGGTCAACTCCTACAAGCGGCTCTTCCCGCAGGCGCTGCCGGACCGGATCACCGAGAGCCCGGCGTACGTCTGCTGGGGTCACCTGAACCGGTCCGCGCTGGTCCGCGTGCCCGCCTACGGCAAGCCGAACTCGGCCCGGGTCGAGGTCCGCTCGCTGGACTCGGCGACCAACCCCTACCTGGCGTTCGCGGTCATGCTCGGCGCCGGCCTGAAGGGCATCGAGGAGGGCTACGAGCTGCCCCCGGGCGCCGAGGACGACGTCTGGTCGCTGAGCAGCGCCGAGCGCCGCGCCATGGGCTACGAGGCGCTGCCGGAGAACCTCTCCGAGGCGATCGACGTGATGTCCGGCTCGGAGCTGGTCGCCGACGTGCTCGGCGAGCACGTCTTCGACTTCTTCCTGCGCAACAAGCGGGCCGAGTGGGAGCAGTACCGCCGCGAGGTCACCCCCTACGAGCGGCAGCACTACCTCTCGCTCTAGATCACGCTGGCGCGGTGCCGCTATCGTCTGCGGCACCGCCCGCGCACCCGCGCCCGGGCGGGCGGAGCCGGGAGGGCGTTCGTGCTGGAAGACCTGCTCAACGGGGCGTGGCAGAGCATCGTGTTCGGGGTGGTCGGGGTGGCGCTGATGGCCGCCGGATTCCTGCTGGTCGACCTGCTCACCCCCGGCAAGCTGCGGGAGCTGATCTGGGTCCGCCGCAACGGCAACGCCGCGTTGCTGCTCGCCGCCAACCAGCTCGGCATCGCCGGCATCGTCTTCACCGCGGTGCTGACCAGCTACAGCTCGTTCACCAAGGGGCTGGCCTCCACGGTGATCTTCGGGCTGGTCGGCCTGCTGGTGATGGCGTTGGCGTTCTTCGTGCTCGACGTGCTCACCCCGGGCAAGCTGGGCGACGTCATCGCCGCCGACGAGCCGCACCCGGCGGCCCGGGTCAGCGCCGCCACCCACTTCGGCGCCGCGCTGATCGTCTGCGCCTGCATCGCCTGAGGCGTCGTACCCCCGGCCTAGGGTTCGTGGGGTGAACCGCACGGATCGCCTCTACGCCCTGGTCGAGGAACTGCGGGCGGTGTCGCCGCGCCCGCGCAGCGCGAGCTGGCTGGCGCGGCGCTTCGAGGTCAGCACCCGCACCGTCGAGCGCGACATCTCCGCGCTCCAGGGTGCCGGCGTGCCGATCTGGGCCGAGCCGGGCCGCGCCGGTGGCTACGTCGTCGACCGCGCCCGCACGCTGCCGCCGGTCAACCTCACCCCGGCCGAGGCGGTGGCGATGGCGGTGGCGCTGCACCGCCTCGGTGGCTCCCCGTTCGCCCCGGCGGCCGGTGCCGCGCTGCGCAAGCTGGTCGCGGTGATGCCGCCCGCCGCGGTGGCCGAGGCGCACCGGCTCGCCGGCCGGGTGCACCTGATCGGCGACGGGCCGGGCACGCCCGTCCCGGCCGCCGTCGCCGACGCGGTCGCCGCCGGGCGGGTGCTGCGGCTGCGGTACGCCGACCGCGATGGCGCCGATTCGGCACGCGACGTGGAGCCGCTGGCCTACCTGGGCAACTCGACGCACTGGTACCTGGTCGCCTGGTGCCGCCTGCGCGACGGCGTGCGCTGCTTCCGCACCGACCGGATCCGCTCGGTGCGCCCGCTGGCCGAGCCGGTGACCCGGGAGTTGCGCCCGGAGGACTTCGACATCCCGCAGCACCGGCTGCGCCCGCTGAGCCTGGTCTGATCCGGGTGGAAACACCGACAGGACGCTGTCGCGGGTCGGGTCGACGCTGGATCCTGACGACGTCGGCCGCCGGCCAGCGCGACGAGGAGGAGGCAGCATGTCCAGCACGCCCGTGACCTGGTTCGAGATCGGCTCCGACCGTCCGGACGAGGCGCAGCGGTTCTACGCCGACCTGTTCGGCTGGACCTTCGAGGAGCAGGGCGGCCCGGGTAACTCCTACCGGCAGACCGGGGCCGGCGGCGAGTCGGGGATCGGCGGCGCGATCCGGGGCACCGACTCGGCCGGCGACAACTACGCGATCTTCTACGCGCAGGTGCCCGACGTGGCGGAGACCTGCCGGCGGGCCGAGGCGGCCGGCGGCACGGTGCTGGCGAAGCCGGTGACCGCGCCGAGCGGCCTGGTGCACGCGCGCCTGTGTGACCCGTCCGGCAACCTGCTCGGCGTCTTCACTCCGCCGGCCGGCGACTGAGCGCTCCTTGCTCCCGGCTCGTTGGCGGAGCCGGGAGCAAGGAGTTGCGGGGGATGCAAGGGGTTGCGCATATCGTCGATTGTGAACCTCTGGTTTCCGGGGATTGAAGCTGGTAACTTCCTGGCACCATGCGTCGCAAGTTCTTGCAACGCCTTCATCCCCTTGCGTCCGCCGGAGCGGGCCAGGGTGTCAGGAGAGCCGCCATGAGGGGCAGAACCACCACCACCCGTCGCCGGTGGGGCGCGCTCGCGCTCGCCACCGGCGTGCTCGCCGCGCTGCTGCCGTTCACCGCCGCCGCGGCGGCGAACACCGTCACGGTCTACTACCAGCCCCCGGCCGCCTGGGGCGCCTCGGTCAACATCCACTACGGCGTGGACGGGCAGGCCTGGACGCCGGTGCCCGGCGTGCCGATGGACACCGCCTGCACCGGCTGGCGGCGCAAGACCCTCGACCTCGGCGCCGCCGCCGGCCTGCAGGTCGTCTTCACCAACGGCAGCGGCGTCTGGGACAACAACAACGGTGCCAACTACCGCCTCGGCACCGGCGCGGTCACCGTCGCCGCCGGCCGGATCGGCACCGGCGACCCCTGCGCCCCGAGCAGCCCGTCGCCGAGCCCGTCCGCCACCGCCAGCCCGACACCGTCACCCTCCGGCACGGCCACGCCGACGCCGTCCGGCGGCGCCGGGAACACCGCCGAGGTCTGGTACCACCTCACCCCGCGCGGCTGGACCGCCGCCAACCTGCACTACCGGCCCACCGGTGGCGCCTGGACCACCGCGCCGGGCGTCGCCATGGAGACGCGCTGCGCCGGCTGGGCCCGCCGGATCGTCGACCTCGGCGCGGCCACCGGGCTCACCGCGGCGTTCAACGACACCGCCGGCACCTGGGACAACAACGGCGGCGCCGACTACACCCTGGGCGTCGGGCGCAGCGTCGTCGACAACGGTCGGGTCACCGCCTCCGCCGCCGACCCGTGCGCGCCGGTCGCCCCGGACACCACGCCGCCGTCCACGCCGGGCGGCCTGACCGCCGTCGCCGACGGGCTGGCGGTCACCCTGAGCTGGACCGCCGCCACCGACGACCGGGGCGTGACCGGATACGAGCTGACCCGCACCGGCGGCGCCGGGAGCACCACGGTCACCAGCACCACGACCCGGTACGTGGCGTACGACCTGCGGCCCGCCACGGCGTACACCTGGAGCGTGCGGGCGCTCGACGCGGCCGGCAACCGGTCGGCGGCGAGTGCGCCGGCGTCCGCGACCACCGGCGCCGCGCCGGCCGGCGGCGCCCCGCTCGGCGGTGACCCGCGCGAGGACAGCATCTACTTCGTGATGACCGCCCGGTTCGCCGACGGCGACCCGGCCAACGACCGGGGCGGCAGCCAGCACGTGGCCTCCGGCAACGCCGCCAACGGCGACCCGATGTTCCGGGGCGACTTCAAGGGGCTCGTCGACAAGCTCGACTACATCAAGGCGCTCGGTTTCTCGGCCATCTGGATCACCCCGGTGGTGCTGAACCGCTCCGACTACGACTACCACGGCTACCACGGGTGGGACTTCTACCGCGTCGACCCGCGGCTGGAGAGCGCCGGCGCGTCCTACCAGGACCTGATCAACGCGGCGCACGCCAAGGGCATCAAGATCTTCCAGGACGTGGTCTACAACCACAGCTCCCGCTGGGGCGCCAAGGGTCTCTTCACGCCCACCGTCTACGGCACCCGCGACGAGCAGTGGAAGTGGTACTACGACCAGCCGCAGGCCGGCCGGGAGTACGACCCGATGGTCGAGGCGACCGGCGCCGACCCGGCGCTCACCCCGGCCCAGAACGCCAAGGCCAAGGGCCGGCCGTACAACGGCGACGTGTGGTCGTCCGCCGCGCCCACCGGCAACACGTGCCTGAACTGGGGTACGCCGACCGGCGGGCGCAGCCCCGAGGGCTACACGCTCTACCAGTGCCAGTGGCCCACCCCGACCAGCAAACTCTTCCCCGCCGACAGGTACCACCAGTGCTGGATCGGCAACTGGGAGGGCGAGGACGCGCGCAGTTGCTGGCTGCACGAGGACCTGGCCGACTTCAACACCGAGAACGCGGCGGTGCAGGAATACCTGATCAACGCGTACAACAGGTTCATCGACATGGGGGTGGACGGCTTCCGCATCGACACCGCCGTGCACATCCCCCGGGTCACCTGGAACCGGCGCTTCCTGCCCGCGATCCAGCAGCACGCCGTGTCCCGGTTCGGCGAGAAGGGCAAGGACTTCTACGTCTTCGGCGAGGTCGCCGCGTTCGTCAACGACAAGTGGAACCGTGGCTCGGTCAACCACTCCGCCCAGTTCTTCACCTGGCAGGAGCGCAAGGAGTACAGCCCGGACGACGTGCGGGCCGCGATCGAGCAGTACGACTACGAGCAACTGCTCGGCCCGGCCGGGCAGCCCACCACCGACAACGCGTTCCTGCGCGGCAACGCGTACCACGCGCCGGACCACTCGAAGTTCTCCGGCATGAACGTGATCGACATGCGGATGCACATGAACTTCTCCGACGCCGGCAACGCGTTCGGCAACGGGAAGGACTCCGACGACAGCTACAACGACGCCACCTACAACGCCGTCTACGTCGACAGCCACGACTACGGGCCGAACAAGTCCTCGACCCGCTACACCGGCGGCACCGACGCGTGGGCGGAGAACATGAGCCTGATGTGGACGTTCCGCGGCATCCCGACGCTCTACTACGGCTCCGAGATCGAGTTCCAGAAGGGCGCCCGGATCGACTGCGGGCCCACCTGCCCGCTCGCCACCACCGGCCGCGCCTACTACGGCGACCACCTGGCCGGCACCGTCACCGCCGCCGACTTCGGGGTGGTCGGCACCGCCGGCGGGACGGTGGCCACCACGCTGGCCCAGCCGCTGGTCAAGCACGTGCAGCGGCTCAACCGGATCCGCCGGGCCGTGCCGGCGCTGCAGAAGGGGCAGTACTCCACCGAGGGCGTGAGCGGCGCGATGGCGTACAAGCGGCGCTTCACCGAGGGCGCGGTGGACAGCTTCGCGCTGGTCACCGTCTCCGGCGGGGCCACGTTCCGGGGCGTGCCGAACGGCCGGTACGTCGACGCCGTCACCGGCGACGCGCGGACGGTCACCGACGGCACGCTGACCGCCTCGGTCAGCGGCAAGGGCAACCTGCGCGTCTACGTGCTCGACCTGCCCGGCAACCCCGCGCCGGGGAAGATCGGCGCGGACGGCCCGTACCTGCGCTGACCGCCGGCGCGTGTTAAGCGGGGCCCCCTCCTATGCGTGATGCGTTAGGAGGGGGCCCCGCCTTTCACCTGGGTGGCCCCGTCGGGCCGGCCGGGAGGGAGGTGCGGCCGGCGAGGGGTGGCGGGGCCACCGGGTCTCACTTGTCGGTCTGGCCGTGCCAGCCACGGTGGCCCATGCCGCCCGGGCCCATGCCTCCTGGGCTGGGGAAGACGCCCGCCTCGGCGGCCTTGAGCACCGCGTCGGCCTGCTCCTGGGTCAGCTTGCCGTCCTTGACGGCCTGGTCCAGCCGCTCCTTCAAGGCGGCCTGCCGGTCCTGCGCGGACGGCGGGGTGGGCCGCTCCGGCCGGTCGGCCTGCCGCTGCTCGCGCAGCTTCTCCAGCGCGGCGGTGACCTTGTCGGCCGGCACGCCCAGCTCCTTGGCGAGCGCGTCGGCGAACTCGGCCTGCCGGTCGGCGTGACGGTCGGCACGCTGGTCGGTGCTCGCGCTGGCACTCGGGCTGTTGTCGTCGGCGAGCGCCACCGTCGGGGCGGCGATCCCGACGCCGAGCACCCCGGCAGCGGCCAGGCCGACCAGCAGGCGCTTCCTCGTCGTGCGGATCATGCGGATCTCCTTCTCGGTGGTGGTGCGATGACGTCACCGACAGTGACCGTTGGAGCTGGGGGCAACCCATGGCGAACCTGTCAGCGAGCTGGCAATCCGACCCGAGGATCCGGACAAATGCGGTTGCGGCGTCGCCGCGAGGGTGGGAAGGCTGGGCGGGAACCCGACGAAAGGCCACCCCTCATGACACAGCCCGTCATCCGCGAGGTCGCGCTCACCGGGCCGGGCTCCGGCCCGTACGCGATCACGGTCGGGCCCGACGGCGCGCTCTGGCTGACGCTCGCCGGCTCCGGCGGCGTCGCCCGGCTGGGAGCCGACGGTGACGTGCGGACCTACCGCGCCGACCCGCCGGAGAGCCGCCCCCTGATCATCACCACCGGGCCGGACGGCGCGCTCTGGTACACCCGCTCCGGCGACCACCGGCTCGGCCGGATCACCGTCGACGGCGAGAGCAGCTCGGTCGCGCTGCCGCCCGGCTGCGCCCCGTGCGGCCTGGCGACCGGCCCGGACGGCGCGCTCTGGTACGCCGGCATGGGCGACGACACGGTCGGCCGGGTGAGCGTGGACGGGGAGGTCAGCACGTTCCCACTGCCGGTCGCCAAGGGGTTCCCGTCGATGCTGGCCGCCGGCCCGGACGGCGCGCTCTGGCTCACACTCAACCAGGCCGACGCGATCGCCCGGGTCGACCTGGACGGGTCGACGACGCTGCACCCGCTGCCCACCGAGGCGGCCGGTCCGGTCGGCATCACCGAGGGCGGCGACGGCGCGCTGTGGTTCGTCGAGATCGCCGCCGGGCAACTCGGCCGGATCACCCCGGACGGGCGGATCGACGAGTTCCCGCTACCGGACCGGGCGGCCCGCCCGCACGCGATCGTCGCCGACCCGGCCGGCGGTTGCTGGTTCACCGAGTGGGCCGCCAACCGCATCGGCCACGTCGCCCCCGACGGCACGTTCACCCACCACGCCCTGCCCACCCCGCGTTCCGAACCCCACGGCCTCACGCTCATCCCCGACGCCTCGGTCTGGGCCGCCCTGGAAACCGGCGCGGTCGCCCACCTCACCCCGCGCCGAGGTCGATCATGAGGTTGGCGGCGCTTTGGAGATCCACAACTGCCGCCAACCTCATGATCGACGCGCGAGCCGAGCGCGAGCGGAGGCCGGGCCGGGTCAGCGGACGGCGGGGGTGACCGTGAGGGTGGCGGTGGGGGTGTCCAGGACCGCTCGGGTGTTCACCGGGACGGTGAGCTGGTCGGGGCCGTGGCCGATGGGAAGGCCGCCGAGGACCGGGACGCCGAGGTCGCCCAGGCGGTCGGTGAGCACGTCGACGACAGTGGTGTCCCAGCCGTCGGCGCACTCGGTGAACTGGCCGACCGCCACCCCGGCGAGCCCGTCCAGGGCACCGCACCGGCGCAGGTGGGTCAGCATCCGGTCGATCTTGTACGGCGGCTCCTGCACCTCCTCCACCAGCAGGATCGCGCCGGTGAGGTCCGGCATGTCCGGGGTGCCGATGGACGCGGTGATCAGGCACAGGTTGCCGCCGATCAGCCGGCCCTCGGCCCGCCCGGGCACCCGCACCGGATACGTCTCCTCCGCCTCGACCGCCGCCACGGTCACCGGTTCGGTGGTCATCAGCGCGGCGTGCAGCGACTCCGCCGAGCGCAGCGGGGTGCGCTCGTCCCGCCAGGCGGCACCCGGACCGTGCACCCCGGCCAGCCGGGCGCCGCGCCAGAGCGCGAACTGCAACGCGGTGATGTCGGAGAAGCCGGCCACCACCTTCGGGTCGCGGCGCACCGCCGCCATGTCGATCAGGTCGACCACCCGCTGCGCGCCGTAGCCGCCCCGGGTGCAGAGCACGCCGCGGATCTCCGGGTCGGCGAACGCGGCGTTCAGGTCGTCGGCCCGCAGCTCGTCGTCGCCGGCCAGGTACCCCCGCCGGGCGTACGCGTTCGGCGCGGGCACCGGCCGCAGGCCCCAGCCGGTGAGCAGTTCGATGCCGCGGGCCACCCGCTCCGGACGGGTCGGGCCGGACGGCGACACCAGCATCACCGCGTCGCCGGGGCGCAGGGCGGGTGGGCGCAGGCAGTCGTCGGTGGGCACGACCGCGAGCCTAGTGCCGCCGAGCCGGACCGCCCGCGCTCGGGCGTACCGGCTAGCCTCGACGTCGTGGCGACCGCGCTGGTGATCGAGAACGACCCGACCGACGACCTCCGCCGCCTGGGGGAGTGGCTCACCGAAGGGGGTCTGGAACTACGCGTCCTGCGCCCGCACGCGGGCGACGCGCTCCCCGCCGACCTCGACGGATACGCCGCGCTCGTGGTGCTCGGCGGCGACCAGCAGGCCTACCCGCTGGCCGACGACAGCCCCGGCGCGCAGTGGTTCCCGGCACTGGAGGGGCTGCTGCGCAAAGCGGTCCGCCACCGGGTGCCCACGCTGGCGATCTGCCTGGGCGCGCAGCTGCTCGCCACCGCGCACGCCGGACGGGTCGAGCGCAGCCCGTCCGGGCCGGAGATCGGCCCCACCGTGGTGGGCCGGCGCGACGCCGCCGAGACCGACCCGCTGTTCCGCTACGTGCCGCTGATGCCCGACGTGCTCCAGTGGCACGCCGACGAGATCACCGAGCTGCCGCACGGCGCGACGCTGCTCGCCGCGTCCACCCGCTACCCGCACCAGGCGTTCCGCCTCGGCGACCGGGCCTGGGGTCTGCAGTTCCACATCGAGTGCGACACCGCGATGATCGCCGAATGGTCCCGCGACTCGGCCACGCTGGCCGAGCTGGGCTACGACCCGGAGCTGGTGGTGGCCGCCTGCGATCGGGCGATGGCCGACGTCGAGGAGGCCTGGCAGCCGTTCGCGATCCGGTTCGCCGCGCTCGCGCTCGGCGAGCTGGGCGACGACGACAGCCCTCGCCGCAGCCTCCCGCTGCTCGGGGCGTGAGGTGACCCGGCCGGCCCGCGGGCGCCTGGCCCGCTACGGCTTCGCCGAGGGCGACGGCGCGGCGCGCGCCGCCGACCTGCTCGGCCCGGACGGGCTCGGCCTGTGGCGCCCGGACACCCAGGAACCGGCCGACGACAAGGCCACCGAGCTGCTCACCGCGCTGTCCCGGGCCGCCGACCCGGACCTGGCGCTGCGCCAGCTGCACCGGCTGGTCGAGTCGGAACGGCGCGCCGGCGACGACGTGGCGGTCCGCGACGCGCTCGCCGCCGACCCCGGCCTGCGCCGCCGGCTGATCGCGGTGCTCGGCGCCTCCTCGGCGCTCGGCGACCACCTGGTGGCCAACCCCGGGCAGTGGGCGGTGCTGGCCACCGAGCCGGACGGGCTCGCACCGACCGCCGACGGCCGGCTCGACCTGACCGCCGCCGCCAAGCTGACCACGCTCACCGGCGCGGTGCCGCTGCTGCGGCAGGCGTACCGGTTGGCGCTGCTGCGGATCGCGGCGGCCGACCTGACCGGCGGGCGCGGCCTGGAGCAGACCATGGCCGCGCTCTCCGGGCTGGCCGACGCGACGCTGGCCGCCGCCTACGACATCGCCGTCGACGAGCTGCCCGAGGGCACCGCGCCGCCCCGGCTCGCGGTGGTGGCGATGGGCAAGTGCGGCGGCGACGAACTCAACTACGTCTCCGACGTCGACGTCATCTTCGTCGCCGCCGGCGACGACGACCTGACCGCCGCCACCCAGGTCGCCACCCGGCTGATCGGTGTCTGCGGGCTGGTCGCCTGGCCGGTGGACGCCGCGCTGCGCCCGGAGGGCAACCGGGGTCCGCTGGTCCGCACGCTCGCCAGCCACCTGGCCTACTACCGCCGCTGGGCCCGCACCTGGGAGTTCCAGGCGCTGCTCAAGGCCCGCCCGGCGGCCGGCGACCTGGACCTGGCCCGGGAGTGGATCGCGGCGCTCGCCCCGCTGGTCTGGACCGCCGCCGAGCGCCCCGAGGCGGTCTCCGACGTCCGGTCCATGCGCCGCAAGATCCTCGACAACGTCCCGCCCCGGGAACTGGAACGCGAGATCAAGCGCGGCCCGGGCGGGCTGCGCGACATCGAGTTCGCCGTCCAACTGCTTCAGCTCGTGCACGGACGCGGCGACGAGTCGCTGCGCGTGCCGGGCACCGTGCCGGCGCTGCGCGCCCTGGTCGCCGGCGGCTACGTCGGCCGCGCCGACGGCGAGGCGCTGCTGCGCGGCTACCGCTTCCTGCGCGCCGTCGAGCACCGGCTCCAGCTCCAGGGCCTGCGCCGCACCCACACCGTGCCGACCGAGCCGGCCGCGCTGCGCTGGCTCGCCGCCGCGCTCGGCTACACGGCCACCCCGGGCCGCAGCGCCGTCGAGGAGTTCCGCGCCGAGTGGGTCACCCACGCCAGCGAGGTACGCCGGCTGCACGCCAAACTGCTCTACCGGCCGCTGCTGGAGTCGGTGGCCCGGGTGCCGGCCGAAGGGCTGCGCCTCACGCCCGAGGCGGCCCGGCACCGGCTGGAGGTGCTCGGCTTCGCCGACCCGGCCGGCGCGCTGCGACACCTGCAGGCGCTCACCGGCGGCGTCAGCCGCACCGCCGCGATCCAGCGCACGCTGCTGCCGGTGCTGCTGGACGAGTTCGCCGACGCCCCGGAGCCGGACCGGGGGCTGCTCAACTACCGGCAGGTGTCCGACAAGCTCGGCAGCACCCCGTGGTACCTGCGCCTGCTGCGCGACTCCGGCCCGGTGGCCCGCCGGCTGGCCCGGGTGCTCTCGTCCTCCCGGTACGCCGCCGACCTGCTGGCCCGCGAGCCCGAGGCGCTGCGGCTGCTGGCCGAGGACAGCGAACTGACCCCGCGTCCCCGGGAGACGCTGGTCGAGGGGTTCGTCGCCGCCGCCGCCCGGCACGACGACCCGGTCGAGGCCACCCGGGCGGTCCGCGCGCTGCGCCGCCGCGAGCTGGTCCGGATCGCCGCCGCCGACGTGCTCAGCCGGGCCGGGTCGCTCGCCCCGCTCACCCCGCGCCCGGTCGGCGGCGGGGAACGCCGGCCCACCGTGGTGGACGTGACCGCCGTCGGCACCGCGCTGTCCCACGTCACCGACGCCACAGTGGCGGCCGCGCTGCGCGCCGCCCGGGCCGCCCAGCCCGGCCCGCCGGGGCTGCGCTTCGCGGTGATCGGCATGGGCCGGCTCGGCGGGTACGAGTCGAACTACCTGTCCGACGCCGACGTCCTCTTCGTCTACGACCCGCCGCCCGGGGTGGAGGAGAGCACGGCCAGCGCCGCCGCGCACGCGATCGCCGAGGAACTGCGCCGGCTGCTGTCCGCGCCGGCCCCCGACCCGCCGCTCGGCGTCGACGCCGACCTGCGCCCCGAGGGCCGGCAGGGGCCGCTGGTCCGCAGCCTGGCCGCGTACGCCCAGTACTACGCGCGCTGGTCGCGGGTGTGGGAGGCGCAGGCGCTGCTGCGGGCCCGGTTCGTCTGCGGCGACGCCGAGCTGGGCGCCGAGTTCGAGGCGATGATCGAGCCGGTGCGCTACCCGGCCGACGGGCTGACCCGCGAACAGGTGGTGGAGATCCGCCGGATCAAGGCGCGGGTGGAGACCGAGCGGCTGCCCCGCGGCGCCGACCCGGCCACCCACACCAAGCTGGGCCGGGGCGGTCTGGCCGACGTCGAGTGGGCGGTGCAGCTGCTCCAGCTCCGGCACGCCGGCGCGCTGCCCGCGCTGCGCGGCACCCGTACCCTCGACGCCCTGGCGGCGGCGCGCGACGCCGGCCTGCTCGACGGCGAGGAGGCGGCCGAGCTGGCTGCCGGCTGGACGCTGGCCGCCCAGGTCCGCGACGCGTTGATGCTGGTGCGGGGCCGCGCCGGTGACCAGCTGCCCCGGCACGGCGTGGAGCTGGCCGGGGTGGTGCGCCTGCTCGGCCGCGACGACCCGGGCGAGTTCCTCGACGAGTACCTGCGCGTCGGCCGCCACTCCCGCACGGTGGTCCAGCGCATCCTCGAAGCCCCCCTGTAAGGAGGGGCCCCTTGTTAACGCCTTCGGTATAGGCGGGGCCCCTTCTTAACGCCGGCGGTCAGCTGGTGAGGGTGTAGGTGCCGGGGCGGGGGACCGTGACGGTGAGCCAGTCGCCGGCGGGGGACAGCGTGGCGCCGCCGGTGACGGCGAGCCAGCGGTCGTGGCGGACCCGGACCGGGACCGGGCCGGCCGCCGAGGTGCGGAACGTGACCGAGGCGCCGTCCTGCCGGACCAGCTCACCGGGCGCGCCGACCAGCGGGGTGGGGTCGGCGACCGCGTACAGCCGCCAGTGCCGGTCGGACCAGACCTCGGTCAGGTAGGGCTGGCCGGCGGTCACCAGCTCCGCCTCCGGCCGGCCCACCCAGGACAGCTCGGCGTCGGGCACGGCGACGTACTGCACCGCGTTGTCGGCCAGCCAGCCCCGGTAACTGTCGGCGGTCAGCGGGACGCCGGTGCCGGCCGCGCCCGGCACGGTGGTGAAGAACAGCGGATTGCGGTCGATGTCGGCCTGCCGCAGCCAGCCCCGGGCCAGCGGCACCTCGCCGAGGCGGGCGGCCTCCCAGTAGTTGCGGGTCGGCGGCACCTCCACCCGCCCGGTGAGCCCGCGCCGGGCCAGCTCCGCCCGCAGCGGCGCGAAGTACGCCGGGTCGGCCGTCGGGTCGTCGGCGCTGCGCAGGTCGGCGGTGACCACCGGCGGCTGCCACCAGCAGACCACCGCCAGCAACGCGGCCAGACCGACCGCTCCGGCGCCGCGCGGCAGGCCGCGCCCGAGAGGTGTACGGCCGGTGAGCGCGCGCGGGACCGTCGCGGCGGCGGCCAGCACCGGCAGCGCGAACATCACCACCAGCCGGGTGGCGTTCAACCCGACCGGGGTGGGCAGCAGCGCCGCCGCCAGCACCCCGGCCGCGGAGAGCAGCGCGCCCACCCGCACCGGCCGGTACGCCGCCAGCGCCGCCACCAGCAGGCTGGTCACCACGGCGTGCACCGTGTCGCTCCGGCTGATGTTCATCCAGCCGCCCTCGCCGAAGAGCACTCCGGTCACCGCGAGCGGAGCGGCGGCCGGCACGGCGAGCAGCAGTCCGTCGGCCCACCGCCGGCCGAGCAGCAGCGCGACGCCGGCCAGCCCGACGAACAGCCCGGCCACCGGACTGGTCGCCGAGGCGAGCAACGCGGCCACGCCGACGGCCCCGGCGCGCGGCAGGCCGGCCCAGCGGGCGGCTCCGGCTTGTGTCGGGCCGGTCGATCCGACCGCTCCAACGGGCGGCGAGGCAGGTGACGGACCGGCCCAGTCGGCCGTCCCGGTGTCCAGCGGAACGGTCGGGTCTGCCGCGCCGGCGGGCGGCGAGCCGGGCGACGGACCGGTCGAGTCGGCGCGCAGCGAGCCGGGTGTCGGACCGGTCGGGCGGGCGGTCCGGACCCGCGTCGAGGCGGTGGGCAGGGTGAGGGCGAGCAGCGCGGCCAGGCCGAACGCGACGCCGAGGGCGTAGGTGACCCGGCCGGAGACCAGGTTGCCGGCGATAGTCACCACCCCGACAAGGCTGCCCAGCAGTGGGCGGGGCACCCGGACCCGGACCAGCAGCGCGGCGAACGCGACGGCCGAGGCGAGCAGCGCGAGCGCGCCGGTGGGGCGTACCCCGAGCAGCGCCATCAGCGGCGGGGACACGAGGCTGTAGCCCCACGGGTGCACCCCGCCGTACCAGCGCAGGTCGACCAGGGCGGGGCCGTGTGCGGCGAAGAAACCGGCGCGGGCCACCTGGGCGGACAGGTCCGAGCCGGTGGCCGGCAGGATCAGGTAGAGCACGGCCAGGACGAGCGCCGACGCGGCGGACACCGCGACCACCCGAGCACCGCGCATGCCCACCTCCTGATCGCGAACCACCGTACTGGCAGCATGGTGAACGTGTCTCACCACCTCTCGCGCTGGACCGGTCTGGCCGGCTCGGTGCTGCTCGCCGTGGCCGCGTACCTCGGCGGTGCGCTGCCCGACGGTGAACTGCGCCCCACCCCGGTCAGTATCTGGCAGGGCCGGAACGGACCGCTGATCATCGGATTGTGGCTCGCCGGCACCGCGCTGCTGGCCTGGGCCTGGTGGTCGCTGCGCGACCGGGTGCCGTCGGCCCGGTGGGTGCTCGTCACGGTCGGGCTCTGGCTGCTGCCGATGCTCGTCGCTCCGCCGCTGGGTAGCCGGGACGTGTACGCCTACGCGTGTCAGGGTGCCAGCTTCTCGGCCGGGATCAACCCGTACGAGCAGGGCGTGTCGGTGCTGCCGTGCCCGTGGCTGGACACCATCTCGTACATCTGGCGGGACACCCCGGCCCCGTACGGGCCGTTGTTCGTGCTGCTCGCCGGCGCGGTGGTGAAGGCCACCGGCTCGCTGTGGGGCGCCGTCGTGCTGTTCCGGGTGCTGGCCCTGGCCGGGGTGGCGCTGACCGCCTGGGCGTTGCCGGTGCTGGCCCGCCGCTGCGGGGTGCCGCCCCGGCGGGCGCTCTGGCTGGCGCTGGCCAGCCCGCTGGTGCCGGTGCACCTGGCTTCCGGGGCGCACAACGACGCGATGATGGTCGGCCTGCTCGTCGCCGGGCTGGCCGTGGTGGCGGCCCGACCGGGCCGGCCGGGTCCGCTGCTCGCCGGCGGGTTGCTGCTCGGCCTGGCCGCCGGCATCAAGGTCACCGCGCTGGTGGTGGTGCCGTTCGCGGCGCTCGCCGCGGTCGTCGGGCCGTACCGGATCCGGACGCTGATCCGCGACGGCGGGTGGGTGGTCGGCGGCGCGCTGGCCGCGTTGGCCGCCGCGACGCTGGTCGCCGGCCTCGGCCTCGGCTTCATCAGCGGGCTGGAGCAGGGCGGGCTGGTGGTGGCCTGGACGTCGCCGCCGACCGCGGTCGGGCAGACCGTCGGTTACCTGCTGGCGCCGTTCGGGGTGCACGTCGACGCGTTGCCGGTGACCCGGGCGATCGGCATGGTCGTGCTGGTCGCGCTGCTGGTGTGGCTCTGGTTCCGGGCGTGGCGTCGGGGCGAGCCGTTCTGGCACGCGGCGCTGGCGCTGGTCGCCACCGTCGCGCTCGCGCCGCTGTTCCACCCCTGGTACTGGCTCTGGCCGCTGGCCGTGCTGGCCGCCACCGCGCGGCGGACCGGCTGGTTCACGATCGTCACAGTGGTTTCGTCGTTCCTGGTGCTGGCCGACGGGACCGGTCTACCCCGCTACACCAAGATGCCCGGCGCGCCGTTGATGACGTTGTTCGTGATCGTGCTGGTCGTCCGGTTGGTACGGTCGGCTCGGAAGGGGCGGCAGCCGGTCCTGGTGGAGTGAGGAGTGTGCCGGTGAGCGAGCCCGACGCGCCGGTCCGGCCGGTCGCCGCTGCGCTCGCCCGGTACGCCGGTCTCGCCGGGGCGGTCCTGCTCACCGTCGCCGGCTGGCTGGGCGGGGCCCTGCCCGACGCGCCGCCGCGCGCCACGTTCGCCGCGCTGTGGCACGCCCCGCACGGGCCGGTGACGCTCGGCTGCTGGTTGGTGGGGACCGTGCTGCTGGTGGGCGCCTGGTGGTCGCTGCGCTGGGGCGCCCCGTCGGGCCGGTGGGCCTACCTGACCGCTGGGCTCTGGTCGCTGCCGCTGCTGGCCGCGCCGCCGTTGGGCAGCCGGGACGTCTACTCGTACGTCTGTCAGGGCTGGACCTGGACGCGGGGGGTGAGCCCGTACCGGGTGGGGGTCGAGGCGGCCGGCTGCCCGTGGACCGGGTCGGTGTCGCCGATCTGGCGGGACACCCCGGCGCCGTACGGGCCGTTCTTCGTGCTGCTGGCCGGGCTGGCGGTGCTCGCCGGCGGTGGCCTGGTCGGTGCGATCGTGCTGCTCCGGCTGGTCGCGGTGGCCGGGGTGCTGCTGGCCGCGCTCTGCCTGCCCGGCCTGGCCCGCGCCGCCGGGGTGCCCACCCGCCGGGCGGCCTGGCTGGTGCTGGCGTGCCCGCTGGTCGGGGTGCACCTGGTGGCCGGCGCGCACAACGACGCGCTCGCGCTCGGGTTGGTGCTGTTCGGGCTGCTGGTGCTGATCCGCCGGCCGGGCAAGCCGCGCGCGCTGGTGGTGGCCGGGGTGCTGCTGGGCCTGGCGGTCGCGGTGAAGGCGACCGCCGTGGTGGTGCTGCCGTTCGCGGCGCTCGCCGCCGTGCTCGGTCGCTACACCTGGCGGGCGCTGCTGCGCGACGGGGGCCGGCTGGCCGCCGTGGTGCTCGGCACGCTGGTGCTTCTCTCGCTCGCCACCGGCCTCGGGTTGGGCTGGGTGGGCGGGCTGGGCCGCAGCGGCGACTCGCAGCAGTGGACGTCGCCGCCGACCGCTGTGGGTTTCGTCGTCGACTACGCGGGGGAGTTGGCCGGCCGGCACCCGCACGCCGTGCCGGTGACCCGGGTGGTCGGGCTGGTGCTGCTGGCCGGGCTGCTGGTGGCGCTCTGGTGGTGGGCGTGGTCGGCGCTGCGCTCGTTGAACGACGCCCGGCAGCGGGTGGCCCGGCTGACCGTGGCCCGCCCCCGGGTGGCGCTGCTCGGTGCCGGGCTGGCGCTGGCCGCGACCGTGCTGCTCGCCCCGGTCTTCCACCCCTGGTACGCGATCTGGCCGCTGGCCCTGCTCGCGGTGGCGGTGGTGTCGCCGGCCCGGACGGCCTGGTTCGTGGCGCCCAGCGCGGTGGCGTCGCTGCTGACGTTGCCGGACGGCACGAACCTGGCCCGGTTCACCAAGGCGCCCGGCGCCGTGCTGATGACCGTGCTGGTGATCGTGATCGTGGTGGCCGGGATACGGGCCGGGCCGGCCCCGCGGTGGCGGAGCCGGCCCGGCCGGTGCTGACGAGCGTGCTCAGCAGTCGAAGTACATGGCGAACTCGTGCGGGGTCGGGCGCAGGCGCACCGGGTCGACCTCGTTGGACCGCTTCCAGTCGACCCACGTGGAGATCAGGTCCGGCGTGAACACGCCGCCGTCGAGCAGGTAGTCGTGGTCGGCCTCCAGCGAGTCGAGCACGGCCGACAGCGAGCCGGGGACCTGCTTGACGTCGCCCCACTCCTCCGGCGGGAGGTCGTAGAGGTCCTTGTCGATCGGGGCCGGCGGCTCGATCTTGCTCTTGATGCCGTCCAGGCCGGCCATCATCATCGCCGAGAAGGCGAGGTAGACGTTGGCCGACGGGTCGGGGACGCGGAACTCGACGCGCTTGGCCTTGGGGTTGCTGCCGGTGACCGGGATCCGGGTGCACGCGGAGCGGTTGCGCTGCGAGTAGACCAGGTTGACCGGCGCCTCGAAGCCCGGCACGAGCCGCCGGTACGAGTTGACGGTCGGGTTGGTGAAGGCGAGCAGCGACGGCGCGTGGTGCAGCAGGCCGCCGATGTACCAGCGGGCGGTGTCGGACAGGCCGGCGTAGCCGGTCTCGTCGTAGAACAGCGGCTCGCCGTTCAGCCAGAGGCTCTGGTGGGTGTGCATGCCGGAGCCGTTGTCACCGAACAGGGGCTTGGGCATGAACGTGGCCGTCTTGCCGTTGGCCCAGGCCTCGTTCTTCACGATGTACTTGAAGAGCTGGAGCTGGTCGCCGGCGTGCAGCAGGGTGGAGAACTTGTAGTTGATCTCCGACTGGCCGGCGGTGCCCACCTCGTGGTGCGAGCGCTCCACGGTGAAGCCGGTGTCGACGAGCCGCCGCACGATCGAGTCGCGCAGGTCGGCGTAGTGGTCGACCGGGGGCACCGGGAAGTAGCCGCCCTTGTAGGCGGTCTTGTAGCCGCGGTTGCCGCCCTCCTCGACCCGGCCGGTGTTCCAGGCGCCCTCGATCGAGTCGATGTAGTAGAACGACTGGTGCGCCGACGTCTCGTGGCGGATCGAGTCGAAGATGTAGAACTCGGCCTCGGCGCCGAAGTAGGCGGTGTCGGCGATGCCGCTGGCGGCGAGGTACGCCTCGGCCTTCTTGGCCACGTTGCGCGGGTCGCGGGAGTACGCCTCGCGGGTGAACGGGTCGTGGATGAAGAAGTTGATCGCGACGGTCTTCTGCGCCCGGAACGGGTCGACGAACGCGGTGGCCACGTCGGGCAGCAGGAGCATGTCCGACTCGTGGATGGCCTGGAAACCGCGGATCGACGAGCCGTCGAACGCGAGGCCGTCGGTGAAGACGCTGTCGTCGAAGGACTCGACCGGCAGGTTGAAGTGCTGCATCACGCCGGGCAGGTCACAGAAACGTACGTCGACGAACTTCACGTCCTCGTTCTTGAGGTATCGCAGGAGTTCCTCGGGATTGGCGAACACACGTCCTCCTGGCAGGTCCACTCCGGTCGCTGGCTGGTGGCGACGCTATGGCCGGGCGGTTGCCCGGCCGTGTCTCCTCTGTTTCCGCCGTGTTACGTCGCTCGCGGAGCGTCATCGTCCGTACCGTCTGGAGGTGATTGGGTTCATTGTCGGATTTTCCGGTGGGTGCCGAGGCGGCGCTACCCTGGCCGCTGTGACCGATACCGCCGCCGCACCGGTGCCACCCGCCACCGACCCCGCCTTCACGCCCCCCGGCCTCGGCCGCCGCTTCGGCGCGCTGGTCATCGACTGGGTGCTCTGTCTGATGGTCGCCCGGTCCTTCGCCGACCCGGTCCGCGACGGCTGGCCGCCGGTCCTGGTGCTGATCCTCGAGTACGGGTTCTTCCTCGGCCTCTTCGCCCAGACCCCCGGCATGTACCTGACCCGGCTGCGCTGCGTGGCCTGGGCCGACGGCGGCCGGATCGGGCTGGCCCGAGGGCTGCTGCGAGGACTCCTGCTGGCTCTCGTCGTCCCGGCCCTGATCATGGATCAGCACCGTCGCGGCCTGCACGACCGGCTCACCGGCGCGGTCGTCACCGACGCGTCGCGCCGCTGAACCACCGAGAGAAGGAGCCGGCCCCGTGGGGGACCGGCTCCTTTCTCGCGTACGTCGGGAGTCAGCGACCCCGGGTCTGCCGGAACGCGCCCCGCGGCGGCCGCATGTTCTTCGGCACCGCGCCCTTGGGCATCTGCGGCCGCGCGGTCAGCGCCTTGAGCCGCTTGTCGAGGGCGTTGACGTCCTTCGGGGAGAGGGTGCGCGGCAGCCGCATCACGGTCATCCGCAGCTTGCGGACCGGCAGTTCGCCCTCGCCGGAACCGATCACGTAGTCGTGCAGCGGGGCCGAGCCGATCACCTTGGCCAGCCGGCGCTTCTCCTGGCCGAGCAGGCCGCGCACGCGCTGCGGGTTCCCCTCGGCCAGCAGGATCACGCCGGCGCGACCCAGCACCAGGTGGACCATGTCCATCTGGGTGGTCGAGCTGACCGCCGGGGTGACCCGCCAGTCGCCGCGCATGCTCTCCATGATCTGCGCCGCCGCGCCGGGCTGCCCCTCGGCGGCGTTCATCATCGCCTTGTTGGACCGCAGGTTGAGCACGATCAGCAGGGCGAGCAGCGCGAGCAGGATGCCGATCGGCAGCCAGATCCAGCCCCAGGCGAGCACCGCGACCACGGTGAGCGCGAGCGGGATCAGCACCGCCGCCGCGGCCAGCGGCGCGAACCACTTGTCCTGCTTGGCGGTGAACTTGAACACCATCCCGATCTGCTTCAGCCGCTGGCCGAACGAGACCTTCTCCTGGGGCTTTGCCATGCCGCAGAGTCTAGTGGTCGGCGCTCGGCCGGTTGATCCGTGGCCACCCGTTCCGCCGCGGGCTGAGTACCTTACGGCCGCGCCGGCCCGCCCGGCCGCCGGGTAAGGAGGCGGCGCGGGCAGAAGATCAGGCGGCGTACCCATGCGCCGGGGGCACCTGCGCGCGGAAAGTCGACCTCGACAGCGAGCACGACACCGCACGACAGGGAGATCCGAGATGTTCGGCAACGACGCAGAGTTCCTGCTCAGCATCCACCGCAGCCACGCCACCGAGCTGCAGGCCGACGCGGCCAACGACCGGCTCGCCCGGTCGCTGTCCCGCCGGCACCCGCACGGCTGGCTGAGCCGCCGCAAGCACACCGCCCGCACCACCGACGCCCGCCGGTGACCGCCCCACCGCTCACCGGCCCGGCGATCACCGGCCCGGACCTGTTCGTCCGGGTCGGCACCGGCCCGGACCTCGCCGGTGCGCTCGGCACCGGCCCGGCCGTCACGGGGGCGGCCGGGCCGGCGGTGACCGGCAGTCCGGCCGGGTCGGCGGTGACCGGTAGCCCGGCCGGGTCGGCGGTGACCGGCAGTCCGGCCGGGTCGGCGGTGACCGGTAGCCCGGCCGGGTCGACGGTCGCCGGCGACCGGGCCGGACCGGCCGGACGGGCGGTCGCCGAGGGGCCGTCCGGGCCGGTCGGGTCGTCGGACCGCCGTGGCATGCTCGACGGCGTGACCGCACGCGCCGCCAGCACCGTCCTCGTCGGCCGGCAGCCCGAGCTGGCCGCGCTGGGCGGGGCGCTGGCCCGGGCCCGGGGCGGCGACCCGACCACCGTGCTGGTCGGCGGCGAGGCCGGGGTCGGCAAGACCCGCCTGCTGGAGGAGTTCGGCGGTCACGTCGCCGCCACCGGGGCGCGGGTGCTGGTCGGTCAGTGCCTCGAGCTGGGCGAGGCCGGCCTGCCGTTCGCCCCGTTCGCGGCCGCGCTGCGCGACGTGCTGCGTCACGACGGCCCGGCGGCCTTCGCCGGCTACGAGGCCGAGTTCGCCCGGCTGCTGCCCGAGCTGGCCCGGATGCCCGCCGCCGCCGCGCCTGCCGGTCCGGCCCTTCCCGACAGCCCGCGCGGCTACCTGTTCGACCTGGTCGCCGAGCTGTTCCGGCGGATCGCCGAGGAACGCCCGTTGGTGCTGGTGATCGAGGACCTGCACTGGGCCGACCGGTCCACCCGGGATCTGATCGGCTTCCTGGTGCGGGCCGCCCGCGCCACCCGCCTGCTCGTCGTCTGCACCTACCGCACCGACGAGCTGCACCGCGGCCACCCGCTGCGGCCCTTCCTCGCCGAGCTGGACCGGGTCCGCGGCGTCGACCGCATCGAGCTGGCCCGGCTCGACCGCGACGGCACCGCCGCCGTCCTCGCCGACCTGCTCGGCGTCGAACCGTCCGCCCGCGCCGTCGACGACGTGCACGACCGCACCCAGGGCAACCCGTTCTTCATCGAGGAACTCGCCGCGGCCGGTGACCCGGTCGGCTGCGCGGTGCTGCCCGAGACGCTGCGCGACCTGCTGCTCGCCCGGGTGGACCGGCTGCCCGAGCCGGCCCAGCGGGTGCTGCGGATCGCCGCGGCCGGCGGCACCCGCTTCTCCCACCAGCTCGTCGCCGAGGTGGCCGGGCTGCCCGAGGCCGAGCTGGAGGACGCGCTGCGCGCCGCCGTCGCCGGGCAGCTCGTGGTCGCCGATCCCGACGGCGACTACGAGTTCCGGCACGCGCTGGTCCGCGAGGCGGTGCACGACGACCTGCTCCCCGGCGAGCACGCCCGGTTGCACGCCCGGTACGCCGCGGCGATCGAGGCGCAGCCGCACCTGGTGGCCGCCGGCCGCGCCCCGGCCGAGGTCGCCCACCACTGGTACGCGGCACACGACCACCCGCGCGCCCTCACCGCTGCCCGGGCCGCCGCCGCGGCGGCGGCGGAGCGATCCGCGTACGCCGAGCAGAGCCGACTGCTGGAGCGCGTCCTCGAACTGTGGGAGCTGGTGCCCGACGCCGCCGACCGCCTCGGCATGGACCACCTGCGGGTGCTGGAGGAGACGTTGACGGCGGCGGTCACCGCCGGAGACCTGGGCCGGGCGCTCACCCTCACCCGGGCCGCGCTGGCCGAGGTCGACCCGGCGGCCGAGCCGCTGCGCGCCGCCGCCCTGCTCGACCACCGCGGCCGGCTGCTCGCCCTGCTCGGCAAGAGCGACGGCGCGGTGGAGCTGCGCGAGGCGTACCGGCTGGCGGCCGGCGCGCCGGGCGGCGCGGAACGGTTCGGGGTGCTCGCCGACATCGCGGCGCACCTGATGAAGGTCGACCCCCGGGAGGCCGCCTCGGTCGCCGCCGAGGCGATGGCCGGCGCGTCCGAGACCGGCACCGACCTGGTGCTGCTGCCCACCCGGATCGCCCTGCTGCACCGCATCGACGACACCCCGGATCTGGGGCTGGCCGAGCTGCGCCGGGTGCAGGAGCGGGCCCGGGCGGCCGGCGACTCGTGGGCCCTGGTCAGCGCGTTGGTCTTCCTCTCCGACGTGCTCTACGAGTTGGGCCGGTACGCCGAGTCGGAGGAGGCCGCCGCGGCCGGCGTGAGCGAGGCGCGCCGGGCCGGGATCAGCCGGTCGATCGGCGCCTACCTGCTTTCCAACCGGGCCGAGGCGCTGATCGCGCTGGGCCGGTGGGACGAGGCGGACGCGACCTGCGCCGAGGCGGCCCGGATCGACCCGCCGGGCGTCTCCGGGCTGCACTGGCTCCAACTGCGTGCCGGGCTGCGACTGGCCCGGGCGCATCCCGGCGCCGGCGAACTCGTCGGGCGGGCGCTGGCGTTCCTGGCCCGGCCCTATCTCTGGCCGAACCACCGGCTTCCGCTGCACGAGCTGCGCGTCGAGGCCGCCCTGTCCGCCGACGACAAGCTGGAGGCGGCCCGCGCGGCCCGCGCCGCCCTGGGCGATCCGCACCTGGCCGACCTGCCTCGCGAGGGCTGGCCGGTGCTCAGCGCGTCGGCCCGGGCAGCGGTGCTCGCCGGTGATCCGGCGCTGGCCGCAGAGGTGTCCGCGGTGGCGGCGGTGCTGCCGGCCCGCCATCCGGCTGAGCGGGCGCACGCCGCCCAGGTCGCCGCGCTCCTGTTCGGCCTCGACCCGGCCGGCCGCGAGTGCGGCGAGGCCCCGCCGGTGTCGGCCGTCTCCGGGGCGGGCGCTGCCGCCCTCGCCGGGACCGCCGGTCCGGGTGCGGGTGGTGCCGAGCCCGAGGGTGAGGCGCGGCCGTCGACCGGTGAGGCGCGGCTGTCGACGGGCGAGGCGCGGCTGTCGACGGGCGAGGTGGTGCAGGCGTGGCGGGCCGCGGTGGCGGCGTGGCGGGCGGCCGGGCCGCCGCATCCTCTGGGGCGGGCGCTGCTCGGGCTGGCCGAGGCGGCCGCGGCCGCCGGCGAGCGGGACGAGGTGGCCGCCGCCGTCCGGGAGACGGTCGAGCTGGCCGCCCGGCTGGGCGCGACCCCGCTGGGCGAGCAGGCCACCACGCTGGCCCGCCGGGTGGGGCTGCGCGGCACCGGGCGACCCGGGCCGGATCTGCTGACCAGCCGGGAGCGGGAGGTGCTGCGGCTGGTCGCCGAGGGGCACAGCAACAGCCGGATCGCCGAGCGGCTCTTCATCTCCCCGAAGACGGCAAGCGTGCACGTCTCCCGGATCATCGCCAAGCTGGACGTGACCAACCGGGTCGAAGCCGCCGCGCTGGCGCACCGCCTGGGCCTGCTCGACCCGCCGCCGGCCCCGGCTCAGCGGCGGGGCAGGTAGATCCGCCAGCCGGGGAGCGTGATCACCCGCAGGGCGCCCGGTTCCGCGCCGAGCTGCCGATCCAGCCGGGCGGCCAGCGGGGAGCCGTCCGGCGCCACCCACGCCGCGTCCGGGTCCGCGGCCACCGCCCGCCGATATCCCGGCAGTCGGTCGAAGCCGGGGCGCAGCTCGTCGTCGACCACCGCGCAGACGGTGTCCTCGCCGCTGGCGAACGAGATCCGGTTGCACGTCCAGTAGCCGCCACGCGCGTGCCGGACGCCCAGTTCGCCGAGGGCGTCGACGAGCATCCGGTGCCGGTCGGCCTCGGCGTGCACGGCCGGCACCGCCCGGATCGCGTCCACTGTGGCGCTCACCCCGGTGCCGAGGATCCCGGCGAGCACCACCACCGCCCCGACGCCGGCCACCCCGCTCCTGAGCGACCGCACGTCGGCCAGCCGGCGGGCGACCTGCCACAGCGGCCAGAGCAGGGCCGGGACGGCGACCGCCAGGCAGGACAGGTAGCGGCTGCTCTCCAGCGGCGTCCGCCCGGCCGCGCTGCTCGACGCGTACGCGGCCAGCACCGCCGCCGCGCCGGCGAGCAGCGCCAACCGCACCCCCGCCGACACCCGCCGCTCCGCCGTCGACGGCGGGACGGGTCGGCGCAGGGTGCGCCACGCGGTGTACCCCGCGAGCAGCAGCAGGACGAGGAAGACCGGGGCCCACCAGAGCTGCCAGGGGGCGCAGCGGCCGGGCGAGCAGAAGCCCATGGCCAGCGGCGGGCCGACGACCAGCCCGCCGTGCCACCGCTCGGCCCAGCCCGCCGCCGTGCCGGAGCCGCTGGCGGCCAGCACCGCGGTGAGCGGATTGCGCCCGTGCCGGAGGTTGTCCAGCACCATCGGGGCGACACCCAGCAGCAGCGCGCCGCCGAGCACCGCCCCGGCGCGGCCGGCCAGCTCCCGCCGCCGCCACGCCACCAGCAGGGCGCCGAGGGTCAGCACGTACGGCAGGATCAGCGGGTCGACCCAGAGCAGCACGCCGGCGACCAGCCCCCAGGCCGCCCAGCGGGGCAGTCGCGCGCCCGGCCCGTTGCCGCACAGCGCGACGGTGAGCAGCGCCAGTGCCGCGCCGGCCGGATTCAGCTCGGGATAGCCGCCGCCGGCGATGAGCTGGTCCTTCACCACCCGGTCGGCGCCGAGCGCCAGCACGGCGACGACCAGCAGGGCGTACCAGGGGTCGCCGCCGAGCCGGCGGGTGAGCCGCCAGGACAGCAGGAGGAACAGCGCGTACAGGACCAGGGTGGGCAGCCGCAGCACGAGCACGGACGGCCCGGCGACCGCGACCAGTGGCGCGGCCAGGTATGCCTCCAGCGTGCCCATGTACGCCTGGCCGTAGAACCAGACCGGGAAGTCGTCGCCCCGGGCGATGTGCAGGGCGGCCAGCCCCATGGTCGCCTCGTCGCTGTTGCTGGGCGGGGCGTCGGCGAGCAGCAGCGCCAACCGGTAGCCGACGCCGGCGAACCCGACCAGCAGGGTGAGCAGCGTCGGCAGCCGGGGACGCCGGGGCGTACGCGGGCGGTCGGCCTCGCGTGGCTCCTGGCGTACCCCGGCGGTCATGCCTGGATCATGGCATCCGGCCGGGGGCCGGCGGCGGGCGACGCGGTGCGACGCCCGCCTCAGCCGGCGACGGTGACCTGTTCGCGGGCGGCGAGCGCCTGCTGGTAGAGGCGGCCGGCGCGGTAGGACGAGCGGACGAGCGGGCCGCTCATCACGCCGGCGAAGCCGATCTCCTCGGCCTCCTCGCGCAGCTCGACGAACTCCTCCGGCTTGACCCAGCGGGTGACCGGGTGGTGCCGGGGGGAGGGGCGCAGGTATTGCGTGATGGTGATCAGCTCGCAGCCGGCCTCGTGCAGGTCGCGCAGCGCCTGGGAGACCTCGGCGCGCTCCTCGCCCATGCCGAGGATCAGGTTGCTCTTGGTGACCAGGCCGTCGGCGCGGGCCTGGCGGATCACGTCGAGCGAACGTTCGTAGCGGAACGCCGGGCGGATGCGCTTGAAGATGCGCGGCACGGTCTCCACGTTGTGCGCCAGCACCTCGGGGCGGGAGCCGAAGACCTCGGCGAGCTGCTCGGGCACCGCGTTGAAGTCGGGGATCAGCAGCTCGACGCCGCAGCCGGACCGCAGGGCGTGGATCTGCCGGACCGTCTCGGCGTAGAGCCAGGCGCCGCCGTCGGGCAGGTCGTCGCGGGCCACGCCGGTGATGGTGGCGTAGCGCAGGCCCATCGCGGCCACCGACTCGGCGACCCGGCGCGGCTCGTCGGCGTCGAACTCGGCCGGCTTGCCGGTGTCGATCTGGCAGAAGTCGCAGCGGCGGGTGCACTGGTCGCCGCCGATGAGGAAGGTGGCCTCGCGGTCCTCCCAGCACTCGTAGATGTTGGGGCAGCCGGCCTCCTGGCACACGGTGTGCAGACCCTCGCGCGAGACGAGCCCGCGCAACTGGGTGTACTCCGGGCCCATCTTGGCCTTGACCTTGATCCACGGGGGTTTGCGCTCGATCGGCGTCTCGGCGTTGCGCGCTTCGATCCGCAGCATCCGCCGCCCCTCCGGGGCGACGGTCGCGGTGCGCGCGGGCTGCTCAGTCGTCGGCGCGGTTTGCTCGATCGTCACGAAATCGAGCCTACGCCGGTCGGCGGCGGTCGATGAACGTCGGGCGACGGCCGTCACCCCTGAAACGTTGTGACACCGGACACGAGCGGTCAAAAAACCGCGTCACATTCCGGTGGCGGGGGTGCTAGCGTGCCGGCAGAGCTGCGACGGAGCCGAGTAGCGGACCGACACGCCAGCCCAGAGAGCCGCCGAGGTGCTGCAAGGCGGTCTGGCGCTCGGCCGACGAAGACCCTCCCGAGCTGCGGGAAGAACGGCCGCGTGTAAGGAAGGGCCCCCTATTAACGCCTCCGGTAGAGGCGGGGCCCCTTGTTAACACGCCGCGCCCAGTAGAACCCGCCCGGCTGGCCCCGGTGAAAAGGCGACGAACGAGGCCCTCCGCCGAGGCGGAGGGCGAAGGTGTGGTGGCACCGCGAGGATCCCGCTCGCCCACACCTCCCTGGGGATCGCGTTGCGATTGATCAAGGAGGTAGTCACCGTGCAACGCATCCTGTCCACCCAACTCCCCACCCACGTCGGCGCGACCGTCCGGCTCGCCGGCTGGGTCCATCGCCGCCGGCTGCTCAAGTCGGTGGCGTTCCTGATCGTCCGGGACGCCGCCGGGCTCGCCCAGGTGGTGGTCGCCGCGCCCGACGTGCGCGCGCAGGTCGAGGCGCTCACCGAGGAGACCGTCGTCGAGGTGGTCGGCACCGTGGTCGCGAACCCCACCGCGCCCGCCGGGGTCGAGGTCGTCGAGCCGACGGTACGACCGCTCGGCCCGCCCGCCGTACCGCCCCCGTTCGACCTGTACCGGCCGGCGCTCACCGCGAACCTGCCCACCCAGCTCGACCACGCGTCGACCGCGTTGCGGCACCCGACCCGCTCGGCCGCGTTGCGGCTCTCGGCGGCGGCGGTGGCCGGCTTCCGGGCCACGCTCGACCGGCAGCGCTTCGTCGAGGTGCACACGCCGAAGGTGGTCGGCTCGTCCACCGAGAGCGGCGCGAACGTGTTCGCGCTCGACTGGTTCGGGCGGCCCGCCTACCTGGCCCAGTCGCCGCAGTTCTACAAGCAGCTCATGGTGGGCGTCTTCGAGCGGGTGTACGAGGTGGGGCCGGTGTTCCGCGCCGAGCCCCATGACACGGTGCGCCACCTGGCCCAGTACACCTCGCTCGACGTGGAGGTGGGCTTCGTGACCGACCACCGGGACGTGATGGCAGTGCTGCGGGACACCCTGGCCGGGATGCTCGCCGGTGTCGTCGAGCGGGCCGGTGGGGCGCTCGACACGCTCGGGGTGACGGTGCCGGAGGTGCCCGCGGAGATCCCGGCGGTGCACTTCACCGACGCGCTGAAGATCGCCGGGGCGCCGGCCGACGAGCCCGACCTGGCGCCCGCGCACGAGCGGGCGCTGGGGGAGTGGGCCCGGGCCGAGCACGGCAGCGACTTCCTGTTCGTCACCGGGTACCCGATGGCGAAGCGGCCCTTCTACACCCACCCGGACCCGGCCCTGCCGAGCCACTCGAACGGCTTCGACCTGCTGTTCCGGGGGATGGAGCTGGTCACCGGCGGGCAGCGGCTGCACCGGCACGCCGACTACCTGGCCGCGCTGGCGGCGCGCGGCGAACCGGTGGAGCCGTACGCCGGGTACGTGGACGCGTTCCGGCACGGCATGCCGCCGCACGGCGGCTTCGCGATCGGCCTGGAGCGGTTCGTCGCCCGGTTGACCGGCGCGGCGAACGTCCGGGAGGTGACCGCCTTCCCGCGCGACCTGCACCGCCTCACGCCCTGACGGTGGCGCGACTCCGGCCCGGGACGCGGACGTCCCGGGCCGGAGCGGTGCGTCGGATCAGGTGAAGTTCACGTCACTGCACCACATGTACGCCTGGTCGAGGTGGGATGCCTGCCAGATGACGAACAGGATGTGGTGTCCGGTGTAGCCGGAGGTCGAGACGTTGAAGCTGATGTTCTGCGACGGCGCGTACCGGCCGGTCTGGGTGATGTAGTCGAGGTTTCCCCAGCCGAGCTTCTGGGTGGTCGGGTTGAACCCCTGCTTGCTCACGTAGACCTTGAAGTAGTCGGCGCCGTGGCTGGCCTGGTCGTAGAGCTGGACCGTGAAGTTGCGACCGATGTTGGTGGTCTTCCACGCTCCGGGCCGGTTCAGGCTGTCGTTGCGGGACAGCGCGTTGCTGCAGAGCTGCCCGTCCGGGGTGCGGGCCTGGAACTGCCCGCCGAGGCCGTCGCGCAGCGCGCTCATCCAGTTCCACATGGTGTCGGCGTTGGCCTGGAACGCCTGCCAACACATCGGGTCCTGCTGCTGCATGGCCGGGTTGGTGTGCTGGCTGCCCCAGGTCTGCCAGCACTTGTAGGCACGGGTGCCCGGGCTGACGATCGTGCCGTGGGCCTGGGCCGCGCCGGGCACGGCCAGGATGCCGGCGATCAGGGCGAGAGCCACGAGGAGCGCGCGGACGGTTGATCGCTGTCGTCCGGATTGGTGGTGGGAACGCACGGTTACGTCCTCCTTCGGCGCTTAGGATGGGAGTGGGAGCGCTTCCATACCCAGCGTCGCATTTACGACAGTAAATATCAATGATCGTCTATATCTTTGCCCGGACTGAGCGGATCCGCGCAGGTGGAGGGCGTCAGATCCGGGTCAGGGTGGGCAGCCGCCGCTCGACCACGGGCAGCACGTCGTCGACGGTGACCGGCCGGCCCAGCTCGGCGGTGAGCGAGGTGACTCCGGCGTCGCGGATGCCGCAGGGCACGATCCGGTCGAAGAAGCCCAGGTCGCAGTCGCAGTTGACGGAGAAGCCGTGCAGCGTGACGCCGCGGGCCACCCGGATGCCGATGGCGGCCACCTTGCGCGCCGGCCCCCGGTCGTCCTCCGGCACCCAGACGCCGCTGCGGCCCTCGACCCGGCCGGCGGCCAGCCCGAACTCGGCGCAGACGTCGATCAGCAACTGCTCGGTGCGCCGGACGTACGCCACCACGTCGACCGGGTCGGGCAGGCGGACGATCGGGTAACCGACCAGCTGCCCCGGGCCGTGCCAGGTGATCTTGCCACCGCGGTCCACGTCCACCACCGGCGTGCCGTCGGTCGGCCGGTCCCACGGCTCGGTGCGCTTGCCGGCGGTGTAGACGCTCGGGTGCTCCAGGAGCAGCACCGTGTCGCCCCGCTCGCCGGCCACCACGGCCTCGTGCAGCCGGCGCTGCTCGGCCCAGGCGGCCTGGTAGTCGAGCCGGCCGGCGCGGACGGCGGTCGGTCCGGAAGTCGTCACGCTCACCCGGCCAGCGTAGTCCCGCCGGCCGGGCCGCCGGCTCGTGACGCTCGTCGCGTCACGCCGCGGGCACCCGCCACAGCCAGACGTCCTCGACCCGCTCCGGCGGGCCGAGCAGGGCGGTGGCGGTGCGCCGCAGCGCCTCCTCGTCGACGTCGTACTTGGCGCCGTGCACCCGGTCGGCCAGCACCACCGCCCGCACCCCCCAGTAGCGCAGGTCGGCCCGCGACTCCTGGATGCTGCCCTCGGTGACGATCGGCACCAGCCCGGTACTGCCGGCCTGGTCCATCAACGTGTCGAAGGTGCGCGGCACCGGGCCGATCCGGCCCCGGCCGTCCGGCCCGCCCGGGCCGAGGAAGAAGCCGGCCGGGATGCGGAACTCACCCTGCCGGTGGGCGAGGGCGTACGCCTGCCAGCGCTGCCCGTCCGGGTAGACGTCGACGGTCAGCGGCAGCGGGGTGAGCACCCCGTCGGGCGGGACGTAGCGCTTCCAGGCCCCGCCGGTGATGAACACCGGGATCGGCTCGCGGACGCTGGTGAGCAGCGGGGTCGGCAACAGCGGCAGCAGCGCGACGACGAAGCCGACCAGCCAGGCCGCGCCGACCGCCCGCCGGGGCGGCCGGGCGCGCAGCGCGTCGATCGCGTACGCCAGCAGCAGCCCGATCACCGGCGCGACGACCAGGGCCAGCCGGGACGGCAGCGCCGCGTTGACCACCGGCAGGTTGTCCAGCACCCCGAACGGCAGCAGTTGGTCGGTGCGCCGGCCGTTCCACTTGGCCGTCGGCCCCCAGGAGAGCACCGCGAAGACCACCGCGGTCACGCCGAGCGCGAGCAGGGTGGCCCGGAACGCCCGGTCGGCGCGTCGCCAGAGCAGGGCGAAGCAGGCGACCGCGAGCAGCAGCAGCGGGACGCCGAAGAACGAGTTCTCCTCGGTCGGGTTGGGCGCCAGCGAGGTGCCGAACCCGGCCCAGCCGGCGAGCGATCGGCGCGGGTACGACAGGTACGCGGCGATGTCCTCGGAGTGGATCAGCGGGTCGAAGCCGGTGCCGTGGAACCGTTGCGGCCCGGCGAAGTGCAGCCACAGCGGGTACGCCAGCAGCACGCCGGCCACCAGGGCGGTCACCCCGAGCCCGGCCAGCACGCGCGGCAGCGCCGCCCGCACCTCCGCCCGCCGGGCCGGGTGCAGCGCCCAGACCAGCAGGAACGCCGCGAGCGCCAGGGCGGTGAAGAAGAGGCCCTCGGCGGCGATCGAGAACGCCACCGCCACCAGCAGGCCGAGCACGATCCCGCCGGTGACCGCGCGGCCGGGCCGGCGCAGCCGGAACACGCCCCAGATCAGCAGCGGCACCAGCCAGCCGGCGGTCCAGTTCAGGTGCGCGTTGGCGTGCGACACCATGGCCGGGCAGTAGGCGATGAACAGCGCGCCCACCCCGGCGGCCAGCCGGCTGCCGACCAGGTGCCGGCTGAGCAGCCAGTACCAGGCCACCGCGGTGGCGGCCAGGTTGAGCGTGAGGATCACCAGGAACGTCGCGGGCGGCCCGATCAGGTACGTCAGCGGCGCGAAGACCGCCGCGTACACGGTGATCGAGGTGTTGACCGCGAGGTTCACCCCGTCCGGGACGTTGATCAGGTGGGTGAAGAGCGGGTTCTCGCCGTGGCTGAGCGCGTGGCCGCCGAAGGCCAGCAGCCACTCGAAGAGCGCCTGGTCGCTGGAGTTGACGGTGATCGTCCGGGTGTTCGGGTCCCGCCACATCCCGCTGGTGACCCAGAGCGCCAGCGCCACCGCCGCGAGTGTCACCAGCAGGTCGGCGCGCCGGTCGCGGGTGACCGGGGACGGGGAGGACGGCACGCAGCGGACGTTACCAACCGGACCTGGGCACACCGCCCGGACGGGGAATGTGTGACCGACAGCCATTCCTGTCGATGAAACACGGACGTAACGTCTCGGCAACTCGGAGAGTGACTCAGTTCACATTCCATGATCGGGAGGTCCCCGTGTCCCGCTCCTCATCCCTCATCACCCGCCTCGCCGGGGCGGCGGCCGGGGTCGTGCTGGCCGCGGCCGGCGTCCTGGTCGCCGCCCTGCCCGCGCAGGCCGCCTCGCTGACCCAGGTCACCGGGTTCGGCTCCAACCCCGGCAACCTGACCATGTACGCCTACCGCCCGGACGGCCTGCCCGGCAACGCGCCCGCCGTGGTGCTGCTGCACGGCTGCACCCAGAACGCCTCCACCTACTTCACCAACTCGGGCTGGCAGAAGTACGCCGACCAGTGGAAGTTCGCACTGATCGTGCCGCAGCAGCCGTCCGGCAACAACGCCAACTCCTGCTTCAACTGGTTCGAGACCGGCGACACCGCCCGCGGCCAGGGCGAAGCGCTGTCGATCAAGCAGATGGTCGACTACGCGAAGACGAACTACGGCACCGCCGCCGGCCGCGTCTACGTCAGCGGCCTCTCCGCCGGCGCCGCGATGAGTTCCGTCATGCTCGCCACCTACCCGGACGTGTTCGCCGCCGGCTCGATCATCGCCGGCATCCCGTACCGCTGCGCCACCAGCACCACCACGGCGTTCAGCTGCATGAACCCGGGCGTCGACAAGACCCCGGCGCAGTGGGGCGACCTGGTCCGCAACGCGTACGCCGGCTACTCCGGCGCGCGCCCACGGGTGGCCGTCTGGCACGGCACCAGCGACTACACGGTCAACGTGGCGAACGCGACCGAGTCGCGGGACCAGTGGACCAACGTGCTCGGCGTCTCGCAGACCCCGACCAGCACCTCGTCGCTGCCGGGCGGCACCAGCCTGGAGGTCTACGGCAACGACCAGGTCCGTGTCTACCGGGTCTCCGGGATGGGCCACGGCACGCCCGTCGACCCGGGCTCGGCCGCCGACCAGTGCGGCACCGCCGGGGCGTACTTCCTGGACACCATCTGCTCGACGTACCGCGACGCGCTCTTCTTCGGTCTGGGCGGCGGCGCCACGCCCAGCCCGACCCCGACGGCGACCGCGTCCCCCACGCCGACCGCTTCGCCCACCGCGTCGCCGACCACCGCACCGGTCTGCGTCACCGCCAGCAACTACGCGCACGTCGCGGCCGGCCGCGCCTACCAGTCCGGCGGGTACGCCTACGCGCTCGGCAGTGGCCAGCGGATGGGCCTCTACAACACCTTCTACACGACCGCGCTGAAGCAGACCGGCCCCGCTTACTGGGTCATCGGCTGCTGACCCGATGCAAGGAGGGGCCCCCGCCTAACGCCTCCGGTAGAGGCGGGGGCCCCGCTCGACACCTACCAGCAGATCGCGCCGCCCTCAGTCGGTGAGGGCGGCGTGCAGCGCGCCCGGCAGGTCCGGGTGGGTCCAGGTGAAGCCGGCCTTCCCCAGCACCCCCGGCAGCACCCGGGTGCTGGTGAGCGCCTCCTGCGCGAAACCGCCGAGGGCCACCTTCAACGCCAGCGCCGGGATCGGCATGATCGCCGGCCGGTGCAGCTGGCGGGCCAGCTCGCGGGTGAACTCGGCGTTCGTGACCGGCGCCGGACCGACCACGTTGACCGGGCCGGCCACGTCGTCGCGGGTCAGCAGGAAGGACGCCGCGTCCAGCCAGTCCCGCATCGAGATCCACGGCAGCCACTGCCGGCCGCTGCCCAGCTTGCCGCCGATGCCGAGCCGGAACGGCAGCAACTGCGGCTTGAGCAGGCCGCCGTCGCGGTGCAGCGGCAGCCCGGTACGCAGCCGCACCACGCGGACCCCGGCGTCCTCGGCCGGTCGGGTCGCCGCCTCCCAGACCCGGCACACGTCGGCCAGGAACCCCTCACCGGCCGGCGCGTCCTCCTCCACCGTCCGGTCCCCGGTGTTGCCGTACCAGCCGACCGCGGAGGAGTTCAGCAACGCCGTCGGCCGGTCCGAGGCGGGCAGGCCCGCGATCGTGATGGCGAGCGTGGTCGTGCTGTCCACCCGGCTGGTCCGGATCAGCTTCTGGTAGTCGTCGGTCCAACGCTTGTCGCCCACCCCGGCGCCGGCCAGGTTCACCACCGCGTCGGCGTCCGCGACCACCTGCGGGTCGAGCTGTGCGGCGGCCGGATTCCACTGCCGCTCGTCCGGCGTGCGCGGCGGGCGGCGGACCAGGCGGGTGACCTGGTGCCCGTCGGCGGTGAGCCGGTCGACCAGTCGGGTGCCGAGGAAGCCGGACACGCCGGCCATGAGGATCCGCATGTTCCCATCTTCGAGCACGGAGCGGGATTCGGATGCGTGGAGCGAAATCACTCACGCCCGCCCCGGCCCGGGCTCGGCGGCGCGTGGCGGGCGTGACGCGGGCGACGAAGGACATGCGTTCGGAGCGGTATGCCTCTCGGTCATAATTATGACCGAGAGGCATACTCCCCGCGAGAACACATCTCTGCCCTCTGCGACACGCCCGAGACCGAAGCTCCGGTCACTCCCCGGCGAGGCCGTCGACGGCCTCGCGCAGGATGTCGGCCTGGCCCAGGTGCCGGGCGTACTCGTCGATCATGTGGGTGAGCACCCACCGCAGCGACCGTTCGGCTCCGGTGCCGGGGGTGCGGCCGATCGCGTCGAGCGGGCGCGCGGCGGCGATCCGGCGGGACGCCGCCACCTGTTCGCGCCAGAGCGCGAAGCTCTCCCGACCGGTGGCGTGGGCGACGTCGTGGAACGGCGCGTCGAAGTCGTCGGTCAGGTCGAACAGGTCACCGGGCCACGGCTCGTCCGCGACCACACCCTGGAAATACCAGCGTTCGACGGTCGCGAGGTGCCGGACCAGGCCGAGCAGCGACAGGCTGGAGGACGGCACCGGCCGCGACCGCAGCTGCTCGTCGGACAGGTCCGCGCACTTGCGGACCAGGGCGTCCCGCTGGAAGTCGAGGAAGGTGTCGAGGAGCGTGCGATCGTCGGCGGTGGCCGGCAGCGCGAAGCGTCGGTCGAGGTCGGAGTCGCCGGGCACGGCGGCGCTCACGCGGTCGCCGGGGTGGTGCGCAGGTCGGCGAGGAGACGCTCCACCTCGGCGAACGCCGCCTCCGGCAACGGCCCGTACGCCAACGCGCCCACGTTCTCCGCGGCCTGGCCGACCGTCCGGCAGCCGGGGATCGGCAGCGTGTGCGGGCTGCGGGCGAGCAGCCAGCCCAGCGCGCCCTGGGCGAGCGTGCGGCCGTCGGCGGTGAGCGCCTCGCGGACCCGGGCCACCCGGTCGGCCCACTCGGCGCGCGGGACGCCGTCGCTGAACCAGTCCAGCCACTCCGGGGCCGACCCGCGCACGTCGTCGCCGCCCCGGGCCGCCGGCGCGCCCTGGTACTTCGCGGTGAGCAGGCCCATCGCCAGCGGCCCCCGGTTGAGGCTGGCCAGGTCGAACTCGTCGCAGACCGCCAGCATCGCGGCGTTGTCCCGCAACACCGACTGGTCGTGCTGGATCGCCGCGCAGTGCGGGCCGGCCTCGGCGAACGCGCGCGCCGAGGCCGGGTCGTCGGTGCTCCAGCCGTACGCCCGGATCTTGCCCGCGTCGACCAGGTCCTCCAGCGTCTCGACCAGGTCCAGCGCCCGCGGCACCGGAAGCCCGCCCAGGTGCAGCTGGTAGAGGTCGACGTGGTCGGTGCCGAGCCGGCGCAGCGAGCCCTCCAGGCTGCGCCGCGCGTATTCCGGGCTGGCGTCCTCGCCGGCGGCCTGCCGGGTCGCCTCGTCGGTGGGATAGCCGAACTTGGTGGCGATCACCGCCCGGTCCCGCCGGCCGGCGAGCGCGCGGCCCAGCACCCGCTCGCTGTGCCCCGCGCCGTAGTTGCTGGAGGTGTCGAAGAGGGTCGCGCCCAGATCCAGCGCCCGGTGCACGGTGCGGACCGACTCGTCGTCGTCCACCTCGCCCCAACCGAGCGGCTGCGCGCCGTCCCAGAGCGGACCGCCGATCGCCCAGCAACCCATGCCGATCGCGCTGACCTCGATGCCGCTGCGGCCCAACCGTCGTGTCGTCGTCATGACCCCAGTGTCCTATCTCGAGTGCGCTCGAAGTCGACCCGTTTCACGCCAGCCGGGGCAGGAGCGGAGCGAGCGCGGCGACCGCGTCGGCACGCACCACGAAGCGGGTGACGCCCCAGCGGCGCTCGTGCGCGGCGACGGCCGTCGCGATCTCGTCCGCGGTGCCGATCAGCACGAACGGGGTGGCCAGCACCTCGGCCGGGGTGAGACCGGTCTCCGCGGCCGTCTCGGCGGCGACCGCCTCGGCGTCGTCGGTCACGGCGACGCGCTGGACCAGCGCCTCCAGGACGGGCGGCTCGGCGCGGCCGGCCGCGCCGGCGGCCACGTGGGCGAGCTGCGCCTCGATCTGGTCGGCCCGCCACCGGACCTCGTGCCGGTGACCGTCGGGCAGGGTACGCCCGAAGCCGGTCAGGCCGACCACGTCGGCGTGCGCGCCGGCCCAGCGCAGCAGCGTCGAGTTGGCGGTGCCCACGGTGAGCGGGATGCGGTCCTGGACCGGGCGCGGCCCGTCGAGGCGGGCGGCGAACGCGGCCAGGTCCGGCGTGTCCACGGTGACCTCGTCGCCGGCCAGCAGCGCGCGTACCGCCTCGGCGACCGCGACGCAGCGGCGGACCCGGCCGGCGACGTCCGGGCGCTCACGCCCGACGGCCCGCCACTCGCCCGGTGTGTGGCCGGCGCCCAGGCCGAGCCGCGCCCGCCCGCCGGAGACCACGTCCAGCGTGGCCACGTCGGCGGCGAGCAGGAGCGGCTCGCGGACCCCGGCGTTGGACACGTAGGAGCCGAGGCCCAGCGTGCCGGTCACGGCCGCCGCGGCGGCGAGCGACACGAACGGGGAGGGGCCGAAACCCGGATGGTCGGCGGCGGAGAGCGCGTCGAAGCCGGCGGCCTCGACGGTGCGGGCCAGCTCGGCCCAGCTCGCCGCGTCGGTGGCCCGGGCCTGCACGGAGAAGATCGCCATCGGCCCAGTCTCCGGCCCCGCCGCGCTCCCCGCCGTCCCCTTCTGCCCTGGGCCGAAGCGGGGTAAGGCGGGGCCCCCTCTTAACGCCTGGTGCATAACAGGGGGCCCCTCCTAACCCGACTCACACCGCGTCGAGTCGCTCCAGGGCGGCGGGGGAGAGGTGCAGCGCGCCGGCCGCGACGTTCTGCTCCAGGTGTGCCGGGTCGCCGGTGCCCGGGATGGCGAGCACGTTCGGGCCCCGGCTCAGCGTCCAGGCCAGCCGGACCTGCGCCGGGGTGACGCCGTGCTCGCGCGCCACCGCGAGCACCTCGGGGTGTTCCTCGCCGGTCGCCCCGGCCTCCCGTCCGCTGGTCACGATCGAGAAGAACGGCACGAACGCGGTGCCGTGCGCGGCGCAGTCCCGGATCAGCTCGTCGTTGCTGCGGCGGTAGCCGAGGCCGTACGAGTTCTGCACGCAGACCACCGGCGCGATCGCCCGCGCCTCGGCGACCTGGTGCGGGCGGACCGCGGAGACGCCGAGGTGCCGGATCAGCCCGGCGTCGACCAGCTCGACGAGCGCGCCGAAGTGCTCGCCCAGCGGCTCCGGGCCGTACACCCGCAGGTTGACCACGTCCAGGTGGTCCCGGCCGAGCTGGCGCAGATTCTCCTCGACCTGGCCGCGCAACTGCTCCGGCCGGGCCATCGGCAGCCACTCGCCGGACGGGTCCTTGCCCGGCCCGACCTTGGTGACGATGACCAGATCCTCCGGGTACGGCGACAGCGCCCGGCTGATCAGCTCGTTGGCCGAGCGCAGCGGCGAGAAGTAGAACGCCGCCGTGTCGATGTGGTTCACGCCCAGCTCGACCGCGCGGCGCAGCACGGCGACGGCCCGGTCCCGGTCGCTCGGTCCGCCGTCGGCGTTCGCGGTCAACCGCATCGCGCCGAGGCCGATCCGGTTGACGGTCAGATCGCCGAGCTGCCAGGTGCCGGCCGCGCCGGCGGAAACGGTGTCGATGGTCATGCGGGTCCCCGTCCCTCTACGACGGCCCCACGGTGGGGCCGAAGTAGTTCCACGGAGGTGGCCGCCGAACGGTTCACCGCACCGCGGCTCACTCGCCCTCGTCGCGGTCGTCGGGCTGCTCGTGCCAGCGCGCCCGCCAAGCCGCCT
This sequence comes from Micromonospora sp. WMMC241, assembly GCF_027460165.1. Classification (NCBI taxonomy): domain Bacteria; kingdom Bacillati; phylum Actinomycetota; class Actinomycetes; order Micromonosporales; family Micromonosporaceae; genus Micromonospora; species Micromonospora sp. WMMC241. The sequence goes on from NZ_JAPZBF010000001.1 coordinate 1,546,323, forward strand.
CGTGCGCCTCGTGGCTGGCCCGCTCCTCGAAGACCAGCTTCCGCAACGCCCGCCGGCCCTCGTCGAAGACGATCACCTCGGCCGCCACCATACCGACCGCGATCACGGTCAGGATGGCCATCGCGACCAGGCCCGGCACCCGCTCGGCGAGCGGGATCGCGGCGCCCAGCAGCAGCACCGCGACCACCCGGGTCCAGCTCACCGTGCGCAGCGTCCGCGCCTGGAACAGCATGTTGCCGCAGAGATAGCAGGCCACGCCGCCGAAGAGCAGCGGTACGGCCGGCCCGTGCGCCGACTCGGTCGGGGACACGTCGGGGTTGGCGATGTCGTGCACGATCATCTCGGCGCCGAGCGCGAACAGGATGATCCCCGCGATCATCGGCAGGAACAGGTACGCGTACGCGTCGCGGGCCATCGCCACCCGCGGCCCGTCCCGGGCGGCGTGCAGGGCGATCCGGGCGGACGGGCCGACCAGGTCGTAGTGCGCCCACCAGAGCGCGGCGGTGAAGAAGATGCCGAGCACCGCGGCCGTCACGGCCGGCCAGGTGGGCGGCTGCCCGAGCAGGTTGCTGCCGACTCCGACGGAGATCACCGACTCACCCAGCGCGATGATCAGGATGAGGTCGTACCGCTCGGTCCAGTGTTCGGCCGAGGCGACGCCCCAGCCCCAGGTCCCGGCGATGATGCCGGTGCCGTACTGGAGCAGCACGACGGTGGCCCACAGGCCGTCCCGGACCACCGACGCCGTGAACAGGCCGTCGATCTTCGGCGGGACCAGCGCGGCTACCAGCAGCAGCGCGGTGCTGCCGATCACCTCCGGGGTGAACCGGATCAACTGCCGGCGCTCGTTCGGGCTGTCCCGCACCACGTGCCGGTAGAGCAGCAGGTGCACCAGCCGCAGCACGGTGTAGCTGAGCGCCGCGACGATCGGCCCGGCGGCGTTGCCGCGCGGGTCGCGGAACGCGTTCGGCAGTGACAGCGCGAACGTGAACAGCGCGGCCATGCCGACGGTCATGAGCACCGGGACGAAGCCCTCACCGAGCCGGACCCGGGTGGCCACCACGCTGTGCACCACCCACGACCACCAGAGCACGGCGAGGACCAGCAGGGCGTGCAGCAGGGCGCCGCCGGTCACCTGGAGCGCGGTGGCCCGGGTGATGATGAAGAACGAGAAGACGAAGACCAGGTCGAAGAAGATCTCGAACCGGTCCACCCGGGCCCCCGGGGCCACCGGCACCGCCGGCCCGAGGCGCCCCCGCCACCCGTACCCGCCCACCGGCCGAGTCTGTCAGCGTGCCGGCGGTCGCGGGCCGGAACCGGGCCGGCCGGCGTCGGAGGTCAGCCCTGCCGGTGACGCAGTCCGTCCATCAGCAGGTCGAGCAGGCGGCCGGCCTGGTCCCGCTGCTCGGGCTCGCCGGCCACCAGCGCCACGCCGCTCAGGCCGGCGAGCACGTCGGCGGCGGCCACGTCGGAGCGTACGGTGCCGGCGGCTACGCCGGCGGCGAGCAGGTCGTTCAGCGCGGCGAGCAGTCGGTCGCGGCTGTGCGCGTACGGGTTGGCACCGGAGGCGATGACCAGCCGCAGCGCGTCGGCCATGCCCCGCTTGGTGGCGAGGTAGTCGACGAACCGATCCATCCAGTCCCGCACCGCGGTCTGGGCGGGTCGGGTGGCGAGCAGCTCCGGCACGGCGTCGCAGAGCTTGGCCAACTCGTTGCGGTACGCCGCCTCGACCAACGCCTCCCGGGTCGGGAAGTGGCGGTAGAGGGTGCCGATGCCGACACCGGCCTCCCGGGCCACACGATCCAGCGTTACCTCGGCACCGGCCTGGGAAAACGCCTGGACCGCGGCGTCCACCAGGCGTTGCCGGTTGCGCTGTGCGTCGACGCGCAGTGGCCGGTCGGGCACGGCTCCTCCTCGGTTCGACCGGGCACCGAGCCCGGCGGGACTAGCAACCGGAGGATCCTCCGGTTAAGCTCGACGTAACGGAGGATCCTCCGCTTCTCATCGTAGCGGGCGGACACCGGTCCGCCCCGCCGCCGACAAGGATGGATCATGACCACCAGCAATCCCGTCACCACGCCGTTCTCCCGCGACACCACGGCCCTGGAGGTGGTCCGCGGCCTCGACCTGACCGGGCGACGGGCCGTCGTCACCGGCGGTGCCTCCGGCATCGGTGTGGAGACCGCCCGCGCGCTCGCCGCCGCCGGGGCGGACGTCACCCTCGCCGTCCGCAACCCCGACGCCGGGCAGCGCGCCGCCGAGGACATCACCGGCACCACCGGCAACGACCGCATCCTGGTCGCCCCGCTCGACCTCGCCGACCTCGGCTCGGTCGCGGCCTTCGTCCGCACCTGGGACGGACCGCTGCACATGCTGGTCGACAACGCCGGCATCATGGCGTCGCCGGAGATGCGCACCGGGCAGGGCTGGGAGATGCAGTTCGCGACCAACCACCTCGGCCACTTCGCGCTGGCCACCGGCCTGCGCCCGGCGCTCGCCGCGGCCGGGGGCGCGCGGATCGTCTCCGTCAGCTCGGCCGCCCACCTGCGCTCGCCGGTGGTGTTCGACGACATCCACTTCCGGCAGCGGCCGTACGACCCGTGGCAGGCGTACGGGCAGTCCAAGACCGCGAACGTGCTCTTCGCGGTCGAGGCGACCCGGCGCTGGGCCGACGACGGGATCACCGTCGACGCGTTGATGCCGGGCGCGATCCGCACCAACCTCCAGCGCTACATCAGCGACGAGGAACTCGACCGGATGCGCGCGCAGAGCGGCGGGGGCGCGGCCTACTGGAAGACCCCCGAGCAGGGTGCGGCCACGTCGGTGCTGGTCGCGGCCTCGCCGCTGGTCGCCGGCGCCGGTGGCCGGTACTTCGAGGACTGCCAGGAGGCCGGCGTGAACCAGCCGGGCACCCGTACCGGCTACGCCCCGTACGCCCGGGACCCGGAGGCGGCCGAGCGGCTGTGGACGGTCTCCGAGGAGCACCTGCGCGGCTGACCCGGAAACGCCCGGAGGGGCGCACGGCAACTGCCGTGCGCCCCTCCGGTGTCGAACGTCAGAGGCCGAGCTCGGCCTCGAAGTTGCCGGCCTCCAGCCGCTCCTTGACCGAGGTCAGGAAGCGGGCGGCGTCGGCCCCGTCGATCAGGCGGTGGTCGTACGACATGGCCAGGTAGACCATCGACCGGACCGCGATGACCTCGCCCAGCTCCGGGTCGTTGACCACGACCGGGCGCTTCACCACGGCACCCGTGCCGAGCATCGCCGACTGCGGCGACGGCACGATCGGGGTGTCGAAGAGCGCGCCCCGGCTGCCGGTGTTGGTCAGCGTGAACGTCGCCCCGGCCATCTCGTCCGGCGTGATCTTGTTGGCCCGGGTGCGCTCGGCCAGGTCGGCGATCCGCTTGGCGATGCCGCCCATGTTCAGGTCACCGGCGTTGTGGATGACCGGCACGAGCAGCCCGCGCTCGGTGTCCACGGCGATGCCGAGGTGCTCGGCGGCCGGGTAGGTGATCGTCCCGCCGTCGAGGTCCATGCTGGCCTGGATGATCGGGTGGGTCTGCAGCGCCTCGATCGCGGCCAGGGCGAAGAACGGCAGGAAGGACAGCTTCACGCCGTGCTTGGCCTGGAACGAGTCCTTGGCCCGGGCCCGCAGCTTGGCGACCTTGGTGACGTCGACCTCGACGACCGTGGTCAGCTGCGCCGTCTCGTGCAGCGACTGCTGCATCCGCTTGGCGATGGTCGCCCGGATCCGCGGCAGCTTCTCCGTGGTGCCCCGCTTGGCGCTCGGCTCCGGCTTGGCGGCCGGCTGGGCCGGCGCCTTGGCGGCGGCGGGCTCGGCGGCCGGCTGGGCCGGCGCAGCCTTGGCGGCCTTCGCCTTCTCGGCCGCCTCCAGCACGTCCTGCTTGCGGATCCGGCCACCCACGCCGGTGCCGTTGACCGAGCCCAGCTCGACACCGTGCTCGGCGGCGAGCTTGCGGACCAGCGGCGTCACGTAACCGGCGGCCTCCTCGCCGCCACCCTGGGCCGGGGCCGTCGGGCGCTGCGGCGTGGGGGTCGGCGCGGACGGCTGGGCCGCCTGCTCGGCCTTGGCCGGCTCGGCGGCCTGCTCCGCCTCGGCGGACGGCTCGTTGTAGGACATGCCCGGGGTCGGCTCCTCGACCTTGGGCTCCGGCTTCGGCTCCGCCTTGGGCTCCGGCTTCGGTTCGGGCTTCGCCTCCGCCTTCGGCTCGGGCTTCGGTTCGGGCTTCGCCTCCGCCGGTGCGGCGCCGGCCGCACCGACGATCGCCAGCACGGCGCCGACGTCGGCGGTCTCGTCCTCGGCGACCTTGATCTCCTGAACCGTGCCGGCGACCGGTGACGGGATCTCGGTGTCCACCTTGTCGGTGGAGACCTCCAGCAGCGGCTCGTCCACCTCGACGGTCTCGCCGACCTGCTTGAGCCAGCGGGTGACCGTACCCTCGGTGACGCTCTCGCCCAGGGCCGGCATGGTCACCGGGGTGCCCTCACCCGACGACGCGGCGGGCTGGGCCGGCTCCTCGACGGCCGGCTGCTCGGCCTCGGCGTCGGGCTCGGCGGCGGCCTGCGCCGCCTGCTCCGGCTCGGGGCCGGTGCCCTCGGCGGCGGCGGTCGGCTCGGTGGCCGGCTCGACCTCCTCCTTCGGGGCGCTGCCGGCCTCCTCGCCCTCACCGGCGATGACCGCCAGCTCGCTGCCGACCTCGGCGGTCTCGTCCTCGCCGACCACGATCCGGCTCAGCACGCCCGCCGCGGGCGACGGGATCTCGGTGTCGACCTTGTCGGTCGACACCTCCAGCAGGGGCTCGTCGACCTCGACGGTGTCACCCTCCTGCTTGAGCCAGCGCGTGACGGTGCCCTCGGTGACGCTCTCGCCGAGCCGGGGCATGGTGACCGATACCGGCATGTTCTCCAGACTCCTTCATTCCCCTGGTGGGATCATCGCCCGTCGCCGGACGCCGCGGTTGTCGTGTCAGGCGTGCGCGTGCAGCGGCTTGCCGGCCAGGGCCAGGTGCGCCTCGCCCAGGGCCTCGTTCTGGGTCGGGTGGGCGTGCACGAGCTGCGCCACCTCGGCCGGGTAGGCCTCCCAGTTGTAGATGAGCTGGGCCTCGCCGATCAGCTCACCGACCCGGGCGCCGACCATGTGCACGCCGACCACCGGGCCGTCGTCCACCCGGACCAGCTTCACGTGGCCGGCGGTCTTGAGGATCTGGCTCTTGCCGTTGCCGCCCAGGTTGTAGTTGTAGGTCTTGACCTTGTCGGCGCCGTACTGCTCCTTGGCCTTCGCCTCGGTCAGGCCGACCGACGCCAGCTCGGGGTCGCTGTAGGTGACGCGCGGGATGCCCACCTCGTCGATCACGGCAGGGGTCTTCCCGGCGATCTCCTCGGCGACGAAGATGCCCTGCTGGAAGCCGCGGTGCGCGAGCTGGAGGCCGGGCACGATGTCGCCGACCGCGTAGACGTTCGGCACGCTGGTGCGCAGCCGCTCGTCGGTCAGCACGTAGCCGCGGTCCATCTTGACGCCCTGCTCCTCGTAACCGAGGTCGGCGGTGTTCGGGCCGCGACCGACGGCGACGAGCAGCAGCTCGGCCTCGACCGTGTCGCCGCCCTGGATCGTCAGCTTGACGCCCTTGTCGGTCTTCTCGACCTTCTCGAACGGCTTGCCGACCTTGAAGTTGATCTTCCGCTTGCGGAACGCCCGCTCCAGCGCCTTCGACGACTCCTCGTCCTCCGCGGCGACCAGGCGGGGCAGCGCCTCGACGATGGTCACGTCCACGCCGAAGGACTTCCAGACGCTGGCGAACTCGACGCCGATGACGCCGCCGCCGAGCACGATCGCCGAGGCCGGGACCCGGTCCAGGGTGAGCGCGTGGTCGCTGGTGATGATCCGCTCGCCGTCGACCTCCAGGCCGGGCAGGCTCTTCGCGTACGAGCCGGAGGCCAGCACGACGTTGCGGCCGGTGTAGCGCTTGCCGTCGACCTCGACCACGTTCTTGCCGACCAGCTTGCCGTGGCCCTCGACGATGGTGATCGCCTTGTTGCTCTTGAGCATCCCCTGGAGGCCCTTGTAGAGGCGGGAGACCACGCCGTCCTTGTACGAGTTGACGCCCGCCATGTCGATGCCCACCAGCTCGGCCTTCACGCCGAACTGCTCGGACTCGCGGGTCTGGTCGGCGATCTCGGCGGCGTGCAGCAGCGCCTTGGTGGGGATGCACCCGTTGTGCAGGCAGGTGCCGCCGAGCTTGCCCTTCTCGACGAGCGCGACGGAGAGATCCAGCTGGGCGGCACGCAGCGCGGTCGCGTAGCCGCCGCTACCACCTCCGAGGATGACGATGTCGAAGGTCGTGTCGTTCGGCTCGCTCACATCCAACTCCCAGGTCGCGTCACTGCATCGGGGGTTACGGCGGGGTAACAGGCACACCCCACCTCGGTCATCTTGTCACCACCGGCGGCCGAGCGCGTACCGAGGTGCCCAACGACACGTCGGCGACACGTACCCTTGGCATCGTCTTCGATGACGTCCGGGGGAGGAGTGGATCCGGTGGCGCTGTTCCGACGACGCAAGCGGGTGGCCGCGGTGAGCCGCGACCGCACCGCCGACCGCGCCGATCTGGACCATCTTGAGAACTTCGTCCGCACCCGGCGGGGCGTCGAGGCCTACCTGGAGCCGCGGACGACGGTCACCGAGACCACCGTCATCCTGATCGCCGACGACGGCGAGTGGACCCGGCGACGGGTCGGCAGCCCGGAGGACGCCCGGCGCTGGGCCCACAAGACCGCCATCCCGATCTACGACGTGCGCCTGATGGGCTACCCGCAACGGATGCGCGACTACAACGAGCGTCGCAAGCGCCGCCCCGAGCTGTTCTGAAGCTCTTCGGGCCGCAGGTGTTAAGAGGGGCCCCCTGTTATGCGGAATGCGTTAACAGGGGGCCCCTCCTTGCACCTCAGCCGTTGGCGGCCACGTCGTCGACCAGCTGGAGCAGGGTGCGGACGGGCACGCCGGTGCCGCCCTTGGTCCAGTAGCCGGTCGGCTCGCCCGAGTGGTAGCCGGGGCCGGCGATGTCGATGTGCGCCCACGCCACGTCCTCGGTGACGAACTCGCGCAGGAAGACGCCGCCCTGGAGCATGTGCCCGGCCCGGTCCATGCCGGCGTTGACCTGGGAGATGTCGGCGACGTCCGACTCCATGCCCTTGCGCACGTCGTCCGGCAGCGGCATCGGCCAGGCCGGCTCGCCGGTCGCGTCGCCGGCCACCCGGACCCGCTCGCACAGCTCCGGGGTGCCCATCACGCCGGCGATCCGCTTGCCCAGCGCGATCACCTGACCGCCGGTCAGCGTCGAGGTCTCGAACAGGTAGTCGGCACCGTCCTCGCAGGCCCGTGCCATGGCGTCGGCCAGGACCATCCGGCCCTCGGCGTCGGTGTTGAGCACCTCGACCTTCTTGCCGTTGTACATGCTGATCACGTCGCCCGGCCGGTAACTGGTGCCCGACGGCATGTTCTCCGCCATCGGCAGGTAACCGGTAACGGTCACGGACGGCTTGAGCGCCGCCACCGCGAGCATGGCCGCGCCGACCGCCGCCGCGCCGGCCATGTCCGACTTCATCTCCCACATGCCCTGCGCCGGCTTGATCGAGATGCCGCCGGTGTCGAACGTGATGCCCTTGCCGACCAGCGCCACCTTCTTGCCGTTGCCGCCACCGGCCGGCGTCCAGGTGAGCTTCACCAGCCGCGGCGGGGCCTCCGAGCCCTGGCCGACGGCGAGGATGCCGCCGTAGCCGCCGGCGGCCAGCGCCGCCTCGTCGAGCACCTCGACCGTCAGGCCGGCCTCCCGGGCGGCGGCCGACACGGCGTCGGCGAACGCCGGCGGGCGCAGCTCGTTCGGGGCGGTGTTCACCCAGTCCCGGCTGGTCCGCACCGCGCCGGCCACCGCCTGCGCCCGGGCCACCTCGGCCTGGGCGGTCGCGTCGGACGCGTCCGGCACCGAGACCAGCACCTCGGCCACCGGCTCGCGCCGGGCCGGCTGCGGCTTGGTCTTGTAGCCGGCGAACCGGTAGCCGCCGAGCAGCGCGCCCTCGGCGACCGCGCGCAGCGCGGCCGGGGCGTCGGCGTCGTCCGGCAGCGGCAGGGCGAGAGCGACCCGCGGCGCGCCGGCCAGCGCCCGTACCGCCGCGCCGGCGGCCCGGCGCAGGGACTCGGGAGCGGGAGCGGCGCCCGAGGGCTCCGCGCCGAGCCCGACGGCGACGACCAGCGGGGCGGTCACCGTGCCCAGCGTGGCCAGCTTGATCACCTCGCCGGGGCCACCTGTCGCGCCGAGCAGGGCCAGCGTCTCGGTCAGCTTTCCGTCGAACGCGGCGGCGATGCTCTCCGCGCCGCTGGCCAGGAGCAGGGCGCCGGCGGATGCGCCGTGGCCCGGTTCGGTGGTCTGGCTGTGCACGCCGATCACGATCGCGTCGACGGCGAGTTCGGCGGGGTCGGTGTCGACCAGGCTGAGGGTGGTGCGGGGCGATGTCACGAAAGCTACTCCGGGCGGGCCGGGCCGGCCGCGTCGTCGCGTACCGGCGATGAAGGTCTCTCCGGCGGCAACCTACCCGCCGGAAGCGTGGCTGTCCCGCCGATGCGACTCGACGGGATCCCGCCGATGCTAACCACCGTGGTCCCGGCCGGTAAGTTGCCACCCATGACCGAGGTGACCTCCGACGCCGCCGAGACCCGGCTGCGCCGTTCCCCGCTGCACGAGCGACACACCGCGCTCGGCGCGAAGTTCGCCCCCTTCGGCGGCTGGCAGATGCCGCTCGAGTACGCCGGCGGCGGCGTGCTGAAGGAGCACGCGGCCGTGCGTACCGGGGTGGGCGTCTTCGACGTCTCGCACCTGGGCAAGATCCGGGTCACCGGCGCAGGCGCGGCGGGCTTCGTCAACGCCTGCCTCAGCAACGACCTCGGCCGGATCGCACCCGGCCAGGCCCAGTACACGCTCTGCTGCGACGACGCGACCGGCGGCGTGGTGGACGACATCATCGCCTACCTGCACGCCGACGACCACGTCTTCCTGGTGCCCAACGCGGCGAACACCGCCGAGGTGGCCCGCCGGCTGCGCGCCGCCGCGCCGGACGGCGTGACCGTCGCCGACGAGCACGAGGCGTACGCGGTGCTCGCGGTGCAGGGGCCCGGCTCGGCGGAGCTGCTCGCCGCGCTCGGGCTGCCCACCGGGCACGACTACATGAGCTTCTCCACCGCGACCCTGGCCGGGGTCGAGCTGAGCGTCTGCCGGACCGGCTACACCGGCGAGCTGGGCTACGAGCTGATCGTGCCGGCCGCCCACGCGGTCGCCGTCTGGGACGCGATCGTCGCCGCCGGTCCCGAGGTGCGCGCCTGCGGCCTGGCCGCTCGGGACACGCTGCGCACCGAGATGGGGTACCCGCTGCACGGGCAGGACCTCTCCCTCGACATCACCCCGGTGCAGGGGCGCTCGGGCTGGGCGGTGGGCTGGGACAAGCCGGCCTTCTGGGGCCGGGACGCGCTGCGCGCCGAGAAGGCCGCCGGCCCGGCCCGTACGCTGCGCGGCCTCACCGCGGTCGACCGGGCCATCCCACGCCCCGGCATGACCGTGCACGCCGGCGACCGGCAGGTCGGCGTGGTGACCAGCGGCACGTTCAGCCCGACGCTCAAGCACGGGATCGCGCTCGCCCTGGTCGACACCGACCCGAAGCTGCCCGACGGCGAGGAGCTGGAGGTGGACATCCGCGGCCGGCGTGCCCGGATGCGCCTGACGAAGCCGCCGTTCGTCCAGCCCTCCGTGCGCTGAGCCGCCGGGCAAGTCCTCGCGCAGGCGCTCGGGCTGAGCCGCCGGGCAAGTCCTCGCGCAGGCGCTCGGGCGGAGCCGACCCGGTCAGTCCTCGCGCAGGCGCTCGCCTGCGTCGAGGACGGCCTGGGTCCAGCCGCCCTCCAGCACGCCGGTGCCGTCCAGGACGGCCCAGTCGACCACGTCGGACGCCTCCACCACCACCGGTGAGCCGATCCGCACGCTCGGGTCGCTGTTGGCGTCGGTGGCACTGGCGCCGACGATCCGCTCCGGGGCGTCCCACGACGTCACGCCGGCCCAGACGTACTCCGGGCCCTCGTCGCCGGGCAGGCCGTACTTGACCACGAGCTGACTCTCGTCCGGCAGCCCGCCGGCCAGGAACCGGGCCCGGATGTCGCCGAGCGCCGCACGGGCGGTCGCCACCGCCCGGCTCATCGCGTCGCCCGTGCGGGCGTAGCGGACGTCGGGCTGGATGCCGTTGAACAGCGTCGCGCAGGCGGCGGCGAAGTAGCGGCCGGGCGGACCGGGATGCCCGGCCGGCGGGTTCAGGCTGAGGAACGAGTCGGCGTCCGGGTCGGTGGCCGGGTCCAGCTCCAGGCGCAGCAGCACCGGCGCCGTCGCGCCGTGCTGCTCCGGATTGCCGTACGCGACCGCGATGTCGTGCCCGGTCACCGTGGCCAGGACCGGCAGTTGCACGAACGCCGGCACCTCCTCGCCGGCCAGCCCGTCGGTCCAGTCCCGCAACAGCCGCCGGGCCGCCCCGGTCATCACCGCGCCCCAGGCCCGGGTGAGATGGTCCGGCACGCCCTGGGCCTGCAACTCCAACAGCCCGAAGCGGCGCAGCCCCTTGGTGGTGAACCAGAGCCCGTCCGCGTCCGAGGAGTAGGGCACCAGCACCCAGTCGACCAGCCGGATCCGGCCGTGCTCGTCCGGCAGCGACCGCAGCGCGGCCGCCGGGTCGAGGAACTGGAGCCCGAACACGTCCACCACGTCCCCGCCGACCGTCTCGGCGACCGCCGCGGCGACCGCCCGGGCCGCCCACTCGTGCGCGGGCGGCCAGCCCGGGCGGTATTCGGCCTGCACCACCACCAGGTGGGTGGCGGCGGCGAGCCGGGCCAGTTGCTCCTCGGTCGCGCCGAACGCGGCGAGCAGGTCCGGCGGCAGCTCGGGGAACTCGTCGACGGTGCGGGTGTCCACGCTCATCAGCGGGCTGTCGAGCATCTGCCTGGCCAGCCCGTGCACCGGCGGGGCCAACCGGCCCGCCAACCCCTCCACGGCCGTCTTCGGGCTGACCCGGGGCAGCCCCTCGATCGGCACCAGGTAGGTCGCGTCGAGCGACTCCGGCACCGGTACGGGCAGGAAGTCGTCCGTGATCAGCATCCGTCCCCCTCGACCGCGCCGTGCACTCACCCGAACGCTACCCGCCCGACCGGGCGGCGATCAGCCGGTCAGCACCAGTCCCAGGTAGGACAGCGTGGTGACGACCTCCACCAGCGCTCCGAGGACGTCGCCGGTGATGCCGCCGAAGCGGCGTACCAGGTGCCGCAGGAGCCCGGCCGCGACGGCGAGCGCGGCGAGCACGGCGAGCGGCCCCTGCCACGGGCGGCCCGGCACCGCGGGCGCGGCCAGCAGCGCCACGGCGAGCGCGCCGAGCGCGAGGGCGCCCCACCCCACCGTGCCGGCCACCAGCGCGCCCAGCCCCTCCGGCCGGGCCGCCGGCACGCCGCGGCGGCAGGCCAGGCCGGCGGCCAGCCGCCCGGCCGCGGTGGCCGCGACCACCGCGGCGAGCGCCGCCGGCGCGTCCCGCCCGGCCAGCTCCGTCAGCACGGCGGTCTGGAGCAGGAGTACGACCACCAGCGCGACCACCCCGAACGGGCCGACGTCCGGCTGCTTCATGATCTCCAGCGCGGCCGGCCCTCGCCGGTACGAGCCGAGCGCGTCCACGGTGTCGGCCAGCCCGTCCAGGTGCAGGCCCCGGGTGAGCAGCGCGCCGAGCCCGACCGTGACCCCGGCGGCGACCAGCGGCGGGACGAGTGCCCCGGCCAGCAGCAGCACCCCGCCGAGCACCGCCCCGAGCAGCGCGCCGACCGCCGGGGCCAGCGCCATCGCGGTGCCGGCCGTGGCCCGGTCGACCCGGCCGGCGCGTACCGGCGCGGTGGTGAACGTGGTCAGCGCCAGCCGGACGCCGTCGGCGAGCCGGGGCTCAGTCGGCACGGCGGCCGGGCGACACCGGCTCGTCGGAGCCGGTGGTGGCCGGACCCGGCCCGGCCGGCTCCGGCTCGGCGAAGTCCAGCCCGTCCGCCGGCCAGGCCGGCGCGGCGTCGGGGTGGCTGTCGTCCTCGCCGCCGCCGAGCGACGGGTGCGTCGGCAGGGTGGCGGCGAGCGTGAGCGCCGAGCGCAGCAGCGGCAGGGCGGCCAGCGCGGTCGCCCCCTCGCCCAGGTCGAGGCGGAGATCCAGCAGCGGGGTCAGGCCGAGCACGTCGGCGGCGAGCCGCACGCCGGGGCGGCCGCCGTGGTCGGGCAGCAGGCACCAGTGCCGGGCCTGCCCGGCCAGGTCGCGGCTGACCATGCCGGCGGCGGTGCCGACCGGGCCGTCCAGCAGCACCGGGACCCGCCGGGCGGTCGCGCCGAGCAGCACGCCGGTGGCCATCGCGATGTCGCCGCCGCCCAGCTCGGCCAGGACGTCCTTGGCCTCCCGGGGGGAGCGCCGGGTGCGGTGCAGCGCGTCCCGGACGGCCGCGCAGCGGGCCATCCAGGCGTTGTCGTCGATCTCGCCCTGCTCGGTCACCACCCGGCCGAGCACCGCGGGCGGCTCCGCGCCGGCGGTGGCCGCCAGCACCGCCGCGGCGGCCGCCTCGGCGCCGGCCCCGCAGGCCGCCAGCACCAGCAGCTGTACGCCGGCGTCGGCGGCCTGCTCGGCGAGTCGCCAGCCGTAGCGCAGCGCCGCCTCGACCTGGTCGCCGGGGAGCGCCGGACCGTCCTCGAACGGCGCCGACACGGGCGCCTCGACGACCTGGAGGCTGGCGCCGTTCTCGGCGGCCAGCCGGGCCAGCGCGCCCCGCCCGGCGCGGGCCTGCCGGGCGCGCCGGGCCGACTCGCCGGGCGTCGCGCCGGCGGACGCCCCGCCCTCGTGGTCGCCCTGCAGCAGCAGGACCCGGACCGTCTCCCACGGGCGTGGGGTCGAGGTGCCCTGGGTGGCGGCGGCGAAGCCGACCACCTGCTCCAGCACGCCGAGGCCGGCGCCGGGAAGGTCCAGGGTGGCGAGCCGGTCGACCGCCTGCGGGCCGGTGTAGTCGTCCGGCATCGGCAGTTCCATCCCGGGCTGGATGACCAGACCGGTGGCGATCATCGGCAGCGCCATGGTGGGCGCCGCCCAGTCCCCGCCGCCGGCCGGGCCGGCGGATGCCGAGGCCGGGACCGGGCTCGCGGCGGGGGTGAGCACCTCTGGCAGCGGCGCGTCCGGCGCGGCGCTCTCCGGTCGACGCCCGGCGGACGCGGCCGGTCGGTCCGGCCCGGCCCAGGCAGGGGCGCCCACTCCAGCCGGCGCGGCCTCGACCGGCTGCGCCGGCACGCCGAGCGCGGACTGCGCCGGCGTGGCGTGGCCCGGCTGCGCGTGCAGCGCCGGTGCGGCGTGGCCCGGCTGTGCGTGCGGCGCCGGTGCGGCGTGGCCCGGTTGGGGCGGTGCGGCGTGGGTGTGCGGGGTCGAGGCGGGCTTGAGCCAGGCGGTCTGGCCGGCGACCACCAGCACGACCGCGTCGCAGGCGTCGGCCACCGCCCGGTTGGTCGCGCCCAGCGCGTCGGTGAACGCCCGGCCCAGCGGCGTGGTGGGCACCAGCGACAGGCCGACCTCGGGGCTGACCAGCACCAGCCGCGCCTCGCTGGCCCGCACCGCCGCGGCCAGCTCGGCGATGGTGGCGGTGTCGTCGGCCGGTTGGTGGGCGGGGTCGAGCAGCACTGTCACCCAGCCGCCCAGGTCGTCCACGAGCAGCGTGTCGTTCGGGCCGGCGGCGGCGATCACCTCGGCCAGCCGGCCCGGGTCCGCCGCCGTCTCCTCGGTGGTCCAGCTCCCCGGCCGCCGGGCCCGGTGCGCGGCGAGGCGGGCCGCCCACTCGGTGTCCTCCGGGTCCCCGACGGGGGCGGTGGCGACGTAGCGGACCATGGGCGCGTCGGCGACCAGCGACTCGGCGAACCCGGACTTGCCGGAGCGGATACCGCCGAGCACCAGGAGGGTGTGCCACCCGTCAACGGACATGCCCGTACCTTAGTTCTCCCGTCACCGCTCCGCCCCACCCCCTCCCTGCGTCGATCTTGCACTTACCGCCCGCGCAATGCCGGACATGCCCGGTTTGCCGGGGCGGAAACCGCAAGATCGCCGGGGGAGCGGCGGGGGATCAGGCGCAGTGTTCGAAGGCGCTGGTGTAGGTGGCGCCGCCGGCCGAGCCGCCCCACCGCACGCAGACGCCGGCGGCGGTGGCCCGAACCGGGCCGGCGTAGTAGCGGTAGCCGCCGCTCTCGGTCTGCCGGCCCTTGCCCTTGACCTGTAGGTAGGTGGCGACGGTGGTGACCTGCCCGACGTCGGTGTCCTTGAGCGTCACCACGCAGTTGGCCCCGGACGCGTTGCTGTAGAGCAGGTAGACCCGCCCCTGCCGGGCCCCGCCCGCGGTCAGCGTGGCCGAGTCGATCACCTGGTAGCCGTCGCCGCACACCTGCCCTGGGGCGTACGGGTTCGCCGCCGGCGCCGCCGACGGGCTCCCGGTCGGCGTGGACGCGGCGGCGCTCGGCGTCGGCCCGCCGCCGGCGGTCGGGTCACCGGCGGACGGCGCGGGACTGCTCGGCGTGGCCTCCGGGGGACGGCCGGACCGGCCGGTGCGGCTCGCGCTCGGTGTCGCCGCTCCGGCGCCGCTCGGTGTCGCCGGCGCCACCGGACCGGCGACCGTGGACTCACCGGCCAGCGCGGTCGGCGCCGCACCCGGCCGCGGGTCGTCGGGGGAGCGGAGCACCGTCACCGCCACCGCGGCAGACACCGCCACCAGCACCACACCGGCCGCCCCGGCCAGTGCCACCGTCCGTCGCCCGCGTCGCCCCGGCCATTCCCGCGTCGGCGGTCCGCCGTCCGGCGCGGGCGGCGCACCGACGGGCTGCGCACCTCGGGACGCGGGGGAGACGGGTACGGGCGGGGCCGGCGGGCGTGCCGTCGGATCCGTACCCTCCGCAGGGCCGCCGGCCGCCGCGGGCGTGGCCGGACCGCCCACCGCCCACGGCGGGCGCGGCGGGACCGGCACGCCCGCAAGCGTGGCGTCCCGGGCGTCCTGAGCGGCCTCGGCCAGCGCCGCCGCGGTGGGGAAGCGGTCGCGCGGGCTCTTCGCCAGCGCGCGCCGGACCACCTCGACCACCGCCGGGGGCGTGGCCGGCGGCAGCGGCGGCGGTTCGTCCTCCACGTGCCGCATCGCCACCTGCAACGGGCTGTCGCCGTCGAAGGGCGGCCGGCCGGTCAGGCAGAAGTACGCCACCGCGCCGAGCGCGTAGACGTCGGTGACCGGCGAGACCGGCTGGCCGGCCGCCTGCTCCGGGGACATGTACGAGGCGGTGCCGAGCACCATGTGGGCGGCGGTGAGGCCGGCCATGGTGCGGGCCCGAGCCAGGCCGAAGTCGACGAGCACCACCGTGCCGTCCCGCTTGACCAGCAGGTTTCCCGGCTTCACGTCGCGGTGCACGATGCCGGCGAGATGAGCGGCGTGCAGCGCCTGCGCGGCCTGCCCCACCACCGACATGGTGGACGCCGGGTCGAGCCGACCGGCGTGCCGCACCCAGCCCGTCAGCGGCTTCCCGTCCACGTACTCCATCACCAGGTAGCTGATCCGGCTGTCGTCGGCGAGCGTCGCGGAGCCGAAGTCGTGCACCTGCACGATGCCGGGGTGGCGCAGCGCGGCCAGCATCCGGGCCTCGGCGTGGAAGCGGGTGGTGAACTCCGGGTCGGCGAGCAACGACGGCAGCAGCACCTTCACCGCGACCTCGCGGCCCAGCAGCGTGTCCGTGGACCTCCACACCGCGCCCATGCCGCCGGTCGCGATGCGTTCGTCCAGCCGGTAGCGGTCGCTGAGCACCACTCCTGAAGTCAGCACCGCGCCACCGTACCGGCCGCGTCGATATGGCGGCGGGCCGTCGCGCGGCGGGCCGACTAGGCTTGCGGAGGTTTGGCGCCCCACGGGGCGACGGCGGCGAGGGGAGACGCGGCATGGCGTGGAGCTGGCGGTACGAGGGCACGAACGGCGACGCGGTCGACGGGCCGGGCGAGTCGTTCCCGAGTCAGGCGGACGCCGAGTCGTGGATCGGCCAGACCTGGCGCGAGCTCGCGACGTCCGGCGTCACCTCCGTCGCGCTGGTCGAGGACGACCGGGTGGAATACCGGATGAGCCTGCAGCCCCCGGCCGAATGACCGGCTACGACCGCCCGGGCGACCCGCTGGTCCTCGGCGTGCCCCGGGCGGCGTTCCGGCCGAGCCCGATCTTTCTCGCCCTGGTCGCGCTCTTCGTGGCCGGCGGCGCGATGACCTGGAACGGGTTCGGCAACGTCCGGTTCGACGTGTTCCTCTTCGTGGTCTCCGGCTGGCTGGTCTCGCTCTGCCTGCACGAGTACGCGCACGCCGTGGTCGCCTACCGGGCCGGCGACCGGGACATCGCGCACCGCGGCTACCTGACGCTCAACCCGCTGAAATACACCAGCCCGCTGCTGTCGATCGTGCTGCCGGTGGTCGTGGTGCTGCTCGGCGGCATCGGCCTGCCCGGCGGCGCGGTCTGGGTGGACCGGCACGCCATTCCCGGCCGGCTGCGGCACACCCTGGTCAGCCTGGCCGGCCCGGCCACCAACGTGCTGTTCACCCTGGTGCTGGTGGCGGCCGTGACCTGGGGGCCGGCGCTGGGCGGGCCGCTGGAGTTCTGGGCCGGCGTCGGCCTGCTCGCGTTCCTCCAGCTCATGGCGAGCGTGCTCAACCTGCTGCCGGTGCCCGGGCTGGACGGCGGCAACATGATCCAGCCCTGGCTCAGCCCCGCCTACCGGCGGATGTACGACCTGTTCGCCCCGTACGGATTCATCCTGCTCTTCGCGTTGCTGTGGAGCCCGCAGATCGGCGGCGTGTTCTTCGGCGGGGTCTTCGCGGTCGGCGACGCGCTGGGCCTCCCGCCCGACCTCTACCGCCTCGGGCTCTACCTGATCCGCTTCTGGCAGGGCTGACCCCGTCGTCCCCGGGCCGGCGACGCCGGCCCGGGGACGACGGCGGGCGTCACGGGCGCTGCGCCGGGCTCTCGGTCTTCGCCGGGTCCCGCTCGGTCACCGGCTCGACGATCTCGTCGATCGCCTTGAGCAGGCCGGCGTCGAGCTTCACGCCGGCCGCCTTCACGTTGTCGTGCACCTGCTCCGGTCGGGACGCGCCGACGATCGCCGAGGCGACGTTCGGGTTCTGCAGCACCCAGGCGACGGCGAGCTGCGGCATGGTCAGCCCGGCCTGCTCGGCGATCGGCTTGAGCTGCTGCACCCGGGTGAGCACGTCGTCGGTGAGCCAGCGGGCGATGAAGTCCGCGCCGGACTTCTCGTCGGTGGCCCGGGAGCCGGCCGGCGGCGGCTGGCCGGGCAGGTACTTCCCGGAGAGCACACCCTGGGCCATCGGCGACCAGACGATCTGGCTCACGCCCAGCTCCTCGCTGGCCGGGATCACCTCGGTCTCGATGACCCGCCACAGCATCGAATACTGCGGCTGGTTGGAGATCAGCGGGATGCGCAGCTCGCGGGCGAGCGCGTGCGCCTCGCGCAGCTGCGACGCCGTCCACTCGGACACGCCGATGTAGTGCGCCTTGCCGGAGTGGACGACGTCGGCGAACGCCTCCATCGTCTCCTCCAGGGGTGTGCTGACGTCGTAGCGGTGGGCCTGGTAGAGGTCGACGTGGTCGGTCTGCAGGCGGCGCAGCGAGCCGTCGATCGACTCCATGATGTGCTTGCGGGACAGGCCACGGTCGTTGCGGCCCGGCCCGGTCGGCCAGTACACCTTGGTGAAGATCTCCAGCCCCTCGCGGCGCTCGCCCTTCAGCGCCCGGCCGAGCACCGACTCGGCGCGGGTGCCGGCGTAGACGTCGGCCGTGTCGAAGGTGGTGATGCCGCTGTCGAGGGCGGCCCGCACGCAGGCGATCGCCGCCTCCTCCTCGACCTGCGAGCCGTGGGTGATCCAGTTGCCGTACGAGATCTCGCTGACCATCAGGCCGGAACGGCCCAGGTGTCGGAATTCCATCCCTCGACCCTAGCCCCGCACGGCGCGGAGCACCCGCCGTGACTCCCCGGCCTCAGAGCACCGGGCTGGTGTCGGTGAGGAGCCTGTCGATCTCCGCGGCCACCCCGGCGCGGCTCGGGTGCACCGGGTCGATCAGCGGCGCACCGCGGCGGTCCAGCGCGCCCCAGCGGCCCGTCTCGGTGGTGACCAGGAACGCCACCGGGTGGATCACCAGCGTCGGGTACGCCGGCGCGACCAGCGCCCGCCCGCCCCGGTCCACCACGCCCCGACGCCCGGCCAGCTCCACCACGGCCAGCCCGTCGGCGGTGAACCCGTCCAGGTGCCGGCCGTCGGCCAGCGGCGCGCCGAGGCGGTGGTAGCGGGTGGGCACCACGACCGCGCCGGTGCGGTCCACCGCGCCCCACCCGCCGTTCTGCCGCACCGGGGCCAGGCCGTTGCGGAACGGCCGGACCTCCTCGTACCCGGGCGGGATCTTCACGATGTTCATCTTGTCGACGGCCATCCACCGGCCCTTGCCGTCCATGGACACCCACGACAGCCCTTCGGCGAAGGCCCCCACCGCGCGGTAGCCGTTGTTCGCCTCGATCAACGCCGCCCCGGTGGTGTCGATCAGCGCCCAGCGGGACGCCTCCGGCATGCGTACCCAGGCCAGTCCCTCGTGGAACGGCTGCGCCTCGGCGTACCGGTGCGCGATGACCATCTCGCCGTCGGCGTCCGCGTACCCCCAGAGCTGCTCGGTGTCGTCGAACGTCGCCACCGGGTACCGCGGTGTGCCGAGCACCTCCTCCCGGGTGCGGGGCGGCGGACCGAAGCCGTCGCTCGCCGCCCGCGCCGCGACCGCGTCCAGCGCCACCTCGGTCCGCGTGTTCAACGCCGCGTCCGCACCCTGACGCAGATCCAGCGCCCGCTCGAAGTGCGCGCACGCCTCGGTCAGCCGGCCCTGGTCGTAGCAGGAGCGGCCGGCGTGCTCGTGCAGCACCGCGCGCAGCCGGTCGGGCAGCTCCGGCGAGTTCGCCTCGGCGAAGAGCCGGTCGGCCTCCGCGTGCTCACCCCGCCAGCGCAGCACCTCGGCGAGGCGCGCGCGGGCCAGCGAGGTCCGCCGCAACTCGCCGGTGGCTTCCGCGTACGTGAGGGCCAGCCGCGCATCGGCGACCGCGTCGTCCGACGCGCCGAGGATCCGCGACGCCACCGAGCGCAGGCTCAGCAACCGGGCCCGGCTGCGATTGTCCAGCGCGCTGCCGAGCTTGCCGGTGAGACCGTCCCGGATCTCGCGCAGCCGCGCCGGGTCCGCTGTCTCCTCGCGCAGCGTCTCCGGGTGCAGCCGCCAGTCGATCGCGGCCAGGGCCTGCTCCGGGTCCACCGGGGGCGTCGGTTCGTCGTCCGGCACGTCCGCCCGGGCGTCGGCCGCCGCCGGCTCCGGGGTACGCGGGCGCGGCGGCCCGTGGCTGCCGGTGTCCGCGGTCGGTGCCTCGCCGGTGGACGTGACTCCGGCCGGCGTGGTCGGTGCCGCACCCGGCGCCTCGGTCCCGCCCCGGTCGGCGGGCGTCGAGTCGGCCGGAGCGATCGGGCCGGCCGGAGCGGAATCGGTCTGCCGCCCTTCAGCCGAATGATCTTCGGCCGGAGCTGATGCGGCCGATCCTGCTTCGGCGGCTGCGTCGCCACTCTCGGCCGCGCCGGCCGACGTGGCACCAACCGTTCCCGGTCCGGTCCGTGGCACACCGGTCGGGTCGGGCCCGGCGGAGGCCGGGCTGGTCAAGTCTGTGTCGCGGGGTGTGGTGCCGGTCGGGTCGGGCCCGGCGGAGGCCGGGCTGACCGGGCCCGTCTCCCGAGGTGTCGTGTCGGTCGGGCCCGCTCCGCGTGGAGTGGAGGGGGTGTTCTCGGCAGGAGTCGTGCTGGCCGGGTCCGGGGTCGCGCCGTCGACCGGATGCGCCTCGCCCGGATGTGGGGCTGCCGCCCTGTCATCCGTGGCCGGCGGCGCGTTCTCCGCGACCGGCGGCGCGGGCACCTTGTCGTCGCCGGCCGTGCGGGCGATCTCCTCGGCGGTGGCCGTTCCGGTTGTTCCGTGCGCGACGGCGGGGCGGTCGGCGTCGGTGCGGGCCGCCTCGTCGTGGGTGGCCGGGTGGCTCACGACCGGGGTGCCGGTCGCGGACGGACCGTCCGGCCCGGCATCGCGTCCGGTTGCGGCCGCCCGCTGATCCCGGGCGGGTGCTCCCGCCGCTGCCGAATCGTCCGGTGGCGCCACGGAGGTGGACGACGACCCTGGTGTCGGCAGGGCGACCGACGGCGTCGGAACGGTGGCCGCCGGCGGTGCCGGCGGGGTGGTGCCCGACGGTGCCGGAACGGTGGCGGCCGACAGCGCTGGCGTGGTGGGGGGCGGCGCTGCGGTGGTGGTCGGTGGCGGCGTGCGGTCCGGGAGAGCGGCCGGCGCGGGCGGCCGGGGCTCGGTCGGCGGGCGGGATTCCGGCGTTCCCGCTCCGGCCGGCGCCGCTCCGGTGACGGATGCCGGTGGAGCGGCGTCGGCGACGGGCGTCGGCATGTCCGCGCCGCTCCCGTGCTGCCCGATCGGCGCGGGCGCGGCGACGACGGTCGTCGCGGCGGTCTCCCCGTCGACGCCCCGAACCACGGCGTCGGCATCCGGTCGCCGGGCCGGTTCGGCGGCGGTGAGGTCGGGGTCGACCCCGGCGGGCGCGGGCGCGGAGGGCGCGGCCGGCTCGGCCGCGTCGCTCGACCGGGCGTGGCTCCCGGCCAGCCGGTCGACCGGCTGGCCGGCCTCGTCGCGCTGATCGCCCGTGTGGGCGGTGTCCGGACCACCCGAGGATGGCGGGGACGCGACGGTGGGGGCACTGTCGCCGGGAGTCGCGCGCGCGGTGTCCGGCCCGGGCGTGGTTTCCGGTCGGCTCGGCCGGAACCAGGCCTCCATGCCGGGATCCGCCGCCCGGTGTGTCGGGCGGGGCTCGTCCACCGGACGCGATTCCGTGCCGGACCCGACCGGCTGCCCCGGCGTGACCGGCTGCCCCGGCGTGACCGGCTGCTCCGGCGTGACCGGCTGCTCCGGCGTGACCGGGGGCGCCGGCGGTGTGACCTGTGGGGCGGCGGGCGCGGCCGGTGGTGCGGCGGCCGTGATCGGCGGTGTTGGTGGTGCGGCGGGCGTGATCGGCGGTGTTGGCGGCGTGGCGGGCGTGATCGGCGGTGTTCGCGGCGTGGCGGGCGTGATCGGCGGTGCTGGCGACGCGGCGGCGGCCGGTGTGGTCGACCGTGCCGGTGGTGTGGTGGCGGCCGGTGGCGGCGTGCCGTGCGGCGGCCGGACCTCCGGGGGGCCGGTCCGGGTGGGTTGGACCGGGCCTCGCTCGGGTGTCCGGGCCGGCGCGGGGCCGGGATAGGCGGGCGGTGCCGGGCGGCGGACCTCGTCGTACCGATCCGGCCCCGGGGGTGTGGGCCGTCGCGGCTCGTCCGGTCGGGTCGGCGGCACGGGCTGGGCCGGCACATCGCCGCCGGCGCGCTTGTGCTCGTCGACTCGGGCCGACCACTGCTCCGGCCGGGGTCGGTACTCGGGGGGCGCGGCGGAGTCCGCCCGACGCCCCTCCCACTCGGGCTGCCGCCGGCCGGGTTCGGGACGGGCACCGGTCGAGGGCGACCGGGCGTCCTTCGACTCGGGGCGTGGTGCGGCGTGGTCGGGGCGCGGGCCGGTCTGCTCGGGGCGTGGTGCGGCGTGGTCGGGGCGCGGGCCGGTCTGCTCGGGGCGTGGTGCGGCGTGGTCGGGGCGGGTGGCGGGCGGTCGGACGATCCGCAGATCCGGGCGGGCACGGCCCGCGCCTTCCCCGTCGGGGCGGTGACCGTCGGGGCGGTGACCATCGGGACGCGGGGCGTCGGTCGGCGGGACCGGGTGGCCGTCCGCGACCGGACGGCGGTGCTCGTCCGCGACCGGTCGGCGGTGCTCGTCGGGCCGGTACGCGGCCGGCTCGGTGCGGGGCCGCCGCTCGATCACCGGCCACTCGCCCTGCGGCGGGTAGCTCCGGTCGCGCGGACCGTCCCACCGCTGCTCGGCGGGGCGCGGGGCGCCGTACCGGTCGGTCTCGGCGTGTTGCGGGGTGCGGCCGTGTCCGGCGGCCGGACGCTGGACGTCGGCGGGCGCGGCGGCCTCCCGGCGCGGCACGCCGTCGTCCCATCGGCCGGCGGCCGGCTCGCGCCGGTCGGTGTGGGGACGCGGGCCGGGATCACGCCAGCCGTCGCGGCGCGGCTCGCCGTGGGCGGCCCGGCCGCGTTCGGTCGGTACCCCGTCCTGGTCGCGCCGGCCGGCCGTCCGTCCGGGGTCCCGGCGCTCCGGGTGGCTGTCGGGCTCGGGATCCTGCCAGCTGTCGACGTACGGACCGTGCAACTCGTCCGGGACGACAACGTGACGATCGTCGGGCGGCGTGTGCTCGCGTCGCCCGTCGGGTGAGGGGGCACGCCGCTCGTCGGGAGGCGGGCTCCACCGGACGCGGGAGGCCCCCTCGCGCCCGTTCGAGGCGGCGTGGCGGTCACCCGCCGGTCGGCGGCGATCGGACCAGCCAGGGGCGGACCGCTGGGTCTCGTTCGGCTCCGGCGCCCAGCCCGGCTCGATGGGCGCCGAGCGGTAGGAGGTGGCCCCGGGCCGGGTCCAACGCTGGTCGAGACGCTCAGGCGGGGCCTGGTGACCTCGCGGATGCCGGCCGTCCGGGCCGGCGGGACTGATCGGGTACGTCTCCGGGCCGGCCGGGCTGACCGGGTACGTCCCGCGTGGGCTCGCCGGGCTGATCGGGTAGGTCTCCGGCTCGGCGGGACTGACCGGGTACGTCCCGCGCGAGCCGGCCGGGCTCACCGGGTACGAGCCGCGCGGGCTGACCGGGTAGGCGTCGGCGTCCGAGGCCGGGCTGACCGGATACGCGTCGTCGGGCGCCGGACTGACCGGGCGTACCTCGGCGCGCCC
Organism: Micromonospora sp. WMMC241; assembly: GCF_027460165.1. Taxonomy (NCBI): domain Bacteria; kingdom Bacillati; phylum Actinomycetota; class Actinomycetes; order Micromonosporales; family Micromonosporaceae; genus Micromonospora; species Micromonospora sp. WMMC241. The sequence goes on from NZ_JAPZBF010000001.1 coordinate 1,569,361, forward strand.
GACCACTGGCCGCCGGCGCGGCGGGGGTGTCAGGTGCTCCAGGCCGATGTCGCCCGGGTAGCGCTGGCCGGGAAACTGCGGCTCCCACTCGTGGGTGGGCGCGAGGGCCCAGGCCGGTTCCGCCGGCTCGCGCCAGCTGCCCCAGCCACTCATCGACAGCCCTTCCCACCGGTCGCGCGGCGCGGCCCCGGAACCGGCTCGCGTCGCTCGCTCACGGCGGTGTCACCTCGTTGAAAATTGTCGCGCCGGAGCGCCGGACGTGCCGGTAGAGTCGCCCGGTCCGGCACGTCTTGCCTGCGGAAGGAGGGTAACGGCGTGGGCTCGGTCACCGCCACTGTGGCACCACCCACGGACGCACACGTTACCCCATGGTTTCGGACATTCGGCGCGATAGTGGCGGCCGGCTTCCGCCGCCACGCGACCTACCGCCAGGCGGCCGTGGCCGGCGTCGTCACCAACACCGTGTTCGGCTTCCTGCGCTGCTACATCTTCCTCGCCGCCACCGGCGCGGCCGGCACCGTGGCCGGCTACGACCGGGCCCAGCTCGGCACGTTCGTCTGGGCCGGGCAGGGGCTGCTGGCGGTCATCGCCATCTGGGGCTGGACCGACCTGGCCGACCGGATCCGCTCCGGCGAGGTGGCCGCCGACCTGCTGCGACCGGTGCACCCGGTGACCAGCTACCTCGCCGTCGACCTGGGTCGGGCCGGGTTCGCCGCGCTCGCCCGGCTGGTACCTCCGCTGGTGGTCGGCCCGCTCTTCTTCGCGGTCCACGTGCCCCGGCACCCGGCGACCGTCGGGCTGTTCCTGCTCTCCGTGGTGCTCGCGGTGGTGGTCTGCTTCGGCTGTCGCTACCTGGTCAACGCCACCGCCTACTGGCTGCAGGACGTCCGCGGCCCGATGATCCTCTGGACGCTGGGCTCGGGCGTGCTGGCCGGACTCTACTTCCCGCTCGGCTTCCTGCCCGGCCCGGTGGAGGCGACCCTGCGCTACGCCACCCCGTTCCCCAGCCTCCTGCAGGTCCCGCTGGACGTGCTGGTCGAGCGGGAGTCGACGGCGACCGGCGTCGGCCTGGTCGGGCTGCAGCTCGTCTGGGCGGTGCTGCTGCTGGCGCTCTGCCGGCTGGTCCAGCGTCGCGCCGAACGCCGGCTGGTGGTCCAGGGTGGCTGAGCAGGGGGGCGTGCTGCGGGCGTACCGGTCGCTGCTCGGGGCGCAGGCGCGCTCGCAGGCGGCCTACCGCACGTCGTTCGTGGTCGACCTGGTCGGCAACCTGGGCGCGACAGTGTTCGACGTGGTCACCGTCCTGGTGATCTTCGGGGTGACCCGTGAGCTGGGCGGCTTCACGCTGCGCGAGACGCTCGTCGTGGTCGGGCTGTCGTCGTGCGGTTTCGCCACCGCCGACCTGCTGGTCGGCAACATCGAACGGCTGCCCCGATACGTCCGCACCGGGCTCTTCGACGCGGTGCTGGTCCGCCCGCTGGCCGCGCTGCCCCAGTTGCTGCTGATGGACCTGCCGCTGCGCAAGGTGTCCCGGGCGGTCTTCGGGCTGGCCGTGCTGGTGTTCGCGCTCGCCTCGGCCGGGATCGACTGGACCCCCGGCCGGGTCGCGTTGGCCGTCGTCGCCCCGCCGGCCGCGGTGGTCTTCTTCGCCTCGGTCTTCGTCACCACCGCCACGGTGTCGTTCTACTGGGTCGACTCGGGCGAGCTGGCCAACTCGGTCACCTACGGCGGGCGCGACTTCACCTCGTACCCGATCACCGTCTACGGCGGGTGGTTCCGCGCGCTGTTCGCGTACGGCATGGGTTTCGCGTTCGTCAGTTACCACCCGGCGCTGGCGCTGCTGGGCCGCGTCGACCCGCTCGGCCTGCCGCCCTGGGTGGGCTGGGCCTCGCCGGGCGTCGCGCTGGTCGCGGCGGCGGTGGCCGCCCTGGCCTGGCGGGTCGGGATCCGTCACTACCGGAGTACGGGGTCATGAGCGTCATCGAGATGGACGGCCTGCGCAAGGAGTTCACGGTCCGGGTCCGGGCCGGGCGGCTGCGCCGGGAGAAGCGGACGGTGACCGCTGTCGACGGCGTCGACCTGCGGGTGGAACGCGGCGAGATGCTCGGCTACATCGGCCCGAACGGCGCCGGGAAGTCGACCACGCTGAAGATGCTCACCGGCGTGCTGACGCCGTCGGCCGGCCGGGCCGAGGTCTGCGGGCTGCGGCCGGTGGCCGACCGCACCCGGCTGGCGCTGCGCATCGGGGTGGTCTTCGGGCAGCGGTCCCAGCTCTGGTGGGACCTGCCGCTGCGGGACTCGTTCGACCTGCTGCGACACGTCTACCGGGTGCCGGCCGGCGAGCACGCCGCCCGCCTGACCCGCTGCCGGGACCTGCTCGACCTGGACGAGTTCCTGGACACCCCGGTCCGGCAGCTCTCCCTCGGCCAGCGGATGCGCGGCGAGCTGACCGCCGCGCTGCTGCACGGCCCGGAGGTGCTCTTCCTGGACGAGCCGACGATCGGGCTGGACGTGGTCAGCAAGCAGGCGGTCCGCGGTTTCCTGGCCGAGCTGGGCCGCTCCGGTGACACCACGCTGGTGCTCACCACGCACGACCTGGCCGACATCGAACGGCTCTGCCGGCGGCTCGTGGTCATCGACCACGGGCGGGTGGTGCACGACGGCTCGATCGCCGAGCTGCACCACCGCTACGGCTCGCGTCGGATGGTGGTCGCCGAGCTGGACGCGGCGCTGCCCGAACCGCCGGTGCTGCCCGGCGCGCCGCTGCACCGGGTGGAGGCGGACGGGCGGCGGCTGGTCTTCGCGCTGGAGTCGGCGAGCGTCGCCGAGGTGGTGGCCGGGCTGGCCGGGCTGGCGACGCTGCGCGACGTCTCGATCGTCGAGCCGGACATCGAGGAGGTCGTCGCCCGCCTCTACCAGAGCGAAAGGAAGGGCCCCCTCTTAACGCCTGGCGTATAGGAGGGGGCCCCGCTCAACACTCCGCTCAGATCTTTTCGCCGATGGCGACCCGGGGGGCGGGGGCGCGCATCCTGCGGAACGTGATCGACCGCATGATCGCGTAGAAGTAGAGCGAGCCGAGCTTCTCGGTGCTCTTCGGGAACCGCTCGCGGACCAGCTTCTTGATCTTCCGGCTGATCAGCACCGAGTCGACGAGCACGCCGAGGGCCAGCGCGCCCCAGAGCACGTTCGACAGCAGCCGCACGGGCGCCGGCATGGCCTGGTTGGACCCGACCAGCACGATCAGCGCGCCCCCGAAGAACCAGGTGCCGATCGTCCGCCGGGAGTCGACCACGTTGCGGGCCAGCAGCCGCTCCGGGCCCCGGTCACGCGGGCCGCCCTCGCGGCGGAACTCGGCGGCGGACTCGGCGCGCGCCGCGCGGCGCTGCTCCCGGGCCTCCTCCTTGGTCAGCGCGCGGGCCGGCGCGGTCGGGCGGCGACCGGCGGTCGGGCGCTTCGGGGTGGTCACCCCGAGCTCCTTCTTGCTCGGCGTGTAGCCCCGGGGGCGGGCGGCGGCGGACTCCTCGTCGGTCGTCACCGTGGTGACGGAATCCTCGACGAGGTCGGCGGGCTTGCGGCGAAACAGCGACGGCACGTCGGCAAGGGTAGCCAAACGCGCGAGCCCGGCGCACATCGCGGTGCGCCGGGCTCGGGGTACGCCAGGAATCAGGGGCGCTCGACGTGCGCGCCGAGGTCCGACAGCTTGGCCTCGAAGTCCTCGTAGCCGCGGTTGATCAGGTCCACGCCGTACACCCGGGAGGTGCCCTCGGCGGCGAGCGCCGCGATGAGGTGGCTGAACCCGGCCCGCAGGTCCGGGATGACCAGGTCGGCCGCGTGCAGCTTGCTCGGGCCGGCGATCACCGCGGAGTGCTTGAAGTTGCGCCGGCCGAAGCGGCACGGGGTGCCGCCGAGGCAGTCCCGGTAGACCTGGATGTTGGCGCCCATGGTGTTCAGCGCCTCGGTGTAGCCGAGCCGCTGCTCGTAGACCGTCTCGTGGACGATCGACAGGCCCCGGGCCTGGGTGAGCGCGACCACCAGCGGCTGCTGCCAGTCGGTCATGAAGCCGGGGTGCACGTCGGTCTCCAGCGCCACGGCGTTCAGCTCGCCGCCCGGGTGCCAGAACCGGATGCCGCCCTCCTGGCCCGGGTCGCCGAGCTTCGGCGGACGGGCGTCGGTGACCTCGTACTCGCCGCCGACGGAACGGAAGATGTTCAGGAAGGTCATCATGTCGGCCTGCTGCGCGCCGAGCACCTCGACGTGACCACGGGTGGCCAACGCGGCCGCCGCCCAGCTCGCCGCCTCGATCCGGTCCGGGATCGGCCGGTGGGTGTAGCCGTGCAGCTTCTTGACGCCCTGGATCTCGATCACCCGGTCGGTGTGGACCTTGATGATCGCGCCCATCTTCTGCAGGATGCAGATCAGGTCGATGATCTCGGGTTCGACGGCCGCGTTGCGCAGCTCGGTGACGCCCTCGGCCATCACCGCGGTGAGCAGCACCTGCTCGGTGGCGCCGACGCTCGGGTACGGCAGCGCGAACTTGGTGCCGTGCAGCCCGTTCGGGGCGGACAGGTGCAGCCCTTCGGGGGTCTTGTCGACAGTCGCGCCGAACTCGCGCAGCGCCTGCAGGTGGAAGTCGATCGGGCGGGGGCCGATGTGGCAGCCGCCCAGGTCGGGAATGAACGCGTGGCCGAGCCGGTGCAGCAGCGGGCCGCAGAACAGGATCGGGATCCGGCTGGACCCGGCGTGCACGTTGATCTGGTCGGTGCTGGCGCTCTCGACGTTGGACGGGTCGAAGACCAGTTCGCCGTCCTCCGTGCCGTCGGTCACCTTCACCCCGTGCAGGCCGAGCAGCCCGCGGACCACCTCGACGTCACGGATGCGTGGCACGTCGAACAGTCGGCTGGGTGTGTCGCCGAGCAGGGCGGCGACCATCGCCTTGGACACGAGGTTCTTCGCGCCGCGGACGCGGATCCGCCCTTCGAGCGGAGTGCCTCCGTGTACGACCAGGACGTCGTCGGTCAACGCAACCTCCAGCGCGTTGGGTGCTGCCGTGTAGGTGAGGGTTCGTGATGTTTCATCGCTACCCGGATCGCGGCCATGGGAAAACCGGCACGCGTGTGTCGTCGCCCCGGCAGCATAGCCCTCCGTGACGAAAATGGAATCGGTCACATCACCAGGCAGGGCACGAACCGGGGATTCCGGTGCGTTTCCGTGCCAGGTAGGTGACCGACGGTGATCAAGCTCCCGGTAGGGCGAGCATCTGGTCCAGCGCCGCCCGGGCGTGTCCGGCGGTCTCCGGATCCACCGTGATCTGGTTGACCACGCGGCCCGCCACCAACTCCTCCAGCGCCCAGACCAGGTGCGGCAGGTCGATCCGGTTCATCGTCGAGCAGTAGCAGACCGCCCGGTCCAGGAACATGATCTGCTTGTCCGGGTGGGCCAGCGCGAGCCGGCGGACCAGGTTCAGCTCGGTGCCCACGGCCCAGGCCGAGCCGGCCGGCGCCGCCTCGATCGCCTTGATGATGAACTCGGTGGAGCCCACCAGGTCGGCCGCGGTGACCACCTCGTGGCGGCACTCCGGGTGCACCAGCACGTTGACGCCGGGCACCCGGGCGCGGACGTCGTTCACGCTCTCCAGCGTGAAGCGGCCGTGCACCGAGCAGTGCCCGCGCCACAGGATCATCTTCGCGTCGCGGAGCTGCTCGGCGGTGAGCCCGCCGTTCGGCTTGTGCGGGTCCCAGAGAACGCAGTCGTCGAGCGAGAAGCCCATCTCCAGCACCGCGGTGTTACGGCCCAGATGCTGATCGGGCAGGAACAACACCTTGCGGCCCTGCTCGAACGCCCAGTCCAGGGCGCGCTTGGCATTGGACGAGGTGCAGACCACACCGCCGTGCCGGCCGACGAAACCCTTGATGTCGGCGGACGAGTTCATGTAGGTCACCGGCACGGTGTCCGCCGCCACACCCAGGTCGGTCAACGCGTCCCAGGCGGCCTCGACCTGCGTCAGCACCGCCATGTCGGCCATCGAGCAGCCGGCCGCCAGGTCGGGCAGGATCACCTTCTGCGCGTCCGTGGTGAGGATGTCGGCGCTCTCGGCCATGAAGTGCACGCCGCAGAAGACGATGTACTCCGCGTCCGGGCGGGCCGCCGCCTCCCGGGCCAGCTTGAACGAGTCGCCGGTCACGTCGGCGAACTGGATCACCTCGTCGCGCTGGTAGTGGTGACCCAGCACGAACACCTTCGTGCCGAGCGCGGCCTTCGCCGCGGCCGCGCGGGCCACCAGATCGCTGTCGCTCGGCGCGGGGAGGTCACCCGGACACTCCACGCCACGCTCGGTGGCGGGGTCGCTGCCGCGGCCGAGGAGCAGCAGCGCCGTGGCGGTGTTGGAGGGCTCAACCCAGGTCGAAGTCACGCCCCCATGGTCCCACAGCCGGGCCGCCGCGCAGCCGCCCACGATGTGGCCTGCCACACTGCTGCGCATGCGCGTGCTGATCTGCCCGGACAAGTTCGCCGGCACGCTGCCGGCTCCCGAGGTGGCCGCCGCGGTGGCCGAGGGCTGGCGGACCGTGGCCCCCGGTGACGACCTGCTGCTGAAGCCGCTCGCCGACGGGGGGCCGGGCTTCGTCGCGGTGCTCGCCGAGGCGCTCGGCGGGCGGCGGCTGCCGGTGCCCACCGTCGACCCGCTCGGTCGTCCGGCCGCCGGTGAGATCCTGCTCACCGACGACGGCGTGGCCTACCTGGAGAGCGCCCAGGCGTGCGGCCTGCACCTGCTCTCCGCCGCCGAACGCGATCCGAAGGCCACCACCTCGTACGGGCTGGGGCTGCTCGTCGCCGCCGCGGTCGAGGCGGGCGCCCGGACCGTGGTGATCGGGCTGGGCGGCTCGGCCACCAACGACGGCGGCGCCGGCATGCTCGTCCCGCTCGGCGTCACCGCCCTCGACGCCGGTGACCGGGCCCTGCCGTACGGCGGGGCGGCGCTGACCGGGGTGGCCACGCTCGACGGCGTGCCCCGGCTGCGCGGTGTGACGCTGGTCGCCGCCACGGACGTGGACAACCCGCTGCTCGGCCTGCACGGCGCGAGCAGCGTCTTCGGCCCGCAGAAGGGTGCCGACCGGGCGGACGTGCTGCTGCTGGACGCCGCGCTGGAGCGCTGGGCGGACGTGCTGGTCGAGCGGCTGCCGGGCTGCCCGCCCGGCCTCGGCGCGTTGCCCGGCGGCGGCGCGGCGGGCGGCCTCGGCGCGGCGGTGCTGGCGCTGGGCGGGCGGTGCGAGTCGGGCATCGGGCTGGTCACCCGCGCGGTCGGCCTGGACGCCGCGCTGGACGCCACCGACCTGGTGATCACCGGCGAGGGCTCCTTCGACCACCAGTCGCTGCGCGGCAAGGTGGTCGCCGGGGTGGCCGGGGCGGCCCGGGACCGTGGCGTGCCCTGCGTGGTGCTGGCCGGACGGGTGAGCACCGGACGGCGGGAGGCCGCGGCGGCCGGCGTCACCGAGGCGTACAGCCTGGTCGAGCACTTCGGCGGCGAGGAACGCGGGGGAGTGGCGGCGGCGATGGAGCGACCCGCCGACGGGCTGCGGGCGCTCGGCGCCCGCCTGGCCGGCCAGTGGAGCCGCTGACCGCGTTCCGCTGGTCACGCCGCCGGGTGGGAGCGCCGGCAGCGGCGTACGATCGGAGACGGACCACCGGGAATACTGGCGGACGTGCGGCGTTGGCCAGTACGTCCGGACCTCATACCGCGCAGGGAGACTTCCACGTGACCACGCCAGCGCAGACCGAGTCGACCGAGGCCACGCAGGCCCCCAGCACCGTCGTCCTCACCGACGTCGCGGCGCAGAAGGTCAAGGCCCTGATCGAGCAGGAAGGCCGCGACGACCTGCGGCTCCGCGTCGCCGTGCAGCCGGGTGGCTGCTCCGGCCTGCGGTACCAGCTCTTCTTCGACGAGCGGTCGCTCGACGGTGACGTCGTCACCGACTTCGGTGGCGTCGAGGTCGTCGTCGACCGGATGAGCGCCCCCTACCTGACCGGCGCGACGATCGACTTCGCCGACCGGATCGACGCCCAGGGCTTCACCATCGACAACCCGAACGCCGGCAGCTCCTGCGCCTGCGGCGACTCGTTCAGCTGAGTCGGCGTTCCGACGCCTGAGAACGGCGGGACCATCCCTTCGGGGGCGGTCCCGCCGTTTTGTCATGGCCAGGCGGTGTCCGTCCGGTGACGTCGGGTCGTGCGCCGGGCGACCGGACGGCGACCGACCGACGTCCGGCCGGCCGGCCCGAACGGTAGGCTGACCGCGCCGTGCTCCCGACCACGAGGGTTGACATGAAGATCGCCGTGACCGGCTCGATCGCGACCGACCACCTGATGAGCTTCCCGGGTCGCTTCGCCGACCAGCTCATCGCCGACCAGCTCGACAAGGTCTCGCTGTCCTTCCTCGTCGACGAGCTGGTGCTCCGGCGCGGCGGCACGGCCGCCAACATCGCCTTCGGCATGGCCCAGCTCGGGCTGCGGCCGGTGCTGCTCGGCGCGGTGGGCGCGGACTTCGCCGACTACCGCTCCTGGCTGGAGCGCCACGGCGTCGACTGCGACTCGGTGCACGTCAGCGAGGTGGCGCACACCGCGCGCTTCGTCTGCACCACCGACACCGACATGTGCCAGATCGCCTCGTTCTACGCCGGGGCGATGAGCGAGGCGCGCAACATCGAACTGGCCCCGGTGGCGCAGCGCCTCGGCGGGCTCGACCTGGTGCTGGTCAGCGCCAATGACCCGGCCGCGATGATCCGGCACTCCGCCGAGTGCCGGGACCGGGGCTACCCGTTCGTCGCCGACCCGTCGCAGCAGCTCGCCCGGATGGACGGCTCGGACGTGCTCGGCCTGGTCGACGGCGCCGACTACCTGATGACCAACGAGTACGAGAAGTCGCTGCTGCAGAACAAGGCCGGCCTTACCGACGAGCAGCTGCTGGACCGGGTCAAGGTGCGGGTCACCACGCTGGGCAAGCAGGGTGTGGAGATCGCCGGCCGGGAGATCGGCACGATCCGGGTGCCGATCGCGCGGGAGATCCAGGCGATCGACCCGACCGGTGTGGGCGACGGCTTCCGGGCCGGCTTCTTCGCCGCGCTCGACTGGGGTGTCGGCGTGGAACGCGCGGCCCAGGTCGGCTGCCTGCTGGCCACGCTGGTGCTGGAGAACTTCGGCGGCCAGGAGTACGAGGTCCGCCGGGACCTGTTCGTGAAGCGGCTCGCCGAGTCGTACGGGGACGCGGCCGCCGAGGACGTCCGGCCGCACCTGCTGTGAGCGGCGCGGCCGGCGGGGTGGACCGTCCCGACTCGGGCGGTCAGGTGCTGGTCGCCTTCGCCGGGCTGCCCGGGGTGGGCAAGAGCACGCTGGCCGTCCGGGTCGGCGCCGCGCTGCGCGCCCCGGTCCTGCCGGTCGACCCGGTCGAGCGGGCCCTGGGCCGCTACGGCCTGACCGGCGACGTGCCCGGGATGGCCGCCTACGGCGCGGTCGCCGGGCTGGCCGAGGTGCAGCTCGGCCTGGGCCTGAGCGTGGTGGTCGACGCGGTGAACCCGGTCGCCAGCGCCCGTGGCCTCTGGCACGAGCTGGCCGAGCGGACCGGCGTGCCGCTGCGGGTGATCGAGGTGCACTGCGGCGACGAGGCGGAACACCGGCGCCGGGTCGAGGCCCGGCCGCCCGCCGAGCACGTGACCTGGGAGCAGACGTTGGTGCGCCGCGCCGAGTACGAGCCGCTGATCGGTCCGCGCCTGGTGGTGGACACCGCCGTGGCGGCCGACCCGCTGCCCGGGATCCTCGCCTACCTGAGCTGAGCGCCGCCGCCGCTGGGCGCCGGTGTTAAAAGGGGCCCCCTCCTCTACCGGAAGCGTTAAGAAGGGGCCCCTCCTTTCACCCGGACGTCGTAGGCGGGGCCGGCGGTGGGGTGGGCGGCGAGGAACTCGTGGCCGCGCATCCGGCACCAGGCCGGGATGTCCACCGCCGCCGCCGGATCGTCGGCGAGCACCCGCACCACCGCGCCGACCGGCAGCCCCGGCACCCGGCGCGCGAGATTGATCACCGGCAGCGGGCAGCGCTGGCCCCGGCAGTCGAGCGTCTCGTCCGGCTCGTTCACAGGTCGGTCACCCCCGCCTGGGCCCGCAGCTCCGCCACGATGCCGGGCAGTTCGGCCAGGAACCGCTCCACGTCCGCCTCGGTGGTCTCCCGGTGCAGCGACACCCGCACGTTGCCGTGCGACAGCACCCCCATCGCCTCCAGCACGTGCGACGGGCGCAGCGTCGACGAGGTGCACGACGAACCGGAGGAGACCGCGAAGCCGCGCCGGTCCAACGCGTGCAGCAGCGCCTCGCCGTCGACGTACAGGCAGGAGAACGTCACCAGGTGCGGGAGCCGGTCCACCGGGTCGCCGACCACCTCCACGTCCGGCACCTCGGCCGCCACCCGGGCCCGGATCCGGTCCACCAGCGGCGTCAGCCGGGCCGCCTCGGCCGCCGCGTCGGCCGCCGCCGCGCGCAGGCTCGCCGCGGCGGCCACCACCGCCGGCAGGTTCACCACCCCGGGGGTACGCCCGGACTCCCGCTCGTCGGCCGGGTAGGGCGACTCCCACCGGGTGCCCTTGCGCACCACCAGCAGGCCGACGCCGGGCGGGCCGCCCCACTTGTGCGCGCTGGCGGTCAGCACCGACCAGCCCGCCGGCAGCGGCGCGCGGCCGACCAGCTGCGCCGCGTCCACGTACAGCGGCACCCCCGCCTCGGCGCACCGCTCGGCCGCGGCCGGCACCGGCTGCACCGTGCCCACCTCGTGACTGGCCCCGATCAGCGCCGCGAGGGCCACGCCGGGGGCGGCCACGGCCGCCGCCCAGGCGTCCAGGTCCAGCCGGCCCAGCCGGTCCACGGGTACGGAGACGGCCCCGCCCCCGGCGGCGACGTGCCGTTGCGCGGCGTGCAGCACCGCCGAGTGCTCGATCGCCGAGTGCACGAGCGTCGTACCGGCCCGTCGCCGCCCGAGCAGGCCACCCAGCACGGCGGCGTGCGCCGCGGCCGTACCGCTGGGGGTGAAGGAGAGTTCGTCGGCGCGGACGCCGAGCGTCTGCGCGGCGGCCTCCCGGGCGGCGTCGAGGAGCTGGCGGGCCCGGCGGGCCGGCGCGTAGAGCCGGGCCGGGTCCGCCCAGCCGTCCTCCAGGGCGGCCAGCATCGCCTGCCGCGCGACCGGATGCGGTGGTGCGGCGGTGGCGGCGTCCAGGTAGACCGGGGAGGCGCTCATGACGTTCCACGCTATCGCTCGGGTACGCCCAAGATCCCCCCGATGGGGGCGGACAGTGACCCCAAGACGGTCAGGCCTGCCATGGTCGAGTAATCTGCGACCGTCGGTGACGCCTTTGCCGTCGGTGTCAGGGAAACAATCGCCGCGGCGCGCTAGGGAGGCAGGACCAGGTGGTCGCAAGGAGTTCGGAGGTACGGCCGTCGGCCGTACGGCACAGCGCTTCCCCGGGGGCCGGTGGGCGCCGGCGGCGTGGTGCTGGTCGACTCGCCGGGCTCGGTCTCGGCGGAGCGGCGCTGCTGGTCGCGCTCACCGGCTGTGACGTCGGCAAGACGTTCGGCGGCTTCGGCTGGCCGCAGGGCGGCATCACGCCCGAGTCGCACAGGATGTACGACCTGTGGATCGCCTCCTGCATCGCGGCGCTCGCGGTCGGCGTGTTCGTCTGGGGCCTGATCTTCTGGTGCGTGATCCGCTACCGCAAGCGCGGCAACGAGCTGCCGGTGCAGACCCGCTACAACCTGCCGATGGAGTTCCTCTACACCATCGCGCCGATCCTGGTGGTCTCCGTGCTCTTCTACTACACCGCGGTCGTGCAGACCGACGTGGTGAAGGAGACGAAGAACCCGGACGTCACCGTCGAGGTCGTCGCGTTCAAGTGGAACTGGCAGTTCAACTACCGCGACGGCCAGGGCCGCGACGCCAACACCGTCGCCTCGGTGCTGGGTACCAGCGAGGTCATCCCGGTGCTGGTGCTGCCGAGCGGCCGCTCGATCCGGTTCGAGGAGCAGAGCCGCGACGTCATCCACTCGTTCTGGGTGCCCGAGCTGCTGTTCAAGCGCGACGTCATGCCGGGCAGCATCCGCAACACCTTCGAGGTCTCCAGCATCGACCAGGAGGGCGCGTTCGTGGGCCGCTGCGCCGAGCTGTGCGGCAGCTACCACGCCTTCATGAACTTCGAGCTGCGGGTGGTCTCGCCGGAGAAGTACGAGCAGTTCCTGGCCGCCAAGAAGGGCGGCAGCTCGACCCAGGACGCGCTCAAGGCGATCGGCGTGGACGAGTACGCCACCACCACCAAGCCCTTCGACACGCGGCGTAACACCGCCAACTTCAACCCGTCCGACGCGACGGCCGGCGCGGGAAGCTGAGGGGTCCGGCATGAAGACCGAGTGGAAGATCTTCCTGACCATCGCCGCGTTCCTGCTCGGCGCGACCATCCTCTACGGCGCCTGGACGCACGGCGACAGCGGTGGCCGGATCGAGTGGGTCGGCACCGTGGCACTGCTGCTGTCCTTCCTGCTGTGCGCGATGTGCGGCGGCTTCTTCTGGTTCGTCTCCCGCCGGATCGACCTGCGTCCGGAGGACCGGGCGGACGGCGAGATCGCCGACGGCGCCGGTGAGATCGGCTTCTTCAGCCCGGGCAGCTACTGGCCGTTCGGCTTGGCCCTGGCCGCCGCCATCGCCGGCCTGGGGCTCGTGTTCTGGCAGTTCTGGCTGCTGGGCCTGGGCCTGGTGGCGGTGGTCTTCGCCGCCTGCGGGCTGCTCTTCGAGTACTACTCGGGCACCCGCCGCACCGCCGAGCACTGACCCGCACGTTCTTCGTCGCAGGCCCGCGCCCCCGTCCCGGGGACGCGGGCCTGCCGCTTCCTCCCCCTTCCCCCTCCCTCCGGGGCACCGGCTCGTCGATCGATCATGAAGTTAGCGGCGCCGGTCGTCCGGATTGTCGCCGCTAACTTCATGATCGACGTCACCCGGCCGGTGCGGCCTTCGGGGTGAAGCCGGCGTTGGCGGCGGTAGGGCGTCCGAGGTGCGTGTACCTGACCGGAGATCTTGGTACGGAATGGCCCTTCCAGGGGCCGACTCGTACCAAGATCTACGCATCTCCGTCGATCTTGCGTGGCGGACGTCCTGGTCGGCTGCGTTGCCCGCCTGCCCGACCGTCGGCGTCCTCGCCGGCTACGCCGCCTGGTGCGCGGGAGTGGACAGGACGAAGGGTCGGCACCCGGCGTGGACCCCGCCGGGGTGCGTGGGTGCGGTCAGGCCGCGTGGCGGTGGGTGGCGCGCGGCGCGCGCCGGCGGGACCGGGTCGTCGGGCGGAACGTGATCGTGGCGACCAGCACGGCCGCGCCGCAGCCGGTGCAGACCAGCTCGGGGCAGTCGACGCCGTGCCCGTCGGCGCAGAGCGGCGCCTCGAACAGCACGACGCCCTCGCAGGTGTCGCAGTAGAGCTCGCGATCCGACACGGGCGTCTCCTCTCGCTCCGGGTGCCGGCGGTGGCGGGGAGCCGTCGGCACCACCGAACCATCGCCCTAAAGCGGAAAATTACTCCCCTGTAGTTTGGCATGCGGGTATGACAGGCACCCGGTCAGGCGGTCCGCGCGACCGCCAGCCAGCGGTCCAGCGCGGCCGCGGCGGCGCCCGTGTCGACCGCCTCGGCGGCCCGGCCCAGGTTGGCGCGCAACGCCTCGTGCAGGTCGCCGTCGAGCGGGCCCTGGGTGGCCAGCGCGACCGCGGCGTTCACCAGCACGGCGTCGCGCACCGGGCCGGTCTCGCCGGCCAGCAGCCGCCGGACCACGTCGGCGTTGTAGACCGCGTCTCCACCCCGCAGGTCGGCGAGAGTGGCCCGGGGTACCCCGAACTCCGTCGCGTCCAGCACCGCCTCCCTGACGGTGCCCTGCTGGGCCACCCAGACCCGGGTCGGCGCGCCGGTGCTGAACTCGTCCAGCCCGTCCTCGCCGCGCACCACGATCGCCGAGTCGCCGCGGGCCGCGAAGACGGCCGCCATCACGGGCGCCATCCGCTTGTCGAAGCAGCCGACCGCGGCCGCGCGGGGTCGCGCCGGGTTGGTCAGCGGGCCGAGGAAGTTGAACGCCGTGGGTACGCCGATCTCGCGCCGGACCGGCCCGGTGTGCCGCATACCGGGGTGGAAGCGGGCGGCGAAGCAGAAGCCGATGCCGGCCTCGGTGACGCAGCGGGCCACCTGCTCCGGCGTCAGGTCGAGCGGCACGCCGAGCTGCTCCAGCACGTCCGCCGTGCCGCAGGAGGAGGAGGCGGCCCGGTTGCCGTGCTTGACCACGCGCACCCCGGCGCCGGCGACCACGAGCGCCGCCATGGTGGAGATGTTGACCGTGTGGGCGAGGTCCCCGCCGGTGCCCACCACGTCGAGCGCGGTGGCGCGGACGTCCTCGGGCAGGTGCACCGGCACCGCGCGGCTCAGCATCGCCTCGACCAGACCGCCCAGCTCGGCCGGCGTCTCGCCCTTGGTGCGCAGCGCCACGACGAAGCCGGCGATCTGCGCCGGGGTGGCCGAGCCGGCCATGATCTCGCCCATCGCCCAGCCGGTGTCGGCGGTGGAGAGCTCCTCGCCGCGCAGCAGCGCGTTGAGCAGAAGCGGCCAGGTCCGTTCGCCCATGGCGGGCCTCCCGAGCGGCGTGAGTCAGGCGGTTGAGGGCGCGCCACGGCCGCGTCGCCGTGGCGCCGCGGGGTGGATCAGGCCGCGGCGTGCGTGCGGCGCAGCAGCTCGGCGACGGTGCTGCCGGCGGTCACCGGGTCCAGCGGGTGGGTCAGCGTGGCGTCGACCTCGGCGTACGCGGCGAGCCAGCGGTCGGCGGCGCGGGCCAGCACCACGCAGGTCGGCGGCGCGTCGTCCCGGTCGTCCTTGATCTGCCGGGCGATGCCGATGCCGCCACCCGGGCTCGCCTCACCGTCGAGCAGGAGCAGGTCGATCTCGTAGTCGTCGACCAGCCGGACGCAGCCGGCGTAGTCGGCGGCCTCGACGAACTCGATCTCGATGCCGGGCGCCGGCCGGGTGCCCACGGCGAGCCGCATCCGGTCCCGGACCTTCGGGTCGTCGCTGTAGAGCAGGACGGTGCAAAGACGATCGCTCATCGTGACGTGGCTCCCACCTCGTAGCTGCCCGCTGATCGTAGCGGGCGTCACATTCACCCGGTCGGACCGGTCCCGGCCCCGGCGCCCGCCCCGGCGGCTCGCTCGCGGGCCTCCTGGCGGTCGAGCTCGCGGTCCAGCCGGCGGGCCTCGCGCTCGGACTGCTTGATCCACTGCACGACGAGCACCGCGAGCATGGTGACGCTGACGAACTCGCCGCCGGCCCAGAGGATGCCGCCGGCGACCACCTGGTCGTTGCGCGGGTCGGACCAGGCCAGGTTCAGCGACGGGTACCAGTCGCCGCCGAGCAGCGTGGTGCTCTGCATGATGGTGAGCCCGAGCACCGTGTGGAACGGCACCGACAGCAGCATCAGCAGCGCGCGGGCCGGGTACGGCCAGCGGCCGGGCAGCGGGTCCAGGCCGAGCAGCGGCCAGAAGAAGACGCAGCCGGTCATGATGAAGTGCGCGTGCACCAGCTCGTGCGCCCACTCGTGGCGCAGGGTGAACTCGTAGAGGTTGGTGAAGTAGAGCACGAACGGGTTCGCCACGAAGATGGCGAACGCCACCAGCGGGAAGCTGTAGATCCGGGCCAGCCGGCTGTGCACGACCGCGAGCAGCCGCTTACGGGGCCGTACCGGCAGGGTGCGCAGCGCCAGCGTCACCGGCGCGCCGAGGGCCAGGAAGATCGGCGCCACCATCGACAGCACCATGTGCTGCACCATGTGCACCGAGAGCAGTGCGGTGTCGTACGCGCCGAGCCCGCTGACCGTGACCAGGGCGATGCCGCCGAGACCGGGGCCGAGGAACGCCACCGTGCGCAGCACCGGCCACCGGTCGCCGCGCAGCCGCAGCCGGTGCACCCCGTAGAGGTAGAGCCCGGCGGCCAGCACCAGGCCCAGCGTGAGCCAGCTGTCCAGCCGGGTCTCGGTGAGCACGCGGGCCACGGTGAACGGCGGCGGGGCGGCCTCGCCCCCCGCCGCCAGGGTCGTCGGGGCGACGACCGAGGTGACGGCGCGGATCTGATCGACGTGCAGCACGCTTTTCAGGGTAGGTCAGGCGAAGCGGACCACCACGATCGGGCCACTGCGGGCCCGGGTTTGCCACCCCGCTGATCGTCGGTCCCGGTCAAGGGCAATAATGACCGCGTGACTGCGGCCCCAGCCATTGACAAGAGCCGGATCCACTCTCTGACGCGTCCCAACATGGTCAGCGTCGGGACGATCGTGTGGCTCTCCAGTGAACTCATGTTCTTCGCGGCGCTGTTCGCGATGTACTTCTCGATCCGCGCGGCGGCGCCGGAGCAGTGGGAGAAGCACACCGAGGTCCTGAACATCCCGTACGCGACCACCTTCACGGTGATCCTCGTACTCTCCTCGGTGACCTGCCAGCTCGGTGTCTTCGCGGCCGAGAAGGGCGACGTCCACGCCCTGCGCCGGTGGTTCACGATCACCTTCGTGATGGGTCTGATCTTCGTGCTCGGGCAGGCGAACGAGTACCGGACCCTGGTGCACGAGGGCGTCAAGATCAACGAAGACGGTTACGGGTCGATGTTCTACCTGACCACCGGCTTCCACGGTCTGCACGTGACCGGCGGGCTGATCGCCTTCATCATCTTCATGGTCCGTACCACCATGGGTCGGTTCACCCCGGCCCAGGCGACCTCGGCGATCGTCGTGTCCTACTACTGGCACTTCGTCGACGTCGTGTGGATCGGGCTGTACGCCATGATCTACTGGCTTCAGTGATCTTGGCGCGTCACGAACCGCGCCGCTGCTCCGTCCCCTGAGACAAGGTCCAACCGGTTAAGGACACAGGTCATGACTTCTGACAACGACCGCCGACGCGGTCTGCTCGCGCGGTTGCGCGGGCGGCCCGTAGCGCGCAGCAGGGGCCGCCGCCGGCTGGGTGCCGCGGTCCGGCTGGCCGCCGCGCTGATGCTGGCCGGCGGCGCCTACACCGTCTTCGCCCCGGGCGTGCAGGCGCAGGACAACCCGCCCCTGACCGCCGCCGCCAACGAGGGCAAGGCGCTGTTCGACGTGAGCTGCGTGACCTGTCACGGTCGCAACGCGCAGGGCGTCGAGGGTCGGGGCCCGAGCCTGATCGGCGTCGGGTCGGCGTCGGTCGAGTTCCAGGTCAGCAGCGGTCGCATGCCGATGGCCCGGCAGGAGGCCCAGGCCATGCGCAAGCCTCCGCAGTTCACCGACGAGCAGGTGCGCCAGCTCGGGCAGTACATCCAGGAGCTCGGCGGCGGCCCGCAGGTGCCGTCGGGCAACCTGCGCGACGGCGCCAACATGTCCACCGGCGGCGAGCTGTTCCGGATCAACTGCTCGCAGTGCCACGCCTTCGGCGGTGGCGGCGGCGCGCTCTCCTCCGGCAAGTACGCGCCGAGCCTGAAGCCGGCCAGCGACCGGCAGATCTACGCCGCCATGCTGAGCGGCCCGCAGAACATGCCGGTGTTCGGCGACAACCAGATCACCCCCCAGGAGAAGGCGGACATCATCGCCTACATCCAGGAGACCCTGAAGAGCGACCAGGACCAGGGCGGTTTCAACCTGGGCCGGTACGGCCCGTCGACCGAGGGTCTGGCGATCTTCCTGGTCGGCATCGTCGCGCTGGTCTTCGCGAGCCTGTGGATCGCGGGCAAGTCGTGACCCGGCCGAACGTCTGTATCATTGCCCTGGTGCCGGCCACCGGCGCCACGCGTAGCGAGGTGACGGCATGAGCACCCACACCGAGCACCAGGCCCAGCAGGGTCGGGAGCCGGTCGACGTGAACGACCCCCGGCTCTCCCGGTTCGACGTCGTCCAGGAGGGCGCCCGGCGGGACGACATCGAGATCGTCCACTACGAGGAGCAGGTGGTCCCGGGCAGCAAGGCGGAGCGCCGGCTGACCCGTACGGTCGCCCTGATGTTCCTGCTGACCGGCGTCTTCGCCACCGCCTTCCTGGTGATCTACATCTGGTGGCCGTGGCAGTGGGAGCCCGGTCGCGGTGGCGACAAGCTCTACACCCCGCTGCTCGGCGTGACCCTCGGGCTGGCTCTCCTCGGCATCGGCTTCGGCATCCTCACCTGGGGCAAGAAGCTGCTGCCCAAGGAGGTCTCGATCCAGGACCGGCACGACCAGGTCGACAACCCGGAGGATCGCAAGATCACCGGCGAGACCATGCTCTACCTGGCCGACGAGCTGGGTGTGAAGCGCCGGCCGCTGCTCGGCATCTCGCTGCTCGCCGGCCTGGCGCCGGTCGGCGCGGTTGCCGCCGCGCCGCTGATCGGTGGCCTGATCGAGCAGCCGCACAAGAACAACCAGATGTTCACCACCGGCTTCGCGCCGGCCGAGGGCGGTGAGAAGATCCGGCTGATCCGTGAGGACGGCCGGCCGATCCGCCCGGCCGACGTCAGCGTCGGCGGCCAGCTCACCGTGTTCCCGGGCATCGAGGGCGGGGTCAGCAACAAGCACGCCGACTCGCCGACCCTGCTGATCCACCTGCGTGAGGACGACGCGCAGAAGTCGCGCGCCGCCAACGAGCGCAAGGGCCACGGCGACTACATGTGGGGCAACTACGTCGCGTTCTCCAAGATCTGCACGCACGCCGGTTGCCCGGCCAGCCTCTACGAGCAGCAGACCAACCGCCTGCTCTGCCCCTGCCACCAGTCCCAGTTCCTCATCACCGACAACGCCAAGCCGATCTTCGGCCCGGCGAACCGGCCGCTGCCGCAGCTGCCGATCGAGGTGGACGAGGAGGGCTTCTTCGTGGCGAGGTCCGACTACACCGAGACCATCGGTCCCGACTTCTGGGAGCGGCCATGAAGCGCCGAAAGTTCGATGCGGCCGCGCTGCCGGCCAAGACCGCCGGGGCGGTGGACGACCGGTTCCAGGTCGCCACGCCGCTGCGCAAGCTGCTGAACAAGGTCTTCCCCGACCACTGGTCGTTCCTTCTCGGCGAGATCGCGCTGTTCTCGTTCGTGATCCTGCTGCTGACCGGTGTGTTCCTCACCTTCTTCTACGAGCCGGCGATGACCGAGGTGACCTACGACGGCAGCTACGCGCCGCTGCGGGGCACCCCGATGTCGGCCGCGTACGCCTCCAGCCTGGACATCTCGTTCGACGTCCGCGGCGGTCTGATCATGCGGCAGATGCACCACTGGTCCGCCCTGCTGTTCATGGCCGCGATCGTGGTGCACATGCTCCGGGTCTTCTTCACCGGCGCGTTCCGCAAGCCGCGTGAGACCAACTGGATCATCGGCTCGCTGCTGTTCTGGGTCGGCTTCCTGGCCGGCTTCACCGGCTACTCGCTGCCGGACGACGGCCTGTCCGGCACCGGTCTGCGGATCGCCTCCGGCATCATCCTGTCGATCCCGGTGATCGGTTCCTGGGTCAGCTCGTCGATCTTCGGCGGGGAGTTCCCCGGCACCATCATCATCAGCCGCTTCTTCATCGCCCACGTGCTGCTCATCCCGGGTCTGCTGGTGGCGCTGATCAGCGTGCACCTGGGCCTGGTGTTCAAGCAGAAGCACACCCAGTGGCCCGGCCCCGGCCGGACCAACTCCAACGTGGTCGGCGAGCGGATGTTCCCGCGCTACGCGCTCAAGCAGGGCGGCTTCTTCATGGTCGTCTTCGGCGTGGTCGCGCTGATGGGTGGCCTCTTCCAGATCAACCCGATCTGGTACTTCGGCCCCTACGAGGCGTGGGTGGTGTCGGCGGCCAGCCAGCCCGACTGGTATGTCATGTTCCTGGACGGCTCGACCCGACTCATGCCGGCCTGGGAGATCAGCATCCCGATCGGCGACGGATACGTCATCCCGCCGCTGTTCTGGCCGACGGTCGTGCTCCCCGGCATCCTGGTGGGCCTGTCGACGATGTACCCGTTCCTGGAGGCGCGTCGCCTCAAGGACTACAAGCACCACAACCTGCTCCAGCGGCCCCGGGACGTGCCGGCCCGGACCGCGGTGGGCGCCATGGCGGTCGCCTTCTACGTTGTGCTGACGCTCTCCGGCGGCAACGACGTGATCGCCGACAAGTTCCACATCAGTTTGAACGCGATGACGTGGGCCGGCCGGATCGGTCTGCTGGTGATCCCGCCGTTGGCCTACTACGTCACCTACCGGCTCTGCCTGGGTCTCCAGCAGCACGACCGGGAGGTGCTGGCCCACGGCGTGGAGACCGGCATCATCAAGCGGCTGCCCGACGGCCGGTTCGTCGAGGTCCACCAGCCGCTCACGTCGGCCGACGGGCACGACGGCCACGCGCCGGCGCTCGACTACGTCGGCTGGGTGGTGCCGAAGAAGATGAACCGGCTCGGTGCCCTCGGCCCGGCGATCCGGGGCTTCTTCTACCCGATCGAGAAGCCGGCCGAGGCGCCGGTCTCACCGGGGCACCCGCCGGTCGAGCCCCGGGGAGAGCGGGAGGAGATCAGCAGCGGCGACAGCCGTCGCTGACCCTTCCGGGTACGACTGACCGTGGCGCCCGCCGGATCCCTCCGGCGGGCGCCACGGGCGTTTCCGCCCCGTTGTTCCCCTCGGGCGCGCCCCGGACGGGTGGAATCGCAGGAATAACCCCGGTCAGCCGGGTATCCGTGCGGTCCGACGTCTCATGGGGGAGGAACGCATGTTGGGAATCAAACGCCTGGGCCTGCTGGCCGCGCTGGTGGTCGTGGGGCTGGCGCCCGCCGCCGCGGCGCAGGCCGCGGCGCAGCCGTCGACGCAGGACACCCAGTATCTGCAGGCGGTGCACCAGGTCAACCTGTTCGAGATCACCGCGGGCAACCTGGCCCAGCAGAAGGGCCAGAACCAGCAGGTCAAGGACCTGGGCAAGATGTTCGTGACGGACCACACCCAGCTGGACCAGACGGTGCAGTCGACCGCTCAGCAGCTCAACGTGCAGCTGCCGGCCGACCCGACCGCCGACCAGCAGAAGGTCCTCGACAAGTTGAACGGCCTCAACGGGGCCCAGTTCGACAAGGCGTGGGTGACCGCGCAGCTCGCCGGCCACGTCCAGGCCATCCAGGCCACCCAGACGGAGATCTCGCAGGGCTCCGAGCAGTCGGTGGTCCAGCTCGCCCAGGACGCGTTGCCGGTGCTGCAGGCGCACTATGACGCGCTGGTGGCCCTGGCGCAGACCCTGGGCGTCCCGGTGCCGCAGACCAGCGCCAGCGGCACGCCCAGCCCGGGCGGCACCACGTCGCCGGGGACGGGTGGCACCGAGTCGCCGGCTCCGGGCGGCAACGGGACCGAGGAGCCCGCTCCGGGCACCACGGAGACCCCGGCGCCCGCGCAGAGCTGACGCACCCGTACGGCCGACGGTGGCCGGCCCGCCCGGATCGGGGTGGGTCGGCCACCCGCCGTATCAGTCCGCGTTGGCCAGCCCGATCGCGAACGCCTCCTCCAGGTCGTGCTGGGAGTAGGCGCGGAACGCGATGTGCGACTCGGTGTTGAGCACGCCGGGCACCTTGGAGATGCTGCCGGCGATGACCTGGGCGATCTGCTCGAACTCCCGGACCCGGACCATGGCGATCAGGTCGACGTGCCCGGCCACCGAGTAGACCTCGCTGACGCCGGGCAGGTTGGCCAGGGTCTCGGCCACCTCGGGGATGGAGTCGGTGGCGCAGTCGATCAGCACGATCGCGGTGATCACGGGACGTTTCTCCGTTCGTCGGCGACGAGGCCCATGCTATTGCCCGGCACCGTCACCGCGCGGCCGGGACGGTGAGGTCGGCGCCGGCGCGGATCACGCCGACGAGGCGTTCCCCGGCGGCGACCGTCGCGCCCGGCCAGATCACCGACCGGTCGACCGCGCCGTGCACCCGTGCGCCCGCGCCGACCACCGAGCGGGTGACCGGCCCGTCCACCTCGGCGGACCTGTCGACCAGCCCGTCCGGACCGGCGGCGTGCAGGTTCGCCGCCAGGTAGTCGGCCGGCGTTCCGGTGTCGAAGAAGGTGCCCCGGTAGGGGACCACGGTGAGCGCGCCGGCCGCCTCCGCCGGCCGCCACACCGCCCGGACCAGGTCGCCGAAGGTGGCCGGCAGGTCGCGGACCAGCCGCCAGGGCAGCAGCGAGAACCCGACGAAGTGGTGGCCGGCGAAGGTGCCGGGGGCGGCCGGGTCGTCCGCCGGCTGCCCGAGCAGGCGTACGCTCCGCCCGTCCCAGCCGTCGAGCAGCGCGGCCACGTCCGCGCCGGGCGGGGTCGCCGGGTCGGCGAGGTACGCGTCGGCGTTGCCCACCAGCACGCCCCGCCCGCCGATCCAGTCCCGCAGCCGTCCCACGCCGCCCGCGGTGCCCAGCGGATCGCCCGGCTCGACCGACAGGTGCGCCCGGTCGCCGACCTGCGCCACCACCTGCTCGCCCAGGTAGCAGGCGTTCACCGCGACCCGGCCCGGGCCGGTCAGCCCGAGCCCGGCCAGCCGGGCCAGCGCCCGGTCCAGCAGCGGCACGTTGCCGACCGGGCAGAGCGCCTTCGGCACCCGCTCGGTCAACGGTCGTAGCCGGGTGCCCTCACCCGCCGCCAGCACCACCGCGCACACCTCGACGCCCAGCGCCGGGGTGCCGGAACCAGGGATGGTCACGAGGCGGGTGGCGCCGGCGGGACCTCGCCGGCGCGCGGGCCGATGCCGTAGTGGGCCAGCAGGTTGGCCGTGGCGCGACTGAGTCGGGGCAGGTCGTCCAGTGGGTGCCAGGCGGCCTCGAACACCTCGGCCCCGTCCACCTTCAGCTCGGTGCGCGACGCCGGCACGTCCGCCTCGAAGACCACGTCCACCCAGCCCTTGGCGTGCACGACCGCGTTCGGCACGGCCGGGCGGAGCCGGTCGGGGGAGAGCCGGACGCCGGACTCCTCGTGCAGCTCCCGGGCCGCGCCGACCACCGGCGCCTCGCCGCGTTGCAGCAGGCCGGCCGGGAGGCTCCAGCTGTGGCCGGGGGGCTGGCGCAGCAGCAGGATCCGCCCCGCGCCGCCGGCCTCCGCGTCCCGCACCAGCGTCACCGCGCCCACGATGTACTTCGGCACGGCGAGCCGGACCAGTCGCCGTCGCATCGGGACCGGGAGCCGGTAGAACAGCCGGTAGCCGAGGGCCCGTCCGGTGGCACGCGCGCGGGGGATCATGCGTCCAGGCTAGTGGCCGCCCGGGCGCCGCGGGCGGACGCCCTTCGCCTACTGCCGGTGGTCGACCAGGTCGATCAGCTGCTGCACCACCGTGTCGGGCTCTACCGAGCGGTCGAAGACCGCCACCAGCAGCGTCTCCAGGTCGGGATAGCCCAGTTCCTCGGAGAGCCGCAGCAACGGCAGGTCGCTGGCCAGGCCCCGGTCGTGCTTGCGCAGCGCCAAACCGATCGAGGCCCGGCCGAGCCGGACCTTGTCGGCGATCGAGATGCCCGGCTCGGTGTGCTCGGCGAACCACCGGTTGATCTGCATCTGGGCATGCGGGGACTTGACGAACCCCAGCCACTCCCGGCGCGGCCCGCGCGGGGCCACGTCGACCTCGAAGCCGCTCTCCGCGTCGCTCTCGGTGAAGATCTCCACCACGTCGCCCTCCTCCAGCTCGGAGGAGAGCGGGGCCAACCGGCCGTTGATCCGGGTGGCGAGGCAGTGGTCGCCGCGTTCGGTGCCCAACTCGTAGGCGAGGTCGACCGGGGTGGCCCCGGCCGGCAGCACCACCTGCCGGCCGTCGGCGACCACCTGGATCTGCGCCTCCGCCAGGTCGCAGCGCAGCGACGCCATGAACTGGGTCGGGTCGACCGTCTCCTGCTCCCAGTCGAGCACCCGGCGCAGCCAGGCCAGCTCCTCCGCGCGGCCGGCGGCCCGGGGGAAGCGGTAGTGGGCGGCCACGCCGTATTCCGCGTCGCGGTGCATCTCGGTGGTGCGGATCAGCACCTCCACGGTGCGGTCCTGTGGGCCGCAGACGCTGGTGTGCAGCGACCGGTAGAGGTTGTTCTTCGGTGAGGCGATGAAGTCCTTGAAGCGGCCCGGCACCGGCCGCCAGAGCCCGTGCACCGCGCCCAGCGCGGCATAGCAGTCGGTCGGCGGGCCGTCCACCACGATGGCGATGCGGGGCAGGTCGAACGGGGCGGCGTGGTCGCCGGCGACGGTGTCCTTCCAGATCGAGTAGAGGTGCCGCGGGCGGGGGGAGACCTCGGCGTCCACCCGGCTGCGGCGCAGCGCCGCCCGGGTACGGGCCACCACGTCGGCCAGGTAGGCGTCCCAGCCCGGCCGGTCGTGCACGAACCGGGCGATGCGCGCGTGCTCATCGGGTTGCAGGTGCAGCAGCACCACGTCGTCCAGCTCGCGTTTGAGGGTCTGGATGCCCAGCCGGTCGCAGAGCGGGACCAGCACCTCCAGCGTCTTGCGGGCGATCCGCTCCCGCGAGGCGGCCGAGCGGACCCCGAGCGTGCGCATGTTGTGCAGCCGGTCGGCCAGCTTGATGACCAGCACCCGGACGTCCTTGCCGGCCGCCACGATCATCTTTCGGACGGTCTCCGCCTCGGCGGCCTTGCCGTAGAACGCCTTGTCGAACTTGGTCACGCCGTCGACCAGGTGGGCCACCTCGCGACCGAAGTCCTCCTGGAGGGCCTGGAGCGTGTAGCGGGTGTCCTCCACCGTGTCGTGCAGCAGCGCGGCGACCAGCGTGATGGTGTCCATGCCGAGGTCGGCGCAGATCTGTGCGACCGCGAACGGGTGGGTGATGTAGGGCTCGCCGCTCTTGCGGAACTGACCGCGGTGCATGTTCTCCGCGATCGTGTAGGCCCGGCGCAGCACCGACGCGTCGGCGCTGGGATGGATGCCCCGGTGCGCGCGGACCAGGGTGGTGACCGGGTCGCCGTCGGCGGCGGGCCAGGTGAGCAGGGAGCGCAGTCGGCGGGTGAGCGGCAGCTCGCCCTGGGTCGGAAGGGAGCCGCCCAGGGCGGCGCCGTGTCCGGCGTCGACGTCCACCTGGGACACCTCCTCACCCCGGCTCTCGGCCGCCGGGGACCGGCGACCGGGAGCAGGCCCGCGAATCGGGCAGGACTGCACTCCTTCAACAGCCTAAGGGAGCCGACGTAGTCCGATCGGACACTTGGTCATGAGCGTTCGGTCGAGAATCGGTGGGATCCGCCGTTCTCGGCCTTGTCCAGCAGGTCACGGAAGCGCCCCGCGCCGGCCACCGGGGACGCCCATCCGGAGGTCGTCTCGACCAACCGGGTCTCGTCGCGTTCCAACCAGGACAGGATCCGCTCGGTCTCCTCGGCGGTGGCGGCCGGCACCGGTCCGTGCCCGGGCAGCACCGTCTCGGCCGTGGCCCGGATCGCCGCGATGGTCGGTCGAGGGTGGACGCCCGGCGGGGACACCCCGGCCCCGGCCAGCCGGCCGTGGCGGACCAGGGCCAGCTCCCACCCGCCCCGGGCGGCCGGACGGGCGGCGGCCAGCTCGGCGATGCCGGTCAGCGCGGCCAGGCGCTGCATCCGGACCGCCGCGCGCAGCACCGCGGCCAGCCGCCCCCGGACCACCGCGGCCTCCTCGTAGCGGTGGGCCGCGGAGAGCACCTCGATCCGGGCGAGCAGGGCGTCGACCACCACCGCGGGGTCGTCGCGGGTGGCGGTACGGAACGGGGTGGCGGCGTGCCGCTCGTACTCCTCCGGGGTGATCCGGTGCTCGCAGGGCGCCGGGCAGCGACCCAGCTCGGCCAGCGCGCAGGCCGGCATGGTGGTGCGCCGGGAGAGCCGGTGGGTGCACTGGCGCAGCGGCACCGCGTCGTGGAAGCCGGCGGCGGCCAGCTCGGCGGCCTGCTTGGACCGGAACGGGCCGAGGTAGGCGGTGTCGGCGGGCCCGAGGCCGCGCACGACCGACAGCCGGGGGTAGGCCTCGTCGGTGAGCTTGAGCCAGACCTGGCGCTCCGGATATTTCGACCGGCGATTGTACGGCGGGGCGTGCGCGGCGATCAGCCGCAGCTCGCGGACCTCGGCCTCCAGCGAGTGGGCGCACTCGACCGCCTCCACCCGCTCGGCGGCGGCCAGCATCTCGGAGATCCGGGCCCGCTTCTCGGCGGCGGTGAAGTAGCTGCGCACCCGGGTGGCGATGTCGCCGGAGGTGCCGACGTAGAGCGGCCGGTCGTCGGCGGCCCGGAAGATGTAGACGCCCGGGACCTTCGGCAGCCCGTCGGCGAGGTGCCGCTTGCGGCGCTGGGTCGGGGTGACCGCGCGGGCGAACTCGATCGCCTCGCCGACGGTGTCGACGCGGTGCCCGCCGAGGCGGCCGATCAGCCCGTGCAGCACGTCGACGGTGGCCTTGGCGTCGTCCAGCGCCCGGTGGTTGGGTTGGGTGGCGGTGCGGAAGTAGGCGGCGAGCGTGCCCAGCTTCCGGTTGGGCACCTCGTCGCGGGTGAGCACCCGCCGGGCCAGCGCGGCGGTGTCCAGCACCCGCGGGTTGGGCCAGGGGTAGCCGTGCCGGGCGCAGGCGGCCTTGAGGAAGCCCACGTCGTAGGGGGCGTTGTGGGCGACCAGCACGGCGTCGGTGAGGAACTCCAGGAAGCTCGGCAGCACCTGCTCGATCGGTGGCGCGGGCAGCAGCATGGCCTGGGTGATGCCGGTCAGCACGGTGATGAACGGCGGGATCGGCACGCCCGGGTTGACCAGCGTGGCGAGCACGCCCAGCTCCTCGCCGCCCCGGACCTTGACCGCGCCGATCTCGGTGATCCCGCCGCCGTCCGGCGCGCCGCCGGTGGTCTCCAGGTCGACCACCACGAAGGTGGTCGCGTAGAGCGGCAGGGCGAGGTCGACGCCGCCACCGGCCGCCCGGTCCAGACCGGCCAGGGCCTCCTGGACGTACTCCGTTCCCGTCACCCGCGGGACGGTAACGGCACGGTCCGACACTCCCGTCACTCCGGTCCCGCCGTTACCACGGGGGTACGATGAGAGATCGGCTCACTCACCGGGTGGTGGGCCCGTTCGGGGTGGGAGACTTGGCACATGCCCCTCGCCGAGCCGCACGACGACCGCACCTCCGCGGAGGAGCCGGTGGTCGGTGCGCCCGAGGCCGGCGAGGACCCCGCGGTCGTCGAGCCCGAGCCCACGCTCCCCGAGCCGGTGCGCCAGCGGATCGTCGCGCTGACCGCGGCGGTGCTGCCGGGACTGCCCGGCGACGAGGTGCCGGTGCCGCTGCGTCGGGTCGCCAAGTTCGCCCCCAACCGCCGTGCCCGGCTCGGCGCGCCGGTGATCGCCGCCCAGCTCACCGCCGACCCGCTGTTCCGACAGCGGGTCACCGCCCGGGTGCTGGCCGACGCCGGCGACCTCGGCGCGGCGGTGGTGGAGGGCACCGCGCCGGCCGCGGCCGACCCGGTCGAGGTGGCGGCCCTGGCCTACCTGGCCCGCCCCCGGGGCTGGCGGGAGCTGATCGAGGCCAGCGGCGAGGCGGTCCGCGCCGAGGCGGACAGCGCGGTCGTGGCCGAGCTGGTCCGCGAGGCCGAACAGCGGGCCACCCGCGCCGAGCACGACCGGGCGGTGGCCCGGGTCGAGGCCGAGAAGCTCCGCGACGAGCTGGCCCGGGTCCGGGAGGAACTGGGCCAGCTCCGCGAGGAGGCCCGCCAGTTGGCCCGTACCCTGCGGGAGACCCAGGCCCGGGAACGCAGGGCCACCGAACTGTTGGCCACCGAGCGGGGCCGGGCGGCCCGCGCGGCGGCCGACGCGGACGCCGAGCTGCGCCGCGCCCGGGCCCGGCTGGCCGAGGCGGAGGCCGCCGCCGGGGTGGCCCGGGCCAGCGCCAAGGAGGCCCGTTCGGTCGACGACGCCCGCCTGTGGCTGCTGCTGGAGACGATCGGCCAGGCCGCCGTCGGCCTGCGCCGGGAGCTGGCCCTCGACCCGGTGGACGCGCTGCCTGCCGACTTCGTCGCCGAGGCGTTCGCCGACCAGCCGGGCGCCGCGCCGGCCGGTGCGGCGACGCGCGCCCGCGACACCGACGACCCGGCCCGGCTCGACCAGCTCCTCGCCCTGCCGCGGGCGCACCTCGTGGTGGACGGCTACAACGTCACCAAGCGCGGCTTCGGCGAGATGTCGCTGGAGCAGCAGCGCAAACGGCTGATCACCGGGTTGGGCGGGATCGCCGCGCAGACCGGCGACGAGGTCACCGTGGTCTTCGACGGCGCCGAGCGGATCCACGGCCTGCCGCCCGCGCCGCGCGGCGTGCGGGTGCTCTTCTCGCGCAAGGGTGAGACCGCCGACGAGCTGATCCGGCGGCTGGTCCGGGCCGAACCGGCCGGGCGGCCGGTGGTGGTGGTCTCGTCCGACCGTG
This sequence comes from Micromonospora sp. WMMC241, assembly GCF_027460165.1. Classification (NCBI taxonomy): domain Bacteria; kingdom Bacillati; phylum Actinomycetota; class Actinomycetes; order Micromonosporales; family Micromonosporaceae; genus Micromonospora; species Micromonospora sp. WMMC241. Next base: position 1,597,750 of record NZ_JAPZBF010000001.1, read on the forward strand.
AGGTCGCCGACGGGGTACGCCGGCACGGCGCGTACCCACTGGGCGCCGACTCCCTGCTGCGCCGCCTCGCCCGCTCCTGACCGGCCCGCGTCCGATCCGGCGCCACCTCGGGGAGATGGCGGGGTCGAGGTCGGGCCGATCGCGCCACTTCGGCGTACTGGTGGCCGGATGATCGTTTTCGGGGTGGGTGCTGCCTCGTTGTCCGGTTCTGTCGTACCGGACGCATAGCCTTCTGGTGACCGACGGTGGTGGTCCCTTCCCCGAGCGCCACCGGCGACCGTGTCAGGAGGCGTTCATGCTCATCGACTGCGACGGCTGCGGCATTCGCGGCGCCGGCTGTTCCGGCTGCCTGGTGACCGCGCTGCTCGACCCCGATTCCCCGACGGCCGACCTGGGCCCGGCCGAGCACCGGGCGATCGAGGTGTTCGCCCGCGCCGGCTTCGACGTGGAGGTGCTGGCACCGGCTGCCGCCCCCGTACCCGCGTCCCGCCGCTCCGCCCGGCGTCGGGTGGCCTGAACCGCCTGGCCTCCTCCCTCGCCGGCCCGACCGCCCGGGACGTGGGGTGGCGAAGGGGGGCGGGGCGGCAGGGGCTGACGGCCGGGCACCCGAGCGGGTCCGCCGCCGGCGGGCAATAGGATGGGCGGTCATGGCGGGAGGGAGCGGCATGACGCGGACGGGTCGCGCCGGCGGGGTGCGGCGGTGACGCCGCGCGCCTGGGCGCTGCTGACCCTGGCCGCGCTGGCGGTGGCGCTGGTCGTGGCCGTGGCGCTGCTGGTGCCGTGGAGCCGTCCGCCGGCGCCCCGCGTCGACCAGCTCGCCGCGCTGCGCGCGCTTTCGGCCGAGCAGGTGGCCCGCGGGCGGGCCTTCCACGGCGCGCTGCGCCCGGCCGGCTGGTCGGCGCTCGCGCTCGGGCTGGTGGTGGCGCTGCTGCTCGGCCTCACCCCGCTGGGCGGGCGCCTGGTCGAGCTGGCGGGCCGGCCGTTCGGCGGGCACTGGATCGCCCAGGCCGTGCTCGGCGGGCTGGGCGTCATGTTCCTCGCCGACCTGCTCACGCTGCCCTTCTCGGCCTGGCGGCGCACCGTACTGGTGCGCTACGGGCTGAGCACCCAGGGCTGGGGTGGCTGGGTGGTCGACCTGCTCAAGTCGTACGCGGTCAGCGCGGTCATCGGCGCGTTGGTCCTGCTCGGCTTCTACGCCGTGGTCCGGCTCGCCCCGCGCTGGTGGTGGGCGTTCGGCGCGGCCGGCGCCGCCGTGCTCGTGGTGGTGCTGTCCTTCGTGCTGCCGGTGCTGGTCGAGCCGGTGTTCAACAGGTTCACCCCGATGGAGCCCGGTCCGCTGCGCACCGAGCTGACCACCATGGCCGCCCGGGACGGCGTCCCGGTCCGCGACGTGCTGGTCGCCGACGCGTCCCGGCGGACCCGCGCGGTCAACGCCTACGTCTCCGGGCTCGGGCCCACCCGGCGGGTGGTCGTCTACGACACGCTGCTGCGCGAGGCCGAACCGGCGGAGGTGACAAGCGTGGTCGCGCACGAGCTGGGCCACGCCAAGGACCGCGACGTGTGGACCGGCACGCTGATCGGCGCGCTCGGCGCCGCCGCCGCGGTGGTGGCCCTCTACCTGGTCGGCTCCTGGGCGCCGCTGCTGCGGTTGGCCGGCGTCGACTCGATCGCCCAACCGAGGGCGTTCCCGCTGCTGATCGCGCTGGTGACGGTGGCCGGTCTGGTCGCCACGCCGGTGCAGGCGCTGGTCTCCCGCCGGGTGGAGGCCCGAGCCGACGCGCACGCGCTGGCGCTCACCCGCGACCCGGCGACCTTCGAGGCGATGCAGCGCCGGCTGGCCGGGGTGAACCTGGCCGATCCCGATCCGCCGCGCTGGGAATACCTGTGGTCGGCGTCCCACCCGTCCACCGTGGAGCGGATGGCCGCCGCCCGCGCCTACGCCAGGGAGTCCGGCCGATGAGCCGCACCTTGCTGATCACGAACGACCTCCCGCCGCGTCCCGGCGGCATCCAGTCCTTCGTGCACAACCTCGCGGTCCGCCAGCCACCCGGCTCGGTGGTGGTCTACGCGTCGAGCTGGCGGGGGGCGGAGAAGTTCGACGCCGACCAGCCGTACGAGGTGGTGCGGGAACGCACCAAGGTGCTGCTGCCCACGCCGCTGGTGGCCCGCCGGGCGGCCCGGCTGGCCCGGGCGTACGACTGCGACACGGTGTGGTTCGGCGCGGCGGCCCCGCTGGGGTTGCTCGCGCCGGGGCTGCGCCGGCGGGCCGGGATCCGCCGGGCGGTGGCGTTGACCCACGGCCACGAGGTCGGCTGGGCGGCGCTGCCCGGTGCCCGGTCGGCGCTGCGCCGGATCGGCCGCGGCCTGGACGTCACCACCTACCTCGGCGAGTACACCCGGGTCCGGCTGGCCCGGGCGCTGGACGGGCTGACCGAGTTGCGCCGGCTGGCCCCCGGGGTGGACGTGGACACCTACCACCCGGGCGTCGACGGCGAGCGGGTCCGGCAGCGTCTCGGGCTCGCCGACCGGCCGGTCGTGGTGTGCGTGTCGCGGCTGGTGCCGCGCAAGGGACAGGACACGCTGATCCGGGCGTTGCCCGAGATCCGCCGCCGGGTGCCGGACGCGGCGCTGCTGGTGGTCGGTGGCGGGCCCTACCGGGCGACGCTGGAGAAGCTGGCCCGGCAGGCCGGGGTGGAGCGGGAGGTGGTCTTCACCGGCTCGGTGCCCGCGGCCGAGCTGCCGGCGCACTACGCGGCCGGCGACGTCTACGCGATGCCCTGTCGCACCCGCAACCGTGGCCTGGACGTCGAGGGTCTCGGCATCGTCTACCTGGAGGCGAGCGCGGCCGGCCTGCCGGTGGTGGCCGGTGACTCCGGTGGCGCGCCGGACGCGGTCCGCGAGGGCGAGACCGGGTACGTGGTCCGCGGCCGGGACGTCGCCCAGCTCGCCGACCGGCTGGCCACCCTGCTCGCCGACCGGGACCTGGCCCGGCAGTTCGGTGCCGCCGGCCGCGCCTGGGTCGAGCGTGAGTGGCGCTGGGAGACCCAGGCCGAGCGGATGGCCACCCTGCTCGCCGGCTGACCGGTGCCCGAGCGGTTCCCCCGGCCCGACGTGTCGAACGAGGACGAACGCGTGCGGCGGCGCCCCTGACCACGCCTCCACGAGTGGTGCCAGCACCACCGGAACTCCGGCGGTGATGCCGGAGAATGGGGCTCGTGGACGCATCGGTGGGCGTACTGCTCCGGGCCCGGCTGCGGCCCGCCGCGGTGACCGCCGCCCGGGGGCTGCTGATCGCGCTGCTGTCGCTGACCACGCACGTGGCCCTGTTCGTGCTGTCGCTGGTCGCGCTGGCGCTGATCCCGGTGTTCGGGGTCGGGCTCGCGCTCTTCCCGGTGGTCACCGTCGCGGTCCGGTTCTGCGTCGGGCTGCACCGCCGGCTGGCCCGCTGGGGCGGGGTGGAGCTGACCACGCCCTACCTGCCGGCGCCGGCCGCCGCGCGGCTCGGCACCTGGCGGCGGTTCCGCTGGGTGGTGGGCGACCCGGCGACCTGGCGGGACCTGGCCTGGTTGCTGCCGGGGGCGATCACCGGCGCGCTCTGCCTGGCGCCGCTAGCCCTCCCGATGTACGGGCTGGAGGGGTTGATCGGGCTGCCGCTGGTACTGCACACCGCCGGCGTCGATTACGGCTACGGCCCCTTCTGGCCGCTCGACAACACCTTCGAGGCCCTGCTCTGCTTCCCGATCGGCGCGCTGCTGGTGGCCGGCGGCCTGGTCGCCGGACGCTGGCCGGTCCGGCTGCACGTGACGTTCGCCGGTTTCCTCCTGCGGCCGACCCGCGGCGCCGAGCTGGCGTTGCGGGTGCGCCAGCTCACTGTCACCCGCGCCGAGGCGGTGGACGCGCAGGCCGCCGAGCTGCGCCGGATCGAGCGGGACCTGCACGACGGAGCGCAGGCCCGGCTGGTCGCGCTGAGCATGAGCATCGGGCTGGCCGAGCAACTGGTCCGCGACGACCCGGAGGCGGTCCGCCGGCTGCTCGCCGAGGCCCGGGAGACCAGCGGCCAGGCCCTGGCCGAGCTGCGCGGGCTGGTCCGCGGCATCCACCCGCCGGTGCTCGCCGAGCGCGGCCTGCCCGGCGCGGTACGGGCGCTGGCGCTGGCCGTGCCGCTGCCGGTGGAGGTCACCGTCGACCTGCCGGGCCGGCCGGCGGCCCCGGTCGAGTCGGCCGTCTACTTCGCGGTCGCCGAGGCGCTGGCCAACGTCGGCAAGCACAGCGGGGCGACCCGGGCCTGGGTGGAGCTGCGGCACGCCGCCGGGCGGCTGACCGCCGTGGTCGGTGACGACGGCCGGGGCGGCGCGGCGCCGTCGGCGGGCGGCGGGTTGGCCGGGACGGGACGCCGGCTGGCCGCGTTCGATGGGACGATGGCGGTGACCAGTCCGGCCGGTGGGCCCACCGTCATCAGCATGGAGCTGCCGTGCGAGTTGTCATCGCCGAGGATCTCGCCCTCCTCCGGGACGGGCTGACCCGGATCCTCGAGGCGTTCGGCTGCCAGGTGGTGGCGGCCGTCGACAACGGACCGTCCGTCCTGCCCGCGCTGACCGCGCACCGGCCCGACGTCGCGGTGATCGACGTACGGCTGCCGCCGACGTTCACCGACGAGGGGTTGCAGGCGGCCGTGCGGGCCCGCGTCGAGCTGCCCGGGCTTCCGGTGCTGGTGCTGTCCCAGCACGTCGAGCAGCTCTACGCTCGCGAGCTGCTCGCCGACCGGCGGGGCGGGGTCGGCTACCTGCTCAAGGACCGGGTGTCCCACGTGGACCAGTTCGTCGACGCGGTGCGCCGGGTCGCCGCCGGCGGCACCGTGATGGACCCGGAGGTGGTGGCCCAGTTGCTGGCCCGCCGCGACGGCGCCGGGCCGCTGGCCGAGCTGACCGCGCGGGAGCGCGAGGTGCTCGGCCTGATGGCCGAGGGCCGGTCGAACGCGGCGGTGGCGGCCCGGCTGTTCGTCACCGAGAAGGCCGTCGACAAGCACATCAACAGCATCTTCAGCAAGCTGCGGATGCCGCCGTCCGGTGACGACAACCGTCGGGTGCTGGCCGTGCTGGCCTATCTGGACGGGGCGGACACCCGCCGTTCCCCGAGCTGACCCCACCCGTGCTCCGCGCCGCGGTGCCGTGCCTCGCGCGCCCGGCCCCAGGCGTCAAGAAGGGGCCCCTCCTCTACCGAAGGCGTTAAGAAGGGGCCCCGCCTTACGCCGCAGGCGCATGGGTGAGGTGCTGCCGGGCCGGGCCGGGGCGGCCGAAGTGCCAGCCCTGCCCGGCGTCGCAACCGATGGCGCGGAGCCGGTCCGCCTGGTGGGCCGTCTCCACCCCCTCGGCGGTGACGGTGAGGTCGAGCGCGTGCGCCAGCGAGACCAGCGAGGCGAGGATCCGCTCGTCGGTGCGGCCGCCCGGGTCACCGGCCGGCGCGCGCAACCCGGTGACGAACTCGCCGGCCACCTTCATCTCGTTGACCGGCAGGTCCCGCAGATAGGCCAGGTTGCAGTAGCCGGTGCCGAAGTCGTCGATGGCCACCCGGACGCCGAGGTCACCCAGCACCCGCAGGGCCCGGACCGGCTCGACCACGGTGCTCATCATGGTGCTCTCGGTGATCTCCAGTTGCAGCCGGTCCGGGGCCAACCCGGTGCGCCCGAGCACGCCCCGCACCTCGGGCACGAGGTCGGCGCGGTGCAGTTGGCGTACGGCCAGGTTGACGCTGACGAACGGGGCGTCCGCGTCCGTCGTCGACCAGGTGCCCGCCTCCCGGCACGCCTCGGCCAGCACCCAGCTGCCGAGCCGGACGATCAGGCCCGTCTCCTCGGCCAGCGGGATGAAGCTGTCCGGCCGGAGCACGCCCAGCTCCGGATGCCGCCAGCGCACCAGCGCCTCCATGCCGAGCACCCGGCCGTCACGCAGCGACGTCAGCGGCTGGTAGTCGAGGTAGAACTCGCCCCGGTCCAGCGCGGCCGGGATGGCCGCGGAGAGCGCGTAGCGGGCCAGCTCCCGGCGGTTGCGGTCGGAGTCGAACAGCGACCAGCGGGCCCCGCCGGCGGCCTTCGCCCAGTGCAGCGTGCTGTCCGCCGCGCGCATCAGCTCCATCGGGGAGGTGCCGGAGACCGGCCGCTCGACGATGCCGATGCTCGCCGACACCGTCAGCTCGTGCCCGTCGACCAGCGCCGGCTCGCGTACCGCGTCCAGCGCCGCCTCGGCGACCTTGACCGCGTCGTCGGTGCCGGCGGTGCGCTCGACCAGGATCACGAACTCGTCGCCGCCGAGGCGGGCCACCAGGTGCTCGCCGAGCGCCCGGCGCAGCCGCTGCGCCACCGCGACCAGCAGCGAGTCGCCGACCTGGTGGCCGAGGGAGTCGTTGACCACTTTGAACCGGTCCAGGTCGAGGAAGCAGACCCCGACCCGGTCGGCGCCCCGACCGGGCGTGGTGATCGCGGCGGTCAGCCGCTCGGTGAACAGCGTGCGGTTCGGCAGGTCGGTCAGCGGGTCGTGGGTGGCCTGGTGCTTGAACCGGGCCTCGCTGTCGCGCAACGCCCGTTCGGCGTGTGCCCGGGCCATCATCGCGGCGCGGCGGATGGACTCCTGCTCGTCGAGCGTGCGGTCGCGCAGCGCCCGCGCGTACCCGGTGGCGACGGTGGCGAGCAGCCGGGCCATCCGATCCTCGACGTCGTCGACCACCAGGTCGAGGTCGCGTACCAGCCGGAGCTGGATCACCTCGACGGTACGGCCCAGCCCTTCGGCCGAGGCGATGTGCGACTGCACCAGCTCGGCGCCCACCTGCTGGCCGATGCGCAGGTCGAACGGGTCGGCGCGCAGCGCCTGCGCCAACCGGTCGGTGAGCCGTTGCAGCACCTCTTCCAGCTGGGCCTGGGTCATCGGCAGGTAGCTGGTCCCGGAGACCGCCTTGGCCCAGGCCCGGGCGAAGACGCCGGGACGGCGCCCCGCCGGTGTGGCCACGTCGTCAGGCACCGAGCCGCCCGACCCCACCCATGAAGACCGCCCGTTCGGCGTTCTCCGCCTGGTCCGGTGCGTCCGGTCGCCACTGCGGCACCCACACCACGCCCGGGTCGACCAGGTCGAAGCCGGCGAAGAGCGCGGTCAACTCGGCCCGGCCGCGGATGAACAGCTGGCTGTCGGTGCGCCGGTAGACGCGCTCCGCCTCGGCCCGCTCACCGGTGTCGTCGCGGCCGTCGTCGCTGGCCTGGGAGAGCACCAGGTGGCTGCCGGGCGCCAGCGCCGCGCGCAGCGTCCGCAGGATCTCCTCCGGCCGGTCGGAGTCCGGGACGAAGTGCAGCACCGCCACGATCATCACCGCGACCGGCTCGGAGAAGTCGAGCAGCCGGGTGACGTCCGGATGGCGCAGGATCGCCTCCGGGCGGCGCAGGTCCTCCTGGACCACCACGGCCCGCTCGTTGCCGGCCAGGATCTCCTGGCTGTGCGCCACGGCCACCGGGTCCACGTCGACGTAGACCACCCGCGACTCCGGGTCGATCCGCTGGGCGATCTCGTGCACGTTGCCCACGGTGGGGATGCCGGAGCCGATGTCCAGGAACTGACGCACGCCGGCCTCGGCCAGGTAGTGCACCGCCCGACGGAGGAAGGCGCGGTTGGCCTGCGCCATCAGCGGGGCCTCCGGCACCGCCTCCACCATCGCCCGGGCGGCGGCCCGGTCCGCCGCGAAGTTGTGCGACCCACCGAGGTAGTAGTCGTACATGCGGGCGACGCTCGGGCGCTCGATGTCGATCGTCTCGGGTGCCCAGTCCGGCCGCTGCATGTCCCTGCCCCTTGGGTGTCGGCGACTCGCGGCCCCACCGCCGCGCGGATCACCCGGGTATTCTGCCCGCCCGCCGCCCCGGTGCAAAGACCACCGTCGCTGCGCGTCCGGCCGCTCACCGTGCGCGGTCGCGCCCGCCCGGAATGCCGGAGAGGCCCGCGTCCGGCGTACGGACTCGGGCCTCTCCGGTGGTGGACGTCAGAACTTCGGCGCGTCCGGGGCCTCCAGCAGCCCCAACCGCAGCGCGGTCATCAGCGCCTGGGCCCGGTTGGCCGCGCCCAGCTTCTCGTAGAGCTTGGAGATGTGGGTCTTGGCGGTCGACTCGCTGACGAAGAGCTGCTTGGCGATGCCGGCCACGCTCATGCCGTCGGCGAGCAGCCGCAGCACCTGGCCCTCACGCGGGGAGAGCTGCGGCCCGGACGGGGCCAGCCGGCGCTTCATCGCCTCGGCCAGGTCGGCCGCGGTGAACGCGCTGGGGGAGGAGGCGGCATGCCGGGCGGCGGCCACCACCTCGTCGGCCGGGGCGGTCTTCGGCACGAACGCGCTCGCCCCCGCCTCCAGGGCGCCGAAGAGCTGGTCGTCGCCGGCGTACATGGTGAGCACGACGATGCCCATCGAGGCGCTGGACTTACGCAGCGCGCGGGTGGCCTCGAGGCCGCTGCCGTCGGGCAGTCGCAGGTCCATGATCACCACGTCGGGCTGGAGCGCGCCGGCTTGGCGCACGCCCTCCGCGGCGGTGGCGGCCTCACCCACGACCTCGAACTGCCGGTCCCGCTCGAAGGCGTGTCGCAGACCCTTGCGGATCAGGTCGTGGTCGTCGACAAGGAGAACCTTGGTCCGGGTGGCCGGTGTCGGGCTGGTGGTCATCCTCGGGTTACTCCCCTTCTGCTGCTGCGGCGCTGCCGCGCACCTTATCGCGCCGGGGCGACGAGCCGAGTACCACCGCCACGGTTGTGCCGCTGGGTTGCCGCGGCCTGATCTCCAACCGGCCTCGGATACGTTCCGCCCTCTCCGCCATGATCGCAAGACCATAGTGCCCCTCGGGGCGCTGGTCACCGATGCCGTGACCGTCATCCGACACTTCGATCCTGGCGTACGGGGGATCCACCTCACACGTGACCCAGAGGTTCGACGCGCCGGCGTGCTTGCGCGCGTTGGTCACCGCCTCCTGGGCGATGCGCAGCAACTCGGCCTCGGTGGCGGCGGGCAGCCGGGCGGTGGACTCGTCCAGGGACAGGTTCACCCGAAGGCCGCCGGAGGCGCCGACGGTGCGGGCGTACTCGGCGATGGCGGCGGCCAGGCCGCCGTGCCGGTCCACCTCGCTGCGCAGCTCGAACAGGCTGAGCCGCAGCTCCTGGATCACCCGGGTGACCTCCTGGCGCAGCGTGCGCAGCGAGTCGGCGGTCTCCTCCGTGTCGTCGTGCACGGTGGCCAGCGCGTTGTCGATGCCGTAGCCGACCATGACCAGCTCCTGGGCCACCCCGTCGTGGATCTCCCGGGCCAGCCGCTGCCGCTCCTCGTTGGTGGCCAGCGAACGCACCTCGTCGAAGAGCAGCGCGGCCTCCAGCCGCAGCGCCGCCGGGCCGGTGAGCGCGGTCACCCGGGACACCACCGGCGGCGGGTACGCGGCGCCGGTGTCCGCCTCGATCACCACCAGGCCGACCGTGCGTACGCCGGCGACCAGCGGCACGATCAGCGCCGACACCTCCCCGGAGCGCCGGGAGCGGGCCTGTGAGCGGGCCGAGACGGTCGGCTGCTGGCTGGCCCAGGCGTCGGCGATGGCCGAGTCGGCGTCGAGCGTGGTCTCCCAGTCGACCCGGTCCGCGCCGATCTGGGCGAGCACCACCAGCCGGCCGCCGCCGCTGGCGGAGAGCACCGCGCCGCGGTCGGTCTTCGCGACCACCCGCAGCTCCTCCAGCAGGTGCTCGGAGATGCCGCCGGGGTCCAGGGTGGCGCCGGGCAGCTGGCGGGCGACCGTCCGCAGCTGGGTCAGCAGGCGGGTGGCCTCCGCGTACGGCTGGGGTTTGCCCTCGCCGCGGACCCGCATCACCCGCTGCAGCGTGCCGGCGGTGTAGAGGCCGAGGCCGGCCAGGATCAGCCACTGGGCGCAGACCGCCAGGTAGCCGACCTGGCCGAGCTGGGGCTCGCCGCCGACCTGGGTGAACGCGGCGCTGGCCAGCAGCGTCGCGGCCACCACCGCGAGCAGCGCGGCGCCCTCGCGGAACCGGCGGCGCAGCGCGGTGACGGTGACCGGCACCGCGAGGTACGGCAGCACCGCGGAGGCGCCCAGCCCGTCGGTGACGCCGGTGAGCTGGGTGTCGGCGGCGACCTGGCTGGCCGCCAGCCCGAGCACCACCACCTCGGCGAAGCGGCTGATCGGGGCGAGCAGCCGGTGTTGCGGGGCGAGCACGGCGGGCAGCCCGGCGAGGCCGAGCAGCACGATCCACCAGAGCTGGGCGGGGTCGCGGGTGGCGAACAGGGTAAGGGCGGCGACCAGCGCGAGGAGGACCGCGCGGGCGCCGACCGCGAGAAGCTGCGTCTGCGGCTGTCCGGATGTGGAGGCGGGCACCTGACGGATCGTAGTCAGCGCTGGTAGATCTCCGCGATCTCCGTGGCGTACGTCTTGTGCACGACCTGTCGCTTGACCTTCAGCGACGGGGTCAGCTCGCCGGTCGCCTCGGTGAAGTCCTGCGGCAGGATCCGGAACACCTTGATCGCCTCGGCCTTGGAGACGGACAGGTTGGCCTGGTCGACCGCGGCCTGCACCTCGGCCCGCAGCGCCTCGTCGTCGCGCAGCTCGGCCACGCTTGTGGTCTCCGGGCGCCCGTGCCCGGCCAACCACTTCGGCAGCGCCTCCTCGTCCACGGTGACCAGCGCCGCGATGAACGGCTGGCGGTCGCCGACGACGACGCACTGGCTGATCAGCGGGTGCGCCCGGACCTGGTCCTCCAGCACCGCCGGGGCGACGTTCTTGCCGCCGGCGGTCACGATGATCTCCTTCTTCCGGCCGGTGATGCTGAGGTAGCCGTCCTCGTCGAGCTGGCCCAGGTCGCCGGTGCGGAACCAGCCGTCGGTGGTGAGCGCCTCGGCGGTGGCCGCCTCGTTGTGCCAGTAGCCCTGGAAGACGATGTCGCCGGAGATCAGCACCTCGCCGTCGTCGTCGATCCGGACGGTGACGCCGGGAAGCGGGCGGCCGACCGTGCCGATCCGGGTGCCGGTGGGCAGGTTCGCGGCGGCGGCCGGCGAGGTCTCGGTGAGGCCGTACCCCTCGCAGATGGTCACCCCGACGCCGCGGAAGAAGTGCCCGAGCCGGGCGCCGAGCGGCGCGCCGCCGGAGATGGCGTCGCGGCACCGGCCACCCATCGCCGCGCGCAGCTTGCCGTAGACCAGCCGGTCGAAGAGGGCGTGCTGGGCGCGCAGCGCCAGGCCCGGGCCGCCGGGGGTCTCCTGGGCCTCGCTCCAGGCGATGGCGACCTTCTCCGCCCGGTCGAAGATCTTGCCCTTGCCGTCGGCCTCGGCCTTCTGCCGCGCGCCGTTGTAGACCTTCTCGAACACCCGGGGTACGGAGAGCACGAACGTCGGCTTGAAGTCCTGCAGCTCGCCGACCAGGTTGCTGGTGTCCGCGCAGTGCGCCATGGTGGCCCGGGCCTGCACCACGCCGACCTGGATGAGCCGGGCGAACGCGTGCGCCAGCGGCAGGAACAGCAGGGTCGAGGCGCCCTCGCGGAACAGGTTCGGCAGCACCGGCACCGCGTTGGCGATGTCGGCGTAGATGTTGCGGTGGGTCAGCACGCAGCCCTTCGGCCGGCCGGTGGTGCCGCTGGTGTAGATGATCGTGGCGACGTCGTCGGCCTTGAGCGTCGAGCGGCGCACCTCGACCTCGGCCGGGTCCACCGACTCGCCGGCGGCGACCAGCTCGTCCACCGCGTCCAGCTCGATCTGCCAGACGTCGCGCAGCTCGGGCAGCCGGTCCCGGACGTCGGCGACCAGTGTCGCGTGGGCGGTGCTCTCCACCACCACGGCCACCGCGCCGGAGTCGCCGAGGATCCAGGCGGCCTGCTCGGCGCTGGAGGTCTCGTAGATCGGCACGGTTACCGCGCCGGCGGCCCAGATCGCGTAGTCGAACAGGGTCCACTCGTAGCGGGTGCGGCTCATCAGCGCGACCCGGTCACCGGGGGAGACGCCGGCCGCGACCAGGCCCCGGGCCACCGCGACCACCTCGTCGCGGAACTGCCGGCAGGTGACCTCGACCCGGGTCGCCGGGCCGGCGTCGCCGGGGATCCGGACGAACTGCACGGTGTCCGGGGCGACCTCGGCGTTGTCCCAGACCGGGTCGGTCAGGTTTGCCGCGTCGCCGACGGTGACGATCGGCGGAACGGAGAACTCGCGCACCTGCACTCCCTCGTGCTCGCACCGGCGGGGCCGGCCTGGTCGGCTCAGTCGAAACCTACCCGCCCGCCTGGCCGGGCGGCCGGGTAGCCTCCCCCCATGGCGGACTCCTCCACCCAGTCGATCATCATCGGCGCGTCACCGGACCGGGTGGCGGCGGTCATCTGCGACTTCCCCCGCTACCCGGAGTGGACCGAGGCGGTGCGGCACGCCGAGGTGGTCGAGGAGTACGAGGACGGCTACGCCAGCCAGGTCCGGTTCACGCTGGACGCGGGCGTGCTGGCCGACGAGTACGTGCTGGCCTACGAGTACGCCGAGGACATCTCCCGGATCGAGTGGCACCTGACCGCGCCGTCGCGGATGCAGCGGTCCCAACGCGGGTCGTACGACCTGGTCGAGAACCCGGACGGGACCACCACGGTGACCTACACGCTGGAGGTGGAGCTGTCGGTGGCGATGCTCGGCATGTTCCGCCGCAAGGCCGAGAAAATGATCATGGATGCGGCGTTGAAGCAGCTCAAGCGCCGGGTAGAGACACCCGGTGCGGCAGACTGATCCCGATCGCCGTCCCGGTCGTCACGCTTGAGGAGCCGAACCATGGGCACCACCGATCCGGGTTCGGCCCGGGAAGAGGCCGAGCGCCTCGTCGTCACGTTGCTGGCCACCGCGCGGCTCGCCGCCGCCTCGTCCGGAGCGGGCCGCGGTCCGCTCGACGGGATCCTCTCGGGTGTCCTCGGTCACAGCCCGGGCGACGCCCGCACCGGTTTCGCCACCGGCTCGCCGGAATGCTGCGTCTGTCCGCTCTGCCGCGGGATCGCGGCGTTGCGTGACCCGAGTCCGGAATTCGCCGAGCGGCTCGCCACCGGCGCCGGTGACCTGGCAGCCGGTGTGGCCAGCATGTTGCGCGCGTTCGCGCCGTCCACGTCGGGCCGACCGGCCGAGCCGACGGAGACGACCGGCCCGGCCGCGCCGACCGGCCCGGCCGATCCGCCGCCGGCCGGGTCCGCCGACCACGTGTGGCGCGAGGCCACCCGTACCGGGCATGATTCTCAGCCGGCACCCGAGCAGGACGTGTGGGCCGCCGCCACCCGGGGGGAGGGCGCGGCCGATCCGGGTGCCGACGACGGCTCCGGGCCGTGGCGTGGCGCCAGCCGTGCCGGGACGGAGACGTCGGAGCCGCCCGTCGACGCCGCCGGGCCGGACGAGCCGCCGGCCGGTCGTCCGGTGGTGCCCGCCTCGCGGGCACCCGGCGAGGCGGGCGCGGACGCACCAGGCGACGGGGCCTGACCACCGGACATCCCGGGAGCGCACGGCCGGTTCGGCCGGTGCCGGGGGAGCACAGCAGAGGGGAGTGGCAGCGGTGACGCTGACCATCGGAGTCGACGTCGGTGGCACGAAGGTGGCCGGCGGTGTCGTGGACGACACCGGCGCGGTACTCGTGCAGACGCGACGGGACACCCCCGCCGACGACGTGGCCAAGACCCGCGACGTCATCATCGAGGTGGTCACCGAGCTGTCCACCGGCCGTACCGTGGAGGCCGTCGGCATCGGCGCGGCCGGCTGGATCGACGCCTCCCGCTCCACCGTGCTCTTCGCCCCCAACCTGGCCTGGCGGGACGAGCCGCTGCGCGAGTACGTCGGCAACGCCACCGGCCTGCCGGTGATCGTGGAGAACGACGGGAACGTGGCCGCCTGGGCGGAGTTCCGCTACGGCGCCGCGCGCGACGCCGACGACTCGATGGTCATGTTCACCATCGGCACCGGCGTCGGCGGCGGCATCGTGCTCGGCGGTGAACTGGTCCGCGGCGCCAACGGCATCGCCGCCGAGCTGGGGCACATGCTCACCGTGCCGGACGGCCACCAGTGCGGCTGCGGCCGGCTCGGCTGCATCGAGCAGTACGCCAGCGGCAGCGCGCTGGTCCGCTTCGCCCGCGCCGCCGCCCGGCAGGAGCCGCACCGGGCCACCGCGCTGCTGGAACTGGCCGACGGCGAGGCCGAGGCGATCACCGGCCCGATGGTGACCGCCGCGGCCAAGGGCGGCGACCCGGTCTCCACCGAGGCGTTCGCCCAGGTCGGCCGTTGGCTCGGCACCAGCCTCGCCGACATGGCGCAGATCCTCGACCCGCAGGTGCTGGTGGTCGGCGGCGGCGTGATCGACGCCGGTGACCTGCTGCTCGGCCCGACCCGGCGGTCGTTCACCGACGCGCTGGCCCAACGCAGTCGCCTGCCGGTGGCCGAGGTGCGCCCGGCCGAGCTGGGCAACACCGCCGGCGTGATCGGCGCCGCCGACCTGGCTCGGCGGCTCTGACGTGGCGGGCCAGGGGGTGCCGCTGCGGGTGCTGTCGTACAACGTCCACTCGCAGCGCGACGACACGGCCGCGCTGGGCGAGGTGGTCCGGGAGGCCGCGCCGGACGTGGTGATCGTCCAGGAGGGGCCGCGCCGGTTCCGGTGGCGGCAGAAGTGCGCCACGCTGGCCGACTCGTTCGGCCTGGTGGTGGCCGCCGGCGGCCTGCCGTCGCTGGGCAACGTGCTGCTGACCAGCCTGCGGGTGCGGGTCACCGACACGCGGTGCGAGCGCTACCCGCTGACCCCGGGGCGGCACCTGCGCGGCGCCGCGTACGCGCGGTGCCGGGTGGGCGGCGTCGACTTCCTGCTCGCCGGCTCGCACCTGTCCACCGATCCGGCGGAGCGGCCCGCCCAGGCGGCGGCGTTCAAGCGGGAGTTGGCCGCGTCCCCGCTGCCGGTGGTGGCCGGCGCGGACCTCAACGAGGGGCCGGACGGGCCGGCCTGGCGGACCGTGGCCGAAGGGCTGACCGACACCGCGGTGGCCGCCGACCGGGCCGACCGGCACACGTTCTCCTGCGCCGACCCGCGGCGCCGCATCGACGCGCTCTTCGTCGACGAGCGGATCACCGTGGTCGACTACGACGTGGTCGACACGCCGCGGACCCGCCGGGCCAGCGACCACTTCCCGGTCCTGGTCGACCTGCTGCTGCCGGCCGCCGGCTGACCGCACCCCGGGATCACGGCCCCGCGGGGGCGGGCGTGCGACGCGGCGGTGCGGCGCGCGTGTGAGGCCGGAGGTGGGGCCGAACGCAGCGACGGAGCGTGACGCACCGGCGGGCGGGAGACACCGCCCGTCGGTGCTTTTGCTCTGCAGCCATATGTGCAGCAGTCACCCAGCGTGAATGCGGCGGCGACACCCGACGCGGGGGCGCGCGCGGGCTTGCGCAGCTCACGGCCGTGCTGCGTCGGTGGCTGCAGAGCAAAGGCGCGGACGAGGTGCGCCCGCCGCGCGGCTTCGCCCGCACGCTGGGTGAGACTGCCGTGGTTACCGAGCGTCAGGCCGGTCGCGGAGTCGAGCCGTGCCGATCCCCGGACAGGGCTCGGGGTGGCTGGACAACGGCGGGCATTCTCGGCAGGATTTCGCACCGACCGGCATGCGTGCCGCACAAAAGGAGAATTTCCCGGTGCCCTCCTCCACCGATACCGGCCGCCCCGATCCGGCCGCCGCGGCCGCCCCTGGCCGGGACGACCGGCCGGTCTCCGACCGTGGCGACACGGTCTGCGTCATCGGCGCCGGCGCCAGCGGGCTGACCGCCGTGAAGAACCTCCGCGAGGCCGGCTTCGGCGTCGACTGCTACGAGCGGGAGACCGGCGTCGGCGGGGCGTGGAACTGGCGGCACGACCGCAGCCCGGTGTACGCCAGCACCCACCTCATCTCGTCCCGGCCGTTCACCCAGTTCCCGGACTTCCCGATGCCGGACGACTGGCCGGACTACCCGCACCACAGCCAGCTGCTGTCCTACTTCGAGCGCTACGCCGACCACTTCGACCTGCGCCAGCACGTCTGGTTCGGCACCGAGGTGGTCCGGGTGGAGCCGGTCGAGGGCGACCGGTGGGACGTGACCACCCGCAGCACCGGCGGCTACGGCCCCGAACGCACCTCGCGGTACGCCGCCGTGGTGCTCGCCAACGGCCACAACTGGTCGCCCAAGCTCCCCCGGTACGAGGGGCTGGCGGAGTTCCGTGGCGAGGTCATGCACGCCTCGTCCTACAAGGACCCGGCCCAGTTGCGCGGCAAGCGGGTGCTGGTGGTCGGCGCCGGCAACACCGGCTGCGACATCGCGGTGGAGGCGGCCCAGCAGGCGTCGCACTGCTGGCACTCCACCCGGCGCGGCTACTGGTACGCCCCGAAGTACGTCCTCGGCCGCCCGGCGGACCAGGTCAACGACACGCTGCTGGCGCTGCGGGTGCCGCTGCGGGTGCGGCAGTGGCTCTACCACTGGACGCTGCGGCTGACCGTCGGGGACCTGACCCGGTTCGGCCTGCCCAAGCCCGACCACCGGGTCTACGAGACGCACCCGATCGCCAACAGCCAGCTCGTCTACTACGTCGGGCACGGCGAGATCACCCCGATGCCGGACGTGGCCCGGTTCCACGACCGCAGCGTGGAGCTGACCGACGGCCGGCGGATCGACCCGGAGCTGGTCGTCTTCGCCACCGGATACCTGCCGCGCTTCGAGTTCATGCAGGGCCGGGTGCTCGGCGACGAGGACGGCTCCGGGAAGCCCCGGCTCTGGCTGAACGCGTTCAGCGCCGGCCTTCCCACGCTGGCCGTGGTCGGCCTGGTCCAGCCGGACTCCGGCATCTTCACCATCTCGCACTGGCAGAGCGTGCTCTTCGCCCGGCTGCTCACGCTGCGCGCCACCCGACCGGAGCGGGTCGCCGCGTTCGACCGTCGGGTCCGCGCCGGCCTCGGCGAGCGCTACTCGGCGAAGGTCAAGGACAGCACCCGGCACTGGTTCGAGGTCGGGCACGCCGACTACCTGCGCGCGCTGCAGAAGGCGCTGCACGAGCTGGAGGGCGACCGGTGAGCGCGAGGAACGCAGCGCAGCGGATTCCCGCAGTCGCGAACGGAAGGCAAACACAGTGACCAGCGAGCGGGTGCGGGTGGTCCGGGGCTGGGAGTGGGCCCGGCCGGAGCGGCCGGTGCGCCGCGAGGTGCTGGCCGCCGTGCCGGAGCAGGAGGAGGCCAAGCCGCCGCTGCTGTTCGTGCCCGGCTTCGGGCACGGCGCGTGGGCGTTCGCCGAACACTGGCTCGGCCACGCCGCCGGTCGCGGTTTCCCGGCGTACGCGGTGAGCCTGCGCGGGCACGGCGGCAGCGAGCCGGCGCCGGAGGCCACGCTGCGCGCGTACACCCATGACGTGGTGCAGGTGGCGGCGAGCCTGCCGCGGCAGGCGGTGCTGGTGGGGCACGGCGCCGGCGCCCGGGTGGTGACGCACGCGCTGTCCCGCTACCCGGCGCGGGCCGCGGTGCTGGTGGCGCCGGTGCTCGGCGGCTGGGCGACGTTCGGCACGGCGTTGCGTCGCAACCCGGCCGGCACCCTGCCGGCGGTCTTCGGCGCCGGCCTGCGGCTCAACCGGCGGCAGCTGTTCAGCCGGGAGCTGTCCGACGCGGACGCCCGCCGGCACGTCGCCCGGCTGGGGCGGGCCGGCCGCCGCGCACAGTGGCAGCTGCTCACCGGCCGGCAGCCGGAGCCGGCGGTGGGCCGGCCGGCGATGCTGGTGCTGGGCAGCCCCGACGACCGCATCCTGCCGGCGACCGCGCTGACCAGGGCGGCCCGCCGGTACGCCTCGGCGCCGCTGCTCTTCCCCGGCATGGGCCACGACCTGATGCTCGACGCCCGGTGGCGGGAGCCGATCGACGCGATCCTGGACTGGCTGGACAAGGACCCGGCGCCCACCTCCGGGTGAGCGCCGGGGCGCCGGCTCAGCGGGCGGCGGGCCGGCGGCCGACCAGCGAGCCGCTCTCCTCGAGCGCGCTCAGGTAGGACGCCGCCCAGGCGTGGATGTCGTTGTGCGCCAGGTGCTCCCGCATCGCGCGCATCCGGGCCGCCACGTCCTCCGGGCCGGCCCGCAGCGCGGCGAGCAGCCCCTGCTTCAGGCCGTCCAGGTCGTGCGGGTTGACCAGGTACGCCTGTTCCAGCTCGGCGGCCGCGCCGGCGAACTCGCTGAGCAGCAACGCGCCCGTGCCGTCGACGCGGGCGGCCACGTACTCCTTCGCGACCAGGTTCATCCCGTCGCGCAACGGGGTCACCGCCATCACGTCGGCGACCCGGTACAGCGCGACAAGCTCGGCCCGGTCGAAGGGCTGGCTGAGGTAGTGGATCGCGGGCTCGCCGACCCGGCCGAACTCGCCGTTGATCCGGCCCACCTGGTGCTCCACCCGGTCGCGCAGGATCTGGTACTGCCCGACCCGGTCCCGGCTGGGCACCGCCACCTGCACCAGCACGGTGTCCCGGACCTTGACGTCGCCGCTGGCCAGCAGCTCGCGGTAGGCCTTGAGTCGCTGCTCGATGCCCTTGGTGTAGTCCATCCGGTCGACGCTGAGGATCACCTTCTCCGGCTGGCCGAGGTCCTGCCGGAGCCGGCGGGCCCGGTCGGCGACCTCGGGCCGGGCGGCGAGCGCGGACATCTCGGCGGTGTCGATGGCGACCGGGAAGGCACCGATGCGCACCACCCGGTCGTCCACGCCGATCCGCCGGTCGGTCGCGGACAGGCCGAGCACCTTCGCGGCGAGCTGGGCGAAGTTGTGCGCGGCCTGGGCCCGCTGGAAGCCGATCAGGTCGGCGCCGAGCATCCCGCGCAGCAGCTCGGAGCGGCGGGGGAGCTGCATGAACAGCTCCGGCGGCGGGAACGGCACATGCAGGAA
Organism: Micromonospora sp. WMMC241; assembly: GCF_027460165.1. NCBI lineage: Bacteria > Bacillati > Actinomycetota > Actinomycetes > Micromonosporales > Micromonosporaceae > Micromonospora > Micromonospora sp. WMMC241. The sequence goes on from NZ_JAPZBF010000001.1 coordinate 1,616,670, forward strand.
GAACCCGATCCGCAGGTCGGGGCGGAGCGCGCGGAGCAGGCCGGGCACCAGCTGGAGGTGGTAGTCCTGCACCCAGACCAGGCCGCCCGGCTCGGCCGCCTCGGCGGCGGCCTCGGCGAACCGTTGGTTGACCCGCTGATACGCCTCCCACCAGCGGCGGTGGTATTCCGGCTGCTCGACGGCGTCGTGGTAGAGCGGCCAGAGGGTGGCGTTGGCGAAGCCCTCGTAGTGGTCGCGGAAGTCCTCGGCGCTCAGCGGGACGGTGCGCATCCGGACGCCGTCCACGTCGGGCAGCTCGGGTGCCGGGCCGGTGCCGCCGGCCCAGCCCACCCAGGTGGCGGGCGTGTGCCGGAGCAGCGGGTGCAGGGCGCTCACCAGGCCGCCGGGGCTGCGGCGCCACTCGAAGGCGCCGTCCGGCGCCACACTGTCGTCGATGGGGAGGCGGTTGGCCACCACCACGAGGGGGCTCTGTCGCATCTCAGGCAATCCGCTCAGCAGGGGTACCGGCGACCGGATCAAGCGCAAACCGGACAGCCGGTGCGGGACGTGACGTGCAGCGGTATTCCTACTGACCGTAAGTTACACCCCTGTTACACGTACGACCCAGGGCGTGCGGCGTCCCGCGATCCGGGCACGACCCCCGGGAGGCGCTCAGACGACGGCGCCGTCGTCCGGGTCGTGGTCGTCCCGGTCGCCCGGGCGCAGCCGCCAGACGAGCATCACGAACCCGGCCAGGATGCCGGTGAACCCCAGCAGCGTCACCACCGACGGGTCGACCAGCGACATCACGGTGGGGGACAGGAACAGGAGGAAGCCGAGCACGATGCTGAGCACGCCCAGCACCGCGTATTTCGAGAAGCGCGGCAGCGGGGGCGGCGGAGGCGGGGTGTAGTGCTCCTCCTCCGACGCGTCGTCCGGCAGGCCGGCGCCGAACGTGTCCAGCCCGTCCAGCAGCGAGGGCTCGTCGTGCCGGTCGCGGCTGACCGAGATGCCGGAGACGTCCGCCGCGTAGGGCAGCCGGCGCACGTCGGTGGCGGTCGGACCGGACGGCTCCTCATTGCGGCCGGTGGGGCCGCCGCCCGGCGTGGCCGGGTCGTCGACGTCCTCGGCGGCCGGCCACGGGTGACTGCCGGCGCTCGGCGCGCTGTGGAACCCGGCCACGATCTTGGCCCACTCGGCCTCGATGTCCGGCTCGTCGGGGCGCGGCGTCTCGCCACCGCCCTCGTCGGCGAGCTGGGTGAGGTAGTCGCGGGCGGTGGTCAGGTGGAACCGGTCGACGTAGAGCCGGTCGACCGGGCGGGCCGGGACCGTGGTGGTGCGGGTCACCGGGTTCAGGTCGGCGGAGGGCTGGAGGTAGGCGGCGATGCCGCCGGCGGCCAGCACGTCGAGCAGATGTTCGCCGACGCGCGGATCGACGTCGCCCGCGACCGCGTACTCGGCCGCGTCGAGCCCGTTGTCCCGCCGCCCTCGGCGAGGCCCGCCCCCTGACACCGGACACCCCCTTCACCGCGGCCTGACGTCGTGCCCTGAATCCTGACACGTCGGGACCCGGTTCCGGGAGTGCGTTGTGGCGCGGCGTACGTGGTTCGTACCCTCATCCCGGACGTTCCCCCGCGTCACCACCTGATCCGGAAGGACCCCGGTGCTGTACTGGCTGCTGAAGTACATCATTCTCGGCCCGTTGCTGCGGCTGGTCTTCCGACCGCAGGTCGAGGGGTTGGCGCACGTGCCGGCCACCGGCCCGGTGATCCTGGCCAGCAACCACCTCTCCTTCTCGGATTCGATCTTCACCCCGCTGATCGTCAAGCGAAAAGTCACCTTCATCGCGAAAGCCGAATACTTCACCGGCAGGGGCGTGAAGGGATGGCTGACCAAGCTGTTCTTCGTCGGCGCCGGCACCATCCCGGTCGACCGCTCCGGTGGGCAGGCCGCCCGGGCCGCGCTCGACACCCAGCTCGAGGTGCTGCGCGCCGGCGGCGTCGCCGGCATCTACCCGGAGGGCACCCGGTCACCCGACGGCCGGCTCTACCGGGGCAAGACCGGGGTGGCCCGGCTCGCCCTGGAGAGCGGCGCCCCGGTGGTCCCGATGGCCATGCTCAACTCCGACGCCATCCAGCCGACCGGGCAGATCATCCCCAACCTGGGCCGGATCCGGATCCGCTTCGGCCCGCCGCTCGACTTCTCCCGCTACGCCGGCCTGGCCGGTGACCGGTTCGTCGAGCGCGCCGTCACCGACGAGATCATGTACGAGCTGATGGAACTCTCCGGCCGGGAGTACGTCGACACGTACGCCCAGAAGGTGAAGAACGCGCCGCCGCGCCAGCCGGTACCCGCCTGAGGTCAGCCGGCGCCGGCGATCCGGAGCAGACCACCGGCGGCGTGCCGGTCCGCGAACGCGCGTACCCGCGCCAGTGTCTCCGTCGCGGCCGGCGGGTCCGCCTCGGCCAGCGGCCCCACCGCCAGGGCGGCGGCGATGACCTCGTCGGTGACGTCGGTCATCCCGGCGTACCCCTCCGCGGCGGCGGTGAACAGCCGGCCGGCCCGGGCCAGGTCGCCGTCGCGGCGGGCCAGCGCCGCGTCCGCCGAGCGGCCGGCCGCCCGCGCCCAGCGGGTCGCGCGCGGCGCGCGGCCCAGCAGGTCACGCACCAGCACCGCGGCGTCGTCGCCGAGCAGGCCGGCGACGTGACCGACCGCCGGCACCCACTCGGCGAACGGGATCATCCGGGTGCGCCGCCAGTCCGCGTCCAGCTCGGCCAGCAACGCGAGCGCCTCGTCCCGGCGGCCCTGCACGGCGCGGCAGAGCGCGGCGTGCGCCACGGTGGACCGCAACACCCGGTGGAAGCCGCTGCGCCGCGCGGCGACCAACGCCTGGTCCACCAGGTCCGGGTCGTCGTCGGCGGCGGCCGGGCCGTCGCCCAGCGCCCGGATCCAGCCGGAGATCGCCACGATGTGCAGGTCCCACTCGTCGGTCGGGCGGCGGGTGGACCCCTCGGCCATCCGCAGCGCCGCGGTCCAGTCCCCGCTGTAGTAGGACCGGGTCCACTGGTCGCTGAAGCTCACCGTGAGGCCGTGCTCGCCGGCCAGGTCCAGCGACCGCTGCTCGTCGACCAGCCGGGCCGAGCCGGCCAGGTCGCCCTCCTCCTGCAACGCCCAGGCCAGGTTGTGCACCGCGCGGCGACGGCTGGTGAGCCGCTCCACCCGGCACTCCTCGGTGACCTCGGCCAGCTCGGCGTACGCCTCCTCGACGCCGGCCTGGTAACGGGCCACCGCCAGGGTGATCCGGGCGTTGGCCCGCGCCTCGCGCAGCTCCAGCCGCTCGGCCAGCTCGGCGGCGCTGCCGGCGGCGGCGCAGGCCGGCTCGGTCTCCGCGTCGAGCATGTGCGCCCGGGCCAGCTCCAGCAGCACGCCGACCTTGTCCTCGCTGTCCGGCAGCGCGGCGTGCAGCCGGATCGCCCGGTCCAGGCAGCGCAACGTCTCCGACCGGTCCGCCCGGGCCCACGCCGCGGTGGCCAGCAGCCGCCACGCCTTCGCCGCGCCGGGCAGGTCACCGGCGTCGGCCAGCCGCCCGGCCAGACCGGTCAGCAGTGCCGTGCCGTCGGCCACCAGGAACCCGTCCTGGTCGGCGTAGAAGGCCAACTCGGCCTGGAACAGCTCCAGCGCCGGATCCGGCCCGCACTCGACGCTGAGCGCGCGCTCGACGAGCGTGGCCGCGGTGTCCAGCGCGTGCAGGTCGTACGCCCGGCGGGCGGCCCGGTGCAACGCGGACCGGGTGGCGGCGGCGTGCGGAGCCTGGTCCAGGCCCACCGTGCGGGCGATCTCGTGCGCCGCCCACCGGTGGTTGGCCGTCACCTCGGCCAGGTCGTTCTGCCGGCCGTCGGCGAGCTGCTCCAGCCAGTCGGCGGCGCGCTGGTGCCGGGCCACCCGCTCGGCGCGCGGCAGCCGCTGATAGCAGACGTCCCGCACCAGCACGTGCCGGAACCGGTACTCCGGCTGGCCGGGCATGGTCGAGGTGGGCAGCTCGAAGACCAGGTCGCGCCGCTGGAGCCGGTGCAGCGCCCGTTCCACCCACTCCGCCGGCCGGCCCAGGGCCAGCGCCACCGGCGCCGCCCAGAACTGCACCCCGACCACCGAGGCGGCCTGGAGCACCGCGCGGTCGGCCGCGTCCAGCAGGTCCAGCCGGTTGGCGATGACCGCCTGGACGGTACGCGGCATCCCGGCGCCGTCGGCCGGGTCGAGGCGTACCGGGCCGGTGGCGCGCTCGACCAGGCCGCCGTCGAGCAGCATCCGGGCGTACTCCTGGGCGTAGAGCGGGTTGCCGTCGGCGAACTCGATCAGCGGCGCGCGGGCGTCGCTGGGCAGCGTGGCCTGGCCGAGCAGCAGCGAGTAGAGCGTGTCGATGTCGCCGTCGTGCATCGGCGGCACCGAGATGGACATCGCGCCGCTGATCGTCCCGGTCCACGCCGGGTGCCGTTCGCGCAGCTCCGGCCGGGCGGTGGCGACGACCAGCAGCGGCACGTTGCGGGCCGCCGCGCCGAGCTGCTCGACGAAGGAGAGCATCGCCTCGTCGGCCCAGTGCATGTCCTCGAAGACGAGCACGGTCGGGCCGGTCGCGGCCAGCGCGAGCAGGAAACGCCGCCACGCCGCCTCGGTCTCGGCCGAGGTGAGCCGCTCCCCGGGCACGCCCACCAGCGGGCCCAACGCCTCGGCCAGCCGCACCGCGTGCGGGTCGGCGAGCCGGCCCAGCCGCTCGCGCAGGCGCTCCCGGGCGGCGGCCGGGTCGTCGACGCCGGTCAGCCCGGTCCAGCGCCGCACGATGTCGGCCAGCGCCGCGTAGGTGACGTTCTCGCCGAACGGTGGACACTGACCGGTCAGCCAGGTGACCCGCGCGCCCGGCAGGTTCGCCGCGTGCCGGGCCAGCTCGCGCAGCAGCCGGCTCTTGCCCACCCCGGCCGGGCCGAAGACGGTCAGCAGCTGCGACGTGCGCTCGGTGACGGTGCGGTGCAGCGCGCTGACCAGCAGGCCCCGCTCGTGGTCCCGGTCGACCATCGGGGTCAGCTCGGCGCCCTGGTCGTCGCGCCGGGGCCGGGCCTGCACGGCCAGCCAGATCCGGCTCACCGCCGACCGGCCGCGCAGCGTCACCGGCGGCTGGTCGGCGTACTCCATCTCGCGCCGGGTGGCCGCCCAGGTGCTCTCGTCGACCACCACGCCCCCGACCGGGGCCAGCGCCTGCAACCGGCTCGCGGTGTTGACCACGTCGCCGGTGACGAACGCCTGACCGCCGTCGCGCGCCGCGGCCAGGTCGACGAGCGCCTCGCCGGTGGCGATGCCGACCCGAAAGCCGAGGGGCGGGTGCGGTCCGGCCGGCTGCCGGGCCAGGCTCCGCTGCAGCTCCAGCCCGGCGCGTACGCACCGCAGCGCGTCGTTGTCGGTGGCCACCGGCGCGCCGAACAACGCCATGACCGCGTCGCCGATGTACTTCTCCACCACGCCGCCGTACTGGTGCACCAGCCGGCGCACCGTGGCGAAGTAGACCTGTTGCAGGCCGCGGGCCTGTTCCGGGTCGGCCCGCTCGGCGTACGTGGTGAAGTCGACGATGTCGATGAAGAGCACGCTCACCTGCCGGCGGTCCTCCTGCACCGCGACCGCGTGGTCGCGCAGCGGCTGGCCGCAGTTGGTGCAGAAGTTGGCCCCGGCGTCGTTGGCGTGACCGCAACCCGGGCAGGCCGCGGCGAGCGGCCGGCCGCACCCGCCGCAGAAGCGGTCGTCCGGCCCGGCGCTCCGGGAGCAGTGTCCACAGGTGAGGTCGATGTCCGGCTCCGTACGCGTGAGGTCACCAGTGTCCCGCGCGGGCGGGCAGTCGGGTAACCGACCCCTCGGCGGGACGTCACGGCTGTTCGGCCGGGTCTAGTCTCCCCTAGCAGGAAGTCCCGTCGACAGGGAGAGTGCCGTGCACGTCCGGCTTTCCGCCCCATGGACCGATCCACGAGGGACGGTGTGGGCCTCGGGCGACACGGTCGACGTGGACGCCGTCACACTCGCCGAACTGGAGGAAAAAGGCATGGTGGAGCAGCCCACGAGCAGCGGATCGTCCGAGACCACGACCACCACCACGACGACGCCGCCGAAGAAGACCGACCCGTCGAAGATCGGCCCCGGCCCGAGCGCGCCGCCGGCCGACACCAAGGACAACTGAGACCAGGCGGAGCCGGTGGCCGCGGCCACCGGCTCCACCGTGCCCGGTCCGCTCAGGCCACCGCCGCCACGGCCGTCCGCCGCCTCGCCCGTCCACCGAGGGCCCGGGTCAGCAGCGGCACCACGAGCGCCAGCGTGGCGAGGATCCCGACGCCGGACACGGCCAGCAGCCACCGGGGTCCGATCGCCCCGAGCAGGGACGCCCCGGCGAGGTACGCCAGCACCTCCGCCCCGTAGGGGAACATGTAGACCGTGCCGAAGACGACGCCGAGCCGTTCGGCCGGCACGTGCTGTTGGATGAGCGTGTCCGCCGCCACGTGGTGCCAACCCGCGCCGGCCCCGGCCAGCGCCTGCCCGACGAGCGCCACACCGATCACCGGGCTCGCGCCGGTGACGAGCGTGCCGACGCCGAGCGCGAGCACCGCGCCGTAGAGCACGAACTGCATCCTGGTTCGTCCGCCGGCGCGGGCCAGCAGCATCGGGCCGAGCACCATGCCCACGCCGTAGGCGGTGCCGAGCAGGCCGATCATGACCTCGTCGGCCGCGAGCGCGGTGCGTCCGAGCGGCACCAGGGCCAGGTTGTCCAGCGCGGCGAACGTCACCAGCACCAGGAAGCCGATCGAGACCGCCCGCACCACGCCGCTGGTGCGCACGACGCGCAGTCCCGCGCCGAGCACCTGACGGTACGGCTCGCGCGGCGGGGTCGGCGCGCCGGGCGCGGACAGTCCGCGTACGCCGCCGATCAGCAGCGCGGACGCCACGAAGGTGGCGGCGTCGACGATCAGCGTGGACGTCAGGTCGATGGTGGCCAGCATCAGCCCGCCGAGGGCCGGGCCGGCGGCGAACCCGATGTTCATGCCGACCGCCAGTTGGGCGTTGGCCGCGGGCAGCCGCTCCTTGCCCACCAGCCGGGGCAGCAGGCTCCGGCCGGCCGGGGTGAAGGCGGTGGCGGCCAGGGTGGCCGCGGTGACCGCCGCGAGCAGCACCGGCAGCGGCGGCGCCAGCAGCGCCAGGGTGACGTAGAGCAGTGCCTGGGTCAGGTCGCAGCCGACCATCAGCCGGCGTTGGTCGAACCGGTCGGCGAGCGCGCCCAGCAACGGTCCGAGGAGCCTCGGCGCGGTGGTTGCCAGCAGCAGCATTGCCACCGCCGTGCCGCCGTACCTGTCGTAGGCGGCGATCAACAGCGCGGTGCGGGCCAGCTGGTCGCCCAGGTAGGAGACGAGGCGGGCGGACCAGTAACGACGAAAGGCGACATTGCCGCGGATCAGTGACATGCCCGTCAACTCCTCGCTGCGATCGGTCTGTCCGGCGGGGCACCGGGGCAGGGGCGCGCGGGGCAACCTTGGCAGCGGGGATCGGGGCTGGACAACGGCTCTTCAGGCAGCAATTAATGCATATATGTCTATTTTGTCCGGCTCGCTCCGGCCGTAGCGTCTGTCCCGTACCGCCGCACCAGTCGCGACGGACCGACGACCTCCGGGAGGAACGATGACCACCTCGACCAACGCCACCGCGACCGGCTGGGCCGGCCCGGGCTTCTCCGCCACCACCCCGCAGGGCTGGATCGGCCCCACCCGCGGGTGGGCCGGCCCGACCCGCGGCTGGATCGGCCCCACGCGCGGCTGGCTCGGCCCGACGCGCTGAAGCGACACACGCAGGCGCCGACCGCCTCGGGCGGTCGGCGCCTGCGTGTGCGTGGGTGGGTCGGGGCGCGCCGGCACGTGGCGCGCGCTCCCGGGGTGGCGCCGGCGGTGGGCGCGGCGCCGGTGGTGGATCTAGCGGTCGCTCATGCCGGCGCGGCGGCGCAGCGCGGCCACGTCGGTGACCACGATCCGACGACCTTCGGTACGCAGCCAGCCGCGGCTGGCGAACGAGCCGATGGCCTGGTTGACGCTCTGCCGCGACCCGCCCGCCATCTCGGCGAGCTGGCTCTGGTTGAGCTCGATGGTGATCATCGGGGCCTGGCTCTCGCCGGCCAGCCGGACCAGCGTCTTGGCCACCCGGCCGGGCAGGTCGAGGAAGACGTGGTCGGCGTTCTGCTCGGTGAGCCGGCGGATCAGCTGGCCGAGCGAGCGCATCACCGCGTCGAGGATGCGCGGGTTGGAGTGGACCAGCTCCATGAAGGCGGGGCGGGACAGCGCCAGCGCGGCGCAGTCCTCGATGGCCTCGGCCGACGCCGACCGGGTCGACGCGTCGAGCAGGGAGACCTCGCCCAGCACGTCGGGGGGTCGGATCACCGACAGCACGGCCCGCTCGCCGGTGGGGGCGGTGCGGAACACCGCCACGGCGCCGCGGCGCAGCACGATCAGGGACTCACCGGGGTCGTTCTCGACGAAGAGGAGTTGCCCCTTGCGGTAGGTGCGCGGCACGGCCGCGGCGATGACGCGCTGCCGCACCTCCGGCTCCAGCCCGGCGAACATCTCCACGCCCGTGAGCGCGTCACCTGGCTCCGGCAGGCGAGACTCCACGGCCAACCCCTCCCCGGTCAGAAGTCACCACTCGCACACCGGGTGAAGCTGTCAGTCCCGGTACGAGGCAGCTCAACCGGTTCGGCGCCCGACGGCGGTACACATCAGATCATGACGTCCCGGTAGCGTGCTGTACACCCCTGGAGACACTTCCGTGACCATGCCCGGCCGGCGACCGGTGCCGCGCCGACCTCGGCGGACGCCCCGGCGACGGCCCGGCGGGGCCGATGGGCGAGGATGGTGCCGATGGCCTACCGCTACTTCTACGACTGCGAATTCATCGAGGACGGCCGCACCGTCGACCTGGTGTCGATCGGCGTCGTCGACGAGTACGGCCGCGAGTTCTACGCGGTCTCCACCGAGTTCGACGACTCCCGGGCGGTGCCCTGGGTGCGGCGCAACGTGCTGGACAAGCTCCCCTCGCCGGCCGACCGGGCCTGGCGCTCGCGGGAGCGGATCCGCGACGACCTGCACGAGTTCCTGCTGGCCCCGGTGCGCGACCGGCCGGGCGAGCAGCTCGAACTCTGGGCCTGGTACGCGGCCTACGACCACGTGGTGCTGGCCCAGCTCTGGGGCGCCATGCCGGCGCTGCCCCGGGAGATCCCCCGGTTCACCAAGGAGCTGCGCCAGCTCTGGGACGACCGGGGCCGGCCCCGGCTGCCGGAGGCCGAGTCCGGCCGGCACGACGCGCTGGTCGACGCCCGGCACAACCTCGCCCGCTGGCGGGCCATGACCACGCGCTGAGCGCATGCCCAGCCCGCACGGCAGGTTTGACCCGTTCTGCCCGGGGCACCGGAGCGGCATCACGCCGATCCGAGGAGGGGTCCATGAGCAACGAGCCGGCCAGCGCGGCCGACGCCCGCCGCAAGGTCACCGAGCTGATCCGGGACGCCCGGATCTGCCTGCTCACCACCACCGCCGTCGACGGGCGTCTGGTCAGCCGGCCGATGGGCCTGCAGGAGGCGGACTTCGACGGTGATCTGTGGTTCTTCGCCTACGCCGACTCCGCCAAGGTCCGACAGATCCGGGTGAACCCGCAGGTCAACGTCGGCTTCTCCGACCAGAAGCACAACGCCTGGGTCTCGGTGGCCGGCACCGCCACCGAGGAGTGGGACGCCGCCCGGGCCAAGGAGCTGTGGAACCCGCTGCTGAAGGCCTGGTTCCCGGACGGCCTGGAGACGCCGGGGATCACCCTGATCAAGGTGCACGCCGGCTCCGCGGAGTACTGGGACTCCCCGGGCAGCACGGTCGTCAACCTGCTCGGCTTCGCCAAGGCCGCGGTGACCGGGAAGCCGCCGAAGGCGGGGGAGAACCAGGAGGTCGGCTACTGACCGGTAGCCGGCCCGGGGGCGGGACGGTCCGGGGCGCGGTGCCGGCGCACACCCGCGCCGACTACAGTTCGCAGTGACGGCCCGCCCCGGGCCGGCAACGGCGCCGATGGTCTGATCCGACACATATCCTGGGGCTTAATCCGGGCTTCACCTGATGCTTCAGGAGGATGAGCAGATCATGCGTATCGGCGTGCTCACCGGCGGCGGCGACTGCCCTGGTCTCAACGCGGTGATTCGGGCGGTGGTCCGCAAGGGCGTCGCCACCTACGGTCACGAGTTCGTGGGCTTCCGGGACGGCTGGAAGGGCCCGCTCGAGGGGCTGACCAAGCCGCTGGGCATCGCGGAGGTGCGCGGCATCCTGCCGCGCGGCGGCACCATCCTCGGCTCGTCCCGGACCAACCCGTTCAAGATCGAAAACGGCGTGCAGCGGATCAAGGAGAACCTGGCCGCGCAGGGCGTGGACGCGCTGGTCGCGATCGGCGGCGAGGACACCCTGGGTGTCGCCACCAAGCTCCACGAGCTGGGCGTCAACGTGGTCGGTGTGCCGAAGACGATCGACAACGACCTGGGCGCCACCGACTACACGTTCGGCTTCGACACCGCGGTCAACATCGCGATGGAGGCGATCGACCGGCTGCACACCACCGCCGAGAGCCACCACCGCACGCTCGTCGTCGAGGTGATGGGCCGGCACGCCGGCTGGATCGCCCTGCACGCCGGGCTCGCCGGCGGCGCCAACGTGATCCTGCTGCCGGAGCGGCAGTTCGACGTCGAGCAGGTCGCCGGCTACGTCGAGAAGCGCTTCCAGCACCAGTACGCCCCGATCGTGGTGGTCGCCGAGGGCGCCCAGCCGCTCGACGGCCAGATGGTGCTGCACAACCAGGAGCTGGACTCGTTCGGCCACGTCCGCCTCGGCGGCATCGGCCAGTGGCTCGCCGAGCAGCTGGAGGCCAAGACCGGCAAGGAGGCCCGCACGGTGGTGCTGGGCCACATCCAGCGCGGCGGCACCCCGACCGCGTTCGACCGGGTGCTCGCCACCCGGCTCGGCCTCCAGGCGATCGACGCGGTGCACGAGGGCGACTGGGGCAAGATGGTCGCCATGCAGAGCACGGACATCGTCCGGGTGCCGCTGGCCGACGCCACCGCCGAGCTGAAGACCGTGCCGCTGGAGCGGTATGCCGAGGCCGAGGTCTTCTTCGGCAGCTGAGGTGTAAGGAGGGGCCCCTTGTTGACGCCTCGCGTATAGCAGGGGCCCCTTTCTAACAGTCGTCGGAGTCGGACGAGGAGGCGCGGGTGGGCGGGCACACGGTCGCGGTGATCGGCGCGGGCAAGATCGGCGAGCTGATGCTCTCCGGGCTGCTGCGCTCCGGCTGGCCGGTGGAGCGACTGCTCGCCACCGCGCGGCGGCCGGCCCGCGCGCAGGAACTGACCGATCGCTACGGCGTGCGGGTGGTGGACAACCCCACCGCGGTGGCGGAGGCCGACGTGCTGGCCGTGTCGGTCAAACCGCAGGACGCCGCCGCCCTGCTCGACGAGATCGGCCCCAAGGTTCCCGCCGGCAAGCTGGTCATCTCGCTCTGCGCCGGCCTGCCGACCGCCTTCTTCAACCGCCGGCTGCCCGAGGGCACCCCGGTGGTGCGGGTGATGACCAACACCCCGGCCCTGGTCGACCAGGCGATGAGCGCCATCTCGCCGGGCGCGCACGCCACCGGCACGCACCTGGCCCTGGCCGAGGAGATGTTCTCCCCGCTCGGCGCGACCGTCCGGGTCCCCGAGTCGCAGCAGGACGCGGTCACCGCGCTCTCCGGCTCCGGCCCGGCCTACTTCTACCTGCTGGTCGAGGCGATGATCGACGCCGGCATCCTGCTCGGGCTGCCGCGCCAGGTGGCGCACGAGCTGATCGTGCAGACCGCGATCGGCTCGGCGGTGATGCTGCGCGACTCCGGCGAGCACCCGGTGAAGCTGCGCGAGGCGGTCACCTCGCCGGCCGGCACCACCATCTCCGCCATCCGGGAGCTGGAGAACCACGGCGTACGCGCGGCCATGCTGGCGGCGCTGGAGGCCGCGCGCGACCGGGCCCGCGAACTCGCCGCCCAGGTGTGAGGCGCCGGCCCCGCCGAGCGCCGCTCCCGTGCCCCATACTGGCCCGGTGTTCACTCTCGCCCAGGCGCGACACCTGGTGGCCACCCTGCGGCCCCGCGTCGACGAGCTGATCAAGCTGCGTGCCGACCTCGCCGAGCTGCGGGTCGACCTGGCCGACCACGGCGCCAGCGCGCTCGGCGGGCTCGCCGAGGTGAAGGCGCTGGAGGCCCGGCTGCACGCCGTGGTGGAGGAGTTCCACCAGCACGACATCGAGGTCAAGGGGATCGCCCCGGTGCTGCTCGACTTCCCCGGTGAGCGGGGCGGCCGGGCGGTGCTCTGGTGCTGGCTGGAGGGGGACACCGACGTCCGCTGGTACCACCGGGTGGAGTGCGGCTTCGCCGGCCGTCGCCCGGTCTGAACCGGCCGGTCCGAGCCGCCGCCGGTCCGAGCCGGCGGCCGACGACGGGCCCGGTGCCCGGCGGCCGATGGTGACCGGCCGCCGGGCGCGCGTGGGTCAGCTGTCGGCGTAGCGGCGGGCGGCGGCGAGGGCGTCGCGCAACCGCCGCGCGTCGACAGTCGCGGGCCGTTCCCAGTCGCCGTCGGTGGCGTAGATGCCGGCGTACGCGGTGGTGTCGCGCTGGAACCGCCAGCCCTCGGCGAGCGGCCCGACGTCGACGGCGTCGTAGCCCAGCGAGTCGAGGAACGCGGTGACGGTGGCCTTGGCGGCCTCGTCGTCGCCGGCGATCGGCAGGGCGGTACGGTCCGCCGCGCCGCTCGGGCGGCCCAGGACGCGCAGGTGCGCGAAGTAGATGTTGTTGAAGGCCTTGACCACGCTCGACTGCGACAGGTGCCGCTGGAGCAGTTCGCTGGTGGTGGTGGACTCGTCGTCCAGCTCCGGGAAGCGCCCGTCCCGGTCCGGGTAGTAGTTGCCGGTGTCGATCACGATCTTTCCGGCGAGCGGAGCGGCCGGCACCTCACGGTAGGCGCGCAGCGGGATCGTGACGACCACGAGGTCCCCGGCGGTCGCCGCCTCCGCCGCGGTGGCCGCCCGGGCCCGGGGGCCCAGTTCGGCGACCAGTTCCTTGAGCGTTTCCGGGCCTCGTGAGTTGCTGAGTACCACGTCGTGGCCGGCTTCCACCGCGAGCCGGGCCACCGTGCTGCCGATGTTGCCGCTGCCGATCAGTCCCACAGTCGTCATGTCCGGTGCCAACCCCGTCGACGCCCCGCGGCATTCCCTGGCGGAAACCTTCAGCGGAAGATCGCCGACCGGCATCGATTTGTATGGACAAGTCTCAATGAACTGAGACCGCAAATCGGTGATCTTCCATGTTTGGTGATCTCATTGATATCAATCTCTCACCACCACTTCCCACCCCCAGGAGTGCGACGTGCGGAGATCCCGTCTTGTCACCATCGCCCTGACCCTGGCCGCCTCGGTCGGGTTCACGCTGCCGCTGGCCGCCCCCGCCCAGGCGGCCCCGTCCGACCGTTACGTCGCGCTCGGCGACTCGTACGCCTCCGGCGTCGGCGCCGACAGCTACACCTCCGAGAGCGGCAACTGCCTGCGCAGCACGAACGCCTATCCGGCGCTCTACAACGCCAACATCCAACCGGCCTCCTACCGCTCGGTCGCCTGCTCCGGAGCCACCACCGCGGACGTCATCAACAACCAGCTCTCCGCGCTCTCGTCGACCACCACGCTGGTCAGCGTCACGATCGGCGGCAACGACGTCGGCTTCGCCAACATCATGAGCACCTGCGTGCTCCAGGGTGAGTCGCAGTGCGTGGCGGCGGTGAACTCGGCCATGAACGTGGCCCGCACCCAGATGCCGGGCCGGCTCGCCAACGTCTACAACGGCATCCGCAACCGCGCCCCCTCGGCCCGCGTCGTGGTGGTCGGCTACCCGGTCTTCTACCAGCTCGGCACCGTCTGCGTCGGGCTCACCGCGACCTCGCGGGCGAAGATCAACGAGGGCATCAACCTGCTCGACGACATCACCCGGACGGCCGCCACCTCCGCCGGCTTCACGTTCGCCGACGTCCGGTCCATCTTCGTCGGTCACCAGCTGTGCAGCTACGGCACCAAGTGGCTGCACGCGTTGAACGTGCTGAACCTGACCATCTCCTACCACCCGACGGCCGCGGGCCAGTCCGGCGGTTACTACCCGGTCTTCCGGTCCGCCGCCGGCTGACCCGGAACGCGCGGCCCGCGAGCGGCATGCCTCGAACGACCGGAGGCATGCCGCTCCGCCGTGCGCTCAGGCCGGCAGGATCTTCTCGATCGCGGCGCGCAGCTCGGTGTCCTCGGGGGTGACCTGCGGGGCGAACCGGGCGGCCACCGTGCCGTCCGGCGCGACGAGGAACTTCTCGAAGTTCCAGCGGACGTCGCCGGTGTGCCCCTCGGCGTCCGGCGTGGACACCAGCTCGGCGTAGAGCGGGTGCCGGTCCGGCCCGTTGACGTCGACCTTCTCGGTGAGCGGGAAGGTGACGCCGTAGTTGACCTGGCAGAACTCCTCGATCTCCGCGGCGCCGCCCGGCTCCTGGCCGGCGAACTGGTTGCACGGCACCCCGAGCACGGTCAGCCCTCGCTCGGCGTAGGTGTCGGCGAGCGCCTGCAGGCCCGCGTACTGCGGGGTGAGGCCGCAGCGGGAGGCCACGTTGACCACCAGCAGGGCGCGGCCGCGGTAGCGGTCGAGGTCGGCCGGGCCGCCGGTGAGGGCGTCGATGGGTACGTCGAAAACGGTCATGCGACGAGGCTACGGGCCGTCGGCCGGCTCGCCCCGCGCCACCCGCGAAATCGACGCATCTACATCTTGACGAACTGATGACGGCGTGAGTAGCGTCTCAGCAATCAATTTGGAAAGTTTCCTAACTGTTTGGGGAGACGCCGTATGAAGAGATCGCTCCGCCGGGCCCTCTGGGCCACCGGCGCCGTGGTCGCGCTCGCGGTCGCCGCGGTGCCCATGACCACCGCGTCGGCCGCCGGCAGCGTCACCGCCACGTTCACCAAGGTGCAGGACTGGGGGACCGGTCACGAGGGACGGGTCACCGTCACCAACGGCACCGGCGCCGCCGTGAACAGCTGGCGCATCGAGTTCGACCTGCCCTCCGGCACCTCGATCAGCAGCTCCTGGGACGCCGACGTCACCCGCAGCGGCAACCACTACGTCGCGGTCAACAAGAGCTGGGCCGGCCCGCTCGCCCCGGGTGCCAGCTTCAGCTGGGGTTACAACGGCACCGGGGCCTACCAGGGGCCGCTGAACTGCACCGTGAACGGTGGCTCCTGCGCCGGCGGCGGCACCCCGCCGACGACCACGCCGCCCACCACGGCACCCCCGACCAGCACCCCGCCCACCACGACGCCACCCACCACGACGCCGCCGACCACCACCCCACCCACCACCACGCCGCCGACCGGCGGCAAGAAGGTGGTCGGCTACTTCGCCGAGTGGGGCGTCTACGGCCGTAACTACCACGTCAAGAACATCCACACCAGCGGCTCGGCCGCGAAGCTGACCCACATCCTGTACGCCTTCGGCAACACCACCGGCGGACGGTGCAGCATCGGTGACAGCTACGCCGACTACGACAAGGCGTACACCGCGGCGGACAGCGTCGACGGCGTCGCCGACACCTGGGACCAGCCGCTGCGCGGCAGCTTCAACCAGCTGCGCAAGCTGAAGAAGATGTACCCGAACCTGAAGGTGCTCTGGTCCTTCGGCGGCTGGACCTGGTCGGCCGGCTTCACCCAGGCCGCGCAGAACCCGGCCGCGTTCGCCGACTCCTGCTACTCGCTGGTCAAGGACCCGCGCTGGGCGGACGTCTTCGACGGCATCGACATCGACTGGGAGTACCCGAACGCCTGCGGCCTCCAGTGCGACGCCAGCGGCCCGAACGCGTTCAAGAACGTGGTCTCCGCGCTGCGGACCAAGTTCGGCTCCAGCTTCCTGGTCACCGCGGCGATCACCGCCGACGGCAGCAACGGCGGCAAGATCGACGCGACCGACTACGCCGGCGCGGCGACGAACCTCAACTGGCTGATGCCGATGACGTACGACTACTTCGGCGCGTTCAACGCCCAGGGGCCGACCGCCCCGCACTCGCCGCTCTACTCGTACACCGGGATCCCGCAGCAGGGCTTCTGGTCCGACGCGGCGATCCAGAAACTGAAGTCCAAGGGCGTGCCGTCCAGCAAGCTGCTGCTCGGCGTCGGTTTCTACGGGCGGGGCTGGACCGGCGTCACCCAGACCGCCCCCGGCGGCAGCGCCACCGGCGCGGCGCCGGGCACCTACGAGGCCGGCATCGAGGACTACAAGGTCCTCAAGAACACCTGCCCGGCCACGGCCACGGTCGGCGGCACGGCGTACGCCAAGTGCGGCAGCAACTGGTGGAGCTACGACACCCCGGCGACCATCGGCGGGAAGATGAGCTACGCCAACACCCAGGGCCTCGGTGGCGCGTTCTTCTGGGAGCTCTCCGGAGACACCAGCAACGGTGAGCTGATCGGCGCCATCAAGGGCGGTCTCGGCTGAGCCGAGGGCGACGCACCAAACCCTCGGCCTAGCCGAGGGCGACGCACCAAACCCTCGGCCTAGCCGAGGGCCGACGCACCAAACCCTCGGCCTAGCCGAGGGCCGACGCACCACCCACCCGGCGGGGAGGGGCCGCACCGGCCCCTCCCCGCCCGCGTGGTCACCCCCGCAGGGCGCGTTCCCGGTGTTCCGCCGGGGACGACCCGTAGGCGGCCCGGAACGCGCGGCTGAAGTGCGCCGGCTGCGCGAAGCCGCACCGGGCGGCGATCCGCGCCACGCTCAGCCGCCCCAGCCCCGGGTCGGCCAGTTCCCGGGCCGCCCGCTCCAGCCGACCGGTGCGGATCAGCGCGCCGACGGTCGTACCGGTGCCCTCGAAGAGCCGGTGCAGCGACCGCACCGACAGGTGGTGCGCCGCCGCGACGGTGGCCGGGGTGAGGTCCGGATCGGTCAGGTGCTGCCGGACGAACGCCGTCACCCGCGCCCGGAGCCCGGTGATCCGGGTGTCGACCGGCAGGTCCCGCTCGACGTCGAGCCGCCCGGCCAGGGTGCCGGCGAGCAGGTCGAGGGCGATCCGGTCGAGGTGCGGGGCGTCGGTCGGCGCGTACTGCTCCGGGTGCGCCACGATCCGCCGCAGGAACGCGGCGAGCAGCGCGCCCATCCCGGTACGGGCCGGGATGTCGGCGGCGCACAGCTCCGCCAGCCGGCGCGGGGCCAACGGCAGCGCCCGGTGCGGCACCAGGAGGGTCAACGTCTCCACCGCCCCCGGCGTCGCGCCGTCCGGCCGTAGCCGGGAGCCGTGCGGTCGGACGGTGTCGACGAGGGCGAACGCGGACGGGTCGAGCGGCCCCTCGCGGCGCTGCTGGGTCATCACCCCGCGCCCGGACAGCGGCAGGGCGAGCTGGTACAGCTCCGGGTCGCCACTGCCGATCATGTGCGCCGGTCGGGTGAACTCCAGCGACGGGTACCGCCAGACGCCGAGGCGGAGCGTGCCGAGATCGACGACGCGGGCCGAGGCGACGAAGTCGTCCGCGTGCGCGCTGCGGATGGTGGCCGTCGACGCCTGCCGGGCGACCAGGTCCCGCCAGAAGTCGAACCGCTCGGCCGGGGGCAGCCACGCGGTGTCGACGGATGTCACGGTGAGGATGGTTCGTCACCTCCGCGGAAGGCGCGGTCCGGTGCCGCGCCACCCGAGACTAGTGATCGTTAAGTCGGATCGGGCGCGGCGGGCGTGCCGCCTGGCCGGGCGGGACGATCGAGGCGAGGATGAGGAGGCCGGCGACCGGCGCGCGGTCAGGTGTGACAGACTCGCCGGCCGGGCACGTCGCGATGCCCCGCGCCGATGGGAGGGACCGATGGGTCAGCAGCACCGGAGGGTGGCGACCGCCGCCGTCCTGCTCGCGCTCCTGCCGGCCGGCATGGCCGGTTGCGGCTCGGGCGACGGCGGGGGGAACGCCGCCGCGCCCACCGGTCGGGCACCGGCCGAGGAGGCCGCCGCCAAGAGCCGGGAGCGGGTGCAGGCGTACCTGGACGCGCTGGCCGCCCGCGACGCCGCCGCCGGCCGCAGCCAGCTCTGCGCGCCCCTGCAGACCGCCTTCGACACCACCGCCACCGGCCCGAACGGCGACTTCGCCGACCATTTCACGGTGCCGCAGGCCACCATCACCGACGTCCGCACCGGGCCGCGTGGCCAGGAGGTCAGCGCCTCGATCACGGTGGCCGCCGGGTCGCGCAAGGCCACCCGGTCGCTGCTGTTCACGGTCACCCGCACCGGTGCCGACTGGTGCATCGCCGGCGAGGCGCCGGGCGGCAACTCCGCCCAGCCGGCCGTCACACCCTGACCCCCGGCCGGGTGGGGCGCCGGGCTCCCACGCACCGGAACCGTCCCCCTCGGCGTCGGGCGGGCCGGGCGGTCGCCGTACGCTTTCCTGCATGCGCCATGAGTGGCACCAGCTGAGTCACCCCGCCGTGGGCAGCCCGGGTCTGCAGACCAGCCGCCCGACCGCCGACTCCGCCGAGGACGTGGCCCTCGGCCTCGACCGCTGGCGGGAGCTGCCGCGCGCGCAGACCCCGCCCTGGGGCGATCCGGCGCAGGTCGCCGAGGTCTGCACGGTGCTGGACACGGTGCCGTCCGTGGTCGCGCCCTACGAGGTCGACCAGCTGCGGCGGCGCCTCGCGCTGGTCTGCGAGGGCAAGGCGTTCCTGCTCCAGGGCGGCGACTGCGCGGAGACCTTCGCCGACAACACCGAGAGCCACCTGCTGGCCAACGCCCGCACCCTGCTCCAGATGGCGATCGTGCTCACCTACGGCGCGTCGCTGCCGGTGGTCAAGGTGGCCCGGGTCGCCGGCCAGTACACCAAGCCCCGGTCCCTGCCCACCGACGCCCGCGGCCTGCCGGCCTACCGCGGCGACATGATCAATTCGCTGGAGACCACGCCGGAGGCGCGGGTCGCCGACCCGCAGCGCATGATCCGGGCGTACGCCAACTCGGCCGCCGCGATGAACATGCTGCGGGCCTACCTGGCCGGCGGGCTGGCCGACCTGCACGCGGTGCACGACTGGAACAAGGACTTCGTCCGGCAGTCCCCGGCCGGGGAACGCTACGAGGCGATCGCCCGGGAGATCGACCGGGCCATCGCCTTCATCCGGGCCTGCGGGATGACCGACGAGGAGGCGTTGCGGACGGTCACGCTCTACTGCTCCCACGAGGCCCTCGCGCTGGAGTACGACCGGGCGCTCACCCGCATCTCCGACCGCCGGGCGTACGGGCTGTCCGGGCACTTCCTCTGGATCGGCGAGCGGACCCGGCAGATCGACGGCGCGCACATCGACTTCATCTCCCGGATCGCCAACCCGATCGGCGTCAAGCTCGGCCCCACCACCACGCCGGACGAGGCGATCGAGCTGTGCGAGAAGCTCAACCCGGAGAACGTCCCCGGCCGGCTCACGCTGATCAGCCGGATGGGCAACCACCGGGTCCGCGACGCGTTGCCACCCATCGTCGCCAAGGTCACCGCCGCCGGCGCCAAGGTGGTCTGGCAGTGCGACCCGATGCACGGCAACACCCACGAGTCCTCCAACGGCTACAAGACCCGGCACTTCGACCGGATCGTCGACGAGGTGCTCGGCTACTTCGAGGTGCACCGCGGCCTGGAGACCCACCCGGGCGGCCTGCACGTCGAGCTGACCGGCGAGGACGTCACCGAGTGCCTCGGTGGCGCCCAGGGCATCGAGGACCTCGACCTGCCCGACCGGTACGAGACCGCCTGCGACCCGCGACTGAACACCCAGCAGTCGCTGGAGCTGGCCTTCCTGGTTGCGGAGATGCTCCGTGGCTGACGCGAGGAGTGAGCTTGCGAGCCCCGCAGTCGGCAGCCGAAAGGAAACACCGTGGCTGACTTGTTGATCGACCTTCGGACCGACACCGTGACCCGGCCGACGCCGGGGATGCGGGAGGCCATGGCCACCGCCGAGGTGGGCGACGACGTCTACGGCGAGGACCCGACCGTGACCGCGCTCGAGGCGGAGGTGGCCGCCCGGTTCGGCCACGAGGCGGCGCTGTTCGCCCCGAGCGGCTCGATGGCCAACCAGATCGCCCTGCAACTGCTCGTGCCGCCCGGCGACGAGCTGCTCTGCGACGCTGACGCGCACGTGGTCACGTACGAGGTCGGCGCCGCGGCCGCGTACTCCGGAATCTCGTCGCGGACCTGGCCGGCGGTGGGCGCGGACCTCGACCCCGACGTGGTCGCCGGGATGATCCGGCCGGACGGCTACTTCGCGGTGCCCACCCGGGCCATCGCCGTCGAGCAGACCCACAACCGGGGCGGTGGCGGGGTGATCCCGCTGGCCACGCTGCGCCGGCTGCGGGCGGTCGCCGACGAGCACGGGCTGGTGCTGCACTGCGACGGCGCCCGGATCTGGCACGCGCACGTGGCCGACGGGGTGCCGCTGGCGGAGTACGGCACGCTGTTCGACACGCTGTCGGTCTGCCTCTCCAAGGGCCTCGGCGCGCCGGTCGGCTCGCTGGTGGTGGGCAGCGCCGAGAAGATCGCCCGGGCCCGGTTCCTGCGCAAGCGGATGGGCGGCGGCATGCGGCAGGTCGGCATCCTCGCCGCCGCCGGCCGGTACGCGCTGGCGCACCACGTCGAGCGGCTCGCCGACGACCACGCCAAGGCCGCCCGGCTGGCCGAGGCGGTCGCCCCGCACGGCGTGCTCGCGACCGGGGTGCGGACCAACATCGTGCCGCTGGACCTGACCAAGCACCCGTTCGACGCGCACGCCCTCGCCGCCGCCACCCGGGCGGAGGGCCTGCTGATCTCGGTGCTCGGCCCGCGTACCGCCCGGCTGGTCACCCACCTGGACGTCACCGACGCCCAGATCGACCGCGCCGCGGACGTCCTGACCGCGGCGCTGCGAGGCTGACGATCAGGGGTGGAGGCGCCTGAGGGTGGCGATGTCGGCCGCGTGGCCGAGGTGCTTCTCGGTGGGCGTCTCCACCAGCACCGGCACGCCCGCCGTCGCCGGGTGGCGCATCAGCTCCGCGAACGCCGGTTCGCCGATGCTGCCCTTGCCGATGTTCTCGTGCCGGTCCCGGGTGGAGCCGCACAGGTCCTTCGAGTCGTTGGCGTGCACCAGCCGTAGCCGGTCGGCGCCCACGGTGTCGACGAGCGTGTCCAGCGCCGCGGTCATGCCACCCTCGGCGGCCAGGTCGTGCCCGGCGGCCCAGGCGTGACAGGTGTCGAAGCAGACACCCAGCATCGGGTGCCGGTCGACCGCGTCCAGGTAGGGGCCGAGGTGCTCGACCCGGGAGGCCAACGACCGGCCGCCCCCCGCGCTCGGCTCGACCAGCAGCATCGGCCCGCCGGTCGCCGCCGTCTCGTCGAGCAGCGGCAGCAGCGACTCCCGCACCTGCCGCAGGGCCGCCTCGGCGTGCCCGTCGTCGACCGAGCTGCCGGCGTGGAACACCACGCCCTGGGCACCGATGGCGCGACCACGCCGCAGCGCGTGGGCCAGCGTCTCCGCCGAGCGGGCGACCGTGGCCGGGGTGGGGGAGCCGAGGTTGACCAGCAGCGAGGCGTGGATGAACACGGGCAGGCCCCGCTCGCCGCAGCCGTCGCGGAACAGCGCGTCCTGCGCCGGGTCACCGGCCGGCAGCGCCCAGCCGCGCGAGTTGGAGACGTAGACCTGCACCACCTCCGAGGCGGCCGCGTCGGCGTAGGGCAGCGCCGCCCGGGCCAGCCCGCCGGAGGTGGGGGTGTGCGAGCCCACCCGCCGGCGGTCGCCGGCCACGTGCGCCGCACTCACAGGGCCGCCTTCGTTCGCGACTGCGGGGCTCGCAGGACCGGCTCACTCCTCGCGCTCACAGGCAGGTCACCGTGACCGTGGTGCCCGGCGGCACCTGGGTGTTCTCGGGCGGGTTCTGCAACCGGGCCACACCGTTCGGGTTGAGCTGCACGTTGACCGGGAAGCCCTGGCTCTCCAGCGTCTGCTTGGCCTGCTGGCAGGGCAGGTCGACCACGCGGGGGACGGCCACCTGGGGCGGACCCTTGCTGATCTCCAGCTTGACCTTGGCGCCCTTCTCGACGCCGGTGCCGTCGGCCGGGCTCTGGCCGAGGATCTCGTCCTTCGGCTTGTCGGAGTCCTTGTAGTTCTCCTCCGCGGTCAGTTCGAGCTTCGCCAGGATGCCGCGCGCCTCGTTGATGTTCTTGCCGACCAGGTTGGGCACGGAGACCGGGGCGCGGCCCTTGCTGAGGATCAGCGTCACCTTCGACCCGGGCTTGACCACCGTGCCCACCTTCGGGTCGGTGGCCAGCACCACGCCGGCCGGCAGCGCGTCGTCGTAGCGGGAGGCGCCCTTGGCGGGCACCAGTTTGGCGCCGCTCAGGTCGGCCTGGGCCAGCTCGTAGTCCTTGCCGACGACGTCCGGCACCGGCAGCCGCTCCGGGCCGAGCGACAGCGTCAGGGTGATGGTGCCGCCCTTGACGATCCGGGCGGCCGACCCGGGCGCCTGCCCGAGGACCGTGTCCTTCGGCACCGTCTCGTCGTAGCGGGGGTCGGCGTAGCGCAGCGTGAAGCCGCCGCGCTGGGCCTGCGCCTCGGCCTCCGCCTTGGTCATGCTGACCAGCTGCGGCGCGACCGTGTAGCGGCCCACCCCGAACCACCAGCCGCCGAGCGCGGCCACCAGGCCGAGCACCACGGCCACCGCGGCGACGGCCAGCCGGCCGCGCGGCGAGCCCATGACCCGGGTACGCAGGGCGGCCAGCCGGGCGCCCAGCCCTTCCGGCTCGTCGGCGCGACGCCGGTGCGGGCGCTGCTGCCCACCGCCCTCGGGCAGCCGGGCCCAGGCCGGCCGCTCGGCCGGACGGACCGCTGCCACCACCTGGGTCGGCTGGCTCAGCACCGCCGTGTCGTCGCTGATCTGGCGCAGCACGGCGGTGTGCGCGTGCGGGTCGCCCAGCTCGTCGCGGGCCGCCTGCACCTCGGTCAGCAGCGTGCCGGCGTCGGCCGGGCGGGCCGCCGGATCGCGTCGGGTGGCGCGGGCGACGAGCGCGTCGAGAACCGGCGGCAGCGCCGGGACCAGGGTCGAGGGCGCCGGCACGTCGCGGTCGACGTGCTGCCAGGCGACCTCGACCGGGCGGTCGCCGTCGTAGGGCACCCGGCCGGTGAGCATCTCGAACAGCACGATGCCCGCGGAGTAGACGTCGGTGCGCGGGTCCGCGTGCCCCTGGGTGACCAGCTCCGGTGCCACGTAGGCCACGGTCGCCATGAGCTGGTTGCCGTTCTCCTCCTCGGCGCTGGCCTCGACGGCCCGGGCGAGGCCGAAGTCGGCCACCTTGACCACGCTGTCGACCAGGTTGCGGCCGCCGCCGGCGGGCGCCTCGGCGACCAGCACGTTCTCCGGTTTGACGTCGCGGTGCACGAGACCGGCCCGGTGCGCGGCGGCGATCGCGGCGAGCATCTGCTCGGCGATCGCGAGTGCCTCGTCCGGGTTGAGCCGGCGTCGCTCGGCGAGCACGTCGCGCAGCGTGCGGCCGCGGACGTACTCCATCACCAGGTAGGGCAGGCCGGCGTGGATGCCCTGGTCGTAGACCGCGACCACGTTCGGGTGGGTGAGGCGGGCGATGGTCTTCGCCTCGTCGGTGAAGCGCTCGACGAAGCCGGCCATCCGGGCCCGCGCCTGCGGCGCCTGGGTCGGGTGAATGATCTTGACCGC
This sequence comes from Micromonospora sp. WMMC241, assembly GCF_027460165.1. Taxonomy (NCBI): domain Bacteria; kingdom Bacillati; phylum Actinomycetota; class Actinomycetes; order Micromonosporales; family Micromonosporaceae; genus Micromonospora; species Micromonospora sp. WMMC241. Next base: position 1,640,485 of record NZ_JAPZBF010000001.1, read on the forward strand.
CACGGTGCGCTCCAGGCGCTCGTCGGTGGCGGTGTACACGGTCGCCATGCCGCCACGGGCCACGCGACCGCGAATGCGGTAGCGCCCGTCGAGCAGCGAGCCCAGCAACGTGTCGGCGACCTGTGTGTCCATCGGCAGGCAGTCTATGTGTCGGGACGGTGAAGGTTGAACAGGATGCTACCGCCGGGGTCCGACGAGGGTGGGCCGGCACGCTACCGGGACGCTTCCAGGGGTGCCGTGCACCCGCCGGCGGCGGCACGTGGCAGGGTGGTCGGGTGACCGATTCCGTACCCGCCGAGACCGGGGCCGACCTGCCCGGACCGACCGACCCGGCCGGCTGGCTGACCCTGCCGGACGTGGCCGAGCGCCTCGAACTGTCGATCAGCAAGGTGCACCAGATGATCCGGGACCGGGAGCTGCTCGCGGTGCGCCGCGACGGTGTCCGCCGGATCCCGGCCGAGCTGGTGGCCAACCACACCGTGCTCAAGCACCTACCCGGCGTGCTCAACCTGCTCGCCGACGCCGGGTACGACGACGAGGAGGCGCTGCGCTGGCTCTACCGGGAGGACCCGAGCCTCCCCGGCACCCCCGCCGCCGCGCTCGCCGGCGACCTGGCCCGCGAGGTCAAGCGCCGCGCCCAGGCCGTCGCCTTCTGACCCACCCCTGTCGATCATGAAGTTGACGGCACGATTGGAGATCGACTCCGCCGTCAACTTCATGATCGACGAAGCTGGCCGGGCCGGTGCTCAGTCGGCGCGGCGGGTGGCGGCGATGGCCAGGTCGACCAGGGCCTGACGCGCCTCGGTGTCCAGGTCGACGGCGGTCAGCGCGGCCAGGGCGCCCTCGGTCAGCGTGGCGATCCGGCGCTCGGTGCGCGCCAACGCGCCGCTCGCGCTGATCAGCTCGCGCAGCCGGGTCACCCCGGCGGCGTCCAGGTCCGCCGCGCCGAGCCCGCCCAGCAGCAACTCCCGCCCGGCCGGGTCGAGCGTCTCCAGGGCCGCCGCCACCAGGTAGGTCCGCTTGCCCTCGCGCAGGTCGTCGCCGGCCGGCTTGCCGGTGCGCTCCGGGTCACCGAACACCCCGAGCACGTCGTCGCGCAGCTGGAACGCCTCGCCCAGCGGCAGCCCGTACGCCGAGTAGGCCGCGTGCACCTCCGCCGGCGCGCCGGCCAGCGCGGCGCCCAGCAGCAGTGGACGCTCGACGGTGTACTTCGCGGACTTGTAGCGGGCCACCTTGCCGGCCCGCTCGACCGAGGTGTCGCCGGTGGCCTGCGTCAGCACGTCCAGGTACTGCCCGACGGTCACCTCGGTGCGCATCTCGTCGAAGACCGGCCGGGCCCGCGCCACCGTGGCCGGGGCCAGGCCGGCGGAGTGCAGCAGCTCGTCGGACCAGACCAGGCAGAGGTCGCCCAGCAGGATCGCCGACGCGTCGCCGAACGCGTCGGCGTCACCGCCCCAGCGGGCCGCGCGGTGCCGGGCGGCGAACCGCCGGTGCACCGCCGGCTCACCGCGCCGGGTGTCCGACCGGTCCATCAGGTCGTCGTGGATCAGCGCGCTGGCCTGCACGAACTCCAACGCGGCCAGGGTGGCGACGACCTGGTCGGAGTCGATCCCGCCGGCGCCGCGGTAACCCCAGTAGCCGAAGGCCGGGCGCAGCCGCTTACCGCCGCCCAGCACGAACGCCTCGATCGCCTCCGCGACCGGCAGCAGGCCGTCGTCGACGGCGGCCAGCCGGGCGCGTTGACCGGCGAGGAACTCGGTGAGCGCCTTGTCGATCCGCTGGCGCAGGCCGGCGCGGTCGACGGGGGAGACGGGAGCAGCGTGGGTCACGCCCCGACGCTAGTCGGTCCCCGCCGGACCTGCCCCGTCGCCGCCCCGGCGCGCCGCCCGGACCCGGCGCGCCCGCGTCGGCTCCAGCCGGACCACGGCGGGGACCGGAAGGTACGGGCGGACGGCCGCGAGCAACTCCGGACACCGCCGGGAGGCCGGCCCGGCCAACCCACGACGAACCTCGGCGAGCTGGCCGACCGCCCGCGGCGAACCGGAACGGACCGCGTCGAGCAGCGCCGCGCCGGCCACCGCGCACGCCTCGGGCACCGCGTCCAGCCGCAGGTGCGCGCGGGCGAGCCAGGCGCCGTAGACGGCCGCCCGGCGCGGCCGGCCCCGGCTGTCGGCGACGACCGGCGCCAGCAGCGCGACGGCGGGCTCCGGGCGGCCCAGCGCGACAAGCGTGCGCCCGGTCATCGCGGCCAGCTCGACGTCGTCGAGCCAGTAGAGCCAGGGCGGCTCCCGGCCCGGATCGGGCGTGCCCGCCCGGGCCGCCCCGGCGAGCGCCCGCCCGGCGGCGCGGCGCCGGCCGGCCAGCGCCGCGGCGAGCGCGACCCGGTGCAGCAGCAGCGCCCGCAGCCCGGCGGAGGCGCCGTCGCGGCCGGCGGCGTACCCGATCCGGGCCAGCGTGAGCGCGCCGGCCGGGTCGCCGGAGCCGGCCAGCAGGTGGCTGGCCGACCCGAGCACGTGCCCGGCCAGTGGCCGGTCCCCGGCGGCGAGCGCGGCCCGCAACGCCAGCCGGTAGGCCACCAGGCCGCCGGTGACGTCGCCCGCGTCGGCGGCCAACCACCCGGCGAGCTGGGCCGACCCGGCCAGCTCCGGCAGCAGCCGGCGCCGGTCGGCGGGCCCGGCGACGCGGTGGCCGCGCACCGCGCGTCGCAGCCGCCGGGCGCCGTACCCGGCGAGATCGGCCCCGCCGAGCAGGTCGTCCCACCGCCGCAGCGTGGCCAGGCCGGTCTCGCCGGGCGGGTCGTCCGGCGCGGCGGGCGCGACGGGGAGACCGCCGGCGGAGGCGGACCGGTCGGCCGGCGACGACCCGCCGGCCGCCGGGTCGGCCAGCGGCCCGGCCAGCGTGCCGCCGGTCGGGTCGGCCGCCCAGCGGTACGCGAGGGTGAGCAGGGCCAGCCGGGCGCGGGACCCGGCCGGGCCGACCTCCGCGGGCGCCGCGCCGAGCCGGCGGCTGCGCGCCGTGGCCTCGGCGATCAACGCGCCCGGGACCCCGAGGACCGTCGCCAGCCAGGCGGACCAGAAATCGCCGGGGAGCCGGAGCTGGCGCTCCCACCGGGACACCTCGTGCCTGGTGAGCGTGGGCACGCCGGAGGCGGCGCACAGCTCGGCGGCGAACCGCTGCTGGCTCCAGCCGCGGGCGGCCCGCAGCTCGGCCAGGAGCGGCCCCAGCAGGCGGGGGCCGGGCGGCGCGGACGGGATCATCGGGACCTCCGGGGCGACGGCGCGGGTGGCGACGCGGACACCCGGCCGTGGCGCACCGGTGCGTCGCCGTCGTGGCGACCCCCGCGCGGGCCCCCGGGCCGGCCGCCGGCCGCCCACCGCGCTGAGGTCTTTCTACCCCCGGGGTACGACGTCGCGCCCGGCCCGCTCGCGGGCTGGGAAGGTCCTCGGCACACCGGCCCGATCCGGTTACAGTCGGTCCGTGGCGCTCGGTCTCCCCTCGGTCCTCCCCAATCCGCAGCCGGCGATCGGGGAGCTGATCCGTGACGGCCGCCCCACCTTCTCGTTCGAGTTCTTCCCGCCGAAGACCCCCGCCGGCGAGAAACTGCTCTGGCAGGCGATCCGCGAGCTGGAGTCGCTGCTCCCGTCGTTCGTCTCGATCACCTACGGCGCGGGCGGCTCGACCCGGGACACCACCGTCGCGGTGACCGAGCGGATCGCCACCGAGACCACCCTGCTGCCGATGGCGCACCTCACCGCGGTCAACCACTCGGTCGCCGAGCTGCGGCACGTGATCGGCCGGCTCGCCTCGGTCGGGGTCCGCAACGTGCTGGCCGTGCGGGGCGACCCGCCGGGCGACCCGGGCGGCGAGTGGGTCATCCACCCGGAGGGCGTCCGCTACGCCGAGGACCTGGTCCGGCTGGTCCGTGACAGCGGCGACTTCAGCGTCGGGGTGGCCGCCTTCCCGTACAAGCACCCGCGCTCGCCCGACGTGGCGAGCGACACCGCGCACTTCGTCCGCAAGTGCCGGGCCGGCGCCGAGTTCGCCATCACCCAGATGTTCTTCGACGCCGACGACTACCTGCGGCTGCGCGACCGGGTCGCCGCCGCCGGCTGCGACACCCCGATCCTGGCCGGGGTGATGCCGGTGACCCAGATCGGCACCATCGCACGGTCGGTGCAGCTTTCCGGCGCGCCGTTCCCGCCGGCGCTGGCCGAGCGGTTCGACCGGGTGGCCGACGACCCCGAGGCGGTGCATCGGCTCGGCGTCGAGCAGGCCGGCGAGATGTGCGCGAAGCTGCTGGACGAGGGCGTGCCGGGGATCCACTTCATCACGCTCAACCGGTCCACCGCGACCCGCGAGGTCTGGCAGCGCCTGCGCGCCGACGCGCGGGTGTGACCACCCGCCACACGACACCCGGAGCACCCTTCTACGGTTGATCCGTGGTGGGCACACAGCTGAACTGGGACCAGTACGCGACCGCGTGGGCGCGGCTGCACGGTGGGTTCGATCCCCGTAGCGCCGCGCCGGTGGTGCGCGCCTGGCTACGCTTCGCCTACCACGTGGGCTTCGTGCTGGGCCGGCTACGGGTCGGCCCGACCGCGGTGACCGTGTTCGGGGTGCTGCTCTGCTTCTGCGTACCCCTGCTGGTGGGCCGGCCCGGCGACGGACCGTTCCTGGGCTCGCTCTTCGTGCTGCTCGCCGCCGTGGCGGACAGCGTCGACGGCGCGGTGGCGGTGGCCACCGGCCGCACCACCCGGTTGGGCTACGTCTACGACTCGGTCGCCGACCGGCTCGGCGAGGTGGCCTGGCTGATCGCGTTCTGGCTGCTCGGCGCGCCCGGCGCGCTTGTCGTCGCCGCCGGCGGCCTGTCCTGGCTGCACGAGTACGTGCGCGCCCGCTCGGTGTCGGCCGGGATGCGGGAGATCGGCGCGGTGACCGTGGGGGAGCGGCCCACCCGGGTCTGCGTGGCCCTGGTCGGGCTGCTGGTCGCCGGGCTCACCGGGCTGATCGACGCCGACCTGACCGCCGGCACCGCCACCATGGCCACCACCGTCTGGGTGCTGCTCGCCGGCTTCGGCCTCGGCCAGTTGTTCTCCGCCGTCCGGCGCGCGCTCGTCGACGCCGGCTGACCGCCCGGCGAAGGCGTGAGAAGGGGCCCCTTCTCGACCGGAGGCGTTAAGAAGGGGCCCCGCCTTACCAGGCCGGGCCGATGGCGTCGGCGACTATCTCCGCGGACAGGGTCACCATGGGGAGGCCGCCGCCGGGGTGGGTGGATCCGCCGACCAGCCACAGCCCGGCGACCGGGCCCCGGTTCGGCGGGCGCAGCAGGCCGCCGGCGGTGCCGTAGATCGCCCCGCCCGGCGCGCCGGTGGCCGCGTCCAGGTCGGCCGGCGTGCGGACCTCCCGGAACACCAGCCGGTCCCGCACGTCCACCCCGCGCTCGGCCAGCACGTCGAGGATCCGGTCCGCGTACGCCTCGGCAAGCCCCGGCCGCCGCCAGTCCACCGCGTCCGCGGCGGTGCCGTGCCGGGGCGCGTTGACCAGCACGAACCACGCCTCGTGGCCGTCCGGCCGGACCGCCGGGTCGTCGGCCGCGGTCACGAACACGGTCGGGTCGGGCGCCGGCCGGGCCCGTACGCCGCGACCGGGGTCGCCGAAGACGGCGTCGAACTCGGCGTCGTAGTCGCGCGGGAAGAAGACGCTGTGGTGGGCCAGCCCGGAGTCGCCCCGCACGCCGAGCAGCAGCACGAAACCGGCCAGGCTGCGGTCGGTCAGCGCGGCCAGCCGACGCGGGTGCGGCAGCAGGTCCCGGTAGACGGTGAGCGCGTCGGTGTTGGCCACCACCACGTCGGCCGGGACCGGCGCGGCCGAGCCGGCGACCCGGACCCCGTGCACCCGGCCGCCGGCCGCGTCGATCCGGGTGACCGCCGCGCCGGTGCGCACCACCACGCCGAGGTCCAGGCAGCGCGACAGCAACGCGTCGGCCAGCGTGCCCAGCCCGCCGCGCAGGTACCAGCCGCCGTACGCCAGTTCGGCGTAGGGGACGGCGACCAGCGCGGCCGGCGCGCGGCGCGGGTCGGCGCCGGTGTAGGTGGCGTACCGGTCGAGCAGCATCCGCAGCCGCGGGTCGGACAGGTGCCGCCGGCCCAGCCCGCGCAGCGTGCGGCCGGGGCCGATGGCGGCGAGGTCGCCCAGCCGCCAGGCCAGCGCGGCCAGGTCGCGTGGCGAGTCCACGGTGCGGCGCAGGATGTCCCGGTGCGACGCCTCCCACACCCGGGCGGCGCGCCGCCACAGCCGCTGCCAGTCGGCGGCGGAACGGTCGCCGAACGCGGCGCCGATCCGGGCGGTGAACTCGTCCGGATCGGCGCAGGAGTCCAGCGCGGGGCCGCCGCCGGGGAAGACGTGCCGCACGATCGGGTCCAGCGGGACCAGGTCGAGGTATTCGTCGAGCTTCGCCCCGGTGGCCTCGAACAGGTCGTGGAAGACCTGCGGGAGGGTGACCAGGCTCGGCCCGGTGTCGAAGCGCCATGACCCCTCCGGGGTGTGGTGCGCCCACCGGCCCAGCTTGCCGCCGACCGTGCCGGCCCGTTCCAGGACGGTGACCTCGTGCCCGGTGACCGCGAGCCGGGCGGCGGCGGCGAGCCCGCCCACGCCGGCGCCGATGACCACGATGCGCGCCATGGGGTGCTCCTCCTAGGTGACCGGGCGACCCCGCCAGGTGAGCCGGCGTCGCTTCCGCAGATGGTACGACCGGACGGTCAACCAACCGAGGACCACGACCGACACGGGGTGCGCCAGCGCGTCGGGCCAGGCCCGCCCGCCGGTGGCCCGGGCGCTGACCACGCGCCCGGCCACGCCGGCCAGGTAGGCGAGCGCCGCCGTCCCGGCCACCGCCGGCGCGCCGGCCAGCAGCGCGCCGAGGGCCAGCAGCGGCGGCGCCACGTAGAGCGCGAACAGCAGCGCCAGCACGACCGCCGCGCCGACCGGGTGGCCGAACGAGGCCCACAGCGACTTGGTGTAGCCGTCGCGCAGTTGCGGCCAGTCGTCGTACATCCGGCAGGACGCCAGCCGGGAACCGTCGGCCAGGGCGATCCGGCCGCCGGCCCGCTTCACCGCCCGGGCCAGCTCGATGTCCTCCAGCACCCGGTCGGCCACCGCCGCGTGCCCGCCGGCCCGCAGGTAGCCGGCCCGGTCCACGACCAGGAACTGCCCGCCGGCCGCGGCCAGCGAGGGCCGCCGCGAGCGTTCCATCGCGCGCAACGGCAGGAACGTCAGCCACAACCACTGCAACAGCGGCTGCACCAGCCGGTCGGCCGCCGTCCGCACCACGATCCGGGGGTACGGCGACAGCAGCGTCGCGCCCGCCGCGCGCAGCTCGGTCACCGCCGCCGCGACGGCGTACGGGGTGAGGACCACGTCGGCGTCGACGAAGGCCAGCACGGTCGGCTCCGGATCGGTGCGGGTGGCGAGCTGCCAGCAGGCGTGCGGCTTGCCCAGCCAGCCGGGCGGCGGGGCGACGCCGGTGAGCAGCGTGACCCGCGGGTCGGCGCCGGCCACCGCGCGCACCACCTCGGCGGTGCCGTCGGTGGACCCGTCGTCGAGCACCACGATCCGTAGCCCGGGCACGCCACGTTGGGCGAGCAGCGCGCGCAGGCACGGGGTGACCCGGTCGGCCTCGTCGCGCAGCGGCAGCAGCACCGCCACGCTCTCGCCGACCTCGGCCGGCCCGTCGGTGGGGCGGCGCAGCCAGGCGAGGGCGTTGACGAGCGTGTGCCCGGTGAGCGCGGCGACCGCCACCACCAGCGCGAGCGCGGCGGTCATGCTGGCGCGTCGACCCGGGGCGCGGGTTCGGCGGCGACGGTCCGCGCCCGGCGGCCCCGCCACAGCACCACCGCCAGCGGCACCGCGGCCACCGCCATGCCGGCGGCGCCCCACACCGCGGACGCCGGCAGCCGGAGGAAGACCGCGTGCGCCAGCACGCTGGAGGCGTACGTCCAGAGGTAGAGCGCGAACATCGGGCCGTCGCGGCGGTCGACCCGGTCGACGGACGGCCCGGCGAGCGGGCGCAGCACGACGGCGAGCAGCACGGCGAAGCCCAGCCAGCCGAGGTAGTTGCTGACCGGGATGCCGGGCAGCCCGGGCAGCGCCGGGGTGGCGTTCCGCCAGGTCCAGTAGCCCTCGGCCACCATCTGCGGATCGAGGAACAGATCCCACGCCGCCAGCCCCACCGCCGCCAGCGCGACCCGGCCGGCCCGGGAGGCGGTGAGCCGGACCGCGGTGAGCCACGCCGGCCAGGCCATCCAGGTCCAGGCCAGCGGGATGATCAGCGGCACGCCGGCCAGCTTCGGGCCCAGCTCGCCGGAGTAGTCGTAGCTGCCGAACGGGAACCCGGTGGCCACGCCCATCGCCTCGACCGCGAACCCGCCGCCGGTCACCACCGCGACCAGCGCGGCCGCGACCCGGGCACCCCGGGTGAGCAGCGCGTGGGCGACGGAGAGCAGCCAGCCGAGCACCACCGTGGCCACGGTCAGCCCGGCCCGGGTCGCACCGCCGGTCAGCGGATAGCAGATCTGGGCGAGGACCAGCACGGCCAACAGCGCCCAGGGGAGCCGGAACGCGCCGGACCGCGAGCGCGGGGCTCGCGGGCCCGGTTCACCCCCCGAGCTCACGGGGCTTCCGCCGGGCCGGCGGCGGGCAGCGGCAGGTCCCGGCCGAGCACGCCGAACGGCCGCTCGTCACCGGGGAAGTGGAAATGCCGCAGCACGTCGACGAAGCCGAACCGGCGGTAGAGCCGCCAGGCCCGCGACGTCCGCTCGTCCGCCTCCGGGGTGGAGAGCAGGGTGGTGTCGCCCTCGGCCACGCTGAGCAGCGCGCGCAGCTGGCGGGCGCCCACGCCGTGCCCCTGCGCGGGCGGGCGCACGTGCAGCTCGACCACCTCGAACGGGCGGGCCAGCCAGCGCTGCCGGGTCTCCGCGTCCAGCGCCCGGTGCACCTGGTCGTGCCACCACTGCCCGGTGGCGCCCAGATAGCCGTACCCGAAGCCGGCCAGGTGCCCCTCGGTGGTGAGGCTGGCGACGGCGCGGAACCCGGGGCGCCGGACGTGGGTGGCGATGTAGCCACGCCGGGCCTCCAACAGGTCGGCGCGGTAGCCCATCGCCTCGCCGTAGACGGCGACCACGTCGTCCAGCCGGCGGACCAGGTCGTCCGGCGTCCAGCGCACCAGCCTCATGCGTTCCCTCTCGCCGAGTCGGGGTCGCCGTCGGCAGCGACCCAGCCGAGCACCGTACGGTCGCCGACCACGTCGCCCACCGCGAACCGCGCGAACAGTTCCTCCGCATACCAGCCCTCGGTGGGGGTGCGGGTGATCGCGGCGCGGTGCTCGGGGGAACGGTACGCGAAGGCGACGAGGTCCGTCGGGTCGCGCCACACGCTCACCGTGCCCTGCCAGCCCAGCGGCGCCTCGCCGACGCCGAACCGGGCGAGCAGCCCGGGGGCGGCGTGCAGCTCGGCGGCGACCGGCGGGATCGCCCGCCAGAACGTGGCCGCCCGACGGGCCCGCAGCCGGGCCCGGGTCAGCGCCAGCACCGGACCGGTGACCCGTCCACCGGCCGGTGTGCCGAACGGCTCCCGGCCGGACCACTCGCCCCGGCTGGTCAGCGGCCGCAGCTCCAGCCGGGCGGCGGCGTCGGCGATCCGGGCCCAGGAGCGGGCGACCGGGGAGGCGTCGAAGCCGGCCGCGTCGGCGGGGGAGTCCCAGACCACCAGCGCGGCCCACCGGGTCAGGTCGGCGTCGCCGGGGCCGAAGCCGGTGCCGGTCCCGGTGCCGAGCAGCTTGGCGAAGCGGACGCCGGGTAGCCGGCGCAGCCGCGCCGGGTGGGCCGCCATCCGGGCCAGCGCGCCGGGCACGGCCCGGCGGGGTACGCGCCACACGTGCAGCGTGACGAGGTCGGGGTTCACGCCACCTCGGCCGGGTCGCCGCCGGTGAGCCGGAGCAGCTCCGCGTAGGTGGTCGGGAACACCGCCTGCGGCACGCCGCCGGCCGCCCACACCTCGTCGTACTTCTTCAGGGCGGTGTCGACCAGGGTGCGCAGCGGCCCGGGGTGGCCGAGCGGGGCGACCCCGCCGATCACCTGACCGGTGTGCCGCCTGACGAAGTCCGGGCTGGCCCGGCGCAGGTGGGCCACGCCCAGCGTGGCGGCCAGCCCGGCGGTGTCCACCCGGTGCGCGCCGGAGGTGAGGACCAGCAGCGGCGCGTCGTCGGCGTCGAAGACCAGCGAGTTGGCGATGGCGCCGACGTCGACGCCGAGCGCGCCGGCCGCCGCGGCGGCGGTGTGCACCGCCTCCGGAAGCAGACGGACGGCGCTGGCGTGGCCGGAGAAGTCCCGCGCCCCCGCCTCGTCGAGCGCCGACTGCACCGCCCGTACGTTCGGATGTGACTGCATGCCCAACATTCTCCCCCACCACCCCACCCACCCCTTCCGGGGCGTGGACCCCTTCCGGGGTGCGGCGATCATGAAGTTGTTGTCACTCGACCCGGCGTGTCGCGACAACAAGTTCATGATCAACGAGGTGGGCGAGAGGTGAGGAACGCCTCGATGCCGTCGAGGATGCGGGCCAGGCCGAAGTCCAGGGTGGGGTCCGGGGAGCGGGGGGTGGGGGAGCGGGGGGCGGAGGTTAGGGCGGGGGAGTGGGGGGTGGGGGGATCGGCCAGGGCGGCGGCGAGGGCGGGGAAGCGGGTCTCGCGGCCGCTCACCAGCGCGGCGAACGCGGCCTCCCGGCCCGAGTCGGGTGACAGGCCGGCCAGGTTGCGGGCGTGTCCGACCAGCAGCGTCGCCACGTCGAGCCGCTCGTGGGCGGTGAGCCCGGTACCGGCCAGCGCGGCGACGACGCGTTCCACCCAGGACAGCTCGTTCGGCCCGGGCAGCCGGGCCCCCACGGCCGCCCCCTGCGCCCAGGGATGCCGGCGGAACCGCTCGACCAGCCGCCGGGTCCACTCGTCGAGCTGCGCCCGCCAGCCCGCGTCGGCCGGTGCCGGGACGTCGGCTGCGCCTTGACCAGCGGCCGGCGACGGGGGCGGCTCGCCCAGTGCCGCGTCCAGCATCAGGGCTACCAGTTCGGCCCGGCCCGGCACGTAGCGGTAGAGCGCCATCTTGGTGACGCCCAACGACTCGGCGACCCGCTGCATGGTCAACCCGTCGAGCCCGTCGGCGTCGGCGACGGCGATGCCGGCGCGGGCCACGGCGGCCGGGGAGAGCGTGGGACGGGGCCCGCGCCGGGGCCCGACCGGCGCGCCCCAGAGCAGCTCGAACAGCCGCTTCTTGTCGACCTCACCGGCCCGCACGGTTCGCCTCCCGCCTCGACGTCGACCCCGCGTCCGCCGTCAGGCAGACGATACGGTCACCCGGGCCAGCCCGGAGTGGCCCGGACCCGACCGGTGGTGTCCACCAGCAGGGCCGCGTACCCGTCCAGGGTGGCCAGCCACTCCGGTGCGCCGGTGCCGCGGGCGACCGCCGCGGTCGCGTACACGTCGGCCCAGAGCAGGTCCGGGCCGACCACGGTGACCGACCGGAGGGCCTCGGCCGCCCGCCCGGCGTACGGGTCGGTGATGTGCGCGCCGCGTCGCGCGGTGCCGGAGGTGGCGACCGCGCCGCCGGCCCGCTCGACCACGTCGAGCATCCGCTCGGGCCGGTCCGGGTCCTCGATGCCGATCCGCCAGGGCGGCCGGCCCGGTGCGGTCCGCAGCAGCACGTCCCCGCCCGCGTTGAGGCACAGGTCGTGGTCGGCCAGGTCGGTCAGGTGCCGGGCGGCCCGTTCCACCGCCCAGCCCTTGACCAGGCCGGACGGGTCGAAGCCGGTGCCGCCCAGCGGCAGCGGCAGGCGGCGGGCGTCGAACCACCCGTCGGTCCGCGCGCGGGCCGTCTCGCACAGCCCGACCACCTCCCGCACCAGCGGGTCGGCGGTGGCGGTCGGGCCGGGCGGCGCGCCCCGCAGCCGACCCAGCACGCTCTCCGGCCGCCAGGTGCTGAACACCGCGTCGGCGGCGCGCAGCTCGGCGAGGACCCGTGCCACCCGCTCCTCGACCCCCGGGGTACGCACCCGCGGGCCCCGCAGGTGCACGCTGACCGGCAGCCCCATCACCTGCGCCACCCAGGCGCGGCGGTCCGGCCCGCTCATTTGAGGTGCGCCGCGTCGATGGCGGACTGGAGCGACTCCCGGTAGCCGTCGCTGGTGACGGTGGCCCCGGAGACGCTGTCGATCTCGGCGCCCTGCGCGGCCAGCGCCTCCTGCCGCAGGATCGGCACCGCGTAGTCGTTGATCTCCTGGTCCCGCCGGTTGCCGTCGGGCACCTGCACGGCTGTGGCATCGGTGATCTTCCCGGCGGAGACGGTGATCCGCACCTGCACCGGCCCCCACCGGGTCTGCGCCACCGACCCGGTCGCCGTGCCGCTGCCGCCCGTCGTGCCGCTGCCGCCGCCGGTCGTGCCGCCGCCGGTCGTGCCGCCGCCGGTCGTGCCGCCGCCGGTCGAGGCGCCGTCGCCGGTGTCGCCGCCCGACGGTCCCGAGCCGCCGTCGGCGCCGCTCCACGAGCCGGCGCCCGGGTCGTTCCCGGTGGCGACCGCGCCGGTCTCCCCGCCCGCGCCCATGGTGCTGGTCCGGTAGCTGAACAGCAGCACCAGCGCGGCCACGGTGGACAGCAGCCAGATGGTGATCCGTCGCACGGATCCTCCCTTCGCGCCCGTCACCAGGCGAACAGTTCGTGATGGACGTGCGCGTCGGGCACCCCGGCCGCGCGGGTCGCGGCGCGCACGGCGTCGACCCAGCCGTCCGGTCCGCAGAGGAAGACGTCGTGCCCGGCCACGCCGGGGGAGAGCCGGCGCAGCGCCTCGGCGTCGGCGAGCCCCTCGGCGTACGCGGGCAGCCAGGACGGCTGCGCCGCCCGGGGGCCGACCAGGTGGTGCACCACCAGCCCGCGGTCCGCGACGAGCCGGTCCAGCTCGGCGGAGAAGGCCAGGTCCTCGCCGGTACGCGCGCGGTAGGCGAGCACCGCCTGGCCGGGCGCGTACGGCAGCTCCCAGAGCAGCGCCAGCAGCGGGGTGAGACCGACGCCGCAGGCCAGCATCGTGATCCCACCGCCGCGCCAGTGCTGCCCGGTGAGCCGCCCGTACGGCCCTTCGATAAGCACCCGGGTGCCGGGGCGCAGGGCGGCCACCCGGGCGCTGCCGTCGCCCAGGTCCTTGACGGTGATCCGCATCAGGTCCCCGTGCGGCGGCGCGGACAGCGAGTACGGGTGGGCGCGCGACCAGCCGGGGCCGTCCAGGAACCGCCAGAGCAGGAACTGCCCGGCCCGTACCGGCAGCCGGTGCAGGTCCCGCCCGCGCAGCCAGACCGAGGTGATCCCGGGCGCCTCGGGCACCACCGCGGCCACCTCGATCCGGTGCCGCAGCGAGCGCCAGGCCGGCAGGCCGAGCCGCCAGACGAGCACGCTGGCCAGGGCCAGCAGGTAGACCGTCCACCAGTAGGCGCGGGCCAGCGGCGAGGCGAGGAAGTCGGCGCCGGTCCAGAGCTGGTGCGGCAGCGCCAGCGCGACGCCCAGGTAGGCGTAGAGGTGCAGCAGGTGCCAGGACTCGTAGCGCAGCCGCCGCCGGGCCGCGCGGACCGAGGTCGCCACCACCAGCATCAGCAGCGCCAGCGCCGCGGTGGCCAGCAGCATCCCGGGGTACGTGACGACCAGGTCCCAGGCCTCGGCGAGCACCCCCTGGCGGGCGGTGCCGGCGTATCCGAGGACGGTCAGCAGCACGTGCGCCAGCAGCAGGTGGAACGAGGTGAAGCCGGCGAGCCGGTGCCAGCGGGCGATCCGGTCCTGGCCGAAGCGGCGTTCGAGCAGCGGCACCCGGGCCATCAGCACCACCTGGATCAGCATCAGGTCGGCGCTGAGCAGGCCGGTGAGCCGGCCGAGCGAGGTGAGCCCGGTGGCGGTGCCGGCCAGCAGCTCCTGCACCCCGCGGTCGGCGGTCCACAGGGCGGTGACGACCAGCAGGCTGAGCGCCGCGAGGGTGCCGGCGACGTCGGCCCACCAGGTCGGGGCGGCCGGCGGCGTCGGGCGTACGGCCCGCCGGCCGGCCACGGTGGCGGTCACCGGGCGGTCTTCTCGGTACGGCAGACGTTCATGGGGTAAACCGTCCGCCGGTGAGTTCCGGTTCTCCTTTGTCGGGGCTGTGCCCCGGCTGGGAATCCGTACCGCGCGCCGGCGTGTCCCCGGCGCGTCACACATTGCGTTTTCGTCGGTGGGGAGGTGTACTGTCAGGGTAGTTAGAACGAGTGTTCGATTCGACCGCGATCGGTTCCCCGCCGACGCGATCGGGGCATACACCGTTCGCCAAGCTCCGGAAGCGGTGTTTCGCGGCACCGGCTTCCGGAAGGTGCGGCTCCGCGGGCCGCACCGGGGCTTCGGACAGTCGCGAGTCCGAGCCCGACAGGCAGGTCGTCGCCCGCCGCCCACGACCCCCGGGCGGCGGGCGACGGACCCGCCGGCACGCCGGCCGGGTGTGGGTGTGGGGAAGCGTCCACACCCGGCCGGCCGCCAACACTGGTGCGTCTTCCTCCGCACCGACCGCTCCGGGTGACCGGGCGACGGTTCCCCGTCGCGCGAGCGCCCGCCCCGGCCCCACGCGGAGGAGAGACCCATGCCGACCAGTCCGGCCCAGGCGCCCACGGTGCCCGCGCACGTGCTGCCGCACCGCACCCCCGCCCAGTTGCTCGTGGTGGCCCGCGACGGGTTGGTCGAGGCCGCCCGCACCCGCCCCGACGGCCTTCGCTACGCCGCCGCCCACCTCGCGGCGCTGCGCGCCGCCGCCGCCGTGCTCGCCGCCCGGGCCCGTCCCGCCCCCACCCGGCGCAACCGGATCACCAGCGTCTGGGTGCTGCTCGCCACCGTCGCGCCCGAGCTGGACGAGTGGGCCGCCCTCTTCGCCGCCGGCGCCAGCAAGCGGGCCGCCGCCGAGGCCGGCATCCCCCGGGTGGTCACCGCCCGGGAGGCCGACGACCTGCTGCGCGCCGCCGAACAGTTCGTGACCGTGGTGGAGACCGCGCTCGGGCTGGCGCACCAACCGGCGCTCGACGGCCTGCACCGGCCGCTCCGGCTCGGTGGGTCCGACGCCCCGTCGCGCCCCGGTTCGGCCGCCGCGTCGCGCTCCGGTTCGGCCGCCGCGTCGCGTTCTGGTTCGGCCGCCGCGTCGCGTCCCGGGGCGGCCGCGGCCTGAGTCGTGGCGCCCGGCCGCCATCGGCGGGACCCGGGTGGCCGGGCGCCGCTCCCACCGCATCACACGATCCACAGCACCACCCACGGGCCGGGCCCGTGGCGAAACACGACGGGGGGTTGGTCCGATGGCGGGCCGCATGGTGGTCGGTTCCGCCGCCCTGGCCGAACTGGTGCGCCCGGCGAGCGCACCCGACCCGGCCGGCGGCCATCGGGTGCTCCCCGTCCGGGCCGAGCTGACCGGGCTGCTGCCCAACCGAGGGCTGCGTCGCGGCAGCACCGTCGCGGTCGGCCTCGGCCAACCCCGGCACAGCGGTGCCACCTCGCTGATCCTGGCGCTGCTCGCCGAGGCGTCCCGGGCCGGCTCGTGGTGCGCCGTGGTCGGCGTACCCACCTTCGGGGCCGGCGCGGCGGCGGAGGCCGGGATCGCCCTGGACCGGCTCGCCCTGGTGCCCGACCCCGGGCCGGAGTGGCCCACCGTGGTGGCCGCGCTCATCGACGGGGTCGACGTGGTGGTCACCGCCGTGCCGGCCTCGGTCTCCGCCTCGGTCTCCGCCCGGCTGGCCGCCCGGGCCCGGCAGCGTGGCAGCGTGCTGGTGCCGTATGGCCGGTGGGACGGCGCGGACGTGACGCTCCAGGTGGTCCGCGGCGTCTGGCAGGGGCTCGGGCCGGGCCGGGGCCGGCTGCGCCGCCGCGAGGTGACCGTCTCGGCCCGCGGGCGGGGCGCCGCCGCTCGGCCCAAGGAGATCAAGGTGTGGCTGCCCGGCGACGAGCTGACCCGGGTGATCCCCCGCGCCGCCGGGTCCGGCGTCCCCGCCGCCCCGACCCGCCGGCTGCGCGTGGTGACCCCCGTGGCGAACCCGTGAGCGCGCCGCCGCGGGCCCTGCTGCTCTGGTGCCCGGACTGGCCGGTCCTCGCCGCCGAGATCGTCGACGGGGTGCCCGCCACCGACCCGGTCGTGGTGCTGCACGCCAACCGGGTGGTCGCCTGCTCCGAGCGGGCCCGGGCCGAGGGGATCCGGCGTGGGCTGCGCCGGCGGGAGGCGCAGGGCCGCTGCCCCGGGCTCACCGTCGTCGACCACGACCCGGGCCGGGACGCGCGGGCGTTCGAGCCGGTGGTGGCCGCCGTCGAGGAGGTGGTCGCCGGCATCGAGGTGATCCGGCCCGGCGCGTGCGCGACCGCCGCCCGGGGGCCGAGCCGCTACCTCGGTGGCGAGGAGGCGGCGGCCGAGCGGATCGTCGAGCACGTCGCCCAGAGCTGCGCGGTGGAGAGTCAGGTCGGCATCGCCGACGGTGTCTTCGCGGCCGGGCTGGCCGCCCGGGAGGGGCGGATCGTGCCGCCCGGCGGCACCGCGGAGTTCCTGGCCGGCCGCCCGGTCGAGGCGCTCGGCCGGCCCGCTTTGGCCGACCTGCTGCGCCGGCTCGGCATCCGCACCCTCGGCGACTTCGCCGCGCTGTCCGCCGGGGACGTGCTGGCCCGCTTCGGCTCCGACGGGGCGCTGGCGCACCGGCTCGCCGCCGGGCGGGACGACCGTCCGCTCGCGGTCCGCCGGCCGCCCGCCGACCTGACCGTCACCGCCGAGCACGACGAGCCGATCGACCGGGTCGACGCCGCCGCGTTCGTCGCCCGGACGCTGGCCGAGCGCCTGCACGAGCGGCTCGCCGCGTACGGGCTGGCCTGCACCCGGCTCGGCATCGAGGCGGTCACCGCGCACGGTCAGGAACTGCACCGGGTGTGGCGGCACGACGGCCTGCTCACCGCCGCGGCCATCGCCGACCGGGTCCGCTGGCAGCTCGACGGCTGGCTCTCCGGCAGCAACGGCCGGGGTGGCGCCCGCCCGACCCGCCCGACCGCCGGCATCGTCCGGCTGCGGCTGGTGCCGGACGGCGTGCTCGCCCAGGCCGGCCTGCAACCCGGCCTGTGGGGAGAGACCGGCGCGGAGCGGGAACGGGCGCACCGCGCGCTGAGCCGGGTCCAGGGCATTCTCGGCCCCGAGGCGGTGGTCACCGCCGTGCTCGGTGGCGGGCGCTCCCCGGCCGACCAGGTGCGCCTGGTCCCGTGGGGCGACGAACGGGCGCCCGCCCGCCCCGGCCCGCCGGCGCTGCCGGTCGTCCCGCCGGCCGTGCGGTCAGGGGCGGTTGTGCCGGTTGCGTCCGCAGGTTCGGGTGGGGTGGCGAGACGAGATGGTCACCGGATTGGCCGGGGCCGGGTGGTGGTCGAGCCACCGTGGCCGGGGCGGATCCCGCCGCCGTCGCCGGCGGTGGTGCTGCCCACCCCGTTGTCGGCCGAGGTGCACGACGTGGCGGGGGAGCCGGTGGTGGTGAGCGCCCGGCTGGCGGTCAGCGCCGCGCCGGCCCGGCTGACCGTGGGCGCCGGCCGACCGGCCGAGATCTCCGGATGGGCCGGTCCGTGGCCGGTGGACGAGCGCTGGTGGGCGCCGGCCGAGGCGCGCCGCCGGGCCCGGTTCCAGGTCTGCCTGGTCGACGGCACGGCCCTGCTGCTCGCGGTCGAGGGCGGGCAGTGGCTGGTGGAGGCCATCTATGACTGAGCGGGCTGGCAGGGGAGATCGTGGAAGCTCATGGCCCCTCCGGGGGCCGAAATCTTCCAAGATCTCGGCGGGCGCCGGGTGGGGGAGCGCGGGATGAGCTTCCACAACCCGAAGATGCCGTGGTCGAAGCTGGAGCAGGTGCTCTCCGGGCGGGCGAAGCGCGAGCGGGCCGAGGGCGAGGGAGCCAGGGGCGAGCGGCACCTGCACGTGGTGGACCCGCTCGCGGTCGACGCCGACGGCGGCGACTCTCCGGCCTGGAGCCGCAAGCGGCAGGAATACCGGCCGCCGGCGCTGGACCGCCCGGACGGCACGGTGCCCTACGCGGAGTTGCACGCGCACTCCAACTTCAGCTTCCTCGACGGGGCCAGCCACCCCGAGGAGATGGCCGAGGAAGCCGCCCGGCTGGGGCTCACCGCGCTCGCCGTCACCGACCACGACGGCTTCTACGGCGTGGTGCGCTTCGCCGAGGCGGCCCGCGCGCTGCGGCTGCCGACGATCTTCGGAGCGGAACTCTCCCTCGGGCTGCCCGGTCCGCAGAACGGCGAGCCCGATCCGCTCGGCCGGCACCTGCTGGTGCTCGCCCACGGCCACGAGGGGTACGCGCGCCTCGCCGCCACCGTCTCCCGGGCCCAGCTGCGCGGCGGGGAGAAGGGCCGCCCGGTCTACGGCGAGCTGGAGCAGATCGCCGCCGAGTTGAAGGACCACGTGCTGGTGCTCACCGGCTGTCGCAAGGGGCACGTGCCCGCCGCGCTGCTCACCGAGGGGGTCGACGCGGCGGCCCGGGAGCTGGACCGGCTCACCGCGTTGTTCGGCGCGGAGACGGTGGCGGTGGAGCTGACCGACCACGGGCATCCGGTCGACGCCGACCGCAACGACGCGCTCGCCGAGCTGGCCGCCGCGGCCGGGCTGCCCACGGTGGCCACGAACAACGTGCACTACGCCGTCCCGGGCCGGCGCCGGCTGGCCACCACCGTCGCCGCGGTCCGGGCCCGGCGCAGCCTCGACGAGATCGACGGCTGGCTGCCCGCCGCGGCCACCGCCCACCTGCGCAGCGGCGCGGAGATGGCGGCGCGGTTCGCCGCGTACCCGGGCGCGGTGGCGCGGGCCGCCGAGTTCGGCGCGGAACTCGCGTTCGACCTGCACCTGGTCGCGCCGCAACTGCCGGCGTACCCGGTGCCGGTCGGGCACACCGAGATGAGCTGGCTGCGTCGGCTGACCATGGACGGCGCCCGGGAGCGCTACGGTCCGCCGCAGGCGCACCCGGAGGCGTACGCGCAGTTGGAGCACGAGCTG
Organism: Micromonospora sp. WMMC241; assembly: GCF_027460165.1. Taxonomy (NCBI): domain Bacteria; kingdom Bacillati; phylum Actinomycetota; class Actinomycetes; order Micromonosporales; family Micromonosporaceae; genus Micromonospora; species Micromonospora sp. WMMC241. The sequence goes on from NZ_JAPZBF010000001.1 coordinate 1,659,582, forward strand.
CGGATGATCGACGAGCTGGGTTTCCCCGGCTACTTCCTGGTGGTCTACGACATCGTCACGTTCTGCCGCGAGCAGGACATCTACTGCCAGGGCCGGGGGTCGGCGGCCAACTCGGCGGTCTGCTACGCGCTGCGCATCACCAACGTGGACGCGGTCCGGCACCGGCTGCTGTTCGAACGCTTCCTCGCCCCGGAGCGGGACGGGCCGCCCGACATCGACGTGGACATCGAGTCCGACCGTCGGGAGGAGGTGATCCAGCACGTCTACGCCCGCTACGGCCGGGAGCACACCGCCCAGGTCGCCAACGTCATCTCCTACCGGCCGCGGTCGGCGGTGCGGGACGTGGCCAAGGCGTTCGGGTTCTCGCCCGGCCAGCAGGACGCCTGGAGCAAGCAGATCGACAGGTGGGGTTCGGTCGCCGCGGTCGACGTGGCGGACATCCCGGAGCAGGTGGTCGCGTACGCGAACGAGCTGCAGACGTTCCCCCGGCACCTGGGCATCCACTCCGGCGGCATGGTGATCTGCGACCGGCCGGTGATCGAGGTCTGCCCGGTGGAGTGGGGCCGGATGCCCGGCCGCAGCGTGCTCCAGTGGGACAAGGACGACTGCGCCGCCGTCGGCCTGGTCAAGTTCGACCTGCTCGGCCTCGGCATGCTGTCGGCGCTGCACTACGGCTACGACCTGATCGGGTCCAGCCTCGACCTGGGCGAGATGACGCTGGACGACCCCGAGGTCTACGACATGCTCTGCCGGGCCGACTCGGTCGGGGTGTTCCAGGTGGAGAGCCGGGCCCAGATGGCCACCCTGCCCCGGCTCAAGCCCCGCGAGTTCTACGACCTGGTGGTGGAGGTGGCGCTGATCCGGCCCGGCCCGATCCAGGGCGGCTCGGTGCATCCCTACATCCGGCGCAAGAACGGCCAGGAGCCGGTGACGTACGCGCACCCGCTGATGCGCAACGCGCTGGAGAAGACGCTCGGCGTGCCGCTGTTCCAGGAGCAGCTCATGCAGCTCGCCATCGACCTGGCCGGGTTCGACGCGGCCGGGGCGGACCAGCTGCGCCGGGCCATGGGGGCGAAACGTTCGGTGGAGCGGATGGCGCAGATCGCCGACCGGCTCTACGCCGGGATGGCCGAGCGGGGCATCACCGGCGAGCTGGCCGACGACGTCTACCGCAAGCTCACCGCGTTCGCCAGCTACGGCTTCCCGGAGAGCCACGCGATGAGCTTCGCCTACCTGGTCTACGCCAGTTCGTGGCTCAAGCGCTACCACCCGGGCCCGTTCCTGGCCGCGCTGCTCAACGCCCAGCCGATGGGTTTCTACTCGCCGCAGACGCTTGCCGACGACGCCCGCCGGCACGGGGTGGAGGTGCGCCGGCCGGACATCAACGCCAGCGGTGCCAAGGCGGTGCTGGAGTCCGGTCCGGAGACCCGGTGGGGCAGCGTGCCGGGCGAGCCGCCGCACGCCTGGGGGCTGGGCGGCCCGGCGGTCCGGCTCGGGCTGGGCAGCGTCCGTACCCTCGGCGACGGCGTGGCCGAGCGGATCGAGGCGGAGCGGGCGGCGCGCGGGCCGTACCGGGACATGCCGGACCTGGCCCGCCGCGTCGGTCTCACCGCGGCGCAGTTGGAGGCGCTGGCCACCGCGGACGCCTTCGCCGGTTTCGGGCTGACCCGGCGGCAGGCCCTCTGGGCCGCCGGCGCGGCGGCCCAGGACCGGCCCGGCCGGCTGCCCGGCACGGTGACCGGCGTGGATCCGCCCACCCTGCCCGGCATGGCGGCGGTGGACCGGCTGGTCGCCGACGTCTGGGCCACCGGCCTGTCCCCGGAGAGTCACCCCGCCCGGTTCATCCGGGACCGGCTCGACGCGCTGGGCGCGGTGCCGATCGCCCGGCTCGGCCAGGTGCCGCCCGGGCAGCGGATCCGGGTCGGCGGGATCGTCACCCACCGGCAGCGGCCGGCGACCGCCGGCGGGGTCACGTTCCTCAACCTGGAGGACGAGACCGGCATGCTCAACGTCACGTGTTCGCCGGGGCTCTGGCAGCGCTACCGTCGAATCGCCCGCACCAGCGGAGCACTTGTGGTGCGGGGCCGGTTGCAGCGGCACGAGGGCGTCACGAACCTCACCGCGGACCGGCTGGACGCGATCGAGCCGCCCGTCACGCCGGCGTCCCGGGATTTCCGTTGATGGTAGTGATCCACATTACGGTTTCCGGGAGCCGGACACGGGAGACTCCCGGACGTGGGTGGGCAGAGTCGCCCACCCCGGTATGGGGGATGAACCAGATGACCTTTCACAGCACGTACCCCGGTGGCGTGGCCAACGCCCGGCGGACCCGGCTCGGCGCCGGGTGGGCGCCCACCCACGAGATCGAGCCGCGCGAGCACCAGGTGACCGACGGCCCGGTGGCCAACGCCCAGCGGTCCCGCGCCGAGGAGGACCCGGCCGGAGGCGGCGACTCCTGACCCCTAGGCTCGGTGGGGTGGAGCAGACCCGAACCCTCACCCCCCGCACCGCCGTGATCTGGGCGGTGCTCCGGGCCGAGCTGGACCGGCGAGCCGGCGAGCGGCTCTCCGTGCTCGACGTCGGCGGCGGGACCGGCGGCTTCGCCGTCCCGCTCGCCGAGGCCGGCCACCGGGTCACCGTGGTCGACGCCAGTCCCGACGCGCTCGCCGCGCTGACCCGCCGGGCCGCCGAGGCCGGGGTCGCCGATCGGGTACGCGCGACGCAGGGCGACGCCGACGCGCTCACCGGGCTGGTCGAGCCGGCCTCCGTGGACCTGGTGCTCTGCCACTCCGTCCTGGAGGTGGTCGACGCGCCGGAGCCGGTGATCACGGCGCTGGCAGGCGCGCTGCGCCCCGGTGGGGCGGCGAGCGTGCTGGTGGCCGCGCGCGCCGCCGCCGTGCTCGGCCGGGCGATCAACGGCCAGCTGGACGCCGCGGCCGCGCTCGCCGCCGACCCGCACGGCACGGCGGGCGGCCGGGACACCCTGCGCCGCCGCTACGACGCCGAGGGCGCGACCGCGCTGCTCACCGCCGCCGGGCTCGCCGTCGAGGAGATCCACGGCGTACGCGTGCTCGCCGACCTGCTCCCGGCCGCCGTGGCGGACGGCCAGCCCGCCGCGCTGCTGGAGTTGGAGCGCGCCCTGGCGGCGAAGCCGCCGTACCGTGACCTCGCCGCCCAGCTGCACCTGTTCGCCCGCCGCCCGGCATGACCGGCCCGGTCCCGGGGCCGCTGGCGCGGGTCGCGCCCCGCTACGGCGGCGGCAGCCTGGTCGACGTGCTGCCCAGCGCGCTGTCGCTGCTCGGTGTCCCCGGCGCGGTCGACAGGCTCGACCTGACCCCCCGGCTGGCCGGGGTACGCCGGATCGCCGTGTTGCTCGTCGACGGGCTCGGGTGGCACCAGATCCCCACCGCCGCGCCGTACGCGCCGACGCTGGCCGGGCTGGCCGCCACCACCGGCTCCCCGCTCACCGCGGGTTTCCCCTCCACCACCCCGACCAGCCTGGTCGGCCTCGGCACCGGCGTTCCGCCCGGCGCGCACGGCGTGCTCGGCTTCACGGTCCGGGTGCCCGGCACCGACCGGGTCCTCACCCACGTCGACTGGGCCGGCGACCCCGACCCGTCCCGCTGGCAGCCGGTCCCCACCTGGTACGAGCGGGCCCGCGCCGCCGGGGTGGCGGTGACCGTGGTCAGCCGCCCCGAGTTCGCCGGCAGCGGCCTCACGGTGGCCGCCAACCGCGGCGGCGACTACCGGGGCGCGGCCGGGGTCGACGCGCTCGCCGCGCGGATGCTGGCCGCGCTGGCCGCCGGCACCGGGCCCACCCTGGTCTCCGGCTACCACCCGGACCTGGACCGGCACGGGCACCTCAGCGGCGTCGACTCCGTGCCGTGGCGGTCGGCCGTCGCGGAGGTGGACGCGCTGCTGGCCCGGCTGCTCGACGGGCTGCCGCCGGACGCCGCACTGCTGGTCACCGCCGACCACGGCCAGCTCGACATCCCCGCCGGGCACCGGATCGACCTGGACGCCGATCCCCGGCTGCGGGCCGGCGTGCGGGTGCTGGCCGGCGAGCCCCGGGTCCGCTACCTGCACGTCGAGCCGGGCGCGGAGGCCGACGTGGTGGCCGCCTGGACGGCGGTGCTGGACGGCGCGGCCGACGTGCTGACCCGGGCGGAGGCGGTGGCGACCGGCTGGTTCGGGCCGGTACCCGAGGCGCACCTGGCCCGGATCGGCGACGTGGTGGTGGTCTGCCGCGACACGTACGCGGTGGTCGCGACCCGGTCCGAGCCGCCGATGGTGTCGCGGCTGGTGGCGTACCACGGCGCGGACACCGCCGCCGAGATGACCGTGCCGCTGCTGGTGGTCCGGGGCTGACCGGCGGGCGTGTCGGACCGGCGGGCTAGCCTGCGGGTCATGGGCCGCAGCCAGTCGTTGCCCCGGGGCGGCGGTGACCCGCGCTTCGGGCCGGACGCCGACGACACCGGCTGTTCGATCCTGCACGTCGACATGGACGCGTTCTTCGCCTCCGTCGAGGTGCGCCGTCGCCCCGAGCTGCGCGGCCGGCCGGTGGTGGTGGGCGGCGTCGGCCCGCGCGGGGTGGTCAGCTCGGCCAGCTACGAGGCCCGCCGGTTCGGGGTGCGCAGCGCGATGCCCACCGCCCGGGCCCGCGCGCTCTGCCCGGGCGCGGTCTACCTGCCGCCCGACTTCGGCGCCTACTCGGAGGCGTCCCGTGCCGTCATGCAGATCTTCCGCGACGTCACCCCGCTGGTCGAGCCACTCTCGTTGGACGAGGCGTTCCTCGACGTGGCCGGTGCCCGGCGGTTGTTCGGCCGGCCGGCGGCCATCGCCGCGCTGATCCGTCGCCGGGTGGCCGAGGAGCAGCGGTTGACCTGTTCGGTCGGGGTGGCGTCGAGCAAGTTCGTGGCCAAGCTCGGCTCGACCCGGGCCAAGCCGGACGGCCTGCTCGTGGTGCCCGCCGACCGGGTGCTCGACTTCCTGCACCCGCTGCCGGTGTCCGCGTTGTGGGGGGTGGGGGAGCGGTCGGCGGAGGCGCTGCGCCGGCTCGGCCTGCGCACCGTTCGTGACCTGGCCGAGGCGCCACCCGGTCTGTTGCGTCGGGCGGTGGGCGAGGCCTCCGCCGCGCACCTGCACGAGCTGGCCTGGGGGCGGGACCCACGCGGCGTGTCCCCGGAGCACGTGGAGAAGTCGATCGGCGCGGAGACCACGTTCGAGACCGACGTGACCGACCCGGGCGAGATCCGGCGGGCCCTGCTCGCCCTCGCCGACAAGGCCGGCGCCCGGCTGCGGGCGGCCGGGCAGGTGGGTCGCACGGTGTCGCTGAAGGTCCGGTTCGCCGACTTCCGCACGGTGAGTCGCGCCCGCACCCTCGCGGTGCCCACCGACACCGCCCGGGAGATGTTCGACACTGCCTGGGCGCTCTGGGGCGTTCTCGCCCCGGGCGAGCCGGTCCGCCTGGTCGGCGTCCGGATGGAAGGGCTCGCCCCGGCGGAGGAGACGCCGCGGCAGCTCACTCTGGGTGAGCCGGAGCGGGGTTGGCGCGAGGCGGAGGCGGCGGCGGACGCGGCGGCTGCCCGATTCGGGCGGTCCGTCATAGGTCCGGCCAGTCTTCTCGGCCGGCGCGATCAGCGCCCAGTCGAAAAACCGACCCGGCCGTAGGTCGTCCCGCTTTCCGACGCGCGAGCACCCTCGTAGACTTGCGGGTAAGCAGCCGGTTGGCTGCCACGGTCTGTCGGCCCGACCGGGCCGACCAACGTGACCGGGGAGGAGTGCCGTGCCGCTCTCGGAGCACGAGCAGCGGCTGTTCGAGCAGATCGAGCAGTCGCTTGCCGAGGATCCCAAGTTCGCCTCGGCCGTGCGCGCCAGCGACCCGCGTTTCCACGCGCGGCGTCGCGTGCTCGTCGCTGCCGGCGTGGTCGTCGTTGGTCTGGCCCTGTTGATCTACGGTGCCGTGATCAAGATTCCCGCGGTGGCCGTGGCGGGCTTCGTCGTCATGCTGGCCTCGTTGGGCTACGCGGTGCAGTCGCACCGCCGATCCCAGTCGCCCGACCTGCACGTGGTCGGCGGCACCACAACGAGCCGGCGTCGTCCCCGTGGCCGCAGCGGCGGTCGCCGGGGCTCCTTCCTCGACCGGATGGAGGACCGCTGGCGGCAGCGCCCGGAGGGCCACCGCTGACCACACGCCGCCCCTGACCGGGGCGGGTGCGCCAGGCCCGCGCTCGCCGACACCCGCCGGCGAGCGCGCAGTCTCCGCCGCGCCCGCGCACGCCGGAGATCTTGGTACGAATGGGCCCCCAGAAGGGCCGTTTCGTACCAAGATCTCCAACCTGTTTGAGCCTCACCCGCGTGCTCAGCGGGCCGGGCGGCCCGCCAACAGTCGACGCGGGCTCCAGCGCACCATCCACTGCCGCGCCTGCCCGCTGGTGGTGACCAGCCGGGCCGACCGCTCGGCCAGGGCGGTGCGCCAACGCATCAGCACCGACGGCGGCAGCACCGCGGCCAGCAGCCGGGTACGCCGGTTCGCCCGCGCGGCCAGCGCCCCGCGTACCGTCCCCAGCGCCGGCTGCAGCTCGGCGTCGGTGAGCGGGTCACGCGCGTAACGGGCCCGCTCCTCGGCCCGGCCCAGCAGCCGGACCCCGGTCGCCGCGCCGGCGTCCTCGGCCAGCGCCTCCCGGGTCAACCGCTCGGCGGTCGCCCGCGGTGTCTCGGTGCCGTCGACCGGGACGTGGAAGTCGACGAGCGTGTCCAGCAGCTCGTCCCAGGCGGCGTGCGCGTCGGCGCGGGCCGCCTCGGCGTCCACCCCGATCACGATCTCGCGGGTCTCGCCCCGCTGACCGGGCACGGCCACCGCGGTGGCCGTCGGCGGGGTCGCCCGGACCCGGCGTCGGCGGCGCAGCGCCGAACGGCGCAGGGCCGGCAGGGCGAGCAGCGCCAGCAGGGCCAGCGCCCCGGCCAGCCACCACGGCCAGACCGTGTCCTGCCGGGTCGGCCCGCTCTCGTCGACGGCCAGGCCCTGGTCGGCGTCCTTGTCGAGACGATCCGGTTCGTCCGGGCCGGCCGACGGGTTCGCCGCGCCGGGAGCGGCGCTGCTGCCCGGCGACGGGGTGATCTCCTCCGGCGCGTCGATGTCCGGAGCCCAGGCGGACCGGACCGAACCGGGGATGCTGGCCGCCGGGGTGGCGTCGAACGGCACCCAGCCGATCCGGCTGAAGTAGACCTCGGTCCAGGCGTGCAGGTTCTGGTTGGTCAGCACGTAGGTGCCGTCGTCGGAGTTGCTGCCGTTGGTGAACCCGACCGCCACCCGGGCCGGCACGCCGGCGGCCCGGACCAGCCAGGCCATCGCCGCGGCGTACTGCTGGCAGTAGCCGACCTTGGTGGCGAGGAAGTCGGTGATGTCCGCGCCGCTGCTGCCGTTGCGGGTGGAGAGCGCGTAGGTGAAGCCGTTCTCCACCGAGAAGTAGTCGTAGATCGCCCGGACCTTGTCGTAATTGGTCTTCCGGCCCTCGGTGAGACGGGTGACCAGTCGCTCCACGTCCGGGACCGTCGGCCTGGTGGTGCCCTGCCGCATCACCGCGCTCTCCGACGGCGGGGCCGGCGCGGCGCGCAGCGCGTCCGGGTTGAACGTCGACCGCACGTACTCGAACGAGTAGCGCTTGCCGCGCGCGTTCTCCCGGTTGGAGAAGACGACCTGCTGGTTGGCGTCGTAGCGCCAGTTGCCGTTGAGGTCCTCGGTCCGGACCGGCTCGGCGTAGACCGGCAGCAGCGGCATGTTCAGGTTCTTCGTCACCTCGACAGTGGCCCGGTAGGTCCGCTGCTCCACCCCCCGGGGCGCGCGTTCGGACGGGTCGGGCAGGTTGCGGGTGACCTGGTCCCCGGTCGGCACGCGGGCCTGGAAGCCGCTCGGCCGCAGATCGTCCACCACGCCCAGGCGCAGGTAGAACGGGTTCGGCTCGTTGGTGGTGACCTTGACCAGGTCGAACCGTTCGCTCTGGTTGAGCTGGCCGCTCAGCGCGGCGAACAGGTCGATCCGGCCGCTGGTGCCGCCCTGGCCGGGCCGCCCGGTGCCGTCGCCGGGGCCGGCGCCGACGTTGTTCAGCAGGCCGCCGGTCATCCCGGGCACGGCCAGCGGCAGCGCCACCGCCACCAGCACCCCGACCACGGCCAGCCGACGGCCGGCGGCGGCCAGCGGCGACGCCTCCCAGACGTCGACGTCGCGTCCCTCGCCGGTGAACCGCCGGCCGAACCGGCGCACCCGGTCGACGTTGTCGGTCACCAGCAACCACAGGTAGCCCGCGGCGCCCACCACGAACGGGGTGGCGGGGACACTGTCCACGTAGACCGCCACCGGCACCGAGTAGATGGCCAGCATCGGCAGCCCGGCCAGCGCCGGCCGGCGCAGCCCGACCGCCAGCACGTCGACCACCACCGCCACCGCGCCGATGCCGAGGACGGCGAGGAAGAGCAGCGAGTCGACGTCGGGAACCTTGACGCCGTACGCGCGCATGTCCTGCAACGAGGTCTGGAGCAGGTCGCCGAAGTGGGCGAACGTGGCCGGGGTCGGCACGAACGCGAGCAGCTCGGTGCCGCCGGGGAAGACCCACGTCAGGCCCAGGGTCAGGCCGGCCAGCATGGCCAGCAGCTGGCCCCACAGCGGGGCCCGGCCCAACCGGCTCAGCGCCGCCGCGCCGGCCACCACGGAGACCACGATGGCCGCCTGGACCAGCCACGTCCAGCGCTCGAAGATCGCCGACAGCGGGGCCGCCGCCAGCAGGGTCGCCGCCGCGGCGACGAAACCGATGTTGCGGTGCGGGGTCACCGAATCGTCCTTCCGGTCATCGCATGCCGCCGGCGACCGTCTCGGCCAGCGCCGCCCGCAGGGCGAAGCCCTGGGAGCCGCGGCCGGCCTGCGGCCACAGTGCCGGCAGCCGGTTGCCGTGCTCCACCCCGATGACCCGCCAGCCGCTCTGCAGCAGGGCGAGGGCGGAGCTGCCGTGCGCCCGCTCCGCCTCGACCCGAGCCTTGGGCGGCAGGTTCAGCCAGGTGTTGCTGTCGAGCAGGAACGCCACGCAGGTGGCGCCGTTGCCACGCAGCCCGGCCAGCAGTTCCGCCTCGGCGTCGCCGAGCGTGCCGAACAACGCGATGATCAGGCCGCCGTCGGCCCGCTGCCGGACCTGCTGCACCAGCGTGGTGATCTCGCCGCGCCGGTCCAGGTGCACCTCGGCGAGATGGTCGAGGAGCAGGCCCTCACCACCGGCCTCGGTGGCGCCGACGTCCACGCCGTTGCCGGTGACCAGGCGCAACTTGTAGCCGGCCTGGCGCAGGTGCACGGCGATGCTGGCGGCGGCCGAGACGGCCCACTCGAAGCTGGCCGTCGGCCCCTCGCCCCGGTGCCCGGCGGCGCGGGTGTCCAGCACCACGGTGGCCCGGCTCTCCCACGGTTGCTCCTCGCGGCGCACCATCAGCTCACCGGTGCGGGCGGTCGACTTCCAGTGCACCCGGCGCAGGTCGTCGCCCATCCGGTACTCCCGGGTGGCGGCGTCGTCCTCGCCGTGCACCGCGACCGAGCGGGCCCGGCTGTCGCCGCTGCCGGCGTACTCGCCCGGCAGCCGCACCGCGGGCAGCGGGGTGACCTGCGGGATCACGGTGAGGTGGTCGGTGCTGGGGAACGACCGGGTCAGTTCGCAGAGGCCGAACGGGTCGGTCAGCCGGATCACCAGCGGACCCACGTCGTAGCGACCGCGCACGTCGGCGCGGACCGTGTACGCCACGGAGCTGGCCTGGTGCGCGCCGAGCCGCTCCAGCACCACCCGGGGCCGGCTGCCCAGCGCGTAGGGCAGCCGGTCCTCCAGCAGCAGGGTGCCGGTGGGCAGCCGGGACAGGTTCTGCAACCGCAGCACCACCCGGGAGCTGGCCCCGACCGGCACCCGGTGCGGCTCGAGCGTGCGGTGGCAGGCCAGCTTGTAGCGGCTGCGCCCCACGTACGCGGCGGCGAGCAGCGGCAGGACGGCCAGCAGGACGGCCACCCGGAGCAGGTCCTTCTCGCCGAGGATGGCGGCGGAGATCGCGGCCGCGACCGCGGCCGCCAGGAAGGAGCGGCCGCGGGTGGTCAGCCCGCGCAGGCCGTCACGCACGTCATGGCCTCCGTGGCTCGTACGGCCCGCGGCCGTTGCCGGTCCCGTGGCCGGGCCGGGTGTCGTACGGGGAACGCTGCCGGTCGTGCGGCAACGGCAGGCGGTGCACCAGCTCGGCGACGATCGCGTCGGTGGTGCGCCGGGCGAGCTGCGCGTCCGCCGTCGGGATGATCCGGTGCGCCAGCACCGGCACCGCGAGGGCCTGCAGGTCGTCCGGGAGGACGTAGTCGCGGCCCTCCAGGGCGGCCACCGCGCGGGCGGTGCGCAGCAGTTGCAGGGTGGCCCGCGGGGACGCGCCGAGCCGCAGGTCGGGTGCCTCACGGGTGGCGGTAACCAGGGCGATCGCGTACTGCTTGACGGCGTCGGCGACGTGCACCTGCCGCACGTGGCCGATCAGCCGGCGTACGGTCGCCGCGTCGGAGACCGGGCGCAGCCCCGCCAACGGGTCGGTGGCCCCGTGCCCGTCGAGCATGGCCAGCTCGGCGTTCGGATCCGGATAGCCCATCGCGATGCGGGCGGTGAACCGGTCCCGCTGCGCCTCCGGCAGCGGGTAGGTGCCCTCCATCTCGATCGGGTTCTGCGTCGCGATCACCATGAACGGCGTCTGGAGCTGGTAGGTCACCCCGTCGACGGTGACCTGCCGCTCCTCCATGCACTCGAGCAGCGCCGACTGGGTCTTCGGCGAGGCCCGGTTGATCTCGTCGCCGACGACCAGGTTGGCGAAGACCGCACCCGGACGGAACTCGAAGTCGTGGGTCTCCTGGTTGTAGACGCTGACGCCGGTGACGTCGCTGGGCAGGAGGTCGGGGGTGAACTGGATGCGGCGGACCGAGCAGTCGATGGACCGGGCCATCGACTTGGCGAGCTTGGTCTTGCCGACGCCGGGCACGTCCTCGATGAGCAGGTGACCCTCGGCGAGCAGCACCGCCAGGGCGAGCCGGACGGTGGCCGTCTTACCCGCGATGACCTGCTCGATGTTGGCCACGATGGCCTCGCTGGCGGCACGGAACTCGTCGTGCGGCAGCAGACCGCCCACCTCGTCCCAGGTCTGTTGTGTCACGGGCCTCCTCCTCGTCGCCGGAACGGCAGCTCTGTATAGAGCACCTGGACCCGCCGTTGGGTTCGCGACGCCGAGCCTCGTCTGCCGCACGCATCTCACTGGCCTCTCAGGCTAACCATGTTTGTCGCTATCGCCGACTCCCGCAGGTGGTCGGTCGGTTACGCCCCGAATATTCGCCGGACGGGGGACCGGGGTACACTGCGACGCATGGCCGGAGTCTTCCTGCTTCTTACCGAGCCGTGCTGATGCGCTGAACACGCGACAGCACGGCCGCCCCTCCTGCGCGAGGGGCTTTTTTGTGCCCGAAGCAGATCTCCATCCACCCGACATGACCCGCGCCGAGGAGACGCCATGAGTGAGGCAGCCGCACCGGCCACCGACATTCCCCCGTTCCGGTACACCGCCGCCCTGGCCGACGAGATCGAGAACCGCTGGCAGGACACCTGGGAGCGGGAGGGCACCTTCCACGCGCCGAACCCGACCGGCCCGCTGGCCGACCCGGGCCACCCCCGCGCCGGCGCGGAGAAGCTGTACGTGCTGGACATGTTCCCCTACCCGTCGGGTGCCGGCCTGCACGTCGGGCACCCGCTGGGCTACATCGGCACCGACTGCTACGCCCGCTACCAGCGGATGACCGGGCGCAACGTGCTGCACGCGATGGGCTTCGACGCGTTCGGCCTGCCGGCCGAGCAGTACGCGGTGCAGACCGGCACCCACCCGCGGACCACCACGGTCGCCAACATCGAGCGGTACAAGGCGCAGCTGCGCCGGTTAGGGCTGGGCCACGACGAGCGGCGCTCGGTCGCGACCATCGACACCGAGTTCTACCGCTGGACGCAGTGGATCTTCCTGCAGGTCTTCAACTCCTGGTACGACGCGGACGCGCGGAAGGCCCGGCCGGTCGCCGAGCTGATCGCCGAGTTCGAGGGCGGGAACCGCCCGACCCCGGACGGCCGCCCGTGGGCCGAGCTGACCGTGGCCGAGCGCCGCCGCGTCGTCGACGACCACCGGCTGGCGTACGTCTCGGAGGCGCCGGTGAACTGGTGCCCGGGGCTGGGCACCGTGCTGGCCAACGAGGAGGTCACCGCCGACGGCCGCTCCGAGCGGGGCAACTTCCCGGTCTTCAAGCGCAACCTGAAGCAGTGGATGATGCGCATCACCGCGTACGGTGACCGGCTGCTGGACGACCTGGACACACTGGACTGGCCCGAGCCGATCAAGCTGCAGCAGCGCAACTGGATCGGCCGGTCGACCGGCGCGCACATCGACTTCCCGACCGCCGCCGCCCCGGTGCGGGTGTTCACGACCCGGCCGGACACCATCTTCGGCGCCACCTACATGGTGCTGGCGCCCGAGCACGAGCTGGTCGACGTGCTGACGCCGGCCGCCTGGCCGGAGGGGACGAAGGACGCGTGGACCGGCGGGCACGCCGGTCCGCGTGAGGCCGTCGAGGCGTACCGGAAGGCCGCCGCGGCCAAGACGGACGTCGAGCGGCAGTCGGACAGCAAGGAGAAGACCGGCGTCTTCGTCGGCGCCTGGGCGACCAACCCGGTGACCGGCGGGCAGGTCCCGATCTTCATCGCCGACTACGTGCTGGCCGGCTACGGTACCGGCGCGATCATGGCGGTGCCGGCGCAGGACGAGCGGGACTGGGATTTCGCCGAGGTCTTCGACCTGCCGATCGTGCGCACCGTGGCACCGCCGGAGGGCTTCGACGGCAAGGCGTTCACCGGCGACGGACCGGCGATCAACAGCGCCGCCCCGGACCGGGGCGTCGACCTGGACGGCCTGGGGGTGGCCGAGGCCAAGGCCCGGATCATCGAGTGGCTGGAGGCGAACGGACACGGCGCGGGCGCGGTCACCTGGCGGCTGCGCGACTGGCTGTTCTCCCGGCAGCGCTACTGGGGCGAGCCGTTCCCGATCGTCTACGACGAGACCGGGGCGCCGATCGCGCTGCCGGAGTCGATGCTGCCTGTCGAGCTGCCCGAGGTGGACGACTTCTCGCCGAAGACGTTCGACCCGGAGGACGCGCAGAGCAACCCGGAGACCCCGCTGTCGCGGCGGCGCGACTGGGTCGAGGTCGAGCTGGACCTGGGTGACGGGCCGAAGCGCTACACCCGCGAGACCAACGTGATGCCGCAGTGGGCCGGCTCCTGCTGGTACGAGCTGCGCTACCTGGACCCGACCGACTCGCAGCGCTTCGCCGACCCGGAGAACGAGGCGTACTGGATGGGGCCGCGGCGGCCCGGCGACTGCGGGGGCACCGACCTGTACGTCGGCGGCGCCGAGCACGCCGTGCTGCACCTGCTGTACGCCCGCTTCTGGCACAAGGTGCTGTTCGACCTGGGGCACGTCTCGTCGTTCGAGCCGTTCCGCAAGCTGTTCAACCAGGGCATGATCCAGGCGTACGCGTTCGTGGACCCCCGGGGCGCCTACGTGCCCGCCGAGGAGGTCGTCGAGGTCGACGGCCGCTGGTTCCACGGCGAGACCGAGGTCCGCCGCGAGTACGGCAAGATGGGCAAGTCGCTGAAGAACGTGGTCACCCCGGACGACATGTGCGCGGCGTACGGCGCCGACACCTTCCGGGTGTACGAGATGTCGATGGGTCCGCTGGAGGTGTCCCGCCCGTGGGAGACCCGGGCGGTGGTCGGCTCGTACCGGTTCCTGCAGCGGGTCTGGCGCACGGTGGTGGACGAGGGGACCGGTGGGTCGCGGGTGACCGACGCCCCGGCCGACGAGGCGACCCGACGACTGCTGCACAAGGTGATCGCCGGGGTCCGGGCCGACATGGACGGGGTCCGGTTCAACACCGCGATCGCCAAGCTGATCGAGCTGACCAACGGCCTGACCCAGCTGGCCGAGACGCCGCGCGAGGTGGCCGAGCCGCTGGTGCTGATGGTCGCCCCGTTCGCCCCGCACCTGGCCGAGGAGCTGTGGCGCCGGCTGGGCCACGACACCTCGCTGGCGTACGCCGACTTCCCGGTCGCCGACCCGGCGCTGCTGGTGGCCGAGACGGTGACCTACCCGGTGCAGGTCAACGGCAAGGTCCGGGGCCGGATCGAGGTGGCGGCCGACGCTTCCGAGGAGACGGTCCGGGCGGCCGCGCTGGAGGCGGTCGCCGGCGCGCTGGCCGGCAAGGAGCCACGCAAGGTGATCGTGGTGAAGGGTCGAATGGTCTCGGTCGTCGCCTGACCCTTCAGGTCTCGGGCGCGCCTGGGGTGAGCGCGTCCGGGACCTGGCACCGTTCGCGGCGGTGCGCGACCACCGTGGCGAGCAGCGCGGTCACCGCGCGGGTCCGGTCACTCGCCCCGCCGATCCTGCCGTGCCGTGCCGTGCTGGGCTGGTCTGGGCTGGTCTGGTCTGGGCGGCGCGGCCGGGGCGATGCCTGCCGGTGTCGCCGCCTGGGCGGCCGGCCTGCGGACGCAGTTCCCGCCCTCGCTGACGACCGATCAGGTCGCACTCCCTTTCGAGCTGATAGCACTGACGACTCGGACCGCCCGGCACCTGACGCCCACAACTGAGTCGTTTCTGATGTCAGCTCCAAAGCGGCCGACTGGCCTCACCGGCCGATGACGCGAGCCAGTGCCTGAGCGGGACCGGTCATGTCGCGTCGAGCGCGGCCTCGACCGTCGGGCGGTGCCGGCGTAGCCAGTCGTGCCAGCCGCGTACCGTCTCGACCGTTCCGGCGGCGCGCAACCGGCGCATGCCGGGCAGGTCCCGGTCGGCGCCGGCGTCGATGCCGCGCCAGGTGCCCTCGATCTGGTCGAGCATCACGCCGACCAGATCGGCCCGGGGGAGCGGCGTCCCGGTCCCGGCCGCGTCGTAGGCCGCGCAGAGCAATCGGCAGCGTCGGCCCAGCTCGGCCGGGTCGGAGTCGCCGCCGAGGTCGGCCCAGTGCCAGCCGGCGAACGCCACGTCCTCGATCCGGCGGCCGGGGCCGGCGAGGTCCCAGTCGAGCAGCGCCACCGGCACCGGGCCGGCCGGTCCGACCCGGTAGACCGTGTTCTTCGGCGACAGGTCCCGGTGGCAGACCGTCTCCGCGCCGCCGGCCAGGTCGGTGCCGGCGCAGGCGTCGTGCACCGCCCGGATCAGGCCGGCCAGGCGGGTCAGCGCGGCGTCGGCGAAGAAGACCGGGTCCTCCCGGTCGCGCCAGGGCACCACCCCGTCGACGTGGGAGAGCACCTGCCGGCCCCGGTCGTCTCTTCCCAGGTACGCGGGGGCGACACCGGGAGCGTTCGCCGCCAGGTGGCGCAGCAGCGCGGCGGCGAAGTCGGCGTCGGCGGGCGGCGTGCGACGGACCGTGTCGCCGATCCGGACCACCTCGGCGACGAACCCGCCGGGCAGGGTCTCCTCGGTGCCGGCCACGTCAGCTCGGGCCCAGCCGGCGTTGCCGTTCGGCCCGCCACCAGCGGTGGATGATGAGCACGCTGGCGATCAGGCCGAGGCTGGCCGGCGCGGCCGCGTACCAGTTGATCGAACCGGGGCTGCTCACCGCCGCGCCGATCGCGGCGTAGCCGATGGCGGTGGGGGCGGAGGCGATCACGCTGCCGGCCAGGAACGGCAGCACCCGGGCCGCGGTGGTGCCGTAGCCGTAGCTGACCAGCCCGAAGCCGGCGATCGGCAGGAGTCGCACGGTGATCACCCCGAACACGCTCTGTCGGGCGAACCAGCCGTCCAGCCGGGCCAGCCGGCCGCGGACCCGCTCGGCCACGAAGTCGCGGCCCAGCATCCGGCCGACCGCGAACCCGAGCGCCGCCGCGAGCAGCGCCGCGCCGAGCGCGTACGCGGCGCCCTGCACCGGACCGAAGATCGCACCCGAGGCCAGCGTGACGAACGTCCGGGGCACCAGGGCCACCAGCAGCAGCGCGCCGCCGACCACGGCCGCGACCGGGGCGTACCCGCCGAGCGCGTCGGCGAGCCGGGGCAGGTCCGCCGCGTCCGGCCGGGGCACCAGCAGCAGCGTGACGGCGAACCCGGCGAGGAGCAGGAGCAACAGCCCGAACCGGCGCGCCGACGGCTGCCCGAGCAGCCCGGCGAGCCGGCGGACCACCGGTCGCCGCCCTGGCCGGGCGGCGCCGGTCATGCCCGGGCGGCGGCGGCCACCGCGTTGCGGCGCTCCGACCGGAGCCGGTCGGCCCAGGTGTCGTCGAGCGGCGGGAGCTGGTGGATGCCGGTGGCCCACCGCAGCAGCAGGTCGGCCAGGTCGGGGTTGCGGGCCAGCGCGGGACCGTGCGAGTAGGTGCCGAGCAGCTTGCCCCGCCAGGCGCCCTCGGTGGCGCCGTCGTTGCCGACGCCGGCGGTCACCCGGGCCAGCGGCGACACGCCCGGGCCGAGGTGGGTGCGCCCGCCGTGGTTCTCGAACCCGGTCAGCTGCGGGATGCCCAGCCGCGGGTCGACCTCGCCGGCCAGCTCGCCGACCGCCCGGTTCGGACCCCGGTCGGAGGAGAGGTCGAGCAGCTCCAGGCCGGCGCAGCGGGTGCCCTTGGCGAAGAAGGAGGTGCCGAGCAGTTGGTAGCCGGCACAGACGCCGAACACCACGGAACCCTGGGCCACCGCCCGGTGCAGGCCGCCGTCGGCGAGCAGGCGCTGGGCGCCCAGCGCCTGCGGGCCGTCCTCGCCGCCGCCGATCAGGTAGATGTCGGCGGTGGCCGGCAGTCGCTGGTCGGAGCGGACCTCCAGCACCTCGACCGGCATGCCGCGCAGCTGGGCCCGGCGGGCCAGGATCAGCGCGTTGCCCCGGTCGCCGTAGGTGGACAGCAGGTCGGGATAGACCCAGACGATGCGCAGGCTCTCAGTTGACACGGTCCAGCTCCGCTCGGATGTCCTGGAAGGCGGTGTAGTTGGCGATGACCTCCAGCCGGCCCGGCGGCACCGCCCGGACCGCCTCGTCGAACGTGCGCACGTGCCGGAACGGCACGCCGTTGACGTCGAGTCGCACCGCCAGGTCGTACGCCCGGTCGCCGGTGATCAGCACCTGCCGGCCGGCCAGCGGCGAGAAGTCGACGTCGAACAGCCACGACGTGTCCAGCCCGTCGGGGTCGCGGGCGTTGATCGAGAGCAGCGTCGGCGCTACGTCGGCCATGTCGAACGCCTCCAGCCAGCTCGCCGGGTTCTTGGCCAGCAGCAGCCGGATGTTGCGCCCGTCCCGGTCGACCTGGGCGTAGCGGCCGGCCACCGAGGTGACAGTGCCGAGTCGGGAGACCGCGTCCACCGGGCGTACGCCGAACTCGGCGGCGACCGCCAGCGCGGTCGCCGCGTTGCCGAGGTTGACCGTGCCGGGGAGCTGAAGTTGGATCTTGTGCCAGGCGCCGGTGGGGTCGAGCACGCCGTCGTCCTCTACCGTCCACTGCGGCTCGGGGCGGCGCAGCGGGCAGCCGGTGCACCACCACTGCCCGCCGGAGCGCTGGATGGTGGAGCCGCACTCCGGGCAGACCCACGAGTCGTCGTGCCAGCGCTGGCCGGCGCTGAACCAGGTGACGTGCGGCGGCACGTGGCCCTGGGCCGGGTCGCCCGGCGGTGTCGCGGCCCAGACCACCATCGGGTCGTCGGCGTTGGCGACCACCCGCACCCTGGGGTGCCGGACCAGCGCGGCGCGCCAGAGCTGCGCCATCATGGCGACCTCCTTGGCCCGGTCGAGCTGGTCGCGGGAGAGGTTGAGCAGCGCCACCACGTGCGGCTCGGTCGCCTCCAGCACCTGGGCCAGGTAGTGCTCGTCCACCTCCAGCACGGCGTAGGGCGTGCTGCCGGCCTTGGCCAGCGCCGAGGTGTGCCCGGTGGGCATGTTGGCGCCGAAGGCGTTGGAGGCCACCCGGCCCAGCACGCCGACCGCGGCGGTGGTCAGCCGGGTGGTGGTGGTCTTGCCGTTGGTGCCGGACACCAGGGCGATGGCACGCCCGGCCGAGAGGTGGGCGAGCAGGTCGGGATCGATCTTGAGGCCGATCCAGCCGCCGATCACCGAGCCGTCGCCACGACCCGCGGCCCGCGACAGCGCCGCGGCGGTGCGCGACACGGAGCTGGCCACCTTTGCCCGCATGGGCATCTTCGCGTCCGTCACCCGAGCGAGGTTACCGGACCACGACCGCCGCCAGATCGCCGCCGACGGTGAACCGTTCGGCCGGGGACGGCGCGGTGGACGGCCCGAGCGCGCTCCGCCGGACGGCGGCGGTCGATGTCGGGTAGCGGACGCACCGGCGGGGGCGTCCCGGCCCTCCACTCCGCCCCACCCGCATTGACGTGCGGTTTTGCGCGTGGACGCGCCGCGCCGAAGCGGCGATTCTGGTTGCAGGTGGAGGGAAGTGGAGTAGAGTGGGGCGCGATGGTGAGGCCGGGAGGGCCACACCGGCCCGGGGGGTCAGCGGCGCCGCGAACGCCGCTCAGGGCGAGGGGGTTGGGCCGATGTTCCTCGGCACCCACACTCCGCGCCTGGACGACAAAGGCCGGTTGATCCTGCCGGCCAAGTTCCGGGATGAGCTGGCGGGGGGTGTCGTGATCACCAAAGGGCAGGAGCGCTGCCTCTACGTCTTCCCGATGCCCGAGTTCCAGCGCATCGCCGACCAGTTGCGCGCGCAACCGATGACCAGCAAGGCGGCCCGGGCCTACAGCCGGGTCTTCTTCGCCAGCGCGCACGACGAGGTGCCGGACAAGCAGGGGCGGGTCACGATTCCCGGGCACCTGCGGTCCTACGCGGCCCTCGACCGGGAACTGGTCGTGATCGGCGCGAGCACCCGGGTGGAGATCTGGGACAGGGCGGCCTGGGAGGCCTACCTCGCGGAGAGCGAAGACGACTTCGCCGACATCGAGGAGGGGGTGCTGCCCGGCGGTCTGTAGGGCGTGACGGCGCCCGACGTACTGCGAGATCTCCAGCCGCTTTCGAGTTCCTGGCACCCCTTCCCCGGTGCCAGGCGCACGATCCGACACGGAGGGCCGCGGCCTCCGGCGGGCGGGGAGCGGATGGGGATCTGGCGGTATGGCGAGGCGTCGTGGCGACGACGGACACGTGGACGGAAACGGTTTTCTAGCGGTGGGGGTCGACATGGGGGAGCTACGCGGCACGCACGTGCCGGTGCTGCTCGAGCGGTGTCTCGAGCTGCTGGCCCCCGCGCTGGGCCGTCCCGGCCGGACCGTGCACGTCGACGCCACGCTCGGCCTGGCCGGGCACGCCGAGGCGGTCCTCACGGCACACCCGGACACGGTCCTCATCGGCCTGGACCGGGACACCGAGGCGCTCGCCCACGCGCGGGTCCGGCTGGCCCGGTTCGCCGACCGGATCCACCTGGAGCACGCCGTCTACGACGAGCTGCCCGAGGTGCTCGACCGGCTCGGCTACCCGGCGATCGACGGCGTGCTGTTCGATCTCGGCGTCTCGTCCCTGCAACTCGACGCACCCGACCGCGGGTTCGCCTACGCGCAGGACGCGCCGCTGGACATGCGGATGGACCAGACCCGGGGGGTGACCGCCGAGGAGGTGGTCAACAGCTACGGCCACCCGGAGCTGGCCCGGCTGCTGCGGGTGTACGGCGAGGAGAAGTTCGCCGGGAAGGTCGCCTCGGCGATCATCCGGGAGCGCGAGCGGGCTCGGATCACGTCGTCGGCCCGGCTGGCCGAGCTGGTCCGGGACGCGATTCCGGCGCCGGCCCGACGAACGGGCGGACACCCGGCAAAGAGAACGTTTCAGGCTTTACGGATCGAGGTAAACAGAGAACTGGCAGCGCTGGAGACGGCGCTGCCGGCCGCTCTGGACAAGCTCACCGTGGGCGGCCGCATGGTGGTCCTGTCCTACCACTCGCTGGAGGACCGGCTCACCAAGCAGGCGCTCGCCGACCGGGTCCGCAGCAAGGGCCCGGTCGACCTTCCGGTCGAACTGCCCGGGTCGGGCCCGACGTTCCGGCTGTTGAGCCGGGGCGCCGAGCTTCCCGGGGAGGCGGAGGTGGCCGCGAACCCGCGGTCCGCCTCGGTGCGGCTGCGGGCCGCGGAACGGCTCGATCCGGAGGCGACCCGGCAGGGGCGTACCGACCGCGAACGGTACCGCCGCCGGGTGAAGGCGATGCACCAACCGGGGAACGGGACGGACGAGGAGGGGGAGGGGACATGAACGTCGAGAAGCGCGACGGCCGGGGGGCCGTCGGGCAGCGCGCACCGCGGTCGGGGGGCCGGACCACGGCGCGCACCACGCGAGACACCACGACGACCGCGGCCGACCGCCGGGAGGGGACCCGCGCCCGGGGGGCGCGCGAGTACCCGACGGCGGGCAGCGCCGCACTGCGTCCGGCCGAGCGGACCCGGGTCACCACGCCGGCCGCGCCGCGGCTGCGGGTCGCCCCGCCGCCGCCGATCCGGGTGCCGCGGGCGCCCTTCGTCGGGCTGATCCTGGTGCTCGTGGTCGGCGGGGTGCTCGGCATCCTGGCGGTCAACACCAAGATCAACGAGAACGCCTTCCGGCTGGAGCGGCTCCAGCAGCAGCAGGCCAAGCTCGACGTCGACGAGCAGGAACTGAAGAAGGAGATCGCCGACCAGGAGGCGCCGGGCAACCTCACCGCCAACGCCCGGAAGTTGGGCCTGGTGGAGTCCGAGGACCCGGCCTACATCCGGCTGCCCGACGGGCGGACCATCGGCGTGCCGCACCCCGCGGAGGGCGGGCCGGCCGGCGCCGGTCAGCAGGGCAACGGAGGCTGAGCAGTGCCGCCGAGATCGGACGAACCGCGCCGGGACGCCACAGGCTCCCGGCGCGGCTCGTCGCGTGGGGCCGAGCCGCGGGAGCCGGGCGTCGGCGGGATCTCCGACGCCAGGGCGTACACCCCGCGCGGGCGGACCATCCGCGAGGGCGGCGCCGAGCAGCGGCGTACCCCGCGCAGCAACCGTTCCGGCGATCCGTTCCGGCCGGCGTTGCAGGTGGTCGACGGCGGCCGGGCCGCCCGCGCCGGCCGGCGGGAGCCGGCCACGGCCGGGGAGAGCGCCCGGGCCGGCCGCCGGACGGCGGGCGGCCGCGCCGGCGTGGTGCGGACCGTCTCCGCGCGCCCGGTGCACGAGCCGTTCGACGACGAGGACGACCCGCCGCCGCGCCGCCGGCCCGGCCCGCGCCGCCCGGCGGCCCGCCGGCCGGTCCGCAAGCCCCGCCGGCCGCCGAGGCTGGGCGACCCGCGCCGGCGACTGCGGCTGGCCACGGTGCTGGCCCTGACGCTGTTCGCCAGCATCGGCGTCCGGCTGGTCTACCTGCAGACCGCGGACAGCCCGGCGTACGCCGACGGCGGCCTGCCCAACCGGGTCAAGGTGATCGAGCTGCCGGCCCCGCGCGGCGCCATCCTCGACCGCGACGGCGAGCCGCTGGCGCACAGCGTGGAGGCGCGCTACGTCTTCGCCGACCCGACCCTGGTCAAGGACCGGTTCGCCACCGCGCGGGCGCTCTCCCCACTGCTTGGCGTGCCGGTGTCCGACCTCGCCGACAAGATGCAGCGCCGCAAGGTGCCCGGCACCGCACGCGACACCGAGTTCGTCTACCTGGCCCGCGGTGTGGAGATCGGCACGGCCAAGCAGATCATGGCCTTGGACCTGGCTGGCATCAACGTGCACCGGGACGAGCGTCGTGAGGTGCCCGGCGGCGACCTTGCCGCCAACATGATCGGCTTCGTCAGCCAGGACATGAACGGCCTGGAGGGCCTGGAGGCGAAGTACGACGACCTGCTGCGCGGCCAGCCGGGCAAGCGCACCTACGAGGCCGGTCTGGGCGACCTGGCCGCGCCCATCCCGGGCGGCTTCAGCAGCACCACCCAGCCCAGGCCGGGCAGCTCGCTCCAGCTCACCGTCGACCGGGACCTGCAGTTCATGACGCAGCGGATCCTGGCCAAGCAGGTGTCCCAGGCCAAGGGCAGCGTCGCCGCGGCGGTCATCATGGACGTCCCCACCGGGGAGGTGCTGGCCCAGGCGAGCCAGCCCACCTACGACGCGGCCGACCCGAGCAAGGTCAACTCGCCGGCCGACCGGGACGACGCGGCCACCAGCTTCGTGGTGGACCCCGGCTCGATCCACAAGGCGATCACCTTCGGCGCGGCGCTCCAGGAGGGCGTGATCACGCCGAACACCACGCTCCCGGTGCCCAACACCATGGTCCTGGGTGGCGTCCCGTTCGAGGACACCCACCACGCGGACGGCCGCGTGATGAGCATCCCCGGGATGCTCGCCTTCTCGTCCAACATCGGCACCATCGAGATCGCGGGCAAGCTGGGCAAGGACCGGCTGATCGACTACCAGAAGCGGTTCGGGCTGGGGCAGCCGACCGGCGAGGGACTACCCGGCGAGGCGCCCGGCCGGCTGCTCCCGGCCGACGAGTGGAGCGGGTCGTCGTACGGGTCGGTGCCGATCGGGCACAGCGTGGACGCCACGCCGCTGCAGATGGCCGCCGCGTACAACGCCATCGCCAACAACGGCACGTACGTGCAACCGCACCTGATCAAGGAGACGATCGGCCCGGACGGCAAGGGGACCCCGAGCGCCGCCCCGGCCACCCACTCGGTGCTCAGCCCGGCCAACGCCGCCGCCCTGCGCCGGATGCTGGAGGCGGTCACCACCGTCGACGGCCCGGACGGGCGGGCCACCGGCCTGGCCGCCGCCGTGCCCGGCTACCGGGTGGCCGGCAAGACCGGCACCGGCCTGCGCTACGACAACGGCAAGAAGCAGCCGGGCGAGGTCGGCTCGTTCATCGGGATGGCCCCGGCGGAGAAGCCCCGCTACGTGGTGGCGGTCTTCGTCTGGAGCCCTGGCGGCGAGGGCGGCGCGGTCGCCGCGCCGGCGTTCCGCGAGATGATGGGCTTCACGCTGCGCCACTACCGGGTGCCGCCGTCGCTGACCGACAAGTCCCCGAAGTTCGAGGTCTTTCCGCGCTGAGCGGGCCCGGCGGGACATCATCGGTGAGTGGCGACGAACCACCGGGGCGGCTGTGCGGTCGGAACCGGACGACCGGGTAGGGTCTGACGCCGTGTCCGGCAATCCACGTCCCGCCACCGTGCTGCCCGTCCGGCTCGGTGACCTCGCCGCCCGACTGGCCGTTCCGACGCCGGAGGGGGCCGCCGAGCTGGCCGTCACCGGGGTCACCCACGCCAGCCAGGAGGTCCGCCCCGGCGACCTGTACGCGGCCCTGCCCGGCGCCCGCCGGCACGGCGCGGAGTTCGCCGCCGCCGCGGCCGAGGCCGGCGCGGTGGCCGTGCTGACCGACCCGGCCGGTGTGCCGCTGACCGAGGGCGCGGGCCTGCCCGTGCTGGTCGTCGACGACGCCCGTGGCGTGCTCGGCGAGGTGGCCGCCACGATCTACGGCGACCCGACCGCGCAGCTGACCGTGATCGGGGTGACCGGCACCGCCGGCAAGACCTCCACCAGCTACCTGATCGAGTCCGGACTGCGCGCCGCCGGGCACACCACCGGCCTGATCGGCACCGTGGAGACCCGCCTCGGCGACCTGGTCGTGGACAGCGTCCGGACCACGCCGGAGGCCACCGACCTGCACGCCATGCTGGCGGTGGCCCGCGAGCGCGGGGTGGACGCCGTGGTCATGGAGGTGTCCAGCCACGCGCTCGCCATGGGCCGGGTCGGTGGCGTCCGGTTCGACGTCGGCGGCTACACCAACTTCGGCTCCGACCACCTCGACTTCCACGCCGACGAGGCGGACTACTTCGCCGCCAAGGCCCGGCTCTTCGACGGCCGCTGCCGGGTCGAGGTGCTCAACCACGACGACCCGGCGTTGCGCCCGCTGCGCAAGCCCGCCACTGTCACCTACTCGGCGGCCGGTGACCCGTCCGCCACCTGGTGGGCCGAGGACATCGACGGCGAGGGCTACGCGCAGCGCTTCACCCTGCACGGCCCGGACGCGCCGGCGCTGCCCACCGGAGTGGCGCTGCCCGGCCGGCACAACGTCGCCAACGCGCTGCTGGCCGTCGCCACGCTGGTGGCCGCCGGCGTCGACCCGGGCACCGCGGCGGCCGGCGTGGCCGACTGCGGCGGCGTGCCCGGCCGGCTGGAGCTGGTCAGCGGCGACGCGCCGGTGCGCGGCGTGGTCGACTACGCGCACAAGGCGAACGCGATCGAGGCGGTGCTGACCGCGCTGCGCGGGCTGACCGACGGTCGGCTGGTCTGCGTGGTGGGCGCCGGCGGCGACCGGGACCGGGGCAAGCGCCCGGTGATGGGCGAGGTGGCCGCCCGGGGCGCCGACGTGCTGCTGGTGACCGACGACAACCCGCGGACCGAGGACCCGGCCACCATCCGGGCCGAGGTGCTGGCCGGCGCGTACGCCGCCGCCGCGCCGGCCCGCATCATCGAGGTGCCCGGCCGGCGGGCGGCGATCGAGGAGGCGGTCCGGGTGGCCGAACCGGGTGACGTGGTGGCGGTGCTGGGCAAGGGGCAGGAGCGCGGCCAGGAGGTCGGCGGCGAGGTGCTGCCGTTCGACGACCGGGTGGAGCTGGCGACCGCGCTGCGCGCCCGCTTCGGTGACCTGGTGGGGCAGCGGTGATCCCGCTGACGCTGGCCGAGGTGGCCTCGGCGGTCGGTGGCCGGCTGGCCGGCGCCGACCCGGACGCCCGGGTCACCGGGACTGTCGAGTTCGACTCCCGCAAGGTGGCAGCCGGCGGGCTCTTCGTCGCGTTCTCCGGCGAGCGGGTGGACGGCCACGACTACGCCGCCGGCGCGGTGGACGCCGGCGCGGTGGCCGTGCTCGGCACCCGCGAGGTGCCGGGCGTGCCGATGGTGCTCGTCGACGACGCGCTCGACGCGATGGGCCGGTTGGCCCGCGCGGTGGTCGACCGGCTGCCCGGGCTGACCGTGATCGGCCTGACCGGCTCCTCCGGCAAGACCACCACCAAGGATCTGATCGCCCAGCTCGCGGTGCGTCTCGGCCCGACCGTGGCGCCGCCCGGCTCGTTCAACAACGAGCTGGGGCATCCGTACACCGCGTTGCAGGCCACGCCGGACACCCGCTACTTGGTGATGGAGAAGGGCGCCCGCGGGGTGGGGCACATCCGCTACCTGTGCGACGTGGTGCCGCCGCGGATCTCGGTGGTGCTCAACGTCGGGGTGGCGCACATCGGCGAGTTCGGCTCGGTGGACACCATCGCGCTGGCCAAGGGGGAGCTGGTCGAGGCGCTGCCCGACGACGGGTTGGCGGTGCTCAACGCCGACGACCCCCGGGTGGACGCGATGGCGACGCGGACCGCGGCCCGGGTGGTCCGCTACGGCGAGTCGGCGCAGGCCGACGTGCGCGCGGTGGGCGTGACGCTGGACGGCCGGGGTCGGCCCTCGTACACGCTCGTGACGCCGGAGGGGAGCGTCCCGGTGCGGCTCGGGCTGACCGGCCGGCACCAGGTGTCCAACTCGCTCGCGGCCGCCGCGGTCGCCCGCGAGCTGGGCCTGCCGCTGGCCGATCTGGCCGCCGCGTTGGGCGAGCTGGGCCTGGTCTCCACCCGGCGGATGGACGTGTTCGAGCGCCCCGACGGGGTGACCGTGATCGACGACTCGTACAACGCGAACCCGGCGTCCACCGGCGTGGCGCTGCGGGCGTTGGCCAGCATGCGCGGCGAGGGGCGTACCGTCGCGGTGCTCGGCTTCATGGCCGAGCTGGGCGACTTCGAGCGGGAGGGTCATCAGCAGGTCGGCCGGCTCGCGGCCGAGTTGGGAGTGGACCGGCTGCTCGTGGTGGGCGAGCCGGCGGCGCCGATCCACGAGGGCGCGACAGCGGTAGGCAACTGGGGAGGAGAGTCGGTGCTGCTCACCGATCAGGCGGCGGCCGTCGAGGTGCTGCGGAGCGAGCTGCGTCCGGGGGACGTGGTGCTGGTGAAGGGCTCGCGGTATCGGACCTGGGAGGTGGCCGACGCGCTGCGCGCGGACGCCCGGGAGACGGCGACGGAGGGCGGCGCCGCATGAGGGCGGTCATCGTCGCCATCGGGGTCGCGTTCCTGATCTCGCTGTTCTGCACCCCGATCGCGATCAAGGTGTTCGCCCGGCTGAAGGCCGGCCAGCCGATCCGCTCGAACCTCGGGCTGGCCAGCAACGAGGGCAAGAAGGGCACGCCGACGATGGGCGGCGTGGTCTTCATCCTGGCCACGGTCATCGCGTACGTCGCCGGGCACCTGGCCCTGACCACGCTGCCCGACGCACAGATCGCGCAGGTCGAGCCGACCATCACGGCGCTGGTGCTGCTGGGGCTGATGGTGTTCTCCGGCGCGGTCGGCTTCATCGACGACTTCCTGAAGGTCCGTAAGCGGCACAGCGGCGGCCTCAACAAGCGGGGCAAGCTGGCCGGGCAGATCCTGGTCGGCGCCGTCTTCGGCGCGGTGGCGGTCTACTTCCCGTCGAGCATGACCGACGTCCGGGGCAACGCGACCAACACCGAGACGGTCGGCAGCACCACGTTGAGCTTCATCCGGGACATTCCGGCGCTGGAGATCGGCAAGATCGGCGCGGTGATCGTCATCATCATGGTGGTGATGGCGGCCACCAACGGCGTCAACCTCACCGACGGGCTGGACGGTCTGGCCACCGGCGCCTCGGTGATGGTGCTCGCCGCGTACGCGTTGATCGCGTTCTGGCAGTACCGGCACTGGTGCGCGGACCCGAACTACACCGAGTCCTACTGCTACACGGTGCGCGACCCGCTGGAGATCGCGCTGATCGCCGGCGCGGCGGCCGGCGCCTGCGTCGGCTTCCTCTGGTGGAACACGTCGCCCGCGCGGATCTTCATGGGCGACACCGGCGCGCTCGGGCTGGGCGGCCTGATCGCCGGCATGGCGATGTCCACCCGCACCATCCTGCTGCTGCCGATCCTGGGCGGCCTCTTCGTGATCATCACGATGTCGGTGGTCATCCAGATCATCTCGTTCCGCACCACAGGCAAGCGGGTGTTCCGGATGTCGCCGCTGCAGCACCACTTCGAGCTGGCCGGCTGGAGCGAGGTCAACATCGTGGTCCGCTTCTGGATCATCGCCGGCATCGGGGTGGCCATCGCGCTGGGCCTGTTCTACAGCGAGTTCCTCGCCGCGGTGAGCTAGGTGTGAGGAGGGGCCCCTTCTTAACAGACGTCTGTTAAGAAGGGGCCCCTCCTTCGGATCCGACACGCCGACCGGGCGGTTGCGCCACGGGCGGGCCTGTCGAGCCGCCATGATGAGCGGGTGGGGGAGGGACGAGACATCCAGGTCACCAGCGACCCGCCGGCCCGTCGTGCGCCCGCGGCCACGCCGCCGGGCGATCCGCCGGCCGACGCGACCCGGTGGGACCCGGCCGGCGGCCTGGCCGCGCTGCGCGGCCTGCTGGCCCGGCCGCTGGCCTCGTACTACCTGCTGCTCTCCAGCGCCGGCCTGCTGCTGCTGATCGGCCTCACCATGGTCTTCTCCGCGACCAGCGTGCGCGACTACGTGCTGGAGGACGACGCGGCGGCCTCGCTGGTCAAGCAGGCCGTGTTCGCGGTGATCGGCGTGGGCGCGTTCTGGGCCTGCCAGCGGCTGCCCGCGCGCACCTTCCGGGCGGTGAGCCGTCCCGCGCTCGGCGTGGCGGTGGTGCTGCTGCTCCTGCTCAACCTGCTGGTCGCGCTGGAATCGCTGTTCGGGGTGGCGTCCATCGGGCCGTTGAAGGGCGCACTCCTCTCGCTCTCCCTCGGGCCGATCTCGCTCCAACCGGCCGAGGTGGCCAAGTTCGCGCTGGTGCTGTGGGGCGCGCACGTGCTGGCCCGCAAGGGCGCCGCGCTGGGCTGGTGGCGCGAGCTGGCCACGCCGCTGTTCCCGGTGGTCGGCCTGCTCTTCGTCCTGGTCGGCTACAACGACCTGGGCAGCATGCTGTGCCTGCTGGCGCTGGTGGTCGGGCTGCTCTGGGCGGCCGGCGTGCGGGGTCGGGTGTTCGCCTCGCTCTCCGCGGTCGGCCTGGTCGGCGTCGGCCTGCTGGTCGCGGTGGCCTCACTCGGCGCCGGCTCCGGCTCCCGCGACGCCGACAACTACCGGCTCGGCCGGCTGACCATGTGGCTCGACCCGCCGTCGCCGCAGACCTGCTTCGATCAGCAGTTGGAGAACTGCTACCAGCTCATCCAGGCCCGCTATGCGATCGGCAACGGCGGCTGGTTCGGCGTCGGGCTGGGCCAGAGCAGCTTCAAGTACGGCTGGCTGCCCGAGGCGCACAACGACTTCATCTTCGCCATCGTCGCCGAGGAGTTGGGCGTGGTGGGCTGCACCGTCATCCTGGTGCTCTTCGCCGTCCTCGCCTACACCGGCATGCGGATCGCCCGTCGGGTGGAGGACCCGTTCCGCCGTCTCGCCGCGGCCGGCGTGACCGCCTGGCTGGTCGGTCAGGCCGTCATCAACATCGGCGGCGTGACCGGGCTGCTGCCGCTCACCGGCGTACCGCTGCCGTTCATCTCCGACGGTGGCAGCGCCCTGGTGGTGACGCTTGCCGCGATCGGCATGCTCGCCTCCTTCGCCCGCGCCGAGCCGGACGCGGCCCGGGCCCTGCACGCCCGTCCGCCGGCCCGATGGGTCCGACTAGTGTGGGCCCCGTTGCCGCCGCTTCCCGGCCGGCGACGCCGACCGGCGTCGCCCCCGGCGGACCGAGGTCCCGTGCCCCGGTCCCGCCAGCGTCGGCAGGACGATCAGGCCGCGGCCCGCGGCGTCCGGTCCGACCGGACGCGTGCCGGCTCGGCGAGCGAGAGGAGACGCTGATGGGTCCGCTGCGTTCGGTGGTGCTCTGCGGAGGGGGTACGGGCGGGCACATCTACCCGCTGCTCGCCTTCGCCGACTGCCTGCGCCGACACGACCCGAGCGTCCGCATCACCTGCCTGGGCACACCGAAAGGGCTGGAGAACGAGCTGATCCCGCCGGCCGGCTACGACCTGCGGCAGATCCCGGCCTACCAGCTGCCCCGGTCGGTCAACATGGGCCTGGTGCGCACCCCGGACCGGATGTGGAAGGCGGCCCGCGCGGCGGGCAAGGTGATCGACGAGGTCCAGGCCGACGCCGTGGTCGGCTTCGGCGGGTACGTCTCGGTGCCCGGCTACCTGGCCGCGTGGCGCCGCGACCTGCCGATCGTCATCCACGAGGTGAACGTGCCGCCGGGGGTGGCCAACCGGCTCGGCATGAAGTTCACCAAGAACGTCGCGGTGGGCTTCCCGCACCAGCCGGCGCAGGCCGAGGCGCTGCGTGACGCCCGGGTGGTCGGGGTGCCGCTGCGCCGGGGCATCGCCGGGCTGGACCGCGCGGCCCTGCGCGACGCCGCCCGGGCGCACTTCGGGCTCCGCCCCGACCTGCCGGTGCTCTTCGTGGCCGGCGGCTCGCAGGGCGCCCGCTCGATCAACCTGGCCGTCTCCGGCGCCGCCAAGGAACTGGCCCGCAACGGCGTGCAGGTGCTGCACGTGATCGGCGCCCGCAACGAGCCGGTCTCGGTCCCCACCGACCTGCCGGTGCCGTACGTGACCCTGCCCTACCTGTCCGAGATGGAGCTGGGCTACGCGGCGGCCGACCTGATGCTGGGCCGCGGCGGCGCGATGACCTGCGCCGAGGTGGCCGCGATCGGCCTGCCCACGGTCTACGTGCCCTACCCGCACAGCAACCAGGAGCAGAAGCGCAACGCGCTGCCCGTGGTGGAGGCCGGCGGCGGGCTGCTCGTCGACGACGCCGAGGTGACCCCGGCCTGGGTGGAGCACACGGTGATCCCGCTGATCCGGGACCCGCAGCGGCTCTGGGCGATGAGTCACGCCGCGGCCGGCTACGGCCGCCGCGACGGCGACGTGGCCCTGCTGAACTTCGTCTACGAGGCGGTGAGCCGGTAATGGGCGTCGCCGCGACGGGAAGGTACCCCTCATGAACACCGCGCAGTTCACGCCCGCCGGCACGACGACCGCGGAGGACCTGGGCCGGATCCACCTGATCGGGGTGGGCGGGGTCGGGATGGCCGGGCTGGCCCGGCTCTTCCTCACCCGCGGCCTGCCGGTCTCCGGCAGCGAGCTGCGGGAGTGGCCGTCCCTGGCCGGCCTGCGGGCGCTGGGCGGGACGATCCACATGAGCCACGAGGCGGCGAACCTCGACGGCGTGGACACGGTCGTCTACTCCACCGCCATCCCGCAGGACCACCTGGAGATGGTCGAGGCGCGCCGGCGGGGCCTGCGGGTGCTGCACCGCTCCGAGGCGCTGGCGGCCGCGATGACCGGCCGCCGCACGGTGGCGGTGGCCGGTACGCACGGCAAGACGTCCACCACGTCGATGGTCACCATGGTGCTCCAGCAGGCCGGCGCCGATCCGTCCTTCGTCATCGGCGGGGAAATCTCCGAGGTCGGCTCCGGCGCGCACCACGGCACCGGTGAGCACTTCGTGGTCGAGGCGGACGAGAGCGACCGCTCGTTCCTCATCTACCGCCCGTACCTGTCGATCATCACGAACGTCGAGGCGGACCACCTCAACACCTACGGCGACCTGGCCACCCTGGAGGCGGCGTTCGCCGAGTTCGCCCGGCTCACCGACCCGGACGGTTTCGTGGTCACCTGCGCCGACGACGCGGGTGGGCGGCGGCTGGCCGAGACGCTGCGGGCCGAGGGCCGTCGGGTGTGGACGTACGGCGAGTCCGCCGACGCGGACCTGCGGATGAGCGACGTGACCTCGTCGGCGCAGGGCGTGCGCTACCTGGCCGAGGTCGAGGGCCGGTCGCTGGGCGAGATCCGGCTGCCGGTCCCGGGCCGGCACATGGCGCTCAACAGCGCCGCCGCGGTGCTCGCCGCGTACCTGCTGGAGCTGCCGGTGGCGGCGGCGGAGGCCGCGCTCGGCGCGTTCCCCGGCGTGCGCCGGCGCTTCGAGCGCAAGGGCGTCGCGGACGGCGTGCTGGTCTACGACGAGTACGCCTACCACCCGACCTCGATGACGCTGGCGCTGCAGACGCTGCGGGAGGTGGCCGGGGACGGCCGGCTGATCGTGGTCTTCCAGCCCTACCGGCTCTACCGCACCCGGGACCTGCAGGCGGAGATCGCCGCCGCGCTCGGCATCGCCGACGAGCTGGTCCTGCTGGAGGTCTTCGGCCCCGGCGAGCTGCGCAAGCCCGGCGAGGGGTCGGCCGCGCTGATCGAGGCGGTGCCGCTGCCGGCGGAGCGGAAGGTCTTCGTCGACGCGTGGGACGACGTGCCGGCCGAGGTCGCGCGCCGGGCCCGCGCCGGCGACGTGGTGGTGACCATGGGCGCCCCGCCGATCTCGCTGATGGGTGACCAGTTGCTGGACGCGCTGCTGGCCCGTGCCGGTGGCGCCACCGCCCTGGGCGCCGGCGTCGGCCCGGACGGCGCGGCGACCACCGCCGGATGAGCCCCGGGCCGGCCCGCGGTCGTACCCCCGGCCAGGACGGCGGGGCGGGGCGGCGCAGCCCGGTCCGGCGCTGGCAGCTGGTGCGGGCCGGCGCGGACGCGGTGCCGCCGTCGACCCGCCGCTTCATGGCTCGGGCCCGGCAGCGGCGGATGCGGGCGGCGTTGCCCTGGGCGGTCGCCGCGGCGGTGGTCACGGTCGCCGCGCTGGTCGCCTGGACGGTGCTGGGCACCGGCCTGTTCGGCGTCCGTGAGGTGCGGGTGGTCGGCGCGCGGCTGGTCACGCCGGTGGAGATCCGGGACGCGGCGGCGGTGCCGGACGACACGCCGCTGGCCCGGGTGGACCTGGCCGCGACCGCCCGCCGGGTCGGCGCGCTGCCGCCGGTGGCCCGGGCCACGGTGGAGCGGGACTGGCCGGGCGCGCTCGTCGTCACGGTGGTCGAGCGGGTGCCGGTGGCGGCGGTGCCGCAGGGCGGGCGGTTCGCCGTCGTCGACGCGGCCGGCGTGGTCTTCCAGCGCGCGGACACCGCGCCCGAGGGGCTGCCGCTCGTCCGGGTGGCCGCGCCGGGCCCGGACGACCCGGGCACCCGGGCCGGGCT
The DNA here is from genome assembly GCF_027460165.1 of Micromonospora sp. WMMC241. NCBI lineage: Bacteria > Bacillati > Actinomycetota > Actinomycetes > Micromonosporales > Micromonosporaceae > Micromonospora > Micromonospora sp. WMMC241. The sequence goes on from NZ_JAPZBF010000001.1 coordinate 1,691,673, forward strand.
GACGGTGCTCGCCGCGCTCGGCGCGAAGCTGCGGGCCGAGCTGGTCGCGGTGGACGTGGCCGGGCTGGCCCGGATCACGGTGGTGCTGCGTGGGGAGCGGCAGGTCTTCTGGGGCGACGCCTCGCGCAGCCCGGACAAGTCCTCGGTGGCCACCGCCCTGCTGCCGCGCAAGGCCGACCGGATCGACGTCAGCGCGCCGGACGTGGTCACGTTCCAGTGACCGGTGAGTCAGCGAGCGGCTGGTGTGTCGCCGGCCGCTCGGACGGCGACACGCCGGAGTGGGTCCTTGGCTCCTGGCGCGGCGGCGCATACGTTGCCCCGAAGAGATCAGTGGTTGACATAACTCTAAGCCTCTAGTAGAGGGTGAGGGTTCTCCTCTGGTCCGGCCAAGCCGTGTGGGGTCGGCCCATGCCAATCTCGAAGGGAAAGGACCGGAGATGACACCTCCGCACAACTACCTGGCGGTCATCAAGGTCGTCGGCATCGGGGGCGGCGGCGTGAACGCCGTCAACCGGATGATCGAGGTTGGGCTCAAGGGCGTCGAGTTCATCGCGATCAACACCGACGCGCAGGCGCTGCTGATGAGCGACGCCGACGTCAAGCTGGACGTGGGCCGGGAGCTGACCCGCGGGCTGGGCGCCGGCGCCAACCCGGACGTCGGCAAGAACGCCGCCGAGGACCACCGCGACGAGATCGAGGAGGTGCTCAAGGGCGCCGACATGGTCTTCGTCACCTGCGGCGAGGGCGGCGGCACCGGCACCGGCGGAGCGCCGGTGGTGGCGAACATCGCGCGCAAGCTCGGCGCGCTGACCATCGGTGTGGTCACCCGGCCGTTCTCGTTCGAGGGCAAGCGCCGGCAGGTGCAGGCCGAGGCGGGCATCGAGGAACTGCGCAACCAGTGCGACACCCTCATCGTGATCCCGAACGACCGGCTGCTCGCCCTCGGCGACCGCAACATCTCGATGATGGACGCCTTCCGCACCGCGGACCAGGTGCTCCTCTCCGGTGTCCAGGGCATCACCGACCTGATCACCACGCCGGGCCTGATCAACCTGGACTTCGCCGACGTGAAGAGCGTGATGAGCGGCGCCGGCAGCGCGCTGATGGGCATCGGCAGCGCCCGCGGCGAGAACCGCGCGGTCGAGGCGGCCGAGGCGGCCATCTCCAGCCCGCTGCTGGAGCAGAGCATGGACGGCGCGCGCGGCGTGCTGCTCTCCATCGCCGGCGGCTCGGACCTCGGCCTGTTCGAGATCAACGACGCGGCGCAGCTGGTCACCGACGCGGCCCACCCGGATGCCAACATCATCTTCGGTGCGGTCATCGACGACGCGCTCGGCGACGAGGTGCGGGTGACCGTGATCGCGGCCGGCTTCGACGGTGGTACGCCGGCCTACAAGGCGGTCGAGCCGCCGCGCAAGAGCAACCAGAACCCGCCCACCCAGCCGAGCGCGCCGGTGAGCCCGCCGGCCACCATGCCGGCCCCGCAGCAGCCGTCGCGCCGGGTGCTCTTCGACGACGTCGACGTGCCCGACTTCCTCAAGAACGGGTCCTGAGCCGCGCCGATGACTGACTCGCCCACCGCGGTGCGACCCGAGCGTCGCGCCGAGCTGGCGGCCGGCCTGGCCCGGGTGCGGGCCCGGGTCGCCGACGCCTGCGCGGCCGCCGGCCGGGACCCCGGCGGGGTCACCCTGGTCGCGGTGACCAAGACCTACCCGGCCGTCGACGTGGTCGCGCTGGCCGGGCTCGGGGTCACCGACGTGGGGGAGAACCGCGACCAGGAGGCGGCACCCAAGGCGGCGGAGGTGGCCGGCGCGGGGGTGGCCCCGCGCTGGCACTTCATCGGCCAGCTGCAGCGCAACAAGGCCCGCTCGGTCGTCCGGTACGCCGACGTGGTGCAGTCGGTGGACAGCGTCCGGCTGGCCGCCGCCCTGGACGCCGCCGCGTCCGACGTCCGGGACCGGCCGTTGGACGTGCTGGTGCAGGTCAGCATCGACGGTGACCCGGCCCGGGGCGGGGCGCTGCCGGGCGTGGCCGACGCGCAGCGGGGCCTCGCCCCGGTGGCCGAGGCGGTCGCCGGCGCGGCGGGGCTGCGACTGGCCGGCCTGATGGCGGTCGCCCCGCTGGGCTGGGAGCCGGACCGGGCGTTCGCCCGGTTGGCCGAGGTCGCGGCGCGGCTGCGGGCGGATCATCCGGGCGCGACGGCGTTGTCGGCGGGGATGAGCGGCGACCTGGAGAGCGCGATCGCTCACGGCGCGACACATGTCCGCGTCGGCAGCGCGTTGCTCGGAATGCGCCCCACGCTGGGGTAGCCTGGCCGCGACGGAAGCAAATTACATCAGTGTTGTTCAGGACGGCGTTCCCGTAGCCGGGGGCCGTGGCGGGCGGGCCGCGAACCGCGCGCCAGGGGATTGCCGATCCGGTCCGGTGGGCATGATCGTCCACTCGTGATCAAGCGACACGGCACGGGGGCGCGTGCCGCATGGCGGACGGAAGGGCGCGGGGATGGGTGCACTGCGCAAGGCGGGGGTCTGGCTCGGTCTCGTCGAGGAGGACGACGAGCGGGCGTACGAGGACGGTGGCTACGACAAGGGTGGCTACCGTGACTCGCGCTACCGGTCGAGCCGGTACGCCGAGGAGTTCGCCGACGATGACGACGAGGAGTCGGAGGAGCCGCCGGCGCCCCGGACCCGAACCGGCGACCGGGGTCGGCTGTCCGAGCGCGCCACGAGCCGCTCGGTCGACACCGACCGCTCGGAGGTCGAGCGCCTGGACCGCCCGGAGCGCAGCGAGCGCGCCGAGCGCTCCAGCGTGCGGTCGATCACCCGGTCCTCGACCGGCGAGACGTCCGGCGCGTTGACCTACCACACCCGCGACAATCTCGCCCTGGCGCCGCAGGCCCCGCCGCGCGAGCGGGCGGTGGCCCCGGAGGACGAGCAGCGTTACCAGATCACCACGCTGCACCCGACCACCTACCGCGAGGCGCGGACCATCGGCGAGCACTTCCGGGACGGGGTGCCGGTGATCATCAACCTCACCGAGATGGACGAGGCGGATGCCCGCCGACTGGTCGACTTCGCCGCCGGGCTCGCGTTCGGCCTGCGCGGTACGATCGAGCGCGTGACCAACCGGGTGTTCCTGCTCTCACCGGCCAATGTCCAGGTCACCGCGGAGGACAAGGCCAAGATCGCTGAGGGCGGCTTTTTCAGTCTGAGCTGACCACGCACGACCGAGGGACGTCGCCTGCCGTGTTGTCGATCCTGTTCCAGGTGCTGTATCTACTGCTCTACTTCTTCCTTCTCGTCCTTTTAGCCCGATTTGTGCTGGGGGCCGTGCTGGCCTACGGTCGCCGGTGGCAACCGGGGCGGGGGGCATCGGCAGGACTGGAAGTCGTGTGGAGCGTCACTGATCCGCCCCTGCGCGCGTTGAGGCGTGTGATCCCACCACTGCGAATTGGTACCGTGAGCATCGACCTGGCCTCCCTTGTGCTCCTGGTTATCCTGTTCGTGCTGATGGAGTTCGTGTTACAGCGCCTGATCGTGGCGTTCGCCTGACCAGAGCGCTTTCGCGGCCGCAACTGACCCGAGGAGTTTCGATGCCGCTGACCCCGGCCGACGTCCACAACGTCGCCTTCAAAAAGCCGCCGATCGGCAAGCGGGGGTATGACGAGGAGGAGGTCGACGCCTTCCTGGACGAGGTCGAGCGTGAGCTGGCCCGTCTGATCGAGGAGAACAACGAGCTGCGCGCCCAGGTGGAGCGCGGCGGTCGGGGTGGCGCACCCGCCGGCCCCGGCGGCGACGCCCGGCTCGCGGCGGAGCTCAACGACGTCAAGGCCCAGCTCGACCGGGTGCAGCGCGACAAGGCGGCCGCCGAGCAGGCGGCCCGGGCGATGCAGTCCGAGCTCGAGCAGGTCCGCTCCCAGGGCGGCCCGGCGGGGGTGACCGGTGACGGCGAGCAGCAGGCGCTGCGCGTGCTGATGATGGCCCAGCGCACCGCCGACGACCACGTCTCCGACGCCCGGCGCGAGGCCGACAGCCTGCTCTCCGAGGCGCGGTCCAAGGCCGAGGAGGTCACCCGCGAGGCGCGGGCCAAGGCCGACGCCCTCGAGCGGGACGCCCGCCAGCGGCACCAGGAGGCCATGGGCGGCCTGGACGCCAAGCGCACCGCGCTGTCGAAGCACATCGAGGAGCTCAAGCAGTTCGAGCGCGAGTACCGCACCCGCCTCAAGGCCTACCTGGAGAGCCAGCTGCGTGACCTCGACGGTCGCGGCCAGGGCATCGAGGTCGAGATGAACCGCGAGGGCAACCGTGCCGCCGGCGGCAGCAACGGCCTCGCCACCGCCGGTCTCGCCGGTTCCTTCGGCGGGGGCCGCGGCGGCTCGCTCGAGTCCGGCCGCTGAGCCATGTCGGTGGCCGTCCCCGCGGCGGCCACCGACCGCACCAGACCGACACGACGCGGCCGGGGGTGAGCCGTGATAGCCGCCAGCGTCCTGCTCATCCTCGTCGCGGTCGTGCTGCTGGTGGTCGGGCTGGCCGGTGGGTCCAGCTCGTTGCTGATCGTCTCGATCGCGGCCAGCCTGCTGTCCGCCGTCGCCTTCATCGCGTTCGCCCGCCAGGCGGCCGCGAACCGGGCCGCGGCGGGTCGGGAAGCCGGACCGCGTCTCCGGACCGCACCCACCGGCCCGTCCGCGGACGAGCCGGTCAGTCCGGTCCCGCACCACACGTCCACGGTCGGCGCCGGTGGACCCGGGTGGCGGCAACCGCCCGGGTCACCGGTGGCCGAGCCGTACGACGCGGCAGCCGCCGCGTACTCGCCGGTGGCCGAGCCGTTCGAGCCGGACACGCCGCGCGGCGGCGCGTACTCGCCGGTGGCCGAGCCGGTGCCCACCTCGCCGGCGCCGGACGGCCCGTTCGACGGTGACCCGCCGGCCGAGTTCCTCTCCGCCGGGCAGGTGGCCCGGTTGGCGCGACTCTCCGACGAGGTCCGGGTGATCGACGGCCACCCCCGCTTCCACCTGGACGACTGCCCGCACCTGGTGGGCCGGCCGGACGAGCCGTTGCCGGTGGCCGAGGCGGTCGGGCTCGGTTTCACGCCGTGCGCCCACTGCGCGGCCGCCACCACCCTGCTCGCCGACGCCCGGCCCCGCTGACCATGACGATCGCGGCCACCCCGCTCACCGTCGCGGTGCGCGTGAAGCCCGGCGCGTCCCGTACCCGGGTCGGCGGCCGGTTCGACGGGCCGTACGGTCCCGCCCTGGTGGTCGCCGTGCACGCGCCGGCGGTGGACGGTCGGGCCACCGAGGCGGCCCGGCGGGCGTTGGCCGACGCGCTCGGCGTCCGGCCGGCAGCGGTGTCGCTGCGCTCCGGCGCGGCCAGCCGCGACAAGCTGTTCCTGGTCGAGCGTCCGGCCGACGGGCTGCCCGAGGCGCTGCGCCGGCTGCGCGACGGCAGCGCCGGGTGACCGACCGGCGGGCCGGTCGGCGATGACCCCGGGGCTGAACCTCGCGCTGCTGGTGGGCGCCGCCGTGTTGCTGGTCGCGGTGGGCGCGGTGCGCTTCTCCACCCGGCTCGGCGTGCCCAGCCTGCTGGTCTACCTGGCGCTCGGCGTGCTCATCGGCGAGGCCGGCCTCGGCATCGAGTTCGACGACGTCGAGCTGACCCGGGTGCTCGGCTTCTGCGCGCTCATCGTGATCATCGCCGAGGGTGGGCTGAGCGCCCGGTGGAGCCTGCTACGGCCGGTGCTCGGCCTGTCCGCCGTGCTCTCCACGGTGGGCGTTGTGGTGAGCATCGCGGTCGTCGGCGTGGTGGTGCACCTGCTGCTCGGCCTGGACTGGCGGTTGGCGCTGCTCTACGGCGCGGTTCTCTCCTCCACCGACGCCGCCGCGGTCTTCGCCACCCTGCGCCGGCTGCGCCTGCCGCCGCGCCTGGTGGCCACGCTGGAGGCCGAGTCCGGGATGAACGACGCCCCGGTGGTCCTGCTGGTGCTGCTGCTGTCCCGCGCCGGCGTGGCGGCCGCCCATCCCTGGTGGTACGAGGTGCTGCTGCTCGGTTACGAGTTGGGGGTCGGCGCGGCGGTCGGGGTGGGCGCGGGCCTGGCCGGCCGGTACGCGCTGCGCAGCGCCGCGCTGCCGTCGGCCGGGCTCTACCCGATCGCGGTGGTCGGCTTCACCGTCCTGGCGTACGCGGCCGGCTCGGCGCTGCACGCCTCGGGCTTCCTCGCGGTCTACGTGGCCGGGGTGCTGCTGGGCAACTCCCGCCTCCCGCACCGCCAGGCGATCCTCGGTTTCGCCGACGGGCTGGCCTGGTTGGCCCAGATCGGCCTGTTCGTGCTGCTGGGCCTGCTCGTCTCGCCGAGCCGGCTGGACGCCGCGGTGCTGCCGGCGGTGATCACCGGGCTGGCCCTGCTGCTGTTCGCCCGGCCGCTGTCGGTGGCGGTCTCCGCGTTGCCGTTCCGCGTCGGGTTGCGCGAGCAGCTCTTCCTCTCCTGGGCCGGGTTGCGGGGCGCGGTGCCGATCGTGCTGGCCACCATCCCGCTGTCGCTGCGGGTGCCGGGGGCGGACCGGCTCTTCGACGCGGTCTTCGTCCTGGTGGTGATCTTCACGCTGCTCCAGGCCGGCACGCTCGCCCCGGCGGCCCGCCGGTTGGGGGTGACCGCGCCGGCCGAGGCGAGCGAGATCCTGCTGGAGACCGCTCCGCTGGAGCGGATGCGGGCCGACCTACTCCAACTGGAGGTGCCGGCCGGTTCCCGGTTGGCCGGGGTGCACGTGGACGAGCTACGGCTGCCGGTGGGCGCCGCGGTCACGCTGGTGCTGCGCGACGGGGTCGGTTTCGTGCCCGGTCCGGACACCCGGCTGAAGGTGGGGGACAGCCTGCTCATCGTCGCCACGGCGGGGGTGCGGGACGCCGCGGAGCGCCGGCTGCGGGCGGTGAGCAGGCGGGGTCGCCTGGCCCGGTGGTTTGGGGAGTACGGCGAGGACCGCACCGGCTGATCTGCTAGCGTTCCCTTTGCCCCGATTACTGGCAGTTCGGGGCGGAAACTCGGAGCGACGGTGCGGCACGTTGTCGGACGCCTGTACGTTCCGTATTCTTGCCAACCTCCGGAGTGCGCGGCGAGGTCGCCGCGTGCCCCGTTCCGTTCGCGGGGGACGCGCCGCTGCCCCCTGCCCACGTACCGTTTATCGCCGCGCCACGCGGCTGAGGGAGCTGACGATGGCGAAGCCAGCCGACACCAGGACCGCCGGCCGCAAGCCGGTGGCGAAGGCCACCCGCAGCGCGGCGGAGACCGAGAAGATCCGGGCCGCGCTGGCGGCCCGCCGGGACGAGCTCAACGCCGAGTACGATCAGACGCTGAGCGAGATCACCGAGCTGCAGCGCGACCGGCTGACCGACTCGGCCGGGGACGACCAGGCCGACACCGGCACCAAGACGTTCGAGCGCGAGCAGGAGATCTCACTCGCCAACAGCATCAAGGAGCGGATCACGCAGGTCGAGCGCGCGCTGGAGCGGCTCGACGAGGGTGGCTACGGCTGGTGCGAGCGGTGCGGCAACCCGATCCCGGTGGAGCGGCTCGCCGCGTTCCCGTCGGCCACCCTCTGCGTGAGCTGCAAGCAGCTGGAGGAGCGGCGCTGACGTCCGTTCCCCGGCGGCCGAACGGCAGACGGTGACCGCCACCGTCGCGAGCGTCGATGGGGAGCAGATGACCGCAGCACCGCCCGCCGGGTCCGGCACCACCGAGACAGGCGCCGGCACGCCCCGCCGCAGGGCGGTCGGCCTGCTGCTCGGCATCTCCCTCGTCTCGCTCCTGGCGGACCTGGGCACGAAGCAGCTCGCCCTCACCGAGCTGCCCGGCCGGGAGCCGGTGTCGGTGCTCGGCGGGGCCGTCTACTTCACCCTCACCCGCAACAGCGGCGCCGCCTGGAGCATCGGCGCCGACCACACCTGGATCTTCCCGCTGATCACGTTCGCGGTGATCGGCTGGATCGGGTGGATGGCGCTGCGGCTGCGCTCGCTGCCCTGGGCGGTGTCGCTGGGCCTGGTGCTGGGCGGCGCGCTGGGTAACCTCACCGACCGGATCTTCCGGGCGCCCGGGCACTTCGTCGGCCACGTGGTCGACATGATCAGCCTGTTCGGCCCGTACGGCGAGCACTACCCGGTGTTCAACCTGGCCGACAGCTCGCTGTGCTGCGGCGTGGTGCTCGCGGTCTTCCTGGAGTTGACCGGCCGGCAGCGCGACGGCTCCCGGGCCCGCGCCGAGGCCGCCGCCGTCGACGCCCCGGCCGACGAGCGGGAGCGCGCATGACCGCCGCGTACGCCACCGGCGGCGACCAGCGCTCCCTGCCGGTCCCGGACGGCCTCGACGGCATGCGGCTGGACCAGGCGGTGTCCCGGCTGTTCGGGCTGTCCCGCACCGCCGCGGCGGCGCTGGTGGACGCCGGCGACGCGCTGGTCGACGGCGTGGCCCGGGCCAACTCGCACAAGGTCAAGGCCGGCGCCTGGCTGGAGGTCACGCTGCCCGCGCCGGCCGCCCCGCCGACCGTGGTGCCGCAGGCCGTGCCCGGCCTGACCGTGGTCTACGCCGACGACGACATCGTGGTGGTGGACAAGCCGGTCGGCGTGGCGGCGCACCCGAGCCCCGGCTGGACCGGCCCGACCGTGATCGGCGGGCTGGCCGGCATCGGGCACCGGATCTCCACCAGCGGCGCCGCCGAGCGGCAGGGCGTGGTGCACCGGCTCGACGTGGGCACCACCGGGATCATGGCGGTGGCCAAGAGCGAGCTGGCCTACACCGCGTTGAAGCGGGCGTTCAAGGAACGCGAGGTGGAGAAGCGCTACCACGCCGTGGTGCAGGGTCACCCGGATCCGCTGCGCGGCACCATCGACGCGCCGATCGACAGGCACCCGCACCACGACTACCGCTGGGCGGTGGTCTCCGGCGGCAAGCCGAGCGTGACCCACTACGACACGATGGAGGCGTTCCCCTCGGCCAGCCTCCTCGACGTGCGGCTGGAGACCGGGCGGACGCACCAGATCCGGGTGCACCTCTCGACGCTGCGGCACCCCTGTGTGGGCGACCTGACCTACGGCGCCGACCCGACCCTCTCGGCCCGGCTCGGGCTGTCCCGGCAGTGGCTGCACGCCCGGTCGCTGAGCTTCCGGCACCCGCGCACCGGCGAGGAGGTCACGTTCGTCAGCGACTATCCGGACGACCTGGCCCGGGCGCTGGAGATCCTGCGCGACTGACCGTGAGCGACGACGACGCCGCGCCGCCGCGCCGCTCCCGTTCCGCCGTGCTGAGCTGGCTCGCGCTCGGGTGCGCGTTGCTGGTGCTGGTGGTCGCGGTGGCGCAGCGGCGGGACCGGCCGGTGGGGGACCGCACGGTCGGCGAGGTGACCCGCGTCGGCGTGGCCGACGGCGCGTCCGTCCCGGCGTACCTGCGGGCCGCCGGCGACGAGTTGGCCCGGCTCGACGTGCCGGACGGCTACGCCCTGGTCTCGTTCGGGGCCTACCTGACGCCGGCCCGGGTGGCGACCACGCTGGCCGGCACGCCGGTGTCGGCGGTGGTCGCGCGGGTGCCGCTGCCGGGCCGGCAGACCGAGATCGTCCGGATCGCCGCGCTGCGCCTGCCCGACGACGTGGTCGGCGGGATGGTCGAGGTGGCCGGGCGCAAGGACCGGGAGGCCGCGGACTACCGGGCCCGCGCCGCCGCCCCGGCGGCCTCCGCCGATCCCGGGCTACGACGGCGGTACGAGACCGACGCGTCGGTCGCGGAGCGGGAGGCGGCCGGTTACCGGAGCGGGTGCTCCTGCGTCTACGCCGCCGTGGTGCGCGGCGCCCCGGACGCGTTGCGCGCGCTCGCCGGTCGTCCGGGGGTGCGGGTGGTGGACCCGGCGCCGGAGGTGATGCGGTTGGACCGGAGCGTGTTCACCCCGCCGCTGCCCGAGCAGCGCGACGTGGCCCGGCCACCGGCCGACACCGGGCCGGACGCCGACGGCGGAATGGGCGATTCGTCGGAAGCTGCACCGACAGTGAGCGCGCCTTCACCGCCCGGTCGGCCGCGCGTCGCCGGGTCCGGCCCGCCCAATCCGGCTCCCACCTCCTGAGACGCCCAGGCACGCGGCCGTCCGGCGGGTGCCACGGTGAGCAGAGCCACCGGGCGATGTGCGGCGCGGGGAGTGGTCCGAATAGGGTTTCGTTCGTAGCCTGTCAGGCGGAGATCGATGGGCTGGGGGAGGGGCGAATCCTTGGACGGCAGCGAGACCGGCTGGGGTCGGCAGGGCGAGCCGGCACCGCGGTGGCGGGCGCTGCTCGACCGGGCCCGGCTCGGCGGTCGCGGCGCGGAGCACACCGACGCCGACCGGCGCGCCGAGGAGAGCCCGGTGCCGCCACCCGACCCGCTGCCCCGCCGTGGCGCCGGCACCGGCTGGACCGGGCGCGCCGCCGCGGTCGGCCGGGCCGCCGACGGGTCGTACGGCACCGAGCCCGGCTACCGGGCCGAGGCCACCTTCCGGGTGGACCCGGCCTTCCGCGCCGACCCCCGCTACGACGGCGAGCCGGCCTACCGGGCCGAACCGGCGTACCGCACCGATCCGGACCCGGCGGCCGAGCCGTCCTGGCGCGCCGATCCGGCCTACGCGCCGGAGCCTCGGGCCGAGCCGTCGTGGCGCGCCGACCCGGCCTACCCGGCGGAGCCGTCGGTGGAGCCGTCCTGGCGCGCCGACCCGGCCTACCCGGCGGAACCGTCGGCGGAGCCGTCCTGGCGCGCCGACCCGGACCCGCGCGGGCGGGTCGATGCGCCGGTCGAGTCGCGATACTCCCTTCTCGACGGCGGCTACCGCCCGGCGGCGCCACCGCCGGAGTCCCGCTACGCCCTGCTGGACCGCGGCCGGTACCGGCCGGAGATCCCGTCGGCGCCGGAGCAACCGGTGGTGCCCGCCCCGCGCCGGCCGGTGGAGGGCCGCCCGGGCCGGATCGACGCGGCGCGGGCGCGGTGGCGGGCCGCCGAACCGGACGCCGAGCTGGAACGGGCCACCGGGGTGCTCCGCCGCGAGCTGGGCACCCCCCGGGTGCTCGCCTTCGCCAACCCCAAGGGCGGCGTGCACAAGACCACCGCCACCGTGCTCGCCGCGGCCAGCGTGGGCAGCGTACGCGGGCGCGGCGTGCTCGCCTGGGACGACAACGAGCTGCGGGGCACCCTCGGCCTGCGCGCCGGCAGCGCCCGGCACGCGCGCACCATCCGGCACCTGGTCCAGGACCTCGCGCAGATCGAGATCCTCGAGGGCGACACGCTGCTGTCGCACCTCGACGACTACCTGCGGCACGCCTCCGACGGCTCGTACGACGTGCTGGCCGGCGAGGAGAGCCCGCGCTTCGCCCAGCGGCTCGACCAGTTCACCGTCAAGCGGGTGCTGGAGCTGCTGCGCCGCACCCACGAGGTGGTCTGCGTGGACACCGGCAACAACGTGGAGAGCCCGAACTGGCGCACCGTCATGCAGGCGGCCGACCAGCTCGTGGTGACCACCGTGCCGCGTGAGGACGCCGCCTTCAGCGCCGACTGGATGCTCGACCTGCTGCACGAGGTGGGCATGGGCGAGCTGGCCGACAACGCGGTCACGCTGATCTCCTGCCCGACCCCGGGGCGCAGTGCGCTGCAGGACGACCTGGAGCGGCACTTCGCCACCCGCACCCGGGCGGTCGCCGTGGTGCCCTACGACCCGGCGCTGGAGACCGGCTCCTCGATCGAGTACCCCCAGCTCCAGGCGGAGACCCGCGCCGCCTGGCTCAAGGCCGCCGCGATGATGCTGGAGCCGTTCGCGCGCTGACCGCCGACCACCGCCCCACGGCGCGCCCGCGCCTGAGAGGATCACCGGGTGAGCCCGGACACCCCTGATCCCGAGCGGACCGCCGACCGTCCCGGCGCGGCCGGTCGCCCGCCCGCCGAGGCGACCCCGGCCGGGGCCGACGCCCCGCCCGCCGCGCCCGCGCGCCCGACAGAGTGGCCGACGGAGTGGCCGACCGGCGCGGACGTGTCCGCCGGTCACCAGGGTTCGACGGAGTGGCCGACCGGCGCGGACGCGTCCGCCGGTCACCAGGGTCCGACGGGACGGGTGCCCGGCGCCGAACCGTGGGCGGGTCATCCGCCGGGCCCGTTCGCGCCGTCGCCGGGGACGACCGTCGCGCGTCGCGGCGGCGGCCGGGCGGTGGCGACCGCCCTCGGCGTGACGGCGCTGCTCACCGTGCTCGGCGCCCCGCTGGGGCTGCTCTGGGCCTGGCTGGCGCCGGGCACGCCGGTGCGACAGACCCCGGACGGCGCGGTCTACGCGGTTCCGCAGCCGGAGCAGCCGATCGCGGCCGACGGCTGGTTCAGCCTCCTCGCGCTCGGCTTCGGGGTCCTCTCCGCGATCGCCCTGTGGGTGCTGCTGCGCCGCCGGCGGGGCCCGGCCGGGCTGCTCGCGGTTACCCTGGGCGGCCTCGGCGCGGCCGTGGTGGCCTGGCAGGTCGGCCGCCGGATCGGGCTGGCCACGTTCCAGCGGCTGGTGGACACCGCGCCGCCGGGCACCGACTTCACCAAGCCCGCCGACCTGCGCGCCGGCGGCGTCGACTGGTTCGGCCCGCTGCCCGTGCCGCACGGCAACCTGCTGCTCGCGGCGTTCGGCGCGGCCGTCACGTACACCCTGTTGGCCGGCTGGTCGCGATGGCCGTCGCTGCGTCCGGAGCCGGAGCCCGACGGCGACTGGCCGCCCGGACAGGGCGGCTGGCCCGCGCCGGGCGTCGGCGGCTACGGCCCGCCCGGGGGCGGGCCGGCGCCGGGGATCAGTTCGGCGCCGGAAGACCCGCCAGCTCGCTGAGCGGCATCGGCACGGCCCGCACGTGGCGCAGCAGCGCCGTCTCCCGGTTGAGCAGGCGCAGCTCGGCGCGGAGCCGATCGGGGGTGTCGTCGATGGCGAGCAGCCGTTGCCGGTCGGCGACGGTCAGCGCGGCGGTCGCCGCGACCAGGTGCGACAGCACTGTCGGATCCTCCGGGAGCTGCTCGGAGATATCCTCCTGCTCGGGCCGGATCAGGCCGAGGTAGTGCCGGAACACCGAGATCACCCGCGCCGCCAGCATGTCGGCCACCTCGTCCGGGCCGGCCGGCTCCGGCAGCCACTCCACCTCGGCGGTGAGATAGGGCTCCGCGGCGTCGTCGATCTCGGCGATGCGGAACCGCCGCCGGCCCACCGTGACGATGTCGAACCCGCCGTCGGTCAGCTCGGTGACCTGCCGCAGCTCGGCGGTGCAGCCCACCTCGTGCAGGGTGACCTCGCCGCCGGCCAGCCCGGCGGCGGCCCGCCCCGGCGGCCCGGCCTGCGCCACCTCCCAGCCGGCCTGGATCGCCACCACGCCGAACTCGCGGGGCGCGCCCTCGGGGAGCCCCACCAGATGACGCACCAGCGCCTGGTAGCGCTCCTCGAAGATGTGCAGGGGAAGGACCAGCCCGGGAAAGAGGACGGTCCCGAGCGGGAACACCGGCAGCCGTGCGCTCACGTGATCGAGCGTATCCCCCTCGCGCCCGGCCGGCGTGTCCCGGCTCACCGTCCCGGCGGGCGGGCGTGCCCGGCCGGGTCGACCGGCGGCGGCCTAGACTCGCAGTCGTGCTGACTCGGATCGACCTGCGCGGCGGGGTACGCGACCCGCGCCGCCTGCTGCCCCGTGCCCAGCTCGACGTCTCCGTGGCGGTCGAGCGGATCCGTCCCCTCGTCGAGGCGGTCCGGGAGCATGGATACCCGGCGATCCGCGAGGCCAGCGAGCGGTTCGACGGCGTCTCCCCGGAGCACCTGCGGGTGCCGGTCGAGACGATCCGCGCGGCCGAGGGCGAGCTGGACCCGCAGGTCCGCGCCGCGCTGCTGGAGTCGATCACCCGGGCCCGCAAGGTCCACGACGACCAGCGTCGCACCGACCACACCACCCGGGTGGTCGCCGGCGGCACGGTGACCGAGCGGTGGCTGCCGGTCGACCGGGTCGGTCTCTACGTCCCCGGCGGCCTGGCCATGTACCCGTCGACAGTGGTGATGAACGTCGTGCCGGCGCAGGCGGCCGGGGTGCGCTCGCTGGTGGTGGTGAGCCCGCCGCAGAAGGAGAACGGCGGCCTGCCCGACCGTCGGGTCCTGGCGGCCTGCGCGCTGCTCGGCGTCGACGAGGTGTACGCGGTCGGCGGCGCCCAGGCGGTGGCCATGCTGGCGTACGGGGCCGGCGTCGACCCGGCCGGTGAGCAGCGCTGCGACCCGGTCGACATGATCACCGGCCCGGGCAACATCTGGGTCACCGCCGCGAAGCGGCTGCTGCGCGGCGTGGTCGGCATCGACGCCGAGGCGGGCCCGACCGAGATCGCGATCCTGGCCGACCACACCGCCGACCCGGCGCACGTCGCCGCCGACCTGATCAGCCAGGCCGAGCACGACCCGCTCGCGGCCAGCGTGCTGGTCACCCCGTCGACCGAGCTGGCCGACGCGGTCGACGCCGAGCTGGCCCGACAGGTGCCGGCCGCCAAGCACGCCGAGCGGATCGGCACCGCGCTGCGTGGCGAGCAGAGCGGTGTGGTCCTCGTCGACGACCTGGAGGCCGGGCTGCGGGTGGTCGACGCGTACGCGGCCGAGCACCTGGAGATCCAGACCGAGAACGCCCGCGAGTGGGCGTTGCGGGTGCGCAACGCCGGTGCGATCTTCGTGGGCGCCTGGTCGCCGGTGTCGCTCGGCGACTACTGCGCCGGCTCCAACCACGTGCTGCCCACCGGCGGCTGCGCCCGGCACTCCTCCGGCCTGTCCGTGCAGTCCTTCCTACGCGGCGTGCACCTGGTCGAATACACCGAGCAGGCGCTGCGCGAGGTGGCGCCGCACGTGGTCACCCTGGCCGGCGTGGAGGACCTGCCGGCGCACGGCCAGGCGGTCAGCGTCCGCTTCCCGGGAGGCGTGTCGTGACCACGCTCGACGACCTGCCGATCCGCGACGACCTGCGGGGGCGTTCCCCGTACGGCGCGCCGCAGCTCGACGTGGCGGTGCGGCTGAACACCAACGAGAACTCCTACCCGGTGCCCGAGCCGGTGGTCGAGGCGATCGGCAAGGCCGTCGCGGCCGAGCTGCGCGACCTCAACCGCTACCCGGACCGGGACGCCGTGGCGCTCCGCGCCGACCTGGCCGGCTACCTGGGCCACGGGCTGACCGTCGACCACGTGTGGGCGGCCAACGGCTCCAACGAGATCCAGCAGCAGCTGCTGCAGGCGTTCGGTGGCCCGGGTCGCACCGCGCTCGGCTTCACCCCGGCCTACTCGATGCACCCGCTGCTGGCGCTCGGCACCGGCACCGGCTGGATCCCGGGCGTCCGGGGCGCCGACTTCGGGCTCACCGCCGCCGACGCGGTCGCCCAGGTGCGCGCGCACCGTCCGGACGTGGTGTTCCTCTGCTCGCCGAACAATCCGACCGGCACCGCGCTGGATCCGTCCGTGGTCGCCGCCGTGCTGGACGAGGCGCCGGGCATGGTGGTGGTGGACGAGGCGTACGCCGAGTTCGCCCGGCCCGGCACGGTCAGCGCGCTCGCCGTGCTGCCCGACCACCCGCGGCTGGTGGTGACCCGCACCATGAGCAAGGCGTTCGGCTTCGCCGGCGGCCGGCTGGGCTACCTGGCCGCCGATCCGGCGGTGGTGGCGGCGGTGCAGCTGGTCCGGCTGCCCTACCACCTCTCCGCGCTGACCCAGGCCGCCGCCCGGGCGGCGCTGGCCCACCGGGACGCGTTGCTCGGCACCGTCACCGCGATCATGGAGCAGCGCGACCGGATCGTCGCCGAGCTGCGTGCGCGGGGTCATCGGGTGGCCGACAGCGACGCGAACTTCGTGCTGTTCGCCGTCGGCGGCGACCAGGGCGCCGCCTGGCGTACCCTGCTCGACGCCGGCGTGCTGGTCCGCGACGTCGGCCTGCCCGGCTGGCTGCGGGTCACCGCCGGAACCCCGGCCGAGACCGACGCCTTCCTGTCCGCGATGGAGAAGTTGTCATGAACCCCACCGCCCGCACCGCCCGGATCGAGCGGGTCACCAACGAGACCAAGGTCCTGGTCGAGATCGACCTCGACGGCACCGGCAAGGCCGACATCGAGACCGGCGTCGGCTTCTACGACCACATGCTGAACCAGATCGCCCGGCACGGCGGCTTCGACCTGACCGTGCACACGGTCGGTGACCTGGAGATCGACGCGCACCACACGATGGAGGACACCGCGCTCGCGCTGGGCACGGCGTTCGACCGGGCGCTGGGCGACAAGGCCGGCATCCGGCGGTACGGCTCGGCCACCGTCCCGATGGACGAGGTGCTGGTCCGCGCCGCGGTCGACCTGTCCGGCCGGCCGTACGTGGTGCACGACGAGCCGGCGCTGTCGCCGTACATCGGGCCGGTCTACCCGACCAGCATGACCCGGCACATCTGGGAGTCGTTCGGCCAGTCGGCCCGGGTCACGCTGCACATCGACGTGCTGCGGGCGGCCCGCCCCGGCGGTCACCCGGACGCGCACCACGTGGTCGAGGCCCAGTTCAAGGCGGTGTCCCGCGCGTTGCGCGAGGCGACCGCGATCGACCCGCGCAGCGCCGGCGTGGTGCCCTCCACGAAGGGCGCCCTCTAATGCGGGTGTTGCCGACGCTGCTGCTGATCCTGGCCGGCGTGCTGGTCGGCGGGACGTGGTCGCTGCACAAGCAGGGCGCGCCCCGCGCCGCCGTGGTGGTCACCGGCCTGCTGGCGTTGCTGGCCACCGCGGGCGGCGTGCTGTGGCTGCTGCCGGGGGAGAGCTGATGGGCCGGCGGGTGGTGGTGCTCGACTACGGCTCGGGCAACCTGCGCTCGGCCGAGCGCGCGCTGGAGCGGGCCGGCGCCGACGTGACGGTCACCGCCGACCTGGCCGCCGCCGCGGCCGCCGACGGCCTGGTGGTGCCGGGTGTCGGCGCGTTCGCCGCGTGCATGGCCGGGGTCGAGGAGTTGGGCGCCGGGCCGGTGATCGCCGAACGGGTCGCCGCCGGGCGTCCGGTGCTCGGGATCTGCGTCGGCATGCAGGTGCTCTTCGGGCACGGCGAGGAGCACGGCGTGGTGACCAAGGGGCTGGGGCTGCTGCCCGGCGGGGTGACCCGGCTGCCGGCGCCGCGCCTGCCGCACATGGGCTGGAACACGGTGCACGCCCCGGACGGCTCGGCGCTCTTCGCCGGCCTGCCGGCCGACGCCCGGTTCTACTTCGTGCACTCCTACGGGGTCACCGACCCGGTGGCGCTGGCCGCCGCCGGCGCCGCGGTGACCACCGCGCACCACGGCGGTGACTTCGTCGCGGCGGTCGAGCGGGGCGCGTTGTCGGCCGCCCAGTTCCACCCGGAGAAGTCGGCCGACACCGGCGCGGCGTTGCTGCGCAACTGGCTCGGCACGCTTGAGTAAGGAACGGGCGCGGCGCCGGGCGGCGCGCGAGGCCGACCAGGAGCGGGCACGGGCCGCCCGGGCCCGCCGGGTGGCGCGCCGGAAGCGGCGCCGTTCGTGGGTACGCGTGCTGACGCCGCGGCTGCGCCGGGGCCGCACCGGCCGGCTGCGCCGGCACAGCCGGGGCGAGCGGGCGGCGATCGTGCTGCTCACCGCCGTCGCGGTGGCCGGCATCTGGAGTTTCGTCGACGACCTCGCGCTGCGGCTGGCGTTGGTCGTGTTGTTGCTGCTGGTCCTGCCGGCGATCGTGGTGATCGCACTGGACCGTCGTTGAGGATGCGAGGAGACAACCGTTGAGCCTTGACCTGTTGCCCGCCGTGGACGTCGCCGACGGCCAGGCCGTCCGGCTCGTGCAGGGCGCCGCCGGCAGCGAGACCGCCTACGGCGACCCGCTGGACGCGGCCCTGGCCTGGCAGTCCGACGGCGCGCAGTGGATCCACCTGGTGGACCTGGACGCCGCGTTCGGGCGGGGCACGAACGCCGCGCTGCTCGCCGAGGTGGTCGGCAAGCTCGACGTGAAGGTGGAGCTCTCCGGCGGCATCCGCGACGACGAGTCGCTGCGGGCGGCGCTGGGCACCGGCGCGGCCCGGGTCAACATCGGCACCGCCGCGCTGGAGGACCCGGAGTGGTGCGACCGGATCTGCGGCGAGTACGGCGACCGGGTGGCGATCGGGCTGGACGTGCGCGGCCGTACCCTCTCGGCGCGGGGTTGGACCCGCGACGGCGGTGACCTCTACGACGTGCTGGCCCGCCTGGACGCCGCCGGCGCGGCGCGGTACGTGGTCACGGACATCACCAAGGACGGCACCATGCGCGGGCCCAACCTGGACCTGCTGCGCGAGGTGTGCGCCCGCACCGACGCCCCGGTGATCGCCTCCGGTGGGGTGTCCACGCTGGACGACCTGCGGGCCCTGGCCACGCTGGAGCCGGTCGGGGTGGAGGGTGTGATCGCCGGCAAGGCGCTCTACGCGGGCGCGTTCACCGTCGCGGAGGCGCTCGCCACGCTGCGGGCCGACGCTTGACCGGCGCGGCGGGCACGGTGGTGACCCGGCTGGGCTCCGGCGGGCCGTGGGAGGCGCTCTACGGCTACTCCCGGGTGGTCCGGGCCGGGGCGCTGGCGATCACCGCCGGCTGCACCTCCACCGTGGACGGTCGGGTGGCGCACGTCGGCGACGCGGCGGCGCAGACCGCTCAGGCGATCCGGATCGGCCTGGACGCGCTCGCCGAGGTGGGCGCGGAGCCGGGCGACGTGGTGCGGACCCGGATGTACGTGACCGACCGGCTCTACGTCGACGAGGTGGGTCGGGCGCACAACGCGGTGTTCGGCCCGGTGCGTCCGGTGGCGACCATGGTGGTGGTGGCCGGTCTGGTCGACCCGGAGCACCTGGTCGAGGTCGAACTGGAGGCGTACCTCCCCGCAGTCTGATCTGACCGTGCCGCACGCGGCACGGTCCTCTTTCCGGTGCCTTTGGAGCTGACGTCACGAACGACTCACCCGCCCCGTCCCGGCGCGGTAGGTGTCGAGTCGTTGCTGATGTCAGCTCCAAAGGCGTTCTTGATGACGGGTCGCCCCCGCCGAGCCCTGGCGTGACATGCCTCTCGCCCCGGTCCGCGTGGATAAGTTGTGCACAACTTTATTGCGCGCTACGGTTCACCCCGTGACCGATGACCTGGTGCTGCGCCGGCAGGTGTGCTTCGCCCTCTACGCGGCGTCGCGCGCCCTGACCGACGTCTACCGGCCCATCCTCGACGAGCACGGTCTGACCTACCCGCAGTACCTGGTGCTGCTGGTGCTCTGGGAGCGCGGCGACGACGCTCCCACGGTCTCCGAGCTCGGCGCGCGGCTCCGCCTCGACTCCGGCACGCTCTCCCCGCTGCTCAAGCGGCTGGAGGCGGCCGGCCTGGTGGTGCGTACCCGCTCGGCGGCCGACGAGCGCCGGGTCGAGGTGGGCCTCACCGACCGGGGCCGGGCGCTGCGGGAGCGGATGGACGACGTGCCGCTGCGGGTGGCCCGTGCCACCGGCCTCACCGAGGCCGAGCTGGTCGGGCTGCGCGACACGCTCACCCGGGTCACCGAGACGATCCACCGACAGAAGGAGCAGTGACCATGCAGGTCCTCTACACCGCGTCCGCCAAGGCCACCGGCGACGGCCGCGACGGCCACGTCCGCACCTCCGACGGCACCGTCGAGCTGGACCTCGCCGTGCCGAAGGAGATGGGCGGCGCCGGCGGCGCGGCCAACCCGGAGCAGCTCTTCGCCGCCGGCTACGCGGCCTGCTTCCACTCCGCGCTGCGCATCGTCGCCCGGCAGGCCAAGGCGGACGTCTCCGGCTCCGTCGTCGAGGCCGAGGTGGGCATCGGCCCGAACGGCAGCGGCGGCTACGGCCTGGCCGTGACACTGGTGGTGGACCTGCCCGCGGTCGAGCGGTCGGCCGCCGAGAAGCTGGTCGAGGCCGCCCACCAGGTCTGCCCCTACTCGAACGCGACCCGCGGCAACATCGAGGTCGCGCTGACCGTCCGGGAGGCCCTGTGAGCAACGGCAGCGACAGCGTGAACCGGGAGATCCACCTGGCGTCCCGACCCGAGGGCTGGCCCACCGCCGACAACTTCCGGCTGGTCACCACCGAGGTGCCTACGCCGGGGCCGGGCCAGCTCGTGGTCCGCAACCAGTTCATGTCGGTCGACCCGTACATGCGCGGGCGGATGAACGACGTCAAGTCCTACATGCCGCCGTTCGCGCTCGACGCACCGCTCGACGGGGGCGCGATCGGTGAGGTGGTGGCCGGCGAGGCCGAGGGCGTCAAGCCCGGCGACGTCGTCCTGCACAGCCTCGGCTGGCGCGAGTACGCGCTTGTCGACGCCAAGGCCGTGCGCAAGGTCGACCCGGGTGTCGCCCCGGTCAGCGCCTACCTCAGCGCGCTCGGCATGACCGGGCTCACCGCGTACGCCGGGCTGCTCGACGTGGCCGCCATGAAGCCGGGGGAGACCGTCTTCGTCTCCGGCGCGGCCGGCGCGGTGGGCAGCATGGTCGGGCAGATCGCGAAGCTGCGCGGCGCCGGCCGGGTGATCGGCAGCGCCGGCTCCCCGGCGAAGGTCGAGCGGCTCCTCGCGCTCGGCTTCGACGCGGCCTTCGACTACCACGACGGCTCGGTCTACCAGCAGCTCAAGGCCGCCGCCCCGGACGGCGTCGACGTCTACTTCGACAACGTCGGCTCCGACCACCTGGAGGCCGCGATCGGAGCGATGAACCTGCACGGCCGGGCCGCGATCTGCGGCATGATCGCCCAGTACAACTCGGCCGAGCCGCCGGCCGCCCCGCGCAACCTGGCGCTGGTGATCGGCAAGCGGCTGACCCTGCGCGGCTTCCTCGTCGGTGACCACGGTCACCTGCGCGACCAGTTCGTCCAGGAGATGGCCGGCTGGCTGCGCGAGGGCCGGCTGTCCTACGACGAGACGGTGGTCGACGGCATCGAGGCGGCGCCGGAGGCCTTCCTCGGCCTGATGCGCGGCGAGAACCTCGGCAAGATGCTCGTCCGCCTCTGACGGTCCACGCCCGGGCGGCGGTGATCGGCCTCACCGGCCGGTCGCCGCCGCCCGCGCGTTGGCTAGGCTTCCGGTCATGACGGTGGCGGTACGGGTCATCCCGTGTCTGGACGTGGACGCCGGACGCGTGGTCAAGGGCGTCAACTTCCTCGACCTGCGTGACGCCGGCGACCCGGTGGAGTTGGCGGCGGCGTACGACCGGGCCGGCGCGGACGAGCTGACGTTCCTCGACGTGACCGCCTCGTCCAGCGACCGCGGCACCATGCTCGACGTGGTGCGGCGCACCGCCGAGTCGGTCTTCATCCCGCTCACCGTCGGCGGTGGCATCCGCCGGGTCGAGGACGTGGACACGCTGCTGCGCGCCGGTGCGGACAAGGTCGGGGTGAACACCGCGGCCATCGCCCGGCCGGAGCTGATCGCCGAGATCGCGGACCGGTTCGGCCGGCAGGTGCTGGTGCTCTCGCTCGACGTGCGCCGCGCCCCGGCCGGCGTGACGCCGAGCGGGTTCGAGGTCACCACGCACGGCGGCCGGCGCGGCGCCGGGCTGGACGCGGTCGAGTGGGCGGCGCGCGGCGCCGAGCTGGGCGCGGGCGAGATCCTGCTCAACTCGATGGACGCCGACGGCACCAAGGCCGGGTTCGACCTGCCGCTGATCCAGGCGGTCCGCGACGTGGTCGACGTGCCGGTGATCGCCAGCGGCGGCGCGGGCGCGGTGGCGCACTTCCCGCCGGCGGTCGCCGCGGGTGCCGACGCGGTGCTGGCGGCCAGCGTCTTCCACTTCGGCGAGCTGACCGTCGGCGAGGTCAAGGACGCCCTGCGCGGCGCCGGTCACCCGGTGCGCTGAGCGCGCGGGCGCTCACGGCCGGCCGGAACGCCCCTCGGGGGAGCGGCGCGGCATCGGGATGGACCGGACCACGTACTCCTGGACGGCCGCCGCGTGGTCGTCCTCGGCGAGCTGCCAGTCGGCCTCGCCCGGCGGGTGCCGGCGGGTCAGCACCCCCTGCACGGTGTCCACAGTGGTGCCCAGCCCGGCACTGGGCCGGGTGCGCCAGAGCCGCTCGCCGTCCGGGGTGACCCGGAACCAGCCGTCGGAGACGCTGACCAGGCCGGCGCCGGCGAGCCGGCGGACCGCCCCCTCGACCTCGTGTCGTTCCGGAATGGCCTGGTTGAGGTGGTCGGCGGTGGAGAGGACGTCGGCGAGGCGCACCCCCTCGGGACGGCGTGTGGCGGCGGCCCGGCGGTGCCGGCCGGCGCCGCTCGCGATGACCAACGCGACGAAGATCCAGGCGTCGCTCCAACGCCATCCGTTCTCCCCCATGCACGAATGATGCCCGCCCGCGACGGCAGAGGAAACACCCGGTTTTGCCGTCGTACGTCGTCGCAGCTCAGGGCCGTCCGGGTCGGCGCGCGCGATGGCGGTGGGCCCGGCGATGCTCACGCAGCGTAGGCGTTGGCCGGTCGGGGTGGCAGCGCGAAGATCGGGATGAAGAGCTGGGCGAGCGGCCCGATGGCCAGCGCGTACGCCACGGTGCCGAGGCCGACCGTCCCGCCGAGCAGCCAGCCGAGGGCCAGCACGGTCACCTCGATGACGGTCCGGACCAGCCGCAGCGACCAGCGGGGATGGCGGGCGGTGAAGCCGGTCATCAGGCCGTCGCGCGGCCCGGGGCCGAGGCCCGCGCCCAGGTAGAGGCCGGTGGCGGCGCCGTTGGCGACGATGCCGACGACCAGCAGCGTGGCGCGTACCGGCAGCCCTTCGCCCGGCGGCAGCACGGCCAGGACGCCGTCGACGACCAGCCCGATCACCACGACGTTGCTGACCGTGCCGAGGCCGGGGCGTTGCCGCAGCGGGATCCAGAGCAGCAGCACCACGGCGCCGACGGCGATGGTGACGGTGCCGAAGGAGAGGCCGGTCTGCCGGGCCAGCCCCTGGTGGAACACGTCCCAGGGATCCAGGCCGAGCCCGGACCGGATCATCAGCGCCATGCTGAGCCCGTAGAGGACCAGGCCGGCGTAGAGCTGGGTGAGCCGCCGTACGGGCCGGTGCCGGAGATTGCCAAGCGGTGCCATGCATGCCACCCTAGGGTCCAATTAGCGGGCCATGAAGAGGCCAATCGGGGAGAGGTGGCTATGACCAGCCAGGTGCGTGGCGTCCAATTGGCGCGGCTGCTCGGCCAGTGGCACGCGCTGCCCGGCCGCCGCCGCAGCCCCGACTACGTCGCGCTCGCCGCCGCCGTCCGGGGACTGCTCGCCGACGGCCGGCTCCCCCTCGCGGTACGCCTGCCGGCCGAGCGGGAACTGGCCGAGGCGCTGCGGATCAGCCGGACCACCGTCACCGCCGCCTACCGGGAACTGCGCGAGAGCGGCCACCTGGCCAGTCGGCGCGGGGCGGGAAGCTGGACCATGCTGCCCGGCACCCACCGGGTGGCCAGCACCGGCCTGTGGACCCCGCTCGACGACCGGGACATGATCGACCTCGGGGTCGCCGCGCTCTCCGCCCCGCCGCAGCTCGTCCCGGCCGCCCGGGCGGCCGCCGAGGACCTGCCCCGCTACCTCGGCGGGGCCGGCTACCACCCGACCGGCATCATCGAGCTGCGCGAGGCGGTGGCGCAGGGCTACACCGAGCGCGGGCTGCCCACCAGCCCCGAGCAGATCATGGTCACCAGCGGCACCCAGCACGCGCTGGACCTGGTGCTGCGGCTGGCGCTGTCGCCCGGCGGCCCGGTGCTGGTGGAGTCGCCCACCTACCCCAACGCGCTCGCCGCGCTGGCGGCCCGCCGGGCCCGGATCACCACCCACGGGCTCTCCGACACCGGCTGGGACGCCGACCTGCTGCTCGGCAGCCTCCGGCAGACCCGGCCGAAGCTCGCGTACGTCATCCCGGAGTTCCACAACCCGACCGGCCACCTGATGGCGGCCGACCTGCGCGAGCGGCTGGTCGGCACGGCCCACGCGGCCGGGACCGACCTGGTGGTCGACGAGTCCTTCGTCGACCTGCCGCTGGACGGCACCCCGCTGCCGCCGCCGGTCGCGGTCTTCGACAGGCACTCCCGGGTGATCAGCATCGGCGGGATGAGCAAGCCCTACTGGGGCGGGCTGCGGATCGGCTGGGTACGCGCCTCCGCGCCCCAGGTGCAGCGGCTGGCCGCGGCCCGGGTCGGGGTGGACATGGCCAGCCCGGTGCTCGACCAGCTCGTCGCGGTGCACCTGCTCGCCCAGGCGCCCACCATCGTCGCCGCGCGCCGGACGCAGCTCGCCGCCCAGCGCGACGCGCTCGTCGACGCGCTCACCGAGCGGCTGCCCGACTGGCGGGTCACGGTGCCGCGCGGTGGCGTCACGCTCTGGGCCGAGCTGGACGGCCCGATCTCCAGCGCGCTGGCGCGGGCGGCCGAGGAGGTCGGCGTACGGCTGGCGCCCGGGCCCCGGTTCGGCCTGGACGGCACGCTGGAGCGGTTCCTCCGGCTGCCCTTCACGCTGCCGGCCGCCGAGCTGGTGGAGGCGGTGGGGCGGCTCGCCGCGGTCCGCTACGACCTGGACCGGGCCGGCCGGCCGCAGTGGCGGGAGCCGAGCGTCATCGCCTGAGGCCGCGGTGCCCGATCCGGTGGGGATCGGTGGATCCGGGTCGCCGCGGCGGCCCGGGCCAGCAGACTGCCCGGGTGGGGAACCGGAGCGACGCCCGCTGGTCGTGGGCGCTGCGCGCAGCCGCGCCCGGCTCCCGCACCACCCGGTTGGAACTCTTCTACGACCTGGTCTTCGTCTTCGCGTTCCTCAGCGTCACCACGCTGACCGCCTCGGACCTGACCCCGGTCAACCTCTACCGGTTCCTGCTGGTGCTGGCGCTGCTCTGGTGGTCGTGGACCGGGTTCGCCCGGCTGGGCAACGCCTGCCGCGCCGACCAGGGCCTGCTGCCGCTGGTCGGGTTCGTCACCGTGGCGGCGACGTTCCTGCTGGTGCTCAGCGCGCCCGGCGCGTTCCAGGACCGCCCGGGCGGCCTGCCCGGCCCGCTGGTCTTCGCGGGCTGCTACTTCGTGATCCGGATGGCCCAGCTCCTCGTGTTCGGCCGGGTGGACCGCACCGACCCGGTGCGCCGACGGCGGTTCCTGCTGCGCCTGCTGGTGCCGGCGACTGCCACCGCGCTGCTGGTGGCCGCCGCGGTCGTCCGCGCCGAGCTGCCCGAGGGCCGGTTCGCGGTCGGGCTGCAACTGGCGCTCTGGACGCTGGCGGTGCTGGTCGAGTACGTGGTCGGCACCACCGTGGCGTGGTACTGGTGGGTGGTGGTGTCGGCCGGCCACTGGGCGGAACGACACGCGCTGATGGTGCTGGTCGCGCTCGGCGAGTCGATCATCGCCCTCGGGCTCGGCCCGAAGACCGGGCTGCCGCTGACCGGTCCGGTGGCGGTGGCCGCGCTGCTCGGCATCCTGATCGTGGCGGCGCTCTGGTGGGCGTACTTCGACACGCTGGCGTTCGCGTTGGAGCAGGCGCTGCACCACGCCCGCGACAGGGGCGCCCGGCTGCGGCTGGCCCGCGCGGTCTACACGTTCCTGCACCTGCCGATGGTCGCCGGAACCATCCTCTACGCGCTCGGCCTCAAGGACCTGCTGGCCGAGGTCGCCGACCCGGCGACCCCGCCCTGGGGCTGGCCGGTCGGCGGCTTCTGGGGCGGTGTCCTGTTCGCCGGCGTGTGCCTCTACCTGCTCAGCATCGCCGGCTGCTGGTGGCTGGCGGTGCACGAGGTGCACCGGGCGTTGCTGGCCACCGTGGCGGCGCTCGCGGCAGCCGGTCCGTTCGCGTTCCGGATACCCGAGGTGGGCGCGCTCGGCGTGCTGGCGGTGCTCACCGTCGCCGGCGTGGCGTGGGAGACCCGCAGTGAGGACGGCCGGCGGCGTCGGGTGCGCCAGCTCGCGCTGGAGGAACAGCTCGCCGCCGAGGCCGAGCAGAGCCGGTGGCGGCGGGAACACCTGTGACCGGTCCCGCGCGGGCCGTGCCCCGGGACGGTGGGGCACGGCCGGCGCGGCGCCGGAGGCGGGCTACAGCTCGGCGAGCGTGCCCTCGTACATCTTGTCGATCTCGCCGGCGAAGTTGGTCTCCACGCTGCGGCGCTTGATCTTCAGCGACGGGGTGACCTCGCCGTCGGCGATGGTGAGGTCGCGGGGGAGGATCGTCACCTTCTTGATCGTCTCCCAGCGGTTGAGCTTGGCGTTCAGCTCCGCCACGTAGCCCTCGACCATCTCCTGCGCCTCCGGCGAGGTGACGATCGTGGTGTAGTCGCTGCCCTCCAGCCGGGTGCCGGCGGCCCAGGCCTGGATCGCGTCCGGGTCCAGCGTCACCAGCATCGTGCAGTAGTTGCGGGCCTGCCCGATCACCACCGCCTGCGAGGTGTAGGGACAGACGGCCTTGAACACGCCCTCGATGTGCGACGGCGCGACGTACTTGCCGCCGGACGTCTTGACCAGGTCCTTCTTGCGGTCGGTGATGCGCAGGTAGCCGTCGTCGTCGAGGGTGCCGATGTCGCCGGTGCGGAAGAACCCGTCGTCGGTGAACGCCTCCGCGGTCTCCCCGGGCAGGTTGTGATAGCCGCGCATGACCGGGCGGCCGCGGACCAGGATCTCGCCGTCGGTGTCGATCCGGCACTCCAGGTCGCCCATGGCGCGACCCACACTGCCGATCTTGAGCCCGTCGGGCGGGTTCACGAACGCCCCGGCGCTGGTCTCGGTGAGGCCGTACCCCTCCGAGATGGGCAGGTTGGCGGCGGCGAAGAAGGTGGCGATCTCCTGGCTCAGCGGCGCCGCGCCGGAGACCAGGACCCGCATCCGGCCGCCGAGCCGCGCCTGGAGCTTGCTGAAGACCAGCTTCTCGGCCAGCCCGTACTTCAGTCGCAGCCCGGCCGGGACCGGCTTGCCGGCCTGCTCCAGCGCGACCTTCTCCTTGCCGACCGCGACCCCCCAGGCGAAGATCTTCGCCTTCGCGCCGCCGGCGGACTGCGCCGTGGTCACCGCCTTGTTGTAGACCTTCTCGAAGACCCGGGGCGCGCCGCACATCAGCGTCGGCCGGACCACGCCGAGCAGCTCGACCAGCTTGTCCACCCGGCCGTCGACGTAGGTGGGCAGCCCGACGTGGGTGGCACCGCAGAGCAGCGTCTTGCCGAACGAGTGGGACAGCGGCAGCCACAGGTACTGCAGGTCGTCGACGCGCAGCAGGCCCAGTTCGGCCTGCGCCACGCCCTCCCAGCACCAGCCGCCGTGCAGCAGCTCCACGCCCTTGGGCCGGCCGGTGGTGCCCGAGGTGTAGATCAGGGTGGCCAGGTGGTCCGGGCCGATGCCGGCGACCAGGCGGTCGACCAGGTCGGGCTCGGCGGCCAGCGCGGCGGAGCCGCGTTCCTCCAGCTCGGCGAGGGTGAGCTGGGGGACGCCGGCGGCCGGGTCGGGCGCGCCGTCGAGCAGCACCACGTGGGTCAGCGCCGGCAGCTCCGCGCCGGCGATCTTCGCCGCCTGGGCCGGGTTCTCCGCGAACAGCACGCGCGAGCCCGAGTCGGCCAGGATGTAGACCGCGTCCTCCGGCTCGGTGGTGGGATAGACGGTCGTGGTGGCCCCGCCGGCGCACATCACGCCGAAGTCCGCGAGGACCCACTCCAGCCGCGTGTTGGCCAGGATCGCCACCGGATCCTCGAGCCCGACACCGAGCCCGTGCAGCCCGGCCGCGATCGCCTTGGCCCGCTGCCCGACCTGCTCCCACGTCAGCCAGACCGGGCCCGAGTCGTCCTGGGCGGGGTGGGCGAACGCGTGCCGGTCGGGGGAATCCGCCACGCGCTTGAGGAACATGTCCGGTACGGAACGGTACGGTACATCGAGAGCCATCGTGGTAGCCGCCTTCAGGGGTGGAGGGACGTGACGGGGGTCACGCCGGTCTGCGGTTACCGAAGAGTATTGCGTGCACCCGGCCAGCGGCTAGTGCGGAACGGCCAGGGTGTCGGCTCAGGCGTACCGGGCGGCGGCGCGGGACCAGTCGTAGGTGGCCCGGATCCAGTCCCGCCGGGTGGCCAGGAACGCTCGCACGCCGTCGTCGGCGCCGACGGCCAGCGCCGCGTCCCGCTCCGCGTACGCGGCGAGCGCCGCGTTGAACCGGGCGGCCGCCGCGCGCAGCGCCGCCTCCTCGCCCTGCCCGGTCTCGCCCGCGATCGTGGTGACCAGGTTGTGCGCCGCCGGGGCGCGACCGCGCTCCTTGTCGTACGAGAACAGGTCGTTGCACCAGCACACCAGGTCGGTGGCGAGGGCGTCCAGCGCGGCCAGCGCCGGATCGGCCCGCCGGGCGGGACCCTGTCGTGCCGGGCTCGCCAGGTCGGTCACCGTGAAGCTGGGCCGTACGCCGCCGGTGTGCCGGCGCATCTGCACGTACTCGGCCACCCCGGGCACCCGCCGGTGCTCCCGGTTGGCCGCCTCCCAGAGCAGCGCCAGTAGATACTCGCGCAGCTGGCTGACCAGGCGGAGCAGCAGCGCCGGGCGCTGCGCGTCGCGGGCCCGCCGGCACAGGTCGTGCAGGGCCACCGCGAGCGGGCCGGCGCCGGTCGGGGCGGGCGCGGCCGGGTCGCCGTGCCGGTCGAGCACGGTCAGCAGCGCCGCCACGGTGGGGGCCAGCCGGGTGGGGTCGACGCCGAGGTCGTCGTCGTCGCAGGCGTCGTCCACCACGAACAGCCAGTTGATCAGGTCGGTGAGCAGGCGCAGGCCGGCGAGGGGCGCCTCCGGGCAGGCCCGGCCGGCCAGCTCGGCGGCGTGCGCGCCGGCCAGTCGACGCTGCCCGGCCGGATCACCGACCAGGCCGAGGCCGCGTGCCCATCCGGCGCTCTCCGCGGCGACCCGGTCCACGGCGGGATGCCGCCGCGCCGGGAAGGGCGGCTCGTGCAGTGCCGAGAGCGCGAAGCCACGCATCCCTGCCCCCTGTCCGCCGCCCGTGAGGCCGGGTGGCGGGCAGGAGCGTACGTCAGGGAAAATCGTTATCCATCGCTGGGATATGCGTTTTTCACCATAAGCCGGTCACGGTGTGCGTACGCTCCGTCAGAACCCCAGCTCGGCGGCGCGCAACCGGTCCGCAGCCCCGATCGGACCGTCCACCTGCACCCGGGCCACCCGCTGCCGGCCGCTGAGGAACAGGATCAGCTCGCCCGGCGCGCCCACCAGCCGCAGCCGCTCGCCGCCCCGCCCGACCCGCAGCTCGCCGTGCCCCGGCGCCTGCACCAGCACCTCGGCGGGGAACCGCCGCAGCGCCATCCGCGCCAACAGGGTGACCCGCTTCCAGAGCATCGCCTGCTGGCCGGCCGGGAGGTCGCGCGGGCGCCAGCCGGGTCGGCCCCGCCGCACGTCCTCGTGGTGGATGAAGAACTCCACGCCGTTGGCCAGCTCGTCGGTGAGCGGATTGCTCACCGGGCTCCACACCGGCGGGCGGCGGACCCGGTCGACCAGGTCGGCGTACGGGCCGGCGGCGACCCGCAGGCGCACCGCCTCGCCGTGGCCGCGCAGCGGCGGCAGCAGGATGCCGCCGGCCGCGTCCGGCCGGCGCTCCCGCACCAGCAGGTGCGCCACCAGGTCACGGGTGGTCCAACCCTCGTTGACCGTCGGCGCGTCGGGTCCGAGTTCCAGCATCAGGTCGGCGAGCGCCTCGCGCTCCGCCCGGGCGTACCGCGGCATGGCCCGATCGTAGGCCCGATCGGGCCGATCGGCGCGGCGCGGCCGGCGCGGCGGCGGTGGCCGCCGCCCGGGGGTCGGCCGCCGGCCCACGGTCCGTGGGAACGTGACGGCGGACATATCCCGGCCGGTCGGCGGACGTGGCGTCGAGCGGTAAGGATGGGGGAGAAAATTGCGGCTTACGGCGGGGGCGAGCGTGGCGAGCGGGACAAGTCGGGACGTGCTCGGCAGAGGACTCCGGGTACTGGGCCGGGCGATCCGGGAACAACCCCGGATCTTCGCGGTCGCGGTCACCGGCAGTGTGCTCTTCGGCCTCCTCGTGATCGCCAGCGCGTACGTGATCGGCGGCGTGGTCGGCGAGGTGGTGGTGCCGGCCGTCGAGCGCGGCGCGGTGCCCACCGGCGCGCTCGCGCTCGCCGCGGCGGCGCTGTTCGGGATCAGCGTGCTGCGGGTGGTCGGCATCTTCGGCCGCCGGCTCGGCGCCGGCTACATGCAGTACCGGCTCCAGGCCGCCTACCGCCGTCGGGTGACCCGCCGCTACCTGGACCTGCCGCTGGCCTGGCACCATCGCAACTCCACCGGCACGTTGCTGTCCAACGCCAACTCCGACGTGGAGGCCGCCTGGTACCCGATCGCGCCGCTGCCGTTCGCGGTCGGCACGCTGGTGATGCTGGTCGGCGCCGTCGCCTCGCTGTTCCTCACCGACTGGGCACTCGCCCTGGTCGGTCTCGCCGTCTTCCCCGCGCTGTTCGCGCTCAACGTGGTCTACTCCCGCCGGATGGCGCCCCGACAGGCCCGCGCCCAGCGACTGCGCGCCGAGGTCAGTGGCATCGCGCACGAGAGCTTCGACGGCGCGCTGGTGGTCAAGACCATGGGGCGCGAGTCGCAGGAGACGGCCCGCTTCGCCGCCCGCGCCGGTGAGCTGCGCGACGCGCTGATCTCCGTCGGCCGGCTGCGCGGCGTCTTCGACCCGATGCTGGAGACGCTGCCCAGCCTCGGCACGCTCGCCGTGCTGGTGGTCGGCGCGATCCGGCTCCGGCAGGGCGCGATCACCGTGACCGAGCTGGTCAGTGTGGCGTTCCTGTTCACCGTGCTGGCGTTCCCGGTGCGGGCCATCGGCTGGGTGCTGGCCGAGCTGCCGCGCAGCGTCGCCGGCTGGGACCGGGTCCGCCGGGTCCTCGACGCCACCGGCGAGATGCCGTACGGCGACGTGACGCTCGACCCGGCCACCCGGGCGCCCGCCACGCTGGGCTTCGACGACGTCCACTTCTCCTACGAGCCGGCCGAGGCGCACCTGCCCGGCGCGGAGGTGCTCGGCGAGGTGACCTTCACGGTGCCGGCCGGGAAGACGGTCGCCCTGGTCGGGCCGACCGGCGCCGGCAAGTCCACCATCACGTCGCTGGCCGTGCGCCTGGTCGACCCGGACCGCGGCCGGGTCACGCTCGACGGCGTCGACGTGCGCGACCTGACCGCCGCCTCGCTCGCCGCCACCGTGGCGCTGGTGGCCCAGGTGCCGTTCGTCTTCGACGACACGGTCCGGGCCAACATCACGCTCGACCGGGCCGGCATCGGCGACGACGAGGTGTGGGCGGCGCTGCGGCTGGCCGAGGCGGACGGCTTCGTCGCCGCGCTGCCGGACGGGCTGGACACCATGGTCGGCGAGCGGGGCACCTCGCTCTCCGGCGGGCAGCGGCAGCGGCTCACGCTGGCCCGGGCGCTCGCCGGCCGGCCCCGGCTGCTGGTGCTCGACGACGCCACCAGCGCCGTCGACCCCCGGGTCGAGGCGGCCATCCTGGCCGGCCTGCGCGCCCCGACCGACGGCGGCGCGCCCGCGTCGATCCTGGTGGTGGCGTACCGCCGGGCCACCATCGCGCTCGCCGACGAGGTGATCTACGTGGAACAGGGCCGGGTGGTCGCCCGCGGCACCCACCCCGAGCTGCTGGCCACCGTGCCCGGTTACGCCGACCTGGTCACCGCGTACGAGCAGGCCGAGCAGGAGCGCGAGCAGAACCGCACGTACGACGAGGTCACGCCGATGACCTCCGGCCTGGAGATCGAGGTGGACCGGTGAGCGCGAGGAGCGCAGCGAAGCGGAGCCCCGCAGTCGCGAACGAAAGGCGGGCCCGGTGAGCAGTGTCGCCGCCGAGGAGCGGACCGAGTCGACCTGGGGGACGCTGCGGCGAGGGCTGGCGCTCTCCCCGGAGCTGAAGACCGGGCTGGCCGGCACGCTGGCACTGGCGCTGGTCTACATGGTCGGCCGGGTGGCCGTGCCGGTGGCGGTGCAGCGCGGTATCGACCACGGCATCGTCGGCGGCCTCGACCTGAACGTCATCTCGCTGACCGTGGCGATCACCGCCGCCGTACTGGTGGTCACCACCACCTGCGGCTACCTGATGATGCGCCGGTTGTTCACGGTCAGCGAGACCGCGCTGGCCGGGGTACGCACCCGCGCGTTCCGGCACGTGCACGACCTGTCCATGCTGCACCAGCAGTCCGAGCGGCGCGGATCGCTGGTCTCCCGGGTCACCAGCGACGTCGACCAGATCACCCAGTTCCTCCAGTGGGGCGGCGTGATCCTCATCGTCAACCTGGGCCAGCTGCTGGTGACCACCGCGGTGATGCTCGCGTACTCCTGGCAGTTGACGCTCGTGGTGCTCGTCGCGTTCGCGCCGGCGGTGCTGGTCATCCGGCAGCTCCAGCGCCGGCTGGCCGGCGCGTACGGGCTGGTCCGGCAGCGCACCGGCACGCTGCTCGGCGCGATCGGCGAGAGCGTGGTGGGCGCCCCGGTGATCCGGGCGTACGGCATCTCCGGGCGCACCGCCCGCCGCCTGGACGCGGCGATCGACGGGCAGCGGGTGGCCCAGCAGCGGGCCATCCGGATCAGCATCTTGGGCAGCTCGGTCGGTGAACTGGCCGCCGGTCTCGCGCTGGCCGGGGTGGTGGTGGTCGGGGTGAGCCTCGGCGTCGACCGCACGCTGTCGGTCGGCCAGCTCACCGCGTTCCTGTTCCTGGTCACGCTCTTCATCCAGCCGGTGCAGATCGCCACCGAGGTGCTCAACGAGGCGCAGAACGCGATCGCCGGCTGGCGCCGGGTGCTCGACGTGCTGGACGTCGCCCCGGACGTGGCAGACCCGGGCGAGCAGGGCCGGGAGCTGCCGGGCGGCCCGCTCGACGTCCGCTTCGCCGGCGTGACGTTCGCCTACCCGGGCGGGCCGCCGGTGCTGCACGGCGTGACGTTGGACATCCCGGCGAAGAGCCGGGTGGCGGTGGTGGGGGAGACCGGCAGCGGCAAGACCACGTTCGCCAAGCTGCTCACCCGGTTGATGGACCCGACCGACGGCCAGGTGCTGCTCTCCGGCGTCGACCTCCGCCAGGTGCGCTTCGACTCGCTGCGCACCCGGGTGGTGATGGTGCCGCAGGACGGCTTCCTGTTCGACGCCACGGTCGGGGAGAACGTCCGCTTCGCCCGCCCGGACCTGAGCGACGCGCGGCTCACCGCCGCCTTCACCGAGCTGGGCCTGGCCGACTGGCTGGACGGGCTGCCGGCCGGGTTGGACACCCCGGTCGGGGAGCGCGGCGAGGCGCTCAGCGTCGGCGAGCGGCAGCTCGTGGCGCTGGCCCGCGCCTATGTGGCCGACCCGGACCTGCTGGTGCTCGACGAGGCGACCAGCGCGGTCGACCCGGCCACCGAGGTGCGCCTGCAGCGCACGTTGGACGCGGTCACCCGGGGACGCACCACGCTCGCCATCGCGCACCGGCTCTCCACCGCGCAGGCGGCCGACGAGGTGATCGTGGTGGACCGGGGCCGGGTCGTCCAGCGTGGCCCGCACGAGGAATTGGTGCGGGACACCGACTCGGTCTACGCCCTGCTCTACGCGTCCTGGCTGGAGCAGACCCGCTGACCCGGCCCGGTCAGTCCGGGTGCAGCGGGCCGGTGAGGTAGCGCTGGAGGGTCGGGCCGATCGTGGCGGCCAGTGTGTCCGGTGACGCGGACGCGACCGGTTCCAGGCGGATCACGTAGCGCATCATGGCCAGGCCGGCGATCTGGGTGGCGACCAGCGCGCCGCGCAGCGGCGCCTCGGCCGGGTCCAGGTCGAGCTGGTCGAGGACCCGGCGCAGGATCTGGGTGGTCAGGAACTCGCGGAGCAGGCGGGCGGTCCACTGGTTGCTCACCGCGGAGCGCAGCAGGGCCACCGCGGCGACTCCGGCCGGGGAGTCCCACACGCCCAGGAACGTGCGGACCAGCCGCTCGCCGACCTCGTCCGCGCCGCCCGCCAGCACGCGCGGCACCAGCTCGGCCGGGTCGACCGGGATCGCCATGGCGGCGCGGAACAGCTCCTCCTTGGCGCCGAAGTAGTGGTGCACCAGCGCCGGGTCCACCCCGGCGGACGCCGCGACCGCCCGGATCGGCGTGGCGTCGTAGCCCCGCTCGGCGAACGCCTCCCGGGCCGCGTGCAGGATCGCCTCCCGGGTGTCCGGGTTGCCGGGCCGCCGCCCGGTGCGGCGCGGGCTCGCCGGCCGCGCCGCACCGGCGTCGCGGCGGCTCATCCGCTGCGCCGGCGCAGCGTCGCGGCGGCCAGCACCAGCGCGACCACCGCCGCCCCGGCCACGATCGCCACGTCGCGCCACATGGTGCCGGTCGCGTCGGCGTGCGCGCCGACCTCCTGCAGCGCCTCGACCGCGTACGACAGGGGCAGCGCGTCGCTGACCGCCTGGAGCCAGCCGGCCATCTGGCCGCGCGGCACGAACAGCCCGCAGAGCAGCAGTTGCGGGGCGACCACCACCGGCATGAACTGCACCGCCTGGAACTCGGTGCGGGCGAACGCCGAGCAGAACAGGCCGAGCGCCACGGCCAGCACCGCGTTCACGCCGGCGATCAGCACGACCAGCCACGGGCTGCCGGCGGTGTCCAGGCCGAACACCTGGTAGGCCACCAGCGAGGCGACGGTGGACTGGAGCACCCCGGCCAGGCCGAACGCGATGCCGTAGCCGAACAGCAGGTCGAGCTTGCCCAGCGGCGTGGTGAGCAGCCGTTCCAGCGTGCCGGTGGTGCGTTCGCGGAGCATGGCGATGCTGGTCACCAGGAACATGATGATGAACGGGAAGAAGCCCAGCATGATCAGCGCGACCCGGTCGAAGGTGCTCGGCGCGCCGGGCGGGGCGGGCTGGTCGACGTACATGAAGTAGACCAGCGTGAGCAGCACGGCCGGCACCACCAGGAGCAGCGCGACGGTGCGCTTGTCGTGCCGGAGCTGCCGCAGGATCCGCCCGGTGGTGGCGGCCAGGATGCGCCCGTTCATGAGGTGGCCTCCGACTCGCCGTCGCGGATCAGGCGGAGGAACGCCTCCTCCAGGTCGTCCACGCCGGTGGCGGCGCGGACCGCGGCCGGGGTGTCGTCGGCGACCAGCCGGCCCTCCCGGATCAGCAGCAGCCGGTCGCAGCGCGCCGCCTCGTCCATCACGTGGCTGGAGACCAGCAGCGTGGTGCCGGCGGCGGCCATGGCGTGGAACCGGGCCCACAGGTCGGCCCGCAGGACCGGGTCCTGCCCGACCGTGGGTTCGTCGAGGACCACCAGCTCCGGCTCGCCGACCAGGGCGCAGGCGAGCGAGGCCCGGCTGCGCTGGCCGCCGGAGAGCGTGCCGACGAGTTGGTCGGCCGCCCCGGCCAGGCCGACGTCGGTCACCGCGCGGTCGGCCTCGGCGCGGCCCCGGCCCTGGAGCACGGCGAAGTAGCGGGCGTTCTCCCGGACCGTGAGGTCGGCGTAGACGCTCGGCGCCTGCGTGAGGTAGCCGACCCGGCGGCGCAGCCCGGTCGTGCCGGCGGGCTCGCCGAGCACGTGGACCGTGCCGCCGCCGATCGTCTGCACGCCGACCACCGCGCGCATCAGCGTGGTCTTGCCGCTGCCGCTGGGGCCCAGCAGCCCGGTGACCGTGCCCCGGGGAACGGCGCAGCTGATGCCGTGCAGCATCCGCCGCCCGCCCCGGTCGACCACCAGGTCGCGGACCGACACCGCGTCCTCCATGACCGCCTCCGTCGAATTCCTCAACTGTTGAAATCAACGCTAGATGAATTTCCCGGTCCGGGCAATGCTGTTGACTTCGAGTGGGCTCGAACTGGAAGCCTGGTCGGCGTGGACATCGGTATCCGGGAGAAGAGCCTCAGCGTGGGCGAGGCGGCGGAGCGGGTCGGCCTGACCACCTACACGCTGCGCTGGTACGAGCAGGAGGGCCTGGTCGCCCCGGTCGGGCGGGACTCCGCCGGCCGTCGGCGCTACACCGAGGCCGACGTGAGCTGGCTGTTCCTGCTGACCCGACTGCGGCGTACCGGGATGCCGGTGCGCGACATGCGCCGCTACGCCGAGCTGGCCCGGCAGGGCGACCGGACGCTCGGCGCGCGACGGGCGCTGTTCGAGGCGCACCGGGTCCGTGTGCTGGCCCGGATGGCCGACCTGACCGAGGACCTGAAGGTGCTCGACCACAAGATCGACGCGTACCGGCGCGCCGAGGAGGAACTGGGCTGAAGCCGTCCGCAGCGGACACCCGGTCCGCCATCGGTCATTGCGCCGAAGATCGGACTTCCGGCACCATGTCGCGGTGGGTCCCGCTTCGTTGCCCGAGTCCGGATTCCTCGACGACTGGGCCGCCCGCCTCCGACAGGCCGCGGACCGTCCGGTCGTGGGGATCATGCTGCGTGGCAGTCATGCCCGGCGGGCCGCCACCGAGCACAGCGACGTCGACGTGGACGTGCTCGTCGCCGCCGACGACGACCGCCCCGCCTCGTCGACCCGCCCCCGCCCCGCCGACCCCTTCGCCGCGCGTCGCGCCTACCTGGCCGAGTTCGACGGCCGCCTGGTGCACGTCTCGGTGGCCTCCCGGGACGTCCGCTCCTGGGTGCACCGGCTCGGCCAGCCCGCCGACTGGGCGTTCGGGCTGCCGGTCACCGCGCCGGCCCGGCTGCTCTGGGCGGTGCCGGAGTGGCGCCGCCGGATCGACCTGCCGGTGCTCTGCCAGCCCGCGGACGAGCCACGCCTGGAGGAGTTGATCGCCTCGCTGGGCAAGGTGGCCGGCGCGCGGTGGGCCGGCGACCGGATCGGGGTCCGGCTCGCCGCGGCCGACCTGGCCCGGCTCTGCCCCTCGGTTCTCCGGCTGGCCAACCCCTCGGTGCGGGTGGTGTCCCGGCGGGCGGCCCTGACCGCCGCGCTGGACCTGCCGGTCGCCCCGCCCGGCTACCGTGCCGACATGCTGCTCTGCCTCGGGCTGCGCGCCGGCGACCCGACCGAGGTCGGTGCCGCCGCCGGCCGGCTGGTCACCGGCATCGTCCCGCTGGTCCGCCCGTACGCCGAGGAGGTCGCCGCGGTGGCCGGCGCCGACCTGGCCGAGGCGCTGGCCGACGGCCGCCTCGACCGCTACCTCGGTCAGCTCAGCCGGGCCCTGCACGCGGTGCCGCCCGTCACCCGGGACGCGTCTTCGGTGCCGGCGCCGCGTGCGGGAGAATGGTCAACCGTGCCCGCCTCTGACGCGCCGGTGACCGGCGCACCCACCCGCCCCGGCGCCCCAGCCCGCCCCGTGTCTCCCGGCCCGGACCGCCCCTCCCGGCTCGACCCGGCCATCGCGGCCAAGCTGCGTCGCGGTCCGGACGGCCTGGTCGCCGCCGTGGTCCGCGCGCACGACTCCGGTGAGGTGCTGATGGTCGCCTGGATGGACGACGAGGCGCTGCACCGCACGCTCACCACCGGCCGGGCCACCTACTGGTCCCGCAGCCGGGGGGAATACTGGGTCAAGGGCGCCACCTCCGGCCACCACCAGTACGTCCGCTCGGTCGCGCTGGACTGCGACGGCGACGCGCTGCTGGTCAGCGTGGAGCAGGTCGGCGCGGCCTGCCACACCGGGCACCGCACCTGCTTCTTCACCGACCTCCCGGTCAGCTCGCCGGAGGTGACCCCGTGACCGACGGCACGGTCACCCCGGACCGGTCCGCCTTCACCGAGCTGGCCGACCGCTGGCGGGTCGTGCCGGTCACCCGGCGGCTGCTGGCCGACGCCGAGACCCCGGTCGGGGTCTACCGCAAGCTCGCCGGTGGCCCCGGCACGTTCCTGCTGGAGTCCGCCGAGCAGGGCGTCGGCTCGGCCGGCACGGCCTGGTCGCGCTACTCGTTCATCGGCGTACGCAGCGGCGCCACGCTCACCGAGCGCGGCGGCGAGGCGAGCTGGACCGGCGCCCCGCCGGCCGGCGTGCCCACCTCCGGCGATCCGGTCAGCGTGCTCCGGGAGACCGTCGCCGCGCTCGCCGGCCCGGCCTGGGACCCGGACGGCGACATGCCACCACTCACCGGCGGCCTGGTCGGCTACCTCGGCTACGACCTGGTCCGCCGGTTCGAGCGGCTGCCGGAGCTGACCGAGGACGAGCTGGACGTGCCCGAGCTGGGCATGATGCTCGCCACCGACCTGGTGGTGCTCGACCACTACGAGGGCTCGGCGATCCTCGTCGCCAACGCGGTCCTGCCCCCGCTGGACGCGCCCGACCGGCCGGCGCGGGTCGCCGCCGCGTACCACCACGCGGTGGGCCGCCTGGACGCGATGACCACCGCACTGTCCCGACCGATTCCGCCCATGGTCGCCACCGTCGGCCGCCCCGGCGTCGGCGAGGTGACCAGCCGGACGCCCGACGGCGGCTACCCGAAGGCGGTGGAGGCGGCCAAGGAGGCCATCCGGGCCGGCGAGTGCTTCCAGATCGTGCTCAGCCAGCGCTTCGAGCGGGCCACCGACGCCGACCCGCTCGACGTCTACCGGGTGCTGCGCACCACCAATCCCAGCCCGTACATGTACCTGCTGCGTTTCGACGGCTTCGACATCGTCGGCTCGTCGCCGGAGGCGCACCTCAAGGTGAGCGCCGGCCCGGACGGGCGGCGCCGCGCGCTGCTGCACCCGATCGCCGGCACCCGGCCGCGCGGCGGCTCGCCCGACGCCGACGCCCGGCTCGCCGCCGAGCTGCTCACCGACCCGAAGGAGCGCGCCGAGCACGTCATGCTGGTCGACCTGGGCCGTAACGACCTGGGCCGGGTCTGCCGGCCGGGCACCGTGCAGGTGCCGGAGTTCGCCACCATCGAGCGCTACAGCCACGTCATGCACATCGTCTCGACGGTGGTCGGCGAGCTGCGCGACGACCGCACCGCGTTCGACGCGCTGGCCGCCACGTTTCCCGCCGGCACGCTCAGCGGCGCGCCCAAGGTGCGGGCCATGGAGATCATCGAGGAGCTGGAACCGGTGCGCCGCGGCGTCTACGGCGGCACCGTCGGCTACTTCGCCTTCGGCGGCGACCTGGACATGGCGATCGCCATCCGCACCGCGCTGATCCGCGACGGCCGGGCCTACGTGCAGGCGGGCGCCGGGGTGGTGGCCGATTCCGATCCCACCGCCGAGGACCAGGAGACGCGGAACAAGGCGGCCGCCGTGCTCGCCGCCATCGCCGCCGCCGAGACGCTGCGGCCGGCCCGATGACCGCGCCGGTCACCGCCGCGGCGGGCCGGACCGCCGCCCGGGGTCGGCGCGAGCTGGCGTACGCAGTGCTGCTCTGCCTGGCCGGCGCGGGCCTGGCCGCCTGGGCGGTGACCCGGGCCTGGTCGGTGGAGGTGACCTCCCGCGGCGGGCTGCCGCCCGGTGAGCGGTCCCGCACCGGCGCGGACCTGCTGCCGTGGGTGTCGGCCCTGGCCTACGTGGGGCTGGCCGGCGGCGGCGCGGTGCTGGCGACCCGGGGGCGGCTGCGCCGGCTGCTGGGCGTGCTGCTGACCGGCGTCGGGCTGGCCGTGGCGGCCGGCGGCGGCGTCGGGCTGACCGAGCCGGGGGCGAGCCGGCACTGGCCGGCGCTGGTGCTCGTGGGGGGCCTCGCGTCGGCCGCCGGTGGCGCGTTCACCGCGTCGCGCGGCGGCGGCTGGCCGGCGATGGGGGCCCGCTACGAACGGGGGTCGACGTCGGCGTCGACCGCCGGCGCGGACCGGCCGGCGGTCGAGCGGGGCACCCGGGACGCGTGGGACGCGCTGGACCGGGGCGAGGACCCGACGGTCAGCTGACCGGCTGCGCCTCGCGCGCGTCACGGCGCTCCCGGGCCGCCGCCCGGGCGGCGGTCAGCTCGGCCACCAGCCGCTCCAGCTCGCGACGCTGGGCGGCGCGGGCCCGGTCGGCGCAGACCGCCTCCCAGGCGTTGCCCCGGGCGGTACGGGTGCGTCCGTCGCCCGCTGCGGCGCGTTCGAGCGTGTGCACCACCCCGACGGCGAGCGAGGCGACGGTCCGGGAGATGGTCGTCAGCCCGAGGTTCTGGTTCGGCCCGTTGGCGCTCATGGTTCACCCCACACGAGATCGTTGGCGACGGTCGGCGGCAGCCTCGACGAGTCTGCCCGAGGACGATGCTGCCGGTCTCACGTTTCGCCACCGTGACGGACAGGTCAACGGTCCGGCAGCGGGCGCGACCTGGGCAGGGCCGGAGGTCCTTGAGCTTGGTCACAGCCGGCCCGGTGCCGGCCTGCGGCGCGCGCCCGGCCGTGGTGAGATAGGGCATGGGTGGCGGTCGATGCATCGGGTGGCGCTGCGTGACACCGCGTTCACCGGAAGTCGGCCATCATGCCACAGCCCATGTGGTGAGGTGCGCCATACCCCCCGGCATGTGTCGCCAGGTGGCGCCCCCTAGCATCGGCCCATGACGCCCGGAGAGGGGAGTCCGTTGGTGACTGCTGAGCATGCGCACGCGGAGGGGGACGACGCCGGAACGGCGCCGTCCGCAGGCGTGCTCGACGAGATCCTGGCCGGCGTGCGCGAGGACGTCGCCCGGCGGCAGGAGCAGATTCCGCTGGAGCGGATCCGCGACCTGGCCGCCGCCGCGCCGCCGCCGCTCGACGCGTACGCGGCGCTGCGCCGGCCCGGCGTGGCCGTGATCGCCGAGGTGAAGCGCTCGTCGCCGTCCAAGGGGCGGCTGGCCGAGATCGCCGACCCGGCCGACCTGGCCGGCGACTACGCGGCCGGTGGCGCCCGGGCGATCAGCGTGCTGACCGAGGGCCGCTGGTTCGGTGGGTCGCTGGACGACCTGGCCGCCGTGCGGGCCGCGGTGAACGTGCCGGTGCTGCGCAAGGACTTCGTCGTCTCCAGCTATCAGGTGCACGAGGCCCGCGCGCACGGCGCCGACCTGGTGCTGCTGATCGTCGCCGCGCTGGAGCAGAACGCCCTGGTCGGCCTGCTGGAGCGGATCGAGTCGCTGGGCATGACCGCGCTCGTCGAGGTGCACACCGAGGAAGAGGCGGACCGCGCCCTGGAGGCGGGCGCGCAGGTGATCGGCGTCAACGCCCGCGACCTGCGTACCCTGGAGGTCGACCGTTCGGTGTTCGAGCGGATCGCGCCCGGCCTGCCGAGCAGGGTCGTCAAGATCGCCGAGTCGGGCGTGCGTGGTCCGCACGACCTGATCCGGTACGCCTCGGCCGGCGCCGACGCCGTCCTGGTGGGCGAGGGCCTGGTCACCCAGAAGAGCCCCCGCGAGGCGGTCGCCGAGCTGGTCAACGCCGGTAACCACCCGGCCACGCCCCGCCCGGTGCGCTGAGCCGCGCCGGGCCACCCGAACCGAGAGGACGCCCGCGATGAGCGCCGCACCCGCAGCCGGCCAGCTTCCCGACGCCGCCGGCCACTTCGGCCGGTTCGGCGGCCGGTTCGTCCCCGAGGCGCTGGTCGCCGCGCTCGACGAGCTGGACGCGGCCTACCGCAAGGCGATGGGCGACGACGAGTTCCTCGCCGAGTTCGACGCCCTGCTGCGCGACTACGCCGGCACGCCCTCGGAGCTGTACGAGGCCCGCCGGCTCTCCGCCCAGGTGGGGGCGCGGATCCTGCTCAAGCGCGAGGACCTGAACCACACCGGCGCTCACAAGATCCGCAACGTGCTCGGCCAGGCGCTGCTCACCCGGCGGATGGGCAAGCGGCGGGTGATCGCGGAGACCGGCGCCGGCCAGCACGGCGTGGCCACCGCGACCGCCGCCGCCCTGTTCGACCTCGAGTGCGTCGTCTACATGGGCGAGGTGGACACCGAGCGGCAGGCGCTCAACGTGGCCCGGATGCGGATGCTCGGCGCCACCGTGGTCCCGGTGACGGCCGGCTCGCGCACGCTCAAGGACGCGATGAACGAGGCGATGCGGGACTGGGTCGCCAACGTCGACGACACCCACTACCTGATCGGCACCGCCGCCGGGCCGCACCCGTTCCCCGAGATGGTGCGCGACTTCGTGCGCGGCATCGGCGTGGAGGCCCGCCGGCAGTGCCTGGACCTGACCGGTGCGCTGCCGGACGCGGTCGCGGCCTGCGTCGGCGGCGGCTCGAACGCGCTGGGCATCTTCCACGCCTTCGTGCCCGACGCCGGCGTGCGGCTCTACGGCTTCGAGGCCGGCGGCGAGGGCGTGACGACCGGCCGGCACGCCGCCAGCATCACCGGCGGCTCGTCGGGCGTGCTGCACGGCACCCGCACCTACGTCCTGCAGGACGCCGACGGCCAGACCATCGAGTCGCACTCGATCTCGGCCGGCCTGGACTATCCGGGCGTCGGGCCGGAACACGCCTGGCTGCACGACGCCGGCCGGGCGACCTACCTGCCGGTCGACGACGCCGAGGCGATGGCCGCGTTCGAGCTGCTCTGCCGCACCGAGGGGATCATCCCGGCGATCGAGAGCGCGCACGCGCTGGCCGGCGCCCGGCGGATCGCCCCGGAACTCGCCGCCGAGCTGGGCCGGGAACCGGTGATCGTGGTCAACCTCTCCGGCCGGGGCGACAAGGACGTGCACACCGCCGGGGCGTACTTCGGCATCCTCGACAAGGAGTGACAGCGTGAGCCGCATCGGGGTCGCCTTCGACAAGGCCCGGGCCGACGGGCGGGCCGTGCTGGTCGGCTGCATGCCGGCCGGTTTCCCGACCGTCGAGGGCAGCATCGCCGCGATGACCGCCATGGTCGAGGCGGGCGTCGACGTCATCGAGGTCGAGATCCCCTACTCCGACCCGGTGATGGACGGCCCGGTCATCCAGAGGGCGAGCGACATCGCGCTGGCCGGCGGCGTCCGCACCGCCGACGCGCTGCGCGTCGTGGAGGCGGTCGCCGCGACCGGCGCCTCCGTGGTCACGATGACCTACTGGAACCCGATCGAGCAGTACGGCGTCGACGCGTTCGCCCGCGACATGGCCGCGGCCGGCGGCACCGGGCTGAT
The DNA here is from genome assembly GCF_027460165.1 of Micromonospora sp. WMMC241. NCBI lineage: Bacteria > Bacillati > Actinomycetota > Actinomycetes > Micromonosporales > Micromonosporaceae > Micromonospora > Micromonospora sp. WMMC241. Next base: position 1,734,575 of record NZ_JAPZBF010000001.1, read on the forward strand.
CACGCCGGACCTGATCCCCGACGAGGCCGCCGAGTGGTTGGCCGCCTCCGACGCGCACGGCCTGGACCGGACGTTCCTGGTGTCGCCGTCCTCCACCGACGCCCGGCTGCGGATGACCGTCGAGCACTGCCGCGGCTTCGTCTACGCCACCGCGATCATGGGGGTGACCGGCGCGCGGGCGCAGACGTCCGAGGCGGCGCCGATCCTCGTCTCCCGGCTCCGCGAGGTCAGCGACCTGCCGGTCGGGGTCGGCCTGGGCGTGGGCACCGGCGCGCAGGCCGCCACCGTCGCCGGCTACGCCGACGCGGTGATCGTGGGCAGCGCGCTGGTGCGGTGCGTGCTCGACGCGCCCGACCAGGCCGCCGGCCTGACCGCGCTGCGCAGGCTCAGCGCCGAACTCGCCGAGGGCGTCCGCAACCCGGTCCGCTGACGACCCTGGGCGACACGCCTCCGCCACTCGCGCCGAGCCGGCCTGTCGTGGTCGGTGCCGCGTGGCGTGGCGGCGGTGCAACCGGTCCGTGGCGTGAAGACCTCGACCAGGACGTCGACTCCCGGCGGGCCGGCGACCGGGCCGGCACGAGACTGCCTTTCGAGCTGAGTCGTCGGTGATATCGCCTCCCGACGTCCGGTCCGGTCCGGTCCGGCCTGGTCCGGTCCGCTCGGGCCCGGTCCGGCCGGTGAGTCGTTTCTGACGTCAGCTCCAAAGGCGCCGGCCGGCCTTCCCTGGCTCGGCGCCGCCGCGGGCCCTCGACCCCGCGCCACCGTCCGACGCGCGCGGCGAGGCGGCCCGGGGTGCCGCGCACACGGTCCGCACCGGTACCGTGTGCACCCGTGACCCTCGCCCCGATGACCCCCCTGGCGGCCATGCCCAGCCCCAGCACCGCCGTCTGGCAACTCGGTCCGGTTCCGATCCGGGCGTACGCGCTCTGCATCATCGCCGGCATCGTGGCGGCCTGCGTGGTCACCGAGTACCGGCTGCGTCGCCGGGGCGTGGCTCCGGGCGCGGTGCTCGACATCGCCGTCTGGGCGGTGCCGGCGGGCATCATCGGCGCCCGGATCTACCACGTGATCACCTCACCGGAGAAATACTTCGGCGACGGCGGCCAGCCGCTCAAGGCGTTCGCCATCTGGGAGGGCGGTCTCGGCATCTGGGGCGCGGTGGCCGGTGGCGCGGTCGGCGCCTGGATCGCCGCCCGCCAGCTCGGCATCCCGCTCACCGTGGTGGCCGACGCCCTGGCCCCGGGCATGCCGCTGGCCCAGGCCGTCGGCCGGTTGGGCAACTGGTTCAACAACGAGCTGTACGGCGGGCGCACCAGCCTGCCGTGGGGGCTCGAGGTGCACGTGATGGACCCGGACAATCCCGGTCACGCGCTGCGCGACGACGCCGGCAACCCGGTGCTGCAACCGGGGCTCTACCACCCGACGTTCCTCTACGAGTTGATCTGGAACGTCGGCGTCGCCGCGCTGGTGCTGCTCCTCGACCGCAAGCTGCGGCTGGGCCGGGGTCGGGCCTTCGCGCTCTACGTGATGGGTTACACGGCCGGCCGGTTCTGGATCGAGCTGATGCGCACCGACGAGGCCAACCACATCCTCGGCGTCCGGCTCAACGTCTGGACCGCGGCGCTGGTCTTCCTCGGCGCGCTCGCCTACTTCGTCCGGGTGCGCGGCCCGCGGGAATACCTCGTCCCGGTGGGTGAGCCGGGCGTGCCGGTGACACCGGCCGGTGACGTGTCCCAGGTCGACCTCGCCGCCCGGGAGGCCGGGGCGGCGACCGTGGCGCCGGAGGGCTACCGGGTGGTGACCGAGGAACAGTTCCGCGCGTACCGGGAGACCGGCGCGCTGCCCCCGGCGGAGCCGGCGGCGACCGGCGGGCCCGACTCCGACGGCGCCGCGACCGGTGCCGACGACCCGACCGACCGTGCCGACGCCGACGCCGACGCCGACCAGGACGCCACCGGCGGCGGCGACGTGGCCGACCGGGACGTGACCGCCGGCGAAGTGTCCGGTCGGGACGCGACCGGCGACGTGGCCGACCGGGGCGCGACCCGCGGCGGCGACGTGGCCGGCGAAGGAACCGGGTCCGACGCCGCGGACGACCGGACCGTGACGGGCGGTACGGGCGAGGCCGAGCGTGCCGGCCGGGCGGACGCCGGCGGGCGCCCGGCGGACCGGGACAGCTGAGCGGGGGCGCCATGCGCAGTGCGGTGGTGGTCGGCGCCGGCCTCGGCGGGATGGCGGTGGCCGGTGCGCTGGCCCGCTCCGGATGGCAGGTCACGCTGCTGGAGAAGGCCGACCGGGTCCGGCCGGAGGCGACCGCCGTGGTGCTCTGGCCGAACGGGGTACGCGCGCTGCGCGCCCTCGGCCTCGGCGCGGGGCTGGACGCGATCGCCACCCCGCTGCCCGACGGGGGGATCCGCCGCCCGGACGGGCAGTGGCTGGTGCAGCCCCGCCCCACCCCGGCCGAGCGGATGCCCGTGGTGGTGCACCGGGAGGACCTGCACGACGCGCTCATCGCCGGGCTCGGCGAACAGGTGGAGCTGCGTACCGGTGTCAGCGTGCGGAGCGTGCGCACGACGCCCGGCGAACGGCCCGCGGTGGGCGACGGCCGGCACCTGTTCGAAGCAGACCTGGTGGTGGCGGCCGACGGCACCGACAGCGAGATCCGGCGGCAGCTCGCGCCGGAGACCGCCGTGGTGAGTTCCGGCTGCGCCGCCTGGCGGGCGGTGATCCCCTGGTACTCGGCCCCGCAGCTTCCCGACGACCAGCCGGTGCACGGCGAGACGCTGGGCGCCGGCTACCGGTTCGTGGCCGCGTCGCTCGGCGAGCGGGGCACCGCCGGGGCGTCCCGGCGGGGCGGCATCTACTGGGTGGCCACCGCCGCGGGCGCACCCCGCCCGGAACCGCCGGAGATCCAGCTCGCCCTGCTCAAGCGCTGGTTCGCGGGCTGGCCCGCGCCGATCGCCACGCTGCTGGAGGCGACCGACCCGGCCGACGTGGTGCAGCAGGAGGTCCGCGAGCTGCGCCCGCTGCCCCGGTCGTACGGCTTCGGAGTCGGTCCGGGCGGCGTGGTGCTGCTCGGCGACGCCGCGCACGCCATGCCGCCGCACCTCGGGCAGGGCGCGTGCCTCGCGTTCGAGGACGCGGCCACGCTCGCCGGCCTGCTGCGCGAGTCGCGGCTGCCGGACGCGGTCACCGCCTACGACCGGCTGCGCCGCCCGCGCGCCGCGACCATGGTCCGGCAGACCCGCCGGATGTCGGCCGTGCTGCAGACCCGGGGCCGGCTGGCGTTGCGCGCCCGGGACGCCGCGCTGGGCACGATCAGCCCGCGCCTGCGCAACACCGCGGCGGCGGCGGCCGCCGACTGGCAACCGCCGTCCTGACCGGGCGCGGGTCGGCGCTCAGATGACCGCGGCCGGCTCGGCGATGCAGGCCGTGCCGACCCGGCGGAAGCCCACCCGCAGGTAGACCCGGGCGATCTCCTCGCTGCCCGCGCTCAGGAAGATCAGGTCGGTGCCGGCGGCGCGCAGTTCCCGGGCCAGCGTGGCGGTCACCGCGGCGCCCAGCCCGCGCCGCCGGGCGGACGGCAGGGTGGCCACCCCGGCGATCTCCGCCACGTCGCCGACCCGCATCGCCATGCCGCTCGCCAGCGTGCCGTCCTCAGGCGTGGCGGCGAGCACCGAGACCCGCCGGCCGTCGGCCACCCGGGCCGCCTCCTCCTCCAGCGCGTCGACGTCCAGCCGGGCGAGCGCCGCGTCCCGCTCGGCCGGTCCGGCGTCGCCCCGCGCGGTGCCGCCGTGGGCGAAGCCGACCGCGGCGACGGCCCGGCGCAGCGCGATGTCCGCCGCGAAGCCCGGGTCGCCCGGGTCCAGCACCCGCACGGGTACGTCGCTGAGCGTCGCCGGGTCGGGCAGCCGATCCGCCTCCAGCAGCATGAGCGGGGCCTCTAGCACGGTCAGCCCCGCCGAGCGGGCCACCGCCAACAGGTCCGGCTGGTGCTCGTGCACCCACTCGAACGCCTCCGGCAGCCCCAGCTCCCGCTGCCGGGCGCGGACGGCGGTCACCTCGGCAAGCGTGGGCGCGTCGGTGGCGTCGAGCCGGGGGCGGGCGTAGAACGGCCAGCCGGCACCGTCGCGGACGAACAGCACCAGGGAGTCGAACTCCTCCGTCCGGGCCCCGTCGCGGGGCACCGCGTCGTAGAAACGCTCCAACCGGTCGAGCACGTCAGCTCGTACGACATCCACCGCGCGAGACTACACGTCCCACCATCTGGAAGTGTGATCAATCTGAACTGGCCTTGCGCCGTACGCCCTAACGTAGACTCAATAAACCCCAGCGGGCCGACGTCGTCCCCACCATGTACCAACCTGAGTGACGACAGGAGGCCCGGTGGCCTTTCCGTACCCTCACAGCCCGCAGCCGGCCCCGCGGACGCCGGGTCTCTACGACCCCGCGTACGAGCACGACGCCTGCGGCGTGGCCTTCGTGGCCGACCTGCACGGGCGGCGTTCGCACCAGGTCGTCGCGAACGGCCTCGGGGCGCTGCGCCGGCTGGACCACCGGGGCGCCCGGGGCGCGGAGCACAACACCGGTGACGGTGCCGGGATCATGATCCAGGTGCCGGACGCCTTCCTGCGTGCGACGGTCGACTTCCCGCTGCCCCCCGCCGGGCAGTACGCCACCGGCCTGGTCTTCCTGCCCGACGACGACGCGGCCGAGGCTCGCGCCCGCCAGGTGGTGGACAAGTACGCGCTGGTCGAGGGCGCCGACGTGCTCGGCTGGCGCACGGTGCCGACCGACGCGTCCGGCCTGGGCGAGACCGCGCTCGCGGCGATGCCCCGGGTCCGGCAGCTCTTCCTGGCCGCGCGTCGGCTGACCGACTCGCCGGCCGGCGCGGCCGGGGACCCGCTGACCGGGCTCGACCTGGACCGGGTGGCGTTCTGCCTGCGCAAGCAGGTGGAGCGGGAGACCGCCGAGCGGGGCCAGCCGGCCTACTTCCCGTCGCTGTCCGGCCGGACCATGGTGTGGAAGGGCATGCTCACCCCCGACCAGCTTCCGGCGTTCTACCCGGAGCTGACCGACGACCGGGTGGACAGCGCGATCGCGCTGGTGCACTCGCGCTTCTCCACCAACACGTTCCCGTCCTGGCCGCTGGCGCACCCCTACCGGTTCATCGCCCACAACGGCGAGATCAACACGATCCGGGGCAACCGCAACTGGATGCAGGCCCGGGAGGCGCTGCTGCGCAGCCCGAGTATCCCCGGCAACATCCGCCGGGTCTTCCCGGTCTGCACCCCGGCCGCGTCCGACTCGGCCAACTTCGACGAGGTGCTGGAGCTGTTGCACCTGGCCGGGCGGAGCCTGCCGCACGCGGTGCTCATGATGATCCCGGAGGCGTGGGAGAACGACCCGGACATGCGCGCGGACAAGCGCGCGTTCTACCGCTTCCACGCCAGCCTGATGGAGCCGTGGGACGGTCCCGCCTCGGTCGCCTTCACCGACGGCGAGGTCGTCGGCGCGGTGCTCGACCGCAACGGCCTGCGTCCGGGCCGCTGGTGGCACACCAGCGACGGGCTGGTGGTGCTGGGCAGCGAGGCGGGCGTGCTCGACCTCGACCCGGCCACCGTGGTGGCGAAGGGCCGGCTCCAGCCGGGCCGGATGTTCCTGGTCGACACCGTCAACGGTCGGATCGTCTCCGACGACGAGATCAAGACCGAGCTGGCCGCCGCCCAGCCCTACCGGGAGTGGCTGCACGCCGGCCTGATTGAGCTGGACGACCTGCCGGCGCGCGAGCACACCGTCTACACCCACGACTCGGTGCGCCGCCGGCAGCAGACGTTCGGCTACACCGAGGAGGAGCTGAAGATCCTGCTCGGCCCGATGGCCCGCGTCGGCGCGGAACCGATCGGCTCGATGGGCACGGACACCCCGATCGCCCCGCTGTCCACCCGGCCGCGGCTGCTCTACGACTACTTCCACCAGCTCTTCGCCCAGGTCACCAACCCGCCGCTGGACGCCATCCGGGAGGAGTTGGTGACCAGTCTGGCGTCCACCATCGGGCCGGAGGGCAACCTGCTCGACCCGGGTCCGGCGAGCTGCCGGCAGATCGTGCTGCCCTACCCGGTGGTCGACAACGACGAGCTGGCCAAGATCCTCTCCATCGACGAGGACGGCGACCTCCCCGGCTTCAAGGCGGTCCGGGTCTCCGGCCTCTACCGGATCCGCGACGGCGGCGCCGGCATCAAGGCCCGGCTGACCGAGATCTGCCGGCACGTCTCCGAGGCGATCGAGGACGGCGTCCGCATCCTGGTGCTCTCCGACCGGGACTCCAACGCCGACCTGGCGCCGATCCCGTCGCTGCTGCTCACCGCCGCGGTGCACCAGCACCTGGTACGCGAGCAGACGCGTACCCAGGTGGCGCTGATCGTGGAGTCCGGCGACTGCCGGGAGGTGCACCACGCGGCCGTGCTGATCGGCTACGGCGCGGCGGCGGTCAACCCCTACCTCGCCTTCGAGTCGGTCGAGGACATGATCTCCACCGGCGCGCTCGTCGGCGTGGAGCCGGTGAAGGCGGTCCGCAACTACGTCAAGGCGCTCGGCAAGGGCGTTCTGAAGATCATGTCCAAGATGGGCATCTCGACCGTGTCGTCGTACTGCGGCGCGCAGGTGTTCGAGGCGGTCGGCCTGGACACCCGCCTGGTCGACCGCTACTTCCGCGGCACACCGAGCACCATCGGCGGCATCGGGCTGGCCGAGATCCACGCCGAGGTGGCCGCCCGGCACGCGCTGGCCTGGCCGGCGGCGGGCAGCCAGGCCAGCGACCGGCTGGAGGTCGGCGGCGAGTACCAGTGGCGCCGCGAGGGCGAGCTGCACCTGTTCAACCCGGAGACCGTCTTCCTGCTCCAGCACGCCACCCGCAGCCGCCAGTACGACGTCTTCCGGCAGTACACCGCCAAGGTCGACGAGCTGGCCGCGAAGGCGGGCTCGCTGCGCGGGCTGTTCACGCTGCGCACCGGCGTGCGGCCGGCGGTGCCGCTGGACGAGGTCGAGCCGGCCACCGAGATCGTCAAGCGGTTCGCCACCGGCGCCATGTCGTACGGGTCGATCTCGGCCGAGGCGCACGAGACGCTCGCGATCGCGATGAACCGGCTCGGCGGCAAGTCCAACACCGGCGAGGGCGGCGAGGACGTCGACCGGCTGCACGACCCGGCGCGGCGCTCGGCGGTCAAGCAGATCGCCAGCGGCCGGTTCGGCGTGACCAGCGAATACCTGGTCAACGCGGACGACCTCCAGATCAAGATGGCGCAGGGCGCGAAGCCCGGCGAGGGCGGGCAGCTGCCCGGCAACAAGGTCTGGCCGTGGATCGCCCGCACCCGCCACGCCACCCCGGGCGTCGGCCTGATCTCCCCGCCGCCGCACCACGACATCTACTCCATCGAGGACCTGGCCCAGCTCGTCCACGACCTGAAGTGCGTCAACCCGGCCGCCCGGGTGCACGTCAAGCTGGTCAGCGAGGTGGGCGTGGGCACCGTGGCGGCCGGCGTGGCCAAGCTCAAGGCCGACGTCATCCTGATCTCCGGGCACGACGGCGGCACCGGGGCGTCCCCGCTCAACTCGCTCAAGCACGCCGGCACCCCGTGGGAGCTGGGCCTGGCCGAGGCGCAGCAGACGCTGCTGCTCAACAAGCTGCGCGACCGGGTCACCGTGCAGGTCGACGGCCAGCTCAAGACCGGCCGGGACGTGCTGGTCGCGGCGCTGCTCGGCGCGGAGGAGTTCGGCTTCGCCACCGCCCCGCTGATCGTCGAGGGCTGCGTGATGATGCGCGTCTGCCACCTCGACACCTGCCCGGTCGGCATCGCCACCCAGAACCCGGTGCTGCGGGAACGGTTCACCGGCAAGCCGGAGTTCGTGGAGAACTTCTTCCTCTTCCTCGCCGAGGAGGTCCGGGGCTACCTGGCCCAGCTGGGTTTCCGCAGCATCGACGAGGCGATCGGGCACACCGAGCTGCTCGACGTGGTCGGCGCGATCGACCACTGGAAGGGCCATGGGCTCGACCTGAGCCGGGTCCTGCACCTGCCGGAGCTGCCCGAGGGCGCGGCCCGGCGGGGCGTGCGCGCCCAGGACCACGGCCTCGACGTCGCCCTGGACAACCGGCTCATCGAACTGGCCGGCCCGGCGCTGCGTGACGGCGCCCCGGTGCGGGTCGAGGTCGACGTCCGCAACGAGCACCGCAGCGTCGGCGCGATGCTCGGCGGCGAGGTGACCCGCCGGTTCGGCGGGGCCGGGCTGCCCGACGACACCGTCGAGTTCCTGCTGCACGGCACCGCCGGCCAGTCGTTCGGCGCGTTCCTGCCGCGCGGGGTCACGTTGCGACTGCACGGCGACGCCAACGACTACGTCGGCAAGGGACTCTCCGGCGGCCGGATCGTGGTCCGGCCGGACGCCGCCGCGCCGTTCGTCGGCGACGACGCCGAGCCGGGCCGGCGCGCCGAGGACCAGATCATCGCCGGCAACACGATCCTCTACGGTGCCACCGGTGGCGAGGTGTTCCTGCGCGGCCGGGTCGGTGAGCGGTTCGCGGTGCGCAACTCCGGCGCGGTGGCAGTGGTCGAGGGGCTCGGCGACCACGGCTGCGAGTACATGACCGGCGGCACGGTCGTGGTGCTCGGGCCGACCGGGCGCAACTTCGCCGCCGGCATGTCCGGTGGCACCGCGTTCGTGCACCGGCTCGACCGGCGGCTGGTCAACGCCGAGCTGGTCGACCTGTCCCCGCTGCGCGACGAGGAACGCGACCGGCTGCACGAACTGGTCCAGCGGCACTTCGCGGAGACCGCCTCGGCGGTCGCCGAGGCGCTGCTGAAGCGCTGGCCGGAGGCGGTGGAGGAGTTCACCGCCGTGGTGCCCCGGGACTACCGCCGGGTCATGGAGATCATGCGGGCCGCCGAAGCCGCCGGCCGTGACGTCGACGACGCGGTGATGAGTGCCCTCAGCGGGCCGTCTTCCGCGCCGGTGCCGCCCGCGCCGCGGGTGGTCGCCCAGGAGGTGGCTCGTGCCTGACCCGAACGGTTTCCTGCGCTACGACCGGCGGCTGCCCGCCCGCCGTCCGGTCCCGGTGCGGATCGCCGACTGGCGGGAGGTCTACCCGCCGGCCGGCGAGGAGCTGATCCGCGAGCAGGCCACCCGGTGCATGGACTGCGGCATCCCGTTCTGTCACGACGGTTGTCCGTTGGGCAACCGCATCCCCGACTGGAACGATCTGGTCCGCACCGGCAACTGGGACGCCGCGGTGGAGTCGCTGCACGCCACCAACAACTTTCCCGAGTTCACCGGCCGGCTCTGCCCGGCGCCCTGCGAGGCGGCCTGCGTGCTCGGCCTGGGCGGCCAGCAGCCGGTCACCATCAAGCAGGTCGAGGTGGAGATCGCCGACGCGGCGGTGGCCCGCGACGGCCTGCGGCCCCGGCCCGCGTCGACGTCGACCGGCCGCTCGGTCGCGGTGGTCGGCTCCGGCCCGGCCGGCCTGGCCGCCGCGCAGCAGCTCGCCCGCGCCGGCCACGCCGTCACCGTGTACGAGCGCGACGACACCCCCGGTGGCCTGCTCCGCTACGGCATCCCCGACTTCAAGCTGGAGAAGCACCACGTCGACCGCCGGGTGGCCCAGCTCACCGCCGAGGGGGTGCGGTTCCGCACCGGGGTCGACGTCGGCGTGGACGTGACCGCCGAGCAGTTGCGCGCCGAGCACGACGCGGTGCTGCTCGCCTGCGGCGCGCTGCAGGGCCGGGACACCCCGGAGACGCCGGGTCGGGCGCTGCGCGGCGTACACCAGGCGATGTCGCACCTGGTGGCCGCGAACCGGGTGGTGGCGGCGGCGGGCGACGGTCGACCGGCCCTCGCCGTGCTGCCGGACGGCACGCCGATCGACGCGGCCGGCAAGCACGTGGTGATCATCGGAGGTGGGGACACCGCCGCGGACTGCCTCGGCGTGGCGCACCGGCAGGGCGCGGCCGGCGTACACCAGCTCGATCTCTACCCGCAGCCCCCGGCGGACCGGGACGCCGCCCGCGACCCGTGGCCGACCTGGCCGTGGGTGCTGCGCTCCTACCCGGCGCACGAGGAGGGCGGCGAGCGGGTCTTCGCGGTGGCGGTGCAGGAGTTCGTCGACGACGGCACCGGGCAGGTCCGGGCCGTGCGGATCGCCGAGGTGACGGTGGCGAAGGTCGACGGCCGGCGGATCGTCACCGCGCTGCCCGGTTCGGAGCGGGAGATCCCGGCCGACCTGGTGCTGCTCGCGATCGGCTTCGAGGGCACCGAGGAGCAGCCGTTGCTGGCGCAGCTCGGGGTGGCCCGCAACGGCCGCGGCGCGATCGACGCCGGCCCGGACTGGCAGGCGGCCGACGGGGTCTTCGTCGCCGGTGACATGCACCGGGGCGCGTCGCTGATCGTCTGGGCGATCGCCGAGGGGCGGGCCGCCGCGGCGGCCGTCCATACCTACCTGGGCGGGGTGGGCGAGCTGCCCGCCCCGGTCGACCCGGCCCGGCAGCCGCTCGCCGCGAGGTAAGGAGGGGCCCCTTATTAACGCTTTCGGTATAGGCGGGGGCCCCTTTTAACACCCGCCGGACGTGGGCCACATCTCGTCCGGCGGGACAACGAGGGCACGAAGATCATCGTTACGCTGCGGGCATGGACGTCGAGGTACGCCTGCGGCGGGTGCGCCGCTGGCTCTGGGTCGTGGTGGTGGGGCTCTTCCTCAGCGGGGTGACCGCGTTCCCGCTGGAGATCGAGGTGCGGTGGCTGCTGGCGGCGCTCGATCCGCTCGCCGGCCGGTTCCCCGCCTTGCTCAGCTGGATCGAGCGCGTCCACACCGGACTCGTGACCGCCGACCGTGACTATCCGTTCCTGCTCTACGGCACCGACTGGCTGGCCTTCGCCCACCTGGTGCTCGCGGTGGCGTTCTGGGGGCCGCTGCGCGACCCGGTGCGCAACGTCTGGGTGGTCCAGGTCGGGATGATCGCCTGCGCCGGCATCGTGCCGCTGGCGCTGATCTGCGGCCCGATCCGGGACATTCCCTGGTTCTGGACGCTCGTCGACCTGTCGTTCGCGGTCGGCGCGTTCCCGCCGCTCTGGTTCGCCTACCGGCACATCCGCGCCGTCGAGGCGGCGGTGGGGTCGGGCGGGGCCCCGCTCGCGCGGGAGCCCCGCCCGACCTGACGCCTCAGCGGTGCAGCAGGTCGTGCGCCGTCCGGATCTTCGACCAGGAGGCCGGCCGGGCCGGGGCCGCCGAGGTACGCGCGGCGGCGCCCACCTCGGGCCGGCCGGCGGTGAACAGCCAGGTGGTGAACACCGCGTCGAGGTCCCGCCCGGCGATCTGCTCGGCGAGCGCCTGGAACTGCTCGATGGTGCCGTTGCCGTACTGGTGCTGGGCCGTCCAGGTGCGCAGGATCCGGAAGAACGCCGGGTCGCCGACGGCCAGCCGGATCTGGTGCAGCGCCATCGCGCCCCGGTCGTAGACGGCGTCGTCGAAGACCCGGTCGGCGCCCGGGTCACCGGGGAGCACCTGCCAGAACTCCGAGTCGGCCGGGTAGCTGGCGTAGGTGAAGTCGAACAGCTCCTGCGCGGTGCCCTCGTCCTGCTCCTCCGACCAGAGCCACTCCGCGTACGAGGCGAAGCCCTCGTTCAGCCAGATGTTGCGCCAGTCCGCCACCGAGACGGAGTCGCCGAACCACTGGTGGGCGTTCTCGTGCACCACCACGTAGGGGTTCGAGCCGCGCCGCCAGAAGCCGGGACCGTAGACCGGGCGGGTCTGCGTCTCCAGGGCGAAGCCGATGCCGTCGATCGGGCCGGCCACGCCGCCCTGCGCCTCGAACGGGTACGGGCCGAACACCCCGCTCTCCCAGTCGACGATCTCGGCGGTGCGTTCGATGCTGGCCCGGGCGGCCGGCCCGCGCTCGCCCAGCGTGGTGCTGTACGCGTTCACCACCGGCTGCCCGTTCGGCGCGGTGTCGGTGACGATGTCGTACTGGCCGATGGCCAGGAACGCCTGGTAGGTGGCGCCGGGCTTGACGCTGCGCCAGCTCCACCGGGTGCGGTTGCCCGCCTCGGGCAGCGGGTCGCGCGGCTGCACGCCGTTGCTGACCACCTCCAGGCCGGTCGGCACCGAGACGGAGATGTCCCAGGTGGCCTTGTCCTTCGGGTGGTCGTTGCTCGGGTACCACCACCAGGCCGACTCGGGCTCGTTCACGGCGAGCGCCCCGTCGGCGGTGCGGGTCCAGCCGGTGTAGCCGTAGACCTTGGTCTGCGAGGGGACGCCGGCGTACTTCACCACGACGGTGAGCTGCTGGCCCTTGACCAGCGTGCGGGTCGGGGTGACCACCAGCTCGTGGTCGCCGGCCCGGGCGAAGCCGGCGACCAGACCGTTGACCCGCACCGACTCGACGTCGAGCGCGAAGTCGAGGTTGAACCGGGACAGGTCCTGGGTGGCGGCGGCCAGGATCGTGGTGGTGCCGCTGAGCCGGTCGGTGGCCGGCTCGTAGCGCAGCCGGATGTCGTAGTGGTCGACGTCGTAGCCGCCGTTGCCGTAGTCGGGGAAGTAGCTGTCGCCCAGCCCGGGGCTGCCCGGCGTGGGGGTGGCCGCCGAGATCTGCGGGCGGCCCCAGCCGGTCGGGGCGGCCTGGCCGGGTGCGCCGGTCACGGTGGTGACGGCGGTGGTGAGGGTCAGGGCGGCGATCGCCGCCGAGAGTGCGCGTGGCACGGGTGGGACTCCCTCCGTCGGGTGTACGCACCGCCAACCTAATCGACACATGTAAACGGATCTGCCCCGCGCCGCCGGCGAAGACGCTTCAATTCTTGCGAATGTTTCGATAGCATTACCGACTAGTAACAAGCACGACCCCTCGGCCACGCGCGCGGTCAACGGGCTCCACCACCCCTGTCCCGTGGAGGTCCTGTCATGTCCCGTCGCGTCCGTACCGCCCTCGCCGCGGTGTTGGCGGCCGTCCTCGGCGCCGTGCTCCTGCCCGGCGCCGCCCGGGCGGCCACCGTCAACTACGTCGCCCTCGGCGACTCCTACTCCTCCGGCGTCGGCGCCGGGCCGTACGACCTCTCCACCTGCCTGCGCAGCCAGAAGTCGTACGCCCCGCTCTGGGCCGCGGCGCACGCGGTCACCAGCTTCCGCTTCCCGGCCTGCGGCGGCGCGGTCACCGCCGACGTGCTGAACAACCAGGTGGGGCAGCTCAGCACCAGCACCACGCTGGTCACCATCACCATCGGCGGCAACGACGCCGGCTTCGCCGACGTGATGACCAGTTGCCGCTTCGGCAGCACGTCGAGCTGCGAGAGCGCGGTGGCCGGGGCGAAGGCGTTCGCCACCGCGACGCTGCCCGGCCGGCTGGACGCCACCTACGCCGCGATCCGCGGACGGGCCCCGAACGCCCGGCTCGTGGTGCTCGGCTACCCGCGCCTGTTCGAGACCGGCTCGTGCGGCCTGCTCGCCATGAGCAGCTACAAGCGGACCATCCTCAACCAGGCCGCCGACGTGTTGAACGGGGTCACCGCCGGCCGGGCCGGCGCGGCCGGGGCGACGTTCGTCGACGCGCGGCCGTACTTCACCGGGCACGGCGTGTGCGCGGCGGACCCGTGGATCCGCGACGTCAGCGGCGTGATCGAGGCGTACCACCCGAATGCGAACGGCTACCGCTACGGCTACCTGGCCGCGCTCACCGCCACCATCGGCTGAGGTGCAAGGAGGGGGCCCCGGTCAACGCATTCCGCATTGCCGGGGCCCCCCTTTCAACGCCTCGCCGGCCGGCGGGCCTCAGTGGACGACGCGCCCCGGTAGGCTGGCCCGCACGGTCGGGTGGCTCCAGGAGGGCGGGTTTCGTGAAGTTCCTTCTCACGTCGTCGGGCATCTGCAATCCGAGCATCTCCGACGCCCTCGTCGACCTGCTGGGCAAGCCGGTCGCCGAGTCCACGGCCCTGTTCGTCCCCACCGGGGTCTACCCCTTCCCTGGCGGAAGTGCGAGCGCGTGGCAGGCGATCCACGGCCGCGCCTCGATCCCGCTGACCCAGCTGGGTTGGAAGTCCCTGGGGGTCCTGGAGCTCACCGCGCTGCCGACCATTCGGGAGGAGAACTGGGTCCCGGCGGTCCGGGAGGCCGATGCCCTTCTCGTCTGGGGCGGCGACGTGCTGTACCTGACCCACTGGCTGCGCCGGTCGGGCCTGGCCGACCTCCTGCCGTCGCTGGGTGACACCGTCTATGTCGGGGTCAGCGCCGGGAGCATCGCGGTCACCCCGTACAACTGCGACGCCGAGTTCGACCTTCGGTTCGTCCCGGACGGCAGCGACATGGCGCAGGGCGCCGACCGGGCGCTGGGGCTGGTGGATTTCACGCTGTACCCCCACCTCAACCATCCGGACATGGAGGACGCCGAGCTGTCCAACATCGAGAAGTGGGCGTCCGGAATCCCGGTGCCGACCTACGCCATCGACGACAACACCGCCATCAGGGTGGTCGATGGCGGTGTCGACGTCATCTCCGAGGGTGACTGGAAACTGATCAATCCCTGACCGGCACCGGCCTCCGTCGACGTGCGGTGGTGCCCGGAGCCGCAAGCGGGTGAAGCCGGAACTCGCCGACGGAACCAGCCGGCACGGCCGGGGCGCCGGGCACGCCCGGCACCACCTCCGGCACCGGCCCGACGCGCCGCCGGGGCCGGGTGCGGCGCCCGGAGGGTACGGCGAGCGCGGCCAGCGCGGCGGCCAGCGAGATGCCGGTGAGCAGCAGGAAGCCGGCGGTGAAGCCGGCCTCCCGGGGCAGCCCGCTCGGCTGCGGGTTGGCGGTGATCACGGTGCTGGCCAGGGCCGCGCCGATCGCTCCGCCGATGGTACGGATGTTGGCGTTCATGCCGGTCGCCGCGCCGGTCTGCGAGGCCGGCACGTTGCCCACGATCAGGTTCGCCATCGAGGCGAAGGCCAGGCCGATGCCGAGCCCGACCAGACCGCCGGCCAGGGCCACCTGCCACCGGGTGTCGTGCGCGACGGTGAGCATCGCCGCGGCTGTCACGTTGAACACCGCGCCGGTGCTCAGCTGCGCCTTCGGGCTGAACCGGGACTCCAGTCGTCCGGCCAGCAGGCCGGCCGCGAACATGCCGACCAGCATCGGCAGCATGAGCAGTCCGGCCTGGGTGATGCTGGCGCCGAAGCCGTACCCGGCGCTGGTCGGGATCTGCGCGAACTGCGGCAGGAACGCGTACACGGCGAACATCGAGGCGCCGTAGAGCAGGGCGACCAGGTTGGTGGTCCAGACCGCCGGCAGGCGCATCATCCGCAGGTCGATCAGTGGGTTCGCGGCGCGTGCCTCGACAACCAACCAGCCGGCCACCAGCACCGCGGCGAGCGCCAGCAGGCCGATCACCCGGACGGAGGACCAGCCCCAGGCGGCACCCTTGCTGACCGGCAGCAACAGCGCCACCAGCCAGCCGGAGAGCAGGACGGCACTGACCCAGTTGATCCGGCCCGGGGTGCGTACCGGCGAGCGGGGCACGAACCGGTGCGCGGCCAGCGCGGTGAGGCCGACCACGACCAGCGGGATCCAGAACAGCCAGCGGTAGCCCAGGCCGGTCACGATCGGGCCGGCGAGCACGACGCCGAGGCCGCCGCCGACGGCCACCACCGCCGAGATCGAGGCGACCGCGGAGCTGACCCGGGCGGCCGGGAACTCGTCCCGGATGATGCCGAAGGACAGCGGGAAGACGGCGCCGCCGATGCCCTGGACCACCCGGGCGGCGATGAGGACGCCGATGGTCGGCGCGACGGCCGCCAGCAGGCAGCCCAGCGCGAGCGCGGCGAGCGAGACGACGAGCATCCGTTCCTTGCCGACCATGTCGCCGACCCGGCCGAGGATCGGCGTGAAGATCGACGCGGAGAGCAGGTAGGCGGTGAGCACCCAGGTCACCGTGTTCGGCGAGGTGTGCAGGTCGTGCTGGATGGTGGGCAGCACCGGGGTGATCAGCGACTGGAGCATCGCGAAGAAGCCGGTGCCGGCCGCGAGGACGAGGAACGTCATCCGGCGCGAGCCGCGCCGGAAGCTGGTGATCATGTGGGAGAACTCCCGTTCGGTACGAGATGGTGGCCGCTCGCGCGATGAGGCGGCGGTGGCGGCGCATCGGGCCGGGGCCTCCGGAGTACGCTATCCGGAGGGGTGCCTCCACCAACGTAGTGGAGGGATGCCTCCGCTTGCAAGGGGGAAGGAGTGACGCGCGTCATGCCCAGCGCCGACGGGTCCACCGAGGTCTTCGCCCGCCGCCCGAAGCGAGCCGACGCCCGCCGCAACTACGACGCGCTGGTCGCCGCCGCCCGCGAGGTGTTCGGCGAGTTCGGCGCGAGCGCGTCGCTGGAGCAGATCGCCCGCCGGGCCGGCGTGGGCATCGGCACGCTCTACCGCAACTTCCCGCAGCGCCGGGACCTGTTCGAGGCGGTCTACGTCGAGGAGGTACGCACGCTCAGCGCCACCGCCGCCGACCTGGCCGACCTCGACCCGTGGGACGCACTGGTCGGCTGGCTGCACCGGTTCGTCGCCTACGTCGCGACCAAGCGGGCGCTGGCCGAGGAGTTGGTGCACGACTCCGAGGTGTTCCGCAGCTGCCGCACCGAGATCTACGCCGCCGGCGAGCCGCTGCTGCGCCGCGCCCAGGCCGCCGGGGCCGCCCGGCCGGACGCCGACTTCGACGACGTGGTGCGGCTGATCAGCGGCCTCGCCGCCTACCAGTTCCCGGACCCGGCGCAACGCGACCGCGTGCTGACCATCGCGCTCGACGGCCTGCGCCCGCCTCGCTGAGTGGGTGGTTAAGAGGGGGCCCCTCCTATACCTGAGGCGTTAACAAGGGGCCCCTCCTTACACCTTGCGGGGGTGTCGACAATGGGGGGACACCCAGCGTCGCCCGGAGGTGACCATGCGCGAACCGGCGACCCGGCCGCGGCCCACCCGCGAGCAGCTGCCGGCCGGCGGCCTGGAGCTGCTCACCCTGTTGGCCCGGCTGCTGCGGCGGCCCCGCCGCGGCGACCGCCGGCTCCCGCTGCTGTGGCTGCTCCGGCCGGCCGGCGACGGGGCGGTCGCCGCCCTGCTGCGCCGCTTCACCGCCCGGGGCACCGGGCGTCGGGTGCCGCACGCCGTGCTCGACCTGGCCGACCGGCCGCCCACCGACGACGTGGCGACGGCGCTGCGGGAGGTGCACCGGCAGCTCTCCCTGGAGGCGTTCGGCGCGCCCCGACTGCGGTTCCGGCACTATCCGCTCGCCGACTGGCTGATGCACCAGACGCTCGCCGTCGACGTGGACGCCGCGGACAGCGGCCGGGCCTCGCTGGTGCGCCGGCTGCGGGACTGGCGGGGCCGGCGCGTCGGCGACGACCCGCAGGTGGGCGTCGACTCGGGGCTCGGCGCCGTGCTGCAAGTGCTGCTCTGGCTGCTGCGCCGGGCGGTGCCCAGCGTGGTGTTCCGGATCGCCGTGTCCGGCCGCGTGCCGGTGGTCGGCCGGCAGTACCGCTGGTTCATGCGCCAGCAGTATCTGGCGCCCCGGCAGTCGGTGACGTTCCTCGGCTTCGCCGAGCGGCTCACCGCCGGCTGGCGCGACGGCGAGCACCCGGCCCAGGTGGAGAAGCTGCTGCTGCACGCGTTCCTGGAGGACCTGCGGCTGGCGTACCGGCGGCGGTTCTGGCGACCGGGGGACTGGCGTCGCACCGCCTACCCGGTGGTGCTGCTCGACGGCGTACGCCCCGACAACGTCGGGCACACCCTGGTCCGCATCTTCGACGAGGTCCGCAACGAGACCGGCCGCAACGACCCGCTGCTGGTGGTCGCGGTCGCCGCCGACCCGCCGCCGGAACCGGCCGCGCCGCGTCCGATGGCCGAGGCCGAGGAGGCGTACGAGGAGTGGGCCGAGGCGCTGCCGGAACGCCGGCGGCTGCGCCGCCCCGGCGCCTGGCTGATGGTGCTGGCGGCGGAGGAGGACGCGCCCGGCGTACCCCCGGGGGTTGCCCCGCCGGCGCTGGTGGCGCCGGACCCGCCGTGGTGGGCGCGGCGGTTCCTGCCCGCGGCGGTGGCCCTGGTGCTGCTCGCCGGCGTGGGGGTGTGGGCGCACGGACGGTGGGCGCCGGACTGCCGGCCCTGGCCGACCGACCGGGTGAGCGTGCGGCTGGTCGGCGGCGAGTGCGTCGGCTACAGCGACACCACCGGGCAGGTCTTCAACAGCGAGCCCGGGCAGGACCGGCTGCGGGCGGTGCAGCGGCGCATCTTCGCGCAGAACCGGGCCACCGAGGAGGTGTGGCGGCGCAGCGACCACCGCCGCCCCTACCTGACGCTCGTCTACCTGGGCAGCCTCACCGGCAACCGGACCCGCGCGGACGAGGAGTCCTACGTCTCCGAGCGGGAGGAACTGGAGGGGATGGCCACCGCCCAGTACGCGCTGCTGAAGGAGTCGGCCGCCGCGGACGACGCGGCGCTGCTGCACATCGTGGTGGCCAACGCCGGCCGGCAGATGCGGCACGCCGGCGACGCGGTACGGATGCTGGAGGGCCTGGCCCGCGACGACCCGACAGTGCTCGGCGTGGTCGGGCTGGTGGACAGCCGCACCAGCACGGCGGCGGCGCTGCGCGAACTCAACCGGGTCGGCCTGCCGGTGCTCGCGCCCACCCTGTCGGCCGACCGGATGGACACCAACTCCAGCCTCTACCTGGCCATGTCCGCGCCCAACCGGGAGCAGGCGACGATGGTCGAGGCGTACGCCCGGCAGGTGCTGCGGGTGGGGGAGGCGCACGTCTACTGGACCACCGGCGAGGGCAGCTCGCTCACCGACGACCTCTACGTCTCCACGCTCGTCGACGGCCTGCGGGAGCGGTTCGGCAGCCGGCTCACCCGGCTCGACGAGTGGCGCAGCGGCCGGCGGCTCAACCAGGAGTGCGGATACCCCGGGATGCTCTTCTTCGCCGGCCGCTGGTCGGAGTTCGACGGGTTCCTGCGCGCGTTGAAGGAGTGCGGCGCGGACCCGCCCCGGCACCTGGTCGCCGACGACTCGGTGAACCGCTACATGGCCAACCCCGGGCTGCGGGCCAGCGCGCCGGGCAACCTGCCCGTCACGTACGTGTCGAAGGCGTCGCTGGCCACCTGCGCCACGCTGCGGGCCGCGCAGGCCGCCCGCGACGACGCCCGGGGCAGCTTCCTCACCTGGATCGGCGCGGACGACCTGCTCGACCCGCCGCGCTGCCGGGAGGGGACCGGCCCGCCCGTCGGCGAGCGGGTCAGCCTCGCCTACGACGCCGCGATGATGATGGTGCGTGCGCTGGAGAGCCTGGCCGCCCGGCTGCGGCACGCCGACACCGGTCGCCGCTGGGAGCCGCGCGCGGTCAACCCGGTCGGGGTGCACGCCGAGGTGTTGCGGCAGAACGCCGCCGGCGGCTACCCGGGGGTGAGCGGCCTAATCCGGTACGCCCCGGACTCCGGCGAGCCGGTCGCCAAGCGCCTGGCGCTGCTCACCGTGGCGAAGGTGCCCGACGTGGCAGCCGCCCCGACCGAGGTCTTCCACTGCGGAGCAGCCGACGCGGCGGTTCCCGGTCCCGGTTGCGCTTCCACGCGCAGGTGAGCACGTCCGCTACGCCAGGAACGCCCGCCAGTCGCGGATCCGTTCGACGCTGACTCCAGGGGTGGTGAAGTACGGGTCGGCCGCGAGGATCGCCTCGACGGCCGCACGGCCCGGGGCATCCAGGACGATCACCGCCCCGGTGTCGTCGGCGAGAGGGCCGGCCATCCGGACGACGCCCTGGCCGTGCAGCGCGGTGAGGCGATCGCGGTGCGCCGGACGTGCGGCCAGTCGCTCCGGGGCGGGAGTGAAGGCCAGTTCGATGATCCACATGAGGGCAGGCTAGGTTCGGTCGACCACTACAGGCTGTATCAGGTGATACATGAGTTCGTTGGGCTCCATCCCGGCACTGCAGGCCCTGACGCCCGCCGTGCTCGACGAGTTGGCGGGTCGGACCCGAACGGCACACTTCGACGCGGGTGCGGTGTTGCGACCAGCCGGTGGGGTGGCCCGGCATGCCGTGTTCCTGCTCTCGGGCACGCTGGTGGCCACGCACACCAGCCTCGGTGGGGTCGAGGCGTGGCCCGACCGGTGGGTCGGTCCGGCGATCGCGGACAAGCCCGCGACGCTGGCCGGAGGACCGTCCCCCACCGGTCTGACGGCGCTGACCGCCGTCGCCGTCCGGTTGCTGCCACGTACCGGCTTCCTGCGCCTGCTCGACGAGCAACCGACGGTGCGCCAGCACGCGCTTGCTCAGATGGCGCGGGAGGCCGTGGCGGTCCGGTCCAGACTCGCCCGCGCCGTCACGCTGCCGGCCGCGGCCCAGGTCGCCGCCTGGCTGAGCGAACAGGACCGGGATCCTCGGTTCGCCTGGCGTGGATCCCAGGAACAGTTGGCTCGGGTGCTCGGCCTCAGTCGCGTGACCGTGAACAGGGCCCTGGCGCACCTCAGCCAGGCCGGCGCCGTCGCACTGACCGCACGCGGAATCGTCGTTGTCGATCGAGAGCGTCTCGCGGCCGTCGCCGAGCATCCCGAGTAGCGGCGACGTGGGGATGCGAGATCTTGGAAGCTGAGCGCCGTTCTGAGGGCCGTTTCCTTCCAAGATTTCTTGGGGACGCGGGACGGCGGGGGTCTGGTCGGAGTCCACCGATGTCAGTCGAGCGGCGGCGAGCGTAGCGGCGCCCAGCCGACGAATCGGGCGAACAGCGCTTGCGGGCTCGGTGCCTCGTCCGGGTTGAGGCGGTGCAGCTCCACAGCCGCGTCATAGAGCCGCCCGCACAGTTAGGCCGACAGGCCGAGGCGGTCACCCGCATGTTCGGCCACCAAGGCGAGCCGCGCCTCCGCACACGGCCACGGGTGGGCGCAGCCCTTGCAGATCCAGAGCGGGCGCATCGGCAGATGTGGGCGAGTGCCGGTCGGTGGGAACGGACCAACTCCGGTTTGCAGACCCGGGAGTTGTCCATGCCCGCCAAAGCCAAGTGGGCGCAGATCGCCGACGGCGTCCGCGCCGAGATCCAGTCTGGTGCGCCAAGCGATCAACGCCCTCAAGATCGAAGGCTTCCTAAAAGGCGTCGGCGGCGTAGGCGTGTTCGTCGCCGACCGTTCCGAGTCGCGCTAGGTCGCAGAGTGCGAGATCTTGGAAGCGGAGGGCCCTTCCAAGGGCCGTTTGCTTCCAAGATCTACATCTGAGGCGCGGGGAGGCAGGATGACGCGGGACGGCGGGGAGCTGAGCGGCTTCCACATCGGATATCTGCCGGCCGGCATCGGTGCGGAGATGTCGGACTTCGCCACCGAGTGGGAGGACGTCCGCTTCGCCACCCGCGTCTGGGAGCGCCAGGTCGACGACGGTTACCGGGTAGACCTGCGCGTGCACGTGCTGCGCGGCGAGCGCCTCACCGACCTGGGCGCGGTCCGCGAGTTCCTCGCCGACTACCACGAGCGCGACACCGCCACCTGGGAGCTGACCGACTTCGCCCATCCCGACGGGCCGGGCCTGGCCGGTGACGCCGAAGCGTTCTGGCTCGTCGAGCCTGGCGTGGCCGTCGACGTGCTGGTCGACCCGGACACGGCGGACGCGATCGAACTCCGCGCGATCGTCCACGGCGTCGTCCGGTCGCACGAGCGCTGATGACACGACGCTTCGGTGACCGCGCCACCTTCGCCGTCGAGGTGGGCGACCCCGTGTCACCGGCGTTGCGCGTGGTCGACGTCTGGGCCGCCGGCGCCCTGCTGACCGTCCACGACAACTGGGCCTTCCTGCCGTACTTCTGTCGCGCCCTGCGCTCGACGGCGGCGCGGGCGCGGCAGCGTGAGGTCGAAGCCCGACCCTGGCCGGGCCGGACGCCGGAGGAGACCTTCCGGCTCCTGCACGCCGACCGGACCGAGTTCCGGGAACGGTACTCGTTCCTCCAGTGGGGCGAGACCGTCGACAACGTGTCGAAGTACGCCTACCTGGACGACGGTGACCTGGTCGTCGTCTTCGCGTTCTGGCGGACCGAGCACCCCCACCCGCGGGACCGGGGTCGGGTCTTCTGCGCCCGCCTGGATCCGGACGGGTTCGCCGCCGTCACCGAGGCAGCGGCGGACCTGCTGGAGGCCGAGGGCGCCGGCTGACGGAGCGCTCAGGCCGGTGTGGCGTCGCGGGACCGATCGCGCGGGAGAGCGGCGGCTGGGCGATCCCGAGCCGCACGGCGGCGCGGCCGAAGTGCAGGTCCTCGGCGACGGCGACGAAGTAGCGCGGCTCGCGCGTCTCCAGGTCGCCCACCGGCCGAAGCCTAGCGCTGATACCCGGCCGGTATCACCGCCCACCGGATCGGTCTTGGACGGCGCGCGGGCCGCCCGCCAGCATGGGTCGGGTGAACGAGAACAGGACCGCGCTGGTCACCGGCGCGAACAAGGGCATCGGCTTCGCCGTCGCGCAGGGCCTCGGCGCGATCGGCTTCACGGTGGCGGTGGGGGCGCGCGACGACACGCGGCGGGCGGAGGCGGTCGCGCGGCTGCGTACCGCCGGGGTCGACGCGTTCGGGGTCGCGCTCGACGTCACCTCCGACGACAGCGTCGCCGCGGCGGCGACGACCGTCGAGCGGACCGCCGGGCGGCTCGACGTGCTTGTCAACAACGCGGGCATCTCCGGGCCGGCCGACGACGGCGCGCAGGACCCGACCACGCTCGACCTCGACGTGTTGCGCACCGTCCTCGACACCAACGTGTTCGGGGTGATCCGGGTGACCAACGCGATGCTGCCGCTGCTGCGCCGCGCACCGTCGCCACGCATCGTCAACGTGTCGAGCAACATGGGACCGCTGACGTTGCGGACCGGCCCGGTGCTGGCCGCCTACGCCCCGTCGAAGACGATGCTGAACAGCATCACCGCCCAGTACGCCCGCCAGCTCGCCGACACGAACGTCGTCGTCAACGCGGCCTGCCCCGGCTGGGTGGCCACCGACTTCACCAACTTCGCCGCACCGCGTACGCCGGAGCAGGGCGCGGCGATCGCGGTCCGGCTGGCCACGCTGCCCGACGACGGGCCGCGCGGCGGCTTCTTCGACGACGCCGGCGTCATCCCGTGGTAGGCAGCGATCGCGGCCGTCTGGTGAGGGCTGACCGCTAGATCTTGGAAGCGGAAGGCCCCTCCCGGGGCACTTTCTTCCACGATTGCCAAGATCACCTGTCGTCATCCGGGCCAGCCGGCGGCTCGGAGGGCGGCTCGTAACTGAGCGATCACCGTTTCCGGGTCGTCGCGCAGGGCCCAGGAGGGGAACCGGAGGATGCGGTCGCCCTCGACCCAGAGGTCGTTCTGCCGGCGCATGTCCGCCCAGGCGTGCGCCGGGTCGAGATGCTGCCCGCCGTCCACCTCGACGTGCACCCGCCACTCGTCGAAGTATGCGTCGAGGTAGCGTCGCCGGCCCGCGGCGTCGCGCCGCACCACCTGGCGGGTCGGTACGGGCAGGCCGGCGCGACGCACGAGGTCGAGCAGGTTCAACTCGCCGAGCGAATGCGCGCCCCCGACCGCGTCCGTGGCGGTGGCCAGGAGGAGCCGCCGACGGCGCACTCGTGGCATTCGACTCAGCACCTCGTGCAGGTCGTCACCGCCCACCAAGCGCTGCTGGAACGCCGCCGCGACGATCGCCCGGGCCTGCGCGTCGGAAGGCGCCCACTGGGCCGCGTCGATCACCGACCGCGCAGCCGTCGTCCGGGGCGGCTGGCCGACCCGCACCACGTCATCGTCAGGCAGATGGGTGGTCCGGTGCGCTCGCACGCCTGTCGGCAGCGGAGCACGACGACAGGTGGCGGGCAGGAGCAGATGGACGACGCGGTCCGGAAACCCACGAAGGCCACCCGCCTGGGCGGCGGTGATGCCGCCGAGCAGCGCGGTCGGGCCGGCGGCCAGCACCGCGATCCAACGGAGCTGAGCGGGACCGACCGGGCCGTTGTGCGCGACGAGAACGGCACGGTGAGCTTGACGCCATCGGCCCGTGGCCACCCGATGTCGGATCGCCCCTCGCGTGAGATGTGCCCGTGCCTGACCGAGGCTGAGCACATCGTCCTGACGGAACAACAACCAGGTCAACTCGTCTGCGTCGTCCGACGGCAGCGCCCGCCGCATCCCCGCCCATGACTCTCCCACCCGCCCGACACTGCCCGCCCCGGTGCCGGCCGCGTGGCCCCTGTGGACAACGCGCTCAGATCTTGGAAGCGGAGGGCCCTTCCGGGTGCCATTTCCTTCCAAGATCTGCGACTGAGCCGGTCGGCGGCTCCCGTCAGGGAGCCGCCGGCCAACCGGTCGAGATCAGCGGTGGGCGTTGCTCGGACGGCCCCACGGGCCGGTGATCGCGAACACGTACCCCGGCGTCTGGATGTTGGCGAACAGGATCTTCCCGTCCGCGCTGAACGTCGGCCCGGTGAACTCGCTGTCGTTCAGCTCGTTGCGGGCCAGCGCGTACGCCTTGCCCTGCGCGGTGACGCCGACCAGGTGCGACACGCCCTCGCCGTCCTCGGCCAGGATCACCCCGCCGTACGGGGAGACGGTGATGTTGTCCGGCCCGTCGTAGTTGCCGTGGTCGGCGTCCGGGTCGGTGTTCACCCCGAAGATGGTCTTCAGCGTGACGGTCTGCCGGCGCGGGTCGTAGAACCAGACCTGGCCGTCGTGCTCGTTGACGCTGCCGTCGCTGAGCCGGGCGTAGCTGGCCACGAAGTAGGCGCCGCCGTCGCCCCACCAGGCGCCCTCCAGCTTGCGGCTGCGGGTCACCTCGCCGTCGGCGAACTGCTTGCGCACCGACACGGTCCGGGCGTCGCGGTCCGGCACCTGGACCCACTCCACCCGGTAGCGGGTGCCGGGCGTGGTGGCCTCGGACAGGTCCGCCACGTGCCCGTCGCCGCGCAGGCAGCGCATCGCCTCCAGGGTGCCGGCGGTCCCGCCGTCCGGCCGCTGGGCGAGCGCGCGCAGCGCGCCCTTGCCGGCCCGGAAACCGGGCGGCGGCGTCCACCGGAAGTACAGCCCGTTCGGGCCGCTCGCGTCCTCGGTCAGGTAGATCGAGTGGGTGTACGGGTCGACCGCCACCGCCTCGTGCGAGTAGCGGCCGAGGAACGTCAGCGCCACCGGGTCGGTGTTGGCGGACCTGTCGTGCGGGTCGACCTCGAAGACGTACCCGTGGTCCTTCTGGAACTGCCCGCCGGCACGCTGCTCGGTCTCCTCGCAGGTCAGCCAGGTGCCCCAGGGGGTGATGCCGCCGGCGCAGTTGTTGTGCGTGCCGGCCACGCTGACATATTCGCGCAGCCGCCGCCCGTGCTTGTCCACCTCGATGGTGGTGGTGCCGCCGCGCGCGCCCGGGTCGTAGGTGAGGCCGGCCAGCGCGGGCACCGGGTGGGGCTCGTCGCCGCCGATCTCGTGGTTGTTCACCAGCACCGACCCGCGCGGGCCGCGGAAGCAGCCGGTGCCGTCGGCGTCGCTCGGGGTGGGATGGCCGGATTCCAGCAGCGTCGCGCCCGCCTGGGCGACGACGGTGTACGAGAATCCCGGCGGCAGCGCCAGCAGGCCGGCCGGGTCCGGCACCAGGTCGCCGTAGCCGACCGCGGGACGGCACGCGGCCCGGGCCGCCGCCGGACCGGCGATGGCGTCCAGGTTGCCGGCCACCACGATGCCGAGGCCACCGGCCGCGCCACCGAGCAGCGTCCGCCGGGAGAGGGGAGAGGAGGTCACGTCGTCGCCTTCCTGTGCACACGAGGTTGCACCGGTAGGCAAGCCGGGTCGCGGGAACGGCGGGCGGCGGGACCGTCCGTCGCCGGGTGAACAGTGGACGAACCTCGGGTGCCGAGCGTGCCGTGCTCCGCTCGCGCGCGTCCGTTAGGGTTCCCTCGATCGCAGACGGCGTCGGAGGGCGGACGGTGAACAGGCTCGCGACGGCGTACCGGCAGGCGGTCGACCGGCACCGGCAGGCGCTGCGCCACTGGGAGGCGGCCCGGCGGCTGCTCGGCGCCGCCGGCCCGGCGCCCGTCGGCAGCCCCGAGCTGGTCGCCCGGCTGGCCCGCCTGGGCGGGACGCTGGCCGCCGCGGTGCCCGGCACCGCCCGCGTCGCGACCCACCCCGTTCCGGTACGCCTCGGCGAGGCGACCACCGTCGACGGCGCGTTCCCGGTGCTGGTGCCGGTGGGGGCCGGCGCCCACCTGGCGATCGACGCGGACGCCCGCGACCCGCGCGTCGGTGAGCTGCTGCGCGCGGTGGTGGTGCGGCTGCTCACCGCCGCCCCGGCCGGCGCGGTCCGGGTGGTCGGCATCGACCAGGCCGCGTTCGGCGCGGCGTTCCTGCCGTTGCGCCCGCTGCACGACGCCGGGGTGCTCGGCGCGGCGGCGACCACCGAGGCGGAGACGACCGCGTTGCTGGACGCCGCGGAGCGCCACGCGCGTACCGCCCAGCGGGCCGACCCGGAGGACCGCGAGCTGCTGGTGGTGGTCGTCGCGTCGGCGCCGTCGGCGCGGGAGTCGGCCCGGCTGGCCGCGCTGACCCACGCCGGCCCGGCCGCGGCGGTCTGCGTGCTGCTGGCCGGCTACTCCCCGGCCGGGCCGACCGGCTACTCCCCGGCCGGGCCGGGCGGGACGGCCGGGCGTGCCGGCGGGCAGTGGCCGGCCGGGTCGTCAGCGGCGTCCGGGTCGCCGCCGCTGGGGGCGACCACCCAGCTCCGGGTCACCGAGCGCTACACCCTGGTCGGCGACCCGCCCGGGCGGCCGTTCAGCACCGACGGCAGCGGGCTGGCCGCGCCGGTGGTGCTCGACGGCGACCCGTCGCACGCCACGGTGACGGCGCTGGCCCGCCGGCTCGCCGAGGCCGCCGACGACAGCTCGGGGGTCACGTTCGCCGACCTGCTGCCGGCGTCCCGCTGGACGGAGTCGGCCGCCACCGGCCTGCGGACCGTGCTCGGCCGGGCCGGCCGCAAGCCGGTGACCGTCGCGTTCGACGATGCCACGCCGCACTGGCTGGTCGGCGGGCGCACCGGCGCCGGCAAGACGGTGCTGCTGCTCGACGTGCTCTACGGGCTGGCCGCCCGCTACTCCCCGGCCGAGCTGCGGCTGATGCTGCTCGACTTCAAGGAGGGCGTCAGCTTCACCGAGTTCGTGCCCACCCCGCGCGATCCGTCCTGGCTGCCGCACGCCCGCGCGGTCGGCATCGAGTCCGACCGCGAGTACGGCGTTGCCGTGCTCCGGGAGCTGCGCGCCGAGCTGGGCCGCCGCGCCGACCTGCTCAAGCGCCACGGCGTCAGCCGGCTCGCCGACCTGCCGCCGAACGCCCGGCCGCCCCGGATCGTCACCGTCGTCGACGAGTTCCACGTGCTGTTCGCCGGCAACGACGCGCTGGCCCGGCAGGCCGTCGACCTGATCGAGGAGCTGGCCCGCAAGGGCCGCTCGTACGGCCTGCACCTGGTGCTGGCCAGTCAGAGCACCACCGGCGTCGAGGCCCTCTACGGCCGGGCCGAGGCGATCTTCGGTCAGTTCCCGCTGCGCATCGCGCTGCCCGGCGGGGACGCCGTGCTGGACCCGCTGAATCCCGCCGCGCGCGGGCTCACCGTCGGCACGGCCGTGCTGAACACCGCCGCCGGCGCGCCCGGCGCCGACGCCGAGGTGCGCTTCCCGGACGCGCACGCCGCCGCGGCCGACCTCGCGGCGCTGCGCCACGAGCTGCACGCGGCCCGGCCGGAGGGCTCCGGACCGCCGTCGGTCTTCCGTGGCCACGAGACGCCCCGACTCGACGACGACCCCGCCTGGGCCGCGCTGGCGCCGGGCGCCGACCCGCCGTACGCCCTGGTCGGCCGCGTCGTGGACGTCGCCGGCAGCCCGGCCGGGTTCGCCCTCGACGCCAGTCCCGGCCGGCACCTGGCCGTGGTCGGCACCGCCGCCGCCGGCGCGGAGCTGCTCCGCTGCGCCACGCTGTCCCTGGCCCGCCAGCACACCCCGGGCAGCGCCCGGTTCCTGTTCGCGCCGCTGGCCCCGGGCACCACCGACCTCGCCGACGACCTGGCCATGACGCTGGCCGCCGCCGGCCACCCGGTCCGCCGCCTCGACGTCGGCGCGCTGCGCGCGCTCCTCGCCGAGCTGGCCGGCGACGCCCCCGGGCCGGATCGCACCTACCTGGTGGTGTTCGGGGTGGACGCGGCCGCCGGCACGCTGGCCGCCACCGACCCGGGCACGTTCCGCTCCGGCCACGACGACCTGCGCGCGGTGCTGCGGCAGGGCCCGGCGCGCGGGGTGCACGTGCTCGGCTGGTGGCGCGGGCTCCGCCGGCTCGCCGACGACCTCGGTGGCAGCGGGCACCGCGACGACGTGACCGGCCTGGTCGCGTTGAACGTGCCGGCCGCCGACCTCGGCCTGCACCTGGGCGTGCACGACCTCGCCTGGACGCCGCGCGAGGGCCGGGCCCTGCTGGTCGACCGGCACGACCACCGCACCGCCCTGATCGTGCCGTTCGGCGACGAGCGGGATAGCCCGTGAGCGCGAGGAGTGAGCCGGTTTTGCGAGCCCCGCAGTCGCGAACGAACGGGGGCACAGCATGAGTGGGTTCGACGAGTACGCGGCGCTGATCCGGGAGCTGTCCACCCGGCAGCGCGGCGGGGAGCGGGCCATCGCGGCAGAGGCGGAGCGCCGCCGTGGCCTCCAGTCCGGCGTGGACACCCTCGGCCGGCGGCTGGCCGCCCAGGGCACGCACCTCGACCGGCTCGGGGCGGCGGTCGGCGTGCCGATGGCATCGGTCCCGGACGCGCCGCCGCCGGCCGGCCCCGCACCCGGCACGGGAACCGGAGCGGGAGCGGGGGCCGGACCTGCGGGGACCGGGGGACCCGGAGCGGGGGGCGGACCTGCGGCGGCCGGTGGACCCGGGGCGGGGGGCGGACCTGCGGGGACCGGGGGAGCTGGAGCGGGGGGTGGACCCGCGGCGGGTGTCGGACCCGGATCGGGGGACGGGGGGATCGGCGGCGGAGCCGCCGCGCCGGGGCGGTCGGGCGTCGGGGCGTACCCCGGCGATCCGGCGGCGGAGCTGGCGACGGCCGGGCGGCTGGCCGACGAGGCCGACCGGCACGGGCAGGAGGCCGAGGCGCTGGCCCGGCGTCCGGTGCTGCTGCCGACCTGGTCGGCGCCGGCCCGGGCGGTGGCGGTCTACGGCGGGTGCGCGCTGGTCGGCTCGCTGCTGATGCTGATCGCGCTGGTCGGGTCACCGCTGCCGGTGTCCGGGATGGACCTGGTGGCGGCGCTGTCCTGCGCGGGTGTGCCGCTGATGTCGTTCGTGGCCGGCCAGTTCGTGCTGGCCCGCTGGGGCCGCCCCGTGCTGGCCGACGGCGAGACCCCCGCCGGCCGCTACGTCCCGCTGGGCTTCGTGATCTGCGCCCTGGTCTCCCCGTCCCTGTTCTGCCTCTACCTCCTCCTCTTCCGACTCCTCCGCTGATCCGGTCACACTTCGCCCGCTCGCGCCGCGCCGGCTCGCGCCGCGCCGGCTCGCGCCGCGCCGGCTCGCGCCGCGCCGGCTCGCGCCGCGCCGGTTCGCGCCTCATCGATCATGGAGTTATGGCGCCTGTGATGCGGCTTTCATAACTTTTGCGAGGTGCCACAACTCCATGATCGACGAGGCGAGGCGAGGCGAGGCGAGGCGGGGGCGGGGCGGGGCAGAGCGAGGCGGGGCGGGGCAGAGCGGGGCGTGGCAGGGCTGGGCGGGGTGGTGGCGAGGCGGGGCGGGGTTGGGGTGGGGGCGATAGGGTGGCGTGAGCCGATGCAGGGGAGGGTTTCGTGAGTGCTGCGGAGGTGATCGCCCGGCTGGCGGCGGCGGCCCAGAAGCTGGACGAGGCGAAGGCGCGCACCGCCGCCGCCGCGCAGGACGCGGCCGAGGCGCGGGCGCTTGTCGCGGGCGCGTTGGAGGGCGCGACGGCGGGGCCGCTGATCGGCGTCATCGACGCCTACCGGCAGGCGCTCGCCCAGGCCGCGCAGGGCGGCGAGCCGGCCCGCCAGCACGTGCAGGAGACCATCGCGAAGGTCCAGGCGCTGGGCAATTGAGCCCGCTCAGAGGTCGGTGAGCACGAGCCAGTCGCCGTCGCGCCGGCCGACGGTGGTGTCCGGCGGCCACGCGTGTGTCACGGACGCCGACGCGCGGGCCTGGTCGACCAGGAACTGGCGGACCAGAGTCGCCCCTTCGAAGGTGGCCGGCCCGTGGAACATGGCCCGGCCGAAGTTGGCGGTGCCCTCGAAGCGGGCCCCCTCGAACCAGGCGTCCGCGCCGAACTCGGTCCAGCGGAACAGCGCCATGTCGGCGAACCGCACCCGGCGGAAGCCCGCGTCCGCGGCGAAAGTGGTGTGCTCCATCGACAGCCCACTCAGGAACACCGCCTCGCGGAAGGTGGCGCCGTCGGCGAACCTGGCCCGGTCGAAACTGGCCGGCTGCCGCAGCGTGGCACCCCGGAACGAGACCTCCCCGAAGCTCGTCCCCCGGCAGGAGAGCGCGCCACCCAGGTCGGCCCGGTCGAAGCTGGCCCGGCCGGTGATCCGGGCGCCGTCGAGCACGATCTCGGCGTCGCCGCCGAGGTCGTCGAACACGACGTCGGCGAACTCGGCGGCCAGCCGTAGCCGGCCGCGCACGACCGCGCCGGCGAAGCTGGTGGTGCCGGTGCAGACCGCGCCGGTGAGGTCGAGATCCTCCAGGGTGCAGCCGGCGGCGTCGAAGTCGTCCAGCCGGGCGCCGGTCAGGTCCAGCGCGATGCCGGGCCACCAGGTGTCCTGGTCGGCCCGCAGGTGCCGGGCGAGGGTCCGCTGCGCGGTGCGGCGCACCTCGGTCTCGCGCGGGTCGTCGGGGGCCGGCATCCGGAGGTACGCGCAGAGCACCGCCACCGTGGTCGGCCGCTGCCCCGGGTTGTCCTGACCGAGCCGCTCCAGGGCGTGCAGGCCGCCGAGGCGTACCGCCGGGTTGTCGCTGCCGACCAGCTCGATGGCCCGGACGTACAGCTCGGTGAGCCGGCGCTCGACGGCGTCGTGCTCGGCGGCGGAAGCCTGGCGTTCCTGGTGCCGCGCGGCGGTCTCGGCGACCGTCTCGGCGTGCGCCTGCACCCGGTCGCGGTGCGCCTGGTCGCGGGCCGCGACGGCCTCCTGGTGCCGCTGGCCGCGCTCGGTGATCCACTGTCGACGCGCGGCGAAGAGCAGCGCCAACCCGCCGCCGGTGCCGGCGACCACGCTCAGGCCGGTGCGGATGGCGTCGACGCGTAGCGTGGCGCGGGTGTCGGGCTGGACGGCCCGGTCGGCCTCGGCGAGCAGCCAGTCGAGCACCAGCCAACCGAGGCCGACGGCCAGCAGCAGCCCGAGCAGGGCCAGCCACCAGGGCATCACCCGGAGCGGCTTCTCCGTCGGCGGTGCGGCGGACACGGCTGGCGGTGCGGCGGGCTCGGCCGGCGGCGGGGCGGACACGGCGCCCAGCATGCCATCCGGGCCGGCGACGCGGGGTTCCACCGTCCGTCCCTTTTGGGGATTCACGCGCCCTGCGGAACAACTGGTTACCGGCGCGTAACTTTCCATTGACGTGTGTGAAATCGGACACGCATCATCGTTCCCACGATCGATCGGCTCCCACCCGTCCCTCCCGGTCACCCCGGGTGCCTCCTCCCATCGGAGGTGCAGCCCATGCTGCTCCGAACGATCCTGGCCGCCACCACCGCCGCCACCGCCCTGCTCGGGCCGGCCACCGCCGCCCACGCCGCCGCGCCCCCCACCCGGCCGGACACGGTCACCACCACCACCGGCGCCCCCGCCAGCACCGTCACCGCCGCCGAGCGGGCCGCCGCCGCGGCCGCCGACCCGGTCGTCGTGGTCGGCGGGCTGATCGGCATCTCCATCGCCTATGAACCGATCGCCGCCCGGCTGCGCGCCGACGGCTACCGGGTCTCCATCTACCAGCTGCCCAACCTCGGCTTCGGTGACATCCGCGAGTCCGCCCGGGCGCTGTCGTCCTACGTGGACCAGGTCCGTGCCGCCACCGGCGCGAGCCGGGTCGACCTGGTCACCCACTCCGAAGGCGGCCTGGTCAGCCGCTGGTACGTCAAGTTCCTCGGCGGCGCCGACAAGGTCGACCAGTACGTCAGCCTCGGCAGCCCGCAGTACGGCACGTACGTCGCCAACATCGTCAACTTCGTCGGGCTGGGCAGTTGCGCCGGCATCGTCGCCTGCCAGCAGATGACCATCGGGTCGAGTTTCCTGGCCGACCTGAACGCCGGCGACGACACCCCCGGGCCGGTCCGCTGGACCACGCTGCGCACCTGGCAGGACGAGCTGGTCCGGCCGGTCGACAACGCCGTGCTCGCCGACGGCGCGACGAACGTGCTGGTGCAGGCGTGGTGCCCGCTGCGGGTCGTCGGCCACCTCGGACTGGTCCTCGACGGCACCACCTACACGGCGGTGCGGCAGACCCTCGCGGGCGCCGCGATCCGGCCGAACTGTTTCGCGGTCTGAGCCGGTCCGGGCCCGCCCCGGGCGGGCCCGGACCGACCGCGCTCACCCCTGCGCGCGGCCCCGGATCAGGTCGGCGGCCCGCCAGGCCAGCGCCGACACCGGCGCGCTGGTCCAGCCCGCCACCATCACCGGCAGCACCGAGGCGTCCACCACCCGCAGCCCGTCGACGCCGCGGACCCGCAGCTCGCTGTCGACCACGTGGTCGTCGTCCGCGCCCATCGCGCAGGTGCCCACCGCGTGGTAACCGCAGTAGCCGCGCGTCACCGCCGCCTCGACGATCTCCTCGTCGGTCCGCGTCGCCGGGCCGGGCACCGTCTCCGCGTGGATCCGCTTCGCGATCGGCCCGGTGGCGAAGAACTCCCGCATCCGGCGGAACAGGTCCACCGCCGCCCGCCGGTCGTGCTCGGTGGCGAGATAGTTCGCCACGATGGCCGGCGGGACCCGCGGGTCGGCGTCGGTGACGGCGAGGCTGCCCTCGCTGTCCGGCCGGGTCACCGTGCCCAGGCACATCAGGCCGGGCTCCCGTTCCAGCTCCAACGCCCGGCCCGGGCGCGGCGGGGCGGCCGAGAACGGCGCCATCAGCAGGTGGCCGTCCGGACGGTCCAGATCCGGGCGGGACTTCACGTGCGCGGCCACGTCGAGCACCGGCAGGGCCAACGGGCCGCCGCGGGTGAGCAGCCAGCGCACCGTCGCGCGGGCCTGCCCGAGCGGGCTCGCCAGCCGGGCGTTGTGGCCGCCCGGCCCGGCGAGCCGGTACTGCAACGCGATCGACCGGTGCTCCCGCAGCCCGGCGCCCACCCGGGGCCGGTCGAGCAGCACCGGCACCCCGGCGGCGCGCAGCGTGTCCGCCGGCCCGATGCCGGAAACCTGCAACAACTGCGGGGTGGCCAGGGCGCCGGCGGCGAGGATCACCTCGCCGGCCGCCCGGTGCTCGACCTCGCGGCCCCGGTGCGTCACCCGCACGCCGACCGCCCGGCCGTCCTCGACCAGCACCCGCAGCACGACCGCGCCGACCGCGACGGTCAGGTTGGGTCGCCGCCGGGCCGGGTGCAGGAACGCGTCGGCGGCGCTGACCCGGCGGCCCCGGTGGATGGTGGCGGTCGGATAGCCGATCCGCTCGTCGTCGTCGGCGTCCAGGTCGTCCACCGGCCGCCACCCCAGCTCCGCCCCGGTGGCCACCATCTCCTCGGCCAGCGGATCGGTGCCGGTAGCGACGGAGAGCCGCACCGGACCGCCCACGCCCCGGTGCGGCGCGGGCCCCAGCGGATGGTCCTCCAGCCGCTGGAACGCCTGCCGCACCGCCGACCAGCCCCAGCCCAGCGGCGCCAGGACGTCCCAGTCCCGGGCCGCGCCGCGGCTCCAGATCATGCCGTTGACCGCTGTGGAGCCGCCCACCATCCGGCCGCGTTGCCAGACCTCCTGCCGGTCCGGCCCGATCGTCGCCGGGTAGTGCCAAGCGGTGCGCGGATCGTCCATCAACCGGGAGAACGCCTTCGGCACCCGGACGAACGGGCTGCGGTCCCAGCCACCGGCCTCCAGCAGCAGCACCCGGGTGCCGGGGTCCTCGCTCAGCCGGTCGGCCAGCACACAGCCCGCCGCGCCGGCGCCCACCACGACGTAGTCGAATTCCACCACTGAGGACCCCCAGTCACGAGAATCCTTCTGACGGTAGTTGCTCGATCACGCCGCGCATAGAGGGCCGGTCAGGCCGCCTTCGCCAACGCCTCGTACTCGTCGTCGGTCAGCTCCACCTCGGCCGCCGCCACGTTCTCCTCCAGGTGCCCCACCGACGACGTGCCAGGGATCGGCAGCATCACCGGCGACCGGCGCAACAGCCAGGCCAGGGCGAGCTGCGCGGGGCTCGCGCCGTGCCCGGTCGAGATCGCGTCCAGCGGGCCGCCCGGCCGGGCCAGGTTGCCGGTGGCGATCGGGAACCAGGGAATGAACGCCAGGTCGTTGCGCTCGCAGTGCTCCAGCACGTCCTCGGCGCTGCGGTCGGCCAGGTTGTAGAGGTTCTGCACGGACACGATCGGGGTGATCTTCCGGGCCGCCTCGATCTGCTCCACGCTCACCTCGGAGAGCCCGATGTGCCGGATCTTGCCCTCCTGCTTCAGCAGCGCCAGCTCGCCGAGCTGGTCCGCCAGCGGCACCTGGGAGTCGATCCGGTGCAACTGGTAGAGCGGGATCGCGTCCAGGCGCAGGTGACGCAGGCTCAGCTCGCACTGCTGGCGCAGGTATTCCGGGCGCCCCACCGGCCGCCAGTCACCCGGACCGGAGCGGGTCAGCCCGGCCTTCGTCGCGATCACCAGGTCGTCCGCGTACGGGTGCAGCGCCTCGGAGATCAGCATCTCGCTGACGAACGGCCCGTACGAGTCGGCGGTGTCGATGAACGTGACCCCCAGCTCGTACGCGCGGCGCAGCACCCGCACCGCCTCGGCCGGGTCCTTCGGGTCGCCCCAGACACCGGGCCCGGTGAGCTGCATCGCCCCGTAGCCCAGCCGGTCGACCCGCAGGTCACCGCCGATCCGGTAGCTGCCCGACGCCTTGGCCGGCTGGTTGCTGGTGGCCATCACGGTCCTCCTGAGGTGGTGGGTGGTCTCCCGACCGGAGGACATTCCCCGAAACGCCGGACCGAAGCCTGCTCAGCCCAGGTGCCGCAACACCACCAGCGCCTGGTCGTCCTCGGAGCCGGCCAGGTCGTGCAGCAGCGCGTCCGCGATCGCCTCCACCGGCTCGTCGCGCACCCCCAGCAGCGACCGGTGCAGCGCCGCGACGCCCTCGTCGTACGGCCGGCCGCGCCGCTCCACCAGCCCGTCGGTGTACGCCACCAGCACGTCGCCCGGGGCGAACGGGATGGTGGTGACCGTCATCGGCCGGTCCACCATGCCCAGCGGCAGGGCGTGCGCGGTCGGCACGGCGCGCGGCGGCTGCCCGGCCGGCAGCACCACCGGATGCGGGTGCCCGGCCCGGGCCACCCGCGCGGTGCGGGCCACCGGATCCACCACCACGACCAGGCAGGTGCCCAGGAAACCGACGCCGAGCAGCTCGGTGAGCCGGAGGAACACCTCCTCCAGCGGCACGCCCAACCGGATCAGCGTGTTCAGCATGGTGCGCAGCTGGGCCATGTCGGCGGCGGCCTCGACCTGATGCCCGACCACGTCGCCGACCACCACGGCCAGCCGGTCGCCGTCCTGCCGGACCAGGTCGTACCAGTCGCCGCCCAGGTGCAGGCCGCTCATCGCCGGCCGGTAGCGGGTGGCGACCTCCATCCCGCGCGGCGTGGTCAGCGACGAGCTGCGCAGCCGGCCGGCCAGGCGGGTCACCAGGTTGTGCTCGGCGGCGGCCAGCCGGACCCGCTCCAGCGTCTGCTCGCACAGGTCGGCGACCGTGTCCAGCAGCGCCAGGTCGGTGTCGCGCAGCGGGCGCTCCCGCCGCCAGCCGAAGCCCAGCGCGGCGATCGGGCGGTGCCCGGCGCCGAACAGCGGCAGCGCCACGGTGGTCACCAGGCCGTGCGCGCCGACCGGGTCGGGCAGGCCGGGGAACCGGGCGGCGAAGTCGGCGCGGTCCCGCAGCACGAGGCGCTCCCCGTCGCGCAGCGCGCGCACGATCGGCCGCGGGTCGTCGACGGCCAGGTCGTGGAACGTGGCGGCCAGGGTGCCCGGCACGTCGTCGTGGTACCAGAGCCGGACCCGACGCCCCTCGGCGCGCATGGCCAGGCCGGGCAGCTCGGCGCCGAGCGCGGTGGTGGCGGCGTCCAGGATCACCTCGATCGCCTCCGCGGTGGAGCGGGTCACGCTCAGCCGGGCGGCGAACCCGGCCATCGCCTGCGCCGACCCGACCAGCTCGGCCCGCTGCAGCGCCTGGCTGCACAGCCCGGCCACCGCGTCGAGCAGGTTCCGCAGCGCCTCGTCGTCGCCGACCGGGCCGGCCCAGCGGATCTCCAGGGCGCCGAGCGTGCCGCCGTCGCCGTAGCGCAGCGGCAGGCAGAGACCGGTGGCCCGGCCGTCGTCGCCGGCCAGCGGCAGCACCACGTTGTCGCGTACCGCCCGGGCCAGCGGGACGTCGGCGTCGACCGGCAGCGGCCCGGCCGGCGCGACGTCGCCGGCCACGTCCAGCACCGTGCGGCCGGGCGACGCGACGGCGACCCGCAGCGCGGTCGCGTCCACCACGGCCGGGACGACAGTGGTCAGCACCTCGACGATGGCGTCCCGGCCCCGCGCCGAGCTGAGCGCCCCGGCCAACCGGGCCAGCGTCTCCGCCCGGCGCAGCGCCCGCTCCGACAGCGCCCGGAACAACCGCAGCTCGGCGCGGTCGGCGGCCCGGCGGTGCTCGGCACGGGCGACCGCCAGGCCGGCGCCGATCTGCCCGGCCAGCAGCTCGACGAACGCCCGGTGGTCGGCGTCGACCGGACGGTGCGGGTCCAGCGCGGCGACCAGGACCCCGGCCGGCGCGGCGGCGCCGGGGTCGGGCACCGGCAGCACCGCCACCACCGGGGCGGCCGGCCGGTCGTCGGGCGGAGGCACCAGCCGCGGCGCGCCGTCCGCCAGCACCTCGGCCAGCGGCCACCCGTCGGGTGGGCCGGGCAGGGCCTCGACCCCGTCCGCGGCGACCAGCCGTGGCCCGGCCGGCGTGGCGAGGTGGAGCTGGACGAACGGCACCGGGGCGGCGCCGGCCAGCGTCTTGACCGCCCGCCGGGCCACCTCCTCGGGGTCGCCGGGCTCGGCCAGTGCCGCGCCCAGCGCGGCGAGCAGCCGCAACCGGCGTGCGCCGACCACCCGCGCGGTGGTCTCCGCGCCGACCGTGAGCACGCCCGCCGCCCGGCCCGACTCGTCGGTCACCGGGCTGTGCGTGAAGGTGAACCAGCGGTCCTCGCCGGCCTCCTCGGGCGCGCGCACCGGCACGTCCCGGCTCTCCGTGGCGCCCCGGCCCGCGCGTACCCCGGCCAGCAGCGCGGCCAGCGCGGCCCAGTCACCCGGCCACACCTCGGCGCCCGGACGGCCCGGCGCGGCGTCCCGGCCCGGGCCGAGCAGCCGACGGTATGCGTCGTTGGGCAGCGCCACCGACCCGTCACCCCACCACAGCACGCTCGGGGCGGGGGAGTGCAGGCAGAGCGCCAGCGCGGTGCGCAGGCTCTGCGGCCAGCCGTCGATCGGGCCGAGCGGCGTGCCCGACCAGTCACGTGCCGTGACCGCCGCGCCCGCGCCCCCGCCGCCGGTGGCGACGGTGTCCGGCCACCGGACGCCGTCGGGCGGGAGGGTGCTCACCCGGGACCTCCGCTGGGGCGTGGCTCGGCAGTACCGGAAACGTACCAGCGGCCGGTGACGCCGGACGATCGTCGATCCGGTTCGGACCGGGCGGCGGACGAACGGCCCGGCGCGGCGGCAAACCGGGCGGCCGGACCGGCCACTTCCCGCGAGCGCCCACGGGGGCCGGGACCGCCGTGCGAGTCTGGGCGGGACGCCGTCGCAGGAGGTGCGCATGGGCGCGACGCCCCGGCTCGACTTCGCGCTGGACACGTACGAGTGCATCGTGCTCTATCCCGGGCCGTCCGGCCGGGCCCTGCCCGAGGAGACGGTGCAGCGGCTGCAGTCCGAGCACCTGCGGCACATGCAGGCGTTGCAGCGGCGCGGCATCGTGCTGGTCGACGGCTCGGTGGACGGCCCGGCTCGCGAACCGGATCCGCCGATCGGGTTCGGGCTGGCCCGCACCGGCTCGGTGGACGACGTGCGCAGCATCATGGAGGCCGACCCGGCGGTGCAGGCCGGGCTCTACCGGGTGGAGGTGCTCACCTTCCTCTGCCCGGCCGGGTCGCTGGAGTTCCCGCTGGTCAAGACGGAAAGCTGAGGCACTGTCGCGCGGGCGACGGCGGCCGGCCGGCGGCGGTGCTACGTTCCGGCGCAGCAGCGACCCCGGCCCGTCCGGCGCCGCCGGCCCGGGGTCGGCCGAGGAGTCCGCCATGACCTCCGCCCCGGATGTTCCGCACGCCGCCGACCTGCTCCGCGAGGTGCTCGGCCACCGCCTGCTCACCCCGGCCGACGCCGGCTTCCCGGACGCCGTCCGGCTCTGGAACGGCGCACCCGGCGCGACGCCGGCGCTCGTCGCCCGGGTGCGGGACGCCGACGAGGTCGCCCTGGCGGTCCGTGTCGCCCGGCGCTGCCACCTGCCGCTGTCGGCCCGCGCCGGCGGCCACGACTGGGCCGGCCGGGCGCTGCGCGAGGGCGGCCTGGTCGTCGACCTCACCGCGCTGCGCCGGGTGGACCTCGACCCCGGCACCGGGGTGGTCACCGTGGGCGGCGGGGCGACGGCCGCCGACGTGCTGGCCGCCCTGCGGCCGTACGACCGGGTGGTCCCCACCGGCGTGGTGCGTGCGGTCGGGATGGCCGGGCTGACCCTGGCCGGCGGCTACGGCCCGCTCTGCGGGCGCTTCGGGCTGGCGCTGGACAACCTGCTCGGCGCCGAGGTGGTGCTCGCGGACGGCCGGCGGGTCACCGCCGACCCGCACCACGAGCGCGAGCTGTACTGGGCGCTGCGCGGCGGTGGCGGCAAACTCGGGATGGTCACCGCGCTGCGCTACCGCACCCATCGGCTCACCACCGTGCTCGCCGGCATGCTGCTGTTCCCGCCGGGGCAGGCGGGGGCGGTGCTGCGCGGCTACGGCGCGACGGTGCGCGACGCGCCTGACGAGCTGACCGTGATGGCCGGGTTCCTGCCCGGCCCGGCGGGGGAGCCGGTGGTCTTCCTCGCCCCGTTCCACACCGGCGACCCGGCGGCCGGGGAGGCCGCGGTGGACCGGCTGCGCGCGCTCGGCACGCCGCTTGTCGACCAGGTCGCGCCGCTGGCGTACGAGGACGCGCTGCGCCTGTTCGACGGCGGGATGGCCGACGGCAACCACTATCTGCTGCGTACCCGGTGGTTGGCCCGGGTGGACGAGCCGGTGGTGGCCGTGCTGACGGCGGCGGCCGCTGCCGTCTCGTCGCCGTGGTCGGCGATCGCGCTGCACCACTTCCACGGCGCGGCCGCCCGGGTCGGGCTGGCCGAGACCGCGTTCGGGCTGCGCGGCGACCACCTGCTCGCCGAGATCATCGCGGTCTGGACGCCGGGCGACGACCCGGCGCCGCACCGGGCGTGGGCCGAGCGCACCAGCGGGGCCCTGGCCCCGCACGCGCTGCCCGGCGGCTACCCGAACCTGCTCGCGCCGGAGGAGACCGACCGGGTCCGCCTCGCCTACGGCCCGAACTGGGACCGGCTGTGCCGGGCCACCCGCCGCTACGACCCGCACCGGGTGTTCTCGGCCGTGCCGACGCTGCCGCCGGCGTCCCACGACGGCCACCCCGTCGACAGGTGACGGCGGGCGGTACGATTTCCGCCGCGCGGTCGCCGATGCCCGCCACACACGACGTTTCCGGTGCGGTACGCCAACCGCCCGTCCGCGCGGGTTCTTCGCGCGTCGTTGGACAACTGTTCCGCAGTCCGCAAGGGGTCGGCCGGCAGGTCGATCCGGAGGAGAGACTAGCCTGATGGGCGTGACACGCCGCGCGAAGATCGTCTGCACTCTCGGCCCCGCCACCTCGTCCCCGGAGCGCATCCGGGGGCTCGTCGAGGCCGGCATGAACGTGGCGAGGCTCAACTTCAGCCACGGCAGTCACGACGACCACGAGTCGGTCTGCCGCATGGTCCGGGAGGCGGCGGAGGCGGCCGGGCAGCCGGTCGCGGTCCTCGCCGACCTCCAGGGCCCCAAGATCCGGCTCGGCCGCTTCGCCGACGGGCCGCACGAGTGGCGCACCGGTGACTCCGTGGTGATCACCAGCGACGAGATCGTCGGCACCAAGGAGCGGGTCTCCTGCACCTACCGCAAGCTGCCGCAGGAGGTGAAGCCGGGCGACCGGCTGCTCATCGACGACGGTCGGGTGGCGGTCGAGGTCAGCGACGTCACCGGCAACGACATCCGCTGCCTGGTCACCGAGGGCGGCCCGGTCTCCAACAACAAGGGCGTCTCGCTGCCGAACGTGGCGGTCAGTGTCCCGGCCATGTCCGACAAGGACGCCGAGGACCTGCGCTTCGCCCTCGGCCTCGGCGTCGACCTGGTCGCCCTCTCCTTCGTCCGCTCGCCGGACGACATCAAGCTGGTCCACGCGATCATGGACGAGGAGGGCGTGCGCCGCCCGGTGCTCGCCAAGGTCGAGAAGCCCGAGGCGGTGGACCACCTGGAGGCGATCGTGCTCGCCTTCGACGGCGTCATGGTCGCCCGCGGCGACCTCGGCGTGGAGCTGCCGCTCGACCAGGTCCCGCTGGTGCAGAAGCGTGCCGTGCAGCTCTGCCGGGAGAACGCCAAGCCGGTCATCGTGGCCACCCAGATGCTCGACTCCATGATCGAGAACTCCCGCCCGACCCGCGCCGAGGCCTCCGACGTGGCCAACGCGGTGCTCGACGGCGCGGACGCGGTGATGCTCTCCGGCGAGACCAGCGTCGGCAAGTACCCGGTGCTCACCGTCAGCACCATGGCCAAGATCGTCACCACCACCGAGGCCGGCTCCATCGCCGTCCCCCGGCTCCAGCACGATCCGCGTACGCACGGCGGCGCGCTCACCGTCGCCGCGTCGTCGATCGCCCGCGCCATCGGCGCCAAGGCCATGGTGGCGTTCTCGCAGACCGGCGACACCGTCAAGCGCCTCAGCCGGCTGCACTGCGACCTGCCGCTGCTGGCCTTCACGCCGGTGCCGGAGGTGCGCAACCAGCTCGCGCTCTGCTGGGGCGTGGAGACGTTCCTGATGCCGTTCGTGCAGCACACCGACGACATGTTCCGCCAGGTCGACCAGGCGCTGCTGGGCCTCAACCGGGCCAACCCGGGCGACTACGTGGTGATCGTGGCGGGCAGCCCGCCCGGCACCCCCGGCTCCACCAACACGCTGCGCGTGCACCAGCTCGGTTCGCTGGTCGACGCGGCGGCGGCCCGGGCGCTCCAGTGAGCCGGGGGCGGCGCGGTGAGTGACGCTCCGGCGGCGACCGGGCAGGCGGCGGTCGACCAGCTCCTGGAGGTGCTCGACCTCGCGCAGACCGGCGAGATGGCCTTCCGCGGGATGAGCCCGCCGGTCGGCCCGCAGCGGGTCTACGGAGGTCAGGTCGCCGGCCAGGCGCTGGTGGCCGCCGGCCGCACGGTCGACCCGGAGCGCGCCGTGCACTCGCTGCACGGCTACTTCGTGCGGCCCGGCGACCCGGCCGAGCCGATCGCATACCAGGTGGAGAACGTCCGCGACGGCCGGTCCTTCTCGGTGCGCCGCTCGGTGGCCCTGCAGCACGACAAGCCGATCTTCTTCATGTCGGCCTCGTTCCAGCGGCAGGAGGAAGGGCTGGACCACCACGCCCCGGTCCCGCCCGACGTGCCCGGCCCGGACGACGTGCCGACCATGGCCGACCGCCTCGCCCGTTACCCGGAGCGGCTCGGCATCTGGGGGCAGATCCCGCGCCCGATCGACGTCCGCTACGTCGGCGAGCCCGGCTGGGTACGCCCCGGCGACCGCCCGGCCGAGCCGCACCAGCGGGTCTGGATGCGCATCGACGGCAAGCTGCCCGACGACCCGCTGCTGCACGCGTGCGCGCTGACGTACGCCTCCGACCTGACGCTGCTGGACTCGGTGCTGTCGGTGCACGGCGAGGTGTGGGGTCCGGGCGGCGTGGTCGGCGCGAGCCTCGACCACGCGCTCTGGTTCCACAGGTCCTTCCGGGCCGACGAGTGGTTCCTCTACGACTGCTGGAGCCCGTCCGCGTCGGGCGCCCGGGGCCTGGCCACCGGCCGGATGTTCACCACCGACGGTCGGCACATCGCCAGCGCCGTGCAGGAGGGGCTGCTGCGTCGGGTCGGCGAGTGAGCGGCCAATCGTGACCGTTCGGCCGAGGGGCCGGAAGCCGGGCGGCTGAGCAGGCGACTAACCTTGCCGGCATGCGCCTATCCGCCCGGGTCGACTACGCCCTCCGCGCGGCCGCCGAGCTCGCCTCGGTCGCCGAGGGTGCGACCTCCGGGCGGAGCCGGCCGGTGACCGCCGAGCAGATCGCCCGCTCGCAGGACATCCCGCCGAAGTTCCTCGAGAGCATCCTGCTCCAGCTGCGCCGGGGCGGCATCGTGCACGCCCAGCGTGGCCCCGAGGGTGGCTACTGGCTGGCCCGTCCGGCCTCGGAGATCTCCCTGGCGGAGGTGATCCGGGTGATCGACGGGCCGCTGGCGCACGTCCGCGGCCAGCGCCCGGAGCAGCTCGGCTACCAGGGCCCGGCCCGCGCGTTGCAGGACGTGTGGATCGCGTTGCGGGCCAGCGAGCGGGAGATCCTGGAGCTGGTCACCATCGCCGACGTGGCCGCCGGCACGCTGCCGGGCCGGGTCAACGAGCTGGCGGCCGACCCGCGCGCCTGGAGCTGACGGATCGCTCCCGGCCGGCCGCCGTCCGGCGTGTCCCACCAACCGGATGGAGGACTTGACCGGGGACGCCCTCGTGCCGCATTGTCGACCAAGTCGATAGGAGATGCCGAAAAGTCTGGGGGCGCTCGTGCGCAAGCTGCTGGTCCTCGCCCTCGTCGGGCTCCTCGCGCAACTGGTCGACGGCGCGCTCGGCATGGCGTACGGGTTGACCTCCTCGACGCTGCTGCTGGTCGCGGGGGTCGCGCCGGCCGCCGCCTCCGCGTCGGTGCACCTCGCCGAGATCGGCACCACGCTCGCCGCCGGTGTCTCGCACTGGCGCTTCGGCAACGTCGACTGGAAGGTGGTCGGCCGGATCGCGCTGCCGGGCGCGATCGGCGCGTTCGCGGGCGCCACGTTCCTCAGCTCCATCTCCACCGAGTCGGCCGCGCCCTGGATGGCCGCCATCCTCTTCACCCTCGGCGCGTACCTGCTGATCCGCTTCTCCCGGCCGTTGCGCGCCAACCGCGCCGGCGGCCGGCTGCGCAGCCGCTTCCTCGCCCCGCTCGGCCTGGTCGCCGGCTTCGTCGACGCCACCGGCGG
Source organism: Micromonospora sp. WMMC241 (assembly GCF_027460165.1). NCBI lineage: Bacteria > Bacillati > Actinomycetota > Actinomycetes > Micromonosporales > Micromonosporaceae > Micromonospora > Micromonospora sp. WMMC241. Next base: position 1,778,084 of record NZ_JAPZBF010000001.1, read on the forward strand.
CGGCGGTTGGGGCCCGGTCGCCACTCCGGCCCTGCTGGTCTCCGGCCGGATGGAGCCGCGCAAGGTCATCGGCTCGGTGGACACCTCCGAGTTCGTGGTGGCCGGCGCGGCCAGCATCGGTTTCCTGATCGGTCTCGGCTCGGAGGGCTTCCTGCTGCCCACCGTGGCCGCGCTCCTGGTCGGCGGCCTGATCGCCGCGCCGATCGCGGCCTGGCTGGTGCGCATCGTGCCGGCCCAGGTGCTCGGCGCCGTCATCGGTGGCGTGATCGTGCTGACCAACGCCCGCACCCTGCTGCGCGCCGGCGAACTGGGCGGCCCGGTGCCGGCCCTGGTCTACGCCGTGCTCGCCGCCGGCTGGGTGGCCGCCGTGACGCTGGCGGTACGGGCGCTGCGCCGGGCCCGCCGCGCCCGCGCCACGGTCGACGCCGCCCTCGCGCCGTCCGGCGCGACTGCGTCCGATGCCGCTGCGTCGGGTGCCGCTGCGTCCGGCGCGACTGCGTCCGGTGCCGTTCCGTCCGGTGCCGCTGCCCCGGCCGTCGCCGGTGCCGCTGTTCCCGCCGCCGAGGCCGAGGAGTCCCGGCGGCTCGCCGCCGCCGTCGAGGGCTGAGCTCCACCGCCGACGGGCCGCCCCGGTCCGGTCACCCGCCGCGCAGTCGGGCCGCCGCCTCTCCGACACGCCGGCCTGACTGCGCTTCCGTGGCTCGGCGTGTCGCGCCTCCGCGGACAACCCCTTTCGGCCGGCATACCGCACAGGCATATTTATGACTGTGCGGCATACCGCCTCCGAGTGACTTCTTTTCCCGCCTGGTCACCCACGGTGACGTCGGTAACGCCACCCGGCTGTTGGCGTGGCGCCCCTCGCGCTGCGCCCCGTCGGCGCTTGTGGGGTGTCGGGTGGTGCCCTACGCTGGCGAGGCGCGGAGCCTAATCATCGACGTCGATGCGTCGACGTCACGTCGCGTCAACGCGCGTGTCTTCCTCGCCGGTCCGGGCAGGCCGGTGCCGGCGCGTGCCTGACCTTCGCGAAAGGCAACCCCCGTGCATCCCACCACCACACGCCGCCGGCTCGCGCTGCTCGCCGCGGCCTCGGCGGCCACCCTGACGGCCGGCGCGCTCACCGCGGTGACCGCCGAGGCGGCGGCCGCCGCCTGCCGGGTCGACTATCGGATCACCAACCAGTGGGGCGGCGGCTTCGGCGCCGACGTCACCGTGACCAACCTCGGCGATCCGGTCGACGGCTGGACGCTCGGCTGGAGCTTCGCCGCCGGTCAGCAGGTCGTCCAGGCCTGGAACGCCACGGTCAGCCAGTCCGGCACCCAGGTCACCGCCCGCGACGCCGGCTACAACGCGGCGCTCGGCACCGGCGGCAGCGCCAACTTCGGCTTCAACGGCTCCTGGAACAACGCCGCCAACCCGGTGCCCTCCGCGTTCACGCTCAACGGCACCACCTGCACCGGCGCGCCGCCGACCTCGACGCCGCCGACGTCCGGCCCGACCACGCCGCCGCCGACCACGCCACCACCGACCACGCCACCCCCGCCGACCACGCCCCCGCCGACCACGCCCCCGGCGACCACGCCCCCGGCGGGCGCCAAGCAGATGGAGAAGCTCGACCGAGGGCTGGTCAGCGTCCGCTCCGGCAGCGGGAACCTGGTGTCCTGGCGGCTGCTCGGCACCGAGACCTCGGGCGTGTCGTTCAACCTCTACCGCGGCTCCACCAGGGTCAACCCAAGCCCGATCACCGGCGCCACCACGTACCTGGACAGCGGTGCGGCCGCCGGATCGGCGTACACCGTGCGGGCCGTGGTGAACGGCGCCGAGCAGGCGGCGTCCGCCCCGGCGTTGCAGTTCGCCAACGGCTACCTGGACGTGCCGATCCAGGCCCCGCCCGGCGGCACCACGCCGAGCGGCGAGGCCTACAGCTACTCCGCCAACGACGCCAGCGTCGGCGACCTCGACGGCGACGGCCGCTACGAGTTCGTGCTCAAGTGGGACCCGTCCAACAGCAAGGACAACTCCCAGTCCGGCTACACCGGCAACGTCTACGTCGACGCCTACACCCTCACCGGCACCCGGCTGTGGCGGATCGACCTGGGCCGCAACATCCGCGCCGGCGCCCACTACACCCAGTTCCAGGTGTACGACTACGACGGCGACGGGGATGCCGAGGTGGCCATGAAGACCGCCGACGGCACCCGCTCCGGCACCGGCCAGGTGATCGGCTCGTCGTCGGCCGACCACCGCAACTCCAGCGGCTACGTGCTCGCCGGCCCGGAGTACCTGACCATGTTCGACGGTCGCACCGGCGCGGCCCTGTCCACCGTCGACTACGACCCGCCGCGCGGCACCGTCTCCTCCTGGGGCGACTCGTACGGCAACCGGGTCGACCGGTTCCTCGCCGGCACCGCCTACCTCGACGGCCAGCGCCCGTCGCTGATCATGGCGCGCGGCTACTACACCCGGGCCGTGATCGCGGCCTGGGACTTCCGCGACGGCACGCTGCGCAAGCGCTGGACGTTCGACTCGAACGCCAGCGGCAACGGCGCCGCCGCCGGCCAGGGCAACCACCAACTCTCCGTCGCCGACGTGGACAACGACGGCCGCCAGGAGATCGTGTACGGGGCCGCCACCATCGACGACAACGGCCGGCTGCTCTACTCCACCGGCAACGGGCACGGCGACGCGCTGCACGTCGGCGACCTCGACCCGGGCCGCGCCGGCCTGGAGGTCTTCAAGGTCGACGAGGACGGCAGCAAGCCCAGCTCCTGGATGTCCGACGCGCGTACCGGGCAGATCCTCTGGCAGACCGCCCCGAACGGCGACAACGGCCGCGGCGTCTCCGACGACGTCTGGGCCGGCAGCCCCGGCGCGGAGTCCTGGTCGTCGGCGGTCGACGGCCTGCTCAACACGCGCGGGCAGAACGTCGGCCGCAAGCCGTCCTCGGCGAACTTCCTGATCTGGTGGGACGGCGACCCGGTCCGCGAGCTGCTCGACGGCACCAAGATCGACAAGTACGGCACCGGCGGCGAGACCCGGCTGCTCACCGGCAGCAACGTCGCCTCCAACAACGGCACCAAGTCCACCCCGGCGCTGTCGGCCGACATCCTCGGCGACTGGCGCGAGGAAGTGGTGTGGCGCACCGCCGACAGCAGCGCGCTGCGCGTCTACAGCACGCCCGTCACCACCGGCCTGCGCCTGCCGACCCTGATGCACGACCCGCAGTATCGGGTCGCGGTCGCCTGGCAGAACACCGCCTACAACCAGCCGCCGCACCCGGGGTTCCACCTCGGCGACGGCATGAGCACGCCGGCCGCGCCGAACATCTACCTGCGCTGAGCCGAAAACGAAGGCACCGGGTCGCCGGCCGCGGAATCCGCTCAGCCGGCGACCCGGTGCACCACACCGCAGCATTCCCGACCCGTCCCGACCGGGAATGCCGTACCACCACCGGGGACTAAGTTATGCGTCCCACGCGACGCTGCGGTGACGTGGCTATGAAGAGCGTGTTTCAGCCTTCCCGGCGCAGGCCACCGGCCACCTTCTCGGCGATCAGCTCGAACGAGCGGACCCGGTCGTCCACGTCGTAGACCATCGAGGTCAGCATCAACTCGTCCGCGCCGGTGCGCTCCAGCAGCGTCCCGAGCTGCCGGGCCACCGTCTCCGGCGAGCCGGTCGCCTGACCGTCGCGACGCTGCGCCACGAACTCCCGCTCCAGCTCGGAATACGGATAGGCCGCCGCCTCCTCCGGCGTGACCAGCGGCTCCGGTCGCCCCGACCGCAACTTCAGGAACGACAACCCGGCCGGCCCGGCCAGCCACTCCGCCCGCTCGTCGGTCTCCGCGCACACCGCGTTGACCGCCACCATCGCGTACGGCCGGTCCAGCCACTGCGACGGCCGGAAGTGCTGCCGGTAGAGCTGCAACGCCGGAATCGTGTTCTGCGAGCTGAAGTGGTGCGCGAACGAGAACGGCAACCCGAGCAGGCCGGCGAGCTGGGCGCTGAACCCGCTCGACCCGAGCAGCCACACCTGCGGCGACTGCCCGCGCCCCGGCGTCGCCGTGATCGGGCCCGGCTCGGCGCCGCTGAAGTAGTTCATCAGGTCGGCCAGCTCGCGCGGGAAGTGCTCCGCGGACAGGCCCTCCATGGTGCGGCGCAACGCCAAGGCGGTCCCCTGGTCGGTGCCGGGCGCCCGCCCGATGCCCAGGTCGATCCGGCCCGGGTGCAGCGCCTCCAGGGTGCCGAACTGCTCGGCCACCACCAGCGGCGCGTGGTTGGGCAACATCACCCCACCGGAGCCCAACCGGATCGTGGACGTGTTCGCGGCCAGGTGGGCGAGCAGCACCGCCGGCGCCGAACTGGCGATCGCCGGCATGTTGTGGTGCTCGGCCACCCAGAACCGGCGGTAGCCCAGCTCCTCGGTGCGCCGGGCCAGCTCGGTGGTGTGCCGCAGGGCCTCACCGGCACTGCCGGTCGCGGCCACCGGGGCAAGGTCAAGAACAGACATGGGTACGTCGATCACGCTGTGGTGCAACCCGCCGGGTGCCGGAATTGTTCCCCTCGGGTGGCTCAGCCCATGCCCCGGGCCTGCTCGAAGATGAGGCTGGTCTGGGTGTGCCGCACCGCCGGATCCACCGCCAGGTGGTCGAGCACGAAATCCCGCAGCGCGTCCCCGGACGCCGCCCGCACGTGCAGCACGTAGTCCTCCGCGCCCGCCACGTGGAACACCGACACCACCCCCGGCAGTCGCACCGACCGGGCCCGGAACGCGTCCACCGCGGCCCGCTCGTGCGCGGTCAACCGCACCGACACCAGCGCCTGCAACGGCAGCCCCACCGCCGCCGGGTCGACGTCCGCGTGGAATCCTCGGATCGCCCCGCACTCGCGCAGCGCCCGGGTACGCGTCAGACACGTCGACGGCGCCACGCCCACCCGCTCCGCCAGCGCGTTGTTGGGCAGCCGCCCGTCGGCGGTCAACTCGGTGAGGATCGCGCGGTCGACGTCGTCGAGGCCGGAGAACGGCCGCACATCGTTCGGTGCGAGAGGCATGCCGCCATCCTCCACCGAAGATGCGTCGGACGGAAGCGAGATCATCAGAATCTTCTTCGCTGCTCTTGCCTCGTACTGCCGTCATGTTCGACGCTTCCGGGCATGACCGCCCTGGACACCGCAGCCGTGCACGCCGGGCGTGACGACCTCGCCGGCCTCGGCGTCCACGTCCCGCCCATCGACCTCTCCACCACCAACCCGCTGCCCTCGGTGACCGACGGCGGCGACGCCTACGAGACGCTCGCCACCGGCAACCCGCTCCCGGCCGGCGCCAGCGCCGTCTACCAGCGGCTCTGGAACCCCACCGTGGCCCGCTTCGAGAACGCCCTCGCCCAGCTCGAAGGCACCGCCGAGGCGGTCGCGTTCGCCAGCGGCATGGCCGCGCTCACCGCCACAGTGCTCGCCGCCACCCGCGACGGTAAGCGCCACGTCGTCGCCGTCCGCCCGCTCTACGGCGGCACCGACCACGTCCTCGCCAGTGGCCTGCTCGGCACCGAGGTCACCTGGGCCCGCGCCGCCGACGTCGCCGCCGCGATCCGCCCCGACACCGCACTGGTCGTCGTCGAGACCCCGGCCAACCCCACCCTCGACCTGGTCGACATCGCCGCGCTCGCCACCGCCGCCGGCGACGTCCCGCTGCTCGTCGACAACACCGTCGCCACCCCCGTGCTCCAGCAGCCCGCCCGGCACGGCGCCGCGCTCGTGCTGCACAGCGCCACCAAGAGCATCGGCGGCCACGGCGACGTCCTCGCCGGCGTCGTCGCCTGCGCGCCCGACTGGGCCGCCCGGCTGCGCCAGGTCCGCGCCGTCACCGGCGCCGTCCTGCACCCGCTCGGCGCCTACCTGCTGCACCGCGGCCTGCAGACCCTGCCGCTGCGGGTCCGCGCCCAGCAGGCCGGCGCGGAGAAGCTCGCCGCCTGGCTCGCCGGCCACCCGGCCGTCGAGCGGGTCCACCACCCCTCCCGGCACGACCCGGCCGGCCTGGTCGGCCGCCAGATGGCCGGCGGCGGCAGCCTGCTCGCCTTCGAGGTACGCGGCGGCGCGCCCGCCGCCGCCACGGTCGCCGGCGCCTGCGAGCTGATCACCCACGCCGTCTCGCTCGGCGGCGTCGACACGCTGATCCAGCACCCGGCCTCGCTGACCCACCGGCCGGTCGAGGGCGACGCGAAGCCGTGCGGCGGGTTGCTGCGGGTGTCGGTCGGCCTGGAGGACCCGGAGGACCTGCGGGCGGACCTGGCGCGGGCGCTCGCGTCGATCTGACGCGGACGCGCGCGTCGATCGGCCGCGCCGGGCGTCGGCATCGGCCGCGCCGGACGGTCGCCGTCGGTGTCGTGCTGCGGCGCGACCGTCCGGTCAGGACTTCGGGCCTACGTGCCGGTCGAGCGCGGCGACCGCTTCCCGGCGGGCGACCGACAGGGACCACGGCAGGTTCATCCGCCAGGCGATGCCGAGCAGGTCGAGCGCCCACTGGCAGAGCGCCATGATGTCGGTGGAGCGGTTGGAGAACATGTAGCGGGGATAGACGTACGCCTTGCCGCGGACCACGACCCGGTTGGCGAAGCGGCAGCCGTCGGAGTGGAACAACCCGCGCAGGAAGTCGCCCGGGTGGGTCTCGACGATGACCCGTTGCCACTCGGCGAGGACGATCGGGCGTTCGTGCTTCTTGCCCGGCCCGTGCTGGGGAAACAGGCACGGCCAGTGGATGGCGGTGCTCTGCACGGCGACACAGCCCTGCTTCTGGATGCGCTGCACCTTGTTGGCCAGCACCGCACGCATAGCGACGTCGCACTTCTCGATCAGGCTCGGCCAGGCGTCGGCGCAGTAGATGCGGAGCACCGGCGTCCGGTCCGTGGTGACCAGGTGTCCGTCACCGAGATAGAGCCCGAGCAGGTAGGCGTAGGCCGCCCGGTCCGGTGGACCGTCCTGGTCGGGGCCGCAGCGGAAGCAGCGGACCGCGCTGCCGAAGATCGCCGGCTCGGGCCGGTCGACGCACCAGTGCCAGACCGTGGTGTAGGGCAGGGAGAGGCTGCGGGCCACCGAACGGATGTTGTGACCCCGAGCGCGAAGGGCGCGGGCTCGTGCCCGCATTTCGGGAGGATGCACAGCAACATCCTCGAACACGTGTATGACAAGAAGTGCCGGGAGCGGGATTCGAACCCGCAAGCCCTTTCGGGCAGAAGTGTTTGAGACTTCCGTGTATGCCGTTCCACCATCCCGGCGGGGTGCGGTAACTGTACCCGACTAGGCTCATGCGGGAGCATGGGTGGTGACCGTGCCGAGATCGATGGTGGGAGTGGCTCGTGGGCGAGATGCAGACGGATGCCGAGCGCAAGCGCGTTCTGATCGCCGAGGACGAGGCGCTGATCCGGCTGGACCTGGCCGAGATGCTGGTCGAGGAGGGCTACGAGGTGGTCGGCGAGGCCGGCGACGGCGAGACCGCCGTCAAGCTCGCCGAGGAGCTCAAGCCGGACCTGGTCATCCTCGACATCAAGATGCCGATCATGGATGGGCTGGCCGCCGCCGAGCGGATCGCCGGTGCGCGCATCGCCCCCGTGATCATCCTGACCGCGTTCAGCCAGCGCGACCTGGTGGAGCGGGCCCGGGCGGCCGGCGCGATGGCCTACCTGGTGAAGCCGTTCCAGAAGAGCGACCTGGTGCCGGCGGTGGAGATCGCGCTGTCCCGCTACTCGGAGATCTCCGCGCTGGAGGCCGAGGTCGCCGGCCTGACCGACCGGCTGGAGATCCGCAAGACCGTCGAACGGGCCAAGGGCGCGCTGATGACCACCTATGGCATGACCGAGCCGCAGGCCTTCAAGTGGATCCAGCGCACCGCGATGGACCACCGGATGACCATGAAGGAGGTCGCCGAGCGGATCCTCGCCGAGACCGCCGGCGGCGAGGTGGCGCAGCAGCCCGCCTCCTGACCCGCCTGCCGGGAGGGCAGCCGATCGATAGGATCGGATCCATGCCTCTTCCGCGCCCGAGGTCGGTGTTCGTCGTGGCGGCCGGTGTCGCGGTGCTGGTGGCCGCCTGCCGCTCGGCGCCGGAGGAGCCGGCCGCGCCGGAGCCCGTGCGCCCGGCCTGGCGGGCCGTCGAGCTGCCCCTGCCGCCGGGCCCCGCGGGTCGCCCGCTTTTGCGCGACGCGACGCGGTGCGCCGGGCGCTGGTACGCCGTCGGCGGGCTCGTCGATCCGGCGGGGGAGACCCGACCGGCGGCTTGGTCCAGCTCGGACGGCGTGACCTGGTCGGCGTTGCCGGTGCGGGCGCAGACGTTCTACGGCCGGCAGCACGTGCTCTACGCGGTCGCGTGTCGCGACGACGGGATGGCGGCGCTCGGGGCGAAGACGGGCGGCGTGCACGGCAATCCGCGTACCGGATCCTGGGTGTGGCGTCCGGGCGGGCCGGTGCGGGAGGTGCCGGCGGCGTTCGAGCTGTTCGGCGGGCCGCGCGCGGTGAGCGCGTCGCGGCTGGCGGCCGGGCCGGGCGGCTGGTTGATCGCGGGGGCGCGCACGGACGGCGCGGCGGTGTGGACGTCGCCGGACGCCGGCGGGTTCGTGGTGCGCGAGGGCGTCGCGGAGTTGGCCGGCGACGCACGGGGCCGGACGGCGGCGTCGGACGCGGTGGCGCTGGGGTCGGGTTGGCTGGTGGTGGGGTCGTTGCTGCCGGCGGGCGGCACGGCGTTGACGCCGCTGGCCTGGTCGTCGGCGGACGGCCGGTCGTGGCGGCGGGCGGCGTTGCCGGCGGACTCCGGCGGGGCGGCGGAGCGGGTGGTGCTGCGCGACGGCGCGCCGACGGCGGTGGGTCCGGTGCGCGACGGCTTCGCGGTGTGGGGGTCCTCGGCCGATGGGTCGGACGGGTGGCGGCGGGTCGGCGGTTTCGGCGCGGCCGGGCCCGGGGTGTCGGCGGTGACGGGTCTGGTGGCGGCCGGTGGTCGGCTGGTCGCGGTGACCGGTGACGGCGCGGATCGCCGATTGTGGATATCGGGTGACGGCGGCGTGTCGTGGCGGCCGGTGATCGTGCCGACGCCCGTGCCGGCACGCGGCGACGCGGCGGTGGCGGTGGCCGCGGGCGACACCGGGCTGCTGGTGGTCGCGGATGACGGGAGAAGCTCCCGTGCCTGGTGGGCGGCGTTGCCGGACGTCGATGGGTAGCGGGTGACGGTCGGTTGACCCGTTACCGATGAAACCTCGGTGAAAGCCTTTCGGCGCCTACGGTTCTTACGGGAAGCGTCGGGAATCCGCCACGGCGTGTAACGGTTCGGTCAACCCCGCTTTCCGGGTCTTACGCCACCGCTCGCCAGTGGGATAACGTCCCGGCCCAGACCGGCGACGACGGTCTGGTTCGTCCGCCCCCCGCAAGGGCCAATCAGCAGCGGGTGGTTCGGACCATGGACGGAGGAGGGTTCGGGCCTTGAGGCAGAAGCTCGCACGCGTGATCGGCGGGGTCGCCATGCTGGCGCTCGTCGCCGGTGGTACCGCTTGTTCCAGCGGCAGCGACGATGAGGGTTCCGGGGGCAGCGCCTGCGGGAGCAAGATCGCTTTCTTTGGCGCGCTGACCGGTAGCTCGGCCGCGCTGGGCATCAACGAGAAGAACGGCGCCAAGCTGGCGGTCGACAAGTACAACAAGGAGAACCCGGACTGCAAGGTCGAGCTCGCCGAGCTCGACTCGCAGGGCAGCCCGGACCAGGCGCCCGGCCTGGCCCAGAAGGCGATCGACGACACCAAGATCCTCGGTGTCGTGGGTCCGGCCTACTCGGGCGAGTCGGAGGCCGCCGGTCCGCTGTTCAACGAGGCCGGTCTGGTCACCATCACCCCCTCCGCGACCAACCCGACCCTCGCCAAGAAGGGTTGGAAGACCTTCTTCCGGGCGGTCGGCAACGACCTGAGCCAGGGTCCCGCCGCCGGCAGCTACATCAAGAACGTCATCAAGGCCGACCGGGTCTACGTCATCGACGACCAGTCGGCGTACGGCGCCGGCCTGGCCGACGAGGTCAAGAAGGTGCTCGGCCCGGCGGTCGTGGGCAGCGACAAGGTCCAGGGCGAGGGCAAGCAGACCGAGTTCTCCGGTGTGGTCACCAAGGTCAAGGCCGCCAACGTCAAGGCGGTCTTCTACGGCGGCTACTACCAGGAGGCCGGCCTGATCCGCAAGCAGCTCACCGCTGCCGGCGTCACCGCCCCGCTGGTCGCCGGTGACGGCGTGAACGACGGCGCCTACATCACCTCCGCCGGTGCGGCGGCCGCCGAGGGCACCATCCTCACCTGCCCCTGCCAGCCGTCCACCGAGGCCCGTGGCTCCTTCGCCGCCGACTACAAGGCGCTGAACGGCGCCGACCCGGGCACCTACAGCGACACCGCGTTCGACGCGGCGAACATCCTGCTGGCGGGCATCAAGGCCGGCAAGACCTCCCGCGCCGACCTGGTGGAGTTCGTCAAGGGCTACAGCGGCGAGGGCGTGGCCGCCAGCTACAAGTTCGTCGAGGGCGGCGAGCTGGACCCGGCGCAGGTCAAGGTCTGGGCGTTCAAGGTGCAGGGCGGCAAGGTCGTCCCGGACCAGGAGATCCCGAAGCCCTGATCGTCTGATCGCTGCGACTGGCGATTGAGTTGTGAATCGCGGGTGCGGCCGGGAGCTGGCTCCCGGCCGCACCCCCTTTTTCTCTTGAGCGACGGAGCGTCCCTCCCTTGAACTTCGACGGACTGTTCTCCAACTTCGGAGAACTCACCACGACCGGCCTGACACAGGGTGCGATCTACGCCCTGGTCGCGCTCGGCTACACGCTTGTCTACGGCGTGCTCAGGCTCATCAACTTCGCCCACTCCGAGGTGTTCATCGCGGGCGCGTTCGCCGCGATCTGGACCTGGAACGGTTTCGGTCTCGACCAGAACTCCCAGGTCAGCGGCGTCGGCTCGATCCTGTTCTACCTGCTGGTGGCGATGATCGTGGCGGCCATCGCCTCGGCCGGCACCGCGACCGTGATCGAGCGGGTGGCGTACCGGCCGCTGCGTAAGCGCAACGCGCCACCGCTGGCGTTCCTGATCACCGCCATCGGCGCCTCGATCGCGATCTCCGAGGCGTTCGGCGTCTACACCCGGCGCCTGCCGGAGGGCGCGCCGTCGCTGGTCAGCTCGAAGCCGCTCTTCCACGTCGCCGGGGTGCCGATCGACAGCATCCAGCTGCTCACCATCGGCGCCGCGCTGGTGATGATGTTCGCGCTGGACCAGTTCATCAACCGCAGCCGCACCGGCCGCGGCATCCGGGCGGTGGCGCAGGACGCCAACACGGCGGCCCTGATGGGCGTCAACAAGGACCGGATCATCCTGATGGTCTTCATCGCCGGCGGCACCATGGCCGGCGTCGCGGGCCTGCTCTACGACGTACGGATCCAGACGCTCACCTACAGCGTCGGCTTCCTGCTGGGCCTCAAGGCGTTCACCGCCGCGGTGCTCGGCGGCATCGGCAACCTGCGGGGCGCGCTGATCGGCGGCCTGCTGCTGGGCGTCGTGGAGAACTACGCCTCCGGCCTGTTCGGCAGTCAGTGGAAGGACTTCGCCGCGTTCGCGGTGCTGGTCGTGCTGCTGATGTTCCGCCCGACCGGTCTGCTGGGCGAATCACTGGGGAGGGCACGCGCATGACGACCACCATTGACCCGCCGGAGCGGCGGGAGACGGCGGTGGACAAGCTGCGGAACGGCCGGGCGGCGATCGCGGATCGCTGGCACCACGCCCCGCGCTGGGTGCGGTGGGTGCTGCTGGCCGCGGTCATCGTGTTCTTCTACGCGCTGCCGAACAAGGAGTTCTACCAGTACCTCGGGCCGATCCCGACGCCCGGGGCGAACTTCACCCAGGTGCTCTTCACCGTCTCGATCTACGTGCTGCTGGCGGTCGGCCTGAACATCGTGGTCGGGTTCGCCGGTCTGCTCGACCTCGGCTACTTCGGCTTCTTCGCGGTCGGCGCGTACACCGTCGCGGTGCTCACGTCGCCGAGCAGCAACCTCAAGACGCTGTGGCCGTGGCTGCTGGTGGTGCCGATCGCGATCGCGCTGACCATGGTCTCCGGCGTCATGCTGGGCACGCCGACGCTGCGCCTGCGCGGCGACTACCTGGCGCTGGTGACGCTCGGCTTCGCCGAGATGATCCGGATCGCGGCGGTCAGCTCCTCGTTCCTCAAGGGACAGCGGGGCTTCAGCGAGATCCCGCACCCGCCGGGCAAGTACGCCGACGGGCGGCCGTTCTTCGGCGTGCTCGACGCCCGCCCCTACTACTGGCTGGTGCTCACGCTGATCATCCTGGTGGTGATCGGGGTGCGGAACCTGACCCACAGCCGGGTCGGCCGGGCCTGGATCTCGATCCGGGAGGACGAGGACGCGGCCCAGCTGATGGGCGTGCCGACGTTCAAGTTCAAGCTCTGGGCGTTCGCCTCCGGCGCGGCGATCGCCGGCCTGGCCGGCGCGCTGTTCGCCGGCAAGCAGAACTTCGTCAACTCGCAGAACTTCGAGCTGCTCAACTCGATCATCATCCTGGCCGCGGTCATCTTCGGCGGCTCCGGCAACATCGTCGGCGCGATCGTCGGTGGCGGCCTGGTGGCGTACATGATCGAGCGGTTCCGCGGCATCGAGCTGTTCGGCATCGAGCTGTACGAGTACCGGTTCCTCTTCTTCGGCCTGGTGCTCGTGATCATGATGATCTTCCGCCCGCAGGGCCTGATCCCGAACCGGCGACGAGCGGCGGAGTTCAAGGACCGCCGCAAGGAGGTGATCGTCGGTGAGTGACACCGAACAGACCCCGGCCGTTCCGGCCCAGGCCGCGGCGCCCGCGGTCGAGACCGTGTCCGAGCGGGAACCGCTGCTGGAGGTCGACCACGTCACGCTGCGCTTCGGCGGCGTGGTGGCCCTCAACGACGTGGACTTCACCCTCTACAAGGGCGAGATCCTCGGGCTGATCGGACCCAACGGCGCGGGCAAGACCACCTGCTTCAACGCGATGACCGGCATCTACCAGCCCACCGAGGGGCAGATCCGGTTCCGGGGCGAGAGGATCAGCGGCAAGAAGCGCCACCAGATCACCCGGATGGGCATGGCCCGCACGTTCCAGAACATCCGGCTCTTCCCGGAGATGACCGCGCTGGAGAACGTCCAGGTCGGCGCGGACGCGCACCACAAGACCAGCGTGGTCTCCGCGCTGCTGCGGCTGCCGCGGCACTGGAAGGAGGAGCGCGAGGGCCGGGAGAAGGCCGAGCGCCTGCTGGAGTTCGTCGGCATCCGCAAGCGGATGCACGAGTTCGCCCGCAACCTGTCCTACGGCGAGCAGCGGCGCCTGGAGATCGCCCGCGCGCTCGCCACCGACCCGGTGCTGCTCTGCCTGGACGAGCCGGCCGCCGGCTTCAACCCGGCGGAGAAGGAGGAACTGCTCCAGCTCATCCGGCAGGTCCGGGACCAGGGCGTGACCGTGCTGCTGATCGAGCACGACATGCGCCTGGTGATGGGCGTGACCGACCGGATCGTGGTCCTGGAGTTCGGAAAGAAGATCGCCGAAGGGCTGCCCGCCGAGGTGCGGGACAACCCGAAGGTGGTCGCGGCGTACCTGGGGGTGCCGGACGATGCTGCTTGAGATCGAGGACGTGAGCCTGCTCTACGGGCGGATCCAGGCGCTGCACGGCATCAGCCTGACCGTGGACGAGGGCGAGATCGTGGCGCTGATCGGCGCGAACGGCGCCGGCAAGTCCACCACCATGCGGGCGATCTCCGGCATCCGGCCGGTCGCCACCGGCAGCATCAGGTTCGCCGGAGAGGACATCACCAAGCTCCGGGCCGACCTGCGGGTCCGGCGCGGGCTGTGCCAGGCGCCCGAGGGCCGGGGCATCTTCCCCGGCATGACGGTGCTGGAGAACCTCGACATGGGCGCGTACACCCGGCGGGACAAGGCCGGCATCGCGCAGGACCTGGCGCGGGTGCTGGACCTGTTCCCGCGGCTGGCCGAGCGGCGCAAGCAGGCCGGCGGCACCCTCTCCGGCGGCGAGCAGCAGATGCTCGCGGTCGGCCGGGCGCTGATGAGCCGGCCGAAGCTGCTGCTGCTCGACGAGCCGTCGATGGGTCTCGCCCCGATGCTGATCCAGCAGATCTTCACCATCATCACGGAGATCAACCAGCAGGGCACCACGGTCCTGCTGGTGGAGCAGAACGCCCAGCAGGCCCTGGCCCGCGCACACCGGGCGTACGTGCTGGAGACCGGCCGGATCGTCAAGAGCGGCACCGGCGCGGACCTGCTGCACGACCCCTCGGTCAAAGAGGCCTACCTCGGCGTGGCCTGACCGACGCCCCCCTCGCAAAAGGAGTACCCCATGGTCCACCCCACCCCCGGCCGGCGGGCGGCGCTCGGCGTCGCCGGCGCGGCAGTCCTCCTGCTCTCCCTCGCCGCCTGCGGTGAGGAGGAGGGCACCGAGCAGCCCGGCGGCGGCCCCAGCGTCGCGTCCTCGGTAGACGCCGCGCTGGCCGCGAAGGTCCCGGACGCGATCAAGTCCGACGGGAAGATCGTGGTCGGCACCGACTCGACGTACGCCCCGGCGGAGTTCCTGGACAACGACGGCAAGACGGTCATCGGCTTCGATGTGGAGCTGTTCACCGCCGTGGCGGCCAAGCTCGGCCTGAAGGCGGAGTTCGTCTCGGCGCCGTTCGGCGACATCATCACCGGCGTCAACTCGGGCAAGTACGAGGTCGGCGTCTCGTCGTTCACCATCAACGACGAGCGCAAGGGCCAGGCCAACATGGTCAGCTACTTCCAGGTCGGCACCCAGTGGGTGACCAAGAAGGGCAACCCGGCCGGGATCGCGCTGGACAACGCCTGCGGCAAGAAGATCGCGGTGCAGAAGGACACGGTCCAGGTCGAGGACATCCAGAAGCGGTCCAAGACCTGTACCGACGCGGGCAAGCCGGCGATCAGCATCGACCAGTTCCCGGGTCAGGACGCCGCCACCGCGGCGGTCGTCTCCGGGAAGGACGACGCGATGCTCGCCGACTACCCGGTCGGGGTGTACGCGGTGACCCAGTCCAACGACGCCCTGGAACTGCTGGACAAGCAGTACGAGGCGGCTCCGTACGGCTACGTGGTGGCCAAGGACCAGGCGCAGTTCGCCGAGGCGGTGCGCGACGCCGCCAAGGCGCTGGTCACCGACGGCTCCTACAAGCAGGTGCTGGACAAGTGGAAGGTGGGGGACGGCGCGATCACGGATCCCGCGATCAACCCGTGACGACATGACCACCGAGGAAGCAACAACCGCGCGGGCACGGCCGGAACCGATCAAGGCCGTGCCCGTGCGGCACCCGGGACGATGGGTCGCGGTGGCGGTGCTCGCCGTGCTGGCCGCGATGTTCGTCCACCTGTTGGTGACCAACGAGGCCTTCAACTGGTCCTTCATGGTCGACAAGATGTTCCGGCCGCCGATCATCGAGGGCCTGGTCCGCGGCACCGTGCTGATCACGGTCAGCGCCATGCTGATCGGCGTCACGCTCGGCGTGGTGATCGCGGTGATGCGGCTCTCCGACAACCCGATCCTGCGCGGCGTGGCCTGGCTCTACACCTGGTTCTTCCGGGCCGTGCCGCGGCTGGTGCTGCTGGCCGTGTTCGGCAACATCGGCATCCTGTGGAGCCGGGTCGAGTTCGGCGTGCCGTTCGACACCCAGCTCGGCCAGCTGTTCGGCATCGACAACCTGCAACTGCGGTTGTTCGGTTTCTCCTCCCGTGACCTCCTCACCGGCTTCATGGCCGGCCTGCTCGGGCTCGCGCTCTCCGAGGCCGCGTACATGGCGGAGATCGTCCGGGCCGGCATCCAGTCGGTGGACGAGGGGCAGACCGAGGCGGCCCAGGCGCTCGGCCTGAGCCGGGGCCAACTGCTGCGTCGGGTGGTGCTGCCGCAGGCGATGCGGGTGATCATCCCGCCGACCGGCAACGAGACCATCGCCATGCTCAAGGACACGTCGCTGCTGCTCTACGTGCCGGTGAGCGTGGAGTTGTTCTTCCAGCTCGACGCCGTCGGCAAGCGGACGTTCCAGATCTTTCCGATGTACGTCGCGGCCTGCCTCTGGTACCTGTTCCTGACCAGCATCCTGCTGGTCGGCCAGTATTTCCTGGAACGCCACTTCGGCAAGGGCTACGGCGCGAGCGGGCGGGCCAGGATGAAGCTGCGGGGGATGACGGCCGAGACCGGCGGGGGCGCGGGGGTGGCGAAGTGACCGAGCTGATCGTGCCCACGCAGGCCACCGCGCCGACGGCCGAGTCCGGCCTGATGGTCCGCGCCGAGCAGGTGCACAAGTCGTTCGGGCCGCTGGAGGTGCTCAAGGGCATCGACCTGGAGGTCCGCGCCGGCGAGGTGTGCTGCCTGCTCGGACCCTCCGGCTCCGGCAAGTCGACGTTCCTGCGGTGCATCAACCACCTGGAGAAGATCGACGCCGGCCGGATCTGGGTGGACGGCGATCTGATCGGCTACCGGGAGCGCGGCGGGAAGCTGCACGAGATGCGGGACAAGGAGGTGGCCGCGCAGCGCCGGGCGATCGGCATGGTGTTCCAGCGGTTCAACCTCTTCCCGCACATGACAGTGCTGGGCAACGTCGTCGAGGCGCCGGTGCTGCTGCGCCAGTCGAAGAAGGCGCAGGCCCGGGAGCGCGCGGCGGAGCTGCTGGAGCGGGTGGGGCTGGGCGACAAGCTCGGCGCGTACCCGGGTCAGCTCTCCGGCGGCCAGCAGCAGCGGGTGGCGATCGCCCGGGCGCTGGCCATGCAACCGAAGCTGATGCTCTTCGACGAGCCGACCAGCGCGCTCGACCCGGAGCTGGTGGGCGAGGTGCTGGACACGATGAAGGACCTGGCCCGCGACGGGATGACGATGATCGTGGTGACCCACGAGATCGGCTTCGCCCGCGAGGTCGGCGACCACCTGGTCTTCATGGACGGCGGGGTGGTCGTCGAGCAGGGCGACCCGCGCGAGGTGATCGCGGCCCCGCGGCACGAGCGGACCAAGGCGTTCCTGGCCAAGGTGCTCTGACCTCGGCCTCCGGTGCGGCACGCGCCGCACCGGAGGCCGAGCTTGTCGGGCGTACGGACTAGAGTCGCTGCCGTGACAGCTACGACGCCGCGCCTGCTCCTCGTCGACGGACACTCCCTGGCATACCGGGCCTTCTTCGCCCTGCCGGTGGAAAACTTCTCCACCACCACGGGGCAGCCGACCAACGCCGTCTACGGCTTCACCTCGATGTTGATCAACGTGCTGCGCGACGAGCAGCCGACCCACATCGTGGTCGCGTTCGACGTCTCCCGCCGCTCCTTCCGCACCGAGAAATACTCCGAGTACAAGGCCGGCCGCAGCGAGACCCCGACCGACTTCAAGGGCCAGGTGAGCCTGGTCAAGGAGGTCCTCGCGGCGCTGCGCGTGCCGGTGGTGGAGAAGGAGGGCTACGAGGCCGACGACGTCATCGCCACGCTCGCCTGCCAGGCCCGCGACCAGGGCATGGACGTGCTGATCACCTCCGGCGACCGGGACGCGTTCCAGCTCGTCGGCGACCAGGTCACCGTGCTCTACCCGCGCAAGGGCGTCTCCGACCTGGCCCGGATGGACCCGGCGGCGGTCGAGGCGAAGTACGGCGTCACCCCCGGCCGCTACCGCGACCTGGCCGCGCTGGTCGGCGAGACCAGCGACAACCTGCCGGGCGTCCCCGGCGTCGGCCCGAAGACCGCGGCCAAGTGGATCAACCTCTACGACGGCGTCGAGGGCGTGGTGGCCCACGCCGACGAGATCAAGGGCAAGGCCGGCGACAGCCTGCGCGAGCGGCTCTCCGACGTGATCCGCAACTACGAGATCAACCGCCTGGTCACCGACCTGGAGCTGCCGGTGCGCCCGGAGGACGCCCGCTGGCAGGGCTGGGACCGGGAGGCCGTGCACCAGGTCTTCGACACGCTGCAGTTCCGCATCCTGCGCGACCGGCTCTACCAATACCTGGAGGCCGTCGAGCCGGAGGCCGAGGCCGGCTTCGAGCTGGCCGGCGAGGTGTTGACCGAGCCGGGCGCGCTCGCCGGCTGGCTGGACACGCACGCTTCGGCGGGCGCGCCGGTCGGCCTGGCCGCCACGCTCGACACCGGCCCCAACCGTCGGCACACCGCGACCGTGACCGGGATGGCGCTGGCCACCGCCGACGGCGCGGCCGCCTGGTTCGACCCGGCCCGGCTGGAGGCCGACGACGAGGCCGCGCTGGCCGGCTGGCTGGCCGACGCCGCGCGTCCCAAGGTGCTGCACGACAGCAAGCCGGCGGTGCTGGCGTTCGCCGCGCACGGCTGGGATCTGCAGGGCATCGCCCGCGACACCCAGATCGCCGCCTACCTGGCCCGTCCCGACCAGCGCTCCTACGACCTCACCGACCTGGCCCTGCGTTACCTGCACCGGGAGCTGCGTGTCGACGCCCCGGAGACCGGCCAGCTCACCCTGGACGGCTTCGGCGACGAGGGCGCGGCCGAGCAGAACCTCATGCTCCAGGCCCGGGCCACCCTCGACCTGGCCGACGCGATCGACGCCGAGCTGTCCCGCGACGGCGAACAGTCCGCCCGGCTGATGGCCGAGGTGGAGCTGCCGCTGATGCGGGTGCTCGCCGCCATGGAGCGCACCGGCATCGCCGCCGACACCGACTACCTCTCCGAGCTGGAGGCGCACTTCGCCGCCGAGGTGAAGGCCGCCGCCCAGGGCGCCTACGAGGTGGTCGGCCGGGAGTTCAACCTGGGCTCGCCCAAGCAGTTGCAGGAGATCCTCTTCACCGAGCTGGGCCTGCCGAAGACCAAGCGGATCAAGACCGGCTACACCACCGACGCCGACGCCCTGCAGTGGCTCTACGCGCAGACCGAGCACCCGCTGCTGCACCACCTGCTGCGCCACCGCGACGTGGCCAAGCTCAAGTCGACGGTGGACGGGCTGCTCAAGTCGGTCTCCGACGACGGCCGGATCCACACCACGTTCAACCAGACCGTGGCGGCGACCGGGCGGCTGTCGTCGACCGAGCCCAACCTGCAGAACATCCCGATCCGCACCGAGGAGGGGCGGCGGATCCGGCGCGCGTTCGTCGTCGGTGAGGGCTACGAATGCCTGCTCACCGCCGACTACAGCCAGATCGAGATGCGGATCATGGCGCATCTGTCCGCCGACGAGGCGCTGGTCGAGGCGTTCAACTCGGGGCACGACTTCCACGCCGCGACCGCCTCCTCGGTCTTCGCCGTCGAGGTCGGCCAGGTGACGGCCGACCAGCGGCGCAAGATCAAGGCGATGAACTACGGCCTGGCCTACGGATTGAGCGCGTTCGGCCTGTCCCAGCAGCTCACCATCTCCGCCGAGGAGGCGCGTGGGCTGATGGAGAACTACTTCGCCGGGTTCGGCGGGGTCCGCGACTACCTCCACGAGGTGGTGGCCCGGGCCCGCCAGGACGGCTACACCTCCACCATCCTGGGTCGCCGGCGCTACCTGCCCGACCTGGTCAGCGACAACCGGCAGCGCCGGGAGATGGCCGAGCGGATGGCGCTCAACGCCCCGATCCAGGGCTCGGCGGCCGACATCATCAAGGTCGCCATGCTGCGCGTCGACGCCGCGTTGCGGGCGGCGGGCCTGCGGTCCCGGATGCTGCTCCAGGTGCACGACGAGCTGGTCTTCGAGGTCGCGCCGGGGGAGCGGGAGGCGTTGGAGGCGTTGGTGCGCAAGGAGATGGGGGCGGCCCACCCGCTGTCGGTGCCGATGGAGGTGTCGGTGGGCGAGGGCCGCGACTGGAACAGCGCCGACCACTGACCCGACCCGGTGCTCACATGCCGAGCAGCCCGGGCAGCGCGTTGACCGCGCCGTGCACCACCAGTGGTGGCCACATCCGGCGGTACCGGGACCACAGGTAGCCGAGGAAGAGCCCCTGCACCCCCTGGTTGACGGCCACCGATGCCAGGTCGGTGCCGGGGCGGCCGCTGCCCTGGATGGCGACGTGCCACGCCGCCCAGACCAGCGACGCCAGCACGATCGCCGGCCAACGGCCCAGCAGCGACTCCCACCGGGTCTGCAACCACCGCCGGTAGAAGACCTCCTCCAGCAGCGCGTTCACGGCGAACACCACCAGCACGGTGGCGACCAGCTCGACCGGCGCGAGCGTCCGTCCCCAGCCGCTGGCCGGGACCGCCAGCGGGGTCGCGTAGCTGAGCACCAGCCACACCGCCACCGGCAGCGCCGGCCCCCAGCGGTGGGCGGCGTCCGCCGGGGCCGGCGCGGGACGCCAACGCGGCGGCCACCGCCGGGCGACCAGGAACACCCCGACCGGTACGCCGAACAGCAGCACCAGCTTCACCACGGTGTACGCCGGCTCGCCACCGAGCAGCGGCATGATCGCGGCGAACGCGATGCCGGCCAGCAGCAGCGGCGTCGCCTCCCGCCACGGCGCGACCGGGTCCGGCCACCGGAGGTCCGCCGCCGGTGGGACCAGCCGGATCAGCGCGATGCCGACCAGGGCCGGGATCCACCGGTGCCACATCGGCACGGTGTCGGTGTGGTCGGCGCTGTAGCGGACGCCGGTGTTCCCGGTCAGCAGCAGCCAGAGCGCGGCGAGGCCGATCAGCGCCAGACCGGCCACGAGGACCAGGCGTCCGGCGCGGGGATGACGGCGGGCGGCGGGTGCGGCGGTCGTCATCGCCGGCACGGTACCAACGCGGCGCGACCGGACCGCCTCCGGCGGGACTCACCCCTTGAGCGGGTCGTGGCCCCAGTTCATCAGCGACCAGCGCCACTTCGTGTCCCGGACGTCGCCGGACGGGCGCTGGGCGAGGTGCCGGTGCACGTATCCGATCACCTTGCGCATGTGCTTGTAGTCGGCGGCGGTGAGCTGGTCGCGCTTGCGGCGCAGCAGGTCCACGATCTTGCGGCCGGAGTCGTGCCCGACCGACTCGCCGCCCTTGGTACCGGGCTTGTGCCAGCCGACGTGCTTGGACTCGTCGGTCTCCAGCCAGCGGGTCAGCTCGGCCGGTTTCATGTTCACCGCGTCGGTGAACTCGCGGTACGTCTGCTGCGGGTCCTCACTGCGGCTCATCGCGCAGCACCTCCGGTCGGTGGGCGACGTCGCGGCCGGAGTCGTCGTTGGTGATCCGGTACTGCGGCTGCTCGGGCGAGGCGTTCACCGGATGCCCGCGGACGTGGGTGCGCTCGGTCAGTTTCTCCTTGACCACGCCGTACGCCCGGCCGCTGTGGCTGGCCCAGGAGACGTGGTCGCCGGCGCGGAACTCCTTCTCGGCCATGCCGCCCGGTTACCCGTCGTCGGGGTCGAGTAACGGGCGGCCGGCGGTCAGGGCCGGATGTCGGCGATCGGCAGCTTGAGCGGGAACGGATCGGTCAGCTCGATGACCTCGCTGCCGTCGGCCACCAGCTCGTACTGGCGCTCACCGCCCGGGCCGATCCGGTCGCCGAGGCGGTACGCGTAGAGGTGCACCGGGTGGGCCGGGGTGCGGGCGTGCAGCCACGCGGCCAGCATGAGCGAGACGACGTGATGGCCCGGATCGGGGGCGGGCATCACCCGGACGATGCCGTCGACGAGCTCGACGCGGGGGGCGTCGTCCGGCGGTGTGCGCAGGTCCTCCAGCGTGTAGTCGGCACGCTGCTGCCGCATCGGGTCCGGACACCAGGGGGAAGGTGGAGTCGGAGCGGGCTCGGCCGGCACGTGGCGACCGTACCGTCGGGTGACGTCACCGACGTCGCACCGGATGTGCGATGTGCTCAGCGGGACGGCTTCTCGGCGACGAAGATGGCGGTGCCGGGGAAGAGGCGGCCGCGCAGCGGGCTCCACTGGCCCCAGATCCCCTCGTGCCCGGCCGGCCACTCCGGCTCCACCAGGTCGAGCAGGCGGAAGCCGGCGTCGACCAGCTCCCGGACCCGGTCGCCGAGCGTGCGGTGCTGCTCCACGTACGTGGCCACGCCGTGCGCGTCCTGCTCGACGTAGGGGGAGCGGTCGAAGTAGGAGTGCACGGCGGTGAGCCCGCCCTCGCCCGGGTCGTCGAGGAAGATCCACCGCATCGGGTGGGTGACCGAGAAGACCCACCGGCCGCCGGGGCGCAGCACCCGGGCCACCTCGCGCATCGCCGCCGCGGAGTCGTCCACGAACGGGATCGCGCCGAACGCGGTGCAGACCACGTCGAAGGCGGCGTCGGCGAACGGCAGGGCCAGCGCGTCGGCCTGGACCAGCGGCACTCGTACCCCGGTCCGGTCGGCGGCCTCGGCGGCGTGGCGCAACATGCCGGCGGACAGGTCCAGGGCGACCGGCCGGGCGCCCTCGGCGGCGAGCCAGCGGGCGGCGGCGGCCGCGCCGGCGCCGAGTTCGAGGACCCGCCGGCCGGTGACGTCGCCGAGCAGCCGGGCGTCGGCCTCGCGCAGGCCCTCGGGGCACCAGACGAAGTCCACCTCGCCGAGGAACGTGCCGTGCTCGGCCTGGTAGGCGTCGGCGTCGGTGTCCCACCAGCCGCGGTTGGCGCGGCGGATCTCTGCGGCGCCGACCCGCCGGCGGGTCACCCTGTCGTCGTCCACCCGTCCACGCTAGGGCCGGCCCGGGCCGGCGGCGTGGTGGGGTCCGGCGTGTTGCGGAAGTGACCGATGTGACGGACGAGACAGGCGTGGCACCTTACCGCGCGAAATCTCCGCTTTCGCAGCCGATGAGCTCGCACGGACCCGGGAGGGCTTGCACGCTGTGGTAATGCAGCGGGTAGGCTAGACGATGCGCTCGCGGATCGTGTGCCTCGGCAGGGAGCAGGTGCGCGGTCACCGGAGCCACTAATGATCTTCTCGCGTCGATCGTTCGGTGTGCCCGGCGACGGATCCGCTGGCGCGGAAGAGTCACCGCGACACCCATGCCCGCTGTGACAACCCATCCGACCGGAGCAACCGCCCACATGACGAGCAGCATCGAGGCCACCTCGAGCGCCAACAAGGTCACGCACGACGATCTCGGCTCTGAGGAAGCATTCCTCGCCGCTATCGACGAGACCATCAAGTACTTCAACGACGGCGACATTGTCGAAGGCACCGTCGTCAAGGTCGATCGGGACGAGGTCCTGCTCGACATCGGCTACAAGACCGAGGGCGTGATCCCCTCTCGGGAGCTGTCGATCAAGCACGACGTGGACCCGGCCGAGGTGGTTTCGGTCGGCGACCACATCGAGGCCCTCGTCCTCCAGAAGGAGGACAAGGAGGGTCGGCTGATCCTCTCCAAGAAGCGGGCGCAGTACGAGCGGGCCTGGGGCACGATCGAGAAGATCAAGGACGAGGACGGCGTCGTCCGCGGCTCGGTCATCGAGGTCGTCAAGGGTGGTCTCATCCTCGACATCGGCCTGCGCGGCTTCCTGCCCGCGTCGCTGGTCGAGATGCGGCGGGTGCGTGACCTGCAGCCGTACGTCGGCCGCGAGCTCGAAGCCAAGATCATCGAGCTGGACAAGAACCGCAACAACGTGGTCCTGTCCCGCCGGGCCTGGCTGGAGCAGACGCAGTCCGAGGTGCGCACCGAGTTCCTCAACAAGCTGCAGAAGGGCCAGGTCCGCAAGGGCGTCGTCTCGTCGATCGTCAACTTCGGCGCGTTCGTCGACCTGGGTGGCGTGGACGGCCTCGTGCACGTCTCCGAGCTGTCCTGGAAGCACATCGACCACCCGTCCGAGGTCGTCGAGGTGGGCCAGGAGGTCGAGGTCGAGGTCCTGGACGTCGACCTGGACCGCGAGCGGGTCTCGCTGTCGCTGAAGGCGACCCAGGAGGACCCGTGGCGTCAGTTCGCCCGCACCCACGCGATCCAGCAGATCGTGCCGGGTAAGGTCACCAAGCTGGTGCCGTTCGGCGCGTTCGTCCGGGTGGACGACGGCATCGAGGGCCTGGTCCACATCTCCGAGCTGGCCGAGCGCCACGTGGAGATCCCGGAGCAGGTCGTGCAGGTCGGCTCCGAGGTCATGGTCAAGGTCATCGACATCGACCTGGAGCGTCGCCGGATCTCGCTGTCGCTCAAGCAGGCCAACGAGGGCTTCGTCGAGGGCGAGGAGCACTTCGACCCGACCCTCTACGGCATGGCTGCCACGTACGACAACGAGGGCAACTACATCTACCCCGAGGGCTTCGACCCGGAGACGGGCGAGTGGCTCGAGGGCTACGACAAGCAGCGCGAGACCTGGGAGAACCAGTACGCCGAGGCGCGTCAGCGTTGGGAGGCCCACACCAAGCAGGTGCAGACCTCCCGCGCCGCCGACGCCGAGGCCGCTGCCAACCCGGCTCCGCCCGCCAGCGCGTCGACCACCTCGACCTCCTCGACCTCGTCGGCCCCGAGCCGTCAGGCCGAGGAGCCGGCCGGCACGCTGGCCACCGACGAGGCGCTCGCCGCGCTGCGGGAGAAGCTCGCCGGCGGCAAGTGACCGGTCGCTGACGCCGGTTCCGTCCGTACGGACGGGCCAGCAGCTCTGACCGACGGGCCCCGTCCCCGCGTTCCGCACCAGCGGAGCGCCGGGGGCGGGGCCCGCGGTCGTTCCGGTCCGGCGAGGCCGGTTTGGCGCGGGCCGGGCGATCGGGTTGACTGTCCGGATGCTGAAGGTGGGGCTGACCGGCGGGATCGGGTCGGGCAAGAGCGCGGTGGCGAGCCGCCTCGCGGCGCTCGGCGCGGTGGTCGTCGACTCGGACCGGATCGCCCGCGAGGTGGTCGCCCCCGGCACCGAGGGCCTGGCCGAGGTGGTCGCCGCGTTCTCCGACCGGGTGCTCGGCGGCGACGGCGCGCTGGACCGGGCCGCGCTGGGCGCCCTGGTCTTCGGCGACGAGGCGGCGCGCCGCCGGCTGGAGGCGATCACCCACCCCCGGGTGCGCGCGCGGGCGGCCGAGCTGGTCGCCGCCGCGCCCGCCGACGCGGTGGTGGTCAACGACGTGCCGCTGCTGGTCGAGGTGGGGCTCGCGCCGACGTACCATCTGGTGCTCGTGGTGCAGACGGCGGTGCCGACCCGGTTGGCGCGGCTGTCGCGCGACCGGGGCATGGACCCGGCCGAGGCCGAGCGGCGAATCGCCGCGCAGGCCGACGACGCCCGCCGGGAGGCGGCGGCGGACGTGCTGCTCACCAACGACGGCACGCTGTCGGAGCTGCACGACGCGGTGGACGACCTCTGGCGGGACCGGCTGCTGCCCTACGAACGCAACGTCCGCGAGCGGCACGCGGTCCGACCCGACCACTCGGCGCTCGCCGAGCCCGACCCGACCTGGCCCGCGCAGTACGCCCGGGTGGCCGCCCGGATCCGGCACGCGGCCGGCGGCGATCTCCGGGTCGACCACGTGGGCTCCACCGCCGTGCCCGGCCTCACCGCGCCGGACGTCATCGACATCCAACTGACCGTGCCCTCGCTCACGGACGCGGACGGCCCGCTCGCCGACCGGTTGGCCGAGGCCGGATTTCCCCGGCTGCCCGGTGAGTGGTGGGACGCGCCGCGCCGCGCCGACCGCGTGCGCTGGGCGAAGCGGCTGCACGCCGGCGCCGACCCGGGCCGGCCGGTGCTCCTGCACCTGCGGGTCGCCGGTTCGGCCGGCTGGCGCCACGCGTTGCTGATGCGCGACCACCTGCGTGCCGACCCGGCGCTGCGGGCCGCCTACCTGCAGGTCAAGCGCGACCTGGTGGCCACCGCCCCGGAGAGCGTCGAGCTGGGCACGCTCACCGACCCCTGGTTCGACGAGGAGCACCTGCGGGCCGAGGAGTGGGCCGCGCAGACCGGCTGGCGGCCCTGACCGGCAGGTCAGCGCGCCGCGCCGGCGAACAGGTCGAGGCGGATCCACACCCCGTGCCCGGTGCGCAGCTCCAGCCGGCGCGGCAGCCCGGACCGGTCGAGCCACCAGCGCAGGCCGCCCGGCACCTCGACGACGTCGACCGTACGGTCAGCCGTCCGATCCTCCCGGACCCGGACCGCCGGCTCGCCCGGCGGATGGGCGCCGGCCCGCAGCGCCGCGGTGAGCAGGCGGTCCAGCTCGTCGGCGGGCGCCGGCGGTGGCGGTGCCCCGGGACCGTCGGGGGAGGCCTGCGTGTGGGCGGCCCGACCGGTCCGGACCTCCCGCCGGGTGCGCCGGCCGGTGTCCTCGTCGGTCACCGTGAGCGATGCCGAGGACGTCGTCCAGTTCAGCGTGCCGGTGCCGTCCAGGTCGGCCGACGGGCCGAGCGGGGCGGCCACGGCCACCGCCACGGCGCCGGCGGCCCGCAGCCGGGCGGGTAGTCGGGCCAGTCGGTCGGCCTCGTCGTCGGTCAGTGCCCGGGGCTGGCCGGGACGACCGCCGAGGGCGTCCACCGGGTGCGGGGTGGGCCGGTCCGCGCGTAGCAGGTCGACCGTGACCGCCGTGCCGTCGGGCAGCCGGCCGGTGAGCCGGTGCAGCCGGGCGTCGCGGTCCAGCCAGAGCGTCGGCCGGGGGTCGCCCGACGCAGCGGCCAGCGAGGCCCGGAACACGTCCACTCCGACGCCCGCGATGCTCTCCCGACGCAGCCAGCGGTCGTCCGGTCGGACCGGGTCGACCCGGTCCGCGCCGAGGCCGAGCAGCAGGTCGCGGACGGCGGTGAGGCCGCGCCCGGCGGAGGGTTCGCGGAGCCGCCACCGGTCGTCCGGCGGCACCAGCGGCGGACGCGCGCGGGGTGACGCGGTCGCGTCGGGGCGGACCAGCAGCGCCGACGTGGTGGCCTGGACGAGGCCCCGGTCGGCGCCCGCGCCGGGTCCGCCGACGTCCAGGTAGACCAGCGGCCGGGCCCAGTCGACCCAGCCGATCAGGTCGGTGCGGTCCCGGCCGGCGCCGACGGTGACCCGGACGCCGGCGCGGACGTCCCGCAGGTTGGTGACCCGGAGCGCGGCCACCCGGTCCGCCTCGGCCGCGCTCAGCGGGCGCTCCGCGTCGGTCCGGTCGGGCCGCTGCGGGGTTCCGCCCAGCAGACCGGTGACCAGGACGGTCGCCGAGGCGGCAGCGGCCACCACCAGCGCGGCCAGGGTGGCGCGCCGCCGGGTCGGGCGCTCCGGCGCGTCGTCCGCACCGTCCAGCGCGCTGTCGTCGCCCGGCCGCGCGGTGGCGGCGGCGGGGCCGGGATCGGTGCGCCGACGGCGGCCGGTGGCGGGCCGGGCCGGGCCGTTGGTGCGGGCGCGGCGGTGACCCCGGCCCGGCTCGCGTGGCACCGGCTGGTCCCCGCCGCCCCGCGCGGTGAGCCGGTGCGGGCGTCCCGCGCGCTGCCGGCCCGGCTCCGGGGTGGACGCGCCGCCGCCGGGCGTGCGGTCGCGTCGCGGCCGGCGATCGGGAGAGGGCTCCACGAGTGGTGAACGCGGCGGTGGGGTTCCGGGTGACGTGCGGTGGCGCTCGCGGCGGCCGGTGAGCGCTTCAGCGCGACCACCGTGGGCGCGCACGCCGGTCGTCCCGGGTGCTGCGGCCCCTGGCGCCGGGGGCGGCCGGGCCCCCGCGAGGGGGCGGCCACCTGCCCGGTCGGCCGCCGCGAGCGGCCTACGGTACGAGGGTAGTCCGGTGAGATGAGCCACACAATGGGAATATCGAAGCCGGTCAGGGACGGTCCGTGGTCGGTCCGGAAGTGTCGGACCGCGGGCGTACCGTTGGTGGCATGGCGCTCGACATTCCCCGGCTGGACGGCCGCTTCCAGGTCGTCAGCGAGTTCAAGCCGGCCGGCGACCAGCCGGCAGCCATCGACGACCTTGAGCGTCGTGTGCGGCGTGGCGACCGCAACACGGTGCTGCTCGGCGCGACCGGCACCGGCAAGAGCGCCACCACGGCGTGGCTGGTCGAACGGTTGCAGCGGCCCACCCTGGTGCTCGCGCCCAACAAGACCCTCGCCGCGCAGCTGGCCAAGGAGTTCAGCGAGCTGCTGCCGCACAACGCGGTCGAATACTTCGTCTCCTACTACGACTACTACCAGCCCGAGGCCTACATCCCGCAGACCGACACCTACATCGAGAAGGACTCCTCGATCAACGAGGAGGTCGAGCGGCTGCGGCACTCGGCGACCATGTCGCTGCTCACCCGGCGCGACGTCATCGTGGTCGCCACCGTGTCGGCGATCTACGGCCTGGGCACGCCGGAGGAATACCTCGACCGCGCGGTGCGGGCCGAGGTGGGGCAGGAGCTCGACCGCGACCAGCTGCTGCGCCGCCTGGTCGACATCCAGTACACCCGCAACGACATGGCCTTCCAGCGCGGCACCTTCCGGGTCCGCGGTGACACGTTGGAGATCATCCCGGCCTACGAGGAACTCGCCGTCCGGATCGAGCTGTTCGGCGACGAGATCGAGAAGCTCTACTACCTCAACCCGTTGACCGGTGACGTGGTCCGTGAGGTGGACAGCCTGGTGATCTTCCCGGCGACGCACTACGCGGCCGGCCCGGAGCGCATGGAGCGGGCGATCCGCGACATCGAGGCCGAGCTGGCCGAGCGGCTGGCCGAGCTGGAGCGGCAGGGCAAACTGCTGGAGGCGCAGCGGCTGCGCATGCGCACCACCTACGACATCGAGATGATGCGGCAGGTCGGCTTCTGCTCCGGCATCGAGAACTACTCGATGCACATGGACGGCCGGCTGCCCGGCAGCCCGCCGCACTGCCTGCTCGACTACTTCCCCGACGACTTCCTCACCGTGGTCGACGAGTCGCACGTGACCATCCCGCAGATCGGCGGCATGTACGAGGGCGACGCCTCCCGTAAGCGGATGCTGATCGACCACGGCTTCCGGCTGCCCAGCGCCGCCGACAACCGGCCCCTGCGCTTCGACGAATACCTGGAGCGGGTGGGCCAGTCGGTCTTCCTGTCCGCCACCCCCGGCCCGTGGGAGCTGGAGCAGGCCCAGGGCGAGTTCGTCGAGCAGGTGATCCGGCCGACCGGCCTGATCGACCCCGAGGTGGTGGTGAAGCCGACCAAGGGGCAGATCGACGACCTCATGCACGAGATCAAGCTGCGCACCGAGCGGGACGAGCGGGTGCTGGTCACCACGCTGACCAAGAAGATGGCCGAGGATCTCTCCGACTACCTCCTGGAGAACGGCATCCGGGTGCGCTACCTGCACTCGGAGGTGGACACGCTGCGCCGGGTGGAGCTGCTGAGCGAGCTGCGCAAGGGCGACTACGACGTGCTGGTCGGCATCAACCTGCTGCGGGAGGGTCTCGACCTGCCCGAGGTCTCCCTGGTGGCGATCCTCGACGCCGACAAGGAGGGGTTCCTGCGCAGCGGCCGGTCGCTGATCCAGACCATCGGCCGGGCGGCCCGTAACGTCTCCGGCCAGGTCCACATGTACGCCGACAAGATCACTCCGTCGATGGCGTCCGCGATCGACGAGACCAACCGGCGTCGGGCCAAGCAGATCGCGCACAACGAGGCGTACGGGATCAGCCCCGAGCCGCTGCGCAAGAAGATCCACGACATCCTCGACGACATCTACCGCGAGGCGGAGGACACCGAGAACACCACCGTCGGCGGCGCGGCGCGGCAGCTCTCCCGGGGCAAGGCGCCGGTCAAGGAGACCCGCAGCCGGGGCGGCCGGGGCGGCGCGGTGACGCCCTCCCGCGAGGGGATGGCCCGGGCCGACCTGGCCAACCTCATCCAGGAGCTCAACGACCAGATGCTGGCCGCCGCGCGGGAGCTCCAGTTCGAGCTGGCGGCGCGGATCCGCGACGAGGTCTCCGACCTCAAGAAGGAGCTGCGGGGGATGGACGCGGCCGGGGTGCGCTGACGAGTGCTTGTCGCTCTGCGCGAGCGAGGTATTGCCGTGTGTGATGGTCATGCGTACGCTCCCAGCGGGAGGCGCGCATGCCGTTGTCAGCAAGTCCTGTCGTCCGGCGGGTGCGGCTCGGCGTCGAGCTGCGCCGGCTGCGCCGTCGTGAGTCGCTCACGCTCGAGCAGGTCTGCACCCGGCTCGGCTGGGCGTCCACGTCGAAGCTGTCCCG
Organism: Micromonospora sp. WMMC241; assembly: GCF_027460165.1. Classification (NCBI taxonomy): domain Bacteria; kingdom Bacillati; phylum Actinomycetota; class Actinomycetes; order Micromonosporales; family Micromonosporaceae; genus Micromonospora; species Micromonospora sp. WMMC241. The sequence goes on from NZ_JAPZBF010000001.1 coordinate 1,808,070, forward strand.
CATCGAGCTGGGTCAGAGCCGGCCCGACCTGGCCGACGTCCTCGACCTGCTCGACGTCTACGAGGTGCCGCCGCACCAGCGCGACGACCTGATCGTCATCGCCCGGGACGCCGCCACCGGGCGCGGCTGGTCCAAGGCGCTCGGCGAGATGGGCGAGCGGCAGCGGGCGTACGCGGAGCTGGAGGCGGGCGCCGAACGCATCGTGGAATACCAGCCGGCGCTCGTGCCCGGCCTGCTGCAGACCCCGGCGTACGCCCGCTTGCGGGTGGCCGCCGGCGCGTCGCTCGCCGGCGAGGTGGACGTGGAGGCCGACGTGCGCGCCCGGGCCGTGCGCCAGGAACTGCTGGTCCGGCCGGACCCTCCGCACTACACGGCGCTGCTCGACGAGCGGGCGTGCGAGCCGGCCGGCCTGCCGGCCGAGGTGTGGCGGGAGCAGGTGCGCCACCTGCTGGCGCTGGCCGAGCGGTCGCACGTGGCGATCCGGGTGCTGCCCCACGGCGCGTCGTCGGGCGACGACCTGCACCCGCTGGCGCCGTTCTCCTACTACGCCTACCCGGACCCGGACGACCCGCGCACGGTGCTGGTGGAGACGCTCACCACCGACCTGCGCCTGGTCGCCGAGGCCGATGTGGCCCGCTACGAGCAGTTGATCGAGCGGCTGCTCGCGGCGGCGCTGTCGGAGGACGCGACGGTCGAGCTGCTGACCCGCCGGCTCGGCGCCCCGCCGGTGCCCCGACAGCGTGACCCGCACGAGCTGGAGTGACGTCGCCGCGCGCCCACCGGGCCCGGCGCCCCCGATGCCCGTCGGGACCGGTGACCGCGCGTCGCGCGCAGGTTACGTGAGGGGTGCGACAGTTCAGGCCGGCACGTCGACGAAGTGCTCGACCAGCGGCGGGCCCGCGAAGTAGGGCCCGATCAGCCCGCGCCACCGCCCGAAGCGCTCGGTCTGCCGGAAGTTGACGTCGTGCGCCTCGACCGAGTCCCACTCGACCAGGAGCACGAATCGGGTGGGTGACTCCACCCCGCGGGTCATCCGCACCGAGCGGCATCCCTCGCTGCCGGCGAGGATCGGACGCGCCTGCGCGTAGGCGGCGGCGAAGTCGTCCTCGTTTCCGGGCGTCACGTCGATCAGCGCGACCTCAAGAACCATGCCCGAAGCCTCCCATGCCCGGGGTGCACCGGTACGCTCCGGGTGCGCTCGGGGGAGGACACACCATGCTCGACTGGCTCACCGGCACCGCGTTCACCGTGTGGGGGGCCGGCACCACCTGGGCCGAGTTGCTCGGCTTCGTCACCGGTGTGGTCAACGTCTGGCTGGTCGCCCGCCAGCACATCGCGAACTGGCCGATCGGCATCGCCAACGTGCTGCTGCTGATGCTGTTGTTCTGGACCGCCGGCCTGTACGCCGATGCCGGACTGCAACTCGTCTACGTGGCGCTCGGGGCCTACGGCTGGTGGCACTGGCTGTTCGGCGGCGACCGGCGCGGCCGGCTCACGGTGGCCCGCACCGGGCGACGGGAGTGGTGGGCGCTGGGCGGTGCCGGGCTGCTGCTCACCGCCGGCCTGTGGGTGTTCCTGGACCGGGCCACCGACTCCACCGTGCCGTTGGCCGACGCGGTCACCACCGCGCTGTCGTTGCTGGCCACCTACGGCCAGACCCGCAAGCTGGTGGAGAGCTGGTGGCTGTGGATCGTCGCCGACCTGATCTACATCCCGCTCTACGCGTACAAGGGGCTCTGGCTGACCGGCGGTCTCTACCTGATCTTCCTGGGCCTGTGCGTGGTCGGGTTGCGGGCCTGGCGGGCGGACCTGCGCCGGCGCGCGGTGGCCACGCCGGTGCCGCCGGGGCCCGCGCCGGTGGCCGCATGAGCGCGAGCGGGCGCTTCCGGCACGGCCTGGTGGTCGGCAAGTTCTATCCGCCGCACGCCGGGCACCACGCGCTCGTCGAGGCCGCCGCGGCCCGGTGCGCGGCGGTGACCGTGGTGGTGGCGCCGTCCCGGCGGGAGTCGATCCCGCTCGGCCTGCGGCTGGGCTGGCTGCGCGAGGCCCACGCCGGCACCCCGTGGGTGCGGTTCGTCGGCCGGTACGACGACCACCCGGTCGACTACGCCGATCCGGCGGTCTGGGACCTGCACTGCGCGGTGTTCGCCGACGCGCTCGCGGGCGCGCCGGTGGACGCCGTCTTCTCCTCCGAGGCGTACGGCGAGGAGCTGGCCCGCCGGTTCGACGCGGTCGCGGTCGACGTGGATCCGGATCGCCGCGCGGCGCCGGTTTCCGGCACCGCCGTGCGCGCGGACCCGGCGGGGCACTGGCGGTGGCTGAGCCCACCGGTGCGGGCGTGGCTGGTCCGGCGGGTGGTGGTGGTCGGCGCGGAGTCCACCGGCACCACGACCATGGCCCGGGCGCTCGCCGAGCACTATCGCACCGCCTGGGTCCCGGAGTTCGGCCGCGAGCTGACCGCGCGCAAGCTCGCCGGGTTGCGCCGGTCCCGGCCGGACGCGACCGTCTTCGACGTCACCTGGGACCGGAACGACTTCGTCGAGGTGGTACGCGAGCAGCAGGCCGCCGAGGACGCGGCGGCGCGGGTGAGCGGTCCGCTGCTGTTCTGCGACACCGATGCCCGGGCCACCGCGGTCTGGGAGGAGCGGTATCTCGGGTCCTCCTCGGACGCGGTGCGCGCGGCGGCCCGGCGTCCCGCGCTCTACCTGCTCACCGACCACGAGGGGGTGCCCTTCGCCGACGACGGCCTGCGCGACGGGGAGCACCTGCGGGCGTGGATGACCGGCCGGTTCCGCGCGGAGCTGGCCGAGAGCGGGGTGCCGGTGGTCGCGTTGCGCGGTACGCACGAGGAGCGGCTGGCCGCCGCGACCGCCGCGTGCGACGCCCTGCTCGCCGCCGGCTGGTCCTTCGCCGACCCGCTGCTGCCGCCTGATCCGGTGTTGCCCGCCGCCCCGGTGCCACCCGCACACCCGTAGCCTTCCGCAGCCGGCGGCGACCGCCTCCCCGGATCGCCGGCCGCCATGGTCCACGTGCTGCTGCGCTGTCTTTGGAGCTGATGGCAGAAACGACTCACGCCGGGCACGGCGATGAGAGGGCTGGGTGCGGGCACGGCGGCTGGGCGCGACGCAACGGCCCCTGAGTCGTTCCTGCCATCAGCTCGAAAGGGGCTTGGAAGGTGGCTGCACCGGCGGCGGGGGACCGAGATGAAGCTAGCCTCCTAGGATGCGTTGCGCGTGGTGACGTGAGGCGTGGCACGTGGCGACGGCAGATCGGCGCCCGGAGATGCGCCACCCCGGTGCGATGGTGAACAATGGCGGCCGAGGAGGGGAGTATTCCCCCGCGACGGAGTCGTCAGCACGGAAGAGCGCCAGCACCCCCAGGTGGCTCGACCCGGCTCCGTCGGTCGGAGCCCACGGGCCCCGGCGGAAGAGACCTCCGACAGTCACCACAGTCAGCGTCGACGCACCCCGGCCCCACACCCGGCGTACGGTGTGCCCGACGCTGCGTGTCTGCCGGAGGATGGATTTGAACGTGTCCGCATTGGTGTGGGCGGTAACCCTGACCGCGATGATCGCGGTCCTGCTGGCCGACCTGTTCATCATCGGTCGCCGCCCGCACGAGCCCAGCGTCCGTGAGTCCAGCCTGTGGGTCGGCTTCTACGTCGTGCTGGCGCTGCTCTTCGGCGTGGTGCTCTGGCTGACCGCCGGGCCGAGCGTCGCCGGGCAGTTCTACACGGGCTGGCTCACCGAGTACAGCCTCTCGGTCGACAACCTCTTCGTCTTCGTGATCATCATGGCCCGCTTCGGGGTGCCCCGGCAGTACCAGCAGAAGGTGCTGCTCGTCGGCATCCTGCTGGCGCTGGTCATGCGCGGTGGGTTCATCGCGGCCGGCGCCGCGCTGATCTCCCAGTTCTCCTGGGTGTTCTACATCTTCGGCGCGTTCCTGATCTACACGGCGGTGAACCTGGCCCGGCAGGGCGAGCCGGACGAGGACGAGTTCAGCGAGAACCTGCTGATCCGGTGGAGCCGCAAGGCGCTCCCGCTGTCCCGTGACTTCGACGGGGCGCGGATGACCACCCGGGAGAACGGGCGTCGGCTGTTCACCCCGATGCTGATCGTGATGATCGCGATCGGCACCACCGACCTCATCTTCGCGCTCGACTCGATCCCGGCGATCTTCGGCATCACCCAGGAGCCGTACCTGGTCTTCACCGCGAACGTGTTCGCGCTGATGGGGCTGCGGCAGCTCTACTTCCTGCTGGGCGGCCTGCTGGACCGGCTCATCTACCTCAGCTACGGGCTGGCCGTGGTGCTCGGCTTCATCGGGGTCAAGCTGGTGCTGGAGGCGCTTGCCGACAACAACCTGCCGTTCATCAACGGCGGCGAGCACGTGGGCTGGGCCCCGCACATCCCGATCTGGCTCTCGCTGACCGTCATCCTCGGCACCCTGGCCGTGGCCACGGCGGCGAGCCTGGTCAAGTCGTCGCGCGACCGGCGCCGGGAACTGGCCGAGGCACGCCGCTGACCGACCGTGTGTCCGGGGCCGGTCGCCCCGGACACACGGCTCAGACCCGGTGCGCCCCGACCAGGGTGTCGACCCGGGCCGGGGGTAGTTCCTCCTCGACCACGCGGCGGGTGCGGTAGCAGGCGTGCAGCATTCGGCGCCGGCCGCCGTGCGGCTCGGCCGAGACGATGCCGACGTGGTGGATGCGGCGGCCGGGGCGGGCGAAGAAGTAGAGGTCGCCGGGGCGTTCGTCGTCGAGCGCCAGCGGCATGGTCGCCTCGGCCTGGTCGTCGGCGTCGCGGGGCAGCGTGACGCCGTACCGCCGCCAGGCCAGGTGGACCAGCCCGGAGCAGTCGATGCCGTCGGTGGACAGGCCGCCCCAGACGTAGACCAGGTCACGCAGCCGCTCGGCGACCGCGAGCACCTCCTTCGCGTCGGGCCGCTCGGCGGGCGACGGCACGAGGTCGCCCTCCGGAGACCAGAGCGGGTCCGTCCGACCGGCCGCCCGGACCGGTCGCCAGCCGTCCGTCGGCCGCCCGGTGGAGACGAGACGGGTGCCCAGGACCACCCCGGTGAGCGCCGGCGACCCGGCGGCGGCCTCGTGCAGCGTGGTGCGGCGGACGTCGACCACCAGCGCGGGCGCGCCCGGCGCGTCGTCGGCGGGCGCGGCGAGGTGGGCGGCCCGCATCCAGCCCGGGTAGCCGCGGGGGTCCAGCTTGGCGGCGGGCTGCCCGAGGGCGACCACCCGCACCCAGCCGTCCGGCCCGGCCTCGGTGACCAGCACCGGCTCGCCGAGCAGCAGCTGGGTCAGGACGCAGTCGCCGACCTGCTGGTCGCGGTCCAGCCCGGCGACCCAGGCGGCGACGTCGGGAGAGTCGCGCAGGGCCGGCTCGTCGACCGGGCGGATCGCCTCGGGGTCTGTCCACAGGGTCGCCACCGGGACCCGTACGACGGCCTGGTGGCCCGGTTGAGGCGCCATCCGCACCCTCCTCCCACGCTCCTGTGGGCGACCCTATGAAAAAATCCAACGACACTCAACCGTGGCGCTGAACCTTAGCTTCACTCACGTCGGCGATGCCGAGCCCCGGAGCGTTCGGCAGCAGCACGTTCGCGCCCTCGTACCGGATGCCGCCGGTGACCGGCGACCAGGCGAGCCACCAGGCGGCGTCGAGGTCCGACACGGCCGTGGTGCCGGAGGCGGCGACCAGGCTGGCGGCCGCGCCCACGCCGATCGGTCCCTCCATCATCGAGCCGACGATCGTGCCCATGCCGTGCGCGGCGGCCAGGTCGAGCAGGGTGCGGGCCGCCTGCAGGCCACCGCACTTGGCCAGCTTCACGTTGACCATGTCGGCCGCCCGGCGCCGGATCACCTCGACCAGGTCACGCACGTCGAACACCGACTCGTCGGCGAGGATCGGCACCTCCACCCGGTCGCTGACCCAGGCCAGGCCGTCCAGGTCGCGGCGGTGCACCGGCTGCTCGACCAGCTCGACGTCGAGCCCGGCGTCGACGATGCCCCGGATCACCCGGACCGCCTCGCGCGGTGTCCAGCCCTGGTTGGCGTCCAGTCGGATCCGTACGTCCGGGCCCACCGCGGCGCGCACCGAGCGGACCCGGTCGAGGTCGCCGCCGGCGTCGGTGCCGACCTTGAGCTTGAGCACGGTGAAACCCTCGGCGCGCCGCCGGCCGGCCGCCGCGGCCAGGTCGACCGCGTCGCCCGCGGCCAGCGTGACGTCCGTCGGGACGCGCAGCGCGGTGCCGCCGAGCAGCCGGACCAGGGGTACGCCGAGCCGCCGCGCGGCCAGGTCGTGCAGCGCCACGTCGACGGCCGCCTTCGCCGACTCGTTACCCACCACCGCGCCGCGCACCTGCGCGCACCGGGCCTGGAGGTCGTCGGCGTCGCGGCCGGTCAGCAGCGGGGCGAGCAGTTCGCGTACGCAGGACTCGGCGCCGCCGATCGACGCGCCGGTGACCTGCCACACCTGCGGGGCCTCGCCGAAACCCGAGCGGCCGTCGCTGTCGACGACCTCGACGATCAGCGTCTCCACCGTGGTGGTGCTGCGCAGCGCGGTGACGAACGGGGTGTGTAAGGGGGCCGAGAGCCGGTAGGTGCGTACCGCCGCGATCGTCATGTGGGGCACCCTATAGGCAACTGGCGACGAGCAGGGGAGGGCCGATGACCGGGCGGGACTGGGAACTGGTGGGCGCGCCGAACGCCCGTGACCTGGGCGGGATGCCGACCGTCGACGGACGGCGGGTACGCGTCGGACGGCTGGTGCGCACCGCGGCGCTGGGCCGGCTCACCGACGACGACCTGCCGGTGCTGGGCAAGCTCGGCCCGGCGTGCGTGGTGGACCTGCGCGCGGCGCAGGAGCAGGAGGTGGCCCCGCCGGACCGGCTGGTGGGCGAGCCCCGGGTCGTGCACCTGCCGGTGTACGACGCGGTCCACCCGGTGTTCACCTACGTCTCGGCGGTGTTGCAGGGCCACGACCTGGACGCGTACGCGGAGCTGGCCCGCGAGGGCATGCCGGGGGCGATGACGGCGATCTACCGCTGGTTCGTCACCGGTGAGCCGGCACGGGTCGGGTTCGGCGAGGCGGTGCGGCTGGCCGCGGACGGCGCGAACCTACCGCTGCTGTTCCACTGCTCGGCCGGCAAGGACCGCACCGGCTGGCTGTCGGTGGTGCTGCTGACCGCGCTGGGGGTGGCGGAGCCGGCGATCCGGGCCGACTACCTGCGGCACAACGAGCTGACCGAGAGCCTGCGGGAGGTGCTGCTGGCGGCCATGACGCGGCGCCGGCCGGATCTCGACCCGACGGTGGCGCGGCCGTTGCTGGAGGTGCGCCCGGAGTACCTGGACGCCGCCTACGACGAGGTGCGCCGGGTGCACGGGTCGTTCGAGGCCTACCTGCGCGACGGTCTGGGGGTGACCGACGACGTGCGGGCCGGGCTGCGCGAGCACCTGCTGGAGTAGTGGCTCACCCGGCCAGCTCGTGCCGGACGTCCCACACCTGCGCGGAGACGTGCGCGATCAGCCGGCAGGCGTCGTCCTCGACCTGCTCGCCGTCCGCGCCGCCGTCGGCCAGGTCGGTGGTCGTGCAGACCACGATCTGGTACGGGGGCGCGTCGTCCGGGAACACCACGCCGGCGCCGTGGCGGACGCCGCGTACCCAACCGTTCTTGTGCGCGACGCGGGTGCCGTCGGGGAGCCCGGCGGCCAGGTCCTCGCGGTGTTCCTGGGCGACGAGCACGTCGAGCATGGCGGCGCAGCCGGCCGGCGAGGCGAGCGGGCCGGGCCGGGTGGCGCCCAGCGCCAGCTCGCCGAGCATGACCGCGAGGTCGGCGGCGGTGACCAGGTTGTCGATGCCGGCGTCGCGGGCGGCGAAGTCCTCGATGCCGCGGCCGGTGACGCTGTGCCGCGCGCCGGCCAGCGTCCACGCCTGCGCGACGGCCGGCAGACCGACCTGGCCGATGCAGAGGTTGGTGGCCAGGTTGCTGGAGCGGATGATCATCCGTTCGGCGAGCCAGCGCAGCGGCGCGACGCCGCCGACCCGGTCCCAGACCGCCTCGTCGTTGTCGTAGTCGCGGGCGTTGGCGAAGCGGGGCGCGCCGGTCAGCGCGGAGTCGAACGCGTTGCGCACCGGCACCGGAGCGTCCAGGTCGAGCCGGCCGGCCTCGGCGGCGCGGTGCAGCGCCACCAGCACGGCGACCTTCATGGTGCTCGCCGCGTAGTGGGTGGCGTCCGGGTGCCGGGTCCAGGTGGGGCGGGCGCCGGGACGCCCCACGTACGCGGAGACGGTGCCGGGCACCTTGTCCAGGTGTGCGTCGAGTTCGGCCCAGGTCATGCAGGTGACCGTAGCGGATCTTCGCGGCGGGCGCGGGGCTGCGCCGCCGCCGTGCGCGGGGCTAGCGTGCGGGAATGACGACCCCCTTGTACGACGAGATCGCCGACTGGTACGAGGAGTACGCCACGGTCGGTTCGGCGACCTACATGGACCGGGTCCGGTCGGTGCTGGCGGAGCTGCTGGGCGACGGTCCGGGGCGGTGCCTGGACCTGTGTTGCGGCACCGGGGCGCACGTCGCCGAGCTGCGCCGGCTCGGCTGGACGCCGGTCGGCGTGGACCTGTCGGCCGGGCAGTTGCGCCACGCCCGGTCCCGGCTGCCGGTGGCCCGCGCCGACGCGACCGCGCTGCCGCTGGCCGACGCCGTGGTGCCGGCCGCGGTCTGCCTGCTGGCGCACACCGACATGCCGGACTACCCGGCGGCGATCGCGGAGATGGCCCGGGCGCTGGCGCCGGGCGGCCGGCTGGTGCACGTCGGCGTGCATCCGTGCTTCTGCGGCGCGTTCGCCGACCGGTCCGACCAGGAGCGGATCGTGATCGACGGCGGCTACGCCGAGCGGGAGCGCACGTTCCGGTCGTGGAACTCGCACGGCGTGCGGGCCCGGGTGGGCGCCTGGCACCTGCCCCTGGCCGACCTGCTGACCGCCGCCACCGCCGCCGGCCTGGTCCTCGACCGGGTGGTCGAGTCCGGCTCCGGCCCGATCCCCGACATCCTGGCCTTCGCAGCCACCAAACCCACCTGACCCCACCCCCACCCCCGCCCCTTGCGCGTCGATCATGAAGTTAGCGGCGAATTCGATCTCCGGATCGGCCGCTAACTTCATGATCGACGATGAGGGGTGGGGTGGGGGTGGGGTGGGGTGGGGGTGGGGTGGGGGAGACGGCGGAGCCCGGTCCGCCGAGGGGCGGGCCGGGCTCCGGGTGCGGCGGTGGGTCAGCCGGCGTGCTTGCGGCGGGCGGCGGCCCGGCCACGCTGCTGCTGGTCCAGGACCACCTTGCGGATGCGCACCGCGACCGGGGTGACCTCGACGCACTCGTCCTCGCGGCAGAACTCGAGGGCCTGCTCCAGCGACAGCTTGCGCGGCGGGATCAGCTTCTCGGTCTCGTCGGAGGTCGACGCCCGCATGTTGGTGAGCTTCTTCTCCTTGGTGATGTTGACGTCCATGTCGTCGGAGCGGGAGTTCTCCCCGACGATCATGCCCTCGTACACCTCGGTGGTCGGCTCGACGAAGAGCTGGCCGCGCTCCTGAAGGTTGATCATGGCGAACGACGTGACCGCACCGGCCCGGTCGGCGACCAGCGAACCGTTCTGACGGGTCCGCAGCTCGCCGAACCACGGCTCGTACGACTCGAAGACGTGGTGCAGGATGCCGGTGCCCCGGGTGTCGGTGAGGAACTCGGTGCGGAAGCCGATCAGGCCGCGCGCCGGGACCAGCCACTCCATCCGGATCCAGCCGGTGCCGTGGTTGACCAGCTGCTCCATCCGGCCCTTGCGGGTGGCCAGCAGCTGGGTGATCGCGCCCAGGTACTCCTCGGGGGAGTCGATGGTCAGCCGCTCGACCGGCTCGCAGGTCTTGCCGTCGATTTCCTTGGTGACCACCTGCGGCTTGCCGACGGTCAGCTCGTAGGACTCGCGGCGCATCTGCTCGACCAGGATGGCCAGGGCCAGCTCGCCCCGGCCCTGCACCTCCCAGGCGTCCGGCCGCTCGGTGGGCAGCACCCGCAGCGAGACGTTGCCGATCAGCTCCTTGTCCAGCCGGTCCTTGACCATCCGGGCGGTGACCTTGGCGCCCTTGACCCGGCCGACCAGCGGCGAGGTGTTGGTGCCGATGGTCATCGAGATGGCCGGCTCGTCCACCGTGATCAGCGGCAGCGGGATCGGGTTCTCGGCGTCGGCGAGCGTCTCACCGATCATGATCTCCGGGATGCCGGCGACGGCGATGATGTCGCCCGGCCCGGCCGACTCGGCGGGCTTGCGCTCCAGGCCCTCGGTCATCAGCAGCTCGGAGATGCGGACCCGCTGGGTGCTGCCGTCGGTGCGGCACCAGGCCACGGTCTGGCCCTTGCTGATCGTGCCCTGCCGGACCCGGCACAGCGCCAGCCGGCCGAGGAACGGCGAGGCGTCGAGGTTGGTGACGTGCGCCTGCAGCGGCGCGCCATCGTCGTACGACGGGGCGGGAATGGTGTCCAGCAGGGTGCGGAACAGCGGCTCCAGGGAGGTGCTGTCGCTGGGCACCGAGCCGTCGGCCGGCTGGGTCAGCGAGGCGATGCCGTCGCGGGCGCAGGCGTAGACGATCGGGAAGTCGATCTGCTCCTCGTCGGCGTCCAGGTCGAGGAAGAGCTCGTAGGTGTCGTCCACGACCTCCTTGATCCGGGAGTCCGGCCGGTCCACCTTGTTGATCACCAGGATGATCGGGAGGCGGGCGCGCAGCGCCTTGCGGAGCACGAACCGGGTCTGCGGCAGCGGGCCCTCGCTGGCGTCCACCAGCAGCACCACGCCGTCGACCATGGTCAGACCGCGCTCGACCTCGCCGCCGAAGTCGGCGTGGCCGGGGGTGTCGATGATGTTGATGGTGACCGGGTCGGACCCGTCCGCCGGCAGGTACCGCACGCCGGTGTTCTTGGCCAGGATGGTGATGCCCTTTTCCCGTTCGAGGTCCCCCGAGTCCATGACCCGCTCGGTGTCCTCGCCACGGGCGCCGTAGGCGCCGGCCTGCCGCAACATGGCGTCGACCAGGGTCGTCTTGCCGTGGTCGACGTGGGCGATGATGGCGACGTTGCGGAGGTCGGTGCGAAGCTGCATACCCTCCATACTCCTGTCTGCGGTTGCCGGGGCACGCCTCGGGGTCACCCCCGAGATGGCCCGGATCTGTGTCGAAAGTGCTGGGCCGACCGTGGCAGCGACTGGCATGCTGGCTCCCGTGCGGGGTGCCGAATGCCTGACCTGCTGAACTGGCTGCAGGAGCTGCCGCCCCTGCTGATCTACCTGGTCGCCGCGACGATCGTCGCGGGAGAGACCGCGGTGATCTTCGGGCTGCTGGTGCCGGGCGAGGCGACCCTGCTGCTGGTCGGCTTCCTAGCGTACGCGGGGACGCTACGGCTTGCCCCCGCGCTGCTGGCCATGATGGCCGCCGCCGTGATCGGAGACACACTCGCCTACCGCGCCGGGCGTCGGTACGGGCCCCGGTTGCGCGCCTCCGGCCTCGGCGCCCGGATCGGGCCGCACCGGTGGCGACGCGCCGAGGAGCTGCTGGACCGCCTCGGCGGGCGCGCCATGACCGCCGCCCGGTGGATCGCCTTCGCCCGCACGCTGGCGCCCCGGCTGGCCGGCGGGGCCGGGATGCCGTACCGGCGGTTCGCGCCGTGGAACCTGGCCGGGGTGGTGAGCTGGGTCGGCGGCTCGGTGCTGGCCGGATACCTGGCCGGCGAGTCGTACGAGCGGGTGTCGAAGCTGTTGGGGCGGGCCACCGGGGCGGTGCTGGTGCTGCTGGTGTGCCTGCTCGGCGTGGTGCTGGCCGGTCGCTGGCTGGGGCGTAACCCGGACCCGGCCCGGGCGCTCGTGACGCGCGCCGCCGCGTTGCCGCCGCTGCGCTGGCTGCGATCCCGCTACGGGGTGCTGTTCTTCCTGGTCGGCATGCGGGTCGGCCCGGTCTGGACGCTGCTGATCAACCTGGCGCTCGGGCTGGCGCTGCTGTTCGCCGTGGGGCTGGCGGTGGCCGCGTTGCTGGAGGCGGTGGTCCGGCACAGCGGGCTCGGGGTGCTCGACGGGCTGGTCGGCGACTGGTTCACCGCCCGGCGTACCCCCGGGGTGGCCGACGCGGCGCTGGCCGCGGTGTCCGTGCTGCGCGGCTGGGTGCTGATCTGCGCGGTGGCCGTGGTGGCGGCGGTGGTGGCCCGGCGGCAGCGGCCCTGGCGCGCGGACCTGCTCGGCGTGGTCGGCACGGTCGGCGCCGCCGTGCCGCTGGTGCTGCTGGTCGTGGTCGCCGACCTGACCGGCCCGGGCGGCCCGGACCGCGTGCGGGACCTGTTCCCCGGCCAGAACGCGGTGGTGACGGCGAGTTTCGGCACCCTGGCGTGGTTGCTGGCGCGCGGGGCGCGCTGGCCGGTCGCGGTGGCCGTCTGGACGGTCGCCTCGGCCGCTGTGGTCGCGGTCACCGGGGCCCGGCTCTACCTGGGCTGGAGCACGGTCACCGGCACCGCCTCGTCGGTGCTGCTGGGTGCTGCCTGGACCACCGTGTTCGTGGTCGCCTGGGCGACCCGGGAGCGGGTGGCGGCCGCCGGCCCGCCGACCCCGGCGGACGCCGGCCCGGACGGCGTCGGGGCCGGCGGGGCGGGGCCGCCGCGGCCCCGGGAGCGCCGGCCGACGTCGCGGGGACCACGCTGACCCGTCGATGCCTGTTAGGGTGCGCCGACGGAACCACGGGGAGGTTCGATGCGGCGAGGAGTCGGCCGGTTGGCCGCGGCTGCCATGGTGGCGCTGCTGGCGGCCGGGGCGGTGACCGGGTGCGGCGACGAGGAGCCACCGGTTCGCGGGGTGGCGACGGAGCTGCCCACCGAGGTGCCGGTCGAGGAGCCCGCGGCGGAGGACCCCGTCGACGCGCCGGCCGACGCGCCGAGCGAGGAGCCGCCCGGCGTCGCGGCGATGGGCGGCCGACCCAGCCCCGCCGCCTCGGCGAGCGCGAAGCCGCGGCCGAAGCCGTCGCGCACGTCCACCGCGCCGCTGGCGCGGCCGAAGCCGCCGACCGAGACCCGGGTGCCGCCGGCGCCGAAGCCGCCGGCCAGCGGCTGCAAGCCGAGCTACAAGGGCACCAAGGCGAGTCAGAGTCAGGTGAAGAAGGCGTTGACCGACGCCGCGGCGCGCACCTACTGGCCCACCTCCGCGCCGGACATCCGCATCCCGTCGGCGCTGATGAAGGCCACCGCCTGGCAGGAGAGCGGCTGGCAGTCCAACATCTACGCCTGTGACACCGGCGTCGGGCTGATGCAGGTCATGCCGGCGACGGCGGAGTGGATGAACCAGCGGTTCGAGCAGTCGTACGACATCGACGACTATCGGGACAACGCCTACCTCGGGGGCACCTACCTGGCGTGGCTCACCAAGTACATCGGCGACATGTACTTCGAGTCCGACTACCGGCTCGACGCCTCGCTGTGCACCGCCGAGCTGAACTCGTGCCTGCTGAACGCCGTGATCTCGGCGTACAACTTCGGGCACGCGGCGGTGGCGCGCGAGGGGAAGCCGCTGGCCATCCCCAACCCGCAGTACGTCTACAACGTGCGCGAGCTGATGACCGGCTGCGAGTGCCTCGCGTTCTGATCCGACCGGCACGGCCGGGGGCGGGCGGCACGCCCACCCCCGGCCGACGGGTCAGTCCCGGGCGGTGACCGGCTCGGCCGACGCGCCGGCGCTCTCGGCAGGCGCGTCGGGCTCCCGGGTGATCTTCCCGGGCCACCAGAACCGGTCCCCGAGCAGGAACGCCAGGGCCGGCACCAGCACGGTACGGACCAGCAGCGTGTCCAGCAGCACGCCGACGCAGACGATGATCCCGATCTGGGTGAGCGTGATCAGCGGCAGCACCCCCAGCACCGCGAAGACCGCGGCCAGCAGCACGCCGGCGCTGGTGATGACGCCGCCGGTGACCCGCAGCGCCGACAACATGCCGTCGCGGGTGCCCGTCCGGCGGGCGTCCTCCCGGGCGCGGGTGACCAGGAAGATGTTGTAGTCCACGCCGAGCGCGACCAGGAACACGAAGGCCAGCAGCAGCACCCCGCTGTCCAGCGCCGGGAAGTCCAGGACGTGGTCGAAGATCAGCCAGGCCGCGCCGAGGCTGGCGAAGAACGACGCGATCACGGTCAGCACCAGCAGCAGCGGGGCCAGCAGGCCGCGCAGCAGCAGCACCAGCACGGCGCCGACGAGCAGCAGGATGATCGGCAGGATCAGTTGCAGGTCCTTGGTGTTGGCCTCGCTCGAGTCGTAGGTGGCGGCGACCGTCCCGCCGACCAGGGCGCCGTCGGGTGCGTCGGCGCCGTCGACGGTGGGCGGCGCGGAGTCCGGCACGGCGGCGACCGCGTCTCGCAGCGCCACCACGGCGCGGTCGGAGGCGGCGGTGCCGGGTTCGGCGGTGAGCACCACGTCGATCTGGGCGACCCGGTCGCCGGCGGTGCTCGGCCGGGCGGAGGCGACGCCGTCGACCGCGCCGGCGGCGGCGAGGACCGCCGGGGCGGCCTGCGGGTTGGTGAGCACGGCAACCGGCTGGGTGCTGCCGGCCGGGAACGCCCGTGCCAGGGTCTCCGCGCCGGTGACCGCCTCGGGACGCTCCCGGAACTGCTCGGTCTCGGAGAGTCCGGTGCGAATGCCCAGGCCGCCCAGGGCGAGGCCGGCGAGGAGCAGTGTGGCCAGCGCGGCGACCGGCAGCGGCCGGCGGACGACCAGTTCGCCGAGGCGGCCCCAGAGCCGGCCCTCGCGGGCGGCGCTGCCCACCTTCGGCACGAACGGCCAGAACAGGCCCCGGCCGAAGAGCACCAGCGCGGCGGGGAGCACGAACAGCGCGGAGAGCATGGCGAAGACCACGCCGATGGCGCAGGCCACCGCGAGCGCCCGGTTGGTCTCCTGCTCGGACAGCAGCAGCGTCAGCACGCCGAGCACGACCGTGCCGCCGCTGGCCAGGATCGGCTCGGCGGTGCGCCGCAGGGCGGCCCGCATGGCGGTGAACCGGTTCTCCTCGCGGCGCAGTTCCTCGCGGTAGCGGGCGATGAGCAGCAGGGCGTAGTCGGTCGCGGCGCCGAAGACCAGCACGCTGGCGATGCCGGTGACCTGGCCGCTCGGCAGGTAGATGCCCAGCGCGGGCACCACGGTCTCCACCGTGCGCAGGGTGAACTGTTCGGCGGCGGCGACCACCAGCAGCGGGACGAGCCACAGGAACGGGCTGCGGTAGGTGACGAGCAGCAGCAGCGCCACGACCGCGGCGGTGACCAGCAGCAGCGTGGTGTCGGCGCCCTGGAACACCTTGCTCAGGTCGGCGGTGAAGGCGGGACCGCCGGTGACCTCGACGGTCAGGTCGTCGGGCAGTCCGGCCACGGCGTCGCGCACCTTGACCACCTCGTCGACGACCGCCTGCTGGTCGCCCGCGGTGGACAGCGGCACGGCGACCAGCGCGACGGTGCCGTCCGGGGAGACCTGGGCGGGGGAGACCCGCCCGCCGACGGCGAGCGCGCCGAGCTTGCCGGTGGCGCCGTCGAGCGCGCTCCGGTCGGAGGCGCTGAGCGGGGCCCGGTCGGCGCGGCTCACCACCACCAGCGCGGCCTGGGTGTCGCGGGACGGGAGCTGGTCCTGGAGGCGTTCGACCTGCGTCGACTGCCACTCCACCGACAGGCCGGTGGCGGAGACCGGTTGGGGGTTGTCCGGCTTGGGTAGACCGAACACGACCGCGCCGACGACGAGGGCGGCGACCACGGTCAGCCAGGCGGCCAACCGGCCCCGGGCGACGCGGGTGAACAGTGACATCGGGAGCCTCACATGCCTTCTGCCGGTTGATTCTCGCTAGCCGAGTATCTTGATGAGCGAGATTATCCGGGAAGGCTCTATGCTGCAACCGGACCGGGCAGGGGGTGGCGGCAAGCGGTGACGGGGCACGGCATGTACCGGCGACGGGACGACCCGCGAGGGCGGATGGTCGCCGAGATCACCAACGACCTGCGTCGCTACTCCGCCGACGCGCAGCACGTCGGGCACGCGTTCGCCGGGCTGCACGGGCTCAACCCGACAGACCTGCAGGCGCTGATCGCGGTGATGGAGGCCGAGCTGGTGGGCGACCCGATCACCCCCGGCCGCCTCGGCGACGTGCTCAATCTCTCGTCCGGCTCGGTCACCGCCCTGGTCGACCGGCTCGAACGCGCGGGCCACATCCGGCGTGACCGGGACACCGCCGACCGCCGCAAGATCCTGCTGCACTACGCCGATCGGGGCGCCACCCTGGCGCAGAGCTTCTTCGGCCCGCTCGGCCGGCGCACCGACGAGGTGATGGACCGGTTCACCGACGACGAACTGGCCGTGGTGCAGCGGTTCATGGGCGAGATCGCGCACAGCATGCGCGCGCACCGGGACGAGGTGCGCGCCGCCCGTGCCACCTCCGAGCCGTCCGGCGACCGCTGACCGTGCGACTGGTCACCCGGCTCGCCGCGGCGGCGCTGCGACTGCCCGCCGCCCGCACCGGCCGGGTCACCGTCACCCGGGACCTTCCGGTGCGGGTCCGCGACGGGACCACCCTGCGCACCGACCACTACGCGCCCGACCTGCCCGGTGCCGCCTGCGTGCTGATCCGCACCCCGTACGGGCGGGGCGGGCCGATGCGACTGCTCGGCCGCCTGGTCGCCGAGCGTGGCTTCCACGTGGTGATCCAGTCCTGCCGCGGCACGTACGGCTCCGGTGGCGAGTTCGCCCCGCTGGTGCACGAGCGCGACGACGGGCTGGACACCCTCGACTGGCTGCGCCGACAGCCCTGGTGGACCGGCGCGTTCGGCATGTTCGGCGCCAGCTACCAGGGTTTCGTGCAGTGGGCGGTGGCCGCCGAGGCGGGCGACGAGCTGCGCGCGATGGTCGCGGTGGTGACCGCTTCGGCCACCCGCGACTCGACGTACGCGGGGGAGTCCTTCGCGCTGGACACGGTGCTCACCTGGGCGGAGTTGCTGCAGGCGCAGACCGTGCCCTGGCTGGCCCGGCAGTGGGAACTCAAGCGTGGCCAGCCCCGGCTGGTCCGCGCGTTGACCCACCTGCCGCTGGCCGAGGCGGACCGGGTCGCCACCGGTGTGACGGTGCCGTTCTTCCAGGAGTGGCTGCGCCACCACACGCCGGACGCCGACTACTGGCGCGGCCGGGTCTTCGGCGACCGGATCGCCGAAGTCCGCGCGCCGGTCGCCATGGTCAGCGGCTGGCAGGACATCTTCCTGCCGGCCCAGCTCGACGACTACGCGCGGCTGCGTGCCGCCGGCGCCCGTCCGAGGCTGACCGTCGGCCCGTGGACGCACGGCAGCCCGGGGCTGCTGGTGGCGTCGTTGCGGGAGGGGCTGGACTGGTTCGCCGAGCACCTGGCGGACCGCCCCGCGACGCCCCGCGCGCCGGTCCGGGTGCACGTCGGCGGCGCCGGCGGCGGCTGGCGCGACCTGCCCGACTGGCCACCACCGGCCACCCCGACGCGCTGGCACCTGCAACCCGGGGGCGGCCTCGCCACCGGGCCGCCGGCGGGCGGCGGGCCGGACCAGATCCGGTACGACCCGGCCGACCCGACCCCCTCGCTGGGCGGCCCGCTGCTGGTCGCCCAGCGGGCCGGCGCGGTGGACAACCGGCCGGTGGAGTCCCGCCCGGACGTGCTGACCTACACCAGCGACCCGCTTCCCGGGGCGGTGGAGGTGATCGGTCCGGTCCGCGCCGAGATCCACCTGCGCAGCGAGCTGTCCTACCTGGACGTGTTCGTGCGGCTGTGCGACGTGGACCGCCGCGGACGCTCGTGGAACGTCTGCGACGGCCTGGTCCGCGTCGAACCGGGACGGTTCCCGGACGACGGCTCCGGTGTGCTCCGGGTGCCGGTCGCGCTCTGGCCGACCGCCCACCGGTTCGCGCCCGGGCACCGGCTGCGGCTCCAGGTCTCCGGCGGCGCCCACCCGCGCTACGCGCGTAATCCCGGCACCGGCGAGCCGCTCGGCACCGCCGTCACGCTCCGTGCCGGATGGCGTGAGGTGCTGCACGACCACGCGCACCCCTCCGCGGTGCTGCTGCCGCTCGCGAAGGCGTCGTCCACACCGGGCAGATAATCGTAAATCTTGGCCTTGACCTGGGCATTTCCCCTAACCGGGGATAGTCTTCAGGCAAGTGCCCGTTGTCGTGCAGTTATCCGGTAGGGGCGCGCCCGCAGAGTTCACCTCATCACGCGTCGTGACTGCAGTGCCCGTACCGACGATCGATCGGAGGGGATCTGCCATGACGTCGGCCCCGGCGAACCTGTTGGCCGTCCGAACCCTGTTACTCGCCTATCTCAACGTCGACAAGAACGTCGTCCGGGACGCCGACCTCGAGCCGGCGGAGGTGGGCATCGTCGGCGACCCCAGCCACCGGGGCGGCTACCACTGCGGCTCGGACCGGGTGGTCACCAACGACTACTCGGTGGTGGAGTCCACCCGGGACCGTTCCGGATTGACGCTCTACGCCTCCGCGCTCGACGTCGGCACGTTCTCGGTCCGCTCCGGCGGTGCCACGCACACGCTGCGGACGTTCTCCACCTGGCTGGTGGCGCAGTGTGCGGCGAACGCGGCCGACTCCCGGGACATCCGGGAGGTCATCTACTCCGCGGACGGCCGCACCGTGCGGCGGTGGGACCGGCTGGGCAAGCGCACCAGCGGCGACAGCAGTCACCTCTACCACACCCACATCAGCTTCTTCCGCGACTCGACCAAGGCGGGCCGGGACCAGACCCCGCTGTTCCGCCGCTATCTCACCGCGATCGGCCTGATCGTCCCAGTGAAACCGGAGACCGACATGGAACAGACCGACAAGCTCATCCGCAACACCGGCTCGTCCACCCGTACCGTCGGCGACGTCTTCGCCGACCTGCAGAACCTGCGCAACTGGCTGATCTCGCCGGCCGGCACCGCCGGACTGGTCAATCCGCCGGCGGCGAACTCGCCGTTGCAGCAGATGCTGGCGATGCTCCAGGCGTGGCCGGCGCTCGTGGCGCAGGTGAACGAGTTGTCCGGCAAGGACTTCACGGACGAGCAGCAGATCGTCACCGGCGTCCTGGCCGGGCTGCCGCCGGAGAGGATCGCCGCGGCCATCCCGCCGCAGATCGCCCGGGACGTCGCCGACGAGTTGTCCCGGCGCCTCACCGCCTGATCCTTCCGCGCCGCGACGACTGCAGCGTCGCGGCGACGGGTCGCACGAGTTCCGCAACAACTATTGCGCAATATCTCTTGCGAATGTAAGACTCGGCCGCATGGATCAGCCGACGGTCAGACAGGTCACCGACTCGCGGGTGCTCGCCGCGCTCGCCCACCCGCTCCGCCGCCGCCTCATGGACGTGCTCAAGGTCTACGGCCCGTGCACCGTGGGCATGCTCGCCGAGCGCACCGACCAGTCGCCGGCGAACGTCAGCCACCACCTCAAGGTGCTCGCCGCCGCCGACCTGCTGGTCGAGGCGCCCGAACTGGCCCGCGACCGCCGGGAACGCTGGTGGAAGCCGCGCAACCGGGGAGTGCGCTGGTCGAACACCGACTTCGACGACGACCCCTCCGCCCGGGTGGTGGCCGACGCGGCCAGCTCGCTCAACCTGGAGCGCCACACCGAGCTGGTACGGGCCTGGCACGCCGCCCCCGAGGAGGCCCACGCCGCCTGGGGCGACGGACCGTTCAGCACCGACCACTGGCTGCACCTGACGCCGGACGAGCTGACCCAGCTCAGCCGCGAGGTGGTCGCCCTCCTCACCCGCTGGGCCGATCGCGCGGTGCCCGACGACGGGCAGACCCGCGAGCCGGTGTTCGTGTTCGCCCACGGCGTGCCGAGCCGGCCGTGACCGCTCCCGCCGGCCAGTACGCGCCGCCCACCGTCCCGCCGCGCGGCGGGCTGTTCCGGCACCGCGACTTCCGGCTGCTCTGGACCGGTCACACCATCAGCGCCGTGGGCAGCAACATGACCACCGTGGCGTTGCCGCTGGTCGCGGTGGCGGTGCTCGACGCCAGCACGTTCCAGGTGGCGGTGCTGACCGCCGCGGCCTGGCTGCCCTGGCTGCTCGCCGGCCTGCCGGTCGGCGCCTGGGTGGACCGGGTCCGCCGCCGGCCGGTGATGATCGCCGCCGACCTGGCCGCCGCCGCGTTGTTCGCCAGCGTCCC
Source organism: Micromonospora sp. WMMC241 (assembly GCF_027460165.1). NCBI lineage: Bacteria > Bacillati > Actinomycetota > Actinomycetes > Micromonosporales > Micromonosporaceae > Micromonospora > Micromonospora sp. WMMC241. Next base: position 1,828,289 of record NZ_JAPZBF010000001.1, read on the forward strand.
GCTGGCCGCCCTGCTCGATCTGCTCACCGTGGGGCACCTGCTGGCCGTGGCGCTCGGCGCCGGCCTGGCCCGGGTCTTCTTCGAAACCGCCGACCAGGTCTACCTGCCCACCCTGCTGCCACCCGAGCAGGTGCCGCCGGCCAACTCCCGGCTGCACGCCACCCACACCGCGAGTTACCTGCTCGGCCCCGGGCTGGCCGGCCTGATCGCCCAGCTCGCCGGCGCGGTGACCGCGGTGGCGCTGGACGCGGTGAGTTTCCTGGCGTCGGCGCTGTGCCTGCACCGCATCCGGACGGTCGAACCCCGTCCGACCCACCCCGACGGGACCGCGTCCATGCGCCGGGAGGTGGCCGACGGGCTGCGCTTCGTCGCCCGGGACCCGTACCTGCGGGTGCTGACGGTCTTCGGCGCGGCCAGCAACATCGGGCTCACCGGCTACCAGGCGGTGCTGGTGGTCTTCCTGGTCCGCTCGGCCGACCTGCCGGCCGGCCTGGTCGGCCTCCTGATCGGCCTGGCCAGCCTCGGCGGGGTCGTCGGGGCGGCCCTCGCCGCCCGGCTGGCCCGCCGGGTCGGCACCGCCCGGGCGCTGCTGCTCGCCGGCGCGCTCACCGGCCCGCCCGCGCTGCTGATCCCGCTCGCCGGCCCCGGCGCGCGGACGGTGTGGCTGGTTCTCGGGGGAATGCTGGTGAGCCTCGGCGTCGCGATCGGCAACGTGGTCAAGGGCAGCTTCCGGCAGACCTACACGCCGCACCGGCTGCTCGGCCGGGTCACCGTCAGCATGCATCTGCTCAACTACGGCACCATCCCGCTCGCCGCGCTGGTGGCCGGCGGGCTGGGCGCGGCCTGGGGGCCGGCCGGCGCGATCCGGGTGATGACCGCGTGGCTGGCGCTCACGCCGTTGATCCTGCTGGTCGGGCCGCTACGGCAGCGGCATGACCTGCCGGCGGCGCCCGCCTGACAGCGTGCTGCGGCGGCGGTCGGAACCCGACCGCCGCCACCGGCACATCGTCACATCGGACGAACGTTGTCCGCCTGCGGGCCCTTCTGGCCCTGCGTCACCTCGAACTCGACCTTCTGGCCCTCGTTGAGCTCGCGATACCCACCGCTCTGGATGGCCGAGTAGTGGACGAACACGTCCGGGCCTCCGCCGTCCTGCTCGATGAAGCCGAAGCCCTTTTCCGAGTTGAACCACTTGACCGTGCCGGTTGCCATGCGTCTCTCCCTGTTCAATGCGGGTGAGCACCGGCCCGCGGCCGGTGATCGCCCCTGTACCTCCCCGACAGTAACCGCCCGGGCCCGGATCCGCTGGCGGAAGTGCCGGCGTGGCTCGTGAATACTCCGGAGCCGGAAATGCCACCGGCGGCCGCCGGGGCGCGGCATGCTTGCCCCGATGAGCACAACGACGGCGCTGACCGACCTGCAACGGGAGATCACCGCGCCCGGGGCGGGGCCGGACCGGCTGCGCCTGATGGCCACGCCGTTCGTGCCCGAAGTGCGGCTGCACCTGGCCGAGGACGCCATCCTGTGGTGGGCACGGATGGAGGCCGCGGCCGGTCGGTCGCTGCCACCGCCGTACTGGGCCTCCGTCTGGGCTGGCGGGCAGGCGCTGGCCCGGCACCTGCTCGACCACCCCGAACTCGTCGCCGGGCGACGGGTGCTCGACCTGGCCGCCGGTTCGGGACTGGTGGCCATCGCCGCCGCGCTGGCCGGCGCCGGCGAGGTGGTGGCCAACGACGTCGACCCGTACGCGCTGGCCGCCGTGACCGTCAACGCCCGGGCGAACCGGGTCCGGGTGACCGCCGACGGCGCCGACCTGCTCGACGGTGTGGCCGGCGTCGACCTGCTGGTGGCCGGCGACGCCCTCTACGACGCGGCGCTGGCCGCCCGGGTGCTGCCCTACCTGCGACGCTGCGCCGACCGGGGCGTCGAGGTGCTCGTCGGCGACCCGGACCGGGGCCACCTGCCGCCGGACGGGCTCGAGTTGGTGGCCAGCTACCCGGTGCCCACCACCGAGCCCGCCGTCGACTCCCCGGTGCGCCGGGTGCAGGTGCTGCGTCCGCGCTGACTCTCGGGGATCCTCCGGATGCCGCCTCGGGGGCGTGTGGGGGATCACGCCCGATGTCCCGGCCAGCCGATCGGGCATAGCGTGCCAGGCATGACGGATCTCCTCGCCCAGTTCGGGCAGCTGCCCACCACGCTGCTGATGGGGTTGCTGGGCGTGGTGATGCTCGCCGACGCCGTACCCCTGCTCGGGGTGCTGGTGCCCGGCGACGCCGCGGTCCTCGCCGCGGTCGGCGCGGGCCGGCCGGTCGGCGGGGTGGCGGCGGTCGCGGCGGTGGTGGCCGGCTGCCTGGCCGGCTGGTCGCTGAGCTTCCTCGCCGGGCGGATCTGGGGCGGGCGGCTGCGCCGCGGTCGGTTGGGCGGCTGGATCGGCGAGTCCCGCTGGGCGGCCGCGGAGACGCTGCTGCGCCGCGGCGGCGGGCGGATCGTGCTGGTGGCGCCGTTCCTGCCGGTGTTCAACGCGTTGCTACCGCTGGCCGCCGGTGGCCTGCGGATGCCGTACCGGCGGTTCGTCGCCTGCGCGGCGCTCGGCGCCACCGCGTGGGCCGGGCTCTACGTGGCGCTCGGATTGGCCGCGCGGACGCTGACCGGTTTGCTGCCCGGCGCCCTCGACCCGACGGTGCTCACCATGGCGGTCGGGCTGCTGCTCGCCGGCCCGGTGCTGCTCGGCACCCGGCGCCGGCTGCGCGCGGTGACCGGCTGAGCGGGCCGGGCCCGGCCGCCACGGGGGAGGCCGGACCCGGCGCGTTCACCAGCCGCGCGCCCGCCACTGCGGCACGGCGGGCCGCTCGGCGCCGATGGTGCTGTCCTTGCCGTGGCCGGGATAGAACCAGGTCTCGTCCGGCAGCCGGTCGAAGAGCTTCGCCTCGACGTCGTCGACGAGCGGGCCGAACCGCTCCGGGTCCTGGTCGGTGTTGCCCACGCCGCCGGGGAAGAGCGAGTCGCCGGTGAACAGGTGCGGGGTGCCGGCCGGGTCGCGGTAGAGCAGCGCGATCGAACCCGGGGTGTGCCCACGCAGGTGGATCACCTCCAGCGCGCAGTCGCCGACCGTGACGGTGTCGCCCTCGCGCAGCGCCTCGGTGGCGATCGGCAGGCCCTCGGCGTCTTCGGCGTGCACCAGCGCGCGAGCGCCGGTCTTGGCGACGACCTCCTCCAGCGCGACCCAGTGGTCCATGTGCCGGTGGGTGGTGACCACGGTCGCCAGCCCGCCGTCGCCGATCAGCTCCAGCAGGCGGGGCGCCTCGTTCGCGGCGTCGATCAGCAACTGCTCGCCGGTGCCGCGGCAGCGCAGCAGGTAGGCGTTGTTGTCCATCGGGCCCACCGACAGCTTGGTGACGGTGAGCCGGTCGAGCTCGCGCACGGCCGGCGGACCGCCGGGCGTGACGTCTCCGGTGTAGGTCATGACGGTCTTCAGATCCATTCCGGTGGAGTCGGCAGGGGGCCGTCGGGGTCGACGGTGAGCAGCTCGCCCGTGCCCCGGCCGGTCAGCCAGGCGGCGAGTTCCGGCGCGGGGCCGGTGACCGTGGGCGCCCCCTCGGGATCGCCCACGACGATGTCGTGCCCGGCGCCGTCGACCCGCAGCACCATGGCCGGCGCCTCCGGGTTGCCGGTCAGCCCGGTCGTCACCTCGTGCAGCAGCCGGTGGGCGAACGCCGCCGGCCAGTCCGCCGGCAGGTAGCCGGTCGCCAGGTCGACGTGGTGCACCTCGACCTCGCGCAACCGACCCCAGACCAGCAGCGCCGCCGGCCACGGGCCGCGCCGGGCCTGCACCATGGCGCCCCACGCCTCGGCCGGCATCCGCGCCACCGCCGCGTCGAAACGCTGGCCGCTGCGGCGCAGGTCGTCCAGCAGGTCGGCCGGGCCCCGGCCGGCGCCCGCCTCGATGTCGGCGTTCCGCGCCTCGATCGAGGCGTACATCGGGATCGGTTCGCCGGTGCGCGCGGCGGTGAGCAGGTTGACGAAGCCGTCGGCGTTGCGGGCCAGGTGGGTGAGCACGTGCGCGCGGGTCCAGCCCGGCAGCAGCGACGGCGCCGCGACGTCCGCGGCGGTCAGGCCCGCCACGGTACGCAGCAGCCGGTCGTTGGCCGCGGCCAGCTCGCCGGTCAGCAGCAGGGGATCAGTCGTCATCGGGTTCGACAGTAGCGGGCCCCGCCCCGGCGCGCCCGGGGTGGAAATCGCTTTCCGCGCGTCGGCGCGCCGCCTACCGTCGGGGCCGACGACAGCGGGTCGCGGCGCCGGGAGGGAGGTGGTGGGCATGCCGGTCGCAGCGCGTGTGTTCCGCCCCGATTCCCCACCACACCGATGAGGACACCATGACCCTCGACCTGACCGCCCTCGGCTGGGACGCCGACTGGGCGACCCACCTCGATCGACGCGCCGACCACCGACCCGGGCGGGTGGCCCGGGTGGACCGCGGCGTGTGCACCGTGCTGCGGCCGGAAGGCCCGGTGCGGGCGAGCCTCGGCGGCGGCGTGCTCGCCGCCGCGGCCCGCGACCTGACCGCGTTGCCCTGCGCCGGCGACTGGGTGCTGCTGGCCACCTGGCCGGACGGCCCGGTCACCGTGGAGGCGGTGCTGCCCCGGCGCACCGCGCTGGTGCGGCGCACGGCCGGCAAGGACGCCAGCGGCCAGGTGCTGGCCGCCAACCTGGACGCCGCCGCGGTGGTCGAGCCGGTGCACCCGGCGCCGGACGCCGCCCGCATCGAGCGCCTGCTCTCCCTGGTCCACGAGTCCGGGGCCGAGCCGCTGGTGGTGCTCACCAAGGCCGACCTGGCGGCCGACCCGGCCGCGGTGGCCCGGCAGCTGACCGAGCTGGCCCCCGGGGTGCCGGTGCTGCCGGTCAGCGCCGAGCGGGGCACCGGGCTGGCGCCGCTGCGCCGGCACGTGGCTGCGGGGCGCACGCTGGGCCTGCTCGGCCCGTCCGGCGCCGGCAAGTCGAGCCTGGTCAACGCGCTGGCCGGGGCGGAGGTGATGCCCACCCAGGCGATCCGCCGGGTCGACGGCAAGGGGCGGCACACCACCACCTGGCGGGCGCTGGTGCCGGTGCCGGGTGGCGGCGCGGTGCTGGACACCCCCGGCGTACGGGCGGTCGGCCTGCTGGACGGCGCGGCCGGGCTGGACCGCGCGTTCGCCGACATCGCCGAGCTGGCCGCCGGCTGCCGGTACGCCGACTGCGCGCACGACGCCGAGCCGGCGTGCGCGGTGCGGGACGCGTTGGACCGCGGCGAGCTGCCGGCGCGCCGGTGGGAGAGCTGGCGGCGGTTGCAGCGGGAGGTCGCGTACGAGAGCGGCCGGCGCGCGGCCCGGCTCGCGGCCGAGCGGCGGGGCGGCTGGCGGGGCGGGCGGCGGCGCGCCGGGCGTCCGGCGACCCCGCCCGCTCCCGGCGCGTTCTGAGCTGGGGGAATGTGCGCGCCACGGAAGTTGTCACACCTCGGGGCTAGAGTTGCCGGGGCGCTTTCCCTGCGCATTGCGACTACGGGAAACCGCTCCGGCAACTCATGAAAAACAGACTTCGCCTCACATTCTTCTTCCGGGAGCACACGCACCGTGGCCGACCGTCTGATCATCCGTGGCGCGCGCGAGCACAACCTGCGTGACGTCAGTCTCGACCTGCCCCGGGACGCCCTGATCGTCTTCACCGGGCTGTCCGGTTCGGGCAAGTCGAGCCTGGCGTTCGACACCATCTTCGCCGAGGGGCAGCGCCGCTACGTCGAGTCGCTGTCGTCGTACGCCCGGCAGTTCCTCGGCCAGATGGACAAGCCCGACGTCGACTTCATCGAGGGCCTCAGCCCCGCCGTCTCCATCGACCAGAAGTCCACCTCGCGCAACCCGCGCTCCACCGTCGGCACGATCACCGAGGTCTACGACTACCTGCGTCTCCTCTTCGCCCGCATCGGCGAGCCGCACTGCCCGATCTGCGGCGAGCGGATCTCCAAGCAGAGCCCGCAGCAGATCGTCGACCGGGTGCTCGCCATGCCCGAGGGCACCAAGTTCATGGTGCTCGCGCCGGTGGTGCGCGGCCGCAAGGGCGAATACGTCGACCTCTTCGCCGAGCTGCAGGCCAAGGGCTACGCGCGGGCCCGGGTCGACGGCGTGGTGCACCCGCTGACCGAGCCGCCGAAGCTCAAGAAGCAGGAGAAGCACACCATCGAGGTGGTGATCGACCGGCTCAGCGTCAAGAAGAGCGCCAAGCAGCGGCTCACCGACTCGGTCGAGGCCGCCCTCGGCCTCTCCAGCGGCCTGGTGCTGCTCGACTTCGTCGACCTGCCGGAGGACGACCCGGCCCGGGAGCGCCGCTACTCCGAGCACCTGGCCTGCCCCAACGACCACCCGCTCGCGATCGAGGACCTGGAACCCCGGGTCTTCTCCTTCAACGCGCCCTACGGCGCCTGCCCGGAGTGCACCGGCCTGGGCACCAAGAAGGAGGTCGACCCCGAGCTGGTCATCCCGGACCCGGAGCGCACGCTGCGCGAGGGCGCGATCCAGCCCTGGGCCACCGGGCACAACCTGGAATACTTCCTCCGCCTGCTGGAGGCGCTCGGCGAGAGCCAGCACTTCGACGTCGACACGCCCTGGCGGGCGCTGCCGTCGCGGGCGCAGAAGACGATCCTGCACGGCTCCGACGACCAGGTGCACGTGCGCTACCGCAACAAGTACGGTCGCGAGCGCTCCTACTACACCGGCTTCGAGGGCGTGGTGCAGTGGATCGAGCGCCGGCACACCGACACCGAGTCGGAGTGGTCCCGCGACAAGTACGAGGGCTACATGCGCGACGTGCCCTGCGCGGCCTGCGGCGGCGCGCGGCTCAAGCCGGAGGTGCTCGCGGTCACGCTGGCCGGCAAGAGCATCGCCGAGGTCTGCAACCTCTCCGTCGGCGAGGCGGCCGACCTGCTCGCCGGCATCGAGCTGACCGACCGGCAGAAGATGATCGCCGAGCGCGTGCTCAAGGAGATCAACGCCCGGCTGAAGTTCCTGCTCGACGTGGGCCTGGACTACCTCTCCCTGGACCGCCCGGCCGGCACGCTCTCCGGTGGCGAGGCGCAACGCATCCGCCTCGCCACCCAGATCGGCTCCGGCCTGGTCGGCGTGCTCTACGTGCTCGACGAGCCGTCGATCGGCCTGCACCAGCGGGACAACCACCGGCTCATCGAGACGCTGCTGCGGCTGCGCGGGCTGGGCAACACGCTGATCGTGGTCGAGCACGACGAGGACACCATCCGGGTGGCCGACTGGATCGTCGACATCGGTCCTGGCGCCGGCGAGCACGGCGGCAAGATCGTGCACAGCGGCTCGGTGCCGGCGCTGCTCGACAACGACGAGTCGGTCACCGGCGCCTACCTGGCCGGGCGCAAGGCCATCCCGACCCCGGCCACCCGCCGGCCGCAGACGCCGGGCCGGGAGCTGGTGGTGCACGGCGCGCGCGAGCACAACCTGCGCAACCTCACCGTGAGCTTCCCGCTCGGCCAGCTCATCGCGGTCACCGGGGTCAGCGGCTCGGGCAAGTCGACGCTGGTCAACGACATCCTCTACACGGTGCTCGCCAACCAGATCAACGGCGCCCGGCTGGTGCCCGGCCGGCACACCCGGATCACCGGCCTGGAGCACGTCGACAAGGTCGTCGGCGTGGACCAGTCGCCGATCGGGCGGACGCCGCGCTCCAACCCGGCCACCTACACCGGGGTCTGGGACCACGTCCGCAAGCTCTTCGCCGAGACCACCGAGGCCAAGGTCCGGGGGTACGGCCCGGGCCGGTTCTCGTTCAACGTCAAGGGCGGGCGCTGCGAGGCGTGCTCCGGCGACGGCACCATCAAGATCGAGATGAACTTCCTGCCGGACGTCTACGTCCCCTGCGAGGTGTGCAAGGGCGCCCGTTACAACCGGGAGACGCTGGAGGTGCACTACAAGGGCCGCACGGTGGCCGAGGTGCTGGACATGCCGATCGAGGAGGCGTCCCAGTTCTTCTCGGCCATCCCGGCCATCCACCGGCACCTGAAGACGCTCGTCGACGTCGGGCTGGGCTACGTCCGGCTGGGCCAGCCCGCGCCGACGCTGTCCGGTGGTGAGGCGCAGCGGGTGAAGCTCGCCTCCGAGCTGCAGAAGCGGTCCACCGGCCGGACGGTCTACGTGCTCGACGAGCCCACCACCGGCCTGCACTTCGAGGACATCCGCAAGCTGCTGCTGGTGCTGGAGGGCCTGGTCGACAAGGGCAACACGGTGATCACCATCGAGCACAACCTCGACGTGATCAAGACGGCCGACTGGCTGATCGACATGGGGCCCGAGGGCGGTCACCGGGGCGGCACGGTGCTCGCCACCGGCACCCCGGAGGAGGTCGCCGAGGTGGCGGAGAGCCACACCGGCGAGTTCCTGCGGCCGATCCTCAAGCTGGCCGGCGAGGCCAAGGGCGCCAAGGCGGCCACCACGCGGGCGGCGAAGGCGAACGGCGCCACGAAGACGCGGGCCCGCAAGGTGCCGGCGGGGGCGCGCTGACCGACGCGTACGGCGAGTGGGCCGGTCACCCGGCCCGCTCGTACGTTTGCCGGTGCGCATTTCGTGACGCGCCAGTATGAACCGTGCACCACGCTGGTGCGTGTACCGCAGTGTGGCCACGGATCATGACCGGTGGCGACAGCCGAGAGAGAGGCCGGAGATGAGTGACGACCAGGTGCTGACCGGACCGGTCACGCAGAGCCGCCGGGCCCTGCTCGCGGGTGCCGGCGCGGTCGGCGCGGCCGTGGTGCTCGCGGGCTGCGGCGGCGACGACGCGGCCCCGGGGGCGGCCCCGACCAGCGGCGGGCCGCCCGGTGCCGGCGCCACCGGCGACGCCGGCGGCGGCAACCGCGACAGCAGCGGTCCGCTGGCCCGCACCACCGACATCCCGGTCGGGGGCGGCGCGGTGTACGCCAGCAAGGGTGTCGTGATCACCCAGCCCGAGGCGGGCCAGTTCAAGGCGTTCGACCCGATCTGCACGCACCAGGGCTGCCCGGTGTCGAACGTCGACGGCGGCACCATCAACTGCACCTGCCACAACAGCCGGTTCTCGATCGCCGACGGGTCGGTGAAGGCGGGTCCCGCCACCAAGCCGCTGGCGGCCAAGGAGATCAAGGTCGAGGGCGACCAGATCGCGCTGGCCTGACCGCACGCGCCGCCGCCGTCCGCCGCCTCCGGGGCGGGTGCGGCGGCGGCCGGGTGTCGGGGGTGCGGACTAGGCTTGAGGTGTGGCTGACCCCTCGACCTACCGTCCCGCGACCGGCACCATTCCGGAGTCCCCAGGGGTCTACCGCTTCCGCGACGGCACCGGCCGGGTGATCTACGTCGGCAAGGCGCGCAACCTGCGCAGCCGGCTCAACTCCTACTTCGCCGACCCGGTCAACCTGCACCAGCGCACCCGGCAGATGGTCTTCACCGCCGAGTCCGTCGACTGGATCACCGTGGCCACCGAGGTGGAGGCGCTCCAGCAGGAATACACCTGGATCAAGCAGTACGACCCCAGGTTCAACGTCCGCTACCGCGACGACAAGTCCTACCCCTACCTGGCGGTCACGCTCGACGAGGAATACCCGCGCCTGCAGGTGATGCGCGGTGCCAAGCGCAAGGGCGTGCGCTACTTCGGGCCCTACTCGCACGCCTGGGCCATCCGCGAGACGCTCGACCTGCTGCTGCGGGTCTTCCCGGCGCGCACCTGCTCCTCCGGGGTGTTCAAGCGGGCCGGGCAGGTCGGCCGGCCCTGCCTGCTGGGCTACATCGGCAAGTGCTCGGCGCCGTGCGTCGGCACGGTCAGCGCCGAGCGTCATCGGGAGATCGTCGACGGTTTCTGCGACTTCATGGCCGGGCGCACCGACACCATGGTGCGCCGGCTGGAGAAGGACATGCTGGACGCCAGCGAGCAGTTGGAGTTCGAGCGGGCCGCCCGGCTGCGCGACGACGTGGCCGCGTTGCGCCGGGCCATGGAGAAGCAGACCGTGGTGCTCGGCGACGGCACCGACGCCGACGTGGTGGCGTTCGCCGACGACCCCCTCGAAGCCGCGGTGCAGGTCTTCCACGTCCGCGACGGCCGGGTGCGCGGCCAGCGCGGCTGGGTGGTGGAGAAGACCGAGGAGCTGACCACCGGCGACCTGGTGCACCACTTCTGCACCCAGGTCTACGGCGGCGAGCAGGGCGAGGCCGACGTCCCCCGCGAGCTGCTCGTCCCCGAGCTGCCCGCCGACGCGGACGCGCTCGCCGACTGGCTCTCCACCCGGCGCGGCAGCCGGGTGTCCCTGCGGGTGCCGCAGCGCGGCGACAAGCGGTCGCTGCTGGAGACCGTCGAGCGCAACGCGAGGGACGCGCTGGCCCGCCACAAGCTCAAGCGCGCCGGTGACCTGACCACCCGCAGCCAGGCCCTCGACGAGATCGCCGACGCGCTCGCCATGCGCACCTCGCCGCTGCGCATCGAGTGCTACGACGTCTCCCAGATCCAGGGCACCGACGTGGTCGCCAGCATGGTCGTCTTCGAGGACGGGCTGCCCCGCAAGAGCGAATACCGACGGTTCATCGTGCGCGGCGCCACCGACGACCTCGCCGCCATGTCCGAGGTGCTGCGCCGGCGCTTCGCCCGCTACCTCGACGCGCGGGCCGAGACCGGCGAGCTGGGCGAGGAGACCGCCGCCGATCCCGACCGCCCGGGCATCGACCCGACGACCGGGCGGCCACGCCGGTTCGCGTACCCGCCGCAGCTGGTGGTGGTCGACGGCGGCCCGCCTCAGGTGGCCGCCGCCGCGAAGGCGCTGACCGAGCTGGGCATCGACGACGTGGCGCTGTGCGGGCTGGCCAAGCGGCTGGAGGAGGTCTGGCTGCCCGACGACGACTACCCGGTCATCCTGCCGCGCACCTCCGAGGCGCTCTACCTGCTGCAACGGGTCCGCGACGAGGCCCACCGCTTCGCCATCACGTTCCACCGCCAGCGGCGCTCCAAGCGGATGACCGAGTCGGCACTGGACAACGTGCCCGGCCTCGGCGAGGTGCGGCGCAAGGCGTTGCTGCGGCACTTCGGCTCGCTCAAGCGCCTCTCCGCGGCCACCGTGGAGGAGATCACCGAGGTGCCCGGCGTGGGCCGCCGTACGGCCGAGGCCATCCTCGCCGCCCTCGACAGCGATCCGGCGAAGACGCCGTCCTGACCCCGGTCGTGGTGGACCCCGGCGGGCTCTGCTGCCTTCTGCCGACAGCCGTGGCGATCGCCGGCGGAATCTGGGCGCTCCGCCGCTCCCGTAGTCGCCGCTGACCGCACCGGGCACGCCGAGGCGGGCAAAGACCCCGTCCCCGGCCCACCGCACGGTGCGTAACGGCTCCCGAATGATGTGTACTTTTGCGCGGTATACCTCACGGTCATAAATATGCCTCTGAGGTATACCGCTCTCAGGCCTACTTCTTCTCCGGCGGCGACACGCCCGAGAGTCCCGACGCCCCACCCCGACGTCCCTGAGGTTTGTCCGTTTCGGTGGGGGCGGGCCGTGGTCGGCGCCACCGTCAGGGTGGAATCGCTGCGGGGGGCGGGGCGTTATACCTGGCAGACCGCGTGGAGCCCGGCCCTGTCGGGCAGCCCGGTTGACCGGTCACCGGCCGGCATGGGAATGACCGGGCGCCGGTCGTCGTTACACCCCCGAGCCACCGAGCAGCCGCGGCCGGCGTGGGAATGCCCGCGCACCGGTCGTCGTTACATCCCCCGAGCCGCCGAGCAGGCCACCCACCCGGCCGGCGCCGGCTCCCGGGCCCCGAGCAGGCCACCCGCCGCCGGGCCCACCCCCAAACTTTCCCCCTTCCGCGTGTCCGCGTCCCCCCGCGACGCCCGCGTGATCCCCCAACCCCCCTTGGGAGGCACCATCATGGCTACCACCCTGCTGCGTAAGACCGTGCTCACCGCCGCCGGTATCGCCGCCACCGCCGGTGGCATCGCCGGACCCGCCATCGCCGCGCACGCCGCCCCGGCCGAGAAGGCCACCGTGGTCGCCGACCGCAAGGGCCACGGCGAGCGGGAACTCGACGTGCGCTACGAAGCCCAGCCCAACTTCTACTACTGCGGCCCCGCCGCCGCCCGCAACGCCATCAGCGTGCTCGGCAAGAACATCGACGTCGACGCCATGGCCAAGGAGATGGGCACCACCGAGAACGGCACCAACAGCATCAACGACATCACCCCGGTCCTGAACAAGGAGACCGGCAAGCCCTACAAGTCCGTCGAGATCAAGACCGGCAAGGCCGACGACACCCAGACCGACAAGCTGCGCGCCGACATCGTCAAGACCGTCGACGACGGCCGCGCCGTGGTCGCCAACATCGCCGGCACCGCCACCGACACCGACGGCACCACCCACTCCTTCGAAGGCGGCCACTACATCAGCGTCGTCGGCTACCAGGACGACGGCCACACCGTCACCATCGCCGACAGCGCCAACCCCGACCAGGCCTCCTACCGGATGAGCGTCGACAACCTCGCCGACTGGATCGCCACCCGCGGCTACAGCACCAGCTGACCCGCCGACACGCGAGAGGGCCGACCCCGAGAACGGGGCCGGCCCTCTCGGCACCGAGGGGCCGGCCTCGACCATCGAGGCCGGCCCTGCTCACCCCTCGGCGAGGACGGCGAGGATCCCGTCGCCGTACTTGGCGAGCTTGTTCTCGCCCACGCCGCTGAAGCGGGACAGCTCGGCCAGCGACGCCGGCGGTTCCGCGGCGATCTGGCGCAGCGTCGCGTCGTGGAAGATCACGTACGCCGGTACGCCCTGTTCCTTGGCGGTCGCCGCCCGCCAGGCGCGCAACCGTTCGAAGACACCGGTGGCGGCGGGGGAGAGGTCGGCCACGACGGTGGCCGACCCGCGTGGCTTCGCGGCCCGCCCCGACAGCGGCCGTTCCGGCTCCTTGCGCAGCGTGACCGTGCGCCGCCGGCCGAGCACGTCGGCGCTGGCCTCGGTCAGTGCCAGCGTGCCGTAGTCGCCCTCGACGGCGAGCAGGCCCTCGGCGAGCAGTTGCCGCACCACCCCGCGCCACTCGACGTCGCGCAGCTCGGTGCCGATGCCGAACGTGCTCAGCGCGTCGTGGCCGTGCTGGTCGATCTTGTCGGTGTGCTTGCCGAGCAGGATGTCGATGCTGTGCCCGGCGCCGAACCGCTGGTTGCGTTCCCGGTCGAGCCGGTAGACGGTGGAGAGCAGCTTCTGCGCCGCGACCGTGCCGTCCCAGGACTCCGGCGGGTCGAGGCAGGTGTCGCAGTTGCCGCAGTTGGCCGCGCCGGTCTCGCCGAAGTAGTCGAGCAGTTGGGCGCGGCGGCAGCGGACCGTCTCGCAGAGCGCCAGCATCGCGTCGAGGTGGGCGGCGAGATTGCGCCGGTGCGCCAGGTCGCCCTCCGACGTCTCGATCATCTTGCGTTGCTGCACCACGTCCTGCAGCCCGTACGCCAGCCAGGCCGTGGACGGCAGCCCGTCGCGCCCGGCACGACCGGTCTCCTGGTAGTAGCCCTCGACCGACTTGGGCAGGTCGAGGTGGGCGACGAAGCGTACGTCGGGCTTGTCGATGCCCATGCCGAACGCGATGGTGGCCACCATGACCAGCCCGTCCTCGCGCAGGAAGCGCTGCTGGTTGCGGGCGCGGGTGCCCGCGTCCAGGCCGGCGTGGTAGGGCAGCGCCGGGATGCCGTTGGCGACCAGGAACTCGGCGGTCTTCTCCACCGAGGCCCGGGACAGGCAGTAGACGATGCCGGCGTCGCCCGGGTGCTCGTCGCGCAGCAGGCTCAGCAGTTGCCGGCGCGGCTCCCGCTTGGGCACGATCCGGTACTGGATGTTGGGCCGATCGAAGCTGGCCACGAAGTGCCGGGCCTCGGTGAGCTGGAGGCGGGTGGCGATCTCGGTGCGGGTGGCCCGCGTCGCGGTGGCGGTCAGCGCGATCCGCGGCACCTGCGGCCAGCGCTCGTGCAGCATCGACAGGTTGAGGTAGTCGGGGCGGAAGTCGTGCCCCCACTGGGAGACGCAGTGCGCCTCGTCGATCGCGAACAGGCCGATCTTTCCGCGCTCCAGCAGGCCGAGGGTGGACCGGACGGCCAGCCCTTCCGGTGCCAGGTAGAGCAGGTCGAGCTCGCCGGCGAGGTAGGCCGCCTCGACCCGGCGCCGCTCGGCGGGCTCCTGGGTCGAGTTGAGGAACCCGGCCCGCACGCCGACTGCGGTGAGCGCGTCGACCTGGTCCTGCATGAGCGCGATCAGCGGCGAGACGACCACCGCCACGCCGTCGCGGACCAGCGCGGGGATCTGGTAGCAGAGTGACTTGCCGCCGCCGGTGGGCATGAGCACCAGCGCGTCGCCGCCGGCCACCACGTGCTCGATGATGTCCTGCTGGACGCCGCGGAACGCGTCGTAGCCGAAGACCCGGCGCAGCACGCCCAGCGCGCCCTCGGTCCGCTGCTCGGTGGGGGAGACCATCCGCGCAGTCTACGAGCGCCCGCCGACGACGCCCCGTCCCCAGCGGCCGCGTGGCGGGGTCGGGGACCCCGACGAATCGGGCAACCTGCTGTTCCGGTGGTCACCCCGTGGAATCCCGGGCGGGGTCGCAGCCGTTAGAGTCGGCGACTGACCATGCGCGGCCGGACGGCCGCGGCGCCACGGCTGGGGGTAGCGGGTGAGCGAGGCGCGAACGGCGGAAGGCCTGGTGCCGACCGACGCGGAGACTGCGGTGGGGCGACCGGCGCCGGCGGAGGCGGAGACCTCCCTGGTGGTGGTGACCGGCCTCTCCGGCGGTGGCCGCAGCACGGTGGCCCGGGCGTTGGAGAACGTCGGCTACTACGTGGTCGACAACCTGCCCCAGGCGCTCCTGCTGGACATGGCCGAGTTGGCGTTCAAGGCCGGCGGCGCGGCCCGGCGTACGGCGATGGTGCTGGACGTGCGCTCGCGCGCCTTCTCCACCGACCTGGCCGGTGCGATCCGGGAGCTGCGCGAGCGTGGCTTCCAGCCCCGGGTGGTCTTCGTCGACGCCGACGACGAGGTGCTGATCCGCCGGTTCGAGAGCGTGCGCCGCTCGCACCCGTTGCAGGGCGACGGGCGGCTGGCCGACGGCATCGCGGTCGAGCGGGCGCTGCTGGAGGAGGCCCGGGACCAGGCCGACGTGATCAT
The DNA here is from genome assembly GCF_027460165.1 of Micromonospora sp. WMMC241. Lineage (NCBI taxonomy): Bacteria > Bacillati > Actinomycetota > Actinomycetes > Micromonosporales > Micromonosporaceae > Micromonospora > Micromonospora sp. WMMC241. The sequence continues at coordinate 1,843,476 of NZ_JAPZBF010000001.1, forward strand.
CGACACCAGCCACCTGAACGTCAACCAGCTGCGCCGCCGGGTGGAGGAGCTGTTCGGCGGCGAGGACGCCCGCCGGCTGCGGATCACCGTGCTGTCGTTCGGCTTCAAGTACGGCCTCCCGCCGGACGCCGACTTCGTGATGGACGCCCGGTTCCTGCCCAACCCGTACTGGGTGCCGGAGCTGCGCGAGCACACCGGGCGCGAGGAGGCGGTCAGCGCGTACGTGCTGGGCCAGGAGGGCGCCGACGCGTTCGTCGCCGGCTACGCGGACCTGGTCAACGCCACCACCGCCGGCTTCGAGCGGGAGGGCAAGCGCTACCTGACGGTGGCGGTCGGCTGCACCGGCGGCAAGCACCGCAGCGTCGCGATCGCCGAGGAACTGGCCGTTCGGCTGCGCGCCTCCGGCATCGCCGCCAACCCGCAGCACCGGGACCTGGGGCGGGAGTGACAGCGATCCGGGTGGTCGCGTTCGGCGGCGGCCACGGCCTGTCGGCGTCCCTGCGGGCGCTGCGGCACTGCGTACCCGGACTCGACCTGGACATCACCGCGGTGGTCACGGTCGGCGACGACGGCGGCTCCAGCGGGCGGCTGCGCGCCGAGCGCGGCGGCCTGCCCCCGGGCGACCTGCGGCAGGCGCTGGTCGCGCTCTCCGGTGACCATCCGGCGACCCGGCGCAGCGCGGCGCTGTTCCAGCACCGCTTCGCCGCCGCCGCGCCCGCGCCGACGCTCGGCGCACCGGCCGGCAGCGGCGTGGGTGACCCGCTGGTCGGCCACGCGGTGGGCAACCTGCTGTTGCACGGGCTGACCGAGCTGCTCGGCGACCCGGTGGCGGCGCTCGACCACGCCGGGGCGATGCTCGGCGCGGTCGGCCGGGTGCTGCCGATGTCCCGCCAGCCGGTGGGGATCGAGGCCCAGGTCCGCGGCGCCGACCCGGCCCGCCCGGACGACGTGCGCACGCTGCGCGGGCAGCACCAGGTGGCGATCACCTCGGGCACTGTGGAGTCGCTGCGGCTCACCCCGGCCGCGCCGGCCGCGTGCGCCGAGGCGGTGACCGCGGTACGCGCCGCCGACTGGCTGATCTTCGGGCCGGGCAGCTGGTACACCAGCGTGCTGCCGCACCTGCTGGTGCCCGGCCTGGCCGACGCGATCGTCTCCAGCCCGGCGCGCCGGCTGGTGACGCTGAACCTGGTGGCCGAGAAGGAGACGTCCGGGCTGTCCCTGCCCGACCATCTGGACACCCTGCGGCGCTATCTGCCCGAGTTGAAGGTGGACATGGTGCTTGCCGACTCCACGGCGGTGGGTGACCCCGCGGCGGTCGAACGTGCGGCAGAATCGCTGGGTGCCCGGCTGGTCCTCGCCCCCGTCGCCGTCACCGACGGCACGCCCCGTCATGATCCGGCCGCCCTGGGCGCCGCACTGGTGCCTGTCCTGGGCGCCGATCGTTAGACACGTACGTAATCACCGGCGACACGCCGGAACCGGTCCGTGAGGGGGCGCTGGAATGGCGATGACGGCTGCGGTCAAGGACGAGCTGAGTCGGGTCGACGTGCCCAAGCCCTGCTGTCGCCGGGCGGAGATGGCCGCCCTGCTCCGCTTCGCCGGCGGCCTGCACATCGTGTCGGGTCGCGTGGTGGTCGAGGCGGAGCTGGACACCGGCGCGGTGGCCCGCCGGCTGCGGCGGGAGATCGCCGAGGTCTACGGCTATCCGAGCGAGATCCACGTGCTCGCCTCCGGCGGCCTGCGCAAGGGCAGTCACTTCATCGTGCGGGTGGTCAAGGACGGCGAGGCGCTCGCCCGGCAGACCGGCCTGCTGGACGTGCGGGGCCGCCCGGTGCGGGGCCTGCCGCCGCACGTGGTGGCCGCCAACGTCTGCTGCGCGGTCTCCGCCTGGCGGGGCGCGTTCATGGCGCACGGCTCGCTCACCGAGCCGGGCCGTTCCAGCGCGCTGGAGATCACCTGCCCGGGGCCGGAGTCGGCGCTCGCGTTGGTCGGCGCCGCCCGGCGGATCGGCATCACCGCCAAGAACCGTGAGGTGCGCGGCGTGGACCGGGTGGTGGTGAAGGACGGCGACGCGATCGCCGCGCTGCTCACCCGCATCGGCGCGCACTCCAGCGTGCTGGCCTGGGAGGAGCGTCGGGTCCGCCGGGAGGTGCGCGCCACCGCCAACCGACTGGCCAACTTCGACGACGCCAACCTGCGTCGCTCGGCGCGCGCGGCGGTGGCCGCCGCGGCCCGGGTGACCCGGGCGCTGGAGATCCTCGCCGACGACGCGCCCAACCATCTCACTTCGGCCGGGCGGCTGCGGCTGGAACACCGGCAGGCCTCGCTCGAGGAGTTGGGCGCACTCGCCGAGCCGCCGCTGACCAAGGACGCCATCGCCGGGCGGATCCGCCGGCTGCTCGCGCTCGCCGACAAGCGGGCCCGCGACCTCGGCATCCCGGATACCGAAGCGGCAGTCACGCCCGACATGCTCGTGGTCTGATAGGACGCGAGGGGCGACGTCGCGCGACCGGGATCACCACCCGGCGCAGCACGCCGCCACGCGCTCGGATAGGGTCGCTGCGTACGGCAAGGGGGCCGGCACAGGCACCCCGTACCGTCCTCACCGCCTCGGGCGGTCAGGTCCCCACGGACCGCGCGGCGGGGTGGCCGAGATGAACCGACGACGACCGGCTCCAACGGTCGGCGAACACATCTCCGCCGGCCGGGCTCTCACGCCGGCGGACCAGAACGCGAGGAGATGGGACCTGTGACCATCCGGGTTGGCATCAACGGCTTCGGCCGGATCGGCCGTAACTTCTTCCGGGCAGTGCTGGCGTCCGGCGCTGACATCGAGATCGTCGCGGTCAACGACCTGACCGACAACGCGACGCTCGCCCACCTTGTCAAGTACGACAGCATCCTGGGCCGCCTCCCGCACGAGGTGAAGGCCAGCGCCGACGAGATCACCGTGGGCGGCAAGGCCATCAAGGTGTTCGAGGAGAAGGACCCCGGCAAGCTGCCGTGGAGCGAGGTCGGTGTCGACGTCGTCATCGAGTCCACCGGGTTCTTCACCGACGCCACCAAGGCGAAGGCGCACATCGACGGCGGGGCCAAGAAGGTCATCATCTCCGCGCCGGCGAAGAACGAGGACGTCACCGTGGTGATGGGCGTCAACCAGGACCAGTACGACCCGGCCAAGCACAACATCATCTCGAACGCCTCCTGCACCACCAACTGCCTCGCCCCGATGGCGAAGGTCCTGCAGGACACGTTCGGCATCACCAAGGGTCTGATGACCACCATCCACGCGTACACGCAGGACCAGAACCTGCAGGACGCGCCGCACAAGGACCTGCGCCGGGCCCGGGCCGCCGCGCTCAACATCGTGCCGACCTCGACCGGCGCCGCGAAGGCGATCGGCCTGGTGCTGCCGGAGCTGAAGGGCAAGCTCGACGGCTACGCGCTGCGGGTGCCGATCCCGACCGGCTCGGCCACCGACCTGACCGTCGAGGTCGGCCGGGAGACCACCGTGGACGAGGTCAACGCCGCGATCAAGGCCGCCGCGGAGGGCCCGCTCAAGGGCGTCCTGGTCTACAACGAGGACCCGATCGTCTCCGCCGACATCGTCACCGACCCGGCGTCGTGCATCTTCGACGCGCCGCTGACCAAGGTGATCGGCAACCAGGTCAAGGTCGTCGGCTGGTACGACAACGAGTGGGGCTACTCCAACCGCCTGGTGGACCTGGTCAAGCTGGTCGGTTCGTCGCTGTGAGCATCCGCGACCTCGACGACCTGCTCGCCGAGGGGGTGTCGGGTCGGCGCGTGCTGGTGCGCGCCGACCTGAACGTCCCGCTCGACAAGCAGACCGGTGACATCACCGACGACGGCCGGATCCGCGCGGTGCTGCCGACGCTGAGCGCGCTGGTGCAGGCCGGCGCCAAGGTTGTCGTCTGCTCGCACCTGGGCCGCCCGAAGGGCGCGCCGGACCCGCAGTTCAGCCTCCGCCCGGTCGCCGGGCGGCTCGGTGAGCTGCTCGGCGCCCCGGTGCACTTCGCCGAGGACACCGTCGGCGACTCGGCACGCTCCACCGTGGCCGAGCTGGCCGACGGTCAGGTCGCGCTGCTGGAGAACCTGCGCTTCAACAAGGGCGAGACCAGCAAGGACGACGCCGAGCGGGGCGCCTTCGCCGATCAGCTCGCCGGCCTCGGTGACGCGTACGTCGACGACGCCTTCGGCGCGGTGCACCGCAAGCACGCGAGCGTGCACGACGTGCCGGCGCGGCTGCCGCACGTGGCCGGCCGGCTGGTGCTGCGCGAGGTCGAGGTGCTCAGCAAGCTCACCGGTGAGCCCGAGCGGCCGTACGTGGTGGTGCTGGGCGGCTCGAAGGTCTCCGACAAGCTGGCCGTGATCGAGGCGCTGCTGCCCACTGTCGACCGGCTGCTCATCGGTGGCGGGATGTGCTTCACCTTCCTCAAGGCCCAGGGCCACGAGGTGGGCACCTCGCTGCTGGAGGAGGAGATGGTCGAGACCTGCGGCAATCTGTTGGAACGCGCGCCGGGCAAGATCATGCTCCCGGTCGACGTGGTGGCCGCGGACGCCTTCGCCCCGGACGCCGCGCACGACACGGTGCCGGCCGACGGCATCCCCAGCCACCGGCTGGGCCTGGACATCGGCCCGGAGACGGTGGCCGGCTTCGCGGCCGTGCTGTCGCAGGCGAAGACGATCTTCTGGAACGGCCCGATGGGCGTGTTCGAGATGGCGGCGTTCGCCAACGGCACCCGCGGGGTGGCCGAGGCGATCACCAAGGCCGACGCGTTCAGCGTGGTCGGCGGCGGCGACTCGGCCGCGGCGGTGCGGGCCCTGGGTCTGGACGAGTCCTCGTTCGGGCACATCTCCACCGGTGGTGGCGCGTCCCTGGAATACCTGGAGGGCAAGACCCTCCCCGGCATCGCGGCTCTGGAGAACTGAATGGCGAGCACCACCCGCCGGCCGCTGATGGCCGGCAACTGGAAGATGAACTTGAACCACCTCGAGGCCAACCTGCTGGTGCAGAAGCTGGCCGCGAGCCTCAACGAGAAGCAGCTCACCGACGTCGAGTGCGTGGTGCTGCCGCCCTTCACCGACCTGCGTACCGTGCAGACCGCGGTGGACGGCGACAAGCTGCTGATCGGCTACGGCGCGCAGGACCTGTCGCCGTTCGCCTCGGGCGCCTACACCGGCGACATCGCCGGGCCGATGCTGGCGAAGCTGGGCTGCGGCTACGTGGTGGTCGGTCACTCCGAGCGGCGGCAGTACCACTACGAGGACGACGCGCTGGTCAACGCGAAGGTGGCGGCGGCGCTGGCGAACGGGCTCACCCCGATCCTGTGCATCGGTGAGGGCCTGGAGATCCGGGAGCAGCTCAAGCAGGTTCCGCACTGCTGCGACCAGCTCGACGGCGCGCTGAAGGGTCTGACCGCCGAGCAGGTGACCAAGGTCGTCGTGGCGTACGAGCCGGTCTGGGCGATCGGCACCGGCAAGACGGCGACCCCGGAGGACGCGCAGGAGGTCTGCGGCGAGGTGCGCAAGCGGCTCGTGGAGACCTACGACGAGACCACCGCCGGGCAGGTCCGGATCCTCTACGGCGGGTCGGTCAAGGCGTCGAACGTCGCCGCGATCATGGCCCAGCCGGACGTGGACGGGGCCCTGGTGGGGGGCGCGAGCCTGGACGCGGAGGAGTTCGCGCAGATCTGTCGGTTCCCGGAGCACACGGCCCGCTGATCGCTCGCTATCCTTGACGCTGCCCGTCCAACGGTCGGTGCCGCCGTGCCCGACAGGTCCGGGCAGTGATCGTAACGAGAGGACTGACCCCCGCCATGCCGATCTGGTTCGCCTACACGATGATCACGCTGTTGGTCATCACCAGCGTGCTGCTCGTCCTGCTGATCCTCCTGCACCGCGGTAAGGGCGGCGGGTTGTCGAGCATGTTCGGCGGCGGCGTCAGCTCCAGCCTGGCCGGTTCCTCGGTGGCCGAGAAGAATCTCGACCGCTACACCGTTCTGGTAGGGATCGTCTGGTTCGCGTGCATCGTCGGGCTGGGGCTCTGGCTCCGGCTCCAGATGAGCAGCGGCACCTGAGCGAGCGCCGAAGAAGCGTACAATCTGCGCGCGGTCCGTCACGGACCGCGCGCAGTTTTGTTTCTCCGCCCGTCGCCCGTCGCCGACCCCTTCCCGGCGGCGGTCCCCTCCGACGACAGGGAGCGAGCAACCGTGCCCAGCAACAACGTCATCCGCGGCACCCGGATCGGGTCCGCCCCCGAGCGTTTCGACCAGCGCACCGAGCCGGCGCCACGACGGCCGGTCGTCTACTGGTGCCGCCACGAGCACCGGGTCGAGTTCCTGATCGCCGCCGAGGCCGAGACTCCGGCGACGTGGGACTGCCCCCGCTGCGGGGAGCCGGCCGGCCCCGAACCGGGCAACCCGCCGGGCCGCCAGCGCGCCGAGCCCTACAAGACCCACCTGGCGTACGTGCAGGAGCGGCGCACCCCGGAGGAGGGGGAGGCGCTGCTCGCCGAGGCCCTCGCGGCGTTGCGCCGGCGTCGAGGTCGCGCCTGAGGCGTCCGCGCCGGGCACCGCCCGACGGTGTTGAGAAGGGGCCCCGCCTATACCGCAGGCGTTAAGCGGGGGCCCCTCCTTTCACCGCAGGCTGCGGGAGCGCGGCGGGACGTCGGCCGCGGCGGCGCGGTCGAGCAGCCAGAGGGTACGGGAGACGCCACGCACCCCGGCCGCCGGCAGTTGCACCGGCCCGGCCCCGGCCAGCGCCATGCCCACCGCCCGGGCCTTGTCCGCCCCGGCGGCGACGAGCCACACCTCCTCGGCCGTGTTGATCGCCGGCAGGGTCAGCGTGGTGCGCACCGGCGGCGGCTTCGGGCTGCCCCGCACGGCGCTGACCGGCCGGTTGTCGTGGTGCACCGGGTGCTCCGGGAACACCGACGCCACGTGCCCGTCCTCGCCGACGCCAAGCATCAGCACGTCGAAGTGGGGCAGGGCCGCGGTGCCCGGCCGGGCGGCGGCGGCCAGCTCCCGCGCGTACCCGGCGGCGGCCGCCTCCGGGTCGTCGCCGGCCGGGCCGTCGGACGCCGGCATCGGGTGCACCCGGGCCGGGTCCAGCGGCACCGCGTCCAGCAGCGCCGCCCGGGCCTGGGTCTCGTTGCGCTCCGGGTCGCCGGAGGGCAGGAACCGCTCGTCGCCCCACCAGACGTCGACCCGGGACCAGTCCACCGCGTCCCGGGCGGGCAACTGGCCGATCGCCCGGTAGACCGCCGCGGCGATCCGCCCGCCGGTCAGCACCACCGACGCCTGACCGCGCTCGGCCTGCGCGTCGAGCAGCTTCACCACCAGCCGGGCCGCCACCGCCTGCGCCAGCAGGTCGGGGTCGGCGTGTACGGCGACACTCGCCTCAGTCATCCGTCGTGCCCTCGTGTCTCTGTGCGTCCGACCGCCCGGTGCGGGTGGTCACTCGTTGGCGGTCGCGCCCGCGTGCGCGGTCACGCCGGCCTCGGCCCGCTGGGCGGTCGCCGGATCCTTCCACACGTGCACCCGCTGCGGCGCACGCTGGTCCAGGCCGGTCAGTCCGGCCGTCGCGCCGAGCGCCTCGGCGTACACCTGGTCGGCGTCGAGGCGGCGCAGCTCCTCGGCCAGCTCGTCGCCGAGCGGCCGGCGGACCAGCGGCAGCGTCCGGTCCTCCTGCCCGGTACGCCGGAACACCGCGACGCTGTCGTCCCGGGTCAGCGTCAGCTCGTCGCCGTTGGCGCAGCGCAACTGCACCTCGCGCATCCGCGGGAACTCGTCGGTGTGCTCCCAGACCGGCTCGATGCCCAGCCGGGCGCTCAGCCAGCCGCACATCAGCGCCGCCGTCGGGTCGGTGCGCGGCGCCACCACTGTCGCCTCGGTGACCCGGGCCTGGGTGGTGTCGAACGCGCCGGCGACGAGCGTGCGCCACGGGGTGATCCGGGTCCAGGCCAGGTCGGTGTCGCCCGGCGCGTAGTCGCAGGCCCGCTCCCGCAGCGCGGCGATCGGGTCGGCGGCCTGCGCCGAGTCGGTGATCCGCCGGTCGGCGACCACGCCGAGGAAGTCGGTGGAAATCTCGGCCGGCGGCTCACCGTGCCACCAGGTCACCACCGGCACGTCCGGCACCAGCAGCGGCATCACCACGGACTCGGCGTGCAGCGCCAGCCGGCCGTACATCCGGGTGACCACCGCCTCGCACGGTCCGAGCCGGCCGCCCACGACGATCTCCGCGTCCAGCCGGTTGCGGTCCCGCTCGACCTCGGAGCGGACCACCACGAGCAGCCGGCACGGGTGCGCGGCGGCGGCGATGGTGGCCGCCGCCTCGGCCTCCCGGACCCGCTTCTCGTCCACCACGACGATCAGGGTGAGCGCCATGCCGCTGGCCACCCCGCCCGCGCTGCGCCGCTCGGCGGCCAGCGCCTTGACCACCTCGTTGCCGGTGGTGTCCCACAACCCGATCATGCTCTTCTCCAAGCCCGGCCCTCGGCGGCCAGCATCTCGTCGGCGGCCCGGGGGCCCCACTCGCCGGCCCGGTAGGGCTCCGGCTTCGTGCCCTCCCAGGCGTGCTCCAGCGGGTCCACCACCTGCCAGCTCTGCTCCACCTCGGCGGCGTCCGGGAACAGCGTGCGGTCGCCGATGAGCACGTCCAGCACCAGCCGCTCGTACGCCTCGGGGCTGGACTCGGTGAACGCCTCGCCGTACTGGAAGTCCATCGCGATGTCGCGGACCTCCATGGTGGTGCCCGGCACCTTGGAGCCGAACTTCAGCACCACGCCCTCGTCCGGCTGCACCCGGATGACGAGCTGGTTGGAGCCGAGCGACTCCATGTCGGCCGGGTTGAACGGCAGGTGCGGCGCCTTCTTGAACATGATGGCCACCTCGGTGACCCGTCGGGGCAGCCGCTTGCCGGCCCGGATGTAGAACGGCACCCCGGCCCAGCGCCGGTTCTGGATGGCCAGCTTCACCGCCACGTACGTCTCGGTGGTGGAGTCCGCCGGGACGTCCTCCTCCTCCAGGTAGCCCTTGGCGCGTTCGCCGCCCACCCAGCCGGGCAGGTACTGCCCGCGCACGGTGTCCGCGGCGATGTCCTTCGGCACGGCGATCGCCTTGAGCACCTTGAGCTTCTCGGCCCGGATCTCGTCGGCGTCGAAGCTCGTCGGCTCCTCCATCGCGACCAGGGCGAGCAGCTGGAGCAGGTGGTTCTGGAGCACGTCGCGGGCGGTGCCGACCGAGTCGTAGAACGCGGCCCGGGTGCCGATGCCGACGTCCTCGGCCATGGTGATCTGCACCGAGTCGACGTACTTGGAGTTCCACAGCGGCTCGAACAGGTTGTTGGCGAACCGCAGCGCCAGGATGTTCTGGACCGTCTCCTTGCCCAGGTAGTGGTCGATCCGGAAGACGTCCTGGCTGGTGAAGACGTCGTCGACCAGGTCGTTGAGCGCCTTGGCCGAGGGCAGGTCGTTGCCGAACGGCTTCTCCACCACGACCCGCCGCCAGCCGCCGGACTTCTCGTTGTCCGCCATGCCGGTGCGGGCGAGCTGCTTGAGCACCACCGGGAAGGCCGCCGGGGGGATGGAGAAGTAGAACGCGGCGTTGCCGGCGATGCCGTGCGTGTCGCGCAACTCGTCGAGCGTGGTGGCGAGGTGGTCGAAGGCGGCGTCGTCGTCGAACGAGCCGCCGACGAACTTGATGTTGCCGACGAGCCGGGCCCAGACCTCCTCCCGCCACGGGGTGCGGGCGTGCTTCTTGGCCGCGTCGTGCGCCAGCGACTCGAAGTCGCCGTCGCCCCAGTCGCGGCGGGCGAAGCCGAGGACCACGAAGCCGGGCGGCAGGAGCCCCCGGTTGGCCAGGTCGTAGACCGCCGGCAGCAGCTTCTTGCGGGACAGGTCCCCGGTGACCCCGAAGATCACCAAGGCGCACGGCTCGGGGATCCGCGGCAGCCGCCGGTCCTGCGGGTCGCGCAGCGGGTTCACCGGGCCACCTCCTCCTGCATCTCGGTCCACTGATTCCAGGTCATTGATCGTCACGTACGTGTCCGTCCGGCCGTATCCAGCAGTTGGGCGACGCCCGCCGCCCGCTCGGTCAGGTGCAGTCGCAGCACCTGTCGCTCCCGGCCGGCCAGGGCCCGCCGGTCGCCGGCGGCCTGGGCCGCCTGAAGTTCCGCGAAGGTGTACGGGCGTCCGGGCACCGGCAGATCATCGGTGACCGCACCGGTGATCTGCAGGTGCCGGACGCGCCCGTCGGTGTGGCCCGGGTGGCGGGGCCCCCACCCGAAGGTCACCGGCCGCCCGGTGCCGCGCGCCAGCAGCGGGCGCAGCCCGGCCGCCGCCGCGTCGGCGAACCGGTCCAGGTGGGCGGTCACGGCGAGGTGCTCGTCGGGGCCCAGCCCGTCGACGAGCCAGCGCAGGGCACCGGCCAGGTCGGCGGGGGCGCCCTCCGGCGCGTACACCTCGACCGCGCCGTCCACCGACGAGGGCGGCGGGTCCGCCGGTGCGTCCGCCGAGGCGGCCGCCGGCTCCGCGAACGGGTCGACCCGCAGCGCCGCGGCGGCGGTCGCGGCGGCGTAGGACCAGGTGAGGAACTGCGCGCCGAGCGGCCCGTTGACCGCCACGTCGGCGGCCACGCCGGGCGCCACACCCGGCGCCAGCGCGCCGCCGATCCCGACCGTCAGCACCTCCGGGGCGGTGGCGCCCGGCGCGTCGGGGGACTCCGCCGCGAGCGGCAGCACCCGCCCGCCGGTCGCCGCGCCGAGCAGCGCGCCGGCCCAGTGCCGCAGCCCGTCGAGGCCGGTGCCGTCGGGCACCAGCGCCACGGTGGACCGCCCGCCGGCGGCCGCCGCGCCCAGCGCCGCGCCGAGCGCGAGAGCGGGATTGTCCCGCTCCCGGTCGAGCGCGTCGGCGAGCGCCGCGGCCTCGTCCAGCAGTTCGGTGACCGGCGCGCCGGCGAGCGCCGCCGGGACCAGACCGAACGCGGTGAGCGCGGACCACGGCCCGGCCACCTCCGGGTCGGTCGGGATCAGCACGGCGCCCAGCTCGTCGGCGAGCGCCGCCAGCTCCGAGCCGAGCGGAGCGACCACCACGACGTGCCGGTCCGCCTCCGGCCCGGCGTCCTGCCATGCCTGCCGGTAGGCGCGCAGGTGAGCGTCGGTGGTCGGGTCGAGGCCGGACTGCCCGGCGAGCACCAGCACGGTACGCGCCGGACGGTCGGCCAGGGCCGCCCGGACCGGGCCGGGATCGGCCGAGTCGAGCACGGTCAGCGGCCGGCCCAGGCATCCGGCGATCACCTCGGCCGCCAGCGTGACGCCGCCGTCACCGGCGAGCACCACGTGATCGAGGTCGCCCAGCTCGGCGGCCAGCTCGGCGAGCTGGGGGAGGAGATCCCGGCTGCGGCAGTGGGTGTCGACCCAGCCCAGCCGGCCATGGGCCGCCGCCTCGGCGCCGACGCCCCAGAGGGTGGGGTCCTTGGCGGTCAGGCGCGCGGGCAGGTCCCGGGCGACCAGCGCGGCACGCGCGGAGCGGTCCACCGCGTCCGCGCCGTGCACGGCCAGACCGGCGGCGATGTCCGCCGGCCCCGCCAGCAGGTCACTCAAGTGACTCACCTCACCGGTTCCACGGTACGGCGGGACGCGCCCCGGGGCAGCGCCCCGGGACGCGTCGCACGCCGTCCGTCACGCGTTCCCGCCGGCCTGCTGGGCGTTCTGCGCGTTGCCCTCGGCGGCCCGGTGCGGGCTGTCGGCGCCCTTGGCCGCCTCGGCGAGGGACTTCTTGACCCCCTCCAGCAGCTCCAGCCAGCTCGCCTCGAACTTCTCCACGCCCTCCCGTTCCAGGGTGGCGATCACGTCGGCCAGGTCCACGCCCACCGACTCCAGGTCGGCGAAGGCCTGGCGCGCGTCGTCGTACGCGCCGGTGATCGTGTCGGCCTGGGTCTCGCCGTGCTCGGCGTAGGCGTGGATGACCGGCTCCGGCATGGTGTTGACCGTGCCGGGGGCGATCAGTTCCTCGACGTAGATGACGTCCCGGTAGTCCGGGTTCTTCGTCGAGGTGGAGGCCCACAGCGGCCGCTGCGGGTGGGCGCCCGCGTCGGCCAGCTTCTGCCACCGCTCGGAGGAGAACACCTCGCCGTAGCGCTCGTACGCCAGCCGGGCGTTGGCCACCGCGGCCTTGCCGCGCAGCGCCTTGGCCTGGTCCGAGCCGATCTTCTCCAGCCGCTTGTCGACCTCGCTGTCGACCCGGGAGACGAAGAACGAGGCCACCGAGCCGATCTTGGACAGGTCGTGCCCGTTGGCCCGCGCCTGCTCCAGGCCGGCCAGGAACGCGTCCATGACCTGCGAGTAGCGGTCCAGCCCGAAGATCAGCGTGACGTTCACGCTGATCCCCTCGGCGAGCGTCTTCGTGATCGCCGGCAGGCCCTCCTCGGTCGCCGGGATCTTGATGAAGAGGTTCGGCCGGTCGACCAGCCACCACAGCGCCTTGGCCTCGGCGGCGGTCTTGTCCGCGTCGTGCGCCGAACGCGGGTCCACCTCGATCGAGACCCGGCCGTCCACGCCGTCGCTGGCGTCGTACGAGGGACGCATCACGTCGCAGGCCCACCGCACGTCGTACGTGGTGAGCATGCGGACCGCCTCCTCCACGTCCACGTCGCGGGTGGCGAGGTCACGGAGCTGCCAGTCGTACTCGTCGGCGTCGCTCAGCGCCTTGGCGAAGATCGTCGGGTTGGTGGTCACCCCGGCCACGTGGCTCTCCCGGCGCAGCTTGTCCAGCCCGCCGGAGCTCAGTCGTACCCGGGAAAGATCGTCGAGCCAGATCGCCACCCCGGCGTTCTGGAGCTCGCTCAGCCTGTCCGTCATGCCGTCCACGCTCCCCTCAGTTGCCGGTCGTGAAACCGGTGATGTCGCCCACCCGGGTCAGCGCCGCGTGCGCGGCGGCCACGATCCGGTCGGGGGTGAACCCGAACTGCTCGAAGAGCACGGTGTAGGGCGCGCTCGCGCCGTAGTGCTCGATGCTCACGCACTCACCGCTGTCGCCGACGATCGCCCGCCAGGACATCGCGATGCCCGCCTCCACGCTCACCCGTGCCTTTACCCCGCGCGGCAGCACCGACTCCCGGTACGCCTCGTCCTGCGCGAAGAACCATTCCTGGCACGGCATGGACACCACCCGGGTGGGGGTGCCGTCGGCCTCCAGCCGCTCCCGGGCGGTGAGGCAGAGCTGCACCTCGGAACCGGTGCCGACGATGATCACCTGCGGCTTGCCGTTGGACGCCTCGGCCAGCACGTACCCGCCCTTGGCGGTGCCCTCGGCGGGGCCGAACTCGGTGCGGTCGATCGTCGGCAGCGCCTGCCGGCTGAGCGCCAGCGCGGTCGGCCGGTCGGTGTGCTCCAGCGCCTGCCGCCACGCCCAGGCGGTCTCGTTGGCGTCGGCCGGGCGGACCACGTCCAGGCCGGGGATGGCCCGCAGCGCGCTCAGGTGCTCGATCGGCTGGTGGGTCGGGCCGTCCTCGCCGAGACCGATCGAGTCGTGCGTCCAGACGTAGGTCACCGGCAGCTTCATCAGCGCGGCGAGCCGCACCGACGGACGCATGTAGTCGCTGAAGACCAGGAACGTGCCGCCGTAGGGGCGGGTTCCGCCGTGCAGGGCGATGCCGTTGAGGATCGAGCCCATGCCGTGCTCACGGATGCCGAAGTGCAGCGTGCGGCCGTACTCGTCGCCCGGGAAGTCCTTGGTGGCGTGCCCGGACGGGACGAAGGACGGCTCGCCCTTCATGGTGGTGTTGTTGCTCTCGGCCAGGTCGGCCGAACCGCCCCACAGCTCGGGCAGCACCGGGGCGAGGGCCTCCAGGACCTTGCCGGAGGCGGCCCGGGTGGCGACGCCCTTGGCGTCCGCCGGGAAGGTCGGCAGCGCGTCGGTCCAGCCGGTCGGCAGCGTACGGGTGGCCATCCGCTCCCACAGCGCCCTGCGCTCCGGGTTGGCCTTCGCCCAGGCGTCGAACCCCTTCTCCCACTCGGCCTGCGCCTCGGCGCCGCGCCCGATGACCTCGCGGGCGTGCTCGAGCACCTCCTCGTCGACCTGGAAGGTGCGCTGCGGGTCGAAGCCGAGGATCTCCTTGGTGGCCTTGACCTCGTCCGCGCCGAGCGCCGAGCCGTGGATCTTGCCGGTGTTCTGCTTGTTCGGCGCGGGCCAGCCGATGATGGTGCGCAGCGCGACGAACGACGGCCGCCCGGTCTCCGCCTTGGCCGCCAGCAGCGCCTGGTAGAGCGCCTCCACGTCCTCGTGGTAGTCGCCCTGGTCGGCGTCGCCGGTGCGCCAGTCGACGGTCTGCACGTGCCAGCCGTACGCCTCGTAGCGGGCCGCCACGTCCTCGCTCTTGGCGATCCGGGTGTCGTCCTCGATCGAGATCTCGTTGTCGTCGTAGATCACGCAGAGGTTGCCGAGCTGCTGGTGGCCGGCGAGCGCGCTCACCTCGTGGGTGATGCCCTCCTCGATGTCGCCGTCGGAGGCGATGCACCAGATGTCGTGCCGGAAGGGCGAGTCGGCGCGGTCCGGCTCGCTGTCGAACAGACCCCGCTCGCGGCGGGCCGCCATGGCCATGCCGACCGCGTTGCCGAGCCCCTGGCCGAGCGGGCCGGTGGTGGTCTCCACGCCCGGGGTGTGGCCGTGCTCCGGGTGACCCGGGGTGAGCGAGCCCCACTGGCGCAGCGCCTTGAGGTCGTCCAGGGCCAGCGGGTAGCCGGAGAGGAAGAGCTGGATGTAGAGGGTCAGGCTGGAGTGCCCGGCGGACAGCACGAAGCGGTCCCGGCCGGGCCAGTTCGGGTCGGTCGGGTTGTGGCGCATGACCCGGTTGAAGAGAAGGTAGGCCGCCGGGGCGAGGCTCATCGCCGTGCCCGGGTGGCCGTTGCCGGATTTCTCCACGGCGTCCATGGCCAGCACGCGGACCGTGTCGACGGCCCTGCGGTCGAGGTCGGACCAGTTGAGAGCGGGAAGCTCGGGTCGTTTCGCAGCCACGTTGATGTGCTCCTCGGCAGATGGGCGGAACCCTCACTGATGACCCTATCGAGCGTCGCTAAACGTCCGCCCGGGGATCTCGGCATGCTGACTTCTACGTGTCCGCCCCGATCGGGCGTTCAACCTCGGGTGTGACGGCCCGCACCGTTGCCGGGTCTGCGGGGCAGCCAAAACGACGACGCGTAGTGTGTGGGGCGGTGTGTGGACCCGGCTCGGGTCCGGGCCGACGACCTCCCCTGCCGAAGCCGGAAGGTGGCAATCCGTGAGCATGATCACCGAGCGCCCGGTCAGCAATCCTGCCGGGGCGTCGCCGGTGGCCACGGTGGCGGAGGCGCCGGCGACCGGCCGGCGGGACGTGCGGGCCGTGGTGGCCGCCTACGTCGCGCTGACCAAACCCCGGATCGTCGAGCTGCTGCTGGTCACCACCGTGCCGGCGATGATGCTCGCGGACGGCGGCATGCCGTCGTTGTGGCTGGTGGCCGTGGTGCTGATCGGTGGCTCGCTCGCGGCCGGCGCGGCCAGCGTGCTCAACTGCTACATCGACCGGGACATCGACCAGTTGATGCGGCGCACCAAGCGCCGCCCGCTGCCGGCGCACACCGTGTCGCCGCGCAACGCCCTGGTCTTCGGGCTGGTGCTGGCGGCGGTGTCGGTGGCGCTGATGGCGGCGACCACCAACTGGCTTGCGGCCGGCCTGACGCTGGCCGCGATCGCCTACTACGACCTGGTCTACACGCTCTGGTTGAAGCGGACCACGGCCGCCAACACGTTCTGGGGCGGCGCCTGTGGCGCGGCGCCGGTGCTGATCGGCTGGGCCGCGGTCACCGGCTCGCTCGCGCCGGCGGCCTGGGGCCTGTTCGCGGTGGTCTTCTTCTGGCAGATGCCGCATTTCTACGCGCTGGCCATCAAGTACAAGGACGACTACGCCCGGGCCGGCATCCCGATGCTGCCGGTGGTGGCCTCCGTCCGGCGGGTCAACGCGGAGATCATCGGCTTCTCCTGGCTGACGCTGCTGTCGTCGCTGGCGGTCTGGCCGCTCGGGATGAGCCCGCTCTACGGGGTGACCGCGCTTGTCGTCGGCGGGATCTTCGTGGTCGAGGCGCACAAGCTGTGCCGGCGCGCGACGCGTGGCGAGGCGGTCAAGCCGATGCGGCTGTTCCACTGGTCGACCACCTACCTCACCATCCTGTTCGCCGCGGTCGCCCTCGACGCACTGATCTGACCGTCGGGTCCGCGTCTGCGCACGTGAGGCGGTTCATCAGAAGTTTTTTTCGGTTCCACCGCAGGGGATCAACCTGGACAGAGCGTGACGATCCGAGCCGCCCACTTCGTCCTCTTTTAAGCGACAAATCCGGGCAAATTACCTGTGGTTCTTCTTAAACCGGCGGGTAATTGGCATCACATTCAGTTCATGGTTCTCGCACATCCGGGTGGAAGTCTGCTTAGGCTTCGCGTCATGGCAGATGGTTCCGATACGACGCTGACGGCTGACAAGTCCGGTGAGCAGGCCCCCAACGGCCTGGTCGCGGGCATCAAGTCGTTCGCCGCCGGGCACGGCGGCGCCAAGGCGGTCATCGAGTACGTCGGCAAGCGGGGCGCGCGGATCGTGCTCGTGGGTTCCGACGGGGCGTGGGCGGACCAGTTCGCCGACGACACCGTCGTCGCACGGCAGGCCTGCGCCACGGCCGGAGTCGACGTCGAGAACGCCTGGGAGCGTGAGCTGATGGACCAGATGCGTCCGAGCAACGACCTGTGGCGGTCGATGGCCCGGCGCACGATGGCCCGTTGACATACAGATAACCGCATGACCGACCACCACCAGCCGACCCGGGGGAAACCCCGGGTCGCTCTCGTCACCTGTGCCGCCCTGCCCGACCTCGACCCGGACGACCGGCTCGCGCTCGATCCGCTCGCGGCCCGCGGTGTCGCCACCGAGATCGCGGTCTGGGACGACCCGGCCGTCGACTGGTCCGGCTACGACCTGGTCGTGCTCCGCTCACCCTGGGACTATGCCCTGCGCCGGGACGAGTTCGTCGCCTGGGCGCGCACCGTGCCGGCGCTGGTCAACCCGGCCGACGTGGTCGCCTGGAACACCGACAAGCGCTACCTGGCCGAACTCTCCGCCGCCGGGGTGCCCACCGTGCCGACGGCCTGGGTCGCGCCGGGGGAGCGCTGGGCGGCGCCGCCGAGCGGCGAACACGTGCTCAAGCCGGCGGTCAGCGCCGGCAGCCAGGACACCGGGCGCTACGACCTGGCCGACCCGGAGCACCGGGCACTGGCGTCGGCGCACGTGCGGCGGCTCGGTGACGCCGGCCGGGTGACGATGGTCCAGCCCTACCTCGACGCGGTGGACACCGCCGGCGAGACGGCGTTGCTCTACCTTGCCGGCCCCGGCGGCCTGGCGTTCAGCCACGCGATCCGCAAGGGGCCGATGCTGACCGGGCCGGACCTGGGCGAGGCCGCGCTCTACAAGGAGGAGCGGATCGACGCCCGCACCGCCACCGACGAGCAGCTGACGGTCGCCGAGAAGGTGCTGGCCGCCGTCCCCGGTGGCACCGACCGGCTGCTCTACGCCCGGGTCGACCTGATCCCCGGCCCGGACGGATCACCCGTGCTGGTGGAGCTGGAGCTGACCGAGCCGAGCCTGTTCGTCGGCCACGCCGACGGCGCACCGGACCGGCTCGCCGAGGCGATCCTCGCCCACCTGCCCCGCCGCCCCTGACCGCCCCGGCGCTGAGTGCCCCACTCCGGCGCCGTCCCCCCGGGCCCTGTTCCGGCGCTGTCCCCCCAGGGCCCTGCTCCAGCGCTGTCCGCCCGGCCCTGCTCCAGCGCTGTCCGCCCGGCCCTGCTCCAGCGCTGTCCGCCCCGGTCCGGCCGCTGGCGTGAGCCGCCGCCACGGCCGGAGCGCCATCCCGCTCGCGCCGAGTGGGAGCACCACGGATGCGTCACACCCGCCCGGACACCCATCGCGTTCCACTCGTCGCCCGTCCAGGCCGTGGGTGGAACGGCATGGGTGTCTCGGGCCGGCGCAGACACCCATCGCGTTCCACTCGCCGTCGGCGGACGTGGTGGGTGGAACGGCATGGGTGTGTCGTGCCCGCGCGGGCAGTCGTGGCGTTCCGTCCGGCGATCACCGGGTGGGACGCCCGGTGTGCCTCAGGCGCCTGAGTTGCCGGCCGGGCCCGCGCCGGTGACCGCGGCTCGCCGGCCCGTTCGTCAGTCGACAGGGCGGGTCACTGTCGCGGTCCGCGCCGCGGGCTGAGCCGGGCGAGGTGCCTGTCGATCTCCGCACCGGCGTCGGCGGGGTCCAGGCCGGTGGTCAGCACGCGTACGGTGATGCCGTCCAGCAGGGTGGCCAGCGCGGCGGCCTCGGCGCGCGGGTAGACACCGGCGTCGAGGTGGCCGCCCGCGCGACCGAGAGCCAGCAGCCGTTCCAGGTTCGCCCGGAGTTCGGCTTCGCTCTCCGCCAGCAGCGCCGCTACCTGATCGTCGACGAGCGCCTCGGCGGTGAGGACGAGCCAGACCCGGGCCTCGAAGGCGCGCTCGGCGTCCAACGGGACGAGTTCCCGGGCCGCCTGCCGGATCACCTCGGCGGTGACCGGGTCGGCGGGGATCGCCCGGGCCCGCCGCACCACCCGGGCGGCCAGGTGGTCGATGGCCGCGCGGACCATGCGTTCCCGGGTCGGCAGATAGTGCTGGGCGGTGGCGAGGGCCATCCCGGCCTCGGCGGCGACGGCCCGCACCGTCATGCCCACCGAGCCGGCGCGGGCCAGTACGACACAGGCGGCGGCGCCCAGATGGCGTCGCCGTTCCTCGTGGTCCACCAGTTTGGGCACGCTGCGATCATAGATGGTCGGTCATTTGACCGATATAGGTCAGCGACCTAATCTTGGCCGCATGATCGACCCCCGAGCTGCCCCCGCCACCGACGCCCGCCGGTTCAGCTGGCTCGACCTGGTCATGGTGTTCGCCGTCGGGATCGGGCTGGCGAACTCCACGGTGGCGGACTTCCTCGCCCGTGGGCCGGCGGGCCTCGGCATGTCGGAGATGGCGTCGTCGAGCATCGCCTGGGCCCTGATCAACGGCACCCAGCTCGTGGTCGGTCTCGTGGTCGTCCACCACCGCTTCGGCGCCCTCGTCGGGCCGCTCAGGCTCCACCGCCCCGCGCGCCGCCAGGTCGCGGTGGGCGTCGGCTGGGGCGTGGTGAAGGCCGTCGGCACGCTCGTCCTGCTGGTGGCCCTGCCCGCCGCGCTGGTCGAGGGCGGCGGTGGCGAGGGCGGTTACCCGGCCGGGAGCCTGCTCGCCCAGTTCGCCTTCGCGTTCGTCTTCGGCGCGGTCCTGTCCCCGCTCTACGAGGAGATCCTCTACCGGGGCGTGTTCTATCAGGGGCTTGCGGCGCGGATGCCCGCCGTGGCGGCGATCGTGCTGTCGGCGTCCTTCTTCGCGGTGGCCCACCTGCCCCGCGTCTTCAACACCGTCAGCGCGCTGTTCGCCGGGCTGCTCTTCGCCTGGCTGCTGCACCGCTACCGCAACCTCTGGGTGCCGATCGTTGCCCACGCGGTCAGCAACGGCAGCCTGATCGTGCTGGCCTTCGCCGCCGAGGCCGGCTCAGCCTGAGGTGCCGTCCGGCCGGGCGGAGACGCCGGGTCAGTCCCGGTCGGTGTGGTTGCGTTCCCAGCGACCGCCGATCGGCGGGGTGTCCAGCCGCAGCGCGGCCACCGACCCGGCGAGGTCGTTGTCCTCGACCGCGCACGACACGCAGCTCCCCGCTTCGGTGATCCACAACCCGTAGGCCTGGGTGTCGGCGTCCCGGTGCCAGATCCGGTTCGCCCGGACGGTGGCCGAGTCGAACGGAGCCGCGATGGTGATCCCGGCGCTCGCCTCCGGCCCGTCCGGCAGCTCGTACGCCGAGCCGGGCCCCGGCGTCGCCTCGTTCCAGGCGGTGGCGCCGTCGGGGCGTACCTCGGCCAGGAAGAGCTGGTCGGCGCTGTTCTCGGCGACCACGGCGTCCCGCGTGTCGACCCGGACGACCTTGCCCCGGTGTCCGCCCGCCGGCCAGTCCGCCGCGCCGTCGGTGACCTCGCGCGGGCCGAAGCGCACCGCGTCGCCGGAGCCCCGGTGGGCGGGCGCGGACCGGCGTCCGTTGTCGCGGATGCGGTTGCCGACGATCGACGCGTCGAGCATCGGGCGGTCGATCCGGATGCCGTCCAGTGCGTTCTCCCGGATGTCGTTGTCCTGGATCACCACGTCCGCGGCGGCGCCCCGGTAGCCGTGGCCGAGGTCGTGCTCGTGGTAGCCGTATCCGCCGTTGCGGCTGATCCGGTTGCCCTGCACCGCGTACGGGCCGGGGGTGTTGCCCATGCTGATCCCGTCGCCGACGTTGCAGTCGATCACGTTCCCGGTGAGCAGCCCGCCGCGCCCGGCGACCCCCGCGGTGCCGTTGGCCGACACGTCGAAGCCGGCCTCCAGGTTGCTCGTCATGGTGCAGCCGGAGACGATCAGCCCGTCCGCACCCCAGTCCGAGATGCCGAACCGGTTGGCCTGACTGTGGCAGCCGATGATGCGGATGCCGCGCGGCGGCGTCCAGTAGTCCTTCTGCAGCTCCAGGAAGATCCCGTTGGTGCCGTTGCCGACGGTGGTGCAGTTGGCGATGGTGAGGCGCTCCACGTCACCCCAGCCGCCGACACCGACGCCGATCCCCGCGCCGCCCATCTGCTGGCCGTTGTCCAGTCGGCCGCAGCCCACCACGACCACGCCGTCGATCAGGGTGTCCTGGAGGAAGTCGCAGCCGAGGCCGGTCGCGCCGGTGTGGTGGATGTAGAGGTTGCGGAACACGCCGCGCACGACGTACTGCAGGCCGAGGCCCTTGGCCAGGTAGTCGTAGGCGGCCTGGGCCACGCCGGAGCCGTCGATCTCGAAGTCGGCGAACGTGCAGTCGGCGATGTGCCGGTCCCGGTCCGCGCCGTGCTGGACGGTGGTCCAGTAGGCCAGCGGCACCGGGGCGGCGCGATTGCCCTCGTTGCTGAGCAGGAACCGGGTGGCCGCCGAGCCGGCGCCGATCAGCGAGACACCGCTGCGCCAGACCGTGCCGGCGTCGCGGATCGAGTAGAGGCCCGGCGGGCAGTGGATGACCCGGGCCCGGCCGTCGGCGTCGTAGCCGGCGCCGAGGCGGTCCACCAGCGCCGCCAGGGCCGGCTGGTCGTTGGTCACCCCGTCGCCGGTGAGGCCGTGCTCGCGGGCGTCGCACCACAGCGGCGCGCCGGCCACCGGGGTCAGCCGCTGTGGGGTGGTCGTGGCAAGGCCCTTGCGCGACACCGGGAGCTCCCCTCGGGCGTACGGTCCGTCGTCCGGCCCGCATTCCCGCTCCCGTCGCGCGGTAACGCCCGGCTCAGGCGGTGGCGCCCACCGGCTCGGCGGCCGGTGCGGCCAGGGCCGCCGGCGTCGCCGGGAGGCGCTCCCGCGTGCTCCGGAGCACCCCCAGCGTGGCCAGCAGCACCAGGCAGGAGCCGAGCATGTGCGCGGCGACCAGCACCGCCGGCAGGTGGGTGAAGTACTGGACGAAGCCGATCAGGCCCTGGCCCAGCTCGACCGCGAGCAGCACCCCGGCGGCCCGCGCGGCGCGCGCCGCGCCGACCGCGCGGAACGCGAAGTACAGCGCCACCGAGAGGCCGATCAGCAGGAAGACACCGTCCGCGTGCACCTGGGAGATCGCCTCCGGGTCCAGGCCGTTGCGGGCCGCGCCCTGGTCGCCGGCGTGCGGTCCGCTGCCGGTCACCCAGGTGCCGACCACCAGCACGGCCGCGCCGACCACGGTCGTGATCCAGGCGAGGGTACGCAGCGGCGCCGGCACGGTCGGCGTCACCGGCCCGTCCGGCTCGACGGTGCGCCGCCAGAGCGCGTACGCGACCGCGATCACCACCATCGAGGCGAGGAAGTGCAGCCCGACCACCCACGGGTTGAGGTTGGTCAGCACGGTGATCCCGCCGATGACCGCCTGCGCCGGGATGCCGAACAGCACGCCCACGGCCAGCGGCAGCAGCCCTCGGCGGCGCGGGCGCTGGGTCAGCACGGCCAGCACCACGGCGAGCGCGATGATCCCCACCGCGAAGGTGAGCAGCCGGTTGCCGAACTCGATCACCCCGTGCACGCCCATCTCGGACGTGGTGGTGTAGGACTCGTCGGTGCACCGGGGCCAGGTGGGGCAGCCGAGACCGGAGGCGGTGAGCCGGACGGCCCCGCCGGTGACCACGATCGCCACGTTCGCGATGATCGAGGTGAGCGCGAGGCGGCGCAGCAGCGTGGGGGAGACCGGGAACCGGACGGAACGCTTCACCTAGCGAATCCTACGCACCGTAGTTGATCCCGATCGGGTGACTCCGCCGACCCGGTGGTCGGGATCACCGGGCCCCGGGTTTGCGGGCCCCGCGCGAATTACGTAACGTTGCCGTTGTGAAAAACGTGGCAGCGCTGTCCGAAGGGTCGGTGACCAGTACGGTCGCCGGCGCGACGGCGCCTGCCGACCCGCCGACCCGGGATCGGGTCACCCAGTTGCTGCTGGAGCGGGGCGCGACCACCGCCGCGCAGCTCGGCTCGGCGCTCGGCCTCAGCCCGGCCGCGATCCGCCGGCACCTCGACGCGATGCTCGCCGACGGTGACGTGGTCGCTCGCGAGCAGGCCGTGCGCGGCAGCCGGGGGCGGGGCCGCCCGGCGAAGGTCTTCGTGCTGACCGAGGCGGCCCGGGTGCGTTGCGGCACCCACCATTACGACAACATGGCTACCGCCGCGCTGCGGTGGATCGCCCGCACCGGTGGCGCCGAGGCGGTGGCGGAGTTCGCGGCCGACCAGGTCGCCGCGCTGGAGAACCGCTGCCGGGCCGCCATGGAGGACGCCGGCGACGCCCCGCTCGCGCGGGCCGAGGCGCTCGCCGGTGCGTTGACCGCCGAGGGTTACGCTGCCAACGCGTCCACGATCGCCTCCGGCGGCCAGCTCTGCCAGCACCACTGCCCGGTGGCGCACGTGGCCGCCGAGTTTCCCCAGCTGTGCGAGGCCGAGACCGCGGTGATCTCCCGCCTGGTCGGCACCCACGTGCAGCGCCTGGCCACCATCGCGCACGGCGACGGCGTGTGCACCACGCACATTCCCGCCCAGTCCGGTTCCACCGTCACCACTGTGAGGACAGATAGATGACCGAGCAGATCGTCCAGCCCCTGACCCAGGAGGAGCAGCTCGCCGCCCTCGGTCGTTACGAGTACGGCTGGTCCGACCCGGACGTCGCCGGGTCGTCCGCCCAGCGCGGCATCAACGAGGCGGTGGTGCGGGACATCTCGGCCAAGAAGAACGAGCCGGCCTGGATGCTCGACCTGCGCCTGAAGGGCCTGCGGCTGTTCGGCCGCAAGCCGATGCCGGCCTGGGGCGCCGACCTCACCGGGATCGACTTCGACAACATCAAGTACTTCGTCCGGTCCACCGAGAAGCAGGCCACCAGCTGGGAGGACCTGCCGGAGGACATCAAGAACACCTACGACCGGCTGGGCATCCCGGAGGCGGAGAAGCAGCGGCTGGTCGCCGGCGTCGCGGCGCAGTACGAGTCCGAGGTCGTCTACCACAAGATCCGTGAGGACCTCGAGGAGCAGGGCGTCGTCTTCCTCGACACCGACACCGCGCTGCGCGAGCACGAGGACATCTTCAAGGAATACTTCGGCACGGTGATCCCGGTCGGCGACAACAAGTTCGCCGCGTTGAACACCTCCGTCTGGTCCGGCGGCTCGTTCATCTACGTGCCGAAGGGCGTGCACGTGGAGATCCCGCTCCAGGCCTACTTCCGGATCAACACCGAGAACATGGGCCAGTTCGAGCGGACGCTGATCATCGTCGACGAGGGCGCGTACGTGCACTACGTCGAGGGCTGCACCGCGCCGCTCTACTCCTCCGACTCGCTGCACAGCGCGGTCGTGGAGATCGTGGTCAAGAAGAACGCGCGCTGCCGCTACACGACCATCCAGAACTGGTCGAACAACGTCTACAACCTGGTCACCAAGCGCGCCGTGTGCCACGAGGGCGCGACCATGGAGTGGGTCGACGGCAACATCGGCTCCAAGGTCACCATGAAGTACCCGGCGGTCTACATGACCGGCGAGCACGCCAAGGGCGAGGTGCTCTCGGTGGCCATGGCCGGCGAGGGCCAGCACCAGGACGCCGGCGCCAAGATGGTGCACGCGGCGCCGCACACCTCCTCGACCATCGTGTCGAAGTCGATCGCCCGGGGCGGCGGCCGCACGTCCTACCGTGGTCTGGTGCAGGTGCTGGAGGGTTCGCACAGCAGCCGCAGCACGGTCAAGTGCGACGCGCTGCTGGTCGACACCATCTCCCGCTCCGACACCTACCCGTACGTCGACATCCGTGAGGACGACGTGTCGATGGGGCACGAGGCGACCGTCTCCAAGGTCAGTGACGACCAGCTCTTCTACCTGATGAGCCGGGGCCTGAGCGAGGACGAGGCGATGGCGATGATCGTGCGCGGCTTCATCGAGCCGATCGCCAAGGAGCTCCCGATGGAATACGCGCTGGAGCTCAACCGCCTGATCGAGCTGCAGATGGAGGGCGCGGTCGGCTGACGCCGCCCGCCTCGGGCCGGGCCTCGTGCCCGGCCCACCCTCCGGTTCCACCGAAACCGCGTCGCTGAACAGACCAAGGAAGAGATGACTACCCAGGCTTCCGCGCCGCCCACGACCAAGTCGCAGGCGCTCCGCTCGTACGACGTCGCCGACTTCCCGGCCCTGACCGGGCTGGAGGAGGAGTGGCGGTTCACCCCGCTCAAGCGCCTCCGCGGCCTGACCGGTGACGGCTCCGGGTCGTCGCGCGGCACGGTCCGGCACGAGTACGCCGACGTGCCCGAGGGCGTCACCGTCGACCGGATCGGCCGCGACGACCCCCGGGTGGGCAGCGTGCTCATCCCGTTCGACCGGGTCAGCGCGCTGGCCTACGGCGGCGCCGACGGCGCGCTGCTGGTGCAGGTCGCCCGCGACGCCGTGGTGGACGCGCCGGTGCGCCTGCGCGCGGTGGGCGAGGACGCGGGGGCGCTGGCGTTCGGCCACACGTTCGTCGAGGTGGGTCGGTTCGCCGAGGTGACGGTGGTGCTGGAGCACGTCGGCTCGGCCACCCTCGCCGACAACGTCGAGGTGGCGGTGGCGGACGGCGCGAAGCTGACCCTGGTCACGGTCGCCGACTGGGCCGACGACGCGGTGCAGGCACAGCACCTGAAGGTGAAGCTGGGTCGGGATGCCAAGATCATCCACGTGCAGGTGAGCCTCGGCGGCGACCTGGTCCGGCAGCACACCACCGTGGAATACACCCAGCGCGGTGGCGAGGCCGAGCTGTACGGCCTCTACTTCGCCGACTCGGGCCAGCACCTGGAGCACCGGCAGTTGGTCGACCACACCGTGCCGGACTGCCGCAGCAACGTCGGCTACCGCGGCGCGCTGCAGGGCGACGACGCGCACACCGTCTGGGTCGGCGACGTGCTGATCGGGGCCGAGGCGACCGGCACCGACACGTACGAGATCAACCGGAACCTGCTGCTCAGCGACGGTGCCCGGGCCGACTCGGTGCCGAACCTGGAGATCGAGACCGGCGAGATCGCCGGCGCCGGGCACGCCAGCGCGACCGGCCGGTTCGACGACGAGCAGCTGTTCTACCTGATGGCCCGGGGGATCCCGGAGGGCGAGGCCCGCCGCCTGGTGGTGCGGGGCTTCTTCGCCGAGCTGATCAACAAGATCCCGGTCGAGGACCTGCGCGAGCGGCTCGGCGACGCGATCGAGGCGCGCCTCGCCAAGGCCGGCGCCTGATGATCAGGATCTGTTCGACCGAGGACGTGCCGAAGGGCGCCGCGATCAGCGCCGACGTGGACGGCGTGCAGGTGGCGATCGTGCACGGCGAGGACGACGCGTTCTACGCCGTCCGCGACGAGTGCTCGCACGCCGCCGTGGCGCTCTCCGAGGGCGAGGTCGAGGGCTGCACGCTGGAATGTTGGCTGCACGGATCCCGTTTCGACCTGCGTACCGGTGAGCCGACCGGGCTGCCCGCGACCGAACCCGTACCCGTCTACCCCGTCGAAGTCCGCGACGGCGAGATCTACGTCAGCATGACGCCGAGCAATGGAGTGACGCGATAATGAGCACCCTGGAGATCCGCGACCTGAAGGTGTCGGTCAAGCTGCCCGAGGGTGAGCTCAAGCCGATCCTGCACGGGGTCGACCTGACCGTCCGCTCCGGTGAGACGCACGCGATCATGGGCCCGAACGGCTCCGGCAAGTCGACGCTGGCCTACTCGATCGCCGGCCACCCCAAGTACGAGATCACCGGCGGCGAGGTGACCCTCGACGGCGAGGACGTGCTCTCGATGTCCGTCGACGAGCGCGCCCGTGCCGGTCTCTTCCTGGCCATGCAGTACCCGGTCGAGGTCCCCGGCGTGTCGGTGGCCAACTTCCTGCGTACCGCCAAGACCGCCATCGACGGTGAGGCGCCGAAGCTGCGCACCTGGGCCGGCGAGCTGCGCGGGGCCATGGAGAAGCTCCAGATGGACCCGGCGTTCGCCCAGCGCAACGTCAACGAGGGCTTCTCCGGCGGCGAGAAGAAGCGGCACGAGATCGTGCAGCTGGAGCTGCTCAAGCCGAAGATCGCCATCCTCGACGAGACCGACTCCGGCCTCGACGTGGACGCGCTGCGCGTGGTCAGCGAGGGCGTGAACCGGGTCCGCGACACCGGCGACACCGGGATGCTGCTGATCACCCACTACACCCGGATCCTGCGCTACATCAAGCCGGACTTCGTGCACGTCTTCGTGGCCGGGCGCATCGTCGAGCAGGGCGGCCGCGAGCTGGCCGACAAGCTCGAGGAAGAGGGCTACGAGCGGTACGTCGCCGGGGCCGGCGCGGCGCGGGCCTGAGACTCGACATGACCTCCTCCTCCATCGCGATCCCGGCGGGCATGCCGCAGTACGACGACGTGCCGCGCTTCGACGTGGCGGCGGTGCGGGCCGACTTCCCGATCCTGGACCGGGAGGTCAACGGTCACCCGCTGGTCTACCTGGACAGCGCCAACACCTCGCACAAGCCGCGGCAGGTGCTCGACGTGCTCACCGAGCACTACGCGAGGCACAACGCCAACGTGTCGCGCTCGGTGCACACGCTGGGCACCGAGGCGACCGAGGCGTACGAGGGCGCGCGGGCGAAGATCGCCGCGTTCCTCAACGCACCGAGCGTGGACGAGGTGGTGTTCACCAAGAACTCCACCGAGGCGATCAACGTGGTGGCGTACGCGTTCTCCAACGCCTCGCTGCGCGCGGACGCCGACGAGCGGTTCCGGCTCGGGCCCGGCGACGAGATCGTGATCTCCGAGATGGAGCACCACTCGAACATCGTGCCGTGGCAGCTGCTCGCCGAGCGCACCGGCGCGACGCTGCGCTGGTTCCCGGTCACCGACGGCGGCCGGTTGGACGAGTCGGGCCTGGACGACCTGGTCACCGAGCGCACGAAGATCGTCTCGCTGGTGCACACGTCGAACATCCTCGGCACGGTCAACGCGACCGCGCGGATCACCGAGCGGGTCCGCCGGGTCGGCGCGCTGCTGCTGCTCGACTGCTCCCAGTCGGTGCCGCACCAGCCGATCGACGTGGTCGACCTGGACGCGGACTTCATCGTCTTCACCGGGCACAAGATGTGCGGTCCGACCGGCATCGGCGTGCTCTGGGGCCGGGGTGAGCTGCTCGCCGCGATGCCGCCGGTGATGGGCGGCGGCTCGATGATCGAGACGGTGACGATGGCGCGCACCACGTTCGCCGCGCCGCCGGCCCGGTTCGAGGCGGGCACGCCGCCGATCGCCGAGGCGGTCGCGCTCGGCGCGGCGGTGGACTACCTCACCGGGGTCGGGATGCGGGCGATCCAGTGGCACGAGAAGGAGCTGACGGCGTACGCGCTGGACGCCCTCGCCACCGTGCCGGGGCTGCGGATCTTCGGCCCGTCCGTGCCGGTCGGCCGGGGCGGGACGATCTCGTTCGCCCTCGGCGACGTGCACCCGCACGACGTCGGGCAGGTGCTCGACTCGCTCGGCGTGCAGGTACGGGTGGGGCACCACTGCGCCAAGCCGGTGTGCGCCCGCTTCGGGGTGCCGGCGATGACGCGGGCGTCGTTCTACCTCTACACCACCACGGCGGAGATCGACGCCCTGGTGGCGGGCCTGGAGCAGGTGCGGAAGGTGTTCGAGTGATGCAACTTAATTCTCTCTACCAGGAGATCATCCTGGACCACTACAAGCATCCGCACGGCCGTGGCCTGCGGGACGCTGCGGATCCGTCCGCCCAGGTCGGCGAGGCGCACCACGTCAACCCGACCTGTGGTGACGAGATCACCGTGCGGGTGGCGACCGACGGCACGGTGTTCACCGACATCTCGTACGACGGGATGGGCTGCTCGATCAGTCAGGCGTCGGCGAGCATCCTGCACGAGCTGCTGCGCGGCCGGGCCGCGGACGACGCCGCTGTGGTGCACGAGGCGTTCGTCGAGTTGATGTCCGGGCGTGGTCAGGTCACGCCGGACGAGGACGTACTCGGAGACGGGGTGGCGTTCGCGGGTGTCGCGCGCTACCCGGCCCGGGTCAAGTGCGCGCTGTTGTCGTGGATGGCGTTCAAGGACGCCGCGGCACGCGCCGGGGTGGGCGTGAGCCCGGAGGTGAAGGCATGAGCGACGACGAGACCACCACGACGCCGGAGACCGGCGCGGTGGCGACGGACAGCCCGGCCACGCCGGCCGGCGGCAAGGCCGCCGTCGGCGACATCGAGGAGGCGATGAAGGACGTCGTCGACCCCGAGCTGGGCATCAACGTGGTCGACCTGGGTCTGGTGTACGGGGTCCACGTGGACGACGAGAACGTCGCCACGCTGGACATGACGCTGACCTCGGCGGCCTGCCCGCTGACCGACGTGATCGAGGACCAGGCCCGGCAGGCGCTGACCACCGGGCCGGGCGGCGGCCTGGTGAACGACATCCGGATCAACTGGGTCTGGCTGCCGCCGTGGGGCCCCGACAAGATCACCGACGAGGGGCGCGACCAGCTCCGCTCGCTCGGCTTCAACGTCTGACCGTTCCGCACCACTCGGGCGCGGCACTCCTTCGGGGTGCCGCGCCCGATGTGTCTACCCCTCGGCCCCCGCCAGCCAGGGCGCGAGCTCGGCCGGGTCGGCGACGTCGCGCCGCACCTGTTCGCGCTCCTCTTCGGTCAGCGGGAGCGCCCGCAGCCGGGCGCCCCACTCGGGCACCCGCTGCCGTTCGGCCAGCAGGTCCGCCAGTTCGATCAACGCGGCCAGCGCCTGCGCCTGCTCGACGGCCGACGCCGCCTCGCCGTGTCGGCTCAGCCCGAGGGCGAGGGCCCGGAACGCGGCGCGGTCGTCGTTCTTGAACTCGCGCAGGATCCGCGCGTTGTCGAGCGCCCGAGCCAGTCCGTGCAACCGCTTCGACCCGCCGTACTCCAGCTCCGCCGGCTCGTCCCGCTGGATGAAGGTGATCGAGTTACCGGATGGATCGATCACGGTGAACCGTGAGGTGCCGGGGCGGTAGCGGGTGATCCGGGGTTGTCCCTTGACGAGCACGCGGCCGTAGGCGCGGCGCATCGCCTCGCTGAACGTCGCGTGGTACGGCGCGACCGCGTCGACCATCACCACGCAGCCCCCGGTCTTCTCGGCCGACGGGTCGACGCCGCCCGGCGCGCCGTTGTAGCTCAGGTCGAACCCGCTCCACCGGAACGCCAGGTACAGGTACGGCCTGGTCTGCTCGTAGGTCACGGTGAAGCCGAGGGCCGACCAGAACGCCAGGGTCTTCTCGGGCGAGACGCAGTGCAGCATCGGCACCACGGTCTCGTTGCTCCGGACCTGCTCGTCGGTCATGGACACCTCATTCGGCCGGTGGTCGGACACCCGGCCATTGTGTCCGCGTGGCTACCCCCGACGCCCATGCCGGATGCGACAGACTTCCGGGCCCGAGAATGGAGAACGTGAGGCTTTCCCCGAGGAGTCGACCCTGATCTGCGGCACCTTTCCGCGATGTGGGAAGCGACGCCTCACCTACCGGGACACGAATAGATCTTGGTACGAAAGTGCCCCTATGGGGGCCACTTCTTACCAAGATCTACCCGGGCCCCGGGAAATGGAGTGGCGGGGGGAGGGGGTGGCGCGCAGGATGGGCGGGTGACCGAGGCGTACCCGAAGCAGGCTCCTGTCCGTGCGGCCACCGCCGCGCGTCGACAGCGCGCGCTGCCGGCCGCCTCGACCCGCCGCCCGCCGTCGTGACCGGCGCGTTCCTGGCCGGCCTGGTCGCCGGCTACGGCGTCGCGATCCCGGTCGGCGCGATCGCGGTCCTCATCCTCGGGCTCAGCGCACGCAACGGGTTCCGGGTCGGCGCGGCCGCGGCGCTCGCCGTGGCCACCGCCGACGGGCTCTACGCCACGGTCGCCGCCCTGGGCGGCGCCGGGCTGGCCCGCGTCCTCGCCCCGGTCTCCGGGCCGCTGCGGGTGGTCGCCGCGCTGGTGCTGCTCGGCATCGCCGCGCACGGCCTGTGGCGCGCCTGGTCCGGCCGTCGGACCCGGCGGGTCGCCGAGGCGCCGGCCGGTCGCGGCCTGCACACCCCGGGCCGGGCGTACGCCGCGTTGCTCGGGTTGACCCTGCTCAACCCGGCGACGGTGCTCTACTTCGCCGCGCTGGTGCTGGGCCGCCGCGACGCCGCCGACCCGGATCCGGCCACCGCCGCGTGGTTCGTGACCGGCGCGTTCCTGGCCTCGGCGAGCTGGCAGCTGCTGGTGGCCGGCGGCGGTTCGGTGGTGGGCCGGGTGCTGGCCGGTCCGCGCGGTCGGCTGGTCACCGGCCTGGTCTCCAGCGCGTTGATCGCCGGCCTCGCGGCCGCCACGCTGTTCTCCGGCTGAACCGCGTACCGTCGTGCCATGAGCAGCCGACCCGCAGCCGGGGGCGGCCGGTGGGTCGAGGTCGACCCGGCCCGCGTCACCCGCTGGGTCGAGGGCTTCGCCGACCGGCACGGCCCGCCCACCACCACCGCCCTGGGGTACGGGCTGCTGCTCACCGCCCCGGACGGCGCCACCGCCGAGTTGCACACGCCGCCCGGCGCGCGCCAGGCGGCGGACCTGGAGGCGTTCGCCGGTGTCGCCGCCGCGCCCCGCCGGCTCGGCCTGCTGCTGGCCCGCAAGGGCGCGGTGGCGGTCGGTGTGGCCGACGGCACCGAACTGGTGACCTCCAAGGTGGACACCCGGTACGTGCAGGGGCGCACCGCCGCAGGCGGCTGGTCCCAGCAGCGGTTCGCCCGGCGTCGCGACAACCAGGCGCGAGCGGCCCTGGGCGATGCCGCCGATCTCGCCGTACGCCTGCTGTTGCCGGCGGCCGGCACGCTGACGGCGCTGGTCTGCGGCGGTGACCGGCGGGCGGTCGACACGGTGCTGGCGGACCGGCGGCTGGCGCCGCTCGCGGCGGTGCGCGCGGAGCGCCTGCTGGACGTGCCGGAACCCCGGCACGCCGTGCTGGTCGCGGCCGTCGCCGCCGCCCGCGCGGTCCACATCCTGGTCCGCTGAACGGGAAAAGATCACATCAAGCCGGTCAATCTCCCTCGACGCCAGTGCATCGAGCGAAACCGATCTCTAAGGTTGGTGCCACGAAGTGGTGGGTCTCCGGGCGACCCGCCGGGGCAGCTTCGCCTCCGCCATTCGTGCACCGACATCGTTGGGAGAGAACAATTTCATGAGCGGACATCAGGACGGCCGGCCCCGCGCCCGGTGGCGCCGTGCCACCAGGCTGCTCGCCGCCGCGGCGGCGATGTGCACGGGAAGCGTCGTGCTCACCGCCGCGTTGACGGCCGGCCCGGCGACGGCAGGCCCGGCCGAACGTGCCGCGCTGGCGGCCCCGGCCGTCACCAGCGTCACCACCGGCGGCGCGCACACGTGCGCGATCAGTGCCGACGGGGGTCTGTGGTGCTGGGGCTCCAACTACGGCGGCCAGCTCGGTGACGGCACCACCACGAACCGGAGCACCCCGGTGCGGATCGGCGCCGCCACCTGGACCGCCGTGGACGGCGGCTCCGGGCACACCTGCGCGGTCCGGACCGACGGCACGCTGTGGTGCTGGGGCTCGAACTTCCGGGGCCAGCTCGGTGACGGCACCACCACGAGCCGGAGCGAGCCGGTGCAGGTCGGCACCGCCACCACCTGGGCCAGGGTCAGCGCCGGGCCCGCGCACACCTGTGCCGTGCGCACCGACGGCACGCTCTGGTGCTGGGGGTTCAACCGGACCGCACAGTTGGGCGTCGGCGACGACCCGTACGTCGCGACCACCCCGCTGCGGGTCGGCACGGCGAGCAACTGGGCGAGCGTCTCGACCGGCTTCGCGCACACCTGCGCGGTGCGCACCGACGGCACGCTGTGGTGCTGGGGTCTCAGCTCGGACGGGCAGCTCGGCCTCGGCACCCTGGGGTCGCAGACGACGCCGGCGCAGGTCGGCACCGCGGCCGACTGGTCCGCCGTCACGGCCGGGTACGCGCACACCTGCGGGATCCGTTCCGGTGCGCTGTGGTGCTGGGGGGAGAACGGCTACGGCCAACTGGGCGTGACCGGCAACTTCCGGACCACGCCGGTCCAGGTCGGCACGGCCTCCACCTGGAGCCGGGTCGCCGCGAGCGGTGACGCGTCGTGCGCCTCGCGTACCGACGGCAGCCTGTGGTGCTGGGGCAAGAACGCGTCCGGGCAGGTGGGCGACGGCACCACCACCCACCGCTCCACGCCGGTCCAGGTCGGCACGGCCACCACCTGGACCGGTGGCCTCGCCGTTGCCGATCACGGCTGCGGGATCCGGACCGACGGCGGCCTGTGGTGCTGGGGCGACAACAGCGGCGGGCAGTTGGGCGACGGCACCACCACCCAGCGGCCCACCCCCGCCCAGGTGCTCCTGCCCTGACGCGATCGGGCCGCCGGCCGCACCACGGGACATCCCGTGGTGCGGCCGGCGGCCCGGGGTGGCGCGGCAAGTCTACTTGCCGGCGCCGAAGGTGTCGCAGGCCTTCGGGTCACCGGTGGAGAAGCCCTTGGTGAACCACTGCTTGCGCTGCTCGGAGGTGCCGTGGGTGAACTCGTCCGGGTTCACCGGCCGGCCGGACCGCTGCTGGATGGCGTCGTCGCCGATCTTCTCGGCAGTGTCGATGGCCTGCTGGATGTCCTGGTCGGTGATGCTCTTGAAGATCTTCTGGCCCTTGTCGTCGGCGGTGCCGGTGGCGTTCTTGGCCCAGGCGCCGGCGTAGCAGTCGGCCTGCAGCTCCAGCTTGACCGAGAGCGCGTTGGCGTTCTGCGGGTCGCGCTGCTGCTGGCGGCGCATCTGCGCCTCGGTGCCGAGCAGGTCCTGCACGTGGTGGCCGTACTCGTGGGCCAGCACGTACGGCTGGGCGAACTCACCCTCGGCGCCGAGCTGGTCGGCCAGCAGCTTGTAGAACGTGAGGTCGATGTAGACCAGGTCGTCGGCCGGGCAGTAGAACGGGCCGACCCCGGAGTCGGCCGCGCCGCAGCCGGTGTTGACGTTCTGGCTGAAGAACACCGTCTTGGACGGCTGGTACTGCTCGCCGAACACCTCCGGCATGGCGGTGCGCCAGTAGGCCTGGATCGAGTTGACGTAGAGCGTGTTGCGGCAGTCGAGCTGCTTCAGCGCGTCCTCCGCGGAGCACTTCTGCTCCAGCGAGGTGTTGTCGCCCTGCTCGGACCCGCCGCCGCCGTTGGTGGCCGCGTTGAGGCCGAATCCGCCGCCGACCAGGGCGACGAGCACGGCGATGATGATGCTCACGAGCCCGCCCCGGCCACCGCCGCCGCCCGGGATGGGGATGCCCATCCCGCCTCCTCCTCCGCCGGACCCTCGCCGGTCGTCCACCTGGCTGGTGTCGACCCGCGCGTTCTCGTTCAGCTCCATGTTGACCCCGATCACCGAGATGTCCGTGTGTGATGGTTGCGGTACCGGACCGGGTCCGGACGGCGCATTCGGTACCCGATGATCTTGTCCGGTAATCCGGCGGGAGCCGTACGGCGCGCCCGGTACACTTGACCCGTGCTGCGCTGCGAAGGCTGAACGGCCCCGCGCCGACGGGAAAAGACAACCCGCCGGCGCTTTCGCGTGCCCTGAGTCAGCCCTTCCGGACCCCGAGAGCGAGTACTCCGAAATGATCACTGCCACCGGCCTGGAACTGCGCGCCGGTTCCCGGATCCTGCTGTCCGACACCACCCTGCGGGTGCAGCCGGGGGACCGGATCGGCCTGGTCGGGCGCAACGGCGCCGGCAAGACCACCACCCTCAAGGTGCTCGCCGGGGAGGGCCAGCCGTACGCCGGGCAGATCGACCGGCGCAGCGCCATCGGCTACCTGCCGCAGGACCCGCGTACCGGCGACCTGCAGGTCACCGGGCGCGACCGGGTGCTCTCCGCGCGCGGCCTCGACGTGCTCATGGCCCAGATGACGGAACTGGAGAACAAGCTCGCCGAGGGCGCCGACGACGAGCGGCTGGTCCGCCGCTACGGCGCGTTGGAGGACCAGTTCGCCTCGCTCGGCGGCTACGCGGCGGAGGCCGAGGCGGCCCGGATCTGCGCCAACCTCGGCCTGCCCGACCGCGCGCTGGCGCAGACCATCGGCACGCTCTCCGGCGGTCAGCGCCGGCGCATCGAGCTGGCCCGGATCCTGTTCCGCGACGCGGGCGAGAACGGCGGCGGCATCCTGCTGCTCGACGAGCCCACCAACCACCTCGACGCGGACTCGATCACCTGGCTGCGCGGCTTCCTCGGCAACCACAAGGGCGGCCTGATCGTGATCTCCCACGACGCGTCGCTGCTGGAGGCCGTGGTCAACAAGGTCTGGTTCCTGGACGCCACCCGGTCCGTGGTCGACACCTACAACCTCGGCTGGAAGGCGTACCTGGAGGCGCGGGAGACCGACGAGCGCCGCCGCCGCCGGGAGCGGGCCAACGCCGAGAAGAAGGCCGGCGCGCTGATGGCCCAGGCCGACAAGATGCGGGCCAAGGCCACCAAGACCGTCGCCGCGCAGAACATGGCCCGCCGCGCCGAGCGGCTGCTCTCCGGGCTCGACGAGGTCCGGGTCGCCGACCGGGTGGCCAAGGTCCGCTTCCCCAACCCGGCGCCGTGCGGCAAGACGCCGCTGACCGCCGCCGGCCTCTCCAAGTCGTACGGGTCGCTGGAGATCTTCACCGACGTGAACGTCGCGGTGGACCGCGGTTCCCGGGTGGCCATCCTCGGCCTCAACGGCGCCGGCAAGACCACCCTGCTGCGGATGCTCGGCGGCCTGCTGGAGCCGGACACCGGCGAGGTGCGCCCCGGGCACGGCCTGCGGCTCGGCTACTACGCCCAGGAGCACGAGACGCTGGACGTGGACCGGACGATCCTGGAGCACATGCGCAGCGCTGCCTCGGACCAGACCGACACCGACCTGCGCAAGATCCTCGGTGCGTTCCTCTTCTCCGGTGAGGACGTGGACAAGCCGGCCGGCGTGCTCTCCGGCGGCGAGAAGACCCGGCTGGCGCTGGCCACGCTGGTCTGCTCGGGGGCCAACGTGCTGCTGCTGGACGAGCCGACGAACAACCTCGACCCGGTCAGCCGGGAGCAGGTGCTCGACGCGATCGCCCGCTACCCGGGCGCGATCGTGCTGGTCACCCACGACCCGGGCGCGGTCACCGCGCTCAAGCCGGACCGCGCCATCCTGCTGCCCGACGGCGACGAGGACGCCTGGTCCGACGACCTCCTGGAACTGGTAGAACTGGCCTGACCCCCACCCCCCGCCCCCGCGCGTCGATCATGAAGTTGGCGGCAGTTTGCGAGATCCACTTCGCCGCTAACCTCATGATCGACGGGGGCTGACGGGGTTCGACGGTTGGGGCGTCAGGGTAGGAGGGCGGCCAGGTGGGGGAGGACGCCGGAGGTGAGGACGATTGTCGCGCCGATGGCGATGAAGATGGCCGGCACCAGCCAGTGGCCGACGCGGCCGACCAGCGCCACCACCCGGGGGTGGCCGCCGAGCGCGGCGGCGACCACGCACCAGACGGCCACCAGGGCGGCGAAGACCAGCAGCCAGACCAGGCCGGTGGCCGGGTCGAGCGTGCGGAAGACCGGCACGTAGACGGCGATGTTGTCGGCGCCGTTGGCCACCGTCACCCCGGCGACGCCGAGCAGGGTGCCGACCACCGCCGGCGGTTCCTCGTCGTCCGGATCCCGGCGCGGCAGCGCCCGGACGCCGAGCGCGATCGGCAGCAGCCCGAGCAGGCCGGGCCACGGGTCGGGCACCACCAGCAGGCCGGCTGCGGCCACCACCGCGACGGCGACCAGCGCGCCGATGCCCGCGTACTGACCGGCGACGATCTGCCAGGGCCGGGGCCGGCCGCTGCGCCGGGCCGCCACGAACAGCACGGTGAGCACGACGATGTCGTCGAGGTTGGTGGCGGTGAACACGCCGGCGGCAGCGGCCGCGGCGGCGATCAGATCGGTCACCGGGGGCACGATACGACGTGGCCGGTACGGATCAGACGGTCGGAAGGATCACTCTATCGGGAAGTTGACTTTGCGTAGCGTGTCGGTTGGCGAATAGTTGATATCTGGCGCATGATCGTCCGAGGCGGTCTAATAGGTGGGACCGTATCCGAACCGCACAGTCTGGGACGTGAGGAATCAGCATGGCAGCCACCGGCACAGCCACCAGCACTGAGAAGGGTCGCCGGATCGTCGGGGCCGAGCGTCAGACGCTCGCCAAAGACCTGGTAAAGCGGTACACCGGGGGTGAGAGCATCCGTGCGCTGGCGGCCTCGACGGGCCGTTCCTACGGATTCATCCACCGGGTGCTCACCGAGTCCGGGGTGCAGCTGCGGCAGCGCGGCGGCGCCCGGCGCCGCAAGAAGGCGTGACCCGCCCCCCAGCGTCGTCCATCAGCGTCGCGCTCCGGGTGGTCCGGTGACCGCCGAGACGACCGGAGTACGACTCGACTGCGACGGGCCGGTCGCGACGGTGACGTTGTGCCGGCCCGACGTGCTCAACGCCCAGACCCCGGCCATGTGGCGCGCCATGAGCGACTTCTCCCGGGACCTGCCCGGTGACGTCCGGGTCGTCGTCGTGCGCGGCGAGGGCCGCTCCTTCTCCGCCGGCCTGGATCTGGCGGTCGCCGGTGCCTCCGGGCCGGGCTCCTTCGCCGAGCTGGCCACGTTGCCGGAGGCCGAGTGCGCCGACCGGATCGCCGGCTACCAGGACGGCTTCACCTGGCTGCACCGGCCGGACGTCATCTCGATCGCCGCGGTGCAGGGCCATGCCATCGGCGCCGGCTTCCAGCTCGCCCTCGCCTGCGACCTGCGCGTCCTCGCCGCGGACGCCAAGCTCTCGATGGCCGAGGTGACCCTCGGCCTGGTTCCCGACCTGGCCGGCACCCGCCGCCTGGTCGAGCTGGTCGGCTACTCCCGGGCCCTGGAGATCTGCGCTACCGGCCGCCGGATGGACGCCGCCGAGGCCGACCGGATCGGTCTGGCCACCCTGGTGGTGCCGAACGACCAGCTGGACGCCGCCGTCGGTGACCTGTCGGCCGGGCTGCTCGCCAACAACCGCGACGCGATCGTGGAGATCAAGGCGCTGCTCGCCGGCGCGGCCGTCCGCTCGCACGCCGAGCAGCAGCGGGCCGAGCGCGAGGCGCAGACGAGGCGGATCCGGGACCTGGCCGGACGGGGCGAATAGCAGTAAGGACCGTTCGGGAAGATCTGGGTTACTCGCGAGGTTGTCACAGGCGTCGGGAGAATCGAACCCGACGGTTCATGCTGCCCGACGACCCGGAGGTGACGGATGTCCAACCACATGGCCGGCGGCGGCATGGGCGGCTGGAGCATGCTCCGGTCCCTGCGCAACCGCGACGAGGTCTCCGCGCACCGGCTCAAGCGCGGCACCGCCCGGCGGATCGTCGCCTTCGCCCAGCCCTACCGGCGCGACATCGTCGTCTTCCTGGTCACCGTGATCGTGGCCGCGGTGATCGGGGTGGCCACCCCGCTGCTCGCCGGTGACGTGATCGACGCGATCGCCGGCGGTGGGTCCGAGGCCCGCCAGACCGTGGTCCGGCTCGCGGTGATCATCGCGGTGCTGGCCGTGGCCGACGCGCTCTTCTCGCTGGCCCAGCGGTGGTATTCGGCACGCATCGGCGAGGGCATCATCCTCGACCTGCGCACCCGGGTCTACGACCACGTCCAGCGGATGCCGCTGCAGTTCTTCACCCGCACCCAGACCGGCGCGCTGGTCAGCCGGCTCAACAACGACGTGCTCGGCGCCCAGCGGGCGTTCACCTCGACGCTGTCCGGGGTGGTCAGCAACGTCATCCAGCTCGTGCTCACCGCCGGGGCGATGCTGGTGCTCTCCTGGCAGATCACCGTGCTGGCGCTGGTGCTGCTGCCGATCTTCATCATCCCGGCCCGCCGGGTGGGCAAGCGGCTCGCCGAGATCACCCGCGAGTCCTACAACCTCGACGCCAAGATGAACGCGACCATGACCGAGCGGTTCAACGTCTCGGGCGCGTTGCTGGTCAAGCTCTTCGGCAAGCCGGACGTGGAGGCCACCCGGTTCGCCGCCCGGGCCGAACGGGTCCGCGACATCGGCATCCAGTCCGCCATGTACTCCCGCACCTTCTTCGTGGCGATGCTGCTGGTCGCCTCGCTCGCCCAGGCGCTCACCTACGGGCTGGGCGGCTGGCTCGCCGTCGCCGGCGCCGTCAGCGCGGGCACCGTGGTCAAGCTGGCGCTGCTGCTCACCCGCCTCTACGGCCCGCTCACCGCGCTCTCCAACGTCCGGGTCGACGTGATGAGCGCGCTGGTCTCCTTCGACCGGGTCTTCGAGGTGCTCGACCTGCGCCCCGGCATCGAGGAGAAGCCCGACGCCGTGCCGGTGCCCCGGGGCAACGGCCGGGTCGAGTTCCGCGACGTGCGCTTCCGCTACCCGAGCGCCGCCGAGGTGTCGCTGGCGTCGCTGGAAGAGGTCGCCACACTCGACCGCACGGTCAACGAGCCGGTGCTCAAGGGCGTCTCGTTCGCCGTCGAGCCGGGGCAGATGGTGGCCCTGGTCGGCCCGTCCGGCGCCGGCAAGTCGACGCTGTCCATGCTGATTTCCCGGATCTACGACGTCAGCGACGGCCAGGTGCTGGTCGGCGGCGTCGACGTGCGCGACGCGACGCTCGCCTCGCTGCGCGACGAGATCGGCGTGGTCACCCAGGATTCGCACCTGTTCCACGAGACGATCCGGGAGAACCTCCGCTACGCCAAGCCCGACGCCACCGACGACGAGATCTGGGCCGCGCTGGCCGGCGCCCAGGTCGCCGACCTGGTCCGGGCCACGCCCGACGGGCTCGACACCACCGTGGGGGAGCGGGGCTACCGCTTCTCCGGCGGTGAGAAGCAACGCATCGCCATCGCCCGGCTGCTGCTCAAGGCGCCGTCGATCGTGATCCTCGACGAGGCCACCGCGCACCTCGACTCGGAGAGCGAGGCGGCGGTGCAGCGGGCGTTGTCGGTGGCGCTGACCGGGCGTACCGCGCTGGTGATCGCGCACCGGCTCTCCACCGTGCGCGACGCCGACCAGATCCTGGTCCTCGACGAGGGGCGGATCGTCGAGCGTGGCCGGCACGACGAGCTGGTGGCGGTCGGCGGGCTCTACGCCGAGCTCTACCGCACCCAGTTCGCGGTGGCCGACTCCCCGGCGCCCTACGCCGAGCCGGAGCAGCCCGAGCCGGTGGTGACCACGGTGCCGATGGGCACCTACGTCGCCCAGGAGGCCATGCCGCCGGCCGCCGCCAACTAGGGCGCGCCGCCGGTGACGGCGGTCCGCAGCTCGCCGAACGCGGCGCCGAGCGTTTCCGGGGTGAAGTGCGCGTTGAGCCCGCTCGGGTTGGGCAGCACCCACAGCCGGGCCGGCCCGAGCGACTCCGGCTGCGGCCCGAAGCCGGCCTTCGGCCGGGCGAACCCGATCCGGTAGGCGGTCACCCCGACCACCGCCACCCAGCGCGGCCGGTGCTGTTCCACCTTCCCGGTCAGCACCCGCGCGCCGTCGACCAGTTCCTCGGCGGTCAGCTCGTCGGCGCGCGCGCTGGCCCGGGCCACCATGTTGGTGATGCCCAGCCCGAGCGCGGGCAGCTCGTCCTGTTCGCTGGGGTGCAGCAGCCGCGGGGTGAACCCGCCGCGGTGCAGCGCCGGCCAGAACCGGTTGCCCGGGCGGGCGAAGTGCCAGCCGGTGGCCGCCGACCACAGGCCCGGGTTGATGCCGACGAAGAGCACGTCCAGCCCGGGGGCGACCACGTCGGGCAGCAGCCGGTCGGCCGCGGCGGCGAGCTGCTCCCGACTGGGCCTGGGGTGACGGCGGGCCGGCGTGCCCGGCCCGGGAGCGGCCTCGGGCCGCCCGCCCCCGGGGCGGCGCCGGTCGGTCACCGGAACACCTCCGCGCACCGCGAGGCCGTCGGGAACGCCGCCGTGCAGCGCGAGGCCGTCGGGAGCACGGTCGCGGGCCGGGCGCGCACCACGATCGCCGTCACAGCCCGCGCAGCGCGCCGCCGTCGACCGGCACGGTCACCCCGGTGACGTAGCCGGCGGCGGGGGAGAGCAGGAACGCCGCCACCCGGCCGAACTCGGCCGGGTCGCCGATGCGGCCCAACGGGATGGCCGCCTCCGCCTCGGCGCGGGCCCGGTCGGCGTCGCCGGTGGCGGCCAGCAGTTCCCGGTTGCGGTCGGTCATGATCCGCCCGGGGAGCAGGCTCAGCACCCGTACGCCGCGCGGGCCGTACTCGTCGGCCAGGTCCTTTGCCACGCCCGCCAGGCCCGGGCGCAGGCCGTTGGAGATGCCGAGACCGGCCAGCGGGGCGCGCGCCGAGGTGGACAGCACCAGGCCGATCGCGCCGCCGTCGGTGAGCGCGCCGGCCACCGTGCGGGCGACCCGGACGCTGCCCAGGAAGACCGTCTCGAACGACTCCCGCCACTGCTCGTCGGTGATCTCGGCGGCGGTGCCCCGGGGCGGGCCGCCGACCGAGATCAGCGCGCCGTCGAGGCGGCCGAAGTGCTCACGCGCCGCGGCGACGAGGCGGGCCGGGGTGCCGGGGTCGGCGAGGTCGGCGGTCAGCCCGATGGCGCGCGCCGGGTCGCCGAGCGCCTCGACGGCGGCGGCCACCCGTTCCGGTGCCCGGGCGGCGATCACCACCCGGGCGCCGTCGGCGACGAGCTGCTCGGCGGTGGCGAAGCCGAGGCCGCCGGAGGCGCCGGTGAGCACGTACACCCGGTCGGCGAGTCCGAGATCCATGCGCCCGATCCTGCCGTACCCGAGGGGTTGCTGTCAGCGCGGGGCGGGCCGCAGCAGGCGTACCCGGCCGGCGAACTGGACCGCGACGGCGCCGCCGGTGCGGGCGAACGCCGGCAGGCGGCGTGGCCGGGGCGCGCCGCGGCCGTCGTAGCGGCTCGTGGCCTCGCGCACGGCCAGCTCCTCCGCGCCCAGCGGCGGCAACATGTCCCGGGTGCGCAGCTCGCGGGCCAGGTCCCAGCCGTCGCGCAACGAGCCGTTGGTGGGGCGACCGTCCGCCCAGTCGGTGAACACCTTCGGCCAGTCGGCACCGAGGCCGGCGGCGAGCAGCGGCCAGTGCCGGGCCACCTCACCGGCCCGCTTGCGCAGCAGCGCCCGCCGGGCCGCGTCGACCGGCGCCGGGGCGAAGCCGGGCGGCAGCGGACCGCCCGCCACCAGCGCCGCGACCAGCTCGGCCTGGCGGGCGGCCAGGTCGCCGCTCACGTGACCACCGGATGGCCGGAGGCGGCGGCCAGCGCGTCCAGCTCGCCGCGCAGCTCGGCGGCGGGCGGGTAGTGGCCGTCGCGTTCCAGCAGCAGCGGCGGCGGTCGCCGCCGCGCGCACAGCTCCCGGACCAGGTCGAGCACCGCGGTGGGGACCGGGTCGGTGTGGGTGTCGTGGTAGTAGCCGCCGGCCTCGGCGCCGCCGGCCACGTGCACGTAGGCGATCCGCTCCAGCGGCAGCCGGTCCAGCAGCGCGGCCGGGTCGGTGCCCCGGTTGCGGGCGTTGGCGTGCACGTTCGCGACGTCGAGCAGCAGCAGCGCCCCGGTGGCGTCGAGGATCTCGGTGAGGAAGTCGGCCTCGTCCAGCTCGTCGTCGGGCCAGTCGAAGAGCGCCGCGATCGGCTCCAGCGCCAGCGGCACCGGCAGCTCCGCCTGCGCCCGCCGCACATTGGCGACCACCGCGGCCACCGCCTCCCGGCTGCGCGGCAGCGGCAGCAGGTGACCGGCCTCCAGCCCGCCGGCCCGCACGAACGCGATGTGCTCGCTGACCAGCGGCGCCGCCAGCGCCTCGGCCACACCGGCCAGGTGCGCCACCCGGTGCCCGTCGACCGGTTCCGCGCCGCCGAGCGAGAGCCGCACCCCGTGGGGTACGACGGTGACGCCGCGGTCGCGCAGCTCGACCAGGCCGTCGGGTAGCGGCCCGGCCGGGTTCACTCCTTCCGCGACCACCTCGACGAAGCGCAGCCCCGGCAGCCCGGCCACGAAGCCGGCGATCTCGGGGCGCCAGCCGATGCCGACGCCGGACGGGCCGCTCATCCGCCGCACCCGCCGCCGCACCCGCCGCCACCGCCGCAGGAGCTGCCGCCGCCGCAGGAGGAGCCGCCCCCGGAGCAGGAGCTGCCGCCACCGCCGCACGAGGTGCCGGAGCTGCCGGCGCTGCCCATCGCCTGGCGTTGGATCTCGGCCTGCTCCGCGAAACCCGGGTCCATGGTCCAGAGCGTCGCGGTGCCGAACAGCGCCACGCCCAGGGCCGCGTCCGACGGGCCGTAGGTGGCGTACGCGGGTGCGGCGGCCGGCCGCAGCCAGGCGTGCCGGCGGCGCAGGTCGCGCAGCGCGGCGGTGGCCGCCCGGGTGCGCCACGGCACGCGGTTGAGCAGCACGAACGCGACGAAGAGCGGGAACAGGGCGAGGAGCAGGAAGCCGGCGGGCCGGCCGTTGGTCAGGCCGACGAAGGCGCGCACGACGCCGAGGACCAGCAGCAGGCCGAGCGCCGTGGACCCGCGCCGCAGCGAGCGGCGGCGTTCCGGGTCCAGGGCCAGGCCGCGGCCGACCAGCCCGTCGCGCAGCTCGTCCAGCGCGCGTCGGACCCACTCGTCGCCGGCCAGCTCGCGGGTGCGCAGCCCACGGCTGGCAGCGTGGTGGACGGCCTGGTCGAGCGGGGTGACCCCGGCCGGCAGCGGCCCGCCGGGGGCCAGCCGCCGGTCCGGGTGCGCGCCGACCGCGCCGGCCCGGCGCAGCCCGCCGAGCGAGGTCCAGACCGCGAGCTGGTCACCCCCGTTGAGGTACGCGACCTGCTGCGGCCCGAGCGCGCCGTGATCGGTCACGGCGGTGCCGGCCAGGGCGCGGAACCGGTAGACGGCCGTGCCGACGACCAGGACGACGGCCGCGACGAGGTACCAGCGCAGGAAGACGGGGCCGGGTACGCCCCAGGTGTC
The DNA here is from genome assembly GCF_027460165.1 of Micromonospora sp. WMMC241. Lineage (NCBI taxonomy): Bacteria > Bacillati > Actinomycetota > Actinomycetes > Micromonosporales > Micromonosporaceae > Micromonospora > Micromonospora sp. WMMC241. Next base: position 1,887,077 of record NZ_JAPZBF010000001.1, read on the forward strand.
GGCCGCGAGGACGGTCATGGTCTGCTCCTGTCGCGAGGGGGGGTCGCGGCCCATTGTGGAGCAGGTGCGCCAGCGTTGATCTCCTCGGCGGGGGCAGTTACCGGACCGAGACTCAGTGCCGGCGGACGGCCTCCTCGACCAGGTCGAGCACGCGGGCGAGGTCACCGGCGGGCCGGCCCATCGCCAGGTGCAGCACCAGCCCGTCGTAGGCCAGTTCCAGGAACTGGGCGAGCACGTCGATCGGCACGTCGTCGCGGAGCACCCCGGCCTCGCGCTGGCGGAGCAGGCGTTCCCGGGTCGCCTCGGCGATGGCCGCCGAACGCTCGGACCAGCGCTTGGCGAACGCCGGGTCGGTGCGCAGCCGGCGGGAGACCTCGAGCTGGCTGCCGAGCCAGCCGGTGGTGTCCGGGGAGACCGCGCGGGCCAGCAGGTCCCGCATCACCTGGACCAGGCCGTTGCGGGCGACGGTCTCCACCATGGCGGCGGCGTCGTCCTCGGCCACCGCGAGGAAGAGCGAGTCCTTGTCGCGGAAGTGGTGGAAGATCGCGCCCCGGGAGAGGCCGGTCGCCTCCTCCAGCCGTCGCACGGTGGCGCCCTCGTAGCCGTGCCGGGCGAAACACGCCCGGGCCGCGGTGAGGATCTCCTGCCGGCGCGCGTCGAGCTGGTCCTGACTTACTCTGGGCACGGCACGATCGTCGCAGGTGAGCAGGGCCGATGCAAACCGTACGTACGGCTTGCGAGAGCCGTTCGCTACGATCCCGCTCGTGTCCCTCCCCACCGCCCCGCTGACCGTCGCCGCCGTCCAGGCCTGCCCGGCGCCCGGCGACGTCGCCGGCAACGCCTCCGCCGCCGCCCGCCTGGTCGGCCGCGCCGCCGGTGCCCGCGTGGTGGTGCTGCCCGAGCTGTTCCTGCCGGCGTACCACCCGCCGACACTGGGCGCCGACCCCGGCGGGACGGACGTTGCCGCCGACTCCGACGGGCGGGTCGACGACCCCAGGCTCGACCCGCTGCGCGCCGCCGCCCGGGACACCGGAGCCGCCGTGGTGATCGGCGCCGCGGTTCGGCACCCCGACCGGCGGCGCACCATCTCGTCGCTGGTCGTGGACCCGGCCGGCGCGGTCACCGCCGCGTACGACAAGCAGCAGCTCTGGAGCGGCGAGCGCGAGCTGTTCGACGCGGGCCGGCGGGGCGCCACGCTGGTTGTCGACACGTGGCGGTTCGGCCTCGGCATCTGCTACGACGGCTGCTTCCCCGAACACGGCCGGGCCGCGGCGGCCGACGGCGCGCACGGCTACCTCTGCCCCAGCGGCTACCTGGCCGGCTCGGCGCACCGCCGCGACCTCTACTACGCCGCCCGCGCGCTGGACAACACCATGTTCGTGGTCTTCGCCAACGCGGTCGGCGGCACGGACCCCTGGCGGTTCAACGGTGGCGCGGCGGTCTACGACCCGGAGGGCCGGCCGCTGGCCCGGGGCGCGGACATCGGCGAGGACGTGCTGCTGGCGACGCTGGACCCGGACGTCCTGGCGGACACCCGCGCGGCGCACACCATGCTGCTCGACCGGCTGCCGGACGCCGGGTCCGCCCGCGCGACGCTGGTCGCCTGAGCGCGACGAGGGGACCCTCGGCCCTGCCGGTGCTCCGGCCGTTCCCGTAGGGTGCTCAGGTGCCGTTGCTCCTGCTTGATCTGGACAACACCCTCCTGGACCGCGACGGGTCGTTCCGCGCCTGGGGAGCACGCTTCCTGGACAGCGTCGGCGCGCCCGTCGGCGACCTCGACTGGCTCGTCTCCGTCGACGCCGACGGGCTGACCGACCGCTGGGACGTGGCCGACGCCATCCGTGACCGCTACGGCCTGCGCATCCCCTCGATCGACCTGGTCGACGAGCTGCGCGACGGCGTGGTGGCGCACATGCGGCTCGATCCGCTGGTGGCGTGCGCGCTGCGGATCGCCGCCGACGCCGGCTGGGTGCCGGTCGTGGTCACCAACGGCGCCGCGCGCCAGCAGGACACCAAGATCCGCAGCACCGGCCTGGACCGGTACGTCGCCGACTGGGTGATCTCCGAGGAGGCCGGCGTCAGCAAGCCCAACCCACGGATCTTCGCGCTCGCCGCCCAGCGGGCCCGAATGCCGTTGCGCGGCGCGTGGGTGGTCGGCGACAGCCCGGAGGCGGACATCGGCGGCGCGACCGCGGTCGGTTTGCCCAGCGTCTGGCTGCACCGGGGGCGCCGCTGGTCGGACCCTCGGTTCGCGCCGACCCGGGTCGAGGACGGGGTGATCCCGGCCGTGGCCGCCGTGCTGGCGGGCTGAGCGGAAAACCGGTTGCCCCACCCGGTCCGGCCCGGCGAGCATGGTGCCGCGCGAGGGCGCACCCGGGTGTCGCCCGGTCGAGGAGAGGAGGTCGGTCATGGCCGTCTTTGCAGGGTCGTTCCGCCTGCCTCCACCAGCCTCGATCGAAGGACAGATCCACCCGTGCGCGATCACGATCTCCCGGCGCCGCAGCGCCGTGGCCGCGGCAAGAGCCGCTTCGACGACGATCAACCCCACTTCCTGAAGCGGGGGCGGCCCCGGCCGACCCTCCCCGACCCGGACGCCGAACCCGACACGGAGGACCGCTGGTCCTCCTGGGACCAGGCCGTCCACGGCCCCGAGCCGCACCCGGACTGGCTGGTCACCGAGCTGGCCGCCCGGGACACCGAGCTGGGTGTGCTCAAGACCGGCAAGGAGGCGGACGTCCACCTGGTCCGCCGTGCCGTGCCGGACACCGACCGCCGCTGCCTGCTCGCGGCCAAGCGGTACCGGGACGCCGACCACCGGCTCTTCCACCGCGACGCCGGTTACCTGGAGGGCCGCCGCGTCCGCCGCTCCCGGGAGATGCGGGCGATGACCGGCCGCACCGCGTTCGGCCGGCAGATGATCGCCGGGCAGTGGGCGGCGGCCGAGTTCGCCGCGCTGTCCCGGCTCTGGGAGATCGGGGCCGCCTCCGGCCGGATCTCCGTGCCCTATCCCGTGCAACTGCTCGGCACCGAGCTGATGCTGGAGTTCGTCGGCGACGCCGACGCGGGCGAGGCCGCGCCCCGGCTGGCCCAGGTCCGGCCCACCGACGCCGAACTGCGCGACCTGTGGGAGCAGATGGTCGAGGCGCTGGTGGTGCTGGCCCGCGCCGGGTACGCCCACGGCGACCTGTCCCCGTACAACCTCCTGGTGCACGCCGGCCGGCTGGTCATGATCGACCTGCCGCAGGTGGTGGACGTGGTGGCCAACCCGCAGGGCGGCGAGTTCCTGGCCCGCGACGTGCGGGTGGTGGCCGCCTGGTTCACCGCCCGAGGGCTGCCGGCCTCCGCCACCGATCCGGTGGCGCTGACCGAGACGCTGTCGCGGGAGGCGGGGATCCGCTGAGCTGCGGCTGTTCCGGGCGGGAGCGGTCCCGCCCGGGACGCCGGGCGCGCCGGTGTCGAGCCGGCCGGGCGGCGTGGTCGGGCCGCACCGCGTCGAGCCGGCCGGGCGGCGTGGTCGGGCCGCACCGCCCGGCCGCCGGGTCACTGGAGGTAGCGCTCGACCTCCGGCACCGGGCGCTCGCCCTGGGCGTCCGGGTCGCCGTGCGCCTGCCGGGCCGCCCGTCGACGGCGGAGCAGGTCCCAGCACTGGTCCAGGGACTCCTCCAGGTGCCGCAGCCGCTCACGCGCCTCGTCGTCGGTGCCGGCCTCGTGCTCCTGGGCGCCGGCGCGTAGCCGGTGCTCCTCGTCGACGAGTTCCGAGATCCGGCTCAGGATGGTCTTGTCGTCCATGCCCGAAGCTTGGCACAGCGGACGCCCTCGCGCCCGCGTTCCCGCTCCCGCGAGGCACGTGTTAAAAGGGGGCCCCGCCTCTACCGGAAGCGTTAAGCGGGGGCCCCGCCTTGCGCCGGAAGGCTTGCGGCGTGACGCATATCCCACCGGCTCCATTCTCGACAAAGAGATTGTTGTTAAGTGAAATATCCTCCGAGCCGTCTTTTGATTCGCCGCTCAGGATGGCATGCTCGCGAGCAACGTTCACGGGTCGAGACGGGGTAACGACCCTCAGTCAACCCGAGGGAGCGTTCAGGTGGTCGATTCGTCCGGCCCGTCCCGACCCACCGGGCGGCCGCGCACCGTGCCGCTGCGACAGGTCCTACCGGCCGTCCTGCGCGACCCGGCCCGCGCGCTGATCGACATCGGTAACCGCACCGGTGGCGACCTCGTCCGGCTCAACCTCGGCTCGTTCCGTCCCTACCTGGTCACCCACCCCCGGCACGTGCAGCACGTGCTGCGCGACCGGGCGGACAACTACGAGCGCGCCGGCGACGGGTTGTTCTGGCGCCCGGTCAAGCGGCTGTTCGGCGAGGGGATCCTCGGCGAGGGGCAGATCTGGTCGGCCAGCCGGCGGATGCTCCAGCCGATGTTCACCGCCAAGCGGGTCGAGGCGCTCGTCGACGGCATGGCCGTCGCCATCTCCGACGCCGTCGACGAGCTGGACGAGCCGTACCGCGCCGGCCGGCCGGTCGACATCGGCGTCGAACAGGCCCGCATCGTCAGTCGGGCGATCATGAAGGTGCTCTTCGCGGACCGGATCTCGGTGCCGGACGCGATGCGCGTGATCGACGCCCAGGACCGCATCGCCACCGCCGTCATCCCGCGGATCGTGGTGCCGTTCGCGCCGCTGTCGCTGCCCATGCCGGGCGACCGCACGTTCCGCCGCGCGGTACGCGTCGTGGACGACGTGCTGGTGCCGATCGTCCGGCAGACCCGCGACGACGCCGACTCCGGCGACGACGTCATCTCCACCCTCTGGCGGGCCCGCACCGACGACGGCCGGCAACTCGACGAGCGGCAGGTCCGCAACGACACCGTGGCGATGTTCGCCGCCACCACCGAGACCACGATCAACGTGCTCACCTGGGCCTGGCCCCACCTGCACCAGCACCCCGAGGTCGCCGAGCGGCTCTACGCCGAGATCGACGAGGTGGTGGGCGGCGAGCCGGTACGCCGTGAGCACCTCGGTCGGCTCACCTACACCCGGATGGTCCTCGACGAACTGCTGCGGCTCTATCCGATCGGCTGGATCATCCCGCGCCGCGCGGTCGCCGAGGACGTCATCGACGGCGTGCCGATCGAGCCCGGCGCCACCATGGCGGTCAGCCCGCTGATCACCCAACGGATGGGTCAGTTCTGGGACCGGCCCGACGAGTTCGACCCGGAGCGGTTCCGGCCCGAGCGGGTCCGGGCCCGCCACCGGTACGCCCACTTCCCGTTCGGCGGGGGCCCGCACCAGTGCCTCGGCATGAATCTGTTCTATCTGGAGGCCCAGCTCATTCTCGCCACCATGCTCGGCCGCTACCGCTTCCGGCTGCGCCGCACCGAGGTGCCCGGGCTGCGCCTGGCCGCTGCGCTGCGGCCACGCGAACGCGTCGAGCTGACGCTGCTCGCCGCCGGCCGGGCGGAGTCGGCGTGACCGGCGTACCCGCGCCGGACCCGATCGCCGCGGCCGCCGAACAGGGTCGCGTCTGCGCGCTCGCCGCGCACGGCCAGCGGGCCCTGCGGAAGGCCGCCGCGGCCCACCCGGAGCTGTTCCCCGGCGAGCCGTTCGACGCGACGCTGTTCAGCAGCATCGCCTCGGCCATGGCGTTCAGCGCCCCCTGGCACACGGCCGCGGAGCTGGCCGTCACCAACCGGGCGGTGCTGTGGGGCTTCGCGGTCGACTGGCTGGTCGACCACCAGGCGACCAGCCGGGCCGAGGTCGACCGGATCGCCGGCACCTGCCTGGACGTGCTCGACGGCGCCGGCGCCGACGATCCGCTGGGCCGGTTCCTCGTCGAGCTGCGCGACGACGTCGCGGCCGCGCCCGGCTACCACGCGTTGCGCGGGCAGTGGCGGGCCACGATGGCACGCACGCTGGACGCGATGGCCCGCGAGTGGACGTGGCGCGGCACCGGGCGCCCGACGCTCGCCGAATACCTCGCCAACGCGGACAACCTCGCCGCCACCGTGGTCAACGTGGCCCACTGGATCCACACCGGATCGGTGCGCGACGCCGCCACGCTGGACCGGCTGATCGAGGTCGGCGACGAGGTGCAGCGGGCCCTGCGGCTGGTCAACGATCTCGGCACCCACCGTCGGGACGTGGAGTCGGGCGACCTCAACGCGTTGCTGCTGGTGGACGACCCGGCGGAGATCGAACGGCGGTTCGCCGAGCAGGTCGACCTCTGCCGGGTCCGGCTGGCGGACCTGGCCGGCGAGGTGCCCCGGGAGGCCGACTTCCTGTCCCGGCAGCTCGGCTACACCACCGGCTTCTACCGGCACACCGACTTCTGGGGTGTCCGGTGAGTCTCACCGCGCAGCCCGCGATCCGGACCGGACCGGCGCGCGAACTGGTCGACGCGCTCGCCCACGACCCGGTCGGGCAGAGTTCACCGTCGGTCTACGAGACCGGCCGACTGGTCACGCTGGCGCCGTGGCTGCCCGGCCACGACGCGCGCCTGGCCTGGCTGCTCGACCGGCAGCGCCCGGACGGCGGCTGGGGCGGCCCCGGTGGCTACGCGCTGGTGCCGACGCTGAGCGCCGTCGAGGCCCTGCTGGCCGTGCTGCACCGGGACGGGCCGACCGCGGCGCCGGCCGCCGCCGCCCACCGGGGCCTGGCGTTCCTGGCCGGCGCGCTGCGTGGCGACCCGCCACCCGACCTCCCGGCCACCGACCTGATCGTGCCGGCGTTGCTCACCGCCGTCGACCGGCACCTCACCGGGCCGGCGGGACCGCCGCCCGGGCCGGCCGGGTGGGCGGACCGGCCACGCCTGCCGCTGCCGCCCGGTCTCGACCCGGCCCGGCTGACCCGGGTACGCGGCCTGCTGGCCGCCGGCCGCCCTGTCCCGGAGAAGCTGGCGCACGCGCTGGAGGTGACCGGCGAGCTGGCCCACCGGGCGGCAGGTGTGCGGCCCTCGGCGAGCGGGTCGGTGGGCGCCTCACCGGCCGCCACGGCCGCCTGGCTCGGCCGGCCCGAACCCGGTGCCGCCCTGGACTACCTGCGCGCCGTCGCCCGCTCCGGCCCGGTGTCCTGCGCCACCCCGATCACGGTCTTCGAGCGGGCCTGGGTGCTCGCCGTGCTGATCCGGGCCGGCGTGCCGGTGCGGGTGCCCGAGGCGGTGCTGACCGGGCTGCGCGCCGCGGTCGGCGCGTCCGGCGCGGCCACCGCGCCCGGCCTGCCCGCCGACGCCGACACCACAGCGGTCACGCTCTACGTGCTGGCCCGGCTGGGCCGGTCGCTCGGCGTCGGCCCGCTCGCCGGGTACGACACCGGACGGCACTTCTGCACCTGGCCGGGGGAGGACGGGGCGTCGCTGACCACCAACGCGCACGTGCTCGACGCGCTCGGCGAGCACCCGAGCCGGCCCGGTGTCACGGCGGCCCGGCGGCGGGTGACCGAGTGGCTGGTCGCCCGGCAGGAGCCGGACGGGCGGTGGGACGACCGCTGGCACGCCTCGGCCTACTACGCGACGTACGCGGTGCTGCTCGCCCTGGCCGACCACGCGCCCGACGGTGCGGCCCGGGCCGCCGTGGAGCGGGGCGTCGGCTGGCTGCTGGACACGCAGCGCCCGGACGGATCCTGGGGGCGCTGGCACGGCACCGCCGAGGAGACCGCGTACGCGGTGCTCGCCCTGGCCGGCGCCGGCCGCCCGGGGGACGCGCGGATCGCCGCGGCGCTGGCCCGGGGGCGCGCGCGCCTGTCCGAGCTGGACGGAGGCGACGACGGTCCGGCGCTCTGGCACGACAAGGACCTGTACCGACCGACGCTGATCGTACGCGCGGCGGTGCTGGCCGCCTCGGGCCGCGCCGGCCGGGCATCGACGTACCCCGCACCCACCATGATCAGGATCGCTTGAATGGAGTTCACGACGGCTGCTAGCGTGCGCCGGAGTCGATCGGATTTCGAGCCGACCGAAGACCGGGCCAGGACGGTGTGATGGGTTCCCGCAGTACGAATCTCCGTACGAAGATCATCGCCCTGCTGGCGTCGCTGATCGCGCTCTGGGGCTTCGCGGCCTGGGTGACCGTGCGCGACGGGTTCAACCTGCTCGGCGTGCAGGCGCTCAACGCGCGGGTCTTCGAGCCGAGCGACCCGCTGCTGCTGGAGCTGCAGAACGAACGCCGCCTCTCGCTGCGTTACCTGGGTGAGTCCGACCCCGCGCAGTTGCAGGAGCTGCAGGCCCAGCGCGGGCGCACCGACGACGCGGCCACCACGCTGTGGGACTCGGTGCAGGACTGGCGCACCGAGGTTCCGGCCAGCGACGAGCTGGAGCAGCGCCTCGCCGAGCTGAAGACCGAACTCGGCCAGCTCACCCAGGTCCGCGACGAGGTCGGCCGCAAGACCATCGACCGGACCGCCACGCTCGACGCGTACGACGAGGCGGTTGACGGGATCTTCGCCGTCTTCGACGCCCTCGGCGGCCTCGACGACGACCAGATCGCCCGGGACACCGCCGCGCTGATCGACCTGAACCGCTCCCGTGAGCTGCTGTCCCAACAGGACGCCCTGCTCACCGGCGCGGTCGCGGCCAACCGGCTGACCGTCGCCGAGCAGACCGCGTTCGCCCGGCTGGTCGGCGCGCAGTGGTTCCTCGCCGACCGCACCGCGCGGGAGCTGGCCCCGACCGACCGGGCCCGCTATCAGCAGATGGTCGAGGGGGAGGCCTTCGGTCAGCTGCGCACCCTGCAGGACCGGGTGCTCGCGGCCAAGGGCGAGGACGTGCGCCCGCCACTCACCGCCGACGCCTGGCGGGCCGCCGCCGACCGGGCGATGACCGACCTGCGTGGGGTGATCCTCGCCGGCGGTGAGGACATCGTGTCCCGGGCCACCCCGGTCGCCGTCGGCGTCATCGTCCGGCTGGTGCTCGCCGCCGGTCTCGGCCTGATCGCGGTCGTCGCGTCCGTGATCGTCTCGATCACCACGGCCCGGGCGCTGGTCCGGCAGTTGGAGCGGCTGCGCGAGGCGGCGTTCCGGCTGGCCAACGAGCGGCTGCCCAGCGTGGTGGAGCGGCTCGGTCGGGGCGAGGAGGTGGACGTCGACCGGGAGGCGCCGCCGCTGCAGTTCGGCGACGACGAGATCGGCCAGGTCGGCAAGGCCTTCAACGTGGTGCAGGAGACCGCCGTCCGCACCGCGGTCGAGCAGGCCGAGCTGCGGCGCAGCGTCCGCGACGTGTTCCTCAGCCTGGCCCGGCGCACCCAGGCCCTGGTGCACCGCCAGCTGACCCTGCTCGACGCCATGGAACGCCGGGAGCACGACGCCGAGGAGCTGGAGGACCTGTTCCGGGTCGACCACCTGGCCACCCGGATGCGGCGCAACGCGGAGAACCTGATCGTGCTCTCCGGCTCGACCCCGGGCCGCGCCTGGCGGCGCAGCGTGCCGATGGTCGACGTGGTGCGCGGCGCGGTCGCCGAGGTGGAGGACTACACCCGGGTGACCGTCCGGCCGCTGGGCGCGGTGTCGTTGACCGGCCGCGCCGTCGGCGACGTGATCCACCTGCTGGCCGAGCTGATCGAGAACGGCCTGTCCTTCTCGCCGCCGCAGACCACCGTGGAGGTGCGCGGGCAGCTCGTCGCCAACGGCTTCGCCATCGAGATCGAGGACCGGGGCCTCGGCATGAGCGGCGACGAGCTGGCCGCCGCGAACGCGCGCATCGTCGACCGGTCCGAGCTGAACCTCGCCGACGCGGCCCGCCTCGGCCTGTTCGTGGTCAGCCGGCTCACCGAGCGGCACGGCGTGAAGGTGCAGCTCCGGGAGTCCGCGTACGGCGGGACCACGGCGGTGGTGCTGATCCCGCGCGAGCTGATCAGCGAGGACACCGGTGGCTTCGGCGGCACCCGCGAGGTGACCGCCGCGCCGGCGCCGGTCGGCGAGCCGGCGGAGCCGCCGGCCCGCTCCGGGGACGAGACCGCCGCGGTCGGGCCGGTCGACGACGACGACACCGCCGCGCCCGTCCCGGCCGACTCCGGTACGCCGGAGGTCGAGCCGGAGCCGGTGGCGCCCCGGCTGACCCCGTCCGGGCTGCCGGCGCGTACCCGCAAACGGCAGCCGGCGGTGGCCGGGCCGACCGCGGAGCTGGCCATGGTCGAGACCCGCGCCGCACCGGCGACGACCGATGCGACCCCGCCGGTGACCGACTCCGGGTTGCCGGTCCGGGTACGCCAGGCCAGTCTGAACCCGGAGCTGCGGCACGAGCAGTCCGATGCGGACACCGACGGGGCGGAGGACGCGGCGCGCGCGCCGGAGCAGGTGCGCCGGATGATGAGCTCCTACCAGAGCGGAACCCGACGCGGCCGCACCGACGCGGCACGGTTGCTCGGCGGGGCGCACGGGGCCGGCGGCGGGCCGGCCGACGAGAACGAGCAGGCCACCTGACCGGGCGTCGACGCCGACGGATCCGGGACGAGAACGGCACACCAGCCGGGGAGAAGAGGACGACGAGTGGCGCAGAAGACGGCTTCGAGCGCGGATCTTGCGTGGCTGCTGGATGACCTGGTCGGCCGGGTCAAGCAGGCGGAACACGCCGTGGCGCTCTCCACCGACGGACTGCTGATGGCCTCGTCCCGCGGATTGAGCCGGGACGACGGCGAGCACCTGGCGGCGATGGCGGCGGGCATCCAGAGCCTCGCCCGCGGCGCCGGCAAGCGGTTCGGCGGTGGTCAGGTGCAGCAGACCATCATCGAGATGCAGTCCTCGTTCCTCTTCGTCACCGCGGCCGGCCGCAACGCCTGCCTGGCGGTGCTGGCGTCGGAGGAGGCGGACGTCGGCCTGATCGCGTACGAGATGGCCATGCTCGTCACCCGGGTCGGCCGGTTCGTCGCGTCACCGACCCGGGAACAGCCCCTCGGCGAGAACGCGGCGCGATGACCCGCCCGGGGGATCCCACGGAGCAGGAGTGGGTGGACGACCACGCGGGCCCGGTGGTTCGCCCGTACGCGGTGACCGGTGGCCGGGCACGCCCGGTGACCGGCACGTTCGACCTGATCTCCCTGGTGACCGCGACGCGGAACGAGGTGGGGTCGGAGTCCGGGCTCGGCCCGGAGCACGTGGCGATCGTCGGCCTCTGCCAGCGGATCCAGTCCGTGGCCGAGATCGCCGCCCATCTCGACCTGCCCGTGGGCACCGTCCGGGTTCTCCTCGGAGACCTGGCCGCCCGCAGCCTGGTGCAGGTACGCGAGCCGCGCGCCACCCCCGCCGGCCTTCCCGACGAGCACGTTTTCGAGGCGGTAATCAATGGACTACGGGCGCTCTGAGCGGCCGGCGGGAGCGGCGCCGCTGCCCACCGCGATCAAGATCCTGATCGCCGGCGGTTTCGGCGTCGGCAAGACCACCATGGTCGGCGCGGTCAGCGAGACCCGGCCGCTGCGCACGGAAGAGGTGCTGACCGAGACCGGGATCGGCATCGACGACCTGTCCGGGGTGGAGGAGAAGTCGACCACCACCGTGGCGATGGACTTCGGCCGGATCACCATCAGCGACGATTTGGTGCTCTACCTGTTCGGCACGCCCGGGCAGGACCGGTTCTGGTTCGTCTGGGACGAACTGGCGCTCGGCGCGCTCGGCGCGGTGGTGCTGGCCGACACGCGCCGGCTGGCCGACTGCTTCCCGTCGATCGACTACTTCGAGGGGCGGGGCACGCCGTTCGTGGTGGCGGTGAACTGCTTCGAGGGTGCCCGGAAGTTCCGGCTCGACGAGGTGCAGGCGGCGCTCGACCTGGACCCGGGCGTGCCGGTGGTGCTCTGCGACGCGCGCCAGCGCGAGTCCGCCAAGGAGGTGCTGATCACGCTGCTGGAGCACGCCATGAAGCTGCGTGAGGCGCGACGACGGGCCGCCGGTGACTGAGCTGACGGTCCGGGCGATGTCGGCGGCGGAGTTCGACAGCTGGCAGCACGAGCTGGCCGTCGAGTACGCGCGGGAACACGTCACGGCGGGCAACTGGACCGCCGAGGAGGGCGTCGAACGGGCGCGGACGGCCATCGCTGCCCAGCTACCCGACGGCATGGCCACTCCCGGCCAGCTCATCCTCGTCGGCGTGCTGCCCGACGGCACCCCGGTCGGCCGGATCTGGATCAGCCTGACCCATCCCCGTGGCCTGCCGCACTGCGCCTTCATCCAGGACATCGAGGTGGCCGCCGCGCACCGCGGCCAGGGCCTGGGGCGGGCGCTGCTGGCGGCGGGGGAGCGGGCGGCCCGGGATCGGGGTGCCCGGGCGTTGGAGCTGAACGTCTTCGGCGCCAACGAGACGGCCGCCAGGCTTTACCGGACGTCCGGCTACCGGGTGGTCACCCAGCAGATGCGCAAGGACCTGCTCGACTAGGCGAACGGTGACGCCTCGGCGCTCCGGTTACCCAGCGTTACCGGCGTGAAGGACAGTCTGCTTTTGAGCGGTATTCCTCTCAGTCATAAATATGACTGGGAGGTATACCACCTCAACCTCATCACTGTTCCTGGCCCGACACGCCCGGGACGCGGCGACCCTCGCCCGTCGGGGACAGGAGACGGACGGCTGGCCCGCACGGCCGCCCGCCGCCGACGGCCGGCGCGTCGCGCGGCGCGTCGTCAGAGGCGGGTGGCGGTGCGGACCAGCCCGGCGAGGGCCCGGGAGCGGCTGTGCGGCGGCCACGCGATCACCGTGGTCACCGCCGGCGCGTCCGGCACCGGCACCGCGGCCAGACCCGGGCTCAGGATCGTCCGGCACGACTCGGGCAGCACCGCCGCCGCCCGGCCGAGCGCGATGAGCTGGAACAGTTGGGCGTGCTGGCGGACCTCCGGGCCCGGCCCGTCCGCGTACGTGCCGTCCGGGCGCGGCCAGCGCGGCAGCGGCAGATCGGGCAACGACTCGACGTCGGCCCTGCGCAGGTGCGTCCGGGCGGCCAACGGATGCCCCGCCGGCAGCACCACGACCTGCTGTTCCGTCACCAGTTCCTCGGTGTCGAGCCCGGCTGTCGAGTCGAACGGCAGGTGCAGCAGCGCCACGTCGGCCCGCCCGTCGCGCAGCAGCCGTTCCTGCTCCCCGATGCCGCACAGCAGCACCTCCACGGCGACCGCGTCGGGTTCGGCGGCGTACGCGTCGAGCAGCTTCGGCAACAGCTCGCTGGACGCGCCGGCCTTCGTGGCCAGCACCAGGCCGGGCTCGCCGCCCCCGGCGGACGCGGCGCGGCGGGTGCGACGCTCGGCGGCGGCCACCGAGTCCAGCGCGGCCCGGCCCTCCCGCAGCAGCACCGCGCCCGCCGCGGTCAGCGTCACGGACCGGCTGTCGCGTTCCAGCAGCGTCGCCCCCAGCCGCCGTTCGAGCTGCCGGATCGCCCGCGACAGCGGTGGCTGGGCGATGCCGAGGCGGCGCGCGGCGCGCCCGAAGTGCAGCTCCTCGGCGACCGCGACGAAGTAGCGCAGCTCCCGCGTCTCCATCCGGCCACCGTACCCCGGGCGATACCCGGTGGGTATCGCCCGCTACCGAGACGGTGTTGGCCGGCCGCCGGTGGCGCGGACACGATCGACCGCATGAGCGAACGCAGAACCGCGCTGGTGACCGGCGCGAACAAGGGAATCGGGTACGAGATCGCGGCCGGCCTCGGCGCGCTCGGCTGGCGGGTGGGCGTCGGTGCCCGGGACGAGCAACGCCGGGAAGCGGCCGTGGCGAAGCTGCGCGCGGACGGCGTGGACGCGTTCGGCGTACCGCTGGACGTGACCGACGACGCGAGCGTGACCGCCGCCGCCCGCCTGCTCCAGGAGCGGGCCGGCGGCCTCGACGTGCTGGTGAACAACGCGGGCGTCACCGGCGGGCTGCCGCAGCAGCCCGGCGGCGCCGACGTGGCGACCGTGCGGGCGGCGGTCGAGGTCAACGTGATCGGCGTCGTCCGCCTCACCGAGGCGATGCTGCCGCTGCTGCGCCGCTCGACGTCGCCCCGCATCGTCAACATGTCCAGCGGGGTCGGCTCGCTGACCCGGCAGAGCGCCTCGACGGGCGAGAACCAGACCGGGCCGCTCTCGGTCGCCTACGCCCCGTCGAAGTCGATGCTCAACGCGGTGACCATCCAGTACGCCCGGGCGCTGGGCGACACGAACATCCTGGTCAACGCCGCTTGCCCCGGCTTCACCGCGACCGACCTGAACGGCTTCCGTGGGGTACGGACGCCGCAGCAGGGTGCGGCGATCGCGATCCGGCTGGCGACGTTGCCCGACGACGGGCCGACCGGCGGGTTCTTCGAGGACGCCGGCGTGGTGCCGTGGTGACCGCTTCCGGTCAGCACCACACGACCGGGTTTCCGGTGGCCAGCGACGCGGCGCAGAGCCGGCGCAGCGGCTCGACGAGGTAGGCGTAGTCGTCGGCCGACCGGCTCCGGGTACGCACCGCGAGCCGCTCGGGCGGCGGCGACTGATGCTGGCCCACCGGTCTCATCGCCACGACGGTCCGGGTCCCGCCGGCGGCGAGTTCGACCCGGCCGTCGGGCAGCGTCCGCTGGGTGAACCGGGCGGCGCGGAACAGCGTGACCGGTGGGTCGGCGTCGTCGACGACGAAGAATCCGTCCGGGTCCACGCCGGCGTGCCAGCCCGGACCGTACATGAACACCCCGCGGTAGGCCTCGACGTACTGCATCACCACCTGCCCGGTCGTCTCGTCGACGAGCGCCACCTCGTCCGCGACCGCGCTCTCCCGGAACGCATCCAGCTCGGCCAGCACCGCCGCCGCCCGCTCGGCCGGGAAGCCGCCGTCGTTGCCGTCCGGCAGGGCGGCGGCCAGCGTCGGGAACCGGTCCTCGCCGGCCGCGCGCAGCGCCTGCTGGAACAGTCGTACGCCGGTCCAGTTGGCCACGCCCTCGCTCGCCAGCTCCATGTGCGGGTGCGGGCAGGCGTCTGCGGACATCCAGGCGTAGAAGGCGTTCTCGGCCGTCGCGTCGTACTCGTCGGTCTGGATCAGGGTCAGGTGGCCTTCCTCGTCGTGGCCGACCGGGCCGACCGGGCACGGCGTGGCGAGGCCGTCCTGCCAGCACCGGCAGGACACGTACGCGTCCAGTCCCACACCGACCGACCCTACCGGCGCCCGCGAGCGCGGGGCGTACCACAATCATCCCGGTGAGCCAGTACTTTCAGGCCGGCCGGACCGTGCTGTGGAACCCGGCCACCGGCGTCGCCCGACTCTTCGCCCGCAATGTCGAGGCGGTCGCCGGCGCTGTCGAGGTGCCCACCGGCATCGGCCCGGAGGGCAATGACGACTACGAGATCGACCTCGTCGCGTTCACCGCGTTCGTCGACGCGCTGGTGCGCCGCTATCGCACCTCCACGCACCGGATCCTTCGGGCGCTGATCGAGGACGTCGCCGCGCTCGGCATCGTCATGGTCGAACGCGCCGGCGGCACGGTCGAGGCCCTGACCGAAGCGGCGTCCCCGATGGACACGCGGGACGTGGCGGTCCTGCCCAGCGGGTTCGGCGCCACCGGCGACGCGGCCCGGCTGCGGGCGCTGGCCGACGAACTGGCACCGTACATGCCCGAATGAGCGTGGCGTCGGCGGCCGGTGGGTACGAGGCCCGGCAACGGAGGTGATCCCCTGGTGTCCACCGACTCGGCGACACGACGTCGGGTGTTCGTCGGCGTCCTGACCATGCTGGCGGTCTTCGCGGCAGTGGCGGCGGTCGTCGCCCTCCGGCCCGATGCCTCGTCGTTCGTCCACCATGTCGGCACCGCCCTGATCGTGGGCGGGTTTCTGCTGCTCGGCGTCGGCCTGGTCGCCCGGTCACGACGGCGACGTGCCGGCGGCCGACCCGACTGACGGGTGCCGGTCGTACCCGACAGCATGCGATCATCGGCGGCGTGGCTACCGAGTCCCGGCACCTCAGCGTGCACATCGACCGCCCGGTCGCGGAGGTCTACGCGTTCGCGTCCGACCCGGCCAACCTGCCCCGCTGGGCGCCGGGCCTGGGCGGCTCGGTGACCCGCGAGAGTGGCGACTGGTTCGTGGACACGCCCGAGGGTCGGGCCCGGCTGACGTTCGCGCCGGCCAACGAATACGGCGTGCTCGACCACGAGGTGCGCACGCCGTCCGGCGAGACGGTGTACGTGCCGCTGCGTGCCATCGCCGACGGCGACGGCACCGAGGTGGTGTTCAGCCTGCGTCGGGGGCCAGGCATGAGCGACACGGAGTACGAGCGGGACACCGCGCTTGTCGAGAGCGACCTCGCCCGGTTGAAGGCCGTGCTGGAGTCGGCGGAACAGAGCCACCACCCGGACTGACTCTCCCGCGTCAGTGTTCGGGGCCCCGCGATCCGGGCGGCCCTGGTAGGAAGGGGCCTTCGCTTCTCGCGGGATCGGGGGAACGGTGACCACCGCCGACTACGACAACTTCGCGGACGCCTACGCGGCCGAGAACGAGAACGGCCTCTTCAACGCCTACTACGAGCGACCCGCGATGCTCCGCCTCGCCGGCGACGTCTCGGGCCGCCGGATCCTCGACGCCGGGTGCGGTTCCGGCCCGTTGTCGGCGGCGCTGCGCGACCGGGGAGCCCTGGTCACCGGCTTCGACGTGAGCGCGGCGATGGTCGAGCTGGCCCGCCGGAGGCTGGGGGAGGACGCCGACCTGCACGTGGCGGACCTGGGCGCACCGCTGCCGTTTCCGGATGCCGAGTTCGACGACGTGGTCGCATCGCTGGTCCTGCACTACCTGGAGGACTGGTCCGGCCCGCTCGCCGAGCTGCGTCGCGTGCTGAAGCCCGGTGGTCGCCTGATCCTCTCGATCATCCACCCCGCCATCTATGCGATCGCATATCCCAAGGCCGACTACTTCGCGGTGACGAAGTATTCCGAGGACTACGTCATGGACGGCCGGACGGTGTGGCTGACCTACTGGCACCGGCCGCTGCACGCCGTCGCGGATGCTTTCGCCGCCTCCGGTTTCCGCATCGTGACGATCAGCGAGCCGCCCCCTTCGCCGGACACCCCGGCGGATCTGCTTCCGCCGGACCTGCCCTCCGGGTCCTTCATGTGCTTTCTGTTCTTCGTCCTCGAATCCGTTCGGTGAATGTCGGATCCGGGTCAGTCGCCGATCGCGTCCCGCATTCGTTCCCTCGTCCAGTAGGCGGACGGGTCGGTGGCGCCGGGGCTCGGATTGTGCGTCGCGACCACCGGGCCGGGCGCGGGCCGCGCCGAACCGGCATCGCGGGTCGCGATGACCACGATGACCGCGGCCACGGCCAACGCCGCGGCGCCGGCCGCGCCGAGCAGCACGGGATGTGACATGTCGCCTCCCTGAAGCGGGTGGTTGGCGTGCCGGTCCGCCTGGTGCGCCGACCGGCACACCAGGCGGACGTCGTTCACCAGGTGTCGTTCGCGTACGTGTTGTAGAGCGTCCCCACCACCGAGGCGGAGAAGTACGGAGACCCGTTCGTGTTCGAGCCGCTGGAGTAGCTCATCACCCCGTGTACGTCACCACGCCTGTTGGTGTTGTCATAGCTGTAGTACCACGGACCACCGCTCGACCCGCCGCCGAAGCCGCAGTTCATCTCGATCCGGTTGCTGCCCGCGTCCCGCGACGTGCCCGAGCAGACCCACTGGATCTCGCCGCTGTCCTTGTTGCTCGGGTAACCGAAGATGTCGTAGTGGTATTCGCGGCCACCGCCGGTGAGGAGCCCGTTGGCGCCCACCGCGTCCACGACCGACCGGCTGCCGTAGACGAGCGCGACCGCGACGTCGTACTGCCGCTCGCGGGTGTTGATCCAGCCGCTCGGCACCGCGAGCGTGGACCAGTCCCAGGTGCCGTACGGCTGGGCGCCGTTGCGGTACGACGGCACGAATATCCAGTTCGCGGTGTGCCAGGTCCGGCCCGGCCCGTCGTGCACGCAGTGCGCGGCCGTGAAGACCATGTTGCGCGCCGGGCTGTTCACCACGCTCGCGGAGCAGTAGTGACCGAGGCCGTCGGTGGAACTGGTGTAGAAGATTTTCCCGACCGTGATCGACTCGTTCAGTTGTGCACCGAAGCCGCTGCCGTCCTTCGGCGCCACCGCCTCCGCGAAGCGCCGAACCCGCTCCGGCGTCGGCGTCCGGGTGACCGGGCCGGCGGACTTCTCCACCTCGTCGGCCGGCGTGGCCGCCGCCATCCGGGCGGCCGTCCAGTAGGCCTTGGCCTGCGAGGACGACCCCGCCTTGCGTTCGATCGAGGTGACCGCGGTCGGAGCGGCAGTGCCCGTGGTGGTGCCGGTGGTGGCCTGCGCCGGAGTGCCGGCGAGAATCACCGGCAGGATCAGGGCCGGCAGGGCCAGAAGTCTTGTCGACGTTTTCATGAATTCCTTCCCAGCGTTCGATTTCCGGATCGAAAACTGGAGCGCCCCCCATTGTTCATCGCGATATCGGAAACGTATCCACGGTGCTGAGAAGTGTCAACGAGGTGTGTGGGTCGACAAATTGCCATGTCGGATCCGCGATCGGGCGCCTGTGCTGATCCTTCGAATGGCAATGTGCGCGCGTGCGCCGGGCGTGGCCGTCGCCCGGCCTAACGGCGGGCCAGCGCCACGAACCGGGTCCACGCGGCGGGGGTGAAGGTGAGCACCGGCCCGGCCGGGTCCTTCGAGTCGCGTACGGCGACCACGCTGGGCAGGTTGCCGGCGACCTCGACGCAGTCACCACCGTTGCCACCGCTGCGGGTGCTCTTGCGCCACCGGGCGTCGCTCAGGTCCATGCCGCCGCAACTTCCCTCAGGAGTTCCAGGGTCCGCGCGCGGGGCAGTGCCTCGCCCCGGATGCGTTCCCACCGACGCTCCAGGGTAGCAATCTCCGAGGGTTGCTCGATGATCTGCGCCTGCGCCTGACTGTCCACATGCGCCACCCGGGTGCCGTCGCGCAGTTCGGCGATGACGAACGGCCCGTCCAGCCCGGGATAGGTGGGTGTGTCCCCGGGAACCACGTGGATCTGCACGTTCGGCAGTTCGGCGCAGGCGGCCAGATGGGCCACCTGCGCGGCCATCAGCGCCCGGTCGCCGGCTGCGGCGCGGCGCAGCACCTGCTCGTCGAGCACCACCACGTACAGCGGGCCGCGCCGGCGGTCCAGGATGCCCTGCCGGTCCAGCCGGGCGGCGACCAGGTCGGTGACCTCGTCGGCGGTGAGCGGCTGGCCGAGGAACGTGGCCCGGGCGTACGCCTCGGTCTGCAACAGGCCGGGCACCCAGGCGAGTTGAAAGGCGCGCAGCGCGACCGCCTCGCGTTCGATGTCGACCCACGGGCGGAACCAGACCGGCTCGCGGCGGCGGCCCACATCGGGCCAGAGCGCGTCGATCGGCTGGCCGAGCAGGTCGGCGACGGTGGCCCGGTGCCGGCTCTGCGGGATGTGCCCGGGGTTGGCCCAGCGCGCCACCGTCTTCGGGTGCAGACCGAGCCGTTCCGCCAGACTTTCGGCGGTGTGACCCGAGCCGGCCAGCGCCGTGACGAAGACATGGTTCACGCCGGTTCCTCCCGGGAGCAAAAGAAGCGTCCGAAGGAGATTACACAACGCTGTGTGATTGTGTGGACACGGTCGGCACGGTGGAGTGATGACCGAGCCGACACCGACCTCCGCGTACCCCAGGGTGGTGCTGCCGCTGCCCGGACACCGCGCCTGCGGTCCGGCCTGGCGCTGCGACCGCTGCGGCGAGCCCTGGCCGTGCCCGACGCTGCGGGCCACGCCCACCGACGCGGCCCGTCGCGCCACGCTGATCCCCGAGTTCTCCCGGATCACCCGGCAGGCCATCCGCGACCTGCGCGGGCAGCCCGACGGCCCGGACCCGGTCGCCATCGTGCGGCGGTTCCTGTGGTTCCTGCCGCTCACCGACGCCGAGGCGCGCGCCGTCGCCCTCCGCCTCCGCTGAGATGTAAGGAGGGGCCCCTTGTTGACAGACGTCTGTTAACAAGGGGCCCCTCCTTACAACCGATCAGCTGGCGATCATCCGGCGCAGCACGTACTGGAGGATGCCGCCGTGCCGGTAGTAGTCCGCCTCACCGGGGGTGTCGATGCGGACCACGGCGTCGAACTCCACGCCGGTGTCGGTGGTGACCTTGACCGTGCGCGGGGTGTCGCCGTCGTTCAGCGCGGTCACGCCGCTGATCGAGAACGTCTCCGTGCCGGTCAGGCCCAGCGACTCCGCGGTGGTGTCGACCGGGAACTGCAGCGGCAGGACGCCCATGCCGATCAGGTTCGAGCGGTGGATCCGCTCGTACGACTCGGCGACGACCGCCTTCACGCCCAGCAGCATGGTGCCCTTGGCCGCCCAGTCGCGCGACGAGCCCGAGCCGTACTCCTTGCCGGCCAGGATGACCAGCGGGACGCCCGCCTCCTGGTAGGCCATCGAGGCGTCGTAGATCGAGGACTGCTCACCGGTCAGGTGGTTGACCGTGAAGCCGCCCTCCACGCCCGGGACGAGCTGGTTGCGCAGCCGGATGTTGGCGAACGTGCCCCGGATCATCACCTCGTGGTTGCCCCGGCGGGAGCCGTACGAGTTGAACTCGTGCCGGGCCACGCCGTGCTCGGCCAGGTAGGTGCCGGCGGGGGAGTCCGCCTTGATCGAACCGGCCGGGGAGATGTGGTCGGTGGTCACCGAGTCGCCCAGCTTCGCCAGCACCCGCGCGCCGGCGATGTCCTGCACCGGGGTCGGCTCCTGCTGCATGCCCTCGAAGTACGGGGGCTTGCGCACGTAGGTGGAGTCGCCGGCCCAGGAGAACGTGTCACCGGTCGGGGTCGGCAGCGACTGCCAACGCTCGTCGCCGGCGAACACGTCGGCGTACGCGGCGCTGAAACCGGTGGCGCCGATCGCCGAGGCGATGACGTCCTGGATCTCCGCGGTGTTCGGCCAGATCTCCCGCAGGAACACCGGGTTGCCCTGGGCGTCCTCGCCGATCGGCTCGTTCGCCAGGTCGATGTCCATGGTGCCGGCGAGCGCGTACGCGACCACCAGCGGCGGGGACGCCAGGTAGTTCATCTTGACGTCCGGGTTGATCCGGCCCTCGAAGTTGCGGTTGCCGGAGAGCACCGACACGACGGCCAGGTCGCCCTCGTTGACGGCGGCGGAGACCTCCTCCGGCAGCGGGCCGGAGTTGCCGATGCAGGTGGTGCAGCCGTAGCCGACCAGGTTGAAGCCGAGCTTCTCCAGGTAGGGCGTGAGGCCGGCGCGGTCGTAGTAGTCCATGACGACCTTCGAGCCCGGCGCCAGGGTGGTCTTCACCCACGGCTTGCGGTTCAGGCCCTTCTCCACCGCGTTGCGGGCCAGCAGCGCGGCGCCGATCATCACCTGCGGGTTCGAGGTGTTGGTGCAGGAGGTGATCGCGGCGATCACCACGGCGCCGTGGTCCAGCTCGTACTCGGCGCCGTCGGCGCCGGTCACGCGGACCGGGTTGGTGGCCCGGCCGCCCGCGCCCACGGCGGCGGTCTCCAGGTCACGCGGCGCGTCCGCCGGGTCGTTCACCCCGTTGGCCGGGGCGTCGCTGGCCGGGAAGGACTCGGCGCTCGCCTCGTCGGCCGGGCCGTCGGTGCCGAACGGCTTCTGCTGCTGCGGCACGCCCGGCTTGCGGCCCGGGTCGCCGCCGGTCTCGTCGGCCGCCACGTAGTCGGTCAGCGCCGAGCGGAACAGCGTCTTGGCGCTACCGAGCGGCACCCGGTCCTGCGGGCGCTTCGGGCCGGCCAGCGACGGCTCGATGGTGCCGAGGTCCAGCTCCAGGCGCTCCGAGTACTGCGGCTCGTGGTTCGGGTCGTGCCAGAGGCCCTGCTCCTTGGCGTACGCCTCGACCAGCGCGACCTGCTGCGGGTCGCGCCCGGTCAGCTCCAGGTAGCGCACGGTCTCGCCGTCGATCGGGAAGATCGCCACGGTGGAGCCGTACTCCGGGGACATGTTGCCGATGGTGGCGCGGTTGGCCAGCGGCACCGCGCTCACGCCCGGGCCGTAGAACTCGACGAACTTGCCGACCACGCCGTGCTTGCGCAGCATCTCGGTGATGGTCAGCACCAGGTCGGTGGCGGTGGTGCCGGCCGGCATCTCACCGGAGAGCTTGAAGCCGACGACCCGGGGGATCAGCATGCTGACCGGCTGGCCGAGCATCGCGGCCTCGGCCTCGATGCCGCCGACGCCCCAGCCCAGCACGCCCAGGCCGTTGACCATGGTGGTGTGCGAGTCGGTGCCGACCACGGTGTCCGGGTACGCCTGGCCGTTGCGCTCCATGATCGTGCGGGCCAGGTACTCGATGTTGACCTGGTGCACGATGCCGGTGCCCGGCGGGACGACCTTGAACTCGTTGAACGCGCTCTGGCCCCAGCGCAGGAACTGGTAGCGCTCCTTGTTGCGCTCGTACTCCAGCTCGACGTTGCGCTCGAACGCGTCCTCGCGGCCGAACAGGTCGGCGATGACCGAGTGGTCGATGACCAGCTCGGCCGGGGCGAGCGGGTTCACCTTGGTGGCGTCGCCGCCGAGGTCGCGGACGGCCTCGCGCATGGTGGCCAGGTCGACCACGCAGGGCACGCCGGTGAAGTCCTGCATCAGCACCCGGGCCGGGGTGAACTGGATCTCCACGCTCGGGTCGGCGGTGGGGTCCCACGCGCCGAGCTGCCGGATGTGGTCGGCGGTGATGTTCGCGCCGTCCTCGGTCCGCAGCAGGTTCTCCAGCAGGATCTTCAGGCTGTAGGGCAGTCGGTCGTGCCCCTCCACCTGGCCGATCTTGAAAATCTCGTAGCTCGCGTCTCCGACGCGTAGCTGGGTCTTCGCACCGAAGGTGTCGAGGCTCGCCACGTCGTACTCCTTCACACCAGCGACCGTGAGTAGTCCTGAGCAGTTTGTCGCACCGACCGGTGCGCCGCCGTGCTTAGGCGACACTTACCTGCGTCGGTCTCTACAAAACCGTACGTCCGTCTTGCTATTCGCGCAACCTCGTGCCACGCTGCGGGACGAGGAGGTGCCACCATGATCCACCACGTCCTGCTCGCCTGCCCACGCGGCTCCGAGGACCTCTCCCGCTCCTTCTACGTCGGCCTGCTCGGCCTCACCGAGAAGCCCAAACCGCCGGCCCTCGCCGCCCGCGGTGGTTGCTGGTTCACCGGGTACGACGCCGAACTGCACCTCGGCGTCGAGGACGACTTCCACCCGGCCCGCAAGGCCCACCCGGCGCTGGTCCGCACCGACCTGGACGACCTCGCCGCCCGCCTCGACGCCGCCGGACACGCCGTGACCTGGGGGGACGACGAGATTCCCGGCATGCGGCGGTTCCACACGCACGACCCGCACGGCAACCGGCTGGAGTTCCTGGCACCGATGACGGCCCCCGCGGGCTGAGCTCGCGCGGGTAGGGTCGGGGCGTGGTCGACGTGCAGCACTGGCTCTCCGCGCTACCCCCGGGCGTGATCTACCTGATCGTCGCCGGGGTGATCGGCGTCGAGAGCATGGGCGTCCCGCTGCCCGGCGAGATCGTGCTGGTCAGCTCCGCCCTGCTCGCCGCCACGGGGGTGGTCCAGCCCGAGTGGGTGGCCACCGCCGCCGCGACCGGCGCGATCGTCGGCGACTCCATCGGGTACGCGGTGGGCCGCCGCGGCGGCCGGCCGCTGCTGGAACGGCTGGGCCGGCGCTTCCCCAAGCACCTCGGCCCGGCCCATCTGGCCCGCGCCGAGCAGAGCTTCGCCCGCCACGGCGTGTGGGCGGTCTTCTTCGGGCGGTTCGTCGCGCTGCTGCGCATCCTCGCCGGCCCGCTGGCCGGAGCGCTGCACGTGCCGTACCGCCGGTTCCTGGTGGCGAACGCGGCCGGCGGTCTGGTCTGGGCGTTCGGCACGACCTACCTGCTGTTCTACGTCGGGCGGGCCGCCGAGCACTGGCTCAAGGACATCTCCTGGGCCGGGCTGGTGCTCGCCGTGCTCGCCGGCCTGGTCAGCACCTGGTGGCTGCGCCGCCGCGCGAAGCGGCTGGCCCCGGTCGAGGCGCCCGAGCAGGCCGAGCCGGTCGGGGCGACGGAACGCTGAAAAGGGCCCGACCCCTGTGACGGGGTCGGGCCTTTTCGCGTGTCGGCGGGTCAGCTGGTGCTGTAGCCGCGGGTGGCGATCCAGTCGGCGAGGTTGTCGACGCTCATCCGGTAGGAGGCGGTGTTCGGGTTGGCGCTGTCGGCGATGGTGACGGTGCGGCCGTCGTCCTGGTAGCCGACGACGCTGATGTAGTGGCCGCCTTCGAAGGAGTGGGTGTTGCCGTCGGTGTCGGTGGCGGTGCCGGCGATGTTGGCGACCACGGCACGACCGTTGTCGACGGTCTTGACGATGTCGGCGCGCAGCTTGTCGGTCTGCTTGTCATCGGCCTTGGGGCTGCGGATCTCCACCGAGCGGTAGGCGTCCTTGGCACCGGTCTCCTTGTTCAGGACCGGGGTGATGTCGTTGATGCTGTTGGTGCCGGACTCGGTGGTGCCCATCTCCTTGGCCATGGCGTCCACGTCGATGTTCTTGCCCTGCACGGACAGGGCATTGCGGGCCGCGGCCGGGCCGCAGTAGTAGAAGTTGGGCTGGGCCTCGTAGCGCACGTCGAGTTCCCGTTCGCCGTGACCCTTGCGGTCGGCGACGACGGTGGTCTTCTCGGCCGGGGCGGCGTGCGCGGCGATGGCGGGTCCGGCGATGCCACCGGCGGTGGCGGCGATACCGGCGGCGGTGAGCACGGTCTTACGCAGCAGGGTGGTAGCCATGATGGTGCCTCCCAAAGGGGGGGTTGGGGGGATCACGCGGGCGCCCGAGGGGGCGCCGACGTGCGGGGGAAAGGTTTGGGGGGTGGGCCCGGCGGCGGGTGGCCTGCTCGGGGGCCCGGGGAGCCGGTGCCGGAGCGGGTGGCCTGCTCGGCGGCTCGGGGAATGTAACGACGGCCGGTGGCCGGTCATTCCCACGCCGGCCGCGGCCTGCTCGGCGGCTCGGGGGTGTAACGACGACCGGTGCGCGGGCATTCCCACGCCGGCCGGTGACCAGTCAACCGGGCTGCCCGGCGGGGCCAGGCTCCACGCGGTCTGCCAGGTATAACGCCCCGCCCCCCGCACCGATTCCACCCTGACGGTGGCCCCGACCACGGCCCGCCCTCACCGAAACGGACAAATTCGTCAGCTACCTCATGATGCGCAATCAAGAAGTGTGACCCAAGGGGTGGCGGTGAATCTTGGTACGGAGCGGCCCCTATGGGGACCATTGGGTTCCAAGATCTCGCGGCGTCCCGCAAAGCGGACGATCGGTCTCGAAAAATGGGAAGTCCGGCTGTAGTCGGACAGCAGTTCGCCGAGGTGGCGGCATGGGGCACGCGGCGATGCCGCCACCTCGGCGTACTGGAGTCGATCAGAACTTGGGGCGGGGGGCGCGTCGGTACCCCCGACTCGGTCGTCAGGTGGCGACGAGCAGGTCGAGCAGCGCGTCACGGGCGGTACGCACGGCGGCGCGCGACTCCTCCGTGTGGTCCAGGGCGTCGAACCCGTGCTGCCCGTTCGGCACGTCGACGACCTGCACGGGAGTGCCGTGCCGGGCGGCGGCGGCCAGGAACGCGTCGATGGCGGGCGCGACCTCCGGCCGCTCCCGCCCTGCCCTGGTCAGCACGAGCGGCACCGACCGGGCCGTGCCCGCCACGGTGTCGGCGGGTCCGGCGTCGGTCGGAGAGGTCGGGCCGGGGGTGGCGGCAGCCTGATCCGCGGTGGGGTGGAGCGGATCGGGGGTGGCGGCGGCGGTGAGGGTGAGGGCGTCGATCGGGTGGAAGCGCGGATCGATCGGCGGCCACTCGGCCAGGGGCGCCAACAGCGGGTACGTCGCGGCGAGACCGCGCAGCCAGCCGGGCGGCTCGCGGAGCCAGTCGCCGAGCAGCAGGCCGGCGCCGGAGAAGAACCAGAGTGCCAGCCGGTCGGGATCGACGCGGGGGTCGGCGCGGAGCAGTTCGGCGGTGTCGGCGACGCGGCCGGCGACCGTGGTCAGGTCGTCGGGGCTCGTCACGACGAGGCGGGGGATCGCGGTCACCACGCCGCGTTCGGCGAGCAGGGCGCCGTAGCCGCGGTAGAGCGGCCAGTCCCGCGCGTCAGGGGCGTCCGGCGGGCCCGGGACGCCGTGCACCACCACGACCGCGGGGTGGCGGCCGTCGCCGGCGGGCAGGTGCAGGTCGACGTCGCCGTGCCGCTCCACGGGCGCGGGCGGCGGATCGAGAACAAACTGTGTCTCCCAGAAACTGTTTCCCATCGTCGCGATGTTAGGGCAGCGCGTCGTCGCGCGCTGCCCCGAATCGTCGACGATCAGGAGGACGAGGCCTTCGCGTGCCGCTCGCGCAGCCGGTCCCGGATCTCCTCCGGGGTGTACGCCCGGCGCTGCCGCTCCGCCCGCGCCACGACCACGCCCGTCGCCGCCACACCGGCGAGACCGGCCAGACCGAGCAGTTTCCACCACCGCATCCGTTGCCGCATCGGCTTAGGGTAGTCCTCCATGAGCATCAGCCTGGACGAGGCCGTGGAGCTGACCCGCACCGGCGACCTGTGGGTGTTCCGCGGGCGCAGCGTGCCCGACCGCGCCATCCAGTTCACCACCAACAGTCCGGTCAACCACGTGGGCATGGCGGTGGTGCTGGACGACATGCCGCCGCTGATGTGGCACGCCGAGCTGGGTCGCTCGCTGACGGACATGTGGACCGGCACCCGCCAGCGTGGCGTGCAGTTGCACGACCTGCGCGACGCGGTCTGCGTGTGGGCCAACCGGTACGGCCAGCGCGGTTGGCTGCGCCAGCTCGAGCCGTCCGCCGACACCGCCATGGAGGAGGCGGTGCTGCGTACCGTGGCGCGTCTGGACGGCACGCCGTTCCCGTCCACCGCGCAGCTCGCCTGGCGCTGGGCGCGTGGCCGGGTGCCGCACCCGCGCTGGCGCCGGTCCACCTCGGACGCCGGTGACCGCCCGGACGACTGTGACCGCCCGGACGCGGGTCGCGGCACGGACGACGGTCGCGTGCCGGGTGCCGATCGCAGGTCCGACGGCGTTCGCAGGTCCGACGGCGTTCGCAGGTCCGACGGCGTTCGCAGGTCCGACGGCGTTCGCAGGTCCGACGGCGTTCGCAGGTCCGACGGCGTTCGCAGGTCCGAGGGCGGGAGCCCGATGAGCGACCGGGCGCTGGAGACGGCGTACTGCGCCGAGGTGGTGGCGGTGACCTACGAGGCGATGGGGCTGCTGCCGGCCGGCCGGCGACCCAACTGGTACGACCCGGGGCGATTCTGGAGCGGCGACGACCTGGCCCTGACCGGCGGCGCCCAGCTCGGCGCGGAGATCGAGGTCCGCATCCCGCCCCGCTGACCAGGTTTGCCGAGGTGACGCGCCGGTAATGGAAGCCCCGTGACGGCTTCCACCGACCTCGACACGCTCTCCGACTTCTTCGACCGCTACGGCGTGGCGCTGACCAGCGCCGACGTGCCGGCGATCGCGGCCTGCTACGCCCTGCCCGGGCTGGTGGTCGCCGACACCTACAGCTTCTCGTTCACCTCGCCGGCGGCGGTGGCGTTGAGCTTCGTCGGCGCCGCGCCGGATTACCAGGAGCGGGAGCTGATCGCCGCGAACGCGCAGATCGAGGACGTGCAGCAGGTCTCCGCGCTGCTCACCGAGGTCGCGGTGCGGTGGGAGTTCCTGGACAGCCAGGGCCGGGCGGTGCCGGGCGAGCGCTACCGCTATCTGCTGCGGACCACCGACGAGGGCCCGGCCATCTGCACCGTCATCCGCACCGCCTGACCCCGACGACCCGGTTGTTGAGAAGGGGCCCCTTCTCGACCACATGCGTCAAGAAGGGGCCCCGCCTTACGTGCTCAGCGGTGGCTGGCGGCCCAGCGGTCGGCCTCGGGGGCCGAGTGCAGGCCGGGCTCGTGCAGACCTTCCTCGTCGAGCTGGCCGATCCGGCGGTAGGTGTCCGGCCGGCTGCTCCGCAGCACCCCGCCCCAGATCAGGCCGAGGAGGCCGGCCACCACCGGGATCGCCGGGAGCAGCCACTTCAGGTAGCCCGCGGTGTCCGGCGCGAGCAGCGCGTCGAAGTTGAACAGCAGGACCAGCAGCACGGCGGTGAGCAGCACGGTGCCGAGCGCCGGGGCGATGGCCCGCTGCCAGGCCGACTCCGGGCCGCCGCGGCCTCGGAAGAAGCCGACGACGGCCGCCGAGGTGAGCGTCATGAGCAGCACCACGCCGACCGCGGCCGAGCCGGACAGCCAGGTGAACAGGTCGATGACCGGGTCGCGGCCGGTCATCGCGAACGCCAGGAAGACGACCACGGCCAGGACGCTCTGGATCAGCGAGCCGGCGATCGGGGCGCCGCTGCGGCTGGACGTCGAGCCGAGGAAGCGGGGCAGCACGTTCTCCCGCCCGAGCGCGAACAGGTAGCGGGCCACGCCGTTGTGGAACGACAGCAGGGCGGCCAGCACGCTGGTGATGAACAGGACGTTCGCGATGTCCGCGACGACCACGCCGGAGTATTGCTCGAGCGCGCCGAAGACCACGCCGGGACCGGCTTCGGTGCTGGCCTGCTGCGCGTTCTCCGGGCCGGTCAGCACGGTGAGCGCCCAGGCGGAGAAGGCGTAGAACAGGCCGGTGAACGCGACCGCGATGTAGGTGGCCCGGGCCACGGTGCGCCGCGGGTCCTTGACCTCCTCGCTGTAGATCGCGCCGCTCTCGAAGCCGGTGAACGAGGCGATGGTGAACGCGAGCACGGCGCCGAACCCGGCCCCGAACAGGTGACCGGGGCTGATGCCGCCGGTGGTGACGCTGCCGCCGGCCGGGTGGGCGAACGCGACCAGGTCGAAGATCAGCACCGCCACGCACTCGAGGACGAGCAGCACCGCGAGCACGCTGGCGTTCAGGTCGATGCGCAGCACGCCGAGCACGGCGATGAAGACCCAGGCCAGCAGCGCCCACACCCACCAGTCGAGGGTGAGCCCGGCCTTCGCGGTCATGAAGTCCTTCATGATCGCGCCGAACAGCCCGTAGAGGCCGATCTGGATCGCGTTGTACGCGGCCAGCGCGACCGCCGAGCCGGCCACCCCGCCGGCCCGGCCGAGGCCGTTGGCGATGTACGCGTAGAACGCGCCCGCGTTCGCGACGTACCGGCTCATCGCGGCGTAGCCGGTGGCGAAGACGGCGAGCACGGCCGCGAGCAGCACGTAGCCCAGCGCGGCGCCCATGTTGCCGCTGACGGCGTACATGGTGGTGACGCCGCCGCCGAGAACGGTCAGCGGGGCCGACGCGGCGACGGTGAAGAAGACGAGATGGGCGGTGCCGAGACGGCCACGGCGCAGCCCACCGTCGGAGAAGAACGGATCGGAGGACAAGGGTTCTCCAGGGGAGGGGAAGGGGTTGGGGGTTGTCTACTTCGGAACAGCCTGAAGCAGGGTATTGGTGATCACGGATCGTCACAAGCCCACTTCGATATCGATTGGGGCGCGCATGATCGACCGGAATTGAGCTGTGCGTGGTCATGCCGTACCGTCCCGTGTCGACGATCACGGCCACCGTTCGAGGATGGACCATGACCTACCCCGGGGCACAAGCCACGTACCGGCTCGCCGATGCACTGTTCCTCATCGGACACGACGAGTTCACCGGTAAGCCGCATGTCGCGGTCGACCGGCTGGAATGCGGGCTGGCCGGCGCCGCGCTCGCCGAGCTGATGTTCGAGGGCCGGATCGCCCTCGACGGTGGCGGCATCGCCGCGGTCGACCCGCGGCTCTGGCAGGAGCCGCTGACCGACCTGCTGATCACCGAGATCCTGCGTCGCGAGGGCGCGCATCCGGCCCGGCTGTGGATCCGCTACCTGCGGACCCAGTTGAACATCAACGAGCGGGTCGGCACCCGGCTGGTCACCGCCGGCGTGCTCCGCCGGGAGCAGGGCAAGCTGATCGGCCGCCAGGTGCGCTGGCCGGCGATCGACCCGAACCAGGCGGCCTCGCCGCGGGTCCGGTTGACCGCGATGCTGATGCACTCGTCCCCGGCCGAGCTGGACCCGGGAACGCTGCTGCTGGCGAGCCTCGGCGAGGCGGTCGGGCTCGCCGCGCACATCTTCGACCCGCAGGTCGGCGGCCGGATGCGGGACTGCCGCCGCTTCCTTCCGGCACAGCTCGACGGGTTGCTCGCCGCGGTGGTGGGCGCGCTCGACGTCAGCACCACCACGGTCCGCCGCTGACGCCCCGCCCCGCGCCCGCCGCGAGCGGCGTCGACACGCCCGCCGCGAGCGGCGTCGACACGCCCGCCGGGCCGCGTCCCGCCCCGGCGGTTCCGGGGCGGGACGGAGCGCCCTCTCAGGCGGGGTCGCGCCACATCGGGTAGAGGCTGGGCCCACCCGGCAGGTCCAGCGTGACCGGGCGGCGCCGGAAGCCGAGCCGCTCGTAGAGCGCCGCGTTGCGCGGCGTGCTGGCCTCCAGGTAGCCGGCCGTGCCCGACTGATCCAACTCGGTCAGCTTGTCGCGCAGCAGCGCCGAGCCGACGCCGCTGCCGTGGTGGTCGGGGTGCACCCCGATGAACGGCAGGTACCAGTGCGGCTCGCCGGGGTGGTTCGCGGCCATCATCTCGTCGAGCACGGCGAACCGCTTCATCGCCTCCGGGCCGATCGCGGCTTCCAGCTCGGCGAGTTCCTCGCCGTCGTCGGAGTCGTGGTCACCGCCGACCGGGAGCCAGAGCGTGGCGCCCAGCCCGTCGCCGGCCACGTGGACCTCGCCGGTCCGCAGCGCCAACGCGACGAACGGCCCGAAGAACGCGGGGTGGACCCGCGCCCGGTGGTCGTCCTCCGGGAAGATCCAGCCGCTCACCGGGTCCCGCATGAACGCCTCGGCGAGAATCCCGGTCACGACGGCGTGGTCCGCTGTGGACGCACGCCGGATGTTGCCCTGCCACTGAGCCATTGGCCACCCGTCCTGCCGCTGCACGAGCCATTGTGGTCATCGATCGGCGTGCAACGTATCAGGTCACTGAGTCGCCGGTCAGGTCCGCACGGACCGCTCGCCGCACGCGGTGTTGCTGGCTAGGCTGGCGCAGTCCGCCAACGGGGGAGGGCAGCCGGGCGATCCGTGCCCGCCGACAGGAGGAACATGTTCCGCACGCGTCGTGCCGCCCCGTCGCCCGGGTCCGCCATCACCTCGTCCCCCTGGATCCTGGTCGCCGCCGGGGTGGTCGTGATGGTGGTGCTGCTCGTGGTGGCGCTCGGTGCGGTGCGGGGGCGGCGGACGTTCCCGGCGCAGGGGCCCACGGATCCGGCCATGTCGTTGCCGGGCCTCCCGGTCACGCCGGCGAGCACGCCCGCCGCGACAGGTGCGGCGTCGGGCACGGCGCCGCGCCCGGTGGCGCCCGGGCTGTCGCCCCGGTCGACAGTGCTGCCCGCCCGGCCGACGCCGGCCGCGTCTACCGGCAGCCCACGCGGCGACGTCCGACCCGCTCCGCCCGCGCCGCCACCGCCTCCGCCGCCGGCCCCGCCGTCCGCGGTGGCCGGGCGGTACGGGGTGGTCGACACCTTCGACGGCGGCTTCATCGGCGAGGTGCTGCTGGTCAACACCGGCCGGTCGGCGCAGGGCTGGACGGTGCGGCTGACGTTTCCGCGGGGCCGACTGGTCACCGCCTGGGTCGAGGGCGCCGAACAGGGCCCGTTCGGCTTCGACGGCCGGGTCTTCACCTATCGCAGCGGAGTCGACCTGGCCGCCGGCGCGTCGGTGCCGGTGCGCTTCCACTTCGAGCGGACCGGCACCACCCGGCCGGACACCTGCACGGTCGACGGCGTGACCTGCGCCGGTCTCTGAGTCGCCGCGCCCGACGACGAGGGCACCGGCATCGCGTTTTGCAAGATGACTGCCGTGTTGCGACTTCGTTTGCAAGGTATTGCAGAATGTTTCGGCAAGAGCTAGCGTGCGGGCGAATCAGCGACCAGAGAAAGGCCGTCGATGAAACCGACGCCGATATCCCCCAAGGCGTTGCTCGCCCTGGTCTCCTCCCTCGTACTCACCCTCGTCGGCGTGCCGGTGGCCCTCCACCAGCTCGGCGCCGACAGTGCCGAGCACGCCGCCACCCCCGACGTCCTGGCCGCCGGCAACGCCCCCCAGTGGAACCGGGAGCCGTCCGCCGAGGCGCTGCTCAAGGCCGGGAGCAACACCGCGAAGGCGGAGCAGTTCTACTTCGTGCTGCCGGACCGCTTCGCCAACGGCGACAGGCGCAACGACACCGGCGGGCTGACCGGCGACCGGCTCCGCACCGGCCTGGACCCGGCGGACAAGGGCTTCTACCACGGCGGTGACCTCAAGGGCGTCATCGACAAGATGGACTACATCCAGGGGATGGGCACCACCGCCATCTGGCTGGCGCCGATCTTCAAGAACCGGCCGGTGCAGGGCACCGGCGCCGACGTGTCGGCCGGCTACCACGGCTACTGGATCACCGACTTCACGCAGGTCGACCCGCACTTCGGCACCAACGCCGAGCTGAAGAAGCTGGTCGACCTCGCGCACCGGCGCGGGATCAAGGTCTATCTGGACATCATCGTCAACCACACCGCCGACATCATCCGCTACGCGGAGGACAAGTACGGCTACGTGGACAAGAAGACCGCGCCGTACAAGGACGCCTCGGGCCGGGCGTTCGAGGACCGCAACTACGCCGACGGCACGCGGAAGTTCCCCGCGGTGAACTCGACGTCGTTCCCGTACACCCCGACGTTCGCGAGCCCGGCCGACGCAAAGGCCAAGGTCCCGGCGTGGCTCAACGACCCGACCATGTACCACAATCGTGGTGACTCCACGTTCGCCGGCGAGAACAGCGAGTACGGCGACTTCTTCGGCCTCGACGACCTGTGGACCGAGCGTCCCGAGGTGGTCCGGGGCATGACCGACATCTACGGGCAGTGGATCGGCAAGGCCGGCGTCGACGGCTTCCGCCTCGACACGGTCAAGCACGCCAACCTCGACTTCTGGCCGCAGTTCACCCGGGGCATCGACGCCTACGCGGCGAAGGCCGGCAAGAAGGACTTCTTCATGTTCGGCGAGGTCTACAGCGCCGACCAGGCGATCGAGTCGACCTACGTGCGGCAGGGCGGCCTGCCCGCCACGCTCGACTTCTCGTTCCAGGAGGCGGCGCGCGGCTACACCGCCGCCGACGGCTCGGCCAAGGCGCTCGCCGACGTGTACGCCAAGGACGACCTGTACTCCGCCCGGGACACGAACGCGAACCGGCTCACCACGTTCCTCGGCAACCACGACATGGGCCGGATCGGCTCGTTCATCGCCGCGGCCGACGGCGACGACGCCGCCCAGCTGCGCCGCGACCAGCTCGCCCACCAGCTGATGTTCCTCACCCGAGGCCAGCCGGTGGTCTACTCCGGTGACGAGCAGGGCTTCACCGGCCCCGGCGGCGACAAGGATGCCCGCCAGGACATGTTCGCCTCGCGGACCGCCGACTACCTCGACGACGACCTGATCGGCACCACCCGCACCCACGCCACCGACCAGTACGACACCCGCCACCCGCTCTACCGCACCATCGCCGAGCTGGGCAAGCTCCGGGCCGCGCACCCGGCGCTGCGCGACGGCGTCCAGGTCACCCGGTACGCGGCCGACGGACCGGGCGTGTTCGCCTTCTCCCGGATCCTGAAGACCGAGCGGGTGGAACACGTCGCGGCGGTGAACAACGCCTCCACCCCGCAGACTGTCACCGTGGACACCTGGTCGGCCGGCGCCCGCTTCACCGGCGTCTACGGCGGCGCCGCGACCGCGACGGCCGGCAACGACGGCAAGCTGAGCGTCACCGTGCCGGCCATGTCGGCAGTGGTGCTCAAGGCCGACCGGGCGATCCCGCAGCCCGGCGCGGCCCCGACCGTCACGCTCACCGAGCCGGGCGCCGCCCCGGTCGCCACCACCACCGCGATCACCGCCCAGGTCACCGGCGACCCGCTCGCCACCGTCACGTTCGCCGCGAGGGTGCCCGGCGGGAAGTGGACGCTGCTGGGCAGCGCCGACCGCGCGCCGTACACGGTCCACCACGACCTGACCGGGCTGGCCGGCGGCACGACTGTCGAATACAAGGCGGTGGTCCGCGACGGCAAGGGCCGCACCGCCACCGCCCGCACCACCGGCACGGTCGGCACCCCGGCGCAGGGCGCGTCGCGGGACTGGGCGGTCGTGCACTACCAGCGCCCGGCCGGCGGTTACGACGACTGGGGGCTCTACGCCTGGGGCGACATCGACCCGGCGTACGTCACCGAGTGGCCCAAGGGACAGCCGTTCGTCGGTGAGGACTCGTTCGGCCGCTTCGCCTGGGTGAAGCTCAAGCCCGGCGCGAAGTCGGTCGGGTTCCTCGTGGTCGACAAAGACGGCAACAAGGACGTGGCGAACGACCGCACCATCGACGTCACGCAGACCGGCGAGGTCTGGGTGAAGCAGGGCGACCCGACCCTCTACCCGACCCGGCAGGCCGCCACCGGCGAGCCGGACCCGGCCGTCGACCAGGGCACCGCGGTCATCCACTGGCGCAAGGCCGACGGCAACTACGACGGCTGGGGCCTGCACCTGTGGGACGGCGCGGCCAACCCGACCGACTGGGCCGCCCCGCTCAAGCCGGAGAAGATCGACGCGTACGGCGCGGTGTTCCGGGTGCCCCTGGCCGCCGGCGCGACCGGGCTGAGTTACATCATCCACAACGGCGACGAGAAGGACCAGCCGGACGACCAGCGGCTCGACCTGACCGTCGGGCACGAGGTGTGGCTGCTGGCCGGCGTCAAGGGTCGACTGCTGCCGGCCACCAGCTCCGGCGCCGCCACGGACGTCGACGTCACCAAGCAGAAGGCGCAGTGGATCGACAGGTCCACCGTCGCCTGGGCCACCGGCCCGACCGACGGCAAGAAGTACGCGCTGGTCGCCGCCCCGGCCGGCGGGATCGGCGTCGCCGACGGCGAGCTGACCGGCACGTACACCACGCTGCCGCTGCGGGCGCAGCGCAACGGGCTGACCGAGGCGCAACGGCAGGCGTACCCCCAGCTCTGGGCCCATCGCGCCTTCTCGCTGGACCGCGCCGACCTGGCCAAGGTGCCGGCGGCGCTGCGCGGGCAGCTCGTGGTGACCGAGCGGGACGCCGAGGGCGCGCTGCTCAGCGCCACCGGGGTGCAGATCCCCGGTGTGCTCGACGACGTCTACCCGGCGGCCACCTCGGCGAAGCTCGGCCCGACGTTCGCCGGCCGGGTGCCCACCCTCGCCGTGTGGGCGCCGACCGCGCGGAAGGTGTCGCTGCAACTGTTCGACTCGCCCACCGGGCAGCCGAGCACGGTGGCGATGAGCCGCAACGACCGCACCGGCGTCTGGTCGGTGCGCGGCACCCGGGCGTGGACCGGCCGCTACTACCGCTACCAGGTCGAGGCCTGGCAGCCGGTGGCGCAGAAGGTGGTCACCGCGTCGGTGACCGACCCCTACTCGGTCGCGCTCGCGCCGAACTCCACGCACAGCCAGATCGTCGACCTGACCGACCCGGCGCTGGCGCCGGCCGGCTGGGCGAACCTGCGCAAGCCGGCGCCCGTGCCGGCGGCCAAGGCACAGATCTCCGAGCTGTCGGTGCGCGACTTCTCCATCGCCGACAGCACGGTCCCGGCCGAGAAGCGGGGCACCTACCTCGCGTTCACCGACCCGAACACCGCCGGGATGAAGCACCTGCGGGCGCTCGGCGCCGCCGGGGTCAACTACCTGCACCTGCTGCCGGCGTTCGACTTCGCCACGATCCCGGAGAAGCGGGCCGACCAGGCCCAGCCGGCCTGCGACCTGGCGAAGCTGCCGTCGGACTCGGACCAGCAGCAGAAGTGCGTCGCGGCGGTGGCCGACAAGGACGGCTACAACTGGGGGTACGACCCGCTGCACTACACGGTGCCGGAGGGCGGCTACGCGGTCGACCCGAACGGCGCGAAGCGCACCACCGAGTTCCGGCAGATGGTCGCCGGGGTGAACCAGGCCGGCATGCGGGTGGTCATGGACGTGGTCTACAACCACACCTCGGCCGCCGGCACCGACGGAAAGTCGGTGCTCGACCAGGTGGTGCCCGGCTACTACCACCGGCTGCTGGAGGACGGCACGGTCGCCAACTCGACCTGCTGCGCCAACACCGCCCCGGAGCACGCCATGATGGGCAAGCTCGTGGTGGACTCGCTGGTCACCTGGGCCAAGGCGTACAAGGTGGACGGCTTCCGGTTCGACCTGATGGGTCACCACCCGAAGGCGAACATCCTGGCCGTGCGGGCCGCGCTGGACAGGCTCACGCCCGCCCGCGACGGCGTCGACGGCAAGAAGATCATGCTGTAC
The DNA here is from genome assembly GCF_027460165.1 of Micromonospora sp. WMMC241. Classification (NCBI taxonomy): domain Bacteria; kingdom Bacillati; phylum Actinomycetota; class Actinomycetes; order Micromonosporales; family Micromonosporaceae; genus Micromonospora; species Micromonospora sp. WMMC241. Next base: position 1,923,364 of record NZ_JAPZBF010000001.1, read on the forward strand.
GGCGAGGGCTGGAACTTCGGCGAGGTCGCCGACAACGCCCGGTTCGTCCAGGCCACCCAGGCCAACATGGCCGGCACCGGGATCGGCACGTTCAACGACCGGCTCCGCGACGCGGTGCGTGGCGGCGGCCCGTTCGACGCCAACCCGCGGGTGCAGGGCTTCGCCTCCGGCCTGTTCACCGACCCGAACGGCGACGAGGTCAACGGCTCGGCGGCCGGGCAGAAGGCCCGGCTGCTGCACGCCCACGACCTGATCAAGGTGGGGCTGACCGGCAACCTGCGCGACTACCGGTTCACCGACACCTCCGGCAAGCGGGTCACCGGCGGCCAGGTCGACTACAACGGCTCACCGGCCGGCTACACCGCCGCGCCGGGCGAGGCGGTCACCTACGTCGACGCGCACGACAACGAGATCCTGTACGACGCGCTGGCGTACAAGCTGCCGCAGGGCACCTCGGCGCAGGACCGGGCCCGGATGCAGGTCCTCGCGTTGGCGACCACCGCGTTCGGGCAGGGCACCGGGTTCGTGACGGCCGGCTCGGAGCGGCTGCGCTCCAAGTCGCTGGACCGCAACTCGTTCAACTCCGGTGACTGGTTCAACCAGATCCGCTGGGACTGCGCCCAGGGCAACGGGTTCGGCGCCGGCCTGCCGCCGGAGCAGGACAACAAGGACAAGTGGCCGTACGCAAAGCCGCTGCTGGCCGACCCGAAGCTGGTTCCGGGCTGCACGGCGATCGACCTGACCGACGCCCGCTACGCGGAGCTGCTGCGCATCCGGCGGTCCTCGCCGGTGTTCGGGCTGCCCACCGCCGAGCAGGTGCAGAAGCGGGTCGCGTTCCCGCTGTCCGGGGAGAAGGAGACTCCGGGCGTGCTGACCATGACCCTGGACGCCCGCGGGCTGGACGGGAAGTGGAAGTCGGTGACAGTCGTCTTCAACGCCACCCCGGAGACGGCGAAGCAGACGGTCGCCGGCCTGCGCGGGGCGAACGTGGCGCTGCACCCGGTGCTGCGGAACTCGGCCGACCCGGCGTTGCGGACCGCCTCGTTCGACCGGGCGGGCGGCACGTTCACCGTCCCGGCGCGCAGTGTGGCGGTCTTCGTCCAGAGCTGACCGCGCCACGAACGACGACCGGCCCCCCTGCCACTGCTGGCAGGGGGGCCGGTGCGTACCCCGGGTCCGTCAGGTCAGTTGAAGCAGTCCTCGACGGTGTTGGCGCAGTTGGTGGGGTCGTTGTCGCTGATGAGGGAGTCGTCGTCGAGCTTGACGTGGCCCTCGTGGTTGAGGACGCCGCCGGCGACGCGGTGGAGTTTGGCGGCGTCGGTGGCGGTGTTCTTGGTGACGTGGGTCTTGGTCAGGGTGATCTTTGCCTTGTTGTTGAAGATGCCGCCGCCGTTGAGGGCGGTGTTGCCCTTGATCAGGGTGTCGCGCAGGGTGAGGGCGGCGTTGTCGTCCTCGTCGTGTTCGCGGGTGAGGAAGCCGTCTTCGATCTTGACGAGCCATTCGCCGTTGTAGATGCCGCCGCCGAAGCGGTTGGCGGTGTTGTCGACGATGACGCTGTCGGCGATGGTGGCGCTGGCTTCGTCCTTGGTGTTGGGGTAGCCCCAGTGCTTGCCGCCGGTGGTGACGACGCCGCCGCCGTCGCCGTCGGCGTGGTTGCCGGCGACGACGACCTTGTCGAGGTCGAGGTCGGTGTTCTCGGCGTAGACGCCGCCGCCGTTCTCGCAGGCGGTGTTGCCGGTGATGTGGGTGAAGGAGACGGTGACGTAGCCGCCGCTGCTGAACAGGCCGCCGCCGTTCTTGCCGGCGCGGTTGTTCGACAGCGAGGACTTCTCGCCCTCCTTGCCGCCGTCCTTGCCGTGGTCGGAACCGATGATCTCGACCGTGCCGGCCTCGTCGTGCTTGCCCGACGGGACGTAACCCTTCAGCTCCGTCGCGTCCTCGCCGTGCTTGCCGGAGAGGCCGTTGCCGTTGGCGATGCCGCCACCGTTGCCGCCCGCGGTGTTGTCGTCGACCTTGGTCTCCTCGACCTTGAGGATGCCGCGGTTGAAGATGCCGCCGCCGTCGCCCTGGGCGTGGTTGTTGACGACCTTGCTCTCCTCCAGCCACACGCGGCCGAAGTTGGCCACCGCGCCGCCGTTGTTCTCGGCGTTGTTCTCGGCGAGCTTGACGTTGTCCAGGTGGGCGCTGCCGCCGCGCTCGACCAGCAGCGCGCCGCCGTCGCCCTCGCCCTTCTTCTCGTCCCCGTGCTCCGAGTCCGAGTCCGAGACCGCGATCGTCGTCGCGGTCGCGGCCTGCGCCGCGGTGGTGGCCTGCACCGGCGCCGTGGCGGCCTGCGCCGCGACCGGAGCGGCCTGCGCCGCGACCGCCGGCTGGGCCGGGGCAACCGGCGCGGCCGGAGCCGGCGCGGCGGCCTGGGCCGCGGTGGCGGCCGGCGCTCCCGCGACCGCCGGCTGGGCCGGAGCGGCCGGCGCCGGCAGCGCCGCGGTGCCGTTCGCCGCCGCGGGCGCCATCGGACCGGGACCGCCCGGGTACTTGAACTCGGACGCGTTCCCACCCTTGACGGTCAGGTCCTTCAGGGTGAGGTGGCCGCCGTCGACGACCCGGAAGATGCGGAAGGTGTCTTCGGCGTCGCGCTTGATGGTGGAGCCGTTGCCCTTGATGGTGACGTCCTGCTTGATCTCGGGCAGGGCGCCGCCGACCTTGCGGTCCTTGACGCCGAGTTCGTAGGTGCAGTTCTCGGCGAGCTTCAGGGTGCCGCCGTGGTCGCGGTTGGCCAGTTCGAGCGCGTCGACGAGGGCGTCGTCGTCGCAGGGGATCTCGCGGGCCTTGCCGTGGTCCTCCTCGCCACCCCACTCGCCCCGGTCACGGCCCTCCTGGCCCCGGTCCTTGCCGTCCTTGCCGTACTCGTCGCCGCGGTAGTCGTCCTTGCCGTGCTCGTCCTCGGTGGCCTCGTCGCCGTGGTCGCCGTCGCTGAGCTGCTGCGTGGTCGACCACTTCACGTCGGCGAGCCGGTGCGGACCGGTGACCCCGGTGGTCGCGTAGGCCACGCCGGCGAGGCTGACCGCTCCGGTCAGGCCCACGACGCCGGTCGCGAGCCAGAGCCGGCGGCGCCGGAGCGGGGAGACGGTCTCGCGGGTGGTGGCGTCATCGTTATTGCGAAGGTAGTTGGACATCGGAGCTCTCTGCCCTCTCCTTGTACCTGACAAGGTCGCTTCGCCACAGCGAGGCGGCCTTCGCTACAAATCGGTTGTAGCTGCTGAACAACAACGTATGAGAACCTTCTTCACCCTGCGCCCAAATCAGAAAAAAACCCGCATAAGGGTGCGGGTGGTTGCAGCGGGGACGGCACGTCCCGTCGGGGACGCGGGGGACCGGGCGCGTTGCGTGACGCGGTCGCAGGTGCGCCCCGGCGCGCGGGAGTCGGAGCGGGTCCCTTCCCGCCGGCCTGACGGCGGGAAGGGACCACGGGCTCTATGTGGTGGTGCGCTCAGTTGAAGCAGTCCTCGACGGTGTTGGCGCAGTTGGTGGGGTCGTTGTCGCTGATGAGGGAGTCGTCGTCGAGCTTGACGTGGCCCTCGTGGTTGAGGACGCCGCCGGCGACGCGGTGGAGTTTGGCGGCGTCGGTGGCGGTGTTCTTGGTGACGTGGGTCTTGGTCAGGGTGATCTTTGCCTTGTTGTTGAAGATGCCGCCGCCGTTGAGGGCGGTGTTGCCCTTGATCAGGGTGTCGCGCAGGGTGAGGGCGGCGTTGTCGTCCTCGTCGTGTTCGCGGGTGAGGAAGCCGTCTTCGATCTTGACGAGCCATTCGCCGTTGTAGATGCCGCCGCCGAAGCGGTTGGCGGTGTTGTCGACGATGACGCTGTCGGCGATGGTGGCGCTGGCTTCGTCCTTGGTGTTGGGGTAGCCCCAGTGCTTGCCGCCGGTGGTGACGACGCCGCCGCCGTCGCCGTCGGCGTGGTTGCCGGCGACGACGACCTTGTCGAGGTCGAGGTCGGTGTTCTCGGCGTAGACGCCGCCGCCGTTCTCGCAGGCGGTGTTGCCGGTGATGTGGGTGAAGGAGACGGTGACGTAGCCGCCGCTGCTGAACAGGCCGCCGCCGTTCTTGCCGGCGCGGTTGTTCGACAGCGTGCTCCACGAGGCGTCCTTGCCGTCCCGGGCGCCGGTGATCTCCACGGTGCCGGCGTCGTGCCTGCCGTGGTCGCCCTTGCCGGCGTCGGCGGTGGTGAGGTCGACCGGACCGCCCTCGCCGCGCCGCTCGTCGCTGCCGTTGGCGATGCCGCCGCCGCTGCCCGCGGCCGTGTTGTCGTCGACGTGGGACTCCTCGACCTTGAGGATGCCGCGGTTGAAGATGCCGCCGCCGTCGCCCCGGGCATGGTTGTCGACGACCGTGCTCCCGGCCAGCCACAGGCGGCCGAAGTTGGCCACCGCGCCGCCGTCGTGCTCGGCGTTGTTGCCGGCGAGCGTGACCTTCGAGAGATGGGCCTTGCCGCCGCGCTCGACCAGCAGCGCGCCGCCGTCGCCCGCGCCGCGGTCGCCGTCCCGGAGCGCCCGCCCCGACACCGTCCGGCCGGGGTGCCGCACCTCGGCGGCGTTCCCGCCGGTGACCGTGAGGTCGTCGAGGGTGAGGTGGCCGCCGCCGGCCACGCGGAAGATGCGGAAGGTGTCTTCGGCGTCGCGCTTGATGGTGGAGCCGTTGCCCTTGATGGTGACGTCCTGCTTGATCTCGGGCAGGGCGCCGCCGACCTTGCGGTCCTTGACGCCGAGTTCGTAGGTGCAGTTCTCGGCGAGATTCAGGGTGCCGCCGTGGTCGCGGTTGGCCAGTTCGAGCGCGTCGACGAGGGCGTCGTCGTCGCAGGGGATCTCGCGGGCCTTGCCGTGGTCCTCCTCGCCACCCCACTCGCCCCGGTCACGGCCCTCCCGACCCCGGTCGCCGCCCTCCTCGCCCTTCCCGCCGTCCTCGTGGGTGTCGGCACCGGCGTTCTGCGGCGCGACGGCGCGATTGTCCGCCACCCGCTCCGGGCCCCCGGCCCGGTCGTCGCGGGCGGCGAGGCCGCCCAGCGCCGCCAGGCCGACGACGCCGGTCAGCCCGGCCACGCCGGTGGCGACCCACAGTGTCCGCCGCCTGCTCGTCGGCGGGGTTGTCGTCGGCGCCCCGCCGTCGGGTGTCGTTGCCTCGTCGGACATGAGAGCCTTCCCGCCCTTTCGGTTCTTCCCAAACGGATGCCATCGCCCCAGGCGGGGCGAGCAGCTACAAACGGGTTGTAGCCCCTGATCGACACCGTAAAAGAAGAATCCTCGCGGGAAGCTCTTATGCGAATAAAGCGCGCATAAGTGGACGTAAGACAGCGGGCCCGCACCGGCGTCGGTGCGGGCCCGCTGTCGTAAATCGGGGGATCGAGGGGCTCAGCCGGGCAGGCGCGGGCCCGCCTCGCGCTGCTCGGCCAGCCAGGTCTCCACCTCGTCGGAGCCCCGCGGCAGCCCGGCCGAGAGGTTCACCGGACCGTCGGCGGTGACCAGGATGTCGTCCTCGATCCGGACGCCGATGCCGCGCAGTTCCTCGGGGACCAACTCGTCCTCCGGCTGGAAGTAGAGGCCCGGCTCGACGGTCAGCACGTAGCCCTCACCGAGCGGCCCGTCCCGGTAGGTCTCCTTGCGGGCGTTCGCGCAGTCGTGCACGTCGATGCCGAGCATGTGGCTGGTGCCGTGCAGCGTCCACCGGCGGTAGACCGTGGAGGCCGGGTCCATCGCCTCGTCCACGCTCACCGGCAGCAGCCCGAGATCCTTCAGCGCCTCGGCCAGCACCCGCATCGAGGCCAGGTGGACGTCGCGGAACCCCACCCCCGGCCGGCACATGTCGATGCCGGCCTGCTGCGCGGCGTGAACCGCGTCGTAGACCTGCCGCTGAAGCGGCGTGAACCGCCCGTCGACCGGCAGCACCCGGGTGACGTCGGCGGTGTAGAGGTTGCGGTTCTCCACGCCCATGTCCATCAGCAGCAGGTCGCCCGGACGGGTGGCGCCGTGGTTGTGCACCCAGTGCAGGATCGTGGCGTGCTCGCCGGACCCGACGATCGAGCCGTAGCCGACGTCGTTGCCGTCGTGTCGGGCCCGCAGCGCGAACAACCCCTCCAGCAGGCGCTCGGAGATCGCCCGGTCGGCCGGCAGCGCCCGAGCCACGTCCTCGAAGCCGCGCACCGTGGCGTCGCACGCCTCCTGGAGCTGCGCGATCTCCCACTCGTCCTTGACCAGCTTCAGCTCGGAGATCGCGATGGCCAGCTCCCGGTCCCGACCCGGCTGGCCCTCGGCCCGCGGCCCGTCGTAGCGGCGCACCGCGGCGTCCACCCGGGCGTCGAAGCCGCGCAGCACCCGGGTCCGACCCGGGGCCAGGTCGGCCAGCGCCGCGTCCAGCTCGCTCAGGTCGGCCGTCGGCAGGCCGAGCTCGGTCGACTTCTCGCGCAACGTCGGTCGGCGGCCCACCCACAGTTCGCCGTGGCGGCTGCGGAAGAACTCGTCGGTCGCCCGCGACGAGCGGGGCCGCATGTAGAGCGTCGCCTCGCCGCCCGGGCGCAGCACGAGGACGCTGTCGGGCTCCAGGTCGCCGGTCAGGTACGCGAAGTCGCTGCCCGGCCGGAACCGGTGCTCGGTGTCGTTGGCGCGGACCTTCTCGGTGCCGGTGGGGATGACAAGCGTCTCGCCCGGGAAGGCCTCGGTCAGCGCGGCCCGTCGCTTCGCGTGGTTGGGCACCTCCGGGCGCGGCGTGACCGGCAGCTCGGTGTCCCGCCAGCCCTGCCGCATGAACGCCAGGAACGCCTCCGGGAAGTCCGGGTCGTGTGATTCCGTGCCGTCCGCCGGCTTGCCCTGCTGCGTCCGCTCCTCGGCCATGATCCGCCCCTCCCTGAGCCTCGTCGCTGGTCCCGACGGTACCGCGCGCACGACAGCGGGGAGTGCCTGCGGTGCCGCGACGGCGGCTTCCGGCGCGTGGAAAGATGGCCGTCATGTGCGGACTCCTGGCCTTCTTCAGCGCGCGCGGCGACGCCGCCGCCCACCGCGACCACATCGCCGGCGCACTGGAGTGCCTGCACCACCGGGGCCCGGACGAGACCGGGGTCGAGGTGGTCGGCGACGCCTCCGGCCGGTACGCGGACGGCGTGTTCGCGCACAAGCGGCTGGCGATCATCGACGTGGCGCTCAGCCACGAGCCCCTGCCCTACGCGGGCGGGCGCTACCTGCTCACCTTCAACGGCGAGATCTACAACTACATCGAGCTGCGCGACGAGCTGATCCGCGACTACGGCGCCCAGTTCGCCACGAACGGCGACGGCGAGGTGATCGTCGCCGGCTACCACTACTGGGGTGAGCAGGTGCTCACCAAGCTGCGCGGCATGTTCGCGTTCGTGATCTGGGACCGGCAGGAGCGGCGGGCGTTCGGCGCCCGGGACTACTTCGGCATCAAGCCGTTGCACTACCTCCAGACCCAGGACGGGCTCTACCTCGCCTCGGAGAAGAAGGCGCTGCTGCCGTTCGCGCACTCCGCCTACCAGGGCGACGCGGGGATCGACACCGCGAACCTGAGCCACTACCTGACCCTGCAGTACGTCCCGGAGCCGGGCACCCTGCACAAGGGGATCAGCCGGATCGGCTCGGGGGAGTACCTGACCTGGAGCCCGGACGGCCGGATCGACGTGCGCCGCTGGTACCGGCCGGTGTTCCGGCCCGCCCCGGTCCCCGACGAGCAGCGGCTCTACCACGACATCCGGGAGACGCTGCGGGAGAGCGTCCGGATGCACATGCGCTCGGACGTGCCGGTCGGCTCGTTCCTGTCCAGCGGCATCGACTCGACCGCCGTGGTGGCGCTGGCCCGCGAGTTCAACCCGAACATCCTCACCTTCACCGTCGGCTACGACGTGCCCGGCTACTCCGAGATCGACGTGGCCCAGGAGTCGGCCCGGCACCTCGACGTGACCACGATCCCGACCAAGATCGGGCCGCAGGACATGATCGACGCGCTGCCGAAGATCGTCTGGCACCTGGACGACCCGGTGGCCGACCCGGCCCTGGTGCCGCTCTACTTCGTGGCGAAGAAGGCCGCCGAGCACGTCACCGTGGTGCTCTCCGGCGAGGGCGCGGACGAGTTCTTCGGCGGTTACACGATCTATCGCGAGCCGCTGTCGCTGAGCAGCGTCAACGGCCTGCCGGACGGCGTGCAGAAGGGCCTGCGGGCGGTCTCGAAGGCGATCCCGCAGGGGGTCAAGGGCAAGAGCTTCCTGGAGCGCGGCACCACCCCGATCGAGCAGCGCTACTACGGCAACGCCCGGATGTTCACCGAGGAGGAGAAGCAGCACCTGCTGCGCCGCTACGACCCCTCGGTGCGCTACACCGACGTCACCGCGCCGATCTACGCCGAGTGCACCGAGCTGGACGACGTCACCAAGATGCAGTACGTCGACCTCTACACCTGGCTGCGCGGCGACATCCTGGTCAAGGCGGACCGGATCTCGATGGCGCACTCGCTGGAGGTCCGGGTGCCGTTCCTGGACCGGGAGGTGTTCAACGTCGCCGCCGGCATCCCGGTCGACCTGAAGCTGCCGCCGCGTTCCGAGGCCACCAAGTACGCCATGCGCCAGGCGCTGCAGGGCGTGGTGCCGCCGGCCATCGTCAACCGCAAGAAGCTGGGTTTCCCGACCCCGACCCGGGTCTGGCTGCGCGGCGAGATGTACGAGTGGGCCCGGCACGTGCTGTCCACCTCGGGCGCCGGTGACCTGATCGACCTGTCGTACGCGATGCGGCTGCTCGACGAGCACAAGCGGGAGGAGGCCGACCACTCCCGCAAGGTGTGGACCGTGCTGATCTTCTGCATCTGGCACGCCATCTTCGTGGCGAAGACGCTCGACCCGGGTATCCAGCGCAACCAGTCCGCGCTGCTCACCAAGCCGGTCGTGGGCAGCATGGTCCGCTGACCCCGAACGTGACGAAGGGCCCCCGGGTACGCCCCGGGGGCCCTTCTCAGGTCGGGATCACCTGCCGGTGCAGGTGACCGTGGGTAGCGTGTTCTGGCCGGAGAAGTTCGCGGTGAAGCCGAACGTGGTGGTGCCCTCCGGTGCGACGCTGCCGTTGTAGGCGGCGTTGGTGACCGTCACCGACGATCCGCTGCCGCTCAACGTGCCGTTCCACACCTGGTTGATGGTCTGGCCGCTCGGCCAGGTCCAGCTCGCGGTCCACCCGGAGTACGTCCGGGTGCTGTGGTTCATGATCATGACCTCGCCCTGGAAGCCACCGCCCCAGGCGCTGACCACCTTGTAGACCGCCATGCAGTTGCCGCCGGCCGGCGGCGGCGTCGTCGGCGACGAGGTGGGCGTGGGCGTCGGGGTGGTGGGCGTCGGCGTGGGGTTGGTGGGCGTGGGGCCCGGGTTCGTCGGCGTCGGCGTGGGGTTGCCGCCCGAGCCGATGCCGGTCACCTCGCCGTTGCCGCCGTCGAACGTCACGTCGGAGCAGCCGAAGAAGTTCTCCTGGCTGTCCGAGCGCACCCAACGCGAGTAGATGATGTGCCGGCCGCTCTTGTTGCTCGGCAGGTTGCCGGTGAAGTAGTAGTGGCCGTCGTTGGTGCCCACCGCGCCGCTCTGCGGCGGGTTGGTCACCTGCAGGAACGGCTGCGTCTCCAGGTCGCTCCAGGCCAGCGGCCGGGTCGGGCTCCAGCTGTCCTTGGTCACGTAGAAGTAGAACGTGCCCGGGTGGTGGGCCCAGTTGCTGTAGCGGAACTCCATCGACCGCCCGGCCGTCAGGTGCGTGACCGGCCAGTCGTTGCGGGCCGCGTCGTAGCCGCTGAAGTTCGGGTTGCCGCCGCTGCACAGCTTGCCGTCCGGGATGAAGCCGGTGGTCCGCCCGCCCGCGTCGGAACGCAGCACGCTGAACCAGTTGTAGAGCGAGTTCGCCCCGTTCTCCGCGACCGCCGACGCGCAGGCGGGGTTGTTGGGCCGGATCTCACCGGTGCCGGAGAGGCCGTCCTTCCAACACAGGTAGGTGCGGGCGCCCGGCGTCATCGCCGCGCCGTGCGCGGCGGCCGGGTCGGGCCCGGAGGCCAGGGCGAACGCGCCCACGGCCAGGGTGAGGGCCGCGGTGACGAGCGCGGCCGTACGGGATCGGTGCACGGGAATCTCCTGACTCGCGGAGCGTGGCCCGCTTCGGCCCGCCCCGCTGCGACGAGCGGATGCGATCATCGCGGTGCCCGCGCCCGGCGGTCGGCCGGGGCCTTACGGGGACGCGCACCGCCTGCGGTCCGTGTCACGGACCGTGGATGCCCTCGCGTCGGCTCGACCCGGCGACGCGGCAGCCCCCCGCGCCCTCCCGGTAGCGCCATCCCATCACGTCCGGCCGCCACACGCAATAGTCACTGGTCGATGCCCTGGGTCCCGTCGCGTCGCCGGTCGCCATGCGCCAGGATCGGGGGAGGACAACGAGGGGAGCCAGGATGGGGTACGCGGTGGTGCTCGGCGAGGCGCTGGTCGACCTGCTCGACGCCGAGCACGACGGGGAACCCGTCTACCGGCAGGCCGTCGGCGGCGGGCCGCTCAACGTGTCGGTGGCGATCGCCCGCCTCGGCGGTGACGTGCAGTTCGTCGGCTCGCTCGGCGACGACGCGCTCGCCGGCCGGATCCGCGACTTCCTCACCGCCGCCGGGGTGGGCGTGGCCGGGGCGGTGACCGTGCCGGCCCCGACCGCGCTGGCCGTGGCCACCTTCGCCGGGCCGGAGCCGGAGTTCCGCTTCTACGGCGAGCCGCGCTCGTACGCCCTGCTCGGCCCGGACGACCTGGACGTGGCGCTGGTCGAGGGCGCGGACGTGCTCTACTGCGGTTCGATCGTGCTGCTCGACCCGCCGGTGCTGGCCGCCGCGCGCCGGGCCTGGTCGATCGCGGGCGGGCTGCGGGTGTTCGACCCGAACGTGCGGCCCAGCCTGCTCACCGCGCCCGGCGCGCTCGACGCGCTGCGGGGCGTGGTCGCCGAGTTCGCCGCCGCCGCGCACCTCGTGAAGCTGAGCGCCGCGGACGCCCGGGTGCTCTACCCGGACGAGCCGGTCGAGGGCGTCGCCGCGTACCTGCGGGAGCTGGGCGCGGCCACGGTGGTGGTCACGCTCGGCGCGGACGGCGCGCTGGTCGCGGCCGGCGACGACGTGGTGCGGGTGCCGGCGCCGAAAGTCGACGCGGTGGACGCCACCGGCGCGGGCGACTCGGTGATGGGCGCGTTGGTGGCCGAGCTGCTCGCCGCCGGCGAGCCGGCCGACGCGGTCGGCTGGCGGGAGCGGGTGGCGTTCGCGCTGCGGGTGGCCGGGCTGGTGTGCGAGTCACCCGGCGGCGCCACCGCGATGCCCACCCGCGCCGCCGTCACCGCCCGCTTCGCGTGAAAGGAGGGGCCCCTCTTAACGCTTTCGGTAGAGGATGGGCCCCCTTTTAACACCTGCGCCGGGCGAGGGTGAGGACGGCGGTCAGCGAGAGCGCGGCGGCGCCGGCCAGGACGGCGGCCATCGGCAGCGCGCTGCCCTCGCCGCCCAGCCCGACCAGCGGCGCGGCCAGCGCGCCGACCACCGACTGGATGCCGCCCATCAGCGCGGCGGCGGTGCCGGCGTGCCGGGCGTGCGCGTCCAGCGCCAGCGCGGTGCTGTTCGGCATCACCATGCCCAGCGAGCCGACGAACGCGAACAGCGCCACCGCCGTGACGGCGAGGCTGCCGGCGAGCGCGCCGGTCAGCACGCCGCCGGCGGTGACCAGGCCGACCACGAGCGTGGTGACCAGCAGCTGGCGCGGGCTGAACCGGTCGAGCAGCCGGGCGTTCACCTGCCCGGTGGCGACCAGCGCGAGCGCGTTCACCCCGAAGAGCACGCTGAACACCGCCGCCGAGACGCCGAAGACGTCCTGGAACACGAACGACGACCCCGAGATGTACGCGAACAGCCCGGCGAACGCGAAGCCCTGGGTCAGCGCGTACCCGAGGTAGACCCGGTCGGCGGCCAGCGACCGCATGGTCCGGGCGGTGCTGGCCAGCCCGCCGGTGCTGCGGCGGTCCTCCGGCAACGTCTCCGGCAGACGCAGCGCGACCGCGACGGCGAGCACCACCCCGATGACGGCCAGGGTGACGAAGACCGCCCGCCAGGAGCCGAACCGGAGCACCAGGCTGCCGACGCTCGGCGCGGCCACCGGCGCGACGCCGAAGACCAGGGTGAGCCGGGAGAAGTACTTCGCCGCGTCCCGGCCGGAGTAGAGGTCGCGGACCACCGCGCGGGCGACCACCACGCCCATGCCGCCGGCCAGACCCTGGGCGAAGCGTGCGGCGGCCAGCAGCGGGGCGGTGGGCGCCGCGGCGCACGCCAGCGCCAGGACGGCGTACGCGACGACGCCGACCAGCACCGGGCGGCGACGCCCGAAGCGGTCGCTGAGCGGGCCGGTGACCAGTTGACCCAGCGCCAGGCCGATCAGGCAGGTGGTCAGCGAGAGCTGGATGCCGGCCTGGTCGGCACCCAGCTCGCGGGCCATCGCCGGGAATGCCGGCAGGTACATGTCCAGCGAGAGCGGACCGATCGCGGTGAGCGTGCCGAGCAGCACCAGCAGGGTCACGCCGCCGCCGGGTGTGCCGGGTCGGTCGACGTGCGGGCGCGCGGCGGTCCGCACGTTGTGACTCACGACGGTTACCTTATCTCTGTAGTCAGAACTATTGCGATGTGAAGTAGGTGACCCGGTGACCGACGAGGAGATCGCCCGGTTCGGCGCGGGGCTGGGGGAGCTGCACCGGCTGCTGCGCCGACGGACCCACGCCCGCGCCGACCGGGAGCCGCTGCCCGAGGCACAGGTGGAGGTGCTCCTGCTGGTCCGGGCCGCACCGGGGATCAGCGGCAAGGAGGTGGCCGCGCGGCTCGGCACCGCCGCCAACACGGTGAGCACGCTGGTGCGCGACCTCACCGACGCCGGACTGCTGGTGCGCGACCGCGACCCGGCCGACCGGCGGGTGGTCCGGCTGCGCCTCACCGAGGCCGCCCACCGGCGGATGGCCGACTACGAGGTGCACCGCGCCGCGCTGCTCACCGAGGCCCTCGCCGCCCTCGACCCGACGGCCCGCGCGGCCGTGCTCGCCGCCGCCCCACACGTGGACGCGCTGCTCACCGCGCTGCGCGCCCGGCCCTGACCGGCGCGGTCGCGGAAATCGGTGGCCGCGGCCCGGCGCGGGCACCATGATCCCTCCGTGACGTTGCACCAGGACGAGGTGCCGGTGGACGAGTCGGTGGTCCGCTCGCTCCTGACCGAGCAGTGCCCCCGATGGGCCGCGCTGCCGATCCGGCCCGCCGGGGCCGGCACCGACAACACCATGTACCGGCTCGGCGACGACCTGCTCGTCCGCCTGCCCCGCACCGCCGAGAAGGCCGACTCGCTGCGCAAGGAGCAGCGGTGGCTGCCCCGCCTGGCGGAGCGACTGTCGTACCCGGTGCCGGAGCCGCTGCACGCTGGCGTGCCGTCCGCCGCGTTCGGCCTGCCCTGGTCGGTCTACCGCTGGATCGACGGCGCCGAGGTCCGACCCGACACCGTCTCCGACTGGGCCGCGTTCGGCGCCGACCTGGCCGCCGCGGTCCGGGAACTGCACGCGCTCGACCTGTCCGGCGCGACCCGCGGCGGGGAACTGAGCGGATATCGCGGCGGCAGCCTGCATCCCTGCGACGAGTGGATCAGCGGGGCGCTCGACGACTGCCGGCGCACCATCGGCGCGGAGGCCGACGTCGACCTGCTGGAACGGCTGTGGCGGGACGGCCTCGCCCGGCCCGAGCCCACCGGGACGCACGTCTGGCTGCACAGCGACCTGAAGCCCACCAACCTGCTGGTCCGCGACGGCCGGCTGCACGCGGTCATCGACTTCGGCGGCCTGACCGTCGGGCACCCCGACGCGGAACACGCCCCCACCTGGGACCTGCCGCCCGAGGCGCGGCACGCCTACCGGGAGACGCTCGGCGTGGACGACGGGACGTGGACGCGGGCCCGTGCCTGGGCGATCGCCGCGGCGGCCGGCGGCGTCGCGTACTACTGGCACACCTTCCCGGCGTTCGTCGCCGAGTGCCGTGACCGGCTGCGGGCGATCGTGGCCGACGTCGACTGAACCGGCCGGCCACTCACGCCGTGCCGTCGAGTTCGGCGTAGCCCCGCCGGGCCGCGATCAGGCCGGGCCGGGCCCCGAACGGCGACTCGGCGGCCACCCGTTCCGGCGGGGCGCTGCCGGTGTGGCCGGCGCGGATCAGCCAGGCCTGGCGCGCGAGCCGGTCGTGCTGCTCGCGGACGAACGCCGCGTCGACCGGCTCGCCGTGGCCCGGCACCACCACCGTGGCCGGCGTGGTCAACCGCAGCAGGTCGGCCACCGCGTCCGGCCACTGCAACGGGTACGACTCCTCGAACGCCGGCGGCCCGCTCTGCTCCACCAGGTCGCCCGCCACCAGCACGTCCGCATCCGGCACGTGCACCACCAGGTCGGCGTCGGTGTGCCCGTGCCCGGGATGGCGCAGCACCACCCGCCGGCCGCCGACGTCGAGCACCGTCTCGGAGAGCACCTCGTGCGTCGGTGCCCGCAGCTCGGTCCGCGCCAGTTCCTCGGCCAGCGCGGGCTGCTCGGCGCGCATCTCCTCGTACGCCGCCCGGCGCAGCTCGTCAGGGCGGTCGCGCAGCACGGCCACGGCCTGGGCCTGGGCGTACACCGCAGTGTCCGGCCCGGCCAGCGTGGCGTTGCCGAAGCAGTGGTCGAAGTGGTGGTGGGTGTTGACGATCGCCCACGGGTGCGGCGTGACCGCCCGGGCCGCCGCCGCCAGGTCCCGGGCCTGCCCGGCGGTGGAGAGCGTGTCGACCAGCAGGGCCGCGCCGTCGCCCACCACCAGCACCACGTTGACGTGCAGCAGCGGCTCGCGCAGCAGGTGCACGCCGGCGGCGATCTCGGAGAAGCCGGCGGTCGTCACGCGCGTGCGGCCCGCTCGACGAAGCGCTGCCGGTCGACGAGCGCCCGCTCGACGCGCCCCTGCGCGGCCACCGCGTTGCCGTCCCGGACGGTCACCTCGAAGACCAGCCGGCGACCGTCGACCTTCACCAGCTCGGCGTGCGCGGACACCGTCCGCCCGACCGGAGTGGCCGTACGGTGCTCCAGCTCGACACGGACGCCGACGCTGGTGGACCCGGCCGGCATCCCGGGGGCGACGGCCGCCACGGTCGCCGCCTCGGCCAACGCCACCACCCGGGGGGTGCCGAGCACCGGCACGTCGCCCGAGCCCAGCGCCAGGGCGGTGTCCGCGTCGGTCACGGTCAGCTCGACCCGGCCGGTCAGGCCCGGCGCGAGGGGCGACTCCGGCTGCTCCTGCATGCGGCCGAGCCTAGTGCAGCGACCGCCGGGCCGTCCGGTGTCCGGGTCCGCTCCGCAGGCCGCGGCGCGCCGGCCTCCCGACGGTCGGCGTCGGCCCGCCCGTAGCGCGCCGTTAACCTTGTCCGCGATGGCCGTGCTGACAGATCCCCCGCCCCCCGCCCCCGCCGGACCGACCGCGTCCCCCGACGGCGGGCGTCGCCGTGTGATCGCGATGACCGTCTGGGGCGTCGCATTCGTGGCCGCCTGGTTCGCCATCGGCCTGCCCACCGACCCGGCGTACGCGTTCCTGTGGATCTGGGCCGGCACCGTCGCCTGGAACTCGAACCGCCCGTGGCGCAGCCACCTGCGCTTCGCCCGGGACTGGATCCCGGTCGTGCTGCTCCTCGCCGCGTACAACCTCTCCCGCGGGTTCGCCGACAACGGCGCCACCCCGCACGCGATGGAGCTGATCGTCGCCGACCGGTTCCTCACCGGGTGGGCCACCGGTGGCGAGGTGCCGACCGTCTGGCTCCAGCAGCACCTGTACGACCCCGACCAGGTGCGCTGGTGGGACGTGCTGGTGAGTTGGATCTACTTCTCGCACTTCGTGGCGACGCTGGCCGCCGCCGCGGTGCTCTGGATGCGCAACCGGGAGCGCTGGATCGGCTACATGGCCCGGTGGGGTTTCCTCTGCGCGGCCGGGCTGGTCACCTACTTCGCCTACCCGGCCGCCCCGCCGTGGTGGGCGGCGCAGAACGGCCTGCTCACCGAGGTGGCCCGGATCTCCACCCGGGGATGGAAGGAGATCGGCATGCACGGCGCGGGCAACCTGCTCAACGCCGGGCAGATCGCCTCCAACCCGGTGGCCGCCATGCCGTCGCTGCACACCGCCTTCGCGCTGTTCGTGGTGCTGTTCTTCCTGCGCTCGGTGCGCAAGCGGTGGTGGCCGCTGCTGCTGGCCTACCCGCTGGCCATGACGTTCACGCTGATGTACAGCGGCGAGCACTACCTGATCGACGTGCTGGTCGGCTGGGCGTACGTGGGGATGACGTTCCTGGTGGTCGGCCTGGCCGAGCGCTGGTGGCGGGCCCGCCGCGCCCGCCGGGACGGGACGCCGGCCGCCGTGACCGGCGTCACCGCGCCGGCGGCCGGGCCGGACACCGCGCTCGACTCCGACCTCGACGCGGTCCCCGCCGACCGCCGTTGACCGGCCCGGCCGGACGCGTGGCGGTGGTTAAGAAGGGGCCCCGCCTCTACCGGATGCGTTAAGAAGGGGCCCCTCCTTACGCGGGACGGTCGGCGCGGCGGGCGGCCCGTGCGCGCGTCGTCAACTCCGCGGCCAGTGCCCACGCGTCGCCCAGGTCCCGGTCGACCGCCGCCGCGCCGGCGCCACCGGCGGTGTCCGCGTGGACGGTGGCCAGCCGCAGCCGCCGCTGGGCCGGCCCCTGGGTGACCCGCACGCTCTGGATCCGGGCGTACGGCACCAGCGTCAACCGGCGGGTCAGCAACCCGGAGCGGGCCACGAAGACCCGCTCGTCGAGGCCGGCGCCGACCGCCGCCCGGCTCAGCGGGCGCAGCCAGCGGGCCCGCACCGGCGGTGGCGTGCCGGGCAGCGCGTCCAGCCGGACGCCGGGCAGCACCTCCGCCACCACCAGCTCACCGGTGCCGGCGTCGCCGACCGGCAGCAGCCGGTCCGGGCGGTTACGGTCGTCCGGCTCGCCCGCGGAGTAGCCGGCCACCTCCAACCGCAGCCGCAGCCAGCCCTTCATCCGCCAGAGCAGCGGCCAGGTCACCCCGACCGTCTGCACCCGGTGCAGCGGCACCGTCTGCACCCGCGTCTCCAGCAGGCCGTTGTGCACCCGCAGCGTGTCGCCCTCGGCATCGAGCCGGAAGCTCCAGTCGTCGAGGACCCGGCGGATCGGTTGCAACAGCACACCGGCCATCGCGGTGAGGGTGCTGGCCACCGCGATGAACGACCACGAGCCCTCGGACAGGAACTGCGCCACCACGAAGGCCAGGCCGAGCGGCAGCAGGAACGCCTGCGGCGTGAGCAACTGGCTGACGAGCAGGTCCTGGTTGCGTACCGCGTGCAGCCGGCGTCCGGCCGGGGCCGGCGCGGCCGGCACGCCGGGGGCGGCGGTGGGCGCGGGCGCCGGGGCGCGACCGGCCACGGCGAGCAGCCGCTGCCGCAGCGCGGAGGCCTCGGCCACACTGAGGTACGCCAGCGGCGCCTCGGTCTTGCCCCCGCCGACCACCTCCAGCCGCAGCTCGGCCAGGCCGGTGAGCTGGGCCAGCAGCGGCCGGACCACCTCCACCGCCTGCAACCGCTCCAGCGGGATGGCCCGGGTACGCCGCCACAGCAGCCCCTCGTGCACCCGCAGCTCGCGCCCGACCACGTGGTAGCCGGTGTTCCACCAACTGACCACCGAGAGCACGGTGGCGCCGAGGACGAAGACCGCGACCAGCACGGCGAACCAGCCGAACCCGACTCGGGACAGGGTCGACCAGGACAGGCCGGCGATCACCACGACCAGCGACTTTGCGCCGTGCAGGGCAGGGCTCAGCGGGTGCAGCCGCTGCCGGGGCTCCTCGCCGCCCGGCGGCCCCCACGGCACCGGACCCCACGCGCCCGGGGGCGCCGACCCGGGTGGCACCGGGCCGGGTGGCATCGGGCCGGGTGGCACCGGGCCGGGTGGCACCGTGCCGGGCCACGACTGAGCCTGCGCGCCGGCCGGTGTGCCGTAGCCGGGCGGCGGAGTGTGGCCGGGCGGGGGGCCGTCGCCCGACGGCGGGGCATGGTCGGGCGGGGCATGGTCGGGCGTCGGCGGGGCGAACCCCGGCGCCGGCGGCCACGGCTGCCCGTTCGTCACCGGCCCCGGGGCGGCCGGTGGGCCGGGCCGCTCCTCCGGCGGAGGCGTGCTCACCGGATCGCCTTCGTTCGCGACTGCGGGGCTCGCAACCCCGGCTCACTCCTCGCGCTCACAGCGTCGGCCTTCGTTCGCGACTGCGGGGCTCGCAACCCCGGCTCGCTCCTCGCGCTCACAGCGTCGGCCTTCGTTCGCGACTGCGGGGCTCGCAACCCCGGCTCGCTCCTCGCGCTCACAGGCCTTCCGCCCGGTCCTCGCCCAGGGCGGTGAGCCGGTCGCGTAGGCGGGACGCCTCGGCCGGCCGCAGGCCCGGCACCCGGGCGTCGCTGGCCGCGGCGGCCGTGTGCAACTGCACGGTGGCCAGGTCGAAGGCGCGCTCCAGCGGGCCGGCGCTCACGTCCACGAACTGCATCCGCGAGTACGGGACGATGGAGAGCCGCCGCACCAGCAGCCCGTGACGCACCAGCAGGTCGTCGTCGCGCTCGGCGTACCCCCAGGCGCGGACCGCGCGCACGATGGTGATCGCCCGCCAGGCGGACAGCAGCAGCGTCACGCCGACGGCGGCGCCCAGCAGCCAGTGCCCGGAGAACGCCCACGCCGCGCCGAGCACCACCAGCGCCACCGCGAGGCCGATGCCGAGCCGGATCAGTTCCACCCAGATCAGGTCACGGGAGATCGGCTGCCAGCGGACCGTCTCCGGCCAGGGCTCCAACGGGCCGGGCGGGGTGGCCGGCGGGCCGGCGAGGTCGTCAGCGTTCACCGGGTGGGACCGTCGCTTCCGCCGGCGGGGTGGGGCCTGATCGTCTGCTCGCTCACGATTCGAGCGTAGGCGATCCGGGCAGCGGCACCACCTCGCGCAGGAAGCCGCGCGCGTCGAGGAAGTCACCCAGCGACGTGCGGTGCGCCGGGCAGGCCAGCCACGTCTTGCGCCGGTCGGGCGTGTGGAGGCGGGGGTTCTGCCAGCGCAACTGGAACGTCGCGGGGGCACGGCACCCCCGCGCCGAGCAGATCAGCGCGTCGTCCGGGGTGGGAGTGGTCACCGGGGCGAGTCTAGAGCCGCACGCCGGGAGTTTTAGCGCCGGGCGGCCACGGGGGGAGCCGCCCGGCGACGGGGTGAATCGTACACGCGCCGGACCCCCAGTTGTCCACCCGTGTTCAGCGTTTTCCGTGCGGCCGGTCACGGCGCGGCGAAAATCGTGCCTCTCCCACCTCCGGCTCTCAGCAAGGCATGACAGTCTTGACACGCATCACGCCGCGACGACGACCCAGCTGTGGAGGACCGGTGGCCCAGCCGACCACGCCCGACGTGCCGAACCTGACCGAGGCGCCGCCGGACGCGCCGCCCCCGGCCACCACCACCCCGGCGCAGGACGCCACGCTGCTGGAGCGGGCGCTGTTCGAGATCAAACGGGTGATCGTCGGTCAGGACCGGATGGTCGAGCGGATGTTCGTCGCACTGCTGGCGAGGGGGCACTGCCTGCTGGAGGGGGTGCCCGGGGTCGCCAAGACGCTCGCCGTGGAGACACTCGCCCAGGTCGTCGGCGGTTCCTTCGCCCGGGTGCAGTTCACCCCGGACCTGGTGCCCGCCGACATCATGGGCACCCGGATCTACCGACAGTCCAGTGAGAAGTTCGACGTCGAGCTGGGGCCGGTGTTCGTCAACTTCCTGCTCGCCGACGAGATCAACCGCGCGCCCGCCAAGGTGCAGTCGGCGCTGCTCGAGGTGATGAGCGAGCGGCAGGTCTCCATCGGCGGCGAGTCCCACCGGGTGCCCGACCCGTTCCTGGTGATGGCCACCCAGAACCCGATCGAGCAGGAGGGCGTCTATCCGCTGCCCGAGGCGCAGCGCGACCGGTTCCTCATGAAGATCGTGGTGGGCTACCCGACCGACGCCGAGGAACGCGAGATCGTCTACCGGATGGGCGTGGCGCCGCCCGAGCCGGCCCCGGTGTTCGACACCCCCGACCTGATCGCCCTCCAGCGCAAGGCCGACCAGGTCTTCGTGCACAACGCGCTGGTCGACTACGCGGTCCGGCTGGTGCTCGCCACCCGCGCCCCCGCCGAACACGGCATGCCCGACGTGGCCCAGCTCATCCAGTACGGCGCCAGCCCGCGCGCCTCGCTCGGCCTGGTCCGAGCCACCCGCGCGCTGGCGCTGCTGCGCGGCCGGGACTACGCGCTGCCGCAGGACGTGCAGGACATCGCGCCGGACATCCTGCGCCACCGCCTGGTACTCAGCTACGACGCGCTCGCCGACGACGTGCCGGCCGACCACATCGTGCACCGGGTGATGTCGACCATCCCGCTGCCCGCGGTCGCACCCCGCCAGCAGGCCACGCCACCGCCGCCGGCCGTCGGCCCCAACGGGTGGCCCGGGCAGCGGCCGTGACCCCGCCCACCCGGCTGCCGCCCACCGGCGACCGCTCGGGCGCCGTGCTGGCCCGGTTGCAGCTCATGGTCACCCGCAAGCTGGACGGGCTGCTCCAGGGCGACTACGCCGGCCTGCTGCCCGGCCCGGGCAGCGAGGCGGGGGAGTCCCGCGAATACCGTCCCGGCGACGACGTACGCCGGATGGACTGGCCGGTGACCGCCCGCACCACCATGCCGCACGTACGGCGGACGGTCGCCGACCGCGAGTTGGAGACGTGGCTGGCGGTCGACCTGTCGGCCAGCCTGGACTTCGGCACCGGGCGGTGGCTCAAGCGCGACGTGGCGGTCGCCGCCGTGGCCGCGCTGGCCCACCTCACCGTGCGCGGCGGTAACCGGATCGGCGCGGTCGTCGGCACCGGCGCGACGGCCGGCGGGCCGGGGACGCTGCTGCGGCTGCCCGCCCGGGCCGGCCGCAAGGAGGCGCAGGGGCTGCTTCGCGCCGTGGCCGGCACCGAGGTACGGCCCGGGCGCAGCGATCTCGGCGCGCTCGTCGACATGCTCAACCGGCCGCCGCGCCGACGCGGGGTGGCGGTGGTGATCTCCGACTTCCTCTCGCCACCGCAGCAGTGGGGCCGGCCGCTGCGTAAGCTGCGGGTCCGTCACGACGTGCTGGCCGTCGAGGTGGTCGACCCGCGTGAACTGGAACTGCCCGACGTGGGGGTGCTGCCGGTGGTCGATCCGGAGAGCGGCGAGCTGCACGAGGTGCAGACCGCCGACCCCGGGCTGCGCCGCCGGTACGCCGAGGCGGCGGCCGCCCAGCGCCTGGCGATCGCCGCCGAGCTGCGCACCGCGGGCGCAGCCCACCTGCGCCTGCGTACCGACCGAGACTGGCTGCTGGACATGGTGCGTTTCGTCGCCGCGCAACGGCACGCCCGTACCCGAGGGACGACCCGATGATCCGTTTTCTGCAACCATGGTGGCTGCTGGCCGTGCTGCCGGTGCTCGCCCTCGCCGCCGCGTACGTCTGGCGGCAGCTGCACCGCCGGCAGTACGCCCTGCGGTTCACCAACGTCGACCTGCTGCGCACCGTCGCGCCGAAGGGCCTGGGTTGGCGCCGGCACGCGGCGGCGACGGTGTTCCTGCTCTGCCTGCTGGTGCTGGCCACCGGGCTGGCCCGGCCGGCGATCGACACCCGGGAGCCGCTGGAGCGGGCCACCGTGATGCTCGCCATCGACGTGTCGCTGTCCATGCAGGCCGACGACGTGGCGCCGAACCGGCTGGAGGCGGCGCAGGAGGCGGCGAAGCAGTTCGTCGGCGAGCTGCCGGAGAGCTACAACCTGGGGTTGGTCTCGTTCGCCAAGTCGGCGAACGTGCTGGTGGCGCCCACCAAGGACCGGGGCGCGGTGACCACCGCCATCGACGGGCTGGTGCTGGCCGAGGCGACCGCCACCGGCGAGGCGGTGTTCACCTGCCTGGAGGCGATCCGGTCGGTGCCGGCCGACGGTGCCGCCGGCATCCCGCCGGCCCGCATCGTGCTGCTCTCCGACGGCTACCGCACGTCGGGCCGTTCGGTGGAGGAGGCGGCCGCCGCGGCGCAGGCGGCCAACGTGCCGGTCTCCACCATCGCGTTCGGCACCGACTCGGGCCAGGTGGACATCGGCGGCCAGCTCCAGCGGGTGCCGGTGGACCGCACCGCGTTGTCCCAGCTCGCGGAGACCACCCAGGGCTTCTTCTACGAGGCCGCGTCGGTGAGCGAGTTGAAGCAGGTCTACCAGGACATGGGCAGCTCGATCGGCTACCGCACGGAGCCGCGCGAGATCACCCAGTGGTATGCCGGGATCGCGTTGCTGCTGGCGCTCTGCGCCGGCGGGTTGAGTCTGCTCTGGACGTCCCGACTGGTCTGAGCCGGGCCGTGCCGGCGGCGGTCAGTGACCGCCGCCGGCCAGGACGAACAGGACCGCCACCCAGACGGCGGCGAGGGTGAAGCCCAGCGGTGCGGCGTAACGGCTCATGGTTGTGCTCCGTGGCGACGGTCGGCCCGGTGACGCGGGCCGCGAGGGGGACCAGGAAAGACGCACACGAAGTCGTGACCGGGTGCTCCGCCGCGCGGCAGGGCCACCCACGGCGATGCCGGCCGGGGAGTGGATGCGGTGCGGAGGGCGGGAAGCGGGTCAGCCGCGTCGACCGAGCCGTGGCTCAGCGGGGCTGACGGTGGGCCCGGCCACGACTGGGAGGATCGCTATCTCGCACAGCGATCACCTCCTGCGGTCGGCGGGGCCCGGAACGCGGGCGCACACCGGCCCGCAGACAGCGATCAGCGTACACCGGCAGCGCTCCCGCCGCGCGTCCGGGCGACCGGTGGCGCCCGGGCCGTCGCGGCGCTCCCGGTGGACCGCCGGTGAGCTGGGCGGGTTAGCGCTTACCTGCCGGTAACCCCTAGGCTCCGACCGACCGAGAGATCAGCTGAGCAGAGGGGGACACGTGGCCCGTACCGTGCTGGTGACCGGCGGAAACCGGGGAATCGGTCTGGCCATCGCGCAGGCCTTCGCCAAGCAGGGCGACCGGGTGGCGGTGACGCACCGCAGCGGCGACGCCCCCGAGGGCTTCTTCGGGGTGCGGTGCGACGTGACCGACGCCGAGTCGGTCGACGCCGCGTTCACCGCCGTCGAGGCCGAGCTGGGCCCGGTCGAGGTGCTGGTGGCCAACGCCGGCATCACCGACGACACGCTGATCATGCGGATGTCCGACGAGCAGTTCACCCGGGTGGTCGACACCAACCTGGCCGGCTCGTTCCGGGTCGCCAAGCGCGCCTCCACGAAGATGCTCCGGGCCAAGTGGGGCCGGATGATCTTCATCTCCTCGGTGGTCGGTCTCTACGGCGGCCCCGGCCAGGTCAACTACGCCGCGAGCAAGGCCGGCCTGGTCGGCGTGGCCCGTTCGATCACCCGCGAGCTGGGCGGCCGCAACATCACCGCGAACGTGGTGGCGCCCGGCTTCGTCGACACCGACATGACCGCGGCGCTGCCCGAGGAGCGCCGCACCGAATACCGCAAGGCCATCCCGGCCGGCCGGTTCGCCGAGCCGGAGGAGGTGGCCGGCGTGGTCACCTGGCTCGCCTCGGACGCGGCCGGCTACATCTCCGGCGCCGTCATCCCGGTCGACGGCGGCCTCGGCATGGGTCACTGAGAGAGAGCACGGAGGAACTGCGCAATGTCCGGACTCCTGGCCGGTAAGCGGCTGCTTGTCACCGGTGTCATCACCGAGGCCTCCATCGCGTTCTCCGTGGCGAAACTCGCCCAGGAGAACGGCGCCCAGGTCGTGCTCACCGGCTACGGCCGCCTCTCCCTGGTGGAGCGGATCGCCAAGCGGCTGCCCGAGCCGGCGCCGGTGATCGAGGTGGACGTCACCAACGACGAGCACCTCGCCGGCCTGGCCGACCGGGTACGCGAGCACGTCGACGGCCTGGACGGGGTGGTGCACTCGATCGGCTTCGCGCCGCAGAGCTGCCTCGGCGGCGGCTTCCTCGACGCGCCCTGGGCGGACGTGGCGACCGCGCTCCAGGTCTCCACGTTCTCCTACAAGTCGCTCGCCATGGCGGCGCTGCCGCTGATGTCGTCGGGCGGCGCGGTGGTGGGCCTCACCTTCGACGCCACCAAGGCGTGGCCGGTCTACGACTGGATGGGTGTGGCGAAGGCCGGGCTGGAGTCCGCCTCCCGCTATCTGGCGCTGCACCTGGGCAAGCAGGGCATCCGCAGCAACCTGGTCGCGGCCGGCCCGCTGCGCACCATCGCGGCCAAGTCCATCCCCGGCTTCGACCAGTTCGAGGACGCCTGGACCGAACGGGCGCCGCTGGGCTGGAACCTCACCGACTCCGAGCCGGCCGCACGGGCCTGCCTGGCGCTGCTGTCGGACTGGTTCCCGGCCACCACCGGCGAGATCGTCCACGTCGACGGCGGCTACCACGCCATCGGCGCCTGAGGCGAAAGGCGCCCCCACCGCCAGCCGTCAGGAGGGGCCCCTTCTTATGCAGAATGCGATAAGAAGGGGCCCCTCCTAACAGGCGGGCGCCGAGGCGTAACCGCGCTGAGCAGGGGGCGTCGCACGAACGTCACGGCGGGCGAGGAAGAATGGAGCCATGGCGTACGACGCGTTGGTGCTGGTCTCCTTCGGTGGCCCGGAACGGCCCGAGGACGTTCTTCCCTTCCTCCAGAACGTGACCCGGGGGCGCGGGGTGCCGCCGGAGCGGCTGGCCGAGGTCGCGGAGCACTACCTGCACTTCGGCGGCGTGTCCCCGATCAACCAGCAGTGCCGCGACCTGCTCGCGGCGATCCGGGCGGACTTCGCCGCCAACGGCGTCGACCTGCCGGTCTACTGGGGCAACCGCAACTGGGACCCGATGCTCGCCGACACGGTGGCGCAGATGCGCGACGACGGGATCACCCGGGCGCTGGCGTTCGTCACCAGCGCGTACGGCGGCTACTCGTCCTGCCGGCAATACCAGGAGGACATCGCGAAGGCCCGGGCCGCGGTCGGCCCGGACGCCCCGCTGATCGAGAAGCTGCGTCAGTTCTGGGACCACCCCGGTTTCGTCGAGCCGCACGCCGACGCGGTGCGCTCCGCGCTGGCCCAGCTCGACCCGGCCAGGCGGGACAGCACCCGGCTGGTCTTCACCGCCCACTCGATCCCGGTCTCGGCGGCGGCCACGGCCGGGCCGCACGGCGGCCGCTACACCGCCCAGCTCGAGGAGACCGCCCGCCTGGTGCACGCCGCGGCCGCGCCCGACCTGCCGTACGAGCTGGTGTGGCAGAGCCGGTCCGGCCCGCCGCAGGTGCCGTGGCTGGAACCGGACATCAACGACCACCTGACCGGCCTCGCCGAGCAGGGGGTGACGAGCGTGGTGGTCAGCCCGATCGGCTTCGTCTCCGATCACCTGGAGGTGGTCTGGGACCTGGACACCGAGGCCCTGGAGACGGCCAAGCAGCTCGGCCTGGACTTCGTCCGCGCCGGCACCCCGGGCACCGACCCGCGGTTCGTGGCGATGGTCCGGGAGCTGGTGCGCGAGCGCACCACGGCGGACGAGGAGCGCCGCCGCCTCGGCGAGCTGCCGGCCTGGGACACCTGCCCGGCGCTGTGCTGCGTACCCCCGGCCCGCCGGCCCTGATCCCGACCGACCACCGACACCCTGGGGACGACACGATGCATGACCGCAAGCCGGTGCAGAGCTGGCTCACCGACATGGACGGCGTGCTGGTGCACGAGGGTCAGCCGGTGCCCGGCGCCCCGGAGTTCGTCAAGAAGCTGCGCGCCTCCGGCAAGCCGTTCCTGGTGCTGACGAACAACTCCATCTACACGCCGCGTGACCTGCAGGCCCGGCTGGCCCGGATGGGGCTGGACGTGCCGGAGGAGGCGATCTGGTCGTCCGCGTTGGCCACCGCGCAGTTCCTGGCCGACCAGCGGCCGGGCGGCACCGCGTACGTGATCGGTGAGGCCGGCCTGACCACGGCCCTGCACGCGGTGGGGTACGTGCTCAGCGACTTCGCCCCGGACTACGTGGTGCTGGGGGAGACCCGCACCTACAGCTTCGAGGCGATCACCAAGGCGATCCGGCTGATCGACGACGGCGCCCGGTTCATCTGCACCAACCCGGACGCCACCGGCCCGTCGGTCGAGGGCGCGCTGCCGGCGGCCGGCTCGGTGGCGGCGATGATCTCCAAGGCGACCGGGGTGGAGCCCTACTTCGTCGGCAAGCCCAACCCGATGATGATGCGGTCGGCGTTGAACACCATCGATGCCCACTCCGAGTCCACCGCTATGATCGGCGACCGGATGGACACCGACATCCTGTGCGGCCTGGAGGCCGGGCTGGAGACGATCCTGGTGCTCACCGGCATCAGCAGCCGGGCCGAGGCCGAGCGGTACCCGTACCGGCCGTCCCGGATCGTCGACTCGGTGGCCGACCTGATCGACGAGGTCTGAGCCGACGGGCTACAGGCGCAGCGGCGCGTTGCAGGCGGCCACCAGGGCCTGCCGGCAGGCGGTGGTCAGCGGCCGCAGCGCCGCGTCCCGCTGCTGCGCCTCGTGGTTGTTCACCGCGCCGCCCGGGGCGCTCTCCCCGGCCAGGGCGAGCACCCGGTCGAGCACTGCCGCGCGGGCGAACAGCCGGCGGGACCGCGGGTCGAAGCCGGGCGGCAGGTCGGTGCCGCCGTCGGGGCGGCGCAGCGCGGCGAGCGCGCCGGCCAGCTCGGGCCGCCACTGGGCGACGTCCAGCCGGGTCAGCGCCGCGGTCGTCTCGGCGAGCGCGGCGGCCAGCTCGGCCTCGGCCTCGGCCGCGCCGGGCGTGATCAGGGACGCCTTCGGCGCGTCCACGGGCAGCGGGTGGACCCGCCAGAGCACGGTCTCCCAGGTCATGCCGGAGCCGGAGGTGTGCGTGCGGACCTCGGGCACCAACCCGAGCCCGCTGGCCACCACCGCCTCGCCGGCCAGCAGCGCGGCGCCGGCGAACGCGCCGGGGCCGGGCAGCCCGCGCGGGTCGCCGGGTGCGGGCAGCACCAGGCGGATCTCGTCCGGGGAGTGCTTGGCCAGGCTGGGCAGCGCCTCGCGCAGGGACACGTCGGTCCAGGTGCCGGGGGCGTCGGCGACGAGGTGCTCCTCGTCGCCGGCGATGGCGTCGGCGACCTCGTCGAACGGCACGAGCCCGGCGCGCCAGGCGCGCACCCAGGCGACGAACCGGCTCGACCGGCGCGGGGCCAGCGTGGCCGCGCCCGTTGCGGGGGAGGACATGCGGAAAGGGTACGTGGTAGCCGCCGCCGCTGTCTCGGCTGCCGCTCCGGTGGCGTGGCCTGCCCCCAACTACCCCCTTCGCACCGGTTCGTGCCGCAGGACGGGGACCCGCCCGGCGCGTCGGCGGGCGACACGCCGGCCGCGGTGGTTAGCGTGACCGGCATGGCAGGGCGATACGACGGGGACGTGCTGGCGGGTGACTGGCGACGGCGGAAGGTGACCCCCGAGGTCGACGCCGAGCCCGACCTGGTGGTGGAGGACGCCGACTCCGGGTTCTGCGGCGCGGTGGTCGGCTTCGACTCCGGCGCCGTGGTGCTGGAGGACCGGCACGGGCGCCGGCGCAACTTCCCGCTGCTGCCGGCCGCGTTCCTGCTCGACGGTCGCCCGGTCACCCTGCGCCGACCGGCCCGTGCCCCGGTCCCCGCCGCCCGCCGGCGCACCGCGTCCGGCTCGATCGCCGTGGACGACGTGCGGGCGCAGGTCGCCAAGGCCAGCCGGATCTGGGTGGAGGGCGTGCACGACGCCGCGCTGGTCGAGCGGATCTGGGGCGACGACCTGCGGATCGAGGGCGTGGTGGTGGAGCCGCTCGACGGCATCGACGAGCTGGCGGCCGAGGTACGCGCGTTCGCACCCGGTCCGGACCGGCGGCTCGGCGTGCTGGTCGACCACCTCGTCCCCGGCTCCAAGGAGAGCCGGATCGTGGCCCGGGTGACCTCGCCGCACGTGCTGGTCACCGGGCACCCCTATGTGGACGTGTGGCAGGCGGTGCGGCCGGCGGCGCTGGGCATCGCGGCGTGGCCGGTGGTGCCGCCGGGGCAGCCCTGGAAGGAGGGCGTCTGCGCGGCGCTCGGGGTGGCCGAGCCGGCGGACATGTGGCGGCACATCCTGTCCCGGGTGGACAGTTTCGCGGACGTGGAGACGCCGTTGATCAACGCGATGGAGCGATTGATCGATTTCGTCACCTCGCCTTCGTGATTGGTTGCGGTTGAGGGCCGGGGGCGACCGTGCCCGGCTCCGGGCGGTCAGGCTTGATCCCTGCGCCGGTCACGGTCGCCCCCGGCCCCGTCGGGCGCCGGGTTCGCGGGTCGGTTGCCGGCCCGGTGAGCGCGTCGTACACGGACCGGGTCGGCCAGGGGCACGCCTCCCGGGCGCTGGCCGGACGGCGAAGTGGACGATCCGGAGCCGATGGCGTGTACGTGTCGGGTTACCCGGGCCACCGCCGGCCACCACGCCCTCGAGGTCGTCTCGTGTCCCGCGCCGACTCGGTGATCAAGGAGTTTGCGCGCGTGCGGAGATCAACGCCGACACAAACCCCTTGATCACGGCCTGGAGGGTGGGGGTGTTCGTCGATCATGGAGTTGTGGTGGGTGACGGAACGGGCGTAACGGGGCGGTACGGGCGCCACAAGTCCAAGATCGACGGGGCGGGGCGGGGACGGGACGGGACGGGGCGGGGCGGGGGTCAGGGGGCCTGGTCGGGGGATCGGGTGAGGACGAAGGTGGCGATGTCCAGCGCGACAGCGGTGCCGGTCTCGTCGCGGACGACGGTGAGGATCTCGCCGTCCTGAGGGCCGGAACGGCCCCGCCAGCGGTCCGGGCCCTCCGGGGTGAACCGGAGCAGCGGCTTGCCGACCAGGCCGCCCACCAGGTCACCGGCCGGGTCGACGCGGAACTCGTACTCGCCGCCCATCCACCACCAGCGGCCGGTCAGCTCGACCAGGTCCGCGGCGGGCGGCGCGGCGGCCGGGCGCCACGGGGCGGGCGTGGTCGGCTCGGTGTCCAGCACCCGGGTGAGCACGTCGCGGGCGAGCCCGGAGATGTGGTGACCGCGGCGCATCCCGTACGAGTTGGCGAAGTCCACCACCGCGGTCCGGGTGGGGCGGTGCACGACCAGGCCGGCGACGTACCCGGGCATGGAACCGCCGTGGCCGACGTAGACGCGTTCGCCGACCCGGTAGAACTCCACGCCGAGGCCGTGTCCACCGGTCCACGAGTCGGGGTCGCTGATCGCCACCGGAACGCACATCTCGGCCAGCGTCGCCGGGTCGAGCAGCGCCGGGTCCGGGTCGGCGAGGAACGCCGCCCAGCGGGCCAGGTCCTCGACGGTCGACCAGAGCTGCCCGGCCGGCGCCATCGCTCCGCTGTCGGTCAGCGGCTCCTCCCGGAGCGTCTCGTGCCAGGGGTGGACGACGAACCCTCTGGCGTACGGCTCGGTCGGGGGCACCGTGGTGCGGCGCATGCCCAGCGGCGCCAGCAGCCGGTCGGTCAGCAGCTCGGCCCACGGTGCGCCGGCGACCCGCTCCAGCGCGGCGCCGAGCAGCCCGTACGCCAGGTTGGAGTAGTGGTAGGTGAGGTGCGGCGGGTAGGCGATCTTGCCCGGGGTCAGCCCGGCGAGCAGCGTGTCCAGGTCCCGGCCCGGCGCGCGTTCCCACCACTCGCCGCCGTCCGGTTCGCGTTGCAGGCCGCTGGCGTGCCCGAGCAGTTGGCGGACGGTGAGCGCGCCGATCGGGGTGCCGGGCAGGTGCTTGTCGAGCGGGTCGTCCAGGGCGAGGCGCCCGGCGTCGCGCTGCTGCATCACCAGCACCGCGGTCATGGTCTTGGTGATCGAGCCGATCCGGTACTGCAGGTCCGCGTCGGGGCGGGGGTGCTCGCCGGCGAGCGCCAGGTGCGCCAGTTCGCCGTCGCGGACCACGCCGAGCGCGAGCGACGGGGCGTGTCCCTCCGCCTGGGCGTGGGCCACCATGAGGTCCACCTGGCGTGCGGTAGCGGGCAGCAGTGCCATCTCGTCCTCCTCGTCGCCGTGCGGTGGACCGAGCCTAGCGATCATGACAGTTCGATGACACGTGCGTTCACGTGTCACGATTGGTCACGTGGACGCCGTGTTCTGGATCGTTCTGGGTGTGGTATTGGCGGTCGCCGAGATCTTCACGACGACGCTGTTCCTGATCATGTTCGGTGTCGGGGCGTTCGCCGCCGCCGGCGCCGCGGCCCTCGGTGCGCCGGTGGCGCTCCAGGCGGTGATCTTCGCGGTGGTGTCGGCGCTGTCCCTGGCGCTGGCCCGGCCGGTGATCCGCCGCAACGCCCGTTCGGCGCTGGAGACCGGCGACCAGCCGTTCGGCGTGGAGGCGATCGAGGGGGCCACCGCGGTGGTCCTGGAGGCGGTGGACGCCGACCGCGGCATGGTCAAGATCGACGGTGAGCTGTGGACGGCCCGGTCGTTCGACGCGACGCAGCGCTACGCGGCGGGTGAGCGGGTGCAGGTGATAAAGGTCCGGGGCGCTACCGCCCTGGTCTGGCAGGACGACATTTCCGCCCCGGGCGAGCTGCCCGAAGCGAGAGGGTGAACCATATGGAGTTTGCAGCGATCCTGTTGATCGCCGTGGCGGTGATCGTCGTGGTGACACTGGCCAAGGCGGTGCGGATCGTGCCGCAGCAGCGCCAGGACGTGGTGGAACGGCTCGGCAAGTACAAGCGCACCCTGAGCCCCGGGCTCAACCTGCTGGTGCCGTTCGTCGACGCGGTGCGCACCAAGGTCGACATGCGCGAGCAGGTGGTCAGCTTCCCGCCGCAGCCGGTGATCACCTCCGACAACCTGGTCGTGTCGATCGACACGGTCCTCTACTTCAAGGTGGTCGACTCGGTCCGCGCCACCTACGAGATCTCGAACTTCCTCCAGGCGATCGAGCAGCTCACCGTCACGACGCTGCGTAACGTGATCGGCTCGCTGGACCTGGAGCGCGCGCTGACCAGCCGCGAGGAGATCAACCGGCACCTCTCCGGCGTGCTGGACGAGACCACCGGTCGCTGGGGCATCAAGGTGACCCGGGTCGAGATCAAGGCGATCGAGCCGCCGCCGAGCATCCGCGACTCGATGGAGAAGCAGATGCGCGCCGAGCGGGACCGCCGGGCCGCCATCCTCAACGCCGAGGGGCACAAGCAGTCGCAGATCCTCACCGCCGAGGGTGAGAAGCAGGCCGCGGTGCTGCGCGCCGACGGTGACCGGCAGGCCCGGATCCTCCAGGCGGAGGGCCAGGCCAAGGCCATCCGCACCGTCTTCGACGCGATCCACACCGCCAACCCGAGCCAGAAGGTGCTGGCCTACCAATACCTCCAGGCGCTGCCGCAGATCGCCAACGGCACGGCCAACAAGGTGTGGATCGTCCCGACCGAGCTGACCCGGGCCCTGGAAGGCATGGGTGGCGCGCTGGGCGGGCTGGCGAACATGGTCGGCGACCAGCCGTCCCCGGAGGCCGCCAGGACCGCCAGCGAGGTCGAGCGGGAGGCCGCCGAGGCGGCCCAGGCCGCGGCCGTCGCGGCGCAGGAGATCCACGACGAGGTACGCGTGGCGGAGGCGCAGGCCACCGGCGGCAACACGGCGAAGGGCCTGCCGGCCCCGGAGCCGGTGTCCCCGGAGACGCTGCTCACCGACCCGGCCGACCAGCGCGAGCGGGGCTGACCGGCAAATCCGAGAATCGCTCATCCGGCGCCCCGGCGGCTGCCACCATCGGTCTTGAGGACGGGTGGTGAGCAGGGCCGGGGCGCCGTCGCGTGTCCCGGGCCACCCGGGACGCGAGCGAGGTGGCGCATGACGGAACCGGCGAACAGGCTCTTCTCCCGTACCCCGGTCCCCGGCGCGCACGACCCCGGCGGACCGCTCGGCTCCCGGCGGACCGGGGGCGGGTTCGGGGTGCTGCCGTTCGTCTCCGAGCCGGGGCCCGGCGCGCCGGCCACGGACGCGACCTGGGCCTGGTCGGTCCGCCGGTTCGCCCGCGCGGCGGTCTGGCTGCTGCCGGCGTACGCGGTCCTCTACGGCGTGGTGGCGATGGCCAGCGACGGCGGCGTCGGCAACGACCCCTACCCGGCCGACGGCCAGCCGCTCTACCTGGTCGGCTGGGTGGCGTCGGTCTGGCTCGGACTGCTCGCCCTGCTCGCGCTCACCGGCCTGCTCGCGGCCACCCGCTGCCGCCGGATCGCCCTGGCCGGGCTGCTGGCCAGCATCGGCGGGATGGTGCTGATGCTGCCGTTCGCCGGGCTGGCCGAGCAGACGCCGGTGTTCGGGCTGACCGCGCGCGGCATCGTGCTGTTCGGCGCGACCTGCTACAGCGTGGGGTGGTTCCTCACCGGTTGGTCGGTGGCCCGGTCCGGGATGTTCTCCTACGGTGACGGGACGATGCTGATGATCGCCGCACCGCTGCTCGGCCTGGGCGGCGCGTTGATCGGCTCGTTGCAGACGTTCGGCGCGATCTTCGTGCTGGTCGCCGGCATCGGCATCGGCTACCGCAGCGGTCGCCTGGTGCCCGAGACGATCGCCCGGGACGCGGCCAGCGCCAGCGTCGCCGCCGCTCCCGCCCCACCCGCGTCACCGGACGGACCGCTTGCCGCCGGTTGACCGGTTTCCCGGCGGCGCCGAGGCTGGACAGTTGCCGTGAGGTAACTGACAGTTGCCTGGCGAACTGGCCGGTAGGTGGCTTTCGCGGCAATCCTGGAGTCCATGCCGTCTCCCCGGTCGCCGTTGTCGCGGCTTCTCACCGTGCTGCTCGCGGGCCTGCTCGCCGGGCTCGTCCTCGCGCTCGCCGCGCTACCGACCGGCCTGCTCGGCGGGTTCGTCGCCAAGGCGAGCCTCGGGGCGTACGAGGAACTGCCCGACGCGCTGCGCACCCCCGTGCAGCCGCAGCGCTCCTACCTCTACGCCAACGACGGCAAGACGCTGATCACCACGTTCTACGACGTGAATCGCAGCGACGTGCCGCTGGCCGAGATCGCCCCGGTGATGCGCCAGGCGATCATCTCGGCCGAGGACCGGCGGTTCTACTCCCACGGCGGCGCCGACCTGCGCGGCATCGCCCGAGCGCTGGTCGCCAACGTCAAGGGCGGCGGCACCGAGCAGGGCGGCTCCACGCTGACCATGCAGTACGTCCGCAACGTGCTCAAGACCGACCCGAACCGCACCGCCGAGGAGCGGCAGGCCGCCACCGAGCAGACCGTCGGGCGCAAGCTCCAGGAGATCCGGTACGCGAACGCGCTGGAGCAGTCGCTCAGCAAGGACGAGATCCTCAACCGCTACCTGAACATCGCGTACTTCGGCTCCGGCGCGTACGGCGTCGCCGCCGCCGCCCAGCGCTACTTCGGCAAGGCGCCGGCCGACCTGACCCTCGGCGAGGCGGCGCTGCTCGCCGGCCTGGTCCAGTCGCCCGACGAGTACAGCCCGATCGACGGCGACAAGAACCAGGCGCTCGACCGGCGCGGGTACGTGCTCGACTCGATGGCCGAGACCGGCGCGATCACCGCCCAGCAGGCCGCCGCGGCCAAGGCCGAGCCGCTCACGCTGCGCCCGACCGCCCAGCCCAACGGCTGCACCGCCACCGCGCAGGGCCACGACGACTGGGGCTTCTTCTGCGACTACCTGCGTCAGTGGTGGCTCACCCAGCCGGCCTTCGGCGACACCGCCGAGGAGCGCGAGCAGGCGCTGCGCCGCGGCGGCTACCGGGTGGTCACCACGCTCGACGCGAAGATCCAGCAGACCGCGCAGACGCAGGCCACCAAGGTCTACGGGTACGACGACAAGCGCGCGCTGCCGATCGCGGCGGTCGAGCCCGGCACCGGCCGGGTGCTCGCCATGGCGGTCAACCGGCACTACAGCCTGGCCGACAACCCGGACGGGCAGGCCAACCACCCGAACACGGTCAACCCGCTGATCTCCGGCGGCGCCAGCGTCGACGGCTACCAGGCCGGCTCCACGTTCAAGATGTTCACCATGCTGGCCGCGCTGGAGGCCGGCAAGCCGCTCGCCACCGGCTTCGACGCGCCGGCCAAGCTGCCCACCCGCTACGCCTCGGACGCCGAGGGCAACTGCGACGGCAAATGGTGCCCGGGCAACGCCAACCCGGAGTGGATGGACGGCTACCGGATGATGTGGGACGGCTTCGGCCGCTCCGTGAACACCTACTTCGTCTGGCTGGCCGAGCAGGTCGGCGAGGACAAGGTGGTGGAGATGGCGCAGCGCCTCGGCATCACGTTCCGGGCCGAGCCGGACGCCGCGTTCGCCCG
Organism: Micromonospora sp. WMMC241; assembly: GCF_027460165.1. Lineage (NCBI taxonomy): Bacteria > Bacillati > Actinomycetota > Actinomycetes > Micromonosporales > Micromonosporaceae > Micromonospora > Micromonospora sp. WMMC241. The sequence continues at coordinate 1,957,770 of NZ_JAPZBF010000001.1, forward strand.
CGACAACGCCGCGAACTGGGGCGCGTTCACGCTCGGCGTGGCCGCCACCACCCCGCTCGACCTGGCCAACGCGTACGCGACGGTGGCCGCCGAGGGCACCTACTGCTCGCCGCTGCCGGTGGTCTCGGTCACCGCGCCGGACGGCGGGAAGGTCGACGTGGGGCAGCCGAACTGCAAGCGGGTGCTGGAACCCGACGTGGCCCGGGCGGCCACCGACGCGGCCCGCTGCCCGGTGGGTCAGCAGTCCGCGTACGGGCAGTGCAACGGCGGCACCGCCACCGGCGTCGACGGGATCGTCGACCGGCCGGTGGCCGGCAAGACGGGCAGCTCGGAGGAGAACGCCACCGAGACGTTCGTCGGGTACACCCCGCAGGTGGCCGTCGCCGGCATCGCCGCCAACCCGGACGACTCGACCGACCTGGTCGGCTCCGCCGTCCAGGCCAAGGTGATCGACGCGGTGGCCCGGACGATCCGGACGGCGGTCGCCGGCAAGCCGGTGCGGGACTTCACCGCGCCCAGCCGCGAGCTGGCCGGCAACCCGCAGCGCCCGCAGCCGCGCCCGCAACCCCAGCCTCGTGAGGACAACCGCAGCAACCTCCCGTCGGACCTGCTCCGCTGGCTCCAGAACCGCGGCTAGGTGCAAGGAGGGGCCCCTTCTTAACGCATTCTGCATAAGAAGGGGCCCCTCCAAACACTCCGCCGGAAACCCCCGGCGCGCGGTGTCGGATCCGGTGCGGCGGCTCCGACCCACCGGTGAGCGCGCCCGGACCCGGGCGCACCGATACGCGGAGGAGCGCACCATGGGCAAGGTCATCTACTGGGTGCACCAGTCGGTCGACGGCTTCATCGAGGGGCCGAAGGGTGAGTTCGACTGGCCGGCCATGGGCGACGAGCTGTCCGCGTACTCGCTGGAGCTGACCGAGCGGGCCGGCGCGTTCGTCTACGGGCGGCGGGTGTGGGAGATGATGTCCTCCTACTGGCCGCAGGTCGAGTCGATCTCCGACCACCCGCACGACCTGGCGTTCGCGCCGATCTGGCGGCGTACCCCGAAGGTGGTCGTCTCCCGCACGCTCGCCGAGGCCGACCACGGCGCCCGGGTGGTCGGCGGCGGCGACCTGGCGGCGGAGTTGGCCGAGGTGCGCGAGCGGTTCGACGGGGACCTGCTGGTCACCGGCGGGACCGGCGCGGCGACCGCGCTGGCCGCGCTCGGGCTGATCGACGAGTACCAGGTGGTCGTGCACCCGGTGCTGCTCGGCGGCGGCCGGCAGGTGCTGCCCGACCTTGCCCGACAGGACCTGCGGCTGGTCGCCACGCGCGGCTTCGACGGCCGTTCGGTGCTGCTGCGCTACCGGCGCGCGTGACCGGCGACGCCCCGCGCGGCTGTCCGCGCGGGGCCCGACCGGTCAACGGCCGCGGCGGCGGGGCCGGTAGGTGGCGAGCGCGGCGGGCACCCCGCGCCGGATGATGCCGGCCCGGTCGCTGTCGCCGCGCAGCACCGCGGCGGCCGTCTTGCGCGCCTGCTCGGCGGTGAAGTGCGGCGGCAGCATCAGCTCCGCCGGGTCGACCACGGCGTTGACCACTGTCGGCCGGTCGGCGGCGAGCACCCGCCGCCACAGGTCGGGCACCTGATCCGGTGCGTCGACCAGCTCGCCGCGCAGCCCCAGCACCTCCGCCCACCTGTGGTACGCCACGTCCGGCAGGTCCTGGCTGTCCGGGAACATCGGCGTCCCCTCGCCGGAGCGCTGCTCCCAGCTGACGAACGCCAGTTCCCGGTTGTTGAGCACCAGCACCACGAACCGGGGGTCGGCCCACTCCCGCCAGTACTTCGCCACCGTGATCAGCTCGTTGACGCCGTTCATCTGCATCGCCCCGTCGCCGAGCAGCGCGATCACCGGGCGGTCCGGGTGGGCGAACTTGGCCGCCAGCGCGTACGGCATGCCGCCACCCATGGACAGCAGCGTGCCGGACAGGCTGGCCAGCATGCCGGGGCGGACCCGCAGGTGCCGGGCGTACCAGGCGGTGGCGGTGCCGCAGTCCACGGCGAGCATGGCGTCGTCGGGCAGCGTGTCGTCGAGCGCGGCGAACAGCGACTGCGGGTTGACCGGGTCGGCCGGCTGCCCGGCCAGCTCGCGCTGGGCGGCCCGCCACTTGCCGGTGGCGTCGGCGATGGTGGCCCGCCAGGCGGTCGGCGCCGGGCCGGGGCCCAGCTCGTCGAGGAGGGCCCGCAGCGTGGGGCCGGCGTCGCCGGTCAGGTTGACCTCGGTCGGGTAGCGCAACCCCATCCGGCTGCCGTCGATGTCGATCTGCACCGCCCGGGCCTGACCCTCCGGCGGGTAGAACTCCGAGTACGGCATCTGGCTGCCGACGATGAGCAGCCTGTCGCACTCGCGCATGAGCTGCGAGCTGGGGCGGGTGCCGAGCAGGCCGATCGCGCCGGTGACCCAGGGCTGCCGGTGGTCGACGGCGGCGAAGCCGAGCAGCGCGGTGGCCACCCCGGCGCCGAGCCGGTCGGCGATCCGGCGTACCTCGTCCTCGGCGCCGAGTGCGCCCTGCCCGACCAGCATGGCCACCCGCTCGCCGCCGCGCAGCACCTCGGCGGCCCGGCGGACGTCCGCGGCCGGCGGCGCGGCCGGCGGGCTGCTCGGCGCGGCGCTGGTGTGGTAGTAGCCGTGGGCGTGCGGTGGTTGCGGCACCGCCGGTTCGTCCTGCACGTCGGAGGGGAGGACCAGGGCGGTCACGGTACGCCGGGCCAGCGCGGTGCGGCAGGCCCGGTCCACCAGGTGCCGGGTCTGCGACGGGTCGTCGAGCTGGGCCAGGAAGTCGCCGGCCACGTCCTTGTAGAGCGCGAGCAGGTCCACCTCCTGGTAGTAGCCGCCGCCCTCGGCGGGCAGCGCGGTGTGCCCGAGCAGGGCGACCACCGGCTGGTGGTCGAGCTTGGCGTCGTAGAGGCCGTTGAGCGCGTGGATGGCACCCGGGCCGCTGGTCACCACCACGCAGCCGAGCGGGCCGCCGCCGTACTTGACGTGCGCGCCGGCGGCGAAGCCGGCGGTCTCCTCGTGGCGGACCTGGATGAACCGGGCGCGCCCCTCGGCCCGTTGCAGCGCCGAGGTCATGCCGTTGATCCCGTCCCCGGGGTAGCCGTAGTAGCGGTGCACGCCCCACTCGGCGAGCCGGGCCACGATCTGGTCGGCGACGGTGGCGTCGCGGGGCAGCGCGCCGTCGTCGGGGTGGTCCGCGCCCATCGTGGTGGTCCCTTCGCCGGTGTCCGCTTCCCCGGCTCCGTTCCCCGCCCCGGGCGGCGGAAACCCGGCCCGCGCCGGGGCGGCCCGGGGCACCAGGCAGAATCGGTCGGTGCCCGTCCACGAGATCACCGACCCCGACGACGACCGGATCGCCGACTACCGCGCGCTCACCGACGTGGAGCTGCGCACCCGGTGGGAACCCCCGCACGGGTTGTTCATCGCCGAGGGGGAGCTGGTGCTGCGGCGGGCGCTGCGGGCCGGCTACCCGGCCCGGTCGTACCTGGTCGAGTCGAAGCGGGCGGACCAGCTCGCCGACCTCGACACCGGCGACGTCCCGGTGTACGCGGCGACCGCCGAGGTGCTCCAGCGGACCACCGGTTTCCACGTGCACCGGGGCGTGCTCGCGTCGTTCCACCGCCGGCCGTTGCCGTCGGCCGCCGAGGTGCTGGCCGCCGCCCGGCGGGTGGTGATCCTGGAGGACGTCAACAACCACACCAACCTGGGCGCGATCTTCCGGGCCGTGGCGGCGCTCGGGGTGGACGCCGTGCTGCTGTCGCCGACCTGCGCCGATCCGCTCTACCGGCGCAGCGTCCGGGTCAGCATGGGCGAGGTGTTCGCGGTGCCGTACGCGAAGCTGGAGCGCTGGCCGGCGGGCCTGGAGGAGGTGCGGGCGGCGGGCTTCACCGTGCTCGCCCTGACGCCGGCGCCGGACGCCGTGCCGATCCAGCGGCTCACCGACGGCCAGCGGGCCCGGGCGGCGCTGCTGCTGGGCGCGGAGGGCGCCGGGCTGACCCGGGCGGCGATGTCGGCGAGCGACGTGCGGGTGGTGATCCCGATGCGCCGGGGCGTGGACTCGCTGAACGTCGCCGCGGCCACGGCGGTGGCCTGCTGGGAACTGGGTCGCGACGATCCGCTTGCATGACCATGCGCCTTGGTGCATAATCTTCCTGTGTCCAAGGTTCTCACCTCCCTGCCCATCGGCGAACGTGTCGGCATCGCCTTCTCCGGCGGCCTCGACACCTCCGTCGCGGTCGCGTGGATGCGCGACAAGGGCGCCGTGCCCTGCGCCTACACGGCCGACATCGGCCAGTACGACGAGCCCGACATCGGCTCCGTGCCGGGCCGTGCGCTCAGCTACGGCGCCGAGGTGGCCCGGCTGGTCGACTGCCGAGCCGCCCTGGTCGAGGAAGGGCTGGCGGCGCTGACCTGCGGTGCCTTCCACATCCGCTCCGGCGGCCGGGCCTACTTCAACACCACGCCGCTGGGCCGGGCCGTCACCGGCACCCTGCTGGTGCGGGCGATGGTCGCCGACGACGTGCAGATCTGGGGCGACGGCTCGACGTTCAAGGGCAACGACATCGAGCGCTTCTACCGGTACGGCCTGCTGGCCAACCCGCAGCTGCGCATCTACAAGCCGTGGCTGGACACCGCCTTCGTCACCGAGCTGGGCGGGCGCAAGGAGATGTCGGAGTGGCTGCTCGACCGGGACCTGCCCTACCGGGACAGCACCGAGAAGGCCTACTCCACCGACGCCAACATCTGGGGTGCCACCCACGAGGCGAAGACCCTCGAACACCTCGACACCGGCATCGAGACGGTCGAGCCGATCATGGGCGTCCGGTTCTGGGACCCGGCGGTGGAGATCCCCACCGAGGACGTCACGATCGGCTTCGACCAGGGCCGGCCGGTCACGATCAACGGCAAGGAGTTCGGCAGCGCGGTCGACCTGGTGCTGGAGGCCAACGCCATCGGCGGCCGGCACGGCCTGGGCATGTCCGACCAGATCGAGAACCGGATCATCGAGGCCAAGAGCCGGGGCATCTACGAGGCGCCGGGCATGGCGCTGCTGCACGCCGCGTACGAGCGGCTGGTCAACGCCATCCACAACGAGGACACCCTGGCGAACTACCACACCGAGGGCCGCCGCCTCGGCCGGCTGATGTACGAGGGGCGCTGGCTCGACCCGCAGGCGCTGATGCTGCGCGAGTCGTTGCAGCGCTGGGTCGGCACCGCGGTCACCGGCGAGGTGACGCTGCGGCTGCGCCGGGGCGAGGACTACTCGATCCTGGACACCACCGGGCCGGCGTTCAGCTACCACCCGGACAAGCTGTCCATGGAGCGCACCGAGGACTCGGCGTTCGGGCCGTCCGACCGGATCGGCCAGCTCACCATGCGCAACCTGGACATCGCCGACTCGCGGGCCAAGCTGGAGCAGTACGCCTCGCTCGGCATGGTCGGCGGCACCGCCCCGCAGCGGATGGTCGGCGCGGCGCAGGCGGCCTCGACCGGCCTGATCGGCGCGATGCCGCAGGGCGGCGCGGAGGCCATCGCCTCCCGGGGCGTGCCCTCCGCCGAGGACGAGTGGCTCGACCGGGCCGCGATGGAGTTCGGCGTCGACTGAGCCAGCGGCCTTTCCGGGACCGTTGTGACGCAGGGTAGCGTGTCGCCCGTGTTCCCTACCGTGCGTGAGGTGCTCGCCCTGGTGCCGGTGCGCCACGGCGCGCCCCGCCTGGTCGCCGGCGAGGCCGGGCTGGACCGCCCGGTGCGGTGGGTGCACGTGGCCGAGGTTCCCGACATCGCCACCCTGCTCGGCGGTGGCGAACTGGTGCTCACCACCGGGATCGGGTTGCCCGCGGACGACGCGGGGCTGCGCGCGTTCATCGGTGACCTGGCCGACGTCGGCGTCTCCGGGCTGGTCGTCGAGTTGGGCCGCCGCTACGTCGGCGGCGTGCCGCGGTCGATGGCGGCCGCCGCCGAACGGCGTGGGATGCCGCTGGTCGAGCTGCGCCGGGCCACCCCGTTCGTGCGCATCACCGAGGCGGTGCACGCGCTGATCGTGGACGCCCAGCTCACCGAGCTGCGGGCCACCGAGGAGATCCACCAGCGGTTCACCGAGCTGTCCGTGGAGGGCGCCGAGCCGGCCGAGGTGTTGCGGCAGGCCGCCGAGTTGGCCGGCTGCCCGGTGGTGCTGGAGAACCTGTCCCGGCAGGTGCTCGCGTACGACCCGGCGGGGGAGAGCGCGGAGCTGCTGCTGGACGGCTGGGAACAGCACTCCCGGCGGATCCGCCCGGCCGGGCGCACCGCGTACGACCCGGACAGCGGCTGGCTGGTCACCACCGTCGGCGCGCGGGGGCAGGACTGGGGCCGGCTGCTGCTGCGCTGGCCGGCGACCGAGGCCGTGCCACCCACCCGACTCACCATCCTGATCGAGCGGGCCGCCTCCACGCTGGCCCTGGGCCGGCTCATCCGCCGCGACGCGGAGGGCCTGGAACGGCAGATCCACCGCACCCTGCTGACCGCGCTGATCGACCACTCCCGCCCGGTCGACGAGGTGGCGTTGCGCGCGAAGGCGCTCGGCGTCACCCTGGACCGCCGGCACCTGGTCGGCGTGGTGGTCCGGCACCGTGGCGACGACCCGGCCGGCGACGCCGCCGGCCCGGAGGCCGGCCCGGCCCGGCTGCGCGACCTCGCCGAGGCGGTCGGCCAGGCGGTCCGCGAGGCCAAGCTCACGGCACTGACCAGCGCCGTCGACGACCAGGCGGTGGGCGCGCTGCTGGCGCTGCCCGACCCGGCCGACGAGGAGAGGGCACTCGCCGCGTTCGCCGCGGCGTTGCGTCGGGTACGCCTCGACGCCGTCCCCGTCCGCCCGTCCCGCCCGGTCGACGGCGCCGGCCGTGGTGGGCCGGCCGGCGGCGCGCGCTCGGTCGACGGCGCCGGCCGTGGTGGGCCGGCCGGCGGCGGGCGCTCGGCTGACGGCGCCGGCCGTGGTGCGCCGGCCGGCGGCGGGCGCTCGGCTGACGGTCCGGTCCGGCCGGCGGTCGTGGTGGCGGCCGGGTCCGGGGTGGGCAGCCTGCGGGAGGCGCGCCGGTCACTCGTCGAGGCGCGGCAGATCGCCGAGGCGGCCCGGCGGGACCCGCGCGACCTGCCCTGCTTCCGGCTGCCGCACGTCGGGCTGGCCGGCCTGCTCCACCTGCTGCGCGACGAGCCCCGGTTGCAGACGTTCGTCGAGCGGGAACTGGGCGCGCTGCTGGCCTACGACGCGCAGCATCCACGGGAGCAGCTGCTCGGCACCCTGCGCGCCTATCTGGAGCAGGGGCGGAACAAGTCGGCGGCGGCGTCGGCGGCGCACCTGTCCCGCCCGGCGTTCTACGAGAGGCTGGCCCGCATCGGCCGTATCCTCGGCGCCGACCTCGACTCGGTCGAGCAGTGCCTCTCGCTGCACGTGGCGCTGCTGGCCCTGGACGCCGTCCGCACCCCCTGACGCCGTTCGCACCCCCGGCGCCGCCTGCACGGCTTCGGCACCACCTGCGCGGCCCGGCCCCGGCGCCGGCCGCGCCGCCCCGGCTTACCGCCGGCCGCGCCGCCCCGGCTTACCGCCGGCCGCGCCGCCCCGGCTTACCGCCGGCCGCGCCGCCCCGGCTTACCGCCGGCGTCCTGCGGTCCGGCCTCGGGACGGTGGGTATTACCGCGAGCGCTCCCGGGCGTGCTGGTCACGGAGCGTGACTTCGGTGGGCGAGATGATGCGCTTATCAGCGGTATACCTCACAGGCATAAATATGCCTGTGAGGTATACCGCACTCAACAGCACCTTCGTGTTCGCGGCGACACGCCGAGGCGGCGACACGCCAAGGCGCGAAGGGCGGTCAGGTCAGGGCGGTGAGCGCCTTGGCGTAGGGGGCGGGGACGAAGTTCGGGCCGCCGGGGGCGAAGACGTCGGAGGTCGTCGCCGCCGACCAGGCGCTGTCCGGCAGCGCCGCCACCAGGGCGCGGACCACCGGGGCGTCACGCCACTGGTCCTGCTGCGCGAGCAGGCTCAGCGCGACCACCGATTCCTCCACCTCGCCGACGCACTCGAACGGCTTGTGCCCGTCGACGCCGAGCAGTTCCCGGTAGCCGGCGGTCTGGGTCTCGTCGGCCAGCAGGTCGCCGCCGAAGATGCCGGTGAGCCGCTCGCGGGGCATGAACGGTGCCATGGCCAGGAACACGAAGCGGCACTTCGGGCAGTCGCGGCACCAGCGCTCGCTCGCGTCGCGCAGCTTGAACGCGGCGTTGCAGCTGGTCACCACCGCGTCGTAGCGGTCGATCTCGGCGAACAGCCGGGCGATGTGCAGCTCGGACAGCGAGCGCAGGAGCGAGAAGTACGGCTCGGTGAGCCCGGCGTGCTCGGCCAGCGCCGCGCGCAGCAGCCCCTCCGCCTCGACGCCCTTGGACCACTGGTGGTTGATCTCGTGGCCCTGCCAGACCAGGTTCGGGTCGGACGCGGAGCGCTCGTTGGACATCACCACCGGCCCGAGCCCGTGCAGCACGGCGGTGGCGACCGCGATCAGCGAGTTGATCGCGGTGACCGGGATGTGACCGTTGCGCGCCCCGGCCGCGTTCAGGTCGAACAGCACCGGGTCGAGGCGCCGGCGGGCGGCCAGCGGCACCAGGTCGGACGCCTCGTTGACCGAGACGATCACGTGGTTCGGGTTGACCGAGAACGGCACCGGGTCGAACCCGGCACGGCGAAGCGCCTCCAGCGTGACGATGGAGTCCTTGCCGCCGCCGACGGCCGACAGCGGGCGGCGGTCGGAGTTGTCCAGCGGGACGGCCGGGTCGACCGCGCCGGCCGGCACCTCCGGCCGCAGCGCCAGCACGTGCGGCAGGTCGTTGCGGTACGCGTACTCGGCGAGGCCCTTGGTGTAGACGGCGGTGACCAGCTCGACGGCGGCGGCGCCCAGCGGCGCGGGCAGCAACAGCCGGGGCGGCGCGGCGGCCTTGTAGTAGCTGACGCCGGCGACCACGTGCAGCAGCTCCAGCACCCGGCCGAGGGTGGCCGCGGTGGCGTCGGAGACCGGCTCCGCCGGCAGCGGAAGCGTGATCACCTCGGTGAACCGCTGCTCGCCGTCGGGGCCGGTCAGGGCGTAGTCGAACAGGACTTCGCCGGTGGCGAAATCGATCGAGTAGGACGGGAAGGTGAAGGCGTCCATCCGCCGCAGCTGCTCGTTGGGCACACGCCATACTAGGCCCTGGTTCGTCCGGCCGTGTCCGGCTGGGCCGGACCCCGCCCGCGAGCACCGACCGAGCCCGAGGAGAGCCCGTGCGCCTGTCTGATCTGCGCGGACGTCATGTCGCCGTCTGGGGCGCCGGCCGTGAGGGCCGGGCCGCGGTGATCGCGATCGCCGCGCACGGCCCGGCCGGCCTGGTCGCCGTGGACGACAGCGCGAACTTCCTCACCCTGCCCTGGGAGGGCCCGCTCGCCGCCGCGGCCCCGCTGGTCACCGGTGAGGAGGGCTTCGCGCGGCTGGCCGCCGCCGACGTGGTGGTCCGCTCGCCCGGGGTGCCGAACACCCACCCGTGGATGGTGGAGCTGCGTCGCCGTGGCGTCCCGGTCACCCAGGGCAGCGCGCTCTGGATGGCCGACCACGCGGAGCGGACCGTCGGGGTGACCGGCAGCAAGGGCAAGAGCACCACCTCCAGCCTGATCAGCCACCTGCTCACCGCGATGGACCGGCCGAACGTGTTCGGCGGCAACATCGGCGTGCCGCTGCTCGACCTGCCGGAGGCGGAGCGGTACGTGCTGGAGCTGTCCAGCTACCAGTGCGCCGACCTGACCGACTCGCCGCGGGTGGCGGTGGTGACCGCGCTCTTCCCCGAGCACCTGGACGCGCACGGCGGCGAGCGGGAGTACTACCGGGACAAGCTCAACCTGGTCGCGCACGGCCCGCACACCGTCGTGGTGAACGGTGCCGACCCGCGGCTGGCCGTGGAGCTGGGCGACCGGGCGGCGGTGCGGGCCGGCTCGCCGGACACCACCCACGTGGCCGCCGGCCCGGACGGCACGCCGTGGTTCCACCTGCGGGACACGCCGCTCTTCCCGCGCGCGGTGCTGCCGCTGGTCGGCCGGCACAACGAGGGCAACCTCTGCGTCGCGCTGGCCGTACTGGAGGCGCTGGGCGTGGACGTGGTGGCGCGGCGGGACTCCCTCGCCGTGGCGGTCGCCGAGTTCCAGGGTCTGGCCCACCGGCTCAGCGAGATCCCCGACCCGTCCGGGCTCACCTTCGTCGACGACACGCTGGCCACCAGCCCGTACGCGGCGATGCACGCGATCGACGCGTACGAGGGGCGGCCGTTGACCGTGATCGTCGGCGGCACCGACCGAGGGCTCGACTACGCGCCGCTGCGCGAGCACCTGGCCGAGCGGGAGATCACCGTGATCGGCATCCCGGACAGCGGCCCGCGCATCGTCGAGGCGCTCGCCGGGCTGCCGGCGGTGCGCACCGAGCTGGCCGACGACCTGGTCGCCGCCGTCGGCCTGGCCCGCAAGCTCACGCCGGCCGGCGGGGTGGTGCTGCTGTCCCCGGCCGCGCCGAGCTACGGCCGGTTCCGCAACTTCGAGCACCGCTCCGAGGTGTTCGCGCAGGCGGTGGCGGACACCGCCCGCTGAGGTTCAGCCCGGGTGCGGCGGTTCCGCGAGCACCGGCTCGGCGGGTGCGGGCCGGTGCTTGTCCGGGGTCCAGGCGAACGCGAGCGCGCCGCCGACCAGGGCGAGCAGCATGCCGATGACGAAGCCGCCCAGGTTCGAGGTGAGCCAGGAGACCAGCCCGAGCAGCAGCGACAGCAGGGCGTAGAAGACCCGCTGCTGCGGGGTGGCGACCAGCAGCACCCCGCAGAGCACGAGGACGGCCGGGACCAGATAGGCCGCCAATCCCTGCGGCCCGACGTGCAGCAGCACCCCGAGCGGCGCGCGCAGCGTCACCAGCATCTCGGCGCCGCCGAGCGCGATCAGCAGCCCGGCGGTGAAGGGGCGGGCCCGTCGCCAGCGGCGCCAGCGCCCGCCGGAGCGGGCGACCGGCGCCGCGTGCTGTCCGGTGCTCACCTCAGCACCCGTCGGAGCTGAAGCCCATGTGCAGGTTGGGCAGCGTGAAGACGGCGGCCGTGGTGGCGTAGTTGTTCTGCCGCAGGTTGTTGATGGTCACCGTGTCGGCCTGCTGGGCGAAGACGCCGGGGTTGCCCTTGACGCCGGGGACCTGGTCGACGGTGCTGGCGTCCTGACCGACGTTGATGTTGCGGAACGAGGCGTTGCCGGCGATCTCGTCGCCGTCGACCACGAGCGTGCGGGCGGTCACCGGCTTGCCGGAGCCGCCGGCGGTGATCCGGAGGTTGATCCCGCCCAGGCTGATGCTCTGGCAGAGGTTGGTCAGCTCGGCCTTGTCGATGGCCGACACGATCACCACCACCTGGCCGCCGGTGTCGCCCTGGTTGGGGCTGTCCGGGATCATCTGGTCGAGCGTGGCGAACTGCTCGAAGCCGGTGCCCTCGAGTTTGTCGGCGGTGACGGTGAACGGCATGCCGGAGATGGCGAACTGCGCGCCGAGCACGCCCTGGGCGGTCAGCACGACCATGCCGGCCGCGCCGACCGCGACGGTGCCGAGCGTGACGGCGAATCGGCGCCAGCGCACGCCGCTGCTCGGTTGGCCGGGCTCGATCGGTGCGGTCTGCTCCGACATGGCGGCTCTCCCCTTCGAGATCAATTCATCGACGACGATGTGCAGGCCGAAGTTACCGCTGAGTAAACGAAGGGTCAACAGATCGTTAGTCGGTATCTGCCAATTGCGGCCAAAGTGAAAAACCGCTGCGGTTTTTCACCGAACTCAGGGCGCGCAGGGGGCGGTCGCGCTCGGCCCCTCGTCCGGGCGGGGCGACCGGGTGGCCCGGCGCGCCTCCTCGCGGCCGAGGAACGGCGCGGTGGCCGCGTACGTGAGCACCGGCAGCAGCAGCGGCAGGTCCTCCGCCCGCCCCTGGGTGACCCGGGCCCGGATCGTCGCGTAGATGCCGCCGACCACCGTGGACACCAGCACGTCGCGGTCCACCCCGTCGTCCGCCGGCCCCGGGCCGGCGTCGGCGAAGAACCGGCGGAAGCTGTGCAGCAGCGCGTCCCGCTCCCGGCGCGCGTCCGGGCCGGCGGCGTCCACCTCGACCAGCGCCATCCGGGCGAAGGCGGGCACGCTGGCCAGCACGTCGAGCAGCGTGCGCAGCGCCGCCCGGGCGGCGTCCGGCCAGGCCGGCCCGGCCTCGGCGTAGGCGGCCTCCATCAACTGCGAGACCACCGCGATGCCGTGCCGGTACGCGGCGAGGAACGCGTCCTGCTTTCCGCTGAACAGGGCGTAGAAGGCCGGCCGGGTGACTCCGGCGGCGTGGCAGATGTCGCTGACCCGAGCGTTGTCGTAGCCCCGGGTGGCGACCTCCCGCACCAGGCCGTCGAAGAGGCGGTCGCGCTGGGTCGCCGCCACCTCCTCGGCCGGCACCCGCCGCGGCCCGCGCTTGATCGCGCGGTCGGGGTCGCGGCCGTGCCGCGCGCCCGGCAGGGGTGCCGGCGGGGGCGGGCTCTGCATGGTCAAGATATCGGCCTTCCTTGATGCGTTGACTTTACGACCCTCCGAGGTTTATAACTTTCGACACGCTCGGTTGACAGCTGGTCACCAAAAGTGATCTCTCCGAAGGGTTCGACGGCTGTCATTATCGCCACCCGCCTCCACCCCACCGCCGGAAGGAACCACCATGCCCAGGTACGGACGTATCGGCGCGGGCCTCGCCGCCCTGGCGCTGCTGACCGGTCTGGTCGGCGCCACCCCCGCCACCGCCGCCCCCGCCACCGCACTGGCCAGCTCCGTGCTGACCTACCCGACCGCCGCCGGCACCGCGGTCTCGGTGGGTGACGTCATCCAGGCCAGCCTGAAGACCGGCACCAACGCCACCTTCTACTCCTCGGCCAGCGGCACCACCGGCATCAAGTGCGCCGCGTCCAGCTTCAGCGCCAAGGTGCTGACCAACCCGACCGCCCCCGGCACCGCCACCGAGAGCCTCACCGCGCAGACGTTCACCAGCTGCACCACCAACGTCTTCGGCACCACCGGCGTGCAGAGCGTGACCGTCAACAACCTGCCGTACACCACCTCGGTCACCAGCGCCGGCGTGGTCACCATCGCCGGCACCGCGGCCGCGCCGATCCAGAGCACCGTCGTGCTGAACTCGCTGCTCGGCCCGATCACCTGCGTCTACCGGACCAGCACGAACACGCTGACCGGCGCGGCGGCGAACGCCACCAACTCGATCGCCTTCACCAACCAGACCCTGACCAAGTTCTCCGGCCCGTCGCTCTGCTTCGGCACCGCCTACTTCACCGCGACGTACTCGCCGGTGAAGGACACCAGCAAGACCGGCAGCCCGGGCGTCTACGTCAACTGACCACCCGGCACGTGGGCCGGTGCGCGGCGGTTCGCCGGGCACCGGCCCGTACGTGGTGTCAGGTGTGCGGCGCCCTCGCGCGACACAGTGACAGTTGTCCCTGCCGGTGCGCGGTGGGAGCGTGCGGGGACCAACCGCCGCTGAAGGGTGCGCCGATGACCACCGACGACCTGCTGGCCCGGCACCGGGCCGTGCTCCCGTCCTGGATGCCGCTCTACTATGCCGAACCGCTCGAACTGGTCGCCGGCTCCGGCCGCCGGGTCACCGACGCGGCCGGACGCAGCTACCTGGACTTCTTCGGCGGCGTGCTGACCAACATGATCGGCTACGACATCCCGGAGATCCGCGAGGCGGTGCAGCGGCAACTGGGCACCGGCCTGGTGCACAGCTCCACGCTCTACCTGATCCGCCAGCAGGTCGAGCTGGCCGAGAAGATCGCCCGGGTCTCCGGCATCCCCGACGCGCGGGTCTTCTTCACCAACTCCGGCACCGAGGCCAACGAGGCCGCGCTGCTGGTCGCCACCAACCACCGGCGCTCGCACCAGATCCTCGCCGTGCGCAACAGCTACCACGGCCGGTCGTACGCGGCGATGGGCGTCACCGGCAACCGTGGCTGGTCGGCCAGCGCGCTCAACCCGCTCCAGGTGGCCTGGCTGCACTCCGGCGAGCGGCTGCGCGGGCTGCTGGCCCGGCTCGACGCCGACGACCGGGTCGAGGCCGCGGTCGAGGACCTGCGCGAGGTGCTCGCCACCCAGACCGCCGGCGACGTGGCCGCCCTGATCGCCGAGCCGATCCAGGGCGTCGGCGGCTTCACCCACGGCCCGGACGGTCTCCTCGCGGCCTGGAAGAAGGTCCTCGACGAACACGGCATCCTGCTGATCAGCGACGAGGTGCAGACCGGCTGGGGGCGCACCGGCGAGCACTTCTGGGGCTACCAGGCGCACGGCGTCACCCCGGACCTGCTCACCTTCGCCAAGGGCATCGGCAACGGCTTCGCCCTGGCCGGTGTCGTCGGCCGGGCCGAGGTGCTGGAGGCGGTGCCGGCGATCAGCTTCTCCACGTTCGGCGGCAACCCGGTCTCCACCGCCGCCGGCAACGCCGTCCTCGACTACCTGCTCGACCACGACCTGCAGGGCAACGCGGTCCGGGTCGGCGCGATCCTCGGCGACGGCCTGCGAGCCGCCACCGCCGGCCTGGACCGGGTCGCCGAGGTGCGCGGCAAGGGCCTCATGCTGGCCGTCGAGTTCGTCCGCCCCGGCACCGTCGAGCCGGACCCGGAGCTGACCGGTCGGGTCTTCGAGGCGTGCCGCGCCGGCGGCCTGCTGGTTGGCAAGGGCGGCCTGCACGGCAACGTGGTGCGGATGGGCCCGCCGCTGACGCTGACCGAGGACGAGGCCCGCGAGGGCCTGGCCATTTTGGTCGACGCGATCCGGACCTGCGTGGAGGAGGCAGCGTGACCGTCATCGGGCACTACGTCGACGGCAAGCGGGCGGCCGGGAACTCCACGCGGCGCGGCAACGTCTTCGACCCGGCCACCGGCCGGCGTACCGGGCAGGTGGCGCTGGCCGACGCCACCGACGTGGCCGGCGCGGTGGAGGCCGCCGAACGGGCCGCCCGCGACTGGCGGGACGCGTCGCTGGCCCGGCGCACGGCGGTGCTGTTCGCCGTCCGCGAGCTGGTGCACGCCCGCCGGGACCGGCTCGCCGAGGCGATCACCGCCGAGCACGGCAAGGTCCTCGCGGACGCCGCCGGCGAGGTGCAACGCGGCCTGGAGGTCATCGAGTACGCCTGCGGCATCGCCTCGGCGCTGCGCGGCGGGTTCAGCGAGAACGTGTCCACCGAGGTCGACTCGTACAGCCTGCGGCAGCCGCTGGGCGTGGTCGCGGTGATCTCCCCGTTCAACTTCCCGGTGATGGTGCCGCTCTGGTTCGTGCCGGTGGCGATCGCCTGCGGCAACGTGGTGGTGCTCAAGCCGAGCGAGAAGGACCCGAGCGCGGCGCTGCTGCTGGCCGAGTGGTTCACCGAGGCCGGCCTGCCCGACGGGGTGCTCAACGTGGTCAACGGCGACAAGGAGGCGGTCGACGCCCTGCTCGACCACCCCGGCGTGAAGGCGGTGTCGTTCGTCGGCTCCACCCCGGTGGCCCGCTACGTGCACCAGCGCGGCGCGTTGGCCGGCAAGCGGGTGCAGGCGCTGGGCGGGGCGAAGAACCACATGGTGGTGCTGCCCGACGCCGACCTGGACCTGGCCGCCGACGCCGCGGTCAACGCCGGGTTCGGCTCGGCGGGGGAGCGGTGCATGGCGATCTCCGCGCTGGTCGCGGTGGAGCCGGTGGCCGACGCGCTGGTCGAGCGGATCGCCGCGCGGATGGCCCGGTTGCGCACCGGCGACGGTCGCCGTGGATGCGACATGGGACCGCTGGTCACCGCCGCGCACGCCGAGCGGGTCCGGTCGTACGTCGAGGCCGGAGTCGCGGCCGGCGCGGTGCCGGTGGTGGACGGTCGGGACGTCACGCCGGACGGCGAGCCGGGCGGCTTCTGGCTCGGCCCGACCCTCTTCGACCACGTCCGACCGGAGATGTCGATATACACCGACGAGATCTTCGGCCCGGTGCTGAGCGTGCTGCGCGTCGGCTCGTACGACGAGGCGGTGGAGCTGGTGAACGCCAGCCCGTACGGCAACGGCACCGCGATCTTCACCAACGACGGCGGCGCCGCCCGGCGCTACCAGCACGAGGTGGAGGCCGGCATGGTCGGCGTCAACGTGCCGATCCCGGTGCCGATGGCCTACTACTCTTTCGGCGGCTGGAAGGCGTCGCTCTTCGGTGACCTGCACGCGCACGGCGCCGACGGGGTGGCGTTCTTCACCCGGGGCAAGGTGGTCACCAGCCGCTGGCTCGACCCGCGCCACGGCGGGGTCAACCTCGGCTTCCCCACCCAGACCTGAGCAGACGCAGCAGTCCCGCCCCGGCCAGGTACGCCACCAGCGCCGGGGCGGGCAGCCCGAGCGGCTCCGGCGCGGCCTTCGGCGCCAGGCTGTTCAGCAGCAGGCCGGCGACCAGCGCGGCGTACCCGGCGACGGCGAGCGCGGTCCACGGCGCGCCGCGTTCGCCCACGCCCGGGTCGGATCCGACGCGTCGGGCCGCGCCGGCTCCGACGCCGTGCGGCCCGGCTTGGCCGTGCGGCCCGGACGGGCGGCGGGTGCGGGCCTCGATCGGGCCGAACACGGCGACCAGCGCGGCCAGCACCACGGCCAAGGCCGCCAGCCACGGGATCCGCCAGGCCCACCAGGTCACCGAGCCGACCGGGGGAGTGGGCAGCAGGCCGAGCGCGTCGAGCAGGCCGACCAGCAGGATCGCGGCGGTCAGGTGCCAGAGGAAGACGGTGAGCACCACCGCGTTGATCGCGATCACCGCCTGCCACGGGCCGGACCGCCGCAGCCAGTGCCCGGCCGGACGTCGCAGCAGCAGGATCAACCCGAGCTGGGTGGTGGCCGCGGCGAGCAGGGCCACGCTCGGCGGCGCGGCGTTGTCCAGCCGCTCGCCGGCCACGTGCAGCATCGCCACCGGGTACGGCCCGACCGTGGTCAGCAGCACCAGCGCGGCCAGCCCGACCAGCAGCAGCGTCGCGCCGGCCCGGCGGTCCAGCGGCAGCCGCCGACGGCGGGCCAGCTCCGGTGAGCGGGCGTCGTACCAGGCGAAGCCGAGCTGGTGCACGGCGAGCCAGGCGAACAGGTAGTTGCCGTCGGCCAGCGCGGCCGGGCCGAGGAGCCGGCCGAGGTCACCGAGCGCGACGAGACCGGCCAGCACCACCGGCACGGCGAGCCCGAACCGGCGGTGCAGCGCGTACATCGGCGGGGTCGACGCCACCACCACGAGGTAGGCGACCAGGAACCACAGCGGGATGGTGGCGAACCAGACCACGGTGCGTACCTGCGCCGGGTCTGCCCCACGCAGGGTGGCGACCGTGGCGCCGACGGCCAGCACCAGCAGCAGCGCGGTGGTCGGGCGGACCAGCCGGGCGCTGCGGTCCACCAGCCAGCCGGTCGCGGTCCCGCCCCGGGCCCGGCGGGCGGCCAGCGAGGCGGCGTTGGCGTAGCCGCCGACCAGGAAGAACACCGGCATCACCTGGGCCACCCAGGTCAGCGGCCAAGCCCAGGGCAGGTCGGGCAGCGCCGAGTGGCCGGTCGGGCGACCGTGCTGGTAGCCGATCACGGTCACGCCCCAGTGGCCGAGGACGACCATGGCGATGGCCAGCGCCCGGAGCAGGTCGACGTAGCGATCCCGCCCCGGCGGCGTGCGCTCGGCGAGCTGCCGCAGGCGGCGCATGAGCCCAGGCTATGCCAGCCTCCGCCGACCGGTACGGATAACGGTTCGGCCTTCAGGTCTTGTGGTCCGCGTCTCGTCGGCGTAGAAATTCTTCAACGAAAACGTGCCTGGTGAAGAGAAGCGACAGAGCCACCGAGGAGATGCGATGAACAGGCGTGAGATCCTTCGCCGCAGCGCCGCCGCCGGCCTGCTGGCCACCCCCGCCGCCGGCCTGCTCGCCGGATGCGCCACGTCCGGCGGCGACGACAAGGGCGACGCCGGGGCCTACAAGGGCACCAAGAGCGAGCAGAACCCGCTCGGCGTGAAGGAGGACGCCCCGCTCGAGGTGGTGATCTTCAACGGCGGCTTCGGCGAGGACTACGCCAAGGCCCACGAGGCCATGTACAAGGAGAACCACCCGAAGGCGGAGATCAAGCACTCGGCCACCCAGGAGATCAGCAAGACGCTCCAGCCCCGCTTCGTCGACGGCAGCCCGCCGGACGTGGTCAACAACTCCGGCGCCGGCCAGATCGACTTCAACGGCCTGGTGTCCCAGAACGCGCTGGCCGACCTCGGCGACCTGCTCGCCGCGCCGAGCCTGGACGTACCCGGCAAGACGGTCAAGGACACCCTGCTGCCCGGCACCGTCGAGGTCGGCTCGTACGACGGCAGGTTCCTGGTGCTCAACTACACCTACACGGTGTACGGCATCTGGCACTCCACCAAGCTCTTCGCCGACCGTGGCTGGAACTACGCGAAGACCTGGGACGAGCACATCGCGCTCTGCCGGCAGATCAAGGCCGCCGGCATCGCCCCCTGGACGTACGCCGGCCTGCACCCCCGCTACATGAGCTGGCCGCTGATCTCCACCGCGATCAAGCTGGGCGGTCCCTCGGTCGCGCTGGCCATCGACAACCTGGAGCCCAACGCCTGGAAGTCGGACGCCATGAAGACCGCCGCCGACGCCTGGCACCAGATCGTCAAGGACAAGTTCATCCTCGACGGCTCGCCGGGCCTGGACCACAAGCAGTCGCAGACCGCCTGGTGCCAGGGCAAGGCCGCGTTCATCTCCTGCGGCTCCTGGCTGGAGAGCGAGCAGAAGGACGTCACCCCGGCCGGCTTCAACATGACCGTCGCGCCCACCCCGAGCCTGGGCAGCGGCGACAAGCTGCCGTTCGAGGCGATCCGGGGCACCGCGGGCGAGCCGTTCATGGTGCCGGCGAAGGCGAAGAACGTGGCCGGTGGCCTCGAATACTTCCGGACCATGCTGTCGCGCAAGGGCGCGCAGGACTTCACGAAGAAGGTCGCCAGCCTGCCCGTGGTCGCCGGCGCCACCGACGGTGTCGAACTGCCGTTCGGGCTGGCCACCGTGGTCAAGGCGCTCGACGCGTCCGGCTCGAACGGGTTCAACTGGGTCTACAACAACTACTACCGCAAGCTGGAACGCAACCTGGTCGACGCCGCCTGCGGCGAGTTCTTCAGCGGCCGGACCTCCCCGACCGAGTTCCTCGACCAGTGCCAGAAGGGCGCCGACTCGATCGCCTCGGACAACTCGGTCAAGAAGTACAAGCGGGCCGCGTGACGATCGGATGCGACACGGCCGACTCCCGCTGATCCTCAGCTTCCTGCTGCCACCACTGGCGATCTACGGCATCTTCGTGCTCTCGCCGTACCTCCAGGCGTTCCAGATCTCGACCACCGACTGGCTGGGCTATTCCGCGCAGGCCGACCAGGTCGGCCTGGCGAACTTCCGCACCCTGCTGCACGACGGGTACGTCTGGAACGCGTTGAAGAACAACGCGATCCTGCTCGCGGTGGTGCCGGTGGTGACCATCGCGCTGGGTCTCTTCTTCGCCAGCATGCTGACCATGGGGGGCCGCAAGGGCCGCGCCGGGGTGACCGGGGTACGCGGCACCGCGGTCTACCGGCTGGTCTACTTCTTCCCGCAGGTGCTCTCCGTGGTGATCATCGCGTTGCTGTGGAAGGAGATCTACAGCCCGACCAGCGGCCTGCTCAACGGCGCGTTGCGGGCGGTCGGGCTGGCCAGCCCGCCGGCCTGGCTCGGCGACCCGCGGTTCGCGTTCTGGTGCGTGCTCGCGGTGATGGTGTGGAGCAACGTCGGGTTCTACGTGGTGCTGTTCGGCGCCGCCATGCAGGCCATCCCGCGCGACATCTACGAGGCGGTGCTGCTCGACGGCGCGTCTCGGGCCACCATGCTGCGGAAGATCACCATCCCGCTGCTCTGGGACACCATCCAGGTGGCCTGGATCTACCTGGCCATCGCGGCGCTGGACGGCTTCATCCTGGTGCAGCTCATGACCAACGGCGGGCCGAACTTCTCCTCCGACGTCATCGGCCTGCGGATGTACGACACCTCGTTCGGCAGCGAGAACAAGTTCGGGTACGCGTCGGCGATCGGCGTGGCCATGTTCTTCCTGACCCTCTCGGTGGCGGTGCTGGCGCTGCGGACCGCCCGGCGTGATCGGATCGAGTACTCGTGACCACAGTGGAAACCGGTGCGGCGACCGCCGCCGCGCCGCGCGACGCCGCCCCGGCCGACCGCCCGCCGCGCCGCGAGACGGGCGTCGCGAACGTCTTCTCGCACGGCTTCCTGCTGCTCTGGGCGGCGATGACCATCCTGCCGCTGGCCTGGATGCTGCTCAGTTCGCTGAAGAGCAACGGCGAGATCATCGCCGATCCGTGGGGCCTGCCCGAGGCGCTGCGGTTCGACAACTGGGCGCGCGCCTGGACCAACGCCCACATCGGCCGGTTCTTCTTCAACAGCCTGGTGGTGGTGACCGGCTCGCTGAGCCTGACCATGCTGCTGGGCGCGACCGCCGCGTACGTTTTCGCCCGTTACGAGTTCCGTGGCCGGCAGGTGGTCTACTACCTGTTCGTCGGCGGCATGATGTTCCCGGTCTTCCTGGCCCTGGTGCCGCTCTTCTTCGTGGTCCGCAGCGTCGGCCTGCTCGGCACCTGGCCCGGCCTGATCCTGGTCTACACGGCGTACTCGCTGCCGTTCACGGTGTTCTTCCTGACCGCGTTCTTCCGCACGCTGCCGACCTCGGTGGCCGAGGCCGCGATGATCGACGGGTGCGGCCACTTCCGGCTCTTCTTCCGGGTGATGCTGCCGATGGCGCGTCCGGGACTGATCAGTGTGGGGATCTTCAACTTCCTCAGCCACTGGAACCAGTTCCTGCTGCCCCAGGTGCTCATCCCCGGCGACGGGCCGAACCGGATGCTCGCCCAGGGGCTGAGTTCGCTGGCCGTCAGCCAGGGGTACGCCGGCGACTACGCCCAGCTCTTCGCCGGTCTGACCATCGCGGTGCTGCCGGTGCTGGTGGTCTACGTGGCCTTCCAGCGCCAGATCCAGGCCGGCCTGACCGCCGGGCAGCTCAAGTGAGGTTGTTGCCACAGGCAACGGGGCGGTGCGGATGATCGCGCTCCAATAAGGTGGGCCGGCACACTCATCTTATTGACAGGAACTTCCATGTTTTTTCTCATCTACACGCTGTTGTTGCTGCTCGGCGGCATCGCGATGGTCGCCGTCGGCGTCGCCATCAAGGAGCAGGGGACCGGCTCGCGCATCCTCAACGTGGTCGTCGGCCTGGCCTTCTTCGCCTACGGCTTCTACCTGCTGTTCCTCTTCGACGGCGGCGACTACCGGATCTTCTTCTACGTCTTCATCCTGCCGATCCTGCTGATCGTGCGCGCGGTGAAGGCCCGCAAGGAGGCCCGCGAGCAGGCTGCGGCGCACCAGTTCGCGGGCGCGCCGCAGCAGGGCATGTTCCCGCCGTCCGGGCACGGCCAGCCGGCCCCCGGCTTCCCGCCTGCCCAGGGTCAGCCCGCGCCCTACGGCGCCCCCCAGCAGGGCCAGCCGGCCCCGTATGGCGCCCCGCAGCAGGGCGGGGCGTACCCGCCGCACGCCGGTCAGCCGGGCCAGGTGGCGCCGCAGGGGTGGCACCCCGGGCAGCAGGGCGACGCGAACGCCTGAGCGGACTCCGGGGGCCGGCCGATCTGTCGGCCGGCCCTCGTCGCGTCTGACCGGAGGCGTCTCCCACCGGTGCCGGTGCCGATCAGGGTGCGAGGTGCGCGCCGACCGATTCCGATCAGATCGGCCGGGCGGCGCCCGGGTGTATGAGCGTGTTCCCGGGCCGTTCCGCAACCCGATCAACGGCTCGACGGGGCGGCCCCCGCCGCACCGCCCGCGCCCTTCCGCCGACGGGCCCGTTCCGGACGCCCGTGGACCGGCAGCAACCGGCGGCCGGTCCGCGCCCACACGAACCTGATGACGCGGATGACTCACGGCGGCCCGCCCGCTGCTGAATCACCGGCGTCATCAAGTTCGTAGGCGCCAGCAGGCCCTCCCGCTGCGACCCGGACGGCGACTCTCGGACGCCTTTGGAGCTGAGAGCAGGAACGACTCACGCGCCGCTACCGCCCTTTGAGTCGTGCGTGCTCTCAACTCCAAAGGGAGGTGGAGGGCTACCATCCGTCGGCGCGGGGCGCGGGGCGCGGGGCGCGGGGCGCGGGGCGCGGGGCGCGGGGCGCGGGGCGCGGGGCGCGGGGCGCGGGGCGCGGGGCGCGGGTCAGGCGGGCGGGGGGACGAGCCGGGCGTGCAACGCGGTCGGGTCGGCGACCTCGGGCAGGTCGCGGGCGGCGAGCCAGGCCGCGGCGGCGGCACCGTCGCCGGCGCCGTGCAGTGGCGCGGCCGGCCAGCGGCGGGTCAGCTCGGCATGGACGGCGGCGGCCAGGGGGGTGTCGCCGGTGAGCAGGCCGCCGCCGAGGACCACGGGATCCGAGGCGTCGGCGGGGCGGATCCGGGAGACGCTCTCGGCCAGCAGCGCGGCGGCCTCGGCGATCAGGGCGGCGCCGGTCGGCTCGCCCGCGCGGGCCGCCTCGACGACGAGCGGCGCGAAGCGGGCCAGTTCCACCGGTGGGCGGCGGGTCACGGCCTGCACCACGGCGTCGACTGTCGCCCGAGGGCGGACGGCCACCTCGCCGCTGCCGGTCAGCTCCGCCAGGACACGGCGGCCCAGTTCGCCCGGTGCTTCGGCGCGGTCCAGGTCGGACAGGAGCCGGCGGACCGCCTCGCGGCCGAGCCAGAACCCGGAGCCGGCGTCGCCGAGCAGCCAGCCGTGGCCGTCGGCGGTACGGTCCAGACGCAGGTCGCGGACCTGGGCGGCGATCGCGCCGGTGCCGGCGATGAGGACGGTGCCGTCCGGGGTGGCGGTGCCGGAGGCGTAGGCGACCAGGGCGTCGCCGTGCACCGTGTACGGGCAGCGCAGCCCCGCGTCGGCCCAGGCCCGGTCGAACGCGGCGCGCCCCTGCGGGTCGGCCAGGAGGCGGCCGGCGCCGGCAAGGCCGATCACGCCGGCGCGTACCCGGGTCGGGTCGACGTCGGCGAGCGCCGCGCGCAGGGCGGCGAGCAGTTCGGCGGCGGCCCGCTCGGCGCCGTGGCTGGTCGGATTGCCGCCGCCGGCCCGGCCGGCACCCAGGCGTGCGCCGTCGAGGCCCAGGGCGGTGGCGCGGGTGGACGTACCCCCGACGTCGAGGCCGACCACGACGGTGTCCGACATGGTCCTCATGCTGTCCGGCCGGGCCCGCCGCGCGCAAGATCGCGGCGGTGCGGCAGGTAACAGTTTGAAAACTTCGCCCACGGTCTTGACACGGAGGGGCCTTCAGTAAGAACTTTTACCACTAACAGTTAACACTCTTTTCCGAAAGGCTTCCGCCGATGGCCGAGCACGACGTCGAGACCTCCGCGGCGACCGCGGTGGTCGAAACCGCTCCGGCCGACCGGCGGGGCGTCGACGGGGTGCTGGCCAGGGTCCGGGCCGGCGTGGGTGAGCTGACCGGGGCGCTGCGCCGGGTCGCCGAGCACGTGCTCAGCGACCCGGAGGCAGCCGCCCGGGCGACCATCGTCGAGCTGGCCGAGCGGAGCGGCACGTCGCCGGCGACCATCACCCGGTTCTGCCGGGCGATGGGGTTCGAGGGCTACGCCGACCTGCGACTCGGCATCGCCGCGGAGACCGGCCGGGCCCGCTCCGCCGGCTGGACGGTCGACATCGGGCGGGAGATCCAGCCCGGTGACCCGCTGTCCCGGGTGCTCGACCAGATCATGGCCGCCGACACCCGGGCCATGCACGACACCGCCGCGCTGCTCGACCTGGGCGAGGTGGAACGGGCGGCGGTGGCCATCGCCGGGGCCAGCCGGGTGAACATCTTCGGCGCCAGCGGCAGCGCCCTGGTCGGCGAGGAGATGCAGTTCAGCCTGCACCGCATCGGGGTGGCGGCCTGGGCCTGGAGCGATGTGCACGAAGGGCTGGCCAGCGCCGCGCTGCTGGGCGTCGGCGACGTCGCCCTCGGGATCTCGCACACCGGTCAGACCCGGGAGACCATCGAGCTGCTCGCCGAGGCGGGCAGCCGCGGGGCGACCACTGTCGCGTTGACCGGCTTCCCGCGCTCGCCGCTGGCCGAACTCGCCGACATCGTCCTGGTCACCGCCAGCCAGGCGACGACCTTCCGGCCGGACGCGCTCTCCGCCCGGCACCCGCAGCTCGTCGTGCTCGACCTGCTCTACATCGCGGTGGCGCAGCGCACCCACGACCGCGCCCACGCGGCCTTCCGGCGTACCGCCCAGGCCGTCGACGGGCACAAGGCCGCGAAGGGGTCCCTCTCATGATCAGTGCCCAGGGGTACGCGGACGCCGTCCGCCCGGTGCTCGACCGGCTGGTGGACAGCCAGGCGGTGGTGGTGGACCGGGCGGCCGGCCTGATCGCCGACGGCCTGCGCGCCGGCGGCGTCCTCCAGGCGTTCGGCGCCGGCCACTCGGAGGCGTTCGCCGCCGAGCTGGTCGCGCGGGCGGGCGGCCTGGTCCCCACCAACCGGCTCTCCCTGCACGACCTCGTGCTGCACGGCGACGCGCCCCGCGACGTGCTCGCCGACCCCAAGCTGGAACGCGACCCGGAGGTGGCGCACCGGCTGTTCGCCCTGGCGGCGCCGCAGCCGGAGGACGTGTTCGTGGTCGCCTCGCAGTCCGGCATCAACGGCTCGGTGGTCGAGCTGGCGATGCTGGTCAA
This sequence comes from Micromonospora sp. WMMC241, assembly GCF_027460165.1. Taxonomy (NCBI): domain Bacteria; kingdom Bacillati; phylum Actinomycetota; class Actinomycetes; order Micromonosporales; family Micromonosporaceae; genus Micromonospora; species Micromonospora sp. WMMC241. The sequence continues at coordinate 1,982,625 of NZ_JAPZBF010000001.1, forward strand.
GCGCGGCGGCCATCCGTTGATCGCGGTCACCTCGGTCGAGCACACCGCCCGGGTCGCCCCTCGGCACCCCTCCGGGCACCGGCTCGCCGACCTCGCCGACGTCGTGCTGGACAACGGCGCGCCGTACGGCGACGCACTGCTGCCGCTCGAGGGCGGCGGCGCGGTCTGTGCGGTCTCGTCGGTCACCGCGGCGCTGCTCGCGCAGCTGCTGACCGCCGAGGTCGTACGACGGTTCCACCAGGCCGGAGAGGTACCCCCTGTCTACCTCTCCGCCAACGTCCCCGGTGGGGACGAGCACAACCTCGCCCTCGAGTCGCGGTACGCCGGGCGCCTCCGGCGGACCGCCTGACCCGACACCACAAGGAGAGACAAGATGTCGGTTACCCCCGAGAAGTCCGACCTCAGCCGTCGGACCCTGCTGCAGCGCGCCGGCGCGGTCGGCCTGCTGGCCGTCCCGGCGGCCGGCCTGCTCAGCGCCTGCGCCGGCAGCGAGCCGAGCAAGTCCGACAGCGGCGGCGGCGCGGCCAAGAGCAAGGACAACCCGTTCGGCGTCAAGGACGACAGCGCGGTCAAGGTGGTCGTCTTCAACGGCGGGCTGGGCGACCAGTGGGCCAAGGAGGACACCGTCGTCTTCAACGCCAAGCACCCCAAGGTCACGGTCAACATGTCTTCCACCCAGAAGATCAAGACCGAAGAGCAGCCCAAGATGGCGACGCAGCCGAGCGACCTGGTGATGAACTCGGGCGCCGACATGATGGACCGCAGCACGCTGATCAACGAGGGCGCCATCGAGCCGCTCGACGACCTGCTCACCGCGCCCGCGTGGGACGGTGAGGGGACGGTCGGCGACTCGCTGCTGCCCGGCACCGTCGGCGACGGCACCCAGAACGGCAAGTTCTACGTGGTGAACGTCGCCTACACGGTCTGGGGCAACTGGTACAACGCCGCGCTGTTCAAGAAGGAGGGCTGGACGGCGCCGACCACCTGGGACGAGTTCTTCGCCCTGGCGCCGAAGATCAAGGCCAAGGGCATGGCGCCGTACGTGCACGACGCCATCCACGGCTACTACCCGCGCTGGGGCCTGTTCGCCAGCATCTGGAAGGCGGTCGGCAAGCAGGCCGTCATCGACATCGACAACCTGAAGGACGGCGCCTGGAAGGCCGACGGCATCGTCGCCGCGCTCCAGCCGTGGGAGAAGCTGGTCAAGGACAAGCTGCTGCTGCCGGGCAAGCTCAACCACACCCAGTCGCAGCAGGCCTGGCTGGACGGCAAGGCCGCGTTCATCCAGGTCGGCACGTGGCTGAAGAACGAGATGGCGGCGACCATCCCGCCGGGCTTCGAGCTGACCCTCTCGGACTACTGGAGCAACAGCGGCGACAAGGCCGCCAAGGACGTCTTCGCCGCCTCCGGCGAGGGTTTCGTGGTGCCCAGCAAGGCGCCGAACAAGGCGGCCGCCAAGGAGTTCCTGCGGGCCATCCTCTCCAAGGAGGGCTCGGCGAAGTTCGCCGAGCTGACCAAGTCGCTGGCCTCGACCAAGGGCTCCGGCGACAAGGTCCAGGACAGCGCGCTCGCCTCGGCCAACGCCGTGGTGAAGGGTGGCAGCTCGGACCTGATCTCGGTCAAGTTCCCGGACTTCTACGCGGACCTGGACAAGGAGAGCCAGAACCTCTCCGAGGAGCTCTTCGCCGGCCGCCTCACCGCCCAGCAGTTCGTCGACAAGATGCAGGCGGCCGCCGACAAGGTCGCCAAGGACTCGTCGATCAAGAAGCAGACCCGCACCGCCTGATCTCGTCGAGGAAGTGAGTCCAATGCGGCACGGAGTCGCGCGTTTCGTCACGGGCTTCCTGGCCCTGCCCGTCGCGCTGTACCTGTTCTACGTGGTGTGGCCGTTCGCGCAGGCGGCCGGGTACTCGTTGACCGACTGGGGTGGGTACTCGGACTCCCAGCGCTTCGTCGGGCTGGACAACTACGTCCGGCTGTTCTCCGACGAACTGATCCGGAAGGCGTTCTGGCACAACGTTTTCTTCCTGGTCACCGTGCCGCTGTTCACCATCGGGCTGGCCCTGCTCCTCGCGTTCCTGCTCAACGTGGGCGGGCGCGAGGACAGGGCCGGCATCCGCGGGGTGTTCGGATCGGCCCTCTACAAGGTCATCTTCTTCTTCCCGCAGGTGCTGTCGCTGGTCGTGGTCGCGGTCATGTGGCAGCAGATCTACCGCAGCGACGAGCAGGGGCTGATCAACGGTCTGCTGATCAAGATCGGTCTGGTGGACGCGGACAACCCGATCGCCTTCACCGCCGACCCGGAGCCGTTCCTCGGCATCCCGGCGGTGCTCTGGTGGCTGCTGCTCATCGCGGTCTGGAGCGGGGCCGGCTTCTACATGGTGCTCTTCTCCGCCGCCATGCAGTCGATCCCGAAGGACATCTACGAGGCCGCCATCCTCGACGGCGCGGGCCGGTTCCACACGTTCTTCAAGGTGACCCTGCCACTGCTGCGCGACACCATCTCGGTCGCCTGGGTCTACCTCGGCTTCATCGCGCTGGACATGTACGCCCTGGTCTTCGTCATGACGCCGAGCCAGGGCGGGCCGAACCACGCCAGCGAGATCTTCGCGTCGGTGCTCAACTTCACCGCGTTCCAGAAGGGCCAGTTCGGCTACGCCTGCGCGATGGGTGTCGCGCTCGCCATCTTCACGATCCTGCTCGCCGCACTGCAGCTGAGGATCACCCGTCGTGACCGTATCGAGTACTGAAGGAGGCGCGGCGATGAGCACGGCGACGCACGGTCTCGACCGGGCCGACAAGGCCGCCACCGGATCCGGCCCCGCCCCCGTACGCCAGCGGGAGCGGCACCACGGCGGTGTCGGCTCCCGGATCTTCAACGGCTTCTCCCACGTGTTCCTCGTGGTGTGGACCCTGATGGTGATCTACCCGCTGCTGTGGGTGGTGATGTCGTCGTTCAAGGACGACTCCGAGGTCATCCGGAAGCCGCTCTCGCTGATCCCGGACAAGCTGCACTGGGAGAACTTCGGCCGGGCCTGGACCGAGGGGCACCTGGGCGCGTTCTTCCTGAACACCGTGCTGGTACTGGCCGGCAGCGTCACGCTGACCATGCTGCTCGGCTCGATGGCCGCGTACGCGCTGGCGCGGTTCTCCTTCCGCGGCAACCGGCTGATCTACTACATGTTCCTGTCCGGGCTGACCCTGCCGATCTACCTGGCAGCGGTGCCGCTGTTCAAGGGCGTCTACAACACCGGGATCAGCTTCCCGCTGCTCGGCCCGAACAAGCACCTGATGCTGATCCTGGTCTACGTGGCCTGGTCGCTGTCGTTCACGATCTTCTTCATGCACTCGTTCTTCCGGACGCTGCCCGACTCGATCGCCGAGGCGGCGCAGGTCGACGGGGCCTCGCACACCCGTACGTTCTTCAGCGTGATGCTGCCGATGGCCAAGCCGGGCCTGATCAGCATCGGCATCTTCAACGTGCTGGGCCAGTGGAACCAGTGGTACCTGCCGACGCTGCTCATGCAGTCGGTGGCCGGTGAGCCGAAGCACCAGGTCATCGCGCAGGGGCTGATCGAGCTGTCGGTCAACCAGGGCTACAAGTCCGACTGGTCCGGATTGTTTGCCGGCGTCACGATGGCGATGCTGCCGGTGCTGATCGTGTACATCGTCTTCCAGCGTCAGGTGCAGTCCGGCCTCACCGCAGGCGTCGGCAAGTAACCGCCTCCGGTGTAAGGAGGGGCCCCCTCTTAACACGCTGTGGTGAGAAGGGGGCCCTTCTCTACCGCAGGCGTTAACAGGGGGCCCTTCCTTGCACCGAGCTGTCGGTGGGGCGAGGCAGAATCACGTCCGTGCTGGTGGCGGTGGTGGCGGGCGAGCGGGGCGGCGGCGTGCTGCAACCGCTGCACGCCGACGGCCGCCCGGCCGGCCCGGCCGAGGAGGTCACCGACCTGGCCGCCGCGGTCGCCGCCCGCGAGGCCGTCGACCGGCCCCGCTGGGTGTGGGGTGCCGGCGCGGGCGTCTATCCGGCGCTGCTGCGCGCCGGCGTCCGGCTCGACCGCTGCCACGACGTCGAGTTGACCGAGGCGTTGCTGCTCGGGCATGCGGGCCGCTGGGGCGAGCCGCGCGCGCTGGCGGCCGCCTGGGCCCGGCTGACCGGCGCGCCGGTCCCGCCGGACCCGGCACCCCGGGCGCCGGAGCCGCCCGGCCACGGCCAGGCCGCGCTGTTCGACCCGCCGTCCGGCCCGCCGGGCCCGGGCATCACGGCGTTGACCCGGGTGTACGCCGACCAGCTCGCCCGGATCGCCGGGACGGAGCACCCGGGCCGGTTCCGGTTGCTGGTGGCCGCCGAGTCGGCCGGCGCGCTGATCGCCGCCGAGATGGGCGCGGCCGGCCTGCCCTGGCGGGTCGACGTGCACGACGCGATCCTGGCCGAGCTGCTCGGCGACGCGTCCCCGGTCGGCGGGCCACCCCGCCGGCTGGCCGATCTCCAGGCCGGGATCGCCGCCGCGTTCGGCGTACGCCGGTTGCACGCCGACTCGCCGGCGGAGCTGTTGCGGGCGTTCGCCCGGGCGGGGGTGGAGCTGCCGAACACCCGGGCGTGGGTGCTGCGCGGGGTGGAGCATCCGGCGGTGCCACTGGTCCTGGAATACAAGGAGCTCTACCGGATCTGGACGGCGCACGGTTGGGCCTGGCGCGACGCCTGGGTGTCCGGCGGCCGGTTCCACCCGGAGTACGTGCCCGGCGGCGTGGTCTCCGGCCGGTGGGCGACCCGGGGCGGCGGCGCGTTGCAGATCCCGAAGGTGATCCGGCGGGCGGTGGTGGCGGACCCGGGCTGGACGTTCGTGGTGGCCGACGCGGGCCAGCTCGAACCCCGGGTGCTCGCCGCGGTCTCCGGGGACGAGCGGCTGGCCGCCGCCGGTGGTGCCGGCGACCTCTACGCGGCGCTGGCCCGCGACGCCTTCGCCGGTGACCGGGCCCGGGCGAAGGTGGCGCTGCTCGGCGCGATGTACGGGCAGACCGGCGGCGCGGCGGTGCCGGCGCTGGCGGTGCTGCGGAAGAACTATCCGACCGCGTTCGGCTACGTCGAGGCGGCGGCGCGCACCGGCGAGGCGGGCGGGCTGGTCCGGTCGTGGCTGGGCCGCACCTGCCCGCCGGGTGCGGTGGGTTTCGCCGACGGGGACGAGACGGCGCCGGACGGCGAGGTGGATCGGCACAGCCCGTCGGCGCGCGCCGCCCGCTCCCGGGGGCGCTTCACCCGCAACTTCGTCATCCAGGCCACCGCCGCCGAGTGGGCCTCGACGCTGCTGGCCACGCTCCGCACCGAGTTGGCGGGCACCGGGGGCGAGCTGGTCTTCTTCCAGCACGACGAGGTGATGGTGCACTGCCCGGTCGAGGAGGCGGGCGCGGTCACCGAGGCGGTCACCGCCGCCGGCGCGCGCGCCACCCGGCTGCTGTTCGGCGACACGCCGGTCCGTTTCCCGCTCGACCTGTCCACGGTGGACTGCTACGCCGATGCGGCATAGCCACACAATTTTCCGTTTTGCCCCGCTACCCGCTCCCGAGCGCGCTCGTTGGGCCCGGTGTGCGTACGACGGGACGGACCGGGCGCTGCTGTGCCCGGTCCGTCCCCCTGGTCGAGGGGGCACCGCTGAACCGGATCGCTGCAATGATCATCGCCGCTGGTGGCGGCCGCCGCATCGGCGGACCCGAGGCGCTCCTGCACCAGGGCGACAAGCCGCTGGTCAGCCGGATGATCGACACGATGGTCGACGCCGGCTGCGCGCAGGTCGTGGTCGTGCTCGGCGCGGCGGCCGAGCAGGTGCGGCAGACCACCGACCTCACCGGCGCCACGGTCGTGGTCAACCGCGCCTGGGGGACCGGCGTGGGCTCCTCCATCCGGGCCGGGCTCGCCGCGCTGACCGACGACGACATCGAGGCGGTCGTCGTGGTGCCGGTGGACATGCCCGGGCTGAGCGCCACCGCGGTCCGCCGGGTGGCCGCCCTGCCCTACCCGGACGCGCTGGTCTGCGCGACCTACGACGGCCTGCGCAACTACCCGATGCTCTTCGGCCGCCGGCACTGGCCCGGCATCGCCACCCTGGCCAGCGCCGACGTCGGCGCCCGGCCGTACCTGCTGGCGCACAAGGACCAGATCGTCGACATCGCCTGTGACGCGGTGGCCGACGGCAGCCGGATCGACAGCCCGGAGCTGATGGCGCTCTACGGGCTGTCGGTGCCCGAGCAGCGCATCGGCGCCTGAGGCGGATCACCGCTCCGGATGTCGGACCAGGGTGCCACGATGTCGACGTGGCGTACGACGAGGACCTGGCGAACCGGGTGCGGGAGTTGGTCGGGCGCGAGCCCGGCCTCGCCGAGCGGCGCATGTTCGGCGGCCTGGCGATGATGTTGCGCGGCAACATGGCGGTGGTGGTCCGCGGCGCGGGCGGCCTGATGGTGCGCGTCGACCCGGCGGAGTCCGAGCGGGCGCTCGCCGAGCCCGGCGCCGAAGCGACGGTGATGCGCGGGCGACCGATGCGCGGCTGGGTCACCGTGGACCCGTCGGCCTGCGAGCGCGACACCGATCTGGCCCGGTGGGTCGAGCGCGGCGTGCGCTCCGCGGGCGCCCTGCCGGCGAAGTGACCCGCCCGCCCGGTTAATCGGCTGCGCCGCCGGCCGCTGCGCCCTAGGCTCGGCGCCCAGCCGGCCGGGTCGCTGCCCGTGTGGTCGGCCGGGCCGCCCTCGGGGCCGGGCAGCGGATCGGAGACGAACGCCGCGATGACCATCGACCTCTTCGCGATCAGTGTCGACGCGCGGGAGCCACTGCGGCTCGCGCGCTTCTGGGCCGGATTGCTCGGCCGGGAGGTGGCCCACGACCCGCACGAGGGGATCGCGCTGCCGCCCGACGGCGACGCCGGCCTCCGCATCCGGTTCCTGCCGACGGTGACGCCGAAGGTCGCGCAGAACCGCATCCACTTCGACCTGACCAGCGCGTCACCGCGGGGCCAGCGCGAGACGGTGGCCCGGGTGATCGAGCTGGGCGGGCGGCATGCCGACGTCGGCCAGAAGGGCGACGAGGGCCATGTGGTGCTCGCCGACGGCGAGGGCAACGAGTTCTGCGTCGTCGAGGCGGGCAACAACTTTCTCGCCGGCTGCGGGTTCGTCGGTGCGGTGAACTGCGACGGCTCGCAGGCGGCCGGCTACTTCTGGAGCGAGGCGCTGGGCTGGCCGCTGGTCTGGGACCAGGACGAGGAGACCGCGATCCAGTCGCCGCGCGGCGGCGCGAAGATCACCTGGAGTGGTCCACCGTTGATGCCGAGGCACGGCCGCGACCGCATCCACCTTGACCTCGCGCCCCCGGCCGGCGGCGACCGGGAGGCGGAGGTCGACCGGCTGCTCGCGCTGGGGGCGACCCGGGTCGGCACCGGCCGGCACACCGCCGACGACGTGGGGTTGGCCGATCCCGACGGCAACGAGTTCTGCGTGCTCACGCCCCGGTAGTGCGAGCCGAACCCGGGATGACCCGAAGGCGTCGCACCTGGTCCGGAGACGCTTTGGAGCTGAGAGCGGAAACGACTCGGCTGTCCCGTCGGCGTTGAGTCGTTCGTGCTGTCAGCTCGAAAGGCTCCAGACCAGCGGCCCCGGATCCCGGCCCCGGCGCCGTGCTCGTCGTGACCGACGCGTGCCGTCGAGGACCGAGGCGACGCTTGCCGTCAGACCTGGATGTCGAAGCGTTGCAGCACCGAGGGCGCGACCAGACCCAGCGCGGCGAGCACCGCCAGCACGGTCAGCGCCCCCCGCAGCACGACCGTCTCGGCCTTGCTGCCGGTGCGCAGCGCGATGCTGTTGGGCAGCCCGATCATCGTCCACATCCGCCGTTTGATCGGGATGGGCCAGAGGATCGGCACCCCGGCCCGGGTGATCATGTCGCCGAGGATGTGCACGAAGCAGCCCACGCCGACGGCCAGGCCGATCATCGGATAGCCCCGGTCGCCGGGCAGGTTGGCGAAGGTGAACCAGGCCGCGGCGGCGGACACCAGCGTGACCACCACCCAGCCGGCGCGCTCGGCCCATTCGTCGAAGAGACCGCGCAGCGCCAGACCGATCATGAAGAACAGGATGCCGACCACCGCCCACTTGCCGTAGTGGGCGCAGAGCGCGGTGGTGCCCCACCCGACCAGCACCGTGAACGGCACGGTGTGGGTCAGCGTGCGGTGCCCGTTGTTGCGGCGTGGGTCCTTGCTCAGCTTCGTCGCGTAGTAGACGCCGAGCGAGATCTTCTCCATCACCTCGGCGACGAAGAGACTGAACACGCCGAACGTCCGGGCCACGGTGGCGCCGCCCTGGTTGCGGGTGACCTTGCCGGAGAGGTCGAGGTCGGGAAAGAGCGCCCCGCCCGCGCAGACCGCGGTGCCCACCGCCAGCGCCAGCGGCGTCTGGTGATAGTCGGCGAACTGGTCCAGCGCCCAGGAGCCGGTCAACCACACCGCCGCGCCGGACAGCGCGTGGGACGGTCCCATCATCTCGGCTCGCCCTCCCCAGAGATCTTGATCGACAGAAACTACGCCACTGTAGTCAGTCGGTGCGACGGCGGGGCATCAGGAAGTATGTCGGCACAGGTGGGCGCGGTGGTGCCGACTGTCGGCGATGGGACGCGGGCCGGTCAGCCCGCCGTACGGGTCGGCCGGATCGGCCGGACGCTGTCCCGGATCAGCGTGAACTGCTCGTCGGCGGCGGCCCAGTCGGCCTCCGACGTGGTCAGGCCCAGCGTCCACCCGGCCTCCTCGCCGGGCAGCACCCGCAGCGCGTGCATGCGTTCGCCGTACGGCGCGGTCCAGCGGCACTCCCACTCCGCGCCCTCGCCGTCGGCGTCGAGTCGGACCTTGTCGTACTGGGGGAGCCGCCCGGCGGCCTTGAGGTCCCGCTCGGCCGAACGCAGCCGACCCACCGGATCCCCACCCGGGTAGGGCTCGACGCCCAGGATGCGCCGGGTGGCCGGGTCCTGGAAGCAGGTGGTGTCGCCCGAGCGGAGCTGGAGCCAACCGGCCGGCAGGGCGATGTGGAACCCACCGGTGTCGGCGGGCCAGACCCAACCGGCGGGCACCGTCACCGCCGGATCGGCCGGCGGCGGGCCCTTCTGCACCGGTGTGCCCGCCACGTCGGGCCGGATGCAGGGAAACGGCGGTGGTGGCACCCCGGCCTCCCCGCCGGGCGGCCCGGGTGGCCGCTGCCAGGGTTGACCGACTTGCTCGCCGTGCCGGTCGCCGTCCTGCGGGTGGTCGTCGGCGACGGCGAGCGCGGTGCTGACGCCCGCCACCACGGCCAGCACCACGGCACCCGCGGCGAAGCCCCAACGTCGGGTCGTCCCGCGGCCGGCGCCACCGTCGGCGGGTGGGTCGCCGGCGGTGCCGCCGTCGCCTCCGTCGGGGCCGGAGTCGTCGTGGGGGGCGCGTACGCCCGGGACCGGGCCGCCGCGCGGAGCGCGTACCCCGCCGAGCGCGCCGCTGTCCGTGCTGCCGCGGAGCCGGCCGCTGTCGGGCGAACCGCCGGTGGCGACCGGGGGCGGCGACGGCGGGGGGATGCCGCCCGGCGTGGGGGTGTGCACCGGGCTGACGGCGTCGGCCCGCGCGGCCGGCCCCTCCGGGCCGGCGGGGTTGCCCGGGTCCACGAAGCTGGTCAGGACCGTGGGCCCCAGCGCACCGACCGGCCGGTCGGGAGTGTCCCGCGCCGTTCCGCCGTTCTCCGGCCGGTCCGGCTCGTCGGAGCCGGGATCCTCCGCCGGGTCGGCCGAGGTCGGATCGTCCTCGGCGGGTCGCGCCCACTCGCTGCGCCGGGCCGCCCGGCTCCAGGCCCGGGCGGCGGCGGCCGGCGGCATCAGGTTCGGGTAGCCGACGGCCGGTCGGGCCACCGCGTCCTCGCCGTCCCCGCCGGAGTCCCAGCCCTCCGTGCCGTCGGTGCCGTCCCAGCCGGTCGTGCGGTCCCAGCCGGCCCAGCCGTCCGGCTCGGGCCGACCCGACCTGTCGGTGCGCGGATGTGCCGGTTGCCCGCCCGCGCCGGCGTGGGCCGGCCCGGAGCTGCCCGCCACCGGACCGGTGGATCCGGCCGTGCCTGCCGGTGGACCGGACTGTCCGACCGTGCCTGCCGGCGGACCGGGGCGTCCGACCGTGCCTGCCGGCGGAGCGGCGCGTCCGACCGCGCCGCCGCCCGGACCGGGGCGCCCCGCTCCGTCCGCCGAGGGAACGGTGGACTCGGACCGGGGAACCGGTGGGACGGCGATGCTGGAGCCGCTCAGCGGCGGAACGGCCGGCCCGGACCGGGGAACCGGTGGGACGCCGATGCGGGAGCCGGTCAGCGGCGGGACGGCCGGGCCGGGGCCGGCCGTCAGGGGCCCGGACGGCGCCCCCGGCCCGGCCCGACCCGGCTCGGCGGTGGCCGGCCGGTCCGACGCGTCGGCGGGCGTCTCGGCGGCGGCGGCGAGCAGCCGGGCGATGTCGTCGTGGCCGAGCCGGTTGCGCGGGTCGCGGCGCAGCAGCCCGACCAGCACCGGCATCAGCGGGCCGGCGTGCGGCGCCGGATCCGGTGGCTGGCTGGCCAGCGCCGCCAGCGTGGCCATCGCGGTGCTGCGGGCGTACGGCGAACGGCCCTCCACGGCGGCGTGCAGGGTGGCCCCCAGCGACCACAGGTCGGCCTCCACGCTGGACACGCTCTCGGCGGCGCGCTCCGGGGCGACGTACTGCGGGGAGCCGAGGACCAGGCCCGGACGGGTCATGGCGCCGTCGCCGCCCTCGAACACGGCCAGCCCGAAGTCGGTGAGCAGCACCCGCCCGTCCAGGGCCAGCAGCACGTTCGCGGGTTTCACGTCCCGGTGCAGCACCCCGGCCCGGTGGGCGGCGCGCAGCGCGGCGTGCACCGCCACCCCGATCTCGGCGGCCCGCCGCGGCGGCAGCGGGCCGTCGGCCTCGATGATCTCCTGCAGCGAGCGGGACGGGACGTACTCCATGATCAGCCACGGGTCGCCGTTGACCCGGACCACGTCGTAGACCCGGACCACGTTGGGGTGGTTGAGCCGGGCCGCCGTGCGGGCCTCGCGCAGGGTGCGGGCGCGCAGCTCGTCGCGGTCGCTCTCGGCGAGCCAGTTCGGCGGCAGCACCTGCTTCACCGCGACCTCGCGCTGAAGCTCCTCGTCCCGAGCTCGCCAGACCTGGCCCATCCCGCCGCGGCCGACCAGGTCGATCAGGCGGTACCGTCCGGCGATCACCACTTCCCGCACCGCACTCCTCACCGCTGGTTGGTCCACAATAGCCAACGGATCGGGTCGGACCTATCCCATCAGGGCGGCGGACCTCAGCTCGCCGCGCCGGCCAGCAGGTTTCCCTCCGGAATGGCGACGGCCGGACGGCCACCGGCCAGCAGCGCGGCGGCCCGGCGGGCCTGGAACGAGTGGTGTTCCCGGCGGGCGGCGGCGTAGCTGACGGCGGTGCGGGTCGCGATGGCCGACCAGGCGTAGCGCCGGGTCACCATGGCGCGGGCCTTGCGGGCCACCCGGCGTGCGAACACCTCGTCGTCGAGCAGCCGATCGACGGCGCCGGCCAGCGCGTCCGGATCGCCGTGCGGGAACGTCACCCCGGTCACCCCGGGCTCGACGATCTCGGCCAGCCCGCCGGTGCGCGCCACCGCGAGCGGCGCGCCGGCGGCCGCCGCCTCCAGGGCGATCATGCCGAACGGCTCGTAGAGGCTGGGGATCACGGTGGCGTCGGTGGCGGCGAGCACGGCGGGCAGCTGGGTGGCGTCCATGAAACCGGCGAAGCGGACCGTGTCACCCAGGCGCAGCCGCTGCGTCCGGTCGACCAGCTCGTCCCGGTACGGCCCGTCCCCGGCGATCACCACCCGCAACCCCGGGTGCCGGTCGGCCAGGCGCGGCACGGCGTCCACCAGGTGCTGCACGCCCTTCTCGTAGACCAGTCGGCCGGCGTAGCCGACCAGCGGGCCGCGGCCGGCGAAGCGGGCGCGGGCGGAGGCGACCGCGTGCGGGCGGGCCCGCCAGGCCCGGTCGTCCACGCCGTTGGCCACCACGTCGACGCGCCCGGCCGGCACGTCGAACAGCCGGGACACCTGCTCGCGCATGTAGCCGGAGCAGGCGATCACCCGGGCCGAGGCGTTGCTCAGCCAGTGCTCGACGCCGTGGATGGTGCGGCTCATCTCCCCGGGCAGCCAGCCCTGGTGCCGGCCGGCCTCGGTGGCGTGGATGGTGGTGACCAGCGGCACGTCCAGGTGTTCGGCCAGGGTGACGGCGGTGTGCGCGACCAGCCAGTCGTGGGCGTGGATCACGTCGTACGCGCCGGTCGAGGCGGCGCGCAGGGCGGTGCGGGTGAGCGTGTGGTTGAACGCCATGGTCCAGGCCAGCAGCGAGTCGGTGGCGAGCGGGAACCGGACCGGATCCTCGGCGGCCCGCAGCACGCGGACGCCGTCGGCGTACTCCTCCACGGGTGCGCCCTCGGCGTGCCGGGTGACCACGGTGACCTCGTGCCCGGCGGCGGCCAGGGCCACCGAGAGCGCGTGCACGTGCCGGCCGAGGCCACCGACCAGCACCGGTGGGTATTCCCAGGAGAGCAGCAGCACCCGCAGGCGCCGGGCGGGCTGGATGTCGATCACTTCGGCGTCAGCTGACACGCGGCCCCCTTTGAGTTGTGGTCGTCCCCGCCGAAGACGGCACCGCGGAGGGTGTCCGGTGGGGTCGTGACCCATCCTGCCCAGGGGTCGATAACCGGCGGCGACGCGCGGGTTGCCGGTCTGTAACGCGTTACCGGCGCGCCCGGCGCGCCCGCAGCAGCTCCGCCACCGACCAGGCCTGGAACGGGCAGCCGGTGGCGCCGTGCGGGGCCGCGCCCTCGGCGGTCTCGCTAACCGAACCCAGGCCGTCCTCGACCAGGTGGCCCTCCAGGCCGACCAGCAGGTCCGCGGTGGGCAGGCCCGCCTTCCGGTACGCGTCGAGCAGCGGCCCGGTCAGCCACGGCCAGACCGTGCCCTGGTGGTAGGCGGAGTCCCGCTCGGCCGGGCCGCCCCGGTGCCGGCCGGTGAAGCCGGGGGAGCCGGGGGCGAGGCTGCGCGGGCCGAGCGGGGTGAACAGCGCCTCGGTGAGCCGGCCGAGGGTGGCCTGGTCCGCCTCCAGCGGGGCGTGCGGCAGGGACCAGGCGAGCAGCTGGTTGGGGCGCAGCAGGTCGTCGTCGTGGTGCGGGGCGCCGCCGAGCGGGTACGCCGGCGCCGGCGCGTCCACCACGTCGTGCAGCCAGCCGGCCGGCGAGGGGAACCGGTCGCGGAACGCGGTGGTGGCCCGGCCGTGCAGGTCCCACAGGGCGGTGGAGTCGCGGCCGGCCAGCTCGGTCAGCTCGGCGAGCCCGGCCAGCCCGTTGATCCACAGCGCGTTGACCTCGACCGGCTTGCCGGTACGCGGGGTCACCGGCACCCCGTACACCCGGGCGTCCATCCAGGTCAGCGCCACGTCCGGAGGGCCGCCCTGGGTGAGCAGCCCGTCGGCGGGGTCGACGCCGATGCCGTACCGGGTGCCGGCCACGTGCGCCTCGACGATGCCGTGCAGCGCGGGCAGCAGCTCGTCGCCGAGGTCGGTGTCGCCGGTGACGGTGACGTGCCGGCTCACCGCGTGCAGGAACCAGAGCGTGGCGTCGACCGTGTTGTGCTCGACCCGGCCGGTGTCGGCGGTGTTCGCCAGCATGCCCTCCGACAGCGTGCCCGCGTACGCCCGTAGCAGCTCCCGGCCCTCGTCGGCGCGGTTCGTGCAGAGGAACAAACCCTCGTAGGAGATCATGGTGTCCCGCGACCAGGCGCCGAACCACGGGTAGCCGGCCACCACGTCCGGGCCGGTCGCGGTGCGGACCACGAACGCGTCGGCGGCCAGCGCCAGCGTCGCCTCGACGGCGTCGTCGGGCTTGGCGGCGGCCACCACCGCCCGGTTGCGCCGGCGGGCCGCCTCGACGACGGCGGTCGCCGGCGGCGGCTCCTCGGTCAGCTCGTCCGCCCAGGCCAGCACCGCCACCGTCGCGCCGGCGGTGTCCAGCGGGGCGGAGAACCGGCCCGCGTACCAGAGGTCCTCGTCCGGGTTCAGGCCCCGGGCGGCCTCGGCCCGGTGGCGGACGCCGTGCCACCACTGGCCCTCCGGGGTCCAGTCCGGCCCGGCGAGCCGGAACGCGCCGTCGACGACCGCGCCGCCGGCCACCGGCTCGAGCCGGGGCGCCGGGCCGTCGGCCCGCCGCTCGCCGTGCGCGTCGCGCCAGGTGCAGGCCGCGGCCAGGTCCAGCCGGACCGGGCCGCCGGAGACCAGCCGGTGGACCACGGCCACGCAGGACCGGCCGTACGCCATGGCGATCTCCCGTTCGATCACCACGTCGCCGATCCGCCACCGCCAGCGCGGCACCCCGTCGGTGAGGTCGAAGCGTTCCAGCAGTTCGAAGCCGCGCGGGTCGACCACGCCGGAGGACCACTCGTGCGCGCCGAGGCGGACCTGCCGGCCGGACGGGAGGGTGACCGCCGGGTCGAGGCTCGCGAGTCCCACCTTGCGGGACGCCGGTGTCGCACCCGGCACCACCAGCAACCCGTGGTAGCGGCGGGTGCGCAGCCCGGCCACGGTGCCCATGGCGTAGCCGCCGCGCCCGTCCGTGACCAGCCATTCCCGCCCGGCGGCGGTGGACAGCTCCCCGCAGACCTGCGGGCCGAACCGGATGTCGATCAACTTTCCTCCACCGGCAGCGAGGTGTGACATGCCACGACGACAATGGCCGCTGTGGAGAAGTACCCCGGCGGCGTCGAAGATGTGCGGGTGATCACCGACCGCCCGACCTCCGCGACCTCCGACCCCGAGCGGCACCGGCTCGCCCAGGCCGATGCCGGGGAGCAGGACTGGCGCGCATGGGGCCCCTATCTGTCCGAGCGGGCGTGGGGGACGGTACGGGAGGACTACAGCGAGCACGGCACGGCGTGGGACTACTTCCCCCACGATCACGCGCGGTCCCGAGCCTACCGGTGGAACGACGACGGCATGGCGGGCGTCTGCGACGACCGGCAGACGTTCTGCTTCGCGCTGGCGCTGTGGAACGGGCGGGACCCGATCCTCAAGGAGCGGATGTTCGGCCTCGGCGGCGACGGCGGCAACCACGGCGAGGACGTCAAGGACTACTGGTGGTACCTCGACAGCACGCCCACGCACTCGTGGATGCGCTGGCGCTACCACTACCCGCAGGCCGCGTTCCCGTACGACGAGCTGGTCTCGGTGAACGCGCTGCGCGGCCGCGACGACACCGAGTACGAGCTGGTGGACACCGGCATCTTCGACGACGACAGGTACTGGGCGGTGACCGTCGACTACGCCAAGGCGTCACCGACCGACATGTGCGTGCTGGTCACGGTCGCGAACCGGGGCGACGAGGACGCCACCCTGCACGTGCTGCCCACGCTCTGGTTCCGCAACACCTGGTCCTGGGGGCTGCCCGGCGCCGACCGGGTGCCGCAGCTGCACGGCGCCGGTTCCCGGCTGGTCGGTGAGCACTGGGTGCTGGGCCAGCTCCTGCTGGAGGGCGACGGCGAGCCCACGCCGCTGGTGTGCGACAACGAGACCAACGCGGAGCGGCTGTGGGGGCTGCCCGGCCGGTCGGCGTACCCGAAGGACGGGATCAACGACCACGTGGTGGCCGGCGCCGCCACCGTCAACCCGGACCGCGTCGGCACCAAGGGCGCGTTGCACTACGTACTCGACGTGCCGGCCGGCGGGCAGCGGCAGATCCGGCTGCGGCTGACCCGCACCGCGCCGCCGCCGGCGGCCGGCCCGCCCGCACCGGCCGACCTCGGCGACGGGTTCGACACCGTGCTCTGGGCCCGCCGCGCCGAGGCGAACCGGTTCTTCGACAGCGTCATCCCGGCGGCGGCCACCGCCGACGAGGCCCTGGTCGCCCGCCAGGCGATCGCCGGGCTGATGTGGGGCAAGCAGTTCTACCACTTCGACGTCAAGCGCTGGCTGGAGGGCGACCCCGGGTCGGTGCCGCCGCCGGCCGGCCGCCGGCACGGGCGCAACAGCGCCTGGTGGCACATGAACAGCTTCGACGTCTTCTCGATGCCGGACCCGTGGGAATATCCCTGGTACGCGGCGTGGGACCTGGCCTTCCACTGCGTGACCATCGCCCGGGTCGACCCCGGGTTCGCCAAGGAGCAGCTGCTGCTCCTGCTCCGCGAGTGGTACCTGCACCCGAACGGGCAGATCCCGGCGTACGAGTGGGCGTTCGGGGACGTGAACCCGCCGGTGCACGCCTGGGCCGCGTTGAAGGTCTTCGAGATCGACGGCTCCCGCGACCACGAGTTCCTCGCCCGGGTGATGCACAAGCTGCTGCTCAACTTCACCTGGTGGGTCAACCGCAAGGACACCGGCGGCAACAACGTCTTCGAGGGCGGCTTCCTCGGCCTGGACAACGTGGGACCGTTCGACCGTTCGGCAGCGCTGCCGGTGGCCGGCACGCTGGAGCAGTCCGACGGCACCGGCTGGATGGCCATGTACGCGCTCAACCTGCTCGACATGGCGATCGTGCTGGCCGAGCACGACCACGCGTACGTGGACACCGCGACGAAGTTCTTCGAGCACTTCGCGTACATCGCCGCGGCGGCGTACGAGCAGGGGTTGTGGGACCCGGAGGACGCGTTCTTCTACGACGTGCTGCGGCTGGCCGACGGCACGAAGGTTCCGCTGAAGGTGCGGTCGGTGGTCGGCCTGCTGCCGTTGGCCGCGGTCACCCGGCTGACCACCCGGACCATGCGTCGCCTGCCCGAACTGGGCGCCCGGCTGCGCTGGTTCCTCACCAACCGCCCGGAGTACGCCGACGTGATCGGCGGCCGCCGGCTCGGTTCGGACGGCACCCAGCAGCGGCTGCTGTCGATGGTCGGCCCGGAGCAGATGGTCCGGCTGCTGGCCCGGATGCTCGACACCGACGAGTTCCTCTCCGAGTACGGCCTGCGCACGCTCTCCCGCGCCCACCTGGACAAGCCGTTCACCGTCACGCTCGGCGGGCAGGAGTTCAGCGTCGGCTACGAGCCGGCCGAGTCGACGAGCGGCCTGTTCGGGGGCAACTCCAACTGGCGCGGCCCGATCTGGATGCCGACGAACTTCCTGCTGATCACCGCGCTGCGGGACCACGCCGCGTTCTTCGGCGACGACCTCCAGGTCGAGTACCCGACCCGCTCCGGGGTCAAGCGGACCCTCGACGAGATCGCCGACGACCTGTCCGCCCGGCTGATCTCGCTGTTCACCCAGGACGGGTGGGGGCGTCGGCCGATCTACGGGGCGGCGCAACTGTTCCAGACCCACCCGGACTGGCGGGACCTGATCTGCTTCCCGGAGTATTTCCACGGCGACAACGGCGCCGGGTTGGGCGCCTGGCACCAGACCGGCTGGACGGCGCTGGTCGCCGACCTGATCCTCACCCTGCGCCGCTGAGCGCCGCGCGGCGCGTCCCGTCCGGCCGCTCCGCCCTCGCCGCTCAGGGCAGCGGGAGGAATGCCACCCGCGCGTGGTACTCGCCGGCCACCGTCACGGTGTCGCTGCCGAGCCACAGGCCGCGGTCGGTGGCGTACAGCTCGGCGGTGCCGACCCCGCGGTCCTTGGTGGGGTTCCATGCCAGCGCCCGGCCGGTGGTGGGGTTGATCGCCCCGATGCCGGGCCGGGACACCGCGCCGGGGCCGGCGGAGTTGCGCCCCGACGGGTTGTCCAGCCAGCGCTGGTGACCGCCGACGTAGACCGCCGCGCCGGTGACGGCCACCGACAGCAGGGTGTCGCCGCCGGTGTAGTTGGCCCAGGTCGGCTGCTTGCCGGCGGTCTCCGTGCCGAACTCGAAGCGGGTCGCGGTGTCGCACAGCGTGCCCGGGAACGCCCCGCCGGTCGTGACCGCCACGAACCAGGCGCCGTCCGCGGAGATGTCCACCCCGCGCAGGTAGGTGGGTATCGACCTGGAGCATTGCGGTTGGTAGCGGGTCGTCGACCAGCCGGACAGCGTGGCGCCCGTCGTGGTCAGGTTCGCCACCGCGAGCTGGTGCCGGACCTGGCCGGCGACGGAGCTGAAGTTGCCCGCGAAGACCAGGCGCCGGCCGTCGGCGGAGACGTCCAGCGCCTCGACCTTGACCGGGGCGGTGACCCCGGAGGAGGTGACCCGGGGGCCCTCCAGCCGCAGATTCACCGACGCGTCGGCGGCGCCGGTGGTCGCGTTCAACGCGGCCAGGGCCCGCCGGGTCACCCCGCCCACGGTCTGGAACGCCCCGCCCACGAGCAACCGGGTGCCGACCAGCCGCATGTCGTTGACCTGGTTGTTCAGCGCCGCCGGGGCGAACCCGGCGACCCGGGCACCGGTGACCGCGTCGACCCGGGCCACCCGGGGCGCGGCCACCCCGCCGACCGTGGTGAACGCGCCGCCGAGGTAGATCGAACGGCCGTCCGCCGAGGCGGCGAGCGCCTTCACCGTCCCGTTGACCACCGGCTTGAACGTCGTGTCGATCCGGCCGGTGGTGGCGTCGAACGCCATCAGCCGGGGCATCGCGAGCTGCGCGCTGGTGTTCGCGTTGCGGACCTTGGTGAACGAGCCGGCGAGGTAGACCCGGTTGCCGACCTGGAGGATCCGGTACACGGTGCCGTCGAGCGCGTGCGGTGTCCAGGCCGCCGGCTTCGTGCCGACCACGGTGGAGTGGGTGGCGTTGACGGCGTGGGCCGGGGACGCCGGGAACGCGCCACCGGCGACGGCGAGCGCGGCCGCCCCGGCGAGGGCCGCGCGGCGCCCGACCCGGGCCGGAACGGATGGGGTGGTCATCGCTGAAGCATCCCGCCCGACCAGGATTTCCGCAGTCGGGTAGCCGCCTCGAACCGCCCACCGACCGGCCGACCCACCCGGCATGAAAGGAGGGGCCCCCTCTTAACGCCTCGGGTCAGGAGGGGGCCCCTCCTCTACCGAAAACGTTAAGCGGGGGCCCCCTCCTTGCAGTAGTACGGTGGCGGGGCCGCGAAGGGGGAGGGGTGCGCGATGGGACAGCGCCGGGAGGCCGACGTGCTGGTCTTCGATGCCGACGACACGCTCTGGGAGAACAACGTCCTCTTCGAGCGGGTGATCGAGGACTTCCTCACCTGGCTCGACCATCCGACCCTGGACCGGGCGCAGCTGCGGGCCGTGCTCGACGACGTGGAGCGGGCCAACGCGCTGGCCCACGGGTACGGCAGCAAGATCTTCCTGCGCAGCCTCGCCGACTGCCTGGAGAAGCTGCGTGAGCGTCCCGCCACCGAGGCCGAACGCGCCGATATCGAGCAGCTCGCGGTCGCGCTGGTCGGGCACCAGGTCGAGCTGATGCCGGGAGTGGCGGAGACGCTTGACGACCTCGCCACCCGCCACGAGTTGCTGCTGCTCACCAAGGGCGAGCGCGAGGAACAGCAGCGCAAGCTCGACGCGTGCGGGCTGCTGCACCACTTCCGTGCGGCGCACATCGTGCCGGAGAAGGACGCCGACACCTACCGCCGGCTGGCCCGCGAGCACGCCTTCGACCCGGCGCGGGCGTGGATGATCGGCAACTCGCCGCGCTCCGACATCCTGCCCGCCCGGGCCGCGGGCATGAACGCGGTGTTCATCCCCAACGAGAACACCTGGGTGCTGGAGCACGAGGAGCTGGATCCGTCCGACCCGGGGGTGATCCGGCTCGCCGCCTTTCCCGACCTGGTCCGACACTTCTGAGCGGGCCGGTAACGTCCGGGACGTGCCGCTGACGTTCCCTTCGCACCTGGCGCCGGTGCTGCCGCTGAAGTGGTGGCGCCCGCACTGGTTCGACGGAGTCGCGCTGGCCACCGGCGCGGTCGCGCCGGACGTCGGCTACCTGGTCGCCGGCACCCGCTTCGACCTCGGGATGCGCACGCACACGCTCGGCGGGCTGATCTGGTGGGGCCTGCCGGTCGCCCTCGCGTACGCCTGGATCGTCCGCCGGGTGGTCGCCGGCATCGCCGTGCACCTGCCCGCACCGCGACTGTTCGGCTGGCCGCAGTACGCCGCGCTGGCCGGCGTCCGCCATCCCTGGCAGGTCACCGTCTGCTCGGCGCTGATCGGCGCGTTCAGCCACGTCGCCTGGGACCGGATCACCCACTCCGAGCGCTTGCCGCGGCTGCTCGGCATCGCCGACTTCCACGCCCTGACCGGGCTGTACTGGTGGCAGTTCGCGGACGTGATCGCCAGCCTCGGCGGTGGCCTGCTGGTGGCCGTCGTGGCGGTGTACGCGGCCCGTCGCGGCGAGATCTTCGACGGCGAGATCCCACCGGCCGTGCCGGCGAACCCGCTGGTGTTCTGGCGGGTCACGCTCGCGGTCACCGCACTGGGGGCGCTGCTGCTGCCCGGGTTGCCGGCGGCCACCGCCGCCGCGCCGGCCGGCGTGCGCGTGCTGCACCTCGGCGCGCTGGCGCTGATGGCCGGCGCCGCGGCGGCCCGCTCCGCGCCGCCCCGGGAGGCCGGTCGCAACCGGCGTCTCGAAGACGAACAGCGCCCGATCGGCTGACCCTGTTACGTCGACATGCCGCTTTTCGGCATTGACATCAATCACAGCCCGTCGGTCCCGTCCGCGGCTTGTCCGGCCTGGGCGAACCTGCCTAACCTGAGCCGGCGTTCACGCCTCGTCGGGGTGAGGTGGGAGCGCACCGGAGTCCGGTGGTAAGAGCACCGTGGAGCTGAGTGCGGGCGAACCGGCTCGCCGAATGGAGCCCGGCGTGGGCGTCGTGCCACGCCCGCCGTGTTCCGACGGCGTAGACCGACACCATGCCGGACGGCCGGGGTCAGGGCCGGGGAGTTGCGGACCCGGTCCTGACCCGTCCGGCCGGACACCGGTGGGATGCCCCTGGCGCGCCGGGGCGTCACGGAGCGACACTGGGTCATGACTCTTCGGCGCATACCGCTGCTCGCCGGACTGGTCGTGCTGCTCGCGGCGGCCTGCACGGCGACCGGCCGCGACGGCGCCGCCCCGACGCCCCCGCCGACCACCGCACCGGCCACGACGGCCGCTCCGCCGGCGCCCGTCGCCACCCCGCCCGCGCCCGCCGACGCGACGACCGCCGGATCCTGGCGGCGAACCTGGGGCTGGGCGGTGCCCGGCGCGCCCGCCCGGGTGACGCACGCGGTGCGGGTGCCGGTCGCCCCGGCCCCCGGGGAACCACTGCCCGTCCTGGTGGCGGTGCAGGTCGGTGACCATCCGGAGGAGGGTTTCAGCCGGATCAGCTTCGCCTTCCGGGGACCCACCCCGTCCTACCGGGTCGGCTACGTGCCGCAGGTCGTCACCGAGGGGCGTGGCGCGCCCGTCGAACTGCCGGGCACGACCTACCTGTCGGTGCGGTTCTCCCCGGCGCAGGCGCACGACGCGCGCGGTGGTGGCACGGCCGACATGCCGCCTGCGGCGATCGGCTTCCCGACGCTGCTGGGCTGGGCCGCGGCCGGCGACTTCGAGGGGCACCTGAGCTTCGGGCTGGGCCTCCAGCCACCGGACGGCGGGCGGGTGCCGGTGCGGCTGGGCGAGGCCACCCGCGCGGACGGCACCCACGTCGTCTCCGTCGACGTCCGGCGGGGCTGACCTCCGGCGAGCCCGGGCAGGCTCAGTTGGTCTCGCCTCGGACGATCGCCACCGCGACCCGGCAGAACTCGTCCATGTCGGGCTGGAAGCCGGCGGCGATGTCCGGATGCAGGCCGGAGCGGGTCTCGTCGAGCAACCGACGGCAGACGGCCTCGACCGGTTCGCCCGCGTAACTGGCGCGAACCCGGTCGGTGGCCGCCTGCAGGGCCGAGGTCAGCTGATCCTCAAGCGGGCCGCGCAGCTTCTGCTGCACAGGGTCGAGCCCGCTCGGGTCGAGCGTGACATGTGGCTCCGACATCGGGGCTCCCTTCGTCGGCGTCCGCGGTACCCCACCGCGGGCGTCGGTCAAACCATGGTCGGTACGGCCGCCACCCGGACCAGGTACGAGAATTCCTCCGCCGGCTCCTCGGCGTAGGACAGCCGGCGGATCTGCCGGTCGTCGGTCCAGAGCGCGACGTCGACCAGCACCCCGAGGTGGGCGAGGCCGATGGTGGACACCCGCTTCTTGTCCTGCAGCACCGCGCACACGCCGCCGAGCAGCGTGCTGGCGTCGGAGGTGCGGTGCCCGGGCGGGCAACGCAGGGTCAGGTCCACCTCCACCGGCCCGGCGAGCGGGGTCCACCCGGTGCGCTGGGCCGCCGTGCAGGCGGCCTGGAGCAGGGCGCGGACCCTCGTCGCCTGGCGGTGGCCGGCGGCGAAGATGGACAGGGCCTCGGTCTTGACCGGGGGCAGGCCGCTCACCTCGAACGACAGGGCGAGAGCGCGGGTGTCCTGCACGACGGCACCTCCTCGGGGGAATCCTGCCCAACCGGTACGCGCGCAGGCGGCGGTTCCGTGGAGAACCAACCGATCGAGCGGGCTGTGGGGGACAGCCGGCGGCGGGTCGACAGCGGCGGCGACGCGCGGGCCACGGAGCTAGGGAAACGCTAGTCCAGTCCGCTGACGCTGGGTAGTCTCCCCGTTCACCTGGTGAGACTAGAGTTCAGGCCGCCTCGCCGGCGTGCCGGGCCAGGTACTCGTCGATCGCCCTGCGGATCAGACCGGACCGCCCGCCCTTGTCGTTGCCGGCGAGTTCGTCGAGCTGCCGGACGATAGTCGAGGGAAGCCTGACTCCGGTCACTACCATCGGCACGCTCTCCGGCGCGGGCGCCGGCCCGAGGTCGGGTCCGCGGGTCGCCTCCCGCAGCAACTCGGAGATGTCGCCGCCCCGGTCGAAGTAGGCCACCAACTCCTCGCGGCTCATCGTCCGCGGATCACGGTCAGCGCTCATCGCGTTCCCTCCATCCACTGCTTGACCTCATCGGGGGTGGCCAGCCGGACGGCCAGGATCCCGTAGCTGTTGACCTTCCCGAACCGCTCGCAGAGCACCATGATCACCCGGGCGGTGTCGGCCAAGCCGGCGACGGCCAGCAGCAGGCTCCCAATGTGGTTCTCGATCCGTTGCGGTGAGTAGAGCGCCTCGATCGCCTCCTGCTCCGAGATGTCGTGGCGGCTGGCGCTCGCCTTGCCGGCCTCGGTCCAGGCGTACTCACGCTCCATCACGAGAGCAGCGTACAACGCGTAAAACGCGGTCAGCGGCGGGCGCGCTTGAGTTCGTGGAACGTGTCCAGGCGCAGCAGCGGCAGCATCGAGTCCCAGATCGTCAGCGCGTCCTCGGTGCCCGGGACCTCGGTGATGATCGGGCCGTGGATGCCCCGGGCGGCGTCCGGCACCATCAGCACCGGCGAGCCGATGTCCGGTCCGGCCGAGCCGTACGCCAGCGCGTGCGACTCGTGCACCGCCGCGTCCCAGCGTTCGTCGTCCAGCGCCGCCGCCGCGTCGGTCAACCCGGCCGCGTCCACCGCCGCCGCGACGACCTTGTCGCCGAGCGGGTCGCCGGCGTCGTGGCTGCGCGTGCCCACCTCGGTGTAGAGACGGCCCGCGTCGTCGTGCCGGCCCTGCGCGCGCAGCGCCTCCACCAGGCGCAGCACCCGGCCGGAGGCCGCCATCGCCTCGGCGAACTCGGGCGGGACCTGCCCGTCGTTGAGGATGGCCAGGCTGAACGCCCGCCACTCGACGCTCAGCCCGCGTGCCTGGGCGACGGCGACGAGCCAGCGGGAGGTGCGCCAGGTCCAGGGGCAGGCCGGGTCGAAGAAGAAGGTGGCGTCCATCCCACCAACCTAGGCGCGGGGGCGTGGGCGCGCAGCGCGGGGTGACCGTCACGTGACCGTGATGTTTCGCTTCGTCGCAGGTCGGGCACGTTCAGCCGCACGAAACGCCCGGGGCGTCGGGCGCACGGGCCGGTGCCTCGACCGTCTCGCCGTGCGCCGGGGCACGGGTGACCTCCCCGGCTCTCGCCGAAGAGAGGGGGAGGGTGATGACGACAGTCCCCGACACGGCCGCGCGGCGGCCGGCCGGACGCGCGGTGGCGGCGGCCGCCGCGCTCGCGTTGGTGGCCCCGCTGGCCGCCTGCGGGTCCGGCGGCGACGGTGGCACGCCGACGATCAACCTGTACTACCCGCCCGAGCAGAACCTGCAGAAGGTGGTCGACGACTGCAACGCGCAGGCGCAGGGGCGCTACCGGATCACGTACCGGGTGCTGCCGCGGGAGGCCGACGAGCAGCGGGTGCAGATGGTGCGGCGGCTGGCGGCGCAGGACAGCGGCATGGACGTGCTCGGCCTGGACGTCACCTGGACGCAGGAGTTCGCCAGCGCGGACTGGATCCGGGAGTGGACCGGGCAGGACAAGGCCGAGGCGGAGCAGGGCACGCTCGCCGGCCCGCTGGACACCGCCCGGTACGAGGACAAGCTCTACGCCGCGCCGAAGAACACCAACGTGCAGCTGCTCTGGTACCGCGGCGACCTGGTGTCGGAGCCGCCGAAGACCTGGGACGAGATGATCTCGGCCGCCCAGCAGCTCAAGGAGCAGAACAAGCCCTACCGGGTGCTCACCATGGGCGCCCAGTACGAGGGCCTGGTGGTGCTCTACAACACGCTGGCCGAGAGCGCCGGCGGCAAGATCCTCAGCGACGACGGCAAGAAGGCGGTGATGGACGCCGGCACCGTGCGCGCGCTGGAGCAGCTCAAGACGTTCGCCACGTCGGGGGTGACCTCGCCGTCGTTCAGCAACGCGACCGAGGACCCGGTGCGGCTGGAGTTCCAGTCCGGCGGCGGCGCGTTCCAGGTGAACTGGCCGTTCGTCTATCCGGCGATGCAGGAGGCCAATCCCGAGCTGGCCAAGGACGTGAAGTGGGCGCGGGTGCCCGGCATCGACGCGAACACCCCGAGCAAGGTCACCATCGGCGGGGTCAACCTGGCGGTGAGCAAGTACTCGAAGCACCCGACCGAGGCGTTCGAGGTGGCCCGGTGCCTGCGTGACGCGGAGCACCAGAAGTTCTCCGCGATCAACGACGGCGTGCCGCCGACCATCGAGTCGGTCTACGACGAGCCGGAGATGGCCAAGGCGTACCCGATGAAGGAGACCATCCTGGAGGAGCTGAAGGAGCCGGCGGTGCGCCCGCTGACCCCCGCCTACCAGAGCATCTCCACCGTGATGTCGGCGATCCTGTCGCCGCCGTCCGGCATCGACCCGGAGCAGACCGCGGACGAGCTGCGGAAGGCCATCGCCGACGCGCTGGAGTCGAAGGGGGTCCTGCCATGAGCGTGAACGCCACACCGGCCGGAGCGGAGGCGGCCGCCGAGGCGGAGCAGCCGACCGGCAAGCACGCCGCGGTCCCCGCCCAGCGGGCCCGCCGCGGCGCCGGCGCCCCGCTGAGCGACAACAAGCGCGCCGAGCGGCGCCTGGGCTGGCTGCTCTGCGCGCCGGCGGCGCTGGTCATGGTGCTGGTCACCGCGTACCCGATCCTGTACTCGGTCTGGCTCTCGCTGCAGCGCTTCGACCTGCGGTTCCCCGACGAGCGGCAGTTCGTCGGCCTGGAGAACTACGTCACCGTGCTGACGAACGACTTCTGGTGGACCGCGTTCGGGGTGACCATGCTGATCACGGTGGTCACCGTCGCGGTCGAGCTGGTGCTCGGCATGGGCCTGGCGCTGATCATGCACCGGACGCTCGTCGGCCGGGGCATCGTGCGCACCGCGGCGCTGATCCCGTACGGCATCGTCACCGTGGTCGCGGCGTTCTCCTGGCGGTACGCCTGGACGCCCGGCACCGGCTACCTCGCGAACCTGTTCGACGGCAGCGCGCCGCTGACCGAACGGGCCAGCTCGCTGGCGATCATCATGCTGGCGGAGATCTGGAAGACCACGCCGTTCATGGCGCTGCTGCTGATGGCCGGGCTGGCGCTGGTGCCGGAGGACCTGCTCAAGGCGGCCTCCACCGACGGCGCGACGGCGTGGCAGCGGTTCACCAAGGTGATGCTGCCGGTGATGAAGCCGGCGATCCTGGTCGCGCTGCTGTTCCGCACGCTCGACGCGTTCCGGGTCTTCGACAACATCTTCGTGCTGACCAACGGCGGCAACGAGACCTCGTCGGTGTCGATGCTGGCCTACAACAACCTGATCCGGGGCCTGAACCTCGGCATCGGCTCCACGATGTCGGTGCTGATCTTCATCACCGTGGCGATCATCGCCTTCGTCTTCGTGAAGCTGTTCGGCACCGCTGCCCCCGGCAGCGACGATGGGGAGAGGCGCTGACATGGCCGTGGAAACCACCACCAGGGCGAAGCTGCGCTGGGGCGTGCTGGACGCCGTGGTCGTCGTCTTCGCGCTCGTGCCGGTGCTCTGGATCGCCTCGCTGTCGTTCAAGACGCCGGCCACGCTCACCGACGGCAACTTCTGGCCGCGGGAGTGGACGCTGGAGAACTACCGTACGATCTTCGACACCGATCAGTTCGTCCGGGCGCTGATCAACTCGATCGGCATCGCGCTGATCGCCACCGCGGTCGCGGTGGTGCTCGGCACGATGGCCGCGTACGCGATCTCCCGGCTGGACTTCCCCGGCAAGAAGCTGCTGGTCGGGGTCTCCCTGCTGATCGCGATGTTCCCACAGGTGTCGCTGGTGTCGCCGCTGTTCGAGATCGAGCGGCAGCTCGGCCTCTTCGACACCTGGCCCGGCCTGATCCTGCCGTACATCACGTTCGCGCTGCCGCTGGCGATCTACACGCTGTCGGCGTTCTTCAAGCAGATCCCGTGGGACCTGGAGAAGGCGGCGAAGATGGACGGCGCCACCCAGGGCCAGGCGTTCCGGCGGGTGATCGCGCCGCTGGCCGCGCCGGGCGTGTTCACCACGGCCATCCTGGTCTTCATCTTCTGCTGGAACGACTTCCTGTTCGCGATCACGCTCACCTCGACCGAGCGGTCCCGCACGGTCCCGGTGGCCCTGCAGTTCTTCACCGGCGAGTCGCAGTTCGAGGACCCCACCGGGGCGATCTGCGCCGCCGCCGTGGTGATCACCGTGCCGATCATCCTGTTCGTGCTCTTCTTCCAGCGCCGCATCGTCTCCGGCCTGACCTCCGGCGCAGTCAAGGGATAGGTGGTAACAGTGGCTGACATCGTGCTGGACAAGGTGAGCAAGCGGTTCCCGGACGGGACCACCGCCGTGCAGGACGTCGACCTGGAGATCGCCGACGGCGAGTTCGTCATCCTGGTCGGCCCCTCGGGCTGCGGGAAGTCCACCACCCTCAACATGATCGCCGGGCTGGAGGACATCAGCTCCGGTGAGCTGCGCATCGCGGGGGAGCGGGTCAACGACAAGGCGCCCCGGGACCGGGACATCGCCATGGTCTTCCAGTCGTACGCGCTCTACCCGAACATGACGGTGCGGGAGAACATGGCCTTCCCGCTGCGCCTGGCGAAGATGGACAAGGAGACCATCAACCAGAAGGTGGACGAGGCCGCCAAGGTGCTGGAGCTGACCGCGCTGCTGGACCGCAAGCCGGCCAACCTCTCCGGCGGCCAGCGGCAGCGGGTGGCGATGGGGCGGGCGATCGTCCGCCAGCCCAAGGCGTTCCTGATGGACGAGCCGCTGTCCAACCTGGACGCGAAGCTGCGGGTGCAGATGCGCACGGTGGTGTCCCGGCTGCAGAAGCAGCTCGGCACCACCACCGTCTACGTCACCCACGACCAGACCGAGGCGATGACGCTCGGCGACCGGGTGGTCATCATGCGCGGCGGCGCGGTGCAGCAGGTCGGCCCGCCGCAGGAGCTGTACGACCACCCGCGCAACCTCTTCGTCGCCGGGTTCATCGGCTCGCCGTCGATGAACTTCCTGCACGCGAAGGTGGAGGAGGGGCGGCTGCGGACCGCGCTGGGCGACGTGCCGATCGGCGAGCGGGTCCGGCGTGAGCTGGAGGCCGGGGACGCGCCGCGCGAGCTGATCCTCGGCGTCCGTCCGGAGCACTTCGAGGACGCCGCGCTGATCGACGACGAGACCCGCGCCCGGGGCGTGGAGTTCGAGGCGCCGGTCGACATCGTCGAGTCGATGGGCTCGGACAAGTACGTCTACTTCACCGTCGAGGGGGAGCGGGCCACCGCCGCGGAGCTGGAGGAGCTGGCCGCCGACGCGGGGGCCGCCGACTTCGCCGGCGCGGGCTCCAACCTGGTGACCCGGCTGTCGGCGGAGTCGCCGGTCCGCGAGGGCGAGAACCGGCGGGTGTGGTTCAACCTGGAGAAGATCCACCTGTTCGACCCGGGCAGCGGCCGCAACCTGACCCTGCACGAGGGACGGTCGGCCGGCGCGCTCGCCGACTGAGCGTACGGGCGGGGAAGGGTCGGCGGCCTCGGCCGCCGGCCCTTCCGCCGTCTCGTGGCATGCGGATCCGACACGGTGTGTGATTTCCCGATGGGCGGACGGATGGTGCGCGCGGCGCGTGACCAGCCGCAGAAGACCCGGTGGGACGAGGCGTCCTTACCAGGAGTGACGCAGCTCCAGCCCGAGGAAGGCGGCGTAGCCGGCCAGAGCCGCGTCGACCCGGGCGCGCAGCGGCGCGTCGAACGGCATGAGCTGCCGCACGGTCACGGTCACCGCCTTCGCCCCGAGCGTCCGCTTCCAGGTGCCGACCACCCGGCCGCCGCGGACCACTGTGGACTGGAAGATCCCGTTGTTGCCGGGCACCACGGCGTCGGCGTGCGCCGGGTCGAGCATCAGCGAGCGGTCCTTGAAGCCGAGCAGGTATTCGTCGAAGCCGGGCAGCGTGTGCAGGTCGTCGACCGCCACGCGGGGCGCGTCGAGCAGCGCGGCGTCGACCACGGCCGGCTCGCCGTCCACCTCGACCGGGGCGAGCAGGTCGCCGGCCAGGGTGAGCGCCCGGGTCGCGTCGGTGACGGTCAGGCCGCTCCAGCGGGCCAGCTCGTGCCGGGTGACCGGGCCGTGGGAGCGCACGTAGCGCTGGGCCAGCACCGCCAGCGCCTCGTCGCGCTCCGGGCGGTGCGGCTCGGGTGCCCACTCGTCGAGCAGGGCGAACGACTGCTCGCTGCCGACGTGCGGGGCGATGCAGGTGATGCCGCGTTGGGCGGCGTACCAGAGCAGGTGGTAGCCGCGTTGACCGGCGGTGTCCAGCCCGGCGGCGCGCAGCGCGGCCAGGCACTCGGCGCGGGTGAGCCGGCCACCGCCGCTCAGCGCCGCGCCGAGCACGTCGCCGGCGCGGTCGCCGTCGGTGAGGGTGAGCCCGAGCTGCCGCCACCGGGCCGCCAGCCCGCCGAGCGTGCGGACGCCGGTCAGGGCCAGCATCCAGTGCGCGTCGCGTGACGGCACCAGGTGCACCGTGCCCCGCATCGGCCAGGTGCGCAGCGCCTCCCGCCGCTCCAGCGCCGCGTCGACGTCCGCCCGGGTGCGGCCGGGCAGGCGTACGCCGAGCGACCACGAGCCACTCGCCGCGTCCTGCGCCTGCATGGCGCCGAACCACTCGACCACGTCGGACACGCTCCGCGGCCGGACGGTCGGGTGCGGGCGCAGCAGCAGGCCGGTCATCCGCAGCGCGAGCGCCTCTTCACGGCTGAGGCGTACGGACACGGCGGCCTCCCGTCGGCAGGTGGACGGCCAGCATAGGCCGAGGGGCCGACACCGCCGGGCGGGCCGGGAACGGGCCCCTGATCGCGCTACGCCGGCGCCGCTGCCGACGGAGCGCGATCCCCCGTTCAGGTTCCCGGCGCGGGGGCGGCGTACGGCCGGCGCCGGTGGAAACAGGATCCCCGGTGCGCGCGGCCGGGTGCGGGGTTCCCCGGCGAACTTGCGCAAATCTTGAGCGGCGTTTGACGCCGCAAGTAACGGGTAGTCGCCGGAGCTTACCCCGAATCAAGGAGGCGAACGTCTGATGGATGGCCAGGTCAAGGTCGCGGTGATCTATTACAGCGCGACCGGAATCACCTACCAGATGGCGCGGTCGGCGGTCGAGGCGGCGGAGGAGGCCGGCGCCGAGGTCCGCCTACGCAAGGTACGTGAGCTGGCGCCCGACGAGGCGATCCGCTCCAACTCGGGCTGGCAGGCGCACCGGCTGGAGACCCAGGACGTGATGGAGGCCGAGCCGGACGACCTGTCCTGGGCGGACGTGGTGATCATGGGGTCGCCCACCCGGTACGGCATGATCGCCGCGCAGCTCAAGCAGTTCATCGACACCACCGGCCCGCTCTGGGCCGCCGGCGCGCTCGCCGACAAGGTCTACACCGGCTTCACCTCGACCGCGACCTCGCACGGCGGCCAGGAGGCGACGCTGCTGTCGTTGTACACGGTCTTCTACCACTGGGGTGGCGTCGTGGTGACGCCCGGCTACACCGACCCCAGCCAGTTCGTCGCCGGCAACCCGTACGGCGCGTCGCACACCAGCAACAACGGGGAGGTCGCCCCGGACCACGTGGCGCTGGCGGCCACCGCGCTGACCGCCAAGCGGGCCGTGCTGATGGGTGCCTCGCTCAAGCGGGGCATGGCCGGCTGAACCGTGCCGAACGGGCGACCGGTGGTCCGGACGAGGGCTCTCGAACCCGTCCGGACCACCGGTCGCCGTCTGCCTACCCCCGATCGGCCGCGCCATGCGCGCTCAACGCCGGCCGGTCGAGCAGATGCCCGAGCAGGTCGGCCAGGACCACCGTGCCGTCCCGGCTGAGCACCGACTCCGGGTGGAACTGCACCCCGGCGAAGCCCGTGCCGCGCAGCGCGTGCACCGCGCCGTCCGCCGGGTCCCGGGACACCTCGACCGGGCCGTACGCGCCGGTGAACCGGTCGGCGTCCGCCCGGGCGGTGAAGCTGGCGTAGAAGCCCACCCGGCGGGTCACCCCGAACAGGTCCACGTCCCGCGGCAGGCCCTGGTAGGGCGCGTCGCGCCGGTGCAGCGGCAGGCCGAGCAGCCCGGCCAGCAGCTGGTGGCCGAGGCACACCGCCAGGGTCGGGCGGCCGGCGGCGAGCAGTTCGGTCAGCACCGCCCGCAACGCCGCCATCTTCGGTGCGGTCAGGTCGCGCGGGTCGCCCGGGCCGGGGCCGACCACCACCAGGTCGTACCCGTCGAGCGGGCCGGGCCGCGACCAGTCCCGTCGGTCGACCGTCAGCCCCAGCGCGCCGAGCTGGTGGGCGAGCATCCCGGTGAACGTGTCCTCGCCGTCGACGACGAGCGCCCGGCGGCCGGCCAGTCCGGGCAGCGCGATCGCCCCGGGTTCCCGCTGTCGCAGCCAGAACCGGGCCAGCGGGGTGTTGCGGGCGGCCAGCGCGGCGCGTACCTCGGGGTCGTCGGCGTATCCGACGGCGGCCCCGTCGTCGTCTCGTGGGGCGTCCGGGCCGAGGCCCAGGGCGGCCAGCACCCCGGCGGCCTTGGCGTGCGTCTCGGCCACCTCGCCGGCGGCCGTGGAGTGCCGGACCAGGGTGGCGCCGACCGGCACCCGCAGCTCACCGTCGCCGGTGATCTCCGCGGTGCGGATCAGGATCGGCGCGTCCAGCGTCTGCCGGCCCGCCTCGTCGCGGCCGAGCAGGGCGAGCACCCCGGCGTAGTAGCGCCGGCCGGCCCGCTCGTGCCGGGCGATCACCCGGCAGGCGTTCTCCATCGGGCTGCCGGTCACGGTGGGCGCGAACATGGTCTCCCGCAGCACGTCGCGCACGTCCCGGGAGCAGCGCCCGGCCAGCAGGTACTCGGTGTGCGCCAGGTGCGCCATCTCCTTCAGGTACGGCCCGACCACCTGGCCGCCGTGCTCGGCGACCACGGCCATCATCTTCAGCTCCTCGTCGAGGACCATGTACAGCTCCTCCACCTCCTTCTCGTCGCGCAGGAAGCGCAGCAGCGCGGCCCGGTCGGCCGCCTCGCCCCGGTGCCGGAAGGTGCCGCTGATCGGGTTCATCTCGACCAGCCCGTCGGTCACGCTGACGTGCCGCTCCGGGCTGGCGCCGACCAGGATCCGGGCGTCGGTGTGCACCAGGAAGGTCCAGTACGCGCCGCGCTCACGGACCAGCAGCCGGCGCAGCGCCGCCAGCGCCGCGGTCAGCGGATCGCCCTGCACCCGGGCCCGAAGGGTGCGGTGGATGACGAAGTTCGCGCCCTCGCCCCGGCCGATCTCGTCGGTCAGCACCCGCTCGACGACCGCCGCGTACTCGTCGTCGGTGATGTCGAAGCCGGCGTCGCGGGTGCGCACCGGCGCGTCCGGCAGCGCGTCGAGCACCCGCGCCAGCGGGATCCGCAGGTGTTGCCGGACATCCAGGAACTCCAGCGGCAGGCCGTCGTCCACGCAGGCGAAGCCGCGCTCGGTGATCTGACGGAACGGCACCAGCGCCAGCGTGCGGGGACCGGGCGGGCCGTCGGGCAGCGGCAGGTCGGCGAGCTGCCCGGCGCGGTGGACCGGGCCGGCGTACAGGTCGACGTGGTCGGCGCCCTCGCGGCGGACGAGCGCGAACGGGCCGGGGTCGCGGCCGGCGGCGAGAGCGGTCAGCGGGTCGGACGGGACGGTCATCGGGTCTCCTCGGTGGGCCGGCGGCCGCCGGCGAGGGCGACCCGGGAAGCCGGGGAGAGACCGGCGGCCGCCTCGTCGGGCGGCCGCGTGGGGAAAGCTACGCGCGGGGGTGGGCCGCCGGGTCGGCGGGCCACCAGCAGGACAGGTGCGCGGGCATGACGATCACTGTACGCGACCGGGCGGTGCCGGGGAACCCGATCAGCGTCGCCACCGGCGCCGGGTAGGTTGACCGGCGATGGACATTCTCGCTCTGGACCTGGGCACCTCCTCGGTACGCGGACTCGTGCTGGACGCGGACGCCGTGCCGCGCCCGGGTGCGCTGGCCCGCCGCAAGGTGCACCTGGCCACCGGCGACGACGGCACCGGGACGCTGGACGGCGCCGGCTACCTGGCGTGCCTGGTCGAGTGCCTGGACGAGTTGGCCGCGGGCGGGCACCTGGGGCAGGTCGGGCTGGTGGCGACGTCGGCGCAGTGGCACTCGGTGCTGCCGCTGGCCGCCGACGGCACCCCGTCGGGTCCGGTGCTGACCTGGCTGGACACCCGCCCGGCGGCGCCGGCCGGCGCGGTCGGCCCGGCCGATCCGGACGACTATCACCTGCGCACCGGCACCTGGTGGCACCGCTGCTACTGGTCGGTGCGGCTGCCGTGGCTGGCCGAGCGCGGCGGCGACTCCGCCGCCGGGTTCGCGGGACTGGCCGAGTACGTGCTCGGCGCGCTGCTCGACGAGGCCCCGATGTCCGTCTCGCTGGCCTCCGGCACCGGGCTGCTCGACCTGCGCCGGCTCGACTGGGATCCGGAGGCGTGCGTGCTGGCCGGGGTCCGCCCGGAACGGCTGCCGCCGCTGGCCCCGCAGGGGTGGCACGGCCGGTTGAACCCGGAGCACGCGAAGCGCTGGCCGCAGCTGGCCGGGGCGCGCTGGGCCGCGCCGGTCGGCGACGGCGCGGCGTCCAACGTGGGCTCCGGCTGCGTCGACGGGTCCCGGGCCGCGGTCACCGTCGGCACCTCCGCCGCGGTTCGCATGATCCAGGCGGTGCCGGCCGGCGCGGAGCTGCCGCCGCTGCCGGACCAGCTCTGGCGCTACCGGGTCGACCACGACCACGTGGTGACCGGGGCGGCGTACTCCAGCGGCGGGAACCTGTTCGCCTGGGCGAACCGGGAGCTGCGGCTGCCGGAGGGCGCGAAGCTGGAGGCGGCGCTGCACCGTGCCGGTGCCGGCGCGAGGGTGCGGGCCAATCCCCGTTTCGGCGGGGACCGGCCCCCGGGCACGGCCCCGGCCGGCTCGGGCGAGCTGCGCGGGTTGAGTTTCGGCACCACCGCGGTCGACATCCTCGCCGGGCTGATGGGCGGGCTGTGCCGGCTCGTCGCCGACGACCTGGCGCTGCTCGAGGCCGGCGTCGGCGACCCGATGGAGGTGGTGCTCGGCGGTGGGGCGCTGACCGCCTCACCGTGGTGGCGTGCGGCCTTCGCCGAGGTTCTCGTCCCGCGTACGGTCCGGTGGCAGCGCAACCCGGAGATCGGGGCGACCGGCGCCGCTCTGGTGGCCCTGGGCCGGGTCGCGCAGGCGGCCGACATCGGCGGTGTCGGCCCTCCGGACGCCGACGCCGCGCCGGACGCGTAACCGCTGACCGTCCTGCTCATGCCGTCCGGGCGGGCGTTGACAGCGCCCGCCGGCCTGGTTGGATGGATCCCGCTCCCCGCCGTGGTGGAGCGGACCGAGGAGGCAAGTGTGCGCGCAGGTCCCGACCCGGCCCGCGGCGCGGCCCCACCGCCGCACCGCCGGCGCTCCGGGTTCCGGCTGCGGGACTGGCGGATGGGCACCAAGCTCGCCACCGTGCTGGTGATCCCCTCGCTGGCGTTCCTGCTCCTGGCCGGCGTGCAGACCCGCGGCCTGGTGGGGCAGACCACCACCCTGAGCGACTTCGCCGAGCAGGTCGGCATCGGCCGGCAGATCACCGCCGTGGTCGACCGGCTCCAGCAGGAGCGGGACCGGTCCGCCGGCGAGCTGGCCGCGCTGCGCCGCGGCGGCACCGGCGCCGACCGGGACGCCGCGGTCGCCGAGCTGCGGCCGTTGCAGGAGGCCACCGACCGGGCGGTGGACGAGCTGCGCGCCGCGGCCGAGCCGCTGGCCGACGCCGATGCCGCCTGGCGGGTCTCCTACGCCGAGGCGCTGGAGGCGTACGACCAGGTGGTGAACATCCGCGCCGCGGTGCCACCCGCGGTGCTCTCCGCCGACACCGTGCTCAGCAACTACCACCGTGCCGTCGCGGCGCTGCTCAACCTGCTGGCCGAACCGTCGCCCGGCGGCGGCCAGCGGGCGCTGACCGACGCGGTGCTGCGCTACGTGCAGCTGGCCCGGGTCAAGGAGCTGTCCTCCCGGATCCGCGCCGAGCTGTACGCGGCCGCCCGCGCCGGCCGGTACGAGCCGGACGACCAGGTGACGCTGACCGACCTGCGGGCCCAGCAGCTCACCGCCCTGGGCGCGTTCCGGGTGGCGGCGACCGCCGAGCAGGTGCGCCGCTACGACCGCACCTCGGTGGACCCGGCCTTCGTCACGGCCACCCGGCTGGAGGAGCAGACCCTGCCCATCGGCGGAGCGGAGCCGGCGTTGCCGTCCGCGCCGCAGTGGTGGGCGGCCACCGAGCAGCGGCAGGAGCTGTTCCGCCAGCTCGAGGGCGAGATCCTCGACGACGCGGTGCGCCGGTCCGACGACGCGAGCGCCCGGCAGTTGCGCGAGACGTTGCTGGTGGCGGGCGGGATCGTCGCGGTGCTCCTGGTGGCCGTGCTCATCTCGCTGCTGGTCGGCCGGTCGGTGGCCCGGGCCATGCGCCAGCTCCGCGGCCAGGCGCTGCGCATCGCGCAGGTGGAACTGCCGATGACCCTTCAGCGGCTGCGGGCGGTGGACCGCCCGGTGGGCGCCATCGACGTGCCGCCGGCGGTGGTCGACTCCCAGGACGAGATCGGCGAGCTGGCCGAGGCGTTCGTGGCGGTGCACCGCAGCGCGGTGGACGTCGCGGTCGAGCAGGCGATGATGCGCCGCAACGTCAACGCCATGTTCGTCAACCTGGCCCGGCGCAGCCAGGTGCTGGTCGAGCGGCAGCTGGAACTGCTCGACGACCTGGAGCGTGAGGAGAGCGACCCGGAGCAGTTGGAGAACCTGTTCAAGCTGGACCACCTCGCCGCCCGCATGCGCCGCAACGACGAGAGCCTGCTGGTGCTCGCCGGCACGGAGTCCACCCGGCGGTGGAACCGCCCGGTAGGGCTGGGGGCGGTGCTGCTCGCGGCCAGCGCGGAGATCGAGCAGTACCAGCGGGTGCGCCACGAGAACCGCACCGACCTGCACCTGGTCGGGCACGCCGTCGGTGACCTGGTGCACCTGTTCGCGGAGCTGCTGGAGAACGCCACCACGTTCTCCCGGCCGGACACCGTGGTGCGGGTCGTGGTCGAGGCGGACGGCCCGGGCGCAATGGTGGAGATCGTCGACCGGGGGTTGGGCATGAGCCCGGCCGCGCTGGCCGAGGCGAACGCGGTGCTGGCCGAGCCGCCGGCGCCCGACGTGGGCGCCTCCGAGCGGATGGGCCTGTTCGTGGTGAGCCACCTGGGCTCCCGCCACGGCCTCCGGGTGCAGTTGCGCCCCGGCCGGGAGGGCCTGGTCACCCGGGTCCGGATCCCGGCCGATCTGCTGGCCGAGACGCCTCCGCCGGGGCTGGACCCGCCGATGCCGGCGCGGATGCTGACCGGTCAGCTCGCCGCGGCGTCGCGGGCGCTCGGCGCGGCGACCGCCGAGCTGCCGGTGGCCGGCCGTCATCCGGTGCCGACGCGGCCGGGCTCGCCGGCGCCGTCGGGTCCGCCGGCGCTGCCGGTCTCGCCGCTGACCGGCCGGCCGCTCGGCGACGCGGCCGAGCCGCCACCCGGGTCAACTGCCGGCCCGTCCGACGCGGTGCCGCGTCCCCGGCCGGTGCCCGGCCGGGCCGAGGACGTGCTCGCCCCGGCCGCGGCCGCGGGCGGCGGCTGGTTCTCCCGGCAGGGACCGACGTCGTCGGTGCTGGGTGTGACGCCGGCGCCGGCGCGGACGCCGGTGACCGGGGGGACCAACGAGCGGGGCCTGCCGGTACGCGTGCCGATGGCCCAGCTCGCCGCGGTCTCGTCGGCCGACCGGCCGGACCGTGCGTCGGTGCGGCACGAGCCGGACCCGGAGGCGGTCGGCGGTATGCTTTCCCGCTTCTACGGCGGGGTACGACGGGCCGAGGCCGAGGAGACCACCGAGATGTACCTGCCGCGCGACGAAGGGGGACGACGACAGTGACGACGTTGAGCCAGGAGGCACGCGACCTGAGCTGGCTGGTGAACGCGTTCGCCGAGCGGGTTCCCGGGGTGGCGCACGCCGTGGTGGTGTCCTCGGACGGGCTGCTGGTGGCGATCTCCGCGCACCTGCCGCGCGATCACGCGGACAAGCTCGCCGCGGTCACCTCGGGCCTGATGAGCATCACCGCGGGCGCGGCGCAGATGTTCGACGGTGACGTCGTCAAGCAGACCGTGGTCGAGATGGGCCGGGGTTACTTCCTGGTCATGCAGATCCGGGACGGCTCGATCCTGGCCACGCTGGCCGGCGGGGACGCCGACATCGGCGTGGTCGGCTACGAGATGGCCCGGCTGGCCAAGCAGGCCGGCGAGATGCTCACCCCGGCGCTGCGGGCGGAGCTGCAGCAGGCGCTGCCGCGCTGAGCGGCGGCGGGTGTCGCCGCGTCGACGGGCACCCGGCCGGCGGCGTCGCCGGCCGGGTCACGCCCACCGGGCCCTAGAGTCCGTTGCGGCGGATCACGTCGCGGTACCAGTGGGCGCTGCGCTTGAAGATCCGGCGCTGGGTCGGGTAGTCCACGTAGATCAGGCCCCAGCGCTGCTCGTACCCCTCGTTCCACTCGAAGTTGTCCAGCAGCGACCAGACGTGGTAGCTCTCCAGCGGCACGCCGTCGGTGATGGCCTTGTGGGCGACGGTGAAGTGGTCGCGCAGGAAGGTGACCCGGCCGGCGTCGTCGACGGTGCCGTCCGGGCCGGGGGCGTCGGGGCAGGGCAGGCCGTTCTCGGTGATGGTGATGGGCACCCGGCCGTAGTCACGGGTGACCCGGGTCAGGATGTCGTACATGCCCTGGGGGTAGATCTGCTGCCAGTCGGCCTGGGAGGTGGGCCACCTGCGGACCGTGTCACCGCTGCCGGTGACGTAGAGCGGGGTGTAGTACTGCACCGCGAGCAGGTCCACCGGGCTGGAGATGATCTTCAGGTCGCCGTCGCGGACGGCCCGGGCCATCCGGCTGTCCGGGCCGAGGTCGGCGAGCACGTCGCGCGGGTACGCGCCCTTGAAGATCGAGTCGAGGTAGAGGCGGTTCTCGTAGCCGTCGTGGAGTGTGGTCGCGGCGGCGGCCTCGGCGCTGTCGTCCGCCGGGTAGCAGGGGTGCAGGTTGAGCGCCGGGCCGATGCGACCGGGCACGCCGGAGGCGCGCAGCGCCTGCACGGCGAGGCCGTGGGCGAGTTGGAGGTGGTGGGCCACCAGGTAGGCGGCGGCTTCGTCCTGGTGACCGGGGGCGTGGTGGCCGGTGAGGTAGCCGTTCTGCACCACGGTCTTCGGCTCGTTGATGGTCAGCCAGACCGGCACCTGCTCGCCGAGGGCGCGGAACACGGCGTCGGCGTAGTCGGCGAAGCGCTCGGCGGTGTCCCGGTTCTCCCAGCCGCCGTCGTCCTGCAGCGCCTGGGGGAGGTCCCAGTGGAACAGCGTGGCCATCGGCGCGATCTCGCGCTCGTGCAGGCCGTCCAGCAGGCGGCGGTAGAAGTCCAGGCCACGCTGGTTGGGGCGGCCGGAGCCGTCGGCCTGGATCCGCGGCCAGGAGATGGAGAACCGGTAGCTGCGCAGCCCCAGCTCGCGCATCAGGTCGAGGTCCTGGGCGTACCGGTGGTAGTGGTCGGCCGCGACGTCGCCGGTGTCACCGTTGCGGGTGCGCCCGGGGGTGCGGCTGAAGGTGTCCCAGACGGATTCGCCCCGCCCGTCCTCCTTGGCGGCACCCTCGATCTGGTACGCCGAGGTGGCCGCGCCCCAGCCGAATCCGGGCGGGAACCGCAGCCCCCCGTTTCGCTCCGCGTCGGTGTCGCGCTCGGGCGGTGAGTCACAGGCGCCGAGGGCGGAGGCGGAGGCGGCGAGCCCGGCCGCGGTGGCGCCGGCGAGCCCGGTCCGGGCCGCGCCCGCGGCGGTCGCGGACAGGGCGGCGCGGCGGAGCAGGCGCCGTCGGGTGAGTAACGACATGGAGGTTCTCCTCGAAGTGACGGGCCGCCCTGGGGCCGGGAGCGCTCCCAGCATAGGCCGGAGGCGGCCGGCCTCGATTCCGGCGGTCGCGGCGCGGTCGCGGCGCGGCCGGCGGGCGGCCGGAGTGGGGTGGGCGGGTGTCGCTCGGGGGGCGGGGGCGAGCGGCGAGGATGGGGCAGATAGCGCGAAAGGCCGTCCGGGTGGCGTGTCACGCCTGTCCCGTCGGCCTCTTTTGCCGTCGACAACGGGGGTTTAGTGTGGGGACGGGGGAGGGCAACCCCCGTCCCCACCGAGATGCACACACACACGACTTGGAATTGGCGTCCGTCGTGCGTGTCGCGCGGGAGCCGGGCCACGCGAGTGGCTCTGGTTCCACCTCCCTCCGTCTGGCGGGTGATGGCCGGCGGCGGCGTCCGGGCTGGTATCGCCGTCGGCCACTGGGCCGATACGCCGGGAACGGGTGTCCCCGGCAGTTCATAACTTACATCTCCGTCGATGGAAGCGCTCCCATCGGCGATGCTGCGACTGTAACCCGCGTCACGGCTTTGTGAAAGCCCCTAAACGAGATCGAAACATGGACGTGGGTGTCTGCCCTGGCCATTGTGGTGGGAGCGCTTCCATGGCAGACTCTCGACACGCGACGCGGAGCCAGCTCGCGCGAGCACGGGCCGCCGAGGGCACCCGGTGAACAACCGGTGCGGCGCCCCGATCCCCGGCACGGCCGGGACGACCACCTTTCCGGACGCCTCCGTCCCCCCGCGTACGCCCGTCGACGCGTGGAGGCGCCCCGCCGGGACCCCGGTCCCGGCCCGGTCCGAGGAGACACCGCCCACATGAGACTCATGGCCAGACGTCGCCGCACGGCGATGCTCGCCGCCACCGCCCTCGCCATCGGCGGGGTGGCCCTGCCCGCGACCGCCGCCCAGGCCGCACCCGCCTGCGACGTCACCTACTCGACAAACGACTGGAGCGGCGGGTTCACCGCCAACGTCACCATCAAGAACCTGGGTGACGCGCTGAACAACTGGTCGCTGAAGTTCGCGTTCCCCAACAGCAGCCAGCGCCTGACCCAGGGCTGGTCGGCCAAGTGGAGCCAGTCCGGCAGCGAGGTGACCGCGACCAACGAGTCGTGGAACGGCAGCCTGCCCACCGGCGCGTCCACCAACATCGGCTTCAACGGCACCTTCAGCGGCAGCAACCCGAAGCCCTCCGCGTTCACGCTCAACGGGGTCGCCTGCAACGGCGCCTCCACCAACCAGCCGCCGACGGTGGCGCTCGGCGTGCCGGCGGGCCCGTTCACCGCCCCGGCGGACGTCCCGCTGACCGCGACCGCCAGCGACCCCGACGGCACCATCAGCAAGGTCGAGTTCTACCGCAACGGCCTGCTGGTCAACACCGACACCACCGCGCCGTACGGCTACGACCTGCTGGGCCTGCCGGCCGGCAGCTACACGGTGCAGGCCAAGGCGTACGACAACGCCGGCGGCACCGCCACGGCGGAGAAGTCGTTCACGGTGACCGCGGCCACCGGCCCGAAGCTGGTCGCCACCCCGTCGGCGGTGAGCGTCGACGAGGGCGGCAGCGCCACGGTCCGCTACACGCTCAGCGCGGCGCCGAGCGCCAACGTCCCGGTGACCCTCGCCGTCACCGGTGACAGCGACGTCACCGTCTCGCCGTCGACGCTGACGCTCACCCCGAGCAACTGGAGCACCGGCGTCACCGCCACCGTCTCCGCGGCCGAGGACGCCGACACCGTCGGCGGCACCGCCACCGTCACCGCGTCGGCGACCGGGTACGCCCCGGTCTCGGTGGTCGCCACCGAGGTCGACAACGACACCCCGGGCGGCGACAACGCCTACATCAAGAAGTTCCTCGACCAGTACGGCAAGATCAAGAACTCGGGCTACTTCAGCCCCGAGGGCGTGCCGTACCACTCGATCGAGACGCTGATCGTCGAGGCGCCCGACCACGGGCACGAGACCACCTCGGAGGCGTTCAGCTTCTGGATCTGGCTGGAGGCCCAGTACGGGCGCATCACCCAGAACTGGAGCCCGTTCAACAACTCCTGGACGGTGATGGAGAAGTACATCATCCCGTCGCACGCCGACCAGCCCACGGCGGGCTCCGCCGGCACCCCGCAGTACGCCTCGGAGTACAACCTGCCCAGCCAGTACCCCTCGGCGTTGCAGCCCAACGTCCCGGTCGGGCAGGACCCGTTGCGCTCGGAGCTGCAGTCCACCTACGGCACCGGCGACATCTACGGCATGCACTGGCTGATGGACGTCGACAACACCTACGGCTTCGGCCGTTGCGGTGACGGCACCACCAAGCCGGCCTA
This sequence comes from Micromonospora sp. WMMC241, assembly GCF_027460165.1. Lineage (NCBI taxonomy): Bacteria > Bacillati > Actinomycetota > Actinomycetes > Micromonosporales > Micromonosporaceae > Micromonospora > Micromonospora sp. WMMC241. The sequence goes on from NZ_JAPZBF010000001.1 coordinate 2,023,739, forward strand.
CATCAACACCTTCCAGCGGGGCACCCAGGAGTCGGTGTGGGAGACCGTGCCGCAGCCGTCCTGCGACACGTTCAAGCACGGCGGTCAGTACGGCTACCTCGACCTGTTCGTCAAGGACACCGGCGCCCCGGCCAAGCAGTGGAAGTACACCAACGCGCCGGACGCCGACGCGCGCGCCGTGCAGGCCGCCTACTGGGCGCTGACCTGGGCCAAGGCGCAGGGCAAGGAGGCCGACGTGGCGGCCACCGTGGCCAAGGCCGCCAAGATGGGCGACTACCTGCGGTACGCGATGTTCGACAAGTACTTCAAGAAGATCGGCAACTGTGTCGGCGCGTCCACCTGCCCCGCCGGCAGCGGCCGTGACTCGGCGCACTACCTGATGTCCTGGTACTACGCCTGGGGTGGCGCGTACGACACGTCGCAGAACTGGTCGTGGCGGATCGGCTCCAGCCACAACCACTTCGGCTACCAGAACCCGCTCGCGGCCTGGGCGCTGACCAACGTGCCGGAACTCAAGCCGAAGTCGTCCACGGCGACCGGGGACTGGCAGAAGAGCTTCGACCGGCAGCTGGAGTTCTACACCTGGCTGCAGTCCGCCGAGGGCGGCATCGCCGGCGGCGCCACCAACAGCTGGGACGGCAGTTACGCCCAGCCGCCGGCCGGCACCGCCACCTTCTACGGCATGTTCTACGACGTCGACCCGGTCTACAACGACCCGCCGTCGAACCAGTGGTTCGGCATGCAGGCCTGGTCGATGCAGCGCATCGCCGAGCTCTACCTGCAGACCGGCAACGCCAAGGCCAAGGCGCTGCTGGACAAGTGGGTGCCGTGGGCGATCGCCAACACCACCACCGGCACCAACTGGTCGATCCCGTCGGACATGAAGTGGACCGGCCAGCCGGCCAACTGGAACCCGAGCAGCCCGCAGCCGAACACCGACCTGCACGTCGAGGTGACGGTCAAGGGCCAGGACGTCGGTGTCGCCGCCGCCTACGCCCGCACCCTCATCGCGTACGCGGCCAAGTCCGGCAACGTCGCGGCGAAGAACACCGCCAAGGGCCTGCTGGACGCGCTCTCGGCGGCCTCCGACAGCAAGGGCGTGTCGATGCCGGAGAAGCGCGGTGACTACAAGCGCTTCGACGACGTCTACAACGCCGCCGACGGTCAGGGCCTCTACGTGCCGCCGGGCTGGACCGGGAAGATGCCCAACGGCGACGCCATCGCCGCCGGCAAGAGCTTCCTGGACATCCGGTCCTTCTACAAGAAGGACCCGGACTGGCCGAAGGTGCAGGCGTACCTGGACGGCGGCGCCGAGCCGGTCTTCAACTACCACCGGTTCTGGGCGCAGGCGGACGTCGCCATGGCGTACGCCGACTACGGCACCTACTTCCCGCAGGGGTGAGGTGACGACTCCTCCGTGGGCGGGAGAGGCCCCGCCCACGGAGGACGCCCACCCGGCCGATGGGGGAACGGAGCGGCCGGGTCGGCGGACGGCCTGACGCCCACGGTCAGGCCGGGTGGGCCGGCCGTCCGGCCGACGCAGCGGACGGACCGGCCCACCACTCCGCCCGGGGGCGACCCATGGCGCGAAAAGGCACGCAAAATTCAGCGCTCCACGGGATCACATCTGTGGCGTTGACGGAGTAACGTATTTGACGGAGAGGCCGCTCCCCCCGTGGCGGCCTCTCCACTATTTTTCCGGCCCCGCCACCGGCCCGCGGTCCGCATCGGACGCGCCCACCGGGTGCCGCAGCCCCGGGTGCCCCGGCGGCAGCGACCGGCGGATCACCACCCAGCTCAGCGCCAGCGCCGCCGCGATCAGCGGCCAGGTCAGCGCCGCCCGCGTCACCGCCAGCGCGACCACCTGCCCGTCGAGCCAGAGCGGGACGAACACCGCCACCCGCAGCACGTAGGTGGCGGTCCACACCCAGCTCGCCCGGCCGTACGCCCGCAGCAGCGCCGGGTCGCGCCGCCACCGCCCCCGCTGCCCGAGCGCCAACCCGACCACCACGCCGAGCAGCGGCCAGCGCACCACCACGCTGACCGCCCACGCCAGCGCGCTGGCCGCGTTGGACGCGATCTGCAGCAGGAAGAAGTCGCTGGCCCGGCCGGTGCGTACCGCGATCAAGGCGGCCAGGCAGACCGCGAGCAACCCGACCAGCACCGAGCGGGGACGGTCGCCGCGCCGCCAGCGCCAGGCGGCCACCGCCGCTCCGGTCGCCACCGCCGCGAGCACCCCGCCGCCGAGCCCGCCGAGCACCCAACCGAGCCCGAACGCCAGCGGGGGCAGCGTCGCGTCCACCGCTCCCCGTCGACCCCCGAGAAGGTCGGCCAGCGACTCCGGCCGCGCCCCGGCCGACCGCTGCCGATCCGGCGTACCGGTCACCTGCCACCTCCTCGAGAAAGCCCGACTCAACCTACGCCGGAATCCGGGGCGCTCCGACGCGCGCCGCAGCGGGCCGACCGCTAAGTTGTCCGGGTGCGGGAGACGGCGAGGGGTTGGACGGCGGTCTGGTTGGTCGTGCTGGCCTTGGCCCAGACGGCAGCGTTCCTGGTGTTGTGGCGGCTCGCCGTGCACACCCGACTGGGTCAGTGGCTGGACACGGTCGCGTTGACCGGCAACCAGATCGGGCAGGACCGGGTCGACGGGCCGGTGGACACCATCCTCAACGCCATGTCCGCGGTGTCGCTGCTGGCCGCCACCGCCGTGATCGGCTTCATCGCGCTGATCCGGGGCCGCAAGGCGCTCGCCGTCACCGCGACGCTGCTGATCGCCGGCGCGAACGCGAGCACCCAGCTGCTCAAGTACTTCCTGGCCCGGCCGGACTTCGGCATCGACCCGGAGCGGGCCGCCGCCGGCAACAGCCTGCCCAGCGGCCACACCACGGTGGCGGCGTCGGTGGCGGTCGCGCTGATCCTGGTGCTGCCCCGCAAGCTGCGGGTGGCCGGCGCGTTCATCGGCGCCGGCTACGCGGCCGCCGCCGGCGTCGCCACGCTCTCCGCCGGCTGGCACCGGCCCAGCGACGCGGTCGCCGCGTACCTGCTGGTCGGCGCCTGGGCCGCGGTCGCCGGGCTGGTGCTGCTGGTCTTCCAGCGGGAACGGGCCGTGGTGGAGCCGGGCGACGCGCACCGGCTCGCCGCCGCCGTGCTCGGCGTCGGCGGCGCGCTGGCCCTGCTGGTCTCCGCGCTGGCACTGTCCTGGCTGGTCGACCGATCCACGATCGCCGTCGGGGAGCTCGGCCGCCGTCCGCTCTTCGTCGGGTACGCGGGCAGCGCGGCCGGCATCGTCGGCACGATCGCCGTGGTGGCCGCGCTGGTCCTCGCCACGGTGCACCGGCTGGTGCCCCGCTGGAAGGGTTGAGGCGACCGGGGTGGAGTCGGTACGGGCGGCGTTCCGTGACGAGTGCGAGCGGCTGGAGCGGGTGCTGCACGGGCTCGACGACCCGGCCCTGGACCGCCCGACGCCGTGCCCGCCGTGGCGGGTGCGGGACCTGCTGGCGCACGTACGCACCGGGGCCGGCCGGCTGGTCACGATGCTCGCCGGGCCCGCGCCCCCGCGGCCCGAGGTGACCGCGTCCGACTACTTCGGCGCGGCCAAGTTCTCGCCCGCTGTCGACCGGGAGCGGGTCGACGGGGCCCGGGCGGCGGCGCGGGACCATCCGGGCGCGGTCGAGGTGGCACGCGAGTTCGGGCGGGCCTGGCGGGCCACGGACGCGGCGGTGGCCGCCGAGCCGCCCGGACGGGTGGTGCGCACCCGGCACGGCGACGCGATGGCGTTGACCGAGTTCCTGCGTACCCGGGTGGTGGAGGTCGCGGTGCACGGCCTGGACCTGGCCGACGCGCTGGACCGACGGCCCTGGACGACGCCGGCCGCGGCGGCCGTGGTGCTCGACGTGCTCACCGCCGGGCGGCCCGTGCCCGGCGCGCTCGGCTGGGACGCGTCCACCGCGCTGCGCAAGGCCACCGGCCGGCTGCCGCTGACCGGCGCGGAGCAGGCGGCGCTGGCCGCCGCCGGCATCCGCCGGCTCGCCTTCGGCGGCTGAGGCGGCTCAGCCGGCCGGCCCGGTGGATCGGGTCGCGGACGGGCGGCCCGCCGCGCCGCGGCGCAGGTGGTCCAGCACGATCGGGTCGATCCGGCCCGGCACGAAGCGTTCCTCCAGGTTCTCCAGGCCGGACCAGGCGGCGAGCGCGTCGTCCAGGCCGGCCGGCCCGACCGGGTGCCCGGCGGCGGCGAGCAGCTCCGCCACCTCGACGGCGAGCGGGCCGGTGAGGTCGCGCAGGCTGGCCGGGTCCGGGCGACCGAAGATCATGGTGTGCAGGCCGAGCAGGCGGCGCAGCTCGCCCACCGGATCCGGGTGGTCGTCCACGCGCAGGTCGACCAGTTCGTCGCCGGTGCCGGCGTAACCGCCGTGGCGCTGCACCACCAGCAGCGCGGCGCTCTGCCGGCCGCGCCGGTCGCCGCCGGCCCGGTCGCCGGCGGCCAGCGCGGCCAGCATCCGCTGCGGGAACGGCAGGTCGGTGCCGGTCAGCCAGGCGTCGCGCAGCGCGTCGATCACCTGCGGGCCGTCCAGGATGTTGCCCTGCGCGGCCCACCCGTCGCCGGCCTGCCCGCCCGCCCAGGGATGGCAGCGCGGGCCGGTCCAGGTGGCCCCGGCGCCGGCGGCCCCGACCACCGCGAGTTGCCGGTCGTCGCGCCCGGGGTCGGCGGCGACCAGGCCGGCCACCGCGTCGGCGGCGGTGACGCCGGTGCGCAGCATGGCCAGCGCCTGCGCGCGGTAGGCGAGGTTGGCGTGGGCCTGGGTGGCGACCGCGCCGACCCGCGCCTCGGCGGCCGGCACCAGCGCCCCGGCGGCGAGGAACCGGCTGGCCACGGCCACGCCGTGCAGGTGCCCGTCGGCGGAGCGGGCGACGAGCGAGAAGGTCACGCGCGGATCGTAGCCCGGTGGCGGGTGTGGCGTCCCCGCACCGGTCGGAGGTGACCGGCGGTCAGAACGGCGGTGCGGGGTCCTCCAGCGGGCGTCCCCAGGCCCGGCGTACGTCGGCCACGGCCACGGCCGTCAGCACCACGACCGCCCAGGCCGCCCCGAGCAGCGGCGCGACGTGCACCAGCAGCGGCACCGGCAGCGCCAGCGCGGCGATCGCCACCAGCCGCGACGGGGAGACCCGGCCGAACACCTCGTACTCGAAGCGGGCCCGCCCGGCCAGGAACAGCGCCGGTCCGCCCAGGGCCATGGCCAGCCACGGCAGCTCGTTGTGCCCGGTGGGGTGCTCGATGGCCAACTCGTAGCCGATCGCGGTGGCGACCACCCCGATGACCATGACCATGTGGGTGTCGGCCGCGGAGCGGCCGATGGTGGCGGGGTGCTCGGCCCCGGTCACCGCCTCGCCGAGGATCTGCCCGGCCCGCTGCACGTAGATCCGCCACAGCAGCACGGAGGTGGCCAGCGCGGCGGCGAACGCGAGGACCCGGGGCCATCCGCCCGGTGACCGGGTGAAGGTCAGGCCGGCGACCAGGATCGTCTCGCCGATCGCCACCAGGTAGATCTGCTGGTACCGCTCGGCGAGGTGCTTGCCGTGGATGTCCCAGCGGGAGATGGTCGAGCGGCCGAGCCCCGGCACCGGCCAGCCGAACCGGTTGCCGACATATTCCACCAGCAGCGCGGTGCTCCAGAGCACCACCCGGGCGTCGGTGGGCAGCACCCCGCCGACCAGCCAGAGCACTCCGGCCGCGCAGTAGGTGATCAGCATCCGCAGCTTCAGCCGGCGGTACTGCAGCCGGCGCAGCACCAACAACAGGATCGCCGAGCGGCCCACCTGTGCCACCACGTACGCGACGGCGAACGCCAGACCGGCCCCGCTGAACGCCCGGGGGATGGCCACCCCCATCACCATCGCCGACACCAGCGCGGTGATCACGATGACCTGCAGCCAGAGGTGGTACGGGTCGTATCGGCTGGTGGTCCACGCGGTGCCCTGCCAGAGCATCCAGAGCGCGAGCAGCAGCAGCAGCGTCTTGCCGGCGCCGGTCACCGCCGGCCAGGTGCTCTGGCCGCCCTCCAGCGCCAGGTCCTCGAACGCGCGCGCGGAGATCCGGGTCAGTGCGAACACGTAGACCAGGTCGAAGAAGAGCTCCAGGAAGGTGGCCCGCTCGCTGTCGCCGTCGTCCGGGCGCAGCGCGGCGGGCTCGGCGATCCTCATCGCCATCTCCCGCCCGCGCCGACGTCCACCCGGCAGTCGTAACACTCCTACCAGGCAAAACACCGCGAATTGCGTGTATCGCCCCCGATCTTGCCGGGGGCGTGGTGGGCGGGCACGATCGACCGGATGACGAACCGATGGGGCATGACCGTTCCGCTGGGCGGCATCACGCTCGCCGACCACGCCGCCGTCTACGCCGCCCTGGCAGAGGCCGGCTTCACCGACGTCTGGTCCTCGGAGGTGGCCGGAACCGACGCGTTCACCCCGCTCGCGCTCGCCGCCGCCTGGACCCCCGGGCTGCGGCTCGGCACCGCGATCACCCCGGTCTTCACCCGAGGGCCGGGGCTGTTGGCGATGAGCGCCGCCGCGCTGGCCGAGGCCGCGCCGGGGCGCTTCGCGCTGGGCGTCGGCGCGTCCTCGCCGGTGCTGGTACGTGACTGGAACGCGGTGCCGTTCGACGAGCCGTACCGGCGGACCCGCGACGTGCTGCGCTTCCTGCGGGCCGCGTTGCACGGCGAGACCGTCGACGAGGCGTACGAGACGTTCACGGTGCGGCGGTTCGCGCTGGAACGCCCGCCGGCGGTGCCACCACCGGTGCTGCTCGCCGCGTTGCGTCCCGGCATGCTGCGGCTCGCCGCCGCCGAGGCCGACGGCGTGATCCTCAACTGGCTGGCCGCCACCGACGTGCCGACCGCGCTCGCCGAGCTGGGCGAGCGCCGCCCCGGCTTCGAGGTCGCCGCCCGGATCTTCGTCTGCCCCACCGAGGACGCCGGATACGCCCGCGCGCTGGGCCGACGCATGATCACCGGCTATCTCACCGTGCCCGCGTACGCCGCCTTCCACCGCTGGCTGGGCCGGCAGGACAGCCTGGGGGAGATGTGGCGGGCGTGGGAGGCGGGGGACCGGCGCGGCGCCGCCGCCGCGGTGCCCGACGAGGTGGTCGACGCGCTGGTCCTGCACGGCTCGCCCGAGCGGTGCGCGGCCGAGGCCCGCCGGTACGCCGCACACGGCGTCGACGTGCCGGTGCTGGCGGTGCTGCCCACCCCGGAGACGACCGAGGGCGGCGCGGCGGCCTGGCTCGACCTGGTGCCCCGGCTCGGGGCCGGCGCCGGAGAGGTGGCCTGAGATGAACCTGACCGACCGGGTGGTGGTGATCACCGGCGGAGCCGGCGGCATCGGCGCGGCGCTGGGCCGGCGATTCGTCGCCGAGGGCGCCGCCGCCGTGGTGCTGGCCGACCTGGCCGCCGACGCGGCCCGCGCGGCGGCCGACGCGATCGGCCCGGTCGCCACCGGAGTCGGGCTGGACGTCACCGACGAGACGGCGGTCCGCGCGCTCGTCGACGAGACCGAGCGGCGGCACGGCCGGATCGACCTGTTCTGCGCCAACGCCGGGGTGGCCACCGGCGGCGGTATCGACGCGCCGGACGCCGACTGGGACCGGGCCTGGCGGGTCAACGTGCTCGGTCACCTGCACAGCGTCCGGGCGGTGCTGCCGGGGATGCTGCGCCGGGGGCAGGGACACCTGCTGTTCACCTGCTCGGCGGCGGGCCTGCTGACCGCGGTCGGCGACGCCCCGTACACCGCCACCAAGCACGCGGCGGTCGGCCTCGCCGAATGGGTGGCGATCACCTACCGGGACGCCGGCATCCGGGTCAGCGCGCTCTGCCCGCAGGGCGTGGACACCCCGATGCTCGCCGACGGCCTCGCCGAGGGGCACCTGGGCGCCCGGGTGATCGCCGCGTCCGGCGCGGTCCTCGCCCCGGACCAGGTCGCCGACGCGGTGGTGGCCGGGCTGGCCGAGGAGCGGTTCCTCATCCTGCCGCACCCGGAGGTGGCCGACTACGCCCGCCGCCGCGCCGAGGACCCCGACGGCTGGCAGGCCGGCCTGCGCAAGCTCGTCCGCAAGCTACGCGCCGCCGACCGCTGACCGGCCGCCCCCCGGGGCGCCGCCGCGCTCGCGCCGCTCGGCGTCGGACCTCCGCGGCGTGTGCCTCCTTCGCGTGCCTTTGGAGCTGAGTCATCGGTGATATCGCTCCGGCGGGCGCGACGAGCCGCCAACAGGTGAGTCGTTGCTGCCATCAGCTCGAAAGGCACCCACACCGAGGTGCGAGCCGAATCGGTACGGCGAACGGTCAGCGCCGCCAACGCAGCGGGCCCGGGTGCACCCGCCACCACAGCCGCCGCCACCGCGGCCGGGCGTCGCGCAGGGCGTCGCCGTACGAGGCGACCAGCGTCGCCGCCCGTTCCGCCTGGTCCGGGGAGGTGCCCGGGCCGAAGGTGGCCTGGTTGACCAGTCCGGCCAGCTCGCCGACACCACTGGCGTCCACGTCGCCGACCGATGGGCCGCCGGCCGCCGCGCGGGTCTCGGCGAGCGCGCGCCTGGCCCGCTCGGCCACCTCCGCCGCCGCCAGATCGTCACCCACCGGCCGGCCGGCCAGCCGCAACGCGTCGGTCAGCTCCCGCCAGGCGCCCGCGATCCGCGCACCGGGGTCACCCCGCTCCAGCCGGGACCGGCTCAACCGGCGGCGCATCGCGGCCAGGGCCGCCAGCACCGCCCCCACCACCAGCAGCAGGCCACCGACGCCGCCGCCCACCAGCACCGGCGTACCCGGGCCACCCGCGGCCCGGCCCGACGCGGGCGCGGCGGCCGGGGGAGTGGCCGTGGGCTGCTCGGTCGGCGCCGGCACCTCCGACGGCGGCGGCTCCTCCGGCTGCGGCCGGAAGTCCTCCTCCACCGGGCGGGGCTGCTCGTCCGGGCGCGGCATCGGATCGAACGGCACCCAGCCCACGCCGTCGAACAGCACCTCCGGCCAGGCGTACGCGTCGGCGGCCCGCACCGGCCCGTCCGCCTTCGGCTGGAACCCGACCACCACCCGGGTGGGCAGCCCGGCGAGCCGGCCGAGCACCGCGAACGCGGCCGCGAACTGCTCCGACGTGCCCCGCTGCCCACCGCCGTTGCGCGGCCCGAACAGGAAGAACGTCAGGTTCGGGTAGGCGTGCCCGCTCGGCGCGTCGGCGGTCACCCGGTAGTGCTCGGCGAGGAACGTGGCGATCGCGTCCGCCCGCGCGTACGGGGCGCCATTGGACTCGGCGAGCTGGGTGGCCAGCCGGCGCAGTTGCTCCGGCGCGCCGTCGGGCACCCGCAGCACCCGGGACACCGCGTCCCCGGCCGGCACGTTCGCGGTGCTGACCAGGTTCGGATCAGGCCTCTCCCGGACCGACGACACGTCGTAGCGCAGCCCCGGGGCGAGCCCCTCCGGCCGGATCAGCGTCCCGCTCGCCGGGTCGTACGCCACCCGCGCGCCGCCCACCTCGCGCGGCGTCGGCACGGCCGGCAGCAGCCGCCCGGTCAGGTCGGCCACGGTGATCTCCTGGCGCACCGCGTCGGTCGTCGCGCCGGGCGCGGGATCGACCGCGGGCAGGATCCGCCCCGCGTTGCGGTACGTGGCCCCCACCCGCCAGGTCACCCCGTCGTAGTCGCTGAGCACCGCCAGCCGGATCCGCGGCGGCCCGCCCTCGGTCGAGCCGGCGACCGTCCGCACGTCGAGCAGCCGCTGGTCCGGGTTCAACGCCCAGCCGGAGATCCGGATCAGCGGGTTCTCGTCCAACGACTCCACCTGCGGCGGCTCCACGTAGCGGCGCGGGTCGACCGGCCGCTCGTCGACCTGGCCCGCGACCACCGGGGCCAGCAGCGCGGCGAGCGCCACCACCACGGCCAGCCCGGCCGCGCTCGCCGCCGCCAGCCGCAGCCGCACCGCCGCCCGTACCGCCGGGGTGAGCCCGGCCACCGGGTCGCCCGCCGCCGGGTCGCCGCGGCGTCCGGGCACCGCCAGCCCGGCGGCCGCGACCGCCGCGAACAGCACGGTGGGGCCGACCGCCGGCGCCGCGTTCGGCCCCACCACGTAGAGCGCGCCGGCGTAGAGCAGCGCCGGTGGCAGGTAGCCCAGCAGCACCCGGCCGGCCCGCAGCGCCACCTCGGTGGCGGTCAGCCCGGCCAGCCAGGCCGCCACGACTGGCACCAGCACGGTGTCCGGCGCCGGCTGCACCGGGATCATCGCGGTGAGCAGCCGGGGGATCGCGTTGCGGGCGGCGTCACCGGCCACCTCGCCGAGCCCGCCGGGCAGCGCCGCGTGGCTCGCCGCCAACCGCAACGACAGCAGCGTCCAGGCGGCCAGGGCGGCCACCGACACCGGCGCCACCAGCCACGACGGCAGCCGCCGGGCGGCCACGCCGACCAGCACCGAACCGGCCGCCGCGCCGACCATCAGCCGGGTCAGCAGCGGGTCCGCGTACACCCGGCCCAGCACCACGCCGGAGAGCGCCACCAGCACGACAAGCGCCACCGGCAGCGGCGCCGCCCGCAGCACGGCCGCCACCCGCCCGCGCGCCGGCGTCTCCGGCGGCGCCGGCGCGGCGGCCGGGCGCGGCGCCGTCACGGTCACCACCGGCGGATCCCGTCCCACTCGGCGGCGAACGCCGCGCCGTCGGCCGCGTCCAGCACCACCAGGCCGCTCGCCGCGGCCGTCGTCGGCGCGCTCGCGCCGAACATCCCCACCACCACCGACGGGTACGCGCCGCGCAGCGCGCCGACGTGCCCCAACTCGTCGCCGGCGCCCGGCCCGGTCAGGAAGACCAGCGTGTCGCCGAGTCGCTCCTGACGCAGCCGGCTCGTCGCCGCCGACAACACCTCCGCCCCGCCGCCGGTCAGCTCCACCGCGGCGAGCCGGTCCAGCGGCCCGGCCACGCCCGCGGGCTCCACCTCGGCCGGCGCGACCAGCAGCAGGTGCACGGGCAGGTCCTCGCGCACCGCGGCGGCCACCACCGACGCCGCCGCCTCGCACGCCGACTCGAACGACTCCGCCACCCCGGCCGAGCGCACCGGATGCGCGGCGGCCCGGTTGTCCAGCACCACCACGAGGCGCGGCAGGCTGGTGTCCACGTTTTCCCGCACCATCAGCTCACCCACCCGCGCGCTGGTCCGCCAGTGCACCCGGCGCAGTTCGTCGCCGACCACGTACTCCCGCAGCGAGTCGAACGTGATCGACCCGTGCGGCACGCTGTCGACGCGCCCGTCGAGGCTGCGCCCGGCGCCGGTGGGCACCGCGGACAGCGGGTGGATGCGCGGGTGCACCCACACCGGGACCGTGCCACCGTAGCCGCGGGCCAACGCCATCAACCCGAGCGGGTCGCGGCGGACCACCCGCAGCCGGCCGACCGGCACCACCCCGCGCCGCTGCGTCGGCACCGGGTAGCGCACCCGGGTGTCCCGCCCCGGACGCAGCCGCAGCAGCGGCACCGGCACCAGCTCCCCCGCGCAGCGGTCCTCGGCCACCAGGTTCGCCGCCCGCAGCCGGCCGGTGTTGCGCACCGCCAGCTCCATCGCCGCCGGCTCGCCCCGCGCCACCCGGTCCGGGTCGGCGCGACGCTCCACGGTCAACCGGGGCCGCCAGGCGGCGGTCACCACGGCGTAGCCGACCGCGACGCCGGCCGCCGCGCCGAGCACGGTCAGCTCCGGGTACGCGTACCGGAAGCCCACCCCCAGCAGCACCAGGGCGGCGACGAGCAACCCGACCCCACGGGCGGTGATCCCCACGCTCAGCCGTGCGCCGGAGCGGGCTGGCCCGACGGCAGCGGCACCGGCACCGAGGCGACCGCCTGGCGCAGCACCTCGGCCGGCGTGACGCCGCGCACCTGCGCGTCCGGGGTGAGCAGCAGCCGGTGCGCGAAGACCGGCTCGACCAGCGCCTTCAGGTCCTCCGGCATGATCCAGCCCCGCCCGTCGATCAGCGCGTACGCGCACGCCGCCCGGGTCAACGCGATCACCCCGCGCGGGCTCACCCCGACCCGCACCTGCGGGTGGGTACGCGTGGCCGCGGCCAGCCGCACCGCGTACGCGTACAGCGGCTCGGCGATGTGCACCCGCCGGGCCATCTTCACCATCTCGCCGACCGTGGCGGTGTCGGTGACCGGGGTCAGCGAGTCGGGGGAGCGGACCGTGGCGCCGCGCAGCACCTCCACCTCGACCGCCTCGTCCGGGTAGCCGACGGAGAGCTTCACCAGGAACCGGTCGAGCTGTGCCTCCGGCAGCCGGTAGGTGCCGTCCATCTCCACCGGGTTCTGGGTGGCCACCACCAGGAACGGCTGCGGCACCGGGTGGCGGACGCCGTCCACGGTGACCGTCCGCTCCTCCATCACCTCCAGCAGCGCCGACTGGGTCTTCGGCGACGCCCGGTTGATCTCGTCGGCGATCACGATGTTGGCGAACACCGGCCCCGGGTGGAACTCGAAACCGCGGGTGGCCTGGTTGAAGATGGTCACCCCGGACACGTCCGAGGGCAGCAGGTCCGGGGTGAACTGGATCCGCCGCCACTCACCCTTGACGGTGGCCGCCACCGCGCGGGCGAGCGTGGTCTTGCCGACGCCCGGCACGTCCTCGAGCAGCACGTGGCCCTGGGCGAACAGCGCGGTCAACGCCAGCCTGACCACCTGCGGCTTGCCCAGCACGACCGCGTTGACGTTGTCGGCGAGCCGGGCGGCCAGGGCAGCGAAGCCCTGCACCTCCGGCTGGCTCAGCGGTTCGTGCGTGTTCACGGTGGCGCCTCTCGAGGATGTCGCGGTCAGCAGGTGGGCAGCAGGTTGATGTTGTCGCCGCCCTCCAGGTTGAGCCAGGCCCACGGGATGTAGTCGCGGCCCTTGCGGTGGTCCACGCGCACCCACCAGGTGCTCTTCTTGTCGTTGTTGTAGATGTAGGCGTAGACCTCTTCGCCCGACTTCTTGCAGTAGGCCTTGAGCCGGGCGCCGTTGGGCTCCCAGCCCGCCTGCCTGCTGTTGTCCTGCTGGGTGACCTCGAAGATCTCGTTGCCGTTGCGCTCGCCCGGCACGTCCCGCGAGCAGTAGGTCGCCTCGGCGCCGGAGGAGCCGTTGCGGCAGGTCGCGATCCCGTACAGCGCATCGGTCGTCTGCGCTCGGGTCGCGGTGTTCTTCCCGGCCGCGTTGTTCGCGGTCAGCGTGACCGTGTAGGCGGTGCCCGGCGTCAGCCCGGTCACCCGGAGGCTGGAACAGCTCCCGGTGGCCGTCTTGCCGCCGGTGGCGGCCGTGCAGGTGGCGCGCCCGCCGCCGGCGTCCACGGTGAACGTCACCGTCACCGATGTGGCGTCCGCCGACGAGCCGGTCACCGTGATCCGCGGCGCGGCCACGGTGCGGGCGGTGGTGGTCGCCTCCGCGCCGGCGCCGGCCTCGTTGACCGCCTTGACCTTCACCGTGACGTTCTGACCGTCGCCGAGCCCACCCACTGTGGCCCGCACGTCGGTCACCTCGACGGTCTTCCCGCCGGCCTCCACCACGTACTTCGTCACCGGGCGGCCGTTCTCCACCGCCGGCGACCACTGCACCGCGACGGTGCCGGGCTGGTCGGCCACTGTGGACGCGCGCAGCTCGCCCGGCGCGTTCGGCGTCGTGAACGGCACCACCGTGTTGCTCACCGGGGATGCCTTCGACCCGGCGCCCTTCTCGCTGACCGCGGTCACCGTGAACGCGTACTGCGTGCCGTACTCCAACTGGCCGGCCGGCACGACCAGCTCGGTCTTCGGCGACTCACCGGCCGGGGCGCTCGCGCCGGCCGAGGTCGCGGTCACCGCGTACCGGGCGACCGTGTTGCCCTGGCCGTTCGCCGCGGGCCAGCTCACCCGGACCGTGCCGTCCGGCCGCGCCTCGGCGGTCACCGCGGCCGGCGGGTCCGGCACCTCGGCGGTCGGCACGACCGGGTTGCTGCGGCGCGTCGGACCGTCGCCCTTGGCGTTCACCGCGTGCACCTCGAACGTGTACGTCTCACCGTTGGTCAGGCCGGTGATCTCCAGCGCCCGCTGGTTCGCGCCCACCTGGTGGGTCTGGCCGCCGCCCGCCACCACGTACCGGGTGATCTCGGCGCCGTTCGACGAGGCCGGCTGCCAGCTCACGCGCGCCGAGGCGTTGCCGGCGGCGGCGCGGACCGACTTCGGCGCGCCCGGCTTGCCCACCTTCGGCTTCTTCGGCGGGGGCGGCGGCGGGGGAGCCGGCGGCGGGTCGCCGCCGAGCACGTCGTTGGCGTACTTGTTGACCTCACGGACCCGGTTCCGGTCGTCGACCACCTGCGCGGTGGACGAGTCCGGCGGGTTGATGAACAGGTGGTTCTCGCGAACCTCCAGCTCGACCGGCCCGGGCCGGACGGACCCCTTGATCGTCTCCACCAGCTGCCCGGCGGCGTCGAACGAGTAGACCGTGCCGGTGTCCTCGTCGGCGCAGTAGAACCGCCCCGCCCAGGCCACCGCCGGACTGAGCCGGGCGCCGGCGCCGGGCACCGTGAACCGCTTCACCTCGGCGCCGTCGCGGACCACGTGCACCGACCGGTCACCCGGCACGGTGACCGGCACCTGCGGCCCGCTGGTGCGCGTCGGCAGGTTGCCGGGCGCGGTCATGGTGCTCAGGTCGGCCCGCCGCGTCTCGCCGCCGGTGACCGTCACCAGCGACGCCGACGTGCGGTCCAGCACCGCCACCCCCTCGTCCAGGGTGGACACCACCAGCTCGTGCGCCGGCTCCGCCACGTCGTACGTCTCGACCCGCTTCGGGCTGAGCCCGGCGGGCGGTGCCTCGCCCGGCGTGGCCGGCAGGTCGGCGGCGGTGACCGCCGAGACGGTGCCCTCGCTCGGCACCGCGATCCACAGCTTGCCCGCGCCGTCGAACGTGCCGCCGGTGATGCCCGGCGGGTAGCGCACCGGCTCGCCCACCGGCGTCAACGCCCGCGGGTCGAGCTGCCGCACGATGCCCTGCACGGCGTCCACCACGAACGCGGCGCCGTCGTGCAGCGCGACGCTGACCCCCAGCCCCGGCGCGGTCGGCGTGGTCGCGGTGATCTGCAACGTCGCCAGGTCGAGCGAGCTGACCTGACCGGTGTTGAGGTCCCGCAGGATCAGCAGCCGGTCGGTCTGGGCGACCTGCATCTGGTGACGCCGCCCGCCGGGCACCTCCATCCGGGTGTCCACCCGGGCGGTGATGCCGTTGACCCGGGCCAGCTCGCTGCGCGTGGTGCTCCACAACCAGGACGACGAGTCGAAGTTGGCCACCGCGTTGTCGGCGGCGCCCAGCCCGAGCACCGTCAACCCCATCGCGGCCAGCAGCGCCGCCACGGTGCCGATGGTCACCAGCCCGCCGCGTAACCGCTTCCGGGGGCGGGCCGTCTCCGGCCCGGCGGTGCTCGTGACGTCCTCGATGGTGGTCACAGCCGGCTGCCTTCCCGCGTCGGTGGAGGAGGCGCCACACCTGGCCGACCCTCCCCAGAGCCGGGAGCCATCATAGGTGCCGGCCGGGGCCGGTGAAACCCGCACCGTCCCGCTGTGGACACCGAGCGTGTCCCCGGTGACCGGTCAGTTCGGCGTGCCGCCGCCCTCCCGGTCCGTGCACACCTGACCCGAGGTGGCGTACGAGTCGGTCGAGTAGACCGCCAACACCGTGAAGCAGTAGTCCAGCTTCGCGCTCAACCCGTTCACCGTGTAGCGGGTCTGTCCGGCGTCCACGGTGGCCATCACCCCGAGTTTCTGCCCGGCGCGGCCCCCGGCGACCACGAACGGCACCCCGCCACCGGTCGGGTCGGTCCAGGTCACCGTGATCGTGGTGGTGTCGTCGCGCAACCGCAGGTCACCCGGGGGTGGCCCGGTCACCTTCGGCTTCACCGCGGTCGGCGCCGGGGCCGGCGGCTCGGCGTCCCGGTTCAGCCACACCGCGCCTCCGGCGACCGCGGCCACCACCGCCAGCACCGCGCCGCCGACCACCAGGGCCAGCACCGTCCGGTTACGGCCGCGCGGCTCCGACTCCTCCGCCACCGGGTACGCGGCGGGTTGGTGGAACGCCGCCGGCACCGCCGGCCAGGAGCCCTGCTCCGGGTACGTCGCCGGCTCCGGTCGCGTCGGCTCGGGGAAGTCCAGCAACCCGTCGTACACCGGCAGCGGCCGCTCCTCGACCGGCGTGTCCGCTCGGCTGCTCCGGTCGGCCCCGTGGCCGTCCTCGGCGGTCCAGGGCTCCCCACCCGCGCCGGGGGCGGCCTGGGTGGCTCCCGCCGGCTCGGCCCCGGCCGGCCCGTCGACCGGCTGCGGCGGCGCCGCGCTGCTCCACGGTGGTGCGGTCAACCCCCACGGCGGCACGGGCGTGCCGCTGACCGGCGCGGCCGGCGGCCCGCTCACCGGCGCACCGCTGACCGGATACGCGCCGGGCCCACTCACCGGATACCCCGGAGGTCCGCTCACGGGATACGTGGGCGCGGCGCTCGCGGCCCGCGTCGGAGGCCTGGTCATGGGGTGTGTGGGCGGTGCGCTCACCGGATGCCCGGGCGGTCCGCCGGCCGGGTGGGACGGTGGACCGCTGACCGGGTGTGGTGGCGGTGTGGTCAGCGGGTGCCCGATCGCCGGGGTTGCGCTGCTCGGCGGCCCACTGACCGGCGGTGCGCTCACCGGCGGTGCGCTTGCCGGCGGTGCGCTTGCCGGCGGTGCGCTTGCCGGCGGTGCGCTTGCCGGCGGTGCGCTTGCCGGCGGTGCGCTTGCCGGCGGTGCGCTGACCGGAATTGTGATTGCCGGTGGTGCGCTGACGGGTGGCGCGCCGGCGTCGTGCGAATCCGTGGGCGGTTCGTTGGCCGGGGATGCGGCGGCGGCCTGCCGCTCCGCCTCCTCGCGCAGCAACGGGCCGATCTGCTGCACCTGGATGGTCGGCTTGTCCCAGCCCGGTCCGGACGTCGCGGCGCCGGCTCTGAGATCACCCACCGGCGTACGCGTGGGCGGGGCGACCGCCGGCGCGGGCCCCTGCCCCGGAACTGAGGTCCGTGGCGCCGCCGGCGGACCCGACACGGGCGCCGGGGCGGGCGGTGCGGCAACCGGCGGGGTGACCGGAACACTCGGCGGTGGCGGCAGGACGCCACTCGACGGCGGGCCCGAGACCGGGGCCGGGTGGCGGGGCGTGGGCGGCGTGGTGGACGGAGGCGGTGGCACCGGCGCGGCGGAGGCCGGCATCGCTCGGGCCGGCGCAACCGGATCTGCCCCGACGTCGGGCGACGGCCGGCGAGACGGCGGGATCACCGGTGCCGGAGGCAGGGGAGCGACTGTGGGGGTCGGCGCCGGCCGCCCGGGGATCGGCGGCGGGACGACCGGCGGCCGGGACGGGACCGGCGTCACGCCGTGGCCTGGCGGGACCGGCGTCACGCCGTGCCCCGGCGGGACGGGCGTCACTCCCGGGGGCGTCGGAGGCGGTGCCCAGGGACTCGACTGCCGCTCCGTCGCTGCGGGTGGGGCCGGGGGTGCCGAGGAAGGGATGACCGGTGGAGGTGGCAGCGGCGTCCGCGCGCTCCGGGGCGACGTCGACCCCGGCCAGGGCGTCCGGGACGCCGACCTCGGTGGTGGCGCCCACTCCGCGCCGGGCACCGGGGGTGCGGGAGGCGGCGGCGGGACCGGTCGGGAAGGGTACGAGGGCGCGACCGCCGGCAGCGACACGGTGGGCCCGGACAACGCCGGGTCGGGGGAGCCACCGGCAGCGGCGGCGGAGCCGCCGGGAGGTGGGCCGTAACCGCCGGGAGCGGCGGCGGAGCCGCCGAGATAGTGGCGGGCTGCGCGTACCGCGGGGTGGTCCGGACCGAGCACGGCGGGCCCGGCGGTGGCCACCCGGCCGTAGTTGCGGCGGGCCTCGTGCCGGTTGCCCAGCTCCTCCGCCACGCCGGCGAGGTCGAAACTGAGGGCGAGCATCAGCGGGTCGGCGTCGCCGCGACGGCGCTCGCCCGCCGCGTAGGCCTCCTCGAGCACCCGTCGGGCAGCGGCCGGGTCGTCGGCCTCCCGGTGCAGCCGGGCGAGCAGGTGACCGGTGGCCAGGACGTCCTGGTGGTCCTCGCCGTACGCCGGTCGGGCCGCGGTGATCGCGTCCGCGAGCAGGCGGCGGGCGCCGGTGAGATCGCCCGCGGCGCGAAGCGCCAGGGCCTGGTGTTGCGCGGCGGTCAGCGGGGAGGGGTGGGGCACGAGAGCAATGCTGCCCGGACTCGCCGGTCCCGCGCTACCCGCCCGGATTGCACAGCGTCTGAGCTGCTCATACATGGCGCGTTGGTGGTGATGTGCATGATCGTTCCGGGCCGTGTACAGTAATGCCCCGTGCGGCCCGCCGGGCCGGCCGATGCGGTGACGCGCTCACCTCGGTCGATTGGGTAGGCTGGACGGGCAGGTCCGGGTGGCGGAATGGCAGACGCGCTAGCTTGAGGTGCTAGTGCCCGTATAGGGCGTGGGGGTTCAAGTCCCCCCTCGGACACCAACTGAATCCCAACGGTGCGCGGCAAGGTCAACACTTGCCCGCACCGTTTGTGTTTCCGGATCGTACGACAGGTGCAGCCCGAGGCTGCGGTAGACCTCAAGCTTGTGTTCCGGCTCGGGGTGGGACGCGGCGTCGTCGACGCCGTCGGTGGACGTCCGGTGGTTCAGTCGTCGGCCGTGCCCGCTGCGTCGTCGTCCACCACGGGGAACGTCACCTGGATCCGCAGGCCGTCCCGGCCGGTGGAGGACGCGGTGATGATGCCCTCGTGCGCCTGGGTGATCGAGCGGGCGATCGCCAGTCCGAGACCTGCGCCGCCGCTGTGGTCGATGCGTCTGCCGGACCTGCGCCGGAACGGCTCGAACAGGGCGGCGACCTCGTCCGGGGGGACGTCGTCGCCGGTGTTCTCGACGACCAGCGCCGGGTCCGTGCCCACTCGCACCTCCAGGGTGCCTCCGGGGCGGTTGTACTTCAGGCCGTTCTGCACGAGGTTGACGACAAGTCTTTCCAGCAGCACCTGCTCGCCGGCGACCAGCCGAGGGCTCAGCCGGCTGATGATCGTGACGTCGGCCTTCTCGGCCCGGGCCCGGTGGGCGTCCAGCACCGTCGCGGCGATCCGGTCGAGCCGCAGGGGGACGTGCGTCAGCAGGCCACGGTCGCTCTCGCTGAGCACCAGCAGCCCTTCGATCAGGCGTTCGTTGCGCTCGTTGGTCTCCAGCAGCTGTGCGGTGAGCAGCGCGAGCTGATCGTCGTTGAGGGTACGCGCCATGCTGACCTCGATCAGCGTGCGCTGAACGGCGAGCGGGGTCCGCAGTTCGTGGGACGCGTCCGCGGCGAATCGGCGTTGGGCCTCGTATCCCACCGCGATCCGGTCCATCATCGCGTCGATGGCGCGGCCCAGGACCGTCAGTTCGTCGCGGCCCGGGCCGGGCTTCAGCCGGTAGCCCAGGTTCTGTGGTCCGACATTGGCGATCACGGGTACGAGGCCCCGCAGCGGACGCAGGCACCAGCGCGCGGCGGGGTAGCCGGCGGCCAGGAGGATCAGCAGGACGACCGTCACGGCGATCGCCATGGGCAGGCGCGGACGCCGGAACACCTGTACGCAGAAGAACGAGGCGTCGTTGCCCGGCGCCCGCAACCCGGGTGTGGCGCACCAGGACGGGCCGAACTCCCGCCACAGCGCGAGCAGCAGCTCAGCGACCGTCGTCACGAACGGGGCGATCAGCAGGAGGATCCCGACGACCAGGAGGATCCGCCGGGCCGGTGAGGGCGAGCTCATGCCCCGAACCGATAGCCGACGCGCGGCACGGTTTGGATCACCGGCGGATCTCCGAGCTTGCGGCGCAGGGTCATCACGGTGGTCCGTACGGTGTTGGTGAACGGGTCGGTGTGTTCGTCCCAGGCCTGCTCCAGCAGGTCCTCGGCGCTGACCATCCGGCCGCCGGCGCGCATCAGCACGTGCAGGACGGCGTACTCCTTCGGTGACAACGAGAGCGCCAGCCCGTCGCGGGAGGCGCTGTGCCTCGAGACGTCCAGCACGATCCCGTCCTGCTCGAGCACCGGGGGCAGCGCCGGGGTCGAACGTCGGGACAGCGCCTGCAGTCGGGCGACGAGTTCGGCGAAGGCGAACGGCTTGGTCAGGTAGTCGTCCGCGCCGAGGCCGAGACCCTCGACGCGTTGCCGGATCCCGGCGGCGGCGGTCAGCAGCAGCACCCGGGTGCCGAGGCCGGACCCGGCGATCCATCGGCACACCTCGTCGCCGGTCTGTCCTGGCATGTCCCGGTCGAGGACGGCCACGTCGTAACGGTTGACCGCGAGCCGCTCCAGGGCGCTGTCACCGTCGTAGACCACGTCGACCGCCATGGACAACCGGCGAAGCCCGTCGGCCACCGTGTCGGAAAGCATCCGCTCGTCGTCCGCCATCAGCACCCGCACCGCGTTCCCTCCCCGTCGTTGGTCGTGCCCCGGAGCCGCCGCCCGAAAGATTGCCACCCGTCGGATAAAGAACCGATAAGGGCGCCGCTGACGCTCCGCGTACGCCAGGTGTCGCAGCCTGGGTGCGTTCCCGCTCCCGCTCGTACAGGCTGGTGATTCCGTGCTCCGAGTCGTCTCGAAGTGTGCCACGATCGTCCTGACGGCCGCCGTTGTCGCCGTGGCTCCGGTCTCGACCCGGCCGGCATCGGCCATCGCGCACGCTACGGACGCGGCTGACGGCGCGTACCGGTTCTCGGCCCGGCTGACCATGACCGGTCTGCCGGTGGCCGGCGGCGGCACCCGGGACAGTTGGTGTTCCGGTGCGTTGATCGCCCCGCGTTGGGTGATCACCGCTGGGCACTGTTTTCGCGGACCCGACGGCCGGCGCGTCAGCCGGGTCGTCGCCGACCGGACCAGTGTCACGGTCGGGCGCACGGACCTCGCCAGTCGGGTCGGGTACGAGGCGGAGGTGGTCGCGGTCCGGCAGGCTGACACCGTCGACGTGGCCCTCGTCGAGCTCGACACCGCGATCACCGGCGTGGTGCCGCTGCGGCTCGCCGACGCGCCGCCGGTGCCCGGGGAAGTGCTCCGGCTGACCGGGTACGGCTCAACCACCGCCGACGGACTCGTGCCGGCGGGCCGGCTCCAGACCGGCCGATTCACCGTCGGTCGGATCGGCGCGGAAGCCATCGAGACCTCCGGCCGGCAGCCTCGTGCGGACACCAGCCCGTGCCCGCACGACTCCGGCGGACCCTACTTCCGCGAGCGCGCGGACGGCACGGCCGCCCTGGTGGCGGTCGTCAGCACCGGCCCGGGGTGTCCGCATCCGGGCCCCGACTTCAGCGCCCGCACCGACGTCCTCGACGACTGGATCGCCGCCTCGATCGACTCGACCGGTGGTCCGGCGCGCTGGATACCGGCCGTGGTCGGCGGCGGCGTGGTGTTCGTGTTGTTGTCGGTGGTCCTGGCGAGGCTCCGATGCCGACGAGCGCCACCTCCGCGCGGGGCGGCCATCGACGAATGACCGAAGGTCATCGATCAGAGTGATCCCACGGGCGAGGTCGGCGACGGCATCGAGGTCCGGTGACGTGGCGGGCCGGGCAGCGCCCGGCTCGCCAGGAGGGCGGCTCGGCGGCATGCGGCATGCGGGATGGCGGATGAGCCAATCTGGTGCTGTAGCAGTAGCCGCCGGCCGGCCTGGAAGGATGTGAGCGTGACAGGTGCGGGTACTGCGGTCGACAGGCTGGCGGCGTTGGTCGGCTGGAGCGGCAGGTCTGCGTACGACGTGGACTGGTCGTCGTTGGAGGTCGCCTTCGGTCACCAGTTCCCGACGGACTTTCGGCAGTACGTGGAGCGGTTCCCTCCGGGCGCGTTCGACTTCGTGCAGGTGTTCCATCCATGCGAGAGGGAATACCGCGAGGATGCGGCTTACTACGTCGACGTACTTCTCTGGCGAACCGATCCGGCCAACGGTATCGAGGATTACTACAGGTTCGGCAACAAGCCGGGCGAACTGTTCGCTTGGGGGACGGTCAACGGCGAGTTTGAGCTTTGTTGGGAGTTGACCAGCAAGCCCGCCGACGGGTGGACGTGCGTGGTGGCCGACATTCGCGGCCGGACCGGAGAACGCTATCCAGGCGGCATGTTGGACCTACTGTTGGATGCTCTGGGCGGCACCGGAAGGGTCAGCTCGCTGGACTACCTCCGTGAGGTCCTGCCAACCACCTTCGAGCCGTACTCCTAAGGGACGTTCAGACGGCGGCGTGCATGGTCTGCCAGGCGCCGTAGCCCCCGAGCAGGTCGGAGACGTCCGCCCGACCGGCGTTGCGGAGCAGGCTGGCCGCCACCGAGGAGCGGTAGCCGCCCGCGCAGTGCACGACGACCGGCCGGTCCACCGGCACCTCGTCGAGGCGCCGCGTCAGCTCGGCGAGGGGGATGTGCAGGGAGCCCGGAACGGCACCCTGCTCGCGCTCACCGGCGTTGCGGACGTCGAGCACCACCGGTGCCTCGGGGCGGTTCAGCGCGTCGCGCAGCTCGGTGGCGGTCAACCGGCTCGCGCGGGCCATGTCCCCGGCCATCTCGAGGAACGCGCCTTCGGGCTCGCGGAGATAGCCGACGACGTGGTCGAAGCCGATCCGGGCGAGCCGTACGACGATCTCCTCCTCCCGGTCCTGCGGGGCCACCACGAGTACCTTGCGGTCCGGGGCGATCACGCTGCCCGCGGTCTCGGCGAACCGACCGTCGGCGGGGATGTTGACGGCCCCCACGAGGTGGCCCGTGGCGAACTCCTGCGGGTCGCGGGCGTCGACCACGACCGCGCCGTCGGCGCGGGCCTGGGCGAACTCGGCGGCGTCGAGCGGCCGCGGGGCCTTGGTGTGGTCGAACAGCTCGCGGGTCTTGCGGTTGAGCACGGCGTCGAAGGCGAAGTAGCCGGGCGCGGACGGCTGGCCGCCGGTGACCAGGGCGAGGAACTGCTCCTGGCTCATCGGGGCGCAGGCGTAGTTGGTGCGGCGCTGCTCGCCGATGGTGGACTGCCGCTCGGTGGAGAGGTTCTTCCCGCAGGCCGAGCCGGCGCCGTGGGCGGGGAAGACCCGGACCTCGTCGGGCAGGCCCATCAGCTTGTGCTGGACGCTGTCGTAGAGCATCGCGCCCAACTCGTCGGCGGTGACGCCGAAGGAGGCGAGCAGGTCGGGGCGGCCCACGTCGCCGATGAACAGGGCATCGCCGGTCATCACCCCGTGCGGCACCGGGTCGTTGGCGTGCTCATGGACCAGCACGCTGATCGACTCGGGCGTGTGGCCCGGGGTCTCCATGATCTCCAGGGTCACGTCGCCGAGGCTGATCCGCTCACCGTCGGTGAGCTTGCGGATCGGATACTCGGTCTCGGCCCGCTGCCCGTAGCCGATCCAGGCGCCAGTCGCCGCAGCCACCTCAAGGTGACCGGCGAGGAAGTCGGCGTGGAAGTGGGTGTTGATCACCCCTTCGATGGTCAGGCCGTGCGACCGCGCGTCGGCCAGGTACTCGTCGATGTCGCGGCGCGGGTCGACCAGCACGGCCCGGCCGGTGCGCTCGTCGGCGATCAGGTACGACGCCTGGGACAGGCAATCCAGGTAGTACTGGGTGAACAACATGGTGCCGACTCCTTCGAAGTGATGACCAGCGATGTAATGACGATAGCGTATACCCCCGGGGGTATATTTGGTCGAAGGTCCCGGGCTCTCGGGACCTTCGCAGGGGGCGGCGGCCCGCCGGGCCGCCTCAGGTCAGGTGCCCGGGCCGCCCACCCTTGGCCTGGAGCGGCATTCCGGCTCGGACCCAGGCCCGCATCCCGCCGGCCAGGTTGTAGGTCTGGTGGTGGTCGCGGGCGAGCAGCGCGGCCGCCTGCCGCGAACGCGCCCCGGACCGACACGCGGTGATCACCAGCCGGTCCGCCGGTACTTCACCGGTTCGGCCGGTGAGCTGGCCGAGCGGGATGTGCCGGGCCCGAGGTGCGTGGCCGGCACGCCATTCGGCCGGCTCCCGGACGTCGAGCAACAGCCCTCCATCAGCGATCAGCGCCGCAGCCTCCTCGGGCCCGATGGAGGTGTGCTGCTTTCCGAAGACCTTCTTCAGCATCCCGCCGAGGTTCACGCGTCCGCTCCCGTCACGATGGCGCGACCACTGCGAGCCCACCCGCCGGTGCCGCCGGCGACCGACCGGGCGTCGATGCCCGCGCGGGCCAGGAACTGCGCCGCGGACAGGCTGCGGCCACCGCTGGCACAGATGACGTAGACCGGGCGGCTGCGGGGAAGTTCTCCGACCACTGCAGCCAGTTGTGCCAGCGGCACCGACCGGGCGCCGGGCACGTGGCCCTCGACGTATTCGAACGGCTCGCGGACGTCCACCACAGTGGCCCCGTCGGCGTGCGCGGCGGCGAAGTCCGCCAGGTTCACCTCTTGCATCTCATCCTCCGTCCAGATACCCCCCGGGGTATCTACGTCGACCATAGCGCGCCGGGCCCCGTTCGGCATTCCGCCGGCCGAGTACCGGTGTGAGGGTTGCGACCGCCGGGAATGCAAACCCCCGGGGGTATGTTGACCTGTGTGAGAGCACTGCCGCCGAAACGTGGAGGTTGGACATGGCGAGCGTGGCGTTGACCGGCGCGGACTTCGAGGAGAACGTCACCCGCGACGGGATCGTGCTGGTGGACTTCTGGGCGAGCTGGTGCGGTCCCTGCCGCGGCTTCGCGCCCGTCTTCGAGCAGGCCAGTGAAAAGCACCAGGACATCGTGTTCGGCAAGGTGGACACCGAGGTGGAGCAGGGTCTCGCCGCGGCAGCCCAGATCCGGTCGATCCCGACGCTGATGGCCTTCCGGGACGGCGTGCTGGTCTTCTCCCAGCCGGGTGCGCTGCCGGCCACGGCTCTGGAGAAGGTGATCCAGGCGGTCCGCGACCTCGACATGGACGAGGTGCGAGCCAAGCTTCCGGCCAGCCGGTGACACCCTGATGACCGCGGGGGGTCCTGGCGATGCCCGCACCCCCGCCGTTTCTCATCCGGAGAGGGCGTCCAGGGCGGCGCGCAGTCGGCGGGTTGCCTCGTCGGCGACCGCCCGCAGGTCGGCGGCATCGCTCAGCTGCACCATCACCCGCGGGTCGAGCGCCTGCACCAGGGTGGCGCCCGGCCCGTCGGCGCGCACCACGACGTTGCACGGCAGGAGCAGGCCGATGTTCCGGTCGGCCTGCACGGCCCGATGCGCCAGCGGCGGGTTGCAGGCGCCGAGGATGACGTACTCCTCGAGCTCGACCCCGAGCTTCTCGTGCAGTGTGGCCCGCATGTCGATCTCGGTCAGCACGCCGAAACCCTGGTCCTTCAGTGCCGCCCGGACCCGCTCGACGGCCGGGGTGAACCCGGCGGACAGCCGGATCGTCATCGCGTAGCTCATGCTCTGCCCTCCCTGAGGTGAGATGGTGCCGGCCGCGAACGACCGGCGTGAGTGATTCGGCAAAACCGTGCCGGGGCGACCAGAGGAGGCCGCGCAGCATGCCGTGCCAGTACATCGCCGGAAGCCCGTGCCGCTTGAGCAGCCACATGTCGTAGCGGGGCCTGCGGTGCGTGTCCGGCGGTCCACTCGTCGGGTTCCGGTACGTCGAGTAGCGATGCCCGGCCGTCGGAGACCATTCGGGCGGCTTCTGCCGTGTCGACCTCGGCGTCGTCGGGCGTAGCGGCGGGCCGGCCGCTCATCGGAGCTTCCTCGGATTGTGGGTGTGCGGGCGGGTGCGGGGCAGCATGCCGGCCAGGTGGAGGCGGTAGCCGCGCGAAGGCATCTGACGTCGCTCTCACCGACCCGGTCGAGTCGCACTACCAGTGATCGCCGGCATGGCTGAGGCGCTTCGCATCGTGCTGGTGCTGCCCACGCGAGGGCTGTTCGACGTCCCGCCGGTCGTTACGGTCCGCCGGCGAGCGCCGGCGCGGTGCACACCGGGGGAAGAGGGAACCAGCGCAACTCCTCGAAGTCGGGCGGCAGGCCGGTCGGACCCTCGTCGAGATGGTCGTCCCGCGCGGCGAAGAGCTCCGAGGCGGCGCGCAGGTACCCCGCCAAGGCGTCCTCGCCGACCCGATCTCGCCGGCCGGGCCGCGGTGCCGCGTCGTCGAAGAGGTGGCTCAGGTCTGCCAGGCTCAACGCCGGCCCCGGGCCACGGTGGTGGCGCCACAGACCGGTGCGAGGGTCGAAGCGGTAGTCGGTCAGCAGCCGGTGCCCGTAGCGGGCAACCAGGTCGACCGCCTCGACGAGATAGTCCGCCACGGTGTCGGAGATGAAGTAGTTGAAGTTGATCCGTACCCAGCCCGGCTTGATCCCCTCGCAGCCGAGGCCGATCTCGCCGCGGATCGCGTGGGAGCGTTGCGCATCGATCGCCAGCAGACGATGGCCGTAGGGTCCCGCGCAGGAACAGCCACCGCGGGTCTGGATGCCGAAAAGGTCGTTGAGCAGCGCGACCACGAAGTTGTGGTGCAGATACCGCCCGCTCTGGCGGATACGCAGGGACACGATGGACAGCCGTCGGGCCTCGGGGTTTCCGAGCACCTCGATCCGCGGGTTCGCCGACCAGTGGCGCAGCGCCCGCGACCACAACTCTTCCTCACGGGCCTGGATGACGTCGGTGCCGACGGCCTGCTTCAGCGCGAACACCAGGCCCGCTCGGATCGACTCGACGATCGCCGGCGTACCGCCCTCCTCCCGGGCGACCGGGTCGTCGAGGTAGCGGTGGCCGGTCGGGTCGACGAACGCGACGGTGCCACCGCCGGGGGCGGTCGGCACCCGGTTGCGGATCAGGTCTCGGCGCAGCACCAGGACACCGGGCGTCTGCGGCCCGCCGACGAATTTGTGCGGGGACAGGAACACCGCGTCCTTGTCGTCCCCGGCGCCCGGCGTCGATTCACCCATCCGGATCGGCACGTACGGGCCGGCGGCCGCGTAGTCCCAGAACGACAAGGCCCCGTTGGCGTGCAGCAGCGCCGCGATCTCGTCGACGTCGGACAGGATGCCGGTGACGTTGGAGGCGGCGGAGAAGCTGCCGATCCGCAGCGGCCGCTCCGCGTACCGGGCCAGGTGCGCGGCGAGTTCCGCCTGGTCGATGTGTCCGTCGGCGTCCGCGCCGATGACCACCACGTCGGCGTACGTCTCGCGCCAGGGCAGTTCGTTGGAGTGATGCTCGTAGGGGCCCACGAACACCACCGGCCGCTGCTCGGGCGGAATGCGGTCGAGGAGCCGGTAGCGCTGCGCCGGCCCGTCCGGCAGCCGCAGCTCGAGGATCCCGATCAGCTTGTTGACCGCCGCCGTGGCCCCCGACCCGCAGAAGACGACGACGTGCTCGTCGGTCCCGCCGACCGCGTCGTGGATGACCCGCCGGGCATCCTCCCGCAGCCGCCCGGTCGCCAGGCCGGTGCCGGAACTCTCGGTGTGGGTGTTGGCGTAGCGGGGCAGCACCCACTTGCGGATGGCGTCCTCGATGGAGTCGAGCGACCGGCCGGAGGCGGTGTAGTCGGCGTAGGTTATCCGCCGTGGCCCGTACGGGCAGTCCAGCACCTCACCCTCACCGACGATCCCCTCGCGGATCCGGGCCAGCAGCCGCTCGGACCCCGACGGCAGACGGCTCGTCTCCATGGCGCGCCTTCCCCTGCCCGGACGCGGTCAGAGCACGTCGACGGTGACCGTCGGTGGTGAAGCCAGGGTGTTGTGCACCGTGCAGTGCGACGCCACCGCCAGCAGCGCCTGCGTCCGAGCCTCCGGGAACCCGTGCGGCAGCCGCAGGCGCAGCTGGATGTCGGCCACCCGCGCCGGCCGGTCCGCCGCCATCCGGTACGTGACCGACACCCCCAGACCGTCCCGGTTCAACCCGTGCCGGGTTAGATACCGGCCGGCGTAAAACGCGACACAGGTGGCCAGCGACGCCACGAAAAACTCCGTCGGCGTCGGTGCCGCGTCGTCGCCGCCCGCCTCCGGCGGCTGATCCACCAGCAGATGGTGTCCCCGCACCGCGAACTCGTACGACTCACCCGCCGCGAAACGGACGTCCACCGTCCCGACCTGCTCGTTCACGGCCTGCGCCCCAGCCTGGCCCATGGTCCTGCTCCTTCCCGTGCTCCCGATTCAGCCAACACCCGCAGTCTGCCTCCGCAGAAGTCCCGTCCGGCCCTGATGAGAGGACCTTGGGCCCGGCGGCCCGGCCGGTGGGGCTCGGGTGCGGCATCACCGGCCGGAGAGAAGAAGGCCCACGGCGAGCAGAACGAGCACGACGCCGTAGGCCGGGGCCGACCAGCCGGGGTTGGCGCGGATGGCCAGCCGGGCGCCGAGGTACGCGGCAGGCACCGCCAAGACGGAGTACGCCAGCGTGATCGGCCAGTCGATGTGCCCGAGCAGCCAGGGCGTGACCGTGCCGGGCAGCGCCAACACGGCGGAAGCGGCCAGCGACGTCGCCGGCGCCCGCTTGATGGGCAGGTGCAGGACCACCCGGCAGAGCGGGGCAAGCAGGAGCCCGCCACTGTTGGCCAGTGAACCCGAGAAGAACCGGACCACCGCGGTCCACGGCCACCATCCGGGACCGGATCGCGCGGACTCGGCCCTCGTGGGCACGGTCACGCTGCGGAAAGAGGGCCAACCTTGCACCGATGGCCGCGACGACCACCTCGATCACGCGCATCAGCACCCGCCCGCCCACGTACGGGGTGACCAGAGCGCCCACCACGGTCGCCGGAAACCCCACGGCGACGCTCCACGCCAGGATTCGCCGCGCCATTAACCCCCCGTCTCCAGTACGCACGCGACGGAGCGCGACGGGCATCGCCGTCGGCGGCGGTGAGGCCAGAGCGACGAATGCCGGTACCTCGACGAGGTGCAGCAGGGCAGTGCCGACCGCGGAACCGCCGGCGCCGAACAGCCCGGCGAAGTAGCCCACCCCGGCGCCGATGAGGATGATCGTCCACCACGTCATCAGCCGAACAGCGGGAGCACCCAGGCGGTCACCGGCGGGTTCTGCTCCGGCTCGCTTCCTGGAAGCGGCGGCCCGACAACGGCATGCCGAACAACGGCGCCAGGGTGCAGAAGTTGAAGAGCCCGGCGGCCAGCGCCAACAGGCCCAGCAGGGCCAGCAGCCACCACCAGCCGCCAAACGACACGCCGACCACGATCAGCACCAACCCGAGGACGACCCGAGCGATCCGACCGGCTGGTGAGTTGAAGAACTGCAGAACTGGCACGACCACCCCGGGGCGCGAATAGGGATAATATTCCCAACTTTCCCCAGCCTATCGTCGAAGCCGCCCGGTCGTGCCGGAAGCGCCTCGATGGGCATGGCCGTCCAGGCCTCCGGTCGCCCGCCGCGCTGTCACCGTTCTGTGGACCGTTCCTCGCGGCTGCGGTCATTCCCGCTCCCGAGCCGGCGTTCTCCACGGCGCCTCCACACGGTCTCCACAGCAGCCGCAACCTGCGGCGGCACGGTTGTGGCGTCGGCACCGATGAAGGAGGACGAGATGAGAACAACGACTCGGCGGACGATGATCCTGGTGGCAGCCGGCGCGCTGGGCCTGGGCGGGGTGGCGGTCGCCGCGCCGGCGCTCGCCGGCGCCGGCCCCTTCGACCGGCCGGCAGCCACTGCCTCGCCCGGTGACGCCTGGGGCGGTGGCATGGGCCACGGTGCCCGTAACGGCGCCGGCGGCATGATGGGCTCCGGCGCGATGGGCCGTGACGGCCAGTGCGCAGGCTTGTCGATCACCGCCCAGCAGGGCGCGCTCACCGACGCGCAGAAGAGCATCCTGGCCGCGATGGCCCAGGAGGAGAAGCTGGCTCACGACCTGTACCTGGCCTTCGGCGCCAAGTACGACCTGGTGGTCTTCGACCACATCGCCTACTCCGAGGCCCAACACCTGACCACCGTGCGGACCCTGCTGCAGCGCTACGACGTGGCCGACCCGACCGCGAGCATGACCGACGGGAAGTTCAGCGACCCAGCCGTGCAGGCCACGTACGACAAGCTGCTCGCTGAAGGAAACGCCAGCCAGCCGGCCGCCCTCGGTGTCGGCAGGAAGGTCGAGCAGACCGACATCGCGGACCTGAAGGCCGCGTTCACTGGCCTGTCCGCCCCGGATGTCACGCACGTCTATACCAACCTGCTGGCCGCCTCGGAGCGACACCTGGCCGCGTTCACCCGCTGGACCTGACCCCGATCCACGACTGCCGACGGTGCCGGCCGAGCGCCGGCACCGCGGTCCGCCGGGGCGCAGGGCCTTCCCGACACTGCTTGCCGGCCGCGGTGTTCGTCGCCGGGTCAACCGGCGGCGGCCGGTTGCCGGGCCGGCAGGCGGATGGTGACGGTGAGTCCGCCGCCCGGGGGTGATTCCAGCGCGACCGTACCGCCGTGCGCGGTGATCAGCTCGCGGACGACGGCCAGGCCGATGCCGCTGCCGGCGATGTGCCGGGCGTCCCGGCCGCGCCAGAGCCGTTCGAAGGCGTGGGGCAGTTCCTCTGCCGGGATGCCGGGGCCGGTGTCGGCCACGGTCAGCAGGGCGTCGCCGGTCTCGACGCGCGCCCGCAGGTGGACCCGGTCGCCGGGGCGGCAATAGCGGGCGGCGTTGGCCAGCAGGTTCGTGACGGCCTGGTGCAGCCGGTCCGGGTCGGCCCGTACCGGGACCGGCCGGTCGAGATCGGCCGTGACGGTCAAGCCGGCGGCGTCCAGCCGCGGATGTTGGGCGGCGAGCGCGGCGCGGGCCACCGCGGCCAGATCGGTGTCGACGGGGTGCAGGGACAGCATGGCGGCTTCGGCGGCGGACAGGTCGGCGAGGTCCGCGACGACCCGTCCGAGACGCAGGGTCTGGTCGTGCAGGGCGGCCAGCCGTTGCGGGTCGGCCGGACTCAGCCCGTCCCGCAGTTCCTCCAGGCCGGCCTGCAGGGCGGCCAGCGGGGTGCGCAGTTCGTGGGCCACGTCGGCGGCCAACTGCCGGCGGACCATCTCGGCGCGTACCACCTCCTCGGCCATCGTGTCGAAGGCGCGCGTCACCTCGCCCAGCTCGCCCGGCGCGGACACCGCCGCCCGGGCGGTGTGGTCGCCGGCCGCGAAGCGGCGGGTGGCGGCGGCCAACGCGACCAGCGGCCGGGCCAGCCGGCCGGCCACAAATGCGCTGACGAGCAGCGCCACGACCAGCGCGGCCAGCGCGGCACCGCCGATCCACGACCAGGCGACGCCGCGCCCGCTGGCCGCCGCGGCGGTGATGGCCAGCCGCACGGTGCCGACCCGTTGCCCGCCGGCAGTGACCGGCGCCTCCACGACCGTACCGCTGCTGGTCTGCATGCCGGCCATGGCGCCCATCCCGTGACCGGGCCAGACCATGCCGCCGCCGTAGTCCAGCACCACCAGGCGGGCACCCGCGCCGTGGGCCAACGCCGCGGCCGGCGCCAGCTCCGCGCCGGTCCAGCTCCCGGCCCCGGCGTACGCGGCCCCGGCCGCCGCCGCCACTCGCTGCGCGACCTGCTGCCGCTCGGCCTGCTGGGCGCTGGCCAGGCCGCGGTTGGTGGCCACCAGCGCGGCGACGCTGAGCACAGCCACCGAGGAGAGCGCGACCAACACGAACGCGGCCAGCAGCCGCCGACCCAGCGGGCCGAACAGGGGCCGCCCCCGGCTGCTCGGCCGCGACAATTCAGCGGTCACGGGTCCAGCCCATCCGGTAACCGACGCCCAGAACGGTCTCCACCACGCCGACGGCGTCCGGACCGAGCTTGCGGCGCAGGTTCTTCACGTGCGAGTCGATGGTGCGCTCGTACCCGGGAAACTCGTACCCGCGGACCCGGTTGATCAGCTCGTAGCGGGAGTACACCCGACCGGGGGCGGCCGCCAGTGCGGTCAGCAGTCCCCACTCGGTGGGGGTCAGGTCCAGCCCAGTGCCGTCCAGCACCGCCTCGTGGCGCTGCTCGTCCAGCCGCAGTCGTCCACCGCCGAAGCCAACCGGCGCGGCGGAGCCGGCCGCGCCGCGGGTACGATGCAGCACGGCCTCCACCCGTAACACCAACTCCGTCGGGCTGAACGGCTTGGTGACGTAGTCGTCGGCGCCCCGACGCAACCCGTCGATGCGCTCCTCCACCGTGCTGCGCGCGGTCAGCACCACCACCGGCACCCGCGGATCGTCGTGGGCGGCGGCCAGCACCTCCAGGCCGTCCACGTCCGGCAGGCCCAGATCCAGCACGACGAGGTCGACCCCGCCGACGGCCAGGCGGCTCAGCGCTTCCGCACCCGATCCGGTGGTGTGCACCGCGTGCCCGGCCCGTTCCAGGTAGCGGCGTACCACCTCCCGCAACTCCCGATCGTCCTCGACGACCAGCACCGTGTCCGACACAGCCTCACGCTCCCGCCGCCGGCACCGCCGGGCCAGGGCCGAACGGCCCGCCGCGCGCCGTCGGCAGCACCGCCGCAGATGAGGTCGTAACCTCCACCGAGCCCACCTCGTGCCGAGCGTTGGCGAACCCGGAGCTACTACGAGGCGCTCGCCGAGTAGCGCAGCCGGTCCGCTGAGGAACGCGGTGTCGAAGTTCGCTATCCAGCCGATCCGTGGCGGCGTCTTGCCCATCGAGCCAGCCGTTCGCTGTAGCTCGTCAGTGATCCCTGCTGTCGCCATGCCCGGTCAGCCGACCGGCGTACGCGGCGCGACTGAATTGCCTGTGACTGCCGTGAGGCGGCCTCCGCCGCCGCTTCCAAGTCTTGCCGTCGCGCGCAGCCGTACACCGTATGGCGCAACCTAGTGTAGGAGCGGACAGCCGCCGGACGCCCGACGGTTCGCCCGAGGCCAGCAGCATGCGCATCCAACCCGCCCGAAGGGAGACCCTCGCCTTATCCGGCCCCGACGCTCCTGCCTCCGCTTCCGCGATTCGAGTACGAGACGCCGATCAGTTGCCGACGCGCCGTGTCTCGTAGGCCCACATGACGATCTCGACACGGTTGCGGGCGTTGAGCTTGCGCATCAGGGCGGCGATGTGGGTCTTGACGGTGCTGAGGCTGATGAACAGCTCATCGCCGATCTCGCTGTTCGTCCGCCCGCGAGCGGCAGCCAGCAGGACCTGTTCCTCGCGAGCGGTCAGCGGCTCGACAGGCTCAGGTGGCACCGGGCGCGAGCGGCTGTTCGCGAAGGACGACAGGAGTCTCGCGGTGATGTTCGGTGCGATCAGGGCGTCGCCGCGAGCGGCGGCATGGACGGCCTGGGTGAGCATCTCGGCGCCGGCGTCCTTGAGGAGGAAGCCCCGGGCACCTGCCTTCAGCGCGCCGTAGACGTACTCGTCGAGGTCGAAAGTGGTGATGACGACGACGGCCAGCGGATCTGCGACGTCGGCCCCGGCGAGCCGGCGGGTGGCTTCGATCCCGTCGACCTCGGGCATGCGGATGTCCAGCAGGCAGACATCGGGACGCAGTGAACGGGCCATGGCGATCGCCCGGCGGCCGTCGGCGGCCTCGCCGACGACGGTGATGCCCGGTTGAGCGTCCAGGATCATGCAGAGCCCTGCCCTGACGATGTCCTGGTCGTCAGCGACCAGCACGCGGATGGTCATGATGCCCGCGCGGTCAGAGGCAGCGTCGCGTCGACGCTCCAGCCGCCGTCCGGGTCGGGTCCCGCCCGGAGGGTGCCGCCGAGCAGGCTCGCCCGCTCGGCCATGCCGCGCAGCCCGTAGCCGGCGCGCGGGGAACTGGTCGTACTCGTCTCACCGTCATCGCGCACTCGCAGGCGCACCCGGCTGCGGGATGCGGTGACGTCGACGGTGACTCCGGTGGCACCGCAGGCGTGACGGGTCGCGTTGGTGACCGCCTCGGCGGCGATCAGGTAGAGGGCGGTGCCGACTGCTGGCTCAACGGCCTCGACGTCCCCGGAGACCTGCACGCGCACGGCCGGCACCTCGCCGCCGGGACGAGCGAGTCGTTCGACGTCCACGACCCCTCGCCGGGGGGCGAGATCGGCGTCCGTTCCGTCGCGCAGCACGCCCACGAGGGCTCGCATCTCCGTGAGCGTCCGGGACGCCTCCTCCTCGATGGTGACCAGGGTGGCCAGCGCGCGCTCCGGATCCGCGGCGGACAGCGCGCGACCTGCCTGTGCCTGGACGGCGATGGCCAGGACGCGGTGCCCGACCGTGTCGTGCAGCTCGCGGGCGAGTTCGTTGCGCTGGTGAAGCCGCACCTGCTCGATGTCGCGGTCGTGGCTCCTGGTGCGGTAGCGCACTGCCGCGCCGAGCGCGGCCGAGAACAGGAAGAAGCCGTAACCGGCGACCTTCTCCGCGGGTGAGGTCGGGTCCGCGACGAGGGTGACGGGTAGCCAGATGAGGATGACGCCGAGTCCGAGGGCGGCCTCGCGACCCGCCCCCCAGCGCAGCAGGGCGTAGGGCAGCACCAGCAGCCCTGCGATGCCCAGCAGGCCGGTGGTATCGATGACCGCGATCCTCGCGACGTCGAACGCGAGAACGGCTCCGAATGCAACGGTGACCGCGGCCAGCGGCCGCGTGCGTCGCCACAGCAGGCACGCCGCGACCACGACGCTGACACCGACCAGCAGCGGCGCCCACGTCCTGTCGTCGCGCAGCAGCAGCTCGACGAGCGAGACCGCGACAAGAGCCGAGGACAGCGCCCAGTCCCGCCAGACCCGCACCGGCGGGCGCGCGGGGCGGGGCTCGGCCCAGATCCCAGCAGTCATGCTTCCCCCTCCCGGACAACGTAGGGCGGCCACCGCCCGGGTAAATCAGCCGAAAGTACGGCGGATGTCCCGTGCCGGGGGCCAGGACCGCGCGAGCCCACGAGCGGATGTGACGCCCGTCTGCGCTGGCCATAGTGAAGACATCGAGTGAGCCGACCCGGCTGACACCAGCACGCAGGAGACGTGATGACCAGAACCGACAAACCAGCCGGTGCGCTCCGGCAATCGCGCATCCCGGTCCAGGCGAAGCTCGCCGCGGCCTGGGCCAGCTTCATGTTCCTCTACATCTACGTCGACTACCTCGCCCTGTACAAGCCCGGCTTCATCGACGAGATCCGGGCCGGCGTCGTCCACGAGTTCGACACCGGCCCGACCTTCGTCGCCCTCGCGCTCACGCTCATGGCCGTCCCGATCTTCATGATCCTGCTCTCCACGGCGCTCCCCGCCCGGGTCAACCGCGCCACCAACCTCGTCGTGGCGACGCTCTACATCCCCGTCTCGGTGTACAACGCGGACGGCGAGTCCTGGACTTACCTCTACTTCTACGGTCTCTCCATCGGGCTCGAGCTGCTGCTCCTGGCCTTCATCCTGCGCGCCGCATGGACCTGGCCCCGGACCCTTCGCGCCACCGCCGGCCACGACCTCGCCCAGGCCCGGGTGTAACGCTCGAGGCAGGCCTGGTGTGCGGGGTCGGTGACAGCAGCTCCGGCAACAGCGACCGCGAGCAGCAGCACGACCCCAGAGCGGCACGGCGCCGCATCACACAACTGCCGGATCACCGTCGGATACCGGCCACGCCACTTCTCTGTGAGGTCGTCGAACGCGGCCCGGGCGGCGTCAGATGGCGGCCCAGCCGGCCAGCCCGCGGGGTGCCGGCGAGCGGATCGGTCGTGCTCCGCTCGGTTCGTCGGTCGCAGGGGCGTCTCGCACATCGTGTCCGAGGTGCCGGTCGGTGACGGCGGCAGGCTAGGGGCTGCCGTGCCCGCGGGGGCAGCGGTGGAGCCGCTGCCGTGGCCGCACGACGTCCAGTGCATCGGCACACAGCGCTGGCGTGGTGAGGGGGTCGGGTCAGCTGGTCAGGTCGCGGCGGTTGAATGCCGCTACTGCGACGGTCAGCAGGACGGCGGTGGTGGCGGTCAGGATGGTCAGGTCGGCCCATTGGAAGCCGTTTCGCAGTGGTTCCCCGCCGATGTAGTAGTGGAAGGGGGAGGCGTAGCGGAGGGCGTCGGCGCCGATCTGGCTGGCGAGCGTGCTGGCGGCGTAGGTGAGGACGGCGATGCCCGCGGTGGCTGCGAGCGCGGCGGGCCGGCTGCCGGTTGCCGCGCCGAGGGTCATCGCGACCGTCCCGAAGACGATGATCAGCAGGGCCAGGGCGAGGCACTGGGCGGTGAACTGGCCGACGGTGATGCTGTCGAGTTGTGCGCCGGGCCGGATGGCCAGCATGGCCAGCAGGACCACTACCGCGATGAGGATGGCGGCGGCGATGAGCGCGGCGAAGCGGTGCAGCAGTAGCCGGGTGCGGCTGACCGGGTGGGCGAGGAGCAGGTCGAGGTAGCCTGCTTCCTCGTCGCCGGCGATGGCGCGGGTGCCGGTGGCGATGCCGAAGATGACGGCGACCAGGGGCACGATGATGCCGAACACGCTGGAGCCGAGATAGCCGGCGGCGGAGGAGAGATCTTCCATCCGCAGTGCCTGCCGCAGCCCGGGGGAGAAGCCTTGGACGGTCTGTCCCATCGCGCCGTCGGCGACCTGGGGGTAGAAGCCGGCATACATCGGCCCGAGCAGGGCGGTGGCGGCGGTGAAACCGGCCAGGGCCCGCCGGCCGTCCCACAGCGTCTTGGTCAGCAGGTTAGGCATGCGTGGTCTCCTTGCTCGCGGCGTCGGCCTGGTAGTAGGTGAGGAACAGCTGTTCCAGGTCGGGTTCGGTGGCACGGAGGCTCACGACCCGCTGCTGGGCGAGTACGCGGATGAGCCCGTCGGGGCTCCCGGCGAGGCGGAACCTCGCGGTCGGGCCGTCGACGGTCAGGCCGGTCACCTCCGGCAGGACGGCGAGTGCGGCGTCGTCGACCGGGTCGGCGAAGGTGACCTGGAATTCGTGCACGCTGCGGTGGCGGAGTCGAGCCACCGTGTCGAGGGCGACGAGTTGGCCGTCGCGGATGATGCCGACCCGGTCGGCGACCGCCTCGACCTCGCTCATGATGTGCGAGGACATGAAGACGGTCTGCCCGTCGGCTCTGGCTTCGCGGACCAGGTCGAGGAAGGTCTGCTGCACCAGGGGGTCCAGCCCGGATGTCGGCTCGTCGAGGATCAACAGTTCGGGGCGGTGCATGAATGCCTGCACCAGGCCGATCTTCTGCCGGTTGCCCTTGGACAGCGTCTTGATTCGTGCCGTCAGATCCAACTCCAGCCGCCCGGCCAGCTCGTCGATGCGGGCCTTCGGTACGCCTCCGCGTAGGTCGGCCAGGAACGTCAGGCACTCGCCGACGCGCTGTCGGGGGTTGACCACGAAATCCCCGGCGAGGTATCCGATGCGCCGGTGCAGCGCCACCGCGTCCCGGCGCGGGTTGTGCCCGAACACCAGCGCGTGTCCGCTGGTGGGTCGGATCAGGTCCAGTACCACGCGGATGGTGGTCGACTTGCCGGCCCCGTTCGGACCCAGGTAGCCGAACACCTCACCCTCGGCGACGGACAGGTCGAGGTCGCGCAGTCCCCTGCGGCGGCCGTAGGTCTTGGTCAGCTTCTCCAGCTGGATCACGTTAGCCATAGCTCGCAGAGTATCGAATGTTCAAAGATTTCTGAAGATAGCAAGATGTTAGGATCCGGGTCGGTCGAGGGCGGGAGGGCGCGGATGGCTCTGAGTGGTCCGGCGGAGAAGCTGGCACTGACCCTCGCCGAGGGCGGGCTGCAACGGATGACCGCGCGTGTCCTGGCGGCGTTGCTGTTCACCGAGCAGGAGACGATGACCGCCGGCGAGATCGCGGACACCCTGGCCATCAGTTCCGGCAGCGTGTCCACCGCCATCAAGTCCCTCGGCACGGTCGGGTTGATCGAGCGGGTGCCCGCTCCGGGCAGCCGCCGGGAGCACTTCCGGCTCCGTGATGGCGCGTGGGCGACCCTCATGTCCGGCCAGAACGCGATGATCGGAAGCATGCGGGAAGCCGCCGAGGAAGGCATCACGGTGGCCGGCGAGGGCAGCCTCGCCGGAGCCCGCCTCGCCGAGATGCGCGACTTCTACGACTACCTCTGGCGTGAACTGCCGGCGCTCATCGACAGATGGCGGGACAAGAAGGACGATCAGTAAGTCTCTACTGCGCGCCGACAAAGTGAACCACGGGATCCTGGCCGAGAGGCAGGGTGAGACAGATCGGCGGTTGGCCCGGTCGGCGAACTGGGAGCGGCTCACCGCACGCCTGCGCTGTGACGTCGGTCGTCATCTGGTTGCTGTTCTGGGGCGACATGCTGGTGCGCCTGAAGCTGGCAACCGATCGGCGCTGCTGATCACCGTCCAACGGGTTGTCGTGCTAGTCGGTGGTGGCGAAGCGTTCGACGTTGTCGATGGTGCCGACGACGAGGATCAGGTCGCCGTACGCGAGGACGCTGTCAGGGGTGGCGTAGGTGAAGGTACGAGGTTTGCCGCCGGGTGGGGCGGCTTGTGGTTTGACGGCGACGACGGTGACGCCCCACTTGCTGCGCAGGCGGGATTCGCGCAGGGGCACGCCGACGATGTCGCGGGGTGGGGTGGTCTTGATGACGGCGAAGTCGGCGTCGACCTCGACGTAGTCGAGGATGCGGCCGGAGAGCAGGTGCGCGACGCGTTCGCCCATGTCGTGTTCGGGTGCCACGACGTGACGGGCGCCGACGCGGGTGAGGATGTTGCTGTGCTGGGCGCTGATGGCCTTGGCCCAGATGTCGGGGATGCCGAGTTCGGCCAGCAGGCTGGTGGTGAGGATGCTGGCCTGGATGTCGGTGCCGATCGCCACCACCGCGCGGTGGAACTCGGCGACGCCGAGTTGTCGCAGCGCTTCGATGTCGGTGGAGTCGGCGGTGATGACGTGCGGCAACTGTCCGGAGAGGGCTTGCACGACCTTTGGCCGGTGATCGATGCCGAGGACCTCGGTGCCCCGGTTGACCAGTTCCAGGGCCAGGGCGGAGCCGAAGCGGCCCAGCCCGATGACGACGACGGGTTCGGTGCGTGTCTCAGCCAACGATCGTCCTTTCCTCGGGTAGTTCGAAGCGGCGGTTGCGGTCGCGCAGCGCCAGCGCGGAGGCCAGGGTGAGCGGACCGACGCGGCCGGCGAACATCAGCACCACCAGGAGCAGGTCGGCCTGCGGCGGCAGGGTGGCGGTGATGCCGGTGGACAGGCCGACGGTGGCGAACGCGGACACCGCCTCGAACAGCACGACATCGAGCCGGTACGGGGTGGTGGCCAACAGCGCGAAGGTGGCGGTGACCACGGCGCCGACGCTGAGCAGGGCGACGGCGAGGGCTTGGCGCTGGTTACTGGCGGGAATGCGCCGCCGGCCGACGTGGACGTGTAGTTCGCCGCGCATCTCCGACCAGAGCACGAAGGCGAGCAGCCCGAACGTGGTGACCTTGATGCCGCCGGCGGTGCCGGCGCTACCGCCGCCGATGAACATCAACACGTCGCTGGCGAGCAGGCTCTCCGGCCGCATCGCGCCGATGTCGACGCTGTTGAAGCCGGCGGTGCGGGTCATGGTGGAGGCGAAGAACCCGGCCAGCAGCTTCTGCCCGCCGCCGAGCGGGCCCAGGGTACGCGGGTTGGTGAACTCGGCGAGGGTGAGCACGGCGGTACCGAGCACGAGCAGCGCGCCGGTCAGGGCCAGGGTGATGCGGGTCAGCACCGACCACAGCGCCGGGCGGCGCCAGCACCTGAGCAGTTCGAACACGACAGGGAAGCCCAGCCCGCCCAGGATGACCGCGGCGGCGATCGGCAGGCAGATCCACGGGTCGGTGACATAGCCGACGAGGCTGTCGGCGTTGGTGGAGAAACCGGCGTTGTTGAACGCCGACACGGCGTGGAACACCCCGTCGTACACCGCCTCGCCGAACGGTTCGTCGTAGGCGG
Source organism: Micromonospora sp. WMMC241 (assembly GCF_027460165.1). Classification (NCBI taxonomy): domain Bacteria; kingdom Bacillati; phylum Actinomycetota; class Actinomycetes; order Micromonosporales; family Micromonosporaceae; genus Micromonospora; species Micromonospora sp. WMMC241. The sequence goes on from NZ_JAPZBF010000001.1 coordinate 2,063,497, forward strand.
TGGCGAACCGGGCGGTCAACGCCACCGCGACGACGGCTTCGCTGGCGAGACTGAACAGCACGATCCGGCGGACCACCGCGCGCACGTCGGTCAGGTCGAGGCTTTTCGTCTCGGCCTGGGCCAGGAACCGGGCCCGCAGACCGAGCCGCCGGGACAGCAGCACGGTGAACAGCGTCGCGAGGGTCATGATCCCCAGCCCGCCGGCCTGGATGAGCAGCAGGATCACCGCCTGGCCAAAACCGGACCAGTAGCTGCCGGTGTCGACGGTGACCAGCCCGGTCACGCAGACCGCGGAGGTCGCGGTGAACAGCGCATCCACCAGACCGGTCCGCTCCCCGGAACGGGTGGCCACGGGCAGCGACAGCAGACCGGTGCCGACCGCCACCGCCGTGCCGAAACCGACGGCGATCACCTGCGCGGGATGCCGCAGCCGGCTGCTGCGCCGCTGCCACGCCGGTGCTCGACCGATCACGTGCCACCGGCGCCATGGCGGCGACCATCAGCGGGGCGCGCCGTCGGTGTGGCCCTCTGGCCGATCCGGGTCATGAACCGCATGCTCTCACGACCTGTCACCGACGAGGCGGGCCGGCCGCTGCCCACGGCCACCGCGTCGACCTGCGGCATGCACGGCCTACCGACGCAGGTCGCGTCGCTGGTAGGCGTGCCGGCCGACCATCACCGCCGCGACCGCGACCGCACCCATGGCGGCCAGCGCCGGCCAGTCGGGCACCGCCTGCGGCACGGCCGCGAGATGACGGTACGGCGACACCGCGCTCACCCACCCCGGCGCGTCGATGCTGTCGGCGACGACCGTGAGCAGGAACCCGCCGGCGGTCGGCATCATGCCCCAGGCCACCACGCCGCGCGGGGCGCGGCCGAGGGCCACGGTCGCGGCGGCGAGGCTGAGCAGCGCGACCGGCAGCGTGTTCCAGGCGCCGGCGAGTGCCGCCGACAGCGGCAGGTTCGCGTCGACCAGGGACGCGCCGAGCCACGTCGCCGTCGCGGCGACGGTGACGAGGACCGCCGCGCCGGCCGCGGTGGTGAGGATCTCGGCGTTGAGGAGTCGGCCACGGGTGACCGGCCCGGCGAGTAGCAGGGTCAGACGTTCGCCGGTCTCGGCGGCGGCGAGCGCGGCGAGCCGTACGGCGGTGAACGCGCCGACCGGGACGGCGAGCAGGGCGAACAGCGTTGCGGCGTACCCGCGGACCGTGCCGAGGCCGGCGAAGCCCGCCTGCGCCGCCAGGTCGGCGAAGCGGGGATTGTCGGCGAGGAAGCCGGTCAGCGATTCTGCGAGCATGCCGATCAGGAGGAAGTAGGCGCCGATTCCGGCCGACCAACCGGCAAACGGTCGCAGCATCCGCCGGATGGCGAAGGCCTCCACCGAGCCGAGCAGCCGTAGCCGCGATGACCGGCCGGTGGCGGGGGCGAGCAGCCCGTCCCGGGCGTCGCGTCGCCCGGCCAGGGCGAGCGCGGCGACGGCCAGCGCGATGGCGGTGAGCGCGAGGACGACCAGGGGCGACCACCGGTCGTCCCGGTACGGGCGGAGCAACGCCAGCGGACCGTACGGCGGCAGCCAGCGCAGCCAGCCGAGGGCGGTGACGCCGTCGCCGACCATGCGAGCCATCAGTCCCACGCCGAGGAACGCCAGCGTGGCTCCGGTCGCTCCCGATCGCGTCGGGAAGATCTGCGCGGCGAGGGCCGCCGCCGCGACCGCCACCAAGCCGGCCGCCGCCAGACCGGCGGCGTGCACGACCGCCCCGGGGGCCGGGGAGCCGACCGCGGTGAGCGCCACGGCGAGCGTGATCCCGATCAGGATCATCGCGGCCGTCAGCACCGCGACGTGCCGGCCGAGCAGCGCCGGCCGGCTCAGCCGGCCGGCGAGCAGGAGATCCCACCGGCCGGCTTCTTCCTCACCCCGGGTCACGCGGGTGGTGACCAGCGTCCCCCACACCGACAGCAGCACAGCGAGGACCACGCCGGTGCGCCAAACCGTGAAACCGCCGACGGTGTCGAGGGCGACCGGCTCGCCGAACAGCGTACGGATCGCGGGGTTCCCGGCCAGGACGGCGAGGGCCTGCGCGCCGCCACCGCCTGCGATCGTGCTGGCGTAGGTGGCGGCGACCAGCACCGACATGCCGACCGTCACGGTCAGCACGACGAACGCACCCCGACGTACCTGCCGGACGGCGAGCCGGGTGACGGCTCCTCCGGCGGGCCGAGCCGGGTCGCCGTCTCCTGGCCTGACGGTGGCGGTCATCGGGACGACTCGCCGTAGTAGTCGAGGAAGATCTCCTCAAGGCTCGGTTCCCGCACCGTGAGCGCGGTGACGTCGGCGGCGGCGAGGGCGCGCAGCGCCGGCGCGGCCGGCCCGCTCATGGCGAAGCGGAGCATGCCGCCGTCCTGCGCGACGATCTCGACGCCGGCCACGTCCCGCAGGTCGGGTGCGGAGCCTGTGAACCGGACGGTCACCTCGGTGCGGTGCAGGCGGCGCAACGCCTCGACGGTGGCGACGTCGACGAGCCGACCGGCGCGCAGGATCGCCACCCGGTCGCAGACCGCCTCGACCTCGGCGAGTTGGTGGGAGCAGAGGAAGACCGTCTGCCCGTTGTCGCGAGCGACCGCGACAGCGCGCCTGAACTGGACTTCCATCAGGGGATCCAGGCCGCTGGTCGGCTCGTCGAGAACCAGCAGCGGGGCGCGGGTGGCGAACGCCGCGACCAGGGCGACCTTCTGCCGGTTACCCGTGGAGTAGGCGCGGGCCGGAGTGGACAGGTCGAGGGCGAATCGTTGCACCAGCTCGTCGCGGTAGGCGCGGTCGACTCCCGGCCCGGTCGCGGCGAGCAGTTCCAGGGTTTCCGCGCCGGTGAGCTGCGGCCAGAGCGCCACGTCGGCCGGCACGTACGCCAGCAGCCGGTGCGCCGCGGCGACGTCCACCGCGTCGCCGTCGAAGATCCAGGCCTTCCCGGCGGTGGGCCGGGCCAGGCCGAGCAGCAGACGAATCGCGGTGGACTTCCCGGCGCCGTTCGGGCCGAGGAACCCGAACACCTCACCGGCTGACACGGCGAGGTCCAGCCCGTCGAGGGCCAGCAGCCGCCCGTAGCGTTTGGTCAGGTGCTGCGTGCGGATGGCGGGTGCGGCCACGGCTGCCTCCGGTCGACGACGTGTCACGACTGCCGACCAGGCTTCCCGGCGCACCGGACCTCACGGTACGCCGGTATGTCACGCCCGAACAGAGCAGCACGGCCGGTCTGCCGTTCAGGGCCGTCGCGCTGTGCGTCGGGGGCCGTTATGATCACCGAGATCCGTGGAGCGCCGGGAAGTCTGGTCGGCACCGTGATGATCCGCGCCCCGGAAGGTCCCCCGTGCTGCTGCTGTGCTTCGCCGCCGTCCTGCTGGCCGCCGTGCTCGTCTCCGCGCTGGCCCACCGCACCATCCTGTCCACCGCGGCGCTGTTCCTGGTGGCCGGTTTCCTGCTCGGCGAGGACACCACCGGGGTGCTGCACCTGCGGGCCGACTCCCCGATCGTGGCGCAGCTGGCGGAGCTGGCGCTGTTCGCGGTGCTCTTCACCGACGGGATGCGGGTCGGGTGGGCCGACCTACGCTCGGCGTGGCGGCTGCCCGGACGCGCCCTGGGCTGGGGACTGCCGCTCACCCTGCTCGTCACCGCGGTGCTCGCCCACTACGTCGCCGGCCTCGACTGGCCGGAGGCGCTGCTGATCGGGGCGATCCTCGCCCCCACCGACCCGGTCTTCGCCGCCGCGCTGGTCGGCAACGACAAGGTGCCCGCCCGGCTGCGGCACCTGCTCAACGTCGAGTCCGGGGTCAACGACGGTCTCGCCCTGCCGTTCGTGGTGGTGCTGCTGGCCGTCGCGGCCGGCTCCGACGATCTGCACCTGGGGGAGTTGGGCACCGAGCTGGCGGTGGGACTGCTGATCGGCGTGCTGGTGCCACTGGCCGCGATCACGCTGGAGCGCACCCGCTGGCTCGCCGCGTCCGCGGCGTACGCGCCGCTCAACGGGGTGGCGATCGGGCTGCTGGTGCTGGCGCTGGGCAAGGCCACCCACGGCAACCTGTTCCTCGCCGCGTTCGCCGCCGGCATCACTGTGGCCACCTTCGGGCCGCGGGAGCGCGCCGCGTTCGAGCACTTCGGGGAGAACGTCGCCGAACTGCTGAAACTCGCCGCGCTGCTGGTGTTCGGGGCGCTGATCTCGGTGGAGTTCCTCGGGGAGATCTCCTGGACCGGCTGGCTCTTCGCCGTCCTGGCCATCGTGGTGGCCCGACCGGTGGCGCTGTGGATCTCCTTCCTGCGCTCCGGGCTCGGCCTGCGGGAACAGGCCGCCGCGATGTGGTTCGGCCCGAAGGGCTTCGCCTCGGTCGTCTACGGGCTGCTGGTCCTCGAATCCGGCATCGCCGCCGGCGACGAGGTCTTCCACCTCGTGGCGCTGACCATCGTCATCTCGATCCTGGCGCACTCCTCCACCGACGTCGTGGTCGCGCGGGCCTTCGACGAGTCCCGCGAGACGCCCGCCTGGCACGGCGTGCTGCGCCGGATCGGGCAGGCCCGCCGCTCCGCGGTGACGCCACCACCCCGCGCCGACCGGACGGACGGCGGGAGTCGCACCGCCCCGGACACCGGCGACGGCTCCCACGGCAATGGACCCGACGGTCCCGCCGAGCCGAGGTGACGCCGATCCGGTGGCGACCGCCAGGCCGCGAGGACGCCGTCCGGTGGCCTGCCGCGGGGCGCCGGGGACGACCGCTCTGGCGAGCGACGGCTGCCTGACCGGCGAAGATCGATACGTCCGGCGCCGTGGCGGATAGGCTGGTCATGGTGTGCCGGGAAGCCTGGTCGGCGATGTGATGGTCCCTGCCTGCCTACGAGGAGTTCCGTGTCTGACGCAGACCGCCGCAGCACCAGCCTGTTCGCCCGCCGCTCGTGGAGCGAGACCAGCCGCATCTCCGCCATCCTCCGCAAGGAGACCGTGGGTGGCGCCCTGCTGCTGGTGGGGGCGGTGCTGGCGCTCCTCTGGTCCAACTCACCGTGGGCGGAGAGCTACCACTCACTGCGTGACCTGCGGGTCGGGCCCGCCGCGCTGCACCTCGACCTCAGTCTCGCCACCTGGGCCGCGGACGGCCTGTTGGCGATCTTCTTCTTCGTCGCCGGGCTGGAACTCAAGCGCGAGTTCGTCGCCGGTGACCTTCGCGATCCCCGCCGCGCGGCGATACCGGTCGCCGCCGCGGTCGGCGGAGTGGCGGTGCCCGCGCTGCTGTTCGTCCTGATCGCCGCCGGCGCGGGGGAGGGCGCCGCGCGGGGGTGGGCCGTACCGACCGCCACCGACATCGCCTTCGCCCTCGCCGTGCTCGCCGTGGTCGGCCGGATGCTGCCCTCGGCGCTGCGGACCTTCCTGCTCACCCTGGCCGTCGTCGACGACCTGCTGGCCATCCTCATCATCGCCGTGTTCTACACCTCCGACCTGTCCATCGGGCCGCTGGCCGGTGCGCTGATCCCGCTGGCGGTCTTCGGCCTGCTGGTGCAGCGCCGGGTGCGTTCCTGGTGGCTGCTGCTTCCACTGGCGGCGGCGACCTGGGTGCTGGTGCACGAGTCCGGCGTGCACGCGACCGTCGCCGGGGTGCTGCTCGCGTTCACCGTCCCGGTCGTCCGCAGCGCCGCGGCCGGCGGTCCGGACGCCGGACCGGGGTTGGCCGAGCACTTCGAGCATCGGATCCGGCCGCTCTCGGCCGGGGTGGCGGTGCCCGTCTTCGCGTTCCTCGCCGCCGGGGTGACCGTCGGCGGCCTGGCCGGGCTGACCACCGCGCTCACCGACCGGGTCGCGCTCGGCATCGTGGTCGGCCTGATCGTCGGCAAACCGATCGGCATCATGGCAGCCACCTGGCTGGCGTCGCGCGTCACCCGAGCCGACCCGGAAGAGGGCCTGAACTGGTACGACGTGCTCGGCCTGGCGCTGCTCGCCGGCATCGGGTTCACCGTCTCCCTGCTCATCGGCGAACTCGCGTACGGCCTCGGCAGCGAACGCGACGACCACGTCAAGGTCGCGGTGCTCACCGGATCGCTGCTCTCCGCGCTGCTCGCAACGGTCGTCCTGCGCGCCCGCACCCGGGTCTACCGACGGGTCCGCGAACTGGAAACCATCGACCATGACCAGGACGGCGTGCCGGACATCTACCAGCCGCGGCCCGGCCAGGCCACCGAACACTGAGTCGGCCGGTCGCCGGCGGCCTCGTCGCCCAGGCCCTCGCAAACGGTGGATGACCGCCCAGACTGATAGGTTGATCTGGGTGTGCCGGGAAGTCGGGTCGGCGTTGCGGTGACGGCTGACCAGAACCGGAGAAACGCCGAATGAGCATCCTGGCCTGGACGGCGGTGGCCGTGTTCGCCGTCGCGTACGTCCTGATCGCCACCGAGAAGATCAACCGGGTGACGGTGGCGGTGGGCGGCGCGTCGATCATGCTGGCCATCGGCGCCACCGACGCCGAGCACGCGTTCTTCTCCGAAGAAGCGGGAATCGACTGGAACGTCATCTTCCTGCTGCTGGGCATGATGCTGATCGTCGGCGTCCTGAAGCGCACCGGCCTGTTCGAGTACCTGGCCATCTGGAGCGCCAAGAAGGCGCGGGGCCGTCCATTCCCGATCATGGTGATCCTGGTGGTCGTGACCGCCGTGGTGTCGGCGGCGCTGGACAACGTCACCACGGTGCTGCTGGTGGCACCGGTCACGCTGCTGGTCTGTGAGCGACTCGACGTGCCACCCATCCCGTTCCTCATCGCCGAGGTCATGGCGTCGAACATCGGTGGTGCGTCCACCCTCGTCGGCGACCCACCGAACATCATCATCGCCAGCCGGTCCGGGTTGAGTTTCACCGATTTCCTGAACGTCATGGCCCCGCTGGTACTCATCGTGATCGTCGTGTTCATCGGCCTGTGCCGGATCATGTTCCGCAGGGCGTTTCGGTACGACGCCGAGCGTGCCGCACGGGTGATGGCGCTCCGGGAGGCGGACGCGATTCGCGACCGCCGCCTCGTCGTGATCAGCCTGGTGGTCCTCGGCGCGGTACTGCTCGCGTTCAGCCTGCACACCGTGCTGCACCTGGAGCCGTCGGTGGTGGCGCTACTCGGTGGACTGCTGCTGCTGGTGTTGTCCCGGCTGGACGCTGAAGAGGTGGCCAAGGACGTCGAGTGGCCGACACTGGTGTTCTTCGCCGGCTTGTTCGTCATGGTCGGCGCCCTGGTCGCCACCGGGGTGATCGACAGCATCGCCCGATCGGCGACCGAGGCCGTCGAGGGCAAGCTCTGGCCGGCCACCATGTTGCTGTTGTGGGCTTCGGCGGGGTTGTCCGCGATCGTGGACAACATTCCGTACGTGGCGACGATGAGCCCGATCGTGAGCGAGTTGGTCAACGCCGAGGGCGGGCTCGACAAGGCTCAGGTGCTGTGGTGGGCGCTCGCCATCGGCGCTGACTTCGGCGGCAACGCCACCGCCGTGGGCGCGTCGGCGAACGTGGTGGTGCTCGGCATCGCGGACCGGGCCGGACACAAGATCACATTCTGGGGCTTCACCAAGTATGGTCTGATCGTGACCGTGATCTCGGTGGCGATCGCCGTGCCGTACCTGTGGCTGCGGTTCTTCTGACTCTCAGGTGCCGAGGATCCGGTCGAGCAACCCGTCCAGGGTGATCGCCCCGGTCATCACCTGGTCGCGGTCCACGACCGCGACCAGCGGCACATTCGTCCGGGCCATCACCGAGGCAACCTCGAGCAGAGTGGCGTCGGCGCTGACCGCCGGCAGACCCGGGCGGTTGCGGGGAAGCAGATCCGCGACGGTACGGTTGCCGATCCCCGCCAGGACCACATCGGCGGCAGCCTCGTCGATCACCCGCGCCAGCGCCGGATCGTCCTGGCAGTAGGACGGCAGCGCCATGCGCAGTACCTGCGTGCCCGCCAGGACCGTCGACGGGCGACCCGCGGTGTCCACCACGATCAGGCCGGGCAGATCCTGCGCCGCCAGGATCCGGGCGGCCTCTCGGGCCGGCATGTCCTCGGTGACAGTGTCCATCGAGATCGCTACGTCGCTCGCGCGCATGCACCGACGATACGCCGGGGCCGTCGCGTCGGTCGCGCGCGTGCCGCTGGGCCCGCCATCGGCAGCGGGCCTACCTCTGGTAGACGTCCGAGACACGAGGAGGTGACTTCCCGGCTCACCGCGACCCATCGCACTGGCGGCGACGGCCGCAACGCCCGCTGCCGGCTACGACCGGCGGTTCCCCTCGTTCCTGCGCCCCAGCAGTCGCAGGAGCCGGTTGCCCATCCCGAGTACCACCGCCACCACGAAGATTGGCGTGAAACCCCAGGGAGACGGAGTGGGTGGCGCGCCGTCGGCGAGGAGGCTCACGAAGACGCCGCCGGCCAGCGCCGCCGTGACGATCGTTGCGCGCCAATCGGTCAACCAGGCGGCCAGCAGGCCGCAGGTAACCGCCATCACCAGTACGCGTCCCACCGGTTCCTCGGCCGGGAACATCACCACCGCGGCGAACGTGGCCAGCACGACAGCGCCCGCGCCCGCGACCAGATCCCTGATCAGCGCGACTCCGCGATCCTCCGCCTCTGCGGCAACGCTCACGGCCTCAGCCCCATCTCGCGCCCACCGCACTGCTGACTCCGCGGCGGTCCAGCAACCGGGTCCACGATACGCGCCGACGGGGGCCGGCCGCTCTGAGCCGCGGTGGCCGTACCCGTCCTCGCCCTCCTCGCCGCCGGGGTGACCGTCGGCGGCCTGGCCGGGCTCACGACCGCGCTCACCGACCGGTCGTTGCTCGCATTCCTCGAGCGGGTGCTGCCCTGGTCCGCGCGGCTGGTCTGGATGACCACCGCGCTCGGGTCCGGCTTCGTCGCGCCGCTGCCGGCACCGGGTTTGGACGTCGCGACCCGGGTCATCCTCGGTGCTCTGCACGTGGCGGCAGCGGCCGTGCTGATCGCTGCCATGGCCCGCACCGCCCTCGGGGCGGGCACCGACGCCGACCGATGATCCCGAATCGCAGGATCCCGGCTCGGGGCTGGTCGGCAAGGGTGGTGATCAGGCCGTCGGGCTGCCGTGGTGGTCGAGTTTGTCGCGGAGGGTGTCGGCGAAGCCTTCGGCCGTGGCGAGTTGGTCGCGTAGCGCGGCGACGCGGGTGGTGGCGGCGGTGTGGAACATCGCCAGTCGGTCGAGCAGCTCGGTCCGGTCGGCGCCGGTGGCGGTGTCGAGGGCGTCGAGGACGGTGAGCAGGTCCCGCATCTCGTCGAGGGTGAACCCGAGGGGTTTCATGCGCTTGACGACGGCGAGGCGGTCGAGGTCGGGTTCGGTGTAGAGGCGGAAGCCGCCCTCGCTGCGCGCGGAGGGGACGATCAGGCCGGCTTCCTCGTAGTGGCGGATGGTGCGGATGCTCAGCCCGACCCGTTCGGCGGCCTCGCCGATCTGCATGAGGCGGCCGGCTGCCGGGCCGCAGGGGTGTTGCGCCGCGCCGGTTTCGCGGTTGGCGGCGGCCATCAGTGGCCGACGCCGAGCCGGCCGGCGAGGGTGTCGTGGATGCGGGCGCTGGGCGTGTTCAGCTCGACGATCTCGACGGTCTTACCGCGGGCGGCGTACTTCGTGGTGATCGCGTCGAGCGCGGCGACGGAGGAGGCGTCCCAGACGTGGGCGTGGGTCATGTCGATCACCACGTTCGCCGGGTCGTCGGCGTAGTCGAACTGGCCGACGAGGTCGTTGCTGGAGGCGAAGAACAGTTCCCCGTGCACGGAGTAGATCCGGGTGCCGCCGTCGGGGTCCAGGACGCTGGTGACCTCGACCAGGTGGGCGACCCGCCGGGCGAAGATCACCATGGCGGTGAGCACGCCGACCACGACGCCGATGGCCAGGTTGTGGGTGGCCAGGGTGGTGACCACGGTGGCAAGCATGACGATCGTCTCGCCGTACGGCATCCGCCTGAGGGTGGCCGGGGCGACCGAGTGCCAGTCGAACGTGGACACCGACACGATGATCATCACGGCGACCAGGGCGGCCATCGGGATCACCGCGACCACGTCGCCGAGCGCCACGACGAGGACCAGCAGGAACACGCCGGCCAGGAAGGTCGACAGGCGGGTGCGGGCGCCGGACGCCTTCACGTTGATCATCGTCTGGCCGATCATCGCGCAGCCGCCCATGCCGCCGAAGAACCCGGTGACGATGTTGGCCACGCCCTGGCCCCAGGACTCGCGGGTCTTGCTGGACGGGGTGTCGGTGATGTCGTCGACCAGTTTCGCGGTCATCAGCGACTCCATCAGCCCGACCAGCGCGATGCCCATGGCGTAGGGGGCGATCAGGGTGAGGGTGTCCATGGTCCAGGGGATCTGTGGCAGGCCCAGGGTGGGCAGGTTGTCCGGCAGCGCTCCCTGGTCACCCACGGTCGGCACCGCCACGCTGGTGAAGACGGTGACCACGGTCAGCACGACGATCGCGACCAGCGGCGCCGGAACCGCACGGGTGAGCCGGGGCAGCCCGACCATGATCGCCAGCGCGCCGGCGACGAGTGGGTAGACCAGCCACGGCACGCCCAACAGGTGCGGAACCTGGGCAGCGAAGATCAGGATCGCCAGGGCGTTGACGAAGCCGACCATGACGCTGCGCGGAATGAACCGCATCAGCTTCGCCACCCCGAGCACCGCCAGCAGCACCTGGATCGCGCCGCCGAGGATCACCGCCGCGATCAGGTAGTCCAGCCCGTGCTGCTTCGCCAGCGGTGCCACCACCAGCGCGATCGCGCCGGTCGCGGCGGAGATCATCGCCGGCCGGCCACCACAGATCGCGATCGTTACCGCCATCGTGAACGAGGCGAACAGCCCCACCCGCGGGTCGACCCCGGCCAGGATCGAGAAGGAGATCGCCTCCGGGATCAGGGCCAGGGCGACGACCAGGCCAGCCAGGACCTCGGTGCGGAACACCTTCGGCGACAACCACGACGGACGGGACGGACGCGGTCGGGAGACCGCGGACAGCACAGAAGACATACAGCCTTTTCCCTCAGGCGTCTCGCGGACGCACGGATGTCCGGCCCTGAGCACGGGCCGCGGCTCCACACCGGCAAGCGTCAACTGGTTGATGGCCCGAGGAACCTTCGCTCCGGGTCACGGTCATCTCGGGCGTCACCCGGCGCTGCTCGATCGCCGACGCCGACGCCGAACATACCCTTCCGTCAGGGGAGAGTTTGCCGAACGTGGTGATCCTCACCAGTCGTGCCGCACGAGGGCTGTACCGCTACCCCTGCTGAACGCCGTCGCCCGACCGGCGGAGACCCGTAGTGCCGGCGGTCATCTGTGGCGGTCAGCCAAGGAAACAGCCCGCTCTCGGGCGCGCCTGACAACTCCTGCCGGTCGGGTGGACGGGACAGCGCCGCCGGCGCTCGGTCGACGGGGAGCGGGTCAGGCACCGTCCTCGCGGTGGGCGCTGTCCGCCCAGGTTCGCCACCAGGTGTCCTCGGTCGGCTCGCCGGCTGCTGCCACGAGGGTGCCGATGAGGTCCGTTCCGGTCGCCAGATGAACCGCGTCCGCGGCCTGGACGAGGTCACGGATTCGCTCGGTCCGCCCACGGACCACCTCCCCGACCAGGTCGCGTCCGGCCCCGGTGAGGGTCAGCCAGGCCACCCTTCGGTCGGTGGTGCCCTGCCGCCGGGCCACCAGGCCGCGTCGGACCAGACGGTCACAGGTGCGGGTCGTGGTCGACGGGTGCACCGCGAGGGCTGTCGCAAGGTCGACCGTTCGAAGCGGTCCGCGTGCGGCGAGTAGCACCAGAGTGCGGTACTGGGAGAGGGTCAACTCCGTGTCGAGGCCGGCCAGCGTTCGCGCGGTGAAGCCCACCAGCACCCGACTCAGCGCGGCGAGCTGGCCGACGAGCGCCGACTCGGGGTCCGTCACCGGCGCGTCGGGCGGGACGTAGAGTTCCACCACACAATGGTTGCATGAGTGCAGGAAAGGCGGTGGGGGCGGTGTCCGGCCGGCGCGACGGATCCCGGCAGCGGGCGGTCGGGCGCTGGGAGCAACTCACCGCTGCCCCGCTGACCCTGCTGTCCGTGGCCTTCCTCGCCGCGTACGCATGGCCCATCCTCGTGCCCCAGCTACCCCACCGGTGGGCGGCCGCCTGCGAGGTCACCAGCGTGACCATCTGGCTGCTCTTCTGGGCAGACCTGCTGGTGCGGTTCGCCCTCGCCGGTGACCGGCTGCGGTTCCTGCGTACTCACCTGTTCGACCTGGCCGTGCTCGTGCTGCCGTTCCTGCGTCCACTGCGAGCGCTCCGGCTGGTCACCGTCGTGCTGAACCTGACCCGGCGCACGACCGAGTGGGCCCGTGGCCGCCTCGCCCTGTACGTCAGCGCCACGACCGTGCTGCTGGTGGTCGTGTCGGCTCTGGCGGTGCTCGACGCGGAACGGGGCGCCCCGGACGCCTCGATCACCTCGTTCACCGACGCCCTCTGGTGGTCCGCGGTGACGATCACGACTGTCGGATACGGCGACCTCTACCCGGTGACCACGGCGGGACGACTGGTCGCGCTCGGCCTCATGGTCGGCGGGATCGGCCTGATCGGCTTCGTGACCGGATCACTCGCGACCTGGATCGTCGAGCGGGTCGCCGACCGGAACCGACCGGAGCCGGCCACCGCCGCCGACGTCGTGGCCCTGCGAGACGAGATCGCCGCGCTGCGGGCGATGCTGGAGGCAAGACCTTCCGCCGCCGGGGTGCATGATCGGCTAGCCGTCGATGACTGAGCCCTGGCACTCCACCGGGTCCGGGCACCGGTCGTGGCTCGGACTGCCCGCGGCGTTGGCGCTCATCGCCGTCGTGCTGCTGGTCGACGTGGCGGCCGCCGCGCACGCCGTCCTCATCGGTTTCCTCGCCCTGGCCCCGCTGCTCGCCGCCGCCGTGGACACCCCGAGACGGACCGCCGTCGCATCCGCCGCGGCGACGGGCGCCGCTGTTCTGGCCGGCCTGCCCAGCCAGACCCTGGGCAGCCTCGACCACGTCCTGCGCGTGGCAGTGGTCATCACGGTCAGCGTCGCGGCGCTGTACGTGGCCCGGGCCCGCACGCTGCGCGAGGAGCGGATCCGGCGGATGAGCGAGATCGTGCGGGTCACCCAGAAGGCCATCCTGCGAGAGGTCCCACCCAGGATCGGCGACGTGGCGCTGGGAGCCCGGTACGTCTCCGCGCAGCGAGATGCGGGGGTGGGCGGAGACCTCTACGAGGTCGTACCGGGACCGGACCGGGTGCGTGTCATCATCGGCGACGTGTGCGGCAAGGGGCTACCGGCGGTGCAGCTGGCCTCGGCGGTGATCGGCGCGTTCCGGCAGTCCGCGATCGTGCGCGACCGGCTGGAGGAGGTCGCCACGGATCTCGACGCCCTGGTCGCGCGGGAACCGAAGCCCGCCTACGGCGTCACCTTCGTCACGGCCGTCCTGCTGGAGGTCAGCGGACCGGACCTGTGGGTGATGAACTGCGGACATCCCGTGCCGCTACGACACCGACCCGGAGGTCCGCCCTCCCCGCTCGGCGAGCACCAGCCGGACCGGCCGCTCGGGCTGGGCGGCCGGCGCACCCCGCCGGCGCACCACACCTGGTCGACAGGTGACCGTCTGCTGCTCTACACCGACGGCCTGATCGAGGCACGCGACGACGCCGGCCGGTTCTTTCCGCTTCGGCTTCTGGACCGCCCACTCTCCACTCCCTGCCTGTCGAAGGCGCTCGACGAGGTCTGGCGTGCGGTGCGGACGCACGCCGGTGGCGAACCCCGCGACGATCTCGCGCTGCTGCTGATCGAGCGGCTGCGCGACCGCGGCGGTGAGGACGGCCGGTAGCGAGCCGAGCCGGTCGGAGGTCAGGCCGGCACGTCGGTGTCGGCCGACGCGAGGGTGGGCGTGGCGGGGCCGAAGGTGGGTGCGGATCGTCATGGACCTGTCGTATTGCCCTCGAACCCTCGGGGTAGGGCGTGAAGGACGGCGATCGAGAGGTGAGGAGACGCGTCATGACCTACCCGTGGTTCTTCCCGGAAAGGCTGCCGTCGCTGTTCCACGACGGCCCGGCGGCGAACGACACCCACTTGGCCTGCCAGGTGGTCGAGCAGATGAATCGTGACCCGCTACTGCGCCACGAGCGCATCTGCGTGGAGGCGCAGAACCGGGTGGTCATCCTGGAGGGGCGGGTCGGCTCGGCCGAAGCGCTGGCCCGTGCGCACGGGCTCGCCTGGGCCGTGCCCGGGGTGCACGATGTCAACGTCAGGGTGCACGTGGTGTGACGCCGCCGGACCGGGACGACAGGGGAACCAGATCATGGCAGTCGACCCCATCGGTCGGGACCTCGAGGCATTTTCGCCGCCGATCCCGACGGCCCGGTGGTCATGCTCAACCTGCTGCGCTTCGCCGGTGACGGGCAACCGGCGCTGGTGGCCGAGGAGGGACAGGCATGGGACGCGGTGCTGCTGGTGCGCTATCCGAGCCGGACGGCGTTCAGCCGGATGGTCGCCGAGCCGGAATACCAGGAGGTGACCCGGTGGCGGAGCATGGCGTTGGAGGAGGCCGTTCTGCAACCCACGGTCTCCTGGGTGGCGGGGTGAGCCCGGCCCGGACGCGCCGACGGAGACAGGTGGCGGTCCTGTGGACGGCGGCCATGCTCGTCGCCGGCTGCTCCGGCCGGCCGGCGGATCCGCAGCCGACGCCGGAGCCGGCCTCCACCGTCCGGCTGGGCACGGTCGCCCGGGCCGAGGTGGGTGCGCGCCTCACTGTGACGGCCACGATCGACCGCGTCATCACCGGCACCGCGTTCGTCGTACGCGACGTCGACTTCACCGACGGGACACTGCTCGTACTGTCCGCCGATCCGGTCACCGCGGAACCGCCGCAACTGGTGACCGTGAGCGGCACCGTCGTCGACTTCTCGTACCGTGCCCTGTCGGAACGCTACGAGCTCGGCCCTGCGGCGGCATACCGCGACATCGAGGGCGGTCGGGCGCTCGCCGTCGAGGACGTGACCGTGTGGAACTGACAGCTAGCGGTCGCTTGACAGCCCGGCCGCGCCGAACACCAGCGAGAGCGCGGCGGCCGGGCTGGTCGTGGTCGACGTAGCGGTTCGGGTCCGGCCGGCGTGCGTCGAGGCGCCGGCCCCCGCGGGCTGGCCCACCGGGACGCAGTCATGGCATTCCTCCGCCGTCCCCTGTGGCGCGGACCTGTGCCGGCCGCTTGCCCCGTTACCGCCGACTCATGCCTGCCGGTTCCCGGTTCGGCGGGCGATGTCGGGCAGGTGCTCCGGCAGCGCGATGGAACGCAGGTCGGCGAGCACGTCGTCCAGGAGGCGGATGATTCGCGGCTGGTCGCGTCCCGCCCGCCGGACGTCGTCGACCGCGACCGCGAGGAAGCCGTCCAAGTCCTGCGCCCGGGCCCGTACCCGTGGCGTGCCGTCGGGGTCGTCGACGAGCAGGCGGTGACCGGGCCGGCCGGCCAGGCGGCGCAGCAGGTCGTGCATCTCCTGGACGCTGCGGACCGCGGTGGTGGTGTCGTTGATCCCGGGTGACAGCGCCCGCTCGGCGATGTCGGTCAACTGCCGGAACCCGAACCCGACGTCCTGACCCAGGGTCCGTTCCACGCCGAGGCTCACCGCGATGCAGGCCCGTGACTCCGGCACGGTCGCCGGGAGCGGGTCGCCGGGCATCGGATGGACCGCGATCAGCGGTTGCCCGGCCACCACGAAGTCGCCCGGCGCGGGCAGGACCGACAGGGCGCAGTCGTGTTCGCGGGCCAGCGCGGCGAGCCGGCCGAGGTCGACGTGCTGGATCATGCCGGGCTGCACCGCGGTGATCACCTGGACCGGCGGGGCGAGCGGTGGAACGGGCGCGGAAGCTGGGCCGGACGGATACTGCTCCTCGATCACCCGGCGGGTCTGGGCGCCGACCGCGGCGATGATGTGTGAGACCCGCATGACGGTGGTGACGTGGTGCAGGTAGTAGACGAACAACCCGCTGCTGGCGAGCACGAGGGTCATCGTCACGGCGAGCGAGAGTTCCGGCAGCCGGGCGTCGGAGCCGGCGGGCAACGCCGCCAGCACCACCATGGCGAACAGCGCGGTCGCCAGGAAGGTGCCGAGAGCGGCCTGCGTGGTCCGGTCCTGCAAGAAGGTCCGTAGGACCCGGGGGGAGTACTGGCTGCTGGCGAGTTGGACGGCCACCACGGTGATGGAGAAGACCAGCGCGGTGAATGAGATCATCGCGGTGATGATCGACGACAGCAGCGACCGGGCGCCAGCCACGCTGCTGGGCAGGAAACCGCTGGTCGGCAGGCCCAGTCGCAGTTCGGCCGCCGACAGGCCGAGGGCCAGCAGCACGGCGCCGGCGGCGAACGCCGCCGGCACCAGCCAGAACCCCGACCACGCCGCCGCCAGGCGGGACCGGAGGGTACGCGGATTGCCGCTCATCCCCGCGTAGTCCCCGGTGAGCCCCTTGTGCATACCTGCCGACGGGTCTGTTTACCTGGAGGCGGGCCCCGACCAGACGCACCAAGGGGGTGGGCCGGGACTCCGGCGCGCTCCGCCGGCGCTCGGCTGGTGGGTCAGCCGGACCAGCTCTGACGCGGCGGCGTGCCGCCCGAGGCGGTGTGGTGCTTGCTGCGCCTGCCAGGTGAAGGCGTACGGCCGTCGGCGCGACGGGGGCCACAGATGCCGGCCGAAGCTTTCCGCTTCGGCCGGCATCGCGTACTCCGATGGTGGCTCAGGAGGTCGGTTGGAAGATGATCCGGCGATAGTCGCTCAGGTTGTGCGTGCCGTTGTCGATCACTTCCAGGACCACGTGGAAGCTCTTCCCCGCCGCGTCGGCGGGAACGTTGATCGTCGCGATGCTCGACGTGCTGTTCGAGATGGTGACGGGCCCGGCGTACGTACCGGCATCGGACTGGATCCACCAGTTGTACCGCAGTCCGTTGCCATCGGGGTCGAACGTCTTGGAGGCGTCGAGCGTGACTGATGTCCCCTGCTTGGGCGTCTTCCTGAGGACGCTGATGCCGTCGTCACCGTCGAGGACGATGACCGGGTTCCGGTTGCCGCTGCCCGACTGCGCCCAGTCCATCCTGGCGGCGAAGTTGTTGAAGGACGCGGAGTAGAAGCGGCTGTTGTAGGTGCCGCACGACCCGGCGCCGGTCCAGACGTTGTTGGAGTCGCCGGTGAAGGTTCCGCCCCAGCTCGCCTGGCTCGGGGAATCAGGGTCGTTGAGCCCGGTGGGTGTCACGTAGAGGAAGGAGGGCGTATCGCCCTCGACCCCGTACACGTAGTTGGGATACTGCCGGCCGAGGTTGCCGTGCCCCTGGATGTGGGTCTGGTACTGGCTCCAGTTGGACTTGCCGGTGCCGTTCTGGAACTTCCAGGCGCACTCGTCCCAGATGAACAAGAGGTTCCCGCCGGACACGCTACGCATCCACTGGTGGGAACTGGCGCTGATGGGCTGCGAGGAGGACCTGTCCTGGTCCGTGATGGTGTACACGCGAAGCTTGCGCAGGAACGAGGTCAACTGGGCCTGGGTGCGGTCCTGCTTCACCCGCCAGATCGACTGGGCGACGGTGTTCCCGCCACCCCAGACGGTCACGTATAGGGGGCGATCGTCGTTCTCGTCGGCGAGCCGGATGATCTGGTTGCTGCCGGGCGAATCATTCGTGGCACCGAGGAACTGGACGCCCCGGTTGCGGCTGCCGGTCATGGTGCGCTCGCGCAGATACTGTGCGCTCGGCCAGTAGCCGATGTCCTGCCGGCTCTCGTCCTGGGCGAAGCCGGTCTGACCCGACCGCTTCATCAGGTTGGGGAGATCTTTCTCGTACGCGTTGATCGTGTCGTTGATGATGCTGATGAAGCCGCTCTTGGTCGGATCGTTGAGGGTGTCGATGCTCCAACCGGTGGTGAGCACCAGGGCCTCGATCTCGTACATGTCCGCATGCGCGAGGAGCCGGGTCAACGATTCGTGGTCGTCCGGCTCCCAGGTCGAGATGTCGGTCAGCACCACCACCCGCGGCTTCGACGACGACTTCCGCACCGCGACGCTCTTGGTGAGGGTGCCGGTGTGGCCGTCGTTGTCGGTGACGGTGAGGGTGATGGTGTAGGTGCCTTCGGTGGCGTATTGGTGGGTGGCGCTCATGCCGGTGGCGGTGGTGCCGTCGCCGAAGTTCCAGGCGTAGGTGGTGATGGTGCCGTTGGGGTCGGTGGAGGTGGTGCCGTTGACGGTGATGGTTTCGCCGGGTTTGGGGTTGGGTGGGGTGACGGTGAATGCGGCGATGGGGTCGCCGTTGTTGATGGTGAGGGTCCGGCTGGTGGTTGCGGTGTTGCCGTTGCTGTCGGTGATGGTGAGGGTGACGGTTTTGCTGCCGGGGGTGGTCCAGGTGTGGGTGGCGCTCACGCCGGTGGCGGTGGTGCCGTCGCCGAAGTTCCAGGCGTAGCCGGTGATGGTGGCGCCGGGGGCGGTGGAGGTGGAGGCGTCGAGGATGACCTGTTGGCCGGCGGCCGGGTTGGTGGGGGTGTAGGTGAAGGCGGCGGTGGCGCCGGCGGGGGTGACTTTGATGGCGTTGACTTTGGCGTTTTCGATGTTGGACACGAATTGGATGTTCAGGGTGCCGTCGGTGACGGCGACGGTGGTTTGGGTGGTGTAGGCGTTGTTGGCGCCGGCTTTGGCGTAGATGTCGAGGTCGGTGATCTTCTCGGTGCCTTCCATGAGCACGTCGAAGACGCGTTTGCCGGCCTGGGTCTGGTAGGTCTCGGCGAAGTAGAGCGTGACCTGGTAGTTGGCGTTGGCGAGGCTCTTGGCGTAGGAGAAGTTGCCGTATCGCTCGGTCTGGAACAGCGGGTCGTCGGTGGTTCCGGCGATGGGTACGGCGTTGGTGTAGGTGGAGCCGCCGGTGGATCCGGTGTCTGCGGCGAAGGCGGTGCCGTCGGTGCTGGTGTAGGCGCCGCCGCCGGCGTTGACGGCGAAGGTGGTGGGTGCCGGTGGTGGGGTGGTGGTTCCGGCGAATTGGAGCCAGTCGACGTTGACGTTGCCGTTGACGAAGACGAGTTTGACGTCCTGCGTGCCGTTCTGGGCGGGCAGGGTCAGGGACTTGGTCTGGTAGGTGTCCCATCCGCCGGTTCCGCCGATGGTCAGGGTGCCGAGGTTCGCGCCGCCGACCCACACCTGGATTCCGGTGTTGCCGCCACCGTTGGCGGCGTTGATCTGGATGGTGTTCGTGCCGGTGTGCAGGTCGACGCCGTTGTACTGGGTCCAGGCGTTCGCGCCGACGTAGCACAACACGCCGTTGCAGACCTGCAACGAGCCGCCTGAGCCGGTGTAGCTCTCGGCCTCGATCCTCGACCAACCGTCCACCGCCGCAGCCGCAGCCGCCTGTGCACGCGCCGGCCCGGCGCCGGACCACAACGCGGTCAACACCAACAGCGGCACCGTCACCAACGCCACCGACAACCGATACCTCATCGACAACATCACAACCTCCCAAAAGAAAGACAAGGACGATCAGGGGAAAGGCGGCTCGGAGGCACTGCCGGACAGCACCTCCGAGCCGCAGCGGTGATCAGAGGAACGAGCGCTCAGGAGACGTTCCAGTCGGCGCGTTGGGCGAACGATGACTGGTACTGCGAGCGCCACTGCGAGATGGTGCCGCCGCCGGGTCCGTCGACCCAGTGGTTGGTGGAGCCGTCGCGGCGGTACTGCCCGCCCCAACTCGGCTGGGTGGGATCCTCGGGGTTGTTCATCCCGCGGTTCGCGCTGAGCAGGTGCAGGAACGACGGCGAATCGCCTTCCTGCATGCCCGTCACGCAGCAGCCCCTCGGCGGGTAGGTGGCGCCGAGCGGGCCGTGGTTGTTGCGGATGTTCGCGTCGAGCCAGGACAGGTTGCAGATCGAGGTGTCGCCGCTGTTGCAGAACATCCCGCCGTAGGTCGTGTTCGAGTGGATGATGAACAAGCTCGGGAAGTTCTGCTTCATCCAGTCGATCGTCCCGTCCTGGTGGGCGATGGCGAAGATCCGCATCTTGCTGATGAACTTGTTGAAGTCGGCGGTGCTACGGGTGTTCTGTACCTTCCAGATCGCCTGTGCCACCTGGCTGTTGTCGCCCCAGATGCTGAACCACACCGGCCGCGGATCCGGCCTGTCCACGATGGCGATCACGGCGTTGGAGGCGTCGCTGTCCTTGCCCGCGCCGATGTTGTTGCCGGTAGATCCACCCCAGGTGCCGCTACGGCCCTGGTAGACGATCGAACGCAGGTAGGCCGGGCTGGGGTAGGCCGGGTCGTGTCTGCGCAGGTTCTCGTCGACCTGGTCGTACTTGTCGATCGCCGCCAGCATGTTCGCCTTGTTGGCCACGTTGCGGGTCGTGGCCGCGGTGGCCAGCATGCCTTCCACGTCGAACTCGTTCGTGTACATCAGGAAGCGGACCATCGACTGCACGTCGTCCGGGTCGCTGTTGGCGCCGTCGAGCGTCGGGAAGTCCGACGAGACGACGATGCGGTACTTCTGCTTCGAAGTCACCTGGATGGCGGTGGTTTTGGTGCCGGTGTGGCCGTCGTTGTCGGTGACGGTGAGGGTGATGGTGTAGGTGCCTTCGGTGGCGTATTGGTGGGTGGCGCTCATGCCGGTGGCGGTGGTGCCGTCGCCGAAGTTCCAGGCGTAGGTGGTGATGGTGCCGTTGGGGTCGGTGGAGGTGGTGCCGTTGACGGTGATGGTTTCGCCGGGTTTGGGGTTGGGTGGGGTGACGGTGAATGCGGCGATGGGGTCGCCGTTGTTGATGGTGAGGGTCCGGCTGGTGGTTGCGGTGTTGCCGTTGCTGTCGGTGATGGTGAGGGTGACGGTTTTGCTGCCGGGGGTGGTCCAGGTGTGGGTGGCGCTCACGCCGGTGGCGGTGGTGCCGTCGCCGAAGTTCCAGGCGTAGCCGGTGATGGTGGCGCCGGGGGCGGTGGAGGTGGAGGCGTCGAGGATGACCTGTTGGCCGGCGGCCGGGTTGGTGGGGGTGTAGGTGAAGGCGGCGGTGGCGCCGGCGGGGGTGACTTTGATGGCGTTGACTTTGGCGTTTTCGATGTTGGACACGAATTGGATGTTCAGGGTGCCGTCGGTGACGGCGACGGTGGTTTGGGTGGTGTAGGCGTTGTTGGCGCCGGCTTTGGCGTAGATGTCGAGGTCGGTGATCTTCTCGGTGCCTTCCATGAGCACGTCGAAGACGCGTTTGCCGGCCTGGGTCTGGTAGGTCTCGGCGAAGTAGAGCGTGACCTGGTAGTTGGCGTTGGCGAGGCTCTTGGCGTAGGAGAAGTTGCCGTATCGCTCGGTCTGGAACAGCGGGTCGTCGGTGGTTCCGGCGATGGGTACGGCGTTGGTGTAGGTGGAGCCGCCGGTGGATCCGGTGTCTGCGGCGAAGGCGGTGCCGTCGGTGCTGGTGTAGGCGCCGCCGCCGGCGTTGACGGCGAAGGTGGTGGGTGCCGGTGGTGGGGTGGTGGTTCCGGCGAATTGGAGCCAGTCGACGTTGACGTTGCCGTTGACGAAGACGAGTTTGACGTCCTGCGTGCCGTTCTGGGCGGGCAGGGTCAGGGACTTGGTCTGGTAGGTGTCCCATCCGCCGGTTCCGCCGATGGTCAGGGTGCCGAGGTTCGCGCCGCCGACCCACACCTGGATTCCGGTGTTGCCGCCACCGTTGGCGGCGTTGATCTGGATGGTGTTCGTGCCGGTGTGCAGGTCGACGCCGTTGTACTGGGTCCAGGCGTTCGCGCCGACGTAGCACAACACGCCGTTGCAGACCTGCAACGAGCCGCCTGAGCCGGTGTAGCTCTCGGCCTCGATCCTCGACCAACCGTCCACCGCCGCAGCCGCAGCCGCCTGTGCACGCGCCGGCCCGGCGCCGGACCACAACGCGGTCAACACCAACAGCGGCACCGTCACCAACGCCACCGACAACCGATACCTCATCGACAACATCACAACCTCCCAAAAGAAAGACAATTGATGCCGCACAAATGTGCTCGGCGCGGGACTCCGATTTTTCCGCGCGGAGCGAAGAGGAATAGCTATTGCGCCAATGCGGTGAACCAGGAAGGCGCGGCATCGCCCGACCGGCAGCGGAGGATGGACGTGGTGAGCTGCGTCGTCGTCAGCCGCAGTCGATCCATCCGGTCGGAGGAGGCGGTTGCCTCGGCCTATCACATTGACTGTGATGATTGCATAACGGAACTGGCTCGACAAGTTCTATTCATCAGCGAGTAAATATTCAAGACGGGGCGGGCGTTCGGCCGGGGTGGATGCGTCTGCTGGCGGGCGGACGAGGTCGCGGGTCTGCGACGGCCGACGGCCGACGTTGGCGCGACCTGCGCATGGAGCGCGGTCGCTGTGTTGCGGACCCGAGTCATTGACATTGCTGAGTGGTTAACCCTACCGTAGCCGCATGCATCGTCGGCCAGGAATATATATGCACGGGTGAGCCTGTTGCGGTCGACCGGACCGGGTTAGCCCACCGCCTGGCGTCCGTCACCCACCGGGCCGCCGGCCGTCGACCGCGCACCGTGCTTCACCCGCATCCCCCTCTGTAGGACGTTCCGTACGTACCACCAACCCCGATGGAGAACGACCATGCTCCTTTCGAGACATCGCCTGTCGATCGCCTTGCTCGCGATCCCGCTGGCAGCGATGCTCCTGCTGCTCAGCGGGATCCGACTGGCACAGGCCAACACCGCCTCCACCCAGGCCAACGCCGACGGCTGGTCCCGAATCGAGGCGGAGAGCTACACCAGCTCAGGCGGCTCGCTGCAGGTGTGCAGCGGGGTCCTGTGCTATGTCGGTGCCGGCGCCTGGGTGCAGTACAACGGCGTCGACCTGCACACCGGGACCAACGCGATCCAGCTGAACGTCGCCAACGGCGGCGGCAACACCGGAATCCAGGTGTGGGTCGGCGGGGTCAACACCGGCACGCTCACGGTGAGCGGCACGGGCGGCTGGAACACCTACCAGAGCAGGTCGCTCACGCTGCCGGCACAGAGCGGGCTCAAGGACGTGCGGCTCGTCTTCGTCAACGGCAACGTCAACGTCGACTGGCTGCAGTTCTCCGGAACCCCGACGACCCCCAGCCCGAGTCCGACCTCGTCGACGCCGACTCCGACCCCGACGCCCACGTCGCCGTCTGGGAAGTACCGGATCGTCATCTCGTCGGACTTCCCGACGCTCGACGGCGCCAACAGCGATCCCGACGACGTGCAGTCGATGGTCCGCTTCCTGATGTACACCAACGAGTTCGACGTCGAGGGCCTGGTCGCCTCCGCCGCCACCTATGCCAACATCGCGCGTAAGGCGAACATCCTGGCGGCGATCGACAAGTACGACCAGGTCGACGAGAACCTGCGCAGACACGACCCGGCCTACCCCAGCCCGGCCTACCTGCGCTCGGTCACCTTCCAGGGTCGGGACGGCACATGGGGCAAGTCGACGGCGAACAACATCGGCGCCGGCAAGGACAGCGAGGCGTCGGACGCGATCATCCGGATCGTGGACAAGCCGGATCCGCGGCCGGTGTGGTTCAGCATCTGGGGCGACAACAGCCAGGTGGCGCAGGCGATCTGGAAGGTGCAGAACACCCGTAGCACCGCCGACTTCAACAAGTTCATCGGCAAGATGCGGATCTTCGCCATCGCCCACCAGGACGACACGATCGACTGGATGAAGCAGAACTTCCCGAGCCTCTTCATCATCCATTCGAACAACACGTACTTCGGCATGTTCTGCAACAGCGGCGACACCTCGATCTGCAACCTGTCCTGGCTCGACGCGAACATCCGCAAAAACCACGGCCCGCTCGGCGCCACCTACCCGCCGAAGGGGTGCTGCGTGACCGGCGTGCAGGAAGGGGACTCGCCGGGCTTCCTGCACCTGCTCAGCGCCAACCGTGGGCTGAACAACCCGGAGGACCCGACCCAGCCGAGCTGGGGCGGGCAGTACCGCCGCGACGGCTCGACCAACCACTGGGTCGACGGTCCGGGTGGCGGCACCATCTCGCAGTGGCGTTCCCAGTTCCAGTCGTCGTTCGCCCAACGGGCCGACTGGAACGTGTCCTGACCACCACCTGATCGGTGCTCGCCGTACCGATCCTCGGTGAGAAGCCGCGACTGCCGGGCGTCGCCCTCGGATGCCCGGCAGTCGCGGTCGCCGCGGGACCTGCCGGGACGAGGGCGACACCGGCGATTTTCGAAAGGATGACCGCACCGTGACTGTCGCGCTCAAGCCACGCCTGGTGGTGCTGACGGACATCTCCACCTGGGAACCCGACGACCACGAGTCGCTGACCCGGCTCCTCGTGCATGCCGACCTGTTCGAGATCCAGGGACTGGTCCTGACGACCGGGTGGAGCTTCGAGACTCTCGACGACCCCGTCACGAGCGGGTTCATCAGCATCATCCAGGACGCGATCGACGCCTACGAGCGGGACCTGCCCAACCTGATGAAGCGGTCGGGGCAGGTCGGGTTCGACCAGGACGGGAGCCGGCAGCAGATCGGCTACTGGCCGAGCGCGCAGCATCTGCGGGACCGCACGACGACCGGCAGCCGGAACCGGGGCGCGCGCTTCCTGGGTGACACGAACGATTCACCCGGCAGCGATCTCATCATCCGGCTGGCCGACGAGAGCGACGACCGGCCCCTGTGGGTGACGTTCTGGGGCGGCGGGAACACCCTCGCCCAGTCGATCTGGCGGGTACGGCAGGACCGTACCGCCGACCAGGTGACTGACTTCCTTCGCAAGCTGCGCGTCTATGCGATCACGGACCAGGACAGGTCCCAGACCGAGCCGCTCAGCTCCAGCTCCCACCAGTGGATGCGCCGCGTCTCGGCGGGAGAACTCCTGTTCATCTGGGACGAGTGCGCCTGGAAGTTCCAGAACGGCGCCGGAAAGGCCGACTGGAGCGCGTACGAGACGCACATCCAGGGCCACGGCAACCTGGGCCGGCAGTACCCGAAGTACGTCTACGGCGTCGAGGGCGACACCCCCTCCTTCCTCTACCTCATGCCCACCGGACTCAACGATCCCGAGTCACCGTGCCAGGCGAGTTGGGGCGGCACGTTCAGCGGCGACTCCCGCAACGTGTGGACCGGCGCCGCCTCGTGCGAGGCGTACAACAGGCGTTTCTACACGGCGTCCTTCAACAACTTCGCCGCCCGGATGGACTGGGCGGAATCGGGTTCCGGCAACCGGAACCCGGTCATCGTGCTCGACGGCGAGCACGGCGTCGGCGTGGTGCGGAGAACGCCTCAGCAGGGGACGGCGGTCACGGTCGACGCCTCCGGAACCTTCGACCCGGACGGCGACCGGTTGCGTTTCACCTGGTGGGTCCAGCCCGACGCCGGCACCTATTCCGGTCCCGTCGACATCGTGGGCGGCGGTTCCAGTATCGCCACCGTCAACGTCCCCCCGGACGCGGCGGGCAAGAGCTTCCACGTCGTGGTGGAGGCGGTCGACGACGGCCCGCACCGGCTCAGCGCCTATCGCCGGATCGTCTTCGAACCCACCGTGTAGGACCGCCTCGACGACCAGATGTCCAGGCACTCATGTGACGAGGGCTTTTCCCTCGTCACCTTCCGCTGACAGCGGTTCGAGAATGGAGCAGCTCAGATGGATCCTGTTGTCCAGCCGGCACGGGCGCGGCAGCGCCTGCGTCGGAGTGCCGCCGCAGCGGCAGCGCTGGTCACCGCGTCCGGGATGGCGGTAGGCATCGCCACCCAGGCGCACGCGGCAGCCGGGTGTCGCGTCGGCTACACCGTCACCAACCAGTGGGAGGGCGGATTCGGCGCCAACATCGCGATCACCAACCTGGGTGACCCGGTGTCGAGTTGGACGCTGACGTTCTCCTTCGCCGCGGGGCAGAAGATCTCGCAGCTCTGGAACGGAAACGTCACCCAGTCCGGCGGCAGCGTGACCGTGACGAACCTTTCCTACAACGGCGCCCTCGGCACCAATGCCACCGTCACCCCCGGCTTCAACGGTACGTGGAGCGGCACCAACCCGGCGCCCAGCACCTTCAGGCTCAACGGTGTGACGTGCACCGGCTCGACCGGTCCGGGCCCGACTCCCACCACGCCGACCACTCCCAGCCCGACGCCGACCACGCCCGCGCCCACCCCGACACCGTCCTCGCCCACGCCCACCCCGACACCGTCGCCGACGGGCTCGGCCGGGGTGAAGCCCCGGGTGATCAACATGACAGACCTCGGTGCGGACCCGGACGATCTGGAGTCGCTGGTCCGAATGCTGGTCACGGCCAACGAGGTCGATCTCGAGGGCATCATCGCGACGACGAGTTGCTGGAAGCCGACGCAGGACGCGACCAACATGGCGAACCTGCTGAATCCGCGGCTGAACGCGTACGGCCAGGTCCTGCCGAATCTCCAGAAGCACGCCCAGGGTTACCCGACCCTGGCACAGCTGCAGTCGATCTCGAAGTTGGGTCAGAAGGGCTACGGGATGGGTGACGTCGGCGCCGGCAAGGACAGTCCCGGCTCGGAGCTGATCATCGCCGCGGTCGACCGGAACGACGCGCGTCCGGTCTGGGTCAACTTCTGGGGCGGCGGCAACACGCTGGCCCAGGCGCTGTGGAAGGTCAAGAACACGCGCGGCCAGGCACAGGTCGACCAGTTCGTGAGCAAGCTGCGGGTGTACGACGTCCTGGGCCAGGACGAGGCCGGGGCGTGGATGACGAAGACGTTTCCCAACCTCTTCTACATCCGGGCCAAGAATCTCGTCTACAACTGGCAGCCCTCCGACAGCTGGGTGGACAACAACGTCCAGAACCACGGCCCGCTGGGAGCCCAGTATCCCGACCGGATCTGGGCCTTCGAGGGAGACAGCCCGTCCTTCCTCTACCAGCTGCCCAACGGCCTGACCGACCCGCAGCACGCCGACTGGGGCAGTTGGGGAGGTCGCTTCGACCCCGTGAAGAAGGCCGGCGTCCGTGGCATGACGGAGAGCGGCAGACTCGGCGCCGAGCCGTCGTACGACCCTTACTACATGTACAGCGACGCCTCGGAGGGTGGCAGCTCGACGAGCCGCTGGAGCACGGCGATCAACAACGACTTCGCCGCCCGGATGGACTGGACCGTCAATGGCGCCTACTCCGGCGCCAACCACCAGCCGGCCGCCGTCCTCAACGGTGACACCACGAAGCAGGTGCTCCAGTTCTCCGCCGCCGCCGGCTCCACCGTCAACCTGAGCGCCGCCGGCTCCAGCGATCCCGACCGCAACTCGCTCAGCTACTCCTG
Organism: Micromonospora sp. WMMC241; assembly: GCF_027460165.1. Taxonomy (NCBI): domain Bacteria; kingdom Bacillati; phylum Actinomycetota; class Actinomycetes; order Micromonosporales; family Micromonosporaceae; genus Micromonospora; species Micromonospora sp. WMMC241. The sequence continues at coordinate 2,090,804 of NZ_JAPZBF010000001.1, forward strand.
GACGTACTACGACGAGCCCAGCTCCTACAACGGCGCCGTCACCATCAACAACAGCACGAGCAGCACCGCGACCGTCCAGATTCCCGCCAACGCCGGCGGGAAGAGCCTCCACATCATCCTGGAGATCCGCGACAACGGCGCGCCCACCCTGTACAGCTACCGTCGGGCCGTCATCAACGTCCGATGACGCACCATCCGGCCGACCACCCGGGGGCATGCTCCCGGGCGGTCGGCGTTTCCTCGCCCGGCGCCGAGCGGCGTGCCACGAAGCGTGAGGGCCTACCACGAAGCGTTCGGCCGGATGGTTCCGGTCGAGCGCTTCGCTGTTTCTCGACTACCACGGCCCCTCGGGTCTGCCGGCGATCCGAGGGGCCCTCGTCGGACCGGTCAGGGCGTGATCCGACCGGCGCCGGCGCCGCCCGTCACCACCGACTTGACGCTGCTGGCGCTGTCGAGGGTGTACGAGTACGGGATGCCGGCGACGCTGCCGCCGGCCTGGCCGCTGCCGGAGTTCCCTTCGGAACGGCAGGGACGGTTCCGCCGGCCGGTTTCCCACCATGTCGGCGCCTGCCCGGTTGGCGCCGGTGGGTCGACCGGTCCGGCGGCCCGTACCCCTGCCGGTGGACGAGCTGTTTCTTCGGCTCCCGCCCCGCGCCCACTCGGCAAGCGCTTTCTCATGTAAGCATGTCGATGGACGGTGGTAAATGGTTAACTGGAGCTGAATTGATATGCAGGTGCCGAAGTCTTGACATTGATATGAGTGAACGTTACGTTGCGCCCAGGTTCTCGAATTATGAATCGACAATGAATATTCATTCAGAATGTCGAGGTGTGGTGTCATGTCGACGTCGGGAAGACCCGTCCCCACCCGGCACCGTGAGGCGGCCTGGAGCGCGACCGCCCTCGCCGTCGCGCTGATGGTCACCAGCGGTAACGCCGCCACGGCCGCCGGGCGGCGGGACGCTGCGGCGAACGCGGTGTCCACCACCTACGAGGCCGAGGCCGGCACGGTCGGCGGCGGCACGACGATCGATTCGAACAACGCCGGCTACACGGGCAGCGGATTCGCGAACTTCCCGACCGCCGGCGGGTCGCTGCAGTTCGGCAGCGTCGCCGGTGGCAGCGGCGGTTCCGCCGGGTTGACGATCCGGTTCGCCAACGGAAGCGGTAGGACCCGAACGGGCCGACTGGTGGTCAACGGAGCCGGCCAGGACATCACCTTCCCCGCTACCAGCAACTGGACGACCTGGCAGAGCACTTCGCTGACGGTGCCGTTGAACAGCGGCGGCAACACCATCCGCTTCGAGACCAACGGTCGGGACCTGGCCAACATCGACCACATCGTCGTCGCCGACGACGGGGCGTCCTTGCCCGTCATCACCGCCCAGCCGGTCGGTCGGACGGTTGCCCCTGGCGCCACCGTCACCTTCACGGTCGCCGCGACGGGCGCCTCACCGCTGAGTTACCGGTGGCGGCGCAACGGCGTCGACATCGCCGGCGCCACCGCCAGCGGCTACACCATCGCCGACGTGCAGTCCGCCCACGCCGGCGACTACACCGTCGTGGTGACGAACTCGCTCGGCTCGGTCACCAGCAACGCCGCCGCTCTCACCGTCGACGACATCCCGCCCCCGCCGGCCACCCGGCCCCGGGTCATCGCGATGACCGACGGCGAGGTCGACGACCGCAGCTCCATGGTCCGCTTCCTGAGCTACGCCTCGGACTACGACGTCGCCGGCATCATCCAGACCAACTCGCGTTACCAGAAGAGCGGGCACAGCGGCGACCGATGGATCGAGGCACAGCTCGACCGATACCAGCAGGTGCTGCCCAACCTGCGGGTGCACAAGGCGGGGTATCCCGACGCCGGCGCGCTGCGCGGCGTCGTCCGGGTCGGCAACGAGAACAGCGGTGACCTGACCAAGGCGCCGGCGGACATGGGCACCAGGGACACCCCGGGCTCGCAACTGGTCATCGACCGGCTGCTCGACAACGACCCACGTCCGGTGCACGTCGCGGTGTGGGGCGGCGCGAACACGCTCGCGTACGCGCTGTACAAACTGAAGACCCAGTACCCGGCGGCGCAGTACGCCCGGGCGGTGTCCCGGCTGTGGATCTACTGCATCTGGTACCAGGACGGCGGCGGCCAGTGGATCGAGGACAACATTCCCGGCGCGCGGATCTACGAGGCGTACAAGTGGGACAACGTCTGGGACTACCAGAGCCTCACCGGGCCCAGCCCGGACTACGTCAAGGCGTACATGACGCAGAGCTGGTTGGACACGAACGTCAAGCGGAACCACGGTCCGCTCGGCGCGGTCGTCCCGCAGACGTACGTCAGCGAAGGCGACACCCCGTCCTTCCTGCCGATGATCGACAACGGGCTGACCCAGTACGCCGACTACACCCTTGGAGGATGGGGTGGCCGGCCGGTCTTCGACGCCGGTAACCACATGACCGACGGCGTCGACGACGGCAACGCGAACAAGCCCTTCTGGCGGTGGATCCCGGCTGTCCAGAACGACTACGCCGCGCGAATGGACTGGCAGGTCGCCACCAGGTTCGGGGACGCCAACCACCCGCCGGTGGCGAGGGTCGCCGGCGGCTTGGCGCGCACCGTGTCGCCCGGGCAGACGGTGACGCTCGACGCCTCGCCGACCACCGACCCGGACGGTGACGCCCTGGCCTACAAGTGGTGGCAGTACGCCGACGCCGATTCGGTGAGCGCGAAGCCGGCCATCAGCAACGACACCGCACGCACCGGCGCCGGGTTCGTCGTACCGAACGAGCCCGGCAGGAAGATCCACGTGATTCTCGAGGTCGCCGACACCGGATCCCCGAGCCTGACCCACTACCGGCGGGTGGTCTTCACCATCGCCTGACCCGCACCGACGGCCGGGTCCGCGCGTCGCACTCGACGTCCGGACCCGGCCGTCGCAGTGTGAACGGGCGATGACGCGATCGAGTCATTGACATTGCTGGCTCGCCCGACCTACGCTCGTGTCATGTCCGATCAAGCGCGAATAGATATGCCAACGCCGGTCTTCGGCGCGGGCATCTGGCACTTCGGCCGATATGTGGACCGGTACGCCACCGACGGCTACGGGCCACCGGTGAACACCCTCGAAGCGATCAACCTGGCCAGCAAGGTCGAGGATCTGTCGGTGGTCGACCTGACCTACCCGTTCGACCCGCCGGGGCTCGCCGTCGCGGACGTCGCCGGCGTGCTGACCATGAACGGGCTGCGTGCGGTCGCGGTGACCCCGGAGATCTACACCCGCCGGTTCAACCGCGGCGCGTTCACCAACCCCGACGCCGAGGTGCGGCGCGCCGCGATCGAACTGGTCTCCGAGGCCGCCGCTGTCGCGCGTGAGCTGGGCTGCGACTACGTCAAGCTCTGGCCCGGGCAGGACGGCTGGGACTACCCCTTCCAGGCCGACCACCGGCAACTGTGGCAGTACTCCGTCGACGCGGTCCGCGAACTGGCCGCTACCTTCCCCGACCTGCGCTTCGCCATCGAGTACAAGCCACGCGAGCCGCGCAACGCGATGGTGTTCTCCTCCGTGGCCCGCACGCTGCTGGCCATCGAGGACATCGGACTTCCCAACGTCGGCATCCTGCTGGACTTCGGGCACTCCCTCTACGGCGGGGAGTCGCCGGCCGACGCCGCCCGCATGGCGATCTCACGCGGTCGGCTGTTCGCCATCGACGTCAACGACAACTACCGCGGCTGGGACGACGACATGGTTGTCGGCTCCATGCACCCGATCGAGACGTTCGAGTTCTTCTACGCCCTGGTCGAGGCGGGCTGGCAGGGGGTGTGGCAGCTCGACCAGTTCCCGTTCCGCGAGGACAGCGTGCAGGCGGCCACCGACGGCATCCGGGTGATGAAGCGCATCCACCGGGCGATCGGCGCCGTCGACCGGGAGGCCCTGCACGCCGCCCAGCAGGCCCAGGACGCCCTCGCCGCGCAACGGATCATCCAGAACGCCCTCTACGGCCGGTACGAAGGTTGACGACCGTGACGGAACCTGTCGACCGGGTGGCACCGGTGAGGCTTCCCGCCGACCCCGATCGCGCCCAGCGGTACGCAGAACTGTCCGCCCACCTCCGCGGGTCCGACGCCGACGTCGCCGCCGTCGAGCTGCGGCGCATCGCGCTCGAGGTGCGCCGCAGCATCATCCGGATGATCGACCGTGCCCGGATGGGACACATCGGCGGTGACCTGTCGGTGACCGACATCCTGGTGACCTGCTTCTGGGGAGTGCTGTCACTGGACCCGCAACGCCCCACGTGGCCCGACCGCGACCGCTTCATCCTCAGCAAGGGCCACTGCGCGGCGGCGCTGTACTCCACCCTGGCGCACTGCGGCTTCTTCCATCCCGAAGAACTCGACACGTTCATGGCGCCGCTGTCGGCGCTCAACGGACATCCGAACAAGCTCAAGGTGCCGGGTGTGGAGACGAACACCGGCGCCCTGGGCCACGGGCTCCCGGTCGCCACCGGCTGCGCCATCGCCGCGCAGCTGGCCGGCGCGCCGTGGCGCACCGTCGTCGTGCTCGGCGACGGCGAGATGCAGGAGGGCAGCAACTGGGAGGCGGCGATGACCGCCGCCCACCACGACCTGTCCGCACTGACCGCAGTGATCGACCGCAACCGCCTTCAGCAGGGCGCCCGCACCGAGGACACCAAACGCCTGGAGCCGTTCGCCGACAAGTGGCGCAGCTTCGGCTGGGAGGTGCGCGAGGTCGACGGGCACGACCACGTCGCGCTGCTGCGCGCCCTGGGGCCCTCGACGACCGGCCGGCCGGTGGCGGTCGTCGCCGACACCATCAAGGGGAAGGGCGTGTCCTTCATGGAGGACCGGGTCGAGTGGCACCACAAGGTGCCGACCCCCGAGCAGACCGAGCAGGCACTCGCGGAGCTCGTCGGATGACGATCGTGGAGCAGGCCGTCTTCGACTGCCGGCAGGCGTTCGCCGACGAACTGCGCGCCCTGGCCCGCGTCGACGAGCGCGTCGTCGCCGTCTGCAACGACTCGGTCGGATCGAGCAACCTCGTCGGCTTCCGTGACGAGTTCCCCCGGCGCCTGGTCAACGTCGGCATCGCCGAGCAGGATCTGGTCGGCGTGGCCGCCGGGCTGGCCAACGCCGGCAAGATCCCGTTCGTGTGCGCCGCCGCGCCGTTCCTGACCGGCCGGGCGCTGGAGCAGATCAAGGCGGACATCGCCTACAGCGACGCGCACGTCGTGCTGTGCGGGCAGAGCCCCGGGATGGCCTACGGCGAGCTGGGGCCGACCCACCACTCCATCGAGGACCTGTCCTGGATGCGCGCGGTGGCCAACCTCGACGTCATCGTGCCGGCGGACCCGGACCAGACCCGGGCCGCGGTGCGGTGGGCAGCCGCCTCCGGCCGCCCCTCCTACCTGCGGATTCCCCGTTTCAAGGTCCCGGCGGTGACGCCGGCGGACGCGCCCTTCGCCCCCGGCACGGCGGTCCGGTTGGCCGACGGCGACGACGTCACGGTCATCGCGATCGGATCGCTCACCTCACGCGCGCTCGACGCCGCCGAGCGGCTACGGGTGGAAGGCATCGAGGTCCGGGTGTTGAACATGCCGTTCGTGGACCCCATCGACACCCGCGCCGTGCTGGCCGCCGCCGCCCAGACCCGCGGCATCGTGACCGCCGAGGAGGCGACCACGACCGGCGGGCTGGGCGCCGCCGTCGCCGCGATCGTCGCCGCCGCACGGCCCGCCCCGATGCGGATCCTCGGCATACCCCGGGTCTTCGCCCCGACCGGCGACACCGCGTACCTGCTCGACCACTTCGGGCTGACCGCAGACGGCATCGCCGACGCGGTCCGCGAGCTGTACGGCGCCGCGGCACCGGGCCGTGATCATGGCTGACGGGCCGCTCGTTCTCGCGGTGGACCAGGGGACGAGTTCCACCAAGGCTCTCCTCGTCGATGCCGCCGGAGCGGTCGTCGCGCGAGCGGTGGCACCCGTGACGGAACGACAGCCGCGGCTCGGCTGGGTCGAGCAGGACGCCGACGAACTGTGGCACAGCGTCCGTGCCGCCGTGGCCTCCTGCGTCGAGCCGAGTGTCGCCCACCGGATCGAGGCGGTCGGGCTGAGCGTCCAGCGGGAGTCGCTGGTGCTGTGGGAGCGTCGCACCGGTGAACCGCTCGGCCCGCTGCTCAGCTGGCAGGATCAACGCACCAACGACGCGTGTCGCGACCTCACCGCTGGTGGCGGTGGGCCGCTCGTCAGGGCGACAAGCGGGATGCCGTTGGACCCGATGTTCTCGGCGCTCAAGGCGCGCTGGCTGCTGGACACCTACGACCCGGAACGCCGACGTGCCAAGGCCGGTGAGCTGTGCCTGGGCACTGTCGACTCCTGGCTGCTGAGCCGGTTCGGCGGTGAACACGTCACCGAGGTCGGCAACGCCTCCCGCACCCAGTTGCTCAACGTCGACACCCGGAGGTGGGACGAGCGGCTGCTCGACCTGTTCGGGGTGCCGGCCGCGGTGCTGCCCCGGGTGGTGGGCTCCTGCGGTGACTTCCCGGCCGTACGCGATCTGTGGCCCGTGCCGGACGGCGTCGCGGTGCGGGCGGTCCTCGGGGACTCGCACGCGGCGATGTTCGCCCACGCCGGCTGGCGGCCCGGCGTCGTGAAGGCCACCTACGGCACCGGCTCGTCCGTGATGGCCGTCGGCGACGGCGGCGACAGCCCGCAGTTGTGCCGCAGCGTGGCATGGGACATCGACGGGCCGGTCCACGCCGTCGAAGGCAACATCCGCGCCACCGGCCGCACCCTCAGCTGGCTGGCCGACCTCTTCGGCGCCGACGTGCAGACCCTGCTCGACGAGGCGCCGCCCGCCGTGGGCCCGGTGCAGTTCGTGCCGGCCTTCGGCGGCCTGGGAGCGCCGTGGTGGGACCCCGAGGCGACCGCCGTGATCAGCGGCCTGACTCTGGGCACCCGCCGTGGCGATCTCGTGGCCGCCGCGCTGCACGCGGTGGCCCACCAGGTCGACGACGTCGTGGCCGCCGTCGAGTCCGCCGTCGGTGAGGTGCGACTGCTGCTGTGCGACGGCGGCCTGACCCGCAGCGGTCGGCTCATGCAGACCCAGGCCGACGTCGGCGGCAGGCGCATCGGCCGGTCGGCCGAGCAGGACCTGTCGTGCCTGGGAGCGGCCGACGCGGCCGGACTGGCCGCCGGGCTGTGGACCTGGGCCGACCTGGAAGGGCGGCTTCGACCTGTCGACGAGTACCATCCCGCCACCCATCACGCGGCCCGGGCGGCCGAGCGGGCCCGGTGGCACGCCGCGATCGCCCGTGCCCGGTCGGTCCCCGCAACGGGAAGGAGTAGAGCGTGACCCGCCTCCGACGTCCTCGGTGGATCGGGCTGGCCGCCGTCGCCGCGCTCGTCGCAGCGATCCTGGTCAGCACCGAGTACCGGCCCGCGGACGCGCCCTCGGCCGACCAGGCGCAGGCCTTCGACCCGGCCCGCTACGGCGCCGACACCTATCAGAGCAAGGTGGTGCCGGCCATTCGGCAGAGCGCCGTCCCGCTGCCGGAACTGTTCGCGGCCCTGTCCGCGGACAAGGAGGCCGCCGGTCGCAGGTACGGCCACCGCGACGGCACCGGCCCCTGGAGCTTCGCGGTCACCGGTGAAGGCGTCGCCGGCCGGACCACCGGCAGCCTGATGCTCGTCACCGGCACCGGCCTGCCGGCGGCCACGCGGGTGTCACTGCAGGTGGGACCGGCGATCAACGGCACCGCCCTGCGCGACGCCGCCGGTTTCATCACCTTCGGCCAGTTCCTCAACCAGGTGCAGTACGCCGACGCGGCGACGGCGCTCAACAACCAGATGCGCGGTAGCGTGCTGGCCGACCTCGAGCCCGCGGAGCTGACGGGCCAGAAGATCACGTTCACCGGCGCGTTCCGCTTCGTCACCCCGTCGGTCATCACCATCACGCCCATCGAGATCGGCCGGGCGCAGTGACCCCGGTGCTGCGCGCCCGCGCCGTGACGAAGGTCTACGGCGGGACCCACGCGCTCACCGGCGTCGACTTCACGGTCGCCGGCGGCCGGGTCACCGCGCTGTTCGGCGAGAACGGCGCCGGCAAGTCCACCCTGATGAAGATCCTGGCCGGGATCGAGCAACCCAGCACCGGCCACATCGAGCTCGACGGCGTGCCGATCCATCCCCGCTCCGCCCGCGAAGCCGCCGACCGGGGCATCTCGATCATCCACCAGGAACTCAGCCTCTGCCCCAACCTCAGCGTCCAGGACAACCTCTTCCTCGCCCGCGAGATGCGCTCCCGAGGCGTCGTCGACCGGCAGGCGCAGCGACAGGCCACGCAGGCGGTCCTGCGCCGGCTGGAGGAGGACGTGGACCCCGACCACCTGGTCGGAGACCTGCGCCTGGGCCAGCAGCAGATCGTCGAGATCGCGCGGGCGCTGCTGCAGAACGCCCGAGTGCTGATCATGGACGAACCCACCTCGGCCCTCACCGCACCCGAGGTCGCCGTCCTGTTCCGGATCATCCGCGAACTGACCGCCGCCGGCGTCGCCGTCGTCTACATCTCCCACCACCTCGACGAGGCGTTGGAGATCGCCGATGACCTCGCCGTGCTGCGCGACGGCGCCCTCGTCGCCGCCGCCACGGCCGACCAGGCCACCATCGGCTGGATCGTCCGACACATGGTCGGACGCGACCCCGACACCCTGTTCCCCGACCGCGACTCCGCCGCCGGCGCCCCGGTGCTGAGCACCGACCGCATCGTCGTCGCCGACCCGCAGAACCCCCACCGCCTGGCCGTCGACCGGGTTTCCCTCACCCTCCACGAGGGCGAGATCGTCGGCATCTACGGCCTGATGGGCTCCGGCCGTACCGAACTGCTGGAGGCGCTCGCCGGACGGATCACACCGGCCGCGGGAACGATCACCCTCGACGGCGTGCCACTCGCCGACCCGGACATCCGCTCCCGCATCTCCCGCGGCATCGTCCTGGTCCCCGAGGACCGCCAACGCGACGGCCTGGTCCAGTCCATGTCGGTGGGGCAGAACCTCAGCCTCGCCGGGCTGTCACGCTTCGTCCGCAACCTGTTCGTCTCCCGCGACGCCGAACGGGATGCGGTCCGGCGGACCATCACCGAAGTCACCGTCAAGACCAGCGGCGCCGCCGCCGCCATCGGCTCGCTCAGCGGTGGCAACCAGCAGAAGGTCGTCATCGGCAAGGCGCTGCTGACCCGCCCTCGTGTGCTGCTGCTCGACGAACCGTCGCGCGGCGTGGACGTCGGCGCCAGGGCCGACATCTTCGAGCTCATGGCCGAGCAGGCCCGCCGTGGACTGTCGGTGCTCTTCGCCACCTCCGAAGCCGAGGAGGCCCTGCACATCCCCGATCGCCTACTCGTCCTCGCCCGTGGCGCGGTGGTGGGCGAGTTCCGACGCGGACAGATAACCCGGGAGGACCTGATGAGCCTGTCCGACGGCCGAGCCGCCGCCTCGACACGCACGGAGCCCGCGCGATGACCGCCCAGAGCACCCTGCCGGCGCCGGCGGAATCCGACGCCGCCTCCGCCACCGACCTGGCCACGAAGGCACGCCGGCTGTCGTTGCTCAACGGCGTGTTCGAACTGCGCGCCTTCATCGCCCTCGCCGTGCTGATCGTCGTGTTCGGCGTGCTGTCCGACGCGTTCCTGACCGTCACCAATGTGATCACGATGACCAAGCACGTGGCGATCAACGCGATCATCGCGCTCGGCATGCTGCTGGTCATCCTCAAGGGCGGCATCGACCTGTCCGTCGGCTCCGTCGTGGGCCTGTCCGGCGTCGTCGCGGGCGAGCTGTTGCAAGGGGTACGGCTGGGATTCCTCGACGCGATCGCCTACCCACCCGTCTGGGCGGTCATCGTGCTCTGCGTCGCGGTGGGCATGCTCGTCGGCCTGGTCAACGGCGTCCTCGTCACCCGATTTCGCGTCGCGCCGTTCATCGCCACCCTCGGCATGCTCTACGTCGCCCGGGGGTTGGCACTGCTGATCTCCAACGGCACCACCTACCCCGACCTCGCCGGCAGCCCCGAGCTCGGCAACACCGGCTTCGGCTTCCTCGGCAGCGGACGCCCCCTCGGACTGCCCACCTCGATCTGGCTGATGGCGGTCCTCACCGCCGTGATCGCCCTGGTGCTGATCAAGAGCCCGTTCGGACGCTGGCTGTACGCCACCGGCGGCAACGAGCGCGCCTCCGAGCTGTCCGGCGTGCCGGTCCACCGGGTCAAGACCATCGTCTACGTCATCGCCGGCGGCTGCGCCGCGATAGCGGGTCTCGTCATCGCCTCGGAACTCACCTCCGCCGCGCCGCAGGCGGGGGAGACCTACGAACTCAACGCCATCGCCGCGGTGGTCATCGGCGGCGCCGCGCTCAGCGGCGGCCGCGGCACGGTCCGCGGCACCCTCGTCGGCGCCTTCGTCATCGGCTTCCTCGCCGACGGCCTGGTGCTGCTGGGCGTGTCGACCTTCTGGCAGATCCTGATCAAGGGTGCCGTGATCGTCCTCGCCGTCATGCTCGACCAGGGGCAGCAGCGATTCCAGCGTCGCCAGGGCGCCGCCGCCTCCGCCGCTGCCGCCGTCAGACCCGGCTCCGCCTGATACCGGCTCCACGCGCTCCACCCATAACCCCACCACATCATCCCCATGGAGTCCCCATGCCCTCTTCACCCTTCTCCGCGTCCCGCAGACGAGCGCTCGCCGTCGTACCCCTGGTCAGTGCCGCGCTTCTCCTCGGCGCGTGCGGCTCCGACGACGACGGGTCGGCCAAGGGCGACAGCGGCAAGCAGGCCGGTGGCCTCATCGCCATCATCACCCCGTCGGCGGACAACCCGTTCTTCAAGGCCGAGGCGGACGCCGCCAAGGCCAAAGCCGAGTCGCTCGGCTACCAGACCTCGGTGGCCTCGCACGACGACGACCCGAACAAACAGAGCGAGCTGATCGACTCCGCCATCTCCCGCAAGGCCAAGGCGATCATCCTGGACAACGCCGGCGCCGACGCCTCCATCGGCCCGGTCCGCAAGGCCAAGGACGCGGGCATCCCGGTGTTCCTCATCGACCGGGAGATCAACGCCACCGGCGTCGCCGCCGCGCAGATCGTCTCCAACAACGCCCAGGGCGCCCAACTGGCCGCCGAGTCCTTCGTCGAGGCGATGTCGAGCAAGGGCAACTACGTCGAACTGGTCGGCAAGGAGTCCGACACCAACGCCGGCGTCCGCTCCAAGGGCTTCACCGACGTCATCTCCCAGTACCCGGACATGAAGCTGGTCGCGAAGGAGAGCGCGAACTGGGACCAGCAGGAAGCCTTCAGCAAGATGGAGACGATCCTGCAGAAGAACCGCAACCTGCAGGGCGTCATCGCCGGCAACGACACCATGGCGCTCGGCGCCGTCGCCGCCCTGAAGGCCGCCGGCCTGACCGGCAAGGTCGTCGTGGTCGGGTTCGACGGCAGCCCGGACGCCGTCGCCGCCATCAAGGCCGGCCAGATGCACGCCACCGCGTTGCAGCCCGCCGTGCTCGGCGCCGAGACCGCCGTGCAGCAGGCCGACAAGTTCATCAAGACCGGGTCGACCGGCGCCGCCGAGAAGCAGTCCATCGACTGCGAGCTGGTCACCAAGGCCAACGCCGACCAGTTCGGCGTCTTCGGCCGCAAGTAGTCCCACCGGGCCTGTCGTCCCGTGTCGCGCCGCCACCGGCCGGCACGGGACACACCTGTGCCGGCCGTCCGCGCCGTGCTACCGGGCGGGTTCCTCCGCCAACCGTCGCGCCACGTCGAGGTCGGTGACCAGGACGTCGACCCAGCCCCCGCGCAGCGCCGCACGGATCGCGGTGAACTTGCGCGCCCCACCGGCGATCGCCACGACCCGCGGTATCGACCGCAGCGTGAGGCTGTCGATGCCCAGCACCCGCTCGTCGAGCGGCGACTTGACCAGGTCGCCGTTCTCGTCGAAGAAGCGCAGGCAGATGTCGCCGACCGCGCCGAGCTTGCGCAGCGCCTGCTGCTCGGCGTCGGCGATGGCATTGCCGCTCTCCATCAGCAACGGCGACGGCTCCAGGCTCCCCAGGCCGGCCAGCAGCATGGTCAGGCCGCTGTAGGCGCCCATCACGTCGTTGATGTGCGGATCGGCCATCAGCACATCACGTGCCGCCGGCGACGCCGCGAGGCCGGGCGCGGGCAGGAACACCGCCTTCGCCCCGGTCAGGATCGCCAGCCGGTCGGCCAGTCGGGTGGCGTAGATCTGCGACGTGCTGCTGCCGACCCCGCCGATGACCTGCACAACCTGCTCGGCCACCGGGTTGGGTCGGGGACGCATCGCGTCGACGGTCGACAGCAACGTCGAACTCCACGAGGAGATCCCGATCCGATCACCGCCGGTGAGTGTCGTCTCCAGGTAGACCGCGGCCGCCGCGCCGATCGCCTTCAGCGTCGACGGCTCGTCGGGGGACGAGTGACCGGTGTCCGCCACCACGACGTCGCGCAGCCCGAACCGGCGTTCGATCTCCTCCTCCAGCTCGGCGTGCACACCGGCCGGGGTGACCACTGTGGTGCGCACGATGCCCAACACGGTGGCCTGCTTCAACAGCCGTGACACCCGAGGCTGGGAGATGTGCAGCTGTTCGGCGATCTGTGGCTGCCTCACCCCATGCTCGTGATACATGCGGGCCACCTTGGTCAGCAGCCGCAACTGGCTGGTGGTCACACCACCGATCGACGGTTCGCGGAGGTTGCCGCTGTCGCTGGTCACCGAGACTCCTTCGACGGCAGTCGAACGCTGATGCTCACGGGGGGAGTATATCTGAATGTAAATTCAAGGCTGATTGCAGTCGCTCTGATGATCTCAGGACGGCTCCCGGTCCGACTCCGGGAGGACGGCCTCGCTCGCCGGTGGCGGCAGCCGGAGGCGCCGGAACCGCAGGGGTGGATCAGGAACCGGCGCAGGTGATGGCAGCGACGACAGACAAAAAATTGTTGCCTGAGCGGTTCGGTGGCCGGGCGGATTAGCCATTACCACCTCGACCATTCCTACTGGACGAGCCGGCGGCGGCGAGGGTGTCCACGCCGCATCACCCGCAACGCAGTCAGAGATGTACATGCCTCTGTGTGTCGGGTAGGGTCGTGCCCGTTGTTTTTTCGATGAATCGGGGTTGACAGGCATGAAGCTACGCGAATTCGCCGCGGTCTTGGCGGCGCTGGTCGGAGTTGTCGGCGGTGGAGTCGTCGCACCGTCCGCCGCTCTCGCCGCGGACAACGGACCGTGGGAGGTCTTCCCCGCCAGCGCTGTCGACAAGTGTGTCGAAGTCCAGGGTGGTTCGACCGCGTCCAGCGCGCAGGTTCAGGTCTACACCTGTGCGACGTGGGGCGGCGGTGTCACGCCGCTGCACCAGCGGTGGATCTTCCGGCCCACCTCCAGTGGCTACCAGCGCATTGTCAATGGCAAGACGGGAATGTGCGCGAACATCAAGGGAAGCACCGACGTCAACAGCACGAAAATTGTCCAGTACAACTGCGGTGGCAGTGGGACTCTGAACGATCAGTGGTACCCGCAGTTCGTGCGGAAGATTGGCGGGTTCGACTTCTACCAGTTCAAGAGCCGACTGAACCCCGCGAAGTGTCTCAACGTGCAGGGCAGCACGACGTCGGACGGTTCCGACCTCATCCTCTACCCGTGCAGCACGGCGAACAACGCCATCTTCTCGTGGACGCCGGCGGTGCAGGCCTAGGCTGCGACGAGCGCCAAGGGGCAGGCGCGGGATGTCCGAGCCTGCCCCTTGCTGCGTGGGGGACACCACCACGAACTCATCGGCACTGCTCCCTTCCCCGCCGCTCATGGGTGGGGTGGGCCGCTCAGGTCACGGGCTGGTGCACGTGATCGCCGGCGAGGACGCCGTTCCGGTGCCGATGAAGCCGAACGTCGTGCTGCCGCCGGCCGGGATCGAGCGGTTGTAGTCGACGTTCTTCACTGCCACGGCCGAACCGTTGACGCTCAGCGTGCCGCTCCAGACCTGGGTGATGCTCTGGCCGCTACCGAGGGTCCACCTGACGGTCCAGCCGTTGATCGCCGAGCTTCCGGCCTTCACGGTGACCTCACCCTGCCAGCCGCCGTCCCAGGAGCCGGTCGTCCGATAGCTGGCGCCGCAGGCCCCGCCGGCCGGCGGTGGCGTCGTCGGGACCGGCGTCGGACTGGACGTGGGCTTCGGCGTCGGGGACGGCGACGACGTGGGAGTCGGGGGCGGGGTGGAGGTGCCGGACAGGGTCGGTCCGGCGCAACTGCTCACGATCCCCGGCACGTTGCCGGCGCTGTCCGGCGTGTAGCCGTACGGGGGAGCGGTGAACGGGGTGACGCCGCCGACGCCGCCGGCGCCGCTGTCACGCCTGCCGGAGGTGTTGTCGTAGATGTTGCCCCGGGCGGTGACGTAGGACGGCCGGTCGTACATGAACTGGTGCGGGTTCTTGGTGTCCTTGAAGTAGTTGTTCTCCACCAGGACCGAGGCGAGCGAACCGACGCCGACCGCGTACGTGTTGCCCGTGGCGGTGTAGTAGTTGTTGTAGACGTGGCCCTTGCCGTAGAGCATCCGCGGCATCCGCTGGTCGACCAGCGAGGCGAACCAGTTGTGGTGGAAGGTCGCGTTCTGCTTGCCCACGTCGGTGTCGTCGTGGTCCGCGCCGCCGCTGACCAGGCTGGCGAAGCGGTGCGGGTGGGAACTGTTGGTGTACCAGAACTTCACCCAGGAGACGGTGATGAAGTCTGAGCCCCGGGTGAGGTCGAGCAGCCCGTCTCCGGCGTCCCAGATGTTCAGGTGGTCGAACCAGAGGTGGTGCGAGCCGCGTGCGGCGGCCGTGTCGGCCGGGTAGTTGCCGTATCCGGCGCCACGGAGGTTCAGGTTCCGGACGATGATGTTGCTGTGCCCGTCGGCGATGTCGACGCCGCCGTCGATCGTCGCGTTGGCGTCGACGCCGATCAACGTCTTGTTGCTGGCGATGTTCACCGCGCTGGTGCCGGTGTCGATCGTGCCGGAGATCCTGAGCACGCGCGGGGTGGAGTCCGTGGCGTACCGCTTGAGGTCGGCGAGGTTGTTGATCGTCTGCGGGCTGGCGTTGCCGCCGCCGGTGGTCGTGTTGAGGCCGCTGCCCGCGACTGTCGCCCAGCCCACCAGTTTGTCGTCGCAGGCGCTCGCGGCGGCGGCCGGTGCCGCGCCGAGCGGCGCGGGCACGTCGACCACGGCCAGCGCCCCGGCCGCGGTCAGGGTGACCGCGGCGGCGAGGGCGGCGGGTGCGCGCAGCCGCCGCCGCGGTGCCTGGTCATTGGGGTACGGGGTCATGGACGAACCTCCAGGGGTGGCGCCGGCGGCACCGTTATAAATTCACTTAGGCATTGAAATTCACCTGTTCGAAACAGTAATGTGCATCGATATACATGTCAAGGTCGCTCCATGCCGGGGCCGCCACCGGCGGCCCCGGCCCCGGATCAGCTCCCGCAGATGCCGTATCCGCTGAGGCTCCACGAGCCGGCGAAGCCGTCGGCGTCCTCGTCCGCGCGCACCCGCACGGTGTTCCCCCCGGTGATGTTGATCGCGGTGAGCAGCACCTGACCGTTGCCGGCGTTGATGTCCGCGCCCGCGCTGTAGAGGCCCTTGCCGGGCGGGCACGCCTTGAGGTGGGTGTCGGACGGGTCGCTCGCGCCGGCCCCCGTCACCACGACCCGCTCCAGCCCGGCGGGCGCGGTGGCGCAGACCGCGATCGAGGTGGCGCTCCAGCCGGCCGGTGAGGTGCCCTGCACCGCGACCGCCCGGACGGTCACCGACGTCAGGTCGAACGACGGCACCACCTGGTCGAGCACGACGTCGCCCAGGCCGCTGTTGATCCGTCCGCCCATGCCGATGACCTTCTTCGTCCCGCAGCTCGCCGTGACGTACTCCGTGCCGACGGCCCCGGTCGTGGCCACGACCTGGTATCCGGCCGGCGCGGTGGCGCACTGGGCGAGGGTCTGCAACCCCCAGTCGCCGGCGAAGTTGACCGGGCCCGCCTCGCGCATCGTCGCGATGAACCCGGTGCCGTTCGCCAGCGGCTCCAGCCGGTCCAGCCCGACCCGTCCGGCCGCCGACGAGCCGGCGGTGAGGAAGCCCCCGCCCCCGGTGACCACCTTGCCGGTCGGGCAGGACGCGAGCGCCGACTTGTCCGCGCTGCTCTCGGCCGCCGTCTGGGTGACCGTCTCCAACCCCGCCGGGGTCGCGAAGGCCGGTGCCGCCCAGCCCAGGCCCGCCGCCACGACTGCCGCCGACACGACGCCCGTCAGCACGCCCCGCCCCTTGGTTGCTCGCATGTCGCTCTCCTGTCCGCCTCGGCCGGCGCCGTGCCGGCCCGCCTCCCGCCGAACCCGGGGGCCGGCGGCTGGGAAGAGCCTGAGCCGGGTCGCTTGCCGTCCGCTATCCGACCGCTTGCCGAGGGCCGCGCCGACCGCGCCGTCCATAGACTTGGGTCGTCCGATCGCGACAGACGAGGAAAGCCATGCGGTGGTCCCTCCTCGGCCCCGTCCAGGTGATCGCCGCGGGGCGGGTCCTTCCCATCGACCGCCCCCAGCAACGCGCGGTGCTCGCGCTGCTGCTCCTCAACGCCGACCGGCTGGTGTCCCTCGCGCAGCTCGTGTCGGCGCTCTGGGCCGACGACCCGCCGGCCAGCGCCCGGACCCAGGTGCAGGTCTGCGTCTCCCGGATCCGGGCGGCCCTGCGGGACGCGGGCGCCGCCGGCCTGCTGACGACCCAGGGCGGCGGCTACCGGCTGACCGTACGCGGCACCGAGCTGGACCTCGCCGAGTTCACAGTGGCGGTCGAGCGGGCCCGCGCCGAGGAGGCGGCCGGCCGACCGGCGGAGGCGGCGCGACTGCTGCGCGAGGGCCTGGCGCTGTGGCGGGGGCCGGCGCTGGCCGGCGCGGCCGGGGCCTTCGTCGACGCGGCCGCCGCCGGCCTGGACGAGCAGCGGCTGCTCGCGTACGAACGGCTCGCCGCCGTGGAACTCGACCTCGGCCGGTTCGCCGCGACCGCGCGGGCCCTGCGCCCCCTGGTGGCCGAGCATCCGCTGCGGGAGCCGCTGGTGGCCGGATACCTGCTCGCCCTGGCCGGCTGTGGGCAGCAGGCCGCCGCGCTGCGGCTCTACGCCGAGACCCGTCGCCACCTCGTCGACGAGCTGGGCGTGGAGCCCGGCCCCGAGTTGAGCGAGGCCCACCTGCGGGTACTCCGGGGGCGGACGCCGGCCGAGCCCGTACCCGCCGCGCCCGCATCGCCCGCCGGGCCCGCTGGGCCACCCCCGGCGCAGCTTCCCGGCGAGCCCGCCTGGTTCACCGGCCGCGCGACGGCGCTGCGGCAACTGGACGCTCTGCTCCCCGCCGGCCCGGACAGCGACGAGCGGGGTCCGGGTCGTGCCGTGGTCATCTCCGCCATCGCCGGCACCGCCGGGGTCGGCAAGACCACCCTCGCGGTGCACTGGGCCCGCCGGGTAGCGCACCGCTACCCGGACGGGCAGCTCTACGTCAACCTGCGCGGGTTCGACCTCGACGGTCGGGCCGTGTCGCCGGCCGAGGCGCTGCGCGGCTTCCTGGAAGCGCTGCACGTGCCGCCCCAGCGGATACCCGCCGGCCTGCCCGGGCAGGCCGCCCTGTTCCGCACCCTGCTCGTCGACCGCCGGATCCTGGTGCTGCTCGACAACGCCCGCGACGACGAGCAGGTCCGGCCCCTGCTGCCCGGATCGCCGGGCAGCCTGGTCGTGGTGACCAGCCGCAACCGGCTCACCGGCCTGGTGGTCAGCGACGGGGCCCACCCGGTGACGCTGGACCTGCTTCCGCCGGCCGAGGCCCGGGAGCTGCTGGCCGGTCGGCTCGGTCGCGGTCGCGCCGGGCGTGAGGCGGCGGCGCTGGACGAGATCGAACGCCGCTGCGCCGGCCTGCCGCTGGCTCTGGCCGTCGTCGCGGCCCGCGCCGTCGGGCAGCCCCACGTGCCGCTGGCGGCCCTCGCCGCCGAGCTGCGGGACACCGACCCGGACCACCGACTCACCGCGCTGGCCACCGGCGACCCCGCGACCGACGTGCGGGCGGTCTTCTCCTGGTCGTACCGGGCGCTGGACGCCGACTCGGCCCGGCTGTTCCGGCTGTTCGGGCTGCATCCCGGCCCCGACGCCGGGCGAGCCGCGCTGGCCAGCCTCGCCGGCCTGCCGCCGGCCCGGGTCGGCCCGCTGCTGGCCGGGCTCACCCGGGCGAACCTGCTCACCGAGCGCACTCCCGGCCGGTACGCGCTGCACGACCTGCTCCACGCGTACGCCTCGGAGCTGTGTCACGGCACCGACTCCGAGGCCGAGCGGACGGCCGCCCGGCGGCGCCTGTTCGACCACTACCTGCACGCCTCGCACGCGGCGGATCACCTGCTCGACCCCTACCGGCTGGCGCGCCCGGCCGCGCTACCGCGGCCCGAGCCGGGGGTGACGGTGGGGGACCGCCCGGAGCACGCGTGGGCGACCGCGTGGTTCGCCGCCGAGCACCATGTCCTGCTGGCGTGCGTGGAGCAGGCGGCGGGCGCCGGCCTGGACCGGCACGCGTGCGCGCTGGCGGCGGCCCTCACCACGTACCTCGATCGCCGCGGGCACTGGCCGGAGCTGGCCGCCGCGCAGCGGACCGCCCTGGCGGCGGCGCTGCGCCAGGGTGACCTGGCCGGTCAGGCCCTGGCGCACCGGGGTCTCGCCATCGCCTGCACCTGGTCGGGCGAGCACGAGGCGGCGCACCGGCACTACCGGCGTGACCTGGAGCTGTACCGCGAGTTGGGCGACGACACCGGTCGCGCGCACACCCACCTCGGGGTGAGCTGGGTGCTGGCACGGCAGGGCCGGCTGCGGGCGGCACTCGACGAGACCCGGCTGGCCCTCGACCTGTACCGGGCCGCCGACTACCAGGTCGGGCAGGCCAAGGCGCTCAACAATCTGGGCTGGATGCATGCCCGGCTCGACGAGCCGGGGCCGGCGCTGCACTGCTGCCGGTCGGCCCTGCGGCTGCACGAGGAGAACGGCGACCGGCACGGCGCGGCGCTGGCCTGGGACAACCTCGGCTACGTCCGGCACGGCCTCGGCGACCACGACGGCGCAGCGGACTGCTACCGGCGAGCGCTCGCGCTGCACCGGGAACTCGGTGACCGGTACGACGAGGCGGAGGTGCTGGACAACCTGGGCGACAGCCTCGAGGCCGCCGGTGACCTCGACGCCGCCCGCCGGGCGTGGCGGGAGGCGCTGGCCATCTTCGACGAGCTACGCCATCCGGACGCCGACCGCCCCCGGGTCAAGCTGGCCGCCCCGGCCGGGGCTCATCTCCCGCCGAGGACGCAGTCGACGGTCGTATAGAGGGTCTCGGTCTCGGTCTTCAGGATCGAATCCGTTGAGGACGGTGAGCAGGAACGTCACGCGGCCGCGGCGCCGGTGCCGGTGGTGGCCGCGGCCCGCGCCGGCCGGACTGTCGTGACCGACCGGTCGGCTCCGACCGGAGGGCGCCAGCGACGGCCCGAGCATCAGTGCCCCCACCCGCCCTCGGGGGCCGGGTGGACCGCCGGCCCCGCGGGGCCCGGGACCGTCCGGTCCCCGACGGCCGAGTCGGGCGGGGCCGCCGGGCCGGTGAGCGCGCCGACCCACTGGCCGAGCAGGTACGCCGCGCCGGTGTTGCGCCGCAGCCCCAGCGGCTGGTCGCCGGCCGAGCCGTCGAAGCGCAGCGTGGTGACGATCAGCCGACCGGCGCCGTACGGCAACTCCACGGCGTAGTCGTGCACCGCGCTGGTGCGGGCGTCCACCCGGCGCAGCAGCGGCCGGGCGCCGGGGTGCCGGTCGGCGTCGGCCAGCGCGAGGTCCGGAGCCGTCCCCGCGAACTGGAGATCGGTCCACCCGTCGTGCGGGAAGTCGCCCCACGCCTCGTGCGGCTCGATGACCTTCACCGCCTCCCGCCAGAACGGCATGGCGGCCACCGGCAGCGGCGGGTCGGCGGTGGCGGCGTCGACGAGCAGGACGGCGCCGCCGCCGGCCGCGACGTGCCGGCGGGCCGCGGCGGTCAAGGCCGTGGCCAGCAGCACGGCACCCGGGGTGTCCAGCGGCACCACCCGTGGTGCCACCTTCGCCAGATCGGCCAGGCGTCCGGCCGGATCGATCACGGCCACCGGCGCGACGCCGGCCCAACCGTCGTCGGGCAGGAACCAGAACGGCCACGTGTTGCTGGTGGTCTCGCCCGCACAGTCCACGTCCACCCGCAGCACGGCCCGGCGCGGCCGGTCCACCGCCGGTGCCACGAACTCCGCGACGCCCAGTCCGCTCACGGTGCCGCGTGGCGCGTCGGCGTCGAGCCGGCCGGTGGCGAACGGGTCCGCGTCAGGGAATCCGACGCGCCACCGCGCCCGTGCCGGCCCGCCGGTGCGGCCGTGGTGGGCCAGCACCACGTGTGCGCGGACCCGCGCCCCGGCCGGATGGCACCAGGTGTCGAACGGTGCCGGCCGGTCACCGCCGGCGACCCAGGCGCGCCGACGGTCCCAGTCCAGGGCCAGCACCAGGTCACCGTTGAACTGTGCGAACTCCTCCGGGTCCACCTTCAGCCGGCCCAGGTCGTCCCAGACGCCGGCGGTGCTGATCGGGGTGTCCCGCTCGCCGGTGACCACGTATCCGCTGGTGTCGGTCCGGGTCCGGACCGCCTCCAGGGTCACCTTGCGGTGCAGCACGGCCTGCCGGGCGGAGATCCGTTCCAGCTCGGCGCCGGCGTCCCAGAGGCCGTTGCGGCGCAGCGTCTCCTCCTGCGCCGGCACGTCGTACTGCCAGCGCGCGCCCTGCGGGTTCACCGCCGGGTCGGCGCTCACCCACCACGGACGGCCCGCGTCCGGGGCCGTGTCGAGGCGGCGCAGGTCACGGAAGGTGTCCAGGTCGCAGAACTCGCCGAACAACCAGGGCCGGGGCTGCCGCCAGCGCGGCGCGAAATGCTCAAGAGTGGCCCGGAAGTACGCCGGCTCACAGTAGAAGTGGTGATCGTCGAAGTCCGCGTACTCGTCGAGCAGCCCGCCGTACGCCTCGCCCGAGCCGCTGTTGTCCCGCACCAGTACCCCCGGGGCGAGTCGCTTGACCAGGTCGTACAGCGGTCCCAGCACGTCGGCTCCGACCGCGGCGGACAGCTCGCAGCCGAGCGTGACCAGGATGACCGACGGGTGGTTCGCGGCGGCCCGGACCAGCCGTTCCGCCTCGGTGAACAGCTGCCCCCGGAAGTGCGCGGTGGGATGCGGCAGCCACATGGGCAGCTCGACCCAGAGCAGCATGCCCAGCTCGTCAGCCAGCTCGAAGTAGTACTCGGGCGGGAACCACAGGCAGAGCTTGACGCCGTTGAACCCCAACCGCCGCAGCTCGACCAGGTCGGCGCGGACCCGCTCGGGCCCCGGGTCGGGATGCAACCGGTCGGGATACCAGCCCCAGGACAGAATCATCCGGGGGTACAGGGGCTCGCCGTTCAGCCGCAGCAACGCCCCGTCGGCGGTCAGCCGGCGCAGTCCGGTCAGCACGGTGCGCTCGTCACCGTCGCAGGTCCGCAGGGTCACCGCGTACCGTGCCGGGTCGTGCGGGGACCAGGCCCGGGGATCCGGCACGGTCAGCTCGAACGCCACCTCGGCGTCCCCGGTTCGCTGCTGGCGTTGGACGAGCCGGCCGTCCGGATCGTGGACCTCGACGGTCACGTCGCCGGGGCCGAGCAGGGTGGCGGCCACCGAGAGCCGCCCGGCCTCGGCGCCCGGCCCGACGTCGCCGGACACGGCCACGTCCCGCACCGCGCAGTCGCCGCTGACCAGCAGCTCGACCGGCTGCCACACGCCGCCGTGGGAGTGTCCCCAGACGTACGGCAGGAAGCCGGCCAGCGTCTCCCGGGCCGGATACCGGCCCGGGACCGGGGCCGAGTCCGGACCGCCGGTGAGGCTTGCCGGTTTCTCGACCCGGACCAGCAGCTCGGCGGGCCGGCCCGGCTCGACCAGCCCGGTCACGTCCACCTCGAACGCGTCCCACATCCCGACGTGCCGGCCGGCCTCCCGGCCGTCCACCAGCACCTCGCAGGCGTAGCTGACCCCGCCGAACCGCAACCGCAGCCGTCGACCGGCGGCGTCGGCCGGCGGTCGCAGGGTGGCGCGGTACTCCACCGGCCCGGACCGGTCCATCGGGATGCCGGCCTGCTCCCACGACCCGGGGACCGGCACCACCCGCCACTCGCCCGCGCCGGCCGCGTCGGTACCCGGGTCCGCGTCGGCCAGGCGGCACTCCCACGGTCCGACGACGCTCATGAGGCCAGCTCCCAGCCGTGCTCCTCGGCCCAGCCCAGGGCGGCGGTCCGGCCGTCGACCGTCACGTCGACCCCGTCGGCGCGCGGTTGCAGGGTGAGCTCGACCGGCCGGCCCCGGTGGGCCAGCCGGACCCGGTAGGTGCGTCCCGGCACCCGCAGGTCGGCCGGCAGGTTGGGTCGGACCAGCAGCCGGTCGCCGACGGACCGGGCGCCGACCAGCACCCCCAGCAACAGATGTACGCCGAAGGCGCCCCAGCCGTAGCCCTCGCCGCCGCACCGGCCCGACAGCGGCCAGTACTCGCAGGCGATCCCCGGCAGGGTCCGTTCGTCGTCGGCCTCGCGGGCGTCCCAGAACCGGTAGGCCCGGTCCACCACCGCCCCCGCCACGGCCGCGGCCACCTCGTGCTCGCCGGCACCGGAGGCCGCGTCCACCACGGTCCACACGAACATCGGCCAGACCAGGTCGTCCGGGTCGACCGCGCGGATCGCCTCGCGCAGCGCGTCGGTCTGTTCCGCGCCCGCCAGGCCCAGGGCCAGCGGTGACCAGAGCATCACGTCCTCGACCTCGGTGGGCTCGCCGGTCCGGCCGTCCGTGTCGGCGTACCGGGCGCCGGTGAACAGCCGCGCGGTCCGCTCGCCGTAGTCCCGCGCCAGCGTCACCCAGCCCGGCACGTCGCGGTCCCGGCCGAGGATCCGGGCGAAGTCCGCCATCACACCGGCCGCGTGCGTCACCGCGGCGTGCAGGTCGACCGGCCGGATGTGGTACGTCGGGTGGCCGCCACCGAGCGGCTGCGCGCCGAACCGTGGCGACAGGTCCTGGCCGGACTCCCAACTGCACGCGTGCCCCAACCAGCCGTCGGGGTCGCGCCGGTGCTCCAGCCACCAGTCCAGGTAGCCGGCCAGGCGTGGATAGATCCGCTCCAGCCAGTCGTGGTCGGGGTGGGCGTCCCACAGGCGCCGCAGCACCAGCCACGGCCAGCCCCACTGGGGACCGGTGCCGCAGGCGCTGCCGTCGGCCGAGACCATGTTGTGGCTGCCGTCCTCGCGCGAGCACGGCACGTGGGGTTCGGACGCGTCGGCGAAGGTGCCCAGCAGCAGCCGCTGGGCCAGCGCCGGGTCGGCGTACCCGAGCAGCAGCGCGTCGATGGCGGCCTCGCCGAGCACGACCCGCGGGGCCTGGATCTGCATGGCGTCCCACGCCATGGTGTACACGCCGACCGGCGGCTTGACCATCATCCGCAGCGTCTCCAGGTCGTACACCAGGCCGCGCCGCCAGTGCGCCGGCCAGTCCCCGGACAGCAGCGGCGCGCCGGACCAGAAGGCGCGGTCGGCGAGGGTGAGGGCGGCGCGGGCCGCGGGCCGCCGGTCGCGGGCCTCGGCGAGCCGGGACCGGGCCTCGTTCTCGGTGCGGCCGCGAGCCAGCAGCACGGTCAGGTCGTGCTCCCCGGCGCCCAGTTGCACCACGGCGGCCAGGTCGACCCGCTCGCCCTGCTCGCCCAGCGCGGTGACCGGGCCGGCTCCGTGGGCCTCGGGCAGGCCGTCCCGGGTCCAGCCGTCGGCCGTCCCGGCGTCGGTGGTCACCGCGGCGACGGCGTCGGGCTCGGACACCCACAGCACGAACGCCTCACCGTCCTCGAAGCCCTGCAGCAGGACGGTGTCGCCGGTGCACCGCCCCACCAGGCCGGACTCTCCCCAGCTTCGGTCGGCGCCGATCTGGCGGGTGTAGTCGGCCCGCACGCTGAGCCGGTCGGCGACCCGGGCGCGTACCCGGGCCGCGAGCACGTCGGGACCGACCAGGTGGAACTCCGCCTCGATCGGCCCGGCCGGCGGCTCGGCCCGGAACGCCACCAGGTTCTTCGAGTGGTACGGCGCGCCGAGCCCGTCGAGGTCGGCGCCGTGCAGCGCGCCGTCGGCGGCGATCCGCAGCCCCGCGCGGTAGACCTCGCTCCGGCCGCCGTAGGCCCGGGCGTACGCCGGGAAGTGCCAGCGGAAGCCCAGGTCGTGCGAGCGGACCACGCCGTACGGGGTGAGTCGGCGGGTGTGCTCGGGCACGTCGAGGTAGCCGTGCGGGGTGTAGTCGTCGACCGGGAAGCCGGTGTCGTCGGTCATGCTCAGCCCTTCACGCCGGACAGCGAGATGCCGGCCACGAAGTACCGCTGGGCGCAGATGTAGACCAGCACCACCGGCAGCAGCGAGACGACCGAGGCGGCCATCATCAGTGGCCAGTTGGGCTGCTGGTAGGCCGAGGAGGTGACGTTGAAGTACGCGAGGCCGAGCTCCACGGTGCGCATGTTCTCGTCGCGGGCGATGAGCAACGGCCACAGCAGGTCGTTCCAGGTGCCCATGAAGGCGAACACCGCCACCGTGGCCAGCGCGGGCTTGACCAGAGGCAGGAAGATCCGGAAGAACACCGTCCACTCGCTGGCCCCGTCGATGCGCGCGGCGTCCTGGTAGTCGCGGGGGATGGTGAGGAACGCCTGCCGGAGCAGGAAGATGGCGAAGGCGCTGGAGATGCCCGGGACGATCAGGCCCTGGTACGTGTTGACCCAGTTGAACCGGAACACGATGAGGAACAGCGGGATCATCGTGACCTGGAACGGGATCATCATGGTGGCCAGGAACAGCACGAACACCGACTTCGAGCCGGCGAAGCTCAGCCGGGCGAAGCCGTACGCGGCGCTCGCGCAGAAGGCCACCTGACCCAGCACGGTGACGGCGGTGACCACCACGCTGTTGAGCAGGTACTTACCGAACGGGGCGAGGGTGAACAGGTTGACGTAGTTGCCGAAGTCCCAGGTGGTGGGGAAGATGTCCGGCGGGTAGGAGAACGTGGTGCCGGACGGCTTCAGCGACGTGGTCACCATCCACAGGAACGGCACCAGCATGAAGGCGCCCAGCAGTGCCAGGATCGCGTACGTGGGCGCGGTGCGCAGCGCACCGAGCAGGGCCTTTCGGGACATCGGGACTCTCTCCGTCGCGGGAAGGGGTCAGACGAGATTCGACTCGCCACGTCGGCGGATGAACCACAGTTGCAGCAGCGTCACCAGGAAGATCACCGCGAACAGCACCCAGGCCTGCGCCGAGGCGTAGCCCATCGAGAACTCCTGGAAGGCCCGCTGGTAGATGTGGTAGACGGCCACGTCGGTGGCGCCCAGTGGCCCGCCCTCGGTGATGACGTACATGGGGGTGAACACCTGGAAACCGCCGATGACGCCGGTGATGACCAGGAAGATCGTGGTGGGCGCCAGCAGCGGCAGGGTGACGTGCCAGAACTGCCGCCATTTTCCGGCCCCGTCGATGGACGCCGCTTCCATCAGCTCCGGGGGCACGGCCTGCAGCCCGGCCAGCCAGATCACCATGCTGAACCCGGCGGTCTTCCAGGTGTTGATCAGCACGATGGCGAACATCGCGGCGTTCGGGTCGTCCAACCAGCTCTGCTTGGGCAGGTGCAGCAGCTCGAACATGTAGTTGACCAGCCCGGCGTCCGGCGAGAGCAGCGTGATCCAGATGACCGACACGGCCACCCAGGAGGTGATCACCGGCATGAAGAAGATGGCGCGGAACACGTTCATCCCGCGCAGCTTCTGGTTGACCAGCACGGCCAGGGCGAGGCTGACCGCCATGCCGATCGGCACCGAGAGGAGGGTGTAGTACGCCGTGTTCCACATGGCGTGCCAGAACGGGTCGTCGCCCAGTAGGGACCGGTAGTTGTCCAGGCCGACGAAGGGCGCGCTGAGGAAGCTCGGCGAACTCCACTCGTGGAACGACAGGTAGAGGCTGAAGATGATCGGCACCAGCGCGAACAGCGCCAGATGGGCGGTGGCCGGCAGGATGAACAGCCAGCCCACCCGCTCCGAGCGCCGGCGGCGCCGCGCCGGTCGGTCCCCGCGGGATGCGGGTACGTCCAGCGCGGCGCCGGCGGGTGAAACGCTCATCGCTTGGCCAGCTCGCGGTTGATCGCCGTGATGGTTTTGGCCACCTGGTCCCGCACGGGCGCCCCGCGCAGGATCTGCTCCATCATCCCGTCCAGCGCCTTCTCGATGGTCGGGTAGGCCCCGATCTTCGAGCCGTACGGGGGTCGACCGCTGGCGGTGGCGTCGACGAAGACCTTGTCGAGTTCGGCGAACTTCGCCTGGTCACTGCCGAGGCTGGCCTTTGCCGACTCGGAGTTCGCGGCGAGGGCGATCCCGGTGATGGCCTTGGTGTCCTGGTAGCCGCGGCTGGTGGCCGCCTCGATGAACTGCGCGGCGGCCTTGTACTTCGCCGCCGGCAGGTCGTGCCGGAGCACGAAGCTCGACTCGTACAGCGCGGTGGCCTCGGTGGCCCGCTTGGGCTGCGGCACCACGGCCACCTTGTCCGGCGAGTAGCCCTTGGCGCCGGTGAGCCCCACCAGCGACCAGTGGCCGCTGTCGAACATGGCGAACTTGCCCTGCACGAACAGCGCACTGGCGTCGGAGGCGTTGGTCAGCTTCTCCAGCGTCGACGGCGACGGCGCCACCTTGTGCTTGAGCACCAGGTCGGCGTACCACTGGATGGCGTCGATGGCGGCCGGGGCGTCCAGGAAGCCGTTGGCGGTCTTCTTGTCCGGCGAGATCACGTCGCCGCCGTTCTGCCAGATCCGGTAGACCCACTGGTAGGCGTACTGGCTGAGCCGGTAGCCCCACTGCACGACGTTGCCCTCGTCGAAGGCGGGGTCGAGCCGGTTGCGGCCCTTGTTGTCCAGGGTGAGTTTCTGCGCGGCCGCCAGCTGGTCGTCCCAGCTCCAACCGGCCTGGGGCACCGGTACGCCCGCCTTGGTGAACAGCGTGGGGTTGTAGTAGACGACCATCGGGGTGAAGTCGTTGGGCAGGCCGTAGATCCCGCCGTCCTCGCCCTTGTGGATCTCCAGCACCTGCGGGAAGAACCGGTCGGTGCTCAGGCTGGGCAGCTTCGCGGTGACCTTGCGCATGTCCAGCAGCAGCTTGCGCTGGATCAGCGGGGCCAGGCTGGATGCGTCCTGCGACCACAGGTCCGGGGCGCTGCCCGAGGCGAGGTCGACGATGATCTGGGTGTCGAAGTTGGGCGGCGCCTGGATCGGCTGGATCTTGATCTTCGGGTTCTGGGCCTGGAAATCGGCGAGGAACTTCTGGTACGCCTTGTCCAGCTCGGAGCCCTTCTCCTCGGGCGGCACCTGGAAGCCCACCACCTTGAGGGTCACCTCGCCGTCGGCGGCGGCCTCGTCGTCGGAGCCGCACGCGGCCAGCAGCGGGGCGGCGGTCACCGCGGCGGCGGCGCCGAAGCCCCACCGCAACAGCGTCCGGCGGTTCACCGAGGCGCCGCGGGCGGCCGCGGCGGGAAAGCCGGACGGCATCTGGTTCTCGTTCATCTCGCTCCTGCCGTGGGGGACGGGTGGGCCCGGCCGGGGGCGCCGGGAGACAGCACGGGTCACGGATGGGGGTCGACACCTCACCCGCCGGAAGCGTTCCGCCGGAAAACTTGGCAGGGACCGTAACCAGCCAGGTGAAACGTCGTCAACGGTCAGAGCAAGGGAAACCAGTTTCCCAACGTGAACCGACCGGTTTCTCACCGAGCGCCACCGGTCGATGACGATTGCCGGCGTTCGATTGCAAATTTCTTCCGGCAGGCCCTGGATTTCCCACGTCAATGCCCCTACTTTCGATAGCCATCTGCTGCCGAACCCGGCAAGCCGTGGGTCTCAGAAGGCCCCCGAAGTTTCCCAACCGATTGCGCAATCGGTTTTTCAACTCGCTCGAAGGGGTGGTAGTGGCCGCCACGATCCGCGACATCGCCCGCGTCGCCGGCGTCTCCGTCGCCACCGCCTCCAAGGGGCTCAACGGCAAGGGCCGGATGCGTCCCGAGACCCGCCAACGCATCCTCGACGTCGCCCGGCAGCTGGATTTCCGGCCCAACCGCAACGCCAGCTCCCTCACCACCGGCCGCACGTACACGGTCGGCCTGCTGACCCGGGACGGCTACGGCCGGTTCACCCCACCGCTGCTGGGTGGCGTCGAGGACGCCCTGTCGGTGGACACCGCGAGCCTGCTGCTCTGCGACGCCCGCCGCGACGCCGTGCGGGAACGGCACTACCTGGACGTGCTCGCGGCGCGCCGGGTGGACGGGCTGATCGTGACCGGCCGGGCCACCGACCCCGCACCGCCGCTGCCGCGCAGCCTTCCGTTCCCGGTGCTGTACGCGTACACGACGTCCAGCGACCCGGAGGACAGCAGCCTCACCGTGGACGACGAGCACGGCGGTTGGCTCGCCGGCCGGCAACTGCTGCGGCAGGGCTGCCGGCGCATCGTCCACATCACCGGACCGGCCTCCGTGCTGGCCGTGCGGGAACGCATCGCCGGCGTGCGCCGGGCGCTCGCCGAGGAGGGCCTCGAGCTGCCCGACCACCTCATCACCCACGGGGCCTTCACCGAACGCGCCGGCTTCGCCGCGGCGCAGCGGTTGCTGACCGACCGCGCCGTCGACGGCATCTTCTGCGGCAGCGACCAGATCGGCCGCGGGGTGGCCGACGCCCTCGGCACGCTCGGCATCCGCATCCCGCAGGACGTGGCGCTGGTCGGCTTCGACAACTGGACACTGCTGGCCGCCGCCACCCGCCCGCCCCTGTGCTCGGTGGACATGAACCTCTACCGCCTGGGCCGGCTGGCCGCCGAGAGCCTGCTGCGGGCCATCGACGGTCACCCCGAGCCCGGGGTACGTCGGCTGCCCTGTTCCCTGGCGGTCCGCGCCTCCTGCCCGGCCCCGGTCACCGACAGCACCGAATGGCAGGACGACAGCCCACTGGTGCCCGACGCCTGACCCGACCGGCACCCGTCAACCCTCGCCGCGCCCGGCCGCCGGGCCCGGCGCCGCATCGAGCCGCCCTGGAGCACGCATGGCAGACAAGCATCCCGGACCCGTCGTCGACACCTCGGCCAGCCGCCACGCCCGGCTGCGTCCGGTCTCCGCACCGGACGTCCGGATCACCGACGACTTCTGGGCACCCCGGCTGCGGCGCAACCGCGAGGTGACCATCCCCGCCCAACACGCTCAGTGCGAGACCACCGGCGCGCTGCGCAACTTCGCACGCGCGGCCGGCAGCGCGGACGGCGACTTCAGCGGCCGGTACTACTCCGACTCGGACGTCTACAAGTGGATCGAAGCCGCCTCCTGGAGCATGGCCACGCACCCCTCCGAGGAACTCGCCGACCGGCTCGACTCGGTCATCGAACTGGTGGCGGGGGCCCAGGAGCCGGACGGCTACCTCAACACCTACTTCTCCGTCGACCGAGTGCACGAGCGCTGGACCGACCTGGTGGTGCGGCACGAGATGTACTGCGTCGGGCACCTGGTGGCGGCGGCCGTGGCACACGTGCGGGCCACCGGCCGGACCACCCTGCTGGACGTCGCACTGCGGGCCTGCGCCCACATCGCCGAACGGTTCACCCCCGGGCAGGTACCCGGTGCCTGCGGGCACCCCGGGTTGGAGATGGCGCTGGTCGAGCTGTACCGCACCACCGGCGACGAGCGCTGGCTGACGCTGGCCACGTGGCAGCTCGACTCGCGCGGCAGGGGAGTGCTGGACGGCAGCGAGTACCTCGTCGACCACCAGCCGGTGCGCCAGCAGGACCGGGTCACCGGGCACGCCGTACGCGCGCTGTACCTGTACTCCGGCATGGCCGACGTGGTCCTGGAGACCGGCGACCCCGAGCTGCGGGCCGCGTTGGAACGGCTCTGGGCCGACCTGTCCGGCGCCAAGACCGCGGTGACCGGCGGGGTGGGGGCACGCTGGGACGGTGAGGCGTTCGGCGACGCGTACGAACTGCCCGACCGGTCGTACAACGAGACCTGCGCCGCCATCGCGCACATCTTCCTGGCCTGGCGGCTGCTGCTGCTCACCGGCGAGCCGCAGTACCGCGACGCGGTGGAGACCGCGCTGCACAACGGCGTGCTGCCCGGGCTGTCGCTGTCGGGCACCGAGTTCTTCTACCAGAACCCGCTCGCGGACGCCGGCCGGCACCGGCGTGCGGAGTGGTTCAGCTGCGCCTGCTGCCCGCCGAACATCGCCCGGCTGCTGGCCTCGCTGCCCGGTTACCTCTACACCACCGACGACGACGGCATCCAGGTGCAGCTCTACATCGGCAACCAGGCCGAGCTGGGGCTGGCCGACGGCACTCCGGTACGCCTCGGCCTGGCGACCGAACTGCCGTGGCGCGGCGAGGTACGCCTCACCGTCGACCCGGCCGAGTCCCGGGAGTTCACAGTGACCCTGCCGGTACCCGGCTGGGCCGGAGCGGACGTGACGGTCCGGGTCAACGGCGAGCCCGTCGCGCTCGACACGGGCCGGCGGCGGATCGCGCTGCGCCGAACCTGGTCGGCCGGCGACACCGTCGAGGTGAGCCTCCCGACCGAGGTCCGGACCCTCGTCGGCCATCCCCGGGTGAGCGCCGTCCACCACCGGGCGGCGCTGGCCATGGGCCCGCTGGTCTACTGCCTCGAACAGGCCGACCATCACGGCACGGCCGTGGCCGACATCCGGCTCACCGGCGCCGAGCGGTGGACCGTGGCGCACGAACCGGAGCTGCTGGGCGGCGTCTGCACGCTGAGCGCCCAGGCCGGTGCCGCCCCGGTCGACGACGGGCCCCTGTACCGCCCGTACCGCGAGCCGGCCGCCCCGACCTCGGGCGTGAACGTCACGGCGGTCCCGTACTTCGCGTGGGCCAACCGGACGCCCGGCGAAATGCGGGTCTTCGTGCCACTCGCCTAGGCGGCACCTGCCGCCGTTGCCGTAGACGCCGCACCCCCGAGGGAGCCCACCCATGCCTGACGTCGTCGTGTTCGGCAGCCTCAACACCGACCTGGTGCTGGACGTGCCGGTGCTGCCCGCCGCCGGGCAGACCGTCCTCGGCGGACGGCTGCGCGTGCACAGCGGCGGGAAGGGCGCCAACCAGGCGGTCGCCGCGGCCGACGCCGCGGGACCCACCGGGCCGGGCGTGCGAATGGTCGGCCGAGTCGGAGACGACGGGTACGGCCGCCGGATGCGGGCGGACCTGACGGCAGCCGGCGTGGACACCGGCGACGTGACTGTCGACACCGACGAGCCCAGCGGCACCGCACTGATCCTGGTCGACGCCGCGGGGGAGAATCTCATCGCCGTGGCGGCCGGCGCCAACGGTGCCGTCGACGTCGACGACGCACGCCGCGCAGCCGTCGGCCTCGGTCCCGGCGACGTGGCGGTCTGCCAGCTCGAAGTGCCGCAGCCGGCGGTCCGGGCACTGGTCGTCGCGGCCCGCGCCGCCGGTGCGCGATCGGTGTGCAACGCCGCTCCCGCCGCGGCACTGGCTCCCGACCTGCTGGCCGCGCTCGACGTACTCGTGGTCAACGAGAGCGAGGCCCACGCCGTGTTCGGCGCCGAGATCCGGACGCCGGAGGCCGCCGGCACCGCCGCCGGGCGGGCCGGCTGCGCCGTGGTGGTCACTCTCGGCGCGGCGGGCGCGGTGTTCGCCGGGCCGCACGGACGGCCCGGACGCTGTCCCGCCCCCGCGGTGCCGGTCGTCGACACGGTGGGGGCAGGCGACGCGTTCGTCGGCGCGCTGGCGGTGGCCCTGGCCGGCGGGGCCGACCTGGCGACCGCGGTCGGCGCCGGCGTGGCCGCCGGCTCCCGCGCGGTCACCCGGTCGGGCGCCCGCCCGCACGCGGTCGACCGGGGACGGGAGCCCGTCGATGCCGACATCACCGAGGGAGTGAGCAAGTGACAGTGGACGAATCCGTGAGCGAGAGCGCCGGCGGTGGCCGACCGGTCTGGTACACCTTCGGCAACCACTTCCACTGGGTCGACATGCAGTGGCTGTGGGGATACGGCGTACTGGGCGCGTCCGTCCGCGACATGCTCGCCTTCACCGCCGCCACCGGCGCCCGGGGCAACCTCAACTTCGACGCCGTCGGCTACGAACGCATGGCCGCCGAGGAACCGGAGGCGCTCGCGCAGCTGCGAGCCGCTGTCGCGGCGGGCACGATCGAGGTCGTCGGGGCCAGCTACGGCCAGCCGTACCCGCTGTTCCACCACGGCGAGTCGGCGGTGCGTCAGCTGACCTACGGGGTCCGAGCGGTTCGCCGGTTGCTGGGGGTCCGGCCGGTCAGCTACTGGGAAGAGGAATTCTCCTTCTACCCGCAGCTGCCGCAGCTGTTGGCCGACACCGGCCACCGGTACGCCTCGCTGTTCTTCCAGTGGACCTGGCACACCCCGCACGTGCCGGCGGAGGACGCTCCGGCGATCTGGTGGGAGGGCGTGGACGGGACCCGGATCCTCGCCACCCCGCGCGGCCCGTTGAATCTCCACCAGTGGCCGGAGGACTTCACCGCGCTCAAGGAGCATCCCCTGCTGACGGAGTCGCCGGCGCCGGTGATCCAGCAATGGCTGGAGCTGCTTCCGTCGCCGGACTGGATGTGCCGCTCCGAGCTGCTGCTCGACGGCATGAACGAGTTGCTGTCCACGCCGGGGCTGGACATCCGGTTCGGCACCCTCGCCGAGGTGCTGGCGGCCGTCGGCCCGCACGCCCCGGTTCGCAGGTACACGATGGATGATGTCTTCCACGGGATGAGCCTGGGCAAGAACGGCGACCTCGGGCACCGGCGCAGCCGCGAGACCGAGCAGACGCTGCTGGCCGCCGAGGCGCTGTCGGTGCTGGCCGGCCGGCTCGGTCGGCCGTACCCGCACTGGGACGTCTACCCGATCTGGGAGCTGGAGGAGGGCTGGCGGGAACTGCTGGCCTTCCAGCATCACGACAACGACGAGTGTGAAGGGCTCTGCGGGCACGTGGGCCGCGCCGGCCTGGACCGGGGGCAGGCACTGGCCCGCGCGGTGCTGGACCGCACCGTGGCCGGCATCGCGGGCCGGACGCCCGGCCCCGCCGG
Source organism: Micromonospora sp. WMMC241 (assembly GCF_027460165.1). NCBI lineage: Bacteria > Bacillati > Actinomycetota > Actinomycetes > Micromonosporales > Micromonosporaceae > Micromonospora > Micromonospora sp. WMMC241. The sequence continues at coordinate 2,124,071 of NZ_JAPZBF010000001.1, forward strand.
CCGGACCGTGTTGGTCAACCCGCTCGGCTGGGCCCGGTCGGTGGTGCGCGACGGCCGCCGAGTCGAGGTGCCGGCGGTCGGCTGGACCGTTCTCGACGACGACGACGACGGCGACGCGGTCGACGGTCACCGCGCCGCCCCGGCCGTGACGGTTGTCGACGACGGCGACGCCGTCACGCTGCGCCGGGGCGACTTCCAGGTGGTGGTGGACCGACGCCGCGGGGTCGTCACCGACGTCGGCGGCCTGGGCTGCGGACCGGCCGGACTGGGCGGCCTGCGCTGCGAACGTGGCGGCGTCGAGCACCGGTACGTCCCGACCGCGGTACGCGTCGAATCGGACCGGGTGGTGCTGGCGCTCGGGTCGCCGGCCGGCGACGAGATCCAGCTGACCGTGACGCTCGCACCGGAGCTGGACGCGGTGGACCTGTCGTTCGACTCGGCCGCGGTGGCACCGCCGGACGGCCGGCACCATGCCAGCCTGATGACGCTGGTGGAGCCGGAACTGCAGGTGCGGACAGTCTGGCACGACACCCCGTACGCGCTCGGCCCGGTGAACGGCCGCGGCCGGTACCAACGCAAGTATCCGACCGGCGACTGGATGACCTCGCCGCAGGTGTTCGAAGAGGTCGTCGACCCGTTCACCGGGTTGCAACTGATCGACCTGCTCGACGCCGACGGCGCCGGGCTGCTCTGGCTGCACGATGGCAGCCAGGGTTTCCTGCGCGCCGAGCGGGGCGCCTGGAACGTGCTGTCCATGCGCGACCCCTGGGACGAGCAGCACTTCACCGCCGAGCTGCACGCCCGGGCCCGGGTGCTGGCGCACGACGGCCTCACCCCGGCCGCCCGGTGGCGGCTGGCACAGGAGTTCACCCGGCCGGTCCTGACGGTCCGGCCGGCTGTCGACGGCGGTGAGCTGCCGCCGGCGCTGTCCCTGGTCCGGCTCGACGGCCGGCCCGGGGCCGCGGTCACCGCGGTCTACCGGGAGACCGGGTACGCCGGAGCCGGGCTGCCGGAACATGCCACCGCGACGCTGGACCGGCCGGTGATGGTCCGGCTGGTCGAGTTCGACGGTGACGACGGCGACGCCGACCTCGTGGTGACCGGCACCGTCGCCCGGGCCTGGCGGGCCAGCGTCCTCGGCGAACTGCGCGAACCGCTGTCGGTACGAGCGGTCGACGGCGCCTCCCGGGTCACCGTCCACCTGCGCGCCCACCAGATCACCACCGTCGTCCTGGATCTGGCCGAGGCCGGCAAGCAGTCCCGGGACCTGGACGCGCACCGCGAGGTGTGGGCGACGGTCCACCGCACCGAGGAGGACCGATGAGCCACTTTCCCCGGGTGGCCCGCGGCACCCACTCGTACCCCCGGGACGAGTCCGTGCCGCCGGAACAGCGACTCGGCCTGGGGGTGGTCGGCCTGCACGAGGGGCGGACCGCCCTGCTGGCCGCGTACCGGACCCGCAGCGTGCGGCCGGTTGCCGGGTGCGACCTCGACCCCGCCACCCTGGCCGAGGTCGGCGCCGAGGTGCCCGAGGTGGCCATGACGACCTCCTACCCCGAGCTGCTGGCTCGCGACGATGTGCGGATCGTCGGCGTCTACACGCCGGACCACTTGCACGCCGAGCACATCGTGGCGGCATTCGAGGCCGGCAAGGACGTGGTGTGCACCAAGCCGATCGTGAACGACCTCGCGGCGGCTCGAGAGGTGCTCGCGGCGGCCCGGCGCACCGGACGGCGGCTGCTGGTCGGCCAGTCCACCCGGTTCTTCGAGTCGTTCCGGCGGCAGCGCACGGCGTACGAGCGCGGCGAGGTGGGCGAGGTCGAGGTGGTGGAGGCGCACTACACGCATCGGATGGACTGGTATTACGACCGGGCGCCATGGATCGTCGGCGACACCGACTGGGTGTACCTGGGCCTGAGCCACCCGCTGGACCTGCTGCGCTGGTATCTCGGACCGATCGCGTCCGTGTCGGCCGTGGGCACCCGCTCGGCGCTGGCCCGCGCGCACGGCTGCGCGTCGTACGACATCTACTCGGTCAACGCGGTGACCGCGGACGGGCGGCTCGGCCGGGTGTTCGGCCACTACGGCATGCACGAACTACCCCGGGCCCGCAACTCGATCGAGTGCCTGCTGTACGGCTCGACCGGCACGTCCATGGCGCAGTACCACGACATGCGCTACCTGCACACCGCGCCGGACGGCACCGAGGTGGTGGAGGACATGCTCTACGAGTACCGCCACTACCACTTCAACAACGAGGTGCACGGCATGCACTACGGGGAGTTCGCCAACTACCTGCAGTACTTCGCCGACGCGCTCACGTCGGGCGCCGACCACACCCCGGACCTGGTCGAAGGAATCGAGACGTTCTGCCTGATGGAGGCAGTCCGCCGATCGGCGCTGGAGGGCGGCCGCCCGGTCGAGCCGGCCGAACTCTCCGCCCAGCTCGACCTCTGAATCATGGGCGCGCCGATCACCAGGCGCAGGGCGCGTAGTCCTTCAGGAAGCAGCCGTACAGGTCTTCGCCCTGTTCGCCGCGGACGATCGGGTCGTAGACCCGGGCCGCGCCGTCTACCAGGTCCAGCGGGGCGTGGAAGCCGGCGTCCGCCAACCGCATCTTCGTCGGGTGGGGCCGCTCGTCGGTGATCCAGCCGGTGTCGACGCTGGTCATGAGGATGCCGTCGGCCAGCATCTCCTGGGCGCTGGTCCGGGTGAGCATGTTCAGCGCGGCCTTGGCCATGTTGGTGTGCGGGTGCCCCGGCCCCTTGTAACCGCGGGCGAACTGGCCCTCCATCGCCGACACGTTCACCACGTACTTCCGGCGGGCGGTCGCCGCGGCCATCGCCGGTCGAAGTCGGCTGACCAGCACGAACGGCGCGGTCACGTTGCACAGCTGCACTTCGAGCAGCTCGACCGGGTCCACCTCGTGCACCCGCTGCACCCAGCTGTTGACCGGATCGAGGTCCGGCACCAGACCGCCGGCGTCGATGGCGGTGGCTGCCGCGATCCGTTCCGGCGACGCGGAGCCGCTGGTCAGCGCCAACGCGGTGAGCGCCTGCGGGGTGACCGTGGCCGACCGGGGTGAGGCGATCATTCCCGCCGGGTCGCCCTGGCCGGCAGGTTTGGCGAACGTGATCAGCTCCGGCAGGGGGCCGTCCGGCAGGGCCGCCGCCTCCGCGGCGACGAGCTGCGCGTACGCCCCGGGCGTGCGGCGGACGGTCTGCGCCGCATTGTTGATCAGGATGTCGAGTGGTCCCTGGGCGCTGACCGAGTCGGCGAGGGCGATCACCTGGGCGGGGTCGCGCAGGTCGATCCCGACGACCCGCAGGCGGTGCAGCCAGTCCCCGCTGTCCGGCATCGCGGCGAATCGGCGGACCGCGTCGTGTGGGAACCGCGTGGTTACCGTGGTGTGCGCGCCGTCGCGCAGCAGCCGCAGCGCGATGTACATGCCGATCTTGGCTCGGCCGCCGGTGAGCAGCGCGCGCCGGCCGGTCAGGTCGGTGCGGGCGTCGCGGCGCTCCCGGTTGAGCCTGGCGCAGGGCGGGCAGAGCTGATGGTAGAAGGCGTCCACCTCGTGGTAGCGCTGCTTGCAGACGTAGCAGCCGCGCGGATTGTGCAGGAAGCCGGCCGTGGCACCGGCGGTGGGGGAGGCGAGCGGGATGCCCTGGGTCTCGTCGTCGATCCGGCCCGGTGCGCCGGTGGCGGTGGCCGCCGTCACCGCGCGGTCGGCCGCCGCGATGGCATCCCGCCGTTCCTCGCGTCGCCGCTGCTTGATCACCTTGTAGAGCTTCGCGGTGGCCCGTTGCACCCGCACCACGTCGGGGTGATCGGAAGGCAGGGATTCCAACGCCTCGAAGACGCTGAGGCAGGTCTCCAGCCGTCCGCGGTCAATGCCGCCTTGACCGTTTTCGGTAATGTTGTCCGCCGTCATGCGTCGCTGTCTCGTCCCGTTCCCTGCGCCGGAACCACCCGGCCCACCCCAAGTCCGACCCGGAACTGTACGCACCGCACGGCCTCCGACGCATCCCGCCCCTGTTCAGCAGCCTGAAGATCGCGGAGGCAAACCTCGCCCGGTGCGCGGAAACCGTGCATGTCCAGCCGCACGAAGCTCGGTGCAGCCCGCTCGGAGGGTGCCCGCGCGCCGCGGGCGCCCTCCGAGGGCCGGCGGTGCCGGATTCCCGGCTCGCCGTCAGCTGGTGGGGCCGGATGCCGCCCCACCGAGGGTCACCTTGAGGATCTTCTCGTTGCTGTTGTTCGGGATGCTGTCCTTGTCCCCGCCGGTGCTCGTGGTCAGCCACAGGTTGCCGTCGACCGTCGGTTCGACGGTGCGCAGCCGGAAGTACGTACCGACGAAGTACTGCTGGACGTTGGTGAGCGTGTTGCCGCTGATCTCCGCACGGTACATCCGGTTGCCACGCAGGCAGGCGATGTAGAGCACGTCCCGGACGATCGCGATGCCGCTGCACGAGGCGTCGGCCACCGGGTACGTCCGGACCGGGGCCCTGAAGTTCGGGTTGGCGCAGTTGCCGGAGGTGCCCTCGCAGGCGGGCCAGCCGTAGTTGCCGCCCTTGACGACGATGTTGGTCTCGTCCATGACGTTGTTGCCGAACTCCTGCTCGAAGAGCCGACCCTGGGAGTCGAAGGCGAGTCCCTGCGGGTTGCGGTGGCCGTAGCTCCACACGTAGTTGCCGAAGGGGTTGTCCGCCGGCACCGTGCCGTCCGGGTTGAGCCGCAGCACCTTGCCGCCCAGGTTGTTGGTGTCCTGGGCGACGTCCGGGTTCTGTCCGTCGCCGGCGGCGGCGTAGAGCTTGCCGTCGGGGCCGAAGCGCAGCCGGCCGCCGTTGTGGTACTTGTTGCGCGGGATTCCCGTGACGAGCACCTGCTCGGTGTTGGTCTGCAGCGTGCCGTCGTAGCGGATGCGCACGATCCGGTTGTCGGTCGTGGTGGTGTGGTAGATGTACAGCCAGTGGTCGGTGGTGAAGGTGGCCGAGACGGCCAGCCCGAGCACGCCGCCCTCGCCGTTGGTGCCGGCCACGTTCGGCACGGTGCCGATGCTGTGCTTGCCGGTGCCGTCCGGGTTCATGGCGACGATGTCGAACAGGTCGCGCCGGCCGTAGAGGACCGTGCCGTCGGGCAGTTGCACCAGGCCCCAGGGCAGGTCCTTCTCGGTGGTGACCGCAGTGGCGCCGCAGATCGGGCTCGTGCAGCCCGAGCCGGTGTGCGCGGTGACCGCGGCGCTCGTGCCCGAGACATTGCCCTGGGCGTCCCGGGCGGTCACGGTGTACCGGTAGTCGGTGTCGGGCGTCAGCCCGGTGTCGGTGAACGTGGTCGCCGGCGGGTTGCCGGCGGTGCCGGTGGTGGAGCCGACCGCCGTACCGTTGCGCAGGATGGTGTAGCCGGTGACCGCGACGTTGTCGGTGGAGGCCGACCAGGTGAGCGTCACGTCCGTGCCGTTGACCGTCGCGGCCAGGTTGGTCGGCGCGCTGGGCGCAGACGTGTCCTGCTGGCAGAACGGCGGGGTGACCGGGAGCGTGGAGCTGGCCTGCGAGACGTTGCCGGCGGCGTCGCGGGCGTTGACGTACCAGCCCCAGGTGACACCCTGCACGACGCCGAGCGTGGCGGTCAGCGTCCGTCCCGGGACCGAGGTGACGAGCTGGCCGTCGTGGTAGATGTCGTAGAAGGCGACGCCGACGTTGTCCCGGGAGGCGTACCAGGAGAGCGTGACGGACTGGCAGGTCAGCCGGGTGCTGCGCAGGCCGGTCGGCCGGGTGGGCGGGCTGGTGTCGGCGGCGAGCCGGGCCGCTGGCCGGCTCCCGGTCGCCGGTGCGGCCGGCGCGGCGTTGGCGGGTACGCCGGTCAGGATGGTGCCGGCGCAGATCAGCAGGGCGAGCGGGACGCGGTGTCGGGATTGGTGAGGACGAATCCGCACGGGTGTTCTTCCTTCCGGGGGTTCTTGGTCAGTACGGGTAGCCGGGGACGTTGAGTCGCACGCTGTACAACCCGGAGTCGTTGGTTCGGCCGGAGGTGACGTAGAGCGTCTGCCGGTCGGGTCCGCCGAACGCCACGTTGGTGGTGCCGGCGCCGCCGGAGCGGATCGTGCCGAGCTGCGCGCCGGCGGGCGAGTAGACGTGGATCAGCCCGTCCGAGCCGGAGGCCCAGTACACGTTGCCGGCGCAGTCGACGGTGGCCCCGTCGGGACCGCCGAGGTAGTTCACGAAGACGCTGCGGGCGCCGGTGCTGCCGTCGGGCTGCACGACGTACTTGTAGATCTTGTTCTCGGCGTAGGCGCCCACGTAGAGCGTGCTGCCGTCCGGGGAGAGCGCGATGCCGTTGGGTTGCCGCAGCCGGTCGTCCACCAGCGACACCTGGCCGCCGGAGACGCGGAAGACGCTGGTACGTCCGCTCATCTGGTCGGGTCGGTTGCCGCGCTGGAAGGTGGGGTCGGTGAAGTAGACGACGCCGTCGGAGCGGACCGTGACGTCGTTGGGGGAATTGAACGACCGGCCCTGGTAGCCGGCGGTGACGGTGCTGCGGGCCTGGTCGCTCAGCCGGTACGCGGAGACGTTCCGCTGGTCGTGGGTGGCGGCGATGATCTGCTGGGCGTCGGGACTGAGCGCCAGGCCGTTGCTGCCGGCGTCGGCGACGAAGGTGTCGAAGGTCGCCGGCGGGGTGAACCGGCGGATCGTGGAGGGCTGCACGTTGTTCGGCCCGGTGCCCGCGGCCATGTCGGACATCAGCAGGTAGCCGCCGTCGGCGATCCAGACCGGTCCTTCGAGGAACGAGAACCCGCTCCGGATCTTCGTCGCGGACACGGAGCTGGCCGGCAGGGGTGGGCCGTAACCGGTACCTCCCGGGCAGACCCCGGGAGGCGCGCCGGGCGGGCCGGCGAGCGGGTTGGTGTGAACGTTCACACGAGCGGCGTGCGGAGGTGCCGGGGGTGCGGCGCCGGCGGGGCCTGGTGCGGTGGTGAGTGCGAGGCACAGGCCGGTGAGTGCGGCCGTGGTCGGACGCCAGTTCATCGGGGGTCCTCCAGGTGAGGTCGGTGGATGCGGGGCCGGTGGTTGCCGGAGAGCTGGACGCGGCCACCAGCGCCTATTATTGATTATCATCAATGTATATGAGGCGCAGCCCAGGGGAGTAAGCGACTGCCGGGACGGGCCGAGAGTCCACCGCCGGCGGTGCGCCGGCGTGTCAACAGGTGACGACACCGACACACCGCGGGTGGTGCTACGGCTGGCCGGTCACCCGGCGGTGCACGGTGCCCCGTTGAGCGTGAACGAGGCCGGGCGTGGGTTGGTGCCGCTGAAGGTGCCGTTGAAGCCGAGCCCGGTGGACGCGCCGGCCGGCAGCGAGCCGTTCCACGCGGCGTTGCTCGCCGTCACCGTCGTGCCGCTCTGCGACCAGGTGGCCGACCAGCCCTGGGTGACGCGCTGGCCGGCGTCGGGGAACGCGAAGCGCAGCGTCCAACCGGACAGCGCGACGGTGCCGGTGTTGCGCACGGTGATGGTGGCGCTGAAGCCACCGCCCCAGTCGTTTGTCGCGTAGGTGACGTGGCAGGCGGCCGCGCCGGACGTGGGCGTCGGCGTCGGCGTGGGGTCCACCCCCGCCGCCTGCACCACGACCGGCGGCGAGGCCGCCGAGATGTTGCCGGCCGCGTCGGTCGCGACCACGTAGAACTGCCGCGACGCGCCGGGAACCAGCCCGCTGATCGTGATGGACGGGGTGGCTGTCCGGCCGTACACCGTGTCGGACGTGCCGGCCACCTCGTGGACGACGTACTCCCGCACGCCCACGTCGTCGGTGGACGGCGACCAGGTCAGCGTGGCGGACGTGCCGCTGACGGTGGCCCGTAGGTTGCTCGGCGCGGTAGGCGGGGTGGTGTCCGGCGCCGGGTTGCCGTAGCTCAGCCCATGGCCGTACGGGAACAGCGGGGCCTTGCCGTCGCCGTCGTTGATCGGCTGCTGGCCGGCCGACTGCATCCAGGTCACCGGCAGCTTGCCGGTGGGCTGGCGCACCGCGAACAGCACGTCCGCCACGCCCTGGCCCTCGGTGCCGGGCAGCCAGGCGGCCACCAGGGAGTTCCAGTTCGGCACCTGTGCCGCGATGTCCAGTGGGCGGCCGGAGACCAGCACGACCACCACCGGCACGCCGGCCGCGCGCAGCGTGTTGATGGTGTTCAGGTCGGTGGCGTCCAGACCCATGCCGGCGGGTCGGTCGCCCTGGCCCTCGGCGTACGGCGTCTCGCCGACCACCGCGACCGCGACGTCGTAGGAGGAGTCGATGCCGCTGCCGTTGAGGTTGTAGGTAACGGTGCCGGCCGAGCCGACGGTGTTCCGGATGCCCTGCAGGATCGTCGTGCCCGGGGTGGTGTTGCCGCTGCCGCCCTGCCAGCTGACGGTCCACCCGCCGCTCTGGTTGCCGATGTCGTCGGCGTTCCTGCCGGCGACGAAGATCCGGCTGTTGGTGCGCAGCGGAAGCGCGCCACCGTTCTTCAGCAGCACCTGCGACTTGGCCACCGCCTCGCGGGCCAACTCGCGGTGTGCCGCGCTGCCCACGGTGCCCGCGTACGAGCGGTCCGCGAGAGGGCGCTCGAAGAGGCCCAGTTCGAACTTCTTGGTCAGGATCCGCCGGTTGGCGTCGTCGATGCGCGACAGCGGCACCCGGCCCGCCTGCACCTCGCCGCGCAGGAGCGTGATGAAGGACCGCCAGCCGTCGGGCGCCATCACCATGTCGATGCCGGCGTTGACCGCCTGCGCCACCTCGGCGCCGGTGAAGCCGGGAGCGCCGTCGATCTGGTCGATGCCGTTCCAGTCGGAGACCACGAAGCCGGTGAAGCCCAGCTCGTTCTTCAGCAGGTCGGTGACGAGGTAGCGGTTGCCGTGCAGCTTCTGCCCGTTCCAGCTGCTGTACGAGATCATGATCGAGCCCACGCCCCTGCGGATGGCCTCGACGAACGGCGGCAGGTGGACGGCCCGCAGCTCCGCTTCGGAGATCTGGGCGTTGCCCTGGTCGGTGCCGTTCGTGGTCCCCCCGTCGCCGACGTAGTGCTTGGCGGTGGCCAGCACGCTGGCCGGTCCGCCGAGCGTGGTGCCCTGGTAGCCGGTGACGATGGTGCTCATCTGCGTCGCCAGCTCGGGCTTCTCGCCGAACGACTCGTAGGTGCGGCCCCAGCGGTCGTTGCGGGCCACGCAGAGGCAGGGCGAGAAGGTCCAGTCCACGCCGGTGCCGGTGACCTCCTCGGCGGTCGCCCGGCCGATCCGCTCGGCCAGGCCCGGGTCGCGGGTGGCACCCAGGCCGATGTTGTGCGGGAAGATCGTCGCGCCGACCACGTTGTTGTGTCCGTGCACGGCGTCCGAGCCGTAGAGCATCGGGATGCCGAGCGGCGTGGCCAACCCGCCCCGCTGGAAGGCGTCGTACATGTCGGCCCAGCCGGCCGGAGTGTTCGGCGACGGCGCCGAGCCGCCGCCGGACAGGATGGAGCCGAGCCGGTAGGTGGTCACGTCGGCCGGACTGACCTTGGCGCGTTCGGCCTGGGTCATCTGGCCGATCTTCTCGTCCAGCGTCATTCGCGACAGCAGGTCCACCACCCGCTGAGCCACGGGCAGGGACGGATCCTGGTAGGGCAGCGTCTGAGCCGCCGCGACCGGGGTCAGGGTCAGGCCGGTCGCGGCGAGCGCGACCGCCGTGGCCACGCCGACGACGGCTGTCCGGGTACGAGAGGGGCGCGTGGATCCGCGGAGCCGGATGCGCATGAGCATTCCCTTCGGGAATCGATGGCGGTGCCCTGTGGTTGCCCTGTGCCCGGAACTCGGCTCTGCCTCATGATGCCACGCCCCACGCCCTCCTTCATGGACGGCCGCACGGTCCGGTCCACACGTCACCGACCGGTTCGGTGTGGGCGACGGTCCCGCCCGGGCCGCTGCGGTATTGACAGACCTGTCCCGGCCGTCGAGGCTTTATCGAGCGACTTTCATCAATGTATGCGGGGGCATGATGCGACGCAGGATCTTCGCGCTGGCCACGGCCGCTGCGGTCGTCGTCGGCGGGGCCATGACGATGGTGCTGCGGCCGGCCTACGCCGCGACCGTGTGCACCGTGGACTACACGATCACCCGTGAGTGGTCCAACGGCTTCTGGGCCGAGCTCACCGTCACCAACCTGGGCGCTCCCGTCACCGACTGGTGGCTGCGGTTCCGACAGGCCAGGGATCAAACGATCACCATGGGCCTCGACCGGCTGCCGGACGGATACACGCTTGGCAGCGGTGAGTTGTACCCGGTCACCACGCTCCGCCCACCGCCGGGGTCCACGCTGCCGGCGGGCGCCTCGGTGACGGTGCGGTTCGGCGGCAACCACCGGGTCGCGGACCCCGAGCCGACCGACTGGGTGTTGAGCGGCCAGCCGTGCGACGTGGACGTCGCCGGTCCGACCCACTCGCCGCCGCCGGCCTCGGGCAGCCCGCAGCCCAGCCCCAGCCCACTGCCGGGCGGGCCGTCGGTGGCGCTCACCTCGCCCCTACCCAACGACTTCTTCGCCGCGCCAGGCGTCGTCCCGATCCGGGCGCAGGCCACGGCGGCGGCCGGCCGGCGGATCGAGCGGGTCGAGTTCCGGGAGCGCGGCACGTTGCTCGCCGTGGACACCACCGAGCCGTACGCGTTCGACTGGCGCGGCGTGCCGCCGAACAGCGGCACCCGCGTCACCGCCACCGCCTACGACAGCAGCGGCGCCCAGGCCACCGCCGAGGTCCGCGGCGTCCGGGTGCTCCCACCGCCGGCACCCGGTGCCGCACCCGCGCTCAAGGCATTCGGTAACCGCATCCGCACGGTCACCGCCGACCCGAGGCCCTACCGGCCACGCGGAATCATCCGGTCGGCCGTGTCCGCCGAGTGCGCGTGGGGACCGATCCGCTGGGACGGTCCGGTCGACGACGTCTCCGTGGGCGCGCTGCGGGCCCGCGGCGTCGACGCGGTACGGGTCGTGCTGAGCGACGCCTGCTACGTCTACACCGGAAGCCCTACCGACAGACGGAACCGCGTCGGCTACCTCGACGAGGCGGCCCGGTACGTCGACCGGCTCGTCCGGGCCGGCATCACACCCATCGTGTCGCTGCGCCAGAGCGACGATCTCGCCGCCCGCTCGTTCTGGAGCGCGGCGGCGGAGGTGTTCGGGGACGACAACGCGGTGGTCTTCGACATCTCGCCCGACACCTTCCCGGCGGCCGGCGGCACCGATGCCGCGGCGGTCTGGACCTGCTGGCGTGACGGCGGTCCCGCGTGCCTGGGCACCGGCCTGCCGAACTTCGGCGTGCAGGAGCAGATCCGCCTGCTTCGCGTCCGAGGCTCGTTCAACCTGGTCCTCGCCGCCGGGATCGACGGCGGCAACGACCTGAGTCGGTGGCTGGAATACCGCCCGGCCGACCCGGACGGCCGCAGCGTGGCTGCCGCCTGGCGCGTCGACGACCGATCGGCCTGCGCCACGCCGGCCTGCTGGCGGTCCACCCTGCTCCCGGTCGCCGCCCAGGTGCCGCTGGTCGCCACCGACGTCGGCGCCGGCTCGTCGGCGCCGACGTTCGTGCTGCGCACGGTCACCTGGCTCGACCAGCACGGCATCGGCCACCTGCGCCGGCGACCGGGGGAGGGGTAGGCCCGAGCTACCACGTCCTCGAATCCGGCCGGGTCACCTCGCACGGCGACGGGGGAGTCACGGCGGAGCGCGAGGTGCGCGCGGCCCTCGCGGTCTGACCCGAGCCGGGTCGCGTCCTTCGGTGCCGAGATCCGCCCGTTCACCCTCGAAGACCCGGCCACATGTTGGAGAGGAGTGACAAGGGCTGGTGAGAAAACGGCGACGGTATCGCTCCAACTTCCACGATGTCGTGGTCGCTCGTCGCACACCGTGTGCGACGAGATCGTCGCAGTCCAGATATTTTACGCTCTGACGCTCTCTGGAAGAGGAGTTGAATCGGCGGGGTCGTTGGTAAGGAGCTTTCAATTGATGTCCGAGTATCGCGACAATCGGCCACTGGTCTGGGTCAAGAGCAGTCGCAGCACATTGACCCAGGAGTGCATCGAAGTGGCAAGAAATCGGCATCAGGCCTTGGTGAGGGACTCAAAAGATCCTGACGGCCTGGTTCTCACCTTCTGTAATTCAGCCTGGAGGATGTTCATCCTCAACGTCGGCAGCGACTTTGCCGAGGCAGCGCACGCCACGGGGAAGTCCGACCTCGAATAGGGCCTACGCAGGGTGTCTCCGCGGTGGTGTCAGAATTTGTCGAGAAAACGCCGCCCTGTCGGCTGTAGCAGGATACCAATCGCGACCCCTGCCGCTATGCCGACAATAAAGGTCTGGCGGGAGCCGGGCGGGGGCTGTCGCCCTGAACCCGAACCGGTGAGCTGGGCAGCTCGGCTCCTGGATGCCTCTGCGGCGACTTGGGCGGCCTTCTCGGATTCCTCGGACAGGATTGCCCAGAAACGCCGACGTCGTCGCGAACTGAGATATGACCCCCCGTTGGTGTCCCACCACTCGCGAGCGGTCCCCGACTCGAAGAGGCGCCTCGCTACGACGTGCAGCGTGTCCTCCTTCATTTCGCCGAGGTCCCACACCATTGCCCAGTGGCCCACGAACAGATTCGCGTACACCTTCAGTGCCGCATCGGGATCACTGGTAGCAGCTGATCCATCAACATAAAGGAATTGCGGATTTTCGAGAGCCAGCTTCACGATGTCGAACTGTCTCTGGCGAATGAGGTGGACCTGACTGATCCTGTTCAAGTTGTTCTGGATCAGCAGGGATATTGACACGCCAATGAGGGCGAGGCCGGAAAGTATGGCTGACGTGCCACCGTACGCCTGACCAATGTTGGAGAGGTCACCCCACTGGGCCGAGAGGTCCGTCATCCAGGTCATTGCCACGGGAGAGAGGGCGACCAGGCCCATCGCCGCGATCGCGGCCAGTGAGATCAGCGTCTTCCGGCGCCATGACGCCCTGGTCTGAGAACTCGACATGCCACTCTCCGACAGTTCCGCGTGCGGCCACCGCTACGGACAGCATGGACCGGCCGCGCAAGTGCGTCGATGCGAGAGTGCCGCAGTCGTGCCGTGCGGCATTGCCGTCCATCGCTGTGAGCAGCGTCGTCGACGGCCCCTCCTCCACAATCCGATGCGGGTCCTGGGTCGTCGGCGCCCGTCCTGCGGGCTGCGGCGCCAGGGTGACCCGGGCCGGCGACGCCGCCCGCGAGCCGGGTGGCCTCGACCTCGTCGCCACCCCGCACGCCGAGTCGGCCGGGAGGGGCGCGCCAGGGATCACCGGCCGTTCCGGGAAAAATTCAAGTCGGTCTAACTCTGGACCTTTACTGTTAACAGTCCTAATAATAGGGCCCCGGTCCCGATCCGATCCGGAAGGCCCACTCCATGCGCCGCCCCGCCATCCTCGCCCTGGCCGCCGTGCTGGCCGCCGGTGTCACCACCGCCTACCTGGCGACGTCCGCCTCCGCGGCCGCCGCCTGCTACCCCACCTGGTCGTCGTCCGCCGTCTACGTCGGCGGCGGCCAGGTGTCCTACCAGGGCGTCAACTACCAGGCCAAGTGGTGGACCCAGAACGAGAACCCGGCCACGCACAGCGGCCAGTGGGACGTCTGGGCGAACCAGGGCGCCTGCGGCGGCACCACCCCGCCGACCACGCCACCTCCGACCACGACGCCGCCGCCCACCACGCGACCCCCGACCACACCCCCGCCCCCGCCCACCCCGCCGCCCACCACACCCCCGCCCACCGGCAACGGTCAGCTGCCGAAGCACTTCCTCACCGGCTACTGGCAGAACTTCGACAACCCGGCCCAGGAGATCCGGCTCCGTGACGTACCGGCCAGCTACGACCTGATCGCGGTCGCGTTCGCCGATGCGACGAGCACGCCCGGCGCGGTCTCGTTCAGCATCGACGCCGGCCTGAGCGCCTCACTCGGCGGCTACACCGACGCCGACTTCACCAACGACCTCGCCGTCCTGCACTCGCGTGGCAAGAAGGTCGTCATCTCGGTCGGCGGCGAGCGCGGCACCATCTCGGTCGCCAGTTCCGGCGCCGCCACGAACTTCGCCAACTCCATCGTCAGCCTCATCGGCGCCTACGGGTTCGACGGCGTCGACATCGACCTGGAGAACGGCGTCGACGCGACGTACCTGGGTCAGGCGCTGCGCGACATCCGCAACCGGACGAACCCCGACCTGATCATCACGATGGCGCCGCAGACCATCGACATGCAGAGCGTCGGCAGCCAGTACTTCCAGTTGGCGCTGAGCATCAAGGACATCCTGACCGTCGTCCACACGCAGTTCTACAACTCCGGATCGATGCTCGGCTGCGACAACAGCGCCGCGTACGCCCAGGGGTCGGTCAACTTCCTCGTGGCGCTCGCCTGCATCCAGCTGGAGAACGGGCTCCGGCCGGATCAGGTGTCCCTCGGACTGCCGGCCGCACCGAGCGCCGCCGGCGGCGGCTACGTCGACCCCTCGGTGGTCAACCAGGCACTCGACTGCCTCGGCAAGGGCACCAACTGCGGCTCCTTCCGGCCGCCGCGCACCTACCCCGGGATCCGTGGCGCCATGACGTGGTCGGTCAACTGGGACGTCACCAACGGCAACGGTTTCGCCGACACCGTCCGTCCCCATCTCCTCACCCTTCCCTGAACCCCCACCGGAGAGTGTCATGAAACTCAGGCAGAAGATCCTGGCCCTGGCCGCCGTCACGGTCACCGCCACCGCGATCGCGATCCTCCCGATGTCCACGTCGAACGCGGCCGCGGCCTGCTACCCCACGTGGTCGTCGTCCGCCGTCTACGTCGGCGGCGGCCAGGCCTCCTACCAGGGCGTCAACTACCAGGCCAAGTGGTGGACCCAGAACGAGAACCCGGCCACGCACAGCGGCCAGTGGGACGTCTGGGCGAACCAGGGCACCTGCGGCGGCACCACCCCGACCACCCCTCCGCCCAGCGGCCCGACCAACCCGCCGCCGGCCGGCCGGATGGCGGCGGCGCCGTACGTCTATCCCGGCTGGGGCAACCCGCCGGCGCCCTCGACGATCACCGGTCAGGGCGTGCGCGCGTTCACCGTCGCGTTCGTGCTGGCGAACGGCTGCAACCCGGTCTGGGACGGTGAGGGCGGCCTGACCGGCGGCGTGCACGAGTCCTGGATCAACCAGGCCAAGGCGGCCGGCGCGACCATCGTCCCGTCGATCGGCGGCTGGCAGGGCAACAAGCTCGGCCCGAACTGCTCCACCCCGGAGGCCCTCGCCGGCGCGTACCAGAAGGTCATCAACACCTTCGGCCTCAAGGCCATCGACATCGACATCGAGAACTACGACGAGTTCGAGAACTACACGGTCGCCGACCGCATCGTCAGCGCCCTGGGCATCATCAAGCGCAACAACCCGGGCGTCACCACGATCCTGACCTTCGGTACGACCACGAGCGGCCCCAACGTGCACGGCGTGCGGCTGATCAACCAGGCCCGGGCACTGAACGCCAACGTGGACGTCTTCACCATCATGCCGTTCGACTTCGGCGGCGGCAGCGACATGTACACCAGCACGCGCAACGCCGCGGAAGGCCTGAAGAACCAACTGAAGTCGACGTTCGGTTGGAACGACCAGACGGCGTACGCCCACATGGGCATCTCCGGTATGAACGGCCTGTCCGACCAGCAGGAGGTGACCACGCCGGCTACCTGGACGCGGATCCGTGACTACGCCAGGAGCAGCGGGCTCGCCCGCTTCACCTTCTGGGCGGTGAACCGGGATCGCGGCTGCGCCGGCGGCGGCGTGGTCTCCACCTGTAGCGGCATCGCCCAGAGCGACTGGGAGTTCAGCCGGATCTCCGCCGGCTTCTAGCGTCCGTCGAAGACCGGACCGGTCGGACCGGTGCCCGCGGCCGCGGTGGTGTCCCCGCCGTCGCAGCCGCGGGCGCCGGCCGTGACGTGACGGCTCTCGACCACGCGGCACCCGCTGTCCGCCCGCGCGGGGTCGCCCGGTTGAACCCTGAACAACCGGGTGTGTCGGTCCGGGAACAAGCCCGGGGTCCGGCGATGCTGGATCTGTGGTGATGGACAACGGCCTGCGCCTGTCACTGCTGGACCGGTCCCGGACCCGCGTCGGCGAGGCCGACTCCGAGGCGCTGCGGGGCACGGTGGCGCGGGCGGCGCATGCCGAGCGGCTGGGGTACGACCGCTTCTGGGTCGCGGAACATCACGGCGTCCCCGGTGTCGCGGGCGCGGCTCCGGCGGTGCTGCTGGCCGCCGTCGCCGGTGCCACGGCCGCCATCCGGATCGGTTCGGCCGGGGTGATGCTGCCGCACCACCAACCGCTCGTGGTCGCCGAGCAGTTCGCGACGCTCTCCGCCTTTGCCGCGGGCCGGGTCGACCTGGGACTGGGCCGCTCGCCGGGGTTCACCGCGCCCGTACGCCGCGCGCTGCGGCAGACCGACGGCGACTTCGCCGCGGACCTCGCCGAGCTGCGCCGGTTCCTCACCGCGACGGCGGAGATCAGCCTGCATCCGCAGCCGCAGGGTCCAGTGCCGCTGTACGTGCTGGCCACCGGAAGCGGTCTGTCGATCGCGGCCGAGCTGGGCCTGCCGGTGATCGTGGGTGGCCCGCTGCTGGGAGTCGGCGGCGATCCGTCTCCCGGGTTGGCGGCACTGGCCGAGTACCGGCGCGCCTTCCGACCCTCGCCACAGCAGTCCCGGCCGTGGGTGGCGGTCAGCCTCGACGTGCTGATCGCCGACACCGCCGCGGAGGCCGCCGACCTGCTGTTGCCGGAGGCCTGGGCGATGGCGCAGAGCCGGGCCACCGGGATCTTCCCGCCGCTGGAGCCGGTGGAGGCAGGCCGGTCCGCGCACCGCACCGCACGCCAGCAACAGCATCTCGAGCAGGCCGCCGCGAGGGCGATCGCCGGCCCGCCGGCGCAGGTGGAGCGGGAGCTCGCCGAGCTGCTCGACCGCACCGGGGCCGCGGAACTCGTCGCCGCCGGCAGTACCTTCGACCGGGCCGCCCTGGCCACGTCGGACGCCGAGTTGGCCACCCTGTTCGGCCGGCCGCACTAGCGTGGCGCAAGCAGGGTGACGGCCACGACGGTGCTGTTGACGACCGTGGCCGTCACGGTGCGGGTCACTGCCTGCGCCGTGGCGTCAGCGCCCCAGTCGCCGCGTTCGAGTTCCTTGGCCCGCATGATCACCGACGAGTTCCAGGGGATCTCCCGGTGGAACTGCGGGAGTGTTCCGCTCGCGGAGAGCAGGGCCCCGAGCGCGGCGACCCGGGCCGCCGGCTGCACGCCGTCGACGAGCGCCTGCCGGACGTCGGCGAGGAGACGGGTCCGGCGTTCGGTCCGTCCTTCCCGTAGGGCGGTGGACGTGAACAGGCCGAGAACCCGGCGCGACTCCTGGTCGATGTCCCCCCGTGCGACGAGCCGCTGCAACACCGGCTCACGCAGCGCCGGGCCGATCGCCGCGAGTGCCGTCTGCACCCCTCTCGGCTTCTCGGCGAGATAGTCCCACGCCGGGCGTAGGAGGCGGTTCGATGGCGGGTGATCCGGCACGCTCCGGATCCGGCCTCGATCCACCGTGGTCAGGTGGTCGCCGAGGGCGAGGTCGGCGAGGACGGCTCCGCCGAGGACGTAGAACAGGGTGTTCTCACCCGCGATGGTGCCGGAACCGGGTTGGAACAGCAGGAGCAGGAGATCTTCGGCCAGGGTCGGGGGAGTCGAATGCGTCCGGTCGTCGGCGGTCATCGGCGGGGCTCCCAGCGGAAGAGTCGGGTGGCCAGGGCGACGGCGACGGCCACCCAGCCCAGGGTGGGTGCGAGCAGGAACAGGGAGTCGGTCACGGCGACACCGCCGTTCCAGGCGTTCCTGGCCAGTTCGGTGGCCGCGCCGCCGGGCAGCAGCCGCTTGAGCCAGGCGAGGTTCTCGGTGCCGGCGATGCCCACCCAGGTGGCCACGGCGATCACGCCGAGGGTGACGGGCAGGGTGGTGACCTGGGCGTGCTCGGGGGAGTTGGTCAGTCCGGCGGTGGCCAGGGCCAGGGCGATCATCATGGCCAGGGTCGCGATGACCGCCAGCACGAGCAGGGGGACGTTGGCCGGGCCGCCGGCCACGACGGCCAGCGCGGTGAGGATCGCGGCCACCTGCACCACCGCGATCGTGGTCGGTGGCAGCAGCAGGCCGGCGAGAATGGTGGAGTCGGCGACAGCGGTGGAGCGCAGTCGTTTCAGGAAGAGATTCTGGCGTCGTGAGGCCAGGGTGGTTACGGCGGTGGCGTAGAGCCCGAACGCGGCCACGGTGAACATCACGATCGCCGCGATGTAGCCGAGACTGCCGATGTCGGCGAAGACCTCGTGCTGGCGGACGAAGAGGGCGGAGACGGCGAACGGAATGATGAGGCTGGTGACCAGCACCAGCCGGTTGCGGAAGATCTGGATCAGCTCACTGGACGCGATGGGCAACATGTGACACTCCTGTGCGGACGGGGTTCAGCGGGTGATGGCGCGGAAGACGTCGTCGAGCCGGGTCGGTCCGGCCTGCAGGTCCCGCAGCTCCACCGCGTGGTCCTGCGCCCACCCGAGCAGGGCGTGCAGGTCCTTCTGCAGGTCGAAGGTCTCGATCACGACCTTTCCGTCGGCGTCGACCTCCCCATGGCCGGGCGGGACCGGCACCGGTTCCGCGAGGGAGAACCGGATGACGGCCGGCAGGCTGCGGGTCAACTCGGAGACGGTGCCCTCGCGGTACAGGGCGCCCTGGTGCATGAGCCCGATCCGGTCGGCGCGCTGCTGCGCCTCCTCCAGGTAGTGGGTGGTGAGCACGATGGTGGCGCCGTTCTCGCGTAACCGGTCCACCGTCGCCCAGACGGCGTCGCGGGTCTGGATGTCCAGGCCGGTGGTCGGCTCGTCCAGGACGATCAGTTCCGGGGTGCCGTAGACGGCGGTGGCGAAGTCCAACCGCCGCTTCTCCCCGCCGGACAGTTGGGACACCCGCCGGCCGGCCCGGTCGGTGAGGTCGACCAGGTCGAGCACCCGGTCGACGTCGTCGCTGCGTCCGCTGAGTCGGCCGATCAGGCCGACGGACTCGCGGACCGTGAGGTCCGGGGAGAAACCGCTCTCCTGGAGCATGACGCCCATTCGGGGACGGACCGAGCGTCGGTCCCGCGGGCCGTGGCCGAAGACGCGTACGGTGCCGGAGGTCGGCGCGCGGTGTCCCTCGACGACCTCGAGGGTCGAGGTCTTCCCGGCCCCGTTGGTGCCCAGCAGGGCGTAGAGCTCCCCGGGGCGCACCTCGAAGGAGAGGTCCCTGACGGCGTGGAAGTCGCCGTAGGTCAGGTTCAGCCGGCCGACTTCGATGACGGGTGTGGTGGACATGCACCCATGACAGCGCGGATGCGGCCGGGGCGTCAGTGGCGCGGTGTCACGACCGGATGTGACGTGGTGTCACTGGTCGGGGCCGGTGCCCGCCGGATACTGGAAGGGTGACCGCTCCCGCACCGCGCTTCACCGCTTCGACGCAGAGAAGGCTGCGCCGGCTCAACCTCGTCACCGCACTGCCGCCTGTGGTGATCGCCGCCGTGGTCCTGGTCTACCTGGACGCGCGTTCCTGGTGGCACGTCGTCGTCCTGGTGCCGGGGGCCGTGGCGGCCCTGGTGGCCTTCGAGCGGTGGGCGGCCAACGACCTCGACCGGTTCGTGCTGCCCTGCGCGGTCGTCGCCGGAGCGGTGTGGCCACTGGGAGTGCTGGTCACCGGCAGTCCCAACGCGTACTGGGGCATCTGCGCGGTCGGTTCGCTCGCCCTGCGCCAGGTACGGCGGCAGCGGGCCCGGGTGATGGCCGGCCTGTTCGCCTACGTTGCCGGCGTCGGGGCGGCGCGGCTGCTGGTGCAGCGCGACGACGTCGGCGAGGTGCTGGTCCGTTTCGTCCTTGTTCCGACCGTCCTCACCGTCGTGGTGGCCCTCCTGACGGTCCTCGGGGAGCGGTTCTACGACCTGATCCGGGAGCTGGAGCAGACCCGTGAGCGCGAGGCGGAACTGGCCGTGGTCCGGGAACGCGTCCGGTTCGCCAGCGACCTGCACGACATCCAGGGCCACACCCTGCACGTGGTGAAACTGAAGATCGCCCTGGCGCAGAAGCTGCTCGACCGGGACACCGCCCGGGTGGCCAAGGAGTTGGCAGAGACGTACGCCCTGGTCAGCGACACCATCGCGCAGACCAAGGAACTCGCCAACGGCCAACGGCGGCTCAACCTCACCGCGGAGATCGAGAACGCCAAGAACCTGTTCGAGGCCGCCGGCATCCGGGTCCGGGTGACCCGGGAGGCCGCGGTCGACGCCCGCACCGGCGAGCTGCTCGGCCAGGTGCTGCGTGAGACGACCACGAACATCCTGCGGCACGCGCAGGCCACCCAGGTGCAGATCACCCTCACCGGCTCGGGCATCACCATCGTCAACGACGGGGTGAGCGGCGACTCCCCGCCGAAGCTCAGGGGGCTCTCCGCGCTGCGGCAACGGGTGGCGGACGACGGAGGCGAGCTGACCGTGCACCAGACCGCCGAGCGGTTCCTGACCGTCGCCGTCTTCCCACCCGCTCGGATCGACGCGGCTTCGACGGCATCGGGGGAGGACGGCCGGTGATCACCATCGTCCTTGCCGACGACGAGGTCCTGCTGCGTTCGGCCCTGGCCGCGCTGCTGCCGATGGAGGGGGAGATCACCGTCCTCGCCGAGGCGCCCGACGGTGAGACGGCGATCGCCGCCACCCTGCGGCACCGGCCCGACGTGCTGGTCATCGACCTGGAGATGCCGGGCGTGGACGGGCTCGGCGCGGTCGCCGAGATCCGTCGCGCGCACCCGGAGCAGGTGATCCTCATGCTGACTCGGCACGCCCGCCCCGGCGTGCTGCGCAAGGCCCTGCGGCTCGGGGTCCAGGGCTTCGTCAGCAAGTCCGCCGAGCCGGCCCACATCACCTCCGTGATCGCCACCCTGCACGCGGGGAAACGCTGGATCGACCCGGACGTGTCCGTGCTCGCCGTGACCGAGGACTGCCCGCTGACCGACCGCGAGGTCGACGTGCTCCGGGTCACGGGTGAGGGCTACTCGGTCGTCGACATCGCCGCCCGGCTGCACCTCGCGCCGGGCACGGTACGCAACTACCTGTCCAACGCCATGCGCAAGACCCAGACCCGGACCCGCCACGAAGCGGCGCGGTACGCCCGCGAACACGACTGGCTGTAACCAGCGCTCGGGGCCGGTCCACGTTTCCGCGCATCCCGCCCGCCGGCGGAGCGGCGTTGTGGCGCGGGCCGCTGACGTGGCCCGGAAGTCGCGCCACTTCCTCCGAAACTTTCGGCGCCGTCCGGGTCGGAAGCCGCGTTGCCGTCCGGCGCTCTCGCTGGCAGCGAGGTCGTTGACGGATGACGGGCGCAGTGAGTAGCCTCAGCGCACCAAATCATCACATGTAAATTTCTCGATAAGTTTCGGAGGCGACGATCTCCGACCACCACCGCTCACGATCACCGATGGAGGGCCGTTGAAACGCGTCCGGACCACCGCAGCCGTCTTCGCCACCGCCGCGCTCCTCCTTGCCGGCTGTGGGGGATCGGATGGCAAGTCCGACTCGAAGACCTTCGAGTTCTGGTCGTTTGCCAACATCAACCAGAAGGCCGACGTCGACGTCTACACGAAGGCGCACCCCGACGTGCGCGTCAAGCTCACCGAGGTGGGCAGCACGACCGAGACGGCGCAGGCGCTCACCGCCGCGCTGGCCGGCGGCAAGGTGCCCGACCTGGTGCTGATCCAGGCCGACGACCTGCCGAAGTTCATGCAGTCACCGGACAACTTCGTCGACCTGACCACCCTGGGCGCGAACGACATCAAGGGCAACTACCTCGACTGGGTGATGGCGCAGTCGACGACCGAGGACAAAAAGATCATCGGCGTGCCGACCGACGTCGGCGGCCTGGCGGTCGCGTACCGCACCGACCTGTTCAAGGCGGCCGGCCTGCCCACCGACCGGGACGAGGTCGCCAAGCTCTGGCCGACGTGGGACGAGTTCATCGACGTCGGCCGGAAGTACGTCCAGCAGACCGGGAAACCGTTCGTGGACAACACGCCGACAAGCGTCTTCTTCCAGGCGGTCAACCAGGGCAGCCAGCGCTACTACAGCGCCGACCGCAAGCTGGACTACGACAACGATCAGGTCAAGGCGGCGTTCGACGTGACGCTGAAGGCCTTCGACGCGGGCATCTCCGCCAAACAGGGTTCGTTCTCGTCCGGCTGGACCGCGGCCATGAAGAAGGGCGACTACGCGGTGGTGTGCTCACCGTCCTGGATGCTCAGCCAGATGAAGACGAACGCTCCCGAGACGAACGGCAAGTGGGACATCGCCACCATTCCCGGGGGCTCGGGGAACTGGGGTGGCAGCTTCCTCGCCATCCCCAAGCGCGCCAAGAACGCGAAGGCGGCCTGGAACTACATCTCCGAGATGCAGTCGCCGAAGGGCCAGCTGGACCACTTCCTCATGCAGGGATCGCTGCCCACCACGCCGTCGGTCTACACGGACCCGCAGCTGGTCGGAAAGACCGACCCGTTCTTCAGCAACGCGCCGATCGGCAAGATCTACACCCAGTCGGTGGTAGGGATCAAGCCCTTCTACTTCGGTCCGCAGGACGGCCCCGTCGGCACCGAGTTCCTCAACACGCTCACCAGCGTCGAGCAGGGCAAGGTGAAACCGGCCGACGCGTGGAACACCGCGCTGACAAATGTCAAGAACGCCGTACGCGAATGACGGTGACGCCTTGACCACCATGCTCACCCCGGCCACGGCCGCACCGGAGTCCCCGGGGCCCGGTCGCAAGCGGCGGATCCGGCAGGGGGTACGGGAGTTCCTGGCGCCGTACGCGTACATCTCGCCGTTCTTCGTGCTCTTCCTGATCTTCGGCCTCTTCCCGTTGCTGTTCACCTTCTACATCTCCCTGTTCGACTGGGATCCGATCGGCGAGCACCGCTTCGTGGGGTTGGACAACTTCTCCGAACTCCTGCACGACCCGCGCTTCTGGGGGGCGCTGCGGAACACGTTCAGCATCTGGGTGCTGTCCACGGTGCCGCAGTTGCTCCTGGCGCTCGGCCTGGCACACCTGCTCAACCACGCGCGGCTGCGGCTGGCCGCGTTGTTCCGGATGTCGGTGCTCGTTCCCTACGTCACCTCGGTGGCGGCCACGACCATCGTCTTCGCCCAGATGTTCGACCGCGACTACGGCATGATCAACTGGTTCCTCGGCCTGCTGGGCTTCGACCACATCGACTTCACGGCGTCGCTGTGGGGCAGCCACATCATGATCGCGACGATGATCGCCTGGCGTTGGACCGGATACAACACACTGCTGTACCTCGCCGCGCTGCAGGCGGTTCCCCGGGAACTGTACGAGGCCGCCGCCGCCGACGGCGCGAGCGGCTGGAGACAGTTCCTGCACATCAGCATCCCCTCGTTGCGGCCGATCATCGCGTTCACCGTCGTGACGTCGACCATCGGCGGGCTGCAGGTGTTCACCGAGCCGCTGCTCGCCAACCCGGTGGGCGGCCTCACGTGCGGGGCGGCCCGGCAGTGCCAGACCGTCACCCTCTACCTCTACGAACAGTCCTTCGGGCAGTTCCACTTCGGCTACGGCGCGGCGGTCGGCGTCGCGCTCTTCGTCATCGTGGTGGCCTTCTCCGGACTCAACTACCTGCTGACCACCCGAATCCGTTCGGAGCGCCCATGAAGCCCGTACCCCCGACCGCCGCGCCCGGGCGGGCCAGGCGGCGCCAGGCCAACCGCGTCCCGGTCCCGGTGTACGCGGTGCTCACCCTCATGGCGCTCGTCAGCGTCTTTCCGCTCTACTGGATGTTCGTGGTGGCGACGACGGACTCCGCCACCGCGACGACGCTCCCCCCGACGCTCACCCCCGGCGGCAACTTCCTGCACCTGGCGGAGCTGGTCTTCACCATCGTGCCGTTCGTGCAGTCCCTGCTGAACAGCCTCGTCGTCGCCACCACGATCGCCGTGGGCCAGGCGGTGCTCTGCGCGTTGGCCGGCTTCGCCTTCGCCAAGCTGTCCTTTCCCGGCCGCAACACGCTGTTCCTCGTCGTCGTGCTGACCATGACGGTGCCGGCGCAGTTGGCCGTGGTGCCGCAGTATCTGATCATCTCGCAACTGAACTGGGTCGACAGCCTGCAGGCGGTGATCGTTCCCGGAATGGTCAGCGCGTTCGGCATCTTCTGGATGCGTCAACACATCGGCAGCACCATCAGCGACGAGCTGATGCAGGCGGCGCGTGTGGACGGCGCGACCACCTGGCAGATCTTCTGGCGGATCGCCTTCCCGATCGTCCGCCCGGCGGCGTACGTCCTGGGGCTGTTCACGTTCGTCTACGCGTGGAACGACTTCCTGTGGCCGTTCATCGTCCTGAAGTCGCCGGAGAACTACACCGTCCAGATCGCCATCAAGGCGCTGCAGCAGAACCGGGACATCGATCTGGGACTGGCCATGTCCGGCTCCTTCCTGGCCACCATTCCGCTGCTGGTGCTGTTCGTCTTCGTCGGGCGCCGTCTGGTGCAGGGAATCATGGAAGGCGCGTTCAAGGGGTGAGATCCCGTGCCGGTGATGACGAGCCTCCGCCACCGACTGTCCGGCCGACTCCGGCGCGTCCGTCGCCACGCGTCCCCCGAGCCCTCGTACGCGTTCTCCGTGCGGCGCAGGCTGCGCGTGCCGATGGACGACGGCGTCGACCTGGTCGCCGACCTCTACCTGCCGGTCGGCCCGGTGGAACCGCCGTTGCCCACTGTCGTCGTCCGCTCGCCGTACGGCCGGCACGGCTCACTCACCCACGCGCCGGCGCTGGCCGGCGAGGGATTCCCGGTTCTGGTGCAGAGCTGCCGCGGCACGGGCGGCTCCGGTGGCATCTTCCGGCCGCAGCTCGACGAGCAGCGGGACGGCATGGCCACCCACCGGTGGGTACGCCGGCAGCCCTGGTTCACCGGCGCGGTCGCGACGCACGGGGAGAGCTACCTCGGCTACACCCAGTGGGCCGTGGCGGGACGGATGTGCCGTGACGATCCCGGGAACGCCCCGGACGCCCTGTGCCTGAACGTCACGATGGCCGACTTCGGCGCGGTCACCTGGAACAACGGGGCCTTCGCGCTGGGCGGCTCACTCGGCTGGTCGCGCCGGATGGTCCTGCGGGGCGTGCGCGGCGCCCTGGTCAGGGCGCGGCTCGCGCGTCGGCCGGACCGGAAGCTGGCCGAAGCCTTCGACGTGCTGCCGCTGTCCCGCGGCGACACCGCGGTCGCGGGCCGCCCGATCGGCTGGTACCAGGACTGGCTGGCCCACGAGAAGCTCTCCGACGACTACTGGACCCGGCAGTCGCACACCGCGTCGGTGCCCGACGTCACCGCGCCCGTCTACATGGCCACCGGCTGGTACGACATCTTCCTTCCCTGGCAGTTGCGCAACTACGCCCAACTCGCCGCGGCCGGTCGCCCGCCGCGGCTCACCATCGGCCCGTGGGGCCACGGCAGCGATCAGAGCCCGTTCCTCGCCGAGTCGATCGCGTTCCTCAAGGAGCACTTCGCCGGCGCGCCCGCGGCCCGGCCGGCGCCCGTGCGCGCCTTCCTCACCGGCGCGGAACAGTGGCACGACCTACCCGCGTGGCCGCCGCCGGGCACCGCCGCGCAGCGGTGGTACCTGCATCCGTGCGGGCTGCTCGACGCGGCCGTCCCCGACGGGGGCAGCACCCGCTACACCTACGATCCCGACCAGCCGACACCCGCAGTCGGTGGTCCCGGCCCGGGCCCGGTCGACAACGGCGCCCACGAACGCCGGGCGGACGTGGTCGTCTTCCGCGGTCCACCGCTGGACCACGCTGTCGTCCTCGCCGGCGAGCCGATCGCCCGGGTCCGGTTCCGCTCGACAGCGGCCAGCGCGGACGTGTTCATCCGGATCTGCGACGTGCACCCCGACGGCCGGTCCATGGGCGTGTGCGACGGCATCCGCCGCATCGGCGGCGTCGGTACCGCGGGTAGCGACCCGCTGCCCGACGAGGACGGTTTCGTCGAGCTGGAGGTGCCGCTGTGGCCGGCGTTCCACCGCTTCGCCGCCGGCCACCGCGTCGCCGTGCAGGTCAGCTCCGGAGCGCATCCGCGCTACGCCCGCAATCCCGGTGGCGGCGAACCGGCCGCCACGGCGACCACCACGGTACGGGCGCGGCAGGAGATCTCCCACGCCGGCGCCCACCCGTCCCGGCTCGACCTGCCGGTGTGGGGTGGACCGGCCGCGAACGTGTCGACAGCTGCGTGAACCACTCGACCAGGAGGGCTTCCCGGATGGCATCCGTATTCCATGTCGCGACCACCGGTTCGGATCGCGCCGACGGCGGCGCGGAGCGACCGTTCCGGACGATCAACCGGGCGGCCGGCGTCGCGCAGCCTGGTGACACGGTGGTGGTGCACGCGGGGGAGTACCGCGAGTGGGTGAAGCCACGCCGTGGCGGTCTCAGCGACTCCCGCCGCATCACCTACGAGCCGGCGCCCGGCGAGCACGTGGTGATCAAGGGATCGGAACGCGTCACGGGCTGGGAACCGCTCGGCGGGACGGTGTGGCGGGCGGTCGTCGACAACGCGCTGTTCGGCTCGTTCAACCCGTTCGCCGAGGAGGTGACCGGCGACTGGATCGTGTACGGCAAGGGTGCGCCACGCCGGCACCTCGGCGACGTCTACCTGAACGGCCTGAGCTTCTTCGAGGTGGCGAGCCGGGCGGAGGTCGACGATCCACCCCGCCGCACCGCTGTCGTCGACCACTGGACCGGGGTGACCCATCCGGTCGGCGATCCGGACCGGACCCAGCTGGTCTGGTACGCCGAGGTCGGAGCGCGGACGACGATCTGGGCCAACTTCCGGGGCGCCGACCCGAACACGGAACTGGTGGAGATCAACGTACGCCGCAGCGTCTTCTACCCGGACCAGCCGCACCTGGACTACATCACCGTCCGCGGCTTCGAGCTGGCGCACGCGGCCAGTCCGTGGGCGCCGCCGACCGCCGACCAGCCGGGCCTGATCGGGCCCCACTGGGCGAAGGGGTGGGTCATCGAGGACAACGTGATCCACGACGCCAAGTGCGCGGCGATCTCGATCGGGAAGGAGGGGTCGACCGGGCAGAACCACTCGGCTCTCCGCGGTGACAAGCCGGGCTACCAGTACCAGCTGGAGTCCGTCTTCGCGGCCCGCCAGATCGGGTGGGACCGGGAGCACGTCGGCTCGCACGTGATCCGACGCAACACGATCTACGACTGCGGCCAGAACGCGATAGTGGGCCACCTCGGATGCGCGTTCTCCACCATCGAGGACAACCACATCCACCGCATCGGCGTGAAACGCGAGTTCTACGGGTACGAGATCGCCGGCATCAAGCTGCACGCGGCCATCGACGTGGTGATCCGGCGCAACCGGATCCACGGCTGCTCGCTCGGCACCTGGCTGGACTGGCAGGCGCAGGGCACCCGGCTCTCCCGCAACGTCTACCACGACAACTGCCGGGACCTCTTCGTCGAGGTCAGCCACGGTCCCTACCTGGTCGAGCACAACATCTTCGGCTCACCCGCCGCGCTGGAGCTGTTCAGCCAGGGAGGGGCCTTCGTCTACAACCTGATCTGTGGCACGTTGCGGCTGGAACCGGTGCTGGACCGTGCCACGCCGTACCACCGGCCGCACAGCACCCAGGTCGCCGGCTACGCGGTGATCTACGGCGGCGACGACAGGTGGATGGGCAACCTCTTCCTGGGCGGCGACCCGGGCGCGGCCTACGCGACGGGCGCGGAGGGCGAGGGGCCGCCGCTGGCCGGCACCGCCGGATACGACGGCCATCCCGCGTCGTTCGAGGAGTACCTGGCCCGCCTCGACGACCAGCCGCCCAGCGACCAGCAGAAGTTCCTCGAGGTGAAACAACCGGTGTACGCCCGCGCGAACGCCTACGCCGCGGGCGCCCGGCCGTTCGACGGTGAGCGTGAGGCGCGGATCCTGGGCGCCGCGACGGCGACAGTCGTCGACGAGGACGACGGGGTCTGGCTCGTCACCGATCTCCCCGCGGCGTTCGACGAGGCCCGTGTGGATGCGATCAACGGCCGGGACCTGGGCCGGGTCCGCTGCGCCGACGCGGAGTTCGAGGAGGTGGACGGCAGCCCCGCCGTGATGGACGTCGACCTGTCGGGCGCACCCCGGCAACCCGGGCGAGACGGTGCCGTCGGCCCGCTCGCGGGCCTTCGATCCGGGGCGCGCCGGACGCGCGTCCTCTGATTCCGTGCCGGCAGTCGGCAGACGACTGTGCCGGCCGCATCAGTTGTGCGGACTTCGAGGGCCTGCTCTCCGCCGACGGCGAGAGCTGCTGCGCCGCCGAACTCCCGCACTGACCCGCCGCAGGGTTCACCATCACGTCAGCCGACCGTGACGCGGAGACCGCGCACCGGCGAGGCAAGGACCAGGGCGAGGCTGAGCACGACGGGAACCGCCAGCACCAGGTACGCGACCCGGGCCCCGTGCGTGTCCGCGACCACCCCGCCGATCAGCGCGCCGAACGGCGTACCGCCCCAGGCCAGCATGCGCCCGGTGGTGTTGACGCGGCCCTGCAGCGCATCGGGTGTGAGCAGCTGGCGCACGGTGATGCCGTTCGCGTTCACGGTCAGGCGCGCCACCGCCCAGACCGCCCACCACGCCACCGCCAGGGTGAACACCGACGTGCCGGCCAGGCCGACGAGGGCCGCGACGAAGAGGACGAGCCCTCCGATGGACACCGTCCCCTGGCCGGCCCAACGGGTGGCTCTGGGCAGGACGACGGCGGCGACCAGCGAGCCGCCTGCGGCGGCGGCGTAGAGCAGGCCGAGGCGCCGGTCCTCCGGGCTCAGGCCGAGCGCCTGGTCGGCGTGGACCACGAGCAGGCCCAGCACGCCGCCGGCGGCGACGTTGAGGCCGAAACCGGCAGCGGTCAGCGTCCGCAGGACCGGCGTCCGCCACAGGTGGCGTACCCCTTCGGCGATCTCGGCCCGGAGCCGGTGGGCCGCCGTCGGTCCCGCGTCCAACCCGGCGCGGATCTGGGCGAGCAGCGCGGCGGACACCAGGTAGGTGACGGCGTCGACGGCCAGCACCAGGGTGGGGTCGGCGATCGCGGCCAGCAGTCCGGCGGCGGCGGGCGCGGCGATCTCCAGCACGATCTCGGTGGACCAGATGAGGCTGTTCGCCCGGGTCACCCCCGCCCTGCCGACGATGCGGACGAAGGCGCCCCACGCCGCGGCGTCGAACCAGCAGAACCCGCAACCCACCCCGAACGCCACGAGGAGCAGGTGCCAGGAGGCCAGCCCGTCGAGCGACGCGGCGACCGGCACGGTGGCGAGCAGGACAGCGCAGCACACGTCCGCGACGATCATCATGCGCCGGCGCCGCAGGCGGTCGGCGGCGGCGCCGGCGAAGAGCCCGAACAGCAGGTACGGCAGGGCTTCGAGCCCGACCACCGCCGCGGTCAGCGTCGGGGACGCACTCGTCCGGTAGACGAGCAGCGGCAGGGCGACGGCGCTGGCCGCGGTCCCGGCCACCGAGATCGATCGGGCGAGGTACCAGAGGGAGAAGTCACGGTGGAACAGCCGGCGTCCGTCGACGCCGGCTGTCTCGACGAGCCGCGTCACGCCCTGCGTCAGGCCAGCAGGGCGAGTTGCCGGTCGTCGATGCCGGTCAGCGCGAGGTGCAGGTCCGCCGCCAGGTCGTCGGCGAGGCGATTCGTCGGCGCGCCCTCCTCGTCCCCGGGGTGGAAGCACGCCTGGCCCCCACCGCCGCCAGGTCCACCGAGCCGGGCCGTCGACCCCTCGCCGTCGTCGCCGGGGAGGAAGCACAGGTTCCCGCCGGGCCCGCCGGGCCCGGCCATCGGTTCGTCGTCCCTGTCACCACGCGCGAAGTGGTGGTCGTCAGCAGACATGTTTTCTCCTCATCGTGTTCGGACCGGACATGGTCGGTCGATCGTCGCCCCCTCCGGCGAGGGCCACAAGTGCCAACCTCGTCCGGTCGGGATGACGGGCACCCCGTGCCGCACCAGGCTGAAGCGCTCCAGCCCCGGGGCGATCGTGGTGGCCACCGCGATCGACGAGCCGACCGGCGCGACCTCACACACGTGGTGGTCGACGCCGCGACGGGCCAGAGCCTGCTGGACGTGCTCCAGCCCCCAGGCCGGGCTGCCGTCGCCGGCCACGTCCGCGCGCAGCGGCACCGCCCGAACCGGGCCGGAGAGGAGTTCCTCGAGTGGCATCAGGGCGCAGCGTCGCAGGGCCGGCCAGTTCGCCAGACGCTGGACCGCGGGCAGGACGGTGGCGGAGGAGGAGAGCGCGCAGACCTGGATCAGCTCGCCGAGGGCACGCGACGCGGCGTCGGTGGCCCAGAGCGACGCGCCGGCCCCGAGCCGGGTCGGTTCGCCGCCGGCCGCCGGGCTGACCGCCAGGTACACCGGCACCTCCAGGTCGGTCGTGACGTCGAGCAGGTGTACGGGTGCGCCGGCTGCCCGTACGGCCTGCGCGTGCAGTGCCCGCAACCCGTCCGGCAGGCCCTCGACCGGCACGAGGTCGACGTCCGGCACTCCGGCGACGTACCAACGGAGCAGCGCCTGGCCGAGCCCGTCGTGTTCGATCAGCTCGCAGAGGCCGTGATAGACGGCCTCCGCCAGGTCGACGCCGGCCGCGGTGCCCAGACTCGACGAGTACCGCAGCAGACCGCGGTACGGCCGGACGTCGTCACCCGGCACCGGCCACCGGTAGTAGCGCGGGTCCGTGAGGAAGGTGGGATAACGGACCTCGCCGTACGAGGCACATGCCGCGACGGAGTCCGGAAACTCCGTCGCCCACCGCCGCACGACCAGATCGGGCTCCAGGGCGGACTGCCCGGCCACGACGCTCGCCGGCAGGAGTCCGGTGACGTCCGTACTCCATCGGCGGTTGTCCCGAGCCGACATGAGATGGCGCTCCAGGGCCTCGAAGTACGCGCTCGCCGCACCCTGCGGGCCCGCTCCCTTCCCCGCACCCACGGCGACCCGTGCCCCGTCCCGGAACAACGCGACGCGCATGGTCGGCGATGCGGCCGGGCCGAGGACCACCGCTCGCGCCGTGAGGCCGAGCCGGTCGATCTCGGCCGAGGCGATCGCGAGGGCGTGCTCCGGGGGCACGGATCGGAACGGCACCGCGATCTCCCCCTGAGTAGTCACCGGCCCGGACTGTGTCAGCGGACCGCATCGATGTCAACGGTCCGGTGGGCCCGGGCCCGCGGTTGGGCAGTGATTGACCACCGTCTGACCTGGAGGGTGAGCACCGATGCGGCCGATCCTCGGGGCATCGACCGCAATCCAGAGGAGAACACCGTGAAACGGATGCTCACCGTCATGCTCACCGCCGCGCTGGCCTCGACGCTCGTCGTCTCGGCCGCGGCGGTGCCCGCGTCGGCTCTCGTGGTACTGCCCTTCGTCGTGGTGACCGCCGCGGACGCCGGTGCCGGCTCCCTCCGCGACGCGATCGTCCAGGCGAACGCGAACCCGGGTCCCGACACCATCGAGTTCAGAATCCCGGGCGGCGGGGTGCAGGTGATCACGCTGGCCGCCAACCTGCCGTCGATCACCGACTCCGTGAAGATCCGGGGGTACACCCAGCCCGGCGCGGCGCAGGCGGGTCCCGGAACGCCGGCCGCGCTCAGGATCGTGCTCGACGCGAGCAACGTCGCCTTCGGCCTCGACCTGCGGGCCGACGACAGCCTGATCGCCGGCCTCGTCATCCGCGGTGCGGCCGGTCCCGTCGCGGGCGCGTCCTGCGCCAACGACGGGCTCTGCGTGGCCGGTGCCGACAATGTGATCCGGGGCAACTACATCGGCGTGGGCTACGCCGGGATGAACCCGCTCGGCAACAACGGCGGCGGCATCGAGGTCGAGGGCGACGGGAACACCATCGGCGGGCCCGCCCCCGAGGACCGCAACGTCATCTCCGCCAACCGGGACAGCGGCATCGCCATCAGCGGCGGGCACAACCTCGTCCAGGGAAACGTGATCGGTCTCAACGCGGCCGGCCTGGCTGCGCTGGGTAACGACACCGGCGTGGAGATCACCGGTGACGGCAACACGATCGCCGCCAACGTCATCTCCGGCAACGTCTTCGACGGCGTGGAGGTGGACCGCCTGGGCAGCACCAACGTCCTGGAGGGCAACCTGATCGGCGTCGCCCTCAACGGCCTGGTGCCGATCGGCAACGGCGACGACGGCGTCGACATCGACAGCGGCAGCGACAACAGGGTGGGCGGTTCCACCACCGATGCCCGCAACGTCATCTCGGCCAACGGCGGCGACGGCGTCCGGCTGGACAGCAACGGCCACCGCGTCGAAGGTAACTACATCGGCCTCGGCGTGGACGGCTTCACCGCGCTCGGCAACGCCGGCCACGGCGTCCTGGTGCACGGCGACGCCCACGTGATCGGCGGCCTCACCGAGGGATCCGGCAACGTCATCTCGGCAAACAGAGGCGCCGGTGTGTTCCTGGAGACCGACGCCGACGAGATCAAGGTGCTGGGCAACACCATCGGCACCGACGCCCTGCTGGCCGTCAACCGTGGCAACGGGGCCAGCGGCGTGCTCGCCAACGGCAGCGGAAACACCATCGGCTCCACCGACCCGAACGCGCCGCCGAACGTCATCGCGTACAACAACGGCGACGGCGTCACCGTCCAGGTCCCCGCGGGCTTCTCCTCGAACGCGTTGGCGCGCAACTCCATCTACGCCAACACCGGGCTGGGCATCGACCTGAACCCGAACGGCGTGACCGCGAACGACGCCCTGGACGTCGACCTCGGCGCCAACGGTCTGCAGAACTACCCCAGGGTCACCTCGGCCACCACGGTCGCCGGCGTCACGACCGTCAGCTGGAGTCTCAACAGCCAGGTGTCCAGCCAGTTCCGTATCGAGCTCTTCGCCAGCGGCGCGTGTGACGGCTCCGGACACGGCGAGGGACGGGTCTTCCTCGGCGACACCGTCGTCACCACGAACGCGGCCGGAAACATCAGCGGCAACACTCCGACCGCGGTGCCGGCCGCCGTCGGTCAACTGGTGGTCGCGACCGCCACCCTGCTGACCGCCGGGGCGGCCGCCGACGCGACATCCGAATTCTCGGCCTGCGTGGCCGTGGTCTGACGTCGCCGGGCCGGGGTGGCTTCGACCGCCCCGGCCCCTCCGCGCAGGCCGCCGGGGTGACGGTGGCCGACACGCCGTCACCGCCATTCGGCGTGCTTCCTGGTCGCGGGGCCGATCCGCTGGGAGCGGTACCAACGGGGCGACGGTCCACACCGTCCGGTCGCTAGACTCCGGGACGAAGTCCGGAACCGCCCACAGGCCCGGTGCGCTGATCAGAATCGGATGGAGATGCCAGTGACCCGCGACAAGGCCGCACCCCCCGGAATCGACCTCACCGTTCCCAGCGTGGCCCGGGTCTACGACTACTTCCTGGGCGGCAAGGACAACTTCGAGGTCGACCGGAAGGTCGCCGAGCACGCCCTGCGGATCACCCCGGACGGGCCGGCGGCCGGCCAGGCGAACCGGGCCTTCCTGCGCCGGGTGATCCGCTTCCTCGTCACCGAGGCCGGCATCGACCAGTTCCTCGACATCGGTTCCGGTCTACCCACGCAGGGCAACGTGCACGAGGTCGCCACCGAGCACAACCCGAGCGCCAGGGTGGTCTATGTGGACAACGACCCGATCGTCCTGACGCACGGGCGGGCCCTGCTCGCCGCGGAGGGCACCGCGACGGTGATCCAGGCCGACATCCGGCGACCCCAGGAGATCCTGGACGACCCGGACGTCCGCCGGTTCCTCGACTTCGACCGGCCGATCGGGCTGTTGCTCTTCGCGATCCTGCACCACCTCGGCGACGACGAGGAGCCGCGAGCGGTGTCGGCGGAGTTGATCGACGCGTTGCCGTCGGGCAGCTATGTGGCGATCTCGCACTTCCGTGACCCGGGCGAGCGGGACCCGGAAGGGTCCCGGAAGGCACGCGAGGTCGAGCGGGTCTTCAACGAGTCGCTGGGCACCGGCCGCTGGCGTACCGATGAGGAGATCCTCTCCTTCGCCGACGGGCTGACGCTGCTGGAGCCGGGGTTGGTGCCGCTGGCCGAGTGGCGTCCGGATCCGGGCACGGCCGCGCCGCAGCAGACCGACACCTATCACACCTTCGTCGGGCTCCTCGCCCGCAAACCGTAGGCCGCCGGAGGCGAGCGACGGTTCCATGCGCGGGTCCACGCCTGGAACTAGGCGTGACCCGCGTACCGGTCCGAGGCTCGCCGCGAGGCGTGCACGTAGGCCAGGGCGAACGCGCTGGTGATGATCAGCCCGTGGGGGAGGAACTCGACCGCGTCGAGAACGGTGTTGGTGGCTGGATCCCCGGCCGTCCCGGCCCCCATGGGTACCGCGACGGCCGGGTCCAGCAGGGCGCCGGGAAACCACGACAGCGCGTATGCGCGAGGCGCGTCGCCGGCGTCGACGCCGAGCCAGACGGTCGAGATCACCGCCAGGTCAGCCATGATCAGCATGCCCGCCGCGAGGGCCAGCCATACCAGCGGTCGGCGTGGGCCCCGGGGGAGGCGGATGATCGCCTGCGCGGCGGCCCACAGGCCGAGGGCCCACAGCGCCAACCCGGGCAGGGCGGTCAGGATCCCGCCGAACATCGGCAGCAGGCGCGCGCAGCACCAGCCGACGATGATGATCGCCACGGTGCGGGTCACCCCGCCCGAGGTGTCCCGGCGAGCCAGCCGCCGGCCGGCCAGCAGGCCGACCGCGGTCAGGGCCGGCACGAGAGCCAACAGGGGCAGTCGGTGCACGGCGTCGGTGCTGTCGGGATCGGGCAGCCGGTCGGCCACCGCAGCCGGCAGGTGGACCAGCAGCATCGCGATCGGCGTACCGAAGATCGCCACACCGATCGCGGCCACGAACAGTTCCCGGGCCGGCCGGGGTGCGGTCACCACCGGTGGCAGGGGCGTCGAGGACGGGGCCGGTCGGCGGACCGCCAGGCTGAGGCTGAACCGCAGCGCCTGCCAGGTGCGGGCCCATCGGCCGGTGTCGGGGTCGGCGGCGAGCGCGTGCAGTTCCGCCAGCCATGCCCGGTGGGACTGTTCGCGGAGGTCGGCCGGCCAGCGTCGGGCGGCGTGGGCCAGCAGCAGCACGGCGAGTCGGGGGATGGTGTCGGCCGCCGGCATTCAGGCCCACCTCGGAGTCGGGGCGGGGCGGGTCTGCTCGCCCAGCCGGGTCAGGGCAGCGCGGGCACGGGCGGCGCCGTCGGTGGTGAGTCGGTAGTAACGGCGTGCCGGCCGCCGTGCCTGCACCGGGTCGACGTCCTCCCAGTGCGACCGCAACCAACCGGCGTTCTCCAGGCGCAGCAGGATCGGATACAACGTGCCGCTGGGCAGCCCGGTGGCCTTGATCAGGGCCAGGCCGTAGTGGTCGCCGTGCGGGTCGTCCACCATGGCCGCGAGCACCTTCGCGACCGGCACGGTGACGGTGACCTGCTCGCTCATGCGACCACCGTAGACGGCCCATAGAAGAAATACAACATAGGGTACGAGCTGCGCCTCATTGCCTCCGATCGTTACCGACGGTCACGTCGCCGCGCTCCGGGTCGCGCGCCCGGCCCGGCGTCACGCCCGGCTCAACCCGAGCGCCTCGTCCACCCGGTCCAGCACGTTCACGTCGTCGTGACCGACGCCGCGCAGCAGGTCGATCGCGGTGGCCCGGATCTGCCCGACGATCATGGTGACCGGGAGCGGCGGGTCGGTCCGCAGCAGGCCCGCGGCGATCCGGACCGCCTCCAGGGCCGCGGCGTCGGCCCGGTGCGCGTGCCGGTCGGCGTCGGCGCCGCCGAGGTCGCGGGCCAGGGCCTCACCGGCCGACCGTACGGCGGTGGTCAGCGCACCGATCGCGGCGGCCAGCTCGGGCGGCGTGGCGGTGTGCCGGCGGGTCAGCGTCACACCGGCGCGGGCCAGCACCCGGATGTTGCGGGCGGCGTAGTCGAGCTGCCGCAGCGTCGCCTCCACCTCGACGAGCTTGCCCAGGTGCCGGCGGCGCAGTCCCAGTCGCAGCGTCTCACCGGTGGCGAGCACGGCGGCCTGCATCTCGGCGACGCAGTTGTCGACCTGCCGGGCCTGCTCCAGCGCGGCGCGGGCGGCATCCTCGTCACAGCTCCGCAGGGCCGCACTCACCTCCTCGAGCAGGTCGGCCAGGTCGGTGTAGCTGCGCCGAGCCTGCGCCACCAGCGGCGCCAGCGGGTCCCGGGCGGCCATCAGCTGGCTGGCGGCCAGCGCCACCGCGCCGCCGATGAGCGCGTCGACGAAGCGGAACGGCATCAGCGTCCCGTGCGGCGCGGCGACCACGACCAGGTACATGGCCGAGACGGTGGCCTGCACGACCAGGGCGCGGCGGGCACCGATCACCACGAGGGTGGTGGTGGTCAGCACCAGCACCAGCAGGACCGTGCCGGTGCCCGGGCCCAGCGCGTACACCAGCAGTTCCGCGACGAGCACGGCGGCGGCCACGGCGAGCAGGATCTCGACGGTCTGCCGCAGTCGTCGCCCGCGGGACTCGCCGAGCACGACGAGCGCGGCGGTCGGGGCGTAGAACGGGTCCGGGTGACGGATCACCACCGCCGCCACTATCCAGGCGACCGCGGCCGCGGCGGTCAGCTCGACCACGGTCATCCCGTCGCCCCGCAACCGCGCGACGGCGTCGCGCCCCCAGCTTCGCACCGGTGGTACCCCTCTTGCCGGGCGGGCCGGGACCGGCCGCCGATTGATCTTCCGCGAGAAGGGCCACTACCCCGCCCGTGACCTGCTCAATCGCCGGGGTGGCGGGTGGCACCCGGTGCGGGTGGCCGGTCGCGGTCTCCGGTGCCGATCCGACGGTGAGCGTCGTGGGGGCAGAATCGGCGGATGACCGACGCCGCCTTCGATGCCGAGAGTCGCTGGGCGGATGCCGTCCGCGCCGGCAGCCGTGCCGACCTGCGAGACGACGAGGCTCGGCGACCGGTCCTGCGTGCGTCGGTGCTGACCGGGATCCTGCGCGAGTTGGGCGCCTCGGACCGGTCGAGCGTGGTGTGGGTCGTCGGCGGACGGGTGACCGGCCGTCTCGACCTGGGTTTTGCCGAGATCGGCGCACCGATCCGGTTCGAGGAGTGTGAGTTCGACGAGGCCCCCGACCTGAGTTGGGCGAGGCTGCGGTACGTCAGCTTCACCAGGTGCCGTCTTCCTGGACTGACCGCACGGAATGCGGTGGTCGAGGGTGATCTCTCCCTGACCGACAGCAGGGTGACCGGCACCCTGGACCTCAGGGCTGTTCGAGTCGCCGGTGACCTGGTGTTCGACGCGCTTCGGGTGAGCGGGTCCGGCGGCGAGGCGGTCGTGGCGGACAACGCCGTCCTGGGGGGCCATCTGTCGGCCCGGGCCGCGCGCTTCGACGGCTCCGTGCGGATGTACCAGATCCGGTGTACGGGGATCGACGTCGACGAGGCGGTGTTCCACACACCGGGCGGGTGGGCCCTCACGGCGGAGAGCGTCGGCATCGACGGGGGCTTCTTCGCGCGCGGATGTGTCTTCGACGGCGAGGTGCGGATGCGCCACGCCAAGATCGGTGACGCGCTCACCTTCACCGGATCCACGCTGCGCAACCCGGGGGCCGTCGCGCTGCGCCTCGACCGCGCGACGCTGGGCGGTGGCCTGTGGCTCGGCGACGGGGCCACCACGGTCGGCGAGGTACGGGCGATCAGCGCGCACATCGGCCGGACGCTGAGCCTGGTGGCCGGCGTCTTCGAGCATCCGGACGAGGTGGCCCTGCGGTTCGACGCGGTGACTGTCGAGGGCACCATCGACGGGCATCGGGGCCTGCGGGTACGCGGTGCGCTTCGCCTCGAGGACGCCGTGGTGAGCGGCCCGATCCGCCTCGAGGGCGCCACACTCGACAACCGTGGCGGCGACGCGCTCGCCGCCAACGGGCTGCGGGCCGGCTCCCTGCTCAACTGCTGCGACGGCTTCACCGCCACCGGAAGCATTCGGTTGACCGGGGCGCAGGTCGGCACCCGGCTGTGCTTCGACGACGCGACACTCGCCGACGGCGGCCGGGCAGTGGGTTGCTGGCGCCTGCAGGCAAGTGAGATCGCGATGCGGTGGTCGACCACGCCGGGCGGCTCGGTCGACCTGCGGTACGCCCACGTCGGTGTGCTGCGCGACGACCCCGCCACCTGGCCCGACGTGCTGCTGCTCGACGGTCTGACCTACGACATCCTCGAACCCCGCCCCGGCGTGGCCGAGCGCATCGGCTGGCTCTCGCGCGACCCCGACGGACACCACAGGCAGCCGTACGAGCAACTGGCGACCGTGCTGCGGGGCCAGGGCCGCGGCGAGGACGCCCGGCGGATTCTGCTCGCCCGGCAGCGGCGCGACACCCGCCGTGCCCGCCCGGGATCCCGGCTCTGGGGTTATCTCCAGGACACCACGGTCGGCTACGGATACCGACCGCAGCGCGCCGCCGTCATCTTCGCGGCGCTTCTGGTGCTGGGTG
Organism: Micromonospora sp. WMMC241; assembly: GCF_027460165.1. NCBI lineage: Bacteria > Bacillati > Actinomycetota > Actinomycetes > Micromonosporales > Micromonosporaceae > Micromonospora > Micromonospora sp. WMMC241. The sequence goes on from NZ_JAPZBF010000001.1 coordinate 2,162,712, forward strand.
CGGTTCTTTTCGGTGTCCACCCACCGGCGCCGGCCGAGCCGGCGAAGGCGCCGTCGTTCAACCCGCTGGTCTACACGCTCGACCTGCTGTTGCCGGTACTGGATTTCGGTCAGCAGAGCGCCTTTCTGCCGACGGGCGCCTACCAGTGGGCGTCGTACGCCTTCATCGTCGCCGGCGTGATCCTGGCGACGACGATCGCGGCAGGTCTCACCCGCTCCCTGCGCCGAACCTGAGTCGGCGGTCGGGCGCGGAGTCGTGCTGTCGGTGCCGGCTGCGGCTGTCGCTACCGGGCGGACCGGACCGCCGCCGAGCCGCCCACCCGTCGGGCCGTCGTGCGACGCTCGAGCCCTGCGACCGAGGGGTCGGTAGCGTGGTTCCGGACACGACCGCAACAGCCGCACGAGTCCCGGCATGACAGCCCCGCGCCACCCGACCCGACACCCCTGATGCCCGGAGGAACGCAGACCATGGACCACGCAACTCAGCTCATCCAGGAGCGGAGTGCCCCGCCTGCCACGCTGGTGATCTTCGGCGCCTCCGGTGATCTGACCCGGCGCAAGCTGCTGCCGGCGGTCGAGAGCCTCGCTCGGCACGAGCGGCTGCCGGACCAGTTCGCGCTGGTCGGCGTGGCGCGTACGCCGATGACGGACGAGCAGTTCGCCGAGAGCGCGCTCGGTGGGCGCACGCTCGCCAGCAAGCGCCAGCTCCGGGGCGGCGTGCGGTACGTGGCCGGCGGCTACGACGACCCGGAGACCTACAAGCGGCTCGTGGCGACCCTCGACGAGTTGGACGCGCAGCGGGGGACGTCAGGTAACCGGCTCTTCTACCTGTCGACCCCGGCCGGGGCCTTCGAGCCGGTGATCAACGGGCTGGCCGGGGTCGGGCTCAACCAGCCGCGTGAGGGGTCCTTCTCCCGTCTGGTCATCGAGAAGCCGTACGGTCGCGACCTGGTCACGGCCCGCGAGCTCGACGGGGTCGTGCACAGCGCGTTCGACGAGCGCCAGGTCTTTCGCATCGACCACTATCTGGGCAAGGACACCGTCCAGAACGTGCTGGCGCTGCGCTTCGCGAACTCGATCTTCCAGCCCATCTGGGACCGCTCCTGGGTCGACCACGTGCAGATCACCGTCGCGGAGACCCTGGGCGTCGGTTCGCGCGGCGGTTTCTACGAGGACGCCGGCGCGATGCGGGACATCGTGCAGAACCACGTGCTCCAGGTCCTCGCGCTGGCACTGATGGAGCCGCCGGCGTCGTTCGAGGCCGAGGGCCTGCGCAACGAGAAGGTGAAGTTGCTGCAGGCGATCCGGCTCCCGACGGACCGGGACATCGCCGAGGCCGCGGTCCGTGGGCAGTACACCCGCGGCGGCACCCGCGAGGAGCTGATGGCCGGCTACCGGGAGGAGGCCGGCGTCGATCCGCTGTCGCGGACCGAGACCTACGCCGCGATGCGGCTCAACGTGGACAACTGGCGGTGGGCCGGGGTGCCGTTCTACGTGCGCACCGGCAAGCGCCTGCCGGCCCGGCTCACCGAGGTGGCGCTGCAGTTCCAGCGGCCGCCGCACCTGCCGATCCCGACCGACCAGCTCACCGGCCTGGAAGCCGACGCGCTGATCCTGCGGATCCAGCCGAACGAGGGCATCTCGCTGCGCTTCGGTGCCAAGGTGCCGGGTCACTCCTTCCGGGTCCGCACGGCCACCATGGAGTTCTCCTACGACCAGACGTTCGTCGAGGAGTCCCCGGAGGCGTACGAACGTCTGCTCCTGGACGCGCTGATCGGTGACGCGTCGCTCTTCATCCGCAGCGACGAGGTGCAGCAGTGCTGGCGGATCGTCGACCCGATCATCGAGTACTGGGAGAAGGACAACTCGCCGATCCCCACCTACGAGGCCGCCTCCTGGGGCCCGACCGATGCCGACCGGCTCATCGGCCGGCACGGCCGCAAGTGGCGCAACTCCGCGTGACCCTGCCGTGACGGGTTCGTACCGGCCCGGGCGTTCGTCCGGGCCGGTACGGCGTCAGGTGGTCGGTGTCGTCGGGCGTCAGCTTTCGACGCAGGTGGCGGTGGCTCCGCCGCCTGTTCCGGTGCCCTGGAACCCGAAGCTTGTGGACTGGCCGGCGGCCAGTCGTCCGTTGTAGCTCTGGTTCGTGACGCTGACCGTCCCGCTGGTGCCGCTGGCGACGCCGTTCCACACCGAGGTGATCGACGCTCCGCCGGCCAGAGTGAGCGTCACCCGCCAGCCGTTGAGCGCGGCGGCGCCGGCGGTGACGGTGACGTTGGCGACGAATCCGCCGTTCCACTGGTCCTGGACGGCGTAGACCGCGGTGCAGCTCCCACCGCTGGGCGGGGGAGTGGTGGGCGGCGGGCTGGTGGGCGGCGGGGTGGTGGGTGGCGGGCCGTCGTCGAGCGTCAGGTTCTTCTGTTGGACGGTCCACTGGCTGTGGCACAGGCCGCAGTCGGCGCCGACGAAGGTGCGCCCGGCGGTGGCATCGCCCTTGAGGCGCCACTTGAGGTAGAGCACGGCCACCCGGCCGAACTCGCCGCCGTTGGGCTGGTCGTAGGTGCCGCCGTGCCCGACGTTGAGGTTGCCCATGAACGCGGGCAGCCCGGCCGGCAGCTTGCCCCAGTCGTCCATGCCGTTCGGGTAGGCGATGTCGCCGGGCCCGCCCATGAAGTAGGCGATCGGCTTGGTCAACCGCCGGAGCTGGTAGTCGTCGGCATCGTTCAGCAGGCCGCTGCTGAAGATGCCGGTCGTGGTGACCCGCGGGTCGGCGGAGACGGCGTACGCCTCCAGCCCGCCACAGGAGAAGCCCGCGACCGCGATCCTGGACGTATCGAGCCGGTTGTAGTACTTGCTGCCGGCCCGGGAGTTCTCCGCGACGGCCCAGTCGATGGACTGGGTGAGCATCTGCGAGGTGGTGGAGCCGGACCCGTTCGGCGCGCCGTTGGCGATGGCGAGGAAGCCGTGGGAGGCGATCTCGCGGAGGAAGTTGCCCTGGGAGAGCCCGTTGGCCGAACAGCCGCCGTTGCCCCACACGACGACGGGGAGGCACTCGGACGGGAGTGTCTGGGGCCGGAAGATGGTGTGGTTGGCCAGGGTGGCCGAGGTCTCGTAGTCGGCGGGATAGGGGCCGGAGCCGCCGACCGCGGCGTCGGCCGGTGTCCCGCCGAGCGCCATCACCACGGAGGTGACCGGAAGGACGAGGGCCGCCAGCCCCGCCCAGATCGTCGACGTCCGTCTCATGCGTCCTCCCGTGGATGTGCGCCACGGCGCTGCCGGTGGTGGCCGGTGGCGGTTGGCCGCTCGCGCCTCGACCGACGTGGTTCTCCCACGCGCGCCGGCGGAACGGGATGCGGCCACTATCACTGCGGTAGCGAAGTTCGTCAATATGATGACCGGCTGTCGGGACCCGGCCGCCGTGGCTCAGTGCGGAGCCGGTCGACTCGCCGGCAGCCCGGGCCTGTCGCGACGTGCCGGTGGCTCCTGCGCGGCCGGCCAGTCCGGTGGACGCGTCCGGTCGAGGGTGGACTGTGCGCGGTCGGCTGCGAGCCCCGCCAGCACCAGGCGGACCTGTTCGTGCGGAAGGAGATCCACGAGTTTGGCCCGATCGCCCGGTGGCATGCCGGCGAATATCGCCCGGTAGCCCCGGTCGGGGAAGGGAGCGTGCGGTGTCGGCAACGGCTGCGTCATGCGCGTCATCGAGGAGACGGGAACAGTGACCACCGCCACGGATCCCAGCGGCGTCCTGCGTCGCAACTCGACCCCGATCGCGTGGCGCACAGCGAGCCGAGCGACGATGACCAGGCCTATCGTGCGGGATGGAACCGTTCCGACGCTGTCCGCGTTCCTGAGCCACTGCTCGAAGTCGGCAACGGTGACGGCTGGAATTCCGAGTCCGTGGTCTTCGATGCGAACGACGACTCCGGAATCCGTGGCGGTTACCTTGATCATGACTGGCGGTCCGTCGGGGGAGGAGAACGCGAACGCATTGTCAAGCAATTCCGCCACGATTCTGATGACGGGTCGGGCTGTCGAAGGCATGATGCCGGCCTCTCGATGAGGCGAGTTGACCTCGACCCGTCGGTTCACCCCGAGTTCGGCCTGCGCGGCGCGTATCACGTCGATCAGGGGAACGGGATCCTTCGGGGGGCCGCCGAGGTCGACATTGGCAAGCAGGAGCAGGTTCTCATTGTGGCGTTGCATTCTCTTCACGATCCGTTCCAGTGCCAGTGCGTCGGCATGCAGGCGCGGAGCCAGCTCCCCCCGTCGCATGTACGAGAGTTGCTCGGCGAACTGGTCGATCAACGTCTGGCTGCGTCGAGCCATGCTCGCAAAAATTTCCTGCTGCCGGCCGGCCGACGCGGGACCCGGACTTTCGCCGTTGCGGACCGCGACCCAGAGCGCGCGGAACTCCGCGATGCTGCCACCGAGCGCCTCCACCACCACTTCGAGGTTGTTCCAACGAGGCGCTCTGGCGCATCGAAGGACCTGGTTCACGGTGGTGTGGCTGATCGCCCGTCGGGTCCGTTGCGAGACCTCCCGGCTGCTCGGCTCCCCGCCCTCCCGGTGCAACTGGTTCAGGCGCGTCCGCAACTGCTCGAGAGCCTCCGATGCCGAGTCCGTCGTCATGACGAATGAGCATGCCACGGTGCCGACCGCCCCTGAGGTCTGCCAGGTGGAAAGAGTTGGCCACGTACGTCAAGGTCTGTCAGGCCGCTGGCGTCACGGACTCGGCCACCCGCATAGTGAAGGCAACTAGCGCAGGGGATGGAGTGGAACCGTGTACCTCTTGGTCTTTGCCGCCGTTCTCCTGACCGCGCCGACGATCCTGTTCGGCTCCATTTATCTCTGGTCAGGAGATCCGGGGCGCCGCAGGAGAGCCTGGGAGTTGCTCGGGCTCCTCCAGCACGGAAAGCGTCACCCACGCCGGATGCTCGGTCGGGCAACTGTGGCGCGCTCCGGCAAAGAATGAGGAACTCGTCCGGCGTCGGATTCGTGCGCCACGTCGGACCCGCCGGTGGCAATGACGTAGCCGCTGGTGGTGACGCCCAGTGCCACTCCCCACCCGAGGAACACCAGCGGGGTTGCCGCCACCGCCCACTCCTGCCGTAAGCCCGACCAGGACGTGTGGCCGGCGATGAGGTCTCCCGCCAGCACCGCAACGCTCAGGACGCCGTATGCGACAAGCGTGAGGGTCACCACGCCGGCGGGAATGACGGCCAGGAGCCGGGGGACCGATCGGCCGCGCAGGCCCGGCACCCAGAGTGGGAACCGCTGCCCCCAGCGTTGTGCCAGCCCGAGGACGAGCAGGCCGGCGAGCGGCGGGACCACGGTGATCGCCAGACCGGTCCAGGTCGACATGTCCTGGCGGATGTCCGCCAGCTGCCGCCGCGGGATGCCGAACGGGACGCCGAGCACCCACAGCCCGTGCGGTACGGCCCAGCCGACCACCGGCAGAGCGGCCGCCACGTACGCCCAGCGGCGTGTCCATCGCGGCACCGGCTGGTATCCGGACGCCCGCTCCCCGCTCTGCGGAGCGCAGGCGTCGGCGAGCCCGGCGAACAGGAGACCGCCCGCCGCCAGTGCGAGCCGGGTGCCGAGGTCGCGCCAGTCCGAGGGGCGTCCCGCCAGTGCCGCGGGGATCTCGAAGAGCAGGTGCAGCGGGAACGCGAGGACCAGGAGCAGCGCGGAAGCCGCCCAACTGCCGGCGGCCGGGAGGCGGCCGGGGAACCGGACCGCGCACCCGACCAGCACGGCGAGGACGACTCCGACGCCCACCGTCACCCACCCCGCCCGCAGCGGCAGCGTCTCGACCTGGTCGGCGCCGCACCCGCTGGCCGGGTCGATCAGATCCGTTCGGTCGCAGGCGGTGTATCCCCACCGACCGCCCGCGATCCAGTACGCCCGCAACGCCAGTTCGGCGACGACGAACACGGCACAGGCCAGCGCCCACCACCGGAGCCGAGGCACGGCACCTGACCCGCGACGGGGAGCCGAAGACCATGACATGCCAACCCCCTTCAGGGCGTCCCGGCGAGGTTCTCCCCACGTCTGAGAGAGGACGTCGCTCGACGGTCAAGGACCAACTTTCGCCGACGACCGGGGGCTCGGTCCTCCCGGTGGCAGGGGGCCGTGGTCCCCCTGCCGGGGGAGCGCAGACGGTGACCCGTCCGGTTGACCGGTTCGAGGGCGGTGCGGGACGAACCCCGTCGGACAGACCGGGATGTCGACGTCGCGGATCGAACCGGTTCGATATAGCATCACGTCAGGGCAGCTTCATCCCGCGCCGGCGTACGGCGCGGAGCGCACGCCATCCACCGGCGGACCGGGCCGCCGGTCGGTGATCACCCATTCGGGCGCGACCGGCTCGACGCCGGCTCGGCGCCGTCTGCGCGTGCTGGTCCACCGAGCGCGGTGCTCCGGTCGTCGACCGTACGGCGATCGGCCGGTTCCGTGCCTCGCGCGGCAACGGGCCAGACCGAAACACCGAGGAGAAGGCAGAGATGAACGACGTACCCGCTCGACCGAGGCGTCGCAGCAGGGGTGCCGCCCGGCTGTTGCTCGGCGGTGCCTGCGCCCTGGCGGTGGCGGTGTCCTCGATGGCCGTGGCGACCTTCGCGCGTGCCGACCTCAGCGGACCGCCCGGGAGCACGCTGAAGGCCGCCGCCGAGCGCAGCGGCCGATACTTCGGCGCCGCCATGGGGGGCGACCGTCTCAACGACTCGGGCTTCCTGACCATCGCGAACCGTGAGTTCGACATGATGACGGCCGTCAACGAGATGAAGCCCGACGCGACCGAGCCCAACCGAGGTCAGTTCGACTTCCGCGCCGGCGACGCGATCTACAACTGGGCCACCCAGCACGGCATGCGGGTCCGTGGGCACACCCTGGCCTGGCACGCTCAGCAGCCGAGGTTCTGGGGGAGCCTCAGCGGCAGCGCCCTGCGCACTGCCATGATCGACCACATCAACGGCGTGATGGCCCACTACAAGGGCAAACTCGCCTACTGGGACGTGGTGAACGAGGCCTTCGCCGAGAACGGCAGCCGGCGGTCGTCGAACCTGCAGTCCACCGGCAACGACTGGATCGAGGTGGCGTTCCGGACCGCGCGGGCCGCGGACCCGAGCGTGAAGCTGTGCTACAACGACTACAACATCGAGAACTGGACGTACGCCAAGACGCAGGGCGTCTACAACATGATCAAGGACTTCAAGTCCCGCGGCGTCCCGGTCGACTGCGTCGGTCTGCAGACCCACTTCACCGGCGGCAGCTCGCTGCCGGGCAACTTCCAGACCACGCTGTCGAGCTTCGCCGCCCTCGACGTGGACGTGGCGCTGACCGAGGCCGACGTCACCAACGCCTCGACCAGCCAGTACCAGGGTCTGACCCAGGCCTGCGCGAGCGTCCCGCGCTGCGTGGGCATCACGACGTGGGGCATCCGCGACAGTGACTCCTGGCGCGGCAACGAGAACCCCCTGCTGTTCGACCGCAACAGCAACCCCAAGGCGGCGTACACCGCCGTGCTCAACGCGCTCAACGCCGCGTCCACCACGGTGCCGGGCACGAGCACCCCGCCGACGACCGTGCCGCCGACCACCACTCCACCGACGACCGTGCCGCCGACCACCACTCCACCGACCACGCCGCCGAGCACCGTGCAGCCGGGTGGCTGCACCGCGACGTACCGCACGGTCAGCAGTTGGGGCGGCGGCTTCCAGGGTGAGGTCACCGTGGCCAACAACGGCTCCACCGCGCTGAGCGGCTGGACCGTGCGGCTGACGCTGGCCGGCGGGCAGACCATCGCCAACGTGTGGAACGGCATCAACACCGGCACCAGCGGGACGGTCAGCGTGCGCAACGCCGACTACAACGGGTCCCTCGGCGCGAACGCCTCGACCACCTTCGGCTTCCTGGTCAACGGCAGCAGCAACGCGGCACCCGGCAGCCTCTCCTGCACCAGCCCCTGACCGGGGCCGTACCAGCGCTGTCCGGCCGCGGCCGGGTCCGCAGCCGGCGGCTGCGGACCCGGCATGGCCGTGGTCGCCATATGCAATGATGAACATCAATGTCTAGAGATCGAGGCGGTCGTGCCGGCGCGGCCCGGATCGCCGCAGCACGCGTGCAACCGTGCGGCGGCGCAACGGGCCGCGCGGCTGGTCGGCCGTCGTGGAGGATGACCATGCGTAGTTTCCTCGCGGTGATCACCGCCGCCCTGCTCCTCGGCACCGCGGCCGGCAGCGTGCCGGCCGGCGCGGTGGGTGCCTCCCCGCGCTCGTGCACCCGTGGCCTGCTCTTCTGTGAGGACTTCGAGCGCATGCCGGCCGGTGGGGCCAGCACGGTGAACTGGGGCGTCGACACCCGCCACGGCACGCTGACCGTCGAGCGTGCCCGTCGTGGCAACCAGGTGCTGCACGTGCACACGGTCGACAACGGACGCGCCTTCCTGCGTGTCGACGACTTCGCCGCGCCGGGCAACCGCTTCTACGGCCGGATGCGTCTGCGCGTCGACGCCTTCCCCACCGCACCCGACTGGGCGCACTTCACGCTGGTGGAGGCGACCGGCGCCGGCAGCGCGGAGGTCGTGCGTCCGGTCGGCGGCCAGTACGCGCCCACGGTCCCCGGAACCTTCTGGGGCGTCGGCGCCGACGGCGGCCCGACCGGCGACTGGACCAACTGGCGGGAGTCCGCCCCGGTCACCGAGGACACCTGGCAGTGCGTCGAGTGGCAGATCGACGCGACGGACAACCGCGTCGCCGTGTGGTTCGACGGCGTGGCGAACCCGGAGCTGACCGCCTCCACGGCCGAGCACGGGGGCAACGATGTTCCCTTCGTCCTGCCGACGGTGGACACGGTGAAGATCGGTTGGCAGCTCTACCAGGGCGGCACGACGCCGGGCGAGTTCGACCTCTGGATCGACGACATCGCTCTCTCGCGCACACGGCTCGGCTGCTGACCTGGGGTTCCCCGGGGTGGCTCGGAGGCGGCCCGGCCACCCGCGGCCCGGCCGCCGTCGACGGGCCGCCTCACGGCTGGGATCGCAGCACGGCGACCTCGGGGAACTCGTCCGGCGAGCCGTAGCCGTGTTCGGCGAGCCAGCGGACGTTGGTCAGGCACCGCAACGACCACCAGGCGCGGACGAGGTCGACGTCGACGTCGGCGCCGTAGCCGGCGACGACGTCGCCGAGGTGCTCCGGGTGTCCCAGGGTGAGGACGGCGAGGTCGAAGTGCGCGTCGCCCCGGGACGCCTCGGACCAGTCGACGATGCCGGTGACCTCGTCGCCGGCGACGAAGACGTGGTCGACCTGCAGGTCGCCGTGGATGAACACCGGTCTCCACGGCCGCAGCACGGCCTCGGCGAGCCGGCGGTTGCGGTTTACCACCTCGGCGGGAAGGACGTCGTTGGCGACGAGCCACTCGCACTCGTCCGCCAGGCGGGATGCGAACTCGTCGCGACTGCGCCCGGGCCACGGCGGCAGCGGCGCGTCGTGCAGTGTCCGGACGGCGGCGCCCGCCGCGGCCCACGCGGCCGGCGACGCGGTGGACGGCTCGCCGAGGCGGCCGAGTGCCGTGCCCGGCAGGGCGGCGAGCGCGAGCGCGGGCGGCTCGCGCCACAGGATCCGCGGCGTCGGGACCGGTGCCGTCGTCATCGCCTCGACCTCGACGTCGATGCGGTTCTGATCGGCGTCGACCTTCACGAACACGTCACCGACGCGCAGGGTCGCGCGCTCGCTGTGGGCGACGACGACCTCGACCTCATTCACGTCCATGTCGGCCATCATCACGGACGCGACCGTCGATGTCGCCGGTTCGGGGGGTGTCGGACGTCCGGCCACGGTGGGGAACGCCCGCGCGAGGCCGCCGGTTGCGGCGACGCCGTGACGCCAGGTCCGTCGCCGCGGCCCGCCAGTGCGGATGGGTGAACGTGAATCCGGCGTCGGAGAGCCGCCCAGGGACGACTCGCCGGCTCTTCAACAGCAGTTCGGTGTCGGACCGGATCGCGAAGGCGCCGACCTCCGCCATCCATCTGGTGGCCGGCAGGCCGACCGGCACTCGCCAGGCCGACCGCAGCTCGCGCATGAATTCCCGCTGTGGCAGCGGGCCCGGCGCGGCGAGGTTCACGGGACCGGTGAGGTCGTCGCGGTCGATCAGGAACCGGACCGCGCGGACGAAGTCCTGGTCGTGGATCCACGAGACGTACTGCCGGCCACCGGCGACCGGTCCGCCGAGCCCGAGCCGCGCGAGCCGGCTCAGCACGTCGAACACGCCACCGTGGTCGGGGCTCATCACCATCGCCGCGCGCAGGGCGACCTTACGTGTGTGCGGAGTCGCCGCCTGCTGCTGTGCGGCCTCCCAGTTCCGGGCGATCTCGACGCTGTAGGCCCAGTATCCGGGCACGCCCGGCTCGTCGCCGCCGGTCAGGCCGTCGTGCTCGTCGTTGGCCTCGTCGAAGCGGTGCGCGTAGATCGTCGCGGTGCTCATCTGCATCCACACCTTGGGCGGCCGGGCCGCCCGGGCGATGGCCTCACCGACGACCCGCGTCGACTCCACCCGCGAGTTCATCATGGCTTCGAGGTTCGACGCGGTGTACCGACAGCTCACACTGCGCCCGGCCAGATTGACGACCACGTCGCTGCCGCTGATCTGCTCGACCCAGTGGCCGAGCGTGCGGCCGTCCCAACGAACCTGACGCCCGCCCTCCGGGGAGCGCGTCAGCAGCACGACGTCGTGGCCCGCCGAGGTGAACGCCCGGTCCAGGATCGTGCCGACCTGCCCGGTGCCACCGGGAATGACGATCTTCATGATCCTCCGCCTCGTGGGCTAACTTGAACACGTTCAACTCGACCGTACACCGGGGGAGACGGACCGGTCCATCGCCTTCTGGGCGCGGAGCTGCTAGGAACGGTGTGTGCCTGCCCCGACCACCCCCGACGACGCCACGTCCCTGCACACCCCCCGGCTGCTGTTGCGGCGCTGGCACCGCGCGGATCTGGACGCGCTCGCCGCGGTCAACGCGCAGCTCGAGGTGATGCGCTACATCCATGACGGCCGCACTCTCGACCGGGCCGAAACCGCGGAGCGCCTGGCCACCTATCAGCGGCACTGGGACGAGCACGGCTTCGGCCTCTACGCGGTGGAACTCAAGGAGACCGGCGAGCTGGCGGGTTTCACCGGACTGGCGGTGCCGGCCTTCCTACCCGAGATCATGCCGGCGGTGGAGATCGGCTGGCGGCTCGGCCGTGCCCACTGGGGCCGAGGCCTGGCCACCGAGGCGGCCCGGGCCGTGGTCGCCCACACCCGTGCCCGACTCGGCCTGCGGCGGCTGGTCAGCATCCACGTCGTCGGCAACGAGGCGTCCGCGCGGGTGATGGTCAAGCTGGGCATGTCGCTGGAGCGCGAGACCGTGCAGCCGGACACCGGCCGTCAGGTCCGGGTCTATGCGATGGACCTGTAGGACGGTACCGGAAGCCGTAACGCCAGGCCGGGACCGCTCCGACGGAGAGCAGGGATGCGGGCCGGACGGCGTTCCGCGCGGCTCAGTCGGCGGGGAGTGCCGGCCGTCGGCGCCGACGCGGCTCGCCGCCGGACTCGGCCGCGATGCCGAGCCGGCGCTCGGTGATCCGACGGCGGACCGCCCCGGCGGACCGTTCCACCTCACCCGCCAGCGCACCCGACCGGAAGCGGCTGTGCCGGTAGAGCACGACCAACTGGCCGCCGGCGAGCGCCGGGATCACCAGCGTGGCCCCGCCGAGCACCGCCCACGCGCCCGGTCGCCCGCCGGCCAGGTGCGGGATCGCCACGGCCGCCACGGCACCCAGCGTCAGCGCCGCCCAGCCGAGCACGAGAACGGTGGTCGCCCGGTGGTCTCGAAGCCACCGGCGCGGGCCACGGTCCCGGCGGGTCCGCAGCGCGGGCAGGACCTCGTCCAGCAGCAGCCGCAGGGTCCGGTCCAGCGCGGCCGGATCGGCCGGCGCCGGGTCGGCGCCCTCGCGTACGACGCGGCGGAGGGTGCCCCGGACCCTGACCGGATCGTCGGCGGGCACCTCGTCCGGCGGCCACTGCTCGTCGAACCGGCGTCGCCGCACGCTGCGGACGGCGGCCCAGGTGACCATGGCGACCGGGACCGGCATGCCGAGCAGCCATCCCAGGTAGCCCGGCCATCCGGCGCCCTGCGTCGCGACGTTGATGCCGTAGCCGCCCACCGCGCCGACCAGGACACCGGCGACCGGCTGTTGCACGCTCCTGACGTACTCGTGCTCGCGGATGCCCTGGATCGCGGCGTTGGCGCGTTCGAGCCGGTGTCGTAGCAGGTAGGACAGCAGGGTGCCGACGAAGACAGTGGCCATCACGAGCGTGGACCACACGCCGAGCGTCAGCAGCGCCGGTGGGTCGCCGGCGGGCTGCGTGGTCACCAACGCGAACCGGGTCACGCAGGTCGATGCTAGGCGACCGGGCCAACCGGCGTCGTCCGCCCGGCCTCATCCCAGCGTCCCGAGGAGCTCGGCGCGGGACGGGCCCGGCAGCGGGTACCGGGCGGCGTCGCCGCCGAGCGCCAGGGCCCGGTCGAGCACGCCGGGCACGGCGAACACCTCGTCGGGTGTGGCGATGAACGAGGCGAGGGCGGTGTGCGCCCGGGTCAGCTCCGGGTCGGCGAGGCTCGCCGCGAACAGCGCCGCACCGGCCCGCCAGCGGGGGTCGGCCGGGCGGTACGGGCGTCCCGCCGCGTCGGCGTCCAGCTCGGCCAGACGGTGCCGGTCGTACCACAGCGTCGCGCGGTAGAGCGGCTCGATCGTCTGGGTGGTGGCCTCGTCGAACCGGCGGGCGAACGTGTGGTGGTCCCGCGGATCCGTCTCGCGCAGGAGATCCCGCAGCAGGGCCGCCTGGATGAGCGCCATCGACGCCCCGCGCCCCAGCGACGGGTTGGTGCAGGCGCAGGCGTCCCCGACCGGCACCACGCCGGTGGCGACCGGCCGGCCGTCGACGACGAGCCGGCGGTACCGGTCCTCGATGCCGGCCATGACGTCGACGCCGGAGATCGGCTCGCCGTCCGCCCAGTGCGCCGCGAGCGGGTAACGGGCGAGCGCGGCGTGCCAACGGTCCGGATCCCGGAGCGGGCGCAACGCCCGGTCCCGGCCGCTGGTCGTCAACACCACGCTCCAGGTGTCGTTGTCACCGGGCAGTGTCAGGACCGACAGCGAGTCGTAGTGGTGCAGGAGGTTCGTCAGCACGGCGGGCAGTCCACCGGAACGCGACCGGAAGTGCCGGGCGTAGTACCGGAAGCCGGAGTCCTCGCGCTGCTCGATCGGCGGGTGCGCGCCGGCCGCGGAGAGCCACGCCCCGAGCGCCGAGCGCCGCCCGCCGCAGTCCACGACGAGGTCGGCGGGGACGGTCCCGCCGCCGGTGGTCCGCACGCCGGTGACGTGCGGAGCGCACGGTTGCCGGTCGGTGGCGAGGCCGGTGACGGCGACGCCGCGCCGGAGCGTCACGCCGACCGCCTCGGCCGCACCGGCGAGCACCGCCTCCAGCACGGGACGGCGGGCGGTGACAGTGTCGAAGCGCGAGTCGTCGGCGCACAGCGCGCCGCGGCGCGCCTCGGGCAGCGCGCCCAGGAGATTGACCGGCAGTGCCCCGGCGCTCAGCAGAGGGCCGGCGACGTCGGGCAGGTGCGTGCGGATCAGCGACCACCAGCGCGGGAGCATGAAGTGCGGCAGGCGGAACTGGCTGACGCCGTGCCGCCGCCAGTCGTCCCACGCGGCAGCGGCGTGTGCGACCGGCGGCGGTTGCGCCGGATCGCGTTCGAGCACCGTCACCCGGTGCCCGTCGTCGGCGAGCAGCATCGCCGTGGTGAGGCCGGCGAGGCCGGCGCCGAGTACGAGAATGTGGGCCATGCCGGGAAGGATCGGCGCTGGTGGTGCTCACTCTCCAGGCCATTCTCTGCTCAGTCCGCGCCCGTCCGCGGGTCGCGGATCGTCCCGATCTCCACCGCCCACAGCAGCTCCGTCACCGCGTCGATGCCCCGGGCCAGGTGGCGGCGGTACGTGCTGAACGGCAGCCCGAGCAACTCGGCCGCGGCCTCCTGGCTCGGGGCGGGGCGGACGAAGGTGCGGGTGAGCACCGCGCGCAGCCGCTCCCCCCTGGGCTCGGCTCCCAGCCGGTCCACCGCCGCCAGCAGACTCGCCCGCAACGCGGCCGGGTCGCCGCCCAGCGCGGTGCCGAGCAGCGGACTGCCGGCCAGCCGTTCCGGGCGGCCCAGTCGCGGCAGGGCGGCGCGCACCGCGGCGGCGAACGCGGCCCGGTCCAACGGCGGCGGCAGCAGCGCCGAGTCCGGTGGTGGGCCGGTTCCGCCCGAGTGCTCCCGTTCGGCCATCAGTTCCCACCACCGGTCGGCCGGGAAGCGCCGCCAGTCGTGCCCGTACCCGACGTGTCGCTGCCCGTCGACCTCCACCGTGACCAGCGGCCGGAACCCGAGGTAGTCGAAGAACGGCGCCCAGTATCCGGTGTCGCTGACCGTCAGGAACGACCAGGCCAGCGCCTCGGTCGACCAGTTGATGATCGAGGTGACCGAGCCGGCGAGCACTGCGTGCGGGTCGCGCTGCCGCTCGTGGAGCCCGGCCAGGAAGCGGGCGATCTCCACGCGTTCGCCGGGTCGGGTCGGCGCGGTGCGCGCCACGTGGTCGAGCACTGCGCGCACCACCGGGTCCTGCTGCTCCAGCGTCGAGCCGCTCGGGCAGAGCACGTGGTAGACGAGGGCGACGGCGCCGTCCTCGGTGCGGGTCACGTTGAGGTGCTCGGGCACCTCGGCGAACCACCGGGCGGCGAGCCCGGCGTCGGTGGCGCCGAAGGCGCGCTCCACCATGGCCACCAGTTGGCCGTGCTCGTCGGGGCGGGCCGGCGTGACCGCGGCCGACCCCGACGCGCGCAGGAGGTGGTACGCGGCCGTCAACGGGCTGCGCCGGTGCAGGTACGCCAGGTGCTGGGCGAGCAGTTGGCGGTCCATGCCGCCGGTCGCCCGGATACCGGCGAGCACGTGATCGTGGATGGTCCGGTGCAGTGACCGGTAGCGGGCCGGGAAACGCCGTTCGAACTCCGCGTCGAGCACGTCCCGGGTGAGGTCGTGCGGGCTCAGCCCGGTCGGCCGGCTGACGACGAAGGGCCGCCGGCACAGCCACTCCCAGACGTCCGGCGCCGCGTCGCCGACCGTCTCCCGCAGCAGGTCCTCCGTGGTCAGCCAGGCCATCGCGCACGTGGCCAGGCCGACCGTGTGCGCGTCCGACGGCGCGTCCCGCGACAGCGACTCCAGCAGCACGTTGATCAGATCCGGCACCTCGGCCAGGGTCTCCGGCACCGTACCGGTCCGGGCCACGTCGGCGAGCAGCGCCAGGGCGAGGGGGTGGCCCCGCCCGAGCCGTGCCAACCGCTCCCGGTCGGCCGGCGCCACCCCGGCGCGGGCCAGCAACTCGGCGCTGTCGGCGTCGTCGAGGTGGCCCAGCGGGTGCACGGCCACGACCGGTCGCCAGCCCGGGTCGGTACGCCAGGCCGGCGCGGGCGGGTCACGCCCGGCGAGCACCACCACGGCCCGGGCCGGCAGGGACGGCACCAACTCCCGGCGCAGCCAACCGTCGATCGGCGCGAGCTGCTCGTACCCGTCGATCAGCAGGACGGCTCCGTCGCGGGCGTCCCCGGTCGGCAGCGCCGCCGTCAGCGCCTCGGGCGACGGTTCCAGCTCCCGCCCGTCGAGCAGCAGGGTGACCCGGCCGGCGCTCCTGCCCCGGGCGCGCATCTCCAGCAGCAGCGTGGACTTGCCGATGCCGCCCGGTCCGTGCACGAACAGCACCCGGCGTGCCGAGCGCCCGGCGAGGGCGGCCAGGTAACCGGCGATCTCGGCCCGACGGCCGACGAAGGCCTGCCGTCGGGCACTGTCCACGGCGTCGGCAAAGCTGTTCGCCTCCACCCGCCAAGTGTCGGGCAGAGCACGCCACCACCGCCAGCATCCGGGCGGCCTCGGCGGGTGTGGGCGCGGCCTCGCGCGCCGGGCCCACACCCACCGGTGGTCAGCTGACCGTGCAGCTGACCGTCGGCGCCGGGTTGCCGCCGGTCGCGGACGCCAGGAAGCCGAAGCTGGTCGAGCCGCCCGGTGCCAGGCCGCCGTTCCAACCCACGTTCCGTGCGGTGACCGTCGTGCCGGCCTGCGTCGTCGTGGCGTTCCAGGCCTGCGAGACCTGTTGGCCGCCGCCGAGGCTCACCGTGGCGGTCCACGCCGTCGTGGCCGCCGTGGTGTCGTTGCGGACGCTCACCTCGCCCTGGAACCCTCCGGACCACTGGGAGACCGTCCGGTACGTCGCCGTGCACCGCCCGTTGCCGGGCGGGGGTGTCGACGGCGACGGTGACGGGGTGGCCGAGGGGGTCGGGGTGGATGGGACGGTGCCGCCGAGCACCCGCGCGAGCGCGGGATGGAAGCGGTCGGCCATCTTCCGGAAGCCCGAGTCGTTCGGGTGCACCCCGTCGCCGGTGTCCGTGGCCGCGTCGAAGCCGGTCCACTGGTCCACGACCACGATCGGCGACTGCGCGGTGCTCAGACCGGCGGCCCAGCCGGGGATCCGGTTGTTGAGCGTCACGGTGTCGGCGGGGCAGGTGGCGCAGCCGTGGTGCGGGATGATCTGCGACACGAGGATTCGCATCGAGGGGTTGTTCGCCCGCATCTGCCCGACCAGCTTGGTGAACGCGGCGAGGATCGTGTCCATGGACTGCCAGCCGCCCCAGAGGTCGTTCGTGCCGAGGTGCATCACGACGACGTCCGGCCGCGCCGCGCTCAACCACGGCGGGAGCTGGTTGTTGTCGGCGATGCCCACGGCGGAGTAGCCGCCGTGGCCCTCGTGGTCGCCGTCGTAGGAGAAGCCGTAGTTGCAGCTTCCGCCGTCCGAGGCGCTGCCGACGAAGTCGATGGCCGAGTAGCCGGCGGACCGCAACTGGTTCCACAGCAGGGCACGCCAGCAGCCGGGGCCCGCGGTGATCGAGTCACCGAGCGGCATGATCCTGGTCGGCGCGGCCACCGCCGAGCGGTGGGGCGCCGACCGTACGGGGGAGCCGGGGAACGCCACCGTGAGGGCCAGGGCCGTGGTGATCGCGGCGAGCACCGCGTACCGAAGGGATTTTCGGGTCATCTCGCGTTCCCTACGGCGTCACGGTGAGCAGGTGGGCCCGGTAGCCCTCGCCGTAGCTGCGGGTCGGGGTGCCGTTGTAGTCCTCGATCAGCACGTTGCCGCCGCTGCACCCCCACGGGTTCCAGGTCCACGCGGTGTAGCCCAGCCGGTTGCGGTCCAGCCAGGTCATCAGCCGGTCGATGTAGTCGTGGGCGCAGGTGTCCTGGCCGATCTCGCCGGCGTGCACCGGCACCTGCGCGGCCACCGGCGCGATCTGGGTGTCCCAGCAGGCCTCGGTGACGCAGGCGTTGAAATTGTACGAGTGCCACGAGGCGACGATGTTGTTGCGCGGGTCGGTCGGCTTGTAGGTCAGCCACTGGGTCAGGTCGTTGGTCCAGGTCAGGCCCGGCACCAGCAGCACGTTGGTGGCGCCGGTGGCACGCACCGCGTCGACCAGGTTCTGCATGCCGGCCACCTGGTAGTCGATGCCGGTGCAGGTGCCGCCGTCGCGTAGGCACTTCCAGGCGGCCGTCATGTCCGACCAGTTGTTGGCGGCGTCCGGGTAGGGCTCGTTGAACAGGTCGAACAGCACCGCGTCGTTGCCCTTGAACGCGTTGGCCACCCCGGTCCAGAACTGTGGCGTGTACTGCCTGCTGGGCATCGGCTTCTGGCAGGTGGCGTTCACGTCGGAGCAGGCCGAGATGTTGCCGGTGTACTGGCCGTGGGTCCAGTGCAGGTCCAGGATCGGGTTGATGCCGTTGGCGACCAGCAGGTTCGCGTAGTCCTTGACGGCCTGCTGGTAGGTGGCCCCGCTGGGCGAACCGGACAGGCCCAGCCAGCAGTCCTCGTTGAGCGGGATCCGCACCGCGCGGATGTTCCACGCCTTCATCGCGTCGACCGAGGCCTGGTCGACCGGGCCGCTGTCCCACATGCCCTTGCCCTGCACGCAGGCGAACTCCCCGCTGGCCCGGTTGACGCCGAGCAGGCGGTAGGTCGCCCCGCCGGCCGTGACCAGCCGATTGCCGGAAACCCGCAGGCTGGGCGCGACGCCACCCGGCGGCGGCGTGGTCGTCGGCGGCGGGGTGGCGGTCGGGCTGGTGGTCGGCGGGCCGGTGGGCGTCGTGGGGGAGGGCGTGGTGACCGCGCCGGTGCAGGTCGTGCCGTTGAGCGCGAAGGAGGTGGGCACGGGGTTCGCGCCACTCCACGATCCGTTGAAGCCGATCGTGGTCGACGCGCCGGTGCCCAGCGAGCCGTTCCAGCTCAGGCTGGCCGCCGACACCCGTGCGCCGGACTGGGACCAGGTGGCGCTCCAGCCCTGGGTGACCCGTTGGCCGGCATTGGGGAAGTCGAACGTCAGCGTCCAGCTCGTGAGCGCGGAGCCGAGGTTGGTGATCGCGACGTTGCCGCTGAACCCGCCGGTCCACTGGCTCTGCACGGTGTAGCTGACCGCGCATCCGGTGCTCGCGGCCGAAGCGGGCAGCGTGACCGCCAGCAGGCTGGTGGCCATCAGGGTGCCGGCTGCCGCCGACGCCAGCAGGGCATGACGACGTTTCATTGATGCTCTCCTGAACGATAGAGGGGAGCGTCGATGGGAGCGCGCCTCGGAGCTTTGTTTATTAACCTCATTAAGTCAAGCTGATCGATGTGGTGCGGGTGGCGGAGCGGTCGTGCCCCGCACCACCACGGTCTCGGTCGCGCACCACCGCACCGGCGCCGCCCCGCCGTCGACCAGCCTTAGCACGGACTCGCCGACCAGCTCGCCGAACGTGTGCACGTCCAGGCTCATGGTGGTCAGCGCGGGCGACGCCAGGCGGCAGAGGCTGGAGTCGTCCCAGGCGATCAGGCTGACGTCACCGGGTACCCGGCGGCCCGACTCCTTGACCGCGTGCAGGCCCGCGACCGCCATCAGGTCGTTGTCGTAGACGATCGCGGTGGGTGGCTCCGAGCCGGTCATCAGCTGGGCGGTCAGCCTGGCCCCGGCCTCCTCCGAGTAGTCGCCCTCCACGACCACGGCCTCGACGGCGGCGTCGGCCGCGGCCGTCAGCATCGCGGCCGTGCGGGTCCGGGTGTGCACGAGCGCGCCCGGCCCGCTGATCCGGGCTATCCGGCGATGCCCGAGGCCGACCAGGTGCGCGAGGGCCGCCCGCATCGATCCGACGTCGTCACGGCGTACCGCCGGGGTCCCCTCGGCCGGCTCACCCGCCACCACGACGGGCAGGCGCAGCTCCCGCAGCACCGCCGGGCGGGCGTCGTCGACCGACGGGTTGACCAGCACGACCGCGTCGACCAGCCGCTGCCGCGCCCAGCGGCGGTACGCGTCGATCTCGGCGGTGTGGTGGGCCACGACGTGCAGCAGCACCGAACGGCCCTGTGCGGCGAGCCGTTCCTCGATGCCCGCGATGAACTCCATGAAGAACGGCTCGGTGCCGAGCAGGCGGGGCGGCCGGGCGAGCACCAACCCCACCGCGCTCGTCCGCCACGGTTCGTCCATCGCGTGTGCCTCCCGGGTTCGTCAGCCGGCCGACTCGCTGAGCCCGGCCCGCTCGGGTGGTCGTGGAGCGCTCAGCGGGACGAGTTCGGCTTCGAGGACCAGGGCGGCGGCGCCGACGGCCGACGCGGTGGCGGCGGAGCGGGAGAGCCGCACGTCGACGGTGTGCGTGCCCCGGGAGAAGGACGCGCGCAGTTCCTGCCGGACGATCGGCAGGTAGAGCGAGCCGGCGGCGGCCAGGCTCGGCCCGGTCAGCACGAGCACCTCGAGGTCCATGAGGTTCGCCAGCGTACGGGCGGCGGCGCCGACCTGCCGGGCCGAACGCTCCAGCAGAGCCAGCGCGTGCGGCTCGCCCCGGCGGGCGGCGCGGCTGAGCGCGGCGAAGTCGGCTACCACCGACGGTCGCCCGGCGCCCAGGGTGAGCCCCACCGCCCGGGCCGTCGCCGGGTCCGACCGGGCGGCGGCCACCACCGCGGCCGGCCCGGCCAGCGCCTCCACGCATCCGCGGGCGCCGCACCAGCACCGTGGGCCGTCGGCGGACACGCACACGTGCCCCAGCTCGCCGACGTTGCCGCTCGGGCCCCGGTAGGTGACGCCGCCGATGACCAGGCCGGCGCCGATGCCGGTGCCCATGTAGAGGGCGGCGGCCGAGGTCGCGGCGCCGAAGCCGCCCGTCCAGTGCTCACCCAGCGCCGCCGCCGTCGAGTCGTTGTCCAGCACCACCGGCAGCGCCGTCACCCGCTCCAGCGCGGAGCCCAACGGGAAGCCTGTCAACTGCCGCATCGCGGGGGCGAAACCCACGTCCGGGGGGCCGCCGACGCCCCTGGCGGACCCGACCGGGCCGGGGAACACCAGGCCGACGCCGAGGATCCGGCCCCGCTCCACCCCGACGCCGTCGATCAGCGCGGCGATCTCGGCGGCGATCCGAGCGACCACGACGGCCGGCTCGTCGACTCCGGCGCCGGGGCGGGAGATCCGGGCCACCACCGTGCCGCCGAGGTTGGTCAGGGCGTACGTGACGAATCCGTGGTCCAGGTGCACGCCGACGGCGTAGCGGGAGGAATGGTCGAGCTGGAGCAGGACCCGCCGCTTGCCTCCGGTCGACTTCGCGTGACCGGTCTCGACCACCAGGCCCTCGTTGATGAGCTTGCGGACGAGGGTGGAGATCGTGGGCGCGGTGAAACCGGTGGTCTTGATCAGGCCGACCCGGCTGATCGTGCCGGCCGCCCGGATCGCGTCGAGAACGACTGACTTGCTGCTCGCCTGCGGTTTGCTCGCTGCTGGTCCGCTCACTGATTCTCTGCCACGGCTGTTCGGTCGGCCGAGCGAAGCATACAGGGATCCCGATGCGACGGGTCGGCGGTGGCCCCACACGGTGCTCGCTTCAGCGGTCCGTGACGGGCAGCGCGCGGGCGCCGGGCCGACCGGCGGGGGCGTCGAGGGCCAGGACCAGTGCGGCGGCCGCCGGGTAGATCGGGCAGTAGACGACGGCCGGCGTCTCCGTGGCGCCCGCGTCCTCCGCCTCGAAGTCCGCTCGTGCCCGGCTCAGCCCGGCGAGCAGGTCCGAGACCGAGGACTCCCCGGCGGGCGGGGACGCCGGCGTGGCCTCGACGGCCGTCGCGTCCGGACCGGGCCGGTACGAGACGCCGAGGCCGGTCGCGGCGGCGCGCAGGAGATCGGTCGGCAGGGCAGCCTGCAGCAGGGCCAGGCGATCGACGGCCGGCTGGGCGAACGCCGTGTCGACCGGCAGCGCCGGAAGGTCGCTCCGATTGCCGTGGCGCTGATGGAGCCGAAGTTCTTCACGATGAGGGCCTCGACGACCTTGTCGTCGTCGCGCACCTTCTTGAGGTCCTCCTCGCACTTCTTGATCACCGCGAGGTCGGCCTCCAACACCTTGGCCATCAGCGTGGCCGCGTCGGGGACGTCGCCCTTGGCGACCTGCGCCCAGATCCTGCGCTCACCGGCGAGGAAGTCGACCGGCCCCACCGCGGCCATCCGCTCCGTCGCCGACCTGGCGTCGGCCTGGCTGTCCTCCAGGATGTCGACCATGTTCTCCTCGAGGCGCTCCAGCAGCGCCTCGGCCTGCTCGCAGTTGGTCGACCACCGGTCGCGAAGGCCGTCGTAGCCGGATGCCTCGAGCTTGTCGAGCATCTCCTCGAACAGCTTCTCCCGGTCGGTGTCGAACCGCTCGAGCAGATCGATGATCCGATCGAAGATCGACTCCTCCATGCCCGCGGCACGCATCCGCTGCTCGACCAGTTCACGGGCGTCATCGACGTCTTCCACCGGAGCGCCTCCTGCTCTGTGCCCGGCGCCCGACGCGACCGGGCGCCCCACAGCCGCCGACCGGATCGTATGGGCCGCCCGGCCCCTCGCGCCGTCGCGAATCGGCGCGGAGAGCGTCGCGAAGCCGACCCGGTGTCCGATGGCCGCACCTGGTGGGGGAGTGAGCCGGGTCAGACCTTGCGGTAGCGCGCCTCGGTCACCGCGAACAGCCCGTACGCCGCGAAACCGGCCGCGACCACGAGCAGCAGCCCGGTGCCGTAGGTTTCGCCCGCCAGCGTGCGCAGCGCCGCGTCGAGCCCGCGCGCCTTGTCCGGGTCGTACCGCCACGCCGCCACGACGAACAGCACGCCGGCGATTCCGTACGCCAGGCCCTTGGCGACGAATCCCGCCACGCCGAGCCGGCGCACGAGCCGGCGCGTCGCCGCGGCCATGTCGCCGACCCGCAGGTGCTTCTCGAAACGCCCGGTGGATCCGACGAACGCCAGCCATCCGCCGAGCCCGGCCAGGACCAGGCCGGCCACCATGACGGCGACCCGCCCTCCGCTCGACGCGAGCAGACCCTCGGCGGTGTCCTGCTGGGTGTCGGCGCTGGACGACTTCTTGCCGCGCAGCACCTTCACCCCGCTGAACGCGAGGTAGAGGTAGAACGCGGCCCGGCCGGCCGACGCGATCCGCTCGCCGAGCCGGCGCTCCCGGAGCATCTCCAGCACCTGCCAGACCGCCATGGCCACCAGCCCGACGACGATCGCCACGACGAGGACCAGGCCGAACGGCTCGTCGGCGATCTGCTGCATGGCGCCCGACTGGTCGCCGTCGGCGGCCGGCCCGCCCGAGGCCACCCGGACGATCACCCAGGCGAAGAGCAGGTGCAGGATCCCGTACCCGATGAAGCCGGCGCGGGTGAGGCGCTCCAGGCCCGGGTTGTCGGCGGCGCGGGAGACCACGCCGCGGGCCCGCGAGGACAGCGATGACATGCGCCGACAGTCACCCGTCGCGGCTGTGCCGAAACCTGCGGCGCGGTGGTGGACCGAGCGGACGCCGCGGCCAGGGACGGCCGCGACGTCCGTGCTTCGTCAGGCCGGGGCCCCGGTGATCGAGGTGCCGGCCCGGGTGATGCGGTACGTGATCTTCGTGCCGCTCCAGAAGTGGAAGGTGAGGGTGACGGTGCCGTCCTTCACCTCGGCGAAGAACTCCGGTTTCAGGATGACGGTGCCGGCGGCGTAGTCGGGTTGGAAGTGTCCCCAGAACTCCTTGTACGGCGTCCAGTTGGCCGGGCCGGCGGGGCTGCCGTCGGCGTAGGTGGCCTCCATGGTGGCGAGTTGGTCGCCGCGGAACTGGGTGGGGATGGCGAAGCTGCTGGTCGTACCGGTCGCGGCCGACTGGGTGGGCGGTTCGGAGCTGATGACGTCGATCCGCCAGGGCACGCCCTGGGAGAAGCGGGCCTCGATGGTGGAGTTGACGCCGTAGGTCCGGTTGCCGACCAGGCGGGTCAGTGCCGCCGGGGTGAGCGTGAGGGTGGTGCCGGCGACGGTGTAGTCGGTGCCGCTGGTGAGCTGGGTGCCGCCCTGCCAGAGGCCCCGGAACGTCAGGCCGTTGAGGTTGAGCGTGAGCGCCTTGGCGGTGATCGTGCCGGTGCGCGGCACGTACACCTGGTCGGTGGAGGCGGTGCCGGAGCGGGTGGTCCAGCTCGCCTTGAGCATGTCGTACACGCCCTGGTCGCGCCAGCGCAGCTCGGTGCGGTTCAGGAACTGCCCGGCGTCCCACAGCATCGTGGTGAGATTCCGCGTGCGGGCGTGGTAGCCGACCGCTTCGAGGAACTTCAGGAACTCGCCCCGTTCGATGATGCCGGGCCGGGTGTGGTCCCAGGAGAGGAGCGCCCACTCACCGATGATGACGGGAATGCCGCGGGCGACCAGGGTGTCGCGCAGGCGGTCGAACGTGCCGACCAGGTCCTGTTCCACGTTGGTGTCGTAGCGGGTGCCGCCGGCGATGTTCACGCTGAACGGCCACCACCCGTAGAAGTGCACGGTCGCGGCGAGGTTGGGGTCGTGCAGTTGCTCGAACCCGGCGACCAGCGCGTCCAGGCGGACCTGTTCTCCGCTGGTGTGCAGGGTGGGCAGGACCAGCAGGCGGGTGGTGTTGCTACCGCCGGTCGCGCGCACGAGGCGGACGAACTCGGCGTTGAGTTCCCGCGTCGTGGTATCGCCCTGCTCGTCGGTGGTGTCGGCGAACTGCGGCTCGTTGATGCTCTCGAAGACCAGCTTCGGGGAATGGCCCCGGAACGTGGTGGCGATCTGCGTCCACAGGGCCCGGTACCGGTTCGTCACACCGGCCCGGTCGGTGGGATAGGCGTTGAGCCACTGCCAGGAGTCGTGATGCAGGTTGATCATCACATAGAGGTCCTCGGCGAGCGCCCAGTCGACGATCTGGCGCACGCGGTTCAGCCACGCCACGTCGATGGTGTAGTCGGGTGCCGGGCCGTGGTGGTTGCTCCATGTGATCGGGAGCCGGATGCTCCGGTAGCCCTGTGACCGGACGTGCCGCAGCAGCGCCTGGGTGGTGAGCGGGTTGCCCCAGGCGGTCTCGTCCGGGATGGCGTCGAGCGTGTTGCCGAGGTTCCAGCCGGGTTGCATGGCGGCCACCGTGGCCGTCGGGTTGCCGGCCGGGGGTGGGGTGGTGGGTGGTGTCGACGGTGACGACGTGGGCGTCGCCGTGGGGGAGGGCGTCGACGACGGGCTCGTCGTCGGCGACGGCGTGCCGCCGGGGCTGCTGGTGCAGGCGACTCCGTTGAGGGTGAAGCCGGCCGGCGCGGTGTTGGCGCCCGACCACGACCCGTTGAACCCGAACGACACGGTGGCGTTCGTGCCGATGGCGGCGTTGTAGCTGACGTTCGTCGCGGTGACCTGGTTGCCTGACGAGGCAACCGTGGCGTTCCACGCCTGGCTGACCCGCTGCCCGGACGGAAACGTCCACGCCAGCCGCCAGCCGTCGACCGGGTCGCCGAGGTTGGTCACGTCCACCGCGGCGGTGAACCCGCCCGGCCACTGCGACGGCACCGCGTACGCCACGCGGCAGCCGGCGGCGGCCTGGGCGCCCACGGCCACGGTCATCGACGCCACCAGCAGCGCCGCCACGCTGCCGGCGAGCATGCCGAGACGTAGGCGGGCTCTTCGCATGTTCTGCAGACTCATCGCGCTCTCCTGTGGTCGGGCCCGTGCGGGCACCCCGGCGGTCGCGCCGGGGTGACTTTCTCGCGGACGCTGCCCTCTGCCTCCGCCGGTTGCTGCACGGCTCCCACAGCAATGAAAACTTTCCCGTCTCGAATGGAAAGTTTCGAAGCCGGACGCTACGCCTGCTTTCGACGTGCGTCAATGTAATGCCGGTTGACCGAGGACTCGCCCTCGGCATCACGCTGGACGGCGGCCGAGACGGTACCGAAATGATCGATGACCGATGGGAAAGTTTCTCAGCCGGGAGCGACCATGGGCGTCGATGCGGATATCCTGACGGCGCGGACCGCCCGGGACCGGCGTGGGAAGGAGTCAGGTTGTCACACGCCGAGTCGGACGAGGCTCTCGCCGAGCGGAGCGACCCGGCCGGCGCCCCGGGCCGCCCGGTAACGATCTCCTACATCGCGGAGACCGCCGGAGTGTCGATCCCGACCGTCTCGAAGGTCATCAACGGCCGCTCCGGCGTGGCCTCGGAGACGCGGGCCCGCGTCGAGGCGCTCATCAACCGGTTCGGCTACCGCAGGCCCTCGTCGTCCACCCGCAGCAACCTGGTGGAACTCGTCTTCGACCAGCTGGAACACATGTGGGGCGTCGAGGTAATCCGCGGCGTGGAGCAGGCCGCCCGGGACAACCGGGTGGGCGTCGTGCTGACCGAGTTCGGTCCGGAACGCAGCGCGGTCCGTTACTGGATCGATGACACGCTCGCCCGCCGTCCGGACTGCGTCATCTCGGTGGCGCAGTTGACGGGCGAGCAGCGCGACCAGTTGCGCGCCCGGGGCATCCCCTTCGTGGTCTTCGACCCCACCGGCGAGCTGCCCGACGGGGTTCCCTTCGTCGGGGCGACCAACTGGGCGGGCGGCCGGTCCGCCACCCGCCACCTGATCCGGTTGGGGCACCGCCGGATCGCAATGATCGTCGGCCGGGATCGGATCCTGTGCTGCCGCGCGCGACTCGACGGCTACCGCTCCGCGATGGAGGCGGCCGAGCTGCCGGTCGGTGCCGACCTGGTGGAGCGGGCCGACCTGACCGCCGAGGGTGGCCGGGCCGCCGCGGTGCGCCTGCTCGGGCGCGCCGACCGCCCGACCGCGATCTTCGCCAGCAACGACCTGCAGGCGGTCGGGGTCTACCACGCCGCGCGTGAACTCGGGCTGCGGATCCCGGCCGAGCTGAGCGTGGTGGGCTTCGACGACCTGCCCATCGCGGCGCTGATCGACCCGCCACTGACCACCGTCCACCAGCCGCTGGCCCAGATGGCGGTGGCCGCGACCGAGCTGGCGCTCGCTCTCGGGCGTGGCGACCGGACGCCGGGTACCGGCATCGAACTGGCCACCACGCTCACGCTGCGCCGCAGCACCGCCGCGCCGGTCACGGCTCCGTCAGCAACGGGTGACGCGCCGCCGCGCTGATCGCCTCCAGGTCCGAGCGGTCGGGCGCGGGGCTGCGCCACTCGGCGAGCAGCACCGTCGCGTCGTCCTGCAGGCAGTCGTCCTGGTGCGCGAGGATGGCGTGCACCAGCCGGCGGGCGGTCTCGGGCAGGGGAAGCCGGTCGGCGAAGGCCCGGGTGGTGAAATCCACCAGCCGGTCCATCCCGAAGGCCTCGCCGTCGCGGGTGCGCGCCTCGATGATGCCGTCGGTGTAGAGCAGCACGTGGTCGCCGGGTTCGAGGGACTCCTCGACGACCACCGGGGGGCGCCGGTCGCCGAGGGTGACCGGCAGGGCGGTCGGGGTGGGCAGGACCTTGGCGACCCTGCCGTCGCGCAGCACGATCCCGCTCGGGTGGCCCGCCGAGATGACCCGCAGGACACCGCTGCGCTGGTCGAGCTCGGCCAGCACCGCGGTGATCATCCCGTAGCGGTCGTGGGCCCGGACCGTGGCGTCGATGTGGTGGTAGGTGTCGGTCAGGTCGAGGCCGGTGCGGCGGGCGTTGCGGTAGGCGGCCAGCGCGATGGAGACCAGCACCACCGCGCGCATCCCGCCGCTGGAGCCGTGCCCGGCGGCGTCGAACAGCGCCAGGTGCGCGATGTCGCCGTTGACCGCGTAGTCGAAGGCGTCACCGCCGACGTCGTAGCACGGTTCGAGAATGCCGCTGATGATCAGGTGCCCGGTGGAGAAGGTCAGCGGCGGCAGCTGCGCCCGCAGCATCTCCGCCGCCAGCTGCATGGGCTGCCGCCGGCGGATCAGCTCGATCTTGTCGCTGTAGAGGCTGCGCGTGGTGATCAGCTCGGCGAGCAGCGTCGCGACCGCGCCGCAGTCGTCCAGACCGTCGTCGTCGAGCGCGGAGTCCGCGACGACCTCCAGGACACCCATGCGTTCGTTGCCGTCGACCACCGGCACCCAGACCCGTACGCCGTCGTCGTCGCCGCTGCCGACGCAGGTCGACGCCGTGCTGAAGGCCCGCCCGGCGAGGGTCCCGTCGACGTCGATCGGTTCGCGGGCCGGGGCGCTGCCACCGAGCAGCGGCAGCAGCAGCCGCTGCTGGTGATCCACCAGGTAGATCACCAGGACCCGGGCGTCCAGCAGGGGCGCGGCCCGCATCGCCATCTCCGGAAGATCGTCCGGGCGGGCGTGGTGCGACTGCTGCAGCAACTGCCGCAGCGACTCCAGGCTGCTCACGCGCGTCCTCTCCGGCGTCGCCCCCGATGGTGGGGTGGCTCAGTCATTAGACAGGACGGCACCGACAGGCCGGCAGGTGGTCAGGGGCAGAACGCGCCGACGACCCCGGCGGCCACCCGGGCCCGGCTCCGGTCAGCTCGGGGAGTGCGGGTCGTTGTACCGGTCGGCGACCTCCTGGCCGGACAGCTTCTGGATGGCCGTCATGATCTCGTCGGTGACCGCCCGCCGGGCCTGTCCGCCGCTGCCGGCGGGCTGCGGGGTGAAGTGCAGTGGCGTGCCGAACCGCACGGTGATCCGCCCCGGCCGGGGCAGTCGGGCGCCGACGGGCTGGATGCGGTCGGTGCCGAGCAGGGCGACCGGGACCACCGGCGCGCCGGAGGCGAGCGCGAGCCAGGCGACCCCGGTACGGCCGCGGTAGAGCCGCCCGTCGCGGGACCGGCTGCCCTCCGGGTGGATGCCGAACGCGCGCCCGGCGGCGAGCACGTCGAGCGCCACCCGCAGCGACGCCTGGGCCGACCGGTGACCGCCGCGCTCCACCGCGATGGCGTCGATCCCGGTGAGGCAGGTGCGGGTCAGCCACCCCTTGACGCCCGGTTGCCGGAAGTATTCGTCCTTGGCCAGGAAGGCGACCGGGCGGGGCGCCACCAGCGGGATCACCACGCTGTCGAGGAACGAGAGGTGGTTGGCGGCGAGGATCACCGGGCCGTGCCGCGGGACGTTGTCCCGCCCCTCGACCACCGGCCGGAAGGCGAGCCGGCTCAGCGGCGCCAGCACCAGTCGGGTGCCCGTCTGCATCAGCACGTGATCCTCCGATCGAGGTGGGCCGCCAGCGCGGCGCGCAGCAGCGGTTCGACGTCGTCCTGGCGCACCATGGTCTGGAGGCTGCCCCACTGCCAGAGCGCGGCGATGCCGTGCAGGTTGGCCCAGAGCGCGCCGGCCACGACCCGTGCGGTGGACGTGCCGGCCAGGTCGGGTCGGGCCCGGGAGACCAGGTCGACGAGGACGCCGAAGAGTTGGTCGCTGGCGTCGCGCAGCCCGATGCCGTTGCCCCGCAGCAGGTCGTGCCGGAACATCAGCGCGAACATGCCGTGGTGGGTGCGTGCGAAGCGCAGGTAGAGGCGGCCGAGGGCGAGCAACTGGTGGTGCGGCTCCGGGTCGGCGTGGTCGATGGTCTCCGCGACCTCGCGCGCGAGCTGTTGGTAGCCCTCGCGCGCGATGGCCGCCAGCAGGGCGAGGTGGGTCGGGAAGTGACGACGTGGCGCGCCGTGCGACACACCGGCGCGGCGGGCGATTTCCCGCAGCGTCAGGGCGTCGGGACCCTCGCGCTCCAGCAGTTCGACGCCGGCGCGCACCAGACGGGAGCGGAGACTGCTGTCCGGCTGCGGCATAGACAGTGTCTAACACCCGGCCGTAGACACTGTCCACGGTGGCTCGTCGAGGTTCGGCGCGGGGGCGCGAGCGGTGCCCGACACGCCGAACACGAAGAAATTTTCTGGCGACCGTAGGGCCTCGGGCGCCCCCTCCACGGGCGCGCCGGGCGCCGTCCCGGACCCCGCCGCTCAACTGCTACAACGTTGGAAGATCGGCTCCGGATAGGCGCGCGTCATTGACGGTGCGTCACTCTGAATGCTCCCTTGATCATCAACCTTTAGGCGCCGGAGCGTTTGCGAACCGGCTGTCGACCGTTGCAGAATGAGTCGGTCCGCAGATGTCGGGGGATCCACTGCGGTCGACGAACTTAATGATCGTAAAGGTCTTGGGGGAGTGCGTGATGATCTCTGGGTTGTGGCCGTAACGGGATAGAACCCGACAGTGGAACGCGGTATGGCGCCTGGCCAGGCCCTTCGTAGCTGACTTGGTTGAGTGGAATGAGCCGCCCGTGCGGCCGTTCCGGCCCGCCATGCATTCCGCCTGAAACAAAACGGACGTAGTCGGCATTTGTGCTGCTCGCCTGAATGGGAGCAGTGTGCCTCTCCGTGCGTCCGGAACGCCTGTCGCCTGCCTGTTTCCAGTCGAGGGGAATTTGAATTGCGTCAGCCAGTGAATAGCGCGCAGGACGATTACGCGCTGTCATTCTCCCAGCACCGCATGTGGTTCCTGGACCGACTGGACGGGGGCCGCGGCACCGCGTACGTCACCACCCCCATGTGGCGGGTGCACGGTCCGCTCGACCGGGCACGACTGCAGGCGGCGCTGGACACGGTCGTCGCCCGGCACGACGCGCTGCGCGCCGTCTTCGAGGAACGCGACGGCACGCCGCGGGTCACCCTGGCCCGGTCGGCCGACGTCACCATCGACTGGCGCGCCGCCACCTCGAGCGAGGAGATCGTCGGGCAGGCCGCCGCCGAGGCCGACCGGCCGTTCGACCTCGCCGCCGGACCGCTGCTGCGGGTCGTCGTCTGGCGGCTCACCGACACCGAGCACGTGCTGCTGGCCGCCATGCACCACATCGTCTCCGATGCCTGGTCGGTCGGCCTGCTGGCCCGCGAGCTGGCCACCGCCCACGCCGGTGAGCCGCTGCCCGACCTCCCCGTTCGCTACGTCGACCACGCCGAGCGGCAGCGCCGGGAACTCGACGGCGACCGGCTCGGCGACGACCTGGCGTACTGGCGCGGGCAGCTCGCCGGCCTGCCCGCGCTGACCCTGCCCACCGACCGGCCGCGCCCGGAGCAGTCCGGCCACGCGGCGGCCACCAGCGAGTTCGTCGTCGGCCCGGACCTGGTGGCAGGGCTGCACCGACTCGGCCGCGAACACGGCGCCACCCTCTACATGACGCTGCTCGCCGCCTTCCAGGTCCTGCTGGGGCGGTGGAGCGGGCAGAGTGACTTCGGCGTCGGGTCGCCGGTCGCCGGCCGGAACCGGCCGGAGGTGGAGAACCTCATCGGGCTGTTCGTCAACACCGTGGTCGTGCGGGCCCGGCTGGCCGGCGACCCGACCTTCGTCGAACTCCTCGGCCGGGTCCGCGACGACGCGCTCGACGCCCTCGACCACCAGGAGGTCCCGTACGAGCGGGTGGTCCGGGAACTGCGGCCCGAGCGGCCGGACACGGACTCCCTGATCGACGCCTGGTTCGCCATGCAGAACGTGCCGAGTGAGGGCCCGTCGGCCGGTCCGCTGCGCTTCACCGACTTCGAGACCGACCGACCCAGGGCGCTGTTCTCGGTGTCCCTGTTCGCCCAGCCGCGCGGGGACGAACTGGCGATGACCGTGGTCTACCGCGCGGACCTGTTCGACCCGGCCACCATCGACCGGCTGGTGCGGCGGTGGCGCGAGGTGCTGGCGGCCGTGGTGGCGGATCCGGAGACCCGGGTCGGCGAGTTGTCGCTGCCCGCCTCGGAGACGTCGGTGCTGCGCCGCTTCGGCGCGGCCGAGGTGACCGGCCGAACCGTCGACCCGATCGCCGCGTTCACCGACCGGGTGCGCCGCGACGGCGCCGCCAGCGCCGCCCTGGCCGGCGACTCGACTGTCGACTACGCCGAGCTGAACGCGCGGGCCAACCGGGTGGCATGGTGGCTGCGCGAGCGGGGTGTGCGCGCGGAGAGCCTGGTCGGGATCCGGCTGCCCCGCGGCGTCGACATGCTCGCCGCCGTCCTGGGTGTGCTCAAGGCCGGCGGGGCGTACCTGCCGCTGGACCCGGCGTGGCCGGCCGAACGCGTCGACTTCGTCCGCGCGGACGCCGGCCTCGACGTCCTGCTCGACGGGCCGCTGCCCGACGGTGGTCGCGACGACGACCCGGAGGTGGCGGTGGATCCGGCGCAGTTGGCGTACGTGATCTACACGTCGGGTTCGACCGGCCGGCCCAAGGGCGTCGGGGTGTCGCGGGGGGCGATGGCGGCGCACGTGTCGCGGATGCGCCGGCGCTTCGGCCTCGGCCCGGACGACCGGGTGCTCCAGTTCGCCGCGCTCGCGTTCGACGCCTCGATCGACCAGATCTTCCCGGCGCTGTCCTGCGGCGCGGCGCTGGTGCTCCCGGAACACGGCCTGGTCGCCCCCGCCACGTTGCTGCCACTGCTGGACCGGCACGACGTCACGCTCGCCAACCTGCCGCCGGCGTACTTCGGCCAACTCGTCGCCGAGCTGGCCGAGCGGGACGGGACCGTGCCGCGCGCGCTGCGGTCCATGGTGCTCGGCGGCGACGTGGTCCGGCCCGCCGACGTGGACCGCTTCGCCACGTGCTGCCCCGACGTGACGGTGCTCAACGCGTACGGGCCGACCGAGACCACGGTCACCGCGACCCTCGCCGAGGTGCCGAGCGGGCTCACCGGCGTGGCGCCGATCGGCAGGTCCCTCGCCGACCGCGACCTGTACGTGCTCGACGCCGGGTTGCGGGACGTGCCGGTGGGTGCGGTGGGCGAGCTGCACGTGGGCGGGTCCCAGTTGGCCCGGGGCTACCTGGGCCGGCCGGGGTCGACCGCCGAACGCTTCGTGCCGGACCCGTACGGACGGGAGCCGGGCGGTCGGCTGTACCGGACCGGGGACCTGGTGCGATGGCGGCCGGACGGCCGGCTGGAGTGGCACGGCCGGGCCGACGGGCAGGTGAAGGTACGCGGCTTCCGGGTGGAGGTCGGCGAGGTCGAGGCGCGGCTGCGGGAGCACCCGGGCGTCCGGGACGCGGTGGTCGTCGCCGGGCAGGACCGGCTGGTGGCGTACCTGGCCGGCGACGGGATCACCGGCGTGGCGGTACGCGACCGGTTGGCCGAGCGGTTGCCGGAGTACCTGGTGCCGGCCGTGGTGGTCGTGCTGGACGAGTTGCCGCGCACGGTGGGCGGCAAGGTCGACCGGGACCGGTTGCCCGACCCGGACGGACACCGCCCCGAGGTGACCGACGGTTTCGAGGAGCCCCGCACCCCGACCGAAGAGGCGGTCGCCGAGGTGTGGCGGCAGGTCCTGCGGGTCGACCGGATCGGCGTCCACGACAACTTCTTCGACCTGGGCGGCCACTCGCTGCTGGCCACGCTCGCGGTGGCCCGGCTGGTGAAGACCCTGGACCGGCCGGTCGACGTGCGGACCTTCTTCGCCCACCCGACCATCGCGGAGTTCGCCGCCGCCCTGCCGGCGGCGGCCGCCGAACCCGCGTCCGCCATCACCCGGCTGCGCCGCAGCGGCGACTTCCCGCTCTCCTTCGCCCAGGAACGGATGTGGTTCCTCAACCGGCTGGAGCCCGACGCGCCCGACTACATGGCCGCGCTGGCCTGGCGGGTGGACGGGCCGCTCGACCGGGGTCGGCTCGACCGGGCGCTGCGGCAGCTCGTCGACCGGCACGAGGCGCTGCGCACCACGTTCCCGGTGGTCGGCACGGAACCGGTGCAGCGGGTCGCCGCGGCCGGCGAGGTGACCGCCGACTGGCACGACGTGCGCTCGGCCGACGACCCGTACGCCGTCGCGGTGGAGCGGGCCGGCGCGGAGCTGCACCGCCCCTTCGACCTGGCCGCCGGCCCGCTGTTCCGGGCCCTGGTCTGGCAGCTCGGCCCGACGGACCACCTGCTCGTGCTGGCCATGCACCACATCGTCTCCGACGGCTGGTCGATGGGCGTGCTGGTGCGCGAGCTGGGCGCCGCCTACGCCGGGGAACCGCTGCCGGAGCTGCCGGTGCAGTACGCCGACTACGCCGGCTGGCAGCGCCGGGAACTCACCGGCGACCGCCTCGACGGCGAACTCGCGCACTGGCGCGAGCGGCTGGCCGGCCTGCCCACGCTGGAACTGCCCACCGACCGGCCCCGGCCGCCCCGCTCCTCCTGGGCCGGCGCGACCCGCGAATTCACACTGGACCCCGAGCTGGTGGCCGCGTTGGAGCGGTTCGGTCGCCGGCACGGCGCCACCCTCTACATGACGCTGCTGGCCGCGTTCCAGGCGCTGCTGTCGCGCTGGACCGGGCAACACGACTTCGGCGTCGGGGTGCCGGTGGCCGGGCGGACCCGCGCCGAGGTGGAGAACGTCCTCGGCTTCTTCGTGAACACAGTGGTCATGCGCGCCGACACCAGCGGTGATCCGACCTTCACCGAGCTGCTCGGCCGGGTGCGCGAGCGGGCCCTGGACGCCTACCAGTACCAGGAACTGCCGTTCGAGCGGGTGGTGGAGGAGCTGCGCCCCGACCGGGACCCGGGCCGCTCCCCGCTGTTCCAGGCCATGTTCGACCTGGAGGTCCGCTCGATCGCCGCGCCCCGGCTCGGCACCGCGCGGCTGCGCCCCGCCGAGATCCCGTTCGACGTCACCAAGTTCGACCTGATGGTCACCTTCACCACCGACCCCGGCTCGGCCGGTGGCTTCGTGCAGTACCGCACGGACCTGTTCGACGCGGCCACCGTCGACCGGCTGGTGCGGCGGTGCCAGGACCTGCTCGCCGCGGTGGTCGCCGCGCCGGACGTGCCCCTGGGCACCCTCGCGCTGCCGGACCCCGAGACGGCCCTGCTGCGCCGGTTCGGGGCCGCCGAGCAGCCCGGCCGGGCGCCCGATCCGATCGCCGCGTTCGAGACACGGGTCCGCCGCGACCCGGGCGCGCTCGCCGCCGTCGGCGCCGACGGCGTCCTGTCGTACGCGGAGCTGAACGCGCGCGCCAACCGGGTGGCCTGGTGGCTGCGCGAGCGGGGTGTACGCCCGGAGACGCCCGTCGTGGTGCGGCTGCCGCGCGGCGTGGACATGCTCGCCGCGGTGCTCGGCGTGCTCAAGGCCGGCGGCGCGTACGTGCCCGTCGACCCGGCGTGGCCCAGCGAACGGGTCGACCTCGTCGCCGCCGACCTCGGCGCGCCCATGACGCTCGACGGTCCGCTGCCCGACGGTGGGCGTGACGACGATCCGGGTGTGGCGGTGGATCCGGCGCAGTTGGCGTACGTGATCTACACGTCGGGTTCGACCGGCCGGCCCAAGGGTGTCGGGGTGTCGCGGGCGGCGATGGGGGCGCACGTGTCGCGGATGCGGCGGCGCTTCGGCCTGGGTCCGGACGACCGGGTGCTCCAGTTCGCCGCGTTGGCCTTCGACGCCTCGATCGAGCAGATCTTCCCGGCGTTGTCCTGCGGCGCGGCGCTGGTGCTCCCGGAGCACGGCCTCGTCGCGCCGGCCCAACTCGTCGCCGACGTGGAGCGCCACCGGGTGACCGTGATGGAGGTGGTCCCCGGCTACCTCACCGAGCTGATCGCCGAGGTCACCGCCGACGGCGCCACCGCGCCCACCTGGAGCCCGGCCCGGCTGCGGCTGCTGGTGCTCGGCGGCGACGCGGTCCGCCCCGCCGACCTGGCGTGGTGGCGCCGGCACCTCCCCGACGTGGCGGTGGTGAACACCTACGGCCCGACCGAGACCACGATCAGCGCCACCGTCTACGACCTGCCGGCCGAGGTGGACGGCATCGTGCCGATCGGCCGCGCGGTGGGCGATCGACCGCTGTACGTGCTCGACGGCCACCTCGCCGAGGCCCCGGTGGGCGCGGTCGGCGAGCTGTTCGTCGGAGGCTCGCAACTGGCCCGCGGCTACCTGGGCCGGCCGGGCCTGACCGCCGAACGGTTCGTGCCGGACCCGTACGGGCGGGAACCCGGCGGGCGGCTGTACCGGACCGGGGACCTGGTCCGCTGGCGCTCCGACGGGCAGGTGGAGTTCCACGGCCGGACCGACGGCCAGGTCAAGGTGCGCGGCTTCCGGGTCGAGGTCGGCGAGGTCGAGGCCCGGCTGCGGGAGCACCCGGGGGTCCGCGACGCCGTGGTGCTCGCCTGGCGGGACCGGCTGGTGGCCTACCTGGCCGGCGACGGGGTGGCGGTCGACGAGCTGCGGGACCGGCTGGCCGAGCGTCTGCCCGGGTTCATGGTGCCGGCGGTGCTGATCGTCCTGGACGAGCTGCCGCGCACCGTCGGCGGCAAGGTCGACCGGGACCGGCTGCCCGATCCCGCCGGTCACCGACCGGCGTCCGACACGGACGCGGAACCGCCACGTACCCCGACCGAGGAGGCGATCGCCGACGTCTGGCGGCAGGTTCTCCAGGTCGACCGGATCGGAGTCCACGACAACTTCTTCCACCTGGGCGGCCACTCCCTGCTCGCCACCCGGGTCGCCATCCGGCTGCGCGCGGCGTTCGGCTGCGAGGTGGCCGTCCGCACCCTCTTCGAACAGCCCACGGTGGCCCGGCTCGCCGCCGCCGTCGAGGAGCGGCTGATGGCCGAGATCGCGGCGATGAGCAGCGAGGACGTCGAGCAGGCACTGAAGGAGCAGAACCAGTGAGCACCATCCACGGCCTGATCGAGGCACAGGTCCGGCGTACCCCGGACGTCGTCGCGCTGGAGTTCGAGGGCGCGGAGCTGACCTATCGGGAGCTGGACCGGCGGGCGAACCGGCTCGCCCACGCCCTGCGCCGGAGCGGCGCCGGACCCGAGACGGTGGTCGCCGTGGGCGCCCAGCGGTCGCTGGACCTGCTGGTCACGCTGCTCGGCGTCCTCAAGAGCGGCGCGGCCTACCTGCCGCTGGACCTGGAACTGCCGACCGACCGGCTGACCTACATGGCCGACCAGGGCGGCGCGGTGGCCCTGGTCCGCGGGCCCGGCATGCACGTCGACCTGGGCCTGCCCGGCCTGCCCGAGCTGACCCTGGCCGACACCGACGGCGACCCCGACGAGCCGGTCGACGTCGCGGTGGACGGGCGCAACGCCTGCTACGTCATGTACACCTCCGGTTCGACCGGCCGGCCCAAGGGCGTGGTGGTCGAGCACCGGGGCGTGGTCAACCGGCTGCGCTGGGGCCAGCACGAGTACGGCATGACCTCCGACGAGCGGGTGCTGCAGAAGACGCCGTACGCCTTCGACGTGTCGGTGCACGAACTCTTCTGGCCGCTCATGGTGGGCGCCCGCCTGGTCATCGCCCGGCCGGGCGGGCACCGGGACACCCGCTACCTGGTGGAGACCATCCAGCGCCGCGAGATCACCAGCGTGCACTTCATCCCGACCATGCTGGCCCTGTTCGTCGGCGAACCGGGTGTCGCCGACTGCCACAGCCTGCGCCGGATCCTGGCCAGCGGCGAGGCGCTCCCCACCGACCTGCAGAACCGGGTGCTGCGTGCCCTGCCCGACGTCGAGCTGCACAACCTCTACGGCCCCACCGAGGCATCCATCGAGGTGAGCGCGTGGGCCTGCCGGCCGGAGTGGTCCGGCGCGAGCGTGCCGATCGGCGCGGCGGTGGACAACACCCAACTGCACATCCTCGACGCCGAGCTGCGGCCGGCCGACGGCGACGGACCGGGTGAGCTGTACCTCGCGGGGGTGCAACTCGCGCGTGGCTACCTCGGCCAGCCGGGCCTGACCGCCGAGCGGTTCCTGCCCGACCCGTACGGCGAGCCGGGTGGCCGGATGTACCGCAGCGGCGACCTCGCCGGCTGGCATCGCCCCGGCGTGGTCGAGTACCTCGGCCGGGTCGACGAGCAGGTCAAGCTCGCCGGCAACCGGGTGGAGCTGGGCGAGATCCAGGCCGTGCTCGACGACCAGCCGGGAGTGCGCGCCTCGGTGGTGGTGGCCACCGGCGACGCCGCCGAGAAACGCCTCGTCGCCTACGTGGTCGGAGACCACCCGGACCTCGCCGGGCTGCGCGACCGGCTGACCGAGCGGCTGCCCGGCTACATGGTGCCGTCGACGTTCGTGCCGCTGGCCGAGCTGCCGCTGACCCCGAGCGGGAAACTGGACCGCAAGGCGCTGCCCGCCCCGGACCGGCCCGACCTGGCCGTCGCGTACCGGGCCCCGGAGAACCCGGCGCAGGAACGCGTCGCCAAGGTCTGGACCGACGTCTTCGGGGTCGCCCGGGTCGGCGTCGACG
This sequence comes from Micromonospora sp. WMMC241, assembly GCF_027460165.1. Classification (NCBI taxonomy): domain Bacteria; kingdom Bacillati; phylum Actinomycetota; class Actinomycetes; order Micromonosporales; family Micromonosporaceae; genus Micromonospora; species Micromonospora sp. WMMC241. The sequence goes on from NZ_JAPZBF010000001.1 coordinate 2,200,246, forward strand.
ACACCTTCTTCGCCCTCGGCGGGCACTCGCTGCTGGCTGTGCGGCTGATCGCCCGGATGCGCGAGGAGTTCGGCGTCGAGGTCTCCATCCGGGACCTGTTCGAGGGGACGACCGTCGCCGGCCTGGCCGAGGCGGTCACCGCGACGCCCGCCGGGGACGCCCCGGCGCTGGTGGCCGGCGGCGACGACGCGCCCGCGGTCGCCTCGTTCGGCCAGGAGCGACTGCTGTTCCTAGAGCGGATCCACCCGGACAGCCCCAACTACGTCATCCCGGTCGCCTGGCGGATCGACGGGCACCTGGACGAGGAGACCCTGCGCCGGGCGCTGCGCCGGCTCGCCGCCCGCCACGACGCGCTGCGGACCCGGTTCGCCGGCGACACCCCGGTGGTCGAGCCGGAGCCGGCGGTGGCGCTGGAGCGGGTCGACGCCGACGCCTGGCACGAGGAGTTGGCGGCCGAGCGGATCCGCCGGCCGTTCGACCTGGTGACCGGACCGCTGTGGCGAGCCACGCTGGTGCGCCTGCCGGAGCACGACGTGCTGCTGCTGGTGCTGCACCACGTGGTCGCCGACGGGTGGTCGCTCGGCGTGATCGCCCGTGAGCTGGGCGAGCTGTACGCCGGCGTGGCCCCGCCCGCGCCGGCGGTGCGCTACGTCGACTTCGCCCGCTGGCAGCGCGCCGACCTCGATCCGGCCCGGCTCGCCGCGCAGCTCGACGGGTGGCGCGACGCCCTCGCCGGCGTACCCGCGTTGGAGCTGCCCACCGACCGGCCCCGGCCGGCGGTGCTCGGCGCGGACGGCGCCACCCACCGCTTCGCATTGCCCGCCGACGCCCTGCGCCGGCTCGCCGCGTTCGCCCAGGACCAGCAGACCACCCTGCACACGGTGCTGCTGGCGGCGTTCCAGGCGCTGCTCGGCCGGTGGAGCGGGCAGCGCGACTTCGCGGTCGGCACGCCGGTGGCCGGCCGGTCCCGCGCCGAGGTGGAGAACGTCGTCGGCTTCTTCGTCAACACCGTCGCCGTCCGCGCCGACCTCGGCGGCGACCCGACGGTGACCGAACTCGTCGGGCGGGTCCGCGAGGCCACCCTGCGCGCCTACCAGCACCAGGACGTGCCGTTCGAACAGGTGGTCGCGGAGCTGCGCCCGGAACGGGACCTCAGCCGCACCCCGATCTACCAGACCATGTTCGCGCTGCGCGACACCGTGGCCACCACGCTGCGGCTGCCCGGCCGGGTCGTCACCGAACTCGCGCTCGGCTGGCGGACCGCCAAGTTCGACCTCACCCTCTTCGTCGACGAGGCGCCCGACGGGACCCGGACCGGCCTGTTCGAGTACGCCACCGACCTGTTCGACCCGGCCACCGTCGGCCGCCTGGCCGACGCGTACGTTCGGCTGCTCGGCGCCCTGGCCGACGACGCCGGCGCCCGGTTCGGCGACTGGCCGGTGCTCGATTCCGCGCAGCGTGACGCCCTGCTGGCGGCGGGTACCGCAGCGACGCCCGACCTGCCCGCGCGAGCGTTGCACCACCTCGTCGCCGACCGCGTCGCCGCCGGCCCCGACCGGCCCGCCGTGGTCGACGGCGCGACCGTCTGGACGTACGCCGAGCTGGACCGGCGCGCGAACCGGTTGGCCCACCACCTGATCGACCTCGGCGTGGGCCCGGAGACCGTGGTGGCGGTCAGCCTTCCGCGCGGCGCCGAGCTGGTCCGCGCGCAACTCGCCGTGCTTCGGGCCGGCGGCGCCTACCTGCCGCTGGACGCCGACCAGCCGACCGACCGGAGCCGGCACATGGTTGCCGGCGCGGGCGCCACTCTGCTGGTCACCGCCGCCGGGCACCACGACGGCGCCGGGCTGGGCTGCCACGTCGTCGACCTGGTCCGCGACGCCGCCGAGCTGGACCGGCGGCCGGCGACCGACCCGGCGGTGGCTGTCGACCCGGAGCAGCTCGCCTATGTCGTGCACACCTCCGGCTCGACCGGCCGCCCCAAGGGCATCGGGATCACCCACCGGAACCTGGTCCGCACCGTCCACCAGGGCGGCTACCTGGACCTGGCGCCGGACGACCGGGTGGCGTTCGCGGCCAACCCGCTCTTCGACGCGGCCGCCTTCGAGGTGTGGGCCACCCTGGCCGCCGGGGCCACCGTGGTGGTCACCCCGCCCGACGTGGCGCTCTCCACCGCCGCCCTGGCCGATCATCTCGCACGGCACCGGGTCACCACGCTGTTCCTCACCACCGCCCTGTTCCACCAGGTCGCCCGGGAACGTCCGGACGCGCTGCGCGGGCTGCGACACGTGCTCTTCGGCGGGGAGACGTCCGACCCGGCCACGGTGGACGCGCTGCTCGCGCACGGCGGCCCGGACCGGCTGCTGCACATGTACGGTCCGGCCGAGTCGACCACGTTCAGCACCTGGCACCCGGTCACCGCGCCGACCGGCGACGCCTGCCGCGTCCCGATCGGCCGGCCCACCCACCACACCACCGCCTACGTGGTCGACCGCCTGCTGCGGCCCGTTCCGCACGGGGTGGTCGGCGAGCTGCTGCTCGGCGGCGCCGGGCTGGCCCGGGGATACACGGCGCCGGCCATGACCGCCGAGCGCTTCCTGCCGGACCCGTTCGGCGCGCCCGGCGGCCGGGTCTACCGGACCGGCGACCTGGTCCGGTGGGCCGGCGACGGCGTGCTGGAGTTCGTCGGCCGCGCCGACGGGCAGGTGAAGGTCCGCGGGTTCCGGGTCGAGCCGGGCGAGGTCGAGACGGCGGCACGCCGGCACCCGGCGGTCCGCGACGCGGTGGTGCTCGCCCGACCCGACCACACCGGCGTGCTCAACCTCGTCGCGTACGTGGCCGGCGATCCGGCTGAGCTGGGCGACCTGCGGGCGTGGCTCGGCCGGGAACTGCCGGCGTATCTGGTGCCGGCCGCCGTGGTGGTCCTCGACGAGCTGCCGCTGACCGGCAACGGCAAGGTCGACCGGGCCGCCCTGCCCGAGCCGACGTACGCCGCCGGCACCGGCCGCCGGGAGCCGGCGACCGCGCTGGAACGGCAGCTCGTCGACATCTTCCGCGAGGTGCTCGGCGTCACCGACGCGGGCATGGACGACGACTTCTTCGCCCTCGGCGGGCACTCGCTGCTGGCCATCAAGGTCGTCGGCGCGGTGGCCGCCCGCACCGGGCGGGAGATCACCTTCCGGGACCTGTTCACCGCCCGCAGCGTGGCCGGGCTGGCCCGTCTGCTCGCCGAGTCCGACACGCTCGTCGCGCCGATCACCCGGGGCGACGGCACCACCGGACTGCCCGTCTCCTTCGGCCAGGAACGGATGGTCTTCCTCGACCGGCTGGAGGGCGCCGGGGCGGCGTACACCGTCCCGCTGGCGTGGCGGCTGACCGGGCCGGTGCATGCCGACCGGCTGGCCGCGGCGCTGGACGCGCTGGTCGAGCGGCACGAATCGCTGCGTACCCGGTTCTCCCTGGCCGACGGCGTGGTCCGCCAGGACGTCACGCCCGGCTGGGCCGGCCTGGACCGGCGCGTCGTGGCCTCGGTGGCCGACGCGGAGGCCGACCTGGCCCGGGAGGCCATCCGGCCGTTCGAGCTGACCACCGGGCCGCTGTTCCGGGCCGTGCTGTGGCAGGCCGGCGACACCCACCTGCTGCTGCTCGCCATGCACCACGCCGTCTCCGACGGCTGGTCGGCGGCGGTGCTGATCCGGGAGCTGGAGGCCGGCTACGACGGCGCCGACGTGCCGCGCCCGCCGGTGCGCTACGCCGACTTCGCCGCCTGGCAGCGGCACCGGCTCGCCGGCGACCGGCTGGCCGGGGACCTGGACCACTGGCGCCGGCGGCTGGCCGACCTGCCCGACCTGGAGCTGCCCACCGACCGGCCGCGACCGTCGGCGCGCGACGGCGCCGGGGCGAGCGTCGGGTTCACCGTCGAACCGGAGCTGGTCGCCGCGCTGGAACGACTCGGCCGGGCGCACGGCGCGACAGTGTTCATGACGCTGCTCGCCACCTACCAGGTGCTGCTGGGCCGGTGGAGCGGCCAGACCGACTTCGCCGTCGGCACCCCGGTCGCCGGGCGGGACCGGCCGGAGGTCCGCGACGTCATCGGGTTCTTCCTGAACACGCTGGTGCTGCGCGCCGACCTGTCCGGCGGGCCGCGCTTCGCCGACCTGCTCGACCGGGTACGCGACGACGCGCTCGCCGCGTACGAGCACCAGGAGCTGCCGTTCGGCCGGCTGGTCGAGGAGCTGAGCCCGGAGCGCGACCTCGGCCGTTCCCCGCTGTTCCAGGCGTTGTTCAGCTACAACGACTGGACTCTCGACACGCTGCGGCTGGGTTCCGCCGAGGGCGTCGCGCAGCCGGTGGACCGGGGCGCGGCCAAGCTCGACCTGACCCTGGAACTGGTGCACGGCCCGGACGGGCTGGCCGGCTCGTTCGACTACACCACCGACATCTTCGACGCCGCCACGATCGCGCGGATGGCGCAGGCCTACGTCCGGCTGCTGCGGGCGGTGGCGGCCGAGCCGGCGGCGCGGATCGCCGACCTGCCACTGGCCGCGACGGAGGCGGCCCCGGCGGCGGCCCGACCGGCCGCGCCGTTCCGCTCGTTGCTCGACCGGATCGCCGAGCACGTCCGGGCCACTCCGGACGCCACCGCCCTGACCGGGCCCGGTGGCGAGCTGACCTACGCGGATCTGGACCGACGGTCCAACCGGCTCGCCCACCACCTGCGCTCGCGGGGGATCGGCCCGGAGGACCGGGTGGGACTGCGGCTGCCCCGGGGCGTCGACACGGTCGTCGCCGTGCTCGCCGTCTGGAAGGCCGGCGGCGCGTTCGTCGGACTCGACCCGGAGCTGCCGCCGCAGCGCCTGGCGCGGCTCGCCGAGGGCGCCGGGGTGCGGCTCGTGCTCGATCCGGACGACGTCGCCGAACCGGCGTCGGCCGCGCACCCGGCCACCCGGCCGGACGTCGACACCCGCCCCGACCAGCTCGCCTACCTGGTCCACACGTCCGGCTCCACAGGCGCGCCCAAGGGGGTGCTGGTCGAGCACGGCGGCATCACCGCCTACCTCGACACCATCGGCGCGCACTACCGGCTGGACGCCGACGACGTCGTGCTGCAACGCGCCTCGCCCAGCTTCGACGCGTTCCTGCGCGACGCCGTCGGCCCGCTCACCGTCGGCGCGACCGTGCTGGTGGCCGAACGGTCCGACCTGTCCACGCTGGCCGCCGACCTGCCCGGCCGGCCCGCGCCCACCGTGCTGCTGAGCATGGTGCCGTCCCTGCTGCACCAGTTGCTCGACGCCGGTGACGTCGGCGCAGCCACCCTGCCCGCGCTGCGGCTGCTCGTGCTCAGCGGCGAACCGTGCACCCCCGCGCTGCTGGCCCGGGTGCACGACGCGCTGCCCGGGCTGCGCCGGGTCGTCAACCAGTACGGCCCCACCGAGGCGACGGTCACCACCACCGTCGCCGACCTCGACCCGAGCCGGCCGTACCTGTCGGTCGGGATCGGCGTCGCGATGCCGGGGACCACCGTGCACGTGCTCGACGCGGCGTTGCGCCCGGTGCCGGTCGGCGTCTTCGGCGAGGTGCACATCGGCGGGACCGGGGTCAGCCGCGGTTACCACGACCGGCCCGGCCTCACGGCCGCGGCCTACCTGCCGGACCCGGCCGGACCGCCCGGGGCGCGGATGTACCGCACCGGCGACGCGGCACGCCGGCTCGCCGACGGGACGTTGGAGTTCCGGGGCCGGCTGGACCGGCAGGTGAAGGTGCGCGGTGTCCGGGTGGAACCGGCCGAGGTGGAGGCCGCCCTGGCCGAGCACCCCGACGTCGGCGCCGCGGCCGTGGTGGCCCGCCCGGACGGGCCGAACGGCTGGCGGCTCGCCGGCTACGCCCAGAGGACCCCGGCCGGCCGGGTCGACGAGGCGGACCTGCGCCGGCACCTGGAGACCCGCCTGCCGTCCGCGATGATCCCGGCCGAGCTGCTGGTCCTCGACGCCCTGCCGCTGCTGGGCAACGGCAAGGTGGACCGGGCGGCGCTGCCCGAGATCCGGGCCGAGTTGCCGGCGGTGACCCGGGTGGCCCCGCGCACCGACGTCGAGCGGGTCGTCGCCGAGATCTGGGCCGACCTGCTGCACCGGCCCGACATCGGGATCGAGGACGACTTCTTCGCCCTCGGCGGCCACTCGCTGACCGCGCTGCGGGTCATCTCCCGGCTGCGCGAGCGGCTCGCCACCCCGGTCACCCTGCGCGTCTTCTTCGAGGCCCGCACCATCGCCCGCCTCGCCCGGAAACTGGAGGAAACCCGATGACCGCCCTCACCGCCGCCCAGCAGGAACTGCTCCGCAGGCGGCTCGCCGGAGACGCCGGGCGTGCCGCACCGGCCGGGATCACCCGGGGCAGCGGCACCCGCGACCTGCCGGTCTCCTTCGGGCAGGAACGGCTGGTCTTCCTCGACCGGCTCGACGGCGCCGGCGCGGCGTACACCATCCCGGTGGCGTGGCGGCTCACCGGGCCGCTGGACCGCGACCGGCTGGACGCCGCGTTCGCCGCCCTCGTCGAGCGGCACGAGGCGCTGCGCACCCGGTTCACCGTCGTCGACGGCGTGGTCCGGCAGGAGATCGTGGCCGGCTGGCCGGGCGTCGACTGGCGGGACGCCGGTGACGCCGCCGAGGTCGCCGAGGCGGCCCGCCAGGTCGCGGCCGAGCCGTTCGACCTGGCGACCGGGCCGCTGTTCCGGGTCACCGGATGGCGGCTCACGCCGACCGACCACGTGGTCCTGTTGACCCTGCACCACATCGTCGCCGACGGCGCGTCGATCGGCGTGCTGGTGCGTGACCTGGAGGCGTCGTACGCCGGGACGGCCTCGCCGGAGCCGCCGGCGCGCTACGCCGACTACGCGGCCTGGCAGCGCGGCGCGGACGCCGCGCACGGCCGGGAGCGGGACCTGACGTACTGGCGGGACCGGCTGGCCGGGCTGCCGCCGCTGGAGCTGCCGACCGACGGCGACCGTCCGGCCGCGCGGTCCACCGCCGGCGCGAGCTGCGACTTCACGCTCCCGGCCGAGCTGGTCACCGCTCTGGAGCGGTTCGCCCGGGAGCGCGGCGCCACGCTGCACATGGTCCTGCTCGCGGCGTTCGAGGCGATGCTGGGCCGGCTCGCCGGCCAGGTCGACTTCGGCGTCGGCACCCCGGTCGCCGGCCGCGACCGGCCCGAGGTGGAGCATGTCGTCGGCTTCTTCGTGAACACCGTGGTGCTGCGCGCCGACCTCGGCGGGAACCCGTCCTTCACCCACCTGCTCGACCGGGTCCGCGCCGACGCGCTCGGCGCGTACGACCACCAGGAGACGCCGTTCGAGCGGGTGGTCGACCGGATCGGCGCCGACCGCAGCCTGGACCGCAACCCGCTGTTCCAGGTCATGTTCAGCCTCGACGACGACCCGGACGACCGGCCGGTGCGGCTCGGCACCGTGACCGGCGCCCGGTTCGAGCTGGACCTCGACGCGGTCAAGTTCGACCTGATCCTGCAGACCGCCCGCCGGGCGGACGGACTGGCCGCCGCGTTCTTCCACCGGTCGGACCTGTGGCGACCGTCGACCGTGCGGCGGTGGGCCGCGCAGTTCCGGCGGCTGCTGGAGCAGGCCGTCGCCCACCCGGACACGCCGCTGGCCGACCTGGACCTGTTGCCCGAGCAGGAGCGGCGGCAACTCGCCGGCTGGGGCGTCCCGGCCCGCGACTTCCATTCGCCGGACCTGCTGCACGAGCGGTTCGCCCGGCACGTCGCCGCCGACCCGACCACCGTCGCCGTCGTGGCGGGCGCGCGGCGGGTCGACTACGCCACGCTGAACGCGCGGGCCAACCAGCTCGCCCACCGGCTGCGCGCGGCCGGGGTCGGGCCGGAGACGCCGGTGGCGCTCTGCGTGCGCCGCGACCTCGACCTGGCCGTCGGCATCCTCGGCATCCTCAAGGCCGGCGGGACGTACGTGCCGCTGGACCCGGAGCACCCGCGCGAGCGGCTGGACTACGTCGTCGGCGACGCCGGGGTCCGGCTGGCCGTGGTGTCGCCGGAGTTCGCCGACCGGGTGCCGGTGGACCCGGCCGGGCTGCTGCGCCTGGACGACCCGGCGATCGCCGCCGCGTCCACCGACGACCCGCCGTCGGTCACCGACGCCGACCACCTCGCCTACGTCATCTACACCTCCGGCTCCACCGGTCGGCCGAAGGGGGTCGGCGTCGCGCATCGGCAGGTGGTACGCCTGCTCGACTCCTGCGTGGATGCGCTGGACCTGCCGCCCGGCGGGGTGTGGAGCCTGTTCCACTCGTACGCGTTCGACTTCTCGGTCTGGGAGCTGTGGGGCGCGCTGACCCGCGGCGGCACGGTCGTGCTCGTCGACCGGGCCACCGCCCGCGACCCGCAGCGCTTCGCCGCGCTGCTGGCCACCGAGCGGGTGACCATGCTCAGCCAGACCCCCGGCGCGTTCCGCAACCTGCGGGCCGCCCTCGGCGACCGGCCACTTGCCGACCTCGGCGTGCGACACGTGGTGCTCGGCGGCGAGAAGCTCGACGTACCCGAGCTGGAGGGCTGGCTCGACGGGCCCGGCGCCGGGATCCGGGTGGTCAACATGTACGGCATCACCGAGACCACCGTGCACGTCACACACCGCCTGATCACCGCCGCCGACCTGGCCGGCGACGCGGTCTCGCCGATCGGCCGTCCGCTCGGCGACCTGACCGTGCACGTGCTCGACCGGCACCTGCGGCCCGTCCCGGTCGGAGCCACCGGCGAGATGTACGTGGGCGGCGCCGGCCTGGCCCGCGGCTACCTGGGCCGGCCGGGGCTGACCGCGGAGCGGTTCGTGCCGGATCCGTTCGCCACCGTCCCCGGCGCCCGGCTCTACCGCACCGGCGACCGGGCCCGATACCTGGCCGACGGGGAGCTGGAGTACCGGGGCCGCGCCGACGACCAGGTGAAGGTCCGCGGCCACCGGATCGAGCTGGGGGAGGTGGAGGCCGCGCTGCTGCGGCACGAGGCGGTCGGCCAGGCCGCGGTGGTGGCCCGCGGCGACCGCAGCGGTGAGCACCGGCTGCACGCCTACCTCGTCGTCGACGGCGAGCTGACCGGCGAGCGGTTGCGGCGGTGGCTGCGCGACCGGCTGCCCGAGGCGATGGTGCCGGCGACGTTCACCGTGCTTCCGGCGTTGCCGCTGACCGCCAACGGCAAGGTCGACAGGCGCGCGTTGCCGGACGTCGACGGGGCGGTGCTGGACACCGCGCGCGACCACGTCCCGCCGGCCACCCCCACCGAGCGGCTGCTGGCCGAGGTGTGGTGCGCCGCGCTGGGTGTGGACCGGGTCGGCGTCACCGACCGTTTCTTCGACCTGGGCGGCGACTCGATCCTCGCGCTGCGCGTGGTCGGGCTGGCCGAGCGGCGCGGCGTCACCGTGGCGCTGCGCGACGTCTTCGCCCACCAGGCGCTCGGTGAGCTGGCCCGGGCCGTGGACACGGCCACGGACCGGCGGGCCGACGACCCCGCCGGGGTGGCGCCGGTCGAGCGGTTCGCCATGGTCGCCCCGGCGGACCGGGACCGGCTGCCCGCCGGCCTCGCGGACGCCTACCCGCTGACCCGGATGCAGCAGGGCATGCTCTACGAGTTGCTGGCCGACGCCGGCAAGGGCGCCTACCACAACGTGACGAGCTTCCGGGTGCAGGAGCCGGCCGGGTTCGACGCCGCCGCCATGCAGGCCGCCGCCGACGCCGTGGTGGACCGGTACGAGATCCTCCGTACCGGGTTCGACTGGAGTTCCTACGAGGAGCCGCTGCAACTGGTGCGCGAGCGGGCCGTCCTGCCGGTCGGCGTGGACGACCTGCGCGGTCTGCCCGAGCCGGCCCAGGCCCAGCGGGTCTCCGACCACCTGCACGCCGAGTCGGTGCGGTGGTTCGAGCTGTCCGAGCCGCCGCTGATCCGGTTGCACGTGCACGTGCTCAACGAGGCCGAGTACCGGCTCACCATCACCGACTGCCACGCCGTGCTGGACGGGTGGAGTCTCACCTCGCTGATCGCCGAGTTGGTCGACAGGCACCGCCGGTCGGTCACCGGGGCGGGGCACGCGCCGCCGGCTGGTCCGGTGCCCCGCTTCGCGGAGTACGTCGCGCTTGAGCGGGCCGCGGTGGCCGACCCGGCCGCCCGGGCGTTCTGGGACACCATGGTGGAGCGGTTCCCCCCGGTGCGGGTGCCGCGGTCGGTCGGCGCGGAACCGGCCGACAAGTCCACCTGCGAGGTGGTGCGCGACCACCGGCACCTGCGGGCCGGCGTCGACGCGTTGGCCGCCCGCGCCGGCGTGCCCCGCAAGACGGTCCTGTTCACCGCCTACCACCACCTGATGGGGCAGCTCGCCGACGGTGAGGCGTACGCCACCGGGTTCGCCACCAACGGGCGCCCGGAGCGGGCCGGCGCGGAGAGCATGCGCGGGCTGTTCCTCAACGTGGTGCCGTTCGGGGTGGCGTCGGCGGCGACGAGCTGGGTGGGGCTGCTGCGCGACGTCTTCGCCGCTGAGCAGGACGTCCTCGCGCACCGGCGTTTCCCGCTGGCCGAGCTGCAACGGGGCCGGTGGGCCGGCGAGGTGCTGGTCGACACCGCGTTCAACTACGTGCACTTCCACGGGCTGGACAGCGAGCACAAGCAGGAGATCGAGGAGATCGCCCGGACCAACTTCGGGCTGATGGTCACCACCGGCCCGGAGGGTGTCTCGTTCGAGGCCGACGCCGGCCGGATGTCCCCGGGTGAGGTGGAGCGGCTGGCCGACGCGTACGGGGAGCTGCTGGCGCGGATGGTCGCCGACCCCGACGCGGCGCCCGGCGTGCCCTCCTCGGTCGACGAGGCCCGGACCAGGGCGGCGGGCGCCGCGCACGACCCGCGCAGTCTGGTCGACGTCCTGGCCGCCCAGGTCGCCGCCCAGCCGGACCGGGTGGCGTTGGCCGGCCCGGACGGCCCGCTCAGTTATGCCGAGCTGGACGCGCGGGCCAACCGGGTCGCCCACCACCTGCGCTGCCACGGCGCCGGCCCGGACCGCGTCGTCGGGCTCTGCGCCGAGCGCTCCGTCGACCTGGTCGTCGGCATGCTCGGCATCCTCAGGGCCGGCGCGGCGTACCTGCCGATGGACCCGCGGGATCCGAGCCGCCGGCTCGACCTGCTCGCCGCGGACGCCGGCGTCGAGCTGGTGCTGGTACAGCCGGCCTGGCGGCACCAGGTGCCGACGCGGATCGGCACGGTGCTCACGCTCGCCGAGGAGACGTTCGCCGCCGAACCGGCCGACCCGCCGGCACCCGGGCCGGACGCCGACGACCTGGCCTGCGTGCTCTACACCTCGGGTTCCACCGGGCGGCCCAAGGGCATCGCGGTGACCCACCGGTCGATCGTCGACTCGCTGCTGCGGCAGGACTTCGTCCACCTCGGCGCGGACGAGACGGTGCTGCACCTGAGCAGCGTCAACTGGGACGCCGCGATCTTCGAGATCTTCGGCCCGCTGCTGCACGGCGGCACCTGCGCGCTCTACCCGGCCGGGGCGATCACCCCCGCCGGCATCGTCGCGGCGATCCGCCGCCACGGCGTGACCACCGCCTTCCTCACCACGACGCTGTTCAACCTGGCCGTCGAGGAGGTGCCGACGGAGCTGGGCGAGCTGCGGCAGCTCGTGTTCGGCGGGGAGGCGGCGTCCGCGCCGCACTGCCGGGACCTGGCCGCCCGCTGGCCGCACCTGCGGCTGGTCAACGGGTACGGCCCGGTCGAGGCGATCTTCCTGGTCACCGCGCACCAGGTCTGCGACCTGCCGGCGGACGCGGTCAGCGTGCCGATCGGCCGGCCGCTGGCGCGGACCACGGTGCTGGTGCTCGACGAGGCGCTGCGCCCGGCGCCCGTCGGCGTGGCCGGCGAGATCTACCTGGGCGGCGACGCCCTGGCCCGGGGCTACCTCGGTCAGCCCGGGCTGACCGCGGACCGGTTCGTGCCCGATCCGGCCGGTGGCGGCCGCCGGCTGTACCGCACCGGTGACCGGGGGCGGTGGCGTGCCGACGGCAGCCTGGAGTTCGGCGGCCGGATCGACGGGCAGGTCAAGATCCGCGGCCGGCGCATCGAACTCGGCGAGATCGAGGCGGTGCTCACCACCCGTCCCGACGTGGCGATGGCCGCGGTGGCGGCGCACGTCGACCGTCCCGGGGACGCCCGGCTCGTCGCCTACCTGGTGCCGGCGGCCGGGCTGGGCCGGCCCGACGTGGCCGAACTGCGCCGCTGGCTGCGGGAGCGGCTGCCGGCCTACCTGGTGCCCGCCGCGTTCGTTCCGCTGGACGCGCTCCCGTTGACCGGCAACGGCAAGCTCGACCGGGCGGCGCTGCCGGCCCCGACGGCGGACAGCGAGCCGGAGCGCCCCTACCTGGAGCCGCGTACCGAGGTCGAGGCGACCCTGGCGAAGCTGTGGGCGGAGACGCTGCGGCTGGACCGGGTCGGCGTGCACGACGACTTCTTCGACCTCGGCGGGCACTCGCTGGCCATCGTGCGGCTCGCCGCCCGCGCCTGCGACCTGGGCCTGCCGGTCGGGGTGGCCGACCTGGTCGAGCACCCCACCGTGGGGGAGTTGGCCGCCGCGATCGCCGAGCGGCAGCCCGTCCCGGCCGGCACGGCGGTACGCCACGACGCCGGCGTGGTGGTGAGCCTCCGCGACGGCGACGCCGGCCGCCGCCCGCTCTGGTGCGTGCATCCCAGTGGCGGCAGCGTCGCCTGGTACCTGCCGCTGGCCCACGCCCTGCCCGCCGGTCGGCCGGTGCGCGGCCTGCAGGCCAGGGGCATCGACGGCGGCGTCGACGCGGACACCATGACCGGACTCGCCGAGGACTACCTGCGCGAGCTGCGGGCCCGCCAGCCGCACGGCCCGTACGCGCTGCTGGGCTGGTCGATGGGGGCGAACATCGCCCAGGAGATGGCGATCCGACTGACCGGGGCCGGTGAGCGGGTGGACGTCCTGCTGCTGCTCGAACCGGCAGTGCCCGACGAGGCCGGGGCGTTCGCGGTCACCGAGGCGCTGGACCTGCTGGACCGGGCGGTGGCGATGCGCGCGGCGATCCGCGAGCTGACCCCGGGCACCCCGGCCCGGCTCAGCCAGGAACGCGAGCTGGTCGCCACGCTGGTGGCGGCCGGCGTCAACGAGGCCGAGGCGGAACTGGGCGCCGACTGGCCGGTGACGATGTGGACGGCGTTGCTGCGCGCCGCCGCCGGCTACCGTCCGCTGCCCTACCGGGGGCCGGCGCACCTGCTGGTCACCGCCGAGGCGGCCACCGCCGGCCCGGACCGCCCGTCGGTGGTCGCCGGCGAGGACGGGCCCGCCTACGAGCGGCGCTGCCGGGAGATGTTCCCCGGCGCGCTCACCGTGCACCACCTGCCCGGCACCCACCGGAGCATGGTCACCGAACCGGGCGTGGCGGCCGTCGCCGACCTCGCCGCCGAGCTGCTGGAGGGCACGGCATGAGCGAACGCACCGAGCGAAGCGAGGGCCGTGAGCGCATGCCCGGCCAGTCCGGCATGAGCGAACGCACCGAGCGAAGCGAGGGCCGTGAGCGCATGCCCGGCCAGTCCGGCATGACCACCGCGATCCTGACCGACCGTTACCTGCTGGACGACGACCTGGTCGCCGACCCGTACCCGTACCTGGCGGAGCTGCGGGCCGTCGAGCCGGTGCACTGGAGCCCGGTGCACCGGGCGTGGCTGGTCACCGGCTACGAGCCGGCGCTGGCCTGCTACACCGAGCCGGCGATCTCCGCGGACCGGATCGGCCCGATGCTGGCCCAGACCCCGCCGGACCTGCTCAGCCCGGAGGCCGCCCGCGCCTTCTCGATCATGGCGGGGTGGATGGTCTTCGTCGACCCGCCCGAGCATCGGCGGCTGCGCAGCGTCTTCCGCGGCGCCTTCGGGGCCCGCCAGGTGCGGCGCAACCGGCCGATGGTGCAGGAGGCGGTGGCCCGCCTGGCCGCCCGGGCGGGCGCCGGCGGCGAGGTCATCGACCTGGTCGCCGAGTTCGCCAGGCCGTTGCCGGCGACCGTCGCGGCGGCCTGGATGGGCGTGCCGGTCGAGGACACCGCGATGTTCCAGCGGCTGGCCATCCAGGTCGGCGATCTGGCGCTGGGCGCGGTGCAGTCGCCCGAGGAGAACGAGCGCTCCCAGCAGGCGCTGCTGGATCTCTTCGACTATTTGCGGGCGCTGGTCCGGGCCCGCCGGGCCGCGCCCCGCGAGGACCTGATCAGTGCGGCGCTGGCCAGCGGCCTGGTGGGGGAGTCGGTCGGCGAGGACGAGTTCGTCGCCATGCTCACCCACGTGGCGTTCGCCGGGGGCGAGACCACCAGCAACCTGATCGCCGTGGGCACCTGGAACCTGTTGCGCCATCCGGACCAGCTCGCTCTGCTGCGGGCCGAGCCGGAGCTGGCGCCGGTGGCCGTGGAGGAACTGCTGCGCTTCGACGGGCCGTCCAAGATGTCCATCCGGCACGTCCGGGACGACTTCGAGCTGGACGGCCGCCGGTTGCGCGCGGGGCAGCGGCTCTACGTGGTCACCGCCGGGGCGAACCGGGACCCGTCGCGCTTCGACCGCCCCGACGAGCTGGACCTGCGCCGGCACCCGAATCCGCACCTGGGGTTCGGGCAGGGCGGCCACTTCTGCCTGGGTGCCCCGCTGGCCCGGCTGGTGGCCGGGGCGGCGCTGACCGACCTGCTGGCCGCCGCGCCCGGGTTGGCGCTGGCCACGGCCGGCGTGCGCTGGCAACCCTCGCTGCTCAACCGCAGCCTCCGGGCGCTTCCGGTCCGCCTCTGATCCGCGCGGGCGGCCACCCGGGCCGCCCGCGCCGCACACCTCCCGGCCGCCCGACCGGGATCCGTCCGAGAACGCACCGAACGAGAAGGAGAACGGCGATGGCCGTCGACGACGATGACCGCACCTACCGCGTCGTGGTGAACCACGAGGAGCAGTACTCGATCTGGTTCGCCGACCGTGAGCTGCCGGCGGGCTGGACCGCCACCGGTTTCGAGGGCGCCCGCGCGGACTGTCTCGCCCACATCGACGAGGTGTGGACCGACATGCGTCCCCGCAGCCTGCGCGAGCGGATGGCCGCCGCGCGGGGCTGACCCGTCCCGGGGTCGGGGGTGGTCCGCGACGGACCACCCCGGCCCGGGCCGTCCGCCGACGGCCACCCCTGTCCCATCCCGCTGACAACGAGGCGACGGTGATGAAGGTCTATTCCCACGAACGTCTGGCGCGGCTCGCCGGCGAGCGTGGCATGCCCGAGGAGTACCTGCACGACCTGCGGGTCGTCTCCTCGGTGCTGCCGTTCAAGGTCAACCAGTACGTCGTGGATGAGCTCATCGACTGGTCCGCCGTCCCGGACGACCCCATCTTCCGGCTCACCTTCCCGCACCGGGACATGCTGCCGCCGGACATCTACGACCACCTGTCCGGGTTGCGGCTGTCCGCGGCCGAGCCGGGGGTGATCCGCAAGGCTGCCCGGGACGCGCACGCCCGGCTCAACCCGAACCCGGGCGACCAGCTCGAGGCGAACGTGCCGCTCCACCGGGGCCGCCGGCTGCTCGGCCTGCAACACAAGTACGCCGAGACGGTGCTGGTCTTCCCCTCGCAGGGGCAGACCTGCCACTCCTACTGCGGCTACTGCTTCCGCTGGGCCCAGTTCGTCGGCAACGCCGAGATCCGGCAGGCCTCCTCGGACGTCGCGGACGTGGTGGCGTACCTCGCCGGGAGCCCGGGGGTCACCGACGTCCTGTTCACCGGCGGCGACCCGATGATCATGAGTACGGCGGTGCTGGAGAAGTGGGTGTCGCCCCTGCTGGACCCGGCGCTGGAGCGGATCCGCACCGTCCGGTTCGGCACCAAGGCGCTGTCGTACTGGCCGGCCCGCTTCACCGCCGACCCGGACGCCGACGACCTGCTGCGCCTCTTCGAGCGGATCGTGGCCGGCGGCCGGCACGTCGCCGTGATGGCCCACTTCTCCCACCCCCGCGAGCTGGCCACCGACGAGGTCCGCCGGGCCATCGCCCGGATCCGGGCCACCGGCGCGGTGATCCGGGCCCAGGCGCCGCTGATCGCGCACGTGAACGACCGGGCCGAGGACTGGGCCACCATGTGGCAGCGGCTGGTCGAGCTGGGTGTGGTGCCGTACTACATGTTCGTGGAGCGCGACACCGGCGCCCGCAGCTACTTCAGCGTGCCGCTCACCCGGGCCTGGCAGGTCTACGCCGACGCCGTCCGGTCGGTCTCCGGCCTCGCCCGCACCGCGCGCGGCCCCGTCATGTCGGCGGCCCCCGGCAAGGTACTGGTCGACGGGGTGGTGCGACTCGGCGGCAGCGAGCTGTTCAGCCTGCGCATGCTCCAGGCCCGCGACGCGTCGCAGGTGGGCCGGCAGTTCTTCGCCCGGCACGACCCGACCGCCGAGTGGTTCGACGACCTGCGTCCCGCCGCCGGCTCGTGGTGGCCGGCATGAGCGCCGCCACCGAGCCCACCCTGACCGCCTCCGACGAGGGACCGATGCCTACCGTCACCGAACCGCCGAGGGCGGGAGCCGAGCGCCGGGTCAGCCTCTGGCGCAACCGCGACTTCAACCTGCTCTGGGTCAGCCAGTGCTTCTCCGACCTCGGCGCCACCATGTCCAACCTGGCGATGCCGCTGCTCGTGCTCTTCCTCACCGGCTCCGCGGCGCAGGCCGGCCTGGTCGGCAGCGCCGGGCTGGTCACCACGCTCGCCTGCCGCCTGCCGGCCGGCGTGGTGGCCGACCGCTTCTCCCGCCGTACGCTGCTGGTGGCCTGTGACGTGGTCCGGCTGGTGGCCTACCTGGGGTTGTCCGCCGCCGTGCTCGCCGGGGTGGCCAACCTGCCGATGGTCCTCGTGGTGACCGTCGTCGGCGCCGCCGCCAACGCGGTCTTCGGCACCGCGGAGCACGCGGCGGTGCGCAACCTGGTCCCGTCCGAGCAGCTCGCCACCGCGGTCGCCCGCAACGAGGCCCGCTCCTACGGCACCCAGCTCGCCGGGCCGCCGCTCGGCGGCCTGCTCTACGGGCTGGGCCGGTCACTGCCCTTCGTCGGCAACGCGCTGTCGTACGCGCTGTCCCTGCTGGCCGTGGTGCTCATCCGCCGGCCGATGGAGGAGGCCCGCACCGAGGGGACCCGGCAGTCCGGTGGCGCCGCGGCGGCCGAGGGTGTCCGGTTCGTCCTGGCCAACCCGTTCCTGCGGGCGCTGTTGGTGATCGCGGCGCCGCTGAACATGGCCTTCACCGGGATGATCTTCGCGATCATCGTCTCCCTGCAACGGACCGGCACCCCGTCGGTCCTGGTCGGCCTGGCCAGCACGATCTTCGGCCTCGGCGGCTTCCTCGGAGCGCTCGCCGCCCCGGCGGTCCAGCGCTGGTTGCGACTGCCGACCCTGGTGGTCGTGCTGTGCTGGGCCACCACCGCGCTGATGGCGACCAGCGCCCTGGTGTCGTCCAACCTGCTGGCCGCGGTACCGCTGGCGGCGGCGGTCTTCCTCGCTCCGACCGCGAACGCGGTGCTCTTCGGCTACCAGGCGGCGATCACCCCGGACCGGCTCCAGGGGCGGGTGGTGAGCGTCATCTACCTGGCCGCCACCTCGGCCGCCGCGCTCGCACCCGGTCTGGCCGGGTTGCTGCTGGTCCGGTTCCCGGCCGCCGTGACGATGCTGGTCTTCGCCGGCCTGGTCGGAGTCTCGGCGGTCACCGCGACGCTGAGCAGGGGCATCAAGTCGATGGACGTCGGCAGCGAGTCGGCCGGAGGGGTGTGAGCCGGGTTACCTCTCGGGGATCCGGGAATCAGCCCGGTGGGTGTGGGCCTGAACCCAGGTGTGACTGTTACGCCGAAATCCACCTCGACGCCGGGTGACCTGATGAGCCGCGGGCAGCGACTGCGGCTCGTCCTGGTCCTCGGTTCGCTGATCGCGGTGGGCCCCCTCACCATCGACATGTACCTGCCCGCGTTGCCCGCGATCGTCGCGGACTTCGCGACCACCTCGGCGGCGGTCCAGCTGACCCTCACCGGCACGCTCGCCGGGCTCGCCGTCGGCCAGTTGCTGATCGGGCCGCTGTCGGACGCCGTCGGGCGGCGACGCCCGCTGATCGCCGGGCTCGTGCTGCACGTCGTGGCGTCGTCGCTCTGCGTCGTCGCGCCGAACATTGCGGTGCTCGGCGCGTTGCGGGTGGTGCAGGGCCTTGGCGTCGCCGCCACCGCGGTGGTCGCGATGGCCGTGGTGCGCGACCTGTTCAGCGGCGCGGCGTTCGCCACCCTGCTCTCCCGGCTGCTGCTGGTGATGGGCGCCGCGCCGATCCTCGCCCCGACCCTGGGCGGGGGCGTGCTGCGCTGGACGGACTGGCGCGGAGTCTTCGTCGCCCTGGCCGCGTTCGGCGTGCTGCTCGTCGTGGTCGCGTCGATCGGCCTGCCCGAGACGCTCGCGCCCCACCGCCGCCGGCGCGGCGGCGTGGTCGCGACGATCTCGCTCTACGGATCGCTGCTGCGCGACCGCGTGTTCGTGGGGCTGGTCCTGGTCGCCGGTCTGGCCATGGCGGCGTTGTTCGCCTACGTGGCCGGTTCGTCGTTCGTGCTCCAGCAGACCTACGGTCTCGACGAGCAGGAGTTCGGGCTGGCGTTCGGGGCCGGCGCGGTGGGCCTGATCGGGGCGACGCAGTACAACGTGCGGCTGCTGCGCCGCTACCCGCCGCAGCGGATCCTCGTCGTCTCGCTGGTCGTGGGGACGTTCGCCGGGCTGGCCCTGGTGGCGTTCGCCGCGACGAACGTCGGTGGCCTGCCCGCCCTGCTGGTGTCGTTGTGGGTGGTGCTGGCGGCGGCGGGCCTGGCGATGCCGAACGCCCCGGCGCTGGCGCTGTCCCGCCACGGCGAGGCGGCCGGCACCGCGTCCGCGCTGCTCGGCGCCGTGCAGTTCGGCGTGGGCGCGGTGGCCGCCCCGCTGGTCGGTGTGCTGGGCACCGGTGCGGTGGCGATGGCGCTGGTGGTGGCCGGTGGGATGGTGGCCGCGCTGGCCGTGCTGCTGGCCGTGGTGCGACCGTCCCGGCTCGCCGGCCTGGAACCGGCGCCTGCGGTCGTGGTCGCGCACTGACGCCGCGGAGCGACGGGCCCCGGTCGCCGACCGGGGCCCGTCGCTTTCCGGCGCGGTCAGCCCTTGCGCCACCGCTGGTTGGGTGTGCCCGAGCAGTCCCACAGTTGGAGCCGGGCGCCGTCGGCGGCGTTGCGGTCCTTGATGTCGACGCACCTGTTGGCCTGGAGGTTGACCAGGTCACCGGCGGCGGTGAGGGTGAACCGCTGGGCCCCGGTGCCGTTGCAGGCGTAGAGCTGGACGACCGCACCGTTGGCCGTCGCGCCGCCGTCGACGTCCATGCACTTGCCGTTCTGGCTGCGCACCGCCGAGCCGTCGAACGTCCACTTCTGCGCGCCTGTGTTGTTGCAGGTCCACATCTGCAGCGGGGCGCGGTCGACGAAGTTCGAGCTGGGCACGTCGACGCACTTGCCGTTCAGGCTGCTGACGATCGCGGTCGAGGTGCCGGTGGCGCCGCCGCCGAACGGGCTGAGGATCAGGCCGGCGGCGCGGGGGTCGCCGTCGTGCACCAGCGACTCGAACGCGCCGACGTCGTCGAAGGCGAACGCGTACGCCTTGCCGTCGGCCATGTTGGCGTGGATCAGCCGGGCGTACTGGTTGGTGGGGGAGTTGCGGTAGAACGCGGTGGCGTCGGTGCTGGGCTGGGTGTCGACCGTGCCCAGCGTGCCGCGGTTCAGCGCGGCGCAGAGCGTACGCGAGATCGGGCCGACCACCTGGTCGTTCGGCGCGGGCAGGTCGCCGTCGCAGCCCCACACGCTCGCCGACGAGGGCCGCCGGAACGAGGCGACGACCTGGCCGCTGCCGTTGGTGAAGGTCATCGTGTCGCCGGCGGTCCGGCCGAAGTAGCGGATGTTCGGCTGGTCGGTGAAGGGCGCCACGGTCAGCGTCCTCGTGGTGTACGCGTTCCAGGCGGCGGCGATGTAGGAGTCGAGGTAGGTGGTGCTGAGCAGACCGGCGCCGGCCGCCTTGCCCGGGGCCAGCACGCGCAGCACGGTGCCGTCGGAGCGGGTCTGGACGGTGCCGGCCCAGCCCGGTTGGGCCCGGATCCCGTCGATGACCGCGTTGCGTCCGTTCGTCACCGGGTCGCCGGTGCGCCGGGTGACGCCGCCCGCGCCGGTCACGGTCACCGCGTGCGGCACCGCGAACATGTCGACCTGGGAGCTGTTGAGCCACAGACCCGCGTCGTTGTAGGTGAACTCGCTCCAGTCGAAGAGGACGTCGCGGTTGGCGTCGCCGGCCGCCCACGGTGCGGGTTGCACGAGGCCGTCCGGGGTGAGCAGGAACGTCAGCTTCTGCCCGAGGGCGAAGTAGACCCGGCCGGAGAAGCCTCGGGGGAACTGGAGGGTGGTGCTGCCGCCGTTGCCGGGACCGGGGATGGAGGCGTCGGGCGCGGGCGACGGCGGGATCTGCCCGCCGGTCCAGGGCACGAAGGCGCCGGTCGCGGTCACGTAGCCGAGCCGGCCGGTGGAGAGCTGGGTGCCGATGACGTAGAGGTGCACGGCGTCGGCGCGTCCGGTGGTGTTGGTGACGGTGACGGGCAGCAGGGCGGGGCCGACCGCCTGCGCGGGCGCGGCGCCGGCCACGCCGCTTCCCGCGCCGACGAGCAGGGCGGACACGGCGGCGAGCAGCTTTCTTCGGAGACGCATGGGACACCTCGGGGTGGCGGGGACGGCGGAGAGAGCGCTCTCTCAGCGTCTGGTCGGAAACAACCTTTGTCAATAGGCGATTGCCGATGTGTTTCGTCGTCGCCGTCGCGCTCGTCGGGCGACGACGGCGACGTCGTCGGATAATGGGTCGATGACGAACCCCGATCTCGATCCCGACGTGTACCCGCCGCTCGACCCGCGTGAGGACGTGCCGGACGACCCCGGCGAACTCCTCCCGGAGACCCCGGGCGAGCTGCCGGAGGCGCCGGTCGAGCCGATGCCCGACGACGGCGACCCCGGGGGCGTGCCCGAGCCGGCCTGATCCGCCGGTCAGTGGCCCGCGACCTCAAGGCATCGGCAAGGGCGAATGAATCTGATCTAATGGACACCGTGCCGAACGGCAGGGGAGATCGGATGCGGATCGTCGACGCCCGGGTGATCGTGACCTGTCCGGGCCGCAACTTCGTGACCCTGAAGGTCGTCACCGACGACGGCGTCACCGGCGTCGGTGACGCCACCCTCAACGGCCGGGAACTCGCCGTCGCGTCCTACCTGCGCGACCACGTCGTGCCGCTGCTGATCGGGCGCGACCCGGCCCGGATCGAGGACACCTGGCAATACCTCTACCAGGGTTCCTACTGGCGGCGCGGGCCGGTCACCATGAGTGCGATCGCCGCCGTGGACACCGCGCTGTGGGACATCAAGGGCAAGGTCGCCGGGCTGCCGGTCTACCAGCTTCTCGGTGGCCGGTCCCGCGACGGCGTGACCGTCTACGGCCACGCCAACGGCGAGACCGTCGACGAGGTGCTGACCGAGGTCGCCCGCTTCGTCGACCTGGGCTACCGCGCGGTGCGTGTGCAGTGCGGCGTGCCCGGCCTGCCCCGGACCTACGGCGTCAGCGCCGACAAGATGTTCTACGAGCCCGCAGACGCCGCGCTGCCCACCGAGACGACCTGGTCCACCGAGGCCTACCTGGCGCACGTGCCCACCGTGTTCGCCCGGGTCCGCGACGAGTTCGGCCCCACCCTGCGACTGCTGCACGACGTGCACCACCGGCTCACCCCGATCGAGGCGGCAAGGCTCGGCAGGAGCCTGGAGCCGTACGCGCTGACCTGGATGGAGGACCCGGTCCCGGCGGACCTGCCGGAGGGCTTCCGGCTCATCCGCCAGCACACCACCACCCCGGTCGCCGTGGGTGAGGTCTTCAACAGCGTCTTCGACGCCGTCCAGCTCATCCGGGAACAGCTCATCGACTACGTCCGGACGACGGTGGTCCATGCCGGCGGGCTCACCCACCTGCGGCGCATCTTCGACCTCGCGGCGCTGCACCACGTCCGCAGCGGCTCGCACGGCGCCACCGACCTCTCCCCGGTCTGCATGGCCGCGGCGCTCCACCTCGACCTCGCCATCCCCAACTTCGGCCTGCAGGAATACATGCGGCACACCGCGCTGACCGACGAGGTCTTCCCGCACGGCTACCACTACGACGGCGGCTACCTGCATCCCGTCGAGACCCCCGGGCTCGGGGTGGACATCGACGAGGAGGCCGCGGCCCGCTACCCGTACGCGCCGGCCTACCTGCCGGTGAACCGGCTCACCGACGGCACCGTGCACCCCTGGTGAGCGCGTCCGCCGCTCAGTGGATGCGGCGGCCGTGCGCGTCCGGCACCCCGGACTTGCGGAAGAAATAGGTGTTGACCTGGTCCCGCCACTCGACGGCGCAACGGAACTGCTCGTCGAGGCGCTCGGCCACCCGCTGGTGGGCGGCCGGGTCCAGCGCCCCGGCGAGCAGACGCCAGCGCTCCCGCATCGCCGCCACCTCCTCGACGCCGGCGAAGTGCGTGTCGTAGATGTGCTGGATGACCGTGCGGCCACTGTGCAGCACGTGGCCGTAGGGCACGTGGTGGAAGAAGAGCAGCAGTTCGTCGGGGCACCGCTGGAGCGACTCGTACACCTCCGACCACGGCTGCGGGTACTGGCCGGTGAAACCGGTCCCGGTCGCCCGGGTGCGGTCCACCCCGACACCGTCGCGGTCGGCGAAGTGGTAGGTGCCCCACGGGGTGTACTCGTACCCGTCCACGTCCGGTCCGTAATGGTGCCCGGGGCGCACCATGAAGCCGACGCCCAGCGGCGCGGTGTACCGCTCGTAGGTGCGCCACGAGTCGTCCATGATCGCGCGCAGCGTGCGCCGCACCAGCTCTGGATCGCCAGTGGTGACCGGCAACCAGGTCAACTCGATCCACTCGTCGAGGACCGCGCCCGGGTCCAGCCGCGGATCCCAGGCGAGGCGGCCGAAGGCGTACAGGTTGGCCTGGGCCAGCGGGTGCCCGGTCCAGAACGGGTCGTCGCCCACGTTGGACACCGCGACCAGGCCACCGCGGGTGATCACGTCGGCGACCGTGTCGCCGGCCGCGCCCCACGGCGCGAAGCGCAGCACCTCGCTCCAGGCGGGGCCGAGGTGGCAGACGTGTCGTTGCTGGCCGGTGTATTCCTGCGTCACCTGCAACTCCATCGCCAGCCGGGTGGCCGGCATGGCGGCCAGCACCGGCGACACCGGCTCCCGCGGCTGGAAGTCCACCGGCCCGAACTTCACCTGGACGATCACGTTGTCCCGGAACCGCCCGTCGAGCGGCGCGAAGTGGTCGTGGGCGGCCCGGGCCCGGTCGGTCGACCGGTCCCGCCAGTCCTGTCGGTGGTCGTAGACGAACGCCCGCCAGCGCACCACGCCGCCGTGCGGCGCGAGCGCCCCGGCGAGCAGGTTCGCGCCGTCGGCGTGGTCGCGCCCGTAGGCGAACGGGCCGGGCCGGCCCTCCGAGTCGGCCTTCACCAGATAGCCGCCGAAGTCGGGGATCCGCCGGTAGACGCGCCGGGTGACCTCGGCCCACCAGGCCCGCACCCGGTCGTCCAGCGGGTCCGCCGTGGGCAGGCCGCCGAGCACCACCGGGGCGGCGAAGGTCACCGAGAGATGCACCCGGATGCCGTACGGGCGGAGCACGTCGGCGATCCCGGCCACCTCGTCGAGCCGGTCGGTCAGCAGCCGCGCCTCGGTGTCGTGCACGTTGACGTTGTTCACCGTGACCGCGTTGACGCCGCAGGCGGCGAGCAGGCGCCCGTAGTCCCGGATCCGGCCCGGCTCGCCCCGCGCGGCGCCGTCCCGCCAGAAGACGGACCCGCCGGCGTAGCCCCGCTCGACCTGACCGGACACCGGATGCACGGCCACGTTGTCCCAGTGGTCGAGGATCCGCCGGGCCAGGGTCGGCTGGTGCCGCCGCGCCGGTCGGTCGTCGTCGAAGGCCGCCGCGCCGAGCCGGACGACGTGGAACAGCCCGTACAGCAGGCCCGCCGGCGCGTCGGCCAGCACCACCGTCACGCCGTCCACCCGGGCCAGCAGGAACCCTTCGTCGCCGAGCGACCCGTCGCCCGTGCCGTCCACCGCCGGCGTCGCACCGAGGCGGGCCGCCTCCGCCGCCGCGTTCGCGATCGGGCCGGCGGCGCGCGACGCGAGCACCAGGTCGGCGTCCACGTCCCAGGGCGGGGAGTGCCAGACCCGCCCGCCGTGCCGGGCGCAGGCCTGCGTCACCTCGTCCAGCACGGTGTCGACGAGCGGGCCGTCGCCGTGCACCAGCACGTCCCGGGCGCCGACGGCCCGGAACGCCGCCGGCGGCAGCCAGGCCGCGTGCCAGGTCGACGCGCCGGCGCCGGGGGACGCCCGGCCGGCGACGGGAGCGCTCATGGGGTGAACTCCCTCCGGATGGTGTCGATCATCGGATCGCCGATCCGCAGCAGCGCCAGCACCACCAGCGCGGCCAGCAGGGCGAGCACCGCCTCGGAGGAGACCGCGGTGACGCCGGCGACGGCGGCCAGCAGCCCGGCGTTGCCGATCGTGACGCCGGGCCGGCGGACCAGGAAGTACACGGCCAGCCGGAGCGTGTCGCGGGTGCGGAAGGTGAACAGTGAGACGATCACCAGGGCGTTGACGCCGGCCAGGACCACACCGGCCCCGACCAGGAGCAGCGGCACCGCCCACCAGCCGGGCACGCCGGCCGCGGACAGGTTGGCCAGGTTCACCGCGATGACGGTCAGCCACAGCAGGGTCGGCGCCCAGACGCGTAGCACGCCCACCAGGTTGGCCCGGTAGGCCCGGCGGAACGCGGCGGCCGGCCGGAGATCGGTCAGGTCGGGGCGTTGGTGGCGCAGGGTGTGCAGCGCCGCCGAGACGGCCGGACCGACCGGGAGCAGCGCGACCGCGACCAGGGGCAGGTTGCTGGCGTCGCGGTCGAGCAGCACCAGCGCGACCAGCCCGGGCAGCGTGCCGAGCAGCAGCCACACCTCCACGGCGAGCAGCGTGTAGACCGACGCGGCGGCCCGCGACAACGGTCCGTCGCCGAACTCCCGCCGGCTGCCCGCCGCGTCGCTCACCGCCGCTCCTCGGACGCCGGTCCGGTCGCGGGCTCGCCGCTCTGAGGTCCGCCGGTCGACGGCTCGCCGGGCGGGTCGAGCAGCCGGTCGTCCCACCACGGCGGGGTCTCGTCCACCACCGGGGTCAGCTCGACGACTGTCACCTCGTGCCGGGTCAGCGTGAGGTCGACGTCGGCCCGCCCACCCGTGACCGGCAGGGCCCGGTGGGCGCGGGCCGGCTCGGCGGCCTCCCGCAGGGCGTCGAGCTGCCGGGGCCGGGGCGACTGCGGGCTGCCCAGTTCCCGCCAGGCCGCCCAGGCGTTACCGGCGTCCTCGCTCACCGACCGGCGGAGCAGGAACGCCGAGACGGTGCCGGGCCCGCCGATCGGGACCGACAGCGCCACGGTGTGCCGCTCGGGCGCCGGCTCCCGGCCGGTGACGTCCGCCGGCGCCCAGGCCAGCACCGCTATCCGGCCGTCCGGGTGCCGGGTGACGAGGTGGTCCGGCCCGCGCGCCAGCACCTCGTCGCCGAGCCGCGCCATGAACGCGTACAGGTGGTAGGTGGGTTTCTTGACCTGCCGGTGGGTGAGCAGGCCGAAGCCGCCGTGCAACAGCGCGGTGGGCACCCCCTGCTCCTCGAACACGTCGCAGAAGGTCCAGTACGAGAACGAGTCGACCAGGTCCCCGCCGGCGGCCAGCACCGGCGCGAGATAGGCGGCGTGGAAGGCCGTGTCGTGGATCGGATTGTCCGGCCGGTAGGAGGAGTTGAACTCGGTGATGTGCACCGGAAGATCCGCCAGCGCGGTGCCGGCCAGGCGTCGGCGGGGCGCGGCGAACTGCTCCAGCAACTCCGCTGCCGGGGCCAGGGCCTGCCGGGTGCCGAACGGCACGTGCCGCGCCGGGCCGGAGGTGTAGGCGTGCCGGCTGACGAAGTCGACCGGCACGTCGCGGTCGGCGACGAACTCGGCGAACGGCTCCCACCACTCGTCGGCGCCGGGGGAGAGGGCCGGCCCGCCGACCTGCAGCGCCGCGTCGACGTCCTTCACCGCGTGCGCGGACACCTCGTACAGGCGGTGGTAGGCGGCCTGGTCGGCGTCCCGCCAGAAGTCGGTGAGGTTGGGTTCGTTCCACACCTCGATCGGCCAGCCGCGCACCTCGTCGAGGCCGTACCGGTCCACCAGGTGGGCGACCGTGGCCCGGACCAGGTCGCCCCACTCGGTGAAGCTGCGCGGTGGCGTGACGTTGCCCCGCCACCAGAACACCGTCTGGTCGCCGGAGGCGAGCGCCGAGGGCATGAAGCCCAGCTCCACGAACGGCCTGACGCCCAGGTCGAGGTAGGCGTCGACGACCTGGTCGACGTACGTGAAGGCGTGCCGCACCCGGCGTTCGCCCCGCCACTCGTAGGGGCGGTGCACGCCGACGCCGTCGCTGAGCAGCCCGTGCCCACGGATGTGCCGGAAGCCGATGTCCCGCTGCACCAGCGCCAGCGAGTCCTGGTAGTCGCGCCGCAGCGCCAGGTCGAACCGGCCGGTGCCGACGCAGGTACGCCACGCGTCGGTCAGCCGGCCGGTGGGCCGGTCGGGAACGATGAGCCGCATCAGCCGTGGTTCTTGCGGTACCGCTCGTACGCCTTGTTGACCAGCTCGGTGTAGGCCTCCGCGTTCTTGGCCTTCAGCTCGGCGACGTAGGCGTCCCACTCGCTCAGCGGCCGTTGGCCGAGGGCGAACTTCAACGTGTTCGCGGTGACGTGGTCCTTGAGCGCGGTGGCCCACAGCGTCGTCTGCTCGCGCTCCTCGTCGCTGAGCGGCGCCGGCGGCGGCGTCACCCACGTCGCGGGCTTGCGGGCGTTCATCTCCTTCTGGAACACCAGTTCCTCGGGCGAGAAGAACGACTGCACCAGGTCGAGCTTGCCGCCGTAGGCGAAGACGCCGTTGTAGAAGCCGAAGTCCTTCTGCAGATGCTTGGTGCCCTTGGGGTTGAGCCCGAGCACGTTGACGTCGGGGGTGAGCGTGCGCCTGCCCGAGCCGTCCCGGGTGTACGTGGTGCCCTCGACGCCCCACTTGGTGAACTCCTGGCCGGCGTCCGAATACCAGAGCCAGTCGATGAACTGCATCATGGCGACGAAGTTCTTGCCGTCCCGCGCCTTGCTGGAGATCATCACGCCGTTCTCCAGCCGGCTCGCCGGGTTGACCGGGCCGGCCGGCCCGATCGGAAACATGATCTTTCCGAAGCGGGCGTTCGGGTTGAGCTTCGCGGCGTCCGGGCGGTAGTCGTTGACGATGGACTGCGCGTTGGCGCTGATCACGAACGACTTGCCGCTGGCGAGCTTCTGTCGGGCCTGGTCGTCGGTCTGGGTGAACGTCTCCGGGTCCAGCAGCCCTTCGGCCACCAGCTTGTGCAGGTACTCCACCACCTGACGCCACCGGTCCGAGCCACCGGTGAAGACGTACTTCCCGGCGCTGTCGTCCCAACTGGTCGGCTGGTAGTTCCAGCCGGCGCCCTGGAGGCCGTACGCGAGGGCGAGCATGTTCAGCAGGTTGCCGGCGGGGTTGGGCTTGCCGAACCGGTCGGAGAGGGGATAGAGGTCCGGGTGGGCCGCCTTCATCGCCTTGAGCATCGTGTAGACCTCGTCCCACGTGGTCGGCGACGGGATCTTCAGCTGCTCCAGCACGTCGGTGCGAACCGCGAGGGTGTAGTCCTGCCAGGGCTTCTCGTGCAGGCCGGGCAGGAGATAGAACTTGCCGTCCTCCTGCCGCAGCGTGTCCATCTCCGGCTGGAGGTTCCACTTCTCCAGCTTCTCCTTGAAGTGCGGCATCAGGTCCAGGTAGTCGCTGACCGGCAGGATGGCGCCGGAGGAGACGTACGAGTTCTCCTGCGGGTGGTAGGTCTTCGGAATGATGAGCGGGGCGTCGCCGGAGCCGACCAGCACGCTGCGCTTCTGCTCGTAGTCGCTGAGCGGGACGGCCACCGGGTCCAGCTTGACGTTCGTGCGCTTGGCCAGCTCGCTCCAGAACAACCACTCCGGCTTCAGCGGATAGTTCGGGTGGTTGTTGTAGAGGATCGAGAAGGTGACCGCCTCGGTGGCCTTGAACTGGTCGCCGACGCCGTACTTCTCCATCGCGCCCGCGCGGTTGCGGTCGAGGTCCTTCTTGTCGGGGGTGTCGTCGCCGCAGCCGGCCAGGGAGACGACGGCGGCCGCGCCGGTGGCGAACAGCACCTGGCGTCGGGACAGCTGGACCATTGGTGTTCCCTTCGAGTGGTGTGCGCGGCTATCCCTTGACGGCGCCGAGCATGATTCCGGAGACGAAGTAGCGCTGGATGAACGGATAGACCGCGAGGATCGGCAGGACCGTCAGCACGATGGTCACGGACTGGATGGTGGCCGCGGACTGCACGATGTCGTCGGCGCTGCCGAGGCCGCCGCCGGTCTGCGTGGCGTCGGTCGCGCCCGCGAGGAGGTTGCGCAGGTAGACGGTCACCGGCAGCAGGTCCTGACGGTCCATGTAGAGGAACGCGGCGAACCAGGAGTTCCAGAACGAGACGGCGTAGAAGAGCACCATCGTGGCGACCATCGCCTTGGACAGCGGCAGCACGATCCGCAGCAGCGTGCCGTACGTGTCCAGCCCGTCGACCGCGGCGGCCTCCTCCAGCTCGACCGGCAGGCTCTCGAAGAACGCCTTCATGACCAGCAGGTTGAACACGTTGACGGCGTTGGGCAGGGCGATCGCCCACACGGTGTTCTTCAGCCCGAGGCTGGTGACCAGGACGTAGTTGGGGATCAGGCCGCCGGTGAAGAACATGGTGAACACGGCGATGCCGACCAGCGCGGTCCGGCCCCGCAGGTGCCGCTTCGACAGCACGTACGCGTAGCAGGTGGTCAGCACGACGGAGATCAGCGTGGCGACCACCGTGTAGACGACGGTGTTGCGGTAGCTCACCCAGAACGTCGGATCCGACGTGACCACCCGGTACGCGGTGAGGTTGAACCCGCGCGGGACGAGGTTGACCTCGCCCGCGACGATGTACGCGTTGTCGCTGAGCGAGCGCGCCACGATGGTGAGGAACGGGTACACCGTCACCACCACGACGCCGGTCAGGACGACGGCGTTGACCGCCTGGAAGATCCGGTAGCCCCGGGTGGGTCGGATGCCGCGCGGCCGGGACGCCCGCCCCCGTGCGCGGGCGTCCGTGCTCACCACAGGCTCGTCCCCACGGTGCGCCGGGAGATGGCGTTCGCCGACAGCACCAGCGTCAGCCCGATCACGGCTTCGAACAGGCCGATCGCGGCGGCGTAGCTGAGGTTCCCGGAGACGATGCCCACCCGGTAGAGGTAGGTCGAGATGACGTCCGCGGTGGGATAGGTGAGCGGGTTGTAGAGCAGCAGGATCTTCTCGAAGCCGACCGCCATGAACGTGCCGATGTTGAGGATCAGCAGCGTCATCATGGTCGGTCGGATTCCGGGCAGCGTCACGTGCCAGGTCTGCCGCCACCGGTTCGCGCCGTCGATCCGGGCCGCCTCGTAGAGGTCGCCGTCGATGGTGGTGAGCGCGGCGAGGTAGAGGATCGTGCCCCAGCCGACGGTCTGCCAGACCTCGGAGGAGACGTAGATCGTCCGGAACCAGCCGGCCTGCTGCAGGAACGCGACCGGTTCGGCGCCGACGGCGCCGAGGAACTGGTTGACCGCGCCGTCCACCGACAGCAGCTGCATGACCATGGCGGCCACGATCACGACGGACAGGAAGTGCGGCAGGTAGGACACCGACTGCACGAATCGCTTGAGGGCCCGGCTGCGTACCTCGTTGAGCAGCAGCGCGAGCACGATCGGTAGCGGGAAGCAGAACAGCAGCGTGAGCGCGCCCAGCACGAGCGTGTTGGTGAACACGCTCCAGAACGTGGGATCGGTGAAGAAGAGCCGGAAGTATCGGAGCCCGGTCCAGTACTCGCCGAAGAGGCTGCCGCCCGGCTGGAAGCGCCGGAACGCGATCACGTTGCCGAGCATCGGCAGGTAGCGGAACGTCAGGAAGAACAGCAGCGGCAGGACGGCCAGCGAGTAGAGCTGCCAGTCCCGGCGCAGCGCCCGTCGCCAGGGCCGGCGTCCGGGCGTACGCGTCGGCTTCACCCTCGGCGACGTGCCGGGCCGCGCGTCCGACGACGGTCGGACGGTTTCGGACAACACCGCACCCTCCTGTCCGGAGCGCGCGACCGAAAACTTCCGGTAATGCCCCGTAAGCTTTTCGGAATTTATGGGTATCGTTCTTGTCGTGTCAAGGGCATCGACCGATCTCGCTATCGACAACCTTCGCCGGTACGCGCCGGCCGTCGCCGAACCCGCCGACTTCGACCGGTTCTGGCGCACCACGCTCACCGCCGCCGCGCACGTACCGGCCCTCGTCGACGTCCGGCCGGAGCCGACCGACCTGCGGCTGGTCGACGTCTGGGACGTGACGTTCGCCGGCTTCGACGGTGAACCGGTGCGGGCCTGGTACACCCGACCCGCCGGCGTGCCCACGCCGCTGCCGGCGGTGGTGGAGTATCCGGGCTACGGCCGCGGCCGGGGCCTGCCGGGCGAGCGGCTGACCTGGCCGGTGGCCGGGTACGCCCACCTGGTGGTGGACAACCGGGGCCAGGCCGGGCGCTACGGCCGCGGCGACACCCCGGACCCGCACGACGCGCCCGGCGGCCCCGACCCCGCCACCCGCGGCATCCTCAGCCCGGCCACCTACCACTACCGCCGCCTGGTCACCGACGCGGTCCGCGCGGTCGACGCGGTCCGCGGGCTGCCCGGGGTGGACCCGACGCGCGTCGTCGCGGTGGGCAACAGCCAGGGCGGTGGGCTCGCGCTCGCGGTCGCCGGTCTCGTCGACGGCCTGGCCGCGCTACTGGTCACCGCGCCGTTCCTGTGCGACGTCCAGCGCGGCATCGAACTCACCGAGGCCTCCCCGTACGGCGAGATCGCCCGCTACCTGGCGGTGCACCGAGAGGCGGAGGAGGCGGTCCGGCGCACCCTGTCCTACGTCGACGGGGTCACCTTCGCCCGCCGGGCCACCGCGCCGGCGCACTTCGGGATCGGCCTGCGGGACGACGTCTGCCCGCCGAGCACCGGCTTCGCCGCCTACAACCAGTACGGCGCCGCCGCCGGGTCGGACGGGCCGGCGCGGGAGATGCACACCTACCCGTTCAACGGCCACGAGGGCGGGGAGGCCGTGCACGTCCGGCGGCAGTTGCGCTGGCTCGACGCGGTGCTCCGGTCCACCGTCCCGACGGCCGGCTGACCGCGGCGGCCACCTGCCGACAGCGGGCTGCGCGAGGGCCGCCGGTGTCGGTAGGGTCGTCCGCGTGGATCTGGCCGACATCGCCGCCCGGCTCGGGGTGCCCGTCGAGGAGGTCGACCGCGTGCACCGGCTCGCCGGCGACCGGCCGTCGGCGCCGCTGCCCGACCGGGCCGACGTGCCCGCGATCCTCGACCGCCTCGCGGTCCGGCCGGAGGACGCCGCCGAGATCATGGTGGGCTGGCCCGACCCCGACTCCCCGTGGTGGACCCCGGAGCTGCGCTGGCTGCTCGACCGCTCGATCGCGCTGGTCCACGCCGATCTGGGCGGCCACGGCTGGCTGCCGCCCGGCCCGGCGCTGCCCCGCGAGCGCGGCCCCGCCTGGCGGCACCTCTACGTCTACGCCTACCTGGCCCTGGTCGACGTCGTGCGGGGCTACCACCGCGACCACGGCATCGCCGACGACGTGTCCTGGACGACCCTCGCCGACCTGGGCCGCAACCTCGCGGTCGACCGGCGGATGGGCGGCGAGGGCTGGCCGGTCATGCAGAGCTGGCTGACGCTGCACGCCCGCGGCGGCATCTACGAACTGGGCCGGTTGCAGCACCAGCGCGGCGAGACCATCGGCCTGCACATCCCCGAATCGGGGCCGATGACCCCGGCGGCGGTCGACGCCTCGCTCGACGCGGCGCGGGCGTTCTTCCCACGCCACTTCCCCGACGAGCGCCACACGGAGTTCTCCTGCGGCTCCTGGCTGCTCGACCCCCAGCTACGGGAATACCTGCCGGAGAACTCCAACATCGTCCGGTTCCAGCGCCGGTTCACGCTGGAGCCCTACCAGGAGCCGGAAGGCATCGACGCCGACGTCGAGGTGCGGCGGTTCGTGTTCCGCACCCTGAGCACCCCACCGGACCGGCTGCCCCGCGACACCGCGCTCCGGCGCGCCGTCCTCGACCACTGGGCTGCCGGCCGCCACTGGCGCTGGCGCGTCGGTCGCTTCCCGATCTGACCGGTCACCGGTGGCGGCGGTGGTGCACGATCAGTGCCGCCGCGCAGGCCAGCGCCACCAGGCCGAACGCCGAGCTCACCCACGGGTCGCCCACCGCGGTCGACAGCACCGCGTCGGCCGCCGCGCTGACGAAGAGCACCAGCCACAGCAGCGGGCGCAGCAGGGCGCCCGGCTTCCTCGGCGCGGCGGTCGGGGCCTCGGCGATGCGGTACGGATCGGTCATGGCTGCCTCCTCGCGACGTACGACGACGCCCTCGACGCTAGGCCGACGGCCGGCGCCCGACGATCCCGCCAGCGCGACCTTCGGCGGTAGAGCAGGCTGTACACCCGGGTCTACGAGACCGGCCGAACCCGGGTGCACGCGTTGGCCGGGATCGAGTGGACACGCGGTGATCCGACGACGCGTCACCACGGGAGGGAGATGTCATGGGGGACCGGAGCGAGGTCCGGCTGTCCGACGGTGGTGACGTCGGCCAGGTCCGGGCGTGGCTCGCCGCCGGGGCGGACCCGGCGGCGCCGGGCGGTCCGAGCGGCCGGACGATGCTGCACGAGGCGGCCCGGTACGCCGCGCCGGAGGTACTGGCCGTGATGTGCGAGGCGACCCGCGACCTCGACACCCTCGCCGAGGGCCGCTCCGCGCTGTGGGTGGCGGTCCACGCGGGGCGCACCGACAACGCACGCGTCCTGGCCGCCGCCGGCGCCGATCCGTGGCTGCCGATGATGTCCGGCTGGTCCCCGGGGCGGCTCGGCCTGGCCGGTCCCGAGCCCGAGCTGTTCCCCGACCGGCCGGCCGGGGTGGCGCTGACCCCGGAGGAGGCGGCGACCGCGGCGGCCGCGCCGGCGCTGCGGGCCGCGTTGGACGGGTTCGACCTCGACGGCGCCGGGCTGCTCTGCGTGGCCGGGGTGGATGCCGTCGAGGCGGTCCGGCGTCTGGACGGCGCCGCGGTGACGGAGGAAAACCTGTTGGCCTACTACGACGTGGAGGTGGACGACGAGTCCGACGAGGACGACGAGGACGCCTGGCGCTGGCTGGAGGACATCCGGGACCCGCTGCTCGTCGGCGTCACCGACGTGCCGGGCGGGTGCGTGCTCACCCAACCGTGGGGTTACCAGCCGCAGACCCCGGTGGTCGGCCGGGCGCTGTCCGCCGGGACGGTCGCCTACGGTGTGTACGCGAACCCGAAGAGCGGCAACCAGGGCAGCGTCTTCGTCGACGGGCGGGCCGTCAGCGGCGACCTGCATCCCGGTGGCGACCCCTGGGCGGACGCCTCGGGCGGCGAGATCCTGCTCGCCCACCTCTACCGGGGCAACCCGGCCGCCTACGCCTGCGCCTTCGTCGGCCTGCGGCCGGCCGACGCCCGCCCGGTCACCGGCCCGCCCGACACCTGGCTGCTGCTGCCCGACCGCGACCACCGGCAGCGGTGAGGCCTAGCGTGACGCCACCGGGAGGGCGAGGTCGGCGCGGTGCGGCGGATCGGCGCCCGGCCGGGCGCAGGTGAACGCCGCGATCCTGATGGCGTGCCGGAGCGCCGCGGCGAGCCGGTCCTCGTCCAGCGCTCCCACCCTGCCCGGGGTGGCGGCGCCGATCTCGACCAGCGCGTCGAGCAGGCCGGCGGTGAACGCGTCGCCGGCGCCGACCGTATCGGCCACCGTCACCGGCTCGGCCGGGCAGGTCACGTGGCGGCCGGCGCGGGTGCGGGCGTACGCGCCGGCGGCGCCCCGGGTCACCACGACCAGCTCCACCCCGCGGCGGCCCAGCGCCGCGGCGGCCTCGTCGACGCGCGTGCCGGGGAAGAGCCAGGCCAGGTCCTCGTCGCTGGCCTTCACCAGGTGGGCGTGACAGGCCAGGTCGAGCAGCCGGTCCCGGGCGGCGTCCGGATCCGTGAGCATCGTCGGCCGGACGTTCGGGTCCAGGCTGACCAGCACCCGCCGCCGCGCGTGGGTGCGGGCCAGCAGGTCGGCGACGAGGTCCGCGCCCGGTGGCAGCAGGACCGCCAGCGAACCGGTGTGCAGCACCTCGGTGCCGGTCGGCAGCGTCAGTTCCTCCCGGCGCCACTGCCAGTCGGCGGTGCCGTCGAGGTAGAAGTCGTAACCGGCGGCCCCGTCGGCGTCCAGCGACACGACGGCCAGCGTCGCCGGCCGGTCGTCGGCGACGGCGTGGCCCAGGTCGACGCCGTTGGCGTCGGCGTGGGCGCGTAGCCGGCGGCCGAACGCGGTACGGGAGAAGCGGGCCAGCAACGCGGTGGGTCGGCCGAGCCGGGCCAGCCCGACCGCGACGTTCAGCGGGCTGCCACCGGGGTGGGCGGCGAGCAGGTCGCCGCCGCCGGACGGCGCGAGGTCCACCACGGCCTCGCCGAGCACGGTCAGCACGGCTCAGGCTCCGACGGCGGCGGCCGGCGAGCCGGCGCCCTCGTCGACGCCGGGTGTGGCGACGCCGTCGGCGGGGGCGACCGCCCGGCGCCCGTGCACCGAGTAGGGCGTGCCCGGCTCGGCGTCGCCGAGCCGGACCGTGCCGTCCGGGTCGACCCGCAGCGGGATCGGGTCGCTCAGCTCGCCGACGAACCGCCCCTGCTCGTCGTGGTTGAGGAAGGCCAGCAGCTGCCACCGCCCGTCGCCGTCGCGGACCAGGCGTCCGCTGTAGAGGCTGTCGTCGGTCAGGCGCTGCGCCTTCGTGGCGTCGAACGGGCCCAGCAGCGACTCGCCCGGCACCGCCCAGACGCCGCAGGGCCGGGCGTCCCGGCTGCGCTCCGCGAGCTGGTCGTGCAGGCAGGAGAAGACCAGCAGCGGCCGGCCGTCGACCACCTCCACCTGGGGCACCTCCAGGTGGCCGAAGCCGCTGCCCGGCGCGGTCACCGGAGGCTGGGCGGTCCAGTGGACCAGGTCGTGCGAGCGGGCGTGGGCGATGACGCCCCGGTCGTCGACCGGGCCGGAGCCGGCGCGCGCGGTGACCAGCATGTGCCAGCCGTCGCCGTCCGGGTCGGCGAACACCCATGGGTCCCGCCAGGCCTCGTCCGGCCAGGTGGAGTCGCCGAGCCGCTCGTACCGGTCGGCGGCGGCGGTGAGCACCGGCGATGCCGGGTGCCGCGCCCAGGTGACCAGGTCGTCCGAGCTGGCCAGGCCGATGCGCTGCACCAGGGCGTCCTCGGCGCTGCCGGCGCCGGTGTAGAACATGTGCCAGCGCCCGTCCGGGCCGCGCAGCACCGAGCCGGTCCAGGTGGCGACGTCGTCGAAGGCCGGGCGGTCCGCCGGCACCAGCGCGTCGGCGAGTTGGGTCCAGTGGCGCAGGTCGGTGGAGACGGCGTGGCCCACGCTGGCCCGGAAGTGCCGCCGGTCCGGGTCGCCCAGGGCCCGGGAGGCGCGCAGGAAGAACAGGTGGTGGGTGTCGCCGTCACGGGCGAACCAGAAGTCCCAGATCCAGGCGTCGGGAAGTCGGAGCACGGGGGGATCCTTTGGCGTCGGCCGCCGCTGCGGCGGCGGTTGTGTCGCGCCGCGGTGGCGGCGCCGGGGGTGTGTGGCGGCGGCCCCGGAGCGCGGGGTCGCCGTACGGGCCGCCACGCGTAGCGCGGCGGGTGGTGGGTGCCGTCGTCCGAGGGGGGTGGAGGCGGGACGCGGGTTCAGTGCGGCGCGGCGGCGACCGACTGACGGCGGATCAGCGGGCAGGGCATGACGACCTGGCTGGCGGCCCGTCGGCGGGCGCCCTTGGGCTGGTCGAGCAGCTCCACCATGGTGGTGACCGCCCAGGCGCCCATCTCGTAGTGCGGCAGCGCGACCGTGCTGAGACCGGGATGCAGCCCCTCGGCGATCAGCTCCTGGTTGTCGAAGCCGACCACCGACAGGTCGGCGGGGACGCGCAGCCCCAGCTCGCCCGCCGCCCGGTAGGCGCCCATGGCCATCCGGTCGTTGAAGCAGAACAGGGCGGTGGGCCGGTCGGGGCGGTCGAGGAGCGCACGGGCGGCCCGGTGCCCGCCGTGGGTGTCGGAGACCTCGGCGAGCACCAGCTCCGGTCGGAACGGCACCCCCGCCTCCCGCAGCGCGTCCCGGTAGCCGTCGAGACGGCCGTGGGTGGCGGGGATGTCGTCGACGTTGGTGACGAAGCCGATCCGCCGGTGGCCGTGGGCGAGCA
Organism: Micromonospora sp. WMMC241; assembly: GCF_027460165.1. Classification (NCBI taxonomy): domain Bacteria; kingdom Bacillati; phylum Actinomycetota; class Actinomycetes; order Micromonosporales; family Micromonosporaceae; genus Micromonospora; species Micromonospora sp. WMMC241. The sequence continues at coordinate 2,236,840 of NZ_JAPZBF010000001.1, forward strand.
GCTCCCGGACGGCCGCCTGCCCACCGCCGCGCTCGTCCGGCACCACCGACGGGTACGCCCCGTCGGCGTCCGCGGCGTCGAGCAGCACCACCGGCATCGGGCGCAGCTCGTCGGGCACCCGCACGACCCGGTGGTACATGGTCGCGTAGAGCACGCCGTCGACCCGGTGCCGGGCCAACGCCTGGATCTCCCGCCGTTCCACCTCCGGGTCGCGCCCGGTGGTGAGCAGCATGAGCAGCCAGCCGCGCGCCGAGGCGGTCTCCTGGGCGCCGAGGATCATCCGTCCCGCGTACGGCGTGGTGGCGATCTCGTCGCCGAGCAGCCCGAGCGTCTGCGAGCGCTGCAGCCGCAGCCCTCGGGCCAGCCCGTTCGCCGCGTAGCCGAGCCGGCGGGCGGCCGTCTCGACGCGTTCGCGGGTCTCCGGGCTGACCCGGGTGCCGGACTTGTTGTTCAGCACGTGGGACACGGTGGTCACCGAGACGCCCGCCTCCGCGGCGACGTCCCGGATGCTCGCCTTCTGTCCCATCAGCTCACCATCGCAGTGCTCGTGGGGCCGCCCGTCCGGTGTGGACGGCGGGTAAACGGTATCGGAGCGGTCACTCGTCCCACAGGCCGTGCTCGGGCCAGCGGCGGGGCAGCCGCTCGTCCACCGGCGGCAGCTCCGGCAGCGGCTTGTGCGGGTGGTGCTGATACCAGTAGGCCACCGAGGAGAAGTCGTTGCCCTGGTCGTTGGCGTGCCCGTGCTCGATGGTCACCTTGATCGACTTCGAGAAGCGCACCGGGTCCTCGATGTGGAACCGGTACATGCTCCACAGCCCGAAGTGCTCCTGGGGGCTGCTGGCCAGGCTGATGCCGTGGTACGGGCCGGCGTACGCGCCGCTGGGGAAGCCCCACGCCGCGTTGAAGTAGTCCTCCGTGCCGGTGCCGTGCATCGACGGCGGCCACTGCTCACCGTCGATGAAGATCATGTCGTCGCCCTCGCCCGGCCAGGTGTACGGCTGGTTGGAGGCGTTGTGGTTGTCGATGCTGAGCACGCATCCGACGTAGTGCCCGGCGCCGCCCTCGGCGTCCAGGATGACGTAGTTGTCCTCGCCGGTGAGGTTGACCCCGGGCAGGTCCCAGGGGGCCGGCACCTCGCCGGGGGCGAGCCCGTTCGGCACCGGCACGCAGGGCTTCTCCTGCCGGTAGTGGGCGTGGAAGTAGGCCACGTCGTCCGGCTTGGCCTCGTCGGTCAGGTCGTAGTCGACGTAGTAGAACAGGTTCTCGATCGGCTTGTCCGACTCGTTGCGGATGACGATCTTGGCGCTCTTGCCGAACGGCATCGGGAAGTAGGAGTTCATCGCGGCGGCGAACGGGCCCTTGGGGCCCCGGCGCGGGCCGAACACCATGCTCAGCGGCAGCGACACGTAGTGGGTGCAGGTGGCGTGACCGACGCCGAAGAAGTCGCCGAGCGGGCTGCGGACACTCGGGTTCTCCTCGCCGTCCCAGTACATCTCGATGACCAGCTTGCGCAGGTACTTCTCCGAGTAGCAGCGGGTGGTCAGCCAGATGTGGCCGATGACGCCGGTGCCGGTGATGTCGGCCAGCACGTGCGTCTCGCCGGGCGCGACGACCGCGAAGTCGCGGTTGCCGCCGGTGCGGTCCCAGCTCGACTCGCGTCGGGAGCGGCCGGCCTTGACCCGGGTGAGTCCCGCGAGCGGGCTGGTGGGTCGCCAGAACGACATGGTGCTTCCTTTCAGGGGGGGTGTGGTGGGTCAGCCCTTGACGGCGCCGAGGCTGAGCCCGGCGACGATCCGCCGTTGCAGCAGCAGCGTCAGCACGACCGCGGGTACGGAGTAGAGCGTGGCCAGTGCCGTCATCGGGCCCCAGTCGAGGCCGAACTGGCTCTGGAAGTTGGCGATGGCGATCGGGGTGGTCTGCGCGCGTACCGAGGTGAGCAGCAGCGCGAAGAGGAACTCGTTCCAGGAGGCGAGGAACGCGAAGATCGCGGTGACCGCCACACCGCCGGAGACGACCGGCAGGATCACCCGCAGCAGCGCGGTGAACCGGCCGCAACCGTCGACGAGCGCGGCCTCCTCGATCTCCCGGGGCACCCCCTCGAAGAAGCTGGCGAGCAGCCAGATCGACAGCGGCAGCGCCACCGTGGTCTGGGCCAGTGCCAGCCCGGTGGGCGTGTCGGTGAGCCCCAGCGCGCCGAGGATGGTGACCAGCGGGATGCCGATCGCCACCGCGGGCGCCATCCGGACCAGCAGGGAGCCGGCCATCAGCACCCGACCGGCCCGGCTGCGGTAGCGGGTGATGCCCCACGCCGCCGGGATCGCCAACGCCATCGACAGCACGGTGGCGATGACCGCAGTGCTGACGCTGTTGACGAACGAGGCGGTCACCCCGGGCCGGTTCAGCGCGGTGAGGTAGTTGTCCAGGCTGAACCGTTGCGGCAGCACCGTCGGCGGCACCGCGACCGCGTCGGTGGCCGGCTTGAACGAGGTCAGCACCAGGTAGACGAAGGGAAAGGCGTAGACCGCGACGACCGCGACGGCGACGGCCCAGAGCAGTCCGGTACGGAGGCGGGCGAGCCGCAGGTGGGTCATCAGGATTCCCGTCCCGGCCGCCAGATGGTCAGCACCCCGACCATCGCGACCAGCATCATGACGATCATGAACAGGGTGCTGGTGGCGGCGGCCGTGCCCGGGTCGTTGTAGCTGACCATCGTCTTGTAGATGGTCAGGCTCAACGTCTCGGAGGCGGACTGCGGGCCACCGTCGGTCTGGATCAGGATCACGTCGAAGGCCCGGGCGGCGTCGACGCCCCGGATGATCAGCGCCACCGCGATCACCGGTCGCAGCAGCGGCAGCGTCACGCTGACCAGCATCCGCAGGCCACGGGCGCCGTCGAGCCGGGCCGCCTCGTACAGGTCCGGGGGGATGGCCTGCAGGCCGGCGTAGAGCACCAGCGTCATGAACGAGGTGGTGAGCCAGACGTCGGGCAGCGCAACCGAGAAGAGCACCAGGTCCGGGTCGCTGAGCCAGGAGACGTCACCCGGGTTGTCCAGGACGCCGACCCGGGTGAGCAGCTCGTTGACGATGCCGACGTTGTCGATCATCAGGAACCGCCAGAGGAGGCCGGCGACCACCGGCGCGATCATGAGCGGGTAGAGGAACACGGTCTGGAGGATCCGCGAGCGCGGCCCGAGCCGGTGGAACAGCAACGCCACCGCGAGCCCGAGCACCAGCTCGGCGGTGACCACGATGACCGTGTACGCCAGGGTCCGGCCGGCCGCCGCCCGGATGCCCGGGTCGGTCAGCGCGGTCAGGTAGTTGTCCAGCCCGGCGAAACGGCGTCCGTCGCCGAGCCCGGACCCGGTGTAGAGGCTGTCGACGGCCAGCTTCACCAGCGGCCAGCCGACCAGCGCGAGCAGCACCACCGCGGCCGGCGCGGCCAGCAGGGTCGCGTACCGGGCGTCGGAGAGCCCTCGGCGGGCACGCCGCCGGGTCTGCATCGGCGCGTCCGGCACGGTCCGCGGCGGTGCCGCCTGCGCTGTCCGGCTCACTTGACGATGCCCTCGATCTGGGTACGCGCGGCCTTGAGCAGCGCCGCGTAGTCCGCGCCCGGCGTCAGCGCCTTCTGGATGGTGGGGACCAGGACGCTGTCCACGATCCGCTGCCAGTGCGGGCTGGCCGGCCGGGGTCGGGTGGCGCCGGCGTTCAACGTGGCCAGCAGCGGGCCGAACGACTCGTAGCCGGGCTTGGCGGCGTACTGCTGGTAGGCGGACTTGCGGGCGGCCAGGCCCAGCGTGGTCTCCACGCTCAGCGCGTTGTCGTCGTACGCGGCCTTGATGAACTGCTTGGCGAGGTCGGCCTTGGCGCCGCCCTTCGGCGCGGACAGGTACCACGGGCCGGGGATGCCGGCGACGCCGGCGGTGCCGCCGACCATCGGCGCGGCGCCGACCTTGCCGGCGACCTTCGCGTCGGCCGGGATCTGCCGGTAGGCGTGGGCCCAGAACCGGGTCATCGCGGTCTGACCCTGGTTGAACAGGTTCTGCGCGGCGTTCCAGTCGGTCTGTGCCGCCCCGGCGGGGGCGACCTTGTGCTTGTTGGCGAGGTCGGCGTAGAACGTCAGCGCGGCGAGGTGCTGCGCGTTGTCGACGATGACGCCGCCGTCGTCGTCGAGCACCACGCCCGGCGAGCCCGCCTGCAGGACGTGGGCGAGCCACTCGGTCTCCACCGCGCCCTTGACGTCGGTGCCGTACAGCTTCTGCTCCGGTCGGGTGAAGAAGACGGCGATGTCGGTGAACTGCTGCCAGGTGGTGGGCGGGGCGAGCGGGTAGCCGTGCTTGCGCTGGAAGGCGGCCTTCTCCTTCGGGTCGTCGAAGAGGTCCTTGCGGTAGAACAGGATCTCGCTGTTGGTCCACACCGGCATGCCGATGAAGTGCCCGTCCGCCTGGGCCTCCTGGACCAGCGCGGGGAACAGGTCGCCCTTGACCGCGTCGGTGAAGAGGTCGTCGAGCGGGGCGAGCTTGCCGGCGAGCAGCGGGATCCAGACCGCGTCGACGGCGCAGACGTCGAACGACGGCCGGCCGCCGGCCAGCTCGCTGATGAGCCGGTTGAACAAGCCTTCGTAGGGCAGTTCGACCAGGGTGACGGTGACGCCGGTGGCCTGCTTGAACTTGTCCACGACGGGTTGCAGCTCGGTCTTGCCGCCGCCCTCGCAGGCGAGCGTGAGCGTCTTGTCGTCGTCCGCACCGCCGCCGCCGGCGCCTCCGGCTCCGCAGGCGGCCGTGCCGAGCAGGGCGGCCGCGCCGGCGCCGGCGGTCAGGCCGAGGAATCCGCGACGGCGCCAGCCGCCGGCTGTGGTGTGGAGGTCGGGAAGGGCCATGTCCGCTCCGTTCGAGGGGTTCGCCGGGCGCGTGGGGGCGCGCGCCAGGGCGCGTGGTGGTGGGCGTGCGGCGTATGCCAAAACCTTTTGGCAAAAGCTTTTGGCAGAGCGTAGGAGCGCACGTGGTGACGGTCAAGTGGCAGATGCGTCACCGGAGTGCGGCGGCGGTCAGCGGGGCAGCGATGCCGGCAGGTCGGACAGCCAGTGCTCCAACTCCGCAGGCGTGCGGAACAGCAGCACCGGCGGCCCGGCCGGATCGGCCTGCCAGGCGCGCATCCGCCGGCGGGCCCGGCCGAACGCGGAGACGTGCCACACCAGGATCGAGTCACGGGACAGCACGCTGCGCAGCGACTCCCGGTTGCCGTTGCAGATGACCTCGCCGCTGGCCAGCCGGCCGGCGGTGCGCCGCAGCAATCGCCGGAAGGAGAGCCCGCGCGGATAGTCCAGGCCGACGACCAGTTCGGCGCGGGCCAGCACGACGTCCCGCCAGCCGTGGTAGGCGCCGTCGAGGATCCAGCGGTCCCGCCGGCAGACCGCCTCGATCCGGCTGCGCTGCTCGGCCACCGGCACCTCCACCCAGCCGGGTCGCCACAGCAGGTCGTCGACCGGGACCCACGGCAGGCCGAGTCGTTCGGCCAGCCGCGCCGCCAGTGTCGACTTGCCGGCGCCGTACACCCCGTAGACGAGGATGCGGGCCGGTGCGGCCATCAGCTCCGGGCCTTGCCCCGGGTGCTCCGCCGGCGGGCCTCGTCGTCGCCCCCGGCCAGCCGGGTGAAGGTGAGCATGTTCGCCAGCGCGACGCCGACCACCGCGAAGCCGACCTGGAGCGCGAGCACGATCCAGTCCCACCGCAGCACCCACAGCCGCACCGGCGCGTCGTCGGCGATGCCGACCCGGCGGGCGACCACGGTGCCGAGCACCGCCGCGCCGACGCCGATGAGGAACGTCGCGAAGACGCCGATCCGCTGCCGGCCGGGCAGCACCAGCCGGCCGAGCAGACCGATGAGGGCGCCGATGAGCACCGCGCCCAGATAACCACTCACGAGCATTGCCGTCACTCCCTCCCCGGGTGCCGGCAATCATGCCCGCTGCGCGCACCTCCGGAAACCCGCGATCGGCGCCGGCGCACGGTGGGCCGGCGACCGCGTGAGCGCGCCGCCCCCACCGCGTCCGGCCGGCGCTAGGATCACGGGCACCCCGCCGACGCCCACCCCGCCGGAGCCCCGCTGTCCGCGCAGTCGACCACCCGTCCCGCCCGGCGTGCCCGCCGGGCGCTGGCCGTCGTGTTCCTGCTCGTCGTGGCCGGGCTGCCCGCCGGCTCGTCGGCGGCCGGCGGCACCGGGCCGGGAACGCTCCGGATCCTCCAGATGAACCTCTGCAACAGCGGACGCGCCGGCTGCTGGACCGGCCGCGCCGTGCCGCGGGCCGCCGAGGTGATCGCCGCCGAGATGCCCGACGTGGTCACGCTCAACGAGGTCTGCCGCGACGACGTGGACACGCTGGAGCGGGCGCTCGCCGCCGGCACTTCCGGCACCCGGGTGGTCTCCGCCTTCCAGGCCGCCGGTGACCGCCCCAGCGGCGCCGCGACCCGGTGCAACAACGGCCAGCCGTACGGGATCGGGCTGCTGGCCCGTCTCGACGCCCGCGGCGACCGGCCCGAGGTGCACCGCGGGACCTATCCGGCGCAGGACCTCGCCGACCCCGAGCAGCGGGTCTGGCTCTGCCTGCACGCCGCCGCCGTGCTGCACGCCTGCACGACCCACCTGGCGAACACCGACGGCGCCGTCGCCCTGGCCCAGTGCGGGCACCTGGTCGGCGCGGTGGTGCCCGCGATCCGCCGGGCCGGCGGGTACGCGCCGACCGTGCTCGGCGGCGACCTCAACCTGCGGGCCGGCGGCGCGCCCGACGTGCGTTCGTGCGTGCCGCCGGACTACCGGCGCGTCGACGACGGCGCGCGGCAGCAGATCATGGCGACGAGCGACGTCACGATCTGCTGCCACCGGGCGGTGGACATGCGCGGCTCGACCGACCATCCCGCGCTGCTGGCCACCTTGACGGTGCGCGGCGACGGCGGACCCGGAGGGCCGGCGGTCAGGTCCTCCTCCTCGGGCGCTCAGGAGAGCGCGGTCAGGATGCCGTGAGCTTCGGCGCGGACCGCGTCGCCCGCGGAGCGGTGCACCCGCCGCTGATCGGGTTCCCACGGATCGCACTCGTCCCAGGCGCCTCGCTCCGCCGCCGACCAGGCGACGCGCAGCTGCGGTCCGATGTTGAGCTTGCGGACGCCGGCCGCCGCGAGCGTCTTCAGTTGCCGCGGCGCGAGGAAGTCGCAGCCGTGCGCGGCGAGAGGCACCGGTGCGGACTCGACCAGCTCCTCCACCCACGCGCGGGGAACCGGTGGTTTGCCGCGCGCGAAGCCGTGCAGCGTACCGAGATGGGGGGCGGCGACCTGACAGCCCGTCTCGCCGACGAACTGCCGGAGGTCGCGGGGCGAGGTGAGTGCCGTGGGTGTGCCCGGGTCCGCTCCCGCCGCCGGGATCGGGGTGGGCGCGGCCTCGAGCAGACATCGCCCACCTCGCACCAGCGCCGCGACGCGCGCCACGTGGGCGATGTTCTGATCGACCGGCAGGTGTGAATAGTCGGCCATCACGAGGTCGAAGTTCAGTTCGACGGCCCGGAGCAGCGTGGCCTCGTCGGCGCAGTGGTCCAGTTGAATGAAAAGCGGCTGCGTCGAACGGCGGCGATGGAAGGCGAAAATCTCGGCGAGGAACTCGATGTCCGTAAATGACAAGGCGTTCATGGAGATCATGAGAATGCCGGGACGACATGCCGCGTTCAGTGCCTCTACCACGGCTGCCAGGTCGAACTGGTCGTTGAAGTTGAAGGCCGGGACCACCGGACCGTCGTCGAGCAGCGCCGCAAGATCCATTTCTGCCCTTCGTTCGCATGGGCGAGAAAGTGCACAATATACTGACGGACGTCGAATCCTCAAGCTGGCCGGAAAAAAGTGTTGGCCCTATCCTGGAGTGACGCGCGGGCGCGGAATTGTCACCCTGGCAAAGGGGCGGTGAGATGCGGATATCGCTTTCTCTGTGGTCGATGGACCAGGCGGTCGTCGCCGACCAGGTGCACACCTACCAGCCCTTCGTGGACTCGTTTCACGTCGACGTGATGGACGGTCGGTTCGCCGACGGTCTCCTCTTCGGGCCCCTCGCGGTGGAGAGCCTGCGCCGGCTCACCGACCGTCCCATCGTGGCGCACCTCATGGTGTCGGAGCCCGACCGGTGGCTGACCCGGTTCGTCGACGCCGGTGCCGACACCCTCGTCGTGCATCCGACCGCCTGCGACGACCTTCCCGCCACCGTGGAGGCGGTGCGCCGGTTGGGCGCACGGGCGGGTGTGGCGATCGGTCTGGACGAACCATCGCGCGACGTGCTCGACGTCGTCGAGGCGTTGTCGGTCGTACTGGTGATGGGGACCCCGGTGGGCGTCAAGGGGCACCCGTTCGAACCCGCAGCCCTCGAGACGGTCGCCGCGGCCCGACGTGCGCGGGGCCGGACGTCGGCGACGGAGGTCCACGTGGACGGCGGCATCCGCCCGACGTCCGTCGCGGAGATCGCCGCCGCCGGCGCCGACGGCGTCGTGGCGGGCTCCATCATCACCGCCGCCACCGACCCGGCCGCCACCGCCGAGGTCCTCCACCGGCTCGGCGGCGAGTGAGTCGGCAATGCGCCTGATCACCTGCTCGAATAGCGCCCCGGCGTACCCCGCACCGACCGACACCGTCCTCCGGACCGGTGCGGCGGGCGGCCTCGTGCCGCACCTGCTCGCGCTGCTGCGCGACGGCGGGGACTGGCTCTTCCCCGTGCGCGGCAGGGACGAGCCGCGGTGGCCGGACCGGATCGGGCCGGTCCGGTTGCGGCCTGTTCCGGTCGACGAGACGGACCGCCGGGCGCACTACGAGACCATCTCCGTCGAACTGCTGTTGTGGCTCTTCCACTACCTGCACGACACGGTCGCCGAGCCGGCGTTCGACGCTCGACTCGGACGCGCCTGGGCGGCCTACCGGCGGGTGAACGCGGCCGTCGCCGATCGCGTGCCGGCCGCGGCGGACCCCGACGCGCTCGTCCTGGTCAACGACTACCACCTGATGCTGGTGCCGGGGATGCTCTCCGGCCGGCCGCGTGTCGTCTACGCCCATCAGGTGCCGTGGTGCGAACCCGACTACTTCGGGCTGCTGCCGGCCGCCGTCCGACGGGAGATCCTGGGCAGTCTGTTGGCGTGCCACAGCGTGGTGTTCCACTCGACGCGGTGGGCGGATGCCTTCGTGCGCTGCTGCGAACGGTATCTCCCCGGGGTGACGCGGACCGGGGAGACGATCGAGCATCCGGGCGGGCGGACCCGGGTGGTGGCCGTGCCCCTCCCGGTCGACGCCGCCGCCGTGCGCGCGCTCACCACCGCGGACCGCACGGGCGCCTGGCGGACGGAACTCGACCGGATGGCCGACGGTCGCCGGGCGCTGGTTCGGGTCGACCGCCTCGACCTGTGGAAGAACCACCTTCGGGGGTTCGCCGCCTACGACGAGTTGCTCCGCCGCCGTCCCGGGCTGGCCGACGACGTGTGGTTGCTCGCCGTCGTCGCGCGACCGAGGCATCGGACGCCCCGCCATCTCGCCTACGAGTCGGCCTGCCGGGCCGCGGTCGCCCGGCTCAACGAGACCTGGCGCCGGCCGAAGGGCCCCGATCCGGTCACCCTGCTGGACGCCACCGACCCCGCCGACACGCGCCACCGCGCCATCGCGGCGCTCTCGACCGCCGACGTGGTGCTGATCAACCCGACGTACGACGGTTTCAACCTGGTGGCCAAGGAGGCGGCGCTGGCCAGCGAGACCTCCCGGATCCTGCTGTCCCGCACCGCCGGGGCCCATGACTACCTGGCGCCCCTGGTCACGTCCCTCGATCCCTGCGACGTGGACGCGACGGCCACCGCGATGCAGGCGGCGCTGGACCGCCCCGTGGCCCTGCCCGATCCGCCCTCGGCACGGCGACTGCGGACGGCGATCGGGGCGGACACGTCCGCCGACTGGCTCGCTGCGGTCCTGGGCACGCCGCGGACGGGGACGGCGGGCAGGGACGTCCATCCGACGAACTGATCGACACGTCGCCGCCGCTTGTTAGCGTCGATGTCATGAGTAGCGTTCCCCTCGCGCTGCGTAGCGGGGAGCTGGCCGCCTGGGTGTCCGCGGTGGCCACCGTCTTCGCCCTGGTCCTCGCGCTGATCGCCGCGATCGCCGCACGCCGCGCCTACCTGATCGAGATCGGCCGCGACCGGGTCAACGAGAAGGAACGCCAGCAGCGGCACGAGTTCACCCGGCGCGCGCAGGCGGCGCTCGTCTCGGCCTGGTGGGGGAGCACCCCCGGGCGCCGTGGCAACGACTGGGGCGCGTTCGTCCGCAACGCCTCGGAAACCCCGGTCTACCAGGCAAACCTCGCGGTGGTCAACGTCCACGATCCGGATGTCAACGAGCGGTTCGATCTCCCGGTCATCCCGCCCGCCCCGGGGCCGTCGTTCCATCCGATCCGCGTGGACGGCGCGCGGCACATGACGCCGAACGCGGTGGCCGACTACCGCGTGGAGATGACGTTCAGCGACTCGACCGGCAACCGCTGGATGCGCGATCAGCACGGCAGGTTGTTCGAGGTGCGTCCCGACCTGGTGATCTGGGCCGACACCCAACGCACCGACACGCTCGACCGCTACACCGACGAGTTCCTCGCCTCGCACCAGGTCCGGGTCCGGTTCGAGACCCGTCCGATCGAGACGTTACGACGGGCCTTCCTGACCGCCGCCGCCTCGGGGCAGACGCCGGACATCCTGGTCGGCCCGCACGACTGGATCGGTGGACTGGTGCGACGGGAGGTCATCGAGCCGGTGGTGCTCACCCCGCATCGCCGCGCCGCGTTCGTCGACTGGGCCATCGACGCGATGACCCATCACGGCCAGCTCTACGGAGTGCCCTACGCCGGTGACTCGATCGGACTGCTCCGCAACCTCGATCTGGCTCCGCTCCCGCCCGCGACGGTCGAGGAGATGATCGCGCACGGCCGGGAGCTGTGTGCCGCGGGGCGGGCCGAGATGCCGCTGGCGTTGCAGGTCGGTACGGGTGACGCCTTCTACGTCTATCCGTTCTTCACCAGCGCCGGTGGGCGGCTCTTCCGCCGGCGGGCCGACGGCGGATGGGATCTGGACGACCTGGTCGGTGCGGGAGCCACGGCAGCCTTCCGTCGCCTGCGTGCGCTCGGCGAGCAGGGCGAGGGCATCCTCCAGCGTGCGATCGACCGCGATCGTGCGATGGAGCTGTTCCTGACCGGACGCACCCCTTACCTCGTGGGCGCGCCGTGGGCGATCGGCGAGGCCCGGCGGGTGGGCATCCGCCTCGCGGTGTCCCCCGTGCCGGGGTTCGCCGACGGCGGCCCCGCGCGTTCCCTCGTCGCGGTCCACGGCTTCTACCTCTCGTCCACCAGCGCCAACAAGAGCATCGCGCAGGACCTGATCGGCGAGTACCTGACCCGGACGGACCTCGCCCTGGCGCTCTACGCGGCCCAACCACGCACGCCGGCGCTGCGCAACACGTTCGACCGGGTGCGGCGGACGGACCCCTCGACCGCCGTGTTCCACGAACAATGCATGAACGGTGACCTGATCCCGTCCGGCCCGGACGTCGGCCCGCTCTTCAAGGCATTCCACGAGGCGGAGTGCGACGTCGTCGCGGGCGGCGACGTCGAGGGTGCGCTGCGCCGGCTGCGGCAGGCCGTCGCCGACATCAACGACGGCCGGCTCGGGGCGCGGCACCCGTAGGACGCCGGGCTACGGCAGCCGGGCCACCAGCGTGGGCGGCGCGATCGCGCGGTACGCGTCCTGGAGCACCTCGGACAGCTCGGCCTCGTCGAGGCCGGCGTCGAGACGCACACCGACCCAGCCGCGCCCACCCACGTAGGGCGGACGGAAGTAGGCGCGCGGGTTCGCCGCGGCCAGTTCGACCGCCGATCCGGCCGGCGCGGCGCACCACAGGTGCGGGAACTCGTTCTGGTGGTGGCCGTCGGGCCAGACGGTGGCGAACGACTTCTTGCCTCGGACGAACCAGGTGGGGGTGCCGTGGCTGAGCCGCTCGTCGACCTCGGGCAGCGCCAGGCACACCCGCCGGATGGTCTCCACCATGTCGGTCATCGATCCACCGTACGGCACGGACGGGCCGCGTCAGCGCAGCTTGGGGTCGAGGGCCTCGCGGACCGCCTCGCCGAGCATGACGAAGCTCAGCACGGCGGTGACGAGGAACGCGGAGGGGAAGAACAGCAGATACGGCGAGACCCGGATGTAGTTCTGGGCTTCGCTGATCATGATGCCCCAGGAGACCACCGGGCTCTTCAGGCCGATGCCCAGGAACGACAGCGTGGCCTCGGCGCCGATGAACGAGCCGACCATGATGGTGCCGTAGACCAGCAGCGGTGCCAGGCAGTTGGGCAGCAGGTGCTTGAGGATGATCCGGCCGGTGCCGGCGCCCAGGGCGCGGGCGGCGACGATGTAGTCGGCCTCCTTGGTGGCGAGCACCGAGGAGCGCATCAGCCGCATCACCACCGGCCACATGAGCACCACCATGGAGAGGATGACCAGCCCCATGATCGTCCACTCGCCGTTGTCGGTGCCGGAGCCGTTGAACGTGGTCAGGATGACGATCGCGCCGAGCACGAACGGCAGGCCGAAGAAGATGTCCGCGATGCGGGAGAGCAGGGCGTCGACCCAGCCGCCGCGGTAGCCGGCGATGATGCCCATCGCGCCACCGACGAGCAGGGTGAGCAGGGTGGACACGACGGCCACCACGATCGAGGCGCGAGCGCCGTAGATCGTGCGGGAGTAGACGTCACGGCCCTGCACGTCGTAGCCGAACCAGGCCGACGAGGACGGCTCGACCCGGCTGCGCTCCAGCGCGCCGTTGACCGCGTCGCCGGAGGTGAACAGCGACGGGAACGCGGCCATCACCAGGAACAGCACGATGAACGACGCGGAGATCCAGAACAGCGGCTTGCGCCGCAGGTCGATCCAGGCGTCACCGAGCAGGCCACGGGGCTTCTGCTGCTTGGCGTTCTGCGGCAGGCCGGCGTCGGTGGGCGCGCCGGACCCGGCCTCGGTGGGCATGGTCGCGGGCGGGGTGGAGACGATCGACGCGATGGACGGGTCGCTCATGCCGGCACCTCGCAGGGTCGACGACGTGAACTCACCGTATCGGCCGGTCGCGCGTCGGGTGACCCCGTGGGAACGAACCACGCAAAGTGGCCGTGGACACATCGGTGACCGTGAGTCTATGGTCACCGCACCTCGGCACGAGGAGCGGCCCATGGGTGACTCCATCTCGCTGGACGACCTGCTCGGCGCGCGGGTGCGGCGCGACCCGTACCCGTTCTACGCGCGCCTGCACGCGATGGGGGAGGCGGTCACGCTGCGGCCGAACGAGCCGCACGCCCTGGTCGTGCACGGCTGGGCGGCGGTCAACCGGGTGCTGCGCGACCCGGTCTTCCGGGTCCTCGGCGCCGAGTACCTGGACCGGCTCGGGGTGCGCTGGCGTGCGCACCCGGCGATCCGGATCCTGCAGACGTCCATGCTCAACGCCGCGTCCGGCGACCACCTGCGGGTCCGGCAGGTGTTCAGCCAGGCGCTGACCCCGCGCCGCGTCACCGCGCTGGAGCCGGCGATCCGGCGGATCGCCGACGGCCTGCTGGACCGGCTCGCCGCAGCGGGCGAGGGCGGCCGTCCGGTCGACTTCATGGGCGCGTTCGCCCTCACCCTGCCCAGTGACGTGGTCGGCGAGCTGCTGGGCGTGCCGGAGCGGGACCGGCAGTGGTTCCCGGCCCGGGTCCGGGCCTTCGACGCGGTGCTGGAGATCGGTCGCCGCTCGATGCGGGAGGTGCGGGCCGCGAACGTCGCGGCGACGGAGCTGACCGCGTACTTCACCGGGTTGCTGGCCGAGCGCCGGGCGCGCCCGCGCGAGGACCTCGTCTCGGCGCTGGTGGGGATCCGCGACCGCAACCCCGGCCAGCTTTCCGCCGACGAGCTGCTGGCCAACCTGATCATCATGTACAACGCCGGGTTCCGGACCACCGCGAACCTGCTCGGCAACGGCCTGGTCCTGCTGCTGGCGCGGCCCGACGCGCTGGCCGGGCTGCGCGCGGACCCGTCGCTCGCCGCGTCCTACGTCGAGGAGATCCTCCGGTACGAGCCGCCGGTGCACTTCGCGGTCCGCTACGCCGCCGAGGACACCGAGGTGGCCGGCCTGCCGGTGCCGGCCGGCCGGACCGTGGTGGTGCTGACCGGTGCCGCGAACCGCGACCCGCGCCGCTTCCCCGACCCGGACTCGTTCGACCCGTCCCGGCCGGACAACCGGCACCTGGCGTTCAGTGCGGGGCCGCACCACTGCTTCGGGGCTGCGTTGGCCCGGGCGGAGGGGCGGCTGGTGCTGCCCCGCGTGCTGGAGCGTTTCCCGGCGGTGGCGCTCGCCGCCGAGCCCGGCGAGCGGCGCCAGCTCATGCTGCGCGGCTACGACCACCTGCCGGTCCGGCTGGGCGTGGCGCACCGGCCGATCGGCGCCTTGCCAAACCATTTCGATTGAGTAGGGTCGATATCACGCTGGGGAAAGGACACACCGGTCATGACCGATGAGATCCGCGCGTTCCTGCTCGCCGCCCTGACCGAGATGAAGTACGACGTCGAGGACGTCGACGACGACACCGTCTTCGGCCCGGCCGGTCTCGACGTGGACTCCCTCGGCCTGGCCGAACTGGCGATCCGGGTGGAGGACCGCTTCGCTGTGGCGTTCGACGACGACGAGGCGGAGATGCTCGCCATGATGACCCTCGGCGAGTTCTCCCACACGGTGGCCCAGCGCATCCAACCGGCGTCGGCGCGCTGACCGGCGCGCCGGCCGTGCCCGGGAGCGTGACGGTCACCGGCATCGGGCTGGTCAGCCCGGTCGGCGCGACCGCCGCCGAGGTGTTCGACGCGGTGTGCGACGGCCGGTCCGGGCTCGCCCGGCCGCCGCAGGGCCACCCGGTCCACGGGGTGGTCGACGTCGCGGCGTTCGCCCCGGCGATCGACCCGGCGAGCGTGCTGCCCGGCCCGGAGTCCCGCGTGGTGGACCGCTCGATCGTGATGGCGCTGCGCGCGGCCGGGGACGCGCTGGCCGACGCCGGCCTGCGCGTCGGCCAGGACGTCGACCCCTACCGGGTGGCCGTCGTCGTCTCCGGCGTCGGCGGCCTGTCCACGCTCGCCGACCAGGTCCTGCGGCGGGCCGAGCGGGGCCGGTTCGGGGTCAGCCCGTACATGCTGCCCGGGACGCTGCCGAACATGGGCGCGGCGCGCATCGCCATCGCGTTCGGCATCCGCGGCTACACCTCGTCGATCGGCACGGCGTGCGCGGCCGGCGCCCAGTCCGTCGGCGAAGGGCTGCGCATCCTGCGCGCCGGCGAGGCGGACGTGGTCGTCGCCGGGTGCGCCGAGGCGCCGCTGTTCCCGGCGTTCGCCGACGCGTTCGGCAACGCCCGGGCGCTCGCCCGCGGCTGGGCCGACCCGACGGCCGCGAGCCGGCCGTTCGACCGCCGGCGCAACGGTCTCGTCCTCGGCGAGGGTGCCGGGGTCCTGGTGCTGGAACGCACCGCGCACGCCGCCGCGCGCGGTGCCCGTCGCCACGCCGACGTACTCGGCTGGGGCGCGACGAACGACGCGTACCATCCGACCACGCCCCGGCCCGACGGCGCCGGCGCGGCACACTGCATGCGGATGGCCGTCCGCGACGCCGGCCTGGCGCTCGACGACATCGGGTACGTCAACGCGCACGGCACCAGCACCCGCGCCGGGGACGCGGCCGAGCTGGCCGCGCTGCGCGACGTCTACGGCGCGCACCCGCCGCCGCTGAGTTCCACCAAGGGCGTGACCGGGCACATGCTCGGCGTATCCGGCGTGATCGAGGCGGCCGTCGGCATCGAGGCGCTGCGGCGCGGCCTGCTGCCGCCCACCCACAACCTCGACGACCCGGACCCGGCAGGCGACGTCGACCACATCCGCAAGCAGGCGCGTGCGGTGGCGGTGGACGCGGTGCTGTCCAACTCGTTCGGCTTCGGCGGCCACAACGTCAGTCTCGTGCTGGGGCACCCGGCGTCGGCCGGCTGACCCGGGCGGCTCCACGGACCGTGACGACGGTCGCCGTGTCGTGCCTCGCGACCGCGACGGCGAAGTGCGGGTCCAGCATGTCGACCAGGTAGTCCAGATCCGCGACGAGCGGCACCGGCAGCAGCGTCCGCTGGTCGAGGTCGGTGCGGCTGGCGACCAGCTCGATCCGGTCGGCCTTGAGCAGCCCTCGGGTCAGGAACGCCGGCAGGTCGTCGGGGAGCAGACACCGCCACAGGTCGACGTTGACGATCAGGTCCAGCGCGCCGGTCCGGAACTGCTGCAGGACGGTGCCGAGCAGGTGCGAGTTCGTGTCGCCCGGCGGCACCGCGTGGTCGAAGGTGTGCGACCCGGCGCCCAGCTCCAGCGCGGACACCCCGTTGCCGACGACCAGGGCCCGGCTGGTGGCCAGCTCGTCGCGGAGCGCCGCGGGCACCGCCGCCGGGCGCCCCAGCCCACCCCGCCGGTACGCGTCGATCGCGTCGCCGTAGAGGCGGATGCGGCCCAGGTGCCGGCCGAACGTGTTGATCGCGTACAACACCTCGACGTCGTAGCGCAGGTGCTTGCGCAGCAGGTACTTCATGTTGTCCATTGAGGCGAGCCCGTTGGTGGTCCGCCGGAAGTGGGGGAGGTGGTAGGAGAACGCGTCGACGTCGAGCCGGAACAGCTCGGGCGGCGCCCCGTGCAGGTGGAAGACCCGATAGAAGAAGTCGAGGTCCTCGAAGCCCCACTTGACCATGGCCTCGTCGAAGCCGCCGACCCGCCGGAACGACTCGTGGTCGACCGAGGCGTTGTGGGTCAGCCCCAGCACCCAGGGCGCGTGCGGGAAGTCCCGCATCCGCTGCGGGTGGGCGGTGTCCTCCAGGCGCGGGTCGCCGCGCTCGGCGTCGAGCATCGCCGGCCCGACCGGCTCGCCGCGGCGTAGCGCGTCCGCGCCGGCCCAGTCCAGGTCGTAGCGCTGCCCGAGCAGCACGCCGGGCCGCCCGCCGCGGCCGGCGTGGAAGTCGCGGTGCCGCTCCAGCAGCCGGGGATGGGCCACGGTGTCGGCGTCCAGGAACATCAGCGTGTCGGCGCGGGCCCGGGCCGCCGCCGCGTTGCGGTTGGCGCTGCGCCCCCGGTTGCGTTCGCTGCGGACGCAGCTGACGGCCAACCGGTCGGCGTACTTCTCCGCGACCGGGCCCAGCGCGACGGTGGAGCCGTCGTCGCCGACGATCACCTCGAATTCGTCGCGCGGCAGGGTCTGCCGGGTGAGCGAGTGCAGGGTCGCGTCCAGCGCGGCGCCGTTGTCGTGCGCCGGCACCACCACGCTCAGGCCCGGCCGGCCCTCGGTCGGCATGCTCAGCGGGGGGTGGAGTTGGCGACGATGTGGTCCGCCAGGTCGCCGAGGGTGGTCATCCGGTCCTCGTCCAGATCCTCCACGTCGATCTGGATCTCCAGCTCGTCCTCCAGCTCCAGCAGCAGCTCCAGAGCGAGCGAGGAGCTGAGGCCCAACTCGTCCATCAACTGGGTGCCCTCGGTGACCGGAGCGTCCGGCCGCAGCATGCGCTCCAGCAACGCGGTCAGGCTCTTGACGACTTGATCGCGCCCGCGCTCCAGCATGGAGCCATCAGAGCAAAGGACATCGGCGAGTGTCAACGGGTAGAACTCGACCGCGTACTCCGCGTCACCGGCCCGGGCCACCGCCACCCGGTAGCCGGCCGGGGTCGGCACGTCGGCGAGGCGGTGCCTGCCGGGCGGCTCGACGCACTCCACGACGTCGCGCGCGTGCACCGGCACGGCCAGGTTGGGCCAGAGCCGGCCGCCGGCGGCCTTGACCGCCGCCTCCTTGCGGACCCACAGCCGGGTGCACCGGTCCGCCCGCGCCCCGGCATCGGCCCCGTCGGCGACGTGCCGCGCCTCCTCGGGGTGGAAGAAGCGCTCGGCCAGGGACACCGGATCCCGACCCGGCGGGAGGTGCTGGACGTCCACCCCGACCGGGCCGCCCTCGTCGAGCGCCACCGCGACCAGGTCCCCGGAGTAGGAGAGGCTGGTGTGCAGCCCGGCGTGCGGTCCGGTGAGCGCCGGCCTGCCGTGGCGGCCCGGGCGCCAGACGAGCGCCTGCGGCAGCACGCCCGCCGCCCGGCCGGCGAGCACACGCAGCACGCCGTGCGCGACAGTGAACCGGTCCCGCAGCGCGGCGGTGCCGAGCGCCGCCGCGCGGGCGCGCTCGCCGGCGTCGAGCACCGCGTGGCAGCGGGCCAGCTCCGCCGGCGTCGCACCGACCGGAACCACCCAGACCCGCACGGTGTCCCGCATGCACGGCAGCGTAACGGGCCGGGAAGACGTTGACACGCGCCGATGCGCGTTGCTCTGATAGGCCGGTGTTGGCGCAGACGGCCCAGGCGCGGGTCCCGGTTCCGTTCGCCGGACCGGGCGCCGGCGTCGCACCCCTGACCTGGGGGCAGAAGGCAATCCTGCAGGACATGCGGGAGACCGGGTGGACGCACAACGTCAGCGGCGCGCACCCGATGCCGGCCGGTGTCACCGTCGAACAGGTGGCCGCGGAACTGGCCGACCTGATGGGCCGGCACCCGGCGCTGCGGATGCGGCTCGGCCACGACGAGCGGGGCGAGGCCTGCCAGGTCGTCTCGGCGGCCGGCGAGACGGTCCTGGACGTGATGGACGTCCCCGACGAGGCCGACCCGGCCGACGTGGCCGCGTTCGCCTACCAGTTGGGCCACGCCCGCCTGCTGACTCCCTACGACCTCCACCGGGACTGGGCGGTGCGGATGGCGGTGGTCCGGCACCGGGGCGCGCTGGTGCACCGGGTGCTGACGTTCGACCACCTCGTGGTGGACGGCACCGCCACGTCGCTGCTCCTGGCCGACCTCGGGCTGGCCGCGCCGGCGGTCCGCCGGACCGGTGACCCGCGTACGGTGCAACTCCTCGACCTCGGGCGGCGGGAGGCGACGCCGCCGCTGCGCCGGGTCAGCGACCGGGCCGTCCGCCACTGGCAGTCGCACCTGCGGTCCGTCCCGCCGCTGACGTTCGGCGAGCCCACCGCCGGGGGCGGCCGGCAGGGCCACCGGTACTGGCACGGCCGGTTCAGCTCACCCGCGGCGTACCTCGCGGTGCGGGCCGTCGCCCGACGGACCCGCACCGACACCTCGCGGGTGCTGCTCGCGGTCATCGCGGTCGCGATCGGCCGGGCCACCGGGGTCAGCCCGCTCACCGCGAAGCTCATCGTCGGCAACCGGTTCCGGCCCGGCTTCGCCGAGGCGATCGCCCCGCTCAGCCAGAACGGCGTGCTGACCGTCGACACCGCCGACACCACAGTGGACGAGGTGGTGTCCCGTGCCCGTCGGGCGTCGGTGGCCGCCGGCATGTACGCCTACTACGACCCGGCACGGCTCGAGGAGTGCGCGGCCCGCTGGGACGCCGAACGCGGCTATCCGGCCCGGGTCAGCTGCCGGATCAACGACCGGCGGGTGACCACCCGGGCGGCGGCCGAGGAGGGCGTCCGGGACGAGGAGGTGACGCCGGCGGCGATCCGGCGGAAGGCGGCCGAGACGTTCCTGGTCTGGGACGGCCCGCTGGACCACCTCCCCGAACAGGCGTTCCTCACCGTCGAGGACCACCCGGGCACGGTGTTCCTCCAGGTCATCTTCGACTTCGCGAGCTTCACCGAGGCGCAGGCCGAGCGCCTGCTGCGCGGCGTGGAGGAGGTCGCCGTTGAGGCCGCCCTCGACGCCGACGCGCCGACCCGGGTCACGCCCGGGTCGGCCGGCTGACCGGCGGGGCGTCGCTCACCGGTCGTCCCAGGTCACCGGCAGCGACTCCAGGCTGCGGACGACCAGGCCCGGCCGGAACCGCAGCTCCGACTCGTCGACCGCGAGCCGCAGGCCGGGCAGCCGGCGCAGCAGGGCGCCCAGCGCCTCCTGCAACTCCATCCGGGCCAGCGCCGCGCCGAGGCAGTGGTGCGGGCCGGCGCCGAACGCCAGGTGCGGGTTGTGCGTCCGGTCCAGGTCGAGCGAGTCCGCGTCGGGGAACACCGTGGCGTCCCGGTTGGCCGAGGCGATCGCCGGCAGCACCGCCGAGCCGACCGGCAGGCGTACACCGCCCAGCTCCACCTCCTCGGTGGTGACCCGGGGCAGCAGCACCCCGTTGTCGCCGAGCTGGATGAAGCGGGACAGCTCCTCGACCGCCCGGGCGACCGCGGCCCGGTCGTCCCCGCGCAGCCCGGCCAGTTGCTCCGGGTGGCGGGCCAGCACCAGCAGGAACAGGTTGAGCTGGTTGGTGGTGGTCTCGTGCCCACCCACGAAGATGCCGGCGGTGACCGAGACCAGTTCCCGTTCGGTGAGGTCGTCGTGCTCGTCCCAGGCGGCGATGAGCGCGCTCATCAGGTCGTCGCCGGGGTGCCGCCGACGCTCGTCGATCATGGAGCGGAACGCGTCGAGGGCGGCCTGCGGCGCCGCCGGGTCGGCGTCCCAGTCACCGACCAGCGCGTCGGACCACTGCCGGACCCGTTCCCGGTCGTGCTCCGCGATGCCGAACAGCCGGCTGATCACGACCAGCGGCAGCGGCGCGGAGAGGTGGGTGACCAGGTCGGCCGGGCGGCCGGCGGCCTCCATCCGGTCGATCATCCCGGCCACCAGCGCCGCGACGGTGGGCCGCAGCTCCTCCACCCGGCGGACCGTGAACGCGTGCGACACCGCCCGGCGCATCAGCGTGTGCCGGGGCGGGTCCATGCCGATCAGCGAGTCCTCCGCGAGCGAGCCGAGTTCCCGCGTCGGTCGGTCCGGTCCGGCCGCAGCCGCCCGGCTGAACCGGTGGTCGGTGAAGACCCGCCGCACGTCGGCGTGCCGGGTGGCGAGGTAGGCCGACCCGCCGTCGGGCAGCTCGACGCGGGCCACCGGGCAGGTTTCGCGCAGCCGGGTGTAGTCCGGCGACGGGTGGTAGATCGTGGGAGCCGGCGCGAGCGGGTACGCGACGGGTCTCGGCTGCGTCATCTGCGACTCCTCGGTGGACGGTCAGGTCGGGTGCGTCCGGCGAGGGCGGCCAGCGCCGGCACCACCTCGGCGGGGCTGGGCAGCGCGCGGATCCGGTCGCGCATCAGCGTGGCGGCGGCCCGCGCCGGCCCGTCGCCGATCAGCTCGCCCACGGTGTCGCGCAGCACGGCGCCGCCGGCGCGCTCCGGCGGCAGCCAGGTGCCGGCGCCGGTGGCCGCCAGCCGCTCGCCGTTGAAGTGCTGGTCGCTCACCCGCGGCAGGATCAGCTGCGGCACGCCGTGGGCGAGCGCGGTCATGGTGGTGCCGGCGCCGCCCTGCTGGACGATCGCGGCGCAGGTCGGCAGCACCAGCCGCAGCGCGAGCGGCGCGTCGGCCAGCCGGACGTTGGCCGGCACCGCGCCCAGCCCTCGCCGTTGGTCGGGTTCGACCACCACGACGACCTCCACGTCCAGCTCGGCCACCGACCGCACGACCCGGGCCAGGTCGAGGCGGTCGGCCAGCCCGGCGCCGGCCATCATGGTGCCGGCCGTGACGCAGACCCGGGGCCGGTCCGCCGGGCGGTGCAGCCACGGCGGCAGCACGGCCGTGCCGTTGTACGGCACGAAACGCACCGGCTGCCCGGGGCGGGTCGTCGGCACCTGCATCGGCGGCGGGGCCGGATCGAGCGTCAGGTCGCCGTGCAACGCCACGTCGGCGGCGGAGAGCCCGAACCGGGCGGCGAGCGGCCCGAGCACCGTCTCCGGGTCCAGGCGGAGCGTCACCGAGGAGTCCGGGCCCCACAGGTGCCGCACGCCGGGTACGCCCAGCGCGGCGGCGGCCACCGGCGCGGCCAGGTTGAACGGCTCCCAGACCATCAGGTCGGGCGACCAGGCCCGGCCGAACGCGACCAGCTCGTCGAGGAGCGCGTCGGCGAACCGGACGACGCCGCCGTCGGCGGTGATCGCCGGTTCGAGGGCACCCGCCGGCGCGCTGCCGGGCCGGTCCAGCGCGGCCACCGCGCCGATCCGCCCGGCGAACGCCTCGGCGAAGTCGACGTCCTCGCCGAGCGGCACGGCGGCGAGCCCGGCCGAGCTGATCGGGGCGACCATTGAGGGATGGCTGGCCACCCGCACCTCGTGACCGGCCGCCTGGAGCGCCCAGCCGAGCGGAACCAGGCCGTAGAAATGCGACCGCCAGCCCCACGTCGACATCAAAATGCGCAAGGCCGCAGTCAAATCCCACCAATCCGCGCGCGAAACGGCAGTCCTGGACCAGCAGATGCTAGCAATGGATATTGACGGTGGGCTACCCGTGGTGGAGTCTTACCGGGTGCCGGTCAATTCCGGGCTGCGGCCATATCCGTTCGAGCCGTTCACCGGCGACCTGCCCACCGAACTGCTCGACATGGTCGTCACCGAACCGGTCAGTCGGGTGCGACTGCCCGACGGGCGGGCGGCCTGGCTCGTGCTCAGCTACGAGCACTGCTGCACGGTCCTGGCCGACAGCCGGTTCTCCCGGCTCCCGCTCGGCGCGACCACGACGCCCGGCGCCGGGGGGCCGCGCGAGTTGAACATGGACGGTCCGGCGCACGCGGCGGTGCGCCGGGTGGCCGGCCGGGCGTTCACCGCGCGCCGCATCGAGACGTTCCGCCCCCGGGTGCGGCGGCTGGTGGACGAGCTGGTCGACGCGATGCTCGCCGGTCCCCGCCCGGCCGACCTGGTGGCCGGGCTGGTGGCCCCGCTGCCGGTGTTCGTGGTCTGCGACGTGCTGGGTGTACCGGTCGCCGATCGCCCCCGCTTCTACGACTGGATCTCCGGCCTCAACTCGGTCACCGCGTACGGCTCGGCCGGCGCCGCCGACGCCCAGGCGGCGCTGCGGGCCTACCTGACCGGGCAACTGGCGCGCAAGCGCGCGGAGCCCGGCGACGACCTGCTCTCGGCGTGGGTCCTCGGCCAGGACGCGCACGCGCTGGTCGACGCCGAGCTGGTCGAGCTGGCCATGGGGGTGCTGCTCGGCGGGCTGGAGATCAACGCCACGAGCGCGGGGCTGCGCGCGTTGTTCCAGCACCCGGAGCAGCTGGCGAAGCTGCGCGCGGCACCCGGGAAACTCGCCGCGGCCACCGACGAGATCCTGCGTTACACGTCGGTGAGCAGCATGTTCCGGGTCCAGGTGGTGCGGGAGGACCTGACCCTCGGTGGCGTCGCGATGCGGGCCGGCGACTGCGTGATGGCCATCCCGTGGGCCGGCAACCGCGACCCCCGGCAGTTCCCCGAGCCCAACCGGTTCGACATCGACCGGACGCCGACCGTGCCGCACCTGACCTTCGGCTTCGGGCCGCACTTCTGCCTCGGCACGGCGCTGGGCCGGATGCAGGTGGAACTGTCCCTCGGCGCGCTGTTGAGCCGGATGCCGGAGCTGGCGCCGGCCGTGCCGATCGAGGAGATCCCGTGGCGGCACGACCGGGTGAACGGCGGCATCGCGTCGTTCCCGGTCACCTGGTGACCGGCGGTCAGTAGCTCTCCACCGCGTTGACCCGGTCCGGCCAGTAGCGCTCGCCCGGCGCCGGCGCGTAGTGCTCCCAGCGGGGCGGGTTCCCGGTCGGGTGGTCGCCGAGCACCGTGATGCGCTGCCCGCGCCGGACACCGTCGTAGTCGTTGATCGCGTAGTGCTGGGTGACCCGGTTGTCCCACACCGCGACGTCGCCCACCCGCCAGCGGTAGCGGCAGGTGAACTGCGGGCTCTCGGAGAACCGGAACAGGTGCTCCAGCAGGGCGTCGCTCTCGGTGCGGGTCAGCTGCGGGATGTGCGAGGTGAAGAGCCGGTTGACATAGAGCGAGCGGCGCCCGGTCTCCGGGTGCACGCGCACCACGGGGTGCTCCGCGCGGCTGGTGAACTCGGTGCCGATCCGGATGACGTGGATGGCGGTCAGCCCGTCGAGCAGGTCGCGCAGCGGCGCGGAGAGCGCCTCGTAGACCCGGCACTGGTTGGTCCACATGGTGTCGCCACCGACCTCCGGCAGCTCGGTCAGGTGCAGGATGGACGCGATCGGCGGGCTCTGGTGGAACGTCATGTCGGTGTGCCAGACGTCGACCTTCCCGCCGTCGGTCGAGTCGATGACGACGATCTCCGGGTGCCCCTCCAGGCGGGGCAGGTAGGGGTGCAGCTCGACCTCGCCGAACCGGCGGCCGAACGCCACGTGGGCCTCGGGCGTCAGCCCGGTCTGTCCGGCGACGAACACCACCTGGTGCGCGAGCAGCAGGTCGTGGATCAGCGTGAAGCCGTCGTCGGTGAGCGTGTTGAGGTCGATGCCGCGGACCCGCGCCCCCAGGGCGCCCGCGACGAGTCGGACGTCGGCGGCGGTGGAAGTGGTCATCGATGGTCCTCCCGGTCTGCACGCGGCGCCCCGTCGGCGCATTCTTCCACGTTCGTGAATGTCCTCACCAGCGTCGCCGTTGACGCGCCCGCCGGCGGCTTGGGATCATTCGCTGCGCCGGCGGGCGGTCGTCCCGGCCGGCGTACGGGGGAGGAACTCGGTGGCGATCGACGGGGACGACGCGGCCGCGCGCCTGGACCGCCTCACCGACCTGGCGACCCCGTTCGCGGTGCGCACCGCGGTGACGCTGCGGGTGCCGGACCGGATCGCGGCCGGCGTCACCGGCCTGGACGCGCTGGCGGCGGCGTGCGGCGTCGACCCCGCCGCGTTGGGCCGCCTGCTGCGGTACCTCAGCCACCGGGGCGTCTTCGTCGAGACGCCGCCGGGCGTGTTCACCCTGACCGACGTCGGCGAGCTGCTCCGCGACCGCGACGGCGGCGGGCGCGGCGCCGACCTCGACCTCGGCGGCCTCGGCGCGCGGATGGACCTGGCCTGGGTCGGGCTGCCGCACGCGATCCGCACCGGCGAGCCCGGCTACGCCTCGGTGCACGGGCGTGATTTCTGGGCCGATCTGGACGCCCACCCGGAGCACCGTGCCTACTTCGACGCGTTGATGCTCAGCCAGCAGCGGTTCACCGCGCCGGAGGTGGCCACGCGCTATCCCTGGCACGAGGTGGCGCACGTGGTCGACGTGGCCGGCGGTGCCGGCGGGCTGCTGCGGGAGTTGCTGGGCGCGCACCCGCACCTGCGTGGCACGCTCGTCGACCGCGACGAACCGGTGGCCACCGCCGCCCGGACGTTCGCCGCGCACGGCCTCACCGCCCGGGTGGAGGCCGTGGTCGGCGACTTCTTCGCCCCCCTGCCGGCCGGCGGTGACGTCTACGTGGTGTCCCGCGCGCTCACCGACTGGAGCGACACCCACGCCACCGCGATCCTGCGGCGCTGCGCCGAGGCGGCCGGTGACAGCGGCCGGGTGCTGGTCGTCGAGGTGCTCCCGACCGTGCCGCACGTGCCGCACCTGTCCGCGTACGACCTGCGGATGCTGGTGCTGGTGGGCGGTCGCGAGCGGAGCGTGGCCGAGCACACCGCGCTGGCCGCCGCCGCCGGTCTGGCACCGCGGCGCACCTTCACCGGCCCGGACGGGCTCACGCTCATGGAGTTCGCGGCCGCTCGCTGACGGTTGACCCGCCCCCGCCGTCACGCCCCGGGTGGATCGGCCCCGTCGGCGCCCCGGCGCTCCCGGACGGATGCGTCGATCAGCTCACGAAGGACGCTCTCGTCGACGGCGTCGAGCCGGGTGAGATAGAGGCATGCCTTCGCCGTCCGGTGCGGGCCGAGCCGCGCGAGCGCCGCGCCGTGCCGCTCGGCGTAGCCACCGGCCAGGTAGAGCACGAGATGCTGCTTACGCGGCGAGAAGCCGACCAGGAAGAACTCGCCGGTGGGGCCGCGGTGGCTGCCGAAGCCCACGATGCTCGTGCCCCACATCACCGGTGGCTCTCCGGTGGCGTCCTGAAGGATGGCCCGGAGTCGTCGCGCGTCGGCCCGCCGTCGCTCGTCGGGGACCGCCGCCAGGAAGTCGTCGACGTCCGTGTCGACCGGCACGGTCACCGGACCCTTCGCTCTCGTCATGGCCGCATGCTCCCACGCGGGTCCGACTTCCGGCGGCGACCGCCCTGGCGCCGGAAAGGCTCATTTGGCTGCGCATCGGCCAATTTGCCGAAGAATATCGTCATCACATTGGTCGCCACCCATGAATTGGTGCATTTATCAATGGTTGTTCGCGGGAGTTCCGGCCGGTAACGTCTCGCATGGCGACTAGCCGAGCCTTCGTGAAAGGGTCGACGCGTCATGACGGTTGCTGGCTTCACGCGATATCCGCCCTTCATCGACGACCTCGCCCGAAGCGAATCGGGACGGCTGCTGCACGCCGAACTCGGCCGCCGCTGGCCGGAGACCACCGACCAGCTCACCGCGACCGCCCGGTACGCGCTGCTGCCGGCCGGCAAGCTGCTCCGCCCGATGATGACGCTGCACGCCGCGGAGGCGGTGGGCGGATCCCCCCGCGACGTGCTCGCCGCCGCGCTCGGCACGGAATACCTGCACGTCGCGACGCTCGTGCACGACGACATCATCGACGCCGACACGCTGCGCCGCGGCCGCCCGGCGGTGCCAGTCGCATTCGGCATCCCGGGCGCCATCGTCGCCGGCGACCACCTCATCTTCACCGCGTTCCGGGCCATCGTGGACGGCGGCGCCGCGGTCCCACCGGGGCACGTGGTCGCGGCGCTCACCGCGCTGGCCGAGGCGGGGCAGGACCTGTGCCGGGGCCAGTCGATCGAGGCGGGGCTGGTCGGCGACCTGGACGCGGGGGCCCGCTGGTACCCGGAGATGATCCGCCTCAAGACCGGGTCGCTGTTCCGCGCGGTGTGCCAGATCGGCGCGCTGCTCGGCGGCGCGGAACCGGCCGTGGCGTCCGCGCTCGCCCGCTACGGCGAGCACCTGGGCGTCGCCTTCCAGATCCGCGACGACCTGCTGTCCTACCTCGCCACCCCGGAGCAGACCGGGAAGCCGGCGACCAGCGACCTCAACAACGGCCGGCCGACCCTGCCGCTGCTGCTGGCCTACGACGCGGCCACCGACACCGACCGGGTCGAGCTGATGGCGGTGCTGCACCGCCGTGGCGCGGGCCCCGGCGACGTCGAGTGGGTCACCGCCCTGCTCCGCGACCTCGACGCGGTCGGGGGAGCGCACCGGCGGATGGTCGAGCACGCCGAGCGCGCGCGGGCCGAGCTGGCCGTGCTCGCCCCCTCCGCGAGCGCGGACGTGCTGGCCGGCATCGCGCGCTGGTTGACGAGCGAGATGGCGTGAGTGCCGCCCGGACACTGCGGGCGCACCTGGAGACCTGGCGGCCCTACACCCTCTGGTACGTGGGGCTGGTCGGGCTCGGCGGCGCGGCGGTGGCCGCCGGCCCTCACCATCCGTGGCGGCTCCTGTCGGCCTGGGCCGCGCCGACCGCCGGCTGGCTGGGCGGCCACTACCTCGGTGACTGGTTCGACCGGGAACTGGACGCCGGCAGCAAGCCGCACCGGCCGATCCCGTCCGACCGGCTGCGGGCCCGCACGGCGGTGGCGTGCGGATGCGCCTGCTTCGCCGTGCTCGCCGTCCTGGCGGCGGCCGGCGGCTGGAGCACCACGGCGGTGGCGCTGCTGGCCGGCTTCGGCATCGTCGCCTACAGCCGCTGGCTCAAGGCACGCGGGATCGCCGGCAACCTGGTCCGTGGCGCGCTCGGCGCGGTCGCGCTGCTCTACGGCGCGCTCGCCGTCGGGCTTCCGCCGGACCCGTCGTCGGCGCTGCCGGTGCTGCTGGCGCTGACCGTCGCGTTCTGGGCGCACGACGCGATGTCCAACCTGGTCGGGGCGCTGCGCGACATCGACGGGGACCGCGCGGGCGGGTACGAGACGCTGCCGGTCCGCCGGGGCGTACCGTTCGCGGTCCGGACCGTCGTGGCGCTGCACGCCGTCACGCTCGGCGCCGCCCTCACCGCCGGTCTGCTGGCCGACCCCGACGTGCGTCCCGCCTACCTGGTGACGTTGCTCGTGGTCGCGGTGGTGGGCGTCGCCGCGCTCGCACCGCTCGTGACCCGGCGCGCCGGGATGCCGGTGGTGGTGGCGTTGCGCGCCCACTCCGTCCTGGTCGTCGAGCGGGTGGTGCTGGCCTCGGCCGTGGTCGGGCTCGGCCTCGGCGTCGCCGTGCAGCTCGCGCTCGTGCTGCCGATGGTCGCGCTGACCTGGTGGGCGCAGCGCGGGATGCGCGCCCGGCACGAACTCGGCCCGGCGACCGCGGGCCTGGCCCTGGCCACCCACCGTCGAGTGTCTCTGGAGGACGCGCCATGACCGCTGTGACCGCCGAGGCCGTCGCGAAGGCGCTCACCGCCGGCGCCGAGGCGCTGCTGCGCCGCCGGCGCGCCGACGGCGTCTTCGGCGACGACCCGCCGGCCTCGGTGCTGGGCACCGCCGGCGCGGTGGCCGCGCTGCACGCGGCCGACCCGGCGGGCAGCGCGGACCTGGTCGACGCCGGCGTCGGATGGCTGCTCCGGCAGCAGCACGACGACGGCGGCTGGGGCGGCGTGGTGGGCGCCGAGAGCGAGGTCGTGCCCACCGCCGTCGCGGTCGCGGCGCTCGCGCTCAGCGCGCCCGCGACCGGTGCGGAGGCGGTCGCGGCCGGGCGGGCCCGACTGGCCGCGATGGGCGGCGTCGACACGGTCACCGACCGGGCCATCTCGCTGCTGTGCCGGCAGCTCCTGACCATGGCCGGGCTGACCGCCGAGGCCGGCCCGCTGCGCCGGCTGCCACTGGAGATCGTGCTGTTCGACCGGGTCCGCCGCCGGCGCCTGTCGTTCCGCACCACACCGTTCGTCGGTCTCGCCCTGATGCAGGCCGACCTGCTGCCCGCCGGCCGCCTGCGCCGCGCCACGCTGCGTCGGGCCCGGCCGGTGGCGCTGCGCCTGCTGCGCTCCGTCCACGACCACGAGGGGCGCACCGGCGCGCTGAGCGAGGACCCGTGGCCCGCCGCCCTGGTGCTGCTCGGCCTGGCCCGCAGCGGGGAGGCGCCCGACATCGCCGAGGCCGTGGTGGGCTGGCTGCGGCGGGCGGTCCGCCCCGACGGGGCCTGGGACGCCGTGACGAACCTGGACCTGACCCGCTCCGGCTACGCGGTGACCGGCCTGATCGCGGCCGGGTACGCTGCCGACCCGCGGCTGCGCGCCACCCGGGACTTCTTCCACGCCACCCAGAAACCGGCCGCGTTCGAGGTGCTGGACGTGCCGCCGGGCGGCTGGAGCTACTCGAACGTGGCCGGCTGGCCGGTGACGCTGGAGTCGGCCGAGATCCTGTCGGCGCTCGCCGGCTACCCCGACGCGGACGCGGACCCGGTCCTGCGCACCGGCCTGGAGTGGCTGGTCGGCCGGCAGGACAGCCGCGGCTCGTGGAGCCTGTGGGTACGCGACACGCAGCTCGCCAACGACGGCCCGTGCCCGGCCATCACCAGCCAGGCGATCCTCGCCCTGCACGACGCCGGCCACCCCGACGACCACCCGGCGATCGCGCGGGCCGTGGCCTGGCTGCTGAGCCGGGCCGCCCCCGACGGCCGGTTCGAGAACCTGTGGTACCGCGACCACACCTCCGGCACGGCCGTGGTGGTGGCGGCGCTGTCCCGGGTCGGTCACGCCCGGCACGACGTGGTCCGCCGGTCGGCTCGCTGGCTGCGCGACACCCAACTGCCGGACGGCTCGTGGGGGCCGGGCGACGGCACCGCCGGCACGGTCGAGGAGACCGCCTGGGCCGTCCAGGGCCTGCTCGCCACCGGCGATCCGGAGCACCGCCACGCGGCCGACCGGGGCGTCGCCTGGCTGGTGGCGGCCGCCGGGCCGGACGGCGGATGGCCGGCGGCCCGGGTGTGCAACTACATCCGCCACCACATGCGCTACCCCAACGCGGTGATCACCCAGGCGCTTGCGCTGCGCGCGCTCGGTGAACACCGCAGGGCCGCCGCGGCCCGATCGGACGTCGCCCCCGGGGCGGTGGCCCGATGAGCGCCGACGTCGTGGTGGTGGGCGCCGGCGCCGGTGGCCTGGCGAGCGCCCGCGCGCTCGGCGCGCTCGGGCTGCGGGTGCTCGTGCTCGACCGGCAGCGCACCCCCGCGTCGATCGCCAAGGGCGAGATCCTGCAACCCGAGACGGTCCGCATCCTCGACGCCTGGGGTGCGCTCGACGCGCTGCGGGCCACCGGCGCGCGCCCGGTCGGGCGGCTGGCCATCCGCGACCCGTACGGCGGGCCGTTGCTCTGCCTGGACTACGCCGGCCTGCCCGGGGCGTACCGGGAGATCCTCTGCGCCGACTACGGCGACCTGCGCGGCGTGCTCGCCGACGGGCTGCCCGCCACGGTGGACCTCCGCTGGGGGCGGCGGGTGACCGGCCTGCTGCGCGACGCCGGCGGGCGGGTCGGCGGCGTTCGGGTCACCGGCGACGGCGGTGACCAGGACGTGCCGGCGGCGCTGGTGGTGGCCGCCGACGGGATGTCCTCGCCGTTGCGCCGGGCGGCCGGCGTCGCGGTCGAGCGCGGCGAGTACCCGCACGGCCTGGTCGCGTTCGACGTGGCCGGCGCCGAGGTGGCCGACGAGGTGACCGCCTACCGGACCGGTCGTGGCCTGTGTCTGGTCTACCCGCTGCCGGGCGGCCGGTGCCGCCTCTACGTGCAGGTGACGCCGGACGAGTTCCGGGGCCGCACCGACCTGGACCCCTGGTGCGACCGGCTGATCACCGACGTGCCGGCCCTCCGGCCGCTGGCGTCGGCGATCCGGGCCAGCCTGCACCGCCGCCAACTCCTCGCGGTCTACCGGCTGCGCACCGCCCGCCTCACCGTGCCCGGCCTCGCGCTGGTCGGCGAGGCCGCCCACGCGGTGCACCCGATGGCGGCGCAGGGCGTCAACAGCTCCCTCGGTGACGCCGAGACCCTCGCCGCCACCCTGGCGGCCGAGGGCGGCACGCCGGAGCCGGGCGCGGTGGACCGGGCGCTGCGGGCGTTCGAGGCCGCCCGCCGGCCCCGGCTCGACCACGTCGCCACCGTCAGCCACAACGCCTCCCGCATGATCACCAGCGTCTCCGGGCTGCCGAAACTGCTCGGCGGGCGGATGATGCGCCGCACCGCCGCCAACCCCCGGCTGCTCGGGCTCACCGCCGGCAACCTCTCCGGTACGGACGTCCGGCCGCTCTCCCTGGTCGACCGGCTGCACCAGCTCGGGCTGCTCGCCGACCGGCACGCCCACACCCCGTCCGCACCGGCCCCGTCCGAGAAGTGAGCAACCCGTGACACGTGCGACCGTTGTCGACCCGACCGACCTGTCGATGAACGAGACCCCGTACCCGCCGCTACCCGGCATCCGGCGGATCGTCGCCAAGGGGGCCGCCGCGCTCCAGCGGTATCCGGACCGCACCTCGTCGACGCTGGTGTCGGCGTTGTCCGCTCGGCTCGGGGTGGGGCCAGAGGCGATAGTGATCGGCCCCGGCTCGGCCGGGCTGTGCCAGCACCTGGTGCAGTCGCTCGGACCCCGACCGGAGGTCGTGCACGCGGCGCTGTCGTTCGAGGGCTACCCGCTGATCGTGCGCAACGCGGGCGCCCGCGCGGTGCCGGTGCCGATGGACGGGTACGACCACGACCTGCCCGCGATGGCGGACGCGGTCACCGACCGGACCCGGTGCGTGCTGCTGTGCAGCCCGAACAACCCGACCGGGGCGGCGCTGCGCCGCGACCGGGTCGAGGCGTTCCTCGACCGCATCCCGGCCGACGTGCCGGTCATCGTGGACGAGGCGTACCGGGAGTTCGTCACCGACCCGGAGTCGCCGGACGGGATGGAGCTGTACCGGGCGTACGACAACGTCTGCGTGCTGCGCACCTTCTCCAAGGCGTACGGGCTGGCCGCGCTGCGGATCGGCTACGCCGTGGTGCCGCCCCGGCTGGCCGCGGCGGCGGCGCTGACCGGCGCGGTGTTCTTCCCGAACGCGCTCGCCCAGGCGGCGGCCGTGGCGAGCCTCGCCCCGGACGTGACCTCGGAGCTGACCCACCGGTGCACGGAGCTGGTGGCGTCGCGGACCCGCCTGGTCGGCGCGCTGCGCGGTCTGGGGGTCACCGTGGCGCCCAGCGAGGCGAACTTCGTGTGGCTGCCGCTGGGGGAGCGGGCGGCGTCGTTCGCGGATCGGGCCCGCGCGGCCGGGATCCTGGTGATGGCGCTGCCCGGCGCCGGGGTGCGGATCACGGTCGGCTCCGACGAGGCGAACGACCGGCTCCTCGCGTTCGTCCGGTCGGCGCTCGCCGAAGGGCTCTGAACTTTTTCCCGGGATGTCGTCGCATCCGGGCCGGGTCGTTCGTGGAACGGTCGAGAGGCGGAGGCTTCCGCACGACACACCGGGAGGCAGAGGCGTGGCAAAACTGATCTACGTGAACAACGTGTCGGTCGACGGCTACATCGAGGACGAGAGCGGGGCCTTCGCCTGGCTCCCGCTCGACGACGAGGTGTTCACGTTCACCACCGACCTCGTGCGATCGGTGGGCACCTTCCTCTACGGGCGGCGCCTCTACGAGTCGATGGCGGTCTGGGAGACCGACCCCGCCCTGGCCGCGCAGTCCGCGCGCATGGCCGAGTTCGCGCGCGTGTGGCAGGCGGCGGACAAGGTCGTCTACTCCACCACCCTCACCGCGACGTCGACGGCCCGCACCAGCCTGGAGCGCCGTTTCGACCCCGCCGCCGTACGCGAGATGAAGGCCACTGCCGATAGTGACCTCATGATCGGCGGCGCGGACCTGGCGGCGCAGGCCCTGCGGGCCGGACTCGTCGACGAGTGCCAGCTGATCGTCTGGCCCGTCTCCGTCGGCGGCGGCAAGCCAGGGCTGCCTCCTGGCGTGCGCACCGACTTCGAGTTCCTCGGTGAGCGTCGGTTCGGCAACGGCGTCGTTGTTCTCCGTTACCGCCCGGTCGGTCGATGACCGGGGTGACATGTCGGTCGAGGTCTAGTCGGCCGTCCGGTGCGCGAGAAGCGCGAACGAGTTGGGCAGACGGCCCGCCCAGGCCGCGGCGTCCACGCCACCCATGCGCCAGAACGGATCGGCGTACTCGCCGAGGTGCAGGAGGTGCAGGCCCGCCGCGGTCACCGCCGTGACGACCTCGCCGAGCGTGCGCTGCCACTGGACCGCTCCGCCGGCGGGAAAGGTGTCGTTGATGTGGCTCCTGGCGAAATAGCTGCGATCCGATCGGATACGAGGTTCGTCGGCGTCCCACGTCCACAGGGGCGTCGCAGGGTGCTCCTCGTAGACGAACAGATGCCCCGACGGGCGGAGCAGTCGGACGATGTCCTGGGCCCACCGGGTCAGGTCGGGCATCCAGATCAACGCGCCCTTGCCGGTGTAGACGAGATCGGCGCAGGCGTCGGTCAGCGGAGCACCCGGGAGCGCCGCCACGACGTACCGGCAGGCGACACCGAGCTCGTTCGCGCGGCGCTGCGCCGCGCGCACCGCGACCTCGCTGTAGTCGACCCCCACGACCGACTTCGCGCCGGCCCGCACGAGAGCGATGTCGTCGGTGCCGTTCCCGCTCTGCCAGTGCAGGACGTCAGGTGACCGGCGCAGCACGTCGTGCAGCAGGTCGCGCTCGACCTCGGCGAGCGATGAGCCGGCGGCGACCTCGGCCAGGATGGCCCGGTGTTCCCGGACGTACTTCTGAGAGGCGGCCTCCCAGGCACGTCTGTTCGCCCGCGTCGTCGCATCCATGCTCCGACACTTATCCGCCGGTGGGCATTCGGCAACCGCAATCCGGCCTCCCGGCCGTGGTCAACCTCCGAGTCTCTGCCGGGCGAGGAACTTGGGCACGACCATGCGCCACGCCTCCGTCACCAGCTCGGTCATGTGTCCGTGGTCGAGCCGGTCGGCGTGGCAGCAGACCCAGTTGAAGCGCTGGTCGGAGACACCGGGCAGGAAGAAAAGGTCCGGCTCGTCGGCGATGAGCCCGTCGCGCTCCTCCTTCGGATAACCGAAGCCCATCGTCGTCTCGTCGCGGGAGAACGCGACGTACACGATGGCGCCGACCCGGAACTTCACGCGGTCCCGGACGAGGTGCTCACTGCTGCGCGGCAGCGTCCGTGCCAGCGCGCGGACGTCGGCTACGGTGACCATGTCCCGACCATACGCACGTGCGGACGGCCCGGTCGGCCGCCACGGCGGTTCCGCCTGGGGCAGGATGGGCCGATGACGATCTCCGCCGACGACTCCGGTCCGGCCCGAATCGTGACGGGCGTTCTCCGCGACGGGGACCGGGTGTTGCTGGTCCATCGAAGCGCCGGACGCCGGTGGTTCCGCGACGTGTGGGACCTGCCGGGCGGTCATGTCGACGAGGGGGAGGAGCCGACGCAGAGCCTGGTCCGCGAGCTTCGGGAGGAGCTGGGGATCACGGCGTCTGAGCCGTCCGGCCCGCCGATGCGGGAGATCCGGGGTGCGACGTTCCACATGCGGATCTGGTTGGTCGACGACTGGACCGGAACACCCGTCAACGCCGCGCCGGACGAACACGACGCGGTGGCGTGGTTCGGGACGTCCCAGCTCGGCGGCCTGCGTCTCGCCCACGAGCCGCTTCTCCCGATGCTCACCGCCGTGCTCGCCGAGTGACATCACCGCCGAATTCACGGGTCCTCGGACGGCTCGCTCTTCGCGCGGCCGGGATCATGGCTTCCGGGGTCTGAGATGGCGACGGAGGCCGTAGCCGCGGCCCGATCGATCGCCTCGTCGCTCGGGCTGCCGAGTCAGGACGCGATCATTCTGCAGGAGTCGAACCGGATCACGCTGCGCCTGTTGCCGTGTGACGTGCTGGCCCGGGTGTCGGCGGCCGCGGATCACGCCGCCGCCCGGTTCGAGCTCCGGCTCGCACAACGGTTGACCGCTGAGGGCAGCCCGGTGGCGGTGCTCGACCCGCGCGTGCCGCCCCGCGTGCACGAGCGCGACGGCTACGCGGTCACGCTGTGGCGCTACTACGAGCCGTCGACCCGGACGGTGACGCCGGCGCGCTACGCCGCGACCCTCGCCCGGCTGCATTCCGGCATGCGCGGCCTGCGCCTGCCGACACCGCACTGGACGGACCGGGTCGAGCAGGCACAGCGGCTGATGGCCGACCGCGACCGTACGCCCGACCTCGCCGACGCGGACCGTGAGCTTCTCGATTCGACCCTGCGCGAACTCCGCCGCGCTGTCGCCGCACGCGGCCGCGCCGAGCAGACCCTGCACGGCGAGCCGCACCCGGGCAACCTGCTGCCGACGAGGATCGGGCCCCTGTTCATCGATCTGGAGACCTGCTGCCGAGGACCGGTCGAGTTCGACCTCGCCCACGCGCCCGAGGACGTTGCCGGGCACTACCCGGGCATCGACCACGACCTGCTGGACGACTGCCGGACACTCACCCTGGCACTGGCCACCGTTTGGCGCTGGGACCGACACGACCGGCTCCCGAACGGACGCCGGCTGGCCGCCGAGTGGCTCAGTTGGATCCGGACCCGAGTCTGAGCCCGCGGCCGGCGCCGCAGGGCGCAGTTCCCCGGGACCAGCGGATAAAGGCCTTCCGATCCTTGATCCGTGGCGGGAGCGCTCCCGTAACTCCCTCCGTACGGACGTGGGTACACCCGGCGGGAGGTCGCGATTCCGATGCGCAGTTCTAGGTTCGGCAGGTCACGCACGTCAGAGCGTCGTTGGCGGCTCGGCGCCGTCGTCGGGGTCGCGGTTCTCGTCGTCGGTGTCGGGTTGGGCATCGCCTCCGCCGGCGAGTCGGCGCCCACCGTCAGTTGTCCGAAGGTCACCGTCGGTGTGAACATTCCGGCTCAACAGCAGGCCGAGGTGCAGCGCAACCTCGAACTGCTCGACAGCCAGATCGCCGAGGCCGACAAGCGGCTGCGCGACACGGTCGGTCAGGGCGGTCCCGACTTCGCCCGGAACGTGGTCCTCGGCCCGCTGCGGGACAAGCGATTCGCCACCATCAACCGGATCGAGACGGCGATCGGTCGCAACGCCGCGAAGCCCGACCTCAACGCCGAGGGCCTGTCGGCCTGCGCGCTCAGCGACGGCACCGAGACAGCCCCGGTCGCGAAGCCGACCGCCGCGCCGACGACCGCCGCAGCGGCCGAGCCGGCACCCGCGGGCTCCGCTGCCGCCCCGGCCGGCACGCCCGTGTCGGTCAACGGTCGGCTCAGCGTCTGCGGTGTGCAGTTGTGCAACGAGGCCGGCGAGGCGATCCAACTACGCGGTATGAGTAGTCACGGCCTGCAGTTCTTCCCGAACTGCGTGAACGCCGACTCGCTCGCGGCGCTGCGCGACGACTGGAACGCCGACTTCATCCGGCTGTCGATGTACGTGCAGGAGGGTGGCCTGGAGACCGACCCGGTCGGCTTCACCGCCAAGGTGAACGGCCTCGTCGACGAGGCCACCCGGCTCGGGCTCTACGTCCTGGTGGATTTCCACATCCTCACCCCGGGTGACCCCAACGTGAACCTGGGTCTGGCCAAGACGTTCTTCGCGGACGTCTCGGCCCGGCACGCGGCGAACGACAACGTGATCTACGAGGTCGCGAACGAGCCGAACGGCGTCAGCTGGGACGGCATCAAGACGTACGCCGAACAGGTCATCCCGGTGATCCGGAAGAACTCGCCGGACAGCGTCGTGCTGGTCGGCACCCGTGGCTTCTCGTCGCTGGGCCTGAGCGAGGGCAGCGACGAGACCGAGGTCGTCGACGATCCGGTCGACGCCGAGAACGTCATGTACACGTTCCACTTCTACGCGGCCTCGCACGGCGCCGACCGGCGCGCGGTGGTGGCTCGGGCGGCGAAGAGCCTGCCGCTGTTCGTCAGCGAGTTCGGCACGCAGACCTTCACCGGCGACGGCACCAACGACTTCGCCAGCACCACCGCCTGGCTGGACCTGCTCAAGAGCAACAAGATCTCGTACGGGATGTGGAGCTTCTCGGACGGCCGGGAGACCAATTCGGCCTTCCAGCAGGGCACCTGCGCCGGTAGGAACTTCACCGGCAACGGCGTGCTGACCGAAGCGGGCCGGTACCTCCGCAGCCGGATCCTCACCGGCGTCGGCAACCCAAACGGCTGACCGACCGACGGCGCGTGGCCCGGATCCCCGATCATCGGATCCGGGCCCGGCATCGCGATCGCCACGCTCGGCGTCGCGCTTTCGCTGTTCGGCACGAGGAAGACCGATCTCGTCGAGCACGGCTTGGCCGACCGTGATGACGCTCGGTGGCGGGTTGGCCGCCATCGCCTGGTCAGACGGACAGGACGTGCTCGACGAGGGCCGGACAGTGGGTCTTCCAGTTCAACGCCGGGCATCCACACCGGCCCGAGGCGGGCCCGAAGGTGTGACCGTGCGGCGACCGGGTCGATGTTGAGGCAGAGTTCAGGCCGCCCCACCTCAGCCGAACTACCCCACTGCCGTCCACGCCGGACGACGGTAGGCCGTCGACGCTCGGCCCCGGTTGACCGCCGAGCCACTGCCGAGCGAGGAACATGTGCCGATAATGATCCCCGCGGTCGACCGCGGGCCGGCCCGGACGCCGCTGGTATCCCGATGTGGGACCCCTACCGGGCAGTCGTGTCGGGCCGAGGCCGGCCACCGTCATCCGCGAGGTAGTCGGTGGCTCCCTTGACCGCGTCGCCGGGCACCGCCCACCCCGCATGACGCACCAGCAGGATTCGCGCGTGGTCGTCGACGACGACGACCGACACCGACGGCATCTGGATCAACTCATGGCCGATCCTGGCCCGCAGCCGGGCGAGATGCGGTGGCATGGCCATTCAAACCTCGTAGTCGTCCTGTGTCGCGGCGAGAAAGGCGTTCCGAGCCCTCGCGACCGAATCCCACGCATCCTCCCGTCCGCGACCCCACTTCCCCCTGAGATACCGGTCGTCGATCGCGTCGCTGTAGGTGCCGACCGCCTTCGTCAGCGCATCTGCTCGTTCGGCTACCAGCTTCGGACCGGCGATCTGGACGGCGGCGTTGGTGGAGATGAAATCGAGCCACTCGTCGGCGTAGCGCTTGTGTAGATCCCTGAGAGGGGCTCCGTCGTCGTTGCCGTCCATGGCAAGGACCAACTCCCGGGCGTGGTCGAGAAACGTGTCCAGCTTCGTGAGGAATGAGACCTGCGTCTGCCGTCGAGCGTCGGCGATCTGCTCACGCCGCGCCTGCTCGACTTGCCGGCGCTGAACACTTGCCGTTCGGTAGGTGCCGCCGAAGGTGATCAGTCCACCGACGACTGTTCCGGCCAGTGTGAGGAATCCGCTCGTGAGGTCGCTCGCCATGCGGCCAGCCAACCACTCCGGCAGCTCGGCGTAGGCCGAAGAGTCGCGAGGCCGATCCGACTGCGCCGAGTGCCCCCGCTCGCTCGAGCGTTGTCGGACCCGCCCGCTAGCGTCACCGAGACCACCATCGGAAGGCAGGGTGCCGTGACTCAGTGTGACGTCACGATGTTCGTGGAGAGGGACCTGCGAGGCGCACGGTTCACGAGGTCGACGCTGGCCGGTGCGGTGATGCGCGGCGTCGACGTCCACGGGCTCGACATCGACGCCCCGTGGCTGGGCGACGGCGCACTGCTGATCAACGGCGTCGACGTCGTGCCGCTTGTCGAGGCCGAGCTGAACCGGCGGTTTCCCGGGCGCGAGTTGAGGCATGCCAGGGATCCCGATGGGCTGCGCACGGCGTGGGCGACGGTCGAGCGAGCCTGGGCGGCCGCGGTCGACCGGGTCGAGTCCCTGCCCGACGGCGCTGCTGACGTCTCGGTCGACGGCGAGTGGTCGTTCGCGGAGACTCTGCGTCACCTGGCATTCGCCACCGACGCATGGCTCGGCAAGGCGGTCCTGGGCCTGGCGCGGCCCTTCCATCCGCTCGGGTGGCCGCATGCCGAGTACGAGACGGACGGCTTCGACATGTCGGTCTTCACCACCGTGCGGCCGAGCCTTGCCGAGGTGCTCCAACTTCGTGCCGCGCGGCAGGCGATGGTGCGCGATTTTCTGGCGGGAGTCACCCCTGAACGGCTCGCCGAGCCCCGGCCGACAGCGTGGTCACCCGAGCACCTGGAGCCGGTCCTGCACTGCCTCCACGTGATCTTCGACGAGGAGTGGGAACATCTCCGCTTCACACTGCGTGACCTCGATGCGCAGGAACAAGGCTGGTGTCCGTCGTGACCGCCACCAGGCACAGATAGCGCAGGTCGGCCTCGTAGTCCGCGGCCACCACCGCACCGGGCTGGCCCGGGTCGTCGTCGAGCCGCTCCAGCAGGGACCACCAGACCCCGGTCAACGGCTGCCCCGGGGGCACGGCGGTGACCGGGCTCGCGCCCATCGCCATGCCGGCGAGCCCTGCGCCCAGCACCACCGCCACGTCCGGCCGTCCCGCGCCGAGCGCGCGCAGCTCGGCCGCCGCCAGGCCGGCGACGTCGTCCGGCCCGACGTCCGCGTGCTGCCGCAACGCGGTCACCCGCGCGCCGTCGTCGTCCGGGCCGCCGCCGAGCAGCAGCGCCACCGCCCGGTGCCGCGCCGGCACGGCAACCCCCGGGTCGTACGGTAGGACGGCCTGCTCCACGACGAGCAGCAGGGCCCGGCGGTACGCCGAGGCGCCGGCGATGCGCAACCCGGTGAACGCCGCCGCCGCCCCCTGGTCGCAGAGCGCGAACGACATCGGCGTGCCGGGGCAGACGTGACTGAGGTAGGCGGCGGTGGCCCGCCCGGGCAGCGCGTCGTGCACGGCGAACGCCAGCACCAGCAGGTCCACCGGCTCGTCGTCCGGCACGATCGTCCGGATCAGCTCGGCGGCCATCTCGCCGTAGGACTGGCCCGGCGCCGACGGATCGACCGCCAGGCCGTACGGGCGGGCCAGGTCGGTCAGGTACTCGCCGGCGCGCGACCGCAGCACCGGGTCGGCGAGCAGTTCGGCCGGGCCGGTGAACTCCCGGCGCGCGGCCCGGATCAGGTGCAGCAGGATGCCTCCCAGGTCAGTGCTCGAACACCATGGCGGCGAACGTCGCCCCGTCGCCGGCGCCCACCGCCGCGACCAGGTAGCGGTCGCCCGGGCGCAGCAGGTCGCGTTCGCGGGCGGTGCGGTAGTTGACGAACGCGTCCGCACAGAACACGTGCCCGGTGGCGGTGATGTTGTCCAGCAGCACCCTGTCGAGCGGAAGACCGATCAGCTTGCCCAGCCGCTTCCAGGTCAACAGGTTGACGTTGTGCGGCAGCACAAGCCGCAGGTCCGCGAGCGTGGTGCCGGCGTCGGCGAGGGCCCGGTCGATGACCTCGGCCAGCGCCGGGCGGTACTCGCGCTGGAACCGGGCCGGGGACGCGCCGCCGGCCACGTCGAACTCGCCGCGCTGCGCGCACGCGTAGGAGAGCAGGCGGTCCCGGCCACCGTGCGCGCTGACCAGGCAGGCCGACGCGCCCTCGCTGAACACCGAGGTCTCCGGGATGAACTGGGCGTCGCGGGTGAACGCCTTCTCCCCGGTGAGCACCAGGGCGAGCGGGTCGCCGTCCGGGCCGGGCGGCTCGGCGGCCAGCAGCTTGCCGGCCACGTCGATCGCGGCCAGCGCGCCGGCGCAGGACTGCTGGGTCAGCGTGAACGCCGACGCGTGTGCCAGCCCCACGCCCCGGCACACGTCGTGCAGCGGATTGGCCGGGTACGGCGCCACCACCGGGAACGCGCGGGCGTACAGCACGAACCGCACCCGGCGCTCCGCGCCGCGCAGCGCGGTGAGGCCATCGACCGCGCGCCGCAGCAGGTCGGACAGGGGGAGGTCGGGATCGCGGCGTACCTCGGTCAGCCCGTGGAAACGGCGGAACAGCCGGATCTGCATCTCGGTCAGGCGCAGCGGCGCGGCCAGCGCCTCGATCGGCACCCGGCGGCTCGGCAGGAACACCGAGACGGCGTCGAGCGCCGTCATCCGCACACCGTCACGGACGGATCACACCAACGACACCGGTGGATGTCAACGCGCGTGGCATCATATCGACGTGGCTCGGTTCCTCTTCGTGGTGCTGCCGGTGGTGTCGCACCTGTCCGCGCCACTCGCCATCGGCCAGGCGCTGGAGGCCGCCGGGCACGAGGTGGCCTGGTGCGGGCCCCGCAGCGACCTGCGGCCGCTGATCGGGCCGGACGCCACGCTCTACCCGACCGGCAAGCGCCACTACCGGCCGGACGCGGCGTCCGGGATGGACTCGGTACGCAGCCTCTGGGCGGGGCACGTGCTGCCGGCCAACCGGTTCATCCGCGACGTCGCCGACCTGGCGGTCGCCGACTACCGGCCCGACGTGGTCGTCGCCGACCAGTACGCGCTGGCCGGCGCGCTGGCCGCGTACCGGCACGGTGTGCCGTGGGCGACGCTCTGCGTGGGCGTGCTGGAGCTGACCCCGCCGACCGACGAGATGCCCGAATTCGACGACTACGTCCACGCGCAGCTCGCCCGGGTGTGGGCGATGACCGACCTGCCCGCCGACCCGGCGCTCGACCTGCGCTTCTCGCCGTACCTCGTGATCGGCCTGACCACGGCGGCGCTCACCGGCCCGGCGGCGCTGCCGGCACGGTGCGTGCTCACCGGGCCGGCCCTGGGCCGGCGGCCGAACGCGCCCGGGTTCGACTGGGACGCCTGGGACCCGGCCCGCCGGCACGTGCTGGTCACCGTCGGCACCATGGCCGAACACCTGGCCCGCGACTTCTACCACCGGATCATGGTCGCCACGGCGCCGCTCGCCGACCGGGTCCAGGTGCTCCTCACCGCCCCGCCGGGCCTGGTGCCC
This sequence comes from Micromonospora sp. WMMC241, assembly GCF_027460165.1. NCBI lineage: Bacteria > Bacillati > Actinomycetota > Actinomycetes > Micromonosporales > Micromonosporaceae > Micromonospora > Micromonospora sp. WMMC241. The sequence continues at coordinate 2,278,634 of NZ_JAPZBF010000001.1, forward strand.
GAGCCGCCGGCACACGTGCTCGTCGCCCCCCGGGTACCGGTGCTGGAGCTGATGCCCCGGCTGGACGCGGTCGTGTCGCACGGCGGGCTGGGCACGGTCTCCGAGGCGCTGGCCCACGGCGTACCCGTGGTGGTGGCGCCGATCCGGCACGACCACCCGACGGTGGCCCGGCAGGTGACGCGGGCCGGGGCCGGCCGCACGGTCTCCTTCCGCACCGCCACCCCGGCGGAGCTGACCTCGGCGCTGGCGGCGGTCCTCGACGACCCGGCCTACGCCGCCGGCGCGCGCCGGGTGGCCGAGTCGTTCGCCGCGGCCGGCGGCGCCCGGGCCGCCGCCGACCACCTCGCCGCGCTGACCGCCCGGGCGTCGCCGTCGCACCAGGAGGTTCGATGATCGAGGCCACCGGCCTGCGCAAGTCGTTCCGGGTGGGCCGCGGTCGCGGCGCCAGCACCGTGGAGGCGGTACGCGGCGTCGACTTCGCGGTGCGGCGCGGCGAGATCGTGGGCTTCCTCGGCCCCAACGGCGCGGGCAAGTCCACCACCCTGAAGATGCTGGCCACGCTGCTGCGACCCAGCGGGGGAGCGGCCACCATCGCGGGTGTCGACCTGCTCCGCTCACCCGCCGAGGTGCGCCGGCGGATCGGGTTCGTGGCGCAGGCCAGCGGCACCTACGACGACTCCACCGCCCGCCGGGACCTGGTCCTCCAGGCCCGCATGCACGGCCGGGCGAAGAGCGTGGCGCAGGAGCTGGCCGCGGCGGCGATCCGCGCGTTCCAGCTCGACGACTTCGCCGACCGGAAGATCCGGACGTACTCCGGCGGGCAGCGCCGACGGCTCGACGTCGCGCTCGGCGTCATCCACTCGCCGCAGGTCATGTTCCTGGACGAGCCCACCGCCGGGCTCGACCCGCCCAGCCGGGCGCGGATGTGGCGGGAGGTGCGACGGCTGCGCGACGAGGGCATGACGATCTTCCTGACCACGCACTACCTGGACGAGGCGGACAGCCTCTGCGACCGGGTCTCGATCATCGACGCCGGCCGGATCGTCGCCGAGGGCACCCCGTCGGACCTCAAACGGGAGATCTCCGGCGACGTGGTCACCGTCGACCTCGCCGCGCCCGAGCTGCTCGACGCGGCCGGCGGCGACCTGCCGGCCGCGACGAAGCTGCTGGCCGAGGCGCCCTACGTGCGCGCGGCGGAGCCGGTCGACGGCGCCCTGCGGCTCTACGTCGACGGTGCCGCCACCGCCATCCCGCAGATCATGCGGGCGCTCTACGACCGGGGCATCGAACCCGGCGCGATCGAGACCCGCCGACCGAGCCTCGACGACGTGTTCCTGGCCAAGACCGGCCGCTCACTGGAGGAGTGACGTGAAGCTCGTCCGGGACACCTGGCTGATCTTCCAGCAGGAGGCCGGTCTGATGGTGCGCAACCCCGTGATGGTCGCGTTCAGCCTGGCCCAGCCGATCACCTACCTCATCCTCTTCGCCCCGTTCCTCAAGGTGGTGATGGTCGATCGGGGCGCCTCCACGTACGCCGACGCCTACCGCATCTACGTGCCCGGCCTGTTCGTGGCGATGGGCCTGTTCGGCGGACTGTTCGCCGGCTACGGGCTGCTCGGCGCGCTGCGCGCCGGCATCATCGACAGGTGCCGGGTGACCCCGGTCAGCCGCACCGCGCTGCTGCTGGGCCGGGCGCTGATGCACGTGTGCCTCAACGTGACGCAGGCGGTCGTGGTCACGCTCGTGGCGCTGCCGTTCGGCCTGCGGGTGCACCTGGCCAACCTGCTCGTCTCGTACGCGCTGCTGGGCGTGATGGTGCTGCTCAGCACGTCCATCTCGTACGACATCGCGCTGCTGGTGCGTAACGAGAACAGCCTCGGCGTGCTGGTGAACACCGTCGGCCAGCCGATCTCGCTGCTGGCCGGCGTCCTCATCCCGCTCGTGCTCGCGCCGATGTGGATCCAGCGGGTCGCACTGTGGAACCCGTTCGCCTGGGCCACCGACGGGATGCGGGCGCTCTTCGCCGGCCAGGTCTTCCAGACCGTGGTCTGGCAGGGCGCGCTCATCATGATCGGGCTGGCCGCCGCCAGCCTCCTCTGGTCGTCGCACCTGTTCAACCGGGAGGTCTCCTGACCGTCCGTACATCGACCATTGTCTCACCGTGGCGGGCGCTCTAGCCTGATCGTGTCCCGGCGACGTGAGGAGGCGACGCGTTGGGTGCCGACAACTTCCGGGCGACCCTGGCGGCGGATGCGGAACTGGGCGCGGGCAACGTGTTGCCGCGGCTGGCCGCGCACGGGGCCGACATGGACGCCCCGCGGGTGACGTTCGACGTCGACGTCGACGACATCCCCGCCTGGACCCCGCTGTCGCTGGCCACGCTGACCGAACGGGTGGCCGCCCGGGCGGCCTGGTTCGCGGCTCGCGGCGTCGGCCGGCGCGACCCGGTAGCGGTCTACGTGACCTCTGCCCCGGACGTGTTCCTCAATTTCCTCGCCCTCACCCGGCTCGGCGCGATCCCGGCCCTGATGAACGGCAACATGCCGATCGAGCTGGCCGCCGAGTTCGTCCGGCGGCTGCGCGGCGTCGGTGTGGTGGTCGACGCCGACCACGCCGCGCTGCGCGAGCACGACCTCGGCGCGCCGATCCTCGGCGACGCGGCCGAGACCGGCTCCGGCGACCCCGCACTGGCGCCGCCGCACCACCGCCACCACCCCGAGGACCCGGTGGTCATCACCCACTCCTCGGGCACCACCCGGGTGCCGGCGGCGATCGTGCACTCGCACCACGGCCTCTTCGCCGCGATCCGCGCGGTCCGGCTCACCGAGTCCCGGCCCTACGGCGAGGTGCGGGAGCTGTCCGCGCTGCCGGCCGCGCACGCCGCCGGCATCATCACGCTCAACCAGGCGCTCTGCAACGGCTACCAGCTGCTCTGCCTGTCGGCGCAGGGCGGCCCGTTCGCGCGCAGCGCCGAGACGATCCTCGACGCCATTGAACGGTGGCGCCCGACCGGGGTGTTCGGCTTCGCCGTCACCTGGTCCGAGCTGGCCCGCGTCGACCTGAGCACGCGCGACCTGCGTTCGGTGCGCAACTGGTTCAACACCGGCGACTGCGCGCACGAGGCGCACGTACGCCGGCTGGTCGCCGTCGGCAGCCATCCCACCTGGACCCGCGACGGCCTGGTCGACGTGCCCGGCTCGAAGTTCGTCGACATGCTCGGCTCCACCGAGATGGGACACGGCGCGTTCCGGATCACCCACCGCCTCGGCAGCGACCGCTACGACCGGTGCGTCGGCAAGCCGTACCCGTTCGCCCGGATCGCCCTGCTCGACGTGACCACCGGCGAGGAGGTCCCCGACGGGCAGGTCGGGCACGTCGGTCTGAAGTCGCCGACGCTGGCGATCGGCTACTGGAACGACTCGGTCACCACCTGGCGCACCCGTCTCGACGGGTGGTACCTGACCGGCGACCTGATGTACCGCGACGCGGCCGGCGACTACCACCACGTCGACCGGGCCAGCGACGCGGTCGACCTGGGCGACGGCGCCTGGCTCTACACCGCGCTGTCCGAGGAGCGCATCCTCAAGCACTGCCCGGACGTGCGGGACTGCACGGTCGTCGCTGCCACCGCCGACGACGGCGCGCCCGTCACCGAGGTGCTGCTCCTGCTCGCCGACGACGCCGACGCCTCGCTGGACCGCACCGACCGGGTCCGGGCGGCGTTGGGTCCGGCGGTGGCCGCCACGCTGCGCCGGGTGGTGACCGTTCCGGACGACGGCGTGGTGACCGGCCCCACCGGCAAGGTCCGCAAGTTCCTGATGCGCCAGCGGCTGTTGGCCGGCACCGGAGCGCCCTGACCGGTCCGCCGATCCGGCGACGTGCGCGACCGTGCCAGAATCGGCAGCCGTGTCCTACCTCCCCGCGCAGCCGTACCCGCCCATGCCCGGCGGTGTCACGCCGTTCGTCGCCTACCCCCATCCGATCGCGCCGCCGCCCGGCTGCGCGGTGCTCGTCGTATCGGTGAACCGCGGGCCCTACCTGGTGCCCGTGCCGACCACCAGCCGCTTCAAGATCGACCGGCAGACGGTGCCGATCCCCGGCGAGGGCACCTGGCACATCGCGGTACCCGCCGGCCCGCACGACGTCCGCTACACCGACTTCCTGGGCGTGCCGATCGTCACCACGTCGGTGCTGGCCCACCCGGGTGCCGCACACCACCTGTCGTTCCGCTTCGGCGGCTGGCGCAACCGGGTGTACGACGGTCACGGCACCGACGTGACCCGGTTCGGCATGTGGTCCAACTACAGCATCATGCTCGTCGCGCTGGCCGTCATCGTGCCGCTCTGCTGCGGCGGGCTCGCGCTGGTCGGCGCGTTCTCCGCCGCCCCGTGACGCGAACCGCCGCTTCTCGCCGCACCGGTCACCGTGCGTGACCCCTGCACAGAAACGACCACATCGGAGCGACATACCTGTGAGTCATGATTATGACTGACAGGTATGTCGCTCTCCACCAGTCCACGTCGTCGGCCACGACACGCCCGAGACAGCGGACTCCGGCCGGGGGTGGGTCGGGCCGGAGGTCCGATCAGGCGGACCGCGATCACGGTTGAACCGTCGGCGGCCGTGGCCGTAGTGACCCGGACGGCAGGACGACGGTGGGCGGGGACAGGGAGGGCGACGGGTGCGGATGCGGTGGGCCGTTCAGGCGGTGCTGGTGCTGGTCGGGATCTGGCTGGTGCCCGGCGTTCCGGCGCAGGCGGCGCCGGCGGAGACCGGCAGGTACTACGTGGTCGGTCCGCCGGTCGACGGGCAGCGCGAATACCTTTACGCCATCGCGCTGCGCACGCTCGGCAACGGCAACCGCTACCGGGAGATCGTCGAACTGAACACCGGCCGGGCCCAACCGGACGGTGAGACGTTCACCGACGGGCTGGCGCTGAACCCGGGCTGGGTGCTGGTGCTGCCCCGCGATGCCAGGGGCCAGGGGGTACGCGTCGGCCCGCTGCCCCGGATCCGGGTCCGCTCCGCCCCGCCCGCGAGCCGGACCCCGCCCTCCCCCCGGTCCGTCCCGCCGTCCACCCCGCCGGCCCGCTCGGTCGCGCCGTCCCGGACCTCGGCCGCGCCGACCCGGGTGCCGCCGTCGGGTGCGGCCCGGCCGCCGGCCACCAGGGAGGTCGCCGCGCCTCCGCGGCGGGAGCCGACCACGCCGGGCGGCCTCGACCCGCTGGTGATCCGGGTCGGTGCGGGCGTCCTGTCGGTGTTGCTCGCGGTGGTGGCGATCGTGCTGCTGCGCCCGGGCCGCTCCGGCCGCGGCGCGGCCGTGGCGGGCGACGACGGGCCGTGGCCGCCGGAACGACACCACACACCCGCTCCCGGCGACGCCGCCCGGCCCGAGCCCACCGCTGCGCCGGGCGGCGTCGCGACGGCCCAGGCGGCGAGTGCGCCCGCACGGACCGGACCGGACCGGACCGCCGTGCCGGCGGCACCTCCGCCAGGACCGGCGACGGGCGCGGTGCCGACGTCCATGGTGGACCCGACCGCCGCCCCGGCCGCTCCGACCACCGCGCCCGGCCGAGCCGCCTCGATCGGCGACAAGCCCGGCTCCGACAGGCCCGGGTCCGGTGAGCCCCGGTCCGCAGCCCCGGTCCCGGCTCTGGCCACCACGGCGGGGGAGGCGGAAGCCTCGCCCGAACCGCCGGTGCCCGTGGCACGGCCGGATCGAGTGCCGGTGGACCCGGCAACCCCGGTCGACCTGCCCCGGCCGCCGCTGCCGGCAGCGGGCGAGCTGCCGTACCTCACCGCCGACCTGGACACCGACGTCGGCCCGGCCCGGGTCCGGCTGGTCGGGGTGGCGGCCGGGCGGGGCGCGCCGCCGTACGCCTGGTTGGGCCCGGGGGAGACGACCCCGCCGGCGGTGCTCCCGCTGGTGCTGGGACACCGCGGGCCGTGGCGCCTGCACGTGGATCTCGCCCGGGTGCCCGACGTGCTCACGCTCGTCGGCCCGGTGGCGGTCTGCCGCCGGGCCGCCGCGGCCCTCGCCGGCGGGCTCACCGCCGCAGGTGTCGGCGTCGCGGTGGTGGGCGACGCGCTGGGCGTGGCGCCGCCGGACGGTGCCCGCCGGCTGCCCGGCCTGCCCGAGCCGCCCGGTCCGGGCGACGACCTGCCGGCGCCCTGCGTGGTGTTCACCACCGGACCGCCCCCGGCCGGCGCGCGGGGGCTCGCCGCCGCCAGCGGCGGGCGGTGCGTGCCGGTGGTGCTCGGCCCGGTGCCGGCCGGCCGTTGGTCGCTTCAGCTCGACGCGGACGCGCCGGAGGCCGGCGGGGACTGAGCGGCGCGCAGCGCCACGGGCAGCGGCCCCGCCACCCCGGACACCGGCTCCCACACGCCGTCGCGCACCCGGTGGACCCGCTCCACCTGGATCCGGTCGTAGGAGCGGCTGGTGAGGATCAGCTCGACGCCCGCCTCGCGCAGCCGCTGCGCGCGACCACGGACCAGCGGCAGTTCGCCGACCGCGTCGGCGGTGGCCTCGACGTCGACCGTGCGGCCCCGGGGCACCCGCAGCTCCACCAGCAGCCGGCCGGCGCGGGCCGCCGGCCGCCGCCGGGCCAGCGGCAGCCAGCCCGGGGCCAGGCCGCGGGACCGTTCCGGCAGCAGCGCGTACGCCCGCCGGGTGCCGTGCGCGGGCCACCGGCTCACGTCGTGCGGCAGCCCGCCGGTGGACATCCCCGCCGGCGCGGAGCGGATCCGCAGCGCCGAGCCGTCGAGCCCGTCGACCGGGCGCAGCCGGCCGTCGTCGGTGGCCCGGAACCCGTCCCGCACCCGGGCCCGGTCCAGCCGCCCGGCCGGCAGCAGGTAGGTGTCCGGGGCGCCGAGCAGGTATTGCAGCCGGGCCGGGACGTGGGAGCGCAGCGCCTGCACCGGGATCGCCCCGCCGGGGGCGATCCGGACCCGCAGGAGATCGGCCCGGTGCGGCGCGGACCGCGGGTCGAGGTGGGCGACCAGGAACAGCTCAGGCGTGGGTACGCCCTCGGCGGCGGCCCGCTCCAGCTCGCCGTCGACCGGCACGAACGCCTCGAACTCGGTGACCGTGACCTGCTGGCCGGGGCGGAGCCAGGGCGGCCCGTAGCGGGCGGCGCGGCGGTGCTCGACGGCGAGCGTGGGGCGAGGTGCGGGCGCCGGGGCGGCGACCTCCGACCCGTCCGAGGCGGTGTCGTTCGGCGCGGAGTCGCCCGTACCGGTGTCGTCCGGCGCGTCGGTGGCCACCACGAGGCGCTGCCGCGACGAGCGGGGCACCAGCAGGCCGTCGGGCGTCGCGTCGACGGCCGGCGGGCCGTCGGCGTACCTCGGTCGGTGCGCCTGCCACGGTGCCACGCCGCCGGCCGCGTCGAGCGCGCGCAGGTGGCGGTGGTCGTCGACCAGTTCCGCCCGACCGCCCGGCGGCGGGGTCCAGATCGTGGCGCCGGTCGTCTCCGCCAGCTCGACGGCCTGCGCCCGCAGCTTCGCCTGCTCGTCCGGCTCGGAGGGCCAGGTCAGCCACAGCCGCAGGTCGGCGCCGTAGAGCGGCAGCTCACCGAGGAGCGCGGCCAGGTGCCCGGCGTCGCGTACCTGCTGGGTGCCGTTGTAGTCGCCGATCAGGAAACCGCCGGAGCGAGCCGTGACCGACACCGTGAGCAGTTCCGGTGCGGTGGCGCCGAGCCGGTGCGCGGTGGCCCGCCGGGCCACGAAGTCCGCCCGGGTGGCCAACGCCACACCGGTCGCCAACGGCAGGTTGACCACGCCGGTACGGGGGCGGACCAGCCCGTCCTCCACCGCGAACCAGCCGGGCAGCGGCGTGGCCAGGCCCGGTGGCTGCAACACCAGCCAGTCCATCGGCTGGCGGGTGACCCGGTCCAGCGGCAATGCGTGCAGCGGCCCGTCGTCGGCGTCGGCGTCGGAGGCGCGGCCGGGCAGCACCTGCCGGATGTCCGCGCCGTCCGGGCTGACCAGCACGTCGTGCCCCAGCAACCCGGCGACCTCGGTGAACAGCTCGGCGTGGCGGGCGCCGTCGTCGGTGAGGATCCGCACGTCGTCCGCGGCGTCACCGGTGCGCCGCACCAGCTCGGCCACGGCCGGCGCGTCCAGGGGGCGCTCCGGCGCGCTGGGCAGCGCCGGCCGGCCCCGGGGCCCACACACCAGCCAGAGATCCAGCAGGCCGGGCACCCGGCGGTGCCGGCGCGGGTCGAAGCGCCGGGTGCTGGGCACCCGGTCGATGCCCCGGCCGTCAACGGTCCGTGCCAGATCTGTCACCGCCGTCCCCGCCTTCCACCGACGCCCCGCCGGCCGGAGCTGTCCGACATCGAGGGCCGGTACCCTCGGCGGTCTCCATGACGAGCGCCATGGAAATCTGGTTCAGATTGATTTGAACGAAGTCGGCGCTGATCCGCAATAGACGGTGACGGCCGGACGGTCTGGGCCGCGGTGACGGAAGGGGACCCCGGTGCTGGCGAAGCACTCCATCCTTGCTCGACTGCTCGTGGTGGTGATGGTCGGCTGCGCGTTCCTGGCGGCGCCACGGCCGGCCGCCGGGTCCGCGCCGGACACCGAGCCGTACGTGAAGTACTACGTGGTCACGGCGCGCTACCAGGGCCAGTCGGAGAACCTCACCGAGATCGCCCGGCGGTTCCTCGGCAGCGGCGAGCGGTCCGCCGAGATCTACCAGCTCAACACCGGTCGGGTCCAGCCCGACGGGCGGCGCCTGACCGACCCGGCCGCGCTGCGGGCCGGGTGGTACCTGGTGCTGCCCTGGGACGCCGCCGGCCAGGGCGTCGAGTACGGACAGTTGCCGGCCGCCCGTCGGCCGTCGGCCCGCCCCACGCCGTCCGGCTCGCCGGGCCCACGGCCGGACAGCAGCCCGACGCCCGACGTCACCGCCACCCCGTCCGGTTCGCCCACCCGCTCCGCGCCGGGGGTGAAGTGCACCGCCAGGAGCGCGTCGAGCGGCCGGTCGGAGTGGGCGCAGCTGCGCATGGCGGCGGACAGCGCGTGGACGCTGACCCGGGGCAACGGGGTCAAGGTCGCCGTCGTGGACACCGGTGTCGACGCCGGACTCCAACAGCTCAGCGGCCGGGTCGCGGTGGGCGCGGACGTCACCGTCGGCAACGGGCGCGGTGACGAGGACTGCCTCGGTTCCGGTACGGCGATGGCGGGCATCATCGCCGCCGACGACAGTGTCGACGGTCGTCCGGTGGGCCTGGCCCCGGACGCGACGATCGTGCCGGTGCGGATGGTCCGCTCCTCGGGGGACGCCCGCCCGGCCGACGCGGCCACGGCCATCGAGGTGGCGGTCAGCACCGGCGCCCAGGTGGTGGCGCTCGGCTCCCGCGTCGACCTGGCCGACCCGGCGGTGGCGGCCGCGCTGTCCACCGCGCTGGAGCACGACGTGGTGGTGGTGGCGGGCGCACCGGTCAAGCCCACGACGCTGCCGTCGCCGCGGGGTGGCTCCGGCGGCGGGGCGCTGGTGCTCACCGGCGGTGTCGGTGCCGGCGGGCAGCTCGCCGAGAAGTACCTCGACGGTTCCGTCGAGGTGGTCGCACCCGGCATCGAGGTGGCGACGCTCGGCGTGGGCGGGGGCAAGGTGGTCGGCAACACCGGCACCGAACTCGCGGTGGCGTTCGTGGCCGGTGCGGCCGCGTTGGTCCGGGCCGTCGAGCCCGGCCTCACCGCCACGCAGGTCGAGGAGCGTATCCGCGGCACCGCCGACCCGGTGGGCGGGCAGGTGGCCGAGGGCGACGCGCGGTACGGCACCGGCATGATCAACCCGGCGGCCGCGGTCGCGCCGTCGGTGGAGGGCCCGGCCCCGGCCGCGGCGCAGGCAGGCCGGGGCGGAGGCGCGCTCGTCGCCGTGCTCCTGGGGTTCGCGGTGCTGTTCGGTGCCGGCGGCTTCCTCGTCTACCGGCTGCGTCGCCGCCGCTTCACCGGCTGACCGGGTGTAAGGAGGGGCCCCTTCTTAACAGACGTCTGTTAAGAAGGGGCCCCTCCTTACCCACAGCTAGCGCAGCGACCAGGTCTGCTTCGGGTTGAACACGCACGTCCACGCGTTCAACGGAGCGTCCGCGCCGTGCCCGTCGACGTCCAGGCAGCGGTCCGTCTCCCGGTTGAACAGCGACCGCCGACCGTCGCGTTCGATCCACTGCCACTTCTGCGCCGGGTTGCCGCTGCAGATGGCGGTCTGCACCGGGGCACCGTCGCGCTTCTCACCCCAGGCCACGTCCAGGCAGAGCCCGTTGACCCGGACACTGCCGTCGGACGGGAACGTCCACCAGTGCAGCTTGTGCTCCTTGCACGGCCGCAGGACGACGCGTACGCCGTCGCCGGTGCCGCCGGTCGCGCAGAGCCCGGTCTCCTTGCCGACGAGCTGCTTGGCACCGGACGGGCGCTTCGGCGGGGCCGGCTTCGCCGGCTCGGCCGGCGGCCGGGTCGACGGCGACACGCTGGGCCGCGGCACGGGGGAACCGGCCGTCGGCGACGGTGACGGCGAGGGCGACGGCGACGGCGACGGCGACGCGGGGGACGGGCTCGGCCCGGCCGAGCGGACCCGCAGCCGGTCGTCGAGCGCGTAGAAGTCGGTGAACTCCCGCACCCGCCGCACGAACGCCTGCGTCGCGTCGTCCAGCTCCCCGCCGGTCTGCCGGAGGGTGGTGGGGCCGTTGCGGTAGGCGGCCAGCGCCAGCAGGCCCGGGTCGCCGTCGAGGCCGGCCAGGTCCCGCCGCAGCGCGCACAGTGCGGTGCCGACCGCCGGCACGGCGACCTGCGGATCCCACGGTGAGGCGCCCGCCGGCCCGTGCGCCCGCCACACCTCGGGCAGGAACTGGGCGATCCCGCGCCGGCCGTCGTCGCCGAGCAGGTTCGCGTCGAAGCCGGACACGGCCATGAGCTGCGCGGCGACCGCCGCGGGCGGCACCTCCGGGCACACCGACCCGGCCCGCACCACCAGGCGTACGTAGCCCGCCGGCACCGCCTTGGGCTGCCGGCGCTCCGGCTCGGGGCCGGTCGCTCCGGAACCGCCGAACGCGGTCAGCTCGCCGTAGTACGCCGCGTAGCGGCTCACGTCGTCGACGTACTCGACCGCCCCGGACGGCACACCCTTGGCGTCGCGTACCTGGTCGAGTCCGGTGTGGAACGCGGCCAGGGACAGCCGCCACTGGTCACCGGGGATGCCGGCGAGGCGTAGCTGCCCGCTGAGGTCGCACATCTGGTGGGCCAGCGCGAGGATGTTCGCGGCGGCGTCGGTGCGGTCCGCGCCGGGCCACGGCGCCCAGGACTTCCACCGGTCGTCGTCGAGCCCGGCGAAGCCGCGACCGCCCGATGTGGTCTTCTTCACTCGTCCGTCCAGGCCGGACTCGGTCATCAACTGGCCGGCCAGGCGGGCCGGGGTCAGCGTGGGGCAGGACCGGGCCGCCGCCCGGATCGCGGTCAGATGCTCGGCGGAGACGGTACGGCCGGTCAGCTTGTCGTCCCGGGCCGTGGCGATGCCCCAGCTCACGGAGGCGACCACCATGCACAGCACCGCGAGGCCGGCCGCGATGGCGGCGACGACACGACGCGGGATCCGGGCGAGCCGGGATCGGATGCCAGGAAGATCGGGTGTCACGGGGCTTCCCTTCCGGTGATGACGTCGCCAGGCGTGACGTATGCGCGACGTCCTCGGTTCACCCGACCGGAATCGGATCCGATTCCGGTCCGGCCGCCATTGAACCGACCGGCACACCGGGCCGTCAATGTGGCCGCCGCCGGACGAACCGCGCCGGGGCCGCCGGACCGTCGATCGGAGCGCTCGATGTCGACTCGCCACCACCCGCCGGTCGCGGGACCGACAAGCACCGCCGTCCGCCGGCCGCACCCGCGCCGGGCTGCGACGCGACGTACCGGCCGGGTCGGATGAGCGCCGGCACCCTGGTCGCGGTGCGCCGGCCGGCGGCACCGTCCGATCAGTACGGTTATCCTTCTCCCTCAGAGGGGCTCGGCGCCGCGGCGTCGGGTCGACCGTGCGGGCGCGCCCCACACGTCAGGGGGAGGCGTTCTGTGTCGGCGGTGCCCAACGAGGCGGTGGATCCCGGAGCGCCGGGCGAAGCCGTCGGTCAGGGTTCCCCGGAGAGCCTGATGCGCTGGATCCACGACACCTACCGGGAACCACTGTTGCGGTTCGTCACCCGGCTCGTGCTCGGCCGGCAGGAGTTGGCCGAGGACCTGGTGCAGGAGACCTTCCTGCGGGCCTGGCGCAACCTGGCGACGCTGGCCGAGGAGCCGCGCCGGATCGCGCCCTGGCTCTACACCGTCGCCCGGCACGTGGCCGTCGACGCCGGCCGGGCCCGGCAGGCCCGGCCGCCGGAGGTGGCGGTGCCCGACCTCAACCGGCTCACCACGGCCGAGGACGAGATGGAGCGGGTGGTCAGCGCCCACACCGTCCGCCTCGCCCTGCGGCAGATCAAGCCGGAGCACCGGGAGGTCCTGATCGAGATGTACTACAAGGGCGCCTCGGTCGCCGAGGCCGCGGAGCGGCTGGGGATACCCGAGGGTACGGTAAAGTCCCGGACGTACTACGCGGTGCGGGCGCTGCACGCGGCGATCGGCCCGATCGAGTCGGCCTGATGACGCGTCCCAGCGGCTCCCCGTCCGATCCCCGGCACCGTCGCGGTGGCCCGGGTCGTCACGCCGGTGCACCGGTGGTCGGGTCGGGAGGGGGGCGTGATGCGTACCGGCGGTGAGAATCCCACGTCCGAGCACGAGGCGCTGGCGCTCTACCTGCTCGGCGCGCTCGACGACGCCGACCGCGTCGCCTTCGAGGCGCACCTCGCCGGCTGCGACGAGTGCCTCGCCGCCGCCGCCGACCTGGGCGGCGCGGCCAGCGGGCTCGACACCCTCGACGCGGGAGACTGGGCGGAGTTCGACCTCCCGCCGGCCGCCGTCCTACCGCCGAGGTCCGCGCCGGCCGCCGTCCCGCCGCCGAGGTCCGCGCCGCCCGCCGCCTCCGGGTCGGTCACGCCAACGGCCGCCTCCGGGTCGGTCACGCCAACGGCCGCCTCCGGGTCGGTCACGCCAACGGCCGCCTCCGGGTCGGTCACGCCAACGGCCGCCTCCGGGTCGGTCACGCCAACGGCCGCCTCCGGGTCGGTCACGCCAACGGCCGCCTCCGGGTCGGTCACGCCAACGGCCGCCTCCGGGTCGGTCACGCCAACGGCCGCCTCCGGGTCGGTCACGCCAACGGCCGCCTCCGGGTCGGTCACGCCAACGGCCGCCGAGCCGGTGGCACCGGCCGTCGGCGCGTCGTCCGCCTCCGTACCCGGGTCGTTGCCGGACCCCGGCGACGCGTCCGCGCCGGACGGGGCACCGGTGACCGCGGGCCGACGGCTGGTGCGCCCCGGCCGGGGACCCGGCGGCACGACCGCTCCGGCGTCGGCGCCCGGCGGGGTACGGCCCGGCGGTGGCCGGTCCCGGGCCCCGTCCCCACGTCGCCGGCTGCTGCTCTGGGCCGGCGCGGTGGCGCTGGCGGTGGCGGTGCTCACCGGCGGGATCGTGGCCACGGCCGGCGGCGGTGGTGGCCGCGACGACCTGGTGCTGACCGCGACCGGGGAGGCGCCCGGCCAGGGCGTCGGTCTCTCCGTGTCGATCACCACCCACGAGGGGCAGGGCTCCACGATCCGGATCACCGCGACCGGGCTGCGCCCCGGCCTGCGCTACCGGCTCTTCGCGGTGACCCGCGACGGCGTCACCCACCCGGTGCGGGACTGGACCGCCTCGACCGGCCCGCAGGAGGTGACCGGGGAGCTGAGCCCGCCGGTCGACCAGCTCTCCTTCGTCGGCGTGGGCCTGCCCGACGGCACCTCCGTCGTCACCGCCCCGATCTCCCGCTGAGGCGCGGGTCCCGTCACGCGCGACGGCGTCGACCGGACTTCTCGATCCGTCCCACTTTCCGGTGAACCGAAGGACTTCCCGTGCCGTCGTGTGGCCGTGCGCCAGCCGCACACGTCGGGGGACGCGGCGCGTCCCCGCCAGGCCGAGGGAGGGCTAGATGGCTGTGAGGACCGGATCGTCACGGACGCGCGGAGAATGGACGGAGGTGTTAACAGGGGGCCCCGCCACCTCCGGAAGCGTTAAGAGGGGGCCCCTCCTTGCACTCCTCGCGGTGGTGCTGCTCGCCCTCGGGCTGGGCGTGGGCGTGCCGGGTGGTACGGCGACCGCAGCCGCCGGCGCGCGGTTGACGTTCGTCAACGGCACCGCGGAGACGCTGTGGATCGGCGCCGGGGAGAGCGGGGACGGCTCGCGGCCGATCACCGGCCTGCCCGTGCTGCGCGCCGGCGAGCGGGCCACGATCGCCATCCCGGACGCGGGCGAGCCGGGTCACTGGCGCGGCCGGTTCTTCGCCCGCCAGCGCTGCGACGGCGACCCGAACGGCGGCTTCCGCTGCCTCGTCGGTGACTGCGGCGCATACGCCGACCGGTGCGAGCGGGGCGCGGAACCGGTGAGCCTGGCCGAGTTCAACTTCGACAGTCGGGACCCGGCCGCGCCCTGGTACAACGTCAGCTACGTGGACGCGGTGTCCACCACGATCACCATCGACGCGCCCGGCGCGCCCCGACCGGAGAAGGCGGGCAGCTGCGCACGGTGGGACTGCTCAGCCGGACAGATGCTGGCCGCCTGCCCGGAGGCGCACGCCGTACGCGACCGGGCCAGGGGCGACCGGGTGAACTGCGTCAACCCGAGCCGGGACGCGGAGAGCGCCTACACCGCCGCGCTGCTCCCGTTCGGTCCGCGCGCCTACCTGTGGTCCACCCACGACCGCGTGGCGGGCAACGAGACCGTCTACAACTGCCCCGGCTGCGGGGAGGTCGTGGTGACGTTCCGTGGCGGTGGCGGCGGGACGCCGGCCGCCCCGCCGGCCGAGCGCAAGGCGGTCCGTTCGACCGGCGGGTTCGCGCTGCGCGGGTACGCGGACAAGTGCGTCGACGTGCCGAACGGCGAGTCGGCCGACGGGGTGCGGTTGCAGCTCTGGCAGTGCAACGGCAGCGCGGCGCAGCGGTTCACCCGCGGCCCCGGCGACACGTTGAAGGTGCTGGACAAGTGCATGGACGTCGCGTGGGCGTCCCGGGACAACGCGGCCAAGGTGCAGCTCGCCTGGTGCACCGGCGGCCCGGCGCAGGTGTGGGTGACGGAGGGCGGGCTGGTGCGCAACCCGAACTCCGGCAAGTGCCTGGACGTGCGGGACTGGAACTCCGACGACGGCGCGCCGTTGCAGATCTGGGAGTGCGCGGCGAGCCAGAGCAACCAGAACTGGCGCCAGGCCCGCTGACCCGGCCCGACGACGGCGGGCCCGGGTGAGGATCACCCGGGCCCGCCTTGTCGTACGGGTCGGTCAGCGACCGCGGGCCGGCGCCTGTTGCGGCGCCGGCCCGGTCGTCTGGGTGGGGCTGGACCTCGGGCTGGTCCGCCCGCGCTCCAGGTCGACGTTCTGCGACTGCTGCTGGATCGCGGTCCGCCGCTGGTCGACCGCCGCGTTGGTGACGGCGGACCCGGCCGCGACGAACGCGCCGGCGGCGCTGAGCTGCGGGACGTTCGCGGCGGTGCCGGCGATGCTCAGGCCCATGCCGCTGAGGTTTCCGGCGTGGACGGCGGCCTTGGTCCAGTCGCCGTTCTGCGCGGCCTCGATGAACTCCACGCCGGATTTCAGGGCGGTGACGGCGGACGCGCCGATCTGCGTGCCGCGCGCGGCCCACCCCTCGAGGAGGCCGGCCGTGGCGTTCAACGCGTTGGCGGTGAACTCCGACCCGGGCGGCAGATAGGTGTTCATGTAGTTCTTGAAGTCGGTCAGGCCCTTGAAACCGGCGTTCTGGGCGCCCTGGCGTGCCTCACTCTCGGTCGGCCGGTTGGGGTTGCGCGGGTTCACCTGGCTGCCCCGCCGGGGTACGACCGGCTCCGGCGTGCTCACCGCCCCCACGTCCAGGGCCGTCTGCACGAGCCGGTCCGGATCGGTGGCCACGAAGGTGGACCGGCGGCGGAGCCGCTCCACCTGGTGGCTGGCGGCGGCGGAGTTGCGGGCCGCGGCCGAGTTCTGCCGGCTGGAGCGCGCCGGGGGAGCGGCCGTGGGCAGCGGCTGCCCGCCGTTGAACGAGTCGGTGAACTGCGGCGTCGCCGAGCTGGACGACGACGAGTACGCGTACTGGCTGTACTGGTTGACCGGAACGCTGTAGTGCCGCTCGCTGGGCTGCGTCGGTGCGGGCGCGGCGGCGAAGGTCTGGGCGCGTCGCGACGGCTGCCGGGGGTCTGGCTCGTAGCTGTACCTGGGGTCGGACATGGTCACTCCTTCGAGCGCTGGTGCTGGCTGGTTCGGCCGGCGGTCCACCGCCGGCTCGGGCGTGCCGCCTCCTTCCACGGACCGCGGTGCACCGACTACGGGTCGGTGCGGGGGGTGGTTCAGCGCCGGACGCGAGAAAAAACCTGGGATACCGGTCGAACCGAGCGGGCGGTCGCGTCGTAGTGCGGCCGTCGATCGCTCCGGCGGGGTTCCGCCGGTGGCGGTCGGCGCGCGCGACGGACGACCGGGAGGGGAGGCGGGGCGGGCGATGAGCCGACCGATGGTGCTGGGGCGACCGCGGGAGCGCGACGAGCGTCCGGTGCGGGGCCGCGACGCTCTCTCCGACGAGGGCATCGGCTGGATCGGCGCGCACGGCGGCGCCGGCGCCAGCACGCTGACCCGCCTGCTCGGCGGCGTGGACATCGGCTGCCGCTGGCCCGATCCGGCGATCGGCGAGCCGGCCCGGGTCGCGGTGGTGGGCCGGACCAACTCCGACGGGTTGCGGGCGGTCTCCCGGGCGCTGAACGCGATGCGGGAGGGCCGGCATCCGGCCGGAATGCGACTGGTGGGCGTGGTGCTGATCGCCGACGCCCCGGGCCGGCTGCCGGCGCCGCTGCTCGGCCGGATCCGGCTGCTGCGTGCGATCGCCCCGGTGCACCGGGTGCCGTGGATCCCGTCGTACCGGATCGGGGTGGAACCGCAGCGGCCGCCGCGCCAACTGGCCCGGCTGGCGGCCCTGGCCGACGCCCGACCCGGGCGGGGGGCGCGGTGAGCCGGCCGGTCCGCTCCGGCGCGACGATCGTCGCCCTGGTCCTGGCGCTGCTCGCGTTCGCGCCGCCGGGTGCGGCGGTGGCCGCCGGCAGCTACACGGTGACGGTGGACGGCGGCGGCGCCGGTTTCCTCTACAAGATCTGCCTGAAGACCACCACCACGGTGAACACCTACCCGGCCGGGGGCGGCGACCGCGTCTGCTCCGGCAAGAAGGGCTCGACGGACGGGTCGTTCGACCTGACCGCCGAGTACACCGACGGCGACACGGTCTGGATGGACGTCGAGATGCTCGTCGACCTGAGCGGCCACTCGCGGACCAAGGACGACGTGGACATCACCGGGTCGCACTCGTGCACCCTCAAGGGCGCCCTGTACGCGGGCAAGTTCAAGTGCGAGAACGCGATCAACAAGAAGAGCTTCGAGGCGCCGTCGATCGAGCCGTACCAGGTGGCCGTGGACGACCCGAACGCCCCGGTGGTGCAGCTGCTCTCCCTGATGGCGTGGTGCGTGAGCGCCGCCGCCGTGGTCGGCCTGCTGCTGACCGGCATGACGCTGGCGTCGCAGTTGCGGCGCGGCGCGCTGGAGGAGCGGACCGAGTACACCAAGCAGATCGCGTTCGTGATGGCGGCGTGCCTGCTCGCGACCACCGCCGGGCCGATCGTCCAGGCCCTCGGATTCAGCCAGTGACCACCCGACCGGCCACCGGCCGGCTGTTCGACCCCTGCCACCTCGAAGGAGCACCCATGGCCCTCTCCGACCTCTACTACAGCGGTCTGGTGCGGATCCCGTTCGGCATCCGCCTCGCGCCCCACCTGGGACCGTCCGACGGCAGCGAGGTGCCGAAGCCGAGCACCGGCGATGACGCGGTGCCCACCGAACTCGCCACGAAGGTCGAGCAGGCGCTCGGCCTGGTCGCCTGGGCGGGCACCGCGGCGGGCGTGCTCGGCGTCCTGATCACCGGTGCGGTGATGGCCATCTCGCACAAGCGCGGGGAGAGCTCCGAGCACATGAGCCGGCTCGGCATGGTGCTGGGCGGCTGCATCCTGGTCGCCACCGCCGGCCCGATCGTGACCTGGGTCTTCGGCACCGGCGGCGGCGAGGGCGAGGGGAACTGACGTATGCGTGCGCGACACGTATCCGAGCCGGCGGAGGACGGGCCGTTCTGGCGGCACCGCCGGTGGCAGGTGTCGGCGGGTTTCCTGGTGCTGGCGCTCTGCGCCGGTATCGGCGCGGCGCTCTACGGGGGCGGGGACGCCGGGTCCCGGGCCGCGCCGCCGGCCGGCCCGACGATCGGCGGGCTCGCGCCGGACGGGTCGCGGCCGCAGGGCTGCCGCACGGTGGACACCGCGCAGCCGATCCCGACCGCGGCGCCGGACGACGTCACCTGGCGGCCGGTGAACGGCGCGCAGACGCCCTTCTCCGCCTCGGCCGGCCCGCTGCGGAGCACCGGGCCGCTGCGCTGGTGTTTCGCGCACACCCCGATGGGCGCGGTGCTGGCGGTGCACACCATCTCGCGGCAGATGAGCGGCCCGGACTGGCGGGTGGTCAGCGGTCAGCAGCTCGTGCCCGGCCTGGGACGGGACTACTTCGACGCGATGCGCGAGTCGCTGCCGGAGGACGGCCCGCCGCAGACCACCAACCGGCTCGCCGGGTTCCTGGTGGTGCGCTACACGCCCCGCACGGCGGTGGTCCGGGTGCTGGTCCGGCAGGCGACAGCGCGGTACTTCTCGGTGGACTACACGGCGGACTGGAACGGCGTGGACTGGCGGCTGCGCCCGTTGAACTCGGGCGGCCTGTACGGGCCGGTCACCCCGGTCCTGTCGCTGGCCGGCTTCGTGCTGTGGAACGAGGCCGGGCATGGCTGAGTGCGCGACCGGCGACGCCGTCTACATCGGCGAGATCGGGCAGGTCGTCGGCTTCTTCGAGCGGGGCATCGACGGCATCCTCAGCGACATCGCCGGCGCGATCATGGGCGCGGCGGTGGAGCTGTTCGCCAACCTCGGCGACGTGCCGACGCTGGGTGACGAGAAGATCAACGACCAGATCCACCTGCAGACCGACTGGCTCGTGGTGACCATCGCGGTGGCGTCGCTGCTGGCCGCCGCGTTCCGGATGGCGTTGCTGCGCCGGGGCCAGTCGCTGTGGACCGCGCTGCAGGGCCTGGTCCGCATGGTGCTGACCGTGGGCGCGGCCTGGACCGTGCTCAACCTGCTCGCCACCGAGGCCGACCGGTACAGCGACCACCTCTACGACCAGGGCATCAAGGCGCAGCTCAAGCTGATCGCGAACTGCGGGACCGACGGCCTGACCGCCTTCCTGCTGATCATCATCGGCCTGCTCCTGCTCATCGCCGGCTGCGTCCACGTGATCCTGATGTATGTGCGGCTCGGCGCGATGGTGCTGCTCACCGGCACCCTGCCGCTGGCCGCCGCGGCGTCGATGACCGAGTCGGGCGGCGGGTGGTGGCGCAAGCACATCGCCTGGATGGTGGCCTGGTTGGCGTTCAAGCCGGTGGTCGGGCTGATCATGTATTCCGGGGCGGCGATGATCGGCTCGGTCGACGGTGACGCCAAGCACTACAAGCTTGCCGGCGCCGCGATCCTGCTGATGGCCGCCGTCGCGCTGCCCGCGCTGATGCGGCTGGTCGTACCGGCGATGGCGGCGCTCGGCTCGTCCGACGGGGTGGGCGCGGGCGTGGCCGCCGGCGCGGCCGCGGCGGGCGCGGTGGCGAGCGGGGCCAAGCGGATCGCCGGCGGCGGTCACGGCGGGGGCGGGGGCGGTGGCGCGGCCCGGTCGTCGGGCGGCGGCGGCTCACCGTCCGGCGCGGTGTCCAAGGGCGGTGGCGCCTCGAAGACGGACGGCGCGTCGAAGGCCGACGGCGCAACCACGGCGGACGGCGCGACGCAGACGGAGGGCGGTGCCACCGCCGACGGCGCATCCGACACCGCGTCGACGTCCGACACCGCGTCCACGTCCGGCGGCGGGCAGAAGGCGTCGGGCAGCACACCGGCGGCCGGCGGCACACCGGCGACCGGCGGTGAGCCGGCGTCGGGAAGCACGCCCGCGCCGCCGAGCGAACCCGCGCCCGCCGGCACCGCCTCCGGCAGCACCCCCGCACCGGCGAGCGAGCCGGCGCCGGCGAGCAGCCCACCGTCCGGCAGCGACCCGGCAGGCGGCGGATCGGGCGGTGGCGGCGGGCGCCGCGCCGTGTCGACGGCCGGCCGGGTGGTCAGCGGCGCGGTCGGGGCCGCCGCCTGGACCGTGCAGAAGAGCGCCGGCGCCGTCGCCGGCACCCACCGGCACGCCGCCGGCATCGCCCGCGGCGCGCTGCCGGACCCCGACCGCGACTAGGCCCGGCCCAGGAGGACGACCATGAGCACCGCAATCGACCAGATCAAGACACCCACGTACGGCAACTGGCGCCGCCCCCGCAAGGCCGGCCTGGGCTCGTTGGGCCTGATCGGCACCTTCGGCCTCTTCGGCGGCCTCGTCGTGGTCCTGCTCGCGTCCATGATCTCGCTGGACGCGGCAGTGGTGGTGGGCCTGCCGTTCGCGCTGACGCTGGCGCCGCTGGCGATCCGTACCCAGGACGGCCGCAACGTCTTCCAGATGGCCGGCGTCCGGGTCGGCTGGCTGCGCCGCAGGTCGAAGCGGCAGCACCTCTACGTGTCCGGGCCGCTGTCGTCCCGGCCCGGCGGCCGGTTCCGCCCGCCCGGCCTGCTGAGCCGGGTGACCATGCTGGAGGGCCGCGACCCGTACGACCGGCCGTTCGGGGTGCTGCACCACCGCAACCGGCACCAGTACACCATCGTGCTGAGCTGCGAGCCCGACGGCGGTTCGCTCGTCGACCCGGACCAGGTGGACACGTGGGTGGCGCTGTGGGGCGAGTGGCTGTCCCGGCTGGCCCACGAGCCGGGGCTGCGCGGCGCGTCGGTGGTGGTGGAGACCGCGCCGGACCCGGGCACCCGGCTCGCCACCGAGGTGCTGGGTCGGCTCTCCCCGGACGCGCCGCCCGCCGCGCGGGCGGTGATGGAGGAGGTGGTGCGCTCCTACCCGGACGCGTCGTCGGAGATGAACACCTACCTGACGCTGACCTACTCGGCGCCCGGTGGGGCCCGGCGTGACGACGACACCATGCTCGCCGACCTGGCGCTGCGGTTGCAGGGGATCCTGAACGGGCTGGTGGCCGCCGGCGGCGGGTCGGCGGAGCCGCTGTCCGCGGAGCGGATCGCCGAGGTCGTCCGGGTCGCGTACGACCCGGCCGCCGCGGCCGAGGTGCTCGACGTACGCGCCCGGCACGGCCGGACCGGGCTGGAGTGGGAGGACGCCGGGCCGGCCGCGGCGGTCGAGACGGTCACCTCCTACCAGCACGATTCCGGGGTGTCCCGGAGCTGGCTGCTGACCATGGCGCCGCGCGGCGTGGTGCGCTCGGGCATCCTGCGCAGCATCCTCGACCCGACCGCCGGCGTCCGCCGCAAGCGGGTGGCGCTCGTCTACCGCCCGATCGACCCGGCGACCTCCGCCCGGATCGTCGAGTCGGACCGCCGGTCCGCCCAGTTCATGGCGAACTCGACGAAGGGCCTGGTCCGGGCGCGGGCGGTCGCGGAGATCCAGGCGGCCGAGCAGACCGCGGCGGAGGAGGCCTCCGGCGCCGGTCTGGTGGAGTTCTCGATGCTCGTGACGCTGACCGTCGACTCGGCCGCCGAGGTACGCGACGCGAACGTGACGATGCGCAACCTGCTCGGCGCCACCCGGATCGCGATGCGACCGGCGGACCGGATGCAGGCGGCGGCGTTCACCTGCGCCCTGCCGGTCGGCATCCTGCCCTGGGAGCAGTCGATCGTCCCGCAGGACCTCCAGGAGGCGCTGTGACGGCCGGAGCGGGCGCGGAGGGCGCCCGGGTGCCGCACTTCGCCGCGGGCTGGCCCCGCCGCACGTCCGGGCCGACCACCGCGATGTCCGGCCTGGTCGTGCCGGACGTCGACGCGCAGGAGCGGGAGCCCGACGAGACCGACGGGCAGACCCCCCGGGCGCTGCGGCGGGCCCGGCGGCGACGGGCCGCCGAGGAGGCGGCCGAGCGGCGGTACCGGCAGCGGCTGGCCCGGCAGGACGACGCCGACGGGGTGCCGCACCGCGGCTCGCCCGCCGTGGGCGGCGGCCGGGTGGCCACGCTGGACCCGCCGACGATGTGGCGGGCCACCACCGTGCAGGCGTGCGGGCTCTGGCCGTTCGCCTCCGGTTCCGGCGCCCCGATGACCGGGGTCCCGCTGGGCCAGCACATCAGCACCGGCGCGACGGTCTGCGGCGACCCGCTCAACTGGTTCACCCGGGCGCGCTACATCTCCAACCCGTCGTTGTTCATGCTCGGCATGCCGGGTCTCGGCAAGTCCACGCTGATCAACCGGATGCTGATCGGCCTGGCCGGGCAGGGCGTCGTCCCGCTGGTGCTCGGTGACCTGAAGCCGGACTACGCGGACACCGTCCGCGCGCTCGGCGGGCAGGTCATCTCCATCGCCCGGGGCGTCGGCGGGCTCAACGTGCTGGATCCGGGCGCGATGGGCGCGGCGGCCGCGCGCATCGGTGGGCAGGCCGGCGAGGCGCTGGCCGCCGAGTCCCACGGCCGGGTGCTGAACATGGTCGCCGCGCTGCTGACCATCGTGCGCGGCGCGCCGATCAGCGACCACGAGCAGTCGGTGCTGTCGGCCTGCCTGCGGCACCTGCGCGAGCGCACCGGGCCGGGCCGGACGTACCGGCTGCCGGACCTGCTCGCGGTGCTGGAGTCCGGGCCGCCGCAGGTCCGGCAGGTCACCCTGGACCGGGGTCAGGAGTCCCGGTACCGGGACGCGGTCGACCCGCTGCACCGGTCGCTGCTGGGCATCGTGGACGGCCCGCTGGGCGACACGTTCGCCTCGGAGACCGCCACCCGGATCGACCCCGACGCCACCGCGGTCTGCATCGACATCTCCCGTATCGGGGAGGCGGACGGCCAGTTGACCGCCGCCGCGATGCTCGCCGCCTGGTCCGACGGCCTGGGTACGGTGTCCGCCTCGCACGCCCTCGCCGACGCCGGGTTGGCGCCGCGCCGCTGGTTCTTCACCGTGCTGGACGAGCTGTGGCGCCCGCTGCGGGCGGCGTCCGGCATCGTCGACCGGATCGACGCGCTGACCCGGCTGAACCGTTCGCTCGGCCTGGCCGACGCGAAGATCACCCACACCCTGAAGGACGCCGAGGCGCTGGGGAGCGAGGCGGACAAGGCCAAGGCGCGCGGTTTCGTGGAGCGTGCGGGCATGGTCGCCTGCGCCGGCCTGCCGAGGGCGGAGATGGAGGAGCTGGCCCGCGTGGTGGGGCTGTCCCGGCGCGAGATCGATCTGGTGTCGTCCTGGTCGTCGCCGGCCGGCTGGGCGCAGGACGGCGGCAACGAGGAGCCGCCCGGCCGGGGCCGGTTCCTGATCAAGGTGGGTGGGCGGCCCGGCATCCCGATCCGGGTCGCGATCACCGACGCCGAGCGGCACCTGCACGACACGAACACGCGGTGGATCGCCAACGGCGACGCCGAGCGGATGCTCGCCGAACGGGCCGCGGTGGTGCGTGCCGTGACGGCCGGCGACCGGCCCGGCGGGGCGGCCCGATGAGGCGCGGCGCGGGCGGCGACCTGCTGCCCTGGCTCATTCCCGGGCTCGCGCTCGTCAACCTCGCCGCGTTCGTGCTGCTGTGGCTCGGCGGCACGCTCGCCGCCGCGCTCGGCGGCTACGGCTGGCAGCCGCCGCCGTTCCGCCTGGACGTCTACCTGAGCCTGCTCGGTGGCGGCGCCGGAGCGGTGTGGCCGGGTGTGCCCCCGGCCCTGGTGTACGCGGGCGCGATCGCGCTGCTGCCGCTGCTCGCCGCGCCGGTGGTCGCCGGGACCCGCGCGGTGGTCCGCCGGCTGGGCGTCCAGTCGTCGAACCTGGCCGGCCCGGCCGACCTGCGGGGGATGACCGGCAAGGCGGCCGAGGCCCGGGCCCGGGAGCTGCGCCCCTCGTTGCGCGACGTGCCCCGGCTGCGCCCGGACGACACCGGCAACCTGCTCGGCGACCTGCTGCCGTCGGGCCCGGAGCTGCGGTCCTCGTACGAGGACGTGGAGCTGGACCTGATGGCCCCGCGCGCCGGCAAGTCCACCGGCATCGCCGTTCCCCGGGTGCTGCGGGCGCCCGGCGCGGTGCTGTTGACCTCCAACAAGTCCGACGTCTATCTGGTCACCCGGCAGGAGCGGGCGCGGGTGGGCCGGGTGTGGACGTTCGACCCGCAGGGCATCGTCTACTCCGAGCGCGACATGTGGTGGGACATGCTCGGCGGTTGCCGCACGCTGGAGGGCGCGCGGCGGCTCGCCGGGCACTTCGTCAGCTCGGTCAACGACGACGCGTCCAAGAAGGACTTCTGGATCGCCGCCGCGCAGAACACCCTCACCGCGCTGTTCCTGGCCGCCGCGCACGGTGGCGCGACGGTCGGCGAGATGCTGGGCTGGCTCGCCGACCCGGGCGACCGTACCCCGATCGACCTGCTCCGCGACGCCGGCCTGGACGCGATGGCCGACCAGCTCCAGGGCACCGTACGCGGGGCGGTGCAGACCCGCGACGGCATCTACGAGACGTCCCGGCAGTGCGTCGCCTGCCTGCTCGACCCGGAGATCCTGGCCTGGGTCAGCCCCGACCCGGACCGCCCGGAGTTCGTGCCGGAGGAGCACGTGCTCGGCCGGGACACGCTCTACCTGCTGTCCAAGGACGGCGGCGGGTCGGCCGCCGGGGTGATCGCCGGGCTGGCGGACGCGGTGGTGCGGGCCGGCGTGGTGGCCGCCGAGCGGATGGGCGGCCGGCTGGACCCGCCGATGACCGCCGTGCTGGACGAGGCGGCGAACGTGTGCCGCATCGCCGACCTGCCCGACCTCTACAGCCACCTCGGCTCGCGCGGCATCAGCGTGGTGACGCTGTTGCAGAGCTACCGGCAGGGGGTGCGGGTCTGGGGCGACGCCGGGATGGACGCGTTGTGGAGCGCGGCCACGGTCAAGCTGCTGGGCGCCGGGCTGGACGACGCCGACTTCGTGGACAAGGTGGCCCGCCTGGTGGGGCAGCACGACGTGCGTACCCCGACCTACTCCCGGTCCCGCGACGGCTCGTCCCGGTCGGTGTCGTACCGGCAGGAGCAGGCGCTGCCGGCGGACCGGATCCGGGCGTTGCCCAAGGGGACGGCGCTGCTGCTGGCGACCGGCGTACGGCCGGCGGTGATCCGGCTGCGGCCCTGGTTCAAGGAGCCGGACGCGGCGCCGATCGCGGCGGCGGCGAAGGCCGAGGCGCAGGCCGTGACCGAACGCGCGGCGGCGGCCTGGCGCCAGCGGGCCGGGTGAGCGCCGGTGTCCAAGCTGGCGGCCGCGCGGGCCGCGCACCAGACCGCGACGAACCGGTTCGGGACCACCCAGCTCGCCTGGCTGGTCATCTCGATGGTCGGGATGCTCCCGCTCGCGGCGATGGCGGCGCTGGCCCTGATCGTCCTGGTGGTCGTCATCCTGCTCAGCGGCTCGCAGATGACCTCCTACTCCCCGGACCCGGAGAGCACGCTCGGGCCGGGCGCCGGCGGCAGCGTGCTCACCGAACTCGCCGGCGGTGACGGCCGCGGCGGGTTCCAGGAGTCCGGCGTGCCGGAGAAGGACCTGGTCGCGCCGATCCGGGCCGCCGCCCGGGAGTGCGACCTGCTCACCCCGGTGATCCTCGCGGCGCAGATCGAGTACGCGTCGGACTTCGACGCGGACAAGGAGGGCCAGGAGGGCCGCAAGGGGTTGTCCCAGTTGACCCCCGAGGTGTTCGAGCGCTACGGCGAGGACGACGACGACAGCGGCGAGGCGTCGGCGCTGGACCCGGAGGACTCGATCCACGCCCACGCCCGGTACTTCTGCCACCTGGCCGAGGAGACCCAGCGGATGCTGGACGAGGAGACCGTCGTCGGCGACCACCTCACGCTCACCCTGATGGCCTGGGACCAGGGCCTGGAGGCGGTGAAGGCGCAGGGCGGCATGCCGGTCATCCTGATGGACAGCTACCCGTTGCGGGTGCGTGGCCTGTTCGCCCGCTACACCATCGGCGGCACGGACACGTCCACCGCCACGCCGTCGCCGGAGCTGCCCCCGTCGGTGTCCGTCGGGTCGGGGAAGCGCGTGGTCCCGGACGGCGACGGCGCACCGCTGACCGGGTCGACGTTCGACACCCTGTTCCCGGGCCGCGACTCCTTCTACACGTACGCCGGGCTCACCGACGCGATGGCGAAGTTCCCGGCGTTCGCCGCCACCGGCGACGAGGCGACCCGGCGGCGGGAACTGGCGGCGTTCCTGGCCAACGTCGACCACGAGACCGGCGGCCTGGCGCACGTCGACGAGATCGACCGGGCCGCCTGGGGCACCTACTGCGACGGCGGTCAGCCCTACGGGTGCCCGGCCGGCCGGACCGCCTACCACGGGCGGGGGCCGATCCAGTTGAGCTGGAACAGCAACTACAAGGCGGCCGGCGACGCGCTCGGGCTCGACCTGCTCGGCAACCCGGACCTGGTGGCGACCGACCCGTCGGTGGCGTGGCAGACCGCGCTCTGGTTCTGGATGACCCAGCGCGGCGCGGGCACCACCACCCCGCACGCGGCGATCACCGGCGGCGAGGGCTTCGGCGGCACGATCCGCAGCATCAACGGCGCGCTGGAGTGCGGCGGCGGCAACGCCGGGCAGGTGGGCAAGCGGGTCGACGCGTACCGGCGGATCACCGCCGCGCTCGACGTCGACCCCGGTGACGAGGGGACGTTGCGGTGCTGACCGACGAGCCGGCGCGGAAGCCGTTCTTCGTCCTCTACCTGGACGGCCCCGAGTACGCCGAGGAACTGCGCCGGTTGGCCGCCTGGGTGGAGGGCCTGCTGCTGCCGGTCTACGGCGGCGAGGTCACCTCCGGCGCGCCGTGGTGCCCGCGCTGGTGGGAGCATCCGGAGGCGATCGCCTACCTGCACGGGCTGTGGCTCGCCTGGCAGGAGCGGACCTCCCCGCGGGCGGCGCCCTCGGACCCGGCGGTGTGGCACCAGAACCACCTGTGGCCGACGATGAGCACGCTGCGCGACCCCGCCGGCCCGTTCGCCGGCTGCAAGCCCGGCGGGCACCGGCCCAAGGACCGCCCCTGGGTCGAGCGCTACGAGGACGGGTGACGGCGGGGAAACCGGCCGAAAGGACGGTGCCCGGCGCGGCCGACCCGTCGTCGGGCCGATGCCGGCGCGGGGCCGGATCCGCAGGATCGGAGGCATGTCACCCTCCGATCTCGCGCTCCAGGCCCGGGGCCTGACCAAACGGTACGGCCGCCGGCCGGCGCTGTCCGACTGCGACCTCGACCTGCCCCGGGGGCGGGTGGTCGGCCTGGTCGGCCCGAACGGCGCCGGCAAGTCCACCCTGCTGAACCTGGCCTGCGGGCTGACCACACCGACGGCGGGCACGCTGCGGGTGCTCGGCGCCCCGCCCGCGGCCGACGCCGCGCACCTGGCCCGGGTCGGGTTCGTCGCCCAGGACACCCCGGTGTACGCCACCCTCTCGGTCGCCGACCACCTGCGGATGGGTGCGCGGTTGAACCCGTCCTGGGACCGGGCGCTGGCCGAGCGGCGGATCGCCCAGGTGGGGCTGGACCCGGGGCAGAAGGCGGGGCGGCTCTCCGGCGGCCAGCGGGCGCAGTTGGCGCTCACCGTCGCCGTGGCGAAGCGCCCCGAGCTGCTGATCCTCGACGAGCCGGCCGCCGCGCTGGACCCGCTGGCCCGCGACGGGTTCCTGCGCACCCTGCTGGAGGTGGTCGCCGAGCTGGGCGCGAGCGCGATCCTCTCCTCGCACCTGCTCGGCGACGTGGCGCGGGCCTGCGACCACCTCGTCGTGCTGGGCGCGTCCCGGGTGCAGGTCGCCGGGGACGTGACCGACCTGCTGGCCCGGCACCACCGGCTGGTCGCCCCGCGCGGCGAGCTGGACCGGCTGCCGGCCGGGGCCGAGGTGGTCCTCACCCGGCACACCGGGGCGCACAGCCATGCCGTGGTGCGCGTCGACGGCCC
Organism: Micromonospora sp. WMMC241; assembly: GCF_027460165.1. NCBI lineage: Bacteria > Bacillati > Actinomycetota > Actinomycetes > Micromonosporales > Micromonosporaceae > Micromonospora > Micromonospora sp. WMMC241. Next base: position 2,306,814 of record NZ_JAPZBF010000001.1, read on the forward strand.
GCCGCCGCGCACACCGTGGCGCGTGGAGCCGGTCGGGCTGGAGGAACTGGTGCTGAGCTACCTGACCCGGGCGGCGGGGGAGGGCGACCGATGATCTGGACCACCTGGCGGCAGTTCCGGATGCCGGCCCTGGTCGGCGTGGTGGCGCTGACGCTGTTCGCCGTCTACGTCGTACACCTCGGCCTGGACGTCCGGGACGCCTACGACGGCTACCGCGCCCGGTGCGCCGGCACGCCCGACTGCCCCGGGCTGCGGCAGCTCGCGGTCGACTACGAGAACACCTCGCTGTACCTGGCGGCGCTGCTCGGGCCGGTGCCCGGCCTGCTCGGCATGTTCTGGGGCGCGCCGCTGGTGGCCCGGGAGTTGGAGGCCGGCACCCAGCGGCTGGTCTGGAACCAGAGCGTCACCCGGCGCCGCTGGCTCGCCGTCAAGCTGGCCGTGGTCGGCCTGGCCGCGATGGTGGTGACCGGTGTCGCCGCCGCGCTGGTGACCTGGGCGATGAGCCCGGTGGACCGGGTCGCCGACAACCGGTTCAGCACGGTCCTGTTCGGCGCCCGCAACCTCGCCCCGGTGGCGTACGCGGCGTTCGTGGTCGTGCTCGGGGCTCTGATCGGGCTGCTGGTGCGGCGCACCGTGCCGGCCATGGCGCTGACCGCGCTGGTCTTCGTGGTGGTCCAGTTCCTGGTGCCGAACCTGGTCCGGCCGCACCTGCTGCCGGCGGAACACGTCACCGTGGCGATGACCGCGTCGGCGATCAACCAGGCGCGCGGTCTGGGCAGCATCACCGGTGCGCCGGTGGTGCGGGGCCTGGCCGTGCCGGACGCCTGGGTCACCGACGTCAGCGAGCTGCGTACCCGCACCGGCGAGTCGCTCGATCCGAAGGTGTTCGACAGATGCTTCACCGACCCGCCGCGCACCGGCACGGCGGAGGGGCCGTTCGGCGACACCGCGACCTGCCTGGCCGAGCGGGACCTGCACGTGGACGTCGCCTACCAGCCGGTCGGGCGGTACTGGGCGTTCCAGTGGTTGGAGTCGGCTCTCTACCTGCTGCTTGCCGGGCTGCTGGCGGCGGTCGCGTTCCGCCGCATCCACCGCCGCCCGAGCTAGCGCGAGGGGCGGGGACTTGGTGGGATGGTCGGCATGACTGGAATCGGACCCGTCGACTGGCCGCCCGCACCGATCCGCACGGAGCGGCTGGTGCTCCGGGCGTCCGAGGCGCGGGACCGGTCGACGTTCGTCGAGTTGTTGGCGTCGCCGGAGGCGCACGCCTACCTCGGCGGCCCTCGGTCGCGCGACGAGCTGGAGCGGGAACTGCCCGAGGTGCCCGGGCAGTGGCCGGGGAGTTTCGTCGTCGACCTCGACGGGGCGGTGATCGGCCGGGTCCTGCTCCGGCGCGCCACCGAGCATCGCCGTCCGGCGGCGGTGGGTAAGGCCGACCTCGGTTACCTGTTCCTGCCGCACGCCTGGGGTTTCGGGTACGCCACGGAGGCGTGCGTGGCGGTGCTCGACTGGTTCGACCGCGTCCTGCCCGGCGAGCCCGTCATGCTGACCACGCAGTCCGCCAACGTGAAGTCGATGCGCCTCGCGGCGAAGCTGGGGTTCACCGAGGTGGAGCGGTTCCACGCCTGGGACGCCGAGCAGTGGCTCGGGGCGCGGCCCCCGTCGACGCCGTCAGCCTGAGCCTGCGGTCAGCCGGTGGGGCCGATCCGCTTGGCCAGGTCCACGAAGGACCGCCAGGACGCGGCGTCGACGTGCAGGGTGCCGCCGTCGCGGTCCTTAGTGTCGCGGACCAGCACGACGCCCGGCAGGTTGTCGGCGACCTCCACACAGGAGCCACCGTTGCCGCCGGACCGGGTCGACTTCCGCCACTGAGGGGTGGTCAGTGCCATGACTTCGCCACTTCCTTGATCAGCTTGAGGGACTGCCGGCGGGGAAGCGCCTCGTTGCGCACGATCTCCCACGTCCTGGCGAGCCTAGCAACGTCGGCCGGCGCGTCGACGATCTGCGCGGTGAGCTGGTTGTCGGCGTGGATCACCCGGCTGCCGTCGGGTAGCTCGGCGATGATGAACTGCCCGGCCAGTCCCAGGTACATGCCGGCGTCGACCGGCACCACGTGCACCTGGACGTGCTCCAGCACGGCCAGCTCCACCAGGCGGTCGAACTGCTCCGCCATCAGCCCCGGCGCGTCGAGCACCGGCCGGCGGAGCACCGACTCGTCGACGACGGCGACGAGCTGCGGCGGGCGCGGCCCGGTCAGGATCGCCTGCCGGCCGAGTCGGCTCGTGACGATGCGGTCGCACTCCTCCGGGGTGAACCGGCCGCCGGCCAGCGTCGCGCGGGCGTACCGCTCGGTCTGGAGCAGGCCGGGCAGGTAGGACAGCTCGAACCAGCGCAGCGTGGTCGCCTCCCGTTCCACCTCGATCCACTCTCGCAGCCACGTCGGATCGGCGTCGAGCGTGGCCAGCGCGCGCAGCATCCGCTCGAACCGCCCGCCGGTCGCGAACCGCTCGTCGATCGCCCGCGTGTACTCCCGGGTCGGCGCACGCCCTCCGGTCTCCACCGAGCTGACGTGCGACCCCGAGTAGTCGATCCGCCGGCCGAACTCCTCCTGGCTCAGCTCCACCGACGCCCGGAACAGGCGCAGCTCACCCAGCACGTAGGTCGTCGCGCTCCCCATCGTCTCCCCACCCTCCGCCCGGTCGCCGCCGCGGTTCCGCCCACGGCTGCTCAACCGCCCGCCTGAGCTGCGCGGACGCGCCGAGCATGTGTCGACAGTAGTCGGTTGCTCACCAGACTGTCACCGGCGCGAAGCCCGGTCCACGCCGCCACCCGAGGGAGGTTCCGTGTTCACGACGAGACTGCCGATGCCCGGCCCCGGCCCGGAACCCGACCGCCCGCGCGGCTACGGCACGGCCGTGCCGCACACGCCGCTGCGCCCGTCGTGGGCGTGCCGGGCCGACGGCGCGCCGTGGCCCTGCCCGCACGCCCGGCTCGCGCTCAAGGCCGAGTACGACCGCAACCTCGCCGCGCTCACCATCTACCTGGCCGGCCTGCTCTTCGAGGCGATGCGCGACCTCTACCACCTGAACCCGCACGACGGCCCCAGCCCGCAGCAGATGTACCAGCGCTTCCTCGGCTGGAGCCCGTTCCGCCGCCCGATCGTCGAGCCGCCGGACTGAACCGGTCAGGCGCCCTCCACCACCCGGTTCTCCCAGGCCCAGGCGGCGATCTCGACCCGGTTGCGGGCGCCCAGCTTGGTCTGGATGCCGGAGAGGTGACTCTTCACCGTGCTCAGCGAGATGAACAGCTCAGCGGCGATCTCCCGGTTGGTGCGCCCGCGCGCGATCGCCCGGACCACCTCCATCTCCCGCGCGGAGAGCCGGGGGAGCGAGCGCCCCGGCGTCGGCCGGGCGGTCGCGGTGACGTGCCGGAGCAGCCGCATCGTCACCGACGGCGAGACCAGCGCGTCGCCGTGGTGCGCGGCGCGGACCGCCTCGACCAGCAACGCCGGCCCGGCGTCCTTGAGTAGGAAGCCGACCGCCCCGTGGCGCAGCGCGCCGTAGACGTACTCGTCCAGGTCGAAGGTTGTCACCACGATGACCCGCAGCGGGTTCGCCGTGCCCGGCCCGGCCAGCGCCCGAGTCACCTCGATGCCGTCGAGGCGGGGCATCCGAATGTCGACCAGGCAGACGTCCGGGCGCAGCCGGCGGGCCTCGGCGATCGCCTCGACGCCGTCGCACGCCTCGCCCACCACGGCGATGTCCGGCTGCTCCTCCAGGATGAGGCGCAGCCCGCCTCGGACCATCGCCTGGTCGTCGGCGACCAGCACCCGGATGCTCATCGCGGCGTCCGGCCCGTGAGGGGGAGGGTGGCGCGCACTGACCAGCCCCGCCCGTCGTGCGGCCCGGCCCGCAGCGTGCCCCCGAGCGTCCGGACGCGCTCGCCCATCCCCACCAGGCCGTAGCCGCCACGGTGGCCGACCCGGGCCGGGCCCGGCGGCGCGTCGTCCACCACCTCGACGGACACCCCGTCCGGGTCCCGGTCGACGGTGACGGTGACCGACCCGGCGTGCGGGGCGTGCCGGGCCACGTTGGTCAGTGCCTCCTGCACGATCCGGTGGACCGTGGTGGTCACCTCGGGCGGCCACTCCCGCTCGTCCCCGGGCAGCCGCAGGCGCACCGGTGGGCCGTGCCGGCCGAAGCGGGCGACCAGGTCGGTGAGCCGTTCCGGGCCGGGCGCGACGGGCGCCCCGTCGTCGGTGTCCCGCAGCAGCCCGACCACCCGGCGCATGGCGTCCAGCGCGTCGGTGCCGGCCAGCTCGATCCCGGCCAGCATCTCCGGCAGCTTCCCGGGTTGCCGCGCGCCGATCAGTTGCGCGGCCTGGGCCTGCACGACGATGCCGGTGACGTGGTGGGTGACCACGTCGTGCAGTTCACGGGCCAGTTCCAGCCGCTCGTCTCGGCGTACCCTCTCGGTGGTGGCGCGGGCGCGGGCGTCGGCGCGGCGCAGCGCGAGGCCGACCGCGACGGCGGCCAGCCAGCACAGGGTGTCGAGCACCGTCACCGCGGTCAGGCCGTGCTGGTTGTCGAGCGACGTGAGCAGGCTGCCGGCGATCACCAGCAGGCCCGCGCCGGCGACGGCGGCGGCCGTGCGCGCGGGCCGGGCGCGGATCGCGGCGCCGACCAGCACGGCCAGCGCCAGGCCGGTCACCGGGCCGGGCTCCTGCGGCAGGTCCGCGACGAAGGAGATCCCGACCGCGGCGGCGGCCACGCCGAGGCCGGCCGCCGCCGCTCGGACCGGGTCTCGGCGTCGCCGCAGGGCCAGGCCGCAGACGATCACCCCGAGCAGGGCATCGGGTACGGCGTAGCCGGGGCCCCAACTGGTCGCGATCATCACCGCGGTGACCGCCAGGCCGAGGGCGAACACCACGGCGAGCCCGAGATCGAGCAGGAGGCCGGCCGGTCGACGCGTCTCGGTCATGGCACCAGGCTAGGAAAGTCCGAGGCCCGACGAACCGGCCGAAAGTACGGTCCACCGCCTCGCCGCGCCGTCGACCCGCACCTGTGCTATCCACGTGTCATGGCCGACGACCAGCACGTTTCCCCGGCGAGCGCCGACATCCGCGACCACCGACTGATCTACGGCTGCATGGGGCTGGGCGGGGGGTGGGACGCCGAGGCCTACGGCGCGCCGGAGATCGCGGAGGCCGAGGCGGCGGTCGAGGCCGCCCTGGAGATCGGCGTCACCGCGTTCGACCACGCCGACATCTACCGCAACGGCAGGTCGGAGGCCGTCTTCGGTGAGGTGCTCGCCCGCGCGCCGGAGCTCCGTTCGCGCGTCGTGCTCCAGTCGAAGTGCGGGATCCACCTGGCCGGCGACGACGGGCCGGGCCGCTACGACCTGCGCGGGGCGCACATCGTGCGCAGCGTCGAGCAGAGCCTGGCCCGGCTGCGGACCGACGTGCTCGACGTCCTGCTGCTGCACCGGCCGGACCCGCTGGCCGACCCGGACGAGGTGGCCGAGGCGCTGGGCACGCTGCATCGGCAGGGCCTGGTGCGGCAGTTCGGCGTGTCGAACATGGCGGCGGCGCAGATCGCCCACCTCCAGGCGGCGCTCGACGTGCCGCTGGTCGCCAACCAGTTGGAGATGAGCCTGGCCCGCCGCGACTGGGTCGAGGCCGGCGTGCTGGTGAACACCGCGGAGTCCACCGGGACCGGGTTCCCGCTCGGCACGCTGGAGCACTGCCGGGCACACGGGATCGGCCTGCAGGCCTGGGGTCCGCTGGCCAAGGGGCGCTTCACCGGCGCCGCGAGGACGCCGGCCGACCGGGAGACGGCCGACCGGGTGGCCGCGCTCGCCGCCGCGAAGGGGACGACACCGGAGGCGATCGTGCTGTGGTGGCTCCGGCGGCACCCGGCACGGGTGGCGCCGGTGATCGGCACCGCGAACCCGGACCGCATCCGGGCCTGCGGGGACGCGGTGCGGCGGGAGCCGGAGCTGACCCGCGAGGAGTGGTACGGCCTCTGGGTGGTCGCGCGCGGCGCCCCGCTGCCGTGACGGACCGGGGGCGGCCCGGTCGGGCCGCCCCCGGAACGCGTGTGGTCAGGCCGACGTGCAGGCCGCGCCGTTGAGGGTGAAGGAAGCGGGCTTGCCGGTGTTGCCGGTGTGGGTGGCCTGGAATCCGATGGTGATCGACCCGTTGGCCGGGATGGCGGCGTTGTAGGCGAGGTTGCGGGCCGTCACCTGCCCGGAGGTGGGGGAGTAGGAGGCGTTCCAGCCCGAGGTGATGCTCTGGCCGCCGGGCAGCGCGAACGCCAGGGACCAGCCGTTCAGCGCGGCGGACCCGGTGTTGGTGATGGTGATGTTCTCCGTCAGGCCGGAGTTCCAGGCGTTGACGTCGACGCTCACCCGGCAGGCGCCGGAGGGCGGCGGCGGCGTGGTCGGGGTCGGGGTGGGGGTCGGCGACGTCGTCGGCGAGGTGGTCGGGGTGGGCGAGGTGGTCGGCGGTGTGGTCGGGGTGACCGTGCCGGTCAGGCCGAAGAACGCGAGGGCGACCGCGGCCATGCCGCCGGACGGCAGGCTGTGCCCGGCGCCCTGGATGCTGTACGCCTCGACCTGGACGGTGCCGTTGGCGTCGGCCCAGCGGCGCCGGTTCCAGTTGGCCTGCGGCGTGTCCGTGGAGGTGGGCGTCTGGCTGAGCCCGAACACGTTGGTCCACTGCTCGATCTCCTCCTGGAGCAGCGAGTACGGCACCAGGTTGTCGGCGGTGCCGTGCCAGAGCTGCACCCGGGGGCGGGGGCCGGTGTAGCCGGGGTAGGCCTGGCGGACCGCGTCACCCCACTGCTGCGGCGTCCGGTTCATGTTGCCGCCGGTGCACTGGCTGCTGCCGGGCGGGTAGTCCGCCGCGTTCGCGAAGCAGTTGTACGGCACGCCCATGAACGCCGCGCCGGCCTTGAACACGTCGGGGTAGAGCGCCAGCATGTGGTTGGTCATCATGCCGCCGGACGAGCTGCCGGTGGCGTAGACCCGGTCGGGGTCGGCGCCGTACTGCTGCTGGACGTACCGGACCATCGAGATGATCGACACCGGGTCGCTGCCGCCGCCGCGGCGCTTGGCGGCGTCGGACCACGTGTCGAAGCAGTTGCCGAAGCCGGCCTGCTGGGTCGCGCTCGGATAGATCACGATGTAGCCGTACCGGTCGGCCAGGGAGGCGAACTCGCTGCCGGAGTAGAAGCCGGGGCCGGAGCCGCCGCAGCCGTGCATGGCCACCACGGTCGCCGGCCGGGCCGGGCGGTTGTCCGGGACGTAGACGTGCATGCGCATCCGCCCCGGGTTGTCGCCGAAGCTGGTCACCTCGGTCAGCGAGGCCGCGTAGGCGGGTTGCGTCGCGGGGACCATCAGGCCGGCCGCCGCCAGCGTCGCGGCCAGGGCGAGCAACATCTTGCCTCTGAGTGTCACGGAGACTCCTTCGATCACCTGTGCAGGTTGGGGTCGTCGGTGGTGCGCCCTGCCCGGCTCCGTGTCGGGTAGCAGATAGTGTTCCCGCCGGTCCGGGAAGTGTCAATCGATGAACCGCGATGCGTGTCGGGGGACGATCTCCGTCTACAGTCGAGGCACCGTTCCCGAGGCGAGTCCGGAGTGCCCGTGGCCAGCGCGTTCGACATCGAGGAGATCTACCCGGACGAGCCGTCGGTGCGGCTGCCCCGGCGACAGTCCGGTGCCGCGCCGCAGGGCGTCGTCGTGACGCTGATGGCGGACTACACCCTGCGTACCCGCGCGGCGCTGCCGTCGGCCGCCATCGTGGCGTTGCTCGCCGAGACGGGGGTGACCAGCGCCGGCGCGCGGACCGCGATCAGCCGGCTGGCCCGCCGGGGGGTGCTGGAGCGCAGCCGGCAGGGCCGCAACAGCTCCTACCGGCTCAGCCCCACCGTCGCCACCGACCTCTCCGCCGGCGGGAACTGGATCCTCACCTCCACCACGGCCTCGGCGCCGTGGGACGGGTGCTGGACGATCGTCGCGTTCTCGCTGCCCCAGGAGCACGGCGCGCAGCGGCGGACGTTGCGCGGCCAGCTCCGCTGGCTCGGCTTCGCACCGCTGTACGACGGGCTCTGGGTCTCGCCGTACGAACTGACCCCGCCGGCCCGCTCGCTGCTGGCCGGGCTGGCGTCCGGCGCGGTCACGGTCTTCCGGGGGCGGCAGGCCGAGATGGACGCGATCGGGCAGCGCGCGCCGGTCGAGGCCTGGGACATCGCCGGCATCGCCGGCCGGTACGAGGAGTTCCTGCGCCGGTGGACCCCGCTGGCGTCCCGGACGGATGCCGTCGACGGTCCGGCGGCCGTCCGGGCGCGCACCGAGGTGATGGACACCTACCGGCGGTTCCCCACGCTCGACCCGCAACTGCCGCGGGAACTGCTGCCGGCCGGATGGCCCCGGCAGGCGGCCCGGGACCTGTTCGCGGCCGTCTACGACGGCCTCGCCGACACCGCCGAGCGCCACGTCCGCGCGGTCGTCGCGCGCCACGCCGGCGGCGCGCCGCCGGCCGACGTGCGGGCGCACACCACCGCCGACATGCTCGCCGGGGTACGCGGGGACGGCTGCGGCGCGTCGCCGGCCTGACGAGCGCGTCACCTCCCGGTCGCACCGCTCCCGCCGGTGGGGCTCTCCGTGATGCGGTCGAGCCACTCGACCAGCAGGTGGCGTTCGGCGCCGCTGAGCACCCGCAGGTGCGGCGCGAGAGCGCGGAGCGCGACGGCCGCCGCGCGGGGGCCGTCCGCTGTCTCGGTCGGCGCGTCGGTCAGGATCCGGCCCAGGACGGCGTCGATCATCGCGTCGGCCAGGGCGGGATCCCGTTGCTCCGGTGGGGTCGCCAGCAGTGTCTGGACGGCTCCGACGCCCGCGGCGTGGATGAGGTTGACCGCGTGCGCCTCGGAGACCCGGAGTCGGCCGCCCGCCGCCAGTCGGTGGACCCGGGTCGCCAGGATCTGTCTGCCGGTGCGGGCGGCCGCTGAGCCGGATGCGCGCTCCGGGTCGCTCAGCAGCCGGAACACGGCCGGGTTGGCGAGGCCGAACTCGATCTGTCGACGCCAGCTCGCACGCAGGTCGTCGAGGGGGTCGACGTCGGTCGCCGCGGCGGCCTTGTCCGAGACGAACCCGGCCAGCACCCGCTCGGCGACCGCTTCCAGCAGGCCGTCCTTGTCGCCGAACAGGCGGTAGATGGTCGGCGCCTGCACGCCGGCGCGCTCCGCGACGCCACGGGTCGTCACGGCGCCGGGCCCGTTCTCGTGCAACAGCCACGCGGCGGCGTCGACGATCAGCGCCCGGGTGTCCGCCCGGCTCTTGACCCCATCGCTCATGAACCAACGATAACACGATCTTGCTATCGCTGGTCGCACGCGTTACGGTACTGGCGTTTCCATTGATAACGTGAAGGGCGAAACAATGATTATCGTGACCGGTGCGACCGGGGCCCTCAACGGCGCGACCGTCGACCACCTGCTCGAACGCCTGCCCGAGAGCGAGATCGTGGTCGCCGTGCGCGACCCCGCGAAGGCTGAGCGGTTCGCGCAGCGGGGCGTCGAGGTCCGGCGCGGCGACTACGCCGACCCCGGTTCCCTGCCGGCGGCGTTCGCCGGCGCCGACCAACTGCTGCTCGTCTCCTCCAACGACCCGGTCGCGGACGTGACCGGCCTGCACCGCGCGGCGATCGAGGCCGCGCTCGCCGCCGGGGTGAAACGGATCGTGTACACCAGCCACCAGGCCGCCGCGCCGGACAACCCGTTCCTCCCCGGGCGGAGCCACTTCGCGACCGAGCAGCTCCTGGCCGCCTCCGGGATCGCCTGGACCTCGCTACGCAACGGTTTCTACGCCCACAGCCTCCCGTGGTTCGCCGGGCCGTGGCGTCAGACCGGGGTGATCGCCGTGCCCGGCGACGGACCGGTGTCCTGGACCGCCCGCGAGGACGCCGCCGAGGCGGCCGCCGTGATCCTCACCTCCGACGGCGGGTACGACGGCCCGACGACCCTGACCGCGCCCTCGGCCCCGACCTTCGCCGAGATCGCCGAGATCGCCTCCGAGCTGTCGGGACGCACCGTCCGGTACCGACCGACGGACGAGGCGGACTGGCTCGCCGCGCAGCTCGCGGCCGGGCTGCCGGAGCAGCGGACGCGTTTCCTGCTGGGCTTCTACCGGGCCGCGCGGGACGGCTTCTTCGCCGGCGTCGACCCGCTGCTCGGTGAACTCCTCGGCCGTCGGCCTCGCGACGCGCGGGACGCCCTGCGGGCGGCGGCCGGGTCGGACGGCTGACGCCGGTCCTCCTCCCGGACGGGACGGCGCCACGGGCGGTCGTCGCGGTCGGCCCGACGGCGCTCCGCCGGGCCGACCGCCCGTCGGTCGGCTCAGGCCGCCAGCGCGTCCGGCGCCGGTCGGGTACGCCGGCCGAGGGCGGCCACCGCGACCAGGATGATCGGCACGAGCGTCAGGTGACACACCGCCAGCGTGGTCTTGCTGGTGGCGTCCAGGTCGGTGGGGAGCGTCATCGCGACGACGGTGAGCACCGCGAGCGCCGGGCCGACGATCGACGCGGCCCGGACGACCCAGCCGAACCGGGGCGCCAGCAGCGCGACCGCGATCAGCCCGACCAGCAGTGGCAGCGCGCTGAAGGCCGCGACCGTCGCCCCGTCCACCTCGGCCGGCCCGCCCGCCGCGGTGAACCGGAACGTGCCGCCGGCGGCCCGGCCGACCGCGTAGACGACCAGGTTGACGACCACCGCGCCCACGGTGGCCCCCGCGACGACCGCCGCCCGGGGCAGGTCAGCCACGCGACCGCTCCCGTCCCTGCTCCCGGACCAGGTAGGCCTCGATCCGGTCGAACGCCCCGGGCATGACCTCGCCGACGAAGAAGTCGCGCAGCTCCGGCGTCGGGAAGCCGCTCTGCACCACGGTCATCAGCGTGCCGCCGTCCCGCTCCTCGAACGTGACCTCGATGCGGGTGGTCATGGTGGCGCCGTCGGGACCGCTGCCGGTGGACTCGGTGACGAGCCGGTGCGGGCGGTCGATCTCCAGGAACGTCTGCGTCTCGCGGAACAGCATGTCGGGCGAGGGCCCCCAGACCGCCGTCTGCTGGCCGCCGACCCGCAGGTCCACGTCGATCTCGACGATGCCGGGCTCGGTGTCGAGGATGCCGAACCAGATCTTCTGCTTCTCGGCGTCGGTGTAGGCGTCGAAGACCTCCTCCGGGAGCGCCGGGAGCTGTCGGGTCATCCGCATGTCGATGGTCATGTGTCTCGGTCCTTCGGGTCGATCCGGTCGGGTCGGAGCGTGAGATAGGCGTCGAGGCCGTCCAGGCGACGGGCCCAGAGCCGCTGGTAGAAGGCGATCCAGGCCATCGCGTCGTCGAGCGGGGCGTCGGCCAGGCGGCACTGCCGGGAGCGGCCGACCTTCCGCGTCACCACCAGGCCGGCGTTCTCCAGCGCCTGGACGTGCTTCTTCATGCCGGTGAGGCTCATCCCGCTGGGCGCGGTGAGTTCGCTGATGGTGGCCGGGCCCGCGCCGAGTCGGACGAGGATGTCACGCCGCGTGGGATCGGCCAGGCTGGCGAACACCCGGTTGAGAATCTCTTGCTGAACCACATGGTTCACCTTATGACACTGAACCCCCGGGTTCAACGTTGACGCGCCGACCGTCCCGGCCGGGCATCGGGCAGGATGACGCGATGACCTCACCCGAAGCGGTCCTGGCCGACCTCCGCACCGCCTGGGTGGACGCGCTGTCCGGCCGGCTGGCCGGTCTCTACCTGCACGGCTCGCTGGTGGCCGGCGACTTCGCGCCGGAGCGCAGCGATCTCGACCTGCTCGCGGTGCTCGACCGCGACCCGGACGAGGCGCTGCTCGACGTGCTCGGCGGGTTGCACGCCGACCTGGACCGCCGGCATCCGCGGTGGGCCGGCCGGATCGAGGTCGAGTACGTGTCCCTGGACGCCGTCCGCGACGCGGCGCGGGGACACGTCGACCGCGAGCACGTCATCGCCCGGGTGAGCCCCGGTGAGCTGCTGCACCTGCTGCCCGCCACCAGCCACCGCGTCGTCACCTGGTCGTCGGTGCGCGACCACGGCCGCACGCTGCTCGGCCCGGAAGCCGACGAACTGCTGCCGGCGATCGACCCCGACCTCGTCCGCGCGGCCCTGCTCGACCATGTCCGCGACTGGCCGGACTGGGTGGTGGAGATGACCACCCCCGGTGCCCGGTCCTACGCGGTGCTCACCCTGTGCCGCGCCTACCAGCGCCTCCGGTGCGACAAACAACTGTCCAAGCGGCGGGCCGCCGTCCCGACCGCCGCCGCCTTCCCGCACCGGGCCGACCTCATCGGGTGGGCGCGCGACTGGTGGTACGACGCCGGCCCGGACGGCGATCCCGGCCGGGGCGACGACGTGCCGGCGTTCGTGCGCGAGGTGAGCGCCGCCGTCCTGGCCGGAGAGTCCGGTGGCGGGGGTCGGGTCCGCTGATCTGCGACGCCGACGCGCGTTCGCGTGGCGTCGCGTTCCCGCTCGGCCGGTTCGGCGAGGCGTGGGTCAGGCGGGCTGAGCCGCGGTGAGCGCGGCGGCCAGAGCGGGCAGGCGGCCGAAGGCGCGGGCGCCGGCCAGGTGGTCGACGTAGTCGCGGGACTCGACGATCTCGCCGTCCCGGACCCGCACCACGAAGATGCAGGGCAGCGTGAAGGCGCGACCGTCGATCACGCCGGCGTACCGGAACTCGAAGACGACCACCTCGGGGTCCGGTGTCAGGTGCACGTGGTCGTCGACGACGTCGTAGCGTTCCACGCCGGCCGGGCGGCCGCCGGCGCCGAAGTGTTCGCGCAGCGCGGCCCGGCTGCGCAGCGGGGTGCCACCGACCGGGTCGAACGGATGGCGCACATCGGTGTCCTCGGCGTAGCAGGCGGCCAGCGCGTCGAGCTGCGCCGCTTCCTCGGCGTCGGTGAGTCCGCCGCGCATGAGGCGACAGACGCCGGCGGCCACGGCACGGACGGTTTCCTCGGGTGTACGCATGACGCTCCTCCAGGCGAAGTCCAGACTCCGGTTAGCGTAACGAAGTCTGGACTTCGGTTAAAGTGATCGCATGCGCCAGGATGCTCGGGAGAACCGCGAGCGCATTCTCGCCGCCGCCGAACAGGTCTTCGGCACGAAGGGCGAATCCGGCTCCACCGAGGAGGTCGCACGGCTGGCCGAGGTGGGCATCGCGACCGTCTTCCGCCACTTCCCGACCAAGGAGGCGTTGATCGAGGCCGCGTTGGTGAGGCATTTCAGCGGTCTGCTCGACCGCACTCGCCTGGCCGCCGCCGCGCCCGATCCGACCGCGGCCCTTGCCGCGCTGATACGCGAGATGATCGAGCGCGGCGCGAGCAAGCTCACCCTGGCCTCGATGCTGGGTGGCCCCCCGCCGGCCGTCGTCGCCGTGGCGGGGGAACTCAAGGCGGCGGTGGGCGCGGCGTTGCGGCGCGCCCAAGCCGTCGGCGCGGTGCGGCCGGATGTCGACGTGGACGAGATCTACCTGCTGATTCGGGGTCTGGCGCAGACCGCGGCCGCCGCACCGGTGCCCGCACGGCTGCTCCACCGTGCCGTCGACGTCATCCTGGACGGCCTCGCCGCCCGGTAGTCCCGGCCTTCCCTCGACGCGTCTCCGGCCCGAAAATCTTCCGAAAGTTTCGGCTGCCGATGTCCCTCGTCATGTGGCTTCCCGTGGATCTCGACGTCGTGTGCTGAATGTCGAAGCGCTTCGCATGGGCAACGAGCTGCGACTATGTCTTTGTGATGACCTCCCCGCGCCAGCAGCGGTTTCCATGATGTTTCCGGAAGTTGTTGACACGATGAACGGCCGCCTTCGATACTGACCATCGATTCACCTCTATGACAATCGGCCGCGCACCAGCCACCACAGGGAGGAAACTCGCCCATGAACGACGCCCCCGTCCGCTCGGGCAGCCGCAGGCGCGGACGCCTCAGGACGCTCCTCGGCGGCGCCTGCGCCGTGGCGCTCGCCGCCGCCGGCGCGACCGCGGTCCTGTCGGGTCCGGCCTACGCCGACACGACCGTCACGTCGAACCAGACCGGCACCAACAACGGCTACTTCTTCTCCTTCTGGAAGGACAGTGGCAACGTCTCCATGACCATGGGGAACGGCGGTCAATACAGCACCCAGTGGAGCGGCATCAACAACTTCGTGGCCGGCAAGGGCTGGAAGCCCGGCACCGCGCGCAACGTCACGTACTCCGGCAGCTTCAACCCGTCCGGCAACGCCTACCTCACCCTCTACGGGTGGACCCGCAGCCCGCTCGTCGAGTACTACATCGTCGACAGCTGGGGCAGCTGGCGCCCGCCGGGCAGCGGTTTCATGGGTACGGTCAGCAGCGACGGCGGCACGTACGACATCTACCGCACCCAGCGGGTCAACGCGCCCTCGATCGACGGTACCCAGACCTTCTACCAGTACTGGAGCGTCCGGCAGTCGAAGCGGGTCGGCGGCACGATCAGCGCCGGCAACCACTTCAGCGCCTGGTCCCGGCTCGGCATGAACCTGGGCAACCACGACTACCAGATCCTGGCCACCGAGGGCTACCAGAGCAGCGGGAACTCCAACATCACGGTGGACAGCTCCGGCGGCTCCAACCCGACCACCCCGCCGCCCAGCAACGGCGGCGGCTGCACGGTCAGCGTGAACCGGGCCGAGGACTGGAGCGACAGGTTCAACACCACGTTCTCGGTCAGCGGCAGCAGCAACTGGACGGTCCGGATCCAGACCCAGGGCGGGCAGAGCCTGCAGAACAGCTGGAACGCGTCGGTCAGCGGCACCAGCGGCACGCTCACCGCCCGGCCCAACGGCAACGGCAACAACTTCGGCATCACGCTCTACAAGAACGGCAACAACACCACGCCGACGGCAACCTGCTCGACCAGCTGAGCAGGCCTTTCCGGGTGGGGGGCGCCGCGATCGCGGCGCCCCCCACGTCCGTGTGTGCCGGCCGACACACCGTGACGGAAACTTGATTCATTCCAGAAGACTGGACTAGGGTCGGGGCATGACGTCCGACTTCGAGACCCAGCTGCGGGCGGTCTCGTTGCGCGTGACCCGGCCCCGCCTGGCGGTGCTCGCCGCCCTGCGGGACCATCCGCACGTCGACACCGACACCGTGATCGCGCTGGTCCGGGCGGACCAGCCGACGGTCTCCCACCAGGCGGTCTACGACGTGCTCCGGGCGCTCACCGACGCCGGCCTGGTGCGCCGCATCCAGCCGGCCGGCGCCGTCGCCCGCTACGAGTCCCGGGTGGGGGACAACCACCACCACATCGTCTGCCGCTCGTGCGGCGCGATCGCCGACGTGGAGTGCGCCGTCGGTCACGCCCCCTGCCTCACCGCCTCCGACGACCACGGCTTCGTGGTCGACGAGGCGGAGGTCGTCTACTGGGGCACCTGCCCCGACTGCGCGACCGACCGCACCGCCCACTGATCCGCCAGTTCGGCCAGTGACCCGCCAGTTCGGAAGGAAACAGATGAGCGACACCCAGGACAACGGGCCCGTCAGCGCCCAGGGCGTGGACGCCAAGGAGGCGGCCGGCTGCCCGGTCGCGCACGACTCCGCGACCGCGCAGGGCAGCGAGAGCGAGAACCCGGCGATCGACTCGCCGACCCCGAAGACCGGTGGCCGTCCGCGCACCAACCGCGACTGGTGGCCCAACCAGCTCGACCTGTCGGTGCTGCACGCCCACTCGTCCAAGGGCAACCCGCTGGGGGCCGACTTCAGCTACGCCCGGGAGTTCGCCAAGCTCGACGTCGAGGCCCTCAAGCGCGACATCACCGAGGTGCTCACCACCTCGCAGGAGTGGTGGCCGGCCGACTTCGGCCACTACGGCGGCCTGATGATCCGGATGAGCTGGCACGCCGCCGGCACCTACCGGATCGAGGACGGCCGCGGCGGCGCCGGCGACGGCGGGCAGCGCTTCGCCCCGCTGAACAGCTGGCCGGACAACGCCAACCTGGACAAGGCCCGCCGGCTGCTCTGGCCGGTGAAGCAGAAGTACGGCCAGAAGATCTCCTGGGCCGACCTGCTGGTGCTGGCCGGCAACGTCGCGCTGGAGTCGATGGGCTTCAAGACCTTCGGCTTCGGCTTCGGCCGCCAGGACGTCTGGGAGCCCGAGGAGATCTTCTGGGGCCCGGAGGACACCTGGCTCGGCGACGAGCGTTACGCCTCCGAGCAGGAGATGTCGGCCGGCGTCGGCGCCACCGAGATGGGCCTCATCTACGTCAACCCGGAGGGTCCCCGCGGCAACGCCGACCCGCTCGCGGCGGCGCACTTCATCCGCGAGACGTTCCGCCGGATGGCGATGAACGACGAGGAGACCGTCGCCCTCATCGCCGGCGGTCACACGTTCGGCAAGACCCACGGCGCGGGCGTCGCCGACAACCACGTCGGCCCGGAGCCGGAGGGCGCACCGCTGGAGGCGCAGGGCCTCGGCTGGCTGAGCACCCACGGCAGCGGCAAGGGCGGGGACACGATCACCAGCGGTCTCGAGGTGACGTGGACCGACCGGCCGACCGAGTGGAGCAACCGCTTCTTCGAGATCCTCTTCGGCTACGAGTGGGAGCTGACCACCAGCCCGGGTGGGGCCAAGCAGTGGGTCGCCAAGGACGCCGAGGCGATCATCCCGGACGCCCACGACCCGTCGAAGAAGCACCGGCCGACGATGCTGACGACCGACCTGTCGCTGCGCGTCGACCCGGCGTACGAGAAGATCTCGCGCCGCTTCCTGGAGCACCCGGACGAGTTCGCGCTGGCGTTCGCCAAGGCGTGGTACAAGCTGCTGCACCGCGACATGGGCCCGGTCAGCCGCTTCCTCGGCCCGTGGGTCCCGGAGGCCCAGTTGTGGCAGGACCCGGTGCCGGCCGCCGACCACGAGCTGGTCGGTGACGCCGACGTCGCAGCGCTCAAGGCGAAGGTCCTCGACTCCGGCCTCACCACCGCCCAGCTGGTCTCCACCGCCTGGGCCTCGGCCGCCAGCTACCGCTCCACCGACAAGCGCGGTGGCGCGAACGGCGCGCGGATCCGGCTGGAGCCGCAGCGCAACTGGGAGGTCAACCAGCCCGAGCAGCTCGCCACCGTGCTGGCCACCCTGGAGGGCATCCAGCAGGAGTTCAACTCCGCCGGCGGTGCCCGGATCTCGCTCGCCGACCTGATCGTGCTGGCCGGTACGGCCGCCGTGGAGAAGGCGGCGCGGGACGCCGGTGTCGAGGTGACCGTGCCGTTCCGGGCCGGTCGCACCGACGCCACCCAGGAGCAGACCGACGTCGAGTCGTTCCGGGTGATGGAGCCGCGCGCCGACGGGTTCCGCAACTACCTGCGGCCGGGCGAGAAGACCGAGCCGGAGGTGCTGCTCGTCGACCGCGCGTACATGCTCAACCTGACCGCGCCGGAGATGACCGTCCTGGTGGGCGGCCTGCGCGCTCTCGGCAACAACGTCGGCGGCACGACGCACGGCGTGCTCACCGACCGGCCGGGCGTGCTGAGCAACGACTTCTTCGCCAACCTGCTCTCCCCGGGCACCCGGTGGAAGGCGTCGGAGTCCGAGGAGCACGTCTACGAGATCCGGGACCTGGCCACCGACCAGGTCAAGTGGACCGCCACCGCGGTCGACCTCATCTTCGGCTCGAACTCGCAGCTGCGGGCGCTCGCCGAGGTCTACGCCAGCGAGGACGCGCGGGAGAAGTTCGTGACCGACTTCGTCGCCGCCTGGACCAAGGTGATGGAGCTGGACCGGTTCGACCTGGTCTGATCCACCGTTCCACCGCCGAGCCCCGGCCGATCCGTCCCGGATCGACCGGGGCTCGGCGCGTCACCCGGGTCAGTCGTGCAGCGTCCGGCTCGGCGGTACGCCGAAGACGGACCGGTAGTGGGCGGTGAACCGGCTGTGGTTGAGGAAGCCCCACCGGCCGGCGATACGGCTCACCGTCTCGTGCCGCGGGTCCGACAGCCGGAGGTCCTCGTGGGCCCGTTCCAGCCGGATCCGCCGAAGGTGGGCCATGGGTGTGGTGTCCAGGTGTCGCCGGAACGCCAGTTGCAGCGAGCGGACGGACACCGCGGCGGCGGCCGCCACGTCGGCCGGGTTGATGTCCTGGCCCGCGTGCTCCTCCATGAAGGAGATCGCCCGGCGTACCGCCGGCGCCACCGCGTCCCGGCGGTCCTGCCAGGTCGGGTCGGTCAGCGCGGTGTTGGGGAAGACGGCGAGCGCCGCCGCGGCGAGCGTGCGCGCCGCCGCGCCGAGGACCAGTGGCTGTCGGCTGGCCTCCGGGTTGGTCAGCACGGCGAGGCGGACGTAGTGGGCGGTCGCCCGCCAGTGGTCGGCGAGCGCCGGCGACGCGGGCGCCAGGCCGGTGAACTGGACCGGGACGGGTCGCCGCCGTGGGGCCGGGCTCGCGACCTGGGCGCACAGTCGTGGGTCGAGCTGGACCACGAGGACCTCGCCGGGTCGCCAGCGAATCCGGTACGGGCGGCCCGGCCGGGCGCTGAGGAACACGTCCCCGGGCCGGAACCACCCCTCCTCGCCGTCACACGTGCGGCTCACCGAGCTGGTCGTGGTCTCGCAGACGACCACGGAATCCATTCCTTCGACGGTGACCCGCAGATCGCCGGACTGCGTGGTGCGGTCGGCGCGGAACGGGCCGGCGTGCAGGCGGCGGTGGCTGAGCCGGTAGTCGTGGCCGCCGCTGCTGATGGACATTCCCCGGGTGCCGTACGCCTCGGCGAGATACTGGTGGATGAGCTCGGGTTGCCGGCTGTCGAAGTCCTTACTGGTAGTCAATGGGAGTGTCACGTCGTCCCCTGCAAATTGGGAACTTACTTTCCGGAATTCGCGAGCGTATTGGTGGCCCGACCCTGTCGATGGTATTTCCTTGATAGGAATTGCGCTCATCGTTGATCCCACCCATGGGACTTGCGCCCAGCGATCAGGGATTGCGGTCTCCGTTCGTTCTGCGACGTAGTCCGGGCCTCGATCGATCGGGAAGGGTCGTTGTCCGGGGCCGTCGCGCCGGGCGGTGGGCGGAAGAGGGGGCGCAGGTGGACGTGACCGAGGCACGACGACTGGCGTGGATGGTGGCGGCCGAGACGATGCGCCGCCTCGACGGTGACTCCGGTGGGGGAGGCCGGTTCGACGGGCACGAGGCCGCCCTCGGCGTGGCCCTGCGTGAGACGCTGCACGAGGCACTGCTCGGCCAGCGGTCCAGGGTGGACGGAAGACCGCTGGGCGAGCTGTGTGGACGGCTGGAGTGGACGATCGACGAGTTCGACGCGCTCGGCCACCACCTGCTCACGGTGGTGCTCACCCACCGGCTCGGGCCGGAGGCACTGGTCCGCGTCGGCGCGATGCTCACCCGCGCGCGCCTGTGCCTGGTCCAGCCGCCACCCGCCGAGACGCGTCCGACCCGCCGTGACGGGTACGTCCGCAACGACGCGTCCCACCGGTACGCGGTCACGCCGGCGCACCTGCCGCTCCCGCCGAACTGGCGGTGCAGTGGCTGCGCCGCCGAGTGGCCCTGCCCCACCAAGCAGAGCCAGCTGCTGGTCGAGTTCGGCGGCACCACCGCGGGGCTCGCCGTGTATCTCGGCACCTGCCTGGTCGCCGCCACCCAGGACCTGCCGGCCATGACCGTGCCGCAGGCCCGAGCGCGCTTCCTGGGCTGGCTGCCCCGGCGGCGGTACTGACCCGCCCGTCGCGTTCCGGGTGAGCCGGCGACGGGCGTCCGGCTCAGAGCAGTTCGGCGTCGTGCACGAGCAGGGCGATCTGCACCCGGTTGTTCAGGCCCAACTTGGCCAGCAACCGCGACACGTGCCCCTTCACGGTCGGTACGCTCACGCGCAGCCCGGCGGCGATCTCGGCGTTCGACCGGCCCTGGCCGACGAGCACCGCCACGTCCCGTTCCCGGTC
Organism: Micromonospora sp. WMMC241; assembly: GCF_027460165.1. Classification (NCBI taxonomy): domain Bacteria; kingdom Bacillati; phylum Actinomycetota; class Actinomycetes; order Micromonosporales; family Micromonosporaceae; genus Micromonospora; species Micromonospora sp. WMMC241. The sequence continues at coordinate 2,326,780 of NZ_JAPZBF010000001.1, forward strand.
GGTGAGCGCGGCCAGCCGTTCCCGGGCGCGGGCCCGGCGGCTTCCCGCGACCGGGTCCGCGACGTGGTCGATCAGCCGGCGGACCACCGCCGGGGACAGGATCGCCGCCCCGGCGGCGACGGTACGGACGGCGGCGAGAATCTCCCGCGGCGGGGTGTCCTTGAGCAGGAATCCGCACGCGCCGCCGCGTAGCGCGTCCAGCACGTACTCGTCGGCGTCGAACGTGGTCAGCACGATGACCTCCGGCGCGCCCGGTCGGGACCGGATCCGGCGGGTGGCGACCAGCCCGTCGAGGCGGGGCATCCGGACGTCCATGAGGATCACGTCCGGCCAGTGCGCGTGGGCCATCGACACGGCCTGCGCGCCGTCGGCCGCCTCCGCGACCACCTCGATGTCGGGCGACCCGCCGACCAGGATGCGCAACCCGGCCCGGACCAGCGGGTCGTCGTCCACGACGGCCAGCCGGATCGGTCGCCGGCCGGGATCCGGCGCGGCGGTGGGCGGTGCGCCGCTCACGTCGGCCACGGCAGCCATGCCTCCAGCCGGTACTCCCCGTCCTCCGCGCCGTACCGTACCCGGCCGCCGGCCAGTGCCACCCGTTCGCCGATGCCGACCAGCCCCATCCCACCGAGCCGCCCGGCGGTGCGTCCGTCCGCCGGCGCGGACGGGTTGACCACCACGATGCGCAGCCCGTCGCCCGGCCGCCCGGCCAGCCGGATCGCCGCGCTCGCGTCACTGCCGTGCCGGCGGGCGTTGGTCAGCGCCTCCTGCGCGATCCGGTAGACCGTCCGCCCCACCATCGTCGGTGGATCGTCGCCGGCCACCTCGGCGGCGAACTCGACGCGCATCCCCGCCGCGCGGACGCTGGCGACCAGCTCCGGCACGTCGCCGAGGCCGGGTTGCGGCGGCTCCGGGCGGCCCGCGACGCCGACCACCGCCCGCAACTCCTCGAGCGCCTCGTGGGCGCTGGACCGGATCGCGCCGGCCGCGATCGCGATCTCGTCGGGTCGGGCGTCGGTCCGCACCTCGAGCGCGCCCGCGTGCAGGCTGATCAACGACATCCGGTGCGCCAGCACGTCGTGCATCTCCCGGGCGATCCGGGCCCGCTCGGTGAGTCGCGCCTGGTCGACGCGCAGGTGCTGCTCGGCCTGCAACCGTGCGGCGTGCGTCCGCAGCGACTCGGTGAGCCGCCGGTAGGCCTGCACGAACTGGCCCCAGCCGATCGCCGCGGCGCCGGTCACAGTACGCATGACGACGTCCACCCAGATCGGGTACGGCGGATCGGTCTGGAGCAGGAAGTAGACCACCCCGGTGCCGACGTGCGCCGCGCCCAGCGTGAACAGCAGCCGGGCCCGGTGGCGGACGGCCGCGGTGAACAGCGCGGCCAGGATCGGCCCGGTCGCGGTCACCGAGATCGCCCCGAACGGCAGCAGCGCCAGCAGCACGGCCACCGGCCGGCGTCGCCGGACCAGCAGCGGGACGGCGCAGAGCAGGCCGATCAGCACGTCGACCGGCCACGGGATCGCCGCGCCGGCCGCGGTCGCGTCGCCGATGCGCAGCATCGTCAGGCCGTAACCCAGCGCCACGGTGACCGCCACGCCGTCGGCGAGGCGGTCACGCGCGGCCGCCCGGTCGCTCGTCGGGTCCGGCACGAGCAGGGCGAACAGCGCGGCGGCCATGCCGGCAGCCTAGGCGGTACGTCGGGAGACGCCAGCTACCAAAGTAGGGGAGCGGGTGGATCCGCCGGCCGGTGTGCCGGCGCGTGCCCGACGGCGATCCTCGTTCGGGTCCGGCTGACCAGGGGGAGGATCCTGTGACGACGAACGAGACGATCGCCGGGACGCTGCGGCGTGCGGTCGCGACCCGGGGCCGCCGGGTCCTGCTGTCGGTGACGGTCGGGGTGGGGATCCTCGCCGCCGGGGCGCTCCTGGCCGGGCTCCCGCCCGCGGAGCGCACCGCCGCCACGTTCGGCGAGTTGGTGCACGCCTTCGTCTCCGTTCCGCTGCCGTTCGTCGGCGTCCTGCTCGCGAGCGATCTCCGTAGGACATCCGGCGGGCCGGTGCTCCCCACGCTGGTCGGCGCGACGCTGATCGCGGTGGCCGTCGGGCTTGCCGGCGACGCGATCGTCGTCGCCGCGTCGGCCGCGTCCGGCTCCGTGGCGCCCGAGCCGTGGGCGAACGTCGGCGGGATCGCGGTGGCGGGCGTGCTGGTGCAGGTGCTCGCGCAGCTCGTCGGCACCGGGCTGGGGTTGCTGATCGCCCGGCCGGTGTGGGGCTGCCTGGCCACGATCGTGCTGCCGCTCGGCGCCTACGCGCTGCTCACGCCGCTGGGTGCGGCCCGCGACTGGCTCACCCCGTACGGGGCCCTGCAGGGAGTCCTCGGCGCGGCGCCGGGGTGGGCGGGATGGGCGCGGTGGGTGGCCGCGGCGGTGCTGTGGGGCGCCGCCCTCAATGTGGTCGGCGTCGTCGTCCGGCGGCGGCGTGCCCCGGCCGTCGGGGCGGCCGCGTGACGGCGGGCCGCAGGACGCCGGTGGGCATCCATGTTGCTTGCAAGTTTCAAAAACTTTGCCGCAAGGTCTTGCAAAGGCTTTCATGGATGCCGCATCGTGGTCGCACCTGGACGGCCGTCCATCCCCGCGCACCCCTTCGAGCCCCCGGAAGAGGTCCCCCTGCCATGGAATCCGCCAGGCCACACCCGCGACGCCGGGCCGGCCGCCTGTTGCTCGCCGCCGCGCTCGTCGCGGCCGGCGGCACGGCCGTCGTCACCGCCGCCACCACCGCCACCCCCGCCCGTGCCGCCGTCACCCTCAACGACAGCGAGGTGACCGCCAACCTCTGGGAGTGGAACTGGCCCTCGGTCGCCGCCGCCTGCACCGACCACCTCGGACCCGCCGGCTACGGCGCGGTGCAGGTGGCCCCGCCGCAGGAGTCGGTAAGCCTGCCGAACAGCCCGGACGGCGTGCACCCCTGGTTCGAGGTGTACCAGCCGGTGTCGTACCGGCTGGACAGCCGGTTCGGCAACCGGCAGCAGTTCGCCGCCATGGTCACCGCCTGTCACGCCGCCGGCGTCCGGGTCTACGTCGACGCGGTGGTCAACCACATGGCCGGCACCAACAACCCGGCCGGCACGCGTGGTTACGCAGGCACCGAGTTCTCCGGCTACAGCTACCCGGCCGTGCCGTACGGCAGCGGGGACTTCCACCGCCCCGGGGACAACTGCCCGACCGGCGGCGGCATCACCGACTGGAACAACGAGGCCCAGGTGACCAGCTGCGAGCTGTTGTCCCTGTCGGACCTCTACACCGAGAAGGAGCCGGTCCGTGACAAGATCGCCGGCTACCTCAACGACCTGATCGGCCTCGGCGTCGACGGCTTCCGGGTGGACGCGGTCAAGCACATCAGGAAGGACGACTTCGCGGCGATCATCGGCAAGCTCGACAACACCGTCGCCGAGGGCCGGCGGCCGTACGTGGCCCAGGAGATCTTCGACGGCTCCAGCAACCCGGCGTTGCAGGCCCGGGCGTTCACCGGCAACGGCGACGTGCTCGACTTCGGGTACGCCAAGGGCATCCGCTCCGCGTTCCTCGGTTCCGTCTCCACGCTGGCCAACGTGCCGAACTGGAACCTCGACGCGCCGAGCGCCAACGTCTTCGCCATGGTCACCAACCACGACCTGGAACGCGACGGCGTGGTCCTGTCGTACAAGAACGGCACCGACTACGTGCTCGCCAACTACTTCGCACTGGCGTACCCGCACGGCAAGCCGTCGGTCTACGACAGCTTCACCTGGTCGAACCGCAACCAGTCCCCGCCCAGCGACGGCACCGGGCGGGTCACCGACACGGCCTGCGGCGCGGCCTGGAACTGCCTGAGCCGCAGCGCCGGCATCAAGGGCATGGTCGGCTGGGCCAACACCGCCCGGCCGGTGAAGACGGTCTCCGACTTCACCACGGTGAACAGCAACGTGATCGGCTTCCACCGGGGTGACCGGGCCTGGATCGGCATCAACGACTCCGGTTCCGCCGCCACCGCCACGTTCGCCACCGGGCTGGCCGACGGCCGCTACTGCGACGTCATCTCCGGAGTCGCCACCGCCGACGGCTGCACCGGCGGCACGGTGACCGTCGCCGGCGGGCGGGCCACCGTCACCATCGGAGCGAACAACGCCGTCGCGGTGCACGTCAACGCCCGGCCCGGCACGAACCCCTCGCCGACCGCGTCCCCGACGGCCTCGCCGACCGCGTCCCCGACCGGCAACCCCACCGACCGGGTCGCCACCACGTTCACCGTGAGCGCCACCCCGGCCGCCGGCCAGGACGTGTACGTCGTCGGCAGCGTCCCCGAGCTGGGCTCGTGGACGCCGGCCAACGGCGTCAGGCTCACCGCCCAGGGCGGCGGCGCCTACCGCGCCACCGTCGACCTGCCCCGCTCCACGGCGGTCGAGTACAAGTTCGTCAAGGTGACCGCGGCCGGCGCGGTCACCTGGGAGTCCGGCGCGAACCGGAGCCTCACCACGCCGGCCACCGGCACGTACGCGGTGACCGAGACCTTCCGCGGTGACACCGTCTCGACGGCGGTGGCCACTTCGTTCGCGGTCACCGCGGCCACCTCCTACGGGCAGAACGTGTTCGTGGTCGGCAACGTCGCGGCGCTGGGCGGGTGGAACCCGGCCAACGGGGTGGCGCTCTCCGCGGCCACCTACCCGGTGTGGCGAGGCACGGTGGACCTGCCGCCGAACACCGCGGTCGAGTACAAGTACGTGAAGAAGAACCCGGACGGCTCGGTGACCTGGGAGTCCGGCGCCAACCGGAGCTTCACCACACCGGCCGGCGGCACCCGCGCCAACACCGACACCTGGCGCTGACCGGATCGGCGCGGCCCGTCCCCGGGGAAGGGGGACGGGCCGCGCCACCACGGGTCACGCCGGCGAGAAGGACCAGACCTGCGCCGGGTTGCCGAACCCGGTGCAGTGGTAGATCTGCACGGTCGCGCCGTCGCTGGACGACCCGCCGCGCACGTCCATGCACCGGCCGCCGACCTGGGACTTGATCTGGTGCACCCCGCTGAACGAGTTCGGGTTCACCGTCCACTTCATGCTCGTCGTGCCGGTGCAGGCCCACTGCTGCAACGGGGTGCCGTCGGCGTTGACGCCGTTGCGCACGTCCACGCACATCCCACTGAACCGGTTGACGAACGTGTAGGGGCTCTGGCCGACCGGCGACCAGTGCTGCACGGCCTGCCCGTCGCAGGTCCGCTGCACGACCAGCCCGCCCAGCGACGAGGGCGCGCCGTACCGGTCCACCTCCAGGCACTTGCCGCTGCCGTAGTTGACGATGCCGTAGTAGCCGCTCGCCGCCTGCGCCGGAGGGGCGAGGACCGCCCCGAGCCCGGTGGCCAGCACGCCCGCCGCCAGTACCCCGCCGACCCTTTTTCTGATCATTGCCGTGTCTCCCATCGACTCGAACCCGCTTCCCTCCGCCGGGACGCGCCGATCGGTGTCGTTCCGCCCTCGGCGCCGCTTCCCGGCTGGTGACGACGCTAGGCACGGCCGGCGTCGCCCGGATCCGGGAACCTCCTAGTCGATGCGGCCACGACGGGTCGCTGTCGGGAACGTGTCGCCACCATCGGTCCGGAACGGCTCAGCGGCTAACGTGCGGCCATGGGGGTAACGGCGGTTCCGGCCGCCGCCGGCGGCACGGCGGTAGAGGGCGGCACGGCGATCGACGGCGGCGCGGTCGTCGAGGGCGGCACGGCGGTCGACGGCGGCGCGGACGATCTGCTCGGCCGGGCCGACGAGTGCCGCCGGCTGACCGGCCTGCTGGCCGACGCCGTGGACGGTCGCGGCGGCGCCCTGGTGCTGCGCGGCGCCGCGGGCGTGGGCAAGACGGCCCTGCTGGACCACTGCGCCGCGCACGCCGCCGGGATGCGGGTGCTGCGCGCGACCGGGGTGCCGTTCGAGGCGGAGCTGCCGTTCTCCGCGCTGTACGAGCTGGTGCGCCCGCTGCTGGACCGGCTCGACGAACTGCCGGCACGCCAGGCCGACGCGCTGCGCACCGTGCTGGCCATCGACGGCGGGTCCGGCACGGTCAACCGGCTGGCCGCGTACGTCGCGACGTTGACGCTTCTCACGACGGCGGCCGAGCGTACGCCGGTGCTGTGCCTGGTGGACGACGCGCACTGGATCGACCCCGCCTCCGCCGAGGCGTTGCTGTTCACCGCGCGGCGCCTGCTCGCCGACCGCGTGGCGGTGGTCTTCGCCGCCCGCGACGTCCCCGGCTTCGAGGCGCGCGGCGTGCCGGAGCTGCCGGTGGCCGGGCTCGCGCCCGACGCCGCCGTCCGCCTCGCCATGCGCGCCGGGCTCGACCGGCGGGCGGCTACCGACCTGGCGGCGGCCACCGCCGGCAACCCGCTGGCCCTGATCGAGCTGCCGGCGACGCTGGGCGAGGAGCACCGGCACGGTTGGTTGCCGCTGGAGCAGCCGCTGGTGCTGGCGGACCGCATCCGCACGAGCGTCCTGGCGCACGCCCGCGGCCTGCCGGCGGCGACCTGGCGCGCGCTGGTCGTCTGCGCGGTGGCCGGTACGACCGGACCGGCGCTGCTCGCGCAGGTGCTGGCCGTGGAGGGGTTGCACCTGGACGTGCTCGACCCGGCGGTCGACGCCGGGCTGATCCGGTTGGCCGACCGGGAGGTGACGTTCCGCCACCCGCTGACCCGGGCCGCGGTGCATTCCGTCGCCGGTCCGGGGCAACGCCGGGCGGCGCACCGTGCGATCGCCTCGGTGCTGACCGACGCCGACGCGGCCGACCGCCGGGCCTGGCACCTCGCCGCCGCGACGACCGCACCGGACGAGCGGGTGGCCGCGTTGCTGGCCGGGTCGGCCGAGCGGGCGCAGCGGCGGGGCGGGGTGGTGGCCGAGGCGCGGGCGTACGAGCGGTCGGCGCGCCTGACGCCGGACCCGGACCTGCGGGCGTCGCGCCTGATGAGCGCCGCCCGGGCCTGGGCCAACGCGGGCGCCGGCCGGCACGCCGTGGCGCTGGGGGAGGAGGCGCTCACCCTCACCAGCCGGATCGACCTGGTGTGCCGGGTGAAGCCGTTGCTGACCCACCTCGCCCAGAAGCACGGCGGCGCCGCCGCGCACGACCGGGCGTTCCTGGCTGAGGCGGAGTCGTATGCGGCCGTCGACCCACTCGGCGCGGCCAAGCTGACGAGTGCCGGGGTCAACCAGCTCTGGGCCCGGTTCGACATCGCCGGAATGCTGCCGCTGTGCACGCGGGTCGTGACGCTCGCCGGGACCGCCGGCGGCCCGCCCTGGCCCAAGGGGCTGATCCGGCTGGCCGCCGCGCAGGTGCTGGCCGGGCTGCCCGAGGGCGCGACGCTGGCCCGGGAGTGCGTCGCCGTCTGCGCCGGGCACGCCGACGGCTCGGCCGCGGAACTGGCCGAGGTGTTCTGCTGGCTGGGCGACCACGATACGGCGCGGGCGTTGCTGGCACCGGAGGTCGACCGGGCGCGCGCGAGTGAGGACGTGTTCCTGCTGGCGTACGCGTTGCCCCGACTCGCCGAGCTGGAGTGGCGCGTAGGCCGGCTGCACGCCGCCTACCAGGCGGCCACCGAGGCGGTCCGGATCGCCGAGCAGGTGGCCCTGCCGGTGCTGCGGGCGGAGGCGCTGGCCGGGCTCGCGCTCGTGGAGGCGCTGCTGGGGGCCGAGTCACAGGCGCTGGCGCGGGTCCGGGAGGCGCGCCGGGTCCTGCCGGTCGAGTTCGGGGAGGTCGAGGTCCGGCTCCGATACGCCACCGCCGTCACGTCGGTCGTCGCGGCGCGCTGGCGCGAGGCGGCGACCGAGCTGGAGTGGATCCGCTCCGTCCAGCGGCGCGGCGGGCTGGTGGAGCCGGGCTGGCTCCCGGTGGTCGGCGAGCTGGCCCAGGCGTACGCCCGACTGGGCCGCCCGGAGCGGACGGCGGAGCTGCTGGCGGAGCTGGGCGACGGCCGGGTCGCCTCCCGGGTGGTGGCGGCGCGGGTCGCCGCCCTGCTCGCCCCGGAACCGGACCTGGACGAGGCGTTCGCGGCGGCGCTGGCCCGCTGTGACGGGGCGGACGCCCCGCTGGAGCGGGCCCGGACGCTGTTCGACCACGGCCAGCGGCTGCGTCGGGCGAAGCGGCGCCGCGACGCGCGGGTCCAGTTGCACGCCGCCCTGCGGCTGTTCGAGACGGCCGGCGCCCAGGGGTGGGCGCGACGCTGCCGGGCCGAGATCGACGCGACCGGTCGGCGGGCCCCGGCCCCCGACGACCGGGGCGTCGACCGGTTGACCAGCCAGGAACGGCAGATCGCCCTGCACGTCGCGGACGGGCTGACGAACCGGGAGATCGCCACCCGGATCTTCCTGTCGCCCAAGACGGTGGAGTACCACCTCGGCAACGTCTACCGGAAGTTGCAGCTCCGCTCGCGGTCCGACCTGATCCGCCACCTGGCCCGCCTCTCGTCGTCCGAACCGGGCTGACGCCTCCACCCGGCCGGGGCGACCGCGACCAGCGCGGCGGCCAGGCACGCCCCGGCCGCGGCGACGAACGGTGGCCGCCCGCCGGCGTGCACGGCGACCGAGCCGAGCGGGATGGCCAGCGTTATCGGCCCGAACATCGCGGTGTTCGCGGTGCCGGCCACGCGTCCGAGCAGCTCCGCGGGCGTGTGCGTCTGCACCGCCGTGACGGCGGCGACGAGCGTCCACGGCAGACCCACGCCGACGATCGCGGAGGCGGCCACCGTGGCCGGCCACCAGGGCAGGCAGCGGCCCAGACAGCCGGCGGCGAACAGCACCGCGCCGGCGACACCGACCGCCGCCGCGCCCCGGCGGGCGACCAGCCGGCCGACGACCAGCCCGGCGAGCACCGAACCGGCGCCCTGCGCGCTGGCCAGTACGCCGAGGAACGTCGACGGCAGGGCCAGTTCCTCGACCACCACCGCGTAGAGCGCCGCGGTGGTGAAGCCGGACATGGCGATCGACACCGCGGCGAGCGCGACGGGTACGCGCACCGCGCGCCGGCGCAGGAGGACGGCGAGTCCGACCCGGAGGCCGGTCGGGCGCGCCGCCGCCGCGGGCCGGTCGCCCGGGGACGGGTCGGCGTCGGTGGCCCGCAACCGCAGCGCGCCGTACCCGACGGCGACGAGCACCGGCACGACGGCGCTGAGCACGGCGACCGGGTGCCCGCCCCGCCACGCGTAGAGGCCCGCCCCGGCCAGCGGAGCGACCAGTTTCATGCCCTCCTGCGCGCTGGAACGCCAGCCGTTGACGTCGGCGAGCCTCGCCGGGGGCAGCGCCGCCGGCAGCAACGCCGTCTCGCCGGCGTCGATGAGCACGTAGCTGACGCCGTAGGCGAACGAGACCGTGAAGATCAGCCACGCCTGGCCGGGCCCGTGCACCGCGAGCAGGCTGAGCAGGGCGGCGGCCAGCGCCAGGTTGACGCCGATGACCAGAGGTCGACGCGGCGCGCGGTCGAGCAGCCCGCCGAGCCAGGGCCCGGCCAGCACCGGGGCGTAGACGCAGAGCCCGGCGAGCGCGGCCAGCCCGGTGGATCCGGTCAGGTCGAGCACCCAGATGCCGGCGACCAACGACATGGCGCTGCCGCCGAGCCCGGACAGCAGCGAGATGGCCACGAACAGCACGGCGTTGCGGCGCATGAGCCCTCCGGGATGGAGCGGGGAAGACTCACATCCTCGATTCTTGAGCGCGCACGTGGCAAGGTCGTCAATGTTTCGTTGACACGGTCGCCGCGATCCGCCGGGCGGCCTCCCGGGCCGGCGCCGGCAGTCGCGGTCCGACCGTCGCCAGGTCGTCGACGAGGTACGCGGCCAGCGCGAACAGCGGTCCCGGCGGGGCGTCCCGGGCCGAGGCGCACGTACGGCGCACCAGCGCCGCCCGGCGGAACCGGCCGTCCCACGCCCGATCCGCCCCGATCCACCGGTCCAGGTCGGCGACCGCCGCCCGCAGCGCCACCACCTCGACCGACCAGGCCCGGTCGAGTCGCCCCAACCGTGAACGGCGGGCCGCCACGAGCCGTTGCCGGCGCTGCTCGGCGGCCTGCCGGCTGCTCAGGCCCAGGGCGTCGGCGATCTGCGCCCAGGTGACGCCGTCGTGCCGGGCCCGGTCGATCAGCTCCAGTTCGCGGTCGTCCAGGCGGGCGCGGGCGGCCCCGATCTCGGCCAGCCGCGTCGGTTCCGGAAGCACCTGTCAACGCTACATTGACGGATCAGCGCGGTGGTGCGACGTACAGGCCGGTGCGGCAGCCGGTCTCGCCCGGCTCCAGCCAGATCCGGTCGTACCCGGGCTCCTCGATCTTCCCGGCGGGCGTACGCACCAGCAGCAGGCAGTCCCGTTCCGCCGGCACGCCCACGGCGGCGACCAGCGCACCCTCGTGAGTCGTCGTGTCGACGGTGATCCACTCCTGCGGGAACGCGGCCCGCACCGCGCCGGCCAGCGTCTCCGGGGTGGCCGTGCGCAGCACCGCGGTGAGTCGCGTGCGTCCGTCGTCCGGAACCTTCGGCACCGGCGCGGCGCTGGGCGGCGGGGGAGCGGCCCCGGACGGGCAGTCGATCTCCCGGTAGGACGTGGAGCGATAGAGCCGCAGCTCGTAGCGGTAGCAGCGGGTGGCCGAGCCGGCGGTGTGGCCGGTGTCGCCGAACGCGCGCGCCGACCGCTGCGGCACGGAGACGACGAACCGGACGTCGATGGTGGCCAGCTCGTCGCCGAAGACGCGACCCGACCAGGCCAGGACCTCCCGGCGTACGGTCGAGCCCGCCTCCGGTTCCGCGAGCGGCCGGGCTTCCACCGGGATCTCGGTCGCGGCGATCGACGCGGCGTCGCGGGGGCGGCTGCGATCCCCCAGTGCCTCGTTGAGACTCTTCGCGTCGGCCGTCGCCGCGTCCTCGGCCAGCACGTCGCCGCGATGATCGCCGCACCCGGCCAGCGTCGATGCGACCGCCACCGCCACGCCGGCCGTCACCCGCGTCCAGCGGCGGCCGGACCGCGACGCACGACGCCCGGTCACCCGTTCCCCGTCCATCCGCGACACCGTACCGCCGCGCGGCAACCCGGACCGGCCGCGGTCGGCGCGCTGATCCGCCTCCCGCCGGCAAGGCGGGGCCCCGGTCAACGTACTCGGTAGAGGCGGGGCCCCGCTTGACACGTCGTCGCTCACACGCCGGTGATCGTCCACATCAGGTTGGTGCTGCCGTCCCAGGTCCACTGCTTGACCGTGGAGCCGGAGGCGACCTGGCCGCCGCCGTCGAGCACCAGGCCGGTCGCCCGGTTGGCGATCCGGAAGCGCCCGCTGCCCTGGTCGGTGAGCTGCCACTGCTGGGTGTTGCCGCCGTTCCACGCCGCCTGCTGGGCGTTGGCGCCGTTGGTGGTCTGGCCGAAGCCGTCGACGACCATGCCGTTGGTCCGGTTGACGATCCGGTGGTAGCCGGTGCCGAGGTCGATCAGCTGCCACTGGAGATTTGTGCTGCCGTCCCAGCTCCACTGCTTCAGCGCCGAACCGGAGGCGACGTTGCCGCCGCTGTCCAGCGCCAGGCCGTTCGTCACGTTCGTGATCCGCTGCCAGGTGCTCGTGCTGCCGCCCAGGGTCGGGATCGCGCCGTTGAAGGTCAGCTTGACCACGTACGCCGGGGCGCTGAACGGCGCGGAGGACGAGGGCAGGGTGATGCGCAGTCCGCCGTTGTCCTGGGTACGCGTCGGCAGGTTGACGTAGCTGCCGGCGGTGGACCCGAGCAGTTGCACGCCGGCCAGGTTGCTGAGGTTGATCCGGTTCGCCGCCAGCGTGGTGATGGTGACCGAGCTGCCCGGCCAGCCGAGGATCGTCGCGTACAGCACGGTGTTCGCCTTGTTGCGGGTGAACCGGATGTCCTGCGCGGTGCCGGCGCGCGGGGTGCTGAAGGAGCCGCCGCCCATCTGGGTCGGGCCCTCGCCGTACGTGGTCCAGGCCCGGGTGGCGTAGACGGACTCGCCGAAGCGGCGCAGGTAGTCGCCGATGCCGAGCAGGATGGTGCGCTGCCCGCTCGGGATGGTGCCGTCGGCCATCGGCGCGATGTTGAGCACCATGTTGCCGTTCTTGCTGACCCGGTCCAGCAGCGAGTGCAGCATCTGGTTGAGCGAGTAGTAGCCGATCCCCACCGTGTAGCACCAGCTGGAGCTGCTGATGCTGTCGTCGGTGAGCCAGTAGGGGTCACGCCGGTCCGCCGGACCGCCGCGCTCGTAGTCGAAGACCGAGCCGCCCCGTTCCAGTCCGTCCTTGTAGGTGGCGACGACCTCCTTGTCCCACGCCACGGCCCGGTTGTAGTAGTAGGCCAGGAACTTCAGCCGCTGCGCCTCGCTGATCCGGCCGAGGTTGAAGTCCTGCCAGATCATGTCCGGCTGGGACTGGTCGATCACCTCGCGCAGCTTGTCGTACCAGAGCTGCTCCTCCGCGGCGGTGCCGAGCTGCCCGTAGAGCTTGCGCAGGCTGGCGTCGGACTGCTGCGGCGCCCACTGGTAGAAGCCGGTGAAGTTGTACGCGTGGTGCATGGCGACCATGACCTTCATGCCGCGCGCGCGGATCGCGTCGGTGTGCAGCTTGAGCAGGTCGAGCCTCGGTCCCCTGGCCACCGAGTTCCACTCGTTGACCTGGCTGTTCCACATGGAGAAGCCGTCGTGGTGCTCGGCGACCGGGCCGGCGAACCTGGCGCCTGCGTCGGCGAAGAGCTGCGCCCACTCGTTGGGGTCGAAGTTGCCGCCGGCCGACTTCAGCTTCGGCGCGAACTGCACGAGGTTGCCCGCCTTGTCGCGGGCCCCGTTGATGAAGTTGTGGTACGGCCAGGCTGACGGGTCACCGTAGACGGACTTGTGGTGGTTGTTCTCGTTCGAGCCGTTGTTGTACATGTTGCGCGGGTACCACTCGTTGGCGTAGGCCGGCACGCTGAACACGCCCCAGTGGAAGTAGATGCCGAACTTGGCGTCCTGGAACCACTCGGGCGCGGCCGGGTGCTGGCCGACCGACGCCCAGGTCTCGGCGTAGTTCGACGGCCCGGGGATGGCGGCGGCGGCGGGCAGCGGACGGGCGACGCCGCCGACGGCGACAGCGGCTCCGCCGGCGCCGAGGGCGGCCAGCAGGGCGCGACGGGAGAGGTGGGGACGGGACATGGCGATCCCTTCGAAGGTGGTGGTGGTGTAACCGGTTGGGCGAGTTAGACATCAGACGTTAAGCGTTTCAATCGTGTGACGTCAATGCCTTCCGGCGCACACAACCGCGCCTGTGAGCCCCCTGTGCCATAAGACATCTTATGAATGCCCTCTGAACTCCGAGGGTGTCGACGGACGGGCCGTCCCTCGTCAGCCGCTGCGGACCGTGGTCAGCTCGGCCAGCCCGGAGATGGTGAGCAACGGCTCCAGCAGCGGGCCGGCGACCAGCGCGATGCGCTCGGCGTGCGGGAACAGCACCGCCAGGCCGGCGCTGTCCAGGTATTCCACAGCGGTCAGATCCACCACGAGCGGATCGCCGTCGGGGCGTACCGCGTCGTCCAGCGCGGCGCCGAACGCGGCCGCGTTGCTCATGTCGATCTCACCGACCGCGGTCAGCACGCGGGTGCCGTCGGGGCCACCGCTGGTGCTGAGCTTCAGAGCCGTACTCATCGGATGATCCTTGCCTGCATGTCGACGGTGGTGCCGGTGACACCCGGCGTCACGGTGATGCTGTCCATGAGAGCACGCATCAGCACCAACCCTCGACCCCGGCTCGGGTCCGCCGGGCGGTTCTGGTCCCGCCAGTGCCCGCTGTCGGTGACGCTCACCCGAAGCGCGTCGGCGGTGGCGGCGGCGCGCAGCCGGATCCGGCCGCCGGGCTTGTCCCGGTGGCCGTGCTCGATGGCGTTGGCGCACGCCTCGCCGGCGGCCACCAGGACGTTGTAGGAGTGGGCCGGCGCCAGGCCGCACCGGTCCAGCCAGCCGCGCAGCGCGGTGCGGACCTCGGCCAGGCGCGACGACTCGGCGGGGAAGTCCAGCTCCAGCGGCCCCGGGTGGCGGTAGAGCAGCAGGGCCACGTCGTCGTCGTACCCGCCGTCCGGGGCGAGCCGGTCCATCACCTCGCTGGCCAGGGCGTCGATCGGGACGGACCGGCCCTCCTGGAGGGTGGCGGTGGCCCGGTAGATGCCGGCGGTCAGCGGCTGGCGGCGGCGCTCGACGAGGCCGTCGGTGTAGAGCATCAGGGTGGCCCGGGCGGGCACGGTGACCTCGGCCTCCGGGCGGTCCCGTCCGGTGCGGACCGCGAGCGGCCGGGAGCGGCCCTGGTCGAGGAACTCGGACGTGCCGTCCGGATGCACCACGATGGCCGGCGGGTGCCCGGCGCTGGAATAGCGCAGCCGGCCGGTGGCCGGATCGAGCACGCCGCAGAAGACGGTGGCGCACTGCGCGCCGGGGAGCATCGCGGCGAACCGGTCCAGGGCCGCCAGCGTCCGGCCCGGGCTGGCGTCCTGGAGCAGCAGTGCCCGGCAGGCACTGCGCAACTGCCCCATCACGGTGGCGGCCCGCAGGCCGTGGCCCACACAGTCACCGACCACGATCCCGATCCGCCCGTCCGGCAGCTCGACGGTGTCGTACCAGTCGCCGCCGACCTTGAGCGGAAGCGTGGCGGGGGCGTAGCGCACGGCGAAGCCGGCCGGCAGTTGGGCCGGGCCGAGGATCGCCCGCTGCAGGGCCAGGGCGGTCTCCCGCTGCTGGTCGATCTGGTGCACGCGGTGCAGGCCCTGACCGACGTGGCCGGCGAGCAGCGCCAGCAGCGTCTGGTCCTGCTCGGTGAAGGGCCGCTTCTCGCCCAGGTCGATCCAGAGCGCCATCGTGCCGACCGGGTGCTCCACCGCGATGCCGGCGCCGTGTGCCCGGGTCGCCACCGGTGTCAGCAGCGGCGTGTCGCGCAGCGCGAGCAGCGCCTGGCGGCGCGCGTCGGGCAGTGACTCCCAGCGCAGCAGCGGATCGGTCGCGGTGACGTCGGGGGCGGGGGAGTCGCCGAAGACGGCGGTGACCACGGCGGTGGCCCGCCAGAGTTTGCGCATCTCGTCCAGCACCCCGCGCAGGGCGTCGGCGAGATCCTCCGCCTGGGACAGGCGCATGCTGAGCCCGGCCAGCGCGGTCTCACGCTGCACCGCATAGTGCTCGGCGGTCACGTCGCGGAACGTCCCCACGATCACCCGGCGACCGGTGTCCGGATCGTCGACCTGGTTGAACGCGGCCGCGATCCAGAGCCGGTGCCCGTTGCGGTGCGTCACCGGGACGGTGTACGTGCCCTGGGTCTGCCCGAGCAGCACGGAGAACGCGGCGGAGACCTGACGATGTGCCTCGGGTTCGGCCTCCGGGTCCGGCCACCACGGCTGCTGCCCCGACCGGTACGGCAGCCCCTCCGGCCCGTAGCCGAGCATGTCGGTGAACGCCGTGTTGATCTCCACGACCGCGCCGTCGGAGTCGCAGACGAAGAACGCCTCCTGCAACGAGTCGATCAGCGCGGTGCGCCAGCGGGCGTGGTGGTTGCGCAGCCGGGCCAGCTCCACGTTGGCCCGTACCCGGGCCAGCAGTTCGGCGGCCGGGAACGGCTTGACCAGATAGTCGTCGGCGCCGGCCTCCAACCCCTCGATCGAGGCCTCCTCACCGGCCCGGGCGGACAGCAGCAGCACCGGGGTGCCGGCGGTCCGCGGGTCGGCCCGCAGCGCGGCCACCAGTTGCAGGCCGTCGAGCCGCGGCATCATCACGTCGCTGACCACCAGGTCGGGTGTGTGCGTGCGGGCGGCCTCCAGCGCCGCCTGCCCGTCGGCGACGGTGTGCACCCGGTGCCCGGCGGAACGCAGCAGGCGGGTGAGGTATTCGCGCATGTCGGCGTTGTCGTCGGCGACCAGGACCCGGGCCGCGACCTGCCCCGGCAGGGCCGGCGTCGGCCCGTCGGCCGGCGCCGGGTCGTCCGGGACCACCTCGGCGGCCGGGTCGGTCGGCAGCCAGCGCAGCGCCTCCTGCACGAACGGCTCGGCGGCGACCGGGGCCCGGCCGGCGCCGGCCGGGGCGAGGGCGTCGGCGGGCAGGTGGGCGACGCCGAGCGGCAGCCGGACCGTGAACTCGGTGCCGCGCTCGGGCGCGCTGGTGGCGGTGATGGTGCCGCCGTGCAGCCCGACCAGCTCCTTGACCAGCGCCAGGCCGATCCCGCTGCCCTCGTCGGACCGGGACCGGGCGTTCTCGATCCGGTGGAACCGCTCGAACAGCCGGGGCATCTCGTCCTCGGCGACGCCGATGCCGGTGTCGGCCACCCGCAGCACGGCCTGCCCGTCCTCGGCGCGCAGCAGCACCCGCACGGTGCCGTCGAAGGTGAACTTCAACGCGTTGCTCAGCAGGTTGAGCACCACCTTCTCCCACATCGCCGGGTCGATGTGCACCGGCTGGGGCAGCGGCCGGCAGTCGACCTCGAAGACGAGGCCGGCGCGTTCGATCGCGGAGCGGAAGACGCTGGCCAGGTCGGCGGTGACCGCGGCCAGGTCCACCGGCTGGTAGCGGGCCTGCATCCGCCCGGCCTCGATGCGGGAGAAGTCGAGCAGGCTGTTGACCAGCTTGCCCAGGCGCAGCCCGTTGCGGCGGACGACCTCCAGCTCCTCGCGGGTCTGCTCGTCGGCGTCCCGCAGCCGGCCACGCAGCTCGTCCACCGGCCCCATGATCAGCGTCAGCGGGGTGCGGAACTCGTGGCTGATGTTGGAGAAGAACGCGGTCTTCGCCCGGTCCAGCTCGGCCAGCTCCTCGGCCCGCCGCTGCTGTGCCTGGTAGCTGCGGGCGCTGGCGATCCCGGTGGCCACGTGGCCGGCGGTCAGCTCCACGAACCCGCGGTAGCCGTCGTCGAGTTCGCGGTAGCGGTTCAGCCCGGCCACCAGGAAGCCGTACGGCGTGCCGCCCTGCTGGCGCAGCGGCACCAGCAGGGCCTGGGTGGGCGGGTCCGGCCAGCCACCGGTCGGCAGGTCGGCGAACCCGTCGCCGTCCAGCGGCACCAGGACCGGCTCGCCCTCGCAGAGGGTCCGCGTCGGCCAGCGGGCCCCCGGGTCGTCGGGCGACAGCGTCGCCGGGGCCGCCGGGTCGCCGGCGGTGACGCCGGTCGCCTGCGCCAGTCGCGCCGCACCGTCGTCGCCGAACAGGTACGTCAGCGTGAACGGCAGGTCCCACGGGTTGCGCCCGAGCTGGCGGCCGGCGAAGGCGAGCGTCTCCTGCTCGGTGCGGATCACGCTCGGGTCCGAGCCGAGGTCCCGCAGGGTGGCCATCCGCCGTTCGCCGATGACCCGCTCGGTCTCCTCGCTGACCACGCAGAGCATCCCGACCAGCGCCCCGTCGTCGTCGCGCAGCGGGCTGTAGGAGAACGTGTGGTAGGTCTCCTCCCGGTAGTCGGAGCGCTCCAGGAACAGCAGCAGCCCCTCGTCCCAGGTCGCCTCGCCGGTGCGCAGCACGGTGTCGATGCGCGGGCCGATGTCGCCCCAGATCTCCGCCCACACCTCGTTCGCCGGCCGGCCCAGCGCCCACGGGTACTTGCGGCCCAGCGTGTCGCGCCGGTAGGCGGCATTGCAGAAGAAGGTCAGCTCGGGGCCCCAGGCCATCCACATCGGGAAGCGGGAGGAGAGCAGGATGCGCACCGCGGTACGCAGGCTCTGCGGCCAGCCGCCGGGCGGCCCCAGCGGATGGGTGGACCAGTCGACCCGGGCCAGATCCGGGCCGATCTCGCCGTCGACGGCGAACACGTCGGCACGTGTCCGCGGGTCGGTGCCAGCGCCGGTCATCGCCCGAGTCTCCCTCACCGCATCGGATCCCGCTCGTCCAGGTCGTGGTGCTATCCAGGGCGGCAAATGCGGACACCAGCGGCATTGCGTTGCCCGACGGGCCTTCCCGGGAAGCTCTCCGCGGTGGTCTTGCCCCCGATGCGTCCCGGTCATGCCGGCGGCCGAGGTCGGGAGTGCCACATTTCCGTCGCACCGGTCGACCGGCGGAGGACACAGCAAAGGCAGGGAGAGAACTCCCTGCCACTTCTAACGTATATCGCAACCGGGGGCTTGTGGCAAGACCCGGGTGGTGCCGCAGAATCGTCGGCCGGACGCGGTTCGAGCTGGGAAAACGGGGGGCACGTGATGGCCGGACGGTACGTGGTGGGGTTCGACGAGGCCGACGAGACGCAGGTCGCCGTCGTCGGCGGCAAGGGTGCCCACCTGGGGGCGCTGTCCCGCACCGACGGGGTGCGCGTGCCGGCCGGCTTCTGCGTCACGACGGACGCGTTCCGGCGAGTCGTCGCGGGCGTCCCGGCGCTCGACGAGCGACTCGACCGGCTCGCCCGGCTCGAGCCGGACGACCGGGAGGCGATCCGTGCGCTCAGCGCGGAGATCCGCCGCGCCGTCGAGGAGACGGCGGTTCCCGGCGACGTCGCGGCGGCGATCACCGGCGCGTCCGCCGACCTGGGCCAGCACGACGCCTACGCGGTCCGCTCCAGCGCCACGGCGGAGGACCTGCCGACGGCCTCGTTCGCCGGGCAGCAGGACACCTACCTCAACGTGGTCGGCCCGGACGCGGTCCTCGCCCACGTCCGCCGGTGCTGGGCGTCGCTGTTCACCGAGCGGGCCGTGAGCTACCGCCTCCGCAACGGCATCGACCACCGCGCCGTGCGGATGGCCGTGGTCGTGCAGCGGATGGTCCGCCCGGACGCGGCCGGGATCCTCTTCACCGCCGATCCGGTCACCGGCAACCGGACGATCTCGTCGGTGGACGCCGGCTTCGGGCTCGGCGAGGCGCTGGTCGCCGGCCTGGTGAACCCGGACGTGTTCACGGTGCGCGACGACGCGGTCGTCACCCGCACGATCGCCGCCAAGCGGGTCGCCGTGCACGCCGTGCCGGGCGGTGGGACGCGGGTGACCGAGGTCGACCCGGCCCGCCAGGAGCAGCCGGCGCTCACCGACGCGCAGGTGCTGCGGCTGGCCCGGCTCGGCCGGCGGATCGAGGCCCGGTTCGGTCGCCCGCAGGACGTCGAGTGGGCCCTGGTCGACGGCGACTTCCAGATCCTGCAGAGCCGGCCGATCACCACCCTGTTCCCGGTCCCGGCGGTCGACGACGGGGAGAAGCACGTCTACCTCTCCGTCGGCCACCAGCAGATGATGACCGACGCGATGAAGCCGCTGGGGCTGTCGATGTGGCGGCGGACCGCCATGGCGCCCATGCACTCCGCCGGCGGCCGGCTCTTCGTCGACGCCACCCGGCACCTGGCCACCCCGGCCGGCCGAGCCGCCTTCCTGAACCTGATGACGCGGTCCGACCCGCTGACCCGGGACGCGCTGGAGACGCTCCTGGAGCGCGGCGACGTCGTGCCGACGCTGCCGGACGCGGGACCCGCCGGACCGCCGGCCGGCCTCCCGCCGGCGACGATCGAGACGGATCCGGCCATCGTCGCGGCGCTGATCGAGGGGAGCCGGGACAGCGTCGCCGCGCTGCGGCGCGACATCCGAACCCGGTCCGGTCCGGCGCTGTTCGACTTCCTGACCGAGGCGTTCGAGGAACACAAGCGGGTCCTCACCGACCCGGTCAGCATCCAGGCGATCATGGCCGGGATGGAGGCCACCTGGTGGCTCAACGACAAGCTGGGCGAGTGGCTGGGCGAGCCGAACGCCGCCGACACGCTGACGCTCTCCGCCCCCGGCAACGTCACCTCGGAGATGGGGCTGGCGCTCCTCGACGTCGCCGACGTGATCCGCCCGCATCCGGAGGTGGTGGCGTTCCTGCGCGACGTCGGGGACGGCGAGTTCCTCGACGAGCTGCCGAAGCTTCCGGGCGGGAGCGAGGCGCGCGCCGCCGTCGAGGACTACCTCGACCGGTACGGCATGCGCTGCGTCGGCGAGATCGACATCACCCGGCCGCGGTGGAGCGAGCAACCGGCCACCCTCGTACCGCTGATCCTCGACCACGTCCGCACCTTCGACCCGGGCGAGTCCCGGCGGCGCTTCGCGCGGGGGCAGCGGGCGGCGGAGCGCAAGGCCGCGGAGGTGCTGGCCCGGCTGCGGGCGCTGCCGGACGGCGACCGCAAGGCCGACGAGACCCGGCACATGATCGACCGGGTGCGGACCTTCATCGGCTACCGGGAGTACCCGAAGTACGACATCATCAGCCGCTACTTCGCCTACAAGCAGGCGTTGACGGCGGAGGCCGACCGGCTCGTCCGGGCGGGTGTGCTCGCCGACCGGGAGGACGCCTTCTTCCTGACCCTCGACGAGTTCCGCGACGCGGTGCGTACGGAGCGGGTGGACGCGCGGCTCGTCCGCGAGCGCCGGGACGCGTTCCGGTGGCACCGGACGTTGACCCCGCCGCGCGTGCTCACCTCCGACGGCGAGGCGTTGGCCGGGGCGTACCGGCGCGACGACGTGCCGAGCGGCGCCCTGGTCGGGCTGCCGGTCTCGCACGGGACCGTCGAGGGGCGGGCCCGGGTCGTGCGGGACCTGGCCGGCGCCGACCTGGAACCGGGCGACATCCTGGTCACCGCCCACACCGACCCCAGTTGGACGCCCCTGTTCGTGGCCGTCGCCGGTCTGGTGACCGAGGTCGGCGGCCAGATGACCCACGGCGCGGTGATCGCCCGGGAGTACGGCCTGCCGGCCGTGGTGAACGTGCCGGACGCCACCCGGCTGATCGCCGACGGCCGGCGGATCCGGGTGCACGGCTCCGCCGGCTACGTCGAACTGCTGTCCTGACCCCGGTCAGACCGCACCGCGGTCGACCAGGCTGAACGTGGTGTCGATCGGGGCGTCGCCGAGTTCCTGGACGTAGATCTCCCTTCTGCTCTCGTCCCACTGCACGAGGCCGTACCTGTCGCTGACGATGGCGTAGGAGGTGCGCCCCTTGTCGTCCTTGCCCTCGCGGAGGATCCCGAACATGGTGGCCGCGGTCGGTTCACACTCGGTGCCCACCAGCGAGGCGTTCCTCTCGGCGTCGAGTTTGACGCCGAGGCACGGGCGGTGCGAGATGTCCGGGTTCACCGACTTGATCAGGTAGTCCACGCCCACCGGTTCCAGCACGAAGAGGGCGTCCCGGCCGGTCCCGTCGCCGACGGTGAGCTCCCCGTCGAACGGCAGCGAGAGATCGCGGTCGGCCTGCACCACGTGCAGCAGGAGCCGCCGCTGCCCGGCCAGCATGGCCCGGGTCCGGTCGGCCGTGGCGGAGGGCGACCGGCTCGGCGTACGCGATGCCGGCGACGTGGACGGCGATCCGCCGGGCGTGGGCGCACCGGCCGTCGTGGCGCTGGCGGCGGGCGAGCCGACCCCGGCGGGCTCCGAACCGGTGCCGTCCGGCAGCAGGTCCGAGCCGAACAGCGCGGCGGGCACGAGTGCCGCCACCACGACCGCGCCGGCCACCAGCCCGACGAGTCGCCGTCGCCGCCGTCGCCGTTCAGCGGCGCCGGGGTCCGGGTCGGGCGCGTCCCCGTCGCCGGCGGCGTCGGCCGGCGGTCGGGCGGTCGCGGCGCCGGCGGCCCCGGGCGTCACGGCCGCCCGCGCGTTCGGGAGCCGGCCGGCATCGCCGCTCGGGGAAGCCGTGGTCAACAACCCGTCGAGCAGCTCCCGGGCGGTCGGCCGGTCGGCCGGGTCCTTCTCCAACGCTCGCGAGACGAGCGCTCGCAGCGGCCCGTCGAGGCCGGTCAGGTCCGGCGGCTGGGTGAGGATCCGCATCGCGGTGGCGGTCGCGGACTCGCCCTCGAACGGGGTGCGGCCGGTCGCGGCGAACGCGACCACGGCGCCCCAGGCGAAGATGTCGGCGGCCGGACCCACCGGGTTGCCGGTGGTCGTCTCGAACCGCTCCGGCGCCATGTACGCGACGGTGCCGACCATCTGGTTGGTCCTGGTGTGCTGGCTTGTCGCCTCGAAGGCGCGGGCGATGCCGAAGTCGATGACCTTGATGCCGCCCGGCGCGACGAGGACGTTCGCCGGCTTCAGGTCGCGGTGGATCACGCCGGCGCCGTGGATGGCGGTGAGCGCGGTCGCCACCCCGACCGCGATGCCGTGCACGCCCGTCGTCGTCATCGGCCCCTGGTCCCGGACCACCTGGACCAGGCTGGGGCCGTCGACGTACTCGACGACCAGGTAGGGCGGCTCGTGGTCCGGGTCGGCGTCGAGCACCTCGGCGGTGCAGAACGGTGGCACCTGGCGGGCCCGGTTCACCTCGCTGCGGAACCGGCCCCGGAACTCGTCGTGGTGGGACAGCTCCGCGCGGACCACCTTGACCGCCACCCGCCGTCCCTGCGGCGAACGGGCCAGGAAGACGCTGCCCATGCCGCCCTCGCCGAGCCGGCCGAGCAGCTCGTACCCACCGAGCCGGGCCGGGTCACCGGGGCGCAGCCCGTCGTTCACTTCCGACCTCCGCGGGCCGCGACCGCCCCACGAACCGCCACGCCTGTCACGCGTTCCCCTTCGGACACCCCGACGACCGCCCGCAGCCTACCGTCCGCCCGTGCGGCCTCCGTGCGGTCCGGTGCCCCGCGCGCGTGGCCTGCGCGTGCCCGGCCCGGCGACACGGCCGCCGCCCCCGGTCGGACGGGAGCGGCGGCCGGGTCGGTTCAGCGGTAGCCGGCGGCCACCACGTTGGCCTGGACGGCGTTCTCGGTGGCGTCCGAGGGGTAGCCGGCGACCATGGCGCCCTCGTAGAACGTGCCGACGCTCTGGTTCTTGTTGTCGATGCAGCAGTCGCCGCCGCTGCCCAGGATGATCGCGCCCTGCTTCTTCATCGGGCTGTAGCCGCGGGGCAGCGACCCGTCGTAGAGCGTGTAGAGGCTGCCGGACTGGGCGTTGCTGCCCTTGATGGCGAAGCGGGAGGTGCCGTTGTTCTTCAGCGTGGCGGTGACGAACTTGCTGGTGAAGGCGCGCTGATTCGGGTTCCACGTCGAGCTGCCGCCGGGATAGAGACCGTATTCGAGATCGGCCTGGACCCAGGGCCCGGTGCCGGAGCAGCCGCCGAACCAACAGCTGGTGCCGAAGTAGATCGCGTCCATCGCCCCGGCGGCGTCGGCGCTGCGGGTGGTCTCGCTGTTGCCGTAGTCGAAGCAGCAGCCGCTGTTGACGTGGGTGCCGCTGGTGACCATGTACATGCCCTCGGGGGCGCTGCCGGTGGGGACGCCGGTCAGGTGACCGTCGCGCCAGTAGCTGCTGTTGCCGGGGATGAACAGCGAGTACGCCTTCGCGCCGCCGACGGTCACCGACTCCCGGTTCGCGACCGCCGGTTGCACCGCGCCGCCGATCCCGCCGGACCCCTGGTAGCCGAGGTTGTTGCCCCGGGTGGTCTGGTCGTAGATCCAGGTGATGACGCACGTGGTGTTGGCGCAGAACGAGTCCTGCGCGCCCGCGTTGGCGGGTCCGCCCGCGTTGAGCGTGGTGATGTCGCGGGTGGTGTTGTCGGAGGATCGGCGGACCTGGTAGAGCCGGCCGTTGTAGGCGCTGAACAGGGCGCGGGTGGTGCTGTGCGCAGCCACGCAGGGCGTGCTGCCGGCGGCGTAGATGTCGCACGGTCCGCTGCCGGCCGGCGGCGGCGTGGTGGGCGGTGCGCTGGTGGGTGGCGCGGTGGTGGGTGGCGCGGTGGTGGGTGGGGTGCCGACGCCGCCGGTGCAGGTGACGCCGTTGAGGGCGAAGCTGGTGGGCGCCGGGTTGCTGCCGGTCCAGGAGCCGTTGAAGCCGAAGCTGGTGCTGCCACCGGTTCCGATGGCGCCGTTGTAGGAGACGTTGGCGGCGGTGACGGCCGACCCGGTCTGGGTGAGGGCGGTGTTCCAGTACTGGGTGACGGTCTGACCCGCCGTGAAGGTCCAGGTCAGCCGCCAGGTGTTGACCGGGTCGCCGAGGTTGGTGACGGTGACGTTGGCGCCGAAGCCGCCGGACCAGGACGAGGACACGGTGTAGTCGACCGAGCAGCCGGCGGCGGCCGCGGAGGCGAGTTGGGTGCCGGTGAGACCGGCGGTGGTGAGGGTGAGCGCGGCGGCGGAGGCGATCAACGCCCACCGCGACCGAGGGGTACGAGCCATGGGTGATCTCCGGATGTGAGAGGGGGACGGTAGGTGTCAGCCGACGGTGACGGTGACGTTGGTCGGCGGGTTGTTGGTCCCGTTCCAACTCGCGAGGAAGCCGAACGTGGTGGAGGCGCCCGCGGCGAGCGAACCGTTGTAGGAGACGTTGCGGACGCTGACGGACGACCCGTTCTGGGTGTACGTGCCGTTCCACATCTGCTGGATCGTCTGCCCGTCGGGGAAGGTCCAGGTCACCGTCCAGCCGTTGATCGGCGTCGAGCCGGCGGTCACGGTGACGTCCGCCTGGAAGCCGCCGGACCACGAGCTAGTGATCTTGTAGGTGGCGGTGGCCTGCCCGGGCGCGGATGTCGGGACGACGGTCGGGGTGACCGTCGGCGACGGCGGCGGCGTCGGCGTTCCGCCCACGCCGAAGGTCAACTTGACCACGTACGCCATGGCGCTGAACGGGGCGCTGGACGACGGCATGGTGATGTGCAGGCCGGAGCCGTCCTGGGTGGGCCGGGGCAGGTTGACGTAGGTGCCGGCGGCGTTGTTGAGCAGTTGCACAGCGGTCAGGCCGCTCAGGTTGACCCGGTTGGAGGTCATCGTGGTGATGTTCAGCGTGCTGCCGGGCCAGCCCATCACGGTGGCGTACAGGACGGAGTTGTCCTTGCTGCGGGTGAAGCGGATGTCCCGGTTGGTGCCCTCGCGGGGGGTCTGGAACGAGCCACCGCCCATCGGGGTGGGTCCCTCGCCGAAGACGGACCAGGCGCGGGTGGCGTAGAGCGACTCGCCGAACCGGCCCAGGTAGTCACCGATGGAGCGGAGGACGGACTGCTGGCCGGAGGGGATGGTGCCGTCGGCCGTCGGCGCGATGTTGAGCACCATGGTGCCGTTCTTGCTGACCCGGTCCAGCAGGGCGTGCAGCAGCGACTTGGCCGAGTAGTAGCCGATGCCCTGGGTGTAGCACCAACTGGAACTGGAGACGCTGTCGTCGGTCAGCCAGTAGGGGGAGAGCAGGCCGGCCGGCCCGCCGCGTTCGTAGTCGAAGACCTCGCCGCGGGTGTTGAAGCCGGTGTCCTTGTACGCGGTCGCCACGTCCTTGTTCCAGGAGACCGCCTTGTTGTAGTAGTAGGCCAGGAACTTCAGCCGTTGCGTCTCGTCGATCCGGGGCAGGTTGAAGTCGTGGTAGATGATGTCCGGCTGGTAGCCGTCGATCAGCTCGCGGAGCTTGTCGTACCACAGTTGCTGTTCGGCGGCGCCGAGCTGGCCGTAGAGCTTGCGCAGGCTGGCGTCGGACTGCTGCGGCACCCACTCGTAGTAGCCGGTGAAGTTGTACGCGTGGTGCATCGACACCCAGAACTTCATGCCCTTGGCGCGGATCGCGTCGGCGTGCAGGCGTACCAGGTCCAGCTTGGGGCCCTTGGCCGCCGCGTTCCACTCGTTGACCTGGCTGTTCCACATGGAGAAACCGTCGTGGTGCTCGGCCACCGGCCCGGCGAAGCGCGCGCCGGCGTCGGCGAAGAGCTGCGCCCACTCGTTGGGGTCCCAGTTGCCGCCGGCGGACTTCAGCTTCGGGGCGAACTGCACCCAGTTGCCGGCCTTGTCGCGGGCCCCGTTGATGAAGTTGTGGTACGGCCATACCGACGGGTCGCCGTAGACGGACTTGTGGTGATTGTTCTCGTTCGATCCGCTGTGGTACATGTTGCGCGGGTACCACTCGTTGGCGAACGCGGGGACGCTGTAGACGCCCCAGTGGTAGTAGATGCCGAACTTGGCGTCCTGGAACCACTCCGGGGCGGGTGGATGCTGGTCGACCGACGACCAGGTGGCGGTGTAGCTCTGCGGCCCCGCGGTGGCCAGGGCGTCGCGGCGGACGCTGAGCAGGCCGGCCGCGGCGGCCGCGCCGGCGCCGGAGGCGATGAGCAGGTGGCGGCGGGAGATGTGGGACGAGGATGACATGGCCCGGTTCCTTCCTGAGAAACGGGTGGTGGAGGCGCGGTGGAGCGGCCCGCCGCCGGCCGGCGGCGGGCCGCGTCGCCGTCAGCGGTAGCCGGCGGCGGTGATGTTGGCCTGGACGGCGTCCTCGGTGGCGTTCGACGGGTAGCCGGAGGTCATCACGCCTTCGTAGAACGTGCCGGCGGCGCCGTGGCTGTTGTCGCCGCCGATGCCGAGGATGATGGCGCCTTCCTTCTTCATCGGGTTGTAGCCGGAGGCGTTGGGCCGTTTGCCGTCGTAGATGGTGTTCAGGCTGCCGGACTGGGCGTTGCCGCCGCGGATGGCCCAGTGGTTGGGTTCGCCCTTGACGATCGCGGTCAGGTAGCGGTGGCTGATCGACGGGTTGTTGGCGTTGTAGCCGGGGTTGACGCCGGAGAAGAGTCCGTTCTCCAGGTCGGCCATGATCCAGGGGCCGTTGCCGGTGCCGGTGCCCCAGACCTTGTTGTTGCCGAAGTAGATGGCTTCCATGGTGCCGTTGCCGTTGTCGCGGCTGTTGGTCTCGGCGTTGCCGTAGTCGAAGCAGCAGCCGCCGTTGTAGTGGGTGCCGTCGAAGATGGCGTACATGCCTTCGGGTTGGTCGCCCTTGGCGATGCCGTTGGTGGTGTTGTTCCGGTAGCCGGTGCCGGGCGCGACGAACACCCCGTACGCCCGGTGGCCGAGCACCGTCGTCGGTGCCGCCTTCGCGTCGGCGAGGTTGTCGTAGCCGCCGGGGGCCGGGCCGGAGAATCCGCCGGGGGGCGCCTGGGTGAGGTTGTTGCCCCGGGGGGTCTGGTCGTAGATGACCGTGATCAGGCAGCTCGTGTTGGCGCAGAACGAGTCCTGGACGGCGGAGTCGGCGGGGCCGCCGGCGCTGAGCGCGTTGATGTCGCGGGTGGTGTTGTCGGAGGCGCGGCGGACCTGGTAGAGCCGGCCGGTGTAGGCGCGGAACAGCGCGCGGGTGGTGCTGTGCGCGGCCACGCAGGGCGTGCCACCGGCGGCGTAGATGTCACAGGGTGCGTTGGTGGCCGGCGGCGGCGGGGTCGTCGTCGGCGAGGTGGTGGGTGACGGCGTGGAGGTGGTGGGTGGGGTGCTGACGCCGCCGGTGCAGGTGACGCCGTTGAGGGTGAAGCTGGTGGGCGCGGGGTTGCTGCCGGTCCAGGATCCGTTGAAGCCGAAGCTGGTGCTGCCGCCGGTTCCGATG
Source organism: Micromonospora sp. WMMC241 (assembly GCF_027460165.1). Taxonomy (NCBI): domain Bacteria; kingdom Bacillati; phylum Actinomycetota; class Actinomycetes; order Micromonosporales; family Micromonosporaceae; genus Micromonospora; species Micromonospora sp. WMMC241. The sequence continues at coordinate 2,353,998 of NZ_JAPZBF010000001.1, forward strand.
GCGCCGTTGTAGGAGACGTTGACGGCGGTGACCGCCGCGCCGGTCTGGGTGAGGGTGGTGTTCCAGTACTGGGTGACGGTCTGGCCGGCGGAGAAGGTCCAGCCCAGCCGCCAGGAGCTGACCGGGTCGCCGAGGTTGGTGACGGTGACGTTGGCGCCGAACCCACCCGGCCAGGAGGAGGAGACGGTGTAGTCGACCGAGCAGCCGGCGGCGGCCGCGGACGCGAGCTGCGTCCCGGTGAGGCCGGCGGCGGTGAGCGTGAGCGCGGCGGCGGCGATCAGCGCCGCCCGGCGGCGGGGATGGTGCGTGGTTCGCAAGGGGACCTCCCGGTCCATGAGTGGGGTGGCGACCGACCGAGGCGTAGTGAGCGTTCACATCATTCGTATGATGTAAGCCGAGTGCCAGGGATTCGGTCGGCTGTACCGAGCAGCGCCGGTCTGCCCTGGACCGGCGGCGTTGCGAGGTGCTCAGCTCCCGATGCCCGCGAGAGGCATCGGTCAATGTTTGCGTTAACATCCGACGTCTGTCAATGGCTGGCCGGACCGCGGGACCGCCACCGGCGGCGTCGACCCGACGCGGGGCGGCGGCCGTCCACCGCGCGTGGCATGCTCGGTCCGGGCGTCGACGAGGCGGCGGGCGGGATGGAATGCGGATCGGGGAGCTGTCGGCACGCACCGGGGTGAGCGCCCGGTCGATCCGCTACTACGAGCAGCAGGGCCTGCTCGCGGCCGTGCGCACCACAAGCGGGCAGCGTGTGTTCGCCGAGTCGGCGGTCGAGCGGGTGCGGCTGATCCAGCGTCTCTTCTCCGCCGGGCTGAGCAGCAGGCGGATGTCCGAGCTGCTGCCCTGCGTGACCGACCCGGACATCCGCACCCGCTGGCTGACCGACCGGCTGCGCGAGGAGCGGACCCGGATGGAGGCCGAGATGGCGCAGCTCGCCCACGCCGTCGCGGTGCTCGACGAGGTCGTCACCGACATGACCGTCGCGGACGACGCGGCGCCGGGCGGGGCTTGCCCCTGACACCGGTGTCAACTCCTACCGTCGGGACATGACCGCCACGTTGGCCGCCGGATCGCCGGTGGCGCCGCTGATCGCACCCGTCACCGTCGCCGGAATGCCGTTGCGCACCCGTTTCGTCATGGCGCCGATGACCCGCAACCGCGCGCCCGGCGGCGTGCCGACACCGGAGGTCGCCGACTACTACCGGCGGCGCGCCGAGCAGGGCATCGGGCTGATCGTCACCGAGGGAGTCCTGGTCGACCACCCGACCGCCGGCCACGAGGACACCGTGCCGAGGCTGACGCCGGGGCCGGCCGAGGCGGGCTGGCGACGGGTGGTCGAGGCGGTCCACGGCGCGGGCGGCCGGATCGCCGCGCAGCTGTGGCACCTGGGCAGCCTGCGCGAGCCGGTCGACGGCCGGGCGGCCTGGACGCCGTCGGGCGTGCGCGAGCCGGGCCGCCCGGCCGGACACGCCATGACCGGCGCCGACGTGGACGAGCTGCTGGCGTCGTACGCGGCGGCGGCGCGGGTGGCCGCCCGGGTCGGGTTCGACGCGGTGGAGATCCACGCCGCGCACGGCTATCTGCTGGACGAGTTCCTGTGGCCGTACACGAACCGGCGGACCGACGCGTTCGGCGGCTCCCCGGCGCGCCGGGCGGCGTTCCCGGCCGCTGTGGTCCGGGCGGTCCGCGCGAGCCTCCCGGCGGACCGCCCGGTGATCGTCCGGTTCTCGCAGTTCAAGGAGCGCGCCTTCGACGCCCGCATCGCGGACACGCCGGCCGAGCTGGCCGAGATCCTGACCGCCTTCGCCGAGGCCGGCGCGGACGTCCTGCACGCGTCGCAGCGCCGCTTCTGGCAGCCGGCGTTCGCCGGGTCGGCGTGGAACCTGGCCGGTTGGGCGAAACACCTCACCGGGTTGCCGTCGATCACCGTGGGCTCGGTCGGCCTGACCCGCGACTTCCTGCGTCGGGGCGGCCCGGATTCGGTGTCCGGGCTGACCCGCCGGCTGGCGGACGGCGAGTTCGACCTGGTCGCGTTGGGGCGCGCCCTGCTCGGTAATCCGGCCTGGGTGACGCACGCGGCGGCCGGCCGGTCGGCCGCGATCGTGGACTACCGCAAGTCGCACGAGGAGGTGTACCCGTAGGCGGCCGGGCTTGACGCGCGGCATGTTATCGCTCACAGTCGATGGCAGGGCATTCGCAGCACAGGCTCTCCGGGCGAGCCGCGCTGGTCGCATCACCACCGTGCAACCCGGAAGAGGAATCCTGCATGAGACCCACGAGAGCCTTGCTGTCCACCGGCCTGCTGGCCGGGGCGCTGGCCGCCGGCATGGCGGTGGCGTTGGCGCCCACCGCCAGCGCCGGCACCACCCTGCGTGCCTCGGCGGCCGAGAAGGGCCGCTACTTCGGTGCGGCGGTCGCCACCAACAAGCTGTCCGACAACACGTACGTGACGGTGCTGAACCGCGAGTTCAACTCGGTGGTGGCCGAGAACGAGATGAAGTGGGACGCCACCGAGCCCCAGCAGGGGCGGTTCTCCTACACCGGGGGTGACCGGCTGGTCAGCCACGCCCGGGCCAACGGGATGAGCGTGCGCGGCCACACCCTGCTCTGGCACGCGCAGCAGCCGAGCTGGGCGCAGGGCCTGTCCGGCACCGCGCTGCGCAACGCGGCGATCAACCACGTCACCCAGGTGGCGACCCACTTCAAGGGCCAGATCTACGCCTGGGACGTGGTGAACGAGGCGTTCGCCGACGGTGGTGGCGGCGGTCGCCGCGACTCCAACCTCCAGCGCACCGGCAACGACTGGATCGAGGCGGCCTTCCGGGCCGCGCGGGCGGCCGACCCGGGCGCGAAGCTCTGCTACAACGACTACAACACCGACGGCGTCAACGCGAAGTCCACGGGCGTCTACAACATGGTGCGGGACTTCAAGTCCCGTGGCGTGCCGATCGACTGCGTCGGCTTCCAGTCGCACCTGGGCACCACGATCCCGGGCGACTACCAGGCCAACCTCCAGCGCTTCGCCGACCTCGGCGTGGACGTGCAGATCACCGAGCTGGACGTGATGACCGGCGGCAACCAGGCGAACATCTTCGGCACGGTCACCCGGTCCTGCATGGCGGTGTCGCGGTGCACCGGCATCACGGTGTGGGGCGTGCGGGACTGCGACTCGTGGCGCGGCTCGGACAACGCGCTGCTCTTCGACTGCAGCGGCAACAAGAAGGCCGCGTACACCTCGGTGCTGAACGCGTTGAACGCCGGCGGTACCAGCACGCCGCCGCCGACGACGCCGGGCAACCCGACCACCCCGCCGCCGAACCCGACCACGCCGCCGCCGGGGACGGGTGGCTGTTCGGCGACGGTGTCGCTGAACTCGTGGACCGGTGGGTTCGTGGCCACGGTGAAGGTGACGGCCGGTTCCAACGGCACCCGGGGCTGGACGGTCAGCGTGCCGCTGCCCGGCGGCGCGAGCGTGACCAACACGTGGAGCGCGACCGCCAGCGGCAGCACCGGCACGGTGCGGTTCGCGAACGTGGACTACAACGGTCAGCTCGGCGCCGGTCAGAGTACCGAGTTCGGGTTCCAGGGCAACGGCAGCGCGTCCGGCCTGACGCCCACCTGCTCCGCCAGCTGAGTCCCTCGCCGGTCCGGCCCGCGTCACGGTGGGCCGGACCGGTGGCCTCCGTCCGTACCCCACCATGGAGGAACCGCCGATGAGAGCGAAGATCGCGCTGCTCGCGGCCGGACTGGCCACGGTCCTGACGACGGCGGTCGCCGTCGTCACCGCCGCCGGTCCGGCGTCCGCCGCAGCGCTCACCCAGGTGACGAACTTCGGCACCAACCCGACAAACCTGCAGATGCACCTGTACGTGCCGGACCGGCTCCCGGCCCGGCCGGCCCTGCTGCTGGTCCTGCACTACTGCACCGGCAGCGGCCCGGCGATGCACACCGGTTCCGGCTACAGCCCGTTGGCCGACCGCTACGGATTCATCGTGATCTACCCGTCGGTGACCCGCAGCAGCAAGTGCTGGGACGTGTCGTCGCCGCAGGCGCTGCGGCGCGGTGGCGGCAGCGACCCGGTCGGCCTCAAGTCGATGGTCGACTACGTGACGAGCCGCTACCCGGTCGACACGGCCCGCATCGGCGTCGCCGGCGCTTCGTCCGGCGCCATGATGACCAACGTGATGGCCGGCGTCTACCCGGACGTGTTCCACGCCGGGGTCAGCTCGTCGGGCGTGCCGTTCGGCTGCTTCGCCACCACCAACGGCTCGGAGTGGAACAGCGAGTGCTCCGGCGGGCGGATCACCAAGACTCCGCAGCAGTGGGGTGACCTGGTCCGCAACGCGTACCCGGGCTACACCGGCCGGCGACCCCGGATGCAGATCTGGCACGGCACCACGGACACCACGCTGAGCTACGTCAACTTCGGCGAGCAGATCAAGCAGTGGACGAACGTGCTGGGCGTCTCGCAGACCCCGAGCATGACCGACTATCCGCAGGCCAGCGCCACCCGGACCCGATACGGCGGCACCGGTGGCACGCCGCCGGTGGAGGCGATCAGCTTCCAGGGCTACGGGCACTCGATCCCGTTCGACGCCGCCCAGGCGGTGCGGTTCCTCGGTTTCGACGGCACCGGCACGACCACGCCGCCGCCCAGCCCGACCACCCCGCCGCCGACTCCGACGACGCCGCCGCCGAGCCCGACCACCCCGCCGCCGAGTCCGACGACCCCGGCGCCGCCGGTTCCGGGTGGTTGTTCGGCGACGGTGTCGGTGAACTCGTGGACCGGTGGTTTCGTGGCGACGGTGAAGGTGACGGCCGGCTCGGGTGGCACCCGGGGCTGGACGGTCAGCCTGACGTTGCCCGGCGGGGCGAGTGTGACGAACACCTGGAGCGCGACGGCCAGTGGCAGTTCCGGGACGGTGCGGTTCACCAACGTGGACTACAACGGCCAGCTCGCCGCGGGTCAGAGCACCGAGTTCGGGTTCCAGGGCAACGGCAGCGCGTCGGGTCTCACCCCGACCTGCGCGGCCTCCTGACCCCACCCGCCCGGGGGCGGTGCGTCGATGCGTCGGCGCACCGCCCCTCGTGCTGCCCACGGAGCTTCTGTTACGAGACCGAGACATGCACATTCCGTCCGATCGGTTGACGGTGCAACTTGTGAGCGTTAACACTCCCCGGGAGGATTACGGAGTACGTAGGGGAGAGGAAAGCTCGTGCGCAGACGATTTCTGGCCGTGCTCGGCGGCGTCGCGATGGCCGTCAGCCTGGCCGCGTGCAGTGGTGAGGGCGCGGGTGGCGGCGAGGACAAGAGCACGGCAAAGCCCAGTGACCTGACCATCGGCGTGTCGATGCCGACCCAGACCTCGGAGCGGTGGATCGCCGACGGCAACTCGGTGAAGGAAAAGCTGCAGGCCAAGGGCTACAAGGTCGACCTGCAGTACGCCGGCGACGAGATCCCCACCCAGTCCCAGCAGATCGACCAGATGATCACCCAGGGTGCGGACGTGCTGGTGATCGCCCCGATCGACGGCACCGCGCTCAGCGGCCAGCTCCAGGCCGCCGCGGCGGCGAAGATCCCGGTCATCTCCTACGACCGGCTCATCCGCAACAGCCCGAACGTCGACTTCTACGTCAGCTTCGACAACTACAAGGTCGGCGTGGCGCAGGCCAACGCGCTCCTGGTCGGCCTCGGGCTGCAGAACAAGGACGGCTCGAAGGGCAGCGCCGCCGGCCCGTTCAACGTGGAGCTGTTCGCCGGCTCCCTGGACGACAACAACGCCCACTTCTTCTTCAACGGCGCGATGGACACGCTCAAGCCGTACTTCGACGCCGGCACGCTGAAGGTGAAGTCCGGCCAGACGAAGATCGAGCAGGTGGCCATCCTGCGCTGGCAGCAGGAGACCGCGCAGAAGCGGATGGAGGACCTGCTCACCTCCAGCTACAACGACGGCAGCAAGGTCGACGGCGTGCTGTCGCCGTTCGACGGCCTGTCCCGGGGCATCATCACCGCCCTGCAGAACGCCGGCTACCGCGGCGGGGCCAAGAAGATGCCGGTGATCACCGGCCAGGACGCCGAGGTCGCCTCGGTCAAGCTGATCAACGACGGCGTGCAGAGCTCCACCGTCTTCAAGGACACCCGCCTGCTGGCCGACCAGGCCGTGGTCGCCGCCGAGGCGTTCCTCAAGAAGGAGGAGCCCAAGGCGAACGACACCAAGGCGTACGACAACGGCAACAAGGTCGTGCCCGCGTTCCTGCTGCCGGTGCAGACCGTCTACAAGGACGACATCAAGTCCGCGCTCATCGACTCCGGCTACCTGACCGCACAGGAGGTCGCCGCCGGCCGGGCCGGCTGACAGGCGCGACGGACCCGGTGGCGCGCCGCGTCACCGGGTCCACCGGCGCACCGACGCGACGGCCCCGAGCAGGACGGTTTCCATGAGCGATCACATCCTCGAAATGCGGAACATCACCAAGACCTTTCCCGGAGTGGCCGCGCTCCAGGACGTCTCGCTCGCCGTGCGGCGCGGCGAGATCCACGCGATCTGCGGCGAGAACGGCGCCGGCAAGTCGACCCTGATGAAGGTGCTCTCCGGGGTCTACCCGACGGGGAGCTACGACGGGCAGATCGTCCTCGACGGCGAGCCGGTCGAGTTCCGGGGCATCCGGGACAGCGAGTCGCACGGCATCGTCATCATCCACCAGGAGCTGGCGCTGGTGCCGTACCTGTCGATCGCGGAGAACATCTTCCTCGGCAACGAGCGCCGCGGGCGCAGCGGGCTGATCGACTGGCACCGGACCAACGCGGAGGCCGCGGCGCTGCTGCGGTCGGTCGGGTTGGACGAGAACCCGGTGACGCCGGTCATCCAGCTCGGGGTGGGCAAGCAGCAGCTGGTGGAGATCGCCAAGGCGCTGTCCAAGAAGGTGCGGCTGCTCATCCTGGACGAGCCGACCGCGGCGCTCAACGACGTCGACTCGGCGCACCTGCTGAACCTGCTGCGCCGGCTGCGGGACCAGGGCATCACCTGCATCATGATCTCCCACAAGCTCGGTGAGATCACCGCGGTCGCGGACTCCACCACGGTGATCCGCGACGGCCGGACGGTGGAGACGCTCGACATGGGCGACGGCACCGCGACCCAGGATCGGATCATCCGCGGCATGGTCGGTCGCGACCTCGCGGCGTTCTACCCGACCCGGACGTCGACGCCCGGGGCCGAGGTGCTGCGGATCGAGGACTGGTCCGTGCGCCATCCGACCCAGGACCGACTGGTGGTCGACCGGGCCTCGCTCACCGTCCGCGCCGGCGAGGTGGTCGGCATCGCCGGGCTGATGGGCGCGGGCCGTACCGAGCTGGCGATGAGCGTGTTCGGCCGGGCGTACGGGCGGGACATCTCCGGGCGGATCTTCGTCAACGGCCGGGAGGTGCGGACCCGGACGGTGGCCGAGGCGATCGCCAACGGCATCGCGTACGCGACCGAGGACCGCAAGCAGTACGGCCTCAACCTGATCGACGACGTGCGCGGCAACATCTCGGCCGCGGCGCTCGGCAAGCTCGCGCGCAACGGCTGGATCGACGGCAACGAGGAGATCACTGTCGCCGAGCGGGGCCGGCGCGACATGAACATCAAGGCGCCGACCGTCATGTCGGTGGTGGGCAAGCTCTCCGGTGGCAACCAGCAGAAGGTCGTGCTGGCGAAGTGGCTGTTCACCGACCCCGACGTGCTGATCCTCGACGAACCGACCCGGGGCATCGACGTCGGGGCGAAGTTCGAGATCTACACGATCGTCAACCGGCTGGTGGCCGACGGCAAGGCCGTCGTCATCATCTCGTCCGAGCTGCCCGAGCTGCTCGGCATGTGCGACCGCATCTACACCCTGGCCGCCGGCCGGATCACCGGTGAGCTGCCGGTGGGCGAGGCCACCCAGGAGAACCTGATGGAACTCATGACCAAGGACCGGGATCTCGTCCGATGACCAGCACGAAGCCCTCCACCTCACCGAAGGTCGACGCGCCCGACTCCGGGCCGGTCGCCACCCTGCACACCGGCACCAGCGACCCGCGCACGCTGATCCTGGGCAACCTGCGGCAGAGCGGCATCTACATCGCCCTGGTGGTGATCGTCGCGCTGTTCGCGGTCCTCACCGACGGCGTCTCGCTCAGCCCCGGCAACCTCACCAACATCGTTCTCCAGTACTCGTACATCCTGGTGCTCGCGATCGGCATGGTCATCGTGATCATCGGCGGCCACATCGACCTGTCCGTCGGGTCGGTGGTGGCGCTGACCGGCGCGGTCTCCGCCGTGCTCGTCATCCGGGAGGGCATGCCCTGGTGGGTCGGCATCCTCGCCGCGCTCGCGGTGGGCGTGGCGGTGGGTGCCTGGCACGGCCTCTGGGTCGCCTACGCCGGGATCCCGGCGTTCATCGTCACGCTGGCCGGCATGCTGCTGTTCCGCGGCCTGACGCTGCGGGTGCTGGACAACATCTCGCTGTCGCCGTTCCCGGCGGAATACCAGCGGGTCGCCGCCGGCTTCCTCAACGGGCTCCTCGGCGGGCAGGGCTTCGACGCCTTCACGCTGTTCATCGGCGTCTTCGCGGTGGTCGGTTACGCCGCGAGCGTGTTCCGGACCCGGCTGGCCCGGGTCCGCCACGAGCAGCCGGTGGAGTCGTTCCCGCTGTTCGTCCTGCGGGTGGTGGTGGTCGGCGCCGTCGTCATGTGGTTCGCTTGGCAGCTCGCCCACGCGCGGGGCCTGCCGATCGTGCTGATCGTGCTGGCCGTGCTGGTGCTCGTCTACGGCCTGCTCACCCGCCGTACCGTCTTCGGCCGCCAGGTCTACGCGATCGGCGGCAACCTGCCGGCGGCGACGCTGTCCGGCGTCCGGGTGAAGACGGTCAACTTCTGGGTCTTCGTCAACATGGGCTTCCTCTCCGCGGTGGCCGGAGTGATCTACTCCTCCCGGTCCAACGGGGCCCAGCCGGCGGCGGGCAACATGTTCGAGTTGGACGCCATCGCGGCGGCCTTCATCGGCGGCGCGGCGGTCACCGGCGGGGTCGGCACCGTCGTCGGCGCGATGGTGGGTGGCCTGATCATGGCGGTGATGAGCAACGGCATGCAGCTCATGGGCGTCGACCAGTCGATCCAGTCGGTGGTGAAGGGCCTGGTGCTGCTCGCCGCCGTGGCGTTCGACATCTGGAACAAGCGCCGGGCCGCGGGCAGCCGGTGAGCCCGGCCGGCCGGACGGCGTTCCCGCCGTCCGGCCGGCCGCGTCGTCACACCCGGCTCCACCGCTGGTTGGTGTTGCCGTGGCAGGTCCAGAGGACCACCCGGGTGCCGTTGGCGGTGCCGGCGCCCTCGACGTCCAGGCACAGGGTCGGGAACCGGCCGTTGCTCACCGTGCCGTTGCCGTTGAACGTCCACTGCTGGTTGGTGCCGCCGTTGCAGTCCCAGATCTGCACCCGGGTGCCGGCGGTCGCACCGGTCGGCACGTCCAGGCACTTGCCGAGCACCTGGAGCGTCTGCCCGCTGGCGGTGAACTGCTGGTTGGGGTTGCCGTGACAATCCCAGATCAGCGTGCCGGTGCCGTTGGCGGTGCCGCCGTTGTCGACGTCGAGGCAGCGGCCGGCCGACTCGCTGCGCAGCCGGAACGTGGTCGGGGTGGGCGGCGGGGTGGTGGTGCCGCCGCCGCTGACCCGGTAGACCACGGTGCCGTGCGCGGGCACGCTGGCGGAGATGGCGCCGGTGCTGGTGGAGGTGGCGTCGGTCCACGCGTCGCGCAGCGTGAACGAGCTGCCGCTCTTGCCCACCGCCGCCGCCGTGGTGGAGACCGTGGTGGTGGCGCTGCCCTGGTTGAACAGCGCGACCGCGACGTCGCCGTTGGCCAGCGGCTTGGCCAGCACCCGGCGGGTGCCGTCGAAGGAGACCTGGCTCGCCTGCCGGGCGAGCGGGTCCTGGCTGATGCCGATGAGGTTGGCGTTCTTCAGGATGGTCTGGGTGGCCGCGTTCATGGAGCGCAGGTCGTTGCCGGCGATGAGCGGGGAGGCCATGATCGCCCACAGCGCGAAGTGGCTGCGCATCTCGGTGTCGGTCATGCCGCCGCGCCCGACCTCCAACATGTCCATGTCGTTGAACGCGCCGGGCTTGGCCCGCCCGGCCAGCGGCACGGTGACGTCGACGATGTTCTGGATGCCCATCGGGTAGCCGTTGGTCTGGCCGCTGTTCCAGGTGTTGGTGATGTCCTCGGTGGTGCGCCACATGTTCGCCACGTCGCCCCAGTCACGCTGCGGGCCGGTCTTGGAGTGGACGCTGTTCGAGTTGATGCTGTAGACGATGGGCCGACCGGCGGCGGCGAGCGCGTCGCGCATGATGTTGAACACGCGGACCTGGTCGTCGATGCTGCCGCTGGGGGAGCACCAGTCGTACTTGAGGTAGTCGACTCCCCAGGCGGCGAACTGCCGGGCGTCCTGGGCCTCGTGCCCCTGGGCCCCGGTGGCGCCGGGATAGCTGTTGAAGTACTGCGCGCACGTCTTGTCCAACGGGCCCTGGTAGATGCCGAACTTCAGCCCCCGGGCGTGGATGTAGTCGCCGAGCGCCTTCATGCCCGACGGGAAGCGGCTCGGGTCGCCCTGCAGGTTCCCCGCGGAGTCACGGTTCGGGTTCATCCAGCAGTCGTCGACGACGACGTACTGGTAGCCGGCGTCGCGCATGCCGGAGCTGACCATCGCGTCGGTCATCTGCCGGATGAGCGTCTCGTTGATGTTGCAGCCGAACGTGTTCCAACTGTTCCAGCCCATCGGCGGCGTGCGGGCGACACCGTTGTCGAGCGCCCGCGCCGGCTGCGGGGCGGCCGCCCCACCGACGACGGTGGCGGCGAGCGCGACCGCCGCGACGCCGAGGGCGGCCAACAGCCGTCGTGTTCTTCTGCGCACAGGTCCTCCTCGGTTGACGGGCGCGGACGGGCGCCCGGCGGGAGCGGCCACTCGCGGCGGCCCGTGTCACGGCGCCGGCGGTCGCCGGGATGCCGTGGCGTCGAGGGGACCGGTGGACCGGCGACGGCCGCTCGGGTGGTGGGTCGGCGATGGCCGGGGACGCCGCCGGCCGTCGCCTCGCTGCCGTGCCGCCGGCGTCCGCCCGGGGACGTCCCGCCGGCATGGCGATGTCGCGGATGTTATCGCTGACATCAAACTGTGTAAATAGCTTGGCGGCCCTCCCGGCGGCCCTCGGCGGATCCGACGGGTGATCCGTTGTGGAGGAAACGGGCCGTTGAGAGGCCGTGTGCCGGCCTGGGACGCATCGGATCGAGCCCTCGGCGCGGGTGCTGCGACATGGCCTAGGAGTGATCTCCTCAAGACATCAATTGTTGTCGCTAACACATGGGTGTCCCGGCCCGCTGCGCCGCCATGTCGGCACCGCCGGACGATCTCCGGCGGTGCGCCGCCGGGCCGGTCCGGACGCAGGCGTCGACGATCCTCGGAACGTGCCGGTCCTCGTTACGCAGCCGTTGCGCTCAGGTGTCTTGACGGATGTATATGTGAGCGCTAACACTAACTCCGTGACACGGGAGAGGTGCAAATGAGCGAGGTGGAGGGACCCGACCACTACGTGGTCGGGGTCGATTTCGGCACGTTGTCCGGGCGGGCGCTCGTGGTGCGGGTCCGCGACGGCGCCGAGGTCGGCACCGCGGTGCACGCGTACCGGCACGGGGTGATCGAGACGGCAGTGCCCGACGGCGGCCCGTCGCTGCCCCCGGACTGGGCGTTACAGGACCCCGACGACTACCGCGACGTGCTGCGCGAAGCGGTGCCCGCCGCGCTGGCCGCGGCCGGGGTGGACCCGGCCCGGGTGGTCGGCATCGGCACCGACTTCACCGCCTGCACCGTGCTGCCGACGCTCGCCGACGGCACCCCGCTGTGCGAGGTGCCGGAGCTGCGCCGCCGGCCGCACGCCTGGGTCAAGCTGTGGAAGCACCACGCCGCGCAGCCGCAGGCCGACCGGATCAACGCGCTGGCGCACGAGCGTGGCGAACCGTGGATCGGCCGCTACGGCGGCAAGATCTCCGCCGAGTGGCAGTTCGCCAAGGGGCTGCAGATTCTGGCCGAGGATCCGGAGGTCTACCGGCGGGCCGAGCGCTTCGTCGAGGCCGCCGACTGGATCGTCTGGGAGCTGTGCGGCGCCGAGACCCGCAACGCCTGCACCGCCGGCTACAAGGGCATCCTCCAGGACGGCCGGTACCCGTCGGCCGACTACCTGGCCGCGCTGGACCCCGGCTTCACCGACTTCGTGGCCAAACTGGACGGTCCGTTGCTGCCGCTGGGCGACCGGGCCGGCACGCTCGGCGCCCGCGCCGCGGCCTGGACCGGCCTGCCCGAGGGCATCGCGGTCGCGGTCGGCAACGTCGACGCGCACGTCACCGCCGCCGCGGCCCAGGCGCTGCGCCCGGGGCGGCTGGTAGCGATCATGGGCACCTCCACCTGCCACGTGCTCAACGGCACCCACCCCGCCGAGGTGCCCGGCATGTGCGGCGTGGTCGACGGCGGCATCAGCCCGGGCGCCTGGGGCTACGAGGCCGGGCAGAGCGGCGTCGGTGACATCTTCGGCTGGTTCGTGCGCCACGGCGCGCCGGCCGGCCTCGACTCGCACGAACGGCTCACCGAGCTGGCCGCCGCCCAGCCGGTCGGCGCGCACGGCCTGGTGGCGCTGGACTGGTGGAACGGCAACCGCTCCCTGCTGGTCAACCACGACCTCAGCGGACTTGTCGTCGGGCTGACGCTCGCCACCCGGCCGCCGGACGTCTACCGCGCGCTGCTGGAGGCCACCGCGTACGGCACCCGCATGATCGTCGAGGCGTTCGCCGAGGCGGGCGTGCCGGTCGACGACCTGGTGGTGGCCGGCGGGCTCACCTCGAACCGGCTGCTGATGCAGATCTACGCCGACGTCACCAACCGACCGCTGGGCATCATCGGCTCGGCGCAGGGCCCGGCGCTCGGCTCGGCCATCCACGCGGCGGTCGCCGCCGGGGCCTACCCGACGGTGCACGAGGCGTCGGCGGCCATGGGGCGGGTGGACGAGGGCGTCTACCGGCCGATCCCGGAGAACGTGCGGGCGTACGACGCGCTCTACGCCGAGTACCGGGCGCTGCACGACCACTTCGGCCGCGGCGCGAACGACGTCATGCTGCGCCTGCGGGCGATCCGGAACGCGGCGGTCGACGCCGCCGCCGAGCGGACCGCCTCGACCCTGGAGGTGGTCGGATGAACACCGAGATCGCCGTGCTCCGCGAGACCGTCGCCCGCCTGCACCGCGAGCTGACCCGCTACGACCTGGTCGCCTGGACGTCCGGCAACGTCTCGGCGCGCGTCCCCGGGCAGGACCTCATGGTGATCAAGCCGAGCGGGGTGGACTACGACGACCTGACCGCCGACACCATGGTGGTCTGCGACCTGAACGGCGTGGTGGTCGACGGCGGCGGCTCGCCGTCCAGCGACACCGCCGCGCACGCCTACGTCTACCGCGCGATGCCCGAGGTCGGCGGCGTCGTGCACACGCACAGCGGCTACGCCACCGCCTGGGCGGCGCGGGGCGAGGCGATCCCGTGCTGGCTCACCGCCCAGGCCGACGAGTTCGGCGGGGAGATCCCGATCGGGCCGTTCGCGCTGATCGGCGGCGACGACATCGGCAAGGGCATCGTCAGCACGCTGTCCGGGCACCGCTCGCCGGCGGTGCTCATGCGCAACCACGGTGTGTTCACCATCGGCAGGGACGCCCGCGCGGCGGTCAAGGCCGCGGTGATGTGCGAGGACGTCGCGCGCACCGCACACCTGGCCCGCGCGCTCGGGCAGCCGCTGCCGATCGCACCGGCCGACGTCGACGCGCTGTACGACCGCTACCAGAACGTGTACGGCCAACGCCCGTCGAGCGGCTGACACCGACCAGCACCACCTCATCCCCACCACCACAACCGGTCGCCCCGGCCCCGCCGGTCGCGCGCCCGGATCACCCCACCCCGAGGAGATTCGATGAGAACCAGGAGTACGGCACGGACGGTCGTCGCGGCTCTGGCCGGCGTGCTGCTCGCCGCCAGCATGGCCGCCTGCGGCAACAGCGACACCGGCGGCGATTCCGGCGGCGGCGGCAACGACAAGCTCGTCCTGGGCTTCTCCCAGGTCGGCGCGGAGAGCGGCTGGCGGACCGCCAACACCACCTCGATCAAGGAGGCGGCGGGCGAGGCCGGCGTCGAGCTGAAGTTCGACGACGCGCAGCAGAAGCAGGAGAACCAGATCAAGGCGATCCGGAACTTCATCCAGCAGAAGGTCGACGTGATCGCCTTCTCGCCGGTGGTGGAGTCCGGCTGGGACACCGTGCTCAAGGAGGCCAAGGACGCCAAGATCCCGGTGATCCTGACCGACCGCGCGGTCGACTCGGCCGACAAGTCGCTCTACAAGACGTTCCTCGGCTCGGACTTCAAGAAGGAGGGCCGGCTCGCGGGCGAGTGGCTGGTGGAGCAGAAGAAGGCGGCCACCGGCCCGGTCAACATCGTCGAGCTGCAGGGTACGACCGGCTCGGCGCCGGCGAACGACCGCAAGGCGGGCTTCGGCGAGGCGATCGCGGCCAACCCGAACCTGAAGATCATCGCGTCGCAGTCCGGTGACTTCACCCGCGCCGGCGGCAAGCAGGTGATGGAGCAGTTCCTCAAGGCCAACCCGAAGATCGACGTGCTCTTCGCGCACAACGACGACATGGGGCTGGGCGCGCTCGAGGCGATCACCGCGGCCGGCAAGGTGCCCGGCAAGGACATCACCATCATCACCGTCGACGCGGTGAAGGACGGCATGCAGGCGCTCGCGGACGGCAAGTTCAACTTCATCGCGGAGTGCAGCCCGCTGCTCGGCCCGCAGCTGATGGACCTGGCGAAGAAGGTCAAGGCCGGCGAGGAGGTGCCGGCCCGGATCGAGACCGAGGAGACCACCTTCACGCAGGAGACGGCCAAGGAGGCACTGCCCAACCGCAAGTACTGACCCACACCGGGGGTCGCCGTCGCGCCGACGGCGGCCCCCGTGCCACCACCGCTCAAGAAGAGGTCCGATGGGATGACGGGTGACCGTCCGGTCCTGACCATGACCGGAATCAGCAAGACCTTCCCCGGGGTCCGCGCGCTGCACGACGTCGACTTCCGGCTGTTCCCGGGCGAGGTCCACGCCCTGATGGGCGAGAACGGCGCCGGCAAGTCGACCCTGATCAAGGTGTTGACCGGCGTCTACGGCACCGACGCCGGCACCGTCACGCTCGACGGCGAGCAGGTGTCCTTCACCGGGCCGATGCAGGCCGCCGCGGCCGGCGTGAGCACCGTCTACCAGGAGGTCAACCTCTGCACCAACCTGTCGGTGGCGGAGAACATCTTCATCGGCCGGGAACCGCGCCGCCTGGGCGCGGTGCGCTGGGGCGAGATGCGCCGGCGGGCCCGCGACCTGCTGGCCCGCCTCGACCTCGACCTCGACGTGAGCGCCCAGCTCGGCACGTACTCGCTGGCCGTGCAGCAGATGGTCGCCATCGCCCGGGCGATCGACGTGCGGGCCCGGGTGCTCATCCTGGACGAGCCGACGTCCAGCCTGGACGCCGGCGAGGTGGCCCAGCTGTTCCGCATCATGCGGCAGTTGCGTGACGAGGGGATCGCGATCCTGTTCGTCACCCACTTCCTCGACCAGGTCTACGGCATCGCCGACCGGATCACGGTGCTGCGCAACGGCGCCCTGGTCGGGGAGTACCGCACCGGGGAGCTGCCGCAGTTCAGCCTCGTGGAGAAGATGATCGGCCAGGAGCTGGACGTCCTGGAACGGCTGGACGAGCAGCAGAAGCGGGCCACCGTCGCGCTCGACGGGCAGGCCCCGTTGGTGGACGCCGAGGAGGTGGGCCGCCGCGGCGCGGTCGCCCCGTTCAGCCTGCGCATCCACGCCGGTGAGGTGGTCGGCCTGGCCGGCCTGCTCGGCTCCGGCCGTACCGAGGTGGCCCGGCTGATCTTCGGCGCCGACCGCGCCGACCACGGTCAGGTCCGCACCGACGGCACGCGCTCGCCGCTGCGTACCCCGATCCACGCCATCGACCAGGGCATCGGCTTCTGCTCGGAGAACCGCCGCGCGGAGGGCATCGTGCCGGAGCTGTCGGTGCGGGAGAACATGATCCTGGCGATGCAGGCCGCGCGCGGCTGGCTGCGCCCGATCCCGCGCCGGCGGCAGGACGAACTGGTGCAGAAGTACGTCGAGGCGCTGAGCATCCGGCCGGCGAACCCGGAACTGCCGGTGCGCAACCTCTCCGGCGGCAACCAGCAGAAGGTGCTGCTGGCACGCTGGCTCATCACCGAGCCGCGGCTGCTCATCCTCGACGAGCCCACCCGCGGCATCGACGTCGGCGCCAAGGCCGAGATCCAGAAGCTGGTGGTGCAGCTCTCCGACGGTGGCATGGCGGTGCTGTTCATCTCCGCCGAGCTGGAGGAGGTGCTGCGCCTGAGTCACCGGGTCGCGGTCATGCGCGACCGCGAGATGGTCGCCCAGCTCACCAACGACGACACGCTCGACGCGGACCGCGTCATGCGCACCATCGCCAGCGGAACCCCCCGGGAGGAGGTGAACCGATGAACACCGTCGCCGACCGCCTCCGCCCGCTGACCGGGCACCGGCTGTTCTGGCCGGCCCTGGTGCTCGTGGTGATGATCGCCGCGAACACCGTCTACCGGCCCGGCTTCCTCGCCGTCGAGGTCAAGAACGGTCACCTGTACGGCACGCCGGTCGACATCCTCCGGTTGAGCGCGCCGCTGATCCTCGTCGCGCTCGGCATGACCCTGGTCATCGCCACCGGCGGCATCGACCTGTCCGTCGGCTCGCTCTGCGCCATCAGCGGCGCGATCGCGTGCCTGCACATCAGCGGCGCGGCCGACCAGAACAGCCCGGCCACGGTGGCGACCGCGCTGGCCCTGGCCTTCGGGGCCGCGCTCGTGCTCGGCGCGTGGAACGGGGTGCTGGTCGCCGTCATCGGCATCCAACCCATCATCGCCACGCTGATCCTCATGGTGGCCGGGCGGGGGATCGCCCAGCTGGTCACCGAGGGGCAGATCATCACGATCAACTCCGGGCCGTACCGGGCGATCGGGCTGGGGAGCTTCCTGACGCTGCCGCTGGCCATCCTGATCGCGTTGGCCGCCGCGCTGCTGGTGGCCGCGTTCACCCGGCGTACCGCGCTCGGGCTGATCGTCGAGTCGGTCGGCGGCAACGCCGAGGCCAGCCGGCTGGCCGGCATCCGGTCGCGTCGCGTCGTCTTCCTCGTCTACGTGGTCAGCGCCGCCTGCGCCGCGCTGGCCGGTTTCATGGTCACCGCGAACGTCTCGAGCGCGGACGGCAACGCGGCCGGGCTGTGGATCGAGCTCGACGCGATCCTCGCGGTGGTGATCGGCGGGACGTCGCTGGCCGGCGGCCGGTTCTCGCTCAGCGGCACCGTTCTCGGCGCGCTGATCATCCAGACCCTGACCACCACGGTGTACGCCATGAACATCTCGCCGCAGACGTCCTTGCTGTTCAAGGCCGTCGTCGTGATCGCCGTCTGCCTGGTGCAGGCCCCGGCGTTCCGGGCCCGGTTCCGTCGCCGCCGGCGCGGCGTCGAGCCCGGTCCGGCGGCGCCGCAGCGGGAGAAGGAGCAGGTCCCGGCATGAGCAGCACGTCGTTGTCCGCCGTCCGGTCCTGGCGGCCCAGCCTGCCCCGGCGGCACGTCCCGGTCCTGGCGACGCTCGCGCTGCTGCTGGTCATGTACGGCGTCGGCGTGTCGCAGTACCGCGCGTTCTCCAACGTCCAGGTCGTCTTCAACGTCTTCATCGACAACGGCTTCCTGCTGGTGGTCGCCGTCGGCATGACGTTCGTGATCCTCACCGGCGGCATCGACCTGTCCGTCGGCTCGGTGGTCGCGATGACCGCGATGGTGTCGGCCGCCCTGCTCCGCGACGGCCTGCCCGCGGTGCTGGTGCTCGTCGTCGCGCTGCTCATCGGTCCGACGCTCGGGTTCCTGATGGGCTGCGCGATCCACTTCTTCGAGATCCAGCCGTTCATCGTCACGCTCGCCGGCATGTTCTTCGCCCGCGGCATGTGCACGTTCATCAGCGACTCCTCGATCTCCATCACCGACGGTTTCTGGACCGGCATGTCCCAGGAGCGCATCGGTGACCCGGCGGGGAACTTCGTGTCGATCAGCGTGCTCATCGCGTTCGCGGTGGTCCTGGTCGCCGCGTACGTGCTGGCGTACACCCGGTTCGGCCGCAACGTGTACGCGGTCGGCGGCAACGCGCAGTCGGCGCTGCTGATGGGCCTGCCGGTGGCGCGGACCCGGATCGCCGTCTACACGATCAGCGGCTTGTGCTCGGCCATCGGCGGCATCCTGCTGTCGTTCTACACGCTCTCCGGCGCGCCGCTGATCGCCGTCGGGATGGAACTGGACGTGATCGCCGCGGTCGTCATCGGCGGCACGGTGCTCACCGGCGGGTCGGGCTACGTCTTCGGCACCGTGCTCGGGGTGCTGGTGCTGGGCGTGATCCAGACGTTGATCACCTTCGACGGCAGCCTCAACTCCTGGTGGACCAAGATCGTGATCGGCGGGCTGCTCTTCGCGTTCATCCTCCTCCAGCGCCTCATCGGCATCCGGTTCAAGTGACGGCAACTAGCGCGGAAGGCAACAACATGGCACCTCATCCCCAGCCCGAGGTCTGGTTCCTCACCGGTAGCCAGGGCCTCTACGGCGAGGACACCCTGCGGCAGGTCGCCGACCAGTCCCGGCAGATCGCCGCCCGGCTGGACGAGTCGTCGGACATTCCGGTCCGGGTGGTCTGGAAGCCGGTCCTGACCTCCAGCACGGACATCCTGGCGATGTGCCGGGACGCGGCCGTGCAGGGCGCGGTCGGGGTGATCGCCTGGATGCACACGTTCTCGCCGGCCAAGATGTGGATCGCCGGGCTGGACGCGTTGCAGACGCCGTTGCTGCACCTGCACACCCAGGCGAACGTGGCGCTGCCGTGGGACACCATCGACATGGACTTCATGAACCTGAACCAGGCCGCGCACGGCGACCGCGAGTTCGGGTACATCCAGACCCGCCTGGGGGTGGCTCGCAAGACCGTCGCCGGGCACGTCACCGACCCGCGGGTCATCGCGCGGGTGGCGGCCTGGACCCGCGCGGCGATCGGCTGGTCGTCGGTGCGGACGCTGCGCCTGGCCCGCTTCGGCGACAACATGCGCGACGTCGCGGTCACCGAGGGGGACAAGGTCGAGGCGGAGCTGCGCTTCGGCGTCTCGGTCAACACCTACGGCGTGAACGACCTGGTCGCGGTGGTCGACCAGGTCGCCGAGGCGCAGGTCGACGACCTGGTGAAGGAGTACGACGACACCTACCGGCTGGACGCCGCGCTGCGTGCCGGCGGCGACCGGCACGAGTCGCTGCGCTACGCCGCGCGCCAGGAGCTGGGGCTGCGGGCGTTCCTGGACGACGGCGGCTTCCGCGCGTTCACCACCAACTTCGAGGACCTCGGCGGGCTGCGCCAGCTTCCCGGCATCGCGGTGCAGCGGCTGATGGCCGACGGGTACGGGTTCGGCGGCGAGGGGGACTGGAAGACCTCCGTCCTGGTGCGCACGCTGAAGGCGATGGCGGTCGGCGTCCAGGGCGGCACGTCCTTCATGGAGGACTACACCTACGACCTGACGTTCGGTCAGGAGCTGGTCCTCGGCGCGCACATGCTGGAGGTGTGCCCGAGCATCGCCGCGGACGTGCCGACCGCGGAGGTGCACCCGCTGGGCATCGGTGGGCGGGAGGACCCGGTCCGGCTGGTCTTCGACGCGGCGGCCGGTCCGGCCGTGGTGCTCGGCATGTCGGACCTGGGGGAGCGGTTCCGGCTGGTCGCCAACGTGGTCGACGTGGTGCCGCCGCCGCAGCCGTTGCGCCGGCTGCCGGTGGCCCGCGCGGTGTGGCGTCCCCGCCCCGACCTCGCCGCGTCGGCGGAGTCCTGGATCACGGCGGGCGCCCCGCACCACACCGTGCTCTCCCAGGCCGTCGGCGTGGAGGAGTTGCGTGACCTGGCCGCGATGACGCGTACCGAGCTGGCGGTCATCGACGGCGACACCGTGCCGCACCGGTTCGCCGACGAGCTGCGCTGGAACCAGGCGTACCACCGGCTCGCGCGCGGTTTCTGACGCGCCCGCGGGTGGCGTACCCCGATCTCCGCGTCGGGGCACGCCACCCGCTCGTGTCCGCGACGTTACGCCTTGACGAACCTCTTGTTATCGCTCACAGTCGATGTGTCGGAAAGCCGGCAGCCTCGGTGGTCCCTCCGGGCCGGACCACCGCATCGGCTGCCACCCGGCTCCGATTCCCCTCGGGCAGGGACGACTGTTAACGATCACATAAGGAGGGTCATGGTGGTGACAGCTCGGCTGTCCCGGCTCCTGGCGGGGTTGGTGGCGATGGTGGTCGGCGGCGTGCTGGTGGGCCTCGTCCCGGCGCCGGCCTCGGCGGCGACGGTGGACACCAGCGCGTGGTACGTGCTGGTCAACCGCAACAGCGGCAAGGCGTTGGACCTCTACAACCAGGCCACGAACGACGGGGCGCGGATCACCCAGTGGACGCGTAACAACGGTGCCTGGCAGCAGTGGCAGTTCGTGGACTCCGGCGGCGGCTACTACCGGGTGCGGTCGCGGCACTCCGGCAAGGTGCTGGACGTGACCGGCGCGTCCACCGCCAACGGCGCGGCCGTCGTGCAGTGGAGCGACCACGGCGGCACCAACCAGCAGTTCCGGCTGGCGGACTCGGACGGCGGCTACGTCCGGCTGGTCAACCGCAACTCGAACAAGGCGGTGGAGGTGCAGAACGCCTCGACCGCGGACGGCGGCAACATCGTGCAGTACGACGACTGGAACGGCACCAACCAGCAGTGGCAGCTGGTCCGCGTCGACGGCGGCGGCACCCCGACCGACCCCCCGCCGACCACCCCGCCGCCGAGCGGCACCTTCACCAACCCGGCGATCTGGCAGGACTTCGCCGACGTCGACATCATCCGCGTCGGCGACATCTACTACATGTCCGCCTCGACCATGCACTACTCGCCCGGGGCCCCGGTGCTGCGCTCCTGGGACCTGGTGAACTGGGAGTTCGCCGGGCACTCGGTGCCCCGGCTGGACTTCGGGACCAAGTACGACCTGCCCCCGGGCAGCCAGGCGTACGTGGACGGCATCTGGGCCTCGACGCTGAACTACCGGCCGAGCAACAAGACCTACTACTGGGCCGGGTGCATCGACTTCGCCCAGACGCACATCTACACCGCGTCGGCCGTCGACAGCACGTGGAGCAAGCTGACCACGATCCCGAACTGCTACTACGACGCCGGCATGCTCATCGACGACAACGACACCATGTACGTCGCGTACGGCAACGGCACGATCAACGTGGCGCAGCTGTCCGCGGACGGACGCACCCAGGTACGGGCCCAGCAGGTCTACCAGACGCCGTCGAGCATCGGCACGCTCGAGGGGGCGCGCTTCTACAAGCGCAACGGCGCCTACTACATCTGGCTGACCCGACCGGCCAACGGCCAGTACGTGCTCAAGTCCACCAACGGCCCGTTCGGCCCGTACGAGCAGCGTCAGGTGCTGCTCAACCTGCCCGGTCCGATCTCGGGCGGCGGCGTGCCGCACCAGGGCGGGTTGGTGCAGACCCAGAACGGCTCCTGGTACTACATGGCCTTCACCGACGCGTACCCGGGCGGGCGGATGCCGACGCTGGCGCCGATCACCTGGACCGCCGACGGCTGGCCGCAGGTGCAGACCGTCAACGGGGCGTGGGGCGCCAGCTACCCCAACCCGCTGCCGCTGCACCCGGTGAAGCCGCTCACCGGCACCGACACGTTCGCCGGCACCACGCTCGGCGTGCAGTACGAGTGGAACCACAACCCGGACAACAGCCGGTGGTCGGTGAACAACGGCCTGCGCCTGCAGACCGCGTCCGTGACCAACGACCTCTACCAGGCCCGTAACACGTTGACCCACCGGATCCAGGGTCCGACCTCCACCGCGACCGTCGAGTTGGACTACTCGGCCATGCGCGACGGGGACCGGTCC
This sequence comes from Micromonospora sp. WMMC241, assembly GCF_027460165.1. Lineage (NCBI taxonomy): Bacteria > Bacillati > Actinomycetota > Actinomycetes > Micromonosporales > Micromonosporaceae > Micromonospora > Micromonospora sp. WMMC241. Next base: position 2,376,132 of record NZ_JAPZBF010000001.1, read on the forward strand.
GGGCTGGCCATGCTGCGCGACAGTTCGGCCTGGATCGGCGTGCGGCGGGACAACGGCGCCACCCGGGTGGTCATGACCAACGGGCTGACCATGGCCAGCGGCGCCTGGAACACCACCTCCACCGGCAGCGAGGTCGCCGGCGCGGCGGTCTCCGGCGGGCGGATCTGGTTGCGGGTCAACGCCGACATCCGGCCCGGCTCGGGCCGGCAGGCGCGCTTCTCGTACAGCACCGACGGGGTCACCTTCGTCCCGCTGGGCAACGCGCTGACGCTCAACAACGCGTGGCAGTTCTTCATGGGATACCGGTTCGGCATCTTCAACTACGCCACCCAATCACTGGGCGGTGCGGTGACGGCGCGCCAGTTCTCCGTGACAACGCCGTGACGCGGGTCACCATTTCCGGTCCTTGACGCGCGACGAGAATTGCCCGGGGCGGGGTCCGACAACCGTCGGAAAATGCCCCGCCCCGGGCGGCCGGAGCTGCCACTTCGCGTCGCCGGGGGAGGAAAGGGAATGGGCGCCGCCGGCCATTCCCCGACAATCCGGCGCGACGAATCGATTCGTCGATCGACCGTGCCGTGACCGGCGGAACAACTGGCGTAGACTGTCGCCACCCCGGCCGGTCCGGTCGACGTCGACATGGTTCGGCCACGCGGGCATGTGCGAAAGTGAGGTGGCCGTGCGCGGTCCTGCGATGACTGATGTGGCTCGCCTCGCCGGTGTCTCCCACCAGACGGTCTCCCGGGTCCTCAACGGGCACCCCAACGTACGCGAGCAGACCCGGTTGCGGGTGCAGGCGGCCATCACCGAACTCGGCTACCGGCCCAACCGCGCGGCCCGCGCGCTGGTCACCGGTCGGTCCCAGGTGATCGGCGTGGTCGCGCAGAACACCACCCTCTACGGTCCGGCCTCCCTGCTGGCCGCGCTGGAGCAGACCGCGGCCGAGGCCGGCTTCGCGGTCAGCGTCGGCAGCGTCAGCGACCTCGACCACCGGTCCATCTCGGCGGCGGTGGAGCGGCACCTGGCGCACCGGGTGGCCGGCATCGTGGTGATCGCGCCGGTCGAGTCGGCCGGTGCGGCGCTCGAACGGCTGCCGCACGACGTGCCGCTGGTGACCGTGGACGGCGACCCGCGCCGGCCGATCCCGCTGGTGACGGTCGACCAGGTCGCCGGCGCCCGGGCCGCCACCCAGCACCTGCTCGACGCCGGGCACCGCACGGTCTGGCACGTGTCCGGCCCGTCCGACTGGTTCGACAGCGCGGGCCGGATCGAGGGCTGGCGCGAGGCCCTGCGGCTCGCCGGCGCCGAGATCCCGCCGCTGGTCCCGGCCGACTGGTCCGCCGCGGCGGGTTACCGGTGCGGGCAGATGCTCGCCCGGATGCCGGAGGTCACCGCCGTCTTCACCGCCAACGACCACCTGGCGCTGGGTGTGCTGCGCGCGCTGCACGAGCACGGCCGGCGGGTGCCGGACGACATCAGCGTGGTCGGGTTCGACGACGTGCCGGAGGCGGCCTACTTCATCCCGCCGCTGACCACCGTGCGGCCCGACTTCGGGGCGGTGGCCCGGGCGAGTCTCGGCATGCTGCTGGCCCAGATCGAGTCCGCCGACGTCGGGCCGCTGCGACAGACCATCGCGCCGACGCTGGTGCCCCGGCGCAGCGTCGGCCCGCCCCCGCAGCGCTGACCCGCCGCCGGACGGCCCCTGACTCCTGGCGGTGCTGCCGCGCGTATCGCCCGGGGTGCGAGCCGTGCTCGGTGCGGCCGGGCGGGGTCGCGGAACGTGCCTCGGCGCCCGGGCTTCGCCGCCGTCGCTGCCTTTCGAGCTGATGTCACGAACGACTCAGACCGCACCGACCGCTGGTCGTCGCCGCCGACGAGACCACCGGGCACCCGGTCGAGGACCCGCGTGACTCTCGGCGAGCCGATGACGGTGTCGACCCCGTCGCTCACCACGGTCGTCGTCTCGGGCCGTCGGAGTCGACGTCTCCTGAGTCGTTCGTGACGTCAGCTCGAAAGGCGACCCGTACGTGGTCGTCCGCCGGCCGGTGGACCCGGTCGGATCGCCGTGGTGCTGAGCCGCCGTCGCCGGGTCGCCCGGCCCGACGACGGCGGCGTCACCAGGGGTACGCGGGCCGGCCGCGACCGCCGGATCCACGTACCCGAGACCTCAGACGAACCGCCAGCGCTGGTGCGCGCCGCCGGAGTCGTCGCCGAGGACGGCCTGCGCGCCCTGGCTGCCGGAACCGCCGCTGAGGCCCAGCACCCGGCCGCCGTTGGCGCACTGGATGCGGAAGTACCCGTTCCCGCCGTGACGCAGCCGCCACCGATGGTCGGCGGCGCCGTTGTCGGCCCACTGCACGATCCGGGCGCCGGCTGCGGTGGAGCCGCCCTCGACGCCGAGCACCTTGCCGCTGTGCGAGGCGCGCAGCCGCAGGTAGCCGCCGGTGTCCACGAGCGCGGTCCACAGGTGGTCGGCGGTGCCGGTGTCGCCCCACTGGATGACGAGCCCACCGTCGGCGGTGGACATGTCCTGCACGCCGAGCACCAGCCCGCTGCCGAGGTTCTGCAGCCGGCGGGCCCCGTTCGGCAGGAAGCGCCACTGGTTGTCGAGGCTGCCGTTGTCCGGGTCCTGCACGGCCTGCGCGCCCTGGGCGGTCGAGCCCCCGGAGATGCCGAGCAGCTTGCCGCTGTTGGCATTGCGCAGCTTGTGGGTGCCGTCGCCGACGTCGACCAGGGTCCAGAGGTGGTCGGCGGTGCCGTTGTCGGCCCACTGGAGGATCCGGGCGTTGTCGGCGGTGGACATGTTCTCCACGCCGAGCACCCTGCCGCTGTTGACGTTGCGGAGCTTCAGCGCCGACCCGTCCACCACGAGCTGCCAGTCGTGGTCCGCGGTGCCGGTGTCGCCCCACTGGAGGGCGAGCCCTCCGTCGGCGGTGGACATGTTCTGGATCCCGAGCACGAGGCCGCTGGCCGCGTTGGCCAGGCGGAAGCTCGCCTCGCCGCCACCGCCACCACCCGTGCCGGCACGCCAGTAGACGGTGTAGTTGAACCCGTGCGCGTCGTAGAAGGGCCCGAGGTTCACGGTCGCGCCGTTGGCCCGGGCGGTGAACGCCAGCGAGCCGTTGCCGGTGCGCGTGACCGATCCGGTCTCCAGCGTCGGCAGGGCGCTCAACGTGGTGTTGCCGTAGTTGCCGGAGAGCACCACCGGCCCGTACATGATCGCCTGGACCGCCGCGTCGTCGTTCGCGGCGACGGTGGTCACGCGCATCGGCAGCCGGACCGTGACCACGTCCCCGGAGACCCAGGCCCGGGTCAGCACCGCGTAGCTGCCCGGTGTGGTGGCGATGCCCTGTGCCGTGCCGTTGACGCTGACCGTCGCGCCGGTGGTCCACGACGGGATCCGGATCCGCATCGTCCACGACCCGCCGACCGAGCCGGTGACGGTCAGCGTCGTGGTGTCCTCCACGGGATACGAGGTGGTCTGGGTGACCGTGATGCCGCGCTGGCTCCAGGTGAGCACCGACGGCACGAACAGGTTCACGGTCAGCGTGGTGCCGTTGTGGAAGTAGATCGCGTCGGCCAGTGTGGTGTTGGTTTCCAACCCGGTGCCCTGGCAGCACCAGAACGAGTTGTAGTCGGTGCTCCAGGTGCCGCCGCCCCACGCCGGGCCGACGCCGCGTCGCCCGCCCGGGTTGAGCGGGGTGAAGTAGGTGACGTGGCCGTGGGCGTCGGCCGGGTTCTGCTGGCCGATCATGTGGTTGAGCAGCGCGCGCTCGTAGAAGTCGGCGTAGGCGACCCGGTCCGGGTCGAGCTGCCACAGCTCCCGGGTCAGCTTCAGCATGTTGTAGGTGTTGCACGCCTCGCAGGTGTCGTTGCGCAGGTAGCCGGCGATGGCGTTGGGGGCGCGGAAGTGCTCGGCCTGGCTGTTGCCGCCGATGGCGTACGTGTGCGCGCCGACCGTGATGTTCCAGGCGTTCGCGGCGATGTCGCGGTAGCGGGTGGTCCCGGTGGCCTTGTACTCCCGGGCCGCGCCGATCCACTTGGGCACCTGCGTGTTGGCGTGCAGCCCGTTGAGCTGGTCGGAGTTGGACGCGAGCGGGTTGAACACGGCAGCGTGGTCGAAGCGCTGGGCGGTGGTCAGCCACCGGGCGTCGCCGGTCTGCTGGTAGATGTCCGTCAGCACCGCGTTCATGCCGCCGAACTCGGTGCCCAGCATGGCCTGCATCTGCGCCGAGCTGAGCCGGCCGGTGCGCCAGTCGACCCAGCCGGCGAGCGCCAGCAGCACGTCGCGGGCCTGGGTGCTGCCGATCAGGCGCCACACGTCGAGCAGGCCGGCGAGCGTCTTGTGCACGCAGTAGTAGGGCACGTTGCCGTTGCTCAGCGTGCGGGCCTCGAGCGCGGTGAAGTCGGACTCGGGAAAGCCGGACAGGTAACCGGCGTTGAAGCCGGCCGCGCCGTTGTTGGCCTGGCACTTCGCCAGCTCGGCCACCATGGTGACCGCCTTGTCCCGGCAGGTGGTGTCGCCGGCCACCGCCCAGGCCTGCGCCCAGGCGGTCAGGAAGTGGCCCTGCATGTGGGTGCGGAACGGGAAGTTCGGCGCGTCCCAGCCGCCGTTCGAGGCGGCACCGGCGGTGGAGAGCCGGTGGTTGGCGCGGAAGTTGTAGAGCAGCCGGTTGACGTCGACGAAGCGCAGGTAGGACAGCGTCCGGTTCTGGTTGTCGAGCCAGCGGCCGGCGGTCAGCCGCGCCTGACCTGGGTCGAACGCGTAGGCGGAGACGCCGATGTCGGGGCGGGCCGGTGCCAGCGCGGCGCCGGCCGCGCCGCCGCCGGCGAGGGAGCCGACGGCGGCGCCGGCCGCGGTCGCGACCGCGGTCGCACCGGTGGCGCGCAGGAGCATCCGGCGGTTCACCAGGGGAGCGGGCATGAGGAGCCTTTCGTGGTGGGTGCGGTCAGTTGCGCAGGGTCCACTGCTGGTTGGCGCCGCCGTTGCAGGCCCAGAGGATCAGTTTCGTCCCGTTGGCGGTGCCGGCGCTGGTGGCGTCGAGGCAGAGGCCGGACTGCTGGCCGGTGATGGTGCCGTTGCCGTTGACGTTCCACTGCTGGTTGGCCTGGCCGTTGCAGTCCCAGATGATGACGGCGGTGCCGTTGGCCGTGCCCTGGCCGTTGGCGTCGAGGCACTTGTTGCCGTACACCTGGAGCTGTCGCGCCGACGTGTAGGTCCAGCGCTGCATGGTCCCGCCCCAGCAGTCCCAGAGCTGCGTCTGGGTGCCGTTGGTGGTGGCGCCGTTCGGCACGTCGACGCAGCGCCCGGACTGGCCGCCGACGATCTCGACGTTCTGCCGGCCACCGCCGGTGCTCGCCGCGTACCCGGCGGCGGTGATGTTGGCCTGGACGGCGTCCTCGGTGGCGTTCGACGGGTAGCCGGAGGTCATGACGCCTTCGTAGAACGTGCCGGCGGCGCCGTGGCTGTTGTCGCCGCCGATGCCGAGGATGATGGCGCCTTCCTTCTTCATCGGGTTGTAGCCGGAGGCGTTGGGCCGTTTGCCGTCGTAGATGGTGTTCAGGCCGCCGGACTGGGCGTTGCCGCCGCGGATGGCCCAGTGGTTGGGTTCGCCCTTGACGATCGCGGTGAGGAAGCGGTGGCTGATCGACGGGTTGTTGGCGTTGTAGCCGGGGTTGACGCCGGAGAAGAGGCCGTTCTCCAGGTCGGCCATGATCCAGGGGCCGTTGCCGGTGCCGTAGCCCCAGACCTTGTTGTTGCCGAAGTAGATGGCTTCCATGGTGCCGTTGCCGTTGTCCCGGCTGTTGGTCTCGGCGTTGCCGTAGTCGAAGCAGCAGCCGCCGTTGTAGTGGGTGCCGTCGAAGATGGCGTACATGCCTTCGGGTTGGTCGCCCTTCGCGATGCCGTTGGTGGTGTTGTCGCGGTAGCCGGTGCCGGGGGCGACGAAAACGCCGTACGCCTTGCGTCCGCCCAGCGTGACCGGGGCCAGCGTGGCGTCGGCGAGGTTGTCGTAGCCGCCGGCGGCCGGGCCGGAGAACCCGCCGGGCGGGGCCTGGGTCAGGTGGTTGCCGCGGCCGGACTGGTCGTAGATGACGCTGATCAGGCAGCTCGTGCCGGCGCAGAACGCGTCCTGGGTGGCGGCGTTGGCGACGTCGCCGGCGGCGAGCGGGGCGACGTCGCGGGTGGCGTTGTCGGAGGCGCGGCGCACCTGGTAGAGCGGGCCGGCGTAGGCGCCGTAGAGCGCGCGGGTGGTGCTGTGCGCGGCGACGCAGGGCGTGCCGCCGGCGGCGTAGAGGTCGCAGGGGCCGGTGCCGGCGGCGCGCGCCGGGGGCGCGGCGGAGCCGACGGCCGTCGCGGTGACGGCGACCAGCAGGGCCAGGGGTACGAGTGCGGTCCCCAGGCGGCGACGGGTGGTGGTGGGGTCCATCGATCTTCCTCCAGCGGAGATGACGAACTAGTTAACGCTAACAATCGCTCTTAGCGTGGCGTTTACATAGGCGACTGTCAACGCTTCAGAGGGCCACCGAATTTGTGAACGGCGATGTTAGCGCTCTCAAGGTTGTTGCCGGGGCGGGCGTGCCGTACGCTCTGGCTCGCGGCCCGCCCTCACGGTCCTGTGAGGAGCACCCATGCCCCTGAACCGCCTGCTGACCCTCGGGGTCGGCACCTGTGCGGCGGTCGCGCTCAGCGTGCCGGTCGCCGCCGCCCCGGCCTCGGCCACCGCGTCCCATCATCGCTCCGGCGGCAGCCTGGTGCTGGTCGGCGGCGCGCTGGCCGATGACAACCGGGAGATCTACGACGACATCGTCCGGCTCGCCGGTGGCCCCGGCAGGGCCCGGATCGGCATCCTGACCGCCGGCGCCCCGGTGCCGGCCGAGGATCCCGACGCCGGCACCCCGGACTGCAACAACAGCGTCTGCAATGGCGACTACTACGCCGAGCTGTTCCGGTCCTACCGGGCGGCGGACGCCCGGTGGATCCCGATCGACCTCGATCGTCCGGGCGCGGCCGACGACCCGGCGGTGGTCCGGCAGATCGAGTCGATGACCGGGTTCTTCCTCGGCGGCGGCGACCAGTACCGCTACGTCACCACCATGACCCGGGGCGCGGCGCAGCGGGACAGCGCGGCGCTCGCCGCGATCCGGCGCAAGCTGCGCGACGGTGCGGTGGTCGCCGGCACCAGCGCCGGCGCGCAGATCATGGCCGGCCGCGACATGATCACCGGGGGATCCACCGAACCGGGCCTGCGCGACGGCGCGAAGCCGGGCTACTTCGAGGATCCCGACGTGCTCGGCTACCTGCCGCGCGGTGGTTTCGGGTTCTTCACCGCCGGGCTGGTCGACACCCACTTCTCCCGCCGGGGGCGCGAGGCGCGGTCGATCCGTCTCGCCTCGGACACCCGGCACACCCGGGTGTTCGGCCTGGACGAGAACACCGCGCTGGAGGTCACCGGCGTCGGCGGGCGCCGCCCGTCGCTGCGGGTGCTCGGACAGCGCGGGGTGAGCGTGCTCGACCTGCGCCGGGCCCGGGTGACCGAGCACGGCGGGGTGTGGGGGATCGCGGGCGTGCGGTGGAGCCGGCTGACCGCCGGCGACGTGTACGTGGCGCCACGGTGGACCGTCGTCCCGGCCGCCGGCAAGCCGCGCGTGCGACCGGAGGCGGGGCCGTGCGCGGCGACGCCGTCCGAGGACGTCTTCTACGACTACGCCATGGTCGGCCTGGTGGAGACCGGCCTGGCCGCCCGTGCCGGCTGCGTGGCGGTCGGCGGGACCTCCTACGAGAAGGATCCGCGCTGGGTCGCGACGCTGACCCGGGGCACCGGGTTCGCGGCGTTCCGGGGCGCGTCGGCGACCACGTTCACCGACGTGGCGGTCGCCATCCGGCCGGCCTGACGTGGTGCGGCGGCGTCGGGCTTCCGGGTTCGGCGCCGCCGTCACGAACATGTAACAGAAGTTACGTATTGAGCAGTGAACTTAATGGATGTAACTTCTGTTTCATCGCTTCGTGGCCCCTCGGAGGTGCCCATGTCCCCTTCCCGCAACCCTCGCCGGCTCGCCGTGACGGCGGCCGCCGCCGCGCTGCTCACCGTCGTCCCGCTCGGCGTTCCCGCCGCCTACGCCCAGGTCACCCGGGTACGCCAGGGCAGCGCCACGGACGCCGCCCGGGCGAACTGGTCCGGGCCGGCATACACCATGAACGGCTCCGGCGGCATCGTCACCGCCACCATGGCGAAGGCGGTCGACGCGATTCGCGGCGGCACCGGCGCGATCGACGTGGTGGTGATCGCCGGCTCCGGGACCGGCACCCCGGAGTGCGACGTGATCACGCCGCTGGCCGGCGTCAACTCCTGCACCACGCTCACCCTCACCGCCGCCGCGGACGGCAACAACAGCCAGGTGAACACCGACGTCCGCAACGCCGAGTTCGTCTACTTCGCGGGCGGTGACCAGTGCCGCTACGTCGCCTGGAAGGGCACCGCGCTGGAGGCGTCGGTCGAGTCGGTGGTGGCCAAGGGCGGCGGGGTCGGCGGCGGCAGCGCCGGGCACCACGTCAACAGCGACGTGGTCTACGACGCCTGCGCCGCGAGCGCCACCTCGGCGACCGCGCTGGCCAACCCGTACGACAGGTCGATGACGTTCACCACGGGCATGTTCCGCTGGCCGAACTACGCCGGCACGATCAACGACTCGCACTTCGTCACCCGTGACCGGATGGGCCGGACCATCGCGTTCGTCGCCCGGGCGGTCAAGGACGGGCTGGTCACCGGCGGCAAGGCCTGGGGCGTCGGGGTGGAGGAGGGCGCCTCGCTGTTCATCGACCGCGCCGGCCGGGCCACGCTCAGCGGCCCGAGCGCCTACGTCGTGCTCGGCGACCACCAGCCCGAGGTCGCCGCCTCCGGGCAACCGCTCACCTACCGCGACGTCAAGATCTGGAAGCTCACCAACGGTCAGAGCTACGACTTCGCCAACCGGCCGACCTGCGGCTACTACCTGCGCAGCGTGCGCGCCGGGGTGCCGGACGGCGGCCTCTACGACGGCACGCCGGTGACCGACTGCTCGTCCACCCCGCCGCCGTCCGGCGGCTCGTCCTACGCCGAGGTGGAGCCGAACGACTCCCGTACGGCTGCGAACGACATCGCCGGGCTGACGTTCCCGGCCACCGTCACCGGGGACATGAGGAGCACCACCGACCGCGACTACTTCTCGCTCACGCTCGGCGCCGGGCAGACGCTCACCGTCACCTGCGCGGTGCCGCCGGCGTACGACGCGGACCTCTACCTGCTCAGCGCGACCGGGAGCACGTTGACCCGGTCGGTGAACAACGGCGCGGGGACGGACGAGTCGGTCACGCTGACCCGCACCGCGTCCGGCACCGCCACCTACCACCTCGACCTGGAGGCGTACGCCGGCTCCGGGACCGCCGACTACGCCTGCACGGTCGCGAAGTCCTGACCCGCCGTGGCTCCCGCCCGGGCGTCCGTCGGCCCGGGCGGGGGCCGCTACGCTCGGCTCGTGTCGAACTCCGAGGCTGTCGACGAACCGCACGCGGTGGGGGTGGCGGCGCTGATCCGCCGCCGGCTCGGCGAGTGCAGCCCGGCCGAGCGCCGGGTGGCCCGGGCGCTGCTCGCCGCCTACCCGTCCGCCGGCCTGGGCACGGTGGCCGCGTTGGCCGAGCGGGCCGAGGTGAGCGCGCCGACCGTGCTGCGTCTGCTGTCGCGCCTCGGCTTCGGCGGTTATCCCGAGTTCCAGCAGGCGCTGCGCGACGAGCTGGCGGAGCGGGAGACCTCGCCGCTGACCGCCTATCGGGCGACCGAGCGCGGCGGGACGCCGCCCGAGGGCGCGTTGCCCCGGGCCGCGGCGGCGCTGCCCGAGGCGGTGGCCGGCACGCTGGCCGAGCTGCCGCAGGGCGAACTGGACGCGGCCGTGCGCCTCCTCGCCGACCAGCAGGTCCGGGTCACCGCCGCCGGCGGCCGGTTCTCCGCGTTGTTCGCCCACTATCTGGTGCTGCACCTCATGCAGGTGCGCGGCAACAGCCGTCTGCTGCCCGCCGGCCCGGTGGAGCGCGCCGACATGCTCGTCGACGTCGGGCGGCGCGACCTGGTGGTGCTCTTCGACTTCCGCCGTTACGAGGAGCCGACCCTGGAGTTGGCCCGGGAGGTCACCGGCCGGGGCGCCCGGGTGGTGCTGTTCACCGACCGGTGGCTCTCGCCGGTGGCCGGTCTGGCCGAGGTGGTGCTGCCCGCCCGGGTCGACTCGCCGTCGCCGTACGACAGCTTCGTGCCCACGTTGGCGCTGGTGGAGACGCTTGTCGCGGCGCTGATCGACAGGCTCGGCCCGGTGGCCGGTGCCCGGCTCAAGGCGATGGAGGGGGCACAGCAGGCGTTCGGCGGGCGCTGAAACGTGCGTTACAGAAAACCGTAACCCCATCGAGATCGTAACGTGAGTTACAGTCCGGGGGCTGGCTGTTCCGGCCCCCGGAAGGACTCCCCATGCGCATCCGTTCCCTCGCCCTGCTCGGCGCGACCACGGCGCTGCTCGCCGCCACCGCCGCCTGCGGCACCTCCTCGGCCGGTGGCTCCACCGACGAGATCAAGCCCGTCTCGGTCACCATCGACGGCGTCGGCGCGGTCGAGACCGACAAGACGCTCGCCGGCAAGGTCCCGTCCGACGTGCGCGGCCGTGGCGCCGTCACGGTCGCCACCAACGCCCCCTACCAGCCGTTCATCGACTTCAAGGTGGAGGGCCGCACGGACGAGTTCGTCGGCCTCGACCACGACCTGTTCCAGGCCGCGTCGGCCCGCCTCGGCCTGAAGGCCACCTTCACGCAGCAGCCGTTCGACGGCCTCGTGCCCGGCCTCCAGGCCGCCAAGTACGACGCCATCGCCGGCGGCATCACCGACAAGAAGGAGCGCCAGCAGGTCGCCACGTTCGTCGACTACTCCGCCTCCGGCACCGGATTCCTGGTCGCCGCCGGCAACCCGCTCGGCGTGAAGACCGTCGCCGACCTCTGCGGCCGCGCGGTCGCCGTGCAGAAGGCCAGCAACCAGGCGAAGAACCTGGCCACGTACGCCAAGCAGAGCTGCGCCGGCCGGCCGCTGGAGATCAAGGAGTACCCGGAGAACCCGCAGGCGGTGCAGGCGCTGATCGCCGGCAACGTGCAGGTCGTCGCCGCCACCCGGGTCAACCTGGTGGACACCGCCGGCTCGCTCACCGGCAAGGCCGAACTGGTCGACGACCCGTCCTCGCCCAACGGCTGGCTGGCCAGCCCGAACGGCTTCGGGTTCCTCAAGGCCAACAAGGAACTGGCCGAGGCGTACCGGGCGGCCGTGCAGTCGCTGATCGACGACGGCACCTACGGCAAGATCCTCACCCGCTGGAAGCAGACCCCGATCGCGGTCGAGAAGGCCACCGTCGACCAGGCCATCGACTGACCCCGGCGGACCACCGCCCCCCCGATCCGCGGTCGCCGGGCGTCCTCCACTTCCGTGAGGGCGGGCCCGGAGGCGCCCGGCGACCGCCGAACCCCTGCCGGAGGCACCCCCACGATGACCACCACCGAACCCCCCGCGGTACGGGTCGTCCCCGTCCGCCACTACGGCCGCTGGCTCACCGCGCTGCTCGTGGCCGGGCTGGCCGCGCTGTTCCTGCGGGCGCTGCTGAGCAGCCCCAACCTCGAACCCGGCACCGTCGCCCACTACCTGTTCCAGGACTACGTGCTCGACGGCGTGGTCACCACGCTCTGGCTCACCGTGCTCGCCATGGTGCTCGGCACCGCCGGCGGCATCCTGCTCGCCGTGCTGCGACTCTCCGACAACCCGGTGCTGCGCGGCGTCTCGTGGACGTTCATCTGGGTCTTCCGTGGCACCCCGCTGCTGGTGCAGATCATCTTCTTCGGGTTCCTCGGCGCGCTCTTCCCCCGGCTCACGCTCAGCGTGCCGTTCACCGGCACCGTCCTTTTCGACAAGCCCACCAGCGTGGTGGTCACCGGCACGGTCGCCGCCGTGCTCGCGCTCTCGCTCAACGAGATGGCGTACGCCGCCGAGGTCATCCGCGGCGGCATCCTCGCCGTCGACCAGGGGCAGACCGAGGCCGCCGCCGCGCTCGGCATGGGCCCCGCGCTCACCCTGCGCCGGGTGGTGCTGCCCCAGGCCATGCGCGTGATCATCCCACCGATGGGCAACGAGACCATCACCATGCTCAAGTCGACCGCGCTGGTGTCGATCATCGCCGGTCGGGACCTGATGACCGCCGTGCAGAGCGTCTACCAGAACAACTACAAGGTGATCCCGCTGCTGCTGGTGGCGGCGATCTGGTACCTCGCCCTGGTCAGCCTCCTCTCCGCCGGCCAGTGGCTGGTGGAGCGCCGGTTCGGCCGCGGCTTCGCCCGGGGAGGCGTGCGATGACGGCGATGGTCCGTGCCGAGAAGGTGACCAAGCGGTTCGGCGCGGTCGAGGTGCTCAAGGGCATCGACCTGACCGTGGCCGCCGGCGAGGTGGCCTGCCTGCTCGGCCCCTCCGGCTCCGGCAAGTCCACGTTCCTGCGCTGCGTCAACCACCTGGAACGCATCGACGGCGGGCAGCTCGCGGTCGACGGCGAACTGGTCGGCTACCGCCGCCAGGGCGACAAGCTGCACGAGCTGAAGGCCCGCGAGGTCGCCGTGCGCCGCCGCGACATCGGCATGGTGTTCCAACGCTTCAACCTCTTCCCGCACCTCACCGCGCTCGGCAACGTGACCGAGGCGCCGGTGCGGGTGCTGCGCACCCCGCGCGAGCGGGCCCGCTCCGAGGCGCTGCGGCTGCTCGACCGGGTCGGGCTGGCCGAGCGCGCGCACAACTACCCGAGCCAGCTCTCCGGCGGGCAGCAGCAGCGCGTCGCCATCGCCCGGGCGCTCGCCATGCGCCCGAAGCTGATGCTCTTCGACGAGCCCACCTCCGCGCTCGACCCGGAACTCGTCGGCGAGGTGCTCGACGTGATGAAAGGCCTTGCCGCCGACGGCATGACGATGGTCGTGGTGACCCACGAGATGGGCTTCGCCCGTGAGGTCGCCGACCAGGTCGCCTTCCTCGACGACGGCGTGGTGGTGGAGACCGGCCCGCCCGACGAGGTGCTCGGCCGCCCCCGCCACGAGCGCACCCGCGCCTTCCTCGACAAGGTGCTCTGATGGACCCGCTGCTGCGCGCCGCCGGCGACCGGCTGACCGCCTACCACGACCGGCTGGCCCGGCTGGTGGCCGTCGACTCCGGCTCCGGCCACGTCGACGGGCTGCGCGAGGCCGCTGACCTGGTGCAGCGCTGGTGCCTCGGCGCGGGGCTGGCCGTCGAGCGGGCGCCGGTAGCCGACCCGGCCGGCCGGCCGCTCGGTGACGTGCTGATCGCCCGCCGCCGGGGCGCCGGCACCCGCCGGATCCTGCTCGCCGGTCACCTGGACACGGTGTTCCCGCCCGGCACGGCCGCCGCCCGGCCGTTCCGGGTGCACGACGGCCGCGCGTACGGGCCGGGGGTCAGCGACGACAAGGGCGGCGTGCTCGCCGGGCTGGCCGCCGTCGAGGTGCTCGCCGCGACCGACCGGCACCGGTACGGCGAACTGGTGCTGCTCTGCACGCCGGACGAGGAGATCGGCTCGGTGGGCAGCCGGGCGCTGCTGCGTACCCTCGGCGCCGAGGCCGACGTGGCGCTCTGCCTGGAGTGCGCCCGCGACAACGGCGACCTGGTCTCCGCCCGCAAGGGCGTGGCGGACCTGGCGGTGACGCTGCGCGGCCGGGCCGCACACGCCGGCATCGAGCCGGAACGCGGCGCCAACGCGCTGCTCGCCGCCGCCCGGCTGACCGTGGCGCTGGACCAGCTCAACGGGCGCTGGCCCGGGGTGACGGTGAACGTCGGGGCGCTGGAGGCGGGCGGCCGGCCCAACGTGGTCGCCGACCGGGCGCGGATGCTCGTCGACCTGCGCGCCTGGCGCACCGGCGAGTACGAGGCCGCGCTCGCCGAGATCCGCCGCCTGGTCGCCGCGCCGACCGTGTCCGGGGTGCACGCCGAGCTGACCGTGCAGGCGCCCACCCCGCCCTGGGAGCCGGACCCGGCCGGCCGGCGGCTGGCCGAGCTGGCCGCGAAGGTGGGCGCCGGGCTCGGCGTACCGGTCTCGCACACCGCGACCGGCGGCTGCGCCGACGCCAACCTGCTCGCCGAGGCCGGCGCGACGGTGCTCGACGGGCTCGGCCCGGTCGGCGGCGCCGACCACAGCCCGGGGGAGTGGCTCGACCTCGACTCGGTGGTCCCGCGGGTGGCGCTGCTGGCCGGCCTGATCGACGCGGTCGGGTCGGGTTGACGTCGACGGGTGCCGTACCGTCCCGCGTCACCCGCTCCACCGCGCGGCCGGTGCCGTACGGTGACGGCATGGGACGCCTGCAACGGTGGCGTCGGGTGGCCCGGGAATACCCGACCGGGGTCGACGCCCTGCTGGCCGCCCTGCTCTTCGTGGCCAGTCTGCTGCCGGTGAACCCGCCCGGCGGGCCCCCACGTGATCCGCTGACCGTCGGCGCGGTGCTGCTCGCGCTGGTCGGCTCCGCCGCGCTGGCGCTCAGGCGCCGGTACCCGCTGGCGGTCCTCGCCCTGGTGACCGTCGTGGCGGCGACCGCGCTGCTCGTGCAGCAGGCGCGCGGTCCGTTCGTGCTGACCGTGGCGCTGGCCGCGTACACGGTGGCGGCCCGGACCGACCGGCGCACCGCGGTCGCGGCCGGCGCCGCGAGCGGTCTGGTGCTCGGCGGGTGCGCGGTCGCCGCGCTCGGCGTGGGCTGGTGGGACCCCGCGGTCGTGGTCCTGCTGCTCTGGTTCGGCGTCGCGGTGGCGGCCGGCGACGCGGTCCGCAGCCGGCGCGCCTACGTGGCCGTGCTGGAGGAGCGGGCGCGTCGGGCCGAGCGGACCCGGGAGGAGGAGGCCCGCCGCCGGGTCGCGGAGGAGCGCCTGCGGATCGCCCGGGAGCTGCACGACGTGGTGGCCCACCACATCGCGCTCATCAACGTGCAGGCCGGCGTGGCCGGGCACCTGCTGCGGGAACGGCCCGTCGCCGCCGAGGAGGCCCTCGCGCACGTCCGGTCCGCCGCCCGCACCGTGCTGGACGAGCTGGCCACGCTGCTCGGCCTGCTGCGCCGGGACGAGCCGGACGCGCCGACCGAGCCGGCGCCCGGACTGAGTCGCCTCGACGCCCTCGTCGACGGCTTCGCGGCCGGCCAGCCGGTGCGTTGGACCCTGACCGGGCGACCCCGGCCGCTGCCGAGCGCGGTCGACGTGGCGGCGTACCGGATCATCCAGGAGTCGCTGACCAACGCCCACCGCCACGCGCCCGGTGCGACCGTCCTCGTCGGCGTGGCCTACACCGCCACCGGGGTGGTGGTGGAGATCCGCGACGACGGGCCCGGCCCGAGCGGCCCTGACGAGCCCGGCACCGGCCTCGGCCTGCTCGGCATGCGGGAGCGCGCCGAGGCGGTCGGGGGCGCGTTGCACGCCGGCCGCCGGCCCGGTGGCGGGTTCCTGGTCCGCGCGGAGCTGCCCGCCCCGACCCCGCAGGAGGCGGCATGAGCGAACGCACCGAGCGGAGCGAGGGCCGTGAGGGCATGCCCGGTCGGCTCGGCATGACCGTCCGGGTGCTGCTCGCCGACGACCAGACCCTCATCCGGGCCGGCTTCCGCGCGCTCATCGACTCGGCGCCGGACCTGCTCGTGGTGGGCGAGGCCGCGACCGGGCGGGAGGCGGTCGAGCGGGCCCGCGCCACCCGCGCCGACGTGGTGCTGATGGACATCCGGATGCCCGACCTCGACGGCCTGGCCGCCACCCGGGAGATCACCGCCGACGACGACCTGGCCGGCGTCAAGGTGTTGATCCTGACCACGTTCGAGGTCGACGAGTACGTCTTCGAGGCGCTGCGCGCCGGCGCCAGCGGCTTCCTGGGCAAGGGCGTGGAGCCGGTGGAGCTGCTGGACGCCATCCGCACCGTCGCGGTCGGGGAGGCCCTGCTGTCGCCGAAGGCCACCCGAGGGCTGATCGCCCGGTTCCTGGCCCAGCCCGACCCGCGGCCCGGGGCCACCCCGGAGCGGTTACGGGTGCTCACCGAGCGGGAACGTGAGGTGGTCGCGCTGGTCGCCACCGGGCTCAGCAACGAGCAGATCGCCCAGCGGCTGGTGGTCTCCCCACTGACCGCCAAGACCCACGTCAACCGTGCGATGGCCAAGCTCGGGGCCCGGGACCGGGCCCAGTTGGTGGTGCTCGCCTACCAGAGCGGGCTGGTCCGGGCCGACCCGCCGCCGCGGTAGCGGGGCCGCCCGCGTACCGCCGGCGCGGTACGCGCAGGTGTCCGCGTCCGGCCGACGCGCCGGGCAGGGTACGCGGGCCAGGGTTGAGCACATGATCGAAGCCAACGACCTGAGCAAACGCTACGGCGACAAGCTCGCCGTCGACGCCCTGACCTTCACCGTCCGGCCCGGCGTGGTGACCGGTTTCCTCGGCCCCAACGGCGCGGGCAAGTCCACCACCATGCGGATGATCATCGGCCTGGACGCACCGACGTCCGGGAGCGTCCGGGTCAACGGTCGCCGCTACGCCGAGCACCGAGACCCGCTGCGTCAGGTCGGTGCGCTGCTGGAGGCCAAGGCGGTGCACACCGGCCGGTCCGCCCGCAACCACCTGCTCGCCGTGGCCGCCACCCACGGCATCGGCCGCCGCCGCGTCGACGAGGTGATCGACCTGGTCGGGTTGCGGGAGGTGGCCGGCCGTCGCGCCGGAGGGTTCTCCCTCGGCATGGGCCAGCGCCTGGGCATCGCCGCCGCGCTGCTCGGCGACCCGGCGGTGGTGATGCTCGACGAGCCGGTCAACGGCCTGGACCCCGACGGCATCCGATGGATCCGCGGTCTGCTCAGGGGCCTCGCCGCCGAGGGCCGGACGGTCTTCGTCTCCTCGCATCTGATGAGCGAGATGGCCCAG
The DNA here is from genome assembly GCF_027460165.1 of Micromonospora sp. WMMC241. Taxonomy (NCBI): domain Bacteria; kingdom Bacillati; phylum Actinomycetota; class Actinomycetes; order Micromonosporales; family Micromonosporaceae; genus Micromonospora; species Micromonospora sp. WMMC241. The sequence continues at coordinate 2,393,102 of NZ_JAPZBF010000001.1, forward strand.
ACCGCCGAGCACCTGGTCGTGGTCGGCCGGGGCCGGCTGATCGCCGACGTGCCGCTCGCCGAGTTCACCCGCCGCGCCTCCCGGAACACCGTACGGGTGCGCTCACCCCAGGCCACCGCGCTGCGCGACCTCCTGGCCGGGCCGGACGTGACCATCACCGGCGTCGAGGCGGGTGTGCTGGAGGTCGTCGGGTTGCGCCCCGACACGATCGGCGACCGTGCCGCTGCCGCCGGACTCGCCCTGCACGAGCTGACCGCCACCGAGACGTCCCTGGAAGAGGCGTTCATGACCATGACCCGCGACGCCGTCGAGTACGCCGGCGCCACCGAAGGAGCGTCCCGATGACCGCCGCGGCCCCACCCGCCACCACCGTCCCGACGGACGCCCGGATCACCGGCCCTCGGGTTGTCCGCGCCGAGTGGATCAAGTTCCGCTCGCTGCGGTCGTCACTGATCCTGCTGGCCGCCACCGTGGTGGTGTTCGGCGCACTCGGGCTCGGCTTCTCGGCGTTCCTGGCCGACGCCACGATCGAGCCCGGCACCCCGGCGCCACCCGGCGGGCCCTCGTCGCTCGACCCGCTCGGGGCCAGCCTCGGCGGCGTCAACCTTGCCCAACTGCTCATCGGCACGCTCGGCGTGCTGCTGACCGCCGGCGAATACTCCACCGGCATGATCCGCACCTCGCTGGCCGCGGTGCCCGCCCGCTGGCCGGTGCTCGCCGCGAAGGCCATCGTGCTGGCCGGCGTGTCCCTGGCCGTGCTGGTGCCCGCCGCACTGCTCACCTTTCTCGGCGGCCAGGCGATCCTGGGCGATCAGGGCATCTCCCTCGCGGACTCCGGCGTGCCGCGTGCGGTGTTCGGCACGGCCGGCTACCTCGCGGCGGTCGGCGTGCTCGGCACGGCGCTCGGCTCGCTGCTGCGCAGCACCGCCGGCGCGTTGACAAGCGTCGTCGCGCTGCTGCTGGTCGTACCCGGCGTGGTGTCGCTGCTGCCGCAGAGCTGGTCGGAGTGGATCTCGCCGTACCTGCCGTCGAACGCCGGGCAGGCCGTGATGAGCCTCGGCACCAACCCCGACCTGCTCTCCCCGGGCGCCGGCGCGGCCGTTCTCGGCGCCTGGCTGCTCGCCCTGCTCGGCGCCGCGCTGCTGCGGCTGCGCCGCCGGGACGCCTGACCGGTCGCGCGTCCGCGCGACCGGTCAGCGGCGGATGACGCCGAGGTCGGTGGCGGCGGCGACAGCTGCGGTCCGGGAGTCGACGCGCAGCTTGGTGTAGATGCGCGACAGGTGCGACTTGACGGTGCCCTCGGTCAGGTGCAGCCGCCGGCCGATGGCCTGGTTGGACAGCCCGTCCGCGACCAGTCCGAGCACCTCCGTCTCCCGCCGGGTCAGCGCGGTGTCCGGTGTGCGCAGCCGGTTCATCAGCCGGTCCGCGACGGCCGGGGCGAGCGCGGTGCGGCCGGCGGCGGCGGTGCGTACGGCGGCGGCCAACTCGTCCGGGGAGGCGTCCTTGAGCAGGTAGCCGGTCGCGCCGGCCTCGATCGCGGGCAGCGTGTCGGCGTCCGAGTCGTAGGTGGTGACGATCAGCACCCGGGGCGCGTGCGGCCGGGCGGTGATGGCGGCGGTGGCCGCCACCCCGGTCATGCCGCTGCCGAACCGCAGGTCCATCAGCACCACGTCGACGTCCCCGGCGGCGGCGCGGGCCACCGCGTCCTCGGCGGTGGCGGCCTCGGCCACCACGACCAGACCGGGTTCGGTCTCCAGCACCGCGCGCAGCCCGGCCCGCACGACCGGATGGTCGTCGGCGAGCAGCAGCCGGATCGGCGGGCCGGTCACGGACGACCGCCGCTCGGGGTGCGGGGGAGCCGGGCCGAGACGGTGGCGCCGCGCCCGGGTGCGGCGGCGACGGTCAGGCCACCGCCCAGCGCGCGGGTGCGGGCGCGCATGGCCGCGAGACCGAAGCCGCCGCCGTCGGGCCCGGGTTCGGGCAGCCGTTCGGGATCGAAGCCGGCGCCGTCGTCGACCACGTCCAGGGTGACCCGGTCCGCGCGGTAGCCGAGCGTCACCTCGACCGTGGTGGCGCGGGCGTGGCGGACGGTGTTCGCCAGCGCCGCCTGGGCGACGCGCAGCAACGCCACCTCGGACGCGGTGGGCAGCGGGACCGGGCAGCCGGTGACCGTGAACCGGGCGGTGAGGCGGTGCCGGGCGCCGGTGGTCGCGCACAGGCGCTCCAACGCCCCGGCCAGCGTGGTGTCGTCCAGCGCCGGTGGGGTGAGCGCGGCCACGAAACGTCGGGCCTCGGCGAGGTTGTCCGCCGCCGCCTGCCGGGCCTGCTCGACGTGGCGGGCGGCGGTGTCCGGGCGGTCCGGCAGCACCCGGCCGGCGGCGCGCAGCAGCAACTGGATGCTGGTCAGGCCCTGCGCCAGCGTGTCGTGGATCTCGGCGGCCAGGCGCTCGCGTTCCGCCGCCACGCCGGCCTCGTGCTGCGCCCGGGCCAGGTCGGCGCGGGTGGCGGTCAGCTCCTCGATCAGCCGCCGGCGGCGTTCGTTCTCCTGGTGGAGCGCCTGGTAGCCGCGGACCACGGCCACCGCGACCGCGGCGCCGAGCACCGGCCCGATCGTGCCGGCCACGCTGACCGTGCCGCGGTGCGCGGCGAAGGCGGCCACCGCCGCCGCGGCGGTGGCCGTGACGGCGACCAGGCCGGCGCGCCGGGGGAGCAGGTGTAGTTGCAGCAGGTAGAGCGGGAAGGCGAGCCACAGCCCGTCGACGGTGAGCGCGGTCAGCGCCAGCCACGAGGCGCCGACCGCCGCCAGCCACCAGCCGGCCACCCGGCGGGAGCGGCGGACGCCGGGCAGGAACGCCCCGGCCGCGTACGTCGACAGGCCCGCCGCCGCCAACGCGGCGATCACCGTCGCGTGCGGCTGCCCGGTGGCGACGGCCCGCAGGCCGGCGAGGGCGAACAGCACGCCCACCAGCAGGTGCAGGCACCAGGCCAGCACGCGGGCGGTGGAGGTGAGGGCGGGAACGGTGGTGGTCACGGCCCTCCCAGCCTAGAGGAGGCGCAGGTCAGCCGGCCTCTGTCGAAAGGTGTAACCGGGCTGCCGCCGTTCCGCCCGGGAAGTGCCGTCCGTCGCCGGATGCCCGACCCACCCACCGGCGGCGACCGTGGACAGCGACCCCAACCGCCGTGGAAAGGACCGGTCGACACGTGTTCGTGGCCTGGAGAGACCTGAGGTTCGCCAAGGGGCGGTTCGCCCTGATGGGAACCGTCATCGTGCTGATCACCCTGCTGGTCGGCCTGCTGTCCGGCCTGACCGCCGGGCTGGGCCGGCAGAACACCTCCGCGATCACCGGCCTGCCCGCCGACCGGATCGCCTTCGGCAGCCCGCAGCCGTCGTACGCCGACTCGACCGTCACGCAGCGGCAGTGGCAGCGCTGGGCCGGCACGCCCGGCGTCACCGCCGCCGAGCCGCTCGGCATCGGCACCACCCGGGTCACCGCCGGCGCCCGGAGCGCCGCGGTCTCCGTGTTCGGCGTCCGGCCCGGCTCCCGCCTCGCCCCCGGCGACCTCGCCGACGACACGGCGGTGCTGTCCACCACCGCCGCCACCGACCTCGGCCTGCGCGCCGGCGACCGCATCGCCGTGGCCGGCCGGGAGCTGACCGTCGCGGCGGTACGCGGGGACGCCTCCTACAGCCACACCCCGGTGGTGTGGGCCAGCCTCGACACGTGGCGGCGGACCGGCGACGCCGGCGCGGACACCGCCACCGTGATCGCGCTGCGCACCGGACCCGGCCTGGACGTCGCCGCCGCCGACCGCGCCGCCGGCACCCGGACCGTCCGCACCGGCGACTCGCTGGCCGGGATCGGCTCCTACCGCTCCGAGAACGGCTCGCTCCAGCTCATGCGCGGCTTCCTGTTCGCCATCTCCGCCCTCGTCATCGGCGCCTTCTTCACGGTGTGGACGATCCAGCGCAGCGGCGACGTGGCGGTCCTGAAGGCGCTCGGCGCCTCCACCGCCGCGCTGCTCACCGACGCGCTCGGGCAGGCCGGTGTCCTGCTGGTCGGCGGCACCGCGCTCGGCACCGGCCTGGCCGCCGGACTCGGCGCGCTCGTCGCCGGCTCGGACGTGCCGTTCGTGCTGACACCCGCCACCGTCGCCGGCCCGGCCGCGGTGACGATCCTGCTCGGCATGCTCGGCGCCGCCCTGTCGGTGCGCCGCATCACCGCCGTCGACCCGCTGACCGCCCTGGGGAGCGCCCGATGAGTCTCGACCTGACCGACGTCACCCTCACCTACCCGGACGGCGAGACCCGGCTGACCGCGCTCGACCACGTGACGCTGTCGGTCGCCAAGGGCGACCTGACCGCCGTCGTCGGCCCGTCCGGCTCCGGCAAGTCCAGCCTGCTCGCGGTCGCCGCCACGCTCGTCACCCCGGACGCCGGCGCGGTCGACGTCGACGGCGCCGCCACCGCGGGGATGAGCCGCGGCGCGCTCGCCGCCCTGCGCCGGCGCGCGATCGGCATCGTCTTCCAACAACCCCACCTGCTGCCGTCGCTGACCGCGGCCGAACAGCTCCAGGTGATGGCCACCCTGGACGGCCGGTCGCCGACCCGGGCCGCCGACCGGGCGCGGGAGCTGCTCGACGCGGTCGGGCTCGCCGCCCAGGCCGGCCGCCGCCCCCACCAGCTCTCCGGCGGGCAGCGCCAGCGGGTCAACATCGCCCGCGCGCTGATGAACGACCCGGTGGTCCTGCTGGTCGACGAGCCGACCAGCGCGCTCGACCACGAGCGGGGCGCCGCCGTCGTCGACCTGATCGGCCGGCTCACCCGCGAGCGGGGCACCGCCACGGTGCTGGTCACCCACGACCGCGACCACCTCGCCGCCGCCGCCGACCGCACCGTCGAGATGCGCGACGGCCGCCTGCACGCCGTGGCCTGAGACCAGCAGGCTGCGCTACCGACGTACAGCAGGCTGTACTCTTCGCCGCCGGCGCTGCCGGCGACGCCCCCGGTGACCTATCGTGGCGCCGGGGGTGGGCCGATTTTGGGGTACGTGCGCAGGCGGGTCCGCACCTCCGTGGACGCGTTGGAGCACCTGGTCGGCGGGCTGGGCACCGCGCTGCTGGCGTTGGGCGCGCTGATCTGGGTGCTCGCCGTGGCGGCCGCCTGCCTGGTCGGCGTCGGCCTGCTGCTGGCGCCCGGGGCGCTGAGCGTGCTGCGCTCGGTCGCCGACCGGGAACGCGCCCGGTTGTCCCGCTGGGGCGGGCCGGTCCCCGAGGTCGGGCCGGCGCCGGTCGACGGGCGCGCCGCGCTGCGCGACCCGGTGGTCCGACGCGAGCTCGGCTGGGTGACGCTGCACGCGGTGCTGGGCTTCGGCACCGGGCTGATCGGTCTCGCGCTTCCGCTCTACGCCGTGCAGGACCTCACCTTCCCGCTGTGGTTCCGGCTGGTGCCGCCCGATGCCGCACCCGGCGTCGTCTGGTGGCGGGTCGACGGGCTGCCCGACGCGCTCGCGGTCGGGCTGCTCGGCGTCGGATGGCTGGCCGTCGTGGTCGGTGCCGGCCCGGCACTGGCGCGCGTCCAGGCCTGGCCGGGCCGGTGGCTGCTCAGCCCGCCGCCCGGGGTCGACCTGTCGCTGCGGGTCGCCCAGCTCACCGCCACCCGGGCCGCGGCGCTGGACGCGCACGCGGTGGAGCTGCGTCGCATCGAACGGTCGCTGCACGACGGCACCCAGAACCGGCTGGTCGCGGTGAACGTGCTGCTGGGCGCCGCGCGGCGGGCCCTGCGACGGGACCCGGGCCGGGCCGACGAGATCCTCGAACGGGCGCAGCACGCGGCCGAGCAGGCGCTCGGCGAGCTGCGTACCGTGGTGCGCGGCATCCTGCCACCGGTGCTCGACGACCGCGGGCTCGCCGGGGCGCTCGCCGGCCTGGCCGGCGGTTCCCCGGTGCCGTGCCGGCTCACCGTGGACGTGCCGGTGCGGTGCGCGGTCGCGGTGGAGGCCACCGCCTACTTCGTGGTGGCCGAGGCGCTGACCAACGCGGCCCGGCACAGCGGCGCCGACGCGGTCGACGTCGCGGTGCGCCGGGACCGGGACCGGCTGCTGGTGACCGTCGTCGACGACGGGCACGGCGGCGCGGACGAGGCGCGCGGCTCCGGCCTGACCGGCATCCGGCGGCGGGTCGAGGCGTACGACGGCCGGATGACAGTGACCAGTCCCACCGGAGGACCGACGAGGATGTACGTGGAGCTGCCATGCGGATCGTGATCGCCGAGGACGACGCGCTGCTGCGCGAGGGGTTGGCGCTGCTGCTGCGGGCCGAGGACCTGGACGTGGTGGCCACCGCCGGCGACCCTGCCGAGTTCCTGGCCGCGGTGGACGCGCACGGGCCCGACGTGGCGATCGTGGACGTGCGGATGCCGCCGACCCACACCGACGAGGGGATCGTCGCCGCGGTCGAGGCCCGCCGCCGCCGGCCGGGCCTCGCGGTGCTGGTGCTCTCCGCGTACGTCGAGCAGGCGTTCGCCACGGAGCTGTTCTCGGTCGGCGCGACCGGGCTCGGCTACCTGCTCAAGGAGCGGGTCGGTCGGGTCGAGGAGTTCCTCGGCGCGCTGCACCGCGTCGCGGCCGGCGGCAGCGTGATCGACCCGGAGGTGGTCGGGCAGTTGCTCGCCCGCAACCGCCGGCCGGACGACGCGCTGGCCCAGATGTCGCCGCGCGAGCACGAGGTGCTGGCGCTGATGGCGGAGGGGCTCGGCAACACCGCGATCGCCGAGCGGCTGTTCGTCACCGAGGGCGCGGTGCACAAGCACATCCGCAACATCTTCGCCAAGCTGCACCTGCCGCCGGACGACCGCGCCGACCGCCGGGTCACCGCCGTGCTGCGTTACCTGAACGACGGCCGGCGCACCGCCTGAGGAGTCGGGCGGCGCGCCGGCGTTTCGGCGAGCGGTCAGCGGGCGGGCGCGCAGAGCGCCGCGTCGACGCTGTCCGAGACGGCCTCGGCCATCGCCAGTGACGTGGGAAGCCCGGTCACCGCCACCACGGCGCTGCGCCCGTCGGTGGTGGCCAGGTTGCGCGTCTCGAAGCCCTGGATGTCGCCGCCGTGCCCCCAGGCGTGACCGCCGCACGGCAGGTCGTGCCGGGCGACGCCCAGGCCGTACGCCCAGACGCCGCCGGGCTCGAACTCCGGTGCCGGAACAGTCCGCAGCATGGCGGCCTGCTGCGCCGGCTTCAGCAGCCGCCCGGCCAGCAGCGCCTCGAAGAACGTGCGCAGGTCACCCGGCGTCGAGATCAGCTGGCCGGCGGACCAGCCCAGCGACGGGTCCATCTCGGTCACGTCGACCCACGGCGCGCCCGGCGCGACCGCCACGTACCCCTGCGGGTGCCGGCCGGGGAGGCGCTGGTCGCCGACGCCGGGCCAGGAGGTGTGGCGCAGCCGCAGCGGCTCGATGATCCGCCGGGTGATCTCCTCACCGACCGGACGCTCGGTGACCCGCTCGACGATCAGCCCGGCCAGGACGTAGTTGGTGTTGCTGTACTCCCACCTCGTGCCCGGGGCGAACCGCCGAGGCCGGGTCAGCGCCGCGTCCACCAGCCGGCGCGGTTCCAGGTACGCGTGCGCGCGGTCCACCAGGTCCTGTGGCTCGGTGAACAGCACGTCGTCGTAGTCGGGCAGGCCGCTGGTCTGCTGGAGCAACTGGCGTACCGTGATCCGACGCCCGTCGTTTCCGTGGCCGCGCACCATGCCGGGCAGGTAGCGCTCGACGGTGGCGTCCAGGTCGATGCGGCCCTCGCCGACGAGCTGGAGGACGACCACGGCGGTGAAGGTCTTGGTGTTGCTGCCGATCCGCACCCGGCCGTCGGTCGGCACGCCCCGGCCGGTCCGCAGGTCGCCGACCCCGGCGGTCTGGTCGTGGACCCGGCCGCCGGCGTCGCGGACGGAGGCCAGCGCTCCGGGGAAGCGCTGCTCGGAGACCAGGCGGTCGAGGTGTTGCTGGACCACGTCGGACCGGTCGGCCCGGGCGGACGCGGCGGGCACGCCGAGAGCGGTGGCGGTCAGCACGGCCAGCGCGCCGGCGGCCAGGTTTCGCTGTGTCATCGGGGCTCCTCATCCTCGCGGTTGCGGTACGGCTTCCAGCCTCGATCGGCGGGCTCCGGTCCGGAATCCCGCCTGCTGGCCGGTTCGGGTACCGCAGGCGCTACCGACCTACGGCACGTCAGCCGGTAGGGTCGGGGCAGCGTCGCGTGCCGGTGGCAGACCGTGTCAGGCATGGAGGCGTCGGACCGTAAGGGAGCACGACGATGACCACCGTCGTCCCTTCGCCGTCACCAGATGCGTGACGGCGAGCAGACCAGGCTGGTGGCCTGGAGTCGAGAGTTGCGCGGTGTCCACGAACGGCTGCGCGAGGCGCTACGGGTGACCCGGGAGGCGCTGGCCGGCGGCGAGGCTGCCGGGCCGGCGACCCGTGACCTGCTGCTGTTCTGTCACGGGTTCTGCGCCGCGCTCACCGCGCACCACGAGGGCGAGGACCGGGGCCTCTTTCCGGCGATCGCGGCCGAGCACCCGGAACTGCGTGACACCCTGTCCCGCCTGCGGCAGGACCACTCGATGATCGGGCACCTGTTGGGCGCGCTGTCCGCCGCGGTGGCCCGGGACGCCCCGCCCGCCGAGCTGGGCCGGCACCTGGAGGGCGTGGCGGCGATCATGGAGTCGCACTTCCGGTACGAGGAGCGCCAACTGCTCACCGTGCTGGAGACGCTGGCGCTGGACGCCGATCCGGCCGTGGTGCTGGGTCCACTGTGATGCGCGGTCAGGCGGGGCCCCTTCCTATCGCCTGGACGATAGGAAGGGGCCCCGCCTGACACGTCAGTTCAGGCCGCAGGCGGCCAGCGCGTCCAGGTTGGGGCGCTGCGCGCCGACCCGGTTGAAGGCGATCTCGATCCGGTCGAGCGCGGCGCCCCGCTTGTCCTTCAGCGGACCGAGGATCGCGTTGTCGATGAAGGCCGGCCCACCCTCGGGCCGGACCGCCAGCCGGGCCAGGCGGGCGTTCGCCTCGGCGATCTGCTTGTCCAGGTTGGCCAGCTCGGCCTGCACCTGACCGGCGGCCGCCGCCGGCACGGCGGGGAGCTGTACGCCGGGGCAGTTCACGGTGCGGGCCTGCCCGACCGCCGCCCCACCGTTCTGACCGGCGCCGTTCTGGCCGCCACCGTTCTGCGCGCCGCCGTTCTGGCCCCCGCCGTTCTGCGCGCCGCCGTTCGCACCGCCCTGGGCGGCGCCGCCGTTGACGGCGCTGGGCACGCCGGCGGCGTTGAGCCCGCAGGTGGCCAGCGCGTCCAGGTTCGGGCGCTGCGCGCCGATCCGGTTGAAGGCGATCTCGATCCGGTCGAGCACGGCGGTGCGCTTGTTCTTCAGCGGGCCGAGGATGGCGTTGTTGACGAAGTTCGGCCCACCCTCGGGCTTCACGGCGAGCCGGGCCAGCCGCTCGTTCTGCCGGGCGATCTCCTCGTCCAGGTTGGCCAGTTCTCGTTCGACCTGCGCGTTCGCCGCCGCCGGCACGGCGGGCAGCTTGTCGCGTACGGTCGGGCAGTTCACGGTCTGCGCGGCCGAGGCGGCTCCGCCGCCGTTGGTGTCGGCGGACGCCAGTTGCAGCCCGCCGGCGAACAGGAGCGCCGCGAGGACGCCCACCCCACCGAGTTTCAGGACCGCGTTGTTGCGCGTACCCCTGGCCATGCACCTCTCCTTTGGTTGACCTGGAGGGCCGGCGCGGCATGCGTGCCGCGCCACCGCTCCGCGGTGCGAAGTGAGACGCAGGGATCGTGTCGTGCCCGCTCCGGCATCGCGGTTCCGGACGATCTCCCTGTCGGGTATTGATACGGGCGACGGAGCCGGATCGTTCAGCGCCCGGTGATCCGATTGACCGCATCGACCTACGTCAGTAGCCTGCGCCTGGAAGCGCTTTCTGCGCGGGAGGCGTGACAGGTCCGTCGAGGACGGACGTCCGGGGCAGGGAAGGCCCGCCGGCGGCACCGACCGGGCATCGGTGCCGATTCCCGGCGCGGCACCGAACCACCACCCGCAGGAGAACTCCATGTTCAACCGCAAGCGCCGCACGGTGCTGTGGACGGCCGCTGGCGCGGCCGCGACGCTCGCCGCCTCCGGCCTCGCCCTCGGCGCGACCGCCGCCCAGGCGGCCGCCGGTTGCCGGGTCGACTACGCGGTCACCGCGCAGTGGTCCGGCGGCTTCACCGCCAACGTCAACCTCACCAATCTCGGCGATCCGCTGAACGGCTGGACCGTCACCTGGAACTTCAACGACGGCCAGACCGTCAGCCAGGCCTGGGGCGCCGACATCACCCAGACCGGCGCGTCGGTGCGGGCCGCCAACGTCAGCTACAACGGCAGCCTCGGCACCAACGCGAGCACCTCGTTCGGCTTCAACGGCGCCTGGAACAACAGCAACAACTCCAAGCCGTCCTCGTTCGCGGTCAACGGCGTCCTCTGCGGCGGCGCCGTCCCCACCGACCCCGGTGGGACCCTCACCCCGCCGCCCGGGCCGACGACCCCGCCGCCGTCGCCCACCACCCCGCCGCCGTCGCCGACGACCCCGCCGCCGACGAGCGGAGCGGTGTACGCCGCGCCGAACGGCACCGCCGGCGCGGCCGGCACCCAGGCGAACCCCACCACGATCGCCGCGGCGATCACCCGGGTCGGCGCGGGCGGCACCGTCTACCTGCGCGGCGGCACCTACAGCCTGGCCCAGACCGTCACCGTCGCCGCCGGCAACAACGGCACCGCGAGCGCCCGCAAGAATCTGTACGCCTACCCGGGCGAGACGCCGATCCTCAACTTCTCCGCGATGGGTGAGGACCCGGCGAACCGAGGGCTCGCGCTCAACGCGTCCTGGTGGCACGTGCGGGGGATCGTGGTCGAGCGCGCCGGCGACAACGGCATCTTCGTCGGCGGCAGCAACAACATCATCGAGCGGACGGTGACCCGGTTCAACCGCGACACCGGCCTGCAACTGTCCCGCATCGCGTCCAGCACCCCACGTGACCAGTGGCCCGCGAACAACCTCATGGTCAGCGTCGAGTCGCACGACAACGCCGACTCGGACGGCGAGGACGCCGACGGGTTCGCCGCCAAACTCACCGTCGGCGGCGGCAACGTCTTCCGGTACGCCGTGTCGCACCACAACATCGACGACGGTTGGGACCTCTACACCAAGACCGACACCGGTGCGATCGGCGCGGTGACCATCGAGGACTCCCTCGCCTACAACAACGGCACGCTGAGCAACGGCGGCCAGGCCGGCAACGGCGACCGCAACGGCTTCAAGCTCGGCGGCGAGGACATCGCGGTCAACCACACCGTCCGGCGCACCATCGCCTACCGCAACGGCAAGCACGGCTTCACCTACAACCGGAACCCCGGCACCATGACGATCTCCAACAACCTGAGCATCGACAACACCGAGCGCAACTTCTCGTTCGACGCCGGCACCTCGGTCTTCCGCAACAACACGTCCTGCCGCAGCGGCAGCGGGTCGAACGACAAGACGGTCGGCAACGTGGACGGCTCGAACCAGTTCTGGTCCGGCGCCAACGGCTCCCGCTGTGCCACCTACGCGGGCGCCCTCGGCTGGTCCTTCGCCTCCGACGGCCGCCTGACGGTCACCCTCGGCGGCCGCGTGGTCTCCCTGTAGGTCCGCCCGCCCGGCCGCGTCGTCGATCTTGCGGTTGCTGCCCCCACAAACCCGACAAGAGGTACGAGTCAAGGGCCGCAATCGCAAGATCGGCGCCGGTCGTCGGGGAGTCGGCGGGCTCGGAGGCGGTCCCGGGCCCAGCGCAGGGAGGCGCCGGACGATCCGTTTCGCCAGCTCCGGCACCCGATCAGACACCCGGACCGCTCTTGGTGTTCCCCATCAGCTTTCCCTGCAACGTGCACACCGTGAAGGTTGAAAGTGGCAACGTGGGCACGTGCTACGTACTTACCGTCGGGGTTGTGAGACTCGTGGCCCTCTCCGACATCGCGGACATGCTCGGTGGCGTGTGGCAAGCGGCAAGGTGCGGGTGTGGGACCGCGCGGACGTGGAAACCTGGATCAGGCGGTACCGGCCGAACCAACCACGCGGCGCGGACGACGAGCAGCCCTGAGGGTCTGCGGGGGATGGCTGGCGCGCGGGAGCCGTGGGACCCGGTGGCCTACGAGCGGCGGGCGCGATCCGGGCGGTGTTTCGTCTGTGCCTACCTCGACGGTGAGCCCGACTTCGCCCACGAGCCGGTCTACGACGACGGCGCGCACGTCGCGTTCCTCAACCGGTATCCCACAGTGGTCGGCTCCACGTTGGTGGCGCCGCGCCGGCACGTCGAGGACGTGGTCGGCGGGTTGACGCCGGGGGAGTACCTGGATCTCCAGGCGGTGGTGCACCGGGTCGCCCGCGCCGTCGCGGAGGTGGTCCGGCCGGAGCGCACCTACCTGCTGTCGCTCGGCAGCGCGCAGGGCAACGCGCACGTGCACTGGCACGTCGCGCCGCTGCCACCGGGGGTGCCGTACGAGCGGCAGCAGTACCACGCGTTGATGGCCGAGCACGGCGTGGTGCCGCAGTCCCCGGACCACCTCGCGGCGCTCGGCGCGCGCATCCGGACGGCGCTCGCGCACGGAGCGTGACGGGACCGGAGAAGGCATCACTTCTCGGCGTCATACCGCTGAGGCATAAATATGACCGAGAGGCATGCCGCTGAAAAGCGAACACTTCTTCGGCGCGGTAACCCACAGTGAAGATCCCGAGGCGCTTGACAGCGTGATCGCTGGTTAGGTTAGCCTAACCTTTGTGATGAGCGGAACGATGCGGGCCGACGGCCTGCGGGGCAGTGCGATGCGGCTGGGCTACCACGGGACCACCGTGGTGCACGACGCCGACATCACGCTGCGACCGGCGGCGGTGACCGCGCTGGTCGGCCCGAACGGCAGCGGCAAGTCGACGCTGCTGCGCGGGCTGGCCCGCCTGCACCCGCTGGAGCACGGCGAGATCGTGCTCGCCGACGGCACGCCGGCCCGAGCGCTGTCCGCCCGCGACTTCGCCCGCCGGGTCACGTTGCTGGCGCAGAGCCGTCCCACCCCCAGCGGGGTCACCGTCCGGGACGTGGTCGGCTACGGCCGGCACCCGTACCGGCAGCGGTGGCGGGCCGGCGACCCGGACGGGCCGGCGGCGATCGACCGGGCGATGGCGGTGACCGGCGTCGACACCATGGCAGCCCGGCCGGTCGACGAGCTGTCCGGCGGCGAACTCCAACGGGTCTGGCTGGCCACCTGCCTCGCCCAGGACACCGCCGTGCTGCTGCTGGACGAGCCCACCACGTTCCTCGACCTGCGCTACCAGGTGGAGATCCTCGACCTGGTGCGGGACCTCGCCGACACCGCCGACGTCGCCGTCGGCGTGGTGCTGCACGACCTCAACCAGGCCGCCGCCGTCGCCGACGAGGTGGTGCTCCTGCACGAGGGGCGGGTGCGCGGCACCGGCACCCCGCGCGAGGTGTTCACCGAGGCGGCGCTCACCGAGGCGTACGGCATCCGGGTCGAGGTGACCGTGGACCCGGTCACCGGCCTGCTCTCCACCCGCCCCGTGGGCAAGCACACCAAGTCCTGACTACAGAAGAGAAACCGATGACGCGTACCCGAATCACCCTGCTGGTCGCCGCGGCGACCGCGCTGCTGGTCGCCGGCTGCGGCACCACCGAGGCGCCCACCGCCGCCCCCTCCACCTCCACCTCGGCGGCCACCGGCCCGGTCACCGTCACCGACAGCCGCGGCAAGGCGATCACCCTGAAGAACCCGGCCACCAAGGTCGTCGGCCTGGAGTGGGGCGAGGTCGAGATGCTCGTCGGCCTCGGCGTGATGCCGGTCGGCGTGGCCGACCCCAAGGGCTACGCCACCTGGGTCACCGCCGCGCCGCTCGATGCGGGCGTCAAGGACGTCGGCACCCGGGGCGAGCCGAGCGTCGACGCCGTCGTGGCGCTCCAACCGGACCTGGTGGTGATGGAGGCCGAGCGCGGCGCGGCCATCGTCACCCAGCTGGAGAAGTACGTCCCGGTGCTGGTCACCAAGGGCAGCGACGCGGCCGACAACCTCGGCCGGATGCGGTCCGACCTCACCATGATCGCCACCGCGACCGGGCGCACCGCGCAGGCGGAGAAGCTGCTCGCCGACTTCGACGCCGCGCTCGCCGACGGCCGCAAGAAGATCGCCGACGCCGGCGCGGCCGGCCGGCAGTTCGCCTTCGCCGACGGGTGGAAGGAGGGCAGCACGGTGTCGATCCGGATGTTCGGCCAGGGCGCGCTCGTCTCGCAGCTCGGCATCCAGCTCGGCCTGAAGAACGCCTGGACCGGCACTACCGACGCGATGTGGGGCCTCGGCCAGACCGACGTCGAAGGGCTGACCGTCCTCAAGGGCCAGGACCTGCACTTCTTCTACAACGCCTCGGACGGGCAGGACGTCTTCGCCGACGGCCTCGCCGGCAACGCGATCTGGCGGTCGCTGCCGTTCGTGCAGCAGAACAAGCTGCACAAGATGCCCAACGGCATCTGGACGTTCGGCGGCACCCTCTCCGCGAAGCAGTACGTCGACCAGCTCGTCGCCGTCTACACGGCCTGAGCCCGATGATCGCCACCGTCCGACCGGAGCCGGCCACCCGGCCGGCCCCGGTCGGGCCACCCCCCGCCCGTCGCCGGGTTGCCGTCGCGTTCCTGCTCGCCGCCGCGCTGGCCGTGGCGATCACCGCGGTGCACCTCACCCAGGGCACCTCGTCGGTCGGGGCGACGGACCTGCTCCGGCTGCTCACCGGCGCCGACGACGAGACCGCCCGGGTGCTTGTCGCCTCCCGGCTGCCGCGACTGCTCACCGGCCTGGCCGTCGGCGTCGCGCTCGGCTTCGCCGGGGCGGCCCTCCAGTCGACCACCCGCAACCCGCTCGCCTCGCCGGACACGCTCGCCGTCAACGCCGGTGCGCACCTGGCGATCGTGGCCACCGCCGCGTTCGGGATCGCGCTGCCCGCGCTGCCCGCCGGCGGGCTCGCGTTCTGCGGCGGGCTCGCCGCGGCCGGCCTGGTGATGCTGCTGTCCGCCGGCGGTCAGGCCGCGACCACCCGGCTGATCCTCGCCGGCTCGGCCACCGCGATGGCGCTCGCCTCGCTCACCATGCTGCTCCTGCTCCTCTTCGAACAGGCCACCATCGGGCTGTTCGCCTGGGGCAACGGCTCGCTCGTGCAGGGCGACCTGGTCGCGTTCACCCAGCTCGCCCCGGTGATCGCGGTCGCCGCGCTGGTGCTCGTCGCGCTCGGGCACCGGCTCGACCTGCTCGCCCTCGGCGACGACACCGCCACCGTGCTGGGGCTGGACGTGCGCCGGACCCGGCTCGCCGTGGTGCTGCTCGCGGTGCTGCTCTCCGCCGCCGCGGTCACCCTGGCCGGGCCGATCGGCTTCGTCGGGCTGGGCGCGCCGGTGATCGTCCGGCTGCTCGGCCGCTGGGTGCCGGAGGTGCACCGGCACCGGGTGCTGCTGCCGCTGTCCGGCCTGGTCGGCGTGGTCATCGTGCTCGGCTCCGACGTGCTGCTGCGGGCCGTGCTCGGCGGGCAGGCCGGCGTGGACGTGCCGACCGGCGTGGTCACCACGCTCTTCGGCGCGGTCCTGCTGGTCTGGCTGGCCCGCCGGCACCGCGACGCCGGCCCCACCCGGCAGCCGCCGGGTGGCCACGCGGCCGTACGCTCCCGCGCCTTCCACACCGCAGTCGTCGCCGCCTGCGCGGTGGCGACCGTCGGGGCGCTGGTCCTCGGCATGCTCGCCGGCGACACGATGGTCCTGCTCGGCGACGTCGTCAACTGGGTGCAGGGGCGCACCGGGCCGGCGTACACCTTCGTGCTGGACGCGCGCTGGCCGCGCGTCGCGGCGGCGCTGCTGGCCGGCGCCGCCCTCGCCCTGGCCGGCACCACCGTGCAGGCGGTGTGCCGCAACCCGCTCGCGGAGCCGGGCATCCTCGGCATCACCGGCGGCGCCGGGATCGGCGCGGTGTCGCTGCTGACGTTCGCCCCGACGGCCGGGGTGCTCGCGCTCTCCGGCGCGGCCGGTCTCGGCGCGGTCGCCGCGTTCACGCTTGTCTACGGGCTGGCCCGGCGGCGTGGGCTCAACTCCGACCGGCTCGTGCTGATCGGCTTCGCGGTCTGGCAGGGCGGCGCCGCGGTGATCACGTTCATCGTCGTCTCCTCCGACCCGTGGAACACCGGCAAGGCGCTGACCTGGCTGTCCGGCTCCACCTACGGGCGCACCGCGCCGCAGGTGCTGCCGGTGGCGCTCGCGCTGCTGACCGCCGTGCCGGTGGTCGCCGCGGTACGCCGGGAACTGGACCTGCTCGCCCTGGACGACGACACGCCCCGGGTGCTCGGCGTCCGGTTGGAGCGCGCCCGGTTGGTCGCGCTCGGCCTGGCGGCGCTGCTCACCGCCACCGCCGTCTCCGCGGTCGGGGTCATCGGGTTCGTCGGCCTGGTCGCGCCGCACGCCGCGCGGGCGCTGGTCGGCGGACGGCACACCCGGGTGCTGCCGGTCGCGGTGCTGCTCGGCGCCACGCTGGTCAGCCTCGCCGACACGCTCGGGCGCACCGTCATCGCGCCCGCGCAGGTCCCGGCCGGTCTGGTCACCGCGTTGATCGGCACCCCCTACTTCGTCTGGCTGCTGTGGCGCTCCCGCGCCGCCCACCGATGACATCGAAAGGACGTCACATGACCAGCACCGTGGCCGTCGCGCCGTGGCGTGTCTTCACCGTCGAGGTGCGCGCGTTGCGCCGGCTCGGCCCGTCGTTCCTGCGGGTCACGTTCACCGGGGCGGACCTGGACCGGTTCGCCGACAACGGGTACGACCAGCGGATCAAGCTGGCGTTGCCGGTGGCCGAGGGCGTGCCGGTGGAGTTGCCCGACGGTCCGGACTGGTACCAGCGCTGGCGGGTCCTGCCGGCGGAGCGGCGCAGCCCGATCCGCACCTACACGGTCCGGGCGGCCCGACCGGAGGCGTACGAGGTGGACGTGGACCTGGCGCTGCACGGCGACGGCGGCCCGGCGACCCGGTGGGCGCGGCGGGCCCGCCCCGGTGACCGGCTCGCGCTGGTCGGCCCGGACGCGGGCTGGTCCGGGCCGCACGGCGGCGTCGAGTTCCGGCCGCCGGCCGGGGCGACGCTGCTGCTGGCCGGCGACGAGACCGCCGCGCCGGCGATCTGCGCGATCCTGGACCGGCTGCCCGCCGGCGCGCACGGCCACGCCCTCGTGGAGGTGCCGGAGGCGGGCGACGTGCTGCCGTGCCGGGTGCCGGCCGGCATCACCGTGACCTGGCTGCCCCGGGCCGGCGCCCCGCACGGCAGCCGCCTCACCCCGGCCGTGACGGAACTCGCCGCGCGGCTGCTGCCCGCCCCGGTGGAGCCGCCGGCTCGGGCGCCGTCGTCCAACCCGCCGCCGGCCGAGGTGGACGTCGACCAGGAGATCCTGTGGGAGGTGCCGGAGCGGCCCGACGGGGCGGCGCTCTACGCCTGGCTGGCCGGCGAGGCGGCGGTGATCCGGGGCCTGCGCCGGCACCTGGTCACCGACCGAGGGCTCGACCGGCGGGCGGTGGCGTTCATGGGGTACTGGCGGGCCGGCCGGGCCGAGTGCTGACCGCTCACCCCCGCAGCGTCTCACCGGGTGACCGGCCGTACGTCTGCCGGTAGGCGGCGGCGAAGCGGCCGGGGCTGGCCCAGCCCCAGCGGCGGGCGATCGCGGCGACCGTCTCCTCCCCGCCGGGCTCGGCGGTGACCAGGTCCCGGTGTGCGCGCGCGAGCCGGACCCGGCGCAGGTAGGTCAGCGGACTGTGACCGACGTGCCGGTGGAACGCCGCCTGCAACGCGCGGGCCCCGACGCCGCAGGCGGCGGCGACCTGCGCGACGGTGACCGGCTCGGCGGCATGCTCGTCGAGGTATGCCTGGGCGCGGCGGACGACGGGCGGCGCGACCCGGCTCGGCTGCGGCAGGTAGTCGACCGTCATGGTGGTGTTGGGGAACACCGCGAGCGCGGTGGCCGCCGCCAGGTCGACCAGGGACGCCTGCACCAGCGGCTGCGCCATGGCGTCGTCGGACAACTCGTGCAGGAACGACGACAGCCGTACCCAGGCCTGAACCATCGCGGTCGACACCGGCGCGAACCCCAGGAACCGGAAGGTCTGCGGACCGGCCTCCGCCCGAACGGCAGCGACCAGCGCCACCCGTTCGGTCGGCAGCCGGACGACCATGCCGCCCAGGTCGGTCCAGGACACCCAGGACGGGACGGGCGCGGAGGTGCGGACGCCGCCCGGTGGCGTCCGCACCTCCGTCCGGCCGGCGGCGAGCCCGAGCCGACCCCGCACCACGTGCACGGCCATGAAGTCGGCGTACGGCCCGGTCAGCGAGCGGGCCTCCATCGAGTGCGCCATCCGGTCGAGACCGAGCGGACCGGCCTGCCTGGTCCGGAGCGCGAACCGGAAGCCGGGGCGGGGCCTGCCGAGGACCACCCGATGCTTGGTCAGCGCGAGGATGGCCTGGCAAGCGACCTCCGGATCGCAGGTGACCACCTCGTGTCGTCGCACCGGCACGGCGCCTGTTCCGGTGGTCATCGGCTGTCCTTCTCCCGTACGGCGGCGACCCATTCGGGAAGGATCGGGTCCGCGACCCGTCGCCGACGGACTTGTTGTCCGGTCACCGCCGCAGTGTCTCGCTGGGTGGCCTGCCGTACGTCTCCCGATAGGCGGCGGCGAAGCGGCCGCCGCTGGTCCACCCCCAGCGGCGGGCGATCGCGGCGACCGTCTGACCGCTGGCCGGGTCGGCGGTGGTCAGGTCGTGGTGGGCGCGGGCGAGCCGGACTCGGCGCAGGTAGGTCAGCGGGCTGTGGCCGACCTGCCGTTGGAACGCGGCCTGAAGGCCCCGCGGGCCGACGCCGCAGGCGGCGGCGACCTGCGCGACGGTAACCGGCTCGGCGGCATGCTCCTCCAGGTAGGCCTGCGCGCGGCGGACCACCGACGGCGCCACCCGGCGGGGCTCCGGCACGTAGTCGGCGGTCATGGTGGTGTTCGGGAACACCGCGAGCGCGGTGGTCGCCACCAGGTCGACCAGGGATGCTCGCAGCAGTGGTTGGTCGAGTCCGTCGGCGGAGGTGACGGACATCCGGGTGAGGAACGTGGACAGGTGCGCCCAGGTGCGGGCCATGGCCGGTGACACCGGCGCGAGGCCGAGGAAGCGGAAGGCCTGCGGGGGCGATTCCATTCGCCGGGCCGCGAACCGCGCCACCTGCTCCAGCGGCAACCGGACCGTGGTGCCGACCACGTCGGTCCAGTGCAGCACGGACCGGCGCGGCGGGTAACGGCCGACCCCGCCGGCGGCGACCAGCAACTCCTCGTCGCGGTCGACGAACCGGCACCTGCCACGAACGACGTGCACGGCCATGAAATCGGTGTACGGGCCGGCCTCGACCCACGCGTCCATGGAGTGGCAGGCCTGGTGCAGGGCGAGCGGGGCGGCCTGCACCACCCGCATCGCGAACTGGAAGTCGCGTCGGCTGCCGCGCAGGTGCGGCCGGTGCTCGCCGCACACCTCGGCGATGGCCTCGCGGGCGACGTCCGGGTCGCGGGTGGACAGTTCGGTCCGCCGTACCGGCGGGTGGTCCGTCACCGGTTCCGCTCCGCCGGGGTCGCCACGCCCGCCTTGCGCAGCGTGTCGCCGGGGTGGCAGCCGTACGCCTCGCGGTAGGCCTGCGCGAACCGCCCGGCGTGGGCCCAGCCCCAGCGGCGGGCCGTCTGCGCGACCGTCTGCCCCGGCCGGGCGCGCGTCAGGTCCCGGTGCGCGCGGCGCAGTCGGACCGCACGCAGGAACGCCATCGGGCTCTGCTCGTGGTGCCGCTGGAACGCGACCTGCAACGCGCGCGGCCCGACCCCGCAGGCCGCGGCGATCTGCGCCACCGTCAACGGCTGGGCGGCGTGCGCCTCGATGTAGTCGGCGGCGCGGCGCACCAGCGCGGGGGGTACGCCCGGCGCTCCGGGCAGATAGGGCACCGCCATCGTGGTGTTGGGGAACACCGACACGGCGGTGGCGGCGGCCAGGTCGACCAGCCCGGCGCGGGCCAGTGGGCTGCCCGCCACGGTGTCGTCGGTGAGCTGGGCTCGCAGGAACGCCGCCGTCGACCGCCACAGCGCCGCCATCGTGGGCGACAGCGGTGCGAGCGCGGTGAACCGGAAGGCGGCGGCGGGCAGGCCGGTCCGGGTGGCGGCCACCTCCACGATTCGCGACATGGGGAGCCGGACGACCGAGGCCGCCAGACCGGAGGAGGCCAGGCTGGCGGCCTCGTTCGGATACCGGCCGGTCGTGCCGGGCACCAGACGCAGCTCTTCGTTCCTGGTGTGCAGGGCGGACCGACCGCTCGTCACGGTCACCGCCGCGAAGCCGGGGTAGGGCGGGGTGTCCGCACGGGTGTCCATTGTGTAGAAGATTTCGTCGATTTCCAGTTCGTCCACGGTCATCCGGTGTCGCCGGTAGTGGAAGCGGTCGATGCGCCCGGAGACGCGGGCCCGGTGCTCGCCGTACCTGCCCGCGATGAGGTGGTGGGCGTGTTCGGGATCCGTCGTCTCGACGGTGTCGCGAGCTACCCGCCCGGTCCCGAGGGCCGTGCGTAGCTGGTTCACGCCTCACCTCCCGATGAGCTGATCCGGGGTTCGTCCGCTCGGATGAACGGGCTACTTGTCGGTCGGCAACGGTCTGACCGCGACGTGACGCCGAACGCGACACGCTGAGTGAAACGGCCGATCCACTTTCCGCAGCGAGCTGTCCGTTTCACGAATGGCAGTGCGGCGGTGGTGGGCATCCGTCGTTCGCAGGCTGGAAACAATCAGCCCCGAATCCGGTCGGCAGCGGGGCGACGAACCGATTCGACGGGCGGAAAGCGGCCTTGTGGTTACGCGCCGCCGCCCAGGAAATTGTCGGGTATCGGACTGTTCCGCCACCCGGGACGGGCGCCGTGCAGGGCCCTAGCGTCTGCCCTGTCCGAGATGCGGTCCCGGCTCGGCAGATGCGGCCGGCCGATCGGAGCCAGGCGACGATGCCGGCCCCGGTCGGCCGGTCCCCGTGCCCGCGTGCTCCCGCTGTTCGCCTGGATCGCCGACCGCGCGCTGGGCTCCACCCGGCGCAGAGGGGTGCTCACCCGTGACCGACCTCATTCCGCGCCCCACCGACCGCGACGTGGCGTACGGCATCGTGCTGGGCCTCGATCCGTCCGGGTCCGGACCGGCTGGGCGACCCGGCCCGGCCCGGCCGCCGCTGGTCGCCCTGGAGCGGGCGGTGCTGCCGGCGCTGCGCCGATCGCCCTGCCTGGTCAGCTTCTCCGGTGGGCTGGACTCGTCGCTGGTGCTGGCGATCGCCGCCCGGGTGGCACGGCGGGAAGGACTGCCGGACCCGGTCCCGGTCACCTGGCGGTTCACCGACGCGCCCCGGGCGCACGAGACGCCGTGGCAGGCCAAGATCATCGGTGAGCTGGACCTGGGACGGCAGTGGCAGATCCTCCAGGCCGGCGACGACCTGGACCTGGTCGGGCCGGTCGCCCGGCGGCTGCTGACACGCTACGGACAGCTGCACCCGCCGAACCGGCACCTGCACCTGCCGATCGTGGAACTGGCCCGGGGTGGTGCGCTGCTCACCGGCATCGGTGGGGATCAGATACTCAACGGCTGGCGGCGTCGCCCCGACTCGTTCCGGGCCCGCCTCGGCCGGCTCCGCCTGCGACGTCGGGAGACGGACCCGTTCCCGTGGCTGCGCCCGGAGGCGGGCCGGCAGGCGCGCCGCGCGTTGCGGGCCGAACGACGCGCCGAGCCGCGCCGGCTGGCCCAGCGGATCGCCTGGCATTTGCGCCGCCGCGACCTGACCATGACCCGCCTGAGCCTGGCCGCCGTCGCCGCCGACCACGACGTGCTGGCCGTGTCGCCGCTGCTGAGCGACGGGTTCACCGCCGCGCTGGCGGCGCGCCACGGGCGGCTGCGGTCGCCGTCGCGCGGTCAGCTGCTCACGGCGATCGCCGACGCCGCGCTGCCGCCGGTGATCGTCGCGCCCCGCCGCAAGGCCGCCTTCGACGAGGTGTTCCTCCGGGCGGCGACGCGGGATCTGGTGAACGCCTGGGACGGCAGCGGCGTCGACGGCTCGCTCGTCGACGTGCGCGCGCTGCGCCGGGAATGGTCGGCCTGGCCGATCGACGCGGGCACGGCGGCGCTGGTGCAGCAGGTGTGGCTGACCGGGCTCTCGGCCGCGCCCGGACTACCCGACCTGGAGGCGCCGCGGTGAACAGCGACCCGTCCGTCGTGTACCGGATTCCGGTCGACCGGGTGGCCTGGCGGACGAGCGGGGACGAGACGGTGCTGCTCGACCTCGGCCGGTCCGTCTACTTCGCGCTGGACCGCTGGGCCACGGTGCTCTGGCCGTACCTGGTGGCGGGCGCCACCGCCGCCCAGTTGAGCGACGTGCTGGCCCGCCGCGCCCCCGTGGAACGGGAGCGGGCGGTGGCCGACGTGCGCTCCTTCCTGGCCGACCTGGAGGCAGCCGACCTGATCGAACACGTCTGACCCGCGCGACGCCTCACCGCTGCCGGGCGGCCGGTGCGAAAGGGGCCAGCGGGTTGGCCAGCGTGCCGGCGAACTGCAACGTGGCGGACGGGTCGGCCAGATCCACCATCTGCCGGTTGTCGCGCAACTGGAGCCGGTTGAGGCAGGACAGCGGGAACTCCGGTGCGAACAGGTCGTACCTGCGGATCCGGTCGGCCAGCTGCGGCACCGAGCCGGCGTAGTCGGTGACACAGTCGGCGACGGTACGCCAGAAGTCGTCCTGGTCGAGCACGCCGGCCGTGTGCAGGGCGGCGCTCAGGTGCCGCAGGAAGCAGTCGAACACGTCGGTGAAGATGGCCAGGACCTTCTCGTCCTCGGGAATCGCCGCCCGCACCCGGCGCACCGGCGCCGGGAGGTCGGCGTCCGGGTCCATCACCACGATCTCCTCGGCGATGTCCTTGAAGATCACCCGCTCCACCGCGCCGCCGTCGAGCACCAGGATGACGTTCTCGCCGTGCGGCATGAACGCCAGGTCGTGTGCGTACAGGCTGTGCAGCAGGGGCACCAGGTAGGCGTCCAGGTAGCGGCGCAGCCAGCGCGCCGGCGCCAGCCCTGACTCCGCGATCAGCGCACCGGCCAGCGTCCGGCCGTCCCGGTCGACGTGCACCAGCGAGGCCATGGTGGCCAGCCGCCGGCCGGGCGCCAGGCCGGGCACCGGGCTCTCCCGCCAGAGGGCGGCCAGCATCTTCCGGTACGGCGACCCCGGGGCGGTCGCCGCCTCGTACTGCCGGTGCCGGTAGCCGATCGCGGCCCGCTCCCGCAGGATGGTCAGCCCGGTGCGGGCGAACACCGGGTCGCCGCCGATCAGCTCGGCGAGCCAGTCGTTGATCGCCGGTGTCGCCTCCATGTACGCGGCGGACAGGCCGCGCAGGAAGCCCATGTTCAGCACCGACAGCGCGGTCTTCACGTAGTGCCGGGCCGGGTCGCTGACGTTGAAGAAGGTACGGATGGACTGCTGGGCGAGGTGGTCGTCCGGCCCTTCGCCGAGGCAGACGAGCCGGCGCCGGGCCACCTCGCCGGCGAATGTCACGGCGAGCCTGTTCCACCACTGCCACGGGTGCACCGGGATGAGCAGGTAGTCGGCCGGATCGAGGCCGAGCCCGGTGAGCGTGGCGGCGAAACCCGCCAGGGTCTGCTCGCCCAGCTCGGCTCGCATCAGCGTGTCGTGGTCCAGATCGGCGGCGCTGGTGAACGTGGTGTGGTCGCGGTGCGCGGCCAACCAGAGCAGCCGGACTCCGGCGGCGGCCTCCGGGGCGTACCGGTGGTAGTCCTGCGCGCCGAAGCCGAGCCGCCCGTTGTTGGCCACGAAGCAGGGGTGTCCCTCGGTCATCTGCGTCTCGACGGTCTGGAAGTCGGCGGCGGCCAGCTCGGCGGCGGTGACCGCCGGCCGGCCCAGCTTGTACGCGGTGCTCGCCAGCGTGGAGGTGATCTCCTCCAGGTAGACCGGCAGGATCGCGTCGGTGAGGCCGAGCGCGCCGCGCAGTTCCAGGCAGAGGTCGACCGCGTCGGGCGGCAGTTCCTCGCCGTCGCGGCGTCGGGTGATGCTGGCGGCGTCGATCTGCCAGTGGTCCAGCGCGAGCCGCCGCGCCGCGAAGCGGTATTCCACCGCGTCGCCGCGCACCAGCCACCACCGGTCGCCGGCCGGCTCCGGCGTGATCAGGCGTTCGTGGGCGAACTCGGCGAGTGCCTTGCGCACCAGCAGCCGGTTGGCGGTGGCCCACGCCTCGGGGTGCAGGTGGGCGACGGAGGCGTCCGGGTTCACGGCTGCGTCTCTCCTTCAGTGGCGTTCTGGAACTGCTCGCGGGTGCAGACGCTGAGCAGCGCGGTCTTCTCCGGCTTGCGGATCTCGCCGACGACGGTGAAGCCGACGGCGGCGTTGAGCGCGTGCACGGCGGCGTTGCGCACGTCCGGCTCCACCACCGCCCGGCGGGTCGCCGGGTCGGCGAAGAGCCAGGCCAGCACCGTGGTGATGACCGCCCGGGTGAAGCCGTGCGTCGGGGTGTCGGTGGGCGCGCAGAGGAAGTGCATGCCGACGTCGCCGGGCGCCGGGTCGTACAACCCGACCAGCTCCACCCGGGCCGGGTCGTACCGTTCGGCCAGGAACGCCGGCCGGCCGCGCCACGAGCCGAGGTACGCGTCGTGGTGCGGGTGGGCGGCGATCCGCCGGTACTCCTCGGCGACGCCGGTCACGTCGGCGTCGGCCATCAGCCAGAACGCGGCCTTCGGGTGGGTGACCCAGCGGTGCAGCAGCGGCGCGTCCGCGTCGGCGTCCAGCGGCCGCAGTGTGAACGCGCCGAGCCGCGCGTCGACCCGGGTGAACACGCTCATGAGGGTGCCCCGAACTCCTGGAACGCGATGGTCTTCTCGATCGGGTAGTGCTCCCGGCCGGTCAGCTCCCGGATGATCCACGAGTTGCGGTACGGGCCCATGCCCAGGTCGGGGGAGGTGATGCTGTGCGTGTGCGTGCCGCCGTTCTGCAGGAACACGCCCCGGCCGGTGTGGTCGACGCTGTAGTTGCGGGCCACGTCGAGGCGGCCGTGCGCGTCCCAGCGCAGCCGGTCGCGCACCGGCGCGAGGAACTCCGGCACCCGGTGGCGGTAGCCGGTGGCCAGGATCAGGCCCTCGGTGTCCAGGGCGAACTCGCGGTCCTGCTCGGTGTGGCGCAGCCCGAGCCGGTAACGGCCGTCGACGTGTTCGGCGTCGACCAGCTCGGTGTTGGTCAGCAGCCGGGTCCGCGTCGGTCCCTGCAGGCTCCTGGCGTAGAGCGTGTCGTAGATGTCGTTGATCAGGTCGGCGTCGATGCCCTTGAACAGCGGTTTCTGTTCCGCCTCCAGCCGGTAGCGGGTCGCCTCGGGCAGCGCGTGGAAGTAGTCCACGTAGTCCGGTGAGGTCATCTCCAGCGTCAGCTTGGTGTATTCCAGTGGGAAGAACCGCGGCGAGCGGGTGACCCAGGTGAGCTGGTAGCCGTACCTGTCGATGTCGGTGAGCAGGTCGTGGTAGATCTCGGCGGCGCTCTGACCGCTGCCGACGACGGTGATGCTGCGCTTGGCCCGCAGCGCGTCCCGGTGTTCCCGGTAACGCGAGTTGTGGATCAGGTCGCCGCCCAGCCCGGCGCAGGCCGGCGGCAGGTGGGGCGGGGTGCCGGTGCCCAGCACCAGGCGCCGGGCCCGGTGGGTGGCCGGGCCGTCTGGCGTGTCGGCGTGCACCACGTAGTGCTCGCCGTCGTGCTCGACTCGGGTAACGGTGTGCCGGAAGCGCAGGTTCGGCAGCTTGCCGGCGGCCCAACGGCAGTACGCGTCGTACTCGGCGCGCAGCGGGAAGAAGCTCTCCCGGATGTAGAACGGGTAGAGCCGGCCGGTCTCCTTCAGATAGCTGAGGAACGAGTACGGCGAGGTGGGGTCCGCGAGCGTCACCAGGTCGGCGAGGAACGGCGTCTGCAACCGGGCGGATTCGAGCAGCATCCCGGGATGCCAGTCGAAGCCGTCGCGGGCCTCCAGGAACAGCCCGTCGAGGTCGTCGAGCGGCGCGGTGAGGCAGGCCAGGCCGAGGTTGTACGGGCCGAGGCCGATGGCGATGAAGTCCGGCATGCCTCTCCTCACCCGACCGGGGCCGGCGTGGCGGCGGTCCGGGCGTACCGGGCGGCGTGGCCGGCGATCAGGTCGAGCACGGCGGTGACGTCGTCCACTGTGGTCTCCGGGTTGAGCAGGGTGAGCTTCAGCCAGTGCGCGCCGTCGACCTTGGTGCCGGCCACGAGCGCCGCGCCGGAGGCGGCGAGGGCCTCGCGGGCGTGCAGGTTGGCCTCGTCGGCCAGGTTCGGGTCGGCGCCGGGCGGCACGTGCCGGAAGACCACGGTGCTGAGCTGGGACGGGGCCGCCACCTCGAAGCGACTGTCCGCGTCGAGGTGGCGCCAGACCTCGGCGGCGAGGTCGACGACCTGGTCGAAGAGCGCGCCGACCGCGTCCGGGCCCATGATCCGCAAGGTCAGCCAGAGCTTGCACGCGTCGAATCGGCGGGTGGTCTGGATGCTCTTGTCGACCTGGTTGGGGATGCCCTGCTCGGCCGCGCGGGCCGGGTTGAGGTAGTCGGCGTGCCAGGTGGCGTGCCGCAGCGTGCGGCCGTCGCGCACCAGCAGCGCGCTGGAGCTGACCGGCTGGAAGAACGACTTGTGGTAGTCGACGGTCACCGAGGCCGCCCGCTCGATGCCGTCGAGCAGGTGCCGGCGGGTGGGGGAGACCAGCAACCCGCAGCCGTACGCGGCGTCGACGTGCAGCCAGACCCCGGCGGCGGTGCAGATGTCGGCGGTCTCCGGCAGTGGGTCGATGGTGCCGAAGTCGGTGGTGCCGGCGGTGGCGACGACCGCCATCACCACCTGCCCGTCGCGGCGGCAGCGGTCGATGGCGCGGGCCAACTCGTCGGTGCGCATCCGGCGGCTCGCGTCGGTGGGCACGGTGAGCACCGCGTCGGCGGCGAGGCCGAGCAGTTTGGCCGCCTTCTGCACGCTGAAGTGGCCGGCTGCCGAGGTGATGATCCGCAGCCGGGCCAGCACCTCCGGCCGCGACGGCCGGACCGCAGCGCCACCCACCACCCGCCGGTACGCCTCCTCCCGGGCCAGCAGCATGGCCTGGAGGTTGGACTGGGTGCCGCCGCTGGTGAACACGCCGTCCGCGGCGTCGCCCAGCCCGATCCGCCCGGCCGTCCAGTCGATCAGGCGGCGCTCCATCAGCGTGGCGCCGGCGCTCTGGTCCCAGGTGTCCAGGGAGGAGTTGACCGCGCTGAGCACCGCCTCGCCGAGCAGCGCCGGGATCACCACCGGGCAGTTCAGGTGGGCCAGGTAGCGCCGGTGGTGGAACCACACCGCGTCGCGCAGCCACACGTCGTGCAGCTCGTCGAGGGCGGCGTCGGTGTCGCCCAGCGGCCGGTCCAGGTCGACCGCGCCGACCAGCGGGGCGAGCGCCCCCGGCGGGGCGCCGGTGCCCGGCCGGTCCACCGCGGCGACCCGGCGGGCGACCCGGTCGACGCCGCGCGCCAGCACGTCCCGGTAGCGCTCGACGGTGCCGTCGTGGAACAGGTGGGCGCGTGCCGCGCTGCCGATCGAACTCATGCGACGTCCCGGTGGTCGTGCGGACAGGGGGCGCGGCGAGCGCCGCGCGGCAGTCAGATTAGGTTAGGCTCACCTAACTTTCAAGCAGGGGGGTCCGGGGATGCGTGTCGCGCGGGACCGCTGGGGCGTACCGCAGTTGTGGGCCGCCGACGTCGACGAGCTGGCCCGGCTCCAGGGCCGGGTCACCGCGTTCGACCGGGCCTGGCAGCTCGGCGTCGAGCGCTGGCGGGCCGAGGGCCGGCTGGCCGCGCACGTCGGCGCCGCCGAGCTGGCCTGGGACCGGTTCGCCCGGCGGGCCCGGCTCGACGACACCGCCCGGCGCTGCCACGAACGCCTCGACCCGGTGACCCGTCGATGGGTCGAGGCGTACGTCGACGGCGTCAACGACGGCCTCGCCGAGGGCGCCGCCGCGGCACCCGAGTACGCCGCCACCGGCACCGCGCCGGAGCCCTGGCACCCGTGGACACCGCTCGGCGTGTTCCTGGTGCAGCACGCGCTCTTCTCCACGTTCCCGAACAAGCTCTGGCACGCGCACGTCAGCCGCACGCTCGGCCCGGACGCGGTCGGCCTGTTCGCGGTGGAGGGACCGGCGTCCGCCGGCAGCAACGCCTGGGCACTGCCCGCCGACCCGGCGACCGGACGGGGCCCGGTGCTCGCCGGCGACCCGCACCGGCTGCTCGAACTGCCCGGCGTCTACCAGCAGATCCGGCTGGCCTGCCCGGAGTTCGACGTGGTCGGGCTGGCCTTCCCCGGCGTACCCGGGCTGCCGCACTTCGGTCACACCGGCCACGTGGCCTGGGCCGTCACCAACGCGATGGCCGACTACCAGGACCTCTACCGCGAGCAGCTGCGCCGAGACGGCGACCGGCTGCTGGCGCGCGGCCCGTCCGGCTGGACGCCGGTCACCCGGCACGTCGAGGAGATCTCGGTGCGCGGCGGCTCGGCGGAACGCGTCGAGATCATCGAGACGCCGCGCGGCCCGGTGATCGACCACGACCGGGTCACCGGCGAGGCGCTCAGCCTCCGCACACCGAGCCGGGTCGAGGCCCGCCTCGGCCTCGAGGCGCTGCTCCCGCTGCTGCGTGCCCGCCACGCCGGCGACGTCGCGGACGCGCTGCGCGCCTGGGTCGAGCCAGTCAACAGCGTGCTCGCCGCCGACACCGGCGGCACGGTCCGCCGCCTGGTCGCCGGCCTCGTTCCGGTACGCGACGAGCGGTGCCGCCGCGAGCCGGTGCCCGCCTGGAAGCCGCGTCACCGGTGGCGCGGCGACCACCTGCCGATGGTGGACGAGACCGTCGCGGGGGAGGGCGACGGTCACGCCGGCCGGACGCCCGGGGTCGACGGTGTCGCGGTCTGCGCCAACGACCGGCGCCCGGACGTCGCCGCGCACGGGGTCGACTTCGCGCCGCCGCACCGCGCCCGGCGGATCCGCGCCCTGCTCGCCGACGGCGTCGAGGCGGCAGGCGTGCACACCGACGCCCGGCTCCCGGCGACACCGGTGCGCCGGCTGCTCGCCCGGCTCGACCCGGCCCGGCTCACCGCGCCGGCGCGTACCCTGCACAGCCGGCTGCGGGCCTGGGACGGCGTGATGGCGGCCGACTCGGCCGACGCCGGCGCCTACGCGGCCTGGCGCGCGGCGCTCGCCCGCCGGCTCTGCGCGCACCCGTCGCTGCGCGCGCTGCACGAGCCGTCCGGGTACGACGAGCTGTTCGCCCCCTGGACCGACCCGGCGACCCGGATCGGCCTGGCCCTGGACCACCTGGTCGACGGGCCCGCCGGGCCTGCGTCGCCGGTGGTCGCGCCATCCGGCGTCGGTCCGGCGTCGCCCCGGCCTGCCGGGTCCGGCGACGCGTCGCTCGGGGCTTCCGGTGTCGACGTGGCGTCGCTCGGGGCCCTCGGTGTCGACGTGGTGTCGCTCGCCGTCGAGGCGTTGGCGGAGGTGGCCGCCGGACGGGCGCCGGAGCCGTGGGGCCGGCGTCATCTGCTGCACCCGGTGCACCTGGGCGTGGCCGCCGCGGCCACGGACGCCGTGCGAGCGGTGTCGCTCGCCGGTGACACCGACTGCGTGCTGGCCACTTCCAGCGTCCCCGGCGTCTCCGACGCCTGCTGGCGCGGCCCGGTCGCCCGCTACGTGTGGGACCTGACCGACCGGGCGGCCAGCCGCTGGATCGTCCCGTTCGGGGCGTCCGGGCGACCCGACGACCCGCACTTCACCGACCAACTCGCCCACTGGGCCGCCGGGACGCTGATCCCGGTGCCCGCCGGGCCCCTACCGAAGGACGACCTCGTGATCCACCTGGAACGGAACCCCGACCTCGGCGAGCTGGCGCTGGAGCCGGTGCGCCCCGACCGGCACGCCGAGCTGCTGCACGGCTGGGTCACGGTGCCCCGCAACCGGTTCTGGGGCATGGGTTCCTACACGCTCGACGACGTACGCGAGGTCTACGCCTTCCTCGACGGGCTGGACACCCACCACGCGTACCTGATCCGGCTCGACGGCGAGCCGGTCGGGCTGTTCCAGACCTACCGGCCGGAGGCGGACCCGGTGGGGGAGCGCTACCCGGTGCAGCCCGGCGACGTGGGGATGCACCTGCTGCTCAACCCGCCCCGGCGCTATGCGCGCGGCCTCACCTCGGCGGTGGTGCCGGCGTTGATCCGGTTCCTGCTGCGGGATCCGGCGGCGCGGCGGGTGGTGGCCGAGCCGGACGTCCGCAACGACGCCGCGCTGCGTCGACTGCGGACGGAGGGTTTCACGTTCGCCGACGAGATCGACCTGCCGGAGAAGCGGGCGCAGTTGGCCTTCCTGGCGCGCGAGCGCTTCGAGTCCGGCGCTCACATTCCGGGTAGCGGCTCCCGGCGGGCATCCAGATAGCTAATATCCCCGCAAATCGGACAAGCGGGGGAATGATGATCAAGAAGTTCAGCGGTACGTGGTGGCGAGCCGCCGCGATCGTGGCGGTCGCGTCGCTCACCGCGCCGCTGCCGGTGGCGGTCGCGTCGGCCGCCCCGGGCGGCCAACCGCCGCCGCAGCAGGCGCCGCGGGCCATCGGCCCGGTCAACCCGGTCGCGCCGGCACAGAGCTTCGGGGTGATGACCGAGGGCAACGCCAGGGTGATCACCAGCGAGAACGAAGGCACCATGGCCGTCGGTGGTGACCTCTCCTTCGGCAACTACCAGCTCGCCAACAACACCGCGGGCTCGTTCGTCGTGCCCGGTGACAGCCGTCCGTCCGCGCTCGTCGTGGGCGGCCGGGTCGACTTCGCCGGAAGCGTGCCGGGCAGCCGGCTCCAGGTGCTGTCCCAGGGGTACGCCAAGGTCGGGAACCTGACCGGCACGTTCGTCCGGGACACCGACAACAATGGCGCCGCGGTCAACACCCGGATCCTGCCGACCAACAACTACGACGCCTTCCCCCGGGTGGAGCTGACCGTCCGACAGGCGCCCGCGAACGTCGGCCCGACCTCGCCGATCAACTTCGCCGACACGTTCGCGTCGTTCCGGTCCACCTCGACCGGGCTGGCCGGCTGCGAGAACACAGTGGTCCTCACCGACCCCAACGGCAACGTCCTGCCCCGGCCCATCCCGCCGGGCACCAACGCGGTGATCAACCTGACCAGCGGCGTCACCAACGTGTTGAACCTCAGCGCCACCGACCTGAACAACATCGACACGCTGACCTTCCGCAACCAGCCCACCGCGACCACACCACTGCTGATCAACGTGGACACCACAGGCGTCGGGAACACCTTCGACTGGACCGCGCCGAACTTCTCCGGCATCGGCGGCCAGCAGGCCCAGTACATCCTGATCAACTTCCCGACCGCGACCCGGCTCACGCTCACCGCCGGCGCACGCACGGTCGAGGGCAGCATCTACGCCCCGAACGCCGACTTCACCGACCTGTCCGCCACCAACACCGAGGGCAGCGTGATCACCCGAACCCTCGACCACCAGGGCGGCGAGATCCATTACTTCCCGTTCAGCACCACCCTGACCTGCAACGGTGGTGGGCCGGCCAGCATCGCACTGGTGAAGTCGTCGACCACCGCGCTGATCGGATCCGTCGGACAGCAGGTGCCGTACTCGTTCCGGGTGGTCAACACCGGCGGCGTCGCACTGACCGACATCGTCGTCACCGACACCCAGACACCGCCGTCGTCGAACGCGAACCTCGGCCCGATCACCTGCCAGGACGCCACCCTCGCGCCCGGCGCGTCGACCACCTGCACGGCGACGTACACGGTCACCCAGGCCGACCTGGACAACGGCGGCGTCTCCGACTCGGCGACCGTGCGGGGCACGCCGGCCGGCGGCGGCACGCCCGTGGTCTCCGACCCCAGCGACCTCACCATCCCGGCTGAGGTGCTGACCCCGTCGATCTCGGTGCAGAAGTCCTCCGTCACCACCACGATCACCGCACCCGGCCAGCAGGTGCCCTACCGGTTCGTGGTGACGAACACCGGCGGACTGACGCTGTCGAACGTCAACGTGACGGACGTGCAGACGCCGCCGTCGTCGAACGCGAACCTCGGGCCGATCACCTGCCCGACCGACACCCTCGCGCCCGGTGTGTCGACCATCTGCACGGCGACGTACACGGTCACCCAGGCCGACCTCGACCACGGCTCGGTGTCGGACACGGCGACCGCGCACGGCACGCCGCCGGGCACCACCACGCCGATCAACTCGGACCCGTCGGACCTGACCATCGTGGCGACGCCCCTGGCGCCCGGAATCACGGTGGTGAAGTCCTCCACCACGACCACCATCACCACGCCCGGCCAGCAGGTGCCCTACCGCTTCGCGGTCACGAACACCGGCGGCGTGACGCTGTCGGGCGTCAACGTGACCGACGCGCAGACGCCGCCGTCATCGAACACGAACCTCGGGCCGATCACCTGCGCGGACACCACCCTCGCGCCGGGCGCGTCGACCACCTGCACGGCCACGTACACCGTCAGCCAGGCCGACCTCGACTTCGGCTCGGTGTCGGACGTCGCGACCGCGCACGGCACGCCGCCGGGCACCACGACGCCTGTCGACTCGGAGCCGTCTGACCTGACGATCGCGGCCACGCCCGTCGCCCCGGAGATCACCGTGGTCAAGTCCTCGACCACCACGACGATCAGCTCGGCCGGGCAGAAGGTGGAGTACCGGTTCGCGGTCACCAACACCGGCGGTGTCACGCTGACGGGCGTGAACGTGACGGACGTGCAGACGCCGCCGTCGTCGAACGCGAACCTCGGGCCGATCATCTGCGCGGACACCACGCTCACGGCCGGCGCGTCCACCACGTGCACCGCCACGTACACGGTCTCGCAGGCCGACATCGACCACGGCTCGCTCGCCGACTCGGCGACCGCGAGCGGCACGCCGCCCACCGGTCCCGCGGTCGTCTCCGACCCGTCCGTCCTGATCATCCCGGGCGCGGAGGTGACCGCCTCGATCAGCGTGGACAAGACGTCCACCACGACCGTGATCACCGCGCCCGGACAGCAGGTGCCGTACCGCTTCGTGGTGGTCAACACCGGCGGCCTCACGTTGTCGAACGTGGACGTGACAGACGTGCAGACACCGCCGTCGTCGAACGCGAACCTCGGGCCGATCACCTGCGCGGACACCACGCTCGCGCCGGGCGCGTCCACCACGTGCACCGCCACGTACACGGTCACCCAGGCCGACCTCGACAACGGCTCGCTCGCCGACACGGCGACCGCGCACGGCACGCCGCCCGGCACCACCACGCCTGTGGACTCCGACCCGTCCACGCTGACCGTGCCCGCCGGTGGCCCGGTGTCCGGCATCGACATCGTCAAGTCGTCGAGCACGGTGGCGATCACCGAGGTCGGCCAGAAGGTCACCTACACCTACCGGGTGGTCAACACCGGTGGCCTCACACTGACCAAGGTCACCGTGAACGACACCCTGCTGCCGCCGGCCAGCCGCGACAACCAGACCGCCATCACCTGCGGCCCGGACAACGTGCCGAACGGCACCGTCACGCTGGCACCAGGCGCGTCGATCGAGTGCCGGGCCACCTACACGGTCTCGGCGGCCGACTTCGCCCAAGCCTCGCTGCTGGACACCGCGACCGCCACCGGCACCCCGCCGCGCGGGCCGGCGCCGGTGTCCGGACCGTCGACCAACGACATTCCGATCCTGCACCCGGGCATCGCGCTCACCAAGAGCGTGACGCCGGAGACGGTGTCCCGCGCCGGTGACGTGGTGACCTACCGGTACGTGGTCACCGACACCGGTAACACCACGCTCTCCGGGATCGTCGTCGACGAGACGGAGTTCTCCGGCAGCGGGCGGCCCTCGGCGATCACCTGCGCCGAGACGGCGCTCGCGCCGGGGGAGAGCACGACCTGCACCGCGACCTACACGGTGACCGAGGAGGACGTGGCAGCCGGGAGGATCACCAACACCGCGGTCGCGGTCGGCACGCCGCCCACCGTCCCCGGGCAGGAACCGCCGGCACCGGTACGCTCCGAGCCGGCCTCGGCCACGGTGACCGTCACCCAGGGCGCGGCGATCACGCTGGTGAAGTCCGCCGACCCGACCGAGGTGCACAAGGTCGGCCAGCAGGTGACATACCGTTTCCAGGTCACCAACACCGGCTCGGTCCCACTCACCGAGGTCACCGTGACGGACACGCTGGCGCCGCCGGCCGACCCGGCGAACCTCGGCCCGATCACCTGTGGGCCGGGTGACACTCCGAACGGCGAGGTCAGCCTGGCGCCTGGGGAGACCATCACCTGCACGGCCACCTACACCGTGTCCAAGGCCGACGCCAAGGAGCGCTGCATCACCGACACGGCCAGCGCGACCGGCACGCCGCCGTCGGGTCCGGCGCCGGTCTCACCCGAGGACACGCTCTGCGTGCGGGTGAAGATCGAACCCGGTCCGGGCCCGCACCCCGGACCCGGCCCGCACCCGGGCCCGTGGCCCTGGCACCACGGCAAGTTGCCGATCACCGGCAGCTCATTCCTGGTGCCGCTGTCCGTCCTCGGTGGGCTGGTGCTGCTGGCCGGCATCACGCTGACGGTGCTGAGCCGGCGCCGACGGGCCAACCCGGGGCACGGCACGGTCTGATCGACTACTCCGCAGCGATGTGGCGGTATCGGGGACGTCCCCGATACCGTCACATCGGCGTCATGGTCGCGGCTGGTCAGCCCTGCTCGTCGCCGTCGGTGGGGCGGGGTGGGCGGTGGTGCCGGGCCCACTCGTCCACCTCGTCCGCATCCCAGACGTTCATGCCGATCAGCCGGGCGAGCGGCTCGGGAAACCCGGGGCGGCGGGTGATCTGGAGGACCCGCTGGCGCGAGACGCCGAACAGGGCGGCCAGTTCGCCGGGCCCGTACAGGCGTGGTCGTGGCTCGCGGTCGACATGGCCGACCTGCTGACCGAGGCGACCGCCGACCTGAACCGGCTGTGCCCGGAGCCGCCGGATCCGGCGGTGCTCTACGGTCGCTTCCTGGGCTGGGTCCGCCGCCTCGCTGCCAATCGGACCCCCTCGTCCCGAGATCCTGGAGGCGAGCGGCCCCCATAGGGGCACGTTACTTCCAAGATCTACCGGCGTCCCATCTGGTCGGCCGCTCGATCTCCGCTGTCGGGCAGGGCGGCGGCGCGGGAGCGGGCCGGTGCGGATCATGCTCCCCGGGGACGCCCGCGTCGATAGCGTGGCCGGTATGAGGAGCCGTGCCGACGCGGTGTCCCGCCGGCCCGGGGCCGAACGCGTGGTCACCCCGCTCGAACTCTTCTTCGACCTGGTCTACGTCTTCGCGATCGGCCAGCTCTCGCACCACCTGCTCGCCCACGTCGGCCTGCGGACCGGTGTCGAGACGGTGATCCTGGGCCTCGCGGTCGTCTACGCCTGGTACATGACGGCGTGGGGCACCAACTGGCTGGAGCCGGACCGTACCCCGGTGCGGCTGCTCCTGGTCGGGATGATGTTCGCCAGCCTGCTCATGTCCGGCGCGATCGCCGACGCGTTCGACGGCCGGGCCTGGATGTTCGTCGTCGGCTACCTGCTGCTGCAACTCGGACGCACCACGTTCCTGATGGTGGCGCTGCGCGGGCGGACGCAGGGCGGGCACTTCGTCCACGTCGCGGTCTGGGAACTGCCGTTCGGCGCGCTGCTGGTGGCCGGCGCGGTCACGGAGGGCGTGGCGCGCCTCGTGCTGTGGGGGCTGGCCGTGGTCGGCCTGCACGTCGGCGGGTGGAGCCTGCACTGGCTGCCGGGCCCGGGCCGGCGCCTCGACCTCGCACACACCGAGATCGCCGGCTCGCACCTGATCGAGCGGTTCCGGCTGTTCTTCATCATCGCGCTCGGCGAGACGGTGCTGACCGAGGGGCGGGCGTTCAGCGACGAGCCGTTCACGGCCGCGCGGTTGTTCGCCCTGGTGGCCGGCTTCACCGGCACCGTCGCACTGTGGTGGTGCTACTTCCGGCGGGTCGAGCGGATCGGGGTGCAGGCGGCGGAGACGGCCGAGGACGCCGGGGCGGTCGGCCGGCGGGGGACCTGGACGCTGACGCTCGTGGTGCTCGCGCTGATCGGGATCGCGGTCGCCGACCAGCTCGCGATCGCCCGCCCCGACGGGGACGCCACGCTCGGCTTCACCGTGCTCGCCTTCGGCGGGCCGGCGGTCTTCCTGGTGGCCCAGTTCTTCTTCCTGCACGACGCGCGCGGGCGCGGCCCGCGTTCGCGGCTGCTGGGGGTGGCGGCGCTGGCGGTGCTCGGGCTCGCCACCGCGCCGCTGCCGCTGATCGCCGGGACCACCGCCGCGACCGCCGTGCTGGTCGGGGTGGCCGTCGCCGACTCGTTCGGCCACCGGGACCCGGCGACGGAGGGTCGAGGGCCGGCCTCCGCGGGCTGACGGCCGTTCGAAGCCACGCCGGCCGGGTAAGCCGCCGGAGCGGGCCGCCGAGGTAGCACCTGCTGACGCTGGTCACGGACCGGACCGGCTTCCGCGCGTACGTCTTCACGTTCGGCCCTGACCCCGATCGAGGAGGAGATTCTCCGTGGCCGTCAAGACCATGACGCCGACCCGCACCGCCACCGACATCCGCCCGTTCCGGATCGAGGTGCCCGAGGCGGATCTTGCGGACCTGCGGGCACGGATCGCGGCGACCCGCTGGCCCGAGCGGGAGACCGTCGACGACCAGTCACAGGGCGTGCCGCTGGAGACCAGCCAGGCGCTCGCCCGCTACTGGGAGAAGGAGTACGACTGGAGCCGGGTCGAGGCCCGGCTGAACGACCTGCCGAACTTCGTCACCGAGATCGACGGGCTGGACATCCACTTCATCCACGTCCGGTCCCACCACGACGACGCGTTGCCGCTGATCGTCACGCACGGCTGGCCCGGTTCGGTGATCGAACAACTGAAGATCATCCGGCCGCTCACCGACCCGACCTCGCACGGCGGCAGCGCGTCGGACGCCTTCCACCTGGTGATCCCGTCGATGCCCGGCTACGGCTTCTCCGGCCACCCGGACGCGCCCGGCTGGGACCCGCAGCACATCGCGCGGGCCTGGACCGAGCTGATGCGGCGGCTGGGCTACGACCGGTTCGTGGCGCAGGGCGGCGACTGGGGCGCGCTCATCACCGACATGCTGGGCGTGCAGGCGCCGCCGGAGCTGGCCGGTATCCACACCAACATGCCCTGCGTGGTGCCGCCCGAGATCGACGCGTTGCTGCAGAGCGGCATCACCGGGGTGAACGACCCGCTGGCGGAGCTGCCGGCCGGGCTCTCCGAGGAGGAGCGGGCGGCCTGTGAGCGCATCGACTTCTTCTGGAAGCACTCCGCGTACGCGATCATCATGACCACCCGCCCGGAGACGCTGACCGCGCTGGCCGACTCGCCCGTCGGGCTGGCGTCGTTCATGCTCGACCACGACGCGGCCAGCCTGGACCTGATTCGCGCGGCGTTCGCCGGTCGGCCGGGCGGCCTGAGCCGGGACGACATCCTGGACAACGTGACGCTCTACTGGCTGACCAACACGGGCGTCTCGTCGGCCCGCCTCTACGCGCAGAACGCGCTGTCCTTCTTCGCCGCGAAGGGGGTCCGGGTGCCGGCCGCGGTCAGCCAGTTCCCGGACGAGATCCTGCTGGCGCCGCGGAGCTGGGCCGAGCGGGCGTACCCGAATCTGATCCACTACCGGAAGGTGGAGCGGGGCGGGCACTTCGCCGCGTGGGAGCAGCCGCAGCTGTTCGCGCGGGAGATGCGCGACGCGTTCCGGTCGTTGCGCTGAGACCGGCCGGACGCGGCCGGGTGGTCCGCCACCCGGCCGCGTCGGGCGCCGGTCAGACCTCGGTGAGCCGGACGGCGTCGGCGACGACCAGGCCGGCGGCGGAACTCCACCGGCTGACCGCCACCCGGTCGGCGTCGCCGGCGGCCAGCGTGAACGTGCCCAGGGTGCGCCACTGGCCGCCGGTGGCCCGCTGGTCCACGTAGACGGTCCGGTTGCCGGTGGTGGTGGCGACGACGTAGGGCGTGGCGGCGTTGTAGCCCGCGTTCGCCGGCCACCACGCCTCGACCCGGTAGTTGCCGGTGCGCGGGACGTTGAACCGGTACCAGGCGGCGTCGCTGGCCGCGACCGGGTCGGCGTAGCGGTAGTCGGCGCCGTAGCGCTGGCCGGAGTACGTCGACACGCCCCAGTTGCCGCTGGCGGTGAAGCGGCCCGCGGTCGAGTTGTCAACGATCGAGGACCAGCCGCCGCCACCGCCGGACATCTTCGCCGCGACGTCGGCCCGCATCGCGTTCAGGTCGATGAAGGACGGGTCGATCTTGCCGGTGGTGCTGGTCTCCCGGTGCCCCCGGGCGTAGCTGGCGTCCCTGCCGAGTCGGGTGAGCACGGCCGCGGTGGCGGTCACGGCGGCGTCGTACTGCGCGGTGGTCATCCGCTGGTCGACGCCGTTGTAGTCGATCTCCCAGCCGATCATCAGGGTGTTGCCGTCGCCGGCCGGGATCGGGCCGCTGCCGCCGCTCACGCCGGCGTGGTTGCACCGGCCGGCCGAGATCACGTGGAACACGCCGTGGTAGTCGACGAGCGCCTGGCAGAGCGGGCCGGCCAGGTCGGAGCGGCCGTTGATGCAGATGTTGAGCGCCGGGTGCGGGTTGCTCGCGCTGGAGGTGGCGGCGGTGTGGTGCCACAGCACGCCGATCGGGTCGAAGGAGCCGGGGCGGGCGCGGTTGAGCCAGTCGCCCTCGACCACGACCTGAACCCCGGCGGCGCGCAGCACGTCCACCAACCAGCCGATGGTGGCCATCACTTCTCCTGGAGCAGGTCGGCGAGGCATTCGACCTTCGGCGCGGCGGCGGCCGGGGTGGGCCGGACGGCCACGGCGAGCGCGGCGGTCACCAGGGCCGGGAGGCCGAGCAGGCCTCGGCGTCGCAGACGGACGGATCGGGACGTGGGCATGGCGCTCCTTCGGCGACGGCGCTCGGCGACCAACCGATCGACGGATGTGAGTGCGGGAACGCTATCCCGACGCCGACCCTGCTGTCGATACCCTTCACCGCCATGGTTCCGGCTGAAAGCTTTTGCCAAGCGGCCGCGAGCCGGCCCCGCCGGGTGGCGGGACCGGCTCGGGCGGAACACGTCAGCTCAGGTGCGCCCGCAGGGCGTCGGCCATGCCCTGCTCGCCCCGGGCGTTCGGGTGGAACGGCGCGGCGGCGTTCTGCGGCACCAACCCCTCGACCCAGCGGGTGCCACTGCCCTTGCACGCGTCGCGGCCGATCGACGGGGTGTAGACGTCGGCGTAGCTCGCGCCGTTCGCCGCCGCCGTGTCGGCCAGCATCGCGTTCAGCGCCTTCTCGACGCCACGCAGGTAGGGGACGTCCTGGTAGGCGATCGGCACCACCGGCCAGCAGCCGTAGCCGCTGTCCGGCAGGATCGCCGGGTAGCCGAGCACCACGACCCGCGCGCCCGGCGCGGCCTGCCTGACCGAGCGCAGCACCGACGTCACCTTCGGCACGGTGGCGGCGATCCGGGCCCGCAACTGGTCGGTGCCGCCGGCGGTGAACCGGTCCTTGCACGGCGAGCCGAGCGGGCTGCTGACACTCGCCTGCGCGCAGTCGCTGATGATCCCGGAGAACCCGATGTCGTTGCCGCCGATCTGCACCGTGACCAGCGCCGTGCTCGACGTGACGGCGTTGACCTGCGGCGGCACGGTGATACCGAGCTGCCCGTCGCCGCCGTACAGGATGTCGTCGGTGGTGGCCCCGGAGCAGCTCACGTCCGCGAACGACGACGAGCCGGCGGCCGTCGCGACCAGGGACGGGTAGTTGCGGTTGGAGCGCAGGCAGTTCAGGTCGGTCTGGGTCGGGATGAGCGGGCCGGCGGTGTACGAGTCGCCGAGCGCCACGTAGCGCCCGGAGGGCACGGCGGCGTTGGCGGGTGCGGCGACGGCGAGCAGCACGCCGGCGGTGGCGACGGCGAGCGCGGCCAGGCGTGCGGCCGTGCGCGTCGACGACAGGCGGGGACGGTTCATTGCGTCCTCCCGGAGCGGGATCATGGGGGTGGTGGTTCCGGAAGTCTGTCCGCGCCTCTGATGAGCGTCAATATAGATGTACGCCATTAAGGGGTGGCAGGGGTGTGGAACCGCCCCGTGGACGTCGGTGTCCTCGGTGGGGGTCGAGACTGTCCGCATGGAGTTTCTGTGCTTCCACCGCGACCGGCCGGACTCCGTCGCGCTGCGCGACGAGTGGCGAGAGGAGCACTGGTCCTACATGGACCGGTTCGCGACCGGGATGATCGCTCGCGGGCCGACCCTCGCCGACGACGGTGAGACGCCCACCGGCAGCCTGCACATCGTCGACCTGCCCGGTTCCGCCGCCGCCCGCGCGTTCGCGTTCGACGAGCCCAACTACCAGGCCGGCGTGTATCGCGACGTCCTGCTCCGGCGATGGCGCAACACGCTGCGCCGACGGATGTGGGACTTTCCCGGCGGCCCGGTCGGCGGCCACCGCTACCTGGTGCTGGCCCTCGGCGCGGGGCAGCCCGCCGACCTGGCCGTGCCCGGCGATCCGGACCGGCTGATCGCCTACGGCCCCCTGCTGTCCGACGACGGTACGACCTGGTTGGGCACCGCGCTGCTGGTCCAGGCGCCGGATCCGGACACGGCGCGCGCCCTTCTGACCGCGCGTCGATACGCCGACGTCGAGGTGCACAACTGGCAGTTCGGTGGCCGTCGCTGAGCGTCCGCCCGACGGCGGTGCGGGTGGCGCTCGCGCCGGTGACCAAGCACTTCGCGTCAGGCCGGCGCGACCCGAAGCCCTTGATCACCTCACCGGGTGGCGGTCACGTAGCCAATGGCCGAACTCGACGGCGTTGATGCGCTCGTCGTGCACGTCGGCCGCGTCGGCCGACGCCAGCCAGACGATGGGCGGGCCCATCACGTCGGGCGCCAGGACCTCCCGACCCTGCGGCACCGCATCGGGCGGCAGCATCCCGGTGGCCGTCACGCCGCCGGGCAGCAGCAGATTCACGGTGACGCCCGTGCCGCGCAGGTCGGCGGCCATCACCCGGGACAGTGCCTCGCTGCCGGCGCGCGACGGCCCGTAGGGGACGAACCCGGCACGGTGCATGGTCGAGTGGCTCACCGAGACGTTGACGACGCGGCCACCGCCGGCGGCCAGCATCCGCGGCACGACCTCCCGGGCCACCAGGAAGTAGCCGGTCAGGTTGGTCTCGACCATCGCACGGAAGTCGGCGGCCGGCACCTCCCAGAAGCCCTGCACGTGGGTCATGAAGCGCGGATTGACCGTCCGCATGCCGATGCCGGCGTTGTTCACCAGCATGTCGACGCCGCCGAGCCGCGACCACGCCTCGTCGACCGCCCGGGCCACCGACGCCTCGTCCCGTACGTCGAGCTCGATCCCGACCGCCCCAGGCAGTCCCGCCGCGACGGTCCGGGCGCGCCGGCCGGATCGGCCGGTCAGCGCCACCGCCGCTCCGGCCGCGGCGAGGGCGCAGGCCATGGCGAGCCCCAGCCCGCTCGTCCCACCGGTCACCAGCACCCTCATCCGGTCCCTTTCCCACCGCGCCTCCGCTAGCACCGCGACGGTAGGAGT
This sequence comes from Micromonospora sp. WMMC241, assembly GCF_027460165.1. Lineage (NCBI taxonomy): Bacteria > Bacillati > Actinomycetota > Actinomycetes > Micromonosporales > Micromonosporaceae > Micromonospora > Micromonospora sp. WMMC241. The sequence continues at coordinate 2,434,957 of NZ_JAPZBF010000001.1, forward strand.
TGGAGCACGCTCGACGTCAAGGGCGGCCGGCGCCCCGACCGGCTCGCCGACCGTGACCGTGGGCGGTTCGATGGGCGTCGCGGACGTCCCGCGCTCGGTCGCCGCCGCGGCCCTTCCCGCGCCAGGCCGCGCGCGCCGCAGTCGAGGGCATCCGAGATCTTGGTACGGAGTGGCCCCCCGAAGGGGCCGATCCGTACCAAGATCTGCGGCCGTCCCGCTCGATCGACTGCTGGACGGCGGGGCTCCGATGGTGGTGTTGGGCCGGGGTCGAGGGCTGAGTCGTTTCTGCCATCAGCTCCAAAGGCGGCGCAACCGAGGCCGCCACCCGCCGTGGCCGTCAGTCCACAATGGCAGGCTGATCCGGGTGTCCGGTTGAGCCATGAAGCGCTTTCTTCGCGATTCGAACTAAAGGCGGGGTCGGGGGCGATGCCGAAGCCGTGGCACCGACCGACCCGGTCGTCCTCGGAAGCTCGGGGAAGCGTCATAAAGCCAGCTCAACGGCGGCAGAGCCGATGCCGCGAGATCAGATCGTTACTTGACTAGATAGTTCGTTCGCCGTAGGAAGGAATGGTGACAGACGTGGTGACCCCACCGACGAGCCCGGTGAGCCGGGAGCGGTCGAAGGAGATCAAGCGCAGCAGCGTGATCTCCGCCGCCCGCCAGGCCCGGGTGCTCTCCCGGGCCGAGCTGACCGAGCTGACCGGGCTGAGCCCCGCCACGCTCACCCCGCTGGTCCGGGACCTCGTCGCCGAGGGCTACCTGATCGAGCGCGGCCCCGGCGCCTCCCGGGCCGGCCGGCCCCGCGCGATCCTCGAGTTCAACCCCCGCGCCGAACTGGTCGCCGCCGTGGCGCTGGAGCCGACGCGGATCAGCTGCGAGATCGCCGACAGTGACGGCGCCGTGATCGCTCACCGCACGGTGCGCCGTACCGGTGACATCGTCGACCTCATCTGCACCGCCGTGCCCGAGCTGGCCGGCGACGGGCTGCCCGCGCTGCGCGGCGTGGCCATCGCCGCGCCCGGCGTCTCCACCGGCGGTGCGGTCCGGCTCGCCCCCTCGGTGGGGCTGGTCGAGGCGCGCCCGGTGGGCGAGTCGGTCCAGCGCCGGCTGGGCGTGCCGGTGGTGGTCGACAACGACGTGAACCTGATGGCCGCCGGCGAGCACGCGGCCGGCGCGGGCACGGACGTGGCCGATCTTCTCCTGCTGCACGTCGGCGACGGCATCGGGGCCGGCCTGGTGCTCGACGGGCAGGTCCGGCGCGGCTCCGGCGGCGCGGCCGGCGAGGTCGGCTTCCTGCCGCTCGACCCGGCCGACCAGGGGCACGACGGCGTCGGGCCGTTCGAGGCCCGCTGGTCGTCCAGCGCCATCGCCGAGCGGGTGGTGGCCCTGGCCCCCGGGCGCCGGCCGGTCGCGCCGGTGCGGGAGCTGGTGGAGCTGGCCGCCACCGACGAGCGGGCCGGGTCCTACCTGACCGAGGTGCTCGCCGCCTGGGCCCGGCTCGTCGTCTCCTGCGCCTGCGTGGTCGACCCCGGGCGGGTGCTGCTCAGCGGCGCCGCGGCCGACCTCGACGACGCCGCCGTGGACCGGCTCCAGGCCCTGGTGTCCCTCGGCGCGCCCAGCCCGACCGAGGTCCGCCGCGCGGTCCTCGGCGACCAGGCGGTGCTGCACGGCGCGGTCAGCTACGCGCTCTCCGCCGCCGCGTCCGGCCTGTCCACCCTGCTACCCGCCCCCTGAAGCTCCACCCCCACAACACCCCTCGGAGGTACCCCATGAGACGTCGACTCCTGTTCGCCGGAGCACTCGCCACCGTCCTCGCCGCCGGCACCGCGTGCGGCGGCGGCTCCGGTGACTCGGCCGGCGGCGACGCCGAGAAGCTGACGATCTACTCGGCCCGCGACAAGAAGGTCACCACCTTCGTCGTGGACAAGTTCACCGCGAAGTACCCCGAGTACAAGGGCAAGGTCGAGGTGCTCAACCTGGGCGCCCAGGAGATCCTGGAGCGGGTCCGGGCGGAGAAGGCCAACCCGCAGGCCGACGTCTGGTGGGGCGGCACCCAGCAGGGTCTCGCCTCGGGCGCGTCCGAGGACCTGCTCACCGGCTGGCAGCCGTCGTTCGCCGGCAAGATGGACGAGAAGTACAAGGACCCGCAGGGCCGGTGGTTCGGCGAGATCCTGCTGCCCGAGGTCATCATGTACAACAACAAGGCGCTCACCCCGGAGCAGGCTCCGAAGGACTGGGACGACCTGCTGAAGCCGGAGTTCAAGGACAAGATCATCATCCGCGACGTGGCGGCCTCCGGCACCATGCGGTCGATCTACGCCTCGATGATCCAGCGGCAGAGCAAGGACGGCAGCAACCCGCAGCCCGGCTACGACTGGCTGAAGAAGCTCGACGCCAACACCGGCGCGTACGCGGCCAACCCCACCGACCTCTACCTCAAGCTCTCCCGCCAGCAGGGCACGCTGAGCGCCTGGAACCTCCAGGACATCCTGCTGCAGGCCAACCAGGCCAACATGCCGTTCGACTACGTGATGCCGGCCTCCGGCGCCCCGGTCCTGGTCGACGGTCTGGCCCAGGTCAAGGGCGGCAACAGCGAGGGCGCGCAGAAGTTCCTCGAGTTCCTCTTCGACGACTCGCTCCGTGCCGAGCTGGCGAAGGACTACTTCCAGATCCCGGCCGTGGACATCGCGGAGAAGCCGGAGTGGCTGGCCCAGCTCGACCTCAAGCCGATGGACGTCGACTGGGACGTGGTCGGCAAGAACGAGACCGAGTGGATCAACCACTGGAACGGCCAGATCAAGAACAAGGGCTGACCGGCCGGGACGCCGGGCGCACCCAGGCGCCCGGCGTCCCGCCCTCGTTCCACCCAGACCGGACGCAAGGAGAGACGTCATGATCGATGTCACGCTGGAGTCGGTGAGCAAGCGCTTCCCACGTGCCGGTGACACCGCGGCGGTCGACGACGTCGACCTCCGCATCGGGGCGGGGGAGTTCTTCACCCTGCTCGGCCCGAGCGGCTGCGGCAAGACCACCACCCTGCGCATGGTGGCCGGCTTCTACTTCCCCAGCTCGGGCCGGATCCGGTTCGGCGCCGAGGACGTCACCAACCGGCCGCCGAACAAGCGCGACACCGGCATGGTGTTCCAGAACTACGCGCTCTTCCCGCACCTGAGCGTCGCCCAGAACGTCGCGTACGGCCTGAAGATCCGCAAGGTCGGCCGGGCCGACGCCAAGCGGCGGGTCGACGAGGCGCTCGGCGAGGTCCACCTCGCCGGCTACGGCGACCGGCGCATCGACCAGCTCTCCGGCGGCCAGCAGCAGCGCGTCGCGCTGGCCCGGGCCCTGGTGATCCGGCCCCGCACGCTGCTGCTCGACGAGCCGCTGTCGAACCTGGACGCGAAGCTGCGCGAGGAGACCCGGGTCGAGATCCGCCGCATCCAGAAGGACAGCGGCACCACCGCGCTCTACGTCACCCACGACCAGGCCGAGGCGATGGCCATGTCCGACCGGATCGCGGTGATGGAGTCCGGCCGGGTCCGCCAGGTCGGCACGCCGCAGGAGATCTACCACCGCCCGGCCACCGCGTTCGTGGCCCGGTTCATCGGCCGCAGCAACGTGCTGAGCGTGCCGGTGGTGACCGCCGGGCCGGCCACGGTCACCGTGGCGCTGCCCGGTGGCCGGGAGGTCCCGGTCGCCGCGCCCGCCGACCACGGGCTCCACGAGGGCGGCACGGCGCAGGTGTCGGTGCGGCCGGAGCACATCACGCTCGGCGCCGCCACGGACGAGGACGCGATCACCGGCCGGGTCACCGAGCTGGAGTTCACCGGCATGGCCACCAACCTCCTGGTCGACGTGGGCGCCGGCGAGCCGGTGCAGGTGACCGCCATCGACGTGCCGGCCCGGATCGCCGTGGGCGACCAGGTCGGGCTGCGCCTGCCGGCGGAGCGGATGTGGGTGGTGGCAGCTTGAGCACCATCCCCGCGACGCCGAGCGCGGCCACCGTCCCGCCGATCACCGAGGACCCCACGCCGCCGGGCCGACGGTCCCGCCGCCCGGGGCTGAACGCCAACTCGCGCTGGTTCCCGTACGTCCTGGTCTTCCCACTCGTGCTGATCCTGTTCGGCTACGTGGTCCAGCCGATGCTCGCCACCTTCGGCGAGAGCGTCGGGGTGGACGGCCCGGAGAACTGGGCCAGCTTCCTCACCGGCGAAGGCGTGGCCCGCTCCGCGCTGCTCACCTCGCTGATGATCTCCGCCGCGAGCGTGCTGCTGTGCGGCGTCGTCGGCGTGGCCATGGCGTTCCTGCTGAAGCGGTTCTCGTTCCCCGGCCGCCGGCTCATCGAGGCGATCATCCTGGTGCCGGCGGCGCTGCCGCCGCTGATCGGGGCGATCTCGTTCCAGCTGCTCTACAGCGAGACCGGCATCCTGCCGCGCGCGCTGCAACAGCTCTTCGGCACGGAGAATCCGGTGCTGCCGTTCAGCGGCATCGCCGGTGTGCTGGTGGTGCACACGTTCACCATGTACCCGTTCTTCTACCTGGCGACGTCCGCCGCGCTGACCGGCATGGACCCGTCGGTGGAGGAGGCCGCCTACAACCTGGGCGCCGGCCGGGTCCGGGTCTGGCGCACCGTGCTGCTGCCGATGCTCACCCCGGCGCTGGTGTCCGCCTCGCTGCTGGTCTTCATGACGTCGCTGGCGTCGTACACCGCTCCGCTGCTGTTCGGGGTGGACCGCACGATGACCATGCAGATCTACATCAACCGCACCAACGGCGACCTGCCGATGGCCTCGACCTACGCCTCGGTGCTCGCGGTGGTGTCGGTGCTGTTCCTGCTCGGGATGCGCTGGTACGAGGGGCGGCGCAGCTACCGCTCCCAGTCCAAGGGCGTGGCCAGCCACCGCCGCGAGCTGACCAACCCGTTCGCCCGCTGGTTGGCGCTGGCCGCCTCGCTGCTCGCCGTGGTGGTGCTGCTCGCCCCGGTGGCGACGATCGCGTTGGTGGCGTTCTCGGAGGACGGGACGTGGACCACCGAGGTGATCCCGTCCGGCTACACCGCGCAGAACTTCACCACCATCTTCTCCGATCCGGACGCCTACCGGCCGATCCTGAACTCGTTGCAGATGAGCCTGCTCGCCACCGTCGGCTGCGTCGTGGTCGGCGTGCTCATCGCGTACGCGGTGCGCCGCCTGGACTTCCGCGGGCGTGGCCTGCTCGACGTGGCGGTCATGCTGGCCTGGGCGCTGCCCGGCACGGTGGTCGCGATCAACCTGATCTCGGCGTTCAGCACCGGCAACGCGTTCAGCTTCGGGCAGGTGCTGATCGGCACCTTCTGGATCATGCCGCTGGCCTACTTCGTGCGGTTCCTGCCGCTGGTGTTCCGCTCCAGCTCGGCCACGCTGGCCCAGCTCGACCCGTCGCTGGAGGAGGCCGCGCGCAACCTCGGCGCGTCCTGGTGGCGGGCGTTCGGCACGGTCACGCTGCGGCTGATGCTGCCGGGTGTGCTGGCCGGCGCGCTGCTCGCCTTCGTCAACGGCGTCGGGGAGTTCGTCGCCTCGGTGCTGATCTACACCTCGGAGACCGCGCCGATCTCGGTGGAGATCAACAACCGGATGTACTCGTTCGAGGTCGGCACCGCCGCCGCGTACGGGATGCTCCAGGTGGTGTTGATCTTCGTGGTGATGGTGGTCTCCGGCCGGCTGCAGAACGGCGGCCGGGCGGCGCGGGAGGCGACGAAGTGGACGGCGTGAGCGCACGCTGGGCCGACGGCGGCGGGCTGCTGCCCGCCGCCGGGATCCCCGGCGGTGAACTGGCCGACGTGGTCGCGGCGGCGGACTTCGCGGTGCTGCCGGTCGGCGCGGTCGAGTGGCACGGACCGCACCTGCCGCTCGGCGCCGACCTGATCCTGGCCGAGGGCTTCGGCGCCGAGAGTGCCACGCCCGGGCCCGGCCCGCGCGGCGTGCTGTTCCCGGCCGTCGCCTACGCGGCCTGCCCCGGGCAGACCCGGCCCTGGCCGGGAACGGTGGCGATCCGACCCGAGATCGCGGTCGGCTACCTCGCCGACGTGATCGAGGGCATCGTCGCCGCCGGCTTCCCCCGGCTGCTGGTGGTCAACGGCCACGACGCCAACATGTCCACCGTGCGGGCCGCCATGGAGTGGGTCTCCGGGCGGCGCACCGCCAGCCTGCTGTTGGTCAACTGGTTCCAACTGGTCACCCCCGCGGAGACCGGCGAGCTGTACGGCGACGTGATCGCCCGCGGTCACGGCGGCGCGTACGAGACGTCCGGGGTGCTCGGCTTCGCGCCGGAGACGGTGCGCCTGGACGCCGCCGCCGACCTGCCGCCGCGACCGAAGCTGCCGGTGACCCACCCGTACGTGCTCGTCGAGTCCCGGCCCGACCCGTGGCAGGGCTGGTCCGGGCACGTGTCGCGGGCCACCGAGGAGGCCGGCCGGACGATACGCGCCACGGCCGGCGAGCGGCTGCGCGAGATCGTCGCCGCCTGGGTGGCCGCACCGATGCCGGCCCCGCCCACCGCCGACCCGTTGCCCGACTCGCTGCCCGATCCGTCGCCCGAGGAGGACGCGTGACCGCCGACCGGGGACTGGACGTCGTCGACTTCCACCTGCACTTCCGCATCGGCGCCGACGAGACGGTGCACGCCTGTGAGGAGGCCGCCGGGATGCACCCGGGCGGCGCGCACGAGCGCGAGGTGCGGGCCGCCGGCTCCGCGCCGTACGCCCGGCAGTGGCGCCGGGCCTGGAGCTTCCCGGAGCCGGAACCGCCCGCCGAGCGTTGGCAGGACGAGGCGGACCGGTGGGTCGAGGAACTGCGCGCCGCAGGGGTGCGCCGGGCCGTCTTCGTCACCGGTGGCGGCAACGACGCGCTCGCCGACGTGGTCGACAGGCACCCCGACCTGCTGCTCGGCCTCGCCCACCACGACCCGTACTCGCCGGACGCGGCGGCCGAGCTGGAACGCGCCGTCACCGAGCGAGGGTTGCGCGGGCTGAAGCTGTTCGCGCCGCTGCTGCGCGGACCGCTCGACCACACCGACCTCGACCCGCTCTGGGCCACCGCCCAGCGCCTCGGCGTGCCCGTGCTGATCCACATCGGTCACTACGGCAGCGCCGGCGGCCTCCCCGTCGGCCGGTACGGCGGCCCGGACGAGCTGGTCCGGATGGCGCGCCGCTTCCCCGAGCTGGCCGTGGTGGTGCCGCACTTCGGCGTGCAGCACGTGCAGGAGCTGTTCTTCGCCGCCTGGGGCTGCCCCAACATCTCCATCGACACGTCCGGCTCGAACCAGTGGGTCCGTTGGATGCCCTACCGGCTCACGCTGGAGGACCTGTTCCGCCGCGCCTACGAGACGATCGGCCCGCACCGCATCGTGTTCGGCAGCGACTCGTCCTGGTTCCCACGCGGCTACGTCACCCGCTACCTCGACGACCAGCTCCGCGTCTGCCACGAGCTGGGCCTGCCCGAGGACCACCTGCGCGCGATCTTCGCCGGGAACGCCGAGCGACTGCTCGGCCTGACCGCGGACCGGAAGGAAACCCGATGAGCACGCTGACCACCTACCAGCGCAACCACCTGGCGCCGACGTACGACCACCACGTCGGGCACCTCTACCCGGCGATGGTGCGCGCCAGCCAGGCGCACGTGGTGATGCTGACCGAGCAGGGGCTGATCCCGGCCGAGCGGGGCGCCCGGCTGCTGCGCGGGCTGGCCGAGCTGCGCGCCGACACCACCGCCACCCCGGCGTACGACGGCAGCTTCGAGGACACCTACTACCTGCTGGAGAAGCGGCTCGCCGAGGCGTGCGGCATCGCCACGTCCGAGCTGGACGTGCAGCTCGCCCGCAGCCGCAACGACCTGGACGCCGGCGTGTTCCGGATGCTGCTGCGCGACCAGCTCGTCGAGGTGCTCCAGCGGGTGCTGGACACCGGGCGCACCGCCCTGGACCAGGCCGACCGGTACGCCGACGTGGTCATCACCGGCTTCACCCACCGCCGGCCGGCCCAGCCCACCACGATCGGGCACGCGCTCGCCGGCTACGCCGAGGCGCTCGCCGGCCAGGCCGCCACCTACGCGGACGTGATCGACCAGCTCAACGTCTCGCCGCTGGGTTCCTGCGCGTTCGCCGGCACCGACCTGGACATCGACCCGGCCCGGTTGGCCGAGCTGCTCGGCTTCGCCGGCCTGGTCACCAACTCGTACGAGGCCGTCGCCGGCGCCGACCACCTGGTCCGGGTCGGCACGATCAACGCCCGCGCGCTGGCCACCGGCGCCCGGCTGGCCCGCACGCTGATGGACTGGCTGAGCTGGCAGTGGGTGACCACCCCCGGTGACTTCACCCAGGGCAGCAGCATCATGCCGCAGAAGCGCAACCCGGTGGTGCTGGAGCACCTGGTCTCCTACGCCGGTCAGGCCGCCGCGGACGCCGCCTCGGTGCTCAACAACGTCGGCGCCGCCTGGTGGGAGGACTCCAACAACGCCACCACCGACGTGCAGATGCGGCTCTGGGAGAGCAACGACCGGGCGGAGCGGTTCTTCGCGCTGGTCGGCGGCTTCCTCGCCGAGATCGCGCCGCTGACCCCGCCGAGCCGGGAGGAGATCGTCGCCTCCGGCGCCACCACCACCGCCGCCGCGGACGCGCTGACCCGGCACGGGGTGCCGTTCCGCGCCGCGCACTCGCTGGTCGGCCGGCTGGTGCGCGCCGGCGGGCCGGACACCTGGACCCCCGAGGGCGTACGCGCCGCCGCCGCCGACACCGCCGGTGAGCTGGACGACGCGGCGGTGGCCGACCTGATCACCGCCGCCGTCCGCCCGGAGCTGGTACTCCAGCGCGCCCAGGCCGACGGGCCGGGCGCCGCCGCGGTCCGCGCCCAGGTGGGTGTGCTGCGGACCGCGCTGGAGCCGGTCGCCGACCGGCTGGACGCGGTGCGTGGCCTGCTGCGCCGCGCCGACGAGGCGCTGGACGCCGTCGCCGCCGAGATGGGGGCCGCGTGAGCGTGCGACTTTCCGGCCTGCCAGCCGGCCCGCCGGCCGCCGGCACGCGCGGCGCGGGGCTGCTGCTCGGCATCGACTTCGGCGGCACCAAGATGGCGGTCGGGGTGTCCGACGCCGACGGCCGGCTGCTGGCCCACCGCCGGGTGCCCACCCACGCCGAGCAGGGTGCGCCGCAGGCGCTGGCCCGGGCGCTGGCGCTCGCCGGTGACCTGGTCGGCGAGGTCGGCGGCCCGCTCGCCGCGGCCGGGGTGGCCTCGCCCGGCGTGGTCCGCCCGGACGGCATCGACCTGGCGCCCAACGTGCCCGGCTGGGAGCGGCTGCGCCTGGCCGACGCGGTCCGCGACGCGCTGGACGTGCCCCGGGTCGCGGTGGACAACGACCTGAACGCCGCGGCCCTGGCCGAGCTGCGGCACGGCGCCCTGCGCGGCGTCGACCCGGGCCTGGTGGTGGGGATCGGCACCGGGGTGGCCGCGGCCGTCACGGTCGGCGGCGCGGTGCTGCCCGGTCACCGGGGCGCGGCCGGCGAGATCGGGTACGCGGTGGCCGGCGGCCCCTGGCCGGGGACGATGCTGGAGCTGGACTTCTCCGGCCGGGCGCTGGACCGGCTCGCCGCCGATCTCGACGTACCAGGCGGGACGGCCGGTCTCGCCGCCGCGGCCGAGCAGCCGGGCGTGGCGCGCGACGCGCTGGCCGCCCGGGTCGACGAGGCGGCCCGCGCGCTGGTGACCTGCTGCCTGCTGCTCGATCCACAGCGGATCGTGCTGGTCGGCGGCGTCACCCGCAGCGGGTTGATCCGGCGGATGCTCGTCGACCGGCTCACCGAGGCGCTGCCGCACCCGCCCGACGTGGTGCGGTCCGACTTCGCCGACGACGCGGCGTTGTACGGCGCGCTGGCCCTGGCCCGGGACACGGTGCCTGCGGCACTGTAGCGTGCGTCACATTTTCCGGCGCTCACGACGGCCGGGCCCGAACCCGCGATCCCTTGCCGGGTAACGGATCCCACCAGGTGGAGCGCGGTCGCCCGGTGGGGGAGGGTGCCTCCCGGGTACGCACCGGAACGGTGTCGGCACCGATCGTGAAGGCCGAGCAGACGTCGGCGATCGTGAATTTGCAGCCGTCATTACGCTGCGGGGTGGTTGATCGCCGGAACCACGGACGACAGGTGGAAGAACCTCAGATGAGTGACAATCACCCTCCCTACGGAGGCTATCCGGACCCGAACGCCGGAGCGTGGGGCAACCAGCCCGACCCCAACGCCCCGTACGGCCAGCAGCCGGCCTCCGGCGCGCCCTACGGCGGGCAGCCCGGCTCGGGTGCCCCGTACGGCCAGCAGCCCGCCTCCGGTGCGCCCTACGGCACCCCGCCGGCGTCCGGCGCCCCGTACGGCGCGCAGCCGGGTTCCGGTGCCCCGTACGGCGCCCAGCCCGGGGCTCCGTACCCGGGTCAGCCCGGCTACCCCGGCCAGCCGGCGCCGTTCGCGGCGGCCCCGCCGCCCGGCGGCCGGTCGAAGAAGGGCCTGATCGTCGGCCTCGCCGCCGGCGCGGTGACGTTGACGCTGCTCTGCTGCGGCGGCGGTCTCGCCTACGTCGCGTTCGGCGGCGACGACAAGGACGACCCGACGCCGATCGCGTCCGGCAGTGCCACCCCGGGGCCGACCTCGGCCCCCACCGAGTCTCCCTCGGAGTCGACCGGGCCGGACGAGCCCACCAACAACGACGCGACGACCGCCCGCTACTCCAGCGATCTGTCCGCGGTCTGCGAGGGCGGCTCGATCCTCAACGCCGCCCCGTACACCGGCGCGTCGAGTGCGAAGGCGTACGTCTTCTCCAACGCCCCGGACCGGCCGACGTTCTGGTCGCAGAAGTCGTTCAGCTCCGACAAGCGCTACTACGCCAAGTCGGCGGACTTCGCCACCGCGTCGGTGATCGGCTGCCTCAAGGTGGTCGACGGCAGCGAGGGCACGCCGAAGAAGTGCCAGTACAAGGCCACCGACGGCAAGATCGTCACGGTCGACTACATCTCCTCGCGGTACACGCTGACGTTCCACGCGGCCAAGACCGGGGAGAAGATCGGCGACGGCGGCACGGTGACCGCGCCGGCCGCCCGCTGCCCGAGCTTCATCTCCTACAACAAGGTGACGATGAAGTCGTACGCGGCCCCGGACAGCGGCACCATCGAGGCGGCGCTGGACCGGTTCCTGAAGTAGCGAGCGTGAGAAGGGGGCCCCGCTTGTGCAGAATGCGTCAAGCGGGGCCCCCGCCCTACGGGCATTCGTTGGCGAAGATCCGGAGCAGCTCCGGCAGGTGGAAGCGTTGGCCGAGGCCGCCGGAGTCGACCGGCACCAGCATGTTGTGCTGGACCAGGTGCTCGACCAGCCGGTTGGCCTGCTGCCGGGGCAGGCGCAGGATCTCCACCGCGCTGGTCGGGGTGATCAGCGAGTCGGCGGCGGCCAGCTCGCGCAGCGCCCGGCGGGCGTCGACGTCCAGCCCTCGGTAGCTGACCGAGAGCGTGTCCCGCACCGAGATGTCCCCGACCACCAGCTCGGCGAGCCGGTTCTCCTCGATCTCCAGGTGCTCGGCGAAGCCGGGCAGCGCGCCGTCCGGCTGGGTGACCAGCCGGCTGCCGACGATCCGCAGGGCCAGCGGCAACTGGTCGCAGGCGTCGGCGATCCGGCCGAACACCTCCGGCTGCTCGCGGACCCTGGCCTCGCCCGCGATCGTCGCCAGCAGCTCCACCGCCTCGGCCCGGTCCAGCGCGCCCAGCGTCAGCCGCCAGCCGACGTCCAGGTCCAGCAGGCGCTGGCGGCTGTTGACCAGCACCAGGCTGCGCCCGGCGCCCGGCAGCAGCGGGCGGACCTGCTGCGCGCACTCGACGTCGTCGATGATGAGCAGCAGCCGCCGGCCGGCGAGCGCGCACCGCAGCACCGCGGCCCGCTCCCGGATGTCGTCGGAGACGTCGGTCAGCGGCACCCCCAGCTCGACCAGCAGTTCCCGGATCAGCTCCCCGCTGCCGCGCGGCGGCTCGTCGCCGCTGTCGAAGCTGACGAAGAGCTGCCCGTCGGGGAAGAGGTCGGCCAGCTCGTAGCCGCTGGACACCGAGAACGACGACTTGCCCACGCCGGGTGCGCCGGAGACCAGCACGACGGCGGCGTGCTCGTCCGCGCCGGTCGAGTCGGCGATCCCCTCCGCGATGGCGCGAAGCTGGCCGGCGGTGGTGTCCCGGCCGACCAGGGACGGCGGTTTCATGGGCAGCGCCTGCCGGCCGGCCGGCGGCGCGCCGGGCGTCGTGGCCGGGCGGCCGGCCGGCGGACGGGCCTCGGCCGAGTCCGCGTCCAGCGCGGTGTGCAGGGCGCCCTGCAGGGCGGGGCCGGGATCGACGCCGAGCTCGTCCACGATTCCCCGCCGGGCCTGCTGGTAGACGGCCAGCGCCTCGGCCACGCGTCCCTCCAGCGTCAGCGCGGTCACCAGCTGCGCCTGGCGGCGCTCGTCCAGCGGCTCCTCGGCCACCAGCCGGCGCAGCGAGGGGATGACCCGGGCCGGCTGGCCCAGGCGCAGGCGCAGATCGGTCAGCTCGGTGGTCATCTCCCGGTGCTGCTCCCGCAGCGCGGTGACCGCCGGGCCCAGCTCGGTGCCGAGATCCGGCAGGTCCTCCAACGGGTGGCCCCGCCACAGCTCGTCCGCCCGGTCGAACAGGTCGGCGGCGGCGTCCGGCCGGTCCTCCCGCGCGGCCCGGCGTGCGTCGTCGGCGAGGCGCCGGAACCGGAGCAGGTCCAGCTCGTGCTCGTCGACACGCAGGTGGTAGCCGGTGCCGTCGAGGACCAGCCGGTCGGCCGAGTCGCCGCCGCGGTCCAGCACCTGCCGCAGCCGGTGCACGTACGTCCGTAGGTTGCGCACCGCCGACGCGGGCGGCGCGTCCGGCCAGAGGGCGTCGACCAGCCGGGCCGTGGAGACGGTCCGGCCCGCGCTGAGCAGCAGCACGGCGAGCAGGAGTCGCGGTTTGGTGCCGGTCAGCGCGACCGCGCGGTCGTCCGCGGACAGGGTCAGCGGACCGAGAACACTGAACTGCATGGATGTAGTCCCTCGCTCCGCAGTACCGTCCACAGTGTTGCGATGGTTGAATTTCCCACCTTCGGCTAGGGAATAACGCGCCCCCAGATGGTGAAAGGACTCACCGATCGGGTTGTACTTCGTGACTCTGGGTGAGCTGTGCCGTCGCCCGGTGCGCCGCGTCGAGCACGGCGACCGCGTCCGCCACCTGCGCGCCCTCGGAGCGGCCGGTGCGGACCAGCTCGGCGAAGTCCTCCGCCTGGCGGGCCAGCGCCGCGTACATGGTGGCGTCGCCGTCGGCCGGGTCGAGGAACATCAGCCGGACGTGGTCCCGGGTGCCGAAGACCTCCACCGCGGCCATGTCCCCGCCCGGATAGTGCCGACCGAGCGAGACCAGCGCGGTGCCGCCGCCGGAGAGGCCGAGCAACGCGTGCGCGCTGTCCACGTCCCGGCCGCGTACCGCCGGGTCGGTGACGTGCCCGGCCGGCTGGGCGGCGACCCGGGCGACGTCCTGCCCGGTCAGCCACCGGATCTGGTCGAACTCGTGCACCCCCATGTCCACGAAGATCCCGCCGCTGCCGGTGCGGAACGCCGCCGCGGGCGGCTCACCGTCCCACTGCGACGCGGCCACGAACAGCACCTCACCGAGTTCGCCGCCGGCGATCCGCTCGCGCAGCCGCCGCAGCTGGGGCACGTACCGCCGCCAGTAGGCGACCTGGAAGCCGACGCCGGCGGCGGCGGCGACGCGGCCGGCCTCCGCGGCCTCGGCCGCGTCCAGCCCGGCCGGTTTCTCGCACAGCACCGGCAGGCCCGCCTTCGCGGCGGCCGCGACCAGCGCGCCGTGCCGGCCGGTCGGCGCGGTCACCAGCAGACCGTCCGGCGCGGTCTCGGCGAGCAGGTCCTCCACGCTCGGGTACGCCGGCAGCCCGGCGGCGACGACCGCCGCCCGCGCCTGCGGCACCGGGTCGACGACGTGGCTGATCCGGACCGTCCGGTTGCCCGCCAGCGCGCGCATGTGGTGGTGTCCCATCCGCCCCGCGCCCACCAGCGCCAGCCGGAACTCGTCATCGTTGATCATCGTGGTTCCCCTCCTCGTCGGTGCTCTCCTGGTCGGTGCGGTCCGGCCCCAGCCAGTCCGCCAGCGCCGCCACCACGGCCGGGGCGCCGGTGGCGAAGACGGTCTGCCCGTCCCGGCACCACCGGCTGGTCACCCCGCCGCCGGCCTCCACCAGCGCGGTGCCGGCGGCGACGTCCCACTCCGCCGGGTCGAAGCTGACGAACGCGTCCAGCTCCCCGCAGGCCACCGCCGCCAGGTCGCAGACCGTGGAGCCGGAGTTGCGCAGGTCCGCGACGCGCGGCGCGAGGCCGACCAGCGCCTGGTAGGCGCGCCGCCGGGGGCCGGGCGCGTTCGGCACCGCGAACGCCACGAGCGCGTGCTCCGGCACCGCGTCGCGGTTGACCGCGACCGTGGCGTCGCCGTCGTGCGCGCCGTCGGCGTCGAGCACCAGGCAGGCGCCGGAGGCCGGCTGCAGGATGGTGGCCGCGACCACCCGACCCTCGCCGTCGCCCACGTCGCAGCCCGCCGCCACGGCGATGCTGACCGCGTAGCGGCTCGCGCCGTGGCTGAAGTTCAGCGTGCCGTCCAGCGGGTCGACGATCCAGCGCAGGCCGGAGCAGCCGGCGCTCAGCCCGGACTCCTCGGCCAGCACGGCGTCCTGCGGGCGGTCGCGGGCGAGCAGGTCGAGGATGGCCCGTTCGCTGGCGTGGTCGGCGGTGGTCACCGGGTCCTGCGCCGCGCCTCCCTTGTGGATGGTCTGGAAGCCCCGGTGACGCGCCTGGCGGATCGCGTCCGCCCCGGCCCGCGCGGCGCGCAGGCTGAGGTGGCGCAGGTCGCCGGGAGCGGCGCCGATGCTCATCGCGCCACCTCCGTCTCCCGCAGGTCGGCGACCTGCGCGTAGTGCCCGTCCACGAAGAGCAGCGGCGGCGTGGACCGCAGCAGGCCGGCGGCGCGGACGGTCCCCATCAGCACGGCGTGGTCACCGGCCGGCTCGGCCGACACCGCCTCGCACCCGAAGTACGCCACCCCGTCGGTCAGCCGTGGGCAGCCGGTCTCCCGCTCCGCGTCGTAGGCGACGCCGGCGAACCCCTCCGCGCCGGTGGGCCGGCCCCGGCTGGCGAACCAGGCCGCGTCCTCGCGCTGGTCGTCGGCGAGCACGGTGACCGCGAACCGGCCGCTGCCCTGGACCGCGTCCAGCAGCCGGCAGTCCCGGCGCAGGCAGACCAGCAGCATCCGGGGGGACAACGACACGGTGGTGAACGAGTTGACGGTCATGCCGAGCGGCCCGTCCGGTCCGAGCGCCGTCGCCACCGCCACTCCGGTGGCGAAACGCCCCGCCACGGAGCGGAACGCCCGCTCCTGCTCGTACGCGTTGCTGATCCCGGTCATCACCGTTCTCCTCTCGTCCCGCCGGTCCCGTCGCCGACCAGGGCGGCGGTCCGGCGTCGGTCGGTCTTGCCGTTGCCGTTGGTGGGCAGCGCGGCCACGTGGTGGATCCGGGCCGGCACCATGTAGCCGGGCAGCCGGTCCGCGCAGCGGCGGGACAGCTCGGCGGCGATCCCGGCCGCGCCGGTGTAGACCGCCTGCAACGTCACGTCGTCGCCGGCGCCGAGCGCCAGCACCACCGCGTCCTGCACGCCGGGATGCCCGCGCAGCACCATCTCGACCTCGCCCAGCTCGATCCGGTAGCCGCGCAGCTTCACCTGGTCGTCGAGGCGGCCGTGGTGCACGAGCGTGCCGTGCTCGCGGCGGACCCGGTCGCCGGTGCGGTAGTAGCGCCGGCCGTCGTGCGTGACGAACCGGCAGTCGTCGTCGGCCGGGTCGAGGTAGCCGGCGAAGCACTGCGGCCCCCGTACGCACAGCTCGCCGTCGTCGCCGCCGGTCGTGCCGTCCTCGGCCCGCACGATCGCGTCGAGGTCGTCGTGCACGTCGCCGATCGGCACGGTGCCGTTCGAGGTCTCCGGCCAGGCCGCCGGATCGGCCGGCAACCGGTGCGCGGTGCAGGTGACGGTCAGCTCGGTGGGGCCGTAGAGGTTCTCCACCACGCTGCCCGGCGCCGCCGCCGCCCACGCCCGCGCCTGCTCGACGGTGAGCTGCTCGCCGGCGAAGAGGCTGTGCCGCAGGCCGGGCATGGCGCCGGGGGAGAGCATCCGCATCCGGCGGGCCAGCGACACCACCGACGGCACCGAGAACCAGTGGGTGATCCGCCGCTCGTTGACGAACCGCACCGGCGTGAGCACCTCGTCCGGCTGCGGCACCACCAGCGTGGCGCCGCCGCCCCAGGCGACGAACATGTCGAACACCGACGGGTCGAAGGTCAGGTCGAAGGTCTGCGACAGCCGGTCGCCCGGGCCGACGCGGTAGACGTCGAGGCAGCGCGTCAGATAGGCGTCCACGTTGCGGTGCCGGATCGGCACCCCCTTGGGCCGGCCGGTCGAGCCGGACGTGAAGAGCAGGTACGCCACGTCGTCCGGGCGCACGACCGGCTCCGGCGCGGCGGCGGGCGGCGGGCCGTCGAGCCGTACCGTGACGGCGTCGCCCGCGACGTCGGCCGCCACCGCCGCGCCGGCGGCGTCGACCACCAGGGCGTCCACCCCGGCGTCGCGGCACAGCCGGGCGTTGCGGGCCGCCGGGAAGGCCGGGTTGAGCGGCACCACGACCGCGCCGGCCCGCAGCGCGGCCAGATAACCGGCGTACGCCGGCAGGCTGCGCGCGGCCAGCAGGCCGACCGCCCGCGGCCGCCGGCCCACCTGGGCGTGCATCCGCCCGGCGAGACCGTCGGCGACCTCCTGCAGCCGGCGGTAGGTCAGCGACTCGCCGCCGACCTCCAGCGCGACCGCCTCGGGCACGCGCTCCGCGCTGCGTCGGAACCACTGGTAGAGACTCACGGCGTTGCTCCCTTCCGTGCTGTTGGTGCGGTCAGATCCCGGCGCCGACCAGTTCGTCGGCGTGGTCGGCGATGCCGGCCAACATCGCTCCGGTGGCACCGCCGGCGATGCCGAACATGGCCACCTCGCCGCGCAGGTGCGCCTCGCCGCCGTCGCGGAACGCGTCCGCGCCGCGCAGGCGCACGGCCTCGGCGGCGACCCGGTCCACCGCCTCGGCGGCGGCGACCTTGAGCACCATGCCGTCGACCGTGGACACCACGGCGTCCGTCGAGGCCAGCGGCGGCGCGCACAGCGCGTCGAGCTGGCGTACGGCCACCAGGCAGCGGGCGTACCGTTCCCGGATCGCCGGGCGGTCCCAGAGCGTGCCCTCGGCGGCCGGTCGCCGCCGTAGCCAGTCGCCCAGGCCGGCCAGCAGCCGGTGGCACATCGCCCGCGCCCACAACGCGCCGGCCAGCCGCTCGACGCCGGCCTGCCGGGCGAAGCCGGCCAGCGCCCGGCCGGGCCGGCCCACCACGGTGTCCGGGTCGAGCGCCACGCCGTCGAAGCGCAGGTGTCCCACGCCGGAGCCGGCGAACGCCCGGCCGGCGGAGGAGACCGTCACGCCCGGCGCGGCGGCCGGCGCGAGCACCCAGCAGAAGCTGGTGAAGTGCCGGGCCTCGCGGTGCCGGGCCAGCACCAGCGCCGCGTCGCCCGTCGTCGCGTTGGTGATCCAGCTCTTCGTGCCGTCCAGGGTGGCCGTGCCCTCGCCCAGCTTCACCCGGGTGGTGGCGTCGAGCAGGTCCGAGCCGGATCCGGCCGCGTCGGTGACTGCCAGCGCCACCACCGTGTCGCCGCGCAGCATGCCGCGCCGCGCGTGCTCCGCCGGCCCGCCCGCGCCGGCCAGCAGCGGCAGCACGGTGGCGACCTGCACGCAGACCGACAGCGTCACGCCCAGCGGGCAGTGCGCGTCCAGCTCGGTGAGCAGCGCCGCGAGCCGGCCCGGGTCCGGCTGGTCGTCGTGCGGGTAGAGGGCCGCGGTGACGCCGCCGGCGCCCAGCGCGCGCCACACGGCGCGGGCGTCGGCCGGGTCGACGCCGGCCAGGGCCGCGCGCACCTCGGCGCGGTCCCCGCCCGGCGCGGCGTCCCGGCCGGCTGCGGTGCGGTGGTCCCTGCCCGGCGCGGCGTCGTCCCCGGCCGGCGCGGTGCCCTCCGCGCCCGGCGTGCGCGGCGTCGACTCAGGCAAGATGCACCCCCGGGTCGCGCAGCGACAGCGCCCCGTTGGCCAGGCGCAGCCGGTCGTTGGCGTAGTTCAGCGACGCCGACCGCAGGTCCCGGAAGGTGCGCTCCAGCGCCAGCGGCGAGTCGGTCAGGTAGCCGTGGCGCAGTCCGGCCAGCTCGACCAGGTCGTGCGCGGCGGCGAACGACTCCTCCGCCGCCCGGATCTTCAGCGTGTTCAGCAGCAGCTGCACCGGCGACGCGGACATGTCCGGCGCGTCGTCGACCACCGCGACGGTGTGCCGCAGCAGCGCGTGCGCCGCGTCCAGCCGGGTCCGGACGCCGGCCAGCCGCAGCAGCACCAGCTCCGACGAGGGGGCGAACTGTCGCCGTCCCGCCTCGCTGCGCGCGTGCCGCAGCACCCGCGCGTACGCCCCGGCCGCCGCGCCGAGCCAGGCGGCCGCCCAGCCGACGTGCGCCAGCGGCGCGAAGACCGTGGTGGCGATCTCCCGGAACGCGCCGTGCTCGCCGACGACCTGCCACTGCGGCACCGCGCCGCGCAGCCGCATCGGCACGCTGTGGGTGGCCCGCATGCCCAGCGGGCGCCACCCGCCGGTCACCTCGATTTCCAACTGGTCGCGGTCGGCGTAGACCAGGTCCACCTGGGCCGCCGACCCGGCGCCCGGCGCCCGGGTGGTGATGAGGAACGCGTCCGCGTACGGGCCGCCGGTGACGATCGGCGCGGCCCGGTCGATGCCGAGCATCTCGCCGTCGTGCGTCAGCGCCGACTCGGCGGTCAGCAGGTGCCCGCCCTTGCCGGCCTCGGTGGTCACCGAGCCGAGGTAGCGCTCGCCCCGGGCCACCGCCGGCAGCACCTCGGCCCGCAGCTTCTCCCCGCCGTACGCGGTGATCGCGGCGACCTGCTGGCAGTGCATGGCGAAGACCATCGCCACCGACATGTCGACCCGGCCCAGTGCCAGCGTGACGTCGACCAGGTCGGTGAGCGTGCCGCCGTCGCCGCCCTCGTCGGCCGGGACGAGCAGCCCCAGCAGCCCGGTGCGCCGCATCGCGGCCAGCGCCTCGGTCGGGAAGGTGGCGGTCTCGTCGGCCTCCCGCGCGTGCGTCGCCGCCACCTCGGCCACTGTCTCGACGGCCGGGGCGTACCCGGCGCCGGCGGTCATCGGGAACCACCGCCGACCGGGGTGCGCAGGTCCTCGACCACGCCCCACAGGCCGCCGGCGGTGGCGAACGTGGAGTCGACCAGCTTGTCGTCGGGCACGGCCACCCCGAACGTCTCCTCGATGGCGAAGAGCAGCTCGATCTCGCGCATCGAGTCCAGGCCGAGGTCGCGCAGGCGCGACTCCTCGGTGATCTCGTCGGCGCCGGCGAACTTGAGGAACGGCCGGAGCAGCTCGGTGAATTCGGCGTTCATGACGTCACCTCTCATCTCGTGGTTCTTCGTCGGCGTCCGGCACGTCGGCCGGGAGCCGGGTCAGCGTCAACCGGGACGTCTCGACGACCCGGTCGCCGTCGCAGATCACCTCGACCGGGGCCGGGTGGCCGAGGAAGGCCAGCAGGCTGGCCGACAGCCCGTACGCGCCGACGTTCGGCACGGCCAGCACGTCCCCGGGGCGTACGTCGGGCAGGTTCGCGGCGCGGGCCCAGGTGTCCAGCGGCGTGCACAGCGGCCCGGCCACGATGGCGGCGTCCAGCGGCTCGCCGCCGCGGGCGTCGGCCGGGTGCAGGGCGGGTACGAGCGGCGGCAGCCGGCGCAGGCCGGACATCCCACCCAGGTGGTTGATGCCGGACTCCAGCACCACCACCGGGGTGCCCTGCGACCGCTTCACGTCCAGCACCCGGGTCAGCAGCGTGCCGGCGGTGGCGGTGAGGAAGCGTCCCGACTCGAACGCCACTGTCGGCCCGTCGTCGCGCCACCCGGGGAACAGCCCGTCCAGCGCCGCGCCGACGCGCTCGGCGAGCCCGGACAGGTCCGCGTTGCCGCCGGGCCGGGCGAACGGCGCGCCGAAGCCGCCGCCCAGGTCGAGCACGTCCAGCTCGATCCCGAGCAGGTCGCGCAGCCGGCGGGCGGTGGTCGCGGCGGCGGTGAACTGCGCGACCAGCGCGTCCACCGAGTCGACGTTGCTGCCGGTGTAGAGGTGGAACCCGGACACCCGCGCCGCCGGGCGGGACGCGAACCGTTGCGGTTCGCTCTCGATCCAGTCGACGTCCGCGCCGAACTGCGACGCGACACCGGTCATGGTCAGCCCCTGGCCGGGGTTCGGCATCCGGTCGTTGACCCGCAGCAGGCACCGCACCTCGACGCCGTGCGCGGCGGCGATCCGGTCGGCCTGGTCGAGTGCGACAGGCGAGTCGACGGAGAACCAGCGGACCCCGGCGCGGATCGCACCGGCCACCTCGGCGTCGCGTTTGCCGGGCCCGGTGTAGAGCATCCGGTCGCCGGGCACCCCGGCGCGCAGCGCCGCGGCCAGCTCGCCGGGGGAGCAGATCTCGGCCTCGCAGCCGGCCTCGTGCAGCGCGGCCACCACGGCCGGGTGCGGGTTGGCCTTGAGCGAGTAGTAGAGCCGGTTCGGGGTGGGCAGCGCGGCGCGCAGCGTGGCGTGGTTGGCGCGCACCTCGGCCAGGTCGTAGCGGTAGGCGGGCGTGTCGAAGGGCAGGTCAGCCACGGCGCTCACCCGCCAGCCGGGCCAGCGCCCGCCGGTCCACCTTGCCGTTGCCGGTCAGCGGGAGGTCGGGCAGCACGACGCAGCGCGCCGGCACCTTCATCTCCTCCAGTTGGCCGCGCAGCCGGCGCAGGACGTCGCCGGGCGTCAGCGCGGCCACCACGAACAGCGTCGCGCCGTCGTGGCCGTCGACCGGCGGCAGCACGCCCGCCGCGTCCACGCCGTCCACCCGGTACGCGGCGGCCTCCACCTCGGTGGCGCTGACCCGGGTGCCCTTCTCCTTGTAGACGTCGTCGCGGCGGCCGGCGAAGTGGACGTAGCCGTCGGCATCGACCAGGCCGTGGTCGCCGGTGTGCAACTGCGGGAACAGCCCGTGCGCGCGCCGGAAGCGCTCGGCGGTCAGCTCGGGGCGCCGCCAGTAGCCGGCCATCACGTGCGGGCCGCGGACCACCAGCTCACCGGTGACCCCGGCTGGCTGCCGCCGGCCGTCGGCGTCCACGGTGAAGATCTCGGTGCCGGGCAGCGCCCGGCCGCAGGCGCCGGGCCGGCGCAGGTCCTCGTCCGGCGGCATGATCGCCGCGCGCTTGCACTCGGTGAGGCCGAACATCAACTGGACGCTCAGGCCGGGCAGCAGCCGGCGCAGGCCGGCCAGCACCTCCGGCGGCATCGCCGCCCCGGTGTTGGTGACCAGCCGCAGCGCCGGGCGCGGCGCGCCGGGCCGGCCGAGCAGCCGCATCAGGTTGATGGCGAGCGACGGCACGCAGGGCAGCACCGTCGCGCCGGACTCGACCAGGCCGACCAGGAGCCGGCCGCCGGTCTCGGCGGGGTCGCCCAGGCGCAGCCGGGCGCCGGCCACGGTGCTGAGGAAGATCTGGTAGAGGCCGTAGTCGAACGAGGTGGGCAGCACGTCGTGCACCACGTCGTCGGGCCGGTAGCGCAGCTCCGACTGGATCGCCCGGACCGCGAACGTGACCTGGGCGTGCGTGGAGACCACCGCCTTCGGCATGCCGGTGCTGCCGGAGGTGTAGATCAGGCAGACCGGGTCGACCGCCAGCGGGCCCGCGCCGGCCGGCGCGTCACCGCCGGCCCGCACGTCACCGTCGCCGGTCGCCGCCGCGCGGGCCAGGTCGGCCGCGCCGCGAACCGGGAGGTGCCGGGCGCGGGCCAGGTCGCCGAGCGCGGCGTCGTCGGTGAGGACCACCGCCGGTTCCGCGTCGTCCAGCACGTGCGCCAGGGCCACGTCCGGGGCCGGCGTCCGGACCACCACGAAGACCGCGCCCGCGCGGGCGACCGCGTACAGCAGCGCCGGCAGCGCCGCGTCGGTGGGGAGCGCGACCAGCACCCGGTCGCCGCGCCGGACACCCTCGGCACCCAGCCGGCGGGCGAGGCGCACACTGGCGTCGCGCACCTCACGGTACGTGCGGCAGGTGGTCCCGTCGTCGACGGCGGGCGCGTCGGGGCGCGCGTCGGCGGTGGCGTCCAGCAGGTCGGACAGCAGTTCGGTACTCATCGGACACCTCCGGCGGCCGCGCCGAACATGGCGCACAGCGAGCCGACGTCGCGCAGGTCGGCCGCGGAGAGCGCGGTCGCCGGCACCTCGACGCCGAGCCGCCGCTCCACCCGGTCGATCACGTCGACCAGCCGGAACGAGTCGAAGCCCGGTAGTTCGCGCAGCACGTCGGTGGTGTGCAGCGCGGACCCGTCCAGGTGCAGGGTGTCGCCGAGCGCGCCGAGCACCGCCGCCCGTACGCCGTCCCCGCCGGCCGGCGCGGCATCGGCACCCTCCGGGCCGGTGGGCGCGGCGATCGACTCCAGCGCGTCCAGGTGCTCGGCGATCAGCGCGCCGAGCGCGTCCGCCAGCTCCGGCGTGGCCGGGCGTCCCGCCTGGGCCCGCCGCAACGCCACGTAGCTGCGCGCGGAGAGCGCCTGCCAGCGAGGGCCGTGCCCGGCCAGCGCGGCGGCGGCGCCCGGCCGGGCGGTGGCGAGCCACTGCTCGTGCAGGTCGCGGGCGCGCCCGAGCAGCCAGACGTCGAGTACGAAGCGGTGCAGGCCCGCCACCGTGCCCAGCGCGGCGCCGATGCGGGCCAGGTAGTCGGCGATCTCCGGGCGGGACCGGTGGGCCCGCTCGGCGTTACCGGCGAGCATGGCCGGCACGTCGATCGCCGGGGCCGGGTGCGCCGCCACGGCCAGCGTGTGCGCGCCACCGGCCAGCGCCGCGTCGAAGTCGGCGGTGGGCAGCCGCCACACGCCCGGCCGCGCGGCGCCCCAGGCGGTGTCGTTGTGGTAGCCGTCGACCACCGTCACCTCGCCGCCGACGGCGTCGGTGACCAGGAAGCTGTGCCGCATGCGCTCGTGCCCGTGGTAGGGACACCAGGGCAGGTCGTAGGCGTCGGCGGTGACGTAGAGCGGCTGGCCCGGGCCGCACAGCCGGCGCACCTGCGGGCCGTCGAGCTGCATCCAGCGGCCCTCGACCCGCAGGCCGAGCAGGTCGACCGCCTCGGCGGCCCGGTCGTCCGAGGTGGCCTCGACGGTGACCAGGCCGTCCCGCTCCCGGGTGCGGAACCCGTAGCGGGCGCCGAGGGCGAGGTGGCTGCCGGATCCGTGGGCGTGGTCGGCGAGCAGGGCGAAGCTCGTCTGGAGGCAGTCCAGCGCGGTCGCGCGCAGACCGGTCAGGATCGGCGTCCACACCGGGTCCGTGGTCGGCGGGTCGGGTGCGTTCCGGGCGTGTGACATGGTGGGCTCCTCGAAGCGGATACACGGGGGCGGGGCCGCCGGCGCGGACGTGCCGCGCCGGCGGCCGGGACGACGGTCAGTCGGCGGAACGGCCGTCCAGCCCGCCGGCCCAGGTGGAGAGCACCTGCGCCTGCTCGGCCAGCGCGTGCTCGTCGGAGCCGATCGGGTCCTTGAAGAAGAACCCCAGCTCCTCGATCGCGCCCACGTGCCCGGCCCGGTGCGCCGCGGCGGTCAGCCGGGCCAGGTCGAGCACCAGCGGGGCGGCCAGCGTGGAGTCGACACCGCTCCAGGTCAGCTGCATCGACATCCGCACGCCGAGGAAACCCTCGAACGAGACGTGGTCCCAGGCGGTCTTGTGGTCGCCGAGGTCCGGCACGTTGTCGATGTGCAGCGGGGCGGTGACGTCCTCACCGAGCAGCGCCGGCAGCACCCCGGACTTGGAGCTGAGCTTGCTCCGGGCGTTGCGCGGGTCCTCCAGCGTGGCGCCGTCGCCACCGCCGAGCAGGTTGACCCCGGCCCAGGAGAGCACGTGCAGGGCACGGCAGGTGAACATCGGCGCCAGCGCGGTCCGCAGCAGCGTCTCGCCGGTCTTGCCGTCCGAGCCGGCGAACGGCACCCGCTCGCGTTGCGCCATCATCTCCAGCGCGGGCAGCCGCGCGCCGGTCGACGGGGTGAAGTCGACGAAGCCGCATCCGGCGCGGAACGCCGCGTACGCGACCACGGAGCTGGCCGGCAGCACCTTGTCGTCCGGGTCGGCCAGGCTGCGGGTGAGCGCGTCCAGGTCGTCGTACTCGGGTCGGTGGTCGACCGGCGGCTCGGTCGACGACACGTTGATCACGACGACCCGGGACAGCCCGTGGCGCTCGCGGAACTCCTCGATGTCACCGGCGAGCCGGTCGATCACGTCGGCCAGCGATCCGGTCTCGGTTCGCGCGTCGTACCCGGTGCGCAGGTCGCGCTCGACCGCGGGCAGGCTGCCGCGCACGGCGGCGAGCACCGGCGCGGGGATCACCCCGGAGTCGACGAGCGACTCGGCCTTCTTCTCCAGCGGCGTGTCGACGATGTCGTGCCCGCCGACCACCATGTCGGTCCAGTCGGCCAGCGGCGCGTCGCGCAGCATGCCGGTGTCGGTGACGCAGCCGGTCGAGTCGGTCATGCCGGCGCGCAGCGCCAGCAGGCCGGTGATCGCGGTGGTGGCGACCGAGCCGCGGGCGCCGTTGAGCCACACGCCGACGGGTCCGTCGGCCTCGGAGGTCGGGTTGTGCGAGGTCTCACGCTGGGTGACGGTCACGGGATGGTCCCTTCTGGTGGGTGCGCCGACGGTGGCGCCGATCAGCGGGCGAGCACCTTGGCGACGGCGGCAGCGACGTCGTGCATGTCCTGCTCGCTGCCGAGGAAGGTGCTGTGGTGGGTCTGGACGGTGTGCGCGGCCAGCCATTCGGTCTTCGGGTAGGCGCGGTCGGCGTGGATCGCGGCGAAGCGCTCGGCCAGCGGCGCGAGCAGCGGCTTGGTCCACGGCTGGAGCAGTCGGCTGCGGTGCAGCGGCTCGTCGGTGCAGTAGAACCGCTTGCTTAGCTCGGCGGTGAGCGCGGCGGCCACGGCGGCGTTGTCCATGCCGGCGGGCAGCTCGTCGAGGACGATCGTGCCCTCGTAGATCGAGATGCGGGTCTGTCCCGGTGCCGGTTGCAGCAGCCGGACGCCGTCGACGCCGGCCAGCAGCTCGGTGAGCAGCCGGTAGTTCTGGTTGCGCACGTCGTGCTGCGCGTCCAGGGTGGCCAGTTGCGCGCAGGCCACCGCGGCGGAGAACTCGCCCAGGCAGAAGTTGGCGCCCTGCACGCCGGCGCTCTCCTCCAGGTCCAGCTCGCCCGGCGGCGTCCGGTCGTCCCGGTAGCGGCGCGAGTCGGCCCGCAGCTCCTGGAGGATCGGTGCGAGGGTGTCGTCGTCGGTGACCACGGCCCCGCCCTCCCCGCAGGTGAGGACTTTGCCGTGCTGGAAGCTGAAGCAGCCGAGCCGGCCGAGTGAGCCGGCCTGGCGGCCCTGCCAGGTGGCGCCGTGCGCCTGCGCGCTGTCCTCCACGATCGAGATGCCGCGCGGCCCGGTGACCGCGTCGAGCGCCGGCACGTCGGCCATGTTGGAGGCCCAGTGCACGGCCACCACGGCCCGCGGGTCCACCGACAGGTCGAGGTCGTCGGGCCCGACGCAGCCGGTGTCGCGGTCCACGTCGACGAGCACCGGCACCAGGCCGGCGCGCAGTGCGGCGGTGGCGGAGGCGGTCCAGGTCAGCGCCGGCACGAGCACGGTCTCGCCGTAGCCGAGGCCGAGCGATTCGAGCGCCACCACCAGGGCGCTGGACCCGTGGTCGACGGGTACGCAGTGGCGGGTGCCGACGTAGCGGGCGAAGTCGGCGGCGAAGCGGCGTTCGAACAGCTCGCCGTCACCGACGGCGGGGCTGCTGATCGCCCACCGCCCGCCGTGCAGCACGGCGGAGAGGTTGCGGGCGGCGTCCGGTGCGGGGATCGGCCAGCGCGGCCACGGGCGGTCCGGTGGACGGACCGGCCGGCCGCCGTCGACGGCGAGCCGCCGGTCGAGCGGAGTGGAGGTCGTCATGGGTTAGACCTTGATGCCCGTCGATACACCGGCGGTACACGACGGATATCTGCGTCAACGGTTGCCGTGTATCGATCCTGTATCGATGTGGCCGACGCTCCGTACATGAGCCGATCCGCATCGCCCGTGGGCGAACCGACCGAACCCCGCGCCGTCACGCGCGGCGTCTCCGTCGTCATCCCGGTCAAGGACCGGGTGCCGGAGATGCGCCGCCAGCTCCGCAGCCTCCGCGACGCCGCCCCGAACTGTCCCGAGCCGGTGGAGGTGGTGGTGGTCGACGACTCGGCGCCCGCCGCAGCCGCCGCGCACCGCGCCGCCTGCGCCGAGTACGGCGCCCGCTACGTGCGCGGACCCCGGCACGTCGGCGCCAAGCGGAACCTCGGCGTCCGGCACGCCCGCCACGACCTGCTGCTCTTCACCGACTCCGACTGCCGGGTGCCGGCCGACCTGATCACCCGGTACGCGGCCCGGCTGCGCGCCAGCGGCGAGGAGGTCGCCGGCGTCACCGGCCCGGTGCTCGTGGAGCCCGGCGACGGCGCCTTCTTCCGCGTGATGAGCCGCTCCTACCTGCTGCTCGGCGACCTGACCCGGCCGCTGCACCACGAGCGGGTCTCCTGGGGCGCCGGGGCGAACACCGCGATGAAGCGCGCCGCGTTCGACGCCGTCGGCGGGTTCCCGGAGGACTCGCCCATGCCGATCGGCGGGGAGGACCTGCACCTCGGGCTGCTCCTGACCGACGCCGGCTACGTGCTGCTCGCCGAGCCGGACGGGGTGGTCACCCACGACACCGGCGTCGCCGACACGTTTCGCGCGGCGGCCTACCGGTTCACCACCTACGGCCGCTCCGAGCAGTGGCTCTGCCTGGCCCATCCGCACCGGCGCCGGTTCGTGCTGAACACCGCCAGCACGCTCGCCGTCACCGCGCTGGCCGGGCTGCTCACCGCCCGGCGCAGCGGCGGGCGCAGCCTGCTCGCGGTGCCGGCCGTCGCGGCGGCGGTGATCGCCGCGAAGACACCCGGCCGGCTCGGCGGCGACCGCGGCCCCCGGGCGGTGGCCGAGTCGGTGGCCTGCGTGGCGGTCGAGACGCTGTTCGACGGCGCCGCGTTCGTCACCGCGCTCCGGCTGCGCCGGCCCGACCTGCTCTTCACCGGCTTCCGCGCACCGGACGAGGCCGACTACCAACCGGTCGACCCGACGCCGGCGCAGCCGGTGGCGGCCTGAGGAGGCGGACGTGCCGACGACGTTGCCGCTGGCGCCCAGCCAGCAGATGATGTGGGAGTTCATGACCGCGCTCGACCCGGACCGCCCGGGCGACGCCCGGCTCGTGGTGGTGGAGTTCCGCCGGTTGCGCGGCACGCTGCGCGTCGACGCGCTGCGACAGGCCATGCAGGACGTGGTGGACCGGCACGACGCGCTGCGGATGCGGTTCGACCGGATCGGCGCCGACCCGGCCGTCACCATCCTGCCGCATGTCGACTCGCCGCTGGAGTACGTCGACCTGACCGGACTCCCGCCCCGGGAGCAGCGGGCCCGCGTCGAGCAGATCGCGTACGAGCACCGCAACGTGGCGTTCGACCCGGGGCGGGCGCCGCTGTGGCGGGCCGCGCTGATCCGGCTCTCCGCGACCGAGCACGTGCTGGCGCTCTGCTTCTTCCACATGGTGTCCGACGGCTGGTCCTGCCGGGTGTTCGTGGAGGACCTGTGCCACGCGTACGCGGCCCGGCTCGGCGCGGTCGACCCGCAGCCGCCGCTCGGGGTGGACTTCGCCGGGATCGCCGCGCTCCAGGAGGCGGAACTGGCCGGGGGCGGGATCGACGCCGCCACCCGGGCCGGCTGGTGGGGTGAGCGGCTGCGCCCGGTCGAGCCGTACCAGCTCTTCCCGGCGCCCGCGCCCGCGCCGGACGTCGCGCTCAGCGCCGAGGTCGCCACCCGGTTCGCGTTCCCGCCGGAGATCACCGCGTGGCTGCGCCCGGCCGCCCGGGCGGAGCGGACCAGTCCGTACGTGCTGCTGCTCGCCGCCTACCTGGTGCTGCTGTCGCTGCGGGCCGGGCGGCGGCGGATGGTGCTCGGCACCACCACGCTGGGGCGGGAGAGCCCGCTGTCCCGGCAGCTCATCGGGCAGTTCACCAACAATGTCTACCTGCCGGCGACGGTCGACCCGCACGCGCCGATGCGTGCGGTGGTCGCCGCCGCGCACGCCGCGCTGGCCGGGGCGATCGACCACGCCGCCCCGTTCCACCGGGTGGCCCGCGCGGTCCGGCCGGACTTCCCCCGGATGCGCCCGTGGCCGGACAACCACCTCTTCGACGCCTGGTTCCAGTCCGCCGCGTCCGCCTCGCCGGTGCTGAGCGGCCCGGGGCTGCGGGTCGAGCCGATCGACGTGACCGCCCGGGCCGCGCCCGGTACCCCGCCACCGGTGCTCGCCGCCGACGTGCCGCCGGACTGCCTGCCGGTCTGGGTGAAGCGGGGCTCGCCGATCGTCGTCGTCGACGACGACCGGGCCGGCGGCGTCGTCATCCGCAACCGGGGCGTCTTCGGCGACGACCTGGTCGGCGGGCTGATCGACGACTACGTGGCGGTGGTCTCGGCGCTCGTCACCGACCCCGGCCTCCCACCGGCGCGGCTGCGCCTGCCTGACGGTGCGTGCTTCCTCGACCACACCACGGGGTAGGACACTGACCGTCACCGATCCGAGAGAGGTACGACGACCATGACGGACACCTCGACGCACCAGGACGCGACGGAGTCGCCCGCGCCGCCCCCGTCGGCCGTACGGGCCCGCTGGTCGGTGGTGCTGCTCTTCGTCATCATGGGCCTGGCCATCGGCGGCTGGTCCGCCCGCGTGCCGGAGGTCCGCGACGCGGTCGGCGTCGGCAACACCGGCTGGGGCCTGGCCAACATCGCCACCAACGCGGGGGAGTTGGTCTCCCTGGTCGTGGTCGCGGTGCTGATCAGCCGGATCAACACCCGCCGGCTGGCGCTGGCCGGGGCCGCGCTGATCCTTCTCAACGCGCCGCTGCTGGCCGCCTCCACCACCGTGGTGGCGCTCGTCGCCGGGCTCGCGGTCTGGGGCTTCGCCGCCAACCTGCTGGCCACCCCGATGAACGCCCAGTCGGTGGAGGTGCAGAAGCGCTACGGGCGACCGATCCTGTCCACCTTCCACGCCGGTTTCAGCATCGGCATGCTCGCCGGCGGGCTCTGCGGCACCGGCGCCGCCGCGGTCGGGCTCTCCCCGTCCGCGCAGATGGCGGTCACCAGCGTGCTGCTCGGCGCGCTGCTGATCGGCACCCAGCGGTGGCTGCCGGACACGCCCCGGCAGGAGACGAAGGACGGCGAGGCCCGGCGCGGGCTGCGCGAGCGGTTCACCCCGCAACTGCTGCTGCTCGCGGTGATCGCGTTCCTCGCCTCGTTCGTCGAGATGGCCGGCGCGCAGTGGAGCGCGCTCTACGCCACCGAGGTGGCCGGCGCCGCGGCGGTGCTCGCCGCCGCCACGTACACCAGTCTCTCCCTTGCGGCCACCGTGGCCCGGCTGTTCGGCGACCGGCTGGCCGGCCGGATCGGCCGCATCCGCTTCGTCCGGGCCTCCGCGTTCGTCGCCGCCGTCGGGGTGGCGCTGCCGGTGGCGTACCCCCATCCGGTCGCGGTGATGGCCGGGTTCGCGCTGCTCGGCTTCGGGCTGGCCTGCGTGACCCCGACGGTGCTCGGCTTCGCCGGTGAGCAACCCGGCCTCACCTCCGGCGAGGGCGTCTCGGTGGTGGCGATGGGGCAGTGGCCGGGCGCGCTGCTCGCGGCACCGGTGATCGGCCTGCTCGCCGGCGCGTTGAACCTGCGGACCGCGTTCCTGGTGGTGGCCGTGCTGGCGCTGGCCATCGTGGCGTTGATGGGGCCGGTGCGGGCCCGCGCGCTGCCGGGCGAGGGCGCGGCGACCTGACCGCCCGCGCCCCGGCCGCGTGCGCGACGGCCGGGGCGCCGACGACGGTCAGAAGTCGTCGTCGAAGGTGACCCGGCCGGTCACGCCGACCTGGTAGGCCGACACCCGCCGCTCGAAGAAGTTGGACAGCTCCTGCACGTCCTGCAACTCCATGAACGCGAACGGGTTGGCGCTGCCGTACATCGGCGCGATGCCCAGCGCGGCCAGCCGGCGGTCGGCCACGTGTTGCAGGTAGAGCCGCATGTCGGCCGGCGACATGCCGGACACGCCCTGCTCCAGCAGGTCCTCGGCGAACTGCGCCTCGCATTCCACCGCCTCGGCGAGCATCTCCCGGACCTGCCGTTCCGTCTCGGCGTCGAACAGCTCCGGCTCCTCGGCGCGTACGGTGTCCACCACGTCGAAGGCGAACGCCATGTGCATCGACTCGTCGCGGAACACCCAGTTGGTGCCGGACGCCAGCCCGTTGAGCAGCCCTCGGGAGCGCAGGAAGTAGACGTAGGCGAACGCGCCGTAGAAGAACAGCCCCTCGATGCACGCGGCGAAGCAGATCAGGTTGAGCAGGAACGCCCGCCGGTCGTCGCGGGTGCGCAGCTCCCGCAGTGTGAAGATGGAGTCGATCCAGCGGAAGCAGAACTCGGCCTTGCGGGCGATCGACGGGATGTTCTCCACCGCCGCGAACGCGGCGAACCGTTCGGCCTCGTCGGGCACGTAGGTGTCCAGCAGGTTCAGGTAGAACTGGACGTGCACCGCCTCCTCGAACAGCTGGCGGGAGAGATAGAGCCGCCCCTCCGGGGAGTTGACGTGCTGATAGAGGTTGAGTACCAGGTTGTTGGCGACGATGGTGTCGCCGGTGGCGAAGAACGCCACCAGGCGGGACACCAGGTGCCGCTCGGCGGGGGAGAGCCGGTCCAGGTCGGCCAGGTCGGCGTGCAGGTCGACCTCCTCCACGGTCCAGGTGTTCCTGATCGCGTCCCGGTACCTGTCGAAGAAGTGCGGGTAGCGCATCGGGCGCAGGGTGAGGTTCATCCCCGGGTCGAGCAGCATGGGTCGGTTCTCGGCGGTCGTGGTCACTGGCAGGCCTCGCAGCTCTCGGGGTTCTCCAGGGAGCAGGCCGTCGCCGCGTCGACGACCGGGGCGAGCACCGGCGTGACGGTGGCCTGCTGGATCCGGGTGGCGGGTCGGGACCGCAGGTAGTAGGTGGTCTTCAGGCCGGACTTCCAGGCGTAGCGGTACATCGAGGAGAGCTTGCCGATGGTCGGCGCGCTCAGGAACAGGTTCAGCGACTGCGACTGGTCGACGTAGGGCGCGCGGGCGGCGGCCAGGTCGACCAGCGCCCGCTGCGGCAGCTCCCACGCGGTGCGGAACAGTTCCCGCACCTCCGCGGGCAGTTCGTCGAGGCCCTGCACCGAGCCCTCCGCGCGCCGGATCCGGTCGCGGACCTGCGGCGTCCACCGGCCGCGGGCCTTCAGCTCCCGCACCAGGTACGTGTTGACCTGGAGGAACTCGCCGGACATGGTCTCGCGCTTGAACAGGTTGGACACCTGCGGCTCGATGCACTCGTAGCAGCCGGCGATCGAGGCGATGGTGGCGGTCGGCGCGATCGCCACCAGCAGCGAGTTGCGCAGCCCGTGCGCGGCGATCCGGGTCCGCAGCGCGGCCCACCGGTCGCGCTGCGCGGGCTCCGCGCCCCACAGGTCCGGGTGCAGGTCGCCCTTGGCGGCCCGGGTCTGCGGGTACGCCGGATGCCGGCCGAACCGTTCGGCCAGCCCGGCGGACGTCTCCAGCGCGGTCAGCAGGATCTCCTCCTGCACCCGCGTGGACAGCTCCCGGGCCGCCGCCGAGTCGAACGGCAGGCGCAGCGTGAAGAACGCGTCCTGCAGGCCCATCAGCCCCAACCCGACCGGTCGCCAGCGCGGGTTCGACGCGGCGGCCTGCGCGGCCGGGTAGTAGTTGATGTCGATCACCCGGTCGAGGAAGACCACCGCGGTGCGCACCGTCGCCCGCAGCCCGTCCCAGTCGACGCCCCCGGCGGTGACGTGCGCGCCGAGGTTGACCGAGCCGAGGTTGCAGACCGCCGTCTCGGTGTCGTCGTTGACCTCCAGGATCTCGGTGCACAGGTTGGACAGGTGGATCACGTTGCCCGGCTCGCCGGTCTGGTTGGACAGCCGGTTCGCGGCGTCCTTGAACGTCATCCAGCCGTTGCCGGTCTGCGCGAGCGTGCGCATCATCCGCCCGTACAGGTCCCGGGCCCGCACCGTGCGTACGGCATTCTTCTCGGCCGCCCGGTACGCGGCGTCGAACGCCTCGCCGTACAGGTCGGGCAGTTCCGGCGCGTCCGACGGGTCGATCAGCGACCAGTCCTCGTCGGCCTCGACCCGACGCATGAACTCGTCCGGGATCCAGTTGGCCAGGTTCAGGTTGTGGGTACGCCGGGACTCCTCGCCGGTGTTGTCCCGCAGCTCCAGGAACTCCTCCACGTCCGGGTGCCACGGCTCCAGGTAGACGCAGGCGGCACCCTTGCGCCGGCCGCCCTGGTTGACCGCGGCCACCCCGGCGTCGAGCGTCTTGAGGAACGGCACGATGCCGTTCGACCGGCCGTTGGTGCCCCGGATCAGCGCGCCCCGGCCGCGCACCCGCGACCAGGAGATGCCGATGCCGCCCGAGAACTTCGACAGTCTCGCGACCTGGTGGTAGCGCTCGTAGATCGAGTCCAGCTCGTCGCGCGGCGAGTCCACCAGGAAGCACGACGACATCTGGGTGTGCCGGGTACCCGAGTTGAACAGTGTGGGGGAGCTGGGCAGGTAGGCCAGCCGGGACATCAGCCGGTAGAAGTCGACCGCCTCGGTCGGCGTGTGCGACAGCCCGCAGGCCACCCGCAGCAGCCAGTACTGCGGCGTCTCCACCACCAGCCGCGACTGCGGGTGCCGCAACAGGTAGCGGTCCGCCACCGTGCGCAGTCCGAAGTACTCGAACCGCAGGTCGCCGTCCGGGTCCACGGCGTCGTCCAGCTCGTCGGCGTGCCGGGCCACGAACGCGGCGGTGTCGTCGCCGACCAGCCCCAGCCCGTGCGCGTACCCGATCGACTCGCTGAAGCGCGTTACCTGCTGCCCGCGCACCTCCTCGGCCACGTACGCGGCCAGCAGGCGGGCGGCCAGCTTCGAGTACTGCGGCTCCTCGCCGATCAGCTCCGCCGCCGTCTGGATCGACAACCGGTCCAGCTCCGACGTGGTCGCACCGTCGTAGAGCCCGCTGATCGTCTTCGTGGCGACCCGCAGCGGGTCCACCTCGTCCAGGTCGGCGACCCACCGTTCGACCGCCCGGACGATCCGGTTGACGTCGACCGGCTCGGTGTCGCCGTCCCGCTTGCGGACCCGCATCGCCAGCCGGCGCTGCTCCGGGGGGTTCTCCCGTACGACCGTCATGACCTCTCCTCGCTGTCACTCCGATGGCCTCGGACGGCGGGAGAACGCCAACGGGCACGGCATGCACAGCCGGCCCGGCTGCTGGCGTCGGTCGTCCCGCGCGACCGTCGACCGCCGCGCGCGGCAGCGCACGGCGCGCTGGCAGGTCTTCGGACTCGCGGGCGTCGTACTCGTTCCTACTGGCCGTCGCTTCCCAGGCCGGTGGCCCAGTGCTGATGACGGCGGTCGTTCCCACTCACCGCTGCGGGGCAGTCCCGGATTTCCACCGGGTTCCCTCTTGCCTCGTCCGCGCCCCGGGGACGCGGCCGAACCAGCTGCGGGAGACACCATATATGGCGGTGGTGGTGCGCGGGAAACACCAGATGTCGGGTCCGCGTGTCGGCTACGTCTCAGCCCAGGAATGGCGCCGCGGGGAGGCGACGACGATACTCGGCGGCATGGCGAATCCGGGGCGCCGCTGGGCGTGGGTCGTGGTTCTGTTGGTCGGCGTCGGACTGTTCCTGCTGGTGCTGGAGACACTGATCGGCACCCGGAACATCAACTTCGTACCCGCGCTGATCGTGCTCGGCGCCGCCGTCGCCCCGGCCACGTTCCTGACCTTCGCCGAGGGCCGGTCGGGCCGGTGGCGGGTCCCGGGCGCGGTGGTCGGTCTCGCCGCCTTCCTCGGCGGGGTGATCGGCGTGGTCGCCGCCGGTTGGCTGGAGTTCGACACGCTGCGCCGGCTCGGCGTGCTGCCGATGGTGTTCGTCGGCCTGATCGAGGAGACCGCGAAACTGATCGTGCCGGTCGGCATCCTGCTGCTGTGGCGGCGGCACCGGACGCCGGGCGAAGGGCTGGTGATCGGGGTGGCGTCCGGCGCCGGCTTCGCGGCGTTGGAGACGATGGGCTACGCGTTCACCACGTTGGTCGGGTCGCAGGGCAACCTCGGTGCGGTGGAGCAGACCCTGCTGATCCGTGGCCTCACCGCGCCCGCCGCGCACCTGTCCTGGACGGGCCTGACCGCCGGCGCGTTGTTCGCGTTCGCCGCCGCGCCCGGTGGCCGCCGGCTGGGCGCGTTCCTGCTGACCTTCGCCGCCGCGGTCGCGCTGCACACCTGCTGGGACACGGTCGGCACGCCGGCCGCGTACCTCTTCATCGGCGCGGTGTCGCTCGGCTGGCTCCTGCTGCGCCTGCACCTCGACCGCGAGCCGAAGGAGGGGCCCCCTGTTGTCGCCTCCGGTATAGGCGGGGCCCCCATTTGACACCGGCTCACCGCAGGAACGACACCTCGGGGAAGGCGCGACTCGGGCCACGCAGCAGGTGGCCCCGGTGGCGCAGGTGCCTGTCGAAGAAGGCCAGCGGGTACGCCTGCTGGATGCGTACCGCGCGGGCCGGGTCGAGGGTGCCGATCCAGCCCGCGAGCTCCTCGTCGCTCATCCCGATGACCCGGGCCAGTTGCGGCACCAGCCACTGGTTGTCGCCGTACGACTGGTGGAGCGCGCCGGCGGCCTGGAGGTTGAGCCGCCAGCCGCGCAGGTGCGACCAGAACTCGGCGACCGCGGGCTCCGTGGCGCGGGTGTACTCCGCGGTCATCAGCATGAACGGCCGGTCCAGGTCGGTGGCGGGCCGAGGCTGCGAGAGCATCGGCCCGTCGAAGCTCAGTCCGGCCCGTACCCGTTCGTCAACGCCCATGGTGAGCGCGGTCGCGGTGCCGCCCTTCGACCAGCCGAACATGCCGATCCGGTGCGGGTCGAGCGCCTCGCCCAGCCCGGCCGGGAGCGGCCGGTGGTCGACGTCGGGGTTGCCCCCGGCGGCGAGGACGCCGATCTGGTCCAGGACGAAGCGGACGTCCCGGGTGTAGGTCCACGGTGTGGAGTCGTAGTCGTCCTCCCGGACGGTCACCCGCCCGTCCGGGAACTCGACGGGCCCGTCGTACGTGTGGTCCACAGTGACCACCACGTACCCGTGGCTGGCGAGTTCCTGCACCACTATGGTGGTGTCCGATCGGTGGCTGCCCGCGCCGTGCGAGTAGACCACCACCGGCAGCCGTCCGGCGGTGCGGCGTACCGGCGCGCCCTCGTGGCCGGCCGTCAGCGGCGCCCGTACCGCGTCGGGTGCGAACCCGCTGGACTCCAGCAGCGCGCGCAGCGACGCCGCGGTCATCCAGGGGGCGAGCGGGTGCCGCCACACGTGCCGGGCGGGGTACCAGACGCTGACCATCAGCTCGCGGAACCGGCCCGGCCCGGCCAGCGGGTCCGGCTGTGACCGGTCGACCAGGTGCAGCGCGGCCGTGCCCACCGGGTGCGGCCCGGTCGGCGCGGGAAGGGTGAGCCGGACCGGTTCCGAGCCGGTCGACGCGGCCGACGCCCGGCCGGCGACGCCGAGGGACGCTCCGGCTCCCACCGCCAACGCGGCGCCGACCAGGCCACGGCGGGTCATTCCTCGTCCCGTCACTGGTGTCTCGGTCATCACTTGACCTCCTCGGTCTGGATTAGACACCGAGTATATATACCGAGTGTATAGATGCAAGCGGTTGCGCGAACCGCCTCGCGACCACCCCCTACCAGGTGACCGGCAGGCCCTCCGGGCCGAGGATCGCGTGCCCCGCCTTCCACCCGACCTCTGCCGGCGGCACCGCGAGGCGCAGCCCGGGCAGCTCCCGCAGCAGCAGTCCGAGCGCGGTGCGGACCTCCAGCGCGCCCAGGTGCGCCCCGATGCAGTAGTGCGGGCCGTGCCCGAACGACAGGTGCGGCGTGGGCGCCCGGTCGAAGTCCATCCGCTCCGGGTCTCCGAACACCTCCGGATCGCGGTTCGCCGCGTCGTGCGACGGGACGACGATGTCGCCCTCGGCCAGCCGGGCGCCGCCGGGCAGCGTCACGTCCGCCATCACCCGTCGTGGCATCTCGTCGCCGTTGGAGGTGGAGTGCAACCGTTCCAGCTCGGCGACCGCCGCGTCCAGCCGGTCGGGATGCGCCACCAGGTAGGCCCACGCCGTCCCGTCCGGCCCGTACGACTCGGTCTGGAGCACGTGGACGAACGTGGCGATCGAGCTGGCCGTGGTCTCCCAGCCGCCCACCACGAGCGAGATCGGCAGCTTGATCTGGACGTCCGCCGGCTGGTCGGCGGCGGCGGTCGCGATCCGGCCGAGCAGGTCGGCGCCGGGCCGCCCGCGTCGCTGCTCCAACTGACCCCACAGGTAGCCGCCCATCTCCTCGGCCGACCGGGCGGCGTCCTCGCGGCTCAGGTCGCCGGCGCCGAGGAACATGTCGCCCCACCGGCGGAACCGCATCCGGTCCTCGGCGGGCAGGCCGAGCAGGTCGCAGATCACGTCCAGCGCGAACGGGACCGCGAAGTCCCGGACCAGGTCGGCCGGAGGGCCGGCGTCCACCATCGACGCCAACCTCGCCTCGGCCACCGCCCGTACGGCGTCGCGTAGTTCGTCGACCGCCGGCCGGGTGAACGCGTCCTTCACGGTGCCCCGCACCCGGGCGTGCTCGTCGCCGTCCATGCCGAGCATGGTGCCCGCCACGTCGACCTCGTCGGCGTGCGCGGCGGCAGCCCGGGAGAAGACGTCCTGCCGGCGCAGCACCTCCCGCACGTCGGCGTAGCGGCAGATCAGCAGCGCCGGGACCGGCGCGCCGCCGACCCGGCGCACGATCGGCACCACGCCGGAGCTGGCGGCGAACCGGGCGTAGTCCGGGTGCTTGCGCGGGCCGGGCGGCCGGTTGACGCCGCCCTCGTCCTGGTAGAAGGGGTGGGGCCGGCGGTCGTCGATGTCCGTCATCCATCCACAGTGCCAGCTCCGGGCCGGCGGTGGGGCCCCGGTCCGGGGCCCCACCGCGGCAGCCGGTCAGTTGCCGGCCGGGGCCGGTGAGACGGGGACGGCCGGGCGTCGGCGCCGGTGCAGCAGCCCGACCACGGCGTCGACCACCAGGAAGCCGAGCAGCGTGCCGCCGAACCACGGCAGCGCCCAGCCGAGCGCCGCCACCACCGGCACCCCGATCAGCAGCGCCCACCAGCGCACCCCGCGTACCGCCCCGCGGGCCGGCGGCGCGCCCAGCGGGGCCCGGCGGCCGGCGCGGGTGGGGCGGCGTTGCCACCACATCCGGTATCCCCAGACGACGACGCAGAGCAGGCCGAGCGCGAGCGCGGCGAGCAGGATCTGGTTGACCGGCCCGAAGAGCCGGCCCATGTGGGCCTGGATGCCCAGCTTGCTGAGCTTCGCCAGCACCGGCCAGTCGGCGAAGTCGCTGCGGGCGGTCACCGTGCCGGCGACCGGGTCGACGGCGACCCGGTCGTACCCGACCGGCCACCGGTCGTCGGCCTGCGCGACCGTCCACGCGGAGCCGTCCTCCGCCGCGGGGGTGATCGTTACCGGTCCGGACAGGCCGGCGGCGCGGGCGCTGCCCAGCACCCGGTCGTACGTCGCCGGGTCCGCCGCCGGGGCGACGGGCGACCCGCCGTGGTGCCCGCTCCCGGCGGCGGCCGGCGGCCCGGCGAGCGCGGTGGAGATCTCCGGCGTGCCGGCGCGCAGCGCGTCCAGGCCGGCGCCGAAGTTCGCCCCCGCGTAGCGGGACCAGGTCAGGCCGGTGGCGGAGAGGAACAGCAGGCCGACGGCGAGCCAGACGCCGGTGGTGGCGTGCCAGCCCCGGGTGCGTCGCACGCCCCGGCCGGCGGACAGGTCGGGTACGAGCAGGTGACGGGCGCGGGCCCGGCCGGTGGCGCGCCGGCGCCACCACAGCACCACGCCGCCCAGCACCAGCACCCACAGCCAGCTCGCCGCGATCTCCGAGTAGTGCCGGCCGACGTCGCCCAGGTGCAGGTTACGGTGCAGGTCGTCCAGCCAGGTGGTGGCCGGCGTCGAGCCGAACCAGGTGGTCAACCGGCCGGTGACCCGCGCGGTGTACGGGTCGACGTAGACGGTGTGCTGCCGGTCGCCGAGGTCGTCGCGGGCGAACACCACCCGGGTGGTCCGGTCGCCGTCGCCGGGCTGCACGCCGGTGAGCGTGCCGTCCGGGTGGGCGGCGCGGGCGGCGGCGATCTGCTCGGCGAGCGGCCGGGCCTGCTCGCCGACGGTGGAGACGGTGAGCGTGTCGCCGTAGAGCACGTCGTCGATCTGTGGGGCCAGCGTGTAGGCCAGCCCGGTGAGCGCGGCGACGAGCAGGAACGGCGCGACGAGGATGCCGGCGTAGAAGTGCAGGCGGGCCAGCAGCGCGGTCAGCGGCGCGGGCCGGCGCGCCGGTCGGGCCGGATCCGGCGGCGCGGTGGGGGAGTCCGGCGCGCGGTCGCCTGGTAGTTCGGTCACGGACATCGGGGCAACTCCGATCGGGAAAGGAGGAACGGGGGGAATGGCCGGCCCGCTGCCCGTCGAGCCGTGCCGTGGTGCGCGGTTGCCGCCTCCCGGGTGAATGGTCGGGCCGGACCGCGCGGAAGTTCCCGCCGATGTGCCGATCAGTTCCGGTCGCGCGCGGCGGCGGCGAGGAACGCGTTGTAGCGGGCCAGGTCGTCGTCCTCCCCGGTGGCCTCGGCCCGGTCCGCGGCCCGGTCGAGGCGGCGCTGCTCGCGCTGGTCGGCCCGGATCCACTGCCGCACCAGCAGCACCATCACGACGGCGGCGGGGATCTCACCGAACGCCCAGGCGATGCCGGCGCCGAGCTTCTGGTCGTCGAGCAGGGACGACGCCCAGCCGGGGTGGACGCCGAGATACCAGTCGGGGGCGATGACGGTGGTGGTCTGCATCAGCGCGAGACCGAAGAAGCCGTGCGCCATCATCGAGGCCAGGTGGACGAGCACCAGGATCGGGTGGGGGAGCCGGGGCCGGCCCGGGTCGATGCCGATGAGCACCCAGAACAGCAGGTAGCCCGAGAGCACGAAGTGCCCCAGCATGGCCAGGTGCCCCAGGTGGGAGCGCATCAGCGTGCCGAGCAGGTCGCTGAAGTAGAGGCCGAACAGGCCGGCGGTGTAGATGCCGAGCGCCACCGACGGATGGGTGAGCAGCCGGGTGACCCGGCTGTGCAGGGCGCGCAGCAGCCACTCCCGGGCGCCGCGTACCCCCGGTTCGGTCGGGCGGCGCAGCGCACGCAGCGCGAGCGTGACCGGCGCGCCGCCGACCAGCAGGATCGGCACCACCATGGACAGCACCATGTGCTGGGCCATGTGCGCGCTGAACAGCACGTAGGCGTAGCGGGCGAAACCGAGGCCGGTGGCGGCGGCCAGCACCAGCAGACCGCCGATCCAACTCGCCGTGCGGGCCACCGGCCAGCGGTGCCCGCCCCGGCGCAACCGGCGCACCCCGGCCAGGTAGCCGCCGATGCCGACCACGGTCCCGGCCAGGAGGAACAGGTCGGGCAGCGGCTGGCCGAGCAGGTGCGCCGCCGTGGGCGCGGCCGGCATGGCGAAGCCGAGCGCCTCGGTCACCGGGTCGGCGTCGGCGGTTTCGGCGACCGGCGTCGGGCTCCGCGACAGCGCCACCGCCAGACCGACAGTCGCGGCGAAGACCACCAGTTCCCCGGCGGCCAGGCGGGCGAACGCGCCGCGCCGCCCACCCGCGAGGCCCGGCAGGGTACGCCCGCGGTGCGCCGCGCCGAGCAGGCCGAGCAGCACCAGCGCGGCCAGCTTGCCGAGCACCAGCCATCCGTAGCCGGACCGCCAGAGCTGGTCGACCGCGCCGAGGCGCACCGCCGCGTTGGCCAGGCCGCTGACCGCGACCGTCACGAAGCAGGCCAGCGCGAGCCGGCTGTAGCGCGCGGCGGCCCCGGGCAGGTGCCGGCTGCGGCGGATGGTCAGCAGCGCGGCCAGGCCGCCGGCCCACAGCGCGGCGGCGAGCACGTGCAGGGCGAGGCTGGACACCGCGATCTGGTGGTTGCCGGCCCCGGCGGCGTGTCCGGTCAACGCCGGCGGCAGCAGGCCGACAAGCGCCAGCCCGGACGCGACCGCGGCCGTGCCACGGGACACGCCGACCCGGGCCGCCACCGCGACCACCACCGCCAGCCCGGCCTGCGCCAGCAACGACCACCCCTGCGAGATGTCGACGCCGAAACTGACCACGCTCGCCGCGCCGAGTCGGTCGAGCGGCGCACCGAGCAGGTCGGAGACGGTCAGCACCAGCAGCACCAGGACCGCCACGGCCCAGCCGGCCGCCGCCAGGCCGGCGCGGCGCAGCAGCAGCCAGCCGTGCGCGGACACGCTCGCCCCGTCACCGGGCAGCAGGAACGCCGCCGTCACCGCGTAGCCGACGGTGAGCGTGGCCAGCCCGTCGGCGAGCAGCCGGACCGGCGGCAGCGCCCAGGTGGTGACCGGGCCGGGATCGGGCAGGCCGGGGATTGCGGCGGCGAGCGCGCCGCCGGCCCGCAACGCGAGCAGCAGTACGGCAACCGCCGCGCCGACCGCCGCCACCCCGACCAGCCAGCCGGCCGGTCCCGGCACGCCCCCGGCGCCCGGCGGTCGGGTGGTGAGCGGTCCGGTGACGGGTCGCCGGTGCGCCGGCGACTGCGGGGACGGTGGCGTGGGCTCGTGCACTGCGGAACCTGGTTTCGGATCGGGTCGCCGGGTCGCCCCGGCCGCATCGGTCAGGAGGCGCGGCGACGCCGGAGCAGTGAC
The DNA here is from genome assembly GCF_027460165.1 of Micromonospora sp. WMMC241. Classification (NCBI taxonomy): domain Bacteria; kingdom Bacillati; phylum Actinomycetota; class Actinomycetes; order Micromonosporales; family Micromonosporaceae; genus Micromonospora; species Micromonospora sp. WMMC241. The sequence goes on from NZ_JAPZBF010000001.1 coordinate 2,476,096, forward strand.
GCGGCCGCACCCGCCACGGCCAGGGCGACGACCGCGCCGCCGGCCACCAGGGCCACCGGTGGGCCGTCGTCGGATTCCCCGGCGGCGGAGACCGGGCCCGCCGACGCGTCGGCGCCGGGCGGCGTGCCGGCATCCGTGGGCCCGGCCGCCCCGGTGGGCGCGGCCGGGTCGGCCACGGTGAAGCGGTACGAGCCCTGCACCGGATGCCCGTCGGCGGAGACCACCCGGTAGGCGACCGTGTAGGCGCCGTCGGCCAGCGGCTGGTCCACGCTCACGGTGCCCGCCGTGCCGTCCACGGCCGGCGTACCGGTCGGCACCTTCCGCCGGTCGGCGTCGCTGAGCACGATGGTGGTGAACTCCGGGTTGAGCCGTTGCAGGAAGCGCAGCGTCACCGTGGTCGGCGCGGCGGTGAGCCGGGCGTCCGGTGCGGGCGTGGCCGACTGCAACGCGTTGTGCGCCGCGGCGGGCGTGGCCGGTGCCAGCAGCAGCGCGGTGAGCGCCGCGGCGAGCGCGGCGACGGCGGCGGGGGTACGCATGGCGGAGCGAGCCTTCCCGGTCGTGGTCATCCCAGTACCTGCTCGCCGATCCAGCCGCCCTCCGGGCAGCCGGGCGGTACGGCGAAGACGGCCGAGCCGATCGGGGTGGTCCACTCGTTCAGCAGGTCCCGTTCGGCCAGCCGGCGTTGGATGGGCAGAAACTGGCGGGCGATGTCGGCCTGGTACGCGGCGAAGATCAGGCCGCTGTCCGCGTGCCCCTCGGCGGTCGGCGCGCCGTCGTAGTTGTAGGGCCGGCGCAGGATCCTCTGCCGGTCGTCGGTGACGCGGGCCCGGGTCAGGTGCGAGAAGTCCGGGATGACGGTGAGCCCGTCCGGCCCGAGCGCGGCGAAGTCCGGCTCGTCGTGCTCGGCGGCGCCGGTCAGCGGCGCGCCGGTGTCCAGGCGGCGACCCACCGCGACCTCCCGGTCGGCGCGGCCCAGCAGGTCCCAGGTCTCCAGGTTCATGCTGATCCGCCGCACCACGAGGGTGGTGGAGTCGCGCAGCCAGCCCGGCCCGTCGGTCACCCACACGGCGGTGTCGGCCGGGGCGCCCGGCTTCGGGTTGGCGGTGCCGTCGAGCTGCCCGAACAGGTTGCGCTGGGTGCGTCCCGGCTCGGCCCCGGCGGCCCGCCGGAAGCCCTGCTGCACCCAGCGGACGCCGGCGAACGGCCGGCTGTCCTTCACCAGGACGCGCTGGGCGTGGGCGACGGTCAGCGGGTCGTCGGCGCAGATCTGCAACAGCAGGTCCCCGCCGGACCAGCCCGGTCGCAGCCGGTCGACGCGGAACGCGGGCAGCTCGGCCACCGACGCGGGCCGGCGGTCGGCGCGCCCGGCGGCGGCGTACAGGCCGGGGCCGAAGCCGAACGTGACGGTCAGCCGGGCCGGCAGCAGGCCGAGTTCCGGTTCGGTGTCGGCCAGTGACGGCCGGCCCTGGGTGAGCCGGGCCGCGTCGTCGGAGAGCAGGCGCAGCATCCGGCGCAGCGCGTCCCGGCCGGTGCCCGGCCGCAGGGTGAACGCGACGAACGCGGCGTGCGCCTGCGGCTCGGTGGTCACCCCGGACTGTCGGGCGCCGTGGAACGGCTCGACCGCGTCGCCGACCTGGGCCGCCGGGACCGGCTCGGGGCGTACCCCGGGATCGCCGGCACGGGCGGCGGCGACCGCGCCGCCGCCGGCCAGCGTGCCGGCGACGGTGAGCGCGCCGCCGGTGAGCAGGCCGCGCCGGCTCACCGGGCGACCGGTGTCGGCAGGGTCGGTCATGAGGCCGGGATCATCTCCGGCATCGGGGATTCGCCGTGGCCCGGGGCGTAGGACTCCTGGGCGCCGGTGAACGGCTTGGCCACGGCGGCGAAGGTCTGGGTGCGGCCGTCGGCGAAGGTGAGCGTGAAGCTCAGCTCGTCACCGGCCCGCACCGGCTTGCTGACGTTCATCAACATCAGGTGGTCGCCGCCGGGCTCCAGCGTGGCGCGGGAGTGCGCCTTCACCACGATGCCGCCCTGCTTGGGCCGCATGACCATCCTCCCGTCCTTCATGGCCATCTCGTGCAGCTCCATCGGGGACACCTCGGTGGCCGCGCCGGTGATCGTCACGTCCGCGTCGCCGTCGTTGACCAGGGTGCCGAACGCGGCGGTCATGCCCTTGTCGGCGGCCTTCACCCACGGGTCACGCACGCCGAGCACGCCGGCCGACGCGCTCGCGGAGACCGTCGCCGAGGCCGACGGCGTCGCGGCGGTGGAGCCGTCGGCGGAGCCGCAGGCGGCGACGGACGCGGCCAGCAGGGCCGCGCCGATCACAGCCGCCGGACGCCGGAGCCGGCCGCAGGTGGTGGTGCTGGGCATGTCGGTGTCCCCTCGACGATCGGTGTTCGAACCGTTGGTCGGGACCGGGAGGCGGATAGTTCCGGCCGGTGCGATCGGTCACCCGCACGCGTCGGCTCCCTCCGTCCGGGTGCGTTTGTCGTCGCCTGGGCGACAACAAACGCACCCAGAACCGTCGGGTGCCCGCCCACCGCGGGCCCGGCGGTCAGCAGTTGCGCAACGTCGGGGACTGGTTGAGCAGCTGGCCGCGGCTGGAGGTGAACCGGCGGTACGCCTCGGAGCCGGCGGCGGACGGCCGGAACGCGGCCACCCGGTGGCAGTTCTGGAACGCCAACCGCACTCCGAAGTGGCGTTCCAGGCCGGCGCGGATCGCGTCGCTGGCCAGGGCGCGCAGCAGTTGACCGCGCTCGGCGTCGCCCGGTGGCGGGACGACGTTGTCGGTGAAGTCGGCCTCGGTGGTCGCCAGGTCGGCGGCCACCCGGCTGACGGTCTCCCAGGCGTACGGCAGGGAGTCGCGGACGCAGGCGACGAACGCCTCCTCGTCGACGTCTCCGGTCTCGGCGGCGCGCAGCAATGCGGGTGGGACGGCGAGCGACATGATCTCCTCCTGTCTTCGGAAACGACAACCGTTTCCATTAACGTGACGTGGTGAGCAGACCACGGGACCCGGATCCGGTCAAGCACCGGCACACGCGAAGCGGCGGGCGGCCCCCGAAGGGATCCGCCCGCCGCCCGTGGCGCACACGCCGTCAGCGCAGGCGCGCCTCGATCGCCTCGATGACGCGGGGACGCAGCTCGGCGGCGCGGACCACCGCGTCCACCGAGCCGACCTCGACCGCGCGCTGGATGCTGTGCACCCGGTCGAACTCCGTGGCCACCTCGCCCAGCTTCTCCGCCCGCACCGACGAGCGCAGCTCGTCCAGCTCGGCGGTCAACGTCGCGCGCTCGGTCACCGCGGCGGCCGCGATCCGGCCCTCCAGCTCGCGTACCCGGGGATCGGCCGCGGTGCGTGCGGCGACCTCACCGGCGAAGACCACGGCGGCGGCCGGCGCGCCGCCGAGCACCGAGGCGTACGAGCCCTCGATCGCCAGCACGGTCATGGCCGGGTTGAGCGCCTTGGAGAACACCACGAACGCGCCACCGTGGTAGCGGGAGATCACGCAGAACACGATCGGGCCGCGGAAGTTCACGATCGCCCGGCCGATCTCGGCGCCGTACTCCAGTTGCAGCTTGCGCATCGACTCCGGCGAACCGTCGAAGCCGGACAGGTTGGCCAGCACCACCAGCGGCCGGTTGCCGCTGGCCGCGTTGATCGCCCGCGCCGCCTTCTTCGACGAGCGGGGGAACAGCGTGCCGGCGGTGTAGGTGTCCGGGCCGTCGGTGGGCGGGAAGCCGTGCCGCGGCACCGACCGGGACTCGATGCCGAGCAGGCACACCGGGATGCCGCCGAGGTGCACGTCCTGCACCACCGCGGTCTCCGCGTCGGCCATGCCGGCCCACCGCTCCAGCACCGGGTGGTCCTGGTCCGCGAGGGCGCGCATCACGGTACGGATGTCGAACGGCTTCTTCCGGTCCGGGTTCGCGGTGGCGGAGAAGATCTCGCCGACCGTGGTGAAGTCACTGCCGGCCACCGTGTGCGGGAACGTGGTGACGTCCCTGTCCACCGGGTCGGTGGTGGTGGCCCGGCGCGGCGCGTCCTCGCCCGGCGCCACGTACGTGTGGTCGTAGTGCGCCATCAGCACGTCGCGTGCGGCCGGCAGGTCCGGCGCCCAGTACTGCGCCTGCCCGTTCGGGCCCATCACCCGGTCGTAGCCGCCGATGCCGAAGTTGTCCTCGGCGGACACGCCGCCGGAGAAGTCCAGCGACTGCTTGCCGGTCAGCACCATCGCCGAGTCGGGCGTCATGACCAGCACGCCCTTGGTGTGCATGAGCATCGTGGCCTCGGCGTTCCAGTAGGGCTGGGCGCCCACGGTGATGCCCGCCACCACGATGTTGATCTCACCGCCGGCCTGGGTGAACTCGACGATCCGCTTGAGCGCGGCGGCGACCCAGTCCATGTTCTCGGTGCCCGACGTCATCGAGATGCGGGCGCCGGCGGAGAGCGCGTACCACTCCAGCGGCACGCCCATCCGCTCGGCCAGGTCGAGCGCGGCGATCACCCGCCGGCACTCCGGCTCGGAGAGCGCGCCGAGCGACTTCGTCGGGTCGCCGAGCAGCACCACCCGGGTGACGCCCTGCGGATGCCGCGGCGTCGGCGTGGTCACCACGCCGGCCACGATCGCCGCGGCGTTGCGCCCCTTCGGCCGGTCCACCGGCACCAGCGCGTGGTCGGCGTCCAGGTCGTGCTCGGTGAAGTCGCCGAGCAGGCCGGTCAGCTCGTACGGGTAGACCGTGTTGCGGCTGGCCGCCCGCAACACCTTGAGCCGGTAGTCGTCCAGCGGCTGGACCGCCTCGGTCGGCGGCTCGCCGACGGTGAGCCGGCCGTGCCCGGTGACGTCGAAGGCGATCCGCACGCCCACCTTGACCAGTTCACCGGTGCGGCGGTCACGCTGCCGCCCGATGAACAGGATCTCCTCCAGGTCGGCGCCGACCGTCGTCGGGCGCACCCGGGCGGCGATCAGCTCCATCTCCTCGCGGGTCAGCTCGCTCGGCGGCCAGACGTAGATGACGATCCGGTTGGTCGGGAACCGGACCTTCGACGGCCGCCGGGACTGCGCCCGGCGGATCGAGTCGATGCAGGCGGCGACCGTGTCCTCGGTGGTCGGCAGCGCGACCAGCCGGCCGTCCTGCTCCCGCAGCTCGGTCAGGTCGCGCACCTGCGCGAACGCCACCAGCCGCTGGTCGGACGGGTTCTCCCGGGCGGCCGCCTGGAAGAGGTAGACCTCCTCGTCCAGCGACGGCAGCCGGGTCAGGTCGAACCCGTGCAGCCGCTCCAGCTGCATCCGCTGCGCGATGTACGGGTGCAGGCCGCGGATCAGCCGCTCCTCGGCCATCGCGGTCCCGTCCGGGCGGAACGTGAAGTGGTGGTGCATCACCGCGCCGCTGCGCCCGGCCACGGTGGTGGTGAGCCGGCGGACCCGCTCGGGCAGCGGATGCGCGTTGATCACGTCGAGCAGCGCGGCGGCGGTGGCGTCCTGGTCCTCCGGCTGGCTCTCCCAGGCCAGGTAGATGTCGGCGTCGACGGCCTCCTCGCCCTGGGACACCTCGGCCAGGCCACGCAGCGCGTCGCCGAGCGCGTCGAACCGGACCGCGGCGGAGACGACGCTCGAGGAGGCGCGGCCGGCCACCACGAACACGCAGCCCCCGGCCGTGCGGGTGGTCACCCCGGTGAGCGCCCGGTTGCCGTAGTAGCGCCGGGTCAGCACCTCCAGCATGGTGGCGTTGTCCAGGTTGTCCCGGACCAGTCGCTGCCCGAGCAGCCGGACCAGCGGCTCGGTGCTGCGGACCATGTCGGCGACGCGCTCGGCGCGGTCCGGCGCGTCCGGGTGGGTGTCGAGGTGCCGCAGGTGGGCGCGGACCCGCGCGTACACCCCGGCCCGGTTGCGGCGCAGCAGCGGCTGGGCGAACCAGGCGAACACCACGCCCCGGGCCAGGTCGGCGACGACCGGGAAGCGGACCTGGGTGGCCGAGATCAGCCGTTCCAGCGCGAGGCCGGCGGGCTCGCGCAGCGCCTCGTCCGGCGGCGGCTCCCGCAACCAGGAGCGCAGCAGCGCGGCGATCGCGGTGGCGTCGGCGGCGGCCCGCTGCTGGGCCAGGAAGATCCGGAACACCGCGGCCTCGAGTGCGGGGGAGCGGTCCAGCTCGGTGACGCCGTAGTGGCCGAGCGCCTTGGCCAGGCGGGCCCGGAACGGCTCCGGCGACCCGGCCCGCTCCACGTCGAGGCTCTGCAGGTAGGTGTGGAAGTGTTCGCGGGCGCTGTGCAGGTGGCCGCCCGGGCCGTCGTCGCCGGAGGGCCGGTTGCGGCTCAGCTCGGCCAGGTCGGCGAAGACGTCCACCAGCTCCAGCTCCTCGGCCAGCGGTCGGTGCCCGGCGTCGGTGGCGGCGCGCCGCGCGTCGAGGTAGTCGTCGAGCACCCGGCGCTCGTCGTGCGGGTCGACGTCGAAGCCGAGCAGCAGGCCGCGCAGGTCCTCCCGGCCACGCTCGGCCCGGCTGCGTGCCGGCGCGTCGGCGGGCGCGGCGGGCAGGTCCAGCTCCACCGCCGGCTCGTCCGGTGCGGCGGCGGTCTCGTCGTCGGTGTCGGCGAGCGGCTCCAGGCGCAGCAGCGGGGCGCCGGCCTCCACCTGGGTGCCCACCGCGACGGCGGACTCCTTGAGGCGGGCCCGGAACGGCGCGCGCAGCACCGTCTCCATCTTCATCGCCTCCAGCACCAGCACCGGCGCGCCGGCCTCGACCTCCGCGCCGATCTCCAGCGGGGTGGCGACGACCAGTGCCGGCATCGGGGAGCGCACCACGCCGCCCTCGTCGCGGCTGATCCGGTGCGTGACGCCGTCCACCTCGACCAGGTGGACCGGCCCGTGGGTGCCGGTGAGCAGCCGGTAGCGGACGCCGTTGACGACGATCTGCCCGGTGTGCCGGTCGAAGCGGTCCAGCTGGACGTCGGCGGTACGCCCCTCGCCGCCGACCTCGATGCCGACCCGGAACCGGTGCGGGCCGACCCGGGCCACCCGCATCCGGTAGCTCACGCCGCGCAGCTTCAGGTCCAGCGGCCGGCCGCTGCGGTGCTGCACCTGCGGGCGGCCGCCGGCCGCGGTGGACAGCAGCCGCTGCCGTTCGGCGGTCTCGTCCTCCTCGTACGCCTCGATCGCGGCGGCGGCCAGCGCCACCGCGGAGTGCCGGTGCGTGACGAGCCGGCCCTCGCCCCGGACCCGGTCGATCCAGCCGGTGTCCGCGCTGGCGTCGATCACCTCGGGCTGGTCGAGCAGGTCGAGCACGAAGCTCTTGTTGGTGGCCCCGCCCTCGATCACCACGACGGTGTTCGCCATCGCCCGGCGCAGCCGGCCGAGCGCCTCGTCCCGGTCCCGGCCGTACGCGATGATCTTGGCGATCATGGAGTCGAAGTCGGCCGGGATGGTGTCGCCCTCGCTGACCCCGGTGTCCACCCGGATGCCCGGGCCGGCGGGCAGGTCCAGCCGGGTGATCCGGCCGGGGGAGGGGGCGAAGTCCCGGTCCGGGTCCTCGGCGTTCAGCCGCGCCTCGATCGCGTGCCCCCGCTCGGCCGGCGGGCTGCCCTCCAGCCGCCCGCCCCCGGCGACGTGCAACTGCGCCTTGACCAGGTCGAACCCGGTGGTCGACTCGGTGATCGGGTGCTCCACCTGGAGCCGGGTGTTGACCTCCAGGAAGGCGAACAGCCGGTCGCCGGGGTGGTAGAGGAACTCGACAGTCGCCGCGCCCCGGTAGCCGACCGCCACGGCCAGCCGTTCCGCCGACGCCTTCAACTCGGCGACCTGCTCCGGGTCGAGCACCGGCGACGCCGACTCCTCGATCACCTTCTGGTTGCGCCGCTGCACCGAGCAGTCCCGGACGCCGAGCGCCCACGCGGTGCCCTGCCCGTCCGCGATCACCTGCACCTCGACGTGCCGGGCGCCGGTGACCAGGCGCTCCAGGAACACCACGCCGCTGCCGAACGCCCGAGCGGCCTCCTGGCTGGTGCGCTCGTAGGCGTCGGCCAGGTCGGCGTCGCTGCGGACCACCCGGATGCCGCGCCCGCCGCCGCCCGCGGTCGCCTTCAGCATCAGCGGGTAGCCGATCTGCTTCGCGGCGGCCACCGCCGCCTCCAGGCTCTCCACCGCGCCGCGGCTCCACGGCGCGACCGGCACGCCGACCTCCTCGGCGATCAGCTTCGCGCCGATCTTGTCGCCGAGCTTGCGCATGGCGTCCGGGCTGGGCCCGACGAACGTGACGCCCACCTTGTCGCACAGCTCGGCGAAGGCCGGGTCCTCGGCCACGAACCCCCACCCGACCCACGCGGCGTCCGCGCCGGTCTCCACCAGCGCACGTTCCAGCACCTTCAGGTCGAGGTACGGGCGGGCGGAGGCGGGCCCGAGGTCGTAGGCGACGTCCGCCTCGCGGACGAACGTGGCGGTGCGGTCGACGTCGGTGTAGAGCGCGACGGTCTCGATCCGGCTGCCGGTCTCCGCGGCCAGTTCCCGGACCGCGTGGATGAGCCGCATGGCGGCCTCACCACGGTTGACGATGGCGACACGGGTGAACACGTGACCGTCCCCTTCGGTAGACCCACGGTGGGGCGCCGGTCGGCGGCGTCGCCCCCGGCCTGCCTCACCCTTCCGGCTGCCAGCGAGTGGCGCCATATCGTAATCGCCGAACCCTGAGTGGGAGCCGTTGTAGGAATCCCACAAAAGTTTTTAGCCGAAATGCGGACAGCGCCGGACCCTTGCGGGGTCCGGCGCCGTCCGGCGCTCGCCGGCTGCGGTTCAGCCCGGGATCTCGCGGGGGTCGCGACTGCGGGGGTACGTGTTCTTCTCGCCGATCGTGCCGTCCTGCTTCTTGATCACGTGCTCGGTGCCGCGCTCGGCCGCCATGTCCCGGCCGGCCGCCTCCGCCTCCGCCTTGGTGTCGTGGCGGCTGCTCGCGCGTTCGTTGCCCTCCGGGCGGTTCTTCCACTGCCCGTCCTGCTGGTAGGTGTCGATGTCGCCCTTAGCCATGCCGTCGGCTCCCCTCGATCCGTGGTCGATGACAAATGTCTGCCCCGGGAAGCCGCGTGCTAATCCTGCCGCGTCCCGGGCCGGGAGCGGTGGGCGACTGTCGATTGCTCGATATCTTGCCGGGTCCCGCCATCTGGTCGGTGGGGTCGGATCGGGGTCGCCCAGGGGTGACCCGCAACGTGTTACTGACCAGTAAGGACGCGTGGGAACACCGCTAATCGCCCGAGTTGCCGCCGATCGGGCCTTCGTGATCCAAGTGCTGAGATGCGGCCCGACCGGCGCAACCGGAACTCTTGCCATCAATGACAAACATGTGACAACTTCGGCGGAGCCCGAACGGCCGAGCCTCACCGGCCGAACGGCTGCCCGGGGCTGCCGAGAGGCCGCCCGTGCTCAGCTCCAGGAGGTATCCACATGCGACTCTCCGGGTCAACGCGGCGTTCCGCCACCGCCCTCACGGTGGCCGGCGCGCTGGTCGCCGGCTCCCTGGCCGGCGCACCCGCACACGCCGCACCCGAGACGTCCGCCACCCCCGAGAAGGCCACCGCGCTCGCCGCCTCACTCGGCGACCGCTCGGCCGGCACGTACGCCGCCGCCCGCGGCACCATGGTCGTCACGGTGACCGACGACGCCGCCGCGGCGAAGGTCCGCGCGGCCGGCGCCACCCCCCGGCTCGTCACCCGCGGCGCCGACGAGCTGGCCCGTGCCACCTCGGCGCTCGACAGGTCCGCCCGCATCCCCGGCACCGCCTGGTGGACCGACCCGGCGACCAACCAGGTCGTCGTCTCCGTCGACAGCACCGTCACCGGCGCGAAGCTCGCCCGGGTCGAGGCCGTCGCGAAGCAGCTCGACGGCACCGTCCGGATCGAGCGCGAGGCCGGCACGCTCGGCACCCGCATCGCCGGCGGCGAGGCCATCTACGCCCAGGGCGGCGGACGCTGCTCGCTCGGCTTCAACGTGCGCAGCGGCAGCACCACCTACTTCCTGACCGCCGGGCACTGCACCGCCATCGCGGCCACCTGGTACGCCGACTCCGGGCAGAGCAACCAGCTCGGCACCGGCGGCACCGGAAGCTTCCCGGGCAACGACTACGGCATCGTGCAGCACACGAACGGCGCCGCGGCCGAGGCCAGCGTCTCGCTCTACAGCGGCGGCACGCAGGCCATCACCGGGGCGGCCGACGCCTACGTCGGGCAGTCGGTGCAGCGCTCCGGCAGCACCACCGGCCTGCACGGCGGCACGGTCGAGGCGCTGAACGCCACGGTGAACTACGCGGAGGGCAGCGTCTCCGGGCTGATCCGCACCACCGTGTGCGCCGAGCCGGGCGACAGCGGCGGCTCGCTGTTCAGCGGCAGCAGCGCGATCGGCCTGACCTCCGGTGGCAACGGTGACTGCTCCTCCGGCGGGACCACCTACTTCCAGCCGGTCACCGAGGCCCTCAGCGCCTACGGCGTGAGCATCCTCTGATCATTCCGCACCACGGAACGGGCCACCGGGCGACCGGTGGCCCGTTCCGTTCGCCGGGCGTGCCGCGCCAGAAGAGAAGTAGCCCCGAGAGCGACATACCTCAGAGGCATAATCATGACCCTGAGGTATGTCGCGGAGAAGTGCGCATTCTTCGAGAGGCCACGCGGCGTGGTCGCCGCCGGGCGTGGGCGGCCGGGACGCCCGTCGCCTATTTGCCAGTATGGCAAGGAAGTTTGCCGGGCAGCCGACCGGCGCGCACGATGGCGGAGCCGGGCTACCGACGCGCCCGGCGGCCAAGGAGGCAGGCATGACCGGGCACCACCAGCACCAGCAGAACCCGCCGGCGGACACCGACCCGGCCGAATTCTGGGACGACCGCTACGGGCAGTCCGACCGGATCTGGAGCGGCCGGGTCAACCCGGTGCTCGCCGAGGTGGCCGGCGCGCTGCCGCCCGGCACCGCGCTCGACCTGGGCTGCGGCGAGGGCGGCGACGCGATCTGGCTGGCCGGGCAGGGCTGGCGGGTCACCGCCGTGGACATCTCCGCCGTCGCGCTGGAGCGGCTCGCGGTCGAGGCCACGCGCGCCGGCGTGGCGGACCGGATCACCGCCGTACGCCGCGACGTGCTGGCCGAGGGCTTCCCGGCCGGCCGATACGACCTGGTGTCGGCGCAGTTCTTCCAGTCCCCGCTCGTCCTGCCCCGGGAGAAGGTGCTGCCCCCGGCGGCCGAGGCGGTCGCGCCCGGCGGCCGGCTGCTCGTCGTCGAGCACGGCGCGCCGCCGCCGTGGTCCGGGCTCGACGCCGACGACCCGCGCTTCGCCAGCCCGGAGGAGATCTTCGCCGCGATCGGCCTCGACCCGGACGGCTGGGAGACCGAGCGGCGGGGAGAGTCTCGCCGCACCGCCACGCACGACGGGCACACCGGAGAACTGGTCGACCACGTGGTGCTGGTCCGTCGCCGACGCTGACCGCCGTCAGGCCGGCGCGCTCGGCCGGGGCCGGGTGAGCAGCAGGACCAGCAGGCCGGCCGCGCACAGCGCGGTGCTCATGACGTACGCCCAGCGGAAACCGACCTGCGCGGCGATCCCGAGCAGCGGACCGGCCACCATGGCGCCGATCGGGAACGAGTTGGTGAACAGCGTGGTCGCCCGCCCCGGCTGGCCGGGCAACAGGTCCTGCACGTAGGTGATGGCGACGCCGGACACCGCGGCGATGAACGTCGCGTTGACCGGCTGCGCCAGCAACAGCACCGTGACGGAGGGCGCCGCGGCGGCGACCGCGTAGTAGGCGACGCCGCAGCCGGCGCCGAGCAGGATCAGCGGGCGCAGCGGGACCCGCGCGGTCAACGCACCCAACCCGAGCATCAGGGGGATCTCCAACGCCGCGCACAGGCCCAGCACGAGCCCGGCGTCGGCCGGCTCGCCACCCAGGTCCCGGCCGATGAACAGCGGCAACGCCTGCACGCCGAGCGTCATCGGGCACTGCACCAGGACGAAGGCGACCACGGTGAACGCCAGCCGCCACCGCGACGCGCCCGGCAGGTCCACCCCCGGAGCGTCGCCGGTCGGCCGGGCGGGGACGGGCAGATCCTCCAGCGCGACGGCGGCCACCAGCGCCGCCGTCGCGTACATGCCGGCCGCCACGCCGTAGACCAGCCGGAAGCCACCGACGGCGAGCAGCGCCGCGGCCAACGCCGGGCCGGCCACCCAGGCCAGCGAGAAGACGGTACGCAGCGCGCTGATCCCCAGGGCGGCCCGGCCCGGACTGTCCCGGTCGAGGAGCTGGCGGGCGTAGGCGAAGGACTGCGGGAACAGCGAGTTGGCCAGCGCGACGGTGGTCGCGGTCAGCCCCAGCAGGATCCAGTAGTCGCGCACGAACGCGGTCAGGCCGGCCCCCACCATCCCGGCCAGCGCCGCGCCGACGAGCAGCCGGCGACGGATCGGCCAGCGGTCCGACAGGCGGCCGACGAGCGTGGAGACCACGACGCCGGACAGCGGCGCGACGACCAGGAACACGGTCACCCGCAGCGGGCCGGCCCGCACCTCGCTGTCGAGGAACAGCGACAGGAACGGCAGCACCACGGCGACGGACACGCCGACGCTGAGGAACACCAGCGCCAGTGGGAGCAGCCGGAGGCGACCGGCGCGCTCGGCCGGCCTGGTGTCCACAGCCATGGCGTCACGGTACGCGGCGCCTCCGACGTCCTCGCGGAGGTGACCCGTACGCCGTCCTTACCGTCCTCGAACATCACGCCGCTAACGTCGGCTCACATGACGGAACGCGAAGCGGTGGCGCACCTGCTGCGCCGGGCGACGTTCGGGCCGACCGCCGACGAGGTGGACGCCGCCGAACGGGCCGGCTTCGCGGCCACCCTCGACCGGCTGCTCACCCCAGACCGGCCGGACCGGGGCGCTGCGGCCACCCCGGCGCCGGCGTTCGGTCCCGACCCGGCGGCGGCGCTCGGCAAGGACGCCGGACGGGAGCAACGCCAGCAGGCCAACCGCGAGCGCCGGGCACAGGTGACCACGCTGACCACGTGGTGGCTGGCGCGGATGGTCGCCGCCGAGCACCAGTGCGACGAGAAGCTGCTGTTCTTCTGGCACGGGCACTGGGCCACCAGCGCGCAGAAGGTCCGGTCGGCGACGCTGATGCTGCGGCAGTTGGACACGCTGCGACGGCTGGGGCGAGGCCCGCTCGCCCCGCTCGTCGACGCCATGGTGCGTGACCCGGCGCTGATCCTCTGGCTCGACGGCCAGCAGAACACCCGCCGGGCACCGAACGAGAACCTGGCCCGGGAGCTGATGGAGCTGTTCACGCTCGGGATCGGTGGCGGCTACGGCGAGGCGGACGTCAAGGAGGGCGCCCGGGCGCTCACCGGCTGGACGGTGGACCGGGTCACCGGCACGGCGCGTTTCGTCGCCCGGCGGCACGACCCGGGCCCGAAGGTGATCCTCGGCCGACGCGCCGCCTTCGACGCCGCCTCGTTCGCCGCGCTGCTCGCCGGCCGCCCGGAAGCCGCCCGGTTCGTCGCCGGCCGGCTCTGGTTCCGCTACGCCGGCGCGCAGGCGCCGGCCCCGACCGACCTGGCCGGCCCGGACACCGTCGGCACGCTGCGCCGGATCTTCACCGCCCCCGCGTTCGCGCAGACCCGCGACACCCTGGTCAAGCAACCCGTCGAGTGGCTGGTCGGCGCGGCCCGACAGTTGGGCGTGCGCCCGGCGGCGCTGTCCGAGGCGGGTCGGCGGCGTCTGCTGTCCGGGCTGAACGCCCTCGACCAGGTGCCGTTGCGCCCGCCGAGCGTCGGCGGCTGGCCGGCCGGCACGGCCTGGCTGACCACCTCGTCGTTGCAGGCCCGGCTGCGCCTGGCCGACCAGTTGGCCGGTGCCGCCGACGCGGCGGTGCTGGACCGCCTCGCCGCCGCGCCGCCGGCCGGCCGGCCCGAGGCGCTGGCCCGGCTGTTGGTGGTCGACCGGTGGAGCGACCGCACCCGGGCCGCCCTGGCCCCGTTGGCCGGTGAGCCGCGCCGGCTGCTGGTGGCCGCCCTGGTCAGCCCCGAGTACGCGGTCAGTTGAGAGGAGCGATCCGTGGATGTCCTGACCCGACGGCGGTTCCTGGTGGCCAGCGGCGTGGTCGGCGCGACCGCGCTGGCCGGTGGCGCCGCCGCGTACCGCCTGCGTGACGTGCTCGCCACCGCGGGCGACGGTGACCCGCGGGCCCGCACCCTGGTGCTGGTCACCCTGTACGGCGGTAACGACGGCCTGAACACCGTCGTGCCTCACGCCGACCCGGCCTACCGGGATGCGCGACCCGACCTGGCGTACTCCGCCGAGGAGGTGCTGCGGCTCGACGACGGCGTCGGCCTCAACCCGGCGCTCCCCGGCCTGCACCGCGCGTACGGCGAGGGCCGGCTCGCGGTGGTGCGCGGGGTCGGCTATCCGAAGCCGGACCGCAGCCACTTCCGGTCCATGGACATCTGGCACACCGCCCAGCCGGACCGGCCGGGCACCACGGGCTGGCTGGGCCGGTGGCTCGACGGCGCCGGCGGTGACCCCCGGCTCGCGGTCTCGTTCGAGCCGGCCCTGCCACCGCTGCTGGCCGGTGAGCGCGGCGCGGGAGCGTCGGTGCCGGTGACCGAGCGGGAGACGACGCCGCGACTCGGCGCGGAGGCGCTCGCCGCGCTCGGCGCCGCGGCGCCCGGGGAGTCGCCGGCCCGGGCCCGGGCCGCGGCCTGCTTCGCCGACCTGCGCGCGGTCGACGGGATGGTCCGGCAGGTCCGGGCCACCCCGGACGGGGACGACGCCGACGGCGACGGGGAGGCCGCCCCCGCCACCGCCACCGGCGGCGCCCGGGCGTCCCTGGACGCGCAGCTCGACCTGGTCGCCCGGTGCGTCGAGGCGGGCGTGGCCACCCGGGTCTTCTCGGTCTCGCTCGGCGGCTTCGACACCCACGCCGACGAGAAGCAACTCCAGCAGGTGCTGCTCGGTCAGCTCGACGGCGCGTTGAGCCGGTTCGCCGACCGGATGGGCCGCACCGAAGCAGGTCGTCGGGTGGTCGTGGCGGTCTACTCCGAGTTCGGCCGTCGGGTACGGGCCAACGCCTCCGACGGCACCGACCACGGCACCGCCTCGAACATGCTGCTCCTGGGCGCACCGGTCGACGGCGGCCTGCACGGCGAGCCGCCCAGCCTGACCGACCTCGACGACGGTGACCTGAAGTTCACCACCGACTTCCGGGACGTCTACGCCACCCTGCTGGAGCGGGTGCTGGACACCGACCCCGGCGCGGTGCTCGCCGGCTGGCGGGGGCGGCTCGCCGGGGTGCTCTGACCTCGCGACCGCCGGTCAGCCGACGGCGGTGGCCGACGGCGGCGCGCTCCCGCCCTGCGGCGCCTCCGGCGTCATCAGCCGGACGATCTCCGCGCGGTCGGCGGCCGACGGCAGCCCCCACTCCGGCCGGTAGCCGTACACCTCGCCCAGCGGGGTGGAGGCGGTCCGGCCGTCGACGATCTCGACGGAGTCGGTGCCGATCAGCCCGGGGTGTTCGACGCCGCACGCCTCGGCGACCTTGACCAGGTCCCGGCGGAGTGTACGGATGTAGTTGGCGGCCCGCACCGACTTGCGGGCCGGGTCCAGGCCCCGGGCCAGCCACGCGTTCTGGGTGGCGACGCCGGTCGGGCAGGTGTCGGTGTGGCACTTCTGCGCCTGGATGCAGCCGATCGCCAGCATCGCCTCCCGGCCCACGTTGACCATGTCGGCGCCGAGCGCGAACGCGACCACCGCGTTGTCCGGCAGGCCGAGCTTGCCGGCGCCGACGAACACCACCTGCTCGTGCAGGCCGCGCTCGGCGAACGTCCGGTAGACGCGGGAGAAGCCTTGCTGGAACGGCAACGACACGGAGTCGCTGAAGATCAGCGGGGCGGCTCCGGTGCCGCCCTCGCCGCCGTCGACGGTCACGAAGTCCACGCCGCGGCCGGTGTCGCGCATCAGCGTGGTCAGCTCCTCCCAGAAGTCCAGGTCACCCACGGCGGACTTGATGCCGACCGGCAGGCCGGTCTCGGCGGCGAGCAGTTCCACCCAGTCCAGCAGGCTGTCGCAGTCGGAGAACTCGGCGTGCCGCGACGGGCTGACGCAGTCCTGCCCCGCCGGGATGCCCCGGGTGGCGGCGATCTCGGCGGAGACCTTCGCCGCCGGCAGCAGGCCGCCGAGGCTCGGCTTGGCGCCCTGACTGAGCTTGATCTCCAACGCCCGCACCGGCGCGCCGGCCACCAGGTCCTTGAGCCGGTCCAGGCTGAACCGGCCGCGCTCGTCCCGACAGCCGAAGTAGGCGGTGCCGAGTTGGAAGACCACCTCGCCGCCGTTGCGGTGGTACGGCGACAGCCCGCCCTCGCCGGTGTTGTGCAGGCAGCCGGCGAGCGCGGCACCGCGGTTGAGCGCCTCGATCGCGTTACCGGAGAGCGAACCGAAGCTCATCCCGGAGATGTTGACCACCGACTCCGGCCGGAAGGCCCGCGCCCGGCCGCGCGCCGCGCCCAGCACCTTGGCGCAGGGCAGCGTCACGTCGTGCCCGGCGCCGGGGGCGGACGGCGGCACGGCGCGGCCGAACGTGCGGTGCTTGATGATCGGGTAGCCGCGGGTGTGCTCGATGTCGTTGTCGGTGCCGAAGCCGAAGTAGTTGTTCTCCTGCTTCGCCGACGCGTACACCCAGCGCCGCTGGTCGCGGGTGAAGGGCCGCTCCTCGTCGTTACCGGCCACGACGTACTGGCGCAGCTCGGGCCCGATCGACTCGATCAGGTAACGGGCGCGGCCCAGGACGGGGAAGTTGCGCCGCAGCGCGTGGTCGCGTTGCAGCAGGTCCCGCGCGGCCATGGCGGCGACGGCGGCGACGGCGGCGGGTACGGCTCTTCTGGCCCAGCTCATCCCGCCACTCTTTCCGCCGGGGGTGCCGGTCAAACTCCGGTGGAACCCTCGCCGCGCGAGCGGTGTCAGGGAAGTGGACCGAGGCGGAGGTTGCCCTGGACGACGAGGAGATCGTCACCCGCGTACGCGCCGGTGACCGGGAGGCGTACGACCTCCTGGTCGCCCGGCACACCGCGTCCGCGTACCGGACGGCGGTGCTGCTGGGCGCCGGTCCGGACGCGGAGGACGTCATCCAGGAGGCGTTCGTGAAGGCGTACCGGAAGTTGTCCCGCTACCGGGGTGACGCGTCGTTCCGGTCCTGGCTGCTCGCGATCGTGGCAAACGAGAGCCGCAACCTGCACCGCTCCCGCGGCCGGCGGGACGGGCTGGTGCTGCGGGCCGCGGCGGCGGCACCGGGGACGGAGGCGACAGCGGACGACGGGCTCGGCGCGGTCCTCGCCGCCGAGCGCCGGGCGGCGCTGGTGGCGGCGCTGCGCCGGCTGCCCGCCCGCGATCGTGAGGTGATCGCCTGCCGCTACCTGCTCGACCTCACCGAGGAGGAGACCGTGACCGTGCTGGGGTTGCCCCGGGGCACGGTGAAGTCGCGCACCCACCGCGCCCTGGCGAAGCTGCGTGGCCTGCTCGACCGCGAGGCGGTGCACCGTGGATGAGCTGGAGCGGGAGCTGCGAGCCCTGTCCGCCTGGCTGGAGCCGACCGCGCCGCCGGACGTGGTCGCCCGGGTCCACGCCCGTGTCGCCGCGCCGCCGCGCCGGCGCTGGCGGTACTGGTTGTCCGCCGCGCTCGCCGCGCTGCTCGTGGCGGCGCTGCCGCCGGGGCGCGCCGCGGTCGCCGACGCGGTGTCCGGGTTGCTGCGGTTCGCCGGCGTCGTCGTCGACACCTCGGGCGCCCCGGCGTCACCCACCGGTACGCCGTCGCCGCTGCCGGGGCAGCGCCCGGTCGCGCTGGCCGAGGCGCAGCGCCAGGTCCGCTTCCCGATCCGGGTGCCGACCCGGCTCGGCGCCCCCGAGCGGGTGCTGGTGGCCGACCCGGACGGCGCGGGCGCCCACCGGGTGGCGAGCCTGCTCTGGCGGGGCGGGGCGTTGCGCCTGGACGCGTTCGACGGTTCGCTCGACGTCGCGTTCCACAAGCGGGCCGTCGGCGCGGACGTGACGCTCACCCAGGTGCGCGGCGACTTCGCGATCTGGGTCGGTGGCCCGCACGCGCTGGCGTACGTCGATCGGCGCGGGACGGTGCGGGTGGCCACCGCGCGCCTGTCCGCCGCGACGCTGATCTGGCAGGACGCCGGGGTGAGTTATCGCCTGGAGGGCGACCTCACCGAGGGCGAGGCGCTCGACATCGCGGGCTCGCTGGGCTGAGCAGGGGAACGTCCTGGGCGTGGCCGGTGTCCTGCTGATGGGGTTCGTCGTCGATCGATCGGGGGTGCCGGATGTCCCGTCCGGGCAGGATCTCGCTGGTGTCGGTGCTGCTGCTGGGCGGCTGCGCGAGCGCCGGATCGCCGACTCCGCCGCCGGCCGCGTCGGGCGCCGCGCCGGCCGGGTCGAGCGCCGCCGCGCCGGCCGCGTCGGCCGGCTGTCACTCCCCGGTGGCGACCGGTCGGCTGCCGGACTGGGCGGACGCCGGGTTCAGCGGCGACACCCGGATGCCGCACGTGTTCGGTGACCGGGGCGAGATCGTCGCGATCCTGTTCGGGCACCCGCTGACCGTCAGCCGGAGCGAGGGGCCGACCAACAAGATCCTCTGGGTGGGGCGTCCGGCGTCCGCCTCGCCCGACCCGGCGGCGTCCACCACGCTGGTGATCACCGCGACGCTCGACGGCAGCGGCACCCGGGTCACCCGGGAGGTCGCCGGCGGCCCCGGACCGTCCATCGTCGACCTGCCCGCGGCCGGGTGCTGGCACCTGCGGCTGGCCTGGTCCGGCCGGGTCGACACGATGGACCTCGGCTACGCCGCCGGTACCTGAGGCGGGCATGGCCGCGCCCGGTCCGGGTAACGCCGGGTCATGGCGAAGTACACGAAGCCGGAACTCCGGGAACAGCTCAAGGAGGAGATCAAGGCCTCCGACAAGGGGGGCCGGCCGGGGCAGTGGTCGGCCCGCAAGTCGCAGTTGCTGACCAACGAGTACAAGAAGCGTGGCGGGGGCTTCGCGGGTCCGAAGGACGCACGGCAGCGCTCGTTGCAGCGGTGGGGCGGCGAGCAGTGGCAGACCCGCTCGGGGGAGACGCGGGCCCGACACGACGGCGAAACCGAGCGTTACCTGCCGAAACAGGCATGGGAGGAGCTGTCGGAGAAGGACCGGCGGGCGACCGACACCCGCAAGCGGCGCGCGTCGCGCTCCGGCCGGCAGTACGTCCCGAACACCGGCCCGGCGAAGCGGGCCCGGCGGGACGCGACCGCCGCCGAGCAGGTCAACGAACTGCCGGTGGCCGAGGCGGCCAAGCTCGTGCGCGAGCTCGACCGGCGCCAGCTCGACGCGGCGCTGCGTCGGGAGCGCCGCGGCCGGGCCCGCGTCACGCTGATCCGGCGGCTGGAGTCGGAACTCCGCCGCCGGACAGCGTGAGCACGGCCTACCGGCGCGGCTGCTGCGGTATGCGGGGCAGCACGAACGGCGGCCCGGAGTAGATGAGGTCCGCCTTCAACTCCTGGTACGACCGCTTCGGCCGGTAGTTCTCGTCGTAGACGGTGGCCAGGCCCTCCGGCGGGTCCGAGAACGCGCCCGGTACCCAGGAGTGCTTGTCGGTGAAGCCCCAGAGCGTGAACGACAGGCAGTGCCGTTCGGCCAGGCAGGCCCGCAGCAGCGTGCTGAAGTTGGCCGCGGAGGCCTGCAACCGCGGGTTGATCTCGGCGGAGTCGCCCGCCTGCACCCCGGCGGTCATCTGGCTGCGCACGTCCACCTCCGTGAACGCCGTCGCCAGACCCAGGCCGGCGAACTTCCGCAGCGCGGCGACGACCTGGAGGGTGTCGTAGTTGCCGTACTGGGTGCCCAGGTGCCCCTGGCTGCCGACCCCGTCGATCGGCACGCCGCGGGCCCGCAGGTCACGAGCCATCTCGTAGACGAACTGCGTCTTGTCGTCGGCCGGGTTCCCGGAGCCGAAGGCCTCGATGTTGTAGTCGTTGTAGAACAGCAGCGCCTTCGGGTCGGCGGCGCGGGCCCAGCGGAACGCGTCGGCGACGTAGCCGGGGCCGAGGTGCTGCGCCCAGAAGCCCTTGTAGTGCAGGGTGGACGGGGTGTCCCAGGGGTCGCTGACCGCCTCGTTGACCACGTCCCACTGCCAGATCTGGCCCTTGAAGTGGCGGACCACGGCGGTGATGTGGTCGCGCAGGATCTGCCGCAGCTCGGCGGTGTCGATCGAGCCGTCCGCGACCCCCTCGGTGAGCCAGGTCGGCAACTGGTTGTGCCAGACCAGCACGTGGCCGCGGACCCGCTGCTGGTGCTGGCGGGCGAAGGCGACCAGTTCGTCGGCCGGACCCCAGTTGTAGGTGCCCCGGGTGGGCTCCAGGCTCTCCCACTTCATCACGTTCTCGGCGGTGACGGTGGAGAACTCGGAGCCGGCCAACTCCCGGTAGCGGGGCTCGGCGGCGTTGTCGAGGGTGGCCATGTCGACAGCGGTGCCGACGTACAGGCCGTGGCGCTTGGCCAGGTCGCGCAGGCTCTGCGTGGTCGGGTCGTAGGGGCGCCCGGCGGTGGCGGGCACGACGTTGAGGGCGGCGGCGGTCGCCACGGCGACGAGGCCGACGGCGAGCCAGCGGCTCGGTTTCATGGTGGTCCTTCCGGCGAGCGCGAACGTCCGAAACTTCCGGGAACATTTCCGAAACTCGGCCGGAACGTTACGACGGTCGATGCGGCTCCGTCAATCGCCCGCGCCACCCCTCGATGCCTTGACGTGCGGAGGTGTTAACGTGAACATAGACGAACATCGTTAGAGGGAGGCGTCATGGCGCGAGGTCGATCGGTTCGTCGCACGCTGATCGCGCTGGTGGCGGCCGTGACCGCGACGGTCGGCGGCGTGGTCGTCGCATCGCCGCCGGCCACCGCCGCCACCGACGGGTTCCGGGGCATGAACTGGGCCGTGCTGGGCGACAACTTCAGCACCGGTCCGCTCGTCGTGCAGGGCCTCAGCGCGTCCGACAGCAACGCGACGGTGCGCGCCAAGGCCAACGCCCTCTACGACGCCATGGCGTCCAGCATGGGGGTCAACACCGTCCGGCTGCCGATCAACACCCACACGGTGGGCACGGCCTGGTGGGAGGCCTATCGAGGCGCCGTCGACGCCGCCACCGCCCGCGGCTTCAAGGTCATCCTCGCCTACTGGGAGGACGGCGCCGCATCCGGCGGCCGGATCACGAACCTGGCCGCCTGGAACGCGATGTGGTCCACGGTGACGAACACCTACGGCGCGAACCCGAACGTCTACTTCGAGCCGATGAACGAGCCGCACGGCTACAGCTCGGCGCAGTGGCGCGACGTGGCGGCCGAGTGGCTCCGCTACCACTACTCGGCGGTGCCCGCCCGGGTGCTCATCGGCGGCACCGGGTTCAGCCAGGACCTGCGCGACGTCTGCAACGACCCGCGCTTCGCCTCGACGCTGTTCTCCTTCCACCACTACGCGTTCTTCTACGAGCCGATGAGCTACGACGCCTTCCGGAGTCATGTGCAGACCCGCCTCGGCGCCTGCGCCTCCCGCGCGGTGGTCACCGAGTTCGGCGCGCCGATGAACGACGGCCGCGACTACGCGGACGCGAACAGCACCGACAACTTCGTGCGGCACATCAGGGCCGTGGCACAGGTGATGCGGGACAACCGGATGGGCGGCACCTACTGGCCCGCCCTCGGCGGCAAGCCCGGCACCATCGGGTACGACTGGTACTCGATGTTCTCGCTCGGCGGCAGCGGCACCGACCTCCGCCTGACCGTCCGGAACACCTCGGGCGCGGACCGGATCCGCTACGGGTGGGGCGACACCGTCGGCGGCGGCCCCACGACGCCTCCGCCGTCGACCGGGACGTTCTACCGGGTCGTCGTGCGCCACAGCGGCAAGGCCATGGACGTCCAGTCGCCGAACACCGACAACGGCGCGCGCGTCGGCCAGTACACCTACGGCGGCAACGCGTGGCAGCAGTGGCAGTTCACCGACGCCGGCGGCGGCTTCTGGCGCCTCGTCAGCCGGCACAGCGGGAAGTGCCTCGACGTGGTGGGCGCCTCCACCGCCGACGGCGCCGAGCTGATCCAGTACACCTGCGGCAGCGGCACGAACCAGCAGTTCCAGATGGTCGCCGACGGCACCTGGTTCCAGCTCCGGGCCCGCCACAGCGGCAAGTGCGTGGACGTGCCGGCCGCCTCGACCGCGGACGGCGTGGTCCTCAAGCAGTATCCGTGCAACACCGGCGCCAACCAGCGGTGGTCGCGTACCGCCGTCTGACGGCCGGCTAGCCGAGCGGCCGGCAGGAGGCTCGCACCACCAGCTCGGTGGGAAGCCGGATGTGCGCGTCGCGTTCCACGCCGGCGATCAGGTCGATCAGCAGGCGCAGCGATTCGGCGCCCATTCGTTGCAGCGGTTGCCGGATCGTGGTCAGCGGCGGGTCGACGAGCGCGGACTCCGGGACGTTGTCGAAGCCGATCACCGACAGCTCGTCCGGGACCGCGATGCCCATGTGCCGGGCCACGTCGAGCGTGGAGATGGCCGACAGGTCGTTCCCGGCGAAGATGGCGGTCGGCCGGTCGGGGAGCGCGAGCAGCTCCGCGGCGGTGCCGGCGGCCCCCTCGATCCGGAAACCGCCGACGCGGACGAGCCGTTCGTCCACCACCAGACCCGCGTCGGCCATGGCCTGCCGGAAGCCGGCCTCGCGCAGGCGCGCCGACTCGAGGTCGGGGCGACCGCTGATGTGCCCGATCCGCCGGTGGCCGAGGGAGAGCAGGTAGTTCGTCGCGAGCACGGCGCCGGCGAAGTTGTCCGAGTCGACGGTGGGCAGGCCGGACGGGCCGGTGTGCGGGTCGACGGCCACCACGTGGAAGCCGTGCTTGGTCTCGACCACGGTCGGCGTGACGATCACCGCGCCGTCGATGAGCGTCCCGGAGAGCCGGGCCAGGGATCGTCGTTCCCAGCCGATGGCCGCGCCCGCGCCGTCACCGCTGGAGTAGGCCAGCAGTTGGTAGCCGCTGCCGGCGACCTCCCGGGAGGCGCCCTTGAGCAGCTCGGTGGAGAACGGCTCGAACTCGGCGACCAGGATGCCCAGGACGTTCGTGCGGTGGCTGCGCAGGCTCTGCGCCCCCAGGTCGGCCTCGTACCCGAGGTCGTGGATGACCTGCTGCACGCGCTCGACGGTGGCCTGGGCGACGCCGTACCGGCCATTGACAACTTTTGATACGGTCGCCACCGAGACACCTGCGGTACGTGCCACGTCGGACATCTTGACGCGCTGCGGGAAGGCCACGCCGACGATGATAGAGGGCGCTGGTGGCCGCGTCGCGACGGTTTCGAAAACGTTATCGATACCGATTGACATCAAGTTTCGTGACTGTAAAACTCCCCGACAGGTAACCCGACTGAGCGGTCGAGGAGACATCTAATGGCGATGAAGCGCCGCGCCGGTGCCGTCCTGGCACTGTTGATGACAAGCGCCCTCGTCGCCGCCGGATGCAGCGGCGGTGGCGACGACGAAGCACCAGACACGGGAAGTGAGCTGTACAAGAACCCGGTGACGTTGACCTGGTGGCACAACGCCTCCCAGGACGGCCCCGGCAAGACGTACTGGGAGAAGGTCGCCAAGGACTTCTCCACCGCCCACCCGACCGTCAAGATCGAGATCGAGGCGATCGAGACGAACCAGCTCCAGCGCACCCGGCTCCCCGCCGCGCTGCTGAGCAACGACCCGCCGGACATCTTCCAGGCGTGGGGCGGCGGCGAGATGCGCGAGCAGGTGGAGGCCGACTACCTCAAGGACGTCACCGACCAGGTCAAGGGCGAGGTCGCCGACATCGGCAGCGCCTCCGAGATCTGGCAGGTCAACGGCAAGCAGTACGGCCTGCCGTTCCGGATGGGCATCGAGGGCGTCTGGTACAACAAGGACATGTTCGCCAAGGCGGGCATCGCGGCGCCGCCGACCACGTTCGAGGAGCTGAACGCGGCGGTCGCCAAACTCAAGGCGATCAACGTCATCCCGATCGCGCTGGGCGCGGGTGACAAGTGGCCGGCCGCCCACTGGTGGTACAACTTCGCGCTGCGGGCCTGCTCGGTCGACACGCTGAAGAAGGCGAGCACCGACCGGAACTTCGACGACCCGTGCTTCGTCAAGGCCGGCCAGGACCTGAAGGCCTTCATCGACACCAAGCCGTTCCAGAACAACTTCATCGCCACGCCCGGTCAGAACGACCCGACCAGCGCCAACGGCCTGCTGGCCAACGGCAAGGCCGCGATGGAGCTGATGGGCGACTGGAACCGGGGCACGCTGGACACGGTCGCCACCGACAAGGCGAAGCTCGCCAAGTTCCTCGGCTGGTTCCCGGTTCCGGCGATCTCCGGATCCGCGGGCGACCCGAAGGCGGCCCTCGGCGGCGGCGACGGGTTCGCCTGTGCCAAGCAGGCCCCGGCGGAGTGCGTCGAGTTCCTCAAGTACCTCGTCAGCCCCGAGGTGCAGAAGGGCTACGCGGCCACCGGCACCGGCCTCCCGGTCGCCAAGGGCGCCGCGGACGGCGTGACGGACCCGGCGCTGAAGTCCATCCTGACCGCCACCTCCGACGCCACCTACGTGCAGCTCTGGCTGGACACCGCCTACGGCAGCACGGTCGGCAACGCGATGAACGACGCCATCGTCGCCATCTTCGCCGGCAACGGCAGCCCGGAGAAGGTCGTCGCGGCCATGAAGGCGGCCGCGAGCAAGTGACCTCCACCGACCAGACCCGGTTCCCCGCCGGCGGCGTCTCCGCGCCGCCGGCGGGCCTCCGGCCCGCCGCGCGCCCGTCCGCCCGCCGGGCCCAGACCCGTCGCAAGTGGTACGAGATCGTCGGGCTCACCACGCCGGCGCTCGTCGTCTACGTGACCTTCGTGCTGGTGCCGATGGGCTTCGCGTTCTACTACAGCCTGTTCCGGTGGCGCGGGGTGGGCCCGCCCACCGAGTACGTCGGCTTCAAGAACTACGTCCTGGCCTTCCAGGACCCGATCTTCCTCGACGCGCTGCGCAACAACGCCATCGTCGTGTTCGGGTCGCTGCTGATCCAGGGCCCGATCGCGCTGGGCGTCGCGCTGCTGCTCAACCGGCGCTTCCGCGGGCGCTCCACGTTCCGCCTGCTGGCGTTCGTGCCGTACGTGCTCGCCGAGGTCACCGTCGGCATCATGTGGAAGCTGATCCTGACCGGCGACGGCACCGTCGACGTGCTGCTGCGGGCGGTGGGCCTGGGCGGCTTCGTGCAGGCGTGGCTCGCCGACCTCGACGTGGTCATCTGGACCCTGCTGTTCGTCCTCACCTGGAAGTACGTCGGCTTCGCCATCATCCTGCTGCTCGCCGGCCTGTCCAACGTGCCGGACGAGCTGACCGAGGCCGCCGCCATCGACGGCGCGAGCTGGTGGCAGATCCAGCGCCACATCACGCTGCCGCTGCTGGGCCCGACGATCCGGATCTGGATGTTCCTGTCCATGATCGGTTCGTTGCAGGTCTTCGACGTGGTCTGGGTGACCTCGGTGCCCGCGGTCCGCTCCCTGGGCGCGTCGGCCACCATGGCGACCTACATGGTGGACAACGGGTTCTTCGCCCGGCTGTGGGGCTACGGCAACGCGGTTGCCGTGATCCTGTTCGTCATCTCCTTCGTCGCGGCGCTGCTGTTCCAGCGCTTCCTGCTCCGCCGGGACATCGAGGGCGCCATCACGAGAAGGGCGAACTGAAACGTGACCGCGAACTCCGTCCTCTCCCGGCCCGCCAGCCGTCGCCCGCTCACCTGGGGCACACCGCTGACGTACGCGCTCGCGCTCGCCGTCGCGGCGGTGTCGATCGCGCCGATCGTCTACGTGATCGTCGGCGGCTTCCGCACCACCCCGCAGATCGTCGCCGACCCGGCCGGGCTGCCCGACCCGTGGGTCTGGGACAACTACGCCCGGGTGCTGACCCAGAGCGACTTCTGGCGGCAGGCGTTCAACAGCGCGGTGATCGCGCTCGGCACCACGCTCGGCGTCGTGGTGCTCGGCCTCTGCGCCGCGTTCGTGATCGCCCGCTACACCTTCCGTGGGCGGGAGGCGTTGCACACCTTCTTCACGCTGGGCCTGCTCTTCCCGGCCGGTGCGGCGATCCTGCCGCTCTACCTGATGCTGCGTGACCTGAACCTGATCAACTCCTACTACGCGGTGATCCTCCCGCAGGTCGCCTTCTCACTGCCGATCACGATCGTCATCCTGCGACCGTTCCTGTCCGCCATCCCCCGGGAGTTGGAGGACGCCGCCGCGATCGACGGCGCGGACCGGCTCGGCTTCCTCTGGCGCATCGTGCTGCCGCTGTCGCGACCCGCGCTGGTCACCGTCGGGATCCTCGCGTTCGTGGCGAGCTGGAACGCGTTCCTGCTGCCGCTGCTGGTCCTCGGTGACGCCAACCTGCACACCCTGCCGCTGGGCGTGCAGAACTTCTCCAGCCAGTACACCACCGACACGGCGGGCGTTCTCGCCTTCACCTCGCTGGCGATGTTGCCGGCACTGCTCTTCTTCACGCTCGCCGAGAAGCAGATCGTCGGCGGCCTGCAAGGCGCCGTCAAGGGCTGAGCGGCAGCGGTACGAGCACAACCAAGGGAAAGGCACACCATGACAGAGGTCCACGCGGTGGTGGGCGGGCCGGCACCGGTCCAGGCAGCTCCGGACCACGACCGGCCCGACGGGCACACCGGTGAGGCACGGGTGCGCGAGTTGCTCGGCCGGATGACGCTCGACGAGAAGGTCGCGCAGCTCGTCGGGTTCTGGGAGAAGGCGGACGGCGAGGCGGTCGCGCCCCTGCAGGGCGAGTTCACCGACGCCGTCCGGCTCGAGGACTTCGTCCGGCACGGGCTGGGTCATCTCACCCGCGCCTACGGCACCCGTCCGGTCGACGCCGCGGCGCGCGCGGCCTGGCTGTGGGAGTTCCAGCGGAACCTGGTCACCGGCACCCGGCTGGGCATCCCGGCGATCGTGCACGAGGAGTGCCTCACCGGCCTGTCGGCGTGGAAGGCGGCCACCTTCCCCACGCCACTGGCCTGGGGCGCCGCGTTCGACCCGGAGCTGGTGACCGAGATGGCCGCGGCGATCGGGTCGTCGATGCGGGCGCTCGGCATCCACCAGGGGCTCGCCCCGGTGCTCGACGTGATCCGGGACCCGCGCTGGGGCCGGGTCGACGAGTGCGTCGCCGAGGACCCCTACCTGGTCGGCACCATCGGCACGTCGTACGTGCGCGGCCTGCAGTCGCAGGGGGTGCTCGCGACGTTGAAGCACTTCGCGGGCTACTCCGCGTCGCGGGCCGGGCGCAACTTCGGCCCGGTGCACGCCGGCCCCCGGGAACTCGCGGACGTGTTGTTCCTGCCGTTCGAGATGGCGATCCTCGACGGTGACGCGCGCAGTGTCATGCACTCCTACACCGAGATCGACGGGGTGCCGGTGGCCGCCGACCCGGCGATGCTGACCGGCGTGCTGCGGGACCGGTGGGGCTTCGACGGCACGGTGGTGGCCGACTACTACGGGGTCGCCTTCCTGAACCTGCTGCACCACGTCGCCGCCGACAACGCGGACGCGGCCGGGCAGGCGCTGGCCGCGGGCCTCGACATCGAGCTGCCGACCGGCGACGCCTTCCTGACCCTGGCCGAGTCGGTCCGGGCCGGCAGGGTCGACGAGGCGCTGGTGGACCGGGCGGTGCTGCGGGTCCTGCGCCAGAAGCAGGAGGTGGGGTTGCTCGACGCCACGTTCACCGACGAGCCGCCCCAGGCGATCGACCTGGACCCGCCGGGGCACCGGGCGATCGCCCGTCGCCTCGCCGAGGAGTCGATCGTGCTGGTCGCCAACCAGGGCGTGCTCCCACTGCCGGCGGGCCGGCGGGTGGCGGTCGTCGGCCCGAACGCGGACCGGCCGGGCGCGCTCTTCGGGTGCTACTCCTTCCTCAACCACGTGCTGGTCCAGCATCCCGGCGTGGAGGCCGGTTTCGAGGTGCCGACCGTCCTGGACGCGATCCGCGCCGAGCTGGGCGCCGACCTCGTCACCTGGGCCGGTGGCTGCGACGTGGACAGTGCCGACCGGTCCGGCTTCGACGAGGCGGTCGCCACCGCGTCCGCCGCCGACGTCGCCGTCCTGGTCGTCGGCGACCACGCCGGCCTCTTCGGCCGGGGCACGGTCGGCGAGGGCTGCGACCGGGACGACCTGGAGCTGCCGGGCGTCCAGCGGGAACTGGTCGAGGCGGTGCTGGCGACCGGCACCCCGGTCGTGCTGGTGCTGCTCACCGGCCGCCCGTACGCGATCGACTGGGCGCTGACCCGGTGCGCGGCCGTGGTGCAGTCGTTCTTCCCCGGCGAGGAGGGCGCGGGCGCGATCGCCGGCGTGCTCCGCGGGCGGGTCAACCCGTCGGGCCGGCTGCCGGTCAGCCTGCCCGGCTCGGCCGGCGCGCAGCCGTACTCGTATCTGCACCCGACGCTCGGCGCGGGCGGTAACGGCACCAACCTGCCGGCGACGCCGGCGGCGCCGTTCGGCCACGGCCTGTCGTACACGACGTTCGCGTATCGCGACCTGACCGTGCCGGCCACCGTGCCCACCGACGGCGCGCTGCCCGTGACGGTGCGCGTCACCAACACGGGCGCGGTCGCCGGCGACGACGTGGTCCAGCTCTACGGCCACGACGTGGTGGCCCCGGTGACCCGGCCGGTGGCGCAGTTGCTCGGCTACCGGCGGGTGCGCCTGGAGCCGGGGGAGTCGGTGACGGTCGGGCTGACGGTGCCCACGACGCGGTTGGCCTTCTCCGACCGCACGCTCACCCGGGTCGTGGAGCCCGGCGCGGTCGAGCTGTGGGTCGGCACCAGCGCGCGGCGGGACACCGAGGCGTCGACCACGCTGGTCGGCGACACGGTCCGGGTCACCAACGCGTCCGCGCGTTGGACGACCACCGAGCTGAGCTGAGGTGTCCGCCGCCGGCCGTCCACGGGGCGGCCGGCGGCGGAAGCACTTCCTCCCCGTATCATCGGTTTAAACGCATATGAGGCCTATGTCGGGCTTGCCCTCCGTAGGCTCCGGGATGTCATCCAGCCCCTGGACCGGGGCTTCCGGTGCCGGCCCGACAGGGATGCGTGAGTCGACGATGATGGACGCGGACACCATGGTCCTGCCCCGCCTCGGGCCCACCGAGGCCGGCGTCGAGGACCCGTGGGGCGAGGACCGGCCGCCGCGCCGCAGCCGGGCCGCCACGCGCGCCGCGGCCGGCGCCGGCCGGTGGCGGGCGGTCCCGTGGCTGCTGCCGGCGCTGCTGGCGGGCGGCCTCGGCGGCGCCGGGCTCTCCACGCCGGGGCTGCGGACCGAGGAGCTGGCGACCTGGCGCGCCGCCACGTCCCCCTGGCGCGACACGCTGACCGGGGGCGACGCCGCCTCGACGCCGTACCACCTGCTGATGCGGGGGTGGGCGGAGCTGTTCGGCGCCTCCGACGTCGCCCTGCGGCTGCCGTCGCTGCTGGCGGTGACCGTGGCCGTGGCGCTCGTCGGTGGGCTGGCCGCCCGGTTGTTCGCGCCGGGCACGGGCGTGCTGGCCGGCGTGCTTCTCGCGGTGCTGCCGACCACCACCCGGTACGCGCAGGAGGCCCGGCCGCACGCGGTGGCGCTGCTCGCCGCCGTGCTCGCCACCTGGCTGCTGCTGCCGATCCTCGACCGGCCGACCGCACGCCGACTCGTGGCGTACGCCGCCGGGGTGGCCCTGCTCGGCCTGTGTCAGCCCGGGGCGCTGCTGCTGCTCGCCGGCCACGGTTGGGTCGTGCTGGCCTTCCGGCGTCGGGCGGCGGGTCGCTGGTTCGCCGCCGCGGCGCCCGGGGTGCTGCTCGTGATCGTGTCGCTCTGGTGGGCCGGGCGGGGCGGCGGGTTCCTCCCGCCCGGTGTCCGGCCCGATCCGGCCGTCCTGGCGGCGGCGCCGCGGGAGCTGTTCGGCGTCACCGCGCTCGGCGCGGTGCTGGCCGGCCTGGCGCTGTTCAGCCTCCCGCTGCGGTACGCGGCCGCGATCTGCACGGCCTGGGCGCTGGTGCCGGCGCTGGCGATGCTGCTCGCCGCGTGGGCCGTCCCGGTCTGGTCGCCGGCGGCCCTGTTCTTCACGCTGCCGGCCTGGGCGGTGCTCGGCGCGGTCGCGCTGTCCCGGCTCGGCACCCGCTGGGCGGTGGCCGGGCTGGCGGCGATCGCCCTGCTGGGCGTGCCGGCGCAGGTGGCCGGGGCGCCGGCAATCCGCCTGATTCAGGCACTTTGTAGTTGATTGTCGGCTTAGGATCGGTCACGTTCGGGCGAGCCCGATGCAGACCATGGGGGAAACGTGGCCGTCGCCGCCGATACACGCCTGTCCCGCGCCACCCGGCCGGGCACTCCGGGCGACCGCCCGCCGACCACGCCACCCGGGCGGCCCGTCCACCCGGGGCCGGACCGCCGGCAGCGCAACATCCGGGCCCGCCTGGCGTACGCCCGCTGCGGCTCGACCACCGGGCCGCTGCGCCCGCCCCGCCGCCCCGACGCGCCTGTCGAACTCCGCCCCGCCGCCTCGGTCGCCGCGCGGCTGGTGCTCACCCTGCTGGTGCTGGTCAACAGCGCGGCCGGCCTGCTCTTCGTCGGTTGGCTGCTGCTGCCGCAGCACGTGCCCGGCCCGGGCGTGGTCGGGCTGGGCGGCTGGCAGACGGCCGCCGCCCGGCTCGCGTTCTGCGTGGTCGTCGGCATCGAGCTGATCCGGCTGGCGCAGAACGCGGTGGTGTGGGTCTTCGCCTTCCACGCCAAGGACCCGGTGCCCGTCGACCCGCCGGTCGGCCTGCGGGTGGCCCTGCTCACCACGATCGTGCCGAGCAAGGAGCCGCTCGACGTCGCGGAGCGCACCCTGCGCCGGCTGCGGGAGATCGTCTACTGCGGACGCGTCGACGTGTGGATCCTCGACGAGGGCGACGACCCGGCGGTCCGGGCGATGGCCGCGCGCCTGGGCGTGCGCCACTTCACCCGCAAGGGCCGGCCGGAGTACAACCAACCGCGCGGCGAGTTCCGGGCCCGCACCAAGTCCGGCAACCACAACGCCTGGCGGGCCGAGCACGAGCACGGCTACGACGTGGTGGCGAACGTCGACCCGGACCACGTGCCGCTGCCGAACTTCCTGGAACGCACGCTCGGCTACTTCCGCGACCCCGACGTGGCGTTCGTGGTGACCCCCCAGGTGTACGGCAACATGCACCAGAACTTCGTCGCCCACGGCGCCTCGGTGCAGCAGTACCTCTACAACGGGCTGATCGCGCGCGGCGGCAACGGCCTGGACGCGCCGCTGCTCACCGGCACCGGTCACCTCTACCGCCCGGCGGCCTGGCGGACCATCGGCGGCTACCAGGACTCGATCATCGAAGACCATCTCACCAGCATCCGGATCCACGCCGCCGTCAACCCGGCCACCGGCCGGCGGTGGAAGGGCGTCTACACCCCGGACGTGGTGGCGCTGGGGGAGGGACCGACCTCCTGGGCCGACTACTTCAACCAGCAGAAGCGCTGGGCGGCCGGCATCTGCGAGATCCTGCTCCGGCGTGAGCTGCGCGCGCCGCGCGAGCTGCCGTCCCGGCGTCGCTGGCAGTACCGCCTGCTCCAGTTCTACTACCCGAGTGTGGCGGTCAGCCTGCTGCTGGGCAACGCCGCCACCGCGCTCTACCTGCTCACCGGCGTGTCGGCGGGCCGGCTGGACCCGCAGGTGTGGGCGACGCTGTGGGGCGCCACCATCGGCACCTGGTTCCTGCTGTGGCTCTGGTTGCGCCGGTTCAACATCGCCCCGCACGAGCGGGAGGAGGTCGGCATGGTCGGCATGGCGCTCGCGCTGTTCGCCGGCCCGGTCTACCTGGCCGCCGCGGCCGGCGCGTTGCTGCGTCGCCGGCTCGGCTTCGTGGTCACCGCCAAGGGGACGCTGCGCACCGTCGAGTCGC
Organism: Micromonospora sp. WMMC241; assembly: GCF_027460165.1. Classification (NCBI taxonomy): domain Bacteria; kingdom Bacillati; phylum Actinomycetota; class Actinomycetes; order Micromonosporales; family Micromonosporaceae; genus Micromonospora; species Micromonospora sp. WMMC241. The sequence continues at coordinate 2,508,099 of NZ_JAPZBF010000001.1, forward strand.
CGCGCACCTTCCGGCTGCACCTGTGCTGGGCGGGAGCCGCGGCCGGCCTGCTCGCGGCGAGCGTCGCGCTGGACCACGGCCACCCGCTGCTGAGGGTCTGGCCGGTGCTGACGCTGCTCACCGGGATCGCACCGCCGCTGATCGCCTGGGTGGAGAACGCCCGTGCCCGCCGGGTCGAACCGGCGCCCGCGCCCGAGCGGCCGAGGCCGGTCCGCGAGGGGGCGCCGTGCTGAGGCTGACCGTGCCCCGGGTCGGCCTGGCGCTGGCCGGTGCGCTGCTGCTGGCGTACGCCTTCGTGGTGGCGCCCGGCGCGTGGCGCGCGACGGCCGACGCCCCGGCGGCGACCGCGTCCGTCCCGGCGGGCGGCGTGTTCCCGCCGGCCGGCCGGGCGTTCTTCGGGGTGATGACCGACAAGGGCCCCTACGACCTCACCGACACCGACCGGTTCGCCGCCGCCGCCCGGCGCGCGCCGCAGCTGATGCTCTTCGGCGCGAGCTGGGCGTCGGCCGCCTTCGACCGGAGCCTGTTCGACCGGATCGCCGAGCGGGGCATGATGCCGATGCTGGGCTGGGAGCCGTGGGACCACACCGTGGACGAGGCGGCCCGGCGGACCGGGCTGCCGGCCCGCCGGGTGGACCGGATCCGGGCCACCCAGCCGGACTTCCGGCTGGACCGCATCGCCACCGGCGACTTCGACGGCTACCTGCGGTCCTGGGCGGACGGGGTGCGGTCACTGGGCTACCCGGTCGCGATCCGCTTCGCGCACGAGATGAACGGCGACTGGTACCCCTGGTGCGAGCGGGCCAACGGCAACCGGCGCGGTGACTACGTGCGGGCCTGGCGGCACGTGCACGACGTCTTCACCGCCGCCGGCGCCACCAACGTCACCTGGGTGTGGAGCCCGAACGCGCGGTGGGACAAGACGACCGCCGGGCTGGGCGGGCTCTACCCGGGTGACGACTACGTCGACTGGGTCGGCGTCACCGGCTACTACGGCACCGGCGCGTTCACCAAGACCTACTGGTCGTTCGACCAGATCTTCGGTCCGACCATCGCCGAGATCCGCGGCGTCACCGGGAAGCCGCTCGTCGTCACCGAGACCGGCGCCTCCGACGTCGACGCGCGTAAGGCCCGCTGGATCCGGGAGACGTTCGACTCGCTACCGCGCTACCGGAACCTGATCGGACTGGTCTGGTTCGAGGTGGACAAGGAACAGGACTGGCGCATCGCCGACTCGCCGGCGGCGGCGGACGCGTTCGCCGAGTCGGTGGCCACCGACCGCTACGACCTGACCTGGTCGCCGGCGATGACGCCGCGGACCGGGCCGGACGGGTAGACCCGGCGGTCTCCTCGCCGACGACCGGCGATTTCGCCGATGCGGTCGGCGCGCCGGGCATCGATGCTGACGCATGTCGATGTTCCCCCGCCCCGGCAAGGAGTGACCGACGTGCCCACCATCGCCACCCGCCCCCGCATCCCCGTCCGTGCCCTGGCCCGGCTCGCCGTGGCGGCCGTGCTCGCCGCCGGCGGCGCACTGGCCGTCCCGTCGGCGGCCGCCGCCGACAACCCCTACCAGCGCGGCCCGGCGCCGACCGTCGCCGTCCTCGAGGCCAGCCGCGGGCCGTTCGCCACCTCGTCCTACAGCGTCTCCGCGCTGAGCGTCACCGGCTTCGGCGGTGGCGTCGTCTACTACCCGACCAGCACCGCCGAGGGCACCTTCGGGGCGGTCGCCATCTCGCCCGGCTACACCGCCACCTGGTCCAGCCTGAGCTGGTTGGGCCCGCGGATCGCCTCGCACGGCTTCGTGGTGATCGGCATCGAGACCAACACCCTGCTGGACCAGCCGGACAGCCGGGGCCGCCAGCTCCTGGCCGCGTTGGACTACCTGGTGCAGCGCAGCTCGGTGCGCGGCCGGATCGACGCCGGTCGGCTCGCCGTGGCCGGGCACTCGATGGGCGGCGGGGGCAGCCTGGAGGCCGCCGCGGCCCGGCCGTCCCTGCAGGCCGCCGTCCCGCTCGCACCGTGGAACCTGGACAAGACCTGGTCGGGGGTACGGGTGCCGACGCTCATCGTGGGCGGTGAGAGCGACTCGATCGCGCCGGTCGCCACCCACTCCGTCCCGTTCTACACCAGCATCCCGGCCTCGTCGGAGAAGGCGTACCTGGAGTTGAACGGGGCCAGCCACTTCTTCCCGCAGACCGTGAACACGCCGACGGCCAGGCAGACCGTGGCCTGGTTGAAGCGTTTCGTCGACGACGACACCCGCTACGAGCAGTTCCTCTGCCCCGGTCCGAGCGGCAGCGCGATCGAGGAGTACCGCAACACCTGCCCCAGCTCCTGACGCCGGTTCCGGGGGCGGCCGCCACGGCGGTCGCCCCCGGGTCGCGCGCGCGTCTTTTCCGACCGGTTGCCGATGGGTGACACTGGACGCATGGTTCCTGCATCGACAGTGCAAATAGCCTTGCGAGGTCGGGACGACGAGTGCGCCGCGATCCGGCGCCTCCTCGACCAGGCCGACGGCGGCGCGTTGCTCTGCCACGGCCCGCCCGGCTCGGGGCGCAGCGCGCTGCTGGCGTACGCCCGGCGGGAGGGCGGCGACCGCGCGGTGCTCACCGGCGCCGGCCTCGTCGACGAGGCGGCCCTGCCCTACGCCGGGCTGCACCGCCTGCTCGACCCGGTGCTCGACGCGGCCCGGGCGCTGCCCACCCGCCAGCGGCGGCTGCTGCGCCGCGCGCTCAACGGCGGGGAGTGCCCGTCCGACCAGCGGCTGGCCCTCGCCGCGGCGGTACGCTCCGTGCTCGCCGCCACGGCGCGCGACCGCCCCCTGCTGTGCACCGTGGACGACGTCGACCTCGGCGACCGGCAGACCGCCTGGACGCTCGCGGTGGTGGCGCGCCGGCTGCGCCGGCTGCCGGTGACCCTGCTGCTCACCGCCGGCGTGCCGGCGCCGGTCGACGGCATCCCGGCGCACCGGCTGCGCCCACTCGACCCGCACCAGTGCCGGGCACTGCTCGCCGACCGCCGGGACCCGCCTCCACCGGCCCGGGTGGCCGCCGCCCTCGCCGCGCTCAGCGGTGGCAACCCGCAGGCGCTGGCCGACCTGGCCGAGGCGCTCACGCCGGCCCAGTGGCAGGGCGAGGAGCCGCTGCCCGACGCGCCGCCGGCGGACGGCGCTCTCGGCGCCGCGTACCGCGCCCGCCTCGACCGGTTGCCGGCGTCCACACGCCGGATGGTGCTGCTGGCGGCGCTCGACACCGACGACGACCCGCACACCCTGGTCCACGCCGCGCGGGCGGCCGGCCTGACCGTCGACGCGCTCGCGCCGGCCGAGGCCGCCGGCCTGCTGCGGACCGGTCCGGCGGGCGTGACGTTCCCGCACCCGTTGGCCCGCGCCATGATCGAGGCCGTCGCGCCCTTGGCCGAGATGCGCGCCGCCCACCTGCTGCTGGCCGGGGTGCAGGGCATCGGGCGGCTGCGCCGTACCCTGCACCGCGCCGCCGTCGCCGACGGCCCGGATCCGGCGCTCGCCGCGGAGCTGGAGGCGGCTGCCGAACGGACCACCGAGCGGGCCAGGGCGATCGCCGCACTGCGACGCGCCGCGGAGCTGACCGCCGAGCCGGCGCGCGCGGCGGAACGGATGGTGGCGGCCGCCCGCCACGCCTGGGCCGGGGGCGACCCGGCACAGGCGCGGGACCTGCTGCGCCGGCTGCCGACCGCCGCCGCGAGCGGCCCGGTCGATCTGCTGCGGGGCGACATCCAACTACGTTGCGAGGCCCCGGGTGCCGCGGTGGCCACCCTGCTGGCCGCCGCGGACGCGCTCGCCGCGACCGACCGGCGGCAGGCACTGCTCGCGTTGGTCCGCGCCGGGGAGGCCATCTGCGTCACCGGCGACCACTACCGCTACGCCGAGGTGGCACGCCGTGCGGAGGCGCTGCGCGGCACCGGGGACCCGCCGGACGTCGAACTACTGGCCACGTTCGCGACGGGGGTCGGTGCGACGTTGCGCGGCGACCACGCGTGGGGTGGTCCGGCGCTGCGACGGGTCGTGGTTCTCGGTGGCCGGCTCGCCGGGCCGGCGCCCAGCCCGGCCGCGCTGGTGTGCGCCGCCGCGGCCGGACTGCTGGTGGCGGTGGACGGCGCCGCCCACGACCTCGCCGGGCGGGCCGTGGCCTCGACGCGGGCGCGTGGTGAGCTGTCGCTGCTGCCCCGGGCCCTGGAGCTGCGGGCGGTCGCGGAGTACTGGTTGGGTCGACACGAGCTCGCGGCGGAGACCGCCCGTGAGGGGCTCCGGGTGGCCCGGTCCACCGGGCAGGACGCCTGCGCCCAGGTGCACCTGGGCATCCTCGCGGTGCTGGCCGCCGTGCGGGCGGACCGGGCCGCCGCGCTCGCGTGGATCGCCGAGATCGGTGACCGTGCCGCCTCCGGCAGCCGGCCGGACGCCTACGCGCGCTGGGCGCTCGGGGTGCTCGACCTGGTCGACGGGCGGCACGCCGACGCCGCCGCCCGGCTGGCCGCGCTCGCCCGCGTCGGCACCGGCCGGGGGCAGGTGCTGGTGCAGGTCATGGCCACCCCGTACCTGGTGGAGGCCGCCGCCCACGACGGTGGCCGGCCCACCGCCGCGCTGGCGGTCTTCGACCACTGGGCCAGCAGCACCGTCAGCACGTCCCGCCGGGCGCTCGCCGCCCGCTGCCGCGCCCTGCTCGCGCCCCGGGGCGGCGCCGAGGCCGAACGGGAGTTCCGCACGGCGCTGCGGCTGCACCCGGCCGACACCGACCGTTTCGAGCGGGCCCGCACCGAGTTGCTGTTCGGCTGTGAGCTGCGGCGCAGCCGCCGGCCGCGGGACGCCCGGGCGCACCTGCACCGGGCCCGGGAGGCGTTCCTCCTGCTCGGCGCCACGGTCTGGGCCGAGCGGGCGGGCGAGGAACTGCGCGCGGCGGGGGAATCGGTCGGGCCGGTGCGACGGCCACCGGAGCTGCTGTTGACCGGGCAGCAGCTGCACATCGCCCGACTGGTCGCCGAGGGGGCGACCAACCGGGAGATCGCCGTCCGGATGTCGTTGTCCACCCGGACCGTCGATCACCACCTGCGCAACGTCTTCCACCGGCTCGGCGTGCGCTCCCGCACCGAGCTGGCCCGCCTGCTCGCCTGAGGCTCACCGGGGGCCACGGCGCGGCGCGTCGAGGCCGGCCGCCGATGTCGTGCCACCGGCCGGGACCTGTGGCGTCGCGGCGGCGTCACCACCGGGCGACACCGCCCGGTGCGCCGGTGACGGCCGGGTGACGCGGGCTCCGGCAGGGTCGCGGCACGAGGACGGCACGGCGCGAGGGGACGGCATGATCAGGACGATGCTCCGGCTGCGCGCGCACCCGGGATGCGAGCCCGCCGTGGGTCCCGCCTGGGAGATGATCGCCGGGCAGCTCGGCACCCTCCCCGGCGGCCTCCGGCACGAGCTGCTGGCCGACGCGCTGGACCCGTACGGCTTCGTCGTGGTCACCGAGTGGGTCGACGACGAGGCGCTGCGCGCCTACCGGGACGGCCCGGTGGCCGCCCGCCTGGCCGACCTGCTCCGGCCACTGACCGAACCGGCCGGTCCGCCCGACTACCCGCCGATGCGGGAGGACGGCGACGGCGACGGCCCGGTCTACGTGGACGTCGAGCTGACCGTGCCGCGGGACCGGCTCGCCGAGTTCCACCGGGGCTACCCCGAGGTGGTGCGGCGGATGGCGGCGATACCCGGCTACCGGCGCGAGCAGCTGCTCCGCGTACCCGACTCCGACACGCACCACATCTTCGCGGAATGGGATGCCGCCGCGCCGTTCCTCGACTGGATCGCCGACCCGGCGCACGCCTCGGCGCAGGCCGGGCCGATCGCGCCGTTCCTTCTCGACATCCACCGCCGCCTGTTCCACGTCGTGCCCGGTGGGGACGGCCGGCGACTCCACACCACCGGCAGGGAGGCCGACGTGCAGAGGACAACGGACGTACTGGTCGTGGGGGCGGGCCCCACGGGGCTGACCGCCGCCGTCGAGCTGGCCCGGCGCGGCATCGACTGCCGGGTGATCGACAAGCGGGCGACACCGGCCGGACAGGCGGACAAGGCGATCGGCGTGCACTGCCGGACCATGGAGATCTGGGAGGAGCAGGGCGTCGTCCGGGAAGCCATGGACGCCGGCATCTGGCTCACCGGCAACATGGTCTTCGTCAACGGCGAGCAGACCCACCGGATGAGCTGGGAGCTGCCCGGCCTGCCCTACGCCCACCTCGGCCTGCCCCAGTACGAGACCGAACGCATCCTCACCGCCCGGCTGGCCACGCTCGGGGTGCGCCCGCGGCTCGGCGCCGAACTGGTCGACTTCACCCAGGACGCGGACGGCGTGACCGCCACCGTGCGCACCGCCGACGGCGCCACCGAGACGGTACGCGCGGCGTACCTCGTCGGCTGCGACGGCGCGCACAGCCGGGTCCGGGACCGGCTCGGCCTCACCTTCACCGGCGGCCTGGGGCGCTTCCCGCAGCTGTTCATGCTCGTGGACGTGGATGTGGACTGGGACATGCCCGACGGGCACCTGCTGCGCTTCCTGCACACCACCGACGGGCGGATGGACGGGATGCTGGTCTGCGTGCCGCTGCGCGGCGAGCACCGCTACCGCATCGCCACCCTGGCCCCGCCGCGGTTCTTCGCCCGCACCGGCGGCCAGGACGCCCCGCCCGGGTTCAGCGAGGAGCTCGGCGAGCCGACCCTCGACGACGTGCAGGCCGCCCTCGACCGCCTCGCCCCGCCCGGCACCCGGGCGACGAACCTGCGCTGGTCGTCGGTGTTCCGGATCAGCCACGGCATCGTCGACCGTTACCGCCACGGTCGGGTCTTCGTCGCCGGCGACGCCGCCCACCTGCACCCGCCGGCCGGCGGCCAGGGCATGAACACCGGCATCCAGGACTCCTGGAACCTGGCCTGGAAGCTGGCCCTGGCGGTACGCGGGCAGGCCGCCCCCGGCCTGCTGGACAGCTACGAGGCGGAGCGGCGTCCGGAGGGTGAGGAGATCGTCGGCCGCGCGGTGCGGATGGCCGGCACCGAGGAGGTGGACCGGGCCGACCTGGAACGGCAGTTCCTCCAGGAGATGTCCCTGCTGCTCAGCTACGCCGGCAGTCCGCTGGTCGGGGAGACCGTCTCCGACCCGGCCGCGCTCGGTGACGCGCCTCGCCCCGGCGACCGCGCGCCGGACGTCGAGGGTCTGCGCCGGCGCGGCGTCGGGCACCCGCTGCGGCTGCGCGACCTGACCCGGGGCACCCGGCACACGTTGCTGCTCTACGCCGACGCCACGGCCGACGCGGCGGAGCTGGCCGGGTTCGCCGACCTCTGCGCCGACGCGCGGCGGCAGGCCGGCGGGGAACTGGACGCGTACCTGCTGCTCGACCCGGACGTCGCCGAACCGCGCCGGACCGACCCGCCGGTGCTGCGCGACGGCGACCGCCGCTTCCGCGCCGGGTACGGCCTGGCCGGCACCGGGCTCTACCTGATCCGCCCGGACGGGCACGTCGGGTTCCGCGGCGCCCCGGTCGACGCCGACGCGCTGCGCAAGCACCTGCACCTGATCTTCGGCGGCCCGCGGTGAACCGGGTGCGCACGGTCCTGGCGATGCGGACCCGGGAGGGCTGCGAGGAGCGGTTCGAGGCGGAGTGGCGCGCGGCCGCCGAGGAGATCCGCACCCTGGACGGCTGCCTGCACCAGGACCTGGTCCGCGACGCCGACGACCCGCGCGTCTATCTGGTGATCAGCGACTGGGCGGACCGGGAGCGGTTGGACGCGTTCGGCCGCAGCGCGCACCGCGACCGGCTGCTGCGGGTGGTCCGGGAGCTGCGCGAGTCCGCCGAGCGACACACCTATCAGGTGCTGCACAGCGTGACCGGCGAACCGGGGGAGGCCCGATGACCGAGGACGTCATGCCGGCGAGTGAGCTGTACACGGACGCGTTCGCGGCCGATCCCTATCCCACTTTCGCCCGGCTGCGGGCGCAGCGGCCGGTCTGCCCGGTCGGCTCGCCGCGCTTCGACTCGTGGTTGATCACCCGCTTCGACGACGCGCGCACGGCGCTGACCGATCCGCGCCTGTCCAAGGACCTCTACGGTCCCGACCAGCACTACCTGCGGATCTTCGGCCCGAACTCGGAGGGGCTGAACCGCAACATGCTCAACTCGGACCCGCCGGAGCACACCCGCCTGCGCCGGGTCGTGTCGCAGGCGTTCGCGCCGCGGCGGATCGAGGCGCTGCGTCCCCGGGTGGCCGCGATCGTCGACCAGCTGATCGACAAGATGGCTCCACAGGGTGCGGCGGACCTGATGCGGGACTTCGCCATCCCGCTGCCGATGACGGTCATCTGCGAGCTGCTCGGCGTCCCACCGGCCGACCACGACCGGGTGCTCGACTGGACCCAGGTGATCCGCACCTCCGGCTCGACCAGCCGGCCCCCGGCCGAGGAGCGGGCCGCGGTGCAGGAGGCCCAGCTGCGGCTGCACCACTACCTCGCCGACCTGGTCCGGGCCAAGCGCGACGACCCGGCGGACGACATCATCGGCGCGCTGGTGGACGCGGTCGACCGGGACCGGACGCTGTCCGAGGCGGAGTTGGTCACCACCACGTTCCTGCTGCTGTTCGCCGGTCACCAGACCACCGCCGACTTCCTCGGCAACGCGGTGCTGGCCCTGCTCACCCATCCGGAGCAGCTGGAGCTGCTGCGGACCACGCCGCGCCTGCTGCCGACCGCGATCGAGGAGCTGCTGCGCTTCGACGGCCCGCTGCCGGTGGCCAGCCCGCGCATCGCCACCGAGGACGTCGACTACCAGGGGGTACGCATCCCCCGCGGCGCAATCGTCGGGGTGGCGATCAACGCGGCGAACCACGACCCCGCGCACTTCACCGACCCGGACCGGCTCGACCTGCGCCGGGTCCGTGGCCCGCACCTGGGCTTCGGCCACGGCGTGCACTACTGCCTGGGCGTCTCGCTGGCCCGGATGGAGGCGCTGCTCGCGCTCTCCGCGCTGCTGCGCCGGCTGCCCGGGCTGCGGCTCGCCGTCCCGCTCGCCGAGGTGCGCCGGCTGCCGGCCGCCTCGCCCTTCCGCGGCCTGCTGGAACTGCCGGTCACCTTCACCGCCTAGCCCGCCCACCCAGCCAAGGAGCACACCCATGGTCTTCCGGAACGTGATCGTCTGCCACATGGTCCCCGGCAGCGACGAGATCGTCGGCAACGTCTTCGGCCACTACGACCAGGTCACCCGGCCCCAGGACCTCGGGGTCATCGGCCGGTACCTGCTGTCGCACCACGACCTCTACCTGCACGTGATCGAGCGTGAGCAGGACCCGAGGATCTCCGGGCAGACCCGCGGCCTGCCCGCCTTCCAGAAGATCGCCGAGGAGATCGGCCCGTACGTCACGCCGTACCCGCGTTACTGGAAGAACCCGTCGGACTCGGTGGCGAAGGAGTTCTACCACTGGGCGCCCGAGGGCGAGCCGCCCGAGGACACCACGCTGACCGTGATCGTCGGGCGGATCAAGCCGGGCGCCGAGCCGGACGTGGCCCGGGTGTTCGGCGAGTCCGACGCCGGGTCGCTCCCGAGGGACCTGGGCGTCACCGGGCGTTGGCTCTACTCGATCGACGACGTCTACGTGCACCTGCTGGAGCAGGAGTCGTCGGCGGCCGAGGCGACCCGGAACCAGCACGCCGAGAAGCCGGCCTTCGGCAAGGTGATGCAGGATCTCGGGCCGTACGTCGAGCCGTACCGGCCGGATCTCTGCCACGGCCCGCAGGACCAGGTGGCGAAGGTCTTCTACCGCTGGCGCGCGCAGGACTGAGCCGCGCGGGGTTTACACGCCGGTAGCGCTGTGCGCGCCTCGTGGGCGCGCTCCCACGATCGCCGGTGGTCGGGATCCTCCGGGGGCCGGAGGGCGGTGCGCCGTGACGGCGGGCGTGGACGTCGAACTGGTGACGGCCGCGCGCCGGGGCGACCGGAGCGCGCTCACCGCGCTGCTCACCGCCCACCTGCCGCTGGTCCACAACGTGGTCGGCCGCGCGCTCGCCGGGCACGCCGACGTCGACGACGTGGTCCAGGAGGCCATGCTGCGGGTGGTCGAGCGGCTGCCCACGCTGCGCGACCCGGAACGCTTCCGGGCCTGGCTGGTCACCATCGTCATCCGTCAGGTCCGGGACCACGCCCGCCGGCGGGCCGCCGCGCGGCAGGTGCCGCTGGAGGTGTACGCGGAGGTGCCGGACGCGGCGGTCGACGTGGCCGGCGAGGCGGTGGCCGGGGTGGACCGGGCCGCCGCGCGGCGGGACGTGCTCGCCGCGGTCGCCTGGCTCGACAGCGACGACCGTGAGGTGCTCGCGCTGTGGTGGCAGGAGCTCAACGGCGAACTGACCCGCGCCGACCTGGCCGAGGCGCTGGCGGTCGCCCCCGGACACGCGGCGGTCCGGGTGCAGCGGATGCGCGCCCGGCTCGCGCAGGCGTACACCATGCTGGCCGCGTGGCAGGCCCGGCCGCGCTGTCCGGAGCTGGCCGTCGCGGCGCGGGGCTGGGACGGCGTGCTCGCGCCGCTCTGGCGCAAGCGGCTGGGCCGGCACGTGCTGGCCTGCCCGCGCTGCCTCGCCGCCGGCGGGCGCCGGCCCGACCCGGCCCGGGTGCTGCCCACCCTGGCCGGGCTGGCGGTGCCGGCCGGTCTCGCCGCCGGGCTGCGCGCCGCGGTCGAGGCGCCGGCGGTCGTGCCGTCCGCGACGGCCGCCGCGTCCGGTGCGACGGGCGGCCTGCGCGGGGTCCTGTCGCTCAAGGCCGCGGTCGCGGCGAGCACTGTCGCGGTAGTCGCCGTCGGTGGCCTCGTGCTGGCGGTGCGGCACGCCCCGGACGGTCGCGACGGCGTGGTTGCCGCCGCGCCGACGATCCCCGGCCGCGGTCTCCCCTCGGCCCGGCCCGCGCCGTCCGGATCGCCGAGCGCCACCCCGACGCCCCGACCGTCGCGGGCTCTCACCGGCGTCACCGACGCCGACATCGTCGTCGCCCCGAACGGCCGCGACGACGGCGACGGCAGCCTTCGCCGCCCGTTCGCCACGCTCGGCCGGGCGGTCGAGGTGGTCCGGCCCGGGCAGATCATCGCGTTGCGCGGCGGCACCTACCGGATGACCGAGCCGGTGACCATCACCACCGACGGCACCGCGAACCGGCGCATCGTGCTCAGCGCCTACCGGGCCGAGCGGCCGGTGCTCGACGCCGCCGCGCTCCCCGCCGACAGGTGGGCGGTCACCCAACGGACCGCGTGGTGGACGGTGCAGGACCTGGAGGTACGGGGATCGCGCAGCCACGCCTGGGTCTGCCGGTCCTGTGCCCATACCGTGTTCCGCCGGCTGTCCATGCACGACAACACCCGCTCCGGCCTGACGCTTCGCGACCCGGGAACGGTCGACAACCAGGTGCTCGACAGCGACTTCTTCCGCAGCTACGACCCGGCCGACCCGGGCGGCTCCGGGATCGGGCTGGCGGTCAAGTTCGGCGCCGGCGCGGGTAACGTGCTGCGCGGCAACCGGGCCTTCCACAACGCCGACGACGGTGTCGACCTCGGCGGTTTCGCCGACCCGGTGACAGTGGAGCGGAACTGGTCCTACGGCAACGGCCAGAACCGCTGGGGCGTGGCCGATTGGGACAGCAACGGAGGTGGCTTCTCCCTCGGCGGCGGTGAGCCGATCCCCGCCGGGCACCGGGTGCTGCAGAACGCGACCTGGGGCAACCGCGGACACGGCTTCGGGGTGGAGGCCAACACCGGGTCGATCGACCTGATCGGCAACACGGCCTTCCGCAACGGCGGCGCCGGCTTCGACCTGACCGGTGGCGACGTCACCGCGCGCCGGAACCTGGCGGTGGAGAACGCCACGCCGGTCCGCGGCGTCCCGGACGCCGCCACCACCGGCAACTCATGGGACGGTGGGAACGCCGTGCGGCTGCGGTCGACCGACCCGGCCACGGCCGAGGGGCCGCGCCGGCCGGACGGGACGCTGCCGTCCACCCGCTACCTGGATACCGGCACACCGGTCGGCGCCGACCTGACCGCCTCCTGAGAAATCCGCCGCAAAAGCGTTGTCGAGGGGCGTGGCGGCCCGTCTGTGTGCGGACGGGGCGCCGGGCAGCCTCCGTCTCCGGGCACCGGTCTCCACCGTGCGGGCCACCGTCAGCGATGGCGGTGTCGGCGGGGCCGACACACCGCAAACACCAGGATCTCCGGGGAGAATCGTGAGACATCTCGTCCGACGGCGGGCGGCCGGCCTGCTCGCCGCCCTCGTCACCACCACCGCGTTCGCCGTCGCCGGCGTCGCCACCGCCGGTCCGTCCCAGGCCGCCGCGGGCTGCCAGGTCGACTACCGGGTCACGTCGCAGTGGTCCGGCGGCTTCAGCGCGGCCATCACCATCCGTAACCTCGGTGACACGCTCACCGGCTGGCGTCTCGGCTGGACGTTCCCGGCCGGGCAGACCGTCACCCAGTCGTGGGGCTTCACCGCCAGTTCGTCCGGTGCGGCCGTCGTCGCCACCAACGTCGACTGGAACGCGACCATCGCCACCGGCGCGAGCGTCGAGGTCGGCTTCAACGGCGCCTCGACCGGCACCACCAACCCGAGCCCGACCGCGTTCACGCTCAACGGCGTCGCCTGCGCCGGCTCGTCCACGCCGCCGCCGACCGCCGGGCCGCCGCCGACCGCCACACCGACGGCGAGCCCCGCCCCGACGTCCGGGCCGACCACGCCGCCGCCGGCCGGCAAGCCGACGGTGGCCGCGGACGGCAGCGGCAGCTACCGCACCGTGCAGGAGGCGGTGGACGCGGTGCCGGCGAACAACACCACCCGCCGGGTCATCACCATCAAGGCGGGCACCTACCGGCAGGTGGTGCGCGTGCCGTCGAACAAGCCGAACATCACCTTCCAGGGGCTCGGCTCGTCTCCGTCGAACACCGTGCTCGTGTTCAACAACTCGGCGAACAACGGCGGCACCTTCGCCAGCGCCAGCATGTTCGTCGACGGCGCGAACTTCGTCGCGGAAAACCTGACCATCGCCAACGACTACGACGAGAACTCCACCACCGTCAACCAGCAGGCCGTCGCGTTGAACCTCAACGCCGACCGGGCCGTGCTGCGCAACGTGCGGCTCCTCGGTGACCAGGACACCTTCCTGGTCAACGCCCGCGCCCGCGCCTACGTGGTCGGCTCCTACATCGAGGGCACCACCGACTTCATCTTCGGCGACGGCACCATCGTCATCAACGCCTCCACCATCCACGAGAAGCGCTCCACCGGCAGCGCCATCACCGCCGCCAGAACCGACCCCGCCAAGACCTACGGCTTCCTGATCTACAAGTCCACCGTCACCGGCACCGGCAGCAACAACACCACCCTCGGCCGCCCCTGGGGCCAGGGCGCCCAGGTCCTCTACCGCGAGTCCACGCTCAGCAACACCATCAAGATCAGCCAGCCATGGACCAACATGGGCGACGCCACCTGGCAGAACGCCCGCTTCTCCGAATACCGCAACACCGGCCCCGGCGCCACCGTCAACGGCAACCGCCCCCAGCTCAGCGACGCGCAGGCCGCGAACTACACGCCGCAGCGGTACCTGGCCGGCACCGACGGCTGGAACCCGCTGTGACCACCACCGGGGAGAGTGACATGACGCATCCGAAGACGCGCCGGTCCTGGCGTACCGTCCTGGTCCTGGGCGCGACCGCGGCGCTGGCGGTGGCCGGTGCGGTCACCGCGGTCACCGCGCAGGCGGCGGCCGGGTGCCGGGTCGATTACCGGGTGTCCAGCGAGTGGGGCGGCGGCTTCAACGCCGACGTGACGATCACCAACCTGGGCGACGCGCTCAACGGTTGGCGGCTGGCCTGGACGTTCCCCGCCGGGCAGCAGGTGAACCAGGCGTGGAACGCGACGATTCCCGCCGGAACGTCGAGCGTCACCGCGACAAACGTCGACTACAACGCCGCGGTGCCGACCGGCGGCAGTGTCTCGTTCGGGTTCACCGGCTCGCGCGGCGCCACCAACCCGGCGCCGACGGCGTTCACGCTCAACGGCACCGCCTGCACCGGCGGGGTCACCCCGACCACCGGCGCGCCCAGCCCGACCTCGCCCGGCCCGACGCCCACCACGCCACCGGGCGGCGTGCCGTACCCGAACGCGCCGGACGGGTTCGCCGGCGCGGCCGGCACGACCGGTGGCGCCGGCGGCGTCACCGTCACCGTGACCAATCAGGCCGACCTGGAGCGCTACGCCTCGGCCAGCACCCCGTACGTGATCCGGGTCGCCGCGGCGATCACCGTCAGCCCGTACGGCCGGGAGATCCCGGTCCGGTCGAACAAGACCGTCGTCGGCGTGGGGCGTAGCGGGCAGATCGTCAACGGCGGGTTCAACCTCGGCGTCGGCACCGGCAACGTCATCATCCGCAACCTCACCATCCGGGACACCCGGATGGCGTCCGACGACCCGGACGACAAGGACTTCGACTACGACGGCATCCAGATGGACACCGCCGACCGGATCTGGATCGACCACAACCAGATCGTGCGGATGAACGACGGACTCATCGACAGCCGCAAGGACACCACAAACCTGACCGTGTCCTGGAACGTGATCGCCGAGGGCAACAAGGCCTTCGGCATCGGCTGGACCGACAACGTCACGGCCCGCATCACCATCCACCACAACTGGATCCACGACACCAACGTGCGCAACCCCAGCACCGACAACGTCGCGTACGCCCACCTCTACAACAACTACATGCAGAACGTCCGCGGCTACGGCAACTACTCCCGCGGCCGGACCAGGATGGTCATCGAGAACACCTACTACGACACCGTCAAGGACCCCTACTACCGCGACGACACCGCCGAGCTGCGCCAGAGCGGCAGCGTCTGTGTCGCCTGCACCGGCCAGCGTGAGACCGGTGGATCCGCGTTCACCCCGTCGAGCTTCTACACCTACCGACTCGACCCCGCCGCCGACGTGCCCGCACTGCTGCGTACCCACGCCGGCCCGCAGGCCGCCATCGGCCAGTGACGTGACCGGCCGGGACGGCGCAGGCCACCCGCCCGCCGTCCCGGCCGGACGTCCCCGCCGGTCGCCCGGTCGCGGAAACCCGCTCGCCGCCGCACCGGATACGCCAGGCTGAGGCGTACGGGGGTGGCGGGGTGTCGACGAAGGAGATCATCCAGCACGTCGGGGCGTTGCTGGACCTGGCCGGGGTGCTGGTCATCGCGGTGGGCGTCGCGGTCGCCACGGTGGTCTTCGCAATGCGCTGCGGCCGGACCCGGGAGGTGGTGGCGCACTACCGGGCGTATCGGCAGGGGGTGGGCCGGGCCATCCTGCTCGGCCTGGAGTTCCTGGTCGGCGGCGACATCATCCGTACCGTGGCGGTGTCGCCCACGTTCACCAGCGTCGGCGTGCTGGCGTTGATCGTGCTGGTCCGGACGTTCCTCAGCTTCTCCCTCGAGGTGGAGCTGGACGGCCGCTGGCCCTGGCAGGGCCGGCCCGGCGGTTGAGCTTGCTACCCCTGGGGGGTATGGGTATACGGTGGCGGCTGGAGGTGACCCGATGGATCACGCACACGGTGCCGGGCACGACGCGCACGCCGGGCACGACCCGGAGCAGTTCCGCCGCCGGTTCTGGCTGAGCCTGGCGCTGACCGTGCCGATCGTGCTCACCAGCCACATGGTGATGGACTGGTTCGGCTACTCGCTCGACGTCCCGGGCGCGCGCTGGGTCGGCCCGGTGCTCGGCACCGTCGTCTTCGGTTACGGCGGCTGGCCGTTCCTGGCCGGTGGGCTCCGCGAGCTGCGCGACCGCGCCCCCGGGATGATGCTGCTGATCTCGATGGCCATCGTGGTCGCCTACCTCGCCTCGGCCGCCACCAGCCTCGGCGCGTTCGACCTCGACTTCTGGTGGGAGCTGGCCGCGCTGGTCACCATCATGCTGCTCGGCCACTGGCAGGAGATGCGCGCGGTCGGCCAAGCGCGCGGAGCGCTCGGCGCGCTGGCCGCCCTGCTGCCCGACGACGCCGAGCGCCTCGACGACGCCGGCCGGCCGCAGCCGGTGCCGGTGGCCGACCTGCGGGTGGGCGACCTGGTGCTGGTCCGCTCCGGCGGCCGGGTGCCGGCCGACGGACGGATCGTCGAGGGCGCGGCCGAACTGGACGAGTCGATGATCACCGGGGAGTCCCGGCCGGTGCCCCGCGCCGCCGGGGACCGGGTGGTCGCCGGCACCGTGGCCACCGACTCCACAGTGCGGGTACGCGTCGAGGCCGTCGGCGCGGACACCGCCCTGGCCGGCATCGGCCGGCTGGTCGCCGAGGCGCAGTCCTCCGGTGGGCGCGCGCAGGTCCTCGCCGACCGGTTCGCCGCGCTGCTGTTCTACCTGGCGGCGTCCGCCGGCCTCGCCACGTTCGTGGTCTGGCTGCTGCTCGGCGACCCGGACCAGGCCGTGGTGCGCACCGTGACGGTGCTGGTGATCGCCTGCCCGCACGCCCTCGGGCTGGCCATCCCGCTGGTGGTGGCACTCTCCACGGCGCTCTCCGCCCGCGCCGGCATCCTGGTGAAGGACCGGCTCGCGCTGGAGCGGATGCGTACGGTCGACACGGTCCTGTTCGACAAGACCGGCACGCTCACCAGCGGCCGGCACGCGGTCACCGGCGTGGCCGCCACCGGCGGGCTGACCGACGACGCCGCGTTGCGCCTGGCCGGCGCCGTGGAGGCGGACAGCGAACACCCGCTCGCCCGGGCCCTGGTCGCCGCCGCCGGCGCGGCCCCGGGGCGGCCGACCGCGCGCGGCTTCCGGTCGCTGACCGGGCGGGGGGTACGGGCCACCGTGGACGGCGTCGACTGGGCGGTGGGCGGGCCGGCCCTGCTGCGCGAGCTGGACGCCGCGGTCCCGGGCACCCTGACCCGGGCCGCCGAGGAGTGGTCCCGACGGGGAGCCGCCGTGCTGCACCTGGTCCGGCTGCCCGCCGCCGCCGGCGCCGAGGCGGTGGCCGCGTTCGCGCTGGAGGACCAGGTCCGCCCGGAGGCCCGCTCCGCCGTCGCCGAGCTGCGTGAGCTGGGCGTACGCAAGATCGTGATGATCACCGGCGATGCCCGCCCGGTCGCCGAGGCGGTCGCCGCCGACCTCGGCTTCCGGCCCGGCGTCGACGAGGTCTTCGCCGAGGTGCTCCCGGCCGACAAGGACAAGGCGGTGACCGACCTGCAGTCACGCGGACTGACCGTGGCCATGGTCGGTGACGGCGTCAACGACGCGCCCGCCCTGGCCCGCGCCGACGTCGGGGTGGCCATCGGCGCCGGCACCGACGTGGCGATCGAGTCCGCCGGGGTGGTGCTGGCCGGCTCCGACCCGCGCGGCGTCGGCGGCGTGATCCGGCTGTCCCGGGCGTCGTACCGGAAGATGCGGCAGAACCTGGCCTGGGCGGCCGGCTACAACGTGGTCGCGATCCCGCTCGCCGCCGGCGTGCTGGCCTGGGCGGGCGTGGCGCTCAGCCCGGCGCTCGGCGCGGTGCTGATGTCCGCCTCCACCATCGTGGTGGCGCTCAACGCGCAGCTGTTGCGCCGGGTCCGGCTCGCCCCGGCCGACTGACCCGCCGAACGTGAGATGTATTGCTGGCCGGCACGTGTCCGCAGGTGGGAGGTTTGATCTCGACTCACCGGGTCACTGATACCGGGAGTGACGACGGAAGGGGAACGCCGGTGCCCGAGACGAACCGGACCAGGTCCAGTCAGGACGCCGTGCTGCCTCGCGGCGTCACCGACGCGCTGCTGTGGCGGGCCGCCTACGACGTGGCCGCCGCGCACCGGCCGGACGCCGCCGGACGGTGTTCCAGCCTGCTCTGCGCCGGCCGGCCGGCGCCCTGCGAGCCGATGGAGGCCGCGCTGCGCGCCATGCGTATGGCCGGGGACGCCGGCCGCGCCGAGTACGGTGAGCCGGACGCCCGGGTCGCCGCGCGGCGTCGGCGGGCCGCCTGATCGGCCCGGGTGCCGGGCGGTTCGAACCATGGACGCCTCGCTTCCGTGTTTATGATCGACAACTCGGTCGGAATGCGGGAAATGAGGAGGGTTCGTGACCGTCGACGCCCACGCCTTCTGGCTCCGCGCTCCCGGCGAGGGTGAGATCCGGCCGGTCCGCCTCGACCCGCCCGGCCCCGACGAGGTGCTGGTCCGCACCCGGTTCTCCGGGGTCAGCCGGGGCACCGAGACGCTCGTCTACACCGGCCGGGTCCCCGCCGACCAGCACGCCGCGATGCGCGCCCCGTTCCAGGAGGGTGACTTCCCGGCGCCGGTCAAGTACGGCTACCTCAACGTCGGCACGGTCGAGGCCGGCCCGGCGGAGCTGCGCGGGCGGACCGTGTTCTGCCTGTACCCGCACCAGAGCGCGTACGTGGTCCCGGCCGACGCCGTGGTGGTCGTACCGGACGGCGTGCCGGCCGAACGCGCGGTGCTGGCCGGCACCGTGGAGACCGCGGTGAACGCGCTCTGGGACGCCGCGCCGCTGGTCGGCGACCGGGTCACGGTGATCGGCGGCGGGATGGTCGGGTGCGGCGTGACCGCGCTGCTGGCCCGGTTCCCCGGCGTCAAGGTCGAGCTGGTCGACGCCGACCCGGCCCGGGCCGGGGTGGCCGAGGCGCTCGGCGTCGACTTCGCCCTGCCCGCCGACGCCACCGGCGACCGTGACCTGGTGGTGCACGCCAGCGCCAGCGCCGCCGGGCTGCAACGCGGCCTGGAGCTGCTCCGCCCGGAGGGCACCGTGCTGGAGCTGAGCTGGTACGGCGACCGCCCGGTCACTCTCGCGCTCGGTGGCGCGTTCCATTCCCGACGGCTCGGCATCCGCAGCAGCCAGGTCGGCACCGTGTCGCCCCGGCGCGCCGACCGCAGCTATGCCGACCGGCTCGCCCTCGCCCTCGACCTGCTGGCCGACCCGGCGTTCGACGCGCTGCTCACCGGCCGGTCCCGCTTCACCGACCTGCCCGACGTGCTGGACCGGCTCGCCTCGGGCCGGTTGCCGGCGCTCTGTCATCTCATCACCTACGGCGAGGAGTAAACGTGTTCAGCGTGACCGTCCGGGACCACATGATGGTCGCCCACAGTTTCCGCGGCGAGGTCTTCGGCCCGGCCCAGCGGCTGCACGGCGCGACCTTCGTCGTCGACGCCACGTTCCGCCGGGCGGAGCTGGACGCCGACGGGATCGTGGTCGACATCGGGCTGGCCACCGAGCAGCTCAAGGCCGTGCTCGGCGAGCTGACCTACCGCAACCTGGACGACGAGCCGACCTTCGCCGGGGTGAACACCACCACCGAGGTGCTGGCCCGCACCGTCGCCGACCGGCTCGCCGACGCGGTGCACGCCGGCCGGCTGGGGGAGGGGGCGCGGGGCCTGGCCGGGATCACCGTCACCCTGCACGAGTCGCACGTCGCGTGGGCGAGCTACGAGCGGTCGCTGTGACCGGATGACCGCCGTCCACGTGGTGCTGCCGGGCGACATCGACGACCCGGCGAACCCCAGCGGCGGCAACGCCTACGACCGGCACGTCTGCGACGGGCTGGCCGCGCTCGGCTGGACCGTGCACGAGCACCAGGTGCCGGGTGGCTGGCCACACCCCGGCCCGCCGGAACGGGCCGCGCTGGGCGCGCTGCTCGGCGGGTTCCCCGACGGCGCGACAGTGCTGCTCGACGGCCTGGTCGCCTCCACCGTGCCGGGCGTGCTCGCCCCGCACGCCGCGCGGCTGCGCCTGGTGGTGCTGGTGCACCTGCCGATCGAGGACGAGGCCGAGCGGCGGGCCCTCGCCACGGCGACCGCGGTGGTCGCCACCAGCGAGTGGACCCGGCGCCGGCTGCTGGAGCGTTACCCGCTCGCCCCGGACCGGGTGGCGGTCGCCCCGCCCGGCGTCGAACCGGCGCCGGTCGCCCCCGGCACACCCGGCGGCGGCCGGCTGCTCTGCGTCGCGGCGGTCACCCCGATCAAGGGCCACGACGTGCTGGCCGACGCGCTCGCCGAGGTCGCGGAGCTGGGCTGGACCTGCGACTGGATCGGCCCGCTCGACCGGGACCCGGCGTTCGTCGACCGGGTGTGCCGGCGGCTCACCGACGCCGGCCTGACCGCCCGGGTCCGGCTGGCCGGCGCGCGCAGCGGCGCGGACCTGGCCGACGCGTACGCCGCCGCGGATCTGCTGGTCCAGCCGTCCCGGCGGGAGACGTACGGCATGGTGGTCACCGAGGCCCTGGCCCGGGGCGTGCCGGTGCTGGCCGCCGACGCCGGCGGCCTGCCGGCCACGCTCGGGCACGCCCCCGGCGGCGACCGGCCGGGCCTGCTGGTGCCGCCGGACGATCCGGGCGCGACCGCCGCCGCGTTGCGCCGCTGGCTCACCGATCCCGGGCTGCGGGACCGGCTGCGCCGCGCCGCCCGGCAGCGGCGGGACACCCTCACCGGCTGGCCGGTCACCGTGGACCGGCTGGCAACGGCGTTGAAGGAGGCGACCGCGGCATGACCACCTCACTCCCACCCGGCTTCGCGGACTGGCTGCGGCTGCGCGAGCCGGCCGACGCGGCCGCCCGTTCGGTCGAGCTGGCCGACGCGGTCCGCGACCGGCTGCCCGCCGACCGCCCGCTGGTCGTGCACGACCTGGGCAGCGGCACCGGCTCGATGGCCCGCTGGCTCGCCCCCCGGCTGCCCGGCCCGCAGCACTGGGTGCTGCACGAGCGCGACGCGGCGTTGCTGGCGCTTGCCGACGGCGGGCTCACCGCCGCCGACGGCGCCCCGGTCGCGGTGACCACCCGCGGCTCGGACATCACCCGCCTGACCGCCGCCGACCTGGCCGACGCCCACCTGGTCACCGCGTCGGCGCTGCTGGACATGCTCACCGCCGACGAGATCGACCGGATGGCGGCGGCGTGCGCCGGCCACCCGACGCTGTTCGCGCTCACCGTCTCCGGTCGGGCCGAGTTCACCCCGGCCGACCCGCTCGACCGGGAGCTGGCCGACGCGTTCAACGCCCACCAGCGGCGGACCGTCGACGGGCGGACGCTGCTCGGACCGGACGCGGTGGCGGCCACCGTGGCCGCGTTCGGCCGGCACGGGGTCGAGGTGGCCGTGCGGCCCACCCCGTGGCGGCTCGGGCCGGAGCAGGCCGCGCTGACCGCCGAGTGGCTGACCGGCTGGGTCGAGGCGGCCGTCGAGGAACGTCCGCATCTGGCCGGCCCCGCCCGGACGTATACCCAGTGGCGGCTCGACGAGGCCGCCGCCGGCCGGGTCGACGTGGTGCTGCACCACGCGGACCTGCTCGCCGGGTGAACCGTACGGCCCGCCGACACGTGACATCCGGTGGGAACGAGGGAGGACCGCTTGTCACACGTCGCCGTCGCCGTGTCCGTGCCGACCAGGCCGGTGCCCACCGCTGTGGTGCCGGTCGTGCCGCCCGGGCCGCTGCCGGTCGCCGTGGTGCCACCGGTCGGACCGCCGCCGGCCGTCGGGCCCGCGCCGTCGCCGGTGCGGCCCCGTCCGGCCCGGCGCGGTCGAGCGTGGGTACGCCCGGCCGCCGGGCTGGCCGTGCTCGCCGCGCTCGTCGCGTACGTGGGCACCGGGCCGTTCCTGGCCGGACTGCGGCTGATCGACGTGCCGGCGCTCGCCGCCGCGCTGGGCATCGGCGTGATCACCACCGTCTGCTGCGCCTGGCGCTGGTCGCTGGTCGCCGGCGGGCTGGGCGTGCGGCTGCCGATGCGGGCCGCCGTGGCGCACTGCTACCGGGCGATCTTCCTCAACTCCACCCTGCCCGGCGGGGTGCTCGGCGACGTGCACCGCGCGGTGCGCCACGGGCGCGACGCCGGGGACCTGGCCCGGGGCGTACGCGCGGTGGTGTGGGAGCGCACCGCGGGGCAGGTGGTGCAACTGGTCATCGCGGTGGCGGTGCTGGCCGCGTTCCCGTCACCGGTGCGCCCGTACCTGCCGGCGCTGGCCGCCGCCGTCGCGGTGGCCGCCGTGGCGCTGGTGCTCGCCGCCCGCGCGGTGCCCCGCTCCGGCGCGTCCCGCCTCGCCCGGGCGGCCCGCACCGCGGTCGCCGACGTCCGCTCCGGGCTGCTGGCCCGCCGGACCTGGGTCGGTGTGGTGATCGCCTCAGCCGTGGTGTTCGCCGGCCACCTGGCCACCTTCATGGTGGCGGCCCGCACCGCGGGCGCCGACGCCCCGCTGTCCCGCCTGCTGCCGCTCACCCTGCTCGCTCTGCTGGCCATGGCCCTGCCGCTCAACGTGGGCGGTTTCGGGCCGCGCGAGGGCGTGGCCGCCTGGGCGTTCGCGGCGGCCGGCCTGACCGCCGCGCAGGGCGTGGCCACCGGCACGGTCTACGGCGCGCTGGTCCTGGTGGCCAGCCTGCCCGGCGCGGTGGTGCTGCTGGCGCGTCGGCTGCCCCGGCGGGAGCCCGGCAACTGTCGGTGATCCCGCATACGGTGAGGGTGCGAGGTGTGCGTCGCCGGGCCAGCCCGGCGACTGGACGGAGGAGAACCATGGACGAAACCCTGCCCACCGCTACGGTCCGGACCCGGGTCACGGTCCCGCTTCGGTTCCCCGACGGTTACGTGACCACCGCCCTGGTGCACACCTTCCACGGCCTGGTGGACGGCCGTGAGCACCTGGCGTTCGGCCTGGGTGAGCACGGGAAGGCCGATCCGCCGCTGGTGCGCCCGCACAGCGAGTGCCTCACCGGCGACGTGTTCGGCAGCCAGCGCTGCGACTGCGGCCCGCAGTTGCGCGAGGCGGTCGAGCGGATCGCCGACGCCGGTGGCTACCTGCTCTACCTGCGTCAGGAGGGCCGGGGCATCGGCCTCTACGCCAAGCTCGACGCCTACGCGTTGCAGGACGGCGGCCTCGACACCTACGAGGCGAACCTGGCGCTGGGCCGGGGCGCCGACGAGCGGGACTACACCGTCGCCGCGCAGATGCTCGCCGCGCTGGGCGTGGACCGGGTGGCCCTGCTCAGCAACAACCCCGACAAGGCGGCCCAGCTGGAGCGCCTCGGCGTCACGGTGGCCGACCGGGTGGTCACCGGCGTGCACCTGTCCCCGGCGAACGCCGACTACCTGGCGGCCAAGGTCAGCCGGGCCGACCACGCCCTCGACCTGCCGTTCGTGCCGTGACCACCCGCCCGTACGTGCTGCTCAGCTGTGCGATGTCGATCGACGGCTACATCGACGACGCGACCACCGAGCGGCTGCTGCTCTCCAACGACGACGACCTGGACCGGGTCGACGCGACGCGGGCCGGGTGCGACGCGATCATGGTGGGTGCGGCCACGGTCCGCCGCGACGACCCCCGGCTGCTGGTCCGCAGCGAGCGGCGGCGGGCCGAGCGGGTGGCCCGGGGGCTGCCGCCGTCGCCGGTCAAGGTGACGGTCACCGGCAGCGGCGACCTCGACCCGACGGCGCGGTTCTTCAGCCTCGGTGACGGGCTGAAGCTCGTCTACTGCCCGAGCGGGGTGGTGGAGAAGGCCCGCGAGCAGGTGGGCGCGGTGGCGACCGTGGTCGACGCCGGTGAGCCGGTCACCCCGGAGGCGGTGGTTGCCGACCTCGCCGGGCGCGGGATCGGCCAGTTGATGGTCGAGGGCGGCGGCACGATGCACCGTCAGTTCCTCACCGCAGGCCTCGCCGACGAGCTGCACCTGGTGGTCGCGCCGTTCTTCGTGGGGGACGGCCGGGCGCCCCGGTTCGTGGGGGAGGGGCGCTTCCCCTGGCACCCGGGCCGCCGGGCCCGGGTG
Source organism: Micromonospora sp. WMMC241 (assembly GCF_027460165.1). NCBI lineage: Bacteria > Bacillati > Actinomycetota > Actinomycetes > Micromonosporales > Micromonosporaceae > Micromonospora > Micromonospora sp. WMMC241. Next base: position 2,531,894 of record NZ_JAPZBF010000001.1, read on the forward strand.
GTCGAGGTGCGCCAGATCGGTGACGTGGTGCTGACCCGCTACGCGCTCTCCGACCGCTGTCGGGCCTGACCGACGCTGCCCGGTTCGCTCTTGTGCAAGCTCACGGTCGAGATTAGTTTGTTGACCATCCATACGAACACTCCTCCGTGCATCCCTCCGAAAGGGGGACCGATGAGCGTGCACCACCCCGAACCGGGCTCCTCCCGTCGTCACTTCCTCGGCCTGGTGGGCCTCGGCGTGGCCGCCACCACCGCCGGCCCGCTGCTCGCCGGCTGTTCCGAGAAGCCGGCCGGGTCCGGCGGCGCCCAACAGCTCGACGCCGTCTCCGGCGTGCTGCCCACGCACAAGGATCTGGCCGGCGGCATCAAGCCCGACATCGTCGGCACCCGCCCGGTGGCCGACGGCTACACCAGCTACCCGGCCACCCTCGTCGACGCCGTCACCGAGAAGCCGGGCACCAGCGGCAAGCAGGTCACCGCGATGACGCCCGCCTGGGGCCCGGCGCCGCCCGGCGTCGCGCAGAGCGCCTACCTCCAGGCCGTCAACGCCGAGCTGGGCACGCCGGTCAACTTCACCATCCAGGACGGCATCACCTACGCCGACAAGCTCAACGCGATGTTCGGCGCGCGGGACGTGCCGGAGCTGCTCTGCGTGCCGGGGTGGGAGGTGGAGAAGATCCCGCGCTTCGCCGAGGCGATCAAGGTGCTCTTCGAGGATCTCACCGACCACCTCAAGGGCGACGCCGTGAAGGCGTACCCGATGCTTGCCAGCTTCCCGAGCGGGGCCTGGCGCGAGGCGGTCTGGAACGAGCGGCTGGTGTCCGTGCCCAACCCGACCGACTCCCCGTTCCCGTGGGTGTTGTTCGCCCGCCAGGATCTGCTCGACGCGCGCGGCCTGGCGCTGCCTACCAACCTGGACGACCTGCTCTCCGTCGCCAAGCAGGTCACCGACCCGGCCCGCAAGGTGTGGGCGTTCGACGACGTCTTCGCCATGATCCAGATGTTCCACCGGGTGCCCGCCTCCAAGCAGGGGTGGCGGCTGCGCTCCGACGGGACGCCGGAGTTCAAGTACGAGACGCCGGAGTTCCGCCAGGCGCTCGAGGTGATGGCCAAGATCTACTCCGACGGCCTGGTCCACCCGGACATCGTGGCCAGCAAGGGCGCGGACGCCAAGCAACTGTTCGCCAAGAACGGCGCGATCATCTTCAAGCAGGACGGCACCGGCATGTGGCAGGGCGCCCAGGCCGAGCACCAGAAGACCAACCCGAAGTTGAACATCCAGGCGGTGCCGGTCTTCTCCGCCACCGGTGGCGACCCGCTCGTCTGGCGGGCGGACAAGCCGATCTCCTACACCTTCGTCAAGAAGGGCCTCGGCAAGGACCGGGTCCAGGAGCTGCTGCGGATCATCAACTGGTGCTCCGCGCCGCTGGGCAGCCAGGAGGCCCAGCTCCGCGACTTCGGCGTCGAGGGCAAGCACCACACCAGGTCGCCGAACGGGCCGGTCAAGACCGACCTGGCGTTCAAGGAGATCGCCAACCAATACTTCTTCATCAGCGGCCGCAACCCCACCATCGGGCCGTTCCCGGACACCCCGCGCTACGTGCCGGACGTGCTGAACTACTCCAACCAGATGGTCAAGTACCTGGAGAAGGATCCCTGGGACGGTGTCAAGCTGGAGATGCCGGCCGCCTACAAGGCCAACCAGGTGCCGACCGAGGACAAGTTCACCGACGTCCTGCGCGGCCGGCGTCCGCTGAGCGACGTGGACGCCATCGTCAACGAGTGGAAGGCCAACGGCGGGGAGGAAGCCCGCAAGCTGCTCGCCGACTCGCTGCCCAAGGCGGCCAAGTGAGCGAGCCGGCCGTCGTGGTCGGGCCCGAGCGGGCCCGACCCGACGCCCCGGCCCCACCGAACCGCGCGCCCCGCCGCCGGCGCGTGCCGCTGGGCAGCCGGCTGCGCCGCGACTGGCAACTGCTGGCCATGGTCACGCCCGGCTTTCTCATCCTGCTGGTCTTCAGCTACCTGCCGATCGCCGGCAACGTCATCGCGTTCCAGGACTACAACCCCTACCTGGGCGACAACCCGTGGGCGGCGTTCACGCACAGCAACTGGATCGGCTTCGGCCAGTTCCAGCTCCTCTTCGACGACCCGGCCTTCTGGGACGCGTTCCGCAACACGCTCGCCATCACCGCGTTCCAGCTCGTCTTCTTCTTCCCGCTGCCGATCCTGCTCGCGGTCATGCTGCACAATTTGCTCTCCAGCCGGCTGCGCGGCTTCGTCCAGACGGTCGTCTACCTGCCGCACTTCTTCAGCTGGGTGCTGGTGGTCAGCTTCTTCGTCGCGATGCTCGGCGGCGCCGGGTTGCTGGCGCAGACCATGCGCGAGGCCGGCATGCAGCCGTGGAACGTGATGACCAACCCGGACACGTTCATCGTCCTGGTCACGGCCGAGGCGGTCTGGAAGGACGTGGGCTGGGGCACCATCGTCTTCCTGGCCGCGCTGTCCACCATCGACCAGAACCTCTACGAGGCGGCCGCCGCGGACGGCGCCGGGCGGTGGCGACGGCTGTGGCACATCACGCTGCCCGGGCTGCGCCCGGTGATCGTCCTGCTGCTCATCCTGCGCCTCGGCGACGCGCTCTCGGTCGGCTTCGAGCAGTTCCTGCTGCAACGCGACGCGGTCGGCCGGCAGGCCGCCGAGGTGCTCGACACCTTCGTCTACCACTTCTCCATCGCCACCGGAAACTACGGCTACGGCGCGGCGGCCGGGCTGTTCAAGGCCGTCGTCGGCCTGGTGCTGATCCTGGCCGCGAACCGGGTGGCGCACATGCTCGGCGAACGAGGGATCTACTCGAAGTCATGACCGTGACCATCCGCCGGCCGTCCGGCGCCCGCGCCCGCCGCCCGGCCTGGGAGGAGCCACCGACCCCGGTCGGTCAGGGACTCAAGGCCGTCCTGCTCACGCTGCTGGTGCTCGGGGTGCTCTTCCCGCTCTGGGTGGTGCTGGTGACCAGCCTCTCCTCCCGGCAGACCATCGCCGACGCCGGCGGCCTGGTGATCGTGCCGAAGAGCATCGACACCTCGGCCTACCAGACCATCCTGGCCGGCGGCGCGGTCACCCGGGCACTGTGGATCAGCACGCTGGTCACCGTGATCGGCACGGCGATCGCGTTGACCGTCACCGTGCTGGCCGCGTACGGGCTGTCCCGGCCGACGTCGGTCGGTCACCGCTGGCTGCTGGCGTATTTCCTGATCCCGTTCCTGGTCTATCCGCCGCTGGTGCCCCGCTACCTGGTGGTCACCGGGCTGGGCCTGAAGGACACCATCTGGGCGTTGGTCCTGCCGCCGGCGATCAGCGTGTTCAACCTCGTCGTGGTGCGCGGCTTCTTCCAGGGCATCCCGCAGGAGCTGCTGGACAGCGCCCGGATCGACGGGGCCAGCGACTTCCGTACCCTGGGCCGGATCGTGCTGCCGCTGTCCCGCGCGGTCATCGCCGTGGTCGGCCTCTTCTACGCGGTCAGCTACTGGAACGTCTGGTTCGACGCGCTGCTGTTCATGGACCGCAACGACATGTACCCGATCCAGCGGGTGCTGCAGAGTTACCTGCTGGCCGGGCAGGCGCCGCACACCGCCGGCGGCACCACCGGGGTGAACATGCCGCCGACCGAGGCGGTCAAGATGGCGGTGGTGGTGCTGACCGTCGCGCCGATCGTCGCGGTCTATCCGTTCGTGCAGCGGCACTTCATCAAGGGCGTGCTGATCGGCGCGGTCAAGGGCTGATCAGAGCACCTGGGACAGGAACCGCCGCAGCCGGGGGTGCGCCGGCGCCTCGAACACGGCGGCCGGCGGCCCGGCCTCCAGCACCACGCCGGCGTCCATGAACGCGACAGTGTCCGCGACGGTGCGGGCGAAGCCCATCTCGTGCGTGACCACCACCATGGTCATGCCGGCGGCGGCGAGGTCCGCCATCACCGCGAGCACGCCCTTGACCAGTTCCGGGTCCAGCGCCGAGGTGGCCTCGTCGAAGAGCATCACCTGCGGGCGCAGCGCGAGCGCCCGGGCGATGGCAACGCGCTGCTGCTGCCCGCCGGAGAGCTGCGCCGGGCGGGCGTCGGCCTTGGCGGCCAGCCCGACCAGGTCGAGCTGCGCCCGGGCGAGCGCCACCGCCTCATCCTCGCCGAGCTTCTTCAGCTTGCGCAGCGCGAGCGTGACGTTGCGCAGCACGCTCAGGTGCGGGAAGAGGTTGAACTGCTGGAACACCATGCCGATGCGCTGCCGCAGGGCGTCCGGGTCGTCGCGCAGGACGCTGCGTCCGTCCAGCAGCACGTCGCCGCGGTCCGGCTCGATCAGGCGGTTGATCGTGCGCAGCAGCGTGGACTTGCCGGAGCCGGACGGCCCGATCACGCAGGCGGTGCCGCCCCGGGCCACGTCCAGGTCGGCGCCGCGCAGCACCCGGTGCGCGCCGAAGGCCAGGTGCACGTCGCGGACGGCGAGGCTGACCGAGCCGGCGGTGCTGGTGCTCATCGCGGGTTCCCTCCGGTCGGGGTGACGCCGGCCGGCGCCAGGTCGGGCTCGGGCTCGGGCGGCGCGGCCGGGCGGCCCTGCCGCAGCCGCCGGTCCAGCCAGTTGACCGCGTGCGTCAGCGGCACGGTCAGCAGCAGGTAGAACAGACCGGCGAGCAGCAGCGCGGACTGGTTGCCGGTGTTCGCCGCGTAGTCCTGCCCGATCCGGAACAGCTCCCGCTGGCTGGCCAGCAGGCCGAGGAAGTAGACCAGGCTGGAGTCCTTGATCAACGCGATGAGCTGGTTGACCCAGGCGGGCAGCACCCGGCGTACGCCCTGCGGGATGATCACCAGCCGCATCGACTCGCCCCAGGAGAAGCCGAGCGCCCGGGCGCCCTCCAGTTGGGCGGCCTCGACGCTGAGGATCCCGGCCCGGAAGATCTCGCCGAGGTAGGCGGCGGCGATCAGCGACAGCGCCAGCACGCCCAGCGGGTAGGGGTTGGGCCCCCAGACCTCCATCCCCAGCGGCGCCAGGCCGACGCCGATGAGCAGGATGGTCGCCGCGGCCGGGAGGCCGCGGAACACGTCGGTGTAGACCCGGGCCGGCCACCGCAACCATCGGGTACGCGAGATGCCCGCGACCGCCAGCAGCATGCCCAGCACCGAGCCGAGCAGGGCGGCGGAGACGGCCAGGATCAGCGTGTTGGGCAACCCGACGGTCAGCATCTCGGGCAGCGCCTCGCGCATCGAGTCACCGTCGAAGAAGGTTTCCCAGAGGGTGCGCAGTGGATCCATCGTTCCTCCGTCCGCCCTGCTCGTTCGCGGTTACCTGGTCAGGAGGCGGCCGACGGCGAGGGCACCGGGACCGTGCCGCTGCCGGGCGTGAAGTCGGCCGGGATCGGCCGGCCCGGGTAGTACTGCGCCTGGAGCCGGCTCCAGGTGCCGTCCGCGATCACCTCGTCGAGGCCCTTGTTCAGCGCCTCGCGCAGCTTGTCGTTGCCCTTCGCCACCGCGTACGCGGTCGGTGCCGGGCTGAGCTGCTTCGCCGCGACCTTGATCTTGCCGTTGCTGTCGGCGGCGGACTTGTCGCCGATCTCGGCCGGGGCGATCCAGGCGTCGGCGGTGCCGGCCTTGAGCTGGTTGACGGCGCCGTTGTAGTCGGGCACGCGCACCGGGTTCAGCTTCTCCCGGGTGGCGAAGTCGTCCTGCACGGTGCCCTGGACCACCACCACCCGCTTGCCGGTGAGCTGGTCGAAGCCGGTGAGCGGGGAGCCGGCGGGAACGTCCAGGCCGAAGTAGCCGAAGTCGTAGCCGTTGCCGAAGTCCACAGTCTTCTTCCGGGCCTCGGTGATGGTGACCGACGAGCTGCCCACGTCGAACTTGCGATTGTTGACCTGGGAGAGCAGCGCGGAGAAGTCGGTGCCGACGAACTCCACCTTCAGGCCGACCTTGCCGGCGACGGCGGTGAGCAGGTCGTTGTCGAAGCCGGTGAACTTCCCGTCCTTCAGGTAGACGTTCGGCGGGGCGTCGGTGAGCGTGCCGGCCCGGATCACGCCGGGCTGGAGCAGGCCGTACGGGTTGTCGGCCTGGTCGGTGGCGCCACCGCCGCCGCAGGCGGTCAGCGCGGTGGCGGTGAGCACGGCGGCGGCGCCGAGCGCGGCGACGCGGGTCAGGGCGGTACGGATACGCACAGGAACTCTCCAGAGTGGACGGACGCGCGGCGCGCGCCGGTGCTGGCGTCGCCGGGGCGCGGCGGAGCCGGGAGGGTGGATCGGGAAAGGGCTGGAACGCTCGGTCAGCGCGCGACGCGACAGCGGTCGCTGCACACCCGCATCAGGTCGACGTGGCGGCGCTTGACCAGCAGAGGGCGGGCCTGTGCGAGGGGTGGGGCGAACATCGGGTCTCCCTGGTCGTCGGTGCTGACCTGGGTGCCAGGCCACGCTTGCGCCGACGGCTGCCGGCGCCTGGTCCTCACCCGGAGCACCCCACCGTGGTGGAGGGTTGCCGGCCAGCGAGCCGGGGCTTGACGCTGGCGCTCATGACCTGCCGAGAAGGCTAGCAGCACGGGTCCGCCGGGCGTCCAGCCGTTATGACCACCCTCACGCGCCGTGCCTTACCGGGCGGCGCCGGCGCCCGCGACGCAGAATGGCCCGATGGACTCCCGGCGGGTGACCCTGGACGATCTCGGCGCCTGGCTGATCAAGGGCAACGCGGAGCAGGTGGACCTGACCGCCCGCTTCGCCGCCGACCCCCGGGTGGGGAGTTGGTGCGTGCGGCCCGGCTACCGGGTCCGCCTGATGCGCGCCGGGCAGCCGGTGGTTTTCTGGGCCAGCGGCAGTCGAGGCCGCGCGCCGTACGGCGTGTGGGGGGTGGGGCGGGTCGCCGGAGCGCCGGTGCCGGGGGAGCCGGGTGGGCCGTGGACGCTGCCGCTGGACCTGACCATTCTCGACGAGCCGTGGCGGGTGCGCCGGGCGTTGCTCCGCGCCGATCCGGTGCTGGCCGGCGCGGAGGTGTTCCGGCAGCCGCAGGCGGCGAACCCGTCCTACCTGACCGTGGCGCAGTTCGACGCGCTGCGGGGATACCTGCCCGACTAGGGCTTGCTATGCAACAAAGTGCATAGCAAGATGGCCGGCATGTCGCTGGAGCACGCCATCCTCGTCTCGCTGCTGGAGCAACCCGCCTCCGGCTACGAGCTGGCCCGTCGCTTCGACCGCTCGATCGGCCGCTTCTGGACCGCCACCCACCAGCAGATCTACCGCGTCCTCAAGCAGATGGCCGACGACGACCGGATCACCGGCGTCCAGGTCGACCAGGAGAGCCTGCCGGACAAGAAGGTCTGGTCGGTCACCCCCACCGGCCGGGCCGCGCTGCTCGGCTGGCTGCACGCCCCGGTGCGCCCGGAGGCCGTCCGGCACGAGCTGGCCGTGAAGATCCGCGGCGCCGCGTTCGACGACGCCGCCGGGCGCGCCGCCCTGCTCGCCGAGGTCGAGCGCTACCGCGCCGACCATGAGTCCGTCCTCGCCGGCTACCTGGCCGGCGAACGCCGCGACTTCGCCGACCCCGCCGCACCGGACGCCCGGGCGGCGCTCCAGCACGTCGTGCTGCGCGGTGGCATCGCGTACGAGCGGATGGTGCTGGCCTGGCTGGACGACGTCCTGGCCACCCTCCGCGCCCTCGACCCCGACCCCGACCCGGAAAGGCCCGCGCCGTGAGCGACCCGCTGCTGTTCCACCCGCACCGCTACGACCCCGCCGACCTCGACGAGACCTCCCGTCGACTGCTGCGCGCCACCATCGACTGGTTCGAGAACCGGGGCAAGCGCGCGCTCGTCGACAGCTACCACGAGCGCGAGTGGTACGCCGACTTCCTCGACTTCGCCGCCCGGGAACGCCTGTTCGCCACGTTCCTCACCCCCGCCGGCGCCGGCGGCGACGACAAGGACAAGCGGTGGGACACCGCCCGCAACGCGGCGCTCAGCGAGATCCTCGGCTTCTACGGGCTCGGCTACTGGTACACCTGGCAGGTCACCGTGCTCGGCCTCGGCCCGGTCTGGCAGAGCGGCAACGCCGCCGCCCGGGCCCGCGCCGCCGAGCTGCTCGACCAGGGGCACGTGATGGCGTTCGGCCTCTCCGAGCGGCCGCACGGCGCCGACATCTACGCCACCGACATGCTGCTCACCCCCGACGGCGAGGGCGGGTTCCGGGCCACCGGCGGCAAGTACTACATCGGCAACGGCAACGTCGCCGGGCTGGTCTCCGTGTTCGGCCGGCGCGCCGACGTGGAGGGCCCCGAGGGCTACGTGTTCTTCGCTGCGGACAGCCGGCACCCGGCGTACCGGCTGGTCCGCAACGTGGTCAACGCCCAGATGTACGTCTCCGAGTTCCGGCTGGAGGACTACCCGGTACGCGCCGAGGACGTGCTGCACACCGGGCCGGCCGCCTTCGACGCGGCGCTGAACACCGTCAACGTCGGCAAGTTCAACCTCTGCACCGCCTCCATCGGCATCTGCGAGCACGCCATGTACGAGGCGGTCACCCACGCCCACGGCCGGGTGCTGTACGGCCGGCGGGTCACCGACTTCCCGCACGTGCGCCGTGAGCTGACCGACGCGTACGCCCGCCTGGTCGCGATGAAGCTGTTCAGCGACCGGGCGGTGGACTACTTCCGCTCGGCCGGCCCGGACGACCGCCGCTACCTGCTGTTCAACCCGATGACCAAGATGAAGGTCACCACCGAGGGTGAGAAGGTGATCGACCTGCTCTGGGACGTCATCGCCGCCAAGGGCTTCGAGGCCGACACCTACTTCGACAAGGCCGCCAAGGACATCCGCGGCCTGCCGAAGCTGGAGGGGACGGTGCACGTCAACCTGGCGCTGATCCTCAAGTTCATGCCCAACTACCTGTTCCGGCCGCAGTCGCACCCGGCGGTGCCGACCCGCCGGGACGCGGCCGACGACGAGTTCCTGTTCCGGCAGGGCCCGGCGCGGGGCCTCGGTGCGATCCGGTTCCACGACTGGCGCGCCGCCTACGACGCGTACGCCCGGGTGCCCAACGTGGCCCGGTTCCGGGAGCAGGCCGACGGCCTGGTCGCGCTGCTCGCCGCGCACGCGCCGGACGAGGCGCAGCAGCGCGACCTGGACTTCCTGCTCACCATCGGCCAGCTCTTCGCGCTGGTGGTCTACGGCCAGCTCATCCTGGAGCAGGCCGAGCCGGCCGGCCTCGACACGGACCTGCTGGACGAGATCTTCGACCTGTTGGTGCGGGACTTCTCCGGCTACGCCACCGAGTTGCACGGCAAGCCGGCCACCAGCGACGAGCAGGCCGCCTGGGCGCTCGCCCACTTGCGGCGCCCGGTCGTCGACGCCGACCGCACGGCCCGGGTGTGGCAGCGGGTGGCCGACCTGGCCGGGGCGTACGAGATGCGGCAGTGACCGGCGGAATCGGCAGGCGGGACGCCACCTACGACCGGTAGGTTGCACGGATGTTCGCGATCGCCCTGACCGACGACGCCGAGCTGCGGCCGTTGCAGCCCTGGCACGCCGACGAGTTCCTCGCCAACCTGGACCGCTGCCGGGAGCACATCGCGCCCTGGGTCGGTGCGTCGTTCGTGGCCACCGACGCCGAGTCGGCCCGCAGGGTCCTTCAGGCGTACGCCGACCGGTGGGCCCGCGACGACGGCGGGATCTGGGGCATCTGGCAGCGCGGCACGCTCGTCGGGGGAGTGCTGCTGGTGTCGCTGAGCACCGCCCGCGGGGTGTGCGAGGCCGGCTGCTGGCTGGAGGCGGAGGCCCAGGGCCAGGGCCTGGTCACCCGGGCCGCCCGGATCGTCGTCGACTGGGCGGTCCGGGAGCGCGGCATCCACCGGGTCGAGTGGGTGACGCGGGCCGGCAACGAGCGCAGCATCGCGGTCGCCCGGCGTCTCGGCATGCGCCGCGACGGGGTGCTCCGCGACGCCGCGCCGGTGCCGGAGGGCCGGGCCGACATGGAGGTCTGGTCGGTGCTGGCGCCGGAGTGGACGGCCTGAGCGACTTTCTTGTCGTACCCGGACGTCAACATGTGTCCATGGCTGTCCCCGCACTGGCCGACCGGTCCCCCCAGCCGCGCGCCCTGCCGCTGCGCGAGGTCCGCACCCGGCTCACCCAACTCGTCTCCCTGGCCGAGCTGACCGACACCGTCACCGTGGTCACCCGCGACGGCGACCCCCGCCCGATCGCCGCGATCGTGCCCGCGCCGGCCGCCCGCACCGGCGCGCAGGCCCGGGCCGATGCGGAGCGGGTGGCCGCGATCAGCGCCGGCTGGGCCCGCCGCCTGGAGGAACTGCACCGCCAGTCCGGCCGGCGACACGCCGCCGAGCTGCGCGCCCTGACCGACGCGCTCGCCGAGGCGTGGGCCGAGCTGGATCGCCGCGCCCCCGCCGGCGACCCCGCGCTCGCCCGCCTGAAGGCCGCCCACGCCGACCTCCTGCGCCGCTGACCCCACTCCGCTCCCGCCCTGCCCTCCGCGTGGCTCGGGCTTGGGTGGAACGGCATGGGTGTCTGAGCCCTGACACCCCGGCGGTCCACCCGCGAGCCGGGTGGGGCGCGATCACCGACGGAAGCCGTGGTCCGGGGAGGTGCCGTCGTGCCGCGCGCACCCCCGTGGCGCGCGGCACGACGGCCGTCCGAGCGGCGGCCCAGCGACCGCCGCGGTTCGGGCTCGGCCGTTCGACCGGGCGGACGGCTCAGGGTTCGACGGGGCCGGCCGCGGCGTCGGCGCGCAGCCCGTTCGCGGCCAGGTCGTCGGCCACGTCCAGCCCGAGACGGACGCCGCCGATGTTCCGTGCCAGGTCGACGCGGCCGTCGTCGTCCAGCGCGAACGCGTCGAACGACCAGTGCACGCCCAGGTAGACCCGACTCAGGCCGTTCTCCTCGATCATCTGCCACAACCCGTCCGGGAAGCGGCGGGCCCACCGCGGGCGCACCGTCCCGGTGTTGTCCACGCTGATCCCGTTCAGCTCGTCGGAGACGAACTCCAACCCGTCGGCGAGGCCGTCCGGGCCGTACGCGCCCCGCCCGTAGAACTGGCGCACCGACTGCAACGCCGCCGCGCCGAACGTGGCGTGCCCGGACGGGTACGCCGGGAAGTTCGGCGTCCGGTTCTTCTGCCCGACGCTGTTGGTGTTCGGCGCGCCCAACGGCAGCCAGCCGATGTCGGTGGCGGGGTCGAGCGCGGCGTCGCCGGCGGCGGTCGGGCCGAGTGAGCTGTCGTGCTCGCGGATGCCGAGGACCGGACGCCACAGGTCGTACCGGTACTTGTCCGTCCAGCAGAGGATCCCGGCGTCGGCCATCGCGACGTTGACCAGCGCGAAGAGGCGTGCGTTGCGGGCCGTGTCGTTGCCCTGCGCCCGGGCGACGGCCCGGACGATCTGGTTGTACAGCCGGGGCGGCGTGCCGATGCCCCGCGCGCCGTCGTACGCCCAGAACAGCCCGACGGCGGTCTCGGCGGCGGTCCGCTGCGGCAGCCGGTCCGGCAGCGTGCCGGCCAGGTGCGGGGCGACGCCCTTGCCGCGCACCTGGCGCAGCGCCCGCTCGTACGCCCGGTCGCCCGGGCGGGGCGGCTCGTCGAGCTGGTGGCGGGCGGTGACCGCGAAGCAGCGGGAGCGTGCGCCGTAGAACGGCGCGTGGTAGCCCTGCCCCGGGTTGTCCGGGTCGACGCGGTGGTGCTGCCGGGCCAACGACGGCACGTAGCCGTCGTCGCCCAGGTCGGGGTCGGCGGCGCGCAGCCGCAGCACCTCCTCGGCGACCCGGCGCCCCCAGGCGTGCCCGGCCGCGTCGTGCTTGCCGGCGACCAGACCCGCGGCCAGGTGACGGGCCTCGAAGAACGCCCGCTGCGCGGGATGCAGCGCGGCCAGCGCGGTCCGGGCCGCCGCGGCCACGGCGCTGTCCGGGTCGGCGTCGGCCGGCGGCTCCGGCAGCCGGTCGCCCAGCCACGGCTCGTACGCCCCGGTGAGACCGACGTACGCGTCGTGCATGGCCAGGTGGACGACGGCCAGCGCGCGGGCGCTGCCCACCGGGCCCTGGGATCGCGCCTCGGCCGCGTCACCCGTGGTGTGGGTGACCCGGTTCGCCTCCAGCGCCACCTCGTTCCAGTACAGGATCTGATCCACGATTTCCCCCGTTGCCACTCCGTTGACGAATGGTGGCGGCAATGCCGTTCCACAACGGATCCGGGTGCCGGGGAAATGCGCGCGCGTCAGTGCAGCCGGAATGACGTCCGGCTCCTGAGGTGCGAATACTGTTCCCCGTCGAGCCCCCGTCGTGAACCGGCCGCCCACCGCTGAGGTGGTCCGCCGTGCCGCTCTCGAAATGCGAATCGATGTCGGCTCATCCATAGTTGCGACGGCCTGTGCGACGGGTCAAGGCGAGACGGTGACGAATATGTCGAGTGTCGGGGAGTAATCAGTGGGCAATTCGATGCAACCGAATTGCGGGTCGGCGTACCCGCAGGTCACAGCGACGCCCGGGCGGGTCGGCCCGCCCGGGCGTCGCCGGTCGGTCAGCTCCGGCCGCGCTCGGCGCGGTAGCGGCGGATCAGCTCGGCCGTGGAGGTGTCCACCTCGGCGAGGTCCGGATCCGGCCCGGTGAGCTTCGGGGCCAGCTGGTTGGCCATCACCTTGCCCAACTCCACCCCCCACTGGTCGAAGGCGTTGATGTCCCAGACCGCGGCCTCGGTGAAGACGATGTGCTCGTAGAGCGCGATCAACTGCCCCAGCGTCGCCGGCGTGAGCTTCGGCGCCAGGATCGACGTGGTCGGGTGGTTACCGGCCATCACCCGGTGCGGCACCACCTCGGCCGCGGTGCCCTCGGCCTCCACCTGCTCCCGGGTCCGCCCGAAGGCGAGCGCGGCGGTCTGGGCGAAGAAGTTCGACATGAACAGATCGTGCATGTCGCCCAGGTCGTGGTTGGGCCGGCTGAACGCGATGAAGTCCGCCGGAATCAGCCGGGTGCCCTGGTGGATCAGCTGATAGAAGGCGTGCTGACCGTTGGTGCCGGGCTCGCCCCAGAAGATCTCCCCGGTGGGGTACGTCACCGGAAAGCCGTCGACGCGCACCGACTTGCCGTTGCTCTCCATGGTCAGCTGCTGCAGGTAGGCCGGGAACCGGTGCAGGTACTGCGCGTACGGGAGCACCGCATGGGTCTCCGCGCCGAGGAAGTCGGTGTACCAGACGTTGAGCAGGCCGAGCAGCGCCGGCAGGTTGCGCTCGACCGGCGTGGCACGGAAGTGCTCGTCGACGGCGTGATAGCCGGCCAGCATCTCGCGGAACCGGTCCGGGCCGACCGCCAGCATCACCGACAGCCCGACCGCGGACGGCAGCGAGTAGCGCCCGCCCACCCAGTCCCAGAAACCGAACATGTTCTCCGGGTCGATGCCGAAGTCGCGGACCCGCTGCTCGTTGGTGCTGACCGCGACGAAGTGCCGGGCGACGGCGTCGTCGTCGGCGTCCAGCCCGGCCAGCAGCCAGCGCCGCGCCTGGTCGGCGTTCGCCAGCGTCTCCTGCGTGGAGAACGTCTTGGAGACCACCACGAACAGCGTCGACGCCGGGTCCAGGTCGGTGGTCTTGTCGTGGATGTCGGTCGGGTCGATGTTGGACACGAACCGGCAGCTGATCCCCGCGTCTCGGTAGGCCTTCAACGCCTCGTACGCCATCACCGGGCCCAGGTCGGAGCCCCCGATGCCGATGTTGACCACGGTGGTGATCCGCTCGCCGGTGTGGCCGCGCCAGGCGCCGGAGCGCACCCGCTCGGCGAACGTCGACATCCGGTCCAGCACCGCGTGCACGTCGGCGACCACGTCCTGGCCGTCGACCGTGAGCGAGGCGTCGCGGGGCAGCCGCAGCGCCGTGTGCAGCACGGCGCGGTCCTCGGTGACGTTGATGTGCCGCCCGGCGAACATCGCCGCGATCTTCCCGGTCAGGTCGACCCGCTCGGCCAGCGCGGTGAGCAGCGCGACGGTCTCGTCGGTGACGAGGTTCTTGCTGTAGTCCACGTGCAGGTCGGCGACCTCGCCGGTGAGCCGTTCGCCCCGCTGCCCGTCGGCGGCGAAGAGTTCACGCAGGTGGGTGCCGCGCATCGCCTCGGCGTGCTTGCGCAGCGCCTGCCATTCGTCGGTGGTGGTGACGTCCACAGCCATCGGGTCGATCTTCTCCTTCACGACGGGCGGTCGGCATTCGCCGGCGACCCCACCAGCCTGCCACCCGGAGCCGCTCGTCGCGACGCGACCCGGCGTCGCCCACCCGCCGAGCACGTCCGGGGCGACACGCGGTTCCGACACCTGTTCGACACGCCCATCACTGGCTGACATCGAATTATTGCCGACAGTAGGATCCTGCTGCCTGAGCGACCGAGGAGGTGTCATGGCCGGGGTGATCCACCCGCGTTCCGCATCCGACCCGGACGAGCCGGCCGGTGAGTCGGCGCTGCCGGAGCTGGTCGACCCGCACTGGATGCACCGCGCGACCGAACTGGCCAACACCGGCTTCTGGTCGGTGGCGCGGAGGCTGCCCGAGCTGGTCCGCGAGGCGGTCAGCCTGGCCTGGTCGAGCAGCCGCCGGGACACCGCGGCGTCGCTCGGCCTCAACGTCGCCGCCGGGGTGCTCACCACGCTCGGCCTGCTCGCCACCACCGGCGTCCTCCAGCAACTCTTCGCGGCCGGTCCGACACCGACGCGGATCCGCGCGGCGCTGCCCGCGCTGGCGCTGGCCGCGGCGGCCGTCACCGCGCGCGGCGCGCTCACCGTCGCCGCCGGGTGGGCGCAGGCCCGGCTCATCCCGCAGATCAACTACACGGTCGAGCAGCGCCTGTTCGAGACGACCTCCGAGGTCGAGCTGGCGGCCTTCGACGACGCCGGCTTCGCCGAGGAGATGGACCGTGCCCGCGACCGCGGGGTGGCGGAGGCGGGATCCCTGGTCAACGACACGGTCAACCTGGTCACCGGCGTGGTCGGCGTGGTGGCGACCGCGGCGGCGGTGACCATCATCCACCCGCTGCTGCTGCCCTGTCTCCTGGTCGCCGCCGCCCCGGAGGCGGTGACGGCGGTGCGGATGGCCCGCCGGCAACGCGTCGACTGGCTCGCCCGGATCACCCGACGCCGCCGCAAGTGGATGCTGGGCGACCTGATGGCCAACCGGCACACCGCGGCCGAGATCCGCGCCTACCAGATGCGCGACTTCCTGCTCTCGGAATACCGGCTGATGACGCGCCTGGAGACCCGCGCCGAGCTGCGCCTGGCCCGCGCCCAGACGATCACCCGGGGGATCGGCCTCTCCGTCACCGGGCTCGCCACGTTCGGGCTCTACCTGGTGCTCGGTGGCCTGCTGCTCACCGGTGTGGTCGCGCTGGCCGCGGCCGCCACCGCGCTGCTCGCCCTGCAGTCCGCGCGCAGCAGCCTGCACACCGCCATCTTCGCCACCAACTCGCTCTACGAGGACGCCCTCTACTACCAGGACTACCGGGACTTCGTCGACCGGGCCCGTCGGCGGGTGCCGACCGGCGGCGACCGTCCGGTCGTCGGGTTCGACCGGATCGACCTCCACCGGGTCAGCCTGCGCTACCCGGACACCGAGGGCGCCGCCGTCGACGAGGTCAGCCTCAGCTTCCGGCGCGGCGAGGTGGTCGCTCTGGTCGGCGAGAACGGCTCCGGCAAGACCACGCTGGCCAAGCTGATCGCCGGCCTCTACCGGCCCACCGGCGGCAGCATCCGCTGGGACGGGGTGGACGCGTCCGAGCTGGACCCGCGGCAGACCGCCGCGCAGGTCGCCGTGATGAGCCAGGAATGGTGGAAGTTCCCGTTCACCGCCGGGCAGAACATCCGCGTCGGCCGCCACGACCGGTCGGGGCCGGGCGGCCCCAGCGTGGAGGCCGCCGCGCGCGACGCCGCCGCGCACGACATGATCAGTGAGCTGCCGTTCGGGTACGACACCCTGCTGGACCGGCAGTTCAAGAACGGCCAGGACCTGTCCGGCGGGCAGTGGCAGCGGCTGGTGGCCGCGCGTGGCCTCTACCGCGACGCCCGGCTGCTGATCTGCGACGAGCCCTCCGCGGCACTGGACGCGCGCGCCGAGCACGCCCTCTTCGCGCACCTGCGCCGACACCCGGACCGGGCCGTCGTGCTGATCACCCACCGGCTCGCGAACGTCCGGCACGCCGACCGGATCTTCGTCATGGACCACGGCCGGCTGGTGCAGTCCGGCGACCACGAGACGCTGATGGCCACCGACGGGCTCTACCGGGAGCTGTTCGAGTTGCAGGCGTCCGGCTACCTGGCCGGCGCCGGCGGGCCGGCCGCCGACCGTTGACCTCCAGCGCACTCGAACCCCTACCGTGACCGGACCGGCCGCCGCCCGGTCAGCGCGGCGTCACACCCTGGAGTTCCCATGCGCTACCGCGTCCTCGGCGGCACCGGCATCGAGGCCAGCGTCCACTGTCTCGGCACCATGATGTTCGGCGCGGTCGGCAACCCCGACCACGACGACTGCGTACGGATCGTGCACGCGGCGCTGGACCGCGGCGTCAACGTCGTGGACACCGCCGACATGTACTCGGCGGGGGAGTCCGAGGTGATCGTCGGCAAGGCGCTGCGCGGCCGGCGTGACGACGTGGTGCTCGCCACCAAGGTGCACTTCCCGATGGGCGAGGGCCCCAACCGGGGCGGCAACTCGCGGCGCTGGATCGTCCGCGAGGTCGAGGAGAGCCTGCGCCGGCTGGGCACCGACTGGATCGACCTCTACCAGGTCCACCGGCCCGACCACACCACCGACGTCGAGGAGACGCTCGGCGCGCTCACCGACCTGGTCCGGGCCGGCAAGATCCGCGCGTTCGGCTGCTCGACCTTCCCGGCCGACGAGATCGTGGAGGCGCAGCACGTCGCCGAACGACGGGCGCTCGGCCGGTTCCGCACCGAGCAGCCGCCGTACTCGATCCTGGCGCGCGGGATCGAGACGTCGGTGCTGCCGGTCTGCCGCCGCTACCGGATGGGCGTGCTGGTCTGGAGCCCGCTGGCCGCCGGCTTCCTGTCCGGGCGCTACCGGCGGGACCGGCCGGTCGACCTCACCGCCGGCCGGCCGGCGCTCACCCCGGCCCGGTTCGACCCGGCGCTGCCCGGCAACGCCGCGAAGTACGCCGCCGTCGAGGACCTGGCGGCGCTCGCCGACGACGTCGGTTGCACGCTGCCGCAACTGGCCGTGGCGTTCACCGCGGCGCATCCGGCGGTCACCTCCACGATCATCGGGCCGCGCACCATGGACCAACTGGACGCGCTGCTCGCCGGCGCGACGCTGACGCTCGACGACGCGGTGCTCGACCGGATCGACGAGATCGTGCCGCCGGGGGTCAACCTCTACCAGCCGGACGGGGCGTGGTCCCCGCCGACGCTTACCGATCCCGCGCAGCGCCGCCGCCCACTGCCGGAGCGCGCCGCCGCCTGACCCGCGGTGCTCGTCCTCGCGGTGCCCGTCCTCGCGGTGCTGGTGCTCGCGTGCTCGTTCTCGGGATGCCCACTTCGTCGGGCCTGCCGGCAGGCCCGACGGCACCCATCTCGAAGTCCCTGCGCATCGGCGCAGCGCCGCTAGGGCCGTCGCCCAGAGATCTTGGTACGAAATGGCCCCCATAGGGGCACTTTCCTACCAAGATCTACGTCGATCCTGTCGTGTGGTCTATCGATCTCACATGGTGGGGGCATGTGGTCGGCGGTGGGTCGGGGGCAGGGAATGCGGGCGGCGAGATGCGGCTGGTTGCTGGGGACGGCAGGTTGGGGCAGGATCGCCGGAATGCTCCGTCGCCGCCCTCGCCGCGCCGCCGTCGTCGCCGTGCTGGCCCTGCTCACCGCCGGTTGCTCCGCGTCCGAGGTCGACCCGGTCGCGTCCGGGGCCACCGCCGTACCCGACGTCGCCGCCACCGCTCGTGGTGCCTCGTCCGGGTCCTCGAGTGCCACGCCGGGCGCGCCGTCTGCCGCGGGCGCGCCGGCACCGGCCGCCCGGGCCGGGATCGGCGCCCGGCCGAACGCTCCGGCCCGGGCGTGCACCGTCTTCCCGGCCGACAACGTCTGGCACGCCGACGTCTCCCGGCTGCCGGTGCACTCCCGCTCGGGCGCGATGGTCGGCGCGATCGGGGCCGGCGCGAACGTGCACGCCGACTTCGGCTCCGGGCAGTGGGAGGGCGCACCGATCGGCATCCCGGTCACCGTCGTCCCGGCCGGGCAGCGGAAGGTCCCGGTCACCTTCGGGTACGCCGACGAGAGTGACCCGGGGCCGTACCCGATCCCGGCCGACGCGAAGGTGGAGGGCGGCCCGTCCGGCACCGGCGACCGGCACGTGATCGTCTGGGACCGGGCCGCCTGCCGGGCGTACGAGCTGTTCGACGCGCACCGCTCCGGCAGCGGCTGGCGGGCCGGCTCGGGTGCGGTCTTCGACCTGCGATCGAACCGGATGCGCCGGGCGGGCTGGACCTCCGCCGACGCGGCCGGGCTGTCGGTGCTGGCCGGGCTGGTCCGCTACGACGAGGTGGCGGCCGGCCGGATCGACCACGCGATCCGGGTGACCGTGCCGCGTACCCGCACCGGCTGGACGTGGCCGGCCAGCCACTCCGCCTCGTCGGCCACCGATCCGGCGCTGCCGCAGCTCGGCCAGCGGCTGCGGCTCAAGCGTTCGGTCGACCTGTCCGGGCTGCCCCGGCAGGCTCGGATCGTGGCCGAGGCGATGCGGACCCACGGGATGATCGTGGCCGACCACGGCTCGGCCTGGTTCATCTCCGGCGCCCCGGATCCGCGCTGGGACAACGACGCGTTGCACGCCCTGGACCGCCTGCGCGGAAGCGACTTCGAGGTGGTGGACGCCACCGGCCTGATGGTCGACCCGAAGTCGGCCGGCACCCGCTGACCGGGCCGCGCCGGCCCGGTGGGGCCGCACGGGGAACCCGGTCGACGCGACCGGGCCGGGCGTCCACACTGTCCGGATGGAACACCGTGACCTGGTCCGGGTGAGCAAGCGGATGTCGCTGGCGTTGCGCCACCGTCCGGACCGGTTCGGCCTGACCCTCGACGGGGCGGGCTGGGTGCCGGTGGCCGATCTGCTCGCCGCGATGCGGATCGGCCGCGCCGAGCTGGACGCCGTGGTGGCCGGCAACGACAAGCAGCGTTTCGCCGTCGAGCCCGGCCCGGACGGGGTCGACCGCATCCGCGCCAGCCAGGGGCACTCGGTTCCGGTCGACCTCGGGCTGACCCCGGCCGTGCCGCCGGGGCGGCTCTTCCACGGCACCGCCGAGGACGTGCTGCCCGCCATCCGGGCGCAGGGGCTGCGCCGGGGGCGCCGGCACCACGTACACCTGTCGCCGGACGTGGCGACGGCCCGGCGGGTCGGCGCGCGCCGCGGCGGAGCGGTGGTGGTCCTTTCGGTCGACGCCGCCGCGATGGCGGCCAACGGCTACCTGTTCTACCGGTCCGCGAACGGGGTGTGGCTGACCGACACCGTCCCGCCGGCCTATCTGAGCGTCAGCACGCCGTGACCGGGTGCGCCACCACGGCGTCGAAGAGGTACGCGAGCGTGTTCGGGGCGGCCCGGTCGGGCTGGCCGGCGCCGGTGCGGTCGGTGGCGCGGGCGCGCAGCGTGTGCCGGCCGACCGCCGGCGGGCGCCAGCGGACGGTCCAGCGCTGCCAGGGGCCGCCCCGGTCGGCGGCGATCAGGTCGGCCGGGCGCCACCCGTCGCCGGTGTCCACCTCGACCCGTTCGATCGGGCCGTTGCCGGACCAGGAGCGGCCGCGCAGCAGCAGCTCCTCGCCGGCCGGCACCCGGGCGTCCCAGGCCAGCTCGAACGCGCTCTTCACCGGCTGCGCGCCGAGCACCGTGCCGTCGGCCGGGTGGCCGGGCCCGAACAGGCGGTAGAACTGGGTGTTCCACGGCGAGAACAGGGGGGTGGTGGAGACCTCGACCGGACCCACCCATTTGATCGAGGAGATGCCGATCCAGCCCGGCACCACCACCCGCACCGGGAAGCCGTGGTCGGCGGGCAGCGGCTCGCCGTTCATCTCGTACGCCAGCAGCACGTCGTCGAGCGCCTTGGCGATCGGCAGCGGCCGGCGGACCCGGCCCAGGTCGACCCCGCCGGTGACGTAGTCCGGGTCGAGGCCCTCGGGCATCACGTCGACCGCGTCGCCGCGCAGGCCGGCCCGGCGAAGCACGGTGCCCAGCCGGACGCCGCGCCAGCGGGCCACGCCCACGCCGCCCAGCCCCCAGGCCACTCCAGGGGCGGCCACACCCTGCTGCTCGGCGAAGAACCGACGCCCGTTGCCGGCGCACTCGACAAGCGCGGCGCTCTCCTCGGCGGGCAGCCGGCGCAACTCGTCGAGGCTGAACTCCACCGGGGCGGACCGGGTGGGCGCGCCGCGCAGCCCGTCGCCGAAGAGGCGCAGTCGCCAGGTGTCCGGGTCCAGGTGCGGGGTGACGGTGTGGTTGCGGACGAAGAAGCGGTCGTTCGGCACCACGTGGCCCTGACCGGCCATCGCCGGCCAGCGCATCTCGGCGTTGCTGCCCAGCGGGCGCAGCAGCTCCGGCGGCAGCGGCTTGGCGATCGGCGGGTCGACGCCGACCGGGGCGGAGGCCATCGCGACCGGTTCGCGTTCCGCGGCGGCGGCGGTGACCGCGGCCATCGCGGCGCCCAGCTCCCGCAGCCGGGTGCGGTCGACGCCCGCGCCGCGCGCCTCACCGGCGAGCCACTGCCGGCTCCGCTCGGCGTCGTGGACGGCTTCGGCGGGGGACGGGACACGGCCCATGGGAGACCTCCGGGGTTCGGCGACGCTGCCTTTCCCTATTCAACCAGTAGGACTAGGTGGCGACGAGCAGGGTCACCACGCCGGCCGCCACCAGCACGCCGGCCCAGAGCCGGTCGACGTTGAACCAGGCACGGCGCAGCACGCCGACGCCGAGCACCTCGTACACCAGCAGCGCGACGACCACCGCGACGCCGAGCATGGCGGCGGTGTGCACGGCCGCCGCGGCCAGCCCGGTCAGCGCGCCGGCCGGCGCCGCGGCCAGGTGCCCGGCATGGCGACCACCGCCGGCCGCCGGCTCGGCGAGCAGCACCGGCAGCAGCATCAGGCCCGCGCCGTGCGCCGCCGACATCAGGAAGGACCAGGCGGCGAGCTGGGCCGCCGACAGTCGCATGCCGGCCCAGCGGAAGTGCCGCTCGGACAGCAGCCGCCACAGCCCGAACCCGACCAGCAGCACCCCGCCGGTGACCGCGACCACGGTGCCGGCGGTCACCGACCGGGTGGCGCTGACCAGCGCGGCGACCACCGCCACCGACGCCAGGTGACCGGCGGCGATCGGCGGCAGCGCGGCCAGCAGCGCGCCCCGCCTCCGCTCCTGGAGGCCCCGGGCCACCGCGAAGAGCCAGCCCATCGCCGGGTTCAGGCCGTGGAACGCGCCGAGGCCGACGAGCGCCGCCCAGGTCGCGCCGGTCACGGGAAGCAGTACGAGTCGGACGAGGCGTCCCCGCCCTGCAACCGGATCTGGTGCGCCCGCCGGCCCCGGAACTCGTCGCCGCGCGGGAAGAAACGCGGGTCCGGGACGAGGCCGCCGTGCTCCTCATCGACGTCCAGCTTCGCCACCCAGGCGCCCACGCCGTCGGGATAGAACTGGTCGTCCCAGGCGCCGTAGAGCGAGTTGCTGACGTAGACGCGGCGGCCGTCGCGGCTGATCTCCACCATCTGCGGGCCGCCGGCGAGCGGCTCGTCGGGGAACGCCGGGTGCGGGGTGCGGTGCACGATGCCGCCGAGGCGCACCGAGCCGACCCGCACCGGGTGGAACGGGTCGCTGACGTCGTAGCGGATCAGCTCGCCGGTGCCCCAGCAGGAGACGTGCAGGAACCGGTCGTCCACCGACAGGTCGATGTCGGTGACCAGCGGCGGCACCGCGCCGAACGGCTTGAGCAGCTCCGGCAGGTCGGCCGGGTCGGCCGGCTCGGCCGGGATGTCGATCACCCTGGTCACCGCCCAGGCGTCGCCGTCGCGGTGCCACAGCCACACCGAGGCGGACAGGTCCTCGACGCTGATCACCACGCCGACGAAGCCGTACGACTTCGTCGGGTCGTGCGCGGGGCGCAGCTCCAGCGCCATCTGGTGGGCGTCGCCGAGGTCGACGCGCTGCACGTGGCGGCGTTTCGCCAGGTCCCAGAAGTGCAGCGCGTGCCCGTAGCGGCGGCCCAGCAGCAGCTCCCCGACGATGCCGTCCTCGATCATCGACGGCGTGCCCCACTCGCTGGTGACCAGCACGTCCTGGGTGTAGTGCCACCAGAAGTCGTACGCCAGGAACTGCGGTCCCCGGTCGGCCTCCCACGCCCCGCGTACCTCGAACGTGGTGTGGTCGAGCACGGCGATGCCGCCGGGGCCCTCCTGGCCGTCGGCGCCGCCGAGCGCGGAGACGTAGATGCCGTCCGGCCCGCAGTGCACGGTGTGCGGGCGGGAGTAGCCGGCGCGCTTCCCCAACTCCTCCGCCTCGATCACCTTGACCAGTGCGGGGCGGCGCGGGTCGGGCTTGGTGTCCAGCACGTGGATCCGGGACGAGCGCAGCCCGGGCACGATCAGGTAGCGGCGCTCCACGTGCGGGTGCGGCGCGGTCGGGCAGAGCGCGCTGCTGCACGCGTTCCAGCCGAAGTGGTGCACCTCGTCGCCGGTGTGCGGCAGCTCGGTCCAGCCCACCACCCGGCCGTACGTGTCGGAGTCCGGGTCGGTGTCCAGCACCGCGATGGCGTCCGGTTGCTGCCCGGCGCGGTCGAACGCGGCGACGTACGCCAGCTTCTCGGCCGGCGCTTCCCCGGCGAGGGTGGGGGAGGGATAGAACGTCGGGTCGGGGGTCCAGCGGGTCATCGGGTCTCCCTGGGGGTCAGGCGGTGGGCACGCCGAGGCGGTCGAGCAGCCGGCGCCGCAGCGCGCCGAAGGCCGGCTCGTCGGGGCTGCGGGTCGGGCCGAGATCGACCGGGATCTCCTCCGCGATGATGCCACCGTCGAGCAGCAGGACGCGGTCGGCGAGCAGCAGCGCCTCCTCCACGTCGTGGGTGACCAGCAGCGCGGCGAACCCGTGCTGGGCGCGTAGCCGGCGCAGCATCATCCTCTCCGGGCACCCGCACCTGGAGGAGGCGTACCGGTTCGGCGAGGGCGTGCTGCCGATCCTGCGCCGACGCGGCCTGTGGCGGCACCCGGCGGGCGACCAGGCCGCCGAGGCGCCGGCGAGCGTGCCGTTCTCCCCCCGGCCGGTGCCGGCCCGGGCCTGACGGTCAGCTCGGGCGCTGCCCGGCGAGGAAGTCGGCGAGCACCCGGGTGTGCGTGGAGAACGCCAGCTCGACCGGCTCGGTGAGCACCAGCCACTCGGTGGCCTCCTCGGTCGGCGCGGACGGCGGCAGGTCACCGGCCGGCCGCTCCGGCAGCACCCCGAAGACCATCATGGTGCCGCCGGCCGGCGCACCGTGCACCGCGAACAGCCGCGCCTCTTCGGCCTCGGCGAGCAGCCCGGTCTCCTCCCGCAGCTCCCGCACCAGCGCCTCGGACCACTCCTCGCCGTACTCGACGAAGCCGCCCGGCAGCGCCAGCTCGCCGCGGGCCGGCTCGATGTCGCGGCGCACCGCCACCACGCCGAGGCCTTCGGGCGTACGGACCGGCAGCACCGCCACCGCAACGGGCAGCGGGTTGCGCCACACCGTCTCGCCGCAGGTCGGGCAGACGCGCGGCCACCCGGCGCCCGCCGGGTAGGCCGCGCCGCAGAAGGAGCAGTGCGAGTACGCGGTCACGCGGCGCACGTTACCCGTCCCGGCCGGCGAGCGCGGCGCGCGCCTCCATCAGGGCGAAGCCGAGGAGGTTCTGGCCCCGCCAGGTCGCCGGGTCGGCGGCGCGCGGATCGCCGGCGGCCAGCCCGATGCCCCAGACGCGGTCCGTCGGGCTCGCCTCGACCAGCACCCGGTCACCGGTGCCGAGCAGGAACCGCCGCAACGGCTCGTGCTGGCCGAACTTCGCCACGCTGCCGGCCACCACGATCTCCCAGCGGCGGGTCGTCCAGACGGTCTCGTCGAAGCCGCGCACCTGCCGGCCGAGCGCCTTGGCCCGGTGCGGATGCGGCGCGGTGAGCACCCGTTCGGCGATCGCGCGGTCGTCGAAGAGGACGGCCTTGTGCCACATCATCCAGTGCTCGGCGGTGGCGAACTCCCGACCGTCCACGGTGAACGCCGCCGGCCACCACTGGCTCAGGCAGCCGGCGCCGACGCTGCCGTCCCGCTGCGGCTGATGCCCCCAGAAGTGCAGGTATTTGACGTGTTCACCGGATTCTTCGGCGGCGGTCAGCTCGGCGACGGAACGGATCGGCATGGCCCGATCCTGCCAGCCCTCACCGACATCCCCACCCACGCCGCTCGCTCGACGGGTCCGTCGAGTTAGGCGGGGCCCCTTCCGCTACCGAATGCGTTAACAAGGGCCCCGCCTTGCACCTCAGCCGGTGGGGGTGGCGGTGTAGAAGGCGGTTACCCGCTCGCCCGCGGCGCGGGCCTGGTCGGCCGAGGTGCCGGCATCCACGCTGGCCGCGGTCCACCGCTCGCCGGATCCGGCCACGAACCGGCGGCCCTCGTCGGAACCCATCCACTCGGCTGCCGCGGCCGGGTCGACGCCCTCGCCTGCGGCGCCCAGGTGGGAGGCGAGGCCGAGCAGCGCGAGATCCCAGCCGATGCCGACCGCGCCCGGCCCGAACTCGGCCCAGCGCTGGTCGTCGACGTGCGCGACGTGCTCCAGCTCGAACCGGGTACGGCCGGCGCCGGCGTCGCTCAGGCGTACCTCGATCCAGCTCACCTCGCCGCCGAACTCCCAGGTGGCGGCGAAGCCGTGCGGCGGGTCGCAACGTTCGACGGTGCCCTCGGCGTTGCCCTCCAGCCGGTAGCGGCCGCCGACGCTCAGGTCGCCGGAGACCGGCAGGAACCAGCGCGGGATCCGTTCCGGGTTGGTGCAGGCGTCGAAGACGTCGTCCACCGGCGCGTCGTACGTCTGGCTGATGGTCAGCACCCGCGCCTGCCCGGCGGGGAGCGTACGGTCGCCGATCCGGCGCTCGACGGCGCTGATCTGACCGGTCACGTCGATCACGGGTTGGTCCTCTCGTCGTCGGGGTGGTCCTCGCGCAGCCGCCGTTCCCGGCGACCCCGGGCCAGCTCGGTGGCGAGCGCGGCCAGCGGCGGCGCCCAGAAGCGGCGGAAGCCGGCCAGCCACGCGTCGATCTCGCGCAGCGGGCCGGGGTCGACCGCGTAGAGCCGGCGGGTGCCTTCGGCGCGCACGGTGGTGAAGCCGTGCTCGCGCAGCACCTTGAGGTGTTGGGAGACGGCGGGCTGGCTGATGCCGAACTCGCGCCGCACGGTGTCGGCGAGCGCGCCGGCCGGCTGCTCACCGTCGGCGAGCAGCTCCAGGATCCGTCGTCGGACCGGATCGCCGAGGACGTCGAAGGCGTGCACGACCTCTTTATATCAGGTTGAACTTATATAAGCGAGTGCTGCATTCTCATCGAACTCCCATGGAACTGTGCTCTGCTGGCACCGATGCGTACGACGGTTCTGGTGGTCGACGACGAGCCGAACATCGTCGACATGGTGGCGACCGTGCTGCGGTTCCACGGTTTCGAGGTGGTCACCGCGGGCACCGCGCGGGAGGCGGAGCGGCTCTCCGGCGAGCGGCCGCCGCACCTGGTGGTGCTGGACGTGCTGCTGCCCGACGGCGACGGCTTTTCGCTCTGCCGCCGGCTGCGCGCCGCGGGACACCGGTTCGGCATCGTCTTCCTCACCGCCCGGGACGCGCCACGGGACAAGATCGCCGGGCTGACCTGGGGCGGCGACGACTACGTGACGAAGCCGTTCTCCGTGGACGAGCTGGTCGCCCGCGTCCGGGCCGTGCTGCGCCGCATCGGCCCGGACGTCGAGGCCGGCTCCGGCCTGCTCCGGTACGCCGACCTGGAGCTGGACGAGGAGACCTGCCAGGCCCGGCGCGCCGGGCACCTGCTGGCGCTCTCCCCGACGGAATTCAAACTGCTGCGCTACCTGATGCTCAATCCCGGGCGGGTCCTCAGCCGTACCCAGATCCTGGAGGCGGTGTGGAGCTACGACTTCGGCGGCGCCTCGAACGTGGTCGACACCTACGTCGGCTACCTGCGCCGCAAGCTGGACCCGCTCGGGCCGCCGCTGATCGTCACCCAACGCGGTTTCGGGTACGCGCTGAGAGCCGGCGGATGACCCGGCTGCCGCTGCGGCGCAGCCTGCTCACCGGCATGGTGGCGCTGACCACCGTGGCGCTGCTGGTGGCCGGTGTGGTGAGCGCCGCCGGGCTGCGGGCGTACCTGCTGCAACGGACCGACGACCAGCTCCGCGCCGGCGCGGCGCTGGCGACCCAGCGGGTCGGCGTGCTGCTGCGCGAGCCCGGCGGGGCGGCGCGCGCGGTCGTCGCGCCCTCCGACTACCTGGTCGAGATCCGGCACCCGGACGGCACGCTGACCCGGCTCGGCGGCTCGCCGCCGGCCACCCCGCTGCTGGAGCGAGCCCCGGCCCCGCCCTCGGGCGGCGGTCCCGGCCCGGCGACCACGCTCGACCGGGGAGCCTGGCGGGCGGTCACCGTCCGGACCGGCGGCGCGGTCGTGCTCATCGCGCTCCCGCTCGCCCCGGTACGCGAGACGGTGCGCCGCCTGGTCCTGGTGGAGCTGGCCGGTGGGCTGACCGTGCTGGTGCTCCTCGCCGGCTTCGCCCGGGTGCTGCTGGCGCGCGGCCTGCGCCCGCTGGACCGGATCACCGACTCCGCGACCGCGATCGCCGGCGGCGACCTGGGCCGCCGGGTGCCGGTCGAGGGGAGCGACCGGACCGAGGTGGGTCGGTTGACCCGTGCGGTCGACGGGATGCTCGCCCGACTCCAGTCGGCGATCGCCGCCCGGGCCCGTTCGGAGGCGCGGCTGCGCACGTTCGTGGCGGACGCCTCGCACGAGCTGCGGACGCCGCTGACCTCCATCCGCGGCTACCTGCACCTGCTCAGCCGGGACATGGTCGAGCCCGCGCGCCGCCCGGAGGTGCTCCGCCGGGGTGCCGAGGAGGCGACCCGGATGAGCCGGATCCTCGACGACCTGCTCTACCTGGCCCGCCTCGACGCCGAGCCCCGGCTCGACCGGGAGGACGTCGACCTGGCCGAGGTGGCGCGCGAGTCGGTCGCCGACGCGTTGGCGGTGCAGCCCGGCCGGCCGTTGCGGGTCGTCGCGCCGGACGCGGCCCCGGTGCGGGGGGACGCCGACGCGCTGCGCCAGGTGCTGGGGAACCTGCTCGCGAACGTCCGCGCGCACACCCCGGCGGGCACGCCGGCCGTCGTCGAGGTACACGCTCGGGGCGACCGGGTCGAGGTGGCGGTCCGCGACAGCGGCCCGGGAATGTCGCCGGAGCTGGCCGCGCGCGCGTTCGAGCGGTTCAGCCACGGCGCCGACGGCGGCAGTGGGCTGGGGCTGGCCATCGTCGCCGAGATTCTCGCCGCGCACGATGGCGAGCTGGGCCTGGATACCGCCGAGGGAACAGGTGTCACGGTCTGGTTCCGGCTGCCCCGGGCCCGCTCTTGACGTTCTCTCATCCGGCTCCGGTCGGACGCCCAGCCGGCCCTGGTGTGCTCGCCCCATGCGGAAATCCATCCGCCGCCGGCTGCTTGCCGGGACGGCGGTCCTGTTCCTCGTCGTGGCGGCGGTGGTCGCCGACCGGGTGACGGCCTGGCTGGTCGCCGGGCGGCTCGCCGACCGGGTGGCCTGCGCGACCGGGGTGTCCCGGCCCTCGGTCGAGCTGTCCGGTTTCCCGGTGCTGCCGCAGGTGGTCGGCGGCCGGCTGGACCGGATCCGGGTCGGCGTGGTCGGCGCCCGGGCCGGCGGCCTTCACGTCGACCGTGTCGATGCCGAGCTGCGCGACGTCCGCACCGGTGACGGGCCGGCGCGGATCGGAGACGCCGCGGTGGCTGTGCTGGTCGGCTACGAGGCGTTGCCCGCCGAGGCGGCCGGTCGCGCGTTGCGCTACCGCTACGCCGGCGGGCTGCTCGGCATCGACACACAGATGGCCGCCGTGCCGGTCACCCTGCTGGTGCGTCCCACGCTGGACGGTGGGCGGCTCAACCTCACCCCGATCGAGGTGGAGGTGTTCGGCGTCCGGCGTCCGGCGGGCAAGTTGCTTGACCGGCTCGGCGGCGGCCCCGACCTGGGCCGCGCCCTGCCGGCCCTGCCGGCGGATCTGTCCTACCGGTCGGTCGCGGCCACCGCCGACGGGCTCCTCGTACGGGTCGAGGGGCACGATCTCACCCTGCCGGCGGCCGGTGGCCGCGCCGGCGCGCGCTGTGGAGGAGCATGATGCGGGTCGACGACGGCAGCCGGGTCCACCGGATCCTGGGCGGGCTCGGCCGGCTCTGCGCCCGCCGCCCCCGGACGGTGCTGGCGAGCTGGCTGATGCTCGCCGTCGCCCTGGTCGGCGCGGCGGCGATTTTCGGCCGGCCGGTGGACAACGACGTGGCGCTGCCCGGCAGCGACGCCCAGCAGGCCCGCGACCTGATCGACGGGACCGGGTCGGACGGCGGCACGGGCGGTCAACTGGTGCTGTACGCCGACGACGGCCGCCTCGACGACCCGGCCCGGCGGGACGCGCTCGCGCGGGTGGCCCGGGAGGTCGCCGAGGTGCCCCACGTGACGGGTGTGGACGCGGCGAGCGCCGCCGCGGGCACGCTCAGCCCGGACGGGCGCACCGGCTGGCTGACCGTGCGGCTGGACGTGTCCCCGCGTGACGTGGACAGGGCGCTCGCCCAGGCGGTCTCGGACGCGGCGACGCCCGCCGAGGCGGCCGGCATCGAGGTCACCCCGGGCGGGGTGCTCGCCTCGGCGGCCGAACGGGGCAGCTCACGGGACAGTGAGCTGCTCGGCCTCGGGGTCGCCGCCATCGTGCTGCTGCTCGCCTTCGGCGGCCTGGTCGCGGCGGCGGTGCCGCTGGTGACCGCGCTTTTCACGCTCGCGTGCGCGGTCAGCGCCGTGGGGCTGGCCGGGCACCTGGTGGCGGTGCCGGCGGTGGCCGGGACGCTGGCCACCATGGTCGGTCTCGGCGTCGGCATCGACTACGCGCTGTTCCTCGTCACCCGGCACCGTCGGTTGCTGGCCGAGGGGGTGCCGGTGCCCGAGGCGGTCGCCCGCAGCGTCGCCGGCTCGGGCAGCGCGGTCGTGTTCGCCGGCGGGACCGTGGTGGTCGCCCTCGGCGGGCTGGCGGTGGCGGGCGTACCGATCCTCGGCACGCTCGGCTGGACCACCGGCCTGGTGGTGGTCGTCGCGGTGGCCGGCGCGGTGACCCTGCTGCCGGCGTTGCTGGCCCTGCTCGGGCATCGGCTCGACCGGCTCCGGATTCACCGCCGGCGTCCGGCGCCGGTGTCACCCGCCACCGGTGCCGGCCTCGCCACGGCGAGCGGCACCGGGGAGCGACGGGTGACCGGCTGGGCCCGGCAGGCGGACCGGGTGACCCGCCGGCCGTGGCGCTGGGCGATCCTCGCGTTGCTGCTGCTCGGCGCGCTCGCCGCGCCGGCCCTCGACCTGCGGCTGGGACAGGTGGATCCGGGGGACAAGCCGGTGGGCACGGCCGATCGGGCCAGCTACGACCGTCTCGCGGCCGGGTTCGGGCCGGGCGTGAACGGACCGTTGACAGCGGTCGCCGAGTTGGCGCCGCCGGCCGGTTCCGGCGCCGACGCCCGGGTGGGCGAGCTGACCGCCCGGGTGGCCGGCACGGCCGGCGTCGCCCGGGTCACCCCGGCCCGGCTCGCCGACGGCGGCCGGGTCGTGGTGCTGACCGCGTACCCGCAGACGGCGCCGAGCGACCCGGCGACCGCCACGTTGGTGCGTACGCTGCGGACCCTCGACGCGCCCGGCGTGACCGTGCACGTGGGCGGTGCGACGGCCACCCGGGTTGACCTCGCCGACCGGGTGGGGGAGCGGATGCCCTGGGTCATCGCCGTGGTGGTCGGACTGGCCACCCTGCTGCTGTACGCGGCGTTCCGGGCGCCGGTCGTCGCGGTGAAGGCAGCGGTGATGAACCTGGTCTCGATCGGGGCCGCGTACGGGGTGCTGACCGCGGTCTTCGCCTGGGGCTGGGGCGCGGGGTTGACCGGCCTGTCCGGTCCGGTGCCGGTGGAGAGCTACCTGCCGATGATGCTGTTCGCGCTGCTCTTCGGGCTCTCCATGGACTATGAGGTGTTCCTGCTGACCGCCGTGCAGGAGTCCTGGCAGCTCACCGGCGACAACCGGGTGGCGGTCCGCGAAGGGCTGGCCGGCACCGGCCCGGTGATCACCTCGGCCGCGCTGATCATGGTGACCGTCTTCGCCGGCTTCGTGCTCCAGGACGATCCGGTGATCAAGATGTTCGGCCTCGGCATGGCGGTGGCGGTCGCGGTCGACGCCACAGTGGTCCGCGCGCTCCTGGTGCCGGCCACCATGGCCCTGCTCGGCCGGGCCAACTGGTGGCGGCCCGGCCGGCGGAGCCGGGCCGCCGAGCGGACGCCGCCCGTGCCGGTGTGCTGACGGCGCGACGCCTGACGTCCGGCGCACCCGCTTCGCTGAGTTAAGCGGGGCCCCTTCCTCTACCGAATGCGTTAAGAAGGGGCCCCGCCTTGCATCTCAGCCGCCGAGGCGGGTGGCGACGGTGCGGCGCAGCTCGGGCAGCCGGTCGTGCAGCAGGCCGGGGCACTGGGTGGAGTTGAAGTCCTTGTGCCCGTAGATCTCCGTCGGCGCGATGCCGTACTGCTGGCAGGTGAACGCGCAGAACCAGACCAGGCTGTCCCAGAGCGCCTGCGGTGGCTGCACGTCGAGGTAGATGCCGTCGTTCTCGATGCCGATGGCCTGGCTGTTCTGCCCGACGCAGTGTGCGCCCTGCACCATGCTCTGCCCGTGCAGCAGCCCGTAGAGGCTGCCGTGCCGGCCCTCGGTCAGGTAGCCGCCCCGGCTGTTGGTGAAGTGCTGGCCGGAGTCGAGCCACCCGTTGGAGTCCATGTGCAGGTTCTGGATGTCGCGGGAGTTCCGGTAGGCCTGGGCGAGGCTGTAGTCGGTGGTGTTCGGGAACGCCGTGTGGTGAATGATGATCTTGTTGGGCCGGTTCTGCACCACGCTCACCGGCGACGACGGCGGCCGGGCGCCCCAGGTCGCGCAGTTGGCGATGGTCGGTTGGTCGACCCGGGCCGCGGCGGCCCACGCGCCGCCGGCGCCGGCCTGGGCGAGCGTGGTGGCGCCGAGCAGGACCGCGCCGCGCAGCACGGCCCGCCGGGGGAGGGGAACGGACATCGGGGCCTCCTCGTGGGTACGGACGCCGCGGCGGGACGGACCGTCGTGGCCCGTCCCGCCGCGGTGGGTCAGCAGGTGCCGTTGCAGGCCAGCACCCGGAGCCGGTCCAGGGTGCCGTTCCAGACGTTCTGGTCACCGGGGAAGGTGCCGGAGGAGGACCACTGCCAGAACGAGTACGTGCCCCAGCCGGCCGGCAGCGTGCCGACGCTGCTGGCGTAGCGCGCGATCCACAGTGGGTTGTTGGCGGCGAACTGCGAGGTGTTGCCGGTGCAGGTGCTCCACCAGTCGGTGGTGGTGTAGATGGTGGCCCACCGGCCGGTGCGGGCGTAGTACTGGTTGACGAACGAGGCGATCCAGCTCCGCATCGACGCCTGGCTCAGCCCGTAGCAGGTGGCGCCGTACGGGTTGTACTCGATGTCGAGCGCGCCGGGCAGCGTCTTGCCGTCCCGCGACCAGCCGCCGCCGTGGTCGACGAAGTAGTTGGCCTGGGTGGCGCCGCTTGTGGTGTCCGGACGGGCGAAGTGGTACGCCCCGCGGATCATCCCGACGTTGTAGGAGCCGTTGTACTGCTGGGCGAAGTACGGGTTCGTGTAGTACGTGCCCTCGGTCGCCTTGACGTACGCGAACCGGGCGCCGTTGGCCCAGGCGGTCGACCAGTTCACGTTGCCCTGGTAGCTGGAGACGTCCATGCCGGGCAGGCCGGCCGGGGCGGCGTGGGCGGGGGCGGCGCCGATCAGGGCCGCTGCGGCGGCGGTGACGGTGGCGAGCGCGGCGGCGCCGGTCGTGCGCAGCACGCTTCGCAGGAGTCGGTGCATCTTTCCTCCCTGGGGGTTGCCGCTCGTGGCGGCGGGAGTCGGACGAAAGGAACTGTCAACATTAGGTCACACGACGGAGAAACTCTTCAATAGACGTATCGAAGATTTTCTTTGAATTTCGGTGCTCAGCCGAGCGCGGCGAGGGCCTCGGCGGCGGCGCGCTCGCCGGCGGTCACCGCGCCCTCCAGGTAGCCGCTCCACCGGGTCGCGGTCTCCGTGCCGGCCCAGTGCACCCGGCCCACCGGCGCGCGCAGCTCGGGTCCGTAGTCGCACCACGAGCCGGGCGTGAGCATGCCGCAGAAGCAACCGCGGGTCCACGGATCGGCCGACCAGTCGTACTCGACGAGGTCCTCGGGCTCGGCGGCGGCCGGGCCGACGAGCGCGACGAACGCGTCCCGCACCGCGGCGCGCCGCGCGGCGTCCGGCAGCCGGCGCAGCGCGCGGGCCTGCGCGCCGTAGCTGAACCCGGTGAGCACCCCGCCCGGCAGCCCGGGCAGCGAGTTGTCCACCGTCTCGGTCAGTGGCCCGGTGTCCGTGGTGGCCACCCCGGAACGGCCGTCGGCCCGCCAGAACGGCTCCGGATAGCGCGCGTGCACCTTCAGCGCCGCGCCCATCGGCATCCGCTGGGTCAACCCGTCGCGCAGCGCCGGCAGCGGCGGGTCGTACCGGATCCGGCCGGCCAGGGCCGGGGCCAGCGCGACCACCACCGCGTCGCCGGCGTGCACCTGGTCACCGGCGCGGACCCGCACGCCGGCGGCGTCCTGGGCGATCGCGTCCACCGGCGCGCCCAGGCGCAGCCGCTCCGGCGGCAACGCGGCGGCCATCCGCTGCGCCAGCGCGGCCGGGCCGCCGACGATCCGGTCCTGCTGGGCGCCTCCGGCCATCCCGAGCAGCGAGCCGGCACCACCGCCGCTGCGCAGGTAGAACAGCATCTGCAACAGCGACACCTCGTCCGGCGAGGCGGCCAGCAGGCCCCCGGCGAGCAGGCGTCCGGCGTAGCGGGCGGTGACCGGGTCTCCCGCCGTGGCGGCGAGCCAGCCGCCGAGCGTGGTCCGGTCCCACTCCGCCGCCCCGGTGGCCCGCCACGGCGCGGCCGGGTCGACCCCGGCCGCCAACTCGTCCAGCGTGCCGAGCAGCGCGGCCAGTCCGGCCGGCTCCGCCGCCGGTCGGCCGTCCAGCAGCAGCGTGGGCGCGCCGTGCGCCGGCGAGGGAAAGGTCTCCAGGCCGTACGCGGCGACCAGCGCGTACATTCGGTCCTGGGTGGGGCCGATCCACTGCGCGCCGAGGTCGAGCCACCCGCCGTCGGGCAGCGGGCGGCTCAGCGTCCGGCCGCCCACCCGGTCCCGGGCCTCCAGCACGAGCGGCTCGGCGCCGGCCCCGGCCAGGGCGAGCGCGCAGGCCAGCCCGGAGAACCCCGCCCCCACCACGATCACCCGGCCGCCGCGCACGCGCCGGCATACCCGGATCCCGGCGAGAATCCCGCATCCCGGCGTGTCGAAACCGGCGTCCGCCGTTCGTGTGAAGGGTGGAGGGCGGCACCGGGCCGCCCGGGGGCACGAGGAGGAACCCGTGAAGCAGTACCTGATCAGCATGTACCAGCCGGCCGGCGTCGAGCGGCCGGACCCGGAGTTCCTGGCCGCGGTGATGCGCGAGGTCGAGGCCATCGGCCGGGAGCTGCGCGAGGCCGGGAGCTGGGTGTTCGGCGACGGGCTGCACGCTCCGGAGACCGCCACCGTGCTCCGCGCGGCCGGCGAAGAGGTGCTGGTCACCGACGGGCCGTTCGCCGAGGCCAAGGAATACCTGGGCGGCGTCACCATCATCCGCGCGCCTGACCTGGACGCCGCGCTCGACTGGGGTCGCCGCTACGCCCGCGCCACGACCCTGCCGATCGAGGTCCGCCCGTTCCAGGGCGAGGGATGACCGCTGTCGAACGGGTCTTCCGGGCCGAGTACGGCCGCGCGGTCGCCGTCCTGACCCGCCTCCTCGGCGACATCGACCTCGCCGAGGAGGCGGTCCAGGAGGCGTTCACGGTCGCGGTGCGGCGGTGGGCCGTCGACGGCACACCGCCCAGCCCGGCCGGCTGGATCGTCACCACCGCCCGCAACCGGGCGATCGACAGGCTGCGCCGCGAGTCCACCCGCGCCGCCCGGCACGCCGAGGCCGCCCTGCTGCACGCCGCCGACCCGCCCACCGAGGAGGGGCCCGTGCCCGACGACCGGCTGCGCCTGATCTTCACCTGCTGCCACCCGGCGCTGCGCCCCGCCGCCCGGGTGGCGCTGACGCTGCGCCTGCTCGGCGGCCTGAGCACCACCGAGATCGCCCGGGCCTTCCTGGTGCCGGAGTCGACCATGGCGCAGCGCCTGTCCCGGTCCAAGGCCAAGATCCGCGACGCCGGGATCCCGTACCGGGTGCCGGGCGACGCCGACCTGCCCGACCGGCTGCGCGGGGTGCTGGCCGTGATCTACCTGATCTTCAACGAGGGGCACACCGCCAGCGCGGGGGAGCGGTTGGGCCGCGCCGAGCTGGGCGCCGAGGCGATCCGGCTGGGCCGGCTGCTGGTGACGCTGATGCCGGACGAGCCGGAGGCGCTCGGGCTGCTCGCGCTGATGCTGCTCACCGAGGCGCGGCGGGCCGCCCGCACCGGGCCGGACCAGGTGGCGGTGTCGCTGTCCGAACAGGACCGGGGTCGGTGGGACCGGGCACTCGTCGCCGAGGGGCAGGACCTGGTGCGGCGCTGCCTGCGGCGCGACCGCCCCGGCCCGTACCAGATCCAGGCCGCGATCAATGCGGTGCACGCGGACGCGGCGACCGCCGCCGACACCGACTGGACCCAGATCCTCGCGCTCTACGACCAGTTGGCGGCCCGCGCGCCGGGACCGGTGGTGGCGCTGAACCGGGCGGTCGCGCTGGCCGAGGTACGCGGACCGGCCGCCGCGCTGGCCGAGGTCGACCGGCTGGATCTGGCCGCTTACCACGTGTGGCACGCCGTCCGGGCCGACCTGCTGCGCCGGCTCGACCGGCCGGCCGAGGCCCGGGCCGCGTACGACGCGGCGATCGCCGGCACCGGGAACGCGGCGGAACGGGCGTTCCTCGCCCGGGCCCGCGACCGGCTGCCGGGATGGATCGACGGGCATTGACGCGACGGCGGAGAAAAGTACACTCGCAGTGTAATTAGTTTCCGTGCGCCGTCGACCGCGCGAGGTGACGATGAGCCCACCGGCCACCCCCACGGACGACCCCGGTCTGGCGCTGCACCACGTCGGCGTGCGCTTCGGCGGCCTGGTCGCGCTCGACGACGTCTCGCTGCGGGTGCCGCCCGGCCGCGTGGTCGGGGTGATCGGGCCCAACGGCGCCGGCAAGACCACGCTGTTCAACGTGGTCTGCGGCTTCGTCCGGCCGAGCGGAGGCTCGCTCACCCTCGACGGGCGCCCGTTCCGACCCCGTCCGCACCGGCTCACCCGGCTGGGCATCGGCCGCACGCTCCAGGGCGTCGGCCTGTTCCCCGGCCTGACCGTGCTGGAGAACGTGACGGCCGGTGCCAGCCACGCGGCCCGCGCCGGCTTCGCCGCCGCGCTGTTCGGCCTGCCCGCCAGCGACCGCGACGAGCGGCGGCTGCGCGCCGAGGCCCTCGCCCTCCTCGCCGAGCTGGGCATCGACAGGCACGCCGCAGCCGCACCCGCCACCCTGCCCTACCCGGTGCGCAAGCGGGTCGCGCTGGCCCGCGCCCTGATCGCCCGGCCCCGGCTGCTGCTGCTCGACGAGCCCGCCGGCGGGCTCGGCGCCGACGACGTGGCCGAGCTGGCCGACCTGGTCCGGGCCCTGCCGCAACGCGCCGAAGGCTGCGCCGTGCTGCTCGTCGAACACCACATGGACCTGGTCATGTCCGTCTGCCACGAGCTGGTGGTGCTCGACTTCGGCCGGGTGATCGCCGCCGGCACGCCGGAGCGGATCCGCGACGACCCCCGGGTCACCGAGGCCTACCTCGGCGCGGACGTGCCGGCCGAAGCCGGAGGCACGCCGTGACCGCGGTGCTGGAAGTCGAGGCGCTCCGCGCCGGCTACGGCCCGGTGCCGGTGCTGCGGGACGTGGCGTTCACCGTGCCGGCCGGCACCGTCGCCGCCGTGCTCGGCGCCAACGGCGCCGGGAAGACCACGCTGCTGCGTACCCTCTCGGGTCTGCTGCGCCCCACCGGCGGCCGGATCCGGTACGCGGGGGAGGACCTGCGCGGCGTCCGGGTGGAACACCTGGTCCGGCGGGGCCTGGCGCACGTGCCGGAGGGCCGCGGCGTGGTGACCGAGCTGACCGTGGCGGAGAACCTGCGCCTCGGCGGCCTCTGGCGGCGGGACCGGGCCGACGCGCGGCGGGCGCGCGACGAGGTGTACGAGATCTTCCCGGCGCTGGCCCGCCGCCGTGACCACCTCGGCCACCAGCTCTCCGGCGGGGAGCGGCAGATGCTCGCGCTCGGCCGGGCGCTGATCGCCCGCCCCCGGCTGCTGCTGCTCGACGAGCCGTCGCTCGGGCTGGCCCCCGCGGTGGCCGCGCAGATCATGGCGCTGCTGCGCCGGTTGCGCGACGAGCAGGGGTTGACCGTGCTGCTGGTCGAGCAGAACGTCCGCACCGCGCTCTCCGTCGCCGACCAGGGGATCGTCATGTCGCTCGGCCGGGTGGTGACCGCCGCGCCGGCGGCCCGGCTGCGCGACGACGACCGGCTGCGGCACGCGTACCTCGGGTTCTGACCGGCGAGCGGAAGGGTCGCGGATGCAGCGGTTCTGGTTCCTCACCTTCGACGGGCTGGCCGCCGGCGCGGTGTACGCGGCGTTCGCGCTCGCGCTGGTGCTCATCTGGCGGGCCGCCCGGGTGGTCAACTTCGCCCAGGGGGCGATGGCCGTCGCCACCGCGTACGTCGGCTACGCGGTGGTCGCCGCGACCGGGTCCTACTGGCTGGGCCTGGCCGCCGCGGTGCTGGCCGGGCTCGCGCTGGGCGCGCTGGTGGAACGGGTCCTGATGCGTTTCGTCGGTCCCGCCGGCCCGCTCAACCAGGTGATCGTCGCGCTCGGTCTGGTGCTGCTGGTCCAGGCGGTGCTCGGCATGGTCTTCGGCAACGGCTACCGACCGGCCCCGGCGCCGTTCGACACCGACGCGCTCACCGTCGGCGGGGTCGCCGCGCTGTCCCCCTACGACCTCTGGGTGCTCGGCGCGGCGCTGACGGTCGTGGTGCTGCTCGCGCTGCTGTTCACCCGGACGCCCGTCGGCCTGCGGATGCGGGCGGCGGCGTTCGCCCCGGAGGTCTCCCGGCTGCTCGGCGTGAGCGTCGGCCGGATGCTGACGCTCGGCTGGGCGCTGGCCGCCGGGGTCGGCGCGCTCGCCGGCATGCTCGTCGTCCCCACCGGCCTCGGCCTGCACCCGCACGCCATGGACCTGGTCTTCGTCGTGGCGTTCACCGCCGCCGTGGTCGGCGGGCTGGACAGCCCGGTCGGCGCCGTCGTCGGCGGGCTGCTGGTCGGGCTGATCCTGTCGTACGTCACCGGCTACCTGGGCCCGGACACCACCCCGCTGGCCGTGCTGGTGCTGCTGCTGGCCGTCCTGCTGGTCCGCCCCGGCGGGCTCTTCTCCGCGGCGAGAGCGAGGCACGTGTGACCACCACCCGAACCGGACCGTCGAGGCCGGCCCCGTTGCGTCGGCTGCTGCCCGGCGCGCCCGCCGGCGGCGGCCCGCGCGGGTCGACCCTGCTGCGGCACCTCGCCGGGGCGGTGCTCGCCGGCACGCTCGTCGTGCTGCTCACCAACCAGCTCCCGCCGTACGAGAACCTCCAGGTGGCCCGGGTCTGCGCGTTCCTCTGCGTCACCGCCGGGCACACCGTGCTGGTCGGGCTCAACGGCCAGCTCTCCCTGGGCCACGGCGCGCTGATGGCCACCGGCGCCTACACGGTGGCCCTGGTGCAGCGGGGCCTCGACGAGCGGGCCGTCGGCGGGTGGTGGGTCCTGCCGGGCTCGCTGCTGGCCGCCGTCGCGGTGACCGCGCTGGGCGGGCTGGTGGTCGGGCTGGCCGCGGCCCGGCTGCGCGGCCCCTACCTGGCCGGCGTGACCCTGGCGGTGGCGACGCTGGTGCCGGCCGTCACCACGATCTTCACCGGGGTGTTCAACGGTGAGCAGGGGCTGCGTTTCCCGGCGCAGGCCCCACCGGCGGCGCTCGGTCCGTACTTCCAGCCGGAACGCTGGCTGGCCTGGATCGCGCTCGCCGCCGCCCTGCTCACCATGCTGCTGCTGGCCAACCTGGTGCGCAGCCGGTACGGCCGGTCGCTGCGCGCGGTCCGCGACGACGAGGTCGCGGCCCGGCTCGCCGGCATTCCGGTGGCCCGCACCCAGGTGCTCGCGTTCGTGGTCAGCGCCGGCTGCGCCGGCCTCGGCGGCGGCGTGTACGCGGTGCTCACCGCCACCGTGGCCCCGGGCAAGTTTCCCCTCGACCTGTCGCTGTTCCTGCTCATGGCCATCGTGATCGGCGGCCTCGGCAGCCTGGCCGGCGCGGTCTGGGGCGCGCTGCTGCTGGTCGCCCTGCAGGACCTGCCCGCGCTGCTCACCGAGCACCTCGACCTGTCCGCCGGGCTGGCGCAGCGCCTGGAGGGCAACCTCGCGCTGGCCGTGTTCGGCCTGATCCTCATCGTCGTCATGCTCGCCGCCCCGGGCGGACTGCAGGGTGGCGTCCGCGCCCTCGCCACCCGGCTCCGCGCCGCCGTACGCCGCGCACCGGACCGCTGACCTCACCGGTCCCCACCACCCGCACCGGATTGGAGAACCATGCGCCCCACCACCCGCCGCGTGCTCGCGGCCGTTGCCGGCCTGGCCCTGCTGGCCACGCTGCCGGCCTGCGCCGACGACGCGAAGCAGGCCGCCGAGAACGTCCCCGGCGTCACCGACGGCGAGATCGTCATCGGCACCCACCAACCGCTCACCGGCCCCGCCGCGCCCGGCTACTCGAAGATCTCCGCCGCGGTGAAGGCGTACTTCGAGCACGTCAACGGCAAGGGCGGGGTGCACGGCCGGAAGATCGTCTACAAGGTCATGGACGACGGCTACAACCCGGCCAACACCGAGAACGTGGTCCGCAAGCTGGTCCTCGACGACAAGGTCTTCGCGCTGCTCGGCGGGCTCGGCACGCCGACGCACACCAACGTGCTGGAGTTCGTCAAGGCCCAGCGGGTGCCGGACCTCTTCGTCGCCTCGGGCAGCCGCAACTGGAACCAGCCGGAGAAGTACCCGACCACGTTCGGCTGGCAGCCCGACTACACGGTCGAGGGCAAGATCCTGGCCAGTTGGGTCAAGCGGGAGTTCCCCGGCGCCAAGGTCTGCCACTTCGGGCAGAACGACGACTTCGGCCGGGACTCGCTGGCCGGGGTGGAACAGGTGCTCGGCCCGGTCGCGGCGAAGCAGACGTACACCACCACCAACCAGCAGGTCGGGCCCGCGATCGGCGCGCTGCGGGCGGCCGGCTGTCAGGTGGTGATCTCGGCGAGCATCCCCGGGTTCACCGCCCTGGCCATGGGTCAGGCCGCCGGGCAGGGCTTCCGGGCGCAGTGGGTGGTGTCCAACGTGGGCGCCGACTACACCACGCTCGCCGCCCAGCTCGGCGACAAGAAGGTGATCCTCGAGGGCATGGTCGCCGACAACTACCTGCCGATGGTGGGTGACACCGCCAACCCGTGGATCCGGGAGTTCACGAAGATCCACCAGCGGTTCAACGCGGGCAACCCGATCGACGGCAACGCGGTCTACGGCTATTCGATGGCCTACACCTTCGTGCAGGCGTTGCTCGCCGCCGGGCCCGAGCCCACCCGGGAGAAGCTGGTCGAGGCCGTGCGCAAGGGCGGCTTCCGCGGGCCCGGTCTCACCCCCTTCCGGTACGCCGAGGGCGTGCACGCGGGCTACAGCGGGGTCCGGCTGAGCCGGGTCAGCGGTGGTGCGCAGACCTACTTCGGCCCGACGTACACCACCGACGACGGCGAGGCGGCGGTCACCGAGTTCACCGAGGCGCCGGCCACCCCGCCGACGGACGCGGTGCCGACCGCCTGAGCGGCCGGGCGTGCCGTCGGGCGGGTGCCGGCCGTCCGACGGCGCGCACGTAGAGTTGCCGCCGGTAGCCGAGCGCAGGGAGCCGTCCGTGATCGAGGTGGAGAGCGACCCGCCGGCGCGGGTGGACGGCCGGGCGGCGCGGGCCGAGCGGACCCGGGCCGCGATCGTCGAGGCGCACCTGGCCCTCATCGACGCCGGCGACCTGCGGCCGACGGGGGAGCGGATCGCGGAGCGGGCCGGCGTGTCGCTGCGTACCCTGTGGACCAATTTCAAGGACATGGAGACGCTGTTCGCCGCCACCGGGCGACGGATCGGCGAACGGCAGGCCGCGCTCTGGCGGCCCGTCCCGCCGGAGCTGCCGCTCACCGTGCGCATCGCCGAGTTCTGCGGCCAGCGCGCCCGGCTGCTCGAGGTGCTGGCGCCGCCGGCCCGCGCGTCGGCGCTGCGGGAGCCGTTCTCGCCGCAGTTGCGGCGCAACCGGGAGGCGGCCATCGCCCGGGTCCGGGAGGAGATCGAGACCGTGTTCGCCGCCGAGCTGGCGCACGCCGGGTCGGGGCGGGCGCGGCTGCTGGACGCGCTGACCGTGGCCGCCACCTGGGCCGCGTGGTCGATGATGCGCGACGCCATGGGGCTCGACGTCGGGGCGGCCCGGGAGGTCATGGCCCGCACGCTGGGCGCGCTGCTCACCGCCGGCTCCCGCTGACCGGGCGGCCTACTCCTCCCGGAGCCGGCGCAGGATTCGGGTCAGCTCCGCCCGGTCGCCCGGGTCGAGCGCGGCGAAGAACCGTTCCGCCTCGGTGGCCCGGGCCGCCTGGATGGCGGTGCCGACGCGGTCGCCCTCGGCGGTCGGGGCGACGAGCGTGGCCCGCCGGTCGCCCGGGTCGGGCCGCCGTTCGACCAGGCCGCGTTCCTGGAGGCCGTCGATGACCTCGGTGGCCGAGCGGGGGGCGATGCGCAGGTGCTCGGCGAGCGTGCCGGGCCGCAGCGCGCCGTGCCGCAGCAGCACGCCGAGCGCCCGCGCCTGCCCGGGGCTGATCTCCCACGGTTCGAGCGCGCGTTTGGTCTGGTGGCGCAGCCGCCGGGTGACCGCCCAGAACGTCTCGGCCAGGCTCTCCTCGTCGCTGCCGTCCACGGGAATACGGTAGCAGCATCTCCTGTTGTTCCCTCATGATGAGGTAACCTCAGCATTATCCGGACAGAGGAGAACCCCTTGGATCACATCCCCGACGGCCGCGGAGCCGGCCGAACCGTGTCCGCCGCCGAGAAGGCACAGGCCCGCGACGTGTCGCTGCGCCGCATCGGCGGCCTCTTCACCGCCCACCGCGGCCCGCTCGCCGCCGTGGTGGCGATCATCGTGGCGTCCTCGATCATCGCGATGGCCTCGCCGTTCCTGCTGCGTACCGTGATCGACCGGGCCCTGCCCGAGCGTGACCTGACGCTGCTGGCCTGGCTGGTCGCGGCCATGGTCGCGGTGGCCGCGGTCACCGCCGTGCTCGGCGTCGCCCAGACCTGGATCTCCACCCGGGTCGGCCAGGAGGTCATGCACCGGCTGCGCACCGACGTCTTCGCCCACCTCCAGCGGCAGTCGATCGGCTTCTTCGTGCGCACCCGCACCGGCGAGGTGCAGTCCCGCATCACCAACGACATCGGCGGCATGCAGGCGGTGGTCACCTCCACCGCCACCTCGATCGCCGCCAACCTCACCACCGTCGTCGCCACCACCGTCGCCATGCTGGCGCTGAGCTGGCGACTCACCCTCGTCTCGCTGGTCGTACTGCCGCCCGCGCTCTGGCTCACCCGCCGGGTCGCCCGGCTGCGCCGGGAGATCACCGCCCGCCGCCAGCGGGAACTGGCCGACCTCACCGTCACCATCGAGGAAGGGCTGTCGGTCAGCGGCGTCCGGCTGGCCAAGACGCTCGGCACCGGCGCGGCGCTCGTCGACCGGTTCACCGCCTCCTCGGCCCGCCTGGTCGACCTGGAACTGCGCTCCGAGCTGGCCGGCCGCTGGCGGATGGCCGCCATGACGATCGTCTTCGCCGCCATCCCCGCGGTGATCTACCTCGGCGCCGGCCTGCCCGGCACCGCCGGCACGCTCACCATCGGCACGCTGGTCGCGTTCACCGCGCTGCAGGGCAACCTGTTCCGCCCGCTGATGGGCCTGCTCAACGTCGGCGTCACGCTGACCGCCTCGCTCGCGCTGTTCGCCCGCATCTTCGAATACCTCGACCTGCCGGTCGAGGTCGCCGAGCCGGCCCGCCCGGCGGCACTGGACCCGGCCACGGTCCGCGGCCACCTGCGCGTCGAGGACGTCACCTTCAGCTACCCGGGCAGCGACACCGCCGCGCTGGCCGGCGTCAGCCTGGACGTCCCGGCCGGCACCAGCCTGGCCCTGGTCGGCGAGACCGGCTCCGGCAAGAGCACGCTCGCCGCCCTGCTCAGCCGCCTGCACGACCCGGACGCCGGCCGGATCACCATCGACGGCGTCGACCTGCGCGACGTGAGCCTGGCCGACCTGGCCGCCGTGGTGGGCGTGGTCAGCCAGGAGACCTACCTGCTGCACGCCACCGTGCGCGACAACCTGCGGTACGCCCGCCCCGACGCCACCGACGCCGACATCGAGGCCGCCGCCCGCGCCGCCCGGATCCACGACCTGATCGCCGCGCTGCCCGACGGGTACGACACCATGGTCGGCTCCCGCGGCCACCGCTTCTCCGGCGGCGAGCAGCAGCGCCTGGCCATCGCCCGCACGCTGCTGCGCGACCCGCGGATCCTGGTCCTCGACGAGGCGACGAGCGCGCTGGACACCGAGACCGAGCGCGCGGTGCAGCGGGCCCTGGACGAGCTGGCCCGCGGCCGCACCGTGGTGACCATCGCGCACCGTCTCTCCACGGTCCGCGACGCCGACCGGATCGCCGTGCTCGACCACGGCCGCATCGTCGAGTCCGGCACCCACCACACCCTCCTAGACCACCAGGGCCGCTACGCCACCCTGCTCGGCTAACCCGCGCCCCCTCGCCCCTCGCCCCGCCCCGCGCCCCGCCCTCGCCTCGCCCCGTCGATCTTGGACTTGTGGTGCCTGTCATGTCGGTTATGGCGGCTATCGGAGGTGCCACAAGTCCAAGATCGACGGAGGAGACGTTCAGGTGCCGCCCGGCTCACGGATCTTGTACTTTCCGCCCCGATCCCGGCGCTGGCCGCGTTGACCATGAAGTTGGCGGCGACAAAACGGTCAACATCTGCCGTCAACTTCATGATCAACGCGCAGGGGGTGGGGGTGGGTTCTGGTCGGGGGCTGGGCGTGGGGTGGGTGGGGGTAGCAGTGGCTCCAGCGGGGTGAACGACTCCGCCGGGGCGTTGGGGCGTGGTCCGCGGCGTGGGCTCGCCGGGCGTGTGCTGTCCCGGGGCGGTCGGACCGGGATCGCCGGATCGGGGCGAGGTGGGTCGGGGCGAGGTGGGTGGGGGCGGGGTGGGGTGGCGCGGTCGCGCTCGTGCGCGTACTCGGCACGCCGACGGGCCAGGTCGCGCTCGCACTCCAGCGCGATGCGCTGCTCCCAGTACGGCTGGAGCAGTCGGCGGACCCGCTCGTCCAGCTGCACCGTGACGTCCGGCTCGCAGGCGAACGTCACCTCCCCGCGCGCGTACGTCCAGGGCGGTGGATCGTCGGCGGCG
The DNA here is from genome assembly GCF_027460165.1 of Micromonospora sp. WMMC241. Taxonomy (NCBI): domain Bacteria; kingdom Bacillati; phylum Actinomycetota; class Actinomycetes; order Micromonosporales; family Micromonosporaceae; genus Micromonospora; species Micromonospora sp. WMMC241. Next base: position 2,575,797 of record NZ_JAPZBF010000001.1, read on the forward strand.
AGCGCCGCGGCCAGCGCGGTGAGCAGCTCACGCGGGCGGTGCGGGGGCACCTCGACCGCGCAGCGCAGCGCCAGGCGGTGCAGGCGCTGCGTGGCCTGCGGCTGGAAGTAGTCGACGTACCAGCCGAACAGCTCCGGCCGGGCGGTGTCGGAGGACCAGGTGAACGTGGTGCGCACCAGGAAGACGTAGACCTGCCCCTGCGCCGGCACCACCAGCGGCTCCGGGAACCGCCTGTCGACAGTGGTCACCGGCGTCGCCGGCTCCTCGGTCCACCACAGTTGCCGCAGCGTCGGCTGCGCGCCGGCCCAGAACCTCCGGGTACGCGAGCGCGCCGCGTCGCCGAGCGTCCGGGCCCGGGCGGTCCAGCGGCCCCGCCACCCGTCGACGGGTGCGTCGGGTGTCGACCGCGCGCCGGAGCGCTCCGGCTCTCCGCTCATCGCACCCCTCTCCGCGGCCGGCAGCCGTCCGCCCGGGAGCCGGGGTCGGCGGCTCCCGGGCCGGTCGGGCGAGGGGTGTACGGATCGACGCGCGCGGCGATCCGGGATCCAAACTAACAACTGACGCCGGCCGTGGCCGGCAGCCGCGCGGACGGTGCGCCCCGACACGTGACCGGCCGTTCGGAGGACGGGTCGGCTAGTCCTATCGGCGGGACGAAAGGCCGAGAGTCTGTTAACGTGCTCATGCGGTCGGTCCCGTTGACGGGACCGACCGTCCAGACCGGACGCCGATCTCAGCGTGATGTCTTGATTCCGCTAGGTGGCGCTTCGTAGCGTGAGGCTCCGCAATCCTTCCGGCGGTGGGGCGCCGCCGGAAGGATTCGTCGTCACTGTGGGGTGTGAATGCTGATCGCCGGATCCGTACCGGTCACGAGCGTCATGGCGGAACTCGGCGCCGAGCGGTCCCTGTTCCACTCCGAGGCCGACTTCCAGCACGCGTTCGCCTGGACGCTGCGCCAACTCGACGGTGACCTCCGGGTCCGCCTCGCCGTGCGGCAGGAGCAGAACGAACACCTGGACCTGCTCTGCCACGGCCCGAGCGGCCGGACGGCGATCGAACTGGCCTACGTCACCATTCGCTGGAACGGCACCGACCCGCACACCGGCGAGGAGTACGGCCTCCGTAGCCACACCGCCGCCGAGATCGTGCGGAACCGCTTCGTCGCCGACGTCGAGCGGCTGGAACACCTCTGCCGGCCCGGGCCGGCCGGGACGAACGGCCTCGCCCTCCTGCTCACCAACGACCACGCGCTGTGGCGGGCGCCCGCCGTCGACCAGCCAACCCGGGACCGCGAGTTCCGGCTCCACAACGGTCGACGACTCACCGGCGTCCTGCGATGGGGGGTCGACGGACGCTACTTCCCGCCGAACGAGCGTCAGCTGAGCGGCGACTACCGGCTCGACTGGCAGGACTTCACTCAGCTGCCGGGGCGGCACGGCCGGTTCCGCTGGCTCGCCGTGCCGGTCGCGGGGAGGAACTGACCGCATGAGCGTCGAGGCTCGCCGGGCCGCCGGCCGCACCGTCGAATTCCTCAGGTCGCTGGCCCAGCGGCGGTACGACCGGGTGTGGACTCCCGACTTCCTGCGTCGCGCGCCCGACGTGCAGGGCTTCGCCGTCTTCCACGGTGGCGGGCTGGCGCTGGTCCACGTGACGAGCACCCCCGGCGACCCGACCCGCTGCCTCGTCCGGGCGGCTTGCGCGGCCGGCGCGGACGTGGCGGACGTGGCCGAGGCGACGGTCTGGGCGGACATCAGGAACCAGTTGACCGACGCCGGCCGTTACCGCTGCGTCGTCACGGCCGACCGGCATGCCTGCCACGTGGTGTTCACCCGGGACGTCCGCACGCCGCCGATGGCGGACCCGGCCGCGCCCGACGCGATGGCGGCGCTCGACCTGCTCGACGGCGCGCTGGCGACGTGTGTGCACAACGCCACCGCCGACTTCCGCGACCTGTCCGCCTATCTCGCGGCCCGGGCGCTGGAGCCGACCGAGGCCGACGTCCGGACCCTGTTCGACTGCGCCTGGGGCTGAGCCGCCCGGCCCGTCCGGCGGGGCGGCACCGGCTCCTCGGCCGACCGCAGCCCGGCGAGCTGGACGAAGATCTCGCGCTTCGCGGCGGCGACGCCACGCTGGTCCAGGACCTAACCGGTCAGCCAGGTCCAACCGGTGCCGACACGTTCCCGCCGGCGAGCGGGATCTCCTCGGCGCTCATCCGCCGACGGTCCCGTCCGCGACCCGGAAGGCCCGCCGGTACGCCGAGGGCGAGGTCTTCATCGCCCGCGCGAAGTGATGCCGATAGGTCACGGCAGTCTCGAAGCCCGTCGCCGTGGCGATCTCGTCGATCGACGCGGTGGTCGTCTCGAGCAGCGCCAGGCTCGCCTGGACCCGCTGGGCGATCAGCCACCGGATGGGGCTGGTGCCGCTGGCGCGCTTGAAGTGACGCAGGTAGGTGCGGGTCGACATGTGTGCCTGCCGGGCCAGCCCGTCGACGGTGAGGGGTCGGTCGAGGTGGCTCATCGCCCACGTCATGCTCCGGTTGATCCGGTCGTCGTCGTGGCCGACCGCGACCGGCGTCTCGATGAACTGTGCCTGGCCGCCGTCGCGGTGCGGCGGGATGACCAGCCGTCGGGCCACCGCGTTGGCGACGGTGGGGCCGAAATCGGTGCGGATCAGGTGGACGCACAGGTCGAGCCCGGCCGCGCTGCCGGCGCTGCTCAGCACGCCGTCGTCGTCGACGTAGAGCACGTCCGGGTCGACCCGGACCAGGGGGAAGCGCCGCTGCAGAAGCTCCGCGTAACGCCAGTGGGTGGTGGCGCGTCGGCCGTCGAGCAGCCCGGCGGCGGCCAGGGCGAAGGCGCCGGAACAGATCGAGACGATCCGGGCACCTCGTCGACGCGCTCCGCGCAGCGCAGCGATCACGGCAGGTGAGGGCGCGCCGTGCACGTCGCCGACCCCGGGAATGATCACGGTCTGCGCCGCCTCGAACACCTCCAGCCCGTTGGCGGTGACGAGCGTGGCGCCGCCGAGCATCCGCACCGGCTCCGGGTGCTCGGCGCAGACCGCCAGGTCGTACCACTCGACGCCGAGTTCCGGCCGGGGGAGCCCGAACACCTCCGTCACGATGCCCAGTTCGAAGGCGGACATCCCGTCGTAGGCCAGCACCGTAACGCTCGGGCCGGCGCTGTCCCGCGCGGACACCACGGTCATGGCGCGAACTTAGCGGATGTCGGCACTCTCGCCACTGCCGACCGCCCGACGGACCGGCCAGCATCGAGGGCATGTCTTCCGTACTCTCCGTCGCCCCGGCCGATCCCGCTGCCGCCACCGCCCACTTCGCGGCCCGATTGAGCTTCGAGACCGACGTCAGCGACGTGCACGCCGATCTGCACGCCGCCGTGGCGGGGTTGCTCGTGGTGGACTCGCGCAGTGCCCAGGCCTGGGACCAAGGGCATCTGCCTGGCGCCGTGCACCTGCCCACCGAGGAGATCCCGACGCGGGCGGCGGACCTGGTCCCGCCGGGCGCGGTGGTCGTCACGTACTGCTGGGGGCTGGGTTGCAACGGCGCCACGCGCGCCGCTCTTGCCTTCGCCCGACTCGGTCACCAGGTCAAGGAGATGCTCGGCGGATACGAGTACTGGGTGCGGGAGGGGTTCCCGGTGGAGACCGCCGTCGGTGCGGTCAGCGGGCCGGTCGACCCGTTGACCGCCCCGATCCGGCCGACGGCGGGCTGTGGCTGCTGAGGCGACCGCAGCCGGCGCGACGGCCGGACCGCGCTAACGGCGCCGGGATCCGCGCATGAACTGGTCGACGGCGGTCTCCGCGATCCCGTCGAGCAGTTCATGTGCCACCAGGTTGCCGTTGACCAGGGTGGCGATGCCCTGCATGGTCGCGAACAGCACGATGCCCGTGCGCTGCGAGTCGCCGGGCTCGAGCACGCCCTCTGCCTGTCCCTGCCGGATCAGGGCGTCCAGCAGCCCGAACGGCGCGGCGGCGGCCGCGACGAGTCGTTCGGCGCCTTCGCGGTGCTTGCCGGTGAACATCAGCTCCAGCAGCGCGGTGTCCTCGGTGGCAAACCTCAGGTAGGCCGCCGTGACGGCGTGCAGGCGCGGTGCGAACTCCTCGCCCGCGGCGTCCAGCGCCGCGCGCAGTTCCGCGTCCAACCGGGCGAACCCGGCCTCGGCGAGCGCGTCCAGCAGCGCCTGGCGGTCCGGGAAGTGGCGGCGGGGCGCGGCGTGGCTGACGCCGGCCTCGCGGGCCAGTTCACGCAGCGAGAGCTGGTCCGCGCCGTGTCGGCGCAGGCTGTGTTCGGCGGCGGCGAGCAAGGTCGTCCGGAGGTTTCCATGGTGGTACGCGGGCACGGCGCCCATGGTAGCCGAGATGTTGCCGTTGACAGCATTGTTAACGATGCCCACATTGTTGTCCATGACAACATTCACGACCGCGCAGCTCCCCACCATGACCGGCCGCACCGTCGTCGTGACCGGCGCCAACAGTGGCATCGGTCGCGCCGCCGCCCGCGCGCTCGCCGCCGGGGGCGCCCGCACCGTGCTCGCCGTCCGCGACCTCACCAGAGGGCGGGCCGCCGCCGCGACCATGGTCGGTGACGTCGTCGTCCGGCGACTCGACCTCGCCGACCTCGCCTCGGTCCGCGCGTTCGCCGCGGATCTCACCGACCCGATCGACGTGCTGATCAACAACGCGGGCGTGATGGTTCCCCCGCTCGGCCGCACCACCGACGGCTTCGAACTGCAGATCGGCATCAACCATCTCGGGCACTTCGCGCTCACGAGCCTGCTGCTGCCGAGGATCCGGGGGCGGGTGGTCACCGTCTCCTCCAACGGCCACCGGACCGGGAGGATCGACCTCGACGACCTCAACTGGGAACGGCGGCCCTACCGGGCGTTCGCCGCGTACGCCCAGTCGAAGCTGGCGAACCTGCTGTTCACCGCGGAACTCCAGCGCCGCCTCACCGAGGTCGGTTCGCCGGTGCTCGCGACCGCCGCGCACCCCGGGATGGCAGCCACCAACCTCCTCGCGCATCTCGACCACGAGCGGTCCCCGCTCCAACGGCTCCGCGCGACCGTCACCGAGCGCCTCTCGCAGAGCGACGAGGACGGCGCGCTGCCCACCCTCTACGCGGCCGTGGCGGACGTACCGGGCGGAAGCTACGCCGGCCCGGCCGGCCTCCTGCAGGGACGCGGCGCCCCCACGCTGGTCGGCCGGTCGAGAACCGCACGGGACAGCACGCTCGCCCGCCGCCTGTGGGCCCTGTCCGAGGAACTGACCGGCGTCACCTGCCCACTTGACAGGGCGCACACCCGCCCCGGCGGACCGTCATACTGTCCTTGATGGCCGTGGTCGTGCGTACCGAGGACGAGTGTCGCCTGTGGGCCGACCGGGCCGGCGAGGGACCGCCGCTGGTGTTCTGCCATGGCGGCCCGGGCCTCTGGGACCACCTCGAACCGGTCGCCCGGCTTCTCGAAGACGACGCCCGCACCGTCCGGTGGGACCAGCGCGGCTGTGGGCGCTCGCAACGGCGCGGGCCGTACACGATCGCGCGCTTCGTCGCCGACCTCGACGTGGTCCGCGAGCAACTCGGCGGCCCTCGGGTGGCGCTGCTGGGCCACTCGTGGGGCGCGCACCTGGCGCTGCGGTACGCCCTCACGCACCCGGACCGGGTCAGCCACCTGATCTACGTCTCCGGCACCGGCATCGACCCCGACCGCGGCTGGCACCCGCACTACGAGCGGAACCTGCGACTGCGGCTCGGCGCGCACCGTGGCCGGTGGGAGGCGCTCGGCGCCCGCGACCGCACGCCCGCCGAGGAACGCGAGTGGGCGGTGCTGCAGTGGTCGGCCGACTTCGCCGACCCCGACACCGCCCTGCGGCACGCCGAAGCCATGGCCACGCCCTGGCTGGGCGTCAACCGGGACTGCAACCGGGTCATCGGCGCCGAGGTGAAGCGGGAGCTGAGGGAGTCCGACCTCGCAGCGCGGTGCAGGGCGCTCGACCTGCCCGTGCTGATCGTCGACGGCACCGAGGACATCCGCCCGCGCTGGGGTGTCGACTCGCTGCACCGGGCATTGCCGAACTGTGCGCGGGTGAGCGTGGCCGGCGCCGGCCACCTGCCGTGGGTCGAGGATCCAGGCGGCTTCCGCCACGCGGTGACCACGTTCCTGGCGCGCCACCGTCCTCAGGGGGTGCGATGAGCGTGCTGGGGAACCTCGCCACGCAGCTGCCGGCGTTGCTCGGTGTGCTGGTCGGCACGGCCGGCACCATGCTCGCCACCGGCCTCAACGAGCGGACCCGCTGGCGTCGGAGTCAGACCGTCCGCTGGGACGAGCGGCGGCTCGACGCGTACGTGGAACTGACGAAGGCAGTCAAGGAGATCCACGCCGTGGCGACCCAGATGCTCAGCGAACACCGTCCCGGGGCGCGGCGGCCGGCGCTGGACCGGGACGAGGGGCGGGCCCGACTCGCCGAGGCGGACGTCCGGCACACCCTGGCCTGGGAGGCGGTGCTCCTGCTCGGCGACGAGGCCACCGTCGGCGCGGCCGCGGAGTGGCGGCACGCGGTCCGCGACATCGAGTCGGCCGCCCGGGCGCTGCCTGATCCGCCGACGGACGTGTCGGGCATGATCGAGCGGGCCGACCTGGGGCGTGACCGGTTCTACCGGGCGGCCCGGGAGAGCCTCGGTGTGCGCGGCGGTTCGGTGGAGCAGGTGCGGCACCTGCTCGCGAAGCCCGGCCCGGCGGAGCCGGCGGCGCTGACCCGACGGCTCCCTCCGGGACAGAGCCGTGGTGGACCGGCGGCATAGGACGTCCCACGAATCGACGCACTGTCATTAATGGATGTTCGGCTGGTATCGGCGGGACGATCATCCTGGTCGGATGTCGGGACGGACATCGCCGTTCGACGATGACAGGAGGGACCGTGCGCACACCATCCCGTGCGTTGACGGGGACCACCGCGCTGCTCATGGCAGCCGGCATGGTCCTGACCGCGGCTGCCGGCGGTCAGGCGGCACCCCGGGAAGAGACCCACACCCAGGCCTCACCCGACCACCTGCCGGGCGACCGGCACGACACCAAGGCCACCGACAACCGCAAGGGCCGCGTCGCGGCAAGCGCGCGGCAGCGGGACCGGGCCGCCGCGCTCGGCGCGCGGGTCCGCTGGACCGACTTCGGTACGCCGGCCACGCTCACCTCGACCGGCCGGCCGCTCGCCACCGGCCTGCCCGCCGACCCGGCCGCCGCGGCCCGGGCGTACGTGGCGGCGAACCGGGACGTGCTGGGGTTGACCGCGGAGGGCGCCGCCGCGCTGGAGCAGTTGACCGTGGCGCCGATGGGGCAGGGTGCGACAGTGCTGTTCCGGCAGCGCTTCGGTGAGCTGCCGGCCGCCGTCGACGGCATGCTGGCGGTCGGCGTACGCCAGGGGTCGGTCTGGCACGTCAGCTCCTCGCTCTCGCGTGACGGCGGGGCGCCGGCACCGGCCACGATCGACGCCGCCCAGGCGCGACGGGTTGCGGTCGCCGACGCCGGCCGCGCCGACGCGCAGGTGTCGCGTACCTCATTGGTCGCGGTGCCCACCGCGGACCGTGGGCCCCGCGCGGCCTGGGAGGTCGTGGTCGGCGCGGACACCACCGGCGCGGACCCGGCCGCCTACGCCACCTACGTGGACGCCCGCGACGGCGCGGTGCTGGTGCGCGAGGACCTGATCGACCACGCGGAGGACAACCCGTCCTGGGACGTCTTCCCGAACTCTCCCCGGGTGGACCGGTCCTCGGTCGACACCCGGGTGCGCTGGTGCGCCGCGCCGGCCGCCGGCTGCCGCGAGGTGGTCGGGGTGCCGGGGCACCCGGCGTGGGACGTGGACCCGGCCACCGGGGCGTCCACCACCACGACGAAGGGTAACAACGCGATCGCGGTGCAGAACTGGTTCAGCAACGACCCGTTCAGCGTCGGCACCGAGACCGCCACGCCGCGCCCGGACCGCACCTACGCCTACCCGTGGACCAACCAGTGGCAGGAACGGCGCTGCGACCCGGAGGTGTTCACCTCGCCGCAGGCCAACGACATCGACGCGGCCCGGGCCAACTTGTTCGGGATGCACAACCGGATGCACGACTGGACCTACCACCTGGGCTTCACCGAGGACACCTGGAACCTCCAGCAGGACAACCTCGGCCGGGGCGGCCTCGGCGGCGACGCCGAGCAGGGCAACGCGCAGGCCGGCGGCGTCAGCGGCGGCCCGCCGACGTTCCCGGCGCGCAACAACGCCAACCAGATCACGCCGCCGGACGGTGTCGCGCCGACCACCAACATGTACCTGTGGCAGCCGGTCGCCGGCTCGTTCTACGCGCCCTGCGTGGACGGTGACTTCGACATGTCGGTGATCGCCCACGAGTACGGCCACGCCGTCACCAACCGCATGATCGCCGGCCCGAGCGCCGGGGTCAGCTCCCCGCAGGGCATGAGCGAGAGCTGGTCGGACCAGCTCGCCATGGAGTACCTCCACGAGCACGGCTACGCCGCGCCGGGCCGGCGTGGCTTCACCATCGGCGAGTACACCACCCAGGACCCGAACGCGGGTATCCGCAACTACAACATGAGCGCCAGCCCGCTGAACTACTCGTCGGTCGACTACGACGTCACCGGCCTCCAGGTGCACGCGTCCGGCGAGGTGTGGAGCGCCACCAACACCGACATCCGCGCCGCCATGATGCGTCGCTGGGGCGCCGGCACGCCGGCCGTGCAGAAGGCCTGCGCGAACGGCCAGCGGCCGGTGACCGCCTGCCCGGGCAACCGGCGCTGGATCCAGCTCGTGGTCGACTCGTTCCTGCTGATGGCGGTCAGCCAGGTCAGCATGGTCGACGCCCGCGACGCGATGCTCGCCGCCGACCGGATCCGGTTCGGCGGGGCCAACCAGGACCTGCTCTGGAACGCGTTCGCCGCGCGCGGCCTGGGCGAGACCGCGTCCAGCGTCGGCAACGCCGACCCCGACCCGACGCCGGGCTTCACCTCGCCGTACGCCCGCGAGGGCTCGCTGCGGCTGCTGCCGCTCGGCGCGGGCGGGCCGGTGCCGGGCGCGCAGCTGTTCGTCGGGCGCTACCAGGCCCGGGCGGTGCCGGTCGCGGACACCGACGCGGCCACCCCGCTGACCGACCGGGTGGACCTGGTGCCCGGCACGTACGAGTTCGTGCTCCGGGCGCCCGGCTACGGGCACACCCGGATCGGCCCGGTGACGGTCAGGGCCGGGAAGACCCGCACCCTCGCGGTGGCGCTGCGACCGAACCTGGCCTCGGGCGGCACGGGCGCGACGGTCGCCGGCGACGGGATCAACCTGGCGTCGATCGTCGACGAGGACGAGGCCACCAACTGGGCGTCGCTGGGCGCGCCGGTCGCCGGGCGGCAGGTCACCGTCGACCTGGCCGGCGGGCTCCAGCAGGTACGCCGGGTGCAGGTCAGCGCGATGCTGCGGCCCCCGGTGGCCGGGGACGCGGACGCCGGCACCCAGAGCCGGTATTCCGCGGTGCGGCAGTTCCGGGTCCTGGCGTGCACCGCCAGGGGCGCGGTGACCTGCGCCGACGCGGCGGACTTCCGGCCGGTGTTCACCAGCCGGCCGGACGCCTTCCCGGCGGTGGCGCCGCGGCCCCGGGCGCCGGAGCTGGTGCTGCGCTCGTTCGACATCCCCCGCACCACGGCCACCCACCTGCGGGTCGAGGTGCTGACCAACCAGTGCACCGGCGCGCCGGACTACGCCGGTGAGCAGGACGCCGACCCGCGGGCGGCGACCGACTGCGCGACGGCCAGCCCGCAGGCGCAGAACGTGCGGATCGCCGAGTTCCAGGCGTTCGCGCGCTGAGCACGGGCGGGTGCGGGCGGCTCGGTCCGTCCGCACCCGCCACCGCCTGTTCACCCGGGATTTCGAGCACGGTCGCCGGGTGAGGGCTGTACGCCGGGCAGGATCCTCGGCAGACTGAGCGCCGACCAGCCAATGACGTTGGTCGATGCCTTGTCGGCTCGTTCAAGGAGGATCCCTTGACCCCGTTCCGCGCCGCCGCCACCCGTGTCCGCCGCGCCCTGGCCGCGTCCGCCCTGATCACCGCCGTGGCCGCCGCCGCGCTCGTGGCTCCCGCCACGGTCTCCACCCGGCTCGCCGACCCCGCCGAGGCCGCCGTCTACAGCTCCTGCACGCTGTCGCGCTGCGCGGACGCCCGCACCGCGCGTTCCGGGTGGTCGGCCAAGAGCTTCCCGACCAGCCGGGGCTGGTACTCCTGGACCGGTGGCCAGTGCAACTTCGCCGGCGGGCAGTTCTACAACCGCGAGGGCCAACTGCCCACCAACGCCACCTACTACGAGTACGACGTCTACCCGCGCGCCTGCAACGCCTCCCGCGACGCGTACCGGATCGTGGTCAACAGGAGCACCGGGACGACCTGGTTCTCACCCGACCACTACGGCAACTTCTACCGGCTCTGAGCGCCGCCTTCCGGAAAGGACAAGATCCCATGGGCGCAGCGTCCCCGCAGCCGCCGGCCTGGCTCACGCTCGACGCCGGCTCGGCGTCCGAACCGGCCGGCGTGCCGGTGCCCGGCGCGGCCACCCGCACCCGGGCGGCGCTGCACGAGACGCTCGCCCGAGCCCTGCCGCTGCCCGACTGGTACGGCCGCAACTGGGACGCACTGGCCGACGCCCTCGCCGACCGGCTCGAGGAGGGTCCGCTCACCCTCGTCGTGCGCGACGCCGCGCACCTGCTCGCCGACGAGCCGCCCGCCCAGCTCGGCACGCTGCTCGACGTGCTGGGCGCGGCGGCCGCCGGCGGTCACGGCACCCTGCGGGTGGTGCTGCGCGACCACCCCGACCGGCTGCCCGCCCTGCGCCACCGCATCGCCGCCGCCCTCGGCGGCCACGTCGGCGCCCCCGACGTCACCTGACCTGCCACTCTCGATGCGCCCGGCCCGGCCCGGCCTTGCCGCCACGCTCGCCCGCCGGTCCGGGGACGTGGCGTGATCGGGCGGTCGCGGCCGTCGCCACGTCGGCGGAGGGCCAATGGTGCGACCCGGTTGAGGCCGCCGACCGGCAGACGGGGTCAGCCCGTGGCCGCCGGGGACGGGGGTCGCTCTGGTTGCCTTTGGAGCTGAGAGCAGAAACGACTCAGCGACGTCTCCGGGACCGGCTCGTGCCGTCCGCACCGTCGCCGTCCGGGCTCACCGCACCGGGCCGGGTCTGGCGCACACTGTCGGGGCGGACCTCGGGCTGATGCCGTGGCATCGCACGAGTCGTTCCTGCTCTCAGCTCCAAAGGCGCTGGATCAGGAGGGACCGGCTGGCCGGCCGCGCGGGTGGGTGCGGGCGGGACGGTGTGTCGGCGGGTCAGTTCGGGTGGTCGAGGATGGCGCTGAAGCGTTCCTCGGCGAGGTCGAGCTGGGCGAAGATGTGCCCCTTGACCGGCGCGGACAGCGGCGTGTCCGGGCGGGCGATCAGCTCGCGGAACACCGGCACCAGAGGGCGGTACTTGGCGGCCGAGCGGGCCACCTTCGGCCCGACCATGTGGATCACGCCGACGCCGTTGTCGGTGAAGTCCGACACCTTGATCACCCGGGCCCAGGGCTCCCGGTCCAGGCTGGCCGCCACGTGCTCCCGGTACTGCGCGTCCCGGTCCCGCCCCGGGTCGTACGCCGGGTTCGTGACCGCCGCGACGAGCCGCGCCACCCGCGGGCCGAACCGCTCGGCGAGCGTGACCAGCGCCGCCCCCGTCACGTCGCCGCCCGCCGGCAGCCCGGCCAGCCCGGCCAGCTCGGCCGGGTGGTCCTCGACCGCGTCGTGCAGCAGCCCGGCGACGATCACCTCCACGTCGCGCACCTGGTAGTGGTGCATCAGCCGGATGGCCACCCGCAGCAGGTGGTTCAGGTACGGCTCGCGGACCCGGCGGTCGTCGCGGTGCAGGTCGGCGGCGAGGTCCAGCGCCTCGGTCAGCCGGGCGCGCGCGGACTCGTCGAACGCCTCGACCTCCAGGCGGAAGCGGGCCAGCAGGCCCGGCTCGCCGTGGATCTCGGTGATCGCGTGCATCGGCATGGTGGCGAGGTACGCGGGAAACTCCATGCGTCCCTTATAGCTGATCTTCGCTCGCTGTGGATGTCGGCTGGCCGACGCCATGGGTCACCAGCGCCGCCATCGGGGCAGGTCGCGCCAGGACATCTGCCGCCAGAACCGTTGTGACCCGGCCGTCGGCACGCTCTGCCACGGCGCCCGGGCTCGAAGGGCGTACCACCAACTGGCGAGGTCGGCCTGCCGCGCGCAGAAGTTCTGGTCCATCCGGTACCGCAGCGGCTCGCCCTTTGCCGGCAGGGGGCAGAGGCGGAAGGCGCAGTCGTCCAGGCACGTGCCGCCCGGTGCGCAGGGTTCCTCGCGGTGCACGCTGCGGTTCGGCTGCAGCGGGCCGCGGTCACTGGTCAGACACGGCGGCAGGTCACACCGGTCGGCTCGCCGCAACCTCTCCTCACGGGCCCCGAGGGTGGCTCCCCGATCGGCGAGATTGAGCAACACCATCACGTCGGCGAGGAGGCGCTCCGCCGGCGGCTTCAGAACGCTCCATCCCATCGAGTCCGGGATCCACAGCCGTTGCAGGTGCCGGACCTCGGGCGACGGGCAACACGAGCCGACCCGACTGGCCGTCTCCGCCTCGTCGATCCAGCAGAACCGTTCGGGCTGCCGGGTGACCAGCGCCGACACGCACAACCGGCCCGCTGCTCGCAGGAACGGGTGGGCGTCGCAGCGCTCCCGGTCGGGCACCCCGCTGCCGGCCAGGCGCAGCCAGTGCTGCACCAGCCCGACCGGGTTGGCGCCGTGGCCGCGCGGGGGTAGCGGTTCGCGGGGGTCCAGAGGCAGGGAGAGCAGGGTCAGAGACTGGATCAGGACCAGGTGGCTGTACCAGAACCGGGCGTGGGTGAGTGCCTCCTCGGCCTTCTCGATCAGGAAGCTGCGGTCCGTGTTCGGTCGGCCGAGGGGCAGTTGGCGAACGTTGGCGGCGAGCCGGAAACCCTGCGCGAGGGCGATTTCACCGGCGAGGTGGATCCGACGGCCACCGCCGGTCGGCCGGTGTGCCGCCAGTTCCCGCAGCCAGTCACGCAGGTAGCGTTCGGACTCCTCGGCGGCCGGGGAACCCGTCGGGGCCTCGGTGTCGCGCTGCGTCGACAGATGCAGCAGCGGCGCCGCCCAACCGCGGACCTGCTGCTCCCACGCCGCCGACTCGTCGGCGTCCGCGTCCAGGTGCAGCGGCCCGAGACCGCCGACGGCGTGCAGGGCCCGCGTGGCGGGCTCGCCGCCTGTCCCGATCTCCCGCGCGGCGGCGAGGCGGACCCGGTACGACCTCTCCTGCCGGGCCAGACGGAACAGGCTGTCGTACCCGGGCGCATGCTCCACGTACGGACCCTCGGTCGGCCGGCGACGTCGGTCGCCGATCAGCCGGGCCGCATCCCCCCAGCGCCGGACGAGACTCAGCTTGGCCTCGTCGAGAGGGCGGTCGCTGAGATCTCCCTCCTCGAATGTGGGCCAGCGCTTCTGGATGTCCTCGGTGATCATGTTGTGCGCGGGTGGGTCGGCGGACGTGTCGATCTCGAGGGCGGCGCCGTACATCTCGAGCTGCCAGCACTTGTTCGGCTCCTGGCGGGCCTGCGTGACGAGGCGGTGGACCAGACGACCCACCGGGTCACCCTCGGCCGGGCCGACGAACCGCCGAAGCGATCGGAGGCGGGACCCGTGCGACCGCAGCGACCTTTCTCCCTCCCGGGACCACAGGGTCAGCGCGATCAGCATCTCCTTGCTCGGCTGGCCCCGCAACGATTCGTCAAGCATCCGGGGGTAGACGCCGGGGGCGGTCAGCAGTTGCTCCGCCAGGAAGGCCTGGACGACTCCGTGCTGGAAGCGCAGGCCCCGTGGCTCCAGCCCGATGACCGAGAACTCCCCGGCGGTGGTGACGGCGGTGACCAGGTCGGCGCGTTCGTCGAGGTCAAGCCCGCCCCCGATCCGGCGCTCCACCGCGCGGCACAGGAAGTGGTACTGATGGTTCGACTGCTTCCAGCCCTCGACTTCGTCGTAGCTGACGTCCAGCGAGTCGCGCAGCACACCCACGCAGGCGAAGGCCGACACAAGGTCGAGGGCGTGCCGGCGTTCGTCCGGGTCGTGGCTGAAGTCCTCGCAGACGTATCCCTCCACGACGGCGCTCCGCCACGCGCGCAGGAGCTCCAGGCGGACCGCCGACCGGTCGACCGGCCGGCGCGCCTGCCCCGGGCCCGGTGGGCCACCCAGCCCTTCGGGCAGCCGCCGGAACCGGTGCAGGTCGCGGATCACCTTCAGGTACAGCGGTGACTCGGTCGCGTCCGCGTCGGCGACGAGTCTCGCGACGAGAGCCGGCCCCGGTACCCGCTCGTCCTCGCCCAGGCCGAACGTGAGGGCGTGTCCCTCGCTCAGCGGCTCCAGACCCACGATGACGGCCGGCATGCTCCGCAGCGGATCGTAGGGTCGGGTGGTGGCCACCAACGGCAGCCGGTTGTCGGCGGCCTTGGTGAAGGCGTCCCGCAGCACGCTGTCGTGCCGGCCTTCGTCGCCGTGTCCCTCGGTCCGGCCGACTTCCTCCAAGCCGTCGACGAGCACCGCGACCTTGTTGCCCCAGCGCAGCTGACGCCAGAGCCGGTCGGCCTGCCCGCCGCTGTACAGGTTCGGGTCGATCAGGTCGGTGAAGCGGTGCTGCGCCTCCTTTTCGAAGTCCACCCCCAGGGTGACGTCCAGCTCCCGCGCCCGCAGGACGATCGGCACGATCCCGCGGTCGGCCAGCTCGTGGGCGAGCTTCACCAGGACCGCGCTCTTGCCGGCACCTACGCCGCCCACCAGCACCATCGGGCACCGCACGTCGGGGTCGCGGACACGTTCGATCAACACCTCACACAGCTCTTCCCGCCCCACCACGTCGGCCAGCACGTCGTTGGAGGTGCTGACCAGCCGTTCGGGCTCCTGCCGCGCGATCCGTTGGTAGGCGGGGTAGACCCGGAGCCGGGTGAAGAGGTAGAAGAGCGCGAGGGCGAGCGGAAACGGGAACAACGTGGCCAGAAAGCCAGAGATCTTCTTGCACTGCGCGTCGCCGGTGCCGCACGAGTCACCCAGCCATCTGCCCGGCCCCAGGGGTGTGGTCGCCCAGTCGGCCCCGAAGACGACGTAGATCAACGGGAGCAGGAACTGGGTGGCGGCCCAGACCAGCAGTGTCACGCTGACGACGGCCGCGAGGGCGTACCACCACCAGGGTTGGTGCCACCAGCGGGCCGGGGCCGCCGGCCGGGCCGCCGCGAGCCGCCACTCCTCCTGGGACCGGCCGGTGTACCAGGTGGCGGCCCGCCGGAAGGTCACCTCGACCCAGGTACGCGGCGTCCACAGCCACCCGCGCCAGAGCGGACCGCGCATCCGTCGCACCCCCCTCTGCCCGCCGCCGTACGAGCAAAGGCGGAGAATTCTCACCTCGGATCCAGGCTAACCCGCCTCCGAGCTGGGCAGACGGGGTTTGCGTCAGCCGGCAGGTGCGAGCCGCTTGACCAGGCGGACGCAGGTGCCCTCCGGGGTGCCGACGATGGTCGCCTCGTCCATCACCCGGGCCATGATCAGCCGCCCTCGGCCCCGGTCGCTGGCGTCCTCGCCGTCGGTGGGGCGCCAGCCGCCGTGGTCGCGTACCTCGATCTCCAGGCGGTCGCCGCGCAGCTCGACCCGGAGCGTGGTGATCCCCTCGGGGGCGAAGCGGTAGCCGTGCTCGATGGCGTTGGCGCAGGCCTCCCCGGTGGCGATCAGCACGGTCTCGACGTCCCACTCGTCGACGCCCTGCGCGTGCAACCAGGCGCGCAGCCGCTCCCGGGTGGGCGCGAGCCGGCTGGGATCGGCCGGGAGGTCGATGGTGAGGACCTGGCCCGACGTCCCATCCGTCACGTCCGGCCCTCCGTCCCGTGCCCGTCCCCGGGCCTGGGCGCCCACTCGCGCTGCCACCCCCTGCTTGTCACCCTCTTGTCCCCGGTGGCCGCCGTTTCATGCCACCGACGGACGGTCCGTCAAAGGTGATCATCGCGCATCGCGGCCGGCGTGTCAGCCGACACCCCCGGAGGAACTGCCCGGGCCGACGTCCCCGCGGGGAGACGCCGGCCCGGGCGGCGGGTGGGAGTGGGTCAGAGCGGCAGCCGGCCGGCGCCGGCTCCGACGCCGACCACCAGCGGGACCAGCGGTGCCGGCAGCGGCGGGGCGGCGCGCAGGGTGGGCGTCCAACCGGCGTCGCCGCCGAGGTCCGGGTCGTGGACCGCGTTGTACGCCGCGCGCAGGTCCATCGGCCGGGGGAGTCGGTCGCCCCGCTTGACCCAGCTCCCGCGCTCGGTGAGCGCGGTGCCGCCCCAGTCGTGGATGAGGTCCGCCGGGTCGACGTCGTCGGCCAGGGTGAAAAAGTTGTTCTCCGCGTAGATCGCGGACTGCACGCCGACGCCGAGGGCGTACTCGAAGCCGGCGCCGCCGAGCCGGTAGTGGTTCTCGTGCACGTCCACCTGACCGAAGCGCACCCGCGGCAGGCGCTGGAGGTCGCCGTCGAAGAGGTTGTGGTGCACGGTGACCTTCAGCCGGCCGACGTCCGGGCCGACCGTGTTGGAGGAGCCGATCAGCATCAGCTTGTCCCGGCCGACGAACCGGTTCCAGGACGCGGTGACCAGGCTGGCGGTGTGCGTGACGTCGAGCGAGCCGTCGTGCACCTGCCAGGGGCGGCCGAAGTAGACGGGCTGGGCGCGGTCCGGGTTGTCGCCGTCGGTGAACGTGTTGTGGTCCACCCAGACGTGCTCGCTGCGCCGCACCGAGATCTGGTCGTACTGGGAGTTCCAGTTGCCGGTGTCGCCGTCGGTGGGGGACCAGGCGGGGAAGCAGTCCCGGGCGTCGGCGAACTCCAGGTTGCGCACGATCACGTTGGCGACCCGGTCGATCATCAGGGTCAGCCCGGTGAGCCGGGCGCCGCGCAGCCCGACGATCGTGGTGTTGGACCCGACGTTGATCTGGGTCTGGGCGGTCTGGGCGGTCACCGAACGGACCCGGGCCGCCTCCAGCGGGCCGGCCGGGTTCACCCGTCCCCAGACCGCCGGGTCGTACGCGGCCAGGTAGGCCGCCAGCGAGTACTCCGGGTCGGCCAGGTCGGCGCAGTCCAGCGGCGTGCCGTCGGATCCTTCGAAGCCGTCGATCGTGCCGGCCACGTACACGATCTTCGGGGTGGCGTCGGTGGCGTTCGTGGCGTTGTCGCCGCCGAGCGCGGCGACCAGCTCGGCGCGGGTACGCACCACGCGCACCCGGTCCGCGGCGGCGGCCGCGCCGCCGGTGGTGCCGGCACCCTCGGCGGCCCAGCCGTCGTTCGCCGCCAAAGGTTGGCGGCCGATCAGCTCTGCCGCCCGGGACGGGTGCTGCCCGGCGGGGGCGGCCGGCGCGGGCGCGGCGATGGTGAGCGTGAGCGCGGCGGCGAGGACCGCGGCGCCGACTGTTCGTCTACGCATGACTCGTTCCGTCCTGTCAGGTGGTGGTGGGTGGTGTCGGCAGGTCCACGTCGTACGGCCGGGTCGCCCACGGCACCCCGGCCTCGGACGGCAGCGCCCCGGTCTCGGCCGCCGCCCGCAGCACCTCGTCGACGCCCCGGATCACCCGCACCCGCTCCGGGCCGTCGCCCACCACGCGCACCAGGTCGCCGCCGAGCAACGTCGGCTCCGGCGCGTCCCGCAGCGCGTCCAGCACCACGGTGAACGGCCCGGTACGCGCCAGCGGCGCGATCAGTGGCGCCCCGGCGGCCCGGTGGTCGAGCAGGTTCGCCAGCAGCCCCTGCCGGCCGGGTACGACGCGCGGGCGGTCGTCCGAGGGCAGGCGTAGCCGGTCGGTCGGGTACTCCAGCACCGCCCGCCCCCGCTCGCCGGTGACCAGCACGTCGCCGGGGACGTGCTCCTCGGCGGCCAGGGTGAGCGCGGCCAGCACCGGCGGGCCGGTGTGCGGGGTGAGCCGCAGGATGGCGGTGTCGTCCACCTCGATCGGGCGCACCCGGTAGCGCTCGATCTCGATCCGGGCCGGCCGCACCGGCGCGCCCGTCACCGCCTCGGCCACCGCCAGGCACTGCATCAGCGCGTGGGCGAGCGGGTTGGCCAGCGCGCCGTCGAGCGCCCGCCGGCCGTCCACCGAGCGCCGCCCGGCCCAGGGGGACCGGGTGTAGTAGGCATCGGGGCGTTGCCAGGCGGCGACCGTGGCGACGCCGGTGACCGGACCGAGCCGGCCGGCGGTCAGCGCGCCGGTCAGCTCGGCCAGCGCCGCCGAGCCGAGCGCCTGGAAGTTGACCTGCACCGCCCGCCCGGCGGCGGCGGACGCGGCCAGCAGTTCCCGGTGCTCGGCCAGGTCGAGCACCGGCGGCTTCTCCAGCAGCAGGTCGGCGCCGGCGGCGAGCGCGTCCCGGGCGATCGGCAGGTGGGTGTGCGGCGGCGTGCAGATCACCACCACGTCGGGGCCTGACGCGGCGAGCATCGCCCGGTGGTCGGTGAAGACCGCCGTCCCGGGCGGCGTCGGCGTGTCCGGCTCGGGCTCCGGCGGGCGTACGTCGACCAGGGCGACCAGGCGCAGCCGGCCGGCGGCGTGCAGCGCGGCGATCACCCGCCGGTGCCAGCGTCCGTGCCCGTTCGCCCCGACCAGCGCCACCCGGGGCGGCACGCCGCCGGTCACCGGGCGGCCGCCAGGGTGGCGCGGACGCCGTGGCGTTCCAGCGCGGTCAGCCAGCCGGTCACGTCCGCGCGGAACTCCTCGTCGGCGGCCAGCTCGGCGGGGAAGACCTCGCGGACCGCGAACACCGCGTCGACCACGCCGGCCGGGGTGTGTCGGCCCTCGGCCAGCGCCGCGCGCAGCCGGTCGGCGAGCGGGTCGTCCAGCGGCAGCGGGCGGCCGTCGTCGGCGTAGCCGAGCAGGAACCGCAGCCAGGCCGCCACCACCAGCGCGCTCCACCGCGCCGACCGGCCGGCCGAGCGCAGGTCGGCGACCGTGTGCAGCACCCGCTGCGGCAGCTTCTGCGAGCCGTCCGAGGCGACCTGCGCCGTGCGGTACCGGATGGCCGGGTTGGCGAACCGGGCGAGCACCTGCTCCCCGTAGTCGGGCACGGAGACACCCGGCGGCGGGGTGAAGCTCGGCGCGATCTCCTCGGCGACCAGCCGGCGCAGCACCGCGTCCAGGCGCGGCAGCGCCAGCGCGTCGACGACCGTCTCCGCGCCCGCGAGGGCGCCCAGGTAGGCGGTGGCCGAGTGCACCCCGTTGAGCGCGCGCAGTTTCAACCGCTCCCACGGGCCGGCGTCGTCGGTGAGGACCGCGCCGGCCCGCTCCCAGGCGGGACGGCCGCCGGGGAAGTCGTCCTCGATCACCCACTGCGACCACGGCTCGGCCGCGACCGCCGCCAGATCGGTCACGCCGAGCGCCCGCCGGGCGCCCTCCCGGGTCTCGTCGGTGCTGGCCGGCACGATCCGGTCGACCATGGTGCCGGGGCAGGAGACCAGCGCCGCCACCCGGTCGAGCGTCGCGTCGGGCGTACGCGCCAGCGCCAGGCACTGGTCCACCAGGCTGCGCAGCCGGCGTCCGTTGGCCGGCAGGTTGTCGCAGCTGACCAGCGCCAGCGGCCCGGCGTCGGCGGCGGCGCGGGCGAGCAGCCCGCGTACCAGCAGCCCGGGCACGGTACGCGGCGGCCGGTCGGTGGTCAGGTCGGCGGTCAGCTCCGCGTCGGCGGCCAGCGCGCCGGTGACCGGGTCGAGCTGGTACGCCTTCTCGGTCACGGTCAGCGTGACCACCCGGATCGCCGGGTCGGCGAGCAGGCGGACCACCGCGTCCGGGTCGCTCGCGGCGTGCCGTACCCCGGCCAGCGCGCCGACCACCCGGGTCGACGTGCCCCCGGCGGCGAGCGTGGTCACGCTGAACAACGCGTCCTGCGCGGCCAGCGCCTGCACCACGTCGGTGCTGCGCGGCGCGACGCCGACGATGCCCCAGTCGCCGCCGGCCGCACCGACCGCGGCCTCGGTGTGCACCGCCTGGTGGGCCCGGTGGAACGCGCCGAGCCCCAGGTGGACGATGCCGGCCGGCACGGTGCCGGGGCGCACCAGCGGCCGGCTCTCCTCGGGCAGCCGGCGCAGCGTGGCCAGGCCGAGCCGGCCGGTGTCGACGGTCAGCGCCATGCCGGTCCCTCCGGGAAGCGGAACTCGGCGATCGACTCCGGCCGCATCGCGGCGCTGTAGCCGGGCGCGGTGGGCAGCAGGTAGCGCCCGCCCCGGGTGCGGACCGGGTCGACGAAGTGCTCGTGCAGGTGGTCCACGTACTCGACCATCCGGCCGTCCAGCCCGGTGCTCACCCGCAGGTGGTCGAAGACGGCCAGGTGCTGCACGTACTCGCACAGGCCGACGCCGCCGGCGTGCGGGCAGACCGGCACCCCGAACTTCGCGGCCAGCAGCAGCTCGGCGAGCACCTCGTCGACGCCGCCGACCCGGCACGCGTCGACCTGCATCACGCCGATCGCCTCGGCCTGCAACAGCTGCTTGAAGACGACCCGGTTGGCGGCCACCTCGCCGGTGGCGACCCGGCACCGGCCGCCGGACAGCTCGGTCACCGCGCGGGCGATCCGGGCGTGCCCGAGCACGTCGTCGGCGTGCGTCGGCTCCTCGATCCAGTAGGGGTCGACCTCGACCAGCGCCGCCATCGCGGCGATCGCCTCGTCGACGTCCCACACCTGGTTGGCGTCCATCATCAGCAACGCGTCCGGGCCGATCTCGGCCCGGATGATCCGGGCCCGCCGCAGGTCGTCGTCGAGTCGCCCGCCGACCTTCATCTTCACCGCGCGCCACCCGGCCGCGTACGCGTCGCGGGTCAGCGCCCGCACCTGCTCGTCGGGGTAGCCGAGCCAGCCCACCGAGGTGGTGTACGAGGGGAAGCCGTCGCGCTCCAGCCCGGCGAGCCGCTCGGCGAGACCGTCGCGTCCCTTGTCCAGGATGGCCGCCGCCTCGTCCGGGGTGAGCGCATCGGTGATGTGGTGGAAGTCGACGGTGGCGACCAGCTCGTCGGTGGGCATCTCGGCGAGGAAGCGCCACATCGGCTTGCCGGCGAGCTTGGCGCGCAGGTCCCAGACCGCGTTGACCAGCGCGCCGGTGGCCATGTGGATGACCCCCTTCTCCGGGCCGAGCCAGCGCAGCTGCACGTCGGCGGTGAGCGAGCGCCAGAACGCCACCGGCTCGGCGGCGATCTCGGCGACCGCGCGCCCGCGTACGTGGTGGGCGAGCGCGCGGACCGCCGCGCAGGTGATCTCGTTGCCCCGGCCGTTGGTGAAGGTGAAACCGGCGCCGGTCGGCCCGCCGTCGGTGGTCAGCTCCACGTAGGTGGCCGAGTAGTCGCCGCGGTTGATCGCGTCCGAGCCGTCGCCGCTGGCGGCGGTGGGGAAGCGCACGTCGTGCACCGCGACGTCGACGATCCTGGTCATGCCGGCTCACCTCCGAACTTGAAGACCTGCTTGGGCAGTCGGTAGGCCAGGTCGACGATGGTCTCGGCGGCCTCGTCCGCGTCCAGCCGGTGCTCGGCGACGAGGCGGGCCAGGAAACCGGCGTCGACCCGGCGGGCCACGTCGTGGCGTACCGGGATGGAACAGAACGCGCGAGTGTCGTCGACGAACCCGGCGGTGTTGTAGAAGCCGGCGGTCTCGGTGACCGCCTCCCGGAACCGGCGCAGCACCTCCGGCGAGTCGAGGAACCACCAGGGCGCGCCGAGGCGCAACGCGGCGTAGCCGCCGGCGAGGGGCGCCAGCTCCCGGGTGAAGGTGTCCTCGTCGAGCGTGTAGAGCACCAGGGTCAGCCGGGGATCGTTGCCGTGTGCGTCCAGCAGCGGGGCGAGCCCGTGCACGTAGTCGGTGGCCTGCGGCACGTCGCCGCCGACGTCGCGCCCGTGCCGGGCGTGCAGCCAGCGGTTGTGGTTGCGTACCGCGCCGGGGTGCAGCTGCATCACCAGGCCGTCGTCGAGCGACATCCGGGCGAACTCCAGCAGCATGTGCGCCCGGAACGCCTCCGCGTCGCCCGCGTCGGCGAGGCCGCGCCGCCCCCGGTCGTAGAGCGCGGCGGCCTCCGCCGGGTCCAGGTCGAGGGTACGGGCGGTGGGGTGGCCGTGGTCCGAGGAGGTGGCGCCGGCGGCGGCGAACGCCTCCCGCCGCCGCCGCAGCGCGGCCAGGTAGCCGGCGTACGTGCCGGTGTCCTCGCCGGAGACCTCGGCGAGCCGGTCCACGTTGGCCGCCCAGCCGTCGAACTCCATGTCCACCACGTCGTCCGGGCGGAACGTGGTGACCACCCGCCCGCCCGGGCCGCCCCAGCCGTCGGCGGCGAGCTTCGCGTGCCGGCCCAGGTCGTCCAGGGGCGACTCGGTGGTGGCGAGCACCTCGATGCCGAAGCGGGTGAACAGCTCCCGGGGGCGGAACGCCGGCTCGGCGAGGCGGGCCGCGAGCGCGTCGTAGACGGTGTCGGCGGTGGCGGGGGAGAGCGGCGTGTCCACGTCGAACACGTTGCGGAACGTCTGCTCCAGCCACAGCCGCGACGGGGTGCCCCGGAACAGGTGCCAGTGCGCGGCGAACCGCCGCCAGATGGCGCGCCCGTCGGTCTCGACCGGGCTGCCGTCGACGCTCGGCACGCCCAGGTCGGCCGGGGGGACGCCCTGGCTGAGCAGCATCCGGGTCAGGTAGTGGTCGGGCACGATCAGCAGCCGGGCCGGGTCGGGGAACGGGCGGTCCTCGGCCAGCAGCGCCGGGTCGACGTGCCCGTGCGGGGAGATGATCGACTGCTCGGCGGCGCGCGCGTACAGCTCGCGTGCCAGCGCGCGCTGGCCGGGCTCGGCGGGCAGGAGCAGGTCGCTGGGGGAGATGATCGGCACGGGGGAGGGCTCCTCGGTCAGGGCAGGGTGAGCAGGTCGGCGACCCGGACGGGTGCGCCGGTCTCCAGCGAGCGGTTCGCGGCCAGGCCGGTGAGCAGCGCGAGCGCCCCGTCGTGGGCGGTGGCGGCGCGGCCCATCGGGTCGGTCTCGCCGCCGAGCAGCACCCGGGTCATCCGGGCGTCCGCGCCGCCGTGCCCGCGCCGGGTCCAGCCGTCCACTCCGATCTCCACCGGCGGCGCCCAGAACGGCCGCAGCGTGAGCCGGGCCGCGCCCCGCTCCACGGCCGCCTCGTCGCCGTGCAGCGCCGCGCCCTTGAGCGCGGACGCGCCGCCAGGGCTGACGTGGTCGCTCTCGGTGACCTCCAGTTCGAGGCGGCCCCGGCTGCCGTTGACCATCACCCGGTAGCCCTCCCAGGGGGCGTAGGCGGTGAGGTGGTAGGTCATGGTGGCGCCGGTGGAGTAGCGGGCCAGCACCGCGAGGTCGTCCTCGATGGTCACGCCGGGGGCGAAGACGTTGCGGTCGCGGTGGTAGCCGTCCTCGGCCTCCGCGTCGAGGTACAGCTCGCGCAGCCGAGGGTGCTCGGCCAGCCGCAGCGCGAACGGGTCGTCGGCGGCGGCGGGGGCGCCGTGTGCCCGGTCGTAGTCGCGGGCGTAGCCGTGCCGGCGGCCGTCCGCGCCGTAGAAGAACAGTCGTCCGGCCGCGTAGACCTCGACCGGCCGGGCGTCGAGCCACCAGTTGACCAGGTCGAAGTGGTGGCTGGCCTTGTGCACCAGCAGGCCGCCCGAGGTGGCCTTGTCACGGTGCCAGCGGCGGAAGTAGTCGGCGCCGTGGCGCACGTCGAGCAGCCACTCGAAGTGCACCGAGCCGATCTCGCCCACCGCGCCGTCGGCGAGCAGCCGCCGCAGCTGCTCGTGCAGCGGGTTGTAGCGGTAGTTGAACGCGACGGTGACCCGCCCGCCGGTCTCCTCGACCGCGTCCAGGATGCGCCGGCAGCGCTCCGCGTCGACGGTCATCGGCTTCTCGGTGACCACGTCGCAGCCGGCGCGCAGCGCGGCCACCACGTACTCGTCGTGGGTGACGTCGACGCTCGTCACCAGCACCACGTCGACGCGCTCCTGCGCCAGCATCCGAGTGAAGTCGGCGGCGGCGTAGGTGGGCACCGGCGGGTGGCCGAGGTCGGCCAGCCAGCGGTTGTGCGCGTCCATCCTCGTCCGGTTGACGTCGGCCAGGGCGACCAGCTCGGCGGTGTCGGCGTGGTCGAGCGCGAGCGCCCGGACGAACATCTCGGCGCGTGCCCCGGCGCCGACCAGGGCGTGGCGGACCCGTTTCCGGGCCGGTGGTGACATGACGTCGGCCTCCCGCAGTCCTGCAAAGGTTTGCAGCGAAGAAACCACGCCAGCTGACACGTCGTCAACGGTCGATGGACAACCCGTCCCATGAATCCACATTGGCGCGCTTTTATGCGCCCGTCAGGAGCGGTAACGCAATCGAGACGTAACAATGGACCGTTGACATGGGAGCAACCGTTTGCATTAATTGGCGGCACCCACGTGACCCCCACCACATCGGACGAGGGAGCCCACCGTGCCAGCCACCATCCGGGACGTCGCCCGGGCCTCCGGCGTGCACATCTCCACCGTCTCCCGCACGTTCTCGGCCCCGCACCTGGTCAACCCGGAGACCCGGGTCCGGGTGCTGGCCTGCGCGGAGGACCTCGGCTACCGGCCCAACCGGGCCGCCCGGGCCCTGATCACCGGCCGGACGCACAACATCGGCCTGATCGTGGCCGACATCGCCAACCCGTTCTTCCCGCCGCTGATCAAGGCGGCCGAGGGGCAGGCCCGGCACCGCGACTACCACGTGTTCGTGGCCGACACCAACGAGGACCCGCTCGCCGAGGAGGACCTGGTCCACGCGCTCGCCAAGCAGGTCGACGGCGTGCTGCTGTGCAGCCCCCGGATGAGCAACAGCCTGATCGAACAGGTCAGCCGTGAGGTCCCGGTGGTGGTGATAAACCGCCAGGTCGCCGGCCTGCCCTGCGTGATGATGGACGTCGGGCAGGGTGCGCGGTCCGCGATCGAGCACCTGCTCGGCCTCGGCCACCGGCGGATCGCGCTGCTCGGCGGCCCGCGCGGCTCCTGGACCAACCGGGAGATGCGCCGGGCCGCGGCGGCCGCCGCCCGGGCCGGCGGCGCCGACCTGACCGTGCTCGGGCCCAACCAACCCACCGAGACCGGCGGCGGCGCGACGGCCGAGGCGGTACGCCGCAGCGGCGTCACCGCCGTGCTCGCCTACAACGACCTGATGGCGCTCGGCCTGATCGAAGGGCTCGACGCGCTCGGGCTGCGGGTGCCGCGGGACGTCAGCGTGATCGGCGTCGACGACATCGCGCTGAGCCGGCTCACCCGCCCCAAGTTGACGACGGTGGCCACGCCTACCGCGGCCGCCGGCCGGACGGCCGTCGACATGCTGCTGCAACACGACTCCGACGCGCCGCGCGGCGCCCGGGGCCGGGGCGCGGCGGCCGGCGACCGTCGCACCACCGCACAGGTAATGCTCCAGACCGTACTGGTCGTCCGCGACTCGACCGGGCCCGTTCCCGAGCCCGGTCGAAACGGCGCCGGGGCCTGACGAGGTGGCCCGGGTCCGCATAGCGGTGCGGACCCGGGCGGCCCGTGGACGGCCACCGGTGACGTCGTCGCCTCCCACAGCCGAGGAGTGAGCGCAGATGCACCCCGCAACGCCCCCCACCGCCGGCGCACCCGCCGGGCGGAATCACCGTACCCTTCTGACCCGACGTCGATTCGTGCGCGGCCTGGCCGCGGTCGCGCTCGTCGCGCCGCTCGCCCTGGGCGCGGCCGGCTGCGGCGACGACGACGCCGGCGACGGCGGCCCGGTCAAGCTCTCCATCTTCTGGTGGGGCGGCGACGCGCGGGCCAAACTCACCGAGGACGCCCTGGCGCTCTACACCAAGAAGCACCCGGATGTGACGTTCGAGAAGACCTGGCAGGCCAACCAGGGCTACTTCGACAAGCTCGCCACGCTCACCGCCGGCGGCAACCCGCCCGACCTGTTCCAGATCGACGACAACTACCTGGCCGAGTACGCCGGCCGCAGCACCACCCTCGACCTGGGCAGCTACCGCGACTCCGGCAAGCTCGACGTGTCGAAGTTCCCCAAGAGCCTGCTGGAGTACGGCGTGGTCGACGGCAAGCTCGCCGGCGTGGCCGCCGGGGAGAACACCCAGGGGCTGGTCTACAACAAGACGCTGCTGGTCAAGAACGGGCTGCCGGAGCCGACCACCGGGATGAGCTGGGAGGAGCACATCGCCTGGGCCGAGCAGGTGGCGAAGAAGACGAGGGTGCCCGGCACCCAGGACCCCAGCGCCGACTACAAGGCGCTCTGGGTCTGGCTGCGCCAGCAGGGCAAGGACCTCTACGAGGGCAAGGAACTCGGCTTCACCGTCGAGGACGTGACGAAGTGGTTCGAGCTGTGGAAGGGCGCCCGCGACCGGGGCGCGACCCCGACCGCGGACGTCATCCACCAGGGCAACGCCACCGACATCACCAAGCAGCTCGTGGTCACCGGCAAGGCGGCCACCTCCTGGGTCTGGGCCAACCAGATGCCCGACCTGAAGAAGAACACCAAGGACGAATTGGGCGTGGTGGCGTACCCGGGCGACCCGAGCGCCCAGTGGGCCCGCGCCTCGATGTACTGGTCGGTGTTCAAGGGCAGCAAGCACCGCGACACCGCGGTCGACGTGATCAACTTTCTGAACAACGACCCGGAGGCGGTCGCGCTGCTCGGCACCGACCGGGGCCTGCCGTCCAACATGGACCTGCGGGCGAAGGTCAGTGAGACCGCCACCGACCCGGCCATGAAGCAGTCCATCCAGGTCGAGTCCGACCTGGCGCAGAAGTTCGGCCCGTCCCCACAGGTCCCGATCAAGGGCCACAGCAAGGTCAAGGCCGAGCTGACCAAGGCCGCCGAGAACGCCCAGTACGGCCGGGCCACCCCGGCGCAGGCGGCGGAGCAGTTCGTCACCGCCTGCAAAGCCGCGATCGCCTGACCCGACGACGAGAAGAAAGGAACCGGCCCGTGGCCCTCACCACGGCGCCCGGCCGGACCCCCCGGACCGGACCGGTCGGCCCCCGCCCCACGCGGCGCGGGGCCGGCCGGGCCCGGTACGGCGAGGGTCTGGCGGGGTACGTCTTCCTCTCGCCCTGGCTCATCGGACTGATGGGCATCACGGCGCTCCCGATGCTGCTCTCGCTCTGGCTGAGCTTCACCGACTACGACATCCTCACCCCGCTGTCCGAGGTGCGCTGGGTCGGGCTGGCCAACTACGAGCGGATGTTCACCGCCGACCCGTCGTACTGGCACGCGGTGCGCGTCACGCTGACGTTCGCGCTGGTCGCCGTGCCGCTGAAGCTGGCCGCCGCGCTCGGCGTGGCGTTGCTGCTCAACCGCACCTGGCGCGGCGTCGGGCTGTTCCGCGGCCTGTTCTACCTGCCGTCGCTGCTCGGCGGCAGCGTGGCGCTGGCCATCGTCTGGGTCAACATGTTCAACCGCGACGGCGCGTTCAACTCGTTCCTCGCCCTCTTCGGCGTCGAGGGGCTGCCCTGGGTCGCCGACCCGGACTGGGCCCTGCAGACGCTGATGGTGCTGGCGATCTGGCAGTTCGGCGCGCCCATGGTGATCTTCCTGGCCGGGCTCAAGCAGGTGCCCACCGAGCTGTACGAGGCGGCGGCCGTGGACGGCGCCGGCGCCTGGCGGCGGTTCCGGGCGGTCACCCTGCCCATGCTCTCCCCGGTGATCTTCTTCAACCTGGTGCTGGAGACCATCCACGGCTTCCAGGGCTTCACCGCCGCGTTCGTGCTCAGCAACGGCACCGGCGGCCCGGTCGACTCCACCCTGATGTACACGCTGAAGCTCTACATCTCCGGGTTCACCGATCTGGAGATGGGCTACGCCTCGGCGATGGCCTGGGTGTTCCTGCTCGCCATCGCGCTGGTCACCGCCGTGTTCTTCAGCACCGGCCGGTTCTGGGTGCACTACTCGGACGGAGACGACTCATGACGGCCCTAACCGCCCGCCGGCGGCCGGGCAACCGGCAGGCGCTGCGCCTGCTGGTGCTCGTGGCGATCGTGGCGGTGGTGCTCTACCCGTTGGTCTGGATGCTCGGCACCTCGGTCAAGTCGCAGGCCGAGATCGTCAACAACATCGGCCTGCTGCCGGAGGACTTCACCCCCGGCAACTACGTCGACGGCTGGACCAACTTCGACATCAGCTTCGGCCGGTTCTTCCTCAACAGCGCCATGGTCAGCCTGCTCACCGTGGTCGGCAACGCGGTGTCCTGCCTGCTGGCCGCGTACGCCCTCGGGCGGTTGCGGTTCCGGCTGCGCAAGGTGTGGTTCATCGTCATGATCGGCACCCTGCTGCTGCCCGGGCACGTGCTGATCGTCCCGCAGTACATCCTGTTCCGCAGCCTCGGCCTGGTCGGCGGCGACTGGCCGTACCTGCCGCTGCTCATCCCGCACTTCCTGGCCACCGAGGCGTTCTTCGTCTTCCTCATGGTGCAGTTCATGCGCGGCATCCCGCGCGAGCTGGACGAGGCCGCCAAGATCGACGGCGCCACCCCGTACGGCGTCTTCCGGCACGTGATCCTGCCGCTGAGCCGCCCCGCGCTGGTCACCACCGCGATCTTCTCGTTCATCTGGACCTGGAACGACTTCTTCCGGCAGCTGGTCTTCCTGTCCACCCTGGAGGACTACACCGTCCCGGTGGCGCTGACCCTGTTCATCGACTCGACCAGCCAGAGCGCGGTCGGCCCGATGTTCGCCATGTCGGTGCTGTCGCTGCTGCCGGTGTTCCTGTTCTTCCTCGCCTTCCAGCGGATGCTCGTCGAGGGCATCAACACCAGCGGGTTGAAGGGATGACCGCCGAGCGCCCCCGTCGGGACTGGCGGGACACCGTGGCCGAGGCGGCCGACCTGGCGCTGCTCGGCCTCGTCGTGGCGGTGGCCGCGCTGCCGCTGCTCACGCTCGCCCCGGCGGTCGCCACCGCCGCCGCCGCGCTGCACGACCGGGCGGTCACCGGGAGTTGGCCACCGGCCCGGACCAGCCTGGCCCGGTTCGGCCGGGCGCTGCCGGCGGGTGCGGCGGTCAGCGTCGTCGCGCTCGCCGTCGTCGCGCTGCTCGCCGCCGACCTGCTCGCGCTGGCCGGCGGCCGGGTGCCCGGCGGCAGGCCCGCGCTCGCGGTCACCGCCGTCGTGGTCGCGGCAGTGCTCGGGTACGCGGGCCTGGTCGCCGTCGCGGTCGGCCGCACCGGCGGCCGGGGCTGGCGGTCCGCCGCCCGGCACGCGGCCGGCACCTGCGCGCGGCACCCCGGCGTCTGGGCCGCCGCCGCCGGGACCTGTGCGCTGGCCACGCTGCTCGCCGCGCTGGTGACACCGGTGGCGGTGCCGATCCTCGGCGGGTACGCCCTGGCGGCCCTGCACGCGCTCGACGCCCGCCGCCGGTCTGCCGTGCCGGAGCCGTCATGACCGACGCGGAGCGGTTGACGGTGGCCGGCGTCGAGGTGGCCCGCTACGTCCTCCGGCCGGACCTGGACCCCCGGCACGGCCCTCGGCCCTACCTGCACCCGGTGCGGACCCGCGCCGGCGTCCCGGTCACCGACGCGCTCCCCGCCGACCACGTCTGGCACCTCGGCGCGTCGCTGGCCGTGCCGGACGTCGACGGCGCGAACCTCTGGGGCGGTCGCACCTACGTGCGCGGCAGCGGCTACACCTGGCGCGACGACCACGGCGTCATCGCCCACACCGCCTGGCGGGAACGGGCCGCCGACCGGCTCGACCACGACCTGCGGTGGCATGACCGGGACGGCCGGCCGCTGCTGCGCGAACGCCGTCGGCTCACCGCCGCCCCGGCCGGCGACGACGGGTGGTGGCTGACGCTGTCCAGCACGCTCGCGTCGGCCACCGGCGCCGACGTCCACCTGGGCAGCCCGGCCACCAACGGCCGCCCCGGCGGCGCCGGGTACGGCGGCTTCTTCTGGCGGGCGGTCGCCGACGCCGAACCCCACGTCTTCACCGGCGAGGCGACCGGCGAGGAGGCGGTCAACGGCTCGGCCGCGCCGTGGCTGGCGCTCACCGGCACCGCGCCCGGCGGCGGCGCGTACACATTGGTGTTCGGCGGCCTGGGTCCGCGCGACCGCTGGTTCGTCCGCACCGCCATGTACCCGGGCGTCTGCGTCGCGTACGCCTTCGACCGGCCGGCGGTGGTCGCCGCCGGCGTGCCCCGCCGCAACCGCCACCGGGTGCTCGTCGTCGACGGCCACCTCGACCCGGCGGCCGTCCCGGCCCGCCTCGCCGAGGCCCCCTCATGACCGGGCCGGAGGTCGCCTGCGTGGGGGAGACCATGGTGGTGCTCACCCCCGACGACGGCGGGCCGCTGCAACACGCCGCCCGGCTCCTGGTCGGGGTCGGCGGGGCCGAGTCGAACGTGGCGATGGGGCTGGCCCGGCTCGGGCACCGGGCCGCCTGGGTCAGCCGGGTCGGCGACGACCCGTTCGGCCGCCGGGTGGTCGCCGAGATCGCCGCCGCCGGGGTCGACGTCGACCTGGTCACCGTCGACCCGGAGGCGCCGACCGGCGTCTACCTCAAGGATCCCGGCCCGGCCGGCACCCGGGTCCACTACCACCGGGCCGGGTCGGCGGCGAGCCGCCTCGGCGCGGCGGACCTCGCCGACCCGCGGCTGGCCGGGGTGCGGCTGCTGCACCTGTCCGGGATCACCGCCGCGCTCTCCGACTCCTGCCGGGACCTGCTCGCGCACGCGCTGGCCGGACGGGCGGCACCGGGTGCCCGGCTCACCTTCGACGTGAACCACCGTCCGGCGCTCTGGCCCGCCGACCGGGCCGGGCCGGTGCTGCGGAACCTGGCCGACCGCGCCGACGTGGTGCTCGTCGGGCAGGACGAGGCCGACACGCTGTGGGGCGCCGCCGACCCGGTCGCCGTGCGCGACCTGCTGCCCGGGCCGGAACTGGTGGTGGTCAAGGACGGCGCGGTCGGCGCCACCGCGCTGGCGCGTACCGGGCCGGCGGTCTTCGTGCCGGCGCTGCCGGTGGACGTGGTGGAGCCGGTCGGCGCCGGGGACGCGTTCGCCGCCGGCTTCCTCGCCGGGCTGCTGCGCCGGGTCGACCTGCGATCCTGTCTGCGCCTGGGTCACCTCACCGCGGCGCCGGTGCTGGCCGCGTCGGGCGACAACGCGCCACCGCCGGACCCGGCGCGGATCGCCCGGGCGCTGGCGTTGAGCGACCGGGAGTGGGCGGCGCCGGCACGGCGCCACGACGGAGGGAGCGGCACATGACCGGGCACGACTTCGCACCGCTGTTCGGCGACGCGCGGGTGATGGTGATCCTGCGCGACCTGCCGCCGGAGGAGACGGTCCGGCTCGCGGAGCTGGCCTGGGACCTCGGCATCGACGTGGTGGAGGTGCCGATCCGTACGCCGGGCGCGGTGCCCGCGCTGCGCGCCGCCGCGACGGCCGGGCGGCGGCGGGACCGGCTCGTCGGCGCCGGCACCGTACGCACCCCGGCCCAGGTCCGCCAGGCGGTGAGCGCCGGCGCGGCGTTCACCGTCGCGCCCGGCCTGGACCTGGCGGTCGCCGACGCGGCGCACAGCTACGGCATCCCGCACCTGCCCGGCGTGGCCACCCCCACCGAGGCGCAGCATGCACTCGACCACGGCCTGGTCTGGCTCAAGGCGTTCCCGGCGGTCAGCCTCGGTCCGGCCTGGTTCCGGGCGGTCGCCGGGCCGCTGCCGGAGGCCCGGTTCGTGGCGACCGGCGGCATCGACGCCGGCAACGCGGGGGACTTCCTGGCCGCCGGCGTCCGGGTGGTGGCGGTCGGCTCGGCGCTCACCGACCCCGCCCAGCTCCCGCGCCTTGCCGAACTCGCCGGTGGCCGTCCGGTCAGGTGACCGTGCGGCCGGACGTGGTCGCCGTGGTGCGCACCGCCTTGACGATCGCCGGGATCGACCCGACCAGCAGCACCAGCGCCCAGATCAACGCCACCACGGCGAACACCACCGCGCCGAGGTCGTCGAGGATGCTGACCAGGATCACCGGCAGCAGGCCGTGCAGGAACTGGAGCACCACCGTGCACAGCAGCGTGGTCAGCGCCAGCAGCACCAGCCCCTTGTTGCGCGCGAAACGTGGCTGGGCGGCCAGCAGCAGCCCGCCCCAGACCAGCTTGAGCAGCAGCCCCAGCCCGAGCAGCACGGCCGCGTCGTCGACCGGGAAGAACCCCCACACCGCCAGGTAGGCGAGCGTGCCGAACGGCGGCGCCAGGAACAGCGACACCATCACGGTCAGCTCGACGAACGCGACGATCAGCAGGACCAGCGACACCAGCAGCAGCACGATCGAGAAGACCAGCGTGGCCACGCCCTGCACCCGGCCCTGCACCCGGTCGGGCAGCACCAGGCTCAGCGCGAACAGCCCGGTGGTCCAGAGCGCCACCACGTCGATCAGCGCCAGGTAACCGGTGCCCCGCCCGGACGGCTCGGCCACCGCGCCCACGTCGCCCAGCTCGACGCCGAGTTGCCCGGCGCTGCCGCGCAGCGCGGAGCCCGCGTCGCCGCCGCCGGTCAGCGCCGCCGCGCCCAGTTCCACGGCGACCACCAGCGCGATCGCGAACAACGCCAGCAGCAGGAACGGTTTCCGCAGCTCACCCATGTCGCGCCTCCGTGTCGGCGGGCCCGGTCAGGACCGGGCGACAGTGACCGTGCACCCGCCACCTCCCGGGCACCGCAGGACCACCTCGGTCTCCCGGTCCACCGCCACCTTCGCCACCGTCGCGCCGTCCGGCCCGGCGGTGACCTCGTCGGTGACCGTGACGTCCGCGTCGCCGGGGGCGCGGGCCGTCACCTCGAACGGCGTCGCGCCGCGCAGCACCAGCGTGCGCAGCGCGCCCGGGTCGGCGACCCGCAGCCGGCAGGTGGCGCCGAAGCCGACCACCACCCCGTCGGCGGTGGCGGTCGGTTCGGCGGCCGGCGGTACGCACGCCACGGTCACCGTCGCCGGGTCCACCGCCCCGGCGCCGCGCCCGAGCCGGGCCAGCGGGCCCGGCCCGGCGGACGGGTCGCCCGGGCCGTCGCGCTGCCCCGCCACGGCCACCACCCAGAGCACCACCAGCAGCACGGCCAGCGCGATCAGCAGCACCTTCTGCCGGCCGCTCATGGTTGGCCGACCGGGGTGAACCGGACCAGGTCCACCCCGGCGAAGTAGGAGTCGGTGCCCTGGGTCTTGCTCACCGCCACCAGCGTCAGCTCGTGCGCGCCCCGGGTCAGCTCCAGCGTGGCCACCTCCGGCTCGTCGGTGACGGCCACGGTCGGGCTGAAGCCGAAGAACGTGTCGCCGACCTGCTTGCCGTCGACCAGCCAGATGGTGTTCGCGTAGTCGGGCGCGGTGGTGCGCACGGTGGCGAACCGCCAGGTGCCGTCCGACGGCAGGTCCACCCGCACGGTCACCCGGTCGCCGACCGCCTTGCCGAGGAAGAAGAGCTGCTTGTCGCCGGACCAGGTCACGCCGCAGCAGTTGTCCTGCGCCACCACCTCCGCCTTGGCGGCGGTCTTCGAGGTGACCTGGGCGCCGGCGACGAGCGTCTCCGCCTCCACCGTCACCGGCCGGGCCTGCGGCGTCGGCGGAGCGTCCGGCCCGCGGGTCACCAGCCACACCACCACGCCGGTCACCACCAGCAGCAGCACCGCCGCGGCGGCCAGCCACGGCCACGGCGAACGCTTCGGCGCCACCACCGCCCGAACGTCGTAGGTCACCCGGCCACTGGAGCGGGAACTCTCCTCCGGGGCGGTGTTCGCCGAGTACGCGAACCCGGTCATGTCGTAGCGCCGGGGCGGGGTGCCGGCCGGCACGGCGAGGCGGACCAGGACCGACACCGAGCCCTGCCCGGGCACCACCCGCTGCGGCTCGGCCACCGTGAACCAGGCGCGCTGGCTGCCCTCGCCCGGTGCCACGTCGAACACCACGGTGTCCGGCGCCGCACCCGGGTTCGACACGGTGAAGGTCAGCTCACCGGCGTTGCGGGCGTCCAGAGTGAACTGCTCGGCGGCGGCGACGACGGTCCATTCGGTGGTCATGACGGCTCCTCGGGCGGATCGTGGGGCGGGGGCGGGGGCACGTGCGCCCGACCGACCGCGCGCACCGGCTCCGCCGTCGGCGGCGGCGGTTCGGCGGGCGGCGGCGGTTCGGCGGGCGGCGGCGGCTCGGCGGGCGGCGGTTCGGCGGGGGACGGCGCGGGGTCGGCGACGTCGTCGGCGGCGACCACCTCGACGGTGACCGCGGCCGGCTTCTCCGCCTCGACGATCCGGGTGACCAGCGCCAGCCGGTCCGCGGCGGCCGGCGGCACGCGCACCACCAGGTGGAACGGCCGATCGGTCGGCTCGTCCAGCACGAACCCGGTCACCCCGGTGGCCAGCTCCAGCGCGGTACGCATCCCGTACGGCGTGCCCCGCCAGCGGGCCAGCAGCGCGCCGTGCGCGACCAGGTCACGCAGCCGGCCCAACGGCAGCGGCAGCGGCGCGTCCGCGCGCGGCGCGGCCACCACGTGGTCCATCGCCACCCAGCGGGTCAGGTACGCCACGAACCCGTCCGGCGTCCGGTACGGCCCGAACAGCGCGTCGACGTCGGCGAGCACCGCCTCGTCCGGGGCGTGCAGCGCCTCCATCACGTCCAGCAGCGCGCCCAGCACGCTGCCCGGGCCGGCGGCCCGCTGGTAGGCGGCCGGCAGCAGCCGCTCAATCGCCGTTCGACGCATCCTGCCGCACCACCTCGATGTCGTGCTCGCCGGAGCAGAGCAGCCAGGTGCCGGGGACGGTGACCACGTCGGCGGTGGACTGGTTGGCGCTGGCCGTCCAGTCCTCGCCGTCGCCGCTGCGATAGACGCCGCGCTCGCCGCCGGCCAGGACCAGCCGGTCACCGCTCCCGGACGGCGCGGTGGCGGCGATGGCGTCCACCGGTGAGAACCGGGTCCGGTCCCGCAGCGGCAGGCCGCAGTTGACCGACACCGACCGCCACTGCGGCTGCCCGGCGAGGGTGTCCAGCCGGACCACCCCGCCGCTCTGCGTGGCCGCCAGCGCCAGCGGGCCACTGAACGCCAGGTCCCGGCAGGTGCCGCCGATCCAGCCGGCGGCCATCGACTGCCACTGCACGTCCGACTCGAACAGCCGGGTCCGGTGGCAGCCCTGGCCGGGCTTCTTCGGGTGCGGCTCGCCCGCGCCGCACCACAGCAGCGTGGCCGGGCCGTCGTACTGCACGGCGAGGACCCGGTTGTCCACGTTGGCCAGGCCGACGTGGCCGAACGTGCCGGGGCGCCCGGCCGCGGTGGACAGGTAGACCCCGAAGCCGGCCTGCGCGGCGACCGCGACCCCGGGCGCGCCGCGCTCGGAGACGAACGACCGCACCGCGTAGAAGCCCCGGTCGGCGTCGGCCGGGTCGACCAGGATCTGCAACGGCACCGCGCCGGGCAGCAGCGGCACCTCGTAGAGGCCGGCGTCGGTGGCCAGCAGCAGCGCGCCGGTGCCGTCCCGGTCGATCCAGGCCAGGTCCCGCACCCCGGCCTCCAGGTCGGTGAGCAGCGCCCAGGTCTCGCCCAGGTCGGTGCTGAGCCGCACCCGGGAACCACCGGCGTCGCGGGCCGTCACCACCGCCACCGAGCCGGCCCGGGGCACCACGCCCGGGCGTACCGGGGCGGGGGCGGGCGCCACCCGGACCACCGTCTCGTCGTCGAACCGGCCGGCCGGCTCCCAGCCCGCGCCGGCGTCGGTCGAGCGGAACAGCACCGGTCCGCGCCCGGCGTACCAGGTGTCGGGCTGGTACTGGTCCACGGCGACGGTGCGGACCTGCGCGTCCGGCGCCTCGTCGACCACGAAGCGCACCGACTCGACGTACCGCACGCCCGGCTCGGCGTGTTCCAGCATCCGGTAGACGTTGGAGGCGCGCAGCGGCTCGCCGAACGCCCAGCCGGTCGGGTTGAGCGGCGTGGGCAGCGGGCTCAGCGTCTGGTGCAGCCGGTCGTGGATGCGGCGGCGGACCGCGTCGACGTCCTCCTCGCGGCGCACCACCACCCGGGCCCGCACCGAGACCGCCTTGTAGCGGGCCCAACCGGCCCGCACCGCGGTGCCCAGCGCGCGCCGCCGCTCCAGGTCGGCCTCGACCCGACGGCGGGCCTCCTCCACCTCGTGCTCGCGCAGCACCGCCACCGGCAGCCGGCCGCCGGGGCGGGCCGCCTCCGGCACGTACGGCACCAGCACCACCTCCACCTCGCCCGGCCGGGCGAAGCTGTAGACCGTGGCCCGGGTGAACGCGCGGGCCCGGGCCACCGCGCCGGAGCCGGTGGCGAGGATCTCGAAGTCCCGCGCGGTCACCGCGCGCTGCTGCGCGAAGAACTCGTACGGCCCGCGGGCCAGCACCGAATCCAGCGACTCCAGCTCCCGACCGCCGGTGGCCGGCAGCGGGTTGTCCACCTTCAGTCCCGGCAGCGGGTCGCGCAGGCTGGTCAGCACGCCGGCGGCCACGTTCCCGGCCGGCCCGCCGCCGCACCGGTACCAGAGCCGCACCTGCCGCCCGGCCGGCGGCACCGCCGCCACCGTGGTCGCCCCGGCCGTCCCCTCGTCGGCCGGGGCGCTCCCGGTCCCCGCGTCCGGTCCGGTCCCGGCGACCGGGCGCAGGTCCAGCGCCGGGGCGAACGTGACCACCCCGGACGCCCGGTCCACCAGGTAGACCTTGGCCTGCGGGCCGAGGCCGGCGAAGCTGTCCACCGGCCGCCAGATCTCGTACGTGCGGCCCTCGTGCTCGCGGGCGGCGGCGCCCAGCTCCACCGAACCGGCCGGCACCTCCACCCCGAGCAGCAGGTCCAGCGCCTCGGTGGTGCGGGTCAGCGGCGCGCGGGCCGCCCGGAACGTCTGCCCGGGCTGGCCGGTGCCGGTGCCCAGCAGCTCCGCCTCGACCGGCTCGCAGTGGTGCACGCGTACCGTCACCTCGGTCTCGCCGGCGGGCAGCACCACCGGCTCGGTGGTCACGAAGACGACCGGCCGGGGGTCGGCGCCGCGGGCCGCGGCGACCCGGGTCCCGGCCG
This sequence comes from Micromonospora sp. WMMC241, assembly GCF_027460165.1. Classification (NCBI taxonomy): domain Bacteria; kingdom Bacillati; phylum Actinomycetota; class Actinomycetes; order Micromonosporales; family Micromonosporaceae; genus Micromonospora; species Micromonospora sp. WMMC241. Next base: position 2,612,905 of record NZ_JAPZBF010000001.1, read on the forward strand.
GCACCCGCACCGCGGCGCGGTCCGCGCCGGTGCGGGTCAGGCGCACGTCCGCCCAGGCCGCCGCCGGCGGGTGCCGGGTCGCGCCGAGCAGGTTCAGGAACGCGACGTACGCCTTCTCCGGCAACTGGTTCAGCCGGTAGATCATCACCTCGGTCAGGTAGGCGAACGCCTCCAGCAGCGCCATCCCCGGGTCGTGCGCGGACAGGTCCGTCCAGTCCGGGCAGGAACGGCGGATCCGTTCCCGCGCCTCGATGACCAGGTCGAGGAAGGCGCGGTCGTCCAGGTGCGGCACCGGCAGCGTCATGACGTGGCCTCCTCGTCCGGCCGGTCGCCGGGGTCGTCGTCGGGCGGCAGCAGGTCGACGGAGAACACCAGCTGGCCGGGGGAGAGGCTGGCCCGCACCCGGTAGTCCAGCCGGATCACCAGGCGCCACGGGTCGTCCGGGTCCGGCCCGGCGTCCACGTCGAGCACCTCCACCCGCGGCTCCCAGCGCCGGATCGCCTGCCGCACGTAGTGGATGGCCAGCCCGGCGGTGGTGTCGTCGTTCGGCGCGAAGACCAGCCGGTGCAACCGCGACCCGTATCCGGGACGCATCAGACGCTCGCCCGGGGTGGTGGACAGCAGCAGGTACAGCGCCTGGCGTACCGTCTCGTCGCCCTCGGTCATGGCGAGCCCGCCGGCGGCGGTCAGCGCGAGACCACCGGCGCGACCGGCGTCGAAGCCGGCGCCGACGAAGCGGAACGCCCTCACCGGTCCGCCCCCAGGAACATCTGCCGCGGGTCGCGGACCTGGTGGTGCACGGTGCCCGGCGGGGTGCCGTCGGTGAGGCCGTCCAGGTGCGACAGCACCACCGGCTGCCGGTCCACCCGCACCCAGGCGCTGTAGCCGACCGTCACGGTCATCGTGTGCAGGCAGGGTTTGATCGTCGGGCCGTAGTTCGGGCAGGCGGTGATGTCGCGTCCCTCCGGGTCGGGCCGCACCAGCGCCGGCACGCCCCGCACGGTGACCCACTGCTGCGACGGGCGGTTCGTCACCCGCCCGTCGTGCCCGCAGGTGATCAGCGAGTCGCGGTGGATCCAGCGCATCAGCCACCTCCGGAGGAACGGGCGAGGGTACGGGCCTGGGCGGCGGCGGTCTCGGCGTCCTCGGCCGCCGGGGCGTGCAGGAAGTCGACGGTCTTCGCGCGCACCACCATGGCCCGTCCCGGCGCGGAGAGCACCAGGTCGCCGGCGGCGTGCACGGTGGTCAGCTCGGGGCGCAGCTCGACGAAGCTGCCCGCGTCGGTGGCCAGCCGCAGCGTGCGCCCGTCGTCGTCGATCACGATCGACTGCCCGGTGCCGGTCCGCATCGACCACCGCCGGGACCGCCCGGAGACGATCCCCGCGTCGTAGGGCTCGACCGCGCCGAACAGCGAACCGAGCACCACGCCCGACGCCGGCTCGCCGCCGGGCAACGCCACCAGCACCGTGTCGTCCGGGTCGGGCAGCGCGACGATGCCCTTGCCCCGGCCCGCGCCCGGACAGAGCACGGCCAGCCAGCCGGCGTCCAGGTCCCCGTACGCGGGCAGCGTCACCCGGGCCCGGCCCAGCCCGTCCGGGTCGTCGACGTCGGTGACCGTGCCGAGCGTGACCGTCGCCGGCGGGGGCGCGGCCACCGGGGGCGGCTCCGGCGGGGCGGTGGAGAACCGGGTCAGGTGGCCGTCCGCGTCGACGGTGTGCACCACCTCGGTGAGCACGTACACGCCGGCCACCGGCTCCGGGACGCCGGCCAGCGCGATCCGCCGGCCCGGCCGCAACGCCGGGTCACCCTCGGCGGTGCCCTCGGCGGTGACCAGCGCGGCGACCCGCGCGTCCAGCCCCGCCTGGGCCAGCGCGGCCAGCTCGTCGTCGCTGCGCGCCGGCTGGTCCACCGCGGTCCGCACCCCGTCCGCGCCGACGTCGCCCGGCTCCGGACGCAGCGGGATCCGCCGTCCGCTGCGCGCCTCGCCGGCCCGCTGGCCGAGCGCCTCGGCGCGCTGCGGATGCCAGCCCAGCGCGGCGCACTCCGCGCCGGCCCGGTCCAGGTTCTCGGTGACCCGCAGCGCGTGCACGTTCTCGCCGAGGGTCAACGGCACCGGCTCGCCGTGGCCGTCCAGGGTGAGCAGCCGCAGCCGGTCGGAGTCCACGGCCAGGTGCAGCCCGGCCCGGCCGGCCACCTCGCACAGCAGCTCCAGGTCGGTGTGCCGGTGCTGCAGCAGCCGCTCCAGGCGCGGCCCGTCGGTCTCGGCGGCCACGCTCAGGCCCAGCCCGGCGCACAGCTCCGAGGCCAGCTCGGCGGCCGTCACTGACTCGAACACCCGCAGCTCCTGCCGCTTACGCAGCCGGTGCAGCTTGTCGTAAGCCCGGATCCGGAGCAGCGCGGCGCCGTCACCGGCGTACTCCACCTCCACGGCGGTCACCTCGCCGGCGAACAGGGCGTCCGGGTGGCCGTCCAGGCGCACGTCGAGGGCGGCGCCGGGGCGTACCGCCGGGTCGAGTGCGCCCGCGCCGGGCGCGGTGGCCAGGGCCAGCTCGCACTGCGTCGGCCGGTCCAGGCGGGCGGCGACCCGGATCCCGCGCAGCCGGGTCGGGTCGGCCAACGGCCGCCCGTCCACTGTCACCGTCGCGGCCCGGCTCACGGCGTGCCTCCCGTCGTGGTGTGGCCTGCGGTCACGGCGTGCCTCCCGTCGTGGTGTGGCCTGCGGTCACGGCGTGCCTCCCGTCGTGGTGGCGGCCTCGGGCGGCGGCGTGGTGGCGCCGATCGCCGGTACCGCCAGCGCGGTGCCGGCCGGCACCGCCAGCGGATCGGTGATCCGGTTGTGCGCGGCGAGCAGCCGCCAGCGCAGCGGCGACCCCAACGCGTCGTGCGCGAGCAGGTCGAAGCGGACCCCGGACCAGCCCGGCTCGGCCGCGCCGTCGGCGGCGGCGACCACCGCGGAGCCGGGTGCCACGGTGGGGGTGCTCGCCGTGGCCAGTTCCTCCTCGAAGCCGGCCTGGGCCGCGTCGGCGGTCTCCGCCACCCGGACCAGCCGCAACCGCAGCCAGGAGCGGCGCGGCGTGCCGGTGAGCGTGAACGCGTCGAACCGTTCCGCGATCGCCGCGATCACGCCCGGGACGTTCCAGGTCTTGCCCCAGACCAGCCGCACCAGCGGCGGGCGGGGCCAGCCGTGCTCCACCGCCGAGTTCTCGGCGAGCATCCACAGCGGCCGGGTCAGCGCCCGGACGTCCTCGGGGCGGGCCGGCGACTCCACGAAGTCGACGTCGAAGAGCAGGTCCAGCACCAGCTCGGTGCGCCCGCCACCGGTGAAGACCAGCGGGTCGTCGGCCAGGCCGGCGCCGGTCAACGGCCCGTCCGGGCCGCCCCGGGGCCGGACCCCGGCCAGCCGGGTGACCTGCACGGTCTCCGGGTTGAGCAGGCAGTCGACCCGGGTGCCGGACTCGTCCACGAGGAAGGCGACGCGTTCCATCAGCCACCCGCCTGTTCCCGGTCCAGCCGGTTCTCCCGCCAGGTCGCGCCCGCGACCGCCGGCCGGGGCGCCGGCTCGTCGGGCAGCGCCGGCCACGGGTCCCGGTGTGCCGCCCCGATCTCCGCCGCCGGCCGCGTCCCGCCCACCCGTCCGGTGCCGCGTGACCCGACGCCGGCCTCGTCCGGCAGGGTGGGCCACGGACTCGACGGACGCCGCCGGCCGCCGTCGTCCACCGCGCTCGCCGCCGGCTGCGTCGCCCGCTGCTGCCGTGACGACAGCGGCACCCGGCGCTCCCCGTCGGGCGACCGGTCGTCGGCCCGGTGCCCGGCATCGGTCCGCGCCGGGTGACGGCCGGTGTCGCCCGACCCGTCGGCCGCCGCCGGACCATGCCGTGCCGGGGCGAACGAGAGTGGACGGACGCCCGGCCACCCTCCCCGGTCCGGCCCGGCGGTGGCGTCGGCGCGGCTGCCGTCGGGCGGGCCCGCCCGCTCACCGTCCCGGCCGAGCCGTCCCGTGCGCCGTAACGACCACCCCGCCCGGCTGATCCCCGGCGACCCGTCTCCGCCGGCCGCTCCGGTCGCGTCGGCCCGTCCCCGTCTGCCGTGTCCCCCGGACGGGCCCGGCCCCGTGGAGCCACCCGGCCCGACTGCGCCGTCGGTTCCCCCCACTCCGCCCGGTCCGGCCGGGTCACCGGGACCCGATGTGCCGGCGGGACCGACGCGCCGTCCCCATGGGCCGGCCGCTCCTCCTACGCCCCGCTCCCACGCGTCGGCCGGTCCGCGTCCGCCCGACCCGCCGCCATGGCCGGGTCCGCCCGACCCGCCGCCATGGCCGGGTCCGCCCGACCCGCCGCCATGGCCGGGTCCGCCCCACCCGCCGGCATAGTCGGGTCCGCCCGACGTGCCGGCACGGCCGGGCGCACCCGACGCGCCGGCGTGGTCGAGTCCGCCCGACGTGCCGCCCGGTCCGGCGGCGGCGGGCCCCCACGTCCCGCCCGGCCCGTCGACGCCGTCGGTTTCCCACGCGCCGCCCGGTCCGGTTCCGTCCCGCCTCGGCGTGCTGTGGCGGGTCGGAAGACCACCCCCGTCTGTCCGCGGGCCGGCGCCGCTGGCCGGTCCGACCTCGGGCGCGCGCCGGGACGACGCTCCGGTCGCGCGACTCCTGGCGGTCCGGCCCCACCACGCCGGTCCGGCTCCGGTCGGCCGCGGTCCTGTCCGGGACGGGCGCGGGCCGGCGCCGTCCGGTCCGGCGAACCCCGCGGCGATCCACGCCGACACGTCGTCCGCGTCGGAACGCACCGCGTCGGCACCGGAACCGCTGAATGGGACACCCGTCCCATCAGCCGGTACGGACGGGAGATCTTGGTAGGAATCGGCCCCCAGGAGGGCCCTTTCGTACCAAGATCTCCAGCCGGCGCCGTCCCCCCGCCACGCCCGCCACAGCCGGGCCAGCCGGCCCGCCACCGACCGGTCGGTGACCAAGGAGTTCGTGTCGGCGGCGTGGCCGCTGTCGACGTGGACTCCTTGGTCACCGAGAACGGGCGAAAGGTGGGGCAGGTCGTGCAGGAGGCCGGGGGCGTGCGCGGCGACCAGGCGGAGCCAGTGCTCGGGTGGCTCGCCGGGGCGGCGCGCCGGTAGCTCGCCGGCGAGTGTGGACCGGCTCCCGGCGGGTGCGGAGTGGGCGGGGGCGCCGGGGGCGGTCAGGCGGTCGGCGGTGGCCCGCAGGGCGCGGGCCAGCCGGTCACGCGGTCGCCGGGGCGGCCGCACTGCCGGACTCCAGCTCCAGTCCCTCGTACGCCAGGGTCAGCGCCTCGATCGCGATCTCCTGGGAGAGGGTGTTCAGGTGGGCGCCCCGCCACCGGGTCGGCCAGGCGTTGATCATGTTCCAGCGCAGCACCTCGGCGGTGCCGGCCGGGTCGAGCAGCACCACCGACACGTTGCGCCGGTTGACAGTGCCCTTCGCCGCCGCGTTCACCCAGTCCCACAGCTCGCGGGCGTTGGTCAGGCCGAAGTGCAGCGTCACCGGGGCGTACTCGACCTGCCCGGGCACGGCCCGGATGCGCTCGTTGCCGGCCTCCCGGTAGGCCAGCGACGGAATCGCCACCTCGAAGCCGCTGACCTCGGTGAAGTGCCCGTTGGTGACGCCGTTGATGAGCAGCTTGAAGTGGTACGCCCGGTACGGGTCGACGGGTGCGCCCGGCTGCGGCGTCGCAGTGGTCGGCATGTCAGCCTCCGATCGTCTCGGTCTCGGTGCCGCCGGCCCACTGGCTCAGCTTGAACACCACGAACTCCGCGGGCTTGACCACCGCGATGCCGATGTGCGCGACCACCATCCCGGCGTCGCGGACGTCGGCCGGGTTGGTCTCCTCGTCGCACTTGACGAAGAACGCCTCCTCCGGCGTGCGGCCGAGCAGCGCGCCGTCGCGCCACACCCGGGTCAGGAACGCGCCGATGTCGCGCCGGATCGAGCGCCACAGCGTGAAGTCGTTCGGCTCGAACACCATCCAGCGGGTGCCGTTGGCGATCGCCTGCTCGATGGAGATGGAGAGCCGGCGCACGTTCAGGTAGCGCCACTCGCTGGCCTCGGCGGCGAGCGTACGGGCGCCCCAGAGCCGGATGCCCTCGCCGGCGAAGAACCGGATCACGTTGACGCCCTTGGGGTTCAGCACGTCGTGCTCCGGCCGGGTCACCCGGTACGCCAGGTCGACCGCGCCGCGCACCGGCTCGTTGGCCGGCGCCTTGTGCACCCCGCGCAGCGCGTCGGTGCGGGCCCAGATGCCGGCCACGTGCCCGCTCGGCGGGGTGAGCACCAGGTCGCCGCCGAGCGGGTCGCGGACCCGGATCCAGGGGAAGTAGAAGGTGGCGAAGTCGGACTGCCGGGGCCGGTCACCGCCGGTGCCGGGCGGCTCGTCGTCGGCGTCCTTCGGCGTACCCTCGGCGGGCTTGTCGGGCGAGGCGGGCTTACCGGCCGACGGCCCCGACGCGGGCTTGGCGGGGGTGGCGACGCGGGTGAGCCGGGAGACGTCGGCCACCTCGGGCGGCGGGTCGCAGATCGCGACCATGGTGCGCAGCCGCTCGGCCATGCTGATCAGGGCTTCGTGCGAGACCGGGTCGTGGTAGCCGGGCGCGGCCAGGATGGAGATCTCGTCGATCGCCTCCAGCACCTGCAGCCCGCCGCGCCGCCCGCCGGTGCCGGTGAGCTGGCCGCCCTCGCCCACGTTGACCACCCAGCAGCGGGTGCCGCCGTTGTCCAGGAAGCCGAACACGGCCCGGGCCAGCGGCGTGCTCTCCAGGTGCTCGCCGTCGGCGTAGAGGCGCAGGAACTCGGTCCAGCTGTTGACCGCCAGCGGCCGGTCGACGTGCGCGGTGCGGTTCGGCGCGACCCCGACGAAGGCGGCGGTGCTCGTGCCGACCGGCCCGATCGGGCGGGCCCCGGAGGGCACCTCCTCGACGTAGATGCCGGGGGAGAAGTAGGTGGGCATCGGTCCTCCTGGGGAGTCAGTCGGGGGCGTGGACGACGACCAGGTCGTCGCCGGCCGGGTCCAGCTCGGCGGTGTGCACGCGCCCCCGGCCGACCAGCCGGATCCGCACCGGACGGTCCGGTGCGTCGGGGTCGTGCGGCACGCCGACCAGCCGGAACCGGCCGGCGGCGTCGGTCTCGGTGGCCTGGGCGGTGCCGACCAGCTCCACCCGCATCGCGGCGAGCGGCTGGTCCTGCGGCCCGACCACCCGGCCGTCGAGGGTGCGCATGTCGAGCTGCCGCAGCCGTAGCGGCTGCCGCACCGGCGGCGCGGTGGGCGTCGGCCGGTCGATCCGCGCCGGCACGTCGAGCAGCAGCGCCGGTCGGGGCGCCACGCCGAGCGCCCGCCACAGTGCCGGGTCGCCGGCGTCCAGCACCAGCTCCGGCCGGCCGGTGCCGGTGGTGGCCGCGGCGAGCACCCGGTCCAGCGCCGGCAGCGCCGCCGGCCCGCCGCCGCTGACCAGCAGCCGGAGCACGAACCGGTACGGTTCGCGCGCCGCGCCGCCGGTCGCGGTCTGCCGGGCCGGCCGCAGGTCCAGCGGCCAGACCGTGAGGCCGCCGTCCGGGTCGTCGCGTGGCGGGCCGACCGGGACGGGCTCACCCGCCGCCCCGGCCAGCCAGGACGTGACGTCCGCGACGGCCGCCTCGATCGCGCCTGTCATCGCGGCGGCGTCCCCTGGATCCGGTACGCGATGGCCTCGTTCCAGACGTGCGGGTAGACGCCGATCTCGAAGTAGCGGGTGAACCGGTTGATCGGCGCGTTGGTGTGGTCGTGCCAGAGCAGCCACACCGGGGCGATGGTGAACAGTGCGTAGTTGAGCGCGACCAGCGGCAGGTAGAGCGGGCCGAGCAGTCGGGCCTGGAACACGTGCACGTCCTCGTGCCGCTGGATGCCCGGGCTGGACCCGGCGCAGACGGTGCCGATGGTGGTGGCGTAGCGGGGCGAGACGCCCTCGACCACGTTGACCCGGCCGCTGCCGGCCGAGACGACCCGGTCGAGCTGGTGGCCGAAGACCAGGTGCAGGGCCAGGTAGAGCGCCCCGGCGAACGTGTTGAGCAGGCTCCACGTGTGGTCGACGACGAAGAGGAAGATCCCCTTCGCGTCGGCGCCGTAGGTGCCGGCGGAGGCGGTGGCCCAGCCGAAGGGCGCGCCGACGAGCAACCCGACGACCGCGCCGACCAGCAGGCCGACGGTGCCGGCGGCGAGCTGCCCGAGGACGGCGCCGAAGACGACCTGGACGGCGGCGCTGAGGATGCCGAAGACCATGACGGTCACCTCTCTCAGACCCAGGAGCGGACGTAGCGGGGCTCACGCCCCTGGGCGAGCTGGGTCGGCGACGCCTGCGTCGCCTGCCGGTTGCCCGGGGGCAGTTGGTTGATGCCGAGCGCGGCGGAGAAGATGACCAGCCCGTTGAAGAACGCGATGATCCACTTTTCCGGGCCGGCGTCGGCGAACGCGGCGGTCAGGTAGGAGAGCAGGAGCGCGAAGCCCAGCGCGATCCACTTGCGCGCCTTGTCGCCGCTCGGCCCGATCAGGCCGCCGATGACGTTGGTGGCGAGCAGGGTGGCGGCGCTGGCGCCGGTCAGACTGCCCAGAGCGGCCCAGGTGAAGAGATCGTTCACGGCGATCCCCCTTTTCGACGGTGCGGTGGTGCGGCCTCGGGTGGGATGGTGCGGCGGCCCGCGGTTGTCGCCACGGGGTCCGCCCGGTCGGCGGTGGGGACCGGCGGGTTGTCGCCGGTGGTCGAGGGCCGACGGTCGACCTCCGGAGGAGGCCGGGCCGGCGGGACTCAGGCCGGTGGACCGGCGGGGGGCGTCGGCGTGGCCGGCGCGGCGGGCGCGGCCGGTCCGGTGGTGGGCGCGGCCGGTGTCGCGACCGTGCTCCCGCCCCGGCGGCGGCGCAGCAGCAGCACGACCACCACGGCGACGACCAGCAGCAGGACCACCGCGCCGGCGACGACCGGCAGCCAGGGAAAGGAGCCGCCGTCGACCACTGCGGCGACCGCGCTGGTGGGCGGCGCCGGTGGCGCCTCGGCGACGGCCCGCAGTTCGGCCGGCTTGGGCTGGTTGGCGACCACCTTCCAGCTCACCGAGCGGCCGGTGATCGCGCCGTTGGTGTCGAGTACCCGGCCCGGGAACGTCACCGAGATCTCGAACGACATCAAGGTCATGAACGCCTGCTGGTTCCGTGGATCCTGTTCGGCCACCTTTCCGCCGTATTTCTTCGGATCCAGGGGGAGTGAGAAGCGATAGAGATCGTTGTCCCGAACAAGATTCACGCTCTCGCTCGTGAATTGCGCCAACGGTGTTTTCCGGTAGGTGATCTGAATGCCGTAGAAGTTGGGGTCCTCGTACCGGGTCTCGGTGCCGGCGGGAAGCGTGGGAATGTTCTGCCGCAGTTCGGCGAAGGCCACCGCGACGTCCGGGTTGCGCTGTTTGAGCACGGACTTCTGCGCGGTCAGCAGGAGCTGGCCGGAGATCGTGTCGTCGGGGTTCACGGTCAACCCGAGGTTGAGCTGCATGCAGCCGCTCAGTGTCGCCACGAGGGCGAGACACACCGCGAGGCTGAATATCCGGCTGCGGCGGAGTCTCGTATTCATGCGCCCAGTGTGGGCGGTCGGGACGGGCTCGACAGTCAGCGATCAGCCGCCGCTTTGTCGCCGATCTTACCGGCTGCCTCTCCCATTCGGACGACCCCGCAAACGCGCCCGATCGATATCCTGAAAGGTTGTCATTCCGCTGTTTCCGGCGCCGGCCGGTCCGCCACGATCCGGAAGACCGGGATGGTCGGGGCGACGCGCGCGAACTCGGTGAGCGGGGCGTGCCTGTCGACCGGCACGTGCGGACGTGCGCCGGGGGCGAGCGCGAGGTGGCGACGCAGGATCGGCGGCCGGTCGGCGACGTCGACCTCGACCAGTCGGACCGCCTCCCGACCGCGGTGGCGCAGCACCGCCCGCCCGCCCGCGGCCCGGACGTTGGCCACCCAGTTGACCCGGTCGCCGAGCATCGACACCAGGTAGCGCTCGCCCTCGTGGTCGGCGACCACCAGTGGCAGGGCGACCGTCCGGCCGCTGCGCCGGCCCCGCACCTCCAGCGTCACCCAGTGCCGGGGGCCGAGCCCGGCGGAGTGCTGCCGCGCGGCGAGCCCGTTCAGCACCCGGGCGAGCCGGTTCGGTCGGCCACCCCGGTACATCCACCTCATCTGCCGGCGCCACGATTCCGTGCTCATCCGGACCCCCTCTCCTCACCTCCATTGGGGACCAGGGCGGGCGGCGGCGACCAGGGTCGATCGACCCGGACCTCTTTACCTGGTTGAAATCGACTGTTATCTTTCCGGCAAAACTTGCAAGTTTTTGCAACAGCCGGAAGTCGGCCGACGTCCGCACGCACCGTCCACCCGCGTCCCCGTCGGAGACCGCCATGCCCAGACCCCGTCCGGTCCTCGCCCTGCTCCTCGCCGCGGTGCTGTCCGCCGTCGGCCTCACCGCCGCCGCGCCACCCGCCGGCGCCGCCGTCGACGCCCGCGCGCTCGGCGCCCGCTACGACGCCACCGGCTCGACCATCACGTTCCGGGTCCACTCCGCCGCCGCGACCCGGATCGCCGTCTACCTGTACGCCGCGCCCACCGGCGCCGCCGAGAAGGTCAGCTACGTGCTCACCCGCGACGCGTCGGCGGTCTTCGGCGTCACCGTCGACGTCGCCACCCTGCGCGACACCCACGGCCTCACCGGCACGATCTGGTACGGCTACCGGGCCTGGGGGCCGAACTGGCCGTGGACCAGCACCTGGACCAAGGGTTCGTCCGCCGGCTTCGTGGCCGACGTGGACGCCGCCGGCAACCGGTTCAACCCCAACAAGCTGCTCGTCGACCCGTACGCCCGGGAACTCAGCCACGACCCGCTGCGCCCCGGCGCGACCGACGACACCGTCTACGCCTCGGGGCCGGCCCACCGCACCGTGGACAGCGGCCCGTACGCCCCGAAGGGCGCGGTGCTCGCCGTCGCGACCGGCGCCACCGGCGTCAAGCCCACCCGGGCGTTCAAGGACGACGTGCTCTACGAGGTGCACGTACGCGGCCTCACCCGCGACGACCCGAGCGTGCCGGAGGCCTGGCGGGGCACCTACCGGGGGGCCGCGACCAAGGCCGGCTACCTCGCCTCGCTCGGCGTGACCGCGGTGGAGTTCCTGCCGGTGCAGGAGACGCAGAACGACACCAACGACGTCGACCCGACCGGCACCGCCGAGGACAACTACTGGGGCTACATGACGCTCAACTGGTTCGCCCCCGACCGGCGGTACGCCGCCGACCGCTCCCCGGGCGGCCCGACCCGCGAGTTCCAGGCCATGGTCAAGGCGTTCCACGACGCCGGGATCAAGGTGCTGCTCGACGTGGTCTACAACCACACCGGCGAGGGCGGGGCGCGCACGATCGGCGGCGCCCCGGCCTACGACCTGTGGTCCTGGCGCGGGCTCGACAACCCCACCTACTACTCGTTGACCGCCGACCGGCAGGCGTCGTACGACAACACCGGGGTGGGCGGCAACTACAACACCTACCACCCGGTCGCCCAGGACCTGATCGTCGACTCGCTGGCGTACTGGAAGGACACGCTCGGCGTCGACGGGTTCCGGCACGACCTGGCCACCGTGCTCGGCAACACCTGCCAGCACGGCTGCTACCGCTACAGCCGCACCGACCCGGGCACCGCGCTCAACCGGATCGTCCGGGAGATGCCGGCCCGCCCGGCCGGCGGCGGCGCGGGGGTGGACTGGATCGGCGAGCCCTGGGCGATCGGCGCCGGCACCTACCAGGTGGGCAACCTGCCGGCCGGCTGGTCGGAGTGGAACGGCCAGTACCGGGACACGGTGCGCAGCGACCAGAACCGGATGGGCTACGACCCGGTCACCCCGGGCCAGCTCGCCACCCGGCTCGCCGGCTCCGCGGACCTGTACGGCGACGACGGCCGCCGGCCGGGTAACTCGGTGAACTTCCTCGTCGCCCACGACGGGTTCACCCTGCGCGACCTCTACGCCTGCAACGCGAAGAACAACAACCAGCCCTGGCCGTACGGCCCGTCCGACGGCGGCAGCGACGACAACCGCTCCTGGGACCAGGGCGGCGTCGCGGCCGACCAGCGCCGGGCCGCCCGCACCGGCCAGGCGCTGCTGCTGCTCTCCGCCGGCACCCCGATGATGACCGGCGGTGACGAGGTGCTGCGCGGGGTGCGGTGCAACAACAACCCGTACAACCTCGACTCGTCGGCCAACTGGCTGACCTGGAACCCGGACGCGAACCAGAGCGCGTTCCGCGCGTTCACCTCCCGCCTGGCCGCGTTCCGCGCCGCGCACCCGGCGCTGCGGCCGGCAACGTTCTACTCGTCCGCCGACGGCAACGGCAACGGGTTGGGCCAGCTCGCCTGGTTCACCCCGGCCGGGGCCGCCCCGGACGCCGGGTACTGGAACGACCCGAACAACCACGCGCTCGGTTGGCGGATCGACGGCACCGAGTTCGGCGACCCGGCGTCGGCGATCTATGTCGGCTACAACGGCTGGTCCGGCGACGTCGGCTTCACGCTGCCCTCGCCCGGCGCCGGCAAGCAGTGGTACCGGGTCACCGACACCTCCACCTGGGCGGAGGGCCCGGAGCAGGTGGCCCGGCCGGGCGCCGAGGCGGCGCTGGGCGGCCAGGGTACCGGCTATCTGCTGCGCGGCCGGGGCCTGCTGCTGCTGGTCGCCCGCTGACCGAGCGGCCCGGTACGCCGACGCTCAGCCCGGTGGCTGCCAGTCGGCGTACCGGGCCATGCCGCGCAGCGCCGCCCGGGACGGGGTGAGCCGGAGCACGGTGTCGCGCAGGGCGCGCGCCAGCGGGTGCCGGAGCTGCTGGCCGTAGCGCGCGGTGCGCAGCGCCGCCCGGGCCACGGCCTGGCTGCGTGGTCGCCGTTGCCCGTCGTACGCGGCCAGCGCGCCGGCCAGGTCCGCCGACCCGCCCGCGCAGGCGGCGCCGAGCACCACGGCGTCCTCGATCGCCTGGCACGCGCCCTGGCCCAGGTGCGGTGTCATGGCGTGCGCGGCGTCGCCGAGCAGCGCCACCCGACCTCGCACGTAGCTCGGCAGCGGGGTGGCCAGGTGCAGCAGGTCGGTGCGGAGCACCGCCTCCGGCGGCGTGGCGGCCAGCAGCGCCGGGATCGGGTCGTGCCAGTCGCCGAACCGCTCCCGCACCGCGGCCAGCTCGTCCGGCTCCCGGCCGCCGGGTGGCGCCACGTCCGCGGCGTACCAGTAGAGCCGGCCGTCGCCGAGCGGGACGGTGCCGAACTCGCGCCCGGCGCCCCAGGTGACGGCGGTCGCCACCGGGGTGGGCCAGGGGACCACCGCGCGCCACGCGGTGGAGCCGGAGTAGGCCGGCGGCGGCAGCGCCGGCCACAACCGCCGGCGCAGCAGGCTGTGCAGCCCGTCCGCGCCGACCACCAGGTCGGCCGCGAGGTCGTGGACCCCGCCGTCCGCCCGGTAGGTCACCGCCGGCGCGTCGGCGTCGACGTCCACCACGTCGACGCCGGTGCGGAGCACCTCGGCGGGCAGCGCGTGCCGCAGCACGCGGTGCAGCGCGGTCCGGTGGATCCCGAGCGCCGAGGTGCCGAGGGTGCGTTCCAGGTCGGCGCCGTCGACCCGGGACAGCCACCGGCCGGAGCTGGCGCGCAGCCCACCGGGGGTGTCGGGCGTGCCGTCGCGCCGGACCGCGTCGCCAAGGCCCAGCGCGTCGAGACCGCGCAGCGCGTTCGTCATCAGGGTCAGGCCGGTGCCGAGTTCGCGGGGGCGGGCGGCGCGCTCCAGCACGGTGACCCGCCACCCGCGCCGATGCAGCGCCAGCGCCGCCGCCAGCCCGCCGATGCCCGCGCCGACCACCACCGCGTGCGTGTCGTCCACCCCGTGCCTCCTTCTACAGGTGTAGAAAGCGATACTACGCCCGACGGAGCCGATCGAGGGGGGAGCGGACGTGAGCACACGGGCGGCCCGGGTGGCCGTGCTCGCCGACGCGGCGGTGGAACTGGTCGCCGGCGGCGGCATGCGGGCGCTCACCCACCGCGCGGTCGACGCCCGGGCCGGGATGCCACCCGGCACCACCTCGGCGTACCTGCGTACCCGGCAGGCCCTCATCGAGGCGGTGGTGCAACGCCTGGCCGACCTGGACCGCGAGGACCTGGTCGCGCACGACCTGCCCACGGCCCCGACCGGGCCCGCCCCGGCGCTCGGGCCGGACGGGCTCGACCAGCTCGCCGCCGGGGTGGCCGAGGTGCTGGACCGCTGGCTGACCGTCGGGCGCAGCCGATCCCTCGCCCGCTACGCCTGCCTGCTGGAGGCGACCCACCGGCCCGAGCTGCGCCGGATCCTGCACCACGGCAGCGTCCTCCGGGTGCAGGCCCGGGAGCTGCTGGCCCGCGCCGGCGCCGCGGACCCGGTCCGGCAGGGCGACCAGTTCGTGGCGTTCGTCGACGGGCTGCTCTTCGACCGCCTGGTCGGCGCCGGGGCGCTCAGCGCGCCGCCGCCCGGGACCCCGGCCAGCCGGGACGACCTGAGAGCCGGCGTACGCACCCTGCTGCGCGCGTTCACCGGCGCCTGACCCGGGACCGGATGCCGCCGATCACTGCCGTCCGGCCCGGGAGGCCGCAGGATGGGTGCGGGCGGAACAGGAAGGTCGGCGATGGCGGGAACCACGGGACGGGCCGCGACAGCCGTACGCGAGGCGGCCGGGCGGCTGCGGCGGGGCTGGCTGCCGGTCGTCGAGGCGACGGTGGCGGCCACCGTCGCCTGGATGCTCGCCACCCGGCTGGTCGGGCACCCGCAGCCGTTCTTCGCCCCCGCCGCCGCGCTGATCGTGCTCGGCCAGGCGCGCGGCCAGCGGATCCGTCGCGCGGTCGAGGTGGTGCTCGGTGTCGCCGCCGGCGTGCTCGTGGCCGACCTGGTGGTGCAGGCGCTCGGCCCGCGCACCACCTGGACCGTGCTCACCGTCATCCTGCTCACCGTCTCGCTGGCGGTCGCGGTCGGCGCCAGCTCGGTCACCGTGGTGCAGGCCGCGGTCTCCGCGCTCTACCTGGTGGTGGTGTCGCCGCCGACCGAGTCGCTGATCCCGTTCCGGTTCGTCGACGCGCTGATCGGCGGCGCGGTGGCGGTGGTCGCCAGCCAGCTCGTCGACGCCCGTCGGCCGCTCGCCCCGCTGGTCGCCGAGTTCCGGCACACGTTCGCCGAGCTGGCCGACGTGCTCGACGACATCGCGACCGCGCTCGACGACGCCGACGACACCGCGGCGCTGGCCGCGCTGGAACGGGCCCGGCACGCCGACGCCGGTGTGGAACGGCTGCGCGGCGCGGTCCAGGCCGCCGGCGAGGCGCTGCGGCTCAACGTCCGACGCCGCCGCCACCTCGGCCGCCTGCGCTCGGTCGAAGGTTCGATCCGTCAGATCGACTACGCCGTGCGCAACGTCCGCGTGCTGGCCCGGGCCGCGGTCACGTTCACCCGCGGCGCCGCGCCGGCGCCGGCCGACCTCGGCGGCACCGTCCGCACGCTGGCCGAGGCGGTACGCGCGGCCGGCGACGCCCTGGCCGCCGACCTCGGCGGCCAGGAGCAGCTCGCCGACGGGCACGCCGGGCGGGCCGACACGGCGGCGCTGGAGGCCGTGCGGTCGGCCGGTCGGCTCTACACCGCCGGCCCGACCCTGCCGCTCGCGATGATCATCGGCCAGGTCCGGGCCACCGCCATCGACCTGCTGCGCGGGGTGGGCGTGGACGACGACGCCACAGTGCTCAGCCGGGTCGACGCGGCGGTCACCGGGCCGGAGCGCTGACCGCCGTCACCTCAGGCGCTCTCCCGGGTCACCAGCGTCGAGGCGAACGCGGTGCTCGGTGCCACCGGCGCCTCCGTCAGCACGGCCGTGGCCGCCGCGGCGGCGATCCGGTCGACCGGGTGGGTGGCGGTGGTCAGCGCCGGGCTGCTCATCGCCGCGTACGGCAGGTCGTCGAAACCGGCGACCGCCACGTCGTGCGGCACCCGCACGCCGTGGCCGCGCAACGCGGCGATCACGCCGAACGCGGTCGCGTCGCTGGCCGCGTAGACCGCGTCCACGTCCGGCCACCGGCGCAGCGCCGCCAGCGCCGCCGAACCGCCGCGGGCCGCGGTGAAGTCGCCGGTCACCAGCCGGGCCGGCGCCCCGGACGCGCGCATCAGCTCCCGGTACGCCGTCACCGACCGCTCCGCGCAGGTCAGCCAGCGCGGGCCGGTGACCATGACGATGCGGCGGCGGCCGGTGGCGTACAGGTGACGCAGCACCGCGCCGGCGCCGGCGGCGTTGTCCACGTCGAACGACGGCACGGTTGCCGAACCCCGCCCGATGGAGACCACCCGGCCGTGCAGCCGGGCCGGCACCGCGTCCAGCGCCGCCTGCGTGGTGTTCACCAGGATTACGCCGCAGACGCCCCGGTCGGCCCCGAGGCGGCCCAGGCCGGACGGGTCGGCCAGTGGCAGCCACTCCAGTGCCACCCCGACCCCGTGCGGCCCGCACACCCGCGACGCGGCGCTGACCACGCGGTGCACGTACGGGTCGTCGAAGACCCGGTCGTCGCGGCCCACCACGGCCACCACCAGCCGCACCCCGGCGCCGCGCACCAGCGCCCGGGCGGTCCGGTCCGGCACGTAGCCGAGGCGGTCGGCGGCGGCGCCCACCCGCGCCCGGGCGTCCGCCGAGGCGAAGCCGTAGCCGCCGAGCACCCGCGAGGCGGTGGCCCGCGACACCCCGGCCGCCCGAGCCACGTCGTCGAGCCTGGCAGGTCGTGCGGTAGGCGTACCCATGGGTCGCATCATGCCCGGTCCCGGCCGCGCCGGGTAAGGGGCGGGCGGGCTTGTGGTGGTAGCGCTCTCAGGTGTGCGATCGTCGTCGGGAACCATTCGGGGAAGGGACGACCGCACGTGAGCGACACTCTCGACGCGCCGGCCGCGCGGCGGCCACCGGCGTCCCGGCCGGTGCTGGCCGCCCGCACCGGCGTCGCCGTCGTCTTCGCCCTCAACGGTCTCGCGGTGGCGAGCTGGTTCTCCCGGGTGCCGGCGGCCCGGGAGGCGCTCGGCCTCACCCCGGGCCGGCTCGGCCTGCTGCTGCTCTGCATGTCGGTGGGCGCGCTGCTGGCCATGCCGGCCGCCGGCCTGGTCACCCAGCGGCTCGGCCCGGCCCGCACGGTCGTCGTGGCGACAGTGCTGGTCGCGCTCGGCATGACCGTTGCCGGCCTCGCCACCGGCCTGGCCGGCTGGGCGCTCGGCGTCGGGCTCGGGCTCGCCGCGTTCGGCTTCGGCTCCGGCCTGTGCGACGTGGCGATGAACGTCGAGGGCGCGGCCGTGGAGAAACGGCTCGGCCGCACGATCATGCCCCGCTTCCACGCCGCCTGGAGCCTCGGCTCGGTCGCCGGGGCGGGGCTCGGCGCGGGCGCCGCCCGGCTCGGCGTACCGATCGAGGTGCACCTGCCGGTGCTGGCCGTACTGATCCTGACCGGCACGCTGCTCGGGGCCCGGGCGTTCCTGTCCGCGCCGGCCGAGTCGACCGACGCGGGCGCGCCGGCGGCCCGGCGACGCGCGCTGCTGGCCGCCTGGCGGGAGCCGCGCACCCTGCTGGTGGGCCTGCTGGTCCTGGTCATGGCGTTCACCGAAGGCAGCGCCAACGACTGGCTGGCGGTGGCGTTCGTGGACGGGTACGGGGTCGACGAGGCGGTCGGCGCCGCCGTGTTCGGCGTCTTCGTGGTCGGCATGACCCTCGGCCGCACCGCCGGCACGGTCGCCATCGACCGCTGGGGTCGGGTGCCGGTGCTGTTCGGCACCATCGGGCTCGCCGCCGCCGGCGCGACCCTGGCCGTGCTGGCCGGCTCCGGCCCCCTCGCCGTGGTCGGGGTGGCGCTGTGGGGGATCGGCGCGTCACTCGGGTTCCCGGTCGGGATGAGCGCCGCCGCCGACGACGAGGACAAGGCGCCCGCCCGGGTCAGCGTGGTCGCGGTGATCGGCTACACCGCCTTCCTCGCCGGGCCGCCGCTGCTCGGCTTCCTCGGCGACCACTTCGGGGTGCTGAACGCGCTCGGCGTGGTGCCGCTGCTCCTGCTGCCCACGCTCGCGCTGGTGCCGGTGCTGCGCCAGCCGCCCGCCGCGAAGACCCCGGCCGGCTGAGCGCGGCCCAGCCGACTCCCACCGGGCTCCCAGGCGCCTGCCAGCCGCGCGTGCTGCACTGGTCGAGACGCCGAGGAGAGGAGGCGGGCATGGGCTGGTTCAGTCGACGAGCCGCCGACCCGACGACCCCGACGAAGCTCGACCGCGAGGCGAACCGGGAGGACCTGGCGCAGCTGGAGGCGTTCGTGACCAGCCGGCGCGGGGTCGAGTTCTATCTGGAGCCGGAGACCACCGCCACCGACACCACGGTGGTCGCCATCGCCCACGACGGGGAGTGGATCCGCCGTCGCACCGGCTCGCCCCGGGTCGCCGGCAAGATCGCCCAGCGGCACGCGGTGCCACTCTACGAGGCGGCCCGCACCGGCTATCCGGAGCGGATGCGGGCCTGGAACCGGGCCCACCCGGAACGCCGCAAGCGCTGACCGGTGCCGCTCCGCGCCTCGTTCAGTCGCCCAGCGCGGCGCGGGCCTGGTCCCGACGCAGCGGCTCGTCGTGGGCGGAGACGTACCACTCGACGTGGTCGGAGAGCAGGCTGCGCGCCAGCTCCAGATCCGGCCCGTCGGTCGGGGTGCGCTCGTGCAGCGGAGGCGGGTACCAGCAGTCGCCGAGCAGCAGCACCCGGGAGTCCGGCACCAGCACCACCGTGGAGTCCGGTGCGTGCCCGCCACCGACGTGCCGCAGCACCACACCCGTGGGCAGCATCAGCTCGTCGGTGAACGTGCGGGTCGGCGGCAGCACGGCGAAGCCGTCCCAGTCGTCCATCGCGAGCGCCCGGGCCCGGTAGCTGGGGCCGAGCCGGGGCTCCTCGCGCACCCGCTCGCGCAGGTGCCGGTGGCTCCACGGGCGGGCCGCCTCGGCGCGCAGCGGGGCGACGCCGGCCTCGTGCCCGACGATCTCCACGCCCGGCCAGGCGCAGGCACCCCAGACATGGTCCCAGTGGTGGTGGGTGTAGACCAGCCAGCGCGGCTCCGGCAGCCGGGCGGCGGCGAGCCCGGCGCGGATCTCCCGGGCGTGCGCGGGACTGTGGCCGGCGTCGACCAGCACGCTGCCGCGCTCGTCGGCGACCACCGCCACGGCGGGCCGGATCGCGCCCGGATCGGGATCGCCGGGGAACAACCAGACCCGGTCGGCCAGATGGCGCGGTTCCATGGCGGCTTCCTCTCGCAGCTTGGCCGGATGCTATCGCCGTCCCGCCCCCGACGGCTGCCCCGTCAACCGGCCACCGCGGTGGCCAGCGCGTAGCCGAGGAAGGCCGCGCCGAGGCCCGCGACCACGCTGAGGAGCACGTTCGCGTACGCGTGCAGCCGCGGGCCGGTGCGAGCCAGCCGCAGCGTCTCGTAGCTGAGCGTGGACCAGGTGGTCAACGCGCCGCAGAAGCCGGTGCCGACGAGCGCCGTGACCCCCGGGGCGGCCGGCACCGCGAGCACCGCGCCGAGCAGCAGCGACCCGGCCACGTTGACGGTCAGCGTGCCCCACGGGAACACCGAGTCGTGGCGGGCCTGCACCGCCCGGTCGGTGAGGTAGCGCAGCGGGGCGCCCAGCGCCGCGCCGACCACGATCAGCAGGACGGTCACCGGGCCACCCCGCCCCGGACGGCCAGCAGCCGGCCGGTCAGCGCGTCCCCGGCGGCGACCGCCAGCAGCGCGGTGAGCACGGTCGCCACCAGGTAGGCCAGCGCGGTGCCCGGCGCCCCGGCCGCCACCAGGTGTTGCGCGTCGACCGCGTACGCGGAGAACGTGGTGAACCCGCCGAGCACCCCGACGCCGAGGAACGGCCGGACCAGCGGGCCGGCCGGGCGGGTCGTGAGCACCGCCATCAGCGCGCCGATCAACAGGCAGCCGAGGACGTTGACGCCGAACGTGGCCCACGGGAAACCGGTGGGAGGATGCGGCACGGCGGCCTGGGCGCCGGCGCGGGCCAGCGCGCCCAACGCGCCACCGGCGGCGATCACGCCCAGCACCGCGGCCGGGTGGGCGGTCAGCTCCGCCCGGTCGGCGGGGACGCGGAGATCGACGTCGGGGTCGACGCGGGACTCGGACGGTCGGGACACGGTGCCTCCCACCAGCACGGGCATCACTGGCAGGGACCGTTGGCGACGTTCGCGGTTCTCCCGGCGCGTCCCGGGACGGCGGGCCCCACCGCCGGTCGACCCCGAGCATAACCCCGCCCTCCCCACCCCGCCGTCACCCCCGTTTCCCGCCCCGCCCCCGCCCCGCCCCGCCCCGCCCCGCCTCCGCTCCGCGATCTTGCACTTTCGGCCCCGGCAAAGGGTGCGAACAGCCCATTTCGGGGGCCGAAACTGCAAGATCGACGGGTGCGGGTGCGGGTGCGGGTGCGGGTGCGGTGACGGTGGGGTGGGTGGGTGGGTGGGTCAGGAAGGGGTGGGGGACAGGTCTCGTGGGGTGGGGGGCGGCGTGGTGGGGGTCGGGGTGGTGGGGGTGCGGTGGGCGGCGCGCTCGGCGAGCAGGAGGACCGCCAGGCCGAGCAGGGTCAGGCCGGCGCCCGCCCATATCGGGGCGGTGAAGCCCAGGCCGGCGCTGATGGTCAGGCCGCCGATCCAGGCGCCGAGCGCGTTGCCGAGGTTGAACGCGGCGATGTTGGCGCCGGAGGCGAGCGTCGGGGCCTGGTGGGCGTACCTCATGATCCGCATCTGCAGCGGCGGCACCGTGGCGAAGCCGAACGCGCCCATCAGCACCAGCGCGACCACGGTGAGCGCCGGGTTCGCGGCGGTCAGCGCGAAGCCGACGAGCACCAGGGTGAGCACCGCGAGCACGGTGACCAGGGTGACCGGCAGCGACCTGTCGGCGGCCCGGCCGCCGGCGAGGTTGCCGGCGAACAGCCCGACGCCGAAGAGCACGAGCAACCACGGGACGGTGCCGGTGGCGAAGCCGCTCACCTCGGTCAGCGTGTAGGCGATGTAGGTGAACGCGCCGAACATGCCGCCGAAGCCGAGCACGGTGACCACCAGCGAGAACCAGACCTGCGGCCGGGTGAAGGCGCGCAGCTCGCGGCGCAGGCCACCACCGGTGGCGGCGTCGGTGGCGGGACCTCGACCGGGCACCAGCAGCGCCAGCCCGGCCAGCGCGACCACGCCGATGGCGGTGATCGCCCAGAACGTCGAGCGCCAGCCGAAGTGCTGGCCGAGGAACGTGCCGAACGGGACGCCGAGGACGTTGGCGACGGTGAGTCCGGCGAACATCATGGCGATCGCGCCCGCCCGGCGGGCCGGCGCGACGAGGCCGGCGGCCACCACCGCGCCGATGCCGAAGAACGCGCCGTGGCAGAGCGCCGCGACGATCCGGCCGGCCAGCATGGTCCGGTAGTCGCCGGCCAGCGCGGAGAGCAGGTTGCCGGCGATGAAGAGCAGCATCAGCCCGAGCAGCACCGGCTTGCGGCGCAGTCGGGTGACCGCCGCGGTCAGCGCCACCCCGCCGACGGCGACGCTGAGCGCGTACCCGGAGATGAGCCAGCCGGCGACCGACTCGCTGACCGCGAAGTCGGCGGCGACCTGGGGGAGCAGCCCCATGATCACGAACTCGGTGAGGCCGATGCCGAACGCCCCGATCGCCAGCGCCAGCAGGCCGCCCGGGAGCGCGGAGGTGCGTGAGGACATGACATCCCATTCCATGCGGAAGAATAAAGAGCGCGCGTGCAACTACCCGCGCCAGCAACGAAATAGTTGCACGCGCTTTATATAGGCGCAAGCGTGCTAGGCTGGGGGACGTCCACGTCACACCCGAGGAGGGTCGATGGGCATCGGCGACGACGCGGTCCAGATCCGCGCCCAGGGCTGGCGTACGCTCGCCGCGCTGCACGGCCTGATCGAGACCGCCCTGGAGCGCGCCCTCCAGGCCGAGCACGACCTCTCCGTCGTGGAGTACACGGTGCTCGACGCGCTGTCCCGGCAGGACGGCTGGCACATGCGGATGCGGCAACTGGCCCGCGCCGCCGCGCTCTCCGGCAGCGCCACCACCCGCCTGGTCAGCCGGCTGGAGGAACGTAGCCTGCTCACCCGGATCCTCTGCGCCGACGACCGCCGCGGCATCTACACCGAGCTGACCTCCGCCGGGTCCGAGCTGCTGGCCCGCGCCCGACCCACCCACGACCGGGTGCTCGCCGACGCGCTGGCCGAGGCCGAGCGCACCCCCGAGCTGGCCCCGCTCGTCGACGCGCTGCACCGCCTGCCGGTCGCCCGCTGACCGCCACCTCCGGCGGCGCTGACCTGGCAGGACGGCCCGTACGGGCGTACGGTGATCGGCATCTCGCCCGGCGCGGCGGCGTCGGGCCCGTCGCGCAGGAGGCCACCGTGCAGGACCGCACCCCTCGTCCGGACGAGCTGGATCCCGTCGAGCGGATCGCCGTCGACGAGCTGCGGGCGCTGCAACTGGACCGGCTGCGCCGGTCGCTGCGGCACGCCTACGACCACGTGCCGCACTACCGCCGCGCGTTCGACGACGCCGGCGCGCATCCCGACGACGTACGCGACCTGGCCGACCTGGCCCGCTTCCCGTTCACCGCCAAGGCCGAGCTGCGGGAGAACTACCCGTTCGGGATGTTCGCCGTGCCCCGGGAGCGGATCGCCCGGCTGCACGCCTCCTCCGGCACCACCGGGCGCCCCACAGTCGTCGGCTACACCCGGGCCGACCTGGAAACCTGGGCCGCGTTGATGGCCCGCTCGATCCGGGCCGCCGGCGGCCGGCGCGGCGACCGGGTGCACGTCGCGTACGGCTACGGGCTGTTCACCGGCGGCCTCGGCGCGCACTACGGGGCCGAGGAGCTGGGCTGCACCGTGATCCCGGTGTCCGGTGGCATGACCGAACGCCAGGTCATGCTGATCCGCGACCTCGAACCCGAGGTCATCATGGTCACCCCCAGCTACATGCTGGCCATCGTGGACGAGATGGAACGCCAGGGCGTCGACCCGCGCGCCACCTCGCTGCGGGTCGGCGTCTTCGGCGCCGAGCCGTGGACCGAGGACATGCGCCGGGAACTGGAACAGCGGCTGGACATGCACGCGCTCGACATCTACGGGCTGTCCGAGGTGATGGGTCCCGGGGTGGCGGTCGAGTGCGTGGAGACCAAGGACGGTCTGCACCTGTGGGAGGACCACTTCTACCCGGAGATCATCGACCCGCTCACCGGCGCGGTGCTGCCCGACGGTGAACGGGGTGAGCTGGTGCTGACCTCGCTCACCAAGGAGGCCATGCCGGTGGTCCGCTACCGCACCCGCGACCTGACCCGGCTGCTGCCCGGCACGGCCCGCCCGATGCGGCGGATCGAGAAGATCACCGGACGCACCGACGACATGATGATCCTGCGCGGGGTGAACGTGTTCCCGACCCAGATCGAGGAGCTGATCCTGCGCACCCCCGCCCTGTCGCCGCACTTCCAGTGCGTGCTGGACCGGCAGGGTCGGCTGGACACCCTCACCGTCCACGTGGAACGGCGCGCCGGCGCCGCGCTGGACGAGGCCGAGCGGGCCGGGGCGGCCCTGGTCGAGCAGGTCAAGAACACCATCGGGGTCTCCGTGGCGGTCCGGGTGATCGAGCCGGACGGGGTCGAGCGCTCGATGGGCAAGATGCGCCGCATCGTCGACCAGCGGCGGGAGCGCTGAGATGGCGGCCGAGGGCGACCGTACCGCCGCACACGACATGTTCGACGCCGACGTGGCCTCGAAAGGCCTCGGCATCGAGCTGGTCTCGGCCGGCGCCGGCGCGGCGGTGGCCCGGATGCGGGTCACCCCGGCGATGCTCAACGGGCACGCCATCGGCCACGGCGGCTTCGTGTTCCTGCTGGCCGACACCGCGTTCGCGCTGGCCTGCAACAGCCACGGGCCGGTCACCGTGGCGGCCGGCGGCGAGATCAGCTTCCTGCGCCCGGTACGCGAGGGCGACGTGCTCCAGGCGTACGCCACCGAGCGGGTCCGGCAGGGGCGCAGCGGCATCTACGACGTCACCGTCCGGCGCGGCGACGAGGTGGTGGCCGAGTTCCGCGGACGCAGCCGCGTCGTGCAAGGCGGGGCCCCTTCTTAACGCATTCTGCATAGGAAGGGGCCCCGCTTGACACCTGGCGCGGCCCGCCCGGGTCGGAGTGGCCCCGTGCCCGCTCCGACCCGGACCGGGTCCTCAGGCCGCGAGCCCGAGCGTGGTGTCCGGTGGCGTCGTTCGGTCCCGCCGGTCGCGCGGCGCCGGCTCGGACCGGCGAACGGCCCGCCCGAACGGGTGCGCCGGGGCGTCCACCCCGGTCGGTCCCGCGCCGGCGGGCGCGGCCCTCGACGGTGGCCCGGCCCGCGCAGCGCCGGAACCGGCGTACCCGGGTCGGTCCGCGACCACCGGCCCGACGTCGGATCCGGCGGAGCGGGACGGCGGGACGGGCGCCGGTCGGGCCCCTCCACCCGACCGGCGCGACCGTCCCGCCCCGAGCGGGCAGCTCGCCCGCCCGTCGACGCTCCGCTCGGGAACGCCGATCCCGGAACCCGCCGCGGCCGTGTGGCACGCGACGGGAGCCTCGTTCGACCAGCCGGCCGGGCGACGACCCGCGACCGCGTCCGACCCACCCGTGACACCGTTGCCGCCCGCGCGACCCGCTTCGGGCCCGCTGCCTCCGGCCGTCACGACACCGGCACCCGCCCGCGCGGCGGCTGCCGTCCCGATGTCGTGGCCCGGCCGGACGCCGCCCGCCGTCTCGACGCCGGCACCCGACCTGCCGTCGGCGTCCCGGGCGACGCCGGCACCCGACCCGCCGTCGGCGTCCCGGGCGACGCCGGCACCTGCCCGGACGGCAGCCCCCGAGCCGCCGCCGATACCCGGCCCGAAGGCTGCGCCCCGCAGGGTGGCCGCGCCCCTTGCGGCGCCGGCCCTCCTCGCGGCGCCGGCACCGCTGATGGCGCCGGCACCCGGTCCGGCGTTGGCTCCGGCCCGGACACCGGCACCCCGCCGGTCGTCGACACCGGGCCCGGCGTTGGTCGCGGGCCGGGCGGTGGCGAGGACAACCGTCCGGTCGGTCCGGAGCGCCGCGTCCGGCACGCCCTCGACCAGTCGGCGCGCGAACTCCGCGCGCACCGCGCGGGGCAGCCGATGGGCCGCCACCTGGGCCACCACCGGCTCGACGATCGTCCAGCCGGCCGAGCCGGCCGAGCCGGCCGAGCCCACCGAGCCCACCGAGCCGCCCAGGCCGGCGTCGGCTCGGCGGAGCAGGCCGGCCGCGACCAGGGCGCGCAGCGCCGGCCCGGCCTGCCCGGCCGGCCAGCCGAGCATCCGCTCGACCGTGCCGGCGACGATCGGGCCGCCCAGCGCGGCCCCGGCCATCAGCACCGCCCGCTGCGGGCCGTCCAGCCTGTCCAGCCGGGCGTCCACCAGCCGGCGTACGGTGGCGGGCACCCCGGCCGGCTCGGCGGCCGGGTCGGCCGTGGCGTAGGCGGTGGCGACGCCCGGGTTGCCGCCGACCAGCGGCAGCAGCCGCGCGGCCAGGGCGGCGGGCCGGCCGGCCCGGTCGAGCAGGTGGCGCAGCAGGCGACCGGTGTCGCGGGCGTCCAGCGGCGGCAACCACATTCCGTGTCGGCGGCCGAGCGGCCCGGACCACGGGTCGGCGCGTCCGGCCTCGTGCGTGGTGACCACCGCCAGCGCGAGCCCTCGGTCGTCGGCGGCGGCGTGCAACTGGCGCAGGAAGCGGTGCAGCGCCGGTGCGGCCCGGTCCAGGTCGTCCACGGCCACCACGACCGGGCTCCCGGTGGCCCGGTCGAGCAGGAGATCGCGGCACGCCGTCGCGGCCCGGGCGCCCGCCGCGGCGTCGCGGGGCGCGGCGAGGAACGCGGCCAGCGCGGGGGTGGTGGCGACCCACCGCGCCGCCGACCCGGGCAGGGCGCGAACGCCGGCCGGCTCCGGCGTGAGCAGCGCGCGGACCAGGCCGGCCAGCGGCGCGAGGTCCCCGTCCGGGTACGGCGGGCAGTGCGTCACGCACCAGCGCACCGCGGTGCCGTCCACCCGCGCGACGGCCCGGGTCAGCTCGTGCAGCAGTCGGCTGCGTCCACTGCCGGGCGGCCCGGTCAGCGAGATCCATCGTGGACGGCGCTCGCGCAGCGCCCGGGTCAGCGCGTCGGCCGCGCCCGCCAATTCCCGCCGGCGACCGACCAGTGGGCCGCGGTGCCGGGCCGGCCGGTGCCGGGGCAGCCCGGTCACCCGCCAGACGTCCAGCGGCGACGCCTTGCCGGCGAGGGTCATGGTGGCGAGCGGGCGCTGTTCCACCAGGCCGGCGACCGCCCGTCGGGTGGTCGGGCAGACCACCACCCCGCCGGGCGGCGCGTACTCCTGGAGGCGGGCCGCGGTGGTGATCACCGCGCCGCTGGCCGCGCCGTGCCCGCCGTCGCGGGCTCCGGTCAGGTCGACCAGCACCTCGCCGGTGGCCACCCCGACCCGTACCCGCAGCCGGGCGTCGCCCGGCGACCGCCGGTCCAGCGCCGCCTGGATCTCCAGCCCGGCCCGCACTGCCCGGTACGCGTCGAAGCCGTCGCAGTCGGGCGCGCCGAACAGCGCCATCACCGCGTCGCCGACGTACTTCTCCACCACGCCCCGCCAGCGGCGCAGCACGCCGCCCACGGTGCCGAAGTAGACCCGTTGCAGCGCCCGCACGTCCTCCGGGTCGAGTCGTTCCACCAGGGCGGTCGAGCCGACGATGTCGACGAAGAGCACCGTGACGGTGCGGCGTTCCTCCGGCACCGGCCAGCGCGACGCGCTGACGGCTTCCCGACTCCCCACGGGCGTGGTGATCAACATCGCACCCACCCTTTCCCTGGTCCGGTGCCCGACGACCTCCGGACACTTTCACCACCGGGTCGTCGGGGGATCGGTAGGACGACGTATGTCGGGCACGCGCAACCGTTAGTCGGTTTGTCGACGCGAGGAGTACGAGTGGGCCCCCGAGGCCGTAGAACGGTGCGGGGACCTGTGACTAGGCTGCGTCCCATGGCCAGCGACCCGGACACCGCACCGCTCGTCGGCCGCACCGGGACCCTGGCGACGCTGCGGTCGGCGCTGCTCGACGACGTCGCTGCCGGGCAGACCGCGGCGGTGTTCCTCACCGGTGAGAGCGGGGTGGGCAAGACCCGGCTGCTCGGCGAGGTCGGTGAGCGCCTGCGGCAGGCCGGCGCCCTGGTCCTCACCGGCACCTGCCTCGACATCGGCGACGCCTCGCCGCTGCACCCGGTGCGCCAAGCGCTGCGCCGGCTCGACGCCGACCTGGCCGAGGCGCGCACCACCTCGGCGGTCCGTGGCCTGTTGCAGGTCTTCGACGAGGAGACCCCGGGCCCGGACGGCGCGGGCGCGCTGCTGGAACGGGTCGCCCAGGGGCTGCACCTGGTCGCCGGCGGCCGGCCGCTGGTGCTCGTCCTCGACGATTTGCAGTGGGTCGACCGGAGCACCCGCCAGCTCCTGCTCTACCTGCTCGCCGGCCTCGGTGACCTGCAGCTGTCCGTGCTCGCCGCGATCCGCGCCGAGTCGCTGCGCGGCGCGCACCCGCTGCGCCGGGTGCTCACCGAACTGCGCCGCCTGCGATCGGTCCGGGTGGTGGACCTGCTTCCGCTGGACCGGGCCGGCACCGACGAGCTGGCCGCCGCGATCGCCGGCGCGCCGCTGCCGCCGGAGGCCGCCGACCAGATGTGGCAACGCAGCGGCGGCAACCCGTTCGTGGTGGAGGAGCTGGCCCGCGACCGGCGCGACGGCCGCGACGGCCTCTCCGACACGCTGCGCGAGGTCTTCCTGGACCGGGTGGACGCGTTGCCGCAGCCCGCGCACGCCGTGGTGCAGGCGGTCGCGGCCGGCGTCGAGCCGGTCGAGCACTGGCTGCTGGCTCAGGTGGTCCGGCTGCCGGAGGACGAGCTTCTCGACGCGGTGCGCGAGGCGGTGGCGCACCGCCTGCTGGTCGGCGCCGACGACGGCTACCGGCTGCGGCACCGGCTGGTCGCCGAGATCCTGGCCCACGAGCTGCTGCCGGCCGAGCGGGCCGCGCTGCACCGCCGCTACGCCGAGGCGCTCACGGCCGCCCCGGCCGAGCTGCACCAGGCCCGGCTGGCCCACCACTGGCGGCAGGCCGGCGAGCCGGCCCGCGCGCTGCCCGCGACGATGGCCGCCGCCCGCGAGGCGGAACGGCTGCACGGGTACGCCGAGGCGCACCGCCACTGGTCCGCCGCGTTGACCCTGGCGGCCACTCCGCCCCCGGTGCCGCCGGACGGCAGCCGGCCCACCGAGCCGGTCGAGGTGGACCGGGTCGAACTACTCAGCCACGCCGCCGAGGCCGCGCACCACAGTGGAGAGCACGCTCGGGCGCTGACCCTGCTGGAGGAGCTGTCCGCCGACCCGGCCGGTCCGCCGGCCTGCGCGTTGCACATCCGGCGGGCCCGCTACCTGGCCGCCGCCGGCCGTTCCGCCCCGGCCGAGGAGGAATACCGGCGGGTGCTCGCCTCGGCCGACTGCACGCCGCACGAGCGGTGCACCGCCGCCGCCCGGCTGGCCGAGCTGCTGCTGCACCTCGGCCGCTACGCCGAGGCCGGCGCCCAGGCGCGGGAGGCCCTCGACCTGGCCGCCGAGGTCCCCGGCTCCACCTCCGAGGTGGTGATGGCCAGCGCCGCGCTCGGCTTCAGCGAGGCGTTCCTGGAGGATCCGACCGCCGGGCTGGCGGTGATGCGCCGGGCCTTGGAGACCGCCGAACGCTCCGGCCGGCCGGAGGACGTGGCCTGCGCCTACCTGCACCTCGCCGAGCTGCTCACCGGGCCGCTGAACATCCTCGAGGAGGGGGTGGTGGTGGCCCGCCGCGGCGCGGAACGGGTCGCCGAGCTGGGTCTCGGCCGCACCTGGGAGACCCGGCTGCTGGCGGTCGCCACGAACGGGCTGTTCCGGGTGGGGCAGTGGGCCGAGGCGGAGAAGGTCGTCGCCGCCGCGCTGCGGCACCGGCCGTCCGGCGCGGATGCGGTCGAGCTGCTGCTGGCCCGGTGCCGGCTCTCCGTCGGGTACGGCGACGTCGAGGCCTCCGACCGGGACCTGGAGGCGGTCGCCACGGTGCTGGCCGGCGGCGGCGCCCGGCACGTGCTGCCGATGCTGATCCTGCGCGCCGGGCTGTTCATGTGGCAGGGCCGGCACGACCTGGCCCGACAGGCCGTCCAGCGGGGCCTGACCGAGAGCCGTTCGGACGACGTGATCGTGCTGGCCACGCTGGCCTGGCACGGGCTGCGCGCCGAGGCCGAGGCGACGGCCAGCCGCACCGTCGAGGTGGACCCGACCGCGGTGCGCCGGCTGCGCGAGGCGGTCGACCGGGTGACCCGCAAGAGCGGGCAGGCCGGCGCCCCGGTGCGCTACGTGGCCGACGGCTTCCTGGCGCTCTGCGACGCCGAGCTGAGCCGGCTCGACGACGGCCGGGGCGACCCCGAGCTGTGGGCGCGCTCGGCCACCGAGTGGGACCGGCGCAACCATCCCTACCCCGCGGCGTACTCGCGGTTGCGGCAGGCCGAGGCGCTGCTGGCCCGGCGCAGCCGGGTGGCCACCGCCGGCAAGCTGCTGCGCCAGGCCCACGCGATGGCGCAGTCGCTCGGCGCGGTGCCGCTCAGCGCGGAGATCCGTACCCTGGCGGGGCGGGCCCGGGTCACCCTGGACGACGCGCCGTCGGCCGCGCCGGTGCCCCGGCCGCGGACGGCGGTGCCCGCGGCGCCCGCGGCCCCGGCGGTGGACGAGCTGGCGGTGCTGACCGCGCGGGAGCGCGAGGTGCTCGCCGCGGTCGCCGAGGGGCTGACGAACAAGGAGATCGGCCAGCGGCTGTTCATCAGCGAACGGACCATCGGCGTGCACGTGTCGCACATCTTCGACAAGCTCCAGGTCCGCACGCGGGTGCAGGCCAGCGCGATCTTCCTGCGCAACCGCCCGGAATAGACGTACGTCGGTTATACGTCGTTCTACTGATCCGGGGCGCCCACGGTGGCTGGCAGGCTGTGCCGCGGAATCGGGTGGCGTCGTGGGGGACGCCGACCATCGTGGAGGAGAGATGACCGAACCGGTCTGGGGTCCCGTGCATCAGGACATCGTCGGGTTGCTCGCCGACCACCCCGCCGACGTGCCGGCGGTCGTCGACCATCTGACGAAGCTGCAGGACCTGCTGGTCCGGCTCCCGCCGTTGGAGGCGAGCTGCCCGCTGGCCGACTTCAACAAGCTCTACCTGGTCATCACCAGCACGGTGCTGGACGGCCTCTACGAGGACCGGTTCGTCGACCCGGCGTTCCTGGCCCGGCTCGACGTGGACTTCGCCGCCCGCTACTTCGAGGCGCTGCGGTTCTGGACCGACTCCAGCCCGAGCACGCCGCGGGCGTGGTCGTGCCTGTTCAAGCGGATGCGTGGCCCGGACGCCCGACCGCTGCCGTCGGCCGCCGCGGGCGTCAACGCGCACATCAACTACGACCTGCCGTTCGCGTTGGTGACCACGCTGGAGAGCCTGGAGTCGGAGCCGGTCGACGGCAGCGACCAGCACCGCGACTACCTGGAGATCAACAAGATCTTCGCGGAGCGGATCCCGGAGCTGCGGCGGGGCTACCTGGACCACTGGCAACTCATGATCGACATGGTCAACGGCGACATCGACGACTGGTACCAGGGCGAGCTGGTGGAATACACCCGCAACGTGGCCTGGCGCAACGCCCAGAAGATCTGGCGCTGCCGCCACGACCCGGACGCCCGCGAGTGTGAGCGGACGCGGCTGGACGACAACGCCGCGCTGCTCGGCCGGCTGCTGCTGTCGCCCCTGGGGGCGTTCCTGCAGTAGCCGGGACGGGGGGTCCCCGTGTCCCGCCGTCCGGGCGCGGGACACGGGGACGCCGTCCCACTCGTCGCTGGTTCGATCGGCATTCGGCCGGGTCGTGACCCGGCTACCGCCTACCGTCGGGTCATGGCGCAGGCACGGGACGGGGAGCAGCCCCGGCGTACGCGGGACCGGCGCCGCGAGGCGCACGCCGCCGCCGCGGCCCGGGCCGGTCGCCACGCCGAGCCCGGCGACGGGGCCGGGCGGGCACCGTGCGCGCTGCCGGATCGGGTGGAGACGCCGGCCCGGCCGGCGGTGCCCGCGGACCGGCTGCACCGGTGGCTGTTCCAGCACCGGGTCGAGCCGGTCGGCCCGGAGGTACGGGAACACCAGACCCGGGCGCACCCGTGGTGGCAGGTGATGTGCCTGACCGGGGTCGACTACTTCTCCACCCTCTCCTACCTGCCAGGCATCGCCGCCGTCGCGGCCGGCGCGCTCAGCCCGCTGGCGACCCTGCTCATCGTGGCGCTGACCCTGCTCGGGATGCTGCCCATGTATCGGCGGGTGGCCCGGGAGAGCCCGCACGGGCAGGGCTCGGTGGCGATGCTGGAGCGGCTGCTGCCGTTCTGGCGGGGCAAGGTCTTCGTGCTGGTGCTGCTCGGCTTCGTGGCCACCTC
Source organism: Micromonospora sp. WMMC241 (assembly GCF_027460165.1). NCBI lineage: Bacteria > Bacillati > Actinomycetota > Actinomycetes > Micromonosporales > Micromonosporaceae > Micromonospora > Micromonospora sp. WMMC241. The sequence goes on from NZ_JAPZBF010000001.1 coordinate 2,644,546, forward strand.
GTGGATCATCACGATCACGCTCTCCGCCGCCGACGCCAGCGTGCACCTGCTGGAGAACCCGATCCTGCCCCGGTCGTTCCCGCACGACACCACCGCCGCGGTGGCGGTCACCGTGGTGCTGCTGCTGGTGCTCGGCGGCGTGTTCCTGCTCGGCTTCAGCGAGGCCGTCCAGGTCGCCATCCCGCTGGTGGCGGTCTTCCTCGCGCTGAACGCGGTGGTCGTGGTCGCCGGGCTGGCCGACGTCGCCGCCGACCCGGGCGTGCTGGGCGACTGGACCGGCCGGCTGACCCGGGTCGGCGGCGCCGGCGACGTGCTGGCCACCAGCGTGCTCGCCTTCCCGCTGCTGGTGCTGGGCCTGTCCGGCTTCGAGACCGGGGTGAGCATGATGCCGCTGGTCCGAGGCGACGGCGAGGACCCGGAACGGCGGCTGGCCGCCCGGATCCGCAGCACCCGCCGGCTGCTCACCACCGCCGCGCTGATCATGTCGGTCTACCTGGTGGCGACCACGTTCGTCACCACCGTGCTGATCCCGCCGGACGCGTTCGCCCCCGGCGGGCCGGCCAACGGCCGGGCGCTGGCGTACCTGGCGCACGAGCGCCTCGGTGAGGCCTTCGGCACCGTGTACGACATCAGCAGCGTGCTCATCCTCTGGTTCGCCGGCGCCTCGGCGATGGCCGGGCTGATCAACATCGTGCCGCGCTACCTGCCGTCGTACGGGATGGCACCGGAGTGGGGGCGGGCCGTCCGGCCGGTGGTGCTGGTCTACACCGCGATCAGCATCGCCATCACTGTCGCGTTCTCCGCCGACGTCAACGCCCAGGCCGGCGCGTACGCCACCGGCATCCTGGCCATGATGGTCTCCGGCGCGATCGCGGTGACCATCTCGGCGCTGCGCGCCCGGCACCGGGTCGCCGCCGCCGGGTTCGCGCTGCTCACCGCCGTGCTGCTGTACGCGCTGGCGGAGAACGTGGTGGAGAAGCCGGACGGCATCACCATCTCCGGTTTCTTCATCGCCGGGATCGTCGCGGTGTCGCTGATCTCCCGGGTCACCCGCACCACGGAGCTGCGCGCCGAGCGGATCGAGTTCGACGGGCCGGCCCGCCGGTTCGTCGACGAGTCCGTCGCCCGGGACGGGCGGCTGCACCTGATCGCCAACAAGCGGCAGAGCGGGTCGGTGAAGGAGTACCGGGTCAAGGAGCGGGCCCAGCGGTCGATGAACCCGGTTCCCGGCGCCGCCGACGTGATCTTCCTGGAGATCGACGTCAGCGACCCGTCGCAGTTCAGTCAGGTGCTGCGGGTGCACGGGGTGGAGGTGGGCGGATACCGGATCCTGCGGGCCCGCAGCCCGGCCGCGCCGAACGCGATCGCGGCGATCCTGCTCGCGCTGCGTGACGCCACCGGGGTCCGGCCGCACTGCCACTTCGAGTGGTCGGAGGGCAACCCGATCGCGCACCTGCTGCGCTACCTGATCCTGGGGCGCGGCGACACCCCGCCGGTGGTCCGCGAGATCATCCGCAAGTCGGAGCCCGACCCCACCCGCCGACCCGGCATCCACGTGGGTGGTTGAGGTGTAAGGAGGGGCCCCCTGTTAACGCCTCCGGTAGAGAAGGGTCCCCTTCTCACGCCGACGCCGATAACCCAGCCTCCTAGGACGCCTTAGCGGGGTGGCGGGGTGAACGTGGGATACGGAACGGCCCGCGCTCGCTGGGCGGGCGCGGGCCGGGGAAGTGCAGGAGGTACGGGTACGGAGCGCGGCGGCCTACTTGGACGGCTCCGGCAGCTTGCAGTCGATCTTCGGGTTGGCGCCGATGTAGTTCAGCGGACCGGCCACGATGGTGACGAGGATCGTGCCCGCCTCCGCGCAGTTGGTCTCGTCGTTGCCGTAGTAGCCGCGCTGCCCGGCCGCGATGGCGCCGATGATGAGCCAGATGACGACCAGGACGCCGAATATCGAGGTGCCGCGCATCAGTTGCCTCCACTGGGGTTGTGGTGGATTCGAGGTGGAGGGCATGTACCCCGCGCGGGTGATCCGCCAAACGGCGCACCGCCGCGGCGCGGCCGATTCCGATTACCGGTGGCGGCTCAGTGCGGTGGCATCGGCTCCTCGGGCGGACGGCCCCGACTTCGCCGGTGGTCGGCAGCGGCCACCCCGGCCAGCACCAGCATCGCCCCGAGGGAGGCGTACACCGGCGCCAGGAACACCAGCGCCGGCGCGACGCAGAGCAGCGCCAGCACGCCACCGGGGCGCGACGGCGACACCCGGCTGAAGACCTCGTACTCGAAGGCCGCCCGACCGGCCAGGAACAGCGCCGGTCCGCCGAGGATGACCGCCAGCCAGGCCGGCGGGGTGTGTCCGGTCGGCTCCAGCAGCACCAGGTCGAAGCCGGCCGCGGTGGTCACCACCCCGGCCACCATCAGCAGGTGGGTGTACGGGGCGGTGTTCAGGAACTTGCTCGGCTGGTTCGACCGCGCGATGGCGTCCGGCAGCAGCTCACCGGACTTGTGCACGTAGACGCGCCAGAGCAGCAGCGTGGTGCCGAACGCGGTGGTGAACGCGGCGATGTTCTCCACCTCGGAGTGGTGCAGGCTGAACACGGTGCCGGAGACCAGCACCGCGTCGCCCAGCGCGATGATGAAGAACTGCTGGTAGCGCTCGGAGAGGTGCTCGGCGGTCACGTTGCGCTGGGCGTCCGGCACGGCGCCCAGGCCGGGCACCGGGTAGGCGAGCCGGAACCCCAGATAGTCGATGGCCAGCGCGCCGGCCCAGAACCACAGCCGGGCGTTGTCGTGCGCGGCGACCGCCCCGACCAGCCAGGGCACCGCCGACACCGCGAACCAGACGAAGATCCGGATGGCGCGGCGGCGGGTCTGCGGGTGACGCCGGACCGCCGGCATGAGGAACAGCCCGCGTCCGAGATGGATCGCCACGTACGTGCCGGCGAAGACCAGCCCACGGGCGCCGAACGCCTCCGGGATGGCGGTGGTCATCAGCAGCGCGCCGAACATCACCGCCACCACCAGCAGTTTGATCTCGGCGCGCTGCGGATCGTAGAGATCGGTGACCAGCGTGGTGATCGCCCACGTCCACCAGATGGCCATCAACATGATCAGCGATTCGGCGGCGCGCCCCCAGCCGACCCCGTCGATCAGGTAGCGGGAGACCAGGGCGAGCGCCACCACGTACACCAGGTCGAAGAAGAGTTCCAGCAGCGTCACCCGGCGCGGCGCCTCGGGATCGCGGACCGGGGGGCGCGGGCCGGCGGGGTCCGGTGTCGCGGTGGGCACGAGCTGCTCCCTGCGGTGGCGGATCGTGCGGTGAGGCCGTTCCGCCCCTGCACCGACCGTAACCACGCCCGTGCGTGCCCGTCGGCCTTTCGGCATTCCGACGTCCGGGAACGGAACGGGCCGGTGGCGACCGACGGTCGCCACCGGCCCGGAATCCGGTACGGGCTACTCGGCGCCGGCCGGGAGCACCTGCTCGGCCTCGCTCCGGGCGCCGGCCAGCACCTTCGCCTGCTGCGGCCAGGTGGCCAGCCCGGGCGCGGCGCGTAGGCCGGCGGCCTTCACGGTCTCCCGCAGCGCGGCCTCGTCCAGGTCGGCCAGTTGCCGGTAGGTGCGGATGCCGGCCTCCTGGAGCGCGGCGGCCAGCTTCGGCCCGATGCCCTGGATGCGGCGGAAGTCGTCCGGGCCGGCGTTCTCCGCCGAGGTCCGGGGCGCCGGAACGACCGGCGTGGCCGCCGGCTCGCCGGCGGCCGAGGTGGCCGGCTCCCCCACCACGCCGGCGGGTGCCGGCGTCGTGTCGGTCGGCTCCGCCAGCGCGCCGGCGGGTGCCGGCGTCGCGTCGGTCGGCGCGGGAGCGGCGGCGACGGGCTCGGCGGGTACGGGCTCCAGGTCGGTCGCCGGCGTGGCCGGCAGCGGCTCGGCGACCGGGTCGGCAGCCGCGCCGGCCGGCTCGGCGGTGTCGACCGCCTGCGCCGGGTGCGACAAGCCGGCGCCGACGGGCTCCGCCGCGGTGGCCGGCTCCGGATCGGCGGCGGTGGCCGGCCCGGCCGTGCTGGCGACCGGCTCGGTCGCGGCGGCGACGGGCTCGGCGGCGGCGACGGGCTCGGCGGTGGCGACGGGCTCGGCGGTGGTGGCCGGCTCGGCCTCGACGACCGGCTCCGTCGAACCGGCGGTGGCCGGCTCGGGAGTGGTGGTCGGCTCGGGATCGAGGGCCGGCTCCGTCGAACCGGCGGTGGCCGGCTCGGTCGTGGAAGCGGGCTCGGCCTCGGCGGTGACGACGACCGGCTCGGCGGGGGCGGGGTCGGACTCGGGGGTGGTGTCCACCTCGGCCGGGGCCGGCCGGTCGGTCACGGCGGCGGGCGCCGGCGTCTCGTCGACCACCGCTGCCGGGCGCGGTTCGTCGACGGTGGCGGTCACCTCGGTGGCCGGGGCGGTGGCACCCTCCACGGTGGGCGTCGACGCGCCGGCGCCGGTCCGGCGGCCGGACACCGCCCAGCCGATACCGACTCCGATGAGCAGGGCCAGGATCACGAGCAGCCACTGCCCGAAGCTCGACGGCATGGCCAACCTCCTTCTATGTACGTGCACGACGGTCACGAGAAAGCTCGGGGCAGCTTCGCACACGTGCGCGCGGGGCGACAGGCAGGTCGGCGGTGGGACGTGCGGGTGGGACCGGCCGGTGGCCGGAGGATGACCGTGGGTGGGGGAGGGCGCCCCGGGACCTGGTGCCGTGCGCGGTCCCGGGGCGCCCCCGTCGGTGGCCCGTGGCCGGTCAGCGGATCCGGTCGGGCGTGGGGGTGTCGGCGGAGTCCCAGCTGTAGAAGCAGCCGGCCACCGCGTCGCGGGGCGAGTGCCAGGTCGGCAGGTACGGCGCGGTGTGCGCGGACAGCCGTTCGTTGACGTGTGCGTAGAGCGGGTGGTCGCGCAGCTCGGCGGCCAGATCCGGCGCCACGTCGACGGTCTCCATCAGATGGACGCACAGGTCGTGCAGGTAGTAGAGCGACCGGTGCCGGACGCCGGTGAGCCGGGGCAGTTCGGTCGCGTCGGACTCGGCGAAGATCTGTGCCACCCGGCCCTGCGAGCCGGGCACGATCCGGCTGACCACCAACAGTCGACTCATCGCAGTCCCCTTCCGCCGCGCTGCCGCCGCGTCGCCCCCGGGCCGGGCGGCGGCGGTCGTCGTACCGTCACCGTGGCGGTGCGGGTGTCACCTTGCCGTCACGGCGTACCCCTGGGCATTGATGGCGGTGGCGAGGTCGCGCCGCGCGGATGCGGCGCCGGGCGGCGCGGCGCGGCGCCGGTGGCCGGGCCGGCGCGGCGCGTCGGCGGCTCCGGGCGGCTGGCCCGGCGGATCGGGGCGAGGGTGTCGTCGAGCAGGGCGGTCATGGCTGGGGACGGTTCCAGGCGCAGCTCGCGCAGGAGCAGGTCGCGGTAGACGTAGAAGGAGTGCACCGCCTCGAACGCGTTGCCCTCGGCGAGGTGGATGCGGACGACCAGGCGGTGCGGGGTCTCCCGCAGCGGCTCGGCCGCCATCGCCTCCAGCGCCGCTTCGAGGGCCTCGCCGTGGCGCCCGGCGACGAGGTGGTTGCCGGCCAGCTCCTCCAGCATGTGCAGGCGCAGTTGGCGCAGTCGCTCCCGTTCCAGCAGCACCCAGTCGTCGTACCAGCCGGGGAGCAGGTCGTGCCGGCCGGCGCCGGTGACGCCGCGGGGGACCGCGCCCTCGCGGACCCGGGCGGCGGCCTCGACCAGCTGGTCGGTGTCGAGGTGGACGGTGGGGTCGAGGCGGACGGTGTCGCCGTCGGTGCGCAGCGGACAGCACGGGTCCTGGCGCAGCCGCCAGAGCGCAGTACGCAGCGAGGACAGCGCCCGTTCCTCGGGGTTCTCCGGCCAGAGCAGGCCGGCGAGGTGGCTGCGGGTGGCGCCCGGGCGCAGCCCGATCAGCGCGATGACGCGTTGCAGGCCGCGGGGCACCACCACCGGCGTGCCGTCGTGCAGCAGCTGGAAACCGCCGAGCAGGTGCAGTGCCACCCGGGGGGCGTGGTCTCCCGCCGTCGGCATCCTCGATCCACCGGACACGGCGCACCCCCCACCGCCGGGCACCTGGGTCCCGACTGTCCTGTCTGCCCGGATTCTCGCCCTCGACCCCGGTGTCGGAACGTCTCCGCCGCGGTGGTCGAACGCGCGCCGTGGCCGGGTCGATCGGAACGGAGAATATCAACGTCTGTTACTCTCAGTCAACGTCCCCGGCCGCCGTTGACGCTCCGTAGCGGATTCGTAAGTCCCCTGTGATCTGCGAAAAAGTGTCGTCAACCGAGAGCGGAAGTGGATCTTCGCATAGCCCACGCACAGTTTGCGTCAACGCAGCGTCACCATCCTGGCGGGCCGGTGGTGGCCGGTTGACGCCGGGTTGACGCCGCCGGCGGCACCGTGAGCCATCCGTGCGGCGTGACCGGTCCGCCGCGCACCGGGACGTACCAGGGGAGGCCGCGGATGGACCGTTCGCTCATCGTCGCCAAGGTGGTGCCCACCGCCGAGGACCGGGTCGCCGAGATCTTCGCCGAGTCCGACGCGACCGAGCTGCCCGGCCTGGTCGGCGTGCGCCACCGCGCCCTCTACCGGCTGCACGACCTCTACGTGCACCTGCTGGAGACGGAGACACCGACCGAGGGCGCGGTCGAGGACGCCCGCGGGCACCCCGAGTTCGTGCGGATCAGCGAGCGGCTGCGGCCGTACGTCTCGCCGTACCTGGCGACCTGGCGCTCACCCCGCGACGCCATGGCCCACTGCTTCTACCGGTACGACGCCCCGGGACGCCAGGTGCACCCGTACGACGCTGCCGGGCGGCGGCCGTGACCACCACCGCGCCCCGCGACGAGCAGCTCTGGTCGCGGTGCGACGGTTGCGCCTCGCTGCTCTACCGCAAGCGGCTACGCCGCAACCTGGACGTCTGCCCGGAGTGCGGCTCACACGCCCGGCTGGAAGCGCCGGAGCGGGTGGCGCAACTGGTCGACCCGGACTCGTTCGCCCCGCTGCCCGACCGGGCGGTCCGGGTCGACCCGATCGGCTTCGTCGACGCGTTGCCCTATCCGCACCGGCTCGGCGCGGCCCGCGCCGGCACCGGCCTGGACGAGGCGGTGGTCTGCGGCACCGCCCGGCTGGGCGGCCACCCGGTCGCGCTGGCGGTGATGGACTTCCGCTTTCTGGGCGGCAGCCTCGGCTGCGCGGTCGGCGAGCTGATCACCCGCACCGCCGAACGGGCGCTCGCCGACGGCATCCCGCTGGTGCTGGTCACCGCGTCGGGCGGGGCACGGATGCAGGAGGGCGCGCTGTCGCTGATGCAGATGGCCACCGTCAGCCAGGCCCTCGCGGGGCTGCGCGAGGCGGGTCTGCTCACGGTCAGCGTGGTCACCGACCCCACGTACGGCGGGGTGGCCGCGTCGTTCGCCACCAACACCGACGTGGTGCTGGCCGAGAGCGGCGCCCGGCTGGGCTTCGCCGGCCCTCGGGTGATCCGGCAGGTCACCGGCGCGGCGCTGCCGGACGGCTTCCAGACCGCGGAGTACCTGCTGCGGCACGGGCAGGTCGACCTGGTGGTGCCCCGGCACGCCCTGCGGGGCCGGCTGGCCGCGCTGCTCGCCGCCGCCGAGGCCGGTCGCCGTCCGCCGGCCACCGGGCCGGCGCCGCGCCCGTTCGCCGCCGCGTCCCCCGCCGTCGCGCGCCCGGCCCGCGACCCCTGGGAGACGGTACGCACCGCCCGGCACCCCGGCCGACCGACCACGCTGGACTATCTGGAGACCACGTTCGACGGTTTCGTCGAGCTGCACGGCGACCGGCTCGGCGCGGACTGCCCGGCGATCGTCGGTGGCGTGGCCCGCCTCGACGGTCGGCCGGTGATGGTGATCGGCCACCAGAAGGGGCACACCACCGCCGAGCTGGTGGCCCGCAACTTCGGCATGGCCTCCCCGGCCGGGCACCGCAAGGCGCTGCGGCTGATGCGCCTCGCGGCCCGGCTCCGGCTGCCGGTGGTGACGCTCGTGGACACCCCGGGCGCCGACCCGGGGGTGGCCGCCGAGCAGCAGGGTCAGGCCGCGGCGATCGCGGAGAACATCCTCGCGCTGAGCGTGCTGCCCACGCCGGTGGTGGCGGTGGTCACCGGCGAGGGCGGCAGCGGCGGCGCACTGGCCCTCGCCGTCGCCGACCGGGTGCTCATGCTGGAGCACGCGGTCTACTCGGTGATCAGCCCGGAGGGCTGCGCCGCGATCCTGTGGCCGGACAGCTCGGCCGCGCCGCAGGCCGCCCGCGCGCTGCGGCTGACCGGCGCCGACCTGTGCCGGCTCGGCGTGGTCGACGAGCTGGTGCCGGAGCCGCACCCGGCGGCGCACGGCGACCCGGCGGGCGCCGCGGAGCTGCTGGGCCGGGCGGTCGCGGCGAACCTCGCCCCGCTGCTCACGGTCCCCCCGGCCACCCTGGTGCGCCGCCGCCGCCAGCGCTTCCGTCGCTTCGGCGCGGCGCGCTCCGCCGGCCCCTCGCCGGGACCGGCGGCGGGCCGCGTCGCCGCCGAGCCGGGCGGGGGTCCGTCGGCCGGCGGCCGGACGGAGGAGGCGTGATGGCGGACGGCGAGGCCGAACAGCTGCTGGACGGGCTGCGCCGGCAGGCCCACCGGCTGGTCGCCGACCTGGCCGGCCCGGTCCGCCGGGTGCGGCTGCGCAGCGGTGACGCCGCGCTGGAGGTGGAGTGGCACGACCCGGTGCCGGCGCCGCGTGCCGGGCACCCGCCCGCCGGTGAGCCGGTGGCGCGGGCCGACGTGGACACGGCGCCCGCGGCCGACCGGCCGACCGTGCGCTCGCCCGTGGTGGGCACGTTCTACCGGGCCCCGGAGCCGGGCGCCGCGCCGTTCGTCGCCGTCGGCGACCTGGTCCGGCCGGGCCAGGTGATCGGCATCGTGGAGGCGATGAAGCTGATGAACGAGGTGACCGCCGGCCAGGCCGGCCGGGTGGTCGAGGTGCTGGTCGGAGACGGCAAACCGGTCGAGTACGACCAGCCGCTGATCGCGCTGGACCCGGTCGCCGGAGCGGACGCCTGATGTTCGAGAAGGTGCTGATCGCCAACCGGGGCGAGATCGCGTTGCGGGTGCTGCGAGCCTGCCGGGAACTCGGCGTGCGGACGGTGGTGGTGCACTCCAGCGCCGACGCCGACTCGCTGCCGGTGCGGCTGGCCGACGAGGCGGTCCGGATCGGTCCGGCGGCGAGCCGCCGCAGCTACCTCAACGCCGCGGCGATCGTCGAGGCGGCCCGGCAGACCGGCGCTCAGGCGGTGCACCCCGGCTACGGCTTCCTCTCCGAGGACGCCGACTTCGCCGAGATCTGCGCCGAGAACGGTCTGGTCTTCGTCGGCCCGCCGCCGCAGGTGATGGCCGCGCTCGCGGACAAGTCCACCGCCCGGGCGTTGATGAGCCGGGCCGGGCTGCCGCTGCCGCCGGGCAGCGTGCGGACGTCGCCGACCGTGTCCGACGCCCAGGAGGTGGCCGCCGAGGTCGGCTACCCGGTGATCGTCAAGGCCGCCGCCGGCGGAGGCGGGCGGGGGATGACAGTGGTGCGCTCCGCGGCCGAGCTGCCCCGCGCGTACGCCCGCACCCGCGCCGCCGCGCAGGTCGCCTTCGGCGACGACCGGGTGTACGTCGAGCGCTACCTCGCCGACGCCCGCCACGTCGAGGTGCAGGTGCTCTGCGACGACCAGGGCAACGGCGTGCACCTGGGCACCCGGGACTGCTCGGTGCAGCGCCGGCACCAGAAGCTGGTCGAGGAGGCGCCCGCACCGGCGCTGCGGCCGGCCACCCTGGACACCCTCGCCGAGGTGGCCCTGCGCGGCGCGCTGTCGGTCGGCTTCACCGGCGTCGGCACCGTCGAGTTCCTGGTCGACGACGCCGAACGCGCCCACTTCCTGGAGATCAACTGCCGGATCCAGGTGGAGCACCCGGTCACCGAGATGGTCACCGGCGTCGACCTGGTGCGGGAACAGCTGCACGTGGCCGCCGGCGTCCCGCTGCGCCTGCGGCAGTCCGACGTGCGGCTGCACGGGGTGGCGATCGAGTGCCGGGTCAACGTGGAGGACCCGGACCGCGACTTCGCGCCCGCGCCCGGCCGGCTGGACCGCTTCCGGCCACCCGGCGGCCCGTTCACCCGGGTCGACACGCACGGTCACGTCGGCTACCTGGTCAGCCCGCACTACGACTCGCTGCTGGCCAAGGTGGCGGTCTGGGCGCCGGACCGGGACGCCGCGCTGGACCGGCTCGACCGGGCCCTGGCCGAGTTCGACGTGGCCGGTCCCGGGGTCCGCACCACCATCCCGTTCGCCCGGCGGGTGTTGCGCGACCCCGCGTTCCGGGCCGCCCGGCACACCACCGCGCTGGTCGAGCGCCTGCTCGCCCCGCGCCCCGAAACCGCCCCGCGCCCCGAGACCGCCCCGCGCCCCGAGGCCGCGCCCACCGTGCCCGACCCGCGCGCCGAGGCCGACCCGGCCGCCCGTACCCCCGCTCCCGCCGTGCCTGCCGCCGGCCCGACCACCTGGAGGAACCGATGACCCTCGCCCCCGACCGCCCGCTGACCAGCGAGATCACCGAGATCCTGGTGACGCACTGCGGCCTGGACCCGGACGCCGCCGCCGGCGCCCCGGCGGCCAGCCTGGAGGAGCTGGGCATGGACTCGCTGGCGCTGCTCGAACTCGCCGCGGTCGTGGCCGACCGGTACCGGGTGAAGATCCCCGAGCAGGCCGGCGGGCTCAGCATCGCCGGCGTCGCCGACCTGGTCGCCCGCCGGGCGGACCCGCCCGGGCACACCGAGAACGCGGTGGACATCGCCGCGCCGCTGCCGCTGGTCTGGGACGTCACCAACGACGTGGCCCGGTGGACCGAGCTGTTCACCGAGTACGCGGTGGCCGAGATCCTGCACCGCGACGGCGACACGGTCCGCTTCCGGCTCACCATGCACCCGGACGAGAACGGGGTGGCGTGGAGCTGGGTCAGCGAACGCACCGCCGACCCGGCCACCCGGCAGGTGCACGCCCGGCGGGTGGAGACCGGCCCGTTCGAGTACATGCGCATCCACTGGCGTTACGAGGAGATTCCCGGCGGCACCCGGATGACCTGGACCCAGGACTTCGCCATGAAACCCGGGGCCCCGCTGGACAACGTCGGCATGACCGAGCGGATCAACACCAACAGCGCGATCCAGCTCGCCGTGATCAAGGAAAAGATCGAGGGGGCGGCGCGATGACAGACACCACCACGGCCCGGGTCTCCGCGCGCGACGTCCCCGCCGACCGGCGGCGCGGCGGGGAGCTGCGGGTGCTGCTCGGCCCGAAGACCGTCGGCAGCACCTCCGGCTTCATGGGGGTGGCCACGCTCGCGCCGGGGGAGCGGATCGCCGAGCACTACCACCCGTACAGCGAGGAGTTCCTCTACGTCGCGCGCGGCGCCCTCACCGTCGACCTGGACGACCAGCCGGTGCCGGTGGTCGCCGGGGAGGCGCTGTACGTGCCGAAGGACGTCCGGCACCGGCTGCGCAACACCGGCGACGAGCCCGCCGAGGTGGTCTTCCACCTCGGCCCGCTCGCGCCCCGCCCGGAACTCGGCCACGTCGACACCGAGAGCGCCGCCCCACCGCCACGGGAGCCGTCGTGACCGGCCGGCGCACCGTGGTCACCGGGGTCGGGGTGGTGGCGCCCGGCGGCGCCACCCGGGACCGGTTCTGGAAGACCATCACCGAGGGGCGCACCGCCACCCGGCGGATCAGCTTCTTCGACCCGTCGCCGTTCCGCTCGCAGATCGCCGCCGAGTGCGACTTCGACCCCGACGCCGCCGGGATCACCCTGGCCGAGCGGCAACGCGCCGACCGCTACGTGCAGTTCGCGCTCGCCTGCTCCGCCGAGGCGCTCGCCGACAGTGGGCTCACGCTCACCGACGCCGAGCGGGAACGGGCCGGCGTGGTGCTGGGCACCGCCGTCGGCGGCACCATGGCGCTGGAGCAGGAGTACGTCCGGGTCAGCGACTCCGGCCGGCACTGGCTGGTCGACCACACCCTCGGCGGGCCCCACCTCTACCAGGCGCTGGTGCCGAGCAGCCTGGCCGCCGACGTGGCCTGCCGGCACGGCCTGCACGGCCCGGCGCAGGTGGTCTCCACCGGCTGCACCTCCGGCATCGACGCGATCGGGTACGCCCACCAACTCGTCGCCGACGGCGAGGCCGACATCGTGCTGGCCGGCGCGGCGGACTCGCCGATCTCCCCGGTCACCGTCGCCTCGTTCGACGCGATCGGGGCCACCAGCCCGGACAACGACGACCCGGAGCACGCCTCCCGGCCGTTCGACGCCGACCGGCACGGCTTCGTGCTCGCCGAGGGCGCCGCGGTGCTGGTCCTGGAGGAGGCCGAGCACGCCCGCCGCCGGGGCGCGCACGTCTACTGCGAGGTCGCCGGCTACGCCAGCCGCAGCAACGGGTTCCACATGACCGGCCTGCGTCCGGACGGCGCCGAGATGGCGGTGGCCATCACCGACGCGTTGCGCCAGGCCCGGCTCGCCCCGTCGGCCGTGTCGTACGTCAGCGCGCACGGCTCCGGCACCCGGCAGAACGACAGGCACGAGACCGCGGCGTTCAAGCGGGCGCTCGGCCCGACCGCGTACCGGGTGCCGATCAGCTCGATCAAGTCGATGGTCGGGCACTCGCTGGGCGCCATCGGCTCGATCGAGATGGCCGCCTGCGCGCTGGCCATCGAGTACGGCGTGGTCCCGCCCACCGCCAACTGGACCACCCGGGACCCGGAGTGCGACCTGGACTACGTGCCGAACGAGGCCCGCGAGGTGCCGGTGGACGTGGCGCTCTCGGTGGGCAGCGGCTTCGGCGGCTTCCAGTCCGCGATGGTGTTCCGCCGACTCGCGGTGAACGCAGCATGACGGCCCGGGCGGTGGTGACCGGCATCGGCGTGGTCGCGCCCAGCGGCGTCGGCTCGGACGCGCACTGGGCCACCGTGTCGGCCGGCACCCGGCGCACCGGGCCGATCACGCTGTTCGACCCGGCGTCCTACCCGACGCGGGTGGCCGGCGAGGTGGCCGACTTCGACTCGGCCGGGTTCGTCGACGCCCGGCAGCGGGTGCAGACCGACAGATGGAGCCATCTCGGTTTCGCCGCCACCCGGCTGGCGCTGACCGACGCCGGGCTGCCGGAGGTCTCGCCCGACCCGTACCGGTGGGCGGTGACGCTCGCCAGCTCGTCCGGCGGCAACCTGTTCGGCCAGCGGGAGCTGCAACGGCTCTGGGGCGGGCCGACCCGCACCGTCGGGGCGTACCAGTCGATCGCCTGGTTCTACGCGGCGAGCGTCGGCCAGCTGTCGATCCGCCACCAGTTCAAGGGCCCGTCCGGGGTGACCGTGTCCGAGTCGGCGGGCGGGCTGGACAGCCTGGCGCACGCGGTGCGCACCGTGCGGCGGGGCACCCCGGTGGTGATCGCCGGGGCCACCGAGTGTCCGCTGAGCCCGTACGCGCTGGCCTGCCAGCTTCGCTCCGGGCTGCTCAGCGACGTCGCCGACCCGGCCCGTGCGTACCGGCCGTTCGACGCCTCGGCCAGCGGTTACGTGCCGGCCGAGGGAGGCGCCGTGTTCGTGGTGGAGGACCTGGCGCACGCGTTGGACCGGGGCGCCCGCATCTACGGGGAGATCACCGGTTGGGCGGCCACCCACGACGCCGCGCCCACCGACCGCGAGGACGGGCCGGACCCGACCCACTACGCCCGCGCGCTGCGGCTGGCCCTGGAGCGGGCCGCGGTGCGCCCGCACGACGTGGACGTGATCTGGCCGGACGCGCTCGGCGTGCCGGCGTACGACCGGGCCGAGGCGAGCGCGCTGCGTGCCGTGTTCGGCGACCGGACCCCGCCGGTGACCACGCAGAAGCCGTTGACCGGCCGGGCCCACCAGGGCGGGTCGGCGTTGGACGCGGCCACCGCGCTGCTCGCGTTCTCCCGTGGCGTGCTGCCGGTCTCCGCCGGCCCGGAGGAGCCCGCGCCCGGCTGCGAGCTGACGTTCCTGCGCGAGCCGCGCCCGCCGCGCAGCCGGATCGCGCTGGTGGGGGCGCGCGGCTTCGACGGGTTCAACAGCGCGCTGGTGCTGCGCGGCGCCGCGCCACCGCCGACCGCCGGGAGCTGACCCGACCCGGGCCCGGGCGGCGGTCGGGAGTCGCTCCGACGCGCGGCCCTCGGCGGCGGCCGGGAGCGGACCGGCCACCAGCCCGTGCGGTCGCCCGGCCGGGTCGCTCAGTCCTCGCCGTCGGCGCGGCGGCGCAGGTTACGGCCGGCGTCCCGGGCGCGGCCCGGCAGCCAGAACCGGAGGCCGACGAGCGCCACGACCAGCACGACGAGCAGGACCAGGTAGAGACCGCGCATGGCTTCCCCCTCCACGTCGGTGGGCCGCCCCGGCCCGCCGACGTCGGAGTTCCCCGGGCGGCGACCGCCCAACCGTCCGGCCGTCCGCGACACGCGCACGACGGCGCGGCCGGCGGGCCACCAAGCCGGCGTGCGCCCGATCCTGCCTGTCCGATCGAGCCTGAGCAATCCACCCAGCCGCTGTTTTGGATCTAGCCATTTGCATCTGGCGATGCAGAGAAGGCCCGTCGTAGGGTGCCGTGAGCCCATCGGAGAGCGCATCCCGGGGGGCGGGTCTCACGCATCTCTAGGCTGGGCGGTGGCGGGTCGTGACCGGGGCGGAAGATCCACAGTCGACGGCGGGTTGGGTGGACGACATGCTGCTCGCCGGGGCCGCGAGCGACGTCTGTCTGCGCCTCCCCGAACCGGTCGACCGGGGCACGCTGCGCCGGCTGGTCGGCGAGGCGCAGGAACGGCTGACCGGGGCCGGGCTGCGTCGCGGCGGGGCCGCCGCGCTGCGCCTGCCGCCGTCGCTGGCGTACGTGGCGCACCTGCTCGCCACCTGGCGCGCCGGCGGCCAGGCGGTGCTGCTCGACCACCGGCTCACCGACCACGAGGTCGACCGGGCGCTGCACCGGCTCCAACCGCAGGTCGTGGTCGCCCCGGTGCGTTCCGGCAGCGGCGCGCTGCGGGTCTTCGTCGACGTCACCGCCGGAGTGAGCGCCTGGTCCGACCGACCGGCCGGCAGCCCGCACGCGGTGATCCAGCTCAGCTCCGGCTCCACCGGGCCGTCCAAGGTGATCGGTCGCACCGCCGAGGACCTGGTCGCCGAGGTGCGCCGCTACACCGAGATCGACGGGGTGGCCCGTCCCGGCGAGCGGATCATCCTGCTGCCCAGCATGGTGCACGTGCTCGGCCTGGTCGGCGGCCTGCTCTACGGGCTGCACGCCGGCGTCGAGCTGTGCCCGCCGCAGCGGCTCAGCGGCGACGCGGTGCTGGCCGCCGTCGCCGCCCAGGACAGCCCGGCCACCGTGCTCGGCGTGCCGTTCCACATCGGGCTGCTCGCCTCCACCGTGCCCGGTGGGCCGCTGCCGCAGCTCGCCCGGATGACCACCGGCGGCGAGCTGGTGCCCGCCGCGGTCGCCCGAGCCTTCACCGACCGCTACGGCGTCCCGCTGGGCAACATGTACGGGATGACCGAGGTCGGCGTCATCGGCACCGACCTGCACGGGCGCCACCGCCCGGCGATCGCGCCCGCCCCCGGCATCCGGGTGCGGGAGCAGGACGGCGAGCTGTGGGTCAGCTGCCCGGCGAACCCGTACGTCGGGCTCGCCGACCCGACCCGGTGGGCCGACGGCTGGCTGCACACCCGCGACGCCGGCACTGTCGACCCGGAGACCGGGCTGGTGACCATCCGGGGCCGGCTGGACTCGCAGGTGTCGGTGGGCGGCCTGAAGGTCGACCTGACCGAGGTGGAGGCCACCGTCGCCGGGCTGCCCGGGGTCACCGCCGCGGTGGTGGTCTGGGACGACGGGATCAGCGCCTACGTGCAGCACGACGGCGCGTTGACCGAGGACGCGCTGGACCGCCTGCTCGCCGAGCGGCTGGCCGGCTTCAAACGGCCCCGCGCCCTGCACCTGCTGGAGCAGTTGCCGCGCACCACCACCGGCAAGCTGGTCCGCTCCGTACCGGCACTGCGGGACGCGGTCTCGTGACCGGCCCGCTGCGCGACCACGACGACCACCGGGCGCCCGCCGGGCCCCCGGCGTACCCCGATCCCCACCCTGGTCCGGCCGGGCGGCGCGCCACCCGCGCGCCGGCTCCGCCGCCGCGTCAGCTCCCGTGCGACGCCGGCGGCCCGGCCGGTCCCTGAAGGACACGGTGTCCCGACCGGGCACCGGTAACTGTTTCACCGGAAATGAGGTCCCACCCATGCGCGACGAGGTCCGCACCTTCGTCATCGAGCAGCTCGCCGACATGAACTACGACGTCGAGGAGATCGACGACGCCACCACCCTCGGCCCGTCCGGCGTCGACCTGGAGTCGCTGGCGTTGGCCGACCTGGCCGTGCGGGTCGAGGACCGCTACGGGCTGAAGTTCGCCGACGACGAGTCGGAGAAGCTGGCGTTGATGACCGTCGGCGAGTTCACCACCATGGTCGCCGACCGGGCCGCCGCGAACAGCGACCACTCCTGATGTCCGGTCAGCCCGACCTGGGGCGAGCTGACCTGGTGAGCATGCTCGCCGAACTGACCGCGAAACCCGTCGACCAGGTGCCGGACCGGATCGGCTCGATGGAGCTGGCCTGGCTGGTGCACCTCGTCGAACAACGCTACGACCGCCGGCTCGACCTGACCGACGACCAGCTCGCCGGCATCCGCACCGTCGACGACGCGCTGGCGGTGCTCCACACCTCGCTGACCGCTCCCGCAGATGGCTGAGCGGGACTTCGTACGGATCACCGGCACGCACGCGGTCAGCGCCCTGGGCAGGGGCGCCGACGCGCTGCTGGCCGGGGTGCTCACCGGCGCCCCGGCGTTCACCCCGGTGCGCCGTTTCGACACCACCGGCCGTCGGGTCACCGTGGCCGCCACCCTGCCGGAGACCGGCACGCTCGCCGACGAACTCACCGACGCGATCGACCACGTGGTGCGGGTCGCCGGGCTGGGCGCGGCCGACCGGGCGGGCACGGCGCTGTTCCTGGCCACCCACGGCGGGCCGCCCTCGCTGCCCGTACCGGAGGGGGTGGACGAGCCGACGGTGCCGGCGCTCGCCGGTCACTTGGCCGCCCGGTGCGGCCTGGGCGGGCGGACCCGGGTCTACACCACCGCGTGTGTGTCGGCGAGCACCGCGGTCGCCGACGCGGCCGTGCTGATCCGCCGGGGTGACCTGGAGCGGGTCGTGGTGGCGGCCGGCTACCTGGTCGAACCCGACCAGTACGCGCTCTTCGACGCCGGTCGGGCGCTCGCCGCCGACGGGGCGGTACGCCCGTTCAGCGCCGGCCGCACGGGTCTGCTGCTCGGCGACGGGGTGGTGGCGGTGGTGCTGGAGTCGGCCGGCGCCGCCGCCCGACGGGGCGCGGAGACGGTGGCGACGGTGGCCGGGTGGGGCCGGGCCGGGGACGCCTATCACCCGTGTCAGCCGCACCCCGGCGGGGACGGGCTGGCCCGCGCGGTCGACGCGGCGCTGGGTCGCGCCGGGCTGGCCCCGGACGCGGTCGGCTACGTCAACGCCAACGCCACCGGCACCCCGTTCAGCGACGCCTCCGAGGCGGCGGCGCTGACCCGTGTCTTCGGCGACCGGGCCGGGCGGCTGCCGGTCAGCTCCACCAAGTCGGTGCACGGGCACGCGCTGGAGGCGTCCGGGCTGCTCGAACTGGTGGTCACCGTGCTGGCGCTGGGGCACGGCATGCTGCCGCCCACCGCCGGCTGGCTGGCCCCCGACCCGGACTGCCCGCTCGACGTCGTCCGCGACACCCCCCGCCCCGCCGCGACCCCCCACGCCCTGACCCTGAACGCCGCCTTCGGTGGCGCCAACACCGCCCTCCTGGTGAGCACCCCGTGACCGCCCCGCCGCACCACCCCACCCCACCCCCGCGATCTTGCAGTTTCGGCCCCGACAATCCGGGCGAAAGCCCCGACGTGGGGGCACCAACTGCAAGATCGACGGCCTGGGGGGTGCTCGCCGAGGCGCGGTGGCCCGAGGACGGGGACGGGGCTCCGCCGGGGGTGCCGGGGTTCGTGCACTCGGAGTTCGCGCCGCTGGTGGTGGCGGTCGCCGAGCGGTGCCTCTCGCGGTACGCCTCCGGGGCGCTGCCGGGTGGGAACCGGACGGCGGTGGTGCTGGTCAGCGCGAGTGGGGACACCGCTGCCGCGGCGCACGTGCGGGCGACGGTGGCCGCCGGCGGGCGGGTCGGGCCGCTGTTCTTCTTCCAGTCGGTGCCGAACAGCGTGGCCGGGCACGTCGCGGCGCGCTGGGGACTGGACGGGCCGGTGGTGTGCCTGAGCCCCACCGGCGACCCGCGGGCCGAGGGCGAGACCGAGGCCGAGCTGTTACGCCACGACGGCGACGCCGCGCAGGCGCTGCTGATCCTGATCGAACTGGCACCGGACGGTACGCCGGGCGAGGCGACCGCGGTGCTGCTGGGGGAGGGAACACGTCAATGAGGACGAAGGGACTGCGCGGCGCGTTGGCCGCCGACACCGAACTGGGCGCGGGCAACGTGCTCGCCCGGGTGCTGGCCCACGGCGCCGACCCGGACGGCCCGGGGCTCACGTTCGACACCGCTGTCGACGGGCGGCCGGCGGAGACCCCGCTGACGCTCGGCGAACTCGACCGGCTGGTCGCCGCCCGGGCGGCCTGGCTGCACGAACGCGGGGTGCGCCGGCGTGACCCGGTCGCGGTCTGGGCCACGGCGGCGGCCGACATGGTGCTGTCGTTCCTGGCGCTCACCCGCCTGGGCGCGATCCCGGCGCTGATGAACGGCAAGCTGCGCCCGGAGATCGCCGCCGAGTACATCCGCCGGCTGCGCGCCGCCGGGGTGCTCGCCGACGCGGCGCACGCCGCCGCGCTGGCCGGGCACGACCTGGGCGCTCCGCTGCTCGGCGAGCCGGCGACGGCCGGCGGCGGAGACCCGGCCGGCGCGCCCGCCCACTACCGGCACCACCCGGACGACCCGATCGTGATCACCCACACCTCCGGCACCACAGGCGTGCCGAAGGCCGTGCTGCACTCGCACGCCAGCCTCTTCGCCGCCACCCGGCACCTGCTGTCCATGCCGCAGGCCCAGGGCACCCGCCGGATCCTCAACGCGCTGCCCGCCCCGCACACCGCCACCGTGCTGATGGTCAACCAGGCGCTGGGTAACCGGGCCGAGATGTTCCTCCTGTCCGAGCAGGGCGGCGAACGGGTCCTCGACGCGATCCAGCGCTGGCGCCCGGACGGCGTGTTCGGCTTCTCGGTGACCTGGGCCGAGCTGGCCCGCTTCGACCTGTCCGGCTACGACCTCGAATCGGTGCGGCTGTGGTTCAACACCGGTGACTGCTCGCACGAGCCGCACGTGCGCAAGCTGGTCGCGGTCGGCTCGCGGGACGTGGTGACCCGCGCCGGGGTGACCCGGGTGCCCGGCTCGGTCTTCATCGACGGGCTCGGCTCCAGCGAGATGGGGCACTCGATGTTCCACGTCACGCACACCGTGGACACCAACCACTACGGCCGCTGCGTCGGCCGCCCCTACCGGTTCGCCGGCGTGGCGGTGCTCGACGCCGACGGCAACGAGCTGCCCGCCGGGCAGGTCGGCTGGCTGGGCATCGACTCGCCGTCACTGTTCCGCGGCTACTGGAACGACTCGGTCACCACCTACCGCTACCGACTGCGCGGCTGGTACCTCACCGGTGACCTGGTGTACGCCGACGACGACGGCCGCTACTACCACCTGGACCGGGCGGTCGACTCGGTCGAGACGGCCGACGGGACGCGCTTCTTCACCGCGCTGTCCGAGGAACGGATCCTCGCCGCCTGCGCCGACGTCACCGACTGCACGGTGGTGATCGTCAAGGCTGACGACGGCAGCGTCACCACGGACGTGCTGCTGGAACTGGCCGCCGGCGCCGACCCGGCGCAGGACCGCACCGCCCGCATCCGCGCCGCGCTCGGCCCGGACGTCGCGGCCACGCTGCACCGGGTGGTGCCGGTGAGCGCCGACGACATCCCGGTCACGGTGACCGGCAAGGTACGCAAGGTGGCGCTGCGCGAGCGCTACCTGACCGAGGTGCCGTCATGACCGCCCTGATCACCGGCATGGGGCTGTTCACCCCGGCCGGTCGGGGGGCGGCGGAGACGTTCGACGCGCTGCTCACCGGCCGCTCCGGGTTGTCCCGCCCCCCGGAGGGACACCCGGCGCGCGACAGCCTGGAGGTGGCCGGGGTGCTGCCGCCGATCGACCCGCGCAGCGTCGCCAGCGGACCGGAGACGAAGGTGCTCGACCGGGTCGTGCTGCTCGCCCTGATCACCGCCGCCGAGGCGCTCGCCGACGCCGGCATCGCTGTCGGGCGCGACGTCGACCCGGAGCGGATCGCGGTGATCGTCGGCGGGGTCGGCGGGATGTCCACCCTGGAGAGCCAGGTCCTGGCCCGCGCCGACCGGGGCCGGGCCGCGGTCAGCCCGTACCTGCTCACCGGCATCCTGCCGAACATGCCCTCGGCGCGCATCGCCATCGCGCACGGCATCCGCGGCTACAGCTCAGCGGTCGGCACGGCCTGCGCCTCCGGCGCCCAGGCCGTCGCCGACGGGGTACGCCTCATCCGCGCCGACGAAGCCGACGTGGTGGTGTGCGGGGCGAGCGAGGCGCCGCTGTTCGGCACGTTCGCCGACACGTTCGGCAACGCCCGGGCGCTGGCCCGCGGCTGGGACGAGCCCACCGAGGCGAGCCGGCCGTTCGACAAGCGGCGTAACGGGTTCGTGCTCGCCGAGGGCGCGGCCCTGCTGGTGCTGGAGCGGGCCGGGCACGCCGCGGCGCGGGGCGTGACCGGCTACGCCGAGGTCGCCGGCTACGGGACGAACACCGACGCGTACCACCCGACCGCGCCGCGCCCGGACGGCGCCGGCGCCGCCGCGTGCATGCGCAAGGCCCTCGCCGCCGGCGGGATCACGCCGGCCGACGTCGGCTACGTCAACGCGCACGGCACCGGCACCAAGCTCGGCGACGTCGCCGAGACCACCGCGCTGGCCGGGGTGTTCGGCGTCGGCGGGGTGCCGGTCAGTTCCACCAAGGCGCTCACCGGGCACCTGCTCGGCGCGTCCGGGGTGCTGGAGGCGGCGGCCACCGCGCTGGCGCTCCGGCGCGGCCTGCTCCCACCCACGTACCACCTGGACGACCCGGACCCGGAGTGCGAGGCGGACCACGTCCGCGCCGTGCCCCGGCCCACCCGCACCGACCATGCGCTGACGAACTCGTTCGGGTTCGGCGGCCAGAACGTCAGCCTGCTGCTGCGCCGGGTCGCCACCCCGGCGAAGGGCTGACCGGACTCCACCCCGGGCGAGGTGCCCGGGTCTCGACCACGGGGGAAGAGGGGGAAGCCATGCACGTCAACGGCATAGACCATCTGGAGCTGTACGTGGGGGACGCCCGGCAGGCGGCCTTCTACTTCGACAACGCGGTCGGGTTCCGGCTGCACGGCCAGGGCGGCCCGGAGACCGGGCTGGCCGGGCAGCGGTCGCTGCTGCTGGCCCAGGCCGGCATCCGGCTGCTGCTCACCACCGGCCTGTCCGCCGAGCACCCGGCCGCCACCTACGTGCACCGGCACGGCGACGGCATCGCCGTGGTGGCCCTCGCGGTCGACGACGCCGCCGGGGCGTACGCGGAGCTGGTGGCCCGGGGCGCGACACCGGTGACGCCGCCGCGCACCTACACCGGCGCGGACGCCGAGGTGGTCCTCGCCGAGGTCGGCGGCTTCGGCGACGTGCTGCACCGCCTGGTGGAGCGGCGCGGCGACCGGAGCGTGTTCCTGCCCGGCGCGATCGAGCCGGTGCCGGTCGCGGACGGCGACGCGCTGCTCGCCGAGGTGGACCACCTGGCGGTCTGCGTGCCGCCCGGGCAGCTCGACGAGACGGTCGCGCACTACGAGAAGGTGTTCGGCTTCGCCGAGATCTTCGACGAGCACATCGAGGTCGCCGGCCAGGCGATGAACTCCAAGGTGGTGCAGAGCCCGTCCGGGCAGGTGACCCTGGTGCTGCTGGAGCCGGACACCGGCGCCCGGCCCGGGCAGATCGAGGACTTCCTGCGCTGGCACGCCGGCGCCGGGGTGCAGCACCTGGGGCTGCGCACCGACGACATCGTCGCCACCGTCGGCGCGCTCGCCGGCCGGGGGGTGCGCTTCGCCCGCACGCCCGGCGCCTACTACGACGACCTGGAACAGCGGGTCGGGCGGCTCGACGCGCCCGTCGACCGGCTGCGCGAGCTGAGCATCCTGGTCGACTCCGACCACGACGGGCAGCTCCTGCAGATCTTCACCGAGTCGATGCACGTGCGCCGCACGCTCTTCCTCGAGGTGATCGAGCGGCGCGGGGCACGCACCTTCGGCAGCGGCAACATCAAGGCGCTCTACGAGGCGAAGGAACGCGAGCTGGCCGCGGCGGGGGCGACCCCCGCCGTCGCGGCCGGAGGGGTTACGGCATGAGTGAACGCACCGAGCGAAGCGAGGGCCGTGAGGCCATGCCCGGCCGGCTCGGCATGAGTGAACGCACCGAGCGAAGCGAGGGCCGTGAGGCCATGCCCGGCCGGCTCGGCATGACCACCATCGATCCCGGGCTGACCGTCGAGGAGGAGGCGCTGCTGCCCTCCGACGACGACGTCCGGCACTACGCCGAGCACGGCTGGTACCTGTCGAAGAAGCTGTTCACCGACGACGAGGTGGACGCCCTCGTCGCGGCGACGGACCGCTACTACGCGGGGGAGCGCGACCGGCGGCTGCCGGTGCGCCCGCCGAAGCTCGCCTACTGGGAGCCGTCGCGCGGCGACGTGCAGCGGCACAACGACTACGTCCACCACGAGCACGACGGCATCGCCCGGATCCTGCGCAAGCCGCTGATCGGTGCGGTAGCGGCCCGGCTGGCCCGGGCCACCGAGATCCGGATCTTCCAGTCCACGCTGATCTGGAAGCCGCCGATCGCCGGTGAACCGTCGAACATCGTGCCCTGGCACTTCGACAAGCACTACTGGGCCTCGTCGTCGTCGGAGGACATGCTCACCGCGTTCATCCCGTTCCACGACTGCGGCGAGGAGATGGGCACCATCACCATGGTCGACGGCTCGCACCGCTGGCGGGAGATCGGCGCCGACGACACCGTGGTCCGGCACTTCGCCGACCGGGACCGCGGCCAGCTCGAGGCGATGCTGGCCGAGAACGCGGCGTACAACCACGCCGAGATCCGCAAGATCCCGATGGTGATCCCCAAGGGGCACATGAGCTTCCACCACTGCCGCACCTATCACGGCAGCGGCGCGAACGTCAGCGGCCGCCCCCGGCGGGCGATCTCGCTGCACCTGCAGGACGGCGCGAACGCCTGGCGGGAGTATCCGCTCTCCGACGGCACGCTCGCCGCGTACAACCACGACGTGCTGGTCCGCCGCACCCACGAGGGCCGGCCGGACTACGCGGACCCCGATTACTGCCCGGTCATCTGGCGCGACCGCGCCCAGCAGGGAGGCTGACAATGTCACGGTACGACTGGGGGAAGACGCACCCGGGCATCGAGCGGCTGGAGCGGGCGGTGACCGAGCGCCGCGACGTGGTGGTCAAGCACCCGCTCTACGCCAACCTGGACACCCACGAGGCGCTCGTCACGTTCATGGAGCACCACGTCTTCGCGGTCTGGGACTTCATGTCCCTGCTGAAGTCGCTGCAACGCCAGCTCACCTGCGTGACGGTGCCGTGGATCCCCACCGGCCCGACCGGCAGCCGTCGCCTCATCAACGACATCGTGATGGTGGAGGAGAGCGACGAGCTGGGCGAGGGCTACATCAGCCACTTCGAGCTGTACGTCAACGGCATGACCGAGGCCGGTGCCGACACCACCGCCGTGAACAGCCTGGTCGACCTGCTGCGCGCCGGCCGCCCGGTCACCGAGGCGCTCGGCGAGGCGGGGGTGCCGGCGGCCTCGGCCGCGTTCGCCGGCACCACCTGGCGCATCATCGAGACCACCCCGGTGCACTGCCAGGCGGCGGCGTTCGCGTTCGGCCGGGAGGATCTCATCCCGGAGATGTTCACCCAGGTCGTCGCCGTCAACGAACGCAGCAACCGGCTGAACACGTTCGTCGACTACCTGGAGCGGCACATCGAGGTCGACGGCGAGCAGCACACCCCGATGGCCATGCAGATGCTCGCCGACCTGTGCGGCGACGACGACACCAAGTGGCAGGAGTGCGCGGACACGGTCAACAGCGCGCTGGCCGCCCGCGCCCGCCTCTGGGACGACATCCTCGCCGCGATCAAGGAGGGCCGTCCGGCGTGACCGGACCCGACCCGGTCTGGCTCTACCGGACGGTCCGGCTGATCCGCCGTTTCGAGGAGCGGGCGATCGAGCTGGTCGACGCCGGGGAGATCGTCGGCGGCATCCACCCCTACCTGGGCCAGGAGGGGATCGCCGCCGGGGTGTGCGCGGCGCTGGCCGCCGACGACCTGGTCACCGGCACCCACCGCGGGCACGGGCACGTGCTGGCCAAGGGCGCCGACCCGGCCCGGATGCTCGCCGAGCTGTGCGGCCGGGTCACCGGGCTGAACCGGGGCCGGGGCGGGTCGATGCACGCCGCCGACTTCGGCGTCGGCGTGCTCGGCGCCAACGCCATCGTCGGCGCCGCCGGCGCGATCCTCACCGGCGCGGTGTGGGAGCGCCGGCGGCGCGGCGCCGACGTCGTCGGCGCGACGTTCTTCGGCGACGGCGCGGTCAACGAGGGGATGCTGCTGGAGGCGTTCAACCTGGCCGCGCTCTGGCAGGTGCCGGTGCTGTTCGTCTGCGAGAACAACGGCTACGCCACCACCATGCCGGTCGCCGGCGCGGTCGCCGGCACGATCGCCGGGCGGGCCGCCGCGTTCGGCATGCCGTCGACCGCCGTCGACGGCCAGGACCCGGAGACGGTACGCGGGGCGAGCGCCGCCGCCGTCGCGCGGATGCGCGCCGGCGGCGGTCCCGAGCTGATCGAGGCGCACACCTACCGGTTCGACGCCCACCACACCTTCGAACATCGGGTACGCCTCGACTACCGGCCGCCGGAGGAGGTGGCCGAGGGCCGGTCCCGCGACCCGGTCGACATCCAGGGCGCCCGCCTCGACGCGGCGGTGCGGGCCGAGGTCGACGCGTCCGTCGAGGCGGTCCTCGACGCCGCCGTCGACTTCGCGCTGGCCGGCCCGCACCCCGACCCGGCGACCGCCATGGACCACCTGTACGCCAGCGGGCTGACCGCCCGGACCGGAGGTGGCTGATGCCCCGGCTCTCCTACCGCAGGGCGCTCACCCGGGCGCTCGCCGACGAGATGACCCGCGACGAGTCGGTGGTCGTGCTCGGCGAGGACATCCGGGTGGCCGCCGCGAACGTCACCACCGGCCTGCTGAAGAAGTTCGGCCCGGAGCGGGTCCGGGACACCCCGCTGTCCGAGCAGGCGTTCACCAGCTTCGCCACCGGGGCGGCGCTGGCCGGGGCCCGCCCGGTGGTGGAGTTCCAGATCCCGTCGCTGCTGTTCCTGGTCTTCGAACAGATCGTCAACCACGCGCACAAGTTCCCGCTGATGACCGGCGGTCAGTGCGCGGTGCCGGTCACCTACCTGGTGCCCGGTTCCGGCTCCCGCACCGGCTGGGCCGGGCAGCACTCCGACCACCCGTACGCGCTCTTCGCCCACGTCGGGGTGACCACAGTGGTGCCGGCCACCCCGGCCGACGCGTACGGGCTGCTGGTCTCCGCGATCCGCTGCGACGACCCGGTGGTGGTCTTCGCCCCCGCCGGGGCGCTCGACCTGCGCGAGGACGTGGCCGAACCGGCGCCGGTGCCGCTGGGCCGGGGCGTGGTCCGTCGGGCGGGCGACGACGTCACGGTGGTCGCGGTCGGGCACCTGGTGCACGACGCGCTCGCGGTCGCCGACGAACTGGCCGGCCAGGCGTCGGTGGAGGTGTTCGACCCCCGCACGCTCTACCCGTTCGACTGGGACGGGCTGGTCGACTCGGTGCGCCGCACCGGGCGGCTGGTCGTGGTCGACGACGGCAACCGTTCCTGCGGCATCGCCGGCGAGATCATCGCGACGGTGGTGGAGCGGGTCCGGCTGGCCGCCCCGCCCCGGCGCGTCACCCGGCCCGACGGCGCCGTGCTGCCCTTCGCGCCGGCCCTGGACCGGGCCGTGCAGCCCGGCCGCGACCAGCTCACCGCCGCCATCCAACTGACCCTCAAGGACGGATGAACGATGGACCCGAACTACCCGTGGCCGCCGCTCGGGCAGGCATGGACCGACCTGCCCGAGCCCACCCGCGCGGCGATGGTGACGGCCGGCGCCGGCGCCTGGGAGAAGATCTTCCACGGCCGGGCCACCTACAACAAGCAGTGGCGGCTGGCCCGCCCGCCGGTGCTCACCGCCGACGCGTTCCGCGAGCTGAACGAGGTCTGCGACCGCATCGTCCAGCTCATCCTGGAGGCCTGCCGGCGGCGCGCCCGCACCGCCGGGGAGCTGCGCCGGCTGCTCGACGTGCCGGAGGGGGAGACCCGGCTGCTCGACCCGGACGAGGTGCTGCACGAGGGGCTACTTGCCGCGTACCGGCCGGACGTGCTGTTCTCCGGCGGCGTGCCGTGCATCGTGGAGTACAACATCGACAGCAGCCTCGGCGGCGGCTTCGACGCCGACACCGTCATCCAGCGCTACGCGGAGCTGTACCAGGCGCACGGCCTGCTCGACGGCGTCCGGCCCGCGCCGTCCCTGCTGGACCAGCGGTTCGTCGCCATCCGGGACAGCCTCGGCCTGCCCGACGGCGCCCGGGTGGCGCTGCTGATGGACTTCGAGGCGGAATATCCGGGGCTGGACGACCCGGAGACGTTCATCCGGATCCTGTCCCCGCTGGCCGATCAGGCCCGGCGGTTCGGCATCGACCTGGTCATCGCCCCGGTCGCCACCGCCACGCTGGACGACGAGAGCCGGTTGGTCGTCGGCGGCGCCCCGGTGGACGCGCTGTTCCGGCTCTTCGTGCCGAACCGGGTCACCCCCAGCACCGGCCTGGACGCGGTGGCCGGCGCGCTGGCGGCCGGGACGCTGCCGATGTTCGTCAGCAGCGCGGCCTGGCTGCTCAGCAACAAGCTGAACTACGCCTGGCTCTGGGCGGACCTGGACCTGCTGCCCGAGCCGGACCGGGCGCTGATCCGCCGGTACGTGCCGCACACCGTCGCGCTCACCGCCGACCAGATGGACCGGGCGCTCGCCGAGCAGGCCGACCTGGTGGCGAAGCCGGCCGGCGGCTCGGCCGGGCACGGGGTGCTGATCGGGCCGGAGTGCAGCGCGGTGGCCTGGGAGGACGGGGTCCGCGCCGCGATCGACGCGGGCGGCCACATCCTGCAGCGCTATCACGAGGCGGACCGGGTGGCGATGGACTTCGTGCAGATCGAGACCGGGGAGACGGTGACCGCCGACGTCCCGTACAGCCTCGCCCCGTACCTGTTCGGCCGCGCCGGTTCCGGCGCGCTGGCGCGCGTCGGCTACCCCGGTTGCGAGGGGGTGCTCAACCTGGCCCGGGGCGTCCTCATGACCGGCGTCCTGCTCACCGACTGACCGGCCGCCTCGGCCCGGCTCGGCTCGGCTCGGCTCGGTGATCATGAAGTTAGCGGTGCTCGGCGTCTGATTTGTCGCCGTCAACTTCATGATCGCCGGGGGTGGTGAAGAAGGCGGCGAGGGGCGTGGTCAGCGTGGGGGGTGCGACGGCGATGCCGTTGTGCGGGCTGCCGGGGACGCGCAGGGTGTGGGCGTGGGGGAGCACGGCGGCCAGCATGTCGTTGATCTCGGTGAAGAACGGGGCGGCCTTGGCGCCGCTGATCAGCAGCGTCTCGGCGGTTATCCCGGCGTACTGCTCGGCCGGCCCCTCGTGCGCCACGATCTGCCGCGACTCGGCGAGCGTCATGCCCACCAGCTCACCCATCGTCCGCCCGACCTCGGTGCGCAGGAAGAGCCGCGTGATCGCCGTGCGCACCGCCAGCGGCAGCCGCGACGCGGGGTTCTGCGGGTCGACGGCGGCGGCCACGATCGCCAGGGCCCGCGCGGGGTCGCCGGCCCGCACCGCCGCCTCGGCCGGGTCGAGGAACGCCATCGACATGCCGTGCCCGGCCAGCCGGAGCGGGGCGTCGTAGACCGCGATCCGCTCCAGCGGCAGTCGCAGCGCGGCGCGCAGCACCACGAACGCGCCGTAGCTGTGCCCGACCGCCCAGCGTGTGCCGGTGTGCGCGAGCACCGCGCCGAGGTCGTCGATCTCCTGCTCCACCGTGTACGGCTCGCGCCGCGGCGGCGCGTCCGCACGGCCCCGCCGGTTGTAGAGGTGCACCGTGAACCGGTCGGCGAGCCGTGCGGCCAGCCGTCGGTATTCCCGGATCGTCACCCCGCCGCCGTGCACCACCACCAGTCCCGGTCCGGTGCCCGTGGAATGCAGGACGATGTGCGCGCCGTCCGGCGCCGTGATCCGCTGCATGACTGTCCCCTCCGACCCTCAAAACTGCGAACGCCGTTTGCAGTTTACAGTGGGAGGGTGAGCGGCGCACCCACCAATTCGATCTGGAACCGGCCGGTACGCGGCACCCGCGGCCCGACTCCGACGCACGGCCGGGACGAGATCGCCGCGGCCGCGGTCGAACTGGCCGATGCCGGCGGCCTGGACGCGGTCTCCATGCGCGCGGTGGCCGGCGCGCTCGGCATGGCGGCCGGCTCGCTCTACCGGCACCTGTCGTCCCGGGACGACCTGCTGGACCTGATGGTCGACAGGTGCGTGGGCGAGCTGCGCCCCTACCCGGCCGACGACGGGAGCTGGGTGGACCAGTTCCTCCTGCTGGCCCGCCGCCAGCTCGCGCTGCACGGGCGGCACCCGTGGCTGGCCGACGCGCTCACCCGACGCACCGCGCCCGGGCCGAACACGCTCGCCCACTTCGACGCCTGCCTGCGCATCCTGAGCCCGGTTCCGGCCGGCACCGCCGCGAAGTTCGAGGCGATCGCCATGGTCACCGGCGTGGTCACGCTCTTCGCCCGCACCGCGACGGCCACCGGCACGGTGACGTTCGACCACGTCGACCTGGCCGCCTACCCGCACCTGGCGGCCGCGTTCGCCGCCCCGGGATCCACCCCGCCGCCCGCGGAGGACCTGTTCGACCGCACCCTGCGCGCCCTGCTCACCGGCCTCCTGACCGCCGACCGGCCGTAACTCCTTGGCCGGCCCCGGCCCTGGTTCTGGCCCTCGAGCGGGTCTTCGATCGACGGTGGCCCTCCACCGGCAGTGGCCCTCGGCGCTGGGCCTCGACCGGCGCTGGGGATCGGCCGGTAGTTGCGGGCGGTGCTGTCGGGACCGCGGGCAGCCCTTCCGGCAGTCGGCCGCTGTTCTCGAAGCGCCCCTGCACCGAGAACAATGGCACTCGCCCTCGACAGGGTCGGCCCGGAGCGACCGATCCGGTGACGGACCGGCCCCCGGCCACCCCTCGGTCGCTCCCGTCCCGGCGAGCACGCCGGCGGCGACCACTGTCCGTGGCCCGCTCCCGGGGCAGATGCCTTTAGCTCGCTATACCTCAGAGGCATAATTATGCCTCTGAGGTATAGCCCGTCTGAGCGAATGTTTCCTCGGCGACCGGCACGGCCAGGCCGGAAAGTCAACCCCGGGCCCGGCCGGACCGAGCCGGACCCAGCCGGGTCGGCCTCATCCCAACGGCGCGATCGATCCGGGCTGCGCGATCACTCCGAGCGACGCGATCCGTCCGGGAGGCGGCGCGGACGACGGTCGGGCGGGACGCGGTTACCGGCTGCCGTCGCGCTGGGCAGCGCGGACGCGGGTGGCGAGGACCCGCAGGGTCTCGGCGGCGGCGACCGCGTCGCTGCGGGCGCTGCCGTGGCGGCCGTCGCCGCTGTAGAGCGACGGGTCGGCGACCAGCGGATGCTCGGTCAGGTGCACGTGCAGCGTGCCGAGCCGCTCGGCCAGCGCACGGGTGTGTCGGGAGAGCCGGCGCATCCGCTCGCCCAGGCCGGCCCGCAACGTGTCCGGCACCGCCGGGCTGTGCGACACGTCGAACATGCCCACCGTGATCACGTCCGCCCCGGCGTCGCGTAGCGCGGTGACCATCGCGGTCAGCTCGGCGTCGACCGCGTCCGGGTCGAAGCCGGGGCGGAACGCGTCGTTGCCGCCGCACACCACCAGCGCCAGGTCCGGCGCGAAGGCCAGCGCGTCGTCCAGTTGGGTGGCCCGGACCTCGTGCGCGCGCAGCCCGCGCCGGCCCAGGTTCAGGTAGGCCAGCTCGGGTCGCACCGCCCGCAGCTCGGCCGCGATCCGGTCGGCCCACTGGACGTCGGGATAGCCGTCCGTCGGCTCGCACAGCCCTTCGGCGACGCTGTCGCCCAGCACCACGAACCGGTGCCACGGATGCCCGCGCAGCAGCTCGGCGGCCTCACCGGGCCGCAGGCACCACGGGTCGGTCGCCTCGGTCAACGTCGATGGCATGCCCGGCACGCTAGCCGACGCGCCGCCGTGGAGGAAGGCGTCAGGCGTCGGCCCGGTGGGCGGCGGCGAGTCGCTTCGGGGCACGCGCGAACCACGCCTCGGTGATCAGCTCGGTCAGCTCGGCCACCTCGATCCGGTCGAGCCGGACCAGCACCACCGACGAGCCGTCCAGGTGCGGCACGGTGAAGTGGACCGCCGGGTCGTCGGCCAGCACCGCCTCCTTGGCGCCCAGGTCGGGCATCCGGACGCCGAGGATCGGGCCGTCGGGCGCGGCGTCACCGAGCGCGTCGAGGTCGGCGCGGCGCAGCGGCCGCTCCCAGACGAACATCTTGTCGCGCACCCGCCAGGCCGGCAGGTCGTCGTAGGACCCGCGCTCGGTGGTCTCCGGCAGGGCGAGCGCGATGCGCCGGACGTCGTCCCAGGTGGCCATGCCGCGACGGTACGCCCACCCACCGACACGTCCGGTCAGGCCGGCGTCGGGGTGACCGGTTCCGGCGCCGGACGGTCGGCGGCGGTGCGGAACAACAGCAGCGGAGCCACGGTGAGCACCAGGCAGGCCACCGACATCACCAGCAGCGCCGGGGTCAGGCCGAGCAGCGCCACCGACCAGCCGCCGAGCAGCGCCCCCACCGGCAGGCCGAGGAACGCCACCGAGCCGGAGATGCCCAGCACCCGGGTCTGCAACGACTCCGGCACCCGCTGGTAGAGCGCGGCGCCGAGCAGCGGGTTCACCGCCGCGATGCCGATGCCGGACAGGAACGTCACCACCAGCACCACCACCAGGTCGTCGCTGAGCGCCAGCGCCAGCAGCCGGGGCGCGCCGCTGAGCGCCAGCCCGAGGGCGAACGTCGCCCGGCCGGGCAGGCGCGTGCCGACCAGCGTGAACAGCAGGTTGCCCAGCAGCGCGCCGGCCGAGAACACGCCCAGCAGCAGCCCGAATCCGGCCGGGTCGCCGAGCACCTCCTTCACCCAGAGCGGGATCCAGACCGCGACGCTGGCGTTGGCGAACATGTTGGACGCGGACACCACCACCAGCATGACCAGCAACGTCCGGTCGGTACGCAGGTAGGCGAAGCCGCCGCGCAGCGCCCGCAGGTAGCGCTCCCGGGGCGCCGGCTGCGCGAGCGCGGGCGGGTGGACCAGCACCCCGATCAGCAGCGCGCACACCGCGAACGTGGCCGCGTCGATCCAGATCGCCCGGGTCAACCCGACCCAGTCGATGAGCAGCCCGCCCAGCACCGCGCCGAACAGCGTCATGCCCCGGGCCAGCCCGTCGTAGGCGGAGGTGAGCCGGATCAGCGGCACCCCGGCCCGCTCGGCGGCCGGCTTGAACAGCACGTGCTTGACGCGGTCACCGATGCCCCGCAGCCCGCCGGCGATCGCCACCAGCACCAGCAGCGTGCCGAACCCGAGCCAGGGCGCGAGCGCCACCACCGCCATCGCGGCGGCGCTCGCCGCGTCCACGAAGACCGACGTCCGGCGTACGCCGAACCGGTCCGCCCACGGCGTGGCGAGCGCGCTGGAGAGCATGTACGGCAGCGTCTCCGCGGCCGCGACCAGGCCCATCCGGGTCGGGCTGCCGGTGGTCTCCAGCACCAGCCAGGGGATGGCGACCACCGAGATCCGGGTGCCGAGGTTGGACAGCAGGTCGGCGCCGACCAGGGTGTACAACTCCCGGCGCGGGTTCACGCCGGGCTGCCGATCGGGTGCGCGGCGGCGTACCGGGCCCGCAGCGCCCGTTTGTCGACCTTGGCGGACCGGTTCAGCGGCAGCGCGTCGACGAACTCGACCGCGCCCGGCGCCCAGGTCTCGCTCAGTTCCCGGGTCACCAGCGCGATCAGCTCGTCGCCGGTGACCGACGCGCCCGGCGCCGCCACCACGTACGCGTGCGGCAGTTCCCCGGCCACCGGGTCCGGCACCCCGATCACCGCGGCGGCGCGGACCTCGGGGTGCCCGGCGAGCACGTCCTCGATCGGCCGGGAGTAGATCGGCCAGCTGCGCTGGCGGGTGAGGATCCGGTCCTGCATCCGGTCCACCAGGTAGAGGAAGCCGTCGTCGTCGAGGTGGCCGATGTCGCGAGTGCGTACCCAGCCGTCGACGAGCGTTTCGGCGGTCAGCTCCGGCTGGCCGTGGTAGCCGACGAAGCTCAGCTTGGTACGGGCCCACACCTCGCCGTCGACGCCGGCCGGCAGCACCCGGCCGTCGGCGTCGCGGATCTCCACCGCGACGTCGCCGTACGGGCGGCCGCAGGAGCGCAGCCGCTCCGGGTGCTCCGGGTCCTCGGTGAGGCCGGGCTGCGCGCAGATGACGACCGCCTCGCTGAGCCCGTAGACGATGCGCAGGCACGGGCCGAACCGGTCGATCGCCTGGCGCAGTCGGGCCGGGGCGGCCGGCCCGGCGCCCACGTTGAACATGAACATCGCGGAGAAGTCGGCCCCCGGCAGGTCGGGGTGGTCGAGCACCTCGTAGAGCATCGGCGGGGTGACGAACGTGGAGGTGAGCCGCTCGGCGTCGACGGTGGCGACGAACGCGGCCGGGTCCCACCGCTCGCGCAGGAACAGCACGCCGCCGGTGAACAGGTTGAACAGCGTGGTGACCTGGCCGCTGGCCAGCCACATCGGCGAGTGCGACAGGTGCCGCAGCAGCGGGAAACCGGCGGCCCGGAAGTCGGCCGCGAGCGCGAGCACCTGCCGGTAGAAGCTCTCCCGGTGGTGCACCAGCTTCGGCGTGCCGGTGGTGCCGCTGGTCTGCAGGAACGACTCCGGCGCGGGCACCTCGGCCGGCAGGTCCACGTCGGTCGCGTCGGTCGCGGTGAGGTCCGGGCCGGTGCCGCCGGGACCGAGGCAGAGCACGGGTACGCCGGCCAGCCCGGCCGCGAGCTGCCCGCCCAACGGGTCGCGCGGGTCGTGCACGAAGACCTCCGGCGCGGCGAGCGCGACGAACTCGTCGATCTCCCGCCGCGAGGTGACCGGGGCGATCCACATGCTGCGGCAGCCGAGCAGGTGCAGCGCCAGCTGCAGCAGCGGACCCTCGACCGTGTTGCCGAGCATCACCAGCACCGCCGCGCCGGGGCGTACGCCGTTGCGGCGCACCGCGGCGGCCAGGGCGCGCACCTCGGCGGCCACCTGGGGGTAGGTCAGCCGGCGTCCACCGCCGACCAGCGCCTCCCGGTCGCCGAACCCGGCGAACAGCTCCAGCGCCTCGTGCACGTAGTTCGGCCGGTCGGTCATCGGGCAGCCCCCATCGTGGTCCGCGAGCGGCGTCCGGCCAGGTCGGGGCCGGGACGCAGGCGGCGGGTACCGGGGTCGGCGACCGCACCGCCGCCGGTTCCGAGCCTAGGCAGCGTCGGTCCACCGGGGACAGAGCCGATCGTCGGTGCCCGGCATCCCGCGGGCATTTGATCATGTCGATCAGGTTGATTGACGCTCGTCACCGCCGGCGGCTAGTTTCCGGTCCATCGCCCGGGAAGATGGCGCCGACCGCGCCACGCCCAGGGCTGCCGAACATGGAGGTTCGATGCCGACCCCGAAGAGATGGCACGTCATAGCGTCCGCCGCAACGCTGCTGCTCGCCGGCACCCCGGCGGTCACCGCGAGCGCCGGCCCCACCGACACCGACCGCGCCGGGCACGGGCGCGCCGAGTGGGCCGGGAGCTGGGCCGCGGCGGTGACCCGCGGGAACACCGTGGGCCTGACCAACACCGGCCTCAACGACCAGAGCATCCGGATGACGGTGCAGACCACGGTGGGTGGCCCGCGCCTGCGGGTGCGGCTCACCAACCTCTACGGCGAGCAGGCCGTCAAGGTCGGTCACGCCACCGTCGCCCGGCCGAACACCGCCACCGTCGACGACCTGTCCGACGTCGACCCGGCCAGCGTCCGCGAGCTGCGGTTCTCCGGCGGCACGTCGGCCACCATCAACAAGGGCGCCGAACTGCTCAGCGACCCGCTGGCCTACCCGGTGGCCGAGCAGGAGGACCTGGTGGTCACCCTGTACTTCCCGGTGCTCACCGGGCCGGTCACGTTCCACGGCCAGTCCCGGGTCACCAACTTCATCGGGGCGACCGACCTGACCACCGCGGCCGACGGGGCCGGCTTCACCATCAGGCCGAACTGCTGCTGGATGTTCCTCTCCGGCATCGACGTCGAGCGCAAGGCCACCCCCGGCTCGGTGGTGGTGCTCGGCGACTCCATCGGCGACGGCAACGGCAGCACCGTCAACGCCGACAAGCGCTGGCCGGACCTGCTCGCCGAGCGGCTCGTCGACGCCCGCCCGGAGGTCCGCACGCCGGGCGTGCTCAACCTCAGCCTGGCCGGCAACCGGCTCAACCACGAGGGCACCGAGCCCGGCGCGGGCGGCTTCCCCGGCTACTACGAGCTGGGCCCGAACGCCCTGGCCCGGCTCAACGAGGACGTGTTCCCGCAGACCGGCGTGCGTACCGTCATCACCCACCTGGGCATCAACGACATCTGGATGAGCGGCGACAGCAGCGAGGCGATCATCGCGTCGCTGCGGCAGCTCAACCAGCAGGTGAAGGCGCGCGGCCTGACCAGCCTGGTCGGCACCATCACCCCGTACGAGGGCAACGGCGGGCCGGGGGTGTGGACCGAGGAGAAGGACGCCACCCGCAACGCGGTGAACGCCTGGCTGCGCGGCGCCGGGCGGGCCGAGTTCGACGGCGTGCTCGACTTCGACGCCGTGCTGCGGGACCCGGCGCGGCCGAGCCGGCTGCTCCCGGCGTACGACGCCGGGGACCACATCCACCCGAACGACGCGGGCGCGCAGGCGATGGCGAACGCCGTCCCGTTGCGACTGCTCGGGCTGTGACACCGGGCGGGGGCGGCGTCGACACGGCGGCCGCCCCCGCCGCCATTCCTGGGGAGGAAGAACCGCCGTGGACGTCAGCGAGATCCTGACCGGCCTGTACAGCGAGCAGGGCCGGCAGAACCCCTATCCCTTCTACGCGGCCCTGCACGAGCACGGGCCGATCAACGCGATTCCCACCCGCGCCGAGCACAGCACCGTCACCGCCGTGGCCGGCGGGTACGACGTGGTGGATCGGATCCTGCGCGATCCCGGTTGGTACAAGGGTTTCCCGCCCGGCTGGGAGGAGCAGGAGATCCTGCGCACGTTCCTCACCTCGATGATGTTCGTGAACCCGCCGGACCACACCCGGATGCGCGCGGTGTTCGCCAGCACGTTCACCCCGCGCCGGCTGGGCGCGCTGGAACCGGTGGTGGTGCGGATCGTCGACGAGCGGCTGGAGGCGATGGCCGAGGCCGGCGCGGACGGCACCGAGGTGGACTTCGTCGCCGACTTCGCGTACCCGGTCCCGGCGCTGGTGATGGCCGAGTTCATCGGCCTGCCGGCGGCGGACCTGGCCTGGTACCGGCAGCGGGTCGACTGGATCGACGAGTACATGGACGTCGCCGGCAAGACGCCGGAGCGGCTGGCCCGGGCCAACCAGGCCGCCGAGGAGCTGCGGTCGTTCTACCGCGACCTGATCGCGCACCGTCGCCGCGCACCGGACGCCGACCTGATCAGCGGCCTGGTCGAGGTGCTCGACGCCGGCGAGGTCGAGCTGACCGAGGACGAGCTGATCAGCAACCTGATCGTGCTGTTCAACGCCAGCTTCGTCACCACCGTCTACATGTTCAGCAACGGCCTGCCGCTGCTGCTCGCCCACCCGGAGGTGACCGCCGCGCTGCCGGGCGACGACGCGCTCGCCCGGGGCTGCGTGGACGAGGTGCTGCGGATGGAGAGCCCGGTGCACTTCCTGGCCCGCTCCGCGCCCGCCGACACCGAGCTGGACGGCGTGCCCGTGGAACGCGACGACAACGTGCTGCTGCTGATCGCCGCCGCCAACCGCGACCCGGCCCGGTTCCCCGACCCGGACCGCTTCGACCCGCGTCGCGACGGCCCGCCGTCGTTGGCGTTCGGCGTCGGGCTGCACTTCTGCCTCGGCTCGGCGGTGTCGAAACTGGAGGGCCGCCTCGCGCTGCCCCGCCTCTTCGCCCGCTTCCCCCGGCTCGCGGTCACCCAGCCCTACACCTACAGCGGCAGCCTCTTCCTGCGCGGCATCGACAAGCTCTTCGTCACCACCGGGGAGGCCGGATGACGCTCGATCCGCAGGTGGTCGCGTGGCGGGCCGCGCGCGCGGCCGCCGGCGCCGCGCCGCTCTACACCCAGACGCTCGCCGAGGCCCGCGCCGCCGACCTCGCCGCGATCCGCGCCGGCGCCGGCGCGGTCGAGCCGGTGGCGGAGGTACGCGACACGCAGGTGCCCGGCCCGGCCGGGCCGCTGCCGGTGCGGATCCACCGGCCGGCCGGCGACGGCCCGCTGCCCACGCTCGTCTACTTCTTCGGCGGTGGCTGGACGCTCGGCAGCGTGGACACCGCCGACGGGATCTGCCGCCGGCTGGTCAACCTGGCCGGCTGCCAGACCGTGACCGTCGGCTACCGGCTCGCCCCGGAGCACCCGTTCCCGGCCGCGGTGGAGGACTGCCACGCCGCGCTGCGCCACCTGGCCGCCCACGCCGAGGAGTTCCGCATCGACCCGGGCCGGCTGGCGGTGGGCGGGGACAGCGCCGGCGGCAACCTGGCCGCCGCGGTGACGCTGCTGGCCCGCGCCGACGGCGGCCCCCGGCTCGCCGCCCAGGTGCTGGTCTACCCGAACACCGACCAGCGTCCCGGCCGGCGTCCGGGCGACGACGAGGACCCGCTGCTGTTCAACAGGCACTCGGTCGGCTGGTACCGCGGCCACTACCTGACCGACCCGGGCGACGCGGCCCACCCGCTCGCCTCGCCGCTGCTCGCCGAGGATCTGTCCGGCCTGCCGCCGGCGCTCGTGGTCACCGCCGGGCACGACCCGCTGCGCGACGAGGGCCGCCGCTACGCCGAGCGGCTGCGCGAGGCGGGCGTGCCCACCGAGACGGCCGACTACCCGGGCATGGTGCACGGCTTCTTCGCCATGCCCGGCGTGTTCGACGCCGGCCGAGACGCCCAGCAGCGCGCCGCCACGTTCCTGCGCCGGCGCTTCGGCCTCGACCCGACGCCTACTCGGGCGACCGTCGGGACCGAGCATGCCTGAACCCGAACCGGGCTTCGTGGAGCCGGCGTGCCTGGACGACTTCGCGGCGCTGGCCCGGGCGGTGCTCCCGGCCGACGTGTGGGACTACGTCGACGGTGGCAGCGGCACCGAGACCGCGCTGGCCGCCAACCGGGCCGCGCTGGACCGGGTGGCGGTGGTGCCCCGGATGCTGGCCGGCGTGGAGGAGGCCTCCACCGAGGCGCCGCTGCCGGGTGGCCGGGCCGCGCTGCCGGTGGCGGTCGCGCCGATGGCGTACCAGCGGTTGCTGCATCCCGACGGCGAGCCGGCGCTCGCGGCGGCGGCCGGCGCGGCGGGTGTGCCCTACGTGGCCAGCACGCTGTCCAGCACGCCGATCGAGGAGATCGCGGCGGCCGGCGGGACGGTCTGGTTCCAGCTCTACTGGCTGCGGGACCGGGCGCTGGTGGCCGACCTGCTCGACCGGGCGCTGGGCGCCGGGTGCGCGGCGGTGGTGGTCACCGTGGACGTGCCGGTGCTGGGCCGGCGGCTGCGCGACGCGCGCAACGGCTTCGCGCTGCCGCCGCACGTCACCGCCGCCAACCTGCCCGGCGGCCGGGACGACCTGGCCCACCAGGGCACGCCCGGCGTCTCGGCCGTGGCGGTGCACACCGGCGCGGTCTTCGCCCCGGCGCTGAGCTGGGCGGACCTGGCCTGGCTGCGCGAGCGTACCCCGGTGCCCCTGCTGGTCAAGGGCATCCTGGACGCGCGCGACGCGGTCCGCGCCGCGGACGCCGGCGTGGACGCGGTGGTGGTTTCCAACCACGGCGGCCGGCAGCTCGACGCCGCACCGGCCAGTGTGAGCGTGCTGCCGGAGGTGGTCGACGCGGTGGGGGAGCGGTGCGCGGTGCTGCTGGACAGCGGCGTCCGTGGCGGCGTGGACGTGCTGCGCGCGCTCGCGCTCGGCGCGTCAGGCGTGCTCGTCGGCCGGCCGATGCTCTGGGCGCTCGCCGCCGGCGGCCGGGCCGGCGCGGAGACCGCCCTCGAACTGCTCGCGGCCGAGCTGCGCGACGCGCTCATCCTCAGCGGCTGCCCCGACCCGGCGGCGGCCCGGCGGCTGCGCACCCGGATCGGAGGCTGACGTGGAACCGGTGGACCTGACCGTCACGGCGCTGCACGGCAGCGTCGACGACCCGGCGTTGAACTCGATGAACTTCCTCAACGAGGTGGCACAGCACTATCCCGACGCGGTGTCGCTGGCCGCCGGCCGGCCCTACGAGGAGTTCTTCGACTCGACGCGGCTGCCCGAGCACCTGGACCGCTTCCGCCGGCACCTCGCGGACGACCTCGGGCTCGACCCGGGCCAGGTGGACCGGACGCTGTTGCAGTACGGCCGGACGAAGGGGATCGTGCACCACCTGGTCGCCCGCAATCTCGCCGTCGACGAGCGGATCACTGTCGACCCGGAGGCGATCGTGGTGACCGTCGGCTGCCAGGAGGCGATGTTCCTGGTGCTGCGCGCGCTGCGGGCCGACCCGTCCGACGTGCTGTTCGCGGTGGCGCCGACGTACGTCGGGCTGACCGGCGCGGCCCGCCTGGTCGACCTGCCGGTGCGCCCGGTGGCCGGCGGGCCGGACGGCGTCGACCTGGCCGACCTGCGCGCCGGGGTGCGCCGGGCCCGCGCCGAGGGGCTGCGGCCGCGGGCCTGCTACGTGATGCCGGACTTCGCCAACCCGTCCGGGGTCAGCATGGACACCGCGCACCGGCGCCGGCTGCTCGACCTGGCCGCCGAGGAGGACCTGCTGCTCATCGAGGACAACCCGTACGGGCTCTTCCCGGCCGCCGGCACGGACCGCCGCCCCACGCTCAAGGCGCTGGACACCGCCCGCCGGGTGGTCTACCTCGGCTCGTTCGCCAAGACCGTGCTGCCCGGCGCCCGGGTCGGCTACGTGGTCGCCGACCAGCGGGTGAGGGGATCGGACGGCACGGTCGGCCCGCTCGCCGACCAGCTCGCGAAGATCAAGAGCATGGTCACGGTGAACACGTCGCCGATCAGCCAGGCGGTGATCGGCGGCGCGTTGCTGGCGCACGACTGCTCGCTGGTCGCCGCGAACGTCCGGGAGCGGGCCGCGTACGCCCGCAACCTGGACCACCTGGTCGACGGGCTGGCCCGGCGCTTCCCGGCCGGCGGCCCGGTGCGCTGGACCGTGCCGGCCGGCGGCTTCTTCGTGGTGCTGACCGTGCCGTTCCCGGTCGACGACGCGTTGCTGCACCGCTCCGCGCGGGAGTACGGCGTGCTCTGGACCCCGATGGCGCACTTCTACGACGCCGGCACGCCGGTGAACGCGCTACGACTGTCGGTGAGCGCGGTCACCCCGGTGCAGATCGACAGGGGCCTGGACCGGCTCGCCGCGCTCGTCGCCGACACCGCGGCCGCGCCGGTCTGACGCCGTACCGTCGTCGTTCCGGCACCACCCGTGTTCCGTCGCGCCCGGGTGTCCGTTGATAATGGACGGATGGTTGCCTGGGAGTACGCGTTGCTGGTCCGCCGCTATCAGGGGCAGGGCCGGAATTTCCACGTCTCGTTCGTCTGGTACGGCCCGGACGGGTCCCGCACCGACGTCACCGCGTACGGCGACACGGCGGTCGCGCACCTCAACCGGGTGGGCCGGGAGGGCTGGGAGTTGGTCTCCGCCGCCGAGGACGTGAACAACGTGCAGGGCAGCACCGAGGTGCACCGCTACCACCTCAAGCGCCCGCTGCGCTGAGGTCCGCGCCCCTGCCGGCCGCCCGGTCGGCAGGGGCGCGGGCGCGTCTCAGCCCAGCTCGACCTCGGGATAGAGCGGGAACGGGGTGAGCAGGTCGGCGGCCTGCTTGCCGACCGACTCGGCGGTCGCCGGGTCGAGCACGTACTTCGCCTTCGACGGGGCGCCGTCCGGGCCGGTGCCCGCGCTGGTCTGGGTGAGCACGGTGTGCATCAGCTCGGCGGTGGCGTCCATCTCGGCGGTGCCGAGGCCCCGGGTGGTCAGTGCCGGCGTGCCGATCCGGATGCCGGAGGTGTACCACGCGCCGTTCGGGTCCTGCGGGACCGCGTTGCGGTTGGTCACGATGCCGGAGTCGAGCAGCGCCTGCTCGGCCTGCCGGCCGGTCAGGCCGTACCCGGAGACGTCGATGAGCACCAGGTGGTTGTCGGTGCCGCCGGTGACCAGCGTCGCGCCCCGGCGCAGCAGCCCGTCGGCGAGCGCCCGGGCGTTGTCGACGATCCGCTGGGCGTAGTCGGCGAAGTCGGGGCGCCGGGCCTCGGCCAGCGCGACCGCCTTGGCGGCCATCACGTGCGGCAGCGGGCCGCCGAGCACCATCGGGCAGCCCCGGTCGACCTGGTCGGCCAGCTCCGGGCCGCAGAGCACCATGCCGCCGCGCGGGCCGCGCAGCGACTTGTGCGTGGTGGTGGTGACGATGTGCGCGTGCGGCACCGGGTCGAAGTCGCCGGTGAAGACCTTGCCGGCGACCAGCCCGGCGAAGTGCGCCATGTCGACCATGAAGGTGGCGCCGACCGAGTCGGCGATCTCCCGCATGACCCGGAAGTTGACCTTCCGGGGGTACGCCGAGTAGCCGGCGACCAGGATCAGCGGCTTGAACTCCCGGGCCGCCTCGGCCACCCGGTCGTAGTCGATCAGGCCGGTGGCCGGGTCGGTGCCGTAGCTGCGCTGGTCGAACATCTTGCCGGAGATGTTCGGCCGGAAGCCGTGGGTGAGGTGCCCGCCGGCATCGAGCGACATGCCGAGCATCCGCTGGTTGCCCAGCTCCCGGCGCAGCGCGAACCAGTCCGCCTCGGTGAGGTCGTTGACCTGGCGGACCTGGGCCTTCTTCAACGCGGGCGACTCGACCCGGTCGGCCAGGATCGCCCAGAAGGCGACCAGGTTGGCGTCGATGCCGGAGTGCGGCTGCACGTAGGCGTGGGCGGCCCCGAACAGCTCCTTGGCGTGCTCGGCGGCCAGCGCCTCGACGGTGTCGACGTTCTGGCAGCCGGCGTAGAAGCGGCGGCCGACCGTGCCCTCGGCGTACTTGTCGCTGAACCAGTTGCCCATCGCCAGCAGCGTCGCGGGGGAGGCGTAGTTCTCGCTGGCGATCAACTTCAGCGACTCGCGCTGGTCGGCCAGCTCCGCGCCGATGGCGTCCGCCACCCGCGGCTCGACGGCGCGGATCACCTCGAGCGCGCTGCGGAAGGCGGTGGACTCGACGTTGTGCGACATGCGACCTCCTGGTGACGTGCGGAAGGCCCAGGCGCTCGGCATGCGTCCTCATGACGAGGCCGCTCCCCGATGGTGCTCCATCTCCACGCGCCAGTCACGGCCCGTGCCGATCCTAGCGGTCGGCGCCGGACCGGACCTGCGGGGTTGGGCGTCCCCTCGTGGGGCACACGAGGGTGACGGCCGGTCCGCCGGCCGC
Source organism: Micromonospora sp. WMMC241 (assembly GCF_027460165.1). Lineage (NCBI taxonomy): Bacteria > Bacillati > Actinomycetota > Actinomycetes > Micromonosporales > Micromonosporaceae > Micromonospora > Micromonospora sp. WMMC241. The sequence goes on from NZ_JAPZBF010000001.1 coordinate 2,686,654, forward strand.
ACCGAGAGGAGGCACGACCATGACCACACCGACCACCGGACGGCCGCTCGCCGTGGTGACCGGGGCGTCCAGCGGCATCGGGTACGAGTTGGCCGTCCAGTTCGTCGAGCACGGGTACGACGTGGTGGCCGTCGCCGAGGACGCGGGGATCGAGTCGTCGGCGGGCGACCTGCGGCGCGACGGCGGCCCCGAGGTGCACCCCGTGCGGGCGGACCTGGCCACCCCGGAGGGGGTGGAGCGGCTGGCCGGGGCGGTGACCGCGCTGGGACGTCCGGTCGACGCGCTGGCGCTCAACGCCGGCCGGGGCGCGGGCGGGGACTTCGTCGGCGGCACCGACCTGGTCGACGAGCTGAACATCGTCGACCTGAACGTACGCTCGACCGTGCACCTGGCGAAGCTGCTGCTGCCGGAGATGGTCCGGCGGGGCGCGGGACGGGTGCTGTTCACCTCGTCGATCGCCGCCACCATGCCCGGGGCGTACCAGGCGGTCTACAACGCCTCGAAGTCGTTCGTGCAGTCCTTCGCCGAGGGGATCCGCAACGAGCTGAAGGACAGCGGCGTGACGGTGACCGCGCTGATGCCCGGTCCGACGGACACCGAGTTCTTCGACCGGGCCGACATGGCGGACACCCGGGTCGGCCAGGGGAAGAAGGACGACCCCCGCAAGGTCGCCGAGGACGCCTTCGAGGCGTTGATGAAGGGCGAGCACAAGGTCGCGGCCGGCTCAATGATCAACAAGATCCAGACCGCCGCCGGCAAGATCGTCCCGGACCGGCTGAAGGCGGAGCAGCACCGCAAGATGGCCGAGCCCGGCTCCGGCGACTGAGGTGCAAGGAGGGGCCCCTTGTTAACGCATTCTGCATAGGCGGGGCCCCCTCTTAACATCCACGTGTCAAGCGGGGGCCCCGCCCTGCATCCGGGGTCAGGCGGTCACGGCGTCGCGGGCCTTCTTCAGCGCCTTCGGGGCGGTCGGCGTCTTCGGCGCCTTCGGGCGCAGGTCGAGCATCCGCTGGCCGATCTCCTGGAGCTGGTTACGGCCGAGCGCGTCGCGCACCTTCGGGAACCACTCCTGCTCCTCCTCCTCGACGTGGTGCAGCACGTTCTCGATCAGCACCGTCGTCTTGGCGACGAACCGCTCGTCGTCGGCGTCCATCGCGAACAGCTCGAGGCAGAGCACGTCCGCGACGTGGTGCTCCTCGTACGACTCGAGGATGTCGTCCTCGACGTCGGGCACCAGCTTGCGGACCTCCGGGTACATCACCTCGTTCTCCAGGTAGGTGTGCACCGTCAGCGCCTCGATGATCTGCGTGACGATCTTCCCGCGTTTGCTCGCCGGCCCGTCCTCGGCATCCTGGAAGGCCTTGAACAGGCGGCGGATCTCCTTGTGGTCCTCCTTGAGCAGGACGATCGCGTCGGTGGACACCGGGTTACCTCCTAGGTCGGCTGACGATGCCCCCCTACCCGACGTCCGACCAGGACAAACGGACCGGGCCCGGCGCAGTCGCGCCGGGCCCGGTCGGTGTGGGTCGCGGTTACCGCACCGCGTTGTACGCGTCGACCAGGCCGGCGCCGTAGAACCCGTTCCGGTTACCGCCGGAGCAGGTCGCGTCGTAGGCGTTCGGACCCGTCGGAATCAGCGGGACCGGGTTGTAGACGCCGGCCGGGCAGGACTTCGCCACCGCCGTGCGCTCCAGGAACGACGACAGCTGGCCCGGGGTCATGCCCGGGTGGGCCGACAGCGCCAGCGCCGCGACGCCGGTGGCGTGCGGACCGGACATCGACGTGCCCTGCTTGTAGCCCCACCCGTTGGTGCGGGTGACGGTGTTGAAGGTGGTGGACAGGATGCCGTCGGTGGACGTCGAGCGCGCGCCCTGGGTGCGGAACCGGGTGTCGCCGCCCGGCGCCGTCACGTCGATCACGCCCTGGCCGTAGGAGGAGTAGTAGCTCTTCTCGCCGGTCGGGCCGACCGCGGCGACGGTCACCACGCCGGGCACCTCGGCCGGCAGGTCGAGGCAGGCGTTGGTGAGGTTCTCGCGCTCCTCCGGGGTGCCGTTGTTCGGGCTGCCGGTGTCGGTGATCTTGTGCGCGAGGTCGTAGTTGGAGTTGCCGGCGGACGCCACGTTCAGCACGCCCTTGGACTGCGAGTAGCGGATCGCCCGCTGCACGGCCTGCCACACCGGGCGCTGCCGGGCGTCGTTGCGGCAGTTCAGCTCCCACGGGTCGATGTAGTAGCTGTTGTTGGTCAGCCGCATGCCGTGGTCGGCGGCCCAGAGGAACCCGCAGACCGCGGCCTCCGGGAAGATGTAGCCGTCGTCGTTGACCACCTTGACGGCGGCCACCTTGACCCCGGGTGCGATGCCGGCGACGCCGACGCCGTTGACCGCTGCGGCGATGGTGCCGGCCACGTGGGTGCCGTGGTCGCTGGTGGTCGGGTTCCACGCCGCCTCGGCGGTGTCGGTGACGCCGCCGACGCAGGACGTGCTCTTGTCCTTGGCGATCTGGGTCGCCAGGTCCGGGTGGGTGCTGGAGATGCCGCTGTCGAGCACGCCGACGACGACGTCCGGGCGGCCGGTGGTCACCGCGTGGGCCTGCGGAAGGTGGATCATGTCCATGTCCCACTGCTGGCCGTAGAGCGGCTCACGGGTGGGGTCGGCGGTGGCGGCGGTCGCGGACACCTCCACCGTTTCGCCCTCGTCGAGGGCGGTGCCCAGGCCGGCGGTGGACGCGACCGACTGGACGCCCGCGCCTGCCACCCGCGTGGGGAACGACGGGTTGGTCGAGCGCACGACCAGCACGCCGATCTGGTCGTAGCTGGCCACCACCGTGCCGTCCGCGGCCGCCACCCGGGCGGCGGCCTTGCCGGTGGTGGTGCCCTGCGGGGCGAGGACCAGGTAGGAGGTCTCCGGTCCGGCGGCCGCCACCGGCGACGGAACACCGGTGAGGGCGAGGCCGACGCCGAGCGCCGCGGCGGACGTGCCGGCCAGTGTCTTGCGACGAAGATTCTGCACACGTACTCCCAGGGGCCGATCCGGGACGAGCAGGCTGCTCGCCGTTGCCCGTTCAGCGTGGCGGCGGCCTGTGGTGTTACACACACCACAGGCCGCCGCACGTCGACCGTCAGACCGTCGCCAGGGTGTAGGGGATCTCGTCGAGCAGCTCACGGGCGAGGAACCCGATCCGGCCGTACCGGGGCACCAGCCGCTGCCCGCTCACCGCGTGCGCGAACGCCGCCCAGCAGGCCGCCTGCGCCGGGTCGGCGCCCCGGGACAACAGCCCGGCGAGCAGGCCGGCGCGCACGTCACCGCTGCCCGAGGTGCCCAGCCCGGCGTCGCCGCTCTCCTCCCGCCAGGCCCGGCCGTCCGGCGTGGCGATGTGGCCGTACAGCGAGACCACCGCGTCGTACCGGCCGGCCAGCTCGACCGCCTCGGCGTCCAGGTCGTCGCCGGGGTCGCGGTCGAGCAGGTGCCGGGCCTCGGTGAGGTTCGGGGTGAGCACCGCCTTGCGGCCGGAGCCGGCCAGCAGGTCCGGCTCGTGGCTGAGCGCCCCGAGCGCGTACGCGTCGAGCACCAGCGCGGTCTCCCGGCCGGCCGCGTCGAGCACCAGGCGCAGCAGCTTCCCGGTGGCGTCGATGTCCGTCAACCCGGGACCGACCGCTACCACGTCCGCGTCCGCGACCAGGCCACCGAGCACGTCACCGGGGTCGCCCCGGACCGCGCCCTCGCCGGTCTCCGGCAGGCCGACCACCAGTGCCTCGGGGACCTGGATGCTGAGCGCCGCGGCGGTGGACTCGGCGGTGGCCAGCTGGAGCACACCGGCGCCGGCGCGCAGTGCGGCCACGCCCGCCAGCAGCACCGCCCCCGGGGTGAACCGGGAGCCGCCGACCACCAGCACCGTGCCGCGTGCCTCCTTGCCGCCGGTGGGCACGGGCAGCGCCCAGTCACGCAGCAGCGCGGGGGTGATCACGTCAGACCGGTTCGGCATGGACCTCGTCCTCCCTGGTGGGCCGCGCCCCCTGCCGGTGCAGGTGGGCGACGTCGTTGAACGTCTCCGGGCGCAGCCGCCCGGCGTCGTCGGCGCGCCAGCCGGTCACCGAGCAGTTGGCGATGACGTGCTCGCGGGTGAGCGCCATCAGCTCCTCCTCGGTGAGCCCCTCCACCAGGTAGCGGAGCAGGAAGACCAGCGCGTCGTGGCCGAACAGCAGCACCCGGCCGCCGTCGTGGTCGCGCCGCAGGTCGCCGAGCAGGGTGCGCAGCCGCAGGGCCACGTCCGTCCATGACTCGCCGCCGGGCGGACGGTAGTAGAACTTGCCGAGCCGGTCGCGCCGCCGCGCCTCCTCCGGGTGGCGCCGGCGCACCCCGTGCCCGGTGAGCCCGTCGAGGATGCCCAGCTCCCGGTCGCGCAGCCGCTCGTCGCGGCTCATCGGGACGCCGGTCCCGGCCAGCGCCAACTCGGCGGTGCGCAGGGCGCGCAGGTACGGCGACACCACGGCCACCTCGGGCCGGCGCCCCTCGGGCAGGCCGGCCAGCCACCGTCCGGTCGCCCGGGCCTGCTCCTCGCCGGTCGGCGACAGCGGCACGTCCGCGTCGCGGTGGGTGAGGTCGATCAGCTCGGCGCCGGACGTCTCGGCCGCGGTGGCCGCGACGTTCGCGGTGCTCTCGCCGTGCCGGACGATCCAGAGCTCTGCCAACTCCGCCATGCGGCTCCCGGTACCCGAGCCCCGCGCCGGGTAACCGCGCCGGCCCGGCCGGTCTGAACCGGCCGACCGCGGGGCGCGCCCGCCCGCGGCCGCTCCGGCCGGCTCCGCGGCCGTGCCCACCGGGTGTCGTCGGTGGGGCAGCGCGAGGTTGCATCGACCCGGCAGAATGTCCGCCGGGCCGCCGGTGGCCCGTGCGGAAGGGGTGGGCATGTCGACGGTGGTGCGAGGGCTGCGCGAGGCGCTGGTGCTCTTCGTGATCGCGGTGGTGGTGATCGCGGCGGCGGTGGGCATCTGGGTCGCGGTCGGCGGGGGCGACTTCGTGCACCGGGTCGGCGTGGCGTTCATGCTGGTGGGCGGCTTGATCGGGATGACCGGTGACCTGACGTTGAGTCGGATCGGCATGCTGCCGGCCCGGTCCACGTTCGGGCTGGCGCCGGAGCGCGAGGACGGCGGCGGTGGCCGGGTGCTCACCGGTGTCGGCATCTTCCTCTTCGTCTCCATCCCGCTGATCGCGGTCGGGATTCTGCTGGTCGCCTGAGGAGATGCCCGCACGACGCCGGCCGGTGCCCTACGGTGTTCTGCGTGGCGACCGCGGCGGCCGAGGAGATCCGGGTAGGGGAGCGGCTGGTCCGCGTCTCCAGCCCCGACAAGCCCTACTTTCCGGAACGCGGGCTGACCAAGCTGGACGTGGTGCGCTATTTCCTCGCCGTCGGCGACGGGATCCTGCGGGCGCTGCGGGACCGGCCGACCATGCTGGAACGCTGGCCGCGCGGGGTGTTCGAGGGTGCCAAGGTGGCCACCCGGCAGACCAACAAGGGCGACGCCTTCTACCAGAAGCGGCTGCCGGCGGGCGCGCCCGACTGGGTGCGCACCGCGCACATCACGTTCCCCAGCGGCCGGACCGCCGACGAGGTGGCCCCGAGCGAGTTGGCGGTGGTGATCTGGGCGGCCAACCTGGGCACCCTGCGCTTCCATCCGTGGCCGGTGTCGAAGGCCGACGTGGAACGCCCCGACCAGTTGCGCATCGACCTGGACCCGATGCCGGGGGTGGAGTTCGCGCAGGTGGTGCCGGTGGCCCACGAGGTGCGGGCGTTCCTGGCCGAGCTGGGGATGGAGGGTTTCCCGAAGACCACCGGTGGGCGGGGCATCCACGTCTACCTGTCCATCGAGCCGCGGTGGAGCTTCGGCGAGTGCCGGCGGGCGGTGCTGGCGCTCGGCCTTGAGATGCAGCGCCGGCTGCCCGACCTGGTCACCACGACCTGGTGGCGTGACCAGCGTGACCGGCCGGTCTTCGTCGACTACAACCAGATGGCCCGCGACCACACCATGACCTCGGCGTACTCGATCCGGCCCACGCCGGCGGCGCTGGTCTCCGCGCCGCTGGACTGGGCCGAGCTGGACGACGCCCGGCCGGAGGACTTCGACGTGCTCAGCATGCCGGCCCGGTTCGCCGACCGCGGCGACCCGCACGCCGGCCTGGACGGCCGTCGGTACTCGCTGGAGCCGCTGCTGGCCCTGGCCGACTCCGACGGGCTGGAGCCGCCACCCGAGCGTTGAGCGCTCAGGCCCAGGGGCTCTGGGTGCCGTCGAACTCCTCGAAGACCAGCCAGGTGCGGGTGGAGAGCACCCCGGCGATGCTCTGCACCCGGTCGAGCACCACGTCCCGCAGGGTGGCGTTGTCCGGCGCGCGGACCAGCGCCAGCACGTCGTGCTCACCGCTGAGCAGCGCCGCGTGCTCGATGTAGCGCACCTGGGCCAGCTCGGCGGAGACCTCCCGCCAGGTGTTCTGCTCGATGGTCAGCGCGATGTACGCCGAGGTGCCCAGCCCGGCCGGCTCGGGCGCCACCCGCGCGGTGAAGCCGGTGAGCACGCCGTCGCGCAGCAGCCGCTCCACCCGGGCGTACGCGTTGGTGCGCGAGACGTGCACCCGTTCGGCAAGCGTGCGGATGGAGAGCCGGGCGTCGGCGACCAGCTCACCCAGGATCCGCCGGTCGACCTCGTCGAGCGGTCCGACCGAACGTCCCGTTCCGCCCGGCGCGCCCGCTGTGGCGCCGGTCTCCTGGCTCATCGCGCTCACCTCCCGGTGCCATTCGTCCCGCGTTCATCGCGGATGTTGAGTCAATCATCCCTGGGCAGGAGCATAGGGCCACCACACGTCCAGGAGGTCCCCGCCGTGACGACCACACCCCAGGCGGTCCGCAGGGCATCCCCGCGCACCCGCCGGCCGGCCACCCCGGCCGCCGCCGACCCGTCGGCCGGCCTGCTGCCGCAGCCCGAGCCGGTCCGGTTGCTGAACCCCGACGGCACCGCGTTGCCGCCCCGCGACGACTACCCCGAGCCGCCCGTCGAGACGCTGCGCGAGATGTACCGCCGGATGGTCGTCGGCCGCCGCTTCGACACCCAGGCCACCGCGCTGACCAAACAGGGCCGCCTGGCGGTCTACCCGTCCGCGCGCGGCCAGGAGGCCTGCCAGGTCGGCGGCGTGCTCGCGTTGCGCGACGCGGACTGGGTGTTCCCCACCTACCGGGAGTCGATGGCGCTGACCGCGCGCGGCCTCGACCCGGTCGAGGTGCTCACCCTGCTGCGCGGCGACTGGCACTGCGGGTACGACCCGGCCGTCACCCGCACCGCGCCGCAGTGCACCCCGCTGGCCACCCAGACCGTGCACGCCGCCGGGCTGGCCTACGGCGAGTCCTACCAGGGGCGCGACACCGTGGCGCTCGCGTTCATCGGCGACGGCGCGACCAGTGAGGGCGACTTCCACGAGGGCGTCAACTTCGCCGCCGTGTTCAAGGCCCCGGTGGTGTTCCTGGTGCAGAACAACAAGTACGCGATCAGCGTGCCGCTGTCCCGGCAGACCGCCGCGCCGAGCCTGGCCTACAAGGGCGTCGGCTACGGCGTGCCGAGCGAGCAGGTCGACGGCAACGACCCGGTGGCCGTGCTGGCGGTGCTGCACCGCGCGATCGCGCACGCCCGGTCGGGCAAAGGCCCGTACCTGATCGAGGCGCACACCTATCGGATGGAACCGCACACCAACGCCGACGACCAGACCCGCTACCGCGACGCCGACGAGGTCGAGGCGTGGCGCGACCGCGACCCGATCGCCCGGCTGGAGGCGTACCTGCGGTCCCGGGGCGTGCTGGACGACGCCGCGGTCGCGGCGATCGCCGAGGAGGCCGAGGCGTACGCCGCGACGCTGCGCCGGCGGATGGACGAGCAGCCCACGGTCGACCCGCTCAGCCTCTTCGACCACGTCTACGCCGAGCCCACGCCGCAGTTGGTGGAGCAGCGGGAACTGGTCCGGGCCGAGCTGGCCGCGGCCCGCGACGCGGAGGGGGACGCCTGATGGCCACCGTGACCATGGCGAAGGCGCTCAACGCCGCGCTCGCCGACGCGATGCTCGACGACGAGCGGGTGGTCGTCTTCGGCGAGGACGTCGGGCAGCTCGGCGGCGTCTTCCGGATCACCGACGGGTTGCAGGCCCGCTTCGGCGACAAGCGCTGCTTCGACACCCCGCTGGCCGAGGCGGGCATCGTCGGATTCGCGGTGGGTCTGGCCATGTCCGGGCTGCGGCCGGTGGTCGAGATGCAGTTCGACGCGTTCGCCTATCCGGCGTTCGAGCAGATCGCCTCGCACGTGGCGAAGCTGCGCAACCGCACCCGGGGCGCGCTCAGCGTGCCGATCGTCATCCGGGTGCCCTACGCCGGCGGCATCGGCGGCGTCGAGCACCACTGCGACTCGTCCGAGGCCTACTACGCGCACACGCCCGGCCTGAAGGTGGTCACGCCGGCCACCGTCGACGACGCGTACTCGCTGCTGCGCGCCGCGATCGACGACCCGGACCCGGTGGTGTTCCTGGAGCCGAAGAAGCTCTACTTCGGCAGCGCGGAGGCGGAGCTGCCGGCGCGCACCGCGCCGATCGGCACGGCCGTGGTACGCCGGCCGGGCACCGACGCCACGCTCGTCGCGTACGGCCCGGCGGTGCCGGTGGCGCTGGCCGCGGCGGAGGCGGCCCGCGAGGAGGGCTGGGACCTGGAGGTGGTCGACGTGCGCAGCATCGTGCCGTTCGACGACGCCACCGTTACCGAGTCGGTTCGCCGGACCGGCCGGTGCGTGGTGATCCAGGAGGCGCAGGGCTTCGCCGGTGTCGGCGCCGAGATCGCCGCGCGGGTGCAGGAGCGCTGCTTCCACGCGTTGCACGCCCCGGTGCTGCGGGTGTCCGGGCTGGACATCCCCTACCCCGCGCCGATGCTGGAGCACACCCACCTGCCCTCGGTGGACCGGGTGCTGGACACCGTGGCCCGGTTGCAGTGGGACGACCAGCCCGACAATCGGTGGGTGGCGGCATGAGCGAACGCACCGAGCGCAGCGAGGGCCGTGAGCGCATGCCCGACCGGCCCGGCATGAGCGAACGCACCGAGCGCAGCGAGGGCCGTGAGCGCATGCCCGACCGGCCCGGCATGAGCGCGACCGTGGGGACCCGCGACTTCCTCCTGCCGGACCTGGGTGAGGGGTTGAGCGAGGCGGAGATCGTCGAGTGGCGGGTCGCGGTCGGCGACGTGGTCACCGTGGACCAGACCGTGGTCGAGGTGGAGACCGCCAAGGCCGTGGTCGACGTGCCCTGCCCGTACCCCGGTCGGGTCGTGGCGCTGCACGGCGCGGCGGGTGAGGTTCGCCCGGTCGGCCAGCCGCTGATCACCATCGCCGCGCTCGACGGCGGCGACGATCCGGACCCGCACGCCACCTACCGCGAGGAGGAGCGGGCCGGCTCCGGAAACGTCCTGATCGGGTACGGCACCGGGCACGGCGTGCCGGGCCGGCGACGCCGCCGGCCCCGCCTGTCGGTCGCCCCGGAACCCGGCCCACCGGCCCCGGCGGACTCCGGCTCCGGCCCCGCGTCGCCGGCCGGCCCGTCGGCCCGGCCCGGCCCTGCGGCCCCGGCCGGAACCGGCTCGGGGGTGGTGGCCGACGCGTCGGACCCGGCCGGCGCGCCCGCGTCGGTGGACCGGGCGTCCGATCCGGTGCGGACCGGTGGCCCGGCCGCGGCGCCGCTGGTCATCTCGCCGATCGTGCGGCGGCTGGCGAAGGAACGCGGGGTCGACCTGGCGTCGCTGCGCGGCACCGGTCCCGGTGGCGTGATCCGCCGGGCGGACGTGGAGGCGGCCCTGTCCGTCCCGGCGGCACGGCTGGCGGCGGTGCCGGACGCGCCGGACGCGCACGTCGGGCTCGCCCCGGCCGGCGACGGCGACGTGGTCGTTCCGCTCACCGGCATCCGCAAGGTGATCGCGGACAAGCTGTCCCGCAGCCGTCGGGAGATCCCCGAGGTGACCATCTGGGTGGACGTGGACGCCACCGGGCTGCTGGAGACGCGGGCCGCGATCAACGCCGCGAGCCCGGACGCGCCGGTGAGCATCCTGGCCCTGCTGGCCCGGATCTGCCTCAGCGGCCTGCGGAAGTATCCGCAGCTCAACGCGCGGGTCGACACCGAGGGCCAGCGGATCGTGCAGTCCGCCGGGGTGCACCTGGGCATCGCCGCGCAGACCGACCGGGGCCTGGTCGTGCCGGTGCTGCGCGACGCCCAGCGGCTCACCACCGGGGAACTGGCCGCCGCGCTGGCCGAGACCACGGCGGCGGCGCGGGCCGGCACGCTGCCGCCCGGGCGGTTGACCGGCGGCACGTTCACGCTCAACAACTACGGCGTGTTCGGCGTGGACGGCTCCACGCCGATCATCAACCACCCGGAGGCGGCGCTGCTCGGCGTCGGGCGGATCGTGGACAAGCCGTGGGTGGTCGACGGTCAGCTCGCGGTCCGCAAGGTGACCCAGCTCAGCCTCACCTTCGACCACCGGGTCTGCGACGGTGGCGTGGCGGGTGGGTTCCTGCGTCACGTGGCCGACTGCGTCGAACGCCCCGCGCTGCTGATCGCGAACGCCTGACCCTGTCGACCGCAGCCCTCACCCGCTCGCTCGGTCCGTCGATCTTGGAATTGTGGCACCTTGCAAAGCTCGCGAAAGGGGCATCCGAGGCGCCGCAAGTCCAAGATCGACGGGCGGGGCGGGCCATCCGGCCCGACCGTCGTCGAGCCCGAGCCTGAGCCCGAGTTCGCAGAACGGGACGAGTGGGTGGCGCGATCCCTGATCCGGGAGCCGTCGCATCATTTCGCGCGGCCGTTTCCGAGCAATTCCGCCGAAGGTGCCACCCCGTGACGCCGGGCCTACAGAATGTGGGCGAGGGGGTTCGGAAATGGGGGGCGAAATATGTTTGTGAGGCGGCGACTGACGCTTTTCGCGATGACCGTCGCGGCCGCGCCGCTCGCGGTCGGCGCGTGCACCGCCGGCCCGAAGTCGGTGGTGAGGCACGCCGAGGCGGCGCCGCCGTCGGTCGCGGTCACGCCGGCCGACCGGGCCCGCGACGTGCCGATCAGCGCGGAGGTGGGCACGAGGGTCAGCAACGGCAAGGTGACCGGCGTGAAGCTCACCGACGACAAGGGGCGCCCGGTGCCGGCCCAAGCGCGCGAGGACGGTTCCGGCTGGGTGCCGGACCGCCCGCTGGCCAATTCCCGGACGTACACCGCCGAGGTGACCGTGGCCGGTGATTCCGGGAAGACCACCACACAGAAGACGACGTTCACCACGATGGCCAAATCCACCAAACCGGCCGTCACCAGCGAATTGTATTTCCAGGACAACCGGACGTACGGGACGGCGATGCCGGTCGTCCTCGGGTTCGACCCGCCGATTCCCGAGCAGGCGCGGGCGGACGTGCAGCGCCGGCTGTTCGTCAAGACCGACCCGCCGCAGCCGGGCGCCTGGTCGTGGATGTCCGACGGCAAGCAGGCCGAGTACCGGGCCCCCGACCGCTGGAAGCCCGGCACGAGGATCAGCGTGCGCAGCGCGCTGGAAGGGCTGCCCATCGGCAAGGAGGCGGTCGGCGACGTCGACCGGGTGGCGACCGCCAGGGTGGGCCGGCAGGTGTCGCTAGACATCGACAACACCACCAAGCAGATGACGGTCTACCAGGACGGCAAGGTGCTCCGGAAGCTCCCGGTCAGCCTCGGCAAGCCGAGCACGCCGAGTTCCAGCGGCACGATGGTGATCATGGAGAAGCACGAGCACACCACGTTCGACACCCGGGGCGAGCCGGACGGCGGCTACGTGGTCGACGTGGACGACGCGCAGCGGCTGACCTGGGGCGGCGAGTTCATCCACTCCGCGCCCTGGTCGGAGGGGGAGCAGGGCTACAACAACACCTCGCACGGGTGCACGAACGTCTCGGCCGCCGGCGCGGACTGGCTGATGGGCGTCACGCAGGTCGGTGACCTGGTGACGGTCAAGGGCACCGAGGTGCAGCTCCAGCCGGGCAACGGCTTCACCGCCTGGAACGTCAGCTGGAACGAGTTCGCCAAGGGCAGCGCGCTGCCCGTACCGGCGGGGTTGAAGCCCACGCAGAGCCCGACGCCGCATCCTGGCGCGGTGGCCGGCGGGTCCGCGCCGGCGCCCACTCCGACCAGGAGCAACAGCGGCGGCTGATACCGGGGGAGGAACGGCCACGGGCCGGCCCGCGTCCGTGCGGGCCGGCCCGACGCCGGCTCAGTCCAGGTCGACGCGGGCCACGCCGGTCGCGGTCAGGCTGCCCAGCCAGAGCTGCCGGCCGTGCTGCCGCACGCCGGTCACCATCGGGTACGCGCCGCCGGGCCCGTGCAGCGTCCGCAGCACCCGCCCCGCGCCGTCGACCAGCGCGACCAGCCCGTACCGGCGTGGCTGCGGCTGCACCGCCCCGGGCAGCAACGCGACGAGCTGGCGGACCCGGGGGTGGGGCAGCAGCCGCTCCATGACCGGCAGCCGAGGGCTGGGCAGGGCGATCCAGTACGTCCCGTCGCCGACCGCGGAGACGTTGTCCGGGTACGCCGGCAGGTCGGCCAGCACGGTGGCCCGCCCGTCCGGCAGGTCCACCCGCAGCAGTCGATGGGTGGCGGTCTCGACCAGCATGAGCGCCGACTCGTCCGGGGTGAGCGCCAGCCCGTTGGGGAAGTAGAGCCCGTCGGTCACCACGTCGGTGCGCCCGGTGCGCCTGTCGTACGCCAGCACCCGCCCGTTGGGCCGGTGCTCCAGCAGGTCCCGCTTCCAGTGCGAGAGCGGGAACCGGTCCGACGAGTCGGTGAAGTAGACGGTGCCGTCGCGGGCCACCGCGGCGTTGTCGGCCAGGTGCACCGGCGGCGCGGTGCCGGTCAGCTCGTGCACCACGCCCACCGGGTCGACCCGCAGCAACCCCCGGTAGGCGTCGCAGACCAGCAGCCCGCCGTCGACCGGATCCAGCTCGATGCCGAGCGGCCGGCCGCCGGTCTCGGCGAGCAGCGTGGGGCGGGCGCCGGCCGGGGCGTCCACCGGCCACCACCAGAGCCGGCCGTCCTCGTCGCCGCTGATCACCCGGCCGTCGGCGTCGACGACCACGTCCTCCGGCCCGTGCCCGCCGTCGGGCAGCGGCAGCAGGTCGGCCCGGTCCAGCCGGGTGTCGTCGGGGGCCCAGGCGCCGGCCAGCGGCGGCGGCACCGTCGCCGGCTCGCGGACCGGGCGGATCAGCAGGGGGACGCGCGGGCGGGGGACGGCCATCGGGTCATTGTGGCCCGCCCGCGGCCGGGGTGGGGAGTCCGCGCGGCGTGTCTGCGCGGCCACGCACGGGCGACGGGCGGTTGCGGGATGACCCTGAGACGGCTCGGGGTCGGCACCGGAAGCTACCCGGAACCCGCCGCCGAGCAGCCGGAACTGTCGGTGGGCGGGGGTAGGTTTACCGGTATGACGGACAGCGGCGACCGCTTCTCGGTGGCGATGGAGGTGCTCGACCACGCGGTCGAGCTGCGCCCGGTGGGCGAGATCGACATCGCCACCGTGTCGGCGTTCCGGGCCGCGCTCTGGGCGGCGCCGGCGCGCCCGGTGGTGCGCGTCGACCTGTCCTGCGTGCCGCTGCTCTCCGCCGCCGGGGTGCGCACCCTGGCCGCCGCCCACCTGCGGGTCCGGGCCCGCGGGGGCGAGCTGGTGCTGCTCGACCCGGCGCCGGTGGTGGCCCGGGTGCTGCGGGTGACCGGCCTGCACCGGGTCGTTCCGGTGCGCGAGTCGGGCCGCGCCCGCGAGCTGCTGACCTGCGTCGCCGCCTGAGCGACGACCGGGCCGCCGGCGCGACGCCGACGGCCCGGTGGCCAGGGGGAGCGCTCAGCGCACGCCGAGCAGGTCCACCACGAAGACGAGCGTCTCGTTCGGCTTGATGACGCCGCCGGCGCCGCGGGCGCCGTAGCCCAGGTGCGGCGGGATGGTGAGCCGGCGCCGGCCGCCCACCTTCATGCCGATCACGCCCTGGTCCCAGCCGGCGATGACCTGGCCGCCGCCGAGCGGGAACTCGAACGTCTCACCCCGGTTCCACGAGGCGTCGAACTCGCGTCCGGTGGAGTGGGCCACGCCCACGTAGTGCACGCTGGCCAGCTGGCCGGCGTGGGCCTCCGGGCCGTCGCCGACCGTGATGTCCTCGATGACGAGATCGGCGGGCGGCGCGCCCTCGATCGGGCCAACCTCGGGCTTGTCCATGAGCGGGTCTCCTCGGTGCTGACGGTGCGGTCACCGTCGATCCTGCCGGATCGCGACCGGCCGATACGCGCCGGTCCCCGCCGCACCGCCGACCTCGCCCGCCGGGACGCACGACGAGGTTGACCTCGCCCGCCGGGACGCACGACGAGGCCGACCTCGCCCGCCGGGGGCGCACGACGAGGCGGGCGTCGCCTGCCGGCGACGCCCGCCCGGGGCGACCTGCGCTCACTTCAGCCAGGGGAGGCGCTGAACCAGGGGGAGCTTCGCCCAGGCCCGGCCGAGGCCGAGGGTGTTGCCGGCGCCGACCAGGGCCAGGCCGGCGAGCAGGCCCGCGTAGATGAGGTGGTCGTCCATGAAGGGGTTGTTCTCCGGGGGCAGCACGGCCGTCCACATCAGGACCAGCAGCAGCCCACCGGCGACGGCGGCGATCCGGTTGCCGACGCCGAGGAGCAGCGCCACGCCGATGCCGAGCAGGCCGAGCATGAACAGCCAGTCGGCCCAGGCCGCGCCGGCGATGTCGTGGTAGATGTCGGCGAACGGGCCGGCCACGGCGTTGCCCAGGAAGCCCTTGGTCGGGCTGCCGCCGTTGATCCAGGCGTTCTTCGCCGGGGTCTCGTGCCCCAGGCCGAACATCTTGTCCAGGAAGGCCCAGAGGAAGATCCAGCCCAGGGCGATCCGCAGCCCGGCCCAGACGTACCGGGTGGCCTTCTGGCGGGGGGTCTCGACCGCCGGAGCGTTGGTGGCGGCGGGGGTCCGCTCAATTGTCGCGGTCATGGTCTCCACGTCCCTTCCTGTGCCTGGCACCGCGCTTCGGTGGCACCTCCATTCCACCGCCCGGAGGCGGCCCGGAGCAGGGCCGAGGGTGCCCTCGCGACCGGGTCCTTGGTCCCGTCCGGACCCGGTCCGGTCGGCCCGCCCGGGACCGGCCCGCCGCCCCTGTCCCGGCGACCGCCGGCGGCCTAGCGTCGCTGGTGGAGGCACGTGGCGAGGAGGTCGTGATGAGGACATGGCAGGTGGCCGACGTGATGACCAGGGACGTCACCACGGTGGGCGAGGAGACGCCGTACCGCGACGTCGTCGACGTGCTGGTCCGGGAGCGGGTGAGCGGGGTGCCGGTGGTGGACTCGTTCCGCCGGGTGCTCGGCGTGATCTCCGAGGCGGACCTGCTGCACAAGGTGGAGCGGTCCGGCCGGCCCGAGGAGCGCCGGGTGTTCGAGGGACGGCGTCGGCGGGCCGCCCGGGAGAAGGCGGGCGCGCTGGTGGCCCGGGACCTGATGACCGCGCCGGCGGTCACCACGCACGAGCGGGCGGCCCTCGCGGCGACGGCCCGGCTGATGGACCGCGAGGCGGTCAAGCGCCTGCCGGTCCTCGACGACCTCGGCCGGCTGGCCGGCATCGTGACCCGCGGCGACCTGCTCCGGGTGCATCTGCGCACCGACGCGGAGATCCGCGAGGACGTGGTCCAGGAGGTGCTGCGCCGGGTGCTCTCGGTCCGCGACGGCCTGGTCACCGTGCAGGTCACCGGCGGTGAGGTCACCATGGACGGTCGGCTGGACCGCCGCAGCGCCGCCGAGCTCGCCGGCCGTCTGGCCGGTCAGGTCGCCGGCGTGGTCGCGGTGCACAACGCCATCTCGTACGACGTGGACGACACCACGCTGATGGAGCTGGACCCGGTGCACGCCACCCCGATCGCGTGACCGGTTCCCGGCTCAGACCGGCGTGGCGAGCTGGGCGGCGAGCAGCGCCGGCGCCTCGGCCAGCGACGGGCCGTACCAGGTGAGGTGCCGGCCGGAGACCAGCGCCGAGGGCACCTGGCCGAACGCCTCCGGCCCGTCGTCGGCGGTGAACCGGTACGGCTCGTCCGGCAGTACCACCAGGTCCGGCGCCCGCTCGCGCAACCGGTCCAGGGTCGGGCGCGGATAGCGTTCCGGGTCGGTGGCCCAGGCGTTGACCACGCCGAGCCGGCGCAGCACGTCCCCGGCGAACGTGTCCCGGCCCAGCACCACCCACGGTCGCCGCCACACCGGCACCACCGCGGTGCGTACGCGCGCCGGCGCGGGTGGGGCGGCCCAGGCCCGCCGGGCCGCCCGCAACCAGGGCGGCTCGGCCGGCGCACCGAGCGCGGCGACGAGCGCGCCGAGCTGGTCGAGCGCCTCCGGCACGGTACGCGGGAAGGTGACCCGGACGTCGACCCCGGCCGCGCGCAGCGCCTCCGCGTCGGCGAGCCGGTTCTCCTCCTCGTTGAGCAGCACCAGGTCGGGCGCCAGGGCGAGGACCCGCTCCAGGTCGGGGTATTTCGTCCCGCCGACCCGGGGGACGTCCAGTCCGGCCGGGTGGGTGCACCAGTCGGTCGCCCCGACCAGGACCTCCGGCCGGGTCGCCGCGACCGCCTCGGTCAGCGACGGCACCAGCGACACCACCCGCACGCCGTCCTCCCCTCGTACCGGCCCATCCTCGCGCATCGACGGATCCCTGTCCGGTGGCCGGCGTCGGCGGACCACCGTGAACCCACCACCGAGGTGGTCGTCCGGCGCTGACCGGTCAGCGGGCCTCGGCCGGGGCGACGGCGGGCTCCGGCGGCAGGCCCGCCACGGGCACCCCCTCGCGTACCGCCCACTCCACCGCGGCCCGCAGGTCCGCCGTCGGCAGCGGACGCCGGGCGGTCACCGCGACCGCCGCGTGCACCGAGTAGGCGACGAACGGGAAAGACCGGGCCAGCGCGCCGATCGCGTCGTGCAGCCGGCCCACCACGGCCAGCGCCTCCGGCTCGCCGAGCGCCGGGAGGACCAGCTGGAACTCGTTGTCGGCCACCCGGACCGCCCGGTCGACCGGGCGCAGCACGCCGGTGACGGCGGCGAGCAGGGCCTGACCCTCGCGGGCGGCGCTGCGCCGGCCGAAGCGTTCCGGTGAGCCGGCCGGCTCGTCCACCCGCAGGCCGACCAGCGCCACCGGCAGGGTGCCGGAGGCGGTCACCCCGTCCGCCCCGCTCCAGCGGCGCAGGCCGGGATCGTCGAGCATGCCGTCCGTGGTCTCGACCGGCGGCGCGCTCCGGTCACCGCGTCGGGCGAGCAGCCGCAGCGCCGACTCGGCGCGGGCCTCGCCGGGACCGGCCGGGATGTCGCGCACCCGGGCGACCGCCTCGTCCAGCGCCGAGCGGGCCGGGCCGGGCAGCCGCTCGGCGAGCCGCTCCCGCAGCCGGATCACCTCGTGCAGCGCCGCGTCCCGGCGGAACCCCCAGCGGCCCTCGAACAGCCGGCCGGCCTCCAGCGTCGCGGCCGGCGTGACCTCACCCCGGTCGTACGCCACCAGGGAGGCGCCGAAGCGGGGGGTCAGCGCCACCACGCTCCACTCCCGGGCCAGTTCCTCCGTCTCGTCCAGCGTCACGGCGTACACCCCGTCGGGCAGGTCCGGCGGGGGACCGCCGACCATGCCGACCACGGTGACGGCCGCCCGACCGGCGATGCGCCGGTAGACCGCCCGCTCCCGCTCGAAGTACGGCAGCCGCTGGAAGAGCGCGAGGACGACCAGTGGGCCGTCCTCGGCCTCCGCCAGCGCGGCCTGCTCGACGGCGTGGGAGACGGCGACGAGACTGCGTTTGGTGAAACGTTCCGGGGTCAGTCCGCTGTGCACCCGCCGAGCCTAGATCGCCGGACTCGGCGACGCACCGCCCGTCGGGCGGCCGGATTCCGCCGCACCGCCGAGGCGGCCACCATGATCGACGCCCTACACTCGGACGTCGACGCAGGCGACGGACGGATTGTGGCGAGATGACGAGCACCGGCAGCGTGGCCGCCTCCTGGTTGCGGCCGATCCGGTCCGGCGCCGCGCCGCGCCTGGCGCACGCGGGCCACGTCGGGTACGCCGACCGGCGGCTCGCCGAACTGGCGCTGGGCCGTCCACCGGGGATCACCGGCAGTCAGTGGAGCACCGCCGGACGGGCCCGCCTCGACCTGGTGGCCTGCGCCGCCGACACCGGCCTGCCGCGGTTCGCCGTGCGCTTCGGCGCGCCCGCGCCCGACGGCTCGGCCGCCCGCCGCGCCGACCGGTTGACCGACGCGGTCTGCGCCGCCGTGGGCCTGCCGCTGCTGCGGGTCGAGTCGTCGACGCTCGGCGGCGGCGACCAGGTCCGCCGGTTCGTGGCATACGTGCTCGACGCGCGCGCCTACGCCGAGGGCACCGACCCGGACGGCGGGGACACGGTCGGGTTCCGCGACATCGTCGGCCGGCTGCCGGACGGTCGGCGTGGTCCGGTCAACGACCTCGGCGCGTTGGCCCGGGCCGAGGCCGTCGGCGCGTACGTGGCGGGCCGGCTGGCCGACCCGATCGTGCGCGGCCTGCACGTGCGGTGGACGGACGGGCCGGCGGAGGGCTGGGGCTGGGTCGAGGTGCGGCCCGGCCGTTGCCTGGTGGAGCGGGTGCGGCTGACGTCCCGGGGTTTCTCCTGCGGGGTGGAGCCGGGCCGGCTCGCGGAGGACCTGGCCGCGATGGCCCTGGGGGAGCGGCTGCGTGACCTCGACGCCGACGCGACGTCCCTGGTGGACCGGGACGACCTGCGCGGGCAGGTGCGACGGCTCGCCGCCCGACGGGACTCCTTCGACGGCGGCTTCGCGTTCGACCATCTCTGCGCCGACTGATCCGCCCGTTCCGGCCGCCGGCCGGGCGCTCGATTTTTTTCCGATCTCCGGTTGAACCTTCGCCGACGGCGCTCCGTACCTAAGCGGGAATGGACGCAGATCTTCCGCCGCGCCCGGACGGCGCGGAGACGGTGCGGAGAGGGCATCGTCGGCCATTGACGCGCGACCACGGCGTCGCAGTGATCCCACCCCGAGGAAATCCGCCGGGATCACCAGTCAACTACCGGATCGAGAAGGAGAGCAATTCGATGCGCAGGTCCACACGGGCGCGCCGGTCATCCGGTAACGCGCGGAGCAAGCGGGTGCTGGCCGTGGTCGGCACGCTCGCCGTCTTCGGCGGCATCGTCGCCGTCACCCAGATCTCGTCCGCCCAGGACCAGCGGAGGACCACTCGCGCCGCCTCGGCGTCCTGCGTGGCCTCGAGCCCGGGGGCGACCGCTCCGGGCGGTCAGGGCAGCACCACCCGCACCTGGCAGAACGGCCGCTGGGTGCGTAACCACTGGGGCGACGGCCAGATGTCCGCGGCCGAGTGTCAGCAGACGAACGCGGGCGGCGCGGGTGCCGGCACCCCGACCGTGACCTGCCCGGACGTCAAGAGCAAGCTGCCGCAGGTGCCCGACCGGGCCCGCGCCGAGGTGGACCGCAACCTGGCGCTGCTGGACAGCCAGATCGCCGAGGCGAACCGGCGGCTCGCGGCGGACGGCCGCAACGGTGGCAACTTCATCAACAACGCCATCCTCCGTCCGCTGGCGGACAAGCGGACCGCCACCCTGAACCGGATCGCCACGGCGATCGGTCGCGGCGGCCAGCGCCCGCAGGGCTTGGACAAGCTCGCCCAGTGCGCCCTCGCCGACAACGCGCAGAACGGTGGCAACAACGGCGGCGCCAACAACGGTGGTGGCCAGAACGGTGGGAACAACGGCGGCCAGACCGGTGGTAACAACGGCGGTCAGCCCGGTGGCAACAACGGCGGCCAGACCGGTGGCAACAACGGTGGTCAGAACGGTGGCAACAACGGCGGGAACAACGGCGGCGGCCAGAACGGCGGCGGCCTGCAGGCGCTGGCCAAGGACTGCACCAACAGCCAGTTGGAGGCGCACAACGGCTTCCAGAACGGCAACCGTTGCGTGAGCACCTCCTTCGGCGAGGTCGGCGCCGCGGCGAACAACCCGTCGCTGCTCATCACCCAGTTCCCGAACCAGGTGCAGCGCAACCAGCCGTTCACCCTCCGGGTCACCACGAAGAACCTGGTGCGGGACCGCTTCCTCGCCGCCGGGCAGGGTGGTTACTACATCGAGAGCTCGCTGCTCAACGACCAGGGCCTGGTCCGCGGCCACTTCCACACCGCGTGCCGGATGCTCGGCAGCACCCGGCAGCCCCCGAACCCGCAGGACGTGCCCGCCTTCTTCGTCGCCACCGAGGACGGCAAGGGTGGGGGCCAGCCGGACGACGTGCTGATCCAGATCCCCGGCCTGCCGGACTCGGGCCTGGCCCAGTGCTCGGTGTGGGCGGGCGACGGCTCCCACCGGATCCCGATGATGGAGCGGGCCAACCAGACCCCGGCCATCGACGTGGTGCGCATCCAGGTCAACTGACCGAACGACGACGACGCGGAGCCGCCCGGGGAGGACCTCGGGCGGCTCTCGCCGTCTCCCGGCGCCGGAGCGACATCGGGGCGGGCGGGGACTCTCCTCGCGGCGGCCTTTGGGAGCTGAGTCGTCGCTGATATCAGCTCGAAAGGCATCCGCGCGCGGGCGGCATCCGGAACGGTGTGCCTCGCGCCGGGTGAGGGCGGAAGAAAATTCGTGCCACGACGATCCGGCCGGATGAAAATTGGCGACCGGAAAAAGCAGAACGGGGTCACGCCGACATCTCAGCGTGACCCCGGGGGCGCCCGACGGTTGACCGGGAGGCTCAGCGGTTCTTGTACGCCTCCACCACGGAGACCGGGATGCGGCCCCGCTCGGAAATCTCGTGGCCGTTCTTGGCTGCCCATTCGCGGATCGCGCGGTTCTGCTCGCGGTCCATTCCCGAGGTGCTCGGCCGGGCGGCTCGCCGGGTGGTGCGGCCGGCGTCGACGGGTCCGCGGCCGATGCGCCGGCCAGCGTTGATGTAGGGGTCGAGCGCCTTGCGCAGGACGCCGGCGTTCTCGTCGGAGACGTCGATCGTGTATGCCACGCCGTCCAGGCTGAACTCGACGGTCCGATCGGCCTTTCCACCGTCGAGGTCGTCGGTCAGAACGGTGATTACTTTCCTTGCCATCGCCATTACTCCCTGTGTCGGGCGGGGTGTGGCTAAGAGTTTGACCTACCAAGCGGTAATTTCGCAACAATACCCGCCCAGTGCCATTCGGCGGGTCGCGGAATCCGTGGACGGCGAAAAAGGGGGACATCGGTGGCGGCGGTCGGAGTGTGTCCTGGGTCACAGGCCGGAACAAGGGGCACGGTTTGTTACTTGAGTCAGGCACGCTCAACCAACGTGATGGCAGGTGTTCGATGGCAACTCTTCCGGTACTTCCCCTGACCGACGCCGTCCTGCTGCCCGGGATGGTCATCCCGGTGACCCTCGACCCGACCACCCAGGCCGCGGTCGACGCGGCCCGCGCGACCGGCGACAAGGAACTGCTGGCCGTGCCCCGCATCGACGGCGAGTACGGCTCGGTCGGCGTGGTCGCCACCATCGAGAAGGTGGGCCGGCTGCCCAGCGGCGAGCCGGCGGCCGTGGTCCGCGGTCTCGCCCGCGCCCGCATCGGCTCCGGCGTGCCCGGCCCTGGCGCGGCCCTCTGGGTCGAGGCGACCGCACTCGACGAGCCCGCCCCGGCCGGCCGGGCCCGGGAACTGGCCCGCGAGTACCGGGCGCTGATGACCTCGGTGCTCCAGCAGCGCGGCGCCTGGCAGGTCATCGACGCGATGGAGCGGATGACCGACCTCTCCGAGCTGGCCGACTCGGCCGGCTACGCCCCCTGGCTCAGCCTGGCGCAGAAGACCGAGCTGCTCGCCGCGCCGGACGTCACCGCCCGGCTGGAGCTGCTGGTCGGCTGGGTGAAGGAGCACCTGGCGGAACAGGAGGTCACCGAGCAGATCAACAGCGACGTCCGGGAAGGGCTGGAGAAGTCCCAGCGCGAGTTCCTGCTCCGGCAGCAGCTCGCCGCGATCCGTAAGGAACTCGGCGAGGACGAGCCGGACGGCTCCGCCGACTACCGCACCCGGGTCGAGTCCGCGGACCTGCCGGACGACGTCCGCGAGGCGGCCCTGCGCGAGGTCGGCAAGCTGGAGCGGGCCAGCGACGCCTCGCCCGAGGCGGGGTGGATCCGCACCTGGCTGGACACCGTTCTCGAGATGCCGTGGAACACGCGTACCGAGGACAACACCGACCTGGCCGCGGCGCGGGCCGTGCTCGACGCCGACCACGCCGGCCTGGCCGACGTGAAGGAGCGCATCCTGGAGTACCTCGCGGTGCGCAACCGCCGCGCGGAGCGCAACCTCGGCGTGGTCGGTGGGCGCGGCTCCGGCGCGGTGCTCGCCCTGGCGGGCCCGCCCGGTGTCGGCAAGACCAGCCTCGGCGAGTCGGTCGCCCGGGCGCTCGGGCGGAACTTCGTCCGGGTCTCCCTCGGCGGCGTGCGCGACGAGGCGGAGATCCGGGGCCACCGGCGCACCTACGTCGGCGCGCTGCCCGGCCGGATCGTGCGGGCGCTGCGTGAGGCCGGCTCGATGAACCCGGTGGTGCTGCTCGACGAGGTCGACAAGCTGGCGGTCGGCTACTCCGGCGACCCGGCGGCGGCCCTGCTGGAGGTGCTCGACCCGGCGCAGAACCACACCTTCCGTGACCACTACCTCGAGGTCGACCTCGACCTGTCCGACGTGCTCTTCCTGGCCACCGCCAACGTGGTGGAGGCGATCCCCGGCCCGCTGCTGGACCGGATGGAGCTGGTGACGCTGGACGGTTACACCGAGGACGAGAAGGTGGCCATCGCCCGCGACCACCTGCTGCCCCGGCAGCGGGAGCGGGCCGGGCTGACCGCCGAGGAGGTGACCGTGGCCGACGAGGCGCTGGCGCTGATCGCCGGGGAGTACACCCGGGAGGCCGGCGTCCGGCAGCTCGAACGGGCACTCGCCAAGATCCTGCGCAAGGTGACGGTGGCGTTGGCGTCCGACCCGGCGGCGGTCCGCGTGGACAGCGGTAACCTGGCCCGCTACCTGGGCCGGCCGAAGTTCACCCCGGAGTCGGCCGAGCGGACCGCGGTCCCCGGCGTGGCCACCGGCCTGGCGGTCACCGGCGCCGGCGGCGACGTGCTCTTCATCGAGGCCACCAGCATGGAGGGCGAGCCGGGCCTGACCCTCACCGGTCAGCTCGGTGACGTGATGAAGGAGTCGGCGCACATCGCGCTGTCGTACCTGCGCTCCAACGGACGACGCCTCGGCATCGACCCGAATGCCCTCGCCGGGCGGCGGATCCACGTGCACTTCCCGGCGGGCGCGGTGCCGAAGGACGGCCCGAGCGCCGGCATCACCATGGTGACCGCGCTGGCGTCCCTGGTCACCGGCCGCCCGGTGCGGCCGGAGTTCGGGATGACCGGCGAGGTGACCCTCTCCGGACGGGTCCTGCCCATCGGCGGTGTGAAGCAGAAGCTGCTCGCCGCGCACCGGGCCGGCCTGACCGAGGTGATCATCCCGAAGCGCAACGAGCCGGACCTGGACGACCTGCCGGCCGAGGTCCGGGAGGCGCTGACCGTGCACACCCTCGCCGACGTCGCCGACGTGCTCGCGCTGGCGCTGCGTCCGGCCGAGGTGGACGCGCAGAGCCTCGGCGGCCAGCCGCTCGCCGCGGCCTGACCGACCGCTGCCCGTCGAACCCCCGTCGCCGCACCGGTGGCGGGGGTTCGGCGGACGCCGGAAAACGCGAGCGGAATTCGGCGTGCAATTGCGGTCGTGCAGTTTCTGAAACTGTCGACATACCGGCCTGGTGGGGTGGGGGAAGCCGTCCTAAGCTGCGGTTATTCGGCCCGGCGGTGAATATGACCCGCATCGGGGTCGAATTCGGGAACAGCTTTCGGAAAGGGGCAGCCCATGTCCACCACCACCTCCCTGAGCCTGATCCGCCGGGTCGCGCTGCTCGTCGGCGTGGTCCTCGCCGGCGTCCTCGTGCTGGCCGCTCCGGCATCCGCCAGACCCGGCGGGCCACCCGGCCGTGACCACGCGTTCACCCTGCCGACGGCGCCGGCCGCCGCGCGGCAGGTGCGCCTCCAGGCGGTGGCCCCGACCGTGTCGCCGGCCGCCCGGCAGGTGCGGCACGTGGCCGCCGGGAAACCGGCCACCTGCGCCAGCGGCAACCTCTGCACGTTCGTCTGGGACCCGACCACGGCCAGTTGGAAGATCTTCGACCTCTTCACGTGCGCCCGCTACTCGCTGGCCAACTGGCACGGCGCCGGCTTCTACGTCAACTCCCAGACCGGCGGCCCCACCGTCACCTTCTACGGCCAGACCGGCAACGTGGTGAACTCCTTCACCGGCACCGGCACCGGCTCCCAGAACTGGGACCCGGTCTGGTCCATCCGCAACTGCACCTGACCGTCGGACGGCACCGCGCCGGATCGCCCCCGTCGGGCCGATCCGGCGCGCGGTCACCGACGGTCGCGCCGGTCCCGGCCCTCGAAGCGGCGCTCGCCACCCGGGTCGCCCTCGCCGTCCCGGTCGCGGCGGACGGTCGCCTTGCGGCCCTTGATGGTGCTGCCGCGCAGCCCGGCGATCACCTCGTCGGCCAGCGCCTGCGGGATCTCGACCAGCGAGAACCGGTCCGCGATCTCGATCGAGCCGATGTCGCGCCCGCTGGCCCGGGTCTCGCCGGTGATCGCGCCCACCAGGTCCTGCGGACGCACCCCGGCCCGCCGGCCCAGGCCGATGAAGACCTGCGTGGTGCCGGCGCCGCGCGCGCGTACGCTGCCGCGCCGGTCCCGACCCTCGGACCCGGGCCGGCCGTCCCGGTTGGCGCGGACGGCGACCTGCGGGATCTCCTCCTCATCGGCGGTGCCGGGGAGCGTGGCCTCGTGCGCCAGGCGAACCGCGGCGAGCGCCACCTCCATCAGGTCGAACTCGTCGGTGAGCGACTCGACGACCGCCCGGAACGGCTCCAGGTCGTCCTCGAGCAGGGCCTCCCGCACCGCGGCCTGGGTCAGCTCGAACCGCCGGGTACGCAGGTCGGCGACGGTCGGGATCTTGTCGATGGTGATCCGCTGGCCGGTGACCCGCTCGATCGTCTTGAGCATCCGGTGCTCGCGCGGCTCGGCGAGGGTGATCGCCACCCCCTCTCGACCGGCCCGGCCGACCCGCCCGATCCGGTGCACGTAGGCCTCCGGCGCCGACGGGACGTCGTAGTTCACCACGTGGGTGAGCTGCTCGACGTCCAGCCCCCGGGCCGCCACGTCGGTGGCGACCAGCAGGTCGGCGGTGCCGCCGCGCAGCCGGCCCATCACCCGGTCCCGCTGCTCCTGGCTCATCCCGCCGTGCAGCGCCTCGGCCCGGTAACCCCGGCCGTTCATCGTCTCGGTGAGCCGGTCCACCTCCTCCCGGCTGCGGCAGAACACGATCGCCGCGGTGGGCGACTCCACGTCCAGCACCCGGCCCAGCGCGGCCGGCTTGTGCGCCCGGGCCACCAGGTAGGCGCTCTGCCGCACCTTCGGCGCCGCGCCGGCCACCGGGCGCTCGCGCTCGATCCGGATGCGGACCGGGTCGCTCAGGTGCTGCCGGGCCAGGCCGTCGATCCGGGCCGGCATGGTGGCCGAGAAGAGCACCGTCTGCCGGCCCTCCGGGGCGTGCTCCAGGATCGCCTCGATGTCCTCGGCGAAGCCCATGTCGAGCATCTCGTCCGCCTCGTCCAGCACCACGGTGGCCAGCGAGCCCAGCCGCAGCGTGCCCCGGGCGATGTGGTCGAGCGCGCGCCCGGGCGTCGCCACCACCACGTCCACCCCGTGGTCGAGGGCGCGCAGCTGCCGGCCGATCGGCTGGCCGCCGTAGATCGGCAGCACCCGGGCGCCGAGGTCCTTGCCGTAGCGGTGGAACGCCTCGGAGACCTGCACGGCCAGCTCCCGGGTGGGCACCAGCACCAGCGACACCGGGTCGCCGTCCGGCCGCCCCGTGGGCATCCGCTGCAGCAGCGGCAGGGCGAACGCGGCGGTCTTGCCGGTGCCGGTCGCCGCCTGCCCGAGCAGGTCCCGACCGGCCAGCAGCGGCGGGATGGCCTCGCTCTGGATCGGGGTCGGCTCCTCGTAGCCGAGGGCGGACAGCGCCCCCAGCAGCTCGTCGCGCAGCCCGAGATCGGCGAAGGCGGGGGCGTCCTCGGCGTCGGCGGGGGCGGTGGGGTCGGTCGGGGTCGGTGCGGCGCTCATACCGCAAGCCTTTCATCACGGCCGGAGCCGGGTCGCGGCGACCGGCGCAAACGTTCGCCACGCCACCCCGGGTCACCGGGAGAGGACGGCCAGCAGCGTGGTGATTCCGACCGCGACGTCCAGCACGGCGCACCACTGCGCGTACCCCCGGGGCACCACCCGGCCGGTGCGGTGGAACCAGAGGTCCCAGCCGGCGTGCCCGAGCCACCCCAGGCCGACCAGCACACCGGCCACCTCCACCGGCCCGGCGGCCGCCACGGCGGCGAGACCGCCCCAGACGGCCAGCCCGGCGAGTTGGACCACGAGCCGCCGCCGGTCGGCCCACTGCCGCCGCCAGGTGCCGAGGATCAGGTAGCCGGCCGGCAGCACCAGCAAGGTCCAGGGCGGGACCACGGTCGGGGCGAACCACATGTCGGCCGTCATGAGCAGTGCCAGGGCGGCCGGCCAGCGGCGCGCCAGGGCCGCCGCCACCGGATGCCGACGGGTGGTGGTGCCGGGCGCGTGGTGGTGCCGCAGCATCACCAGCACCATCGCCGGCGCCATCAGCAGGTGGCCGCCGAGCATCAGCGCGTGGCCGCCGACCAGGCCGGCCCACCAGAGTGGGAGGAGCAGGAGGAAGGGCACGTACATGGCCGCCGTCATCTCCGCGGTGGCGGCCCACCCGTCGCCGCGGTGCCACATCCAGGCGATCATGCCCAGGGACATGTTCGTCGCCATCACCAGCGCGGCGACGTCCGCCCGGGCGAGCACGCCCGTGCCGCCGAACGCCTGCCCGGCAGCCCGCCACAACGGGCCGAGCAGCACCATGCCCGCCACCATCGCCACGAGCATCCCGGCCAGGTGCCGGGTCCGCGTCCACAGGGCCCGCGACCGGGGTACGTCAATCGTCATCTCCGTCATGCCCCGACCCTGCCGGTGTCGGGTGCGCGGAACCAGGAGCGTCCGTCATCGGGAAACCGTGCGGAACACACGGGTCGGTCGTGACATTCGGCCGACCTAGGATCGGCGGCCATGACGGTCGATGCGGTGGACAACCGGATGCGCCGGGCCCGACGGATCACCCTGCTGTCGCTGGCCACGAACGTGTGGACCACGGTGCTGCTGCCCGCCGTCGGTCTGGCCCGGGAGCCGGATCCGGTGCGGGTGGTGCTCGGCGCGGTCGTGCTGGCCGGCTTCACGGTGGCCCAGGTGGCGGTGCTGCACGCGGCGGTCACGCCGTGGCTCGCCACCGCGGCCCGGCGTCGCCGGCACCTCGCGCTGGCGGTGGCCGCGCTGCTCAGCCTGCCGCTGCTCGGTCCGGTGGCGGCCGGCGCCTGGCCCACCTGGGCCTGGCTGGGCGCGTCGCTGGTCGGCATGACGCCGCTGCTGTTCCGGCCGGCGGCGGCGGCGGCCACCGGGGCCGGGGTGCTCGCCGCCGCCGTCGTGGTCACCGTGGCGTCCGGCGGACCGCCGGCCACGGCGCTGCTGGTCACCGGTGGGGTGGGCGCCGGGGTGGCGCTGCTCACCTGGGCCCAGGTGTGGTTCTGGGACCTGCTGGTCGAGGCCCGGCAGGGGCAGGCGGCCCGGGCCCGACTCGTCGCCGCCGAGGAACGGCTGCGGTTCGCCCGCGACGTGCACGACCTCCTCGGGCACGACCTCACCGTGATCGCGCTGAAGGCCGAGCTGGCCGAGCGGCTGGCGCCGGTGGACGCCGCCCGGGCCGGACGGGAGGCGGCCGAGGCGCGGCGGCTCGCCGCGTCGGCGCTGGCCCGGGTACGCGCGGCGGTGCACGGCTATCGCGCCGTCGACCTGACCGAGCAGGCGGCGGCGGTGGGGGAGGTGCTGCGCTCCAGCGGGGTGCGCTGCACGGTCGAGCCGCCGCCGGGTGAGCTGCCCGCCCCCGTCGCCGCCGACCTGGCCGCCGTGCTGCGGGAGGCCGGCACGAACGTGCTGCGACACAGCCGGGCCGGCTGGTGCCGGATCGAGTTCACCCGCGACGATGGCGCGGTGACGGTGACCGTACGCAACGACGGCGTCCGCGGCGTCGGGCCGGACGGGTTCAGCGGGGGCCTGCGCGGCCTCGCCGACCGGCTCGCCCCGTCCGGCGGACGCGTCCGGGCGTCCGCCGAGGAGGGCGTGTTCAGCCTGGTGGCGACCGTGCCGGTGACGCCGTGATCCGGGTGCTGCTCGCCGACGACGAGGAGCTGATCAGGCTCGCCCTGGCCGCGCTGCTCGACCTCGAGCCGGACATCGAGGTGGTGGCGCACGCCGCGGACGGGCGCGCCGCCCTGGCCGCGGCGGCGGCCCACCGCCCGGACGTGGCCGTGCTGGACCTGGAGATGCCGCCGCCCGGCGGGGTCGAGGTCGCCGCCGAGCTGACCCGGCTGCTGCCCGGGTGCGCGCCGGTGATCCTCACCGGGCACGCCCGTCCCGCCCTGCTCCGGCCGGCGCTGACCGCCGGGGCGCGCGGGTTCCTCGCCAAGGGCGCCCCCGGCGGGGCACTGGCCGACGTGATCCGGCGGGTGCACTCCGGCGCGCGCTACGTCGACCCCACGCTCGCCGCCGACGCGCTGACCCTGCCCGAGTGCCCGTTGACGCCGCGCGAGCTGGAGACGCTCCGGTTGGCCGAACTCGGCACGCCGGTCGCGGTGATCGCCCGGCGGACCCACCTGGCCGCCGGGACGGTCCGCAACCACCTGAGCGCCGCGGTGCAGAAGCTCGGGGTCGCCGACCGCGCCGCGGCCGTCCGGCGCGCCCGCGAGGCCGGCTGGCTCTGATCGTGCCGGCGGGCACCGGGCACGGGGCGTCGCGGCCCGCTGCCGGGGACTAGCCTGATTCCGTGCGGACGGTGGAACTGATCTGCTCGCCGGAGCTGGATGCGGGCGTGCGGGCGGCCTGGAGCCGGCTCGCCGCCGCCGGGCTGCCCAGCCTGGCCGGCAACACACACCCGACGAACCGGCCGCACCTGACGCTCGCCTCGGTCGAGGATTTCCCGCCCGGCGCCGAGCAGCGCCTCACCGACCTCTGCGAGGCCGCGCTGCCGCTGCCGGTGCGGCTGGGTCGGTTGGAGGTTCTCGACGGCAGCGCCCCGCTGGTCTGGCTGGTCCGCCCGACGCCCCAGCTGGTCGCGTTGCACGGGGCGGTGTGGGACGTGCTCGCCGAGGCCACCGGCCCGCACCCGTGGCACCTGCCCGGGCGGTGGGTCCCGCACCTGAGCCTGGCGTTGCGCTTCCGGGGTGCGGACCGGCGGCGGGCCCGGGCGGTCGCCGGGGCGGAGCGGCCGGCCGGGGAGTTCGTGGCGGCCCGCAGCTACGACGGCGAGACCCGCACGGTGAGCGAGTTGACCGCCGCGTGCCCGCGCCCGGGCGGTCGAGCCGGGGCCGCCCCCTGATGGGGAACGGCCCCGGCGACGGTCAGCGGTGGAAGCGCAGGTAGTCGAACTGCGCTGTCACCGCCGGGGTGGCGCCGCCGTGCGCGACCAGTCCGATCCGCGGCGTGGTGTCCGCCGGGAACGTCCAGACCGCGCCCCACGTCCAGCGCCGGCCGTCGGGGCTGGAGCCGGCGCGGAACTCGTGCTCGCCGTTCACCGGGTCCACCCGGTGGGCCAGCCGCAGCCAGGTGGTGGTGCCCGGGGTGCCGACGATGCTGCCGCCGTACACCGGCTGACCGGCGAAGGGCAGCTCGTAGCCGAACTCGACCTGCCGGGTGTTCCAGATCGCCACCTGGGTCAGCCGGGCGAACCGGTCGTCGTCGACGTACGCGACCAGGCCGGCCTGCTGGTAGTTGCGGACGGTCTCCTCGCCCAGGTCAAGCGTCACCTTGGTCTCGGCGACGTAGTTCCCGGCCGGCGCGTCGCGCAGCAGCACCCCGGCGGTGTTGCCGGTGCCGGACAGGTCGGCGTCCTGGACCGGCCAGCGCAGCGCGCCACCGGACACCGTGGCGGCCGGGTCCTGGCGGACCCACCGCCAGGCCGGGTCGAGCCCGTCGTCGAACTCGTCGGACCAGCCGCGCAGCACCGGGCCGACCCGGGGCGGGGCGACCGCGTGGCGGGCCGGTCGGTAGAGCCGGGCCGCGCTGACGTTGTCGAACTCCGCCGGGCCGCCCTCGGCGCGGACGGCGAGCGTGCCGTTCGCGGGGCGGGGGAGCCGCAGGGTCACCTGGGCGACCGGGTCACCGAGGCGGGACGGGCCGATCGTGGCGACGAGCTGCCGGCCGCGTACCTCGACGGCGAGGTTGTGCCGGTTGCGCAGGTCGGTGCCGGCGGGCAGCGGGACGCTCGCGGTCCCGGCGGTCAGCCGGCCCCGGCCGACCCGCACGTCCACCGCGCCGAGCCGCAGCCCGGCGGTGTCCGCGCCGGTCAGCCGCAGGTCGGTCTCCACCCGCAGGTCACCGCCGAGGCCGGTACGCGAGGCCAGCGTGCCGGTGCCGGTCAGCTTCCCGCCGGCCGCCCGCCACGAGCCCGCCTCGGTCCGCCAGCCGCGCAGGTCGGCGGTGTCGAAGCGGGCGTCGACGCGACCGGTGGTGACGGGTGCCGGGCGGGCGCCCTCGGAGGGGCCGGCACCGGCGTTGACCGTGGGCCACCCGTCGATCCAGTCGAGGCGGTCCAGCAGCATGGGCCGCTCGTTGACGCCGAACGGCTCGTCCAGGTACGGGTCGGCGCGGTCGATCGCGTGGTAGGCGATCCAGTCCTGCCCGGACAGGTCGGTGAGCACCGCGTTGTGGCCGGTGCCGATCCAGCGGTTGCCGTTCTGGGTCAGCACCGGCGTGCCGCCGGCCCGGGAGACGTCGAGGCGCCGGCCGTCGCGGTCGACGAACGGTCCCCGCGGGTCACGGGAGCGGCCGGCCTGGACGGAGTAGCCGGTGGCCGGCCCGGCGCAGCAGTTGGCGGCGGAGGCGAACAGGTAGTACCAACCGTCGCGGCGCAGCACGTAGGCGCCCTCGAACTTGTTGTCCACCGCGACCTGGGTCGAGGCACCGACCGCGCGCAGGCCGTCGGGGGAGAGTTCGGTGACGGAGATCCCGCCGTAGTAGCTGCCGTAGTAGAGGTACGACCGCCCGTCGGCGCCGGTGAGCTGGCTCGGGTCGATGGTCCACAGGTAGCCGCCGCCGGCGCCGGGGCGCGGGGCGACCACCGGGGTGTCGGCGAACGTCCACGGGCCGGCCGGGCTCGGCGCGGTGGCCACGCCGACCGCGGTGTCGAACGTGTCGTCGGAGACGGTGGTGTCGGTGACGGTCATGTACATGACCCAGCGGCCGGCGACCCGGCGCACGTCGGGGGCCCAGAACGCCGAGCCGGGCGCGGCGTAGGCCGGGCGCTGGTCGGCGGTGAACGCGTCGCCCACGAAGGTCCAGTCGACCAGGTCGGTGGAGCGGGCGATGGGCACGCGGTGCGCCTTCCCCTCACCCTCACGCAGCGGGTCGGAGGTGCCGAAGGCGTACCAGATCCCGTCGTCGCCGCGGACCACGACCGGGTCGGCGAAGGTGTCGGCGAATCCGGCGGAGACCGGGTTGCGGTAGCGGTCGGGCCCGGCGGCGGGCGCGGGCGCCGCGCCGGCGAGCAGGAGCGTGAGTACGGCGGCGAGCACGCCGCCGCGGTGGAGGTGTCGCATCGGGCCTGCCTCGGAGTAGACGGAGGTCACTGCGGTGCACACGTTTCTACAACGTTGGATACAACGATGTAAAGAGTTGCCGCCGGACCGTTCGGCACCGGCCGAAACGTGCCCGTGCCACCATGGGCCGATGACCACCCGCGCCGACGGCCGAGGGCTGGCCGGGTTCGCCGCGCTGCTCGCCGACCCCACCCGGGCCGGCTTCTGCCTCGCCCTGCTGGACGGGCGCGCCTGGACCGCCGGGGAACTCGCCCGATCCGCCGGGGTGGCGGCCTCCACCGCGAGCGACCACCTGACCCGACTGGTGCGGGGTGGCCTGCTGGTGGAACAGCGACAGGGCCGGCACCGCTACGTCCGACTCGCCGACCCGGCGGTCGCCCAGCTCGTCGAGGACCTGGCCGCCCGGGCGCCCACGCCGGCCGCGCCACCGCGCACGTTGCGCGCCGCCTCCGCCGGCGCCGCCCTGGCGTACGCCCGGACCTGCTACGACCACCTCGCCGGGCGGCTCGGCGTGCTGCTGTACGACGCGCTGCTCGCGCGCGGCGTGCTGGATCTGGCCGGCGGGCTGGCGCTCACCCCGACCGGGACGTCCTGGCTGGCCGACCTCGGCGTGCCGGTCGAACCGCTGCGCGCCGCCCGGCGGCCGCTGGTGCGCGACTGTCTCGACTGGACCGAGCGACGCCCGCACCTGGCCGGGGCGCTCGGTGCCGCGCTGTGCGCACGCCTTCTCGACCTCGGCTGGACGGAACGGGGGACCGGCCGGTCGGTGCGGCTCACCCGGACCGGCCGGCACGCGCTCGCCGAGGCGCTCGCGCTCGACCCGTCCGCGCTCGCCCCGCCGCCCCGTCACAGCGGACCCGCGCGCGCCTGACCTGGCATTCGGCCGTGCCGCCGGCTCGACCCGTGGCCTCGGCCGTGCCCACCACTCGGACTGCGCTCGGCCGTGCCGGCCAGCCGGGCCGGGGTCCGGCGTCCCCGCTTGATCGACTCCACCTCGGCGAGGTGGTGGGGTCGTGGCGCGGTCGATGCCGCCACCTCGCCGAGCCGGCACCGCCTGACCGAGCCCAACCGGAACACGCTCACCCGGAACGAGTCCGGCCCGACCCGCCAGGGGGCTATCCTTCGGTTCCGGCCGAACGATCGGCCGCCTACGGTCGGACGGTGGAGCTACCGACGATCACGGCCGCCCCCGGTACGCCGGACTGCGGGCCGCCGGTGCGTGGCGACGACGGCTGGGTGGTCACCCGGCACGCGGACGTCGTCGCCGCGCTGACCGACCCCCGCTGCGTGGTGCCTTCGGTCGACCCCGACGCGCCGCCGGGCACGCTGGGCTGGCTGCGCGCCTTCGTGTGCCGGTTCAGCCCACCCGGCTCGCATCCCGCCCGTCGGTCGATCGGCGTGGCCGCGCTCGACCGCGTGGACCCGCGCGACCTGTCCCGCGCCGCGGCGCGGCTCACCGACGAGCTGTTCGACCGCGTCGCCGCCGAGGCGTCGACAGGGGGCTCGGCCCGTACCGGAGGCGTTGACAGGGGGCCCCGCCTCCTCGAAGTGATGGGAGCGGTGGCGCGGCGCGTACCCGTGCGGGTGCTGGCGGATCGGCTCGGCCTGGCCGACCCGACGGCGGCCGTCGCGGCGGTGACCGCGGTGGCCGCCGCCTACCATCCCGGCGCCGACCCCGATGCGGTGGCGCGCGCGGACCGGGCGGTGGCCGCGCTGGTGGCGATGTCGCCATCGGCCCCGGACGAGGTGACCGCGAACCGGATCGGCCTGCTGGTGCAGGCCTCCGACGCCACCGCCGGGCTGATCGGCGGCGCGGTCCGGCACGGGCTCGCCGCGCCGGCGGGCCTCCGGACCTCCGGGTTGCTCGCCGAGGTGTTGCGGTTGGACCCGCCGGTACGCGCCACTCGGCGCGTCGCCACCGTGGCGATCGACCTGGGCGGCCGGACCATCCGTGCCGCGGAACCGCTGCTGCTGCGCTTCGACGCGGCCAACCGGGACCCGGCGGTCCACCCGGCGCCGGACCGGTTCGTGGTGGGCCGGGCGGGTGGGGCGTTGACCTTCGGGGCCGGACCCCGGGGCTGTCCGGGGGAGCGGCACGCGCTGGCCCTGGCCGAGGGCGTGGTCGACGTGGTGCGTCGGCGCTGCCGTCGCGTCGACCTGCCGGTTCCGTACGCCCCGCACCCGACGCTGCGCGTCCCGACCCGTATCGAGGTGATCCTGCGATGACCGACCGCTTCGCCGCCTTCCGCGAGTTGCACCGGCCGGGCCGCCCTCTGCTGCTGCCCAACGCCTGGGACCACGCCTCCGCAGCCGCGTTCGCCGCCCGGGGCCACCCGGCGGTCGGCACGACGAGCCTCGGCGTCGCGGCGGCCGCCGGCCGGCCGGACGGTGCCGGCGCGACCCGGGTGCAATCGTGGGATCTGGTCCGCCGCCTGCGCAGCGTGCCGGTGCTGCTCACCGTCGACGTGGAGGGTGGCTTCGGCGACGACCCGGCGGCGGTGGCCCGGTACGTCGGCGAACTGGCCGCGCTCGGCGTGGTGGGGGTGAACCTGGAGGACGGTCGCCCGGACGGCACGCTGGCGCCGGCGCCGCTGGTCGCCGCCAAGATCGCGGCGGTGCGGGCGGCCGTGCCGGGTCTGTTCGTCAACGCCCGCACCGACGCGTGGTGGCTGGGTGTGACGTCGCCGTCGGCCGAGGCCCGGCGTCGGGCGGCGGTGTTCCGCGCGGCCGGTGCGGACGGTTTCTTCGTCCCCGGCGCGCCGGACGAGGAGGTCGGGGCGTTGGCCGCGGAGGTGGGGTTGCCGCTGAACGTGCTGCACCGCCCGGGTGGCCCGGACCTGGCCGCGTGGGGCCGGCTCGGCGTGGCCCGGGTCAGCACCGGTTCGCTGCCGTTCCGTGCGGCGCTGGGTGCGGCGCTGCACCTGGTCGACGCGGTCGCCGCCGGGCGGGACCCCGGGCTGCCGCCGGCTCCCGGTTACGCCGAGGTGCAGGCGTTGGCGGGTGGGGCGGCTACCTGATCGGGCGCCTTCGGGAGGATTGTTCTCGGTGGCCCCTCCCGGCCAATTACGGTGTGTGCAGAATCGACTACGCCGTGTTCTGTCGAGAGGGGGCGGAGACCATGCGAGTGCCCAACCGCAGCCCCGGTCGCCAGCCCGGTCCCGCCGTCGCGTCCACCACTCCCAGCCGTCGGCTGCCGTCGGGTGACCGGCCCGCCGACGGTTCACGGCCGGACCTGGCGGCCTACCGGGCCGCGGTGGCGGAGTTGCTGGTCGAGGTGGGCGCGCTCGCGGATGCGCCGTCGACCGCCGCTCGGCAGGTGCTGCTCGACCAGCGGCTGCGTGAGCCGGCCATCGCCGCGGTCCTCGACGCGACCCCGCAGGGACTGGTCGGCGCCCGGGAGACGCTGCTGCTGGAGATGGCCCGCCACCAGCCGGGCTCCCGCGCCCCGGCGTCGGACCTGACCACCCTGGTCCGGACCTACCTGCTGTCCCGGGTCGACGTGCTGTGGTGGGGGGACAGCCCCACCCTGCTCACCGACGACCAGGTGCGCACCAGCATCGACCTGGTCGACCTGGAATGGCTGCGTCGCCGGGGCCTGCTCGGCTTCCGGTACCGGGAGCAGCCCGCCACCGCGTTCGGGCGCGGGTGGTGGGCGGTCCGGAGGCGGGTGCGTCCGGCCGCCGGCCCGGCCGTCGGCGGCCTGCTGATCCCCCGCGCCCGTCGCGAGATGATCGCCCTCCTCAACGACCTGGCCCGGGAGTTCGTCGCGGTCACCCGGCCCGGCACGCCGCCGCTCTGGGTGACCGGCCTGGTCCGCAGCGCCGAGCACCAGCACCGGCTGCGCCGGCTGGGTCACCCCGCCACGATGCCCAGCGGCCACTGCCTGGGCTGGGCGGCCGACGTGGAGGTGGACTGGTACGAGCGGTTCGGCGCCCGCGCGGCCCTCGCCGGGCTGCTGCTGGCCCGGCAGGACGCCGGCGAGGTCAACGTGGTCGACGAGGGGCGGGCCTGGCACGTCTGCCTCGCCCCCGGCGCCCGTCGCCGGTTCCGGCGGGCGTACGAGGTCGAGATGGGCGTGTAGAGCTGACCCGTTTCCTCGATGGACACCGCGCGCCGACTCTTCTAGCGTCGCGGGCATGCGGAGGACCCTCGTCGCCACCGGGCTCGCCCTGCTCCTGCTCGGCACCGCCTGCGGGGAGGGCGGCGCGCCCGCCGGCCCGGCCGCCGCCGGCACGCCGACCGCCTCCCGGCAGGATCCCGGCCAGGTCGAGCGGACGCTGGCCAGCCTGCGCAAGGTCGACGAGCTGCCGCTGTACGAGATGACCTACGTCGGCGACTACGACCCGAGCGCCGGCGTGGCCGGCAGCACCCCGCCGAGCCCGTTCGGCTGTTCGCTGTTCGCCGCCCTGGCCGACCGCGACCGTCCGCTGTTCGCCCGCAACTTCGACTGGGAATCGAACCCGGCGCTGGTGCTGCGCACCGACCCGCCGGACGGGCACGCCTCGATCTCCCTGGTGGACATCTCCTACCTGGGGGTCGCCGCCGACCCGACCGGCGACCGGCGGCTGCTCGACGCGCCGCTGCTGCCGTTCGACGGGATGAACGAGCGGGGCCTGGCGGTGGGGCTGGCCGCCGACGACGGCGCCCGCGCCGAGCCGGTGCCCGGGCGGCCCACCGTGGGCTCGGTGCGCATCCTGCGCCTGGTGCTCGACTCGGCGGCCACTGTCGACGAGGCGGTCGCCGTGTTCGGGCGGTACAACCTGGACTTCGACGGCGGGCCGCCGCTGCACTACCTGCTCGCGGACGCCACCGGCGCCTCCGCGGTCGTCGAGTTCGTCGACGGGGCGCTGAAGGTGGACCGCCGGCGGGGCCCGTGGCAGGCGTTGACGAACGTGCCCGCGGTCGGGGTGCCCGAGCGGGACCTGCGCCGGGACCACCGGTACGGGGTACTGGCGAAGGAGCTGGACCGCGTCGGCGGGACTGTCGACGCCGCCGGCGCGCTGCGGCTGCTCGACGCGGTGCGCCAGTCGCACACCCGCTGGTCGGTGACGTACGGGCTGCGTACCGGCGAGGTGCGGGTGGTCACCGCGGGCGGCGGCGCCCGCAGCTACCGGCTGCCGATGGGCTAGGTGACCGGGTGCCCGTGCCGGCGGGCCAGCGCGGCCAGGTCCGGTTCGCCGAACCGTTCGACGAGCGCCGTGAACCGGGCGGCCTTGTCCGCCCCGAATCGCCCCACCGTGACGGCGTAGGTGGCCGCCGAGACGAATGTGGGTGGCGTGGTCTTGCTGTGGAACTTGTCGGCGTACATGACGAGGTTCTCCTCGCCGGTGCGCGGCGTGTGGTCCGCCACCGGCAGTGGCAGGCGCTGGCGGAGCACGTCCTCGCGGGTGATCCCCACCCCGGTGTGCCGGGAGCAGAAGCCGCCGAGCGACTCGGGCAGGCCGGCGTCGCGCAGCAGCGCGTGCCCCAGCACCCCGTGCCGGACGTAGTTTCGCTGGTCCAGTCGCCCGTGGGCGTCGTAGAGGCGGTAGACGCCGATGTCGTGCAGCAGGCTGCCGGCCCGCACCAGCGCGTGGTCGAGGCCGGCGTCGTGCCGGCCGAGCAGGTCCTCCGCGATCTCGCAGACGATCCGGCAGTGCGTCCAGACGAGCCGGAACGCCTCCTCGGTCGGCGCGAACCGCTCGTGCAGGGACCGGATCCGCTCGTCGGTCGGCACCGCCGTCCGGTGGTCGATCGTCACGTGGGTGTTCCCTCCACGAGCCGGGCCCGGCGCCCCGAAGGGTGCCGGGCCCGGCCGGTTCCGTCGTCAGGTCACCAACTGAGGTAACCCGCCTGGGTCTGCACGTTCAGCTCCGGCACCCGGATCAGCTGGGCCAGCCAGGTGCGCGGGTCCCGCAGCTCCAGCACGTCCAGGCCCTTCTGGATGTCGCTGGAGTAGATGTGGCCGTTGTACCAGTAGGCCGACCAGGAGCCGCCGGTGCGCAGCTGGGCGGCGTCCAGCGGACCACGCTCCCAGTAGGCGATCTCCTTGGGCTTGGCCGAGTCGGTGAAGTCCCAGACCGAGATGCCACCCTGGTACCACGCCTGGACCATGATGTCGCGGCCCGGCACCGGGATCAGCGAGCCGTTGTGCGCCACGCAGTTCTCGGTGTCCGCGTTGACCCGCGGGATCTTGTAGTAGCTGCGGAACGCCAGCTTGCGGGCGTCGCCGCGGCCGGTGACGTCGTAGATGGCGTCCGCGCCGCGGTTCGGCCCGACCACCTCGTTGCAGGTCGCCGCGCCGCCGCCGCCCAGCTCGTCGGTGAAGACGACCTTGGTGCCGGCGTTGTTGAACGTGGCCGAGTGCCAGAACGCGAAGTTCACCGTGTCGGTGACCCGTTCGATGACCCGCGGCGCCTCCCGGTCCTTGATGTCCAGCAGGATGCCGTCGCCCATGCACGCGCCGGCGGCCAGGTCCTTCGCCGGGTACGCGGTGATGTCGTGGCAGCCGGTGGTGGCGGACGTCTGGCCGGGGATGCCCGGGTAGCCGCCGTCGGGGAAGAGGTTCGGGGTGGCCACCACCGAGGCCGTGGTGGGGCTCTTCACCGGCACCTTCACGATGGAGATCGAGTCGTGCGGCGGCTGGCAGTCCGGGAACTCGGCGCGCGGGCTGTACGACGAGACGTACAGGTAGACGTTGCGCCGGTCCTTGCCCGGCACCAGCGTGTGGGTGTGCGAGCCGCACGCCGTCTCGACCGACTTGATGTAGCGCGGGTTGCGCTTGTCGCGGATGTCGAAGATCTTGATGCCCTCCCAGGACTCCTTGACCGACGCCGGCTGGGCGGTGCTGGCGCAGGAGTCGTCGCTGCGGGAGGAGTCGGTGGACAGGAACAGCAGGTTCCCGCTGACCGAGATGTCGTTCTGCGAGCCGGGGCAGAGCACCTGCGACACGATCGTCGGCCGGCTCGGCCGCGACACGTCGTAGATGACGAAGCCCTCGTAGTTGCCGACGAACGCGTACCGGCCCTGGAAGGCGATGTCGGTGCCGAGGGCGGACGTGGTGTCGAACGGGCCCTGCTTCGGCAGGTTGGCGACCTGACGCAGGTTGGGGCTGCTGGAGATCTCGTCGACCCCGGGGACGGCGTTGTCCACGGTGGCCGGCGCCGCCTGGGCGCGGGGGATCTCCTGGGCGCTGCTCGGTGGCGCGGCGATCACGCCGGCGAGCAGCAGGCCTGCGGCGGCGAGGCTGACGGTCCGGGCACGGGACAGCTGGATGTTGATCATCGGCAACACCCTTCGAAAGGGGATGATGATTCGCCACACCTTACCGATATGTGACCGTCATCAATGTGACCCCGGTCACATCCGGGAACTTTCGTCTATGGATAGGATCGCTGTCACCTCGACCTGAGGGAGGGTCGTATGACCGGTCGACCGGCACGCGCGTGGCTTCCCGTCACAGCCCTGGCCACGCTCCTGACGATCGGCGGCCCGGCGCTGGCCGGCTGCGACGACGACAGCCGCCCGGCGGCGGACGCGCCCGGTCCGACCGCCACCGCCCCGGCCACCCCGAGCCCCACGGGCACCGTCTCGGCGCCGCCGGTGCTGGTCCCCGGACGCCCCGGCGAGCCGGCGGCCACCCGCCCCGGCGGGCAGGTCCGCGATGCGGCGCAGCCCCGCTACAACGGCCTCGACGTCTGGTACGTCCGGATGATGATCCCGCACCACGAGCAGGCCCTGGAGATGGCGAAGCTCGCCCCCGACCGGGCCGCCGACCCCCGGCTACGCGCCGTCGCCGACCGGATCCGGGCCGCCCAGGGGCCGGAGGTCGGCGTGCTGCGCGCCTGGCTCAGCACCCGGGGCCTGCCCGCCGAGGTCGCCGGCCACGACCACGCCACCATGCGCGGGATGCAGTCCGCCGAGGCGATGCGACAGCTCTCCGACGCCCGCGGCGCGGCGTTCGACCGCCTCTTCGTGCGGATGATGACCGCCCACCACGAGGGCGCGGTGGTGATGTCCAGCGACCTGCTCAAGGTCGGTGCCGACCAGACCATGCAGGAGTTCGCCACCGGGGTGGCCGTCGAGCAGTCCGCCGAGATCGGCCGCATGCGCGCCCTGCTCGCCCCCTGACCGGGGCCGAAGAGACACCGGTCACCCCCGTACGCTGGGTGACCGTGGACCGCCTGATCCTCGGCCGGCCGTTGCGCGGCGTCGCGTTCGACGCCGCGGTCTCCGGGCTGGTCGCCGTCTTCGCCGTGCTGGGCCTGCTGGCCGAGCAGGGCGGCCTGCCCGCGTTCGCGGTCGGCGTGGCGATGGCGGCGGCGCTGTTCTTCCGGCGCACCCACCCGTCCGCGGTCGCCGTCGCGGTGGCCGCGCTGGCGCTGGTCCAGGTGATCGTCGGCTGGGGCCCGCTCGGCTACGACATCGGCGTGCTGATCGCGCTCTACAGTGTGGTCAAGTACGCCGCCCGGTCGCGCGACGGCATCCTGGCCGGGATCGGCGCCGCGATCGGCGTGCTGCTCTCCGCGCTCTCCTGGCCCGGGCCGTCGCCCTGGTGGGCCGGCGCGCTCTACTACGGTCTGGTCACCGGCGCGGTGTGGCTGGTCGGCCTCAACGTGCGGACCCGCCGCCTCTACGTGCTCAGCCTGGAGGAACGCGCCGCGACGGCGGACCGGGAGCGGGAGGCGGAGTCCCGGGCGGCGGTCGCCGAGGAACGCACCCGCATCGCCCGTGAGCTGCACGACGTGGTCGCACACAGCCTGGCGGTGATGATCGTGCAGGCCGACGGCGTCCGGTTCACGCTCGACCGGGACCCGGCCACCGCACGGGAGGCGGCCAAGGTGGTGGCGGACACCGGCCGGCAGGCGCTGGAGGAGATGCGGCGGCTGGTCGGCGTACTCCGGGAACCCAGCCGGCCGGAGCCGGCGGCGGACGAGCCCGCCGGCGAGCCGGCGCACCGGCGGCCCGCGCTGGTGGAGCTGCCCGCGCTGCTCGACCGGTTCCGCGCCGCCGGGCTGCGCATCGACTGCGGCGGCGACGGCACGCCGGTGGCGTTGCCGCCCGGCCTGGAGCTGACCGTCTACCGGGTGGTGCAGGAAAGCCTGACCAACGCGCTCAAGCACGCCGGGGTGGGCGCGTCGGTCGAGCTGACGCTCGACTGGGCCGCCGACACCGTCGCGGTCCGGGCCGTCGACGACGGCCGCGGCCGTCCGGTGGTCCGGCCGGCGCCGTCCGGCGGGCACGGCCTGGTCGGCATGCGGGAACGGGTCGGGGTGTACGACGGCAGCCTCGCCGCCGGCCCCACGCTGGCCGGTGGCTGGCGGGTCGAGGCG
Organism: Micromonospora sp. WMMC241; assembly: GCF_027460165.1. Lineage (NCBI taxonomy): Bacteria > Bacillati > Actinomycetota > Actinomycetes > Micromonosporales > Micromonosporaceae > Micromonospora > Micromonospora sp. WMMC241. The sequence continues at coordinate 2,727,839 of NZ_JAPZBF010000001.1, forward strand.
CGACTGCCGCTGCCCGCGGCGGCCGGCACCGAGGAAGGGAGCGCGGCGGCGTGACCGTGCGAGTGATGATCGTCGACGACCAGGCGCTGGTGCGCGCCGGCTTCCGGATGGTGCTCGACTCGCAGCCCGACCTGGCCGTGGTCGGTGAGGCGATCGACGGCGCGGACGCGCTGCGGGTGCTGGACCGGGTCGAGGCCGACGTGGTGGTGATGGACCTGCGGATGCCGACCATGGACGGGGTCGAGGCGACCCGGCGGATCTGCGCCCGGTCGGCCGGTGCGCGACCGCGGGTGCTGGTGCTGACCACCTTCGACACCGAGGCCGACGCGTTCGCCGCGCTGCGCGCCGGGGCGAGCGGCTTCCTGCTCAAGAACGTGCCGCCGGAGGAACTGCTCACCGCGATCCGGGTGGTCGCCGAGGGCGACTCGGTGGTGGCCCCGTCGATCACCCGGCGGCTGCTCGACCGGTTCGCCGGGCAACTCGGCCCGGCGCCGGCCGAGGACCCGCGGCTGGCCCAGCTGACCGAGCGGGAGCGGGAGGTGCTGCTGCTCGTGGCGCAGGGTCTGTCCAACGCGGAGATCGCCGCGCGGGTGCACGTGGCGGAGGCGACAGTGAAGACCCACGTCGGGCGGATCCTGGCCAAGCTCCAGCTCCGCGACCGCGTCCAGGCCGTCGTGCTGGCGTACGAGAGCGGGCTGGTCACCCCCGGCGGCTGACCCGGCGTACGCCGCAGGTCGTACGGTTCGTCCGGTCGGGGACGACCGTGGGCGTACCGAGGCCGAGCGCGCAGGTGGAATCGTCGACGGTGCGGCGGCCATAGCGTCGGAAGGGTCACAGACCACGTCCGACAGGAGCACCACGTTGTCCGCAGCCCCGACCACCGGCGTCGCCCTCGCCGCCCGTGACCTGCGCCGGGAGTACGGCGTCGGGCAGTCCCGCGTCGTCGCCCTGGACGGCGTCGACCTCGACCTGGCCGCCGCCCGGTTCACCGCCGTGATGGGCCCCTCCGGCTCCGGCAAGTCCACACTGCTGCACTGCCTCGCCGGCCTCGACCGGCCGACGGCCGGCGCGGTGCGCATCGGCGACGCCGACCTGGCCCGGCTCGACGACCGCCGGCTCACCCGGCTGCGTCGGGACCGGATCGGCTTCGTCTTCCAGAAGTTCAACCTGCTGCCCACCCTGACCGCCGAGGAGAACATCGTCCTCCCGCTGGCCATCGCCGGCCGGCGGCCCGACCCGGCCTGGCTGCGGCAGGTGGTGGCCGCGGTCGGCCTGACCGACCGCCTCGGCCACCGGCCGGCCGAACTCAGCGGCGGCCAGCAGCAGCGGGTCGCGGTGGCCCGGGCGCTGGTCACCCGACCGTGGGTGATCTTCGCCGACGAGCCGACGGGCAACCTCGACTCCCGCGCCGGGGCCGAGGTGCTGCGGTTGCTGCGGGAGGCGGTGGACACGCTCGGCCAGACCGTCGTCATGGTCACCCACGATCCGGCGGCCGCCGGGTACGCCGACCGGGTGGTGTTCCTGGCCGACGGCCGGCTGGTCGACGAGCTGCACCGGCCGACCGTCGGTCAGGTCCACGAGGCGCTCAGCCGGCTCGACCGGGCCACCACCGGAACGGGGCGGTGAGCGGGATGCTGCGCCTGACCCTGCGCCAGATCCGTGCCGACGGCCTGCGTCTGCTGTTGTCCTCGCTGGCGATCGTGCTCGGTGTCGCGTTCGTCGCCGGCACCCTGATGTTCACCGACGGCATGCGGGCCGGCGCGTACGAGCGGGCCGGCGCGTTCGACCGGCACACCGACCTGGCCGCGTACGCCGGTGCCACGCCCCTGCCGCCGGCCCTGGTCGACCGGGTGCGCGCGGTCGACGGGGTGGCCGCCGCCGCGGGGGAGCTGACCGGCTCCGCCGGAGTGGTCGGCGCCGACGGGCGGCCGGTGCTCGGCTACGCGGTCCTCGCCGCCGTCCCCACCGAGCCGGCCCTCCAGTCGTACGACGTGGTCGCCGGGCGGCTGCCGCAGCGCGCGGGCGAGCTGGTGCTGGACTCGAGGACGGTCGCCGAGCAGCGCTTCGCCCTCGGCGGTCCGGTCTCGGTCGGCGGGGCGGCCGGTGCGGCCCGGCCGTACACGCTGGTGGGCTCGGTCGACGTGGCGGGCACCGTCCGCGACGCCGGCGGCCCGTTCATCGGCCTGACCGGCGCGGACGCCCTCGCGGTCGGCGGCGAGCGTGGGTACGGGCGGATCATGGTGGCGGCGCGGCCCGGCGCGGACGTCGCGGCGCTGGCCGAGCGGGTGCGGGCCGTGGCGGGGCCGGGTGTCACGGTGCGGGACCGGGCCGCGATCCTCGACGCGGCGGTCGCCGACGCGGTCCGCGACCTGCGGCAGTTCGAGCTGATGCTGGGTACGTTCGCCGCGGTGGCGGTGGTGGTGGCCGGTTTCGTCATCGCCAACACCTTCGCCATCGTGATCGCCCAGCGGTCCCGCCGCACCGCGCTGCTGCGGTTGGTCGGGGCGACCCGGGGGCAGGTCTACCGCGCCACCCTGGCCGAGGCGGCGCTGACCGGGCTGGTCGCCGCCGCGGTCGGCGTGCTGGTCGGGACCGCGTTGGCCGCCGCGCTCGGTGCGCTGCTGGGCGGCGTCGGCGCGCCGGCCGGTGGCGGGGTCACGGTGACCGCCCGTACGGTGCTGGTCTCGCTGGCGCTGGGCACGCTGCTCACCGTGGGGGCCGCCGCGGTGCCGGCGTGGCAGGGCACCCGGATCCCGCCGGTGGCGGCGCTGACCGACGCGGCGACGCGGCCCGCCCGCCCGGCCGGGCGGGTCCGCCTCGTGGTCGGAGCGCTGGTCCTCGCCGCCGGGGTGGCGGCGCTGTTCGGCGCCGGCCCCACCGGCCAGGTGCCGTTGGTGGCGGCCGGTGGGCTGCTGGCCTTCGGCGGTGTCGTGGCGTTCGGCCCGGTGCTGGTGCCGGCGTTGGTCCGGGTGCTCGGCGTGCCGGCCCGCGTGCTGTTCGGCGCCCCGGCGGCGCTGGCCGTGGCGAACGCGGTACGCAACCCGCGCCGGGTCGCGGCCACCGCCACGGCCATGGTGATCGGAATCGGGCTGGTCTCGTCGTTCGTGGTCGGCGCGGGCAGCGTCAAGGCCGGCATCGAACACGCGGTGGACGCCCGGGTCGGGGTGGACTTCCTGGTCACCGGCATCGGCGCGGACCTGCCGGCCCCGCTCGCCGGCGAGCTGGCCGCCCGGCCCGAGCTGGGCGTGGTGCACGAGCAGCGCAGCCGGGTGACCGACGGCGTCGAGGTACGCGCCGCGCACCCGGCGCTGGTCCGGCGGACGCTGTCCGCGGTGGACGCCGGCGACCCGGGTGCCCTCGGACCGGGTTCGGTGCTGGTGCACCGCGAGCTGGCCGCCGCCCGGGGATGGACCGTGGGTGACACGGTCACCGTCGCCGGCCGGCAGTTCCGGGTCGTGGCGGTGGTGGCCGACGACGGGCCGCTCCTGGGCGGCAGCGCGGTGCCCACCGGGCACGTGGTGGAGATGGCGGACGCCGACTTCGGCCGTCTCTTCCCGGCCGAGCACGGCTTCCTGGCCGAGGTCGAACCGGCCGACGGGGTGAGCGTGGACGTCGCCCGGGCCGCGGTCGAGTCCGTGGTCGTCCGCTACCCCACGGTCAACGTGATGGACCAGGCTGCCTACAAGAAGATGCTCACCGGCACCGTCGACCTGGTGCTGGGCTTCGTCACCGCGTTGCTCGGCCTGGCCGTGGTGATCTCGCTGGTGGGTGTCGCCAACACGCTCAGCCTGTCGGTGGTGGAACGGACCCGGGAGAACGCGGTGCTGCGCGCGGTCGGCCTGAGCCGGGCCGGGATGCGGGCCGTCCTCGCGGTCGAGGCGGTGCTCACCGCGCTGGTCGGCACGCTGCTCGGCGTCGCGCTGGGCATCGGGGTCGCGGCGGGGGCGATGGCGGTGGTGGCACGCATCGGCGGCGACTTCACGCTGGTGCTGCCGTGGGGGCGGCTCGGTCTGATCGTCGCGGTGGCGGTGCTCGCCGCGTTGCTCGCCTCGGTCGTGCCGGCCCGGCGTGCGCTGGCCCGACCGGTGGTGGCGTCGCTCGGCGCGGACTGATCCCGGTCCGGCCCGGCCCCGCCACGACGGCGGGACCGGGCCGGGCGCGATCAGGGCCGGGAGACCGGCTGGCCGCCGGCGTCGCCGCCGCCGCCGTCGGCGGGGGCCGTCGTGGTGGTGGTGGTCTCGGTCGGCGCGGTGGTCTGGGCCGGCGGCGGGCTGGTGGTCGGTGCGGTGCTCGGCGCGGTCGGCGCCGTCGACGGGGTGGCCGACGGGCTGGGCTGGACCGACCCGGTCGGGGAGGCGCTCGGCGACACCGAGGTCGACGTCGACGGTCGACCGCTCGAACCGGCCGGCTGCCAGTTGTTGTCGTCGACGCTGCTCGACGGCCCGCCGGTGACCGCGGTGTCGGCGACCGAGTTGCTCGGCGCCACCGCGGGCGGGTTCGTGTCCAGCTGGGTGGCGGGCGCCTCCGCGTCCCCGGCGGCGGCCAGCATCGCGCCCAGCGCGGTCACCGCGACCAGCACCGCGCCCGCGGCGCCGACGAGCGCGCCGCGCCGGCCCCGGCGGCGGGGGGCCGCGGCGGTCGCCGCCGACCGCACCACCGGCTGGTCGCCGCGGGTCGGCGCCGGACCGGCCGCGCCGCGCAGCGCCGCCGGCACCGTCGCGGTGGGCGACACGCTCCGCGCGGCGCGGGCGGCGTCGGCCATCGCCGCGGCGCTCGGGTAGCGGTCGCCCGGATCCTTGGCCAGGGCCCGGGCCACCAGCTCACGGACCGGGGCCGGGATCTCCGCGGGCAGCTCCGGCGGAGCGTCGTCGAGGTGACGGACGGCTACCTGGAGCGGGTTGTCGCCGGTGAACGGCGGGCTGCCGGTGAGGCAGCAGTAGGCGACCGCGCCGAGCGCGTACACGTCCGTGGCGCCCGAGACCGGACGGCCGGACGCCTGTTCGGGCGCCATGTAGAGGGCGGTGCCGGGCACCGCGTTGGTGCTGGTGATGCTGGTGACGTTGGTCGAGCGGGCGACCCCGAAGTCGACCAGGACCACGGTGCCGTCGTCCTGCACGAGCAGGTTGCTCGGCTTGACGTCACGGTGCACGATGCCCCGGCCGTGGGCCCCGTGCAGCGCCTGCGCCACCTGGGCCACGATCGACATGGTCTCGGCGACCTCGAGCTGGCCGGCGTCCTCGATCCGCCGGGACAGGGGCTCCCCGTCGACGAACTCCATGACCAGGTAGTCGGCGCGGCTGCCGTCGGGCAGTTCGTCCTCGCCGCAGTCGAAGACCTGGACCACGCCGGGGTGGCGCAGCGAGGCCATGATCCGCGCCTCGGAGCGGAACCGGGCGATGAAGTCGGGGTCGTTGACCAGCGCGGGAAGGAGCACCTTCACCGCCACCTGACGGCCGAGCACCAGGTCCTTGGCACGCCAGACGTCGCCCATGCCGCCGGTGGCGACACGGTCATCCAGGCGGTACCGACCGCTGAGTACGACGTCGGAGGTGAGCATCCCCATACCGTACCCACAGTGGCCCCGGAGTATTTCCGGCGATCTCTCCTGTCGCGGTCGGCGAGCGGCTGCGGGCCGCTCGGCCGAACGGCCGGGGGCGGGTGGGCCGGTGCGCTGACCGTGATCGGGCGGGTACGATCGGCCAGATAATGCCGGTCTCCGGGCGGGTGTCCGCTCCTTCCGGCCTGATCCGCCCCATTCCGCCTGATGGGTAGCGTCCGTGCGGTGGTCTTCGTTACACCGACACGCCGACGGTGGGCTTAGACATTTCTCTCGCTTTTTCGCCGGTCCGTGCCTTGCCGGCCACCGGCTCGCTCCACCACTGTCGGCCGGGCTCCCGGTCGCACGATGACGCCGGTACGGTATGTCCCGCCCCGGCGTGCCGGCGGCGGTGTCCAGGTGCGCACCGGCTCCGAGCCGGTTGCCGATCAGCTCAGCGGGGGGCCGAGGTGCGGATGGCGGTGTGGTCTCCCGGGTCGGCGGACGCCCGGCCGCAGGCGCCGGCCGGGCCGGGGCGGCGCCCGTGACCGCCGAGCTGAACGAGGCGGTCGCCGCGGCGCAGGCCGGTGACGAGGAGGCGTTCCGCTTCCTCTACCGCGGCCTGCAGCCGGCCCTGCTGCGCTACCTGACGTCGTTGGTGGGCGCCGACGCGGAGGACGTGGCCTCGGAGACCTGGCTGCAGATCTCCCGAGACCTGCCCTCGTTCACCGGCGGTGAGTTCCGCGCCTGGGCCGTCACCATCGCCCGCAACCGGGCCATGGACCACCTGCGCCGCCAGCGGCGGCGGCCGGTGGTCCCGGTGCCCGTGCAGGCCCTCAACGACCTGGCCGCGGACGCCGACACCGCGGACCGCGCCGGTGAGGCCATCGGCACCGAGAGCGCGCTGGCGCTGATCCGCACCCTGCCGCCGGCCGAGGCGGAGGCGGTGATGCTGCGGGCCGTCGTCGGCCTCGACGCGGAGACCGCCGGGCGGGTGCTGGGCCGGCGAGCCGGCGCGGTGCGCACCGCGGCGCATCGTGGGCTGCGCCGGTTGGCGGCGATGCTGGAGCGCGCCGCGGAGGGCGCGCCGGAGAACGTGCCGGGCGCGGTCCCGGAGGGCGACCGGGGCGCGGTGCGGCCGCGCCCCCGCACCGACCGTCCGGCGCCGCACGCGCCCGAGGCCGAGCCGGCGGAGGGCTGACGTGAGGGGAAACGGCATGAACTCTCCCGGGCCCGCAGGGCCCGCCGACCGGGCGGAGTCCGACCGGCGCCTCGACGCCGCGCGCGCCGCGACGTCGGCCGGCGTCGACCCGCTGGCCCGACTGCTCGCCGCAGCCGCCGCGCCGGCCACCGGCGACGAACTGGCCGGCGAGGAACGGGCGCTCGCCGCCTTCCGGGCCGCCCGCGCCGCCCCCGCGGTCACCGAGCGGGCGCCCGCGCCCCGCCCGCGCCGCCGGCTCCGGATCGCCGCCGCGCTGTCCGGGCTCGCCGCCACCGCGGTGGCCGGGGTGGCGTTCGCCGCCGTGCGGCTGGACCACGGCCCGGAACCGGTGGTCCCACCGGCCTCGACGACGGCCGGCACCGGCCCTACCGGCACCGGCCCCTCGCGGCCGGCGCCCAGCGGCCCGGCCGGCGAGGCGTCCGGCGCGGCGCCGTCGCCGACCCCGCTGTCGCCCACGCCACCGTCCTCCGCCGGGCCGCCCCCCGGTGGGCGCCCGGCCCCGCCGCCGGTCGACGGCAAGCTCGCCGGTCAGTGCCGCGCCTACCTGGCCAAGCCGGAGGGGCAACGGGCCAAGGCCCTGACCAAGCCGGGCTTCGCCGATCTGGTGGCCGCCGCCGGTGGCGCCGACCGGGTGGAGAGCTACTGCCGGGGCACGGCGCCGAGCGCCGCGGCGCCGACGCCGCCGGAGCCGAAGTCGAAGAAGTCGTCAGCTGACGAGGACCGCAGGCCCGGCCCCGACGACGAGGACGACGACTGAGCCGGCCCGGGGGCGATCGGATCCGGACAAAAATTCATCTCTCCGGGCGCGCGGATTCCGTCTGCTAGACAGAGGATGGTGGGACGCGCGGACCCGGGCCGTCGGGGTCGGGTCCAGGGCGACGGCGTGGTCGCCCGTCTCCGCGAGAGGAGCCGTCACGTGGTGATGTCGCCGGAACTGGACCGGGCCACCGTCCTGGGGGACGAGGCCGCGGCCCGTGGCCACCTGGCCCGGATCTGCTTCAAGACCGGTCCACCCATCCTCACCGGCGTCGAACTGGAATGGACCGTGCACGACGCCGCGGACCCGACCCGTCCGGTCGACCGCGAGCGACTGCGCCAGGCGCTGGGCCGGCACGGCCCCGTCACCCTCGACCCCACCAGCCCGGCCCACGAGCTCCGGCACGGCGGCACCGTGACCGTGGAGCCCGGCGGGCAGGTGGAGGTCTCCGCGCCGCCGCGACCGTCGGTCGCCGCGCTCCTCTGCGCCACCCAGGCCGACATCGACGAGCTGCGAGCCCTGCTGGACGCCGCCGGCCTCGTGCTGGGGGACACCGGGATGGATCCGTGGCGCCCGCCGCGGCCGGTCGTCGACACCCCCCGCTACCGCGCCATGCGCCGTGTCTTCGACCGGCGCGGTCCGGCCGGGCGGGCCATGATGTACAGCACGGCCGGGCTCCAGGTCTGCCTGGACGCCGGCGAGCCGGACCAGTTTGCCCAGCGGTGGGCCACCGCGCACGCCGTCGGACCGCCGTTGCTGGCCGCGTTCGCCACCGCCGACCGGCATGCCGGCCGGTCCACCGGGTGGGTGTCCGCCCGGATGGCCGCCTGGCTGGCGATCGACCCGGCGCGCACCCGCCCGGTGTGGTCGCCGGCGCACGCCGACCGCGACCCGGTCACCGCCTGGACCGGGTACGTGCTCGCCGCGCCGCTGCTCTGCGTCCGCGGCGACGGCCCGGACTGGGCCCCGCCGGAGGGCGTGACCTTCGCCGACTGGCTGGCCGGGGCGCTGCCCCGCCCGCCCACCACCGACGACCTGGAATACCACGTCAGCACGCTCTTCCCGCCGGTGCGGCCGCGCGGCTACCTGGAGCTGCGCTACCTCGACGCCCAGCCGGGCCGGGAGTGGACCGTCCCGTCGGCGGTGCTGGCCGCGCTCTTCGCCGAACCGCCGACCACCGGCGACGCGCTCGCCGCGGCCCTTCCGGTCGCCGACCGGTGGCACGCGGCGGCGCGGCGTGGGCTGGCCGAGCGTCCGCTGGCGACCGCCGCGACGACCCTGTTCGACCTGGCGCTGACCGCGCTGCCCGGGCTGGACCTGCCGGCCGGGATCCACGATCAGATCCACCGAGCGATCCGGCGGCACCGCGCCGCCGCGGAGAGGGGACACCGGTGACCACCACCGAGCGGCCGGGAACCGACGCCGAGCAACTGCGCATGCGGATCGCGGCGGAGCTGGAGCGCACCCGCGCCCGCACCGCCGCGCTGACCGACGCGGTGGACGACGACGACCTGGTCCGGCAGCACTCCACCCTGATGTCGCCGCTGGTCTGGGACCTGGCGCACGTCGGCAACCAGGAGGAGCTGTGGCTGGTACGCGACGTCGGCGGGCGTGACCCGGTGCGCCGCGACATCGACGATCTCTACGACGCGTTCAAGCAGCCCCGGCGGGACCGGCCGTCGCTGCCGCTGCTGCCGCCGGCCGAGGCGCGGGCCTACGTGCGCACGGTGCGGGAGAAGGTGTACGACCTGCTGGACGGCATCCGCTTCACCGACCGCCGGTTGGTCGAGGACGGCTTCGCGTTCGGCATGATCGTGCAGCACGAGCAGCAGCACGACGAGACGATGCTCGCCACCCACCAACTGCGCGACGGCGTGCCGGTGCTGGACGCCCCGCCCCCGCCCGAGCCCCGGGCGACCGTCGTCGGCGAGGTGCTGGTGCCGGCCGGGCCGTTCACCATGGGCACCTCCACCGACCCGTGGGCGCTGGACAACGAACGCCCGGCACACACCGTCGACCTGCCCGCCTATCTCATCGACGCCGCGCCGGTGACGAACGGCGACTACCGCGCGTTCATCGCCGACGGGGGCTACGAGCAGTCGCGCTGGTGGAGCGAGGCCGGCTGGCGGCACCGGGTCGACGCCGAGCTGAGCGCGCCACTGCACTGGCGGCGTGACGGCGACGGCTGGGCGTACCGCCGGTTCGGCCGGTGGTCCGCGGTGCGCGACGACGAGCCGGTGGTGCACGTCTGCTGGTACGAGGCGCAGGCGTACGCGGCCTGGGCCGGCAAGCGGCTGCCCACCGAGGCCGAGTGGGAGAAGGCGGCCCGCTGGGACCCGGCGACCGGCCGCTCCCGCCGCTATCCCTGGGGCGACGAGGATCCCACCGCCGCGCACGCCAACCTGGGGCAGCGTCACCTGTGGCCGGCACCGGTGGGCGCGTACCCGGCCGGCGCCTCGCCGCTCGGCGTGCACCAGCTGATCGGCGACGTGTGGGAGTGGACCGCCGGCACCTTCCACGGGCATCCGGGCTTCACCGCGTTCCCGTACCGGGAATACTCGGAGGTCTTCTTCGGCGAGGAGCACCGGGTGCTGCGCGGCGGCTCGTTCGGCACCGACCGGTCGGCCTGCCGGGGCACGTTCCGCAACTGGGACTACCCGATCCGACGGCAGATCTTCAGCGGCTTCCGCTGCGCCCGCGACGCCGGGGAGTGACTCGGCCCGATGTGCCGTCACCTCGCGTACCTCGGTCCACCGGTCACCCTCCGCAGCCTGCTGCACGACCCGCCGCACGGGCTGCTGCGGCAGTCCTGGGCGCCGCGTGACATGCGGGGCGGCGGCACCATCAACGCCGACGGCTTCGGCGTCGGCTGGTACCCCGACGGCGCGGATCCGGTCCGTTACCGGCGGGCCCAACCGATGTGGAGCGACACGACCCTGCCGGAGCTGGCGGCCGTGACGTCCGCCGGCGCGGTGCTGGCCGCCGTCCGCTCCGCGACGGTGGGCATGCCGCTGCACGAGACCGCGGCCGCGCCGTTCGCCGAGGGACGTTGGCTGTTCAGCCACAACGGCGTGGTCCGGGGCTGGCCGGACAGCCTGGTCCCGCTCGCCGCCGGGTTGCCCGTCCGGGATCTGCTCACCCTGGAGGTGCCGACCGACTCGGCGGTGCTCTGGGCGCTGGCGCGGCACCGGTTGCGTGCCGGCGCGACACCCGGCGAGGCGGTGGCGGACACCGTGGCGGCGGTCGCCGCGGCCGCTCCCGGCTCGCGGCTGAACCTGCTGCTCACCGACGGCGTGACGGTGGCGGCGAGCGTGGCCGGGCACGCGCTGTCGGTACGGCGTGGCCCCGGTTCCGTGCTGCTGTCCTCCGAGCCGTCCGACGACGACCCCGCCTGGCAGGCGGTGCCGGACGGCCGACTGGTGCTGGCCACCGCCACCGGGCTGGACGTCCACGAGTTGACCACCGCCTGACCACCCACCCACCGGTAGGAGAGAGGAATTCTCGATGAGCGCGGAGCCGCTGGAGATCCACCTGGAGGAGCAGGACCTCGACCGTGCGCTGCGGGAGGACGTACGGGTCGGGTTGACCGCGTCGCCGAAGTGGCTGCCGCCGAAGTGGTTCTACGACGCCCGGGGCAGCGAGCTGTTCGAGGAGATCACCCGCCTGCCGGAGTACTACCCGACCCGGGCCGAGCGGGCGGCGCTCGCCGCGCACGCGGACGACGTCGCGGCGATGACCGGGGCGAAGACGCTGATCGAGCTGGGGTCGGGCTCGTCGGAGAAGACCCGGCTGCTGCTGGACGCGTTCACCCGCCAGGGCGACCTCGGCACGTTCGTGCCGCTGGACGTCTCGGTCAGCGCGTTGCGCTCCTCCACCGAGCGGATCGCCGTCGCGTACCCGGGGCTGCGGGTGCGGGGCATCGTGGGTGACTTCACCCGCCACCTGGACCGGCTGCCCACCGGTGGCCGGCGCCTGGTGGCGTTCCTCGGCGGCACCATCGGCAACCTGCTGCCGGCGGAGCGGGCCGGGTTCCTCGCCGCCACCCGCGCGGCGCTGGAGGCCGGCGACTGGCTGCTGGTCGGCACCGACCTGGTGAAGGACCCGGGCGTGGTCGTCCCCGCCTACGACGACGCGGCCGGGGTGACCGCCGAGTTCAACCGCAACGTGCTGCGGGTGGTCAACCGGGAGCTGGGGGCCGACTTCGACGTCGAGGCGTTCCGCCACGTGGCGGTCTGGGACCCGGAGCGGGAGTGGATCGAGATGCGACTGCGCGCCGAGCGCCCGACGCGGGTGCGGGTGGCGGCGCTGGGTCTGGACGTCGCGTTCGCCGCCGGGGAGGAGCTGCGGACCGAGGTCTCGGCCAAGTTCCGGCCGGCCGGGATCGCGGCCGAGCTGGCCGGCGCCGGATTCGCGCGCCAGGCCTTCTGGACCGACCCGGACGGGCTGTTCGGGGTTTGCCTGGCCCGAGCCGACTGAGGCCGGTGGCCTCGCCCACACCCGGCGGGCGGCTCCGGTGGTGATCGGTTAGGCTGGTCGGCGCGAAGGGGAGTAGCCCCCAATGTCGTGGTCGACACACTGGTGCGTTCCGCATCCGGCCACGCGGCCCCGGTCCCCGGGGCGGGCGAGACCTTCGACTCAGGCTGTCGCAGCCGGGTCGAGGGCATCCCTGTCTCTCCTCCCGGCTTGATCGGGAAGGTTCACATGGAGGGTTTCCTCGTCGCGCTGGTGGTCAGCTTCGGCGTCATCTTCGTCGCCGAGCTGGGAGACAAGTCCCAGCTCATGGCCCTGACGTTCGCCACGCGTTTCCGCCCGCTGCCGGTGCTCATCGGCATCACCGTCGCCACCGCGATCGTCCACCTGGCCTCGGTGGCCATCGGGGTCGGCCTCAACGCCGCCCTGCCGACGGGCTGGATCTCGTTGATCGCCGGTCTGGCGTTCCTCGGCTTCGGCGCCTGGACGCTGCGCGGCGACAAGCTGACCGAGGAGGAGAAGCGCAAGGCCGAGCGCAGCACCAAGTCGGCGATCGTCGCGGTCGGTGTGGCGTTCTTCCTGGCCGAGCTGGGGGACAAGACCATGCTCGCGACCATCACCCTGGCCACCAAGTACGGCTGGTTCGGCACCTGGCTCGGCTCGACGCTGGGCATGGTGGCCGCCGACGCGCTGGCCATCCTGGTGGGCCGGATGCTCGGCCGGCACCTGCCGGAGCGGGCCATCCGCTACGGCGCGGCCGTGCTGTTCGCCATCTGCGGCCTCTGGCTGATCTTCGAGGCGATCCGGGAGCTGAGCTGAGCGGTCCTCGGATGATCAGGAACCACGACCGTGGGTAAGTACCTCCGGTGACGCCGTGGCGGCGCGACGAGCGCCGCCCGGCGGGCCACCGAATCGGACGACCGGGAGGTTGCGCGCATGAGCAGGCACGACGAACCCAACGAGTACGGCTTCGCCGGGGGCGCCACGGCGCCGCAGCCGCCGGCCGGCGGTCACGCGGACGAGCAGGACCGCGCGGAGCGGGTCGCGGTGCCGGGTGACGACCTCACCGAGCCGTTCGCCGACGCGCTGGAGGAGCCCGAGGACGAGGGCGCCGAGCGGCGCGCCGAGCACCGCCGCTGATGGCCGCGCGCCGGCCGCCGTCCCGATGCGGGACGGCGGCCGGCGCGTCCGGGTCAGGCGGGCCGTTCCTGGTAGACGTCGGGGATGCCGTCGCCGTCGTCGTCCCGGCTTTCCCGTTCGCTGATCCGCCGGTGCACCCGGTTGCGGCGCAGCAGCACGACGGCGGCCAGGCCGGCGGAGATCAGCGAACCAGCCAGCACCGCCGCCTTGACCCGCGCGTCCTCCGGGCTGCCCGGACCGAACGCCAGCTCGCCGATGAGCAGGGACACCGTGAAGCCGATGCCGGCCAGCAGCGCCAGGCCGACCAGATCCGCCCAGGTGATCTCCTCGTCCAGTTCGGCGCGGGTGAACCGGGCGAGGAGGAACGTCGAGCCGAACACCCCGATCACCTTGCCGAGCACCAGGCCGCCGGCCACCCCGAGCACCACCGGGTCGCGTACCACCGCACCCAGGTCGACGTCGACGAGCGAGACCCCGGCGGCGAAGAACGCGAAGACCGGCACGGCGAGCCCGGCGGAGATCGGCCGCCAGCGGTGCTCCAGCCGCTCGGCCAGCCCGGGCTCGCCGTTGCGGCCGGCCAGCACCGGCACGGTGAAGCCGAGCAGCACCCCGGCCACCGTGGCGTGCACGCCGGAGGCGTGCACCAGCACCCAGGCGGCTGCCGCGAGCGGGATCAGCGCCCACCACCACGTGCGCCGCCGCTGCACCAGCAGGGCGAACAGGGCGATCGGCAGCAGCGCGCCGAGCAGCGGCAGCGGCTGGAAGTCGGCGGTGTAGAACACGGCGATGACGGTGATCGCCAGCAGGTCGTCGACCACCGCGAGGGTGAGCAGGAAGGCCCGCAACGCCTGCGGCAGGTGGGAGCCGATCACGGCGAGCACGGCCAGCGCGAAGGCGATGTCGGTGGCGGTGGGGATCGCCCAGCCGCGCAGCCCCGCGCCGCCGGCGCTCGCGGTTACCGCCAGGTAGATCAACGCCGGCACCACCATGCCGCCGAGCGCGGCGACCACCGGCAGCGCGGCCCGCCGGGGATCGCGCAGGTCACCGGCGACGAACTCGCGCTTGAGTTCCAGCCCGACCACGAAGAAGAAGATCGCCAGCAGCCCGTCGGCGGCCCAGGCGGCGAGGCCGAGGTCGAGGTGAAGTGCCGCGCCGCCGGGCCACGGCACCCACTCGCCCAGCGCGGCGTACGCCGAGCGCCACGGCGAGTTGGCCCAGACGAGCGCGAGGACCGCGCCGAGCAGCAGCAGCCCGCCACCGACCGTCTCGGTGCGCAGCACGTCGGCCAGGAAGCGGGCCTCCGGCCAGGACCGGCGGGCCAGCAGGCGGGAGGAGTGCGGAGGGCGATGAGACACAGGGTGTCCGTTTCGGGAAGAGGGGTCGACTGATCACATCGCCGACCAGGCTTCCCGGCACACCAGGGCCGACCCTATCGCCGCCGGCGGCCCGGTGGCGAGTCGGACCGGGGCGGGCGCCGCGTCCGCGCGGCGCCCGCAGCGGGGTGCGCTTCAGCGCTGGCCGGGCAACGCCGGCAGCGCCGAGCCGACCGTCTCGCAGAACGCCGCCATCCGCTTGACCAGTTCGTCCGGATCGGCGTACGGGTCCAGCCCGCGCACCTCGTCCGGATCGAGCGGGGGCACCGGCACGTGGGAGATCAACGGGTGCAGCGGGCGGGTGTCCGACTCGTCGGCGCCGAAGAGATGCTCGTGCAGCTTCTCGCCCGTCCGCAGCCCGGTGTAGACGATCTCCACCGGGTGGTCCGCCTCGGCGGCCAGCCGGCGCGCCACGTCGGCGATCCGGACCGGCTCGCCCATGTCGAGCACCAGCGCCTCGCCGCCGCGACCGATGGTGGCGGCCTGCAGGACCAGGTGGACGGCCTCCTGCACGGTCATGAAGTAGCGGGTCACGTCGGGGTCGGTGACCGTGATCGGCACCCCGGCCCGGATCTGCGCCTGGAACGCGGTCAGCACCGAGCCGCGGCTGCTCAGCACGTTGCCGAACCGGACGCTCAGATAGGTGCCGCCCAGCTGCTGGGCCTGGTGGGCGGTGAGCCGTTCGGTGATCCGCTTGGAGTAGCCCAGGACGCTGGCCGGGTTGGCCGCCTTGTCGGTGGAGATGTTGACGAACTGGGCGACGTCGCGGCACGCCTCCAGCACGTTCAGGGTGCCCCAGATGTTGGTCATGATCGCCTCGCCGGGGTGCCGCTGGAGCATGGTCAGGTGCTTCAGCGCGGCGGCGTGGAACACCACGTCGGGCTGCCGGTCGGCGACCACCCGGGCGATGCCCTCGGCGTCGCGGATGTCGGCCAGGATCAGTTCGGGGCCGTCCAGCAGCGCCCGGCCGTGCAGGGACATCTGCAGCGCGTGCAGCGCCGACTCGTCCCGGTCGAGCATCATCAGCTCGTCCGGCTCGCACCGGGCGATCTGCCGGCACAGCTCGGACCCGATCGAGCCGCCGGCGCCGGTCACCAGCACCCGCCGGCCGGCCAGCCCGCCGCGTTCGACGGTCAGCTCGGCCACCCGCTGGGCGCGGCCGAGCAGGTCGGTGAGCTGGAGGTCGCGGACGTCGGTGGCGGCGACCGGCCGGTCGAGCAGCTCCCGCACCGGGGGCAGGACCTTGAACGCGGCGCCGGCCTCCAGCGTGCGGGTGCGCACGTCGCGCAGCAGCCCGGCGTCCGAGCAGCTCATCGAGAAGATGACGGTGCGGGCCTGGGTGCCGCGGATGACGGCGCCGACCTGCTCCCGCCCGCCGAGGACGCGTAGGCCCTCCAGCCGGAGCCCGCGGCTCTCCGGAGCGTCGTCGAGCAGTCCGACCGGCCGGTAGTTGCTCTCCGGGTCGTGCAGCAGCGCGCGGACGAGTCGTTCGCTGGCCGCGTCCACGCCGTACACCAGACAGCGTTCGGCGTGCCGCGCGGCGGGACGGTGGCGGTCGGCGTGGGCGCGCCAGAGTCCGCGACCGGCGGCCATCAGCACCAGCGCGACGGCGCCGCCGACGAGCGGGGTGGTCGCCGGGATCGGTCGCTCGGTCCAGGGCAGCACGGCGGCGAGCGTGACGACGGCGGCGATGGTGACCGTGCCGGCGAGCCCGCGCGCGTCCCCGGCGCTGCCGATCGGGTAGCGGCCGTAGAGCCGCGACCGCACGAACGTGAGGAGCGCGTAGAGCGCGGCGCAGGCGAGTGCGGCGGCGAGCACCCGGGCGCCCCCGGCGGCGGTCAGGTCGAACTCGTACCGGGTCCAGGCGGCGCCGAGAAATCCTCCGCACCACGCGGCCGTGTCCAGCGTTAACAGGGAGAGGGTGGCGGCGCGATGGGTGATCCGGCTACGGGGTCGCACGACGTCTTCGGCGGCGGTGGCGTCACGATCCATGGTTGCCCTCGTGTCCTATCCGGAATAAGAAGTTTCAGGTCATACGAGCATGTTGCGTCGTTTAGATTCCATCCAGTCGCCTAACGTGCTTAATGGGCGGTTCGATCCTGGCATGACGACTGTGGGTTTTAGGGGGCTTTCGTGCAGTTTCATCGGCAGACCGGCGTGTCGCGAGGGGGAGCGTGATGGATGTTCTCGGCTATCTGCGCCTGGTCCGACGCCACTGGTGGATCGTGCTGATCACGGTGATGTTCGCCGTCGGTGCCGCCGCGCTGGTGACGGTCCGGACGCCGCCGCGGTACCAGGCCACCGTGACGTTCTTCGTCACCACGCCCAGCCAGGGGGTCACCGACGCCTACCAGGGCAGCCTCTTCCTGCAGCAGCGGGTGAAGTCCTACGCCGACCTGCTCACCAGCGACCGGCTGGCACAGAGCGTGGTCGCCGACGCGCCGCTCGGGCTCACCGCCGACCAGGTGCGCGGCCGGATCACCACGTCCGCCACGACCGGCACGGTGCTGCTCAACGCGACCCTCACCGACACCGACCAGAATCGGGCGCTGAAGACCACCGAGGCGCTCGCCGCCAAGTTCACCGAGCTGGTCCGGAAGGTGGAGACGCCGGCGGACGGCCGGGCGACGCCGATCAAGATCGAGGTGGTGAGCGGGCCGCGGGTCACATCCAGCCCGGTCTCGCCGCGGCCGGTGCGAAACCTGATTCTGGGTGGACTGCTCGGCCTGCTGGCCGGTGCCGGCCTGGCCGTGCTGCGCGGCCTCGCGGACGTGCGGATGCGTGACGCCGCCGCGTTGCAGCGGGTGACCGGCAGCCCGCTGCTGGGGGAGATCCCGTTCGAGTCCGGGGCGAAGACGGCCCCGCTGATCGTCGGCGACGCGGCCACCTCGGCCCGCGCCGAGGCGGTCCGCAAGCTGCGCACCAATCTGCGCTTCGTGGACGTGCACGAGCCGGCCCGGGTCATCGCGGTCACCAGCGCCCTGCAGGGCGAGGGGAAGACCACGATGGCCTGCAACACCGCCATCGCGCTGGCCGAGGCGGGCTGGCGGGTGCTGCTCATCGACGCCGACCTGCGCCGCCCGAAGGTGGCCGACTACCTCGGCGTCGACGGCGGGGTCGGACTCACCGACGTGCTCGTGGGCGACGTCCAGGTCGGCGACGTGGTGCAGCGCTGGGGCGAGAAGTCGTTGCTGGTGCTGCCCAGCGGCGCCGCGCCGCCGAACCCGAGCGAGCTGCTCGGTTCCAAGGCGATGTCGGACCTGTTGGTGGCGCTGCGCGAGTCCGCGGACATCGTGATCATCGACACCGCGCCGCTGCTCGCGGTCACCGACGGTGTGGTGGTGGCCGTGCAGGCCGACGGCGCGCTGCTGATCACCCAGCAGGGGCGGACCTCGCGCGGTCAGGTGGCCGCCGCGGCGCGGTCGCTCAGTTCGGTGTCGGTGCGACTGCTCGGTTGCGTGCTCAACATGGCCAAGGTGGGCAAGGCGGACGCCTACCAGTACGAGACGTACAAGGTGGTCGTGCCGCCCGCCCCGACCACGGTGCCCGCGGACCGGGCCGAGACGGCGCGGCGTGGCGCGCCGCCCGCCGAGGGGAACCGGACGCAGGAACTCACCCGGCTGTCGCGATGAGCGCGAACACCGGCCGGATCGACCGTTCGATCTCCTCGGCACAGCGACGGAAGTCGGCCGGGGAACCACCGATCGGGTCCCACAGGTCGTCCGCGCCGGGGGCGGCGGGTTGCAGCCGCCCCCGGGCGCGGACGGCCGCGGCCACCGCCGCCCGCACCGGGGTGTCGCCGGTCGCGCCGGCCGGTGCCGCCGCGGCGGCGAACCGGGCGAACTGGTGCAGCGTGAACGTGCGGCCCAGCACGGCCGGTGCCAGCGCGGTGCAGGCGGAGCGCTGCCGCCGGGTGGCGGTCAGCACCAGATCGGCCGCGGTCAGGTGCTCCGCCCGCAGCCGGCGGGTCCGGAAGGCGGTGACGTCCGCGCCCGCCGCGGCGGCCACCTCGACGGCGTACGGGTGCATGGCCGCGCCGTCGACCGCGTCGGTGCCGGCGCTGGTCGCGGTCACCGGGAGGTCGGCGAGCAACCGGCGGGCGATGAACTCGGCCATCGGCGACCGGCACATGTTGGCCTGGCAGACGAAGAGCACCTCGTCGAGCATCTGGACCCCTCTGGTCGGCGCGGTGACACCGCGCGGCGCCGCGACGGTCGGCGGCGGCCGGTCGCGGGTGGTCACGGAGGGGATGCCGGCATCGTACGTGGCACCGGCGCCGACCGCCCGGCCGGCCGCGCCGGGAGGGTGGACGTGAGAGTCGGCATCCTGACGTACCACTTCCCGCCGGAGCCGGCGTTCGTCCCGGGCAGCCTGGCCGAGGAGTTGGCCGCCCGTGGCCACGAGGTGCGCGTGCTCACCGGCTTCCCGGACTACCCCGGCGGCCAGGTCTATCCGGGCTGGCGGCAGCGGTGGCGGCACCGGACGCACAGCGAGCGGTTGACGGTTCGCCGGGTGCCCCGGTACTCCGGCGGCGACGGTTCGCCCCGGGCCCGGACCGCCAACCGGCTCTCGTTCGCCGGCAGCGTGGCGCTCGCCGGCCGTCGCTACTTCCGGGATCTCGACGCTCTCTACGTCTTCCAGCTCCCCGCCGTGACGTTCGCCGCCACCGGCCTGCTGCGCCTGCTCGGCCGGGTGCCGACGGTGTTGCACGTGCAGGACGTCTGGTCGGAGGAGGACGCGGCCCGGACGGGGGAGTCGCGCGGCCGGGCGAGCCGGTTGGACGCCGGCCTGCGCCGGTTGTACCGGGAGGCGGGCATGGTCGTGGTCGGCGCGCCGTCCATGCGCGAGCTGGTGCTGGCCGGCGGTGCCGAGCCGGAGCGGGTGCGTACGGTGCTCACCTGGACCGACGAGCGTCTGTTCCGGCCGGCCGAAGCCGGTCCCGTGGCGCGCCGGCTGGTCCGCCGGGACGACCGCTGCGTGGTGATGCACGCCGGCACGATCGGCGTACGACAGGGTCTGGAGACGGCGGTTCGGGCGGCGGCCGCGCTCGGTGACCGGATGGACCTGGTCCTGGTCGGGTCGGGCAGCGAGGAGCGGCGGGTGCGCGGCCTGGCGGCCGAGCTGGGCGCGGACAACGTCCGGTTCGTCGAGCGGCGCTCGCCGGCGGACATGCCGCAGCTGTACGCGGCCGCCGACTACCAGCTCGTCATGCAGCGCGACCTGCCGGAGCTTCGCGCCACCGTGCCCGGCAAGCTGCCGGCCGCGCTCTCCTGCGCCGCGCCGGTGGTCGCCTCGACCGGCGGCGCCACCGCGGAGCTGGTGGAGCGGAGCCGGGCCGGGCTGTCCTGCCCGCCCGAGGACTGGGCCGCGCTTGCCGACCGGTTCTGGCTGGCCGCGGCGATCCCCCCGGCGGCCCGGGTCGACATGGGACGGCGTGGCCGGGACGCCTACCTCGGGCAGATGTCGCTGCGGGCCGGTGTCGACCGGATCGAGGATTCCCTCCGACGGGTGACGTCGGATCGGGTTAAAAACTAGCAAACCACTCATTCAACCTGCATTGCCTATACATACTGTTATCCGAAAAACGTACAGCAGATATGTGCTAGAAAGTAGCTGTCTGTCCGTTTAACGCATTGGGGGAGTGGTGTGACCGAACGCGGGGCTTCGCATCGTCGGCGGCGGCGCTCGCGACGACGCGGTCGAAGGCGCGTGCGCCGGGTCCTGCTGACCGGACTGGTCGTGGTCTCGGTGTTGCTGGCCGCCGGTGGCTGGGTCGCGTTCCGGGGCTGGCAGGCCCGCTCCCACCTGGTCAACGCCGCCGGGCTCGCCAAGGACCTCAGCGTCCAGGTGCTGGAGGGGGACATGGCCCGGGCTCAGCGGACCCTCTCCGCGTTGCAGGAGCAGGCCACCGCGGCCCGCGGGGCGACCGGGGACCCGGTCTGGTGGCTGGGCCAGCGGACCCCGTACGCCGGCGACGACCTGACCGCGGTCCGCCAGATCTCGGTGGCGGTGGACGACCTGGCCCGGCTCGCCTTTCCCACCCTGCTCCGGGTCGACCTCGCCTCGCTGGTGCCGAAGCAGGGCCGGCTCGACGTGAACCGCCTGCGCGCCGTCTCGGCGGAGGTGTCGAGCGCCGACCAGGCGGTACGGCGCAGCTCGGAACGGCTGCGTGCGGTGCCGACCGGAGGTCTGGTGACGCAGGTGCGGGACGCGGTCACCGCCCTGCAGGTGGAACTGGACAAGTTGGGCGACCTCACCTCGGCGGCCGATCGCGGCGCGCGGTTGCTGCCGCCGTTGCTCGGTGCCGACGGGCCCCGCACCTACCTGATCGTCTCGCAGAATCCGGCCGAGTTGCGCGCCACCGGTGGCATGTTCGGCGCCTACGTGGTGCTGCGGACGGACGGTGGCCGGATCCGGTTGGCCGGGCAGGGCAACGCGAGCCAGTTGCTGCGCTTCGATCCGCCGCTCAAGGTCGACCCGGAGGCGCGCCGCCTCTGGTCCGACCTGCCCGGCATCTATCCGGCCGACGTGAACCTCAGTCCGGACTTCCCGGCCGCCGCCGCGCTCTACCGCGAGATGGTGCGTCGCCGCACCGGGACCACGGTGGACGGCGTCCTGGCGGTGGACCCGGTGGTGTTGTCGTACCTGCTCGGCGTGATCGGCCCGGTCACCGTGCCGGACGGACCCGCGCTGACCGGCAGCACCGCCGTACGGACGCTGCTCAGCGACTCGTACCGGGACCTGGACGCGCAAGCGCAGGACACGTTCTTCGCACGCGCCGCCACCGGGGTGTTCGAGGCGCTGTTCACCAAAACGGTGGACGCGACAGCCCTTCTGACCGTTATAAGACGCTCAATACAGGAACGTCGGATATTGTTCTGGAGTGTCCGATCTGAGGAGCAACGCGTGCTGGCCGGCACCCGGTTGGCCGGGCAGCTCCCGGAGAAGGACACCGTGCCGACGGTCGGCGTGTTCCTCAACGACGGCAGCGGCGCGAAGCTCGGCTACTACCTCAGGTTCTCGGCCACCCTGACGGTCGGCGCGTGCCAGCCGGACGGCCGCCGCGAACTGCGGCTGCGGGTCACGGTGCACTCCACCGCCCCGCGGTCGGGCCTCACCGAGTCGGTCACCGGCCTCGCCCTGTCCGGCGACAAGTACACCGCCCGGACCTTCGTCTCGGTGCACACACCGAGCGGGGGTGCGGTCCTCACCGGCCGGCTGGACGGACGGAACACCTCGATGGGCGGCGGGACCGACCGTCGGCGTCAGGTGGCGGTGGCGAACGTGGAGGTCGGACCGGGGCAGACCCGGACGCTCGACGTCACGCTGCTCACCGGCCAGAACGGCGCGGGCACGGCCGACCTGGTGCTCACACCCACCGTCACCCCGTGGACCACCCAGATAGTCACCGCACCCAGATGTGAACAGTAGGAGGGAATCCATCATGCGGCTATCCCGCATCATCATGGCGCTCACGGTGGGCCTGGCCGTCGCGGCCGCGCCGACCGCGGCCGGGGCGGCGCAGCCGCAGCCACCGGTCTACCCGCCGACCACCGTCCGGCTTGACCTGCTCAATCCGACCATCTTCGAGGGTCAGACCTTCACCCTGCGGGGCCGGGGCTTCGGGCCGAACGAGCTGGTCTCGATCCACGTGTCCCGCACCAACCTCCCGATCGCGGCTCCGGCGGAGGGGACGGCGCGGCGCAGCGACGGCAGCACGGTGGCGATGTCGACGGTGGCGTACATCCCGAACGCCGCACCACAGCCGGCACCGACCGACTTCACCGTCCGGGCGGACGCGAACGGCAACTTCACCACCACGTACCGTCCGACCCGTACCGGTCGGTACACGTTCACCGCCACCGGCCAGACGACCGGCCGGACCGCCAGCACGACCGGCACGGTGCTGCCCAAGCGGCCGCCACACCCGCCGCGCCCGCCGCACCACGGCGGACACCTGCCCGTCACGGGCGGCAGCATCGGCACGCCGCTGAAGCTCGGCGGCGGCCTGGCCGGCGCCGGAGCGGTGCTGCTGCTGGCCTCCCTGGCCTGGCGCCGCCGTCGCCTCGGCTGACCCGAGGCGAGCCGGGGTGGACCCGGCACGTCGTGAGTGCCCGCCGGACCCCGTCCGGCGGGCACTCGCGTGTCTCCACCACGCCGCACAATGACCTGATGGACCCGACGACGCCGTGGACGGATCCGGCCGGTCTGCTCACGCTGCCCGGTGGCGCCACCGTGCGTGGACGTCGGATCGCCGCGCCGGCCACGCCCGCCGACTTCACCCTGGTGCTGGCACCCGGGCCGGAGCCGCAGTGGCCGTTCCGGCGGATCCGCTGGCCCGACTTCTGGCTCCCGCTGGACCGCGCCGACGCGCTCGACGCGCTGCGCGAGGCGCGGCGACGCGCGTACGCCGGCCAGCGGGTCGAGGCCGCCTGCCACGGCGGCGTCGGCCGGACCGGCACCGCGCTGGCCGCCCTTGCCGTGCTCGACGGGCTGGACCCCGGCCGGGCGGTGGCCTGGGTGCGCGCGCACTACCACCCACGCGCGGTGGAGACGCCGTGGCAGCGGTGGTGGCTGCGCGGCGTCCGGTGACGGCGCTCGCGCCGACCACGGCGCGGGACCGCCGGATCGGCACAGCGTCACCGAGCTGGTGAGCCGCGTCGACCCGGACGCCGCGCTCGGTATGGTGCCTCTTCATGAGAGCCCGGGTCCTGGCCCCCGTCACCGCCGTCACGCTGCTCGTCGCCGGGGTGCCCACCCCGGCCACCGGCGCGCCGGCGGCCCCCGCGGCCCGCGCCGCCGCCGTGCCCTGCCCGCGCCTGCCGGCCCCGAAGGTCACCCGGCCGCCGCGTCCCGTCCCGCCCGCGTCGGTGCCCGAACAGCAGGTGGTGGGCGGCGAGGCGCTGGCGGCGCCGGGGCTCGTCACCCCGCCCGGCGCGACCGCGCCGCCGGCGGTCACCGCCACCACCTGGCTGGTCGCCGACCTGGACAGCGGCGCCGTGCTGGGCGCCTGCGGGCCGCACGTGTACGGCACGCCCGCGAGCACCCAGAAGCTGCTGCTGGCCGCCACCATGCTGGGCCGCCTCGACCCGAATCAGGTGGCCGTCGCCACCCGCGACGACCTGGACATCGAACCGGGCAGCTCGGCCGTGGGTCTGCTGGTGGGCGGTCGCTACCGGGTCGAGACGCTCTGGCTGGGGCTGCTGCTCCAGTCCGGCAACGACGCGGCCAACATGCTGGCGCGGCTGGGCGCCGGCAGCGCCCGGGCGGGGGTGGGCGAGATGAACGCGGAGGCCCGCCGGCTCGGCGCGCTGCAGACCCGTGCCGTCACGCCGTCCGGCCTGGACGGTCCGGGCCAGTTCACCAGCGCATACGACCTGGCGTTGATCGCCCGGGCCTGCTTCGCCGACCCCCGCTTCGGCCGGTACGCGCTGACCGAGCGGGCCCAGATCCCGGCCCAGCCCGCGCTGAAGAAGGGCGGATTCCAGATTCAGAACGAGAACCAGCTGATCTACCGCTATCCCGGGGCGCTCGGCGGCAAGACCGGCTTCACCGAGCTGGCCCGGCACAGCTACGTCGGGGCCGCCCAGCGCGGCGGACGCCGGCTGGTGGTCACGCTGCTCGGCGCCGAGGCCCGGCCGGTACGCGGCTGGCAGCAGGGCGCGCAGCTGCTCGACTGGGGTTTCTCGCTGCCCCGGGACGCCTCCGTCGGCAAGCTGGTCGAGCCGGGCGAACTGGACGCCGCGACGGACGAGCCGCCGGGCGACGCGCCGCTGGCCGCGGCGCCCGCCGGTGGCGAGCCGAAGCCGTGGCGGGGGCCGGCGGGGACCGCGCTGCGGCGAATGGCCGACGGCGACTGGCAGGTCATCGTGCCGGCCGCCGGGCTCCTGGCGCTCGCCGTCGGCGGCGTCGCGGCGGTGCTCGCCGCTCGCACCCGGACCCGCCGTCGCGGTCGCCGTCGCGCCTGACCCCCGCCCGACCGCCCGCGCCCGCCGCCCCTCCGGTCGTGGGAGCGCGGCCGGGCTGCGGGCCGCCCGCGCGGACCGCCCGGTCGTGGGAGCGCGGCCGGGCCGGGTTGCGGGGCCGGCCGCGTGGACGCCGCCCGCGCGGGTATGCGCCGCCCATGGAGCACCCGGGACGGATCGTGGTGGTCTCCGCGGACATCGGCGCCGGGCACGACCGGGCCGCCGACGAGCTGGCGGCGCGGCTGCGCGGCCGGGGCTTCGAGGTGGACCGGCTGAACCTCCTGCACCTGCTGCCCGGTCCGGTGCACCGGGCGGTGCGGGAGACGTACCGGGGAGTGCTGCACCGGCTCCCCTGGAGCTACCACCTGCTCTTCCGTCTCACCAGTCGCTCGCGGACATCGGTGCGCGCCATCCGCGTGCTGCTGCGCCCGTTCCGGGCCCGGATCCGCCGCCGCATCCCGCCGGACACCCGGGCGGTGGTGAGCACCTACCCGTTCGCCAACCAGCTCCTCGGGCCGCTGCGGCGTCGCGGGCGGCTCCGCGTGCCGGTTCTCACCTACGTGACCGACCTCGTGGTGCACCCGACCTGGCTGGCGCCCGGCGTGGACGTCTACTGCACGGTGCGCCACGCCGAGCTGCGCCGGCCCGACGAGGTCGACGTCACGCTGGTCGAGCCGTTGGTGTCGCGTGCCTTCGCCGGCGGTGACAAGGTCGACCGGGGCCGTGCCCGGCAGCGGTTCGGCCTGCCGCAGGACGGTGTGCTCGCCCTGATCGTGGCCGGTTCCTGGGGCGCCGGCGCGGTGGCGGCCACGGCCGCGGAGGTGGGGTCGACCGGGGTCCGGCCGGTGGTGGTCTGCGGCCGGAACCGGGCGCTGTACCGGCGGCTGAGCGGCGCCGGGCGGCACGTGCTGGGCTGGGTGGACGACATGCCGGCGCTGATGCGGGCCGTCGACGTGGTGGTCGAGAACGCCGGCGGGTTGACCTGCCAGGAGGCGCTCGCCGCCGGCGTGCCGGTGGTCACCTACCGTCCCCTTCCCGGGCACGGCAGGGCGAACGCCACCATCCTCGCCCGGTCCGGCCTCACCCGCTGGGCCGGCACGCCCGAACAGCTCGGGCCGGTACTCGCGGCCGTGGTCGGCGCGGACCCGCCGGCCGCGCCGCGGGACGGCCCGCCACCCGAGGACCCGGCCGGGCTGGTCGCCGCCGCCGCCCGCCGGGCCGCCCCCGCCGGTCCGGCCGAGCCGGAGCGCCGGCCGCTGCTCGATCCGGTCGGTGACGCGGTGGCCGTGGTCGCCGCGCTGCTCCAGTCGACCGGCGGCCTGCGGTGAGGCCCGCCGCCCTGGCCCTGGCCGCGGCGGTGACGCTGCCGGCGGTCCAGGTGGCGCCGGCGGTGACCGCGCTGCCGGCGCTCCGCCGGCGCCTGCTGCCCGGCCTGCACGGCCTCGGGCCGCCCGACCGGGTCGCGCTGACCTTCGACGACGGTCCGGACCCGGAGTCCACCCCCCACTTCCTGGACGTGCTCGCCGCGCACCGGGTGCGGGCCACGTTCTTCGTGCTCGGCGCGATGCTGCGCCGGCACCCGGACCTGGGCCGGCGGCTGGTCGCCGGCGGCCACGAGGTGGCCCTGCACGGCTGGGCGCACGACAACCTCCTGCTGCGCGGACCGGCCGGCACCGTCCGCGACCTGACCCGGGCGTACGACCTGGTCGCGGACGTGACCGGCCGACCGCCGCGGTTCCTGCGCCCGCCGTACGGGGTGCTGACCGGCGCGACCCTGCTGGCCGCCCGCCGACTGCGCCTGCGTCCGGTGCTGTGGAGCTGCTGGGGGCGGGACTGGACCGCGTCGGCGACCGGGGACGGCGTCCGGCGGCGGGTACTGGCCGGGTTGCGCGGCGGCGGCACGGTCCTGCTGCACGACTCCTCCGGCGCCGCCGAGCCGGGCGCCTGGCGGTCCGCGCTCGCCGCGCTGCCCGGGCTGATCGAGGAGTGCCGCCGACGGGGGTGGCACGTCGGCCCGCTCGCCGCGCACGGCCTCACCCCGCGCTGACCCCCAGCGGTGCGGCAGCGTACCCCGTGGCACCCGGCCCGGGACGCGAATCCCGGAGCCGGCGACCCGTTCGGGTCGGCGTGGCTAGCGTGCGGGGCATGAGGACCTGGGGACCGTCCGTGGCGCTTGCCGCCGCCCTGCTGCTGCCCCTGTCGACGCCGGCGACACCCGCCGTGGCGGGGACGAGGCCCGGCGCCGCGTCCGCCCGCCGGCTCCCGGGCGCCGCGCCGCCCTGCCCGAACGTGCCGGCCCCGGCGACCCGCCCGCCGCAGGCCCCACCGGCACCAGATCCGGCCGCCCGGTCGATCGGCGGCGCCGCGCTGGACACCACCGGGCTCGTCGTGCCGCCCGCGGCGACCGCGCCACCACCGGTGACCGCGACCTCGTGGCTGGTCGCGGACCTGGACACCGGCGCGGTGCTCGGGGGGTGCGGCCCGCACGAGTACGGCGCCCCGGCCAGCGTGCAGAAGCTGCTGCTGACCGCGACCATGCTGCCCCGGCTGGACCCGAACCGGGAGGTCACCGTGACCGCCGGCGACGTGGCGATCGAGCCGGGCAGCTCGGCGGTCGGGCTCGCCGAGGGCGGGCGCTACCGGATCGAGACGATCTGGCTGGGCCTGCTGCTGAAGTCGGGCAACGAGGCGGCCAACGCCCTGGCCCGGCTCGGTGGCGGGCCGGACGGCCTGGCCGGTGGCGTGCGGGCGATGAACGCCGAGGCCCAGCACCTCGGCGCCCGGCAGACGCACGCGGTCACGCCGTCCGGTCTGGACGGTCCGGGACAGTTCACCAGCGCGTACGACCTGGCGTTGATCGCCCGGGCGTGTTTCCACGAACCGGCCTTCCGCCGCTACACCGTCACCCGGACCGCGCGGGTGCCCGCCCAGCCGGCGCTGCACGAGAAGGCCTTCCAGATCCAGAACGACAACATGCTGCTGGACCACTACCCGGGTGCGATCGGCGGTAAGACCGGCTTCACCGACCTGGCCCGGCACACGTACGTCGGCGCGGCCGAGCGGGGCGGGCGCCGGCTCGTGGTGACGGTGCTCGGCGCGGAGATCCCCACCCAGCGGGGCTGGCAGCAGGGCGCGGCGCTGCTGGACTGGGGATTCGGGACGCCCCGGGACGCGAAGGTCGGCCGGCTGGTCGAGCCGGGCGAGCTGGACCGCTCGGCGGCGCCCGCGACCGGTGCGGCGTCGGCCCTGGCCGGACACGCCGACCTGGGTGGCGGCGCGGCGGCCCCGGGTGCCCGGCCGGGCGCCGGTCTGTCGGTCGCGGTGGGCGCGGTGCTGGTGGCCGGGGGCGGGGTGCTGCTGGCCCGGCGTCGCCGGCACGCCGCGGCCGCGGCCATGTCGACCGGCCCCGTCCTGCGGGGGTCGAAACTTCCGGAAGAGGACTGAAAAGGACCGGTCCGGCTACCGGCCGGCGGGGCCCGCGGTGCTGTCCCGCACCACCAGCTCGGTGGCCAACTCGATCCGCGGCGACTCGATCTCCTCGCCCTGGGCCAGCCGCAGCACGGTGCGGGCGGCGAGCCGCCCCATCTCCACCAGCGGCTGGCGCACGGTGGTCAGCGGCGGGGAGGCCCACCGCGCCTCCGGCAGGTCGTCGAAGCCCACCACGGAGACGTCGTCGGCGACCCGCAGCCCACGCCGGCGCACCGCCTCGTAGACCCCGAAGGCCATCTGGTCGCTGGCCGCGAAGATCGCCGTGGGCGGGTCGTCGAGGTCGAGCAGGGCGCCGCCGGCGGTGTAACCGGAGGCGTGGTAGAAGTCGCCGGGATGGACCAGGCAGTCGTCGGTCGGCACGCCGGCCGCGGCCAGCGCCGCCCGGTACCCGTCCAGCCGGGCGCGGCTGCACAGCAGGTGCGGCGGGCCGGCGACGAAGCCGATCCGCCGGTGGCCCAGCTTCAACAGGTGCTCGGTGGCGGACAGGCCGCCGGTCCAGTTGGTGGCGCCGATCGCCGGCACGTCCGTCCCGGCCACGCCGGCGTCCGGGTCGACCACGACGACCGGCACGTTGAGCCGGCGCAGCTGCGCCTGCACCGCCGGGCTCAGGTGCGAGGTCACCACGATCACGCCGTCCGAGGCGCGGGCGCGCAGGTTGTGCAGCCACTGCCGGGTGGAGCTGGACTCCCGGTGCACGGCCGAGATCACCACGCCCACCCCGGCGGCGTGGCCGACGTCCTCCACCCCGCGGATGATCTCCACGGCCCAGGGGCTGTCCAGGTCGTTGAAGACCAGGTCGACCAGGTCCGCCCGGCGCACCGTGCGGCTGCCGCGACGCCGGTAGCCGTGGTGGCGCAGCAGCTTCTCGACCCGCTCCCGGGTGTCCGGGGCGACGTCGGAGCGCCCGTTGAGCACCCGTGACACGGTCGGCACCGAGACACCGGCCTCCCGTGCGATCGCGGTGATGGTCACCCTGCGCTCGTCGTCCCCGCTCACCCGTGTTCCCTTCGCCGGCTGCCGGAACCGACCGGAAAACCGTTCCGCCCCACGCACATCTTGCCGTACGCCGAGGCCTTGACGACAGATCGGTCCGGTCCTAGCGTTCGGTCAAGTTACGGAAACCTTCCGGAAATGCGCCGGGTGCCGGGCGCGGAAACGCGCCCCGGCCGGCCCACGGACCGACCAGAGAGCCGAGGCGTGTTCACCGACCTGCCCGAGGCGGAACTCCGCCAGCACCGCAGCGACCTGTGCGAACCGTCCGATTTCGACGCCTTCTGGGCCGACACGCTGGCCGAGGCGCGCTCGTGCGGCGATCCGGTCGCGGCGACGCCGGTGTCCACCCCGCTGGCGGGGGTGGACGTCTTCGACGTGACGTTCCCCGGTTTCGCCGGGCAGCCGGTGCGGGCCTGGCTGCGAGTCCCGCGCGGCGCTCCCGGGCCGCTGCCGACCGTCGTGCAGTACGTCGGCTACGGCGGCGGGCGCGGCCACCCGCTGGAGAACCTGCTCTGGTCCGCCGCCGGCTTCGCCCACCTCCAGATGGACACCCGCGGCCAGGGCTCCGGGTGGAGCCGCGGCGACACGCCCGACGTGGCGGCGGCCGGGCCGCAGGCGCCCGGAATGGCCACCCGGGGCGTCGACGACCCGCGCCGCTACTACTACCGGCGGTTCCTCACCGACGCGGTGCGGGCGGTCGACGCCCTCGGTGACCTGCCGGGCGTCGACCCCGGTCGGGTCGCCGTGCTCGGGCACAGCCAGGGCGGGGCCGCGGCGCTGGCCGCCGCCGCGCTGGCGCCCCGGGTCCGGGCGGCGGTGACGCACGTGCCGTTCCTCTGCGACATCCCGCGTGCGGTCACGCTCACCGACTCGGCGCCGTACCGGGAGATCCGTGACTACCTGGCCGTGCACCGCGACCGGGAGGAGCAGGTGCGGCGCACGCTCTCCTACGTCGACGGGGTCGCCTTCGCCCGGCGCGCCACCGTGCCGGCCCGCTTCTCCGTGGCGCTGATGGACGAGATCGTCCCACCGTCGACCGTCTACGCCGCATACCACGACTACCGGGGCGAGAAGGAATTGACGGTGTGGCGCTTCAACGGCCACGAGGCGGGCGGCATCGACGACGACGCCGCGGCGCTCGACTTCCTCCGCACGGCCCTGATGTAAGGAGGGGCCCCTTGTTAACAGACGTCTGTTAACAAGGGGCCCCTCCTTACCCCGTGGTAGACACGGCAGCGTGCGCAGACGTACGGCAGCGGTCCTGGTCGTGGTGGTCGCGGCCGTCGCGACGGCCTGCCAGCGGCCCGCGCCGCGCCCGGCGCCGTCGCCCACCCCGACCGGGCCGCGCGCGCCGGCCGACATCGTCGACCTGGCCGCCGTCGATCCCACCGTGCGCACCGACATCCGGTACGCCTCGGCGCACAACTTCGTCGGGCGGCCGATCGACGGCTACCCCGAGCCGCTCTGCCTGCTCACCCGGCGGGCCGCCGAGGCGCTGCGTCGGGTGCAGGCCGCCGCGCTGGCCCGGGGGCGCAGCCTGAAGGTGTACGACTGCTACCGCCCGCAACGCGCCGTGAACGAGTTCGTGGCCTGGGCGAAGCGCCCGGCGGAGCAGCAGATGAAGGTGGAGTTCTACCCGGGCCTGCCGAAGGACCGGCTCTTCGCCGACGGCTACATCGGCGCGCCGACCGCGCACAGCCGGGGCAGCACACTCGACCTGACGCTGGTCCCGGTACCCACCCCCGCCCAGCCCGACTACACGCCCGGCGAACCCCTGCTGCCCTGCACCGACCCCGCCGGCCGCCGCTTCGCCGACGCCTCGGTCGACATGGGCACCGGGTTCGACTGCTTCGACCCGCGGGCCCACACCGCCGACGCGAGGACCACCGGCGCCGCCCGGGCGAATCGCGAGCTGTTGAAGCGGCTGATGACCGAGCAGGGTTTCGAGAACTACCCGCGCGAGTGGTGGCACTACCGGTACGTGGACGAGCCGTACCCGGACACCTGGTTCGACTTCCCGGTGGCCCGCTCCTCGCTGCGGTAATGCCGTTGCTCCATGATCCATGACCGCTAGGCTCCCGGTGACCGCACACCTGCCCGGAAGGATGTCCCGTGGAGACCGAACGGATCGGCCCGCCGCTGCTGGCCGGCGAACGGGAGACGCTGCGCGCGTTCCTCGACTTCCACCGGGCCACCCTGGCCCTCAAGTGCGAGGGGCTGACCGACGAGCAGTTGCGCCGGCCGGCCTCGCCGCCGTCGACGCTGTCCCTGCTCGGCCTGGTCCGGCACATGGCCGAGGTGGAACGCACCTGGTTCCGCCGCGTCATCGCCGCCGAGGACGTGCCGCTGGTCTGGTCGGACAGCGGCGACTTCCAGGTGGCGTACGACGCACGCGAGGCCGACCGCGCGGAGGCGTTCGAGGCGTGGCGGCGGGAGGTCGAGCACGCCCGCCGGATCGAGCGGGAGGCCGAGTCGCTCGACGTGACCGGCCACCAGGCGCGCTGGGGCGAGGACGTCTCGCTGCGCCTGGTGATGCTGCACATGCTGCACGAGTACGCCCGCCACAACGGCCACGCCGACCTCATCCGCGAAGCCGTCGACGGCACCGTCGGCGTGTAAGGCGGGGCCCCCTGTTAACGCCTTCGGTAGAGGAGGGGCCCCCTCTTAACACCTGTCGATCGTGGCGCGGGCCGGACGTCCCGGCCACCGGGCCCTCCGGCCCTGCCGCCCGCCACCACCGGGGAGAAGCGTGGGTGGTGACAACGGCGTGAGGAGGAGCCATGAAGGCACTCGTGTACGGCGGGCCGGGCGAGAAGTCCTGGTCCGAGATCCCGGATCCCACCATCGCCGGCCCGCGCGACGCGATCGTCCGGGTCGACGCGGTGACCATCTGCGGCACGGACCTGCACATCCTCGGTGGCGACGTGCCCGAGGTCGAGCCGGGTCGGGTGCTCGGCCACGAGGCGGTCGGCACGGTCGTGGCGGTCGGCGAGGGCGTCGCCAACCTGACCCCGGGCGACCGGGTCCTCGCCTCCTGCATCTCCGCGTGCGGCGTCTGCCGGTACTGCCGCGACGGCGTCTACGGGCAGTGCCTCGGTGGCGGCGGGTGGATCCTCGGGCACACCGTAGACGGCGTGCAGGCCGAGTACGCCCGGATCCCGTTCGCCGACCTCTCCACGTACCGCCTGCCGGAGAGCGTCTCCGACGAGGCGGCCGTGTTGCTGGCCGACATCCTGCCCACCTCGTACGAGGTCGGCGTGCTCAACGGCGGGGTGCGGCCCGGCGACACCGTCGTGGTGGTCGGCGCCGGCCCGATCGGCCTGGCCGCGATCCAGACCGCGCGCCTCTTCTCGCCCACCCACGTGATCGCCGTCGACAAGGCGCAGAGCCGGCTCGACGCGGCCAAGCGGTTCGGCGCCGACCAGACCGTGCTCGCCGACGACGACCCGCTCGACGCGGTCCGCGCGGTCACCGACGGGCTCGGCGCGGACGTGGCGATCGAGGCGGTCGGCGTGCCGGCGAGCTTCGAACTGTGCACCACGCTGGTCCGCCCCGGCGGGCGGGTGGCCAACATCGGTGTGCACGGCGCGCCGGCCACGCTGCACCTGGAGCGGCTCTGGATCCGCGACGTCACCATCACCACCGGCCTGGTCGACACCCGCACCACGCCGAAGCTGCTGGACATGTTGGTCGCCGGCCAGCTCGACACCGCGCACATGGTGACCCACCGGTACCCGCTGGAGGAGATCGTCGAGGCGTACGACGTGTTCGCGCGGGCGGCCGAGACCGGCGCGCTGAAGGTCGTGCTCACCCGCTGAGGGGTGTTAAGCGGGGCCCCCTCCTCTACCGAATGCGTTAACCGGGGGCCCCGCCTTTCACCGCAGCGGGAGCCAGGCGAGCACGTCGGCGATGCGGGCGTCCCAGTACGCCCAGTCGTGGTCACCCGGACCGAAGTCGACGGTGAGGGGCCGGCCCAGGCGGCGCGCGGTGTCGACGAAGCGCACGCTGTCCTCGTACAGGAAGTCCTCGGTGCCGCAGGCGACGTAGAGCGCCGGCAGGTCGTCGCCGGCCCGCTCCAGCAGCGCCACGGTGTCGTCCTCGTCCGGCGGCGGGCGGTCGCCCCAGACCGTGTGCCACACCGCCGGGTCGACCGGGCTGGACGGGTGGTGGCGTCGCCGCACCACGTCGAGTGCCCCGGAGAGGCTGGCCGCGGCGGCGAACCGGTCGGGGTGGCGCAGCGCCCACTTCACCGCGCCGTAGCCACCCATCGACAGGCCGGCGACGAACGTGTCCTCCCGCCGGGTGGAGAGGCGGAAGAGCGATCGGCACACCTCGGGCAGTTCCTCGCTGAGGAACGTCCAGTAGCGGTTGCCGTGCTCCTCGTCGCAGTAGAAACTGCGCTGCACCTGCGGCATCACCACGGCCAGTCCCAGCGGGGCGACGTAGCGTTCGATCGACGACCGCCGGGTCCACGCGGTGTCGTCGTCGGTGAGGCCGTGCAGCAGGTAGAGCACCGGCGGGTCGCCGTCGCCGGCGGCGCCGGCCATACCGATCCCGGCCGCGCCGCGATCGGGCAGCAGCACGGTCATCGAGGTGCCCATGCCGAGCGCCTCGGAGAAGAAGTCACAGCGGATCCGCGCCATGAGCCCGCAGCGTACCCGCGACCCGATGGGGGGTTGATCGACCGTTCCTATTGCCGCGGGCCACCCGGGCGGGACAGGATGGGCATGCGTGTCGGAAACGTGTTCGTAACCTGCGCGCTGCTGGTCTCTGTCACGAGGAAGTGGGAGTCAGGCATGAGCGACGTCTCGGCGGCACTGGGTGTGCGCCTCTACCCGGATCTGGTCGAGCCCGGCGGCCTCGCTCCCGCGCTCGCGCAGACCGCGACCGCCCACCAGCTCGATGTCGGCCAGGTGACCGCTCCCGAGCAGGGCCGCAGCCGGTTCACCTGCGCGGAGCTGACCTCGAAGCGGGGCGTGGTCTGCGTCAGCCTCGGCGCCCAGGCCCGCTATTTCATGATCGACCTGCGGGTCGACGGCGAGGTCGAGGCTCGGGGCGACGCCACCGACCTCCTCCAGGTCGCGCAGGTGGCCGACGCCTGGCGCGCCGGCACCACGCTCGCCGACCTCACCGCGCGCTTCCCCTTCATGGAGCAGATGAAGCGCCACCCGGTGACCCAGGCCGGGTAAAGGAGTGGCGCGTCGCCGCGGGCGCCGTTGATTCTTCCCCCATGACCGCTTCCGTGTCGCCTCCGTTGCTCCGGCCCCGTGCGCTGGCGGCGGGGGATCTCGTCGTCGTCGCGTCGTTGTCCGGGCCTCTGCACGCCGTCTACGAGCCCGACCTGGAGCAGGCGGTGGCCGTGCTGGAGCGGATGGGCTTCCGCGTACGCCGGGCGCCGTTGCTCGAGGCGGGTCGGCGCCACTGGTGGAGCGCGGCCCGGCCGGCGGAGATCGCCGCCGAGCTCAACGGCCTCCTGCGCGACCCCGAGGTGCGCGCGATCGTCGCCCACGACGGCGGCCAGACGGCCCTCGGCTACCTCGACCTGATCGACGTCGAGGCGATCCTCGCCGACCCCAAGCCGATCCTCGGCTACAGCGACATCTCGCTGCTGCACCTGGTGCTCCACGCGCGCACCGGGCTGGTCGGCTTCCACGCCGACCTGGCCACGCCCGGCCTCGGCGGCTCGTGGCAGGCCGCACCGGCGGCGCGCCGGGCCGACCTGGAGCGGCTCTACTCGACGTTGCTGACCGGCGTCGAGCCGATCGGCGCGCTGCCGACGAGCCCCGCGTGGGAGTGCTGGCGTCCCGGCCGGGTCGAGGGCCGCCTGATCGGTGGCGTGCTCAACCGCGTGATGCGGGCCCAGGCGACGCGGTGGGCGCTGCCGCTCGACCGGCTCGACGGCGCGGTGCTGTTCTGGGAGGAGATGGGCGGCTACGCGTCGTGGGTGTGGAGCGACCTGCAGGTGCTGCGACACGGCGGCGTGCTCGACCGGATCGCCGGCATGGTGGTGGGCGTCCCGCACGCGATCGACGGCCTCGGGACCCCCGACGCCTCGCCGACCCTGCCGGAGATCGTGCTCGACGTGATCGGCGATCGGGACATCCCGGTGCTGGGCAACGTCGAGTTCGGGCACGCCGGCCCGAACCTGCCGATGCCGGTCGGCATCCGGGTCGCCCTGGACGCGGGGCGACGCACGCTCGCGCTGCTCGAACCGGCGGTCCGGGCCGCTCACCCGTGACCGGAGGGCCGGGTGGGGCCGATCGTCGGCCTACGCGGTGTCCGGGCGCTCGGCGTCGCTGCGTACCACACAGAACTCGTTGCCCTCCGGATCCGCCATCACCACCCAGCCGCTGCCGTCCGGATGACGCCTGTCGTCGACGATGGCGGCGCCGAGGGCGCCGACCCGCTCGACCTCCTGATCGCGCGGCCCATCGGGCTGCAGACAGATGTGCACCCGGTTCTTGACGCTCTTCCGCTCCGGCACCCGCTGGAAGTAGAGCCTGCCGCCGTCGGGCGGCTCGATGGCCACCTCCTCGTCGTCGGGCTGGAACCCGGGGTCGACCGGGCACTCGAAGACCTCGGCCCAGAAGTGCGCCAGTTCGTACGGGTCGGCGCAGTCGAATGCGATGTTGCGGATGACGGTCCCCATTCGGCCAGCTTGCGGCCTGCCCGGGACGAAGGTCAACTCAGCGGGGGTGTGCCGCGGCCGGGCGCGAAAGACTGCCGCCGATATCCGGTTGTCGCCCCGGACCCGGCCGCCGTACCGTGAGCGGGCAACACCGAACCGATCCACTGGGGAGCACACCGTGTCGCAGCAGAATCGCACCCGCGTCGAGCGGTCCGTGCCGCGCGTCGGTGCCCTGCTGCCCGAACCGGGCGCGGGCCGCCGGGAGCAGCGGTGGCAGTCAGGGTGGTGGCGCGTCTAGCGCCGACGCGACGATCTCGCGCGAACCGCCCGCCCCAGACCGGAGCCGGGCGGTTTTTTCGTCCGCCCGTCACGGGCCGTTGGAGCAATTGGCAGCTCACCCGGTTCTCACCCGGGAGGCTACGGGTTCGAGTCCCGTACGGCCTACACCCCACGAACGAGGAGACGACGATGGGTTTCACCCCGCTGGCCGGTACCCGGGCGCCGGTCCGGGTCTGGACCGACCCGTACACGATCGAGGCGCAGGCGGCCCGGCAGCTGCGCAACATCGGCTCGCTGCCCTGGGTGCAGGGTGTCGCGGTGATGCCGGACGTGCACTTCGGCAAGGGCGCGACCGTCGGCTCGGTGATCGCCATGCGGCAGGCCGTGTCGCCGGCCGCGGTCGGCGTCGACATCGGCTGCGGCATGTCCGCGGTGCGGACCTCGCTCACCGCCGCGGACCTGCCCGACGACCTGGGGCCGCTGCGTTCGGCGATCGAGGCGGCCATCCCGGTCGGCTTCGCGATGCGCGACGACGCTGTCGACCCGCGCCGGATACGCGGGCTGGAGCAGGCCGGCTGGGACGAGTTCTGGCGGCGGTTCGGCACTCTCGACCGGAGGGTGGCGCAGCTGGAGACGCGGGCGCAGCGGCAACTGGGCACGCTCGGCGGCGGCAACCACTTCATCGAGGTCTGCCTCGAGCAGGGTGGCCCGGACGACGGGCGGGTCTGGCTGATGCTGCACTCCGGTTCCCGCAACATCGGCAAGGAGTTGGCGGAGCGGCACATGGCGGTGGCGCGCGGTCTGCCGCACAACACCGGCCTGCCCGACCGGGATCTCGCGGTGTTCCTCGCCGGCACGCCGGAGATGGACGCCTACCGGCGGGACCTGTGGTGGGCGCAGGAGTACGCGCGGCGTAACCGGGCGGTCATGCTGGCGCTGCTCGGCCAGGTGGTCCGGGACGCGTTCCCGCGGGTCGGTTACGACGAGCCGATCTCGTGTCACCACAACTACGTGGCCGAGGAGAGCTACGAGGGGGTGGAGGTGCTGGTGACCCGCAAGGGCGCGATCCGGGCCGGCGCGGGCGACCTGGGCATCATCCCGGGTTCGATGGGCACCGGCTCGTACATCGTGCGAGGCAAGGGCAACGTCGACGCGTACTGCTCGGCGTCGCACGGCGCGGGGCGGCGGATGTCGCGGGGGCAGGCGAAGCGGACGTTCAGCACGGCCGACCTGGCCGCGCAGACGGCCGGGGTGGAGTGTCGCAAGGACGCCGGGGTGGTCGACGAGATCCCCGGCGCCTACAAGGACATCACCGAGGTGATGGCTCAGCAGGAGGACCTGGTCGAGGTGGTCGCCCACCTCAAGCAGGTCGTCTGCGTGAAGGGCTGAGGCAGGGCCGGCGTCGAGGGGGCGCCGGCCCTACCGGGAACGACGGGCGTGGCGCGCGACGACGGCGACCGCGCCGATGACGAGCAGACCGGAGAGGAGTTGGAGCCCGGGGGAGTCGTCGGCCTCCCCGTAGACCAGTCCGGCGACGCCGAGCGCGGCGGCGAGGACGACGACGGCAGCGAGCAGCGTTCTCATCGCTCCTCCCCGTCGTCGACCCACTCCAGCAGGTCGCCGGGCTGGCAGTCGAGCACCCGGCACATGGCCTCCAGGGTGCTGAAGCGGACGGCCTTGGCGCGCCCGTTCTTCAGCACGGCGACGTTGGCCGGGGTGAGCCCGACGCGCTCGGCGAACTCGCCGACGCTCATCTTTCGCTTGGCCAGCTCGACGTCGATGCGCACGACGATGGGCATCAGATCACCGCTTCCATGTCGGTGCGCAGCGTGGTGGCCTGCCGCAGCAGCGCACGCATCACGACCATCAGCAGCCCCAGCACGCTGACCCCGGTGCTGAGCAGGAAGAGCAGCAGCGGCAGGCCGGGGTCGTTCGCGTTGAACCCGACCCAGAGGAAGACGCCGACCAGGCTCACCCAGCCGGCGGCGATCGCCCAGACGATGCCGTCGACCCAGGCCAGGGACGCCTCGGTGAAGATCCGATCATGTTTGACCAGAGTGAGGAGTTGCCAGGTGCACACGATCACCACCTGCACGCAGAGCACCCAGAACACCGTGACCGCGGTGGCCGGCCACCGGAGGTACGCGTCGTCCGGGTTCTCCCGGGCCATGTGCGCGAACTGCCCGGGCAGCGACATCGTCTGGAACAGGACCAGGACGCCGAACAGGAGGACGAGGAAGGCGCGGAGTGCGGTCACCGCGCGCTCGGTAGTCAACATGTATCGACTATCGCTCGCAAGTTATCGAAAGTCAATCGATCCGCTGTTATCCGGTTGACGTCAGCGTGACCGGGACGCGCACCACGTCGACCCGGGAACCGTCGCGCGCCGACACCTGGAACACCTCCACCACGCCGGCTCCGGCCGCCGCACGCCGATAGCGGACCGCCATCCGGTACGCGCCCCGGCAGCCGGAGCCGCACGAGGCCGTGGTGAACCCGGTGCCGACCTCCCGGCCTGCCGCGTCCAGCACCCGCGCGCTCACGGTGGCCTCGAAGACGTCGGCGGTCCCGGTGACGGTGACCGGGCTGGCGACGCGGTCGCCGGTCACCGGGGCGGTCACCACGATCGGGGACAGCAGGTCGGCGTAGTCGTCCCGGCCGGTCGCCGCGCCGGCCGGGGCGAAGGCGACCCGCCGGACGGTGGGGAACTGGGTGAGCGTCCAGACCACCTGGGCCCGTCGCATCCGGACGACGACGGCCCCACCGGCGTCGAACCCCGGTGGCGGAACCAGTGTCGCGACGCCGCCGGCGATGCGGGTCACCTCCGCGCCGGCCGGCACCAGGGTGGTCAGGCCGTCGACGCGCTCCGCCGGGGACGGGCCGGCGGCCAGTTCGGCGAGCGCCAGGCGGGACGTGGCGACGGTGGCGGGAAGCGCGTGCCGGGTGGGCGCGAGCCGGCCGGCCCGGACGAACCAGAGCTGGACGTCCAGCGTCCCGTCCGGCCCGCCGGACACACGGAGGGTCGGCGTACCCGGACCGGCCGGTGGGCCGGGGTCGCGGGTCGCGGGCGGACCCGGCGCGGGCGCGCCCGTCGGCGCGGCGGTGGTGGCCGACGGGACGGCGGTGGCCGACGGGACAGCCGGCGCCGGCCCGAGGGCGCCGGTGCGCGGCGGGGCACAAGCGGCGGCGATGAGCAGCAGCGCGACGAGGGGTGGGATCAGTCGTCGCATCAGGTGTCCCCGGCGGCATCGAGCGGGAGGGTGAGACGGAACCGGGTGCCGTGACCCACCGCGCTGGTCACGTCGAGCCGGCCGCCGAGCAGCCGGGCGTTCTCCCGGGCGATGGCCAGCCCGAGCCCGCTGCCGGGTCCGGTGCGGGCCGGGTCGACCTTGTAGAAGCGCTCGAAGATGTGGGCCAGGTGCTCGGCGGGGATGCCCGGGCCGTGGTCGGCCACCTCGACCACCAACTCGGCGCCGGCGCGCCGGACCTCGACCCCGAGCCGGCCCCCGCCGTGGGTGATCCCGTTGTCCACCAGGTTGGTCAGGATCCGCTCCAGCCGGCGTGGATCGGTCACCACCGGCGGCGTGTCCACGGCCACCCCGACCCGGGCGCCCGGGTCGGCGGCGGTGATCCGCCGCAGCAGCGCCGCGACGTCCACCGGGCGGACCGCGAGCGCCTCCCGCCCCGCGTCCAGACGGGAGATCTCCAGCAGGTCCTCGACCAGTCGGCGCAGCCGGACCACGTCGGCCACGAGCAGCTCGGCCGCCCGCACCGCGCCGGCCGGGAGGGCGTCGATCTCGTCGGCCAGCAGCGAGGCCGCCGCCACCAGGGCGGTGACCGGGGTACGCAGCTCGTGCGCCACGTCGGCGGTGAACCGCCGCTCCCGGGCCTGGGCCCGGGACAGCGCCTCGATCTTGACTTCCAGCGCCTCGGCCATCTCGTTGAAGGCGACGGCCCAGTCGCTGAACTCGTCGCGGCCCCGCACCGGCAGCCGGGTGCGCAGCAGCCCTTCGGCAACTGCCCGGGCGGCCCGGCTGGCCCGGCCGACGGGTTCCAGGGTGCGGCGCGCGAGGGCGTGGCCCACGGCGGCGGCGACCAGCACCACCGCCGCCCAGCCCAGCACCGAGGCGGTACGGAGCTGGTCCAGCGCGTCGACGACGTCGTCCTCGACGGTCACCACGTACAGCTCGGCGGTGGATCCGGGGATGCGGCCCCCGACGACCAGCAGGTGGGGCCGGCCGGGGGTGCGCCGGAAGCCGAGCTGCCCGGCGGCGACGGTGGCCCGCAGGCCCGCCCCCGGCGTGGGCGCGTACCGGGGGTTGGAGGCCCGGGTCCCGCCGGCGACGAGCAGCACGTGCCGGCCCGCCTCCTCGAAGCTGGCCAGCAGGTCGGCGCGGCGGGCCTCGGTCAGCGGCAGGAACTGGGCGGCGACCACCAGTTGGTAGCGGGCGTCGGCGGCGGCGCGTTGCAGGGAGCCGTCGAACCGGGCCTGCCGCACCAGGAGGTAGGAGCCGGCGGCCGACATCCCGGCGGACAGGCCGGCGACCAGCACGAATGCGACGACCAACCGGCGCCGCAGCCGGCCGGGCGCGACAGTGCCGGCCGCCACGGCGCGCTCACCCCGTCGCCAGTTTGTAGCCGGCGCCGCGCACGGTGCGGATCAGGGCCGGCGCGTGGGGGTCGTCCTCCACCTTGGCGCGCAGGCGCTGCACCGCCACGTCGACCAGCCGGGAGTCGCCGAGGTGGTCGTACCCCCAGACCCGATGCAGCAGCAGCTCGCGGGTGAACACCTGGCCGGGACGCCGGGCCAACTCCAGCAGCAGCCGGAACTCGGTGGCCGTGAGGGTGAGCTCGCGCCCCCGGAGGCGGGCCTCGAAGCGCGCCGGGTCGATCTCCAGCGGACCGGCGGTCACGGTGGCCTCGGGCGGCGGCGCGACGGTCCGGCGGAGCACGGCGCGGACCCGGGCGACCAACTCCGGCAGGTCGAACGGTTTGCGGAGGTAGTCGTCGGCGCCGCACTCCAGACCGACCACCACGTCGATGGTGTCGGTGCGTGCGGTGAGCATGAGGATCGGCACCCGACTGGTGCGCCGGATCTCCCGGCACACCTCGAATCCGTCCAGGCGGGGAAGCATCACGTCGAGCACGATGAGGTCGGTCGGGCCAGCTCGCCAGACGGCGAGGGCGGCCGGGCCGTCGGCGGCGGTGGTCACCCGGAAACCGGCGCGGCGCAGGCCGAGAGCCGACACCTCCCGGATGGAGGCGTCGTCCTCGACGACCAGCACGCGGCCCTCCACAATCACCGAGGGTAGTCCCGCGGAACCCCGGGTGGCGTGGGTGGATCGGACGGTGCCGAGGGGCCGACCGGCCCCTCGGCACGTGGTTCACACCTGCCACTGGTGGGCGACGTCGATCACGATCCGGCTGTGCGTGCCGGGGCCGCCGAGCACGACGACGCGGAACGGCAGTTGGGCGCGGACCCCGACCGCGAAGGTGGTGTAGCCCTCGAAGCTGCCGCCGAAGACGACGTCGCGCGACGTGCGGGAACCCAGCACGGTCCCGGCGTGCTCACCGACGCGGTACGGCACGGTCGCGACGTGTCCGGCGTCGTACGCGGGCGCCCGCAGCGACACCGACAGCAGCGCCCCGCCGGCGGTGTAGGGGCTCAACGCGAGGCCCTGCCCCTCGGTGTACGTCTCGCCGTAGGCGACGGAGTAGCCGTTCACCGGCCCGGCGAACTCGAAGACGACCCGGTCCCAGCAGTCCTGCCGTTCGGTGGCGACGCCGACCAGCGGGGCGGCGCTCAGGGCGCCGCCCGACCTGGCCGTGCTGCCCCAGGTGATCCCGCAGTACGGCGCCGCCGCGCTCGCGCCGCTCACGCCGACGACCAGGCCGCCGAGCAGGACGACGAGCGCCAGCAGTGTTCTCCTCAGTCTCATGGTGACCTCCCGTGTGCCGGGACCCCCCTCCGGTGTCCCTGCCCCGACGGTCGACCGGCCCGGCAACAGCGCCTTCGCAGCGGCGTAACCGCCGGGTAACAGCCGGCGTCACCGGTCGTCCTCGCCGGTGACCCGCTGCCGGGCGCGGTAGAGCGGCAGCCAGGTCAGCGCGGCGCCGATCGCCCCGGCCCAGAGCGGGGCGCGTGGTCCGGCGTACTGGCCCAGCAGGCCGGCGAGCCCGGCGCCGACCGCGATGGCGCCGGTCAGCAGGAACCGGAACGTGGCGTTCATCCGGCCGAGCAGCCGGTCCGGGGTCACCCGCTGCCGCAGGCTCACCCCGATCACGTTGCCGATGCCGGTCCGCCACGCCAGGGCCAGCCAGCCGAGACCGGCCAACCACAGCCAGGGCCCCCGGTCGATCAGCGCCACCAGCGCGCCGGCCGGCGCGACCAGCAGCCCGGGCAGCCACAGCGTGCGCGCGACACCGATCCGGGCCGCCAGCGCGCGGGCGGTCACCGCGCCGAGCAGCGCACCGACCCCGCCGACGCCCAGGAAGAGGCCGAGCGCGCCGGCGCCCAGCCGCAGCTCACGCAGGAAGACCAGCGGCAGCATGGTGGTCATCAGGTTCACCGTGAGGTTGATACCGGCCAGGGAGACGGCCAGTGGACGCAGCACCCCCCGGCCCAGCACGTGCCGTACCCCCTCGCCCAGCTCCCGGCCGAAGCCGCCGGTCGGCCGCGTCCCCGTGGCGGGCACCGCGGGACGGACCCGGGTCAGGACCAGCGCGGCGAGCAGGTGGGTGACCGCGTTCAGGGCCAGCGCGAAGGGTGCGCCGAGCGCCTGCACGAACAGGCCGCCGAGCCCTCGACCGCCGATCTGGACGATGGCGTTGGTGGTCATCAGCAGCGAGTTCGCCGCGACCAGGCGCTCCCGGCCGATCAGCTCCGGCAGGACGCTCTGCGACGCCACGTCGCCGAAGACGGTGGCGACGCCGACGAGCAGCACCACCGCGTAGAGCTGGCCGAGCGTCAGTCCGCCCGCCCACCAGGCGAGCGGGACCGAGGCGTAGAGCGCGGCGCAGGCCAGGCCGGCGGTCACCAGCACGGTGCGTCGGGGGGTCCGGTCCACCCACACCCCGGCGGGCAGGCCGATCAGCAGGAACGCGGCGGTGCTCAGCACCGCGAGCAGGCCGACCTGACCGGGCGTGGCCGCCAGCACCGACACGGCCAGCACCGGTACGGCGAGCTGCCCCACCTGGAAGCCGATGCCCTCGACGAGGTTGGCCGTGTAGACCTGGCGGAACGCGCGGGGCCAGCGGGCGGGTGGGGCGGTGGTGGCGGTCATGCCGGGAGCCTGTCCCGTGCCACCGGCGACGGTCGATAAGTTTGAGCCTGGTCGAATCCGGGAGGCGTCGGTGCTGCGGGT
The DNA here is from genome assembly GCF_027460165.1 of Micromonospora sp. WMMC241. Taxonomy (NCBI): domain Bacteria; kingdom Bacillati; phylum Actinomycetota; class Actinomycetes; order Micromonosporales; family Micromonosporaceae; genus Micromonospora; species Micromonospora sp. WMMC241. Next base: position 2,771,055 of record NZ_JAPZBF010000001.1, read on the forward strand.
CGCGTTGGGAGTGCGGGATCTCGCCGGGGTGCGCTTCGCGATCTCGCCGCTCTGGGAGGTGGTCGCGAGCGTCCGGGCGCTGCGGCTGCCCGAGTTCTTCCCCGCCCACCAGCTCTGGCGCGACCAGGTCGCGCCGCGACTGGCCGGGGTGGACTGGCGCCTGCTCGCCGACCTGGTGCCGGAGCCGACCGTGGTGATCCCGGGCTTCGTCTGCCCGGCGCCGCCGGCCGCGCTGCCGGCGCTGAAGACGGAACTGGCCGCGCTCGTGGCCACCCCGCCGGACGTGGTCCGCGCCGGCCTGGCCGAACTGCCGGGGACCCGCTCGCCCCGGCTGGCCGCCTTCCACGCCGACCCGACGGCCGGGCTGGCCCGCCTCGCGTCGGTGATCGCCGACTACGCCGCGGTGGCGATCGCGCCGTACTGGCCGCGCATGCGATCCCTGCTGGAGCGGGAGATCATGGTGGCGGCCGGGCGGATGGCGACCGACGGGCTGCGCGGCCTGCTCGACGGGATCGACAGGTACGTGTCCTGGGACGACGGCACGCTGCGCGTCGATCACCTGACCCGCGCCGGCGCGGTCGACCTCGGCGGGCGCGGTCTGGTGCTGGTCCCGTCCGTGTTCGCCGGGGCGCGGGTCTGGTCCAACCTGACCGAGCGGCCGACTCAGCCGCTGCTGCGTTACCCGGCCGGGGCCCTCGGCACGCTCTGGGAGCGCAGCGCCGCCCCGCCGAGCGCGGCGCTCGCCCGCGTGCTCGGCCGGACCCGCGCCACCCTGCTGCACGAGTTGGCGGTGCCGGCCTCCACCACGGAACTGGCCGGGCGCTGCGGGTTGAGCGCCGGCACGATCTCCCACCATCTCACCGCGCTGCGCGACGCCGGTCTGGTCGGCACCCACCGGGCAGGGCGCTACCTCCTGTACGCGCGGACCGGCCCGTCGGAGGCGCTGATCGACGCCGCCGGCTCACCAGGCTCACGCGGACCGTGATACGTACCGTCAGGTGGTTGAAAGGGGGCCCCTCCTCTACCGAATCCGTTAAGAGGGGGCCCCTCCTTACGATGCTCAGCCGTACACCGGATGCTCGGCCTGGAAGGCCAGCCGGTGGTCCGCGCCGGCGGCCAGCTCGGCGAGCACGTCGTCGAGGTCCAGGAACGTCTGCCACGGCTCCTGCCCGGTGATGCCGGCGAGGCGGTCCACCACGAGCTGCTCCAGGTCGGTGACCCGGCGGCCCTTCCAGACCTTGTCGGCGAGGCTGACCAGCAGGTCCTCCAGTTGCACGCCGGGGGAGTGCCAGTCGGCGTGGGTGGCGGCGAAGCGGGCCCGCTCCTCGGGCACACCGAAGCGCAGCAGCAGCTGGAAGCCGGCCTCCTCGTGCGCCGAACCGGGGCCGGTCAGCTCGGCCGGGTGCTCGACCTTGCCGATGTCGTGCACGGCCGCGCCGAACAGCACCGCCTGCCGGTCGAACGGCACCGCGGCGAAGCGGTCGGCGAACGCGGCGGTGAGGTGCCACGCCACGTCGTGCACCAGCCGCAGGTGGGCGCCGAGCCGGGGCGGCGCGGCGAGGGCGTCCAGCAGCTCGACCGCCACGCCGGGCAGCGGCAGCAGCGGCGGGTCACCCGGGTCGGTCAGGGCGTGGCGCAACGCGTCGGAGGTCACCGGGGCGAGGGTACCGGCCGTCCCGGCCGGTCACCCCCTGTCCTGGCCGAGTGGCCGACGGTGAACGGTCCGCTCACCCGATCCCCCGACCAACGTCCGATCAGGAGGGTGGTGCCGACGTCTATCACGGGGAGACCGCATGACCGCACTGAATCGTCGTACCCTCCTGCGCGCCGCCACCCTGACCGGCGCCGCCGCCGCGACCGGCCTGGCCGGTGGCCTCGTCGCCGCCGCGCCGGCCTCGGCCGCCGAGGTCGTCAACGGGTCGTGGCTGGTGAGCGTGGGCTGGGGTGTGCTCCAGATCGACCCGGGCCACACCACGCCACGGTCGTTGCTGCCGGACGGGGACCACGCCAAGGCCTCGCCGGACGGCCGGTACGTGGCCTGGGTAAACGACGCCTGGTCGGGTGACGGCACGCTGCTGCCCTACGTGGCGGTGCACGACCGCGTCACCGGCGCGAAGCGCACGCTGCTCGCCGACCCGCCCGGCGTGCTCTACGGCGCGCCCACCTGGTCGCCGGACGGCCGGGAGATCGCCCTGGTGACGGGGAAGCAGCGGGACACGCTGATCGCGGTCGACGTGGCGACCGGCGGGACCCGGGTACTGGCCCAGGGCCACACCATGGGTTCGCCGGACTGGTCCCGGGACGGCTCGATGATCGTCATGCACTGGCTCAGTCGCTCGGAGGGCCTGCAACTGCGCGTGCTGGAACTGGCGACCGGCACGGTGCGGCGGCTCTACGCCCCCCTGGTCGGGGAGCGCTTCAGCGGGCCGGTGTTCACGCCCGACTCCCAGCGCGTCGTCTTCTGCACCACCCGGTGGTATCCGGACCGGGACACCTACAACCAGTCGCTGGCGTCGGTGCGGATCGGCGGCGACGGCCTGAAGAAGCTCACCGACGAACCGCAGTTCTACCTGTCGCCGGTGTTCTCCCCGGACGGCCGCTACTGCGCCGCGCTGTCCATCCCACCGGCCAACCAGGAATACCCCGACGGTGGCAACATCACGGTCTTCACCAGGGGCTTCGACGCGCAGTGGTGGATCGCCGGCGACGAGTACGACGACAGCACCCGGCTGGACTGGACGCGGGCGATCTGACGCGTCCGCACCGACGCGGCGGCCGGCTGACGGCCGCCGCGTCGGCGTCTGCGGTGTGGATGTCCACGCGGTCGGGCGCGCGCGGTGCGAGGCTGGGGGTGGACGCCGCCGACGGGGCCGGCGACCGCCGGGGAGGTGCGATGGTCGAGCCGCCGACCGGGGCCTCGGCGCACCGCGCGCAGGCCCACGGCCGGCACGCCAACCACCACAGCTACCACGACGGAGCGCAGGTCGACGGGTACGTCGACGACCCGTACCACCGGGTGCGCCGGGCCGTCGCGGCCCGGCTGGTGGCCGAGGGGGTGACCGGCGGCGGCCCGGTTCTCGAACTGGGGTGCGGGTCGCGCGGCATGCTCGACCCGGTCGCGCTGCCCGGGCCGCTGGTGCTGGCCGACGTGGCCGAGGCCGCGCTGGGCACCGCCCGGCGGGCGGCCGGCGGCCGGGCGCTGCCGGTCTGCCTGGACGCCACCCGAGGGCTGCCGTTCCGGGCAGGCAGCTTCGCCGGTCTGCTCGCCGGCGAGCTGATCGAACACGTCTACGACCCGCTGGCGTTGCTGCGCGAGTGCCACCGGGTGCTCGCCCCGGACGGCCTGCTGGTGCTCACCACCCCCAACCTGGCGCCGGTGCAGGACCGGCTGGCGTTCCTCGCCGGGCGGGCGCCGCGCCAGGTCGACCCGCTGCACCCCTACCTGTGGCTGCACATCCGACCGTTCACCGCGTCGCTGCTGCGGCGCACCCTGCGCCGGGCCGGGTTCGCCCCGCTGGTGATCCGTTCCAACGAGGTCGGATGGCGGCTGCCGGGTGGACGATGGGTCACGTCGCGGTGGCTGGCCCGGGCCGCGCCAGGGCTCGGCGGGTCGCTGATCTGTGCCGCCCGGCGGTGCGGCGCACCGCCACCGCCCCGGAACAGGGCGTGATCGCGACATTGACAAAGGGCTATCATGGAGGCTCCGTCGTCGACCGGGGGTTGTCATGGCGCGCCTGATCGGCTGGGTCGTCACCAATCTCGACGCGTTCATCGGTCTGGTGCTGGCCGTCACGGTCGCGGTCCTGGGCCTGACCAACACGGTCAGCCAGGACGTGGTCAACAGCGCCATCCTGCTGGTCCTCGGCCTGCTCGCGCAGGCGGTGCTGCGCGACCGGCTGCGCCGCCGCACCGCCGAGCAGGAGGTCCGCCAGGTCATCGTGGACACCCGGGAGCGACTCACCGACCTGGTGCCGCCGATGCGCGAGCTGACCGGCCCGGAGGGTGCGCTGAGCCGGGCCCGGGAGGCGATCCACAGCTCCTCGATGGTGCGGGTGCTGCACGGCAGCGAGGTCGGCCAGGCGCTGGCCGAGGCGCGTCAGCACACCGACCGGTGGGACTTCAAGGGCGGCACCGGCACCTACCTGCGCGCGGTCACGCTGCCCGAGTGCCTCAAGCTGGCCCGCCGCCGCAACGCCACGCTCACCGTCGCCGTCGAGATCATCGACCCGACCGACGAGGAGGTCTGCGAGCGTTACGCGCGTTTCCGGCGCAGCCTGGAGTCGGACGAGCCGACCGAGCCGTGGACGGTCGACCGCACCCGCAAGGAGTCGTACGCGACGGTGCTCGCCGCCTGCTGGTACGCGCAGCGCTCCGGCCTGCTCACGGTCGACCTGCGGCTCACCGCGCAGATGACCACGTTCCGCTACGACCTCTCCTCCTCCTGCGTGGTCATCACCCAGGAGAACCCGCAGACCCCGGCGCTGCGCATCGACCGCGGCGAGGTCTACTACAACCGGTTCACCATCGAGCTGGACTACAGCCGCCGGCAGAGCCGGCGGGTGCCGGTCGAGTCCGCCGGTCAGGTCCGGCTCGACGACGAGCCGTCGGTCGAGCAGGTGCGCCGGCTGTTCACCGCGCTCGGCCTGGCCCTGCCCCGGTCCTTCGGCGACCGGGAGGTCGCCGACGTCGTGCGCAAGGCCCTCCAGGCGAGGAACCCCTACACATGACGAGCTACGCCGACCTGGAACGGGAGATCGACCGGGGCACCCGGCCGGAGCTGCTGCGCGACTGGGTGCTCGGCGTGCTCGGCGACGTCGCCGACGGGCGGCGGCCGCTGCGGGCGGTCCGGCACCCGCTCGGCTTCACCTGCCTGCCGGTGGAACGCGACGGCCCGGACGGGATCTGCGTGCACGCCTGGCCGGCCGAACCGCCGCCGGTGCGCCCGAGCACCTCGGCCATGCACTCGCACAGCTGGGACCTGCTCAGCCACGTGCTGCACGGCACGGTCCGCAACGAGCTGATCGACGTCACCGACACGCCCGCCGACCCGTCCTGGCGGGTCTACCAGGTGCACAGCCTCGGCGAGGTCGACGAGGTGGCCGCCACCGACCGGCTGGTCACCGCGACGACCGCGACCGTGGAGACGCACTCCGCCGGCGACTCGTACGCGCTGCGCGCCGGCGGCTTCCACACCTCGGAGGTGACCGCCGGTGCGCCCGCGGTCACCGTGGCGCTCGGCCGGACCACCCCCGGCGCGTGCGACCTGAGCCTCGGCGCGGTGGACGGACGCAGCCACCGGGTACGCCGGGACCGCTGCGACGCGGCGGAGACCGCGCGGATGGCGCGACAGATCGCGCGACTGGTGGCACGGGGCTGACTGGCTGGAGGAGCCGTGGACGTGGAGCCGAACAGAGACGGGCCCGACCTGCGCGACGCGCACCGGTTCGCGGTGCAGGCGGCCCGGGCGGCCGGCCGCCTGCTGCGCCACGGCATCCGGGGCGACGTGCACGCCCGGGCCAAGAACGACTCCGGTGACCTGGTCACCGACCTCGACCTGGCCGCCGAGCGGCTGATCGTCGGCCGGATCCGGGCCCGCTGGCCGGAGCACGGCGTGATCGCCGAGGAGGGCGGGGAATACGCGCCGGACACCACCTGGGCGTGGCTGGTGGACCCGCTCGACGGCACCAACAACGTGGCGATCGGCCTTCCCGCGTACGTGGTCGGCATCGCGCTGTGCGAGCGCGGCTCCCCGGTGCTCGGCGTGGTGCACGACCCGGTCGCCGGCCGGACCTGGTCCGCGGTGCGCGGCCAGGGGGCCTTCGTGCACGGCTCCGACCCGGTGGGGCGCCGGCTGCGCGCCGCACACCGGCCGGTGCCGGCCGCGCCGGTGCTGGCCTGGACCCAGGGCCACGGGGTACGCCGCGACGACAGCACCGCCCGGGCGTTGAAGGTCGTCCTCGACTCCACCGCTCGCCGGGTGCTGCAACTGTGGGCGCCGCTGCTGGCCTGGGTGATGTTGGCCCGCGGCGACATCGACGGGATCGTCGGCTACCACCCCGAGGCGGTCGACCTGCCGGCCGGGATGCTGCTGGCCGCCGAGGCCGGGATGGCCGTGCGCGCGCTCGACGGCGGCACGTTCGACGACCGCTACGGCGTCCCGGCGGACCGGCGCAGCTTCGTGGCCGGCCCGCCGGAGACGATCGACCGGCTGGTCAAGCTGGTCACCGCGGCACAGTGGATCGAACCGCAGGTGCGCCGGCTGACCCCGGTCAGTCTGGGCTCGGTCGGGTGGTGAGCTGACCGGCGGCCGTGGCCCAGCAGTGCGCGCCCCGGAACCGCACGCCGGGTAGGTCCGTGAGCAGGCGCTCCGGGTCGACCAGGCCGGCCAGCGCCAGCGGCAGGTCCGCCGCCACTTCGGCGGTGGCCTCCTCGATGGTGTCCGGCTCGTTCGTCCAGTCGATGTCCGCCTCGCGCAGCCGCCGCCGGGCGAGCGCCGTCACCGCGCCCGGATCGTCGACCACGACGTCGATTCGACAGTGGACCTGCACCACGAGCGGCACGCTGCTGCACACGTCGGGCAGGTTCCCATCCGGCGCGGCCGGCACGCCACCGAGATCCGGTAGCGTCGCGTCGGTGGCCGCCAGACAGCTGAAGATCGGGCTCCGGGTCCGCGACCTGGACCGCTCCCAACGGCTCTACCTCCGGCTCGGCTTCAGGCAGATCCCGCAACCCGACCAGGCCCACCTGCGCTACCTGACCTTCGGTCACACCTGGCTGATCCTGTCCGACCTGCACCGGCACGGGCACCACAACGCCGAACGGGAACGCGCCACCAGGGAGGGTCCGCCCGGGCTCGGCGTCGTGATCACCGTGCCCACGCCCGACCTGGACGCCACCCACGCGTTGTGGCGCGCCGAAGGGCTGCCGGTGACGCTGGAACCGGAGGACGTGGGCTGGGCTCGCATCTTCTACGGCCTCGACCCGGATGGCTACGAGGTCATGTTCGAGCAGTTCCACAGGCCGGCCGGTCAGGGCTGACCGACGCCGCTCCGGAGCCGGTCGGCCAGGAAGTCGTCCCAGGTCCGTACGCCGCGGGTCGCGCCCGGGCGGGCCAGGTTCGCCCCCTCCCGGTACGCCCGCCCGGCCTTGCCGGGAAGTCGCACCGGCAGCCGCAACCGGCGTCGTCCGGTGGCGGCCAGGTAGCCGGCCAGCAGTTCGTCGAGGCCGAGCGTGGCCGGGCCGGCCAGGTCGGGCGCCAACCCGGCCGGTGGGCCGAGCGTCAGGTCCACCAGCCGCGCGGCCACCTCGGCGGCGTCGACCGGTTGCAGGCGCAGGCCAACGGGGACCGGCGCCACCGGCAGTTTCGTCATCGCCGTCAGCATCCTCAGCACCAGGTCGTGGACCTGCGCGGCCCGCAGCACCGTCCACGGCAGGCCCGCGTCGGCGACCGCCCGCTCGGCGTCGAGCTTGGACCGCAGCCAGGCCAGCGGCACCCGGTCGGCGCCGGTCACGGAGACGTGCACCAGGTGCGTCACCTCGGCCCGCCGCGCGGCGCGGACCAGGTTGGCGGCGGCCCGGTCGTCGCCCTTCGCGCCGCCGGCCAGGTGCAGCACGGTGGCCGCGCCGCGCAGCGCCGGTGTCAGGTCGGTGTCGGTGAGCAGGTCGGCGGTCACGTGGGTGACCCCGTCGCCGGGCGGCCCGCCGCGCCGGCTCAGCACGCGGACCGGGTGCCCGGCGGCGCGCAGCAGCGGTACGACGTGCCGGCCGAGTGTGCCGGTGCCGCCGGTGACCAGGATGGGTGCGTTCATCTCGTCCTCCAGGTTCGATTGCGGTGACCGGTCGACCCGGGGGAGCGGTCCGGTGTGACCGATGTGATCGGTGTCACCTGCGGTCACATGGCCGGCCGGCCACGGGTCGGGACGGTGGGGGAAGGGAGGCGCTCATGGACGGCGACACCTGGCTGGCGGAGCGGTTCGAACGGGAACGGCCGCGCCTGCGCGCGGTGGCCTACCGGCTGCTCGGCTCGCTGAGCGAGGCCGAGGACGCCGTGCAGGAGACGTGGCTGCGGCTGGCCCGCGCCGACGCAGACGCGGTCGACAACCTGGACGCGTGGCTGACCACGGTGGTGGCCCGGGTCAGCCTGAACATGCTGCGGTCGCGCGCCGCCCGCCGGGAGGACCCGCTGGAGGTACGCCTGCCCGACCCGGTGGTCGAGTCGCCGCAGCCGGACGCCGACCCGGCGCACGCCGCGGTGCTCGCCGACTCGGTGGGGCTGGCGCTGCTGGTGGTGCTGGACACGCTGAACCCGACCGAGCGACTCGCGTTCGTGCTGCACGACATGTTCAGGGTGCCGTTCGACGAGATCGGCCCGCTGGTCGACCGCTCGCCGGCGGCGGCACGGCAACTGGCCAGCCGGGCCCGCCGCCGGGTACGCGGCCAGGCGCCCACGCCGGACCCGGACCTGGCCCGCCAGCGGGCGATGGTGGACGCGTTCCTGGCCGCCGCCCGCGAGGGCGACTTCGACGCGCTGATCGCGGTGCTGCACCCGGACGTGGTGCTCCGCTCCGACGGCGGGACCGCCCGGGCCCGGCACACGACCGTGCTGACCGGCGCGCCGGAGGTCGCCGCGCAGGCCACCACGTTCGGTCGACTCTTCCCGTACGCCCGGCCGGTGCTGGTCAACGGCGCCGCCGGGGTGCTGGTGAGCGCCGGCGGCCGGCCGCTGTCGGTGATGGCGTTCACGGTCACCGGCGGTCTGGTCGTCGCCGTCGACGTGATCGCCGACCCACGTCGGCTGGCCGCGCTCGGCCTCGACGGCTGAGCCCTACCCGGCGTGGGCGGCCCGCCTCAGCGGACGACGACGAGGTTGGCCATGTCCACCACCGGCCGGAAGCCGAGTCGGGCGTAGAGCCGGTTCGACGTCGGGTTCGCCTGGTCGGTGAAGAGGCACACCCGCGCGCCCTCGGCCCGCAGCAGCCGGCTCACCTCGGCGACCGCGCTGCCGGCCCAGCCCCGGCCGCGCTGCTCCGGTGGCGTGTAGACCGGTCCCACCCGGGCCACGCCGAACGCCGGCGGGTTCGCGGCGGTGAGGTGCACCGGCCGGCCCGCCGCGTCGGTCCAGAACCAGATCCGGCCGCCCCGGATCCGGCGGAGTATCTCGTCCCGGTCGGGCGTCTCGTGGGCGCTGGCGCCGCGCGGGCGGCCCGCCTGCTCGTCGGCGTCGGCCATGAACGCGCCGAACCAGGCGGTGACCAGCTCGACGTCGTCCTCGCCGGCGACCGCCAGCGCGCCGGGCACCGGCGCGGGCGGGACCAGCGCGTCGAGCTCGTGCAGGCGGGTGTGCTGGGCGACCTCCACCCGCCCGCCGCACAGGCGTGCCACCTCGTCGGCACAGTCGCGGGCCGCGGGCAGCGCGCCGTTGACCGCCGACACCTGCTCGCCGCGTTCGTGCCAGGTCCGCGCCAGCGCGACCGCCGCCTCCGCCGGCATCGGCAGCAGGAACGGCGGGCGCGGCGGGAACGGCGCGGCCCGCATCCCCGCGCCGACCACCGCGCCGGAACCGTCCCGGACCACCAGCCACCAGTCGTCCGGCGGCAGCCCGAGCCCCTCGGCCCGGCGGGCGGCCATCCGGTACGCGACGGAGGCGACCACGGTGTTGACCACCGGATCGGCGGCCAGGTGGTCGCCGGCGGCGTCGAGGAACTCGCCCGGGTCGGCGTGGAAGTGCAGGGTGGTGGCCATGCCGGCACGGTAGTCGGCGTGCGAGGCTCCGCCGTAGCGGATTTCCCGCCCGGCTGCCGGTTCCCGCTCGGCCGCCAGTTCCGCCCGGCCGGCGGCGCCGGCTCAGTCGCTGACCAGCTCCGCGAACCAGCGGCCCCCGGCCGGGCGCAGGTCCCGCACCACCAGCCCGGCCGCGGCGGCCGGCGCGTGCACCGACCGGGTGTCCAGCCGTGCCCAGCCGAAGCTGGGTCCCCGCCGCCGGCCGGACACCACGTGCGCCTGGCCCCGCCAGGCGCCGCTGCCCGGCGGGTCCAGCTCGACGAGCACGGTGCCGTCCGGGCGGAGCAGCGCCCGACACCGGCGCAGCAGCCGTTCCGGGTCTCCGCCGATGCCGACGTTGCCGTCCAGCAGCACCACGTGCCGCCACCGCCCCTCGGCGGGCAGCGGCGCGAACAGGTCGGCACGCACCGCGACCGCGCCCCGCGCCCGGGTCAACGCCACCGCCCGTGGACACACGTCGACCCCGACGGTGGTGACGCCGGCCCGGGTCAGCGCCGCGGCGAGTCGGCCCGGCCCGCATCCCAGGTCCAGCGTCGGCCCGTGGCACCGGCCCACCACCGCGGCGGTCGCCGGCTCCGCCGGACCGTGCCACCGCTCCACCGGCAACCGGCGGCGCACCCCGTCGGCCTGCACCAGCCAGTGCGCGCCGGCCCGCCGCCGCAGCGCCGCCCCGAACCCGTCCCCACCGGCCCGCACCTCCGGCTCGCTCCTCGCGCTCGCGGTGCCGGCTTCGGCTCGCGACTGCGGGGCTCGCAAGCCCGGCTCGCTCCTCGCGCTCGCGGTGCCGGCCTCGGCTCGCGACTGCCGGGCTCTCACGGGTGCCCCACCAGGGTGGGGCGCAGCGCGGCGACCTCGCGGGCGAAGCGGCCGGCGGGCGCGTCCCGGGCCACCGCCCGCGCGTCCGCCCAGTCGTCCACGTCGCGCAGCGTCGGCAGCGCGGCCACCCGCAGGCCGGCCGCGACCAGCGCCGCGTAGGTGAGCCGCCCGGTGTCGGCGGTGGACATCGGCACGCCGCGCAGCGCCGCCGCCCACCGGGGGTCGCGCAGGCCCAGACCCCACCAGCCGCCGTCCGCGGCCGGGCCGAGCACCGCGTCGACGCCGGGGGTCGACAACCGGCGTACGGCGTCGGCGAGCCGCGCCGCCGTCAGCTGCGGGGTGTCCATGCCGATCTGCACCACCGGCCGACCCGGGTACGCCTCGGCCACGTCGGCGTGGGCGTGCGCGAGCCGGTCGGCCAGTCCGTCGCCGCGCTGCGGCAGCACCGGCCACCCGGCGACCGCGGCGGCCAGCCCTGCGCCGTCCTCGGCGTCGGCGAGGCGCCCGGCCAGCGCCAGCACCGGCCGGACGCCCCCGGTGGCGGCGACCGCGTCCACCGTGTCGCGCAGCGCGGCGGCGGCGATCCGGGCCGCCTGCGCCGGAGTGGCCGGGGGACAGAGCCGGGTCTTCACCGCTCCGGGCACCGGCGCCTTCGCCACCACCAGCAGGACGGTCACCGGGGGCCGTCCACGCTGCGCAGCACCGTCAGGAAGTCCCGGGTGGCGCGGACCGTGCCGCGGACCGAGCCGGACACCTTGGACTTCGTGCCGGCGGCGCGCGGGGCGTACCGGACGTCGTGCTCGTGGATCCGCCAGCCGGCCGCCGCGGCGCGGATCATCAGCTCCAGCGGATAGCCGAAGGCCCGGTCGGTGACGCCGAGCGCGAGCAGTTCCGCGCGCCGGGCGACCCGGATCGGGCTGAGGTCGCGCAACGGCACACCGCGCTGCCGCAGCAACGCGGCGACCAGCGCGGTGCCGGCCCGCGCGTGCCACGGCCAGGCGCCGGTGGACACCGGCCGGCGGCGGCCCACCGCCAGGTCGGCCGTGCCCGCCGCGACCGGGGCGACGAGCGCCGGCAGCTCGCCGGGGTCGAACGAGCCGTCCGCGTCCAGCACGCAGACCAGCTCGGTCTCGGCGGCCTCCAGCCCGGTGTGCACCGCGGCGCCGTAACCGCGGCGGGGTTCGCGTACCACCCGCGCGCCGTGCCGGGCGGCCACCTCGGGCGAGCCGTCCCGCGAGCCGTTGTCCACCACGATCGCCCGGTAGCCGGGAGGCAGCGCGCCCAGCACCCCGGGCAGCGCGGCGGCCTCGTCCAGGCACGGCAGCACCACGTCGATCTGTGTCCGCATGCCGCCGACGCTAGGCCGGCAGCCGCCCCGACGAGCCCCGATCGTGCTTACGGAACCCTTACCGAGCAGGCATTTCTTACCGTCCCGTGACGGGCCGGCGATTGTCGACCCGGCCGGCGCCGGCGGGCCGTACCGTCCGGTCGTCATGAGATCCGCACCCACGCTGCGCCGCACCCCCACCGCGGGCCGGGCCGGGCCCCCACGCCGGGGCGACCTGGTCGCGGTCGCCGTCGAGGCGGCGCTGCTCGCCGCCGCCGTCGTGGTCGGGCTGGTGCTCAACCGACGCGGCGTCGGCCTGCACGCCGACGCGGCGCCGCTCTACGCCACCTGGCGACCGCACGTCGGCTGGGGTACCCCGCTCGCGGTGGCCGTCGCGCTGGTCGTGCTCGGGCCGGGGCTGCGCTGGTCGCGGACCGCGCGGTGGGGGCCGCTGCTGACCGCCGGCTGGCTGGCCGCGGTGGCCTGGACGCTGGCGCTGGCCCTGATCGACGGCTGGTCCGCCGGGCTGACCCGGCGGCTGATCCCGCAGGCGGAGTACCTGCACGAGGTGCCCGGGGTGATCGACATCCCGGCCATGCTGGCCGGCTTCACCGGGCGCATCCTGGACTTCCAGCCCGACTCGTGGTCCACCCACACCGCCGGGCACCCGCCGGGCGCGCTGCTGGTCTTCGTCTGGCTGGACCGGGTCGGGCTCGGTGGTGGCACCGCCGCCGCGCTCTGCTGCGTGCTGGTCGGGGCGACCGCCGTGGTCTCCGTACCGGTCACCCTGCGCGCGCTCGGCGCCCCCGACGTTGCCCGGGCGGTGCTGCCGTTCCTGGTGCTGCTGCCCGGCGCGGTGTGGCTGGGCGCCTCCGCCGACGCGGTGTTCACCGGCGTGGTGGCCGCCGGGTTGGCGCTGCTGGCGGTACGCGGGCCACGGGCCGCGCTGGCAGGCGGGCTGCTGCTCGGGTTCGCCCTGCACCTGTCCTACGGGTTCGTGCTGGTCGGGGCGCTGGCGGTGACCGTGCTGGCGCTGCGGCCCGACCGCCGCCGGGCCGCCCTGCTCGCCGCGACCGCCGGCGTCGCCACCGTCACGGGAGTCTTCGTGCTGGCCGGCTTCCGCTGGTGGGAGGGGTACGACCAGGTCGTCGAGCGCTACTACCAGGGCTGGGCGGCGGACCGCCCGTACGCCTACTGGGTGTGGGCGAACCTGGCCGCGCTGCTGCTCTCGGCCGGGCCGGTGCTCGGCCCGGCGCTACGCCGCACCGCCGTCGCCGCCCGCGCCACCTGGCGTGCCGTCGACGCGTCGTCGTCCGTCGGTGGGTCGGCCGCGTGGGTCGTCCGGGCGCGGCGGGTCGTCGGACTCGGGCCGGCGGTGCTGCTACCGGCCGCCGCCGCGCTGGTGGTGACCGCCGCCGACCTGTCCGGGATGAGCAAGGCCGAGGTGGAGCGGATCTGGCTGCCGTTCGTGGTCTGGCTGCTGGTCGCCGCCGCGCACCTGCCCCCGCCGACCCGCCGCCGCTGGCTCGCCGCCCAGGCCCTGACCGCCCTGCTCGTCAACCACCTGCTCCGCACCGTCTCCTGACCCACCCCACCCCCGCCGAACACCCACGGACCCCCCGTCGGGCCTGCCCCGCCCCCCGGCCCTCCAGACACCCATCGCGTTCCACCCACCACGCCGCTTGGGCGTGACTGGAACGCCGTGGGTGTCTCAGGCCCTCCCAGACACCCATCGCGTTCCACCCGAGCGCGCGGGGCGCTCTCCGGCCCGCAAGCGCTCTGGACACGGCGCTCACCGGACTGGCCGTGGCTCGCCGATCTTGGAGTTGTGGCGCCCAGGATGTCGGATCAGACCCATATCAGAGGTGCCACAACTCCAAGATCGACGATGCGGTCAGGTCGGGAGTGTCGGGCGCAGGGTTGCGGGTTCGCAGTGTGAGAGAGCGCTTCCGGTGGGTGAGATGGTGCGAGATCTTGGTATGAAACGGCCCCTCCAGGGGCCGTTTCATACCAAGATCTCCCGTGCCGAGCCGTGCCGTGCCGAGCCGTGCCGAGCCGTGCCGTGCCGAGCCGTGCCGTGCCGAGCCGTGCCGTGCCGAGCCGTGCCGAGCCGTGCCGAGCCGTGCCGAGCCGAGCCGAGCCGTGCCGTGCCGGGGCGGGGCGGGGCGGGGCGGGGTTAGGCGGGGTGGGGGGTGAGGAGGGTGGCGGGGGCGCGGAGGGGGTCGGTGGCGAAGGCGGTCACTCCCTCGGCGAAGGTGACCGTCGCGGTGTAGCCGAGCAGCTCCCGGGCGCGGGTGGGGTCGGCGACCACGTGCCGGACGTCGGCGGCCCGGGCGCCGCCGGCCACCACCGGAACCGGGCCGCCCATGGCCGCCGCCAGCGCGGCCGCCAGGTCACCCACGGTGTGCGGCTGTCCGGAGCAGACGTTCACCGGCACCAGGCCGTCCGGCGGGGGCGCGGTCAGTGCCAGCAGGTTCGCCCGGGCCACGTCCGTGACGTGCACGAAGTCCCGTCGTTGCCGGCCGTCCTCCAGCACCACCGGCGCGCGGCCGTTGGCCAGCGCGGAGCGGAACAGCGAGGCCACCCCGGCGTACGGGGTGTCGCGGGGCATCCGCGGGCCGTAGACGTTGTGGTAGCGCAACGCCCACACCTCGCCGCCGGTCTGCCGGGCCCACGCGGCGGCGTAGTGCTCCTGGGCGAGCTTGCTGGCCGCGTACGTGCTGCGCGGCTCCAGCGGCGCGTCCTCGGGCACCAGCGCCGGGGCGAGCGTGCCGCCGCAGTCGGGGCAGGTCGGGTCGTACCGGCCGGCGGCCAGGTCGGCGGGGCGACGCGGGGCGGGACGGACCACGCCGTGCCGGTCGCAGGTGTAGCGCCCCTCGCCGTAGACCACCATCGAGCTGGCCAGCACCAGCCGGCGTACCCCGGCGGAGTGCATGGCGGCCAGCAGCGTCGCCGTGCCGAGGTCGTTGTGCGCCGCGTAGTCGGGCGCGTCGGACGGGTCGAGGCCGTGCCCGACCATGGCCGCCTGGTGGCAGACCGCGTCCACCCCGGACAGCAGCCGGTCCAGCAGCGCGGCGTCACGTACGTCGCCGACCACCGGGTCGTGCCGCCGGGACCACTCCGGCAACGTCCCGCCGTGCGCCTGCGGCAGCAGGGCGTCCAGGCAGACCGGCTCGTGGCCCTCGGCCGCCAGCAGGTCGGCGATCTGCGATCCGATGAACCCGGCCGCGCCGGTGACCAGTACCCGCATACCGGCTGACGCTAGGGCACCCGGCGCGGGTGGGAGGCCGGTTCCGGCCGGACGTCAGCGGTCCGTAAGGGACGGCCGCGGTAAGGCATCGGTAATGCGGCAAACGCCGTCACGGGCCGCCGGAGGCGTCTAGCGTCCCATCGGTGGAAGCGCCGGCCGCCAGGGTCGGCCCCGCCGCCGGAGGAGGTGCCGTGCCCACCGACGCCCCGCCCCCGGACGGCCCCGCGCCCGTCGAGGTCGCACCGCGGGCCCGCCCGGCGTACGCCGCGCCCGCGTCGTTCTGGCGCGCCCTGGACCGCCACCGACCGCCGGGCGTCGACGTGGTCGACCGGGCCTGGCGCAGCCCGGTACGCGGGCCGTGGCTGACCTCCGTGCTGGGCGCGGTGCTGCTGGCCACCCTGCCGCTGGTGATCGTCACCGGGCTGCTCGACTGGATCGCCTACGGACCCCGCTTCGACCAGGCGTTCCCCCGGGACGTGGGCTGGCTGCACCCGCCGGTGTTCGACTGGCCGACCCGGCCGGCCTGGCTGTTCCGGCTCACCCAGGGGCTGCACGTGACGCTCGGCATCGTGCTGGTGCCGGTGGTGCTGGCGAAGCTCTGGTCGGTGGTGCCGAAGCTGTTCGCGTGGCCGCCGGCCCGCTCGGTCGCGCAGGTGCTGGAGCGGCTGTCGTTGCTGCTGCTGGTCGGCGGCATCCTGTTCCAGAGCGTGACCGGTCTGCTCAACGTCCAGTACGCCTACCTGTTCGGCTTCGACTTCTACACCGCGCACTGGTACGGCGCGTGGATCTTCACGGTGGCGCTGGTGGCGCACGTGGCGCTCAAACTGCCCCGGCTGGTGACCGCGCTGCGCGGGCCGGGCTTCGCGCGTACCCCGGTGGAGCGGACCGCGCCGGAGCCGGCGGATCCGGACGGCCTGGTGGCCCGCCGCCCCGGCCCGGCGACGATGAGCCGCCGCGGGGTGCTGGCGCTGGCCGGCGGCGGCGCGCTGCTGCTGGCCGCGCTGACCGTGGGGCAGAGCGTGGACGCGCTGCGGCGCACCGCGTTGCTGCTGCCCCGGGGCCGGCGCGTCGACGACGGGCCCACCGGTTTCCCGGTCAACCGCACCGCCGCGGCGGCCGGCGTCACCGCCGACCGCACCGGCCCGGGCTGGCGGCTGTCGCTGCGGGCCGGCGACCGCACGGTCACGCTGGACCGGGCCGGGCTGCTCGCGCTGCCGCAGCACACCGCCACGCTGCCGATCGCCTGCGTGGAGGGCTGGTCCACGTCACAGACCTGGACCGGGGTACGCCTGCGTGACCTGGCCGCCCTGGTCGGCGCCGCCGGTCCGGCCGCCGCACGGGTCCGGTCGCTGGAGCGCAGCGGCCTGTTCGGCCGGGCCACCCTGCACGGCGGCCAGGTGACCGACCCGGACGCGCTGCTCGCGCTGCGGGTCAACGGCGTCGACCTGAGCCCCGACCACGGCTTCCCGGCCCGGGTCGTGGTGCCCGCGCTGCCCGGCGTGCACTGCACCAAGTGGGTGGAGGAGATCGTGTTCGATGGCTGACCTGCGGCGGGCGTACGGCGCGGCGGCGTGGCACCTGCCGCTGACGGTCGGCTGCCTGGCGGTGGCCGGATGGGTCGCGCTGCGGCTGGCCGGCGAGCCGACCGCCGGCCGGATGCTGCTCTGGTTCGTCGGCGCGGCGGTCGTGCACGACCTGGTGCTGTTCCCGGCGTACGCGGCGGCCGACCGGACACTGGGGCGGGCCGGCCGGTCGCTGCGCAACCACGTGCGGGTCCCGGCGCTGGGGTCCGCGCTGCTGTTCCTGGTCTACCTGCCCGGTGTGCTCGGCCTCGGCGACGGCACCTACGCGGCGGCCACCGGCCTCGCCCCGGCACCGCTGCTGGGTCGCTGGCTGGCGGTCACCGGCGTGCTGTTCGCCGTCAGCGCGCTGCTCTACACGGCCCGCCGGCCGTGGCGGCGCTGACCGGCCGGCACGGCGGCGTCACGCGCCGGGGCCGACCAGCAGCGCGGCCACGGTGCACGCGGTGGCGAGCGCGGCCAGCGCGGCGCTGGTGGCCACGAACCGGCCCAGCGGCACCGTCAGCCCGGCCGCCCGGCACCGCTCGTACCAGATCAGCGTGGCCAGCGACGCCCACGGCGTGGCCAGCGGGCCGACGTTCGTGCCGATCAGCAGCGCCAGCAGTTGGGTGTGCCGGTCGGCGGCGATGACCGCCTCGCCGGCCACGTACGCGGGCAGGTTGTTGACCACGTTGCTGAACAACGCGCCGACGGCGCCCGCCCGCAGCGCGCCCTCCGCGCCCGGGTCGGCACCGATCAACGCGCCCATCACCGTGTCCAGCCCGTGCCGGCCGATCGTCTGCACGACCAGGAACAGCCCGGTGACGAACACCAGCAGCCGCCACGGCACCAGCGCCGGGCGCAGCCGGTGCCGGGCCCGCACCGCGAAGCCGGCCACCAGGATCGCGGCGGCCACCGCCGAGGCGACGCCGATCTCGACGCCGGCCAGCACCCCGGCGACGAAGAGCAGGCAGGCTACCAGCGCGGTCCGGTAGACCAGGCGGTCCGGCGGCACGTACGGCGGCGGCGGGACGAACGGATCGGCGCCGGCGCGGGCCGGGCGCCAGTACCACCACCACAGCAGCAGCATGGTGATGGCGATGGCGACCAGTTGCGGCCACCACATCCGGGCCGCCCACGGCACCGGGTCGAGCCCGATCCGGTCGCTGGCCAGGATGTTTGTCAGGTTGGACACCGGCAGCAGCAGGCTCGCGGTGTTGGCCAGCCAGACCGTGGTCATGGCCAGCGGCGTCGCCGGCACGTTCAGCGTCCGGGCCAGGGCGATCATCACCGGCGTCAGCAGCACCGCCGTGGTGTCCAGGTTGAGCGCGATCGTGGTCACCGACGCGAAGCCGACACAGAGCCAGAACAGCGCCCGGAAACTGCCCCGGGCGGTGATCGCCACCCGGGCGGCGAGCGCGTCGAAGACCCCGGCCACCGCGGTCAGCTCCGCCAGCACCACCACCGTGCCGAGGAAGATCAGGATGGGCACGATGCGGCGTACGGTGGCCTCGGCGTCGGCGCGCGGCAGCAGCCCGGTGAGCACACAGAGCACCCCGACGACGGCCAGCACGATCGCGATCCAGTCCAGCACGTGCAGGCGCCGACGGGGCCGGTCCGGCGCGGCGGACGGCGGGTCGCCGACGGTCTCCACGAACGCTGATCCTCGCACATCCGGCCACGGCCGGTCCGGCCCGACGCGATCGTCATGTCGAGCTGCCGACGGTGTCGATCTGTTGACCGTCGGTGGTCATAATGACCACGTGGCTGTAGGCGCGCACCCCACCCGGTCCGACCGCCCCATCGACTTCTTCATCAGCTACTCACCGGCCGACGAACGGTGGGCGACGTGGCTGGCCTGGGAGTTCGAGAAGGCCGGCTACCGCACGATGATCCAGGCGTGGGACTTCGTCGCCGGCACCAACTTCATCGACTTCATGGACCGCGGGGTCCGCGAGGCCGAGGTGGTGGTGGCGGTGCTGTCCGAACGCTACCTGCACTCGACGTACGGCAAGCTGGAGTGGCAGGCGGCGTTGCGCGCCGACCCCGACGGCACCGGCAACAAGCTGGTCACCGTGCGGGTCGAGGACTGCCCGATCGACGGCCTGCTCGCCACCATCACCTACGTCGACCTGGTCGGGGTGGACGATCCGGCGCAGGCGCGCGCCCGGGTGCTGAACCGGATCCGCGAGACGCTCGACGGCCGGGCCAAGCCGATGCGCCAGCCCGTGTTCCCGCTGCACCTCGACGACCCCGCCGACGTGCTGGCCGCGCCGGCCGCCGGCGCGCCGGCCCAGCGCCGCCCCCGGCGTACCCCGATCAACCCGCCGCCGTTCCCGCCGGCCGCGACCGCACCGCCCACGGCCCGCGACACCGTCACGGTGCTCCAGGTGGGCGGGCCCCGCTTCGGTCGCGGCGTGATCGAGCCCGGCGCCCCGGTCACCCCCGGTGAGCTCCAGGAGCACCTGATGGGTGACCTGACGCTGCTGATGAACGACGGGGTGCCCCGCCCGGACCTGCTGGTGGTCGCCGGCAACCTGACCGAGTCGGGCAGCCCGCGCGAGTTCTCCGACGCGCTGAGCTTCCTCACCGGGCTGCGGGTGCTGCTCGGCCTGGAGCCGCACCGCCTGGTCGTGGTGCCCGGCCCGCGCGACGTGACGATGGCCGCCTGCCGGGCCTACTTCGCCACCTGCGAGGCCGACGACGTGGACCCGCAGCCGCCCTACTGGCCGAAGTGGCGGCACTACGCGCGCCTCTTCGACGACCTGTTCCAGGGCCTCGAGGACCGGATCTTCGACAGCGAGCAACCGTGGACGTTGTTCCCGGTGCCCGACCTGCGGGTGGTGGTGGCCGGGCTGAACTCGACGATCGCCATCACCCACCGCGAGGAGGACCGCTACGGCTTCCTCGGCGAGGCGCAGTCCAGCTGGTTCGCCCAGCGGCTGCGCCACTACCAGCAGTCCGGCTGGCTGCGGCTGGGCGCGATGGCGCACGCGCCGGGCCCGCGCAGCCCGTACGCCGACGAGGCCCCGCCGGACCGGGTGTCGCTGCGCGACCGCGGCTCGGTCAACCGGCTGGTCGGTCCGATGCTCAACCTGCTGCTCTCCGACGCCGCGCCGGCCGGCCGGGCCGACCCGGTGGTGCCGCTGGCCGCCGCCCCGCGCGACGGCCGGGCCCAGGTGCTGCGTCTCGGCGCGGACGGGATGACCCGCTGGGTGCTCGGCCGCGACGACCGGCTGGACGGCGGCGAGTCCACCGTGGTGGCGTGGCCGCGGGCCGACGCGACGTTCGGCGCGGCCGGCCCGGCGCAGGTGCCGGATCCGCGTCGTCCCGTCGGGGTCGAGGGCGCCACCCAGCGCGAGGCCACGCCCGCGGTCGGGACGCCGGTGGAGCGGCTGCTCGACCGGCTGGCCGAGGTGTGCGAGGCGCGCTACGACCGGGTGGTGGTGCGCCGGGTCGACGCCGACCCGCCGCACCTCTACGTCAGCTACCGCTCCGACGGTGTGGTGCGGCAGCAGCGGGTCGGCGCGCACGTGGGCACCCCGGCGCCGGCCGACCTGGACCGGTTCGCCCGCCGGGTGCACGCCACCGACCCGGACATCGCCTCCGAGCTGGTCTACGACGGCGACCGGGTGCCGCGCGGGCTGGCCGAGGAGGCGCAGCGGCGCGGCGTGCGGGTGCTGCACCTGACCGAGTTCCAGGGCCTGCTCGACCTGCGCGACTACGTCGCCGCGCAGACCGCCCGGCTCCAGGCCGACCGGCTCTACCCGCCGGGGCAGTACGTGCCGCAGCGCTACCGGCACCTGGTCGGCGCCGACCAGCGGGTCCGCGACGACGTGGTGGACGAGCTGCTGGAGACCGTCTCCGCCCCGGACGGCCGGTTCGTGCTGGTGCTCGGCGACTTCGGCCGGGGCAAGACGTTCGCGTTGCGCGAGGTGGCCCGCCGGCTGCCCACCGCCGCGCCGGACCTGATCCCGATCCTGGTGGAGCTGCGCGCGCTGGACAAGGCGCACTCCGTCGACGGCCTGGTCGCCGCGCACCTGGCCAACCACGGCGAGCAGGTGATCGACCTCAAGGCGTTCCGCTACATGCTGCGGCAGGGCCGGATCGTGCTGCTCTTCGACGGGTTCGACGAGTTGGTGGCCCGGGTGACCTACGACCGGGCGGCCGACCACCTGGAGACGCTGCTCCAGGCCGCCGACGGCGCGGCCAAGATCGTGGTGAGCAGCCGGACCCAGCACTTCAAGACCAACTCGCAGGTGCTGACCGCTCTGGGCGAGCGGGTCGGGCTGCTGCCGCACCGCCGGGTGCTGGCCGTGGAGGACTTCACCCCCGGCCAGATCGAGGCGTTCCTGCGCAACCGCTACGGCGGTGACGAGCAGGCCGCGCGGGAGCGGATGACCCTGCTCGGCGGCGTCAAGGACCTGCTCGGCCTCTCCCGCAACCCGCGCATGCTCGGCTTCATCGCCAACCTCGACGAGGGCCGGTTGGCCGCGGTGGCCGGTGCCGGCGGCACGTTCAGCGCCGCCGCGCTCTACCGCGAGATCCTGGAGTCCTGGCTGGACTTCGAGGAGCGGCGTACCCAGGGCATCCCGGGGGCGCCGGTCAGCCTGCGCCGGCCGGAGCTGTGGCAGGCGGTGAGCCGGCTGGCGTTCCAGCTCTGGGAGAGCGGCGAGGCCTACCTGCGGCTGGCCGAGCTGGCCGAGTCCACCGGCCAGCTCGCCGGGCGGGCCGACTCGCGACTGTCCGGGCCGCAGGCCACCCACGCGGTCGGCGCGGGCAGCCTGCTGGTCCGCACCGACGACGGGCTGTTCGGCTTCATCCACACCTCGGTGATGGAGTGGCTGGTCGCCGAGGGCGTGGCCGAGCAGCTCAACCGGGGTGAGGAGCCGGCCGCGCTGGCGGTGCGGTCGTTGTCGGCGCTGGCCGTGGAGTTCCTCGGTGACCTCGCCGACCCGGCCCGGTGCACGGCGTGGACGGCCCGGGTGCTCGGCGACGAGGCGGCGGGCGAGACGCTGCGGGCCAACGCGCTGCGGCTCAGCGCGCGGCTGCGCCTGCCCGACCGGGCCGACCTGCGCGGCGCGGTGCTGCGCGGCGAGGACCTGTCGCACCGGGAGCTGGCCGGCGCCGACCTCACCGGCGCCGACCTGACCGACACCCGGCTGGTCGCCACGAACCTGACCGAGGCGCGGCTGGAGCACGCCCGGCTGCGCGGCGCCCGCCTGGATCAGGCCCGCCTGTCCGGGGCGGACCTGCGCGGCGCGGAGCTGGCCGGCGCCCGGCTGTTCCGGGCCGACCTGCGCGGGGCGCGGATCGCCGGCAGCAGCTGGCACCGCACCGCGCTGATCGACGTCAGCGCCGACCCGGCGATGCTGCGCGCGCCGGAACTGCGCGGCGCCGTGGTCGCGCCGGGCCGGCCTGTGGCGCCCGGCCTGGCCCCGCCCGCGGTGGGCGTGGGGTACGGCTTCGAGGTGGGACGCCTGCCGGTGCCGGTCGCGTACAGCCCGGACGGCGCGGTGCTGGCGGTGGGCAGCGACGACGGTGGCGTGCTGCTCTGCGACACGGCCACCGGGCTGCCGGTGCGCACCCTGCCGGGACACCGGTCCCGGGTCTACGCGGTCCGCTACGACGCCGCCTCGCACCAGTTGGTCACCGGCGCGGCCGACCTCACCGTACGGCTGTGGGACGCCGACCACGGCGACGTGCGGCACGTCATCGAGGACGTCTTCGCCGGCTGGGTCTGGCCGCTGCTCACCGACGGGCGTCGAGGCCGGCTGGTGGTCGGCGACGCGGCCGGCGTGGTCCGGCTCTTCGACACCCGCACCGCCCGGCTGCGGCACGAATGGCCGGGGCACGACGCGCCGATCTGGGGCACCTCGTTCAGCCCGGACGGCCGGCGGGTGGTGGTGGCGGACAGCGCCGGCACGGTGCGCGGTTGGGACATCCACACCGGCCGGCAGGCGTTCGAGGTGCGCGAGCCGGAGGTGGTCTACCGGGTGGTGCACTCACCGGACGGGCGACTGCTGGTCGCCGTCGGGCAGCACGGCCGGGTGTGGATCCGCCGGGCCACCGACGGCGAACTGCTGCGCCAGCCGCGCGGCCACGAGGCCGACGTGTACGCGCTCGACATCAGCCCCGACGGCACGCTGATGGCCACCGGCGACACACACGGCGCGTTGCGGCTGTGGGAGACGGAGACCGGCCGGCCGGTGCGGGTGCTCGGCCGGCAGCGCGGCGCCATCTACAGCGTCCGGTTCAACGGCGACGGCAGCCTGCTCGCCACCGCCGCCAGCGACGGCGCGATCCAGCTCTGGGACACCGACGACGGTCAGGTGCGGCACGAGCTGACCCGGCACCGCGGCTCGGTCTGGCCGGTGGTCTGGCGGCCGGACCAGAACCAGGTCGCCACCAGCAGCAACGACGGCACCACCCGGCTGTGGGACGTGCACACCGGGCAACTCCAGCACACGTTGCGCGGGCACGGCCGGCGGGTCACCGCGCTCTCCTTCCGCGACGACGGGGAGGTGCTGGCGGCGTGCGGCAACGACGGCGTGATCCGGCTCTGGGAGCCGCGTACGGGGCGCCTGCTGGGGCAGCTCGCCAGCCCGGCCGACCGCCTGCTGTCGGTGGTCTTCTGCCCGGACGAGCCGCTGGTCGCCACGCCCAGCGGCGACGGCGGCGTGCACCTGTGGAACACCGACACGGGCGCCGACGAGCGGGAACTCAACGTGGACACCGACCACGTCTGGGCGGTCGCGTTCAGCCCGGACGGCGACGCGCTGGCGACCGCGAACGACGACGACACCGTGCGGCTGTGGTACCGCCGTACCGGCCGGCACTTCGCCACGCTCACCCCGCACCGGGGCCGGGTGCGGACGGTGGCGTTCAGCCCGGACGGCGAGACCATCGCCACCGGCTGTGACGACCAGATGGTCCGGCTCTGGGACGCGGCCACCGCCACCTGCCGGCTGACCCTGGAACACCACACCGACCGGGTCTACTCGGTCGGTTTCAACAGCGAGGGAACGCTGTTGGCCAGCGCCGGCAACGACGGTACGGCGGTGATCTGGGACGTGGCCACCGGCGAGCGGCGCCTCGTGCTGAGCGAGCACGTCGGGCGGCTCTGGTCGTGCGCGTTCAGCCCGGACGGCAACCTGCTCGCCACCGCCGGCGACGACCTGGTGATCCGACTCTGGGACCCGGTCACCGGTCGGCTGCACGGCGCTCTGGCCGCGCACACCCGGCGGGTCTGGTCGGTGCACTTCAGCCCGGACAGCAGCCTGCTCGCCAGCGCCGGCGACGACGGCACGGTGCGGCTCTGGGACGTGGCGGATCCGGAGCACGCGCAGTTGCGGACCACGCTGATCGGCCTGGCGGACGGCTGGGCGGCGGTGAGCCCGGACGGCCGGTACAAGCTGGACGGCGACCCGGGCGGCCAGTTCTGGCACGTCATCGGCACCTGCCGCTTCGAGGTCGGCGAACTGGACCCCTACCTCACCCAGGTCCGCCGCCTGGCCGTCGACGCCCCCTTCTGACCGGGTACCTCGGTCAGTCCTGCGGGTGCCCTTGCGGCCCTACCAGCCGCATGGTGATCTGCCTCAGCGGCTGGTTGTTGTCGACGACCTTCTTCATGCGTTGCCACGCCGCGCGGGCGAGGGATCCGCCTGGCACGCCGCTCCGGCCTCCGTCGCCGGCCGCTGCCTCGCCGTTCTGAGCCAGTTGCCGGGTGGCCTGCCCGAGTTGTTGGCCAACCTGCTGGCTGGTCTGCTCCAGCGTCTGCGACAGCGGCCCCTGCGGCCCGAGCACCTGCTCAGCTGTCCGCCCGACCTGGTTCACGGCGCTGTCCACCGTCCTGACCAGCGACTCGACGTAGAGCTGTTCGACCTTGGCCTGTGGGATCTGGAGGACGACGTCCGGGTCGGACATCGTCTTGCTGCTGTGTCCGCCGGACGGCTGGGGAAGGTCGTGCTCACCACGCCGCGGGGCGGAGTCGCGCTGCCGATCGACCTGCTCGCGCGACTGCGTGGCCGACTCGCGTGTGCTCGTGGCTCGGCTCTTCGGTTCGGCCATTGCGTACTCCTCGGGCCTCGCCTGGCATCCGGACCGGATGGAGCCCACGGTCAGTGTGTGCGCGACCCGCGGCCCACCGTCTTGGACGAGGTCGCGGTCTACCCGTGTGCCGAAGTGTCAAACGGCTCAGCGGTGCGGCCGAGGAGCCCCGCAGATCAGCTGCGTCGGGAAGCGAGGCAGGCGGATTCACCTTCGCGGAGGGGTATGGTTGCCCCTTCAGCCGGGCTCGTCGGCGCCTTCTTCGTGGTGGCCGTGCCGCGCGGGTTGACGAAAGACCTCCGCATTGCTGTCACAACGAAGCACCGTGACGACGGCCGGAGGCTCACGACGACCGGCTGGTGCCGGTGGACGGCGACAAGCTCGGCTACCCGTGAGGACACCGATGATCCACAGCGAACGGCACCGACCGGAGATCGTCGTCGGACTGGTGGCGACCCCGCCGGACCAGCCGGCCCGGGTGGCCGCGCGGCTCGCCGCCGAGCTGGCCGGCCGGCTCGCCGAGCGGGTGGACGCGGACGTGCGGTGGACCGTTCGGGAAGGCTGGGGTGAGGCGGCGCCGCGCCGGGACGCCGGAGTGGAGGCGCTGCTCGACGACATTGCCGAACGGCGCACCGGCGACCGGTGGGATGTCGCGATCTGCCTGACCGACCTGCCGCTGCACAGCGGGGGAGTGCCGCTGGTCGCGCAGACCTCCGGCCGGCGCCGGGTCGCGTTGGTGTCCCTGCCGGCGTTGGGACCGCGGCAACTGCGAGCAGCCCGCGCGGCCGTTCCGGACATGGTGAGTCGACTACTCACCGACGCCTCGGACCAGCGGGTGCTGCGTGCCCGGTGGATGCCGGCCGAGATGGCAAGCCGGGTCGGGGCCATCCATCAGGTGGTCGGCGAGGCCGGGGAACTGGGATACGTGGCCTCGCCGCTGATCGGCCGGATGCGGCTGTTGGCCGGGATGGTCCGGGCCAACCGACCGGGACGCGCTCTGCTGGGCCTGTCCAAGCTGCTGGTCGGCGCCTTTGGCGCGGCCGCGTTCGCGCTCACCACGGACACCATCTGGCAGATGGGTGATGCCCTCGGCGGACTGCGGCTCGCCGTGATCATGGTGCTCGGACTGACCGCGTTGGTGGCCTGGCTGATCGTCGCCCACGACCTGTGGGAGAAACCGGGCCCCACGACACCGCCGGAGCTGGCCCGGCTGTTCAACCTGGGTACGATCCTCACCCTCACTCTTGCCACGGCGGTGTCCTACCTGGTCTTGTTCGCCGGAACGGCGCTCGTCGGGGCGCTGCTGATCGACACCTCGGTGCTGGAGCAGACCTTGCAGCGGCCGGTCGATTTCACCGACTACCTGACGCTCGCCTGGATAACCAGTTCCCTGGCCACCGTCGGCGGTGCGATCGGCTCCGGGCTGGAGGACGAGGAAGCGGTGCGGGCCGCCGCTTACGGCTACCACCCCGAGCCCGACGGCTGGCGGGACGAGAAGGACGGGTAGCCCCACAGCCACCCCTGGTCCGCCGGCACCGCAGGCCGGTTGCCGTCACGGGGCCCTCCGGAAGCCCGCTGAGCCCCGCCGGCCTGTCGTGCAGGCTGCGCCAGTGGTCGATTTGACAGGGTTCAGGTGGTCTGCGGTGGGTATGCCGGCCCCGCCGGTCCGCCGCCCCGGTTCGCAAGGAACCGTGCTGCTTGGCCTGGTGCGACCGGATAGGGAGGCTAGCGTGACTCGACTGGCAGTCCGAGAGGAAGCGCAGGCAAGGCAGGAGGAGGTGCAGCGGCGGGGGCGAGGGCTCGGCTGGATGAGTCTCGGTCTGGGCGTGGCGCAGTTGGCGGCGCCGGACAAGGTGCGTCGGATCAGCGGCGTGGACGACTCCCCGACTTCGCGGGTGGTGGTGCCGCTCGTCGGGGCACGGGAACTGGTACACGCGGCCGGGCTCCTGACGAGCCGGCGGAAGGGCGTCTGGGCGTGGACCCGGGTCGTGGGCGATGCGATGGATCTGACCTCGCTCGGAATGGCCCTCGCGCACCGGGGCGGGCGCCGCCGGCGGCGGCTCGTCGGTGTCACCGGCGCCATCCTCGGGATCACGGTGCTGGATGTACTGACCGCCGTGCAGGCCACCCGGGCGAAGGAGACCGCCTCCGGATCGGCGGTACGGGGCGTACGCAGAGGAGGACCCATGGAGCTCACTGCCACCACGACCGTTCGCAAGCCTCCGTCGGAGGTGTACGAGTTCTGGCGCGAGCTGGGGAACCTCCCGACGTTCATGGCTCATCTGGAGGAGGTCCGCGTCACCGGTGGGCGTACGAGCCACTGGTCCGCCAGCGCTCCCTTCGGCAGGAACGTCGAGTGGGACGCCGAGATCACCGACGAGGCGCCCGGCGAGAAGATCGCCTGGCGGTCGACCGGGAGCGCCGATGTGCCGAACGCCGGTACGGTCCGGTTCGTGCCCGCCCCGGACGGCGTGAGCACCCAGGTGCGCGTCGTCCTGAGCTACGACATCCCGGGCGGCGCGGTCGGCAAAGCGGTCGCGAAGTACTTCGGCGAGGAACCGCACCAGCAGCTCGATGACGATCTGCGCCGGTTCAAGCAGGTGCTGGAAACCGGCGAGGTGGTCCGCTCCGACGGCGCCCCGTGGGGCAAGCGGGCCCGCAAGGAGTTCCCGCAGCGCGCGGCGCAACCGCTGTCGGATGCCGAGTTGGCGAAGGGGGCGGACGCATGAGGGCGAACACCTGGGCGGGCCGCAACAAGGTCAAGGTCCGCGATGTGCCGGACCCGAAGATCCTGAACAAGCGCGACGCGATCGTGAAGATCACCTCCACCGCGATCTGCGGATCGGACCTGCACCTGGTGGACGGATACGTGCCCACCATGCAGGACGGCGACGTCATGGGCCACGAGTTCATGGGCGAGGTGATCGAGGTCGGATCGGGAGTGCCGGCCGACAAGCTACGGGTCGGCGACCGGGTCGTCGTGCCGTTCCCGATCGCCTGCGGCGCGTGCGGCGCCTGCGCCGCCCAACTCTACTCCTGCTGCGAGAACTCCAACCCCAACGCCGGCATCGCGGAGAAGATGTTCGGTCACCCGGTCGCCGGGATCTTCGGCTACTCGCATCTGACGGGTGGCTTCGCGGGCGGTCAGGCGCAGTACGCCCGAGTGCCGTTCGCCGACGTGGGTCCGTTGAAGATCGAGTCTGATCTGACCGACGAGCAGGTGCTGTTCCTCTCCGACATCCTGCCCACCGGCTTCATGGGCGCCGACCTGTGTGACATCCAGTCCACCGACGTGGTGGCGGTGTGGGGCGCCGGGCCGGTGGGCCAGTTCGCCATGGACAGCGCCCGGGTGCTCGGCGCCGCAAAGGTGATCGCCATCGACAAGGAGCCTTACCGGCTGCAGATGGCGGAGCGGGCGGGCCACACGACGATCAACTTCGAGGAGGTCGACGTGCGGTCCCGGCTGCTGGAACTGACCGGCGGGCGGGGACCGGACAAGTGCATCGACGCGGTCGGCATGGAGGCCAGCCACGGCGCCGCGCACATCCACGCCTACGACCGGATCAAGCAGGCGGTCCGGTCGGAGACCGAGCGCCCGCACGCGCTGCGTCAGGCGATCATGTCGTGCCGAAGCGGCGGCATCGTTTCGGTGATCGGCGTGTACGGCGGCTTCCTCGACAAGTTTCCCGCCGGCGCCTGGATGAACCGCTCGCTGACCTTGCGCACGGGCCAGTGCCACGTCCAGCGCTACATGAAGCCGCTGCTGCAGCGCATCGAACGCGGCGAGATCGACCCGACCCGCGTCATCACCCACACGCTGCCGCTCAACGAGGCCGAACACGGCTTCGACATCTTCAAGAACAAGCGGGACCACTGCGAAAAGGTCGTCCTCAAGGCCTGACCAGCCAACCGTATCCGGCCACCGCGACGTGCGCGGCGGCCGGATACGGTGGCTTGTTTGCCGCCGACGATCCTGGGTAGACGCGGCCGATGAGTGGGCCAGACACGCGCCTGGGCACCCGGTCGGACACCAGTCGCGCCGTGGCGTTCAGCGACGCCATCTTCGCGATCATCATCACGCTGCTGGTCCTGGATCTCCAGGTGCCGGACGTCCCGCCCGGCCGTCTGCTGTCCGGACTGCTCGGCCAGTGGCCGTCGTACGTCGCGTACCTCGCGTCCTACTCGTACGTGGCCGTTGTCTGGCTCAACCACAAGGCGGCATTCAATCGCATCCAGCAGACTGATCGTGGCCTGCACTGGATGAACCTGTTGGTGCTGTTCACCACGGCGTTGCTGCCGTTTCCCACCATCGTCGTGTCGCACGCCCTGCAGGAGCACGACAACACGGACCAGCGCGTGGCCATCGCCTTCTACGCGTTGATCGGCGCGTCGCTGTGCGCCACCTGGCTGGCGTTCTACCACTACCTGAGCCGGCACCCCGACCTGCTGCGAGAACAGGTGAAGGACGAGTTCTTCCGCGTCGAGCGGATCCGGGCTCTCGCCGGGGTCCTGCTGTACGTCCTCGCGGGGGTGCTCGGCTACCTGGTGACGCCGCTGGTCGGCCTCGCCATCTTCCTTCTCCCGCCCATCTTCTACGCCGTCACCAGCGCGGGCCTGTACCAGTTTCGGCTGCCGCGCCGGATCAGCCGCCGTCCTCCGCCGCCATCGGACGAGTCGTAGCGGCGGTACCGGTGGGGTGATCTGGACGATCGCGGCGGGCACCGACCAGCAACCGCATGCGCCGATCCGCCGGACGCTACAACATCTCCAGCGGCTGCGGGCCGGCCGGCGGCGGGAAGGCCGTGTCGAGTGCCGCCACGTCCTCCTCGGCCAGATACAGGTCGCGCGCTTCCGCGTTCTCCCGGGTGTGTTCGGGGTTGGACGACCGGGGGATCGCCGCTGTCCTCCCCTGCCGCAGCAGCCAGGCCAACGCGACCTGAGCAGCGGTGGCCTCGTGCCGGGCGGCGACCTCCGCGACCTGGGGGTGGCCGAGCAGCCTGCCCTGCTCGATCGGCGAGTACGCCATCACCGGGATCTGGTGCTCGCGTAGCCACGGCAGCAGATCGAACTCCGGGCCCCGGCGGGTGAGGTTGTACAGGATCTGGTTGGTCGCGCAGGCGCTTCCGCCCGCCTCCAGGAGGTCCTGCATGTCGGAAAGATCGAAGTTGCTCACACCCCACTGCCCGATGTCGCCGGCCTCGACGAGTTCGCCGAACGCCTCGATGGTGTCGGTGAGCGGATGGCTGCCGCGCCAGTGCAGCAGGTAGAGGTCGATGTGGTCGACGCCGAGTCGTTGCAGGCTGCGACGGCAGGCCTGCACGGTTCCCCGCCGGCTGGCGTTGGACGGCAGCACCTTGTCGACCAGGAACACCTCGGCGCGTCGTCCGGCGATCGCCTCGCCGACGAGTTCCTCGGAAGCGCCGTCACCGTACATCTCCGCAGTGTCGATCATGGTCATGTCCAGGTCGAGCCCGGTGCGGAGGGCGGCCAGCTCGTCCCGTCGCCTCTCGGGTCGCTCACCCAGGTACCACGTGCCCTGGCCGAGCACGGGCATCGTCTGGCCGGACGGCAGTTCGATCGCGTCTGCGGCGAGGGTCATGATGTGACCTTTCCCGAGCCTCGGTACCAGTGGGTCGAGTGCCTTCCCGCTGCGACAGGAAGCACTCTCACGGCGCGACCTTTCTCCGCACAGGGACGAGCGGATGGGCGAGTTTGTCCGCCTCGAGCGGCGTGCGGCTGCCTGTTTTGCGGTGCCGCCACCGGGAAGGCGGCCGCGAGCGAACGATGTGCCGCCGACCGGGCGGCACCGCGAAGGGGAGGCCGCAAAAATGGCGCAGAGCCAGCAGCGACTGACCGGCAAGCGAGTCGCTTGCCTCGCCGCCGACGGGGTGGAGGACGTGGAATACATCCAGTCGCGGGCCGCCGCGGAGCAGGCGGGGGCCGAGGTCCACCTGATCTCGTTGAATTCCGGCGAGATCCAGTCGATGAACCAGGACATCAGCCCGGCGAACCGCTACCGGGTGGACCGGACCGTGAACGAGGCCGACGCGGCCGACTACCACGCGCTGCTGCTGCCGGGCGGGACGGTCAACCCCGACCGGCTCCGGATGAACCAGCAGGCGATGAACTTCGTCCGGGCGTTCTTCGCACAACAGAAGCCGGTGGCGGCGATCTGCCACGGTCCCTGGTCGTTGGTGGAGACCGGGATGGTCAACGGCAGGACCGTCACCTCGTTCCCCAGCCTGCGCACCGACATCCAGAACGCGGGCGGTAACTGGGTGGATCAACAGGTGCAGGTCGACAACGGCCTGATCACCAGCCGCAACCCTGGCGACCTGCCGGCCTTCTGCGCCAGGATGGTCGAGGAGTTCGCCAAGGGCGAACACGTGCGCCAGATGGCGACGGCGTGATCGGTGGGGCTCCGGAGCGGGGGGATCAGCCCGGCCCGGAGCCCCGACCGGCAGGTGTCTCGGCTACCGGACCTGGCGCGCTCGGTGGTCCGGTCGGAGACGGGAGACCAGAGCGCGTCCGATCATCGGGAGGGCTCGAAGACGGCGCGTACGCATCCGTCGAGCTTGTTCTTGAACATGTGGTATCCCTGCGGTGCCTCGTCGAGTGGCATGGTGTGTGTCGCGAGGTGTTCGGTGACCAGTTCGCCCCGTGCCATCCGATCGAGCAGCATCGGGATGTAGCGGTGTCCGTGCTGTTGGGCGCCGCGCAGGGTGAGGCCCTTGTTCATCAGCGCCCCGAGCGGGAACTTGTCGACAAGGGTGGCGAAGACGCCGAGCAGGAACACGCTGCCGCCCTTGCGGCAGTGGTAGACGGCCTGCCGAGCGGCGATCGGGCGGTCAGGTTCCAGGCGGAGCTGTTGTTTGACCTGGTCGTACAGGTATTGCGGTCCGGTGCTGTGGGACTCCATCCCCACGGCCTCGATGCAGACGTCCGGCCCTCGCCCGCCGCTGCGTTCCAGCAGCTCACCACCGATGTCCTGGGACTCGTAGTTGAGCGTCTCCACACCCAGGTACTTCTCGGCCATCTGCAGCCGATTGGCGAATCGGTCGATGATGATCACCCGCTCGGCGCCGAGCAGGACGGCGGCGCGTGCCGCCATCTGGCCGACCCCGCCGGCGCCCCACACCGCGACCACGTCCCCGGCTCTGACTCCACCGAGGTCCGCGCCCATCCAGCCGGTCGGGGCGGCGTCGGAGGCGAAGAGAGCACGCTCGTCGCTCACCCCGTCGGGGACGGTGAAGGCCCCTTGGTCGGCGTAGGGAACCCGGATGTACTCGGCGTGGCTACCTGCGAAGCCACCGAGGGCGTGCGAGTAGCCGTAGCAGCCGCCGGGTGCGAAGCCCCAGACGTCCTCGGTGATCGCCGGGTTGGTGTTGCCGTTGTCGCACAGAGAGTACTGCTGCTGTCGGCAGTACCAGCAGCGACCGCAGGAGACGAACGAGCAGACCACCACCCGATCGCCCACCTTGTGCTTACGCACCTGCGGGCCGACCTCGACCACCTCGCCCAGGAACTCGTGCCCGAGGACGTCGCCCTGCTCCATGAACGGGATGTACCCACCCAGCAGATGCAGGTCGGAACCGCACGTCGCCGTCTTCCGTACCCGGATGATGGCGTCCTGCTCGTTGCGCATCGTCGGGTCCGGGACCTCGCCCACCGACAGCTCGTTGACGCCCTGCCACATCAGTGCCTTCACAGTCGCCCCTCCCGACGTCCCTGCCGCGTCGCCAGTTGCAGCGGTTTGTTGACCACCGTTGTCCGGGTGGTGGGTGGAGCGTCGGGGTGCAGCACCTCGCCGGTCTCCAGCAACTGCTTCGCCTCGCGCAGCGCGGCCCGGATCGCCTGGTTCGGATCGTTACCGGCGAGTCGCCTGACTCCCGCGGTCAGCGGCGACCGGGCCGACTCGCGCAGCCGTACGGCCAGCTCGATGCCACGGTCGCCCGCGGCGCGGCGGATCTGTACGTCCACCGCGTCACCGAGATCGGCCAGTGGCTCCGGGAGTGGCGAGTCGGGGGTCAGTTCGTCGCGGGTCGGGTTGACGGTCACCACGTGCCACCGCGGCTCATGCCGCATCAATGGAGCGGACTGCCAGGGCCCTTGACGGGTCGACCGGAGCAGGAACCTGCGAAGTGCCCACCCCCCGACCACGATGACCCCTGCCTTGACCAATGCCTTCATGGACACCCCCGAGTTCAGCCGCTGGTATCGCCGCTGCATCTTCCTGACTGACGACTCCGTCAGGGACAAAACTGTCATATCGCATCACCGTCATGCTGGGAATGCCCTTACCGGGCACGGACCGCGGGGGTGATACGAGACCCACTGGCGGGTCGAGCAGGTCGCGAGGATCGACATGCCGCGCACCTGTTGCCCGGCGCGACGCGGGGCGCTGACTTGTTGATCGCTGCTCGGGGAAGTCATCGGCATGAGTGCTGCCGAGGAGCGCGCACCAGGTCCGGCCTACGATGCCGACGTCCTGGCCGGCCGAGCCCTTCGACTGGGAGAGCGGGCCCGCGAGCGCGGCCGTCGGGAGTGGCGGGTGCGGCTTCGCCTGACGTACGTCATCCTGGTGATCGCGGTCCAGGCGGGGCTAGCCGCGGCGTTGTCCTGGGTCATCGGGCACGACGTGTTGGGTAACCCCGCGCCCGTGTTCGCTCCGTCCGCGGCGGTCGGCACGATCGTCGCGGCGATCGGGCAGCGGGCCCGACGAACCGCCCAGTCGTTGATCGGTGTAGGAATCGGAATCCTCGTCGGGAACGCTCTGCTCTACACCCTGGGCCCCGGGCCGGTGCAGATCGGTCTGGCGGTCGCGATCGCGATCGCGACCGCGCTCGTCATCTCCGGTGGCAGCGGTGCAGCCGTGGCCCAGGCCGGTGCTTCAGCCGTCCTGATCGCGACGCTGTCGCCGGTGAATCCCAACCTCGAGTGGCCCCGGGTCCTGGACGCGTTCGTCGGCGGGGCGGTGGGGCTGGTGGTGGTCACGCTCCTGTTCCCGGTCAACCCGATACGCGTGCTCAACCGCGCAGCCACGCCGATCGTCCAGCTGATCAGCGCGGAACTACGCACGACCGCGAGTGCGCTGGATCAGCGCGACACCGAGCTGGCGGTCGCGTCCCTGCAGCGCCTTCGGGAAGCCGGGCCCGATCTCGCGCGGTTGTCGCAGGCGCTCGACGGGGCGAGAGAGGTGGTGAGTCTGGCTCCGGTGAGATGGCAGCGGCGGCATGACGTGGAACAGTTCGCCCAATTCGCTCAGCAAGGCGAACGGCTGGTCGGTGACGTGCAGGATCTGGCGCGGACCTCGGCCACCGCGTTGCAGTACGACGAGCCCCTTCCGGATGAGCTGCCCACCACACTCAGGCAACTCGCCGAGGCCACCGAGCACCTTAGGGCCGAACGCGTCTCGGGGCGCGATCCGCAGCGGGCGCGCGCGACAGCCCTCGCGGCCATGCACAGCGCTCGCAAGGCCGGCGACGTCGCCACCGGCAGGTTCACTCAGACCCTGGTCACCCAGACGCGTGTCGCGACGAGTGATCTGCTCCGCGCCAGCGGTCTTGATCCAGATACGGCCAACCGGCTCACCCGGGAACGCTACGGCGAGCGCACCTGAGATCGCCACGTCGCTGCCGCCCGCCCTACCTCCTCTCGCCGTTCTCGTCGCCCGGATGACGCCACTGCGGCGGTGCCTGTTCGCTTCGTTGAGAGTCCAGCGGGTTCTCGTCCGCTTCGGTGGTCCGCTCGAAGCTCGGGCGGCGGGTCTGGTCCGGGTCGGGTACCTCGACGGGACGGGCGCCGGACTGAGGAATGCGGTACCCGGTCGCGGCCGGGCCGCCGTGGACGCCCTGGGCAGCGGGTGACTGCGGCACCGACCGATCGCGGTGCAGTTCGTCGCGGAGTCTCTGCGGCGCCTTGGCCGCACGTTGCGGCAGGTCACGACCGAGGTCGGCGACCAGGGGGCCGTACTTGGCGTCGAAGGCGGGGCGTTCGGAGCGGATGTGCGGAATGCGCTCAAAGTTGCGCAACGGAGGTGGGCAGGTGGTGGCCCACTCCAGGGAGTTTCCGTAGCCCCACGGGTCGTCGACGGAGACGACGGCACCGAAGCGCCACGACTTCCAGACGTTGTAGATGAAGAACAGGGTGGACACGCCGAGCACGAACGATCCGATCGTCGAGACGGTGTGCATGATGGTGAACCCGTCCTGCGGTAGGTAGTCGGCGTAGCGGCGAGGCATTCCACGGTTGCCCAGCCAGTGGTGGACCAGGAAAGTGGTGTGGAAACCCACGAACATCGTCCAGAAGTGGACCTTGGCGAGTCGCTCGTCGAGCAGCCGCCCGGTCATCTTCGGAAACCAGAAGTACACGCCGGAGAACGCGGCGAAGACGATGGTCCCGAAGAGGACGTAATGGAAGTGCCCGACGACGAAGTAGCTGTCGTGGACGTGGAAGTCGATCGGTGGGCTGGCCAGCAGTACGCCGGTGAGGCCGCCGAAGAGGAACGTGACGAGGAACCCGACGGCGAACAGCATCGGTGCCTCGAAAGTGAGCTGGCCCTTCCACATCGTGCCGATCCAGTTGAAGAACTTGACCCCGGTGGGCACGGCGATGATGAAGGTGGTGGCTGAGAAGAAGGGCAGGAGAACCTGGCCGGTGGCGAACATGTGGTGCGCCCACACGTTCAGCGAGTAGACGAAGATCGCCCACAGCGCCAGGACCATGCCCTTGTAGCCGAACAGCGGCTTTCGCGAGAAGACCGGAAGCACTTCGCTGATGATGCCGAAGAACGGTAATGCCACGATGTAGACCTCGGGATGGCCGAAGTACCAGAACAGATGCTGGTAGAGCAGCGGGCCACCCGTGGTGGGGTCGTAGATGTGGCTGTCGAGCAACCGGTCGGACAGCAGGCCGAGAAGGGTCGCCGACAGCAGCGGGAACACGACGACCGCCATCAGCGCGGTGATGAACATGGCCCAGGTGAACAACGGCAGTCGCCACATCGTCATCCCCGGGGCGCGCAGGGTCAGAGTCGTCGTGATCAGGTTGACCGACCCGAGGATCGTGCCGACGCCCGAGAGCACCAACCCGACCACCCACAGGTTGCCGCCCACCCCGGGGGTGTGTTCCGCCTCGCTCAGCGGCGGATAGGCGGTCCATCCGAAGTCCGCGGCGCCGGCCGGGGTGATGAAGGAACCGAGCACCATCAGGCCACCGAACAGGTAGAGCCAGTAGGCCAACGCGTTCAGCCTGGGGAAGGCCACATCCGGCGCGCCGATCTGCAGGGGCACGAGGTAGTTGCCGAACGCGAAGGCGAGGGGGGTGGCGAACAGGAACATCATGATCGTTCCATGGGAGGTGAACAGCTGGTTGTACTGCTCCTGAGAGAGGAACTGCATTCCCGGGCGGGCCAGCTCGCCGCGCATGAGCAGCGCCTCGATGCCCGCGGCGAGGAAGAAGAAGAACGACGAGATCAGGTAGAGCAGGCCGATCTGCTTGGCATCGGTGGTGGCAAGCATCCTGAGCAGGGTGTTACCGGGCACTGCTCGACGCAGCGGTCCCGGGTAGCCCTCGGACGCCGCTGCGGCCCGCGTCGCTGACCCACCCCGCTGACCAGGCCCAACACTCGCCGGCTTCGGCATCGCTCACTCCCAGACCTTGGTCGGCAAGACGCTCAGCGATCGTAAGCGCCTGAAGCACAATGAAAAGTGCTTCTCGGGCAAAAGCCTCGGGCCGATACTGAGTGTTAGGTCAGTCGTTTCCCGTCCCGGTTGCGCGTCCGGTGCCGGCGGCGTCGGCGGGGTGTGGCGACGACCGGGAGGGCGGCGCAGCCCAGGTGGCCTGTTCACCCTCCGATGTGGTCCGTCGGGATCGCGAGCATGTCGATCCGGTCGGGCCAACTCGCCGCTGCGATACCGTCACTTTGAGTAGCGAGAGGGGCCGGCAATCGCTGAGTGGCAGATCTCGGGAGGCCTTGCGGTGGGGTGTGGCCCGTTAGTAGCGCCACTCGACGGGAACGCGGCAGCCTTCCGCACGTGCCGGTCGGTGGTCGGCGAACTCGGAGGCGTGAACCAGGTGAACGCACTGACTCTCGATCGGCCACTGCGGTACAGAGGGAAGGCACGCGAGCGAGTCATCACCAATGCCGTGAGACAGTGGGGTGGACGACGGTGGGCCTGGTACCTCCCGACAGTGATCAGCCGCCGTGCCCGCCGCCAGTGCGGTGGACCGACCTTTGGGGTCGGGACGCGCCTGGGGCGAGTGTGTGGCGCACCGTCCGGATCGTGGTGGGCGCCGTCATGGCGATGACGGCCGTGGGATGCGCGTCGGTGACTGCTCGGGTCGACGCGGCGGCCGGCGTCGCGGTGCGGATGCTGAGTGCCGTGGCCGACAGGGGCGGGGGTGCGGCCTGCTCCCTGCTGGCGCCCGGTACCGCGGCCGAACTCGAGCGTTCCACCGGCAAGCCGTGTGCCGAGGCGATCGTGAACGCCGGTCTACCCGCGTCGGGCTCGGTTCTGGCCGGCGAGGTGTACGGCCAGTGGGCGCAGGTGCGACTCACGGGTGACACCGTCTTCCTCGCCGTCTTCGATGGCGGCTGGCGCGTGGTTGCCGCCGGATGCGCCGGTCGCGGCGACGAGCCCTACGACTGTGTGCTGCAGAGGGACTGAGTCGTGCGGTCCCAGTTCGTGCTGATGCTGTTGGTGGTCGCAGTGGGCCTTGCCTACTTCTGCGCTCTGGGGGTGCTGCACAGGTGAGGACATTCTTGCGGGAGAACTCCCTCGGGCTGGTGTTCGGTCTGCTGTTCGCCGCCGCGCTGGTCGGCCAGGCCTCCGCCGGGCATGCCGACTTCAACCGCCACCAGATGGACGACGGCCTGAACCCGATCTCGCTCGGCCGCTATCTCACCTCGGCGAGTTTCGCCGTCGACGTCACCGAGAACTGGCAATCGGAGTACCTGCAGTTCTTCCTCTACATCTTCCTCGCGGTCTGGTTGCTGCAGAAGGGCTCTCCGGAATCCGAGGCGCTGGACAAGGCGGGCCGGGGATCGGACGAGGACCAGATGGTCGGCGCCCACGCTCCCGCCTCCTCGCCAGGATGGGCGCGCGTCGGTGGCCTGCGGCGGGCCCTGTTCTCGCACTCGCTGGGCTTGGTGTTCGGCGCCGGCTTCATACTGTCGTGGACCGCCCAGTCCATTACGGGGGTCGCCGCGTACAACGAGCAGCAACTCGGCAACCTGCAGGATCCGGTGTCCTGGGGCCGGTACCTGCTCCGGCCTGACTTCTGGAACCGGAGCCTGCAGAACTGGCAGTCGGAACTACTGGCCGTCTCCTCGATGGTCGTCCTCTCCATCTATCTGCGACAACGAGGGTCGTCGCAGTCCAAATCGGTCGGCGCGGCGCATTCTTCGACCGGGTCGGACCACTGAGCGCCGCGGCGACAGCGGCGGCTGTCGGCATCGCCATGATGCTTAGAACCTGACCGACCAGTCAGCCAATCTGTCGCGGGTCGAACCGCGCTCGACATCGGCAGCTCCACAGTGTCCCGGGGCAGCGGCCTCGTCCGGGTGACATCAACCTGACCGACCAATCAACAGCGGTCGGCATGAGTGAATGGGTCGGTCTCGGGAAGCCCTGAGGCCCGGCACAGGCAGCCCGCCCGGTCCGCCGCGCGCGGCTCTGCCGGGCCGGCGAAGGCGCGACCGCTGGAGGTAGGAATGGCGAGCAGGAGCAAGGCCTACGACAATCGTCGGTGGTTGCGGATCGCGATGGTGGTGCCGCCCTGGTACGAGGTCCCACCGCCGGGCTACGGCGGCGTGGAGCAGGTGGTTGCCGGGTTGGTGGACGCCCTCGTGGATCGGGGGCACGACGTGACCCTCTTCGGTGCCGGCGCCGAGACCGGCACCCGGGCCCGACTCGCCGCTACCGTCGAGGAGCCGCAGATGGAGCGACTGGGCGAGTTCCTGCCGGAGGTGGTCCACGTCGCCCGGACCAATCGGATGATCGAGGCCGGCGGGTTCGACATCGTGCACGACCACACCGTGATCGGACCGCTCACAGCCCAGCGGCGCAGCGTCCCCACTGTGGCGACGGTGCACGGCAACCCCGTCGACGAGTACGGCGACGTGCTGCGCTCGCTCGGCCCCGACGTCCGGCTGGTAGCGATCTCCGACGCCCAACGCCGACTGGCCCCCACCCTGCCCTGGTACGGAACCGTGCACAACGGGATGGTCGTCGATGACCTGGCCGGCCGATCGACCGACACGGCGGCCGATCGGGAAGGGCGACCGGTGCTCTGGCTCGCCCGATTCAGCGCCGAGAAGGCGCCGGAGTTGGCGATCGAGGCATGTCGGGCGGCCCGATTGCCCCTGGTGCTGGCCGGCAAGTGCGTCGAGCCGTTCGAGCAGGAGTACTTCAGTGAGGTGGTGGAACCGATGCTGGGCCCGGACGTGGAGGTGGTCCTCAACCCGGACCGGTCGACAACGGCTCGGCTCCTGCTGTCCGCACGGTGCCTCATCATGCCCATCCAGTGGGATGAGCCGTTCGGGATGGTGGTGATCGAGGCGATGGCCGTCGGCACGCCGGTGGTCACGTTGAATCGAGGCGCCATGCCCGAACTGGTGCAGGACGGCGTCACGGGCTTCATCCGGGACGACCCCGGCGATCTCCCGCAGGCCCTGCACGACGCTGCCCGCCTCAGTGGGCGGGCCTGCCAGGAGCATGTCAGCCGGAACTTCTCCACCGCTCGGATGGCCGAAGGATACGAACTGGTCTACGCCGACCGCCGCAACGCCTCTCCACTCGCTCGGGCGCACATCCTTTGATGAGCGTGGCGTGACGTCCAGGTTCGAACTGCCCGCGGACAGGTGGGTCGAGGGATGGATCGGCAATCGCGGCTGTTGCACAAGGGGGAGGCGACGCGACATGCCTCGTTCCTGGAACTGTTCTTCGATCTGGTCTTCGTCTTCGCGCTGACCCGGGTGGTGGCGCGCGCGGTCGATGACCTCAGCACCAGGTCGGGGGCGAATGATCCTCGAACCATCGTCGCGGACGGTTTGAAGACCACCTTCCTGTTGCTGGCCCTCTGGGCGGTCTGGCAGGGCACGGCGTGGACCACCAGCCAGTACGACCCGTACCAGCCTGTCATCCAGGTCATCGTGCTCATCGCGCTGGCGTCCAGCATGGTGATGGCGGTGGCCATCCGGCGGCAGCTCGAACCCGCGGCGCTCGCTTTCGCCGCAGGCTATGTGACGGCTCAGATGAGTAGGCCGCTGCTGTTGGCCTTCGCGTTGCGCGGCACGGACCGGCAGCGCCTGAAGGTCCGTATGTTGATGACGTGTGCGGCAACGGGCGTGGTCTGGTTGGCGGCGGCGGCCCTGGCGCGGGGCTGGGTACTGGGACTGCTCTGGGCGACGGCGTTGGCCATCGAGTACCTGGCCGGGCGCAGCGGCTGGCCGGTGCCAGGTCTCGGCAGGTCGACGGCTTCCGAGTGGGGCATCGCGGGCGAGCACCTGGCCGATCGGTACCAGCAGTTCTTCCTGGTCGCCCTGGGGGAATCGGTGCTGGCCATGGGGCTGGCGTACAAGGCCCACCCGGAGACCCCGATGCGCATGCTGGCATTCGGGATGGCGCTGGCCACGTCTGTTCTGATCTGGCGGATCTACTTCTACCGGGCGGGCCGCATCCTCGCCGAGGCCGTCGCCCAGAGCCGGCAACCGGCGCGGATCGGCCGTTCCGCCGCCGAATCACACATGCTCATGGTGGCAGGGGTCATCACCTCGGCGGTCGGCTACGAACTTGCCCTTCTACGGCCAACGGGTCACATCCCGCCCGTGTGGATCATCGTGATCCTCGGCGGCCCGGCGCTGTACATCGTGGGCCGGTCACGCTTCGAGCACGAGGTCTTCAATCGGGTCTCGCCGTCCCGACTGGTCGCCTTCGTGTTGCTGGTGGCGCTGATCCCGACGCTGCTGTGGGCACCGTCCCTCATCGTCCTCGGCGCCGCCGGAATCGTGCTGTGCGGAGTCGCCGTGGCGGACGTGCGGCGCGCTTGGGGTAGACCCTTGGAGTCGCCCTCACCGCCGGTCTGAGACATTCCGCCGCCGCTCCGGTCAGGGCAGGGAGGGCTACAGATGGTTACGCCCGGGTCCAGCGGACCTCGCCGTCGTGCCACACGTCCGTGGGGGCCAGGCCGCAGGCCGTGGCCACCGCCGCCGACGCGCGGTGGTCGGGATGGATGTGGGCCACGAGGGTACGCATACCGCGCCGCCCCAACCAGCTGGCCATCCCCCGGACGGCCTCGGTGGCGATCCCGCGCCCCTGCCAGGGCGTGCCCACCACCCAGGCGATCTCCGCGACCGGCCCGGCGGCGGCCGGCGTCGCCTCGTCGAGGTGTCGGTGCCCGACCGCCCGCGCGCTCCCCGTGGCGGCGTGCCGGGTCGGAGCCTCGGGCGCGGTGACGGTGGCCTGCACGAAACCGGCCAGCCGGCCGTCGTCGCGGAGCTGGATGACCCAGTTGCACCACGACTCGGCCGGGTCGGGGGAGCCGGCGACCAGCCGTTCGTAGCGGGCACGCAACGCCGCCGGCGCGGCGGGCTCGCCGCCGATGAAGGTGTGCAGGGCCGGGTCGGCGAGCACGGCGGCCATCTCCTCGGCGTGCGCGACGCCCAGCGGCAGCAGGAGCAGCCGCGCGGTGGCGATGGGCTCCGGCGCGAACCCGCTCATCAGGGTCAGCGCCGGGGCGCCAGGTGGGCGACGAACGCCTGCCACGCCGGCGGCGCGAAGACGAGGACCGGGCCGGTCGGATCCTTGGAGTCGCGCACGCCCACCACGGCCGCCAGATTGTCGGCCACCTCGACGCAGGCACCACCGTTGGAACTGCTCCGAGTGCTGGTGCGCCAACGCGCACCGATCAGCTTATCCATGATCGTGCTCTCAGGAAGTCGATGGTCTGGTCCCGCGGCAACGAAACGGACCTCACGGTATCCCAGACTGCCCAGAGGGCCGCAACATCATTCTGAATCCGTCCGGCCGCCTGGTCGTCGAGATGGCCGACGTCCTCGCCCTCGGGGGTGCTGGCGATGATGAACGGGCCGGCCTGGCCGGGGTGGAGCCCGGCACGCAGGGGGAGGACGTGGACCATCACATGCTGACGTCCGGCGAGGTCGACGAGGTGGTCCAACTGGGGATGCATGATCTCGGGATCCCCCCGGTGCAGCGCTGCCTCGTCGACGACGAACACCAGCAGCGGGGGTCGTGGTCGGTCCAGGACTGCCGCCTGGCGGCGGAGCCGCGCCTCCAGGAGGCTGTCCGCGTCCGCGAACAGTGGCCCGCTTCGCAGGACCGCGAGAGCGTATTCGGGCGTCTGAAGTAGACCGGGCAGGACGGCGGATTCGTACCACCGCAGGGCCGTCGCCTCGCGTTCGATGTCGGCCCAGGGGCGGAACCACGCCGGCTCGCGGCGCTTGAGCGCGTCCGGCCACAACTCGGCGGCGTCCTTGCCGAGCAGTTCGGCGACCTGGGCGCGGTGCCGGGTCTGCGGGATGCGGCCCTGGCTCGCCCAGCGGGCCGCGGTCTTCGGGTCGACGCCGACCCGCTCGGCCAGACTCTCGGCGGTGTGCCCCGCCTCGGACATCGCCGCCGCCACGGCACGGTTCATCCCTATGTCCTCCTTGAACGTTCCGCCCATCCCCACGCCATCCTGCAACGCAGTGTGATCGCCCCGCAACGGTCGGCAGGGTTCTGGTGGGCAGTGTGTCGAGGCGACGGAGGGAGACGCGCTATGCAGGGGGACCAGGCGCGCGCGGAGCGGTCGGACGTACCGGGAGGGGAGCCGGACGAATCTCGGACGGTGCCAGCGATGACCGCCCTGCACTCGACGGCCGCCCCGGCCTGGGTCTGTGACGCCTGCGGCGCGGACTGGCCGTGTCCGGCGTGGACGTCGACGCCGGCCGACGCGGCGCGGCGGGCCGAGTTGTTGCCGGAGTTCGTCCGGCTGACCCGGCGGGCGATCCGCGACCTGCGCGGCCGTCCCGGCGGGCCGCAGCCACCGGAGATCGTGCGGCGGTTCCTGTGGTTCCTGACGCTGAACGACGAGGAGGCGCGTGCGGTCGCGCGGCGGCTGCGGTGAGCCGGGAGCACGTCCCGTCCCGACCGACGTGGCGGTGCCGGGCCTGCGGGGTCGCCTGGCCCTGCTCGGCCGCGAGGCTGCGGCTGCTCGCCGCCTACCGCGACGCCCGGCCGGCGCTGCTGATGCACCTGGCCACGCTGTGGGCGGAGGCCGAGGCGGAGCGGCCCGCGCCGGACGGTGGGGCGGCGGACCGCTATCGGCGCTTCGTCGGCTGGGCACGGCGCCGGGGCGGGCGGTGAGCGCCGCCCGCCCCGGCTCACCGGGCGGTCAGCGCCGCCACTTCTGGTTGGCGGTGCCGCCGCACTCCCAGATCTGCAGCCGGGTGCCGTCGGCCGAGCTGTTCCCGGTGGCGTCCAGGCACTTGTTGGCCTGCGGGTTCACGATGTCGCCGGCGGCGCTGA
This sequence comes from Micromonospora sp. WMMC241, assembly GCF_027460165.1. Lineage (NCBI taxonomy): Bacteria > Bacillati > Actinomycetota > Actinomycetes > Micromonosporales > Micromonosporaceae > Micromonospora > Micromonospora sp. WMMC241. Next base: position 2,814,363 of record NZ_JAPZBF010000001.1, read on the forward strand.
ACACCCACTTCTGCGCGCCGGAGCCGTTGCAGTCGTAGAGCTGCACCTTGGCGCCGTTGGCGGTCGACCCGGACGTCACGTCGAGGCACTTGCCCAGCGCCCGCACCGAACCGTCGGCGTTCCAGGTCCAGCGCTGGGCGGCGGTGCCGTTGCAGGTCCAGAGCTGCACCGGGGTGCCGTTGGCGGTGTTCGCGCTGGCCACGTCGACGCACTTGTTGCCGTATCCGACGATCTGCCCGCCGCTGCCCCCGCCGCCGTTGTCCCAGGCCTGCACCCGGACGTAGTCGACGGTCATGGTCTGCGGGAACGTGGTGGAACCGTCCGGCGAGCCGGGCCAGTTGCCGCCGACCGCGACGTTCATGATCATGAAGAACGGGTGGTCGAAGACCCAGCGGTTGCCGCCCGCGTCGGCCGGCGTCTTGCGCGAGTACGCCACCCCGTCGAGATACCAGGTGATCGAGTCCGGCGCCCAGTCCACGGCGAACGTGTGGAACGCGTCGGCAAGGGCCTGGCCACCCGGCAGCGACGTGGACGCGCCGATGCCGTTACCGCCGGAGTAACCCGGGCCGTGCAGCGTGCCCCACACGGTGGACGGCGCGTACCCGACGTTCTCCATGATGTCGATCTCGCCGCTGTTGGGCCACGGGTTGCTGCCGATGTCGTTGCCGAGCATCCAGAACGCCGGCCACAGCCCCTGCCCGCGCGGGATCTTGATGCGGGCCTCGAACCGGCCGTACGCCTGCGCGAACGTGCTGTTGGTGAGCAGTCGGGCGGAGGTGTACTGGCAGCTTCCGTACCAGCAGTTGTAGCCGGCCGGGTTCTCCTTGCGGGCGGTGATGACCAGGTTGCCGTTGCCGTCGAGCGCGGCGTTGCGGGTGCTGTTGGTGTAGTACTGCAACTCGTTGTTGCCCCAACCGCCGCCGCCGACGTCGTAGCGCCACTTGCTCGCGTCGGGGGCGGCGCCGGCCGGGCCGGTGAAGTCGTCGGACCAGGTGACCGCGCCGGGGGCGGCCACCGCTGGGGTGCTCGGGACGGTGGTGAGGGCGGCCGTGAGGCCGACCGCCGCCATCGCCAGCGCGGCGACGGTACGGATACTGCGCACGGGGTGCCTCCTGCGGTGGTGGGGTTCGCTCACCGTGCGGCCGGCCGGCCCCGTCGAACGGTAAACAAACTATAAAGATAGGCTTCGATGAAGGTATGAACGAAGCCACCCCGCTGTCAAGAGAGCGCTTCCTCCCGCTGCACCTGGCGCGTCGCCGGAACCGGCCGACCCATGGAGCGCCACGGCCCGCCCAGCAGCGGCGTGAGCACCACCAGCAGATAGCAGGCCGCCATCACGACGAGCGTGGAGGCGGGGCCGAACCGGTCGGCGGCCAGCCCGGCGCCCAGCGCGCCGAGCGGCATCGCCGCCCACGCACCGGCGCCGATCACCCCGTACACCCGGGCCCGCATCGATGCCGGCACCCGCTCCAGCTCCACCGCGCCCATCAGCGGGTTGAGCGCGCCGGCCGCCAACCCGGCCACCGCGATCACCGCGACCACCACCGGCAGCGGTGGCGCGGCGGCGAGCGCCCACAGCGGTGGCGCGCCGCAGATCGCGTACGCGGTGACGAACGTGGCCCGGCGGGGCAGCCGGTGCCCGATCGCGCTGAACACCAGCGAGCCGATCAGCGCGCCCCCACCCATCACGCCGACCAGCAGGCCGAACGCGGCCGGCCCGCCGAGTTCGCGGTCGGCGACGACCGGCAGCAGCACGTTGCTCTTGGCCGCGTCGAACAGGTTCGTGACCAGCACCAGCAGCACCATGGCCCGCAGCAGCGGCTCCCGGACCAGGAAGCGCAGCCCGGCCGCGAACTGCCGCCAGTAGCCGCTCGCCTCCACCTCGTCGTCCTCGGTGGACGGCCGCAGGCCGCGCGGCACCAGCAGCGTCACGACCAGCGCCGAGACGGCGAACGTCGCCGCGTCCACGGCCAGCACCGGCAGCGGACCCAGCACGCCGACCAGCAGGCCGGCGACCGGCGCGCCGATCATGCGGGCGCCCCGCGAGGTGGCCTCCGCCCAGCCGACCGCCCGCTCGATCGGCACCCCGGCCGCGGCGGCGGCCTCCGGCAGCAGCGCGGTGCGGGCGGTCTGGCCGGGCGTGTCCAGCAGGCCGCTGACGAAGACCAGCGCCAGCAGCGCCGGGAACGGCAGGCCGACCGTGGCGTGCAACAGGGGTACGGCGGCGACGGTCACGCCGGAGACGACGTCGGCCAGCACGCTGGACCGGCGGTAGCCGATCCGGTCGACGAGCACGCCGCCGAACGCGCCGCCGAGCACCACGGGCGCGGTGGCGAACGCGCCGGCCAGTCCGGTGGCCGCCGGTGAGCCGGTCTCCGCGAGGACGTAGAGCGGCAGCGCGATGAGCGTCAGCACGTTGCCGGTCAGCGAGACGGCGTGCCCGATCAGCAGCCCGGCCAGTGGCCGGCGGTCGCGGGTCACTGCGGCCCCCGGTAGGCCTGCCAGATCAGGGTGACCATCTCCGCGCCCGGTCGGCCGGGCGCGCCTCGCTCCCGCCAGCGCCGGCCCAGCGCGGACAGTTCGTCGCGCAGCTCGCCCAGCTCGTCGGGGGTCAGGTGCAGGACGGTGTCGCTGCTGGTGGTGCCGCGCACCCAGGCCAGGTCGAGGCTCGCCTCGGACTCCAGGTAGGCCTGGTAGCGGGCCGCGTAGCGCTCCATCACGGCGCGACCCAGCATGTTGCTGGCGAGTCGCCGCTCCGGGTCGTCGAGCAGCTCGACCGGGTCCCAGTCGGTGGTGGCGTGCGCGGCCCGCCACCACCGCTCGCGGCGGTCGCGGGCCAGGTCGGGTGCCTCGGTCACGAAGCCGTGCTCGGCCAGCTTGCCGATGTGCCAGCTGACCGAGCCGACCGCCTCGCCGGTGCGGTCGCTCAGCATGCCCACGGTCTGCGGGCCGCGCAGCCGCAGCTCGCCGAGCAGCCGTAGCCGGGTCGGGTGGGCCAGCGCCCGCATGGCACGCGGGTCGGTCAGGTGCACGTGATTCGGCTCGTCCGCCATGGGGGTCAGGTTAGACCGACAAGAAGTGATGTACAAGAACCCTTGTACTCAAGGTCGACGGGTGTGCCGGTAGAGGTCGCGCAGCAGGCACACCTCGGCCAGGTGGTGGATCACCTCCCGGTTGATGTGCAGCACCAGCGTGGCCATCGGGACGTCGGCGAACGGGCCCTCGGCCGGGCCGGCGGGTCGGGCCAGGCCGGAATCGCCGAGCGACTCGACGCCGGCCTGCCAGGCTGCGAACTCGATATCGAGTTGGGCCAGCGCGCCGGCGGCGGTCGGGGCGTAGGGGAACGAGCCGTGGTCGGTCGGCGCGCGGCCGAAGTGCCCGGCGTTGCGCACCGCCAGCACACCGACGATCACGTGGGCGAGCCGCCACGCGATGGTGGTGAACGGCGGCGGGTCCGGCTGCGGCAGGGCGACGTCGATCGCCGGCGGGCCGCCCTCGGCACCCGGGCGCAAGCTCCAACAGCCGGGCGCGGGTTCCCAGAGGTATTCCTCGTCGGTCAGTCCCTCCAGGCGGCCGCGCAACTGGTGCGTCCAGTGCCAGGTGAGCTGCTCGCGCAGCAGCGGGTTCCAGGTCGGTTCGGTCACGTGGTCGGTCCTCGAGAGTCCCATCAGTCGAGGCAGAACTCGTTGCCTTCGGGGTCGGCCATCACGATGTGCCCGGCGTCGAGCGGGGGAGCGGGCTCGTGGCGTTCGAGGCGGGTGGCGCCGTGCGAGACGAGCCGGTCGGCGGCCGCCTCCAGCGCCGCCATCCGGGCCTCCTCGGCGAGCCCGGGCGCGGCCCGTACGTCGAGGTGCACCCGGTTCTTGACCCGCTTGGGTTCCGGCACCCGCTGGAAGAACACCCGTGGCCCGGCGCCGTCGGGATCGACCACGGCCGAGGCGTCGTTGTGCCGTTCCGGGGGCACGCCCATCGCGGTCAGCGCCTGCTCCCACGAGTCGAATCCCGGCGGCGGCCCCTGCACCCGGTAGCCGAGCGCCTCGGCCCAGAAGGCGGCCAGCTTGGCCGGGTCTGCGCAGTCGAAGGTGAATTGAACGTCGCGGGCCATGTCAGCTCGTCTCCTGTCGGGTGTGCGGACGGCAGTCGGGGCGTCGTCCCGGCCGTGATGGCAGCCTGCCACCTATTGCGGACCGTTCCGTTCCGTGATTCGTGGAACGATGCGCGGATGGCCGTCGAGGGAACGACCGAGCGGGTGCTGCGGTTGCTGGCGCTGCTGCCGCGCCGGCCGTCCTGGACCGCCGCCCAGCTCGCCGCCGAGCTGGGCGTCACCGACCGTTCGGTACGCCGTGACGTGGAACGGCTGCGCGCGGTCGGCTATCCGGTGCACGCGGTCGCCGGCGTCGGCGGCGGCTACCGCCTCGGCGCGGGCACCCGGCTGCCGCCGCTGCTCCTCGACGACGAGGAGGCGATCGCGACGGCGGTGTCCCTCCGGTTCGCGGCGGGCGGCACGGTCGCCGGAGCGGGCGAGGCGGGGCTTCGTGCCCTGGCGAAGCTCGACCAGGTGATGCCGCCCCGGCTGCGTGCCGAGGTGCGCGCGGTGCAGGGCGCCACGGAGACGCTCGTCGGCCCCGGGGCCGAGATCGACCCGGACGTCCTGGTGACGCTGGCGCGAGCGTGCCGGGACGCGGTCCGGGTGCGGTTCGGCTACGCGGGCCGCGACGGGGAGCGGCGCGAGCGCACGGTCGAGCCGGTCCGGATGGTCACCACCGGCCGCCGCTGGTATCTGATGGCCCGCGACGTCGACCGCGACGAGTGGCGCACCTTCCGGTTGGACCGGATGCTCGCGGTGACCCCGACCACCTGGCGGTTCCGGCCCCGGGAGCATCCCGACCCGGTCGCGTACGTGCAACGGGCGGTGACCCAGGCGCCGTACCGTCATCTCGCCCGGGTGCGGGTGCGCGCCCGGCCGGAGGAGCTGCGCGGGTTGGTGCCGCCGCAGGTGGGGCGGGTCGAGGACGATCGCGACGGATGGTGCGTGCTGGTGGTCGGCGGGGACGACCTGGAGTGGCTGGCCGCGCACGTGGCCCGGCTGGACCTCCCGGCGGAGGTGCTGGAGCCGCCGGAGCTGCGGGAGGCGGCGGCCCGGCTCGCCCGCCGCCTCTCGACGCTCGCCGGAGCGGACGGGGCCGGGGCGCTCAGCTCCGACGTGTCGCCGCCCGGCCCTTGAGCCGGCGGCCCATCTCCCGGGCGATCTCCCGCTTGGCGTCCCGCTCGGCGAGCGCCTGGCGCTTGTCGTAGGACCGGCGGCCCCGGGCCAGGCCCAGCTCGACCTTGGCCCAGCCGTCGGCGAAGTACATCGACAGCGGCACCAGCGTGACGCCACCGTCGCGCAGCTTCTCCAGGATCCGGCCGATCTCCACCCGGTGCAGCAGCAGCTTGCGGGTGCGCCGGGGCGCGTGGTTGGTCCAGGTGCCGAAGCCGTACTCGGCGATGTGCAGCCCGTAGAGCCAGAGCTCGCCGTCGCGTTCCTGGGCGAACGCGTCGACCAGCGACACCCGCCCCTCGCGCAACGACTTGACCTCGGTGCCGGCCAGCACGATGCCCGCCTCGTAGGTCTTGAGGACGTCGTAGTCGTGCCGCGCCTTCTTGTTCGAGGCGATCAGCTTGCGCCCGTTCTCCCTGGCCACGCCGGCAGGATACCCGCCGGCACCGGCTGGCTGCCGGCGCCGGCGGGCGTGGTGGGGAGGGATCAGGCGCGGCACTGCCAGGAGTACGGGTCACCGAAGCGGACGAAGCGCTCCACCGTCGCGTACCCGAAGGTGGTCTCCCGGCAGGCGGCCAGCACGTCGATGTCGGAGTAGGTGACCCCGGCACGGCTGTAGCGCACGCAGCGCCACCCGTAGACGGTGTCGCCGCGCAGCTCGGCGGTGGAGTTCCCGGTGAGCTGGCACCAGAGCGTGAAGTCCGGCGTCACCACCTCCGGGCGGACCCGCCAGCAGCGCACCGAGGTCGGGTCGTAGAAGTCGCCGATGCGGTCCACCGCCGCGTCGGTCCGGTAGGTCCACCGGCACGCCGCGTCGAAGGCAAGGTCACCGAGGCGGCCGTCGGCGGCCCGGCAGTGCCAGTCGTACGCGGTCGGCCCGGTCAGCGCGGCGTCGGCCGCCCCGAGCGACCGGCAGTACGCGCCGAGGTCCAGTCCGCCCAGCTCCTGCGGGGGCGGCGGCGAGGCGTGCGCCGCGGCCGGCGCGGCGAGCGCGGCGGCGAGCAGGGCGAACGTGGTGAGCAGGGCGCGCAGGGTACGTCGCATGGTCGTCCTTCCGGTAGCGGATGCTCCAGCGGGCGGCGGTGGCTCGGACCACGCTAGGAGGCATTGGAAAGTCTTTCAAGAGTTGCAAGTGGACAGTCTTGATAAGAAAGAATTTCCGAGTTCTTGCGAAAGTGAACGGGCGCGACGTCGTTCGGAGTGCCGCCGCCCGAACCCGCACCTAGGCTGGCCCGGACGGCGACGAGGGGAGCGGCGGATGACACGGGTGGCGGTGCTCGGGCTCGGCGGCATGGGCACGCCGATGGCGGCGAACCTGGTCGGCGCCGGGCTGGACACGGTGGTGTGGAACCGGCACCCCGAACCGGCCCGCGCGCTCGCCGAGCGCGGCGCCGAGGTGGCCGCCGACCCGGCGGAGGCGGTCCGCCGGGCCGACGTGGCGGTGACCATGGTGACCGACGGCGCCGCGGTCCGCGCCATCGCCACCGAGCAGGGCATGCTCGCCGCCCTGCCGCACGGCGCGGTCTGGGCGCAGATGAGCACCATCGGCGTGGCCGAGACCGAGCTGCTGGCCGAACTTGTCGCCGCCGAGCGACCCGACGTCACCCTGGTGGACGCGCCGGTGGCCGGCAGCCGGGGCCCGGCCGAACAGGGCCGCCTCACGGTGCTCGCCTCCGGCCCGGAGCAGGCGCGCGACCGGGTCGCCCCGGTCTTCGACGCGGTCGGCCAGCGGACGCTGTGGCTCGGCCCGGTGGGCGCCGGCTCGCGACTCAAGCTCGTCAACAACCTGCTGCTGGCGTTCGTCAACGAGGGCGTCGCCGCGGCGGTGGCGCTCGGCGACACGCTCGGCCTCGACCGGGACACCGTGCGCCAGGCGCTCGACGGCAGCCCGCTGGTCGCGCCCTGGGCGGCGGAGAAGCTCGCCCGTGTCGTGCGCGACGAACACGGCACGCAGTACGCGCTCGCGCTGGCGCTCAAGGACGTCGAGCTGGCGCTGCGCGAGGCGCCGGCGGGCAGCTTCCCGGCCGCCGAGGCGCTGGCCGCCGAGTGGCGGCACGCGGCGGACCAGGGGCTCGGCGGTGACGACCTGACCGTGGTGACCCGGATGCTCGGGCGGTCTTAACCGGAACGAGAGCTTCGCTTAGCCCCGTCCTGGGGCGCGCGCTCCTACCGTGGCCCGGTCGCATCCACAAGGGATACGGGGCCCCTCAGGAGGAGAAGTGCTCAACCGTCAACTCGCCCGGATCGCGGTCGCGGTTCCGGGCGTGGTCGCTCTGCTGGCCGTCCACGCGGCGGGCGCGTCCGCCGCCACCGACGCGCCGGTCAACGACGACCTGGCCGGCGCGCTGCCGGTCGGCGCGCTGCCGTTCGCGAACGGCCAGGATCTCAGCACCGCCACCGTGCAGGAGGGCGAGCCGTCGTCCTGCTTCGAGACCGACCGGACGGTCTGGTACTCGTACACCCCGGCGGAGACCGGGATGGTCACCGCCCACGCCGGGCCGGACCACCTCGGCGTGGCGGTCTACACCGGCGACTCCCTGGACACCCTCGCCGAGGTCACCTGTCGCCCCACCTACAGCGGGACGCCGGTGACGTTCGAGGCGCGGGCCGGCACGACGTACCGGTTCCGGGTCGGGGCCAACTACGCCGAGCAGGCCACGTTCCGGCTGGACGTGGCGCCGCCGCCGGAGGTCGGCTTCGACGTCGCCGAGGTGGAGTGGAGCGTCTTCGACGAGGTGGCGTTCTGGCCCCGCCTGTTCGACCCGGCCGGGCTGGGCATCGACCTCGGCTCGCTGGTCTGGGACTTCGGAGACGGCACCACGTCGACCGAGCAGTTCCCGAGGCACCGCTTCGCGTCCGACGGCGACCACGCGGTGCGGTTGACCGCGCGGACGGTCGACGGGCGCACCGCCTCGGCCACCCACACGTCGGTGGTCCGCACGCACGACGTGGCGGTCGTCAAGGTCAACGCTCCGTCGACCGCCCGTGCCGGGCAGCGCGTCGGCGTCACCGTCGAGGTGCGCAACACCCGCTACGACGAGACCGTGGAGATCCGTCTCGAGCGCAGCCACCCGTGGGGATTCGAGCAGGTGGACGCCGCCACCAAGCCGGTTCCGGCGACGGCCGGGGGCGGGCGTACCTCGTTCTCGTTCGCGTACACCGTGACGCCGCAGGACGCGGCGGCCGGCAAGGTCACCTTCCGCGCGGTGGCCGCGGTGCGGGACCACCGGGACGCGCTCCCGGCGGACAACGAACTGCTCTCCGCCCCGGTCCGGATCCGCTGACGGGCGGGTGGCGGTGCGCGGCTCCCGCACACCGCCACCCGCGCCGCTCAGGCGGGCACCATGTCCGGCTCGCGGGCGGCGTCGACGCGGGCGGCCATCCAGCCGGTGGTGATCAACAGCAGCGCGGCGCAGTAGGTGCCCATCACCAGCAGGCCCGCGCCGGGCAGCTCGGTGCCGGCCGCGCCCACGCCGATGAGCAGGTCGGAGGCGAGGAAGAGCGCGCCGCCGGCCGCGACCCGGGCGGACACCCCGGTCGCCGCGGCGGCCATCAGGCACAGCGCCAGGCTGTAGCCGAGCACGGGCAGTCGCAGCGGCCCCAGCGCGCCCCACAGCGCCGCGTTCCCGGCCGCCCAGGCGAGCAGGTAGCCCACCCACGCCGACGCCGGCGGTCGACCGTGACGCAGGAAGCCGGCCAGGAAGCACAGCTGCGCGACCAGGAAGAACCCCATGCCGACCAGGAACGCGGCCCGTCCCGGCACGAGCAGGGCCACGTCGCCGGCGGTGGCCGCGACCAGGCCGGCGGCCACCGCGTCCACCCGGCGTCGGTGCGTCACGAGGTACGCCAGCAGCACCGGCGCCAGCAGTGGCTTGGCCAGCCACTGGAGCGCGGTCGAGTCGAGCGCGACCCCGGCCAGCTCCACGGCGGCGACGACCCCGAACAGGGTGAGCCAGAAGCGCCTCACCGGGCCGGCTGCCAGCCGGGGCGGCCCAGCAGGTAGCCGAGCCGGTGCCGCCAGCAGGTGGCCCGGCGTACGTCGGAGAGGATCGCGGCGAACTCGTGGGTGGCCACCCGCAGCGGGTTGTAGGTCTGGATGTTCCTCGTCAGGCCGTAGCGCACCGGCGCCCGCTCCGGCTCGAAGCTGCCGAACAGCCGGTCCCAGACGATCAGGATGCCACCGTAGTTGCGGTCCAGGTACTCGGTGTTGGAACCGTGGTGCACCCGGTGGTGCGACGGGGTGTTGAAGACCCACTCGATCGGCCGGGGCAGCTTCCCCACCCGCTCGGTGTGCAGGAAGAACTGGTAGAGCAGGCTGATCGACTGCTGCAGGAAGATCATCCACGGCGGGATGCCGAGCAGCGCCAGCGGCAGCCAGAACGGCAGCGACGTCATCGGCGTCCAGCTCTGCCGCAGCGCGGTGGAGAGGTTGTAGTGGACGCTGGAGTGGTGCACCACGTGGCTCGCCCACAGCACGCGTACCTCGTGGTGCGACCGGTGGAACCAGTAGTAGGCCAGGTCGTCGGCGAAGAAGACGATCGCCCAGGTCCACCAGTCGCCGGGGGAGAGGTGCACCGGCGCGACCGTCCACAGCGCCGCGTAGAGCCCGACGGTCAGCAGTTTCCACGGGAAGCCGATGACCTGGCTGCCCAACCCCATCGACAGGCTGGTGGTGGTGTCGCGCAGCTCGTAGCCGCGCTCGTCGTCGTCGGGCAGGAAACGGTAGGAGACCGCCTCGATGACGATCAGCAGCAGGAACGCCGGTACGGCGTACAGCACGGCGGGGATCATGCGCGCGCTTCCCTTCCGGGGGTGGTGGGGGTGGGGGTGGTGACCGGGGCGGTCAGCAGCGCCCGGGCGTGCCGGGCGGCCGCCGCGCCCTGGCCGGACGCGACGGCGGCGGCGAGCCGGCGGTGGCCGACCACGTCGAGCAGCTCGGCGGCGCGGGCGTCCGGGGGGACGTCACCGACCGCGAACGTGCCGGCCACCAGGCTGTTGAAGGCGAGCTGGTACGCGGTGTTGCCGCTGCCCCGCACGACCAGTCGCCAGATGCGGATGTTCGCCTCGGCCATCCGGTCCAGGTCGGGCGCGAGCGTGCCGTACTCCTCGGCGGCCCGGACCAGCGCGGCGACGACGTCGGTGTCGGCGCGCTCGGCGCAGAGCCGGGCCGCGTCGACCCCGACGCAGGCCCGCATCTCCAACATGTCGCGCACCAGCGTCTCGACCGGCAGCACGTCGCCGGAGCGGGCCAGCGACAGCGCCAGGTCGAGGCCGGCGTGCACCCGCCAGTCGAGCACCCGGGTCGCGCCGCCCTGGCTCACCCGGACCAGGCCGAGCTGCTGCAGCCGGCGCAGCGCCTCGCGCACCGCGTGCCGGTTCACCGCGAACGCGGCGGCCAGCTCACGCTCGCCGGGCAGCGTCTCGTCCGGGCGGTACCGGCCGGCCACGATCGCGTCGCGGAGCTGGCCGAAGACGTGGTCGGAGACCGAGGCGCGGGGGGCGGGGACGAAGGCCATGGACAGCAGTGTGGCCCGGGACACATCAACCCGTCAACTGGTTGTACCAGTGTGATCGGCGGCCGGTGCGTGCCGCCGCGGTCACCCCTCGTATCCTTTCCGCCGTAGGCCCACGACCGGGAAGGGAGTCGGTGTGAGCGACCGGGTCGAGACGTTGGAGTTCCAGGCCGAGGCACGTCAGCTGCTGCAGCTGATGGTGCACTCGATCTACTCGAACAAGGACGTCTTCCTGCGTGAACTCATCTCCAACGCGTCCGACGCGCTGGACAAGCTGCGGCTGGAGTCGCTTGTCGACAAGGAGCTGTCGGCCGACACGTCCGACCTGCACATCGAGCTGGAGGTCGACCGGGACGCCCGCACGCTCACCGTCCGGGACAACGGCGTCGGCATGTCCCGCGACGAGGTGGTCGCGCTGATCGGCACCATCGCCAAGTCCGGCACCGCCGAGCTGCTGCGCAAGCTGCGCGAGTCCAAGGACGCCGCCGCGTCGCAGGAGCTGATCGGCCAGTTCGGCGTCGGCTTCTACGCCACCTTCATGGTCGCCGACAAGGTCAGCCTGCTGACCCGGCGCGCCGGGCAGGCCGGCGGCACCCGGTGGGAGTCCACCGGCGAGGGCACCTACTCGGTGCAGGAGGTCGAGGAGGCCCCCCAGGGCACCTCGGTCACCCTGCACCTCAAGCCGGTCGACGCCGAGGACAACCTGCACGACTACGCCGACGAGCGGACCGTCCGGGACATCGTCAAGCGATACTCCGACTTCATCGCCTGGCCGATCCGGATGACCGTCGACAAGCCCGGCGAGGACGGCGCGACGGTCCGCGAGGAGCAGACGCTCAACTCGATGAAGGCGCTCTGGGCGCGCTCCCGGGACGAGGTGGACGAGGCCGAGTACAAGGAGTTCTACCGGCACGTCGCGCACGACTGGGCCGACCCCCTCGAAACCATCCACATGCGCGGCGAGGGCACCTTCGAGTACGAGGCGCTGCTCTTCCTGCCCTCGCACGCCCCGCTCGACCTGTTCTCCCCGCAGGGCCGCCGCGGCGTGCAGCTCTACGTCAAGCGCGTGTTCATCATGGACGACTGCGATGCGTTGATCCCCAACTACCTGCGCTTCGTCAAGGGTGTGGTGGACGCGCACGACCTGTCGCTGAACATCTCCCGGGAGATCCTGCAGCAGGACCGGCAGATCCGCGCGGTGCGCCGGCGCCTGGTCAAGAAGGTGCTCGGCACGCTCAAGGACATGTCGGCCGAGTCGTACCGCACGTTCTGGACGGAGTTCGGGCCGGTGGTCAAGGAGGGTCTGCTGGAGGACCCGGACAACACCGAGGCGCTGCTCGACCTGGTCCGCGCCGCCTCCACGCACGACCCGGCCGAGCCCACCACGCTGCGTGACTACGTGGAGCGGATGAAGGACGGCCAGACCGAGATCTACTACGCCACCGGCGAGAACCGGGCCACCATCGAGAACTCCCCGCACCTGGAGGCGTTCCGGGCCAAGGGCTACGAGGTGCTGATCCTCACCGACCCGGTGGACGAGGTGTGGGTCGAGCGGGTCGGCGCGTACGACGGCAAGACGCTGCGCTCGGTGGCCAAGGGCCAGGTCGACCTGGAGACCGAGGAGGAGAAGGAAAAGGCCGAGGCCGAGCGGCAGGAGTACGCCGACCTGCTCACCTTCCTCGGCGGCGCGCTCACCGACAGCGTCAAGGAGGTGCGCCTGTCCACCCGGCTGACCACGTCGCCGGCCTGCGTGGTGGGCGACGCGCACGACATGACGCCGACGCTGGAGAAGATGTACCGGGCGATGGGCCAGGAGGTGCCCCGGGTCAAGCGGATCCTCGAGCTGAACCCGACCCACCCGCTGGTCACCGGCCTGCGCAAGGCCCACGGCGAGGGCGGCGACACCGCCGCGCTGACCGAGACCGCCGAGCTGCTCTACGGCATGGCGCTGCTCGCCGAGGGCGGGGAACTGGCCGACCCGGCCCACTTCACCCGCATCCTCGCCGACCGTCTCGCCCGCAACCTGTAGATGCAAGGAGGGGCCCCTTCTTATCGCCTGGGCGATAGGAGGGGCCCCCGCTTATCACAGCTGGCCGGGGAAGAAACCGTGCCGAGCCAGCGGCTCGACGATCTGGTGCTCCTCGTAGGACAGGTGCGACAGCAGCGTGTCGGTGAGCAGGTCCACCGCCTCCTGCAACGCGGTGAAGTCCCCGGGCGAGCCGATCAGCTCCACCAGCGCCCGGTCGACGCTCTCCACCACTCCGTGGATCACCACGTGCTCCTGCTCCAGGCGGTCCAGCACCGGCCCCAACCCGGCGTCGGAGCGGCGCAGGTGCGGGAAGATCGACGCGTCCTCCAGGCCGTGGTGCTGGGTCACCACGGTGCAGTACGCGGCGCAGTAGGCGCCCAGCGTCCAGTCGTTCTGCCGCATGGTCATCGCGTTCAGCGCGGCCCGGGCTCCGCCCGGCGACACCGCCCCACGCCGGACCTGCTCCAGCAGGTCGCGCACCTGGGCCAGCTCCTGGCGCAGGTGGTCGTGCACGTCCACCAGGTGCTGCCCGGCGGCCTGTCCGCGAGCCGGGTAGACGTGCCCGGCCGGTGGCGGCGGGGCGGTCGGACGGGTCGTCTCGTCCCAGAGGCGGCGGGCGCTGCGCCGTACCCCCGGGTCGGGGGTGGGGGTGACCGCGAGCGTGGTCGGACCGCCGGCGGCGGCCTGCTCCTCGGCCACGGCGCGGGCCCCGCTACCCGGCGTGGTGCGCTCGGCGGCGACCAGCTCCCGGACGGCCGGCGCCACCTCCTGGGCGAAGAGCTGGATGGCGCGCGGTTCGTCGCTGCCGAGGATGAACGTGGTGACGCCGTGCTCCAGGGTGAGGCCGGCCAGCTCCTCGACCCACTGCTCCGGCGGCCCGGCGAGGAAGCTGGTGGACGAGCGGCTGAACGTGCCGGTGACGTTCAGCATCCGGCGGATCGAGCCCGGATCGCGCCCGGCGGCCCGCGCGCCCTCGTCCACGAGGGCGTTGAGCGCCGGCAGATCGTCCGGTCCCTTCGGCAGGTACGCCAGCGACGGCAGCCAGCCGTCCGCGGCCCGTCCGACCAGCCGCAGCATGCGCGGCTTGTACGCGCCCACCCAGATGCCCACCGGGTGCGCCGGCGCCGGCCCGCGCTTCGCCCCGACCACCCGGTAGTGCTCGCCGGCCACCCGGATCATGCCGCGTCGCTCGGCGTCCCAGACCTCGCGGATGACCTGGATCGCCTCGTCGAGCGCGTCGACCGCCGCGCCGGGGGTGAGTCGCCGCCCGCCGGTCGCCTCGATCGCGTCCCAGAACGCGCCAGCGCCCAACCCCAGCTCGACCCGGCCGCCGGTGAGCAGGTCCAGGCTGGCCACGCTGCGGGCCAGCACCACCGGCTGGCGCAGCGGCAGGTTGAGCACGTTGCCGGCCAGACCGATCCGGTCGGTGGCGGCGGCCACGTACGACATCAGCGTCCACGTGTCCAGGAAGGCCGGCTGATAGGGGTGGTCCTGGAAGGTGACCAGGTCGAGCCCGGCCTGTTCGCAGAGCGTGGCCAGCGCGACCACCTGGTCGGGGCGACCGGCGTCGGGGGTGAGGAAGCCGCCGAATGCCAGCTCGTGTCCGTTGTCGGTCATCCGCCCCGCTCCTTGCGCGATCTTGCCCGGTCCCGGCCCACGGTAGCCCCGTCAGCGGGCCGGCGGCGGTGGACCCGCCACCCTGGACGCGGTAGTCCGGCCGGGTGAAGAACGTCACAAGAAGCGGGCGATCGTCGCAAATCATCCCTAGCGTCGGTTCCGTTCGCAGTCGCGGACACCACGGGCCGGTAACGCCTAGTCCCGCCACCGGCCCGGTGGTACCCGAACCTCGGGCGGGAGCGGGGGACCCACACGTTCCACGGTGCACGTCACCTCGGGGTGAAGCCGCCACCGGCGGCCGGGCTCCTCGGCCCGAACCCGACAGCTCACCTCGTCGGCGTGGAGGAATCCACATGTCAACTGCATACTCAACCCGCCGCCGCCGAACCGTGGTCGCCGCGCTCGTCGCCGGTGCCGCCACCGGTGCCGCGGCCCTGTTCGGGCCGGCCGCGCCGGCCAGCGCCGCGAGCGTGAACTGGGACGCCGTCGCCCGCTGCGAGTCGGGCGGCAACTGGCACGTCAACACCGGCAACGGCTACTACGGCGGGCTCCAGTTCTCCCGGTCCACCTGGAACGGTCACGGCGGCCAGAAGTACGCCGCCCGAGCCGACCTGGCCAGCCGCTCCGAGCAGATCGCCGTCGCCGAGAGGGTCCTCGACGGACAGGGCATCGGCGCCTGGCCGGTCTGCGGCAAGAAGGCCGGGTCCAGTGGCAAGAAGGCCCGGTCCGGCGGCGACAAGGCCGGTTCGAGCGGCCGGACCGCCGGGTCGCGCGGCACGAACGGTACGAAGGCCGGCAAGGCCTCGACCACGTCCACGAAGAAGGCCGCCTCGCCGCGCCCGTCGGCCGGTGAGCGGCGCGGCGCGCCGGCCACCGGCGCCTATCTGGTACGCCCCGGCGACACCTTGTCCGAGATCGCGGCGGCGAAGCACGTCGCCGGCGGTTGGCACGCCCTGCACGCGCGCAACCGTGCCGTGGTCGGTGCGGACCCGAGCCTGATCTTTCCAGGACAGCGGCTGAGCCTGCGCTGATCCCCGGCTCGCGGCAGGTCCCGCGGTCCGTGTGGCTGCCGTGTCCGTGACGCATCCGGTGGGCCGGCGGCACGACTCCTCGGACCGCGTCGTGGCGACCGGCGACGACATGCCCGGCCGGGTCATCCGGTCGGGCGTTCGTCGTCGCGACACGCCGGGGGTGGTGGGCGTCCGTCCTGCTCCCGGCGTCGACGGCCGGCCGGGCGCGGCGGGTGACGAGGTTCCGTCGCCGGTGGTTGCTATGGTCACGAGGCTCGGCTAAGACGTGAAGAAAGCGCGGATATGACCAACGATGCGTTCTCGGCCGCCGCGAGCCTCGACGAGCTGCTGACCCGCACGCAGCAGGCGCTGGCCGCGATGCGGTCCCGGGCCTGCGGGCTCGCCGACGGTGAGCCGGGTGAGCTGCTCCGGGCCGAGGGCGCGGCCGCCGGCGGCCGGGTCCGGGCGGTCGCCGTCCAGGGTGGCCGGCTGCATTCAGTCGTCGTCGACCCGGAACTGGCCGACGTGTCGCTGGAGGTCCTCTGCGGACACCTGGTCGACGCCGTCAACGACGCGTTGAGCGAGTTGGACGCGCGGGTCGGCGACTCCGCCCGGGCGGACACCGACGCGCTCGCCGCCCGGCTCGGCGGCCTGCCCGACCAGGCGGAGCTGTTCAGTCGGACGATGCACGAGGTGGCCGCGCGCATCCGCCGCGACCGAGACGCGGTGACCCGCGCCGCCCACCCTGCCTGACCGACCTCCCTGCTTGCGTCGTCACCCCTGCTTGCGTCGTCACCCCTGCGCGAGTCATCACCTCTGCCTGAGTGGCCGTCCCTGCGCGAGTCATCACCCTTGCCTGAGTCATCACCCCTGCCTGAGCGGTCAACCCGGTCTGAGCGGTCAACCCGGTCTGAGTGACCAGCCCGCTTGGTCGGTCGCCCTGCCTGACGTGCCGGATCGAGTGACGTGCCGGCCTATCCGACGGCGACTCATCCCGCCGTGCCGCCCGCTGTCCCTGCCGGAGGAACGCGCGCCACATGCGGCTGCCTCTTCCCGCTTGTCGGGATGGAGCGTCCGAACAGCGGGAACGGCCGAGATCTTGGTACGAAAGGGCCCCTATAGGGGCCGATCCGTACCAAGATCTCCGGCCGGGCCGGGCCGGGCCGGGCGGGGAGTCGGCCGGGCGGGGAGCTGGCCGGGCGGGGAGTCGGCCGGGCGGGGAGCCGGCGAGGAGGGGAGCCGGGCCGGGAGTCGGGCGGGCCGGGAGTCGGGCGGGCCGGGAGCCGGGCGGGCCGGGAGCCGGGAGTTGGAGGCGCGGAACCGCCGGCCGTCTCCGAGGGTGACGGCCGGCCGTTCGCGTCGTGGTCAGCTCAGCGTGACCGCGGTGTCGTCGACGACGAAGGACGTCTGGAGAGAGGCGTCCTCCACGCCGCTGAACGAGATGGACGCCGTGGTGCCGGCGAGCGACGAGATGTTGAAGGATCGCTGCACGTAACCGGTGGCCTTGTTCAGGTTGGAGTAGGTGGCCAGCGTGGTGCTGCCGGCCTTGACGGTCAGCTTGTCGTAGGCGGTGGTCGTGGTGGACTCCGCGCTGTCGATGTGCAGCCAGAAGGTCAGCGTCGCCTTGCACCCGGCCGGGATGGTGACCGACTGGCTGAGCGTGTCGGTGTGCGAGGAGCCGTAGCCGTCGAGCCACGCCTTGTACGAGCCGCCGTGCGCGGCCTGGCCGCTGTCGGTGGTGATGACGCCGGAGGAGGCGGTCCAGTTCACGTTGCCGGACTCGAAGCCGGGGTTGGCCAGCTTGTTGCCGGAGCAGCCGCCCGACGGCGGGGTGGTGGTGGCGGTCGGCGTGGGCGTGGTGCCGCCGGAGCAGGTCGGGTCACCGGACTGCGCCGGCACGCTGACCGCGTCCCAGGCCGCCTTCACCGTGTTGAACTCGGTGCAGCCGGTCGGGTAGAGGTTCTTCGCCGCCTGCAGCGTCCAGGTGCGGTACTTCAGGTACGACGAGGACGACGTCTTCAGCAGCATCGCGTTGTACATGATCTTGATGGCCTTCTGGATGCCCAGGCCGGTCACGCTGCTGCTGTTGCAGGTGGAGCTGGACGGCTGGCCGTTGGTGGGGCTGCTGCCGTTGGCCAGCAGGTAGAACCAGTGGTTGCCCGGTCCGGCGGAGGCGTGCACCTCGCCACCCGGGACGCTGCTGGAGTAGCAGTTCGGGTCGCCGAGAGCGCCCGGGTTGTACATGTTGCGGATCGGGCCGGAGCCGACCAGGTTGATCTTCTCGCCGACCAGGAAGTCCGGCGCGTCGTAGCTGGACGGCTCGTTGGCGAACCACTCGGTGGCCGCGCCGAACGTGTCGGCCACGAACTCCTGGGTGCCGCCGCCGGAGATGCCGCCCGGGGTGTGGTCGTCGATGCCGTGGCCGATCTCGTGGGCCACCACGTCGAGCGAGCCGATCCACTGGCCGGCGGTGTTCTTGCCGATCTGCACCTGGGTGCCGTCGTAGTAGGCGTTCTGGTCGTTCAGGCCCACCCGGATCGGCCAGTAGCCGCCGTTGCCGTCGGCGCCGTTGCGACCCAGCCACTGGGCGAGCATCTTGTGCTCGGTCTGCGCGCTGAACAGCGCGTCGACGCAGCCGGTCTCCTTGTTGGTGGCGGTGCCGTTGCCCCAGGCGTCGTCGGTGCCGCTGAACGTGGTGTTGTTGGCGGCGTCCTGGCAGCTCAGGTTGGTGACGGTCGGGTCCTTCATGGTGAAGGTGCTGCCCGACTGGGTGGTGTTCAGCGTGAGCGGGGCCGGGCCGTTCCAGGCGCCGGTGCCGGTGCCGGCGACGATGTGCTCCTGCTTGCGCAGCACCGCCCCGGTGCGGGCGTCGACGTCGACGGTGAGCCGGCTGGGGCCGTCCGCGTCGGTGCCGCGTACCGTCGTCTCCCAGGCCAGCGCCGGGCTGGCGCCGAGCGTGTAGACGACGAGCGTGGTGCCCTCGACGGAGCTGACGGTCTTGAGCTGGCCGCGCGCCGTCTTCGCGGCGGCGGCCGAGGTCAGCTTGGGGGAGGTGGCGAGGGCGCCGATCGGCCGCTGCTGCGCGACCGAGGCGTACTTGAGGTTGCCGGCGCCGTCGGTGGCGAGCACGAAGTCACCGCCGACCACCGGCAGGCCCTTGTAGGTGCGCTCGTAGGGCACGTACTGGGTGCCCTCGGAGGAGATGACCGGCTTCTGCACGAACGCGTCGTCGGAACCGGCCTGCAGGTAGGCGGGGCGGTTCGCGACCAGCGCGCGGGCCGAGTCGGCGGCCGCCGCGCGGGCCTGGGCGGGGTTGGGCGCGGCGGGCCCGGGTGGCGCGGCCTGCACGGCCGCGGCGGTGCCGGCGGCGATCACGCCGGCCGCGGCCGCGCCGGTGAGCGCGGCGAGGCGAGGGGAGAGCTTCACGAGGGTTCGCTCCTGTTCCTAGGCGCGCCGCACGGAGCCCGGTGGGGTCGGGCGGCGCGATGGTGCGAGGCAGGGTGACGGGCGGTCACCGGAGCTGCCGGCGTGGCTCCGGGTCGACAGATCGACCGTCGTGAGCCGCCGGGGGTCGACGACTCGCTGGTGCACGATCACACGCCGTCGGAGCCGTGAGCAATGGGTGACCTGGGCAACCGACTGCCGTCGGACACCCCGCCGTCGACCCGAATTCAGGAAGCCATGATCTTCAATAGCCCCTGATCAGGGCGAACATTGTCGGCAGTGGACGAGTGCATGCCCGATGTAGGTTCAATGCCGCAGTTACCGAATGGTGCACAGAGTTTCAGCGCGGTCCCCGGGTCCTCGTCGGCGGCCCCCCCGGGCGGCGTCGTCAGTGAGGGCGACAGGGTCGGCCGCGGTCCGGGTCGCCGGCTCGGGCTGGGACTCGCACTCGACGGAGCAGGGCTCGCGGTCGGCGACCCGGTCGGCGACGCGGACGGGCTCGGCGTGGAGCTGCTCGGGACCGGCGCCGACGGGCTCGGCTCCGGCGCGTCGCCGGGAAAGGCCGGCTCGCGGAAGCGGTACTTGTCCGGGTCGAGCTTCATCGCCGCGGTGGCCCGGGTCATGAACTGGCGCCAGATCGGCGCGGCCCCGGTCGAGCCGTACACCTCGTAGCTGCCGCCCGTCGTCCGCAGCGGCTTGCCGTCGGTGGTACCCAGCCAGACCGCCGAGGCGAGGGCGCCGGTCCACCCCACCATCCAGGTGTGCACGTTCTTGGTGGTGCTCTGCCCGGCCTGCCACGTGCCGGTCTTGCCGGCGGAGTCCCAGCCGTTGTCCAGCCGGGCCGCCCGGACCCGGCGCAGCGTCCAGTCGAGCTGGTTCACCGCCTCGGCGTCGAGACCGAGGTCGGTCTGCCGCAGCTGCTCGGTCCACACCTTGTCGTCACCCTTGGTCACCGACCGGACGAAGTGCGCGTCGGCCCGCTTGCCACCGGCCGCGAACGTGGCCATCCCGTTGGCGTGGTCCTGCACGGTGATGCCGTACTGGCCGATGCCGACCTCGGTGGAGAAGTGCTCCGCCAGCTCGTCGGCCGGGTCGTCGCGCAGGTCGACCCGCTGCGGCCGCGGGTTGCCCCGCACCGTCTCCCACATCGACCCCACGCCGGCCTGCCGGGCCGTCTCGATGACCTTCGCGGTGCCCAGCTTCTCGGTCAGCTCGAAGTAGGTGACGTTCAACGAGGCGACGGTGGCCTCCCAGAGCGCGCAGTCCGGCTGGCACGACGCGTGCTCGGCGTTGCGGATCGGCCCGGCCGCGCTGCCCCGGGTCCGGCCGGACCCGGGGAACTCCTTGGTGTCCGGCGAGTCGAACCGCTGCTTCACCGACATGCCGTCGCGCACCGCGGCGGCCAGGTCGTACACCTTGAACGACGACCCCGGCGGATGCTGGCCGAAGCCGCGCGCCTGGCCCTGCTCGTCGGTGTACCAGCCGGCGTAGTCGGCGCCCGAGCCGCGGTCGCCGCCGTAGTAGCCGAGCACCCGGCCGGTGCCCGGCTCCACCGCGACCAGCGCCGCCTGCCAGTTCTTCGGCTGGCCGCGGACCGCCGCCGGCGCGGTGTCGCGGCGGATGTCCGCCGCCGCCTCGGCCGCGTCCTGCACCCGCTTGTCGATGGTGGTGACGATCCGGTAGCCGCCGTCGCGGATCACCTCGTCCGGCTTGCCGCGGAACGGTTCGGTCTCCCGCAGCTCGGCCAGCACGTGGTTGACCACCAGGCCGGTCGGCCGGTCCAGGTCGGAGCGGCCGGCGTCACGGTCGATCGGTCGCACCGTGTCCGGGTACGCCAGGTCCGCCGCCTGCTGCGGGGTCAGGTAACCGAGCTTGACCATGCCGTCGCGGATGTAGTTCCATCGGTCGATCGAATTCTGCTTGGCGAGCGCGTTGCGGCGCGGGTCGTAACCCGGTGAGCCCTGCGGGTCCGCCGGGTCCGCCTCCGGCTGCTTCACCATGGCGCAGAGCACCATCGCCTCGGCGGGGGTGAGCTGCTGCGCGGCCGGGGCGTCCCGACGGACGGTCTTGCCGAAGAACGTCTGCGCGGCCGCCTCGATCCCGTACGCGCCCCGGCCGAACGGGACCGTGTTCAGGTAGAAGCCGAGGATCTCCTCCTTGCTGTACTTGTCGTCGAGCTTCCAGGCGATCACCGCCTCGCGCAGCTTGCGGGAGTAGGTGACCCCGCGCAGGTCGGCCGCGACCCGCGCGTACTGCTGGGTGAGCGTGGACGCGCCCTGCCGCTGCCCGCCGCTCACGTTCGCCCAGGCCGCCCGCAGCACGCCCTTGACGTCGATGCCGCGGTTGGTCCAGAACGTGCGGTCCTCGGCCGCCACGATGGCCTGCTTCGCCGAGTCGTTCATCGCCTCGTACGGGACGATGGTGCGGTTCTGCGCGCCCAGCTTCGCCATCGGCGTGCGGCCGTCGGCGTAGAGGACCGTTGTCGACTCGGGCAGCTTCAGGTCGGTGGGCGTCGGCACCGAGTCGAAGTAGTAGCCGCCGGCGACCAGCCCGCACCCGGCGAGCAGCGCGCCCACCGCCAGCACGACCAGCAGTCGCCGCCCCCGCCGTCGCGGCCGCTTCGGGACCGCGCCGTTGTCTCCGCTGTGCCGCACGCGATGCCTCCGACTGCTCGGCCGAATCGTGTCCATGCCCGGCTCGCAGGCTAACCGACCTGCGCCGACGGCACCGGCCGGCGCGGCGGGCCGCGGTGGCGTCCGAGCCCACCCGGACGGCGTCGCCGGAACCGCGCCGGGCAGGATGCGGGCATGCGCGACGACGTCCGCGACTACCTCGCCGAACTCCTCCGGCGCGCCCGCGACGTACTCGGCGCCGACCTGGCCGGCGCGTACGCGGCCGGCTCGGTCGCGCTGGGCGCCTACCAGCCGGGGCGCAGCGACGTGGACGTGGCGTTGCTGGCCGCCGGGCCGCCGTCCGCCGCGGCGAAGCGGGCGCTGGTGGACAAGCTGCGGCACGAGTCGCTGCCCTGCCCGGCGCGCGGCCTGGAACTGGTCGTCTACCGACGGGACGTGGCCACCTCCGGCACGTCCGACCCGGGCTTCGAGGTGGAGTTGAACACCGGCGCCACGATGCCGTTCCGCGCCACCTACGACCCGGCGGACCGGCCCGCCGCGGACGGGCGGTTCTGGTACGCGCTGGACCGCAGCATCCTGCGCCAGTCCGGCCTGACCCTGCTCGGCCCGCCCGCCGCCGACGCGTTCGCCGACCCGCCGCCGGCCGCGCTGCGGGCGCTGCTGGTCGACGCGCTGCGCTGGTGGCTGGCACTTCCCACCCCACCCGGCGACGCGCCGGCGCCGGGCGCCGAGGACGCGGTGCTCGGGGCCTGCCGCGCGCTGGTGCGCTGCCGCGACGGCGTCTGGCTGGGCAAGGTCGACGCCGGTCGGCGGGTGGCCGCCGACGACCCGGACGCCGCGCTGATCCTCCGAGCGGTCGCCGCCCGCTCGGGCGGGCCACCGCCGTCCGGGCCGGCGGCACGCGCGTTCCAGCACCGGGTGCTGGCGCGGATCGAGGCCGGTTGACGAGGCCCGATGTCGTCCGGCCACCCGCTGACCCGCGACCGGCCCGGCCTAGGGTGGGTGGGGGAGGTGCGGTGATCATGACGGAGCTGGACGCGTCGGTACGGGCCGGGCTGGAGGCGGCGGTGCCCGGCGGCGTGAGCACCCGGGCCGTGGACCGGCTGAAGCTGGCCCACGACGCGTCGCACTACCTGCTGCACCCCGGCGCGGTGGTCACCCCGGCCGACGCCGGCCAGGTCGCCGCGCTGCTGGCGCAGAGCCGCCGCGTCGGCGTCCCGCTGACGTTCCGCTCCGGCGGCACCAGCCTCAGCGGCCAGGCGGTCACCGACCGGCTGCTCGTCGACGTCCGCCGGCACTTCCGCGACCTGGAGGTGCTCGACGGCGGGCGGCGGGTGCGGGTGCAGCCCGGGGTGGTCCTGCGGCAGGTCAACGCGCGGCTCGCGGCGCACGGCCGCCGGCTCGGCCCGGACCCGGCCAGCGAGTCCGCGTGCACCGTCGGCGGGGTGGTCGCCAACAACTCCAGCGGGATGACCTGCGGCACCGAGTTCAACACCTACCGCACGCTGGAGTCGCTGGTGCTGGTGCTGCCCAGCGGCACCGTGCTGGACACCGGCGCGCCGGACGCCGACGCCCGGCTGCGCGCCACCGAGCCGGCGCTGCACGCCGGCCTGCTGCGGCTGCGCGACCGAGTGCGCGGCAACCCCGACTCGGTGCGCCGGGTCCGCGCCCAGTTCGCCATGAAGAACACCATGGGGTACGGGGTGAACGCGTTCCTCGACCACGACGACCCGGCCGACCTGCTGACCCGGCTGGTGGTGGGCAGCGAGGGCACGCTCGCGTTCGTCGCGTCGGCGACGTTCCGCACCGTACCCGTGCTCCGGCACGCCGCGACCGGCCTGCTGGTCTTCGACACCCTGGGCGCGGCGACGGCGGCCATGCCGGCGCTGGTGGCCGCCGGGCCGGCGGCGATCGAGCTGCTGGACGCCGCCGCCCTGCGGGTGGCCCAGCGCGACCCGAAGGCGGACGCGGCGCTGCGCGGCCTGGCCGTGCGCGGTCACGCCGCGCTGCTGGTGGAGTGGCAGGAGTCGGAACCGGACGCGCTCGCCGACCGGGTCGCCGCCGCGCAGCCGGTGCTGGCCGACCTGCCGCTGACCACAGCGGCCCGGCTCAGCGGCGAGCCGGCCGCCCGGGCCGCGCTCTGGCACATCCGCAAGGGCCTGTACGCGGCGGTGGCCGGGGCCCGACCCTCCGGCACCACCGCGCTGCTGGAGGACGTCGCCGTGCCGGTGGCGGCGCTGGCCGACACCTGCGCCGCGCTGACCGACCTGTTCGACCGTCACCGCTACGCCGACAGCGTGATCTTCGGCCACGCCAAGGACGGCAACCTGCACTTCATGCTCAACGAGCGGTTCGCCGGCGGCGAGGCCCCGACGCGCTACGCCGACTTCACCGAGGAGATGGTCGACCTGGTGCTCGGCCACGGCGGCACGCTCAAGGCCGAGCACGGCACCGGCCGGGTGATGGCCCCGTACGTGCGCCGCCAGTTCGGCGACGAGCTGTACGAGGTGATGCGCGAGCTGCGCACGCTCTGCGACCCGGACGGCGTGCTCAACCCGGGCGTGCTGCTCGGCGACGACCCGGAGGTGCACCTGCGGCATCTGAAGACCGTGCCGACCGTGGAGGAGGAGGTGGACCGCTGCGTCGAGTGCGGCTACTGCGAGCCGGTCTGCCCGAGCCGCGACCTCACCACCACGCCTCGGCAGCGGATCGTGCTGCGCCGCGAGATCGCCGCCGCCGAGGCCGCCGGTGACCGGGCGCTGGCGAAGGAGCTGACCGACGCCTACGACTACGACGCGGTGCAGACCTGCGCGGTCGACGGGATGTGCGCCACCGCCTGCCCGGTGCTGATCAACACCGGTGACCTGGTCAAGCGGCTGCGCGCCGAGGAGCACGGCCGGGCCGCGTCGACCGGCTGGCGGGCCGCGGCCCGGCGGTGGGGCGCCACCACCCGGGGCATGGCGCGCGGGTTGGACCTGGCCGGCGCGCTGCCCCCGGCGCTGCCCGAGGCGGCCACCCGGGTGGCCCGGGCGGTGCTCGGCGCCGAGCGGGTCCCGCAGTGGCGACGGGACCTGCCCACCGGCGGGTCGCCCCGCCGCCCGAATCCGGCCGGTGAGCCGGACGCGGTCTTCGTGCCCTCCTGCCTCGGCACGCTGTTCGCCCCCGCCGAGGGCGGCGCCGGCGTGGCCGCCGCGTTGCTCACCCTCGCCGACCGGGCCGGCGTACGCCTGCTCGTGCCGGACGGCGTCGGCGACCTGTGCTGCGGCACGCCCTGGTCGTCCAAGGGGCTGACCGACGGCTACCGGGCGGTGCGCGACCGGGTGCCGCCGGTGCTGCGCGCGGCCAGCCGCGACGGCGCGCTGCCGGTGGTCAGCGACGCCGCCTCCTGCACCGAGGGCTTCGACCGGCTGCTCGCCGACGCGGGCGACCTGCGGGTGGTCGACGCGGTGGAGTTCGCGGCCACCACGCTGCTGCCGCGGCTGACCGTGCGCCGCCGGCTGGGTTCGCTCGCGCTGCACCCGACCTGCTCGTCGACCCGGCTCGGCCTGGACGACGCGCTCCGCGCGGTGGCCCGGGCGGTCGCCGACGAGGTGGTGGTCCCCGACGGCTGGCAGTGCTGCGGCTTCGCCGGCGACCGAGGGCTGCTGCATCCGGAGTTGACCGCGTCGGCCACCCGGGCCGAGGCCGCCGCCGTCGCGGCGCGGCCCTTCGACGGGTACGCCTCGGTGAACCGCACCTGCGAGATCGGCCTGGCGCGGGCCACCGGCCAGCCGTACCGGCACCTGCTGGAGCTGCTCGCGGAGGTGACCGCCTGATGGGGCGCAGTTGGTGGTTCGCCGGGCTGATGCTGGTCGCCGGTGTGCTCGTGGGCGTCACCCGGGACGGGGTGGTGCCGTCCGTGCTGGGCTTCGCCGCCTTCGCCGTGCTGGCGGTGCTCTTCTCGCCGCTGGCCTTCCCCCGGTCGCTGAGCGCGGAACAGGCGCGCGCCCGCAGCGCCCGGGACGGCCGGCCGGTGGTCTACTGGCGCCCCGGCTGCACGTACTGCCTGCGGTTGCGTCTGCGGCTGGGCCGGCGTGCCCGGCGGGCGCACTGGGTGGACATCTGGCGCGACCCGGAGGGGGCGGCGGCGGTCCGGGCGGTGACCGGCGGCGACGAGACCGTGCCGACCGTGGTGCTGCCGGACGGGGCCGTGGTGAACCCCGACCCGGCGTGGTTGCGCGCGCGGCTCGCGGCCGGAACCGGGGCTGCCGGGACGGGCGGCCGTGGTTAGGGTCTTCCCATGCACCGGTCCCGGCTCTACGCACTGATCATCGACGCGCCCCAGGATTCGGCCGGGGAGGTCACCGCGTTCTGGTCCGCCGCGCTCGGCGCGGAGGTCCGCACCGACCCGTCCGAGCCCGAGTTCACCGGCCTGGCCGACGTGGTCCCGGGTCTGGTCACCGCCGTGCAGGCGGTCGACGACGCGCCCCGGCACCACCTCGACATCGAGACCGACGACGTGCCCGCCGAGGTGGAGCGGCTGCGCGGGCTGGGCGCCACCCCGGTCTCCCGCTGGCAGGACTGCCACGTGCTGCGCGCGCCCGGCGGCCACCTCGTCTGCGTCATCCCGGTGGCCAGCGACCCGGAGCTGTTCGCGTCCACCGCCACCCGCTGGCCCTGAGCCGCCGCCGCGGCGCGGGCCGGGGCGCGGCGGACACACCGGAGCCCCGGCCGTCGGACGGCCGGGGCTCCGGTCGGTGTCACGCGCCGAAGGGCAGGGTGACGGTCGAGCGGTCGCCGACGCCGAGGCTGGTCGGGGCGCCGCCGATGGCGTTCCACACCTCCACGGTCACCGTGCCGCCGGCCAGGTCACCGAGCGTGCCGACGCCCGACTGGAGGCCCCGGGCCTCGGTGTAGTGCTCCCAGCCCGGCACCGGGTCGGTCGCCCAGTACTGGTAGGTCTCCACCCGGTCGGCGCTGCCGTCGCCGGTCAGGTCGTAGGAGACCCGCACGTGGGTACCGTTGCCCACCGCGGTGCCGGCGTCGAGGAGCAGGTCGAACCGGGTCGCCCCGCCGGTGTAGCGGGCGGTCAGACCGGAGGCGGTGAACACCAGGTGGTCGCCGCCGGCCGCCGGGACGGCCGCGGCACCGGAGGCCCCGGCGGCGCCGGCCAGCCCGGTCGGGGAGACCAGGTGCCGCTCGGCGGTGAACCCGCCCGCGGGCGGCGGCGCGGTGGTGGTGGCGGTGCTGCCGGCGTACGGCAGGACCAGGCGCGACGCGTCACCGACGCCGAGCGTGGTGGCGCCGGCGCCGATGGCGTTCCACACCTCGATCCGGACCGTGCCGCCGGACAGGTCGCCGAGCGTGCCGGTGGCCGAGGTCAGGCCCTGGGTGTGCCGGTAGTGCTCCACGCCGGTGACCGGGTCGGTGGCGTAGTACCGGTAGGTCTCCACCCGGTCGAAGCTGCCGTCACCGGTCAGGTCGTAGGAGACCCGGGCCTGGACGCCGTTGCCGACCGAGGTGCCGGCGTCGACGGCCAGGTCGAAGGCGGTGTTCCCGCCGGTGTACGTGCCGGTCAGCCCGGTGGCGGTGAACACCTGCGGGTTGGCCGGTGACCCGTCGTGGTTGCCGTTGGCCGCGGCCACCGTGACCGTGCCGGCCGGGCCGGCGGTGCCCCCGAGCGCCCCGTCGGCGCCCAGGTAGCGGGTGGGCTCCAGCGCTGGCGGCGTGGTGCTCGGGCTGGGACTCGGGCTGGTCGGCGTCGGCGTCGGGCTGGCGCTGGTCGGCGTCGGGCTCGGCGTGGTCGGCGTCGGGGTCGGGGTGGTCGGGGTGGGCGTGGGCGTCCCGGTCGGCGGGGGACCGGTCGGCACCGTCACCCCGCCGGTGGCGCTGCCGCCGCTCCAGGTGTACGCCCCGGAGGTGACGGTCTTGCCGGCCGGCACGGCGAGCGTGGTGCCGTCGGAGAACGTGACGGTCAGCGGCGCGGCGGTGATGTTCGACGCCACGTAGGTGCGCTCGGTGCCCTTCTTGAACACCTTGGCCAGCGGGTGGTTCGCGGTGACCGAGGTGTCCACCGTGCCCAGCGCGGCGAGGTTGCGGATCCAGTGGAACGTGTGCGCCTTGCTCTCGCCCTCCTCGCTGGCGAAGGTGCTGTTGGCCCGGAAGTTGCGCAGCGCCTGGTCGCCGTCGCCGAGGGCGAGGAACTCCCAGATGATGTCCTGCCACACCGTCGGTGGGCCGCCCTTGTTGGCGAGCAGCTCCGCGTAGTTGGCCTTGACGTACTCCGGGTACTCGCCGAGGTAGAGGTGGCCGCCGGTGATGGGCAGCATGTTGATGCCCTGGATCATCTCCGGCGCGGAGGAGAACCAGGTGGCGTACGCGCCGCCGTCGCCCCACACCATGCCGACGGTCTTGTGCTGGAAGCCGGCCGGGAAGTTCTCGTCGTGCACGTCGAACCAGTATTCCGAGATGGCCGCGGACTGGGTGGTCCACAGGTAGACGCCGGCGTCACGGACGGCGGTGTTCCCGGTGGCCTGGCCCCACTGGATCAGCGCGTTGGCGAAGTTCATCCCCTCGGACGAGGACTCCTGGTTGTTGCCGGCGAAGAACGGCGCCAGCCCGGAGGCCCAGTCGTGGCCCGCGTAGATGTCGAAGTCCCGCAGGTAGGGGAAGCGGTTGTCAGCGCGGTCGTAGTTGTTGGCGTCGCGGATCAGCAGGTCGACCATGCCGCCGTAGCGGGTGTCGTCGGCCCAGCCGCTGTCGAACTTGGCCAGCGTGGCCGCCGCGGCGATGAAGTAGCCGTAGTGGAAGTGGTGGTCGTTGAGGTCCTCGTCGGAGCCGTACGAGGCGGGGTAGCCGATCAGCGTGCCCCAGTTGCGGTCGTAGTAGAACAGCTGGCTGGTCTCGCCGGAGGAGGCGGTGAGCCAGTTGGTGAGCCGGGCCTTCATCGCCGCGACGGCCTTGTCGCGGACCGGCGCCAGGCCGAGCTGGTCGGCGATCTCGGCGATCCGGGCGGCCCGGCCGAGGCCCTTGCCGGCCCAGTAGGTGTCCTGGCCGCTGATCCCCTCCGGGTTGGCCAGCTCGGCGTTGAGGTAGTTGGTGACCGTGCTCAGGTCCGCGCCGGTGGAGTCGCCGACTGCGGGCACCTCGGGGAGTACGCCGGTGAAGCGCATCGAGGTGGTGAACGACGGCACGCCGGCGAGCACCCGCATGGCGCCGCGTGGCGAGACGTACGTCGGGGTGATCGGCGTGGCGCCGGTGAGGCTGCGCCACTGGTGCGGGTAGAGCGCCACCACGGTCTTCGTCTCGGTGCCCTCGCGGGGCGTGGTGGTGAACGCGTAGGTGGTGCGCACCGAACCGGTCGCCGGGTCGTAGGCGTAGCTCATCCGGGTGCCGGTGACGTGCGCGTGGGCGTACCGGCCGTAGGTGTCGGCCAGCGCGGCCTTGTCGGCGCCGCCGGGCAGCACCGCGACCGAGAAGTAGCCCTTGCCGGCGAGCGTCGAGCTGATGCCGGCGCCGTTGACGGTCCAGGTCGCGCCGGTCGGCCCGTACGCGACGTAGTCGTGGCCGTTGACCGTGAAGCCGATGGTGGCGCCGGAGTTGCGCCACACGGTGGGCGTCGCGGTGGCGGTGAGCTGCGCGGCACCGCCGCCGGTCACGGTGTAGTAGCTGAACGGCAGGCCGTGGCCGATGGTGGCCCGCATGCTCCGGCTGCCGTCGCTCCAGTCGGCGGTGACCGTCCAGTCCGTCCAGTCGGCGGCCTTGACCACCGGCGCGGCCAGCCCGGCCACCCCGACGCGGACGTCCTCGGTGTACGGGTAGTGGTATTCGCCGACGCCGGTGGCGGTGCCGCTGATCGCCGGCGTGGTGTTGTAGGACAGCCCGAGACCGTTGTTCTCGGCCTTGAACGCCAGCGGGTGGGCCTGGAGGTTCTCGCTGCCTCCGCAGGTGTTGCGCTTCCAGATCAGCGAGGACCACCAGTCGTTGGTGGGGATCGCGCCGGCCGGGGCGTCCGCGGTGGCGAAGATCCGGGGGTTGGTGCTGACCGTGCCGCAGCCCTTGGGCAGCGCGGCGCCGGGCGGCAGCGTCTCGGTGTAGCTGCCCGCGCCGACGGTGCCGGCGGCGGCGGTGCCGCCACCGCCGACCACGACACCGAGGAGGCCGGCGGCGAGCACGGAGACGGCGGCGAGGGCGGTCACCCGGCGTCGACGCCGGCGGGTGGCCGAGGGTGGCGAGGCAGGCGGGGGTACGGGGGAGACGTCCCGCAGGGGGAGTGTCATGGAGGTCCCCTTCAGAGGAGAAGGTGGTGTTCGGAGGGTGGTCCGATAGTCGAGAGAGCGCTCTCTTGAGAAGCGAGATTAGGTTCCGGTTACGCGTCCGTCAATGTCTCGTTACCAAAGAGAGCGCTCTCCGCACCATGGGACGGCTCCCACGACAGGGGTCCGTACCGGCGCGCACCATGTCCCACCCGTCCACCGTGGACCCCCTGCCCGTTTCACGGGTCGGCGTGGAACGTCGAGCCCTCGAGCGCGCCCCGTGCCGTCCACTCGCGGCCGTCGGTCGCCCGCATGGCCGTGTCGCGCCGCGATCGGCACGCATGGCATCCCGGTTGTGGCCTGTCGGCCGCCCAGGTGGAACGGCGTGGAGATCTGGCGCGCGGTTCGGGGTGCATGGCGTTCCGGTACGGCCCGTCGGCTGCCCGGGTGGAATGGCGTGGGGTGCGTAGCCCTCGCTTCTGCGCGCCGCGCACGCCGTCCCCGTCCCACCCTGAGCCTGCCCCTGCCGTCGATCATGAAGTTGGCGGAGGTCGGGAAGATCGAAAATGCCGCCAACTTTATGATCGACGCGGGATGCGGGCCTGTGGCTGCGGGCCTGGAAGGGCGTGGACGTGCGGCGCCTGGGTTGGTGCGCATGGCGTTTCCGGCACTGCCGGTCGGCCGCCCGGGTGGAACGGTGTGGAGGGTCTGGTGTGGAGCCGGGGCGCGTGGCGTTCCCGTCGCGGCCCGCTGGTGGCTCGCGGTGGAACGGCGTGAACGGGAGCCCTCCCGCGCCGGCAATCATGGCGTTCGAGCCATGCCGTTGGCCGCGCGGCGGGCACGGCCTGGATGTCCGGCCCGGCCGGCGTCACCCCGTCCCGCACGCTGTCGATCAAGGAGTTGGCGTCGGCACCGAGGCCGCCCGACGACACGAACCCCTTGGTCAACCTTCCTTCGGCCGCCCGAACCCACCCCGCCTCGCCGATCTTGGAGTTATGGCACCCGGATAGTCGGGACTGCGCCTTTTGACAACAGCCACAACTCCAAGATCGACGGGCCGAGCCGAGCCGGGCCGGGCCGGGCCGGGGTGGGGTGGGGTGGGGTGGGTTCAGGCTGCGGTGGCGGTGAGGTGGGTGTCGGCAGTGGGGCGGCCCGGGTCGGTGGGGCCGCCGCTTGCCGAGGAGTCGGTGGCGACGCCGGGAGCCGTCGGGTCGGTCGCGCGGGAGCCGGCTCGGGCGACGGGTGAGCCGACCCAGGTGGCGGCGGTCCCGGCCGGTGTGACGGCGGTCCGAGGGCCGGTGGCTCCGGTCCGTGTGCCGGGTGAGCCGGCGCGGGCGATGGTCAGGCCCGCCTGGGCCGCGTTCCACGCGGGGCACGGCCAGGCGACGCCGGCGCAACTCGGGCTGGCGCAGGCCCGCTGCGCGTCGGGCTGGTGCGTGTCGGCCACCGCGGCGGACAGGTCCCACAGCAGTGGGTCGGTCACCTCCGCGGGACGGTCGGCGACGCGGTCGGTGGTGGATGCGGACATGGTCGGTCCCCCCTGTGCTGAAAACGGCCCTGACCTGTTTCCGGAACCGGCGCCCGCCAAACCTGCGGGTGATCGGGAACGGGCATAGGCTGGCCGGCGTGGCGAGGTACTACGACCTGCATCCGGACAATCCCCAACCGCGGGTCATCCGGCAGGTGGTGGACCTGTTGCGGTCCGACGGGGTGATCGTCTACCCGACCGACTCCTGCTACGCCCTCGGCTGCCGGCTCGACAACCGGGCCGGCGTGGAGCGGATCCGGGACATCCGCCGGCTCGACGAGCGGCACCCGTTCACGCTGGTCTGCGCCGACTTCGCCCAGCTCGGCCAGTTCGTCAAGCTCAGCAACTCGGTGTTCCGGCAGGTAAAGGCCGTCATCCCGGGCAGCTACACGTTCCTGCTCCCGGCCACCTCCGAGGTGCCCCGGCGGCTCCAGGACCCGCGCCGGCGGGTGGTGGGTGCGCGCGTGCCGAAGCACACCGTCACCCAGGCGCTGCTCGCCGAGCTGGGCGAGCCGCTGCTCTCCAGCACGCTGCTGCTGCCCGACGAGCCGGAGCCGATGACCCAGGGCTGGGAGATCAAGGAACGCCTCGACCATCAGGTCGACGCCGTGGTCGACGCCGGCGACTGCGGGCTGGAACCCACCACCGTGGTCGACCTCTCCGGCGACGAGCCGGAGATCCTGCGCCGGGGCGTCGGCGACCCGTCCCGCTTCGAGTAACGATCGGGCCGTTCCGCCCCACCCGATCGTGCCGTGCGGCACGGTGGACCCGGCGGACGGTGACGGGGGTATGGCGTGAGCGCACTCGTGCTGATCACGGTGCTCGGCGCCACGGTGCTCATCGGCACCACCATCGGGGGCCGGTACAGCGTCGCGCCGCCGGTGCTGCTCATCTCGATGGGCGCGCTGCTCGGCCTGCTGCCGCCGTTCGAGAACGTGGTCCTCGAACCCGAGGTGGTGCTGGTGCTGTTCCTCCCGGCGATCCTCTACCGGGAGAGCCTGGTGATCAGCCTCCGCGAGATCCGCGCCAACCTCGCGGTGATCGTGCTGCTGGCCGTCGCGTTGGTGATCATCACGATGGTCGCCGTCGCGTACGTGGCTCAGGCCCTCGGCGTGGAACCGGCCGCCGCCTGGGTGCTCGGCGCGGTCCTGGCGCCCACCGACGCCGCCGCCGTCGCCGGCCTGGCCAAGCGGATGCCGCGTGGCATCCTCACCACGCTGCGCGCCGAGAGCCTGGTCAACGACGGTACGGCGCTGGTGTTGTTCGCGGTGGCGGCCGGCGTGATCGCGGGCGGGAAGGTGCCCGGCGCGTTCTCGCTCACCGGTCAGTTCGTCGGCAAGTCGCTGGGCGGGGTGGCCGCCGGCTTGCTCGTCGGCGGGGTGGTGGTGCTGATCCGCAAGCACGTCGACGACGCGTTACGGGAGGGCGGGCTGAGCATCCTGACCCCGTTCGTGGCGTTCCTGCTCGCCGACGCGGCGCACGCCAGCGGGGTGCTCGCGGTGGTCGTCTCCGGCCTGCTGCTGTCGTACGCGGGCCCGCGGGTGATCCGGGCCCGCTCCCGGGTCACCGCCTACGCGTTCTGGGACCTGTCCACCTTCATGATCAACGGCAGCCTGTTCGTGCTGCTGGGCATGCAGGTCCCGAGCTCGCTGCGCAGCATCACCAGCCATTCGCCGGCCGCGTCGTTCGGCATCGCGGTGTTGGTCGCGCTGGTCGTGGTCGCGACCCGGCTGGGCTGGGTGCACCTGTCCGTGTCGGCGTTGCAGCGGGTCGACCGGCGGCAGTCACGGCGGTCGGCGCACTTCGACGCTCGGATGCGTACCGCCGCCGGCTGGGCCGGGTTCCGTGGTGCGGTCTCGCTCGCCGCGGCGCTGGCCGTGCCGGTCACCATGCACGACGGCACCCGGGTGCACGAGCGCGATCTGATCATCTTCGTCACCGTGGTGGTGATCGTGCTGATCATGGTGGTGCAGGGCACCACCCTGCCCGCCGTCGTCAGCTGGGCCGGCCTGACCGGCGACCGGGAGCGCGACGACGAGGTGCGCCGGGCGCGGATCCGGGCCACCGAGGCGGTGCTGGAGGCGTTGCCGTCGGCCGCCGCCGACCTGGGCGTCGCGCCGGACACCGTGGACCGGCTCCGCGCCGGCTACCAGGACCACCTCGATGAGGTACGCAATCCGCGCGGCGAGGAGGCGGACCGGGAGCGGGAGCTGGCCCGCCGGCTGCAACTCGAGATGCTGGACCGTAAGCGTCAGGCGGTCACCCGGCTGCGTAACACCAACCAGATCGACGACGCGGTGCTGCGCGAGCTCCAGGCGGCCACGGACATCGAGGAGATCCGGCTGCTCGGCCCCGAGCTGGAGGACTGAGCCGTGGCCCGGCGCGGCGGGGTGCCGCGCCGGGCCACGGGAGGGGATCAGCCGGCCGTGCAGCTCACGGTGCCGGAGGGGGCGGTGCCGGTGCCCTGGAAGCCGAACTCGGTGTTGCCACCGGCGGGGACCTGGCGGTTGTAGTCGACGTTGCGGAACGTCACCGGACCGGTGGAGCCGCTGGTCTGCGCGCTCCACGCGTTGGTGACCGACGAGCCGGACGGCAGCGTCAGCGACACCGACCAGCCGTTGAGCGCGCTGCCACCGGCGGTGACCCGGACGTTGGTGACGAAGCCGCCCTGCCACTGGTTGGTGGAGAGCGTCGCGGTGCAGGCGCCGGCCGGCGGGGGAGTCGACGGCGGGGTGCTGGTCGGCGGCGTGCTGGTGGGCGGGGTGCTGGTGGGCGGCGTGGTGGTGGGCGGGGTGCTGGTCGGCGGCGTGGTGCCGCCGGCGTTCAGCGCGTTGAGCGTCGAGGTGTACGCCGCCTTCTTGTTGCCGCTGCCGTCGAAGAGCAGCGGCGTGCCGCTGGCCCGCCAGGAGTCGCTGTCCCGGATGCCCCAGACGGTGATGCCGTTGCACCGCGCCACGGCCAGGCAGTCCTTGACGACGTTGCCGTAGGTGGTGGCCTGGGCGCTGCCGGAGCCCTCGATGTCGAGCTCGGTGATCTGCACGTCGACGCCGAGGTCGGCGAAGTTCTGCAACGTGGTGCGGTAGTTGCTCGGGTACGGCGAGCCGTTGTTGAAGTGCGACTGGAAGCCGACGCAGTCGATCGGCACGCCTCGGGCCTTGAAGTCCTTGACCATGTTGTAGACGCCCTGCGTCTTGGCCCAGGTCCAGTTGTCGGTGTTGTAGTCGTTGTAGCAGAGCTTGGCGCCGGGGTCGGCGGCGCGGGCGGTGCGGAAGGCGACCTCGATCCAGTCGTTGCCGGTGCGCTGGAGGTTCGAGTCGCGGCGGCCGCCGTTGCCGTCGTCGAACGCCTCGTTGACCACGTCCCAGGAGTGGATCTTGCCCTTGAAGTGGGTGGCGACCTGGGTGATGTGGTTGATCATGGCGTTGCGCAGCGCGGTGCCGGACATGTTCTGCGCCCAGCCCGGCTGCTGGGAGTGCCAGGCCAGCGCGTGCCCGCGGACCCGCATGCCGTTGGCCTGGGCGTGCGCGACGATCCGGTCGGAACTGCTGTAGTTGAACTGGTTCTGGGACGGTTCGGTGGCGTCCCACTTCATCTCGTTCTCGGGCGTGACCATGTTGAACTCGCGGTTCAGGATGCCGACGTACGTGCTGTCCGACAGCTTGTTCGCGGCCACCGCGGTGCCGAAGTAGCGACCCTGCTCCGCCGCCGACGCGCCGAGCGTCGTGCCGGCGCTGGCGCTGGTCGCGACCGCTACCGTCGCGGCGACCGCCGCGGCCCCGGCGAGCATCGACACCACCGTGGCGCGGGGGCGCGGCCGGGCCGCCGCGCGCTGACTGGTGCGGGCGAACACCTTGTCCATCTGAAGCCTCTCCTAGCCTGACCAATGGGACGGTCCACCTCGACCACCGCCCGCCACGGTGTCGGCTCGGACGCGGCCGCCCGGAGGCCGCGCGGGTGGGGAGTGACTCCCCGTCACCGTGGAGTGATCGAAGCGAATCTGTCAGGAGCCTACCGGAAGCGTTCCGAAAACTTAACGTTCTCGATGCTTCGATTCGCCCGCCGCCTGCGACGCCCGGAGACGGGAACGTGCCGGCCGTGGGCGGTGGACGCGCCGGGGTCGCCCCGGTGCACCGGCCCCGAAAGTTTCGGGACCCGGGCCCGTCGGGCCGACACGCTGTCCGCCACCGGACCGCCGCCGGCGCTTGAACGGGGGCGACCGTGGGTCGATGCTGGCATTACATCGATTATCGACGATGGAGGAGTCCTGATGCGCCGACCGTCGCTCGTCGTCCTCGCGCTCGCCGCGCTGCTCGCCGTCACCCCGGCCGCGGCCCGGGCCGGCGCGCCCCGGCCGGCCACCCCGGCGTCGCTCGCCGAGGTGCGCGCCGCCGGCACCGCCTGGGGCCACGACCCGGCCACCGGCCGCCTCACCGTCACCGTCGACGACACCGTGCGCGGGGCCGAACTGGCCGCGGTGCGCCGGGCCGCCGACCGGTCCGGGGCGGTGCTGCGGCACGAGCCCGGCCGGCTGCGCACACTGATCGCCGGCGGCCAGGCCATCTACGGCGGCGGTGGCCGATGCTCGCTCGGCGCGAACGCGCGCAGCGGCAGCACCTGGTACTTCGTCACCGCCGGACACTGCACGAGCCTCGGCGCCACCTGGTACGCCGACAGCGCCCGCACCAGCGTGCTGGGCACCCGGACCGGCAGCAGCTTCCCCGGCAACGACTACGGGGTGGTCCGCTACACCGGCACGGTCGCCCACCCCAGCGCGGTGTACACCTGGCCGGGCCAGGTGACGATCTCCGGCGCCGGCAACGCGTACGTGGGGCAGGCGGTCTGCCGCAGCGGGGCCACCACCGGCGTGCGGTGCGGACTGGTCACCGGGCTGAACCAGACAGTCAACTACGCCGAGGGCAGCGTCACCGGGCTGATCCGGACCAACATCTGCGCCGAGCCGGGGGACAGCGGCGGCCCGCTCTACGTGGCCGCGACCGGCACCGTCCTCGGCCTGCTCTCCGGCGGCAGCGGCAACTGCGCCAGCGGCGGCACCAGCTACTACCAGCCGATCCTGGAGATCCTCGCCGCGTACGGCCTGACCATCCCGTGACCGGCGTCAGGCGTCGCCGGGCACGGCCATCTCACCGAGGAGCGACCAGTCCTCCTGCGGCACCGTCGCGTTGACGATCCGGGGCGTCTCGGCCAGGTGCGGCGGCAGCGTGCGCTGCGCCTCGCGGAAGTGCGCCGACTGCACGTGCGCCGCGCCGGCCTCGTCGTCGCGGAACGCCTCGACCAGCACGTACTCGGTCGGGTCGTCCAGGCTGCGGGACCAGTCGAACCACAGGCAGCCGGGCTCGGCCCGGGTCGCCGTGGTGAAGTCGGCGGCGATCTGCGGCCACCGGTCGGCGTCGGAGGGCCGGACCCGGAACTTGGCGGTAATGAAGATCATGCGTCCAGGCTACCCAGGTCGGGCGCCCCGCCCCCGGGTCACCGGCGCCAGCAGGTCGGCCGCCCGCCGGTCGGCGAACGCGGTGACCGCCTGCTGACCGGCGCCGAACACGATGGCCAGGCCCAGCAGGGCGGCGGTGCTGTTCACGGTGGTGTTCGCCAGGCCACCGACGACCAGCATGATGCCGACCACCGCGACCAGCGGGCCGACCGCCAGCTTCAGCAGCCCCTGCTGGAACGGCAGCCGGTAGGGCAGCCCGGCGGACTGTGACGTGATCATCGAGGGCAGCGCGCTGACGAACGCCCCGAGCGCGCCGGCGAGCAGGACGACCAGCAGCAGCCGCCACGGCGGGACGCCGACGGCGTCGGCGGGCACCCGGACCAACGGCACGTCGGGGTTGCGCCACTGCACCAGCACCAGCAGCGCCTCCGCCACCAGGGCGGACACCGACAGGCCCAGCATCCGGTTGCGCAGCCGGCGTACCGCCTCGTGGAACTCGTCCGACGCGCAGTGGTAGCGCAGCAGCAACGCCTGCACCTTGGCCCGCAGCAGCGCCGGTGTCGCCGCGTCCGCCGCCGGGTCGATGTCGGTGACCACCTTGTCGTCGGCCCGCAGGAACCGCGCCGCCGCGTCCCGGTACGCGGGCAGGAACCCCACGATCTCCGCCACCGGCCGCAGCCCCACCATGGCCCGCTCGACGGCGTGCAGCGTCTGCCAGGCGTACTCGACGTCGCCGCCGCGCAGCCAGCCGAGCACCCCGGCGCGGCCGAGCACCGGCTCGACCCCGGCCAGTCGTTCGCGCAACGCCGCGGCCAACGGCGGATCGCCGGGACCCAGGGAGTCGAGCTGCTGGTGCAGCTCGTCGAGCCGGGTGCGGACCTCGACCTGCCACACCGCGCCGGGCACCCCGGTGTGGCGGCGCCGCGGACCGGTCCCCGGCCCGCCGTCCGCCCCCGGTGCCACCCGGCCCTGCCGTCCGGTCATCGTGCACCTCCCCGGCGGGTCCGGTTCCGCGCCGTTCCTTCCCCCAGTATCCGCAGGCCGGACGCGTGCCGCCCGGATTACCCCGGACCACCGCCGGCACCGGCGGAACGGGGGACGCCGCGCTCGCCCGACGGTCGCTAGCCTGGCGCGGTGACCGTCTACGCCCTCGCGCAGCTCACCGTCCACGACCGGGCGCGCTACGACAGGTACGTCGCCGCCTTCCTGCCGGTGCTCGCCCGGCACGGCGGTCGCCTGCTCGCGGCGGACACCGCACCGCGGGTGGTGTCCGGCGAGTGGCCGCACGACAAGGTGGTCCTGCTGTCCTTCGACAGCCGGGAGGACTTCGAGCGCTGGTCCACCTCGCCGGAATACCGGGAGATGTCCCGCGACCGGGAGGCGGCCACCGACGGGGTGGTGCTGCTGCTCGACGGGATCGGGCACGCCTGGCCGGCCTGAGCGCGCTCCGGCCGTTCAGAGCCGGTGCCGCACCCACACGTTGGGCTCGACGTAGGCGGCGTGGTCGTGGGCCACGTCGACCAGCACCGGCGCCAGCGCGCCGGGCACGTGCACCGGTCCGTCGGTGTCGAACGGCAGCCCGGTCCAGCGTCGCCAGTCGTCGAGCGTGCCGGTGACCGCCATCGACCGGGGCGCCACCCGCTCGACGACGCCGCCGGCCCGGACGTGCACCCGCAGCCACGGGTCCTCGGGCAGGCCGTCCGGGCGCCGGCGGGCGGCGTACTCGGCCATCGGCACGTCCGGGAGCGCGGCCTTGCCGTTCGGGCGCACCGGCGCCACCAGCGTGTCGAAGCCCCGCGCGGCGACGGCCGTGCGCATCGCGTCCAGCATCAGCGCGGACACCCCGCCGCCGCGGCGGTCCGGGCGGACGCAGATCTCCAGGGCCGAGACCAGGTTGGGGGTGGAACCGGTGAGCCGGCCGAGCGTGGCCCGCTGGATGACCCGGTCCCAGCCGCCGTCGGGCAGCTCGTCCTCCGTCCAGCGCAGCGGCACCGCGTAGGCCCGCGCGACGACGCGACCCGGCTCGGCCGGGTCGACGGCGGCGAAGACGAACTCGGGGTAGAGGTCGTCGGCGACGCCGTAGTAGACCGCGCCCATCGGGTCCCAGAGCATGAACTCCGGCCAGGCGCCGGCGAAGTCGGCGTCGAGTCGCGGCGCCAGGTCGGGGCGCTCGGCCAAGGTCATGATCTTCAGGTCCACGACCGGCACACTAGGCACTCCCGGTCCGACCCGCACGCCGATTTCCCGCCGGTGAGCTAGGGTGGAGCGGTCCCCGAGAATCGGAGTGATCATGGCAGGTGACGACGACATCTCCGGGTGAGAGCCCGGACGGCCGCCGACGCGCACACCCCGCGCCGTCGCCGCGGCCCCCTTCGTCGTCCCCTGCCACCGCCGGGCGCCACGTCGCGCCCCGGCGCTTCCCTTCTCGAGGTCGATCATGTCCGACGCCTTCGTCGTCAGCTCCGCGCTCACCTTCTCCTGGCCGGACGACACTCCGGTCTTCACCGACCTGTCCTTCTCCGTGCCCGCCGGCCGCACCGGTCTGGTGGCTCCCAACGGCACCGGCAAGACCACGCTGCTGCGGCTGATCGCCGGCGAGCTGCGCCCGGCCGCCGGCACGGTCACCGTCCACGGTGTCCTCGGCTACCTGCCCCAGCATCTGCCCTTCGCCGTCGACCAGAGCGTCGCGCAGGTCCTCGGCGTCGACCGGGCCATCGCCGCGCTGCACGCCATCGAGGCCGGTGACGCCCGCGAGGAGCACTTCACCGCCGTCGGCGACGACTGGGACGTGGAGGAGCGCACCCACGCCGAGCTGGACCGGCTGGGGCTGGGCGAGCTGGCGCTGGACCGCCGCCTGGGCACGCTCAGCGGGGGCCAGGTGATCTCCCTGGGCCTGGCCGCGCAGCTGCTGCGCCGCCCGGACGTGCTGCTGCTCGACGAGCCGACGAACAACCTCGACGAGGTGGCCCGGGAGCGGCTCACCGCCGTGCTGCGCGGCTGGACCGGCTGCCTGGTGGTGGTCAGCCACGACCGGTCGCTGCTCGACGAGATGGACCGCATCGCGTCGCTGGAATCCGGCGAGATCCGCTGGTACGGCGGCAACTACACCGCCTACGAGCAGGCCGTGCGCGCCGAGCGCGAGGTCGCCGAACGCCAGGTCCGCAGCGCCGAGCAGGACCTGAAGCGGCAGAAACGCGAGTTGCAGCAGGCCCGGGAACGTGCCGCCCGCCGGGCCTCCACCGCCGCGCGCAACCTGCCCGACGCCGGGCTGGCCCGGATCGTCGCCGGTGGCCTGAAGCGGGACGCCCAGGTCTCCGCCGGGCGCGCCGCCGAGACGCACACCGCGCGCGTCGGCGACGCGCAGGCCCGCCTGGACCAGGCCAGCCGGGCGGCCCGCCAGGACGACCGGATCGTCATCGACCTGCCCGACACCACCGTGCCCGCCGGCCGGACCGTCTTCGCCGGCGAGCGGCTGCGCGCCGAGTACGGCGGCCGGCCGGTGTTCGCCGGCGACGGCATCGACCTGACCGTCCGCGGGCCGGAGCGGATCGCGCTCACCGGCGGCAACGGCGCCGGCAAGTCCACGCTGCTGCGCCTGGTCAGCGGCGACCAGGCGCCGGTCGCCGGCACCGCCACCCGGGTCGAGGGCCGGGTGGCGTACCTGTCGCAGCGGCTCGACCTGCTCGACCCGGCGCGTACGGTCGCCGAGAACCTGGCCGTGTTCGCGCCCGCGCTCGCCGACGCCGAGCGGATGAACCTGCTGGCCCGGTTCCTGTTCCGCGGCGACCGGGTGCACCT
This sequence comes from Micromonospora sp. WMMC241, assembly GCF_027460165.1. NCBI lineage: Bacteria > Bacillati > Actinomycetota > Actinomycetes > Micromonosporales > Micromonosporaceae > Micromonospora > Micromonospora sp. WMMC241. The sequence goes on from NZ_JAPZBF010000001.1 coordinate 2,854,878, forward strand.
GCCGGTGCGGGTGCTCTCCGGCGGCGAGCTGCTGCGGGCCACCCTGGCCTGCGTGCTGAACGCCTCGCCGGCACCGCAGCTGCTGCTGCTCGACGAGCCCACCAACAACCTCGACCTGGACAGCGTCGCGCAGTTGGAGAGCGCGCTCGGCGGCTACCGGGGGGCGATGCTCGTGGTCAGCCACGACCCGCGGTTCCTCACCGCGATCGGCGTGGACCGGTGGTTGCGGCTGGCCGACGGCACGCTCGTCGAGACCCGCGCGCCGCAGGACGCTGGCTAGTCTGCCGGCATGGCAGATCCATTCCGGGTGCGCGTCACCGTGCGCGGCTACGAGCTCGACACCCAGGGGCACCTCAACCAGGCGGTCTACCTCCAGTACGCCGAGCACGCCCGCTGGGAGTGCCTGCGCGCCGCCGGGATCGCCCAGGACCGGTTGCTCGCCGCGGGCGTCGGGCCGGTCGCCCTGGAGGTGACCGTGCGCTACCTGCGGGAGCTGCGCGGCGGCGACGAGGTCGACGTCACCTGCGAGTTCCGGTGGGGCGAGGGCAGGACGTTCCAGATCGTGCAGGACTTCACCCGCCCGGACGGGAGCCCGGTCGCCTCGGTGACCGGCGTGGGCGGCCTGCTGGACCTGACGGCCCGGCGGCTGGTGCCCGAGCCGCGCGAGCGGTTCCGGGCGCTGGCCGCCGACCCGGCGCCGATGAGCCTGTGAGCCGGCCCGGGCCCACCGCGACGCGGGGCCCGGCGGCACGGGGGACGCGTCGGTTCAGCCTGGGCGGCGTCCCCACGCCGAGATCAGCGGCGCGAGGGTGAGGTCGAGCTCGCCGGCGTCGACGGCCGCCAGGTGGGCGTCGATCTCGTCGTCGTCGGTCAGCCCGGCGGCCAGCAACTCGGCGCGGACCATGCGCACCGTCGCGGCCTCCAACCGGTCGCAGGCCACCCCGCCGACCGGGAAGCAGCCGGTCGCCGCGACGTCCACCAGGCCCGCCGCCCGCAGCGCCCGCGGCAACGTCCGGCCGAAGCGCAGGTCGGCGCCGCGGCGGGTCATCAACTCCCGGACGGCGCGCCGCAGCCGGTTGGCGCGCCGCTGCGCCGGGCCGACCTCGTCGAGGCAGGCCAGCGGTTGCAGCTCGGTGTCGGCGTCCTCCACCAGCAGCCACCCGCCGGGCCGCAACGCCGCCACCATCGTCGCCACCGCGCGGGCCCGGTCGGGCACGTGGACGAGCACGAGCCGCGCGTGCACCAGGTCGAACGTGCCGGGCTGCGGCGGCGGGTCCCGGACGACGTCGTGGCGGCGCACCTCGTACCCGCCGTGCGGGTCCAGCCAGGCCGGATCGATGTCCGTGGCCAGCACGTGACCGGTCGGGCCGACGGCCGCGGCGAGCGCCTCGGGGATGCCGGGGCCGCCCGCGCCGACCTCCCAGCAGCGCCAGCCCGCCCGCAGCCCGAGCCGGTCGACGTGTCCCCGCGTGACCCCGTCGAACAGCTCGGCGAGCCAGGTGAACCGCTCGCCCGCCTCCAACCGCGCGTTGTCGAGCAGATAGCGGTGCTCCGGGCCCGGCTCGGGCGTGGGGTCGGCGACAGGCATGCTCTCATCCTCACGCCTGGGCGGCGCGGTGTCAGGTACCGGCGCGCAGGTAGGCGAGCACGGCCAGGACCCGGCGGTTGGTGTCGTCGTCCGGCGGCAGGTCCAGCTTGGCCAGGATGTTGCCGACGTGCTTGCCGACCGCGGCCTCGGTGACGTGCAGCCGGGCCGCGATCGCGCCGTTGGAGTGCCCCTCGGCGACCAGCCCGAGCACCTCCCGCTCGCGCCGGGAGAGCGCGTCGAGCGGATCGCGCGGACGGCGCAGCAGGTGCCGCACCACGTCCGGGTCGACGGCGGTGCCGCCGGCGGCCACCCGGCGCAGCGTGTCGGCGAACTCGGCGACGTCGGCGACCCGGTCCTTGAGCAGGTAGCCGACCCGTCGGCCGTCGCCGCTGTCCAGCAGCGCCGCCGCGTACCCGCTCTGCACGTGCTGGCTCAGCACCACCACGGCGAGGTCCGGCCGCTCCGCGCGCAGCGTGACCGCCGCGCGCAGGCCGTCGTCGCGGTGCTCCGGCGGCATCCGGATGTCGGTCACCACCAGGTCGGGCCGGTGGGTGCGGGCGGCGTCCAGCAGCGCCGGGGCGGAACCGACGGCGGCGGCCACCGCGAAACCGAACCGGGTCAGCAGGCCCACCAGGCCCTCGCGGAGGAGGACCTCGTCCTCGGCGAGGACGACCCGGGTCACGGACGGCACGGCAGCTCCACCCGCACGAGGGTAGGCCCGCCGGGTGGACTGGCCAGCAGCAACCTGCCGTCCACCGCGGCCACCCGGTCGGCCAACCCGGTCAGGCCGGTGCCCCGCGCCGGGTCGGCGCCACCGCGGCCGTCGTCCTCGACCTCCACCACCAGCCCGCGGTCGGCGCGGGTCAACCGCACCTCGGCCCGGGTCGCCCCGGCGTGCCGGGCCACGTTGCCCAGCGCCTCGGAGACCACGTACCAGGCGGTGGTCTCGACCAGCTCCGGCGTCGGGCGGGACAGCTCCGCCCGCACGGTGACCGGGACCACCGACCGGGCGGCCAGGTCGTCGACCGCGCCGGCCAGCCCCAGCTCGGTGAGCTGTCGGGGGCGGATGCCCTGGACGATGCCGCGCAGCGTCACCATCAGCTCCTTCGCCTGCTCGTGCGCCGCGTCGAGCGGCCGTGCGGCCGGCGAGTCGTCCGGCACGTCGAGGCGGGCCAGCCCGAGCTGGAGGGTGAGGCTGGTCAGGCGCGGCTGCGCCCCGTCGTGCACGTCCCGCTCGATCCGGCGGCGTTCCGCCTCGTAGGCGCCCATCAGGCGGGCCCGGGACCGGGTCACCTCGCGCAACGCCGCGGCGTCGGGCGCGCCGTCGAGCAGCCACCGGGCCACCGCCGCCTGGCCGGCGACCAGCAGACCGGCCAGGTAGACGAGCACCGGCGCGGCGAGCACGCCGGCGACGGCGTACGGGACGGCCGCGGCGGGGGAGTCCACGGTGGTCCAGACCAGCACGATCCATTCCCCCCGGCCGGTCAGCCACGGACCGGCGACCAGCGCGACGTCGAGCAGCACCAGCAGGCCGAACGTCCCGTAGGCCAGCGGCACCGCGGTGGCCACCCAGGCCGCGTACGCGACCTCCCGCCAGGCGGCGGCGCTGGTCCAGCGGGCGGCCGCGCCGCGCCGCAGCGGCCCGGGCAGCGGCCGGTCGTCGACCAGGCCGAGTCGCCACCGCTCGACCGCCGCCACCGGCGCGCTGACCAGCGGGGCGACGGCGAGCGCGGCCAGCGCCAGTACGGCGAGCACGGCCAGCACCGGCACGTCGACCGGCCGGCCCCGCCGCAGCGCGCTCACCACGAGCAGCAGCGGCGCGGCGACCACGGACCACCCGACCGCCAAGGCGCCGGCCACCGGCACTGTGGTCGCGGCGTACGCCAGGGCGCGCCAGGGCCAGGCGGAGAGCGGGTAGCGGCGGCGGCGCAACGCCCCGGCCAGGTGTGACGGCTGAGTCATGACCTGACGCTAGCCAGCCGGCCGGTGGCCGGCCCAGCCGTCCAGACCCCGATTGCCAGGTGGGTCTGGCCCTACCTCGCCACCGGCCCGCCACGCCCTCGAGGGCGGCCGGCCCGCGCCTATCCTGATCCGATGGAGCTGGCGTTCAGCGGCGAGGTGTGGTTCTGGCGTGGGCCGGCGCCCTACCACTTCGTCACCGTGCCCGACGAGCAGTGCGCGGCGCTGGAGGCCGCGGCGGCCTCGGTCACCTACGGCTGGGGCATGGTCCCGGTGCGCGTCCGGATCGGCGACACCGGTTGGCGGACGTCGCTGTGGCCGAAGGACGGGCGCTACGTGGTGCCGCTGCGGGTCGCGGCGCGCCGGGCGGAGGGGATCGAGCTGGGCGACCGGGTGGACGTCCGGTTGACGGTGGGCGGGTGACCGCCGAGGCCCTGGCGGAGGCGGGCCGGCTGCTCGCCGCCGCGACCCGACCGGTGGTGTTCACCGGCGCCGGGATGTCGGCCGAGAGCGGCGTGCCGACGTTCCGGGACGCCCGGACCGGCCTCTGGCAGCGGTACGACCCGAGCCGGTTGGCCACCCCGGCCGCGTTCCACGCCGACCCGGCCCTGGTCTGGGGCTGGTACGAGGGCCGGCGGCACGGGGTGCGCCGGGCCGAGCCGAACCCGGGACACCGGGCGGTGGCCGCGATCCAGGCCCGGCTTCCCGGCACCGTCGTGATCACGCAGAACGTCGACGACCTGCACGAGCGGGGTGGCGTTCCCGGCGCGGTGCGGCTGCACGGCAGCCTGTTCGCGCCCCGCTGCTCGGCCTGCGCCCACCCGGCGCCGGTGCCCGACGACGCGCCGCCGCCGGAGGGGCCGCTCGACCCGCCGGCCTGCGTGCGCTGCGCCGCCCCGGTCCGGCCGGGCGTGGTGTGGTTCGGTGAGGCGCTGCCGGAGGAGGCGCTGGGGGCGGCGGCCGAGGCGGCGTCCCGCTGCGACCTGCTGCTCACTGTCGGCACTTCGGCGCTGGTCCACCCGGCCGCCGAGATTCCGCTGGTGGCGGCCCGCCTCGGCGCGCCGGTGGTGCAGGTGAATCCGGAGCCTACGCCGCTGGACGCGGTCTGCGCGGTCAACCTGCGCGGTCGTGCGGGCGACGTGCTGCCGGCGTTGGTCCGGGTCGCCTGGCCGGCGGACGCCGGCGACTGACCGGCCCCTGTCCGGTCTGATCGGTCGAATCGCCCGACCGGCCCGGCCGCTGCCGCCTACCGTCGGCGGGGGCGGTGCGGCGGCGGAGGGCGGAGCGTGGGAGACGACCGGGGGCGACGGCGCCCGCCGTGGCCGCGTCCTCCCCGGCCGGCGGCGCGGGACCGCCGGGTCACGCCGTTCGAGATCTTCTTCGACCTGGTCTTCGTCTTCGCGCTCACCCGGATCATGGCACTGGTCGGGCGGCATCCGACGCCGGCCGGGATGGCCCGCGGACTGCTCCTGCTCGTGCTGCTCTGGGTCGCCTGGTCGTCGTACACCTGGTTGGGCAACCAGACACGGGCCGACGTGGGGGTGGTGCGCGGCGGATTCCTGGTCGCGATGGCGGCGTTGTTCGTGGTCGCGCTGGTCATGCCGCGGTCCTGGACGCCGGGGCCGGGGCTGGACGGGCCCTTGCTGGTCGCGCTCGGCTACGTGCTGCTGCGCGTGGTGCACCTGGCGCTGTCCCACTGGGCGGCCGGGGACGACGCGCCGCTGCGCGCGCGGATCCGCTTCTTCGCGCTGGTCAGCGTCGTGGGCTGGGTGGCGTTGCTGATCGGCGCGCTGCTCGGGGGCGCCGGGCACGCCGCGCTGTGGGTGCTGGCCTTTCTGGTGGAGGTGGTCGGCCAACGCCTGGCGTACGCCCGCCGGGGCAGTTGGCCGCTGCGCAGCCCGACGCACTTCGCCGAGCGGCACCACCTGGTCCTGATCATCGCGTTGGGGGAGTCGGTGGTCGCGGCCGGGGTGGGCGCCGGCTCGGCGGTGACGTCGCCGCCGGTCCTGGGCGTGGCGCTGGTCGGGTTCACCGCCACGGTCTGCCTCTGGTGGCTCTACTTCCACCGCACCGCGGCGGCGGCGGCCCGAGCGCTCGGCGCGGCGGCGCCGGCGCGGCGGGACCGGATGGCCGCGGACGCCTACAGCCAGACCCACCTGATGCTGGTCGCCGGCGTCATCTACCTGGCGATCGGTGTCGAGCAGGTGCTGGCGCACGTCGCCGGCGCGGAACCGGGGGCGAGGTTGGACGGCTGGGCCGCCGGGGCGCTGTTCGGCGGCGCGGCGGTCTACCTGACCGGGCGGCTGGTGTTCCGCCGGCTCACCGGGCAGCCGGTCGGGCCGGCCCGAACCGCCGTCACCGGTGCGGTCGTCCTGCTGGCGCCGGTCGGCGTGGTGTTGCCCCCGGCGGCGGCGCTCGGCGTGCTGACCGGGTTGTTGCTGGTCGCCGTCGCGGTGGACCGGTCAGGGACACCGATGGCCCACGCCGGTGTTCGGTAAACGATGTGCATCAACCGGTTTGAGAGTCCGCTTCTCGGAGAAGTGCAGGTCGCGCGGGCAGAGTAGCCGGCGCGACCACGGGAGGTGGCGATGTCACGGAAACTGCGGGCGACCGCGTTGGTCGGGGTGCTGGCCCTGGCGATCAGCGGCTGCGGCGGCGTCGGCGGGGGAGGTGACTCCGACGGCGGTGGCGCCAAGGGCAGCGGCGCGCTCAGCACCATGGGCCTCAGCCTGTCCGACGAGATCGCCACGACCCGGGTGGACGCGTTCAAGCGGGACCACCCCGACGTCCGGCTGCAGATCACCGAGGGCGCCTTCGACGAGCAGCAGTTCCTGTCGGCGGTTGCCTCGGGCAACCCGCCGGACCTGGTGTACCTGGACCGCAAGCTGATCGGCACGTACGCCAAGCGCGGTTCGATCCAGCCGCTCACCGACTGCGTCGACGAGCAGGGGATCGACATGGGACAGTTCCGCCAGTCCGCGAAGGACCAGGTGACGCTCGACGGCACGGTCTACGGGATCCCCGAGTTCTCCCAGGTCCGCGTGCTCTACCTGAACGAGGGGCTGCTCAAGAAGGCCGGCCTGACCGCGGACGACGTCAACCTGGCCGACTGGGCCGGGCTGCCGGAGTTGAACGCCAAGCTCGCCACCGTCTCCGGCGGCCGGCTCAGCCGCATCGGCATCGACCCGAAGATCCCCGAGTTCCTGCCGATGTGGGCGAAGGCCAACGGCGCCGAGATGATCTCCGCCGACGGCACGAAGCCGAACCTCACCGACCCGAAGGTGGTCGAGGCGCTCACCACCGGCCTCAAGCTGGTCCAGGACCAGGGCGGCTGGGGGAAGTTCAAGTCGTTCCGCGACACGTTCGACTTCTTCGGCGCGCAGAACCCGCTGGCCAAGAACCAGATGGTCGCCTGGCCGATGGAGGAGTGGTTCCTCAACCAGGCGGCGAAGAACAGCCCGAAGGCGGAACTGGTGGTGAAGCCGTTCGTGGACCGGCAGGGCAAGCCGCTGAGCATGTCCTCCGGCCAGGCCTGGGTGCTCACCAAGGGGGCGAAGAACCCGAAGGCGGCCTGCGCGTTCGTCAAGCAGATGACCGCCACCGACACCTGGCTCGCCGCCGCCCGGGTGCGCGCCGACGCCCGCAAGGCCGACAAGCTGCCCTTCACCGGCCTCTGGACCGGCAACACCGCCGCCGACAAGAAGATCTTCGACGAGGTGTACCAGCCGACCGGCGACAAGCGCTTCGACGACGCGGTCGCGGCCGTACGCCAGGCGCAGGACGTCGCGTTCGCCATGCCCGCCTCGCCCGCCGGTGCCGAGTTCGACAAGGCCTGGACCGACGCGGTCAACCGGGTGCTCGCCGGCCAGGAGCAGCCCGCCCAGGCGCTCGCCCGAGCACAGCAGGAGGCGACCGCCGCACTCGACAAGGCCGCGGGCTAGGTCGCGGATGGCCACCACCGTCACCCCCGCCGTACCGGGCCGGCGGCGTCGCACGCCGCTGGCCCGGCGGGAGGCCCGCTGGGCGTACCTGTTCCTGGCGCCGTGGATCGTCGGTTTCCTGGCGTTCACCGCCGGGCCGATGGTCGCCAGCCTCTGGCTGAGCTTCACCGAGTACGACGTGATCAACGCGCCGCGCTTCTCCGGGCTGGACAACTACCGGCAGCTCGTGTCGGATCCGCAGGTGGCGCGCAGCCTCGGCAACACCGTCTACTACGCGGCGCTGCACGTGCCGCTGGTGATGGCGCTCTCGCTCGGGCTGGCGCTGCTGCTCAAGCGGGTCGGCCGGCTCCAGGGCTTCTTCCGTACCGTGTTCTACCTGCCGGTGATGACCCCGGCCGTGGCGGTCGGCATCCTGTTCCTGTTGCTGCTCAACACGCAGGACGGCCTGATCAACCGTGGTCTCGCCCTGGTCGGCATCGACGGTCCGAGCTGGACCACCGACCCGGGCTGGGTGATGCCGGGCATCGTGCTGATGAGCCTCTGGAGCCTCGGCTCCACGGTCATCATCTACCTGGCGGCGCTGCAGAACGTGCCCCGTGACCTGTACGAGGCGGCCGACCTCGACGGCGCCGACGCGTGGGCCCGGTTCCGGCACGTCACGCTGCCGATGATCTCCGGGTCGCTGTTCTTCACGCTGATCGTCAACACCATCGCGTCGCTGCAGATGTTCACCGAGGTCTACACCATGTACTTCGGCAACCGGCAGACCGCCGGCTCGTTCAACAGCGACGCCGCGTCGTTCTACGTGATCCACCTGTTCCGGGAGGCGTTCCAGTTCCTGCACATGGGCTTCGCCTCGGCGATGGCCTGGCTGCTCTTCCTGATCATTCTGGGCATCACGCTGGTCCAGGTGAAGCTCGGCAATCGCTTCGTCTACTACGAGGGGGAGGACCGGTGACGACCACGACGAGTCGGCCGGCGGGTGTCGGCACGGTCGTCGCCCCGGTGGCGGTGCCCGGTCGGGCGGACCGGCCGGACGACGGCCGGCGGCCACGCTGGCAGCGGATCCTGTTCGTGCTCGCCCTGGTGGCCGCCGCGGTGGTCTTCCTGCTGCCGTTCGTCTGGCTGGTCAGCGCCTCGCTGCGGCCCCGGGAGTACGTGTTCGCCCCCGGCTTCCTGCCCGTGCCCTTCGCGCCGGACAACTACGCCGAGGCTTGGCAGGCCATGCCCTTGCTCACCTGGCTGTTCAACAGCCTGGTGGTCGGGGTGGCGGCGGCCGCCACGGCGACGCTGTCCAGCGCCTGGGTCGCGTTCGGCTTCGCGTACTTCCGGTTCCCCGGCCGCAACCTGCTCTTCGGTCTGGTGCTCGCCACCATGATGCTGCCGTTCGCGGTCACCATGATCCCGACGTACCTGATCTGGAACCGGCTCGGCCTGGTGGACACCCAGGTGCCGCTCTGGGCGGGCAACCTGTTCGGCTCGGCGTTCTACATCTTCCTGCTGCGCCAGTTCTTCCTCTCGCTGCCCCGGGAGTACTTCGAGGCGGCCCGGGTGGACGGCGCGAGCTATCCGCAGCTGTTCTGGCGGATGGCGTTCCCGCTGGTCCGCCCGGCCCTGCTGGTGGCGTTCGTGTTCGAGTTCAAGGCCAGCTGGACCGACCTGGTCAAACCGCTGATCTATCTGCGCAACGAGCAGCTCTACACGCTGCCGCGCGGGCTCAAGGTGATCCTGGACCGGTTCGGCTACGGCGGCGAGCAACAGTGGGAGATCGTCCTCGCCGGCAGCGTGATCGCCACCGTACCGATGATCGTGCTGTTCTTCCTGGCGCAGCGGCACTTCGTCGAGGGCATCGCGACCACCGGCCGCAAGGGGTGAGCCTCAGGCGTCGCGCGGCGCCCGTTTCGGGAAGACGGTGTAGGCCACCGGCCAGAACACCAGCCAGGCCGCCATGGCCAGGGTGAGCCGGGCCGCCCACGCCCACAGCTCCTCGGTCCGCTCGGCGTCGCCGACCAGGGCGACGCCGCCGAGCAGCACCGCGCAGGCGACCGCCCAGCCGATCATGCCCTTGCCCCACTCGCGCCACTCGTGCCGGGCCCTCGCCCACCCGTAGCGGGGCGCGCGGCGCGGTGGCGGTCCGCCGGCGAACCGGTGCGCGAACCGCTCGTCGGCCCAGCGCACCATGCTGTGCCCGAACGCGACCGAGAAGCCGAGGTACGCCGCGGCGAGGCCGTGGGCGAAGGTGGCGGTGCCGCCGCCGCGCAGGTCGACGATGGTGGCGGCCAGCAGGACGAGGTCGACGGCGGGCACGGCGAGCAGCAGGGCGGCGCCGAGGCGGGGGCGGCGCAGCGGATACCGGGCGACCAGGCCGGCGGCCAGGAACAGCCAGAACGCCACCTCGCACGCGACGATGACTCCGATGAGCATGTGGCCTCCCCGTTTTAGTACGCTGTGCGACAACAACCCTAGCAACCGCCGACCACCAGCCGCCGGAGGGGCCCGTGCCCAAGATCGTCGACCATGACGCCCGCCGCGCCGAGCTGGCCGAGGCGATGTGGCGGGTGGTCTACCGCGACGGCGTCGGCGCGGCCACGGTGCGCAGCATCGCCGCCGAGGCCGGCTGGTCGCCCAGCGCCCTGCGGCACTACTTCGCCACCCAGACCGAGCTGCTGGTCTTCGCCATGGAACACGTGATGGCCGAGGCGACCCAGCGGTTCACCGCCGACCACCGCACCGGCCCCGCCCGCCACGTCGTCCAGGGAATGCTGGAGGAACTGCTGCCGCTGGACCGCCAGCGCGTCCGGGAGGCCGAGGTGTGGCTGCTGCTCGCCGCCCGGGCGCAGGTCGACCCCGCCGCCCGGGAGCGGATGACCGAGGCCGACGACGGCGTACGCCGGGCCGCCGAACTCGCCGTCGCGCTGCTCACCGGCGAACGACCGGCCGACGACGCGGCGGTCGCCCGCCTGCACGCCCTGCTCGACGGCCTCACCCTGCACGCGCTGCTGCACCCCGACCGGATGCCGCCGCAGCGACTCCGCGACCTGCTCGCCGCGCACCTCGACCAGCTCGCCCGCGACGGGGCGACGGCGCCCCCCGGATAAGGTCGGACCCGTGCGGACCAAGCAGGAGCTGTCGGCGGCGATCCGGGAACGACGGCGGGCGGCGCTGGTGGTCAACGCCCACTCCCGCCGGGGGCGCCGGCTCTACGACACCGTCCACTCGCGCCTGCGCGCGGCCGGGTTCACGCTGCTCGGCGCGTACCCGGTGGACCGGCCGGGCGAGCTGGACCGGGCGCTGGCCGAGGCCGTCGGCCTCGGGCCGGACCTGCTGGTCACCGGCGGCGGCGACGGCACCATCGGGGCGGCGGCCCGGCTGCTCGCCCACCGCGACGTCGCGCTGGGCCTGCTGCCGCTGGGCACCACGAACAACTTCGCCCGCACCGTCGGCGTCCCGCTCGACCTCGACGCGGCGGTCACGGTGCTCACCGACGGCAAGGTGATCGACGTCGACCTGGGCCTGATCGGCGACACCCGGTTCACCAACCATGTCGGGATCGGCCTGTCCGCCGACATCATGCTGACCGCGCCGCCCCGACTGAAGCGCGCCGTGGGCCGGCTGGCCTACCCGCTCACCGCGCTCGGGCTGCTGGCCCGGCACCGGCCGCTGGAGGTGACCGTCCGCGCCGAGGGGCGGGACCACGCGTTCACCACGCACCAGGTGTACGTGGCCAACGGCGGGTTCCACGCCGGGCGACCGATCACCGCCGACGCCAACGCCGACGACCGGCTGCTGGTCGCGTACCCGGTGGGTGGGGCGACCCGGCGCGGGCTGCTGCGCGAGACGGCGCGCAACGCCGCCGCCGGCCGCCGGCGCACGCTCGGCGACGAGCCGTTCCTGGCCGTCCGCCAGCTCTGGCTGGAGACCGACCGGCCGGCCCGCATCGAGGTCGACGGCGAGCCGTACGGCGAGACACCGGTGCGCATCGGCCTGGACCCGAACGCGCTGCGGCTGATGGCCCCGGCGGACAGCCCGGACCGCTGACCGGTCACACCGGGCGGTCCTCGTCGGGCAGCGGGATCTCCTGGTTCTGCTCCACCGCGTCGGCGGTGGTCAGGTCGGCGCGGACCGACTCGCCCAGGCCGGCGCGGTCGCTCGGCGGGCGCAGCACGCCCTGCTCGGCCAGGTCGGCCTCGGCCGCCTCGGGCACGGCGTCCGCCACCCGCTCGGGCGGGCCGACGACCCGCTGGTCCTGCCGCTGCTCCTGGCGTCGGCCTCCGGTGGCCGGCGCAGCGCGTCCTCGCTCATCGCGCCGCCCGCCGCACGACCGGTGCGCTCCGGTCGACCAGGTCGTCGTAACCGGCCGGGAGTTGGGCGACGGCCTGCGCGTAGGCGGCCGGATCGAGCGCGTCGCGCAGCACGTCGAAGACGGCGGTCACCCCGTCGCGGGCCGCGTCGGCGTCGACGTCCGCGCGCCCGCCGACCCGCGTCACGAACTCGTCGAGCCCGAACGCCTCGGCGGCCTCGCCGGGGCCGAACGCGTACGCCCGCAGCGCCTCCGGGAGCCGGTCGGCCAGGTCGCGGGCCTCCCCGCCGTCGATCCGCTCGGCCAGCGTGGTCAACGTGGCCCGGGTGACCGCGGCGGCCTGCTCCGCGGACGCCCCGCAGCGCCTGGCCACCGCGCCGATGAACTGGTCCTGGTCCATCTCGCCGCCTCCCTCTGCCGGGACAGCGGGATTCCCGCGCTCAGCCGCCGCAAACGGCTGCCGGGCGGCCTCGGGTCGACGGCCTCGGGACGGTGACTCAGGCGACCCGGGGCACCGGCCACGCCACCCGGTGCGCGGTGGCGTCGATCTGCCCGGTCCGTTCCAGGTCCATCGGCTCGGTCCGTTCCACGGCGATCTGCCCGGTCCGTTCGACGGCCGGGTCCGTCGGCGCGTCCACCACGACCCCGGTGCCGGTGGAATCCCGGTCGGCGTCGTCCCGCACGACGGTGAGCAGGTCCAGGAACCGGTCGAGGTCCGTCGCGGCCAGGCGGAACGAGCCACGACACCGGGGGCCGGTCCAGAGCGAGAGGACGACGGCGCCCCGGTCGGGGTGGTAGCTCACCCGCAGCGTCCGGTCCTCACCGCGCAGGTCGCCGAACAGATCACCGAACTCGGGCAGCGGTCGCACCTCTCCCATCGATCCAGGATGCCCCACCCGGACCCGGGAGGGAAGGCCCGGCCGGCCGGTGCACCCGGCGGGCCGGGTGACGCGGCCGGGAGTAGCGTGCGACGCGGAACCCGCAACGAGGAGGTCAGGACCGTGCAGCCGACGATCGTGGACGTGCCCACCCCCGACGGAATGGCGGACGCCTACCTGGCCCGGCCCGACTCCGGCGGCCCGTTCCCGGGAGTCCTGCTGTTCATGGACGCGTTCGGGCTGCGGCCCCGGCTGGCCGAGATGGCCGGGACGATCGCCGCCCGCGGGTACGTCGTGCTGGTGCCCAACCTGTTCCACCGCGCCGGCCGCACCGGGCCGGTCGACATGTCCGCCCTGGCCGACGACAGCCGCCGCGCCGAGCTGTTCGGGCGCGTCGGGCCGATGATCGCCGCGCTGACGCCGGAGACGGTGGCCCGCGACACCGCCGCCTACCTGGACTTCCTCGCCGCCCAGCCGGACGTGGCGCCCGGCCCGGCGGCGATCACCGGCTACTGCATGGGCGGCACGAACGCGCTGCGGGCGATCGAGGCGCACCCGGACCGGATCGCCGCGGTGGCGGCCTTCCACGCCGGGCGGGTGGTCACCGACGCGCCGGACAGCCCGCACCTCGGCGTCGGCGCGGTGACCGGGGAACTCTACTTCGGCCACGCCGACCAGGACGCGTCGATGACCGCCGAGCAGATCGCCGTGCTGGAGAAGACGCTGGACGCGGCCGGTGTCACCTACCGCTCGGAGGTCTACCCGGGCGCCCACCACGGCTACACCCAGGCGGACACCCCGATGTACGACGAGCAGGCCACCGAGCGGCACTGGGAGGCGCTGTTCGATCTGCTGGAACGCACGTTCCGGGGCTGACCCGGACGGCCCGGGACGGCCACAATGGTGCGGTGGACGCCGACCTGCTGCCGATGATCGCCGCCGAGCGGCGTCGCACGGCCGACCTGATCGACTCGCTCACGCCGGCCCAGCTGGACACGCCCAGTCTCTGCGGCGCGTGGACCGTGCGCGAGGTCGCCGGGCACCTGGTGTCGCCGCTGGTCGAGTCGCCGTGGCGGCTGCTGCCGCTGCTGGTGGGCGCCGGCTTCCGGCCGCACGTGGCCAACGCGCGGCTGGCCCGGCTGGTGTCCCGGCGTCCGCCCGGCGAGCTGGCCGCCGCGCTGCGCACGCATGCCGAGCACCGGTTCCGCCCGCCCGTGGTCGGCTGGTACGGCCAGCTCACCGACCTTCAGGTGCACGGGCAGGACATCCGCCGCCCGCTCGGCCTCCCCGCCGACCTGGACCCGGACCGGCTGCGGATCTCGCTGGACTTCCTCACCGGCGGCCGGGCGATCGGGTTCGTCGACCGCCGCCGGGTCGCCGGGCTGCGGTTCGAGGCGACCGACCTGGGCTGGTCGGCCGGCGACGGGCCGGCGGTCCACGGCCCCGGCGAGGCGCTCCTGCTCGCGCTGACCGGCCGGCGGGTGGCGCTGGCCGACCTCACCGGTGACGGCGTGGCGCGGCTGGCCGCCCGCTGACCACTTCGGCGGGAGGGCAGGCCACGGGCACTCGACTGGCACCTGCCGTCGTCGGCCGGGCTGGCTAGCGTCGGCCCATGGACACCGATCACCGCGCGCCTGCCGGGCGGTTCGCCGGCCTGACCACCGCCCACGTCGCCGACGCCTGCCTGCGGGCGGGGGTGCCGGTGCGCTGCGCCCCGGCCGCCGTACGCCCGGTGGTGGCCGGGTGGCGCCTGGCCGGGCGGGTGCTGCCGGCCCGGCACGCCGGCAGCGTCGACGTGTTCCTGGAGGCGATCGACCGGGCGTCGGCGGGCGACGTGCTGATGGTCGACGACGGCGGGCGCACCGACCGGGCGTGCGTGGGCGACCTGGTGGTGCGGGAGGCCCGGGCGGCCGGCCTGGCCGGCCTGGTGGTGTGGGGCGCGCACCGGGACACCGCCGACCTGGCGGCGGTGGGGCTGCCCGTGTTCAGCGCCGCCGTCACCCCGACCGGGCCGCTGGAGCTGGACCCGCCGCCGGCCGGGGCGCTGGACTCGGCGCGGGTCGGCCCGTGGACGGTCGACGCCCGCGACCTGGTCCTGGCCGACGACGACGGCGTGCTCTTCGTGCCCGCCGACGCCGCCAGCGAGCTGTTCGACCTGGCCGGGTCCATCCGGGACACCGAGCGGCGGCAGGCCGACCGGATCGCCGCCGGCGAGTCGCTGCGCGCGCAGCTCGGGTTCGGCGACTACCTGGCGGCCCGGGCGGCGGACGCGACGCTGACGTTCCGGGCGCACCTGCGCGCGGTGGGCGGCGCGATCGAGGAGTGAGGCTCAGCCGCCGCGGGCCCACAGGGCCAGGCGCACCCGGTTGGGGCTGGCGGTCTTCGTCATCAGGCTGGTGATGTGGGTCTTCACCGTGGTCACGCCGATGTGCAGCCGCTCCGCGATCTCGGTGTTGGACAGCCCCTCCGCGACCAGACCGAGCACGTCCTGCTCGCGGGCGGTCAGTTCGACGGTGCGCCGGGGCGCGTCGGACCGGGCGTGCACCGCCCGCTGGACCAGCCGGCGCAGCACCTCCGGGCTGAACGGGCTGTCCCCGGCGGCGGCCCGCCGGACACCGTCGAGCAGGTCGGCCGGCGGCGCGTCCTTCAGCAGGAAGCCGCAGGCGCCGGCGGTCAGCGCCGGATAGAGGTGGTCGTCGTCGCCGAACGTGGTGAGCACCATGATCCGGGTGGCCGGCCGGTCGGCGAGGATCCGGCTGGTCGCGCTGATCCCGTCCACGCCGGGCATCCGCAGGTCCATCACCACCACGTCCGGGCGCAGCCGGGCGGCGAGCGCGATCGCGTCGCGGCCGTTGTCGGCCTCGCCGACCACCTCGAGGTCGGGCTGGGCGTCGCAGAGCATCCGCAGGCCGGCCCGGATGAGGTGCTGGTCGTCGACCAGCAGCACCCGGATCACGCCGGCTCCGGCGTGGCCGGCCGGTGCCGTGGCGCCGGCGCGGCGGCGGACGTCCGCTCCGGGTCGGCCGGCGGCAGGACGGTGCGCACCCGCCAGCCGGACCCGGTCGGCCCGGCCTCCAGCCGCCCGCCGAGCACCTCCACCCGTTCCCGCATGCCCACCAGGCCGTGGCCGCCGCCGGACGGCACCCCGGTCGGCGTGGCGCCGCGCCCGTCGTCGGACACCGCCCAGTGCACCGCACCGTCCACCACCGACACGGACAGCCGGGCCCGGGCCGCCGCGCCCGCGTGCTTCGCCACGTTCGTCAACGCCTCCTGGGTCAGGCGCAGCACCGCCTGGCCGCGGACCGCGTCCAGCGTACCGACGGCCGCGTCCACGTCGGCCTCCACCACGACCCCGGCCTGCCGGGCCCGGTCCACCGTCGCGCCCAGCGCCGCCGGCAGCGACCCCGGCTCGATCACCGTCAGCGCCGCGTCCCCGCGTACGCCGTCCGGGTCGCGCAGCACCGCGACCAGCCGGCGCAGGTCGGTCAGCGCGGCCGTGCCGGTGCCGTGCACGTCGTCGAAGACCTCGCCCACCCGGGGGTCCAGGTCCGGCAGCACGTGCCGGGCCACCCCGACGCGCAGCACCATCGACGCGACGTGGTGGGCGAGCACGTCATGCAGTTCGCGGGCGATGGCGCTGCGCTCGTCGGCGCGGGCGGCCCGGCTCTCCGACTCGCGCCGGCGCTGTTCCGCCGCGGCCCGCTCCGCGGCCTGCCGGCCCAGCTCCCGGGTGGTCCGCACGACCAGCCCGAGCAGCAGCGGCAGGCCGACGGTGACGGCCAGCCCGAACACCCCGGTGACCACCTGCCGGATCGGGTCGCCGATCAGATCGGTCAGGTCCACGGCGGCCAGCAGGGCGGCGGCCAGCCAGAACGTGCGAGGGCGGGCGGCCCGCATGGTGAGTTCCAGCAGCGCCCAGCTCGCGCCGACCTGATTGATCGTCACGTCGTCGACCAGCCGGAACGCGACCACCAGCAGGGCCGACTGGAGCAGCACGTTGAGCCGCGGGCGCCGGTGGCAGAGCAGCGCGACCGCGAACGCGGCGAGCGCGAGCAGCCACTGCGTCGCCGTCGGGTCGGGCCGGCTGTGTGCGCCGACGACCAGGTAGCCGACGCCGCTGAGATCCAGCAGCAGCATCCGCGCCAGCGTGTCCCGCGCGTCGAACAGCCGACCCACCCAGCTCACGGCGCCAGCCTAGGCAACCGGCGCGGTGCGGGCCAGCGCGCCCGTCCCACCGTCACGGGCCGGCCGCCGCCAGCCGGCCCGCAGTCCGAGGTGGACGGCCAGGCCGAGCGGGCCCAGCAGGATGGTCAGCACCAGCACCGGGGCGGTGAGCAGGGCCGGGACGCCCCGCTCCCGCGCGTCGGCGAAGATCCAGCGGCCCACGAACAGGTCGAAGCCGATCATGTGGGCCCAGGCCGCCGCCGCGCCGTCGGCGGTGCCGAGGAGGTCCCGCAGGCCGTCCAGCGTGGGCGCGGTGACCACCGGCAGCACCGTGCCGAGCGCCGGCAGCACCAGCAGCGCGTACACCAGCAGGACCGGTGCCACGATCAGCGGCGAGCCGACGATCCGGGTCGTCCACGACCAGCGCGGCGCCAGGATCATCAGCGCCCAGAACGGGGCGGCGAGGGCGAACGTCAACCCGAACAGCGCGCCGCTCATCCGGCCAGCGCCATTCCGGGGCGGCGGACCCGGCGGGCCAGCACCAGACCGGCGGCCGTCGCGGTGGCGAGCGCCGCCACCGCCGCCACCGCCAGGGTGAGCCCGTCCGGCCGCGACAGCGGCTGCCCGCGCAGCGCCTGCCAGGTGAGCAGCAGGGTGAGCGCGGTGTACCCGGCGCCGCCGACGAGCACCAGCCGGGCCCGGGTCATCTCGTCCAGTCGGGCGCCGAGGAACCGGTCGAGCAGGATCGCCAGCAACGGCAGCGCCTGCAGCGCGTGCAACCCGACGAAGTGTCCGACCCGCAGGTCACCGCCGGTGGTGCTCCAGCCGACCAGCGGCAGCCCCGGTCCGCCGTCCGGCACGCCGACGCTGTGCGCCCCGGTGATCCCGGCCGGCGCCCCGGCCGGCCGTTGCGCCACCATCGGGAACGCGACGAGCATGCCGAGCAGCGACACCCCGAGGCCGAGGCGCACCGCGTACCCGCCGGCCCGGTCCGGCGTGCGGCGGCGCAGCAGCACGACCGCGAGCACGACCTGGGCCAGGAAGAGCACCATGATCGCCGCGCCCATCACGTCGAACAGCGCCGCGTTCAGCGGGGTGGTGCCGTTGAAGTGGCTGGTGGTGCCGCGGATCACCTGGCCGACGATGACGACCATCTCCACCACCGACACCGCCACGATCACGGTGGCCGCCCGCTCCGCGAGTCGGCTGCGCGTCGGCAGCAGGGACAGCATCCAGGCGAGCGTCACGCCGTAGAGCACGAACGAGATCGCGAACTTCAGCGGCTTGAGCCAGGCGGGCGCGCCGGTGAGCACCCGGGGGTCGGCCACGACGCCGACCGCGGCGACGACGGTGAGCACCGCCATCGCGGCCACGAGGAGCAGCAGGGGGCGGTGCCATCCGGCCGCCCGGTTCCACACGGTAGTCATGCCTGTAGATGCTGGTGGTCGGCGCGGCCGGTCGCGCCCGACCGGAAGCCGCGGTCGCGGCCGGCGGTGCGAGCCGCGCCTCCTACCGGGGGAGGAGACGCTCAGTCGGGCAGCCGGGGCATCTCCACGCCCGGGTCGCGGCCGAGCAGCACGCCGCGGGTGAGCGCTCGCGAGCCGAACCGGTCGCGCACGGCGTCGACCGCGGCGTCCAGCGCCGGCCCCGGCTCGGCGGTGAACGGCAGGGTGAGCTGGGTGTGCCCGCCGTCCAGGTTGCCCACCGACACACCCAGCAGGGTGACGCCGCGCTGCTCGATCTGCGGCAGCGCGGCGCGCAGCAGCGCCCGGGCGGCGGCCCGCAGCGGCGCGGTCTGCGCGGTCGGCTTGTCGAGCGTGTGCGAGCGGGTGGCCCGGGTGTAGTCGGCGAAGCGCAGCCGCAGCGTCACCGTGCGGCCGGTGCGCCGGGCGTCGCGCATCCGCCCGGTCACCCGGTCGACCAGCCCGGCCAGCACCGCGTCCAGCTCGGCGGGGGAGTGCGGCTCGCGGGCCAGCGCGTGCTGCGCGCCCATCGAGGAGCGCCGGCGGCCCACCTGCACCGCGCGCGGGTCACGGTTGTGCGCCAGGGCGTGCAGGTGCCGGCCGGCGCCGCCGCCGAGCAGCGACACCAGGGCGGGCTCGTCGAGCCGGGCCACCTGCCCGACGGTACGCAGGCCGCGCTCGCGCAGCCGGCCGGCGGTGACCGGGCCGACGCCCCACAGCCGCTCCACCGGCAGCGGGTGCAGGAAGGCCAGCTCCCGGTCCGGCTCGACGACCAGCAGCCCGTCCGGCTTGGCCACCCCGCTGGCGACCTTGGCGAGGAACTTGGTGCGGGCCACGCCGACCGTGATCGGCAGGCCCACCTGCCGGCGGACCCGCTCGCGCAGGTCGGCCGCGATGCCGGCCGGCGGGCCGACCAGCCGCCGCAGCCCGCCCACGTCGAGGAACGCCTCGTCGATGCTGAGCCCTTCGACCAGCGGGGTGGTGTGCCGGAAGATCTCGAACACGGCGCGGCTGGCGGCGGTGTAGGCGGCCATCCGGGGCGGCACCACGATCGCGTCGGGGCAGAGCCGCCGCGCCTGCCGGCCGCCCATCGCGCTGCGCACGCCCCGGGCCTTCGCCTCGTAGCTGCACGCGAGCACGACGCCGCCGCCGACGATCACCGGCCGGCCGCGCAGCCGGGGATCGTCGCGTTGCTCGACCGAGGCGTAGAACGCGTCCAGGTCGGCATGCAGGATGGTGGCCTCGCCCGACACCCGGCCATCTTCGCACACCTGTTCGATCAGCGTGGGCTGACCTGCCCGGACGGCAACCGGCCGGCGGGAGGATCCCGCCGGCCGGCCGCCTGCGTCACCGCCCGTAGACCTCGAACTCGTAGAGCGAGAAGCCGTACGAGGTGGCCCGCTTGACCCCGTACACCCGCACGTAGCGGGCGCTGACCGGGGCGAAGGTGGCGTTGTCGACGCCGCCGTTGCCGGTGGTGGTGGCGAACACCGGCGTCCAGGAACTGCCGTCGCCGGAGACCTCGATCCGGTAGGACGTGCCGTACGCCGACTCCCAGCGCAGCACCGCCCGGCTCACCGTGCGGGCCGCCCCGAGGTCGACCCGCAGCCACTGGTTGTCGTTGTAGCTGCTGGCCCACCGGCTGCCCAGGCTGCCGTCGACCGCCTTGTCCGGGGTGTAGCTGGTCAGGAACTGGGTGCTCGACGCGCTGGCCGGGCGGCCCTGGGCCAGGTTGGTGACGTCGTCACCCCGGCGCGCCGGGAACGACACCACCTGCTGGTAGGTGGGCCGGTTCTGCCAGGCGATCAGCGGGTGGGTGATGCCGCCCAGGCCGGACTGGGCGATCGAGTCGGCGCACCACTGGTCGCCGGCGCCGCAGGACTTGTCGCCCGGGTAGACCGTGGTCGCGGGCACCGCGGCGGCCTGGCCCAGCGCTCCGAGCAGCGCCGTGCGGCAGGCGCCCAGGTTGCCGTTGCCGCAGTACGCGCGACCCAGCCCGCCGGCGACCGGGTCACCGAGCACGGTGCGCACGTCCTTGTCGACGTAGCCCCACCAGCCGTACTGGAACGACGAGCCCTTGTGCGCCTGGCCCGCCAGGGCCCAGTTCGCGTTGCCGTCGCGCCCGCCGTTCTGCCCGCCCGACGGCGCCTCGTTGACCTCGATGGCGTCGACGAGCGCGGCGTAGAGGTCCGGCCCGAGGCCGGCGCGGAACTCCGCCGATGCGAGCAGCGGCCACCAGGCGTCGAAGATCCGGATCGCGTCGGCGTGCTGGTAGACCTTGGACCCCGGGGACGTCGCCACCCGCCGGGAGCCGGCCTGCTGCCAGGCCCGCAGCTTGGTCACCGCGTCGGCCAGCGCCGGGTCGGTGACCGGCGCGCTGTCCAGCACCCGCAGCAGGTCACCGAGGACCTGCTGGCCGCGCAGGTCGGTCACCGCCGCGTCCGCCATGATCTTCACGACGTCGGCGCGGCCGAGCTTGCGCTGGGCGATCGCGGCGCGCACCGGGCCGTCGAGCAACTGACCCCGGTGTACGGAGCCGAAGCTGAAGTTGCCGTCCGCCGCCCCGAAGTCGCGCGCCTGCTTGTTGTTCCAGCTGACGTAGTAGTCCTGGTTGACCGACTGCGGGTGGGCCGACGCCGGGGCGTAGCTGGCGTCGTTGGTGTCCGGGTTCCAGCCGGCCCACTCGTACGCCGGCTCGGCCTTCGCCGGCAGGTTCGGGTCGGTGACGGACGACCGGACCGGGTTCGCGCCGGAGTTGTAGTACGCCGCCTCGGTCGAGTTGACGTAGAACCAGTTGAACGCGTAACCGACGCTGGCCGCGGACGCCTGGAACGCCGCCGCGCTGCCCATCGCCGACGGATCGTTGAACGCCTGGAAGCCGATCGCCGAGTCGGCCTCGTGCCGGTAGGTGGAGCGCAGCTTGGTGAACGCGGTCGGCTGCCCGTTCACCAGCCCCCGGTAGGACACCAGCCCGTACTTCGTGCGCAGCGCGCGCAGCGTGTAGGAGCCGGCCGGGGTGGAGTCGGCGAGCGTCGGCGACCAGGAGTTGCGCTGCTCCAGCGCCTCCATGGCGAGGCACTGCCCGTGGTAGAGGTAACGGTTGGTGCGCAGCGTCGGCGCGCTGCCGTCGGTGGTGCACAGCGGCACCGCGTACGTGTCGGTCAGGTCCTGCGAGGCGGACGTGGCGCTCCACGCGTAGTCCTGGCCGCGGCCGAGCAGCACGTAGAGGTTCAGCCCGGCGAACGCCGCGCCGCGGGCGCTGATCCCCGGCCCCTGCAATTCCTGGAGCATCAGCAGTTGGGGGGCGAAGTAGCCGGTCTGCGGTCCGAACACGGCCACCGGGTTGCCGGTGGTGGTGTGCCGGCCGGAGACCACCACGGCGTTGGACATGCCGTGCGCGCGCAGGTTGGCCAGGCCGCCGAGCAGTTCCTTGGTGGCCTTGCTGGCGCCGGTACGGGAGGCCGCGCCGCCGCTCTGGTCGTAGGCGAGCGGCTCGGCGGTCACGGTGCCGGCGTCGGGCAGCACCGCGCTGGTCGCGCCCGGCGGCGTCGCGCCGTACGGGAAGCTCTGACCGTCGTGCAGCGTGAGCACGGTCTCCGGGTCGTTCTGCGAGCGGAACGCCGCCCACACCTTGTCGCCCTCGGTGGCGCCGTACTTGGCGCGCGCGGCGACGCGCACCAGCGCGGACTGGATCTCGCTGCCACCGCCGCCGCCGAACAGGCCGCCGATCACGCCGGCGGTGGCGATCAGGTCGGTCATGGTGAAGTGCTTCGGCTTGCCGGCGCCGGCGAGCACGTATTCGCCGGGGTAGTTGTCGTCGGCGATCGACTTGTCGATGTAGGCGTTGATGCCGGCGATGTAGTCGACCACGTCGGTGTAGAGCTGCTGGCCCCGGGCGCCCTTGGTGCGCAGCGCGTCCACCTGGGCCTGGAGGTCCGCCTCGGTGTAGGGCGAGTTGGCCCAGACGCTCTGCTCCAGCTCCCGGTTGCCGGGGGCGCCGCCGGCGAACGACGTGACGTTGCCGCGGCCGACGTGGCGCAGCAGGTCCATCACCCAGAGCCGGTCCTGGGCCCCGGCGTAACCGGCGCCGAACATGGTGCCGCCGCGGGTGGTGCCGGTGACGTGCGGGACGCCGGTGGCCTTGTCGCGCACGATGGTGACGTCCGAGCGCGGTGAGACGGTGCTCTCGACCTGCGCGGCGGGCACGCCGAACGAGGAGTCGTTGTAGAACGAGGCGATCTGCTCGTCGGTCAGCCCGGCGTAGTTGTAGACCAGGTTCGCGTACTCGTCGAGCTGGTCGCTGGAGTGCGCCGGGCGGGTGCCGAGCGTCTGGTGGGCCAGGATCGCGACGAGCGTGGCGTTGCCGTTCTGCCCGGGCGGCAGGATGTCGGCGCACTGGCCGAGGCAGTAGTCGTTCGGGGCGAAGGTGCTGGCCGCGAGCGCCGGTGAGGGCGGGGTGACGGTCAGCACGCTCGCGGTCAGGGCGGCGGCGGTGAGTGCCGCGAGCCGGGCGCGGAGTGGGCGACGGGGCATGGCGATCCTCCGGGGACGCGGAGTCGGGCCTTCGGTACGCCCGGCGGGTCGGTGCCGACGTCTCGCCCTCCGCGCCCGGGCGTTCCACCCGGAGGTGAGAATGACTCATATCTATCTCCGGGCAATGATCGGCGGCGAACCGTCGCTCGGGATAGCCGTCGTTCACCAGCCGTGAATGCCGACGTTTCGCCCCCACCGTCGCCCGTGGACGCGACGGTGGGGGGTGGCGCCGTTGCCACCCCCCACCGCGTTCCTGAACCGGCGCGCCGTCAGTGCTTGTGGAACGACTGGCGCACCACGCCCCCCACCAGGGCGCACCAGGTGGTGGTGCTGAGCTTGCCGGTGGGCGGCAGGCCGTGCAGGCGTTGCAGGTCCTTCACCGCGCTGCGGGTCGCGTGGTCGTACTCGCCGGTCGGGGTGACCTCCGCCCAGCCCTTGGAGGCGAGCATGACCTGCGCCGCGACCACCGGCACGCCGGTGTCGCGCTGGTCCAGCTCCGGGGCGAGCGTCTCCCAGGTGGGCGCCGTCAGGGTGGCGTCGACGTCGACCGGGATGCCGTTGCGGGCCTGCCAGTCCTGCACCGCCGCGACGGTTGCCGCGTCGAACACGCCGGTGACCGGCACGGCGTAGCCGCGGAACGTCAGCAGGTACTGCGCGACCCGGACCACCGGGCCGCCGACGAAGCGCCAGATGTCCGGCCAGCGGCGCGCCGGCACGTCGCCCAGGCGGGTGCCCAGCTTCCGGAACACCCGACGCCGCACCGCCGGGAACTCCCGGTAGAACGTGGCGCCCGGGCACTGGGTCTCCCGGAAGTCCCAGTGGCCGAAGATGTCGTGCGCGTGCAGCCCGTACTGCCGGCAGATTGCGGTGCAGAGCCGCACCAGCCCGTCGAGCAGGTCCTCCGGCGGCGCCTCGGTGACGTAGGTGCCCTCGTTCTCGATGCCGATGGCGCGGCCGTTCTCGCCCGGGCAGTGCGCGGCGATCATCTGCCGGTCGCCGGCCGCCAGCCGCTCCAGGCTGCCGTGCCGTCCCTCCAGGACGTGGCCGCCGCGGCTGACCGTGAAGTGCTGCCCGGTGTCCGACCAGCCGTTGCCGTCCATGTGCAGGTCCTGGCAGTCGCGGGCCAGCTGCTTGGCGTGTTCCTCGGAGTAGTCGGTGACGTTCGGGAACGCCATGTGGTGCAGGATGATCTTGTTGGTGGGGATCGCGCTGACCGACAGCGGGTCCGCCGGCGGGCGGGCGGCCCACTCGTCGCAGCTGATGATCCAGTCGAGGTCCGTGCCCGGCGCGGCGTGCGCGGCGTTCGGGAGCGCGAGCTCGGTCCCGACGACCGCGACCGTGGCGGCGCCGAGGCCGGCCCGCAGCAGCGTGCGGCGATCCAGCTCGGGATGGTCGAAGTGCATGGCATCTCCTCGATGGCCCGACCGACGCCGGGCGATGTAAAGGAACTCCAAGTGAGGCGCGCGAGGTGGAGAATATTGCCAAGACCGCGCCGTGCGCCAGAGGACAAAAGCCACCCGGGCCGGCCGGCTCCTACCGGACCAGTAGGCGATGTCACGTCCGATGACCGGGACGGACCATGTCGCTCGGCCGGTCGCCGTGGCAGCCTGGACCGGTGCAGTCGCCCAACCTGACCGGCCTCGCCGTGCTCGTCGCGGTCCTCGCGGCGGCCACCGCGTTCGGCTGGTGGCGCCGCCGTCACGACGGCCGGCTGCGCGCTGTCCGGGATCGACGACCCGCCGGCCCCGACGGGTCGACCGGCGCCGACGGGTCGGTCGCCGCCGGCACCGGCCGGTCGGTCGCCGCCGGCGACGTGCGCCTCGCGGCCACCCTCGCCGCCCTCGGGGTACGACCCGGCGCGGTCACCGTGGTGCAGTTCTCCGCCCCGGTCTGCGCGCCCTGCCGGGCCACCCGCCGGATCCTCGACGACGTCACCGGCCGGCTCGACGGGGTGACCCTGCTGGAGGTCGGCGTCGACGAACACCTCGACGCGGCCCGCGCCCTGGACGTCTGGCGCACCCCGACGCTGCTGGTGGTGGACGCGGGTGGGCGGATCGTCCGGCGGGCCACCGGCGTACCCGACCGGGACGAGCTGCGCACCGCGCTCGGCTCCCTCTCCGCCGTGGCGCGCGGATGACCGGCGCGCGGCTCACCCGGCGTCGGGTGGTCGACCACGGCCGGCTGGCGGCGAGCCTCTGTGCGCCGGTCCGCCCCGCCTGACCGACCGCACCCCCTCGCCCTCGCCCTCGCCTCACGCCGGAACGGAAGACCTCGATGCTGCTCGATCCTCGGGGGCCGCGCTTCGCCGCCGCCCTCACCACAGTCGTCCTCGCCGCCGCCCTGCTCACCGGATCAGGGCTGCTCCTGCTCGCCCAGGCCGTCGTCTTCGCGCTCACCGCGGCCCACCCGCGTCTCGGCCCGTACGGCCTGCTCTTCCGGGCCGTGGTGGCCCCCCGGCTGGACCCGCCGGTCGAGCTGGAGCCGGTCGCCCCGGTCCGGTTCGCGCAGCTCGTCGGGTTGGCCTTCACCGTCGTGGGCGCGGTGGCCTGGTACGCCGGCCTGAGCGCCCTCGGGCTGGTCGCCACCGCCGCCGCGCTCGCCGCCGCGTTCCTCAACGCAACGTTCGGACTCTGCCTCGGCTGCGAGGCCTACCTGGCGCTCCGCCGCCTCACCGGCCACCCGCTGACCGCCCGCCTCCCCGTCCCCCCACGCTGACCCCACCCCACCCCGCCGATCTTGCACTTGGTGCCCCGGCGAAAGGGACGATCCGCCCGGACCGAGGGCCGCAACCGCAAGATCGGCGAGTGGAGATCTCGGATGGGGGGGTGCGGTTCTACGCTTGGGTCGGGGCGGGACGGGGGAGTGGCATGGGCGGACGGGCACGACCGGACCGGCGCGCCGTGCTCGCCGCCGCGGGCGGGCTGGCGGTCGCCGGCATCGGCGTACCGGTGGGGCTGGCCCTCACCCGTGACCGGCCGGCACCGGCCCGCGGACGCCGGCCGGTCAGCATGGCCATGCACCTGCACGCCTCGTTCAGCGAGGGCGTCGCCAGCTACGCCGCCCACCTCGACCAGGCCCGCCGCAACGCCGTCGACGTGCTCTGGTGGACCGACCACGACTTCCGGGTCGCCGCGCACGACCACCGCCGCGTCGTGCGCTTCGACGGTCCGGAGGAACGGGAGGGCGAGCTGGCCTGGACCTGGACGTCGGCCACCGAGGGTCGGCTCACCGAGTCGGCGGCCGACTTCGTCGCCGCGCCGGACGCCGCCGACGGCCCCGGCCGCGCGTTGCGCCTGGCCGCCACCGGCGCCGGCACCCACTGGTACGCGGGCAAGGCCTGGAACTGGACGCACACCGGGAACATCTCCGACACCACGCTGCACCTGGACGTGCGACCCGAGGCGACCCGCCCGGACACCACGCTCACCGTCGAGATCGCCCTGTCCCACCACCCGGCCGGGCCCGGCCGGCCCGCCGGCCAGCTGGTGCTGCGTTACCGCCTCGGCGCGGCGAGGACGGTCCGGCACACCGTCGACGGCCGGCACGGCACCGTCGACGTGCCCGCCCCGGCCGGCGCCTGGCGGCGGCACACCTTCGATCTGCTCGCCGACGTCCGGCGGCTCTGGCCCGACCTGGTGGCCGGCGACAACTCGCTGCGCGGGCTGCGCCTCGGCGTGACCGTCGCCGGCGGCGCGCGCGGCGCGTACCTGGTCGACCGGCTGGTCTTCGACCGGGCGCGGCGGGCCGGGCAGGGCGGGGAGGACCTGCGCGCCGAGGTGCTGCGCGGCTACGACGGGACGTACCCGGGCGTGACCCACCACCGGGCGTACGAGGTGTCGATGGTGCGGCACCTCAACTGGTTCGGCGGTGACGGCACGCTGCCGCGCTTCCCGTCCCCGCCCTACCGGGACAACGATCCCGGCGCGACCGAGCGGATGGTGGAGTTCCTGCACGCCCACGGTGGCGTGGTCTGCTGGAACCACCCGCTGGACGTGGAGCGCCGGGACTCGCTGGCCCGGCTGCTGGTGGCCCGGCGCGGGCTCGGCGCCGACCTGATCGAGATCGGACGAACCCCGGTCGAGGACCACCTCTGGGCGTACGACGTGGCGGCCCGCAACGCGATCCCGCTGACCGCCGTGGGGGTGACCGACGACCACGACGGCACCGACTGGCGGGCCGGGCGGGACCGGTGGGTCACGTCCGTCTGGGCCGCCTCGACCGGCCGCGACGACCTGGTCGCGGCGCTGCGCGCCGGGCAGGCCTGGTTCGCCGACCTGGTCGGCTATCGGGGGGCGCTGGACCTGCAACTCGGTGGCCGCAGCGCGATGGGCGCGTTGCCGACGGTCGTCGACGACACCGTCACGGTGCGGCTGCGCGCCACCGACCTGCCGGCCGGGGCTGTCCTGGAGGCGGTCACCGGCGAGGTCGACCTGGCCGGCGCCGCGGATCCGACACCGGCGATCCGCACCGGTCAGGTGCCGTGGCGGCAGTTGCGGCAGGGCTGGCACGACGTGCCGGTGCGGGTGGGCGGCGGCGTGTACCTGCGCACCCAGGTGCGAGACCGCGACGGCGCGATCGTCGCCGCGAGCAATCCGCTCTGGCTGCTGCGCCACCCCCCGTCCCAGGGCGTCCCCGCGTCCCGTCGCTTCTGACCGGGCGTGTGCATATACCGCTAGTCGGTATATGCTCTCGGTGTGAGTGAATCTCCGCTGCGGGAGCCGACATTCCTGATCCTCACCGCGCTGACCGAGGAGCCCCGGCACGGCTACGCGGTCATCGAGGACGTGCTCCGCATCTCCGACGGTCGGGTCCGGTTGCGCGCCGGCACCCTCTACGCCGTGTTGGACCGGCTGCGGTCCGACGGCCTGATCGAGGTCGACCGGGAGGAGGTGGTGCAGTCCCGGCTGCGCCGCTACTACCGGCTCACCGCGCTGGGCGCGACCCGGCTCGCCACCGAGGTGGACCGGCTGCGCCGGCACGCCGACACCGCCGGCCGCCGGTTGCGCGCCGCCGGGCTGCTGCCCGAGGGGGGTCTCTCGTGAGCGCGAGGAGTGAGCCGGGTTTGCGAGCCCCGCAGTCGCGAACGAAAGGTGGCTCAGCATGAGCGGGGAGTTGGAGCGGCGCTACCGGCGGCTGCTGGCCGTCCATCCCTGGACCCATCGCCGGGTCTACGAGGAGGAGATGCTGGCCGTGCTGATGGCGGGCGCCCGGCCGGGGCAGACCCGCCCGGGTCTCGCCGACACGGTCGACCTGGTGGGGGCGGGGCTGCGGGCCCGGCTCCGGGTGGGCGCACGGGGGTTCACCGAGCCGGCGTGGGCCGACGCCGCCGCCGTCACCGGGCTGCTGGTGGCGCTGGTGCTCACCGCCGCCGCCGGGAAGAACGTGCTGGACCAGATCCTGGTCGACCCGTCCCTGCCGCCGCCGTTCCGACCACCCGCGACGGACCCGGTCGACTGGCTGCGTCTGGTCGGCTGGGCGGTGGTCGCGGTGGCCGCGGCGGTCGGGCTGCGCCGGATCGCCGCGGGCGTGGCCTGGGCCGGGGTCGCCGGCTGGCTGGTGCTGGTCGGGCCGGGCGCGGTCGACCAGCCGGGATACGTCGTGGACACCCTGCCGCAGTTCACCCTGGCGGTGATCGCCGCCGGCGCGCTCACCGTGGCGGCGCCGCCACGCCGGGCGGTGCACGTGCTGGGTGCGCGCCGCCTCGCCGCGGTGGCGGCCGGCCCGGTCGTGGCCGTCGGCCTGCTGGAGCTGAACCGAGTCACCAGTCCGCTGTTCGGCGGGGGTGAGGTCAGCTACGAGAGCTTCTACGGGCTGAGCGCCGGCAGCGAAGCGGTGATGAACCTGTACCTCGCCGGCCTCGCGGCGGCGGGCCTGGCGGTCGGCGTACCGGTGCTGCGGCTGACCCCGGCGGTGCGGCGGCGGATCGTGGTGCTGCTGGCGCCGGTGGCCGCCCTCGCCCTGGTGATCGACGGTGCGCTGGCCGGCTGGGCGACCTCCACGGTCCACATGGGGCACGTCATTCCCCTGGCCGGCGGCCAGTGGGCGATGCTGGTGCTCGTCCCTCCGGTCACGTTCCTGGCCGGGGTGCTGCTGGTCCGGCGACGCGAGGAGACGCAGCGGATGGTGGCGCTGGGACGCGCCGCCGACCGGGAGCGTCCGGCCGGCTGAGGGTTGCGCCGGTCTGCTGCAGTGGCGGTGTGTCCGTTACCGACCATCCGCCGCCCGGCCCCCGGCCGGCGGGACACCGCCGGTCCGGGGTCGCCGTCCGCCGGGCGGAGGCGTCCGTTGCGCCGATGGACGGCGGCGCCGACGCGACCAGAATGACCAGCGAGGCGGCAACCGGCAGCCGTCCGTGGATCGCAGTGGGGTTCGTCGCATGAGCGGCTGGCAGCTGTCCGGCTACACGCCGGTTCGTGGGCTCGGCTCCGGGGCGTCGGGCAGCGTCGTGCTGGCCACCCACGACGCCACCGGAACCCCGGTCGCGATCAAGTACCTGGTCCGCGACCTCGGCGCGGACTCCTCGTTCCGCACCGCGTTCCGTGACGAGGCCCGGCTGCTCGGCGAGGTCGACGACCCGCATGTCAGCCGGCTCTACGAGTACGTGGAATCGCCCCACGGCGCGGCCATCGTCATGGAACTGGTCGACGGCGTCTCGCTGCGGCAGATGCTGCGCGCGCACGGCCCCACCACCCCGGAGGCGGCGCTCCGGGTGCTGAAGGGATCGCTCGCCGGGCTCGCCGCCGCACACGCCCACGGGGTCGTACACCGTGACTACAAGCCGGAGAACGTGCTGGTCACGGGCGCCGGGTCGAGCAAGCTCGCCGACTTCGGCATCGCCATGCCGATCGGCCGGGGCTCGGACACGACCGTCTCCGGCACGCCCCGCTACATGGCTCCGGAGCAGTGGACCGGCGCGCCGGCCGGCCCGGCCTGCGACATCTACGCCGCCACCGCCACGTTCTTCGAGTGTCTCACCGGGCGACCCCCGTACCCGGGGCCGGACCTGCTCTCCCTGCGCGCGCAGCACGCCACCGCGCCGATCCCCACCGACCCGGCGCCGGCCGAGGTGCACGAGCTGCTGCGGCACGGGATGGCCAAGAGCGCCGCCGACCGGCCGCAACCGGCCGAGGTCTTCCTGGAACTGCTGGACCGGGTGGCCGGCGCCGGATACGGCCCGGAGTGGGAGGAGCGTGGACTGCGCGAGCTGGCCCGCCGGGCCGCCCTGCTCGCCGCGCTGTGGCCGTTCCCCGACCGGGCGGAGGGCGCCACCGCGGTGGCCAGCACGGCGCTCGGTGCGACGACCGGCCGGGCCGGCGCGTCCCGACGGGGACGCAGGCGCACCGTGCTGGCGGCCGGCGCGCTGGCCGCCGCCGTGCTGGCCGGCGGTACGGGCTACAGCTACGCCGCCCGCGAGACCCCGGCCGCCGCCGGGGCTCCCGACGGCCCGTCGCCGGCCGGCCCCACCCGCACCGACCCGGCCGCACCGGACCCGACGGGCGCCGAGACCCCGGACGCCACCCCCACCCCGTCCGCCCTGCCCACCCCGCTGCCGGGCACGCCGTCCGCCACCGCGGACGCGACCCGGGGGCCGACCCGGCCTCCGGTCCGCACCAACACACCGACCCCCACCCCGTCGCGCAGCACGGCGCCGCCGCCCCCGCCGGACGTCACCGCGCCGACCGTCGGCGCCGTCGACGCCGATCCGGGTCAGCTCGAACCGAAGGGCTGCCCGTTCGGCCTCCAGAGCAGCGCCGTCACCGTCACGGTCACCGACGACCGCAGCGGCCCGGCCGCCCTGAAGGTCACGTTCCGCTACACCGTGGAGGGTGCCACCGGAACGGTCCGGATGGCCGCCGCCGGGCGCGACGTGTTCACCGGCACGCTCGGCCCGCTGGCGGCGCCGAAGCAGAGCAGCCGCATCCCGATCCAGGTCACCGCCGTCGACGCCGCCGGCAACGCGGCCACCTCGGCCAGACCGGTGTACGTGACGCTCTACAACTACTGCACCCCCGGCTAGGAGTACGACGTGCCCGCTGCCCAGCACCGCAGCCCGGACCGGGGACGGTCGGCGTGAACCGGCCGGACGAACCCACCGAGGCGCTGCCCACCCGCGCCCTGCCCGCCGTCCCGGCCGGGGACGCCGCCACCGTCCACCTCGTCCCGCCCCGGCCGCCGGTCGACGCGGACGCCACCGCGCCGCTGACCGTCGACCCCGCCGCGACGGAACCGACCGCGCGGCCCGTCCGCCCGGACGCGCCCGCCGCCGTCGACGTCGACGCGACGGTGCACATCGCCGGTCCGGCTGCGGCGCCGCCCGCCGACGTCGACGCGACGGTGCACTTCGCCGGTCCGGCTGCGGCGCCGCCCGCCGACGCCGACGCGACGGTGAATCTCGCCGGTCCGGGGGCGGCGGCGTCGCCCGCCGACGTCGACGTGACGGTCAGTTTCGCCGGTCCGGGTGCGGTGTCGCCCGCCGGCGCCGACGCGACGGTGAGTCTCGCGGGGCCGGACGCCGCCCGGTTCGGCGTGGAGTCGACAGTGCACCCGACCGCGCCGCGGTGGGCCGGCGGGCAGTCGACCGCGGCGTACCGGCCGGCGGCCACCGGCCCGGCCGCCCCGACGGCGGGGACGACCTCCGGGGCGTACCGGAATCCGACGACGCGGGCGGTGAGCGGCGTGCCCGGGCCCGGCGGCGAGCTGCGCTTCGGCCCGGGTGTGCCGGCGACGCCGCCGCCGGCTCCGGCCTGGCCGGTCGCGCCGCCGGTCCGGCCGCCGCGACCGGTCTGGCGTCGGGTCGTCTCGGTGCTGTCCACAGTGCTCACCGCCGCGCTGCTGGTGGCGGTCGGGCTCTACCTGTGGCAGCGGCTGCGGCCGTTGGAGGTCGAGCAGGTCTCGGTGGCGGTGCCCCGACCGGCCGGGGTGGCCTGCGACGTGACCGTCGACGTCGTCGCCACGGTCCGCACCAACGGGCGCGCCGGGACGATCCGCTACCAGTGGTTCCGCTCCGACGCGCCACCCGGCGCGCTGCTCAGCGAGCGGGTCGGCAGCGGGCAGCGGACCGTCACGCTCACCCTCCGGTGGACGTTCAGCGGGGTCGGCGCGACCACCGGGACGGCCACCGTCAACATCGTCGAACCGGCGCCGGTGCAGGCCGGGACGCGGGTCGGCTACCGCTGCCCCGGCGGCTGAGCGTTTCCCCGCGCGCCGGTCAGGGTAGGCCCACCCGGAACGACCCTGACCCTGTGCGTGGAGGCCCTTCGATGAGAGACAACTTCGGTGACGCGGTGGGCGACGCGTTCCGTTCGGTGATGCTGTTCCTACCCAAGGCGGTCGCGTTCGTCGCGATCCTGGTCGCCGGCTGGCTGATCGCCAAGGCCGTGCTGAAGCTGGTGGACAAGGTCCTGGAGCGGGTGCACTTCGACCGGGCGGTCGAGCGCGGCGGGATCAAGACCGCGCTGGCGCGTTCGAAGTACGACGCCAGCGACATCGTCGCGAAGCTCGCCTACTACGCGGTGCTGCTGGTCACGCTCCAGCTCGCGTTCGGCATCTGGGGCCCGAACCCGATCTCCGACCTGATCGCCGGCGTGGTCGCCTGGCTGCCGCGGGCGTTCGTCGCGATCGTCATCGTGGTGGTGGCCGCGGCCATCGCCCGCGCGGTGAAGGACATCATCTCCAGCGCCCTCGGCGGCCTCTCCTACGGCCGGGTGCTGGCCAACCTCGCCTCGGTGTTCATCCTGGGCCTCGGCGTCATCGCCGCGCTCAACCAGATCGGCGTCGCCACCGCGGTGACCACGCCGGTGCTGATCGCGGTGCTGGCCACCGTCGGCGGCATCCTGGTGGTGGGCGTCGGTGGCGGGCTGGTCCGGCCGATGCAGAGCCGTTGGGAGAGCTGGCTGAGCCGGGCCGAGGAGGAGTCCCGGACCATCGCCACCCACGCCCGTGCCTACCAGGCCGGTCGGCGTGACGTGGCGGCCCGGCTCGCCGCGGACCGCGAGGCCGAGCTGACCCGGCCGGCGGCCGGGGACGCCGAGGCGGACCGCACCCAGCCGGTGCCGGCGTACGCGGGTTCGGCCGAGCCGACCCAGGTGGTGCCGACGCACACCGGCGGCGACCCGGCGGCGGCCGCGGGGGAGACCACCCAGGTCATCCCGGCGCTCGCCGACTCCGAGCGCACCCAGCCGACCACGCCGCGCCAGACCACGGCCGAGCAGGCCGCGGACAGCGAGGCGACGATGGTCATCCCGCCGGCGGATGCGGACAAGTTCCGCCGCTGAGCCGAGCGCGTGACGACCGGGGCGGGATCCGAGCGGATCCCGCCCCGGTCGTCGTTCAGCCGTCGTAGGGACGACGGGTCCGGCCGTGCCGCAGGGTCCGGGCCCACCAGTCGAGCTGGCGCAGCATCCCGGCCAGGCCCGCCTCCGCCCGCTCGGGCCGGCGCAGCTCCCCGTGCTCGTCGAACGCCGCGTGCACGTCGGGGATCATGACGCCGGTGCGCATGGTGCTGACGTGCAGCTCCGCCAGCACGACCCGCAGCTGCTCCACCGCCCGCAGGCCACCGGACGCGCCGCCGTACGAGACGAAGCCGAGCGGCTTGGCCCGCCACTCGACGTACGCGGTGTCGAGGGCGGTCTTCAGCGGCCCGGGATAGCCGTGGTTGTACTCGGGTGTGACGACGACGAACGCGTCGGCGTGGGCGATCCGTTTGGTGAACCGCTCGGCGTCCCCGCCGCCGGCCAGGTCGCCCGGCAGGTCGAGGTCGGCCAGGTCGATGTGGTCCACGGCGGCGGGGTGGCCGTCGAGCCGCCGCAGAAGCCAGCGGGTCACGGTCGGGCCGATCCGGTCGGGCCGGACGCTGGCGGTGATGACCGCCAGCGGGTACGGGGCGGGCCGGTCAGGCACGGTGTCCTCCGGCGGGGGCCCGCAGTTCGACGTCCGGGGCGACGGCGGCGCCCACGTCCGGCGCGGGCAGCGAGTCCAGCAGCGCCCGGATCTCGGCCGGGCTCAGGGTGAGGCCGAACTCGCCGACCAGCGCGTCGGCGTACTCCTCGTCGGTCAGCGAGCGGGACCGGGCGGGGTGGCCGGGGCTCTCCCGCGCGTACTCGCGGTCGATGAGCCGGCGCACCGACTCGTCGTCCTTGCGGACCACGACGCGCTGCCGGGTGAACGGCGAGTGCGGGCTGGTGGCGGTGTTGTGGTTGGCGACCTCGACGTCCACCGGGTACTGCGGCTCCTCGGTGAAGATCAGCAGGCTGACCCAGTCGCCGGTGGTCCGTTCCTGCAGCCGCCACGCGCCGTCCAGGCCGCGCCGCAGCCGGTACTCCCACCGGCCCTGCCGCCGGGGCTCGTCGTCGACCAGCGGCAGCGGCTCGAGCAGGCCGGAGCCGAAGCCGACGTCGGCGAGCCACACCCGGTCGCCGTCGTCGACGCGCAGCACCAGGTGCGAACGCGGGCGCGGGCTCTCGGCCGGGTCGCCGGTGCGGGCGAGCAGCCGGTCGACCCGGTAGCCGATGCGCTGGAGCACCGCGCCGAAGAGCACGCCGTGCTCGTAGCAGTAGCCGCCGCGCCCGGCCCGGACGAGCTTGTCCTGCACCCGGGGCAGGTCGACCTCGACGCCCCGGCCGAGCATCACGTCCAGGTTCTCGAACGTGATCGCGGCGACGTGCGCCCGGTGCAGGGCGCGCAGCGTCGGTCCGTCCGGCGTGACGGGTCCGCGGTGGCCCACCCGACGCAGGTACGCGTCGAGGTCGAGCGCGTCGACCGGCCAGTGCGCGGCCGGGTCGACGAGTCCGAGCGGGGTGGTGGGTGGTCGGTTCACGTCAGGGTCCTTCCTGCTCGGTGTGCCGGCGCGGGGCCGCTGCTGGAGCGGACGACGAGGTGGGTGGGGAGGGTGACCCGGTTCGGGGTGCCGGCCGGGTCGAGCAGCATGCGGGCCATCAGCCGGCCCTTCTCGGCGATCGGCTGGCGCACCGTGGTGAGCCCGGCGGCCGCCGCGAGCGGCACGTCGTCGAAGCCGGTGACCGAGAGGTCGTGTCCGACCCGCAGGCCCCGCTCCGCGGCGGTGTGTGCCACGGCGGCGGCGAGCACGTCGCTGTCCGCGACGATCGCGGTCGGCCGGTCGCCGCCCGCCAGCAGCGCCGTCGCGGCCGTGTGGCCGGAGACGGTGGCGTTGCCGCCGCCGCTGACCACCCGCAGGCGGGCGCCGGGCGGCAGGGCGTCGCGGACCCCGGCGAGCCGGTTGCGGGAGTACGGGTAGAGCGTCGCCTCGTCCACCGTCGGGACGAGTCGGCCGGGTGGGGCCGGCGCGGCGACCACCATCGCCAGGTCGCGGTGCCCGAGGTCGACCAGATGCCGGCCGATGGTCCGGCCGGCCTGCCGGTCGTCGATCAGCACGCAGCGGGCGGCGGTGGACTCGGCGGAGAGGACCAGCGGGAGTGAGCGGTCGGCGAGCGCCCGGACGGCCGGGTGCGCGTCGGTGAGCCCGTCGGCGACCGCGCCGTCGATCACCGCGCGGTGCACGGCGTCGAGCGACTCGCGCACCTGGGCGTCGGTGAGCCCGGCGACGACCGGCGCGAACGGGATGAGCACCAGGCTGGTCCGGCCTGCCGCCAGTGTCTCGGCGAGGCCGCCGAGCAGGTCCAGGACGTAGGGGTCGCGGAACGCGTACGCCAGTTCGGTGGTCAGGATGACGCCGACGGCGTTGGCCCGCCCGGTCCGCAGCGACCGCGCGGCGGCGTTGGGGCCGGCGTAGCCGAGGTCCCGGGCGACGGCCAGGATCCGGGTCCGCACCTCGGCGGAGAGCCGCTGCGGCCGGTTGAAGGCGTAGGAGACCGCCGCCGTGGAGACGCCGGCCGCCTCGGCGACGGATCGCAACGTGACCCGGGAACCCATTCCGCACCTCCCGTTGTTAATCGATTAACAGACTGCCTCGCGCGCGGACTCCCGTCAAGCCGTGGGTCCGGTTAGGATCGTCTGCATGACCTGGCGATGTTGATCCCCGCCTGAACGACGAGGCCGCGGGCCACCGCGGACACCACGCACTGCGACAGGTGTCCGTCACGTCCCGTGGGAAGGCCTCATGCTCGTCGCTCCTGCCCGCGTGCCCGCGATCCGCCGCCTCGCGGCGACGCTCTACGGCTACGCGTTCCTCACCGACCTCGTCCTGCTCTACCCGCTCTACGTGC
This sequence comes from Micromonospora sp. WMMC241, assembly GCF_027460165.1. Lineage (NCBI taxonomy): Bacteria > Bacillati > Actinomycetota > Actinomycetes > Micromonosporales > Micromonosporaceae > Micromonospora > Micromonospora sp. WMMC241. The sequence continues at coordinate 2,890,885 of NZ_JAPZBF010000001.1, forward strand.
TGCTGTTCGCCGACACCGGGCTGTCGGTCGGGCAGATCTCCTCGCTCTTCGTCCTCTGGTCGGCCGCCGGCATCCTGCTGGAGGTGCCGTCCGGCGCGTGGGCCGACGCGCTGTCGCGCCGGTTGCTGCTCTGCCTGGCGCCGCTGCTCGCCGCCGCCGGCTTCGCGCTCTGGGTGCTGCTGCCGTCCTACCCGGCCTTCGCCGTCGGGTTCCTGCTCTGGGGCGCCGGCGGCGCGTTGCGCTCCGGCGCGCTGGAGGCGCTCGTCTTCACCGAACTCGACCGCCTCGGCGCGGCCGACCGGTACGCCCGGCTGATCGGCCGCACCCGCACCGCCGAGGTGCTCGGCGCGGTCGGCTCCGGCGTGCTCGCCGGGCCGGTCTACGCGCTCGGCGGCTACCTCGCGGTCGGTGCCGCCAGCGTGCTGACCTGCCTGCTCGCGGCCGTCGTCGGGGCCCGCCTCCCGGAGCACCGGTCGCCGGCGGGTGCGGACGCCGCGCCGGGGGAGCGGCCGGACGACGACGAGCCCGGCTGGTGGGACAGCCTGCGCGGGGGTCTCGCCGAGGTGCGGGCCGATCGCGGCGTCCGCGTCGCCGTGCTGCTGGTCGCCGCCGTGGCCGCGATCTGGGGCGGACTCGACGAGTACACCGGGCTGCTGGCGCGCGACACCGGCGTCGCCGAGGTGACCGTGCCGCTGCTGCTCCTGCTGGTGTGGGGTGGGATGACCGTCGGCGGGTTGCTCGCCCCGTGGGGGGAGCGGCTGTCCCACCGGGGGTACGCCGGCCTGCTCGTCGTCGCTGCGGCGGCGACGGCGGGCGGGGCACTGCTGCGCCACCCGGTCGGCTTCCTGCTGCTGGCCCTCGCGTTCGCCGCCTTCCAGCTCGCCACCGTGCTCGCCGACGTCCGGTTGCAGGCGCGGATCACCGGCGAGGCCCGGGCGACCGTCACCTCCCTGGCCGGGATGACCACCGACCTGACCACCGTCGCCTTCTACGGCGGGTACGGGCTGCTGGCCGGCGCGCTGGGCATCCCGGCCGCGTTCGCGGTGGCCGTGCTGCCGTACCTGCTGGTGGCGCTCTGGCAGCTCACCGATCGGGGGTGAATCGCCGGAAAGACGAACAGGAAGGGCACTCGTCACTACGGTCGGTCCGGTGACCCTGGAAGCAGAGCGCACCCTGCGCGACGAGGACCTGACCGGGCTCGCGGAGCTGGCCGCGCAGCTGCGGGTGGACGCGATCCGGTGCAGCACGATGGCCGGCTCCGGCCACCCCACCTCCAGCCTCTCCGCCGCCGACCTGCTGGCCGTGCTGGTCGCCCGGCACCTGCGCTACGACTGGTCCTTCCCCGGCAACCCCGGCAACGACCACCTGATCTTCTCCAAGGGCCACGCCTCACCGCTGCTGTACGCGGTGTTCCGGGCCGTCGGCGCGATCAGCGAACAGGAGCTGCTGGAGACCTATCGCAAGGCCGACTCGCGCCTGCAGGGCCACCCCACCCCGGTCCTGCCCTGGGTGGACGTCGCCACCGGCTCGCTCGGGCAGGGCCTGCCGGTCGGCGTGGGCGTGGCGCTGGCCGCGCAGTACCTCGACCGGTCACCGGCGCACGTCTGGGTGCTCTGCGGCGACAGCGAGACCACCGAGGGCTCGGTCTGGGAGGCGCTGGACAAGGCCGGTCACTACGGGCTGCGCAACCTCAGCACCATCGTCGACGTCAACCGGTTCGGCCAGCGCGGCCCGACCGAGCTGGAGTGGGACCTGGACACCTACCGGCGGCGGGTCGAGGCGTTCGGCTGCCGGGCGATCCTGGTCGACGGCCACGACCTCGGCGCGGTCGACGAGGCGTACGAGCAGGCCCGGCACGCCACCGGACCGACCGTGGTGCTGGCCCGCACGGTCAAGGGCAGGGGCGTAACCGAGATCGAGGACGACCCGTCCTGGCACGGCAAGGCGCTCGACCCCGAGCTGGCCGACCGGGCGGTCCGGGCGCTCGGCGGGCCGCGGCGGATCCGGGTCGCCGGACCCAGGCCGTTCACCGTGCCGCGCGCCGACCCGGTCGAGCACCGCCGGCCCGAGCTGCCCCGCTACGAACGCGGCGCGAAGGTCGCCACCCGCGACGCGTACGGCGACGCGCTGCGCGCCCTGGGCGCCGCCCGACCGGACGTGGTCGCCCTCGACGGCGAGGTCGCCGACTCCACCCGGGCCGACCGCTTCGCCGACGCGTACCCGGACCGGTTCTTCCAGATGTTCATCGCCGAGCAGCAGCTCGTCGCCGCCGCCGTCGGGCTGGCGGTCCGCGGCCGGCGGCCGTTCGCGGCCACGTTCGCCGCGTTCTGGTCGCGGGCCTACGACTTCATCCGGATGGCCGGCGTCTCCCGCGCCGACATCGCCCTGGTCGGATCGCACGCTGGCGTGGAGATCGGCCCGGACGGCCCGTCCCAGATGGGGCTGGAGGACGTCGCCGCGCTGCGCGCGGTGCCCGGCTCCACGGTGCTCTGCCCGGCCGACGCGGTCTCCTGCGCGGCCCTGGTCGCCCAGCTGCCGGACCGTCCCGGCGTGTCCTACCTGCGTACCACCCGCGGCGCCTACCCGGTGCTCTACGACGACGGCGAGGCGTTCCCGATCGGCGGCAGCCGGGTGGTGCGCGACGGCGGCGACGTCGCGCTGCTCGGCGCCGGCGTCACCGTGCACGTCTGCCTCGCCGCCGCCGACGAGCTGACCCGGGAGGGGATCGACGCCCGGGTCGTCGACCTCTACTCGATCAAGCCGGTCGACCGGGACCGCCTGCTGGAGACCGTCCGGGACACCGGCGGCCGGCTCGTGGTGGTGGAGGACCACTACCCGGAGGGCGGCCTGGGCTCGGCCGTGCTGGAGGCGCTCGCCGACCTGGCCGAGCCGGTGCGCGTCCGGCACCTCGCGGTGCGCGGACTGCCCGGCTCCGGCACCCCGACCCAGCAGCTCGACCGCGCCGGCATCGGCGTGCACGCGGTCGTCGCCGCGGCGCGCGCCCTGGCGTAAGGCGGGGCCCCCTGTTAACGCCTCCGGTAGAGGCGGGGCCCCTTCTCAACGCCCCTCGGCCGAGGTGTCACTCCGGCAGCGCGTCGAGGTAGACCCAGCGGCCGTCCTCGCGGGCGAAGCGGCTCAGCTCGGCCAGTACGCCGGCCCGGCCGTCCTCGCGGTAATGCGCCCGGAAGCGGACCGTGCCGGTGCTGTCGAACAGGCCGCCCTGCCCGGTCTCCAGCACCTCCAGCCGGGTCCACCGGGTGCCCGGGTCCAGCGCCAGGCGCTCGGGCCGGGTGCGCGAGTGCCAGCTGTGCCGCAGGTAGTCGGCGTCGCCGAGGACGAACGCGCTGAACCGGGACCGCATCAGCGCCTCGGCGGTGGCCGCCGTCGCGGCGCCCCGGTGCACCGGGGCGCAGCAGTCCTCGTAGGGCCGGCCGGAGCCGCACGGGCAGGCCGTTGCGCGTGTCACCATCCGCCGATTCTCGCCCGCCGCCGGAACGTACGAGGAGGGGACCCCGCTCGACACATCCGATTAGAAGGGGCCCCATCTATACCCAGCGCGTTAATAAGGGGCCCCTCCTTACACCTGCGGGGCAGCGCGCGCCGGGGCGGCGCACTAGGGTCCGGGGGTCATGAGCGTGAGCCCGACGCGGCGTGACCTCGATCCGGAGCAGGTGCGCCGCTACCTGACCGCCTCGCTCGGCCCGGCCGCCGAGGCCGCCGACTGCGGGCCGTTGGCCGGCGGGGGGTTCGCCGCGGTGTGGTGGGCACGCCTCACCGACGGCCGCGACGTGGTGCTCAAGGTCGGGCCGCCGCCGCACGTGCCGCTGCTGCGCTACGAGCGCGACATGATCGGCGCGGAGGCGCGTTACCTGCGCCTGGTGGCCGCCCGCGCGCCCGCGGTGCCGGTGCCGTCGCTGCTGCACCACGGCCGCCACCCCGACCTGGGCGACTGGCTGCTCAGCGCGCGCCTGCCCGGCCGTACCCTCGCCGACTTGACCCGGGCCGGCGCGGACGTCGGGCCGCTGCGGGCGGAGTTCGGCCGGGCGCTGGCCGCGCTGCACGCCGTCACCGGCGACCGGTACGGCTACGACGGCGGCCGTGCCGCCGCGGCCACCTGGCGGGACGCCTACACCGCGATGGTGGACGACCTGCTCGCCGACGCGGCGGACTGGGCGGTGCCGCTGCCCGCGCCCGCGACCCGGATCCGGGAGCTGGTCGCCCGGCACGCGACCGTCCTCGACGTGGTACGCCGGCCGGCGCTGCTGCACTTCGACGGCTGGGCCGGCAACGTGCTGGCCGTCGACGGGCCGGACGGCACGCCCCGGCTCAGCGGCCTGGTCGACGGCGAACGGCACCTGTGGGGCGACCCGCTGCTGGACCTGGTGTCGCCGCTGCTGTTCCGCCGCGCCGAGGACGAGCCGGACGATCCGCTGGTGCGGGCCTACCGGATGGCCGCGCCGTTCCCGCTGGACGCCGGCGCGCGGCGGCGGCTCGGCCTCTACCGGCTGCACCTCTATCTGCTGATGACCGTGGAGATGCCCAGCCGGGCCATCACCGCGGAGTCGGACCCGGGTCGGGTCGCGTTGTTGGCCGAGCTGCTCGACGCCGAGTTGTCCGACCTGGCCCGGCCGGTGGGGTGAGGGCCGCCCGTGGTGGGGGGTCAGGGCACCGTGTCGGGGTGGACCGGGACGTCGTAGAGCAGCCGGACGTGCCGGCGGCCGTTGGTGACGCCGACGAAGAAGGGGTCGCCGGCCGGGGTCCGGCCCTGCCGCCACGCCTGCTCCCGGGCGGCCTCCCGTGACTCGTGGTGGATGCGGCCGCACCGATGCAGGAGCAGGACGCGTCGAGCGGTGGCGGGGTCGCTGTCGAGCTGGATGCGCAGGAGGGGCATCGCGGGGACCTCCTCGTCGACCGGTCCGACGACATCTAACTTACCGCTGTCAAGTCAGATGTACATTGTTTAATGTGGCGGCATGAACACCGTCGAACCGGTCTGGCTCCGGGCGGAGCCGAGTCGAGCCCGGCGCGGGCGGCCCCTCACCCGGGAGCACATCGTGGACGTGGCGGTGGCGCTGCTGGACCAGCACGGAGCCGACGGCCTGACCATGCGCCGCCTCGCCGAGCGCCTGGACGTCACGGCCACCGCGCTGTACTGGCACGTGCGGACGAAGGACGACGTCGTGGACCTCGCCGTCGACCGGATCTTCGGCGACGTGCCGGTCCCGGACGCGAGCGACGACTGGGCGCAGGACGTCCGGGTTCTCGTCCGGGGGTGGCGCACCGCCATGCTCGACCATCCGTGGGCGCCGGGGCTGGTCGGGCGTCCGATGCTCGGACCCAACGTCCTGGCCCGCACGGAGTTCCTGCAGGCCGCGCTGGCGCGCGGCGGCTGCCGTGGCCGCCGGCTCGCGGTGGTCACGCGCATGTTGGCGAACTTCGTCGTCGGCGCCTCGCTGACCGAGGCCACGTGGCGTCGTACCGCGAACCCCGAGGTGCGCGCGGCCGCCCGCGACCACGTCGCCTCGCACGCCGACGCCTACCCGACCCTGACCGCCACCGGCCACCTCGACGACACGCGGTGGAGCGACGACCTGCTGTTCGAGGAGGGCCTCACGGCCCTGCTCCGGGCCGCCACCTCCGACTGACCCGCCGCCGAGCGCCGTTCACAGCCAACCCGAGCGGCGGAACAACCGGTGCAGCGTCACCGCCAGCGTCGCCATGAGCAGCAGCGCGCCGCCGTAGCCGTAGCGCCAGTGCAGCTCCGGCATGTGCGCGAAGTTCATCCCGTAGACGCCGGCCACCGCGGTCTGCGAGGCGGCGATCGCCGCCCACGCGGCGATCCGCCGCATGTCGTCGTTCTGCTCCACGGCGAGCTGCGCCAGCCGGGACTGCACCAGCGAGGTGAGCAACTCGTCGTAGGCCCCGATCCGCTCGACCGCCCGGGCCAACCCGTCGCCCACGGCGGCGAAGCGGTGCCGCAGCGCGGCCGGCGGGCCGCCGTCGGGGGAGTCCAGCAGCGCGCGCAGCGGCGCGGTCAGCGGCAGCACCGCGCGTTTGAACTCCACCACCTCCCGCTTGAGCTGGTAGAGATGCTGGATGTCGGCGCCGTGCTCGCGGGCGAAGACGCTCTCCTCGACCCGGTCCAGGTCGCGTTCCAGGTGCTCGGCGACCTCCAGGTAGAGCTCGACCATCCGGGCGCAGACCGCGTACCCCACCGCCCACGGCCCCTGGGCCAGCACGTCCGGGCGGCGCTGCACCTCCTCGCGCACCGGGGCGAGCGCGCCGGTGGCGCCGTGCCGCACGGTCAGCGCGAACCGCTCGCCGAGGAACACCAGCACGTCGCCGGTGTCGACCACCTCCGAGGTGGCGGTCAGTTCGGTGTGCTCGACGTAGCCGGCGCTGCGCAGCACCAGCAGCGTCACCTCGCCGTAGCGCCGCACGGTGGGCCGGTGCCCGTCGGCGAGCGCCTGCTCGACCGCCGCCTCGTCGAGCCCGAACGTCCGCCCGACCGCGGCCAGCACCGCGGCGCCGGGCTCGTGCAGCCCGAGCCAGACGAAGGTACGCCGGCCGCGGCGCGCCCTCGCGTACGCGTCGGCGTAGTGCGGCCGGCCCGGCTCCCGCCGCCCGGCAACGTAGACCGCGCAGTCGACCACCGCGTCGGGGTTCACCCGGCGCTGTCGCGGCACGGTCGCCGCCTCGTCGCGCCGCAGCAGCCGCCCGACGAGGCCGGGCAGCCGCGGCCGCCACCGGATCCGGTCCACCGCAACCTCCGCCCGCCGGGAAACCGACGGCCTACCGTACGGCCCGCCGGCGCCCCGGTGGTGTCGGGCCCGCGTCAGCGGGCGGCGGTGGCGAAGACCACGATGTTGTCGGGGTAGCTGCCGGTGCGCGGGTTGAACCGCCCGCCGCAGGTGATCAGGCGCAGCCGGGCCGCCGCCCCGCCGCCGTACACCCGCTCGGTGGGGAAGCGGTCCTTCGGGTACGCGCCGACACCGTCCACGGTGAACGCCGCGGTCCGTCCGTCGGCCCGCACGATCCGCACGGTGTCGCCGGGGCGCAGCCGGCCCAGGTCGAAGAAGACCGCCGGTCCGCGTTGCGAGTCGACGTGCCCGACCAGCACCGCGTTGCCGGCCTGGCCGGGCGCGGGACCGGGGCGGTACCAGCCGGCGACCTCCGGGCGCTCCAGCGGCGGCACCTCCAGCGCGCCGTTGTCGTCGGTGGCGACCGGCACGATGTCGGCGTCGACGCCGATGCGGGGGATGGCGATCCGGACCGGCGTGGACCGGGGGAAGGTCGGGCCGGCGGAGCCGGGCTGCTCGGTGGCCGGCGCGGCGGAGGCGCCGGGTTGCGGCGGCGACGCCGAGGTGCTGCCGAGGCCGGCCGAGACCAGTCCGACGCCGGTGGCGCCGGCGAGGGTGACGGCGGTGACGACGACCGCGGTGCGGGCCCGCGACGGCCGGCCCGTGCGGCGGTTCGACGAGGACACCGGTTCCACCTCCGTCCGACGTGGACGCGGTGCCCGCGCCGGTCGGGCCGGCGCGGGCGATCCGCTCGGTGAGCCGTTCAGGCGGTGGCGCCCGCCCGCCGCCGGCGACGAAGGAGGACGTACGTCCCCCCGGCGACCGCGCCCGCGGCCAGCGCGCCGCCCGCGACCAGGACTCCGGTGTCGCCGTCCCGGCCGCCGGCGCCGGCCTGCGCGCCGCCGATCGGGGTGACGGTGAACGTGGCGCTGCCGCCGTCGCTGCCGTCGCCGCAGGTGGCCGCGACCGTGTACGTGCCGAGCGTGAACCCGGCGGTGAACAGTTCGGCGCTCAGCCCGCCGCCCGCGGCGGCCGTGGTGGATCGGACGTTCTGGTCGCGGTCCGGTCCGGTGACCCGGAAGATCGCGTCACCGGCGTTCGGGTTGCACGTCGTGGTGAGCACGACCGTGCCGCCGACCGGGGTGGTGGCGGGTGAGACTCTGGTGTCCGCCAGCGCGGCGGCCGGGAGCAGCAGTGTGCCGAGGCCCACGCCGACCGCCGCCGATCCGAGAAATGACTGTGCCTTCATCCGCGTCTTCCCTCACTTTTCGTCCGCTGTCTGCGTGGGACGTCGTTCGGGTGGCCAACTCCGTGACTAGCACCGGTGTGGCCAACACTAGGAGGGTTGCGACGGTCACTGGGGGTAATTGAGAAATCTTCGTTGCCGTCCGGTGTTCCCCGTCTCGCCACCCACGACGGACATGCCGGCCGGAGCGGCGCAGGGCGGGCGAAAGTTCACCGGGACGGGCGTTCCGGCCGGACCAGCCCGGTGTCGTACGCCAGCACCACCGCCTGGATCCGGTCGCGCAGGCCCAGCTTGGTGAGGATCGCGGAGACGTGCGTCTTCACGGTGGCGGTGCTGAGATGCAGCCGGGCGGCGATCTCCGCGTTGGACAGGGCGCGTGCGGTCAGCGTGAGCACCTCCACCTCGCGGGCGGTCAGCGCGGCCAGGGCCCGCTCGGCGGTGGGCGCCGGGCCGGGCAGCCGGCCGGCGAACCGGTCCAGCAGCCGCCGCGTCACGGTCGGCGCCAGCAGCGCCTCGCCCCGGGCCACCACCCGCACCGCCTCCGCCAGGTCGGCCGGGCGGGTGTCCTTGAGCAGGAAGGCGCTCGCCCCGGCCCGCAGCGCCGCGTAGACGTGCTCGTCGACGTCGAACGTGGTGAGCATGACGACGCGGGCGGGGCTGCCGGCAGCCACCAGCTCGCGGGTGGCGGCGATGCCGTCCTGCCGGGGCATCCGCACGTCCATCAGCACCACGTCGGGCCGGGTACGCGTCGCCACCGCGACCGCCTCGACGCCGTCCGCCGCCTCGCCCACCACGGTCAGGTCGGGCCGCGCGTCGAGGACCATCCGCAGCCCGGTGCGGATCAGTTCCTGGTCATCGGCGACCACCACCCGCACCTGAACCGGCTCGCTCCTCGCGCTCACCGGACCGTCTTGCGTTCGCGACTGCGGGGCTCGCAGGACCGGCTCACTCCTCGCGCTCACCGGGCCTCCTTCGTTCGCGACTGCGGGGCTCGCAGGACCGGCTCACTCCTCGCGCTCACCGGTTCGCTCCCACCGGGAGGTCGGCGCGCACGCGGAAACCGCCGGCCGGCAGCGGGCCGGCGTCGAGCGTGCCGCCGAGCAGCCGGGCGCGCTCCCGCATGCCGACGATGCCGCGCCCGCCACTCGTGCCGGGCCGGCGGGCCGCCGCCGAGCCGTCGTTCACCACCTCCAGCCGCAGCACCCCGTCGCCGAAGCGGACGTCGACGTCGGCGTGGGTGGCGTGCCCGTGCCGCAGCGCGTTGGTCAGCGACTCCTGCACGATCCGGTACGCCGACAGCTGCACCCCGCCGGGCAGTGCCTCGCAGTCGCCCTCCCGGCGCAGCGTCACCGGCAACCCCACCGCCCGTACGGCGTCGGCCAGCGCGTCGAGCTGCGCCAGTCGCGGCTGCGGCCCGTCCGGGTCGGACCCGTCGTCGGCGGTCAGGGCGTGCAGCATGGCCCGCAGTTCGGTCAGCGCCGACCGGGCCGCCAGGTTGATCGAACCGAGCGCGGCGCGGGCCTGCTCCGGCTGCTGGTCGAAGACGTCCTCGGCGGCGACGGCCTGCACCGCGATCACCGCCACGTGGTGGGCGACCACGTCGTGCAGCTCGCGGGAGATCCGCTCCCGTTCGGTCGCGCGCACGTGGCGCTCCCACTCGCAGCGCCGCTGCGCCCGGGCGCGTCCCAGCTCGCCGACCGACCAGCTGAAGCCGAGCGCGAAGACCGCCAGCAGCAGGTCGCGCCACCCGCCGGTGACCAGCTTCCACGGCGTGGGCGCCGCCAGCAGGCCCAGGGCCACGAGCGAGAACCGGGGCGGTCGTAACCGGGCCACGTAGGACAGCGGCGCGGCCACCAGACCGAGCCAGCCGAGCGCCGGGCAGAACGCCTCCAGGCCGACGCCGGCCAGCGCGGCCACCGCGAGGGCGTACCCGGGGCGGTAGCGGATCCACAGCAGACAGCTGGCCTGCAGCGCGGCGAGGCCGACCGCGACGGCGGTCCCGCCCGCCGTCGGCGGGCCGAGGTCGGAGGTCAGCAGCACGAGCAGCGACACGACGAGGACGACCGCGGCGATGCCGCCGTCGATCAGCAGCAGCGCGGACCGGGAGCGGGACGGGCACCTCATGTCCGGATGCTAGGCCGCCGACCCGCCCGCGTTCATCGGCCGGTAGACGGAGATCCGGCCCGTTCCTGGTTCTCGCGACGGAGCCGGGAACCGGTCGCCGGTGCGATCCGGGCGACGCCCCGGCGGCCCTAGCGTCTCCGGCAGTCGATCCCGCCGCACCGGAGGTACGCACCGATGGAGACCACCATCCCGAGCCCCACCGCCCGTCCCGTCCGCCGCCGCGACCGGCTGCTCACGGTGCTCGGCGCCACCGTGGCCACGCTGGTGGGCTGGGCCGTCGCGGTGCCGCTCGCCGGGGTGGAGCTGACCGCGCGCAACGGTGGCGTCGAACAGCGCGTCAGCCCGGTGGCGGTGGCGGTCAGCACGCTGCTCGCCGGGCTGGCCGGATGGGCGCTGCTGGCCCTGCTGGAGCGCCTCACCGGGCGGGCGCGGACGGTCTGGACCGTGGTCGCCGTGCTGGTGCTCCTGCTGTCCCTGCTCGGGCCGGTCGGCGGGGGAGTGGGTCGGGCGGCCACGCTGACGCTCGTGGCGCTGCACCTGCTCGCCGGCGCCGTGCTGGTGCCCGGTCTGCGGCGCACCGCCGTCCGCTGACCGGATGGTCGGGACCGCCGTCACGGGGGCGGGCGGTCCCGACCCGGCCGCCGGTCAGCCCGCCGGGACCGGCTCCGGCAACGGCTCGCCGGTCTCCAGCAGGCTCTTGAGGCTGGCCAGCAGTTCCGGCCAGCCGCCGCTGCCGTCGAGCTGGCCGCTGATCGCCCGGTGCATCTCGCTGTCCGGCGAGAAGTCGTCGTGGACCACGGTCAGCCGGACGGTCCCGCCCTGCGGAACGAGGTCGAACGTGACCTTCGACCGGCGCTCGCCGAGCCGGGCGGCCAGTTCCTCGTCGGACCACCCGAAGTGCGCCGCGTGCTCTGCCTGGAAGCCGTGCCAGGTGTACGCGAGCCGCCGGTACGGCTCGGCGACGAGCACCCGCTGACCCAGGTCCTTCGGCTCGCCGTCCGGCGTGTCCTGCCAGCGCACCGGCGAGCCGGGTCGCCAGTCGGAGACCAGCGTGACGCCGCCCCAGTAGCGGCGGGTGAACGCGGGCTCGGTCAGGGCCTGCCAGAGCCGCTCCGGCGTGGTCCGGACGTAGGTGGTGTAGACGAACGTGGGGCTCTCCATGGGCTCCCCCTCCAGTGCTGTCCGCAGGTCGGCGAGGGCGCGGGCGCGCTCCCGGTGGTAGCGGCCGATCCAGCGGTCGGCCACCGCGTTGATCGGGGCGGCGTCGAGGTGGTGCAGTTTCTCCCGCCCCCGCCGCGTGGTGGTGACCAGGCCGGCGGCCTCCAGCACGGCGAGGTGCTTGCTCACCGACTGCCGGGTCATGTCCAGGCCGGCGCACAGCTCGCGCAGGCTCTGGCCGTTGCGGGCGTTCAGGCGGTCGAGCAGGCGTCGCCGGTTGGCGTCGGCCAGCGCCCGGAACACGTCGTCCACCCGCTGCTCCGCTCTTCCGAAGGGCAGCCATTCGGTTGCCCTTCGGAAGGATAGGCACCCCGCCGGTTGCCTGTCCAGCCCGAAGCTAGCCTCCTAGGACGCTCTAGGGGATGTGAGCCGACGAAAAAACCTCCGCCGCGATGTCGAGAACCGGTGGGCGGCTCCGTCCCCGGAATGAACGCGGCCAGAATGGCCGCAGTCGACCCGAGGAGCGCACCATGGCGAAGTACCTGCTGCTGAAGCACTACCGCGGCGGCCCGACCCCGGTCACCGACATGCCGCAGTTCGACCGGTGGACGCCGGAGGAGTTCTCCGCGCACGTGGCGTACATGAAGGACTTCGCGGCCCGGCTGGAGTCCTCCGGCGAGTTCGTCGACTCGCAGGCGCTCGCGCCGAAGGGCACGTTCGTCCGCTACGACGGCGAGGGGCGCCCGCCGGTCACCGACGGCCCGTTCGCCGAGACGAAGGACCTCATCGCCGGCTGGATGGTGATCGACGTGGACAGCTACGAGCGCGCCCTCGAACTGGCCGCGGAGCTGTCCGCCGCGCCGGGGCAGGGCGGCGAGCCGATCCGGGAGTGGCTGGAGCTGCGCCCGTTCATGACCGACCCGCCCACCGTCACGGAGTGACCTGATCCGATGGACGAGGCGATGCTGCGCAGCCTCACGCCGGGCGTCCTCGGCGTCCTCGTCCGCCGCGGAGCCGACTTCGCGGCGGCCGAGGACGCCGTGCAGGACGCGCTGGTCGAGGCGCTGCGCGTCTGGCCGGCCGATCCGCCGCGCGAGCCGAGGGCGTGGCTGGTCACCGTGGCCTGGCGCCGGTTCCTCGATACCGCCCGCGCCGACGCCGCCCGCCGCCGGCGGGAGGACCTCGTCGACGAGGAGCCGGCGCCCGGGCCGGTGCCCGAGGCCGACGACACGCTCCGGCTCTACTTCCTGTGCGCGCACCCGTCGCTGACCCCGTCCTCGGCGGTCGCCCTCACCCTGCGCGCGGTCGGCGGGCTCACCACCCGCCAGATCGCCCGTGCCTACCTGGTGCCCGAGGCGACCATGGCGCAGCGGATCAGTCGGGCCAAGCGCACCGTCTCCGGCGTACGGTTCGACCGGCCCGGCGACGTCGCCACCGTGCTGCGCGTGCTCTACCTGGTGTTCAACGAGGGCTACTCCGGCGACGTCGACCTGGCGGCCGAGGCGATCCGGCTCACCCGGCAGCTCGCGACCGCCGTCGACCATCCCGAGGTGGCCGGGCTGCTCGCCCTCATGCTGCTGCACCACGCCCGCCGGGCCAGCCGCACCGGTCCGGACGGCGACCTGGTGCCGCTGGCCGACCAGGACCGCCGCCGGTGGGACACCGGCCTGATCGCCGAGGGGGTCCAGATCCTGCAGACGGCCCTGTCCCGGGACCGGCTGGGTGAGTTCCAGGCCCAGGCCGCCGTCGCGGCGCTGCACGCCGACGCGCCCACCGCCGCGGAGACCGACTGGGTGCAGATCGTCGAGTGGTACGACGAACTGGTCCGCCTCACCGACAGCCCGGTCGTACGGCTCAACCGCGCGGTCGCGGTCGGTGAGGCGGACGGCCCGCGGGCCGGACTGGCCGCGCTCGCCGCACTGGACGACGCGCTGCCCCGGCGCGCGGCGGTGGCGGCGTACCTGCACGAGCGCGACGGCAACCCGGAGACGGCCGCACGCCTCTACGCCGAGGCCGCCCGCAGGGCCACCAACCTGCCCGAACGCGACCACCTGATCCGCCAGGCCGCCCGCCTGAACTCCCGGTGACCCCGGCCGGTGGTCCTGGACGGTGCGCTCCGGTGGCGCGCTAGCCTGCGGGCATGGATCTGGGGGAGGACGGCGAGCGGGTGGCCGCCTCCCTCGCGCACCGACTCGACGGGCTGACCTTCGAGGATCTGACCACCGACCAGGTGACCGCTCGGCTCGTCGACGCCGTGGTCGAGTGGGCGAGCGGGGAGGGTTGGCGGGTCTACCGCCGGGCGGCGAGCGTGCTGCCGTTGCCGCCGCCACTGTCCGGGCGGCAGTCGGTGCTCGACGTCGCCTGCGCCCGGCCGGACCGTCCGCCGGTCGTCGTCGAGGTCGACCACACCGACCGTCGACGGACCGTGGAGAAGCTGCTGGCCGAGGCCGGGGCCGGGCGGATCCCGATCTGGCTTCGGTGGGGCGTACCCGGGTTCGCCGCGCCGCCCCCGCCGATCCGGATGGTGACGATCGAGGTGTCCCGCCGCAACGGTCCGGCCGGCCAGGGTCGGCTGTTCTCGCGGCGACCGGCGGCGGACCGGCCGGCACCCGCGCACTCGGCCACGGCGGGCGGCCCGACCGCCCCGGTCGCGCTGCCGATTCCCATCCCCGGCGAGCCCGACTGAGCTGAGCGGGGTGCCCGTCCGTCCTGCTGGGCCCCTCCGTTAATTGCTCGGCGGGTGGCGCTTTCGCTGGTAGCTTGCCTCGTCGTGACGGGGGAACGACTCGGCGGGCGGTTCGCCCGCCTGTGGACCGCGAGCACGCTGTCCGCGCTCGGCAGCGGCACGGCCACGGTGGCCGCCCCGCTGTACGTGGCGTCGAGAACCGACGACCCGCTGGTGGTCTCCGCCGGCGCGGCGGTGTCGTGGCTGCCGTGGCTGTTGTTCGCGCTGCCCGGCGGTGTGCTGGCCGACCGGGTGGACAGGCGTCGGCTGATGGTGCTCATCGACTGGGTGCGGGTCGTCGCGTTGGTCGTGCTGGCCGCGGCGATGCTCACCGACCGGGCCGGGGTGGCGCTGCTCTACGTGGTGCTGTTCGTGGTCAACACCGGCGAGGTGGTGTTCCGCACCGCCGCCCAGGCGGTCCTGCCGGCGGTGGTGCCCCGGTCCCGGCTGGAACGGGCCAACGGCTGGCTCAACGGCGGCACCCAGGTCACGCAGAACATGGTCGCCGGCCCGCTCGGCGGGTTCCTGTTCGTGCTCGCGGCGGCGGCGCCGTTCGCGCTCAACGCCGGCACGTACGCGCTCAGCGCCGTGCTCGTCGGCCTGCTCGCCGGCACGTACCGGGGGGAGGGGCCGAGGCCCGGGCCACGCTCGGCGCGGGCGGAGATCGCCGAGGGGTTCCGGTGGTTGTTGTCGCAGCGGCTGCTGCGCACCATGGCGGCGCTGATCGGCCTGCTCAACGTCACGTTGACCGCGGCCATCGCGGTGCTGGTGCTGCTCGCGACCGAGCGTCTGGGCCTCGGTTCGGTCGGCTACGGTGCGTTGTTCACCTGCATGGCGGTGGGCGGGCTGCTCGGGTCGGTGTTCGGTGACCGGCTGATCGCCGCCGTCACCGCCACCTGGACGGTCCGGGTGGGTCTGCTGGTCGAGGCCGGCCTGCACCTGGCGCTGGCCGCCTCGCGCAGCGCGGTGGTGGTCGGCGTCGCGCTGTTCGCGTTCGGGGTGCACAGCGCGCTGTGGAACATCGTGGCGAACTCGCTGCGGCAGCGACTCACCCCGCCGGCGATGATGGGCCGGGTGGGCAGCACCACGCTCTTCGTCGCGGCCGGTGGCAACTGCGTGGGCGCGCTGCTCGGCGGGGTGGTCGCCGCCCGGTACGGCATCACCGCCCCGTACTGGGTGGGTTTCGCCGTGGCGGTCGGGGTGATCGCCGCGACCTGGCGGGTCTTCGACCGGGCCACGGTGGCCGCCGCGTACGCCGAGCCGGCCGCCGCGGCCGTCCGCGAGCCGGTCACCGGATAGCCCGTGCGTGCCGAACTGCTGGAACGCTTCGCCGACGACCTCGCCGGGCGCCGGGCGCCGCACCCGTTGCGGGTGGCGATCGACGGTCCCGACGCGGCCGGCAAGACCCGGTTCGCCGACGACCTGGCCCGGGTGCTGGCCCGGCGGCGACCAGTGTGCCGGGTGAGCGTGGACGGGT
Organism: Micromonospora sp. WMMC241; assembly: GCF_027460165.1. Taxonomy (NCBI): domain Bacteria; kingdom Bacillati; phylum Actinomycetota; class Actinomycetes; order Micromonosporales; family Micromonosporaceae; genus Micromonospora; species Micromonospora sp. WMMC241. The sequence continues at coordinate 2,906,415 of NZ_JAPZBF010000001.1, forward strand.
TCCACCGGCCCGCCGCGATCCGGTCGGCGCGGGGCCGGCTGTCGCCGGAGGGCTACTACCGGGACTCGTTCGACCACGAGACGATCGTGGCGCGGGTGCTGCGTCCGCTGGGCCCCGGCGGCGACCGGCGCTACCTGCCGGCCGCGTACGACGTGCGCGCCGACGCGCCGGTGACCGCCGAGCCGCTGACCGCGCCGGCGGACGCGGTGCTCCTGGTCGACGGGGTGTTCCTGCTCCGCCCGGAGCTGCGCGAGCACTGGGACGTGACGGTCTACCTGCACGTCGCTCCGGAGGAGACGGTGCGCCGGGCGCTGGTCCGGGACCTCGAGGTGTTCGGCTCGGCCGACGAGGTGCGCCGCCGCTACCGGGCGCGCTACCTGCCGGGGCAGGAGCTGTACCGGGCGGAGGCGGGGCCCGCGGAACGGGCCGACGTGCTGGTCGACCTGACCGACCCGCTCACCCCGGCGGTGCTCGCCTGGCGGGTGTGAGAGGGGTCCCCTTCTCGACCGCAGGCGTTAACAGGGGGCCCCTCCTTACACCGGCGGCACGGGGAGGGTGATGTTCTGGGTGGCGGACTCGTGGGCCAGCTCGATCAGCTCGACCACGGCGACCGCCTCGGCCGGGTCGACCGGCATCGGCGTGCCGTCGCGCAGCGCCGCCGCCACCCGCGCGTAGAAGTCCGGGTAGCAGCCCGCCTCGGTGGGCACGACCCGCAGGTCGTCGCCGGCGCCGAGACGCCCGTACCGCTCCGGGGCGACCTCGCCCCACCCGGGCTCGCCGGGGCGCCGGCCGTCGCGCAGCGCCGCCTCCTGCGGGTCCAGGCCCCAACTGGTGTACCCGGCCCGGTCGCCGAGCACCCGGAAGCGGGGGCCGAGCTGCGCGGTCACCGCCCCCATCCACAGGTGCGAGCGCACGCCGCCGGTGTGGGTGAGCGCGACGAACGCGTCGTCGTCCACCTCGGCGCCGGGGCGCCGCCGGTCCACCTCGGCGTAGACGTGCTCCACCGGCCCGAACAGCCGCACCGCCTGGTCGAGCAGGTGAGCGCCGAGGTCGAACAGCGCGCCGCCGGCCTCGCCCGGGGCTGCGCTCTCCCGCCAGCCCGGCTTGATCGCCGGCCGCCACCGTTCGAACCGCGACTCGAACCGGGTCACCCGGCCCAGCTCGCCACCCTCGACGAGCCGCCGCACCGTGCGGTAGTCGCCGTCCCAGCGCCGGTTCTGGAACACCGTCAGCGGCACCCCGGCGGCGGTGGCCTCGGCCACCAGCGCCCGGCCCTGCCCGGCGTCCGGCGCGACCGGCTTGTCCACCACCACCGGCAGCCGGGCGGCGACCGCGGCCCGGGCCAACGGCACGTGCTGGCGGTTGGGCGCGGCCACCACCACCAGGTCGAGCGCGTCGGCGGCGGCCCACAGCTGCGCGGCGTCGTCGACCACGCGGGCGTCGGGGTGCTCGGCCTCGACCTGCGCGCGGCGCTCGGCGTCCCGGGTCACCACGGCGTCCAGCCGCAGCCCGGGCGTGGCGGCGATCAGCGGGGCGTGGAACACCCGTCCGGCCGTCCCGTACCCCAGCAACCCCACCCGCAGCGGCGCGCCCGTCATGCCGCCGAATCTACGCGGCGTGCCGGCGCGGCCGGCGGGGTCCCCGGCGGCGCTCCCCGCCGGTGTGACAGCGTGGGCGGGTGCCCGCATCCTCCCCGGTCGACGTCGACCTCGCGCTGGTCGGCGGCGGCGGCGCCGCCTCACTTGTCCTGGCCGCCCTGGACCGGCACCGGGTGACAGGTGTGCGGGTGGCCGTGGTGGACCCGGTGCACAAGCGCGGCCAGGACCGCACCTGGGCGTTCTGGGGCACGCCCGGCGGCGACCTGGAGCCGCTGCTGAGTGCGAGCTGGTCGCGGGTCGAGGTGGTCACGGCGGCGGGCCGCCGCGTCCTGCCGCTGGACCCGCTTCGGTACGCCATGGTGCGCTCCGCCCCGGTCTACGACCGGGCTGCCGAGGCCGAGCGGCGGCTGGACGCGGTGCGGATCGGCGCGCCGGCGGGGGAGCTGCGCGACGACGGTGACCGGGTGACGGTGTGCGACCCGGAGGGTCGGGCGCTGGTGCGGGCCGGCTGGGTGCTCGACTCGCGCCCCCGCCCGCCGTCGCGGCCGGGGCGGACCAGCTGGTTGCAGCACTTCCGGGGGTGGTGGCTGGCGGCCGAGAGGCCGACGTTCGACCCGGGCCGGGCGGTGCTGATGGACTTCCGCACCCCGCAGCCGGCGCGCGGGGTGTCGTTCGGTTACGTGCTGCCGGTCGACGACCGCTTCGCGCTTGTGGAGTACACCGAGTTCGGGCCGGCGCTGCTCGACGACGCCGGCTACGACGCGGCGCTGCGCGGCTACGCCGCGCTGCTCGGGCTGGACCTGGCCGCGTTGCGGGTGCGGGAGGTGGAGAACGGGGTGATCCCGATGACCGACGGCCCGTTCGTGGCCCGCCCGAGCCCGCGGGTGGTGCGGCTGGGCACGGCCGGTGGGGCGACCCGGCCGTCCACCGGGTTCACCTTCTCCGCCATGCTCCGCCAGGCCGACGAGGTGGCCCGGGCGGTCGCGGCGGGCCGGCCGCCGGTGCCCGCGCCGGCGTACCCGGGGCGGCACCGGTGGATGGACGCGGTGGCGTTGCGCGCCCTGGACCGGGGGCACGTGGACGGGGTGGAGTTCTTCGAGCGGCTGTTCGACCGCAACCCGGCGGAACGGGTGCTGCGGTTCCTCGACGGGGTAACGAGTCCGGCCGAGGACCTGGCGGTGATGCGGTCCAGCCCGCTGCTGCCGATGGCCGGGGCGGTGTTCGGCGACGCGGCCGGGCGGCTACGCGCCCGGCTGCGCCCCGCCTAGGGTCGCGGCGACCCGGTCGTGCACCAGCGCGCGCAGCCGTTCCATCGGGTCGCCGTCGCCCGCGCCGAGCCGGTTGCGCACTGCCGCCACGGTCAACCCCAGTTCCGGGTACGCGAACGCGAGGCTGCCGCCGCTGCCGGCGGTGCCGAACGACCCGTCGTCGTCGACCGCGTAGCCGAGCCCGAACGTGCTCTCCTGCCCGAACACCCACTCCTGGGCGCGGACCGCCGGCGCGCAGATCGCGCGCTGCCGTTCGGGGGAGACGAGCCGCACCCCGTCGACCGGGCCGAGCAGTGCCGCGTACATCCGGGCCGCCGCGCGGGCGCTCATCGTGCCGACCGACGGCACCTCGGCGCGCAGCACGTCGGGGTTGCCGCCGATCGTGGCGTCCGGCCGGACCGCGGGCGGGGCCACCGCGTCGAAGTGCGGCAGGTTGGCGCCGGCCCAGGTCATCAGCGCGGACAGGCCGGCGTCCTCCAGCCGGGCCAGCCGGGGCAGCTCCGCCTCCGGTACGGCGAGGAACAGCTCCCGGTCGACGCCGAGCGGGCCGGCGACCTCCTCGGCGAGCACCCGCGACACGGACCGGCCGGTGACCCGGCGGACCGCCTCGCCGACCAGCCAGCCCCACGTCCAGGCGTGGTAGGCCAGCCGTTCGCCGGGCGCCCACAGGGGCTTCGCGTCGGCGAGCAGCCGGCACATCCGCGCCCAGTCGGCGAAGTTGGCCGGCGTGACGTCGGCGGGCAGGGTGGGCAGGCCGGCGGTGTGGGTGAGCACGTGGCGCAGCGTGATGCCGTCCTTGCCGTGCCGGGCGAACTCCGGCCACACCCGGGCCAGCGGCAGGTCGACGTCGAGGCGGCCCTGCTCGGCGAGCACGTGCACCACGGTGGCGGTGAGGCCCTTGCCGGTGGAGACCGCGTGCACCGGGGTGTCGGCGGTCATCGGCCGGCCGGTGTCGGTGTCGGCCAGGCCGGCCTGCTCCTCGACGATCGGTGTCCCGTCGAGGTAGGCGGCCACCTGCACGCCGGCCTCCCGGCCGGAGGAGACGAGGTCGTCGAGCGCGGTGCGCACCTCGGCCCGCAGGCCGTCCCAGCGAGTGTCCACGATCAGCGAGCCTGCCAGAGCGCCCCGTCGCCGTCGTGCGGTTTTTCGTCGTCGGTGAGGAGCCGGGCGCGCAGCGCGGCGATGGTGTCCTCGCGCACCCCGAGCCGCCCGGTGACGTAGCCGCGCACCGAGCCGTGCGCCGCGACCAGCTCGGCGAGCACCAGCCGGATCAGCTCGGCCGGCGCCCGCCCGTACGCGGGCCAGCCGGGCGTCGCGCCGCCGTTGCGCTCGCGCCACTCGTCGACCAGCCGGTCGGTGGCCAGTTCGGTGCGGGCGAAGTCCGCCGCGATCTGGTCGTCGTCCACTCCGAGCAGGGCCAGCACCAGCGCGGCGAGCAGCCCGGTGCGGTCCTTGCCGGAGGCACAGTGGAACACCAGGGGGTGTTCTCCCTCGGCGATCACCTCCAGCGCCCGGCGCAGCTCCACCACGCCGTCCTCGGCCACCTCCGCGTACCGGTCGGCCAGGTAGCGCCACGGGTCGACGTCGGGGTCGATGTCGGCCTGGACGTAGGGGCGGTGCTCGATGCTCAGGTTGTGCCAGGTGACGCCGAGGCTTTCCGGTGCCCGGCCGCGGTCGGCGATCTCCCACGGGTAGCGCAGGTCGATGACGGTGCGGACGCCGAGCGCGGTGAACCGGGCCAGGTCGTCGCCGGCGAGCTTGGCCAGCGAGTCGGAGCGGTAGAGCCGGCCCCGCGCGACGGTGCGGCCGTCGCCGGTCCGCCAGCCGCCGAGGTCCCGGAAGTTGCACAGGGTGTCGAACTGCGGGGGCGCGGTCATGGTCCGCACCGTAGCCGGACGGCGCGCGGCCCGCGGTCCCGCCGGGCCGGGCGTGGAGGTGGGGGACGGGCGGGGCCGCCGGTCGGCACCCGGCACGTCGGGCCGCGCGCCGTCGGACCGGTGGTCCCCGGCGGCCCGTGCGCCGGCCGGCCCGGCGGGTCGGCGGGTAGCCGCGGGCGACGTACCGGGTAGGTTGCCCGGCATGGTGGAGGCGGAGAGCGGCCGGGTCGTGGAGATCTGGACCGACGGCGCGTGCAGCGGCAATCCCGGGCCGGGCGGCTGGGGCGCGGTGTTGCGCTGGGGCGATCGTGAGCGGGAGCTGTGCGGCGGCGAGGCCGCCGCGACCACCAACAACCGGATGGAGCTGACCGCCGCGATCCGGGCGCTGGAGAGCCTGACCCGGCCGGTCACGGTGCGGCTGCACACCGACAGCACCTACGTGCGCAACGGCATCACCGGCTGGCTGACCGCGTGGAAGCGCAACGGCTGGCTCACCGCCGCGAAGCAGCCGGTGAAGAACGCCGACCTGTGGCAGCGGCTGGAGGCGGCGTGCGCCCGGCACGACGTCACCTGGCTGTGGGTCAAGGGCCACAACGGGCACCCGGAGAACGAACGCGCCGACGCGCTGGCCAACCGGGGGATGACCGAGGCGCGGGGCGCCGGCGCACCGGCCACCCCGCGCGCGGCCGCGGGTCACCGCAGCGGGCGGCCCTCCTCGATCTCCTCCGGCCCGTCGGCCGGGTCGGCGGTGCCGGAGACGGCGTCCACGTCGTAGCCGGCCCGGCTCGTGTCCCGCGCGGAGCGTCGGTCCTCGGCCGGCAGGTCGGCGAAGTCGTCGCCGGTGTCGTCCGTGGTGTGCAGGGATTCGCCCGGCGGGCGCAACGACGCCTCGTACGCGGTGGCGCCGTCGGGCTCGTCGTCGGTGGCGCGGCCGAAGGACTCTTCACTGGTCATGTCGCACTCCTGCCCGCATCCGGTGACGGCAAACGTTCAGCGGGACGCGTCCGGATGGGTCGGCATCGACGAGCCGCCCGAGCTGCTGCCGGAGGCCCCGCCGGCCATCCCCGACCCGTCGTCCTCGGTCACCTCGTCCGGTCGCGGCGCGTCCGGCGCGGGAGCCGGCACGTCGGTGTCCGCCGGCACCTGCACCAGCCGGGCCTGACCGGCCGCGTCCTCGGCGTGCGCCGGGTCGACCGGTTCCTCGCCGTCGCGTGCCCGATAGCCCATCGGTCCGCCTCCCGTCGGTCGATCGCCCCGCCGCCTACCCGCCCCACACCCACCGAAACCACACCCCCGGCCCTCGGGGCCCTGCCCCACCGCCGTCGATCAAGGAGTTCGCGTCACGGCCGGACGCCCACCCCGACGCCAACTCCTCGATCACCGGGAGCGGCGGGTGCGGGTGCGGTGGATGGGGGTGAGGGGGAGGGACGGGGACCAGTGGGCGGGGCGGCGCAGGGTCGGTGGCAGGACGGTGCGGTGGTCGCCGCGGGCGGCGTCGAGCTGGGACTGGTGCAGGAACAGGCACTCGCCGAGATCGGCACCGCGTAGGTCCGCCCCGCGCAGGTCGGCCCCGGTCAGGTCGGCGGCGCCGAGGCGTACGCCCCGCAGGTCCGCCCCGATGAGGACCGCGCCGCGCAGGTTGGCCCCGGTCAGCGTCGCGCGGCGCAGGTCGACCCCGATCAGCGTGGCGCCCCGGCGGTCCGGGCCGGCCCGGCCGGCGCGGGCCCGCTCGCCGGCGCGCGACAGCAGCCGGTTGACCCGGCCCCGGTGGGCGTCGACGTCGACGGCGAGCAGGTCCTCCGGGGTGCCGTCGGTGAGCCGCCCGGTTTCGTCGAGGATCGCGGTCAGGTCGTCGCGCAGCGCGCCGGGCGGGGTGATCCGCACCGCCTCGGTCAGGTACCAGAGCAGCTCGTGCAGCGGCCGCAGCACGGCGAACGTGTCGAACATCCGCCGCGCGGTGTCCGGATCGGTGCGCCAGTCACGGCCGGCGAAGGTGCCCTGGGTGAGGTGCTGGCCGGCGCCGAAGCAGTCGAACACGGTGCACCCGGGGAAGCCGCGCTGCCGCAGCTCGGAGTGGATGCCGCAGCGGGCGTCGGCGCGCAGGTTCGGGCAGGGTCGCCCGGCCGGCTTGTCGATGGCGAAGTCGGCCGACGCGGCGAACGCCGGCGCGACGCAGCAGACCCCGGCGCAGCGCCCGCAGTCCGCCCGCAGCTCCCGGACACCCGCGGTCCCATCCCTCGCCGTCATCGCACCTCCCCAGCCCGCCGTGCCCCATCTCCGCAGCCCATTGTCCGCCCCACCCCCACCCCGCCCCCGTCCCACCCCCGCCACGGTCCGCCGTCCCCCCCGACGACTCACCCGGCGATCTGCGACCGGGTTGTCAGGGGTTCACCACGCTCATGGCGACTACCGGCCGCCCTGCACCGCCGCCTTCACGAACGCCGAGCCCAGGGACCCTCGCCCTCCAAGATCTCGGATGACGCCGCCGATCTTGGACTTGTGGCACCTCCAATATCGGATCGAAACCGACATTCCATGGCACCACAAGTCCATGATCGACGAAACGGGGTGGGCTCAAGCCCGCCGCCCTCCGGAGGACCGCAGGGGTCAGAAGACGAAGAGGGTGGCGGTGGCGCGGGTCAGCAGGCAGCGGTTGTCGAACGTGCGGGTGTAGTGGACCGGGCGGTCCTGCCAGAGGCCCACGGCGCGCGCGACGACCGGGGCGTAGACGGCGGTGCAGGGGTCGGCGTCCACGTCGAGCGCGTCGAGGTCGCCGTCGACGCGCGCGACGAGCCGGCAGGCGGCGGCCGGCTGGGGGTGCAGGCCGCCGGCGGGTCCGCAGACCAGCACCGTGGCGCGCACGTCGGCGCCGCCGCCGTCGACGGTGAGCAGCAGCACCGAGGGGGTCTCCGGGCCGGGACGGGGCGCCGCGCCGGCGGCGCCGGGGGCGGCCACCGCGGCGAGGCCGCCGAGCGCGGCGGCCAGGGCCAGGGCGACGGTACGTCGGGCGAAGGGCATGGGTGGTCCTTCCGTCGGGGCCCCGGGTGAGGGCCGGTGGGCGGTCCGGCACGTCGTGCGAACCGGGCCGCCGAGAACCCTAGGTGGACGGTATGAACGCGAAGAGTCACGAAGTGTTACACCACCCGGCCGCGCCGGTCGGTGGGTGTGACATCGGTGCAGGGGAATGCCCGAACGGCTGACAACCGGGGCCGCGGCCAATGGCAACGCATTTCGAATGAGCGGAACGAATGCCTGAAAGGTTGACAACCGGATCGTTCCGTTATTGCGCCGATGCCTTCCGTAGGCCGGATCGTTGTCCGCCGACGACAACCGGAAAGGCCGTTACCGTAACGATTCTTTTCGGTGTTCCCCAGCGCATTACCGTCGAATGGCAGGGCGCTTTCGGTCCCCGTCTCAAGGACGTGAGCATGAGCGATCTCTCCCATCCACCGTCATTGACCGCACCCGGTGTGCCGGCCGCCGGCGACGCCACGGTCGAGGTTCCACCGGAAACCGCCGCCGGCCCGGGAAAGATCGTCGGTCGATCCCCGAACCAGCTCGCCTGGCTGCGGCTCAAGCGGGACCGCACGGCCCGGGCCAGCGCCGTCACGCTCGTCGTCGCCGCGCTGGTCGCGCTCGGCGCGCCGCTGCTGGGCCTGGTCACCGGAATCGATCCGACGGACAAGTTCGTCGACCGGCTCAACGATTTCGGAATGCCCATCGGTTATGCCGGCGGAATCAGCGCCGACCACTGGCTCGGGCTGGAACCCGGCAGCGGACGCGACATCCTGCTCCAGTTGGTCTACGGCCTGCGTACGTCATTGTTCATCGCGTTCGCCTCGGCGCTGCTGGCGTCCTTCATCGGCGTCGCGGTCGGGGTGCTGGCCGGCTGGGCCAGAGGCTGGCTGGACAGCCTCGTCAACTGGCTGATCGACCTGACCCTGGCGTTTCCGTTCCTCATCTTCGCGCTCGCGGTGATCCCGATCCTGCAGGACCGGTTCTACTCCGACCGGGAGTCCCCGTCGCCGGCCTTCCGGGTGGCCCTGATCGTCGCCACCTTCGGCCTGTTCAGTTGGACGTACACCGCGCGGCTGGTCCGCGGGCAGGTGATCTCGCTGCGGGAGCGGGAGTTCGTCGATGCGGCCCGCGCCGCCGGCGCCGGCACCGGGCACATCCTGCTGCGGCAGCTCCTGCCGAACATCTGGGCCCCGATCCTGGTGACCGTCTCCCTGATGGTGCCCCAGTTCATCGCCATCGAGGCGGCGCTGGCCTTCGTCAACATCGGCGTCACCGAACCCACGCCCGACCTCGGCCGGATGATCTTCAATAGCATCGGCTACGTCGCGAGCGACCCCTGGTACACCCTGTTCCCCGGGTTGACGATCTTCCTGCTGGTCCTGGCGTTCAACCTGCTCGGTGACGCGCTGCGCGACTCGCTGGATCCCCGCTCCACCCGGTAGTCCCCATCCGGCCGTCACAAGCCCGGCCGGCGGGGGCCGCCGGGCAGGAAGGGAGCACCTCGTGCGTACCCGAACCCGGACACTGACCGGTGTCCTCGCCACGGCGGCGCTTGTCGCCGCCGGTTGCAGCCCCACCACCGACGACAGCGGCGGCGGTGACCAGAAGGCCAAGACGCAGAGCGGATCGATCTCCTACGAGGCCGCCGACAACCAGGGCCCGGCGAAGCCGGTGGACGGCGCGACCCGGGGCGGCACCCTGACCGTCATGCAGCCGGCCGACTTCGAGCACCTCGACCCGGCCCGCAACTACGTCAACACCCAGCAGGTGGCCGGTGGCCTGCTCTACCGTGCGCTCAACGGCTACCGGGAAGACGGCACCGGCAAGCTACTGCTCGTCGGCGACCTGGCGACCAACCCCGGCAAGGACGTGAACGGCGACTGCAAGGTCTGGGAGTTCACCCTCCGCGACGGCGTGAAGTACGAGGACGGCTCGCCGGTGACCAGCAAGGACGTCGCCCACGGGATCGCCCGGTCGTTCGCGCCGGCGCTCAACGAGGGCCCGCACTACATCCAGCAGTGGCTCTACCCCGGCGGGGCGTACAACGCGAGCTACCAGGGACCGTACGACGGCGGACGGCCGGTGCCCGACGGCGTCGCCACGCCCGACGACAGGACCATCCGGTTCACGTTCCCGCAGCCGCACTGCGACCTGCCGTACGCCGCCGCGCTGGCCACCAGCGCGCCGGTGCCGCCGGCCAAGGACACCCGGGCCAACTACGACCTGCGGCCGTTCTCGTCCGGCCCGTACCAGGTGAAGTCCTACCAGCGCGACGTGGCGCTGGAGCTGGAGCGCAACCCGAACTGGGACCCGGAGACCGACCCGATCCGCAACGCCTACCCGGACGCCGTGCGGATGACCTTCGGCCTCGAACAGGCCCAGATCGCCGAGCGCCTGGTCGCCGACGGCGCCGCCGACCAGGCGGCGCTGAGCTGGACGGACGTGCCGCCGTCCGTGCTGCCCCGGACCACCGGCGCCGGCGTCGCCGACCGGGTGGTCAAGGGCCCCACGCAGTACAACTGGGTGCTCAGCATCAACACCCAGCGGGTCACCGATCTGACCGTACGGCGGGCGCTGAACTACGCGGTGGACAAGGACGCGCTGCTCAAGGTGCTCGGCGGGCAGGCGGCCGGCTCGCCCGCCACCACGCTGATGTCACCCACCACCGCCGGTTTCCAGAAGTACGACCTGTTCAACGCCCCGGTGACAGGTGACAAGGCCAAGGTCGCCGAGCTGCTCGCCGGCAAGCGCCCGAAGCTGGTACTCGCCCACTCCAACCTGGAGCTGCGCACCCAGCAGGCCGAGGCGTTGCGCAAGAACCTCACCGACATGGACTTCGACATCGTGATGAAGCCGATCGACAACAGCAGCTACTACGACGAGATCGGCCGCAAGGACAACCCGTACGACATCTACCTCAGCGGCTGGGGCTCGGACTGGCCCACCGGCTCGACGGTCATCCCACCGGTCTACGACGGCCGGGAGATCGTGGCCGAGGGCAACCAGAACCTGTCGTACCTCAACCAGCCGTCGGTCGGCGCGGAGATCGACCGGGTCCGCAAGCTGCCGGCCGCCGAGCAGGACGCCGGCTGGATGGCGCTCGACCGCAAGATCATGGAGGAGTACGCCCCGGTGGTGCCCTGCTACTACGACGCCACCTACGAGCTGCACGGTTCGAAGGTCGGCAACGCCGTCCTCAGCGACGCGTTCGGCATCATCTCGCTCAACGGCATCTACGTGAAGAAGTGACAGTCGCCGGCGGGGGCGGTCACACCGGCCGTCCCCGCCGCATCCGAGGGAGGTGTGTCCCGTGCTCCGATTCGTCGTCCGGCGGCTGCTCGTCGCCGTCCTGACCCTCGCGGTGATCAGCCTGGTCACCTTCGGCCTGTTCTTCGCGGTGCCGAGCAGCCCGGCGAAGGTGATGTGCGGCAAGAACTGCACCGCCGCGGACATCGCCCAGGTCGAGCGCCGGCTGGGCATCGACCGACCGTTGCCGCGCCAGTACGCGGACTTCGTCCAGGGCGTCTTCGTCGGCCGCAGCTACGGCGACGGCGACTTCCGGCAGGACTGCCCGGCGCCCTGCCTGGGCTACTCGTTCCGCAACAACCAGCCGGTCACCGAGATCGTCGTCCAGCGTGCCCCGGTGACGTTCAGCATCGTGCTCGGCGGGGCCGTGCTCTGGCTGGCCCTGGGCGTCTCGCTGGGCATGGTGTCGGCGCTGCGCCGGGGTACCGCGTTCGACCGCGCCGCCATCGGCATCACCCTCGCGGGTGCGTCCATGCAGGTCTACTTCTTCGGGCTGATCCTGCTCTACCTGCTGGTCTACTCCACCGGCCTGCTGCCGTTCCCCAGCTACACCCCGCTGACCGAGAGTCCGGCTCGCTGGGCGGCCGGGCTGCTGCTGCCCTGGATGACGTTGGGATTCCTCAACTCGGCGCTCTACGCCCGGCTGTCCCGGGCGCAGATGCTGGAGACACTGTCGGAGGACTTCGTCCGCACTGCCCGGGCCAAGGGCCTCTCGGCCCGGCAGGTGCACACCCGGCACGCGTTACGCGCGGCGATCACCCCGATCGTCACCATCGCGGGGCTGGACATCGGCACCAGCCTTGGCGGCACCTTCATCACCGAGACCATCTTCGGCCTCCAGGGTCTCGGCAAGGCCACAGTGGAGGCGGTGCAGTTCCTCAACCTGCCGGTGGTGATGGCGACCGTGCTGCTGGCGGCGGTGTTCATCGTGGCCGCCAACATCGTCGTCGACGTGCTGTACGCGGTGATCGACCCGCGGGTCCGGCTGAGCTGAGAGGGAGGAGTGGGGACATGGTGGAGTCGTCGTCGCGGGATCCGTACCTGCGGGTCACGGATCTGCGGGTGCGGTTCGACACCGAGGACGGTGTGGTCAGGGCCGTGGACGGGGTGTCCTTCGCCGTGGAGCGTGGCCGCACGCTCGGGATCGTGGGGGAGTCCGGTTCGGGTAAGAGCGTGACGTCGTTGGCGATCCTGGGTCTGCACGATTCGAAGCGGGCGTCGATCTCCGGGGAGATCTCGGTGGGTGGGCGTCAGCTGGTCGGTCTGCCGGAGGAGGAGGTGCGGCGGCTGCGAGGTCGGGACATGGCGATGATCTTCCAGGATCCGCTGTCGGCGCTGCATCCGTACTACACGGTGGGGAAGCAGATCGCCGAGGCGTATCGGGTGCACCATCCGAGGGCCGGGAAGCGGGAGGCCCGCACCCGGGCGGTGGACATGCTGGATCGGGTGGGGATCCCGCAGCCGGAGCGGCGGTTCGAGCAGTATCCGCATGAGTTCTCCGGTGGGATGCGGCAGCGGGCGATGATCGCGATGGCCCTGGTGAATGATCCGGATCTGTTGATCGCCGACGAGCCGACCACGGCGTTGGACGTGACGGTGCAGGCGCAGATCCTGGATCTGCTCGGTGATCTGCAGGAGGAGTTCCGCTCGGCGATCATCCTGATCACTCATGACCTGGGTGTGGTCAGCCAGGTGGCCGACGACGTGCTGGTCATGTACGGGGGTCGGGCGGTGGAGCGCGGCAGCGTGGCGCAGGTGTTGCGGGCGCCGCAGCACCCGTACACGTGGGGGTTGTTGTCGAGCGTGCCGTCGCTGCGCGGTGACGCGGACGCGGACCTCGTGCCCATTCCGGGTAACCCGCCGTCGTTGATCAACCTGCCGTCGGGGTGCGCGTTCCATCCGCGTTGCCGCTACGCCGAGGTGAACGGTGACCGTTCCCGCACCGAGGTGCCCGCACTGCGCGACGCCGGGGAGGCGGGTCATCTGGTGGCCTGCCACCTGCCGGCTGCCAGGCGGGAGCGGATCTACCAGCAGGACGTCACGCAGACGGGGGTGGCCCGATGAACACCGACCCGACCGCAGGCCAGCCGGACACGACCACGACGCCTTCTGCCGAGTCCGGGACGCCGGCAGCGTCCGCGACGCCCGTCGATCGGGCGGCGCCCATGGCGTCCACTGCGGATCCGGCGGTGTCCACGTCGCCAGTCGGGTCGTCGCCCGTTGCGACCGCCCGGCCCCGGACGTCCGCGGCCGTGGAGCCGTTGCTGTCCGTGCGGGGGTTGACCAAGCACTTCCCGGTGCGGGAGGGCTTCCGCGCCAGGGGCGCCGTGCGGGCGGTCGACGGGCTGGACTTCGACGTGCGCCCCGGCGAGACCCTCGGCCTGGTCGGAGAGTCCGGGTGCGGGAAGACCACCACCGGGCGGATGCTGGTGCGCCTGCTGGAACCCACGAGCGGGACGATCACGTTCGCCGGCCGGGACATCACCCACGCCGGCCGGCGTGACCTGCGGTCGCTGCGGCAGGACCTGCAGATCATCTTCCAGGACCCCTACGCGTCGCTGAACCCCCGGCACACCGTCGGACGGATCGTGGCCATGCCGTTGCAGGTCAACAACATCACCCCACCCGGCGGCGTCAAGAAACGCGTGCAGGAACTGCTGGAACTGGTCGGACTCAACCCCGAGCACTACAACCGCTACCCCCACGAGTTCTCCGGCGGGCAACGCCAACGCATCGGCATCGCCCGCGCCCTGGCCCTGAAACCGAAACTCATCGTCGCCGACGAACCCGTCTCCGCCCTCGACGTCTCCATCCAGGCCCAGGTCATCAACCTGCTACGCGACCTGCAACGCGACCTCGACCTGGCCTTCGTGTTCATCGCCCACGACCTCGCCGTCATCCGCCACTTCAGCCACCGCGTCGCCGTCATGTACCTCGGAAAAATCGTCGAGATCGGCGACCGCGACGCCATCTACACCCGCCCCCAGCACCCCTACACCCGCGCCCTGCTCTCCGCCATCCCCGACGTCACCACCCTCGGACCCGCCGGCCGCATCCGCCTCACCGGCGACGTCCCCACCCCCCTCGACCCACCCTCGGGCTGCCGCTTCCGCACCCGCTGCTGGAAAGCCACCGACCACTGCGCCACCGACACACCCGCACTCACCACCCGCGACGGCGGCACCCAACTCACCGCCTGCCACTACCCCGAGAACGACCCGATCACTGCGGGTACGAGCCACCATTCCGAAGGGACAATATGAAGGCCGAGTGATCATGCGCTCGAACTCGGGGGCCGCGGGGTATGAGCTGGAGCGGTTGACGCCGTCCTCGCACACGTGTGGCTCACGCCAGCAACAACGCGCGTCATCGACGGGTTCCGGGGGCTCCTGCTCTCGCTCGCTCATCTGGCACGGACTCGTCGGTGGCGTGGGCCCGTTCGTCGGCTACCGGCTAGACGTCAGCAGCGGTCAACCGGTCGAGTTGCCGGATTGCCTCGACGACATCGGGGAAGGCGTCGACGAACACGTTGACGTAGAGGAGGTGGAAGTCCTCCGGTTTTCGTACCTTGCTCTGTAGGCAGCCGACGAAGCTCATTCCGGCGCGGCCGGCGGCCACGGCATCGCCCGGTGAGTCCCCTACGTAGACGCACTGCCGAGGCGGTATCCCCGCGGCTGTCAGCAGCTCGTCGAAGACACGAGGATCCGGCTTCCGGAAACGTGTGTTGCCGGCGTGGTAGATGCCACTGACGCGCCCGGCCAAGACGTGATCCGGCTCCAACATGTGCCGCATCTCGTCCTCGGTCCGGGAGGTCAGCAGGAACACCGACCGGCCGGCTAGCACGAACTCGTCCAGCGCGCGCAGGTTCTCCGGCGGAATGACGTCCAGGCGACCGTCGGCGATGTGCCGTTCCAGCGCGCGTCGATGAAGCGCCGAGAACAGAGAAAGGTCGACGCCGGGCGACCTCCGGGGCATGGCGTCGAGGAGGGGTTCGCCCCATGTGGACAGATGTACTTCCCGCGGCACCGGCTGCCGGCCCATCTCGGTCAGGACTTCGTTCTCCAGTGCGAGCGAGGCGGCCTGGGTGAGGCACAGCGTGTCGTCGACGTCCACGATCACCGCCCGAATCACCGCCTCAGCCTACTGACCGGCTCGGACCGCGCGCCACGAGTCGGAGGGCAGTTCGGACGCCTGCGGCCCCATCAGCAGCATCCCGCCGTCCACCGGCCACGACACCCCCGTGACGTACGCCGCCGCGGGCGAGGCGAGCATCGCCACCACCGCGGCCACCTCCCGGGCGTCCCCGGGACGTCCCACCGGCACCCCCGGGCGTTCCTCGGTGAACGGGTCGACGTCCTCCTGGCCGGTCATCGGGGTAGCGATCTCGCCGGGCGCGACCGCGTTGACGGTGATCCCGTCCGCCGCCAGTTCCTGCGCCATCGCCCTGGTCAACATCCCGAGCCCACCCTTCGCCGCGCAGTACGCCGACAGGCCGACCCGGGGAGCGTGCTCGTGCACACTGGTGATGCTGATGATTCGGCCACCCCGCCCGGACACCCGCATCCGCCGGGCGGCCCGCTGCGCGCAGAGGAACGGCCCGTCCAGGTCGACCGCGAGCACCTCCCGCCACTTCTCCCAGGTCACGTCCACGAAGGACTCTGACAGGCCGGTGCCGGCATTGTTGACCAGAACGCCCAGGCCACCTAGCCGGTCGGCGAGGTCGTCGACCACCTTGGCCGCGTCGGGGAGCCGGGTCAGGTCCAGTTCGGCGACCTCACAGCGCCGGCCGGTGGCGCGTACCTCGGCGGCGGTGCGCTCGGCGCCGTCCGCGTCGCCGTACCAGGTGATGCCGATGTCGTAGCCGGCCTCGGCGAGCGCCACCGCGCACGCCTTGCCGATGCCGGAGTCCGCGCCGGTGACGATCGCGACGCGGTCGTAGTCCTCGTATCGCTGGGGCATGCCGGCCCGGTACCCCCGGGTAGGCGATCCCAACCGGTGCGGATACCGAGCCGGCGTCGCCGAGGGTGACCCATCGTCAGCGTCCGCTCGCGGTCCGTCCCTGGCTGTCGCACACTGGGCGAACGGATCGACGTCGGAAGGACCGGCAGTGGCAGGCAGGGATCACCAGCGGCAGAGTCGGCAGACGTCCCGCGAACGCATCCATCTGCTCGCCCTCGTGGCGACGACGGTGACGGCGATCTTGGCGGCCGCGGCGACCTGGCTGTACGGGCAGTCGCCACCTTCCACGCAGTCACCCCCGCCCACCATCTCGCCCTCAGGCCCCGACGACACGTACCCCGCCGCCTCACCCTCGGGCGCCCGGCCGACCTCGTCGGAGCAATTCCGGTATCAGGCGAAGCTGCAGAACGAGCGCCGCGCCTTGTTCCACGGCCGGGTCTACCTCACCGCCGACGAGGCGGTCGAGGTGGCCGAGTCGTTCATCGTCCGGGTGGCGCTCTGCGGACCCGCCGCCACCTCCGAGGACTGCGTGCGTCAGCCACCCCCGACGGGGCTCGTGCAGGTGTCGGGGACGCCGTACCCGGATGTCCTTCTGGGCGGGCGAGTGCGAGTGCAGTTGCGGTCGGCCGACCCGCGGCTGCTGATCCGACCGCTGCTGGACGAGGCGGAGCCTCAGCCCTTGACGAACCCGTCGGACTCAGGGGCGTGGATGTGGGACGTCCGAGCCACGAGGTCGGGAACGTTCACGCTGTTCGTCGTGATCCGCGTCTTCGGTGCAGAGGGCGACGAGGCGTTGGTGCCGCCGGAGACGATCCCGGTCGCGCTCACCGCGCGGCAGGTAGCGTACGACGGGCCAGCTGATGTCGGGGCGCCACGCGGACCGGTGGCGCCGCAGCAGTCAGCGGTGCCTCCACAGATCTCCACGCCGGCCGTCGCCCAGCCTGCACCGCCGACCCCAGATCCGAAGCCTTCGACCTTCGATCGGATCCTCTCGATCGTGGAGAAGGTGATCGTTCCGATCGTCGTCGCTCTCATCGGAGCGGGCTGGTTCCTCCGTCGGCGCCGCGCCGACTCGGCGAACCGGGCGAACGCACCACCGTCCGCTCGACGCTGAGCCGGCCGCGCGCCTCAGCGCGGGTGGTAGAGGGTGGCCAGCGCGGCGGCGGTCCCGGCCAGGCGGTCGCGCAGGGCGGCGGGGGAGAGGACCTCCACGTCGGCGCCGAGCCGCAGCAGGTCGCCGTGCGCGTGGGTGAGCGACTCGATCGGCAGCGTGGCCCGCACCCAGCCCGCCTCGTCGGGTGGCCCGGCGCTCGCCTCGACGGCGGCGACCACCACGTCGCTGCCGATCTCCCGCAGTCGCTCCCGCCCGCGTGGTGAGAGCCGGACGGTGGCCTCGTCGCGGTGCAGCCCGGCCCGGAACGCGACCACGTGCGACCGCCACCACGCCGGCAGGTCGAACTCCGGGCGGTCGAACGGCTCGTCGAGCGGGGTGAGGTCGAGGATCTGGTTGACCCGGTAGGTGGCCGGCTCGGTCCGGTCCGGTCGGGCCGCGACCACGTACCAGCGCCCGCCCTTGAGCACCAGCCCGTACGGTTCCAGCACCCTTGTCACCTCGCCGCGCCAACTGCGGTAGCGGACCCGTACCCGGTGTTCCCGCCACACCGCCTCGGCCGCCGCGGCCAGGTGCGGCGACGGGTCGCCGTCGGAGTACCAGCCCGGCGTGTCCAGGTGGAACCGCTGCTCCAGCCGGGCGGCCCGGTCGGCGAGCGGGGCCGGGAGCGCGGCGCGCAGCTTGAGCTGCACGGCCGCCACGACCGACTGGTAGCCCAGCTCGGCGGCCGGCCCGGGAAGCCCGGCGAAGAGCAGCCGGTCGGCCTCCTCGCCGGTCAGGCCGGTCAGCCGGGTACGCCACCCCTCCACGAGCCGGTAGCCGCCGGCGTGCCCGGCCGCGCCGTAGAGCGGGATGCCGGCGGCGTGCAGCGCCTCGACGTCGCGGTAGACGGTGCGCGTCGACACCTCGAGGCGGGCGGCCAGGTCGGCGGCGGTGAGTCGGCCGTGGGCCTGCAGGAGCAGCAGGATGGACAGGAGTCGACTGGCCCGCATTCCGCTGACACTAGCTGTCAGGGAAGGGGTCCTACCGTCCCGGCATGGCCTTTCACGACAAGGAGCTGACCGTGCCGGGGACCGTCGAGGTCGCCGGCCGGCACGTCAAGCGCTACCACATCGACCAGCCGGAACGCCGCCTCGAACCGGAGGTGGTCGACGCCGCTTACGCGTACCTGCCGGGGCTGCTGCCCGGCCCGGACGGCGGCACCCCGCCGGCGAGCTGGGTGGTGCTGCACCGGGGCGCGGACACCGCTGCGTACCTACTGGCGTACAGCTGGTTCTTCGACAACGTCGTCGAGTGCCGCATCGCGATCGCCGGGCAACCGGCGCTCGACTGCCCGGACGACGACCCGACGCACTTCGTCGACCTCCGGCGGCCCGGGGTGGGCTGCGTGTGGGAGCTGGGTGTGCTGGAGCACGAGCGCGCCGCCTGGGTCCGGCACCTGCTCGCGCCGGCCCGGCCCGACCTGGCCGGCTACCTGGCCGACACCCGCGCCGAAGGGCCGGTGGGGCGCTGATGGGCGACTTCGACTTCCTCGTCGGCACCTGGGACGTGACCAACCGGCGGCTGCGGGAGCGCCACGTGGGTAGCGACGCCTGGGACGAGTTCCCCGGCGTCAGCGAGGCCCGGTCGTTCTTCGCCGGCGCCGGCAGCTTCGACGAGATGCGCTGCCCGAGCCGGGGTTTCTCCGGCTCCACGGTGCGTCTGCTCGACCCGACCACCGGCCTGTGGTCGATCTACTGGATGAACAGCCGGCGTGGGGTGCTGGAGCTGCCGCCGGTGGTGGGCCGGTTCACCGACGGCGTCGGCACGTTCTTCGCCGACGACACCGACGACGGCCGGCCGGTGCGTTGCCGGTTCGTCTGGTCGGCGATCACCCCGACCTCCTGCCGCTGGGAGCAGGCGTTCTCCACCGACGGCGAGCGCACCTGGGAGACCAACTGGGTCATGGAGTTCAGCCGGGTGGCGTGACCGGGGGAGTGGTGGTGCGGTAGATCGCGGTCAGCCAGACGTCGAGCAGCACGTCGACCACGTCCCGCTCGGCCACCGCCGGCCCGTCGCCGGCGAACGTGGCGTACCAGACGCGCTCGTTCATCGAGTTCAGCGCGATGGCGAGGTCCCGGGCGGGCAGCCCGTCCGGGGCCGCGCCCCGGACGCGTTCCACCTCGATCGCGGCCTGGACCGCACGGACCCAGCGTTCCAGCACCTCGGCCCAGAGGCGCCGGACCTCGGCGTTGGTGCCGCGCACCTGGGCGCACGCCAGCACCACGTCCCGGTGGCCGCCGAAGGTGGCGTGGAACCGGGCGATCAGCTCCCGCCACCGGGCGCGCGGGTCCTCGGCGAGCCGTTCCAGCACGTCGCCGGCGGCGGCGTCGGCCTCCTCGGTGACCCGGTCGAGCAGGGTCAGCAGCACCGCGTCCTTGGACGGGAAGTAGAAATAGAAGGTGGGGCGGGAGATGCCCGCGCCCCGGGCCAGATCGTCGATGGAGATGTCGCCGAAGGCGCGCTCGCGCAGCAGCCGTTCGGCGGTGGCCAGGATCGCCACCTCCCGGTCGTCGCCGGTGGAGCGGCCGGCCCGCCGCCCGCGGCTCGGCGCGGCGCCGTTCGGCGTACGGGCGGGGCTCATGTCGGCCGATGCTACACCCGCTCGACACCCTGTCGATCGGACTCGACAGGGTGTTGACTGGGGTCGAGAGCGGTGGATAGGGTCCGGTCCACCGCCGGGCGAGAACGGGAGAAGCCATGGCCTGCGACCACGTCGACGTCCTCATCGTCGGCGCCGGCCTGTCCGGCATCGGCGCCGCCGTCCACCTGGGACTCCAGTGCCCCGGTAAGACCTACGCGGTGCTGGAGGCGCGGGGCGCGATCGGCGGCACCTGGGACCTGTTCCGCTACCCCGGCGTCCGATCCGACTCGGACATGTACACGCTCGGCTACTCGTTCAAGCCGTGGACCGACCCGAAGGCCATCGCCGACGGCGAGTCGATCCGCCGCTACGTGCGCCAGACCGCCCGCGAGTACGGCGTCCAGGAGCACATCCGCTTCCACCACCGGGTGGTGCGCGCCGAGTGGGACAGCGCCACCGCCCGCTGGACGGTGCACGCCCACCGTGACGACACCGGCGAGGACACGACGCTGACCTGCGCGTTCCTGTTCACCAACTCCGGCTACTACCGCTACGACGAGGGCTACACGCCCCGGTTGCCCGGCGTCGAGCGCTACGCCGGCACGCTGGTGCACCCGCAGCACTGGCCGGAGCGGCTCGACGTCACCGGTAAGCGGGTGGTGGTGATCGGCAGCGGCGCCACCGCGGTCACCCTGGTCCCCGCCATGGCCGACACCGCCGCCCACGTCACCATGCTCCAGCGCTCACCGACGTACGTGATCTCGCTGCCGTCGCGCGACGCGTTCGCCGACGCCGCGCGGCGCTGGCTGCCCCCGAAGGCCGCGTACGCCGTGGCCCGGTGGAAGAACGTCGCGCTCGGCGTGGCCAACTTCCAGCTCAGCCGGCGCGCGCCGGGGTTGGTCAAGCGGTTCCTGCGCCGGGCCGCGAAGGGCCGCCTCCCCGTCGGGTACGACGTCGACAGGCACTTCTCGCCCCGCTACGACCCCTGGGACCAGCGGTTGTGCGTGGTGCCGGACGGCGACCTGTTCACCGCGCTGGGCGAGGGGCGCGCATCGGTGGTGACCGACACCGTCGACACGTTCACCGAGCACGGCATCCGGCTCACCTCCGGCGAGGAGCTGCCGGCGGACATCGTGGTCACCGCCACCGGCCTCAACCTGCTCGCGCTCGGCGGCATGACGCTGGCCGTCGACGGCGCCGACGTCGACCTCGCCTCGACCATCGCCTACAAGGGCATGATGCTCTCCGGGGTGCCGAACTTCGCCATGACGATCGGCTACACCAACGCCTCCTGGACGCTGAAGGCCGACCTGGTCGCCACGTACGTCTGCCGGCTGCTGCGCCACCTCGACGAGACCGGGCAGCAGATCGTCACCCCGGACGCGCCGGACACCGACGACCTCGTGCCGATCATCGACCTGAAGTCCGGCTACGTGTTGCGCGCGGTCGACCAGCTGCCCAAGCAGGGGCCGCGCGCGCCGTGGCGGCTGCACCAGAACTATCCCCGGGACGTACGCCTGATGCGGCACGGGCCGCTCACCGACGGCGTGCGGTTCGCCCGGGCCGGCGCGCCGGCCACCGCGGCCGTGTCCACCTCGGGAGGCAGCAATGCGTGACCTGGACTTTCCCGGCGGCACCGCGGTCGTCACCGGCGCGGCCGGCGGTATCGGCGCGGCGCTGGCCGACGGCCTGGCCCGGCGCGGCTGCGACCTGGTCCTGCTCGACCGCGACGCCGACGGACTGGCCGCGGTGGTCGAGTCCATCCGGGCCCGGCACCTGCCCCGCGAGATCGACACCTACGTGGTCGACCTGGCCGACGCCGACGCCACCGACCGGGTCGCCGCCGAGATCCACCGCGCCCATCCCCGGATCCGATTGCTGATCAACAACGCCGGCGTCGCGTTGGGCGGCCGGTTCGACCAGGTCACGCTGGACGAGTTCCTCTGGGTCGTCGAGATCAACTTCCGGGCCGTGGTGCGGCTGACCCACGCGCTGCTGCCCGCGCTCAAGGCCGAGCCGGGCGCCCACCTGGTCAACGTCTCCAGCCTCTTCGGGCTCATCGCCCCCGCCGGGCAGGCCGCGTACTCGGCGAGCAAGTTCGCCGTCCGCGGGTTCACCGAGGCGCTGCGGCACGAGCTGGTCGACGACGGGATCGGCGTCACCTCGGTGCACCCGGGCGGCATCCGGACCCGGATCGCCGCCAGCGCCCGGGTCGGCAGCGGCGTGCCGGTCGAGGAGTACGAGGCCGGGCGCCGGCAGTTCGAGAAGCTGCTCACCATCGACCCGGCCGTCGCCGCCGAGGCGATCCTGAACGGCGCGCGGCGGCGTCGCGGCCGGGTGCTGATCGGCTGGTCGGCGACGCTGCCCGACCTGCTCGCCCGGATCGCTCCCGCCGGCTACGGTCGGGTGCTCGCGCTGGGCATGCGCTCCC
This sequence comes from Micromonospora sp. WMMC241, assembly GCF_027460165.1. Classification (NCBI taxonomy): domain Bacteria; kingdom Bacillati; phylum Actinomycetota; class Actinomycetes; order Micromonosporales; family Micromonosporaceae; genus Micromonospora; species Micromonospora sp. WMMC241. The sequence goes on from NZ_JAPZBF010000001.1 coordinate 2,928,606, forward strand.
GCCCGGCCCGGGTGCCGGCCCCCCGTGCCGCTTCCGCCGAGCCCGCCCCGCGTGCGGCGTCCGCCGAGTCGGCTCCGCCTGCCGAGCCCGCCGGGCCGGACGGCTCCGGCCCGGCCGTGGGCGTACCCGGCGAGCCGGGGCCCGGGGTGGGCGCGCGGTCGGGTGGCGAGGCGGTCGCCCCGGAGCCCGGACGGCCGGCGTGAGCGTCGCGCTGCCGCCGGCCGACGAGCGCACCGTGGCCGGGCTGCGCACGCGCTGCCGGATCACCGGCGACGGGCCGCCGGTGGTGCTGCTGCACGGCATCGGCCGGACCCTCGACGACTTCACCGCGCTGCACGCGGCACTGGCCCGGGACCACCGGGTGCTCGCGGTGGACCTGCCGGGCCACGGCGGCTCCGCGCCACTGGACGGGCCGCACACGCTGCCCGCGCTGGCCGGCGCGGTCGCCGGGTTCCTCGACGCCGCCGGGGTGACCGGCGCAGCTCACCTGGTCGGCAACTCCCTCGGTGGGGCGGTGGCCATGCGCCTGGCCGTCGACGCGCCGCACCGGGTGGCCGACGTGGCGCTGCTCAACAGCGCCGGCTTCGGTCGGGAGGTGACCGTGGCGCTGCGGTTGCTGGCGGTGCCGCCGCTGGCTCGGCTGCTGCTGCGCCCGCACCCGGCGATCGCCCGCCGCACCGAGCGGGCCATCTTCGTCGACCCCGCCCACGTCACCGACGAGCGGATCGCCACCGCGCTGGCGGTGGCGCGGCAGCCGCACGCCGCGCGGGTGATGCGGGAGCTGGTGCGCGACCTGGGCACCTGGCGCGGGGTACGCCCCCGCTGGCGGGCCGAGCTGCTCGACGCGGTCGCCGCGCTGGAGCTGCCCACGCTGCTGGTCTGGGGCGACCGCGACCTGATCCTGCCCGCCGCCCACCTGGCGTACGCGCGGACCCGGCTGCCGCACGCCCGCGCCCACCTGTTCCGCGACACCGGCCACATGCCGCAGATCGAGCGCACCCCCGAGGTGGAAGCCCTGCTGCGCGCCCTCTGGTCGAACCACCCCACCCCGCGCCCACCCCACAACGGCGCGCGTCGATCATGAAGTTGGCGGCGACAATTCGGACCTGAAACGCCGCTAACCTCATGATCAACCCCTCTCCCGCTCCCGGGACGTGACATCCCTGGTCACGCGAGCGGTGGGCGGGTGGGCGTGGTGCGCGCCACGAACGGGGATGGCGCGGTCAGGCGCCTCCCGGTGCGGGCGCAGCATAGATACATGACGCATCCCAGTGCTGCCGCCGATGCGCGCGTGGTGGCGCCGTCGGCCGCCGAGCGGGCGTACCGGCACCTCAAGCAGGCCATCCTGGAACAGGTCTACCCCGGTGGCCACCTGGTCAGCGAGGGCGAGATCGCGGAGGCGACCGGGGTGTCCCGGACCCCGGTCCGGGAGGCGCTGCTGCGGCTGGAGTCCGAGGGCCTGGTGCGGCTCTACCCGAAGCGGGGCGCGCTGATCCGGCCCGTCTCCGCCCGGGAGATCGCCGACGTCGTCGAGGCCCGCCGGCTGGTGGAGCTGCACGCCGCCGAGCGGGGCTGGCCCCGGCGGGCCGCGCTCCGCGCCGAGCTGGCCGGCCGGCTCGACGAGATGCGCCGCGCGCACGCCGTCGGCGACCTCACCGCGCTGATGGCCGCCGACCGGGCCTTTCACGCCGCGGTGGTGGAGGCGGCCGGCAACGAGATCCTGGCCGAGCTCTACCACCGGCTGCGCGACCGGCAGCTGCGGATGGGCGAGGCCAGCTTCCGGCTCTCGCCCGGCTGGGCGGAGGTCGCCCTCGCCGAGCACGCCGGCCAGCTCGCCGCGCTCGACGGCGACGACCCGCAGGCGTGGCGCGACGCGGTGGCCGGGCACATCGACACGGCCGCCACCATGCTCGGGACGCTGCGGTGACCGCCGGCCGCCGGCCGGCCGCCCTGGTCTACGCGGTGGCCGTCACCGCGTACGTGGCAGCGGTGTTCCACCGCAGCTCCCTCGGCGTGACCGGGGTGGACGCGGCGGACCGCTTCGACATCAACGCCGCCGCCCTGGCCACCTTCTCCGTCGCCCAGCTCGCCGTCTACGCCGCCATGCAGATCCCGGTCGGGGTGCTGCTGGACCGCTACGGCTCGCGTCGGCTGCTGCTGGCCGGCGGCGCGCTCATGGTGGCCGGGCAGCTCGTCTTCGCGGTCGCCGTCGACGTCCGCCTCGCCGTCGCCGCCCGGGTACTGGTCGGCCTCGGCGACGCGATGACGTTCATCAGCGTGCTGCGGATCGTGGCGTACTGGTTCCCCGGCCGGCGCAACCCGCTGCTGGTGCAGCTCACCGGCACCGTCGGCCAGCTCGGCGCGGTGCTCGGCGCCGTACCCCTGGTGGCGCTGCTGCACCACGCGGGCTGGACCACGGCGTTCCTGACCGCTGCGGCGCTCGGCGCCACCGTGCTGCTGCTGGTCCTCGCCGCGGTACGCGACACCCCGCGCGCCGAGCACGTCACCGCGCCCACCGGCGGCCTGGCGGCCGTCCGCCGGCAGCTCGCCGACGCCTGGGGGCAGCCCGGCACCCGGCTGGGGCTGTGGACGCACTTCGTCACCCAGTTCTCCGGTGCGGTGTTCGCGCTGCTCTGGGGCTATCCGTTCCTGGTGCAGGGGCAGGGGTTCTCACCCACCGCCGCGGCCGGGCTGCTCACGCTGATGACCGTGGTGACGCTGGTGTGCGGCCCGGTGATCGCGCACCTGTGCGCCCGGCACCCGTTCCACCGCTCGGTGGTGGTGTTCGCCATCACGGCAGCCACCGCCGCGGTCTGGGCGGTGGTGCTGGCCTGGCCCGGCCGCGCCCCGCACGGGCTGCTGGTGGCGCTGGTGGTGGTGCTCGCCGTCAACGGCCCCGGCTCGGTGATCGGCTTCGACTACGCCCGCACGTTCAACCCGGTGCACCGCATCGGCAGCGCCACCGGCATCGTCAACGTCGGCGGCTTCGTCGCCTCGATCGTGCTCATCCTCGCCGTCGGCGTGGTGCTCGACCTGGCCACCCCCGCCGGGCAGGGCACCCCGCCGCTGTCCGCGTTCCGCTGGGCGTTCGCCGTGCAGTATCTGCTCTGGGCGCTCGGCGCGGTGCAGGTGCTGCGCTACCGCAACGCCGCGCGCCGCCGCTGGGCCGACGACCGGGCCGCCGCGGTGGCGGTGCCGGCCTGACGTGTACGCGACGCTGGGCCGGCGGTGATGATCGGCGGTAGGTTCGGCGGAGGGGACCGAACGAAGGAGAATCTCTTGAGCCAGGAAGTCCGGGGAGTCGTGTCGCGGCGCAAGGGCGCGCCGGTGGAGGTCACCACGATCGTGGTGCCCGACCCGGGGCCGGGCGAGGCGGTGGTCCGCGTCCAGTCCTGCGGCGTCTGCCACACCGACCTGCACTACCGCGAGGGCGGCATCAACGACGACTACCCGTTCCTGCTCGGCCACGAGGCCGCCGGCATCGTCGAGCAGGTGGGTGACGGCGTCACCGACGTGGCCCCCGGCGACTTCGTGGTGCTCAACTGGCGGGCCGTCTGCGGGCAGTGCCGGGCCTGTCGGCGTGGCCGACCCTGGTACTGCTTCGCCACCCACAATGCGGCGCGGAAGATGACCCTGACCGACGGCACCGAGCTGACGCCCGCGCTCGGCATCGGCGCGTTCGCCGAGAAGACCCTCGTGCACGCCGGCCAGTGCACCAAGGTCGACCCGGCCGCCCGGCCCGCCGCCGTCGGCCTGCTCGGCTGCGGCGTGATGGCCGGTCTCGGCGCGGCGATGAACACCGGCAACGTGACCCGGGGCGACTCCGTCGCGGTGATCGGCTGCGGCGGCGTCGGCGACGCGGCGGTGGCCGGCGCGGCCCTGGCCGGCGCGACCACGATCGTCGCGGTGGACACCGACGCCCGCAAGCTCGACCGGGCGCGGACGTTCGGCGCCACGCACACCGTCGACGCTTCCGCCGACGACCCGGTCGAGGCGATCCGCGCCGCCACCGGCGGGTTCGGCGCCGACGTGGTGATCGACGCGGTGGGCCGCCCGGAGACCTGGAAGCAGGCCTTCTACGCCCGTGACCTCGCCGGCACGGTCGTGCTGGTCGGCGTGCCCACCCCGGAGATGACCGTCGACCTGCCGCTGCTCGACGTGTTCGGTCGCGGCGGCGCGCTCAAGTCCAGCTGGTACGGCGACTGCCTGCCCAGCCGGGACTTCCCGATGCTCACCGAGCTGTACCGGCAGGGCCGGCTCGACCTGGACGCCTTCGTCACCGAGGAGATCGCCCTCGACCAGGTCGAGGAGGCGTTCACCCGGATGCACCACGGCGACGTGCTGCGCTCGGTGGTGGTGTTCCCGTGACCGCCCGCGTGGACCACACCGTCACCTCCGGCACGTTCTCGCTGGACGGACAGACGTTCGACGTGGACAACAACGTCTGGGTCATCGGCGACGACGACGAATGCGTGGTGGTCGACGCGCCGCACGACGTGGCCGCCATCCACGCGGTCGTCGGCGACCGCCGCGTCCTCGCGATCCTCGCCACCCACGCCCACGACGACCACGTCCGGGTCGCCCCCGAGCTGGCCCGGGCCACCGGCGCGCCGGTGCTGGTGCACCCGGCCGACCGGGTGCTGTGGGACCAGGTCCACCCGGACACGCCGCCGGACGGCGACCTCACCGACGGGCAGACCGTGACCGTCGGCGGCACCACGCTGCGGGTCCTGCACACCCCCGGGCACAGCCCCGGAGCGTGCAGCCTGTACGCCCCGGAGCTGGACGCGGTCTTCACCGGCGACACCCTCTTCGCCGGCGGCCCGGGCGCCACCGGCCGCTCCTTCAGCGACTTCGGCACCATCATCGAGTCGATCCGGACCCGGCTGCTCACCCTGCCGCCGGAGACGGTGGCGCACACCGGGCACGGCGCGGACACCAGCATCGGGGCGGAGGCGCCGCACCTGGACGAGTGGATCGCCCGCGGCCACTGAACGCGGGGGTCGTCATGCCGACCCTCCCGCGGTCACGCCGCCGAGCACGTGCAACAGCCGGCGCAACGCCGGGCGGCAGCCCACCAACCGGACGCCCGGGCCGCCGGCCCGGACCGCCCGGGCCAGCTCGGTGACGGCGCCGGCGTCGGCGAAGCTCAGGTCGGTCAGGTCCAGCACCGGGGGTACGCCGGCCGTCCGCCCGGCCGTCAGGCCGCCCAGCAGCGCGACGAGCGCGTCCCGGTTGCTGCGGTCCACCTGGCCCACCAGCCGCAACCCGGCCGGGTCGCCGATCCGGTACGCCCGCAGCAGCGGTGACCAGGTGCGGGGCGTGGACGGCGCGGCGGTGCCCGGGTGGGCCGCGCCGAGGAGCCGGAGCCGGTCGGCGGGGTAGCGCCGCCGGTCGTACAGGCACAGGCCGGCGACCCGGCCGTCGGGGAAGAGCGGGTTGAGCGCCAGCTCGTACCGGCGCAGCTCGTCCAGGGTGACACCGGTGCCCAGCACCCACGCCATGTCGCCGCTGAGGCGTACCCCCGGATAGCCCTCGCGCCGGGCCTGGTCGACCTCGTGGCGGACCGCGTCGGCGAGCGTGGCCGGGGTGGGCCGGCCGTCGGCCAGGAAGGCGTCCACGGCCGGCAGGATCCGCAGCTGCCCGGCGGCCACGGCGGCCTCGGTGGGGACCCCCACGGCGTCGACGCGCGCGCGGACCGCCTGCGGCGTCGACGTCTCGGTGAAGCAGACCACCTTGTGACCGCGGCGCAGGCCGGCGGCGGCGAAACGGCCGACGGCGTCGAGCGCGTCGCTGTCGTCGTCGTGGATCCAACAGACGTGATCGCCCAGATCGACCTGGTCGACCACGCTCGTAGCAGTCACGGTACGGCCTTCCCGGTGCGGCAGGTGCCTCACTCTAACGAAGGGCGGTGCCGCCGCCGTGCCGGCGATCCGCTTGCCCGCCGCGCCGCCGAGGGGTTAGCCTGCCGGTGGACCCGGATGCCGGCGCCAGGCGCCGCCCGGAGTTCGAACTCTCCCGTGTGGCCGGTCCCTCGACCGTCGTCCCCGCCGCAGCGACACCCGGCTTCCCGTCGGGCGATCCCTGCCGGCTTCCCTTCCCGCGTCGGTGACGTCCACCGACGCCGCCTGAGAAAGGCAACCCATGACGCACGCATGCCGTCCGGTCAGCGGTGTCCTCGACACCGCCGGCGGACACTTCACGATCCGGGTGGACGGATACCTGCCGTCACCCGCCGACGTCCACCTCACCGTCGGCCAGGTGCGCCGCCACGGCCTGCGCCGCGGTGACCTGGTCACCGGCGAGGTCGCCGGCGGGTCCCGACCGGGCCGGCCGGTGCTGACCCGGCTCGACACCGTCAACGGCTACGCCCCGGACGAGGCGCGACGCCGCCCCGACTTCTACCAGCTCACGCCGATCTACCCGCGGGACCGGCTGCGGCTGGAGACCGAGCCGCACATCCTGACCACCCGGGTGATCGACCTGGTGATGCCGATCGGCAAGGGTCAGCGGGCCCTGGTCGTGTCGCCGCCGAAGGCCGGTAAGACGATGGTGCTGCAGGCGATCGCGAACGCGATCACCCGCAACAACCCGGAGTGCCACCTGATGGTGGTGCTGGTGGACGAGCGGCCGGAAGAGGTCACCGACATGTCTCGGTCGGTGAAGGGCGAGGTCGTCGCGGCCACGTTCGACCGTCCGCCGCAGGACCACACCTCGATCGCCGAGCTGGCGATCGAGCGGGCGAAGCGCCTGGTCGAGCTGGGCCACGACGTGGTCGTGCTGCTCGACTCGCTGACCCGGCTCGGCCGTGCCTACAACCTGACCGTGCGCTCCGCCGGACGCACCCTGTCCGGCGGCGTCGACGTGGCCGCGTTGACCCCGCCCAAGCAGCTGCTCGCGGCGGCCCGCGCGACCGAGGAGGCCGGCTCGTTGACCATCCTGGCCTCCGCCCTGGTGGAAACCGGCTCCGCCGCCGACACGCTCATCTTCGAGGAGTTCAAGAGCACCGGCAACGCCGAGCTGAGACTGGACCGTTCGCTCGCCGACCGGCGCGTCTTCCCGGCCGTGGACGTGCGGGCCTCCGGCACCCGGCGGGAGGAGGCGCTGCTGTCCGACACCGAACGACACCGCCTGCGGGCACTGCGTTCGGCGCTGTCCACCCTGGACCGCCAGGCCGCCCTGGACCAGCTCCTGCGGCAACTCACCGCGACCGGCGGCAACGCGCACCTGCTCGCCCGACTCGGCGCGGTCGACCACCGGTAACCGCCTGGCCGCTCGGCTCCGGGCCCGCCATACTCACCCGATGCCCGGGCCGACCCTGACCGCCGCGCAGTCCGCCGCCCTGCGACACGTGCGGGACGTCGCCCTGCGGGACCGGCCGTCGGCGCTCGCCGTGATCGCGGCCCACCTCGCCGGCTCCGGCGCCGACGTCCGCTGCGAGGAGGTCGTCGCGGCGGTGACCGGGCACGGCCGGTTGACCGTCAACTTCCACCCGGACCGGCTGCTGCGCGACGGCCGCACCGTGGTCGGGGCGCTCGACGACGAGGGCGTGTACCGCAGTCAGTTCGCCACCGGCATTTCCAACGGCGGGCTGACCGCGTTTCCCGGCGGCGACCGCGACGTGTGGGAGCGGTCGATGTTCGGCGGCGCGTACCAGCGACCGGGCGTAGGACCCGCGGAGCGTCCGACGTACGGCGGGCTCAACCTGCTCGACCACCCGGACGGCGCCTGCCCCCGGTTCGGCTCCTGCCACCTGCGGCTGCGCCCGGAGGTGTCGACCCGGACGACGTTCACGTTCGGCGACAGTCACCTCGGCCCCACCGAGGTCGGCACCCTCGCCGTCTTCGAGCCGGTCCTCGCCGCGCTCCTCGACGCCACCGAGAGCACCGGCGTCAGCCTGGGCGTGTCGGGCATGGACACCGGCGCCCTGCTGCGGGCGCTGCTGTCCCGGCGGGAACGGGCGTCCGCGCGGGCCGGCCGGGCGCTGGACGACTACATCGAGGCCCAGGTGCACGGTGAGCTGCGCCTCGACCGCGACGTCGAGGCCGTCGTGGTCGACCCGTCGTTCCGCGGCACCGACGACGGACGGCGCCTCGCGCTGCTCGCCCGGCGGCACGGGTTCGTGCTGGACTGGCACGCCGGCTTCGAGCTGCCCGTCGACGGCGTCGACGCCGAGTTCCGCGGTCCGGACATCCCGCCGCTGGCCGCCCGCGTGCACGCCGAGTTCGGCCGGCCGGGGGAGCCGTTGCACGCGGCGCTCATCGGCCGCGCCGCCGCCTCCCTGGTACGCGAACCGCAGCGCTGGGCCGACCGGGGCGCGGCCGAGGTCACCTGGCAGCACCTCAAGCAGCTGTGGCACGTCCTGGTGTGGTTCGGGCGTCCGGCCGGATCGTCCCGTTTCCCGGGGTGAGGGGCCCGCTGTCCGGAGGCCCGGGTGACCTGGATCGCAGCCCGCGCCGCCCCTGACATTTCCGGAATGACCGACAGGCCCGGCTGGTTGTGTCCCCCGTACCGCCGGCACCCAAACCCGGGACGCCGGCCGACCCCCGAGGGGCGCTCACCCCGGAGCGCGTCGTAACGATCGAAAGGGCAACCATCGTGAAGCAGCACGTCACCCGATGGCTCCCCGCCGTCGCGAAGACCGCCTACGCGAAGACCACCACCGTCGCCCAGAACCGCCGCGCCGCGCTGACCGTGGCGGGCGTGGCCGCCCTGGGTGGCCTGGCCTTCGCCCCGACCGCCGTCGCCGCCCCGGTGACCAGCGGACCGCACGCCGGCGCCGTGGCCGCCATCGACCTGGCCACCGGCAAGAAGACCGCCACCGAGTCGGCGAAGTCCGGCCTGACCACCGGCAGCGACAAGGTGCCGACCAGGGCCGACCGGCCGGCCCGGGACAAGCTCATGCCGCACGGCGTCGAGGGCGCGCAGTCGCGTATCCCGCTCGACGACGCGCAGCTCGACAACGCCAAGGCCATCGTCAAGGCGGCCAAGGAGACCGGCGTGGGGGAGCGGGGCGCGGTGATCGGCGTCGCCACCTCCCTGCAGGAGTCGAAGCTCTACAACCTGGGTCACCTCGGCACCTACAACGACCACGACTCGGAGGGCCTGTTCCAGCAGCGCCCGTCGTCCGGTTGGGGCTCGTCCGAGCAGATCACCGACCCGGACTACGCCAGCAAGGCGTTCTTCGGCGCGCTGAAGAACGTCGGCGGCTGGCAGGAACTGCCGCTGACCAGCGCGGCGCAGACGGTCCAGGTGTCCGCCTACCCGTACGCGTACGCGCAGTGGGAGGAGCAGGCGGCGGACATCGTCCAGCAGCTCTGGTGAAAGGCGGGGCCCCTTCTTAACGCTTTCGGTAGAGGAGGGGCCCCCGCTTAACACCCGGGTGTCCGGGTCGACCGGAATGCACCCCATGGCATCCCGGTCGCGCTGGCCGAAGCATGGTGACGGCCTGTCGGGGTGCCCGTGGTGTGTCGCCGAACGGCCCGGGTGGGGTGGGTGTCCGGTTCGGGGGTGGTGGGCGGCACTCCGGCGGTGGAATCGTCGCGGGGTGCGGGGCGTTGTAGACGGGTGAACGACCGAGGAAGGCGAGCGCACCCCGCGCCGCCAGCCCTGAGTGGGGCCGACCCGCGAGGCCGCCCACTGCACCCCGAAGCCCGCATCCCCCGTGGTGACGGCCCCGGGAATGACGGTGGCCGCCCGGTCGTTACACACACTCCCGGCACCCGCGACGAGGCAGCCTCCTGCCCCGCGAGCATGCCGGATCCCCCCGAGTCTTCTGAGCGCCTGACGGTGCCCGCACCCCGTCCCCCGGGTGCGTCGACCCCCGAATGGAGCCCCCTCATGAACACGATCCTGCGTAAGAGCATTCTCGGTATTGCTGGTCTGGCTTTCACCGGTGGTGTGTTCGCCGGTCCGATCGCCGCGCACGCCGACACCCCCGCCCACGCCGCCTCGACCAAGCCGGTCGCGGTCGCCACGGTGCAGGGTGAGCAGTCGACCATCAGCCTGAACGACGAGCAGACCGCCAACGTCAAGGCGATCATCGCCGCGACGAAGAAGGCCGGCCTGCCCGAGCGCGCCGCGGTCGTCTCGATCGCCACCGCCCTGCAGGAGTCGAAGCTGGAGAACCTCGGCCACCTCGGCGACCGCAACGATCACGACTCGCTGGGCCTGTTCCAGCAGCGCCCGTCCAGTGGTTGGGGCACCCCGGAGCAGATCACCGACCCCGAGTACTCCACCCTGTCCTTCCTCAAGGGCCTCAAGCAGGTCGACGGCTGGCAGGACATGCCGCTGACCAAGGCCGCCCAGACCGTGCAGGTGTCGGCCTACCCGGACGCCTACGCCCAGTGGGAGAAGCAGGCCACCGACCTGGTCAACCAGCACTGGACCAAGTAAGCACACACGCGAAGGCCGGCACCCGAACGACGGGTGCCGGCCTTCGCACGTGTCAGGACAGCGGAGCGCCCTCGGACCGCAGCGTGGAAGACCCGGCGGCCACCGACCAGCCGGCCACCCAGCGACTGCCGCTGGTGCTGCTGGTCCGGTCGGCGAGGTGGTACCAGTCCATCCGGCAGCGCTGCGGCGTCACCTCGAACACCCCGTACCCGTGCCCGTCCAGCTCGGTCCAGCGCACGTGCGGGTTGGTCGCACGGATCAGGCCCGCGCCGAGCTGGCTCAGCGCGTTGCCGGCCGGCAACTTCAGGAAGTCGTTGACGTTGTCGCTGGTCACCGACGGTACGACGAACTCGACCGCGGCCGGGTTGGCCGACCCGGTCGCCCGGGTGGTCACCTCGTTGGCCCACGAGGTGTGGATGTCGCCGGTCAGGAACACCACGTCGCGGGTGCCGGTGGCCCGGAGGTGGTCGACCAGCTCGTTGCGGTCGGCGTTGTAGCCGTCCCACTGGTCGGCGTTGAGCACCGCGCCGTTCTCCGGGATGCCGAGCAGCTTCCCGAGTGGACCGAGCAGCCACGCGGGCAGCGCGCCCACGTCCACCCGGGCGATCATCACCGGGTTGCCGACCAGCTTCCAGCGGGCGGTCGAGCCGGCCAGGCCCGCCTTCAGCCAGGCCATCTGCGCGTCGCCGGTGATGGTGCGGGACGGGTCGTCGACGGCCGTGCCGGACGCCTGCGCCGAGCGGTACGACCGCAGGTCGAGCATGGACAGCTCGGCCAGCCGGCCGAATCGGAACCGTCGGTAGATCGCCCCGTCCGCGCCGATGCGCACCGGCATCCACTCCAGGTACGCCTGCCGGGCGGCGGCCAGCCGGTCGGCGAACGGCCCCTCGGTGCCGGGCGTGTGGTTCTCCGCGCCGCCGGACCACTCGTCGTTGGCCACCTCGTGGTCGTCCCAGGTGATCACCCACGGCACCGCCGCGTGCAGCGCCTGCAGGTGCGGGTCGGTCTTGTAGAGCGCGTGCCGGATCCGGTAGTCGGCCAGCGTGAGCACCTCGTGCGCCGGCTGGGTGGGCCGGACCACCCGGCCGGCGGCGGTGAACTCGCCGGTCCCGTACTCGTAGAGGTAGTCGCCGAGGTGGACGATCAGGTTCAGGTCGTCGCGGTCGGCCAGCCGCCGGTACGCCGCGAAGTAGCCGGCCTCCCAGTTCGCGCAGGACACCACGCCCAGCCGCAGCCGGTCCACCGCCGAGTCGGCGGGCGGGGCGGTGCTGGTGCGGCCGGTCGGCGACCAGGCGTCGGCGTACCCGAAGCGGTACCAGTAGGTGGTGGCCGGCGCGAGGCCGGTGACCGGGATCTTCACGGTGTGGTCTCGGGCCGCGCCGGTGGTGACAGTGCCGACGGCGACCGGCGTGGTGAAGTCCGGGTCGGCGGCGACCTGCCAGCGCACCTCGACGTCCGGGCCGGCGCCGGAGCCGGGCAGCGCGTCGGGGGTGGGGGTGACTCGGGTCCAGAGCAGGATCCCGTCGGGCAGGGGGTCGCCGGAGGCGACGCCGTGCCGGAAGGCGGCGGTGGCCGCGCCGGCGGGGGAGGCGCCGGCCACTGTGGCGCCGGCGAGGACGGCGGTGCCGGCGGAGGCGCCGGCGAGGCGCAGCAGGGCACGACGGTCGAGGGTGTTCGTCATGCCCTCGTATCTATCAATGTCGACGCGCTGTGCGCTGCCCCGGTCACGCAGAGTTCTCCGGGACTTCCGTCCGGGTTGGCCGGGACGGGTCGGTCAGGACCGGCGCCGGCCGGCGACGATGTCGGCCACGGCCACGCCCAGCGCCAGCACGATGATGCCGGCGGCCAGCAGCAGTGAGTGCCGGAACGCCAGCGCCCAGTCGTTCTGGTTCTGCGCCAGCGTCGAGAAGAACAGCGCGCCGACCGCGGCGATGCCGGCGGCGGTGCCGATCCGCTGCCCGGTCTGGAGCATGCCGGCGCCGCTGCCGGCCATCGGCACCGGCACCTCGGAGAGGGTGAGCGTCTGGTTGGGCGCGATCACCAGGCCGCTGCCCAGCCCGGCGACGAGCAGCGGCAACGCGGTCCGCAGCGGCACGTTCTGGTGCGGCCCGCCGGTCAGCACCAGGTCGGTCGCGACCAGCCCGACCACCACGGCGAGCAGTCCGATGGCGACCAGCGGCCGGCCGTAGCGGGTGACGACCCGGCCGCCGAGCGCGGAGGCGAGCGCCGAGCCGAGCGCGAACGGCGTGATCGCCAGGCCGGCGACCAGCGCGCTGTAGCCCAGACCGATCTGGAGGTAGAGGGTGAAGATGAAGAAGATCGCGGTGAAGCCGGCGAAGTAGATCAGCCCGATCAGCGAACCGAGGGTGTACGAGCGCAGCCCGAACAGCCGCAGGTCGAACAGGGGTGTGGCGTGCCGGGCGAATCGGCGTTCCCAGAGCGCGAAGCCGGCCAGCAGCAGCAGGCCGAGCGGGATGAGTAGCCACTTGGCCGAGCCCTGCCATTGTTCCCGCTGCACCAGCGGCAGCAGGATCACGGTGACCCCGGCCCCGAGCAGCAGCACGCCCACCGGGTCGAGCCGGTGCCGGCGGGGCTGGCCCTCGGGGCGGGCCGGCATCAGCCGCCAGCCGAGGACCATCGCCAGGATGCCGACCGGGATGTTCACGAAGAACACCCAGCGCCATCCGTGCTCCTCGCCGCCGAGCTGGATGAGCAGCCCGCCGAGCAGCGGTCCGACCGCGGTGGAGATGCCGATGGTGGCGCCGAGCAGCCCGAACGCACGGCCCCGGTCGGCGCCGCGGAACAGTTGCTGGATCATGCCGCTGACCTGTGGGTTCACCACGCCGGCGGCGGCGCCCTGAACGAGCCGGGCGACGATCAGCCAGGTCGACGAGGTGGCCAGCCCGGCCAGCGCGCTGGTCAGCGTGAACAGTCCCACCCCGACCACGAACGCGGTACGCCGCCCGCGCGCGTCGCCGAACCGCCCGGCGGGCACCAGCACCAGGCCGAACGTCAGCGCGTACCCGGACAGCACCCACTGCAGGTCGCTCGGGGTGGCGTCCAGCGCCCGGTCGATCGACGGGACGGCGACGTTGACGATGCTGACGTCCAGCAGCGTCATGAACGCCGCGACCAAGCCGACGCTGAGCGCCTGCCAGCGGCGCCTGTCGTCGTGTCCCGCGTCCGGCGCCGGTGCCCGGCCACCGCTCATCGTGCCCCCCGCAGACCGTTGATCACGCATCCCCGATCGCTACCCGGACCCCGGCGGGGCAAACGGCGCGATCAGGCAGTCTGGCGTGCGCACCACCGGGGCCCGAAGTCCAGGCCCGACATCGGCGAGTCCTCCCGGTGCAACAGCCCCCGCTCGGTGAGCGAGTGCAGCGGCTCGTGCACCTCCTCCTCGCTCAATCCGGTCTCCTCGGCGATCATGTCCGGGTAGGGGACGTGGCCGCGCACCTCCAGCGCGGTCACCGCCTGGTAGACCCGTTCCTCGACCGCGGACAGCTGGACCTGAGGCATCGCTCCTCCTCGGCGTGGGCCGCCCGACCCGCGGACAGCCGGCGACCGGCGGTTACCCGGACGGCAGGCGATGATGCCCACCCGTTCGAGGGTCGTGGCGGGCGGTTCGGTCCGGCGGTGCCCTAGGCTGCACCCGTGATCATCTGGGACCTGGTCGTGGTCGGTGGCGGGCCCGCCGGACTTTCCGCCGCGCACGCGGCGGCCCGGGCCGGCGTCCGCACGCTGGTGGTCGAGCGGGCCACCCATCCCCGTTACAAGACGTGCGGCGGGGGCCTGATCGGGACATCCCTGGCCGAGGTCGACGGCCGGGTCGAGGTGCCCGCGCACGACCGCGTCGACCGGGTGACGTTCACCCGCGACGGGCGGCGCGCGTTCACCCGCCGCCACCGCGCACCGCTGGTGACCATGATCCGCCGGGAGGAGTTCGACGACCGGCTGCGCGCCGCCGCGATCGCCGCGGGCGCCGAGGTCCGCGAGGGCGTCGCGGTGCGCGCCGTCGAGCAGGACCCCGACGAGGTACGCCTGCGGCTGGCCGACGGCGAGGTGGTGCGCGCCCGGGCGGTGGTCGGCGCGGACGGCTCCTCCGGGGTGACCGCCCGCCACGTCGGGGTGCGCTTCGACCAGGTCGACCTGGGCCTGGAACTGGAACTGCCGGTGCCCGCCGCCGAGCGGGAGCGGTGGCGGGGACGGGTGCTGCTCGACTGGGGCCCGGTGCCCGGCTCGTACGCCTGGGTCTTCCCGAAGGGCGACCGGCTCACCGTCGGCGTCATCTCCGCGCGCGGCGAGGGCGAGCGGACCCGCGCCTACCTGCGAAACTTCGTGACCCGGCTGGGGTTGGCCGGGATCGCCCCGGAGCACGACTCCGGGCACCTGACCCGCTGCCGGGCCGAGGACGCCCCGCTGCGCCACGGCCGGGTGCTGGTCGCCGGCGACGCGGCCGGCCTGCTGGAGCCGTGGAGCCGGGAAGGGATCAGCTACGCGTTGCGCTCCGGCCGCCTGGCCGGCGAGGCGGTCGCCGGCGGCGACCTCGACGCTTACGGGCGGGAGGTCGGGCGGCGGCTGGCGCCGGAGATGCGCGCCGGGCACCGGCTGCTGGACGTGTTCGAGCGGCGGCCCGACGTGTTCCACGCGATGCTCGCCAGCCCGCCCGGCTGGCGGATGTTCGTCCGGTTCTGCCAGGGCCGGGTCAGCTTCGCCGAGGCGCTCGAGCGCCGGCCGGTGCGGGCCGGGCTGGCGTTGCTCGACCGGCTGCCCCCGGTCAGGGGACGATGACCGCCCGACCGTGGATGTCGCCCCGGCGCAACGCCTCGTACGCCTCGGGCGCCTCGGCCAGCGGGAACGTCTGCACGTCGGCGTGCAGCCGGCCGGCCCGGCCCAACGCGATCACCTCCTGGAGTTCGGCCCGGGTGCCCCAGAACGGCACCACCACGCTCGTCTCCAGCGGCACCGTGGGCGGCTCGTCGGCGACCGGCCGGACCGGCAGCGTGCCGCCGGCCAGGCCGACCAGCAGCAGCTGACCGCCGGTGGCGACGACCTGCCGGGCGGTGTCCAGGGTGGGCTGCGCGCCGACGAAGTCGAGCACCACGTCGGCGCCGTCCGGCGGTGGGCCGACCAGTTCGCGGATCTTGTCGACGGCGTCCGGGCCGGCCTGCACCACGTGGTGCGCGCCGAGCCGGCCGGCCAGGTCCAGCGCCGCGACGCTGGTGTCCACCGCGACGATCCGCACCGCGGTGGTGGCGGCCAGGATCTGCAGCGCCATGTGCCCCAGCCCGCCGATGCCGATCACCACGCAGGTGGTGCCGGGACGCAGCCGGGGCCGGGCCAGCTCCACCGCGTGGTACGGGGTCAGCCCGGCGTCGGTCAGCGGGGCGGCCTGGGTGAGGTCCATGTCGCCGACGTGCAGCAGCCGGGACGCCGGCACCACCACGTACTCGGCGAGCCCGCCGTCGCGGCTGAGCCCGATGCCGCCCAGCGGATTCACCCGGCAGCGGTTCTCCTCGCCGCGCAGGCACGCCCGGCACCGGCCGCAGCCGATGATCCCGTAGACCGCCGTCCGGTCCCCGGGTGACCAACCCTCCACGCCGGGGCCGGCGGTCTCCACCGTGCCGGCGATCTCGTGGCCGAGCGTCATCGGGGTGGGGAACATCCCCGCCGCCGCGTCGAGGATGTGCAGGTCCGAGTGGCAGGCCCCGACCGCGCCGACGCGCAGCAGCACCTCACCGGGCCCGGGCTGCGGGGTGGGCGTCTCGGTCAGCTCCAGCACCCCGGGAGCGGTCATCCGTACCGCGCGCATCGCGTCGCCTCCACCTCGTCGCCGACGGCCGTCGGGGCGGCATACCCGTGCCGTCCCGGTTGATACCGGCGCGGGCGTGGCGGGGGCACAATGCGGGCATGAGCGAGCCGGTCGAGTCGTTCACCGACGAGGAGTACGCGTTCCTGCGGCATGTCCGCTTCGGCGAGCTGCCGTCCCGGGTGCGTCCCGAGGAGCGTGCGGAGTCCACCGAGACCGACACCCGCCCGGACCGGCCGGACCCGGCCGGCGGCGAGTCCGAGTGGCACCTGCGGGCCGGCGGCTGACACACGGGCGACGAACCGATCTTGGAAGCTCCCGGCCCCTCCAGGGGCCCTTTCCTTCCAAGATCTCCACCCGGCCGCGTCGATCATGAAGTTGGCGGTGTCGAAGCGGACCCGGGAGCACCGCCAACTTCATGATCAACAAGGGGGGTGGGGCGGGGCGGGTCAGAAGACGGGCACGCCCTCGCGGACCAGCTTCCAGTTCGGCACGAAGAAGTCGGCCGGGTCGATGACGCCCTTTGCCTGCGCCCAGTCGATGAGCAGCTGGCGGATCTCCTGCTGCGCGTTGTAGACCTGGGTCTTCACGATGCCGGGGAAGTTGCCGCCGCCGCTGCGCCGGTAGTTGTTGACCGCCACCACGAACTGCGCGTCCGCCGCCACCGGGGTGTCGGTGCCGGCCAGCACCAGCCGGGTGATCCGCTGCCCGACCGGCTTGGAGATGTCGATGTCGTAGTCGACGCCGGAGAACACGTCGTAGTTGTAGTCCGGCACGGCCGGGTCGCTGATCGTCTCCGGGTCGACCGCGGCGCCCACCGGCACCGTGACGAAGTACTTCGCCGAGTACTCCAGGTAGGCCTTCACCTCGGCGCCGGTCAGCACGACCGCCTCCAGGGTGTTGTCGTACACGTAGAGGCCGGCCACGTCGCGGATGCGCACGTCGCCCTGCGGGAACACCGCGGTGCGGCTGAACGGCGCGGCGATGGACAGCACCGGCAGGCCCGCGTACGCGCCGCCGGCCAGCGCCGCGGTGACCACCTCGGTCTGGACGTGGTTGATGAAGTCCAGGATCGGGGTGTCCTTGTAGCGCGACTCGGCGGCGGACAACTCCACGCTCGACTGCGCGACGACCTTGTTGACGTAGTCGACGGTCTTGGCGTGCTGGCCCTGCACCGCCGCGAGCACCGCCGGGTCCTCGACCACGGTGTTGGTGTTCAGCGTGGTGGCCGACGAGTCGACCACCTTCCAACAGCCCTTCTCCCGGGTCAGCGTGAAGTCCATCCGGGTCAGCCGCTGGCCCCACTTCGACGGCTCGGAGGTCAGCACCGCCCTGCCGGTCTTCAGGTTGGTGACGAACTTCTCCGGCACCTCGTTGTGGGCGTGCCCGAAGAGGATCGCGTCGATGCCGGGCACCTGCTCGGCGATCAGCGCGGTCGGGTTCTCGTTCGGCAGCTCCGGGCCGTAGCTGGAGGTGCCGCTGTCGCCGCCGTGCGCGGAGATGATGACCACGTCGGCGCCGCGCCGGCGCATCTCCGGCACCCACTTGGCGGCGGTGGCGACCATGTCGGCGAAGACCAGGCGGCCCTCGACGTTGGCCTTGTCCCAGATGGCCACGCCGGGGTTGGTGAGCCCGAGGATGCCCACCCGCAGCTTCGGGGCGCCGTGGCCGCCGAGCCGCACCTCCTTGATCACGTACGGGAGGAAGGTCGGCTTGCCGGTCTTGGCGTTGAGCGCGTTGGCCGCGAGGGCCGGGAAGCCGAGCTGCTTGATCCAGGTGGCGAGCAGCGGCAGGCCGTAGTTGAACTCGTGGTTGCCCAGTGTGACGGCGTCGTACTTGAGCACGTTCATCGCGTTGGCCATCGGGTGCGTCTCACCGGTGCTGGTGATCGGCTCCTGCTTGGCGTAGTAGGTGGCCAGCGGCGTGCCCTGGATGGTGTCGCCGGCGTCCAGGACCAGCGTCGCCCTGCCCTTGCGCTCGGCCCGGATCTGGTTGACGAGGGTGGCCAGCTTCGCGACGCCGACGTCGTTGTGCTTGCTGTCGTCGAACTCGGCGTCCTTGTAGTAGTCCCAGTTGTAGACGTTGCCGTGGGTGTCCGAGGTGCCCAGGACGGTCAGGTCCCAGGTCTTCGGCTGCTTCGGCTTCGCCTCGGCGGGGGCGCCGGCGAGCAGGGGAGCGGTCGCCGCGGCGGCGGCAACGGCGAGCACCTGGCGCCGCGAGGCGCCGGAGGAGGAGGTCAATGCGGTGCCTTTCGGAGGGGGTACGCGCCTCGTGGGCGCCGTTGCGCACCATAACCACCAGCTGTCGCATGCGCCACACCGCCCCGAGTTGTTCGCCCTGTCGTCACCGGCTGCTGTTTTCGGCCGACCGGCCGGGGTAGGGGCGCAGGTATGACGGAGGATCAGTACACCCGGCAGGACCCCACCGAGCAGTACGGCCAGCAGCAGGGCCAGGCCGCGCAGCAGCAGTCCACCCCCGGATCCACGCAGGAGATGGGCCCGAAGCCGGACCACGGCGAGGAGTCGTACCGGGGCGCCGACCGGCTCAGCGGCAAGCGGGCGGTGATCACCGGCGGTGACTCCGGCATCGGCCGGGCCGTGGCCATCGCGTTCGCCCGGGAGGGCGCCGACGTGCTCGTCTCCTACCTCGGCGAGGAGGAGGAGGCCGACGCGCGCGAGACGGTCAACCTGGTCGAGCGGGCCGGCCGCAGGGGCGTCGCGGTCCGCACCGACCTGCGCGAGGAGGCGAACTGCCGCGAGCTGATCGACCGCGCGGTCGCCGACCTCGGCGGCATCGACATCCTGGTCAACAACGCGGCCTACCAGATGTCGCAGGACAACGGCATCGACGACATCACCACCGAGCAGTTCGACCGGGTCTTCAAGACCAACGTGTACGCCATGTTCTGGTTGAGCAAGTTCGCGGTGCCGCACCTGAAGGAGGGCTCGGCGATCATCAACACCTCGTCGATCCAGGCGTTCGACCCGTCGCCCCAACTGCTCGACTACGCCACCACCAAGGCGGCCATCGCCAACTTCACCAAGGCGCTGGCGCTGAACCTGGCCGACCGGGGCATCCGGGTGAACGCGGTCGCGCCCGGCCCGATCTGGACGCCGCTGATCCCGGCCACCATGCCGGAGGACAAGGTGAAGCAGTTCGGCACCGACGTGCCGATGGGCCGCCCCGGGCAGCCGGCCGAGCTGGCCCCGGCGTATGTCTTCTTCGCGTCCCAGGAGTCGAGCTACGTCACCGGCGAGATCCTCGGCGTCACCGGCGGCAAGCCGACGAAGTGACGCACCCGCCCGTGCGCCGTCCGTCGGGTCAGCGGGGCCAGACGGCCATCCGGCGGCGCACCCCGGAGATCCGTGCCGCGTCCAGGCCGTAGCGGGTGAACCGGCGGTCGGCCAGGGCGTCGAGGTAGCGGCCGGCCGCGCGCACGTCGGCGTCGTCGAGCGCCGGGTCCACCTGGCGGGCCAGTTCCAGCAGCTCGGTCACCGCGTACCGGTCCAGGGCGGCGGCGACGTCGATGTAGTCGCGTACCTCCCGCCGGTTGACCAGCGCGGCGGTCTTGTTGGCGATCAGGTCCCGCACGTCCATCACCGGGCCGAGGTCCATCACCACCGGGCTGCGGTGCCGGTCCAGGCGGGCCAGGCTGAGGCGGATCTCGCGCCCGTCCCGGCTCACCACGAAGTCGCGCAGGTCGCGGTCGAAGCCGTCGAACACCTCGCCGAGCCCGCCCGGGTCCGCCTCCTCCACCCGGTAGCCGGCCCGCCGCAGCGCGTCGCGTACGTCGGCGGCCGCCGCGGCGGCGGCGCCCTCGACGTCGGCGAACAGGTCGACGTCCTCGGTGGGGCGGGTGACCAGGCCGTGCGCCGCCCAGGCCACGCCGCCGCCGAGCACGAAGCGGTGCGGGCCGGCGGCGGCCAGCGCCACCCGGGCCACCTCCCGGTAGAAGTCGTGCGGGTGCGTCACGCGCTGCGCAGGCTCCGGTGCCGGCCCTCCCAGGCCAGGCGCACGCCCCGGGGGAGGTTGAGCAGCGGCCACACCCGGCGCAACGTGCCCGCGTGGATCAGCTCCCGCAGGTCTTCCACCCGGCTGGTCTCGCGCAGCACGTTCTCGTACATCCAGAGCAGCTCGTCCGGGTCGGCCAGGTCGAAGGCGCGCTCGCTGCTCCACATCAGGCGCACCGGCAGCTCGACGATGCCGGCGGTGGGGCCGGCCAGCTCGGCCAGGGTGCGCGCCACCACCGCGGGACGCCCGGGCCGGGCGAGGTACGCGCTGACGGTGGCCGACATGGCATCAGGGTAACCCCTGCCCGGCGTCGCGGGCGTCGAGGTCGGTGACCGGCGTCACGACGCCCGGCGGAAGAACGGACTCACGGGTACGGTTATGCAGAGCGTCGGTGTGACCAGTGTCCCCGGGCCTCACCTAAATTGCCTTCGCGGAATACCGTTCGGCTGGAGCCGCGTCGCGCCACTCGCCGAGAGGCGACCTGCACACCGACGCCCAGCGCCGCCCCGGCCGTTCCGGTCGGGGCGGCGCTGTTTGCCGCTCGACTCGCGAGCGTCGTTCGGCTGGCCTAGTGTGCAAAGGGTCAGCCGATCTTCGAACGTGGAGGGGGTGCCCGGATGGGTCTGAAGACGTTCATCCAGGGTTGGCCGGTCTACCGGCAACTCACCGGCACCGACCCGCTGGGCCGCGGCACCGCCGCCCAGTCGGCGCGCTCCGCCGAGCTGACCGCGCGCACCGAGACCGCGGACGGCGTGGCCCGCTCGGTCTGCCCCTACTGCGCGGTCGGCTGCGGGCAGCGCGTCTTCCACAAGGACGGCAAGGTCACCCAGATCGAGGGCGACCCGGACAGCCCGATCTCCCGCGGCCGGCTCTGTCCGAAGGGCTCGGCCAGCAAGAGCCTGGTGACCAGCCCGCTGCGCCAGACGAAGGTCCGCTACCGCCGGCCGTACGCGACCGAGTGGGAGGACCTGGACCTCGACGTCGCGCTCGACATGATCGCCGACCGGATCCTCGCCGCGCGCGAGGAGACGTGGGAGGACGTCGACGACGAGGGCCGTCCGCTCAACCGGACGCTCGGCATCTCCAGTCTCGGCGGCGCGACGCTGGACAACGAGGAGAACTACCTCATCAAGAAGCTGTTCACGGCGATGGGGGCACTCCAGATCGAGAACCAGGCCCGGATTTGACACTCCGCCACCGTCCCCGGTCTGGGGACCAGCTTCGGTCGCGGCGGCGCGACGGACTTCCAGCAGGACCTCGCCAACGCTGACGTCATCGTCATCCAGGGCTCCAACATGGCCGAGGCCCACCCGGTGGGCTTCCAGTGGGTGATGGAGGCGAAGAAGCGCGGCGCGAAGGTCTTCCACGTCGACCCGCGGTTCACCCGCACCAGCGCGCTCGCCGACACCTACCTGCCGATCCGGGCGGGCACGGACATCGCGCTGCTCGGCGGGGTGGTGCGCTACATCCTGGACAACGAGCTGGACTTCCGGGAGTACGTGCTGGCCTACACCAACGCGGCCACCATCGTCAGCGAGAAGTTCGCCGACACCGAGGACCTGGACGGCCTCTTCTCCGGCTACAACCCGGAGACCGGCTCCTACGACCACGCCAGCTGGCAGTACGAGGGGCAGGAGGGCAACACCAAGGTCCGGGGCACCGGCAAGGAGCGCGACTCGGCCTCCGGGCTGGAACACGAGTCCCACGGCGAGCCGGTGCCGGCGCAGACCCAGCGGGACGAGACGTTGCAGCACCCGCGCTGCGTCTACCAGATCCTCAAGCGCCACTTCGCCCGCTACACCCCGGAGATGGTGGCCCGGGTCTGCGGCATTCCGGAGGAGAAGTTCCTGGAGCTGGCCCGCGCCTGGACGGAGAACTCCGGCCGGGAGCGCACCGGCGCGCTCGTCTACTCGGTGGGCTGGACCCAGCACAGCGTCGGCGTGCAGTACATCCGCACCGGCTCGATCATCCAGACGCTGCTGGGCAACATGGGCCGGCCGGGCGGCGGCATCCTGGCGCTGCGCGGGCACGCCAGCATCCAGGGCTCCACCGACATCCCGACGCTGTTCAACCTGCTGCCCGGCTACCTGCCGATGCCGCACCACGCCGACCACCCGACGTTCGACAAGTGGGTGGACAGCATCCGGCACCCCGGCCAGAAGGGCTTCTGGGGCAACTCGCGGGCGTTCGCGGCGAGCCTGCTCAAGGCGTACTGGGGTGACGCGGCGACGCCGGAGAACGACTTCGGCTACGGCTGGCTGCCCCGGATGACCGGCGACCACGGGACCTACCAGCAGGTCCTCAACATGATCGACGGCAAGGTGAAGGGCTACTTCCTGCTCGGGCAGAACCCGGCGGTCGGCTCGGCGCACGGCCGGGCCCAGCGCCTGGGCATGGCCAACCTCGACTGGCTGGTCGTGCGCGACCTGTTCCAGATCGAGAGCGCCACGTTCTGGAAGAACAGCCCGGAGATCGCCACCGGGGAGATCGTCCCGGAGGAGTGCCGCACCGAGGTGTTCTTCCTGCCGGCGGCCTCGCACGTGGAGAAGGAGGGCACCTTCACCCAGACGCAGCGGATGCTGCAGTGGCGGGAGAAGGCGGTCAACCCGCCCGGCGACGCCCGCTCCGAGCTGTGGTTCTTCTACCACCTGGGCCGGGTGCTGCGGGAGAAGCTGGCCGCCTCCACCAAGCCCCGCGACCGGGCGCTGCTGGACCTGGCCTGGGACTACCCGACGCACGGCGAGCACGCCGAGCCGAGCGCCGAGGCGGTGCTCAGGGAGATCAACGGCTTCGACGTGGCGACCGGCCGTCCGCTGAACGCGTTCGCCGAGGCGAAGGACGACGGCTCCACCGCGATCGGCTGCTGGATCTACACCGGCGTCTACGCCGACGGGGTGAACCAGGCGGCCCGCCGCAAGCCCGGGCACGAGCAGGACTGGGTGGCCGCCGAGTGGGGCTGGGCGTGGCCGGCGAACCGCCGCACGCTCTACAACCGCGCCTCCGCCGACCCGGAGGGCCGGCCGTGGAGCGAGCGCAAGAAGTACGTCTGGTGGGACCCGGACGCCGGCGAGTGGACCGGCTACGACGTGCCGGACTTCGAGAAGACGAAGCCGCCGTCGTACCGGCCGCCGGAGGACGCCTCCGGCCCGGCGGCGCTCGCGGGTGACGACCCGTTCGTCATGCAGGGCGACGGCAAGGCCTGGCTGTACGCGCCGAGCGGCGTGCTCGACGGCCCGATGCCGACGCACTACGAGCCGGCCGAGTCACCGATGCGCAACCCGCTCTACGGGCAGCAGGCCAACCCGACCCGCAAGATCTACGAGCACCCGGTGAACCGGATCAACCCGAGCCCGCCGGAGCCGCACAGCGAGGTCTTCCCGTACGTGTTCACGGTCAGCCGGCTCACCGAGCACCACACGGCCGGCGGGATGAGCCGTACCGTGTCGCGCCTGGCCGAGCTGCAACCGGAGATGTTCGTCGAGGTGTCGCCGGAGCTGGCCGCCGAGGTCGGGCTGGCGCATCTCGGCTGGGCGCACCTGATCAGCGGGCGCGCGGTGATCGAGGCGCGGGTGCTGGTCACCGACCGGCTCACCCCGCTGCGGGTGGACGGGCGGATCATCCACCAGGTCTGGCTGCCCTACCACTTCGGCAGCGAGGGGCTGGTCACCGGCGACTCGGCGAACGACCTGTTCGGCATCACCCTGGACCCGAACGTGCTCATCCAGGAGAGCAAGATCGGCACCTGTGACATCCGGTCCGGGCGCCGGCCCACCGGGCCGGCCCTGCTCGACCTGGTCGGCGACTACCAGCGGCGGGCCGGGATGACCCCGGACCGGAAGGTGCCGATGGTCACCACCGACGCGGCCGGCGGGGACGACGCCGCCGGCAGCACCGACGAGCAGTCGGCCGCCGCGCACCAGGACGGGAACGGTAATGCCTGACACCAACAGCCTGTACGGACCGCTCGACCCGGCGCCCGACGCCGGCTGGGTGTCCGCGCCGCCCCGGATGGGTTTCTTCACCGACACCAGCGTCTGCATCGGCTGCAAGGCGTGCGAGGTCGCCTGCAAGGAGTGGAACGGCGTCCCGGACTCGGGTTTCGACCTGCTCGGCATGTCCTACGACAACACCGGCGCGCTGACCGCGAACTCCTGGCGGCACGTGGCGTTCATCGAGCAGCCCCGCCCGGCGGGGCACCGCACGCCGCCGTTCGCCGGTGACCCGACCGGGCCGGCGGCCAGCAGTCCGGTGTCGGCGTCGGTCGGCGCCGGCACGGCCACCGACACCGGCACGAACCCGGGCCTGCCACCGGGCCGACCGGAGCCGGCGGCGCGGATGTCGGCCGGGCCGGAGTTCCTCGGCATGCCCGGCGCGCAGCCGCCCGGGCGGGACACCGGCGCGGAGAGCCGCACCGACTTCCGCTGGCTGATGATGTCCGACGTGTGCAAGCACTGCACCCACGCGGCCTGCCTGGACGTCTGCCCGACCGGTTCGCTGTTCCGCACCGAGTTCGGCACGGTGGTAGTGCAGGAGGACATCTGCAACGGCTGCGGCTACTGCATCTCCGCCTGCCCGTACGGCGTCATCGACCAGCGCAAGGACGACGGCCGGGCGTGGAAGTGCACGCTCTGCTACGACCGGCTGGGCGCCGGCATGACCCCGGCCTGCGCGCAGGCCTGCCCCACCGAGTCGATCCAGTACGGCCCGCTCGACGAGCTGCGCGACCGTGCCGCCCAGCGGGTCGCCACGCTGCACGAGCGCGGCGTGCCGGAGGCCCGGCTCTACGGCCACGACCCGACCGACGGTGTCGGCGGGGACGGCGCCTTCTTCCTGCTGCTGGACGAACCCGAGGTGTACGGGCTGCCGCCGGACCCGGTGGTCACCACCCGGGACCTGCCGCAGATGTGGAAGCGGGCCGGCCTTGCCGCGCTGGCAATGGCGGCGGCGACCGTCGCCGCGTTCGTCGGAGGATCGTCGTGAGCCCGGACCGTCCGGTGGGTGCCCTGTTCCGTCGCTTCCGGGAGCGCCTGGCCGCCGAGCGGACGGCCGTCGCGGAACGGACCGGCGAGGGCGTGCCCGTCGCCGGGGAGTCCGGCGCCGCGCCGTCGGCCGGCTCGCCGACCGCCCGTGGGGTGGGCCGCGCCGACAGCGGCAGTCGGGCCACCGGCGCCGGCCCCGGCGTCGGCCGCACCGACGCCGGCGCGCGCGACGCGGGGCTGACCCCGCACCCGCCCCGCGACGCCGCGCCGACCGTCGGCCGTCGACGCGGCGGCAAGGGTGGCAAGGGTGGCGAGCAGCTCAACGTGCCGCCGGCGGAGTTCACCTCCTACTACGGCCGGCCGGTGCTGAAGCCGCCGGTGTGGAAGTGGGACATCGCCGCCTACCTGTTCACCGGCGGCCTCGCCGCCGGCTCCTCGCTGCTGGCCGCCGGCGGGCAGCTCACCGGCCGCCCGGCGCTGCGCCGCGCCGGCCGGACCGCCTCCCTGGTGGCGGTCAGCGCCAGCGCGTACTTCCTCATCAACGACCTGGGCCGGCCGAGCCGCTTCCACCACATGCTGCGGGTGGCGAAGCTGACCTCGCCGATGTCCGTGGGCACCTGGATCCTCAGCGCGTTCGGCCCGGCCGCCGGGATCGCCGCGGTCGCCGAGGTCGCGCCCCGACTGCCCGAGCACGGTGTGCTCGGGCTGGGCCGCCGGCTGCTGCCGCCGACCGGGCACGCGGCCGGGTTGGTCGCCGCCGTCACCGCGCCGGCGCTGGCCACGTACACCGGGGTGCTGCTGGCCGACACGGCGGTCCCGTCCTGGCACGAGGCGTACCCGGAGCTGCCGGTCATCTTCGCGGGCAGCGCGTTGGCCAGCGGCGCCGGCGTCGGGCTGCTGGCCGCGCCGCCCGGGCAGGCCGGGCCGGCGCGACGGCTCGCGGTCGCCGGCGCGGCGCTGGAACTGTGGGGCGCGCACCGGGTGGAGAACCGCCTCGGG
Source organism: Micromonospora sp. WMMC241 (assembly GCF_027460165.1). Classification (NCBI taxonomy): domain Bacteria; kingdom Bacillati; phylum Actinomycetota; class Actinomycetes; order Micromonosporales; family Micromonosporaceae; genus Micromonospora; species Micromonospora sp. WMMC241. The sequence goes on from NZ_JAPZBF010000001.1 coordinate 2,954,799, forward strand.
CTGCTCAGCGAGCCCTACACCGACGGCACGCCGGGCCGGCTGCTGCGCGCCGGGCGGGCGCTCACCGCCGCCGGGGTGGCCGGCGCGTGGCTCGGCCGCCGGAGCCGGCTGCTCTCCGCGGTCTCCGGCGGCGCGCTGCTCGCCGCCTCCGTCTGCACCCGGTTCGGCATCTTCCACGGCGGCGTCGCGTCGGCGCGCGACCCGAAGTACACCGTGGTCCCGCAGCGGGAACGCGCCGACCGGGGGGCCTGAGCACCTTGCCGGGCGGCCGGCGGGCCCCTGTGGTTGACTGCTGCGTGGAGGCGTTCAGGCGGCTGGTGCCCCTCCCGGTCTTCAAAACCGGTGTGGTCCGGGACCCGGGCCAGGCGGGTTCGATTCCCGTCCGTCTCCGCCAAACCGTCCGGGGGAGCGTTCATGCGTGAGGTGGACCCGCGTCGGCGGGTGCCGCGCACCGACGCGCTCCTCGCCGACCCGGCGCTGGCGGTCGCCGCCGGCACGCTCGGCCGCGACCGGGTCAAGGCCGCGATCGTCGCGGCCCAGCACCGCGCCCGCCGCGGCGAGATCACCCCCGAGCAGGTACGCGACGTCGCGCTGGCCGCGCTGCCCGGGCGCACGCCCCGGCCGGTGCTCAACGCCACCGGCGTGGTGCTGCACACCAACCTCGGCCGGGCCCCGCTCGCGCCGGCCGCCGTGGACGCACTGGTCGCCGCCGCCGGGCACACCGACGTGGAACTCGACCTGGCCACCGGCCGGCGGGCCCGGCGCGGCCGGGAGGCGCTGGACGCGCTCGCCGCCGCCGTGCCCGACGCGGAAGCCGTGCACGTGGTCAACAACGGCGCCGCCGCGCTGGTGCTGGCCGCCACCGCGCTCGCCGCCGGCCGGGAGATCGTGGTCAGCCGCGGCGAGCTGGTCGAGATCGGCGACGGGTTCCGCCTGCCCGACCTGCTGGCCAGCACCGGCGCCCGGCTGCGCGAGGTGGGCACCACCAACCGCACCACCCCTGCCGACTACGCCGCCGCGATCGGCCCGGACACCGGCTTCGTGCTCAAGGTGCACCCCTCGAACTTCGTGGTCACCGGCTTCACCTCGGCCGTGCCGGTGGGGGAACTGGCCACGCTCGGCGTGCCGGTGGTCGTCGACATCGGCTCCGGGCTGCTCGCGCCGGATCCGCTGCTGCCCGACGAACCGGACGCGGCGAGCACGCTGCGCGCCGGCGCGCACCTGGTCACCGCCAGCGGCGACAAGCTGCTCGGCGGGCCACAGGCCGGCCTGCTGCTCGGCGACGCCGACCTGGTCGAGCGGCTGCGTCGGCACCCCCTGGCCCGGGCGCTGCGGGTGGACAAGCTCACCCTCGCCGCGCTCGCCGCCACGCTGCACGCCCCGGCCACGCCCACCGGGGAGGCGTTGCGCGCCGACCCGGCGCGGCTGCGCGAGCGGACCGAACGGCTGCGCGACCTGCTCGGCGCCGACGGCTGCAAGGCCGAGGTGGTGCCGGCGGCGGCGGTCGTCGGCGGCGGCGGCGCGCCCGGCGTGGAGCTGGACTCCTGGGCGCTGAGCCTGCCCGAACGCTACGCCGTGCCGCTGCGCACCGGTGAGCCGGCGATCCTCGGTCGGGTGCTGCACGGCCGGCTCCTGCTCGACCTGCGCGCCGTGCCCGACACCGCCGACGACCACGTGCGCGCCGCGATCCTGCGCGTCCCGGAGGGCTGAGCGCGGTGTGGGTCGTCGCCACCGCCGGGCACGTCGACCACGGCAAGTCCACACTGGTCCGGGCGCTGACCGGGATGGAACCGGACCGGTGGGCGGAGGAACGCCGCCGGGGCATGACCATCGACCTGGGCTTCGCCTGGACCACGCTGCCCTCCGGCGGCACCCTGGCGTTCGTCGACGTGCCCGGGCACGAACGGTTCGTGCCGAACATGCTGGCCGGCGTCGGCCCGGTCCCGGCCGCGCTGGTCGTCGTCGGCGCCGACGAGGGCTGGATGCCCCAGTCCGCCGAGCACCTCGCCGCGCTGGACGCGCTCGGGGTGTCGTACGGGCTGCTGGCGGTGACCCGCGCCGACCTGGCCGACCCGGCGCCGGCCATGACCCGCGCCCGGCAGGAGATCGCCGGCACGTCGCTCGGCGAGGTGGAGGCGGTGGCGGTCTCCGCTGTCACCGGCGCCGGCCTGCCCGAGCTGCGCACCGCCCTGGACCGCCTGGTCGCCCGGCTGCCCGACCCGGCCCGGGACGCCCCGGTGCGGCTCTGGGTGGACCGGGCGTTCACCGTGCGCGGCAGCGGGACCGTGGTCACCGGCACCCTCGGCGGCGGCCGGCTGCGCGTCGGCGACGAACTCGAACTGGCCGCCACCGGTGAGCCGGTGCGGGTCCGCGGCCTGCACTCGCTGGGCGTCGCCCGGGCCGAGGTCGACGCGGTGGCCCGGGTGGCGGTGAACCTGCGCGGTGTGTCCCGGGACCGGATCGGCCGCGGTGACGCGCTGCTGCGCCCCGGCCGGTTCGGCCGCACCGATCTGCTCGACGTGCGCCTGACCGGGGACCCGGCCGCCGACCTGCCCGCCACCCTCATGCTGCACGTCGGTTCCGCGGCGGTGCCGGCCCGGGTCCGGCCGCTCGGCCCGGACACGGTCCGGCTGCGCCTGGCGCGCCCGCTGCCGCTGCTGATCGGCGACCGGGCGCTGCTGCGCGACCCCGGCCGGCACCACGTGGCCGGCGGGGTGACAGTGCTGGACGTGGACCCGCCGCCGCTGCGCCGCCGGGGGGCGGCCGCCGCCCGGGCCGGCGTGCTGGCCGGGTTGGACGGCCGGCCCGACCTGGCCGGCGAGCTGCGCCGCCGGCGGCTGGTGCGGGCCGGGCAGCTCACCCGGATGGGCGTGCCACCGACCGCGAGCCCGGTGGCCGGGGACTGGCTCGCCGACCCGGAGCACTGGCGGGACCTGGGCCGCCGGCTCGCCGAGGAGGTCGCCCACTACGCCGGCGAGCATCCGCTCGCCGCCGGCGTGCCCGTCGACGTGCTGCGCCACCGCCTCGGCCTGCCCGACCGGGCGCTGGTGACCGCGCTGCTGCGTCCGCCGCTGCGGCTGCGCGACGGCCTGGTCACCGCCGCGTCCGCCGGGACCCTGCCCGAACCGGTGGCCCGGGCGGTGGCGCGGGTCCGCGCCGAGTACGGCGACCGGCCGTTCCAGGCCCCCGAGACCCACCACCTCGCCGGCCTCGGCCTGGGGCCGAGGGAGATCGGCGCGGCGGTGCGGGCCGGCGCGCTGCTGAAGCTGGCGGAGAACGTGGTGCTGCTGCCGGGCGCGCCGGACGACGCGGCGCGGGTCCTCGCCGGACTGCCGCAGCCGTTCACGCTCAGCGCCGCCCGGCAGGCGCTGGGCACCACCCGCCGGGTGGCGGTGCCGCTGCTGGAGCTGCTGGACCGTCGCGGTGTCACCCGGCGGCTGCCCGACGACGCCCGCGAGGTGGTCCGCCCGCCCGGCTGACCGGTTGCGCGCGGATGTCACAGTATCGGCATGATCGACATGCGGCGGCTCGACCGGGCGTGGCTGCGCCGCCGGGCGCTGCCCGCGGCGCTGCTGGTCTGCTGGCTGGTCTGGTCGGCGCTCGCCTGGTGGACCGCGCCGCGCGCCGACGACGAGTCCGGCCTGCAGCGTGACCTCGCCGCCGACAGGGTGCTGACGATCACCCGTGCCGAGGGGTGGGACGACAGGGGTCCGTGGGGTGCACGGCCGGAGCCCCGGTTCGCGGAGCGCGGCTCGACGGTGGTCTGGGCCCGCCCCGACGGCCGGTTCCACTACGCGTACGTGCCCGCGCCGGTGTCCGACGGGACCGACGACGAGGACGGCGCCGACCCGGACCCGCAGCAGGGCGTGGACCCCGGCTCCCCGTCCCCGGCGGCGACCGGCGCGTCGCCGGACCCGGACGACGGTCGGTTCCGGGACCCGTGGACGGACCCGCTGGCCGACCCCCGCGCCCTCGACGCCACCACCCACTTCGGGGACACCCGGGCCGACGCGCTCGCCGACGCCGCCGCCGTGATCGCGCTGGTGATCGGCGCCGCCTGGCTGCTCACGCTGCTCGCCGCGCCACCGCCGGTGCTCGGCACCCGCTGGTTCTGGTTCTGGATCGGGCTGCTGCCGTTCGGCGTCGGCGTGCTCGCCTGGGCGTACCGGGAGTGCTGGCGCGCGGACGCGCCCGCCGCCCGGCCGCGTCGCTCCGGCTGGAGCGGGTTCGGCTGGTGGCTCGTCGGCGGCATCGGGTTGTCGCTGGTGGTGGTGGCGCTCGGCGCGATGCTCGGCCAGGGCGTCGTGCCCAGCCGGTGAGCGAACCGGCGACGGTGGCCCGGCCGGTCACCTACCGTGACGCCATGGACCCCTCCGCGATCTGGCGGGACAAGAACCACAGGTGGCGCATCGAGGCGTACCGGGCCCCGGACCTGCGCTTCGCCATCTTCGCCACGAACGGCACCACCGAGTCCGCGCCGCTGTGGCTGTTCGGGATGGCCGCGCTGGCCCGCTGGCTGATGACGCACGCCGTCTCCCTCGACGACCTGGAGACCGACTGACCCCGAACGGGGGACACCCGGGTCGAACCACCCCGCCGCAGCGGCCACCGGCCATACCGTGCGGGGCGTGAAGGACCGAGGAATGCGGACGTTCGTCACCGTGCTCGCCGGGCTGGCCGTGATCTACTTCGGTGCCACCGGGCACCGTGCCGCCGACGGCGAGGGCGGCGGCATCTCCGGCGGCGTGGTGCTGCTGGCCCTGCTCGCCTCGCTGCTGGCCTGGCACCTGACCCGGCCCGGGCCGGCCAAGTAGCCGCGCCGGCTCAACCGGACGCCGCGGCGGTGCGGCTCACCTCACCGGCCGACTCCTCGCCGAGCGCCACCCGCACCAGCGCCGAGGCCAGCCGCCCGAAGTCCGCCTCCCCGACCAGCCCGACCAGGCTGCCCGGGTTCGCCGGCAGGCCGAGGCGCCGGGCCCCGGCCAGGGTCCGCCGGTCGGCGTACGGGCGCACGTCGGGCCAGACCGCCTGCGCCTCGCGCAGGAAGATGTCCGCGCCGGTCGGGCCGATGCCGGGGAACTCGGTGAGGAACCGGCGCAGCACCGTCCGGTCCGCGCCGGCCTCCCGGTGCAGCCGGCGCAGGTCGCCGTGCCACCGGTCCAGGCAGAGCCGGGCGCCGGTGCCGAGCATGGTGGCGGTCCGCTCGTCGTAGCGCCGGTAGTGACCCCGACCCAGCGCGTCCACCCGTTGCTGCCAGCTCGCCGCCTCCATCGTCTGCGGGGTGCGCCAACCCGCGGTGAACAACTCCCGCGCCGCGGCCACCGCCACGCTCGCCCGGATCCGGGTGCTCAGCAGCGTGGTGAGCACCAGCAGCTGGTAGAGCGGGCCGGGCCGGTCCGCGAGCGTGATCCCGGCCTCCTCCGCGTACGTGCGGGACTGCCGGTCCAGCAGGGCCCGCGCCACGTTCCGATCGTCCGCCATTCGTCCCGGTTACCCACCGGGGGCCGGGCCAGACCCCGACGCGGTGGCGGAATGCGCCGGGCGGCGGCGGGTACCCCGCTCACGTGCCCGGCCGACGGCCGTGCGCACCCACCGGGAGGGAGAGACCTGTGGTCAAGCCGCAGCAGGAGGAACTTCGCCGCAACGACCTCGGCGCGACCAGCCAGGACAGCCGGAAGTCCGCCGTCGGCGGCGGAGACCGCTCGCGCGGCGGTGGCACGTCGAACGCCGACGCGGGGCGGCCGGTGCCGAAGGGGCAGACGTCGCCGTACGGCCCGGCCGGTGAGCCGGTGGCCGACGACGCCAGCGACCGCTGAGCGGGTCACGACGACGGCCGCAGCCTCCGCCAGGTGGCTGCGGCCGTCAGCCCGTACGCCAGATGCGGCACCAGGTCGGAGAGCCAGTCGATCCGGCGCCAGGTGCGCGGGTCGGTCACGCCGAGCAGCGTCATCGAGCTGTCCGAGACGGCCATCACCCCGCCGCCGAGCAGCGTCACGGCCACCGGCAGTGGCACCCGCCGGTGGGCGGCGAGCAGACCGAAGGCCGCCCCGGCCGCGATCCCGGTGACGTACCCGAGCACCGGCCCCAGGCCGGCCCGGCGGTTCGCGGCCTCCTCCACCGGCCCCAGGTCGACGTGCGCCACGTCGGCGAGACGCCCGGCGGTCGTCTCCGGGGTGGTGCTCGCCGGGCGGGCCCGTACCGTCATGTCGAGATAGCTGACCACGTTGAGCACGGCGCTGCCGACGGCGCCCGCGATGGCGCCGTCGACCAGGGGCGCCGCCCTCACTTCGGGTCGCCCGGTTCGCGCTCACCCTTGGGCCCGTAGGTCCGTTCGCCCCGCACGACGCCCCGCTGGCCCCGGTCGTCCTGCAGGATCCGGTTGGCCACCTGGTTCGCCTCCTGGTCGGCGGCCCGTCCGGACTGCTCGACGCGGTCGCGCAGGCGCGCCCGCTGCTTGTCGTACGCGTTGCTGCCCGGCCGTGGTCCTGGCATCGCTGCCTCCTCCGGTCGCTTCGGCTGACGGCACCGTCTACCCGCCCGGGGCGCGGACAACCGTTCAGTCGGGGGCGCGCACCACCGCGACCGGACAGTCGGCGCGGTGCAGCAACGCCTGGCTCACCGAGCCGAGCAGCAGCCCGGTCAGCTCGCCGCGCCCCTGCCGGCCGACCACCACCAGCTGGGCGTCGCGCGAGGCCGCCGTGAGCGCCGCGACCGGGCGGGCGTGCACGACCTCGCGGGTCACCGGCACGTCCGGCCAGCGCTCGTCGATGCCGGCCAGCGTCTCGGTCAGCGCCCGTTCCTCCTCGTCGCGCACCTGGCCCTCGTCGTACACCAGGGGTTGCATGTCGCCGGGCCCTCGCGAGGTCGGATGGGTCCAGGCGTGCACGGCGTGCAGGCGGGCGCCGCGCGCGGACGCGGTGCCGGCGGCGAACTCGACCGCGTCGCGGGACAGCGGCGAGCCGTCCACGCCCACCACCACCGGGCCGGCGGCGCGGTCCGTGCCGCGGGCGATCAGCACCGGGCAGTCGGCGTGCGAGGCGACCTGCACCGCGACGGAGCCGACCACCAGCGCGGCGAAGCCGCCGAGACCCCGGTCGCCGAGCACCACCAGGGCGGCGGCGGGGGACTCACCGAGCAGCACGGCCGCCGCCTCCCCGTCGATGATCTCGCCGGTGGTCCGCAGCCCGGGGCACTCCGCCCGGGCCGTCGCGACCGCGTCGGTGACCAGTTGCTCGGCCTGGTGGCGCAGGCCGGCCCCGGGCGGCGACTGCGCGGGCGCGGACACCGGCACGCGCAGCAGGGGCCAGATGAAGGCGTGTACCACCCGCAGCGGGCGGTTGCGGCGGTCGGCCTCCCGGGCCGCCAGGCGCACCGCCCGGGCCGCCGGCTCCGAGCCGTCCACGCCCACCACCACGGCCGCGCCGTTCGCCGAGTTCACCCCGTACCTCCCGTCGCCGGCCGCCCTGGCGTCAGTATCCCGGCCGGCGCGGCCCCGCCGGGCCGATACCGCGTGAGTGGGCCGCTCGGTACGCTGGCGGTCAGCGTCCAGGGGAGGGAGCCTCGTCGATGGCCGCACCGGAGGCACCGAGCACCGCCCGCATGATCGACCACTGGCTCGGCGGCCGGCACCACCGCCCGGTGGACGTCGCGGCGGCATCCGCGTTCGAGGCTGCGTACGGGCCGAGTGCGGCGATCTTCCGCTCGTTGCGGGGCTTCCTGGGCCGGGCGGTGCGGGCGATCGCCGCCGAGGGTGTCGACAGTTTCCTGGTGTTCGGCGCCGGCGTGCCGACCTGCGGCAACGTGCACGAGGTGGCGCCGGATGCCACAGTCCTCTACACCGATGTCGACCCCGAGACGGTCCGACTCGGCCAGCGTCTACTGGCCGGCAGCGACCGGGTCGGCTACGGCTACGGTGACGCCACCGACATCGGTACCCTCGACCCGGCCCTGCTGCACCGCTTCGTGCCGGGTTGGGGGCGCCGGCCGGTCGGGGTGGTCTTCCTCGGGCTGGCCGCGTTCCTGGACGACGACACGCTCGCCCGCACCCTCGACGAGCTGTACGAGGCGGTGGCGCCGGGCAGTTGGCTGGCGATCGACTTCGACGGCGAGGAACTGGCCGGGCACCCGGAGGCGCTGGCCATGATGGGTCCGGCGTTCCGGATGCGCGCGCCCGAGCGGTTCGCGCCGCTGCTCGGCCGGTGGCGACCCACGGTCGAGGGCGTCGTGCCGGTCGCCCGGTGGCGGCCGGTGGGGGAGCCGGAGCGGGTGCCGGACGCCTTCCACGGCGCGTTGGCGCAGCGTCCGGCCGGCTGACCGCCACCCCCGGCCCGGTGTCGGTGGCCCTCCGTATGATGTTTGCCCTGTAGCAATAGTCGTCATCGGAGGATGAGCACATGCCGGAGGCGTCCGGACCGGTGTCGCGTGCCCTGCGCACGGCGCCACCCGACCAGCTGGCGGAGGCCGCGGAAGCGGTGCTCCGCCAGACGTTCGGCGCCGTGCGGGCGGAGGTGTTCGTCGCCGACTACCGGTCCAGCGGCCTCTGGCCGGTGCTGGACCCGGATCGGCCCGACGGCGGCCCGCTCCGCTCCCACGGCGTGGCCCAGCGCTGTTTCAGCAGTCAGCAGCCGGTGTTGGACACCGCTGACGACGGCCGTTGCCGCACCTACCTGCCGCTGTCGGTGTGGGGGGAGCGGCTCGGCGTGCTGATGGTGGAGCTGCCGGACACGCCGGACGGCGAGACCGTTTCCGCCGCGCGGGACGCCGCCGGCGACCTGGCGGTGGCGATCCGGGCGGCCGACCGGGAGACCGACCGCTACCGCCGGGCGCGGCGCCGGGAACGGCTCAGCATGGCCGCGGAGATGCAGTGGGACCTGCTGCCCGGGCGCAGCGTCCGGCACGGCGACGTGCTGCTGGCCGGGCAACTCGAACCGGCCTACACGGTGGGGGGCGACCACTTCGACTGGTCGGTCGACGGTGACCGGCTCACCGTCACGGTGCTCAACGGCGCCGGCAACGGGCTGTCCGCGTCGTTGCTCACCGCGGTGACCGTGAACGCCATGCGCAACGCGCGCCGCTCCGGCGGCAGCCTGGTCGAGCAGGCGGAGCTGGCCTCCGACACGATCTTCTACCAGCACCGCGGGGAACGGCACGTGGCCACGCTGCTGCTGGAGCTGGACGACCGGCGCGGCGTGGTGCGGGCGGTGGACGCCGGTTCCCCGCACGTGCTGCGGCTGCGCGGCGGCCGGGTCACCCCGGTCACGCTGGAGCAACAGCTTCCGTTGGGCATGTTCGCCGAGACCCGCTACGCGGTGCAGGAGTTCGGCCTGGAGCCGGGGGACCGGCTGTTCGTGGTCAGCGACGGGGTGTACGCGGCGGAGCCGGACGAGCAGGAGCCCTACGGGAATCGGGCGATGGCGCGGGCGATGCGGTCCACGCGGTTGCAGCCGGCGACCGAGGCAGTTGGTACGGTGATGCGCGAACTGCACGCGTACCATGCCGACGCGGATCTCCGCGACGACGCGGTCGTCGTCTGCCTGGACTGGCGCGGTTCCAGCCGGTCGGACGACGTCACCGGGCAGTGACCGGAGCGGCGGAGCGAACACGAGCGAGACGATCGCAGGGGACAGCGGGTGGAGCGACCTCCGAATCTTGCCGCGGCCGTCGAGGCGGCTGCCGAGGCGCTCATCGGTGTGCTCGACTCCGCCGTCTCGCGGGACACCGTCAGCGTCTCGCCCACCCAGTTGCGGGTGCTGTCGCTGATCATGTCGCATCCCGACACCAACGTGAACCGGCTGGCCGAGCTGCTGGACGTGGTGCCGTCGTCGGCCAGCCGGCTCTGCGACCGACTGGAGGCGGTGGGCCTGTTGCGTCGGGTGGCCGACCCGCGCGACCGCCGCGAGGTGCGTCTGCTGCCCACGAACGCCGCCGAGTCGCTGCTGCGGGAGCTGCAGGAGCGGCGGCACCGGGCGGTGCAGGCCGTGCTCGACCGGATGCCCAACCGGGTGCAGCACGAGCTGCTGCTGGCGCTGCTCGCGTTCGGCCAGGCGGCCACCATGACGGCGCCGCAGACCGGCTCCGACTCGACCGCGCGCACCGCCTGATCTCCCGGCCCGCCACACCGGCTCCCGCATTCAGCTAGTATCCTAGGATGCTCTGGCGATTGTGACGGTCGCCACCGTCACGACACTGAGCAGCCACGCAGCGCAGCGGGCGGAGCCGGCAGGGGAGCCCGATATAGTGGCAGCGCAACTGGCCGGCCCATGATCGATTGGATGATGGGCCGCATCGGGGAGGGCGCCGGCATCTGACCGGCCGGCAACGCGCACGTTCCTCCGGCGGCCGCTCGTACGGCTGCCGGACCGTGCTGCGAAGGGGGTTGGGGTGTCGCGTGGGCCGGCTCCGGCGGAGCACCCGGGGAATGGTTCGACGGCCGCGGCCGATCGCGTCCTCACCCTGCCCAACCTGATCAGCTTCGTGCGTCTGCTGGGTGTGCCGCTCTTCCTCTGGCTCTTCCTGGTGGTCCGGGCCGACGTGATCGCCGTCGTGGTGCTGGCCGTGGGCGGCACCAGCGACTGGGTGGACGGCTGGATCGCGCGTCGGATGCGCCAGGTGAGCCGGCTGGGCGAGCTGCTGGACCCGCTGGCCGACCGGCTCTACATCCTGGCGACGCTGCTCGCGTTCACCGCCCGCGAGGTGGTGCCCTGGCAGTTCACCGCCGCGCTGCTGGCCCGTGAGCTGCTGCTGCTCGGCTCGCTGGGGGTGCTGCGCCGCCACGGCTACGGCCCGCCGCCGGTGCACTACGTGGGCAAGACCGCGACGTTCCTGTTGCTGGCCGCGTTCCCGCTCCTGCTGCTGGCCGACGCCGCCCCGGGCGCGGCCACCGCCGCCGGGGCTATCGGGTGGGGGCTGGCGTGGTGGGGCCTGGTGCTCTACTGGGTCGCCGGCGCGATGTACGTCGTGCAGGCCCGCCGGCTGGTCCGGGAGATGCGGGCACGGCGTGCGGGAGCGACGGCATGACGGCGCCGCCGCGCGACGGTGAGCGCGACCCGTCGGCGCGGGTGTACGCGCCGGACTTCCTGACCGAGCTGTTCCGCAATCCGCTGGATCCGGGTTACGGGGACGCGGCGGCGCGACGGGCGACGGGTCCGGTGTCGCGGGTGCGGCAGGTGCTGGGGCGGCCGGTGAGCCTGGCGGTGTTGGCGGTCATCGGCTTCCTGTTCGCGGTGGCGTACCAGGAGACGATGGCCGCGGAGCCGAGCCGGGCGACGGCGCGGGCCGGGCTGATCGCCGAGATCAAGCAGCGGGAGGCGGAGACCGACCGGTTGACCTCCCGGGCGGAGCAGTTGCGCGAGGAGGTCGGCCGGCAGCGGGACGCGGCGCTGGGTGGCTCGCAGGCGTCCCGGTTGCGCGACCTGGAGGCGGGCACCGGCCTGGGTCGGGTGCGTGGCGACGGTGTGGTGGTGCGGTTGGCCGACGCCCCGCGCGACAAGGACGCGGTGACGGGCGAGGACCGGGCGGAGTCGCAGGTGTTGTACTCGGATCTGCAGAAGGTGGCGAACGATCTGTGGGCGGCGGGTGCGGAGGCCGTGTCGATCAACGGGCAACGGTTGACGGCGACGACGACGATCCGGCAGGCCGGTGAGGCGATCCTGGTGGACTACCGGCCGGTGACGAGCCCGTACGAGGTGCAGGCGATCGGGCCGGGGTCGATGCGGGACAAGTTCGACGACGGCCGGGCGGCGGCGTTGATGCGGGAGGTGGCGCGGACGGAGGGGTTGTCGTTCGGGGTGAAGGAGGTCGACGACCTCACCCTCCCGGCCGCTCCCGAGCCACGGCTACGCTACGCCGAGCCCTCGGTGAGTCCGAGTCCGTCGGGTTCGCCAGTCGTGGGTTCGTCCAGCCCTGGGCCGTCCGGCTCGGGTGTTTCCCCCAGTCCCTCCGGAGGTGGCCGATGATCGCGGTGCTGGCGTTGCTCGCCGGTGTGGTGCTGGGGGTGTACCTGGATCCCACGGTGCCGGCGGCGTTGCAGCCGTATCTGCCGATCGCGGTGGTGGCCGCGTTGGACGCGGTGTTCGGCGGGGTGCGGGCGAAGCTGGACCGGATCTTCGACGACAAGCAGTTCGTGGTGTCGTTCATCTCGAACGTGCTGGTGGCGGGTCTGATCGTGTATCTGGGTGACCAGTTGGGTGTGGGCGGTCAGTTGTCCACCGGTGTGGTGGTCGTGCTCGGGGTGCGCATCTTCGGGAACGTGGCGGCGATCCGCCGGCACCTGTTCCGGGCGTAGGTTGGTGGCGATGAGCGAGGAGCACAGGGAGACGGGCACGGGGTGGCCGCAGCCGGCGGTGCCGGGGCGGCCGTCGGGTCCGGCGGGTGAGCCGGATCCGCGTCCGGACGCGCCGGATCCGGACGAGTTGAGCCCGTTGGCCCCGGTCGAGCCGGTCGCGCCCGTGGGTCCGGTGGAGCCCGTGGGGCCCGTGGGGCCGATCGAGCCCGCCGAGCCGATCGAGCCCGCGGAGCGGGAGGACCCCGCGGAGCGGGAGGACGTGCCGGCGCCGGCGGACGAGCCGGGTGCGGCCGGGCCGGAGCGTGGGCGGGCGCCGGTGGCGCGGCGGTTCACCTCGGCGGGGGCGATGATCGGCGTGCTGCTGGCGTTGTTGGGTTTCACGCTGGTGGTGCAGCTCAAGACGACGTCGACGGATCCGACGCTCGCGGCGACGCGGGAGGAGGACCTGGTGCGAATCTCGTCGGATCTGGATTCGCGGGAGCGGCGGCTGCGTCAGGACATCGAGGCGTTGGAGGAGAGCCAGCGGCAGTTGCGTTCGGGTGCGCAGGGTCGGCAGGCGGCGTTGCAGGAGGCGACGCGGCGCGCGGACGAGTTGGGCATCCTGGCGGGGACGCTGCCGGCGGTGGGGCCGGGCCTGGAGGTGCGGTTCTCGGGGTCGGGCAAGGCGATGTCGTCGACGCGGATCCTGGACGCGGTGCAGGAGTTGCGGGGCGCGGGCGCGGAGGCGATGCAGATCCAGGGTGCGGACGGCACCGCGGTGCGGATCATCGCGTCGACGTATTTCGTGGACGCCTCCGGTGGTGGCCTGGTGGTGGACGGGCGTCGGTTGGGTGGCCCGTACACGATCCTGGTGATCGGTGACCCGGCGACGATGCGTACGGCCTTGAACATTCCGGGCGGGGTGGTCTCAACGGTGCGGAACAACGGCGGTAACGTGACGTCCGAGGATCGTGAGGTTGTGGAGGTTTCGCAGCTGCACGCGCCGATCAAGCTGGACCACGCCCGGCCGGTCTCCTGACCGGTCGCGGCCGCGCCGGTTCCTCCCGGTGCGCCGATGACGAAGGACGCAGTTGGTGATTCCTGAGAATCTGCGGTACACCGCCGAGCACGAGTGGGTGGTCGGTGGTGACGGTGGTGTCGTCCGCGTCGGTATCACGCACTTCGCGCAGGACGCCCTGGGTGACATCGTGTTCGTGCAACTGCCGGACGCCGGTGCGGTGGTGGCGGCCGGTGAGTCGCTGGGGGAGATCGAGTCGACGAAGAGCGTGTCGGAGATCTACGCGCCGTTGAGTGGCACGGTGTCGGCGCGCAACGAGGCGTTGGCCGACACGCCGGAGGTGATCAACACGGACCCGTACGGTGCGGGTTGGTTGGTGGAGATCACTCCGGATGATCCGGCGGCGGTCGAGGGTCTGTTGACCGCTGGTGCGTACCGCGAGCTCACCGAGAGCTGAGTTCGTGTCGTTCCGGGCGGCGGGGTTGGTTCCGCGCGTCCGGTTGCCCTGCATTTCGGCGCTGGCTAGGCTCGCCCAGTCGACCGAGAACCAATAGTTTGAGCGTTGCGGAATGCGCCTTCCCGGGCACGGGGAGCCAGCCGCCGGGTGTGGGTTTGCCCGGCGGCCAGACCCGCCATTCCCCGACGCCGACCGAACAGATCCGTGAGGTGGTCCCATGACGCGCCCAGACGACGAGTTCCCCCCGCTCGACGTCACTTCGACGCTCAATCTCGGTTCGCTCGACGAAGTGCTGGAGGGGCCGGACACCGATGTGGTGCCGAGCCGCATGTCCGGTTCGTTGCCGCCGGGAATGGCGTTGCTGGTGGTTCGCCGGGGCCCGAACGCGGGTGCCCGGTTCCTGTTGGACCACGATGTGACGACGAGTGGACGGCACCCGGACAGTGACATCTTCCTCGACGACGTGACGGTGTCGCGGCGGCACGCGGAGTTCCACCGTGACGGTGGCACGTTCACGGTGCGGGACGTGGGCAGCCTGAACGGCACGTACGTGAACCGTGAGCGGGTCGAGGCGGCGACGTTGAGCAACGGTGACGAGGTGCAGATCGGCAAGTTCCGGGTGGTGTTCATCGCCGGTCCGCGCCCGGAGGAGGAGGCCGGCCGGGGGTGAACGAGCCTGCGGCTTCGACGCCGTCCGGTGCGGCGCGCTCGCCTGGGCTGATGAGTATCGGCGAGGTGTTGGCGCAGTTGCGGGCGGAGTTTCCGGACGTGACGATCTCGAAGTTGCGGTTCCTGGAGGCCGAGGGCCTGGTGGAGCCGCAGCGGACGCCGTCGGGTTACCGGAAGTACGGCTGGGACGACGTGGCGCGGCTGCGGTTCGTGCTGACCGCGCAGCGGGATCAGTATCTGCCGTTGCGGGTGATCCGGGAGCAGTTGGCGGAGTGGGATTCGTCGGGTGCGCCGTCGGGGCGGTCGCGGCCGAATCTGGTGGCGGTCGGTCCGGGTGGTGAGGTGCCGGGTCGGGAGTCGGTGGAGCCGGTCGAGTCGTCCGAGGTGCGGTTGGGCCGGTCGGAGTTGCTGTCGCGCAGCGGCGTCGACGAGTCGACGTTGGTGGAGTTGGAGCGACTCGGTGTGCTCGTGTCGGATCCGCCGGGGTGGTACGACGCGGATGCGTTGATCATCGCTAGTGCGGTGGCGGGGTTGGCGGCGTACGGGTTCCAGCCGCGGCATCTGCGGGCGTACCGGTCGGCGGCGGATCGGGAGGTCGGTCTGTTCGCGCAGTTGGTGGCGCCGTTGGCGCGGCAGAGTGATCCGGCGGCGCGGGCGCGGGCGGCGGAGACGGCGCGGGAGTTGATGGCGTTGTCGCAGCAGCTGCACGCGGCGTTGGTGCGGGTGGGGCTGCGGTCGACGTTGGGTCGGTGAGGTGGTGGTGAGGGGTCGGGCGCCGTGGGGTGTCCGGCCCTTCGTCGTGGGTGGGCGCGCGCCGTTCGGCCGGCGTGGGCGTGTCGTAGGCTTGCCGGGGTAAGCCCGTCTGTCGAGGCGTGGTGCACGTAGCGCGTGGGACTTGCGTGTCCTGGTCCGTGTACCGTGCAGGGAAGGGCGCGGTGCGATGGTGACGACGACACGGAGGCGGCGGTGCGCGAGCTGAGCGTGGTCGGAGTTCGGGTGGAGTTGCCCAGCAACCAGCCGATCGTCCTGCTGCGGGAGGTCGAGGGGGACCGCTATCTGCCGATCTGGATCGGCGCGGTCGAGGCGACGGCGATCGCTTACGAGCAGCAGGGCGTGAAGCCGGCTCGGCCGTTGACGCACGATCTTCTGCGGGATGTGTTGGCGGCGGTGCAGGCGCCGTTGCGGGCGGTGGAGATCACCGAGTTGAAGGAGAACGTCTTCTACGCGGATCTGCTGCTGGGTGACGGGGTGCGGGTGTCGGCGCGGCCGAGTGACTCGATCGCGTTGGCGTTGCGGGTGGGTGCGCCGATTCGTTGTGCGGAGCAGGTCCTCAGCGAGGCGGGGATCGTGATCCCGGACGAGCAGGAGGACGAGGTGGAGAAGTTCCGGGAGTTCCTGGACCAGGTGCGTCCGGAGGATTTCGCGGGCTGAGCGGTGGCCGGCCGGTGGGTCGGGGTGCGCGGCGGTGGTTGTCACGGTGGTGGCGGCTTGCCGCCGTGTGTGCTGTCGGTGGCGCGGCGTGTCGGGTGTCTCCTGCCGGTGTCGTCGGCTCGGCGGCGTTAGGGTGGCCGTGTCGAGGGGTGCGCGTACGGGGAAGTCGACGTGGCGCCGCACGGGCGGGGAGGTTGGTCCGATGCACGAGCCGCAGGATCCTGGTCCGAGTGGGGAACCGCTGGCCGGTGACGGTGAGGTGGGCTACCGGGGTGTGACCGCGTGTTCGGCGGTGGGCATCAGTTACCGGCAGTTGGACTACTGGGCGCGGACGTCTCTGGTGGTGCCGAGTGTGCGTGACGCGTCGGGTTCGGGGACGTCCCGGTTGTATTCGTTCCGCGACCTGGTGGTGTTGAAGGTCGTGAAGCGGTTGTTGGACGCCGGGGTGTCGTTGCAGAACATCCGGAAGGCGATCGAGGCGTTGCGGTCGCGTGGGGTGGATGATCTGGCGGGCATCACGTTGATCTCCGACGGGACGACGGTGTACGAGTGCCGGTCGCCGGAGGAGGTGGTCGACCTGTTGCAGGGCGGCCAGGGGGTGTTCGGCATCGCGATCGGTGGCGCGTTCAAGGAGATCCAGGGTTCGCTGTCGCATCTGCCGGCGGAGCCGGCGGGGGGTCCGGAGCGGGGTGCTCCGGAGGTGGAGCCGGAGGCGGAGTCGGTGGGGGACGAGTTGGCGGCGCGTCGGGCGCGGCGTCGGGCCGGTTGATCGATCGGCGTCTCGTGCACGGGATCGCGTCGTGGCCTTTCGGCCCGGCGCGATTCGTCGTTTCGGTGACCGACGGTGAGCGTGGTGGGGTGTCCGGGGCCGGTTCGGGGTGTCGGCGCGACGGGCGTGCGTGGTGGGGCGGGTGTGCGCAGGTGGCGGTGGGTGGCCGCGCAGTGTCCGAAAGAGACGGTACGCGGGCCGGTTTGACCGGCTGTGGTGGGGTGCGTGCGCCGCGTCCACCGGATCGGGCCGGTTCCTTGACTTTCCGTAGTTGAGGGTTGTCGGGACGCCGATAGGGCACGCGTGAACTGTGGCGGCGGAGGCGCTATGGTCCGTCTCGGTCGTCGGCGCGTCGACGTCACGGTGTGTGACGCCGGGCCGGCTGGCGATGCCCCTGCCGCGGCGCTGCCGCGGTCCCCTGGCGGAAGGACCGAGCATGACGGTGACGAGCGAGACCACGCCGATCTCCCACTACGAGCGCATCGGCGGCGCGGCGGCGGTGAAGGCCGCGGTGGAGCTGTTCTACGACAAGGTGTTGGCGGACCCGGACCTGGCCGGCTACTTCACCGGTGTGGACATGGCCGAGCAGCGGCGGCACCTGGCGTTGATGCTGGCGGTGGTGTTGGGCGGGCCGAACGAGTACGCGGGGCGGGGGCTGGCGGAGGCGCACCAGCCGTTGAACATTGCGGGCGCGCACTACGCGAAGGTCGGCGAGCACCTGACGGCGACGTTGGTGGAGTTGGGTGTGCCGGCGGACGTGATCGCCGACGTGCAGGTCGTGCTCGGTCAGGTGCGGGACCAGGTCGTGTCGGCGGGGAACGCCTGAGCGTGGACGCGGCACGGCTCAAGCAGAGCTGGTCGCTGGTGGCCGGGCACGGCGACCAGGTGCCGCTCTACTTCTATTCGACGTTGTTCCTGGCGCATCCGGAGACCCGGCAGATGTTCCCGACCAACATGGCCGGGCAGCGGGACCGGCTGGTGTCCGCGTTGGGGCACATCGTGTCGCACGTGGACCAGGTGGACCGGTTGGTGGGGTTCCTGCAGCAGCTCGGCGCCGACCACCGCAAGTTCGCGGTGCGCGCCGAGCACTATCCGGCGGTGGGTGGGGCGCTGCTGGAGACGTTGCGGCACTTCAGCGGCGCGGCGTGGTCCGACGAGTTGGCCGCGGACTGGGCGGCGGCGTACGGGTTGGTCGCGCAGGTGATGACGGAGGCCGCGCAGGCGGCGGAGGCGCATTCCCCGCCGTGGTGGGCGGCGGAGGTGCTGGCGCACGAGCGGCGCACGTTCGACGTGGCGGTGGTGACGGTGCGGCCGCAGTACCTGTTGCCGTTCACGCCGGGGCAGTCGATCGGGGTGTCGCATCCGGCGGTGCGGTCGTGGCGGTACTACTCGCCGGCGAACGCGCCCCGTCCGGACGGGACGGTGGAGCTGCACGTGCGGGCGGCGCCGGGTGGGGCGGTGTCGTCGCGGCTGGTGTACGGGTGCGCGGCGGGTGACCAGATCCATCTGGCGGCGCCGGTGGGGGACCGGTTGACGTTGCGGCCGGCCGGTTCGTCGGATCTGCTGCTGTTGGCCGGGGGCACCGGTTGGGCGCCGCTGAAGGCGTTGGTGGAGCAGGTCGCGGCGGAGGGTTCGGGGCGGCAGGTGGACCTGTACGTGGGGGCCCGCTCGCGTACGGAGTTCTACGACAGCGAGGCGATCGACAAGGTGGCGGCGTCGCATCCGTGGCTGCGGGTGTCGTACGTGACGGGGTCGGATCCGCGGCGTCCGGGTGAGGTGGCGCGGGTGGTCGATCGGGTGCTGGCCGACGGGGACTGGCGGTCGCGGCATGTGTACGTGTGCGGGTCCGACGAGATGGTGGGCCATTCGGTGGCGGCGTTGACAGGTGCCGGCTACCAGCCGGGTCAGCTGCACCATGAGGGTTTCGGTAAGCATTGGTACGGGCCGACGTGGCGTACCGTGACCACCCCTGACGGAGGTTTCCGGTGAGTGCGACTCCGATCAGCGGTTACGACGCGCAGCAGGTGTCCGGGCCGGTGCAGGTGCGGCTGACCTCGGATCGGGTGCGGCGGTGGGAGTTCGGGGCGGCGGCGTTCACCCGCCGCGGCTACGAGCAGGCCGACGTGGACCGGTTCCGGATGCAGGTGGCCGACGAGTTGGATCTGCTGGCCGCGCAGGTGGCGAACCTGCGGGCGGAGAACGAGCGGCTCAACGACCATCTGGAACTGCACCGGCACGGGGTGATCCCGAGCGCCGACAAGCCGGTGATGCCGGCGGCGAAGGAGGTCAACCTGTTGTCGGCGGCGCAGCGGGAGGCCGAGCAGATCATCGCGCAGGCCCACGACTACGCCCGGCGGGTCGCCGAGTACGCGCGTACGCAGTACGAGAGTTACCTGCGGGCGGCGGCGGAGGAGGCGAAGCAGGAGGCCGAGCGGGCGGTGATGGAGTATCGCAGCGCGGCCGGTGGCAACGCGGACGATTCGGTGGCCACGCGGGAGGCGTTGCGGATCTTCGGGGAGATGATGATGTCGCACATGCGGGCGGCGGCGCGGCACCTCGACGACGGCAGCGAGCAGTTGGCGCGCACGATGGAGCGCATCGCCCGGGAGGCCCCGTCGGTGGGCGCCGGGGAGGCGCAGCCGGCGTTGCCGCGTCACCAGCGCTGAGGGTGAGAGGGGGCCCCTTCTCGACGCCAGGCGTTAAGAAGGGGCCCTTCCTTACATGCCGGCGACGGCTTGGGCGATGGGGGTGTCGCCGGCGACGAGTTCGACGGTGTGCCCGGCGGTGTCGGGTGCGTCGAGCAGGGCCAGCAGCACCCGGGCGACGTCGGCGCGGCTGACCGCGCCGGGTGTGACGGGCCGGGCCAGGGTGATCCGGCCGGCGGGTTCGTCGTCGGTGAGCCGGCCGGGGCGCAGCACGGTGACGTCGAGGTCGCGGCCGGTGACGTCGTCCTCGGCGGCTTTCTTGGCCTTCAGGTAGGCGGCCCAGACGTCGTCGGTGTCGGGTGCGGGCGGGTTGTCCACGCCCATCGAGGAGACCAGCAGGTAGCGGCGGACGCCGGCGCGGACGGCGGCGTCGGCGAGCAGCACGGCGGCGCCGCGGTCGACGGTGTCCTTGCGGTCGGCGCCGCTGCCGGGGCCGGCGCCGGCGGCGAACACGACCGCGTCGGCGCCGTCGAGGTGGGCGGCGAGGGTGTCGACGTCGGTGTGTTCCAGGTCGCAGACGACCGGTTCGGCGCCGGCGGCGCGCAGCGCGGCAGCGTGCTCGGGGTTGCGGATCAACCCGACGGCGGTGTCGCCGCGCCCGGCGAGTTCCCGCTCCAGCAGTTTGGCGATCTTTCCGTGGCCTCCGGCGATGACGACGCGCATGCCGTCAACGTAGCGCGCCACCGTGCGCCGAGCCGGGTGAACCGACCGGGTCGATCATGAGGTTGGCGGTGCGACATGCCGCGCGGACCGCCGGCCAACCTCATGATCGACGAGGGGGGGTGAGGCGTGGGGGTGGGAGGTGCGGGGGTGGGCGAGGCAGCATGGTGGGGTGAGTGATGCGTTGGAGGCGTTGACGCGGCTGGTGGCCGCCGGGGACGTGGTGGTGCTCAGCGGTGCGGGGCTGTCCACCGAGTCGGGCATCCCGGACTATCGGGGGCCCAGCGGCGCGGCGCGGCGGCACACCCCGATGACCTACCAGGCGTTCACCCGGGATCCGGACGCGCGGCGGCGCTACTGGGCGCGCAGCCACCTGGGGTGGCGCACCATCGCCGGGGCGGCGCCCAACGACGGGCACCGGGCGGTGGCCCGGTTGCAGCAGGCCGGGCTGCTCGGCGGGATCATCACCCAGAACGTCGACGGGTTGCACACCGCGGCCGGCGCGACTCAGGTGATCGAGTTGCACGGGCGCCTCGACGAGGTGACGTGCCTGGACTGCGGCAACGCCACCGGCCGGGCGGAGCTGCACCGGCGTCTCAGCGAGGCCAACCCGGGGTTCGACGCGGCGGTGGCGCACGTCAACCCCGACGGCGACGTGGACCTGCCCGACGACGCGGTGGCCGGGTTCCGCACCGTCGACTGCGCGGTGTGCGGCGCGGGCATGCTGAAACCGGACGTGGTGTTCTTCGGCGAGACGGTGCCCGCCACCCGGGTGGCGGACTGTTTCGCCCTGGTCGAGCGGGCGCGGGCGTTGCTGGTGCTCGGCTCGTCGTTGACGGTCATGTCGGGTCGGCGGTTCGTGCTGCGCGCGGCGAAGCACGGCATCGCGGTGGGCATCGTCAACCAGGGCGCGACGCGCGGCGACGGCTACGCCACACTGCGCCTCGACGCGCCGCTGGGCGCCACCCTGACGGCCGTGGCGGCCCGGCTGACGGCGGCGGCGCCCGCGCCGGTGTGATCACCCCCGGGACATGAGCCGGAAACACCGCCGCTGGTAGCGTGGAGGGTGCCGGTACCACCCACGTGGGAGAGACCGTCGAGCAGACGGCGCCGAAGGGGCAGATTCTCCCCGGAACCTCTCAGGCAAAAGGACCACGTGGGCAGGCGCTGTGGAGCGCGTCAGCGCGACTCAGGGGGAGGCCGACCCGTCGACCTCGCCCCCGCAAGGAGCGCCGCGCATGACCGCAGAGCAGTTCGCCGACCGGCACATCGGCCCCGGGCCGGACGACGAGCGCCGGATGTTGGAGGCCGTCGGCTACAGCTCCGTCGACGAGCTGATGGACGCGGCGATCCCCGAGGTGATCCGCTGGCACGGCACCCTGGACCTGCCGGCGCCGGCCGGCGAGCGGGAGGCGATCGCCGAGCTGCGCGCCCTCGCGGCCGACAACACCGTCGCCGTGTCGATGATCGGCCTGGGTTACCACGGCACGCACACCCCGGCGGTGATCCGCCGCAACGTGCTGGAGAACCCCGCCTGGTACACCGCGTACACGCCGTACCAGCCGGAGATCAGCCAGGGCCGGCTGGAGGCGCTGCTGAACTTCCAGACCATGGTCACCGACCTGACCGGGTTGGCGACGGCGAACGCGTCGATGCTCGACGAGGGCACCGCCGCGGCCGAGGCGATGACCCTCGCGCGCCGCGCGAGCAAGAGCAAGAGCCCGGTGTACGTGGTGGACGCCGACGCGCTGCCGCAGACGATCGCGGTGATCGCCGGGCGCGCCGAGCCGCTGGGCATCGAGGTGCGGGTGCTCGACCTGGACGCCGAGGCGCTGCCGGCGGAGTTCTTCGGCGTGCACCTGCAGTACCCGGGCGCGTCCGGGGCGGTGCGCGAGCACGCCCCGCTGGTCGCCGCCGCGCACGACGCCGGGGCCCTGGTCACGGTCGCGGCGGACCTGCTGGCATTGACGCTGCTGCGCCCGCCGGGGGAGATCGGCGCGGACATCGCCGCCGGCACCACGCAGCGTTTCGGCGTGCCGATGGGCTTCGGTGGCCCGCACGCCGGCTACCTGGCGGTGCGCGCCGGGCTGGAGCGGATGCTGCCCGGCCGCCTCGTCGGGGTGTCGCGCGACGCCGACGGCAACCCGGCCTACCGGTTGGCGTTGCAGACCCGCGAGCAGCACATCCGGCGGGAGAAGGCGACCAGCAACATCTGCACCGCGCAGGTGCTGCTGGCCGTGATGGCCGGCATGTACGCGGTCTACCACGGCCCGGACGGGCTGCGCGCCATCGCCCGGCGTACCCATGAGGCGGCGGCCCGGTTGGCGGCCGGGTTGCGCGCCGGCGGCGTGCAGGTGGCGGACGTGGCGTTCTTCGACACCGTCACCGCGACGGTGCCGGGGCGGGCGGCGCAGGTGGTGGCCGCCGCGGCGGCGCGCAACGTGAACCTGCGGCTGGTCGACGCCGACCGGGTCGGGGTGTCCTGCGACGAGACGACCACGGCGGCGCATGTCGCGGCGGTGTGGGCGGCGTTCGGTGTCGACGGTGTCGACGGCGACGTCGACGCGGCGTTGCCGGCCGCGCTGGCGCGTACGTCGGACTTCCTCACCCACCCGGTGTTCGGCACCCACCACTCCGAGACGGCGATGCTGCGCTACCTGCGGCGGTTGGCCGACTTCGACTACGCGCTGGACCGGGGCATGATCCCGTTGGGGTCGTGCACGATGAAGCTCAACGCCACCACCGAGATGGAACCGGTGACCTGGCCGGAGTTCGCGCACCTGCACCCGTTCGCGCCCGAGGCGCAGACCGCCGGTTACCGGCGGCTGATCGCCCAGTTGGAGGGGTGGCTGGCGGAGGTGACCGGCTACGACGCGGTCAGCGTGCAGCCCAACGCCGGGTCGCAGGGCGAGCTGGCCGGGCTGCTGGCGATCCGCGCCTACCACCGGGACCGGGGCGAGGCACACCGCGACGTGTGTCTGATCCCGTCGTCGGCGCACGGCACCAACGCCGCGTCGGCGGTGATGGCCGGGATGCGGGTGGTCGTGGTCGGCTGCGACGCCGACGGCAACGTCGACCTGGTCGACCTCGACGCGAAGATCGACAAGCATCGGGACGCCCTGGCCGCGATCATGGTGACGTACCCGTCGACGCACGGGGTGTACGAGACGGGCATCGCGCAGTTGTGCGCGAAGGTCCACGACGCCGGCGGTCAGGTGTACGTCGACGGGGCGAACCTCAACGCGCTGGTCGGGTTCGCCAAGCCGGGGCGCTTCGGGGCGGACGTGTCGCACCTGAACCTGCACAAGACGTTCTGCATTCCGCACGGCGGCGGCGGCCCGGGCGTGGGGCCGGTGGCGGTGCGCGCGCACCTGGCGCCGTTCCTGCCCGGCGACCCGGTCGGCGGGCACGTCGACGGGCGGCCGGCGATCTCGGCGGCCCGCTACGGGTCGGCGGGGATCCTGCCGATCCCGTGGGCGTACCTGCGGATGATGGGCGCGGACGGGCTGGCCCGCGCCACCGCGGTGGCGGTGCTGGCGGCGAACTACGTGGCGGCGCGGCTGCGGCAGCACTTCCCGGTGTTGTACGCCGGCAACAAGGGCCTGGTGGCGCACGAGTGCATCCTGGACCTGCGGCCGTTGACGAAGGCCAGCGGGGTCAGCGTCGACGACGTGGCGAAGCGGCTGATCGACTACGGCTTCCACGCCCCGACGATGTCGTTCCCGGTGGCCGGCACGCTGATGGTGGAGCCGACCGAGAGCGAGGACCTGGCCGAGTTGGACCGGTTCTGCGACGCGATGATCGCCATCCGCGCGGAGATCGACGAGGTGGCGGCGGGGCGGTGGCCGGCGGGGGACAACCCCCTGTCCAACGCGCCGCACACCGCGGCGATGGTGTCCGCCGACGAGTGGCCGCACCCGTACCCGCGGTCGGTGGGCGCCTACCCGGGTGGGACGGAGCGGGCGGGGAAGTACTGGCCGCCGGTGCGGCGGGTCGATGGCGCGTACGGCGACCGGAACCTGGTGTGCTCGTGCCCCGCGCCGGAGGCGTTCGAGGAGGACTGAGCGC
The DNA here is from genome assembly GCF_027460165.1 of Micromonospora sp. WMMC241. Lineage (NCBI taxonomy): Bacteria > Bacillati > Actinomycetota > Actinomycetes > Micromonosporales > Micromonosporaceae > Micromonospora > Micromonospora sp. WMMC241. Next base: position 2,978,838 of record NZ_JAPZBF010000001.1, read on the forward strand.
ATCGCGCCGGGGCGGTGGGTGGATCGCCGCCCCGGCCGGCGCGCCGACGGTCACCGCCGGCGCGTACGCTCACTGACGCTGCGTGATCGCTCAGGCGACGAGGGCGTGGCGGGCCGGTCCCCGGTGCGGGGCGATGGTCCGCCCGTCGGGGAGCAGCTCACCGGTGTCCTCGAAGACGATGACGCCGTTGCAGAGCAGGCTCCAGCCCTGCTCAGGGAAGCAGGCGAGGACGCGGGCGGCTTCGCGGTCGGTCGCGTCGGCGGAGGGGCAGGTGGGCTGGTGCTGACACATCGGGTTCTCCGGACTGTGGGGGCACTGTGTCATGGTTCACATGACCAGTGACGCACAGTACCAAGCGAAACCGCGCGGCATCGAGCAAGGATGCGTCTTGTTCACCCAGAATCGGCTGAACGGATGAGCCGGAACCGCCCGGACGTCGTGGAAGCGCTCCCACAGGTACCGGTCGATGTGCCCGGCGCGCCGCGGTCCTGCCGGTCCCGACTGGTCGAGACCGCCCGGCTGCAGTGGCGCCTGGGCGACGGCGGCGACCCCGCCGACCTGGCGCAGAGCTTCCTGGGCGCACACGGCGTACCCGTCGACGACCTGACCCGACCCGGCCGGCACGCCCCCGACGGGGTGTGCGGGGCGGCGCTGTTCCTGTCCGCCGCCGCCGGCGCGTACGCCATCGGCGCACCGACCGGCGCGCCCACCCCGGCGCCCGCGCTGCCCGACCTGGTCGTGGTCGTCTACCGGCACGCCGACCCGCCGCCGCGGCGACCGGCGACGGCGGGCGGCTGGTGGCTGGCCGACTGGCGCGACAGCTGGACCCCGGGCGCGCACGCCGACGCCGTCGAGGCGGTCCGCGCCGCCATCGCCCGCGGCGACGTCTACCAGGTCAACCTCGTCGGGCACGCCACGGCCGGGTACGCCGGCGACCCGCGCCCGGCGCTGGCCCGCCTCGCCGCGCTGCCCGGCGCCCGCTACGGCGGCACCCTGAGCGGGCCCGGCTGGGCGCTGGGCTGCGCCTCCCCGGAGACGCTCGTCGCCGTGCAGGACGGCCGGCTGGTCACCCGCCCGATCAAGGGCACCCGCCCGGCCACCGCCGCCGGGCGCCGCGAGCTGCTCACCTCGGCCAAGGAACGCGCCGAGCACGTGATGATCGTCGACCTGGAACGCAACGACCTGGCCCGGGTGGCCCGCACCGGCAGCGTGCGCGTCGACGAGCTGTTCGCCGTACGCCGCTGGTGCGACCTGTGGCAGGCCGAGTCGACGGTGTCCGCGGCGCCCGCCGACGGCCTGGGCCTGGCCGACCTGCTGCGCGCGGTGTGCCCGGGCGGGTCGGTCACCGGCGCGCCCAAGCACGCCGCCCTCGCCGAGGTCGCTGCCCTCGAGCCGGTCGGTCGCGGCGCCGGCATGGGCGCCCTCGGCTGGGTCGCGCCGGACCGGCTCGACCTGGGGTTGACCATCCGCACCGCCGCGGCCGACGCCGACCGGCTGCACCTGTGGGCCGGCGGCGGCATCACCTGGGGCAGCGACCCGGCCGCCGAGGTGGCCGAGGCCGCCGCCAAGGCCGCCCCGGTGCGGGCGCTGCTCGCCGCAGGCTGAGACCGGCCCCGGCCGCCGGGGCGTTCAGGAGGCGGCGAACGCGTCCAGCGCGGCGACCACCCGCTCGCCGATGCCGTGCCCGCCGCCGTGGCCGCCGGTCTCGACGATCTCCAGCCGGGCGTCCGGCCAGTCCTGGGTCAGCCGCCACGCGATGTCCGGCGGCCCGCTGACGTCGAGGCGGCCCTGGATCAGCACCCCCGGGATGCCGGCGAGGCGCCCGGCGTCGCGCAGGAGCTGACCGTCGGGCAGGAAACCCAGGTTCGCGAAGTGGTGGGTGACCAGCCGGGTGAAGCCGTAGCGGAACACCGGGTCGGCGTAGCGGGGGCTGGGCGCGTAGCCGCCGGCGAGGGAGACGTGCACGTCCTCCCACGCGCACCAGTCGCGCGCCGCGCGCTCGCGCACCGCCGGGTCCGGGTCGTTGACCAGCCGGGCGTACGCGGCGGCCAGGTCACCGTCGCGCTCGGCCTCGGGCACCCCGTCGCGGAAACGCGCCCACTCCTGCGGGAACACCCGGCCCATGTCCCGGGTCACCCACTCGATCTCCCGCCGGGTGTTGGCCACCACGCTGAACAGCACCAGCGCGGTGACCCGCCCGGGGTGGGCCTGGGCGTACGCCAGCGACAACGCCGACCCCCAGGAGGCGCCGCACAGCAGCCACCGCTCGACGCCCAGGTGCTCCCGCAGCGCCTCCATGTCGGCCACCAGGTGCCCGGTGGTGTTCACCGACAGGTCGGTGGCCGGGTCGGCCGCCGGCGGGGTGCTGCGCCCGCAGCCGCGCTGGTCGAACAGCACGATCCGGTAGGCGTCCGGGTCGAACAGGTGACGCCACGACGCGCCGGCGCCGGAGCCGGGACCGCCGTGCACCACCAGCGCCGCCCGCCCGTCGGGGTTGCCGCAGGTCTCCCAGTACACGCGCTGGCCGTCACCGACGTCCAGGTGACCCGACGCGTACGGCTCGATCGGTGGATACATGTCCGCGGTCCTCCCCGCCACCGGATACAACAGCGCTGTTACATTAGCGGACGTGACCGCCCCCGACCGCGACGCCCTCGGCACCCTGCTGCGCCACGTCCTGGACACCCTCGACGCCGACGTCGCCGCCGTGCACGCCCGCCTCGGCCTCACCGACTACCGGCCCCGCTACTCACCCGTGCTGCGCGTCCTCGTCGCCGACGGGCCGCTGCCCATCCGCGACCTGGCCACCCGCGTCGGCGTCACCCACTCCGCCGCCAGCCAGACCGTCGCCGGCATGCGCCACGCCGGCCTGGTCACCCTCACCCCCGGCGCCGACGCCCGCCACCGCATCGTCACCCTCACCGACCGGGCCCGCGCCCTGCTGCCCGCCGTCGAAGCCGAATGGGCCGCCACCGCCGCCGCCGTACGCCGGCTCGACACCGAACTGCCCGTGCCCCTGGCCGACGAGCTGTACGCCGTGCTCGACGCGCTGCGCCGCCGCCCGCTACGCGAGCGCATCGCCGACACCGGCCTGCTCCCACCCGCCCGGTGACACCCGCACCCGGTAAGCAACGGATAACCTTCCGGGCATGACTATGCGCCCGATCCGGATCATCGGCGACCCCGTCCTGCGCACCCCCAGCGAACCGGTCACCACCTTCGACGCCGACCTACGCGCCCTCGTGCAGGACCTGATGGACACCCTGCTCGGCGCACCCGGACGCGCCGGCGTCGCCGCACCCCAGATCGGCGTCAACACCCAGGTGTTCGTCTACGACGCCGACGGGCACCGCGGCCACCTCGTCAACCCCACCCTGGAGCTGTCCGAAGAACTCTCCGACGACGACGAGGGCTGCCTGTCCATCCCCGGGCTCTACTTCCCGACCCCCCGCGCCCTGCACGCCACCGCCCACGGCCACGACCAGCACGGCGAACCACTCACCATCACCGGCAGCGGCTTCCTCGCCCGCGCCCTGCAACACGAGACCGACCACCTGCGCGGCCGCCTCTACGTCGACACCCTGCGCGGCGACACCCGCCGCCAGGCGCTGCGCGAGATCCGCGCCGGGCGCTTCGACTCACCCAGCCGCGGCCGCTGACCCCACCCGGGCGACCAGCGAGAACTCGTCGTAGTCGGCGACCCGGGTGAACCCCACCCGCTCGTACAACCGCACCGCCGCCGTGTTGTCCGCCTTCACGTTCAACACGACGTGCCCGACGCGCTCGCGCAGCCGCCCGCACAACGCCGCCACCACCGCCGCGCCCAGACCCCGCCCCCGACACCGCGGCACCGTCGCCACATTGCCCAACGCCGCCACCCCGTACGCCGGCGAGAACACGTGCACCCCCGCCACCGCCACCAGCTCACCGCCGTCGCGCACCCCCACGTACTGCCCGGTCTCCACCATCCGCGCGTCGAACCAGTTCCCCGGATACGCCCGCTCGTAGAACCGCAGCAACTCCGGCAGGTCCGCCGCCCCCAACACCTCGCCCGCCGCCGGCACCCCCGCCAGCCGCCCCGGATCCGTCAACGCCATCCGAAGGTGCCGCCCACCCGGGACGTGGTCGAACGACCCGGCCAGCGCCCCGATCAGCCCGGGGGACAGGTGCGCGTACAACCGCGCCGGCAACACCGGCGCCACCCGCGTCAGCAACTCCGCCAACGCCGCCGCCCGCTGCGGCGCCGCGAACGCCAACAACGTCGGCGGCGCCACCCCGTGATACAGCAACACCACCTCGTCGCCCGAGCGGAACCACGACGTGAACGGCCAGAAGAAATCGTCCAGATCACCCAACTGGTAGGCGTGCAACACCGGATCCCGCCCCAACAGCCCGGCCAGCACCGCCCGGTCGTGCTCCGCCCGCACCGCCACCTCAGCCCACCACCCACTGGTCATAGCCCAACCGCGCCACCAACGCCAGCACCACCACCAGCAGCACCACCCGCACGAACCCGGCGCCCCGACGCACCGCCATCCGCGCGCCCACCGCCGCCCCCGCCACGTTGCACACCGCCATCGCCGCGCCCAACCACCACCACACGTGCCCGCTCACCCCGAACACCACCAACGCGCCGAGGTTCGTCCCCGCGTTCACCACCTTCGCCATCGCCGAGGCGTGCAGGAAATCCGCGCCCACCAACGCGGTGAACGCCAACACCAGGAACGTCCCGGTGCCCGGGCCGACCAACCCGTCGTACAACGCGATGCCCAGCCCGGCCACCAGCACCGCCGCCACCACCCGCGACCGGGTCCGCCGCGACGGCACCGCCACCGTGCCCAACCGCGGCCGGGTCACCACGAACACCGCCACCGACACCAGCACCACCAACACCACCGGCCGGTACGCCCCCGCCGGCACCGCGCCCGCCAACGCCGCACCCACACCCGCGGTCACCACCGCCAACCCGGCCGCCGGCCCCGCCACCGCCCAGTCCAGCTTCGTGCGCCGGGCATACGTCACCGCCGCCGTCGACGTACCGAAGATCGCCGCCAACTTGTTCGTCCCCAACGCCGTCGCCACCGGCACCCCCGGCGCCGCCACCAACAACGCCGGCAACAACAGCAGCCCGCCGCCGCCCACCACCGCGTCCACCCAACCCGCCAACGCGGCCACGCACAGCAACGTCGTCAACGCCCACGCATCCACGCCGCGCATTCTGCCCACCACGCCGCCACCGGCGAGAACGGCTGTGGCCAGCCTCACCGGCCCCGACGCCGCCGCAACCACATCCCCACGCACGCCACCGCCACGAACACCAGCATCGAACAGCACAGCAGCTTCAGCACCCGGCCAGCCTGCCAGAGCGACGTAGGGTGTGCAGGTGCGCCTGGCCACCTTCAACCTGCTGCACGGCCGCTCCCTCACCGACGGGCTCGTCGACCCCGACCGCCTCACCGCCGCCGTCACCGCCCTCGACGCCGACGTCCTCGCCCTGCAGGAAGTCGACCGCGACCAGACCCGCAGCGGCAAACTCGACCTCACCGCCCTCGCCGCCCGCGCCCTCGGCGCCGACCACCACCGCTTCGCCGCCGCCGTCGTCGGCACCCCCGGCGAACAGTTCCGCCCCCTCACCCACGACGACGACGGCCACGGCGAACCCCTCTACGGCGTCGGCCTCATCAGCCGCCACCCCGTGCGCACCTGGCACGTCACCCGGCTGCGCGCCGCACCCGTACGCTCACCCATCTACGTCCCCGGCCCCGGCGGCGGACTCGTCCTGCTCCGCGACGAACCCCGCGTCGTGCTCGCCGCCGTCCTCGACACCCCCCACGGCCCCCTCACCGTCGCCGCCACCCACCTGTCCTTCGTCCCCGGCTGGAACATCTGGCAACTGCGCCGCGTCGTGCGCGCCCTGCGCGCGCTACCCGCCCCCCGGATCCTGCTCGGCGACCTCAACCTCCCCGCCGGCCCCGCCGCCACCGTCACCCGCTGGCGGCCCCTGGCCCGCCGCGCCACCTACCCGGCCGGGCAACCCCGCGTCCAACTCGACCACGTCCTCGCCGACCCCCACCACCTCGACCGGCTCCCACCCGTCACCGCCGTCGACACCCCGCTGGCCACCATCTCCGACCACCGGCCCCTCGTCGTCGACCTCGGCTGAGACCTCACCCCAACCCGGTCTGCCGCTGCGCCGCCCGCACCGCGTTACGGAACAACATCGCCACCGTCGTCGGACCCACCCCACCGACGCGCGGCGTGATCGCCCCCGCCACCCGGGCACACGACTCGTCCACGTCCGGCAGCAACCGCCGCCCCTCGTAGCGCACCCCACCACCGACCACCACCGCACCCGGGCGCACATGCTCCGGCCGCACGATCCCCGGCACCCCCGCCGCCGCCACCAGGATCTCCGCCCGCCGCGTGTACCGAGGCCAGTCCGCGACCCCGGTGTGCACCACCGTCACCGCCGCGTTCGCCGTCGGCCGCTTCTGCGCCAACAACATCGCCAACGGCCGACCCAACGTCGCACCCCGACCCAGCACCACCACCTCCCGGCCCGACACCGGCACCCGGTGGAACGCCAGCAACGCCTCGATCCCCGCCGGCGTACACGGCAACGGCCCCGGCAACCCCAACGCCAACCGACCCATGTTCACCGGATGCATCCCGTCGACGTCCTTGTCCGGATCCACCTCGGCCAACGCCCGGTCGTAGTCCAGACCCCCCGGGATCGGATGCTGCACCAACACCCCGTGCACCCCGGAATCGGCGTTGAAGTCCGCGAGCACCGCGTGCAGATCCGCCTGCGACGCCGACGCCGGCAGATGCACGTGCGGCGACGCGAACCCCAACTCCGCCGCCTGCCGCTGCTTGATCCGGATGTAACCCGCGCTCGCGTCGTCGTCACCCACCAGCACCGTCGCCAACGCCGGCGTCACCCCCGCGGCCCGCAGCCGCCCCACCGACGCGGCCACCTCGGCCAACACCTCATCCGCCACCGGCCCACCCGGCAACAGCCGCGCGGTCGCACCGGACACCACGGAAACCGACGAAGAAGAAGACATGCGACACCTCGCCCGCGGAGGCCCAGGCGGTCGACCCCCACGACGAGCTCCCCGATGGTTCACCCATCCCCGTGCCGCCAGTCGCGTCCCCCTCAGCCTGCCACAACCCGCCGCGACACCGCATCCACCACCGCCTGCCACGCCGGCAACGACGCCAACACCGCATCCGCGCGCCGCCGCCGGTCCGCCGCCGACACCACCCGCAGATCCGCCAACACCGCCTCGAACCCCGGCCGCACCACCCGCGCCCGCTCCGGCGCCACCGCCGCCACCACCGCGTCACACCGCGCGTACGTCACCAGCACCCAGAACATCGCCTCCCGGTGCCGCCCCGCCGCCACCAACTCCGCGCCGCCGTCGAACACCACCGGCCGCCCCGCCGCACCCAGATCCGCCCCGAACGCGAAACCCTCCCGCGGCAGCCGCGCCACCTCGTCGAACACCACCGCCAACCCGGCCAGATGCTCCCGCACCCGCCCCGCGCCCACCCCACCGCCGTCCAACGTCGCCAACAACTCCGGATACCGCCCACCGAACCCGTGACCCGCCAACATCTCCGACGCCCGCACGTACCGCCGCCGCACCGTCGGATCCACCAACCCCGCCACCGCCGGCCACACCGCCACCAGCGAAGTCGGAAACACCCACGCCAACACCTGATCCGCCAACGGCGCCCGCGCGTCCAACGCCCGCAGCCCGTCCTCCACCCGCCGCCGCACGCCCGCGCACCGCCGCCGCACCCACACCGGATCCGCGAACCCCGCCGCCACCCGCCGCCGCACGGCGGCCAAGCGCCCCGACGGATCCGCGATCACCCCATCGGTACGGAACATCGGCGCGAACACCCACGACCCCAACACGTCCTCCGGGCCACCCAACTGCGCCCAGGTCACCGTGCTGACCTCCAGCAGCACCCCGCCACGGACGAACTTGCCCACCTTCGCGCCGGGGGAGTCGCGCACCAGCAACACGTCCACGTCCGACGACACCGGCAACACCGCGTCGTCCGGCAACCCCACCGTCGACCCGCTGAACAACGCCCCCTCGATCGACGGATCGACCCGCATCCGCTCCCGCACCCATTCCACCGCCACCGCCCGCGCCGCACCCACCCGCATCCGGCCGATCCTGCCAGCCCGACACCCACGCCGCCGCCCGTCCGAATACGTGGCGTTGCCGATCAGACACACAGCGTGCAATATCGATAGTAATGACTGTCGTCGAATCGTGTGGGGCGATGCGTGATGGCTGGCTACTACCCGATCCTCAAGGGCCGCAGAGCCGAGTTCGAGGCCCTCGACCACATCAACGACGAACTCGCGCCACACATCCTCCCGGTCTTCGATGTGACGGCCACCGAGCGGGGACCGATCCACGACGCCCACACCTTCGCTCAGCACGCGCAACGAACCGTCCCGCGCGACATGACCATCGCCGTCGACATCCGCCACCTGCCCGAACCCAGCAGCGGCCTCCGACGACCACTCCACGACATCGCCGAAGACCTGCACCAGTGGGGGACCGTCATGGTGCCCGTCGCGCACCTGCACGACCCTCCCGTCCGGCTGGCCGACGTCCGCGACGCCGCCGCCCTGCACGGCCGCGGCGCCGTCCTAAGACTCGGCGACGACCACGCCGACCCCGACCCCGCCGAAGCCGAAACCCGTCTCCACCGCGTGCTGCCCGCCATCGAGCTGCACACCGAGAACTGCGTGCTCCTCCTCGACGTCGCCGAGCTGCGTTCGGAGCGGGACCTGGCGCGAGTCGAACCACTCGTCCGCAAGTGCGTCGCCTGGGCGCAGCACCACCCCTGGAAAGCCGTCGTCATCGCCGCGGGAGCGATGCCACAGAGCCTGTCCCATCTGCCGCCCAACACCGTGACCCCACTACGCGTCGCGACCTCGAACTCTGGGAGCGGATCCACGATCACGGCATCCAGTTCGCCGACTACGGCATCTCCCATCCCGGAACGAACCAGCGAGCGCGAGGGCCGGCACCCAACATCCGCTACACCGACCGCGACACATGGTGGACCTACCGCGCCGCACGCGACGGCAGAGGCAACAGCGCCATCTACGATCTCTGCCGGGCCCTGGTCTCCGCCGACCACTGGCCGCCCGACGGACGACGCTTCTCCTGGGGCGACGAGCAGATCGCGCGTCGGGCGGCCGGCCACGCCGGACCCGGCACCGCCACACAGTGGCTTGCCTGGGGCACCTCCCACCACCTGGCCTACGTCGCCGCCCAGCTCGGCCTCAACCGCGCATGACGCCCACCCCGGCAGAGTCAGGCGGGGGAGAGGCGGAAGACCGGCCAACCGATCTCGGTACGCCAATCCGCCGGCACGTCGGTGTCACGCGGCCCCACCAGGTACGTCTCCCGGACCGGCCCGTCAACGGCCAGCGCGTGTCCGACCACCCACGCCCCGAGCCGCCCGTACGTCACGTCGATGTCATCGTGCGGCCCGCGGTGCACGGCAACCGCGAACTCCGCCGCCGGCAGGTCGACCACCTCGACCCGCCCCGACGGACGCGGGTCACGCACCGGCCGGTACACCACCACCGCACCGACGCCACCGGTGAACAACTCGTTCGCGTACTGCCCGCCCGGCGGCCCGGTCCGCTCGCCCACCGGATACGCCGCGTCCAACTCGGCCATCGCACCGTCGTACCAGGCACCGGCCCGCGCCAACTCCACGTCCCCCCGAACACCGGCGACCGCACCCCCGGGCACCGAACGCATCTCGACCGGCAACTCACGGTCCTCCGGCCCCAACAGCCGCCGCAGCGCGACGACCGCCCCACGGGTACGCTCCAACGCCTCCTCCAGCCGACGCAGGTGCCCCGCGACCAGAGCGGCACGCCGATCCGGGTCGTCGGTCGCCAGGATCGCCCTCACCTCGGCCAACGGCACGTCCAACTCACGCAACCGGTGGATCACCTGCGCCGTCGGGATCTGCTCCGTAGCGTAGTAGCGGTACCCGGTGAACCGATCGACACTCTCCGGCTCCAACAGGCCGGCCTCGTGGTACCGACGCAACGTCCGCACGCTGAGGTGGGTGACCGTCGCGAACTCACCGATCGTCAGACCCTTCCGCACACCACCCACTCTGCACCCTCCCCACGCGGGAGACCCGACGACTTGACCCTCTCCCGACGAGAGACCTCACGGTGGGCACATGGACACGACCGACTGGACCCGAGCGGACGTCGTCGCACCCGACGAACTGCCCGAGACGATCACCCGATACCTCACCGCGCACCAGGCGCGCGACCTCGACGCCGCCGTCGCGCTCCTCACGCCCGACGCGTCGGTCACCGACGAAGGCCGCACCCACCAGGGACCCGAGCAGATCCGCGCCTGGCTGTCCCGATCGACAGGCGAATACACCTTCACCACCGAACTCACCGCCGCCGCCAAGCTCGACGACCAGCACTACGACGCCGTGCACCACCTCGAAGGCGACTTCCCCGGCGGCACCGCCGACCTGCACTTCCGATTCACCCTCCGCAACGGGCTGATCGCCCGCCTGGTGATCGAACCGTGACCGCCCCGACCCCGACGGCGAGGACCTGGTTCATCACCGGCGGCAGCCCCGGCGGCTTCGGAATGGCCTACGCCGAAGCCGCCCTCGACGCCGGCGACCGGGTGGTGCTCACCGCCCGACGCACCGAACCGCTGCGCGACTGGGCGGACACCCAGCCGGACCGGACCCTCGTACTGCCGCTGGACGTGACCGACCCCGCCCAGGCGCAACAAGCCGTCGCCGCCGCCGAGGCGCGATTCGGCGGCATCGACGTGCTGGTCAACAACGCCGGACGCGGCTGGTACGGATCCGTCGAGGGCACCCCCGACTCCGACGTACGACACATGTTCGAACTGAACTTCTTCGCCGTCCTGACGGTCACCCGCGCAGCCCTGCCCGGCATGCGCGCCCGCGGCACCGGCTGGATCGTCACCATGTCCTCCGCCGCCGGCCTGCGCGCGGTGACCGGATTCGGCTACTACAGCGCCGCCAAACACGCGATCGAGGGACTCACCGACGCGCTGCGCGACGAGGTGGCCCCCTTCGGCATCCGCGTACTGACAGTCGAACCCGGAGCCTTCCGCACCCAGGCCTACGCCGGCTTCGCCGACGAGCCGACGCGCGACACCATCGACGACTACCAGCCGATGCTGCACCAGGTCCGCACCGCGATGATCGACCAACACGGCGCGCAACCCGGCGACCCCCGGCGCGGCGCCCGCGCCGTCGTCGAGGCGATGAACCAGGACCCACCACCACACCGACTCGTCCTCGGCAGCGACGCGTTCGACGCGGTCACCGCCACCCTCGCCGAGCGGGCCGCCGACATCCGGGCCAACGAGCGCCTCTCCCGTGACGCCGACTTCCCGACCACCCCGCCGGCGCCACGCTAGAGACCGGACAGCCCCGACAACGCGCGATTCGTGCGGTTCGCCGCCACCGCCGCCCGCTGCTGACCCGCCGTCACCTCGATGTACGTCTGCGACGACGCCAACGACGCGTGCCCCAACAGCCGCATGATCTCCGCCGCGCCCGCCCCGTCCTCCGCCAACCGCGTCGCGAACGTGTGCCGCAACGCGTGCAGTCGCGCCCCCCGAGGCACCCGGTCACCGATGCCCGCCCGCCGGTAACACGACTCCACCAGATACTGCAGGCCACCGCGACGCAACGGCTCACCCGCCCGATCCACCAGGAACGGCCCGTCCGGCCGCACGCTGCGCCGCCCGAACCGCAATCGCCGGCTCTGCAGATAGCCGGTCAACACCCGGTCCACGCCCGCCTCGATCGGCACCGTCCGCGGCCGCCCGCCCTTGCCCGCCACGTCGACGCGCCGCTCACCGTCGCGCCCGGCCACCGACGACACCCGCAACGCCAGCAGCTCTGACAGGCGCAACCCGGCGCACAGCGCCAGCGCCAGCACCGCCAGGTCCCGCTCCGGCCACGGGTCACGCTGCCGGCCCTCGGCCCGCGCCACCGCCGCCAGCAACTCCTCCGGGGTGTCCTCACCGCGCAACGGCTTGGGACGGGGGAGCGGCGTGCGGGGCCGCCCCACCGCCGGCATCGGATTTCCCGGTACGACGCCCTCGGCCACCAGGAACGTGAAGAAGCTGTTCCAGGTGGACCAGGCGCGGTGGACGGAGGCGGCGGCGCGGGGAGCGGCGAAGCGGGCGAACGCCGCGCGCATCACCCGGGGGGACAGGGCGCCCACCGGCAGCCGACCCGGGGGGAGGGGAGTGGCGTCGTCGCCGTCCGCCGCGACCAGCGCCGCCACCGCGTTCAGGTCCCGCCGGTACGCGGCGAGGGTGTGGGGGGAGGGCTTGCGGGTGGCCCGGGCGGTCAGGAACTCCCCGATCAACGTTCCTACCGTTTCGTCCGGTTTGTCATGCATAAGGGATATTATGCATGATTCTCGCGTTCCCGCCAGTGGTCGCCCCGGGGGAGAGTGGCCGAAAAACGCTTGCCGCGCAGCGCAGACTGGGCCCCATGGTGGAGATCGACGAGACGCTCGTCCGCACCCTCGTCGCGGCGCAGTTCCCGCGGTGGGCGCACCTGCCGGTGACCGCCGTGACCCGGCAGGGGTGGGACAACCGGACGTTCCGCCTCGGCGGCGAGCTGCTGGTCCGACTGCCCAGCGCCGAGGGCTACGCGCCAGGCATCGCCAAGGAGGACCACTGCCTGCCGATCCTGGCCCGCCACCTGCCACTGCCGGTACCCGAACCGGTCGCCACCGGCGCGCCCGGCGCCGGCTACCCGTACCCGTGGTCGGTGCGACGGTGGCTGCCCGGCGACACCCTGGCCGCCGCCCGCGGCCTCGACCGCGCCGCGGTGGCGCGCGACCTCGGCGGCCTGCTGGCCGCGCTGCGCCGGGTCCCGTCCGCGGGCGGCCCGGCCGCCGGCCGGCACTCCGCGTTCCGGGGCTGTCACCCGAGCGTCTACGGCGACGAGGTCGAGCAGGCCCTGGCGGTGCTGGGTGGCCGGGTGGACACCGCCGCCTGTCGGGCGGTGTGGGCGCGGGCGCTGACGTCGGCCTGGCCGGACGCGCCGGTGTGGTTCCACGGCGACGTCTCCGCCGGCAACCTGCTCGTCGCGGACGGGCGGCTCGCCGCGGTGATCGACTTCGGGCAGTGCGGCGTCGGCGACCCGGCCTGCGATCTGGTGCCGGCGTGGACGTGGTGCGTGGGCGCCGAGCGTGCGGTGTTCCGGGACGCGGTGGGGTTGCCGGCGGACGCGTGGCGGCGGGCGAGCGGCTGGGCGTTGTGGAAGGCGCTGGTGTCGCTCGCGCCGGGGCCGCACGAGGAGCAGGCGCGAGCGTTGGCCGCGGTGCTCGACGATCCGGTGGCGGAGTGAGGTCCGGGGAGGCCCCGATCCGGTTTACTTGACATAATGTAGATTATCGAATCGCGGATGGTGGGCTGGTCGGGGCGGCGGCGTCGGTGCCGGACGCCGCCGCCCCGGGCCCCGCGGGGTCAGGCCCCGACGTAGTCGGCGAGGTGCTCGCCGGTGAGCGTGGATCGGGCGGCCACCAGGTCGGCCGGGGTGCCCTCGAAGACGATCCGGCCGCCGTCGTGTCCGGCGCCCGGGCCGAGGTCGATGATCCAGTCGGCGTGCGCCATGACGGCCTGGTGGTGTTCGATGACGATCACGGACTTGCCGGCGTCGACGAGCCGGTCGAGCAGGCCGAGCAGTTGGGCGACGTCGGCCAGGTGCAGGCCGGTGGTCGGCTCGTCGAGGACGTGGATGCCGCCCTTGTCCCCCATCCGGGTGGCGAGCTTGAGCCGTTGCCGCTCCCCTCCGGACAGCGTGGTCAGCGGCTGACCGAGGGTGAGGTAGCCGAGTCCGACGTCGGCGAGGCGGTCCAGGATCGTGTGGGCGGCCGGGGTGCGGGCGTCGCCGGCGCCGAAGAACTTCTCGGCCTCGTTGACCGGCATGGCGAGAACCTCGCTGATGTCGCGGCCACCGAGGTGGTAGTCGAGCACGGCGGCCTGGAACCGTTTGCCCTCGCAGTCCTCGCAGGTGCTGGCGACGCCGGCCATGATGCCCAGGTCGGTGTAGATGACGCCGGCGCCGTTGCAGGTGGGACAGGCGCCCTCGGAGTTGGCGCTGAACAGGGCGGGTTTGACGCCGTTCGCCTTGGCGAAGGCCTTGCGGATGGGGTCGAGCAGGCCGGTGTAGGTGGCCGGGTTGCTGCGGCGGGAGCCGCGGATGGGGCTCTGGTCGACGCTGACGACGTCGTCGCGCTTGGCCAGGGAGCCGTGGATGAGGGAGCTCTTGCCGGAGCCGGCGACGCCGGTGACGACGACCAGGACGCCGAGGGGGATGTCGACGTCGACGTCGCGCAGGTTGTGGGTGGACGCGCCGCGCACGGGCAGGGTGCCGGTGGGTGTGCGCGGGGTGTCCTTGAGGGTGGCGCGGTCGTCGAGGTGGCGGCCGGTGGTGGTGTCGCTGGCGCGCAGGCCGGCGACGGTGCCCTGGTAGCAGATGGTGCCGCCGTCGGTGCCGGCGCCGGGGCCGAGGTCGACGACGTGGTCGGCGATGGCGATGGTCTCCGGTTTGTGCTCGACGACCAGGACGGTGTTGCCCTTGTCGCGCAGGCGCAGCAGGAGGTTGTTCATCCGGGTGATGTCGTGCGGGTGCAGGCCGATGGTGGGTTCGTCGAAGACGTAGGTGACGTCGGTGAGCGACGAGCCGAGGTGGCGGACCATCTTGGTGCGTTGGGCCTCGCCGCCGGAGAGGGTGCCGGCGGGTCGGTCGAGGCTGAGGTAGCCGAGGCCGATCTCGACGAAGGAGTCGAGGGTGTCCCCCAGCGCGGTGAGCAGGGGGGCGACGGAGGGTTCGTCGAGGTCGTGGAGCCAGGTGGCGAGGTCGCTGATCTGCATGGCGCAGGCGTCGGCGATGGAGATGCCGTTGATCTTCGAGGAGCGGGCTTCGGGGGCCAGCCGGGTGCCGTCGCAGTCGGGGCAGGTGGTGAACGTGACGGCGCGTTCGACGAAGGCGCGGATGTGCGGTTGCATGGCGTCGACGTCCTTGGCCAGCATGGATTTCTGGAGGGCGGGGATGAGGCCGGTGTAGGTGACGTTGATGCCCTCGACCTTGATCTTGGTGGGTTCCTTGTGCAGGAGGTCGTGCAGTTCCCGTTCGGTGTAGTCGCGGATGGGTTTGTCGGGGTCGAACATGCCGCTGGCGCGGAAGATGCGGCCGTACCAGCCGTCCATGCTGTAGCCGGGGATGGTGATGGCGCTTTCGTTGAGGCTGCGGTCGGCGTCGTAGAGGACGGTGAGGTCGATGTCGTTGACGTTGCCGCGGCCCTCGCAGCGGGGGCACATGCCGCCGAGGCGGTTGAAGGTGCCTTTCCTGGTCTGGGTCTTGCCGGGGCCGCGGTCGACGGTGATGGCGCCGGCGGCGCGTACGGAGGGGACGTTGAACGAGTAGGCGTTGGGTGGGCCGATGTGGGGTCGGCCGAGGCGGCTGAAGAGGATGCGCAGCATGGCGTTGGCGTCGGTGGCGGTGCCGACGGTGGAGCGGGGGTCGGCGCCCATGCGTTCCTGGTCGACGATGATGGCGGTGGTGAGGCCTTCGAGGATGTCGACCTCGGGTCGGGACAGGGTGGGCATGAAGCCTTGGACGAACGCGCTGTAGGTCTCGTTGATGAGGCGTTGCGACTCGGCGGCGATGGTGCCGAAGACCAGTGAGCTCTTGCCGGAGCCGGAGACGCCGGTGAACACGGTGAGGCGGCGTTTGGGCAGTTCGACGTCGACGTCGCGCAGGTTGTTCTCGCGGGCGCCGTGGACGCGGATGACGTCGTGGCTGTCGGCGTGGGCCGTGGTCATGGGGTCTCCGTCCGGTCGTGGGGTTCAGTCCAGCCAGCGGCCGTGGCGCATGAGCGTGCGGCCGGGCATCTCGTCGACCTCGCGCCAGGCTTGGACGCGGTGGGGTTGGATGCGGTACCAGCGGTAGGGCGTCAGGGTACGGGGGTCGAAGCCGGTGCGGGTGGCGAACCGCTCCCCTCGTTCGGTGGGCAGTGCGTCGAGGTCGAGGGTCTCGACGTGGCCGTCGATCATGACGACGTCGCGGGTGTGGCCGAGGGCGATGCGGGCGCGGCCGCCGGCGAGGTTGCGGCCGGTGGGGCTGTCGGCGTCGGTGGCGAGCAGCAGGGTGTGGCCGTCCCAGTGGAAGGACAGCGGTACGAGGTGGGGGGTGCCGTCGGTGTCGGCGCTGGCGACCCAGCAGTCGATGTCGTGTTCGAGGCGGTGGGTGGTGTCGTGGCGGCGTCGGGCGCGGGTGCGGGGGGTGTCGGTCATCGTGGACGGGTTTCAGGGGCGCTGGTTGATGCGGATGAGGTTGCCGGTGGGGTCGCGGAAGGCGCAGTCGCGTACGCCGTAGGGCTGGTCGGTGGGTTCCTGGACGACGTCGGCGCCGCTGGCCTGGAGGCGGTCGAACAGGGCGTCGAGGTCGTCGGTGGCGAGGGTGAGCGCGCCGTAGCTGCCCTTGGCGATGAGTTCGTGGATGGTGCGGCGTTCGTCGTCGGTGATGCCGGGGTCGACGGCCGGGGGGTGCAGGACGATGCCGGTTTCGGGCTGTTCGGGTGGGCCGACGGTGAGCCAGCGCATGGTGGCGCCCTGGCCGACGTCGTTGCGCAGGTCGAAGCCGAGGGTGTCGCGGTAGAAGGCGATGGCGGCGTCGGCGTCGGTGTGGGGCAGGAACGCGTAGTGGATGGTGATCGTCATGGTGGTCACGCTAGTGGGGGTGGCGTGGGTCGGGCTTCTCGATTCCTGATCGGTCTGGTGGCCTGTTTGGTGAGGCAGGTGGGTGGTTCGGGGGTGTCGGGTGCGTGGCGGGCGCGGTAGGCGCTGGGTGGTTCGCCGACGAGTTCGGTGAAGCGGGTGCTGAAGGTGCCCAGGGACTGGCAGCCGACGGCGAAGCAGACGTCGGTGACGGTGAGGTCGCCGCGGCGCAGCAGGGCCATGGCGCGTTCGATGCGGCGGGTCATGAGGTATGCGTACGGGGATTCGCCGTAGGTCTGGCGGAACTGGCGGCTGAGGTGGCCGGCGGACATGTGTTCGCCGCGGGCGAGTGCTTCGACGTCGAGGGGTTGGGCGTACTCGCGGTCGATGCGGTCGCGTACGCGGCGCAGCCGGGTGAGGTCGCGCAGGCGTTGGGCGAACGCGGGGTCGTCGGGGTGCACGGGTGCATCTTCGCTGCTGGGTCGGGTCGTCGGCCACCTTGTGGGTCGGCGTTTCGACGGTGGCCGGCGGGTGCGGGGTGGGTCGGCCCCGCACCCGGTCGACATGGGTCAGCGCAGGCGGCGGGCGGTGAAGCGGGTGGGTGGGTCGGCGATGGCGTCCTGGGCGGCGACGAGTTGCAGTTCGCGGGTGCCGGCGGCGAGGGTGGCCTCCAGCACCGCGAAGATCGAGTTGGTGGTGTGTTCGAGTGCGGTCTGCGGTGAGCCGGTGGTGGCGAGGTGGGCCAGGTAGAGGGCGGCGGTGACGTCGCCGCCGCCGTTGGGGCTGATGGGCAGCAGTGGGGTGGTGACGGCCCAGGCGCCGTGGGAGGAGACGGCGACGACCTCGAGGTGGCCGGCGGGCAGGTCGCTGTGCAGGACGCTGGTGACCAGGACGTGTTCGGGGCCGGTGGCGCGCACGGCGTCGACGGCGGCGAGCAGGTCGTCGATGGTGTCGGTGCGGCGGCCGGCGAGGAATTCCAGCTCGAACTGGTTCGGGGTGACGATGTCGGCGCGTGGGACGACGGTGTCGCGCAGGTATTCGGGGATGCCGGGGCGGACGAACATGCCGCGCCCGACGTCACCCATGACCGGGTCGCAGCAGTAGAGCGCGGCCGGGTTGGCGTCCTTGACCTGGGCGACGGTGTCGAGGATCACCGCGCCGACGGCGGGGTCGCCCTGGTAGCCGGAGAGCACGGCGTCGGCGGTGCCGAGCACGCCGCGGTCGGCGATGCCGGCGATGACGTCGGCGACGTCGGTGGGGGCGAGCAGCGGGCCGCGCCACGCGCCGTAGCCGGTGTGGTTGGAGAAGTGCACGGTCAGCACCGGCCACACCTCGTGCCGCAGGCGTTGCAGCGGGAACACGGCGGCGGAGTTGCCGACGTGACCGTAGGCGACCGAGGACTGGATGGACAGGATCTTCACCGGCCCATCGTCGCATCCCGGCGGGTGGTCACGCTGAGTGGTCGTCGGGCGACGGGCGGGGGTAGCGTCGACCGCTCGGCTCATGGTTTCGACCGTCGGGCGCGTCGCGGGTTTGGGCGCAGCGTGCGCTGGGGGCATGAAGCGAGCGGTTCTCGCCATCTGGACGGAGGAAGCACTGATGCTTTCCGCACTCGATCGTCGGAAAACCATCGCGCCGCCGGGGTACAGCCGCTGGCTGATCCCGCCGGCGGCGCTGGCGATCCATCTCTGCATCGGGCAGGTCTACGCGACCAGCGTGTACAAGAACTCCCTGATCGCGCACTTCGACACCGGGCAGACGGCGATCGGCGTGATCTTCAGCATCGCGATCGTGATGCTGGGGTTGTCGGCCGCGGTGGCCGGGACCTGGGTGGAGGCGAACGGGCCGCGTAAGGCGATGTTCGTCTCGGCGTGCTTCTGGGCGGCCGGGTTCCTGGTGGGCGCGCTGGGCATCGCGACGTCGCAGCTGTGGCTGCTGTACCTGGGGTACGGGGTGCTGGGCGGCATCGGGTTGGGGATCGGGTACATCTCCCCCGTCTCCACGTTGATCAAGTGGTTCCCGGACCGGCCGGGCCTGGCGACCGGCCTGGCGATCATGGGCTTCGGCGGTGGGGCGATGGTGGCCTCTCCCCTGTCCCGGCAGCTGCTGTCGTTCTTCGACTCCGGGTACGACCCGTCGAACAGCGGGTCGACGGCGTCGGGTTCGGCGTTGGTGTGGCTGTTCGTCACGCTCGGTGTCGGCTACTTCGCGATCATGATGTTCGGGGTGTTCAACGTGCGGGTGCCGGCGCCGGACTGGCGTCCGGCCGGGTTCGACCCGGCGAGCGTGGCGGCGAAGCCGCTGGTGACCACCGCGAACGTGTCGGCGGCCAACGCGGTGAAGACGCGCTCGTTCTGGCTGCTGTGGGTGGTGCTGTTCTGCAACGTGACCGCGGGCATCGGCATCCTGGAGCAGGCCAGCCCGATGATCCAGGACTTCTTCCGGGACAACGGCACCTCGGCGGTGTCGGTGGCGGCGGCCGGCGGTTTCGTCGGGTTGCTGTCGCTGTTCAACATGGCCGGCCGGTTCGTCTGGTCCTCGACGTCGGACGTGATCGGCCGTAAGCCGATCTACGTGGTGTACCTGGGTGTCGGGCTGGTGCTGTACCTGCTGCTGGCGTTGTTCGGGCAGAGCGCGACGGCGCTGTTCGTGCTGCTGGCCTGCGTGATCCTGTCGTTCTACGGCGGCGGGTTCGCGACCGCGCCGGCGTACCTGCGGGACCTGTTCGGCACGTTCGAGGTGGGCGCGATCCACGGCCGGCTGCTGACCGCGTGGTCGGCGGCGGGGGTGGCCGGGCCGCTGATCGTCAACGCGTTCCTCGACGCGCAGGGCGAGCCGGGCTCGTTGACCGCGTCGGCGTACCGGCCGGCGCTGTTCACGATGGTCGGGGTGCTGGCGGTGGGGCTGCTGGCGAACCTGCTGATCCGGCCGGTGCCGCAGCGGTTCCACGAGCCGGCGTCGGGCCGGGACGAGATGGCGGACGGACAGCCGGTGACGGCGGAGCGGAGCGGATCGTGAACGAGCGCAGCGGCGGCGGGCAGCAGGTCCGCCTGGTGGTGTCGTGGCTGGTGGTGGCCGCGCTGCTGGGGTACGGCGTGGTGCAGACGCTGATCACGGCGGCGAAGCTGTTCACGAACTGACGACGGTGGTGGTGGCGGTCCGGGGGTCTGCCCCGGGCCGCCGTCGTCTCTACAGTCCGCCGGCGACGCGCAGGACCGCGCCGGTGGTGTAGGAGGCGTCCGGGCCGAGCAGGTGCGCGATCGCGCCGGCGACCTCGTCGGGTTCGCCGGCGCGGCCCAGCGGGATCCGGCCGGCGGCGCTGTCGGGGCGGTCCGGCACGCCGGAGCGGGCGTGGATGTCGGTGCGGATGATGCCGGGGGCGACCGCGTTGACCCGGATGCCGCGCGGCGCGAGTTCCTTGGCCAGGCCGACGGTGAGGGTGTCGGTGGCGGCCTTGACGGCGGCGTAGTGGATGTACTCGCCGGGGCTGCCGAGGGTGGCGGCGGCGGAGGAGACGTTGACGATCGCGCCGCCGGCGCTCATCCGGCGGGCGGCCTGCTGGGCGCAGAGCACGTAGCCGACGAGGTTGACGTCGACGACCTCGCGCAGGTCCTCGGCGCGCAGGTCGGTGAAGGGGCCGATCGGGCTGGTGACGCCGGCGTTGTTGACCAGGCCGGTGAGTGGGCCGAGCCGTTCGGCGGCGGCGAAGAGTCGGTGGACCTGCTCGGGGTCGCAGGTGTCGGCGGCGACGGTGACGGCGCGGCGGCCGGCGGCGCGCACGTCGGTGGCGACGGCTTCGGCGGCGGCGTGGTCGGTGCGGTAGCCGATGACGAGGTCGTGCCCGTCGGCGGCGAGCCGGCGGGCGGTGGCCGCGCCGATGCCGCGCCCGCCGCCGGTGACGATGGTGATCCAGGTCAATGCGTTCTCCCCTGCCCGGTGGTGGGGGCGACGTTACCGTGGGCGGGACCACCGGGGACGGAGAGGACGGTCACATGGGGCGGGCGTTGGTGCTGGGCGGCGGCGGGGTCACCGGGGTGGCCTGGGAGCTGGGGCTGCTGGCCGGGCTGGCCGAGCGGGGCGTGCGGTTGGACGAGGCGGACCTGGTGGTGGGCACGTCGGCCGGGTCGGTGGTCGGGGCGCAGGTGTGCTCGGGTGTGCCCCTGGCCCAGTTGTACGCGGCGCAACTGCGCCCGCCACGCGACGAGGTGCCCGCCCGTCTGGGCCTGGGGGTGCTGGCGCGGTGGGCGTGGGCCGGCGCGCGGGCCCGGGCGCGGGTGGGCGCGTTGGCGTTGTCGGCGCGTACCCCGTCGGAGGAGTCACGGCGGGCGGTGATCGCGGCGCGGCTGCCGACGGCGGCGTGGCCGGCGCGGCGGCTGTTGGTCACCGCGGTCGACGCGGCCTCGGGTGAGTTCGTGGTGTTCGACGCAGCCAGCGGGGTTTCGCTCGTCGACGCGGTCGGCGCGAGTTGCGCGGTGCCCGGGGTGTGGCCGCCGGTGACCGTCGGCGGGCGGCGCTTCGTCGACGGCGGGGTGCGCTCCCCGGTGAACGCGGACCTGGCCGCCGGCGCCCGGCAGGTCGTGGTGCTGGCGCCCACCAGCGCGGCGGTCGGGCCGATGCCGCGGCTGTCGGCGCAGGTGGCGGCGTTGCAGGCGGCGGGGGCGCGGGCGACGGTGGTGGCGCCGGAACGGGCGGCGCGCGCCGCGATCGGGCGTAACGTGCTGGACCCGACGCGGCGGGCGGCGTCGGCGCGCGCCGGGTTCGCGCAGGCGGCGGTGGTGGCCGACGAGGTGGCGGCGGTGTGGCGGTGAGCGGCGCCGGCGCGCCGAGGTGTCACGGCCCGGTGAGTCGCCGGTTGAGGTAGCGCTGTTCGGGAAGGCTTGCGGTCAGTCGAGCGGCACGGCGGTAGTGTTCGGCGGCGGCGTCCGGTTCGCCGTTGAGTTCCAGCAGGTGCGCGCGCACGGCGTGCAGCCGGTGGTGGCGGAGCATCGCCGCGTCGGTGAGCAGCGGGTCGAGCAGGGCCAGCCCGAGTGCCGGGCCGTGCGCCATGGCCACGGCGACGGCCTGGTTGAGGGTGACGAACGGGCTGGGCGCGACGCGGCTGAGCATGTCGTAGAGGACGCTGATCTGGCGCCAGTCGGTGGCCTGGAACGTCGGCGCCTCGGCGTGGACGGCGGCGATGGCGGCCTGAAGTTGGTAGCGGCCCACCGGGCCCCGGGGCAGGGCCTGCCCGAGCAGGGTGACGCCTTCGTCGATGAGGTCGCGGCGCCAGCGGGAGCGGTCCTGTTCGGCCAGCGGCACGAGGTCGCCGCCGGAGTCGGTGCGCGCGGGTGAGCGGGCGTGGGTGAGCAGCATCAGCGCGAGGGCGCCGGTCACCTCGTGGTGCCCGGGCAGCGCGGTGTGGATCTGGCGGGTGAGCCGGATGGCCTCCTCGGCCAGTTCCCCGTCGACCAGGCTGTCTCCGCAGGTCCGCGTGTAGCCCTCGGTGAACACCAGGTGGCACACGTCCAGCACGGCGGCGACCCGGTCGGGCAGTGACCGCGGCGGTGGCATGGTGAACCGGGCGCCCGCCTGGCGCAGGGCGCTGCGGGCCCGGTTGAGGCGCTGCGTCATGGTGCGGGCCGGCACTGCGAAGGCGGCGGCGATCTGCGCCACCGGCAGCCCGGCCACGGCGCGCAGGGTCAGCGCGACCTGCGACGGCCTGCTCAGGGCCGGGTGGCAGCAGAGGAACAGCAGCCGGAGCGTGTCGTCGACGGCCGGCGCGGGTGTGTCGTCGGCGGCGGGCGCGACGCCGGCGTCGGGTCGCCGTGCCGCGTCGAGGGTTTCGCGTCGGGTGCGGGCCGTGTCGGCGCGTAGCCGGTCGATCAGCCGCCGCGACGCGACCCGGACGAGCCAGGCCCGCGGGTCGTCGGGGACACCGGTGACGGGCCAGCGGGTCACGGCGGCCTCGGCCGCCTCCTGCACGGCGTCGTCGCAGGCGTCGGCGTGGCCGTAGCGGCGCAGCAGCGCGCCGCGGACGTGTGGCGCCTCCCGGCGCCACACGTCCGCGAGGTCCGGGTGCGTGGCGTTACTGATCGTCGCCGCCGGGCCACATCAGGGGACGCAGCTCGACGGTCTCCCCCGGGCCGGCGAACCTCGCGGCGACGGCGTCGGCACGGGCGGAGTCCTCGACGTCGATGAGGAAGAAGCCGGCGAGGTGTTCCTTGGCCTCGGAGTAGGGGCCGTCGCTGGCCAGCGGCGCGCCGTCGTGCCACCGGTAGAGCCGGGCGGCGGACGGGGCGCCGAGCGCTTCGCCGCCGATCAGTTCGCCGTTGGCGTGCAGCTCGGCCATCACCTGCTCGAAGTCGGCGTTGAGCCGTTGGCGTACCTGCTCGGGCAGGTCCTGGTGGGCGGCCAGGTAGTCGGAGGTCGGGTGCCCCCACGGTTCCGGATTGGAGTGGATCATGATGACGTACTTCACGGTCGTTCCCTCGTCTCGGGCGGCGGCTTCTCCGTCGCTCGCCGGGTACGTCGGAGCCGCCTCGGCGATGTCTACCTATCCTCGTGCCATGAGTAACGCGTTGAGTGTCGGTGACCTGGTCGAGGATTTCACGCTGCCGGACCAGACGGGTACGCCCCGGCGGCTGTCGGAGTTCCTGGCCGCGGGTCCGGTGGTGCTGTTCTTCTACCCGGCGGCGATGACCCGCGGGTGCACGGCGGAGAGCTGCCACTTCCGGGACCTGGCGGCGGAGTTCACGGCGCTGGGCGCGACCCGGGTGGGGATCAGCCGGGACCCGGTGGACCGGCAGGCGGAGTTCGCCCGCCGGCACGACTTCGACTATCCGCTGCTGTCGGACGTCGACGGCACTGTCGCGGACGCGTTCGGGGTGCGGCGGCGGCTGCCGCTGGGCGCGTTGAGCACCCGGCGGATGACGTTCGTGATCGGCGCGGACCGGCGGGTGCTGGCCGTGGTGCACAGCGAGCTGAGCATGAACGAGCACGCCGACGCGGCGTTGCGCGCGCTCGGGGGCTGAGCGTCGCGCTGTCGCCCCCGACTGGTATCAAGGCTGCATCAAACAGGTGTACGGAAGAGGGCGTGGCGTGATGGCGGTCCAGGGTTTGTCCACTGACGAGGTCCAGCAGATCCGTGAGTCGTTGGCGGCGGGCCGTAAACCGCGGGTGGTGTTCACCGAGGCGGCCGGGCAGATGGCCGGGCAGCTCGGGCAGGTGGTGGAGCTGACCGACCCGGCGGTGTCGGAGGAGTTCGTGGTGGTGCGCTTCGGCCGCGACGAGTTGCCCTTCTCCCCCGCCGACGTGGCGATCGCGCCCAAGGGCGCCGGTCGCAAGCCGGTCGCCGAGGCGAAGCCGGAGCCGGCGCCGCCGAGCGCGCCGGCGGTCGCGGAGCCGGAGTTCGTGCTGGACACGCCGCGGGTGCCGGCGCCGCGGCGGGAGGAGCCGAAGGTGGAGCAGCAGCAGGTGGAGCCGAAGCCGGCGAAGCGGGCGGTGAAGGCGGCGAAGCCGAAGAGCCCGCCCGGGCTGACGGTGACGCTTGCCTACGCCGAGGGCGAGTGGACGGTCGCCGCGCAGCAGGGCACGAAGGCCCTCGCTCGGCCGTACGTGGTGAAGCCGGCCGAGGCGCTGCGGATGGTGGCGCTGGTGGACGTGCCCGGGGTGCAGGAGGCGGTGGAGCAGATCCTGGCCGCCGAGCGGGCCGAGGCGGAGCAGCAGGCGGAGAAGCTGCGCGCCGAGCTGGCCGAGATCGAGGCGCGGCTGGCGGAGCTGCGCGAGGCGCGCTGAGCGGGTCCCGGACGCCCCGCGGGGCCGGTGCGACCCCCTCGCCCCGGCCCCGCGTACCCCTGCGCCCACAGGTCCATTAGTGTTGCGGAATGTTCTGTACCCCGATTCGGCGGCGGAACACCCAGTAGGTCCAACCTTGGTAGGCGAGCACGATCGGGGTGAACACCACCGCCACCCAGGTCATGATCTTCAGGGTGTACGGGGTGGACGCGGCGTTGGTGGCCGTGAGCGTGCCGGCCGGGTCCCCGGTGGACGGCAGCACGTTCGGGAACAGCGCGGCGAACAGGGTCGCCACGGCCAGCGCGATGGCCACCGCGGTACCGGTGAACGCCCAGCCCTCCCGGCGTACCCGGGCCGCGGCCAGGCCGCCGAGCAGGGCGAGCGCGGCGCCGGCGGCGAGCACGACGGCGGCGGCGCTGGAGCGGATGGTCAGCGACCAGCCGAGGAACGCCACCGCGGCCACGGCGGTGCCGGCGCCGAGCTTGACGGCGAGGGCGCCGGCGCGCTCGCGGATGTCGCCGGTGGTCTTGAGCGCGAGGAACACCGCGCCGTGGGTGAGGAACAGCCCGAGGGTGGTCAGGCCGCCGAGCAGCGCGTACGGGTGCAGCAGGTCGAGCAGGCCGCCGACGTACTCGTGGTCGGCGTCCAGCGGCACGCCGCGGAAGATGTTGGCGAACGCCACGCCCCACAGCACGGCCGGCACCGCCGAGCCGGCGAAGATGGCCTGGTCCCAGCGGCGTTTCCAGGACGCCTCGGGGCGCTTGTGCCGGTATTCGAAGGCGACGCCGCGGGCGATCAGGGCCAGCAGGATGAGCAGCAGCGGCAGGTAGAAGCCGGAGAACAGGGTGGCGTACCACTCGGGGAAGGCGGCGAACATGGCGCCGCCGGCGGTGATCAGCCACACCTCGTTGCCGTCCCACACCGGGCCGATGGTGTTGATCAGGACGCGGCGTTGCCGGTCGTCGCGGCCGAGCACGGGCAGCAGCATGCCGACGCCGAAGTCGAAGCCTTCGAGGATGAAGTAGCCGGTGAAGAGCACGGCGACGAGGAGAAACCAGACGGTCGTCAGTTCCACGGTGGGCTCCGGGTCAGTAGGCGAACGCGAGCGGGCGCTGCGCGTCGTCGGTGTCGTCGTCGGCGGGTCGGTCGCTGACGTCGGGTACGCCGGCGCGGGCGTAGCGGACCAGCAGCTTGAACTCGATCACCGCGAGGGTGGCGTAGATGAGGGTGAAGGCGGTGAACGAGGTGAGCACCTCGGTCAGGGAGACGCTGCGGGACACGCCGTTGCGGGTGAGCATCTCGCCGAAGACGATCCACGGCTGGCGGCCCATCTCGGTGAAGATCCACCCGAAGGAGTTGGCCAGCAGCGGCAGCACCGGCATGACCAGGCCGGCGCGCAGCAGCCACCGGCTGGTGGGGGTGCGGCCCTTGCGCTGGCTCCACAGCACCAGCAGGGCGATCGCGGCGGCGGCCAACCCGAAACCGATCATGAAGCGGAAGCTCCAGTAGGTGACCGGGATGATCGGGGCGTAGTTGCCGGGGCCGTACTGGCTGGCGTACTGGGCCTGCAGGTCGTTGATGCCCTGCACGGTGCCGTTCGGGTCGCCGGTGCCGAGGAACGACAGCAGGTAGGGGATCTTGACGGCGAAGACCTCGCGGCTGCCGTCGAGGCTGCCGACGGTGAGTACGGAGAACGAGGCGGGGCTCTCGGTGGTGTAGAGGCCCTCGGCGGCGGCCATCTTCATCGGCTGCACCTCGGTCATGATCTTGCCTTGGATGTCGCCGGTGAGCACGACGAGCGCCGAGGAGACCAGCACCACCCAGGAGCCGAACTTCGTGGCGAAGCGGTAGGCGCCGGTGTCGGCGCTGCCGCGGTTGCGCATCACGTGCCACAGCCCGACGGTGACCACCAGGGACCCGGCGACCAGGAACGACCCGGCGAGGGTGTGCGGGAAGGTGACCAGGGCGACCTTGTTGGTGAGCACGGCGACGAAGTCGGTCAGTTCGGCGCGGCCGCTGTCCGGGTTGATCCGGAAGCCGACCGGGTTCTGCATGAACGAGTTCGCGGCGAGGATGAAGTAGGCCGACAGGTTGGTCCCGATGGCCGCGGCCCAGATCGCGGCGAGGTGCAGCCGCTTCGGCAGCCGGTCCCAGCCGAAGATCCACAGGCCGATGAACGTGGACTCCAGGAAGAACGCGACTAGCGCCTCGATCGCCAGCGGCGCGCCGAAGATGTCGCCGACGAAGCGGGAGTAGTCGCTCCAGTTCATGCCGAACTGGAACTCCTGCACGATGCCGGTGACCACCCCCATCGCGAAGTTGATGAGGAAGAGCTTGCCGTAGAACTTGGTGAGTTTGAGGTAGCGCTCGTTGCCGGTGCGGTGCCACATCGTCTGCAGGATGGCGACCAGGACGGACAGGCCGATGGTCAGCGGCACGAACAAGAAGTGGTAGACGGTGGTGACACCGAACTGCCAGCGGGCGACGTCCAACGCGTCCACCTGAAACCCCCAGCCTTCGTACTACGAGACGTAGTAAATACTACTCGGCGTCGTAGTGGAAACGTGAGGGCCGCAGGTCCCGAACCGACCCGGGACCAATGACCCTGATCACGCCGTGACATGCGACCATCCACCACTGATGGACACCTCCCCCTGGCGCGCGCCGCTGCTGTGGCGCGGCGCGCAGACGCTCGCCCGCGCCGTCGTCGCGCTGATCGGCCGCCTCGAGGTCACCGGCGACGTGCCGGCCGAGCTGCGCCGCGGGCCGCTGATCCTGGCGGCCAACCACATCAGCCCGTTCGACCCGGTGGTGCTCGCCGCCGCCTGCCACCTCCGGCGGGTCGCCCCCCGCATCATGGCCACCGGCGGGCTGTTCCGCGCCCCGGTGCTCGGCGCGCTGATGCGCCGCGCCGGGCACATCCGCGTCGACCGGGGCACCACCGCCGTGCACCGCTCCCTGGAGATCGCCGCCGAGGCCGTCGCCGGCGGCTCGGTGGTGCTGGTCTATCCCGAGGGACGCATCGGCCTCGACCCCGGCATGTGGCCCGAACGCGGCAAGACCGGCGCCGCCCGGCTCGCGTTCGCCAGCGGCGCCGCCGTCGTCCCGGTCGCCCAGTGGGGCTCGCACGAGGTGCTGCCCTACCGCGCCCCCAAGGGGATGCTGCGCGGCCTGGCCCGAGCGCTGCGCCGGCGCCCGGTGATCCGGGTGCACTTCGGCGCCCCGGTGACCCTGCGCGACCTGCGCCCCGGCGTGCCCGGCGCGGCCCGGCACGCCACCGACCGGATCATCGACGCGATCACCGACACCCTGGCCCCGCTGCGCCCGCACGAGCCGGACCGGCCGCGCCACGTCGACCCCGGCCGCCCGGTCGACCTCAGCCGCGCGCACCGCCGGCACCGAACCGGCTGAACCCGGCGCACCGGCGCCGCCGGGATGGGACCGTGACAGGCGTGAGCGCACCCGTCGTGTTGATCACCGGCACCTCCACCGGCATCGGCCTGGCCACCGCCGTGGGCGCCGCCCGCGCCGGCTGGCGCACCGTCGCCACGCTCCGCGACCCGGGGCGCTCCGGCGCGCTGCGCGCGGCCGCCGACGCCGCCGGGGTCGGCGACCTGCTGGAGGTACGCCGGCTCGACGTCGTCGACGAGGCCTCGGTCGCCGCCTGCGTCGCCGACGTGGTGGCCCGCCACGGCCGGCTCGACGCGGTGGTCAACAACGCCGGCGCCGGGCACGTCGGCACCCTCGAACAGGAGACCGTCGACGACGTCCGGGCGGTCCTGGAGGTCAACTTCTTCGGCGTCCTGCACGTCACCCGCGCCGCCCTGCCGCACCTGCGCGCCGTGCACGGCCGCCTGATCACCGTGACCAGCGTCGGCGGGGTGGTCGGACAGCCGTTCAACGAGGCGTACTGCGCGGCGAAGTTCGCCGTCGAGGGGTTCATGGAATCCCTCGCCCCGGTCGCGGCCACCGTGGGCGTCAGCGTCTGCGTGGTCGAGCCCGGCGCGGTGGCCAGCGAGTTCGTCGCCAACGTCGGCGTCGACCCGGACACCGCCGTCGCCGCCGCCGGGCCGTACGGGCCGGCGCTGCGGGCGTACCTCGAGCGCAGCGCCGGCGCGTTCGCGGCCGCGCAGTCCCCGGCCGAGGCCGCCGCGGCGGTGGTGGCGACGCTGACCGACCCGGAACCCGCGCCCCGCGTGCAGACGTCGGCCGCCGCCCGGCAGTTCGTCGCGGTCAAGCTGGCCGACACCGACGGCCTGGGCGTGACCGCCCTGACCGCCGGCTGGCTGCGCTGAGCGCCTCCCCCGCCGATCTTGCACTTGCTGTCCGGACGTATCGGGCAAAACCTCCCCGAACGAGGGCCGGAAATGCAAGATCGACGCGGGGCTTACCGGGCGGCGCGCAGGCGGGCGTCGAGGGCGGCCAGGTCGGGCACGAACCACACCTGGTCGTGGCGGTTGGACTCGGCGACCAGCGCGCGCAGCGCACCACTCTCGGCCAGGTGCGCGGAGATGTCGCCGACCACCACCAGGCGCAGCCGGTAGTTGACGAACTTCTGCATGACCTCCCCGGCGAAGCGGGTGCCCAGCGCGAAGAAGCTCGGATCGAGTCGCTCGGCGGGCACCGCCACCACCGTGGCGCCGAGGAACGCCGCGCCGATCAGGTCCAGCGCGTCGGCCTCGGTGGCGATCGGCGGGCCGGCCGGATCGCACAGCAGCACCGTCACCCCGGCGCGCTCGGACAGTTCGTCAGCCATCGTGGGTCGCCCCGCCGAGCAGGCCGTTGTCGCCGTCGAGCACCGCGTCGAGCAGCCGCAGCAGCTCGGCGGTGGCGGCCAGGTCGCCCAGGATCACGATCGTCATTCGGTGCCGTTCCTCGTCGTGGACCGTGCGCACCCGCAGCGGACGGTCCGGGTCGTGGTGGGTGTTGACGCCGGCGAGCACCAGCGTGGCGAGCCGGTCGGCGCCGGCCCGGTCGACGCCGTCGAGCGCCACGATGCTCGACACCTCCGCCGCCGCGCCCGGCGGTGGGGCCGGGCGGCCGGTGAACGCGTCGAGGTCGGCGCGGGCGATGCGGTACTGCTTGCCGATCCGGGTGGCGCGCAGCCGGCCGGCCCGGATGTAGCCGCGCACGGTGCGCACGTGCAGCCCGAGCAACTCCGCCACCTGCTCCACCGAGTACATGTCGTTACTCATCGCACCCTATTCTAGCGGCTTCAGGGAAGGATAGGGAATTTCGCTGGCCGGACACCCGCGCGCCGTCCGCGCCCGGCATACTGCCGGCGTGCAGCCCCGTCACGGCTACCTCGACGCGCCCGCGCCGCTGGCCTTCGCCCACCGCGGCGGCGCGGCCGACGGTGACGAGAACACCGCCGCCGCGTTCGCCCGCGCCGTCGCCCTCGGCTACCGGTACGTGGAGACCGACGTGCACGCCACCGCCGACGGCGTGCCGGTGGTCTTCCACGACCCGACGCTGCGCCGCGTCACCGGCGAGCCCGGGCGCATCGCCGACCTGCGCTGGGCCGACCTCGCCTCGGTGCGCGTCGGCGGCGCCGCCGTGGTGCCCCGCCTCGACGACGTGCTCGCCGCCTGGCCGGAGGTCCGGTTCAACGTCGACGTCAAGGCCGACGGCGGGGTGGAGCCCACCGTCGCCGCGGTCGGTCGGGCCGGCGCCGCCGACCGGGTGCTGTTGGCCTCGTTCAGCGACGCCCGGTTGACCCGGCTGCGGGCCCTGGCCGGCCCGAAAGTCGCCACCAGCCTCGGCATGCGCGCCGTGGCCCGGCTGCGGATGGCCTCGCTGCACGGGCGGTCGCTGCGGCTGCCGCCGTCCGTGGTCGCCGCGCAGGTGCCGGTCTCCTACGGGCGGATCCCGGTGGTGGACCGGCGGTTCCTGGCCTACTGCCACCGGATCGGGTTGCAGGTGCACGTCTGGACGATCGACGAACCCGCCCAGATGCACCACTTACTTGATCTTGGTGTGGATGGCATCATGACCGATCACGTCGGCGTGCTCCGCGACGTCTACCGCAGCCGCGGCCACTGGGCCGCCTGAGCCACTCGAGGACCGCCCGATGGCCGATACGGTCACCCCCGCCGTCGCCGAGCCCGCACGCCCGGGCAGCACCCGACGCGAACGCACCGGCTGGTACTTCTACGACTGGGCGAACTCCGCGTTCCAGACCACCGTCATCACGGTCTTCCTCGGCCCGTTCCTGACCACCGTCACCGAACTGGCCGCCGGCTGCGAACTGGGCGCCGACAGCTGCGACGGCGTGGTGCACCCGCTGGGCATCCGCGTCGCCGCCGGCTCCTACTACCCGTACCTGATCTCGCTGTCGGTCTTCCTCACCGTGTTCGTGCTGCCGGTGGTCGGCGCGATCGCCGACCGGTCGGCGCACAAGAAGCGGCTGCTCGCCGCCGCCGCGTTCACCGGCGCCGGGGCGACCATCGCCTTCGCGTTCGTCACCGGCGAGCGCTACCTGCTCGGCGGCGCGCTGTTCCTGATCGCCAACATCAGCTTCGGCGCCGCCGTGGTGGTCTACAACTCGTTCCTGCCGCAGCTCGGCGGCCCCGACGACCGCGACGGCATCTCCAGCCGCGGCTGGGCCATCGGCTACCTCGGCGGCGGCCTGCTGCTCGCGCTCAACCTGGTCGCCGTCACCGCGCTCAGCGAGGAGGGCAACGCCCAGCGCACCCTCGACCTGGCCCGCTGGTCGATCGTGTCGGCCGGCGTGTGGTGGGCGGCGTTCACCCTGATCCCGCTGCGCTGGCTGCGCGAACACCCCACCGCCGCCGCCGTGGCCGGCGGCGGCGCGAACGTGCTCACCGACGGGTTCCGGCAACTCGGGCGCACCCTGCGCGAGATCAAGGCGTACCCGCTGACGCTGTTCTTCCTGCTCGCCTTCCTGGTCTTCAACGACGGCATCCAGACCGTCATCACCCTCGCCAGCCAGTACGGCACCGAGGAACTGCGCCTGGAGCAGAGCACGCTGATCGTGACCATCCTGCTGGTGCAGTTTCTCGCCTTCGGCGGCGCGCTCACCCTGGGCGCCCTCGCCAAGCGCATCGGCGCCTGGAAGACCGTGCTGCTGTCGCTGGTGCTCTGGACCGGTGTGATCATCGCGGCGTTCCGGCTGCCCGCCGAGGCGCCGGTGCCGTTCATGATCCTCGGCGGCTGCATCGGCCTGGTCCTCGGCGGCAGCCAGGCGCTGAGCCGCTCGCTGTTCAGCCAGCTCATCCCCGCCGGCAAGGAGGGCGAGTACTACGGCTTCTACGAGATCAGCGACAAGGGCACCAGCTGGCTCGGCCCGCTCGCCTTCGGCCTGGTCTTCCAGCTGACCTCGTCCTACCGGGTCGGCCTGGTCTCCCTGCTGATCTTCTTCGTGGTCGGCTTCGCGCTGCTGGCCGCCGTGCCGATGCGCCGGGCCATCCTCGCCGCCGGCAACACCCCGCCCCGGGTGCTCTGACCCGGCCGGGTCGATCATCGCGGCCGGTATGCGGCGGCGTCGATCGGCTAGGCTGCCCCGACGTGACCGACGACGCCGCTGCCTCCCCGACCTGCCTGGCCCGCCCCCTGCCGGGGCCCGGCGACGACCGCGCCGGTGGCTGCGCCGCCGCACGGGGCGTCGACGGCCGGCCCCTGCACGCCGCCGCGCTGAAGTTCTTCTGGGGGCCGATGGACTGCGGCAAGTCCACCATGGCGTTGCAGATGAACTACAACCACGCCCGGCAGGGCCGCCGCGGCCTGGTCACCACCCGCATCGACCGCTCGCTGGGCCCCCAGGTCACCACCCGCATCGGCCTGGCCCACGAGGCCATCGAGGTCACCGACGGCCTCGACCTGCGCGACCTGGTCCGCTCCGCGTGGGCCGAGGGGGTACGCGTGGACTACCTGATCTGCGACGAGGCGTCCTTCTACGACCTGGAGCACGTCGAGCAGATGGCCGAGCTGGTCGACAAGTTCGACGTCGACGTCTACGCCTTCGGCCTGGCCACCGACTTCCGCTCCTGCCTGTTCCCCGCCGCGCAGCGGCTGTTCGAGCTGGCCGACGAGGTGGCCCGCATCCAGGTCGAGGTGCTCTGCTGGTGCGGGCGCGAGGGGCTGCTCAACGCCCGGGTGGTGCAGGGCCGGGTGGTCCGCGAAGGCGCGCAGGTCGTCATCGGCGACACCGTCGACACCGCCGACGTGCGCTACCAGGTGCTGTGCCGGCGGCACTACCGCTCCGGCGACCTCGGCCCGCGCGCCTGAGCCTCAGAACGGGTCCCCGCACACCCGCCAGCCGCCGTCCTCCGACACCACCGGCAGCTCGCGTTCCTCGCTGCCGCCGCCGTCGCGGTTGAGTCGCACCACCACCGTGGCGCGCGGACGCCCGGCCCGGGTGGTCACTGACACGTCGACGATCTCGTAGCCGCTGACCAGCGGCGGCGTGCGCACCCAACTGCCGAACCCGGCCTGACTCCACCGGCTGCGCGCCTCGCGGCACAGCCGCCCGTACGCCCGGTCGGTGTCGCCGGCGGCCACCTCGCGGAAGAACCCGTCGGTGGTCTCCCGCACCGGCCCGCCGGCCTGCAGCACCACCTGGGCGTTCCACACCGCCAGCCCGGCCACCCCGATCAGGCAGGTACCCAGCCCCAGCCCGGCGGCCAGCACACCCGCACGCATCGGCCGGCGACGCCGGGCCGGCCGGTGCCACACCTGCTCCCTGCCCATCACCACCGACGGTAGGCAAACCGCGACCGGCCCGCAGCCGGTTGCGCCGCACTCGCCCCCGCGACCACTGATCGTCTACCGTCGGGCCACCCCTCGCGAGGAGCCCGGATGACACCCGACCGCCCCGGACCGGTGATCGAGCTGGACCGGCCGGCCGCCGCGCCGACGCCACGACCGGCGTCGACCCGACGGTGGCTGGTCGCGCCGGTGCTCGCCGGCTGCCTGCTGCTGGGCGCCGCCGCCGCGCCGGCCCGACCGGCGATCAGCGGGCCACCGCTGCCGGCCCGGGCTCTCCTGCTGCCCACCGGCGCCCTGCTGCTGGTCGCCGACCCGACCACGCTGACCGGCTACACCTCGACCGGCCGGGTGACGTGGCGCGTCCCGGCGCCCGCCGGCGCACGGTCCGCCGCGTCCGTCGGCGACCTGGTGCTGGTCACCACCCGCGACTCCGCCCGCCAGGTGACCGGCACGTCGGCCTACGCGGCCGACACCGGGCAGTTGCGCTGGCGCCGCCCCGACCGGGTCGACGTGGCCGGCGCCGCCGCGGTGGCGGTCACCGAGGTGCGCAGCGTCGCCGACCCCGGCCAACGGATCCAGGGCGCGGTGCGCGGCGTCGACCTCGCCACCGGCGCGGACCGCTGGTCGACACCGGTGCCGTCGACCGCCGTGCTCGCGACGGCACCGGGGCGCGTCGTCGTGGTGCACGACAGCGGACTGGCCCGGGTGCACGACACCCGATACGGCGCGGCGATCGCCGAGACCCGCCTGCCACCGGCCGGGTACGCGCCGGACAACCCGCTCGTCGTCGGCGACCACCTGGTGCTGCGGCACCCCGCGCCCGGCGGGACCGCGCTGACCGGCTACGACCTGCCGGCGCTGACCCCGCGCTGGCGGCGGCTGCTGCCGGTCGGGGAGACACCCGCGCCCGGCTGCCCCCGGGTGCTCTGCCTGGCCGGGATGACCGACCGGCGCGCGCTCGACGCGGGCAGCGGTGCGTCGCTGTGGCGATGGCCGGGAGGCGCCGGCTGGCAGCCGGTGCCCGGCGGCCCCGACCCGAGCCGGCAGGTGCTGCTGCGCCCGGGCGGCGACGGCCGCGCCTCGCTCGTCGACGTCGGACCCGACGGCCCTCGCCAGGGCGGCACGCTGCCCGCCGGCACCCGCGACTGCCACCTGGTCGCCGACGCGTTGGCCTGCCGGGGCCCCGACGGCCGGTTGACCCTGCGACCCGCGGGCGGTACCTGACAGCAGGTGGCAGGTACGGTCGGCAGACTTCCCCGACATGACGACACACGCCGACCTCGCGATGGTCAACCTGGACAGCTCCGACCCGGCCGCCCACGCGGCCTTCTACGCCCACGCCCTCGGCTGGGAGATCACCCACAGCCAGGCCGAGTACGCCATGATCGTCTCCGGTGGCACGTCGATCGGCTTCGGCCTGGTGCCCGGGTACGCGCCGCCGGCCTGGCCGGACGAGAACGGCGCCAAGCGCTACCACCTCGACCTGGTCGTCGACGACGTGGCGCTGGCGGAGAAGGACCTGCTGGCCGCCGGCGCGACCCGCCCCGACCACCAGCCCGGCGAGGGCTGGACCGTGCTGCTCGACCCGATCGGGCAGCCGTTCTGCCTCTGCCCGCGCCGCAACGACTGACTCAGCGCAGCGGGCCGCGGGCGACCGCGGCCCGCATCGCGGCCGGGTCACCGGCCGGCACGTACTCCAGCCACCACGTGGCGCCCGCCGCCGCCAACTCGGCCAAGTAAGCCCGCTCGGCGCGCTCGTCGGCGCGGCGCCGCCGGCCGCCGACCGCGACGTCGAACGGCGCACCGTCGGCACGGGTGGCCGGCAGCGCGGCCACCAGGGCGGCCACCTCGTCGGCGGTGAAGTCGGACCAGCCGTCGGTGTCGGTGAGCTTGTAGGGCACGATCCCGTCGGCCCGGGCCGCCCGCCGCAGCACCGCTCCGGCCTGGGTGCTGCCGCCGACCCAGACCGGCACCCGAGGCGACTGCACCGGCGCCGGGCGCAGCACCACGTCCTCGGCACGGTAGTGGGCGCCCCGATGGCTGACCCGCTCGCCGCCCAGCAGCGCGACCAGCAGGTCGAGGCCCTCGTCGAGCATCGCCGCGCGGGTCTTCACGTCGGTCGGCTCGCCGAACGCGGCAAGCCCTCGGTCGGCCGGATCGCCGACCCCGACCGCGACGCCCGCCCGGCCGCCGGAGAGGTGGTCGAGGGTGAGCACCTCCCGGGCCAGCTTCGCCGGGCGACGCCGGGGCAGCGCGGTCACCGTGGTGCCCAGCCGGACCCGCTCGGTGCGCCCGGCCACCGCCGCCAGCACCAGCCAGGGATCCCAGGTCGGCGGGTCGTCGCCGGCGTGGTGGATCAGATAGTCCTCCAGGAACACGCCGTCCCAGCCGGCACGCTCGGCCAGCTCGCCGAGCGCCACCAGGTCCGTCACCGAGGCGCCGCCGCAGGGGATCTCCAGGCCGTGTCGCATGCCGGCACCCTACGGCCGGGGTGCGACGCTCAGCCGCGCCGGCGGGCGCGGGCGGCCCAGATCGCGTACGCCGGGTCGCGGTCCAGGTTGTGCCGGTCCCGGTCGTAGCGGCGGGTGGTGCGCGGATCGGCGTGCCCCATCGCGTCCTGCACGTCCTCCAGCGGCACCCCCTCCGAGCGGGCCGTGGTGGCGAACGAGTGCCGCAGCGAGTGCGGCGACAGCCGGGCCCAGGCGGCGATCCCGGCGCTCTGTGCGAGGCGACGCACCAGCCGGAACACCGCGTGCCGGTCCAGTCGCCCACCGGTGGCGGTGACCAGCAGCGGGCCGGTCAGCTCCGGCACCGTCACCCCCTGCCCGGCGGCCCGCTCGGCCAGGTAGGCGTCCAGCGCGTACGCGGTGCCCGGGGTGAGCGCGCGGCGGCGGACCTTGCCGCCCTTGCCGACGAAGCGGACGCTGCGGTGCCCGCGCTCCGCGCCCAGGTCGGCCAGGTTCAGCGAGACCAGCTCGCCGACGCGCAGCCCCAGGTCGGCCAGGAGCGCCAGCGCGGCCCGGTTGCGGGCGGCGGTGGGGCCGGTGTCGGCCTCGGCGGCGGCCAGCAGCGCGTCGACCTCCTCCGGGCTCAGGCCGACGGTCGCGGAGTGGTCCCGGTCGACCCGGGGCCGGTCCGCCGCGGCGACCGGGTTGGCCGGCACCGCGCCCAGCTTGACCAGGAAGTCGTACCAACTGGACAACGCGGACAGTCGGCGGGCCACGGTGGCCGGGGTCAGCGGACGCCCGTCGCGCCCGCGCGGGATGGACTCCAGATCCCGGCCGTACGCGTTGACGTCGAGGAAGGTGACCCGCAGCGGCTCCACCCCGTGCTCGGCGCACCAGCGCAGCCAGCCGGTGACGTCGCGGCGGTAGGCGTCGCGGGTGTGCTCGGACAGGCGCCGGTTGCGCAGCCACGCCTCGGTGAAGTCGGCCGGGCCGCCGGGCAGGGCGGGACGCGCGCGGGGCAGCACCTCAGGACGCAGCATGTGAGAAAGGTTCTCAGTCGGTGCGGCGTTTCGCGACGAGGCGCGCCCGAGAAGGTTTTCCGGCGCGGGTTACCGTCACCGGATGCGCGCCGGTCGGCTGGTCTCCCTGCTGCTGCTCCTGCAGACCCGGGGGCGGATGACCGCCGGGGAACTCGCCGACGCCCTGGAGGTGTCGGTGCGGACCGTCTACCGCGACGTCGAGTCGCTCGGCGCCGCCGGTGTCCCGGTGTACGCCGACCGGGGCCCGGCCGGCGGCTACCGGCTGCTGGCGGGTTGGCGTACCCGGCTCACCGGGCTGACCGGGCCGGAGGCCGACGCGTTGTTCCTCGCCGGACTGCCCGGGCCCGCCGCCGAGCTGGGGCTGGCGTCGGCGGTGGCCGCCGCCGAGCTGAAGGTGCGCGCCGCCCTGCCCGACGAGCTGGCCGACCGCAGCGGCCGCATCCGGCAACGGTTCCACCTGGACGCGCCCGGCTGGTTCCGCCACCCGGAGCCGGTGCCGCACCTGGAGACGCTGGCCGGCGCGGTGTGGGCCGACCGGCTGGTGCGGCTGCGCTACCGGCGCTGGCGCGCCCCGCGCGAGGTCACCCGGCTGGTCGCCCCGCTGGGCGTGGTGCTCAAGGCCGGCCGGTGGTATCTGGTCGCCGGCTGTGACGACGAGGTGCGCACCTACCGGGTCGGCGCGGTGCTCGACGCGACCGTCACCGACGAGGGCTTCGCGCGACCCGACGGGTTCGACCTGGCCGGCTACTGGCGGGAGTGGACCGCCCGCTACGAACGGGACGTCTACCGCGAGCAGGCGCGGATCCGGCTCACCGTCGCCGCGCTGGAGTTCATGCCGTACGTCTTCCCGCCGGAGATGAGCCGGGGAGCCCGGGCGGCGGCCGGGGAACCCGGGCCGGACGGCTGGCTGGAGACCACCGTGCCGATCGAGTCGGTGCGCCACGCCCACGCCGAGCTGCTCAAGCTCGGCGCCGAGGTGGAGGTGCTGGCGCCGGTCGAGCTGCGCGACCGGTTCACCGCGACCGCGCACGCGCTGACCCGGCTCTATCCCGCCGACGCGGGGGACGGCGGCGCACCGGCCTCCCCCGCGTCGGCGTGAGGCGTGCTCACGCGGTGGTGAGCTGCCGGTGGCCGTTGCCCTCCGTCGCGGTGACCGCGATGCGGCGCGGCTTGGCGCGCTCGGCGATCGGGATGCGCAGCGTCAGCACGCCGTTGTCGTAGCCGGCCTCCAGCCGGTCGGTGTCCAGCGTGTCGCCCAGGAACAGCTGCCGGGTGAACGTGCCCATCGGCCGCTCGGCGGCGACCAGCTCGATGTGCTCGCCGGTGGGCCGGCGGCGCTCGGCGCGGACGGTCAGCACGTTGCGCTCGACAGTGCAGTCGATGCTGTCCGGGTCGACGCCGGGCAGGTCGAACGCGGCGTAGAAGTGGTCGCCGTCGCGGTAGGCGTCCAGGTGCATCACCGCCGGCCGGGCGGTGGTGCCGAAGAACTGCTCGGCGATCCGGTCGATCTCGCGGAACGGGTCGGTACGCATCAGCATGGCCCTTGCCTCCTCGGTTCTCCTGGCCCAAGGTCTCCTGTTGAGTCGGGGTGACTCAACTTCCGGTTTCTGTTTTAGCGCGACACCGACGTCTCGTCAACTCGCGCCGGCAGCGTCTTCTCGAACCAGTGCTGCGCGTACGGGCCGGCGTTGAACGCCGGGATCTCCCGGTAGCCGTGCCGGGCGTAGAGGGCGCGTGCCTCGACCAGGTCGGCGCGGGTGTCCAGCCGGATCCGGTCCGCCCCGGCGCCGTCCGCGTACGTCTCGACGGCGGCGAGCAGGGCGGCGCCACCACCGGATCCCCGGTGCGCCGGACGCACGTAGACCCGCGTCAGTTCCGCCCAACCCGGCTGCCACCGCAACCCGGCGCAGCCGGCCGGCCGCCCGTCATGGTGGGCCAGCACCAGCAGCCCGGTCGGCGGGGCCAGGTCGTCGCTGGGCATCTCGGCCAGCGCGGCAGCCACCTCGCCGGGGCGCTCCGGCCGGCCGTACCAGCGGCGGACCATGTCCGCCATGTACTCGCGCAGCAGCACGCCCGCGTCGGGGTGGTCGGGCCGGGCGAGGCCGGTCGTCCAGCCGGTCACGGGCCGGTCCGCCAGTAGACCCCGTGCTCGCGGGTGAGCAGCAGGTCGTCGACGAGATAGCGGCGCAGCGTGACGTGATCGGCCTCGCCGCCCTCGCACCACGGGCGCAGGGCGTCGTCCACCGCCCGCTCCGGGTAGCGCAGCCCCGGCTCGAAGGTGCGCTCGGTGATGTGCTCCAGCAGCACCCGACGTCGGCCGCGCTGGGCCGGCAGCCGGGTCAGCGCCCCGTCGCGCAGGAAGGTGCGCAGGATCGTCTGGCGCGGGTCGGCCGTCGGCGCCGCCGGTGCCGCCGCGGCGGCCCGGGCGAACTCGCGCAGCCGGTCGGCGTCGACCCGCAGCCCGGCGTTGTCGTCGTCGGTCAGCACGCCCGCGTCGGTCAGCCGACGCACAGCGGTGGCGGCGTCCCGGGCGGGCAGGCCGGTGCGGGCCACCACGGCGGGCACGTCCCGGGCGCCGAGCACGATCGCGGCGAACACGACACGGCGACGCTCGTCGGCGAGCGCCCCCGCGAGAGCTTGTGCGGTCATGGCCGGCAGCCTGCCAGCGGCACGGCCGGACAGCGAGGCGTTTTCCCGGCCGCGTCGCCGGCAGGCGGCGGACCGGGCGCGGTTGCCGGCGACGACGGGGCGTGGTGCCCGGCCGCGCCGCGTCGACGGGGCCCGGCGGTCAGGCCGCGACGGTGGCGGCGAAGTCGACGTCGGCGGTGTCGACCGTGCCGGCGGTGCGCCCCGGGGCGCTCTGGAACCGCCAGTAGAGGTTGGTGTGCGCGATGACCTGCGCCGGCGGGGGCGCGCCGTAGCCGGACAGGTCCTCGGTGGTGTGCGCGTCGGCGACCAGGACGGCGTCGTAGCCGCGGGTGAACCCGCCGTGCAAGGTCGAGCGGACGCAGGCGTCGGTCTGCGCGCCGGTCACGATCAGCCGGCCCACCCGGGCGTCGGCGAGCACCCGCTCCAGGTCGGTGTCCTCGAACGAGTCGCCGTAGGCCTTGTGCACCAGCGCCTCGTCGTCGCGGCGCGTCAGCTCCGGCACGATCTGCCAGGGCTCGCTGCCGGCGGGCAGGTCGTCGGCGTGGTGCTGCACCCAGACGACCGGAACGCCGGCGGTGCGGGCCCGCTCGACCAGGGCGGCGATGTTGGCGACCACCCGGTCGCGGTCGTGGGCGTCACCCACCACGCCGTTCTGCACGTCGATGACGAGCAGGGCGGTGCGCGGGCGGTCGGCGAGCGTGGTCATGGCGGGACTCCTTCGGCGGCTGTCGTCGCGACGAACCTAACCGTGGCCTCCGACACTTCCGGGCCGGCTCAGAGGCGGTGCCCGGTGGTGGCGTCCACGTGCCCGGGCACCGCGTCGTGCCGGTCCCCGACGCTGGACGTGCCGGACGGCTCGAACATCAGGATCGACGCGCCGTCCGGCGCGTACGGCCGGTGCTGGACCCCGCGCGGCACCACGAACACCGCGCCGCGCGGCAGCGTGACCTCGCGCTGCCCGCCGTCGGCGCCGTCGCGCAGCGCGATGCGCAGCTCGCCGTCGAGCACCAGGAAGAACTCGTCGGTGTGGTCGTGGCTGTGCCAGACGTGCTCGCCGGCCACCTTCGCGATCCGCACGTCGTAGTCGTTGACCGTGGTGACGATCCGGGGACTCCACAGCTGGTCGAAACGCGCCAGGGCGGCGGCCAGCTCGATCGGTTCAGCGCTCATCCGGTCATCCTCGCGCACCGTGGACGGTCACAGGAACCGGTGCATCACGTGCAGGCCCACCCGACCCGCACGGGGGTGGGCGAACGCCTGCGGCACGGTGCCGACCACCGCGAAGCCCAGCTGCAGGTAGAGCGCCACCGCCGCGGTGTTGGTCTCCACCACGGCGTTGAACTGCATCGCGGCGAACCCGCGCCGGCGCGCCCAGTCCAGCGCGTCGGTGCACAGCGCCCGACCGACGCCCCGACCGCGGGCGGTCGCGGCGACCATGAAGCTCGCCGTCGCCACGTGCGAGCCCGGCCCGGGCCGGTTGGCGCCCATCTTCGCGGTGCCGAGCACCGCGCCGTCGTGGTCCACCGCCACCGAGGTACGCCCCGGCGGCCGTTCCAGCCACACCTCGCGCGCCACCTCGGCCGGCCAGGCCGGGTCGTAGACGAACGTGTCGGCGGCGGTGACGACGTCCTCGACGATCGGCCAGACGTTCGGCCAGTCGCCCTCGGTGCAGTCACGGATGTGCATCGCCGGCACGGTAGCGCCGGCCCGGGGTGCCCCGCCACCGCATTCCGGGGCAGCGCGACCCGCGTCGGTCGGGCCATGATGGGTGGGTGGCCGAATCCGTCACCGACGTCGATCGCCGCGACGCCGTCACACCCGTCGGCCGGCCGCCCGCCGGGCCGCGCACGGCGCTGCCGTGGCTGGTCGGCGCGGCCGTCACCGCCGCGCTGCTGCTGCTCGCCGGCCGCTACGGCTACCATCGCGACGAGCTCTACTTCCTGCTGTGCGGGCGGCACCTCGACTGGGGCTTCGTCGACCAGGGGCCGCTCGTGCCCGCCCTGGCCCGCGCCGCCGACACGATCGCGCCCGGCAACCTGGTGCTGCTGCGGACCCCGTCGGCGTTGATCGGCGGCGCTGCGGTGGTGCTGGTCGCCGCGATCGCCCGGCAGCTCGGCGCCGGCCGCGCCGCCCAGTCGACCGCGGCTGTGCTCGCCGCCGCCTCCGGCATCGTCCTGGCCGGCGGCCACCTGCTCAGCACCACCACCGTCGACCTGCTGGTGTGGCTGGTGGCGGCGCTCTGCGTGACACGGATGCTGCGCACCGGCGACACCCGGTGGGCGCTCGGCGCCGGGCTGGCCCTCGGCGTGGGACTGCTCAACAAACCGCTGCCCGCCCTGCTCGGCGTCGGCCTGGTCGCCGGCGTGCTGATCGCCGGGCCGCGTCCGCTGCTGCGCGACCGGTGGGTCCTCGCCGGCGCGGCGGTCGCCGTGCTGTTCGCCGCGCCCTACGTGGCGTGGCAGGCCGCGCACGGCTTCCCGCAGCTCTCCGTCGCCTCCGCCATCGCCGAGGGCGACAGCTCCTACAGCGGCCGGCTCGACGCGGTCGTGCTGCAGCTGGAGATCATCAGCCCGCTCGCGGTGCCGGTGTGGGTGGCCGGGCTGGTCGCCCTGCTGCGCCGCCCGGCCTGGGCGGCGTTCCGGGCGCTCGCCTGGGCGTGGCTGGTGGTGCTCGCGATCGTGGTGCTGGCCGGCGGCAAGGGCTACTACACCGCGCCGTTGCTGCTGGTGCTCACCGCCGCCGGCGCGGTGCCGACGGTCGGGTGGGCCCGGCGCGGCGCGGCCCGGGCCCGGCGGGCGCTGCTCGCCGTCGCCGCCGTGCTGATGGTGGCCGGCGGCGCGGCGCTGATGCTGCCCGTCCTGCCGGCGGACCGGCTGCCCGGCTTCGTGGTCGACGTGAACTACGACGCCGGGGAGACCATCGGCTGGCCGGCGTTCGCCGACTCCGTCGCCGCCGTGCACCGCGGCCTGCCCGCGCCGGAGCGTGACCGGGCGGTCGTGCTCACCGGCAACTACGGCGAGGCCGGGGCGCTGGCCCGCTACGGTCCGGCGCGCGGCCTGCCCCGCGCCTACTCCGGGCACAACAGCATGGCCGCGTTCGGCCGGCCGCCGGCCGACGCCGACGTGGTGATCGCCGTCGGCTGGTCCCGCCCCGACCAGCTGCGCCGTTGGTTCACCGAGGTCACCGAGGTGGGCCGGGTCGACCAGCGGGTCGACGTCGACAACGACGAGAACGGCGAACCGATCTTCCTCGGGCGGGGCCTGCGTCGTCCGTGGGCCGACATCTGGGACGGCGAGGTCCGGCACGCCTCCTGAGCGGCGGCGGCCATACTTGTCGCCATGCTCTGGGGTGTCAGCGGGCCGCTCTTCCTCCTCGACTACCTGGGCGCGGTGGCCGTGGCCGTCGCGGTCGCCCTGGCGGCGCGGGAGCTGACCGGGCACCGGGCCCGCGGCGCGACGCCCGACCGGGTCGAACTGGCGTACCTCACCGACCGGTCGCTGCTGGCCTGCCAGGTCGGCGTGGCCGCGCTGCGCCGCGCCGGCGGGGTGACCGTCGGTGAACTCGCCACCCTGCAGGCCGAGGGCCTGCCGCCGCCCCGCGCACCCGGGCTGGTCCGCGCCCTGCACACCGCGCTGCGCCGCCCGCAGACCTGGGCTGCGGTCCTCGCCGACCCGGACGTCGGCCGGGCGCTGCGCCGCAGCGTCGCCCGGCTGGCCCGCGACGGTTGGCTGCTCACCCCCGGGCAACGGCGGCGGGTGGCCCTGGGCACCCTGCCCCTGTTCGCGGTCGCCGCCGTCGGCGTGACCCGGCTCGTCGAGAGCGCGGTCGAGGGTCGCACGGCCGGCGGCCCGGCGTCCGTCGCCGGTCTGCTGCTGTGCTGCCTGGCCACCGCGCTGGGCGGCTGGTGGCTGACCGAGGTGCCCGAGACCGGCGCCGCCGCCCGCCGGCTGCTGCGCCGGCTGCGCCGCGAGCACGCCGAGCTCGATCCGGAGCGCCGCCCGGTCTGGCAGGGGCGCGACACCGACGCCCTGCTGACCGCCATGGCGCTGTTCGGCCCCCGGCCGCTGCTCGCCGTCGACCCGGCCTTCGCCGTGCAGGTCGGCGTCGACCCGGAGCGCGACCGCCCGCGCCCCGAGCGCCGGCCGGCCCGCCGCTGAGGGCCCGCCGGGCCCCTGAGCAGCGCCGGCCCGCCCGCAGCCGAGGGCCCGCCGGGCCCCTGATCAGCGCCGGCCCGCCCGCAGCCGAGGGCCCGCCGGGTCCCTCAGCCGCGCTGGCCGACCGCCCCCGGAGGTACGACGCCCTGGTGCCAGCGTTGGGAGCGGCGCGGGCCGCCGGACCGCCGGGACATCGACCGGATCAACCCGGCGTGCACCCGCTGTTCGTCGCGTTCGGTCAGTCCGAGCTGGTTGTGCAGCAGGTGCACCATGCCGAACGCCGCGGCGCCGTCGTAGCCGGGTGCGCGCCGGTGCGTCTCCAGCAGCCGCGACCAGCAGGTCAGCGGGTGCTGGTCGGTCGCCAGCGCGGCGGCGATCCGGCGCCACCGCGCCGGCGACACCACCGCGACGTCCCGGGTGCCGGCCACGACGGGCGCGTCGGCGACCCGCAACGCGGGACAGGTGTGCACGGCCGCCACCATCGTCAGGTCGACGGC
Organism: Micromonospora sp. WMMC241; assembly: GCF_027460165.1. NCBI lineage: Bacteria > Bacillati > Actinomycetota > Actinomycetes > Micromonosporales > Micromonosporaceae > Micromonospora > Micromonospora sp. WMMC241. The sequence continues at coordinate 3,022,939 of NZ_JAPZBF010000001.1, forward strand.
GGCGCCGAGGCGGGCCGGTCGGTTCGGCGTCATCCCGATCAGCTCCACCGCCACGTCGACCAGCCGGAGGTCGGGTGTCGGCGGCCCGGCGAGCTGCGGCAGGCGCGTCGGCCCGTGCGCGCCGACCGCCGCGCAGAGGCCTGCCAGCCGGGCCGCCAGCAGCCCCGGCGCGCCACCGAGCAGGTGGATGTCGACCACCCGCGGCGACTGGCGGGTGAAGGACCAGCCGGACAGCTCACCGACCGCCTGCAACTCGCGCAGGAGCGGGCCGACCCCCCGCGTCACGAACGCGTCGGCCACCGCCGCGCGCGGGGGCAGCAGGCATCGGAACACGTGCCAGCGGTCGGGCGGTCCCCCCTCGGCCCGGATCTCCGGTGGACTGTCCAGACAGGATGGGCCATGCATCGTCATGAACGGTTCCCCCAACGTAGGCGTCGCACCCGCCGCAGTCGACGGTAGGCCAAGCCCACCGATGCGACAGTAGGGAAAACCCGACACTGGGGTGAACTGAGCGCGAGCGCGGCGGCGCGCTGAGTCGCGGGTCGGGAACCGAACATGGTCGGTCGACCACGCACGATTCCTCTTCCCAGACGGTCAGATTCAGCCACTCTCGCGATCGTCACAGTTGTTTCACGCTCGTACAGTGGCACCGGGCGCTCGCCCGACGCCGGCGACGATCCGTCGGCTCGGGAGCGCCGCGCGGTCCACAAGGGGCGGAACTGGGGGGCGGCCGATGCTTGACCGGACCATGTCACCTGGCCCCGCCCGACCTGATCGCGTCGAGGCGGACCCGCCGGCGGTGCGCCGGTGACCGGCGTCGAGCCGGCCTCGTCCGGCGGACCCCTCGAACCGCTGGTCGGCCGCAACTGCGCCCTCGACCTCTTCGACCGGGCGCTGTGCGCGGCACGGGCCGGGCAGCCGTCGATGCTGGAGTTCGCCGCCGACCCGGGCTGCGGCAAGACCCGTCTGCTGCGGGAGCTGGCAGTTCGGGCCGGGCAGGCGGCCGTGCCGGTGCTCGCCGCCGCCGGCCGCGACGGTGACCGCATGCGACGACTGCTCACCTCGCTGGTCGCTCCGGCGGCGCACCGGGCCGAACCGGTCAGCGGCGCCTCGGTGCTGCTCCTGGACGACCTGCACCTGGCGCCGCCGGCGGTGGCGGCACTGTTGGCCCGCGTCGCGCAGGCGCCGCCGGCCGGGCTGCTGCTGGTCGTCGCGTACCGGCCGCGACAGATGCCCGGCTGGGCGACGGCCGCGCTGGGCGGCGTCGTCCAGCTGAACCGTCGCACGTTCACCCTGTCGCCGCTGGACCCGGCCGGCGTGGCCGCGCTGCTCGGGCTGCCGGACGGCCGCGCCGGGCAGCGGGTGCACCGCCTCTCCGGCGGCGTGCCCCGCTACGTGCTCGCCTACCGGCCCGAGGCGTTGGACGGTGCGGTGGCCGCGCTGCGTGGCCTGCCCGCGGAGCTGCCGTTCGAGGTCACCGCCGCGGTCCAGCTCGACGTGGACGCGCTCGAGGTCGACCAGCGGCAGATGCTGGAGGCGGTCTCGGTGTGCGCGGAGGGGTTCGAGCCGACGCTCGCGGGCGCGCTCGCCCATCGGGATCCCGCCGCCACCAGCGACCTGCTGGACGGGCTGGTCGCCGCCGACCTGCTGCGCACCGACCCGGCGCTGGCGCCCACCCTGCGGTTCCGCCATGAGGTCGACCGGGCGGTGGTCTACCGTTCGCTGTCCCCCGGGCGGCGGCGCCGCCTGCACGCCGTCGCCGCCGACATCCTGCGCGACCTCGGCCACCCGGTGACGCGCTACGCCGAGCACCTGTCGGCCGGTGGGCAGTGCACCGACCCGGCCGCGGCCGACGCGCTGATCGAGGCGGCGGAGAGCCCGCGGACGCCACGGCCGGACGCCATCCGCTGGCTGACCGGTGTGCGCCGGCTGCTGCCGGACGCCGGGTCGACCGACCCGCGCCGGGTCCGTCTGGACTTCGCCACCGCGGACGCCCTGGTCGGCGCGGGCCGGTTGCGTCAGGCCCGCACCCTGTTGCAGGACCTCAGCCGTCGGGCGTTGCCGGGCGAGGACCAGCGGGTGCGGGCGCTTGTCGCACGGGCCCGCGTCGAGCGCCTGCTGGGGCGCCCGTTCGACGCGTACGCCCTGCTGCTGCCGCACCTGGACGCGCCGGCCGGGGCGCGGGCCCGGTTCGACCTGACCGCGGAGGCCGCCGTGGCGGGCGCGCTGTGCGGCGCGGCCGGCGTCGCACAGCACGCGTGCGAACTGGGCCGGCTCGCCGACAAGCTCGACGAACCCGGGTGCGGCACCACCGCCGCAGTGGTCCGCTGCTTCGTCGCGGCGCACGTCGACTGCGGCTTCCCGGCCGAGGAGGCGCTGGGCCGCGCGTCGTCCGAGGTGGACGCGCTCGCCGACGACGAACTCGCCCGACACCCCGACCTGTTGGCGCTGCTGGCCTGGGCCGAGCACCTGCTCGAACGGGACCGGTCGGCGTTGCACCACCTCGACCGGGCGTTGGAGATCTGCTGCCGCGCCGGCCTGGTCGCGTTGACCCCGTGGCTGCTGATCGGTCGTTGCGCGGTGACCTGCCGGCTGGGCAGCCTCGACCGGGCGCTGAGCGAGGGCGAGGACGCCGAGGAGGTGGCCGTGGCGATGGGGGTGGAACCGCTGGTCGGGCTGGCCCGGGCGCATCGCGCCATCGCGGTGGCCTGGCGGCGTGGCCCGGCCGCGGCCCGCCAGCTGGCCGAGACCGCCGTGCTGGACGCCGCCACCCGCCGGCCCAACTGGTACGACGGGGTGAGCCAGCGGGTGGCCGTGCGACTGCGGTTCCTGGCCGGCGACCGGGTCGGCGCGGCGCCGGCGTTGCTGCGCGCCTGCGGCGGCGTCGAACTCGGCCAGGTGGAGGCGGCCGGCCGGGCCTGCTGGGCCTCGTCGCTGGCCGAGATGACCCACCGCGCCGGCCGGCGCGACGAGGCGCTGCACTGGCTGGCGGTGGCCGGGCGACACGCCCAGCGGCTGCGGCTGCGCGGGCAGAGCGCCATGGTGCGCGTCAGCCGGGCCCGGCTGACCCTCGACACCGATCCGCGTGGCGCGGCGGAACTCGCCGGGGCCGCCGCGGACAGCTTCGCCGACATCGGCTGGCGGTTGGACGAGGCGTCGGCCCGGCTGGTGCGGGCGCGGGCGTTGTGCGACGTGCGGGAGTGGACGGCGGCGGAGGTCGAGTTGGCCGAGGCACGCCGGATCGCCGATCTGGTCGGCTCGCCGCCGCTGCGGCGGGCGGTCGCCGGCGTGCAGAGCCGGGCGGCCGGCGCGGCGGGGCGTCGCCCCGACAGCGCGGCACGGGGCGAGCTGACGCTGACCCGGCGGGAGTGGGACATCGCCCGGCTGGTCGCGGCGGGAGCGAGCAACGCCGAGGCCGCGGAGCAGGTGTACGTGACAGTGAAGACGGTGGAGGCCCACCTGACCCGGATCTTCCGCAAGACCGGGGTGTCCTCCCGGGCGGCGCTGGCGGCGCTCCTGGCCACCGGTGCTGTCAACTATCGGGGTCCCGCCTAGCACCCCTGTTCATACCGGTGGCCCGAAGAGAGATGAAGGATAGGCGACCGCAGGATGGTGTCGGACATCTAGGCTCCTGTCATACTGAGATCCGATATCTTGTCTCCCACCGTCGAGCACCCCCGTTCAAGCAGATCGGACGGCCTCGCTGCCCCACCGGACATGCGCAGGAAGGCATCGCCGTGAGCCAATACATCATCACCATCGTCCCGGTGGAGGACGACGGCGAGGAGATCACCGGTCCGGTGGCCCAGACCGTCGTGCGTCTGGACACCGGTGACGGTCACCCGGTCGTCCGCGAGCTCACCGTCCGCGCTCCGCAGAGCGCCGGCCTCACCGGCGAGCTGCCGTACGTCGACTTCGACGCCCTGCTGCGTGCCTTCGTCCCGCCGCAGGACCGCGAGCGCGGCCGGAGCACCGTCTCCGGCGGTCGCCCGGAGCCGGGCGTCGGTCCGGTCCCCACGGCCACCGCCGTCACCCCCGCCGCCGCGCCGCCGGCGCCGCCGGCGCCACCGCGTCCCGCCCGCCGGCCGGCGGAGCCGGAGCGCCTCAGCCGACTCAAGAGCGGGCGGGCCTACCGGCGGGCGCCCGACGCGGCCGACCTCGAGGCGATCTACGAGCAGGTCGGCACCATCAGCCGGGTCGCCGAGCACTTCGACGTGCCGGTGCACACCGCGCAGGGCTGGATCAGCCGGCTGCGACGCAAGCACGGCACCGAGGTGAGCGCGGGCTGACCAGCCCGCGCGCCGGAGGGCGTACCGGCTCAACCCGGTCCGACCGTGCCGGCCAACGCCTCGGTGACCGCCGGCGCCGCGCCGTCCAGCCACCGCCCGATGCCCACCTCGGCGGTGTCGAGTTCGCGTTCGAGCACGCACAGCCCGGGCACCGGGACGCAGGCGCCCACCTCGGCCAGCAGCGCACCCAGGTGGGTGTCGACGACGCGGCGGTGCCCGGACCGGGCCGCGGTCATCAGCGGCACCGCCACCACGCCGGCCAGCGCGCCGCGGGGAAGCACGTCCACGAAGAGCTTCAGCAGGCCGCTGTACGCCGCCTTGAAGGTGGGGCTGGCCACCAGCAGCAGCCCGGGACGACGGACGGACTCCAGCGCCTCGTCCAGCGCCTCCGGGCGGCTGCCCTGACCGACCAGCTCGGCGGTCAGCTCGGACAGGTCGATCACACCGGGTAGCCCGACCGGGGTCCTGCCGTCGGCCAGCCGCTCGTGCAGCGCCGCCGCGGTGCTCAGCGCCACGGTCCGGGTCCGGGAGTGCGGCTTCGGGTTGCCGATCACCACGGTCAGCGGCAGGTGCCGCGCCGGCGCCGCCATCACCGCGCCGCCAGCTCGGGCGCCCGGCCGGCGTCGGCGGCGAGCAGGCCGTCGTGCCGGAGCAACGGCAGCACCCCCTCACCGACCCAGTACGCCTCCTCCAGGTGCGGCTGTCCGGAGAGGATCAGGTGGTCGACGCCGGCGGCGTGGTACTCGGCGATCCGTTCGGCGACCTCCTCGTGGCTGCCCACCAGCGCCGCGCCGGCGCCCGGCCGGACCAGCGAGTAGCCGGCCCAGACGTTCGGGTGGACCTCCATCCGGGCGTTGCCGCCGGCGTGCAGCGCCGCGGCCCGCCGCTGCCCCTCCGACTCGGTACGCGAGAACCGCTTGCGCGCCGCGTCGATGCGCGCCTGGTCCACGCCCGCGAGCAGCCGCTCCGCCTCGGCCCAGGCCTCCCGTGCGGTGTCCCGGCTGATCACGTGCAGCCGACTGCCGGTGCGCAGCGTCCGCCCCTCCTCCGCCGCCCGGTCGCGGGCCCGGTTCAGCAGCTCGCCGAGGAGGGCGGGAGTCTCGCCCCAGGCGAGGTAGACGTCCGCGTGTCGGGCCGCCGCCTGCCGGGCCGCGGGTGACGAGCCGCCGAGGAACACCGTCGGCGGGGCCTCCGGTGGTCGGGCCAGCAGCGCGCCACGCACCCGGTAGTGCGCGCCGGTGTGGTCCACCGGCCGACCGGACCAGAGCTGGTTGAGGATGGCCAGGAACTCCTCGGCCCGGGCGTAGCGGTCGTCGTGGTCCAGCCAGTCGCCGTAGCGGTGCTGTTCGTCCGGGTCGCTGCCGGCGACGATGTTGAGCAGCACCCGCCCACCGGTGACCCGGTGCAGGGTCGCGGCCATCTGGGCGACCAGGGTGGGCGAGACGAGCCCCGGCCGCAGCGCGATCATGAACTTGAGCCGTTCGGTCTGCGCGGCCAGCGCGGACGCCACGATCCACGGGTCCTCGCAGAACAGCCCGGCCGGGGTGAGCACGCTGGCGAAGCCGAGCCGGTCGGCGGCCTGGGCCACCTGGGCGAGATAGCCGACGTCCGGTGCGCGGCGGGTGATCCGCGCCGGCCGGGCGCCGCCCCGCGCCGGCTCGGCCAGATCCCGGCCGTCGCCGTGCGAGGGCAGGAACCAGTGCAGTTCCAGTGGCATCGGGTCACTCCCCCCTCGGCGCGGTGTCGAAGCGCGCGGGCATCGCGGTGATCGCGTTCATGAAGTTGGTCCGCATCCGGCGGACCGGTCCGGTCAGCCGCAGGCCGGCCAGGTGCGGTCGGACCGCGGTGAGGAAGGCCGCCATCTCCAGCCGGGCCAGGTGCGCGCCGAGGCAGAAGTGCGGTCCGATGCCGAACGCCAGGTGCGGGTTCGGGTCGCGGCCGAGGTCCAGCCGGTCCGGGTCGGTGAACGCCTCCGGGTCCCGGTTGGCCGAGCTGTAGTAGACGACGACCTTGTCGCCGGCGGCGATCCGGGCGCCGTCGAGCACGGTGTCGCGGGTGGCGGTCCGCCGGAACTGCATGATCGGGGTGACCCAGCGCAGCAGCTCCTCCACCGCCGTCCCGGTCAGGTCCGGCTCGGCGATCAGGCGGTCGCGCTGCTCCGGGTGCTCCACCAGGGCCTGTACGCCGCCGGAGATCAGGTGTCGGGTGGTCTCGTTACCGGCGATGACCAGCAGCAGCCACAGCTGGCACAACTGCGCGTCGGTCAGCCCTCGGCCGTCGGACTCGGCGTGCACCAGCAGGCTCATCAGGTCGTCGCCCGGTCCGGCCCGCCGCTGCTCGGCGAGCTGCCGGACGTAGGCGAAGGCGGCGGCGAAGGTGTCCCGGTAGCGCGCCACGCTGCCGCCGCCGTGCTCCGGGTCGTCGAAGCCGACCAGGTTGTTGCTCCACTCGAACAGCAGCTTGCGGTCGGTGGCCGGCATGCCCAGCAGGTCGGTGAGGACCAGCAGCGGCAGTTCGGCGGCCAGGTCCGCCACCACGTCGATGTCCCCGGCGGCCACCGCCCGGGACACCACCTCCTCGGCGTGCCGGGTGACCAGCTCACGCAGGCGCCCGACGGCGCGCGGGGTGAACGCGCCGGCCACCAGGCGGCGTACCCAGGTGTGCTCCGGCGCGTCCATGTTGATCAGAAGTTGCCGGTTGCGGTCCAGGTCGGCCGGGGTACGCGGGTCGGCGAGGAACGCGCCGCCGGCGGCCGAGGAGAACAGCGCCGGGTCCCGCGAGACCGCCGACACGGCGGCGTACCGGGTGACCGCCCAGAAGCCGCGTCCCCGCGACGTGGTCTCGCCGTCCCGGTCGGTGCGGGTCAGCGCGACCTCGTCGACCCGGGCGACGGGTGCCTCCCGGCGTCGTCGGGCGAACTCGGCGTGCGGCACGCCGGTCAGGTACGTACCCGGGTCGGCGAGCAGGCCCGGCGGGGCCGGCGCGTGCCGGTGGCGCTCGCGCAGCGCGGCGCGCGGCACCTTGCCGGTGGGCTCCCGGGGGATCCGGTCGACCAGCTCGTAGGAACGCGGCACCTTGAAGCCGGCCAGGCCGGCCCGGCAGTGCGCGTCCAGGACCGCCTCGACGCCCTCGGCCGGCCACGCCGCATCGAGCTGCACCAGCGCCTTGACCTGCTCGCCGAACTCGGCGTCCGGCACCCCGACGACCACCCCGTCGGCAACCGCCGGGTGAGTCAGCAGCACCGCCTCCACCTCGGCCGGGTACACGTTGACCCCACCGGAGACGATCAGTTCCGCCGAGCGGCCGGTCAGGTAGAGGTAGCCGTCGTCGTCGAGGCGGCCGAGGTCGCCGAGGGTGAAGGTGTGCGGGGCGACGTGCGCCTTCTCGGTCTGCTCCGGGGCGTTGTGGTAGTGGAAACCGCGGCCCGGGGGACGCCGGACCGCGACCCGGCCCTCCTGCCCGGCCGGGACCGGGTGGCCCGCGTCGTCGACCACCAGGACCTCGGTCGGCGGCGCCGGCCGGCCCACCGTGCCGGGCCGGGCCAGCCAGGTGTGCGAGTCGGCGAGGGTGACGATGCCGGCCTCGGTCGCGGCGTAGTACTCGACGAACACCGGACCCCACCAGTCGATCATCGCGCGCTTGGTCTCCGGCGGACACGGACCGCCGCCGTGCCAGATACGGGCGAGGCCGGCGCCGGAGAACGCGGCGCGGGTGGCGTCGTCGACGCGCAGCAGGCGGATGAACTGCGTCGGCACCAGATGACTGATGGTGATCTTCTCGTCGTCGATCACCCGCAGCACCTCGACCGGGTCGAACCGTCGGCGCATCACCAGGGCGCAGCCGCGCAGCAGCGGGAACTGGGCGAAGAACAGCTGCGCCGAGTGGTACCAGGGGCCCACCAGCAGGGCCCGCCCGCTGGTCGGGATGCCCAGCCCGCCACCGAGCGCGGCCGTGGTGGCGGCCACCCGCTCGATCGGCGCGCCGACGGTGAGCAACGGGTTGACCACGCCCTTGGGGCGGCCGCTGGTGCCCGAGGTGTAGAGCAGCACGCCCCCGGACACCGCCTGTCCGGCGTCGCCGACGGGCAGCTCGGCGAGCGGGGTGAACCCGTCGCCGCCGTCCACGGTGACCAGCACGGCGGGCGTGTCCGGCACCCGGTCCACGGCGGCGCGTACGGTCGGGGCGTAGGCGGCCTCGGTGAGCACCGCGCGGGCGCCGGAGTCGGCCAGGATGTGCGCGATCTCCGGCGCGGTCAGGTGCCAGTTGACCGGCACCGCCACCAGGCCGGCGTGCACGCAGGCGAGCAGCGCCTCGAAGGTCTCGTGCCGGTTGCCGAGCACGAACGCCACCCGGTCGCCGACGGTCAGGCCGGCGCCGCGCAGCACCCCGATCCACCTGTCGACCGCCCGGTCCAGCTCCGCCCACGTCCGGGTGCCGTCCTCGTCGACCAGCGCGGTGTCGTCGCCGGCGTCGCGCACCATGTTCTCCAGCAGCTCGGCCACTCCGAACCTCCTGTCTGTGCGTGGTTCAGGCCGTCAGGTCCGGGCTGACCGCCAGGACGTGCTCGGCCACCGGCCGGAAGTTGAGCCGGGCGATCCCGGGGGCGCCGATGTCCGCGCGCGCCGCCCGGGCCGCCTCGTCGGGGATCAGGACCAGTTCGCCCGCGGCCTGGGCGAGCAGCTGCACCTGGCAGCAGCGGTCCATGGCGAGGAACCACCAGGCCGCCTCGGCGACCGAGCCGCCGACCGTGAGCAGGCCGTGGTTGCGCAACACGACCGCCTTGCCGGCGCCCAGCGTCGCCGCGATCCGGTCGCCCTCCGCGCCGTCGAGCACCACCCCGCCGTACTCGTCGTGGACCTCGTGGTCCTCGAAGAACGCGCAGGCGTCCTGGGTGATCGGCGCGAGCGGCCGGCCCAGCGCGGCGAACGCCCGGCCGTGGATCGAATGGGTGTGCGCGGCGGCCACCACGTCCGGCCGTGCCTTGTGGATCGCGGAGTGGATGGCGTACCCGGCGGGGTTGACCCGGCCCGTGCCCTCGACCACCTCGCCGGCGTGGTCGACCCGCAGCAGGTCGTCGTCGCGGACGTGGCCGAAGTGCCGGCCGAACGGGTTGATCCAGAACGTGTCCGGGTCGATCGGGTCCCGGGCGGTCACGTGCCCGCCGGCGCCCTCGTCGAAGCCGGCCAGCGCGAAGGCGCGCACGGTCAGCACCAGCTGCCGACGCCGGTGGGCCCGCTCCTGCTCGGGGGTGCGTCGCTCAGCCACAGCCGCCTCCGGTGTCGGTGTCGTAACCGCCGGCGCCGGCCGGCACCGGCTCCGCCGGGCGCGCCGGGGCGCCGGGCCGGTCGGCGTAGGCGGCGAGGAAGTCGTCGACCCGGTCCACGCCCCAGAACCGGTGCGGGCCGAGCCGCAGGTAGGGGATGCCGAAGATGTCGTCGTCGTAGGCGCGCATCAGGCAGTCCACCCCGGCGGCCCGGACCGCGTCGTCGTCGACGGCGCCGAGCACCACCTGCGGGTCGACGCCGGCCCGCTCGGCGACCCCGGCGAGGACCTCCGGCGTGCAGACGTCCTCGCCGCGCTGCCAGCGCGCCGCGATCACCTCCCGGTAGAACGCCTCCCCCGCGCCCCGCTCCCGGGCCGCGAGGAAGCCCAGGTGCGGCCGCTCCCACCACGGGTCGACGTCGATCGGCCAGCGCATCGGCAGGTCCAGTCGCCGGGCCTGGCGCTTGGCGTCCTGCAACAGGTAGAGGTGCTTCGGCTTGCTCATCTGCACGTAGTGGAACGCGCCGCCGGCCGCGGTCAGCGCCGCCTCGGTCCGCGGATCCGGGTCCCAGTAGGGGATGAACTCCAGCACCTCCTGCGGGCGGTGCAGCGCCCGGGTCAGCCGCTCCACCGCCAGCCAGCTGTACGGGCTGCGGAAGGAGAAGTACAACCGGGGCGGCCGGGGCGCCATCACCGGCTCCCCGCGGTCAACGCGGCCACGGTCTCCGGGTCGAGGGTGGCCAGGCTGCCCGCGTCCGGCCCTCGGCTGGCCGCGTAGCCGTGCAGGATGGTGGCGGTCGCCACCTGCACCAACCGGCCGTCGCGCACCACGTGACAGGTCATCCGGGCGTCGTAGGTGACGTCCTTGAGCACGTCGGTGACCGTGAAGGTGATCCACATCGGTTCCTCGACGCGCGCGTCGCCGCGCACCTCGACGCGGGCCCGGGACACCACCGGGATCCAGCCCCGCTCGCGCAGCATCCGCCCGACCGAGACGCCCCGGTCGGCGAGGTAGCGGTCCACCACCTCCTCCAGCAGCCGGACGTAGCCGGCGTGCTGCATGCGCTGCGAGTACTGGCAGTAGAAGTAGGGCACCCGCCAGGCCCAGACGAAGCCGGCGCCGGCGGCGCGCAGGGTGGCGGCCGGGTCGGCGCCGGCGGCCGGGCCGGGCTCGCCGGCGCCCGGCTCCTCCAGCAGGCCTGCCAGCTCCGCCGGCAGCGGCGCCGACGCCGGCGCGTCCGGCTCGCGGACCAGCGCGACCCGGACCCGGGCCCGGCAGGCGGTGACCGTCTCGGCCCCGGCCGTGCCGCCCGCGCGCGCGATCCGCACCGCGAACCGGCCGCCCGCACCCGGGGTGGCCGTCACGTCGACCTCGTCGTCGACCTCCAGCACGGCCGGGAGCAGCAGTGAGCACTCCCGCACCGACAGCCCCACGCCGTGCTCCAGGTAGAGCCGGCCCGGGCCGTGGCCACGCTCCCGGAACCACTGCAGGACACCCTGCTCCACCAGGTACGCGAAGTGCTTGAACCCGATCCAGGTGCGGATGTTGGCGCCCTCGAACCCGGGCCGGGCGGACAGGGTCACGGGCTCGTGCTGGACCGCCGTGGTCACGGCGTACCTCCTCGGATCGCGGGATCGGGGCACACCTGCGCGACGAAGACCGCGATGTGCCGGGCCACCTCGGCGGCGCGGTCGAGGTGGCAGAAGTGGTGGAACTCCGGCTCGACGACGACCTCGGCGCCGGGCAGCCGGGCGCGCAGGGCGCTCGCGCGGGGGCCGTCCAGGCTGGGGTCCCGGCCGCCGGTGAGCACCTTGGTCGGCACCGTCACCGCGTGCAGGGGCAGGCCGGCGGTGGCGGTGAAGTGGTCGAACAGCGCGGTGAACCCGACCGGGCCGATCCGGTCCACCATGATGTCGCGCATCGACGCCAGCGTGGCGGCGTCCAGCGTGGCCAGACGCGCGCCGAGCCGGTTGCGCAGTCCCTCGTCGATGATCCGGACGAAGTTGGCCTGGGCCCGCTCGTGCACCGCCCAGGTGATCGGCAGGTCCGGCGGGCAGTAGAAGGGCGCGATCAGCATCGCGCCGCGCGGGCGCACCGCCGTCTCGGTGGCCAGCATCTCCAGCACCGCGTTGGCGCCGAGCGAGTGGCCGACCACGATGTCGGGCGGCGCGGGCATGGCCTCGACGGTCCCGGCGAGCCAGGCGCCCGGGGTGCCCCGCCGCCGCCAGTGGTGGTCGGTGCCGGCCTTCCACGGCAGCTCGGCCGCGAGCAGCCGCCAGGTGCCCGGCAGCCGTGCCGCCAGGTGCCGCCAGCTCTGCCAGGTGTCGGACATGCCGTGCACCAGCAGCACGGTCGGCGCGCCGGAGTCCGGGCCCGCGACGGGGTGCACGGGCGCGGCGGGTGCGGTCCGGGTCATCGCGGCACCGCCCGCACGGTCGTCTCGCGTACGCCGTCGACCGGGTCGCCGCAGCGCACGGCGACGGCCGGGGTGCCGGCGGTCAGCCGCACGGCGAGCGCGGTGTGCACGACCCCGGCGGCGCCGTAGTGGTCGGCGTCCAGCCGGGCCTCGTCGACCAGGGGGTCGGTGTCGGACGCGCCGTCGCGGACCGGTCCGAGCAGCGCCAGTGGCCGCTCCGGCGTACCGGTGGGGTCGAGCGACGCCGGTGGTCGCCCCGCCGCGTCGGCCGGGTCGCGTGGCGGCAGCGGCCGCTCCGGGGTGTCGGGCGGGCCGAGCAGCAGGCAGGCGGCGCCGGCGCGCAGCGGCCGACCGGGCGTGGCGCCGCGGCGGGCGGCGTGCAGGGCCCGGGCCTGCGGGTCGTCCGGTTCGACGCCGACCACCACCACCCGGTCGGCGCGGCCGACGCGCAGCAGCAGGCCGGCGAGCCAGATCGCGTCCAGCCCGGCGGTGGCGCCGGAGCAGACGGTGAGGTTGGGGCCGCCGAAGCGGAACCAGATCGCGATCGCCCCGGCGATGACGTTGCTGGAGGCGTTCGGGGCCTCCAGCGGGCCGACCTCCCGCGGCCCGCCGTCGCGCAGCCGCCCGGCGATGTCGCCCACCGTGGCGACGTTGCCCAGGTTGGAACTGACCACCACGGCGGTACGCGGGTCGGCCGGTCCGGTCCGCCGGGGCGCCTTCGGCGGCAGGCCCAACGCCCGGTGTACGGCGCACAGCGCGAGCCGGGTGGCCGGCTCCTTGGCCAGCAGGCCCTTGCGGCCGAGTAGTTCGGCGGCCCGCTCCGGCGGCCAGCCCGGCCCGTCGGCGGCGTCGTCCGGCGCACCGACACCGCCGGGTCTCGCACCGGGGCCGGCGGGGACCGTGGGCCCGCCGGCCGGGGCGAGATCCGCGTCCGGTGCGGGCCGGCCGGCGTCGGCGAGCAGGGTCGGCACGTCGAGTCCCGGCACGTTCAGCGCGGCGCTCAGCACCGCGGCCACCGGCCGGAAGCCGGTCGTCGCCGGGGACGGCACGGCGTGGACTGTCGTCATGTCGTCTCCAGGAGGGTGACCGCGTTGAGGCCGCCGAAGCCGAACGCGTCGACCTGGGCGACACGCGGGGCCGCCGCCACCGCCCGGTCGCGTACCAGGCGCAGCCCGGCCGCCTCGGGCGTGGGCCGGCTCAGCCCGACCACCGGCGGGACCCGCCCGGTGCGCAGCGCCTCGATCGCGACGGCGACGCTGAGCAGCGCCGACCCGCCCGAGGTGTGCCCCACCGCGCCCTTGAGCGCGGTCACCAGCGGTCCGGGCTCGCAGCCGGCGAAGACCTCGGCGAGCACGCCGGCCTCGGTCTCGTCGTTGAGCGCGGTGCCGGTGCCGTGCGCCAGCACCAGGTCGACCTGCTCGGGCCGGCGGTCGGCCCGGCGGTACGCGTCGTGCACGGCCCGCAGGATGCCGTGGCGGTCGGGGGCCGTCTCGTGCCCGGCGTCGCAGGACAGCCCGGTGCCCAGCAGGCGGGCCAGCCCCGCGCCCGGCCGGTCCGCCTCGACGACCAGCACCACCGCGCCGTCGCCCAGCAGCACACCGGTGCGGTCGGCGTCGAACGGCCGCACCCGCTCGGTCGGCCGGGCGGCCACCCGACCGATCATCGCCAGCATCGACGCGCTGCTGCCGTCGGCGCCGCCGACCAGCACCGCGTCCGCCTCGCCGGTCTCCACCAGATCCTGGGCCAGCGCGAGGGCGTGCCCGCCGGCGCTGCACGCGTTGGCGAGCGTCACCACACGACCCACGCCGGGCGCCGCGCCGGCGACGGCCGGGCCGAAGTGCAGCCGCTCGGCGGGAAAGTCGACGGCGCCGCCCAGCGCGGCCCGTTCCACCTCGGCCGACTCGCGCAGCCCGGTGCCGACCAGGCTGACCACCCGGCGGCGCAGCGGATCCACGCCGGCCGCGGCCAGCGCCTCGGTGACGCAGTCGGCGAGCCAGCGACCGGGCCCGAACGGCCGGTCGTCGGCGATCGGGTAGCCGTGCTCCACCCCGACGCGTCGCGGGTCAACCCGCCGCAGCGGCGCGACGCCGCACTCGCCGCGCAGCAGCGCGTCCCAGGTGGCCGGTCCGTCGCCGAAGCAGGTACGCGCCGCGCTAGCGGTGATCGTCGCCGCCACCGGCCCACCCCCTCACCACGGCCGCCGCCACCCCGCCGTCGCGCGAACGCGCGGTGACCAGCGCCGGGCGTCCGGCCTGTTCGGGCTCCTCGGCGTAGCGGGCCAGCAGCGCGCCGAAGGCCAGGGCGCCGGCCGCGGCCTGGCAGTCACCGAGCGCCGGACGCACCGGCAGCCGTTCCACAGTGGCGGGCACGGCACTCCGCAGGCCGTCGGCGTCGTCGCCGGCGAGCGCCCAGACGTCGGCCGTCCGGACGTCGGCGGCCGCCAGCGCCCGGCCGGCGCAGCCGGCGAGCCCGGCGTCGGCGTCGTCGGGCGCGAAACCGGTGGCCACCGAGAGCACCTCGGCGCGGGCGCCGCCCGCCTCGGCGCCGCGACGGCGCAGCAGGTAGACCGCCGACGCCTCGCCGGCCGGCCCGGCGTCGGTCAGCCGCGCCGCCCAGGCCGTGTTCGGGGTGTACTCCTCCACGCCGCCGACCAGCAGCGCGTCGGCGTAGCCGCGCCGGATGGCGTTGAGCGCGTAGCGCAGCGCGTACAGGAAGGCCAGCGGGCCGCCGGCCACTGTGGCGTTGACGCCGCGCAGGCCGTAGCGGATGGCCGCCTGGCCGGCGGCGCAGTTCATCACCGTGTTGGGGAACAGCACCGGGTTGACCAGGTAGGGCTTGTCCTGCACCAGCGTCTCGCGGGAGAAGTCCATGGTCGACCTCAGGCTGCCGGTGGTGGTGCCCAGCACCACCCCGATACGGTGCCGGTTGTCGTCGTCGGGGGTCAGCTCCCCGTCGGTGAGCGCGCGTCCGCAGGCCACCATCGCCAGCGCGGTGGCCCGGTCCAGGAAGCTGGTGCCCTTGCGGCCGAGCAGGCCGCGTACGTCGAAGCCGGCGATCGCCGGCGCCTCGGCCTCCGGCAGCGGCTCGGCGAACCGGTCGTGCACGTCGGTGCGGACGGCCGTGCCGGCGCGGATCGCGGCGAGCACCTCGGCGACGGAGTCCCCGGCGGCGGACACCACCCCGCAGCCGGTCACCACGCCGCTCACCGGATCGCCCCGAAGATCGTGATGGCGTTGTTGCCGCCGAAGGCGAACCCGTTGTTCTGCGCCACCCGGACCGTCGCCGGCCGGGCGACGTTCGGCACCGGGTCGATCCACGGCAGCTCCGGGTCCGGATTCTCCCAGTTGATCGTCGGGGGCAGGAACCCGTGCCGGATGGCGAGGGTGGTGGCGATCGCGCCGAAGCCGCTGGCCGCGCCCATGGTGTGCCCGAGCATCGACTTGATCGAGCTGACCGGCGGCACCCGGTCGCCGAAGACCGCCCGGATCGCCCGCGCCTCGCACAGGTCGTTCGCCGGCGTCCCGGTGCCGTGGGTGCTCACGTAGTCGACGTCCACCGGCTTGATCCCGGCGTTGTCCAGGGCCAGGCGCATGCAGGCGGCGATGCTGTCCTCGTTCGGCGCCACCATGTGGTGGGCGTCGCAGTTCAGGCCGTGGCCGAGCACCTCGGCGTAGATCCGGGCGCCCCGGGCCCGGGCGTGCTCCAGCGTCTCCAGCACCAGCGCCGCGCCGCCCTCGCCGGTGAGGATGCCGGAGCGGTCCCGGTCGAACGGGCGGCACTGCCGTTCGGTCAGCGCGCCCAACCGGAAGAAGCCGGCGTGCGCCCACCGGCACACCGAGTCCGCCCCGCCGGCCACCATCACGTCCGCCTCGCCGGTGTGCAGCAGGTCGTAGGCGTAGCCGATGGCGTAGTTGCTTGCCGAACACGCGGTGGTGAGCGTGACCGACTCACCGCCCAGGCCCAGCTCGGCGCTGACCGCGTAGGCCAGCCGCTCGGCGGGCGCCTGGCGCAGCGAGCGCGCCGACATGCTCGGGTAGCCGCCGGCGACGAGGTCCGCGACGAGCTGCTCCACCACCGTCGACTCGCCGCTGGTGGTGCCGATGACCGCGCCCGCGCGCCCCGGGTCGGCCAGCGGCAGCGGCAGGTCCGCGTCGGTCGCGGCCAGCCGGGCGGCGGCCGCGGCCAGCAGCGCCGAGCGGCCCCACTGGTCGACCCGCAGCCGGCGCAGCACCTCCGCCGGCCGGAACGCGGGCACCTCGCCGGCGTACCGGTGCGGGAAGCCGGACGCGTCGAAGCTGGTGATCGGCGCGGCGGCGGAGCGGCCCCGGCGCAGCCCGTCGGTGAACTCGTCGACGCCGATGCCGATGCCCGACACCGGGCCGAGCCCGGTGACGACTACCCGGTGCACCTCAGTCCTGCCAGCCGGCGTACCGCGCCACCACCTCGTGCACGGCCTTCAGGCTGCGCATCTCGTTCAGCTCGGCCTGCGGGATCTCCACCTTGTAGGTCTTCTCGATCCGGGCCAGGATCTCGATCGCCCGCAGCGAGTCCGCCTCGTACTCCTCGACGAAGTCGGCCGTGTCGGCGACCTCCTCCGGCTCCATCTCGAGCACCTCGGCGACGATCTCCCGCAGCTGCTCCAGGTGCTTGTCGCGTTCACTCATCGCGGTTCCTCCCTCTCATCTCGCGGCTCGACGATGGCGTCGACCGCCCGGACGACGGCCATCATCGAGTCGAACTCGGCCACCCGCCGCTCCCCGACCCAGCTGGACCCGGAGGCGAACGCGGCGCCGTCGACGACCTGCTCCAGCCGGACCCGGTGGCGTATCACGTCGCCCGGGTGCACCGGGCTCAGCAGGGCGACGTCGCGGGCCGCGGTGAACATCGGCAGCCCCGCCGTGCCGGACCGCCGTGACAGCAGCCAGAGCACCGCCGCGCCCTGGCCGAACGACTCGATCAGCAGCGACGCCGGGTAGGCGTACCGGTCGGCGGGCTGTCCCTCGGCGATGCCCCGGTAGCAGGGCTCGCAGCCGCTCACCGCCTTGACGCCGGTCAGGCTCTCCCCCGGCGTCACGTCCTCGACCCGGTCGAGCAGCAGCATCGGGTACCGGTGCGGCAGCAGCGCGCGCAGCGCGGCGTGCTCCAGTCTCATCGGCCGTCGTCCCCGTCCTCGACCGGCCAGCGGAACACCGCCCGCACGGTCGCGGTCCGCACCCCGTCCCCGCGTACGCAGCGGGCGGTGACCTCGAAGGACTGGTCCTCGGCGACCGGGCCGACGGACGCCTCGACGGTCAGCGTGTCGCCGGCCAGCAGCGGGGCGAGGAACCGGGCCGAGCGCAGCCGGTGCAGCTCCGGCGGCCGGCCGGCGCAGTGGCCGACCGCCGCGGTGACCGCCTGCCGCAGCGTCTCCAGGGTGAACACCCCCGGGTAGACGGTCAGCTCGGGAAAGTGCCCGGTCAGGTAGACGTCGTCCGGGTCGACCGTGGTGCCGGCGCGCAGGGTGATCCCGCCGCGTGGGCCGGCGGCGACCTCGACCCACGCGACGGCCGGCAGCGGCGCGGCCGCCTCGGCGTACGTCTGGGCGGGGGTGCGGTCCGGGGCGAACGCGGGCGCGGCGGCGGTCACAGCACGATCCCCCCGTCGACCCGCACGACCTGGCCGGTGAGGTATGCGGCCCGGTCGGACAGCAGGAACTCGACCAGCTCGGCGACGTCCTCCGGGGTGCCGAAGCGGCCCAACGGGATCTGCTTGAGCGCCTGCTCGCGCAGCTTGCCGGCCAGCGCCGCGGTCATGTCGGTCTCGATGAAGCCGGGCGCCACCACGTTGACCCGGACGCCGTGCCCGGCGACCTCCTTGGCCAGCGAGCGGCTGAACCCGATGATGCCGGCCTTGCTGGCGGCGTAGTTGGTCTGCCCGGTGTTGCCGGTGACGCCGGCGACCGAGGAAAGGTTGACCACGGCGCCGCGCCGGCGCTTGAGGAAGCGGAACGCGACAGTGCGGCAGACGTTCCAGGTGCCGGTCAGGTTGGTGTCGATGACGTCGTGCCAGTCGTCCGGGCCCATCAGCACCAGCGGCCGGTCCCGGGTGATGCCGGCGTTGTTGACCAGCGCGGTGAGCGGGCCGAGGCGCTTCTCGGCGGCGGCGACGAACTCGTCGACCGCCGTGCGGTCGGTGACGTCGCAGGGGGCGAACCAGCTCGGCACCCCGTACGCCTCGATCTCCGCCCGGGTCTTCTCGGCCGCCTCGCCGGCGGTGTTGAAGCATCCGGCGATCGCGTAGCCCTCGGCCGCCAGCCGCAGCGCGACCGCCCGCCCGATGCCGCGCGACGCGCCGGTCACCAGCGCGCAGCGCGACGTGTCACCCGCCGTGTCCATGCCACCTCCGGTCATCCGATCGCCCGTTCCGCCCGTAGCCGCGCCCGGGTGGCCGCGTCCACCTTCAGTTCGTCGAGGATCTGCTCGGTGTCGGCGCCCGGTTCGGGGGCGCCGGCGCGCACCGCCGTCGGCGTGCGGGAGAACTTGACCGCGGGTCCGGTCAGCGGCGCGGTGCTGCCGTTTGCGAGCACGGTCTGCTGCACCATGGCCCGGGCGCGTACCTGCGGGTCGGCGGCCGCCTCGGCGAAGGTGCGGACCCGCTCGGCGGTGATCCCCGCGCCGTCGAGCGCGGCGACCACCTCGGCGCAGGTGCGCTCCGCGCACCAGCCGGCGAGCACGGCATTGACCTCGGCGCGGTTGTCCCGGCGTTCCTCGTTGGTGGCGTAGCCGGGCGCCCGGGCCAGCTCGGGCCGGCCGATCACCGTAGCGAGCCCGCGCCAGGAGCGGTCCAGCGCGACGGCGACGTATACGTGCCCGTCGGCGCAGCGGAAGCAGCCGGCCGGCACCACGAAGTCGGCCTGGTCGCCCCAGCGGCGCAGCGGCACGCCGGTCGCGCCGAGGGTCAGGTAGCCGTTGCTGGAGAACAGCAGCGCGTCCAGCATGCTCACGTCGACGTGCTGGCCCTCGCCGGTGCGGTCGCGGTGGCGCAGGGCGGCGAGCGCGCCGATCACCGCGTGCAGGCCGGCGATGTCGTCGGCGAGGAACGTGGGCGCCTTGAGCGGGGTGCCGTCGGGTTCGCCGTTGAGCGACATCCAGCCGGCGGCGGCCTGGGTGGTCGGGTCGTAGCCGGGGCGCCCGGCGTCCGGGCCGTACTGCCCGTAGCCGGAGATGGAGACCAGCACGACGTCGGGCCGCACCTCGCGGCAGGCCCGGTAGCCGACGCCCCAGGCGTCCAGGGTGCCGGGCTTGTAGTTCTCCACCACGACGTCGGCGGTGGCGACGAGCCGCAGGAACACCTCGGCCGCGCCGGGGCGGCGCAGGTCCAGCCCGATGCTGCGCTTGTTGCGGTGCACGCTCTGCCGGAACCAGGACAGCCCGGTGCCTGGGATGTGCGGCGGCATCAGCCCTTCCCGGTTGCCGGGCATCTCGACCCGCAGCACGTCGGCGCCGAGGTCGGCCAGCACGCAACTGGCGACCGGGCCGGACCAGACCTTCGTCACGTCGAGCACCCGCACGCCGTGCAGCGGTCCGGGCAGGTCGGCGCGCGCGTCGGCGTAGAACGCGGCGGCGTCGGTGGTGGCGCTCGTGTCGGTGTCCATGCCCGCCTACTCCCGCACCAACAGCGAGGCGGTGCCCAGCGAGCCGCCGCAGCACATGGTGACCAGGGCGCTGTGCCGGTCGCGGCGTTCCAGCTCGTGCAGCGCGGTGACCAGCAGCCGGGTGCCGCTGCTGCCCAGCGGGTGCCCGAGCGAGATCGCGCCGCCGTTGACGTTGACCCGGTCCAGGTCGGCGTCGTGGTGCGCGGCCCAGGACAGCACGACCGCCGCGAACGCCTCGTTGACCTCGACCAGGTCGACGTCGGAGAGGCTCATCCCGGCGCGTTTGAGCAGCTTGCGGGTGGCCACGACGGGCCCGTCGAGCAGGTAGTAGGGGTCCGCGCCGGTGACCACCTGGTGCGCCAGCCGGGCCCGGGGCCGCAGCCCGAGGGCGGTGGCGCGCTCCCGCGACATCCACAGGATGGCCGACGCGCCGTCGGAGATCTGCGAGATGGTGGCGGCGGTGTGCCGGCCGTCGGGGACCACCGGGCGCAGCGCGGCCAGGCCCTCGGCGGTGCTGTCGCGGATGCCCTCGTCGGTGGTGACGAGCGTGCCGTCGGGCAGCGGCACCGCGCTGATCTCCCGGTCGAAGCGGCCCTCGTCGCGGGCCCGGGCGGCGAGGCGCTGCGAGCGCAGGCCGTAGGCGTCCAGGTCCGCGCGGGTCAGCCCCTGCCGGGTGGCGATGCGTTCGGCGCCGCCGAACTGCGCCCGCGGCGGATCGTCGTACGGGTAGTCGGGCGTCTTGTAGTGGCCGGGCCCCTGGTAGAGGTTGGTGCCCACCGGGACCCGGCTCATCGACTCCACGCCGCAGGCGATGCCCACGTCGATCGCGCCGGCGGTGACCAGCGCGGCGATCAGGTGGTTGGCCTGCTGGGCCGAGCCGCACGAGGTGTCCACCGTGCTCGCGGCGACCTCGAAGTCGAGGCCGCTGTTGAGCCACGCGTTGCGGGTGACGTTGAGGCTCTGCTCGCCGACCTGGGTGACGCAGCCGCCGATGATCTGGTCGACGTCGCCGGGTTCCACCCCGGCGCGGCGCAGCACCTCGACCTGCACGTGTCGCAGCAGCTGCACGGCCTTCAGGCCGGACAGCGCCCCGTCGCGTCTGCCGATCGGGGTGCGGACCGCCTCGACGATCACCGCCTCCGGCATCGGTCCCCCCCTTCTCGGCTGTCGGCGTGTGGTGGTGTGGTTTCTCAGGCGGGTACGAGCCGCACCCGCAGCTCCTCCAGCCCGCGGAACGTGCTGCTGTGCCGCCACTCCAGGTCGATCTCGTCGATGTCCGGGTCGGCCAGTTCGACCACCGCGAACCGGTCGACCAGGCGGCGGAACGCGATCTGGCCCTCGGCGCGGGCGAGCTGGGCGCCGAGGCAGTGGTGCGGGCCCCAGGCGAACGACAGCGGCGTCTCCGGCGGTTCGGCGCCGGCGAATCGGGCGATGTCGAGGGTGTCCGGGTCGGCGTAGCGGGCCGGGTCCCGGTTGGCCGCGCCGATCAGCGTGATGACGTGTTCGCCGGCGCTCAGCGGGGTGCCGTCGAGGAACGCGGTGTCCTCGACCGCGGCCCGGCCCAGCACGTGCACCGGGGAGTCGTAGCGCAGCAACTCCTCGATGGCCGAGCGGGTCAGGTCCGGCTCGGCGCGCAGTCGGTCGAGCTGGTCGGGGTTGCGGCACAGGGCGTGGGTGCCGAGGCCGATCAGGTCGGTCATGGTCTGGAACCCGGCGCCGAAGAGCAGCACGATGACCTGGATCAGCTCGTCGAGGCCGAGCCGGTCGCCGTCGATCTCGACCTGTCCCAGCGCGGAGGCGAGGTCGTCGCGCGGGTTCTCCCGGCGCTTGCGGACCAGGTCGGTGAAGTATTCCTCCATCTCACCGAGAGCCTGGTCGGAGGCCTTGAGCACCTCTTCGGGGGCGAAGATCTCCAGCCCGGCGGAGGCGGCCCGGGTGAGCCGGCGCAGCAGCGGCCAGTCCTCCGGCGGCACGCCGACCAGCTCGCCGATCACCATCACCGGCAGCGGGAAGCCGAACGAGCCGACGATGTCGACCTCGCCGCCGCCCGGGCCGACCTGGCGGGCGACGTCGTCGAGCAGCCCGTCGACGAAGCCGGCGAGCCGGGGACGCAGGGTCTCCACCCGGCGGGGGGTGAACACCCGGCTGACCAGCCCGCGCAGCCGGGTGTGCTCCGGCCCGTCGAGGAAGAGCAGCGTACGGGCGCCCTGGCGGCCACGGGAGTCGCCCATGCGGGGGCGTTGCGCCGACTTGTCCAGCGCCGGGTTGCGCAGTTGGGCGCGGCACTCGTCGTAGCCGGTGAGCACCCAGCCGACTCCCTGGCCGGGCTGCTCCATCCGGTACTTCGACGCCGCGGCACGCAGCGCGTGGTAGTGCGGGTAGGGGCTGCTGACGGTGGCCGGGGCCTTCATCAGCAACTCCATCGCGATGATCCGGGGATCAGCGCTCGCCACGGTCTCGGTCATGACACCGGAGCCTAATCGCGTTTCCCGTATCTCGGAAGCACTTGTTTCTCGTATCTTTGGTTGCGCATACTGGCGGGCATGACGACGGCCCGTACCCGCATGCCGCCGAGATTCGACGCGCGCGACCCGGCCGTGGTCGCCGACCCCTACCCCACCTACGCCGCGCTGCGCGCGGCCGGGCCGCTGTGCCGGATGGGACCCGGAAGCTGGGGCGTCACCCGCTACGCCGACGTCGCCCGGCTGGTCCGAGACCCCCGCCTGGGCAGCGAGTTCCCGCCCGACTACCACCGGATGTCGGCCGGCGACGGCCCCGCCGGGTCGTTCTTCGGCAGCATCATCCTCTACCGCGACCCGCCCGAGCACGGCCGGCTGCGCCGGCTGATGGCCCGGGCGTTCAACCCCGCCCTGGTCCGCCGGCTGCGCCCCACCATCGAGGCGATGGTCACCGAGCTGCTCGACCCGGCGGAACGCGCCGGCCGGTTCGACGCGGTCTCGGATCTCGCCTTTCCGCTGCCGGTGATGGTGGTCTGCGCGCTGATGGGCATCCCGCCGGCCGACCACGAGAAGATCCGGCCGCACGCGCTCGACCTCAGCAAGGCGTTCGCCGCGATCGTGCCCGAGCAGGACCGGCCGGCCGCCGACCGGGCGGTCGAGTGGCTGCGCGGCTACCTCGGCGAGATCCTCGACCGACGCCGCGCCCAACCCGGCGACGACCTGCTGTCCCGGATGCTCGCGGCCACCGACGACGACGGCGCGGTGCTCGCCGCCGACGAGATCGTGGACAACGCGGTGTTCGCGTTCTTCGCCGGCTTCGAGACCACCACCAACCTGCTCGCCACCGGGGTCGCCGCGCTGCTGGAGCACCCCGACCAGCAGGCCCTGCTGCGGGCCGACCCGACGCTGGTGCCCCGGGCGGTGGAGGAGTTCCTGCGCTACGACGGCCCGATCCAGGGCGTCGCCCGGCTGGCCCGCGAGGACGTCACCGTCGGCGACCGCACCATCCGGGCCGGGCGGGTGCTGATCCTGCTGCTGGGCAGCGCCAACCGCGACCCGGAGCAGTTCGCCGACCCGGACCGGCTCGACGTCACCCGCGAGGACAACCCGCACCTGTCCTTCGGCGGCGGCATCCACCACTGCCTCGGCGGCTACCTGGCCCGCGTCGAGGCGCAGGTGACGTTCGAGACGCTGCTGCGCCGGTTCCCCACGCTCACCGCCGCCGGCCCGGCGCGCCGGCAGACCGACGGGACGCTGCGCTCGTACGCGAGCGTGCCCGTGGCGGTCGGACCGTGACGCCCGCCGGCCGGGTCCTGCCGGCGCGGATGGACCCGCTCTCCCCCGACGTCGTCGCCGACCCCTACCCCACGTACGCGCGGGTGCGCGCCGCCGGCCCGCTGTGCCGCTTCGGCCCGGCGAGCTGGGGCGTCACCCGCCACCGCGACGTGGCCGCCCTGCTGCGCGACCGCCGGCTGAGCAACACCTTCCCCGAGGACGACCCGCAGTTCCGGATGGCGCCGGACCTGTCCCGCGACGTGTTCCGGCGGATCATCCCGACCCGTGACCCGGACGACCACAGCCGGCTGCACCAGCAGATGGTGCGCGCGTTCAGCCCCGGCGTCGCCAGGCGCAGCGCCCAGCGCATCGGCGCGATGGTGGACGAGCTGCTCGCGCTCGGGTGCGACACCGGCCGCCTGGACGCGGTGGCCGACCTGGCGTTCCCGGTGGCCGCAAGCGTGGTCTGCGAGCTGATCGGGCTGCCGGTGGCGCGCACCCGCGCGGAGGTGTGGCCCCGCGCGGCCGCGCTCGGCCGGGCGTTCACCCCGTTCCTGCCCGCGGCCGACCGCCCGGCCGCCGACGCCGCGCTGAGCTGGCTGCGCGGCTACGTGCGCGACGTGCTCGCCGAACGGCGCGCGGACCCCGACGGCGACCTGCTCGACCGGATGCTCGCCGTGGCCGACCCGGCCGAGGGCGTCGAGGAGGTCGTCGACAACATCGTCTTCCTCTGCTTCACCGGCTACGAGACCACCATGAACATGGTCTGCACCGGCACGGTGGCGCTGGCGCGGCAGCCGGACGAGTGGCGGCGGCTGCGCGCCGACCCGTCGCTGGCCGGCACCGCCGCCGAGGAGTTCGTCCGGTTCGACGCGCCGATCCAGTACACCGCCCGGCTGGCGCTGGAGCCGATCGCGGTCGGCGACCGGGTGATCCGCCCCGGCCGCTCGGTGTTCCTGCTGCTCGGCTGCGCCAACCACGACGAAGAGGTGTTCGCCGACCCCGGCCGGGTCGACATCGGACGCCGGCCCAACCCGCACGTCGGGTTCGGCGGCGGCGTCCGGGGCTGTCTCGGCGCGGCGCTGGCCCGCATCGAAGGAGCGGTGATCTTCGACCGGCTCGCCCGGCGGCTCGCCGGCCTGGAGTTGGCCGCGCCGCCGGAGCGGGAGCCCAGCGCCCTGTTCCGGTCCTACGCGTCGATCCCGCTCGCCGTCACCCCGGCCTGAGCCGGCGCACCGAGGAGTCGCCAGATGTCAGTGATCGGCCGCCCGGTCCGGCGTACCGAGGACCGTGTCCTGCTCACCACCGGCGGCACGTACGTCGACGACGTCGTCGTGCCCGGCAGCCTGGACCTGGTGTTCGTCCGCTCCACCGTGGCGCACGGCCGGCTGCGCGGCGTCGACACCTCGGCCGCCCGGCGGGCGCCCGGCGTGGTCGCCGTGTTCACCGCCGCCGACGTGGACCTGCCGCCGCTACCACCCGAGGCCGGGGTGCTCAACCAGAAGATGACCACGCCGCTGCTGGCCGACGGCGTGGTCCGGTTCGTCGGTGAACCGGTCGCCGCGGTGGTGGCGACCGGCCGGGCCGAGGCGGTCGACGCCGCCGCGCTCGTCGCCGTCGACGTGGACCCGCTGCCGCCGCTTGTCGACCCGGACGAGGCGCTCACCGACGCGCTGGTGCTGCACCCCGACGCCGGCACCAACATGGTGCTCAAGCTCGGTTTCCGCCGCCCGGCCGGCCGGGCCGAGCTGCACGAGGGCGCCGAGGTGGTGATCCGGCAACGGATGACCAACCAGCGCGTCGCGCCCTGTCCGCTGGAGGCGCGGGCCGGGCAGGCCGAGTGGGGGCCGGACGGGCTGCGCTACCGGGCCGGCAGCCAGGCGGTGCACCTGTGGCGGGCGCAGATGGCGGCGGCGCTGGGCGAACCGGAGGACCGCGTCCGGGTGGTCAACGGCGACGTCGGCGGCGCGTTCGGCTCCAAGGCGTTCGCCGGCCGCGAGGACGTGCTGCTGGCCTGGGCGGCCCGGCGACTGGACCGGCCGGTGCGCTGGGCGGAGACCCGCAGCGAGAGCATGGTCGCCGCCGGGCACGGGCGGGCCCAGCGGCAGAGCGCCGAACTGGGCGGCACCCGCGACGGGCGGATCGTGTCGTACGCGCTGGACGTGGTGCAGGACGCCGGCGCTTATCCGCGCATCGGGTCGATCCTGCCGTTCTGGACCCGGACCATGCTGACCGGCCCGTACCGGATCGACCGGGCCCGGTTCTCCTCGGCCAGCGTCACCACGACCACCACGCCGGTGGTGTCCTACCGGGGTGCCGGGCAGCCCGAGGCGGTGGCCGCGCTGGAACGCATGATCGACCTGTACGCCGCGGAGATCGGCCTGGACCCGGCCGAGGTGCGCCGGCGCAACCTGCTGCCGCCGGAGAGCTTCCCGGTCACCACCGTCACCCGCGCCCGCTACGACAACGGTGACTACCCGGCCGCGCTGGAGCGGGTGCTCGCCGAGGCCGACTATCCGGCGCTGCGCGCCGAGCAGTCGGCCCGCCGCGCCCGCGGCGACGTGTGCCGGCTCGGCGTCGGCCTGTCCACGTTCGTCGAGCTCACCGGCGCGGACACCCGCAGCGAGTACGCCTCGGCGCGCCTCGAGGAGGACGGCCGGGTGACGGTCCGCTCCGGCACCTGCCCGCACGGTCAGGGGCACGGCACCGCCTGGGCGATGCTCGCCGCCGACGTGCTCGGCGTGCCGGTGGACCGGATCGACGTGCTGTTCTCCGACACCGGCACGATCCCGGCCGGCGGCGGCACCGGCGGGTCCCGCTCGTTGCAGACCGGCGGGATGGCGGTCCGGGAGGCGGCGCTGGCGCTCGTCGAGCGGGGCCGGGACGCGGCCGGCGCTCGGCTGGGCGTACCCGCCGACGCGGTCGAGTTCGCCGACGGCCGGTTCCGGGCCGCGTCCGGCAGCGATGTCGGCTGGGCCGACCTGGCCGGCGGCGACGGCCTGCACGCCGAGGCGACGTTCCAGCCGTCGGCCGCCACCTGCCCGTACGGGGCGCACCTGGCGGTGGTCGAGGTGGACGTGGAGACCGGCCGGGTGACCCTGCTGCGGGTGGTGGCGGTCGACGACGCGGGGGTGCTGCTCAACCCGTTGCTGGCCGAGGGGCAGGTGCACGGCGGGCTGGCGCAGGGTGCCGGGCAGGCGCTCGTGGAGGAGGTCCGCTTCGCCCCCGACGGCACGCCGCTGCACGGCGACCTGCACCGCTACACGATGGTCGGTGCGGCCGAGCTGCCCTCGTTCGACACGGTGGCGATGCAGACGCCGACGACGGTGAACCCGCTGGGCGCCAAGGGCCTGGGCGAGTCGGGCGCGGTGGGGCTGCCGCCGGCGGTGCAGAACGCGGTGGTCGACGCCGTACGCCACCTGGGTGTGCGGCACGTCGACATGCCGCTGACCGCGGAGCGGGTCTGGTCGGCGATCCGGGCCGCGACCGCCTGACCCGCCGGTGGCGAGGGGTGCCGATACCGTGGCGCCGTGCCGAGGATGACCGTGCGGGACGTGACCGAGATCGTCGGTGGCCTCGCCGCCGACGGGATCACCGTGTGGGTCGATGGCGGCTGGTGCGTGGACGCCCTTGTCGGGCGCGAGCTGCGCGAGCACGCAGATCTCGACGTCGCCGTGAGTCGTGCGGATGAGGGGGCTCTGCGCGGCTGGTTCGGTGGGCGAGGTTACGCACACCGGCCGAGGGCCGGCGAGTCGGCGTGGAACTTCGTGCTCGGTGACGCCCGGGGGCGCGACGTCGACGTGCACGTGTTCGAGTACGACGAGCAGGGGCGGCACGTCTACGGGATCGCGTACCCGGCGGAGTCGTTGACCGGACGCGCCACTCTCGGCGGACTCGATGTGCACTGCATCGCACCGGAGTGGATGTTCCGTTTCAAGACCGCCTACGATCCGGCCCCGAAGGATCTTCTCGACGTGCACGCCCTGGCGGGCAGGTTCGGCTACGAGCTGCCCCCGACCCACCGCGCCGTCCAGGCGAGCGAGCCGGATCCGGGCCCGGCCGGAATCCGAAGCTCACCGCGGCGTCGCGCAGGAGTTGTCCGACCGGGCCCGACGGGGCGGCGACCGCACGCCGTCGTCTCAGTCGTCGACGACGGAGAGGGCCTGCTTCGGGCAGCGGCGGGCGGCCTCGCGCACCCGCCTGCCCAGAGAGCCCTCCAGCGGCTGCTCGGTGACGTGCAGCAGGTCGTCCTCACCGACGTCGAACACCTCGGGAGCCTGCCCCACGCACACGGCGTTGCTCTCACAGCGGGAGTAGTCCACGACCAGTCGCATCGCTCACGCCTCCGTCTTCGGCACGATCTCGAGGATGGGGAACATCATGGTCGGCAGGCTGCGGGCCAGCCGCAGGCCGGCGACGTCCAGCAGCCGTTCGATGTGCTCGCGGGAGCGGGCGCCGCCGCCGACCATGGCCAGCAGCAGCAGGTCGTAGAGGCGGCCGACGTCGAAGCGGTCGCCGGGCTCGACCACCGGCTCCAGCACCAGCAGCCGGCTGTCCGGCCGCATCGCCGCGCGCACCGCGCTGAGCAGCCGCACCGCGTTGTCGTCGTCCCAGCCGTAGAGGATGCGCTTGAGCATGTAGGCGTCCGCGCCGGCCGGGACCGTCTCGAAGAAGCTGCCGCCGGTGACCGTGCAGCGCTGGGCGACGTCGAGCTTCTGCAGCACCGGCTCGGCCTCGGCGACCACGTGGGGCAGGTCGAACAGGGTGCCGCGCAGGTTCGGGAAGCGGGCCATGATGCCGCCGAGGAAGGCGCCGTTGCCGCCGCCGACGTCGACCATGGTGGCCAGCTCACCCCACGGGTACGCGGGCAGCGCGGCGCGTAGCTCCAGCCGGGTGGCGGCCTGTTGGGAGGCGTCGAAGCGGGCACTGTCGCGCGGGTGCGCGGCCATGTAGGACCAGTAGCCCTCCGGGTGCACCTCGTCGAAGGCGGCCTTGCCGGTGCGGATGCTGTGGTCGAAGTGCGCCCACGCCTCGATGTCGGGTTCCAGCAGCGGGTAGGCGTCGCGCAGCGACAGCGGGTGGTCGGTGCGCAGTGGTTCGGCGAGTGGGGTGAGGCCGAACACCTCGGGTTCGACCTCGGTGAAGATGCCCTTGCCGGCCAGCGCGCGCAGCGCCCGCAGGAGTGAGGGCGCGTGCGCGCCGGTGGCTTCGGCGAGGTCGTCGACCGGGCGGGGGCCGTCGGCGAGCTGGTCGGCGATGCCGAGGTCGGCGACGGCGCGCACGGTGAACGGCACGATGTAGTCGGCCAGTTCGGTCAGTCGGAACACCGACTCGATGTCGATCCGGGGTCGGCTCGGGGCCATCGATTACCTCCTAGGGGGTGGTCGGCCGCGCCCCGGCGGGACCGGCGGCGATCACGGTGAGCGTGGGGGTGCCGACGACGCGGTCGAGCCGCAGGCCGGCGTCGGAGAGCAGACCGACCAGTTCCGCCTGGGTGCGGTGCCGGCCTGCGGTGAGGACCAGGGTGTGCACGTCGACGAGCTTCGCCACGTCGAACGCGTCGCCGGCCGGGATGATCGCCTCCAGCAGCAGCAGCCGGCTCTCCGGCCGCATCGCCTCGGCGATGCGGCGCAGGATCGCGGTGGCCTGGGCGTCGTCCCAGCCGGGCAGGATCGTCTTGAGCACGTAGAGGTCGGCGCCGGCCGGAACCGGGTCGAAGAAGCTGCCGGGCACGATCCGGCAGCGGCCGGTCACCGCCGCGCGCTCCAGCAGCGCCGGTGCGGCGGCGACCACGTGCGGCAGGTCGAGCAGGACGCCGCGCAGCTGCCGGTAGCGAGTCAGCAGCCCGGCGAGGAACGCGCCGTCGCCGCCGCCGACGTCGACCACCTCGCGCGCCCGGTCCCACGGCCAGGCCGGCAGGACGGTACGCAGGTGCAGCTTGGTCAGGCTGGACATCCACCGGTCCACGGCCAGGCTGTCGGCGGGGTGCCGTTCCAGGTGCGACCAGTAGTCGGTGCCGTGCACGCGTGGGAAGGCGGCCTCGCCGGTACGCAGGCAGCGGCCGAGCCCGGCCCAGGCGCGCACGTCGGCGGCGAGCAGCGGGTAGGCGTCGCGCAGCGACAGCGGGTGGTCGGTGCGCAGTGGTTCGGCGAGCGGGGTGAGGCCGAACACCTCGGGTTCGACCTCGGTGAAGATGCCCTTGCCGGCCAGCGCGCGCAGCGCCCGCAGCAGCGACGGTGCGTGCGCCCCGGTGGCCTCGGCCAGCTCCCCCACCGGGCGCGGCCCGTCGGCGAGCTGGTCGGCGACGCCGAGGTCGGCGACGACGCGCACGGTGAACGGCACGATGTAGTCGGCCAGTTCGGTGAGCCGGGTGAGGGCACCGAGATCGGCGCGGGGCCGGGCCACCAGCATCAACCGCCTCCCCTATCGCGTGTCTTGTATCTCGTGTATGTGCACACTAGCTTGTGGAGGGATCGCTGTCACCGTCGTCCCGGGAGGCTTCGATGCTCGACGGTTGTGTGGGCTGGCCCGACGACCTCGCCGCGCGCTACCGCGCCGAGGGCTACTGGCGCGGCGAGGTGCTCGGCGACCTGGGCCGGGACCTGGCCCGCTCCGATCCGCAGCGGACCGCGCTGGTCGCCGGCGAGCAGCGGGTCGGCTACGGCGAGCTGGACCGCCGCGCCGACCGGCTCGCCGCCGGCCTGCGCGAGCGCGGCATCGGCCGGCACGACCGGGTGGTCGTCCAACTGCCGAACTCGGTCGAGTTCGTGGTGGTGTGCCTGGCGCTGTTCCGCCTCGGCGCGCTGCCGGTGCTGGCGCTGCCCGCGCACCGGCGCGCCGAGATCGGCCACCTGTGCGCGCACACCGAGGCGGTGGCCTACCTGACCGTCGACCAGACCCAGGGCTTCGACCTGCGCAAGCTGGCCGCCGACGTGCGCGCCGAGACGCCGTCGCTGCGGGAGGTGTTCGTCGTCGGCGACCCCGGCGAGTTCACCGCGCTGGCGCAGGTGGACGCCGACCCGGTGCCGCTGCCCCGCCCGGACCCGGGCGACGTGGCGTTCTTCCTGCTCTCCGGCGGCTCGACGGGCGTGCCGAAGCTGATCCCACGCACCCACGACGACTACGCGTACCAGTTGCGGGCCACCGCGGCGGCGATGGGTTTCGGCGCCGACGGCGTCTACCTGGCGGCGCTGCCGGCCGCGCACAACGCGGCGCTGGGCTGCCCGGGCGTGCTCGGCGCGTTGCGCGCCGGCGGCACCGCGGTGCTGGCCGGCAGCCCCAGCCCCGACGAGGCGTTCCGGCTCATCACCCGGGAGCGGGTCACCCTGACCACCCTGATGCCGGCGTTCCTGCCGCTCTGGACCGACCTCGCGCCCGTGCTGGGCGCCGATCTCTCCGGCCTGGTGGTCGAGGTGGGCGGCGCCAACCTGAGCCCCGAGGTGGCCGACCGGGCGGTGGCCGAGCTGGGCATCCGGCTGACCCACTTCTTCGGCATGGCCGAGGGGCCGATCGCCTGCACCCGGCCCGACGACCCGCCGGAGCGCGCCGCGCACACCCAGGGCCGGCCGCTGTCGGCCGCCGACGAGTTCCGGGTGGTCGACGACACCGGCGAGCCGGTCCCCGCCGGCGAGGTGGGCGAGCTGGTCGTCGGCGGACCCACCACGCTGCGCGGCTACTACCGGGCCGCCGACTACAACGCCCACGCGTTCACCCCGGACGGCCTGCTGCGCACCGGCGACCTGGTCCGGTGGACCCCGACCGGCGAACTGGTCGTGGTCGGCCGGATCAAGGAGGTGGTGAACCGGGGCGGGGAGAAGGTCCCGGCCGGCGAGGTGGAGGAACACCTGCTCGCCCACCCGGGCGTGCGCGAGGTGGCGGTGCTCCCGGTGCCCGACCGGGTGCTCGGCGAGAAGACCTGCGCGGTGGTGGTGCCGCACGACGGCCCGCCGACGCTGGCCGAGCTGCGGGAGTTCCTCACCGGACGCGGCCTGGCTGGCTACAAGCTGCCGGACCGGCTCCAGGTGCGCGCGGCGCTGCCGTACACCGGGGTGGGCAAGGTGGACAAGCGGGCGCTCGCCGCGGAGCTGACGGCCTGAGCCGCGGGGCCGCCGGCGCGTCCGGCGGCCCCGCGGCGCTCAGCCGGTGAGGTGGTAGAGCCGGTGGAAGCGGTCGTCCACCGGCACGATCTGCATGTCGGCGAAGCCGGCGTCGGTGGCGAACCGCCGCACCTGGGCCGGGCGCAGCGCGGTCCCGGTGGCCGACGAGTCCGGCCCGGCCAGACCGGCCGGCAGGCAGTGCAGCACGCTGGTGGCGTACTGGAACCGTTCCACCTCGTCGCCGGGCGCGACGAACCGGTGTGCCACCTTGGCGTCGAGCACCAGCACCGCGCCGCCCGGCCCGCGCAGCTGGCGGCAGGCCCGCAGCACCGGCACCGGCCGGCTCATCTCGTGCAACGCGTCGAAGACGCAGACCAGGTCGTAGCCGCCGGCCGGCTCCGCCTCGGCCGCGTCGCGGCGGTGGAAGCGGACCCGGTCGGCCACCCCGGCCGCCGCAGCGTGCTCCGCCGCCGCGGCCAGCGTCGCCGCGTCCAGGTCGAAGCCGTCGACCTGCGCGAGCGGGTACGCGCGGGCCAGCGCGACACCGGCCCAGCCGGCACCGCAGCCGACGTCGGCGATCCGGCTCGGCCCGGCGGTGAGCCGATCGTGGAGTTCCGGCAGGAACGCGGCGAGCCACCCGGGCAGCGCGTGGGTGAATAACGCCCGGTTGGCGCCGGAGTGCCCGTGGCGCCAGTCGTCGCCGAACACCTCGTCCGGCACGCCCGCCCCGGTGCGGTACGCCTCCAGCAGCGCCGGCAGCGCCCCGGCCACCCCGCCCAGCGGCAGCATGGTCAGCGACACCAGCGACAGCGGGCTGTCCGAGGCGAGCAGCACCTCGGCGTGCCCCTCCGGCAGCCGGTAGACCCGTCGCTCCGGTGGCGCGGTCACGTCGTCCACGTCGAGGAAGCCGGCCACCGCCTGCTGCTCCAGCCACTCCCGCGCGTACCGGGGGGCGATCCCGGCACGCGCGCTCAGCTCGGCCGGGTCGGCCGGGCCACGGTGCAGCGCCTCGTAGAGGCCCAGCTTGGTGCCCAGGTAGCCGGCGAGCAGCTCCTGGGTGTGCAACATGGCCAGGAACAGCCGCAGCGACAACGCCCGGGCACGGCGCTGCGGCCCGTCGGCCGGCGCACCGGGCGCCGCCGGCCCCGGGGCGGGCCCGGTGCGGATGGTCAACTGGCCATCTCGCCGCGCTCGCGCAGGATCCCGGTGACGTGCTCGACGACCGCGTCGATCGTGACGATCTTGCGGGCCGTCGTCTCGTCGATCGGCGGCAGCTCGAACTCGTCCTCCAGCGTGAACGCCAGCTCCAGCAGCGCCAGCGAGTGGAAGCCGAGATCCTCGACCAGCCGCGAGTCGCCGGCGCCCTCGATCTGCTCCGGGTTCGGTGCCAGTTCGGTGACGATCGCCGTCACCGACTCGCGGACGTCCTCCTCGGTACGCACCTCGGTCGGGGTCGACCTGGTCGCCTCGGTCATTGCCGCCTCCTGTCCGGACATCCCTCAGGACGCCGTCGTGTGTTCGGTGGTCTGCTGCCGCTGCCCGGCGGTCGGGGTGACCACGGTGCCGGGCAGTCGGTCGTCGACGAACGCCTGCCACATCTGGCGCCGCCGGGGCTTGCCGCTGGAGGTGCGGGCGATGGTGCCGCGCGGGGCGTCCACGATGACCACCTGCGCGCCCTCGGCCCGCCGGCGCAGCTCCTGCGACGCCTGCGCCAGCCACTCGGGGCGGGCCTGCTCGAAGACGGCGACCACGGTCGCCGCGCCGGCCCGGTGCCCCAGCAGGGCGGCCATCCGCTGCGCCGGCACCCCGGGGCGGCAGACCGCCCACTCGAGATCCTCGGCGAAGACCGCCCGACCGCGCACCTTCATGCTGTCGCCGAGGCGGCCGAGCACGTGCAGTTGGCCCTCGTGCAGGAAACCGGCGTCGGCGGTGCGCAGCACGCCCTCGTCCAGCGCGGTCTGCGACGCCGACTCGCCGTCGGTGACGTATCCCTGGGCGACCGACGGGCCGCGCACCTCGATCTCGCCGACCACGCCGTCGGGCACCGGCGCGCCGTCGGCGTCCAGGATCCGCACCGCCACCCCGGTCAGGGGCCGGCCGCAGCCCACCACCGGCTGCGTCGGCCCGTCGCCGGCGGGCTCGTCGGGGTCGGCCACCACCTGGGTGCCCGGGCGCAGCCGGTCCGGGCGCAGGTCGACGGCGGTGTACAGCTCGTCCAGCGGCAGCCCGGTCACCGCCAGGGTGGCCTCGGCCAGGCCGTACGCGGGCAGCAGCGCCCGCGGGTCGAAGCCGTGCGGCGCGAGCAGGTCGCAGAAGCGGCGCAGCGCGTCGACGTCGATGCGCTCGGCGCCGACGATCACCGCCCGCCAGGCGGAGAAGTCCATCCCCTCCAGCGCGGCCGGGCGCACCCGCCGGGCGATGTACTCCAGCCCGAAGTTCGGCATCGAGGTCAGCCGCGCACCGTGCCGGCCGAAGCAGCGCAGGTAGCGGGCGGGGTCGCGGACGAACTCCTCGGACGGCATCAGCCACAGGTCGCTGGTGTTGACCACCGGCGTCACCAGGCAGCCGATCAGGCCCATGTCGTGGTGCACCGGCAACCACGAGGCGGTCGGGTCGTCGGGGGTCATGGCCAGCCACTTCCGGATCGCCGCGACGTTGGCGGCGAGCGCGGCGTGCGGCACACGTACGCCGCGGGCGCGGCCGCTGGAGCCGGAGGTGAACTGGAGCAGGGCCAGCGGGCCGGGCTCGGCGACCGTGCCCCGGGCGTCGCCACCGACGGAGACCAGCTCCTCGGCGCTGAGCACCCGGGCCACGCCGGCGGCCGCGGCCAGCGGCCCGATCGTCGCGGTGAGCCGCGGCGCGCAGACCAGCACCCGGGGCGCTGCGGCACGCAGCAGCCCGAGCACGTGCTCGCGGTAGACGTCGCGGTCGCCGAAGGTCAGCGGCGGGGCGATCGGCGACGGCGCCGCCCCGGCGGCCATCGCGGCGAACAGCGTGGCCACGAAGTCCGGCCCGGCCGGCTCGACGACGGAGACCACGTCGCCCGGGCCGACCCCGGCGGCGGTGAGGCCGGCGAGGATGGCCCGGGTACGGTCGGCCAGCTCGGCGTAGGAGCGGAACTCCCACTCGTCGCCGGCGGCGGCGAAGTGCACACCCCGGTCCGAGCGGGGGCGCTCCAGCCAGCTCAGCAACGGGGAACCCGACGTGGCGCCTGCGGTCATCGAGCCGTCACCTCCTCCCTCAGTACATGTATCTGAGATTGATAGCAGATACAAGGCTAAACAAGATACGAGTGAGCCGATAGAGTGCGTTCGTGACCAGTACGCTGCCCCGGGTCGACGGCCTGCTTCCCGACCTGGCGGAACGGGCGCCGGAGATCGACCGCACCGGCCGGATCCCGGACGACGTCATCGCCGGCCTCGCCGCGGCCGGCTGCCTGCGCATGCTGGTGCCCGCCGCGCACGGCGGCGCCGACCTGCCGCTGGTCGAGGCGTTGCGGGTGGTCGAGCAGCTCTCCGTCGCCGACTCGTCCACCGGCTGGCTGGTCGGTCAGGTCGGGCTGGCGCACCTGCTGTTCGCCTGCTTCCCCGAGGCCGCCCGGCAGGAGATCTACGCGAGCGGCCCGGACGTGCTCGGCGCCGGCGCGGTCGCGCCCAAGGGCCGGGCCGCGCCGGACGGCGCGGGCGGCTGGCAGGTCAACGGCCGGTGGCCGTTCGTCACCGGCGCGCCGCAGGCGAGCTGGATCTACCTGAACTGCCTCGTGCTCGACGGGCGCACCCCGCAGACGCTGCCCAACGGCGCCCCGCTGACCCGGATGGTGCTCTTCCCCGCCGCCGAGCTGGAGCTGGTCGACACCTGGCAGGTGCTCGGCCTGCGCGGCACCGCCAGCGTGGACGTCCGGGCGGCCGCCCGGACCTGCCCGGAGCACCGCGGCTTCAGCCTGGTCGGCGGCGGCGACGAGGTGCACCGCACGGTGTTCCGGATCGCCCAGGCCGGGCTGCTCATCGCCGCGGTCGACCTCGGCATCGCCCAGGGCGCGGTGGGCGACGCCGCCGCCCAGGCCGCCGCCGGCCGCCGGCGCACGTTCAGCACCCGCTCGCTCGCCGACTCCCCCGTCTTCCACGACCGTCTCGGCGAGGCCCACGTGGCGCTGCGCGCCGCCCGCGCGCTGCTGCACGCCGAGGCCGAGACCGCCTGGGAGACCGCCCGCCGGGGCGAGGTGCTCAGCCCGCTGGACCGGGCCTGCCTGCGGGCCACCGCCGCGCAGGTCACCGCCGTCGCCCACCAGGCCGTGCAGGCGGCGTACGCGCTGGCCGGTGCGTCGACGGTGTTCGACGGCTCGCCGCTGCAACGCCGGCTGCGCGACATCAACACCGCCACCCAGCACTTCGTCAACGGCCGCGACAGCTACGCCACGGTCGGCGCGTTGCTGGCCGGCGCGCCGGTCGACACCACGATGTTCTGACCGGCTCGGGGTTCTGACCGCCTCAACCCGGCACGGGCGCCAGCGGCACCGCCTCAACCCGGCACGGGCGCCAGCGGCACCCGGGGCGGCACCGGCGCGCCGGCGCCGAAGTAGCGCTCCCGCAGGGTCCGCTCCGCCGGGTCGTACGCGGTGCGGAACAGCCCGCGACGCTGCAGCTCCGGCACCAGCAGGTCGCAGATGTCGGCGATGCCCTGGGTGGTCGGGCAGGGGATCAGGTTGAAGCCGTCCACGTCGGCGACTTCCAGCCACTGCTCCATCCGGTCGGCCACCTGCTCCACGGTGCCGAACAGGGTGACCGGCGCGTTCGTGCGCGGCCGCCGCGCGGTCGCCACCAGGTAGCGCACGTCGCCGACGGTCCAGTCGCGCTCCGGGCCGAGCCGGCGCAGGAAGCCGAGGAAGCTGTGGCTGCCCTGCCCGGCGATCTCGCCCACCGGCGTCTCGTCCGGGTACGCGCCCAGGTCGACGTCCATCCAGCCGCACCACTTGGCCAGCTGGCCCTCCCCGCTCCACAGCGCCACGTACTCCTCGGCGCGGCGGCGGGCCTCCTGCCGGGTCGGTGCCACCATCACCATGCTGCCCTGCAACGCCTTGACCGAGCGCGGGTCGCGCCCGTGCGCGGCGACCGTCGAGCGCAGCTTCGCCACCTGCGGGGCGCCGTCGGCCGGTTCGGCCATGGTCAGGAACACCACCTCGGCGTGCCGGGCGGCGAACGTCAGCCCTCGACCGGACGCGCCGGCCTGGTAGAGCACCGGCGTGCGCTGCGGCGACGGCTCGCACTGGTGCGGCCCGCGCACGTCGAACCACGGACCCCGGTGGTCGATCTGGTGCACCCGGTCCGGGTCGGTGAACACGTTCGCGGCGGCGTCGCGCACCACCGCGCCGTCGTCCCAGCTCTCCTCCCACAGCCGGCGGGCGACCTCGACGTACTCGTCGGCCCGGTCGTAGCGCTCGTCGTGGTCCAGGTGCTCGCCCAGCCCGTTCGCCGAGGCCGAGCGGAGGTACGAGGTGACGATGTTCCAGGCGACCCGGCCGCCGGTGAGGTGGTCCAGCGAGCTGAACACGCGCGCGCACTCGTACGGGGCGTGGTAGGTGGTCGAGTAGGTGACGGCCAGCCCGAGGCGGGAGGTGGTGGCCGCGATGGCGGGCAACACCAGCAGCGGGTCGATCGAGGGGATCTGCACCGCGTGCCGTACCGCCGCCCGCCAGTCGCCCCGGTAGACGTCGTAGACGCCGTGCACGTCGGCGAAGAAGAGCGCGTCCAGGCAGGCGGCCTCCAGCTTGCGGCCGAGGTCCACCCAGTAGCCGAGGTCGCGGTAGCCGGTGGCGCTGCGGTCGGCGGGATGCCGCCAGAAGCCCTTGAACTGCGGGGACGGCGAGCACTGGGTGAACAGATTCAGATGCACGTATCAAGCATCTCGCATCGTATCTGGTATGGCAACGGCCGACCCGATACGGTGTCGTCATGCCCGTGACGCCCCGCATCGACCTCGCCTCGGTCACCCGGCTCACCGAGCTGGCCGACTACATCGTCCCGTTCACCATCCGGGTCATGTGCGACCTCGCCGTCGCCGACCAGCTCACCGACGGCCCGCTGCCGGTCGCCGAGCTGGCCCGGCGCGTCGGCGCGGACCCCGGCGCGCTGACCCGGGGCCTGCGCGCCCTGGCCGGGCGCGGCATCTTCACCGAGACCGAGCCCGAGGTCTTCGGGCTCACCCCACTCGCCGAGCCGCTGCGCAGCGACCACCCCTTCTCGGTGCGGGAGTGCTTCCCGCTCATGCCGCCCGACATCTACTCGTGGGCGCGGCTGACCCACAGCATCCGCACCGGCGAGACCGCCTTCGGCCACGTCCACGACGGCGCCCGCTACTACGACCACTTCGCCGACCACCCCTACGAGTGCGTCCGGTTCGAACGCTCGGCGGAGAGCGTCAACCCGTTCGTGCTGCGCACCGTGCTGCCCGTGCTCGACCTCGCCGACGACGCCACCCTCGTGGACGTGGGCAGCGGGCACGGCACCTTCGCCGCCGGGCTGCTCGCCCGCCACCGAGGGCTGCGCGCGGTCCTGGTCGACCTGCCGCACGTGGTGGCCGAGGCGCCGGCCGTGCTGGCCCGCGCCGGCGTCGCGGACCGGGCCGAGATCCGCGGCGGCTCCTTCTTCGACCCGCTGCCCGACGGCGCCGACGTCTACCTGCTCAAGACCATCATCCACGACTGGCCCGACAAGCAGGCCGCCACGATCCTGCGGTCGGTACGTGCCGCTGTCCGGCCGGACAGCCGGGTGGTCATCGTGGAATCCGTCAGCCGCTACGGCAACCACGACGACACCGGCAAGGTGATGGACGTCAAGGCGCTGGCACTCTTCGGCGGGCACACCCGCACCGCTGACGAGTTCCGCGCGCTGCTCGCCGACGCCGGCTTCCGGCTCACCCGGATCACCCCGACGTCGTCGATGTCCGTCCTGGAGGCGGTGCCGGCCGGCCCGCCCGTCGACGACGCCCCGGCCGCCGCCGTGTCCGCCGGTCGGGCCGGCTGAGGAGGACCCGATGCCCCGCCTGGACGGCCGCAACCACATCAACCTCACCGTCGTCGACCTCGACCGCAGCACGGAGTTCTACCAGGCGGTCTTCGAGATGGTGGTGGTCAACGACGTCACCCCACCCGAGTCCGGGTTCCGGTTCCGCACCCTGGTGCACCCCGGCTCGTTCGCCTCGGTGGTGCTCGGCCGCGCCGAACCGCCCGGCGACCCGGCCGTGCCGGACCGCTTCGACGAGCGCCGCCCCGGCCTGCACCATCTCGCCTACCACGTGCCCGAGCGCGGCGACCTCGACGACTGGGCCGCCCACCTGGACGCCCTCGGCGTGCCCCACTCCGGCATCACCACCTCGAAGCACGAGGCGGGCTCGCAGATCTGGCTGCGCGACCCGGACCACATCTGGCTGGAGTTCTACTGGGTCAACCGCGACTTCTTCGTCGACCGGCTACGCCAGGTGTGGCGGCGCGAACGCCGGCGCACCACCGCCTGACCGAGATGCGCGGGCGGACCGGGTGTTCGGCCCGCCCGCGCACGCTCAGGCCGGCAGCTCGTCCTCGCCGCGGGTCACGACCGTGTCGCCGAGCACCAGCAGGTCGATCTCCTTGGCCCGGGTGAACGTGTCCACCGCGTCCGCCGCCGAGTCCACGATCGGGTCACCGGCCAGGTTGAACGACGTGTTCACCACCGCCGGCACGCCGGTGAGCTGCCGGAACTGCTCGATCAGCGCCCAGTAGCCGGGGTTGGTGTCGCGGTGCACCGTCTGCGGGCGCGCCGAGCCGTCCACGTGCGTCACCGCCGGGATCCGCCGCCGGGCGTCCGGGCGCACCGACGCGGCGGCCAGCATGAACCTCGACGGGTCGTCGAGCCGGCCCTCGATCAGCTCGTGCGCGTGCTCGGCCAGCATGCTCGGCGCCACCGGCCGCCACATCTCCCGCCCCTTGAGCACGTTGAGCCGCTCCAGGCTGCGCCGGTCGCGCGGGTCGGCGAGCAGGCTGCGGGCGCCCAACGCGCGCTGCCCGATCTCCCCGCGGCCCCGCGCCCAGCCGACGATGCGCCCCCGGGCGATCTCGCCGGCCACGAACCGGGCCAACGCGTCGTCGCCCAGACGGCGGAACGGCAGGCCGGCCCGGGCGGCGGCCGCCTCCCCCGCCTGCGTGGTCACCGGCCGCCCCCAGTACGCGTGGTCGATGCGGGTGGGGGTGAACGGCCCGCACTCGCGGGCGGAGACCAGCGCGGCGCCCAGCGACACCCCGGCGTCGGTGGGCACCGGCGGCACGTAGACCCGGTCGAACAGGCCGCTGCGCACCAGCACCCCGACCATGGTGCAGTTCATCGCCACGCCCCCGGCCAGCGCCAGCACCGGCGTGTCCACCCGCCGGCGTAGCTCGGTGGCCAGCGACAGCACCGCCTCCTCCAGCCCCTGCTGCACGGTGGCGGCGAAGTCCGCGTACGCGATCGGCTCCTCGGCCTCGCGCGGCGCGTACGGGAAGAACGCGCCGAAGCCCGGGCGCAGCGACTCGGCCACCGCCGGGTAGTAGGCCATCAGCGGGCCGAGCGACGCGATCCGCCGGGCCGGCACCTCCGCAGCCGGTGCCCGGACCAGCTCGTACCCGCCCGGCGCCGCCCGCACCGGCGCGCCCGGCCCGGGCCGCCCGTACGCGGCGAGGCCCATCAGCTTCCCGGTGCCCCAGTAGCCCAACCCGGCCCACTCGGCGGCGGCGTTGTAGTAGAAGCCCAGCGACTCCTCGACCGGCCACTCCCGCAGGATCTCCACCTCGCCGTCGGCGAAGCGACCGATCGACGTCGACTGAGTCTCGCCGGCACCGTCGACCACCAGCACCGCGGCCTCCTCGGCGTCGCAGCTGAACGCCGCGCTCGCGGCGTGCGCGACGTGGTGCGGCACCCAGCGCACCGCCGGCATGACCAGGTCCTCCTGGTCGGGGAAGAGCATCGCCCGCAGCCCTTCGGTGGTGAACCGGCGGTTGCGGCCCAGCGGGATCTGCCGGAAGTCCCAGCCGATCGCCACGGTGTCCACCTCCGCCGGCCCGATGCCGGCCATCGCCAGGCAGGCGGCGACCGCCTCCGCCGGCGGCTGCCCCACCGCGTGCTTGCGCCGGCTGACCCGCTCCTGCTCGACGAGCGAGCAGAGCGCGCCGTCGCGCAGCAGCACCGCGCTGGAGTCGTGGAAGCCGATGTTCACCCCGAGTACGTAGCGTGCCGACATCGTCGGTCTCCCTTCCGGTTTCTGCCGTTCACCCGGCGTGGCGGGCCGCGTCGACGGCGAGCACGGCGCGGACGATGTTGTGGTAGCCGGTGCAGCGGCACAGGTTGCCCTTCAGCCCGTGCCGCACCTCCTGCTCGGTCAGCGGTCCCGGGTGCTCGGCGAGCAGGCTCACCGCCGCGAGCACCATGCCGGGTGTGCAGAAGCCGCACTGCAACGCGTGGTGCTCGTGGAACGCCTCCTGCACCGGGTGCAGCCGGTCGCCGTCGGCGAGCCCCTCCACGGTGCCGATGTCGGCGCCGTCGGCCTGCGCGGCGAGCAGCGTGCACGACTTGACCGACCGGCCGTCCAGCAGGACCGTGCAGGCGCCGCAGGAGGAGGTGTCGCACCCGACGGTGGCGCCGGTCAGCGCCAGCTCCTCCCGGATCAGGTGGACCAGGAGGGTGCGGGCCGGCACCTCCCGGCGCTGCGGGCGGCCGTTCACGGTGACCGTGACGGTGACCGTCGCTGCGCCGGGTCGGGTGTCGATGGTCATCGTCGCTCCTCCACGGGGTCGGCGAGGGCCCGGGCCACCAGCACCCGGCTCAGGTGCCGGCGGTAGTCGGCGGAGCCGCGCACGTCGTCGGCCGGTTCGCAGTCGCGGTCCGCGTGCGCCGCCGCGGCGACCGGTCCGGCCCCCTCGGCGAGCGCCGCCTCGACGGCCGTGGCGCGCCGGATCGTCCGGTCCATGCCCGCGAGGGCGACCCGGCCGTCGGCCACCGCGACGGCGACCAGCGACCATTCCAGCGCCGGCCGGGCGAACGTGCGGTAGCTCCACCGGCGCGGACCGGGCAGCGGCACCCGCACCTCGGTGAGCAGCTCGTCGGGCCGGCACACGGTGACACCCGGCGCGACGGCCAGCTCGTTGACCGGCACCAGTCGGGCGCCGTCCACGCTGGTCAGGACCGCGGTGGCGGCCAGCGCGACCAGGGCGGTCGGCAGGTCCGCGGCCGGGTCGGCCTGCGCCAGCGCGCCGCCGACCGTACCGGCGTGGCGGACCTGCGGGTCGCCGACCGACGCGGCGGCCGCCGCCAGGATCGGCGCGTGCCGCGCGACGAGCGGGTCGGCGAGCAGCAGGTGGTAGCGGGTCAGCGCGCCGATCGCGAGGTGGTCGCCGCGCGCCGCCACGTACGACAGCTCGGTGAGCCGGCCCAGGTCCAGCAGCGTGTCGACGGCGTCGCGGCGCAGCTTCAGCGCCGGCAGCAGGGACTGCCCGCCGGCCAGCGGCCGCAGCAGGTCGCCGTGCTCGCGCCGCAGCCGCAGCGCCTCGGTGAGGTCGCCGGCGCGGTGGTACCGCAGGTGCGCCGGGATCACGGGCCGGCCGCCGACCAGGTGGGCACCGGGCTGCGGTGCGTGGCGCGCAGGATCGTCTCGACGAGCCGGTGGCGGTGGGCGAGCAGATAGAAGTGCCCGCCTCCGAAGGTGTGCAGCGTGAACCGGCCCCGGGTCCGGGCGGCCCAGGCGTTCGCCTCGTCCGCGGTCACCTCGCTGTCGTCCGCGCCGATGCAGGCCAGCACCGGGGCGCGCAACGGCAGCGGTGGTTCCGGCCGCCACGTCTCGGCGATCCGGTAGTCGGCGCGCAGCACCGGCAGGGCCACCGCCTTCACCCCGTCGTGCTCCAGCGTCTCCCGGCCGGTCCCGCCGAGGCGCCCGGTCTCGGCCCAGAGCGTGTCGTCGTCGGCCAGGTGCACGCTGGTGTCGCGCAGCCGGTCCGGCGCGGGACGGCCGGAGACCACCAGTGCCCGCAGCCCGCCGCCCGGGCCGTCCAGCCGGCGTGCCGTCTCGTAGGCCACCGACGCGCCGAGGCTGTGCCCGAACAGGACCACCGGGACGTCGCCCGGCAGCGCGCGCAGCGCCGACACCACGCCGGCGGCCAGGCTCGGCAGGTCGGCGGCGAACGGCTCCCCGGTGCGGTCCATCCGGCCCGGGTACTGCACGCCGTGCAGTTCGACGTCGTCGGGCAGGTGTGCCGCCCAGGGCCGGTAGAACGCCGCGTTGCCGCCGGCGTGCGGGAAGCAGACCAGGCGCAGCGCCGGCCAGCGCAGCGGCCGGGGGCAGCGCAGCCAGGTCCGGGCGGCGTTCACCGGCGCGCCCCGATCGGCTCCGGCTCGACCGCCCGCGCGGCGGCGTCGGCTAGCTCCGCGACGTCGGCCGGCAGCAGCATTCGCGGCGGCGTGGAGTGCAGCAGCTCGGGCGGGCCGAGCCGGGCCGTGACGTCCTGCCACAGCCGGCACAGGGTGAGGTGGTACTGGCCGTGCCGGACCGGTTTCTCGCCTGCCTGCGCGGCGCGGTGCAGCTCGCCCAGCGCGTGCCCCACGCCGGCCGGCCAGACCCGCTCGAACACGTCGCGGTAGCTGGGCGCGGTCGGCTCGTCCAGCGGCTGCGCGCTCGGCACGTCCAGGTGGTCGGGCTCGTCACCGGCCGCGCCGGCGAAGTGCGGGCGGCCCACCGCCCGGTCCTGCACCTGCTGCGGGAAGTCGGGTCGGGGGCTCCACACGGTCGGCCCGTGCGTGCCGAGCAGGGTCAGGTTGCCGGCCTCGGTGCCGATGGTGACCCGGTGCAGCAGGTGCGCGTAGTTGTCCGGGTCGGCCGGGTCCATCTGGTTCTGCACCCGCAGGGTCAGCGGCACCCCGGCGAGCACCCCGTCGACGCTGCGGAACGGCACATCCACCGGGGACAGGCGGCGTACCTGCTCGGGTAGCTCCGCCGGGGCGGCCAGGCCCCACGGGCGGACCCCGCCGAGCGCCTGGCCGAGGATGTCCAGCAGCGCGTACGCGACCTGGAAGCCGCACGCCGCGTCGACGTAGCGGGCCGGGCGGCGGGCCAGCAGGGCGCGGGCCGCGGCGACGAACCGGCGCACCGGCGCGG
Organism: Micromonospora sp. WMMC241; assembly: GCF_027460165.1. Lineage (NCBI taxonomy): Bacteria > Bacillati > Actinomycetota > Actinomycetes > Micromonosporales > Micromonosporaceae > Micromonospora > Micromonospora sp. WMMC241. The sequence continues at coordinate 3,066,517 of NZ_JAPZBF010000001.1, forward strand.
TGTGCACGTAGAACGAGTTGAGGTGGTAGACCACCCCGGCCCGGCCGGCGGTGCGCAGGCACTCGACCAGCTCGTCGTGGTGCAGCGGATGTTCCTGCAACACGTGCAGGCCGCGTTCCATCAACGCGCGGGCCACCTCGCCGCCGGGCCCGCCGAGCAGGCCGCCGCGGATCACCACGCAGGCCAGCCGCACGTCCTCGGGCACCTGCGTCACGTCGGTGAACAGCGGCACCCCGTAGTGCCGCGCGCACGCCACCGAGCGGGCGCTGCCACCGGCCAGGATCCCGGCCAGCTCGAACGGGAAGTCGGGCTGCCGGAAGGCCTGCAGGTAGACCTGGCCGAACTTGGTACCGGCGACGAGCACCCTCGGTCTCACGCCACCCCCTCCTCGATCGGTTCGTAGCGGGCCAGCGGGCCGTCCTCGACGTGCAGCGCGGTGACCGCCGGGCTGCTCCGCAGCCGGTCCACCGCCCACGTCGGGTCGACCGCCTCGGCCAGGTGGTGCACGCCCGGCGGCAGGTCACCGGCGGCGGCCGCCACCGCGCCGAGCGCCACCGCGGCGCCGGTGAGCGCGTTCGCGCCGGCGCCCCGGCAGGCCAGCACCCGGCTGCCGGTCGGGCCGCTCAGCTCCACGAGCAGCACCTGGTAGCGGGGTCGGCCGAACGCGTCCAGCTCGGCCGCCCGGCACAGCGCGTCCACCGCGTCGGCCAGGTCCGCCGCCTCCGCCGGCCCGGTCCGCTCGGCCGCGTCGACCGGCCCGGCGCGGGAGGCCGACGCGCGCCGTGCGCCGTCGGCGAGCGCGGCCGGCACCCGGCTGCCGGCGAACGCCGACCACCAGTCCACGTCGGTGAGGCGCAGCCGGCCGGCCAGCCGCTCGGTCTCGGTACTCAGGTACGGCTGCAGCAGCACCGGTTCGTCGAAGAACGGCACCGCCACGCCGACCTGCGCGGCGAGCGCCCGGCTGCGTCGGGCCCCGTCGCGCCAGGCGGCCAGCGGCTCGCCGTAGCCGCCCTCGCCCACCGCGAGGAAGTCCCACGCGGCGCCCGGGCTGAAACCGTCGCGCCCGCCGACCCAGCCGGTCAGCCGCCGGGCGCCCGGAAGGTGCCCGGCCAGGTACGCCGGGAGCAGCCCGGACAGCCCCGGCATCATGCCGGCGGAGATGACCGCGACCCGGTCGGCGGCGCCGGGCAGCGCGGCGACGGCCCGGTACAGCCCGTCGTCGCCGGCGGCGTCCACGTAGGCGGCGCCGGCGCGGGCCGCGGCGCGGGCGACCGTGTCGCCGACCGTGACCGCGGGACCGGCGCAGTTGACCACCGTGTGGCAGCCCGCGCAGAACGCGTCCAGGCTGCCCCGGTCGGTGAGGTCCACCGGGCGGGCCTGGACCCGCGGGTCACCGGTCGGCACCCGCCGGGGGTCGCGGCTGCCCGCGCGGACGGTGTCCACGGTCCAGGCCAGCAGGTGCGCCAACGCGTGCCGGCCCACCCCACCGCTCGCGCCCACCAGCGCGATCGCGCCGGGCACGTCAGCCCTCCCCGGCGATCGCGTCGGCCCACCCGGACGGGTCGTCCGGCACCCGGGCCACGGTCAGTTCGCCGAGGCACACCTCGCGCCACCACGCCACACCGTCCGGGTCCGGCTCGCCCGCGCAGAGCAGCGTCACGTCCCCGGCGTACGGCGAGCTGGCGTACGCGTCGCCGGGCACCGGGTCGACGACCGCCAGCCCGGTCACGTCCACCCCGGACTCGGTGAGCTGGCGGGCCAGCTCCAGCGCCAGCGCGCCGGCCTCGCCCCGGCCCACCACGGTCAGCGGCTCCCCCGCCAGGTGCCCGGTCAGGTCGGCGGCGTAGTCGGCGGCGAGCCGCTGCACCAGCGGCGCCGGGTCCAGGCCGGCGTAGCGGTGCAGCGCGCCGTCGGCCACGCCCCACACCGGGCCGCCGGCGGCCAGCGGGGCGGGCAGGCCGGCGTACCCGTCGAGCCGGCCGCTGCCGTCGTGCACCAGCACGTACCGGGGCGGGCCGTCACCGGCGAGCCGGGTCGTCTCCACCGCGCCTTCGTCCGGTTCGTCGTCCGGCGCGGCGGGCCCGGCCGTGGCGGCCAGCCGTCCGGCCAGCGCGCCGACGGTCGGGTGTTCGAGGATGGTCCGCAGCAGCTCGTCGAAGAAGACCCCGGCCGCGGCCGGCACCCGCTCGGCGAGCTGGCCGGCGAGCTTCGCGGCGAGCAGCGAGTCACCGCCCAGTGCGAAGAAGTCGGCGTCCCGGCTCACCCGGTCGACCCGCAGCACGTCCGCCCAGACCGCCGCGATCTCCTCCTCCAGACCGGCGCTCGGCGCGGCGCCGCCGGTCTCCGGACCGGCCGTCGAGGCCGCCACCACCTGGCGTACGGCGGTGCGGTCCAACTTGCCGTTGGCGGTACGGGGCAACTCGTCGAGCACCTGCACCACGTTCGGCACCATGTAGTCGGGCAGCCGGTCGGCCAGGTGCGCCCGCAGCTCGTCCGGCACCACCCGACGTCGGTCCGCCTTGACCCGGGCCGCGATGATCCGCATCCCGAGCCCGGCCATCGGGTCGTCGGGCGCGGGCAGGTCCAGCACCGGCGCGGCGCCCGCCCCGGTGAGCAGGCCCCGCCACTCGTCGGCGTCGAGGAACGTCCGGTCGGTGCCGCGGCGCAGGTCGGCGAAGTCCCCCAGCTCGTCGTCGAGCCGCACCAGCAGCTCCAGCGACGTCATGATCTGGTAGTGCTCCCGGGTCATCTCCAGCAGCACCAGATGCCCGCCCGGGGCGAGGATCCCCCGCAGCCGGGCCAGCGTCGCGGGCACGTCCCGGGTGGCGTGCAGCACGTCACCGGCGATCACCAGGTCGGCGCTGTTCGGCGCGAGGCCCTGCCCGGCCGGATCGGCGTCGAGGTCCAGCGCGGCGAAGCGCAGGCCCGGCCGGTCGCCGAAACGCTGCCGGCCGGCCTCGACGAAGAACCCGGACAGGTCGGTGTAGAGATAGTCGACGTCCAGCCCGTCGAGCGCGTCGAGGACGGCCGCCGTGGTGCCGCCCGAACCGGCGCCGACCTCGACGATCCGCACCGGGCCGGGCAACCGTTCGACGAGCGCCCGCACCGCCGCCGCGGCGACCGCGTTGGCCCACCTGTTGAACAGCGCGCCGGCGTAGAGGTTGTCCGACACCGCCAGCTCCCCGGCGGGGAAGAGCAGCGCCAGCGGGTCCTCGTCGTCGCGCAGCAGCGCCGGCAGCGCAGCGGCGCTGCCCTGGAAGTAGCGCACCAGCTCCGGCGCCTCCCCCACCTCCGCCGCCCGGCGCGTCGCCGCGTCCCACCCGCGCGCCGTCGGCGACAGCGTCTCCACCAGCCGGTACGCGTCGTCGTCGCGCCGCAGCACGCCGGAGTCGGTGAGCGCCCGCAGCCAGCGCCGCAGCAGCCGGCGGTGCCGGGGCGCGACACCGGTGGCCGCGTACACCTCGGTGAGCGGGTGCGGGCGGTCGTCGAGGAACAGGCCGGCGGCGCGCAGCGTGTCCAGCATGGCGGCCAGGCCGAGGCGGTCCAGGTCGTGCAGGTACGCCGCGTACCCGTCCAGGTCGGTGCCGGCGACCACGGCGGCGCCGGCGGTGGCGGGTCCGGCCGGGTCGACGGCCGAGGCCGGGCCGGGCTCCACGGCGGCCGGTTGGACGACGGCGGCCAGCCGGCGCTCCAACGGGCGGTCCCCGTCCACCACGGCGACCGCCGCGCCCACGGCGGGATGGGCGAGCAGCGCGGACTCCACCTCGGCCAGTTCGATCCGGTGGCCACGGATCTTGACCTGGTGGTCCTCCCGGCCGAGGAACTCGATCACCCCGTCGGGCCGGTAGCGGCCCAGGTCACCGGTGCGGTACAGCCGTTGCCCGGTGGCCGGGTCGGTGACGAACCGCTCGGCGGTGCGCTCGGCGTCACCGAGGTAGCCCGACGCCAGCCCGGCGCCGCCGATGTAGAGCTCGCCGGTGACCCAGTCGGGGCGGTCCCGCAGGCCGGCGTCGCGCACGTGCCAGCTCTGGTTGGCCAGCGGCACGCCGTACGGGATGCTGCGCCAGGTCGGGTCGACCGCACCGACCGGGTGAATGATCGACCAGATCGCCGCCTCGGTCGCGCCGCCCAGGCTGACCACGGCCAGGCCCGGCACCAGGCCGCGGATCTGCTCCGGCAGGGTGACCGGGATCCAGTCGCCGCTGAGCAGCGCCAGGCGCAGCGACGGCGTGCGCACCGTCGGCGCGGCGGCAAGGTAGTCGGCGAGCATCTGCAACTGCGCCGGCACCGAGTTCCAGAGCGTCACCTCGTGGCCGGTCACCAGGTCCGCCCAGTGGGTGGGGTCGCCGCGCCGCTCGGGCGCGGGCAGCACCAGGGCGGCGCCGACCGCCGGCGGTCCGAACAGGTCGTAGACGGACAGGTCGAAACCGAGACCGGCCAGGCCGAGGACCCGGTCGTCGGCTGTCACGTCGAAGCGGGTGTTGATGTCGGCCACCGTGTTCAACGCCGCCCGGTGCGTGATCATCACGCCCTTCGGGGTGCCGGTGGAACCGGACGTGTGGATGACGTACGCGAGGTCGTCGGGCCCGACCAGACGCGCCGGCAGGGCGGCCGGCGCGGGACCGTCGCAGTCGTCCACGGTGATCACCTCGACCCGCTCCGGCCAGCGGCCGTCCGCGCGGCCGGACTCGGTGAGCACGAGACGCACGCCCGCGCCGCCGAGGATCAGGTCGCGGCGCGCCGGCGGCTGGTTGGTGTCGATCGGCACGTACGCCGCGCCGGCGAGCAGCGCGCCGAACACCGCGACGACCTGACGCCAGCCCTTGTCGGCGACCACCGCGACCAGGTCGCCCGGGCGGCAGCCGGCCTCGGTGAGCCGGGCGGCCACCGCGCTCGCCCGCCCGGTGAGCTGCCGATATGTCAGGGTCGCGTCCGGCGTCACCACGGCGACCCGGTCCGGGGTGCGCAACGCCTGCGCGAGCACGCCCTCGTGCAGCAGCCCGTCGGGCAGCGGCGCGGCGGTGTCGTTGACCTCGGCCCGCCGGCGGGCGCTCGCGGCCGGCAGCGCGACCGGGGCGAGTTCCTCCCACGCCTCGTCGGTGCCGGCCAGCCGGCGCAGCAGCGCCGTGTACGCGGCGAACATCTCGTCGACGACGCCGTCGGGGAAGACACCCTCGCGCACGTCCCAGTTGGTGGCGAGCCCGCCGGAGCGTTCGATGTTCTGGCAGTCGATCCAGACCTGCGGCGTCTGGCTGATGCCGTAGCCCAGCTCGCCGAAGCCCTCCACACCGGTGTCGCCGCCGAGCCCGATCGCGCTGGTGAACACCACCGGCATGAGCGCGGCGTCGGGTCCCCGCCGTCGGGCCACCTCGCGCAGCACGTCGACGCCGGAGAACCGGCGGTGGTCCAGGTCGGACCAGAGTTGTGCCTGCAGGCGCTTGGCCCGCTCCTGCACCGGCGCGTCCGGGTCCTGGTCGACGGCGAGCAGGCTGACCGAGGTGAAGTCGCCGACGATCCGGTCCACCTGCGGGTGTGTCGGCGTGCGGTCGAGCAGGGTGACGTCGACGCAGAAGCGCGGGTGGGTGCTCCAGGCGGCGATCACCTCGGCGTACGCGGCGAGCACCGCGCCGGACGGGGTGACGCCGTGCCGGCCGGCCCGCTGCCGCAACCCGGCCCACTCGGCCGCGTCGAGGCGCAGGTCGAGGCGGCGGAACCGGGGTGGCGCGGCGAGCGCGTCGGGGCGCAGCGGCAGCTCCGGCGCGGGCGGCAGGTCGTCGAGGCGGGCCAGCCACCAGTCCCGGTCGGCGTCGCGGCGCGGCCCGTCGCGCAGCGGGGCGGTGGCCAGCAGGTGGTCCCGGAAGGTCAGCTCCAGGTCCTCGGCGGGCGGGTCACCGGCGTAGCGGCGGCCCAGTTCGTCGAGGAGCAGGTTGATGCTGACGAAGTCGCAGACCAGGAAGTCGATGGAGAAGTGCAGCACGCTGCGTTCCGGGCTCCGGGTCACCCGCAGGGTGAACAGCGGCCACTGCCGCGGGTCGTAGCGGCGGTGGTCCAGCTCCGCGCGGGTGGCGGCGACCGCGTCGGCGAAGCCGTCCGCGTCCGCGTCGCGGACCTCGATCCGGTACGGCGGGACGTCGGGGCGGACCTGCTGGGAGCCGTCGCGGTCGACCACGGCCCGGAGCATGTCGTGCCGGGCCACCACCTGCCGCCAGGCGTGTTCCAGCCGGTCCACGTCGAGGTCGGGGAAGCCCAGCTCGCCGTAGCCGTGGCAACCGACCCCGCCGTAGGCGAACGTGTCACCGCGCCCGAGCAGGTAGGCGCTCTGCACGTCGGTGAGCGGGAACGGCTCGTACCGCTGCTCGGGGTGCGGCACGGCGGCGGGGACGGCGGCGTCGCGCACCGCGGCCAGCACCTCATCCCGGTGCCGGCGCAGCGCGGCCCGCCGCTGCTCGGTGAGGACGCCGGCCGGGGCGCGGAAGCGGAGCTGACCGTCCTCCTCCCAGAGTCGGACACCGAGTTCGGCCAGTTCGGCGAGAAGGTCCTGCCCGGTCATATCGCCCCTTCCTCGTACGCGCCGGCGGCGTCCTGCACGGCGGTGGCCAGGTCCGCGATGGTGGGTCGGTCGAACAGCCCGCGCATCGGCAGGTCGACGCCGTAGCGGTCGCGCAGCACCGCCAGCAGGCGGGTGGCGAGCAGGCTGTCGCCGCCGAGGCCGAAGAAGTTGCGGTTGCGGCCGGGCGTCGGGCAGTCCAGCAGCTCGGCCCAGAGCGCGCCCAGTTCGGTCTCCAGCCCGGGCCGGGGCGGCTCGTCGGGCGGCGCGCCGTCGCCGGTGGCGAGCAGCCGGGCCACCGCGCCGCGGTCGATCTTGCCGTTGGCGGTGAGCGGCAGCTCGTCGAGGACCGTGACGTGCTCGGGGATCATGTACGCGGGCAGCCGGTCGGCGAGCAAGGCACGCAGGTCGTCGATGTCGTGGCCGGGGTGGACGGTGACGGCGGCGGCGAGGCGGCGGGTGGTCGCGCCGACCGCGACGGCGACGGTCTCCCGCACTGCTGGGTGGTGCAGCAACGCGGCCTCGACCTCGCCGAGTTCGATGCGGTGGCCGCGGATCTTGACCTGGTGGTCGGTGCGGCCGAGGAATTCCAGGGTGCCGTCGGGCCAGTAGCGGCCGAGGTCGCCGGTGCGGTACCAGCGGGTCCCGTCGTGGGTGACGAATCGTTCGGCGGTGCGTTGCGGGTCGCCCCGGTAGCCGGCGGCCACTCCGGCACCGCCGATCCACAGTTCGCCGGGCACCCAGTCCGGGCAGTCCCGCCCCCGCCCGTCCACCACCCGGTACCGCTGGTTGGGCAGCGGGTGCCCGTAGGGGACGGACCGCCAGTGCGCCGGTACCTCGTGCACCTCGCACGCGTTCGACCAGATCGCCGCCTCGGTGGCCCCGCCGAGCGCGACGAGCCGCGCGTGGGGCCGGCAGGCGGTCAACCGGTCCCGCAGGTCCAGCCCGACCCAGTCCCCGGAGACCAGTGCGAGTCGCAGCGCCGTCAGGGGTTCGTCGCCGGCGGCGGTGAGCAGCATGTCGAGCAGCGCCGGCACGGTGTTCCAGATCGTGACGCGGTGGTCGGTGACCAGGCGTAGCCAGGCGCGGGCGTCGCGGCGTTGTTCCTCGGTCACGACCACGAGCGCGCCGCCGGCGCCGAGCAGGCCGAAGACGTCGAACACGGACAGGTCGAAGTCCAACGCGGACACCGCGAGCACCCGATCGTCGGCGTTCACGTCGAAGCGGCGGCGGATCGCCTCGATGGTGTTCATCGCGGCGGCGTGCGACACCTCCACACCCTTGGGCTCCCCCGTCGACCCCGACGTGAAGATCACATACGCCAGTGACGTCGGGTCGACCTGCACCGGCCGCTCCAACGCCGGCCCACCGTCCCCGCCCGGCCCCAGCTCGCCGCCGTCACGGATCAGCACCTTGGCCCCCGCGCGGCTCAGAATGCGTTCCCGCCGGGCGGCCGGCTGGTCCACGCCGACCGGCACGTACACGCCGCCGGCGGCCAGCACCGCGAGCACCGCGACGACCTGGTCGGCGCCCTTGGGCAGGCACACCCCGACCGCGTCACCCAACCCGACACCGGCCCGGACCAGGGCACCGGCCAGCCGCAACGACCGCTCGGCCAACTCGCCGTAGGACACCGACACGCCGTCACCCAGCACGGCCGGGCGTCCCGGCTCCCGCGCCGCCCACCCGAAGAACCCCTCGTGCAACAGCCCGGTCGGCAACGCCGTGGCGGTGTCGTTCACGCGCTCCCGCACCGCCCGCTGCGCCGCCGGCAACCCCACCGGCACCGCCCGCGACCAGTCCCCCTGTGCCAGAGCGCGCAGCAACTCCAGATAGGCGTCGAACATCGCCTCCGAGACGCCGGGCGGGAACAGCTCCGCCACCAGGTCCCAGTTCACGAGCAGGCCGCCGTCGCGCTCCATGACCTGGTTGTCCAACCACACCTGCGGGGTCTGCGAGGCGCCCCAGATCTGCTCGCCGAACGGCAGGTCCATGCTGACCAGCTCGTCGCTGATGCCGAGCGCGCTGGTGAAGACCACCGGCATGGTCGCCGCGGACGCCCCGGTGCGGCGGGCGATCTCCCGCAGCACCCAGAGGGCGGACACGCCGTGGTGCTCCATGCCGTCCCACATCCGCTCCTGCAGGCCGCGGACCAGGGCCAGGAAGTCGTCGCCGGCGGCGGGCCGGTGCGGCACGAGCAGCAGCGACGTGAAGTCGCCCAACACGTGGTCGATGTCCGGGTGGACCTCACGGCGGTCGAACAGGGTCAGGTTGAGCGTGAGGTCTCCCCGGCCGCTCCAGGCCGAGAGCACCTCGGCGTACGCGGTCGCGAGGACCGCTGCCGGGCTCACGCCGTGGGTACGGGCGGTGGCCACCAGCGCGGTCCACCGGGCGGGGTCGAGCCGTCCCTCGTGCCGGACGAAGCGGGGCGCGCGGATCCGGTCCGGGTCGACCGCCAGCGGCAGCTGCGGCGCGGGTGGCAGCTCGGCCGCCTGCGCCGACCAGTAGCGCCGGTCCTCCGCGACGGTGGCCTCGTCGGGCCGGGCGTGCAGCACGTAGTCCCGGAAGGACACTCCGATCGGGCGCAGCGGCGCGTCGAGGTCGGCATAGAGGGCGGACAGCTCGGCGAAGACGGTGACGATGCTCAGCGCGTCGAGCACGATGTAGTCGAAGCTGAACGCCAGCCGGACCCGGTTCTCGCCGTACCGGACCGCCTCGACGGCCACCAGCGGCCAGCGGGTCGGATCGGCGACGCGGTGCGACAGCCGGTCACGCAGGTCGGCCAGCGCCGCGCCGCCCTCGGTGACGTCGATGACGACCTCGGGCACCTCGGCGAGGATGCGTTGCCGCCCGTCCGGGTCGATGACCGCGCGCAGCATCTCGTGCCGGCGCACCAGCCGGTTCCACGCCGTGGCGAGCCGGTCGAGGTCGACGTCCGCGCCGTCGAACTCCCAGTACCAGTGCGAGCCCACCTCGCCGAGCGCGAAGTCGCCGGTGCGCCCGATCCAGTACGCCCGCTGCACGTCGGTGAGCGGGAACGGATCGTGCCGGTGCGCGAGGTCCGCGGTGAGCGTGGCGGTCGCGTCGGCGCCGCGCTCCAGCCGCAGGCCGGCGGCGAACCCGCTCAGCGTCGGCGCGGCGAAGAGCTGCCGCAGCTGCCCGCCGGCCAGGCCGGCCGCCCGCATTCGGCCGAGCAGGCGGGTGGCGAGCAGGCTGTCTCCGCCCAGGGCGAAGAAGCTGTCCGTACGACCGACGGTCGGCACGTCGAGCAGTTCGGCCCAGACCGCGGCCAGGGCCGTCTCCACCGGGCCGATCGGCGGCTGGAGTTCGGTGGGCCGGTCGGCCCGGTCGGCCAGTCGCTCGGCCAGCGCCCGCCGGTCGATCTTGCCGTTGCCGCTCAGCGGCAGGTCGTCGAGGACCGCGACGTGCTCGGGCACCATGTACGCGGGCATCCGGTCGGCGAGGAAGACCCGCAGGTCGTCGACGTCGTGGCCGGGGTGGACGGTGACGGCGGCGGCGAGCCGTCGGGTGGTCGCGCCGACCGCCACGGTGACCGCGTCGCGTACGCCCGGGTGCTGGTGCAGGGCGGTGTCGATCTCGCCGAGTTCGATGCGGTGGCCGCGGATCTTGACCTGGTGGTCGGTGCGGCCGAGGAATTCCAGGGTGCCGTCGGGCCAGTAGCGGCCGAGGTCGCCGGTGCGGTACCAGCGGGTGCCGTCGTGGGTGACGAAGCGTTCGGCGGTGCGTTGCGGGTCGCCCCGGTAGCCGGCGGCCACGCCCGCGCCGCCGATCCACAGTTCGCCGGGCACCCAGTCCGGGCAGTCCCGCCCCCGCCCGTCCACCACCCGGCAACGCTGGTTCGGCAGCGGGCGGCCGTACGGGATCGACCGCCAGTGCGCCGGCACCTCGCCCACCTCGAAGACGGTGGAGTGGATCGCCGTCTCGGTCGTGCCGCCCAGGGCGACCAGCCGGGCGTGCGGGCGCAGCGCGGTCAGCCGGGCCGCCAGGTCCAACCCCACCCAGTCGCCGCCGAGCAGCGCGAGCCGCAGGTGGGTGGTCGCGCCGTCGGCTTCGGCGGCGGTGAGCAGCATGTCCAGCAACGCCGGCACCGACTGCCAGATCGTGACGTGGTGCTCGGTGGCGAGGCGTAGCCAGGCGCGGGCGTCGCGGCGTTGTTCCTCGGTCACGACCACGAGCGCGCCGCCGGCGCCGAGCAGGCCGAAGACGTCGAACACGGACAGGTCGAAGTCCAACGCGGACACCGCGAGCACCCGATCGTCGGCGTTCACGTCGTAGCGGCGGCGGATCGCCTCGATGGTGTTGACCGCGGCGGCGTGCGACACCTCCACACCCTTGGGCTCCCCCGTCGACCCCGACGTGAAGATCACATACGCCAGTGACGTCGGGTCGACCTGCACCGGCCGCTCCAACGCCGGCCCACCGTCGCCGTCCGGCCCCAGCTCGCCGCCGTCACGGATCAGCACCTTGGCCCGCGCGCGGCTCAGAATGCGTTCCCGCCGTGCGGCCGGCTGGTCCACCCCGACCGGCACGTACACGCCACCGGCGGCCAGCACGGCGAGCACCGCGACGATCTGGTCGACACCCTTGGGCAGGCGCACCCCGACCGCGTCACCGACCCCGACGCCGGCCCGCACCAACGCACCGGCCAGCCGCAACGACCGCTCGGCCAACTCGCCGTAGGACACCGACACGCCGTCACCGCACACGGCCGTCCGGCCCGGCTCCCGCGCCGCCCACCCGAAGAACCCCTCGTGCAACAGACCCACCGGCAACTCGCCTGCGGTGTCGTTCACCCGCTCCCGCACCGCCCGCTGCGCCGCCGGCAACCCCACCGACGCCGACCAGTCCCCGTCCACCAGGGCACGCAACAACCGGACGTACGCGTCGAACATCGCCTCCGAGACACCGGGCGGGAACAGCTCCGCCACCACGTCCCAGTTCAGGTACAGGCCGCCCTCGCGCTCGGTGACCTGGTTGTCCAGCCACACCTGCGGGGTCTGCGAGCTGGTCCACACCGGATCGCCGAAGCACGTCCGCACGTCCGTGCCGAACAGCTCACCGAGGCTCAGCGCGCTGGTGAAGACCACCGGCGCGAGCACCGCCCGGTCCGCGCGGTGCCGCGCCAGGTCGCGCAGCACGTCCACCCCGGAGTACGCGCCGTGCGCGACGTCGCGGGTGAACTGCTCGTGCAACCGGCGGGCCCGGTCGACGAACGGCACCTCGTCGGTCGCGTCCACCTCCAGCAGCAGCAGGTTGGTGAAGTCACCGCTGAGCAGCGGCACGTCCGGGTGGTACGGCGTGCGGTCGTACAACGGCAGGTTGAGCAGGAAACGCTGCCGGCTGCTCCAGGCGGCCAGCACCTCGGCGAACGCGGTCAGGAACACCATCGGCGGGGTGACGCCGTGCTCCCGGGCGCGTGCGGCGAGGCGGTCCCGGTCGGCGCCGGACAACCAGTGGTGGTGGCGGGTCACCCGGTGCCCGCTCACCCGCTCGGGCGCCACCGCGACCGGCAGCTCGGGCCCGCCGGGCAGGTCCGGCAGCCGTTCCCGCCAGTAGGCGGACGCGGCTTCCCGCGCGGCTTCCCGGCGGCGAGTGTGCACGGCGAGGTAACGCGGGTAGCTGTAGCCGATCGGCGGCAGCGGTGAGTCCGGGCGGTCGTAGAGGGCGGCCAGGTCGGCCAGGAGCACCCGGAAGCTGTGCGCGTCGGCGACCAGCATCTCGATCTCGACGTGGATCCGCGTGCGGCCCTCGGGCAGCAGGGAGAGCTGGATGTCGAACACCTCGCCCCGGTCCACCCGCAGGCTGCGGTGCGACAGCGTGTCGCGCAGCTCGGTGAGTCGCAGCTCCCGGTCGGCCGGGGTGAGGCCGCGCAGGTCGTGCACGGTCAGGCCGGGCCACCCGCCGTCCGGGGTGATCTGCTGGCGGCCGTCGTCGAGGAACCGCGCCCGCAGCATGTCGTGCCGGCGCACCAGCGCCCGCACCGCCCGCTCCAGCCGCGACGCGTCCACGTGCCGGCCGTCGAACTCGTTGTAGAAGTGCGCGCCCACCCCGCCGAGGGCCTGGTCCCCGGCGCGTCCGACCCAGTACGCGTGTTGCATGGTCGCCAGCGCGAACGGCGCGGTCGGGTCGACCTGCTCGTCGTCGGGCGGCGCGGGCGTCGCGTCGCCGCCGGCCGCGTGCGCCAGGGCGTGCCACTGCCGTACGGTGCGGTGCTCGATGAGCTGGCCGAACGTGAGGTCCGCCCCGGCGGCCGACCACCGCGCCGCCAGCCGCATCAGGCCGATCGAGTCGAGACCGCGTTCGAGCAGGTCGTCGTCGGGCGACACCGGCTCGTCGAGCAGCTCGGCGACGTCGTCGCACATGCCGTCGAGGGTCAGCGTGGTCAGCACTGGCATGTCCACTCCGGTCAGGCGCGAGGTAGGCGGATCGAGCGGTCGGCGAAACCGATGAGGTCGAGGCGTTCCAGCCCCGAGCGGACCCGGGGGGTCAGCAGGCCGATGTTGGCCAGGGCGGTGACCACCCGGGCGAAGATGGCCTGCCGGTACTTGATCATCAGCTCGTTGTGCGCGGCGAAGTCGACGCCCTCCTCGCGGTCGACCTCGATGCGCTCCCACACGTCCTCGAGCAGGAAGCGGCGGCGCATCAGGCTCGCCGACTCCAGCACCATCTCCTCCCGGTCGGCCCGCTCGGCGCTTGTCATCTCCGCGTAGATGCCCTCCAGCGACAGCACGCCGAACGAGACGTGCCGGGCCTCGTCGCGGGCCACCAGCCGGGTGATGTCGCAGATGAGACGGTCGTGGAAGGTGCTGTTGGCCAGCCGGAACGCGGCCATCGCCAGTGCCTCGACGATGATCTGCATGCCCAGCGCGGTGATGTCCCAGCGCGCGTCGGACAGCAGGTCCTCCAGCAGCTCGGCCAGCGCCGGGTTGATCGGGTACGGGTCCGGCACCTTCTCCCGCAGGTAGCGCGAGAACGCCTCGACGTGCCGCGCCTCGTCGGCGGCCTGACTGGCCGCGTAGTACTTGCTGTCCAGGTCGGGCACCACCTCGACCAGGCGGGCGGCGACCACCAGCGCGCCCTGCTCGCCGTGCAGGAACTGGCTGACCATCCAGGACTGCAGCTCCCAGCGGAACGTGTCCCACATCGGGCGGCCGCGCGCGGCCAGCGGGGACGCCTCGAAGGACGCCATGGCGAACGCCGAGTCGTCGGGCAACGGCTCGCCGAACGGCACCGGGATCGACCAGTCCACGTCCGTGGTGGCGTTCCACTGCGCGCTCTTGGCCCGCTCGTAGAGGGCGAGCACCCGAGGCATCTCGGACTCGTACCGCCACGTCAGCCGAGCCGGCACGGGCGTGGTGACCGACAGACCAGACATGCGCCCAAGGTACCGACGAACAACACAAGATGCCAGACCCTTGATGACAGATACGCGAGAGGGCGGGTACCGTCGCAGCGTGGCGCCCCGAGAACTACCGGCCTCCGTCGGTCAGCGACTGCTCGGCATCATCGACCACTACCGCGCCGACCACGGGGCGCTGAACTGCCCGCTGCTGTGCCGGGTGACCGGAACCGTCGACGTCGACGCGCTGGCGGCGGCGCTGACCGCGCTCACCGCCCGGCACGAGGCGCTGCGGACCACGTTCACCGGCCGCGGCCCCCGCCTGACCCAACACGTGCAGGACCCGCGACCGGTGCCGCTGCCCGTGGTCGAGCTGCGCGACCACCCCGACCCGCGCGCCGCAGCGGAGGCGGCCGTCGCCACCGAACTGTCCACCCGGGTGGACGTCGGCGAGTGGCCCACCCGGGCGACCGCCTGGCGGGTGGCCGACGACGAGGTGGTCCTCTGCTTCACCATGCACCACCTGGTCACCGACGCCTGGTCGTGCGGGCTGCTCTTCGAGGAACTGCGCGCGCTCTACGCCCGGCACCTGGGCCGGCCCGCCGAGCTGCCAGCGGTGCCGTGGCAGTACGGCCGGTTCGTCGCCTGGCAGGAGGCCCGGCTGGCCGGCACCGAACTGGACCGGCAGCGGGAGTTCTGGCGCGCCCAGCTCACCGGGCTGCGGCTGCCCCGACTGCCCTACCGCGAACCACCGCCGGGCGCCACGCCGGGCGTACTGGGGCGCGACCTGGACGTCGCCGTGGCCGGCGGGCTGCGGGAGCTGGCCCGGCAGCACCGCACCACGCTGTTCACCGTCACGCTTGCGGTCTACTACGCGGTGCTGCACCGGATCACCGGTCAGGGCGACCTCGCCGTCGCCTCGCTGTTCGCCAACCGCAGCCACCCGGACAGCCAACGCACCGTGGGTTTCTGCGCCAACATGGTGGTGCTGCGCACCCGGCTGCCGCCGTTCGCCACCTTCGAGGCCCTGCTGGGCGCCACCCACGCGACCGCCGCCGCCGCCTTCGCCCACCAGGAGCAGCCCTACCAGGCGGTCTCGACCGGCAGCGCCAACCTGGGCGGGCGGGTCGACGACGTGGTGTTCCAGATGATGGCCGAGCTCGACCACCGGGTCCCGGTCGCCGACGCCGACTTCGAACTGCTCCTGCCGGAGGCGATCGGCAGCCGGTTCGGCACCGAACTGGCGGTCGCGCCGCGCGGGCCCGGCCTGCGGGTGGTGCTGTTCCACACCCCTAGGCTGGCGCCCGCCGACGCGGAGCGGCTGCTCGACGGCTACGTTGCCGTCGCGCGCACCGTGGTGGCCGACCCGCGGACGCCGCTGTCCGCGCTGCTGCGGCGCTGACGCCCCCGCCGCGTCGGCGAGCCTCTACCGCTGACCGCCCGGTCGCACGGCGAGCGCCCCGCCGCCACCCGGGCGGGTCAGCCGGCGCGGTCAGCCCCGGATCAGCTCCGCGCCGCGCTCCCCGATCATGATGCTGGTCAGCGCCGCCGGCGCCCGCAGCGGCACCGGCACCACGGAGGCGTCCACCACCCGCAGGCCTGGCACGCCGTGCACCCGGCAGTGCCCGTCGACCACCGCGCCCGGGTCGCCCGAGGGGCCCATCCGCGCGCCGCCGACCAGGTTGAGCCGGCTGTAGGTCGTGTTGCGCAACACGTGGTCGAGCTGCTCGTCGTCGCCCACCACCGCGTCGTCCACCAGCGCGAAGCGGGCCACGGTCTTGGTGAACGCCGCCTGGTTGGCGATCTCCCAGGCGTGCCGGTAGGCGTCGCGCATCCGGGCGAGGTCGCCGTCGGCCGAGTAGAAGTCGAGGTCGACCACCGGCGGGGTGCCCGCGTCGGCGGAGCGGATGCCGATGCGGCCACGCGAGGCCATCGCCATGTCGCCGATCATCACCGTGTTGATCAGGTCGGTGCCGACGAGCCTGTCCAGGCCCGCGCCGGGGCCGCGCGTGGTGCTCATCCCGGTGAACAGGCTCAGGTAGAAGGCCTGGTCGGCGGCGTGCCCCGGGATGCCGGCGAGCCGTCCGATGAGCTGGGTGCGGGGCCAGTCGCCGCCGACCGCCTCCGGCTCGGGCACCACCAGGATGATCGCGCCCGGCTGGTCGATCACGTCGGCGCCCACACCCGGCAGGTCGACCAGCGGGTCGACGCCGGCGGCCCGCAGCTCGTCGGCGGGGCCGATGCCCGAGCGCAGCAGCAACGCGGGGCTGTAGGGGCTGCCGGCGCACAGCACCACCTCGCCGGCGCCGATCGTCTCGCCGCCGACGCGCACCCCCACCGCCCGGCCGTCGGCCAGCAGCACCCGCTCGACCTCCGCGTCGCCCCGGACCGTCAGGTTGGGCCGGGACCGGGCGGGGTCGAGGTGGGTGAGCGCGGTCGACATGCGCAGCCGGTCGCGCCGGTTCTGCGGATACATCCCGATGCCGACCGCGTCGGGGGCGTTCATGTCCTCCTGGTAGTCGTGCCCGAGCGCGAGCACCGCCTCCAGGAAGCCGTCCATCGCCGGGGTCAGCTGACCGCGCGACCAGCGGGTGATCGGCACCGGACCGTCCGCGCCGTGGTGGTCGCGGTCGCCGAACTGCTTGTCGCTCTCCAGCCGGCGGAAGGCGGGCAGCACCGCCGGCCAGTCCCACTCCGGCAGGGCGCGACCCCAGGCGGCGAAGTCGGCCGCCGGCGCGCGCATCGCGCCCCGGTCGTTGATCCGCGTCGAGCCGCCGACCACCCGGCCGCGGCGCAGCGGCGCCTCGCGCCCGGCGACGACGGTGGCGCGCAGGTCCCAGTCGAAGCCGTCCTCCGCCTCCACCGAACCGGTGCGCAACACCTCCGGACCGGCGTCACCGACCAGGTCCGGCCCGGCCTCCAGCAGCAGCACCGAACGCCCGGGCTCCTCGCTCAACCGCGCGGCCAGCACCGCGCCGGCCGCTCCCGCGCCGACGATGACGTAGTCGTAGCGAAGCATGGGCACAGCGTAGCCGAAGATCCGACATGCCATGCGCAGCGCATGTGCTATCCGCGATTCTTCATTAGACTCTCCGGCATGAGCGCAGGCCCGGAAATCATCCCCACGCTTCGCTACCGCGACGCGCCGGCCGCCGTCCGCTGGCTGGTGGACGTCGTCGGCTTCCGCGAGGCCCTGGTCGTCCCCGGTCCGGACGGCACCATCAGCCACGCCCAGCTGACCTGGGGCAACGGCATGGTCATGCTCGCCTCCGAGACCGACGGCAGCGACGGGCGCCTGGTGCTGGAGACCGGCCCCGGCGCGACCTACGTGGTCCTCGACGACGTGGGCGCGCACTACGACCGGCTCGTCGCGGCCGGAGCCGAGATCGTGCAGAAGCTGCGCGACGAGGACTACGGCGGCCAGGGCTACTCGGTGCGTGACTCCGAGGGCAACATCTGGAGCTTCGGCTCCTACCGGCCCGGGGCGTCCTGACCGGTCGTCCCGTCCAACAGCGACGCGGCCAGCTCGGCGCGCAGGTCGCTCACCGTGCCGTCGAACGTGGCCAGCCACCACGCCCGCCGATACCAGTGGTGCAACGGCTGCTCCCAGGTGAACCCGCTGCCCCCGTACGTCTGGATGGCGGCCTCGCAGGCGGTGGTCGCGGCCTCGCGCCCGGCCACCGCGGCGGTGGCGACCGCCCGGTCCGCGACCGGGCCGGGCTCCGCGTCGACCGACCAGGCGGCCCGGTAGGCCAGTGACCGGGCGGTCTCGACCTGGCCGTAGAGCTCCGCGAGGGGGTGCGCCACCGCCTGGTTGGCGCCGATCGGCCGGCCGAACTGGGTGCGGGCGGTGGCGTATTCGGTGGCCCAGGCCAGCGCGCGCGTCGCCACGCCGACGGCCTCCGCGGCGAGCAGGGTCAGCGTGCGCCGCCTGATCTCCGCGAGCACGTCCCCGCTCGCGTGCGCCGCGACCAGCGGCGCCGACGCCGCACCCGACAGGTCCACCGTGGCCGCCGGCCGGGTCGGGTCCAGGCCCGCCGGCCCGGCGTCGCTCGGCGCCGGGTGCAGCGCGGACGCGTCGACCAGGCGCAGCTCCACGCCGTCCGGACCGGCGACGGCCACCACCAGGTCCGCCGCCTCCCCCGCGTGCGGGACCGCGACCTTGCGCCCGTCGAGGGTGCCGTCGGCGGCGACCGTACAGCTCACACCGCCGGAGCGGGCCGGCGACAGCAGGGCGGCGAGCGTCCCGGGGCCGGGCTCCTCGGCCCAGGCCAGCGTGGCCGGCCGGCGCAGGGTACGGCCGCCGGCCCGCAGCGCCGGCCCGGCCAGGCCCACGGTCGCCCACCAGGGCGACGGGCTGCGCGCGTAACCGAGCTGTTCGGCGAGCAGGGCCAGCTCGACGGTGCCCAGCTCCGGGTCGATCCAGCCGAGCCCGGTGACGTCGTTCCACGCCCGGTCGGCGTCGGCGCGTTCGTCGGCGAGATACTTCGCCGCGGTGTCGCGCAACGCCTCCTGCTCACCGGTCAGTGCGAAGTCCATGCTGTCTCCTCCACGGACGGGGCGGCGCGTCAGTAGGACCGGGGCAGGCCGAGCACCCGCTCGGCGATCACGTTGCGCAGCACCTCCGAGGTGCCGCCCTCGATGGTGTTGGCGCGGCTGCGCAGCATCTCGCGCCGCCAGTAGCGGTCCCACCCGTCCGGCCGGCCACCGGCGGTGAGCTGCACCCCCAGCGCGGTCAACCGCTGGTGCGCCTGCGACCAGCGCAGCTTCACCACCGAGGTCTCCGGGCCCGGCGTGCCGGTGCGTCGCAGCGCGGCCAGGGCGCGCCGATTGGTCCAGCGCAGTCCCTCCAGCTCGACGTAGCGGGCGGCGATCTGGTCGCGGACCAGCGGGTCGGTGTCGCGACCCCGGGCCCGGGCGGTCGCGACCAGCCGGCGGAACGCCACCTCCAGCCGGGCGGTGAGCGTGAACCCGAAGGTGCCGCGCTCGTGGGCCAGCGTGGTCATCGCGACCCGCCAGCCGTCGCCGATCTCGCCGACCACCGCGTCGAGCGGCACCCGCGCCTCGTCGAACTCGATCTCGGCGAACTCGGCCTCGCCGGTCATCTGCCGGATCGGCCGCACCGTCACCCCCGGCGCCCGCAGGTCCACCAGCAGGCACGACAGGCCACGATGGCGGGTCGCCCCCGGGTCGGTGCGGACGAGCAGCAGGCAGTGGTCGGCCAGGTGCGCGTAGGAGGACCAGACCTTGCGCCCGGTCACCACCAGGGTGTCGCCGTCGCGGCGGGCGAGCGTCCGCACGGCGGACAGGTCACTGCCCGCCTCCGGCTCGGAGAAGCCCTGACAGAAGATGATCTCGCCGGTGAGGATCCGGGGCAGGTACCAGGCCCGCTGGGCGGGTGACCCGCAGGCGATGACGGTGGGACCGACCATGCCCAGGCCGATCACCCCGATGTGCTCGCCGGCCTCGGCCCGGGCGCTCTCCTCCAGGTAGATCGCCTGGTGCACCGGGGACAGCCCGCGACCGCCGTACTCCGCCGGCCAGGTGAGCCCGGCGTAGCCGGCATCGTGCAGCGCGGCGCTGAAGGACCGGACGGCGTCGACGTCGTCCCACCGCCCCCGCGCCGGCGCGCCGTCCGCCCCGGCGGTCACCGGCACCGACCGGGTCAGCCAGTCGCGCAGCCCGGCCCGGAACGCGGCCTCCTCGGCGCTGTCACGTAGATCCATGCGCCGCATCGTACTCGTATCTGCTTTTGTTGTGCAGTATCTTGTGTCGACGGACGGGTGCGTCGAGGAGGAGGACCGGATGGCCAGTCTCGCGGACGACGCCGCGGTCGAGCGGACCGTGCCCGGCCACTACCGGGCCGACCTGTCGGAGGACTGGTCGGTGTGGGGGCCCAACGGCGGCTACCTGGCGGCGGTGGCCCTGCGCGCCGCCGGCGACGCCGCCGGTGGGCTGCTGCCGGTGAGCCTGAGCTGCCAGTTCCTCGCCCCGGCCCGCTACGGCGAGGCCGAACTGACGGTGGAGCGGGTGCACGGGACCCGCCGCGCCGCCGCGTTCCACGTCACGTTGCGCCAACGCAACCGCACCGTGCTCGCCGCCCACGTGTGGACCGTCGCGGACGGCCTGGTCGGCCCGGAACGTCGTTGGATGCCGGCGCCGGAGCTGCCCGGGCCCGACGAACTGCCGGCGCTCGTCGACCTGATGCGCCGCGACGGCCTGCCGGTGCTGCCGATCTGGGAACGCTGCTACGAGGTACGCCTGTCCGGCTGGCCCGCCGGCGGCTGGTCGCCGCAGCGCGACGGCGTGCCGACGGTGCGGGGCTGGCTGCGGCTGCACGAGCCGCTGCCGGCCGATGCGGACCCGTGGCTGGCCGCCGCCCGACTGGTGTTCGCCGTCGACGTGGTGCAGTTCCCGGCCATCGTGCAGGCGTTCGAGCAGACCACGTTCATGGCCCCGAGCATGGACCTGTACGTGGGCTTCCAGGCCGGCGGCGACGCCGGCGAGTGGCTGCTGGTCGAGGGCGAGGCCGCCTCGGCCAACGGCGGCACCCTGGGCGCCCGCGCAAGGGTGTGGTCGGCGGGCGGGCATCTGCTGGCCACCGGCGGCCAGCAGATGCTCTACCGGATGGCCAGCCCGGTCTGACCGGCCCGCGCCGTCAGGCGGCGGTACGTCGCGCGAACCGGCGCACCGCCACCAGCAGGCAGACCCCGCCCAGCCCGAGCACCCAGGCGAGGGTCTGCAGCACCGGCGCCAGGACCGGGCCGCCGGAGGAGAGCCCGACCAGCGCCTCGGTGGCCGTCGAGAACGGGTTGGCCCGCACCAGCGGCTGCACCACCGACGGGAACGCCGACACCGGCACGAACCCCGAGGAGAAGATGAACAGCAGCGTCGCCGGGCCGGTCAGCGACGGCGGCAGCGACTCCTCGTCGCCGGGCCCCGAGCCGCGCCACAACGCGATCGCCGCCCACATCGCCCCGAACAGCGCGAGCACCGCGAAGAAACCCACCACGGCCGCCGCGCCCTGCCGGAACCGGAACCCCAGCAGCAGCGCCACCGCGGTGGTGAGCACCCCGATGAGCACGATGCGCAGCACGTCGCCGGTGAGCCGGCCGGCCAGCAGCGCCCCAGGCCGCACCGGCATGGTCCGCAGCCGGTCGACCAGCCCACCCTTGAGGTCGCGCAGGAAACCCACCGCGCTCGACGGCGAGCCGAACGCGGCGGTCGAGAGCACCACCAGCGGCGCGAGCCGCTCCAGGTAGTGCTGGCGGTCGCCGTCGCCGACGATGCGCCCGAAGACCGCGTACTGGGTGAGCAGGAGCAGGACCGGGAACGCGAACGAGTAGATCAGCGCCGGCGGGGCGCGGAAGAACCGGCGCAGGTTGCGCCCGGCGAACAGCGACGCCTGGGTGACAGTGCTCATCGGGTCCTCCGGAAGGAACGGGCGGCGGCGAAGCCGAACAGCAGACCCAGCACCAGCAACCAGACCAGCGCCGGCCACACCCGCTGGTCGGCGCCCTCGGTGGACAGCGCCCGCAGCGCGTCGACCTGGGCGGAGAACGGCGACACCCGGACCACCGGCTGCAACCAGCCCGGGAACGCGTCGACCGGCACGAAGGCGGTGGACACCGTGGTCAACACCAGATACGGCAGGGTGAGCGCCGAGTAGGCCTGCTCCGGGTCGCGAGCGCCCAGGCCCAACGCGGCGCAACCGGCCGCCAGCACGACCGCGAAACCGATCGCCAACAGCACGAAATCCACCGCTCCGGCCGCGCCCGCGGTGAACCGGAAGCCGACCACCACCGCCGCGACCAGGATCACCGCCACCGCGACGGCGGCCCGCGCCGCGTCCACCACCAGCCGGGCGGCGGGCACCACGGCCGCTCCCATCGGCAGCGTCCGGTAGCGGGAGATCAACCCGCTGCGCGCGTCACCGGCGACCATGTAGCACGCCGACATGGCCACCAGGACGGTGGTCTGCACGACGATCGCCGGCGGCAGGAACTGCTCGTAGGCGATCCCGTAGTCCGCCATCAGCCGGTGGAACACCACCATGAAGCCGGCGAAGAACGTCAGCGGGAACACCACGGTCAGCCCGATCGACCGGCCGACCCGCGCCTGGCGCAGGTTGCGCGCGGCCAGCACGGCGAACTGCCGTGCCGGCCCGGCGGCCGGCGGGCTCGCGACGGTCACCGCCCGGCCCCCGCCACGTCGGGCACGCCGGCTGTCGACCCGGTCAGCGACAGGAACACCTCGTCCAGGGTGGGCCGGCGGACCGTCACGTCGTCGGCCTCGACGCCGGCGGACTCCAACCGGCGTACCACCTCGGTCAGCGTGCCCGCGCCCGCGGCGACGCGCAGCACGTCGTCGTCCTCGGTGAGGTCCGGGAACGCCTCGCGCAGGCGCGCGGCGGCCGTCTCCCGGGCCCGCGGATCCTCCACCCGCACCTCGCAGACCGTGCCGCCGAGGCGTCCCTTCAGCTCGTCCGGCGTGCCCTCGGCGACCACCCGCCCGTGGTCGATCAGCAGCACCCGGTCGGCCAGCTGGTCCGCCTCCTCCAGGTACTGCGTGGTCAACAGCACCGTGGTGCCGTCGGCGCGCAGCTGCCGCACCACCTCCCACAACGCCCGCCGGCTGCGCGGGTCGAGACCGGTGGTCGGCTCGTCGAGGAACAGCACCGGCCGGTCGACCACCAGGCTCGCGGCCAGATCGGCACGGCGGCGCAGGCCGCCGGAGTAGGTGCGGACCGCCTTGCCGGCCACCTCCCCCAGGTCGAAACGCTCCACCAGCTCGTCGGCGCGCGCGGCGGCGGCCCGACGGTCGAGGCCGAGCAGCCGGCCGAACAGCACCAGGTTCTCCCGGCCGGTGAGCATCTCGTCGAGCGCGGCGAA
This sequence comes from Micromonospora sp. WMMC241, assembly GCF_027460165.1. NCBI lineage: Bacteria > Bacillati > Actinomycetota > Actinomycetes > Micromonosporales > Micromonosporaceae > Micromonospora > Micromonospora sp. WMMC241. The sequence continues at coordinate 3,089,315 of NZ_JAPZBF010000001.1, forward strand.
CTGGCCGGTGACCGCGATGCTGCGGCGCACCTGCGCGGCCTGCTCGACCACGTCGAACCCGGCGACGCGGGCGCTGCCCGAATCCGGTCTGAGCAGTGTGGTGAGACAGTGGATCGTGGTGGTCTTGCCGGCGCCGTTCGGGCCGAGCAGGCCGACCACCTCGCCGGCGGCGACGGAGAATCCGACCCCGTCGACAGCGGTCGTCGCGCCGAACGACCGGCGCAGCTCGTGGACCTGGATCATCTGCTCTGACATCGCACCACCCTCACCCCAGGAGTCCCCGGCACCATATCAACGCTCGTATGTGGAAAACCAGATACAAGAACGACTGAGTCATCCGTCGACGGCGACCCGACGCACCGCCCGGCGGCGACGCGACGAGGCCGCGAACGCCACGCCGGTCCGCGCCACCACCCCGGAGCGCACGCACTCGACCGCGATGTCCACGCCGGCCGCCACGTCGGCCGCGCCGGCCGCGCCGTGGCAGACCACGCACACCCCGCGTACGCCGAGCAACGCGCCGCCGGCCTCGGCCGCCAGCCCTCGGCGTACCGCCGCGGTCACCCGCCGCTCCCGGTCGCGCGCCAGCGCCCCGATCGGCGAGAACGCCCGCACCGCCGCCAGGGCCAGCCCCACGGTGGCGTCCAGCGTGCGCTCGTACATCTTCAACGCCACGTCGCCGGTGAACCCGTCGGTCACCGCCACGTCCACCCGGCCGCCCAGCACGTCGTACGCCTCGATCTGGCCCACGTAGCCGGGCGCCGCGGCCAGCAGCAGGTGCGCGTCGCGGCGTACCGGGCCGCCCTTGACCGACTCGTGGCCGTTGGACAGCAACCCGATCCGGGGCCGCTCGACGCCGAGGCGGCAGCGGGCGTACTCGGCGCCGAGCACCGCGAACTCGACCAGCCACTCCGGCTGTGCGGTGGCCGTCGCGCCGATGTCCAGCAGCACGGTCGGCCCGGCGTCCGGCACCGGCACCACCGTCGCCAGCGCGGGGTTGGTCACCCCCGGCACCCGCCCCAGCCGGGCCGCCGCCGCCAGCACGGCGGCGCCGGTGTTGCCCGGGGTCACCATGGCGTCGACCCGGCCCGCCGCCACCTCCGCGGCGGCGAGCAGCAGCGAGGAACGCCGCTTGGCGTACGTGGCGGCCACCGGGTCGTCGGCCATGCCCACCACGTCCGGGGCGTCGAGCAGCCGTACCCCCGGTGGTGGCACGCCGTCGGGCAGCAGCGGCCGGATGCGTTCGCGCGGGCCGACCAGCACCACGTCCGTGGTCGCCGCGGCGGCCAGCGCGCCGGCGACCACCGGCTCCGGCCCGAGGTCCGCGCCGGCCACGTCGACGGCCACCCGCGGTCGGCGGTCGGCGCCGCTCACCGGGACGCCCCGGCGGCCGACCGGTCGGCGGGCGGAGCGGTCAGCCAGCGTCGCAGCGCGGCACGCGCCGGCGCCCGTTCGCCCGCGAACGCGGCGATCAGGTCGTCGGTCCGCGCCGGCCCAGGTCCGGGTGGATCGTCGGCCGCCAGGTCGGCGGCGAGGTCGTCGACCCGGGCCGCGAGCACGGCACCCCGCCAGCCGAGCGCGTAGCCGAGCGCGGCCTCGTCGACCTCCCCGGCGCGGCCGGGCAGGCCGGCCGCGACCCGACCGTGCGGATCGACCAGCTCGACGGCGGCCAGCAGCGCCTCCACCTCCGCGAGGACCCCGGCGGCGGCGAACCGCCAGGCCTGGTCGGCGGCCCAGCGTCCGCTGCGCCGGGCCCGGCCCACCAGGTCGAACAGGCGCCGTAGCAGCGTCGCCAGCGCGCCCACCGCCGGCCGGCCGCCGGCCGCGGCCAGCGTCGCGGCGCGCACCGCCGGGTTCGGCGCGAACGGCCGCACCCGCAACCGGGCGACGTGGATGAGGGGTTGCGGCGCGCTCGCGTACGCAGCGGTGAGTGTCCGGTAGCCGTCCTCGCCCCGGGGCGGCCCGGCGGCGAAGCGTTCCAGCCGCCACTGCAACTGGTCGAGCAGGATGTGGCTGGTGCCGTCGAAGACGCCGTAGAGCAGCACGTCGCGCACCCGGGCGGCGTAGCCGAACTCCTCGACCAGCGCCCGGGAGCCCAGCACGGCGCGGCCCTCGGTGACGGCCTCCTCGGCGAGCAGGCAGCAGGCGTACTTGGCCACCGCCGTGGCGTGCGCGGCGGCCGGCCCGAGCGTGTTGATCAGGAAGGTGGCCTTGACGGCGGCGGCCGCCACCAGCACGTCGAGGGCGGTGGCCCGGAACAGGTGCTCCGCGATCGCGCCCAGGTGCACGATCGGTTCGCCGTAGACGTCCCGTTCCCGGGCGTAGGCGACCGCCTGGGCCAGCGCCCCGCTGGCGGCACCCGAGGCCAGCGACCCGATGCCGCCCCGGGACAGGGCGAGCGTCAGCCGCAGGACACCCGCGCCGTCGGTCGGCGCGCCGACCGGCTGCGCCACGGTGCCGTCGAGGCGTACGCCGGAGATGTCGGCCGCGGACGTGGGCAGCGTGCGCCAGGCGGGCAGGGCGTCCACCGAGCCGTCGCGTTCGGCGAGGAACATCCCGAGGTCCGCGCCGTCGTCGACGCGCGCCAGGACCACCAGCAGCTCGTGCCGTCGGCCGCCGTTGATCAGGTCCTTCTCGCCGGTCAGCCGCCAGCCGTCGCCGTCGGGCACCGCCCGGGTCGCGATTCGGGCCAGGTTGCTGCCGTGCTCCAGCTCGGTGAGCAGCATGGCGGCCGAGCCGCCGGCCCGCAGCACGGCACCGGCCCGATCGCGTTGCTGCGGGGTCCCGGCGATGTAGAGCGGCAGCAGGGCCAACGCGTTGACGCCGAGGGTGATCGCGAGGCTGCCGCTGTGCCGTGCGAGGACGGCGTTGAGCGCGTTGACGTGCACAGCGGTGGCCGTGGCCGGGTCGTACACGGCCGCGACGCCGAGGGACCGCAACTCGGCCAGCAGGTCGTCGGGGGGTGTGCGGGCGGCGTCGGCCTCGGCCAGTCGCCGGCCGGCGCCGGCCCGGCCCAGGTGGTCGGCCACCGCCGGCAGTGGCGCCAACCGGTCCAGTGGCAGCGGGCTGAGCCGCCGCCACGCGGGCGCTTCGTCTGGTGTCACCCGGCACCTCACCGCCATCCCGTCGACAAATACGAGATACATGCTAGGCGAGAAACCAACAAGCGAGGGATACCGGATCTCGGTTCTCCCGCCTAGGCTCGGCCCATGGCCACGGCTGGACTGCTCCTCGCCGCCGGCGCCGGCCGTCGGTTCGGCACCCCGAAGGCGCTCCTGGCCTGTCGCGGTGGCCTGCTGGTAGAGCACACCGCCGGGATCCTCACGTCCGCCGGCTGCGATCCGGTCGTCGTGGTGCTCGGTGCGGCCGCCGACGAGGTACGGGCCCGCGCCCGACTGCCCCAGGTCGTCCACAACGACGCGTGGCCGACCGGCATGGGCTCGTCCCTGCGTGCCGGGCTGGCCGCGCTCCGGCCCACGGCCGCCGTCGCGGCGGTGGTCACCCTGGTCGACATGCCCGGCCTCACCCCCGCCGCGGTACGCCGGGTGGCCCGGAACGCCACCACCGGCTCCCTCGCCGTGGCCGCCCACCGCGACGGTCGCCACGGACATCCGGTGCTGCTCGGCCGCGACCACTGGACGGGAGTTGCCCGCACGGCGGTCGGCGACCGGGGCGCGCGCGACTACCTACGGGCCCACCGCGACCGGCTGCGGGTCGTGCCCTGCGCCGACGTCGCCGACGGGACCGACGTGGACCGGCCCGAGCAGGCGGGGCTGCTCGATGCGTGAGCACCTCGCCGACCTGCTGCGGTGGTGGCTGGCGGGCCGGCCGGTGGCCGCCGCGACCGTCACCGGTACCACCGGCAGCGCGCCGCGCCCGGTCGGCGCCACCATGCTGGTCGGGCCGGACGGCACGGTCCTGGGCAGCGTCTCGGGTGGCTGCGTGGAGGCGGCGGTGCACGCCGAGGCCGAGCGCGTACGCGAGACCGGGCTCGCCCGGGCGCTGCGCTACGGCGCCGGCCGGGAGGCGGCGACCGGCGTCGGCCTCACCTGCGGTGGCACGATCGACGTCTTCGTCGAACGCCTCGACCGGGACACGTTTCCCCGGCTGGACGACGTGGTCACCGCCGTGGCCACCGGCGCGCCGGTGGCCGTGCTGACCTGTGTCGCCGGACCCCGGCACCGGCTGGGCCGGCGGATGCTGCTCGGCCCCTGGGGGGTGCACGGCTCGCTCGGCGACGCGCGGTTCGACGCGGCGGCCGTCCGGGACGCGCGAGCGGCGCTGGCCGCCGCCCGCACCGAGGTGCGCCGACACCCGGGTGACCTCGCGGTGCTGGTGACCGCGTACCGACCGCCGCCGCGGATGATCCTTTTCGGGGCGACCGACCACGTCGCGGCGCTGGCCGCAGTCGGGTCCCAGCTCGGCTACCGGGTGACCGTCTGCGACGCCCGGCCCGCCTTCGCCACCCGCCGCCGGTTCCCCTCGGCCGACGAGGTGGTCGTCGACTGGCCGCACCGCTACCTCGCCGCCGAGGTCGCCGGCGCCCGGGTGGACGAACGGACCGTGCTGATCGCCATGACCCACGACCCGAAGTTCGAGCTGCCGCTGCTGGAGGTCGCCCTCGCCGGCCCGGCAGCCTACGTCGGCGCGGTCGGGTCCCGCCGCGCGCACGCCGAGCGCGTCACCCGGCTGCGCGCGGCCGGTGTCGAGGACGGCGCGCTGGCGCGGCTGGCCGGTCCGGCCGGCCTGGACCTGGGCGCGAGCACGCCGGCCGAGACCGCGATCAGCATCGCCGCCGAGGTGATCGCGGTCCGCACCGGTCGGGCCGGCGGGCCGCTCGGCCGCGGTCTCGGGCGGATCCACGCGTCGCCCGTCGACACTGCCGAGGAGGTACCGGCCGGTGGTGTCGCGCTCGGCGGCGCCTGCTCCCTCGGGCGTGTCGCCGTCATTGGAATAGCAGAGCAAAAGCGGTATGACTCCTGGTCATAATTATGACTCCTAGGTATACCACTCTTCCGCGATCACGCCGGTTTCCTTGTCCTGAGCGCGGGGAAGGCTTCGGCATGGCCGAGACATTCGTGAGCGAAGACCTGAAGACGCTTCAGTCGATGGCGCGCGGGGCCGGCATTCCAAATGCCGAGCGTCTGTCGCACGACGACCTGGTCGAGGTGCTACGCCGCGCCGGGTTGGCCGACGGCACCCAGGACGACTGGCCGGACCAGCCGATCGAGGACCCGGCGCACCTGGCCGGGCTGCCCCGTAGCTCGCTTCGGCAGGGCGACGAGAGCACCGGCGGTCGCGCCGCCGAGGAGGCGATCGGCGCCCGGCCCGGCGAGTCGGGCACCGAGATCGACGATCGCACCCAACGCTGAGACGAGACGCGGGTCGCCCGCCGGTGCGGGCGGCCCGCGCGCCGGCGGGTTCTCGTATTCTCCCCGCATGCTGTCGCAGGTGACCGGACTGTCCCGACGCTTCACCGACGAGTCGCTGCGGGCCTACCTGCTGAGCCGGGCCGAGCGTTCACCCACCGGCTGCCTGGTCGTGCGCGGCTACGGCGACCGGCGCGGGGTCCACCAGAAGCTCGCCGGTCGCGCCTGGGCGCACGTCGCCGCGTACGCGGTCTTCGTCGGCGGTTACCGGCCGGACCTCGAGGTACGCCACGACTGCGGCGTCCCCGACTGCATCGAGCCGACCCACCTGCGGCAGCTCAGCCACGCCGACAACTGCCGGGAGCGTCAGCAGCAGCCGACGTGCCGCAACGGGCACGACCGGGAGTTCGACCCCACCACCGGGCGGTTCCGGAAGGTGTGCCGGCGCTGCAACAGCGACGCCCAGCGTCGGTGGCGCGAGCGGCGCGCCGCCGAGGTGGCCGCGGCCCGGGCCGGCTACCGGCCCTGAGCCCGCTCACCGCAGCTCGGCCTCGCGACGTAGATGGTCGAAGATGATCTGATCCACCGGGGAGACCCGGTGACGGTCGGCGTAGGTGAGCCAGGCCAGTTCGGCGATCTCGGCCGCCGGCCGTAGGGTCCCCCGGTAGTCGGCGGTGTAGCAGCGCATCCGCACCACGACGCCGTCCGCGTGGCCGTGCGCCTGGGCCTCGAAGACGCCGGTGAACACGGCGCTGTCGGGGTCCACGTCGACGCTGAGTTCCTCCCGGATCTCGCGGACGAGCGTGTCGAGGTCGCTCTCACCGTCTTCCCGTTTGCCGCCCGGCAGGTAGTAGACGTCCTTGCCGAAGGACCGGGTGCTGAGGATCGCCCCGTTCTCCACCCGCAGCCACGCGACCTTGTCGATGACGCTCACCGCTGGAGGCTAGCGGGCGTCGAACACCAGGCTGAAGCATTACGCACAAGAACTGTCATTATGATGCAAGCCCCACTTGTCCATAATGTCCGTCCAGGTTGGTGGAATATCGTAACCGGTAATCCATTAATTCGGGTGCACGCCGTCGCCGAGCCGGGCGGTCCCGGGTCAGGATGCGTGGTGCTGGCCGTTCACCGGTGGTGCCACGGTGCTGCGGCTGGCGGCATCCAGCCGGGTGACGGTGTGTTCGGGCAGGCTGGCCGCCAAGCCCGCGAGGTTGGTCTCCAACTGCTCGACCGAGCGGGGCCCCAGGACGACCGAGGTGATCTCGGATCGGCCGCCGAGCCACGCGAGCGCGACGGCCGGCGTAGGGGTCCCCAGTTCGGCGGCGACGGCGGCAACTTCCTCGGCGATGTCGAAATGCCGTTCGGCGAGCAGACCGCTCACGAAGGTCCGAGCCGTCGGGCTGGGCATGGCTGCCCACTCGGCGAGTCTCGAACCCTCGGCCGGCGCAACGCCTCGGTGATATCGCCCGGCGAGCAGTCCGCTGCCGAGTGGACTGTAGGCGAGGATGCCGAGGCCGTGCTGTCGGCAGGTGGGGACGATCTCGCCCTCGATGGCGCGTGCGATCAGGGAGTAGTTGGCCTGCAGGCTGATGAAGGGCGTTGCGCCCACGCGCTGCGCCGCCCACTGGGCCCCGACGATCCCCGCCGCCGTGAAATTGGAGCAGCCCAGGTAGCGAACCTTGCCCGAGCGGACGAAATCATCGAGGACGGCCATGGTTTCCTCGGCCGGGGTGTCCGGGTCGGGGACGTGGCACTGGTACAGGTCGACGTAGTCGGTGCCCAGGCGGCGCAGGCTCGCCTCCAGGGCGCGGGTCAAGTGCGCCCGGGACAGGCCGCGGTCGTTGGGACCGCCGCCCTGCGGCACCCCCGCCTTGGTGGCCAGGACGACCTCGGCGCGGCGGTGCGCGATTGCCCGTCCCACGATTTCCTCGCTGGTGCCGCCCCGGTAGGTGTCCGCGGTGTCGATGAAGTTGTGGCCGGCGTCGAGGAATGCGTCGACGACTCGCCGCGCCTCGGCTTCCGGAGTCGGGGCCTGCGGATCGCTGCCGAAGTTCATCGTGCCCAGGCATGCCCGGGAGACGCGGAGGCCCGACCGGCCCAGTGTCGTGTACCGCATGGCCGCCCTCGTAGAATCGGAACCGTGATTCCGTTTGAATATATGGAACCTGGATTCCGCTTGTCAACGCCGCCGGACGTTGCGGGGCGGGCATGATGCGCGCGGACGCGGCGCGCAACCGCGCACGAGTCCTGGCCGCGGCCGAGGTCGTGCTGGGTGAGCAGGGGCCGGCGGCCCGCATGGACGAGATCGCCCGGCGCGCCGGAGTCGGCGTCGGCACCGTCTACCGCCATTTCGCCACCAAGGAGGCCTTGTACGCGGCCATCATCTCGGCTCGGGTGGAACTGCTTCTGCAGGCGGCCGCCCGGTTACGGACGGCCGCCACGCCGAAGACCGCCTTCTTCGACTTCTTCACGCAGATCGTGGCGGACGCGGCGGGCAGGAAGTCGCTGACCGACGCGTTACGAGGCGCCGGCGTCGATCCCAAGGCGGAGCAGTCGGAGCAGCGAACGCGCATGCGCGCGGCGTTGACGGAACTCCTGCACGACGCCCAGCGCGTCGGCGCGGTGCGCCCCGACATCGACATGCCCGAGGTGCTCGCCCTGCTGCGGGGAGCCAGCCTCGCCGCCGAGACCGGCGACTACCCAGGCCCGGTTCTCGACCGCGCTCTCGCAGTCCTGTTCGACGGCGTGCGGCCGCCCACGGCCCGACCCTCCGGCGGAAACCGGTTGAGCCGTGCGGCCGAACTCCCGTAGGTTCCGCTCGACCTATCGCGTCGAGGACAGAGGACACACCGCATGACCCCGCCTGCTCTCCAGATCTGACACGTTCCACCGCTCACCGGTAGCCGACGCCCCGCGTCGGTTCCGCCGGGCTGCCCCGCGCACCCGGTCATGCGGCGTTCGAGGTCGCGCGTAATCGGCCTCGTGTCAGGTCTAGAGAGATCAGGTCTCGAAACTCATGTCCTCACAACCTCATATCGTGCTGCCCTGGGTCGTTCACCGAACCCGGCTGCCGCTGCTGTCGTGGCGGTGCGTGGACTGCCCCTCGGAGTCCGCCACCATCGGCGCCGGGCGGTTCCGGGTCAACGCCAACGGCAAGCTGCTGGACGTGTGGCTGCTGGTCCGCTGCATGCGCTGCGACCGGACGAGCAAACTCACCGTGTACGAGCGCATGCCGGTCGGCTCGTTCGATCCGGTCGAACTGCACGGCTACCACGTCAACGACAGCCGGCTGGTGGCGTCCACACTGCTGGATCCGGCGCTGGCCCGGCGCAACCGCTTCACCCTCGACTGGACGGACGCCTGGCGGTTGGACGCCGCGCCGACGCCGCTCGACGAGGCGTGGCCGGTCCGGGTGGAGGTGGCCTTCCGCGATCCGGTACCGGTACGCCCGGACCGGCTCGTCGCGCGCGGGCTCGGCCTCAGCCGGCCCGAGGTCCAGCGGCGGGTCAAGTGCGACGTGCCGATGCGGCGGTCCAGGATCGCCGGCTTCACCTTCACGCTGATCTCGGTGCGGTAGCGGGCATCCGGTCGCGGCGGGCACTCGGCCCGCCGCGACCGGTCAACCCTGACCGTCGTTTGCGGTGCACGGTAGCCGTTCGACGCAGGGCCGTGTCACTGCGTCACGGGCAGGCACTCGTCGAGCAGAGCAACGACGTCGCGCCAGGCCCGCCGCGCGTGCTGTGGGTGGTAGCCGACGCCGGGGACCACCGGGTGGTCGACGGGCGGGTGGTGGAAGGCGTGCAGGGCGCCGCCGTAGACGACGAGGCGCCAGTCGACGCCCGCGGCCCGCATCTCGTCGACGAACGCGTCCCGTTGCGCGGGCGGCATGATCGGGTCCTCCGATCCGACCCCGACCCACACCGGGCAGCGGATGCGCGCCGCCTCGCCCGGTCGGCCCGTGGTCAGTGCGTTGACTGTCCCGATCACCCGCAGGTCGACGCCGTCGCGCCCGAGTTCCAGCCCGATGGCGCCCCCGGTGCCGTAGCCGACGGCGGCGATCCGCTCGGGATCGGTCCGCGGTTCGGCGTGCAACACGGCGAGCGCCGCGTGGCCGATCTCCCGCATCCGCTCGGGGTCGGCGAGCAGCGGCAGGCACCGGGCCAGCATCTCCTCGGGATCGCCCAGATAGCGCCCGCCGTGCAGGTCGAAGGCGAGCGCGACGTATCCCCGCTCGGCGAGCGCATCGGCCCGGCCGCGCTCGACGTCGCTGAGTCCCGTGCCCTCGGGCCCGAGCAACACCGCTGGTCGCCGGTCGACACCGGCCGGGAGCGCGAGATGCCCGATCATCGTCAGGCCGTCGGCCGAGTACTCGACCGTACGTGTGGTGATCGCCGTCATCGCACTGAGCGTAGTGACCGGCGAGCCCGGTCAGAACGGGTTTCGCCGCTGGCAGAACAGCGCACAGGCGCACCGGACGACCGGGACCTCCACTACGGTGGCAGCAACAACGCCGATCCACTCTGGAGGCAACGGTGCCGGTGTCGTCGCGTGAGGTCGTCGAGCGGGTGCTGCGCGCCGGCCGGGAGCAGGACGTCGAGGCGTTCGTGGCCCTGATGGCCCCGGAGGGGTACATCGAGTGGCCGTTCCGGCCGGCGGGTGTGCCCGGCCGGGTGCAGGGGCATGCGGAGCTGCGGCGGCACCTGACCGAGGCGGCCAACGCCCTGGTCACGATCGACGAGCACCGCGACCTGGTGCTGCACGAGAGCACCGACCCCGAGGTGGTCGTCGTGGAATACGAAGCCCACGGCACCGTCGTCGCGACCGGTGCGCCGTTCGAGCAGACCGTGATCGCGGTGTTCCGGGTCCGCGACGGCCTGGTCGTGTCCTACCGCGACTACATCAATCCGCTGCGCCTGCTCGCCGCGCTCGACGAGGGGAACGTCTGAATGGACCAGGACGCACACGATCGGCACTCCTCGTCGTTCGGTGCGGCGGCCACCGCGTACGCCGAGCACCGCCCGGACTACGCGCGCGACGCGGTTCGGTGGGCGCTGGAGGCGGCGCCCGGTCGGCGGGTGCTCGACCTCGGCGCCGGCACCGGCAAGCTGACTGCCACGCTCGGCGCGGTCGGCGCCGAGGTCACCGCCGTCGAGCCGGACCCGGCCATGCTGGGCGAGTTGCGCCGCGCCCTGCCCGACGCGTCGGCGCTGCCGGGCAGCGCCGAGGCGATCCCGCTGCCGGACGCCGCCGTCGACGCCGTGCTGGCCGGCAACGCCATGCACTGGTTCGACATGGCGGTGGCGGGCCCGGAGATCGCCCGGGTCCTCGCCCCCGGCGGCGTGCTGGCCGGGCTGTGGAACGTGCTGGACGACCGGGTCGACTGGGTCGCCGGGCTGGCCGAGGTCAGCGGCAGCGCGGCCGTCGGCCCCCGGGACACGCCCGCCAGTTGGCGGGTCGAGACGGCGCGGATGCACCTGCCGAGGAACGGCGCGCCGGCCCGTTTCGACGCGCCGGAGCAGGCCGAGTTCCCGCACGGGCAGCGCCGCACCGCCGACTCGCTGGTGGCGACGCTGGCCACCCGGGCGGGGATGCTGGTCATGCCGGAGCCGGAGCGGGCGGCCGCGCTCGACCGGATCCGCGCGTTCCTGGCGAGCCGCCCGGAGACCGCGCACGGCGAGTTCACCGTGCCCATGCTGACCTGCGTGCTGCGCGTGCGGCGGCGGTGAACGGCGCGGACGTCCGTTCGGCCGCCACGGTAATGGCCGCCGCGCTGTTGCCGGCCGCCGACCGCGACTGGACGGTACGCGCGGGCGACCTGGACTGGTCCTGCTGGACCACCGCCGCGCACGTGGCGCACGACCTGGTCGGATACGCCGGCCAGGTGGCCGGCCGTCGCACCGACGGCTACCTCCCGTTCGACCTGCGGGTCCGTCCGGACGCACCGCCCGCCGAGGTGCTGGCCGTGGCGGTGGCCGCCGCCGGGATGCTCGCGGCCGTGGTGGACGCCGCCGACCCGGCCGACCGGGGCTGGCACTGGGGTCCGTGCGACGCGGACGGGTTCGCCGCGATGGGCGTGGCCGAGATCCTGCTGCACACCCACGACGTGACCCGGGGCCTCGGCCTGGCCTGGTCACCGCCGGCCGAGCTGTGCGCGGCTGCGGTGCGGCGGCTGTTCCCCGACGCGCCCGCCGGTGACCCGGCGCCGGTGCTGCTCTGGCTGACCGGCCGCGCCCCGCTGGGCGGTCGACCGCGCCGGAGCGCCTGGACCTGGCGGGCGGCGCGCGGCTGAGCGCGGCCGGGCTCCTGACCTGGGACGACGGTGCTCAGACGTCGGCGGTCGGCCTTTGCCCAGGCATTGCTGTCCGCCGCCTGCCGGCGACGAGGATCCGCGCGCAGCCCACCACTCCGGCCACCATCAGCACCAGCCCACTGACGACGTCGGCGACCCGGTTCGGCCAGGGCAGGATCGCGGGGGTGGTGAACCGACCGACGACGAACGGTTCGAGCATCGCGCCGAGCGGGACGACGAGGCGGGCGGCCAGCCCCCACGGATCCGCCCGGTGGGCGATCGCGCCCACCAGGCCGAGCGGGCCGCCGACGACCACGGCCGCCGCCAGCCAGAACAGGTTGGCCGCCCAGTCGCCCCGGTCGAACATCCCGAACGCCGCCCCCACGCCGTAGTGCACGACGCAGGCGGTGAGCAGGGCGACGACTCCCGCGGCGGCGGCCGGCGCGGGGCGCCGGACGAGCCACCCGGACAGCACTGCCAACCCGGCCCAGGCCGTTCCGGCGTTGACCAACTGACTCAGTGTCAACCGGCTGGCCAACAGGGTGTCCGCCCGGCCTTCGAGTTGGCCCGCAGTCGTCACGTTCGAGGCCAGCGACACCAACGCCAGCACACTCGCGGCGACGACGACCAGGCCCCACCCCCGTCGAGTCATGGCCCGAGGGTACGCAGGCGCGGCCCGGCCCCCGCGGTGGGCCTACGTCTCAGTTCAGCTGCTCGGCCAGGGCGAGGATGATCCCGCTCGGGCCGCGCAGGTAGCAGAGCAGGAAGCTGTCCTCGAAGCGCGTCACCTCGCCGACGAGTTCGCCGCCGAGCGGACGCAGGCGGGCGAGCGTGGCCTCGATGTCGTCGACGGCGAACATGACCCGGTGCAGGCCCAGCGTGTTGGCCGGGGTGACCGCCGGCTCGGGGATGATCGACGTCGGGGCGTGGTAGGTCGCGAGTTCGAGCCGGCCCGGCGCGTCCGGGATCCGCATCATCGCGATCTCGCTGCGCATGTCGGACAGCCCGACGACGCGGCCCGCCCAGTCACCCTCGATCGGCATCCGGCCTTCCAGCTCCATGCCGAGCGCGGTGAAGAAGGCCACCGCGGCGTCGAGGTCGTCGACCACGATGCCGACGTTGTCCATCCGGTGAATCGTCACGCCCCGAGGATAGGACCGAGGTACGACGTCACCGGCACGCCGAGCCGCGCAGGTGCGCCAAGACCGTCGTCACGTTCGCGGCCAGTCCGCGAAGGCCTTGCGCAGCCGATCGATCTCCGAGGGTGCGAGGCGGTAGAGGGTGAAGACGGCGTCGGGAAGGCGGTCGAGCCGTCGGAGGGCGTCGTGGGCCTCGTCTTCGGTGAGATCGGGGTCGGCGCGCTGGCCGAGCGCGATCAGGTCGGATCGGTCGTAGCGGTCGAGGACTGCCGCGACGTCGATGTAGTCACGAGGCTGAGCCCGAGTGATCATGGCAGCCACCTTGGTGCCGATGAGATCGTCGAGGTGCAGGACAGGTCCGATGTCGAGCACGACGGGAGTGTTGGTCCGGGCGAAGCGGACGAGCTGCACCCGGACCGCCTCGGCGTCGTGGCGAACCTCGAACTCGACCATGTCCTGGTCGAACCCGTAGAAAACCTCATCCAACTCGGTGGGATCTGCGACGCTCTCGACCTGGTAGCCAGCGTCGTGGAGTGCCTCGCGGACCAGCTCGGCGCCCGCAGTTACCCCACCGTCGATGTCGGTGAACAGGTCGACGTCCTCGGTCGGACGATTGACGACGCCGTGGACGACGAGCGCCTGCCCGCCGGCGAGGGCGAAGCCGTGGTCGGCGGCCGCGGTGAGTGCGATCCGGGCGACATCGTGCTGAAACGGGTCGGGGATCAGCGGCATCAGGCCGCGATGTCTTGGACGCGGAGCATCTGGTGGCGCTGCTCCCAGGCGCGGCGGACGCCGCGAGGCAGATACAGCGTCGACCAGAGTCGGATCAACGTCGGTCCGTGCAGCCACGTGCGCAGCTCATCGGTGCGGACGGCTTCGGTCAGCACCGTCTCGTACATCCAGGGCAACAGCCCCGGGCGATCGAGGTCGACATGCCGGTCGGACTGCCAGAACAGCCGGTGGGGCAGCTCGACGACACCGGTGGTGGGACCGCGCAGCTCGCGGAGATCGTCCGCCACGACCACACGGCGCCTCGGACGGGCCGTGTGTGGTGCACTCGCACCTCGGACGGAGCCGGTCGGGTCCATGGAATCGAGAATAACCCGGTCGACCTGCCGTCGGGCTCAGCGACGCCACCAGCGCCACCGGCGCCGGGATCGCGCGGGCCGCTCGGCCGGCGGCGGTGACATCGGCGCCGGCGGGCTCGTCGCGGCCCGACCGCGGTCGGCGCGCCACCGCAGCACCGCCTGCTCGACGTCGACCGGGCGGACCACCACGCGGGGTCCGGTCGGGGTGCGCAGCCAGGCCACCACCTCGGCGTTGAGCACCGCCACGTACGACCGGACGGCTTCCTCGGTGGGCAGGTCACGCAGCTCGCCGGGAAGCTGCTCGATGCGGCGGCGCAACTGCAGCGGGGTGGGCAGCATCAGGTCGGACGGGATCTGCTCCCGTTCCATGAAGCCGCGAATCCACCAGCCCTCGTCGTAGGGCTCGTTGCGGCCCGGGATCGGTTTGCCGGCGCCCGGCAGGTTGTCGAACTCGCCGCGCTCCTGGGCGGAGCGGATCTGCGCCTCGACCGCGGCCTCCCAGCCGTACGTCATCCCCGTCACCTCCGGAGTCCACCGTATCCGCCGGTTTTCGCCTATGGTCAGCGCCGGGCGGCGACGGGGTGTTCCCGGGCGCCCGTGAGAAAGGGAGTGGCGTGCGGGACTGGCTGGTCGGCCTCGGGGCGGCGGTGGTCTGCCTGGTGGGGAGTTGGGCGCTGCTGGTGCTGCTGGCCCGGCGACTGCCGCCGGGGATCCTGCGCGATCTGGCCGCCTTCGTGCCCGATTGTCTGACCACGGTGCGCCGGCTGCGCCGCGATCCCCGGGTGCCGCGCCGGGCCCGGATCGCGATCGTGGTCGCGGGCGTCTGGCTGGCCAGCCCGATCGACCTGATCCCGGAGTTCCTGCCGGTGATCGGCCCGCTGGACGACATCGTCGTGGTCGCGCTCGCGTTGCGCTACGCCGGGCGGCAGGTGCCCCGCCAGGTGCTGCTGGACGCGTGGCCGGGCGAACCGCGGCTGCTGCTGCGCCTGCTCGGCGCGCCGTGACCGCTCAGTGCCGCAGGCGTACGTGTCGGTGGCCGTCGCGGGGGAACGGCGGGCGGGCCGGCATCACCTCGGCGAACGCGTACCCGCTCTTCTCCGCCACCCGGCAGGAGGCCGGGTTGTCGATCTGGTGGAACAGTTCCATGCGGTTCAGCCCGGCGGCGGCGAAGCGGGCGAACGCCCAGCCGGTGACCGCGTCGACGGCCCGGGGCGCGACGCCCCGCCCCCGCGCCGGCGCGGCGGTCCAGTAGCCGACCTCGGCGGCCGGGTGGCCCGGGCGAACCTCCTTGAGCACGACGCAGGCCACCAGCCGCTCCCCCGCCGGCGCCTGCTCCAGCACGGCGAAGCTGAACCGGCGGTCGGCCGCCCAGCCCTGCCGGCTGCGGCGCACGAACGCCCGCGCCTCGCCCCGGGTGGTCACCGGGTAGCGGGTCCAGGCGCGCAGCACCGGATCCTGGTAGATCTCCAGCAGGTCGTCGGCGTCACCGTCGCACCACGGCCGCAGCGTCAGGCCGGGGGCGGCGGGAGTGGCGGCGGCGGACAGCACGACGGGCATTCCGACAGTGTCGCGCGTCACGCGCCCGGGCCGCGACCCCGCACCCGTGGGCGGTCCCGGCGGCGTAGGGTCCGGGCAGGGTCGACGGTGGGAGGCGGCATGGTCACGCTCGGTGCGGTGGTGGGCATCGCCCTGGTGGCGCTCGGTCTGGTGCTCACGCCCGGGCCGAACATGGTCTACCTGGTGTCCCGTTCGGTCACCCAGGGGCGCCGCGCCGGTCTGGTGTCGCTGCTCGGGGTGGCGGTCGGCTTCCTGGTCTACCTGGCCGCCGCGGTGGCCGGCATCGCCACCGTCTTCGTGCTGGTCCCGCCGCTCTACACGGCGGTGAAACTGGCCGGCGCGGCCTACCTGCTCTGGTTGGCCTGGCGCACGCTGCGCCCGGGCGGCCGGTCGGCGTTCACGCCGGCGCCGCTGCCGCCGGACCGGCCCCGGCGGCTGTTCACCATGGGGCTGGTGACCAACCTGCTCAACCCGAAGATCGCGATCCTCTACGTGTCTCTGCTGCCGCAGTTCGTCGACCCGGCGCGCGGGCACGTGGCGGTGCAGAGCCTGCTGCTCGGGCTGACCCAGATCGGCATCGCGCTGACCGTCAACGCGATGATCGTGCTCAGCGCCGGCGCGGTGTCGGCGTTCCTCACCCGCCGGCCGGGCTGGGCCCGGCTCCAGCGCTACGTGATGGGCACCGTGCTGGCCGGGCTCGCGGTGCGCATCGCCGCGGACCGCTCCCGCGCCGCCGTCGCCACCCCGTGATCGGGTACGCGCCTCAGCGCGGCGGTTCGCACAGCACCGCCACCCCGCCGGGCGGCACGGTGACCCGGTCGTCGACCGGCTCGCCGGTGAGCAGATCGTGCCCGGCGGCCGGCACCCGCTGCGGCCGGTCGGTGTGGTTGAGCAGGAACAGCCAGCTCCGGTCGCCGTCGCGCCGGCGTACCGCCTCGACGCCGGGGGGCGCCGCCGGGCAGGTCGGGACGACGCCGGCGAGCCGGGCCGCGTCGGTGAGCAGCCGGCGGTAGCTGTCCTCGTCGGGCCGGGTGGAGACGTACCAGGCGCGGGCGTCGCCGACCCGGTGCCGGGTGACGGCGGGCCGGCCGTCGAGCACCCCGCCGATGTAGGCGGTGACCTGTTCCGCGCCGGCCAGGTGCACCGTCTCGGACCAGATCCGGCCGTACCCGCCGCTGGTCAGCGGCACCCGTTCGTCGTCGGCGAGCGGGTGGAAATCCTCCACCCGCACCCCGAGCAGGTCGCGGTATGCGCCCGGGTGGCCGCCGAGGCGGACCCGGGCGTGCTCGTCGGCGACCCCGCTGAGCCAGGTGACCAGCAGGTGCCCGCCGGCGTGGACGTGCCGGCGCACCCACTCGACGGTGGCGTCGGCGGCCAGGTAGAGCGCGGGCAGCACGAGCAGCCGGTGCCCGTCGAGCGGGTCGCCGGGCATCACCAGGTCGGTGGTGACGCCGGCGTGCCACAGCGCCCGGTGCGCCGCGGCCACCTCGCCCGGGTGGTCGAGGCCGGCGCGGGGCATCCCGGGGTGGCGCAGCGCCCAGCCGCTGGCCGCGTCGTACGCGATGGCCACCCGCGCCTCGACCCGGCCCGCCTCGGTCCCGCCGAGCCGCGAGAGTGCGGTGCCGAGGTCGGTGGCCTCGCGGAACACCCGGGTGTCCGGGCCGGCGTGCGACACCACGGCGGAGTGGAAGCGTTCCGCGCCGCCGGCCGGGGCGCGCCACTGGAAGAACATCACCCCGGCGGAGCCGCGGGCGACGTGCGCGAGGCTGTGCCGGGTCATCCGTCCCGGCTCCTTGGTGTGCATCCGCCCGGCGGTGTGGATCTGGTCGGGGGCGCTCTCCATCAGCAGCCACGGCGCGGGCCGGCCGGCGCCGTGGCGGGCCCAGCCGCGGGCGAGGTCGGCGGCGAGCGCGGTCTGCTCCTCGGCGCCGCCGTCGACCCGGTCGGGGTAGTGGTCGATCGCCACCAGGTCCACCTCGCGCGCCCACCGGGCGTGGTCGACGGGCACCCAGTCGCCGAGCACGTAGTTGGTGGTGACCGGCACCGCCGGGTTCGCCGTCCGCAGCACGTCGCGCTGCTCGGTGTACGCCGACAGCAGCTCGTCCGACCAGAAGCGACGGAAGTCGAGCAGCTGGCCGGGGTTGCCCAGGTACTGGGTGGCGCGCGGCGCGCCGACGTGCGCCCAGTCGGCGTAGTGCTGACCCCAGAAGCTGGTCGTCCAGGCGTCGTTGAGCGAGTCCAGGTCACCGTGCCGGTTTTTCAGCCAGCGGCGGAACGCCACCTCGGCGTGCGGGCAGTGGCAGGTGGTGCCGTACTCGTTGTGCACGTGCCACAGCGCCAGCGCCGGGTGGTGGGCGTAGCGGGTGGCCAGCGTCTCGGCGATGCGGCGGGCCGCCGTGCGGTAGGCGGGCGCGGCGGCGCAGTAGGTGTCCCGGCTGCCGTGGTGCAGGCGGGTGCCGTCGGCGGTGACCGGCATCGCGTCCGGGTGGGCGTGGGTGAACCAGGGCGGCGGCGAGGCGGTGGGGGTGGCCAGCGCGGCCCGTACGCCGCCGGCGTGCAGCAGGTCCAGCACCCGGTCGAGCCAGTCGAACGTGTAGCGGCCGGGGGCTGGTTCCAGCCGGGACCAGGCGAAGACGCCGACGGTGACCAGGTTGACACCGGCCGCGCGCATCAGGGCGACGTCCTCGTGCCACACCTCGGGAGGCCACTGCTCCGGGTTCCAGTCCCCGCCGTACCACAGCGCTTTAGTTGTCATCCCGGCCAAAATAAGAACAGGTGAGGCGGAAAGTCAATGCGCCCGATCATTGACAGTTAGTTGTGGTTCCAAAGAAACTGGCGGTGCCGCCGCCCGGGTCGCCGCAAGGAGACGCCCATGCCGTACCGCCCGCCGTTGGTCCCGTACGAGACGTTCGTGGCCGACCCGCCCGACCTGCCGGTCCGCTCCCCCGGTGAGGAGGGCGCCGACGACGTGCTGCGGGCCGAGGTGGCCGGGACCGACCCGCACGGGGTCACGCTCACCGCCACCTGTGGCTCCGGTCGCACGCTCGTCGCCCGGGTCGAGGCCGCCGGGGACGGGATCCTGCGGGTACGCCTCACCGACGACCTGTCGGTGCGCAGCCGCTCCGCGCCCGCCACCACCCTGACCCGACCCACGCCGCACCCGGCCGAGGTCACCGTCGACGACGCGTACGCCCGGGTGGACGCCGGCGGGGTGGTCGCCGAGATCCGCCTCGACCCGTGGGGGCTGCGGTTCCTCGACTCCGACGGCCGGCTGCTGGTGGCCACCGACGGCGGCACCCGCGACATCAGCGGCCGGCGACGCACGTTGCCGCTGGGCCGCTCCACCGTGGACGGCGAGCCGGTCGCCTGGCACGAGAGCTTCGTCGCGCCCGGCGACGAGCGGTTCGTCGGCTTCGGCGAGAAGTTCACCCCGCTGGACAAGCGCGGCCAGCGCCCGCTGATGTGGAACTTCGACGCGTTCGGCGGCGAGTCCGACCGGTCGCACAAGAACATGCCGTTCTACCTGTCCGACCGCGGCTACGGCGTGCTCGTCGACAGCGGCCTGCCGGTGCAGTTCGACGTCTGCGCCAGCACCCACAGCAGCGTGCAGCTGCTGGTCCCGGACGACCTGCTCGACTACTACGTGCTGGCCGGCCCGACCCCGGCGCAGGTCCTGGACCGGCTGGACGCGCTGACCGGCCGGCCGTACCTGCCGCCGCGGTGGGCGTTCGGCGCGTGGATCTCCTCCGGGTTCTTCCCGGACAGCGAGCAGCGGGTGCGCGAGCGGGCCCGGCTGATCCGCGAACGGGACGTCCCCTGCGACGTGCTGCACCTGGACTGCTACTGGCAGGTCGCCGGACGCTGGTCCGAGCTGCGCTGGGACGAGCAGGCGTTCCCGGATCCGGCCGGGATGCTCAAGGACCTCACCGAGCAGGGCTTCCGGGTGTGCCTGTGGATGAACCCCTACCTGATGACCGACAGCCCGCTCTACGCCGAGGCGGAGGCCGCCGGCTACTTCCTGCGCCACCCCGACGGCGGGACGTACGTCGCGGACACCTGGCACGGCAGCTATCCGGTCTGCGCCATCGTGGACCTCACCAACCCGGCGGCGGTGCGCTGGTTCCAGGGCCTGCTGCGCCCGCTGCTGGCCCAGGGCGTCGCGGTGTTCAAGACCGACTTCGCCGAGGCGGTGCCCGCCGACGCGGTGGCGCACAACGGCATGACCGGCGTCGAGCTGCACAACGTCTACGCGCTGCTGTTCAACGACGTGGTCGCCGACGTCACCGAGGAGGTGGCCGGGCACCGCACGGTGTGGGCGCGCTCGTCCTACCTGGGCGGGCAGCGGCACAGCGCGCAGTGGAGCGGCGACGTCAACGCCACCTGGCCGGGCATGGCGAGCACGCTGCGCGGCGGGCTGTCGCACGGGTTGTCCGGGGTGCCGTTCTGGAGCCACGACACCGGCGGCTTCCACGGCACGCCCGAGCCCGACCTGTACGTGCGCTGGACCCAGTTCGGCGCGCTGTCACCGCTGGTGCGGCTGCACGGCACCACCAGCCGGCTGCCGTGGGACTTCCCGCCGGAGGCGGAACGCCACGCGGTGGCCGCGCTACGGCTGCGCTACCGCCTGCTGCCGTACCTCTGGTCGGCCGCCGTGGACGCGGCGCGCACCGGCAGCCCGATGATGCGGGCGCTGCTGCTCGACACGCCCGACGACCCGACCGCCTGGGCCACCGACCTGCAGTACCGTCTCGGCGCCGACCTGCTGGTGGCGCCGGTGCTCGACGAGTCCGGGCGCCGCGCCGTCTACCTGCCCGCCGGCGACGACTGGCTGGACGCGGCCACCGGGCAGCGACACGCCGGCGGCCGGCACCTGCGGGTGCACGCGCCGATCGACCGGCTGCCGCTGTACGTGCGACGCGGCGCACTGGTGCCGGTGGTGGCGCCCGCGCCGACCGTCGCCGACGGCCCGTTCCGCGACGTCACGCTCGTCGCCTGGGGCGGGACCGACGGGGTGACGGTGATCCGCGACCCCGACGGCGACACCACTGTCACCGCCGCCCGCGACGGCGACACGCTGCGGGTACGGGTGGACGGGCCGCTGGACGTCCGCCGGGTCAGCGTGGTCGGCGACGACCCGCCACGACGGGTGGTGCTCGACGGCCAGCCGGCGCCGGTGGCCCCGTTCGAGCCCTGGTTCGGCGGCTGAGGCCACCGGCCGGGGACGTGGCCGATTTAGTTTAAGCTGTAGCCGAACCCGACGGTCGCGGCGCAGGAGGCGGGCACCACGTGATCAGCATCGACCGGTCGTTCCAGACGGCCGACCTGGGCGACGTGCGGGTGGCCAACCGGGCCGTCGTGCTGCGGCACGTCCGGTTGCACGCCCCCTGCTCGCGCGCCGACGTCGCCGCGCGCACCGGGCTCAACAAGGCCACCGTCTCCAGCCTCGTCGGCGAGCTGATCGATCACGGTCTGCTGCGCGAGACCGGGCTGACCGAGAACCGGGTCGGCCGGCCGGCCACCATGCTGGTCCTGGACGGTTCCCGCCACGTCGGGCTCGGCCTGCAGATCGGCGCCGACGAGCTGGTCGTGGTCGCCGCCGACCTCGCCGGCGAGCCGCTGCTCACCTGGCGACGCGCGTTCGCCGCCGCGACCGCCGGGCCCGAGGAGACGGTACGCGCGCTCGCCACGCTCACCCGCCGCGCGGTCACCCGGGTCACCGGCGCGGGCCGCACGGTGCTCGGCCTCACCGTGGGCGTGCCCGGGCTGGTCGACGCCGACGGCGCCGTGCCGGCCGCGCCCGCGCTGGGCTGGCGCGGCGTGCCGCTCGCCGCCGCCCTGCGCCGCGCGTTGCGCGACCCGGGCTTCCCCGTCGGCGTCGACACCGACGCCAACCTCGCCGTCTCGGCCGAGCTGCGCCACGGCCCGTACGCCGGCACGGCCGACCTGGTGCACCTGACCGGCGGGCTGGCCGTCGGCGCCGGCCTGGTCAGCGGCGGCCGGTTGCTGCGCGGCGGCCGCGGCTTCGCCGGCGCGATCGGCCACCTGCCGGTGTCGGCGGGTCCGCTGCCGACCGGGACCGAGGCGCCGGCCTGCCACTGCGGCCGGCACGGCTGTCTCGCGGCGGTGGCCGGGGTGGACGCCGTGGTGCGTCGCCTCCTGCCGGACGCCGCCTCGCACGGCCCGGTCACCGACTACCTGCCGGAGATCGAACGGATCCAGGCCCTCGCCCGCGCCGGGGACGCCCCGGTGCGCGACGGGCTCGCCGAGGTCGGCCGGCGGCTCGGGTACGCGATCTCCGTCCTGGTCGACCTGCTCGACCCGGAGGTGGTGGTGGTCGGCGGTCACCTGGCGGCGCTCGCGCCGTGGCTGCTGCCGGCCGCCCGCGCCGAGGTCGCCGCCCGCACGTCGGGGCCGCCGGCCACGGTCCGGCTGGAGGCCAGCGCGTTGGGCGCGGTGGCCAGCGCGTTGGGCGGCGCCACCGCCGCACTGGCCACGGTGGAGGCCGGGCAACTGCCCGCCGCCTGACCCTTGACCGCACCGCCCCCGGGTGCCAACCTCGGTAGCGCCGCCACCGGGCCGGGCAACCCGTGGGCGGCCTGTTTTCCGGCGATTGTCGAAGCGCTTCACCAGTGCTCCGGGCCGACCGCCGCCGGCCGACCACCCCCTTTTCTGCACGCGTGCGCGCCGCCGTCCACCGGCTGGTCGTCGAAGCGCTTCGACGCACCGGCGGGCGGGCGCACGCCCACCGGAGGCGCCCGCCATGACCGACCACACCCCCCACCGCCCCGACGACCTGCTGGCCCGCCTCACCGTGGCGGAGAAGCTCGGCCTGCTGCACCAGTGGCAGGCGCCGGTCCCCCGACTCGGCCTGCCGGCGTTCCGCACCGGCACCGAGGCGCTGCACGGCGTCGCCTGGCTCGGCGAGGCCACCGTCTTCCCGCAGGCGCTCGGCCTCGCGGCCAGCTGGAACCCGCAGCTCATCCGGGCGGTCGGCGCCGCCGTCAGCGACGAGGTACGGGCCAAGCACCGGGCCGACCCGCGGCGCGTCGGGCTCAACGTGTGGGCGCCGGTGGTCAACCCGCTGCGCGACCCCCGGTGGGGCCGCAACGAGGAAGGCTGGTCCGAGGACCCCTGGCTCACCGGTCGGCTCGGCACCGCGTACGCGTCCGGGCTGCGCGGCGAGCACCCCACCCGGCTTCGGACCGCGCCGACGCTCAAGCACTTCCTCGGCTACAACAACGAGACCGACCGGGCGGTCACCTCCAGCAACCTGCCGCCGCGGGTGCTGCACGAGTACGAGCTGCCGGCCTTCCGCGCACCGCTGGCCGCCGGCGCGGCGGTCGCCGTGATGGCGTCGTACAACCTGGTCGACGGCGTGCCGGCACACCTGAGCCCGCTGATCGACGGCGAACTGCGCGGCTGGGCCGACGACGAGGTCATGGTGGTCGGCGACGCGGGCGCGGTCGGCAACATCGCCGGCGTGCAGCGGCACCTGCCCGACCACGTCGCCGGGTTCGCCGCCGCGCTGCGCGCCGGGGTGGACAGCTTCACCGAGGACGACGAGGATCCGGGCCCCACCGTCGAACGGCTCACCGAGGCACTGGCCCGTGGCCTGATCGCCGAGTCCGACGTGGACCGGGCGGTGCGGCGGATCCTGTCGGTGCGGCTGCGCCTGGGCGACCTGGACCCGCCCGGCCACGACCCGTACGCCGACGTGCCGGCCGACGTGGTGAACTGCCCCGCCCACCGGGAACTCGCCCGCGAGGCCGCCCGCCAGTCGATCGTGCTGCTGGGCAACGACGGGCTGCTGCCGCTCGCGGCCGACCTGCGGGTCGCCGTACTCGGCCCGCTCGCCGACACCGTGCTCACCGACTGGTACAGCGGCACGCTGCCGTACGCGGTCAGCGCGTACGACGGGTTGCTCGGGCGGGTACGCGAGGTCACCACCCACGCCGGCGCGGACCGGATCACGCTGCACGTCGACGGTCGCGCGGTGAGCTGCGCCGACGACGGACCGCTGACGCTCGCCGACGCGACGCCGGCCGAGTTCGACGTGGTCGACTGGGGCGACGGTGTGCTGGCGCTGCGCACGGTCCACACCGGCCGCTACGTCGGCGCCGACGACTCCGGCGCGCTCGTCGCCGACCGTCCGGGTCCGGGCGGCTGGGTGGTCCGCGAGACGTTCCGCCTGCACCACCGCCCCGACGGCACGGCGCTGCTGCACCACCTCGCCACCGGCCGGCACGTCGGCGTCGACGGCGGCGGCCGCCTCAGCGTCGCCGCCGGCGCCCCCGCCGCGTTCACCGTGCGGCTGCGCGTCGACGGCGCGGCCGAGGCCGCCGCGCTGGCCGCCGCCGCCGACGTGGCCGTGGTGGTGCTCGGCAACCACCCGATGGTCAACGGCCGCGAGACCGAGGACCGCGTCGACCTGGCGCTGCCCGCCGGCCAGCTCGACCTGCTGCGCGCCGTGCACGCCGCGAACCCGCGCACCGTGCTGGCGCTGACCAGCAGCTACCCGTACGCGGTGCGCTGGGCCCGGGAGCACCTGCCGGCGGTGCTGTGGAGCGCCCACGGCGGGCAGGAGCACGGCAACGCGCTGGCCGACGTGCTGCTGGGCGCGGAGGACCCGGGCGGCCGGCTCACCCAGACCTGGTACGCCGACACCGCGGAGCTGCCCGACCTGCTCGACTACGACGTCATCGGCGCCGACGCCACCTACCTCTACCATCGGGGCGAGCCGCTGTACCCGTTCGGCCACGGGCTCAGCTACGCCGAGTTCGACTACGCTGACCTCCGGTTGAGCACCGCCGCGGCGCACGCCGGCGAGGAGGTGGAGGTGAGCGTCGAGGTCACCAACACCGGCCGCCGCCCGGGCACCGAGGTGGTGCAGCTCTACACCCGGCAGCGCCGCTCCCGGGTCAAGCAGCCGCTGCGCCAGTTGCGCGACTTCGCCCGGGTCACCCTCGAACCCGGCTGCGCGGCCCGGGTCACCCTGCGGCTGCGTACCGCGGAACTGGCCTGGTGGGACGAGACCCGCGCCGCCCCGGTGGTGGAGGACGCCACCCACTCGGTGCTGGTCGGCCGCTCCGCCCGCGACATCCGGCTGGTCGGCGCCGTCACCGTGACCGGCGCCGACGGGGTGAGCACGCCCGCGGCGCGGCGCTCCGGGGCCGGCCGGTGAGCGGCCGGGCCGCCGGCGAGCAGGTCACCATCGCGGACGTGGCCCGCCACGCCGGGGTGGCGGCCAGCACCGTGTCGTACGTGCTCAGCGGCAAGCGCGCCATCTCCGCCACCACCCGCAGCCGGGTGCTGGCCAGCGTGCGCGCCCTGGGCTACCACCCGAACGCCGGCGCGCGCGCCCTGGCCAGCCGCAAGGCCAACGTGATCGCGCTGGTGCTGCCGCTGCGAACCGGCATGCAGGTGCCGGTGGTGATGCGCTTCGCCACCGCGGTGGTCACCACCGCCCGCCGCTTCGACCACGACGTGCTGCTGGTCACCGCCGACGAGGGGCCGGCCGGGCTGCACCGCATCGCCGGCAGCGCGTTGGTCGACGGGGTGCTGCTGATGGACGTGGAACTCGAGGACTCCCGGGTGCCGCTGCTGCGGGAGCTGTCGCTGCCCGGTGTGTTGATCGGGCACCCGGCCGACAGCACGGGTCTGGCCTGCGTGGACCTCGACTTCCGGCGCGCCGGGGAGCTGTGCGTGGAGCACCTGGCCGGCGCCGGGCACCAACGGATCGCGCTGCTCGGTGCCCCGGCCGCCGTCTACGACCGGGGCACCGGCTTCGCCCACCGCACCCGCTCCGGCGTGCTGGCCGCGGCCGACCGGCTCGGCGTCGACGCGGTGACCCGCCCCTGCGAGGAGAACCCGGCGGCGGTACGCCGGGACCTGGCGGCACTGCTCGCCGAGCATCCCGATGTCACCGGCCTGGTGGTGCAGAACGAGTCGGCGGTCGAGCCGGTGCTGTCCACGCTGCCGACGCTGGGTCGCCGGGTGCCGCAGGACGTCTCCGTGGTCGCGGTCTGCCCCGACGAGCTGG
The DNA here is from genome assembly GCF_027460165.1 of Micromonospora sp. WMMC241. Classification (NCBI taxonomy): domain Bacteria; kingdom Bacillati; phylum Actinomycetota; class Actinomycetes; order Micromonosporales; family Micromonosporaceae; genus Micromonospora; species Micromonospora sp. WMMC241. The sequence continues at coordinate 3,114,796 of NZ_JAPZBF010000001.1, forward strand.
CCGAACCGTCCGGGCTGACCTGCGTGCCGGTGCCCGCCGAGGAGGTGGGCCGGCAGGCGGTGACGCTGCTGATGCGGCGGCTGCGCGACGAGTCGGTGCCGGAGGTGACCCTGCTGGAGCCCCGGCTGACCGTGCGCGACACCAGCCGGTGACGCCGCCGCCCGGTCACCGTCGACCCGTCCGGGAGGGGCACAGGCGCGGAGCCGACCCGCGACGCGGCGGGCCGGCTCCGGTGTGGGGCGAAGGTCAGCGGGTCACCGAGTAGATGCTGGCCAGCAGCACCGGGTTCTCGCCGCCGAGGTCCTCACGCTTGTTGACCGCGTAGTACATGACGTCGTTGCTGTAGGTGTTGTGGCCGAGCCCCAGGGCGTGGCCCAACTCGTGGGTGGTGGTGTTGTTGCGGGTGCCGCCGATCGCAGCCGAGTCGTAGTAGTCGTTGAGCTGGACCTTCGCGCCGGTGTTGGAGAACGCGCCGGGCGAACCCGACGCGTAGAACAGCGTGGTCAGCCCGGTCCAGCCGGCGCCGTAGTTGCCGGAGAAGACGTCGACGCACCGGGAACCGGACACCGTCGGGCAGCTGTTCCAGCGGTATTCACTGTCGATGTTCTTCACCGTGTTCCACTTGGGCACCACCGAGGACACCGGCCACGACGAGCCGGAGTGGTCGTTGAACCGCACGTACGGGTCCTCCCACCCCTGGTTGCGCCAGTACGACACCGGGCAGCTCCAGCTCCTGGCCGAGCCGTACGCGCAGTCGCTGGCCGCCATCGCCGAGATGCCGTCGGTCGGCTCCGGCCGGACGACGCGCACGGACGTCTTGCCCTGTGCCCGGAGCTTGTCCGCCAACTTCTCCGGGGTGAACCCCGGCGCCGGGTCGTAGGTGGTCACGCTGATGCCGGTCGGCGTGACCTGCACGCTCTGCACGGTCACCGGCTCCGCCGCGCCGACCGGCGCGGCGGCGGTCGCCGATGCCCTCATCGCGGCGAGCTGCTGGTCGGTGAGCTTGGGGTAGGCGGCGAGGTCGGTGGCCGGGGCCTTGGCCTTGGCGCCCGGGTCGGCGGAGCCCGCCCAGCTGCCGTCCGCCTTCTTCTCCGCCAGGAAGGCGGCGTACTGCTCGTCCGGGTCGACGAACGTCGCGGCGGACGCGTGCGTGGTGGACGCGTGGGCGGCCCCCGGCAGGATGGCCACTGTCAGCGCGATGGCCGTCGCGGTGGCGAACAGCCACCTTGAGCGATGATTGACCTGCATGTTTCCCCCGATTTGTCGGCGCGGCGAAGGTGCCGCAGCGGCAGGTATGGATGGCTGCCGATCGTCAGGTTATGACACGGGAACACATCGCAATCGACTCGGTTCGATTGCCGACAACAGTCGGCAGCGGGCTGACAAACGTTCGACTGTGAGCTAACAGGGGCGGGCGTGCAGCGCGGGGCGGTAGCCGATGCGTCTTTCTGGTGAGGAGCACTGACGGGAGCGGGCGTGTCGTTCGAGAGTTTCGTGGCGGGGTACGGCCGGTCGCTGGTACGCCTGGCGTTCGTGCTGAGCGGCGACCGGCAGCTGGCGGAGGATCTTGCCCAGACCGTGCTGGCCGACGCGTACCGGCACTGGAAGCGGGTGCGCGCGGCGGCGGACCCCGAAGCCTACGTACGCCGCATGCTGGTTAACGCGCATCTGAGCTGGCGCCGTCGGCGCTGGACGACGGAGCGGCCCGCCGACCTGAGCCAGGAGACCGGCGCCACGGTGGCCGACCCGGCCGACGCAGTCGCCGCCCGGGACCAGATGCGGGTGCTGTTGAGCAGGCTCGCCCCCCGCGCGCGCACGGTGCTCGTCCTGCGCTACTACGCCGACCTGGACGACGCGGCGATCGCCGCGGCCATGGGGGTCAGCGAGAGCTCGGTGCGGGCCACCGCCTCGCGTGCCCTGGCGAGCCTGCGCGTGCCCGCGGCCATCGACGCCCAGAGGGAGACCCGATGAACCAGTCGACCGAGCGCGAGCTGCGTGAGCTGTTCGCCGCCGACGCCGCCGACGCCCCCGACGAGCTGGCCGTGGCCGCGGCGGCGGTACGCAGGGTCCACCGCAGGCGCCGAACCCTGCTGGTGGCGGTGTCCGTGATCGCGGTGATCGTCGCGGCGGGCGTGTACGGCGTCCACCGGCCGGCCGCGACGCCGCAGGCACAGCCGCCGGTCACGTCCTCGCTCGCACCTGGCGCTTCGGCGCCGGCGGCCGATCTGCCGGCCGGGGTGGAGCCGGGCGATCCGCTCGCCTTCGGCGCGGCGCAGTGCGTCAAGCCCTACTCACCGAAGACGCTCGCCGAGCAGGCCTTCGCCTTCGACGGCACCGTGACCGCCATCGGACCGGCGCGAACCGGGCGCAGTACGCAGCCGCCCCGGGACCTGCGATCGGTGACCTTCCAGGTGCACACCTGGTTCAGGGGTGGCTCGGCGGGCACCGCCGTGGTGGACATGTCGCCGCCCGCCGCGGGGGCCGGGACGGGCGACGCCACGTCCGAGCATGTCCCTGCCTATCGGATCGGCACCCGGTTGCTCGTGTCCGGCACGCCCCGCTGGGGTGGCGCGCCGCTCGCCGACCCGATCGCGTGGGGCTGCGGTTTCACCCGGTACTACAGCCCTTCCGTGGCAGCCGGCTGGGCCACCGCGACGAGATGAGAGGGCGACGGACCCGCCCGCCCAGGATGGTCAGAGGCTGTCGGGTCGGCGCAGCGCGGCGTGCCGATCGCCCGGCGCCGCGTACCAGGGCGGGCCGTCGGCCAGCGCGGTGCCGATCCGCAGCCGCGCCCAGTCGTCCAGGTCGGGCAGCGCGTCGGGGGCGAACCAGGCCACCGCGAGCGACTCGTCGCCGTCGGGGGTGGGCGCCCCGCCGACGGCCCGGCAGCGGAACCAGACGTTGAGGTATTCGCAGGCGTCGCCGTTGGGGTAGACCACCGGGTGGGTGGCGACGCCGGCCAACCGTTCGATGACCACCTCGACCCCGGTCTCCTCGCGCACCTCGCGCACCAGCGCGTCGGCGGGTTGCTCACCCGGGTCGACGGTGCCGGCCGGCACCGACCAGCGGCCGTTGTCGCCGCGGCGGGCCAGCAGCACCCGCCCCGCGTCGTCGGTCACCACCGCGCTGATCCCGTAGAGCATGAGCAGGTCCTGGCCGACGTGCTGGCGCAGCCGGGCGATGTACGGCGACACGGGCATGGCGAGCAGGCTACCGCCGGGCGTCGCGGTGCCGCCGGAGCATCCCGGCGGCCAGCGCCGCACGGTCCAGGTCACCGGCGGCGACGCGCCCGGCGACGGTACGCCGCACCAGCCGGTCGGCCAGCGCCGGCGCGTGCCGGGCCAGCGCCAGCTCGACACGCCCGCGCCGGGTGGTGGCGACGTCGCGGGGCGCCCGCCGGGCGGCGGCGGTGCGCAGGATCGCCGCCACCACCCCGTCGACCGGCTCCGGCCGGGACACCCCGCTCAGCGACAGCCCGGCCGCCACCGTGCTGTCGTGGATCGGCGAGTCGACCATGCTGGGATAGACGACGCTGACCCCGACGTGCGTGCCGACCTCGTGGCGCAGCGCGTCGGCGTACGCGACCAGGGCGCGTTTGCTCACCCCGTACGCGGCGGCCAGCGGCAGCGGCAGCACTGCCATCCGGCTGGCCACGAAGATCACCCGACCGCGGGCGGCCTCCAGGGCGGGCAGCGCCGCGGCCGTGGTCCGCCAGGCGGCGAGCAGGTTCACCTCCAGTTGCCGGCGCACCACCTCGTCGGGGGCCAGCTCGGCCGGCGCGGGCCCGCCGACACCGGCGTTGTTGACCAGCAGGTCCAGCCCGCCGAGCCGGTCGACGGCGGCGGTCACGGCCGCCGGCGTGGCCGCCGGGTCGGTCAGGTCCACCCCGAGCACGGGGGGTGTGCCGTCGGGGTCGGCGTGCAGGTCCAGCCCGACCACGTGTGCGCCGGCGGCGGTCAGCGCGTCGCCGAGGCGCCGGCCGAAGGTGCCGCGCGCGCCGGTGACCAGCACCCGCCGGCCGGCCAACGCGCTCACCGCGTCGCTCCGGCGCGCCGCCGGCCGACGGCCAGCTCCCGGCGCAGCTCGGCCAGGTACGCGTCGAAGTCGACCCGCATGTGCGGGCGGCGCTGCCCCCACCGGGCGGTGGCGGCGCGCAGCTCGGCGGCGCAGGCGGCGGCCTGCCGGGCCGGCTCCGGTGGCGCCCAGTCGCCGGCCAGGCGCGCGGCGACCAGCCGGGCCTGCGCCTCCAGCAGCGGGAACGCCGCCCCGGTGGACTGCATGAGCCCGACGAACGCCAGCCCGGGGGCGTCCAGGTGGAACACGTGGCGGTACAGCGGCAGCCGGTCGGCGCCGTCACCGAGCAGGCCCGGGTCGAGGAACGGCACCCGCACCCGGTAGCCGGTGCACCAGATCACCAGGTCGACCTCGTCGGCGTGGCCGTCGGTGAACTCGACCCGGTGCCCGTCGAAGCGGGCGATGCCGGGGCGGGGCTGGATGTCGCCGTGGGTGAGCCGCGACAGCAGCGCGTCGGAGAGCGTCGGGTGGTCCTGGAGGAAGCCGTGCGCCGGCGCCGGTAGCCCGTAGCGGGTGGGCGGGCCGACGGTGGCGGTGAGCATCCGCTGGCTGATCCGCTGCCGCAGCCGCCACGGCAACCGGCGCGCCAGTGCCCCGTTGAGGGTGTCCGAGGGACGCCCGAGCAGGTATTTCGGCACCACCCAGACGCCGCGGCGCAGCGACAGCAGCGTCCGGTCGGCGGCGTGCGACGCGTCGACGGCGATGTCCATGGCCGAGTTGCCGCCGCCCACGACCAGCACCCGCCGGCCGGCGAGCTGTTCCGGCCCCCGGTAGTCGTGGCTGTGCATCTGCTCGGCGGCGCACTCGCCCGGGTAGGGCTCGGACCGGTTCGGCACCCGGTTGTGTCCGTTGGCCACCACCACGGCCTCGACGTCGACCTGGACCGGCCCGTCGGGTCCGGTGGCGTGCACCCGCCAGCGGTCGCCGGCGCGGGTGACCCGGTCGACGGTGTGCCGCAGCCGTACCGCATCGCGCAGCGCGAACCGGTCGGCGTAGTCGTCGAGGTAGCCGGCGACGCGGGTGTGGTCGGGGTAGTCGGGCCAGTCGGTCGGCATCGGGTGGTCGGCGAACTCGGTGCGCCCCTTGCTGGTGTTGAGGTGCAGCGTCCGGTAGGCCGGTGAGCCGGGCGCGCCGTAGACCCAGAGGCCGCCGAGCGTGCCGGCGGTCTCGAACGCCACCGCCGGTACGCCGGCGTCGGCGAGCGCCTTGAGCGTGGCCAGTCCGGCCGCGCCCGCGCCAACGACCGCGACCCTCGGTGGTGTTGCCATCCCGCCCCCTTAATCCAACGACCGCTGGATAATCCCCGGCGAGGTGGCACGCGTCAAGAGCCGGCCGGCGGGTAGAGCCCGTCGAGCAGCCGGTGCACGAACGCGCGGAACTCCCGCCGCTCGCGGGCCGCCGAGCCGGTGCGCGCGGCCAGCGCCACCACGTGCCCGTGCACCGCCCAGACCAGGCTGCGCACGGTGACGTGCGGCGCCGGCTCGACGAGCGCCCCGGCGTCGGCCGCAGCGGCGAGCAGGCCCTCGACCTGCACGTACAGCGGCGCGGCGTAGCGCTGGTCAAGCTCGGCGTGCCGCTGCGGCTCCAACCAGCGGCGCAGCCACAGCGCGGTCGTCTCCGGCCGGTCCTCGAGGAAGTCGACGAACACGTCGACCAGGTCGTGCAGGGCGCGCAGCGCGTCGGCCGGCCCGGCCGCCAGGGCGGCGCGCGCGCGTTCCCCGGCGGCCTCCAAGGCCTGCCGTTCGGCACTGAACACCCGGGCGAAACAGGCGTCGTAGAGCTGCGCCTTGGCGCCGGTGTGGTGGGCGACGGTCGCCACGTCCACGCCGGCCGCGGCGGCGACGTCGCGCACGCTCACCGCGTCGAAGCCCCGCTCGGCGAAGAGCGCGGTGGCGGCGGCGAGCACCAGGTCGCGGGTGGGTCGCTGGTCGTCGCGGCGGGGCCGGCCCGGCCGCCGGCGGGGCATGGTCATCCGGCCATTGTTCCCCCTACAATCCAGCAACCGTTGGATTGGGGTGGCGATGACCGCTGTGGCGCCGCGACGCGAGGCCGTCGCCCTACCGCGTGGCCCGCTGGTCGGGTTCGCCGCCGGCTCGCTGGGCATGGGCGTCTGGGTCACCGTGCCCGGCCTGCTGCTGCTCTACTTCCTCACCGACGTCCTCGCGGTCGCGCCGTGGCTGGCCGGACTGACCCTGCTGCTGCCGAAGGTCGCCGACGTGCTGCTGCACCCGTGGATCGGGCACCGCTGCGACGTCGAGCAGGCCCGCCGGGGCCACCGGCGTCGGCTGCTGCTGGCCGGCTGCGCGTTGCCGGTGGCGTTCGCCGCGCTGTTCGCGGTGCCCGGCGGCCTGACCGGCGCGGGCGCGGCGGCCTGGGTGGCGGTGTTCTTCGTGGCCGGCAACCTGCTGTTCGCCGCCTACCAGGTGCCCTACCTGGCGACGCCGGCCGACCTGCGGATCGGCTACCACGAGCGGACCCGGCTGATGGCCTTCCGGATGGTGGTGCTGACCCTCGGCATCCTGGTCTCCGGGTTGCTGGCGCCGCTGCTGGCCGGCGGCGACGACGCCACCCGGGCCGGCTACCTGCGGATGGCGGTGCTGCTGGCCGCCGGCATGCTCGCCGCGATGGCGGTCGGGGTGGCCGGGATCGGCCGGCTGCGCCGCGCGGCGCCCGCCCCGGCGGCCGGGCACGGCGCGGGCGGGTGGCGGGCGCTGGCGGCGAGCCTGCGCGACAGGCAGTTCCGCCGCCTCGCCGGGGCGTACCTGGCCATGTCGACCACCACCCACCTGGTCCTGGCCGGGGTGCCCTACTACGCCGAGTACGAGCTGGGCCGTGCCGGGTTGACCACGGTGCTGGTCGCCGCGTTCGTCGCGCCGGCGCTGCTGGTCACCCCGGCGTGGCTGGCGCTGGCCCGGCGCGTCGGCAAGCAGCGGGCGCTGCTCGGCGCGCAGGTCGCGTTCGCCGCCGGGTCGCTGGTGCTGGCGGTCGGCCGGCCGGCCGGGCTGCCGGTGCTGGTCGCCGCCGTGGCGGTGCTCGGCGTGGCGTTCGCCGGCATGCAACTGCTGCCGTTCTCGATGCTGCCCGACGTGATCCGCGCCGCCGGCGCGCCGCGGGCCGGCACCTACACCGGGGTGTGGACCGCCACCGAGGCCACCGGCGCCGCACTGGGCCCCTACGCGTACGCGTTGTGCCTGGCCGCCGGCGGGTTCGTGGCGTCGGGCGCCGGGCAGACGGTGGTCCAGTCGCCGGACGCCCTCGCGGCGCTGCGCTACGGCTTCGGCCTGCTGCCGGCCGCCGTGATGGTGCTCGCGGTGCTGGTGCAGCGCCGCTACACCCTGGACGGCGCCGCGCGCGACGAGCACTAGACTTCGCCCCCGATGGACGCCGAGCCCGCCACCGAGACCCGCCCCTGCGCCCACTGTGGCCGCGAGGTGCCGCAGCGCGCCGGCGCCGGCCGCCCGTTCCGCTACTGCCGGGACAACGACGGCACCTGCCAGCGGGCCGCCCGCAACTCACGGATGCGCCACCGCAACTCCCCCGGCCTGCCCGGGCAGGTGGCGCGGACCTGGGAGGCGGTGGACCGGCTCGACCAGGTGGTGGAGACGCTCACCGAGGCGCTGCACGCCGAGCTGTCCCCGGCCGGGGTGGAGCGGCAGCTCGCCGAGCTGCGTGCCGAGACGGCCGCGCAGGTCGCCGCCGCGCACGCCGAGCGCGACGAGGCCCGCCGCGACGCCGAGGACGCCGCCGCCGCGGCCGCCCGCGACCGGCAGGACGCCCGCGCCGCGCTGGCCGAACGCGACACCGCCGCTCAGCGGGCCGAGCGGGCGGACGCGTCGGCCGCCGCGGCCGCCGAGCGGGCCGCCGCCGCCGAGACCGCACGCGACGCCGCCCGCGCCGAGGCGGGCGCCGCGCAGGCGTTGCGGGTGCAGGCCGAACGCGACCGCGACGCCGCGCGCGTCGAGCTGCGTGGCGTGCGCGCCGAACGCGACGCCGAGCGGCATCGGGTCACCGAGCTGACCGTCGAACGCGACGCCGCCCGCGCCGACGCCGAACGCGCCACCCGCTCCGCCGCCGAGGCCCTGGACCGGGCGCACCGCCTGCGCGCCGAGGCCGACGCGGCTCGCGCCGACGCGCAGGCCGCCCGGGCGCAGGCCGCCGAGGACCGCCGCGCGGCGCAGGCCGCCGCCGAGCGCTCCACCGCCGAGGCCGCCGCCGCGCGGCAGGCCGTCGCGGAACGGGACCGGGCCGAGACCGCCCGCGCCGACGCCGTGGCGGCGGCCGACGCGGCCCGCGCCGAGGCGGCCGAGGCGCTTCGCGTGGAGGTGGCGGCCCGTGCCGCCGAGCGGGAGGCGCTGCGCGCCGAGCTGGCCGAGGCCCGGCGGGCCGCCGCCGCGGCGCAGGCGCGCGGAAGCGACCTGGCGGCGCGCCTGGCCACGGCCGAGGCCGACCGGGACGCCGCGACGCGCCGCGCCGGGCAGCTCGCCGACCAGGTCAGCGACCTGGCGGGGGCGTTGGCCGCGCTCGGTTCCCGGGCCGGCTGACCGCACCGCCGACGTCTTCGGCTCGAAGACCGCGGGCGCCGGCGAGGCGGCGGCATCTCGGCCTTGATCGACACCAACTCGCCGAGGTGGCCGTATCCCGGTGCGCCCGACCCCGCCACGTCGGCGACCTGGAGTCGATCACGCGATCCTTTCCGCTATGGACGGAGGCCGGCGCGTGGACGGAGAACTCAGCACGCCACCGAGCACCGCGTGGCGCCCGGCCACGGACCGGGACGGGGCAGCGCGACGTCGGCGTGTCGGGCGAGGATCGACGGTATGGGAAAGACGTACGAGCGCATCGACGGCCGGCTGCGGGAGTTCATCGAGGCGCAGCCGATGTTCTTCGTGGCCACCGCGCCGCTGGCCGGCGACGGCACGGTCAACCTGTCCCCCAAGGGCCTGCGGGGCACCCTGGCGGTGCTCGACGAGCACACCGTGGCCTACCTCGACTTCGCCGGCAGCAACGCCGAGACCATCGCCCACCTGCGGGAGAACGGCCGGGTCACGCTGATGTGGTGCGCGTTCGGCGGCCCGCCGAACATCGTGCGGGTGCACGGGCACGGCGAGCCGGTGTTCCGCGACGATCCGCGCTGGCCCGACCTGCTGCGGCACTTCGACGTCGACCCGACGCCGCACGGGTTGCGGGCGGTGATCGTGGTGCGCGCCCAACTGGTCCGCGACACCTGCGGCTACGCGGTGCCGCTGATGAGCTACGACACCGACCGTGACCTGCATGGGCGTCGTTTCGCCCGGGAGGACGACGAGTCGCTGTCGGCCTACTTCGCCGGCAAGGAGCACGTGGCGAGCAGCATCGACGGGCTGCCCGGCCTGCCGTTGCCGCTGCCGCCCACACCGGCTCGCTGACCGCCGGTCAGTGGATGCCGGCCATCAGGCCCCGGATCTGGCGGGTGAACATCACCGCGGCCAGGCCCAGCACCACCGACGCCAGCCCGAAGGTGAGGAAATAGGTCGACTGCGACCAGCTCTGCGCCAGCCGGGCGACCTGGCCACCGATGGCGTCGCCGACGGCGGTGGCGAGGAACCACAGGCCGAGCATCTGGCTGGCGTACTTCACCGGGGCGAGCTTCGTGGTGGCGGACAGGCCCACCGGGCTCAGCGACAGCTCACCGGCGACCTGGATCGCGTAGACCGCGACGAGCCACCACGGTGAGACCAGGTCGCCGCCGACGGCGGCGCGCGCCGCGGCGGCCATCAGCACGAACGACAGGCCGTTGAGCACCAGGCCGACGGCGAACTTCGTCGGCGTGGACACCCGGTGGCCGAGCTTGAGCCACAGCCACGCGGCCAGCGGCGCGCCGATGATGATCAGGATCGGGTTGACCGACTGCAGCCAGGACGCCGGGAAGGTGAACCCGCCCACGTTCCGGTCGGTGCGGTCGGCGGCGAAGATGTTCAGCACCGACCCGGCCTGGTCGTAGATCAGCCAGAACGCGGCGGCGAAGACGAACAACCACACGTAGGCCCTCATCCGGAGACGTTCGGTGTCGCTGATCTCCCGGTCGGTGAGGATCCTGGTGAAGTAGCCGACGGTCACCAGCACGGTGAGCACGGCGAGCAGGTTGACCACCGTGTCGACGGTGAACCAGCCGGCCAGCAGCAGCACGAGCAGCGCCAGCAGCAGCACGCCGACGGCGATGCCGGCGCGGGTCAGGGCGCGGCGGCGGTCGGCGCCCAGCAGCGGGTCGGCCGGGCGGGCGCCGGCGTCGCCGAGGTTGCGCCGCCCGGCCACGTACTGCAGCACGCCGAAGGTCATGCCGACGGCGGCCGCGCCGAACCCCAGATGCCAGTTGATCTTCTCGCCGAGGAAGCCGGTGATCAACGGGGCGATGAACGCGCCCAGGTTGATGCCCATGTAGAAGATGGAGAACCCGGCGTCGCGGCGCGGTGAGTCCCGCTCGTACAGGTCGCCGACCATGGTGGAGATGTTGGGTTTGAGCAGGCCGGTGCCGAGCACGATCAGCGTCATGCCGGCGAACACGCTCCACCCGGTGGGGATCGCCATCACGTAGTGCCCGGCGGCGATCACCACGCCGCCCCAGAGCACGCTGCGCCGCGCCCCGATCAGCCGGTCGGCGACCCATCCGCCGGGCAGCGCCATCAGGTAGACCATGGCGTTGTAGGTGCCGTAGACGGCGTTGGCGGTGGACTCGCCGATGCCGAGGCCGCCGTCGGCGACCGCCGCGGTCAGGTACAGCACCAGGATGGCCCGCATGCCGTAGAAGCTGAACCGCTCCCACATCTCGGTGAGGAAGAGGGTGGACAGCGCCCGCGGGTGACCGAAGAACGTCTTCCCTGCGGGCGGTCGGGCCCCGACCGGCGCGTCACTGCTCATCGTCACCTCCGGCACGCGTGGTGGGTAACATCCCCGGTGACGGGCGAAACACTCCACCGATTCGGTCGGCTGTCGCGGCCGGTTACCCTTGAGCTTCCCGACCCGCGTTCGGCCCGGCCGGCGTGGGTGGGGAATGGGCGGACGGTGACCGGCCGTTACACCTGAGGACCAGCACCACGAACGAGGGGAAGTCGATCATGGGCGAGCGTATGCTGCGCGGTAGCCGGCTGGGCGCGGTCAGCTACGAATCCGACCGCAACACGGAGCTCGCGCCGCGTCAGACCCGCGAGTACCTGTGCGCCAAGGGCCACCAGTTCGAGGTGCCGTTCGCCGTCGACGCCGAGGTCCCCACGACCTGGGAGTGCAAGTTCGACGGCAGCGTCGCCCGGCTGGTCGACGGCAGCGAGCCGGAGCAGAAGAAGGCCAAGCCGCCGCGCACCCACTGGGACATGCTGCTGGAGCGGCGTTCGATCGCCGAGCTGGAGGACATCCTCGCCGAGCGGCTGCAGGAGGTCCGCACCCGCCGCGGTCGCGCCTGAGCACCTGATGCGTCGAAAGCGCCCCCGGGATCATCCCGGGGGCGCTTTCGTCACGTCTGGGCGGTTGCGCCGCGCTCAGCGGTCCACGATCTCCCCTTCGATCGCCGGGCCGGGCTGCTGCTGCGGCCCGGCCGGCGGCTGCACGGTGGTGGGTGCCGGTTGCGGCGCGCCGGGATAGACCCGCACCCGGCGCGGGCCGAACAGGTCACCGGCGACCATCGACGACACCCGCCGCTCGGTGGCCCGGCGCACCCCGCCGCCGGCGAGGCGGCGCAGCGGCGGCACCAGCAGCAGCAGGCCCACGACGCCGCTGACCAGGCCGGGCAGCGCCAACAGCAGCGCGCCGGCCAACCCGACCAGACCGTCGGTGACCTGCGCGCCGGGCGGCTGGCCGGCCTGCGCGGCGGCCCGGAACCCGCGCCACGCCCGCATCCCCTCGCGGCGCAGCAGCACCAGCCCCAGCAGCGACGCGGCGAACACCAGCAGCAGCGCCGCGCCGAACCCGACGGCCCGCCCGACCAGCACGAAAACGGCCAGCTCCAGCAGCGTCAGCAGCAGCAGAGCCGGTGGTACGAATCTGAGTCCTCGGCGCATCTCACCCCATCCGCCCGGTGTGTCCTCACGCCCCTCCAGCATGACACGCCCGCGCTCACGGCCACCGGGCCAACGCCCGCGGCCGGCCCCGCACCGCCGCCCGGCGGTCCCGCACCCCCCACCGGGTGACCCGCCACAGCGCCTCCGCCACGATCAGCGGGCTCATCTTGCTGTCACCGTGCTCCCGTTCGGCGAACGTGATCGGCACCTCGACGATGCGCACCCCGGCCCGGTGCGCCAGCCGCGACAGCTCCACCTGGAACGCGTAGCCCTGCGAGCGCACCGAACCCAGGTCGATGGCGTCCAACGCCGCCGACCGGTACACCCGGTAGCCGCCGGTGGCGTCGCTGACCGGCATGCCCAACGCAACCCGCGCGTACAGGTTGCCCACCCGCGACAGCAGCAGCCGCCGCCACGGCCAGTTCAGCACCCGCGCGCCGCGTGTCCACCGCGAGCCGATCACCACGTCGGCGTCGCGGGCGGCGTGCAGCAGCGCCGGCAGGTCCTCCGGGGCGTGCGAACCGTCGGCGTCCATCTCCACCACCGCGTCGTAGCCGCGCTCGCGCGCCCACGCGAACCCGGCCAGGTACGCCGCGCCCAGGCCGTCCTTGCCGGGCCGGTGCAGCACGTGCACCTGCGTGTCGACGCCGGCCAGCGCGTCGGCGATGCCGCCGGTGCCGTCGGGGCTGTTGTCGTCGGCGACGAGCACGTCCACCGCGGGCGCCGCGGCGCGGACCCGGGCGACGACGTGGCGCACGTTGTCCGCCTCGTTGTAGGTGGGGATGACCACGAGGACCCGCCCCACCCCGGGATGGCCGGCTGCCGCACCCACCGTCGCACCGCCTTCCGTCGCCTCAGCCGGGCGTGACCTCCCGGCGGCGGCGTGCCACGGCCGCGCCGGCCAGGGCCGCGACCGCGAGGGCCGCGAGCGCCACCTCCGGCCACACCCCGACCGTCGTGGCCGGGGTACGCCCGTCCCCGAGTCGCATCTGCCGCACCACCACCTCGGCGGTGTTGAACCCGGTGGCACCGTCTACCCGCCCGTCGGGGGAAACGAACCCGGACACCCCGACCGTGGAGGACATCAACGCCGCGCGGCCGTGCTCGACGGCGCGCAGCCGCACCATGGCCAGCTGCTGGCGGGCCTCGGCCACGTCGAAGGTGGCGTTGTTGGTCTGCACCACCAGCAGCTGCGCGCCGCCGGTGACGGTGTCGCGGACGATGCCGTCGTAGGCGACCTCGAAGCAGATCACGTCACCGAGGGTGGCCGCGCCGGCGTCCAGCACGCCGGGGCGGTCCCCGGGGACGAAGTCGGAGCGGACCCGGTCGACCTCGGCGCTGACCTTGCGGGCGATGGAGCGCAGCGGCACGTACTCGGCGAACGGCACCGGGTGCCGCTTGGTGTACACCTGGCCCAGGTCGGCGCCGCTGCCGGGGCGCCACAGCAGGCCGGCGTTGCGGACCTCCCCCTGGCCGGGACCGAGCAGCACCGCGCCGACGAGGATCGGCGCGCCGATCGCGTCGGCGGCCTGGGAGATCCGGTAGCCGGCGCCGGGGTTGCGCAGCGGGTCGATGTCGCTGGAGTTCTCCGGCCACACCACCAGGTCGGGGCGTGCCTGCGCGCCCTGGATGACCCGTTCGGCCAGTTTCAGGGTGGCGTCGACGTGGTTGTTGAGCACCGCCTGACGCTGCGCGTTGAAGTCCAGGCCGAGGCGCGGCACGTTGCCCTGCACGATCGCGACGGTGACGGTGTCGCCGGCGCCGCGTACCCCCGCCGGGACGACCGGTCCGGCGGCGAGCAGCGCCACCAGCGCGGCGGTGAGGCCGGCCACCGGCCGCCACTGCCCGGCCGGCCGCCGCCAGTCCCGCCAGGCGGCGGTGAGCAGGATCCCACCGGCGAGCGCGACGGCGAACGTGACCAGCGGCGCGCCGCCGAGCGCGGCGAGGCGCAGCAGCGGCGAGGTGTCCTGGCTGAACGCCAACCGCCCCCACGGGAACCCGCCGAACGGGGTGCGGTCGCGCAGCGCCTCCTGCCCGACCCACAGCACGCCGGTCAGCAGCGGCCACGCCGCCCGCCACCGGTCGACAAGCGGCGACACCCAGGCCGTGGCGGCGCCGAGCAGCGCCAGATAGCCGGCCTGCAGCAGCGACAGCAGCGCCCACGGCAGCCAGCCGGTGTGCAGGTTCGTCCACTCCAGCAGCGGCGCGAACAGCGCCACCCCGGCCAGGAACCCCAGCCCGGCGCCGGCGCGCAACCGACGCCGGTGCGCCGCGGCGGCCAGCAACGCCACCCCGACCGGCGCGAGCGGCCACAAACCGTACGGCGGGAACGCCGCCAGCAGCGCCAACCCGGCCGCCACGGCCGCCGGCACGGCCACCGTCAACGGCAGCGGACGCCCACCGGCGTGCGGACGTGCCCCGTCGGTGGCACGCGGCTGGTCCTGCTCGAGCGTCGTCACCGGCACCTCACCACGATCACGGGCCGAAGGCTACCCGGCGTGGGCGCCTGCCGGCCCGCGGGCGGCCCGGAGACGGAAATCGGGGCGCGGCCTAAGCCGCGCCCCGATGCTCCCAGGCCCTCCCCGGCCGGTGGGGCGAGAGTGATCGGCGCCGACCTTCGGACCGACCGGACGTGGACTGGCTGCCCCCGCCTGGCCGTTGTCTACTGGCCGTTCCTCACACCCTGCCCGTACACCGGTAACCGCGACCGGTTCGCGCCGTCCCGCCGACCCCCGCCCGCTGGACCTGGCCGCCGCAACCTTCCGGTCACTCGGCCAGCGGACGAGAGGACGAAACGAACAACAGCCGCTTCCCGTGGTAGGACTCAAAGACGGTACGGCGTGCACCCCCGCCGCTGTCAACCCACCCCGGCCTGTCGTGTGTTGCGCCACGGCGTGTCGCGTCGGCGCGTCTCGATGGGTGGACGCCTCGACTCAGGCGCCGAGGTGCCGGCGCAGCACCGCGACGGCCGCGCCCGGATGCTCGGCGGCGAGCAGCCCGGCCGCGGCCAGCACGTAGTCGACGTCGACGACCGGCCGGGCCGCGCGCGGCAACGGCCACCCGCCGGCATGGTCGGTCAGCACCGCGTCGAGCACCGCACCCGCGTCGGCGGCGTCGCCGTGGCGCAGCACCCCACCGGAGCCGACGAGCAGCCGCACCTCCCGCAGGTCCCGCCCGGCACGTTCCCCGGTCGCCGCGCCGCGGGCGTGCCGGCGCACCGCCACGGTCGCGGCCAGCGCCGCGATCCGCCGGTCCGCGGCCCGGTCGGCGTCCCCGCCGGGCAGGAACCCCGGGTCGGCGGCCCGCACCGCGGCCGCCGCGGCCAGGGTCTCCTGTTCCCCGGGGGCGAGCAGCCGCTCCTCGGCGGCGGCGCGCACCACCCCCGGCGCGGACCACCGCATCCCCAGGTCCCCCTCCACGGTGCGGGCCCGCCACAGCGTGCCGGTGACCTCCCGACCCGGACCCTCGGCCCGCTCGTCGGGGGTGAGCACCGAGTACACGTCGGTGGTGGCGCCGCCGACGTCCACCACCGCCAGGTCACCGCCGAGCGTGTCGGCGAGGACCTCCACGCCGGTGAGCACCGCGTCCGGGGTCGCCGCGCGGACCAGCCGCGCGAACCGCGCACCGCGCGACAGTTTCTTGCCGCCGATGACGTGCCGCAGGAACACCTCCCGGATCGCCGCGCGCGCCGACGCCGGCGCCAGCACCCCGATGCGCGGCAGCACGTTGTCCGCCACGGTCACCGGCACCTTCGCGTCGGCGAGCAGCGCGTGCAGCCCGGCGCGGGCGTCGACGTTGCCCGCCAGGACCACCGGCACCCGCCAGCGGGCCCGCGCCAGCCGCGTCGCGTTGTGCGTCAACGTGTCCGCGTCACCGCCGTCGGTGCCGCCGACCAGCAACACCACATCCGGACGGGCCGCCCGCAACGCCGCCAGCTCCGCCGCGCCGAGACGCCCGGCGGCCACGTGCACCACGTTCGCCCCCGCCGACAGGCCCACCCGCCGACCCGCCTGCGCGGTGACCAGCGGCTCGTAGCCGATCACGGCCAGCCGCAGCCCACCACCGGCCGACGAGCACACGTACCACGGCACCTCACCCACGCCCGCCGACGCGGTGGCCGCGCCGACCGCGGCGTCCAGGCCGTGCAGCACGTCCGTGCCCACCGTCGTCGGCGCGGACGCCGCGCCGACCAGCCGCCCGCCGTCGAGGTCGACCACCGCCGCCTTCGTGTACGTCGACCCCACGTCGGCGCAGACCGCGGCCCTCACGCGGCGCCGCCCTCCGTCCCGTTCCCCGCGCTCACGCCGTCGTCTTTCGTTCGCGACTGCGGGGCTCGCAGGATCGGCTCGCTCCTCGCGCTCACGGTGTCGTCTTTCGTTCGCGACTGCGGGGCTCGCAGGATCGGCTCGCTCCTCGCGCTCACGGGGCCGGCGGCACGACCACCGTGCCGGTCGCGGTGACCGCCACGATCGGGGGATCCAGCACCTCCGCCGCCGACTCGCCCCGCTCCGGGCGGCCCCGGCACACCACCGCGCAGCTCAACTCCAGCGTCCGGCTGCGCGAACCCACCCGGGCGACCTGCGCCGTCACCTCCACCACGTCCCCGGCGCGGATCGGCGCGGTGAACCGCACATCCGAATAGCCGGCGAACAGACCCTCGTCGCCGTCGGTGCGGATGCACACCTCGGTGGCCACGTCACCGAACAACCCCAACGCGTACGCCCCGTCGACCAGGTTCCCCGCGTAGTGCGCGTGCGCGTACGGCACGTACCGGCGGTGCGTCACGGTCAACCCCAGCCGGGGATCCTGCTCGCTCAACTGCTCGCCTTCCTGGAAGTGATCAACGCGTGCACGAGGTAGCTGGCCACCTCGCCCGGCGTGGTGCCGCGACCGAAGATCCGGTCCACGCCCAGCTCACCGGTCATCGACTCGTCGAAGCGCGGCCCGCCCACGATCAACAGCGGCCGCTTCCCCGCCGGCATGGCCTCCCGGAACGCCGCCGACATCTCCCGCGTGTTGTGCAGGTGCGCGTCGCGCTGCGTCACCACCTGCGACACCAGCACCGCGTCGGCCTTCTCCTGCCGGGCCGCCTCGACCAGCTCCGGCACGCTCACCTGCGCGCCCAGGTTGCTGACCTTCAACTCCCGGTAGTACTCCAGGCCCTTCTCCCCGGCGATGCCCTTGACGTTCAGGATCGCGTCGATGCCCACCGTGTGCGCGTCGGTGCCGATGCACGCCCCCACCACCGACAACTTGCGGCGCATCTTCTGCTTCACCACCGCGTTGACCTCCTTGGCCGACAGCAGCGGGAAGTCCCGCTCCACCACCTGCACCTTGTCCAGGTCCACCAGGTGGTTCACCCGCCCGTACACCACGAAGAACGTGAACCCGTCGCCGATCGGCTTGGCGTGCACCAGCATCGCCGGGTCCATGCCCATCTTGTTGGCCAACTGCACCGCCGCGCCCTCGGCCCGCTTGTCGTGCGGCACCGGCAACGTGAACGACACCTGCACCATGCCGTCACCGGTGGTGTCCCCGTACGGCCGCACGACCTTCTTCTCGCTCATGCTGTGCTGGCCGGGCGTGCGCTCACGGCCCTCGCTTCGCTCGGTGCGCTCGCTCATGCCGGCTGCTCCAGGATCTCCGTGGCCGGGTTGTAGTAGTTCGCCTCGTGCCGCGCCACCCCGTCCAGGCCCTTGCCCCGGTCCGCCGGCCGCTTCATGATCCCGAACGTGCCCTCGGCGATCGCCGTCAACAACGACTGCTCCCCGATGCGCTCCAGCAACTCCACCGCCTCACCGAGCACCCGGTGCGCCCGCTGCTGGATGAACCCGCCCGACGCCGGCACGAAGTCCTCGTGCAGGCCGCCCGCCGCGCCCAACACGTACCGCACGTTCTGCAACGCGATGTCCCGGTCCGACAACCACGGCGTCACCACCGCCTCGGTCATCATCCCCACCAGCAGGATGCCCTGCCCGGTCATGGCCCCGACCAGGTTGAAGAACCCGTCGAGCAGATTGCCCCGGAACACGTCACCGGTCATGTGCTTCGTCGGCGGCATCCACTTCAACGGCGCGTCCGGGAACAACTCCCGCGCCAACAACGCGTGCGCCAACTCCAACCGCAACGACTCCGGCACATCCGGGTTGATCTCGAACGCGTGCCCCAGACCCAACAGCCGGTCCGGCAACCCCGCCTCGTGCGCGAAGAACTCGTTCAACAACTGCGACACCGTCACCGTGTGCGCCTCGTCCACCGCGTCCGCGGTGGTCAGGTAGTTGTCCTCACCGGTGTTGATGATGATCCCCGCCCGCGCGTGCACCTGCCGCGAGAACCGCTGGTCCACGAACGTGCGGATCGGGTTGATGTCGCGGAACAGGATCCCGTACATCGAGTCGTTGAGCATCATGTCCAGCCGCTCCAGGCCGGCCAGGGTCGCCATCTCCGGCATGCACAGCCCCGACGCGTAGTTCGTCAGCCGCACGTACCGGCCCAACTCCCTCGACGACTCATCCAACGCCGCCCGCATCAACCGGAAGTTCTCCTGCGTGGCGTACGTGCCGGCGAACCCCTCCCGGGTCGCGCCCTCCGGCACGTAGTCCAACAACGACTGCCCCGTCGACCGGATCACCGCGATCACGTCCGCACCGGCCCGCGCCGCCGCCTGCGCCTGCGGAATGTCCTCGTAGATGTCCCCGGTCGCCACGATCAGATAGATCCACGGCCGCTGCTTCGGATCCCCGAACCGCTTCACCAGACGGTCACGCTCCGCGCGCCGCCTGTCGATCTGCCGGATCCCCGCCGCCACCGCCCGACGCGACGACCGCCGCGCCGCCGTCGCCGCCTTCGGAGACGGCTGGTCGAACCGCACCGACCCGGCCGCCGCCTTCTGCGCCAGCAACGTCACATCCGCGATGCCCTCACGCGCCAACGCGTCGAACACCGGCAACGCCACCCCGTGCCCCAGCCCCACATCGGCCACCACCGCGTCCACCAGGCGGTTCACCCACGGAATGCCGTCCGGGTCGGCGCCCGACACCCCCGCCAGCCGCAACACCGCCCGCTCCACCGACACCGTGGTGTGGCTACGCGCCAGATCCACCACCGGCTGCCCCGCCCGGCGCGCCAACTCCCGCGCCCGCGCCACCAGCGCCGGATCCAACCCAAGCTTGCCCGTCACGAAGAACCTTCCTGATAGATCACGTCACCGCGCAACACCGTGGCCCGGCACACCGGCAGCGGAGTCGGATCATCCGCCCCCCGCACCTCCGGATCCTCGGCCTGCAACACCGGCAGACCCCGCTCCACCCCCGCCGGGGAGTCCCACACCGCGAACGTCGCCGGCGCACCCAACGCCACGACCCCCTCGTTGTCCAGGTGCACCGCCCGCCACCCGCCACGGGTGTGCGCCGCGAACGCCGCCCGCACACTCATCCGCTGCGACGGGTTGTGATGCGCCGCCGCCGCCCGCACCGACCCCCACGGGTCCAGCGGCGTCACCGGCGAATCCGACCCGAACGCCAACGCCACACCCACCCCGTGCATCGCACCCATCGGATTCGACTCCAACGACCGGGACAGGCCCAACCGCGACTCGTACATCCGCCCCGAACCGCCCCACAACCGGTCGAAAGCCGGCTGCATCGACGCCACGATCCCGTACTCCACGAACCCGGCGATCAACCGCTTACTCATGATCTCCGCGTGCTCCACCCGGTGCCGCGCCGCCCGCAACCGCTCCGTGCCCAGCTTCCGCGCCGCCTCCGCGAACCCCGCCAGCACCGTCCCGATCGCCGCGTCACCGATCGCGTGGAACCCGCCCTGCATCCCGTGCGCCGCACAGTCCAACAAATGATCACGAACCTGCTCCGCCGACACGTACCCGTGCCCACACGCCCCCGGCTCACCATCCAGGTACGCCGCCGACACGTGCGCCGTCCGCGACCCCAACGCACCGTCCGCGAACAGGTCACCACCCGCGCCCACCGCACCCAGGTCCCGGGCCCGCGCCGCACCCAGCAGCTCACCCCAGTACCCGTACACCTCCGGCACCCCGTCACCGGACACCGCCAACAACCCGGTGAAGTCCTCCTCGTCGGAAATGTCCGGACCACCGCACTCGTGCACCGCCGCGATACCCAACGACGCCGCGTGCGCCAACGCCCGACGCTGCGCCGCCACCCGCTGCGCCCGCGTCACCGACGCGAACGCCGCCGCCCGCACCACATGGTGCGCGTCGCGCCGCAACCACCCCGACCCGTCGAACCCCGCCGCCCCCGCCGCGTCCGGACACGCCGCCAGCAACGCCGACGACACCAACGCCGAATGGATCGACGCCTGCGACAGGTACACCCGGCGACCCCCGGCCGCCCGGTCCAACGCCGCCGCGTCCGGCAACACCGGCTCCGCCCAGCACGACTCGTCCCACCCGTGCCCCAGCACCACCGCGTCACCCGGCAACCCGTCCGCGAACGCCGACACCGCCGCCAACAGCTCACCGGCCGACCGCACCGCCGACAGGTCCAGCCCCGACAACGCCAGGCCGGTGTCCGTCGCGTGCACGTGCGCATCCACGAACGCCGGCGTCACCAGCGCACCACCCAACTCCACCACCCGGTCGGCAGCCGGCGCGTCCGCGTCCGTGCCCAACCAGGCGATCCGACCGTCGCGCACCAACAGCGCCGTCGCGCTCGGCTCGGCCGGACAGTGCAGCACTCCACCGCGATACAGCGTCGAGGGGTTCGTCATGGCCTCAGTCTGCCGCCAGCCGCGCCTCGAACAGACCACGCACCCCCGGCTCGGAGCGCAACAACTCCAACGCCAGCTCCGCGTGCCCCGGCACGAACCCGTTCCCCACCAGCATCGTCACGTCCGCGGCCAGACCCTCCGCGCCCAACGCCGCCGCCGCGAAACTCGTCGCCATCGAGAAGAAGATCACCGTACCGCCGTCCGCCGTGGCCAGCACCGCGCCGTGCTCACACCCCGGCACGTCCACGCACACCACCGTCACGTCCGCCGGCGCGCTCAACGCCGTCGTCACCGCCGTGGACAACCCCACCGGATCCCGCGCGTCGGCCAGGGCCACCGCGTCGGCCAACCCGGCCGCCACCAGGGCGTCACGCTCCGCCGCCACCGGCACCACCCCGACCGTACGAGCGGCGCCCGCCCGCCGCGCCGCCGCGAGGGACAGCGAGCCGCTCTTACCGGCCCCACCGATCACCGCCACCGACACCGGACGCGGATCACCCTCGCGGCCCCGCCGCGCCACCTGCTCGGCCACCACCCGCGCGGTCAACGCCGGCGCCCCGCACACGTCCAGCACCGCGAGCGACAACTCCGGGTGCAGGTCCGCCGGCAGCACCGCGGCGATCGAGCGGGCGAACAGGATCGCGTGCCCGTCGCACGGCACCTGCTCGCTGCGCCCGTCCCAGCGGGCCAGCCCGTCGGAGATGCTCAGCGGCGTCAGCGTCAGCGACACCAGCGTGGCCACCCGGTCCCCCGCCCGCAGCCCCAGCGGGGAGCGGCGCCCCGCCTCCTCCACCGTGCCGATCAGCATGCCGCCGGAGCCGGTCACCGGGTTCTGCATCTTCCCCCGGGTCGAGATGATCTCCAGCACCTCGGCGCGGACCTTCTCGCCGTCCCCGCCGTGCTTCTCGGCGAGCTGCCGGAAACTGGCCGCGTCCAGGTTCAGCCGCTCCACCCGGATCCGCACCTCGTTCGCCGCGATCCGCGAATCGGCGTCCAGGCGCCAGGCCGCCTGCGGCAGCACCCCCGCCGGTTCCACGACTCGGTGCAGACCCACCGGTGACGTCACGCCGACCCCCTATGTTCAGCCGCCCGAACCCCCGGCCAGGGTTCGCGTCGCGGGAAAACTTACGGCAGACTAATTTCTTCACCGCAGATTTTCCAGTAGCCTTCGCAAGGTTGATCAACCCGCACCGCAGACGAGGAGGGGCCGTGACCCAGACCCAACCGGTGGAGACCATCCCGACGCCCCGCTCCACGCCGGTCGCCGTCCCCACCGCCGGACAACCCTACGAATACCGGCGCACCCCGCTGGTCGAACCCGACTGGACCCGCTTCCCCGGCTGGCGCCACGTCACCCGCGAACAGTGGGAGAGCGCCCAGTGGCAGCGGGTCAACTGCGTCAAGAACATCAAGCAGCTCCGCGCCGTGCTCGGTGACCTCGTCGACGAGACCTTCTACGCCGACCTGGAGGCCGACCAGAAGGCCCTGGCCACCATGTCCATGCTGGTGCCGCCCCAGATGATCAACACCATGGTGCCGTTCGCGCCGATGACCACCGAGGCGCTTCTCGCCGACCCGATCCGCCGCTACATGATCCCCGTCGCCTCCGACCGGCGCACCGACTGGCCGTCCCACCCCTACGCCAGCCGCGACAGCCTCCACGAGCACGACATGTGGGTCGCCGAGGGCCTCACCCACCGCTACCCCACCAAGGTGCTCGCCGAGCTGCTCTCCACCTGCCCGCAGTACTGCGGGCACTGCACCCGCATGGACCTGGTCGGCAACTCCACCCCCGCCGTCGACAAGCTCAAGCTCACCCTCAAGCCGGTCGACCGCTACGACGCCCACATCGCCTACCTCAAGGCCCACCCCGGCGTCCGCGACGTGGTCGTCTCCGGCGGCGACGTCGCCAACGTGCCCTGGCGCAACCTCGAGTCCTACCTCATGCGCCTGCTCGAGATCGGAACCATCCGCGACATCCGGCTCGCCACCAAGGCCCTCATGGGCCTGCCCCAGCACTGGCTGCAGCCCGACGTGGTCGAGGGCCTGGAACGCGTCGCCCGCACCGCCGCCCGCCGCGGCGTCAACCTCGCCATCCACACCCACGTCAACCACGCCCAGTCGCTCACCCCCCTGGTCGCCAAGGCCGCCCAGACCGCCCTCGACGTGGGCGTGCGCGACGTGCGCAACCAGGGCGTGCTCATGCGCGGCGTCAACGCCACCAACGCCGACCTGCTCGACCTGTGCTTCGCGCTCCAGGGCGAGGCGGGCATCCTGCCGTACTACTTCTACATGTGCGACATGATCCCCAACGCCGAGCACTGGCGCGTCCCGGTCTGGCACGCCCAGCAGCTCCAGCACGACATCATGGGCTACCTGCCCGGCTACGCCACCCCGCGCATCGTCTGCGACGTCCCGTTCGTCGGCAAGCGCTGGGTGCACATGCTCACCGACTACGACCGCGAGCGCGGCATCTCCTACTGGACCAAGAACTACCGCACCTCGATCGAGTCGGCCGACCTGGAGGCGCTGAACAAGCGCTACGCCTACTACGACCCGATCGACACCCTGCCCGAGGCCGGTCAGGCCTGGTGGCACGCCCACCGCGACGACTGATCCGCGCTCCCTGCCGTCCGAGGGCGGGCCACCGGAGTACCGGTGGCCCGCCCTCGTTCGTGGTCACTTCTCGAACGCGTCCTTGACGTCGCGGCCGGCCTGCTTGACGTTCTCCCCGGCCTGCTTGGCGCGCGCCGTGCTCTGCTCGTTGGCGCCCTCGGCCCGCAACCGCTCGTTGTCGGTCACGTCGCCGATGCGCTCCTTGGCCATGCCGCTCATCTCCTGGGCCTTGTTCTTCGCCTTGTCGGTGAAGCTCATGTCGCCCTCCTCGTCCGGCTGAGCGTTGCCCCGGTTGCGTCCCCGGTGCCGTGCTGGTGAAACGTGGTGCGACCACGCACCACCTCTAATGCATCCTAGGATAATAGGTTGAAAGGCGTGCACCGGCGGTCGCACCGAGGGCGTGGTTGACTGGGTCGGTGAACGAGATACTGCTGGTCCGGCACGGCGAGACCACCTGGAGCGCCAGCCACCGGCACACCTCGTACACCGATCTCGAGCTGACCGCCGACGGCGAGCGACAGGCCCGGGCGCTCGCTCCCCTGCTCACCGGCCGGCGCTTCGTGCGGGTGCTGTCCAGCCCTCGGCAGCGCGCCACCCGCACCGCGCACCTGGCCGGGCTCACCGTCGACGCCACCGACCCCGACCTGGCCGAGTGGAACTACGGCGACTACGAGGGACGCACCACCGCGGCCATCACCGAGGAGCGGCCGGACTGGACGATCTGGACCGACGGCGGCCCCGGCGGCGAGTCACCGGAGCAGGTGGCCGCGCGCCTCGACCGGGTCCTCGACCGGGTCACCCCGCTGCTCGAGCGCGGCAGCGTCGCGCTGGTCGGGCACGGGCACAGCCTGCGGGTGCTCGGCGCACGCTGGATCGGACTGCCGCCGGCGGCGGGCGGGCTGCTGCGCCTGGACACCGCCACGCTCAGCGTGCTCGGTCACGAGCACGGCCGGCGGGTCATCCAGCGGTGGAACCTGCCGGCTCCGCCGCCGAACGGGAACGACCCCGACCGGACAGCTCGGCACTGATCTTCGGCGGCCGGTTCTCGTAGGGCGTGGAGAGCACCACAGTGGTGCGGGTGGTGACGTTGGCCGAGGTGCGGATCTCCTGCAGCAGCCGCTCCAGGTCGGCCGGGCCGGCCACCCGCACCAGCAGGAGATAGAAGTCCTCCCCCGCCACCGAGTAGCAGGAGTCGATCTCGGGCAGGTGGGCCAGCCGCTCCGGCGCGTCGTCGGGCTGCGACGGGTCGAACGGCCGGATCGCCACGAACGCGGTGAGCGGCAGCTCCAGTGCCTCGAACGACACGCGTGCGGAGTAGCCCTTGATCACGCCACGCTGCTCCAGCCGGCGGACCCGCTGGTGCACGGCGGACACCGACAGGCCCACCCGTTCGGCCAGGTCCGTGTACGACAGCCGACCGTCGCCGGTCAGCGCGGCGACGATGGCGCGGTCGATGTCCTCCACGCGGTGCAACCTACCGGAGATAGCGCTCCCACGGCGTACCCGCCCCGCCGTCGTGACGCTCAGCGGGCCGTGCGGTCGCGGACCGCGTCCGCCGCGTAGTTCAGCACCTCCGCCATGTCCTCCTCGTCGAGGAACGGCAGGTCGGTGAGGATGTCCGTGACGGACATGCCCTCGGCCATCATGGCCAGCAGCGTGGCCACGGGGATGCGCGACTGCCGCACGCAGGGCGCACCACCCATGACGTCGGGGTCGACGGTGATCCGGGGGAAGGTCACCGCGACAGGTTAGCCCTTGGCGAGCGCGCGGGAGATGACCAGGCGCTGGATCTGGTTGGTGCCCTCGACGATCTGCAGCACCTTCGCCTCACGCATGTACCGCTCGACCGGGTGGTCGGCGACGTAACCGGCGCCGCCGAGCACCTGCACCGCGTCGGTGGTCACCCGCATCGCCAGGTCGGTGGCGAACAGCTTCGCCTTCGCCGCCTCGATCGAGTACGGCCGGCCGGCGTCGCGCAGCCGCGCGGCGGCCAGCATGAGCGCGCGGGCCGCCGAGATGCCGGTGGCGTGGTCGGCCAGGTTGAACCCGAGCCCCTGGAAGTCGATGATCGCCCGGCCGAACTGCCGGCGTTCCCGGGCGTAGCCGACCGCGTAGTCCAGCGCCGCCTGCGCCAGCCCCACCGCGCAGGCGGCGATGCCGAGGCGCCCGGAGTCCAGCGCGGCCATGGCGATGGTGAAGCCGGCACCCTCGCCGCCGAGCAACCGCTCGGCCGGCACCCGGGCGTCGTCGAAGGCGATCTGCGCCACCGGGGAGGCGTGCAGGCCCATGGTGCGCTCGGCGGCCTGCGGGTGGATCCCGGCCGTGCCGCGGTCGGCGAGCAGGCAGGAGATGCCCTTCGGGCCGGGCCCGCCGGTGCGGCAGAAGATGTTGTAGAAGTCGGCGACCCGGGCGTGGGTGATCCACGCCTTGGTGCCGGTCACCACGTAGTCGTCGCCGTCGCGCACCGCCCGGGTGGTCAGTGAGGCCGCGTCCGAGCCGCCCTGCGGCTCGGAGAGGCAGTACGCCCCGAGCAGTTCCCCGCCGATCATGTCGGGCAGCAGCTTGCGTTGCTCGTCGGTGCCGAACTGCGCCAGCGGGTAGCAGGACAGCGTGTGCACGCTGACCGCCTCGGCCACTGCGAGCCACCGGCTGGCGAGGATCTCCAGCACCTGCAGGTAGACCTCGTACGGCTGGGCGGCGCCGCCGTGCTCCTCGGCGTACGGCAGGCCGAGCAGGCCGGCGCGGCCCAGGGTGCGCAGCACGTCGCGGGGGAACTCGGCGCGCTCCTCGAAGCCGGCGGCCCGCGGGGCGAGTTCCCGGTCGGCGAGCTCGGTGGCGAGGTCCAGCAGGTCGTGGGCCTCGTCGGTGGGGAGGATCCGGTCGACGTCCATAGCGCGATGAGCTCCGTGGGGGTGGGTGAGCCGGTGCGGCGTCCGGGTGTGGACCCCTGCAGCTTAACGGTCGTTTGGGCGTCGGCGGGAGTCCACCCGCGCCCACGGCCCGTGGCCGGCGCTTGACCGCAGCGTCAGAATGGTGCGTGCTCCGCCACGACGAATCGGAGGGTACCGATGCAAACGGTGTCGGGGACCGGACAGTCGACGTGAGACCGTTCCCCCCACTGCGATCATGGACGTCCGCCGTCGCCCGCCGCAGTGCCGGCGTGGCCGCACCGGCCGACCTCCGACACCCGCCGTGCGACGAACCGGATGGCCCATGACGCACCTTCCGTCCCCCGGCGCCGCCCAGCGACACCGCATCGAGGAAGAACTGGTCGACCTGCTCTCCGGCATGCGCCTGCTGCAGGAGCCGGACAGCCGCCGGCTCATGGTCGGCAGGCTGCGCGAGAGGCTCGCCGACCACGGCGTCAACGACTTCGCCAACCCCCGCGACCAGAGCATCGAGGTGGCCCGCGTCTGCCTCGGCGACCTGGCCGCCCTGGTCGACGTGGTGGCGCTCTTCGAGCCGGCCGCGGCCCAGCTCGGCCCGCTGCACCGGCTGCGGCACGAGGTCGACGCGTTCGAGCTGCTCGCCGCCGAGGACTGGACCGACCTGCGACCGGCGCTCACCACCCACCGGCCGGAGTCGCTCGGCTGGCTGTACCAGCGGGCCACCGACCACAAGACGGCCACGCCCCCGTCCTGGTGCGTCAGCGCCTGGGACGTCTTCGTCTACCTCAGCGGGCAGAACGCCCCGCCGCGCGGGCTGCCCCCGAGCATGCTCTTCCTGGTGCTGCTGGAGCACGAGGTGGACGCCGAGACGGCCCAGGTGATCCGGCACCGCAACCGGCGCCAGGCCAGCCTGCTGGAGCTGACCGCCGACCTGGACCGCCGCCGGGCCCAGGTCAACGCCGGCGACCAGACCCCCGAGCCGTACGTCTACCTGGTCATCCAGGTCGAGCCGGACCTGGCCCCCGGCAGCGCCGGCTACACCGTCTCGCACTACCGCCAGTGGCAGGGCGCGCAGGGGTGGCACTCCCGACGGCACGGCCAGCTCACCGACGTCGCGCACGCCGAGCTGGAGACCACCGTCGAGCGGATCGTGCAGCAGATGGAGATCGAGTGGTCCGACCGGCGCGCCGACGTCGCCGTCGAACTGGTGCTGCCGGTGGAACTGCTCAACGAGGACGTCGCCTGGTGGCGCAAGGAGGCGGCCAGCGTCCACCTGGAACAGAAGGTGCTGGCGATGGACTACCCGGTGGTCGTGCGCAGCCTCAACCGGCTGCGGCAGCCGGAGTGGCACCGGGCCTGGCGGCGACGGTGGGAACACCTGCAGGCCGAGCCGGCGCACAGCCGGCTGTTCCGCAGCAGGCCGCGCGGCCCGGCGTACCTGACCCGCCTGGAGGCCGAGCTGACCACCGACCCGCGCTGGTCGACCCTGCTGCTCAGCGCGCCGCCGACGCCGGCGAACCCGCTCGGCTTCAAGGAAGTGATGACCGCCCTGCGGGCGGGACTGCCGGTGATCGTCTGGCACCGCACCCGCCCGTCCGACACGGAGTTCTGGGAGGAGATCCGGGACATGACCGCCGACGGACGCATCGCGCGCCTCCCGGTGCACGCCCGGCGGGCGCGGTTGGACGCGCTCGCCCTGGAGCCGCACGCCGACCGACACAACGGCCGCCACCTGGTGGTGCTCTGGGACGACCCGGAACGCACCCCCGAGCTGCACCGGCCCGACGACCGACCGGGACGGTCGGCGTGAGCGCCCCGCGGGCCGCCGGGTGGCGCGTCTACCGGGGCACCGGGGAGCCGCTCGACCCGGCGGAGCGCGACCGGCGCTGGCCGGCGCCGCCGCGCTGGCGCGCCTTCGACGGCGGGCCGGACGAGCCACCGGCGCCCACCGAGGACCCGGACCTTCAGCGGCGGCTCGGCGCGGCGACCGCGCCCGCCGGCCCGGACCCCCGCGAGGTGGACGTGGTGAACGCGGCGCTGCTGCTGCGCCGCCCGCTGCTGGTCACCGGCCGCGCCGGGTCGGGCAGGTCCAGCCTGGCCTACCGGATCGCCCGGGAACTCGGCCTGGGCCGGGTGCTGCACTGGCCGGTGTCCGCCCACGACACCGTCCGCGCCGGCCTCTACCAGCACGACCCGCTCGGGCGGGTACGCGCCGGCCGGAGTCACGACCGCTCGGTCGGCGACGAGCTGGGCGAGCACCTCAGCCTCGGGCCGCTGGGCACCGCGCTGCTGCCCTACCGCACCCCCCGGGTGCTGCTCGTCGACGAGCTGGACCAGAGCGACATCGACCTGCCCCAGCAACTGCGTACCGTCTTCGACGACGGCGGGTTCGACATCCCGGAGCTGGTCCGGGCCGCGGGGGGCAGCCCCGAGGTCACCGTGCACACCGCCGACCCGGGCGGCCGGGCCACGGTGCGCGGCGGGCGCGTCCGCTGCCACGAGTTCCCGCTGGTGGTGATGACCTGCACCGAGGACCGGGTGTTCCCACCCGCGTTCCTGCGCCACTGCCTGCGGCTGCGGTTGGCCGACCCGGACGAGGCGGCGCTGCTGCGGATGGTGGACGCGCACTTCGCCGAGCGCCCGGCGGGCGCCGCCGGGCTGGTCCGGGCGTACCTGGACCGGCGACACGGCCCCGAGGCGCCCACCCTCGACCAGCTGCTCGACGCGGTCCAGCTCGCCGCCGCCGACGCCGACGACGCCGCGGACTGGGACCGCCTCGCCGAGGTGCTGTGGCGCGGCGGGCCGACGGCGGACCCGGAATGATCCTGCCGGCCCGGCCCCCCGCCGGCCCGGCCGAATCCGGTGCCGCGGCCGCCGGCGAGGAGTCGCTCGCCGACGTGCTGCGTCCGTTCCGGCGGCTGGTCTCGCCGCGGGAGCTGTTCGTGTACGACGAGGAGGCCACCGCCGCCCAGGCCGAGGCGGGGCTGGTCCGGCCGGTGCTGCGGCGGGCGGCCCGGGCCCGCTGGGACGTGGTGCTGGTCGTGGACGAGCACCCCTCGATGACGGTCTGGTCGACCCGGGTACGGACCTTCACCACCCTGCTGCGCCGGCACCTGGCCTTCCACGACGTGCGCGTGTGCCACCTCGCCACCGGCGGGACGAGCCCCGAGGAGGTCCTGCTGCGCCGCAGCCGGCGCGGCCCGGCCGTGCCCGCCGCGGCGGGACTGCCCGCGGTGCGCCGGCACCGGATCGTGCTGGTGCTCTCCGACGGGGCCGCCCCGGCCTGGCGCAGCGGCGCGGCCCTGCCGCACCTGCACGCGTGGGCGCGCCGCCAGCCGGTGGCGGTGGTGCACCTGCTGCCGCAGCAGATGTGGCACCGCGGCGGGCTCGCCGCGCAACGCCTGGGCCTGCGGGCGCCCCGGGCCGGCGCGCCGAACTCCCGCCTGTGGTGGCGGCAGCCGGACCCGCTGCGGGCGTGGACCGACGCCGGCCGCCCGGCCGACCCCGACGCGGTGCCGGTGCCGGTGGTGGAGCTGCGACCCCGTTGGCTGGCCGCCTGGGTGGACCTGGTCGCCGGCCGGCACCCGCGCTGGGTCGACCTGCCCGCCGTCCTGGCGTACGCCCGGCCGCCGCACCTGGCCGAGCGGCGTACCCCCGGGCGGTGGGATCCGGCGGCGGCGGTGCGCGAGTTCGTCTCCTGGGCGTCCCCGGCGGCGCTGCGGCTGGCCACCGGCCTGGCCGCCGCTCCGCTGGACGCGGCGGCCATCGCGGCGGTCCGCGACGAGGCGGTGCCCGAGGCCGGCGACGTGCACCTCGCCGAGCTGCTCACCGGTCCGCTGGTCGGGCCGGGGCCGCGGCAGCTCGGCCTCGACTTCCGGCCCGGGGTGCGCGAGGAGCTGCTGGCGATCGGCCGGCGGGCGGAGACGGTACGGATCCTGCGCGCCCTCGCCGCGCGTCTCGGCCCGGAGCGGCCGGAGCTGGCGGCGTGGGGGCCGGTGCTGTCCGACCCGGACGGCACGCCACTGGACCGGCCCGGCCCGGCCGCGGAGGTCGAGGTGGCGGTGCTGCGCGCGCTCTCCGGCCGCTACCTGGGGCGGGCCCGCAGGCTGCGGAGCGCGCTGGAGCGGGACACGCCGGACGAACGCGACGTCCGCGACACTCCCGCATCGCGGGGCACGAATGTCATCATGGACGGAGGCGAAGAAGCCGACGTCCCCCGTAGCGTCCCCGCTGAAGGAGCCGGATTGTCGACGACCCCAGTGGACGCCAGCACCCCCGGCCGGACTCCCGCCGTCTGGGGCAACGTCCCGCCGCGCAACCCGAACTTCACCGGCCGCGCCGACCACCTGGCCATGCTGCACCGGCAGATCCAGGGCGGCGCCACGGCGGTGCTGCCGCACGCCCTGCACGGCATGGGCGGCGTGGGCAAGTCGCACCTCGCCGTGGAATACGTCTACCAGCACCAGGGTGAGTACGACCTGATCTGGTGGATCCCGGCCGAACGCGCCACCCAGATCGGCGCCTCGCTGGTCGAGCTGGCCCACCGGATGAACCTGACCGCCGGACCGGACATCGGCAGCGCCCGGCTGGCGGTGCAGGAGGCGCTGCGGACGGGCCGGCCCTACCCGCGCTGGCTGCTGATCTTCGACAACGCGGAGAGCCCGGAGGTGCTGCTGCCCTACCTGCCCACCGGCGGCTCCGGCAGCATCATGATCACCTCGCGTAATCCGCAGTGGGCCACCATGGCCCGCACCCTCGAGGTGGACGTCTTCACCCGCGCCGAGAGCGTCGAGCTGCTGCGCCGGCGCGGCCCGGAACTCACCGACGAGCAGGCCGACCGGCTGGCCGAGGCGCTCGGCGACCTGCCGCTGGCCCTGGAACAGGCGGCCGCCTGGCGTGCCGAGACCGGCATGCCGGCCGAGGAATACCTGCGGGTGTTCGAGGAGAAGCGCGTCGAGCTGCTCGAACAGGCCCCGCCGATGGACTACCAGCTCCCCGTGGCCGCCGCCTGGAACGTCTCGCTGGACCGGCTGGTGGTCGCCAACCCGGCCGCCTTCCGGCTGCTGCAGGTGTGCTCCTTCCTGGCCCCCGAGCCCATCCCCCGCACGCTGTTCAGCGGCGCGCAGAACGCCGACATCCACCCCGAGCTCAACGGCGCGCTGCGCGACCCGATGCGGCTGGGCCGGGCCATCCGCGACATCAACAGGTACGCGCTGGCCCGGGTGATCCACCGGACCAACTCGATCCAGATGCACCGCCTGATCCAGGCGGTGCTGCTGGACCGGATGAACACCGCCGAGCGCGACGCCATGCGGGCCAGCGCCCACCGGCTGCTCGCCACCGGCGACCGCAACGACCCGGACACGCCGGCCAACTGGCCGAGCTACGCCGACCTCTACCCGCACGTGCTGGTCTCCGGGGCGGTCGAGTCCGCCCAGGGCTGGGTGCACCAGCTCATCTACAACGAGGCCCGCTACCTCTACTGGTGGGGCGACATGGAGGCGTCGCTGGAGTTGTCCCGGCACGCCTACGACACCTGGCGGCAGCGGCTCGGGGAGACCGACCCGACCACGCTGCGGATCGGCCAGTGGCTCGGCTTCATGCTCTACCGCCTCGGCCGGCACTCCGAGGCCGCCGAGCTGAACACCCGGATCCTGCGGGCCCACGAGAGCGCCAGTCACGAGGACACCGAGGAGTTGCTCAGCGCGCTCGGCGCGGTCGCCGCCGACCTGCGCGTCGCCGGCGACTTCGCGCAGGCGCTCGAGATCGACGAGGACGTCTACCGCCGGCACGTGGTGCTGCTCGGAGAGGACGACCCGAGCACCCTCAACGCGGCCCACAACCTCGCGGTCAGCCTGCGCCTGACCGGCGACATGCGACGGGCCTTCGCGGTCGACCGGTCCACCTACGCGCACCGGGTGCTGCTGTTCGGCGAGGACCACGCGCAGACCCTGGAGTCCCACCTCAACCTCATCATCGACCGGCGCGAGCTGGGCGAATACCTGCCCGCCCGGGCGGAGATGCAGAACGTGGTGGACCGGCTGCCGCTGGTCTGGGGCAGCGCGCAGACCCAGACGCTGCTGGCGCGGCGCCGGTTGGCCTCCGCGGTGCGCAAGGCCGGCGACCACGTCACCGCCCGCGCCCTCTCCCAGGAGGTACGCGACGGCTTCGCCGCCCGCTACGGCCAGGGCCACCCGGACACCCTGCTCGCCGCGTTCGGTCTCGCCGTCGACCTGCGCGCCACCGGTGACCTGGCGGCCGCGGCCCGGCTCAGCGAGGAGATCGGCGAGAGCTACCAGCGGCTCTTCGGCGACGACCACCCCTACACCGTGGCGGCCCGGGCGAACGCCGCTATCGTGCACCGGCTGCGCGGCGACGCCGGGCTCGCCCGGTCGGTCAACGAGTCCGGTCTGGCGGTGCTCACCCGCCGCCTCGGCCCGGACCACCCGCTGGTGCTGGCCGCCTCGATCAACCTCGGCAACGACCTCTACGTGCTTCAGGACCACGGGGCCGCGTACGAGCTGGACCGGGCGACAGTGGACCGGGCGCGGGAGGTGTTCGGGCCGGAGCACCCGACCACACTGATCGCGCTGGGCAACCTGGCGATGGACCTGATCGCGCTGGACCGGGTGGCGGAGGGGCGGGCGCTGCTCGACGAGATCGTGCCGGCGTTCCACCGGACGCTCGGCGACGCCCACCCGGCCACCCGCGCCGGCCTGGACCCGGCGGTGCGGGGCGACTGCGACCTCGACCCGATGCCGTTGTAGCCGGCCCGGCCCGGTGGCGGCTCGCGTACCGCCACCGGGGCGGGCGGCTCATCCGGCGGTCGGCGCCGGCCCGATCCAGGCCGCCAGGTCCACCGGGTCGGTCGGTGTCGCGTCGGCGAGCCGGCGGTGCACGGCGCGGACCAGTTCGGGCCGGCTCCGCAGCGCCGCCGCCGCCTCGTCGAGCCCCAGGGCGGCGCTGGTCAACGCCAGCCCGGCCCACGCCGACGGGGTGTCCGAGCCGCCGGCCAGCTCCCCGAGATGCAGGTGGTGCGCCTGCACGGCATCGCCGGCGGCGTAGGCCAGGTCGGCCGGTCCCGCCCCGGTGACCCGCTCACCGACCGCCGACGGGTCCTTGCGCAGCCGTTCGAAGCCCTCCGGGTCGGTGAGCCGCCACAGCAGCAGGACCGCCCGGGTGTCGAGCCGCCGCGCGGCGGCGTCCGCCACGACCGGCGGATCGGGGTAGTCCACGGCGGGTCGGGCCGCGCCGGCCTGCCACGCCTCGGCGAACACCCGCACCACCGCCGGGTCGGGGTGTCGGTGGTGCAGCCGCCACTGGGCCCGGTGGTCGTCGACCGCCGCGTCGGCCGCGGCGAGCACCTCCGCCGGCACCGGTTCGGACCACCAGGTGGCCGCGGTGCCGGCCAGCCCGTCGAGCAGGTGCCGACCGACGTCGGTCAACTCGGGCCGGGCACGCAGCATCTCCAGCGTCGCGGCGACCTGCCGCCGCCACCTGGCGAACTCGAAGTGCGCCACCGGCCCCCCGACGCCGGTGGCCACCGGACGGTACGCCCGCCAGAACTCGGTGATGCCGACGAACGCGTACACGCCCTGCAGCAGGCCGCCCAGCGGGCGCGGGTCGTCCCGCCACGGCGCGTAGAGCCGGTGCGGCGGCTCGGCGGTCAGCAACGGCGTCAGGTGCAGCAGGCCACCGAGCTTGATGTGCTGGAACTCGTGCACCAGCGTCACCGCCAGCTCCGGCGCGTCCTCCGGTTCCGAGATGAGCATGCTGCCGAAGGCGTCCCCGGCCGACGCGCTCATGGTGCGGAACCGCTCCGCCGGGCGTTGCGGCACCACCGAGAACAGGCCGCGGCCGATGGGCGCCGCGCGTTCCGGGCAGACCCGCACGAGCAGTTCCCACGCCTCGGTGAGCAGCGTCCGCCAGCGGTCGATGGCCGCGACCGTGTCCAGGTCCGGCGGGGTAGGGCTGCGCAGGTTGCGGTACGGGTCGAGGAAGTCCAGGCCGACCGTCAGCGTCTGGCCGCCGGCCTCGGCCCGGACGGTGGGCAGCGCGAACCAGCCGTCGGCGCCGCCGCCCGCGGCGTCGAAGGCGACCCGGTGACCCTCCAGCGAGACGGTCGCCCCGCCGTCGGCGCCGGCCACCTCGGCCACCGTCCACCGCCGCGTCGCCGGCAGCACCGCACCGCCCAGCGTGGGCAGCGCGGCGAAGCCGTCGCGGACCGGCACCCGCAACGCGAACGACAGGCCGGCGCGCAGGCCGGCCACGGCCGCGAGGGCGTGCAGATAGCCGAGGTCCACCCAGAGCGGGCCGTCGGCGGTGACCGTGGAGCCGCGCAGCCGGCGCAGCACGTAACCGGCCCAGGTGCCGACGTGCGGATGCGCGACCAGCCGGTCGACCTCGGCCGGGGCGCGGCGTTGCGCCGCCACCAGCAGCGCCCACGCCTCGGCCACCGGCGGCAGCGGACCCGCCACCTCCGGTGTGCCGGCCACCGCGTCGAGCACGGCGCGCAACTGCAGCAGCCGCCAGCTGTGCTCGGCGGCGAGCAGTTCCTCGACGGTGTCGGCGTCGCCGCCGCCGGCCGCCAGGACCCCGAAGTGGTGGCGGGCGAGCCGGTGCCGGACCAGCTCGTCCGTCGGCTGCGTGACGGTCATGCTTCCTCCACCCGGGTGGGCGAGATCAGTCGAGTCGTTGCGGATTGTAACCACTGGTGATGCTCTCGGGATCGTCGACACGGCGCAGCAACCGGCCCATCACGGGGCCGAGAATCTCCTGGTCAAGCTCGGGAAGCAGGGCGAGATCGACGGGGTTGAGATCGATCAGCTCCGAGTCGACGTCGACAGCGTACGGTTGATTCACGGGGAGTCATTATCCATAGTGGCGGGCCTCCGGGACGGTCGGTGGGCCGAAGAATCGCCGCGTGGCGCGGCAACCCGCGCCGCCCCGCCCCCGTGCGGCGCGATGCTAGCGTGACGTCGTGGCCAGAACCACCGTGGTGTTCGTCCACGGCTTCCTGTCCTCGGATCGGGTGTGGACGGCGTTCCGCGACCTGATCCGTGCCGATCCCGCGCTCGACGACGTCGAGACGCACGCGTACCGATACGCCACCTCGCTGCTGTCCTGGCACCCGCTGCGGCAGGTGCCGACGTTCGACGAGGTCGCCGACGGGCTGCGCACGTTCCTGCGGCACGACCTGGCCGACCGGCCCCGGCTGGCGCTCGTCACGCACAGCCAGGGCGGCCTGGTGGCGCAGCGGGCGCTGGCCCGGATGCTCACCGACGACGACGCCGACCTGGCCCGGATCCGTCTGCTGCTGATGTACGCCTGCCCGACCGCCGGCTCGGACCTCGGGCTCTCCGCGCGCCGGGCGTTGCTGCGCGCCAACCCGCAGGAGCGGCAGTTGCGGCCGCTGAACGCCGCCGTCCTCGACGCCCAGCGCGCCGTGCTGCACCGGATCGTGCACACGGCCGAGCCGTCGACGCGGGTGCTGGCGTTCGCGGGCGAGAGCGACGCCGTGGTGCCACCGGCCTCCGCCCGCAGCGTGTTCCCCGACGCCGGCGTGCTGCCCGGCGACCACTTCACGATCGTCCAGCCCGACTCGCCGGCGCACCGGTCCTACGTCGTGCTGCGCCAGGAGCTGCTGCGCCTGGCCCGCGCCGACGACCGACCACCGGCGACCCCGCTCCCCCGGCCGCGCGCCGGCGGGGACGCGCCGTCGACCGGCGCCGACGCCGAGCTGGTGGACCTGCTGCTCGCGGTGCCGGGGATGACCGACCCGGCGTTCCGCGCCCAGGCGTACGCGCGGCTGCCGATGCGCGTCCGCGAGCAGCTGACCCGGCCCGGCCCGGCCCGCTTGGAGCTGCTCGCCGCGCTCGACACGCTGCGCGACCACCGGCACCTGGCACCGGGCCGGGCGCTCGCCGACGCCCTGGCGGCCCTGGTGCCGGAGCACCCGGTCGTGGTCGAGCTGCGAACCCGGCTGGTGGCGCTCGACGCCGGGTGAGGCCGGCGCGCTCCTGTCGTACCCGTGGTCCATGATCCTTGTCGTCACAGCGGCACGGATCACGGGCCGGCGACGGCGTTCCGGCGTGCCCGGCGCCGGCCGCCGGCGGGGAGGTCGAAACGATGACGGAGCCGACGGACGCCTCCTGGCGACGGCGGAGCGTGCTGCGGGTCGCACCCCCCGCGCGCGCCCGCAAGCTGGCCAAGGTGCCCTTCGTGGAGTTGGCCGACGGGCGGCTGCAGGGGGTGGTGTCCAGCGGTTCCGACGTGGAGCGCGTCTACGTCTCCTCGGTGACCGCCGGCAGCCACGCGGTCAACTGCAGCACCAACAACAACCGGCCCTGCGGCGGCCTGCGCGGCAGCCTGCTCTGCAAGCACCTGCACGCGCTCGCCGACGAGGCCGTGCTGCAGTACGGCGTCGACCAGGTCGCCCGCTACCTGCGCATCGACGTCGGCGACGGCGTCGACGGCGGCGCCGACCTGCTGGCCCGCACCGAGGCGCGGCACGAGCCCGGCCCGGCGGCGGTGGTGTTCAGCCGCTTCCTGCGCCACCTGGCCTACCTGGAGGTGCCGCCGAGCGCCACGCCGGTGCCCGAGCTGCACTGGTTCCCGGCCACGGCGGGGGTGCGCTGATGCTCGCCGCACAGCTCACCCAGCTCCATGACGACGCACCGGCCGGGCTGGCCGAGGCACTCGCCGTCGTCGACGGCATCGACGACACGCTCACCCGCGGCCTGGCCCGCGTCGCCGAACCGGACGCGGCCGCCTGGGCGGCGCTGGCCGAGGCGGTCGGTGGCACGCCGTTGGCCGAGCGGGCCGGCGAGGCGGTGCGCGCCGCGACCACCGGCGGGCTCACCGAGGAGCACCTGGCCGTGCTCGCAGGTGCCCGCGCCGCGCTGCTCGGCGCCGTCCACGACGCGCTACTGGACCGGCTCGACACCGCCCTGCACCGGTCCCGCGTCCCATGGGCCGCCGCGACCGGCATTCCGACGGTCGTCACCTCCGACGCGCCGCCGGGCGTCACCTCCGCCGGCACCCCGCCGGACGCCACCACCGACGCGCCGCCGGGCGTCACCTCCGCCGGCACCCCGCCGGAGGAGGCCTCCGTGGGCAGGCCGGCGGACGCCGCGCCCGCCCGCGCCGGCGCCCGGGCCTGGCTGCACGAGCTGACGCTCGCCGGCTGGCGCGGCGCCGACCACGAACTGCTCTCCGGCGCCGCCGCGCCGGTGGAGACCGCGCTCGCCGCGCCGGCGCTGCGCCGCCTCGCGGTGCTGCTCGACGGTCTCGCCGCCGAGCTGCGCGCCGGCCTGCCGGTGACCGACCCGGCGCGGCTGCCCGCCCGCCGCTGGGCCGACCTGTGGACGCGGGGCGTGTTGCTCGCCGCCGGCGCCGCAGCCGCCGAGGCCACGGCGCCCGAGCAGGTGTCCGGCCGGCTGCTGCCGCTCGGCCTCGACGTGCACGAGCACGACACCGCGTTCCAGGCGCAGCTGCACGCGCTGCTCGAACCGGCCGGCGGTGGCACGCCCCGGCTGGTCCGGGTCACCGTGGGCGCGGCGAAGGTGGCCACCATCGTCGGCCCGGCCGGCTGGCGGCTGCTGGAGGCCTATCCGGTGCTGCTCAAGGCGCTCGCCGAGCGGCGGGCGATGACCGTCACCGACCTGCCGGCGTACGGCGGCGACCTGCACTGGGTCGACGCACGCGCGGAGCTGGCCGAGCCGGCCGACCCGTTCGCCACGGCCCGGGTGCTGCTCGCCGGCGCGTCCGCCGCCGCGACCCCGCCGCTGCAGCGCCACCCCGCCGCGATCGCCGAGCCGGTCCTCGTCGAGGGTCGGGTCGTCCGGGACGCCGCCGGCGACCTGGTGGTCGACCTCGACGGCCGATCGGTTCCGCTGGCCACCGACCGGCTGCCGGCTGCCGGTCCGCTCACCCCGGCGCTGCTCGCCGCCGCCACCGCCTGCCTCGGCCTGCTGCGCTGGGACGACGACCGTTGGCTGCTGCAACCGCTCGCCGTGCGGGCCACCGTCAAGCGGCAGGCCGTCGAGGCGCACAACGGCGACTGGGCGTGCGGCGTCACCGACGCGAAGGCCGCCAAGGCCGAGGCCAGGGCGGGCGACGCGGTGGCCGTGCTGCGCGAGCGCGCGGGACGGTTGCTGCGCCGATGACCGACGACGACCGCGCCCACGCCAACCGCCGCCAGGTGCTCTACTGGCGCCTGCTCGCCCGCCTGTTCAGCCCCGACGAGCAGCCTGCGCTGGAGTCCGCCAGCGTCGCCGTGGTCGACGACCTCGGCCTGCCCGCCGCGCTGCTCGACCCGACCGTCTCCGTCGACACCGTCGTCCAGCGCTTCCCGGCGCTCGCCGACGAGCTGCGAGACCTGCTCGCCGCCGACCGGGAGACCCCGACCGGCGCCGAGCCGTTCCACCCGGCAGAGGCCGAGGTACGCCGCGCCGCGCTGGCGTCCAAACTGCTGCTCAACGTGCTCGCCACCGGCACCGGCGAGGTCAGCGCCGGGCAACTGGCCCGCTGGCAGGCCGACGCCGGCTGGTTCGAGCAGGCGTGCGGCGTCGCCCCCGGCGAGCTGCGCCGCGACGGCGCCGGCCTGGGCGCCACGCTCGCCGGCCTCGAGGGCGACCTGGTCCGCCGGATGCGGCTGCGGGAGGTGCTCGCCGACCCGGCACTGGCCGCCCGGCTCACCCCGAGCATGTCGCTGATCGAGCAACTCCTGCGCGACAAGGCGAACCTGTCCGGGGTGGCGCTGGCCAACGCCAAGTCGCTGATCCGCCGCTACGTCGACCAGGTCGCCGAGGTGCTGCGCACCCAGGTGGCCCAGGCCACCGTCGGCGCCGTCGACCGGTCGGTGCCGCCCAAGCGGGTCTTCCGCAACCTCGACCTGGACCGCACGATCTGGCAGAACCTCACCAACTGGAGCCCGGACGACGAGCGCCTCTACGTCGACCGGCTCTACTACCGGCAGACCGCCCGCCGCACCACCCCGGCCCGACTCATCGTGGTCGTCGACCAGTCCGGCTCCATGGTCGACTCGATGGTCAACTGCACCATCCTGGCCTCGATCTTCGCCGGGCTGCCCAAGGTCGACGTGCACCTGATCGCGTACGACACCCGGGCGCTGGACCTCACCCCCTGGGTCCACGACCCGTTCGAGGTGCTGCTGCGCACCAACCTCGGCGGCGGCAACGACGGCCCGGTCGCCATGGCCCTGGCCCGCCCCAAGATCGTCGAACCGCGCAACACCGTGCTGGTCTGGATCTCCGACTTCTACGAGTTCGACCGCTCGCAACCACTCTTCGACGGCATCGAGGCCGTGCACCGCTCCGGAGTGAAGTTCATCCCCGTCGGCTCGGTCAACAGCTCCGGCCACCAGAGCGTCAACCCCTGGTTCCGGCAGCGCTTCAAGGACCTCGGCACGCCCGTCATCTCCGGCCACATCCGCAAGCTCGTCACCGAGCTCAAGAACTTCCTCACCTAGGAGAGCACCCCTGATGTCCGACATGCTCCGCGCCCCCGCCGAGGTCAAGTACGCCGACGAGCTGGCCTACCTGGAATCCGTCGACACCGGGCCGAAGCCGTTCTCCTGGCGACTGAGCCCGCGCATGGTCCGACTGTTCGTGCTCGGCTCCGAACGCGCCGACAGCCTCGACCGGGAGATCCCGCAGAAGTGGTTCGGCGACCGCAGCTTCGTCGAACGCAGCATCGTCACCCT
Source organism: Micromonospora sp. WMMC241 (assembly GCF_027460165.1). NCBI lineage: Bacteria > Bacillati > Actinomycetota > Actinomycetes > Micromonosporales > Micromonosporaceae > Micromonospora > Micromonospora sp. WMMC241. The sequence continues at coordinate 3,154,875 of NZ_JAPZBF010000001.1, forward strand.
CGCCTCCGACCGCGGCCTGCTGCTCATCGGCGACCCCGGCACCGGCAAGAGCTGGCTCGCCGAGCTGCTCTCCGCCGCGATCTGCCGCAACTCCACCCTCGTCGTGCAGGGCACCGCGGGCACCACCGAGGACCACATCAAATACTCCTGGAACGTCTCCATGGTCATCGCCCGTGGCCAGTCCCGCGAGTCGATGATCCCCTCGCCGATCATGACCGCCATGGAACAGGGCGTCATCGGCCGCTTCGAAGAGCTGACCCGCTCCACCAGCGACGTGCAGGACGCGCTCATCTCGATCCTGTCCGAGAAGTACGTCTCCATCCCGGAGCTGGACCACGACAACATCGTCTTCGCCCAGCCCGGCTTCTCGATCATCGCCACCGCCAACAGTCGCGACCGCGGCGTCAACGACCTGTCCTCCGCGCTCAAGCGGCGGTTCAACTTCGTCCGCATCCCGGTGGTGACCAACAAGCGTAGCGAGGCCGAGATCGTCCGCTTCCGCACCGAGGAGCTGCTGCGCCGGCACCGCATCGAGCTGGAGGTGCCCCCCACCCTGCTCGACATCCTGCTGCAGAGCTTCGCCGACCTGCGCGCCGCCGCGTCCGCCGCCACCAGCGACGACGAGAAGCTGGAGTCGGCGCTGTCCACCGCCGAGCAGATCGGTGTGCTGGAGGACGCCGTCCTGCACAGCCAGTTCTTCGGCGACCGTACGCTGCGCGCGGCGACCCTCGCCGGCTCCCTGGTCGGCTCGCTGGCCCGCCGCAGCCCGGAGGACCTGGCCATCCTCAACAAATACCTGCACGGCGTCGTCGAGCCCCGCGCCAAGGCCGACGGCGGCGACTGGGACGGCTTCCTCGACGGCGGTCGCCAGGCGATCGCGTCGCTGGCATGACCGCGCCCGCCCCGACCGGCCTCTTCGGCGCGCTGCGCGAGCAGCTCACCGACGCCGCCGCCGCGTTCGCCGGCTCACCCGACGCGTTCGCCGGGATCCTCGCCGGCATGGTCGACGACGTCGACCGTGCGCTCGGCGAACGGCTGGAGATCTTCCCCGTCTGCCACCACTCCCCCGCGTCCGCGCTGGCCATGGCCCGACGGCTGCGCGCCCGCCCACCCCGGGTCATCTATCTCGAACTCTGCGAGGACCTCCGGCCCCTCCTCGACGAGCTGCGCAACTGCCGCCTGCCGGTGGCCGTGCAGGCGTTCGCCACCGAACTCGACGGCTTCCCCGCCGAGTGGAGCCCGCTGAGCGTCATCGCGCCCGTCACCGAGGCCTCCGCGGAATACCAGGCCATCGCGTACGCGCTGGACACCCCGGGCGTCGAGCTGGTGCTGGTGGACCGCTCCACCGACCACGTCTACCAGTGGGCCCCCCGCGACGACCAACCGGCCGGCCCCCACCCGGCCTCGTCCGCCGACGAGGACGCCGCCCTGCACGGCGACGCGGTCGGCGTGGAGATCGGCGACCTGCGCCCCCGCTTCGCCGAACTGGAGTCCTACCTGCTGCACCACGGCAAGGTCCGGCACTGGTCGGAGTGGTGGGAGCAATATGTCGAACGCCCCCTCGCCGACGCCGACCACGACACCTACCGGCAGGTCATGGTGCTGATCGGCAGCCTGTTCCGCCGGCTGCGCCCGAGCCGGTCCGCCCGCGACGACCGCGACGAGGACCGCGAGCGCCACATGTGGACCCGGATGCGCCAGCACCTCGCCGCCACCGGCGCCGACCCCGCCGACTGCCTCTACGTCTGCGGCGCGTTCCACGCCGCCAGCCGCGTCGAACAGTTCGGCCTCGATTCCACCGCGCCGGACTTCCCGATCAGCCCCCGCACCGGCACCCGCTGGCGCTACGGCCTCATCCCGTCCAGCCACTCCGCCATCGAGGCACAGTTCGGGCTCGCTCCCGGCACCGTCTCCATCGCCGCCGCCAACTGGACCGCCGCGCTCGGCCGCACCCGCGTCACGCCGTTCCGGCTGGCCGGGCAGCAGACCGGGAAGAAAGGGCGCCGCCACCGCGCCGTCACCGCGCCCGCCCCGCCCGACGCGACCACCGACCGGCTCACCGGCTTCCTCGCCGCGCCGCCCGCGCTCGACGAGCTGGACGAGGCCGAGCTGCGTGGCTGGTGCGTCGACATCGTCCGGCTCGCCCGACGCAACGGCTACCTGGCCAGCACCGCCGACGCGATCGCCGTGTTCGAGACCTCGATCCTGCTGGCCAACCTGCGCAACCGGGCCCGACCCACGCCGTACGACTTCGCCGACGCCGCGGTCACCTGCATCGAGAAGGACGTGGTGCCCGGCCGGCGCGACGTCCGCCGGCTCTGCGAGATCCTGCTCGGCGGCGACCGGATCGGCCAGGTCGGCTACGACTCCCTGCCGCCGCTGGCCCGCGACGTCCTCGACCGGCTCCGCCCGCTCGGCCTCGACCTGGAACGGCGCACCGTGCAACGCGCGCTGCTCGACCTGCGCGGTGACCCGGCGCTGGAAGCCTGCTCCGACCTGCTCTGGATGCTGCGACACCTGCTGCCCGCCGACGCGGTGCGCCCGATCATGGGCGAGCGTCGCCTCGGCCACCGCTCCACCCAGGAGAGCTGGGACCTCGCCCTCGGCCGCAACCAGCGCGCGCTCATCGAGCTGGGCTACGAGGGCGTCACCGTCGAGCAGGTGCTGGAGCAGCGGCTGCGGCGAGCGGTGCGTGGCCCGGACGCCACCGCCGCCCGCGCGCTCGCCGCCGTCGAGGACGCCATCCGCCTGCTGGACAGCCCGCGCCTGGTCGACGAACTCGGTGCGCGGGCGGTGGAACTGCTCGCCACCGAACGCACCGTCGACGACGCGCCGGAGGTGCTGCGTCGCATCCGCCGGCTGCTCGCGCACCACCGCACCACCGCACCGGCGCTGCCCGCCTGGTGTCAGGCGTTCGTCACCACCGGCTACGCCCACTACTGCACGCTGCTGCCCACCGCGTTCGTCGACGAGACGACAGGTGTCCGCCAGGTCGGCGCGATGCTCGGCTTCCTGTTCCACCTGGAGAGCCTCGCCCTGTCTCTGGGCTGTGACCGGTCGCAGCTCGAGCTGGCCGTCGCCCAGGCCCACCCCGAGGCGCCGGCCAAGTTGGCGCTGCTCTGGGCCGCCCGCCACCACCTGGGCCTGCTGCCGCTGGCGCACCTGCGCGAGCGCTGCGCCGACCTGCTGGCAAACCCGCTGGTGGTGCCGGCGTTCCCGCACTACCTCTCCGGGTTCGTGCACGCCCTCGACCCGGTGCCGGGGCTGGCGCCGTTCGTGGTCGAGACCATGTCCGCCGCATTCGCCCGGCTGCCCGACCCGGTGCTGCTGCCCTGGCTGCCCACCCTGATCACGACGCTGCGCGAACACGGCCCGGAGCTGGTGCCGCTGCTGGTCCGCGAGGCGGAACGCACCTTCCCCGCCACGTTGCCGGCGCTGGACGGCTGGACACCCCCATGGGCCGCCCCGCCCGCCGCGCCGGTCTCGCCCCCAGCCGGGTCGCCGGCCGCCGGCCCGGGGCGGGCGCACGGGCTGCTCGTCGCGCACCCGGCGGCGGTCGACGCGGTGGCCGCGTTGCTCGGCTGCGACGCGCCGTGGCGCTCCCCCGCTCAGCCTGGTGCGCCCGGCGGCGGCGGTGGCTCGCCGCTGTTGGCCGCGCACCCGGACACCGCCCACGCCGTGGCGGCCCTGCTGGCACCGCCGGGGCGGCCCGAGCTCAGCGCGGGGTGACCAGGGGCCGGCCGTCGTCCACGAAGTAGGAGGAGAGCATCCGGGTCTCGACGTCGCCGATGTTGCGGGCGTTGTGCACGACGTCCGGCGGGATCAGGAACGGCTCCCCGGCGCCGACGGTGAGCGCGGGCCGGTCGTCGAACTCCATGACGATGTCGCCCTGGATCAGGTAGCCGACCTCCTCGCCGGGGTGGCTGTGCCGTCCCGACTCGTGGCCGACCGGGATCCGGAACAGGGTCTGCACGATCAGCCGGCCCGGCACCTCGGCGTGAGCGCGCTGCAACTCGGTGCGGGTGACGCCTTCGGTCGAGGGTCCCACGACGGTGTGCTCCTTTCCGGGCGGGCGGCCGGGCCGCGGCTTCGACGCTAGCCGGGAACGTCCGGGCCTTCTGGGCACTTGCCGGTGGCAGGCACCATGGAGTGGTGATCCGCTTCCTGCTGAACCTGCTGTGGCTCGTCTTCGGCGGCGGCTTCGTCCTGGCCCTGGGCTACGGCGTGGCCGCCCTGATCTGCTTCGTCCTCGTCGTCACCATCCCGTTCGGCGTCGCCTCGCTGCGCCTCGCCTCGTACGCGCTCTGGCCGTTCGGCCGCACGCTGGTGCCGAAGCCGGGTGCCGGCGTCCCGTCCGGCCTGGCGAACGTGCTCTGGGTGGTGCTGGCCGGCTGGTGGCTGGCCCTGTCGCACATCCTCGCCGGGGTCGCGCTCTGCGTAACGATCATCGGCATCCCGTTCGGGGTGGCCAACTTCAAGCTGGTCCCGGCCGCGCTCTGGCCGCTCGGCCAGGAGGTCGTCGAGACTCCCTGACCCGGCCGCACCCGACGGTCGGCCACCCTCCTCCTGGCGCCTGTCGAGCTGACGTCAGAAACGACTCGGGCCGCCCCCCGGGGGCGGTCGTCAGAAAGTACTCGGCCGCCTGCGGTCGGGCGACAGAAGTGCTCGGGCCTCCGCGGTCGGTCGACAGAAACGACTCGGCCGCCCGGGGTGTCGGTCGACGGCGGACATCGGCGGCCCGGACGGCCGGACCGCCGGAGCGCCGCCGGTTGAGTCGTTGTCGACATCAGCTCGACAGGCAGTTCACCCGAAGGGTCGGCCGCCGCGGATTCCGATCCGCCGCGGCCGACCACCTGTTGCCGGGAGCGTCACCGCGGTCACGCCCGCTAAAGCATCCTAGGAGGATAGCGTGGTGCCCGGGCGGGCGAATACGGCTCGCGTCCGACGACGGGTGGCTACCGTCGGTGGGGTGGGGGTCGGGACGGGGTGATCGAGGCGCTCAAGGCGGATCCGGCGATGTCGGGCCTGCGCCGTTCGCTGGACTTCTACCACGGCGATCCGGTGCGCGAGGCGGCGCTCGACGCGTTCTACGCGCCGCTGGTCCGCGCCGGCGACCTGGTCCTCGACGTCGGCGCGCACGTGGGCGACCGGCTGGCCAGCTTCCGCCGGCTCGGCGCCCGGGTGGTGGCGGTGGAGCCGCAACCGCTGTGCGCCCGGGTGCTGCGCGCGCTGCACGACGGCGACGACGCGGTGACGGTGCTGGAGGCGGCCTGCGGACGGAACGCCGCACCGGTGCGGCTGCACGTGAACTCCGCCAACCCGACCGTCTCCACCGCCTCCCCCGGGTTCGTCCGGGCCGCCGGGCACGCCGCCGGCTGGGAGGGCGAGACCTGGGACGGCGAGATCGAGGTCGCCGGCACCACGCTGGACGCGCTGATCGACGCATACGGCGTGCCGGCCTTCGTGAAGATCGACGTGGAGGGCTTCGAGGACGCCGTGCTGGCCGGGCTGAGCCGGCCGGTGCCGGCGCTGTCGTTCGAGTTCACCACCATCGCCCGGGAACTGGCCGGACGCTGCCTGGACCGGCTCACCGCGCTCGGTTTCACCGCGTTCACCGTGGCGCTCGGCGACGAGATGACGTTCGCCCTGCCGAGTTGGCGGCCGGCGGCGGACGTGGCGGCGTACCTGGACGCGTTGCCGCACGAGGCGAACGCCGGCGACGTGTACGCGCGGACCTGACGTCCGTCCACATCGGATTTACCGCGTCCGACCACATTGACGCTGCTCACCGGCTTGATCGACACATCCGCTGCCCGGCCGCTTTTTTCAAGGGTCGAACTTAGCCATGTTTCGTTACCGGCCCGTTATTGACGTGACCGGCGCCACTTCGGTTGACTGCCACGGAACCGCTACCGCAACCGGTTCCGAAACACCCTCCTCATCCCTGCGACCCGGGAGCGTCACGTGCCGATCACCATCGCCGACGTCGCGACCCGGGCCGGGGTGAGCAAGACGACCGTCTCGCGGGTGCTCAACGGCAAGGGCGAGGTGCACATCCGCACCGCCGACCGGGTCCGCGCGGTGATCAGCGACCTCGGCTACGTGCCGAGCGCCCGCGCGGTCGGGCTGGCGCGTGGGCGCACCCGGGTGGTCGGCATGCTGGTGCCGGCGCTGACCTGGCCCTGGATGGGCGAGGTGCTGCAGGGCGCGGCCGACGCGGTCGAGGCCGAGGGCTACGGCATGCTGCTGTTCACCTGCACCCACGGCGACGAGTCGATGCGGCGGTTCGCCTCCCAGGTCTCCGCCAAGTCCTTCGACGGCCTGCTCGTGGTCGAACCCGAGGGCACCCTCGACTACATCACCGGGCTGCACCGGCGCGGCCTGCCGGTGATTCTCATCGACGACCGCGGTCACCAGCCCGGCTTCCCGTCGGTGCGGACCACCAACGAGGACGGCGCCCGGGCCGCCGCCGCGCACCTGCTGTCCCTCGGCCGCCGACGGCCGCTGGTCATCACCGGCCTGCGCCGGTTCGGCTGCACCCGGGAGCGGCTCGCCGGCTTCGCCGGCGGGTTCGCCGACGCCGGCGTACCCATCGCGCCGGAACGGGTCGTGGAGGGCGACTTCACCTTCGAGTGCGGGCGCGCGGCGGTGCGCCGGCTGCTCGCCGACGGCGTGCCGTTCGACGCGGTCTTCGCGCACAACGACCTCTCCGCCGCCGGCGCGTTGCAGGCGCTGCGCGACGCCGGACGGCGCGTCCCGCAGGACGTGGCGGTGGTCGGCTTCGACGACCTGCCGCTCGCCGGGCACACCCATCCCCCGCTGAGCTCGGTGCACCAGCCGCTGCGGGAGATGGGCACGGCCGCGGCCCGACTCCTCATCGCCCACCTCACCGGCACACCGCTGCCCGACACCCCGACCGTCATCCCGACCGGCTTCGCCGCCCGCGCCTCCACCCGCGTCACCTGAGCGCCACCCCGCCGCACCCGGCGACCCCGCCGGTGGGCAGCCAGCCCGCCGGTGCACCACCGCACACCCTCCATCCACCACATCCCGCCCGAGGACACGCGGGACCACCGAGGGAGACCTCCATGAGAAGAAGGCAACTCCTCGCCGTCGCGCTGGCCGGCGCGATGGTCACCACCACGGTCGCCGCCTGCGGCGACAGCCCGAACGCCAACAAGAAGAGCGGCCAGGCCGCGACCGTGCTGAACGTCGGCATGCCCAACGGCCCGCAGGCGGAGAACAACAACCCGTTCCTCACCACCTCGGCCGCCGCGTCGCTCGGCTACCGGTGGCAGATCTACGAGCCGCTGATGATGTGGAACCCGGTCAAGCCGGCCGAGCCGTTCAAGCCGTGGCTGGCCACCAAGGCCGAGTGGTCCGCGGACTACAAGTCGGTCAAGGTGACCGTCCGCGACAACGCCACCTGGTCCGACGGGCAGAAGGTCACCGCCGAGGACGTCGCGTTCACCTACAACCTGGTCAAGAAGTTCCCGGCGCTCAACGACCAGGGCGTGCCCTACACCGACGCGACCGCCAGCGGCAACGACGTCACCATCACCATGTCCAGCCCGCAGTTCGTCAACCAGCAGAAGGTGCTGTGGCGGGTGCCGATCGTGCCCAAGCACCTTTGGGAGAAGATCGCCGACCCGACCACCGACCCGGTGAAGCAGCCGGTCGGCAGCGGCCCCTACACGCTCAAGTCGTTCACCCCGGCCACCACCACGCTGACCGTGCGCGACAAGGGCTACTGGCAGGACGCGCCGAAGGTGAAGGAACTGCGCTTCACCTCGTACACCGACAACAGCGCGCAGACCACGGCGCTGGCCAACGGCGAGTCGGAGTGGAGCTTCGTCTTCATCCCCAACTACCAGACCGTGTTCGTGGCCAAGGACCAGAAGAACCACAAGGTGTGGGCCCCGCCGGTGCTGGGCATCCACGGCCTCTACCTGAACACCACGAAGAAGCCGTTCGACGACCCGACGCTGCGCAAGGCGATGAACATGGTGGTCGACCGGGCCGACATCTTCACCACCGCCGAGGCGGCCTACTTCCACCCCGAGGTCAAGAGCGTGACCGGCCTGCCCAGCCCGGCCGGTGACTCGTTCATCGCGCCCGAGTACAAGGGGCAGGAGCACAAGGTCGACGTCGAGGGCGCCAAGGCGCTGCTCACCGGCGCCGGCTACAAGCTCGACGGCACCACGCTCAAGGACAAGACCGGCAAGCCGGTGACGATCAAGCTGACCGACCCGGCCGGCTGGTCCGACTACCAGACCAGCCTGGAGATCGTGAAGGACAACCTGTCCAAGATCGGCATCGCGGCGACCATCGACAAGGCCAACCAGGACGCCTGGTTCCGCAACGTGGAGCAGGGCAACTTCGAAGCCACCTTCCGCTGGACCGAGAGCGGCGCCACGCCGTACGACATCTACCGGACGATCATGGACGGTCGGGTGCTGAAGCCGATCGGCACCGCGTCGCCCGCCGGCAACTTCGGCCGCTTCGACGACAAGACGGCGACCGACGCCCTGGTCTCCTACGCCAACGCCACCGACGACGCCACCCGCACCGCGGCGCTCGCCACGCTGCAGAAGATCTTCGTCGAGCAGACGCCGATGATCCCGGTCGGCGCTGACAACATCGGCGGCGCCTACAGCGCGAAGAACTGGACCGGCTGGCCGGACGACTCGAACCCGTACGGCGCGCTGCAGCCCACCCAGCCCAACGCGGTGGACGTGGTGCTGCACCTCAAGCCGACCGCCGGCTGACCCGGCGCCGTCGCCCCGGCCGGCACGCCCGCCGGCCGGGGCGACGGACCCCGCCCTCACCCCGGCAACCCCAGACAGGAATTCGGCATGACGACGACCGAGAGCGCCCCGGCGCCGGCCGACGAGGTGGTGCTGGAGGCCGTCGGCCTGACCAAGCACTTCCCGGTCCGCCGGCGGCTGCGCGACCTCCTCTCCCGGACCCCGACGGTGGTGCACGCCGTCGACGACGTCTCGATCGCGCTGCGCCGCGGCCGGGTGACCGCGCTGGTCGGCGAGTCCGGCTCCGGCAAGTCCACGGTGGCCCGGCTGCTGGCCCAGCTCTACCCGCGTACCGGCGGCGACATCCGGCTGCACGGCGCCTCGATCCGGGTACGCGGCGGCCGCCGCTTCCGGGCGTACGTGCGCCGGGTGCAGCTGATCCTGCAGGACCCGTTCGCCTCGCTGAACCCGGTGCACACGGTCCGCTACCACCTCACCCGGTCGCTGCGCATCCACGGCAACGCCGGGACCGGCCCGGACGGGCTGGAGAAGGCGCTGGCCGACCTGCTCACCCGGGTCAGCCTCACCCCGCCGGAGCGCTACCTGGACGCGTTCCCGCACGAGTTGTCCGGCGGCCAGCGCCAGCGCGTCGCGATCGCGCGGGCGCTCGGCGCCGACCCCGAGGTGCTGCTGGCCGACGAGCCGGTCTCCATGCTGGACGTCTCGATCCGCCTCGGCGTGCTCAACCTGCTGCAGGACCTGAAGGACCGGCTCAACCTGGCGATCCTCTACATCACCCACGACATCGCGTCGGCCCGCTACTTCGCCGACGACACCATCGTGATGTACGCCGGCCGGATGGTCGAGGGCGGCGACAGCGAGACGGTCACCCAACGGCCGGCGCACCCGTACACCCGGTTGTTGACCGACTCGGCGCCGGACCCGGAGCGGATCACCGGCGCGGGCGCCGACGCCCCCGCGACCACCGAGCGCGGTCACGGGGAGCCGCCGAGCCTGATCCGCCCGCCGGCCGGCTGCCGGTTCCACCCGCGCTGCCCGCACGCCATGCCCCGGTGCGCGAGCGACCTGCCGCCGCCGATCCCGGTCGACGACCGGCCCGGGCACTGGGCGGCGTGCTGGCTGTTCGACCCGGCCACCGTCGCGGCCGAGAGGACCGGAACCGCCGCGGCGACCCCGACGGCCGGCGCCACCGCCGGGCAGGAGGCGGCCCGATGAGGTTCCTGCTGCAACGGGTGGCCTTCTACCTGTTCACCGCGTGGGCGGCGATCACCCTCAACTTCTTCATCCCGCGGATCGTGCCGGGCGACCCGGTGCAGTCGCTGATCTCCCGCAACCAGGGCCGGATCAGCGCCGACGCCATCGCGTCGCTGCGGGTGCTGTTCGGGCTGGACTCCGACCGCAACCTGTGGGAGCAGTACGTGGCCTACTGGGGCCAACTGCTGCACGGCGACCTGGGGTTGTCGTTCACGTTCTTCCCGGCGCCGGTGTCCGAGGTGATCGGGAGCAGCCTGCCGTGGACGGTCGGCCTGGTCGGCGTCACCACGATCGTCAGCTTCCTGCTCGGCACCGCCCTCGGCGTCGGCGCGGGCTGGCGGCGCGGGTCGTGGATCGACGGGCTGCTGCCGGCCACCACGTTCCTCTCCTCGATCCCCTACTTCTGGCTGGGCCTGGTGGCGATCGCGTTGTTCGCCGGGCCGGGCAGCTTCTTCCCCTCCTCCGGCGGCTACGAACCAGGGCTGGTGCCGGCGTTCGACGCGTACTTCATCCCGAGCGCGTTGCAGCACAGCATCCTGCCGGCGGCGACCATCCTGGTGTCGTCGATGAGCGGCTGGATCCTCAGCATGCGCAACATGATGGTCACCGTCGCCAGCGAGGACTACATCACCGTCGCGCACGCCAAGGGGCTATCCGAGCGCCGGGTGGCGCTCAGCTACGCCGCCCGCAACGCGCTGCTGCCCAACGTCTCCGGTTTCGCGTTGTCGCTGGGCTTCATCGTCGGCGGCACGCTGCTGGTGGAGATCGTCTTCTCCTACCCGGGCCTGGGGTTCCAGCTCTTCCAGGCCGTCGGCAGCAAGGACTACCCGCTGATGCAGGGCATCTTCCTGATCATCACGATCTCGGTGCTGGTGGCGAACCTGCTGGCCGACGTCGCGTACCTGCTTCTCGACCCGCGGACCCGAAAGAGCTGAGCCGATGACAATCTCCCCGTCGAGCATCGAGCAGGTCATCCCCGGGCAGGGCGCGATGGCGCAGCCGTCGGCCCGGGCCCGGCGACGCCGGTTCCGCTTCGTGGCCAACGCCAAGGCCGCCACCGGGCTGGTCGTCCTCGGCGTGTACGCGCTGCTGGCGGTGATCGGGCCGTGGATCGCGCCGTACGACCCGGACGCGCGCAGCGCCGACGTGCTCCAGGCGCCGTCGACCCGGCACTGGTTCGGCACCACCCACCTCGGGCAGGACATCTTCAGCCAGATCCTGGTCGGCGCGCGCAGCGTGATGGTGGTGGGGCTGATCGCCGGCGTGCTGGCCACCGTCCTGTCCATCCTGATCGGCGTGACCGCCGGCTACCTGGGCGGCGCCGCCGACGAGAGCCTGTCCGCACTGTCCAACGTGTTCCTGGTGATCCCGGCGCTGCCGCTGATCATCATCGTGGCGTCGCTCGTCGACCAGGCCGGCGACCTGCTGGTCGCGCTGATCATCGGGCTCACCTCGTGGGCGTGGGGGGCCCGGGTACTGCGCGCCCAGACCCTGTCGCTGCGTCGCCGCGACTACGTGGAGGCGGCCCGGGCCACCGGCGAGCGGACCTGGCGGATCATCGGCTTCGAGATCCTGCCCAACCTGACCGCGATCATCGCCTCCGGCTTCGTCGGCACGGTGATCTTCGCGGTGATGTCGGAGATCACCCTGGCGTTCATCGGCATCTCCTCGGTCAGCTCCTGGAACTGGGGAACGATCCTGTTCTGGGCGCAGGGCCAGCAGGCGCTCGCGCAGGGCGCGTGGTGGTGGTTCGTGCCGGCCGGGCTGGCCATCGCGCTGCTCGGCACCGCGCTCGCGCTGATCAACTTCGGCATCGACGAGTTCGTCAGCCCCCGGTTGCGCACCGGCGGCCGGACCCGGATCCGCACCGCCGACGGCCGCACCGTGCGGATGCGGGTCGGCTTCACCCCGGTGCTGGCCCCGAAGGCGGCCACCGTGCCGATGCCTGACACCCGGAAGGACCAGATCTCATGAACGGCAAGGTGCTGGAGATCCGTGGGCTCTGCGTCGACTACGGCATCGGCGCGGACGCGGTGCGGGCGGTCCGCGACGTCGACCTGACGCTGCACCGCGGCGAGGTGCTCGGCCTGGCCGGGGAGAGCGGCAGCGGCAAGTCCACCCTGGCGTACGGGCTGACCCGGCTGCTGCCCCCGCCCGGCGTGGTCAGCGGCGGCCAGGTGATCTACCACCCGGCCGACGGCCCGCCGGTCGACGTGCTGACGCTCAGCCCGGCCCGGCTGCGGGAGTTCCGCTGGGCGGAGACGTCGATCGTGTTCCAGGGCGCGATGAACTCGCTCAACCCGGTGCACAAGGTCTCCACCCAGCTCCTCGACGTGATCAGGGCGCACGAGCCGAAGAGCACCGCCGCGGGCCGGCTGGCCCGCGCCAAGGACCTGCTGCGCCTGGTCGGCATCGCCGCCGACCGGCTGGACAGCTATCCGCACCAGCTCTCCGGCGGCATGCGCCAACGCGTCATGATCGCCATGGCGCTGGCGTTGGAGCCGCAACTGGTCATCATGGACGAGCCGACCACCGCGCTGGACGTGGTGATGCAGCGGCAGATCCTCGGCCAACTCGCCGAGCTGCGCGAACGGCTGGGCTTCGCGGTGCTGTTCATCACCCACGACCTGTCGCTGCTGGTGGAGTTCTCCGACCGGATCGCCATCATGTACGGCGGCCGGATCGTCGAGGAGGCGCCCGCCGCCCGGCTGTACCGGGAGCCGCTGCACCCGTACACCGAGGGGTTGCTGCACTCGTTCCCGGCGCTGCGCGGGCCGCGCCGCGAGCTGACCGGCATCCCCGGCTCCCCGCCTGACCTGCGCGCCATGCCGGCCGGCTGCGCGTTCCACCCGCGCTGCCCCAAGGCGTTCGAGCCGTGCGACGAGCGGGTGCCGGTGCTGGGCCCGCCCGGCGTCGACGATCCGACGCGGGCGGTCGCGTGCTGGCTGCACCCGGCCGTCACCCCCCTGCCCCGCTGAAGAGTCCGAGCCCACCGCTACCGCGAGGAGAACCATGGACACCGACCTCAACCGCCCGAGTGTCGATCAGGCCGACCCGATCGACACGCTGCCGCCGACCTTCCGGTGGGGGGTGGCGACGTCGTCGTACCAGATCGAGGGCGCGGTGGCCGAGGACGGCCGCACCCCGTCGATCTGGGACACCTTCTGCCGGGTCCCGGGGGCGGTGGCGAACGGCGACCACGGCGACGTGGCCTGCGACCACTACCACCGGATGCCGCAGGACGTGGCGCTCATCGCCGACCTGGGGCTGGACACCTACCGGTTCTCGGTGGCGTGGCCGCGGGTGCAGCCGGGCGGGCGCGGACCGGCGAACGCCGCCGGGCTGGCCTTCTACGACCGGCTGGTGGACGAGCTGCTCGGCCGGGGCGTCGACCCGTGGGTGACGCTCTACCACTGGGACCTGCCGCAGGAGCTGGAGGACGCCGGCGGCTGGCCGAACCGGGACACCGCCTACCGCTTCGCCGACTACGCCGAGCTGGTCTTCGCCGCGCTCGGCGACCGGGTCCGCACCTGGACCACGCTGAACGAGCCGTGGTGCTCGGCGATGCTCGGCTACGCGTACGGCGACCACGCCCCGGGCCGGCGGAACCTGGGCGACGGCATCGCCGCCGCCCACCACCTGCTGCTCGGGCACGGGCTGGCCACCCAGCGGCTGCGCGCGGCGGCACAGGCGCCGATCGAGCTGGGCCTGACCGTGAACCTGGCCACCGCCGACCCGGCCACCGACAGCGCGGCGGACCGGGATGCGGCGCGGGCCGCGGACGGGCTGGGCAACCGGCTCTACCTGGGCCCGGTGCTGCGTGGTTCCTACCCGCAGGACGTGATCGCGGACCTGGCCGCGGAGGGCGTGCAGATCCCGGTGCAGGACGGTGACCTGGAGGTCATCGCCACGCCGATCGACGTGCTCGGGGTCAACTACTACTTCGGGCAGCTGCACTCCGGGGTGGACGAGCAGGGCCGCGAGCGCGACGACGACGGAAAGCCGGTGCGCCGGGTGGTCCGCCGGGACCTGCCGCGCACCGCGATGGACTGGGAGATCGTGCCGGAGTCCTTCACCGACCTGCTGGTGCGGCTGCACCGCGACTACCCGGGCGTGCCCATGGTGATCACCGAGAACGGCGCGGCGTTCGACGACGAGGCGGACGCCGACGGGTTCGTGGCCGACGACGACCGGGTCTCCTACCTGACCGAGCACCTGCGGGCGGTGGCCCGGGCCCGGCAGGCGGGCGCGGACATCCGCGGCTACTTCGCCTGGTCGCTGCTGGACAACTTCGAGTGGGCGTACGGCTACGACAAGCGGTTCGGCATCGTCCGGGTGGACTACGACTCGCAGCGCCGCACGCCGAAGCGCAGCGCGCTGTGGTACCGCGACACGGTGCGTCGGGTGCGCGGGCAGCGCTGAGTCGACCGCAGGGGGCGGCCGCGCGGGAGTCCTCCCGGGCGGCCGCCCCTTTTTTTCACGTCTTGACATAAGGCCGGAACAACGGTTCGCTCATTCGCGGATGTCAATCCAGTTGGGAAGGAGCATCCGTGTCCCCCACCACCGCTGCCCGCCACGCCGGCCGCGTCGCCCTGACGCTCTGCCTCACCGCCGGCGCCCTCGTCCCCACCACCGCCGCCCACGCCGCCGGCGAGACCGTCGACGTCTGGCTCACCACCACCTCCGACGCCGGCGGCCGGACCGTCACCCGCGGACTGCAACAGCAGAGCCCGCTGAGCTTCGCCACCACCAGCCCCGGCGCCACCCACACCATCACCGTCGACGAGAACACCCGCTACCAGCCGTTCGAGGGCGCCGGCGCGTCCATCACCGACACCACGGCGTACCTGCTGCGCGGCGGCGGAGTCAGCGCGGCCACCCGGGACGCGGTGATGCGCAAGTTGTTCAGCCCGACCGACGGCATCGGGCTGTCGTTCGTGCGCAACCCGATCGGCGCATCCGACCTGTCCCGCCCCGGAAACGTGTCCCTCGACGACACCTGCTGCGACCTGAACGACTTCGGCGCCAACGGCTACGACACGAACGTCGAGCTGCTCACCGCGCAGGCCCGCCAGCTCAACCCGGCGCTGCGGGTGATGGTGGTGCCGTGGAGCGCGCCCGCATGGATGAAGGACAACGGCCGGATGGACCAGATGGGCTGGCTGAAGTGGGAGTACTACGCCACCTACGCCCAGTACTTCGTCAGGACCATCCAGGCGTACGCGGCCCGCGGCGTGAAGGTCGACTACCTGTCGGTGCAGAACGAGCCGAACTGCTGCCAGTCCGGCAACCCCACCGCGATGGACTACCCGGGCATGAGCTGGAACTCCTCCGGCCTGGCCGAGCTGACCAAGAACTTCGTCTACCCGGCGTTCCGGGCCGCCGGCATCACCACGAAGGTGCTGGTGCACGACTGGAACTACGGCGACTACGCCACCCTGGGCTCCGGGGTGCTCGGCGACGCGGGCGTCCGCACCGACCCGCTCTTCGGCGGCATCGCCTGGCACGGCTACTTCGGTGACCCGGCGGTCGGCAGCCAGGTGCGCGCCCAGTATCCGGCGGTGCCGCAGTTCAGCACCGAGCACTCCGGCGGCACCTGGATCACCAACCAGCACAACGAGGACATGGCCGACATCGTCACCTACGCCCGGAACTGGAGTCGCAGCGTGGTGAAGTGGAGCCTCGCGGTCAACCAGAACATGGGCCCGCACAACGGCGGCTGCGGCACCTGCACCGGCCTGATCACCGTGCAGGAGGGCGGCGCCCGGGCCGGCCAGGTCGACTACACCGTCGAGTACTACACCACCGGGCACCTGACCAAGTTCGTCCGGCCCGGCGCGACCCGGATCGACTCCACCGCCGACGGCACCGTGCCGAACGTCGCCTACCGCAACGCGGACGGCTCCAAGGCCCTGCTCGCGCACAACGGCGGCACGTCGGCGCAGTCGGTGAAGGTGGTGTGGGGCGGGCAGTCGTTCACCTACACGCTGCCGGCCCGCACCACCGCCACGTTCACCTGGTCCGGCACCCCGTCCGGCGGCGGCGCCGCGCCGACCGGCCCGGTCACCGGCATCGGCGGCAAGTGCCTGGACGTCACCGACAACGCCACCGCCGACGGCACACCGGCGCAGATCTGGAGCTGCACCGGCGGCGCCAACCAGCGCTGGACCCGGGCCGCCGACGGCACGCTGCGCGCGCTCGGCAAGTGCCTGGACGTGGCCGGCGGGGGCACCGCCGACGGCACGAAGGTGCAGCTGTGGACCTGCAACGGCAGCGCCGCCCAGCAGTGGACCTGGACCGCCGGGCGGGACCTGGTGAACCCGCAGGCGAACAAGTGCCTCGACGTCACCGGCAACACCTCCGCCGACGGGACCAAGACCCAGGTGTGGAGCTGCACCGGCGGCGCCAACCAGAAGTGGACGCTGCCGTCCTGAACCGACCGGTCGGGCCGCCGCTCAGCGGCGGCCCGGCCGGCGCGCAGGCGCGATTCGGACCGCGGGTTCGCGGGGGACGCCGCCGTCGCGCAGCAGCCGGGTCATCGGCAGGGTGGCCGCGCCCATCGCCACCGCGTCCGGTCCGAGCCGGCACAGCTCGATCGAGGTCTGGGCGTACGGCTGGCGCAGCGCGTGCCGCGCGGTGGCCTCGCGGATCGCCGGCAGGTGCCGCTCGCCCAGGGCCAGCCCGGCCCAGCCGCCGAGCACCACCCGCTCCGGGTTGAACAGGTTCACCAGGTTCGCCACCCCGGCGCCCAGGTAGCCGACCGTCTCGTCGATCACCTTCGCGGCGGTGCGGCCGGTGCCGCGCAGCAGTTCGCCGAAGGCGGTCTCCTCGTCCCCGCCGGCCGCCGGGCGACCCCGGTTGGCCTGCCGGTACCGGTCGAGCACGCCCTCCGCCCCGACGTACGCCTCGAGGCAGCCGTGGTTGCCGCAGCGGCAGCGCCGGCCCCCGTACACGATTGTGGTGTGGCCCCACTCGCCGGCGCTGCTGTGCGCGCCGCGGTAGCCGACGCCGTCGGCGACCACTGACGCGCCCACGCCGGAGCCGACCAGGGCGACCACCGCGTGCCGGACGCCGCGACCGGCGCCGAACCACATCTCGGCCTGCCCGAGCGTTTTGGCGCCGTTGTCGACGTGCACCGGCACGTCGGTGCCGGCACGCAGCATCGCGCCGAGCGGCACGCCGTCCCAGCCGAGCGTCTGGGCGTGCACCACGGCGTCGGCGGTGCGTTCGACAGTGCCGGAGACGGCGACGCCGAAGCCGAGCACCGCCGCCGGGTCGACGCCGGCCTGTTCGGTCACCGCGGCGAGGCCGTGGAGGAGGTGGTCGGCGACGCGCGCCGGGTCGGGCTCGGCGGCGGCGATCGGATATTCGGCCTTGGCCAGCGCGGTCATGCTCAGGTCGAACAGCTCGACCTGCACCCGGGTCTCGCCGACGTCGGCGCCGACCAGGTAGCCGTAGCCGGGCGCGACGCGCAGCAGGACCCGGGGGCGGCCGCCGTCGGACTCGACGGAGCCGGCCTCCTCGACCAGCCCCTCCGTGATCATCTCGCCGACCAGGTTGCTCACGCTGGCCAGGCTCAGCGCGGTGGACTGGCCCAGCTCGTGCCGGCTGAGCGGCCCGTCCAGCCAGATCCGGGTGAGCAGGACCGACCGGTTGGCCCGGCGCATGTCGCGCACCGTGGTGCGTCTGGCGTCCACGTCCGCCGCCGCCCTTCCCGCATTTTCACGCCCTGAACGAAGTGCTGACAGAATACTGCCCATTTACATTTAACAAAGTTAACTGATACCGTCCGCCGCATCGACGAGGAGGTATGACATGCGACTCGGACGTTCGATGACAGCCCTGCTCGGTGGCGTCGCGCTGCTCGCCGCCACCGTGGCCCTGCCCGCGACCGGCGGCGCCACGCTCGCCGGCAGCACCGCCGCCCTGGTCGCCTGCGACGCGCCGGCCTGGGCCGAGGGCGTCACCTGGACCGCCGGCAGCCGGGCCACCTTCGGCGGACGGCTCTACCAGGCGCTGGTGACCCACACCCCACCGGTCGGCGCGGGCTGGACGCCGGCCGCCGTGCCGGCGCTCTGGACCGACCTCGGCGCCTGCTCCGGCGGCACCCCGTCACCGAGCCCGACCACCCGGCCCCCCTCGCCCACCCCCAGCCCTTCCCCCACCCGGACGCCCAGCCCCACCCCGACGCCGACCGCCACGCCCAGCCCGACCACCCCGGGCGGCGAGACCTGCGCGTTGCGGCCCCGGCCGACGGGCAAGGTGCTCCAGGGCTACTGGGAGAACTGGGACGGCGCGGCCAACGGCGTGCACCCCGGGCTCGGCTGGATCCCGATCACCGACACCCGGATCACCGGCCACGGCTACAACGTAGTCACCGCCGCGTTCCCGGTCATCCGCGCCGACGGCACCGTGCTCTGGGAGGACGGCATGGACGCCGGCGTCAAGGTGCCCACGCCGGCGCAGGTGTGCCAGGCCAAGGCCGCCGGGCTGACCGTGCTGCTCTCCATCGGTGGCGCCGCCGCCGGCATCGACCTCGGCTCCGCCGCCGTCGCCGACCGGTTCGTCGCCACCGTCGTGCCGATCCTCAAGCGGCACAACTTCGACGGCATCGACATCGACATCGAGACCGGGCTGACCGGCAGCGGGAACATCAACCAGCTCTCGCCGTCGCAGGCCAACCTGATCCGGATCATCGACGGGGTGCTGGCCCAGATGCCCGCCGGGTTCGGGCTCACCATGGCGCCGGAGACCGCGTACGTCACCGGGGGCAGCGTCACCTACGGCTCGATCTGGGGCGCCTACCTGCCGATCGTCAAGAAGTACGCGGACAACGGCCGGCTCTGGTGGCTGAACATGCAGTACTACAACGGCTCGATGTACGGCTGCGCCGGCGACTCGTACCCGGCCGGCACGGTGCAGGGCTTCACGGTGCAGACGCAGTGCCTGCACAACGGGCTGACCGTGCAGGGCGTCACGATCCGCGTCCCCTACGACAAGCAGGTCCCCGGCCTGCCGGCGCAGCCCGGCGCGGGCGGCGGGTACATGGGCCCGTCGCTGGTCGGCCAGGCCTGGAACGCCGTCCCGGGCCTCAAGGGCCTGATGACCTGGTCGATCAACTGGGACGGGTCGAAGGGCTGGACGTTCGGCGACACCGTGAAGGGACTCCAGGGCCGCTGAGCCGGCTCCGGGGCCCGCGCGTCGGCGAGGCCCCGGAGCCGGTCAGGCGACCTTGATCGACTTCGGCGTGGTCTTCGAGTCCAGCCAGGTGTTGATCAGCTTGGTGAAGTCGCGGCCGGTCCGCTTGTTGACGAACGCGATGAACGACGCCCGGTCCTGCTGGGTGTTGCGCTGCTCCTGCACCCAGGCCCGGGCCAGCGCGAAGAACGTCTTGTCGCCGACCTGCCGGTGGATCTCGCGGAGCATGGCCGCCGGGCAGAGGTAGACGTTGCCCTCGGCGAACCGCTTCGGATCGGGCCGGCCGGGCGGGCCCAGCTTCTTGCGCAGGACGGCGTCGCCCTCGCGCAGGTACCGGTCCAGGCTGGCCGCGCTCAACTTCAACGTCTCCTGGGTGTGCAGGTCCTGGGCGTACTTCGCCCACCCCTCGTTCAACCACAGGTCGGTCCAGCTGGTGGGCGTGACCGAGTTGCCGAACCACTGGTGGGCGTACTCGTGCAGCAGGTCGCTGCCCCAGCGGTCCCGGCGGTCCCTTGTGTCCTCGATCTTCCCGCCCATGGTGATCATCTGCTGGGTCTCCATGCCCGAGGCGGAGTCCACCACCACGACGCCGCCGGAGGGGAACGGATACGGGCCGAACTTCTTCTCCAGCCAGGCCAGGTACTGCGGGGACTTCTTCAGGTAGGGCACCAGCTTGTCGTCGGCGCCCTTGCGGTACCAGTAGGTCAGCGGCACGCCGCGCGGCCCCTTGGCGGTGAGCTTCTGGTACTTGCCGACCGCGAGCGTGGTCAGGTACGTCGCGACCGGGTCGGTGCTGCGGTAGGTGAACGTGGTGCCGGACTGCCCGGCCGGGGTGCCCCCGGCGATCGCGGTCCAACCCGCCGGGACGGTCACCCGGATGTCGTAGAGCGCCTCGTCGGCGGGCTGGTCGTTCGCCGGGTACCAGGTGAACGCGCCGAACGGCTCCTGCATCGTCCAGAGGCCGCCCTCCTTGGTGACGGTGAGGCCCAGGTCCTCCACGTCCTTGCGGTGCGACGGCATCGGCGTGCTCCGCGGCCGGCCGTGATATTTGACCACGAGCGTCACCGGTCGGTCGGCGACCACCGGCGCGGACACCGTAAGCTTCTCCCGGGCCACCGCGGCGGTGACCGTCGCGCCGTCCAGCGTCACGCCGTCGAGCTGGTAGGGCATGAAGTCCAGGGTGAGGTCCGGCGCGTCCCGGACCGGGCGGATCCGCAGCGTGGCGGTGCCGGTGAGGGTCCGGGTCGGCGGCGCCCACTGCACCGCCAGGTCGTAGTGCAGGACGTCCACCGCGTCGGTGCCCCGTGCCGGGTAGACCTTGTCGGCCACCGGCGTGGAGCGGCCCGCCTGCCAGGCGGTGTAGTCGACGGCGGGTGCGGTCGGGGCGGGCGTGGTCGTGGGAGCGGACGGGTCGGCGGCCGGCGCGGCGGGGTCGGTGGTGCACCCGGCGGCGAGCAGCGGCCCGAGAAGCAGGATCAGAGGTACGCGGCGACGCATCAGCGCACCCTACGGCAATGATCCACTTCCGGTGGCCCCTCCCCTGGCGCGCGCCCGCACATGCTGCCAGGCTGTCGGACGTGTATGACTACGACCTGCTGGTGCTGGGATCCGGACCGAGTGGACAGAAGGCGGCCGTCGCCGCGGCCAAACTGGGGCGGCGGGTGGCCATCGTGGACCGTCGCGACATGCTCGGCGGGGTGTGCATCAACACCGGCACCGTGCCGTCCAAGACGCTGCGCGAGGCCGTCCTCTACCTGACCGGGCTCAGCCAGCGTGACCTCTACGGCAGCAGCTACCGGGTCAAGGAGGACATCACGGTCGCCGACCTGGCCGCCCGTACCCAGCACGTGATCAACCGGCAGACCGACGTCATCCGCAACCAGCTCGCCCGCAACCGGATCGCGATGATCACCGGCACCGGCCGGTTCGCCGACCCGCACGCCGTCTGGGTCGACGCCGGCTCCGGTCGCGAGGAACGGATCACCTTCGACAAGGCGGTCATCGCCGCCGGCACCCGCCCGGCCCGCCCGGACAGCGTCGACTTCGACGACCGGACCATCGTCGACTCCGACGGCGTCATCAACCTGCAGGCCGTGCCGCGCAGCATGGTGGTGGTCGGCGCCGGCGTGATCGGCATGGAGTACGCGTCCATGTTCGCCGCGCTCGGCACCAAGGTGACGGTGGTCGAGCGCCGCGAGCGGATGCTCGACTTCTGCGACGAGGAGATCGTCGAGTCGTTGAAGTACCACCTGCGGGACCTGTCGGTCACCTTCCGCTTCGGCGAGGAGGTGGCGTCGGTGGAGAAGCACCGCACCGCCGCGCTGTGCGTGCTGCGCAGCGGCAAGAAGATCGTCGCGGACACCGTGATGTACTCCGCCGGCCGGCAGGGCCAGACCGACGACCTGGCGCTGGAGGCGGCCGGCCTCACCGCCGACCACCGGGGCCGGATCCAGGTCGACGCCGACTACCGCACCTCGGTCGAGAACATCTACGCCGTCGGCGACGTGATCGGCTTCCCGGCGTTGGCCTCCACCTCGATGGAACAGGGCCGCCTCGCCGCGCAGCACGCCTGCGGCGAACCGGCGCGTGCCATGCCGGACCTGCAGCCGATCGGCATCTACACCATCCCGGAGATCAGCTTCGTCGGGAAGACCGAGGACGAGCTGACCGACAGCTCCACCCCGTTCGAGGTGGGCATCGCCCGCTACCGCGAACTGGCCCGGGGGCAGATCGTCGGCGACTCGTACGGCATGTTGAAGCTGCTCGTCTCGCCGGGCGACGGACGCCTGCTCGGGGTGCACGTCTTCGGCACCGGAGCCACCGAGATCATCCACATCGGGCAGGCGGTGATGGGCTGCGGCGGCACGGTCGACTACCTGCTCGACGCGGTGTTCAACTACCCGACGCTGGCCGAGGCGTACAAGGTGGCGGCGCTGGACGCCGCCAACAAGATCCGCAACATCACCCGGATCGACGGCTGAGCGTCGCGTGGGGCCCGTCCCGGTCCGACCGGGACGGGCCCCACGTGCGATGACCGGACGACCCGACGGTCAGACGGCGAAGCCGCCGTCGACGTTGATCGTGGCGCCGGTGACGTAACGCCCGTCCGGGCCGGCGAGGAACGCCACCGCGGCGGCCACCTCCGCCGGCTCCGCATAGCGGCCGAGGGCGGTGAAACCGTTGATCGTGCCCGCGTTCGGACCGTCCGCCGGGTTCGAGTCGGTGTCCGTCGGCCCAGGGTTCACCAGGTTCACGGTGATCGCCCGGCCGCCGAGTTCCCGGCCGAGCGCCCGGGTGAGCCCGATCAACGCGGTCTTGCTCATGGCATACAGCGCGAAGCCCGGGAACGGCGTCCGCTCGGCCATGTTGCTGCCGATGTTGACGATCCGCCCGCCGGCGGGCATGTGCCGCACCGCTGCCTGCGAGGCGACGAACGGCGCCCGGACGTTCACCGCGACGGTCTGGTCGAACTCGTCGGAACTCAGCTGCTCCACCGGCCCGATCAGGAACGCACCGGCATTGTTGACCAGCACGTCCAACCGGCCCAACTCCTCGGCGACCCGATCGACCGCGGCCACCACCTCCCCCGGGTCGGCGCTGTCCGCGCGTACCGCCATCGCACGTCGGCCGACGGCCTTGACCCGGTCCACCACTTCGTCGGCTCGCCGCTGGTCCTGCTGGAACGTCAGGGCCACGTCGGCGCCTTCCTCGGCCAGCCGCACCGCGACCGCGGCTCCGATCCCGCGACCGCCTCCGGTGACCAGGGCGACCTTGCCCGCAAGCATGTTGTTGTTCATGCACACAAGTCTGGGCGTGGGCGACGGTGACGTCCGGCGGCGATCGGACATCGCGTTCCTCGTCAGGACACGTGCTCGCGCACCCAGTCCCGGGACCGGACGAACGCCGCCACCGGCTCCCCCACGTACCCCCAGGGCCACTCGCTGACCTGGTCGCCGAGCAGGTCGAAGACGCGGGCGGCGGTGTCGAACTCGTGCGCCAGCTCCAGGGCGAGCGCGAACAGGCCGGCCCGGGGCGCCAGCCCCAGGCCGGGCCGGAACGTCGGGTGCAGGATCGACTTCTCGGCGGCGGCCACCAGCTCGGCGCCGACCTCGTCGGACCGCATGTACGCGTCGTCCTCCTCGGCCGGCAACTCCAGCCACTTCTCGATGTGCGCGGCGGCGATCAGCGCCGGCAGCATGCTGCCCTCCGGCGCGCTCGCGGTCGCCGCCCGGGCCAGGGAGAACATGGCCTCCTCGGTGCCGAACCACTTCGGGCAGAGGTACTGCAACCGGTGCTCGTGCGCCACCTGGTGCCCGGGGTGCCGGGTGACCACCGCGTCGAAGCGGGCCGCCGCCTCGTCCGCGTCGACCTGGCGGGCCCGGGACGTGGCGACCAGCCAGGCCCGGCAGGTCACGTCGTCGGGGTCCCGGTCCGCCACCTCGTCGAGCAGGTTCTCCGCCACCAGCAGCCGCTTGTGGAACTCCCGGAACTGGTCCTGGCCGGTGTGCTGGGCGCGCTTGTTGCCGCGCGCCTCCCACGCCCAGTAGAACGCGTGGCAGCCGCGCACCAGCACCGGCAGCGTCGAGTCCGGCTCCGCGGCGACCCACTCGCCGATCCAGTCCTGCACGCCGTCGACCCGGCCGGCGGCCTCCATCAGGTACGCGCGGTCGTCCGGGTCGGTGACCGGGGTCAGCACGTCCCGGGCGGCCCGCCAGTCCCGCGCCTTGAGCGCGTCGACGAGCGTCCGCGCCACCGGATCCCCGAACGCCGGATCCATCACCGGCCCGCCCACCCGCTCCTGCGCTCGTCCCCGAAGCCGCCGGAACAACCCCATGACGTTCTCCTCCCCCGTGACTCGACCGCGAGATCGTAACCGCCCCGACCCGATCCGTCGATCATGGAGTTGTGGTCGTTGGCGAAGTGGACATCCAGCCCATCCGAGGCGCCACAACTCCAAGATCGACGGGCGGGGGTGGGGCGGGGGTGGGGTGGGGTGGGGTTAGCGGCCTGCGGCGTAGCCCTGGGCGCCGCGGGGGTTGGCGGCGGCGGAGAGGACGCCGGTGTGCGGGTCGCGGGTGACGGCGCAGAGGCGGCCCAGGCTCCACGGGTCCGCGAGACGGACGGTGTGGCCCTTCGCGCGCAGCCCGGCCAGCACCTTCGGGTCGAGGCGGTCCTCCACCACCAGGACGCCCGGCTCCACCTCGCGCGGGTAGAACGACGCCGGCAGGCTGGTGGTGTGCCACGCGGGCGCGTCGATCGCCGCCTGCAACTCCTGCCCGCCGGCCAGGTGGCGCAGCAGGAACAGCAACTGCCACTGGTCCTGCTGGTCGCCGCCGGGCGTGCCGCAGGCCAGCACCGGCTCGCCGTCGCGCAGCACCAGCGTCGGGCTCAACGTCGTTCGCGGCCGTCGGCCCGGCCGCAGCGACGACGCGAGCCCCTCCTCCAGCCAGCACATCTGCAACCGGCTGCCCAGCGCGAAGCCCAGCTCCGGGACGGCCGGCGAGCTCTGCAGCCAGCCGCCGCTCGGCGTGGCGGAGATGATGTTGCCCCACCGGTCGACCACGTCGACGTGGCAGGTGTCGCCGCGGGTCACCCCGTCGGCCCGCACCGTGGGCTCGCCCGTGGTCGGGTCCTGCGGGCCGGCCCGCCGGGCGGCGTGCGCGCGCAGGTGCGCCGGAAGTCGGGGCGGCGTGCCCGCCGGGCTGCCCGGGCGCAGCTCGGTCGACGCCTGGTCGCCGACCAGCGCGGCCCGCGCTCGCGCGTACTCCGACGACAGCAGCGCGTCGCCCGGGACGTCGGTGTCGCCGTACCACGCCTCCCGGTCGGCGAAGGCCAGCTTGAGCGCCTCGGCCTGGGCGTGGATGCCCTCGGCCGTGGACGGGTCGAGCACCCGGGGGTCGTCGAGCGCGTCGAGCGTCGCCAGCGTCTGCAGCAGCATCGGACCCTGGCCCCAGAAGCCGGTCTTCGCCACCGTGTGCCCGTGCCAGTCGAACGTGACCGGCTCCTCCCAGCCCGCGGACCAGCCGGCCAGGTCGTCGCCGGTGAGCAGCCCGGCGTGCGCGCGACCGCTGGAGTCGCGGAACGGCAGACGGCTGAACGCCCCGACCGCCTCGGCGACGAAGCCCTCCCGCCAGGCACGCCGGGCCGCCTCGATCTGCGCCACCCGGTCCGCCCCGGCCGCCCGAGCGGCGTCGACGAGTCGGCGCAGCGTCCGCGCGTACGCCGGATTGGTGACCATCTCGCCCGGCGCGGGCGGGCGGCCGTGGCGCAGCCAGAGCTGCGCGGAGGTCGGCCAGTGCTCGGTGAACAGCGACCGGACCCGGTCGATGGTCTCCCCGGCGGCGCCCACCAGCGGGTGGCCGGCGGAGGCGTAGCCGATCGCCGGCTCCAGCACCTCGTCGAGCGACCGGGTGCCGTGGTCGCGCAGCAGGAGCAGCCAGGCGTCCACCGCGCCGGGCACCACCGCGGCCAGCGGGCCGGAGCCGGGCACCAGGTCCAGCCCGAGCGAGCGGAAGTGCGCGATCGTGGCGCCGGCCGGGGCCGGGCCCTGGCCGCAGAGCACCCGCGGGGTGGGGTCACCGGCCGTGGCCACGATCGCGGGCACCTCGCCGGCCGGGCCGTTGAGGTGCGGCTCGACCACGTGCAGCACGAACCCGGCGGCGACGGCGGCGTCGAAGGCGTTGCCGCCGCGCTCCAGCACACCCATCGCGGACTGGCTGGCCAGCCAGTGCGTGGAGGAGACCATGCCGAACGTGCCGCGCAGCGTCGGCCGGGTGGTGAACGTCATCGGCGTCGATCCTACGCCGGGTCCGCGGCTCCGCCGTCGAGCGGGAACAGGCAGGCGGCGTGCTGGTCGGGGCCCACCTCGGCGAGCGCCGGGTCGGTCTCCGCGCACGCGGCGCGGGCCTGCGGGCAGCGGGTCCGGAACCGGCAGCCGCTGGGCGGGTCCACCGGGCTGGGGATGTCGCCGGAGAGCACCGTGCGGCGGCGTTCCCGCTCGACGCGGGGATCGGCCACCGGGACCGCCGACAGCAGCGCCGCCGTGTAGGGGTGGGCCGGTCGCCGGTAGATCCGCTCCGGCGGGCCGGTCTCGACGATGCGGCCCAGGTACATCACCGCGATCCGGTCGCTCATGTGCTCGACCGCGGCCAGGTCGTGCGCGATGAACAGGTAGGTCAGCCCGAGGTCGCGTTGCAGGTGCCGCAGCAGGTTCATGATCTGCGCCTGCACGCTCAGGTCCAGCGAGGCGATCGGCTCGTCCAGGACGATCAGGTCGGGCTCGCCGGCCAGCGCGCGGGCCACCCCCACCCGCTGGCGCTGCCCGCCGGACAGCTCGTGCGGGTGCCGGTCGGCGGTGTCGGCGCGCAGGCCGACCAGGTCCAGCAGCTCGGCCACCCGGTCCCGGCGAGCGGCGGCGGACCCGGCCAGCCGGTGCACGTGCAGCGGCTCGGCGATGCTGTCGCCGACCGTGCGGCGCGGGTCGAGCGACGCCTGCGGGTCCTGGAAGACCATCGCCACGTGCCGGCGCATCCCGCGCAGGCGACGCCGGGACAGGCCGGTCACGTCGGCGCCGGCCACCCGGATGCGCCCGGCGGTCGGGTCGACCAGCCGTAGCAGCGCCAGGCCGGCGGTCGACTTGCCGCTGCCGGACTCGCCGACCAGGCCGAGCGTCTCGCCCCGGCGCACCGCGAGGGAGACACCGTCGACGGCGCGGACCAGGCCGGCCGGGGTCGGGAAGTGCACCGCCAGCTCGTCCAGCTCGGCGACCACGTCCGCGGCTGTCATGAGGTCTCTCCCGGATAGAAGGTGCGGACCGTGTGCCCGGGGCCGACCGGCGTCAGCGGGGGCAGCTCGTGCTCGCACCGGGGGTCGGCGCGTACCGGGCAGCGCGGCCAGAACGCGCAGCCCGGCGGCAGGTCCAGCGGGCTCGGCGGCGCGCCCGGGATGGCCACCAGGTCCTCGCCGCGCCGCGCCGGGTCCGGCCGGGCCGCGAGCAACGCCCGGGTGTACGGATGGGTAGGCGCGTCGAACACCGCGTCGACCGGGCCCTGCTCGACGATCCGGCCGCCGTACATCACCGCGACGGTGTCCGCGATGCCGGCCACCACGCCCAGGTCGTGGGTGACCCAGACGACCGCCGTGCCGAGCCGCTGTTGCAGGTCGGCGACCAGCTCGACGATCTGGGCCTGGGTGGTGACGTCGAGCGCGGTGGTGGGCTCGTCGGCGATCAGCAGGTCCGGCTCGCACGCCAGCGCCATCGCGATCACCACGCGCTGGCGCATGCCGCCGGAGAACTGGTGCGGGAAGGCGTCGACCCGCTGGGCGGCGGACGGGATGCCGACCAGCTCCAGCAGCTCCACCGCCCGGTCGCGGGCGGCCCGGCGGGTCAGTCCGAGGTGCTCCTCGGCCGCCTCGGTGACCTGCCGGCCCACCGGCAGCACCGGGTTGAGCGAGGTCATCGGGTCCTGGAACACGAACCCGACGTGCCGGCCGCGCAGCTTGCGGCGGCGGTCGTCGGGCAGCGCGCTCAGCTCGGAGTCGAGCAGCCGCACCCGGCCGGTGACCGTCGCGGCGCGCGGCGCCAGCCCGGTGGCCGCGAGCAGGGTCATGCTCTTGCCGCTGCCGGACTCGCCGACCAGCGCGAACGTCTCGCCGGCCCGGACCTGCCAGGACACGCCGGCCACCGCCCGGGCCGCCCCGCGCCGGGTGCCGACGGTGACGGTGAGGTCCTCGACGGAGAACACGGTCTCTTCAGTCATGAGGTGCTCCTGCGGGCCTCGCTGACGGTGAGCTGGCGCGGGTCGAGCACGTCGCGCAGCGCGTCACCGACCAGGTTGAAGGCGAGCACGGTCAGGAAGATCGCCGCGCCCGGGAACACGCCCAGCCACCAGGCGTCGGTGACGAAGCCGCGCCCGTCGAACAGCATCCGCCCCCAGGCCGGCGCCGGCGGTTGGATGCCGAGGCCGAGGAAGGAGAGCGCCGCCTCGGAGAGGATCGCGAACGCCAGCGACAGCGACGTCTGCACGATCAGCGGCGCGGCGATGTTGGGCAGCACGTGCCGGCGCATGATCCGCAGGTCGGACGCGCCGATGGAGACGGCCGCCCGGACGAAGACCTGCTCGCGTACGGAGAGGACGCCGGCGCGGGTGATCCGGGCGAAGATCGGCGTGTAGACCACGCCGATGGCGACCATGGCGGTGAGCAGGCCGGGACCGAGCACCGCCACGATCGCCACCGCCAGCAACAGCACCGGGAACGCGAACAACACGTCCATGCAGCGCATCAGCACACTGTCCAGCCAACCCCGGTAGTAGCCGGCGAACAGCCCGAGCGTCACGCCGGCCACCAGCGCGATGCCGACGCTGACCACGCCGACCTCCAGCGAGACGCGGGCCGCGACCAGCACCCGGCTGAGCACGTCCCGACCCAGCTCGTCGGTGCCGAACCAGTGGGTGCCGCTGGGCGGGCGCAACATTTGGTCGACGTCGACGTCGTTGACGCCGGCCGGGGCGAGCCACGGGCCGGCGACGCCCACCACGACCAGCAGCAGCAGGACGAGCGTGCCGCCGACGGCGAGCGGGTCGCGGCGCAGCGCGTCCAGCACCCGGCGTCCGGTGCTCTCACCTCCGGCGCTCACTTGACCGTGATCCTCGGGTCGAGGCGGGCGTAGAGAATGTCCACCAGCAGGTTGACCAGCAGGAACAGCGCGGCGACGAGCAGCACCGCGCCCTGCAGGACCGGGTAGTCACGGGCCTGCACGGCGTCGAAGGTGAGCCGGCCGATGCCCGGCCAGGCGAA
Source organism: Micromonospora sp. WMMC241 (assembly GCF_027460165.1). Taxonomy (NCBI): domain Bacteria; kingdom Bacillati; phylum Actinomycetota; class Actinomycetes; order Micromonosporales; family Micromonosporaceae; genus Micromonospora; species Micromonospora sp. WMMC241. The sequence continues at coordinate 3,183,893 of NZ_JAPZBF010000001.1, forward strand.
CAGCACCTCGATCACGATCACACCGCCGAGCAGGCTTGCGAGTTGCACCGCGACCACGGTGACCACCGGGATCAGCGCGTTGCGCAGCACGTGGCGCAGGATCACCACCCGGTTGCGCAGCCCCTTCGCCTCGGCGGTACGCACGTAGTCGGCGGAGAGGACCTCCAGCACCGAGGAGCGGATGAACCTGGTGAGGATCGACGCGGTGACCAGGCCGACGGTCACCGCCGGCAGGGCCACGTGGGTGGCCCACCGGCCCGGGTCCTCGGTCAGCGCCACGTAGCCCGACGGTGGCAGCCAGCCCAGCACGCCGGCGAAGAGGATGATGCCCATGATGCCCATCCAGAAGTCGGGCACCGAGACGCCGAACTGGCTGAACACGCGGGCGGCGTGGTCCACCGCCGAGCCGCTGCGCACCGCCGCGACGATGCCCAGCGGGAACGCCACCAGCAGGGCGAACACCACCGCGGTGACGGCCAGCGACAGCGTCGCCGGCAACCGTTCCAGCACGATCCGACTGACCGGCTGGCCGGTGCGGAAGCTGACCCCGAGGTCACCGGTCAGCGCGTGGCCGAGGTAGCTGGCGTACTGCACCGGCAGCGGCTGGTCCAGGCCGGCGCGTGAGCGCAGCGCCTCGTACGTCTGCGGGTCGAAGCGGGTGCCGAGCGCCACCCGCACCGGGTCGCCCGGCACCAGTTGCAGCAGCAGGAAGACCACCAGGGTCACCCCGAGCAGCACGACCGCCGACTGCAGGACCCGCCGCAGGACGAAGCGGGTCACTTGCCGAGGGAGACCGAGCGGAACCGGATCGCCCGGTCGCTGCGGACGTCGTAGCCGGAGACCTTCTTCGACCAGCCCTGCACCACGTCCGGGTTGTAGAGGTAGAGGTAGCTGGCGTCGTCGACGATCAGCTTCGCGGCCTGCTCGTACGCCTGCTTGCGGGCGCCCTGGTCGGTCTCGGTGCGGGCGGCGTCGAGCAGCTTGTCCACCGCCGGGTTGGCGTACTTGTGGAAGTTGAACGTGCCGCCGCTGTGGTGCTGGGCGTAGTAGAACTCGTCCGGGTCGACGTTGCCGAGCCAGCCGAGCATGAACGCGCCGAAGTTGCCCTTGGCCTGCTCGTCGAGCCACTGGGCGAAGTCCAGCGTACGGATCTTCACGGTGATCCCGACGTCCTTGAGCTGCGCCGCGATGACCTGGGCGGCGGTGACCGTCTCCGGGTACTCACTCGTGACCATCAGGTCCAGGGTGAGGTTGGCGACGCCGGCCTGGTCGAGCATCTGCTTGGCCTTGTCCGGGTCGTGCGAGTAGGGCGCGTAGTCGTAGTAGAACGCGCTGTTCTTCGGGATGGCGGTCTGGTTGACGGTGGCGAGGCCGAACTTGGCCGCCTTGGTGATCGCCTCGCGGTCCAGCGCGTAGCCGATCGCGCGGCGGACCTCGGGGTTGTCGAACGGCTTGCGGGCCTCGTTGAGCGCCACGTACCAGTAGTCGGTCGACGGCGCCGACCTGACCACCGGGTCGTCGCCGTCGCGCAACGACTTCACCTGCTGCGGCGGCAGGTTGTCGGTCCACTGCACCTGGCCGCTGCGCAGGTTCTGCAACGCGACGGTGGGGTCCTTGACGAAGGTGAAGGTGACGCCGTCGAGCTTCGGCTTGTCACCCCAGTAGGCGTCGTTGCGGACCAGCTTGATGCTGTCGCCGGAGGTGTAGCCGGCGACCTTGAACGGGCCGCTGCCGACCGGGGCGGTCTTCACCTTCCCGGACTCCACGTTGGTCTTCTCGACGATCGCCACACCCTTGAAGCCGCCGAGGTTGGCCAGCAGGTTCGGCGTGGGCGCGCTGAGCGTCACCACGACGGTGGCCGGGTCGGGGCCGGTCACCGACTTGACGGTGGCGAACTTGTAGGCGGTGTTGAGCTTCTGCTTGATGATCCGCTCGTAGGAGTAGACGACGTCCTCCGAGGTCAACGGCGACCCGTCGGAGAACTTCGCCCCGTCGCGCAGGGTGAACGTCCAGGTGAGCTGGTCTTCACTGGTGGTCCACTTGGTGGCCAGCGCGGGCACCATCTTCAGGTCGGCGTCCGGCTCGACGAGCGTGTCGTAGACGTTCTCCAGGACCTGGAAGCTGTAGTAGGCCGAGGTCTTGTGCGGGTCGAGCTGGTCCGGTTCGCCGCCGATGGCCGCGTTGAGAACGCCCCCCGCGCCCCCGGCGCTGCCGCCGCCGTCGCCGACGTCGACGCTCTCGCCGCCGGTGCATCCGGACAGGACACCGACCGCGAGGGTGAGTGCCGCGCCGATCACGCCGAGCTTGTTCCTGGACATTGGCCCCCCTGCCGCTTTCCGAACAAAAGAAAGTTTCGGCCACTCTTCTCGCCGAGCGGGATGATGTCAAACGAATCGAGCCGAATCGACTGGTCGGCGGGCGGTTGCCGGCCGTCGCTGAACGGTGGTTCAATCCACCTTCCGTCACCGCGCGCAGGGAGTGCCGCCGTGCCCACACACGAGGTCGTCAACCAGGCCCCGCCGCTGGTCGGCCACGACACCGCCGACGACCCGGCGCTGCTCGACGGCCTGGCCCGCGAGGGTGCCGGCTGGGCCGCCGCCGGGCTGCACGACCTGGGCCGGCTGGCCGGTGGCGAGGCCGCCACCGAGCACGGCCGGCTGGCCAACGAGCACCCGCCGGTGCTGCGCACCCACGACCGGTTCGGCCACCGCGTCGACGAGGTGGAGTTCCACCCGTCCTGGCACGAGCTGATGCGCACCGCGGTCGGGCACGGCCTGCACGCGGCGCCGTGGGCCGACGACCGGCCCGGCGCGCACGTGGCCCGCGCCGCCGGCTTCTACGTGTGGCGGCCGGACGCCGGGCACGGCTGCCCGATCTCGATGACCTACGCGGCGGTGCCCGCGCTGCGGCACAGCCCGGAGCTGGCCGCGCGCTACGAACCGCTGCTCACCAGCACCGAGTACGACTTCGGGCTGCGCCCGCCCACCGGCAAGCGCGGCCTGCTGGCCGGCATGTCGATGACCGAGAAGCAGGGCGGCTCGGACGTGCGCGCCAACACCACCACCGCCCGGCCCGAGCCCGACGGCAGTTACCGGCTGGTCGGGCACAAGTGGTTCACCTCGGCGCCGATGTGCGACCTGTTCCTCACGCTCGCCCAGGCACCGGGCGGCCTCACCTGCTTCCTGGTCCCCCGCGTGCTGCCCGACGGCGCCCGCAACCCGATGCGGCTGATGCGGCTCAAGGACAAGCTCGGCAACCGCTCCAACGCCTCCGCCGAGATCGAGTACGAGCACGCGGTGGCGTGGCGCGTCGGCGACGAGGGCCGGGGCGTGCGCACCATCATCGACATGGTCAACCTGACCCGGCTGGACTGCGTGATCGGCGCCGCGGCCGGCATGCGCCAGGGCGTCACCACGGCCGTGCACCACACCACCCACCGCCAGGCGTTCGGCCGCTACCTGGCCGACCAGCCGCTGATGCGCAACGTCCTGGCCGACCTGGCGGTGGAGTCCGAGGCCGCCACCGTGCTGATGATGCGGCTGGCCGGCGCGACCGACCGGTCGGCGCGCGGCGACGCCGGCGAGACCGCGTTCAAGCGGCTCGCCCTCGCCGTCGGCAAGTACTGGGTGTGCAAGCGCTGGCCCGGGCACGCCGCCGAGGCCCTCGAATGCCTGGGCGGCAACGGCTACGTCGAGGAATCCGGCATGCCGCGGCTGTTCCGCGAGTCGCCGCTGAACTCGATCTGGGAGGGCTCCGGCAACGTCGCCGCGCTGGACGTGCTGCGCGCGCTCACCCGCGAGCCGCAGGTGCTGGCCGCGTACGAGGCGGAGGTGGCCGCCGCCGCCGGCGCGGACCGGCGTCTCGACACCGCGGTCCGGCGGGTGCGCGACGAGCTGGCCGACCACACCGACCTGGAGTTGCGGGCCCGGCGCGTGGTGGAACGCCTCGCGCTGGTGCTGCAGGGCGCGCTGCTGGTCCGCCACGGCCACCCCGCCGTCGCCGACGCGTTCTGCGCGTCGCGCCTCGACGGCGACCACGGCCAGGCGTACGGGACGCTGCCCGCCGGGGTCGACCTCGCCGCGATCATCGACCGGGCCACCCCGAAGGTCGGCTGAGCGTGCGACTCGTCTCGACGCACGTCCACCCGGTGAAGTCCCTCGCCGGGGTGGACGTCGACCACGCCACTGTCGAGCCGTGGGGACTGCGCCACGACCGGCGCTGGGTGCTCCTGCAACCCGACGGCGCGGTGCTGACCGCCCGCACCGCGCCCCGGATGCTCGGCCTGACCGCCAAGCCCGGCCCGGGGTCGATCACCCTGGACGACTCCGCCGGCGCGTCCCTGACGGTCGCAGAACCAAAGGACGGGCCGCCGGCCGGCACCACGCTGTCCCGGCTGGACACGCTGCGGCTGGCCGCCGGCGAGGCACACGACTGGCTCTCCGACCGGCTGGGCCAGCCGGTGCGGCTGGGCTGGCTGGACGACCCGCGACGCCGGCCGGTCTCCGCCGCGCACGGCGGCCGGCCCGGCGACCCGCTGAACCTCTCCGACGCGGGCCCGCTGCTGCTCGCCACGCTGCCGTCGCTGCGCCGCCTGCGCGACTGGATCGTCGAGGGCGCGCTGGAGCGCGGCGAGCCGGCGCCGGACCCACTGCCGATGGCGCGGTTCCGCCCCACGGTGGTCCTCGACGGGCCGGTCGAGCCGTTCGCCGAGGACGGCTGGGCCCGGGTCCGGATCGGCGCGGTCGACTTCCGGGTCTCCGAACGCTGCGACCGCTGCCAGCTCACCCTGATCGACCCGGAGACGCTCACCCGGGGCAAGGAGCCGATCCGCACGTTGGCGCGGCACCGGCGGCAGGACGGCAAGACATGGTTCGGCGTCCGGCTGATTCCGGTGACGACCGGCGAGATCTCCGTCGGTGACCCGGTCGTGGCCGGCTGACGGCGGCGGCACGGCCCCCTCGACGCGCCGCCGCCGGGCCGGTCCGCGACGCTCAGCGACCCCGTTCGCCGGGGCACCGGCCGGTGGTGCGAACCGGCCGGTGGGATCCGGCGTCTCGGGCATCCCCGACGGCTGCCGACGCCGTGGCCCCGCGCCGGTGCTGCTCCCTCGCTGACCAGGACCGAGATCCTCCACGACACCACGCGCCGGCGTCGGACGGCGATCGCTCGCCGGGTCACCCCCGTAACGAGCCGGACGCTACCGACGGTCGCTAAGAATCCGCTAAGCGCCCGCGGGCAGGCTCGCGCCGTCGATGCCGGCCCGCGCCCGGGCCTGCTCGTCGGCCTCCCCGATCCGGGTGGCGATGTCGAGCGCCTCGCGGTGGCAGCGCAACGACGCCCGGTGGTCACCGGCGAACCGGTGCGCCTCCCCCAGCGTGTTCAGCACGTTCGCCCGCAGGTCCGGGCCGAGATCGCGGGCGATTTCCACCGCCTCGACGGCGGCCCGCACCGCGTCGTCGTGCCGGCCCGTACGGGAGTAGCTGAACGCCAGGTTCGCCAACGCGTTGGCCTGCCCGGGGCGGCTCCCGGTGCGCCGTTGGAACGCCAGGGCGCGCAGCGCGTACGGAATCGCCTCGGCGTGCCGGCCCAAGCGGGCGTGCAGCAGGCCGACGTTGTTCTCCACGCTCGCCAGGCCGGGCCCGCCGACGACGCGTTGCAGTGACAGCGCCCGCAGCGCCTGCTCCAGCGCCTCCTCGTCCCGGCCGGCGAGGTGCAGGTCGACGCTCAGGCTGCTCAGCGCCGACGCCTCCCACTGACCGTCGCCGGCGGCGTGGAACAGCACCACGGCCCGCCGGTACTCGGCGATCGCGTCCTCGTGCCGGCCGAGCCGGCGGAAGACCGTCGCGAGGTGGTGGCGGGTGGTCGCCTCGCCGACGGGCTGGCCGAGCCGGACGTGGCGGTCCAGCGCGTCGCGGAGGAACTCCAGCGCCCGGTCCGTGCGGCCCGCGGTGTCGTAGGCCTGCCCCAGCGCGGTCAACGTGTGCGCCTCGGCGACCGGGTCGTCGAGGCGGCGCGCCGCCGCCGCGGCGGCGCGCAACGTCACCAGCGCGTCGTCGACCTGACCGCGTCGCACCAGGTACGGCTGGAGGACGTGCACCAGCACCACCGCGTTGCGCCACGACGGCAGGTCCGCCGCGCCGTGGATCACCGCCCGCAGGTTCGTGAACTCCGCGTCGAGCCAGCGCAACGCCGCCTCCCCGTCGCCGAAGCCCGGCACCGGCGCGGCGGGCTCCGGCGGCCGCCCGACCGGGGGCAGCGGGAAGCGGCGGATCAGCTGGGTGGCCCGGTCGGCCGTCGCGACGTACCAGTCGACGAGCCGGCGCCGCGCGGTGGCGGCCTCGTCCGGTGTCACCGCCGCCTGCCGGGCGGCATACCGGCGGAGCAGGTCGTGCAGCTCGTAGCGGCCGGGCCGCACCTGCTGCACCAGGTGCTCGTCGAGCAACGCCTCCAGGTCCCGCTCCGCGTCCGCCGGGTCGCCGCCGGCCAGCGCCGCCGTCGACGCCGCGGTGACGTCGTCGCCGAGGTGCACGCCGAGCAGCCGGAACAGCCGCTGCCGGCCGGCCGGCAGCGCCCGGTACGACAGGGCGAAGACGTCCTCGACGCCGCGGGCGCCGACGGCGAACTCGGCCAGCCCTCGGTCGGTGTCGCTGAGCCGCGCCAGCAGGTGCTCGACCCGCCACGCCGGTCGCCCGCGCAGCCGCCGCCCGGCGACCGCGACGGCCAGCGGCAGGTGCCCGCACCGACCGGCGAGTTCCTCAACCGAGGCCGGCTCGGCGGCGACCCGGTCCCGCCCGAGTATCCCGGTCAGCAGTTCCCGCGCCTCGACGGGACTGAACACGTCCAGCACGATCACGCCCGCGCCGTCCAGGGCCAGGGCGCGCCGGCTGGTGACGATCACCAGGCATCCCGAGGTGGCGGGCAGCAGCGGCGACACCTGGGCCTCGTCCGCGGCGTTGTCCAGCACGAGCACCACCCGCCGGTCGGCCAGCCGGTCGCGCAGCAGCGCCGACCGGTCGTCGACGGACTCCGGGATCGCCGGGGCCGGCACCCCGAGCCGGCGCAGCAACGACTCCAGCACCGCACCGGGGGCGGCCGGCGTCGACTCGGCGCTGAACCCGTGCAGGTCCAGATAGAACTGCCCGTCCGGGTAGGTGGCCGCGAGCCGGTGCGCGGCGTGCACCGCGAACCTGGTCTTGCCCACGCCGGCCATGCCCTCGACGGCGACGATCGGCACCGCGCCGGCCGACGCGCTGCGCGCGAGCTGGCCGCGCAGCGCCCGGAGTTCCCGTTCCCGGCCGACGAAGTCGGCGATGTCCGGCGGCAGCTGCCGCAGGGCGCTCGCCGGCGCCGGGGTGTTCGCCGGGCCGGCCGGACCGGGCTCGCCGGACAGGATCCGCCGGTGCAGGTCCTGGGTCGGTACGGCCGGCTCGATGCCCAGCTCCCGCACCAGCCGCTCGCGCAGCTCCCGGTAGGCGGCCAGCGCGTCGGCCGGCCGGCCGAGCCGGTCGTGCACCGTCATCAGCTGCCGGTGGAACCGCTCGTCCAGCGGACGCTCGCCGATCAGCGCGCCCAGCTCGGCGACCAGGCCGGTGAGCCGCCCGTCGGCGAGGCGCGCGTCGACCAGCTCGGCGGCGGCGTCGAGGCGCGCCTCGTGCAACGTCGCGGCGGTGGACTCGATCGATCGGCCGGTCAGGCCGCTGAACGCCGGCCCGCGCCAGCGCCCCAGCGCCACCTCCAACAGGCGCAGCGCGGCCGCGCTGTCGCCGGTCGCCCGCGCGGCCGCCGCCGCGGCCACCTCGTCGGAGAACTGCCGCAGGTCGAGCCCGCCGGGCGCGGTGTGCAGCAGGTAGGCCGACGGCCGGGTGACGATCGGGGCGGCGGCCCGGCCACCGGGCGCCAGCCGGCGGCGCAGTTCGGAGATGATGCCCTGCACCTGCACCCGGTGGGAGCGCGGCGGCCGGTCCCGCCACAGCTCCGCCACGAAGCCGTCGACCGGGACCGGCTGGTCGGCGTGGCACAGCAGCAGCGCCAACGCCACCGCGTGCTGCGGCCCGCCCAGCGCGACCGGCTCGCCGCGACGCTCGACGGTGAGCGGTCCGAGCACGCGGAAGTAGAGCTCGCCGTCGGCCGGCCCGATGGTCGGGTCATCTGCGGGGGCTGGCACCGCTGGAATCTACCAACGCGTCCCGACCGGCCCGCCACTCCTCGGCGAGCACGGCGAAGACGAGCTGGTCGGCCCACTCGCCGCGGAACCGGTAGCTGCGCACGTGCCGGGCCTCGCGCCGCATGCCGAGCCGGGACGCCAGCCGCGCGGACGCCTCGTTGCCGGCGTGGCACCGGGCGATCACCCGGTGCAGGCCGAACTCCCCGAAACCCCAGTCCAGCACCGCCGTGGTCGCCTCGGTGGCCAGGCCACGGCCGCCGTGGTCGGGGTGGAAGACGTAGCCGAGTTCGGCGGTGCGGTCGGCCTGGCTGCGCCAGACCAGCTCCACCGCGCCGACCACCCGGGTCCCGGCCACCGCGGCCAGCGTCAAACAGTCGCCCTCCGCGCGCAGCGCGGTCTCGCCGGCCATCGCGGCCACCGACGCCCGGGACGCCTCCCGGGTACGCGGCTCGGCGCCGCGCATCCAGCGGACCACGTCGGGGCGGCGTTGCCAGGCGTGCACGTCGTCGAGGTCGTCGAGGGTGACCGGCCGCAGGAGCAGCCGGGTCGTACGCAGCGGGTAGCTCGGGTGGGCCATCGGGCGATGGTAGGGCCACCTAGGGTGGGCGGCATGAGCGTTTCCGCCGACGACCGCAATCCGCTGACCCGGCTCACGCTCGACCAGCTCCGCCGGCGCACCAGCGTGAAGTGGCGGCTGTACCCCCCGGACGTGCTGCCGCTGTGGGTGGCGGAGCAGGACGTGCCGCTGGCGCCGCCGGTGGCCGACGCGCTGCGCCGCGCCGTCGAGCTGGGCGACACCGGCTACTCGTTCGGGACGGCGTACGCGGAGGCGCTCGGCGGGTTCGCCGCGCAGCGCTGGGGCTGGGCGGACTTCCCGGTCGGGCGCAGCACGCTGGTGCCCGACGTGATGATGGGCGTGGTCGAGGTGCTGCGGCTGGTCACCGGCCCGGGCGACGCGGTGGTGGTCTGTCCCCCGGTCTACCCGCCGTTCTACGCGTTCGTCACGCACGCCGACCGGCGGGTGCTCGAGGCTCCGCTCGGGTCGGACCGGCGGCTCGACCTCGCCGCGCTCGACGACGCGTTCCGCCGGGCGCGCACGGTCGGCGACCGGCCGGCGTTCCTGCTCTGCAACCCGCACAACCCGACCGGGGTGGTGCATCGCGGCGACGAGTTGGCGGCTGTCGCCGAGCTGGCCGCGCGGCACGGCGTGCGGGTGGTCTCCGACGAGATCCACGCCCCGCTGGTGCTGGCCGGCGCGCGGTTCACCCCGTACCTCACGGTGCCCGGCGCCGACGACGCGTTCGCCCTGGTGTCGGCGTCGAAGGCGTGGAACCTCGCCGGCCTGAAGGCGGCCCTGGCGGTCGCCGGGCCGGCGGCCGCCGCCGACCTGGCCCGGATGCCGGAGGAGGTCAGCCACGGCCCCAGCCACCTCGGGGTGCTCGCGCACACCGCCGCGTTCCGCGACGGCGGGCCCTGGCTGGACCTGCTGCTCGACGGCCTCGACGCCAACCGCGCGTTGCTCGGATCGCTGCTGGCCGAGCACCTGCCCGACGTGTCGTGGCACCCACCCGAGGGGACGTACCTCGCCTGGCTGGACTGCACCCGCCTCGGTGTGCCCACCGAGGCGCCGGGTGACGGGCCCGGGGTGGCCAGCGACCTGGCCGGCCCGGCGCGGATGTTCCTCGACGACGCCCGGGTGGCGCTCAGCTCCGGGCACGTCTTCGGCGCCGGCGGCGCCGGCTTCGTCCGCCTCAACTTCGCCACCTCACCGGCCGTGCTGACCGAGGCGGTGACCCGGATGGGCCGGGCGTCCGTCGACCGGTCACCCGGGAGGCGCGGCGAGGCGTAACCGGTCGCTGTCCCCGTCGGACAGGAACGACGCCAGCGCCCTGCCCTCGTGGTCGACGTCGGCCCGCTCGGCCGCATTGAGCGGGCGCAGCGGCGTGACCAGCACGGTGCCGGCGTCGACCGTCCAGGTGGCCGCCACCCGTCCGTCCACCAGCACCATCCGGGTTCCGGCGACGGACAGGCCGCGGTGCGCGTGGTCGATGACGCGACGGCGGTCGTCGTAGCCGAGCACGGCGTTGTCGAACGCGGGCAGGAACCGGACCGGGGCCGGGGTGTCGGGGTCCGGACGGGGTGCGTCCGGCAGGTCGAGCAGCACCCGGCCGCGCTCGTCGCGGAACGACACCAGCTCGTCGCGGACCGCGGCCACCGCCGCGGGCAGCCCGGCCAGGCCGCACCAGGCGCGCAGGTCCGCCGAGGCGGCCGGACCGTACGCGGCCAGGTAGCGCCGGACCAGCTCGCGCCCGACCGGGTCGGCGGCCGGGCCGGGCGGGTCGACCTCCCGGCCCAGCCACGACGCGAGCGCCACGACGCGGACGCCGCCGCCGGTGCGCCACAGCCCGCGCGGCGGCGCCTGGGCGGTCGGGACGAGCGCGATCGTCATCTCGGCCAGGGCCCGCCGGTCCGGCGCCGGCCAGCGGTCAGCGAGCACCCGCACGATCTCCGCCGTGGTGCGGGGTTCGCCGTCGGCGAGCGCCGCCCGGCCGGCGGCGGCGAGGTCGTCGAGGTCCATCCCGTCGAACTCGCCGCGGTAGGCGCCGTGCACCCGCTGGCGCGGCATGCCGGCGTGGCGGGACCGCCACGCCAGCACGTCGCCGGCGGTGAGCAGGTGCACGGTGCGGCGCATCAGGTGGGTACGCACCAGCCGGCGTCGCACCAGCAGGTCGGACACGTCCGCCGGGTCGACGTCGCGCAGCCGCGACCAGAGCCCGACGTACGGCTCCTGCGGCTCCTGCGCCTGCAGGCCGCACAGCTGCGCCACGGCGTCGACGGCCGGCAGGTCGGCGCGGTCGAGCAGCAGTTGCCGGGCCAGGGTGGCCCGGTTGAGCGCCCGGTTGTCGAGCACGGTCATCGGGTTCCGTTCCGTCGGCGCCGGGCGGGTCAGGCGGCGGCGCGCCGGTCGAGCGTCTCGCGCAGGATCTCCGCGTGGCCGGTGTGCTGGCGGGTCTCGGCGATCACGTGCATCAGCACCGCGCGCACGCTCATCACCGTGCCGGGCTCGTTCCACGGCGCCTCCGGCACCGGCTGCGCCGCGGACAGGTCGTCGACGCCGGCCACGATCTCCTCGGTCCGGGCGGCCACCCGGGCGTACCGGCCGAGGATCGCGGGCAGCGTGTCCTCGGGCAGCATCTGGAAGGTCCGCTCCCGGTCGACCAACCACTGTGGCATCTCACGCGCCGTGCCGGCCATGATGTCGGCCCAGGCGACGCCGTCGGGCAGGGTGAACGTCATCGTCGCCGGGCCCTCGACCACGAACCGCAGCCAGGCTTCCTCGCCGGACGCCACATGCTTGAGCACGCCGCCGAGGCAGAGCGCGCTTGCGGTGGGACGCTCGCCGGCCTGGGCGTCGGTGAGGTCGCGCACCGTGGCGGTCAGCGCGGCCCGGGCGCCGGCGAGCGCCTTGAGCAGGTCGGCGCGCTCGGCGTCGAGGGTGGTCGCGGTGGGGACGGTCATGGTCATCGGTTCCTTCCGGTCCAGTTTCGGGTACGGGCACACGCTCGCAGCCGTAGCGGTCAGGTTGTGTCCGCTACTGCCGGCAGAATGCGTGTCATGGCGACCACCTCCGCGCGACTGCTCTCCCTGCTGTCCCTGTTGCAGGCGCGCCGGGACTGGCCGGGCGCGGTGTTGGCCGAACGGCTCGGCGTCAGCCCGCGCACCGTGCGCCGCGACGTGGACCGGCTGCGCGAGCTGGGCTATCCGATCGTCAGCGCCAAGGGACCGGACGGCGGCTACCGGTTGGGCGCCGGCTCGGCGCTGCCGCCGCTGCTCTTCGACGACGAGCAGGCCGTCGCGCTCACGGTGGCGTTGCAGACCGCCGCCACGACCGTCACCGGCATCGAGGAGGCCGCCGCGCGGGCGCTGACCACGGTGCGGCAGGTGATGCCGGCGCGGCTGCGCCACCGCGTCGACGCCCTGCGGGTCGTCGCGGTGCAACGGGCCGGGTCCGCCACGAAGCCCCGGGTCGAGCCGGCCCTGCTGATGACGCTCAGCGCCGCCGTGCACGCCCGCGAGGAACTGCGCTTCGACTATCCGCCCGCGCCGACGGCCGCCCCGGCCGACGGGGTGACGCCGCCGCGCCGGACGCAACCGCACCACCTGGTCACCTGGGGCGGGCGCTGGTACCTGGTCGCCTGGGACCTGGACCGCGCCGACTGGCGCACCTTCCGCGTCGACCGGATCCGCCCGCGTTCGCCCACCGGCCCGCGGTTCACGCCCCGCGAGCTGCCCGGCGGGGACGTGGCCGCGTACGTGGCCGGCCGGTTCACCGGGGCGACCGGCCCCGGCGACTGGCCGTGCCGGGGTGAGGTGATCCTCGACCTGCCCGCTCGCACGGTCTCCGCGTGGACCCGCGACGGCGTCGTCGAGGAACTCGGCCCGGACCGGTGCCGGCTGGTGCTGGGCGCCTGGTCCTGGCCGGGCCTGGCCGCCGTACTCGGCCGCTACGACGCCGACATCGAGGTCATCGGCCCACCCGAGCTGCGCGCCGCCTTCGCCCACCTGGCCCGCCGCTACACCGCCGCCGCCCACCCCTCACCCCAACCCTGACCCCTCCCCCGCGATCTTGCACTTACCGCCCCGACACAAGGGACTTTCCCGACGGATACGGGGCCGAAGGTGCAAGATCGGCGGGGAAGGTCACCGCCGGGGTGGGGACGGGCGGTTCGTCGCGCGCCAGGACGGCCAGTCGTGCGGCCACGTGTCGGGCCAGTCGTCACCGGTCTCGCCCGGGGCGAGGGTGCGCGCCTCGGGGCCGACCACCTCGCGGGCGATGCGCTCGGCCACGTCGGCGACATCCGCGGCGGACAGGTAGGCATAGGTCATCGACCACGGCGCCAGCGCCTCGCCGACCAGCGCCACGCTCCGGTCCTCCGGCAGCCCGGCGGCGGTGAGCAGCCAGGTCAGCAGCCGGCTGCACGGGCCCCACCAGCCGTCCGCGTCCTCGGCCCAGGCCGAGCTGGTGGTCAGCAGCTCGGCGAGCGCCGACTCCCAGGCCGCGACGGCCTCGTCCGGCCCGGTGAGCGTCGCCTCGCGCAGCGCGGGCAGCAGCCGGTCGAACCGCTCAGCCACCTCCTCCAGCCATCGCCGCCAGTCCACCAGGGCCGCGGCGACCAGCGCGAGGGTCTCCGGCGGTGAGGTGACGATCGGGGAGAAGTAGTACCAGTGCCGGCGCGGCCCCCAGTGCCAGGAGTAGGCCCAGGATCCGTAGTGGCCCATCAGGGCGTCGGTCACGGCCGAGTTCCACTCGTAGGCCACCCGGTCCGCCTCGCGGGACGCGGCCCAGTCGGCCTCGTCGAAATGTCGGCGTGGGTGCGGCACGGGCGCGGCGGGCGGCACCGGCGGCGCCAGCCGTCGCACGACATCGGCCGCCTCGGCGGCGTCGAACGGGTGGCGGGCGGGGTCGACCTCCGCCCAGTCGTCCAGGCGGGGCCAGCTCGTCATCGCCGCCAGTCTAGGGCGGCCACCCGCACCCGCGACGCCCCGAACTCAGTCCGAGGGCAACAACGGGCGCATGAACGTGCGCTCGTAGCGCAGCACGCAGCCCGACTCGTCGCGGATCCGGTCGGCGGCGAGGAACTCCGGGTCCGTGCCGAACCGCGTGCGGTAGCGCTCGTACGCCGCCAGGCTCTCGAAGCTGAACAGCGCCTCGGCCCGGTCGCTGGCGCCCTCGGCCGGCAGGAAGTAGCCGTGGTGCACGCCGCCGTGCCGCCGCACCAGCGTCATCCAGGCGCGGGCGAACCGTTCGAACGCCTCGATCTGCCCGGGATCGATGGTGTAGTGCACCACGCAGGTGATCATGCGAGCACCATAGCGACCCGTCAGCCGGCCGCACGCTCGGCGACCACCACCGAGATGCCGTCGAGCACCCGCTGGAGGCCGAACTCGAATGCGTGGTCCGGCCCGTACGCCGCGCCGTGCGCCATGCCGGCGGCGGTGCCGACCCGGGCGGCGAGCGGATAGCTGCCGGTGGTCATGAACTTCTCCAGCCAGGGCGCGTGCGTCTGCCACCACGCCTCGTCGGTCATCCCGGTCTCCCGCTCCAGCTCGACCACGTCGACGGCGGCGCGGGCCGCGCTCTTGGCGTGCCCGAGCACCAGGGTGAGCACGGCGTCCATCTCCACGTCGTCGAGCCCGATGTCGGCGACCGCGTGCAACTCGTGGTCGTACTTGGCGAGCACGTTGGGGCCGAGCACCGGCCGGGTGGTCTCGGCGCGCAGCAGCCACGGGTGGGCCCGGTAGAGCGCCAGGTTGTCCCGCGCGATGCGTTCCAGCCGACCTCGCCAGCCGCCCGGCACGTCGGCCGGGCGGGGCAGGTCGCCGAGGACGGTGTCGACCATGACGTCGAGCAGTTCGGCCTTGCCCGGCACGTAGGTGTAGACGGACATGGTGCCGACGCCGAGCGCCTCGCTGACCCGCCGCATGGTGAGCGCGTCGATGCCGTCGGCGTCGGCGATCTCGATCGCCGTCCGCACGATCCGGTCGACGCTGAGGCCGGGCCCGGCGCCCCGGCTCGTCGGCTCCCGGGTGCGCCAGAGGATGGCCAGGCTGCGTGCGGGGTCGACCTTGCCCCCGCGCTGCTTCGACATGGGTGATCCTTCCTACCGGTCGCCACCGTATCGCGTACGGCGGCGGCCGGTTCAGTCCGGCGGCAGGTCCAGCAGCGCGTCAAGCGGATCAGGGCCGGGTGGGCCCGCCGGCCACCACCGGCCGGCGCGGCGGCGGAACGGATACCAGCGGCCGTCGCGGCCGTGGCGCACCTGCGTGTCACCGCCGACGGTCCAGCGGTTGCGCCAGTGCCGCACCTGCGCCGCGTCGCCGGCCCGCCCGGCCGCGCGCAGCGCGTCGGTGGTCCGGGACACCAGGTCCCGGGGCGGGCTGAACACCGCGTCGAGCGCGTCCACGCCGCCGGCGCCGCCGTACTCCCAGGCCGTGATCGCCCGGGGCAGGTCGTCGGGCCGGCCGCTGGCGTCGCCGAGGCGCTGCGCCGCCGGTGAGCGTGGGTGCCGCGCCGCCAGCCGGACGGCGTCCGGCCAGGCGTCGGGTGCGGACGCCGACGCCCCGTGCGCGCCGGCGTCTAGCAGGCGCCGGGCGCGGTCCGCGGCGTCCGCGGCGAGCATCCCCAGCGCCTCCACGTCGAGGCCGGGCACGTCGTGCCCGGCCAGCAGCGGGGTAAGCGCCATCGGCTCGCCGCGCACCGCTGCCGGCGGGTCGGGCAGCACGGCGGGGACGAGCGCGTACGCCTCGTCGGCGCGGACGCCGCCGGCGGTCTCCTCGCCGCCGACGCCGCCGCGGCCGCCGTTACGCGCGCGCAACTCCTCGACCAGCTCCGCCTCCGCCCTACCGCGCATCAGCAGCAGCACGAACGGGTCCCGGTCGAGCAGCCAGGACGCCTGGTAGGAAAGGGCGGCGGCGTGCCGGCAGGGATGGTCCCAGGACGGGCAGTCGCACTCCGGCTCCAGGTCGCCGTATCCGGGTAGCAGCCGCACGCCGGCGTCCTCGGCGGTGTGCGCCAGCTCGTGCGGCATGTCCCGGTCGAGCAGCGCGGCGATGTGCCCGGCCCGGGCGGCCACGCGGTCGAGCAGCCGGTCCCAGTCCGCGTCGGAGAGCGTCCCGACCCGGACCACGGTGTCGTGCGGGGTGTCCGGGTCGCCGTCGTGCACCGGCGCGGAGATCCGGCCCGGGCTGACGGTGATCGTCCCGACCTGCCCGGCGAAGGCGTACCGCCGGCCCTTGCGGAGTTGCTCCGGGTCGAGCGCGGTGTGCTCCATGGACTCGATCCAGGCGTTGCCCCACCAGGTGTCGGCGAACCTCCGGCCGATCCGCCGGCCCGGCCCGAACGCCGGGAAGCTGCGGGCCCGCCCGTCGTGCGCGGGCGCGCCGGCCGGCTCGTCGTCCCAGTCGTCGTCGCGGTCCACGTCCCTCATCCCTCGTCCAGCCGCACGAGCCGCAGCAGCTCGGCGTCGGACAGTTCGGTCAGGGCGCGCTCGCCGCCGGTGAGCACCGCGTCGGCCAGGTCCCGTTTGGACTCCAGCAGCGCGGCGATCCGCTCCTCCAGCGTGCCCTGGACGATCAGCCGGTGCACCTGCACCGGTCTGGTCTGCCCGATCCGGTGGGCGCGGTCGGTGGCCTGGTCCTCGACCGCCGGGTTCCACCACCGGTCGTAGTGCACGACGTGGTCGGCGCGGGTCAGGTTGAGCCCGGTGCCGGCGGCCTTGAGCGAGAGCAGGAACACCGGCGCGGCGCCGGCCTGGAACCGGTGGACCATCTCCTCGCGCCGGTGCACCGGCGTGCCGCCGTGCAGCAGTTGCGCCGGTACGCCCCGCTCGCTCAGGTGCCGCTCGAGCAGGCGGGCCATCCGCACGTACTGGGTGAAGACCAGGACGCCGCCGTCCCCGGCGAGGACGGTCTCCAGCAGGTCGTCGAGCAGCTGCAACTTCTGCGAGCGGCCGGTGAGCCGGCCGTGCGGCTCGCGGAGGTAGTGCGCCGGGTGGTTGCACACCTGTTTCAGTCCGACCAGGAGCTTCAGCACCAGTCCGCGACGGGCGATGCCGGTCGGACTGGCGCGGATCTCCGCCATCACCTCGTCGACCACCCGGCGGTAGAGCGCCGCCTGCTCGCCGGTGAGCGGGACCAGGTGGTCGGTGACGGTCCGGGACGGCAGCTCCGGGGCGATGCCGGGATCGGACTTGCGGCGTCGCAGGAGGAACGGTCGGATCAGGCGGGACAGCCGCCGCACGGCGGCGGTGTCGCGGTCCACCTCGATCGGGCGGGCCCAACCGGCGCGGAACGCGCCGATCCTGTCCAGCAGCCCCGGCGTGGTCCAGTCGAGGACGGCCCACAGCTCGGAGAGGTTGTTCTCCACGGGTGTGCCGGTGAGCGCGACCCGGGCGTC
Source organism: Micromonospora sp. WMMC241 (assembly GCF_027460165.1). NCBI lineage: Bacteria > Bacillati > Actinomycetota > Actinomycetes > Micromonosporales > Micromonosporaceae > Micromonospora > Micromonospora sp. WMMC241. The sequence goes on from NZ_JAPZBF010000001.1 coordinate 3,201,013, forward strand.
GGCGGGGATCTCGCGCAGCGCCTTTGCGGCGCCGCTGAGCCGGTTCTTCACGTACTGGGCCTCGTCCGCGACGACCGTCGCCCACCGGTGACCGCCGAGCGTCGCCGCGTCGCGCCGCATGGTGCCGTAGCTGGTCAGGACGAACCCGTCGGTCACGCCATGCAGCGAGCGGGCGGCACCGTGGAAGCGGCGCACCGGTACGCCGGGGGCGAACCGGCGGATCTCGCGTTCCCAGTTGCCGAGCACCGAGGCCGGGCAGACGACGAGCGTCGCGCCGGCGCGGCGGCGCAGGTGCAGGGCGATCACCGTGACCGTCTTGCCCAGGCCCATGTCGTCGGCGAGGCAGCCGCCGAATCCGAGCGCGGTCATCCGGTCCAGCCAGCGCAGCCCGCGGAGCTGGTAGTCGCGCAGCGTGCCGTCCAGCCCGGCCGGCGGGGCGAGCGGCTCGGGGCCGTGCTCCGGCTCGGCGATCCGCGCGCACAGGGCGGCCAGCCATCCGTCGGCCACCACCTCGACGCGCTCGTTCGCCACCTCGGTGCTGCCGATCAGCGTGGCGGCCAGAGCCTCGTACGCGGGCAGCGGGGGCAGCCACCGCTGCCGGGCGCGGCGGGCCAGCTCCGGCTCGACCGCCACCCACCGCCCGCGCAGCTCGACGAGGGGCCGGGACGTGGCGACCCGGTCCGTCTCGGCGTCGGTGAGCGCTTCCCCGGCGAGCGTGAGTTGCCAGCTCACCGGCATCGGGGCGGCGGAGTGGAAGAACGCGGCCACCTCCGCCGGCTGCTCCGGTGGTGAGCCGATCAGGACCCGGGCGCCCAGCTCGCGGGAGATGTCGGGAGGCCACTCGACGTCGACACCGGTTGCGGCGAGCCGTCGCTCGGCACCGTCGAGCAGGTCGGCCAGATCCTCGTCGAGCAGCTTCAGCTCGACCGGCGCGGCGTCGTCGAGCAGTCGTTCCAGCGGCGGCCACACCGGCGCGGACCGGCGTACCGCGCGCATCGCCTCGAACGTCGCGGTGTCGCCGAGGCCGTGCGCGTCGCCGCGCCACAGCGCCGCCGCGTCGCTGACCAGGGTGGGGTCGGCGAGGCTGCGCATCCGCACGACGGCGGTCAGGCCCCCGGCGGCGACGTCCGGGCGCGCGACCAGCCGAAGCGCCAGCCGCAGGCCGGTGTCCACGCCGGCGGCGACGTCCCGCGCCCAGTCGCGCAGCTCCGGCGCCGGGCGCGGGTCCCGGGCGGCGAATCGGGGGTCGCCGGTCAGCCAGGGCGCGGCCGGGGTCCGCGGCAGGGTGTCGGCCACCGCGTCGAGGAACGCCCGGACCAGGCCCTCGGCGTCCGGAAGCTGGACGGGCTCGGCGAACGGGTCGACCGGTACGGCGCGGGCCCCGGCCGGCATCGCCGCGGCCAGCGCGCGGACCCGCCGCACGTCGGCGACGTCGAACGGCCCCGCCCGCCAGGCGTCGTACCCGTCCGGGCTGACGCCGGGCAGCAACCGTCCACGGGCGACCAGATGCAGGCCGGTGACCGCCACCGCCGACCAGAATGCGGCGGCGGGCGTGGCGTCCTCGACGTCGCGCAGCGCGATGAGTAGGGGCACCGCGTCGGCGACCGGCACCGCGCGGACCGGCACCCGCCACGCGGCCACCGGTCCGTCGAGCGGCAGGGCCAGCTCCAGTTCGCGGGCCTCACCCGGCGGGTCCGGCTCATCCGGCACGGCGTCACCGGTCGGGTGGTAGAAGCTGACGACGCCGGCCCGCGGCGGGTCGCCCGGCTCGAAGACGACAGCGAACCGACCGAGTCGCACCCGGCACCTCCCCCGCTCGGCGGCATCGCCGCGGTCAGCCACCGACCGCCCCGCGCCTACCGTACAACGTACCGTAGCTGCGACGCGAAGCTGGCCGCGCCAGCGTGGAGGCACGGAACGGGTGGGCGCGCCGACATCGAGCGCGAAAAAAGGCGGGGACACCTCTCCCGCCACTACCACCTTATAGCGCACCCGGGGTCTTGCGGCAAGCCCCCGGTGCTGGCGCAAAATGGCCGCTCGAAGCGATTCCCCTGCACATGACGGCCGCGCGCAGCGGCGGTCCGGTCGTGCCCGCGTCCGCGGATCGACGAGTCGCGAGCACGAGCCGCACACCCGGCCGACGCAGGCCGCAGATCGGAGCTGAACCGCGTGAAACCGTCCACCACCAGCGTCTTCGATCTCCCCGAGCGCCTCGCCGCGAAGGCCGACCCGAATCTGATCGCCGCTGACGAACGGCACTTCGCGGTCATCGCGGAGAGCCTGCGGCGGTCGATCGCCGAGCTGTCCGACCGGCTCGACACCGTGCGCCGGGCCGCGGGCGGCAAGGGCCGCCAGGCCGTCGAGCGGGACCAGGAGGTACGCCGGTTGGGCGCGCGGCTGCGTACCCTGCGCCGTTACGGCCTGGACCTGTGTCTGGGCCGGATGGTCGGCGCGGACGGCGCCGAACCGGTGTACGTGGGGCGGCTCGGCCTCACCGACGGCGCGGGCGGACGGCTGCTGCTGGACTGGCGCTCCCCGGCCGCCGAGCCGTTCTTCGGCGCCACCCACGCCGACCCGATGGGCCTTGCGAGCCGCCGCCGCTACCGCTGGAGCGGCGGGCGGGTCACCGACTACTGGGACGAGGTGTTCACCGCCGACGGGCTCGTCGGGCACGCCGCCCTCGACGACCAGTCCGCGTTCGTCGCCAGCCTGGGCACCACCCGCTCGGCCCGGATGCGCGACGTGCTCGGCACTATCCAGGCCGACCAGGACGCCATCATCCGGGCCGGCTCCCGGGGTGCGCTGGTGGTCGACGGCGGGCCGGGCACCGGCAAGACGGTCGTCGCACTGCACCGCACCGCGTACCTGCTGCACGCCGACCCGCGACTGGGCGAGCGCCGCGGCGGGGTGCTTGTCGTCGGCCCGCACCAGCCCTACCTGAGCTACGTCTCCGACGTCCTGCCCAGCCTCGGCGAGGAGGAGGTGCAGATCTGCACGCTGCGTGATCTGGTCCCCGAGGGTGCGGCGGCGACCGTCGAGACGGACCCCGAGGTGGCCCGGTTGAAGGCGTCGGCGGAGCTTCTCGGCGCGGTGGAGGCGGCGGTGCGGTTCTACGAGGAGCCGCCCGCGACGGCGATGACGGTCGCCGTCGAGGACACCGAGCTGCAGTTGACCGCCGACGACTGGACGGAGGCGTTCGCGGCGGCCGGCCCGGGCGCCGCGCACAACGAGGCGCGCGACGACGTGTGGGAGGAGCTGCTGACGATCCTGTGGGAACGCTACGACGGCGACGAGCCGGAACACGCGGTGCGCCGGTCGCTGGCGGGCAACCGGGAGCTGGTCACCGCGTTCGGACGGGCGTGGCCGCTGCTCGACCCGGCCGACATCGTGGCGGACCTGTGGTCCGTGCCGGCCTACCTGCGTCGGTGCGCCCCGTGGCTGAGCGCCGAGGAGATCCGTACCCTGCGACGCGTCGACGCCCGGGCCTGGACGGTGGCCGACCTGCCGCTGCTGGACGCGGCGCGCCGGCGGGTCGGCGACCCGCAGGCGTCGCGGCGGCGGCGCCGCGACGACGCGGCGCTGGCCGCGCAGCGGGAGCGGATGGACACGGTGGTGGACGCGCTGATCGCGTCGCACGCCTACGACGACGGCGAAGGGCTGATGACCATGCTGTCCGGCGCGGACATGCGGACCAGCCTGGTCGACGACAGCGTGCTGACCGTCGCCGACGCGGACCCGCTGGCCGGGCCGTTCGCGCACGTGGTGGTGGACGAGGCGCAGGAGCTGACCGACGCGCAGTGGCAGATGCTGCTGGCGCGCTGCCCGTCGCGCAGCTTCACCGTGGTCGGCGACCGGGCCCAGGCCCGGCACGGGTTCACCGAGTCGTGGCGGCAGCGGCTGGCACGGGTCGGGTTCGACCGGATCGAGGTGGCGTCGCTGACCGTCAACTACCGCACCCCGGCGCAGGTGATGGCGGCGGCCGAGCCGGTGATCCGGGCCGTGCTGCCGGACGCCAACGTGCCGACCTCCATCCGCACCGGTGACCTGCCGGTGCGCTACGGCGCCCGCGCCGAGCTGGACGAGGTGGTCCGGAGCTGGCTCGCCGCGCACGCCGAGGGCGTCGCGTGCGTCATCGGCGAGCCCGGGTGCCCGGCGTCGGGCCGGGTCCGGTCGCTGACCCCCGAGCTGGCCAAGGGGTTGGAGTTCGACCTGGTGGTGCTGGTCGACCCGGAGGCGTTCGGCGCCGGGATCTCCGGGGCGGTGGACCGCTATGTGGCGATGACCCGGGCCACCGGACAGCTGGTCGTGCTCACCGGCGGGGACGGTGGGGCCGCCCCCGCCGGCGGGATTCAGCCGCCCAGCGCCCGGTAGCGGCGCAGCGACAGCGGCACGAACACGGCGACCAGGGCCAGCGGCCAGAGCACGGCCAGCAGCGGGTGGTGCGCGGCCACCCAGCCCTCGCCACCCCAGCCGGGGTTGCCGAACAGCTCCCGGGTGGCGCCGACGGTCGCCGACAGCGGGTTCCACTCGGCGACCGCGCCCAGCCAGGCGGGCATGGTCGAGGGCGCGACGAACGCGCTGGACAGGAAACCGAGCGGGAACTCCAGCGTCTGCACGGCGGTCACCGCGCCCGCGCCCTTGGTCACCAGGCCGAGGTAGATGCCCACCCAGGTCAGCGCGAAGCGCAGCAGCAGGATCAGCCCGAGCGCGGCGAGCGTGTCGCCGGGACCGCCGTGCGCCCGCCAGCCCACGGCCAGGCCGGCGAGCAGCATGACCGCGAGCGTCACCACCGCGAACAGCATGTCGGCCAGCGCCCGGCCGAGCAGCGGGGCGAGCCGGGACACCGGCATCGACCGGAGCCGGTCGGTGACGCCGCGTTCGGCGTCGGCGGAGACCGCCATGGTGGTCTGGCTGATGCCGAAGAGCATGGTCATGGCGAACATGCCGGGCATCAGGAACTCCCGGTAGCTGCCACCGCCGGGCACCTGGAGCGCGCCGCCGAACAGGTAGGCGAACATGAGCACGATCAGGATGTTGAAGGCCAGCGCGCCGGCCAGCTGGCCGGGGTCACGACGCCAGTGCGCGAGCGCCCGGTAGGTGAGGGTGAGGCTGTCGCCGGCCAGGGACGGGCGGCCCGGCGACGAGGCGACGGTGGCGGCGCTCACGCGGGCACCTCCACGGTGGCGTCGGCGCGCTCGGCGGGTCGGCCGGTGAGCCGGAGGAACACCTCGTCGAGGGTGGGCCGGCGCAGCGCCACGTCCGCCACGGTCACCCCGTCGGCGTCGAGCGCGCGCAGCACCTCGGTCAGCGCGCCGGCCCGGTCGTCGACCTGGGCGCTGACCGCGCGGCGGTCCGCGTCGACGACCGGCTCGGCGGTCGCCACCCGGCGCAGCCGGTCCGCCGCCGTGGCGAGGTCGCGGGCGTCGCGGACGACCAGGTCGATCCGGTCGCCGCCGAGGCGGGACTTGAGCGCGTCCGGGGTGCCCTCGGCGATGACCCGGCCGGCGTCGAGCACGCAGATGCGGTCGGCGAGCTGGTCGGCCTCGTCGAGGTACTGCGTGGTGAGCAGCACTGTGGTGCCGGCCCGGACCAGGTCCCGGACCGACTCCCACACCTCGTTGCGCCCGCGCGGGTCCAGTGCGGTGGTGGGCTCGTCGAGGAAGAGCACGGACGGCGTGCGGATCATCCCGGCGGCCAGGTCGAGCCGCCGGCGCATGCCGCCCGAGTACGTCCGCACCGGCGCGCCGCCGGCGTCGGCGAGCCCGAACCGCTCCAGCAGCTCTGCGGCGCGCGCCCGGGCCTGCGACCGGCCGAGGTGGAACAGCCGGCCGAGGATGACCAGGTTCTCCCGACCGCTGAGCGCCTCGTCGAGGGCCGGACGCTGCCCGACCAGGCCGATCCGGTAGCGCACCCGGTCGGCCTGGCGGGCCACGTCGAGACCGGCCACCTCGGCCCGGCCGGCGTCGAAGCGCAGCAGCGTGGCGAGGATCCGCACCGCCGTGGTCTTGCCGGCGCCGTTCGGGCCGAGCAGCCCGCAGACCGTGCCGGGCGGCACCCGCAGGTCGAATCCGTCCAGCGCGGCCGTGTCCCCGTACCGCTTGCGCAGCCCTTCCGCGATGATCGCGTGTTCCACCGGGTCGCCTCCTCCGTGGTGTCGTCGACCTACCGTACAACGTACGATAGGTCGTACGCTACCGCTTCAGGAGCGCTCGCAGCGCCTCGCTGATCTCGGCCGGCGCCGCCTCGGCCATGAAGTGCCCGGCGGTGGTGGTGCGGTGCTCCAGGTCCGGGGCCCACGCCCGCCACACCGCCTGCGCGTCGTAGCCGAGCGCCGCGCCCCAATCCTGCTGGATCACGGTCACCGGCATGGCCAGCCGCCGACCCGCGTCCTGGTCCGCCCGGTCGTGCGCCACGTCGATGCCGGCCGAGGCCCGGTAGTCGGCGACGATCGAGTCGACGGCTTCCCGGGAGGCCCGCAGGTACTCGGCGCGCACCTGTGCGCCGATGGCCGCCGGATCGGTGCCCCAGGCGTCGAGGAAGTAGCCGAAGAACGCGTCCGCGCTGGCGGAGATCATCCGCTCGGGCAGGCCGGGCGGCTGCGCCATCAGGTAGAGGTGGAACGCCACCGCCGCCGACGCCCCGTGCAGCACGTCCCACATGTCGAGGGTGGGCAGCACGTCCAGCGACGCCAGGTGGGTCACCGTGTCCGGGTGGTCCAGGCCGGCGCGCACCGCGACCAGCGCCCCCCGGTCGTGCCCGGCCAGCGCGAACCGTTCGTGACCCAGCGCCCGGGCCAGCGCCACCACGTCGGCGGCCATGGTCCGTTTCGCGTACGTGTCCTCGTCGCGCGCGGGCGGCTTGTCGCTGGCGCCGTACCCGCGCAGGTCCGGGCAGATCACGGTGTGGTCGGCGGCCAGGTCGGCGGCGACGTGCCGCCACATCAGGTGGGTCTGCGGGAAGCCGTGCAGCAGCACAACCGGGCGGCCGGAACCGCCCACCGCCACGTTCAGCGCCACGCCGTCGGCGACGGTGACGCGCTGGTAGTCGAATCCGGTGATGCCGATGGTCATCTCGTACCTCTCTTTCTCGTCGGACCGGCCAAGCGTGGCGGCGCCGGATGAGCAACCGATGAGCGCGGTACGGTGGCCCCCGGGTCGAGGAGGGGTCGGTGCAGGTCAGCTTCGGTGTGCTCGGCCCGGTGACGGCCTGGGACGACGCCGGCGCGCCGGTCGACCTGAAGGGCCCCCGGCACCGCGCGGTGCTGGCCCGGCTGATCGTGGCCCGGGGCCGGGTGGTGCCGGTCGACCACCTCGTCGACGACCTGTGGGACGACCCGCCGGCCGGCGCGGTGGGCGCGGTCCGCACCTTCGTGGCGGCGCTGCGCCGCCGCCTGGAACCGCGGCGCGCACCGCGCGAGCCGGCCCGGCTCCTGGTCACCGACGGACCGGGGTACGCGCTGCGCGCCACCGGCGACATGGTCGACGCCTGGCGGTTCGCCGACGCCGTCACCGCCTCCGCCGACGCGCTCCCCCGGCCGACGCTCGACCGCCTCGACGCCGCGCTGGGCTGGTGGCGCGGCCCCGGGTACGCCGGCCTCGACCAGCCGTGGGCGCGCGCCGAACGCGCCCGCCTCGACCAGCTGCGGCTGACCGCGGTGGAACGGCGCGCCGAGGCGCTGCTCGCGCTCGGGCGCGCCGTCGACGCCGTACCCGATCTGGACGCCCACGTGGCCGACCACCCGTGGCGCGAGGACGGCTGGCGGCTGCTGGCGCTGGCCCTCTACCGCGCCGGGCGGCAGGCCGACGCGCTGGCCGTGCTGCGCCGCGCCCGCGAGCGGCTGCGCGACCAGCTCGGCCTGGACCCCGGCCCGCGACTGCGCCGGCTGGAGACCGACCTCCTGCGCCAGACCGACCCGGAGCCGACCGGCCCGGCCCGGGTGTGGGCGGAGGCCGCCGCGGCGTACGAACGCAGCGTGGTCCCCGGGGCGCGGGCCCGGCTGGAGTCCACCGTCGGGCTGCTGCGCAGCCTGGCGGTGACCGGACCGGGTGGTCTGGAGGCGGCCCGCGACCAGCGGGTCGCCGCCATCGACGCCGCCGAGCAGCTCGGCGACCCGGACCTGACCGCGCGGGTGATCGGCGGCTACGACGTGCCGGCGATCTGGACCCGCGCCGACGACCCCCAGCAGGCGGCCCGGGTGGTGGCGGCGGCGGAACGGGCGCTGGCCGGCCTCGGCCCGGACGCGCCGGAGGCGACCCGCGCGCGGCTGCTCGCCACCGTCGCCGTCGAGTCCCGCGGCCTGCCGTCGACGCGCGGGCCCGAGGCGGCCCGCCACGCCGAGGCGATCGCCCGGCGCCTCGCCGACCCGGCCCTGCTCGCCCAGGCGCTCAACGGCGTGTTCATGCAGACGTTCCACCGCGCCGGGCTGGCCGCCGAGCGGGACGCGACCGGCGCGGAGCTGGTCGCGCTGGCCGCCCGGCACGGCCTGGCCCCGGTCGAGATCCTCGGACACCTGATCCGGATGCAGGCGCGCGGCGCGCTCGCCGACCTCACCGCCGCCGACGCGCACGCCGACGCCGCGGACCGGCTCGCCGCCCGGCACGAGTCCCCGCTCACCGGCGTGTTCACCACCTGGTACCGGGCCATGGGCACCGCGGCGACCGGCGCGTCGTACCCGCAGGCGGAAGCCGCCTACCGGGCGGCCGCTGGTCGCCTGGCCGGCTGCGGCATGCCCGGCGTCGAGCGGGGCCTGCTCCCGCTGGCGCTGCTCTGCCTGCGGGTGTGGCACGACCTCCCGGCCGACTTCCCCGACGACACCGACTGGGGCCCGTACGCGCCCTGGGCCCGCCCGCTCGTGCTGTTCGCCGCCGACCGGCGCGCCGACGCCGCCGCCGCGCTGCGCCGGACCCCGCCACCGCCGCGCGACCTGCTGCTGGAGGCGCTGTGGGCGCTCACCGGCCGAGCCGCCGTGGCGCTCCACGACCGGGCCGCGATGCGCCGCGCCCGCGACGCGTTGGCGCCGGCCGCGCACGAGGTGGCCGGCGCCGGCAGCGGGATGCTCACCGCCGGCCCGGTCGCCGTGCACCTCGACCGGCTCACCGCCGCCCTCGGGGAAGCGCCCGACTGACGTCCTCGCCCTGCGCCCGTCGCGCGGGCGCACCCGCGAGTCGTCGGGGCGTTTCCTCCGGCCACCGCCACCAGATGCCGTAGGCGCACTCGGGGTCCGGCCGCCGCAGGGTCAACGCGTAGACGACCTTTCCCGCCGCCTGGTCAGCGCTGGGCCGGCATCGGGTGCGGGCGACCTCCTGACGACTCGACCCCGACCGCGTTCTCCGCCACACCACGTGCCACGCCTCGGCCGGCGCGTCGGCGTGGTCGAACTGCACCCGTACCGACAGCTTTCCGACCGGGCGTTCCTCGCAGCTCTCCCGGTAGTACGGCTTCATCGGCGCGTAGGCATCCTCGAACACCTGCCTGATGCCGACCCTCACCCGCCGGCCGCGGGCCAGCGGGCCGAGCAGGTACAACCACCGGTAGACCCGCCCGTCCTCCTCGGCCACCGCGCCGTCGAGCAGCCGGTGTTCCGGGAACAGCGACGTCGCCTCCTCGACCGTGCGGTTCTGGCCGCTCCAGTGCGAGCGGACGCCGACCAGGCGGATCTGCCGCGTCGCCCGGACTCGTTGCTGTCGCGTGTAGGCGTAGCGGTGGTGGGAACGACCGTCGGCCCCCTTGACGCGCGTGACGACCAGCGACCCGTCGAGTTCCTCGATCAGGAAGTCCGGCGGGCGGTAGACGCACCTGACGTAGTACGTCAGCACCGAGGCGGCCAGGAGAAGCACCGCCACGACGACGAGCGTCGCGGGAGGGACGTGCAGCGCCACCGCCCAGGTGGTGCCGACACCGTACAGCGCGGCGAGAGCCGTCCCGGCGAGTACGACCAGTTGGAGCAGGTCTGAACCCTGCCCGGCGAGACGCGCGGGTGTGCTGTCCAGCAGTCTCCGCAGACCCATCGGCCCTCCCCCGGTGTGCCATCTCGTCGGCGGGAAAGCCACCGACGGTCCGATCCATCCACAGAAACCCAGGAGTTCGTGGGTGAGCCAGCGGTCACGGGGGTCACTCAGCACTCACTCCGAGTACACCCGGCCACCGTCGGGGCGTCCGGCCCCACGACCTCCGGTTAGGGTGCGGCGATGGACGAGCTGCGGGAGCTGTTTCGGCGGGCCGCCGAGCATGCCGCCGACTACCGGCGGACACTTGCCGAACGGCCGGTCGGGGTGCCGGTCGACCAGGCCGCGCTGAACGAGGCGTTCGCCGTCGGGCTGCCGGCCGCGCCCACCCCGCCTGAGCAGGTGCTCGCCGAGCTGGTGGCCGCCGCCGAGCCAGGGCTGGTCGCCACCGCCGGGCCGCGCTACTTCGGTTTCGTGGTGGGCGGCGCGTCCCCGGCCGCCACCGCCGCCGACATGCTCGCCGCCGGCTGGGACCAGATCGCGTTCAACGCGGTCACCTCGCCCGCCGCGGTGGCCGCCGAGGCGGCCGCCGGCACCTGGCTCAAGGACCTGCTCGGCATTCCGGCGACGGCGTCGGTCGGCTTCGTCACCGGCGGCCAGGCCGCCAACACCGCCGGGCTCGCCGCCGCCCGGCACCAGGTGCTCGCCGACGCCGGCTGGGACGTGGAACGGCGCGGGCTGCTCAGCGCGCCGCCGGTGCGGGTGCTCGCCGGAGCCGAACGACACGCCACAGTGGACCGTTCGCTGCGCCTGCTCGGCCTCGGCACGGACGCGGTGACGCAGGTGCCCGCCGGCCCGCAGGGCGCTGTCGACCCGGCCGCGCTGGCGGCGGCGCTGCGCGACGGCGGCACCGGCCCGACCATCGTCTGCCTGCAGGCCGGCAACGTGAACACCGGCGCGTTCGACGAGCTGCGCACGACGTGCGACCTGGTGCACCGGCACGGCGGCTGGGTGCACGTGGACGGCGCGTTCGGGCTGTGGGCCGCCGCCAGCCCGAGCACCCGGCACCTGGTGGACGGCGTCGAGGCGGCCGACTCGTGGGCCTGCGACGGCCACAAGTGGCTGAACCTGCCGTACGACACGGCGTTCGCGTTCTGCGCCCGACCCGACGTGCACGCGGCGGCCATGTCGTACGCGGCCACGTACCTCGTGGGCTCCGGTGGCGTGCCCGGGGGCGCCGACCTGACCGCGGAGTCCTCCCGGCGCGCCCGTGGCTTCGCGGCCTGGGCCGGCCTGCGGGAGCTGGGCCGCGACGGCGTGGCGGCGCTCGTCGAACGCTGCTGCGCGCTGGCCCGCCGATTCGCCGACGGGCTGACCGCGGCCGGGTTTGAAGTGGTCAACGACGTGGTGCTCAACCAGGTGCTGGTCGGCTTCGGTAACGACGCGGAGACCGACCGGGTGGTGGCCGCGACGCAGGCCGACGGGACGTGCTGGGTGGGCGGCACGACGTGGCGGGGGCGGCGGCTGATGCGGATCTCGGTGTCGAACGCGACCACCACCGAGGCGGACGTGGACCGGTCGGTGGCGGCGATCAGCCGGCTGGCCCGCCGGACGGGCGAGGGCATGCTTCACTCACGGTCGTGACGTGGCGACGGGCAGCCTCCGCGGCGGTGGCGTTGGTGGTGATCGTGGCGGCGATCGGCGGATGGCACCTGTGGCACCAGCGCCCGCCCTACGGGCCGGAGGCGCTGCACCTCCGCTCGTCGTTGGAGTTCGTCACCTACGACGAGGCGCAGGCCGCGCTCGGTTCGGCGTACCAGGCACCGGTGGCGTCCGGCGGTGACCAACTGGTGCTGGGCCGGGTGTCCTGGCAGACGCCACCGGCACCGTTGGACGGCGGCTACTTCGCGCTCTTCCTCATCGACAAGCGCACCGACCTCAAACCGCCGGTGTTCGCGGTGTCCGCGCCGCAGGAGAGCGTCGGCATGGGCAGCGCAGGGGTGGAGAACAGGATCCCGGACCGCTACCCCTGGTTACGCGGCGCGGGCGACGTGCGGGTCGGCGAACACGATTGGCGGAACGGCGGAAGCCGGCTGGCGATCGGAGACGCCCGGGCTTCACCGGTGACGTTCGTGGCGCTCTTTCCACGCCTGGGAAGACAACGGCAGGAGTTCCCGATCGCCACCGCGCCGGTGACGCTGCCCGACCTGCTGCTGGCGCTCGTCTACCTGGGACCCGACGACCAGATCTACTGGGCACAGCGGCTCCAGGGCTGACCGTTGCCCCTCCCGCCGCCCGAGATCGCCGCAGGACGGGACATACACCCAGCGCCACCGGTTGGTAGCGTAGCGGTCACCGATGTCCCCTGGGGAGGGTGGCCATGTGGGCGGACGAGGCCGCACTGGACGCGGCGGGTCGCCGACTCGACGAGTGGGAGTCGGGCCTCGCCGCGCAGGCCGCGCGGGCGCGGGACCTCGCCGCCCGCACACAGGCGCTGACCGGCTCCGCCCGCAGTGACGACGGCCTGGTCGAGGTGACAGTCGACGCGTCCGGGCTGCTGACCGACCTGCGGCTCGACGAACGCACCCGGCAGCACTCCGCCGCCCACACCGCCCGGCAGGTCGTGTCCACCGCCCGGGCCGCGCGCACCGACCTGCTGCGCAGGCTCACCGAGGCGACCGCCGAGACGCTCGGCACGGACGACCCGGCCGCACGGGCGATCGTCGAGTCCCACCGGCGGCGGCTCGACCCCGACCAGGGCCCGCCGGATGCCCGACGGTGAGATCCTCCAGGTCGATCCGGGCGACCTGACCGCCCACGCCGCCCACCTGGACCGCTGCGCCGACAGCATCGACACCGCCCGCCAGGCCGGGCAGCACGTCCGGCTGGGCGCCGACGCGTACGGGCAACTCTGCCAGATCATGCCGGTGCTCCTCGACGGCCTCGGGCGCACCCTGGTCGACGGCGTCGGCGCCGCCGCCACGTCGGTCCGGGACACCGCCGGCAAGGTCCGCACCAGCGCCGAGCGCTACCGCGCCTCCGACACCCACGCCGCGCACCTGCTCGACCAGGCGCGGAACCGGCGGTGAGCAGCAACCCGCTGGTCGCCGGTGCGGCGGACACCGGGCCCAGTGCCTGGGCGGGCATCTGGATCTGCGAGGACATCGAACTCATCGCCCAGGGTGTCCGCACCGGCAGCTGGATCGACGGCGGCCTGGGCGTGGTCAGCGCCGGCCTGGACGCGCTCGCGATCGTGTCCGACCCGGTCAGCGCGCTGCTGCAATACGGCATCGCGTGGCTCGTCGAACACGTCAAGCCACTCAGCGAGGCCCTCGACTGGCTCGCCGGCGACCCGGCCGAGATCACCGCGCACGCCCAGACCTGGCGCAACGTCGCCGCCTCGCTGCGCGAGGACGCCGCCGACCTGGCCCACGCGGTCCGCACCGAGGTCGCCGGCTGGACCGGCGTCGCCGGGGCCGGATACCGCAGCTGGGCCGGCGAGCAGCAGCAGGCCGTCATTGGCTTGGCGCAGGGCGCCGAGGCGCTGGCCGCGATCACCGAGGGCGCCGCCGGCCTGGTCGCCGCCGTCCGGCTGCTGGTCCGCGACGCCGTCGCCGCCTGCGTCTCCCGCCTCATCGTGTACGCCACGGAGCTGGTCGCCAGCGCCGGACTGGCCACGCCGCTGGTCGTAGAACAGGTCACCACGACTGTGGCGTCCTGGGCGGCACGGATCGCGCGGTTGTTGCGGGGGTTGCTGGCGAGTCTGCGGCGGCTGATGCCGGAGGTGCGGCGGCTCGGCGAGCTGATCGAGAGGCTCAAGCAGGCACTGAGCCGGCTCACCGACTCTTCCCCCAGATCCCCGCACAACCCGGTCGACGGAGTCCATGGAGGGCACACCAGCAGGCCACGCAACCTGTCCGACTACGAACGTCAGGAGGGCTGGGCCAAGGACGCCTACGCGGCGATCCGGCAGCAGGACGATGCGGGAACGATCGCGGCCAACCTCACCGATGCACCTCGGCTCGATGGATCTCGCGGGTTCTCACCAGCGGAGATCGAGCAGATCCGACGGCACGTCTTCTTCGAAGAGCATCCGATGGACGACTACGCCGGCGGGATCATCCGACAACAGTACGATCCGAGCGCGCCGATGGCCGAGGCTTGGCTGCGGCTGCGCCGAGGCGATCCCCTGCCGGAGGACTTCAGGCTGCTGGAACACGAGCTGGCAGAGTCGAGGTACTACCTCGCCAACCCGCATGCTGACTACCGAGAAGCCCACCTCGCGGCGAATCGAATCTCGAACTGGGAGGACTCGATTCCCGACCCGACGTTCGAGGACTACTCCAGGTAGGGAGAATAGCGACATGGGCATGATGGTGGTCGCACGTCGGGTTGACGCCCCGCCGGATGAGGTGCGCTACGAGTTCGGGTTCGAGGACAGGTTCGATCGCGTTCTCATCATCGACCCGAAGACCTTGGAGGCATCGGTCACGGACGGCGACTTCAATGCCGCTGCCAGCGCCATTGCCGCCAAGATCGTCAACTCGTGGCGCAGTGCTGGCGACTTCCCGCAGAGAATGCTGTTCGCAAGCTGACCCCGAGGATCCCGTAACCGCAGAACCGAGCGGGTGGAACGCCACGGGTGTCTGCGGCCCCGTCCTACACCATGACGGTCCACCCGCTGCCCGGTGGGCCTTGGCGACTATCGCCTTCTCCGGGCTGGAAGTCCGACCAGGGATGTGCGCGGCTACGCCCGCACGCCGTACTGCAGCCAGACCCGCACCCGCTCCGTGACCTCGTCCGTCCCACCGAGAGCCTCGCGAACCTCCGAGGCGAACTCGGCCCGCTGCTGTACGGAGGGCAGCGAGTCGGCCGACATGGCGGAGAGGACACCGCCGACCATGTCGTCGACAGTGAGCGGGGCGTCGTACTCCACGCACGTCTCCGCGTACCGGTAGCCGGCGCGGACGAGCGCCTCCCGGTTGCGACGGCGGCCCGCCTCGTCGGTCTGGCAGCTCGCGGTGACGGGATGGCCGAACAGCCGCTCCAGGCATCCGCGCAGCGCCTCCGACCATGCGGTGTTCTGCAGCCACAACGGCGCACCGTTGGTGACCACGGCGATGCCGCCACCGGGCCGCAGCAACGGCCGCACGGCCTCGAACAGAGTGTCGCGGTCCATGAAATGGATGGCGACGGCGACAGTCAACGCGCCGACCGTCCGACCACCGAGCGACCGGGACAGGGCGGGCAGGTCCCGGTCACCGCCAAGCATCCAGGTGGCGTTCGTCGTTCCGGCTTCCACACCGGCGCTGCGGGCAAGGGCCAGCATGTCCGGCTCCGGGTCCACGCCGAGGACCGCGCCGATCCGGGCAGCGAGCGGGATGCTCAGCTGGCCGGTGCCGCAGCCGAGGTCGATCACCGTGTCCTCGGCGCCGAGGTGGAATGTCGCGGTGAGCGCGTCGAGCACCTCGGGCGGATAGCCGCGTCGATGCCGGGCGTAGTAGGTGGCCACCTCACCGCTGAAGCCGCTTGTCATGGCGGAAGCCTGCCCGCCGTTGGCGGAATCGGCGAGCCGTTCTGCTCAGGGCATGCGGGCGTAGCGCTGACCCGAGGGTTCAGCGGAACTGACGCTGGGCGGCCATCGAGGTCGAGTGCTACCGCATCGCGACTCACCCCATCAACACGATTCGGGTCGAGGCTCTCACCGCGCGACGCCGCTCGGCCTGAGTGTGAGACGTTGATCCATCACCCGGACGATCGCGTTCGCCACGGCACCGCGCAGTTGGTCGACACGCTCACCGAGGTCAATCCAATCCTTCACCCGTCACGAGACGCCTGAGGAATCCCGGGCCTCGGGTTGAAAGCGTGCGGATCACCGCCGATCCAGACGCAGCACTACGGTTGTTCCCGATCAAGTTCCTCGCTACTCCCAAGCTGCCGCTGGGCCCGCTCGGCGATCCCGCCGGGAACCCTGCCCATCATCGATTTGGCCCGGCCGAAAGCCTGCATACTGAAACGACTGGCGACACCGACACCCTCCGCCCCAGTTTCCACGACCTTGTCCTTCACCTCAGCTCCGGTGTCAAGAACCTTGGCTCCCACCTCGGACCCGGTTTCGACGACCTTGTCGCGCACTTCCACGGCCGCGTCGAGCCATCGCCTGGCATCCCACGACCGGCGGACGCGTTCGATGCCGAGCCGGCCGTGGAAATCGACGACGATGGTCGCGACGTGATTGGTCGACCGCACCACGGCGCGTGACGAGGTCGGATTGAACAGCACCTTCGCGTTGGCGGTGCCGGCGGCAGTGTCCATCCGGGCCATCAGGCGTTCGGTGGTGCGGGAGATGAGCTCGAGGCGCTTCTGCCGGGCGATCCGGATGGCGACGCGGTGCTCCTCCGACTCTTCTGCGGACGCGTCCAGCACGCGATCGAGTTCGAGCACGGCGACCGCGTCCTGGAGTTGGAAGCAGCGGGCCAGAACGGCGAGCCACTCCTGCACCTTGATCTCGGCTTGCTTCGACGTCGCGGCCAAGTCACCGACGTTGGTCGTCTCCAGATTCTCGGCGATGGCATCGAGTTGCCGCAACGCGTACGCCTGGGTCCGGGCGAGCGGCACCGGGGTGGCCTGCACCTTCGACCAGGTGACCTCAGAAACCCTGCCCACCTGCTCCCGGATCGTCAGGGCCTCGTCGATGACGAGCTCTACCCCGATCATGTCAGCCATCACCGCGTCGGTCTGAGTGCGGAGCACGGCATCGACCTTCGCGTCGATCACGGCGAGATAGTCGGTGATCTCGTCCATGCTCTGTTTCATCGCGAGTTGCGCCATGAGACCAGCGGCACCGGTCAGGATCGCCGGGTTTGTCAGCATCGCGCTCGGGGTTTGCACGATCTCGAGCAGGCCGGTGATCCTGCCGTGGTCGGTCAGCACGGCACGGCTGAGACCATGCTCCGAGCCGCTCATCAGGTTGTACTTCTTCATCGCCTGGGCGGACTCAGCGGACAGTTGGACCCAGCGACCGGACTGCTCGGAGATTTCGGCCCCCACTTTGGCGATCTTGGAACCGGTACCGAGGGCGCTGCTGAGCCGCTTCAGCCCCAGGTCCTTCGATGGGAGCCGTTCCGTGGTGAGGAAACGATCGACAGCCGCCGGATGCCCGATGATCGCCAACCCATCGCCGTCACTGATCAGCTGAATCTCATTTTCCAACGTCTTGCTCCTTGGAAGTGTGGCACCGTCGGCCCACGCTATGTCGGATTCATAGGCATCACCATGGTCCGCTCGTCTCGATGATCTCGGAATCGAGAGGATGTTCTGCGGCCACGCCGGCCTTCGAAAGGGCTCCACGCCCATGATCGCGGGCGAGTGACGCGTAGCGGGTGGCGAGACTGTCGGATTCGTGACGGCTACCTGGCAGAGCGGTGGGACGCGCCTAGGCTGAGCGCACGTTTCGCCCGGCGAGCTCCGGAAGGAGCCGTCCCATGCCATCCATTCTCGCCACCGCTCTCCTTGCGGCCGCCTTGACGGCCGCACCCACCGCCGCCGCGTCTACCACGCCCGGCGCTTTGGCTGGCTATCGCATGGTGGACCTCGGCACCCTCGGCGGCGACAGCAGCTACGCCAGCGCCATGAACGACCGCGGCGACGTGGTGGGCCGCGCCCAGGCCGCCGACGGCACCTACCACGGGTTCCTCTGGCACCACGGCCGGATGATCGATCTCGGCGCCTTCAACCCGACCGACGTCAACGACCGCGGCCAGGTCGTCGGCACCCGCGACGACGGCTCAGGCGGGTACGTCTGGCACCGTGGTGTCCTGCGGCCGCTGGGAGCCCCGTCCACCCTGCCCGTGGCGATCAACAACCGCGGCCAGGTCCTCGGCCGCACCGACGCAGGCCCCGTCCTGTGGACGAACGGCCGTGCCCTGCCCTTGGCCCTCGACGAGGTGTCCGACGTCAACGAGCGCGGCCAGGTCTCCGGCGGGGTGTCTGTGCCGGGCGGCTTCCACGCCGCCCTGTGGCACCGTGGCCGGGTCACCGACCTCGGCGCCGGCCCTTTCGACCGCAGCAACACGTACGCCCTCAACGACCACGGCTGGGTGATCGGCTGGCAGTTCTCGGCCGAGCAGTTCGAGCGCGGCATCCTCTGGCAGCACGGCCGCGCTCTGGACGTCGGCACCCTCGGCGGCAGCTTCACCCAGCTGCGGGCGATCAACAACCGCGGCGAGATCCTGGCAAGCTCCCAGGCCACCGACGGAAGCGCCCGCCCGGCGCTGTGGCGACGCGGCGTCCTGCACGACCTCAGCCTCGCCGGGGTCAGCACGGACGGCGAGGTCGTCGACCTCGATGACCGCGGCCGCATCGCGGCGTCGATCCGCCCGGTCTGGGGTGTCAGCCGCGCGGTCGTCTACCACCCGCGCTGACGGGGCCGGTCCCGGGCGACGACCGGTCGCGGTCGCCCGCGCGGATCAGGCCCGGACGGCCTCCCACCCCGGCTCGGCGGCCAGGCGTCGACCGTCGCCCTCGATGGCGACGTTCGGCAGCCGGTCCAGCGACCGCGGCCGCCACCACGCGCCGTGGCCCCGCAGTGAAATGACCGCCGGGCCGGCCGTCAGGCGTACGATGAAGCCGTCGATGGCGAGGCCGATCGCCAGGGAAGCTCATGTAGTCCCGGAGCTGGGCTGGTCCGAAAGTCCAATCTCGCCTCTGCTGGCTCGTCGGTTCCCTCGTGATGGGAAGAACCATCGATGATGGGGTGGTGACCCGAGTCTTCGGCCGCAAGCCGCGGCGACATCAAGCAGGCCTGCTGTTGGGGACAGCCGTGGCGCTGCTGCTCGGCCTCGCCGTGCTTGCCGTGGGCGCTCTGTGGGGCGGGGAGCTGCCACGGCCGGGGTGGAAAGGCACGGAGCAGGCGGGGTGGATCGCGGGGATAGTCAGCGCGCTGCTCGGGCTGTTCTCATTGGTGGTGACGCTGCGGCCCGGTTCCAGCCCAATCCAGGCCAGGAACCGTGCCACTGTCGGTCGCTTGATTCAGGTTGGGTCGGTCCCGCGGCTGGCGGCATGGTTCCAGGATCGGCGCATCGCCGACGATCTGGTCGCCTCGGCTCGTGCAGGGCGGACGACGGCGACGACCCAGGTGCTGTCCGGGATGGGCGGGGTCGGCAAGACGCAGTTGGCTGCCCGGTTCGCGCGCCACTTGGCAGACACCGATCAGCTTGATCTGCTGGTGTGGATTACTGCCGCCAGCCGCGACGCGATCGTCACCGCATACGCCCAGACCGCGGAACGGCTCGGGGTGGCCGGCGCCAAGGTTCCTCCCGAGGAGGCAGCAGGTGCCCTGCTCGGCTGGCTCGAGCGCACCCCCCAGAAGCATCTGATCGTTCTGGACAACCTCGACGCGCCAGTCCACGCCGCTGGTCTGTGGCCTCCCGCCAACAGCAACGGCCGCACGCTGGTGACAACCCGTCGTCGTGACGCCGTCCTCGCAACCGAAGGACGGACCTTGATCACCGTAGGTCTCTTCACACCTGTCGAGGCCGTTTCCTACGTGAACCGGGCCATCGCCGACCCGGCTCGGCTCACCGGCGCGGACGGACTCGCCGCTGATCTGGGCTTCTTGCCTCTCGCGCTTGCACAAGCGACGGCTTACATCCGCGACCGCGCCGATACCGACGGCCTCGACTGCGCCGGCTACCGCCGACGCCTCGCCGACCGCAAGCTTGCTCTGGCAGAGCTGTTGCCCCACCAGGACGCTCTACCTGACGACCAGCGGGCAACGGTGACCGCCGCGTGGTCCCTGTCCGTCGAGGCAGCGGACCGGGCCGAGCCTCAAGGCCTCGCACGGCCGATGCTCGCCTTGGCCTCATTGTTGGATTCCAACGGCATACCCGTGGCCGTCTTCACCAGCCGACCCGCCCTGGCCTACCTCACCCGCGCGACGGACGACGATCAGCAGAGCAACGCTCACGCAGCTACCGGTGCTCTGCACAACCTGCACCGGCTCAATCTAGCCACCGTTACCAGGGATCAGATCCGCGTTCACGCGCTCATCCAACGCGCTACCCGCGAGCACCTCTCGCCCGATGAACTGCGCGCCGCCGCGCTGACCGCTGCTGACGCCCTCCTCGACTGTTGGTCGTCAGCGCACCATCCCGAGCCGGAACAGCTCATGCGGGACAACGCCCTTGCGTTACGCCACGTCACCGGGAATCTGCTGATCGCCCCGCGCACCCACCCGGTGCTGTTCGCCATAGGACGCAGTTTCGGCAGAACCGGACTGCTTCTACCGGCCATCACGTTCCTCGGCGAGCTACTGGACGACCAGCGGCGGCACCTCAGGCCGGACCGCCCCGACATCCTGGTCACCCGAAGCGACCTCACCCACTGGCAGGGCGAGGCGGGCGACCCGGCCGGCGCGGTCGCCGGCTTCCAGGACCTACTCGACGAGCACCTACGTCTCCTCGGTCCCGATCACCCCCACACCCTGGGCATCCGCGGCTACCTGGCGGATTGGCAGGGGCAGTCCGGGAATCCCGCCGGGGCGGCCGCCGCCTTCCAGGATCTCCTCGACAGCATGCTACGCATCCTCGGCCCCGGCGATCCTCAAACTCTGGCCACCCGCAACAACCTCGCCCTCTGGCGGGGCATGGCCGGGGACGCCGCCGGCGCTGCCGCAGCCTTCCGGGCCCTCCTGAACGAGCAATTGCGCGTCCTCGGCCCAGACGATCCGCGCACCCTGAAAACCCGCAACAACCTCGCCTCCTGGTGCGGCCTGGCGGGCGACGCCGGCGGAGCCGTCACAGCCTTCCAGGAGTTACTGGACAATCAGCTTCGTCGTGTCGGCCGCGACCACCCCGACACACTTCGGGTACGGAGCAACCTGGCTCACTGGCAGGGTGAGGCCGGGGACGCCGCCGGCGCCGTGACGGCGTTCGAGGAACTCCTGTCGGACCGTCTGCGTGTCCTCGGGCCCGACCACCCGCAGACGCTGACCACCCGCAACAACCTCGCGCACTGGAGAGGTAAGGCGGGGGACGCCGCCGGTGCGGTGGCCACCTTCGAAGCGCTCCTGTCAGACCGCCTGCGTGTTCTCGGACCCGACCATCCCGACACGCTGACCACCCGTAACAACCTCGCCTCGTGGCGCGGGTACGCCGGAGATGCCAGAGGTGCCGCAGCCGCCTTCCGAGCGCTGCTCAGCGACCGCTCGCGTGTACTCGGCCCGAACCATCCCGACATCCGCGCCACACACAACAACCTCGTCTACTGGCAATACCGGTCGGACAGATCTACGGCTGGCTGATGCGCCCGGCCGCTCACGTCGACAGGCGGACCCGGCGGACCCTCGACGTTCACGCCTTTGGGCTCCCCGAAGCCCGCTTCGGCACAGTGGAGACTGGGTCGAGCCGGCGGCCTCCGCCTTCGGGAATCGCCCCGATGTGGTCCCGTCACCAGTTGCGGGGCGCACGAAACCGCCTGGCACACCCACCAGCCGTTCCTGCAACCGGCTGCACTCTCCCGTGACCGTTGCTGCACACCGCTGTTGCAGACGAGCAGACAGGCCAGCCGAAGCGGGAGATGGCCTTTGACCTGCGTGGGCGATACTGGGATCGAACCAGTGACCTCTTCGGTGTTATCGAAGAGGTCACTGGTTATTCCCGGAGGGAGCGACCGCGACCGACCTGGGGTTCCAGGCTCTTCGAGCGCTGTCCCGGTCGGAGCCGGCCTGGCGAACTGCGTGAATTCTGGTCGGGCTTGTCACGATGGGCGCTCGACCGGACATGGAGTAGACGTGAGCCCCGGGACTGAGCACGAGGATCGCTTCCGACGCGTCTATGCGGTCAACTTCGAGCCGCTGCTGGCGTACGCGATGCGGCGCGTCGGGCAGCCTGATGACGCCGCCGACGTGGTCGCCGAGACCTTCCTCGTCGCCTGGCGGCGCAGCCGTGACATGCCGCCCGAGAGCGAGGCCCGACTGTGGTTGTACGGCGTGGCCCGGCGGGTGCTGGCCAACCACCACCGGGGCGGAATGCGCCGGGAACGGCTGGGTGAACGGTTGCGGCAACGGCTCAGGGTCGCCGTCGCCGTCGACCCGGGCAGCGAGGTGCCCGAGCGGCTAACGGTCCAGGCCGCGCTGGCCCGGCTGGGTGAGTTGGACCGGGAGGTGTTGATGCTGACCTTCTGGGAGGGCTTGGAGCCCCGCGAGGCCGCGGCGGTCCTTGACGTGAAGGCGGCTGCCGTCCGTACCCGGCTGTCGCGGGCCCGGGCCCGGTTGCGAGAACTCATCGGTGACGACCTCGCCCCGCCCGGACATGTACTCGACGTCATGGCCGCACGCACCGCCGAGGAGGGCAGATGACCGACGAGCACCTCGACCGGATGGTCCGAGACGCCGACCCGTACCGACCCGGTGTCATCAGGCACCTCGACGGGGCCGCGCAGAACCTCCTGGAGGACATCATGTCCGTGCCGACCCTCGACCCTGTCGCCGAACCGTTGGGCAAGCGATTCCGGGCGCGCCGCGGCGTGATGGGTGGCCTCGCCGGCGCAGGCGTCGCGGCCACCCTTCTCGCCGGTGTCCTGACCGTCTCGATCATGAAGTCCGACCAGCCGGAAGGGCGACCGGCGAACCCGGCGATCACCTCCGCAGCGACGGACCCGGTCACGCTCTCGGCGATGGTGCTGAAAGCTGCCGAGGAGAACCCCCGGCTGCTGATCGACCAACCCGGTTGGAAGGCGACCACGGTCTACGGTTTCGCCGAAAAAACGGGCACCATCGGGTTCAGCAACGGCGCACGGCAGGTGGAGATGAACTGGTACCCGGCCGACCAGTACGACGGCTACCACCAGGATCGGCTCCACGTCAGCAAGCCGGAGCCGGTGAAGGTCGACGGCTGGCCGGCGGACCTGTTCCGATACAGCGCCAGCGACTTCGCGGTCATGCTCCGGCCCCGCGACGGTTCCTTCGTCGAACTGCGTACCGGGGGCACTTGGACGCGCAGCGATTTCGATCGGGTTCTCGCCGACGTGGTGCGCGTCGACGCGCGTACGTGGCTGGCCGCGCTCCCGGCGGAGATCGTCACGCCGAAGCGAGTGGACGCGCAGGCGGCCAAGGTGCTCGCCGACGTGCCGCTGCCTCCCGGCTTCGACACCAGCACGCTGGGCGACGTCGGCACCAACGACGCCTACCAGTTCGGCGCCAAGGTGACCAGCCGAGTTGGCTGCGCGTGGATAGCCGAATGGCTACGCGCGAACAAGGCAGGAGACGACGCCGCCCTCCAACGGGCCGCTGAGGCGTTGCGCAGCAGCCACAAGTGGACGGTGCTGCACCAGATGAACGAGGAGGGTGACTGGCCGGAGGTGTTCTGGGAGACCGCCGACAAGGTGGCCGCCGGAAACCCGCCGGCCGAGTACCAAGCGGCGCTTGGCTGCGAGTAGCCGTCCCGGATCGCGGAGGATGCTCGAGAGCGAGCGAGGCCTCTTCCGGCATTCTGAGCAGGGCGAGCGGGAAGCGTCAGCCGAGCGTGAGGCGTCGCTCGGGGTCCAAGCGGATCCGTCCGCTGGTCACCGCGACGTGCAGGCCGTAGCGCAACAACCGGTCGATCTTCTCGGTGCGCCGCCGGTAGCCCAGGCGCTCCAGTCCCGCACGCAACAGCCGGTCCTCGTCCATGCTCGGGTAGCCCTGAAGCACGTGCACGAACGCGTTCGCCACCTCCTCCGGCGGCACCTCCTCGAAGGCCCGGTCGTTGCTCACCTGGGTGACCCGGTACGCGTGCCAGCCCTGCGGGTCCGTCCCCTCGGGCCAGGCGTACCGCCCGACCGTCGGGTGGTCGTAGAGCCGGCGGGTGTCGACCAGCGAGAGCACGGCGAGCCGCCGGTCCTCCCGGGTGCGCAGGAAGCCGAAGCGGGCGAGTGCCAGGCGGGCCAGCCGGTGCTGCTCGACCGGCCCCTCGACCTCGATGATCTCCCGCAGCGCCTCCCGCACCAGGCCGCGTGTCCGCTGGTCGGTGGCGAGCAGGTCGAGGTCGGCCTGGTCGCCGAGCGGCGTCGGGGTGTACGGGACGAACGGCCGGACCTCGATGGCGCCGGCGGCCACCGACGACGCGACCGACACCGGGGCCGGTGCGGCCGGCAGCGGCTCGACGGTGGCCGGTGCGGCGACGAGGCTCGTCACCGGCGGCGGCCCGGGGTCCCCGAGGGACACCTCGGCCGGAACGGGCTCACGGGGCGACGGCACCTCGACCTCGCCGGGAGGCGCCACCGGTTCGTCGGCGCGGGTGACCGCCTCGTCGACGCGGTCGAGCAGCGCGGCCCGGTCGTGGATCCACGCCGGCAGCCAGAACCGGACCACCTCGGGCCAGCCCATGATGTGCCGCAGCAGCGCCGGCGCCGAGTCCCGGTCGGCCACCGTCGGCCGGCTGCTCCAGTCGGGGCCGTCGAGCATGACCGCGACCTGCCACCGCGCCGAACCGGGCCGGCGCACGGCGAGGTCCACGGTGAAGTCGGACAGGCCGTGGGCGGGGCGTACCTCGTGGCCGCGTTCGCGCAGCGCGGCGGCCACCTCGTCGCGGACGCGGCTGCGCCGCTCGGTCCGGTCGGTGGCCAGGTCACCGAGCCGGTCGGCGCCGGCGGCGGCCATCTCGCAGTATGCCCGCAGGTGCTGGGTGCCGACCGCCGAGGTGCGGGACAGGTCGATGTCGGACGGGTCGAAGGACGAGAACAGCACCACCTGCCGGCGGGCCCGGGTGATCGCCACGTTGAGCCGCCGCTCACCTCCGACCTGGCTGAGCGGGCCGAAGTTCAGCGGCAACTGCCCGGTCTGCGGGTTGGTGGAGAAGGCCAACGAGAACAGGACGACGTCGCGCTCGTCGCCCTGCACGTTCTCCAGGTTCTTCACGAAGATCGGTTCGGCGACCGCGTCGGTGAGCCGTTCCCGGATGATGGGGTCGGCCGTTTCCTCCAACAGGTTGAGGATGAGGTCGCGCTGCTGGATGTTGAAGGTGACCACGCCGATCGACTGCCCGGCGGTGCCCGGGTCGTGCAGGCGGCGGGTGATGTCGGCGAGCACGGCCCGCGCCTCGACCTCGTTGGTCCGCGCGCCGCCCCGGTCGTAGCGGCCGTCGACCCGCCGCCAGGTGACCCCGGCCGTGTCGCTGGCGCCGGGCGACGGGAGGCTGGAGAGCTTGTTGTCGTAGTAGTACCGGTTGGAGAAGGCGATCAGGGACTCGTCGTGGCTGCGGTAGTGCCAGGACAGCCACCGCTGCGGTAACCCGGACTCGACGGCCTCGCTGAGGATGCTCTCCAGGTCCTCCAGCACCGGCTCCGCATCCTCGTCGGCGTCGTCGACGGTGTGGCTGGCCTGCATGAAGCTGCTCGGCGGCATCTGCCGGGAGTCACCGACGACGACCACCGCGCGGCCGCGTCCCATCGCGCCGACCGATTCGGCGACCCGGATCTGTGACGCCTCATCGAAGATCACCAGGTCGAACCGCTGGCCGCCGGGGGCGAGGAAGTTCGCCGCCGAGGCGGGGCTGACCAGCACGCACGGCGTCAGGGCCAGCACCGCGTCCGGGTAGCGCTCGAACAGGTCCCGGAAGGACCGTCCGCCGCGCTTGCGACGCAGCTCCGCCGCGAAGTCGGCGAAGCGTCCCCGCCGGTCGGTCGGGCTGAACGGGCGGCGGCGGACCAGCACCGACGGCAGGTGTTCGGGCAGCGCCGCACGCAGCTCACCGGCGGCGGCCTCGAACTGGGCGATCTCGTCGTCGTGCAGCTCCGGGTCGAAGTACTGCAGGCCGCCGGCCCGGACCCGCTCGGCGAGGGAGGCCACGGCGACGCCACGCCGGTACGCCTCCTCGGCGAACTGCCCGGTCACCTCGCCGCGCAACAACCGGTCGCGGTAGTCGGTGAGACCGGCGGCGGCGAGCACGTCGGCGTGGCCGAGCACGGTGGCCCACCGGCGCAGCGGGAACAGTTCCTCGGCGCGTAGCTCGTGCGGCCAGGTCGCCCCGTCGCGTTCCCAGGCGTCGAGCCAGTGCCCGCCGGCGGCCCACAGGGCCAGCTCCGGCTCCCCGGAGCGCAGCACCCCACGCCAGGCCCGCCAGCGGGAGGCGACCCGGTCGAGGAGCGCGGCGTCGGTGTCGGCGACGCCGCGGCGGAACAGCTCCCACGCCTGCGGGTGCCGGGCCAGCAGCACCCGACCGGCTCGGGTCGCCTCGACCGCGTCGGCGAGCCGCCGCGGCGCGTCCGCGTCGGTGGGCAGCCATCCGGGCAGGTGCAGCCCACCCAGCGCGGCCATCTGCCGGTGCAGCGCCGCGGCCTGGGCCTGGGCGGCGACCAGCCGGCCGGTGTTCACCTCGACCTGCTCGGCTTCGAGTGTCGCCCCGGCGACCAGGTACACGGCCAGCCTGTCCACCACGGCCTGCCGGCGCTTGCGCTTGCCGAAGACCTTCTTGCCCGCCTCCTGCGCCTCGGCGTGCCATGCGGCCAGCTCCGGGCGCGCGTACACATCGGGTCGGAACGTGGCCAGCTCACCGGCGAAGCCCTGGTGGAAGCCGGCCACCTCCGCCTGAAGGCGAGCCACCGCCTCGTCCCAGCGCCGATCGCCGGCCCGCGCGGTGGTCTCCCGGTCCGGCAGCATGCCGCGTACGGCGAGCCAGGCGCCGGCCAGCAGCTCGCCGACCGCCTCCGGGGCCGGCAGCGTCCGCAACAGGCCGACCAGGTGCGGGCGGGTGGCCAGGTCGGCCCGGACGCGTTCCAGGTCGACGGCGATCTCGGCCAGCGCCGCGGCGTGCAGCCCGTCGAGCGCGCGGCACGCGCTCAACGCCCACGGGTGCGCCGGCCGGATCCGCGCCGAGCGGGCGGCGGCCGGGAACTCCCGCAGCGTGCGCTGCACCGCGGCCCGCGTCTCGTCCGGCGCGTGCAGATAGCTCACCGGGATCGGGGCGACCGGCCCGTCGCCGTACGCGAGGACCTGCTCGTAGGCCGACCAGAGTGACATCCCGACCGGGTTGGCGGTGTGGACCTGCCCCGGATAGTCGACCAGCGGCGCGAGCCGGGTCCGGTAAGCGGTCTCGACGGCCGTCCAGGTGCCGTCGCCGCCCGCGTCGTACTGGTCCAGGGCGTCGCGCAACTGCTGGCGGATCGCGTTGAGGGACTGCTTGCGCCCGTGCAGGTCGAGTGCGAACGGCCCGAGGCCGATCTGCTTCAGCCGCCGCTTCACCACCTCCAGCGCGGCCTGCTTCTCGGCGACGAAGAGCACGGACCGGCCGGCGGCGACCGCCCGGGCGATCATGTTGGTGATGGTCTGCGACTTGCCGGTGCCCGGCGGCCCTTCGAGGACGAACGACTGGCCGCGCTCGGCCATCACGATGGCCTGCATCTGGGAGCCGTCGGCGGGGATGGGCAGGTGCAGTTCCGCCTCGTCGACGGTCGCCTCCGCCTGGCCCTCCGGTCGCGCCGGGTCGTCGAACGTGGCGCCGGAGGACTCCACCAGGTGCCGCACCACCGGGTTCTCCAGGAAGCGGGGCCAGTGGTCGCCGAGGTCCCGCCACATCTGGAAGGTGGAGAACTGCAACAGCCGCAGGCTGGCGGACTCGTCGATGCGGTAGTTGAGCCGGTTGTCGACCAGCCCGGTGTTGATCGCGGCGAGCGTCTTCGCCACGTCGATGCCGTGCTCGTCGCGGACCGGTTGTTCCAGCTCCGGGATGCGGACGCCGTGCTTGACCCGCAGCCACTCGACCAGGCAGTGATTCGGGCTGGCCACCTCGGCACCGTCGATGACCATCGCGTACGGGCGGCGACCGGTGCCGCCCTCGATGCGCACCGGCAGCAAAAACAGCGGCGCGTACGCCTCTCCCCCGGCCGCCCGGGGATGCACCAGCGTGCCGATGGTCAGGTAGAGGTAGTTACTGCCGGTCTCCTGCTCCATCGTGCGCGCCTCGCGCTGCAACGCCCGCATCACGGTCTTGTAGCGCGCCTCGGTGACCGCGCCGTAGACCCGACGGTCGGTACGCAGGTCCCGGGTGAGGATGTCGGCGTCGAGGTCCTGGGCCCGACGCGCGCCGGCCAACTCGTGGACACGACTGATGTCGTCCTGCGGAATGACCTGCACCTGACGGCCGTCGTGGATGAGGTCGTCGAGCAGGGCCAGCGCGCCGGCCGGCACGTGCAGCTCCAGGCCGCGGCCCCGCTTCGGCAGGTTCAGCAGCGGGTTGCGCAGGCTCAGGTCGAGCAGCGACTTGCGCCACTGTTGGATACGCGCCGGTGACCCGTCGGCGGGCTGCGGCACCTCCTCGCCCTCGTCGGCGAGGCGGCGCAGCTTGGCCGCGGCCACCCCGGCCGGCAGGTCCAGGGACGCCTCGGCGGTGGTCGCGCCGGCCGGGGCGGCGTCGACCGGCGCGACCAGTTCGTCGGCGGACGGCAGTGGCCGGATGCCGGAGCGGTGGGCCAGGTGGACGTCGACCACCCCCAGCAGCCGGTGGCCGTCGCCGCGGAAGTGGCCGAGTCCGACGCGTGCTGCCTCGGTGAACGTCGCGCTCTGGGCACCCGGTCCGATCCGGGTCAGCTCGACCGGCACCGCCCGACCCGAGTCGACCATCGAGGTGAGCAGGTTCGTCTCGGTCACCGCCGCCGCGCTGAGCCGCTCCTCCTCGAGCAGGAAACCGCCGAACGCGTGCCCCTCGCTGACGAAGACCAGCGGGTGCAGCCCGGCCGCCTCCAGGCAGGCGGCGTACGTGACGGACAGGTCCAGGCAGTTGCCGAGCCGCCCGTCCAGCACCGCTGCCGTGGTCCGTACCTTCTGGCCGGTGTTCTCGAACGACGCCGGCAACGTCTGGTAGGTGATCTCCAGTCGACGCAGCGCCTCGTAGACGGCGCCGGCGATCAGCGCCGCCCGCTCGGATCCCTCCTGGTAGCCCTGCAACGACCCGGAGCCGGTACGCGCCAGCAGGAGCTGTGCCGCCGACCGCAGCACCGCGTCGACCGCGCGGGTGTTCGGCTGCACGAACGCGGCCAGGCTGTCGTAGAGGACAGGGCTGTTGAACCACTCATTGTGCGCGAGCACGCGCGACGGGGCGACCAGGCTCAGCGGCCCGCCGTTCGCCGTCCCGCCGTGCGGCTGGACGGTCAGGCGGTAGTCGACCGGGAACGCCTCGTCCGTGCGGTAGAGCAGCGCGCGGTCGGGAGTGACATCCCGGAAGTCGTCCCAGCCGGTGCCGGCGCCGGGTCTCAGCGGTCGGGTGAGGGTCCGCGTCCACGGCTCGGCGAGGGCGCCCTCCGGGCCGAGCAGCTCCAGCGTGAGGGTCACGTCCACCAGCGGCTCGGCGCCCCGGTTGGTCAGCGTGAGGTGGCGGACCAGAGGCACCCGGTTGTGCACCAGGGCGGCGTTGATCGCCGGCTGCACGAGCAACGCGACCGCGAGCTGGTCGTCGTCGGCGGTGAATTGCGCGAAGACGCTGTCGGACATGGGCGTTACTCCAGGTGGCGAGGCCAGGAAGCGCCCAGCCTAGCGGTCGGGCGTTCGGCCGAGCCGCCCCCGGCCGATCTTGGTCGTCGTACCGCTGGGGCAGGATGGCGCCATGACGGCGCGCCACCTCGTCTACGGCCACGCCACGCATGACGACTGCCTCGCCTCCGTCGATGCCGACACCTTGGCCGGGGCAGCCTCCGAAATCCGGTCTGCCGAGCGGATCACTGTGTGGGGGGAATGGAGACCCCGTTGTCGTCGAGTAGCGAACCGTCCAGCGCGCGATCCGTCTCGACGGCGGTCAGCGACACCGCCACGTCGCCGTCGCCGGTCGGAAAGCGGGTGAAGCTCAGCAGGATGAATCCCAACCTCTTGTTGCCCCGCACGGCGTCGTCGAGGGGTCTGGTGTTCACGCCCTCGACGAGCCACTGGTAGAGCGGCTGCGCGTCCTCCTGCCGCCACCCCTTCAACCCGCCGTGGTGAACCGCCAGGGTCAGCTTCTCGGCCAGGTAGCCGGGATCGCAGACGCTGGTGATCGAAAGTTCGAGCTTCTCGAACCGGTGTCCCACCCCGAAGCGCCACAGGGCCTGCACCTTGCGCACCCCCGGGGTAAGCGGCCGGCCGAGGAACATCCAGTGGTACGCGTCCAGGAAGGGTGCGTTTTCCTTGAGCCAACTCTTCTCATCCCGCCCCAACACGACCCAGGGCGCCGGGATCTCGTTGAACTCGTCGGTCCACACGATCTCCGGGATCTCCCAGGCCTCCAGCCAGGACCGGACCTGCTCCCGGTTGGCCACGAACTTCGCCCGCAGGTCGGGTTTGGACGTCATCGATCGCTCCCGTGGTCCCAGTCGAGGCCCCAGATCCGGACGTTGCCCTGGTGGTCCCCGGTGACGATGGTGCGGAACGAGGCGTCGGCGCGGATCGCGTTCACCCGCACGGGGTGACCGTGCAGCGATCGGATCCGGCGCCGGGCGCGGAGGTCCCAGACGTCGACGGTCTCGTCCTCACCGTCTCCCGCCACGGCGAATCGACCGTCGGAGGAGACCGCCACCTCCTCGGTCCCGTGGCGGAGATCGGGCTCCGCGAGGGCCCGCCCGTCGAACACCACCTCTCCGGTCGCGGCGTGCCAGACCACGAAGCCCGCCATCCCGGCGAGGACGGCGAGGCGACGGGAGTCGGCGAAGGCCAGGTCCGCCGACGAGCTGTGCCTGACCCCGTCGAGGCGATACAGCGGGCGCCGGCGCTCCGGCCGCCACGCGGTGAGGCGGGTCATCTCGGCCAGCAACAGCACGCCGGAGGCGAAGCGGATCTCCGTGTGCGAGTGGACGTCCGGGAAGGTACGCACCAGCTTGCCGGTGTCGATCGACCGGACCTCCACGCTTGTCGTGTCGCCCGTCGCCAGGTGCACCGCGATCGAGCGGGACTTCTCGTCAGCCGTGACGCCACGGATCGTCCCGGCACCGGTGCGGGTCTTCGCGACGCAGGCCGCATCCTCCAACGACCACACCGTTGCCAGCCCGTGTCCGAACCCGACCGTCAGCAGATCGCCGGAGATGTCGAATGTCGTCTCCCCCTCGTCGCGCGGCAGGGCGCCGGCGACCTTGAAACGCGGCTCGAACGTCGCGGTGTCGTGGCACGCGACGGACCCGTCCGCGTAGCCGATGACCAGGTCGCGCCCGGCCCGGGCGAAGTGCAGGCCGCGGGCGGGGTTCCGCCTCTCGACCACCGAGCCCGCCTTCTCCAGCGTCTCCAGGTCGAAGATCTCCACCTCGTCGACGTTCGCGGGAAAGGCGAACAGTCGCCCGTCGTCGCTGACGTCGAAGGCCCCGTGGGCGAGCATCACGTCGGACAGTTCCTGCTCCACCCAGATGCCGGCCAGTCCGGTGCGTCGCCGGCCGCGGCCCGCGTCCCGGGAGGCCCGGCGCAGCCGCGGATGGCGCGCGAAGCCGGGAATGGTCCTGGCCTCGCGGACCGCCTCGGTCGCGCGCTGACCCTCCCCGGCCGCGATCATCCCTTCGATGCGCGCCATGACCTGGTCGAACGCACGCTCCTCGGAGGCGAGGGTGCCGACCGGGCGAGGCGGCGCGTACGCCCAGGGGGCGAGATGTCCGGGCAGCGGCATCGGGAGGCGCGACAACGAGGTCCGGCCGCGGTAACCGTCGCGTTCGGCGATGACGGCGTATCCGCAGTCGCCGCTGAACGCGGTCGCGTCACGATGCGACCCGCGCTTCCAGTCCTTCGGGAAGGTACGGACGCAGCGGCGGATGGCCAACTCCAGAATCTGGAGGTCGCCGGTCCCGGGGTCGAGCAGGGCCCAGCCGGCCCGGCCCGAGACGCCAAGTACGTCGTATCCGAGGAGCCAGGGAACCTCCCACCGACGCGGCTCGTCCCAGACCCGCATGTCCACCGTCATCATGGACCGGACGCCGAGCCGCAGGACCATCGACCCGTCCGTCGCCAGGGCGATCCTCCGGTCGTCATCGCCCATTCCGTCGGACGGCATCTGCAGGCCGCGCATCCTCGTACGCCGCAGGGGCCACCACTGCTCCACCCGGCGATCGGCGTCGGTGCCGCCCAGTGAGGCGGAGACGCACACCTCGGCGTTCCGGGCGAGGATCACCCGGGTGACCCGACCTTCGTGGGGTTGGATGTCGGCGACCGACTCCCACGTGTCGGTGCGGAAGACGAGGACCCGACCGTCGGTCGTGCCCACGGCCGCGAAGCCGCCCTCCGGACTGAGCGCCACGGCCGTTCCGCTGTCCAGCCGGCCTTCGAGTTCGGCGATGCCGTCGGTGAGACGCCACCGCTCGACCCCGGTGTCCTGGTAGCAGACGAGGACCCGCGCCCCGGCGTGGTCGATCGCGACGTCGACGGGTGTCCGACCCGAATCGGCGAGCTCGCCGACCACCCGGCCGGCGAAGGCGTCCCAGATCCGCACCCGGCCGGACGCCTCGGCCACCACCACGTGCGTCGCGTCGTGGTCGCAGGCCATCGCCACGACCTCGCCGGAGAACTGCCCGAACGTCTCGAGCGTGCCCCTCGGCGTCAGTTGGGCGCAGCGCTCGCGGGCAGCGGTGATCTCGGGTGAGCCCGGATGCTTCCGGTCCGCCTCAACCAGGTGCCGTTTCGCGAGGACGCCGTCGCCGCGTTCCAGGTGGACCATCGCGGCGAGGTAGTCGGCCTCCCACGAGTCGCCGGTGGCGCGCAGCTCCGACAGCAGGGTCTCGTCGGTGACGAGCCCGTCTGCCCACCTGGTGAGCCCGTGGTTGTAGACCGCGCGGACGTTGTGCGGATCGATCGCCTTCGCCTGATCGAACAACTCGATCGCGCGGCGTTGCTCGCCGAGGTCCCACAGCGACAGCGCCTTGTTGGACAGGCCG
The DNA here is from genome assembly GCF_027460165.1 of Micromonospora sp. WMMC241. Classification (NCBI taxonomy): domain Bacteria; kingdom Bacillati; phylum Actinomycetota; class Actinomycetes; order Micromonosporales; family Micromonosporaceae; genus Micromonospora; species Micromonospora sp. WMMC241. The sequence continues at coordinate 3,233,802 of NZ_JAPZBF010000001.1, forward strand.
TCGGCCTTCAGCGACGGCGGGACCTGGTGGGAGCGCGGGTAGGGGCTGCCGGTGCGGTCCGCGTACACGGCGGTGAGGACGGCCTCCGCCTCGGCGGTGTCGTCGATCCGCGACCGGGGATCGCGCGCGAGGCAGCCCGCCAGCAGGTCACGCAGCGCCGCCGGGAGATCGACGCGCAGCGCCGCCAGCGCGTCCGCGCCGTCGTGGCCCCACTCCCACAGCCGGCGCCCGTGGAGCATCTCGATCACCGTCAGCGCCCAGGACCACAGGTCGCTGGCCCGACCGATCCGGCCGTCCGGATCGACCTGCTCCGGGGAGCAGTACTGCGGCGTGAACCCGCCGAGCGTCGCGTACGCGGTCTCCGCGGATCCCTGCGGATTCTGCGGTGCGTGCGCCTTCGCCTTGGCCGTGCCGAAGTCGGTCACCCGGGCTGTCTCGCCGTCGTACATGATGTTCGAGGGTTTGATGTCCTGATGCACCAGGCCCGCGGCGTGGGCGTGCCCGATGCCGCGCAGCGTCTGGATCGCGACGTCGAGCGCCATCGGGAGGTCGCGGCAGCGACCCTCCCGCACCGCCGCGGTCAGGTCGCCGCCGGCGACCCATTCCGAGAAGATCACCGGGTACGCGCCGACGCGCCGCACGTAGGCGCAGCCGACCACGTTCGGATGGGGATCGAGATCGGTCCAGGCCTGCGCCTCCTGGGCGAGCAGGTCAAGGATGCCGGACGCGGTGGCCAGGTCGGGTCGGGGCGTCTTCACGGCGAGGTCGACGTTCCACCCGAGGTGACGGGCGCGGTAGACGAAGCCCATGCCGCCGGTCTCGACCACCTCGTCGATGCGGAACGTGTCGAGGACGGTCTCCCCCGGCCGCCACCGGATCACGTCCCTCGCGGCCACCCGAAGCCCTAGTCGGCGAGCGCCACGTAGATCGGGCTGCCCAGCAACGCGCCGTTCGGTCCCGACTTCTCGGCCAGCCGCTTGGCGACGAACTCGACCGGTTGCGTCGGCCCGGGGAGCCCGTCCCCGATCTGTGCCAGCGCCTCGTGAAGGCGCTCGTCGTCGAACTCGCCCGGCTCCGGGTGCAGTTCTTGAAGCTTGCGGAACAGGTATGGCGGGACCGAGCCGCGCGGTTCGGCATCGCCGCCGCCGACCACGTGCGACGCCGACCCGCCCAGCACGATGACCTGGTCGTCGAGCGTCCCCGCGAAGACCACGATGCCGGCGGTGGGGAACACCTGCCAGCGCATCGGCAGGCAGGCCTGGAAGTAGGGGCCCGGCTCGAAAGCGGTGCCGATCTGGTCGGCGTCCTGGAGGTGCCGGATCACCCTCTCCAGCTTGTCGAGGTCGTGGCGCTCCGGCCAGACCGCCTTGCGGCTGTAGCGGACGACCTTCAGATCCACGGCCAGCTCGGTCTCGTGCTGCGCGGAGGGGGCGACCTGCGCCGCGAGGAGCCCGAGCTTGAGGTGCGACATGTAGAGGTAGTACTTGAGGGTCAAGGCATGCTCCGGTGGGAGGGAGATGGCCACCTACAGCCTACGTGGCGGGTGCTCGCGTTTCCGCCCGCCGCGGTGACGTCCGGACCCCGGCCTCGGCCGTCAGCGCTCCGACCCCCGGGCACCGGAGAGGCGCCGGGAGCAGGGTCCGTCGTGGTCGGCGCCGAGCAGGCAGCGCCGACCGTTCGCCATCGGCGCGTCGCAGAAGACCCAGTGGCGTACGTTCTGGTCGTCCTCGGCCGACACGGTGATGCCGCCCGCTTCGGCGCACGGCAGCACGAGCATCCAGCGGCCGACAACCCGGGCCAGGCGCTGCGCGGCGGGCAGGTCGGCGGCGACGATCGGCAGGTGAATGACGTACCGCTGGGTCACCGGTCGTCTCCCAGCGGCTGGTCTGCCTCGCGCCGCAACAACGCGTAGTGGGCGACCGCGGCCTCCCGGCGGCTGGCCGCCAACGCGTCGTAGACGATGGCCAGCTCACCGGAGACCCGTTCGAGGTAGGCGTACACCTCGCGCGGGTCGAGGCCCCGGCGTCCGAACCCGGCCGGCTTGAAGCGGCGCTCACGCACCTGCCACGGCAGAAGCCTGGGGTACGCGGCGGCACTCCCCAGTGTCGTACGCCGAATGCCGACGATCATGTGCTGGCCTCCTCCGAGCCCGACTCCTGGTGGCCAGGATGGGACGCTCATCCCCTCTTGCGCAACATTCCATCCCGCATTTCTTCCGAGGTGCATTGACTTTCTTTACTGCAACCTGTAAGCGTTTCAGAGCATCATCACTCAGCGTTGCACAGTGAAACCGGGGAGTGCTCGAATGGCGGAAGACATCGGATCGACCGTGCCGCGCCGGCAGCTCGGCCGGCTGCTGCGGCAGTACCGCACCGAGGCCGGCGTCACGCTCGACGCGGCCGCCGAGGCGCTCGAATACAGCCGGCAGAAGATCTGGCGCATCGAGTGCGGCATGGGCGCCGTCCGGGTGCTCGACGTCAAGGCGATGTGCGAGCTGTACGGGGTGTCCGACGAACTGGCCGACGCGATGAAAGGGCTGGCCGCCGAGACGAAGTCGAAGGGGTGGTGGCACGCGTACGGGGACGCGGTGCCGAGCTGGTTCGAGCTGTACGTCGGCCTGGAATCCGCCGCCGCCAGCCTGCGTCAGTATCAGGAGACGGTCATTCCCGGGCTCCTGCAAACCCACGAATACATCCGCGCGCTGGCCCGCATCGACAAGCCGGCGGCGACCGACGAGGAACGCGAGCACGCCGTCCAGGTGCGCCTGCAACGGCAGAACCTGCTGAGCCGTCGTCTACCACAACCGCCCACCTTGGACGTGATCCTCTCCGAAGCCGTGCTCCGGCGCCAGGTCGGCGGGCTTGGCGTGATGACAGGTCAGCTCACCCGTCTCCTCGAGGCCTCCGAGCGATCACATGTCTCGGTTCGGGTGGTGTCGCTCTCCGCCGGGCCGCATCTCGGCGCCGTAGCCGGATCCTTCGTCATCCTCGACTTCCCCGCCGCCAAGGGCGGCCGAGCAGCGCCGGAACCGTCGGTCGTCTACAGCGAGTCGTTGACCGGTGCGCTCTACCTCGACAAGCCGGCGGAGCTGAGCGCCTACGAACAGGCGTTCGCGAGCGTGGCTCAGCTCGCGCAGAGTCGGGCAGAATCGAGGGACACGATCAAGCGGATCATCGGGGAGCTGCGCCATGACTGACCTGACCGGCGCCGCCTGGCGCAAGAGCACCCGCAGTGGCGGCAATGGTGGCGAGTGTGTGGAGGTCGCCACCAACCTCCCTGGCCTCGTCGCCGTACGCGACTCGAAGGATCCGCACGGGCCCGCTCTCACCTTCGCCCCGCAGATCTGGTCCGCGTTCCTCAGTGGCCCGGTGCGCGACGGGCGTCGCTGATCACGCCGTCGAGGCCCCTCGCTCGCGGGAGTCAAGCTGAGGAATTTGTTTCCGTCACCGGTTGCGTCAGTTCCCCCAGTTCGACACGGCATGCGATCGCGTCTCGGCGGCACTGTTCAGCGAGATCTTCGTGGCCCCCCGAGTGACATAAGTCCCGACCAAGCTCCTCGAATGCACGTTCCGCCCGCCGGAAGTCGCCTCCGAGCATGAAGAGATTGGCGAGATCGAGCCGTAGCGGCACGATTTCGTCCCCAGCCCTGGCGGCATCGAGAGAACGCTCCAGGAGTTCCGCCGCCTGCGCGAACCGTTCCTGCTCGGCCAGTTCCTCGACCTGTGCACGCAGCTCGGCCAGGGACTGCACCGATCGCTGTGGTGGCACGACGTTCGCGGTCGTCGACGCGGCCGGACCGGTCTTACCTCCGCCCAGCGCGCCGACGCTTCCGCCGCCGCTGAAGGGCGTGAGGAGCTGCTCGACCTCAGCAGCCGACGCGGGCCGGTCCGCCGGATCCTTCGCCAGGAGGCAGAACAGAAGATGAGCCAGGTCGTCGGGCACATCCGAGCGGTACTCGGTGACGATCGGGACGGGTGACCGCATGTGCCGGTGCAGCATCTCCAGCGAGTTCGCGGCCTCGAAGGGCGGTCTTCCGGTGAGCGTCTCGAAGAGTATGCACCCGAGGGCGTACAGGTCGGCGGCAGGTCCGACGGCCGCGCCGGACGCCTGCTCCGGTGCGATGTAGGCGGGCGTGCCGAGCGTGTGACCAGTGGCCGTCAGGCGGGACTGCTCGGCCGGCCCGATCAGCGCGGCGACACCGAAGTCGAGGACCTTGACCACCCCCGCAGGTGTGATCATGAGGTTCTGCGGCTTCAGGTCACGGTGCACCAGGGAGGCCGCGTGAGCGGCCGTCAGCACGGAGCAGACCTGCGCGGCGATCGACGCCGACTTGGCCACCGACAGTCGCTCCTGCTCCGCCACCACGTCGGCGAGCTCGCATCCACGGACGAGCTGCATGACGATGTACAGGTCGTCGTCGTGCACACCGAGGTCATGGATGACCGGCACACCGGGGTGGTCGAGGCGGGCGGTCACCCGCGCCTCCCGCCGGAAACGCTTGACCGAGACCTCTCGCTCGGTCTCCGGCACCTCCTTGGTCCGGAGGAACTTGACCGCCACCGGTCGGTCGAGGCGCTCGTCGTAGCCGGCCCAGACCTGACCCATCCCCCCACGTCCGATCGGATACGTCAGCTCGTACCGATCACTGACGCGATCCCGCGCCTGCATCTGGCCTCCTATCCGGGCAACTGCCGTTGCACGAGTCGGGCGGTCAGGAACGGGCTGGGCGTGCCGTGCCAGAACACGGCCAGCTCGTCACGCGGCCGGGTGGCGGCGACGAAGAGGAGCGACCGGTCCTTCTGACGCTCCCGCTGGTAGCGCTTCGGATCGGTGTCCCGGTACCGGCTGATCATCTGCCGGGGCACAAGTCCGTCGCCGACACCGGCGATGATCATGCGCTGGTATTCGAGGCCCTTGAACCGGTGCATGGTGCCGACGTGGATGCCGTCCGGCTGTTTCGGGCCGTCTGGGCCGATCTCCACGGCCGGGAGCCCGTCGGCTTCGAGCCGGCTCAGCACCTCGGCCGCCAGGTCCTTCGTCGGGACGCAGACGGCCACCGAGCCGTCGACCGGGTTACCCCAGGCACGTACCTGTTCGGCGATCAGCTCCCGCTCCTGGGCCCAGGTCGGCGCGCCACGGAACATCGGTGGCGCACCTCGCAGGAGCGATCGGTAGCCGGCCAGGTCCTCCTCGCCGCCGTCCAGGTCGTCGTACACCTCGCCGGTCATGATCTGGAGGGCGTCGGCGAGGATCTGGCGGGTGGTGCGGTAGCTCAGGGTGAGGCGGGACGACCGGCCGCGGATGTTGATGCCGAGGCTGCCGAGCGTTACGTGGTTGTCGTAGATGCGCTGGTGGGTGTCGCCGGTCAGGAAGAGGTCGTCGGGCCCCGGGGGCACCATGGCCCGCAGCATCTTCCAGTGCGCGGCGCTGAGGTCCTGCGCCTCGTCCACCACGATGTGGCGGTAGCGCGGGCGGCGGAGAGCGCCGGACGACTCCCCGGAGGCGTCCGCCCGGTCCATCTCCAGTCGGGCCGCCCGCTGGGCCACCTGGCGCCAGGTCCAGACGCCGCGGTCTTCGAGCCACGAGGTGAAGCGTTCCGTCAGCTGCCAGATCTGATCCCGCTCCATGCGGGTGAGGCTGCGGCCCCGGTTGGGCCGGCGTGCCTTGAAGTAGTCGGCGCGGGAGTTCAGCACCTGGCCGAGAATCACCTGCGTCCACTCGGCGGCGAGGAAGTCGGCGTCCCAACCCGACTCGCCGGTCTCCAGGAGGAACTCGCCCCACAGGTCGGGGACCCGGTTGTCGTCGACGACCCTGCGGTTCGCGCCGGCCTTCGCCTCGGTCACGACCCGGCTGGCCAGCCGGTCGATGTTGACAATGTCGACGCGGGCCACCAGGTCCTGACCGCCGAGCGCCAGTAGGCGGGTACGGAGGTCGGCGGCGAGGTTGCGGTTGAAGGTGGTCAGCAGGATGGGTTTGTCCGCGCCGGGCGGAAGCTGCCGGGCGAGGTGGGCGACCCGGTGCAGGGCGACGATGGTCTTGCCGGTGCCGGGACCGCCGCCGACCCGGGCGGGACCGTTGTACTTCCGTTCGACCAGTTTGCGCTGGGTGGGGTGCAGGAAGATCTGCCAGCGCTCGAAGGCCTCCCCGATGATCGCCTGCAACGCCTCGTCGTCGGACGTCACTTGGGTGGCGGGGCGTTCCACGGCCGCCTCGAAGTCGTCCGGGTCGATCGGCTCGTCGGCGCGTACCGGGTCGGTGACCTGTTGGAGCACCTCGTCGTAGGACGTGCCGTCGAAGAGCGCGAAGAGCACGTCGGTGGTGAGCTGCGGCGCGCGGTCCAGCAGCTCCAGCAGGCTGGCCTCGGTGGTGAGTTCCCGGATCTGCGGCAGTAGCGGCTCGGAGACGCCGAGGTCGATGAGTTGGGCGTCGGTGTGGGCGTCGAAGAGCGGCTTGCTCGCGGGCACCGGTTCGGGGTCCGGCGGTACGACCCGGCCGATGATGCTGTCACCGACCGGCGCCAGGTCGACGACTTCGATGCCCCCGGTCACCCGGTTGATCCGGTACGCGTACCGCGACAGGTCGTCGTACACCTCGCTGCGGTGCTTGACCGCGACGAGCAGGTAGTCCCGGTCGGCGATGTGGAGAAGGAGCGCCCGGTAGTCGCGGGTGACACGGGCGGACATCAGCCGGGAGTCGCCGTTGAGCGCCTTCAGCTTGAGCCCCGGGTTGGCCGGGTTGTCGCGGAACTTGTGCATGAACTCGTAGACCGCGCCGATGTCGGCGCGGGTGAGCTTCATGACCTCCTTGTCCGCGCGGTCCAGGATGCGCAGCATCGCTCCGGTGCTCATCTCAGTTCTCTCCCCCACTCGTCGCCGCGAGCTGCGCCGCCAGCTCCTCGGCGGACCATTCCCGCGCGGTGCGCGCATGCCAGCCCGCTTCGGCGTACGCCCGATCGCGGTCCTCGGTCTCCGGGTCGTCGGGCCGACCGGTGAGCACGATGGCTACCCGCCGCTCCGGCCATGCCAGCTCGGCCGGCCACGCCTGGTCGCCCAGCTCGTAGCCGACGACCGGCGCGGGCAGGTTGTGCCGCGCAAGCTGTTGCACGAGGGGTTCCAGGCGGCTCTCCTCGGGATCCAGGTACCGCAGGACGTCCCGCCACGGCGACTGGTCGTCGACGGGATCCGGCTCGGTCGGCGTCGGCTGGGGGGCGGCACCGAGCCAGGTGGCGGTCTCCTCGTCCAACGGCAGCGCACGCTGAGCGAGCATCAGCCCGGTGCCCTCGGTGACCGCCAGGGACGCGGGTTCGAAGGTGTCCAGTGCGGAGACCGCGAGCTGGCCGCCGTCACCGCCACCGTGCACCAGGAACTGGATGACGTTGCCCCAGGCGAGCCACGCCGTCCAGCGGTCCTTGTGGCCGACGTCGGTCATCGCGGCGGGTAGATCGTCCACGACGGCCAGCGCCGACCAGGTCGGCAGCGGCTTGCTGCGGCCGTCCATCAGCACCGTCACCGGGCAGTCCGCGTTGTCGCGGGCCCGAGCGACCATGATGTGGCGTGCCGCGCCCGGTGCGGGCAGAGCGTCGCCGCGTAGGGCCGCCACCAGGCGTTCCGCGACCCCACCGGAGTCGGTGGCGCTGTTGTCCCGGGCCTGCTTGAGCAGACCGGCGAGCGTCGCCTCCGCGCGGCGCTGCCAGCGGACGAGGTCGGGTTCGGCGAGGAAGCGCATCAGCTGCTCGATCGGGTTGGTCCAGATCGTCGCTTCCAGCTCGTCCGGGTCCACGCCGGGCAGGAACTGCCGGTACCGCTCGCGGGCGGTCTGCTTGCAGACCCCGCCGTACGGCGTCCACCGTCCCGACCCGTCGGCGCTCCCCCAGGTCTTCACGTCGTCCCAGGTGGCGGCGAAGACCAGGTAGCCGTGGGCGCGCAGTCGGGCCCGCTTCTCGGCGTCGTCGGCGAGCCGGTTGTACTGCGGCGAGGCGTGGTACTTGAACCCGTCGAGGTAGACCGCCACCTCGGGCGACGGCGCGTCGAGGCGCGTGAAGTGCACGTCGGGTCGGGTTCCCCGGACGGTGTTCTGCAACTTCATCTGCCAGTGCGTGATGCTCTGCCCACCGTCGCTGACGAACCGCAGGTCGGCGATCCGCGCGCCGTCGTGGTCCCGGCGCCTGTCGATCCGCAGCCCGGAGCCCGGCGTCTCACCGAGTTTCAGCAACTTGCTGAGGAACTGGAGCTCCAGTTCGCTCTCCACCTGGTGGATCAGGGAGATCTCGTCGGTGCGGGTGCCTTCCTCGACGCCCCAGTTGTCGAGCAGCTTGTCGAGCATGCCCAGCGCCTCGTCCCGGCTCATCAGCGCGAAGTGCTCGTTGCGGGCGTAGCGCAGGAGGCAACGGTGGCAGACCGGCTTGGCTTCGTTGCGGCAGTCGCAGTCGGCGATCTGCTGTCGGGCCAGGCGCAGGACGGCCCGGAACTCCTCCGGCTCGGCGAGGCGGTGGAGGTAGCCGGTGCCCTGCGGCTGGGTGTCGTATACGACCACGAAGTTGCGGGTGCCGTCGCTCTGGCCGTCCGGCATGGTGGCCGAGATCGCCTGGAGGTGGGCTGGCTCGCCGCCGTACTGGGCCGCGATGCCGAGCTGGATCGCGGCCGCGAAGGACAACAGCCGCTCCTGCACCAACGCGGTCGCCGCCGGAATCAGGATCCGCAGCGCCTCCGTCTCCAGCTCGTGCGCCAGGATCAGGTCGACGTGCGTGTCCGGGGCCGCCGCGGACCGGCGGTACGGGCACCAGGGCCGGTGGTGCTCGGCGCCTTGAATGACGGTGGCGCCGGAGGCCTGCGCCGCGAGTTGCTGGCTGACCACCGGGCTGCCGTCGACCGTGGTGCCGCCGCAGGACGTGCAGGTGTGGAACCGGTTGATCCGCACCTCCTCGCCGGCGAAGAGTTCGGCAGTCCGGTCGTAGCGCTGGGCGCCCAGGTTGAAGTGCCGGATCATGGCGTGCCGGCTGTAGTCGACGCCGAACGTGTCGTGCGCGTGCCGCCAGGACGACCCGACCTTGGCCGGGTCGATGTCGACCGCGACGGTGGTGGCGTAGAAGCGGCGGTCCCGGTCGTCGCTGTCGTCCCGGATCCGGGCGTCGTCGCGTTTGTCCCGGCTGTAGACGCGGGTCGGTTGGAGCACCTGGAACAGCCGGCCGTGATCGGCGATGCCCCGGTCCGCGCAGCGCGGGCACGCGCTGGTGTCCTCCTTGGCCAGGTGGGTACGCACGTAGCCGCACTGGGCGCAGACCCGCCACTGCTCGTAGGTGGGCCGGTCGGGCGGGCCGACGTCGAGCCCGGAGATCTCGTGCTTGTAGCCCCGCACGTAGTAGCTGTTGCCAGGGGCGATCTCCACGAGGGCGGGCCGGGCGGGCCGGGCGTATTCGCGCAGCTCGCTGTGGAACCGGCGGTCGCCGTCGACCTGCTCCTCCCAGGTCAGGGTGGCTTCGAGGTCGGTGCGGCTGTCGATGAGCGCGTAGTTCGGTAGCAGCCCGAACTCGACCAGGGTGCCGTGCGCGGCTGCGGCACTGACCTCCCGCAGCCGGCGGCGGACCGCCCCTTCCTCCGCCTTCAGCATCCGGATCTCGCGGGCGTGGTCGGGGTCGCTCGGCACGAGCGTGCCGCGGGCCCTGCTGATCTCCTGGAGGCGGCGTCGCAGGTCCGCCAGTCGGAGTTCCCAGGTCTCGCCCGCCTCCTTTGCCCGGTGGACGATCCCGTCGACCGCGAACTCCCGCAGTTGCTCGACCGCGGACGGCAGGATCCGGTCGCCGAAGAGCGCCAAGAAGTCCTCGACCAGCCGGACCCCGTCGCGGCGGCCGGCGTCGGCCAGGTTGGTCAGCCACCCGCTCGGGCCGAACAGGACGTGTGCGCGCCGGGGCATCGGCAGCACGCCCGGCATGCGGCCGCGGGCGGCCAGGTCGATCAGGTGGGCGAGGTACTGCCGGCGCAGGATCTCGACGGCGGAGAGGAAACAGCCGGGCGGCACGATCTGCCCGGCGATCATGTCGCGCGGCTCGGTCAGGTAGTAGCGGTCCCGTTCGCTGCGGCCGACCAGGGTGAGCACGAGCGCGTTGCCGCTCTTACGACCGGCGCGACCGGCCCGCTGCACGTAGTTGGCCGGGCCGTGCGGGAGCGACGCGAGCACCACCGCGGAGAGCGCGCCGATGTCGATGCCCATCTCCAGGGTGGGCGTGCAGGAGAGCACGTTCGGGTCGGTGTACCGCTTGCCGCCGCGAAACTTCTGCTCCACGGTTTCCCGCTGGACCCGCGTGAGCATGCCGGTGTGCTCGCCGGTGACCACGCGGAAGACCGGGCTCTCCAGGTAGAGCCGGCGGTAGTAGTCGTCCGGCGCGGTGTCGTCGTGGACGGCTCGCAGCCGGCCACGGCAGCGGTACTGACGGCACGGCTGGTCAACCCACTCGCCGACCCGGTCCGGGTGCTCGGTCTGCTGCCAGTGGCACGTGTCGCAGCCGACCCCGGCCCGCACGGCGGCATCGTCGTCCAGCAGCGTGACCCGCAGGTGGCCGGGCATCAGCCCGTACACCGTGTTGCCGTCCTCGGTGTCACCGGCGGCGACGACGTCGGCGGCGGCCAGGGCCGGCAGCAGCCGGGACAGGTAGACGCCGGCCTCGCCGTGGTCCATGCCGAGGCAGCGGGAGGTCCAGTCCTGGTACCAGTTGCCGCGGGCGTTGATCGCGTCGAACTCGGACCGGGACTTGGACGTGGTGAGCAGGAAGGCGGGCGCCGACACGCCGCGCGGGAAGGCGGGCATGCCGGCGGGACGGCCACCCCACACCTGCCACCGGGTGCCGCCGCGCCGCAGGTAGGGCACGAGCCACTCGTGGTAGACCGCTCCCCGGGTGCGGAGTCGCTCCAGCAGGCCGCGCAGGAAGGCGAGGTAGCGGGCGTCGTCCGGCGGCGTCTCGCCGAGATGCCCGGGACCGGTCAGGTGCACGTCGCGGCAGATCGCGGCGGCCTTCGCCGGGTCGTCGAGGGCGACCTCGACGGCGACGCTGCGGGTCAGCTCCAGGGTGCGGCCCTGGCGGGAGCGCAGCCCGGTCTCCATCACCGTGGCGAAGACGAGCCGCTCGCTGATCAGCGACCAGGTTTCCCGGCTGCCCTGGTGCTCGCCGGCGAGCAGGCTGTCGACGTCCGGTCGGTCGTGCAGGTCGGGCGGGACGACGGTGGAGAGGATCTCCGGCTCGGCGGCCTTCTCGATCATCTCGACGAAGAGGTCGTCCAACCCGACCGACTGCCCCGGCCGCAGGCGGCTGGCGAGCAGTGAGCGCAGCGAGAAAGCGTACGACCGGTTGGCCACGAAGCCGGCGCGGTGCGCGGCGTCCTGCACGGAGTCGTTGAAGAGCAGCGTCTTCTTCTCGTGCTCGTCCAGTTCGCCGCCGGTGAACAGTTGGGTGATGGCCACCGAGGCGAGCGTGGCCAGCCCTGCGCCGAGGAACCGGATGCCGTGGTCCATCGAGCAGGACGGACAGCGGTCCTTCTCGGCCGCGTCGATGGCGACGATGTCACCGAGCACGACGACCGCGTCGTCGGACCGTACCCGGTCCCGGTGCTCGTCGAAGGGACGGACCCGGCGGCCGTACTCCAGCACCAGCAGCCCGCCGGTCCGCTGCTGGATCTCGTCGTCGGTGGCGGCGATCAGCGCGCGGACCCGGCGCTTGTCCCGGCCGACGCTGGCCCGGTAGATCTTGTCCGGGTCGGTCTCCAGCTCCTGCGGGTCCTTCTCCGGCGACAGGGCCATCCAGCCCGACCGGCCGCAGTGCCGGCAGTAGACGGCCGGCAGGCGTGGATGGCGGTTGTCGGCCACCACGACGTCGGCGTCGGACGCGTACGGGTCGAGTTGCCGGGGCGGCTCGCCGTACCAGCCGAAGGCGGGCTGGTGGGAGGTGCCGCGCAGCAACCGGGACACGGACCGCACCCACAGGTGCGTCTCGATGTTGAGCAGCGGCCGACCGGGCACCTCAGGGTTCTGCGCCAGGGACAGCAGGCCGACGAACCGGGCGAGCGCCCGGGCGGTCACCTCGGGACGCGTCCTCATGGCGCTGCCCCAGCCGGTGGCGTTCTTCCGGGGCAGCACGTCGATGATCTCGTCGAGCGTGCACGGCCGGGTCTGGAGCGAGTCGAGCACCGCCTTGGTCAGCGGATGCTGGCGCAACAGCCGGCCAAGGCGTGGCGGGTCGTTCACGCATCGCTGGCCGACCACCAGTTCAGCGACCTCGGCCATCATGAGTTCGGGGTCGCGGTCGTCGACCGCGGCGAGCTGCTCCGGGCTGGGCAGCGGCAGGCTGAAGTCCTGGCGGGCCATGAACTCGCCGGGCTCGTAGCGGTCCTCACCGACCAGCGATCCGGCGTCGAAGGCGACGCCGAAGACCTGCTCGGCGACCTCCCGGATGGCCGTCCGACCGTCGCGACCGCCGCCCTCGCCCAGGGTGGCGGAGGTGGCGACCGGGCAGATGCCGCCCAGTGGGCGGTCCGGCTCGGCGAGGCCGAGCGCGGCACCGAGCCGGCGCAGCAGCATCGCCACGTCCGTGCCCTGCGCGCCGTCGTAGGTGTGGAACTCGTCCAGCACCACGTATGCCGGCTCCGCGCCCTCCCAGAGCGGCAGGTCATCGCCGCGTTGAAGGAGCAGGTCCAACATCTTGTAGTTGGTGATCAGAATGTCGGGCGGCGTCCGCCGCATCTCCGACCGCTTGGTCATCACGTGCCGGTATTCAATGGCCGCCACGTCACCGATGTAGAGGCCGGCGGTGACCCCGGCCAGCGCCGGGTCGGCGAGCAGCTCGTTGATGCGCTGCGTCTGGTCGGTGGCCAGGGCGTTCATCGGGTAGAGCAGGATCGCCTTGACCCCGGACCGACCCTGCTGCCGCTGCCGGCGGCAGTGGTCGAGCACCGGGATCAGGAACGACTCGGTCTTGCCGGAACCGGTGCCGGTGGTGATCAGGGTCGGCGTGGCCGCCCGGCCACGCGTCGAGAGCCGGGCGAACGCCTTCGCCTGGTGCAGGTAGGGGGCGAACCCGGCCGGCGCCCAGTCCAGGCACGCCCGCCAGTCGCCCGCCGCCGGGCGGAAGGGGGTGCGGATCCGCAGGTACGGCCCGCGGAAGATGCCCTGCTCGCGGTGGGAGAGGAAACCCTCAAGACCGTGGCGTACGCCGTCCTCGGTCAGGCCGAAGGTGGTGGTCAGGTATTGCGTGAGGGTCCGGCGCAGGGTGTCGGCGGCGATCGTCGGTCTCATGAGCGGATCACCCGACGCATGCTACTTCACCCCTTACCGGCCCCTGACCTGCCGGACCGTCTGATCCATGCGTGAGTCAGATTCGCGACACTGCTCGGTGTCGATCATCACCTAGGCTGCGACGACCTAAATCCGAGGGATGGGCAATCCTGCGTGACGGACACCAACACCAGCGGCGAACACATCTGCCGCAATTGCGGCGTCATCTGCATCCCGCACGACCATGGATGGGTTCACCCGGAACCATGGCGCACCCTGAAGGCCCGGCGTATCTGCGACCAACCTGAACCACTGCGGCTGGCGACACCGCAGGAGGCGAAGCGTGGTGCGATGCAACTCGTCAGACGTGACCGATGGATACACGAGGCCCAACTCCGGCAACTCGTCATACCTGCGGACAGCTCGGTCGAGGTTGCCGTCGTCGGCTGCTACCAACTGCATCCGACCGATCATGAGCACCCCCGTGGATGGGGCTACCTCGCGGACGACGGCCACTACGGTTTCGGGGCCACCACCACCCAACGCCGATTCGACGGCGACGGAGAGTTGGCAGCAGAAGCAAGGGCATTGTTCTGGGCGTTGCACCGACTCCTGCCCACGTATCGGGTGACCGTCGTGACCGACTACCCGGCCATCGCCGACATCGTCAACGCATGGCGTCGGGGTGACCTCACCGCCGCTCCCCCCGGCTACGACCGGGCTGACCGTCCCTCCGGCCGCAAAGCCAAGCTGATGCATCTGGCGCCTCGGGTGCACGAACAGGCCGACCGGGTCACCGTACGAGTCGTCGACGGCTACGACGACTCCGCGCTCGGTCGGGCCGCCAATGACCTCTCCGTCCTCGGTTGGAAATGGGCAGCCCGCGAGATCAGCAAGACGACAGCGGGTGAGCGGGCCCTCGCAATCGTTAGCAACGTCCTTGGCGTGGAACCGGTCCTGGTGCCCCGAGCAGACGGCGACGACGGCGACGAGCGCGAGGGAGCCGAGGACCAGTCCCAGGCGACAGAGCCGCACTCGCCCTCACCCATTAGAGAAAGCGACAGCATGTCGAACGACACGTCCCTGCGAAGCCGTCGAGAGCTCCTCATCAACGGGCGGCGCGTCCGGATCTCCGACCTGATCGCTGCCGGGCTGCTCACCCCTGAGACCGAGCTGACCTTTCAGCAACGGATCGGTGAGACCCCATACCGAGCAACCGTCACGGCGCGAGGACAGCTTCGGCTCGCCGACGGACGGGAGTTCGCTACCCCTTCCCGTGCCGCCGTCGAAGTGTCTGGACTGGTAGCCGTACCCGGGTGGGCGGTCTGGCGGGTCCAGCCGAGTGGGCAGACGCTGCACCAGCTCCGCGTGAAGCTGCTCAAGGATGTCGCCGAGGAGGTAGACACGGATCAGGCGCGTCCCCACGAGGAGGCGGAGGAGGCGCGGCGGCGCTTCGCACTACTCGAAGAGGCACGAGCGGACGCAGAGGCAGGTCAACCGCGCACACTGACCGTCCGCGAGTTCATCAAGCACTGGGGCATAGAGGACCGCGATCGCACCGTGAGCGTGCAGATCGATGCTGACCTGGCCAACCACGGCTTGAGCACCGTTCCCGACTTCCGCACCGTCAGCCTGGACAAAACAATCCGGATCATGGCACTGCCCGAGGATGGCCAGGCCGCCGAGGCAATCGAATCCAGCCCCGAGAGCAGCGAGCCGGCGGTGTCAGCCAGCGACGAAGAGAGCGTCGACGTCGGATTGACGCTGGGCAACCTCCTACCCGATGACATGTCGTTGACCTTTGTGTCCCCCACGGCCTCGTTCGAGGAGGCAATCACGGCGATGCAGGTCGATGACTTCTCGCAGATCGCGGTGCTGACCAATCCGTATACGTTGCACGGTGCGGTGAGCTGGGGCTCGATCGCAGCCGCCAAGCATCGCGACGCGAACGCCACCTTCAGTGATGCGATCGACCGCCGCGCGGGAACCCGTGTCTTTGACTACGACGTACGACTGCTCGACGTGCTGGGCACTCTCCAGCAGGATGGTTTCATCTTCGTACGGGACGATCAACGCAAAATCAGCGGGATCATCACGGCTGCCGACGTCGTGCGCAAGTACGACGAGACGGCGACTCCGTTCTTTCTGATCGGCGAGATCGACCAGGAGTTGCGGCAGCTTCTCCAGAACACGTTCGACGAGGAGACCGTCAAACAGGCATGTCTGTCGGCCGGCGCGTCGTTCAAGTCGTTCGACTCCATGTCCATCGGGCAGTACCAGGCGGTACTCGACAACCCAGACTGCTGGAAGCAACTCGGCTGGCCGCTCGATCGGAAGGTATTCATCAAGCGCCTTGACCGGCTACGCCGTGTCCGCAACAACGTCATGCATTTCAACCCCGATCCGGTCAAACTCGCAGACGTACATAAGCTGCGAAACTTCCTCGATCTGATTCGCCAGTACCGCGGATGAAAGATCACACCTTCCAGCTCAATGGCGAGACCTATACGATCAGCACCACAACGACTCGGGCGGCGCTGGCGGCCCTCCTCCGGGAGGACATCCGCGAGCACTGGGTTGAGATCGACGGGGTCCGGTGGCCAGTCAAGCAGGTGTTCGGTGCCCTCACAGGGTTGCACCGAAGCGCCTTTACCTCACACACCGCGCTGAGGCATCTCCAAGCGTTGGATTTTCCGACCAGCGCTCGCTCGAAAGGAGACCGGGACACCCGGACGGGCCGGTCGCCGATTCCGCCGCGCGAGGGGTCGGATCCGGCAGCGGCGTTCGCGACGCTGCTCACCTTCCTTGGCTCTTCGGATCTGACCGCGCGGATCGCCGACCTGGAAACGCGACTCAACGGAGCCGATCGCCGAGCAGCAGTGTCGCTTGCCGAGGAGACTGCCATGGGCCCGGAACTGCTCAGCGCCGCGCTTCTGGTGCGCCGGCACGCTGGTCGCCTCAGCGACGTGATCCACGCTGCCGTGATCGCCCAAGTCCTGCCGCAGATCCTCGAAGAGGGTGAACGGGTTGCAACTCGCCCGTCTCTCGCTGCGGGCAACGATCCGAGTCGGCCCTTTGATCTGGAGACCGACCGGAGGGTTGCGGAGTTCAAGATGTCGGTGTGGAAGGGTGCGGACGCGATGCGCAAGCGGGGTGCCTTCGCAGACCTGGTCCACCTGGCGCTCGACACATCGGGTCGCCGGGCGCAACTGTACGTCGCCGGGCCACCGGCCATCCACTTCCTGCGAAGCGCAAAAGCGACGGCGGCATGGGGACTCAACAGGTCGTCACCCAGGCTGAGGCAGCGCTTCGAGGAAAGATTCGGCTCACTGGATGTGCCGATCCGTGACTTCACGGCCGGTCCCGCCGGTCACGTCGAACTTGTCGATTTGACCGTGCTACTGCCTGAGGTGGCCGCAGTCATCAGTTGACTCCCGGTGCCTGCGTCAGCTGGGGCCGTTGCCGAAGGAGATGCCTCCGCGGACGTCGCGTGCCTGCACCACCGACCCGCTGACGTCACCGGACACCAGGTTCGTCACATCGCCCTGGTGAGCCGTGACTACGACCTGCACCCGCTCGAAGCGGGCCCGAAGTTCCGCCTCGAACCCTGGGTCCCGCAGCATCTCCTGGTCGAGGAGAACGGCGAAGCGACGGACCGAGTCTGGAGACGATCGGTCCAACGCTGCGTCGACCAGTTCCCGCGTTGACGCCTCGCCTCGAAAGCGACGTCGGAGGAACTCGGTCAGGCCGTTCACGGCGGACCGGGCGCCCTCGGCGAGGTTAGTGGTCGTCCACCCGACCAGCGTCGTCGCCGCCGCGAGCATCAGCGGGTCATCCATCCACCGATGTTACTATCTGCGTTCGATCGGACACGCGTCCAGGAGGTCGGCATGCAGGCACACCGGTGGGAGGCTGACCCGTCCGCCCAGCTCAGTCGCCGCTGGGGAAAGTCGTCGCACGAACTCGGCAACACCTCCGGTGATGGCAGCTGCCCCGACATCTGGGAGCTGAGCAATGGGGATGTCGCCGTGATCGGCCAAGATCTCACCGACACCTACCGGGAACGGTTGCCCGACGGCGTTTCCGTCGACCCGGGCGAGCGGCTTGTCATCATCCCCCGATCAGCCATGATCGCGGCAAAGGTGGACATCCCGGATGCGTGAACTTTTCGGCGGAGATCCCGGCGAACTGCTGGCTCTCGACGCCTACTGGGCCGACTTCGAGCAGCAGTTCTGGAAGACCGGTCCGCCGGGGTTCTGGAAGCTGGAGCGGCAGCAGACGTTCAGGGAACCCTTCGACGAAGGCTGGCAGGCGTTCGCCGCCGGCCGGTGGGAGGAGTCGCAGCGGATCCTCGACGCGCGGCGTCCCGAATTCGCGGACTACTACCGGCGCATCGCCGACAGCGGGTTCGCCACCCGGCGGGTACGAGTGGTGGAGGAGCCGCTGACTCCGTACCTGCAATGGGAGCTGCACGTGCTGCGGCTGCGCCACGAGTACGGCGGTCTGACCCGGGTAGTGGGGCCGGACCGCGTCGGCGCCACTGAGGCGCGCGGACCGCTGCCGGAGCTGTACACCCTGGGCGGCGACGTCATGTACGAGGCGATCTACGACGCCGACGGCGTGCTGGAAGCGGCCCGCCGGTGGCGGAACCCGGCGGTGGTGGCGACTTGTCAGCAGTTCATCGAGTCGCTCTATGCCGACGGTGAGCCGTTGGATGAATACTTCGCGCGGGCGGTGGCGCCCCTGGAGCCTCCGCAACTGGACTGAGCTCGATGGCCGGCGGGGATGAGGAGGACCGGCGACCGGACCACGTCAACCGGTCCAGGTCGTCCGGTCCCGCCGATCTCGTGCAGGCCCGTGACGTCTACGGCGGGGTGCATTTCCACTCCGGCGGCACCTCTTCCGTGTACATCCCGCCGCGCGAGCTGCCCGGTGACGTCCGTGGCTTCGTCAACCGGGTTGAGGAACTCGGCTCGCTGAACCAGCTTCTCGCCGGCGAGGCTCTCGACGTCGGTCTCTCCGTCATCTGCGGCACCGCCGGCGTCGGCAAGACCGCGCTGGCGTTGCGGTGGGCGCACGCCGTACGCGAGCGGTTTCCCGACGGGCAGCTCTACGCGAACCTGCGTGGCTACGACCCCGGGCAGCCGAGCCGACCGGAAGAGGTGCTCGACCGCTTCCTCCGGGCGCTCGGCATCCCGCCGTCCGCCGTACCCGCCGACCTGGATGACCGGGCGGCGCTGTACCGCTCCCGGCTGTCCGACCGCCGAGTGCTGGTGCTGCTGGACAACGCCGCCACCGTACGGCAGGTACGGCCGCTGCTGCCGGGTACGAGCAGTTGCCTGGTTATCGTCACGAGCCGTAGCAAGCTGTCCGGACTCGTCAGTCGCGACGGCGGCCGGCGACTGACGCTGCCGATGCTGTCCGACGGCGATGCGGTCAAGCTACTGCACGAGGTGACCGCCGACTATCGCGCCGGCGACGACCCGGAGGAGCTGGCTGAACTCGCCCGTTTGTGCGCGCGCCTGCCGTTGGCGCTGCGCATCGCCGCCGAACGGGCGGCGAGTCGCCCGTTCATGCCGCTCGCCGAACTGATCCAGGATCTGCGCGACGAGTCGGCGCTGTGGGATGCCCTCACCACGGAGGAAGGCGAGGAGGCGGATGCAGTCCGTACCGTCTTCGCCTGGTCATACCGAGCACTCAGCCTTTCGGCGGCTCTTCTCTTCCGTCTACTCGGGCTGCATCCCGGGCCGGATGTCAGCGCGCCGGCCGCAGCCGCGCTGGCCGGTGTGCCGGTGACGCAGGTCCGGCAGCCTCTCGACGCGCTCGTGGGCGCTCACCTGCTGGAGCAGGGCGCACCCGGCCGCTACCAGCTTCACGACCTGCTGCGCGCGTACGCGATCGATCAGGCGAGACACCTGGAGAGCGAGGAGAGCCGGCAGGCGGCGTTGGCGCGAGTCCTCGCCTGGTATCTGCACACGGCGGACGCCGCGCTGGGCCGCAGCTTGCCGTTCTACCGCACCGAGCGGTTGGAGCCGCCGACCGACATCACACCGCTCGCGTTCACCGACGCCGGGGAGGCGGATGCCTGGCTCGTCGCCGAGCAGGACAATCTCGTCGCCGCCACCCGCGCGGCGGCCGATGCGGGTCTGCCGCGGATCGCGTGGCGCCTGGCGGTGCTGTTGCGCAGCGTCTTCATGCACCGCAACGCCTTCGACGGGTGGTTCACCACCGCGCGGATCGGCCTGGCCGCAGCCCGGACGTTAGGCGACCGGCGAGCCGAGGCCGAGGCACTGGAGAGCCTCGGCAAGGCCCACTTCCAGGCGCGCCGGCTGGCCGAGGCCGAGGATTCCCACCGGGCAGCGCTGGCGATCCGGCGCGAGATCGGCGACGAACACGGTACGGCGGTGTCGGTCAACGCGCTGGGGCTGCTGGCGCTTCGCCACCGCCGGCTCGACGACGCGCTCACCCACTTCGGCGAGAGCCTCGATATCTTCATCCGCCGCGGCGACCGCCGGTGGCGGGCGCTGCTACTGAGCAACCTCGGGGAGACACGGTACGAGCTGGGCGACCTCGACGACGCGGTGTCGCTGCTGGAGCAGGCGCTCGCGGTCCAGCGGGATATCGACGATCGAGGCCAGGAGGGCAATTCGCTGTTCTTCCTCAGCATGGCGCTGCGGGAACTTGGCCGCACCGGCGAAGCACTCACTGCGATCGAGGCGGCGCTCGCCATCGCCGAAAACGGAAGCCCGCTGTGGCTGGCGCACTGGCTGGTCGAGTACTCCCGCGTGCAGCGTGCGCTCGGCAGCCCTACGTCGGCCCTGGAGGCGGCACACCGGGCGGCCACGATCCAGCGTCGGCTGGGTGACCTGAGCCGTGAGGCAATGGCGCTCGACGAGGCCGGTGAGGGGTATCGAGAGCTGGGTCAGCCGGAGGAAGCGATCGCCTTCCACCGACGGGCCGCCGCGGTCCATCGGCAGCTCGGCGACGACTGGCAGCTCGCGGTGACGCTGGATCACCTCGCGACGGCGCTGGCCGGCATCGGTCAGGCCGAGGAGGCACACCGTTGCTGGGACGAGGCGACCAGAATCCTCACTCGGTTTCCCGATCCACGGGCAGAACGGTTGCGCGCAAGGGTGGCGTCAGCTGCGCAGGACAACCGACGACCGGACAGAGAAGGTTGACGACGGTTTACCGCGTTCGCCCGCTGGAGCGGATCAGCCAGGTAGCCGTATCGATGGATCAGCCGTTCGTTGTCCTGCCAGGACGATCGGTGGCTTCCACGTGTTGCGCGCTCGCCATAGTGTCGACTGCCTCACGTACGGTGATCCACCCCGACGGCATCGGAGGGCACCTTGGTCATGAGGCGCAGCATCGCCGACTGGTATTCGAACGCGGAGGGCCGCGATTCGGCCGACTTCCGGCGCGACTGGGAGAACGACGACCGACCCGACCGCACTCCCGACTCCTGGCTCGACCGGTTGAAGCCGTCGGAGCGGCCGGCTGCTGCCCGCCCTTCGCGCCGTTCCGCCTCGACCTCGCGGAGGAGCAGCCCCGGACGGGTGCCGACACAGCGGGATTTGGCGGATGCCGCCCGTGAGCTTCAGGCGCGTATGCGCGGCATCAAGGACAAGACGCTCGTCCGGCATCTCCAACAGAGCGGCTGGCCGGACGTCACCGCGGATCAGATTCGCCACGCGTTGCGTTCCCACCCCGCCCGGTCGAACGCACAGACTCACCGAACCGCCCCCGCCCCCGCGCCCACCCCCACGTCGTCGACGACGAGGGCGAAGTCCGGCGGAACCATCACGGTGATCTTTCCGCCTACAAACCCTCCGCCGCCGAAGAAGTCCCGGGGAACCATCAAGGTGATCACTCCCCCCACCGGGACCCGGAAGTCGGCGAAGGTCACAACCGCTGCCCGTAATCGGCCTTCCCTGGCCGAGGTGGTCCGTGCAGTCCAGGCAAGCCATCCGGGCATCGGCATCAAGCTGTTGGCCCAGGAGGTCAGGGCACGCGGCTGGCCGACGGCCACCAAGAAGGAGGTGCAGTCCGCTCGGCAATCATTGCGACCGATTCCGCCACAGCCGACTCCAGCGATGTTGAAGGCGCTGGCATCTACTTCATCGCTGCGGACCGTGCGAGCCCCCCACCCCGACGCCTGCTTCGCGTGCGGCGTCGTGCCTTCGGCGCTCGGGTCGTGCCGTTGTTCCTGACGCCGACCACCAGTCTGATCAGCCGGCACTGGCCGGTCGCGCCGGGCCGGCACGGCACCCAGATCCGGTCGGGCCGCCCGTGAGCGCCTGGTTCCGCTGGAAGCTCGCCACACCCCTGATCCTGCTGAGCTTGCTGATGCTCGTACCGGCGCTGTTCGGCACCGTGATGTGGTGGTCGGAGTTCGGCCTGGCCTACCGGCTCCTCAGCATCGCGATCTGCCTGGTCGTCGTCGTGCAGCTCGGGATCGCGGTCTCGATCGGCGCACGACCGGCGCGGGACGTGCCGTGGCTGCGGGTCGGGTTGGTGCTGGCCGCGATCCTGGCCTCCTGCGGGCTGGCGGCGCGGCGCAGTTCGGTGTGACGGAACCCGCCGGCCCGACCGCGATGCCTGATGTCGTCAAGGTCCCATCGGTGGGACCAGGCGAACGTGACGTATTCGCCGGGTGACCTTTCGTACCCAGTGGACGGACGCTTCTGATCTTTCGACAGCCAGGCGCCGCCGCATAGCCTGACCCACTGCGGCCAAACGCGACACGGCTCGGACCGCCCACCCCCACGCGCCTCGACCAAGGAGTTGCCGGCATGACCTCGGATGCCCTCGACGGACCGGTTTCGGACGCAGTCGTACCCGGGCAGCGGGTCCTCGACCTCCTGGACAAGGCGATCGCCGTCCAGAGCCCACTGGTGCGCAAGAACATCGCCCGGGCCCGCCAACGGAACCCGGAGGCGACGCCCGAAGAGGTGATCCGCAATCTGGAGCGGATGTACGTCAGCGCGTTGACCGGAACGGGCGCGGCGGTCGGCGGTGCAGCGGCCGCACCAGGCGTCGGCACGGGCATCGCGCTGGCGCTGTCGGCCGGCGAGGCGCTCTCCTCGCTCGAACTGAGCGCGCTCTTCGCGCTGTCGGTCGCCGAGGTCCACGGCGTCGGCATCGACGAGATCGAGCGCCGCCGCACCATCGTCATGGGCATCATGCTCGGCGGGTCCGGCTCCGCGACCATCACGAAGGTCGCCGAGCGCACCGGGCAACACTGGGGGCGTCAGGTCGTCGCCAAGGTGCCGCTGGAGACGTTGCGACAGATCAACAAGATCCTGGGCAGGAACTTCATCACGAAGTACGGGACGAAGCAGGGCATCATCGTGCTCGGCCGGGTGGCGCCGTTCGGGATCGGCGCGCTGATCGGCGGTGGCGCCAACGCCGCAATGGCCACCCTCGCGGTGAAGGCCGGCCGTCGCGCGTTCGGCCCGCCCCCGCCGTCGTGGCCATAACGGGTACGCGCCGCCGTCAGCCACCCGCCGTCCCGTACACGCCTCGCTCCACCACCGCGGGCTTGGCCGGAAACTGCGCCAGGCCGGTCCAGTCCTCCAGCGCGGCGACGAGGATCTTCTTGACCTGAGTCTTCGTCTCCTCCAGCGCGAGGTCGATGAAGCACTGGCATCTCGTCAGGTCGTCCCCGTTGACCAGGCACAACAGCACCCCGGTCACCTGAAGCCCCCGGGCCGCCGCAACCATCTTGGCGTCCGGGGGCAGCGGGATGCGGGACGCGAGTTCGCGGGCGAGCGACTGCACGACCCGGTCGCCGCCCAGGAGTGAGACGAGCCAGGCCCCGATCGCGCCGACCAGGTCGTGCAGCTTCTTCTTGCCCGCCAGGATCGCGCCGGCCATCCGCGCCAGCAGCTTGCACCGCTTCCGCCGTCGCCGGCGGAAGAGCCGCGTCCAGGTCTCCTCCGTCACGTACGCCGTGGCCCGGTCCGACACGACCTCGACCCACCCGTCGGTGAGGACCGAGGCGCAGAACTCGGCTGCCTTCGCGACACGCTCCTGCCCCCTCCGTGCCCGGGCGCCACCACCCACACCACCGGGTACGGCGCCCATGACGGCGACCCGACGCCTCGGCTGTGGCGCCCAAGCCCTCCCCCGCGCCTTCCTCTCCTTCGGATGCCGTGGCCCGGCCTCGGGCAACCCGATATGCCGGTGGCAGCGCAGCCCAGGAATCCGCACGCGGTTCTTGCAGAGGGTGTTGTCCTGGCACCGCGCGCGGCACTTCGGCATCCGACAATCATCACCGCGCCCGGTCGCGATGACTGTCAGAAGATATACCGATCCGCATTCGCGGTTTTCGGAAGTCGATCATTTTCGCGACCCGACATGGGAATTGCACGGACGTGACTGGCGCGACGCGGCCTTGTAGGGTCGAACGTCGGTACTCGTTTGTGGTCACGCTTCCTGAAGAATAGTCATAGCAACGGATAAACGTTGCGATGGCGGCTTCCGGATGTAACAAAATGCAACGCGGAGAGGGGCGGCGGATGGCCGACGACATGGGATCGACGGTCCCGAGGCGACAGCTCGGGCGGGCGCTGCGCGAGCTGCGCACCGAGGCGAGGATGACCCTCGACGGCGCGGCGGAGGCCGTGCAGTGCAGCCGGCAGAAGCTGTGGCGCATCGAGACCGGCATCGGCGCCGTCCGCGGCGTCGACGTCAATGCCCTGTGCGAGCTGTACGGGGCGACGCCCGAGCTGACCGGCGCGCTCACCGCCCTGGCCACCGAAACCAAGGCCAAGGGCTGGTGGCACTCCTACGGCGACGCCATCCCCGACTGGTTCGAGCTGTACGTCGGCCTGGAATCCGCCGCATCGCACCTCAGAGAGTACGAAGACACGCTGATACCAGGGCTGCTCCAGAGCCGTGCCTACGCCCGTGGCGTCTATCAGCACCGATCAAGGATGTCTGAGGATGAGCGCGAGCGTCTGGTCGAAGTGCGCTTGCAGCGTCAAGCGCTCCTGGAACGTCGCCTCCCACCCGCACCGAAGTTCCAGGCTGTCCTCTCCGAGGCGGTCCTCCTCCGGACCGTCGGCACCTCATCCACCATGGCCGAGCAGCTACGTCACCTGCTCGACGTGGGCAGGCTTCCTCACGTGTCGATCCGGGTTCTTCCACTCACCGCCGGCCTGCACTTCGGCGCAGTGGCCGGCCCCTTCGTCATGCTCGAATTCCCGCTCCGCAACCGTGTCGAGCCCGATCCTTCGGTCATCTACAGCGAGTCGCTGACCGGGGCGCTCTACCTCGATCGCAAGGACGAGGTCGCTGTCTACGAAGAGGTATGGGCAAGTCTCATGTCCTTGGCCCATGATGAGCACCAGTCAAGGCAACTGATCAACAAGATCATCAGAGAGGTTCATCATGGCTGACCTGACCGGAGCACGGTGGCGCAAGAGCACCCGCAGCGGCGACAACGGCGGCAACTGCATCGAGGTCGCCGACAACCTGCCCAGCCTCGTCGCTGTGCGTGACAGCAAGGATCCAGCAGGCCCCCCTCTCACCTTTACTACCGGCGCCTGGCAAATTTTTATCGTGACAATTCGGGGCACTCACTAACCAGCCTCCGCCAAGAACACAGTTGGCGGACCTGCTGGCCGCACTCCCGTCGGCTCCATTAGCCTCCGAAATCCAGCAGTGACGCCTCACCGCAAGGAAGTATCGGCCAGGCGCAAGTGGCGGACCATTGCAATCAACCAGCTTGATGAGAAGAATGCGGGCCAAGCGGGCGACAAGCTGTTGTCAATCTAATCACTGAGACGTTTTCGGAATGCGGCATGCGCCTGCCGATACTCGCTTTCCCGATCCGCCTTATAGAATGGCACCTGATAACCCTCGGGCACCGGATTACGCTCCGAATCATCCAGATATTTGATCAGCTGATCATGCGCGTTGTTTGACTGATAGATGCCACGCGCATAGTAATCTCGCGTGATCCTACGGCCCTTGCTATCAAACCACATCGCGGACTCATATTCATTAAGTACGGGAAAGCGGGCCCGATACATCGACAGCAGCTCCTCCTCCCCGATGCCGAGCCAAACAGCGACGAGCGCGTCAAGCTCAACCAAGGCAGATCGGCGAGCCCTTTCCGTCCTGAGCGGAACCTCTCGCGTCCAAGAGCGCTCAAGGTCACCGAGCACTTCCGCTTCGGGTAGTGCGGGCCAAGGCACCGCCCAGGATTCTTCAGCACGCCAACGGCTGTCGTAAACCTTTTCCCACAGCGCGGCGTATGCCCTGGTAAGGCAATTTAGTCGAAGCACGCGCAGCAGTGCGGCAGATGCAAGCGGATGATCAGGGTCAGGGGCCGGCATTGCCCCCGAATTATTCACGTCTAAATGGCCACGACCAGTGATACGAAGCAGGTAGTCAAGCGGCAAGGAGGACCAGAAGGCCGCATGCAAAGCGGTCTCACGCTCGGCACCCACCACCATAGACCGAACGGCATGAATATGTGTCGGTCCAGGGGGCATAATTGCAGCAAACAGGCTTCGCTCGGTGGTGAGGGGCACCATCTCTCGCCAAACGAGTCGGTAGTAGTCAGTTGCGGAAATACCCGACCACAGATCCTGAGCCTGTCGAAAAGCGGCACGTTCAGCAGTCCGTCTATAATTTGTCCGCGGCACAGAGTTCTCATCCAAGGTGGCCAGATCCCATGCCTCGTAGTCCTTGTTGCTCCGGCATGGAGTGTTGGGTTGTTTGGCCAACGGCGTTGCTACTCCGAAATGCGGCCCTTGCAGGATCACCTCGGACCAATCATCACTCGCGGATGTATCCCACTCGATTAATCCGTCCTCCTTTGCAGTTTTTTCATTGAGGCCTGTCGAGATCATCGGACGGCAATTTGCTAGCCGCCGATTCACAGAGGCAAGCGCAGATATTGCTCGCTGCTCCCCAACGGTTATTGGCTGCAGTAGCGGGGCCTGACGTACCGACATGCCGGCATCCCCGACAACCATTCGCCACTCCGAGAGCACCGACTCATCTACGGCAATTAACCGCCCTCTATGCGGACGCAGGTCCCAAGTACCTGACGCCTTCATGCCCGGCAGGGCACCCGTTCCGTCATGCGCCAGTGATCCGACCAGCGTCTCAGGCGCGTACAACCAACTCGCATGCAGAAAATCGATCCGACTCCGTCGTGATCCATAAACATGGATACCGAATTCCTGACGCCAGTTAATCTCTCGAAAAAGTAGGCGCATGTTCTGAAAGTGCCCATGGAGTCTCAGGTGCTCATAGGCACCCGAACGCAAGCGCGCTTCGCGAGCTCCTGCCAGATGACTGTCGGGATGTATCAGCCCAGCGGTGCCAGCGCCGGAGATACTTGCCCAAACGCGGCACATGAATGCCCGGTAGAGGTCCGGACGAGTCCCTGACAGCAAGGGGTAATTAGCTATAGATGTGTAAAAGCCGACGCTTCCCGCATTGACAGTAAGCTCACGCATGTAAAAGCCGCCAGCTTGTAGCACAGTCCTCTTGCGGTCCTTCCTTCTCTGTCCTGACACAGCCTCCGTCATGACAAACCACGGGTCCCGCTCGGCTAGGACGATATCTTCTTGCCAATCGGGGCGAACCCATGGCGGATTTCCGATCTGAAGATCAAAGCCACCTTTGCCGAAGGATTGGGCGAAGGTGAGTTCCCAATGGAAGAATCCCTGACGTTCAGCGACCTGGTCGGCGGCGAGCAGCCAGGGGAAGCGATCTGAAAGTGTCCAGGGCGAGTCCACCCCGATCACACCGTCAAGCCGCTGCTCGAACTCGCTAATCTCGTCCAGGGTCGTGAACTTCCGGCCGTAGAACCGCTCGGTGGCCTCGTCCACGTCGCTGCGGCCGATCAGCGCCTCCGCGAACGTCAGCCAATCGTCCAGGTCGGTCAACGGCACCTGCCGGCGCAACTGCTCCGCCACGCTCAGCCGCCGGGTCCCGGTCGCCTTCGTCGGCAGCTTCATCTGCTGCGGCTGCACGTTCCCGTAGAGGTCCGCCACCTCGTAAGCGGCCGGCTCCTCGTACGCCGGGACGTCCTTGACGTGCGAGACCTGGACCGGCGCGGCTGGATAGACCGGGTCGGAGCCGTCCAGCAGCCCCACCTTGTCCAGCGGCCAGAACCACAGCGCGCACCACACGTCCATCAGCGTCTTGAGCCGCCAGTACGGCGTGCCGGGCGCGGTCAGGTCGGCGAGGATCTTGTCCCGGGCCACCGCCTCGGTCACCGGCGGCAGGTCGTCGGCACCCCAGACGGTGATGTCACGGCGGATCTCCCGCTCGGAGATGTCCAGGCGCTGCTGCACCAACCCCCACAGGAACTCGACCCGCCCGGCCAGCGCCTGCAACCGCTTGACCTGGGAGTTCTTGCCCTTGGCGGACGGCACGCGCTTCATCGCCGTACGCCATGCCTTGAGCTTTGCGGTCTCGGCGGGCGCCAGCTCCCGGGCCTCCTTCTCCCCCGCGACCGCGCCCCACCCGTCGGCGGGGAGCAGGAAGTGGTGGATGGCGCCCTCGTCGATCGGCCCGTCGCGGAACGGCTTCTCGGCCGGGGCGGTGGTGAGCCACGACTTGTCGGCGAGCTGCTTCGGCTCGTAGGTCTTGCGTCCGCAGCCGATCAGGGAGTTGCCGCGCTGAAGGTGCAGGCCGAACCAGGGGGCCTGGAGGCCGGCGTGCATGACGTTGAGCCAGAGCGACACCTCGGCCAGCTCGACGGCGGTGCGGTTGAGGTCGACGCCATAGCAGTTGTGCAGCGCGATGTACGCCTTCACCCGCTGGAGTTCCACCTGGTACTGCTCCGGGTCCAGGTCGACCTTCAACTCGCGGGCGCGGCGGCGCAGGTATTCGGCGGCGACCTGATTGATCGCCTCGTTGAGGAACGCGCCGGAGCCGAGCGCCGGCTCGCAGATCGTCCAGTCCAGCAGCTCCCGCGCCGGGGTGGTGGTGCCGTCCTGGTCGAGGCGGTACTTCAGGGCGAGCTGGACGGTGACCTCCGTCAGCGACTGCGGGGTGTAGTAGGAGGCGCTGGTCTGCCGGTCCCGGCCGGCGAGGCGGTAGACGAACGCGCCGGGGGTGTAGCTGACCCGGCTCCGCACTCCGGTGTACGGGTCCTCCTTGTAGACGAAGACGCTGTCCTCGTACTCGTCGGCCTTGGAGGCCGGGATCATCCACGAGCCGTCCTTCGGGTCGCCGTTCTTGGCGACCTCGTAGAGCTGCTCGGTGGCGACGAAACCGGTGTACGACATGAGGCCCTCGTACACGGCGCCGAGCTGGTTGATGCCGAGCTGCACGTACGAGATGAAACCGCCACGGCGCTTCTTCGCGCCCTTGGTCAGCATTAGCCGGCGCAGCACCTGGTAGAGCACCTTGTTGCGCAGCCGGGTGTCGATGGTCGGCGCGTCCGGGTCGTCCTCGTCGCCGTCCGGTGCGAAGACGCGGCCGATGAGCTTGGTCTTCTCCGGCAGGAACAGGTCCGACTTCATCGGCTCGAAGCGCAGGCCCTCGCCCTCGCTGGCCTTGTCGTCGACGTCGGCGCCACCGCGCGGGCGGTGGCCGCCGTTGACCATGCGGAACAGCAGTTCCAGCGACTCGTACAGGTGGAAGCCGTCCTCGGCGGAGGGGGCGAGCCGGCGGGAGACGAGGTCGCCGACGCGGGCGAGGCTGTAGCCCTCGACGTACTCGCGGTCGTTGACCGGCAGGACGCCCAGCTCGGGGCGGGCCTCGGCATAGAGCAGGAACAGGATCCGGTAGAGGTAACGCAGCGCCTCCCGGCCCAGCTCCTTGGCCAGCTCGTCCAGGACCATCACGTCCTGCGGCTGGTAGCCGGCCTGCCGGATGCGGTCGAGGACCTCGTTGGCGATGAGTTCGACGGAGACCTTCAGGCCCTCGCGCAGCTCGCTGGAGACGCCGACGGCGTGCTGGCGGGAGCCGGCGACCAGGTCGGCGAGGGGTTCGGTGCCGCCCTCGGCGGGTGGGCGCAGCGAGTCGGCGCCGAAGAGGGCGGCGACGACGCCGTACTCCTTGTCGTCGTTGCGCGCGTAGGCGGTGTCCAGGCTGACCGCCAGGTAGCGGCCCTCGCCCCAGGCGACGCGGTCGGCGAGCGTGACCACGCCGCCGCTGAGGATGAGCACGTACCGGGGCTTCGGGTTGTCGGCGGCGAACAGCCAGGAGGCGAGCTTCGCACCGGTGTCGATGGTCTCGGTGCCGCCGAGGGTGACCGGGGCGAGCAGCCGGCCGGCGTCGTCCGGGTCCTGGGCGGCCTCGGCGTCGACGGCCCAGCCGCAGTCCAGCGCGACGATGCCGTGCGCGGAGGTCAGCTCGGCGTGCGCGACGGCGATCTGGTGTTCCTGGCCGGCGCGCTCGACGGTGATGGTCTGCGGGTTCGGCTCGAAGCCGAGCGCCTTCAACAGCTCCTGGTGCAGCTTGCGTTGCCGCTCGGGGTCGAAGAACTCGTCGTCGGCCAGCTCGGACTTGGCGTCGAAGTAGGGCCGGCGCAGGCCACGCAGGCCGGTGCGCGGCGTCGGGTCGCCGGCCTTCTCCCGCTCGGTCCACTGCTTGAGCAGGCCGCCCTTGAGCGTGGTGGGCAGGATCTCGGCCAGGTAGTGGGCGGAGAGGTATTCACCGCGGTTGGTCAACGCGTCGAAGCTCATGCGGCACTCTCCGGGGACGGGACGAGGACGGCGAGGACCCGCAGCAGCGGGTCGCCCGCGGTTTCCAGGCGGTCGAGCAGGTCGTGCTGCTCGGCGACGGTGTGCCGGGCGTGCTCGCGGCGCTTGGCGCGGTGCGCCGCGGGCAGCTCGTCGAAGAGGCTGGCCTGCTCGAAGGTGCGCAGTTGCCGGCGGTACTGCTCCAGCGGTTCGGCGTTCGCCGCGGCCCACTCGTCGCGCTTGCCTTCCAGGTGGGCGCGGGCGACGCGGACGGCCTGCGGCAGGAGCTGCCGGTGGGGGTCGAGGGCGGCGGCCTCCGCGCGGTTGACCATGGTCGGGCCGACGTCGGCTTCGCGCAGCACCTCGTCCATCGGCCGGATCTCGGGCGCGGTGGGCAGGCCGGAGACGGCCATCCACTGCACCACCGTCGGCTGGCCGAGGCGGTTGGCGTAGACGCCCTGGATCAGATAGGTCGGCGCGGACACGTCGGCGGTCAGCACCGGGGCCTGCTGACGGCCCAGCCGGATGAGCACCTTGTCGACCAGCCAGTCGACCATCGGGTGCACGTCGCTGAGGAAGGCGACCTCCGGCCACATCGGGGTCTTGCTCTGCCGGGCCTGGTCGAGCTTGCGCTGCGCGAGCCCGCGGTCGAAGGTGACCTTGAGCCGCAGGTCCTCGCCCTCGCGGTGGGCACGCAGATAGGAGCGGGGCAGGTCGGTGAGCCGGTGCACCAGGTCGTCGGGGGCGAGGAACGTCAGCAGCTCGTCCTCGCGGCGCAGGTCGATGTGGTCCTCGGGCCGGTCCTGGTAGATCTCCTGGAGCGCCGCGTCGACGAAGTCCTCGGTGGAGCCGAACAGCTTCGGCACCCGGGCCACCGGAATGTCCGCCGCGACCGGCGCGGTGCCGACGTCGCCGAACAGGTCGGCCATCACGTCGATCTCGGCGTGCGCGGCCTCGTAGGACTCGTCGACGCTTCGGCCAGCCAGCAGGTCACGGACCAGCCGGTCCTCCTCGGCCTTGGCGTCGTAGAGACCGGTGGCGGCCTCCACGCTGCCGAGGCTGCGGTGGGCGACCGCCTCCCGGTCGAGCAGCTTCTCCGAGACCGTACGGTCGTCCTTGGCGTCCTCCCGGTCGGAGGTGAGGATGAGCGCGCGGAACTGCGGCTGGTGTTTCTGCCCGTAGCGGTCGATGCGGCCGTTGCGCTGCTCGATCCGGATCAGGCTCCACGGGATGTCGTAGTGGATCAGGTGGTGGCACTGCTGGTGCAGGTTGACGCCCTCGGAGGCCACATCGCCGGTGAACAGCAGCCGCACGTCGCTGCCGGCCAGCTCGAACTCCTGGAGGATCCGCTGCTCGTCCTGGTCGGCGACGCCGCCGTGCAGCACCCGCACCGCGTTCGGCTTGAGCCCGAGCATCGCCGGGACGGTCTCGGCCAGCCACTTGATGGTGGGGACGCGCTCGGAGAAGACCACCGCCCGGGTGTCGCTGCCCCGCCCGACGCCGATCTCCTTCAGCTCCTCGACGAGCTTGCGCAGCTTGCTGGAGTCCTGGTCGGTCATCGCCGAGGTCAGCTCCGCGAGCCGGTCCAGCGCCGCCCGTTCCGCGCCGGTGGCCTTCTTGCGCCGGTTGGTCACCGTCTCGTGCAGCGCCCGGTGGGAGGAGAGGAACGACTTCACCAACGTGTACGGGAACAGGCGGTGCTGCCCGGTGACCGCCTCGTCGCTCCACTTGCCGGCCAGCCACACGTCGGTCAGCTCGTCGAAGATCTGCTCCTCGATCGGGCCGGCCGTGCAGCGCACCGCCTGCGAGGGACCACGATCGGCCCAGCGGTCGCCGATCTGGTCGCGCACCTCCGGGCTGATCTTGGTGCGGCGCAGGTAGAGATGGGCGATGTCCTTCGCCTCGTACCGCTTCTCGTCGGCGATGGCCGCCGGGTCGAGCAGCGAGATGAGCTGGGCGAACGACTCCTTGTCGCCGTTGTGCGGGGTGGCGCTGGCCAGCAGCAACGCGTCGGTCTTCGCGGCGAGCCGGCGGGCCAGTTCGTTGCGCTGGGTGCCCTTATTGATGAGGTTGTGCGACTCGTCGATGACCACCGCGTCCCAGGTGGTGGCGTCGAGGTGGTGGCCGAACTGGCCGGCGTCCTTGAGCGTGTCGACCGAGATGATGGCCCGCTTGAAGTAGGTGAACGGGTTCCGCCCAGCCGGGATCTCCTGCTGGATGCGCTGGATGCCGGTCGAGTCGAGCCGCACCAGCGGGATGGCGAACCGGGTCCACAGCTCCCGCTGGAACTGTTCGAGCACCTGCTGCGGCGACACCACCAGGATCCGGTCGCCCCGGCCCCGGCGGATCAGCTCGGCCAGGATCAGCCCGATCTCCAGGGTCTTGCCGAGCCCCACCACGTCGGCGAGCAGGATGCGCGGACGCAGGCCGGCCAGGGCCAGCTCCACCGGGCGCTGCTGGTAGGTCAGCGGGTCGAGCAGGAACCGGTCGGCCAACGCGAGCCCGCGCTCGGTGCGCGGCAGCGGGGTACGCCGCAGCACGGCCTCCAGGAACAGCCGGCTCTGCCGGAATCGCGAGGAGGTGTCGTGGACCAGCACGGTGTCCTCGGGCCGCATCGCCTGGATCGTCTTGTCGATCTCGGTGAAGAACGTCGCCTCGACGTCCTGCACGAACTCGGACACGCCGACCGCCTTGATCATCGTGCCGTCGGCGGTGCCGGTCTTCACGCTGCGCACCAGCCACTCCTCGTCCCGGACGACGATGCGGGAACCCGGGGCGAAAATGGCGTCCTGGGAGGTGGTCATACGGTGGAGCCTTCCTACAGCGTCGAGCGGCGGGCGTACTGGCGGCGGATCCGGTCGACAAGCCAGGTCACGTCGGGGCCTCGGCCGGCGGCGCGCTCCGGGTCGGGCAGGGTGGGGGCCGGGTCCGGCACCTCGAGCGTGTCGTGCGCGTCGACGGCGGTGTCCTCCGGCTCCTTTCGCGGGTCCTGGAGGTCCGGCGGGACGAGCAGCTCAGTCTCGCCGTCGTAGGTGAGCCCGGCGACCTCCTGCCGGAGGCTCGGCACGCTCTTGCCGCTGCTCGCCGAGGCGACCGCCAGCAGCCGAGCACCGACGTCGTCGAGGCCGGGTCGGGCGCCGGGATCGTGGGCGAGCATCGCGCCGAGCAGCGGCGCCAGCTCGGCCGGCACGCCGGACAGGTCGGGCAGGTCGCTCGGCTCGGTGATGCGCAGCAGCAGGTTCCACGAGTTGGTCGGCGGGTAGAGGCCGTGGCCGGTCATCGCGAAGACAAGCGTCGCGGCCAGCCCGTAGACGTCCACGGCAGCGGTCAGCTCCCGCTCCCCCCGCACCTGCTCCGGCGACATGTAGGCGGGCGTGCCGACCAGAGCCCCCGGCTCGGTCAGGAAGTCGCTACGGTCGATCAGGATGGCGAGACCGAAGTCGATGAGCTTCGGACCGTCCGGCCCGAGGATGATGTTCTGCGGCTTCAGGTCGCGGTGCAGCAGGCCGGCCTGGTGCACCCTGCCCAGGCCGTCGGCGAGCAGCGCGCCGACCATGGCGGCCACCGGCAACGACAGCGGGCCACGGGCGTCGACGTGCTGCCGCAGCGTCGCGCCCGGCACGTACTCGACCGCCAGCCAGGCCGGGTCGCCGTAGGGGTCGGCGTTTTCCAAGCGGGCTATCCGCGAGCCGAACACCAGCTTGAGGCTGTCGACCTCGGCGGCGAATCGGTCCCGGACCGTCGACTCGGTGAGCAGGTGCTTCCGGATCACCTTGAGCGCGACGCGGTCGGCGGTCGGCGACACGGCGAAGAACACCTCACCCATCCCGCCCGACCCCAGCGGCTTGACCAACTTGAAGCCGCCGATGCTGCCCAGCGTCATCCCACCCCCTCACGATGACACCCCACCGAACTGCCGACCCGATCCGTCGACGCCACACCCGGTGGACGCACGACCGTACATCGTTGAACGATCAAGGAGCTACTGACCCTTCGGCGATTTGCGCTGGTCCGAACGCCGGGACGTCGGCGTCAGAGCCCCCCGGGCCAGTCCGTCCGCGGTCAACTGGACGAGTTCGGCGCCCATCGCGGCGGCCTGTCGGATTGCCGACTCGAACGCGTCCAGTCGCCGGAACGCCTCCCCGTACGCCCCCTGCTCCTCCCGCGACACCCGCCGCACCTGCGCCCGCCGCACGTCGAACCGCAGCGTCCCCGACAGGCTCGACGCCTGCCGCTCATTCGTCGACGTCCGCAGTTGTCCGGCCAGAAACCACGAGTCCAACACCGCAGGATTGGGCCGCAGCAGATAGAGGTTCCGCCCCAGCAGAACACCGTCGACCGTCACCACCCGCGCCGTGAGCTGCCGCGCGATCATCGGCACCACCACGTCCCCGACAGCCAGCTCGATCTCCTGCCCGAGCCGCCCGTCGTCCCGCCCGGTCGCCGCCACGCCGCCCAGCACGTCCGCCACGGTCAGCACCGGTCGCCCGTCACCGTCGGAGGCACCGTCGCCGGTGCCTCGGAGCGGGCCGAGGAGCTGTAACGCCCCGGCCCGGACCAGCTCCCCCACGTTGAGGAACTCCCCGTCGATCCCGTCGGGCGCGGGCGTGACCTGCGGCATCAGCGCCGGCAGGTCGGCCACGACGGCGGCGAGGCGTTCGCGCGTGCGTACCAGCTGTTCTCCACTCGCCTCGCCCACGACGGCGGGTTGGCGGCGGGCGGGGGTGAGGTCGACCTCCTCGTCGAGCAGCTCGATCACAGGCACGGCCCGCGCGTAGCCAGCCTCGTCGACGTCGTCGCCCGCGGCGAACGCCCGCCAGGTGTCGAGGACGCGCGCCAGGTCGCCGGCGGCGGCGTCGACGAGCAGCGTCCGCGCCGGTGGCGGCGCGTCGGCCGACGGGCGTCGCAGCACCCACAGGTGCAGGGGTACGCCGTGCGGCGCCGCCGCCCCCGGTGGCAGCGCGACGACGGCACGCAGCGCGCCGCGGCGCAGCAGCTCGGCGCGGATCCGCCGGCCGGCGCGGCGGCCGGCGACGGTGGGCGGCATCAGGAGTACGGCGTGGCCGCCGGGACGCAGATGGGCCAGGGCGTGTTGGACCCAGGCCAGTTCAGGTTCGGTACGCGGGGTGGTGCCGACGATCCAGCGCGGGTCGTGACCGAGTTCGTCGTCGCCCCAGTTGCTGGCACCGAACGGCGGGTGGCAGACGACGGCGTCGAAGGTGCGTCCGGGGTGGGCGTCGGCGCGTAGCGAGTCGCCGGTGCTCACCTCTCCCGGCACGTCGCGCAGGGCCAGCCAGAGTCCGGCGAGCCGGGCGAGATCGCTGTCGAGTTCCTGCCCGTACGCGGAGGTGCAGCCGGCGCGGACGGCGGCGCGGAGGGTGGCGCCGGAGCCGGCGGCGGGGTCGAACACCGAGCCGCCGCCAACGTCGGCGAGGCCGGCCATCAGGTCGGCCAAGTCGTCGGGGGTGGCGAAGGGGCGGCCGGGTCCGGGTGCGGAGAAGCGTTGCCAGAGCGCGTCGAACGCGCCCTGCGGGCCGAGTTCGTCGGCGAGCTTGTCGACGTCGGGCAGCAGCGGTTTGAGCTGAGGGTCTGTCGACCGGGCGGGGCGTTGGCCGCGTTGCCGGGCGAGCAGCCGGATGCCGACGGCGGCGAGGCCGGCGGCCGGGGAGGTGCTGGTGGCGGCGAGGTGTCGCCAGAGCCGGTCGCCGGTGGCGAGTTCGGGGAGCTTGCCCTGGGCGTGCAGCCAGCGCTCGACCTGGGTGAGGTCGAACTCGGGGCTGGTGGCACTGCCGCCGACCGGGTCGGGGAAGTCGTCGTGGCGTTTGCGCCAGTTGCTGACGGCGGCCCGACCGACACCGGCGAGCCGGGCGATCTCCGCTGCGGTGATGGTCGGTGTCTCCTGCACATTCGGAGTGTGTCACATCCGTCAAGCATAATGTCTGTTGACAGTGTTCACGGATGATGTTCTTATTGACGCCGCCACATTCACAGCAGGAGGACAACGATGCGCAAGACCACCACGCTCGCCCTGATCGCCGGCGCTCTCGTCGCGCTGGGCTGCGGCGCCGGCTCGACCGACGACGCCACCAGCAGCAGCGGCCAGACGGAGACCGGCGCGGGCGGCGGGCAGGGCGGGGACACGCCGAAGACCGCGAAGATCGGCCAACCGGCCCGCGACGGCAAGTTCGAATTCACGGTGAAGTCCGCCAAGTGCGGCGTCACCAAGGTCGGGTCGTCGGCGCTGGGCGCCAAGGCGCAGGGCCAGTTCTGCCTGGTGACCATCACCGTCAAGAACATCGGCAAGAAGGCGCAGCTGCTCGACGGCAGCAGCCAGACCGCCTACGCGGCCAACGGCACCGAATACTCCACCGACACCGAGGCCGGCATCTACGCCAACCAGGAGCAGAGCACGTTCTTCGAGGAGATCAACCCCGGTAACCAGGTGACCGGCGTGTTCGTCTTCGACATCCCGAAGACCGTCAAGCTCACCCGGCTCGAACTGCACGACTCCGCGTTCTCCGGCGGCGTCACCGTCGCCCTCGGCTGATCCCCGCACCGGTCGGGGACGGGCCCCGCGAAGCCCGCCCCCGACGCGACTCCCTCCGCACCACCGCCGTCCCCCTCTCTACGCGAGGAGATCGACATGCGCAGTGCGAACAAGCCGGACGACGGCGCCGACCGCCGTCTCCCCGAGCAGCTCCCGCTCTTCGACCCCACGCACCCGCCGACGCCCTTGGGCACCTACCCGACCACCGTCTACCGGCTCGCCGTGCCGTCCACCGCCGACGGCCTCGCCTCCGCGCTCAACGTCGACTACCTGCGGCGGCACGGCTTCGAGCCGGCGCCGCACCGGGTCGCCGACGTGCCGGCGCTGCTGGTGCACGGCAGCGCGCCGCGCGCCCGGGCCGAGTGGTGCGACATCCTGTCCGGGCTCGTCGGCGTGGACGTGGCCCTCGGCTACCGCAGCGGCGGCGGCGCGCTGCTGCTGGCCGTCGACGACCGGGCGTACGCCCTGACCTTCGGCACGCTGGGCCGGTTCATGGTCGAGCAGGAGAAGGTGGATCCCACGTTCGGCGTCCGCTTCGCGGTGCGGGCGCTCCGGCCCGACGACATCCGCCAGGTCCGCCGGCGGATGCTCGGCGCCAGCGGCCGGGTGGACCGCAGCCTCGTGCCGGGCGGCCAGCCCATCTGGCGGTACGGCATCGACAAGTGGGGCGAGATCGTCGGCCAGGTGTGCGGCCGCACCGACAACCCGCACCTGACCGCCTGCCGGACCTCCGGCGGTGCGGTAAAGGTCGAGGGCGGTGAGGCGCTGCGCATCCCGCTGGGCGTCACCCCGGAGCGTCTCCTGGCCGACCTGCGGGAGATCGATCGGGTGTGCCGGCAGGAGTCGCCTCCAGCGGATCTGGAGTTTATCGAGCAGATCCGGCCGCTGCGCTCCACCGACCCGCGTCAGGCGGCGCTGGCCGACGAGTTGGACCGGCGGCTGGCGCTGGCCGACCCGCCGGATCTCGGCGTCGCCGTGCCGGGCAGCCTCGTGGCCGACGTCGAACACGTCGTTTCGTACCGGATCCGGGTGCCCCGCACCGGCCGGCGCCCGACCCTGACCACGGAGCTGGACCTGGACGGCATCCTCGCGCACACCACCCGGGCGCTCGACGGCGACCGGTGGAACGGGCTGCGGAACGGGACGCTGACGCTCTACGCCGACGCCGCCGGCACCGAGGAGATGGCGTCGACGCCGGTGTCCCGCTGGCTCACCGCCGAGGTGGCGCTCGACGCGAGCCACGTGCTGCTGCACGAGGGCCGTTGGTACGAGATCGGCGACCGGCACCGGGAGTTCCTGCGCGAGGAGATCAGCCGCATCCTGGACCGTCCGTCGAGCATCGCGCTCCCGCCCTGGACCGCGCACCTGCCGAACGAGGACGCCTACAACAGGGAGGCCGCCAAGCGTGACCCCGGGCTGGTGCTGCTGGACAAGAAGCTCGTCCGGACCCGCCAGCACCCGCGCGGCATCGAGGCGTGCGACCTGCTCGGCCCGAACGGCGAGCTGATCCACGTCAAGCGGGCCTCCGGCAGCTCCCCGCTCAGCCACCTCTTCGCCCAGGGCGTCACCTCGTACGACGCGCTGCGCTACGACGCCCAGGCGCGCACCCGGTTCCGTGACCTCGTCCGCGCCCAGCCCGGCGGGCCGGACCTGCCCGACGACTTCCGCCCGCGCACCGTCGTCTACGCCATCGCGCTGAGCGCCGGCCGCGCACTCACCGTGGACTCGCTCTTCACCTTCGCCCAGGTCGCGCTCTACCAGGCGGTGAAGACGCTGCGCGCCGAAGGCGTCGACGTCGAGATCGTCGCCATCCCACCCGCCTGACGCGTACCGCTCCCGAACCGGCCGCCCGGCGTATCACGCCGGGCCGGTCGCCCCTGCCCGCAGACATCCCGAGGAGGCACCCGTGCGCCCCGACGAGTTCCGCCAGGCCCTGGACCTGCTCCCCGCTGCCCTGCAAGCCCGCGTCCTCCCGCTGCGCCGCCACGTCTTCCGCACCGACTGCCCCCGGTGCCGGAGCATCGGCGACACGGTCGCCCTCGCGCTCACCGCGGCCCACTACGACCAGCTCACCTCGGCCGGTCAGCTTCTCGACAACGCGGTCCGGCTGGCCGCCGACCACGGCGCCGCCTGCCGGCCCCGACCCGACCAGGAACGGGGACGCGGCGAGATCGGGCAGCGGACCAGCGCCTCCCCACCGGTCGTCGCGGGCTGGAAAGGCCGCGCCGGGCACCCGGGCGGCGCGTTCCGGCGCGACGGACACGTCAGCCTCACCGGCTGATGCGGCTACCCGCCGAGCACCCGTGCCGCCTCACCGCGCACGGCCACCGACGCGGCCGGCGACCACGTGGCGAACAACTCCCGCAGGTACGCCAGATGCGCGTCGGACACCGATGCCAGGTGCTGCACCACGTCCAACTCGTTGACGATGCTCAGGTCGACGAGCGGGGTCACCTGGTCGGCGCGGACACTCACCGCCCGTCCGGCGAAGCGGTCGTGCACCGTGCCGGTGGCGGCGAGCATCGGCCAGGAACGCTTCCGGTCGCACGCGCCGTAGAGGTGGACGAGGTCCTCGGCGTCGGCCCCGATCAGGGCGCGCAGCGGGCCCCGGTCGGTGTGGTCGAGGAGCACGACGTCGAAGCCGTCGGTGCCGTACGCCGCGTGCGTCAGCCCGGCCAGCTGCACGTCCGGGCTCTGGCCCAGCTCGGCAAGGCGTTGCCGCACCCGGCGCAGGTGGGCGTAGAGGGTGCCGCCGGGATGCGCGATGGTCTCGGCGCCGCGGTCGCGGAGCCAGGCGTACACATCGACGTCAGCGCTCATGATTCCGACCCTAGGCGCGGAAAAGCCCGTCGCATGTGCGCAGTTCGTCACAGAACGCTTGCCTCACGGCTTGGCCGCGGAGTTGGCTCGACGCATGGCTCGCATCGCGTACGACGACACCGACGCGGAGGCCTTCGCGGCGACGCGTCACCCGACCGACGACGGGTTCGCCGCCTGGCGCGACGCCGTCGCGCTGCACCTCGCCCCGGAAGCGGGCATGCGCCTGCTCGACCTGGGCGCCGGCACCGGCAGCTGGGCCCAGGCGTTCACCGCCTGGTTCCCGGGCCTGGAGGTCGTCGCCGTGGACCCGTCGGCGGCCATGCGCGACCGCTGCGTGTTCCGGCCCGTGCTCGCCGGTGACGCCACGCGCGTCCCGCTCGACGATGCCAGCGTGGACGGCGTGTGGCTCTCCACCGTCGTCCACCACGTGCCGGACCTGGCCGCCGCGGCGCGGGAGCTGCGTCGGGTGGTGCGGCCGGGCGGCCCGGTGCTGATCCGGTCGGCGTTCGCCGGCCGACACGAGGCGATCACCCTGTTCCGTTACTTCCCGGAGGCGGTACGCGTGCTCGACTCCTATCCCTCGATCGCCGACGTCGAGGCGGCGTTCGCCGACGCCGGTTTCGCCACCGCCGCGGTCGAGCCGGTTCCGCAGGTCACCGCGGGGTCGCTGCGGGAGGCGGCGGCCGGCCTGCGACGGGAGGCGCACACCCCGCTGCAACTGATCAGCGACGACGAGTACGCGGCAGGCGTCGCGCGCCTCCGCGAGGCGGCACGTGTCACCACCGGCCCTGTCGTCGACGCGCTTGACCTGCTCGTCCTGCGCTGATCAGCCGGTTAGGGTGGGCCATGCGCCATCGCATGTGGACGGTGATCGGCGCGCCGTCGAGCGCCGGCGCCCACACCCCCGGTGTCGAGCGCGCCCCGGCCGCCCTGCGCGCCGCCGGCCTGGTCGACCTGATCAGGCAGCACACCCCCGTCGAGGACGCCGGTGACATCCGAGAGTTCCGGTGGCGGCCGGATCCGGCGTACCCCCGGGGTCAGAACGCGGGCGCGGTGGCCGCGGTGGCGTCGGAGGTGGCCGAGCTCGTCGCGGCGGCGGTGGCCGGCGGGCGCACGCCGCTGGTGCTCGGCGGCGACTGCACCGTCACGATCGGTCTGGTCGCCGGGCACGCGCGGGCCGGCCGGTCACCCGCGCTGGTTTACGTGGACGGCGGTCCGGATCTCTACACGCCGGCGACCCGGCCGAACGGCAACCTGGACGCCACAGGGTTAGCGCACCTGCTCGGTCTGCCCGGAACGCTGCCCGAGGTGACGGGCGTCGGCCCGGCCGTGCCGCTGCTGACACCCGACCGGGTGGTGGTGTACGGCGATTCACTGCCCCGGGGTGACCACGAGCGGGAGTTGGTGGCGCAGCTGGGGCTCGCCTACGTGCCGGCCGACGAGGTGCACGCCGACCCGGTCGCGGCGGCGCGCCGGGCCCGAGCCACGGCGGAGGCCGCCGCCGAGACGTTCGTGGTGCACTTCGACGTGGACGTGCTGCGCTTCGTGGACGCACCGCTGGCCGACTTGCCGGAGCCGTTCGGGCTGAGTCTCGCCGAGGCGGCCACGACGCTGGCGGAGCTGGTGGCGAGCCCGCGGTTCGCCGGGCTGTCAGTGACCGAGATCAACCCGGATCACCTGCCGGACGGCGAGGTGCTCCCCCGGTTCGTGCGGGAGCTGGCCGGAGCGTTGAGGGCAGCGGGCTGAGTCTCGGCCAGGTGCATCGGCAGCACCTTCGCGGCGCTGACCGCCAGCTCCCGGTCGAGGACCTCGTCGCGGGGCACGAAGACCATCGCCTGCCCTTCGCCTAGCACCACGTCCTCCTGCCGGGCGTCGGTGTCGCCGCGGAAGATGTACACGGTGACGGTGTGCGGGAAGCCCTCCTCGTGGGGGCGCGGGCCGCTCCAGAACAGGTGCAGCTCGCCGGCGGTCAGGCCGGTCTCCTCGAGCAGTTCGCGGCGGGCGGCCTGCTCGGGCGTCTCACCGGGCTCGATGCTGCCGCCGGGCAGGCTCCACTGGTGCGGTGAGACGGGCGCGTTGCCGTCCCGGTGCTGCATGAGGATCGCGCCGGTCCGGTCGACGAGCAGGACGAGGGCTACGTCGTAGAAGGCCACGGCCCGAGCATGCCACACCACGCCTTTTGCCTCAGCGAGACAGAAGTCGAGACGAGAACAGCGAAAGTCATGGACACATCGACATGTCTTTTGTAGCGTCGGGCGCAGGCCGGCCGAGAGGAGAACCGTCATGTGTTACGGATTCGACGGGGAGGGCGCGCTACGTCGCTCGCTCGACCGGCGCAACCTGCTGCGCGGCTCGCTGGCGGCGCTCGCCGGTGTCGGGCTGGCCAGCGGGCTCGGCGCGACCGCGGCCCAGGCCGGCGGCGGGCACCACCACGGCCGGCGGCACGTGCCGAAGGAGCTGATCAGCCTCCAGCTCTGGACCGTCCGCGACGCGCTCAACGGCCCACCCGGCTACGACGCGACGCTTGCCCACCTGGCCCGGATCGGCTACCCCCGGGTCGAGCTGGCGCTGGGCTACTTCGGCCGCACCGCCGGGCAGCTGCGCCGGTTCCTCGACGGCATCGGCATCAGGGCCAGCTCCAGCCACGACGGGATCGCCGCCGACGCCGCCGGGCTGGAACAGAAGATCGCGAACGCCCGTACGCTGGGCCAGCGGTTCATGGTGGTGCCCTACCTGAACTCCGACCGCGAGGACGACTGGAAGCGCTGGGCGGAGCAGATGAACGTCGAGGCCGCCGCCGCGCGCCGGGCCGGCCTGCGCTACGGCTACCACAACCACGCGCACGAGTTCACCATCGACTTCGGCAACGGCCGGCGCCCGTGGGACGTGCTCACCGAGGAGTTGGACCCCCGGCTCGTGCACCTGGAGATCGACATCTACTGGGCGGTCACCGGCGGCATCAACTCCGGCGACGGCGTGCGGGACCCGGAGGGCTTCACGCTCGACGTCATCCG
The DNA here is from genome assembly GCF_027460165.1 of Micromonospora sp. WMMC241. Taxonomy (NCBI): domain Bacteria; kingdom Bacillati; phylum Actinomycetota; class Actinomycetes; order Micromonosporales; family Micromonosporaceae; genus Micromonospora; species Micromonospora sp. WMMC241. Next base: position 3,276,104 of record NZ_JAPZBF010000001.1, read on the forward strand.
CTCCGCGCCGCAGCGGGTGCTGCAATACCACGTCAAGGACCGCGACCCGGCCACCGGCGACATGGCCGACCTGGGCACCGGCATGATCGACTTCGCCCGGATCTTCCGCCGGCACCCGGTGCTGGAGTACATCGTGGAGAACGACACCCCGGACGTGACCCCGCAGCAGACCGCCGCCGTCGGCTACCGCTACCTGCGCCGCCTGACCTACTGACGCGGCGTCCGCGCGTGGGGCCCCACGGCCGCCGTCGGACGTGGCAGGCTCGGGTCGTGGTCACGCACCGACCGAGGGGGTACGCGATGACCGACGAGCCGGACGTCGTCCACTACGACCGCCTCTACCGCGACACCAGCGACACCGGGCGCCCGCCGTGGGAGATCGGCGGCCCGCAGCCGGCGCTCGCCGCGGTGCTCGACACCGGGGTACGCGGCCCGCGCGTGCTCGACGTCGGCTGCGGCACCGGTGAGCTGGCCCTGGCGCTGGCCCGCCTCGGCCACGACGTGACCGGCGTCGACCTGTCGCCGGTGGCGATCGCGCTGGCCCGGGCCAAGGCCGCCGCGGCCGGCCTGACCGTGCGCTTCGAGGTGCACGACGCCACCCGCCTGCCGGTGCCGCCCACGCCGTACGACTCGGTGTTCGACTCCGGGCTGCTGCACACGCTGGACCGGCGCGGGGCCGCGGTCGGCGACTACCTGGCCCTGCTGCCGCGCCTGACCGCGCCCGGCGGAACCGTGTTCGTGCTGGCCGTGTCGCCGGAGGCGGGCGGCGGCTGGGGCCTGGACGCCGACGCACTGCGGTCGGCGTTCCCCGACCCGACCTGGACGCACACCACGGTCGAGCCGATCGACGTGCTGGCCCGGGTCGACACCGAGGACCTCCGCCTCCCCGGCCACCTGCTGCGGACCACCCGCCGACGCTGAGCGGGTCCCGTGGTGGTCAGCGGCGCCAGTGCTGGCGTGGGGCGTAACCCTCGCGGCGTAGCCAGTGTTCGGTGTAGACGATCCGCTCCGCCTCGACGAGCACGAGCGTCTCCTGGGGCGGCTCGGCCAACGACCGGCCCCGCTCGGCGTGCTCGTTCTGCCAGCGGAAGGCCGACCAGTGGTGCGCGTGGTCCGGGTGGTCCGGGGCGAGCACCCGGGCGGCGCCGAACACCTGGGCGCCGCGGCTGCTGGCCAGCCCGACCAGCGGCGCGAAGACGCCGACGGACACCCGCGGGTCGGCGGCGATGTTGCGCATCTTCGGTGAGCGCGGCGCGGCGGTGAACATCAGCGTGAAGCCGAGCGAGTAGTAGCGCACCGGGGTGGCCAGCGGCCCGTCCGGCCCAGCGGTGGCGAGGACGCACATGTTCTGCGACGACAGCAGGTTGAGGATGCGTTCCTCGAGGCGTTCCCGGTCCAGCTTCCGCGTCGGCGTCGGCCCGGCCAGCCACGGATTCGTCAACGGCACGCGGCGTCCTCGATCATGGCGGCACCCTACCGGGCCGGCGGCTCCCCGGTGAGTCTGGTGCGGACGGCGGAGAGGTGGGCGGCGGCCACACCGGAGCCGAGCAGGTAGTCGGTGACGCCGCCGTAGCGCGTGTGCAGGTGGTCCCACGTGTTGGTGATCATGAAGGCCGGGGCGTTCTCGGTGAGCGCGTAGTCGGCGGCGATGGCCGACACCGGCACGCCCGCGATGTGCAGCGCGAGCGCCACCAGCACGCCGGTGCGGTCCCGGCCACCGTGGCAGTGCACCACCACCGCGCCGGGTGGCGCGTCCGCGATCGCGGTGAACGCGGCGGCCAGGCGCTCCCGGCTGGCATCGACGAGCAACCGGTAGCTGTCCGGCGGGATGTCCTCGTCGCCGGTCGGGTCGAAGCAGGCCGGCACGAGCCGGTAGCGGGAGTCGGCGGCCAGCGGGCTGGGGTCCGCCTCCGCCTCCGACCGCCACCGCAGGTCGAGCACGCGGCTGACGCCGTACGAGCGGAGGGCGGCGAGTCCGGCGGCGCCGAGCCGACGGTGGTTGTCGGTGCGGACGAGCGCCCGCTGGCGGATCCGACCGCCACCGGCGGTCGGGAGGCCGCCCACGTCGCGCGCGTTGCGCAGGTCGGGCCAGGTCAGGCGGGGCACGAATCGAGCGTACGCCCGGGGTCAGGCGCGGGCGAGCACGTCCACGGCCAGCTCCCGCACCACCGACTCGTCCACGTCCACGCCGAGGCCCGGGCCGGTGGGCACGGTCGCCACGCCGTCGTGGATCCGCACCGTCTCCCCGGTGGCGTAGGACGAGGTGAGGAACTGCCGGCCGTTGAGGTCGACCGGGGTCTCGATGCCGTACGCGGCGAACAGGTGCAGCGAGGCGGCGAGGCCGAGGTCGGAGTCGGTGAGCCCGGAGCCCATCAGCCGCACCCCGGCGTCCTCGGCGAGCGCGCACAGCCGCCGCGACAGGGTCAGCCCGCCGCTGCGCTGCACCTTGGCGATGGCCACGTCGACGGCGTCGAGCTTGACGAAGGTGGCCAGGTCGCTGGGGTGGCGCAGGCTCTCGTCGAGCGCGACCGGCACCGGCGACGCGGCGCGCAGCCGGCGCAGCCCGGCGACGTCGTTGGCCGGCAGCGGCTGCTCGAACGCGGTGACGTCGAGGTCGGCCAGGCGGCGGGCCATCCGCAGCGCGGCGTCGCAGGTGTACGCCTGGTTGGCGTCGACCCAGAGCGCCGCGTCGGGGGCGGCGTCGCGCACCGCGCGGACCACTGCGGCGTCCTCGGCCTCGGTGTGCAGGCCGACCTTGACCTTGAACGCCCGGTAGCCGAGCGCGCGTCCCTCGGCGACCGCGTCGGCGACCTCGGCGGCGCTCTGCCCGGCGACGATCCAGCCCAGGTCGACGGTGTCGCGGCGGCGTTGTCCCCAGAGCACGCCGACGGAGACGCCGAGGGCGCGGCCGAGCAGGTCGTGCAGCGCGATGTCGACGGCGGCCTTGGCCAGCGGCGCGCCGATGGTGAAGCCGCGGTTGATGGCTCGGTCGAAGGCGGTGGTGACGCCGTCGAGGTCCCAGGCGGGGCGGCCGAGGATGGCCGGGGCGAGGTAGCGGTCGATCGTGGTGACGATGGACTCGGCGGTCTCGTAGGTCCAGGCGGGGATCGGGGTGGCCTCGCCCCAGCCGGTGATGCCGTCCGCGCTCACCTTGGTCAGCACCCGGATGCTCGGGGTGCCGGCGACGGCGACGGCGCCGCCGGAGACGCCGAACGAGCGGATGGTGGGCAGCGCGACCGCGTACGTCTCGACGCGGTCGACGGTGAGGCCGGCGAGCGTGGTCACGAGCCCACCTTGGCGGTGCTGGCGCGTACGACGACCTCGCCGGTCAGGCGCACGATCCGCCGCCGGCTGCCGGTGTTCTCGGTGAGCGCCAACTCCATGACCTTCTCGCCGATCTCGCGCAGCGGCAGCGCCACGGTGGTCAGCGGCGGGGTGAGGTCGCGGACGATCGGGATGTCGTCGAAGCCGGCGACGGAGACGTCACCGGGCACGGAGAGCCCGCGGTCGCGTAGCGCCGCGTACGCGCCGATGGCCATCACGTCGGTCAGCGCGAACACGCAGGTGGCGTCGAGGCCGCGGTCGAGCAGTTCGGTCATCGCCTGATAGCCGCCGTCGCGGGTGAACGGCCCCTCGACCACTTCGGCCGGGTCGAGCGGGACGCCGGCGGCGGCGAGTTCGTCGCGGAAACCGCCGAGGCGGTCGATGACGGTGGTGAGCGCGCGGGGGCCGGAGAGCACCGCGAAGCGGCGGTGGCCGAGTTCCAGCAGGGCGCGGGCCATGGCGGCGGCGCCGGCGCGGTTCTCCGGCAGCACGCTGTCGACCTTGAGGCTGCGGTGCCGGCTGACCACGGCGACCTTCCCGCCGCCGTCGAGGTAGGGCTTCAGCTCGGCCTCCATGGCCCGCTCCCAGCGGGTGTCCTCGAAGCCGGAGCCGATGAGCAGGATGGCCGGGGCGCGTTCGGCGCGCAGCATGGACACGTAGGCGATCTCGCGTTCCGGATCGCGGAACGTGCTGGCGAGCATGACCAGCAGGTCGTTGGCGCCGGCGACGCGCATGACGCCGCCGGCGATGGCGGCGAAGTAGGGGTCGGTGACGTCGTGGCAGATGACGCCGACGGTGCGGTGGGAGGCGCCGGCGAGCGCGCGGGCGTGCGCGTTCGGGGTGTAGGCGAGCTGCGCGGCGGCGGCGAGGACGCGGTCGCGCAGGTGCGGGGTGACGCGCATGCCGTTGAGCGCGCGGGAGGCCGTGGCCAGCGAGACGTCGGCGGCTCTGGCCACGTCTTCCAGGGTCACGTGCGTCCGTGGCTGCATCGATTTTCCCCCTGCGGAACGTCTTGACCGGCCTGTTTCTGCGTGGTTACCGTAGCATCCTGAAAGCGCTTACTGAAAGCGCATTCAGGGCCGCATCCCCGACCTCACCGGGGATCGTCGGCTCCTTGGAGAACGGAGGGTCATGGCCGCGCAGAGCACCATCGAGCAGCCCGGACGGACCAGCCCGCCCGACCGCCCCACGCCGGCCGCCCGCCGACCGGGCCGGCCCGGCGCCGCCGCGCTCCGGTTCGCCTCTCGCACCTGGCGGCCGGCCGCGGTCCTCGCCGGCATCCTCGCGCTCTGGTGGGTGGTCACCGCCGCCGAGCTGGTCAAGCCGTACCTGGTCCCGTCGCCGTCCGCCACGCTCGACGTGGTGCGGGCCCAGCCGGGCTACTTCGCCCACCACACCTGGATCACCACCTACGAGACCGTGCTCGGCTTCGTCATCGCGATCGCCGTCGGCGTGCTGTCGGCGGTGGTGATGGTCTACTCCCCCACGGTCGAGAAGAGCCTCTACCCGCTGCTGCTGTTCGCCCAGGTCATCCCGAAGATCGCCATCGCGCCGCTGTTCGTCGTGTGGCTCGGCTTCGGGCTGTCGCCGAAGGTGGTCGTCGCGGTCCTGATGGCGTTCTTCCCGATCGTCATCTCCACCGTCACCGGCCTGAAGTCGATCGACCCGGAGATGCTGCAACTGTCCGCCACCATGGGCGCCGGGCCGGCGCAGACGTTCCGCAAGATCCGCTTCCCGGCCGCCCTGCCGCACCTGTTCGCCGGCCTCAAGGTCGCCGCCACGATGGCCGTCACCGGCGCCGTGGTCGGCGAGTTCGTCGGCGCCAACGAGGGCCTCGGCTACGTGATCCTGCAGGCCAACGGCAACCTCGACACCCCGACGCTGTTCGCCGGGCTGGTCGTCATGTCGCTGCTCGGCGTCGTCCTGTTCGTCGTCGTCGAACTGCTCGAACACCTCCTGCTGCCGTGGCACGCCAGCCGCCGCACCGACGCCACCACCACAACGATGTGAAACGGAGCCATCCGCAGATGAAGAAGCGTTTCCTCACCGCCGCGCTGCTGCCGGCGTTCCTCATCTCCGTCACCGCCTGCGGCTCGTCGGGCGGGGGCGAGCAGGCCAAGTCCGCCGACGGCAAGGACAAGGTCACCCTGACGCTCAACTGGTACCCGTACGGCGAGCACGCCCCGTTCTACCTGGGCCAGAAGAAGGACATCTTCGCCAAGCACGGCATCGACCTGACCATCAACGCCGGGCAGGGCTCGCAGAAGACCGTCCAGGCCACCGCCGCCGGGCAGACCGACTTCGGCTGGGCCGACACCCCGGCGCTGCTCTCCGCGGTCGGCCAGGGCATGGACGTCAAGAGCGTCGGCGTCTTCCTGCAGACCACCCCGTCGTCGGTGCAGTTCTTCAGCGACAAGAACATCAACGCCCCGGCCGACCTCAAGGGCAAGACCATCGCCTCCACCGCCGGCGACGCGCTGAGCAAGACCTTCCCGGCGTTCCTGAAGGCCAACGGGCTCGCCGCCGGCGACGTGACGCTGCAGAACACCGACCCCGCCGGCAAGATGGCCGCGGTCATGTCGGGCAAGACCGACGCGCTGCTCGGCTTCGCCAGCGACCAGGGCCCGACCATGCAGGAGAAGGCCGGCAAGCAGGTGTCGTACCTGAAGTTCGCCGAGCACGGGCTCAACTTCTACAGCAACGGCCTGATCGCCTCCACCGACACCATCAAGAACAAGCAGGACCTGGTGAAGCGGATGGTCACCGCCAGCAGCGAGGCGTGGACCGCCGCCCAGGCCGACCCGGCCGCCGCGGTCGCGGCGATGGCCGGCGCCTCCCAGCAACTGCCCTCGGAGAAGGTGCTCACCGACCAGTTCAACGCCACCCTGCAACTGCTGCACACCGACGCCACGAAGGCCATGGCGCCGGGCGTCAACGACGAGGCCGACTGGCAGAAGACCATCACCGTCTTCGCCGACTCCGGCGTGATCACCAAGGCGGAGCCGCCCGCGTCCTACTGGGACGCGAGCTTCGCCCCGAAGGGATGAGCGCGATGACGGTCGGCAACCCCACCACCGACGCCGCCCCGGACGCCACGGCGACCGGCGCCGCGGTCGAGATCGACCAGGTGGCGGTCCGCTTCCGCACCAAGAAGAAGGACACCACCGCGCTGCGCGACGTGACGCTGCGCATCGCCCCCGGCGAGTTCGTGGCCATCGTCGGCGCCTCCGGCTGCGGCAAGTCGACGCTGCTGAAGCTGGTGTCCGGGCTGCTGCGCCCGTCGTCCGGCCAGGTCCGCCTGGACGGCGAGGACGTCCGCGGGCCGCGCCGCGACATCGGGTACGTCTTCCAGCGCGCCGCGCTGCTGGAGTGGCGCAGCGCCCGGCGCAACATCCTGCTCCAGGCGGAGATGCGGCGCCTGCCCAAGGCGCAGGCCCGCGCCCGGGTCGACGAGCTGATCGCGATGACCGGGCTGACCGGCTTCGAGGACGCGTACCCGAACGAGCTGTCCGGTGGGATGCAGCAGCGCGTGGCGCTGTGCCGCGCGCTGCTGCACCGGCCCCCGGTGCTGTTGATGGACGAGCCGTTCGGGGCGCTCGACGCGCTCACCCGGGAACAGATGAACGTCGAGCTGCGGCGCATCTGGCGGGAGACCGGCACCACCGTCCTGCTCGTCACCCACTCCATCGCCGAGGCCGTCTACCTCGCCGACCGGGTGATCGTCATGACCCCTCGACCCGGCACCGTCGCCGAGGTCATCGACGTCGACCTGCCCGCGGAGCGCGACTACGGCCGGACCATGTCCGACCCGGTCTTCGCCCGCGTCACGGGCCGCATCCGCGACCTGCTGGGCGCGACGACGTCCGCCGACTGAGCACTGGGAAGGACACACACGTGGAGCGCACGTCTATCGGGATCATCCTCAACGGCGTGACCGGACGGATGGGCTACCGGCAACATCTCGTCCGGTCCCTGCTCGCGATCCGCGAGCAGGGCGGACTGCCCGCGGCCGACGGCAGCCGCATCTGGCCGGAGCTGACCCTGGTGGGCCGCAACGAGGCCAGACTCGCCGAGATCGCCGCCCGGCACGGGCTGACCTCCTACACCACCGACCTGGACGCGGCGCTCGCCGACGACGCCCACCAGATCTACTTCGACGCGCAGGTCACCGCCCAGCGGGAGAAGGCGATCCGGGCGGCGATCGAGGCCGGCAGGCACATCTACACCGAGAAGCCGCTCGCCGAAGGGCTGGCCGGGTCGCTGGAGCTGGCCCGCCTCGCCGCCGCCCGGGGCGTGAAGAACGGCGTGGTGCAGGACAAGCTGTTCCTGCCCGGCCTGCGCAAGCTCAAGCGGCTGGTCGACGGCGGGTTCTTCGGCCGGATCCTGTCGGTGCGCGGCGAGTTCGGCTACTGGGTGTTCGAGGGCGACTGGCAGGACGCGCAACGGCCGAGCTGGAACTACCGCGCCGAGGACGGCGGCGGCATCACCGTCGACATGTTCCCGCACTGGCACTACGTGCTGGAGCAGATCTTCGGCAAGGTCACCGCCGTCACCGCGGTCACCGCCACGCACATCCCCGAGCGCGTCGACGAGAACGGCGCCACCTACCCGGCCACGGCCGACGACGCCGCGTACGGCATCTTCGAACTGGCCGGCGGCGTCATCGCCCAGATCAACTCCTCCTGGGCGGTCCGGGTCTACCGCGACGAGCTGGTCGAGTTCCAGGTCGACGGCACCCACGGCAGCGCGGTCGCCGGGCTGCGCGACTGCCGCATCCAGCACCGGGGCGCCACCCCGATGCCGGTGTGGAACCCGGACCTGCCGGTCACCGAGCCGTTCCGGGCGCAGTGGCAGACGGTGCCGGACAACGCCGACTACGACAACGGGTTCAAGGTGCAGTGGGAGGCGTTCCTGCGACACGTCGTCGACGGCGACCCGTTCCCGTGGGACTTCCTGGCCGGCGTGCGCGGCGTGCAGCTCGCCGAGGCCGGGCTGCGCTCCGCCCGCGAGGGCCGCCGCGTCGAGATCGAGGAGATCGACAGGTGACCGCACGGATCACAGTGCCCACCCCCGGCGGCGGCGTCGAGACGCTGACCCTGCGCGAGCCGGCCGGCTGGCAGCGGCCGGCCGCGCCGCCGACCAGCCGGATCGCGTACGCGGCGGCGCACGTGGTCGCCGACCCGTACGCCGACAACGCGCCGGACGCCCCGGCGGGGCTGGACTGGGACGCCACGCTCGCGGTGCGGCGCGACCTCTGGTCCTGGGGGCTCGGCGTGGCCGAGGCGATGGACACCGCGCAGCGCGGCATGGGACTGGACTGGGCGGCCACCCGGGAGCTGATCCGGCGCAGCGCCGCCGAGGCCGCCGCCTGCGGTGGGCGCATCGTCGCCGGGGCGGCCACCGACCAGCTCACCGGCGTGCCCGACACGCTCGACGACGTCGTCGCCGCGTACGCCGAGCAGGTCGCGTTCGTGCAGGAGTGCGGCGCGGTCGCGGTGGTGATGGCCAGCCGGCACCTCGCCGCGCTCGCCACCGGCCCCGACGACTACCTGCGCGTCTATGAGCAGGTGCTGCGGGAAGCCGGCGCGCCGGTGGTGCTGCACTGGCTCGGCGACATGTTCGACCCGGCCCTCGCCGGCTACTGGGGCTCGACCGACCTGGACGACGCCACCAAGACGTTCGTCGCGCTGGTGCACGCGCACGCCGACGTCATCGACGGGGTGAAGGTGTCGCTGCTGGACGCCGGCCGGGAGGTGCGGCTGCGCGAGCTGCTGCCGCCGACCGTGAAGGTCTACACCGGCGACGACTACCACTACCCCGAGCTGATCGCCGGCGACGGCGAACGGTCCAGCCACGCCCTGCTCGGCGCGTTCGCGGCCATCGCACCGGCCGCGTCGGCGGCGCTGCGACGTCTCGACGCCGGCGACCCGGCCGGCTTCCGGGCGATCCTCGACCCGACCGTGCCGCTGTCCCGGCACGTCTTCGCCCCACCCACCCGCTACTACAAGACCGGTATCGCGTTCCTGGCCTGGCTCAACGGCCGGCAGCCCGGCTTCACCATGGTCGGCGGCCTGCACGGCGGGCGCAGCGTCCCGCACCTGGTCGAGGTGTTCCGGCTGGCCGACGCCGCCGGGCTGCTGCTCGACCCGGACCTGGCCGCCGCCCGGATGCGCGGCTACCTGACCGTGGCGGGGGTGACCGGATGACCGCCGACCCGCGGCTGGCGAAGCTGTCGCTCAACCAGCGCACCACGCAACGCTGGACGGTCCGGGAAGCGGTCGACGGCTGCGTACGCGCCGGGATCGGCGCGATCGGGCTGTGGCGCGAACCGGTCGCCGAGGTCGGCGTACCGGCCGCGGCGAAACTCGTCGCCGACGCCGGGCTGCGGGTGTCGTCGCTGTGCCGGGGCGGGTTCCTCACCGCCGCCGACGAGCGCGCGCGGGCCGAGGCGCTGGCCGACAACCGGCGGGCGATCGACGAGGCCGCCGGGCTGGGCACCGACTGCCTGGTGCTCGTCGTCGGCGGACTGCCGCCCGGCTCCCGCGACCTGGCCGGCGCGCGGCAGCGCGTCGCCGACGCGCTCGCCGAACTTGCCCCGTACGCGGGCGAGCGCGGCGTGCGCCTGGCGCTGGAGCCGCTGCACCCGATGTACTGCGCCGACCGGGCGGTGCTGTCCACGCTCGGGCAGGCCCTCGACCTGGCCGAGGCGTTCCCGGTGCAGCAGGTCGGCGTCGTGGTGGACACGTTCCACGTCTGGTGGGACCCGGACGTGTGGCGGCAGATCGCCCGCGCCGGGGCGCGGATCGCCAGCTTCCAGGTCTGCGACTTCCTCACCCCGCTCCCGGCCGACGTGCTGCTCGGCCGCGGGATGATGGGCGACGGGCACATCGACTTCCCGCCGCTGCGCCGCGCCGTGGAGGCGGCCGGATACACCGGGGACACCGAGGTGGAGATCTTCAACGCCGAGGTGTGGGCCACCGACCCGGACCGGGTGCTCGCCACCATGGCCGAGCGCTACGTCGAGCTGGTGCTGGCCGACTGATGCGGGTCGTCGTCGCGCCGGACTCGTTCAAGGGCTCACTGGACGCCCGCGACGCGGCCCGCGCCCTCGCGGACGGCTGGCGGGCCCGCCGGCCCGACGACGACGTACGGCTGCTTCCGCTCGCCGACGGCGGCGAGGGCACGCTCGACGCCTTCGCCGCCGCCCGGCCCGACGCGGGGTGGCACACCACCACCGTGCCCGGGCCGGACGGCCGCCCGGTCGACGCCGGCTGGCTGCTGCTGCCGGAGCACCGGGCCGTCGGGCCGGACCCGGGCTCCGGCACCGACGGGCGGCGCACCGCGGTGCTGGAGCTGGCCCGCTCCAGCGGCCTGCCGCTGCTGCGCGCGCCTGACCCCCGGCACGCCCACACCTACGGCCTGGGGGCGGTCGCCGCCGCCGCGCTCGACGCCGGGGCCACCGACCTCGTGATCGGTCTCGGCGGGTCGGCGAGCACCGACGGCGGCACCGGCGCGCTGCGCGCCCTCGGGCTGCGCCTGCGCGACCGCCGGGGCCGGGACCTGCCGCTCGGCGGCGCCGCGCTGGCCGACCTGGCCGACCTCGACCGCACCGGCCTGCGGCCCGCCCCGCCGGGCGGGGTGCGGCTGCTGGTCGACGTGACCGCGCCGCTGACCGGGCCGGCCGGCGCCGCCGCCGTCTTCGGCCCGCAGAAGGGCGCCGGCCCCGACGACGTGGCGGCGCTGGACGCCGCGCTGCGCCGCCTCGCCGAGCACGCCGGCGGCGACCCCGACCAGCCGGGCGCCGGCGCGGCCGGCGGCACCGGATACGGTCTCGCCGCGCTCTGGGCCGCGCGGATCGTGCCCGGCGCGGCGGCCGTCGCCGAACTGGCCGGCCTCGCCGACGCGCTGGCCGACGCCGACCTGGTGCTCACCGGCGAGGGCCGGTTCGACGAGACGTCGCTGGGCGGCAAGGTGGTGGGCACGCTGCTCGACACGGCAGCCGCCGCCGGCGTACCCGTGCAGGTCGTCGCCGGTCAGCTGGGCGCGACGCCCCCGGACGCGGTGACGGCGGCGGTGTCGCTGGTGGAGCTGGCCGGGTCGGTGGAGTCGGCGCTGGCCGAGCCGGGCCGGTGGTTGCGCGCGGCCGGCGACCGGCTCGCCGGCGCCGCCACGGCGAGGTGACCGCCCGCTCAGCCCGCCAGGTCGGTACAGCGCACGACCGTCGCATCGTCCGGCGCTGCGCCCGCACCGGACTCCTCGGCCCGCCGGACGCGACGCACGACGCCAGCCGGCCCCTCGGAGCGCAGCACGTCCCGCACACCGGCCCAGTCGAGGAGGCCGTACGGGTCGACCAGGCGGGCCGCGCCGTTGCTGAGCAACGCGACGTCGGGGACCCCTCGGACGGGAAGGTCACCGGTCACCGCCTCGGCCGCCGCGTGCGGGTCGTCCTTGGCGAGCCAGTAGCCGCCCGGCTGGTTGCGACGCGCCCGCAACGCCTCGACGCAGCGGGCGTACACCCGGTCGTACTCGGGAGTGCCCGCCGGCACCCCGTCCAGCGGCGCCGCGCAGGCCCGCCGGGCGGTGACCTCCCGCACGTCCGTGACGACCCGTGGGGAGGCGCCGGCCCGATCGAGGAGAAGGTACGCGTCGGCGAGCAGCAGGTAGTCCAGCCGCCCACCATCGACGCGGATCATCGCCACGGTGGCCTGCGGGCCGGCGGGGTCGGCCGGGTGGCAGGTGTCGCGATGCGCGTCGGTCACCTCGTCGATCCCCTCGGCGAGGATCGTCGCGAGGTCGCGCCCGCCGTCGCGGAGCAGCCGGCCGAGCAGGGCCCCGCCGAGGCGGTGCGTGTACCAGGCCACGCCGTGGCGGCAGACCGCCTCCGTGCCCGGGATTCCGGCACCGTCCAGCAGCACGGCGGCGCCGGGCACCGCGCCGGCGAAATCCTCGTTCGGCCGACCGTCCCGGCCCGGGCTGGTCAGCATCTCGACGCGCACGGCTTCCTCCCCGCCCCCGGGACGCGAGTCCGGCCTGTCGGACAGAACACGTAGCCGATCGACCCGCCGGTGGACCAGGATCGGATCATGACATCCGCCCACCCCCGGATCACCACGCCCATCACCCCCGACCTGCTGCGCGGGGCCTTGGACCTGGAACGTACCGCGCACGGGGTGCTGCCGCACCGGCTGCCCGCGCGGGCCCGGGCGCAGAACTCCGACCCGCAGGTGGCGATGGCGGAGGCGATGCCGTCGGGCGTACGGCTGGTGTTCCGCACCCGCGCCACCGTCGTCGAGCTGGACGTGCTCGCCACCAAGATGGTCTACCGGGGCACGCCGCCGCGCCCGGACGGCCGCTACGACCTGCTTGTCGACGGGCGGCTGACCGGCCAGGCCACGGCCGGCGGCGGCAAGGTGCTCGCCATCGACCTGAGCAACGGTGCGGTGAGCACCGAGCCGGGCCCGGTCGCCGCGGTCCGCTTCGCCGACCTGCCCGCCACCGAAAAGGAGGTGGAGATCTGGCTGCCGCAGCGGGAGATCACCGAGCTGGTGGCGCTGCGCACCGACGCGCCGGTCGAGCCGGTCGGCGACCGCGGCCGGCGGGTGTGGCTGCACCACGGCAGCTCGATCAGCCACGGCTCGGACGCGGAGAGCCCCACCGGCACCTGGCCGGCGATCGCCGCCGGGCTCGCCGGCGTGGATCTGGTCAACCTCGGCTTCAGCGGCAGCGCGCTGCTCGACCCGTTCACCGCGCGGGCCATGCGCGACGCCCCGGCCGACCTGATCAGTGTCAAGATCGGCATCAACCTGGTGAACAGCGACGCGATGCGGCTGCGCGCGTTCACCCCGGCCGTGCACGGCTTCCTCGACACGCTGCGCGACGGGCACCCGGACACCCCGCTGCTGGTCGTGTCGTCGATCCTGTGCCCGATCCAGGAGGACACGCCCGGGCCGGGCGCGGCCGACCTCAGCACCGGCACGCTGCGGTTCGTCGCCACCGGCGACCCGGCCGAGCAGGCCGCCGGCAAGCTCACGCTGCGGGTCATCCGCGCCGAGCTGGCCCGCATCGTCGCGGAGCGGGCCACCGAGGACCCGAACCTGCACTACCTGGACGGGCTGGCGCTCTACGGCGAGGCGGACTTCGCCGAGCTGCCGCTGCCCGACGCGCTGCACCCCGACCCGGTGGCGGACCGCCGGATCGGCGAGCGGTTCGCGGCGCTGGCGTTCGGCCCGGGCGGTCCGTTCGCCGACTGAGCGGGCGGGCGATCCCGGCTCCGTCGACCCGTCGACGCCGCGGGGCGGTCCGCCTCATCCACTACACTCGCCGGACTGTCCCACCCGAACGAAGGACGTACATGGCTCGCCCCTATGGTCCCGGACCGAAGCAGTTCGTCTTCGCCGCCGGCGACGGCGACGATCAACGGGTCTCGGTGCGTGATCCGCAGGAGGCCTACGAGGCGTTCGCCGCGTTCCTCCAGGGGCGAGAGTCCGACACCTCCACCATCAGGGACGAACCGGCGGGGCAGAGTCTCGTGCTCATGCCCCGTCGAGGGCTGATCTCCCGATTCCGGGATGCGGACCAACCCCGGTCGGAACACCTCAAGGTCGACCGGGGCAACCGCTACCTTCCGGCCGCGATGCTGTTCTTCGAGAACGGATACGCCGGCCTCGACTACTTCGGCCAGTGGCTCGCCGACCTCTCCGACCTCGACGCGGCACCGGAGGCCCGCGGCGCCACCCGCGCCGCCATGTTCACCACGGAAGCCGCGGCCATCGCCGAGGTGGGCCGGATCTGGGCGGACTCCGGCATCGTCGACCCGAGCGACCGGTACTACGTCTTCTTCGACTCGGACGATCTCGACCACGACCGGGCCGAACGCGCCGAGCTGCTCCAGCTGATCGCATTCCTCGGTCTGGAACGCGTCGACCCTCCGGCCGGGGCCGCCGGGGGCGAGGTCTGGGTGCGCAGCGATCCGCGACTCGACGCCGAATGCGAGCGATGGTCGTGAGCAGACCGGCGAGAGACGTCGTCTTCACGCGCGTCGGCGACGGCTGGATCCCGGACGTGGTCCGCTCCGACGGTGAGCTGAAGCTGATGCTCGCCGCCGGGGCCGACGCCAATCACGAGCCTCGCGTGTTCACGGTCCCGATCTCCGAAGCCCACCTCGCGGTGATCCGGGAGGACCTGACCCGACACCTGCTGCTGTGGAGCGCGGTCCTGCCGCTGTGCGACGCCGCCGGAAGCCGGGGGCGGCTCGACGAGAACGCCGCCGTCGCGCTCCTGGACCCGGTCCTGCTCTCCCCGCCCGCGGAGGTCGACGCGCTGTTCCGGCGCATCCGATGGGACCGGAGTCGGCTCGTCGCCCACGGCGCCGACGTCGACCTGCTCGAGCGCGGTCGGGTCTGCGAGGCGATGCGCGCGGCGACGGAGGGGGCGGACGAGAAGCGTGCCCAGGAGCATGCCGCGAACCGCCGTCGCGCCGACCGCGGAGTGGTCCTCGGGCCGCTCGACGCGCAGATTCTGCGGTACACGGGCCAGTACCTGCACGGCGCGACGATTCCGAGGCGACTGCCCGACGACGTCGACCCCGCGCTGCTGCCGCAGGTCATGCGGGTGATCGCCACCGCGGAGCAGGCGTGCGCCGGGATGCGGATCGGCCTCGATCCGCGGCGGGGAAACCGGGCCACGGACAAGGGCGACTGGGATCGGACGGCGGCGACGGTCGACGCGGCCGTGCGCCGCGCGTACCCCGATCTCGCCGGCGACGCGGTGCGTACGGTGAGCTTTCTGATGTGCTCGGAGGTGGCGGAGCGTTCCAGGAGCGCCCCGGTGGAGGACGACGACGAGGCCGCCGCCGTCGGTGGGAGTGCGGGGAAGACGGCCCTGTCGTTCACCGACGACAAGGGCGGCGAGGTGACGTGGTCGCGGGACGGTCCGCGCACCGCCTCCGCCGAGTTCTGGGCGTTCGTCGCCGACCGCTCCGCGGCGGACAACGAGGTGTTCACCATCGAGGACGAGGAGATGGGCGAGGGGATCCAGCTGCACTTCTACGCGGACTCCGTCGCCCGGATCACCACGGTCCGCCCCGGGGAAGGCGGGTCGGATCCGCAGTACCGGGTCGAGTACCGCCTGGTCGACGGGATGGCCGGATACCGCGAGCTGGTGCGTGCCTTCGTCCGCGGCGGCTGCGCCGCACTCGACAGGCACGGTCCCTGGATGTCGGACGTCGCCGAGTTCGAACGCGCGCGTCGTCGACGCCACGGGCGGTAGGTCCCGGCAGGAACCGCCGCGCGGGACAGCGGGTGGTGCGGCCCGTCGCTACGGTACGGAAGGTGGACAGCTCCCACCCGCCGGTGGCGGGCATCGTGCACGAGGCACCCGGCTCGACCGTCCGGCTGCGTCCGGTGGCCGAGGGCGATCTGGCGATGTTGCGCCGGTTCGCTGTCGAACCGGGGTTGATCGGGCTCGACTGGGCCGGCTTCCGGGACGCCGCCGCGCCGGCCCGCCGTTTCGCCGAGGACGGTTATCTCGGCGAGCGCACCGGCGGCCTGGTCGTGCAGGTCGACCCGGCGGAGGACGGCCCGGCCGGCTACCTCAGCTATCTGCAGGGCCAGTACGGCGGCCGGGCACCCTACTGGGAGATCGGGATCGTGCTGCTGCCCGAGTGGCGCGGCCGGGGTATCGGCTGGCGGGCCCAGGCGCTGCTCTGCGACTACCTGTTCAGCCACACCCCGGCGCAGCGCATCCAGGCCGGCACCCATGCCGAGAACACCGCGGAGCAGCGCTCGCTGGAGAAGGCCGGTTTCCAGCTGGAGGGGGTCGTGCGGGCCTGCGAGTTCCGGGCCGGCGCCTGGCGCGACGGGTGGCTCTACAGCCGGCTGCGTGACGACCCGTCACCGCTGTGACGGGTCGTCACGACCTGGTCCGGCCGGCGGCTCGCCCAGCGTCAGATCCGTCGGCGGCCGTACGTGCCGGCGACGATGGCCACGCCGATGGCGGCGAAGACGACCTGGATCAGCAGCTCGATCCAGTCGATGCCGTTGGTGTCGGCCACGTCCAGCGCGCCGGCGACGGCCGTGCCCAGGAGGGCCGCCACCACGCCGATGACCAGGGTGAGCCAGATCGGGATGTTCTGCTTGCCCGGTACGACCAGGCGACCCAGGGCGCCGATGATCAGACCGATGATGATGCCGGAGATGATGCCGCCGACGTGCATGATGGTCGCCCTTCCACGGGGTGGTTGTCGTCGCCGACCTGATTGCCCAAGGCAACGAAAAACGAAACCGACTGGTGTGTGATGGCTCAGGCACCCCGAGGAGGACACATGGCACACGGCCCCGTGCTGGTCGTCGGGCTCGACCCGGCCCGGATCCCGGGCTGGGACCCGGAGCCGGTCGTGTCCGCGATCGCCCGCGGACACGCCCGGTTCGCCGAGTACGGGATCGAGGCCGACCTGTGCCTCACGGCGACCGACGCGGCCGCCGAGGAGCAGATCACGGCAGCGCTGACCCGCCGGGAGTACGCCTGCGTGGTGGTCGGCGGCGGCATCCGCAAGCACGAGCCGTTGCTGGAGTTCTTCGAACAGGTGGTCAACCTGGTGCACCGGCACGCTCCCGGCGCGGCGATCGCCTTCAACAGCACGCCGGAGGACACCCTGGACGCGGCGCTGCGCCGGCTCGGCTAGGGCGTGTCCCGCAGCGGCCACACCTCGACCACACCGTGGGCCACCGCGCACGGCGTGCCGGCCACCATCTCGATCGCCTCCTCCATCGACGCCGCCTCGATGACGGCGAACCCGCCGATCGGCAGCGCCGAGGTGAGGAACGCGCCGTCGCGCACCTGGGTGCCCGCGCCGTCGTGGTTGCGCACCTGCGCCGGCGGGCCGGCGACGCCCATCCGCACCCCGGCCGCCCGCAGCCGTTCGTCGTGTGCGTGGGCGGCGTCGCGTACGGCGGGATCGGTGCGGTCGTAGCCCGCCTGGTCGCCGTATCCGATGGTGATGAACGTCGGCATGGCTCGGTCCTCTCGTCGCGCGTGCGGTCACCGCCCTGCGTACCACGCGCTCCCCCGGCGCGCCGCCCGTCAGCCGCCGGGCGAGGTGGAATGCGCCGCGACGACCCGCGCGGTCGGATCGCCACCGCCCGCGCCGCCCAGCCGGTCGGTCAACAGGAAGCCGGGGAGCCGGAACCCGGCCGCGTGCTCCCGCTCGGACAGCACGAACGTGCCGCCGCGCCGATCGGGCTCCCACCCGTGCCGCACGGCATAGCCGACGACGGCGCGCACATCGGCCGGCGTCGGGTAGGCACCGTCGACGGTGCAGGGCGTCCACGGCGTGCCCCAGGTGGTCGACAGCAGGTCCACCTGGAGCGCCTGGCCGGTCTTCCCGGTGCCCCAGATCCGCAGCCGGACGCACCGGTGACAGTCGGTGCTGCCCATCACGTCCCGGATCTCCGCGCGCCACGAGACGGCCCGCCCCTCGATCCACAGCCGCCGCAGTCGGGTTCGCATCGACCGATCCTCGGGTCGGGACAGCGGCGCACGCAACCGGGTTCCCGCCGGCGGCATCAATCGAAGATCGTTTATTGACAACGTTTTCGAAGGCGCAGTAGCGTGAGGTCGGCGGGAGCGGAGGGCAGGTGCCCCGCCGGAAGCCGGGTGCCGTCCCGCGCCGCAACAGCACGAGCCGTCCGTCGGTGTCCGGGTCCCCGGCGGGCCGTTCTCCATCGCGCCCGCCCTTTCCGCACGACGTCGCCGCCGGCCGGTCCACGCCGTCGCGCCGCCGCGGCGACACGCCACCACCGATCACCATCCGGAGGACCCGATGACCCGAAGACTTCGACTGTTCAGCGCGGCGGCCGCCGCCGTGGCCGTCATGGTCGCCGCGGCGACCATGGCCACCGGCCCGGCGAGCGCCGAATCCAACGGCGGCGTACGGGTGATGCCGCTCGGCGACTCCATCACGGACGGTTTCAACGTCCCCGGCGGCTACCGGATCGAGCTGTGGCGGAGGCTGGCGGCGGACAACTACCGGATCGACTTCGTCGGCTCGCAGTTCAACGGCCCGAGCAGCCTCGGCGACCACGACCACGAGGGCCACTCCGGGTGGACCATCGCCCAGGTCGACGCCAACGTGGTGAACTGGCTGCGGGCGACGAACCCCCGAACCGTGCTGCTGCACATCGGCACCAACGACATGTACGGCGACACCAGCGGCGCTCCGTCCCGGCTGGCCACCCTGATCGACCGCATCACCACGACGGCGCCCACGACCGAGGTCTTCGTCGCGACGATCGTCCCCAAGTCCGGCGCGGACACTCAGGTCCGCGCCTACAACGCGGCGATCCCCGGCATCGTGAAGAGCCGGGCCGACGCCGGGCGGCGGGTGCACCTGGTAGACATGTACGCGGCCCTCACCCTCAGCGACCTGGCCGACGGGGTGCACCCCAACGCCGGCGGCTACAACAAGATGGCCGCGGCCTGGTACGCCGCGCTGCGGTCGGTGCCCGGCAGCATCAGCGACGGCACCCCGCCCACCAGCGCGCCGCCCACCACCACCCCGCCGACGACTCCTCCGCCCACGACTCCCCCGCCGACCACTCCGCCGCCGGCCGGCGGATGCCGGGTCGCCTACACGGTCAACGCCTGGAACAACGGCCTCACCACCGCCGTCACGATCACCAACACCGGCGGCTCGACCGTCAACGGCTGGGCGCTGGCCTTCACCCTGCCGGGCGGACAGACGATCACCAGCGGCTGGAACGCCACGTACGCGCCGACGAGCGGCGCGGTGACCGCGCGCAACGTCTCCTACAACGGCGCCATCGCCCCGAACGGCTCGATCGACATCGGCTTCCAGGCCACCCACACCGGCAACACCGGCAAGCCGGCGTCGTTCAGCCTGAACGGCGCTGCCTGCTCGATCTCCTGATCGCACCCGCCCGCCGTACGGGTGGACGGCCGGTCGCCACCGTCGTGGCGCACGGCCGTCCACCCGAGCGAGCGGTGCCGCCGGGTGGCGGCAGGCGTGCCCGGGTCGGTGACTCAGTCGGCTTTCACCGCGAGGACCGGGCAGGGCGCCCGGAGCAGGATCTCCTGCGCGGTCGACCCCATGATCAGCTTGCCGACCGGGGTGCGGTGCCGCACGCCGATCACCACCATCGACACGTCCGTGGTCGTGGCGAGCTCGACGATCTCCTCGGCCGCGTCCCGGCCGCGGACCAGCTGCCGGACCTCGTGCGGCACCCCGGCCGCGACCAGTTCCCGCACCACCCGGTCCAGGTCCGGCTCGCCGGCCAGCCTCGGGTCGACGTAGGCGTCGCCGCGGGACGTGTTCAGCACCAGCACCCCCTCGTCGCGGAGGCGGGCCTGCTCGATCGCTGCCCGCAGCGCCGCCTCCCCCGGCGGCGAGGGAACGTAGCCCACCAGGATCGTCATGCCGTCACCGACCTTTCCCGAAGCGGTCGCACCACGAAACGCGCCAGCAGCGGCCAGAGGAGCACCACCAGGATGACCGCGTACACCAGCCAGGACACCCAGCCGCCGACGAGGCCGTGCAGTTCGCCGCCGGAGAGCTGCAACGCCCGCCGGCCCTGCAACTCGGCGCGCGGGCCGAGGATCACGCCGACCACCAGCGGCAGGATCGGCAGCCCGAAGCGTCGCATGCCGAACCCGAGCAGGCCGAGGGTGAGCAGCAGGAACAGGTCGAACGGCTGGGCGTTGACCGCGTACGCGCCCATCGAGGCGAAGAAGACGATGCCGGCGTACAGGTAGGGGCGGGGAATCCGCAGCAGCCGCGCCCAGGCCGGCGCGAGCGGCAGGTTGAGCACGAGCAGCATCAGGTTGCCCACGAAGAGGCTGGCGATCAGCGTCCAGACCAGCGCGGACTCGCGGGTGAACAGCAGTGGCCCGGGCTGGATGCCGTACTGCTGGAAGCCGGCAAGCATCACCGCGGCGGTGGCGTTGGTGGGCAGTCCCAGCGCGAGCATCGGCACCAGCGTGCCGGCGGCGGAGGCATTGTTCGCCGCCTCGGGCCCGGCCACGCCCTCGATCGCTCCCCGGCCGAACTCCTCCGGATGCCGGCTGAGCTTCTTCTCCGTGACGTACGACAGGAAGGTGGGGATCTCGGCGCCGCCGGCCGGCACCGCGCCGAACGGGAAGCCGAGCGCGGTGCCGCGCAGCCACGGTTTCCAGGACCGCCGCCAGTCCTGCCGGCCCATCCACGGCTGGCCCACCGGGATCACCTCGCCGGCGCGTCGCCGCAGGTGCGCGGCGATCCACAGCGCCTCGCCGACGGCGAAGATGCCGACCGCCACCACGACCACGTCGACGCCGTCGGCGAGTTGCGGCAGGCCGAGGGTGAGCCGCTGCTGACCGGTCTGGTCGATTCCGATCACCCCGATCACCAGGCCGAGCAGCAGCGAGGCGAAGCCGCGGATCCGGGAGGCGCCGAGCACGGCGGTGACCGCCACGAACGCCAGCAGCATCACCGCGAAGTAGTCGGGCGCGCCCAGGCTGACCGCGAACGACACCACCGGCGGCGCGACAAGCACCAGCAGCAGCGTCGCGATGGTGCCGGCGACGAACGAGCCGATCGCGGCGGTGGCCAGCGCCTGCGCGGCCCGGCCCGCCTTGGCCATCTTGTTGCCCTCGATCGCGGTGACCACCGACGACGACTCGCCGGGGGTGTTCAGCAGGATCGAGGTGGTCGAGCCGCCGTACATGCCGCCGTAGAAGATGCCGGCGAACAGGATCAACGCCTGGGCCGGTTCCATGCCGTAGGTGACCGGCAGCAGCAGCGCCACGGTCATCGCCGGGCCGATGCCGGGCAGCACGCCGACGGCGGTGCCGATCGTGACGCCGAGCAACGCGATCAGCAGGTTCATCGGGGTCAGCACGTGGCCGAACCCGTCGAGCAGGGCGGAGAGGCTGTCCATCTAGAGGATCCCTTGCAGCACACCGGCGGGCAGGTTGACGCCGAGCCCGATGGCGAAGGCGTAGAAGGTGATCAGCGACAGCGCGACCGCGATCACCAGGTTGCGCACGTGGTGCCGGTTGCCGAGCGCGAACGCGGAGCCCCAGAACAGCAGCGCACCGCTGATCACCCAGCCCAGCGGCTCGATCAGCACCGCGTTCACCACGAACGCCGCGATCAGCAGCAGCACCGTGCGCCAGTCGATCGGGCTGCTCAGGTCGACGTCCTCGCCACCCTCCGGCTCGCCCGTGCCGCCGCGGTACACGTCCACCGCGTAGACCGCCGCGACCACCAGCAGCAGCGCGCCGAGCAGCATCGGCACCGGTTTCGGTCCGATCGGGTCGGCGGCGTTGAGGGCCTGGCCGATCCGGCCGGCGTCCACCAGCACGAGCGCGCCGAGCACGGCGAGGAACGCGCACACCGCGTACTGCGCGCGGTCCGGGCGCGCTTCGCCGGCGGCTGCGCCGTCGGACGGTCCGGCGCCCGGCGGTACGGCGTCGCGCGGTTCGCCGGCGGGCGTCGGACCGGGTTGCGCCGGGATCTCGGGTACGCCCGGAGGCCGGGGCGGCGGGTCGCCGTCCCGGTCCGGTCGCGTCGACGTGCCGGTCATGCCAGTCCGAGCTGCTTGAGCAGGTCGGCCACCGACGTGTCCTGGGCGGTGAGGAACGCGCCGAACTCGTCGCCGGTGACGAACGCGTCGGTCCAGCCGCGCTTGGCCAGCTCGGCCTTCCACTCCGCGGACTCGTGCATCTTGGTCAGCGCGTCGATCCAGACCTTCTTGTCGGCGTCGCTGATCCCGGGCGGGGCGACGATCCCCCGCCAGTTGGTGAACACCAGGTCGATCCCGGCGGACTTCAGCGTCGGGACGTCCTTCAGCGCGTCGATCGGTGCCTCGCTGGTGACCGCGAGGACGCGGAGCTGACCGGCCTCCACCTGGTCGAGGAACTCGCCGAAGCCGCTCGCGCCGAAGGCGACCTTGCCGCCGAGCACGGCCGGCAGCAGTTCGCCGCCGCCGTCGTAGGAGACGTAGTTGACCTGGCGCGGGTCGATCCCGACGGTCTTGGCGAGCTGCATCGGCAGCAGGTGGTCCGGGCCGCCGGGCGAGGAACCGCCGCCGACCGCGATCTTCTTCGGGTCGGCCTTCCACGCCGCCACCAGGTCGTTGATGGTTTTGTACGGGGAGTCCTTCGGCACCACCACGGCGCCGGCCTCCTCGATCATCTTGGCCAGCGGGGTGGTCTGGGTGAGCGTCGCCGCCGACTTCGAGGTGTACGAGGCGCCGACCACGCCCAGCCCCATCTGCATGGCGAGCTTGCCGTTGCCCTTCTCGTTCACGGTCCGCTGGAGACCGACCGTGCCGCCCGCGCCGGGCAGGTTGAACACCTGTACGCCGGTGGCGATCTTGGCGTCCTCCATCACCTTGGCCGCGGTCCGGGCCGTGGTGTCGTAACCGCCGCCCGGGCTGTTCGGCACCATGATCCGCAAGCCCGCGACCGGCTTGCCGTCCTCGCCTGGCTCGTCCTGCCCGGCGGTGGCGCCGCACCCGCCCAGCGCGAGAGCCGTCGCCATCGCGACGCCCATGACCAGCACACTTTTCCTGGTTGCCATCATGTTTCTCTTCCGTTTCGAATGAGTCCGGCGGCAAGATGATGGCTCCCGGTCGGGTCGCCCGTCTGCGTTGTGTCACCAGCGGAAGTTGAGGTCTTTGTGGTCGCGGTCACGTCCCGGCGCCGTACGCTCGCCGGGCAGCTCCTGATCCTCCAGCTCGCCATCATCCTGGTGGTGCTGGTGGCGGTCGCCGCCGTGTCCCTGGCCCAGTCGGCGGCGACGTTCAACCGGGTCGAGGGCCGCCGGGTGGCCGCCCTCGGCGAACAGCTCGCCGGCAACGCGCTGCTGCGCGACCGGCTCAACCGGCCCGCGCCGGGCGAGGCGATCGCACCGCTGGTGCAGAACACGCTCACCCAGTCCGGCGTCACCTCGGTGACGGTGGCCGACGCCCGGGGCCGGGTGGTCAGCTCGACCGACCCGACGCTCGTGGGCGGTCAACTGGTGCTCGGCGACCCGGGGGTGACCCGGGGCCGCAGCTGGTTCGGCGAGCTGGAGTTGGGCCGGTCGCGGGAGCTGGTCGCCCAGGTGCCGGTGCTCGGCGCGCGGGAGGAGAACCTGGGCCGGCACCTCGGCGTCGTGGTCATCGGCGAGGCGTCGCCGAGCTGGTGGCAGCGGCTGGTCGGAGCGTCGTCGTACCTCTTCACCTACCTGGGCATCGCCAGCGCGCTCGGCGTGGCCGGGTCCTGGCTGCTGGCGCGCCGGATCAAACGGCAGACCCTGGGGTTGGAGCCGCGCGAGATCGCCGGCCTGGCCGAGCACCGGGAGGCGCTGCTGCACGGCATCGCCGAGGGGGTGATCGCGCTGGATCCGCAGCACCGGGTCACCCTGGTCAACGCGGTCGGCCGCCGCCTGCTCGACCTGCCCGAGCACTGCCTCGGCCGCAGCCTCGCCGAGCTGCGGATCAACGGCCGGCTCCGGGACGTGCTGGCCGGGGCCGGCGGCGGCGCGGCACCGGACCAGGTGGTCGTCCGGGGTGGCCGGGTGCTGGTGATGAACCGGACGACTGTCACCAAGGACGGGCGTCGGCTCGGTTCCGTCACCACGCTGCGCGACCGCACCGAACTGGCCCGGCTGGAGCAGGAGCTGGGCTCGTTCCGCAGCACCACCGAGCTGCTGCGCGCGCAGACCCACGAGTTCGCCAACCAGCTGCACACCATCTCCGGGCTGATCCAGATCGGCGAGCACGACGAGGTGGTCCGCTACGTCGACACGCTCAGCCGGCACCGCGCCTCGCTCGACCTGACCATCACCAGCCGCATCCACGACACGGCCGTGGCGGCGTTGCTGATGGCCAAGTCGGCGGCCGCCGCCGAGCGCCGGGTGGAGCTGCGCGTCTCCGAGCGCACCGGGCTGGACCGGCTGCCGCCCGAGGTGGCCGCCGACGTCGCCACGGTGCTGGGCAACCTGCTGGACAACGCGGTCGAGGCGGTGGCCGGTGACGCCGCCACCGGTCCGGCCTGGGTCGAGGTGGAGCTGCGCCAGGACACCGCCTCGGTGGAGATCGTGGTCCGCGACAGCGGGCCCGGCGTCGCGCCCGAACTCGCCACCGAGGTCTTCACCCACGGCTTCACCACGAAGGCCGCCGAGGGCGGGGAACGCGGCATCGGCCTGGCGCTCACCCGGCTGGTGTGCCACCGGCGCGCCGGGGAGGTGGCGGTGACGAACACCGACGAGGGCGCCATGTTCACCGCCCGGATGTCGACGTTCCCGACCGCGCCGCAGGGGGCCCGATGATCGACGTACTCGTGGTCGACGACGACTTCATGGTGGCCCGGATCCACCGCGGCTTCGTCGAGCGGGTCCCCGGCTTCCGGGTGGTCGGCACCGCCAGCACCGGCGAGGAGGCGGTCTCCGAGATCGACCGGCTGCGCCCGGGCCTGATCCTGCTCGACCTCTACCTGCCCGACATGTTCGGCCTGGACGTGGTCACCCGGATCCGGGCCGCCCGGCACGACTGCGACGTGCTGGTGATCAGCGCCGCCCGGGAGGCCGAGGCGGTGCGCCGCGCGGTCCGCTACGGGGCGGTCAACTACCTGCTCAAACCGTTCGGCTTCGACGAGCTGCGGGTCCGCCTGGAGCAGTACGCCGCGCGCCGCAGCGCGCTGCGCGCGGCGGTCGTCGCCGACCAGGCCGACGTCGACCGGGTGTTGTCGCGAGGCGGGGCGGTCGCCGCCGTCCCGACGCTGCCGCGCGGCCTGAGCGCGGAGACCGCCGACCTGGTGGAACGCGCGCTGCGCGGGCACGACGGCACGTTGTCGGCGAGCGAGTGCGCCGACCGGGTCGGCATCTCCCGGGTCAGCGCCCGCCGCTACCTGGAGCACTTCTCCGGCAGCGGCCGGGCCGAGGTGACGTTGCGCTACGGCGCCGCCGGCCGCCCGGAACGCCGCTACGCCTGGCTGTCCTGACGGGTGGGGGCGGTGGCCGTCCGGCCACCGCCCCCACCCGGTGCGTTCGTCAGGCCGGCCTGCCGGTCACGGTGAAGTTCCGGGTACGACCGACGTTGTCGAACGAGCCGAAGCCCACCCGACCGGAGGTGAACGTGGTGTCCTTCGCGGTCATCAACGGATCCTTATGACCGTCGACGTAGACGGCGATCTCGCCGGTGGCGGGCAGGTGCACCACCCGCACGTCGTGCCACTTCGCGTCCGTGACCGCCGGGTTGGCGCCCCGGGAGCGGCCGTTCCACTGGTGGTCGATGCGCTCGCGGTCGGCGTTGTCGACCTTGAAGATGCCGTTGTGCGGATAGATCGTGTTGTCGGTGGAGAGGTGCGCGTAGTAGTACTGCGTGTCCGACTGCCAGCCGAACACGACGATCACGTCGCGGTTGGTCACCTCGACCGGGGTGTCCAGGCGTACCTTGGCATCGATCCGGACCGACGTCCAGGCCGGGCCCTTGGTCAGCACCGCGTACTCGAAGGGACGCCGCGGGCCGGTGGGGGCGTCGCCGGCCTCGGCGAGGATCACCTGGTTGCCCTCGAACCGCCACTTCGACGGCGTCCGCGGCGCCCAGTTGCGCTCGCCCGCGGTGTTGTTGACCCGGGTGCGGCCCACATCGCCGTCGGCCACCTTCCTCGTGCCGACCACCTTCCAGATCTTGCCGTTGGCCTTGGCCACCAGGTAGATCTCCCCGGCCGCGTCGGTGCCGAAACGCAGGTCGACGCGGTTCGGGTCGCCGGGCGCGCCGGGCGCGGAGAGGTCCCGCATGCGGACCAGGTCACCGGCGGGCGTGTAGAGCGCGAGCTGGTGGATCTCGGCGAGCCCCCGGCCGCGCCGCATCTCGTCGGCCTCGGTGTAGAGGACGCGACCGTCGACCAGGTCACCGAAGACGTACTTGCCGGTCAGCGCCGGCAGGGTGCGGCCGCGGTAGACGAACCCGCCGGCCACCGCGACCCCGACGTCCGAGGTGCAGTTCCAGTCCGCGGGCGGGTCATGGTCGTACGCGGCGACCGGGTAGGTGTAGCCGTACTTCGCGTCGTCGGCGGGCAGCGGGTAGAGCTTGTCGCACGGGTTCGTGGCGGTCTTGTCGAAGACCCAGTTGCCCTCCCGTTCGCTCCAGCCGAAGTTGTCGCCGGCGCGCACCTCGTAGATCGACTCGACGGCGTGCTCACCGATGTGACCCAGGTACATCTTTCCGGTGGCCTTGTCCCAGGAGAACCGGTGCGGGTCGCGGAAGCCCACCGCGTAGATCTCGCCGAGCGCCCCGGCGCGCTTGACGAACGGGTTGTCGGCGGGGATGCCGTAGCGGCCGTTGGGGGCGTTGGTGCCGCGCGGGTCGATGCGCAGCAGCTTGCCGTGCGGCAGGCCCATGTTCTGCGGGTCGCCGTTGCCGGCGCCCTGACCGCCGTCGCCGACGGCGAGGTACAGCATCCCGTAGTCGCGGTCGCGCGGCTTCGCGGTCGGATTGAAGTTGATCTCCTGGACGCCGTGGATCTGGCCGGCGAAGCCGATGCGCAGCAACTCCCGGTGCGTGCCGGCGAACGTGTCGGCGGCCGGGTCGGTAGCCGTCCACTCGGTGATGACGGCCTGGTAGATCGTCTTCGGCTGGGCGTAGTCCGGCGTCCGGGGGGCGAGCGTCGCCTGCTCGGTGTGGATGGTGTAGAAGCGACCGTTGCGGCCGAAATCGGGGTGGAACGCGACGTATCCGAAGCCCTGGCCGAGGCCGCGGCCGGAGAAGAACTGCGGCGCGAAGGTGGCGGCCACGTCCAGGTAGACGTGCGGCACCCCGTTTCGCACCAGGTAGAGGTTGCCGTTGAGGTCGGGCACCGCGCGGCGGCCGGAGCGGTCCGGAAGCTCGCTGATGGTGTTGATCCGCGCCTTGCGGACCAGACGGTTGTCGACCGGGACCGGGTTCGGGGTGGACTGCGGGAAGCTGGCGTACTCCTCGAGCACCAGGCCGAGGCGGGACTGGGTGGGCGTCTGCGGGATCGGGTCGTAGACCGCGCCGGCGGCTCGCGCGGGCGCGCCGACCAGTGTGGACAGGACGAGGGTGGCGGCGGTGACGCCGGCGGTGAACACGGCTCTGCGGAGCCGGCCGGCGCTGCCACGGTGGTGGGACACGCGGTTCTCCTTGTCGACGGGACGGGTCATCGGCTCATCAGCCGGTACTGCGCGGCGACGTCGCGGGCCGGCACGACGGTGTCGAGGAACATCAGGCCGTCCATCCGGCAGTCGCACGGGTTGCGTTCCAGGGTGTCCTGCGGGAAACTCCCGCCGATCTTGATGCCGCGCGGGTCGGTGGCGCTGGTGAGGTGCGGGCCGGGCCCGCTCAGCTGCCAGGGGTCGCCGGCGGTGGTGTAGAAGCCGTCGACCGGCCGGCCGTCGCGGTAGAGGGCCATGGTGCCGCGGGTGAAGTCGTACGTGGCGGCCAGGTGCACCCACTCCCCCTTGGGCAGCAGCGTGCGCCAGTCCTCGCGGGCGGCGAACGTCTGCGAGGCGCCGCCGTCGACGCGTCGACCGAGCGCGACCAGGCGCAGCTCGCCGTTCACGTCGATGAGTTCGAGCAGCGCCCGGACGCCGTGCCCGTCGGAGTCGCCGGTGAGCACGCCGGCCAGCCCGATGGCGTTGTAGCGGTCGGTCGGGTCGGCGGTGGTGGAGTTGAGCGCCGGGCCGTCCATCTCGCGCTTGAACCAGCCCATCACCGTGGTGCCGCCGGTGGCGGCGAACGGGCGCAGCGTACGCACGCCGCCGGCGGACCAGATGCCCGCCTTCCAGTCGTCGTTGCCGGCGGTGTCCGGCGCGACCTGCCGGGTCTGCAGCGCCCGGCCGCTGCCCGGATACGCGCGGTCCCGCACCCGCATGGCGGCGCCGCCGTTGACCAGCTCGATCTCGGTGCCGGAGCGACCCTGGTCGCGCTCGAGCGCCGGGTCGCCCGGCACCGGGTGGTCGAAGTCGTAGGAGGCGACCAGGTGCGGTCGGAGGGCGGGGTGGACGTCGCCGGAGGCGGGCCGGCCGGCGTTGGCCGGGCCGGCGGCGGCGGCGACCAGGGCCGACGCGAGCGCGACGGCGGTCACGGCGGCGAGGCGTCGAGGTCTTCTCACGGTGGTGGTGCTCCCTTCGTCGGTGTGAGGTGGTGTCGAAGGTGGATCACCGAACTGCGAAAGCGCTTACGTAAGCGCTTTCGTACCCTATGCTTGTCCCCACGCCCAGGCAAGAGCGCGGCGCGGATCAATGCCCCCAGCAGGAGTTCGTCGATGCCCCGACCCGGTCCACGGCTGCGCCTCGCCGACGTCGCCGCGCGCGCCGGCGTCTCCCTCGCCACCGCCTCCCGCGCGCTGGCCGGCCGCGACGGCGTCAGCGAGGAACTGGCCCGGCACGTCCGCGAGGTCTCCCGGGAGCTGGGCTACGTCGCCAACCCCTACGCCCGGACGCTGGCCGGCGGCGCCACCTCCACGGTCGGGCTGATCGTGCACCAGATCGACGACCCCTACTTCTCCGAGATCGCCAGCGGCGTCATCGAGGTCGCCGCCGAGCAGGGCCTGCTCGTCCAGATCGCGCACTCCGGCCGCGACCCGGAGAACGAGCTGCGCCAGTTGCGACACCTCATCGCCCAGCGGGTCGGCATCATCCTGATCGCCGGCTCCGGCTACGACGACCCGGCGGTCGAGGCGCAGGCCCGCGACGAGCTGGCCGGGTTCCAGCGCGGCGGCGGCCGGGTGGCCGTGGTCGGGCGGCACGCGCTCGGCGTGGACGCCGTGGTGCCGGACAACGAGGCAGGCGGCCGCGCCCTCGGCGCGCACCTGCTCAGCCTCGGGCACCGGCGGATCGCGGTGGCGGCCGGCACGCCCGGCCTGACCACGGTGGCCGACCGGCTCGCCGGCGTGGCCGCCGCGCTGGCCGCCGCCGGGCACTCCCCCGACGCGCTGTCGGTGGTGCACTCCGACTTCACCCGCGACGGCGGCCGGGTGGCGGCCGAGCGGATCCTCGGCGCGTACCCGGAGAGCACCGCGATCGTCGCGCTCAACGACGCGATGGCGATCGGGGTGCTCTCCGTGCTGCGGTCCCGGCGCATCCCGGTGCCGGACCGGATCTCCGTGGTCGGCTTCGACGACGTGTCGGTCGCCGCCGACCTGGCACCGAGCCTCACCACCGTGCGCCTGCCGATGACCGAGATGGGCCGGATGGCGCTGCAACTCGCGTTGAAGCCCCGCGCCACCCGACCGCGCCGACGCTCCACCGGCCACACGCTGGTCATCCGCGACTCCACCGGCCCGGCCCCTGCCCCGGCATGATCGACACCAGCTCGGGGACGTCGCCGGGTCCCCCTCCGGGACACCGCCACATCGCCGAGCTGGCGACCAGAGCCGGCGCGCCGGGCGGGTCAGGGCATGGGCACCCAGGCCAGCGTGGTCAGGCCCGTCAGCCCGGTCGCCTTCAAGCCGGCGTCGGAAACGGTCCAGAGCACGCCGTCGACCACCAGCGAGCGGCGGATCCGCATGCTCCACTGCGCGCCGTCGGCCAGGGACGGCGGATGCGCGATCGTGCCGACCGCGGTGAACCCGTCGGCGCCGACGCGCAACGCCAGCACCTCGGCGCCCGGCGCGCCCCGGCGACCCTCGCCGCCGGCCCGGTCGGTGGCCACGCCGGGCCGCATCACCGGGAGCACCACCAGACGTTCCGGCGCCCACCAGAGGAACGCGTGCGGGTCGAACTCCGCGTCGGACCAGCCCTGCGCGACATGGTGCTGGGCGACCCGGGTCGGCCGGGCCGGGTCGGCGACGTCGAACAACGACACCTGCAGGCCCTGGATCCGCCCCCGGTCGGTCGCCTCCTGCCCGACCCCGAGCAGGCGGCCGTCGCCGGCCGGGTGCAGGTACGACGAGTAGCCGTTGACCTTCAACTCGCCGGTCAGCCGGGGCGCGACCGGGTCACGCAGGTCCACCGTGTACAGCGGATCGGTCTGCCGGAACGTCACCACGTAGCCGGTGGGGCCGAGGAAGCGCACCGCGTAGATCCGCTCCCCCTTGCCCAGGCCGGTGACCTTGCCGACCTCGGTGAGCCGCGCGCCGTCGGTCCGCAGCACGTGCACGCCCGAGACGGTGTCGTCGCCGCTGCCCCACCGGTCGCCGCCCGTCGTGGTGGCCACCCGCAGGTGACCGTCCCACTCCGACAGCGCGTACTGGTTGATCAGCCGGCCCGGCACGGTGCCGGCGGCGACGTAGCGCGGCGTGCCTGAACCGACATCGAACTGGTAGATCTCGGTGGAGTCGGCCGCCCGGGTCGCCGGCCGGAGCGGAAGCCGCCAACGGTTGTCGTTGGTGAGGTAGAGCCGCGGGCCGCTGCTGTAGACGGTGTCCCCGTCGGCCGCCACGGTCACCGGGTCACCCGTGCCGAGAGCGGCCGCGCCGAGGTCGAAGCTGAGCACGGTGACCAGCGACGCGCCGGAGAAGCCGGCGGGCCGGCTGAGCCGGTCGCAACCGACCCGCCCGGAGGCGGTGCGACCGCCCTCGCGGACCTGGTAGCGGGGCAACCAGTCGTCGAGCGTCGCCTTGTCGATCACCGCCCGGTTGGCGGCGGTCCGCTGCGCGTCCGTGCCCTTCGCCGGTTGCGGGAACACCATCCGCGGCGCGGAGCGGACCACCACCCGGGTGGTCGCACCGACCTGCCGGGCGTCGACGAGGTGCCCGTCGACCTGGTAGTCGCCGACGATCCTCGGCGCGCCAGCGAGGTCGACCAGCACCAGCCGGGCCTGGGGGGCGCCCGGCGCCGGGCGCCGCTTCGCCGCGCCCGGCGCGGTGACCCACCGGTCGGGCAGCAACACCAGCGCCCGGTCGCCGTGCAGCAGCAGGTTGGCCTCACCGCCGGCGTACCGCTGCTGTTCGGTCGTCGGGTCGAGCACCAGCCGGCCGGTCAGCCGACGGCTCGCCGGGTCCACCACGGACAGCGTGCCGCGGGAGACCGTGACGATCCGCCGGCCGTCGGTCTTCACCAGGTCCGGCTCGTCCACCCCGGCCTCGTGCACGGTGGTGCCGGAGAAGCCCGCCGACGGCGCGCCCGCCGCGTCCTTCACCGCCCCGCCGACCGCGCCGGCCCGCTCGGCCGCCGCATACGGCAGGATCCCGGCGTCCGCGCCGAGACCCCACGGACCCACGGCCGCCTTCGCGGCGGACCTGAGCTGCCGCAGCGCCTCGTCGCAGGAGTCGAACGCGACCAGCCGCAGGCCGCCCGCCGGCACGCCCCGATCGTGGGGCGGCGGCGCGGCGGGTGCGTGCGTGGTGCAGCCGGCCAGGGTCAACACGGCGACCGTCGCCCATCCGACGGTCCGGGATCTGCCACCAGTCATGGACCGTCAGACGCGGCCGCCCCGGGCGCGGTTCCGCCGCCCGGGGATCAGCCGCCGGCCATCGCGCCGAGCACGATGAACGGCTCCTTGCCGGCGACCACCTCCTCGGGCAGCGGCGAATCCGGCGACTCGTTCGACAGGTCCAGCTCACAGGCGTAGAAGCGGACGAACGCGCGGCGCTCGCCGCTGTGCCGGTCGCGGATCGTGCCCAGCAGCATCGGGTACGCGGTCTCCAGCGCGTCGAGCACCTCACGCTGAGTGGGCGGCCCGGCGACCTCGACGCGGACCTCGCCGCTGACGTGCGCCAGGTTCTTCAGGTGGGCCGGCAGCACGACCCGGATCACGGCAGCACCTGGACCTCGACCGACAGCACCGCCGGCAGGTCGCGCACGATCGGCGCCCAGCTGTCGCCGCCGTCCGCCGAGTGGTAGACCTGCCCGCCGGTGGTGCCGAAGTAGATCCCGCACTCCTCGTGCGTGTCGACGGCCATCGCGTCGCGCAGCACGTTGACGTAGCAGTGCTCCTGCGGCAGCCCGTTGGTCAGCGGCTCCCACTGCTCGCCGCCGGTGCGGCTGCGGTAGACGCGCAGCTTGCCGTCCGGCGGGTAGTGCAGCGAGTCGCTGGTGATCGGTACCACGTAGATCGTCTCCGGCTCGTGCGCGTGCACCGCGATCGGGAAGCCGAAGTCGGTCGGCAGGTTGCCGCTGACCTCGCGCCAGTTCGCGCCGGCGTCGTCGGTGCGCATCACGTCCCAGTGCTTCTGCATGAAGAGCGTGTCGGGGCGGGACGGGTGCTGGGCGAGGCGGTGCACGCAGTGCCCGACCTCGGAATCCTGGTCGGGGATCTCGCCCGAGCGCAGCCCCTTGTTGATCGGCAGCCAGCTCGCGCCGCCGTCGTCACTGCGGAACGCTCCCGCCGCCGAGATCGCCACGTAGATCCGGTCGCGGTCCGCCGGGTCCAGGATGATGGTGTGCAGGCACATCCCGCCGGCGCCGGGCTGCCAGCTCGGGCCGGTCGGGTGCTGGCGCAACGCGGTCAGCTCGGACCACTTCTGGCCGCCGTCGGTGGAGAGGTAGAGGGCGGCGTCCTCCCCGCCGGCGTAGACCGTGTCCACGTCGTGCCGGGACGGCTCGAGGTGCCAGATCCGCTTGAACTCCCAGGGCCGGGGCGTGCCGTCGTACCAGAGGTGGTCGCCGACCTCGCCGGTGTAGGCGAAGTCGTTGCCCACCGTCGTCCAGTTCTTGCCGCCGTCGTCCGAGCGCTGGATGAGCTGCCCGAACCAGCCACCGGACTGCGACGCGTAGAGCCGGTCCGGCTCCACCGGGGAGCCGGTGAGGTGGTAGACCTCCCAACCGCCGAAGTGCGGCCCGTCGACCGTCCAGTCGGCGCGCCGGCCGTCCGACGTCAGGATGAACGCGCCCTTGCGCGTGCCGACAAGTACTCGTGTTGATGTCACGTCTCGTCCTCCGTTCGACCGTTCACCAGGTCCGACCGTGCGCCACGCCGAAACTCATCGCTGTCGTACTCCCCGGGTACGACAATCGGCGTCCGCGCCGGTGGCGGCAAGGCCGCCGCGCCGGCCGCCGGAGGTTGTCGGTGGGTGCGGCTAGCCTGCGCGCATGACCGGGCCCGGAGACGTCCCACAGCCCTACCTCGACCGGCTGCGGCCGGTCTGCCTCGGCCTGCCCGAGACCTACGAGGAGCCGGCCTGGGTGGGCACCCGCTGGCGGATCCGCAAGCGCACGTTCGCCCACGTGTGCACCGTCGACCCCGACCACCAGGCGGCGTACGCGCGGGCCGCGGGGACCGACGAGCCGATCTGCGTGCTCACGTTCCGCTCCCCCGGCGACGAGATCGCCGGGCTGGTCGCCGCCGGCCCGCCGTTCTTCAAGCCGGACTGGGGCCCCGACGTGGTCGGCCTGGCGCTCGACGACGAGACCGACTGGGCCGAGGTCGCCGAACTGCTGACCGAGAGCTACTGCGTGCTCGCCCCCAAGAAGCTGGTCACGCTGGTCGCGCGCCCGCATCCCCCCGGCTGACCCACCCGCCGGGGGATGCGGCGCACCTCCGTTTCCCGCTACCGTGTGCGGGGTAGCACTGCCCGCAACCCGGGCCGGTCGCCGCGGTGGTCCCGGGGCTGGGACCGACGCGGCCACGAGACCGTCCGGGGGGGGGTGAGCGTGCGGGTTCTGGCGGGGCGTTACCGGCTGGTCGATCAGATCGGTCGGGGCGGAACGGCGACCGTCTGGCGCGCCGTCGACGAACTGCTCGGCCGGACCGTCGCGGTGAAGCTGCTCGACTCCGACGCCGCCGACGACCGCTGGTGGCGGGCCGCGGTACGGGAAGAGGCACGGGCGGCCGCCCGGCTGAACCATCCCAACGTGGCCATGGTCTACGACTACGGCGAGGCCCGAGTCGCCGGGTTGCGCCGGCTGCCGTTCCTGGTGCTGGAGTACGTCGAGGGCGAGACGCTCGCCGACGCGCTGCGCCGCGACGGGGCGCTGGACTGGTCTCAGGCGGTCCGGATCTGCGCGGAGATCGCGGCCGGGGTCGCCGCCGTGCACGCCGCCGGGCTGGTGCACCGCGACCTCAAGCCGGGCAACGTGCTACTCCCGCCCGCCGGGCCGAAGCTGGTGGATCTCGGTATCGCGCTCGCGGTCGGCGCCGACACCGTCAACGGCCGGGGCGAGATCCGCGGGACACCCCGCTACATGGCGCCGGAGCAACTGCTCGGCGAGGTCGCGGTGCCGGCCAGCGACGTCTACGCCCTCGGCCTACTGCTCACCGAGTGCCTGACCGGACACCCGCCGGTGCGCCCCGACCAGCCCGAGCGCCCGGACCACCTGGCCGCGCTCCCGGTCGACGGCGTACCGGAGGCGGTCGACGAGTTGCGTCGCGCCTGCCTGGCACCCGAGGTCGAGGACCGGCCGACGGCCGAGGAGGTGGCCCACCGGCTCGGCGGGACCGTCGCGACCCCGCCGGCGCGGATGCGACCCGCCGTGGCCGGCCCTCCGGCTTTCCCGCCGACGGTGGTCACCGGGTCCGCGCGCTCACGACGTCGCCGGGCGCTGCTGGTGGGCGGCCTGCCGGTCGTGCTGGCGGGCGCGGTGCTCGCCGCCCAACTGCCCGGGCTCTCCTCGACCGGCGACGCCGCCGAGGGAGCGGCGGAGCCGCCGTCCGGCGCGCCGTTCGGTTGCGCCGTCGCCTGGTCCGCCGACCGGGCGACGGACGGCACGTTCGGCGCCGACGTCAGCGTCGAAGTCACCGGGCCGCGACCGGCCGGCGAGCCGGTGCTGTCGTTCCGACTCCCGCCCGGTCAACAGCTCACCGCGCCGCTCGACCGCTGGCAGTCGGGCCGCCAGGTGCGTCTGCCGGTGGCGGTGGACCCGGCCGGCACGACACGACTGCCGCTGCGGGGCACCTGGACGGATCGCGCCGGGACCGTCGCCGACTCGTTCGCGATCGGCGGCGTGCCGTGCCGGCGATCCACGGTGGTCACCATCGGCGACTCCCGCTCCGCGACCGGCCCGGACCGACCCTGGGCACCCCCGCCCACCGAGCTGGTACGGGACGAGGGACCGCCGGCCAGCGGCGCGCCGGGACGCGCCTCCGACCCACCCACGGCCGATCCCCGGCCGTCCGGCTCGGCGAGCGGCGCCGACCCGTCGCCGTCGGCCACGCCGTCGCCGTCCACCAGCCCGTCGAAGTCCGCCGAACCGTCGGAGTCGGCGACACCGCCCCGGCCCACCGCCGACCCGACCGAAACGACCGACCCCGACCCGCCGACGACGCCACCGACCGCGCCCGACGGTGAGGCGGCGGAGTCGACCGCCGCGACGCCGGACGGCGGCGCAGGCACCCGGGCCTGAGTCAGCCCAGCTTCTTGCGCAGCGTCTCGAACGCCAGGTCCGGGCGGCGCGGCACGCCGAAACGCTCGTCGCCGTACGGGAACGGGCTCAGCTCGCCGGTACGCACGTAGCCGCGCCGCTCGTACCAGGCGATCAGGTCGTCACGCTGGACGATCACGGTCATCCGCAGCTCGCCGGCGTGCCAGCTCTCGCGGGCGTACCGCTCGGCCTCGGCCAGCAACTCCCGGCCCAGCCCGCCGCCCTGGTGCCGCGGGTCGACCGCGAACATGCCGAAGTAGGCGTGGTCGTCGCGCCGCTCCACCTGGCAGCAGGCGATGAGCCCGCCGTCGCGCTCCGCCACCAGCACCACGCCGCCCGGGCCGGTCACCGCCGCGGCCACCATCTCCGGGTCGGTGCGCTGCCCGTCGAGCAGGTCCGCCTCGTGGGTCCAGCCGGCCCGGGCGCGGTCCCCCCGGTACGCCGACTGGATCAGGTCGACCAGGGCGGGCACGTCGGCAGGTCGAGCGGTGCGGATGTGCATCGTGTTCTCCACGGTCGAGGCGGCGTACCGGGCCAGCGTACGCAGGCCGCCGCCCCGACATGGCGCGGACCCGGCGGTGGCGGGACGGCCGGGACCGGCGCGGGCGTGGTTGACTGCCCGCCATGGAGGCGACCATCGGAGCGCCGGGCCTACCGGCCACGCTCGACCTGCCGGCCGGGCCGGCCCGCGGCGGTCTGGTGGTGTTGCACGGCTCGCACGCCGACCAGCGGTCCTACTTCCTCTATGAGCACCTCGCCCGGCTGCTGCCGCCGGTCGGCGTCGCGGTGCTGCGCTTCGACCGCCGCCCTCGCGTCGACGGTCACGACGTGCCGCTGGCCGACCAGGCCGACGACGCCGCCGCAGCGCTCACCGAGCTGCGCCGGCACGTCGGCTCGGCGCCGGTCGGGCTCTGGGGATTCAGCCAGGGCTCGTGGGCGGCGGCGCTCACCGCGACCCGGAATCCGGTCGACTTCCTGGTCCTGGTCGGGTCCAGCGGGGTCAGCCCGGCGGTCCAGATGCGCTACGGCACCGCCGAGCAGCTGCGCCGGCACGGCTACGGGCCGACCGACCTGGCCGAGCTGGCCCGGCTGCGTGAGGTCGCCGAGGGGTTCCTGCGCGGCGACGTGCCCCGGTCGACGGCGCAGGCGGAGCTGGACGCCGCGGTGCGGCGGCCGTGGTTCCCGCTGGCGTTCCTGCCCCGCGTGCTGCCCGACGCGCCCGGCACCTGGGCCGACATGGATTTCGACCCGGCGCCGATCCTCGCCCGGCTGACCGGCCCGGTGCTGCTCTGCTACGGCGAGACCGACGCGTGGACCCCGATCGACGACAGCCTCGCGGTGTGGCGGCGGGCGGCCCGCGACGCCGAGCTGACCGTGGCCCGGCTGGCCGGCTGCGACCACGCGCCCACGCTCGACGAGCGCGAGGACCTGGCCGGCGTCAGCGCGCAGTACGAGGCCGTCCTGCTCGGCTGGCTCGACCGGCGGCTGCCGCCCGGCCGGTAAACGCGTCGCCGGCCGCCGGCACCGCCGCTACGCTGCCCGCCATGACCGCCGCCGAGCTGCCGCACTACGAGTTCGCCTTCCCCGGGCCGCTGCGCGACCAACTGGTCGCCGCCGTGCTCGACGGGACGAAGACCAGCACGACCGGGCTGCTCCAGGATCTCGAGATCGAGGGCGAGGCCATGCCGGAGGTCGGCACCCGCTTCGCGGTGATCGACTCGGCCTGCCGGCCGGTGGCGGTGATCGAACTGGTCGAGGTCCGCGTCGCCCGGATCGGCGACGTCGATCTCGACCATGCCCGCGACGAGGGCGAGGGCTACGCGTCGGTGGCCGACTGGCGTGCCGGCCACGAGAACTACTGGCACGGCGCGGACTACCGGGGATGGCTCGGCGACCCGGCTTTCACGATCGACGACGACACGCCGGCCGTTCTGGAGCGGTTCCGGCTCGTCGAGACGCTCTGACCGAGGCGTGCGGAGCGGACACGAACTCGTTCAGACCGCCGTGCCCGGAGGCGACTTCAGCAGGGACTCCGCCTCGGGAAGGTGCCCACCTCGGCCCGCGCGCAGGGCCACCGCGGCCATCCGGACGAGGTCGATGTTCACCCCGGCCGCGCCGCTCGGGTCGTGCACCGTCAACCGCAGGTCCAGGCTGACCGCGGTCCCACCCCAGCCCTGCGCCTCGACGTTGACGTGCGCGACCTTCTGCGATCCCAGGTGCGGCAGGTAGCCCAGGGGCGCCAGGTGGACCCGGTCGGATCCCAGCGCGTTCAACTTGGACCGGTGTTTCGTGTCCGGGTGCTCCGCCAGGTTGCGGAAGTCCTCCGTACCGCCGAGGTTGACCTGGTAGGAACTGGTCAGGGTGAGGCCGCGCTCCTGCAACAGGCGCAGCAACGCGTGGTGGACGACGGACGTGCCGAACTGACTGGCCAGATCGTCCCCGATCAGGGGTAGGCCGGCCTCGGTGAACCGTCCGAGCAGTGCCGGGTCCCGGGCGACCGGGTCAGACGTGGTGTTGACGAACCCCACCCCGGCCAGCAGCGCCGCCTCGGCGTAGGCGCGTGCGGTGGCCGGCCGGCCGCTCGGCGCCGAGTAGAGCAGGACCTCCGCTCCGGCCAGCGCGTCGGCCACCCGGTGGACCTCCGTCGAGTCGACGAGGCCACGCTCGACGAGCACACCGGACGGCGCCAGGTCCGCGCCCAGGCGGGGGAAGTTGTTGGGTGGCAGGAAGATCGCCTCGTGCAGGTCCCGGCCCACGCGGACCGGCGAGGTGGCGAACGCCGCGACGACCTCGACCGCGTCCACGCCCAGGCCGGCGACCTCAGGATGGCGGACGCCGGTCAGGCTCCCCGTCCGCCGGTGCAGGTCGATGCCCTGCACCAGCGCCGAGGTGTTGTTCCCGACGCCCACGACGGCGACCTTCACGCTCTCGATCATGCCGGGCAGGCTACCCGCGGGCCGCCCCAGATTCCGCCCCGCGCCCGCCGCCGGACACAAGACGCGTCATCGCGTCGCGGGGACGTAGCGCACACCCGCAGGCTCCGGGAACAGGTAGCCGAAGTGCGGCGGCGGGTCCGCACGGTCGAACGGTTCCTCGACATCCGGGTCGCCGAAGACCTCGAAGCCGATCAGCCCGAGCCGGAAGCCGACGTCGTCGTACATCTCGGCACCGATCCTGGCCAGCCAGTCGTCGATCGGCCGGCGCCAGTCCAGCGACCGCGGCCCGCCGTCGTCGGAGAACGGGAAGCCGCCCACCCGCGCGTCGACCCGGGCCAGCGCGGTGGTCGGCAGGTAGAAGTCGACCCAGTCGGAGCCCCGATCCTCACGGGTGACGAAGACGCCGCAGACGATCCGGGCGCCGCCGGGCAGGTCGACCCGGCCGTACAGGTGGTCCGACGCGACCATCGACGACCGGGTGGGCGGCACCACCGTGGTCTCGTCCGGTTCCCGGGCCGGGTCGAGGTGGCAGCCCCGGACGCCGGCCGCCCGCCACAGCGCGCCCAGCGCACGGTCCAGTCGCTCGTCGTCGGCGTCGCCGACCTCGATCGCCAGCTCGTAGAAGCCGCCGGTCCAGTTCTCGGCGTCGGTGAACGCGGCCGGGTCGGGCGGGCCACCGCTCAGTCGAGCCACCAGGCTTGCATGTCCGCCCCGACCGGCGTGAAGCGCAGCACGGTGACCACGAGGCCGGCGAGCACGCCGACCAGCAGCAGCGCCCGCAGCGCGCCGGACAGCGCCCGGCGGTCCCGGGCCAGCAGCAGCGCGCCGTAGCCGGCGAGCAGCGGGCTGACCAGGCCGGCGAGGAAGAGCATCGCGGTGAGGCCGTAGAGCCACATGAAGGGGTTCCAGCCGTGCATGCCGAACGGCACGAGATCCTTGGGGTCGTAGGCGCCGCTGCGCATCTCGGCCGGGCCCACGTCGGCCGCCGCCATCCGGGCCAGCCAGAGGGCGGCGACGGCGAGGAACGCCAGCACCAGCGCGAGTTGGGCCGCGGCCACGGTGCGCGCCAACAGCGGCCGGGCCGGCAGGGCATCGACGGACATGGGGACGATCGTAGTGGACCTGGCCGGCTCTCACTCCCCCGCGAGCCAGGCGCGCAACTCGGTGCCGTGCTCGTCCAGGTCCGGCGGGGGCAGGTCGTAGCGGGGCGGGCTGGCCGACAGGCCGATCGGATGTCGGACGCCCGGCACGCCGCCGACCGTCACCACCGGGTCGAGCCCGAGCCGCTGCGCCAGCGCCACCCCCTCGGCGACCGAGTTGATCGGGCTGCACGGCACGCCGGCCGCGCGCAGCTCGCGGAACCACTCCGCGCTGCCGCGCGGGGCCAGCGCCGTGACCAGCAGCGGCCGCAGGGCGTCGCGGTGCGCGGTGCGGTCGGCGTTGTGGCGGAACCGGGCGTCGTCCGCCAGTTCCGGCACCCCGAGGACCCGGCAGAGGGTACGGAACTGGGCGTCGTTGCCTGCGATCACCACCAGTTCGCCGTCGGCGGTGGGCAGCGGCTCGTACGGCATGATGCTCGGGTGGGCGTTGCCCGTCCGCTGCGGCGTCACTCCCCCGGAGACGTACGCGGCGGCGTGGTTGACCAGCCCGGACAGGGCCGACGAGAGCAGGTCCACGGTGACGTGCTGCCCACGGCCGGTCCGCCCGCGGTGGTGCAGCGCGGCCAGGATCCCGATCGCGGTGTGCAGCCCGGCGATCACGTCGAGGACGGCCACGCCGGCCTTGTAGGGCGGGCCGCCGGCGTCCCCGGTGAGGCTCATCAGGCCGGCGGCGGCCTGCACCATGAGGTCGTAACCCGGCAGGTCCGCGCCGGCGGCGGCGCCGAAGCCGCTGATCGACGCGTACACCAGGGCCGGGTTGCGGGCGGTGAGCGTGTCGTGGTCGAGGGCGAAGCGGCGCAGCGCGCCGGGGCGGAAGTTCTGGATCAGCACGTCGGCCCGGTCCGCCAGCCGGTGGGCCAGCACCAGGTCGTCGGCGTCGGCGAGGTCGAGGACCACCGACCACTTGTTGCGGTTGACCGCTAGATAGTAGGTGGAGACGCCGTCGCGGACCGGTGGACGCCAGTCGCGGGTGTCGTCGCCGCCCGGCGCCTCCACCTTGACCACGTCCGCGCCGAGATCGGCCAGGAGCATTGTCGCGTACGGCCCGGCGAGGATCCGGGAGAAGTCGGCGATGAGCATCCCGCGCAACGGTCCCGACATGTGTTCTTGTTCCTCCCGCCGGTCGCGTCGCCGCACCGGCCGTGACGGCCCCGCCGCCGTCGCCGGCGGCGGGGCGTCCGTCGATGACGGCGGACTAGGTCGTGTTCGCCCCGGGCACCGCCCAGCGCAGGCCGGCCGGGTCCCGCAGCACCACGCCCACCGGTGGGCCGCCGTTCGTCGCCTCCAGCGTCGCGCCGGCGGCCAGCGCGCGCTGCACGAGCAGGTGCGGATCGGTCGGCGTGAGCGACATCGGGACGTCCCCGCCCTTCTCGGCCGGCCGGTCGGACCACTCGCTCACCGTCAGCCGGTGGTCGCCGACCACCAGCTCGGCGTGCACGACCCGCCCGTCCAGCAGGCATTCCCGCTGCACCGGCACGGCCTCGAAGACCTCCGCGTAGAACGCGGCCACAGTGGCCACATCGGTCACCGCCAGGTGCGCATCGTTGCGCAGTTCCCCGACGCCCATCGCCCTACCGCCTCTCACTCACTCCGCGATCCGGGTACGGCCGGTCCAGCGGAACACGGTGGGCACGCCGTCGAGGGTGACCGCGGGGTCCCGCTCGAAGTGCTCGTAGCCCCCGTAGTAGCGCACCTTGATCTTGGATTCCACCGTGGACACCCGCTGGTTGCGCAGCTCGGCCGGCAGCATCGCCGGCCCGCCCTCCAGCACCGCCTCGACGACGCCCGCGGCGTCGGCGCCCACCTGGGCCGGCCAGGCGCTCCGGTCGTCGCCGTCGACGAAGGAGCCCCGGACGGCCGGAGCGGGATTGATAGAAGCTGTCATGACACGACCTCCGTCGCTCGTCGTTCAGCCTCGCCATGCGCGCGCAGTCGCCGAACGCATCTGTCGAGCGGATCGCCGCCGCATTCCGCCGAGACGGAAGGAATGGCCCTGCACCGGTGGCCGGTGGCGATCTCCTGTGCCATTCGACCGTAATCGGGGTCACAATTCCGAAAGAACCCTTAGGCACCCCCTAACGCGAACTGTTCGCCGAGGCCGGACCGGGCGCGCCGGCGGTGACGCGACACCGGGCGGTAGGGGCTGGACACGCCGTAGGGGTGGCTGCCCGCTCGGGGACGCCGTTACGGTCGGGGCGTCCGAGGTCGGCGCCGGCCCGACCCGAGAGGGGACGCCGTGCCGCTGCTGACCTGGCTGGACGAGTCCACCGACGAGCGTCCGGGCGCGATCCGCGTCGACGACCGGTCGCTGTCCTGGGTCGAGCTGCGCCGGGCGGCCGGCGCCGTCGCCGACGACCTGCGCGGCGTACGCCGGGTGGCGGTGTCCGCCACGGCCAGCCTGGAGACCGTGGTCGGAGTGGTCGGCGGGCTGCTCGCCGGTGCGGCGGTGGTGCCGGTGCCGCCGGACGCCGGGCCGGTGGAACGCGACCACATCCTGCGCGACTCCGGGGCCGAGGTGCTGCTGGGGCCGCCCGGCCCGGACGGCGTCGCCGCCCCGCCGGTGGTGTCGGTCGACCTGGCCCGGCGCTCGGACAGCCGCCATGCCGAGCCGGACCCGGCGGCCACCGCGCTGATCCTCTACACCAGCGGCACCACCGGCGCACCGAAGGGCGCGGTGCTGTCCCGCCGTGCGATCGCCGCCTGCCTCGACGGGCTCGCCGACGCCTGGGCCTGGACGCCGGACGACGTGCTGGCGCACGGGCTGCCGCTGTTCCACGTGCACGGGCTCGTCCTCGGGGTGCTCGGCCCGCTGCGCCTGGGCAGCCGGCTGCACCACGTCGGCCGACCCCGCCCCGACCGGTACGCGGCCGCGGGCGGCACGCTCTACTTCGGCGTAC
The DNA here is from genome assembly GCF_027460165.1 of Micromonospora sp. WMMC241. Taxonomy (NCBI): domain Bacteria; kingdom Bacillati; phylum Actinomycetota; class Actinomycetes; order Micromonosporales; family Micromonosporaceae; genus Micromonospora; species Micromonospora sp. WMMC241. Next base: position 3,318,663 of record NZ_JAPZBF010000001.1, read on the forward strand.
CCACGATCTGGTCGCGGATCGCCGCGGAGCCGGCGGCGGCGCGGGAACTGCGCGGCGCCCGGCTGCTGGTGTCCGGCAGCGCCGCGCTGCCCGAGCCGGTCTTCGCCGCGCTCGCGGACCTGACCGGCCACCGGCCGGTCGAACGGTACGGGATGACCGAAACCCTGATCACGGTGAGCGCCCGGGCCGACGGGCCGCGACGGCCGGGCACGGTCGGCGTGCCGCTGCCCGGGGTGGGCACGCGGGTGGTGGACGAGCGTGGCGCCGCGCTGCCCCCCGACGGCGAGGCCATGGGCGAGCTGCAGGTGCGCGGCGACACGCTCTTCGACGGCTACCTCGACCGGCCGGACGCCGACGCGGCGACCCGCACGGCGGACGGCTGGTTCCGCACCGGCGACGTGGCCACCGTCGGACCGGACGGCTGGCACCGTATCGTCGGCCGGGCCGCCACCGACCTGATCAAGAGCGGTGGCTACCGGATCGGTGCCGGCGAGGTGGAGGACGCGCTGCTGGCCCACCCGGGCGTGCGGGAGGCCGCCGTCGTCGGCACCCCGCACCCCGACCTGGGCCAGCAGATCACCGCGTACGTGGTCGGTGACGGCCTGGGCGAGGCCGAGCTGATCGACTTCGTGGCCCGGCAGCTGTCCGTGCACAAGCGACCCCGGCAGGTGCGGCTGGTCGACGCGCTGCCCCGCAACGCCATGGGCAAGGTGCAGAAGAGCCGGCTGACCGAGGGCTGACGGCCTCAGACCCCCCGGTCGGGCGCGCTCATGTCCCCGGTCGCGGGTGTGCCGTCGGCGAGCCCGTAGCGCAGGTAGACGGTGCCCTTCGGGTTGGCGACCGGCGGTTCGAGGAGAGTGACGTTCGTGGGCACCGCGCCGCCGTCGAACACCTTCTTGCCCACGCCGAGCACGATCGGGTGCACCCAGAGGTCGATGCGGTCGAAGAGCTTCTCCCGCAGCAGCGTCTGCACCAGGTTCACACTCCCGACGACCTTCACGTTCTCGTGCCGGTCCCGCACCTCGCGCACCGCCGTCACCAGGTCCGGGCCGAGCTGCGTGGAGCCCTGCCAGGACAGGTCGGGCCGGCCGCGCGAGGCCACGTACTTCGGGATGCGGTTGAAGAGCGAGGCGATCTCGTTGTCCTCGCCGCCCTCCTGGTGCGGCCAGTAGGCGGCGAAGATGTCGTAGGTGCGCCGGCCGAGCAGCAGGGCGTCCGTGCCCTGGTAGGCCTTCATCACCTGCGCGCCGGAGACCTCGTCCAGCAGCGGCGCCTGCCAACCGCCGAACGGGAAACCATCCGGGTCCTCGTCCGGGCTGCCGGGCGACTGCGCCACGAAGTCCAGGGTGGTGAACAGCTCGATCTGGATCACGCCCATGCGGTGCTCCCGTTGAGTTCGGTTCGTCTCAGTTGGAAGGTAGACCGCCATCCCCCGCCGAACTCATCGCAACCGCACGAGCCGCGGCTCCCGCCTCAAGGTGCGAGGCTTCTCCCCGGTTGTCGAGGAGCCGGCAGTCCTCGGGCGACTGCCTGCTCGAAGTGTTCCCAGGCGGCCTGCGTGAAGGGGTGGACCTGGTCGAGAATCAGGTCGGCGACGTACCGTGCGTCGTCGCGGGTGCGGGAGGCCTCGGCCGGGGTGATCCATTCGCGGTTGACGGCCTCGTCGAGGTCGTCGTCGTCGGCGATGCCGACGGTCCTGCCGTGCCGGCTGATCCTGGGGCCAGGATCGGCGCCGGACGGCGTGTCGCGGTCGAGCCGATGCCAGAGGTCGAGTTCAAGATCGACGAAGCGCCACACGTCCCCGCTTCGCGTCACCGGGCGGGACAGGTCGACGGTGATCCCCGTCCAGGGCGTGCGCCTCCAGGCGGCGACCCAGCCGCCCTGATGTGGTGCGAAGCAGAGGACGGCGCAGCCCGGTTCCTCAGGAACCCCGGAGAAGCACACGGCCTCGCGGCCGTCGGCCCACCGACCTGTGTAGGAGGTTCCTTCGGGATGGAACAGCCAGGAGCCGACCTCGTCGTCACCGAGGTGATAGGTGAGCCAGCTACCCGCATTGCCGTTGAGCTTCTGCTTCACCAGCCTGAGGACGCAGGGCACTAGCCGACGTCCACCTGCTGCCGCAGGCGGTCCAGGCCGCCCCGAATGAGCTTGCCGTAGCCGTCGTCGCCCAGCGCGCCGATCCCGGCCTCCGCATGCCGCAGGTGCTCGCGGGCCCGGTCGAGGTCGCCGAGCCTACGGTGGCACTCCGCCAGGTTGAGGTGCAGGGACGGATAGAGCGCGGCCACCGACAGCGGCACCCCCGACTCGGCCACCCGGGCGTCGGTGAGCCGGCCGGCCGCCGCGAGCGCCCGCTCGTCCCAGAGCAGTTCCTCGCGGGTGTCGTCCTGCACGTCGGCCATCGCGTGCGCGAGGACGCAGATGTGCAACGGGTCGCCCCGCTCACCGCCGATGTCGTCCCAGACCCGCGCGAACAGGTCGCGCGCGGCGGCCCGCTCACCCTGCTGGTGGTGCAACTGCACGCCCTCGTTGATGCGGGCGAGCGTGGCGTCGTCGGTCGTCGGCTGCTCGGGCACGGCCCATGCTAACCACGGCGGCGTGCCGCCGAGGGCTGTGGTCGATGCGTTGCCATGAGATGTCTGTTCCGCGCGGCGAGTCGGCGGCCGGAAGAAGGTGTCTTTTTCGCGGGATGACTCTTGGTCATAATTATGACGCGGAGTCATACCGCTAAAAAGTAGAGCCTCTGGGAGCCGGCCGCCGGAGAGCGCGAAGCCGGACGACCGCGCTCAGCGGGCCGCGGCGGCCCGGCGGACGAGGCGGCGCGCCTCGTCCGCCGGGACCCCGGTGGCGCGCAGCACGTCGTTCGCGGCGGTCCGCAACTGCGAGACCACGATGGTGCCGGAGAAGCCGATGTCCTGCCGGCACGCCGCACCCGCGTCGCGAACCGCCTGCAACACCCGGTCCCGGGCCGCGACCGGCTCCCGGGCGGTGAGGAACTCCCGGTGCAGCAGCCGGATCGCCGCACCGAAGTGCTCCAGCGCGGCCGGCAGGTCCGGCGGCACCGGCTCGTCGTCGCGCAGCGCGGTGCCGACCCGGCGGACCAGCGCGCGACTGTTGCGGAACGCCCGGTCCAGGTGCTCGGCGCCGCGCCGGTACGCGGTCAGCGCGCGCCGTCGCCGCCGGCGCACCGGGGAGAAGCGGACCACCTCGTCGGCGGCGCTCACCAGCTCGTCGATCCGGTCGAGTTCCGGTTCGGCCGCGCGCATCCGGGTCAGCACCGCGTCGGCGGCGCGCACGTCACCGCGGGCCAGCGCCTCCGCCGAGGCGGTCAACTCCCGGGCGAACGTGTCCAGCGCCGGGTCGGCGACCCGGCGTACCGTGCGCAGCGGGTTGAGCGGCGCGAGCACCAGCACCACGAACAGGCCGACCGCGCCGCCGACCAACGCGTTGATCGTCCGTGGCAGCTCCAGGTCCGGCGAGACCGGGGTGAGCGTGGCGACCAGCACCGCCGTACCGCCGGCCTGGGTGACAAGCGCGCCGGTGCCGCGGACCAGCACCGCGGCGCTGACCGCCAGGAAGACGATCACACCGGTCTGCCACGGGCCGGTGCCCAGCAGGTGCAGCAGCACGTCGCCGACGACGATGCCGAGCACCACGCCGCCGACCAGCTCCACCGTGCGCCGGGTCCGCCCGCCCAGCGAGGCGGCGATGACACCGACGGCCGCGGCGGGAGCGAACGTCGGGTCGGGGTTGCCGAGCACCTCGCGCGCGATCAGCCAGGCCAGCGCCGCGGCCAGTCCCGCCTGGACCGCCACGATGAAGTACGTGCGCAGCCGGTCCCGGCTGGCCCGTCCCGCCTCGCGTACCCGGTCACCGGCTCCCCGCATGCGCCGGGGTACCCGTCGCCGCGCGGTCGAACCTCACCCCGGGTACGCCATCGTGCCGGTCAGCGCCACCACGCCGGGCAACCGGGTGTCCTGGCGCAGGAACTGCGCCACCACCGGCACCGGGGACCGCAGCACGCAGCCGTACGGGCGGTCCAGCCGTACCGCCTCCGGGTCGATCAGGTCGTTGACCCGCACGTGCCGGATCCGGCGGGCGGCCACGAGGATCCGGTACGGCCCGACCGGCTCGGCGTCCTCGTAGTAGAGGTCGAGCGTCAGCTCGGCGTCGTCGTCGCCGGCGTTGAGCACGCAGAGCTGGTCGAAGCCGGTGAACTCGGGCTCCGTCCCGTGCGCCGGGAACGGCACGTGCCCGCCGGGGACCACCCACACCCGGGCCCCGACCGGCGCGGTCACGAGTCCTCCAGCAGCCGGGCCAGGTCGGGGGTGAGGAACACCCCGTCCGGGTCGAGCCGGCGCCGGACCGCCTGGAAGTCGTCCCAGCGGGGATAGAGGGGGCGCAGCTCCCGCGCGCCGAGCCAGTGTTTCTTGCCCCAGTGCGGCCGGCCGCCGTAGTGCCGGAACACCGCCTCCATGTCGTGGAAGTAGTCGTCGTACGGCAGGGAGGTGTTCTGCAGGCAGGCGATCGTGGTGGTGGGCCGGCCGTGGGCGTTGCTGAGCCAGATGTCGTCCGGCGCGACGGTGCGCACCAGCACCCGCCAGCCGGCCACCCGCCGGTGCCGCTCCCGCACCCGGCGACGCACCTCGGCGAAGCAGGCCGGGAACGCCTCCGACGGCAGCATGTACTCGATCTCCTCGAATCGCAGCTCCCGGTGCCGGGGGATGGTGCGGTGGGTCGGCCCGACCTGGCTCTGCCGTGGCGCGCCACCCGCTGTCGGCGACCCTGGCCAGGCCGGCCGGTGATGCGCCTCGTCGACCCGGTTGATCACCCGGATCTGCGTCCGGTCGCTGCGGGGATACCAGTAGAAGTCCATGTTGCGGTTGGTGTGCTGGAGTTCCGCGAGATGGTCGAGCGTCCAGTCCAGGCGGGCGCACCAGGACCGTCGGCGCAGTTCGTAGCGCGGCTGCACGTGGAGGGTGACCCGGGTGACGACGCCGAGCGCGCCGAGGGAGAGCCGGGCGGCCGGCAGCAGCTCCGGGTTGCGCTCCGCGTCGATCTCCAGCACCTCGCCGGTGCCGGTGACCAGGCGTACGCCGGTGAGCTGGGTGCTCAGGTTGCCGAAGCCCAGCCCGGTGCCGTGGGTGCCGGTGGCGGTCGCCCCGGCGATCGACTGGTAGTCGACGTCGCCCAGGTTGTCCATGGCCAGCCCGGCGTCGTAGAGACCCTCGCCGAGCGCCTTCAGCGTGGTGCCGGCCCAGGCGGTGGCGAGCCGGCCGTCGTCGGAGATCACGCCGGCGAGCCGGTCCAGGCCGAGCAGGATCCCGTCGGTACGCACCAGCGGGCTGGACGAGTGCCCCGAGCCGACCGGGCGGATCGTGACGCCGCTGTCGCGGGCCCGGCGCACCAGCGCGCACACCTCGTCCTCGTCGGCGGGTTCGGCCCACTGCGCCGGGGTGAAGGAGAGGCTGCCGGACCAGTTGACGAACGCCCGTGTCACCCCACTCCCCTCCCCCGACGCGGTAGTCCGGCCCGCTTACCCGCGCCCGTCCGGGCTAGTCACCGGCGTGATCGGCACCCCGCCGGGAACCAGGCGGGGAGTCCGGACGACTATCCCTACATGGCGTGTGAGCAGTGGCGGGAGATCCTGTCGGCCGAGCTGGACGGTGAGGCGTCCCGGGCCGAGACCGAGGCGGCCGAGGCGCACCTGGGCGGCTGCGCCGGGTGCCAGGGCTGGTTCGACTCGGCCGCGGCGGTCACCCGGCGTGCCCGTACGCAGCTCGCCCCGCAGGTGCCCGACCTGGTGGCGTCCGTGCTGGCAGCCGCGCCGCCGCCCCGGCCGAGCCGGCGCCAGCGGGTGGTGTGGGGGCTGCGCGGGGCGCTCGGCCTGCTCGGCGCGGTGCAGCTGGTGCTCGGTCTGGCGCAGATCGGCCGGGAGGCGGTGGTCGCGCACGCGCACACCTCCGGCCAGCACCTGTGGCACGAGTCGGCGGCGTGGAACGTGGCGGTCGGCGCCGGTTTCCTCTACGTCGCGCTGCGCCGGTCCACCCCGTCCGGGCTGCTGCCGATGCTCAGCGCGTTCGTCGCCACGCTGGTGCTGCTGTCGGTGAACGACCTGATCACCGGGCAGGTGGCGATGACCCGGCTGGTCAGCCATGGTTTCCTGCTGGTCGGTTGGGCGGTGATGCTGCTGCTGTCCCGGCCCGGACTGCGTCCCGGGGACACGCCGCCCGGCCAGCGCCGGTCGTCCGGCTCGCGCTGGGCGCTGCGTACCGACGAGCCGGCCGCCCCGGCGCCGCTGCGGCTGGTGCCGCCCGGCCCGTACACCGCGCAGGCCCGCGACCGTCGCGCGGCCTGACGCCCGCACCGGCCGCGACCGTCGACGGACGCCCGGCTGCGGGCGGCCGGCCGGCACGCGCCGGCCGGCCGTCGGTGGGGGCGGCTCAGCGGGCCCGGCGGTCCCGGAGGTCGCCGGACCAGGCCGCGACCAGGTCCTCGCGGGCGCGGGCGACCCGCGACCGGATGGTGCCGACCGGGCAGCCGCACACCTCGGCGGCCTCGGCGTAGGAGAGGCCGAGCACCTGGGTGGCGACGAACGCCTCCCGCCGGTCCGGGGCGAGCCCGGCGATGAGCCCACGCAGCGCGACGCCGTCGTCTCCGCCCACGGTGACCGCCCCGGCCGCCTCGGCGGCGGTCTGCCAGTCCGGCAGCGCGGCCACCCGGGGGCGGACGGTCGCGGCGCGGACGTGGTCCACGGCGACCCGGCGGGCGATGGTGAAGATCCAGGTCCGGGCCGAGGACCGGCCGGCGAATCCGGGCAGGCTGCGCAGCGCGCGCAGGAACGTCTCCTGGGCCAGGTCGTCGGCCTCGGCGGGACCGGCCAGGTGGGCGAGGAACCGCCACACCGGGCCCTGGAGCGCCCGGACGAACGCGGCGGCGGCCAGCTGGTCGCCCCGGCCGGCCTGGTGCGCCCACCGGGTCACCTGCTCGTCGTCGGCGTCCGGGCTCATCCGCGGCCCGCCCGCCGGTCCGGCACCGTCATGCCGGACGGTACGGATGGGGGCGTCGCTCGGTTCATCCCTGGCGTCCTCTCCGTCACCTCGCCGCCGATCCGGCGATCGGTGACCCCGAGGTTGGTCGGCCGGCGGGCCGGAAAAGTTCCCGGACGGGTCAGTCGCCGACGGCGACCGTGACCGGGCCGACCCGCAGGACGCCGTCGGTGAGCGGCTCGGCGCGTACGCCCCCGCGGCGGCGCATCGCCGTCCAGGTGCCGGGCGCGACCACCACGTCCAGCCAGGCGCAGGGCGGTGCGGCCCGGTGCACGCGCAGGCGGACCGGACCGTCGCCGGAGTCGAGGGTGAGCACCCGGCCGACCAGCTCGTCGACCGCGATGCCGCTGGTCAGTACGTTGCGTCGGAGCTGGGTGAGGTCGGCGCCGGCGGGCAGCGACTCCTGCGCGATCAGGGTGACGCTCGCCGTGCGGTGCGCCGGCCGGCCGAAGTAGCGGTCGCCGACGACGCCCAGGCCGGCCCGGAGCCGCACCTGGTCGACCAGCTCGCCGGGCGGTGCCGGGGCGGGACCGTCCGCCGGGCGGCCGACGTAGCGGTGCACCGGCGAGGCCAGCAACTGGACGATCCGCGGCATGGCCCGAGTCTAGGCGCGGGCATAACGCCACCAATGCGGATGATAGCCACGCTCACGTGTCCGCGTACCGGTGGTCGGCGTTGTACCGGGCGTGACGGCGAGACGACCCGACCCGCTCGGGTCCCATCCGGCGCGACGGCTGGCCTGGGCGCGGCGCGAGAACGAACTCCGGCGTCGGGCGTACGAGACGGCGGCGCGCGGCTGGCGCCGGCGCGCGGACCACCTCGACCGGCTGCGGATCGAGGCGGACGGGTTCCACGGATGCGCGCTGCCCGGCACGCCGCTGCCCGTGCCGCTGGACGACGGCGAGGTCGTCTACCGCATCCTGCCCGTCGTCGAGCTGGTGGAGGCCACCGCCCGGCACGTGGCCGGACTGCCCGCGCCCGGCGGGACGCTGGTCGGACGCCTCGACCCGGTCGACGGCCCGCTGCCGGCCGGGCTGCGCGTGGTCGACACCGGCGCCGCCGTGGTGACCGACCGGCGGGTGGCCTTCGCCGGCCGGGACGGCCGCCAGGACTGGCCCCTGCGTGAGCTGCGGGGCGCCGGGCACCACCCCGACCGCCCGGTGACGCTGCTGCATCCTGCCGACGGCGCACCCCCGTGCGGGTTGCGGGTGCCGGCGTCCGGCGCCGCGAACACCCGGTTCTACCTGACGCTCGCCCATGCCGACGCGAGCGGGGCGAGAAGCGCGGTCGCGCAGGACGTCGAGGCGCTGCGCGCCGCCCACCGTGCCGCCCGGCCCCGGCCGCCCCGCCCGCTGGGCCCCGGCGACGCCCCGCCCGACCGGATGCCGCCGGGACGACTGGTGGCGGCCGGCGTCGCGGTGGTGGCCGTCCTGCTCGGGGTGACCTCCGCCGGCACCTGGCCGGCGACCGCCGGGCCGAACCAGTCGTCGGCCCGCTCCGCGGCGCCCGCGCCGGTCGGGAGCGGCCGGGTCGGCACGGCCCCGGTCACGCCGACGCCCGTCGTGGCCCCGGTCGATCCGCGGGCGACCGACGGTCCCCGGTCGCCCCGCACGCTGCCCCGGACGGGTCGCCCGCCCTCCCGGCCGTCGCCGGCCGCCGCGGTGGACCGAAACGGTCCGCGGATCGCCGCCCCGGGCGCGACGGCCGTCCCCGGCCGGTCGTCGGCGCCGACGCCGCCACCGGCCACACCGACCGACCCGGTCCCGAGTCAGGTCCCGCCCTCCCCGGCGGCTCCCAGCCCGACCGTCGTCACCAGCCCGACCGGCGCGGCGAGCCCTCCGGGCGACCCGAGCCCGACCGGAGGCTCCGGCCCGACCGGGTAGCCGCGTCGGGTCACGTGCCGTGGCCGGGCGACGCCGGATCGGTCAGGACGGCTGCGGGCTGAGCAGGTAGTCGCCGTCGTCGGCGCTCCAGCGCAGGTCCACCGCCCCGTCGGTGGCGGCGGCCTTGCAGAACTGGAGGAAGCTGCGGTAGCCGAGCTTCTTCTCGCTGAAATCCGGCCGGGCGCGCCGGAGCTGGTCCTTCAGGCCGGACAGCGCCACCGCGCCGCCCTCGCCCGCCAGATCCACCACCACGGACCGCAGCAGCCCGAACGCGACCTCCCGGTCACCGCGCTCGGGCAGCGACACCTCGGGGTCGCCCTTGGCCGGGCCGGCGGCCAACTCCACCACGTTGGAGGCGGCCAGGTGCCGCAGCAGTTCCCCGAAGGTACGGAAGCCGTAGTTCGACTCGCTGAACGTCGGGTCCTTGCGGAGCAGGGCCCGCTTCAGGCCGGACGCGGTCACCTCACCGCCGCCACTGCCCTGCATGCCGGCCACGGTCTGCACGAGCAGGACGGCGAGGGTGTCCACGTCCCGCGACGGCTCCTCCTCGACCGGCACGGTCTCCTCCACCGCCGGCTCGGGCGCCGGCTCCACCGGCGACGGCCCGGTCGTGCGGGCCGGGCGCGTGCGGCGGGCCGCGGGCGGCGGCACGTCGACCCCTTCGAGCCGGTCGTAGTAGAGGAACTCGTCGCAGGCCGGCGGCAGCAGCGCCGAGGTCGACTTCTCCACCCCGACACCGATCACCCGCTTGTTCAGCTCGCGCAGCTTGTGCACGAGCGGGGTGAAGTCGCTGTCGCCGGTGCAGATCACGAACGTCGAGATGTAGCCCCGCTCGAACGCCAACTCGACGGCGTCCACGGCCATCTTGATGTCGGCCGCGTTCTTGCGCGAGAAGCCCATCCGCTGCGGGATCTCGATGAGTTCCACGTGCGAGCGGGTCAGCATCCGCCGGTCCTCGTCGAAGTACGACCAGTCCGCGTACGCCCGGCGCACCACCACCCGGCCGCGTTCGGCGAGGGCGTCGGCGATCGGACGGAAGTCGAACGGCCGACCGCCGTGATGGTCCCGTACACCCAGCGCCAGGTTCTCGTAGTCGAGGAACAGCGCGATCCGGTCTTCCTGATCCACGCCGGTCAGCCTAGCCGGGCCGGACCGTCGCGCCGGTCACCGCCGCCCCTCGTCGCGGTAGACGGTCTCCCGGCGGGCCACCCGCTGGATCGCGTAGCTGGCCACCAACAGCAGCAGGGCCAGCACCACCTCGACGCCGGCGACCGCGCCGTTGGCGACGGTGAGGCCGAGCAGCAGCAGGATCAGCCCGACCACGGCCAGCAGGCCCGCCAGCAGCAGACGCTTGCGCCGCCGCGCCGACCGGTCCTCGCCGCCTGCGCTCACCGTGCCCGCCTCTCGCCCGCCACCTGCGTCGAGCCTAGGCGCAGCCCGGCCCGCCGGTGGCGGATACGGCCGGCATCCCGCCTCCCGCCCGGCCGGCCATCACCGGTCCGACCGCCGGCGCCGCGGGGGCGGCCGGGACGCCGTGGGGCCGACCACCGGCGGTGGTCGGCCCCACGGCGACGGGCGGGATCAGTGGATCGGCACCGGCATCGGCCGCTGCTCCTCCCCCGGCTCGCCGTCGAGCAGGTGCGACGGCTCGCGGCGGCGGGGCAGGAAGGCGGCCGGGATGAAGGTGAGCAGCACCAGGCCGAACGCCACCCAGAACGTGGTGGCGAACGAGTTGGCCGCGAAGTCGAGCCCACGCTCGATCAGCGACGGCGGCACCGGGAGCTGCTGGGCCAGCTCCGGCTGCTGCTGCACGCCGATGGCGAGCTGGGCCTCGGTGACCGGGGCGCCGGTGCCCGGGTCGGTCACGCCGGGGATCACCCGCGAGCCGTTCAGCTCGCTGGTGAGGATCACCGACATCACCGCCGCGCCGACCGACCCGCCGATCTGCTGGAGGATGTTGACCAGCGTCGAGCCCCGGGCCACCTCCGCGGCCTGCAGCGTCTTCAGCGCCGAGGTCATGATCGGCATCATGGTGCCGCCCATGCCGAGGCCCATCACGAACAGCGAGCCGCAGAGCAGCAGGTAGGACGTGTCGGTGCCGAGCTGGGTGAAGGTGAAGAACCCGGCCGCGATGAGCACCAGCGCGAACGGCACCGTCCGGCCGACCGGCACCCGGTCGGCGAGCATGCCGGCGATCGGCATGGTGAGCATCGCGCCGATGCCCTGCGGCGCCATCAGCAGGCCGGCGGTCAGCGTCGTCTCGCCCCGGATCTGCAGGAAGTAGCTCGGGAACAGCAGGCCCGCGCCCATGAACGCGATGATGAAGACGAACAGGGTCAGCGAGGCGAGGGTGAGGTTACGGTTGCGGAACAGTCGCAGGTCGAGCAGCGGGTGCCGGGGCCGGAACGAGTAGCGGACGAACGCCACCACCAGCGCCGCGCCGGCCGCCATCGGCAGCCAGACCTCGGTGTCGGTGACGGTGCCGGCCTCCGGCAGCGAGGAGACGCCGTAGAGGAACAGCGCCAGGCCCGGCGAGAGCATCAGCATGCCGAGGAAGTCGAACGACTCGGACGGCTCGGGGGCGTCCTTCGGCAGCGCCAGCTGGGCGTAGATCAGCGCGACCACGCCGATCGGCAGGTTGATCAGGAAGATCCAGTGCCAGCTCGCGGTGTCGATCAGCCAGCCGCCGAGGATCGGGCCGCCGATCGGGCCGAGCAGCATCGGGATGCCGAGTACGGCCATCAGCCGGCCGATCCGGTGCGGGCCGGCGGCCCGGGTCATGATGGTCATGCCGAGCGGCATGAGCATGCCGCCGCCGAGCCCCTGGACCACCCGCCAGGCGATCAGCTCGCCGATCGAGTCGGCCGTGGCGCACAGCCCGGAGCCAATGGTGAACAGCGCCAGCGCCACCATGTAGAGGCGTTTCGTGCCGAACCGGTCCGCGGCCCACCCGCTGAGCGGGATCACCGTGGCCAGCGCGAGGGTGTAGCCGGTCATGGTCCAGGCGACCCGCGCGTAGGACGCGTCGAACTCGCTCTGGAACGTCGGGATGGCCACGCTGACGACGGTCACGTCGAGGATCGACATGATCGCACCGAGCACGACGACGCCGGCCACCTTGAGCACCGCGGCGTCGAGTTTGTTCGATGTCGCGACGGGTTGCTGGGTCACAGACAGTCTCCTGGTTCCGGTCCGGTCCGAGGGGTGGCGGCGCCGCACGCACGCGGGGCGCGCGGCGGGACGAGGCCCGGCGAAAGCCTAGTCACGGCCTGCGACATCGCGCGGCCGGTTTTGCCCAGAGGCGAACGCCCCCACGCCCCGCCCCCGTCCGCCGCACCCGGCGCCGGCCCTCACCGAGCCGCTTCCCCGAGAGAAAGACCCCGATCCGCCCCCTTTCGCCTCTCCCCCACCCGCTCCCACCCACACCCCCGCCCGCCACTCCCGTGACGAACGTCATGCCCCGCCCGCCTGCCTGCCTCGTCGATCTTGGATTTGTGGTCGTTGACAAAGGGTGCATCAACGACATCCGAGGCGCCACAAGTCCAAGATCGACGAGGTCAGCGCCGGGAGTCCGCGCGCAGCTTCGCCATCAGGGCCACCTCGGCGGTGCGGGAGCGGTCGATGCGGGCGGCGAGGTCGCGTACCCGGTCGCTGGTGCCGGCGGTGACCTGGGCGCGGGCCAGGGCGGCGGCGGTGCGCTGGTGCGCGGCGAACACGTCGAGCAGCACCCGGTCCACCTCGGCGGCCGGGGCGGCCCGCAGGCGGGCCAGGCCGGCGGCGGCGTCGCTGTGCCCGGTGTGGTCGTGCCGCGCGGCGGCGGCCGCCGCGGAGGGGCCGGCCTCGCGCAGCCAGCCACGCATGGTGGCCAGCTCGTCGGTCTCGGTGGCGCGGACGGCGGCGATCAGGGTGCGGACCTCGGGGTCGGTGGCCCGGTCGAGCCCGAGGTCGGCGATCTCCAGCGTCTGCGCGGTGTGCGCCACCATCATGGCGAGGAAGAGCGCGTCGATGCCGCTGGTCGTGTCGGCGACGGCCGGGGCGGGGCGGGACGCGGTGGGTGCCGGCGGTCCGCCGCCGCAGCCGGCGGCGACGAGCAGCACGGCGACGAGCAGCACGGACGGCACGGCGGCGGACGGGCGGCGCATGCGGAACCTCCGATCGGGAGCGGGCGGACGCGCGTCGCGCGGCCGGCGGGACCGACCGGCCGCGCGACGCGCCTGGTGCGATGGCGGCCGCCGGGGAGCGGTCAGATCTGCTGCCAGAGCGCCGGCACGTTCGGCGGCTCCCACCCGGCGATCGCGGTGTGCGCCTGGCGACAGCGGTAGGTGCGGCCGGCGTAGGTGACCGTGTCGCCGACCTGGTACGACCGGCCGGCGGTCCAGGTGCCACCCGGCGCGGGCGTGCCGGGTGGGGTGGACGAGCCGGTCGGGGTGGGCGTCGGCGACGGGGTGGCGGTGCGCGTGGGCGACGGGGTGGGCGTGGGGGTCGGGTTGCCGCCCCCGCCGCCGATCTGCAGGTCCACGCAGGAGTAGAACGCGTTCGCGGTGTCGGAGATGTTCCAGACCGCGAGCAGCTTCTGCCGGCCGGAGAAGCCGCCCAGGTTGACCGTGTGCGAGACGGTGGCGTCGGGCTGGCGGCCGCCGCCGTCGACGACCGCGACCCGGGTGTTGCCGATCCAGTACTCCCAGGTGGCGGTGGCGTGCCGGGCGGTGTTGATCCAGGTGAACGTCACCGTGCTGCCGACCGGGGTGGCCGGCCAGTTGCGGCTGTCGTCGTTGAGCACCGCGAACTGGGCGATGTTGGCGTTGCAGGTCTTCAGGCCCTTGGGCCCCTCGACGCTCTGCGGCTCGTACCTGATCTGCCCGCAGTCGGGCACCCGGTTCTGTGCGCAGAGCGCCTGGCGGCTGGGGGGCGAGGAGACGTAGCCGTGGGCCTGCGCGGGTGCGGCGAGCGCGAGGGTGGCACCGACCGCGCCGGTGGTGAGCAGGGGCAGGGTGATTCTTCGACGCATGGTGGCAACTCCTTCGGGGGAACGGGAGGTGCCACGAACATAAATTAAACCTTGTTAACAGTAAAGACTCCTATCTATAAATTAAGCCTTGAGCCGGCCGCGTCGCGCGTGGAATTCTGATCAGCACGCGGAGCCGATCGTCGTCCCAGGGCACCCGGGGGCCGGCAGGCATCCGGGCGGACGGCGGCACAGACCCGGGAACCCCGCCTCTCGAAGGAACCCCCATGAGGAGATCCCTGCCCACCGCGCGCCGGTGGACCACGTACGCGGCAAGCCTGCTGCTCGTCACCACCGCGCTCGCCACCGTCCGACCGCCCGCCGCCGACGCCGCCGTCGACCCGGTCACGGTGACCGTGAACGCCCGCGCCGGGCTGGCCACCGTGCCGGACACCGCGCTCGGCGTCAACCACGCCATCTGGGACGCGCAACTCGGCAGCGCCGAGACGTCCGACCTGCTCAAGGCGGCCGGCGTGCGGATGCTGCGCTACCCCGGCGGCTCGTACGCCGACATCTACCACTGGAAGACGCACACCGCGCCGGGCGGCTACGTCGCGCCGGACACCGACTTCGACACGTTCATGGCCGGGGCGCGCCGGGTCGGCGCCCAGCCGATGATCATCGCGAACTACGGCACCGGGACGCCCGCCGAGGCGGCCGACTGGGTGCGCTACGCCAACGTCACCAAGGGCTACGGCGCGAAGTGGTGGACCGTCGGCAACGAGAACTACGGCAACGGCCACTACGGATCGGCCTGGGAGGCCGACGACCACCCGGACAAGAGCGCCACCCAGTACGCCAAGCTGGTGATCGAGTACGCCGACGCGATGAAGGCGGTCGACCCGAGCGTCAAGGTCGGCGCGGTGCTGACCATGCCCGGCAACTGGCCCGACGGGATCACCGCCGGCACCGACCCCGGTCCGTGGAACCAGACCGTGCTCTCCCTGGCCGGGCCGAAGATCGACTTTGTGGACGTGCACTGGTATCCGGGCGGCAGCGCGGCGGAGTCGCTGACCCGCACCAACCAGCTGCCCGACGCCGCCTGGCTGCTGCGCCAGCAGATCTCCCGGTACGCCGGCCCGGACGCCGACCGGATCGGGATCAGCCTCACCGAGCTGAACGTCGACGCCGGCCGCAACACCCAGCCCGGCGCGCTGTTCCTCGCCGACGCCTACAGCGGCCTGCTGGAACAGGGCGTCTTCACGGTGCAGTGGTGGAACGTGCACAACGGCCTCGGCACGGTCTCCGAGGTGGCCGGCCAGACCGACTACGGCGATTTCGGGCTGCTCTCCAGCGGCGGCTGCACCAGCGACGGTGACGTCTGCGAGCCGGCGTTCAACACGCCGTTCGCGCCGTACCACGCACTGTCCATGATGAACCTGTTCGCCCGCCCCGGCGACCAGTTCGTCCGCGCCGGCACCGACCAGCCGCTGGTCACCGCGCACGCGGTGCGCCGGCCGGACGGCGGCCTCGCGGTCCAGCTGCTCAACAAGGACCCGGACACCGCCTACCCGGTGACGGTCGACTACGCCGGCTTCACCCCGGCGGACGAGGCGCCGACCGTGCACACGCTGACCAACGGCGCGAACGGCGTGAGCACCGGCCGCTCCGGCAGCGCGACCACCCGGACGCTGCCGCCGTACTCGTTGACCACGCTGGTGCTGCGACCGGCCGTCAGCTCCGCCGGACGGCCGACCGCGCCGGGGCGCCCGACCGCGAGCGCGGTGACCGACCGCGCGGCGACCATCTCCTGGCCGGCCGCGACCGCGGGCGCCGCGCCGATCGCGAAGTACGAGGTGTACCGGCAGTTCGGCGCGGTCAGCGAGCAGCTCGGTGAGACCGCCGGCACCTCGTTCACGGTGCGCAACCTGGAACCGGGCACCCGCTACACGGTCAACGTGATCGCTCGCGACACCGCCGGCCGGGTGTCCTGGTCGTCGCCGCCGCTGACGTTCGCCACCGGCAGCCCGGTCGACGCCGGCTGCGCGGTCCGCTTCCACGACGACACCGACTGGGGCAACGGTTACGTGGCGACCGTCGAGGTGGTGAACACCGGCCCGGACGTGGTGGACGGCTGGACGCTCACCTGGACCTGGCCGACCGGCTGGCAGCAGGTGAGCAGCGGCTGGAACGCCACCTGGACGCAGACCGGCAGGGAGGTCCGGGTGACCCCGACCGCGGACAACCGCCGGCTCGCGGCGGACGGCGGGAGCACCAGCGTCGGCTTCGTCGGCGCGTACAGCGGGCCGAACGTGCCGCCGGGGGTGTTCCGGCTCAACGGCACGGTCTGCACCGTGCGTTCCTGAGCCGGGTCTCAGCCCCGGCCGGGCGGCCGGAGCCGGGCGTCGGCCGCCGTCGGGACCTTCGCGGTCCGGCGGCGGCCGGCGCGGCGCGGCGGCGGCACCACGTGCGGGCGCGGCGGCCCGGCCACCGGTGGCGGCGGCGTCCGGTCGGGGGGTACGGGTCGGGGCAGCGCGGCCAGGATCACCGCGAGCAGGACCGCGGCGACCACCCCGTCGAGCCAGTAGTGGTTGCCGGTGGCGACCACCACCACGGCGGTGACCAGCGGGTGCGCCAGCCAGAGCCAGCGCCACCGCCCGGCGGTGACCGCCACCAGGGCCAGCGCCACCGCGAGCGCCCAGCCCACGTGCAGTGACGGCATGGCCGCGTACTGGTTGCTGAGCTGGTCGGCCTCCGGCGGCCCGTAGACGCTGGGGCCGAACCGGCGGCCGGTGTCCACCATGGCGGTGACGGCGGTCAGCCGCGGCGGCGCGAGCGGGACGCAGACGTGCAGCACCAGCGCCGCGGCGGTCAGCACCGCCAGCGCCCGCCGCAGCCGCAGGTAGTCCTCCGGCCGGCGCAGGTAGAGCCAGACCAGGCAGAGCACGGTGGCCGGGAAGTGCACGTAGGCGTAGTAGCTGTTGGCGAGCCGCACCGGCAGCTCGTGCGCGAGCAGGGGCGCCTGCAGCAGCGCCTCGTCGGGCAGGTGCAGCAGGCGTTCCAGCCACCAGATCCGCTCGCCGTTTGCCAGCGCGGTCCCGGCCCGCCCGGCGATCAGCTGCCGGCCCGCCTTGTAGGCGAGGAAGAGCACGGCGACCAGCGCCAGTTCGCGGGCCGCCCGGCGCAGCGCGCCGGCCCGCGTCGACGCGGTCTTGGTGAGCTGCACGGCTCCTCCTTCGGTGCCTTCCGGCACGGACCAGGGCCGCCGCCGTGGTCGGCGACGGCCCTGGGGTACGGCCTCAGCGGCGGGCGTGTTCCTCCCGGCCGGCCTGGTCGGCACTCACCCCGTCGAACGCGGGCGCTCCGTCGACCGCGTCGGCGCCCACCGCCACCGATCGACCGGTGTCCGGAAGATCGAGACTGGAGCGAAGAGTAACCGGGCGTAGCAACAGCGCCGCGATGACGCCGACCACCGCGATGGCGGCCGAGATGAGGAAGATGTGCCCGGTCGCGTCCCCGTACGCGGCCCGGACGATCTGCCGCACCGGCTCGGGCAGCGCGTCGAGGTTCAACGTGCTGCTGCCGCCGCTGCCGGAGGTGGGGATGCCGGCCGCGGCGAGGTCGGTGGTGATCCGGTCGGTGACCCGGCGGGCCAGGATCGCGCCGAGCACCGACACGCCGATGGTGCCGCCGAGCGAGCGGAAGAACGCGACGCTGGCGCTGGCGGCGCCGATGTCCTTGAGCGCGACCGTGTTCTGCACCGCGAGCACCAGGTTCTGCATGGTCATGCCGACGCCCACGCCGACGACGAACATGGCCACCCCGACGATGACCAGGGACGTCTCGTGGTCGATGGTGCCGAGCAGGGCGAAGCCGGCGACCAGCACGATCGCGCCGAACACGATGTACGGTTTGATCTTTCCGCTGGCGGTGATCATCCGGCCGGCGACGATCGAGGAGATCAGCACGCCGGCCATCATCGGGATGGTGAGCAGGCCGGCCTCGGTCGGGCTGTAGCCGCGGCCGATCTGGAAGTACTGGCCGAGGAAGACCGCGCCGCCGAACATGGCCATGCCGACCGCGAGGCTGCCCAGGATGGCCAGCGCGGTGGTGCGCTGGCGGACGATCTCCAGCGGGACCACCGGCTCGGCGGCCCGCGACTCGACCCAGACGGCCAGCGCCAGCAGCAACACCGCGCCGCCGACCATGGCGGCGGTCTGCCAGGAGAGCCAGGCGAACGAGTCGTCGACGAAGGAGATCCAGATCAGCAGCACGCTGACCCCGGCGGCGATCAGCGCGGCGCCCAGGTAGTCGATCTTGACGTTCTGCCGGCGCACGGTGGGCAGGTTCAGCGTGAGCTGGAGCAGGAACAGCGCGATGATCGCGACCGGCACGCCGACGAAGAAGCACCAGCGCCAGCCGAGCCAGGAGGTGTCCACGATGAGGCCGCCGAGCAGCGGGCCGCCGACCGTGGCGAGCGCCATGACGCCGCCCAGGTAGCCGTTGTAACGGCCCCGCTCCCGCGGCGGGATCATGGCCGCGATGGCGACCTGGACCAGCGCCTGCAGGCCGCCGACGCCGATGCCCTGGAAGGCCCGGGCGGCGATGAGCTGGCCGGCGCTCTGCGAGAAGCCAGCCGCGACGGAGCCGGCCAGGAAGACCACGATGGCGGCCTGGATCAGCAGCTTCTTGCTGAACAGGTCGGCGAGCTTGCCCCAGATCGGGGTGGTCGCCGTGGCGGTGAGCAGGGTGGCGGTGACCACCCAGGTGTACTGCGTCTGTGAGCCGTTGAGCGACCCGATGATCTTCGGCAGGGCGGTGGAGACGACGGTGCTGCTCAGCATGGCCACGAAGAGCACGAGCAGCAGCCCGCTGAGTGCCTCCAGCGTCTGCCGCCGGCTCATGGGCACGGCCTCGGCCGTCGCGGTGGGTGCGCTCATCGCGCGTCCTCCAGGTGTGTCGGATATGGTGGCCAGCTTGGTTGCCTCAAGCAATCATCAACAAATCTTGCCCAGCAGGCAAGTTTGCCCATTGAGAAAAGGATCACGTACGCTGGCCGGCGTGGACGAGTGCACCGGCCTGCGGGAGCGGAAGAAGGCGGCCACCCGCCTGGCGCTGCACGAGGCCGCCCTGCGCCTGGCCGTCGAGCACGGCCCCGACCGGGTCACCGTCGAGGCCATCGCCGACGCCGCCAACGTCTCCCGGCGCACGTTCTCCAACTACTTCTCCGGCAAGGAGGAGGCGCTCTTCCACGGCGACACCATGCGGCTGCGCCGGCTCCTGGAGCTGATCGCGGAGCAGCCCACCGAGCTGCCGCCCTGGACCGCGCTGACCCGGGCCGCCGTGTTCCAGGCCGACGAGAGCTACGACGACCCGGCCGAGCCCTGGCTGAACCGGCGCCGCCGGCTGCACGGCCATCCGAGCCTGGTCGCCCACCAGGTCGCCGCGTACGCGGCCATCGAGCGGGACCTGGCCGTGGAGATCGCCGGCCGGCTCACCGGCCCCGACGTGCCGGTGCGCTCCCGGGTGCTGGCGGCCACGTTCCTGGCCACGCTCCGCGTCGCCGCCCAACAGTGGATCGAACACCCGGACGCGCCGCTGCGCGACGTGCTGAGCGACGTCCTGGCGCACGCCACCCCGGCCGCCTCCGCCCACGCCGCCTGACGCCGGCTACCGGGCCGGCTCCGCCCGGGCCAGCCGCGCGTACACGATGACGTTGTCCCGGTAGCTGTCCCGCTTCCGGTCGAACTCGCCGCCGCAGGTGATCAGGCGCAGCGCCGCGTGGTCGGTCGGGCCGTAGACGTCGTCGCTGGGGAACCGGTCCTTCGGGTGCTGCTCCACCCGGGTGACCACGAAGGTGGCGGTGCTGCCGTCGCGCCGCTCCACGCTCAGCGGTGTGTCCGGACGCAGCCGGGCCAGGTCGAAGAAGGAACCCTCGCGGCCCTTCCAGTTCACGTGCCCGGCCAGCACCGCCGGCCCGAGCGAGCCCGGCGTCGGCGCCCGGGTGAACCACCCGACGTCGGTCGCGCTGTCCGGCACCTGCATCGCGCCGTCGGGGCGCAGTCCGAGCGGGACGATCGGCGCGTCCACCCGCAGGCTCGCGATGCGGACGCGCACCGGCGGGGACGAGGCCATCAGCGGCCCGCTGGTCAGTTCCCCGGCCCGCCCGACGGGGCGCGGCGCCGACGCCTGGCCGGACGCTGCCGGGCGCGCCGCCTCGGGCGGGCCGTCGTCCGCGCGGGACACCGCCAGCCCGACGACGACCGCGGCGGCGAGAGTGAGCAGGCCGGCCCCCGCCGCGAGCGCGGCGCGCTGACGGCGGGGGCCGGTGGCCGTACGGTCCTGCGGGTCGCCCACGGCCGGCTCAGCCCTGCCGGCCGAGGCGACGCCGCGCCGCGACCAGGCCGAACGCGCCGAGCAACGCCAGCCCACCCGCGACGTAACCGGCGACGGGGGTGGCCTCGGTGCTGCCGTCCCCGGTGGCGACCCCGCCGGCCGGCACGGAACCCGCGGCGGCGCCGCTGACCATGCCGCAGGTGGCCGGGTCGGTGGCCTCCTCCGGGATGCCGTTCACGCCGACCGACTTGGCGAACGTGGACTCGCCGAGCGCGTCCATGTCGTACTTGCCGTTGCGGTTGGCGTCGATGCCGTGCTGCACCAGGTGCAGGTCCTTGAGGTGGGCGACGGTGCCGGCCGGCAGGTCGGCGGCCGGGATGACCCGGTCGTAGGTCAGCTTGCCCTGGGCGTCCGCCTTCGGCATCCGGTCCACCGCCAGTCCGCTGGCCCGGGTGGTGTCACCGTTCGTGGTGAGCGAGATGAAGATGTCGCCGTACATCTTCAGGCCCTCCTCGGTGCTGACGTAGCCGTCGCCGTCGGCGTCGGCGGATTTGTCCGGGCAGTGGAAGTCCATGCCGTTGACGGCGCCGTGGATGTGCTGCGCGTGCGGGGAGTTCGGCGTCATCCCGGTGGAGGTGATCCGCACGCGCAGGTCACCGCCGTCGGTCGCGGTCAGCGTGGCCGTGCCTTTGGCCCCGGTCTCGTTGAGGTCCAGCAGGGCCACCCGGACGCTCTCGTCGGCGTGCGCCACACCGGGGAAGCCGAGTACGAGCGCCGCCGCCGGCAACGCCAGCAGGGTTCGGGACAGTTTCACGGTTTCTCCTCGTCGCCGGTCCCGGCACCGGCGCCGGGACGTGTCAGGCATTCGGAGCGGCGCGGCGACCGGATGGGTCGCGGCTCACCCGGGGCGGCGGAAGCTCGCCAGCACCACCCGGTAGGCCTCCTGCTCAGCCGGCCAGCGGTCGTCGGCGGTCACCCAGACCAGCCGGTGCCGGCTGGTCGCCCCGGCGCCGTTGGCGACCAGGCGGCGGGCGTGCAGCCGGCCGTCGGGACCGTCCCAGGTGTACTCCCACTCGGCCGCGCCGCCGGGCCGGATCACCGGGCCGATGCTGAGCCGCTGGTAACCGGGCAGCCCGCCGGCCGCGCGCAGCCGCTCGGCCTCGCGTCGCCACAGCCCGCTCGGGTCCGCCGCCCGGCCACCGCCGACCTGCACCCCCAGCGCCCGCGTACCGGTCGGGTCGCGCAGGCAGACCACCGCGCCGTCGACGTCACGGGTCCAGCCGGCCGGCAGGGCCACGGCGAACCCGGCCCGGTCCCGGTGCCACACCCACCCGGCGGGCAACCGGACGCCGCCGGTGGGCGCTCGACCGGCGGTCACCGGCACCGACGCGGACGGCCGGGTCAGGCAGGGCGCGCCCGCCGCCCCCGTCGCCACGCCCGCCCCGCCCCCGGTCGGCGTCGGGCTGGTGCCGGGCGGCGTGGGGCCCGCCCCGGTCGGCGTAGGGCTCGGCGGCGCGGCACCAGCCGCCGTCGACATCGGGCCGGCCGGGTCGGGCTCGGCCGCCGCCGAGGACGGGCCGCCCCCGGTGCCGTCCCGCCACTCACCGAGCGCGGTCCGCACGCCCGCGACCGCCACCCCGCCGGCCGCCGCCAGCGCCACCACCACCGTGGCCAGGGTGGCCGCGGACCGCCATCCGGTACGCCGATCGGCGGCACCGGTCGACACGCGCAGCGGCAGGACGTCGAGCTCCGGCACGGGCGGCCGGCGGACGTCGTGGCCCCCGCCCGGCAGCACCTGTGTCACGTCGCCGCCCGCCGGAGCCGGCGTCACGTCCCCGCTCCGCAGAACCTGGGTGACCTCCGGGTCCGGCGACAGCGATCGCATGACGTCCGCCGCCGCCAGCGCCTGCGTGACGTCGGCGGCCAGTAGCGCCTGGGTGACCTTCGCGCCGGACGGCAGCGACCGATCGGCCTCCGCCGCCGGCAGCGCCTGCGTCACGCCTCCGGCCGGCAGCGACTGCGTCACCTCTCCGACCGGCAGCGACTGCGTGACGTCCTCGGCCGTCACCGGCAGTGGCCCGCCCGCGTCGATCTCGGGCGACCGCGACGGCTCGACGCCCGGCGTCCGGTCCGACCCCTGGACGGGCCGGGACAGCGGGCGCAGCCGGCCGAGGCCACGGCGACCGTCCAGGCCGGCGACCCGGCGCAGCATCCGGGCCGCCTCCCCCGCGGTCAGCCGCTGCCGCTCGTCCCGCGCAAGCAGGCCGGCGACGACCGGCCCGAGCGGGCCGGCGCGGCGCATCCGGTCCGGCGGCTCGGTCGCCATGGCCAGCAGCGTCGCCATCGTCCCGTCCCGCCGGTAGGGCGGCCGTCCCTCGACCGCGGTGTAGAGCGTGGCGCCCAGCGCCCACAGGTCGGTGCCGGGCGAGGAGACGCCCTGGCGGACCCGCTCCGGCGCCACGTACTGCGGGGTGGCCGTGATCCCCCAGGACCGGCTCAGCGCCGCCGCGCCCTCCACCGCCGCCACGCCGAAGTCGCCGAGCAGCGCCTGGCCGTCGGCGGTGACCAGCACGTTGCGCGGAGTCACGTCGCGGTGCAGTACGCCGACCCGGTGCGCCGCGCGCAGCGCCTCCACCAGTTCGACGCCGATGCGGGCCACCACCCGGGGCGGCAGCGGGCCGTCGTCGGTGACGATCCGGTGCAGCGACCTCGACGGGACGTACTGCATGACGATCCAGGGCCGGCCGTCGGCGGTGATGACGTCGTGCACGCGTACCACGTTGGGGTGGTCCAGGCGGGCGGCGGCCCGCGCCTCGCGCAGGGTGCTGTCGTGCAGCTCGGCGGTCTCCTGCGGCGACGCGCCGGCCCGGGGCAGCACCTCCTTGACCGCGACGTCGCGGTCGAGCAGCTCGTCGCGGGCGAGCCACACCCGCCCCATGCCGCCCTGGCCGACGCAGCGCACCAGCCGGTAGCGCCCCACACGCTCGAGATGGTCCGTCACACAGGTGATTCGGTGCCGCGCCGGCTGCGGATGGGTGGCCGGCCCACCGATTCCGACCCTGCCTCTGAGCTGGGCTGACACACTCTTTCGGTGGGCGGCGACCGGTGGCGCAGAGGGCTCGGGCCCGCGGCGCAGGTCGCCCCCGCCACCCGGGTGGACAAGTTCGAGATCTTCTTCGACCTCGTCTTCGTGGTGTCCTTCTTCATCATCACCCGGGCCACCGCGGCCAACGTGACCGTGCGGGAGCTGCTGCACGCGCTGTTGGTGCTCGCGGTGCTGTGGTGGTGCTGGGTGGTGCACAGCGCGGTGGCGGCCCGGCTGCGGCTGGGCGAGGGCTTCGTACCGGTCCTCATGGTGATCGGCATGATCGCGTTGTTCACGTTCGCACTCGCGCTGCCGCAGACGTTCGGCGACCTGGACAAGGGCGCGGCCGGCCCGATCCTGGTCACGGTCAGCTACGTGGTGATCCGGGTCGTGCACACGCTGCTCTACTGGTACGCGACCCGCGGCGACCCGCCGGCGCGGCGCAAGGTGTGGCTGTTCCTGCCCGAGGTGCTGCTCTCGACCTGCCTGCTGCTGGTGGCCGCGCTGCTGCCGTCGCACGTCGACCCGGACACCGGGCCGTGGCTGCGCGACGGGTTGTGGATCGCCGTGGTGGCGATCCAGTACAGCAGCGGGCTGCTGGCCGGCACCGACGGCTGGAAGATCACCTCCGCCGAGCACTGGACCGAACGCTACGACCTCATCCTGATCATCGCGCTGGGCGAGTCGGTCATCTCGATCGGCGTCGGCGGCAACCTGCTCGGCAAGCCGGTGACCTGGCCGGCCATCCCGGCGGCAATCTGCGGGATCCTGTTCACCGCCGCGCTCTGGTGGGCGCACTTCGACATGATCGGACCGGCCGCCCGGATCGCGCTGCACGCCGCCCGGGGCCATCCGCGGGTGGCCATGGCCCGCGACGCGTACGCGTATCTGTACCTGCCGATGATCGCCGGGGTGATCCTGTTCGCGATCGGGGCCGAGGAGCTGGTCCGGACCGTCACCGACCCGGTGGGCGGGGCGCTGGAGCGGGGCCACGGACCGGCGGTACCGCTGCTCTTCGTCGGCGTGATGGTCTACCTGGCCGCGAACATGGCGTTCCAGTGGCGCACGCTGCGGACGCTGTCGTGGACCCGGGTCGGCGCCCTGGTGGTGCTGGCGGTGGCGCTGCCGGTCGGCCGGCACCTGCCGGCGCTCGGCGCGCTCGCCCTGGTCACCTTCATCTGCGTGGCGCTTGTCGCGGTCGAGCTGGTGGTCTTCGCGGACGCGCGAGCCGCGCTACGCCGGGTGGTGCACCAGGAGCGGGTCAGCGCCGAGGAGAGCGAGGCCGCCTGGCGGGCCCGGTGGCACGACGGCGAGTCGGAGTGACCCGACCACGGCGACCGGTCGGACGGCACGGGCCTTAGAGTCTCCGGGTGATCGAGATCGCCACCGAGGTCGAGCTGTTCCACCCGCCCGCCCGCATCTGGCAGGCGTTGACCGAGCGGGCGCTGCTGGCCAAGTGGTTCGCCGAGAGCACGCCGCAGGACGACCGCTGGATGCTGGCGACCGCGGCGCTGCCCGGCTACGACGCCGACACCGAGGTCGAGGTGGTCGAGCTGCGCGCCCCGCGGCGACTGGTGGTGCGGTGCCGGGAAGCCGCCCGGGCCACCCGCATGGCGTGCGATCTGACCCCCACCGCACACGGCGCCCGGCTCTCGGTGCGCGAGGTGCTGGAGGAGGGCGACTGGGACGCGGACGCCCGCGCCGAGCAGCACGAACGCGCGCTGACCGGACGCCTGCCGGCGATCCTCGACTGGCTGGCCTTCCAGGAGGTGGACCTGCGCCGCGCCGAGGGCGGGCTGACCGCGGAGCTGCCGATCGTCCCCCTGCTCGTCCCGCGGCGTGACCGCTCCCGCAAGCGGGCCCTGCTGGCGGCCGGTGCGGTGACGGTGCTCGCCGCCGCCACCGGGGCGGCGCTGTGGGCGACCCGGGACACCGCGCCCGCGCCGGCCGGGCCGCCGCCGTCCGCGCCGCCGCTGGTCATGCCAGCCACCACCACCGCGTCGCCGCGATCCACGACCGCCCGGCCCACGCCGAGCCCCAGCCGACGCAGCGCCTCCCCCTCGCCGTCGCCGTCGCGCTCCCCCAGCCGTACGCCGAGCCCGCCGCCGTCACCGGCCGCCGTGCCGCTGACCGCGACCTACCAGACGGTCACCGACCGGGTGTTCGGTTACCGGGGCGAGGTGGTGCTGCGCAACCCCGGCCCGGCGCCACGGCCGGAGTGGACGGTGACCGTGACGATCGGCGACGGCGCGACGGTGGGTCCGGTCGACGGGGCCGAGGCGGCGCAGGACGGCTCGGTGCTCACGTTCACCGGCACCGCGCTGCCGGCCAACGGGTCGACGACCATCCGGTTCGACGTCCGCGACCCGGACCCCCTGCACAACGCCCCCGAGTCGTGCGCCGCCGACGGCACCCCCTGCGCCACCCGCTGACCAGCGTCCCGGACGTCGACCGCTGCCATCTCGGGATTTCTCCCATTGAGCACATGGGAGCGCTCCCGTAACATGCCTGATGCGGCTGTTAACGTTCACAACACAATCACCTCAGTGAATGCGTGGGCCGCCACCACCACAGGAGGAAGCGTTATGCCTAGATCTAGGGCCGCCAATGTCGGCCTGGCATCGGCCGGCACCGTGCTGCTGGCCACCACGGGAGTCGTCGCCGCGCTGCCGGCCGGCGCCGCGGCGGCCGGCTGTTCGGTGAAATACACCGTGTCGTCGCAGTGGGGCGGCGGCTTCGGCGCCGAGGTCGCCATCACCAACCTCGGCGACGCGCTGTCGAGCTGGACGCTCACCTGGAACTACGGCGCCGGCCAGACCGTCACCCAGGCCTGGAACGCCACCGTCACCCAGAGCGGCGCCGCCGTCACCGCCAAGAACGTCAGCTACAACGGATCCATCCCCACCAACGGCACCACCTCGTTCGGCTTCAACGGCTCCTGGACCAGCAGCAACCCCGCCCCCACCAGCTTCACCCTCAACGGGGTCACCTGCACCGGCGGCACCACCACCCCGACCAGCTCACCGACCACGTCACCGACAACCGCGCCACCGCCCACCACGCCGCCGCCGACCACGCCGCCGCCGACCGGCACGTGCACCCTGCCGTCGTCCTACCGGTGGTCCTCGACCGGCGCGTTGGCGCAGCCGAAGTCGGGCTGGGTGTCGCTGAAGGACTTCACCGTCGCGCCCTACAACGGCAAGCACCTCGTCTACGCCACCACCCACAACACCGGCACGTCCTGGGGCTCGATGAACTTCAGCCCGTTCACCAACTGGTCGGAGATGGCCTCGGCCAGCCAGAACGGCATGAACCAGGGGACCGTCGCGCCGACGCTGTTCTACTTCGCCCCGCGCAACATCTGGGTCCTCACCTACCAGTGGGGCGCCACCGCGTTCTCCTACAAGACCTCCACCGACCCGACCAACCCCAACGGCTGGTCCTCGGCGCAACCGCTGTTCACCGGCAGCATCTCCGGCTCCGGCACCGGCCCCATCGACCAGACCGTCATCGCCGACGGCCAGAACATGTACCTGTTCTTCGCCGGTGACAACGGCAAGATCTACCGGGCCAGCATGCCGATCGGGAACTTCCCCGGCAACTTCGGCTCCACCTACACCACCATCATGAGCGACAGCACCAACAACCTCTTCGAGGCCGTGCAGGTCTACAAGCTGCAGGGCCAGACCCGCTACCTCATGATCGTCGAAGCCATCGGCGCGCAGGGCCGCTACTTCCGCTCCTTCACCGCCACCAGCCTCGGCGGCACCTGGACCCCGAACGCCGCCACCGAGAGCAACCCCTTCGCCGGCAAGGCCAACAGCGGCGCCACCTGGACCAACGACATCAGCCACGGCGAACTCATCCGCACCACCGCCGACCAGACCTTCACCGTCGACCCCTGCAACCTGCAACTGCTCTACCAGGGCCGCTCCCCCAACTCCGGCGGCGACTACGGCCTCCTGCCCTACCGCCCCGGCCTGCTCACCCTCCAGCGCTGACGGCTCAGCCGCAGAGCGTCAGCAAGTCCGAGCACATCGCCACCGTCGTACTCACCCCCTGACGCAGGGACGCGCGAGGGCGGGGGCGGCCGAAACGGCCGCCCCCGCCCCCCTTTCGCCGATCAGCCGGCGTACGTCTCGAACTCGCCGACCTTCGGCGTACCGTTCGAGCTGTTGATCTTGAAGTTGATCTTCTTCAGGGAGGTGGCGGCGAAGCTGGTGGCGCCCGCGCCGCTCCCGGAGGCCAGCACCGCCCCGGTGTCGTTGTTGACGAGCTGCCACGACCCGATCGAACCCTGGGTGCCGGACGGCTCGCGGATGACCACGCGCGACACCGTGGTGGCCGAGCCCCACTTGATCGAGATGGTGCCGGTGGACCCGGACGGCGACCACCAGGTGCCCAGGCTGCCGTCACGCACGTTGCCGTAGCTGGTGCCGTCGGCCTTGCTGGTGCCGTCGGCGCCGGCGCCGGAGGCGAGGCTCAGGTTGGTCCCGCTGGGCGGGGGCGGGCTGGTGGTCGTCGGCGGCGGGGTGGTCGGCGCGGGCGTGGTCGGGCCCGGCGTGGTGGGCGCCGGGGACGCCGGCGTGCAGTTGCCGTTCGACACCTTCAGGCCGGTGTTCGCGCCGGCCGTCTGCCGGACGATGTCCGGCACGCAGCTCGCCCCGTCCAGCCGGTAGGAGTAGGGGATGCTGACCGTGGTGGTGGACGTCGGGTTCGGCCCGGCCGGGTAGTTCTCGTTGCCCGGGGCCGACCAGGTCACGTTGTCGAAGATGTTGCCGCCGACCTGCCAGGTGCCGCGCTCGTTGGTGTAGAACGTGCCGAGCACGTCCTTGGAGTTGCGGAAGTAGTTGTTCTCCACCTTGGCCCGGGCGCCGGCGCGGGAGTTGATGCCGGACTCGTGCAGGCCCGAGTAGTGGTTGTTGAACATGTGCGCGACGCCGCCGCGCAGCAACGGCGTACGCGAGTCGATGTTCTCGTAGAGGTTGTGGTCGAACGTGATGAAGCTGTTCGACCGGTCGCTCTCACTGGAGCCGATGAGACCGCCGCGGCCGGAGTTGCGCAGGATGCTGTAGGACAACGTCACGTACTGCGTGTCGTCCTTCATGTCGAACAGGCCGTCGAAGCCCTCCGCCTCCCCGCCCGACGCCTCCAGCGTGACGTGGTCCACCCAGATGTTGCGGACGGTGCTCTCCATGCCGATCGCGTCACCGCCGTTGGAGGTGGGCGAACCCGACTTCTTCACGTTCCTCACCGTCACGTTCTGGACGATGATGTTGCGGGAGTCGCGGATGTGGATGCCGAGCTGGTCGAAGACCGCGCCGCCGCCCACCCCGACGATGGTGACGTTGCTGATCTGCTTCAGCTCGATCACCCCGGCCGCGGTGTTGCAGCTCGGCCCGGACACCTTGGCGGTGTTGCCGTGGTTGATGGTCCCGGAGACCTCGATGGTGATCGGGGTGCTGCTGCTGGCCCGGTTGCACAGCGCGGCGTGGATCGCGGTGCCGGTGGTGGCGCGTACCGTCTGCCCGCCCGCGCCGCCGGTGGTCCCGCCGTTCTGGCTCGCGAAGCCGGTGGCGGTCCCGGCCGCCGCCGACGCCTGCGGGGTCGGCATGGCCACGGCGACCGCGACCCCCACCACCGCCGTGGCCACCGTGGCCTGAAGTCGCAGTGCGACTGGTCGTCTCATTGACGCCTCGTTTCGTTTTCGCGCACGCCGGATCACCGGCTGTCGCCGAACGGGAAAGTGAAGTGCCGCGACGCGATCAGGCGCGCCGCCAGCGGCGTTCATCCGTTCGCGGTGCCCGGCCCGCAAACGAAACATCGATGTGACGCAATCGTAAGAAAGCGCTTTCGCCCAGAGCAAGGGCTGGCGTTTGCAGGTTTTTTGCAGAGATATGGGTCCTCGCCCGCGTCAGTAGCGTCGGCGCGCCGTGCCACAGCGGACCGTTCAGCCTCAGCAGCGTGGGCGGTCGCCTCGTGCGCGGCGTCCGGTGGACACCGGCCCGGGCATGAGAAGGGTGCGGCCCTTCCGTCGTCGGAAGGGCCGCACCCGGTTCTGGCGGATCTCCACCGTGGAGTGGACCTGCGTCGTAACGATCAGACCACCGTGCAGGCGACGCCGTTCAGAGTGAAGGCCGTCGGCTCAGCGGTGTTGCCGCTGGTGTTGGCCTGGAAGCCGATGTTGATGGTGGCCCCGGGGGCGATCGCGGCGTTGTAGTCGACGTTGCGGGCGTTCACCTGACCGCTGGACGGCGAGTAGGTGGCACCCCAGCCTGAGGTGATCGACTGGCCCGACGGCAGGTTGAAGGCCAACGTCCAGCCGTTGATCGCCGAGGTGCCGGTGTTGGTGATGTCGATACTGGCCGTGAAGCCCGAGCCCCAGGAGTTCATCGTGTAGGCGACCCGGGGACCGGTGCCCCCACCCGGGGTCGGGGTGGCGGTGGGAGTGGGAGTGGGGGTCGGGATGACGGTGGGCGTGGGGGTCGGGCTGGGCGGTGGGGTGCCGTTCACGCTTGTCACGAAGGTCATGATGCTTCGGGCGGGCAGGGTGACGGTGAGGGAGCCGTTCGACATGGTGAGCGCGCCCTGGGGCGCGACGGTCCGGCTCGCGTCCGTCAGCCAGTTCGAGACGCTGCCGGAAGCGGTGGCGCCCGACAGGGTGAACTGCTGGCTCACCGAGGAGGTGTTCTTGTTCACGGCGACGATGACGACGGTGTCGCCACCCCGGTACGCCGAGACGTAGACGTTCGACGCCGGGTTCGCCGTCGCGTCGATCCGGGTGTAGCCGGGCCGGACGAACCGGGCGAAGTGCGCCATCATGGCACCACGCTTGCTGACCTGGCCGTCCTCCCGCATCGGGCCGTAGCTGCGCCGCAGATACCACCAGACGTACGCCTGGAACTCGGCGTCCACCATGGCGCGGTGGATGTGCTCGCCCACGTCGAGCGCCTCGGGCCAGGCATCGCCCGAGTTGGTGTTGCTGTTCGGGTAGTAGACCTCGGTCATCCACAGCTCTTTGCCCGCGCCCTTCTGCTTGAAGAGGGGGTACGGGAAGTTCGAGTACGACGTCCCGTAGAGGTGGGCCCCGATGATGTCCACGTTGGCCAGCGCCGTGGGGTCGTTGAGAATCGGGTCGGACATGGACTTCACGTATTGGAACGACTCGGGCGCCATGACCCGGGTGCTGATCGAGCCGGCGTTCTCCCGCAGGAATTTGACCATCTCGGCGGAGGTCCACCACGTCCAGTCGTGTGCGTAGTCGGGCTCGTTCTGCACGGAGATGCTGTACAGGGACACGCCGTTGTTGCGCATGTACGTGGTGAAGTCGTTGAGGTGCTGCGCATAGGCGGCGTACGAGCTGTAGCGGAGCCGCTTCGCGTTGGTCTGGCTGCCGCGGGTGAAGGTCTCGATCATGCTGGCGGGCGGGTTCCACGGCGAGGCGAAGACGGTCACCCCGAGCTCGGCCGCGCGCTTCGCCGTCGCGAGGTCACGGCCGAAGTCAGCCGAGCTCTCGCCGACGGGAATCCGCAGGATGGAGAAACCCAGCCGTCCCTCGCCGGTGCCGAACGCCGTCTCCCGCTGAGCCGCCGTCAGGTCGCCGATCCAGGCGGCGTGGGTCATGGCGCCGTAGCCCTTGATCGTCTGCCGCTGCGCCGAAAGGTTGATGGTCGCCGGCGCGGCCGAGGCTCCCGTGGCTCCCAGCAGCGTGGTCGCCGCTGCCGAGACCGGCACGGCTCCCATCGTCATCAGGACGGCTCTCCGGCTCAGCAATCGCCGCTGGCCGCTGACCGGCCCGTTCTGGTCGTGCGTCATTCTGCGTCCTCCTGGCTGGTGGTGGTGACACGCGCGTGCCCCGGTCCTGCCCGGACCGGTCGGCACCGCCCCTCCAGCGTCGCCCTGGGGACTGCCCGCGACCCCGGCGTCAATGACCCGTCGGCCCTCATCGACTGACGCCGCTGTTAGCGCTAACAGGTTGTTAGTTTAGATTCCGGCGCAAGTCGGGTCAAGCACGGGCGGCCCACTGAGCAGGCGACCCGGCACCGGCCCAGGCGGATCCCACGGTGCTCCAGGGGGCTACCTAGCTAGACTGCGTACATGCCGGCGAACGCTCCCCGCCTCACCCCGCAGACGACGCAGCTGCTCGCGCTTCTGCTCGCCACTCCGACGGAGCCCCGGTACGGTCGCGACCTCGCCCGCGAGACCGGGCTCAAGACGGGCACCGTGCATCCGATCCTGGCCCGGTTGGAGCTGGCGGGGTGGATCGACAGCTTCTGGGAGGACCCGGCCGAGCACGAGGACCAGGGACGGCCGCGACGCCGGTACTACCGGCTGACCGACGACGGCGAACGGGCCGCTCGCGCGGCTCTCGCGGACACCGCCCGCCAGAGCGCCCGGACGCCGGCCACGAACCTCAGGACGCAGCCCGGCTACCAGTGGTAGGAGCCCAGCAATGCGCCGAACCCGTTCCGAGCACGACGTGCCCTATCGCACCCCGGTCCAGATCAGTCTCGCCATCGTGGAGGAGGATCCACGGTCGCTGCGGGAACGGCGGTTGGAGATGGGGCACAGCGCCATCTTCGGTCGGTACACCGCTCCCGATCGGAGCCTCGCCGCTCCCAGGTGGGGCGAGCGGGGCCTCGGCTGTGCCGCGGCGCTGCTCCCGCCGGATGTGCGGCACCGATATGTCGAGGAATGGCGGGACGGCCTCCAGGCGGTCCTCCGCGAGCAGGGGTCTCGTCGCCGGTGGGCCGACGAGCTGGTGCAGTGCCTGCGGGCCGCGGTGTCCCTGGCGATCGTGTTGCGCCTCCGGCAATGAGCTATCTCTAGCTAGGTAGACACCACTCCGCTAGCTAGCTAGAGTCAACGTTCAACGGGGGGTGGCACCGAGCGCGGATGCCGCCGCAGATTGGGGTTGCGCACGGATGAGGGCCGGCCATCGCGTCGATCGATCAGAACAGCCAGGTCCGAGAAGGACGACGACGCGACGGCCGGCCCTCATCCGTGCGGCCGTGCCTCCCGGGGAACGGAACGCGCTCGATCGGAGCAACGGCAGGCAGACCAGGGCCAGCGCCACGTCGACGCAGATCATGTTGCGCACGGTCGACAGCCCACCGAACAACTGCTCGGTGAGCAGACCCATCACCATGTTGTTGCCGGCGTGCGCCAGGCTGGTCACCCACACCGAACCGCTGCGGGCGTAGAGCCAGCACAGCATCACCTGGAACAGCACGAACATGACCGTCCACAGCGCCATGCTCACGGTGTGGTCGGTGAATTCCGCGTAGCCGAGGAACGCGAGCGGGTAGTGCCAC
Source organism: Micromonospora sp. WMMC241 (assembly GCF_027460165.1). Lineage (NCBI taxonomy): Bacteria > Bacillati > Actinomycetota > Actinomycetes > Micromonosporales > Micromonosporaceae > Micromonospora > Micromonospora sp. WMMC241. The sequence goes on from NZ_JAPZBF010000001.1 coordinate 3,351,272, forward strand.
ACCGCCCACACGAGCCCGGTCGCGACCACCGAGGCGCGGGGGCGACCGGGCACCAGGCGCGGCCAGAGGAAGCTGGTCCAGCCGAACTCCTCCCCCCAGTAGAGCGGCGTCGAGACCAGTTGCAGGACCAGCAGGAACGCGACGCCGCCAGGCCCGCCGGCCGGCGACAGGTCCGGCCGCCACCAGCCGAGCGCGGCGGCGCAGCCCAGGGCCAGGAACGTGACCGCGAGCGGCGCGAACCAGGCGAGCAGCCAGTGCGGCCACGCGCCGCGCAGCCGCAGCCGCAGGCCCGCGTCGGCGAACCCCTCCCGGGTCACCCACCGCCGCACCACCACCGCGCCGAGCGCGGGCATCATCGCCACCGGCAGCTGGACCAGCGGATTCACCAACGACCAGCCCATCACCCACCGGGCGAAGAAGAGGTACGGCCACGTCCCGCCGAACGCGGCCACCAGGAAGACGACGATTCCGCGTACCCGAAGTGACATGCCCTGAGCTGATCATCACGCGCGCGGTGGGTTCACTACCGCTGGGCGGCCTGTTCGGGGTGGGCCTGGGCGTACCCCCGTGCTCGGACGCCACCGCCGCGGGTGCGCTGGATGAGCACGACGCAGGCCAGCACCGCCGCCGCCACCGCGACGGTGGCCGGGGTGACCGCCTCACCGAGCAGCAGCGCCGACCAGATCAGCGTGAGCACCGGCTGGGCGAGCTGGATCTGGCCCACCTTGGCGATTCCACCCCGGGCCAGGCCGGCGTACCAGGCGAAGAAGCCGAGGAACATCGAGACGACGGTGAGATAGCCGAACGCGGACCAGGCGGCGACACCGGCGCTCGGTGGGTCGGCGACGGCAGCCACCGCCGTGATCGGCACGGTGACCGGCAGCGAGAGCAGCAGCGCCCAGCAGATCGTCCGGGCGCCGCCGAGTTCCCGGGCCAGCACGCCGCCCTCGGCGTAGCCGAGACCGGCCAGCGCCACGGCGGCGAGCACGAACGCGTCGGCGAGGGAGAGCGTCCCGCGCATCGCGCCGCCGGCGGCGAGGAACGCGAGCACCAGCGCCAGGCCGGCGGCGCTGGCGAGCCAGAACAGCGGCGGCGGTCGTTCGCCGGCCCGGAGCACGGCGAACACCGCCGTCATGGCCGGCAGCACGGTAACCACGACCGCGCCGTGCGCGGACGTCTGCGTGGTGAGGGCGAGCGAGGTGAACAGCGGGAAGCCGACGACGACGCCGAGCGCGACGACGGCCAGTCGCCGCCACTGCTCCCGGGTGGGCCGCGGTCCGGCGGTCAGCCCCAGGTACGCGCCGGCGAGCAGCGCCGCGCCGACGGACCGTCCGAACGCGACGAGCCACGGGTCCAACGCCTGCACTGCGACGCGGGTCATCGGCAGCGACATGCTGAAGGCGAGCACCCCCAGCGCGCCGAGGGCGACGGCCGTTACCGCTGCGGGATGAGTAGCGCTATTCTGTGGCTTCATGAATGATGGTAGCGCTGTGGACCGGGTCGTTCACCACCTGGGGGCACTGGTGGCGACCGCAGCGCCGGGATCGCGACTGCCGTCGGTGCGCGAGTTGACCGCCCGCCATCGTGTCTCCCCGGTGACCGTCGCCGAGGCGACCCGCCGGCTCGTCGCCCAGGGTCTGGTCGAGACCAGGTCCGGTCGCGGAGCGTTCGTGGCGGCCCGCCGGGACGAGCGGCCCGGCCGGGACCTGTCCTGGCAGACGGTCGCGCTGGGCTCCCGGCGCGACGGCGAGGAGGAGATGCAGGCGCTACTGGCGCTACCGCCGTCCGGGGCCATTCCGCTTTCCGGCGGATACCTGGATCCCGACCTCCAGCCGGCCGCCGCGCTCGGTGCCGCGCTCGCCCGCGCGGCCCGGCAACCGGCCAGCTGGCATCGCGGTCCGGTGGAGGGGCGTGCGGACCTGCGGGCCTGGTTCGCCCGCGCGGCCGGCGGCGGGCTGCGCGCCGAGGACATGGTGATCTGCCCGGGTGGGCAGGCCGCGCTCTCCTCCACGCTGCGGGCGCTCAGCACGCCGGGCGACACGCTGCTGGTCGAGTCCCCCACCTACCTGGGCGCGCTGGCCGCCGCGCGGGCGGCCGGGCTGCGGGTGGTGCCGGTGCCCGCCGACGCCGACGGCGTACGCCCCGACCAGCTCGCCGCCGCGTTCGCCCGCACCCGCGCCCGGCTGTTCTACTGCCAGCCGCTGCACGCCAACCCGCACGGCGCGATCCTCTCCCCCGCGCGCCGCGGCGAGGTCGCCGCGGCGGTCCGCGACGCGGGCGCGTTCCTGGTCGAGGACGACTACGCCCGTGACCTGACCGTCGACGGCGAGGCGCCGCCGCCGCTGGCCGCCGACGACCCGGACGGACACGTCGTCTACCTGCGCTCGCTGACCAAGGCGGCCGCACCCGGCCTGCGCATCGCCGCGCTCGGTGCCCGGGGACCGGCCGGGGCGCGGCTACGCGCCGCCCGGCTGCTCGACGACCTCTTCGTCGCCGGTCCGCTGCAACAGGCCGCGCTGGAGTTCCTCACCGCGCCGGCCTGGGACCGGCACCGCCGTACGCTCCGCCGGGAGCTGCGGGCCCGCCGGGAGGCGCTGCTCGCGGCGCTGGAGCGGCACCTGCCGGCGCTCGTCCCGCGCCACGTGCCCCGTGGTGGCCTGCACCTGTGGGTGCGCCTGCCGGACGGCGTGGACGATGTCGCGGTGACCGCGGCGGCGGCCGTCGAGGGGGTCACCGTCTTCCCCGGCCGGCCCTGGTACGCCGCCGAGCCGCCGGCGCCGCACCTGCGCCTCACCTACGCCGCCGCCGCGCCGGAGCAGATGGACGAGGCGGTCCGCCGGCTGGCCGCCGCGCTCGGCCACTGAGGACGGCGCGCCGACCACATTTCGGGAAGACCGGGAATGTCCCGCCGACGGGGGTTATCGGTGACGCTCCGTGGGGCACAGTGGTCCCGTGAGTGATACTCCCCCCGAACCCTCCGCCGGTCCGACGTCGACGGTCCGCGTCGCCGTGCTCGGTGAGCCCGGCCTGTGCCGGACACTCGTGGCCGGGGTGGTGGCGGCGGCGCCCGACTTCGAGGTGGTGCGGGAGTGCGACGGCACCGCCGCCGACCTGCGCCGCCTCGCCCGTACCCGCCCGGACCTCGCGTTGGTCGACCTCGACCTGGAGCGCGAGAACCCGGAGGACGAGAACCCGGAGCAGGAGCCGTGGACCGTGGTGGCGGCGTTGCGCGCCGCGGTGCCGGACTGCGCGATCGTGGTGCTGACCGGCCGGCCGACCGCCCGGGTGTTGCGGTCGGCGCTGCGACTGCGGGCCCGCGGGGTCGTCGCCAAGGAGGTGCCGCCCGAGGAGATGATCGCCCGGTTGCGGGCGGTCGCCGAGGGGCGCTGCACCGTCGACCCGGTGACCGCGCTCGCCGCGCTCGACACCGCGGACAACCCGCTCAGCGACCGCGAGCGTGAGGTGGCCACCGCCGCGGCGAAGGGCCTGCCGAGCCGGGAGATCGCCGCGCTGCTGCACCTCGCCCCGGGCACGGTCCGCAACCTCCTGTCCAGCCTCCTGCGCAAGGCCGGCGGCCGGAACCGGTGGGAGGCGGTGCGGCGCGCCCGGGACGCCGGCTGGATCTGATTGTCGACACCCGCACTCGGGTGTCGCCGAGACAGCGATGCAAATAAGATTCCTGACGGCCGGTTATCGGTTGTTCACATTATGTCAGGAAGGCGGGGGTCATGGCTGGGAGTCGACATGGTCCGCACGCTGCTCGCGATCGAGGGACGGCTGGTTCGGGGCGCGCTCGCCCATTTGCTCGCCGCCCAGGAGGACATCGATGTCGTCGCTGAGGCGGACACCGCGGACACCGCCCACGCCGCGCTCCTGGATGTCCGCCCGGACGTCGCCGTCATCGACGTCGACGTCGTACCGGTGGAGCAGCTCGCCCGGCTGGCCGCCGCGGCCGACGACAGTCACGGCGGCCGGGTGCTGGTGCTCGTGGACCGACGTCGGGCCGGACGCCTCCGTGAGGTGCTCGCCGAGCATCACGGGTGGATCGGCTTCCTCGACCGCGACGTGCCGCCGGAACGGATCGCCGACGGGGTCCGGCAGGTCGCCGACGGCCAGCCGGTGCTCGACCCGGACCTGGTCGTCGCCGCGCTCGACGTCGCCGACAATCCGCTCACCGCACGCGAGCGGGAGGTGCTCGACGTGGCCGCCGGCGGCATGCCGGTGCGGGAGATCGCCCAGAAGCTGGGCGTGTCACCGGGAACGGTCCGCAACCACCTGTCCCACGTCATGGCGAAGACCGGGGCGCGGACCCGCCTGGAAGCCGTGCGGATCGCCCGGGAGTCCTGCTGGATCTGACCCGCCGCCCGCCCAGTGGCCCACCAGTTCCCGGTAGGCCGCCGAGACGGCCAGCAGCCCCCGGTGGCTGTCCAGGTGGGCGTCTCCGCCGTCGAGCAGCAGCACCCGACGGGCGCGGGCCGCCGAGCTGATCCGGTGCGCGATCACCACGAGGGTGCCGGGCCGGGCCGCGAAGGCCGCCTCCAGGCGCGCCTCGGCGGCCGGGTCCAGGTGGCAGGTCGCCTCGTCGAGGATGACCAGCGGCGCCGGTGACAGCCAGGCGCGGAGCAGGGCCACCTGCTGGCGCTCCCCGGCCGAGAGGCCGGCCGGCCGCAGCGTCGCGTCGAGACCGCCGAGCCGCGCCACCAGGCCCGCCAGCCCCAGCCGGTCGGCCGCCCGGAGGAGGGCCGCGTCGTCCAGGTCGGGTCGCAGGTAGCGCAGGTTGTCCCGGACCGTGCCGGTGAACACGTACGCCTCCTGCGGGATCAGCACCCGGTGGGTCGCCAGCTCGGCCGCGCCCGCCCCGGCGGTCGGCGTCCCCGCGACGTGGACCGTGCCGGCAGCCGGACGCAGCACCCCGGCCATCAACCCGGCGAGAGTGGACTTGCCGATCCCACTCGCGCCGACGATCGCCAGGTGGTCGCCGGGCGGCACGGTCAGGTCGAAGCCGTCCAGCACCGGCTCGGCGTGCGGCCCGTACCGGAAGGTCACCGCCCGCAGCGACAGCGCGGGCGCCGTCGGATCCGGTGCCGGCGCGGTCGCCGCGCCGCCGGACGCTTCCGCGGGTACGCAGGTGCGCAGCAGCCGGTCGAGGGTGACCACGAAGCGGAGACCGCCGGCGGCCACCCCCTGGAACAACGTGTGAAGCGCGGGCTGGATGCCGCGGACGACGTAGACCAGCGCCCCGAGCAGCGCACCCGGCCCCAGTCCCTGCCGCAGCAGCCACGGTGCGGCCAGCAGCAGCAGCGGCACCGGGAGCCAGCCACCGACGGCCAGGCTGAGGCTGCGCGCGGCGGCCATGACGGCCAGGCGCCGCTCCACCCGGGCCTGCGCGTCGACGTGACCGCCGAGCCAACCGACGACCCGGTCCCCGGCCCCGCTGACCGTCACGTCGCGGTGCCCGGCCACCGCCACCACCGCGTCCCGGCCGAGCCGCTCGCCGGCCAGGACGTACTCGCGTTGCCGGGCGACCATCGCCGGCAGGGCCGCGCCGAAGAGCAGCAGACCGACGAGCACCGGCACGGAGACCAGCAGCGCGACCGGAGCGGCCAGGGAGATGAGGCCGACCACGGCGGCGCCGGCGGCGAACACGAAACCCCGGACCACCATCAGCAGGCCGGCCCAGGTGTCCCGGACCATCTCCACCTGGTGGGTCAGCCGGGTCACCGCCGCGTCGTCGACCCGGCCGTCGCTCGCGCCGGCCAGTGCCCCCGCCACCACCCGTCGCAGCAGGTCGTCGCGGAACGGCTCCACCACCGCACCGAGCAGCCCGTACGCCTGCCGGGTGCCGAGCGCGCCGACCAGCACGGCAACCGCCAGCAGGCCCAGCCAGAGCAGCCCGACGGCGGGCCGGCCGGCCAGGAACCCGTCGTCCACGGCACGGGCCGTCAGCAGGCCGGTCAAGGCCGCCGGCAGCGCCTCGGCCAGCGACCAGCCGGCCAGGCGTAGCAGCGGGCCCCGCCGCGCCGACAGCGCGGCGCGGACGGTAGCGCCCACCGTGGTCACGACCGGAACACCGCCCGGTAGGCCGGATCGGCCCAGAGCGCCTGGTGCCGGGCCACCGCCCGGACCCGGCCGCCGTCCACCCAGGCCACCAGGTCCGCGCGGGCCGCGGTGCCGACGCGGTGGCTCACCACCACCCGGGTACGCCGGTCGTGCGAGCCGGTGAGCGCGTCCACCACCCGGTGCTCGGTGACGGTGTCCAGGCTGGACGTGGCGTCGTCGAGGATCAGCAGCCGCTCGGCCCGCAGCGCGCGGGCCAGGCCGAGGCGCTGCCGCTCCCCGCCGGAGAGGGCCAGCCCGGCCAGCGGGGTGCGATAGCGCTCGGGCAGCAGCCGCACCACGTCGTGCACCTGCGCCGCGCGGGTCAACGGCACCGGGTCGGCGCCGCAGCCGACCGCCGCACCGACCGTGTCGCCCACCAGCACGGGCCGTTCGAAGCCGTAGCCGACCGCCCGGCCGAGCGCCGCCGGCGACAACTCGCCCAGTGGCACGCCGTCCAGGCGTACCTCGCCGGCGTCGGGGTCACGCAGCCGGCCGGCCACGGCCGCGAGCAGGGACTTGCCGGCACCCGACGGACCGACCACGGCGAGCAGCGTCCCGCCCGGCACCCGCAGGTCCACCCGGTCGAGCAGCGGACGGCCGTCGTCGTCCCGGACGCGCACCCCGCACAGCTCCAGCCGACCCGGTCCGGGCGGCAGGTCCCGGGCGCCGTGGCGGCGGGCCGGTTCGTCGAGGATCTCGGCGGCGCGGGCGCAGCCCGCCCGTACCCGCACGGCGGTGTTGACGGCAGCGATCGCGGCGCCCAGGCCGGCGCCGATCGCCGCGTACTGCAGGGCGGCGAGCAGCTCCCCCGGGGTCAGCCGCCCGGCCGACAGCGACCAACCGCCGACCGCCACGACCGCCAGTTGCAGAAGCGGGTTCAGCAGCGCCCCGCGGGCGGACGCCCCGGCCAGCACCCGCCAGGTCCGTACGCCGTGTCGGTGCAGCTCCGGCAGCGGGGTGAGCACCCGGTCGACCTCCCGCCCGGCGGTGCCGGCGGCGGCGATGGTCCGCGCGCCGGCGAGCGCCTCGACGAGCCGGCCGGCCAGGTCCCCCTGGGCCCGCTGGTAGCCGGCGACCGCGTCGGACGCCTCGCCGACGAAGCGCCGCAGCAGCACGGCCAGCAGCAGGAGCCCGACCACGAAGGTCACGCCGAGCCACCTGTCGATCAGGGTGAGCGCGACCAGGCTGCCCAGCGGTGGCAGCAGCACGCTGCCGGCCAGCACGACCGTCGGGGCGGCCTGCCCGGCGTCGGCGACCTGCCCGACCAGCCGGCCGACCAGATCACCCACCGGCCGACGGGCCACCGTGCGCGGATCGAGCGTGAAGAGGTGCCGGACCAGGGCGTGCCGCAACGCGGCCACCGAGCGGGCCCCGGCCACGCCGCCGCCGTAGTCCTGCGCGGCCCGCGTGCCGATCAGCACCAGCACCAGCACGGTGACCACGACGATCCACCGGCCGGACGAGGACTGCGGCCCCGCACCGACCACGGCGTCCACCGCGCGGCCCAGGACGGCGGGCAGTGCCAGCTCGGCGGCCGTCTCGACCACGGCGAGCACCGCCAGCGTCGGTGTCCACCAGCCGGCGAAGGCCACGGCGCGCAGTGCGAGCCGGTCGGCGGGGGTCATCGGGCCTCCCACGGGCGCGGGCCCCGGGCCGGCGCGGAGCCGGTCCGGGGCCAAGCGACTGATCGTCAGTTGCAGGTGGTGACGCTCAGCGAGCTGTCGCCGCAGAGCAGCAGGCTGGCGCGGCTGCCACCGCCGGTACGCTCGGCGGCCGGCAGTTCCATCCCCTGGAGGTCGAGCAGAGCCATGTCGGTTCCTCACTTCTCTCGTGTGACGTTGACGTCGGTCGTCGGACGGATCAGTTGCACGTGGTGACGCTCAGCGAGCTGTCGCCGCAGAGCAGCAGGCTGGCCTGGCTGCCACCGCCGGTACGCTCGGCGGCCGGCAGTTCCATCCCCTGGAGGTCGAGCAGAGCCATGTCGATTCACCTCCTTCCGGTCACGTCGGTGCGGGGTCGCCCCGGGGAAGCCGGGGGGTCGGTGGCCGCCCGGTCCGCGCCCGCGACAGTCGTCACGTCGGGCAGCGGGGTCAGGAACGGCAGGTGGAGCGGGTCGTCCGGCCGGGTCGCGGCGAGCGCGGCGAGCACCCCGGCGGTGCCGGTGGCCAGGTCCATGGAGAGCCGCAGGAGCTGGTCGCCGGGGAACGCGGGCCGGTCGGAGTACGGCAGGGCGTGCCAGCCGAGCAGCCGGGCCTGTTGCCGGGCCGCGTCCCGGTCGCCGCGCTCGGCGAGGTACGCGACGATCCCGGCGCGGCCGGCGAAGAGCCCGGACTGGGCGTAGAACGGGGAGTCGGCGGCGAGGCGGATCGCGCTCGCCTCGTCACGCAGCTCGTCGTCGGGCCGGTGTCGCAGGTACTGGTCGAGCACCAGCCCGATGCCGACGCTCCCCTCGGCCAGGTAGGGCATGGTCCGCCAGCCCTCGTTGACCTCCAGGTGCCCGGCGTCGCGGCGGACGCAGCGACGCAGGTCCTGGCGGAGCGCGGTGCGCGCGTGGTCGAGCAGGTCGGCCTCGCCGTACCGCTCGTACATCCGCAGCAGCATCAGCGCCACGCCGGACCCGCCCCGGGTCAACCCGGCGTACGGGTGCTGTCCGCCGCTGATCTCGGCGACCGAGTCGACGTCGCCGAGCCGGCCGACCACCACGTCGACGGCCCGCCGGGCGGCGTCGGCGTACCGCCGCTCGCCGGTGCGCGCGGCGAAGTGCGCAAGGTTCAGCGCGATGCCGGGCAGCCCGCCGGTCAGGTCGTCGCGCAGCTCGGTCCAGGGCTGGTCGAGGCAGAGGTCGAGCAGGCGCAGCGCCTCGTCGGAGTGGCCGAGCAGGTCCAGCACGTACGCGATGCCGTGCAGCCCGTCGTAGAGGCCGAGCCGGCTGCCGGAGGCGGGCTCGCGTACCCGGTCGATCAGCCACCGCTCGTGCGCGGGGTCGGTGCCGGCGCCGCCGACGTGCAGCGCCCAGAGCACCCCGGCCGCGCCGTACGCCAGGTTGAGCCCGCCGTCGGCGCCGGCGAACTGGCGGATGTCGCCCGGGAAGAGCCGGTCGTCGCGCTCCGGGGTGGCGCTCGCGGTGATCGCCTCGGCGAGCCGGTCGCGCAGGCCCGGCCAGTCGTCGGGGTCGATCGTGACGACGTCGCGCAGGTCCGCCCGTCGTCCGCCCACGATCACCTCGACCGCCTCGTCCAGCACCTCGCGCGGCACCGGGAAGTTCTCGGCGACCACGTCGGCCAGGTGCGCTGCCTTGGCCGGCGCGAGCCGCAGCATCGCGGTCAGCGGCAGGAACAGGGCGAGTCGCAGGCAGGCCAGGGCGTACCTGTCGACCTCGACGCCGGTGCGGTCGCGCGGCGCGGCGAACGCCTGGTTGCGCAGCGCGGGCCGGGTCGCGTCGGCGACGTCGGCGGCGACCTCGAAGTCGATCAGGGTCACCGCGCCGTCGTCGCCCACCATGACGTTGAACATGTGCAGGTCGCCGTAGACGACGCCGTGCGCGTGGATGGCGGCGACCGCCTCGGCGACCTGGCGGTGCACGTCGAGCGCCCAGCGGGTGTAGTCGGCCCGGTCGGCGTCGGCGTTGACCAGCGGGTACCGCTCCACCACGAGCTGGTTGAGCGGGCGTCCCTCGACGAACGCCAACGCGAGGAACTCGTGCCCGCCGAAGCTGAACTCGTCGTGCACCCGCACCAGGTGCGCCACGTCGGCCAGCCGGCGGAGCGTCTGCGCCTCGCGGCGCAGCCGGGCCACCGCGTCGACGCCGGTGGCGTCCAGCCCGGCGTGCGGGCGCGCCTCCTTGAGCACCACCCGCTGGTCGGTGCGGGTGTCGCGGGCCTCGTACAGGCCGCCGCCGTTGGAGAAGTGGATCACCTTCTCGATCCGGTACGGCAGGTCGGTCGTCGTCGCCGCGTTCCGGGCGGCCAGGTGCGGGGCGAGGAAGTCGGGCAGGGGCACCCACTCCGGCACGTGGAACACCGGGTCCCGCCGGTCGGGCACCAGGACGCCGTCCGGGTCCTCGACCGCCGGCACGGTCTGCCCGTCGGCGGAGACGCAGTAGCGGGCGGCGAAACCGCCGTAGCGCAGGTAGACCGGGCCGTCGCCGTAGCGCAGGTCGGAGAGGATGTACGGCCCCTGCTCGCCGTCGAGGAGGTCGGCGAGTTCCTTGGCCGTCAGTTCCAGCTCGGCGTCGTCGCGCGGGTAGACGGTGACGAACTTGCCGCTGGCGCCGCGCCGGGCGTACTTGCTGTTGCGCATGAGCAGCAGGCGCGGGCCGCGCAGGTGCTTGAACGGGATGCCCCGGGGCCGGCAGTAGTCCACCACCTGGGCGAGGACACGCTCGGCGTTGTCCAGCCGGGCCGACACGTGGATCTTCCAGCCCTGGGCGGGGAGGGAGCCGTCGACCGGGCCGTGGATCATCCAGTCGTCCTTGGTCTCGCACTCCCAGCCCGGCGGGACCGGGCCGGTCGAGTAGCCGCCGGTCTCGACGGTGGCGCTGGCCAGCGAGTCGTAGAAGAGCGGATCGACCGCGCAGTACGAGTCGTAGCGTTCGTCCATGTCGGGTGCCTCCACCGGCTGATCGGTTGACGTCAATCCTGCGGATGGCGGAGGCGTGGGCCCAGTGCGATGAGTCATGACACGGCGGTGAGTTCCACATCCCGAAGTCGTGACAAGAGCGGAGTTTGAATTCACGAACAGCGGTTGACCAGTCGTGGCCCGGCGCGCCGACCCGGGTGATGAGTTCCGCGGCCCGCGGCAGTCATACCTACGACGGGACACCACGAGGCGGAAGGATGACCGGATGGGCGAGATCGACGAGTCGGCGTTCTCGGGGCTGGCCGAGCGCCACCGGCGGGAGCTGCACGTGCACTGCTACCGGATGCTCGGCTCGTTCGAGGACGCCGAGGACACCGTGCAGGAGACTTACCTGCGGGCCTGGCGGCGACGGGAGACCTACCAGGGGCGTTCCACGTTCCGGGCCTGGCTCTACCGCATCGCCACCAACGCCTGCCTGGACCGGCTGGCCAGGTGCCGGCCGGAACCGGCGACCGGTGGCGAGGTGCGCTGGCTCCAGCCGTACCCGGACCGGCTGCTCGACGAGCTGCCCGCCGCCGGCGCGGACGAGCCGGAGACCCTCGCGGTGGCGCGGGAGACGATCGAGCTGGCGTACGTGGTGGCGGTGCAGCACCTCGCGCCGCGCCCGCGGGCCGTGCTGATCCTGCGAGACGTGCTCGGTTGGCCGGCGAAGGACGTCGCGGAGCTGCTCGGCGACTCCGTCAACTCGGTGAACAGCGCGCTGCAACGCGCCCGCGCCGGCATGCGGGAGCACCTGCCCGCCGAGCGCCAGGACTGGACCGGCGGCGAGGGCGACGCCGCGACCCGCGACCTGGTCCGCCGCTTCACCGACGCCAGCGTGGCAACCGACATCCCCGCGCTCACCGCGATGCTGCGCGACGACGTCCGGTGCGCGATGCCGCCCACCCCGGGGCTGCACGTCGGCCGCGACGCGGTGGTCAAGGACTGGGTCGACGACGGCTTCGAGGGCATGACCGGCCTGCGCGGCGTGCCGACCGCGGTTAATCGGCAGCCGGCGGTCGCGTTCTACCACCGGCGGGAGCGCGAGGGCGCGTACCTGCCGTTGACGCTCGACGTCCTGCGCGTCACCGGCGGGGCGATCACCGAGATCTTCACGTTCCACGCCGACCGGTTCGCCGGGCTCGGGCTGCCGGAGCGCCTGCCCGCGGACGGCTCCGAGTAGCGCTGCCCCGTCACCGACCACGGAGGTCCCGACATGACCGGCACCACCCAGACCACCGACCCCGCACCGGACCGGGTCGGCCGTACCCACCGGTTCCGCCGGCTCACCGGCACCGGGCTGATCGCCGCGCTCGTCGCGGTGGTGGCCACCACGGTGGCCGCCGCGCTCGCCCGGACCGCCGGCGTCGACTTCGCGATCCCGGACGGCGGTGAGACGATCCCGCTGTCCGGGTTCGCCGTGGTCACCTGCTTCTTCTCGCTGGTGGGCGTGCTGATCGCCGCCGCCCTGCTGCGGTGGAGCATCCGACCCGCCCGGCGGTTCCTGTGGACGGCGGTGACGCTGACCGCGATCTCGCTCGTGCCGCCGTTCCTGGCCGGCGCCGCCCTCGCCACCGCCGTCACGCTGGCCGGGCTGCACCTGGTCGCCGCGGCGGTGATGATCCCCGCCCTGACCCGAACCCTCCGCTCCCCGTCCTGACCGTCCGCCGGCCCCGCCTCGTCGATCTTGGAGGTGTGGTGCCGGGAAACTTCCGCTTCACCCCCTTATCGGAGGTGCCACAACTCCACGATCGGCGCGCAGCACCGTCGGGAGCTGCGTGACCAGGTCACGCGCGGCCCGGGCGGTGCCGGAGTTCGGCCGGCGAGGCGCTCCGGTACCCGCACATGGCCGAGTCGGGCGTTCCCGAATGTGAGAGGGGGCCCCTTCTCTACCGGAGGCGTTAAGAAGGGGCCCCTCCTTTCACCTGACGATGGTGAACGTGCTCGTGGTGTTGCGGATGTCCTGGGCGTTGTCGCTCAGCCGCAGGTTGGTGAACGTCGCCGACCCGACCGCCGGCCCCTGCCCCGCCTCGGGCATCTCGTTGACCCAGATGCCGATGCCGGACTTCGCGTCGAACGCGTCACCGCTGCGCCGCGCGCCGGAGATCGACACGTTCGTCAGGACCGTGTCGGTGATCGGGTTCTCCGGCTGGCTGCCGGTGTACTTGGTCTGGAACATGATCCCGGAGTACGTCGGGTCCACGATGTCGACGTCGGTCACCCGGATGCCGCGGAACTCCTTGGACGCGGAGAACAACCACATCGCCGGGAACGTCTGCGCGCCCCAGAAGTGCCCGCCGGAGCGGATCAGCGAGATGTTCTCGAACCGGGTGGGCGGGCTGGCGCCGAACCCGACGAACGGGTAGCCGAAGTCCAGCGAGCTGATGGTGATGCCCGAGTACGTCAGCTGGTCGGCGATGTAGAGGTTGCGGAAGATGTTGTCGTAGCCGCCGTAGACGGCGATGCCGGCGGCCCGCCAGGTCAGCGTGGCGGTCAGGTTCTCGAACACGTTGCCGTGGTTGCCGCCGGAGCCGCCCTGGTCGGTGGCGGAGAACAACGCGAAGGCGTCGTCGCCGTTGGAGCGGCCCTCCGAGTTGGTGACCAGCGCGTTGGTGCTGCCGTTTGTCATGTTCACCGCGTCGGCGAAGGTGTCGCGGAACCGGCTGTCCCGGATGGTCAGCCCGTCCACGCTCACCCCCCAGTAGGCGCAGACGGTGTGCTCCACCCAGACGCTGTCCAGCGTCAGGTTGTCGACGTCCTTCAGCTCGCCCCACACCTTGCCCGGCCCGTCGATCCGGTTGGTGTAGTTGCCGAAGAACGCCAGGTGGGCGAAGCTCGACCCGCTGGCCGAGGACTCCACCCGGAAACCGGCGTCGGTGTTCTGCTGGTTCGTCGGCGTCTGGAAGCGGGTGTACCACATGCCGGCGCCGACGACCTTCACCGCCTTGCCGTACACCTGGAGCTTCTGCGCGGTCTCGTAGGTGCCGGCGGGCAGGTAGACGCCGACGAACGTGCCCGTGGTGTCCATCCGCACCGCGTCCAGCGCGTTCTGCACATCCTGGTGGCTGAAGCCGGTGGGCACCTTGTAGCGCGCCGGGTCCGGGTTGGCGCGCGGCGACACCAGTTCGGTGTTGACGAAGTCGATCGCGTACGTGGTGCTGTTGGCCGGGTCCTTCTGGAGGCGGATCCGGCTGCCCGCCGGGACCGTGGAGTTGAGCAGCACGTTCGCCTCGTCGTAGAGGTGCCGGGGCACGCCCGCGCTGGGTGAGTCGCTCGGTGCGGCCTCGGCGCCGTAGAGCCAGATGTGCTTCGAGGTGAGGCTGATGGGCTTGTGCAGCACCCCGTTGACGTAGACGTCGAGCGTGGAGTCGATCCCGCCGCCGCCCGGGGCGTCCGGGATGGAGAAGCGGGTCACCAGGGCGTTCGCGGCCGACTTGGTGGTCCACTCGACGTACGCGCCGGTGGTGTTGAGGGTGACCGCGCGGCGGCCGGACGCCTCGCCGGCCAGGTCGCCGATGGTGCGGTTCGGGCCGATCACCTGCGCGCCGCCGCCGACCGAGCCGTCCTCGGCCTCGTACGCGTCGTAGCCCAGGTTGGCGCCCCGCCCGACGAACAGCGGCCGGTCGCTCGAATTGTTCTGCCGCTTCACCGGCAGCTCGTTGGCGTCGTCGGCGAGCACGACCCGGACCGTGTAGCGGCCGTTGGCGGCGGTCCAGGTGCCGAGCGACACCGGACCGGCGGTGGCCCCGGCGGCGATCGTGCCGGAGTACGAGCCGGTCAGCGTGCGGACCACCGAGCCTGCGTCGTTGAGCACGGTGAGCGTGATGCCGTGCGACCCGCTCGCCGAGGCGATCGTGCCCTGGTTGCGCAGCGTGACCGAGAAGCTGACCGTGGTGCCGGCGGCGGGTGTGCCGGGCGACCAGGTCACCGCGGAGGCCACCAGGTCGCTGCTGGCCACCGGGCTGACCGTCAACGCGGTCGGGTTGGTGTAGGAGTTGTTCGCCTCGTTCTGCTCGATCACCGTGTTCGACTCGTCGACAGTGGCGGTGAGCTGGTAGCTGCCGGCGTCGCGTACGCCGATGCTCGCCGAGACGGTGCTCGACGCGCCGGCCACGAGCGCGCCGACGGCGGCGGTGCCGACCTTCGTCGTACCCAGGTAGAGGTTGACGGTGGTGGCGGCGGACGCCGCGCTGCCGGCGTTGCGCACGGTGGCGGACAGGGTGATCGTGTCGGTCTCCACCGGCGCGGACGGCGCGGCGGTGACGGCGGTGACGGTGAGGTCCGGGTTGGGGGCCGGCACGCCGATCACCTGGAGTTCGGCGACCTGACCGTTTGACGAGCCGGAGTTCGCGGTGAACTGGAGCCGGACGTCCGCGGTGGTCGCGGACACCGGGACGGTCACCGTGTTGCCGGTGTTCGGGTTGAAGGAGTACGTCGCGGAGCCGACCAGGCTGGTGAACCCGGAGGCGGACTGCTCCCGGCCGAGCACCTGGAACGTCTGGGTACGCGCGCCCCACGCCGGGTCCGGGTTGAGCTTCACCACGACCGCGCTGATGCTCGCGTTGGCGCCCAGCGCCACGGTCAGCGTGCTCGGGTACGCGCCGGGCGCGCCCTCCCAGTAGGTGGCGACGTCGTTGTCGACCGCGTTGGCGGCGTTGAACACGTGCACCACCGACGAGGCGGTCGCCGGCTTGCCGACGGCCAGGTTGGTGCCGCCGGTGGTGGTGCCGGTGCGGGTGACCGTGTTGCTGTTCGCGGACACGTTCCCGGCGGCGTCGCGGGCGCGCACCTGGTAGGAGACGGTGGCGCTGTCCGGCTGGCTGTCGGTGAACGTCAGCGTCGAACCGCCGACGGTGGTGCGCAGCGACCCGTTGGCCCACACCTCGTAGCCGGTGACGCCGACGTTGTCGGTGGACGCGGTCCAGGTCAGCTTGATCTGCCCGGTGGCCGGCTGGGTGTACGCGAGGTTCCCGGGCGCGGTCGGCGCGGTGGTGTCCCCGGTGTTGCCGGTGCGGGTCACCGTGTTGCTGTTCGCGGACACGTTCCCCGCCGCGTCGCGGGCTCGCACGTAGTACGAAACGGTGGTCCCGGCCGGCTGGGTGTCGGTGTACGTCAGCGTGGACCCGCCGACGGTGGTGCGCAGGACGCCGTTGGCGTACACGTCGTAGCCGGTGACGCCGACGTTGTCGGTGGACGCGGTCCAGGTGAGGCGGACCTGGTCGGTGGCCGGCTCGGTGAACGCCAGGTTGCCCGGCGCGCTCGGCGCCTGGGTGTCGCCGGTGGCCGGGCCGTAGATCTCCAGCTCGGCGAGCTGCCCGGCGGGCCAGGCGCTGTTCGCGGTGAACAGCAGCCGCAGGTAGCGGGTGGACGCGGTGGGCACATTGACGGTCACCGTGTTGCCGCCGGCCGGGTCGAACGCGTACGACGCGGACCCGACGAGCGTGCTGAACGTGGAGCCGTTGGTGCTGCCCTGCACGGTCAGCGTCTGGGTGCGCGCGCCCCAGCCGGTGGGCAGCCGCAGCACCAGCCGGTTGACGCTTGTGGCGGCACCGAGGTCGGCCTGGATCCACTGCGGGAACGCGTTGTTCGGGCTCTCCCAGTAGGTTGCCGCGTTGCCGTCGTTGGCGTTGCCGGCGGCGTACACGTCGGAGTGCCCGCTCTCGGCCATGGTCTTGCCGAGCGCCAGGTTGGTGGACGAACTGGCGGTGCCGTAGACCTCCAGCTCGGCGAGTTGGGCGGCAGCCCAGCCGGTGTTCGCGGTGACGACGACGCGCAGGTAGCGGGCGTTGGTGGCGCTGAAGCCGAGCGACACCGCGTTACCGGCGGCCGGGCTGAACGAGCGGGCGGCGGACGCGACGACCGTGGTGAAGCCGCTGCCGTCGGCGCTGGCCTGCACGGACAGCGTCTGGTTGCGGGCCTCCCAGGCGGCGGGGAGCTTGAGCACCACCTGATCGACGGCACGGCTGGCGCCGAGGTCGACCTGGGCCCACTGGGGCAGCGCGCCGCTGCTCTCCCAGTAGCTGCCCTGGCTGCCGTCGGTGAGGTTGGCGGTGACGTAGGGGCCGTTGACGCTGCTGGCGGTGGCGGGCCGGCCGGCGGCGAGGTTCGGGCCGCCGGCGGCGAGGGCCGGTGGGGCGGGCGCCGCGGTGACGGCCAGGCCGACCGCGGCGAGCACCGCGACCATTCTGGTACGGAGTCTGGACATGGTGGACGGACACCTTCTTCCCGGGGGAGGTGGAGAGGCGTTGACGGGGTGGGGGATGTGGTGCGGCGGGGACCCGGGCGGGTCCCCGCCGCGCCGGGTCAGGAGGCGTAGACCTCGAACTCGGAGAGTTGGCCGGCGGGCCAGCCGGTGTTGCCGGTGAACGTCAGCCGCACGTAGCGGCGGTCACCGGAGGGCACCGCGATCGAGACGGTGTTGCCGGCCGCCGGGTCGAACGTGTAACCGGCCGCCGACTTGAGCGTGGTGAACGACGAGCCGTCGGTGGAGCCGAGCACGGCCACCGTCTGGGTGCGGGTCTGCCAGGCCGCCGACGGCGGCAGCTTCAGCACCACCCGGGCGACCGGGCGGGCGCTGCCCAGGTCGACGGTCACCGACTGGGGGAAGGCGTTGTTGGCGCTCTCCCAGTAGGTGCTGGCGTTGCCGTCGACGGTGTTGCCCGCGCCGTACACGTCGGCGTGGCTGGTCTCGACCACCGGTCGGCCGGCGGCCAGGTTGCCGGTCGGCGGCGCGGTGGTCGGCGGCGGTGTGGTGGTGGGCGGGGTGGTGGTCGGCGGCGGGGTGGTGGTGCCGTCGCCGTACACCTCCAGCTCGCTGAGCTGGGCCGCCGGCCAGCCGGTGTTGCCGGTGACGGTGACCCGGACGAACCGGCGGGCGCCGGACGGCAGCGCGATCGACACGCTGTTGCCGGAGGTCGGGTCGAACACCCGGCCCGTCGACGAGGCGAGCGTGCTGAACGAGGAGCCGTCGGTGGAGCCGAGCACGGACAGCGTCTCGGTGCGGCGTTCCCAGCCGGCCGGGAGCTTCAGCACCACCCGGTCGACGGTGCGCGACGCGCCGAGGTCGACGGTCAGCGACTGCGGGAACGCGTTGTTGGCGCTCTCCCAGTAGCTGGCCGCGTTGCCGTCGACCGCGTTGCCGGCCGCGTACACCTGGTTGACGCTGGTGGCGGTCGCCGGCCGGCCCAGCGCCAGGTTCCCGCCGGTCGGCGGCGGGGTGGTCGGCGGCGGCGTGGTCGGGGGCGCGGTGGTCGGCGGGGTCGTGGTCGGCGGCGCGCTGGTCGGCGGCGGGCTGGACGGGCCGTTGCCCCACTGCGGCTGCGGCCACGGCCCGCAGTACGGGGTGGCCGTGTACCAGCCCGAGTTGCCGGCGCCCTGGGTGATCTGGAAGCCGCTGCCCACGCAGTTGTGCATCGGGTTGGCCTGGGCGATGTTGGTGGCCCGCACGTTCGTGAAGCTGACCTGGCTGGGCGCCTGCACCTGGAGCGCGTACGTGCCCGCGCCGTCGATGCGGACGTTGGTGAACGAGATGCCGCTGGTCTGCCCCTCGATCCAGTGCAGCGCCGCGTAGGAGCTGTCCAGGATGTCGGTGTCGGTGACGTTGATCGCCGCGCCCTGGATCGGCTCGTTGAGCGCGGAGAACCAGATCGCGCCCACCCCGAACTGCCAGTTGTAGTCGGAGTTGCCGTTGCGGATCAGCGTGTTGCGGGCGACAGTGATCGTGCCGGCCACCGCCGTCGACCCGGTGACGCCGGGATAGCGGTTCGCCACGTGGATGCCGCCGCCGTTGGTCACCGAGTCGGCGGTCACGTTGTCGGCGATGGTGATGTTGCGTCCGCCGTAGGTGACCAGGTGGTTCGCCAGGACCGTCACACCGATGGTGTTGTGGGTGAACGAGTTGCCGACGTTCGGCACGCTCTGCGCCCACATGGCCAGCGCGTCGTCGCCGGTGTTGCGGACGAACGTGTTCGTCACCGTGGAGTTGGTGACCCCCCAGTGGAAGTTCACCCCGTCGGCGGTCTGGTCGAGGATGCGGCTGTTGCGGATGGTGAAGTTGTCCATCGGGCCGTCCATCCAGGCGCCGACCTTGGTGTGCTGCAGCCAGAGGTTGTCCACCACCGAGTCGGTCATCGCGCCGCCGAGCGCGTTGACCTGGTCCTCGTCGACGCGCTCGCGGATGTCGCCGATGATGGCGAAGTCCCGCAGCGTGACGTTGCGGCTGGGGCCGCCGGCCTCGTGCGAGCGGATCTCGCCGGAGTAGCCGCCGCCGGGGACGTACTTGCCGTAGATGCCGGCGGCGCGCTTGCGGTCGGTGGGGTGCCGGCCGCCGAGCACCGAGTACCACGGCCCGGCGCCGCGCAGCGTCACGCTGTCGACCACCACGTGGTCCCAGAGCGTGAACGTGCCGGACGGGATCCACACCGCTTTCCCCTGCGCCTTGCCGGCGTCCACCGCGGCCTGGAACTTCGCTGTCGAGTCGGTGGCCCCGGTCGGGTCCGCGCCGAAGTCGGTGACCACGTCGAGCACGCCGGACGGCTTGGCGATCGGCGCGCCGACCAGCTCGAAGTCGGCCAGGTCGATGGTGAACGTGGGTGACTGCGCGGTCGAGGAGACCTGGAGGCGGATCTTCGTGCCGGCCGGCCAGGTGGTGCCGAACATGGCCCGGGTCTCGTCGTAGAAGTGGTGCGGGTTGGTGTCGCCCGGGTTGTTGTTGAACGGGTAGCCGCCGTAGTACCAGCCGTACCGGGAGGTGACCGGGACGGCCTTGACCAGCGTGCCGTTGGCGCGCAGGTCGATGCTGGCGTCCCGGCCGGTGCCGGCGGCGCTGTCCGGCAGGCTGTAGCGGAACGTGACGGCGTTCGCCGGGGCGGCGAGCGTGAACTCGACGTACTCCCCGACCGCGTCGAGGGTGACCGCCTCCCGGCCGGACGCCTCGGACGGCAGCGTGCCGTAGCGCCGGTCCGGGCCGATCTTCGTGCCGGTGTGCGCGGCCTGCTCCGCCTCCTGCTCCCGGAACGGAACGGTGGCGCCGCGGCCGGCGATGTCGAACGGGGACAGCCCGGCGGCGGAGGCCGGGGTGGCGGTGGAGGTCAACGCCACGACGGTCAGTGTCGAGGCGGCGAGCGCGGCGGCGGTCAGGGCCGCCAGCTGAGTGCGTCGGTGGCGGTGCGCGGTGCGGTGCTCGGCCATGCGGGGTGTGCTCCCTTTCATCGGTGGCCAGGTCCCCCGTTGCGGCGGTGCTCCGGTCTCCTTTCCTCCCCAGGTGTTGCGATGGCGGCCGGGACGGGCCGCCGGTCGTCGTGCGGCGCGGCGGTGCCGGCGACGGGACGGGGCCGCCGGCGCCGCCGCGGTTCAGGTCGATCGGGTACGCAGCCAGACCGCGGTGTCCGGGGGCAGCCGGTCGTCGTCGAGCGGCCCGCTGGCCAGCAGCAGGCGATCGTGCGCGGGCAGCGGAACCGCCTGGTCGCCGAGGTTGACCAGGCACGCGAATCCGGGTTCGCGGGCGAACGCGAGCATCCCCTCCGGCGCGGGCAGCCAGGTCAGCGCGCCGTCACCGAGTGCCGGCTCGGCGCGGCGCAGGGCAAGCGCGGCCCGGTACAGCTCCAGCATCGAGTGCGGGTCGCCGGTCTGGGCGCGGACCGTGCGGTCCTTCCAGTCCGCGGGCTGCGGCAGCCACGGCGCGGCCGTCGCGCCCTCGGGGCTGAACCCGAACGGCGGGTCGTCGCCCTGCCAGGGCAGCGGCACCCGGCAGCCGTCGCGGCCCGGGTCGACCCGCCCGGAGCGTTCCCACATCGGGTCCTGCCGCAGCGCGTACGGGATGTCCTCGACCTCCCACAGTCCCAGCTCCTCGCCCTGGTAGACGTAGGCGGCGCCGGGCAGCGCGAGGGAGAGCAGCGCGGCGGCCCGGGCCCGGCGGGTGCCCAGCTCCAGGTCGGTGGGGATGCCCTCGCGCTTGGCGGCGAAGCTGAACCTGGTGTCGGCCCGGCCGTAGCGGGTGACGTGCCGGGTGACGTCGTGGTTGGACAGCACCCAGGTGGCCGGGGCGCCGACCGGCGCGTGCGCGTCCAGCGTGCCGTCGATGCTCTCCCGCAGCGCGCCGGCGTCCCAGGCGCAGCCGAGGAAGTCGAAGTTGAACGCGGTGTGCAGCTCGTCCGGGCGCAGGTAGTGGGCGAAGCGCTGCCGGTCCGGCAGCCACACCTCGCCGACCAGCGCCCGCTCGCCCGGGTAGCTGTCGGCGATCCGCCGCCACGCCCGGTAGACGTCGTGCACGCCGTCCTGGTCGCGGAACGGGTGCGGCCGGTCCGGGTGGACCTCGGGCAGCGTGCCGTCCTTGACCAGCAGGCCGGCCGAGTCGATCCGGATGCCGTCCACGCCCCGGTCGAACCAGAACCGCAGGATGGCCTCGAACTCGGCGCGGACCCGGGGGTGGTCCCAGTTGAAGTCGGGCTGCTGCGGGGCGAACAGGTGCAGGTACCAGTCGCCGGGCGTGCCGTCCGGGTCGGTGGTGCGGGTCCAGGTCGGGCCGCCGAACTCGCCGGTCCAGTCGGTGGGTGGGAGGTCACCGCCGGGGCCGCGGCCGGCGCGGAACCAGAACAGCTCCCGCTCGGGCGCGTCCGGGCCGCCGGCCAGTGCCGCGCGGAACCACGGGTGCGCGTCCGAGCAGTGGTTGGGCACCACGTCGACGACGGTCCGGATGCCGACCGCGTGCGCCTCGGTGATCAGCGCCTCGACCTGGGCGAGCGTGCCGAAGACCGGGTCGATGTCGCGGTAGTCGGACACGTCGTATCCGGCGTCGGCCATCGGCGACGGGTACCAGGGGCTGTACCAGATCGCGTCGACGCCGAGCGCGGCGAGGTGGTCCAGGCGGGACCGGATGCCGGCGACGTCGCCGATCCCGTCGCCGTTGCCGTCGGCGAAGCTGCGCGGGTAGACCTGGTAGATCACCGCGGAGCGCCACCACGGGCTGCTGTCGACGATGGACACGGGCACCTGCTTTCTGCGGGTCGGTTCTGATGCGGCGGGCGGCGGCGACCGGTCAGCCCTTGAGGCCGCCGGTGGTCAGGCCGGCCATGATGTTCCGTTGGAAGATCAGGAACAGCACGACGGTGGGGATCGCGGCGATGACCGAGGCGGCGATCACCACGTTCATCGGAGTGCCGCCGGCGAACGCGTAGATGCCGACGCTGACCGTCCGGGTCTCCGGCGACGGCATGACCAGCTTCGGCCAGAGGAAGTCCTTCCAGACCGCGGTCACCGCGAAGATGGCGACCACGCCGAGGATCGGGCGGGACATCGGTAGGACGATCGACCAGAGGGTGCGCAGCGGCGAGGCGCCGTCCATCACCGCGGCCGACATCAGGTCCTCGGGGATCGAGTCGAAGAACCGCTTGAGCAGGAAGATGTTGAACGCGTTGGCGACCAGCGGCAGCCAGATCGCGAACGGCGAGTCGAGCAGGTTGACGTGCACGATCGGCAGGTCGATCACGGTCACGTACTGCGGGACGATCAGCACCATCGCCGGGATCATCAGCGTGGCCAGCATCATGGCGAGGATCAGCCCGCCCAGCACCGGGCGCAGCTTCGACAACGCGTATGCGGCGGCGGTGTCGAACACCAGCTGGAACAGCACCGCGCCGGTGGCGTAGTAGAACGTGTTGAACAGCAGCTTGGCCAGGTCCAGGTTGGTCCACGCGTCGACGTAGTTCTGTGGCTGCGGGTCGCGCGGGAACAGCGACGGCGGCGTCTGCGCGATCTCCTGGCCGCTCTTGAGCGCGCCGGTGACCATCCAGTAGAGCGGGCCGAGGAAGACCAGGGTGAACGCCAGCACCACGACGACGAGCACGGTCCAGTAGAGGAACCGGCCGCGACCGCGCCGCAGTTGCGCCGGTGAGATCAGGGTACGGGTGGTGGAGTCGACTGCCATGTCCTAGTCCTGTCTCGCGGTCAGTCGCACGTAGACGGCGGAGAACCCGGCCAGCACCACCAGCATGATCACGCCGAGCGCGGCGGCGCCGTTGAGGTCGTTCTGGAAGAACCCGTGCTGGTAGATCAGGTACGCCACCGAGGTCGCCGAGTCCTGCGTGCCGGCGCCGTTGGCGAGGATCAGCGGCTCGATGAAGAGCTGCATGGTGGCCACGATCTGGAGCATCGCCAGCAGCGCCAGGATCAGCCGGGTCTGCGGGATCGTCACGTGCACGATCCGCCGCCACACCCCGGCGCCGTCGATCTCGGCGGCCTCGTACAGCTCGCCGGGGATGTTCTGCAACGCGGCCAGGTAGATCAGCACGGCGCCGCCCATGTTCATCCAGGTCGACGCCAGCACCATGGCCGGCATCGTCATGGTCGGCGACTGCATCCACTCCGAGGTGGGCAGTCCGAGCGCGGTGAGGATCGCGTTGAACAGTCCCGCCTCGCTCGGGTCGTACGCGTAGAACTTGAACAGGAACAGCGCGGACGCCGGCGGCAGCATCACCGGCAGGTAGACCAGCACCCTCAGGTAGCCCTTGGCGTGGCGCAGCTCGTTGAGCAGGATCGCCACGAAGAACGGCACGGCGTAACCCAGCACCAGCGCCAGCCCGGTGAAGACGAACGTGTTCTTCCAGGCCGTCCAGAAGCTCGGGTCGGCGATGATCCGGGTGTAGTTGTCCCAGCCGACCCAGGTGGTCTCGCCGCGCCTGGTGCGCTGGAAGCTCATCACCACGCCGCGGACCATCGGATACCAGGAGAAGACGGCGAAGCACGCGACCGCGCCGATCAGGAACGTGTGCCCGGTGAGGTTGTCCCGTACCTTCCGGCCGAACCCGGCCCGACGCGACGCGGAACGCGGCGACGCGGGCGCGGGACGGGCGGGCCGGCGGGTGGCACCCGGGGCGGTGGTGAGCGCCAAGACGACTCCTGCGGTAGTGGGTGGGGGCCGGTGCGGCCGGCCCCCACCCCGGTCGGGTCAGCTGCCGGCGGCGAGGAGCTGGTTGACCTTGTCCTCGGCGGTCTTGAGCAGGGCGTCGATGTTCGCGTTCGGGTTGGTCAGCACCCCGGACATCGCGGCGTCGAGCACCGCGTAGATGGCCTGGGCGTTGCGCGGCTCACCCTTGATCGGCACCGGGTTCGCCTCGAAGACCGCGAAGTTGGCGGTGTCCACGTTGGCGTTGGCCTTGCGCAGCTCCAGTTCCTGCTTCTGCGCGTCGCTGCCGCCTGCGAACAGCAGCGGCTGGGGCAGGCCCACCGGGTAGTTCTGCGGCTTGGCCCGGGCGTAGTCGAACTGGCCCTTGCCCGGGGTGAGCTTCTGGTAGGCGATCCACTTCAGACCGGCCTTGACCTGTTCCGGGCTCAGGCCCTTCTTGAAGAAGTAGCCCTCGCCGCCGCCGAGCGTCGCCTTCGCCTGCCCGTCCTGACCGGGCAGCGGGCCCATGGCCCAGTCCTGGTACTTGCCCTGGAACTGCGTGACGATCGCCTGGGTGGCGTCGGGCGCGCCGATGAACATGCCGACCTTGCCGGCACCGGCGTTGGTCAGCAGGTCACCCCACTGCAGGAGCTGGCGGCTGCCCATGCTGTTGTCGCCGTAGCGCATGTTCTTGAGGTTCTGCAGGACCTGCTTGCCCATCGGGTTGTTGAAGTCGGCCTTCTTGCCGTCGGCGCTCAGCACCTGACCGCCCTGCGAGTAGAGCAGCGAGGTGAAGTGCCAGCCGCCGGTGTTGCCGGCGCTGTACTCGGAGTAGCCGGCGACGCCGCCGCCGAGCGCGGAGATCTTCTTGGCCGCGGCGCGCACCTCCGGCCACGTCTTCGGCGGGTTGGCCGCGTCGAGCCCGGCGCGCTGGAACAGCGCCTTGTTGTAGACCAGGCCCATCGAGTAGTTCTTCACCGGGATCCCGTAGAGCTTGCCGCCGTCGGTGAAGACCTCCTTGAGCGCGGGGTCGACGCTGTCCCAGGTGCCGATGGTGTCCTTGGTGGCGTACTCGGTGATGTCCATCGCCTGGCCGGAGTCCAGCACCTGCTGCAGGTCGGTCATGTAGCCGTAGAACACGTCGGTGACGGTGCCGCCGGCGAGGCGGGCGGTGAAGTCCGGCGGGTTGTTGCACTGCTCGCCGACGCTGACGCTCTTCACCACGATGGTGGGGTTCTGCCGCTGGAACTCGGCGACGTCGTCGTTCCAGTTCTTCAGCAGCTCCTTCTGCGCGCCGACCGGCTGGCAGTCGACAGTGATGGTGACCTTGCCGCCGGCGTCGGCGGAGTCGTCGCTCTTGGTGGAACACGCCGCGAGGCTGAGCCCGAGGCCGGCCGCGAGCGCCGCCGCCGCGAGCTTCCGGTACTGCGGTACGGACATCTGTCCATCCCTTCGGGAACGGGAGTATCGATGAATGTCAGTGAGTGCGGGAACCGCTGGTGAGTGGAGTCAATGTAGCGACGCGGACTCTTCACAGCAAGGTTTCGACCTCATGACGAAAGAACACGACTTTGCAACGGCTGATCACGACGGTAGGTCAGGAGCACACGAAAAGGCCGCCGACCGCGGGGGCGGTCGACGGCCGGGTGGCGCGCGGGATCAGGTACGGGGAGCGGGGGCGGTGGAGCCGCGGACCACCAACTCGGGTTCGAAGAGCAGCTCGTCGCGCAGCACGCCGGCCCCCTCGATCTGGGTGACCAGCAGGTCGACCGCGGCCTGCCCCATCGTCTCGATCGGCTGCCGCACCGTGGTCAACGGCGGGTCGGTGCAGGTCATGAACGCCGAGTCGTCGAAGCCCACCACCGACACGTCGGCGGGCACCGCGCGACCGAGCCGCCGGGCGGCCCGGATCGTGCCCAACGCCAGCACGTCGCTGGCGCAGACGATGCCGGTCACGCCGCGTTCGATCAGTTTTGTGGCGGCGACCCTTGCGCCCTCCATGGAGAAGCTGGAGCGCTCGACGTAGCTGCGGTCCTCGCCCCAGTCGGCGGCCCGGACCATGGCGTCCAGCTTGCGCCGCGACGGCACGTGGTCCTCCGGGCCGAGCACCATGCCGATCATTTCGTGCCCGAGCGAGCGCAGGTGCCCGTAGGCCTGCTCGACGGCGACCGCGTCGTCGGTGGACACCCGCGGGAAGCCCAGCTCCTCGACGCCGGCGTTGACCAGCACGACGGGCAGGCCCCGGTCGATCAGGCGCCGGTAGTGCTCGTGCGAGGCGTCGGCCAGCGCGTACGAGCCGCCGGCGAAGATGACGCCGCTGACCTGGTGGTCCAGCAGCATCTCCACGTAGCCGGACTCCGGCACGCCGCCGATGGTGCGGGCGCACAGCGCCGGGGTGAAACCCCGTTGGGCGAGAGAGCCGGTGACCACCTCGGCCAACGCCGGGAAGATCGGGTTCTGCAACTCCGGCAGGACCAACCCGACCAGCCGGGCGCGTTCGCCGCGCAGCTTCGTCGGGCGCTCGTAGCCGAGCACGTCGAGCGCGGTCAGCACCGCCGTCCGGGTCGCCTCGGACACGCCGACCCGACCGTTGAGCACCCGACTCACGGTCGCCTCGCTGACACCCGCCTTGCGGGCCACCTCCGTCAAGCGCTTCGTCACGGCGGCAATCGTACGTCAGATTCTTGCAAGAAATGAACAGCAGATCGGCGCCAATCCTGCCGTCGGACCGGCCAACAGTGTCGAAAGATTCGGGCATATTGATGCTTGAATGACGACAGAGTTCAGGAATAACATGGCCGCCACCGTTCCCTCCCCCGAGAAAGTGGGTGCTCCGATGCAGCGGAGCGTTCCCGGCCCGGCGGGCCGTCCGTCCGTACCGAAGCTCCTCGCCGCCGCGGTCGCCGCCGCCGCCCTGGCCGTCCCGACCGCCGGCGTCGCCGCGGCGTCGCCGGCCGGCCCGGCGGTCCCGGCGACCCGGGCCGCGCTCGACCCGGCGCTGGTCGACGGCCGCGGCGCCCGCGTCGACTACCTCGAGCAGGAGGCCGAGCACGCCCGGACCACCGGCGCCGTCATCGGCCCCGACCGCTCGGCCTACACCCTGGCCGGCGAGGCCTCCGGCCGCCGCGCCGTGCGCCTGCTCCCCGGCCAGTACGTCGAGTTCACGCTGCCCCGCACCACAAACGCGCTCACCGTGCGGTACAGCATCCCGGACGCGCCGGGCGGCGGTGGCATCACCGCGCCGCTGCGGGTCGCCGTCGGCCACGCGCCCGCGCGAACCATGACGCTCACCTCGCAGTACGCCTGGCTCTACAACCAGTACCCGTTCACCAACGACCCGGACGCCGACCTGCTGCACCCGGACTGGTGGATCACCGAGTGCTCCTGCGTGCCGGCGGCCACCACACCCACGCCGGCGATCAGCAAGCCGTTCCGGCCGCACCACTTCTACGACGAACAGCGGATGCTGCTCGGCCGGACCCACCGGGCCGGCGAGGTGGTCCGGCTGACCGCGCCCGCCGGTACGGCCGCCGCCTGGACCGTCATCGACCTGCTGGACTCGCATCTGGTCGCGCCGCCCCGGGTGCTCCCCCACGCGCTGAACGTGTTGGCCTTCGGCGCCGACCCGACCGGCCGCCGCGAGTCCGCCGACGCGTTCGCCCGTGCCGTGGCGCACGCCCGGCGGGTACATCGTCCGCTCTACCTGCCGCCGGGCACCTACCAGGTCAACCGGCACATCGTCGTGGACGACGTGACGATCGCCGGCGCCGGCAGCTGGTACACAGTGGTGAAGGGACGCGAGGTCGCCCTGGACACCCCCGCACCCGACGGCTCCCGGCACACCGGCGTCGGCTTCTACGGCCGCGACGCCGCCGACGGCGGCAGCCGCGACGTGCACCTCTCCGGCTTCGCGGTCGAGGGCGACGTCCGCGAGCGGATCGACACCGACCAGGTCAACGGCGTCGGTGGCGCGCTCAGCCACAGCACGATCGACGGCCTCTACCTGCACCACACCAAGGTCGGCATGTGGTTCGACGGGCCGATGACCGACCTGCGGGTCACCAACACGGTGATCGCCGACCAGATCGCCGACGGGCTGAACCTCCACACCGGCGTCACCCGGTCGTCGGTCACCAACTCCGTGGTGCGCAACAGCGGCGACGACGCGCTGGCCATGTGGTCGGAGGGCACCGCGAACGCGTCGAACACGTTCGCGTACAACACGGTGCAGTCGCCGGTGCTGGCCAACGGCATCGCGCTCTACGGCGGCGCCGACCTGACCGTGGCGCACAACCTGATCGCCGACCCGGTCCGCGAGGGCAGCGCCATCCACGTCGGCGCCCGCTTCGGCGCGGAGCCGTTCGCCGGCCGGATCCGGATCACCGGCAACACCACGGTCCGGGCCGGCACCTACGACCTCAACTGGAACATCGGCCTCGGCGCGATCTGGTTCTACGCCCTGGACCGCAGCATCGACGCCGACGTCCAGGTGGTCGGCGACGCCTATCTGGACAACACCTACAACGCGATCATGCTGGTCAGCGACTGGCCGGTGAAGGACAGCGTCCGCATCGACAACGTCGCCTTCCGCGACATCCGGGTCGACGGGACCGGCACCTCGGTCGTCAGCGCCCGATCGGCCGGCGGGGCGAGCTTCTCCGACGTCGACGCGCGCAACGTGGGGGCGGTCGGGGTCAACAACTGCGGCTCGTTCCACTTCACGCCGGCTGGCTCGGAGTTCCGGCTGACCGACCTCGGCGGCAACGACGGCGGCTGGTTGGCCCCGTGGCTGCTG
This sequence comes from Micromonospora sp. WMMC241, assembly GCF_027460165.1. NCBI lineage: Bacteria > Bacillati > Actinomycetota > Actinomycetes > Micromonosporales > Micromonosporaceae > Micromonospora > Micromonospora sp. WMMC241. The sequence goes on from NZ_JAPZBF010000001.1 coordinate 3,379,663, forward strand.
CCCAACACCATCACCTGCGACGACCGACCGCCGGTGGCGCCGCCGCCCCCGCCCGCCCCCTGGTGACCCGGGGCCCGGCCGGGCCTGCGGGCCGAGCCGGACCACCGACCGGACCGACACGGAAACCCGCGGAGCGTAAAGGGAATCGAGATCAGCCTCGGCCGGAGGTGCCCCTACGGTCCACGGTCAGGTGGAGTTCACCGCAGGGGCACGGTCGACCACGCCCATCTGAGCCAGTTCAGTGGCCTGGGCGGGCCACCGGGATCAGCCCGTGGTGCAGGAACGGATCTGGGCTCTGGCGCCGCTGTTGCCGTTCATCATCGTGGTGAAGCCGAAGGTGTTGCCGCTGCCGTTGGACCGCATCGTCATGACGTAACCGGTGTTGTCCCAACTGGGCGAGCCGTTCCAGGTAGTGACGATCCGCTGCGGCGCGGTCACCGCCACTACCACGGTCCAGTTGCTGGCCCCCTGAACCGTCACCGAGGTGTTGTACCGGTCACCCCAGACGTTGGGGGTCGTCGCCGTCGCTGTGCACCCGCCGGTGGGCGGTGGAGTGGTCGGCGTGCCGGTCGGCGGCGGAGTGGTCGGCGGTGGAGTGCCGTCCGGGGCCACCGCTCGGCCGGTGCTCGGTGAAATCATGCCCGGGCAGAGGTTGCGGCTGCTCAGGTTGGCCACGATCTGCGGAATCGCGTCGCGGGTGTTCTGAATGCCGTCGTGCATCAGGATCACCTGGCCGTCCTGGAGACGGCTGGCGTTGGAGACGATCTGGCTGACGCTGGCGCCGTTCCAGTCCTGGGAGTCGACGTCCCAGATCACCTGGCGCAGGCCGAGCGACGCGGCGACCGACTGGAGGGTCGAGTTGGTCTCCCCGTAGGGCGGGCGGAACAACTGCGGCCGCACGCCGGTCGCCGACTGGATCGCCGAGCTGGTCTGGGAGAGGTCCGACTGCATCTGGCTCTGGCTCATCGAGGTCATGTGCGCGTGGTTCCAACTGTGGTTGCCCACCCACATGCCCGCGTCGACCTGGGCCCGCGCGGCGGACTGGTTGCTCTGCACGTTCTGCCCGACGTTGAACATGGTCGCCCGTACGCCGTTCGCGCGCAGCACGGACAGCAGTGCGCTGGTGCTGCCGGTCGGCCCGTCGTCGAAAGTGAGGCCGACGTACCCGTTGCAGGTGGCGGCGCTGGACGGAGTGGCGGCGACCGCGAGACCGGCGGCACTCAGCGCCACGGTGGAGGCGAGCACGGCCATCCGGACGGTGAGACGCGATGTTCGGGGAGCGGACGGGCGGCGGCCGCCGATGCTGGCGTACATGAGCAGGTCCTCCTTGGGACGGGTGGCACCTGACGACGCTGGGTTAATCGACAGAAGTTGATGCCACAGCGTTCGGAGTATTGCAGCGGCGTTTCGGACACGTCAATGATTCTTCCGGAAGTTTTCCGGAAAGGACTGGCTGGCCGAACCGCGTCCGTGCTGGCACGCGTAAGGTGGTGACGCTGGAGTCCGCGTCGCGGTGGCGACCACGTCGGACCATGTCACTGGCTCATCGTGCGCCGGCCGCCGCTGAGTGGCATGCAGCTTGCCGACGCGCACCGCCGGTTCGGGCGTCTCCCCGGTACGCAGACGGTCTGCACCACGACCGCGCCGACTCCCGCCGCCCGGGCCTCGGCGGCGAGATGGCAGCCGAGAAGGCGCGAGCGAGCGGGGCGAGGGCCGCACCGGTGATCCCGGGCTGCGGTCGGAGCGGCGAGTTCCCCGACGTGGTGCGTCGATGATCCCGTCGGCGGCCTCAGCTCCCACACCGCCGTCGACTGGTCAGGCACCAGCGACGTTCCAGCGACGTTCGCCACTCAGTCGACAGCTCGGGGTGGCGTCTCCGCCGAGCCGGGGCCGGCGATGTCGGCCGGGAGCGGCCCGAGTTGGAAAGACGCGACCGCCACCGGCGGGGCCGGTGGCGGTCGGGACGCGTGCGTGAGAAGGGGCCCCGCCTATACCGCAGGCGTTAAGAGGGGGCCCCTCCTTACTTCTCAGACCTCGGTGAGCTGGCCGCGCAGCTTGGTGAGCGCACGGGCGAGCAGTCGCGACACGTGCATCTGCGAGACGCCGACCCGGGTGGCGATCTCGCTCTGGGTCAGGTTGCCGTAGAAGCGGAGCGTGAGGATCTTCTGCTCGCGCTCGTCGAGCGTGGCCAGCGCCGGGCCGAGCGAGGCGCGCAGGTCGGCCAGCTCGTACTCGTTGTCCTCGGTGCCGAGGGTGTCGCCCAGCTCGGTGGCGCTGTCGCCGTCGCCGATCGGGGTGGAGAGCGAGACCGCGTTGTAGGCGCGGGCGCCCTCCAGGCCCTCCAGCACCTCTTCCTCGGTGACGTCGAGGTGGGTGGCGATGTCGGCGACGGTCGGGGCCCGGTTGAGCGTCTGGGTCAGCGTGCTGTTCGCCTCGGAGATGCGCAGCCGCAGCTCCTGGAGGCGGCGCGGAACCCGGATGTTCCAGGTGCGGTCGCGGAAGTGCCGCTTGATCTCGCCGAGGATGGTCGGGATGGCGAAGCCGGCGAAGTCGACGCCGCGCGAGGCATCGAACCGGTCCACGGCCTTGATCAGGCCCAGCGCCGCGGTCTGCGCGAGGTCGCCGGCCGGCTCGCCGCGACCGCTGTAGCGGGCGGCCAGGTGGTTGGCCAGCGGCAGCCACGCCTCGATGACCTGGTTGCGCAGGGCGGCCCGCCGGGGGTGGTCCGCCGGCAGTTCGGCGAGCGCCGCGATCAGCTCGCTGGCGCGGTTCTCCTCACCGGTCTGCGGCGCGCGGTGCACCTCGGTGACGGACGGTGCCATGGTCATCGTGGTCATGCTGCCCTTCCTGTCCTCAGAGAACGGGGTGGACTCCCACACCGGTTCGTGCCAGTGACACTAGACCAAAAGTCACCGGCAAATCAACCGAACGGCCGATGGATGTTTAATCCCAAAACCGGACATAGAGCAGGCACGACTCGGAAAAAGGCGGTCAGCGGGGCATCAGCGGCCGGTAGTCGGCGGCGGTGAGCGGCAGCGCCGAGACGCTTCCGTCGGCGCGCGGCACCTCCAACGGCTGGCCGTCGCGCCGGAACGCCACGCTGTCCACGTCCGGGCGCTGGGTGAGGCTGCACACGATCTGGCCGAAGGCCAGCACCTCGTCGTTGCGGCGGGCTTCCTGCCCGGCCTGCCGCACGTCGATGGTGGCGACGTTGCCGGTCATCGTCGCCCCGGCCACCACCACGGTGCCCGGCAGTGCGGTGGCCAGCCCGCTGCGGCGCTCCGCGCTGTCCGGCCCGGCCAGCAGGTGCTGCAGGTGGGCGTCCACCCCGGGCAGGCCGTCGACCCGGCGTTTGACCACCGCCAGCCCTTCGTCCCGCACGAAGCAGAACGGCTCACCCACCCGCCCGTCCGGATCGGCGGTGGACGTGCCCGCCGGCGTCGGGAAGCGGCCGGGCGGTTCCCGCACCAGCCGGGGCTCGTCATCGACCGGGACGCCGCACCCGGCCAGCAGGACGACCGCGAGCAGCGCCGGAACCAGTCGCCGGTTCATCGGACCGCCCCCGGCAGTTCGACCCGGAACCGCGCGCCCGGGCGCCGGTCCCGCACCGTGGCCGTCCCGCCGTGCGCCGCGGCGTGCTGGGCCACCAGGGCCAGCCCCAGGCCGGTGCCGTCGGTGCCGGCCCGGGCGTGCGCCGCCCGGCCCCGGACGAACCGGTCGAAGATGGCTTCCCGGTCCGCCGCCGGCACACCCGGCCCGTCGTCGTCGACCTCCACCACGCCCACTCCGTCCGCCGCGTCGAGGCGGACGGCGACCGGCCCGCCGCCGTAGCGCTCGGCGTTCTCCAGCAGGTTCAACAGGACCTGGGCGAGCCGGCGCCGGTCGACCCACCACTGGTGCGGGACCCCGTCGCCGACCCGCACCAGATCCTCCGGCAACGACCGTTCCCGGCAGGCGGCCCGCGCCAGCTCGTCCACGTCGACCGTCTCGCGGTGCGCCGGCTGCTCGGTGCGGGCGAGCTGGATCAGGTCGTCGACCAGGCGCTGGAAGCGGGCCACCTCGTCGGCGACCAGGCCGGCCGCGGTCGCGGTGCGCTCGTCCTGGTGCTCCTTGCGACGGTTCAGCACGCTGGCCGCCGCGGCCAGCGTCTGCAGCGGAGAGCGCAGCTCGTGGCTGACGTCGGCGGCGAAGCGACGGTCCCGGTCGATCCGCTGCACGAGCTTGTCCACCATCTCGTTGAACGAGCTGGACAGCCGGGTGAGGTCCGGGTCGGTGGTCGGGTCGAGCCGGGTCGCGAAGTCGCCGGCGGCGATCCGCTCGGCGGCGTCGGCGACCGCGGTGAGCGGCCGCAGGCTGTTGCGGGTGGCGTACCAGCCCAGCGCCGCGCCGGCTCCGGCGATCATGATGGCGACCGCGGTCAGCGCCAGCCCGACCACCTGGAACGTGTCCTCCACCTCGCGCAGCGAGGTCAGCTCGTAGTAGCCCAGCTCACCCGGGAGCGGGACGCCGACCAGCAGCGTCGGCTGACCGTCGAGGCGGATCCGTTGCACGGCGGGCTGGCCCTCGGCGACCACGCGTTGCAGCTCCGCCGGCACCGAGCTGGCGCCCACGTCCGCGGTGCGGGCGTACCAGCCGGTGCGCAGGTGCAGCAACGGGCGCCGGGCGCTGCCGGTGTCCAGCGAGCGCAGCACGGCCACCACGTCCGGGGTGCCGGTGTCCAGGCCGGAGCGGACCACCGCGGCGTCGTAGTACGCGGCCCGGACCGCGGCGCGCTCACGCTCGTCGAGCAGCGAGCGGCGGGTCAGGTCGTACGAGAAGAGGGCCATCAGCGCGGCGAGCAGCAGCGCCCCGATGGCGAACGCGGCGGTGACCCTGGCACGCAGTCCCGGTCGGCTCATCGCTGCAGCTTGTATCCGAGGCCACGGAGGGTGACCAGGTGGCGGGGATTGGCCGGGTCCGACTCGATCTTCTGTCGCAGCCGGCCCACGTGTACGTCGACCAGCCGCTCGTCGCCGGTCTCGTACCCCCACACCCGGCTCAGCAACTGCTGGCGGGACAGCACCCGGCCGGCGTGCTCGGCCAGCTCGCAGAGCAGCCGGAACTCGGTGCGGGTCACCGGCACCGGCTGGCCCGAGCGGCGTACCTCGCCGGCCTCGGCGCTGATCTCCAGGTCGCCGAAGAACTGGGCGGGCGCGGGGCCGGCGACGGTGCGTACCCGCCGGCGCAGGGCCCGCAGCCGGGCCGAGAGTTCCTTGATCGCGACCGGCTTGACCACGTAGTCGTCGGCGCCGGCCTCCAGCGCGGCGACGATGTCGTGGGTGTCGTCGCGGGCGCTGATCACCACGACCGGCACGTCGTCGTCGCGTCGCAGCTGACGGATGCAGTCGAAGCCGTTCATGCCGGGCAGCATCAGGTCGACCAGCACGTAGTCGGCCGGGTTCTCCCGCTGCTGGCGCAGCCCTTCCTCCGCGGTCGCCGCCCCGCCGGCGTCGTAGCCCTCCTCCTCCAGGGCGAGCTGCAGCGCGAGCCGGATACGGTCGTCGTCCTCGATCACCAGTACGGCCGTCATATGGGCATCATGACCGGCCAACCACGGGTCGCCCAATCGCGCCGGCCGCTCACGGTTTTTGTCATCGAACCGTCATCCAACCGTCCGGTGACCTCCAAGGTCGGCGCACAGAGTGGGGAGCGCCCTCCGCACCCGTCCCGGAAGCGACCCGATGACCAGCACCCTGCCGTCCTCCCCGCCGGACTCCACCGTGCCGCACGTGCGCGTGGAGATCACCGATGAGCTGGACCTCGACGGGCTGCCCGAGGTCGCGCACGTGCTCGACCAGGTCCTCGCGCTGCGTCCCCGGGAGGTGACGATCGACCTCGCCGGGTGCCGTCACGTGGACGCCGCCGCGATCGCGCTGCTGTTGGACGTGCACCGTCGCCTGAGCCGACGTGACGGGACTCTCACCCTGAGCAACCCGCACCCCCGGATCCGGCGCATCCTCGACACCGCCGGGGTCGGCGCGACAGTGCCCGTCGTCGACTCGCCCCGCGCGCCCGTCCGCGGCCGGGCCCGGGTCACGTCCGGCCCGCGCTGAGGAGGAGTGGTGACCGTCAGCACGCTCGTCGGGGCGCTGGTCGTCGGGCTCGCGATCGGCGCGGTGGGCCGCCTCGTGATCCCGGGTCGCAAGGCGGCCCCGATCTGGCTGACCCTGGCGCTCGGCGTGGCCGCCGCGCTGCTCGGCGCGATCGTGACCGGGCAGGTCGACCGCCGCCCGACCGGGTCACCGCTGCTGCCCCTGCTGGTGCAGTCCGGCTTCGCCGCCGTGGCGGTCATCCTGGCGGTACTCGCCGCCGGACGGTCGACGGCGGACCCGCAGGCGCCCTCCGACCGGGGCGCCCGGCGGAAGGAGGAGGTGTGACGGTCGTACCGGCGGAACACCTGATGATGCTCATCTGCGACGGCTGCGGCGACAGTGTCACCGGCCCGGGCACCACCCTCCCCGACGCGGAGGTGGTGTGGACGCTGGTCTTCGAGCACGACTGGGTCGGCTCGCCCTTCGCCTCCGGGCCGCACCACTGCCCCCGGTGCAGCGTCCGCGCGGCGGTCGCCGACGACGGCCTGGGCATGGACGACCTGGAGCAGGTCCGCGGCCCGCGGGCCGCCCCGGAGGAGGCCTCCGCCGAGGCGGTACGCCGGGCGCTGGCCGACCGGCTCGTCCGGGACGACCGGGTGCTGGTCGACCTCGCCGAGCTGGAGGTGATCGACTCCGCCGGCCTCGGCCTGCTGGTCCGCGCGCACCAGGAGGCGCGACGCGACGGCCGGCAGCTCTGCCTGGTGGCGCCGTCGCGCTTCGTGCTCACCGTGCTGCACACCATGCGTCTCGACGGCGTCTTCGGCGTCGTCGACGACCGCGCCCCGGCGTCGGGCGTCGCGCCCGGCGGGCGGTCATGACCGTAGAAGAAGGAGCCTCCCCCGTGATGATGCCCTGGCCGTACCCCGAGTTCCCGTTCACCGGCGGGCCGGAGCCCGACGACGCGGACGTGCGGCTCTCCTCGCTGGTCGCCCAGCGGCTGAGCGCCGACTGGACCACCCGGCGGCAGCAGATCACGGTGACCGTGCAGAACCGGGTGGTGATCCTCGCCGGGCTGGTGGCCGATCCGGAGACCCGCCGGGTCGCCGCGGAGCTGGCCTGGGACGTGCCGGGCGTGTTCGACGTGTGCAACGCGGTGCGGCTGTACGGGGGGCGGCGCGGTCGGCGCTGAGCCCATCGACGGCGGTTGCACGTATCGGCATCCGCCTCTACCCTCGGCGTGGGAGCGCTCCCCTGTGCGCCACGTCGGACTTTCCGGGCAGGTTGACGACGGGCACCGTCCGATCATCACCCATCAGATGGGACCTTCCCGCATGTTCTCGATCCCCCGACCGTCCCGGCGGCACCTGCTCGTCGGCGGCGCAGTCGGCGCGCTCGCCCTGGCGGCGACGGCCGTCCTGCCGACGACGAACGCGATGGCGGCGACCGGCTGCGCCGTCACCTACACCACCAACTCCTGGCAGGGCGGCTTCACCGCCAACCTGACGATCAAGAACCTCGGCGACCCGGTGAACAACTGGACGCTGGGCTTCACCTTCCCGGACGGGGGCCAGCGGCTGGTGCAGGGCTGGTCGGCCACCTGGCAGCAGAGCGGCTCCGCGGTCACCGGGCGCAGCCTGGACTACAACGGATCACTCGGCACCGGGGCCAGCACCACCGTCGGCTTCAACGGGTCGTGGACCGGGTCGAACCCGAACCCGACCTCGTTCACGCTCAACGGCACGGTCTGCACCGGCGGCACCACCACGCCGACGACGCCCGGCACGCCACCGACCACCACTCCCCCGCCGACCACGCCACCGCCGCCGACCGGCACCACGCCGGTGGCGATCAACGGGCAGCTGCGGGTCTGCGGCGTCAACCTCTGCAACCAGTACGGCAAGCCGATCCAACTGCGCGGCATGAGCACCCACGGGTTGCAGTGGTTCGCCAACTGCTACACCGACACGTCGCTCACCGCGCTGGCCGACGACTGGCAGGCCGACCTGCTGCGCATCTCGATGTACGTGCAGGAGAAGGGCTACGAGACGAACCCGACCGCCTTCACCAACCAGGTGAACACGCTCGTCGACAAGGCCGAGGCGCGGGGCATGTACGCGCTGATCGACTTCCACACGCTGACGCCCGGCGACCCGATGTACAACCTGGACCGGGCGAAGACGTTCTTCGCGAACGTGGCCTCGCGCAACGCCGCCAAGAAGAACGTGATCTACGAGATCACCAACGAGCCCAACGGGGTGAGCTGGTCGACCATCCGCAGCTACGCCGAGCAGGTGATCCCGGTGATCCGGGCCGCCGACCCGGACGCGGTGGTCATCGTCGGCACCCGGGGCTGGTCCTCACTGGGCGTGTCCGAGGGCGGCAACTCCGACGAGATCGTCAACAACCCGGTCCGGGCCGAGAACATCATGTACACGTTCCACTTCTACGCCGCGTCGCACAAGGACAACTACCGCAACGAGGTGCAGCGGGCCGCCTCCCGGCTGCCGCTGTTCGTCACCGAGTTCGGCACGGTCACCTACACCGGTGACGGCGCGGTCGACACGGCCAGCAGCAACGCCTGGCTGGATCTGCTCGACCGGCTGAAGATCAGCTACGCGAACTGGACGTTCTCCGACGCGGCCGAGGGCAGCGCGGCGCTGCGCCCGGGCACCTGCGCGGCGGGCACGTTCACCGGCCCCTCGGTGCTCACCGAGTCCGGCACGTACATGCGCGACCGGATCCGCACCCCGGACAACTTCCCCACCTCCTGACCGGGCGGCCGGCGGCGACCCTCCCCCCTTCGGGTCGCCGCCGGCCCGCCCCCGCCTCAGGACGCGATCAGCCCGGAGCGCCGCCACAGCACGCGGCCCGGACCGGCGATCAGACCGAGGTCGGCCAGGTGCTCGGCGATCCGCTGGGCGGACCAGCGCAGGGTGGCCTGCCAGTGCGGGTTGCTCCGGGCCGCGGCCAGGCCGACCGCCGGCGCGATGCCGACCGCCGCGTACGCCCGCGGGTTCACCAGCCGCCGGCTGATCGAGTGCGCGGCCCGGCCGATCACCAACCGGGCGTAGCCCAGCGCGACCGGGCCGGCCGCCTCGACCTGGCGGGCCAACTCGTCGCGGGCGAACCGGACGTGCCGGGCCTCCTCCACCACGTGGATCCGGGACACCATGCGGATCAGCGGCTGCACCGACTCGTCGGCCATCGCCTCGCGCTGGAACGAGTCGAGGATCTCCTCGGCGATCAGGATGGACGCGTACATCTGCGGGCCGGTGGCGGTGGCCTTGAGCCAGCGGCCGAGCAGGTGGTCGACCGGGTCGGCGCGGTAGACCGGGCACCCCATCGCCTCGATGAGCCGGCCGAACATGATGGAGTGCCGGCACTCGTCGGCGACCTCGGTGAGCGCGTACTGGGCGTGCCGGCTGGTCGGGTCCGCGTCGTAGTAGTGCCGGATCAGCATCTGCATGAGGATCGTCTCGAACCACAGGCCGGCGCTGGCCGCGCCGGCCACCTCGTGCTTGGTCAGCTCGATCCGCTGGTCTTCGGTCATCGCCTCCCACAGCGACGTGCCGTAGAGGCTGCTGCGTCGCGGCGGCATCCAGTAGGCGCCCGGCACCGGGGGCGCCGACCAGTCGAGGTCCACCAGCGGGTCGTAGCTGGTCCGCACCGAGGCGGTGAGCAGGCGGTCGGCGACCGCCTCGCGGGGGAATCCGGCCGGCGTCCGCTCCATGACCCCTCCAGGTTGACGTAACTTCAGGTAACTGTTACGAGTGGTAGCATGCGACGCACCTCCACCGATGTCAATGGCTCCGACGGGCCGACGGAGCCACCGCGCAGCGGCCGGCGCGACCGCTGGGCCGAGCATCGCGAGCAACGCCGGCACGAGCTGATCGGCGCGGCCGTGCAGGCGCTGCTGCGGCACGGCCCCGCCGTCGACATGGACCAGGTGGCGGCCACGGCCGGGGTGAGCAAACCGGTGCTCTACCGCTACTTCGCCGACCGGGCGCAACTCTGGCTCGCGGTCAGCGAGGTGGTCGCGGCGCGCGTGGTGGACGCCATCGCCCCCGCCGTGGCCCAGGTACGCGAGGAACGGGCGCTGGTCGAGGCGACCATCGACGCCTACCTGAGCGTGATCGAGTCCGAGCCGACGCTCTACCGTTTCCTGGTGCACGAGGCCGGCCACCCCGGCATCCAGCAGGTGGTCACCGGCACCAGCCGGCAGGTCGCCACCGGGCTGGCCCGGGTGATCGGCGACCGGCTGCGGACGCTCGGCCTCGACGCCGGCCCGGCCGAGCCGTGGGCGTACGGGCTGGTGGGTTTCGTGCAGGCGGTCGGCGACTGGTGGACCACGCACGGGCAGCCGATCCGCCGGGAGGCGCTCACCGACTACCTGACCACGCTGCTGTGGAGCGGCATCGAGGGGGTCCGGCGCGGCGCCGACCTGCCGCCGGAACTGACCCGCGCGCACGAGCGGATCGAGCCGTGACCTGGCAGGGGCCGGCCGAGGTGGCCGGCACCCCGGTGCGGCTGCACGCCGCCGGCCGGTGGGAGCCGGTCGACGGCCGCTACCACTGGGCCGGGCGGATCGAGCCGGAGCCCCGGGTGGCACGGCTGCTGCGCGCCGGCCGGCGCGACGTCGAGGTCCGGATCGGCGACCGGGTCGCCCCCGCCCGGCTCACCGAGGTCGACCCGTGGGGCGGCGTGCGGATCACCGGCGTCGGCCCGCCACCCTGGGTGTGAGGAGGGGGCCCTTTTAACAGACGGGTGTTAAAAAGGGGCCCCTCCTTACACTTGGATCATGATCGCCACCGTGCTGCTCGTCTTCGGTCGCGGAGTGGTGGCCGACGGCGGCGGCTACCGGCTCACCGCCGAGAGCGTCGCCCGCACCCGGGCCGCGATCGGGTACGTCCGCGCCCACGCGGCCGAGTTCCGGGCCGCGCCCGACGCGCGCGTGGTCTTCACCGGCGGCTGGCCGCACGGTCCGGCCGGCGCGCCCGACCCGCCGGCGCAGCACCGCGAGGGCGAGCTGATGCGGGCCCTCGCCCGCGACGCCGGCCTCGACGCGTACGCCCGGCTGGACGCCGAGACCCGCTCCCGCACCACGCTGCAGAACCTCGCACTCACCGTCCAGGACGGACTGCTCGACGCGGCCCGGTTCACCCCGGCGCACCCGCTCGGGCTGGTCTCCCACCCGTGGCACCTGCCCCGGATCCGGCTGCTCGCCCGCCGCGCTCTCGGGCTGCGCGGCGCCGACCTGTTGGACGTGCCGGTGACCGGTCCGGATCCGGTGCCGGCCCGGCGGGAGCGGGCGGCCCGGGTCGCCTGTCGGCTCGGCTACCTCGGCCTGCGTACCCCGGAGTCGCTGTTGCGGCGCGAGCGCGGGCTGACCCGCGCCGCGCACCGGGTCGAGCGGCTTCTCGGCGGTCGCTGACCACGGTGGATTCGCGGACCGGCCCCGGGGGTACGACGGTCCGCGATCGACCCGGCGGGCCGTGCCGGCGGGCGACACCACCCCGGGAGGTTCCGTGATCGTGCTGGTGCCGGTGTACCGGCCGGGTGACCGGCTGCCGCCGCTCGTCACCGACCTCGCCGCCGCGGTGCCCGGGGCGTCCCTGCTGGTCGTCGACGACGGCAGCGGCCCGTCCGCCACCGCGGTGCTCGATGCGGCCCGCGCCCGGGGCGCCACCGTGCTGCGCCGCCGGGTCAACCGGGGCAAGGGCGTGGTGCTGCGCACCGGTTTCCGGTACGCCACGACGCACCGCCCGGGCGACGGCGTGGTGTGCGTGGACGCGGACGGCCAGCACGAGGTGTCCGACGTTGTTCGGGTGGCCGAGCGGATGCGCGACACCGGGGCGCAGACGCTGGGTGTGCGCCGCTTCGACGGCGAGGTGCCGGCCCGCAGCCGGTTCGGCAACGCGGCGACCCGGGCGGCGTTCCGGCTGGCCACCGGCCGCGACGTGCGGGACACCCAGACCGGCCTGCGCGCCTACCCGGCCGGGCTGCTGAGCTGGCTCGCCACCATTCCCGGCGACCGTTTCGAGTACGAGATGAACGTGCTGCTGGAGTCGGCCCGGGACGGGCTTCCGATCGAGCAGGTCGACATCGCCACCCGCTACCACGCCGGCAACTCCGGCTCGCACTTCTCGGCGCTGGCCGACTCGGTGCGGATCTACCGGCCGCTGGTCGGCTTCGCCGCCGCCCGGGTGTTCTCCCCCGGGCGGCGGCGGGCCGGGTCAGGGGTAGCTGACCACGTTGACCGGGACCGTGGCGGTGCCCTGCGCGGCGGCGCCGGTGTCGTTGACGACGTGGGTGATCGACCCGTTGCCGCCCAGTGAGACGGTGAGCAGGTCGTGGAACCGCACGCCGGAGCGGGTCGGCGCCTCGAAGGCGTGGTAGGCGGCGATGGTCGGGTCCACGTTGAAGTAGCAGTAGCTGCCCATCCCCCAGCCCTCGAACGAGGTGACGCTGTCGGCGACCTTGAACGCCGCGTAGCCGACCCGTGAGCCGTTGGTCCAGGCGGCCGCGTTCGGCGGGTCGTACGGCAGCTCGTTCTGGAAGAAGATGGTCCGCCCGTTCTCGCCGTTCCAGATCACCTCGTGTTTCTGGTAGTGCTCGACGAACAGACCGAGCGCGGTGACGTTGTCGCCGTTGACGATCAGGCCGGTGTCGGCGGTGTTCACGGTCCAGCCGATGCCGGTGCCGTGGTCGCCGCGCCAGGCCCAGATGTGGTCGATCAGGGCGTCGTCCTGGTTGACCACCAGGCTGGTGGTGGCCTTGCCGGCGTGGGCGCCGCCGATGCGGAAGAAGACGTCCTGGATCGAGGTGGGGTTCGCGGCGTGGCGCGCGCTCGACCCGGCCGGGCCGACCTGGAGCAGCACCGGCGAGTTCACCGCGCCGGCGTCGAACAGCAGCCCGGCCAGGCGGACCCCGTCGACGTCGGCGACCGTCATCGGCACCACGCCGTTCTGCGGCACCAGCGTCGGGTAGCCGATGCCGAGGACCACGGTGCCGGGCCGGTTCACCGCGATGGTCTGGTCGACGGCGTACACGCCGGGGGTGAACAGCAGGTTGAGCCCCTGGGTCAGGGCGGCGTTGATGGTGGCGGCCGAGTCGCCGGGCCTGGCGACGTAGAACTGGCTCAGCGGGATCGACGTGCCCGCCGTCGACCCGCCCAGCCAGGACGCCCCGCTGGCGTTGGTGCGGGTGGACGGGACGAACACCTGGTAGGCGCCGGCGGCGTCGAGGTAGAGGTAGGGCACGTCGCGGCTGACCGGGGTCTGCGCCAGCGTGGTGTACGGCGGGTTGGGGAAGCTGGTGGCGGGCGCGCCGACCACGCCGGAGTTGGTCACGTTCCAGACCGCGTTGAGGTAGCCGCCCACGTTGCTGTCGCGGGTGTACCACTGCTGCTGCGAGTAGGGCTGGACGATGCCGGTCACCCGGCTGTCCGCGATGTAGCCGCCGCTGGCCCAGCCGTAGCCGTTCGGGGCCAGGTTGAGGTCGCCCTGGATGTCCATCCGGCGGAACGGCGCGGCCTGCGACACCGCCCAGCGGGTGAACCCGGCGGACGGGAAGACCTGCATGTTCGACGCGGAGCGCCAGAAGTTCTGAGTGGCGTTGCCGTTGAACCAACCGGCGTCCACCGTGACGTCGCCGTGGATCCGCACGTCGCCGGGGTTCCGGCCGAGCCCCATGATCGAGGTGTAGAAGCCGATCTGCGCGTTGATGCCGGAGTAGTCGCCCGGCTTGAACATCAGCGCGTACCGCTGGGTGCCGAACTGGTTCGACTCCTGGGTCCGGAAGACGGTGTCGAGCTGGCCCTGGATGGTGGCGGCGGACATCGACGGGTCGAACGTGATGACGTTGGGCCCGAGCGGCCCGCCGCCCGGGATCGTGCCGCCGCCGGTGGTGTTGACGGCGACCTCCCACAGCGAGTAGCCGTAGCCGGTGGCCCGCGCGGTGCCGTACACCCGCAGGTATCGGCCGGTGCCGGTGACGGTCACCGTGTCGGTGCCGCCGTCGCCGGTGGTGGTGCCGTACACGGTGGTCCAGGTGGCGCCGTCGGTCGAGGTCTGGATCTGGTACGCCCGCGCGTACGCGGCCTCCCAGCTCAGCACCACCCGGCAGACGGTGCGCACGCTGCCCAGGTCGATCCGGAGCCACTGCGGGTCGGCGGCGGCGCTGGCCCAGCGGGTGCCCGGGTTGCCGTCGACGGCGGCGGAGGCGGGGGTCCCGGCGTTCTCGGTCGACGAGGCGGTGGCCGGGCGGCCCTGCGCCGCGTTGGTCGCGGTGTCGCAGCCGCTGCCGCCGCCGGTGCTGCCGTAGACCTGGAACTCCCAGAGCGAGTAGCCGTAGCCGGTGGCCCGCGCGGTGCCGTACACCCGCACGTAGCGGCCGGTGCCGCTGACCGTCAGGTCGTCGGTGCCGCCGTCGCCGCTGGTGGTGCTGAACACGGTGGTCCAGGTGGCGCCATCGGTCGAGGTCTGCACCTGGTACGCCCGCGCGTACGCGCCCTCCCAGGCCAGGCTGACCCGGGAGACGGCGGCGGTGGCGCCGAGGTCGACCTGGATCCACTGCGGATCGGCGAACGCGCTCGACCAGCGGGTGCCGGCGTCGCCGTCGGTGGCGTTGGACGCCGGGGTGCCGGCGTTCTCGGTGGACGAGGCGGTGGTGGGCCGGCCCTGCGACAGCAGCGGGTCGGCGGCCCGGGCCGGGCCGGGCGGCGCGACCAGCGCCACGGCGGCGAGCAGGGCGGTCAGCGCGGCGAGCAGCGGCCGGCGGCGTCTGGACGGTACGGGTGACATGGGCATCTCCGGGACGGGTGGAGTGCGGGTCGGGGATTCCGGGCGTGTCGTGGTGTCTGCCCGTGCGCAGGACCCTCCCGGTACGCAGTGGCGTATGTCAATTCCCGCGGCACCGCTCCACCGCTTTTTTCGCGCCTTGTGAAAAGTCCGGAACTAAGACCGCCGGCAGCAGGTGTCACGTGGGGCATCGGGCGGTGGGGCGAGCGTCCACCGGTAGAGGGTTCGGGCTCGGCGGATGAGTTGACGTACCGTGACGAGGGCGGCTGCCAGGTAGAGGCCGCCCTTGCCCCGGTCGACCGGGGATCGGCCCGCCCGCCGCCCACCGTCGGGCGCCTTGGTGAGCGCACCGCCGACGGCCTGGTCCTGCTTGACCTCCGACGGCCGGTGGGCAGGTCAGCGGCTGAGCGAGATCCAGTAGCGGCGGACCCGGACGTGCCCGGTGTCGAGGATTCCCTGGAACACGCCGCCCTGGCTCTCGATGGTGCGCGCCGAGGCGAGGTTGTCCTCCAGGCAGGGAATGAGCACCCGGTGCAGACCCAGCACGGTGCGGGCCTCGCGGAGCATCTCGCCCAGGGCCCAGCTCGCCAGGCCGCGGCGGCGCGCGGAGGGACGTACGCCGTAGCCGATCTGGCCCAGGTCGTCGTCCTGCCAGTGCCGCATCGCGATGCCCCCGAGCACCTGCCCGTCCTCGACGATCCACCGGCACGAGGCGTGCCGCTCGTCGGGGCACGGCGCCCCGGCCCCGTGGTCGAGCCGGAGACGTCGCCGCACCCAGTCGGCGAAGCCGTCGGGCGAGTCCAGGTCGTCTTCGGGGCCGATGCCGAAGCCGTCCTCGTGCAGACCGGGTCCCCAGTCGTCGCGGCAGTCCTGGAAGGCGGCATACAGGCTGGTGGTGGGCGATATCAGAGTTGGCATGCGAGCCACCGTAGCCACGGTCCGGGCCTTCGGCGATCCCCTCGAATCTACTGTGGATCATGCCCGCAGGCCGTCTCTGCCTTCGGCGAGGTCATTCGCTTGGGAGGAGTACGCGCGCGCTCGCCCGGGCGGTTCCCGGGGGCCTCAGGGTGGGTGAGTGGCCACTTGCGAGGCAGCGCACCCCGGCGCGCGAGGGCTGAGCATGAGCGAGGTCAGTGATCTGCATCACAAACGCCGGACACGTGCCGGACGTACGCGGCAGCGCCGCACCGCCCGCGACGCGACGGGGTGGCGTGTCGTCGGTTGACGGTCAGCAGGGCCACGGTCCCGGCGACTGGCAGGATTCCGGCGAACTCGCTGTCCAGGAGCCAGAAGACCTGTACCACCAGCAGTTCCATCATCAGAGCAACCTCGAACAGGTTGGTTGCTGACCGGCCACGCCTCGAGCGCCACAGCCCGAGGACCGCGAGCACGAACGCGGTGGACGCGAACGTCGCATAGATGACGTTGGGCAGGTTCGGATCCCGGGACAGCAGCACGAGCGGGCGACCCAGCGAGAAGAGGGTGAACAACGCGATCGCTGGTGCGGTCCAGCGGCGAAGCAACGGCCGTCGGCAGAAGTCGGCAAGCGCCGCCCGCCACTGCTCGCGGATGCGCGTCGGCCATTCACCGCCCGTCGGCGAGCCGGCGTGGCCATCTGCCGTCCGCTGCGCCGCGTTGACGAGTCGCTCCCGTTCGCTCAGGGGCCGGCGGTTGACACCGAGCCTTACTACGGCGTAGGTCGCGACGAAAACGGCGTAGATGATGGCGGCGACGGGTTCATAGAAGTAGTTGTTGTCGGCGGTGAGAAATTTGCCGACCTCGTCGATGAACAAGCCGAAGCCGGCTCCGGCCACGACAGCGGCGGCATTTCTCACCGCGATGCCGAGGAACAGCATGGACATCAGGTGGGCGGCGAGCATCCCGAGGCCGCCCCACAGCACGTGCGCGACGTGCAGTCCTCCGCCGCCGACCCGCGGATAGCCGGTCATATGCAGGAACGCCCGGGTCACCAGGATGGTGAGCACCGCCGCGACGAGAAACAGCGTGAACCGGTCCGCGCCGCCCTCGTCCCGGACCGGTCGACGGGTCCGGGACGGGTTGTCGGAGGCTATGGACGCGGGCATGGTCACCCCCTCATCCTGGCCCGTGGCCAGGCCCCCGGGCATCCGGAGGAACTCCCCGACCTTTCCCCATGCCACCCACTAGGGGAGCCCCACCGCGGCCGCTGCCGGATCGGGAACTCGGCGAGGAAAGTGTGCTGCTACGACGAACGGAGAAGGTCATCGACGCGTACTTCGACCCGCCGACGCGATCATCACCATTCGTAGCCTGATCCGACGCGAGATGGATCCGCCGCCGGCGGGACAGCCGCTCCGAATGTCGCCGATGAACACCACCCTTCCGCGCGACTTCTAACTGTCCGAGCCGGCACGGTGACGTACCTCGGCGAGCATCTCGTCGACGGAGCCGGCCGGATCGGTGATCGGGAACTGCACCGCCCGCACCACGGCCGACGGGTCGACCAGCAGGGTGAGCCGCTTGAACCGGACCACTCCGCCGGCGCGGAAGGTGGGCAGCAGCAGTCCGGCGGCGAGGCGGGCGTCCTCGTCGGCGAGCAGCGGATACGGCAGCCGGGCGTGCGCGGCGAACGCGGCCAGCTGGTCGGGGCGCTGGGTGCTGACGCCGCGCACCTCCGCCCCGGCTACCCGGAACGACGGGTGGCGGTCGGCGTACGTGCGAGACTCCAGCGTGCAACCGACGGCGCCGGGGATGTCCGCCCAGGCCGGCGGCAGGCCGGGCGCACCCGGCGCGAAGGCGCCCGGGAACAGGTAGAGCACTGTCCACCGGCCGGGCACGGCGGGCGCCTCCACGGCGCCGTCGTGCCGGGTCAGCTCCAGCGGGGGCAGCCGCCGGCCGACGAGACGGTGCATCCGGCGCGCCTCGGCCGAGCCGGCGTCGGCGGTGCCGGTCAACGCGCCGTCGCCCATCACGTGCCGGGTCCCCCAGTCCTGGAGCGCCACCAGCACCGGCAGCAGGCCCTCGCCCTTGGCGGTCAGCAGGTAGTCGTGGCGCGGAGGGTGCAGTGAGTAGGGCTCGCGCCGCAACACGCCCTGGGCGACCAGGCCACCGAGCCGTTCGGTGAGCGCGCGCCGACTGACCCCCAGCTCGCGCTGCACGGCGTCGAACCGGGTCGTGCCGCCGGCGATCTCGCGGACGATCAGCACCGCCCACCAGTCGCCGAGCACGCCGAGCGCCTGCGCGATGCCGCAGTCCGCATCCTCGAGTCCAGCCCGCTTCACACGTCACCCCCACGACGACTATAGTCCGTTCCAGATTGGAACTCACTGGCTCGGATCGGGGGTTGGCGGCATGTCCGTCGAGCATCGGGCCGGGGTGTTCTGGCGCTGGTGGGCCGCCGGCACCACCAGCTATCTGGGGTCGGCGGTCGGTGCGGTGGCGTTGCCGCTCACCGCGCTGACCGTGCTGGACGCCTCGGCGTTCGAGATGGGGCTGGTCGCCGCCGCCGGCTACGTCGCCTGGCTGGTGATCGGCCTACCCGCCGGCGTGATCGTGCAACGGCTCCCGCTGCGCGGCGCACAGGTGGGCACCGACCTGGCCCGCGCCGTGGCGGTGGCGTCGGTACCGCTGGCCTGGTGGTGGGGTTGGCTGACGGTGGCGCACCTGATCGTCGTGGCGCTTGTGGTCAGCTTCGCCAACGTGCTGTTCGACGTCGCCAACGCGACGTTCCTGCCCACCGTGGTCCCCCGCGAGCAACTGCACGCCCGCAACAGCCTCACCTCCGCCACGCACGCCGCCACGCAGCTCGGCGGCCCGTCCCTGGGTGGAGTCGCGGTGCAGGCGCTCGGCGCGGTGCCGGCCGTGCTTGTCGACGCGGTCAGCTACCTCGTCTCCGCCGCGCTGCTCGGCTCGCTGCCGGCCCGCCGCACCGACGCGCCCGACCGGTGGCCCCCGGTGCGGGCGATGATCGGCGAAGGCTGGCGGTACGTCACGCGGCACCCGGTGATGGGACCGACCATGTGGACCGCCACCGCGGTGAACTTCGTCTGCGGCGCCCAGCTCGCCGTCTACCCGCTCTACCTGGTCCGCGAGCTGCACGCGCCACCCGCGCTGGTCGGCGTGCTGCTCGCCGTCGAGGGCGTCGGCTCGCTCGTCGGCGCGGCCCTGACCCCGTGGATCACCGGGCGGTGGGGGACGGCCCGCTCGCTGGTGGTCGCCTGCCTGGTGTCGGTCGGCGGCGCGGCCCTGGTGCCGGTGGGCGTGGGCGCACCCGCGTACCTGGCCTTCGCGGCGGGGAACGTGCTCTTCGCCGCCGGGGTGGTGGTGCTCAGCGTGACCACCCGCACCTACCGGCAGACCGCCAGCCCGCCCGGCCTGCTCTCCCGGGTGATGGCCACGGTCCGCTTCGTCTCCTGGGGCGCCATCCCGGTCGGCGGGCTGCTCGCCGGCGCCCTCGCCGGGCCCGCCGGGGCCCGGGCCACCCTGTTCTGCTTCGCCGCGGCCACCGCGCTGGCCCCGCTGACCCTGCTCTTCTCCCCGATCCGGCGGCTGCGCGACCTGACCGACCTGCGCGTCGACGCGCCGCCCGCACCGGAGCCGGTCGCCGCGCCCTGACGGTCAGCCCGGCAGCACCGCCGCCGCCACCCGGCGCGCCCGGCCCGGCTCGGTGAGCACGTCGACGTTGTCGACGTACTGGTCCACCGCGCCGACCGGCGGGCGCCCGCGCAGCTCCGGATCGACGATCGCGGCGCGCAGCGCCTCGACGAGCCGCCCCGCGTCCAGCACCAGGAACGGCCGGTCGTGGAACGGCCGCGCCGCCGGGTCCACGGGCGCGGCCAAGCCGGCCTCGTTGGTCCAGCCGGCCAGCGTCTCCAGCGCCCGCACCAGGCCGGCCTGCCGGGTCGCCCAGTCGCCGCCGCCGAGTGCGACGGCCAACGCGTCCACCACCGGCCCCGCCGCCGCCAGGCCGGCGAAGACCGTGCCCAGCCACTTCGGGTACGGGGGCCAGCGGCGGTGCAGCAGCAGGCCGAGGCGCATCAGGTCACGGGCCAGCCCGGCCGTGACCACCCGGCTGCCCACCTCGTCGCCGACCTCGGCGCAGCGACCGGCCAGGTGCTCGGCCTGCGCCACCCGCTGCCAACACGCTGCCAACACGTGACGCCAGACGTCGTCCGGATACCACGCCAGCCGGGCCCGCACGGCGGTGAGCGCGCCGCCCAGCCCGTCGTGGAACACCGCGCCCGCGGTCAGCTCCGCCAGCCGCTGCGTCGGCGTGGCCAGCCAGTCCGCCGTCGACAGGCCGGCGCGCGGGTCGACGCCCAGCCGGGCCCGCAGCCACGACCCCAGCTCCTCGACGCTCACCCCGTGCCGGTCGCCGTCCGCGCGGACCACGCCGAGCCGGGTCGTCGGGCCACCGGCGAACCGGGCCGGCCAGCCGAGGAACTCCGCGGGCAGCTCCGCGTCGAGCGCCGCCCGCACCGCCGCGATCCGCGTCGCGTCCGCCACGAATAGCTGGGTACGCGGCCCCCAGTCGTGGTCGGTCGAGCGGGGCATGTCGAGACCGAACAGCTCGGAGCCGCCGTCGAGCAGACCGGCGGAGTACGGCAGGCCCGGCAACCGCCGGGCCAGCAGCGGGGCAACCACCTCGTCGTGGAACCGGCGGGCCAGGATCAGACCGGGTACGAACGTCACCCGACCAGTCTGCGCAACCGCCGTCCCCCATCTCGTCCCAGGGGTGTGCCACCCTGTTGCGCGTGGCACACCGACCCCCGATCCTGCTGATCGACTCCCCCAGCCTCTACTTCCGCGCCTACTTCGGCATCCCGGAGTCGGCCGCGAGGACCGACGACGGCCAGCCGGTCAACGCGGTGCGCGGCTTCCTCGACATGCTCGCCCAGTTGGTCCGCACCCGGCGGCCGGACCGGATGATCTGCGCGATGGACCACGACTGGCGGCCGGCGTGGCGGGTGGAGCTGCTCCCGTCGTACAAGGCGCACCGGGTCGCGCCGGAGGGCGGCGAGGTCGTGCCGGACACGCTGTCCCCGCAGGTGCCGATGATCCTGGAGGTCCTCGACGCGCTGGGCGTCCCGGTGGTCGGCGCCACCGGCTACGAGGCCGACGACGTGCTGGGCACGCTCTCGGTCACCCAGCCCGGCCCGGTCGAGGTGGTCTCCGGTGACCGCGACCTGTTCCAGCTCGTCGACGACACCCACCCGACGCGCCTGCTCTACGTCGGTCGGGGCGTGGCCAAGCTGGACGACTGCGACGACGCCGCGGTCCGCGCCCGCTACGGCGTGCCCGCCGACCGGTACGCCGACTTCGCCGCGCTGCGCGGCGACCCGAGCGACGGGCTGCCCGGCGTGCCCGGCGTGGGCGAGAAGACCGCCGCCCGCCTGATCGACCGCTACGGCGGGCTCGACGGCATCCTGGCCGCGCTCGACGACCCCGGCTCCGGCTTCGCCCCGGGGCTGCGCGGCAAGCTCGACGGCGCGCGCGACTACCTGGCCGTGGCGCCGAAGGTGGTCCGGGTCGCCACCGACGTGCCGCTGCCCGACCTGGACCCGGCGCTGCCGACCTCCCCCGCCGACCCGGAGCGGCTGCTCGAACTGGCGCAGCGCTGGAACCTGGCCGGCTCCTGCCGACGCCTGGTCGACGCGCTCGCCGCCCCCCGCACCTGAGCGCGGACCCACCCGACGGCAGCGCCGCGGCTCACCCCCGCCGAGGCCCACCCCAGCTGAGGGTGCCGGCCGTTTCGCGCCAGCCAGGCCCGCCGGGCAGGCGGCCCAGCATCTCGGCCCGGACGGCGCGGGCTCGGCGAGGGTGGCGCGTTGGCGTTGCCGCCGAACGGCTCGGCCCGCTCACCGGCCTGGTCGACGACGCTGGCGTCAGGGCAGGTCTGCGCCCCTCTCGGGCCGCCGTCCATCGCAGCACAATGCACTTCACGTCCCGGGTATCGGTGCCGGTGATGTAGATCTTGGTACGAATTGGCCCTCATGGGGGCACTTTCGTACCAAGATCTACAATGGTCCGTCCAGCGGAAGATCGTTCTCGCTATTTGAGAGACCGCGGGCTGTCGCGGTTTCCGGTACCGCCACGGCGCCGCACCGCGAGCTGATTCCGGACGGGACGACATCGACGGGCAGGCGCGTCGAGCGTGGAAGGCCGGACTGCGGCAGCGGTCTCGCCGCCGGGTCAGCTGCGGGGGTCGGACTTGCGGCGGGACGGGAACTGGGCGCCGGGCTGTGCCAGCGTCGAGCGGGACCGCAGGCCCACCGGATCCGGCGCGGGCTGCTCCGGCACCACGCGGGGCGCGCGCAGGCCCACCGGATCCGGCGCGGGCTGCTCCGGTGCCACGCGGGGCGCGCGCAGGCCCACCGGATCCGGCGCCGCCTCCGGCACCGGCGTGGCGCCGTCGAGCCGGGCGGCCACGTACGCGGCCCCGGCCCGGTCGTCGTCGGACGGCGCGGCGAGCAGCGCGTATACCAGCCCCACCACGCCGAAGATCACGGCGAGCACGATCGGCACCAGCAGACCGCTGACCTCGGTGCCGGTGGTGGCGCCGCGACCCTCGTGCAGGTGCACCGACAGCGCGCTCATGCCGGTGAAGTGCATGCCGTTCACGGCGATGCCCATGACCAGCGCGGAGGCGATGATCGCGACGCCGCGCCGGACGGTCATCGCCAGCCAGAGCGCCACCGTGGCGGCCACCAGCGCGATGACGACGGAGAGCGTCACCCGCAACGGGTCGTAGCCGAGCGTGCCGTCCAGCCGCATGGCCGCCATCCCGGTGTAGTGCATTGCGGCCACGCCGGCGCCGGTGAAGACACCGCCGGCGAGCAACCGGACGGCGGTGAGCCGGCCGGTGCCCACGATCGCCAGGCCGATGCCGACGCCGACCATGGCGATCACCGTGCTGGCCGCGGTCAGCGGCACGTCGTAGCGGATCCGGGTGCCGCCGACGGCGAAGCCGAGCATGGCCATGAAGTGCATCGCCCAGATGGCGGTGCCGCCGAGCGCCCAGGCCGCGAGCAGACCCCACCAGGCGCGCTGGCCGGCACCGGTGGCGGTCCGGATGCGGCCGGCGCAGACCAGGCCGAGCGCCGAGCCGAGCACGGACAGCGCGTAGCTGAGCGCGGGTGTGATCCACCCGTACTCAAAGTGATTGATCTCGCCCACGGTGACCTTCCCCCGATCCGCTACCGGCGCGTAACCGTCGCGCCTCGGCAATGATCCGGCAGGGCCTGACCAGGCGCGACACCACCCCCCGGAGGTTTCGTGGGGTGGTGTCGTGATGACGCAGCGATGCGTCGATTCACCGGCGTCGGTGACCGAAAGTGATCGTCAGGCGGAGGCGTGGTAGGCCAGCACGCCCCGGTTGACGGCCGAGATCGCCTGTCGCGCGGTGGCCCGCAGCTCCGTCGAGGCGCCGCCCGAGTCGGCGATCTGGCCCAGCAGGTCGACCACCTGCCGCGCCCACCGGACGAAGTCGCCGGCCGGCATCTCGCCGTCGATCTGGTGCCCGCTGGCGAGCACCTTGGCGAGCGCCTCACCGCGCGCCCAGCGGTAGATCGGCCAGGCGAAGCCGAGATCCGGCTCGCGGGTGACGGTCAGACCGCGCGCCGCCTCGTCCGCCTCGATGTCGCCCCACAGCTTGAGCGTCTCGTCGACCGCGTCCCCGACCGCGCCACGGGGCAGCGACGCCCGCTCGTCCAGGTCGCGCCGCGCCTCGAAGACCACCACCGACACGGCGGCGGCCAGCTCGGCCGGGGAGAGGCCGTCCCACACCCGGCGGCGCAGGCACTCGGCGACCAGCAGGTCGGCCTCGGTCCAGATCCGCGCCAGCATCCGACCCGCGTCGGTCACCTCGCCGTCGGTCGCCAGGTAGCCGCGTGCGGTCAGCAGCGCGACGATCCGGTCGAACGTGCGGGCCAGCGAGCCGGTCCGCCCGCTCACCCGCTCGCGCAGCTCCTCGGTGTCGCGCTCCAGCCGGCGGCGGCGCTCCGCCCACCGGGCGTGCTCCTCCCGCTCCGGGCAGGCGTGGCAGGGATGCCCGCGCAGCTCGACGCGGAGCTGACTGAGCCGGTGGTCCTCCCCCACCGCCTGGCGGGAACGCCCGCCGCGCCGGCCGCTGTGCCGGTCCAGGCCGGTGCCGCTGACCGCGGCGGCCAGGTCGCGTCGGGCCGCCGGCGAGCGGTGGTTGAAGTGCTTCGGCACCCGGATCCGGGTGAGCACCTCGGCCGGGGTGGTGAAGTCGCCCGGGCTGACCCGGCCGGCCCACCGGTCCTGGGTGAGCACCAGCGGGCGGGGCTCGCCGAACCCGCCGGTGGCCGGGTCGAGCACCACGGCCAGGCCGGCGCGCCGCCCCGACGGCACCCGGATCACGTCACCGACCCGCAGCCGCTCCAGCGAGGCGACGGCCGCCGCCTTGCGCTGGGTCTGCCCCTGGCGGGCGATGGCCCGCTCCCGGTCGGCGATCGCCACCCGCAGCGCGAAGTACTCGTCGAAGTCGCCCTGGTGGCAGGCGGCCTCCGCGCCGTACGCCTCGATCGTCTCGGTGTTGCGCTGCACCTGCCGGGCCAGGCCGACCACCGACCGGTCGGCCTGGAACTGCGCGAAGGAGGACTCCAGCAGCGCCCGGGCCGGCTCCGCCCCGACGCTGCCGACCAGGTTGACGGCCATGTTGTAGGACGGCCGGAAGCTGGACCGCAGCGGGTAGGTGCGGGTGGAGGCGAGCCCGGCCACGTGCCGGGGGTCGGTCTCCGGCGACCAGACCACCACCGCGTGGCCCTCGACGTCGATGCCGCGGCGGCCGGCCCGGCCGGTGAGCTGGGTGTATTCACCCGGGGTGAGGTCGACGTGGGCCTCGCCGTTGAACTTGACCAGCCGCTCCAGCACCACGCAGCGGGCCGGCATGTTGATGCCCAGGGCCAGCGTCTCGGTGGCGAAGACCGCCTTGACCAGGCCGCGGACGAACAGCTCCTCGACGACCTCCTTGAACGCGGGGAGCATGCCGGCGTGGTGCGCGGCCAGCCCGCGCTCCAGGCCGTCGAGCCACTCCCAGTAGCCCAGCACGGTCAGGTCCTCGCCGGGGATGGCGGTGATCCGGGACTCGACCACCTCGCGGATCTCGGCGCGCTCCTCCGCGGAGGTCAGCCGCAGCCCGGCGGCGAGGCACTGCTGGACGGCGGCCTGGCAGCCGGCGCGGCTGAAGATGAACAGGATCGCCGGGAGCAGCCCTTCCCGGTCGAGCCGGTCGACGATGTCGGGGCGCATCGGACCGCGCCACCGGGGGCCGCGCCGCCCGCCGCCGGGGCCCGCGCTGCGCCCCTCGCCCAGCTCCAGCCGGCGCGTCGTGTCCCGGGTGTAGCGCAGCAGCTCCGGGTGCACGTCGTGCTTGCGGGCCGCGTCGGCGTCGTGGAAGAGGTCGAACATCCGCTTGCCGACCAGCATGTGCTGCCAGAGCGGCACCGGCCGGTGCTCGGAGACCACCACCGTGGTCTCCCCCCGCACCGTGACCAGCCAGTCGGCGAACTCCTCGGCGTTCGACACGGTCGCCGACAGCGACACCAACGTCACCGACTCCGGCAGGTGGATGATCACTTCTTCCCAGACCCCGCCGCGGAAGCGGTCGGCCAGGTAGTGCACCTCGTCCATCACCACGTAGGCCAGGCCCTCGAGGGTCGCCGAGCCGGCGTAGAGCATGTTGCGCAGCACCTCGGTGGTCATCACCACCACGGGCGCGTCGCCGTTGATCGCGTTGTCGCCGGTGAGCAGACCGACCTGCTCGGCGCCGTAGCGGTCGACCAGGTCGTGGTACTTCTGGTTGGACAGCGCTTTGATCGGCGTGGTGTAGAAGCACTTGCGACGCACGGCCGGCCCGTCGCCCGCGGGCGCCTCGCGCAGCGCCAGGTGCACCGCGAACTCGCCCACCACCGTCTTGCCGGCGCCGGTGGGCGCGCAGACCAGCACCCCGCTGCCCCGCTCCAGGGCCTCGCACGCCTCGCGCTGGAAGTCGTCCAGGTCGAACCCGAGGTCGCGGGAGAATTCGTCCAGGGCCGGGAAGGCGGAGGCCTGCGCGGCCCGGCGGCGCGCCGCGGCGTACCGCTCGGCGGGGCTCGACATGCATCCAAGATTAATCGGTACCGCCGACGGCCACCGGTCAAGGCCGTCCGGCGGGGCGGTCGGAGCGGGTCGGTAGGGTGCACGACGTGCCGGACCGTACCGAACTGCCCCACGCCTCGCGCGGCGCCGACGACGCCGTCCGCCCGAGCCCGTCCCGTCGGCCCGTGGAGGCGGTTCTCTTCGACTTCCACGGCACGCTCGCCCAGGTGGAGGAGCCACTGGCCTGGGTGTACGCCGCCGCGACCGCCTGCGGGGTCGAGCTGGACCGGATCCGGGCCACCTCGCTCGCCGACCGCCTGCTCACCGCCGGCCGGGCGGGCGGCCCGCTGCCGGCCCGGGTCCCGCCCCGGCTGGCCGAGCTGTGGGCCGACCGCGACCTCTACCCGCACGCCCACCGCGGTGCCTACACCGCGCTGGCCGAGACCGTCGACGCCGGCATCGACGGGTTCGCCGACGCGCTCTACGAGCGGGTGCTGGTCCCCGAGGGCTGGCTGCCGTACCCCGACACCGCCCCGGTGCTCGGTGCGCTCGCCGCCGGCGGGGTGAAGGTGGCGGTGGTCAGCAACATCGGCTTCGACCTGCGTCCCCTCTTCGCCGCCTGGGGCCTCGACGGACTGGTCGACGCGTACGCGCTGTCGTACGAGGTGGGGCGCTGCAAGCCGGATCCGGGCATCTTCCTGCGGGCCTGCGGGATGCTCGGCGTCGACCCGGAGCACACGCTGATGGTGGGTGACACCCCGGCCGACGCCGGCGCGGTGGCGGCCGGCTGCGGGGTGCTGGTGCTGCCCGCCGCCGACGCCGGCCGCCCGAACGGGCTGGGCGCGGTGCTGGACCTGGCCGGCGTCGGGTGACCGGCCGCCCCGACTAGGGTCAGGGGCGTGACCGCAGCCCACCCCTTTCCGCCCCGCGCGTCGGGCCGGCTCGGCGGGGTCGCGCTGGTGCTCGGCGGGGCGCTGTCGGTGCAGTTCGGTTCCGCGCTGGCCGCGCTGCTGTTCCCGCGCACCGGGGTGGCCGGCGCGGTCACCCTGCGGCTGACCCTCGGCGCGCTGCTGATGCTCGCGGCGTGCCGGCCCCGGCTGCGCGGGCACGGCCGGGACGACTGGACGGCAGTGGTCGCGTTCGGGCTGGCCCTGGCCGGCATGAACTCCGTCTTCTACCAGGCGATCGAGCGGATCCCGCTCGGTCCGGCCGTCACGCTGGAGGTGCTCGGCCCGCTGGCGCTGTCGGTGGCCGGCGCGCGCCGGGTCGCGGCCTGGTGCTGGGCCGGGCTGGCGCTGGCCGGGGTGGCCCTGCTCGGGCAGGGCGGGTTCGACCGGCTCGACCCACTCGGTGCCGCGCTGGCGCTGGCCGCGGGCGCCATGTGGGCGGCGTACATCGTCTGCTCGGCCCGGGTCGGCGCGCGGTTCCCCCGGGCCGACGGGCTGGCCCTGGCGCTCGCCGTGGCCGCGCTGGTCACCCTGCCGATCGGGCTGGCCGACGCCGGCGGCCGGCTGGCCGACCCGGCGGTGCTGGGGCTCGGCGCCGCGCTGGCGCTGCTCGCCTCGGTGCTGCCCTACAGCCTGGAGCTGGCGGCCCTGCGGCGGCTGCCCACCGCGACGTTCGCGGTGCTGATGAGCCTCGGCCCGGCGGTCGCCGCGCTGGCCGGCTGGCTGGTGCTCGGCCAGGCGCTGCACCCGATCGAGGTGCTCGCCATCGCGCTGGTGGTGGTGGCGAGCGTCGGCGCGGTCCGGGCCGCCGCGCCCCCGCCGCCGGTCGGGCCGCCGCCGTCGCTCAGCGGAGCAGCCGCAGCGCCGCCGGCACCGCGGTGACGGTCACCGGCAGGTCGAGGACGCGCTCGCCGTCGGCGTACGTGGTGATGCCCTCGGCGGCCAGCTCCACCGTCCGGGCCCGGTAGGCGCGCACCAGCGGGTGCGTCACGTGGGTGCCCCGGTAGATGCGCGGCTTGACCCGCATCAGGGTGCGCCTGTCGAACCGGCCGCCCACCACCACGTCCAGCAGGCCGTCGGTCGGGTCGGCGTCCGGGCAGATCCGCATACCCCCGCCGTAGCTGGCCGCGTTGCCGACCGCGACCAGCACCGCGTCCACCTCCTGCGGCACCCCGTCGAGGGTCAGCCGGTAGCGACGCGGCCGCAGCCGGGCCAGCTCCACCAGGATCGCCAGGTCGTACCGGCGGGGGCCGCGCGGCCAGCGCATCCGGTTGGCCCGCTCGTTGACGATCGCGTCGAACCCGGCCGCGAGCACCGCGCCGTACCACCGGTCGTCCCCGCCGGCCCCGGACATCCGGGCCAGGTCGACCGGGCGGCTGCGGCCGGCGGCCAGCGCGTCGGTGATCACCTCGACGGCCGCGCGGGGGTCGGCCGGGAACCCGGTCTCGACCGCGAAGTCGTTGCCGGTGCCCGCCGGCACCGGCCCGAACGGCACGACCGTCCCGGCCACCGCCTGCATCGCGCGGTGCACCGTGCCGTCGCCGCCGACCGCGACCAGCGCCCCGGCGCCGCCGGCCACCGCGGCGTGGCACGCCGCCTCCGCCTCCTGCGGGGTACGGGCGCGCAGCAGCTCGACCGGGCGGCCGGCCCGGCCGAGGCTCGCCAGGATCTCGGGCAGCAGACCCCGGTGCCGCCCCCGGCCGGCGGTCGGGTTCGCGAGCACGGCGACGGGGCCGGGCGGGGCATGATCGTGCGCGGTCACGGCGAGCACCGTACGGCACACCTCGCACCACCCACCAGGGGCGACGCCCGCAGCGGACATCGACGGGGCCACGGCGCGCACGGCCGTGCGGAATACTGCGCGCCATGCGTTCCCGCACGTTGATCGCCGTCCTCGCCCCGGTCGCGCTCGCCCCGTTCCTGCTGGCCGCGTGGTGGGCCCAACGGCCGGACGAGGCGCCGTGGCACGACGACGCCGTCGCCGACGCCACCGAGACGGTCGACCGGATCGAGGCGCGGTTCGACCGCGACCACCTCTACAAGGCCGAGGACTACGCGCACACCGCCGGGCAGGAGGCGGCCGTCGCGGTGCTCCGGGTCGACGGCGAGACGCACTGGCAGACCGGGGTGACGTTGGTGCTGCGGGTGACCGGGCACGGCAGCAGCGTCAACGACTGGGGCGAGCGGGTCGAGGGCACCGAGGAGGTCTGCTTCCGGCTGCGCCTCGGCCCGAAGGACGACGACCGCGACGACGACGTCGACTGCCCCGCCGGGCAACCGTTGCCGGTCGCGAAGGACCCGTCGCTGGCCGGCCTCGACGACCGCCTCCGGCGGGCCCTCAGCGGCGCCGGCCCGCACGAGAGCAAGGTCCGCGCCGCCGTCGCCGGCCTGAAGCTCGACCCGGCGGTACGCCAGGAGGTCGCGGTCGAGGGCGACACGGTCGGCGTGGCGCTGCGCGCCAGCCAGTACGACTGCCTGCTGGCCCGCGTCGGCCCGAAGGGCGCCGAGACGTGGCGGCCCTCCCACGTGCAGCTCGCCCCCGGTGAGCTGAGCTGCTCCGCCGGGCTGGCGCTCAGCGAGCAGTTCGGACACCGCGAACGGTGACGGCGCCCGGCAGGGGGTGCCGGACGCCGTCGACGGAAGCGGATCAGGGCAGGTCGATCGGGCGCAGCACCCGGTCCACCGCGTGCGCGATCTGCTTGTTGCCCTTGTTGATGTCGTAGCGGACCACCTGCGCGTCGCGGTCGTTGGTGTCCGCGTCGACCAGGCGCACCTGCCGGCCGTACCAGCAGTGCCGCACGTCGACCTCGACGGTGGCGCCGAGCGCGGTCGACAGCTCCGCGCCGTCGGCCTTCAGCGCCGCCCTGCGGTCGATCGTGGCGCCCGGCACCACGTGGTAGAGCAGCACGTCCTCCACGGTGTCCACGCCGAGGCCGGCGACCGCGTCGAACGCGGCCTTCTCGCCGGGGAGCTTCTTGGCGGCGGTGATGTCGCGGACCAGCTCGCGGAACGCGTAGTCGTTCGGCACGAACGCGGTGAGCGCGACCGTGCCGTCGGTGAGCACCTTCACCGGCGAGTCCGGCTTGGCCTGGAGCACCGTCAGGACCGCCTTGGTGAGCACGTCGAAGTCCCGCGCGTTGCGGTCGAAGCCGCTCTTGTCGGCGGTCAGCACGGCGGCCAGCGACCGGGTGCCGGGCTGCTTCGCGCCGGCCTGGGCGGGAGCGGCGACGGCGGTGGTGGCCACCGCCGCGGCGGTGGCGCCCACGGCCAGCCGGGCGGCGAGACGAGCGATGTTCATCGGGGAGCCTTTCGTCGAGCGAACGGGTCCGTGACTGTCGTCACGACCCTTGCTTCGCCCGGACCGTCCCCGATGGATGCACCCGCCCGCGATCCGTCGGTCAGCGCACCACCAGCCGCCGGCTCACCGCGGCGACCCCGTCGCCCTTAACCTTGAGCGTCCAGTTACCGGCGGCGCCCAGCGCCACCACCGTCTCGGCGGTGCCGTTCGGCTCCGCCTTCAGCTCGGCGATCCGCTTGCCGTCCGGGTTGAGCACGTACAGCGTCCGGGCGCCGGCGGTCTTGTTGGTCACCTTGAGCGAGAGCTTCTCGCCGGGCTCGGCGATCAACCCGTCGGCGCCGGTGAGCGTGTCACCGGTCAGCTCGATGGCGACCGCCCGGTCGTACGCCGTCTCGGCCGCGGCGCTGGCCACGTTGCCGTCGTCGGAGACGGTGATCCGGGTCCGCACCCCGTCGCCCTGCCGGCCCGGCTTGCAGGCCACCTCGTAGGAGCCGGTGGCGAGCGTGGCGCGCAGGTCGCCGGTGCGGCCCGCCGGCACGTCGGCCACCTCGGCGACCACCTTGGTGAAGTGGTCGCCCTCCCGGCCGTAGACGTAGACCCCGGTGGCCTGCTGCCCCCGGTTGGTCACGGTGAAGGTGACCGTGCCCGGGGTGAACAGCGTGGTGGTGACCTCACAGCTGGTGTCGGTGGCGGTCACCGGCACCTGCTCGCCCTTCGGCGCGGGCTCGTCGTCGCCGCAGGCGGTGAGCGCGGCGGCGGCGCAGAGGAGGGTCAGGACGGCGGCGGTACGGCTTTTCATCGGGCGCTCCGGAGCGGAGGTCAGCGCGCTGACCGGGACGGGGTGGGACTCGGCAGAGTCAGCAGAGTCTAAGCGGGCCGGGTGTCCCGGCAAGGCCCGAGGGCGGCTCGATTGTCCGGCTCCGGTGCGGCGATGATGGCGGCATGCGACTGGTCTCCCTCCTCCCCTCCGCCACCGAGATCGTCTACGCCCTGGGTCTCGGTGACGACCTGGTCGGGGTCACGTTCGAGTGCGAGGTGCCGGCGGCGTACCGGGCCGGGGTCTCGGTGGTGGTCGGTGGGCGGGACACCAGCGGGATGAGCCCCGGTGAGATCGACGCCTACGTCCGGGAACGGCTCGCGGCCGGGGCGGACCTCTACACCCTGCACGCCGGCGCGCTGGCCGGGCTGGACCCGGACCTGATCCTCACCCAGGACCTGTGCCGGGTCTGCGCGCTGCCGTCCGGCCGGGTGGCCGACGCCGTCGACCATCTCGGCGTGCGGGCGGAGGTGCTGTCGCTCGACCCGTACACCCTCGACGACGTGCTGGGCACGATCCGCGCGGTGGGCGCGGCGGCCCGGGTGCCGGAGCGCGCCGAGGCGCTGGTGGACGGCCTGCGGGCCCGGCTGGCGGCGATCGGCGCGGCGGTGGTCGGCCGGCCCCGGCGGCGGGTCGCCGTCGTCGAGTGGGTGGATCCGCCGTTCGGCGCCGGGCACTGGATCCCGGATCTCGTCGACGTCGCCGGCGGCGCGCCGGTGGCCACCCATCCGGGGGCCCGGTCCACGGCGACGACCTGGGCGGAGCTGCGCGCGGCCGACCCCGAGGTGGTGCTCGTCGCGCCGTGCGGTTTCCGGCTCGACGGCGCCGCCGACCAGGCGGCCGAGGTGGCCGGGCACTTTCCCGGTGCTGAGGTGTGGGCGCTGGACGCGGACGCGCTGATCGTTCGCGCCGGCCCGCGCCTGGTCGACGGCGCCGAGGCGATCGCCGCCATCCTGCACCCCGACGCGGTCCCGCCCCTCTCCCCCACCGCCGCCCGCCGCGTGTCCTGACCGCCCCCGCCCCGCCCCGCCCCGCCCCGCCCCGCCCCGCGCCCCGCCCAATTCCGTCGATCTTGGAGTTGTGGTCGTTGACAAAAGGTGCGGGAGCCGCATTCGAGGCGCCACAAGTCCAAGATCGACGCGGACGGGGGTGAAGGTGAGACGCGGCCGCCGTCCCCGTGGGCGGGAACGGCGGCCGGGTGGAGCTTGCTGGGAGACGGTCAGGTCATGTCGTCGTAGCGGCGTTCGATCGGCGCCGGGGCGGCGACCGGCTCGGGCGCCTCGACCGGGGCGGACGCCTCGATCCGGGCGCCGGTCGGCACCGGCTCGTTCGACAGGTCCAGCGGCGACACCTCGTCGTCGGCGATGCCGGCGTAGACCTCGCGGCCCCGCCCGCGCCGCCGGTCGTTGAGGAACGCCAGCCCCACCGCGCCGAAGTAGAGCGCGGAGAGGCAGAACGCCAGCGCCGTCATGCCGAACGGGTCCGGCGTCGGCGTGACCACCGCGGAGAACGCGAAGAACACGAAGATCGCCACCCGCCACCAGCTCAGCAGCCGCTTGGCGCTGGCCAGGCCGACGAAGTTGAGCATCAGCACGATCAACGGGAACTCGAACGCCACCCCGAACAGCAGGATCAGGTTGGTGACGAACCCGATGTAGCGGGTGATGTCGAGCGTGGTGGTCACGTCGCCGCCGCCGGAGACGTCGAGCAGGAACTCCAGGCCCTTGGACGTCACGAAGAACGCCAGCACCGCGCCGGCCGCGAACAGCGGGGCGGCCAGGGCGGTGAAGAAGTAGGCGTAGCGCCGCTCGTGACGGTGCAGGCCCGGCGCGATGAACGCCCAGAGCTGGTAGAGCCAGATCGGCGCGGCGATGATCAGGCCGACCCAGAGGGAGACCTTCATCTGCAGCAGGAACAGGTCGGCGGGGCCGAGCTGGACGAAGTTGCAGTCGCCGTTGATCAACCGCGCCTTGGGCAGGTCGCAGTAGGGCTTCTGCAGCAGGTGCATCACCGGCCCGGAGAGCCAGACGCCGAAGCCGAAGCCGAACAGGATCGCCAGCGACGCCCGGAACAGGCGGTTCCGCAGCTCGCGGATGTGCTCGATGAGCGTCATCGAGCCGTCGGACGCGCGCGCGAACGAACTCGGCCCGCGCTTCTTCAACCCGAAGGCCACGGTGGTGGGGGCCCTTCCGGCTCAGTTCTCGCGGACGCGGTGCACCGGGTCGACCGGCGGGGCGACCGGCTGCTGCGGCTGCGGAGCGTACTGCTGCTGCTGGGCGTACTGCGGGTGGCCCTGGACCGGCTGCTGCGGCGGGAGCGGCTGGTAGCCGGCCTGCGCGTCGGCCTTCTCGGCCAGGTCACGGTCGTCGTCCTGCAGGCTCTTGGTCTCGGCCTTGATGATCCGCAGCGAGCGGCCCAGCGAGCGGGCCGCGTCGGGGAGCCGCTTCGCGCCGAAGAGCAGGATCAGCACGACCACGAGTACGGCGATGTGCCACGGCTTGAGGGCACCCATGGGAAGCTCCAGTCGCTCTGTGTCGGTGTGTGGTGGGTCGCCGCCCATCGTACGTGCGTCGCAGCGGCTTGCCACCCTCGCCGGGTCTGCTGGTGCCGGCCCGGTCGGTGAAGTCTCGACCAACCCGAAGTGTCCCGTCAACCACCTGTCATGGAGCATTCGGGCCGAAAACGGCCCGCGTCGATCACTCCCCGCGCTTGGCCTTGATCAACGTGACCCGCTGCTGCGCGACGGCCGCCCGCTCCTGCAGCGCCTCGGCCCGCGCCTGCAGGTCCTCGGCGGCGGAACGCAGCGACTCGGCCTCGGCAGCCCGGCGCTGCAACGCCACCGCCGACCGGCGCAACCGGGGCAGCCGCGCCACCACCGGGCGGACCGCCAGGGCCAGCATGACCAGCGCGAACAGCACGACCCCGAGCACGATCCAGATCACCACGGCGGTCAGCCTATCGGGTGACGCCGGTCGCCGCCGGATCGGCGGTGCCGGTCGGGACCGCATACGCTTCGAGCGCGGCGACCGCCTGCGCGCGGACCTGCTCGGCCAACTCGGCCGGGGCCACCACGGTCGCCTCCGGGCCCAGCCCCAGCACGAACCGGCGGGCCCAGCCCAGGTCGGTGACCCGCAGCGACACCAACCACTGCTCGCCGTCGGCCTCGACCCGCTCGCACGGATAATATTCGGTGATCCACCGCTCACCCCGGCCGATCCGCAGCGTGATCAACGGCAGGTCGGCCGAGGGCCGGAACACGCCGTCGCTCAGGTCATGCGGGCGGGCCTGCGGCGGCACCACGGCCCGCTCCGGCAACTCGGTGACCGCGTCGATCCGGTCGGCGCGGAACAGCCGCACCGCCTCGGCGCGGCGGCACCACGCCTCCACGTACGCCCGGCCGCCGACCATCAGCATCCGCAGCGGGTCGATGGTGCGCTCGGTGGTCTCGTCGCGGGCCGGCGTGTAGTAGGTGATCCGCAGCGCACGACCCCGCTCGACCGCGGCACGCAGCTCACGCACCCGCGCGTTGTCGCCGGGCAGCCGCACCTCGACCGGCGCGCCGGCCAGGTCGCCGGCCGCGCTCTCGATCTTCGCGAGGGCCCGCTCGACCGCCTCCCGGTTGGCCACCCCGGGCGTCTCGGCGAGCATCCGCAGCGCCACCACCAGGGCCAGCGCCTCGTCCGGGGTGAGCCGCAACGGCCGGTCGATGCCGGCGTCGTAGGTGATGGTCACCCGGTCGCCGTCGAACGCCATGTCGATCAGGTCACCCGGGCCGTAGCCGGGCAGCCCGCACACCCAGAGCAGCTCCAGATCCTCCCGGAGCTGCTTCTCGGTCACCCCGAGGTCGTGCGCCGCCTCGGCGATCTCGATGCCGGGGCGGGCCAGCAGGTAGGGCACCAGGTTGAGCAGCCGGGCCAGCCGGTCGGCCGAGGTGCGGCCGGCGCGGGCCGCCGGCCGGGTCACCGGGCACCCCCGGCGACCGCCAGCTCGTCGTGCCGGGCGGCGACCTCCTTCAACCGCTGGATGACCGCCTCACGCACCTCCGGCGGCTCCAACACCCGCACGTCCGGGCCGTAGCCGACGATCTGCCCGGCCAGGAAGTCGGCGTCGGCGTACGGCAGCACCAGCCGGTCACCGTCCGGACCGGCGTGGCTCTCCACCGCCCAGCGACGCAGCCCGGCGGCGCGCCCCGGCGTCACCAGCACGGTCGCCCGGCCGGTGCGTTCCACCGGCCCCGACCAGCGGGCCACGTGACTGATCAGGTCCACCCCGACGGGCGGCTCGTAGGCCCCCGGCTCACCGGTCGACCGGACCGCGCCCACCACCCGGGAGAGCCGGAAGCAGCGCGTCGCCGCGCGGTCCAGGTCGTGACCCACGACATACCACCGGCCGCGCCAACAGACCACACCCCACGGCTGCACCCGGCGGCGCGTCGGCGCGTCCCGGTCCGGCACCCGGTAGTCGAAGCTGACCTCCCGCCGGTCCCGCGCGGCGGCGGTCAGCGGCGCGAACGCCGGGTCGACCGTCACCATCGGCTCCAGGCCCAGGGTGGCCTGCGGGTCCACGTCGATGCCCGCGGCGCGCAGCTTCGCCAGCCCGGACGACGCGGCGGCGGCCAGACCGGCGTGCTGCCACAGCCGCGCCGCGATGCCCACCGCGGCGGCCTCGTCCGGCTCCAGCGGAATGTCGGGCAACGCGTATTCCCGGTGGGCGATCCGGTAGCCCGGCTCGGCGTCGAAGACGCTCGCCGTCCCGGTCTCCAGCGGCACGCCCAGCTCCCGCAGCTCGGCCTTGTCGCGCTCGAACTTGCGCTGGAACGCCTCGTGGTCCTTGGCGTCGTCCGGGTCGTGCTCGTAGCCGGGCACGGTCGCGGCGATCTGGGCGGCGGTCAGGAAACGCCGCGTGGACAGCAGGCAGATCACCAGGTTGACCAGGCGTTCGGTACGGGTCCGGGACACGTACCGAACGCTAGCAGTCCGCGCGTCCGACGCGGGCACCCGCGCGGGCGCGGCGCGGGCCCGGCTGGACGGGCGACCCACCGGCAGCGGTCATAGGGTGGGCGCATGGCGGAAGCGGAAGTCAAGACCGAGAGCGTCGGCACCGTGGTGGTGGCCGGCGCGGCGAACCTCGCCATCGCGATCGCCAAGCTGGTCGCGGGCCTGCTCTCCGGCTCCGCGGCGATGCTCTCCGAGGCCGCCCACTCGGTCGCCGACACCACCACCGAACTGCTGCTCTACCTCGCGCTGCGCCGCGGCGCACGGCCCGCCGACCCCCGACACCCCTTCGGGTACGGCAAGGAGAGCTACGTCTGGGCGTTCCTCGCCGCGCTGTTCACGTTCGTGGCCGGCGCCGGCTTCGCCATCACCCACGGCGTCACCACGATCCTGGTGCACGAGCACACCGGCAGCTACCTGGTCGCGTACGTCGTACTGGCGATCTCGTTCGCCATCGAGTCGGTGTCGCTGGCCCGGGCCGTGCGGCAGGTGCGCGGCGAGTCGCGGCGCTGGCGCACCACCCCCCGCCGCTACCTGCGGCTCACCGCCGACACCACGGTCAAGGCGGTCTTCCTGGAGGACAGCGCCGCGCTGATCGGCCTGCTGATCGCCGCCGCCGGGCTCACCCTGTCCCACCTCACCGGCGACGAGCTCTACGACGGCGTCGCGTCGATCCTCATCGGCGTGCTGCTGCTGGTGGTCGCCGCCGTCCTGGCCCGCAGCAACATCTCGCTGCTGGTCGGCCGCGCGGTCTCCGAGCGGACGCACCGGCAGATCGAGCAGGAGCTGGCGCAGCTGCCGACCGTCGACCGGGTCGACACGCTGATGACCATGTTCCTCGGCCCGGAGGACATCCTGGTCGCCGCCAAGGTCGACTTCCGGGACGACGCCACCGGCGCCGAGATCGAGGCCGCCTCCGACGAGGCCGAACGGCGGCTCACCGGGCGGTTCCCGGAGATCGCGTACGTCTTCCTCGACCCGACCCGGTCGCGCGGCACCGGCCGCCGCGCGCGGACCACGCAGGACGAGCCGGGCCGGTCGGTCGACCAGGGGGCCTGACCCCGGCCGCCCGCCGCCGGGGCGCCGGCCGATAGCGTGCCCGCATGGTGCGATGGCGGTCCGGGACGGTCACGACGGTACGACGGCGGTGGGCCGGCGCCGTCGAACTCGACGTCGAGCTGCCCGACGGCGCCCGGATGCGGGCCCTGGCCTACCCGGCACTGGTCGGCGACCCCGAACCCGGCGACCGGGTGCTGCTCAACGCCGGCGCCCTGCTGATGGGCCTCGGCACCGGCGGGTACGCGCTCGTCGTCGCGCTGCCCGACCGGCTCCCCGCGGACCCGCCGCAGGCAGTCGACAACCGCGACGCCGGGCACCTGGTCAAGGCCCGCTACACCCCGCTGCAGCCGATCCTGCTCGGCGTCGACGAGGAGGCCTCCCCGCACCACGCGCGGCTGGCCACCGCCGAGTCGATCGACGGGATGCCGGTGGTCACCGCCGACCTGCACTCCGCCCTGCCGGCGGTCCTGGCCGGCGTGCACGCCGACGCCCCCCGGGCCCGGGTCGCCTACCTGCTCACCGACGGCGGGGCGCTGCCCGCCTGGTTCTCCCGGACCCTGGCCGGGCTCGCCGGCCACCTCGCCGGCACGGTCACCGTCGGGCAGGCGTTCGGCGGCGACCTGGAGGCCACCACCCTGCACAGCGGCCTGCTCGCCGCCCGCCACGTGCTCGACGCCGACCTGGCGATCGTCGCCCAGGGCCCGGGCAACCTCGGCACCGGCACCCGCTGGGGCTTCTCCGGAGTGGCCGTCGGCGAGGCCGTCAACGCCGTCGCCACGCTCGGCGGGCGCCCGGTCGGCTCGCTGCGCGTCTCCGACGCCGACCCCCGCCCCCGGCACCGCGGCGTCTCCCACCACAGCCTCACCGCGTACGGCCGGGTCGCGCTGGCCCGCGCGGAGCTGGTCGTGCCGGACGGCCTCGACCCGGAACTCACGGCGGCCGTCACGGCGGCGCTGGCGCCCCTGGTCGACCGGCACCGGATCGTCACCGTGCCCACCGACGGCCTTTACGCGGCGCTGCGGGCCAGCCCGGTCGGGCTGTCGACGATGGGTCGCGGCCTGGACGCCGACCACGCCTACTTCCTGGCCGCGGCCGCCGCCGGCCGGTACGCCGCCGGTCTGCTCGACTGACCGGCGCACGCCGGGCGCCGGCTCAGCCGAACCAGAGGATCAGCCCCACCCAGGCCACCACGATCAGCACCAGCGCGGCCGCCAGCGCCCAGGTGGGCACCTTGTGGTCGCCGCGGCGGTTGCGCTCGAGCTCGGCGCGGATCTTCTCCCGCCGCCGGTCGATCCAGTTGAGCTTCTCGGTGCCGCCGTCCCGCTCGCGGCCGGAGGTCTGGCCGCGCTCGCGGCCCTGCGGTTCGGAAGTGTCCATGGCGACGCCAGCGTACCGGTGCCCGGGCGGCCGGTGCCGGGCACCGGCCGCCCACCGGCGTCACATGCTCGCGATCAGCCGTTCCACCCGCTCGTCGTAGGCCCGGAACGGGTCCTTGCAGAGCACCGTGCGCTGCGCCTGGTCGTTCAGCTTCAGGTGCACCCAGTCGACGGTGAAGTCACGCCGCTTCTCCTGCGCGTGCCGGATGAACTCGCCACGCAGCCGCGCCCGGGTGGTCTGCGGCGGCGTCTCCTTCGCCTCGAAGATCTCCGGGTCGTTCGCCACCCGGTCCACCTCGCCGCGACGCTCCAGCAGCCCGTACAGGCCCCGGCCGCGCCGCAGGTCGTGATAGGCCAGATCCATCTGCGCCACCCGCGGGTGCGACAACGGCAGGTCGTGCTTGCGCTGGTAACGCTCGATCAGCTTCAGCTTGCTGACCCAGTCGATCTCCCGCGCCACCGGGTCCAGGTCGCCGGTCTCCACCGCGCGCAGCACCCGCGCCCACAGGTCCACCACCCGCTTGGCGGTCTGGTCACCGCCGCGGCGCTCCACGAACTCCGTCGCCTTGGCCAGGTATTCCTGCTGGATCTCCAGCGCCGAGACCTCCTTGCCGGAGGCCAGGCGGACCTTGCGCCGGCCGGTGATGTCGTGCGACACCTCGCGGATCGCCCGGATCGGGTTCTCCAGCGTCAGGTCCCGCATGACCACGCCGGCCTCGATCATCCGCAGCACGATGTCGGCCGTGCCGACCTTCAGCAGCGTGGTGACCTCGTTCATGTTCGAGTCGCCGACGATCACGTGCAGCCGGCGGTAGCGCTCCGCGTCCGCGTGCGGCTCGTCGCGGGTGTTGATGATCGGTCGGCTGCGGGTGGTCGCCGAGGAGACGCCCTCCCAGATGTGCTCCGCCCGCTGCGACAGGCAGTAGACCGCGCCACGCGGGGTCTGCAACACCTTGCCGGCGCCGCAGATCAACTGCCGGGTGACCAGGAACGGGATCAGCACGTCGGCCAGCCGGCCGAACTCGCCGTGCCGGGACACCAGGTAGTTCTCGTGGCAGCCGTACGAGTTGCCGGCCGAGTCGGTGTTGTTCTTGAACAGGTAGATCTCGCCTGCGATGCCCTCGTCGTGCAGCCGCTTCTCCGCGTCGACGAGCAGGCCCTCCAGGATCCGCTCACCGGCCCGGTCGTGGGCCACCAGGTCGGTCACCGAGTCGCACTCCGGTGTCGCGTACTCCGGATGCGAGCCGACGTCCAGATAGAGGCGGGCTCCGTTGCGGAGGAACACGTTGCTCGACCGGCCCCACGACACCACCCGCCGGAACAGGTACCGCGCGACCTCGTCGGGCGACAGCCGGCGCTGCCCGCGATAGGTGCAGGTGACGCCGTACTCGGTCTCGATGCCGAAGATTCGCCGTTCCATGATGAGACATTAGCCGCCCGGAGGCCCCGATGGCAGCGCGCGGGCTCAGCGTCGCACGGCGGAGCCGCCCGGACAGCAACGGACCCCGCCACTTCGGGAAGTGGCGGGGTCCGACGACCGGCCTCATTCGCCGGGCTTGTCCTGCGGGTTGCCCTCCAGGTCGGCGGAGCCGGCCGAGGTGGTCGGCTTCTTCGCCTCCTCGGTCGGCACCGTCGGCGTCTTCGCCCGCCCCGGCGCCGGCGCGACGTCACCTTCCGCGTCGCCGTCGAGCAACGCCGACAGCGCCGCCCCGGTGATCCGCCGGAACGTCCGGCCCACCCGGGCCCGGTCCAGGACCGCCACCTCGAGCTGGTTCGCGGCGATCGTGCGGGCCGACCCACCGTCACCACCGACGCTGCTCAGCGCCTTCATCGCGGCGCGGACCGCCTCCGACAGCGACATCTCCGGGCGGTGCTCGTTCTTCAGCACCCCGGCGATCGCCTCGGACTGGCCGCCCATCGCCATCCGGCCCGGCTCGTCGTTGACCGAACCGTCGTAGGTCACCCGGTAGAGCGAGTCGTCCTCGGCCGTGGCACCCACCTCGGCCACGCAGATCTCCACCTCGAACGGCTTCGACTGCTCGGTGAAGATGGCGCCCAGCGTCTGCGCGTACGCGTTCGCCAGCGCCAGACCGTTGACGTCCCGCCGGTCGTAGCTCAGGCCGTTGAGGTCGGCCATCCGCACGCCCGCGCGGCGCAGGTTCTCGAACTCGTTGTAGCGGCCGACCGCGGCGAAGCCGATCCGGTCGTAGATCTCGCTGACCTTGTGCAGCGTGCTGGACAGGTTCTCGGCGACGAAGAGCACGCCGCCGGCATAGCTCAGGACCACCGCGCTGCGGCCCCGGGCGATGCCCTTGCGGGCCAGCTCGGAGCGGTCGCGCATGATCTGCTCGGGCGAGGCGTAGAACTGCATGGCCACGGCGGTGGTTCTCCTTCGTGCCTGTGGTGCGGGACTGCTGACTCGGTGGGCGTCGGAAGCGGGGTCAGCCGCCCGGGTTCTCCATCCGGCCGGACACCACGCCCTCGGCGATCGCCGCCGTCTCGGCGTCGGTGAGGCGGTGGGTGCCGTCGGCCGTCGCGGTCATCACGACCGGGTAGATCCGCCGGGTCAGGTCGGGGCCGCCGGTGGCGGTGTCGTCGTCCGCCGCGTCGTAGAGCGCCTCGACGGCCAGCCGCGTCGCGTCGTCGACCGACAGGCCCGCCCGGAAGCGCTTCTTCAGCGCGGACTTGGCGAACAGTGAGCCGGAGCCGATCGCGTCGTAGCCGGTCTCCTCGTAGGGGCCGCCGGTCACGTCGAAGCTGAAGATCCGGCCGGCCCGCGCCGGGTCGCTCGCGGCCAGGTCGAAGCCGGCGAACAGCGGGACGACGGCCAGGCCCTGCATGGCGGCGCCCAGGTTGCCGCGGATCATCGAGGCCAGCCGGTTGGCCTTGCCGTCGAGCGAGAGCATCGCGCCCTCGATCTTCTCGTAGTGCTCCAGTTCCACCTGGAACAGTCGCATCAGCTCGATGCCGATGCCCGCGGTGCCGGCGATGCCGACCAGCGAGTAGGCGTCGGCCGGGTGCACCTTCTCGATGTCGCGCTGGGCGATCAGGTTGCCCATGGTGGCGCGGCGGTCGCCGGCCATGACCACACCACCGGCGGCCGAGATGGCCACGATCGTGGTGGCGTGCGGCGCCATGTCGGCGGCCATGCCGGGCGGCAGCGGCCGACGGCCGGGCAGCATCTCGGGGGCCGCCTTGCTCAGGAATGTGGTGAAGGAGGACGTCCCCGCGTTGGTGAACACATCTGGAAGACGCCCGGATGGATCAAAACCCGCTGCCACGTGGTTCCTCTCAGGTATGTGATCGCCCCGGCCAGGCTGTCGAGGTCGTCCTTGAACTGGCCGAGACCGCCGTTGCAGTTGAAGCAGAGTATCCCGCGCACCCGTCAGATGCGATCATCGTGGGCCGGACCGCGACGCCAGGCGGACCGGCCGTCGCCCACCACCGGAGAAACGGACAAAAGCCTCATTCTCCGCCTTTTTGGACGTATCCTCTCACGAACTCCTCGGCGTTCTCCTCCAGGACGGAGTCGATCTCGTCGAGCAGGTCGTCGACGTCCTCGGTGATCTCGGCGTGCCGCTCGGCAACCTCGGGGTTGGCCTGAGCGGTGACCTCCTCGACCTCCTCGTGGGACTTGCCGGACTGGGTCTGCCCACCCTCTTGTGCCGCCATGGTGGTGCCTCCTCCACGATCGCCTGCGATCAACTTACCTCGCGCGGACGACGAAAGGCCCGCCGCGCGCCGGGTTCCGGCACTCGGCGGGCCTTCCGGCATCCTGGTCAGCCGCCGGTGAGCATCTCCAGCAGGTCCTTGGCGCTCTCGCACCTGTCGAAGAGCTGCCCGACGTGCGCCCGGGTGCCCCGCTCCGGCTCCATCATCGGCACCCGCACCAGCGACTCCCGACCCACGTCGAAGATGACCGAGTCCCAGCTCGCGGCGACCACCTCGGAGGCGTACTGCGCCAGGCAGCGGCCGCGGAAGTAGGCCCGGGTGTCCTCCGGCGGTTCGGTCATCGCGGTCCGGGTCTGCTCGTCGGTGAGCAGCGTCTTCATCGACCCGCGCTGCACCAGCCGGTGGTAGAGGCCCTTCTCCGGCCGCACGTCGGAATACTGCAGGTCGACCAGCTGCAGCTTGTGCGAGCCCCAGCCGAGCTTCTCCCGCTCCCGGTAGCCCTCCAGCAGCCGCAGCTTGGCCACCCAGTCCAGCTCGTCGGCGCACTCGAAGGCGTCGCGGCCGAGCCGGTCCAGCACGCTCTCCCAGCGGTCGAGGACGTCGGCGGTCTGCGCGTCCACGTCCTGGCCGTAGCGGTCGTCCACGAAGGAACGGACCCGGTCCAGGTAGGCCCACTGCACGTCCAGCGCGGTGAGCCTGCGGCCGTCGCGCATCCGCATGAGGTGCTTCAACGACGGGTCGTGACTGACCGCGCGCAGCTCGCCGACCGGGTCGGCGATGCCCAGGTCGGCGCCGAGCGCCTTCTCCTCGATCATGGCGAGGATCAGCGAGGTGGTGCCGACCTTGAGGAAGGTGGAGATCTCGGAGAGGTTGGCGTCACCGATGATGACGTGCAGGCGCCGGTACTTGTCGGCGTCCGCGTGCGGCTCGTCGCGGGTGTTGATGATGGGCCGCTTGAGGGTGGTCTCCAGCCCGACCTCGACCTCGAAGAAGTCGGCGCGCTGGGAGATCTGGAAGCCGCTCTGGCCGCCGTCCTGGCCGATGCCGACGCGGCCCGCGCCGCAGACGATCTGCCGGGTGACGAAGAACGGCGTCAGGTACGCCACGATGTCGGCGAACGGCGTCTGCCGGCGCATCAGGTAGTTCTCGTGGGAGCCGTAGCTGGCGCCCTTGTTGTCGGTGTTGTTCTTGTAGAGGTGGATGGGGTGGGTGCCCGGGATGGTGGCGGCCC
The DNA here is from genome assembly GCF_027460165.1 of Micromonospora sp. WMMC241. Taxonomy (NCBI): domain Bacteria; kingdom Bacillati; phylum Actinomycetota; class Actinomycetes; order Micromonosporales; family Micromonosporaceae; genus Micromonospora; species Micromonospora sp. WMMC241. Next base: position 3,423,005 of record NZ_JAPZBF010000001.1, read on the forward strand.
GCCGGGACGCCTCGGCCATCACCCGCTCCCCCGCCTTGTCCCAGCGCACCACGTCGAGCGGCGTGGTCACCTCGGGGGTGGAGTATTCGGGGTGGGCGTGGTCGACGTAGAGCCGGGCGCCGTTGGTGAGTATCACGTTGGCCAGCCCGAGATCCTCGTCGGCGAGCGCCTCGGCCGGGTCGTACGCCGCCCCGGAGTAGGTGAACCCGCGGGCGTCGCGCAGCGGCGACTCCTCCTCGTAGTCCCAGCGTGCCCGTCCGCCCCGGTTGAGTTCCGGTCGTGCTCCGTAGGCGTTGACCACCTGGGACGAGGTGACCATCGGGTTGGCTCCGGCCTGGCCGGGCACGGAGATGCCGTACTCGACCTCGGTGCCCATGATCCGTCTGACGCTCATCGACCTGCCCGCTCCGCTCGCCGTCGGATTCCCCGTCAGGTCGAGCGTAGTCGGCGCGTCGCCGATAGGTGACGCGCCGGGCCCCGGGTGGGCGGGGCGGCGCGGCAGGCGGGGGCGCCCGGAGCAGCGCCTTCCGCTCCGGGCGCCCCCGCGCGACCGGTCAGAAGAAGCGGTACATCTCGGCCGATGCCGCCTCGGTGTCCGACGCTTTCGGCGGGTTGATGCGGACCGGCTCGCCGAAGCTGTGCATCTTCATCTCGTTCTCGATGGCCCCGGCGGCCGTGTCGAACGTGTAGGTGAGCAGGGTGAGCCGACCCTCGGGGTCCAGGGTGGCCTGGAACGGCACGGACTTGTTCTTCAGCACCTTGAACGCGTTCCGCAGGGTCTTGCGCTCGCCTTCGGTGGAGGCGGCAGCGACGGCCTTCTCGGCGTCCGCGACACCGGTGTAGCGGCCGTCGCCGACCGACTGGGCGGACTCCACGCCGCCGAGGATGCCGGCCTGCGACCGGACGTCGAGGCCCTGGGCCAACGGCCCGTCCGGCCGGAGGCGCTTGCGGTCCAACTTCACCCAGGGCTTACGGTCCGGCTCGTCCTGCTTGACGTAGAGGGCGTCGGCGGTGACGACCATGCTCACCGGGTCGGGGGTCTTCATGTCCAGCGTCATCGCACCCGTGGCGGGTTCGATGGCGGAGCGCATGGTGATGGTCTGTTCTCCCGCCTTGATGGTGACGTCCATCTTGGCCGTCTTCTCCAGGCTGCGGCCGAGACCCTGCCGGATCGCGGCGACCGGGTCGGCGGCGGTGGACGCCGACGCCGACGCCGAGCCGGAGTCGGCCGGCGTGGAATCGTTGTCGGTGGTGGTGCCGCAGGCGGTGAGCAGGGCGGTGAGGCAGACGGCCAGGGCCGGGGCAAGTGATCTACGCACCGGCAGACTCTAGCGAGGTTGCCTCGTTTTCGTGGCCCTGGAGACGACCGACCGGGACGACGCCTGCGCGGCGCCGCCCCGGTGGGCCGATCTCAGAGGTACTGGCCGGTGTTGCTGGCGGTCTCGATGGACCGGCCGGCCTCGGCGCCCTTCCCGCCGGAGACGAGCGTGCGGATGTAGACGATCCGCTCGCCCTTCTTGCCGGAGATGCGCGCCCAGTCGTCGGGGTTGGTGGTGTTGGGCAGGTCCTCGTTCTCCCGGAACTCGTCGACGCACGCGTCGAGCAGGTGCTGCAGACGCAGCCCCTTGCGCCCGGAGGTGAGGAACTCCTTGATGGCCATCTTCTTGCCCCGGTCGACGATGTTCTGGATCATCGCGCCGGAGTTGAAGTCCTTGAAGTAGAGGACTTCCTTGTCGCCGTTGGCGTAGGTGACCTCGAGGAAGCGGTTCTCCTCGGTCTCCGAGTACATCCGGAGGACCACGGCGTCGATCATCGCGGCCACGGTGGCCTGCGGGTCGCTGCCGTGTTCGGTCAGGTCGTCGGCGTGCAGGGGCAGGTCGGCGAGGACGTACTTGGAGAAGATGTCCTTGGCCGCCTCGGCGTCCGGCCGCTCGATCTTGATCTTCACGTCGAGCCGGCCCGGCCGCAGGATCGCCGGGTCGATCATGTCTTCCCGGTTGGAGGCGCCGATGACGATGACGTTCTCCAGGCCCTCCACGCCGTCGATCTCGCTGAGCAGCTGCGGGACGATGGTGTTCTCCACGTCGGAGGAGACGCCGGAGCCACGGGTGCGGAAGATCGAGTCCATCTCGTCGAAGAACACGATCACCGGGGTGCCCTCGCCGGCCTTCTCCCGGGCTCGCTGGAAGATCAGCCGGATGTGCCGCTCGGTCTCGCCGACGTACTTGTTGAGCAGCTCGGGACCCTTGATGTTGAGGAAGAAGCTGGTGTGCCGCTCCTTCCCCTCGCGCTCGGCGATCTTCTTGGCCAGCGAGTTGGCCACCGCCTTGGCGATCAGCGTCTTGCCGCAGCCGGGCGGACCGTAGAGCAGGATGCCCTTCGGCGGCCGGAGCTGGTGCTCGCGGAACAGGTCGGCGTGCAGGAAGGGCAGCTCCACCGCGTCGCGGATCTGCTCGATCTGCGACTGGAGGCCACCGATGTCCTCGTAGCCGACGTCGGGCACCTCCTCCAGGACCAGCTCCTCGACCTCGCTCTTCGGGATCCGCTCGTAGGCGTACGCCGAGCGGGGCTCGATCATGAGCGAGTCGCCGGCCCGGATCGCGCTGCCGATCAGGGTCTCGGCGAGGTGCACGATCCGTTCCTCGTCGGAGTGGGACACCACCAGCGCCCGGTCGCCCGGAGCGCCGTCGGGACCCGCGAGGATCTCCTTGAGCATCACCACCTCGCCGACCCGTTCGAAGCCGAACGCGTCGACGATGTTGAGCGCGTCGTTGAGCAGCACCTCCTGGCCACGGCTCAGCTCGTCGACCTCCAGCGAGGGCGAGACGGCGACGCGGAGCTTGCGCCCGCCGGTGAACACGTCCACCGTGCCGTCGTCGTGCTTCGCCAGGAAGACGCCGTAGCCGCTCGGCGGCTGGGCGAGTCGGTCGATCTCCTCCTTGAGCGTCACGATCTGCGCGCGAGCCTCCTTGAGGGTGCTCACGAGCCGCTCGTTGTTCTCGTTCAGCCGTGCCAACTGCGCCTGGGTGGCGGCCAGCCGCTCTTCGAGCTGCCGGACGTGTCGGGGGCTTTCGGTCAACTTGCGTCGCACCAGAGCGAGTTCCTCTTGCAGGAACGCGACCTGCGTGGAGAGATCGTGGGCTTCCTTCTCCCACCGTGCGGCGCGCGAGTCCGCGTCGTCGCTGCGTGCCACGTCCCACCTCCCCGGGGGGCTTGAACGTTCTGAGCTAACACTAGCCGCTATGAGCCCGATTCGGTCCTCCGCAACGCGCTCGTCACCGAAGCTTGATCGCCAAGGGCTGGTCGACGGGCGGGTACGGGCGTTCGGGTACCGTCGGAGTCCGGGACGGGAGAACATGGGGGGTGCTTCGTGACCGACGTCGCGACGGACCAGCTGCAGGTCTGGGTGGACCAGGAACTCTGCACGGGTGACGGCCTGTGCGTGCAGTACGCGCCGGAGGTCTTCGAGTTCGACGTCGACGGCCTGGCGTACGTCAAGGGCGCCGACGGTGAGCTGCGGCAGGCCCCGGGCGCTCGGGTGGACGTGCCGGAGCACCTGCGCCTCGAGGTGATCGACTCGGCGAAGGAGTGCCCGGGCGAGTGCATCCACGTGGTGCGCGGCAGCGACGGCGTCGAGGTGGCCGGCCCGGAGGCCGACGACTGAGGCGGACGATGATCGCGACGGGCCGGGGACGGCGTCCCCGGCCCGTGCTGTCGTCTCAGAGCATGGGACGCCCGACGACCGAGGCGACCAGCCGGGCGAACTCCTCCAGCCGGGTGATCTGGCCGGCGCCGCCGTCGTCGAGCGTCTTGCCGAAGCGCAGCGCGTCGTGCCGCGGCGTGCCCGGCGCGTCGTCGCTCGGCGGCGCCTCGTCCAGCGAGCTGAGCAGCAGGTAGACGTCGATGCTGTCGACCCGGACCGTGCCGTCGTCGGCGCGGGTGAGCCGCCGCCGGCAGCCGACCTCGGTGACCGTGGAGACCGGCACCACGCGCAGCGACGAGGTCATCGCGCCGGGTGGCCCCTCCCCCGGCGGGACGTCCTCGCCGTGCCAGAGCACCAGCCGGCTGCCGTCGCAGACGACGACCTCCTGCCACACCCCGTTCACCTCGTTGACGAAGCGTTCCAGCGTGAACCCGAGCACCGAGGCGCCGCGCAGCACCCCGCCGAGCGCCTCCAGCGCGATGTCGGGGTCGCGCAGGTAGGCCCGGGCGGCCGACTCCAGGTCGGCGTAGGGCGACCAGTCGGGAAAGACGGCGGGCATCTCGCCGTTGCCGTAGCCGGGACTGCTCACGCCACCTCCCGTCGGCCCGTGCCGCCGTCGCCGCCACGGGCGCCCCGCCCGTCCCGCGCCCCGGCCCGCTCCCTCATGCTTACCGTCTCCGGTGTCGTCGTCCCCACGGGCACACATGATTCCCCCGCCCGCACCGGTCCGCGCGCCGGGGGGTCAGGACTGCTCGGGTTCCTCCGCCGACCGGGCCGCCGCGGCGGCCCGCAGCGCGTCGCGGCGCTGCGCGTACGCCTCGGCGCCCTTGCTGGGCTTGCGTCGGCGCGGCGGGGCGGTGACCCCGGGGGCGAGCTTGCGCGCGGACACCAGGAAGGCGGTGTGCGCGATCATCCGGTGGTCCGGGCGGACCGCCAGCCCTTCGGCGTGCCAGTCGCGGACCATCGACTCCCAGGCCCGCGGCTCGGTCCAGCCGCCGCGCTCGCGCAGCGCCTCCACCAGCTCGGACAGCTGCGGCGTGGTGGCCACGTAGCCGATCAGCACGCCGCCGGGGACCAGCGCCCGCTCGACCATGTCGAGCATCTCCCACGGGGTGAGCATGTCGAGGATGATCCGGTCGAAGCCGGTCTCGGCGCACTCGGCGACGTCGCCGACGTGCAGTCGCCAGGCCGGGTGCGGCCCGTTGAAGAACGCCTCGACGTTGCGTCGGGCGATCTGGGCGAAGTCGTCACGCACCTCGAAGGAGTGCAGTTCGCCCTCGGTGCCGACGGCGCGCAGCAGCGAGCAGGACAGCGCGCCGGAGCCGGCGCCCGCCTCCAGCACCTTGGCGCCGGGGAAGACGTCGCCCATGGCGACGATCTGCGCCGAGTCCTTCGGGTAGATCACCTGGGCGCCGCGCGGCATGGAGAGCACGTAGTCCGACAGCAGCGGCCGCAGCGCCAGGAACGCGGTGCCGCCGCCGGCGGTGGTGACCACGCTGCCGTCGGGCAGGCCGATCAGGGTGTCGTGCGCGAGGATGCCCCGGTGGGTGTGGAACTCCTTGCCGGGCTCCAGCGTCACGGTGTGCATCCGGCCCTTCGGGTCGGTCAGCTGGACCCGGTCGCCGGGCCGGAACGGCCCGCGGTGCACCGGAGGCAGCGCCGGGACGGTGGAGAGCTCTGCGGTCACGTGTTCGTCTTCCGTTTCGGTTCGAGGAGCTGGGCGAGATCTGCGACGTGCAGCACGCCGACCACATCTTCGCCTGCCGTCACCAGGTACTGCGCGCCCGGGTGGGTGCGGACGGTCTCCAGCACATGCTCGCCGTCCGCGCCGACCGGCAGGGCGGGGACGTCGGCCAGGGCGTGGGCCACCTCGTCCACCGCGAGCCACGGCCGCCGTTCCGGCCGTACGGCGGCGGCGCGGGCCGGGTCGACGAGCGCCACCGTACGGCCGGCGGAGTCGACCACGGCGAGCGCCGCGTCCGGCGTGCCGGCGGCGTCGCGGCGGCGTTGCGCCTCGGCCAGCGGGGTGCCGGTGGGCACCGGCAGCAGCGGGCGGGCGAGCCGGGCGAGGTCGACCAGGTGCAGCCGGCGGCCGATGCGGGCCAGCCGGACGGACTGCCCGGCGCCGCGCCAGAGCGTCAGCGCGACCAGCAGGAGCAGCGGCAGGGCCAGCGGGGCGAGCGCCCGGCGCAGGGTGAGCACCACCACCAGGGCCAGCGTGCCCAGCGCGACGGCCCGCCCGACCCAGCCGGCCACCTCGGTGCCCCGGTGCCGGTCGCGGGTGAGCGCCCAGACCGCCGCGCGCAGCGCCCGACCGCCGTCGAGCGGCAGGCCAGGCAGGCTGTTGAAGATCGCCACCACCACGTTGCTGACCGCGAGCTGGAAGGCGAGCTGGTGGCCCAGCGTGCCGGCGGGCAGCGCGAGCGTGGCGGCGACCGCGCCGGCGCCGAGCACCGCGGACACCGCCGGCCCGGCCAGCGAGATCAGCAGCTCGACGCGGGGTGTCGGGGCGTCGCGGTCCATCTCGGTGTAGCCGCCGAGAAGTTCCAGCGTGATCCCCCGCACACCGATGCCGAAGCGGCGGGCGGTGAGCGCGTGGCCCAGCTCGTGCAGCAGCACCGAGCCGAGCAGCGAGACCACGAAGCCGAGGCCGACCAGGTAGCCGCCGAGGTGCCCGAGGTCGAGCTGGCGGCGGGCCAGGGCCGCGTAGAGCACGGTGACCACGACGGTGAGCAGCAACATCGAGGCGTCGGCGCGCAGCGGCACCCCGAAGACCCGGCCCAGGCTGAGCCCACGCCGGCGCGGTGGTCGGGTCCGCTGCTGCACCCCGGCGATGCTACGCGGGGGAGATCATGGACCGGTGCGGCGATCGCGGCGGTGTCACACCGGTGGCCTAACCTTCCGGACATGACGGCGGAATCGGTGATCGACACCCAGGGCGACCAGACGGCGACGCGGACGCCGGTCACGGTGCGGGCGTCGCTGTCGCCGTCACGGGCGGCCGACTTCAAGACCTGCCCGTTGCTCTACCGGTTCCGCAGCATCGACCGGCTGCCCGAGCGCCCGACGATCGAGCAGGCCCGGGGCACCCTGGTGCACGCCGTGCTGGAGCGCCTGTTCGACCTGCCGGCACCGACGCGCACCCCGGAGTCCGCCGGCGACCTGGTCGCCCCGCAGTGGGACCGGCTGGTCACCGAGGAGCCGGAGCTGGCGGAGCTGTTCGCCGGTGACGACGCGGCCGGCGTCGAGGGGTTCCTCCGCTCGGCGGCGGCGCTGCTGGAGGGCTACTTCGCGGTGGAGGACCCGCGCCGGCTGGAGCCGGCCGAACGCGAGGCGTTGATCTCCGCGGTGGTCGACGACGAGCTGCTCATCCGGGGCTACCTCGACCGCCTCGACGTGGCGCCGGACGGCGCGCTGCGGGTGGTCGACTACAAGACCGGCGGCGCGCCGCGCGAGGCGTTCGAGGCGCGGGCGCTGTTCCAGCTCAAGTTCTACGCCCTGGTGCTGTGGCGCACCCGGGGCGTGGTGCCGCGGGTGCTGCGCCTGCTCTACCTCAAGGACGCCGAGGTCTGCGACTACGCCCCCGACGCCGAGGAGCTGGTCCGCTTCGAGCGCACGGTGGTGGCGTTGTGGCGGGCGATCGAGCAGGCCACCGCCCGGCAGGACTTCCGGCCCCGGCCGAGCCGGCTCTGCGACTGGTGCAGCCACCAGTCGCGGTGCCCGAGCTTCGGCGGCACCCCGCCGCCGTTCCCGGTCGCCGCCGCCGCGCCCGACCCGCTCGTGGACGCCCGCTCCCGCCCGGCCACCCCGGGTGCCGACGAGTGATCCTCCTCCTCGGGGAGGAGACGGGGTTCGGCTGCGGCGACGACGAGGTGGGCCCTGCGGCGGCCTAGCGTCGCAGGCATGACCGACCGGCTGCCGGCCCGCCGCGTGCGCGACACGGTGCTCACCGCCGCGCTGGCGTATGCGCTGGGCCGCGTCACGCAGGCCCGGTGGGGAGCCCGGGCGCGCCGCCGGACCGCCGGCGAGCAACGGGAGAGGATCGGCAACGCCGGGGCCGGTCGGGAGCCGGCCCGGGCGGGCGGGCAGGTGTCGCGCGCCGCCGGGCAGGCGGTGGCCGCCGACGAGCGCCGCCGGATCGCCGGGGAGTTGCACGACCTGGTGGCCCACCAGGTCGCCGCGATGCAGGTGCTGGCCACCGGTGCCCGCCGGGCCCTGCACCGGGATCCGGGCGCGGCCGACCGGGCGATGGCCGCGGTCGAGGACACCGGCCGGGCGGCCCTGCGGGAACTGCACCGCCTGCTGCGGGTGCTGCGCCCCGCCGGCCCGGCGGCCGAGCTGGCGCCGCAGCCCGGCCTGTCCGGCATCGCGACGCTGGCGCGCGCGGCCCGCGACGCCGGGCTACCGGTCACCGTGCGCACGTCGGGTCCGCTCGGGTCGGTGCCGGACGGGGTGGCGCTGGCCGCCTACCGGGTCGTGCAGGAGGCGCTGACCAACGTGCTCCGGCACGCCGGCCCGGCCGCCGCGCTGGTCCGGCTCGCCGCCGTCGGCGGCGCGCTGACCGTGGAGGTCACCGACACCGGGCGCGGCCCGGGAGCGCCCGACCGCATCGGGCACGGGCTGGTCGGCATGCGGGAGCGGGTCGCCCTCTACGGTGGGATCCTGCGGACCGGAGCGGCGCCGGGCGGCGGTTTCCGGGTGTACGCCCGGATCCCGCTGGACCCGGCCGGCGCGGTCCGCGACTGACCGCCGGCACGACGAGGGGAAACCCATGACCGAGGCCGCCGCGCCCCGACCGGTGCGGGTGCTGCTCGCCGACGACCAGCCACTGCTGCGTACCGGGTTCCGGATGGTCCTCGGCGTCGAGGACGACCTGGACATCGTGGGCGAGGCCGGCGACGGGGTGGAGGCGGTGGAGCTGTCCCGGCGGCTGCTGCCCGACGTGGTGCTGATGGACATCCGGATGCCGCGGATGGACGGGGTGGCCGCCACCCGGGCGATCGTGGACGCCCGGCTGCCGGTGCGGGTGCTGGTGCTGACCACGTTCGAGCTGGACGAGTACGTGGTCGGGGCGCTGCGCGCCGGGGCGAGCGGGTTCCTGGCCAAGGACGTGCCGGCCGAGGACCTGGTCACCGCGATCCGCACGGTGGCGGCCGGGGAGGCGGTGGTGGCGCCGCGGATCCTGCGCCGGCTGCTGGACCGCTTCGCCGACGTGCTGCCGGATCCGGCGGCCGTCCCGCCGCCGGTGCTGGACCCGCTGACCGAGCGGGAGCGGGAGGTGCTGGTCCAGGTGGCGCGCGGGCTGTCCAACGCCGAGATCGCCCGCGCGCTGTCGGTCAGCGAGACCACCGTCAAGACCCACGTCGGGCACATGTTGACCAAGCTGCGGCTGCGCGACCGGGTGCAGGCCGTGGTGCTGGCGTACGAGACGGGGCTGGTCCGGCCGGGGAAATAGGTGGCGGCGCTCACGTACCGTGACCAACGGCGGCGGTCGGTGGTTGACCATGACGCGACGTGAGGTCCTACCGTCGGCGTCGCCGGCCGCTCAGGGATCACCCTGAGCCGGTCTGGGGGGCGGCCCCCACCAGAAGTTCGGCACGGATTCCGCCCGGGGTCGGAGGGATCCGCGCCCGGCGGCACCGAGGATGGAACTGCCGCACCGGCCAGCGGGGGCGGTGCGGTTCCCTAGCCAGACGGAAGAGGTAGATGACGTGACCGCGACGGTAGGCCGGCAGGCGCAGGCCGCGGCCCGGGCGAACGACGTGTGGAAGGTGTACGGCAGCGGCGAGGCGCAGGTGATCGCGCTGCGGGGGGTGAGCGCCGAGTTCGAACGCGGCCGGTTCACCGCGATCATGGGGCCGTCGGGCTCCGGCAAGTCGACGCTGATGCACTGCCTCGCCGGCCTGGACTCGGTGACCAAGGGCACCGTGACGATCGGCGAGACGACGGTGACCGGGCTCAACGACTCGGGCCTGACGAAGCTGCGCCGCGACAAGGTGGGTTTCATCTTCCAGCAGTTCAACCTGCTGCCCACGCTCACCGCGCACGAGAACATCGTGCTGCCGCTGTCGATCGCCGGGCGCAAGCCGGACCCGGCCTGGTACGACACGGTGATCGACACGGTCGGGCTGCGGGACCGGCTCGGGCACCGCCCGGCCCAGCTCTCCGGCGGTCAGCAGCAGCGGGTGGCGTGCGCCCGGGCGCTGGTCGCCCGCCCCGAGGTGATCTTCGCGGACGAGCCGACCGGCAACCTGGACTCCCGCTCCGGCGCCGAGGTGCTCAACTTCCTGCGCGACTCGGTGCGTGAGCACGGCCAGACCATCGTCATGGTCACCCACGATCCGACCGCCGCCGCGTACGCCGACCGGGTGGTCTTCCTCGCCGACGGGCAGATCGTCTCGGAGCTGATCGAGCCGACCGCCGAGACGGTGCTGGACACCATGAAGAAGCTGGACGCCCCGGTCGAGGTGGGCAACTGATGCTGCGGGCAACGCTGAAGAGCCTGCTGGCGCGCAAGCTGCGCCTGCTGCTGTCCGGCCTGGCGGTGGTGCTCGGCGTCATGTTCGTCTCGGGCGCGTTCGTGCTCACCGACACGCTCGGGCGTTCCTTCGACGCGGTCTTCGCCGACGCCTACGCCGACGTCGACGTGAACGTGGCCGCGAAGCCGAAGGTCGAGCTTTCCGAGGCCGAGGGCGAGCAGGTGGCCGCCCCGGTGCCGGCGTCGCTCGTCGACCGGGTGAAGGCGGTGCCGGGCGCGGCGGACGTACGCGGCGTGGTCGCCACCGACGGCGCGCGGCTGATCGGCAGCAACGGCAAGGTGGTCACCTCGTTCGGGCCGCCGCAGCTGGGCGAGAACTGGCTCGGCGAGGGTGACCTGGTCAAGCTGCGCGAGGGGCGCGGCCCGCAGGCCGACGACGAGATCGTGGTCAACGCCGCGCTGGCGAAGGCCGCGAACGTGAAGGTGGGCGACCGGGTCGGCGTGCTGACGCTGTCGCCGAAGAAGGAGTTCACCCTGGTCGGCGTGTTCGGCTACAGCGGTGGCCGGGACTCCGTCGGCGGCGCGAACGAGGTCGCCTTCACCACGCCGGTCGCCCAGCAGCTGATGCTCGGCAAGCCGGACGTGTTCTCCAACGTCACGGCCCGGGCCGGCAGCGGCACCACACCGGAGGCGCTGCGTGACGAGGTGTCCCGCGCGCTCGGCGGCGCCTATGACGTGAAGACCGGCGAGCAGCTGGCCGACAGCGCCTCGGCCGGCCTGAAGGAGGGACTCTCCTTCTTCAACAAGATCCTGCTCGGCTTCGCCGCGGTGGCGCTGCTGGTGGGCACGTTCCTGATCCTCAACACCTTCTCGATCATCGTGGCCCAGCGCACCCGCGAGCTGGCCCTGATGCGGGCCATCGGCGCCAGCGGCCGGCAGGTCATCGGCTCGGTGGTGCTGGAGGCGGTGGCGGTTGGCCTGATCGCCTCGGCGGTGGGTCTGGCCGCCGGCATCGGGGTGGGCGCGCTGCTGGCGTACCTGTTCGGGAAGCTGGCCGGCGGTCTCGCCCTGGCCGGGCTCGGTGTGCCGGCCGCGGCGGTGATCGGCGCCTTCGGCGTCGGGATGGTGATCACGGTGGTGGCGGCGCTGCTGCCGGCGATCCGCGCGTCGCGGATCCCGCCGATCGCCGCCATGCAGGACGTCGCCACCCCGGACCGGCCGTTGACCAAGGTGACCGTCGGCGGCGCGGTGGTCACCACGATCGGCGCGGTGCTGCTCTTCCTCGGCCTCAGCGGCAACGCCGGCGACAACACTCTCGCGACCATCCTCGGCGGCGTGCTGTTCGCGTTCATCGGGGTGGCGCTGCTGACCCCGGTGATCAGCCGGCCGGTGGTGTCGCTGCTCGGGGCGATCTTCGCCTGGTCGGTGCCGGGCAAGCTGGGCCGGCTCAACTCCGGCCGCAATCCGCGCCGCACGGCGATCACGGCCGCCGCGTTGATGGTCGGCATCGCGCTGGTGACCGGCGTGACGGTGATCCTGGACTCGGCCAAGAGCAGCATCAGCTCGCTGGCCGAGGACACCATCAAGGCCGAGCTGGTGATCTCCGGTGCCTCGTCCGGGCCGCGCCCGGCGAGCTTCGACGCGGCGGTGCTGGAGAAGACCGCCGCGATCCCCGGGGTGCGGCTGGTCGACGGCGAGTACGGCGACATGGCCACCGTCGGCGGCAAGCGGACCTGGGTGGCGGCGTCCAGCGACGTGGCCGCGCTCCAGCAGATCTTCGGGGCGAAGGCCACCGCCGGTGACATCAGCCGGCTGGCCCCCGACCAGATGCTGCTCAGCTCGGACACGGCGACGTCGCGCAACCTGACGGTCGGCTCGACGGTGCCGGTGCAGCTGTCGCGCGGCGACGCGCGCACCTACACGGTCAGCGGCATCTACGAGAGCTCGCAGCTGACCAACCCGGTGGTGCTGCCGCCGCAGGCGGCGGCGGACTTCGCGATCCCGCAGCCGATCCAGGGCTTCGTGCAGCTCGACCCGGGCACCTCGGTCGCCGCGGTGCAGCCGCAGGTCGAGCGGCTGCTGGCGGACAGTCCCGAGGTGTCGGTGGCGGACCGGGCGGCGTTCATCGAGCAGCAGACCAGCCAGACGGACACGCTCATCACCATGATCCAGATCCTGTTGGCGCTGGCCATCGTGATCGCGGTGCTGGGCATCATCAACACGCTGGCGCTGTCGGTGCTGGAGCGGACCCGCGAGCTGGGTCTGCTGCGGGCGATCGGCCTGCGCCGGGCGCAGACCATGCGCATGATCACCGTCGAGGCGGTGGTGATCTCGATCTTCGGCGCGCTGCTCGGCGTGGTGGTCGGCACCGGTCTCGGCGCGGCCGTGGTCCGGGCCCTGAAGGACGAGGGCATCACCGACCTGGTCCTGCCCTGGGGGCAGATGGTGACGTTCCTGGTCCTGGCCGCGATCATCGGCGTGGTGGCGGCGGTACTGCCGGCCATCCGCGCCGCGCGGATCAACGTCCTCGGCGCCATCGCCCACGACTGAGGTGGAAGGAGGGGCCCCTTGTTATCGCCTGGGCGATAGGAGGGGCCCCTTCCTAACGGTCGAGCAGCGCGGCGAGCAGCTCCAGGTCCGCCGTGGTGAGGCTCTCCAGCTGGTGCACGCCGTCGGTCGGCGGCAGCGGCACCTCGGCCGGCACGGCCAGCACCGCCGCCCCGGCGGCCAGCGCGCTCGCCACCCCGGTCGGCGAGTCCTCGATCGCCACGCACCGCTCGACCGGCACGCCGAGCAGCTTCGCGGCGGTCAGGTACGGCTCCGGGTGCGGCTTGGCCTCGCCCACCTCGTCGCCGCAGACCACCGCGTCGAAGCTGTCGCGCCCCAGCGTGTCCAGGGCGACCTCGACCAGCGGCCGGCCGCTGGAGGTGACCAGCGCGGTCGGGATGCCGGCGGCGCGTACCGCGCGCAGCAGCGCCAGCGCTCCCGGCCGCCAGCGCAGCCCGGTGCGGAACAGGTCCAGGATCCGCGCGCTGATCCAGTCGGCGCTGGCCTGCGGGTCCCGCTGCGGCTGGCCCAGGTCGTCGTGCACGATCCGCATGGCGTCGGCCATCGAGGTGCCGATGATCGCCTGCCGGGCCGCGTCGGACAGGGTGCCGCCGTAGACGGCGGCCAGCTCCTGCAACGCGACGTCCCACAGCTTCTCGCTGTCGACCAGGGTGCCGTCCATGTCGAAGAGCACGGCGGCGGGGTGTGGGCTGCTCAGCGGGGCCTCCTTCGGTAGGCGTACCCCGCCGATCCTGCCAGCCCGCAGGCACCGGGCCGGCGGCGTCCCCCGAGCGGGGTGACCTGCGGCATCACCGCAGGCCGCAGGCGTCCAGCGAGTTCTCGTAGCCGGCGAAGAACTTGTCGGAGCGCTGTTCGGCGGTGCCGTGCGAGCCTTCGGCGAACCAGGGCTGGTCCGGGTCGTCGCCGACCGCCAGCAGCCCTTCGCGGAACTCGTCGAGGTCGCCGTCCTCCAGCTTGAGCGTCCCGGCGCGCACGCTGTCGCCGAGGTACGCCCCGGCCATGCAGTCGGCCTGCAACTCCTGCTGGATGGTGAAGTTGTAGCGGATGCCGAGGCGGGTCTGCACGCCGTGGGCGTACTCGTGGCCGAGCAGGTAGAACAGGAACGCGTCGCCGACCTGCCGGAACGCCGAGACCGACCAGTTCACGTCGTAGGCGATGAAGTCGCCGGCCGAGCAGTAGACCGCGTTGTTGCGCGGCAGCCCCTGCCCGCCGCAGGACACCTCGCCGGCCCGGGTGTAGGGCACCACCCGCCGGATCGGCCGGAACTGCTCCCCCGAGGCGCGGAACTGCGCGGTCCAGTACTGCTCGGCGCCGGCGACGGCGTCGGCGAAGTCCTGCTTGAACTCGGCGACGCTCGTGGTCCCGTCCGCCCGGGTGGTCTCCGCGCCGGGGGACGCCGGTTGCCCGCTGGGACGCGGGGCGGGCTGCTGCGGCTCGCCCTGGTCGAGCCCGCCGCCCATGCACCCGGCCGCCACCACCGCGGCCACCAGCAGCCCGGCGAGCGGCCCGAGCCGCCGTCGTCGCACCCTGTCCCCCACGACCACCTCCGGTTGTCCGACCTCGTGCCCGCCGCAGTACCCCCGTTTCCACCGGCTCTCACGCACCGGCGGCGGCAATCGTTCATCACGTGTCGACGGCGGTGAACAACAGCAGCGCCTCGCCGGGGTCGAGGAACACCTCGGTGCCGCCCGCATCGTGGTCGGTGCTGCGCTGCCAGCGCACGCCGTCCGGCACGTACCCGGCCAGCGCCGGCCAGAGCGCGGGCGCCGCGCCGGTCACCGGCGCCCAGGTGTACGCGGCGGCCAGCGCCCGCGCGTCGGCCGGCGCGAGCCGCACCACGCCCTGGTAGCGCCGGTCGGTCGGGCCGGGCGCGCGGGAACAGGCGAAGCTCGGGTAGTCGACCTGCCAGTGGATCTCGGGGTACGCGCCGATGCCCGGCACGTCCTCCTCGGTCCACCGCCGGTCGGTGCGGACCGTCGCCTCCTCGGCGGCGACCCGTGCCGCGCAGTCCCGCTCGTCGGTGTCGCCGGCGCGCGCCAGCCACAGCACCCCGCCGCAGCCGGCGAGCAGGGCGACGCCGAGCACGGCGGCGACGGTCACGAACCACGATCGGCGGGTCACGCCGGCAGGGTAGTCGCCGCCGGCCACCGTGGAGCCACCCCGGTACAGTCCCCGCCGTGACTCCTGACGTGGCCCTGGCCAGCATCGTCCACTGGCGACGCAGTCTCTGGAACGGCCGGCGGTGCGTGCCGGTGCTGATGACCCTCGACCAGGGCTGGCTCAGGTCCCGCGACCGGCGCGGCGCCGAGGTGTTCGCCGCGCCCACGGGACAGGTCGAGGGCCGGCTGACCCGGCTGGGCACGCTGCTGCTGTCCGTGGGCGGCCGGCGCTACCCGATCGTCGGGCGGGGCTCCGACATCTCCCCCTCCCCCAGCCCGGAGCAGCGGCGCGCGCTCGACGAGTTCTGGGCCCACCGGGCCCCGCCGAGCGGCGACGCGCCGAGCTTCCTCGACCTGGTCTTCAACTCCGGCGCCGCGTTCCACACCCGGTCGTGGCGCGACGCGCTGGCCCGCGCGGGCGCGGCGGTGCGCTGACCCGCGCCGTCAGCCGGTGAAGCCGTGCCCGCCGCTGTTCCAGCCGTCATGCCCGCCTCGACAGGGGGCGTTGGCCGGGCCGTGGGCCCCGTACGCTGCGATCCATGATCGGAGTGGACTTCGACGCCCACGAACGGTCCCGCTGGGCCGGGCGGGCGCAGGCCTACCGGCGCAGCTTCGGCCGGCTCTGCGCGTACCCCACCGGGGCGCTGCTGGACGCGGCGGCGGTGCGGGCCGGACGGCGGGTGATCGACGTCGGCACCGGGCCGGGGACCGTCGCGGCCGCGGCGCTCGCCCGCGGCGCGCAGGTGGTGGCGGTCGACGCCGAGCCGGGCATGCTCGCCGCGGCGCGGATCGACGCGGCGGGCGCCGGCCTGGTCGGCGCCGCGTTGCCGCGGCTGCCGTTCCCGGACGGCCGGTTCGACGCCGCGGTGGCCAACTTCGTGCTCAACCACGTGGGCGACCCGGCGGCCGCGGTGGCGGAGCTGCGCCGCCTGGTACGCCCCGGCGGCCGGGTGTCGGTGACGCTCTGGCCGTCCCCGCATCCGCCGTTGCAGCGGCTGTGGGGCGAGGCGCTCGACGCCGCCGGGGTGACGCCGCCGGCGGATCTGCCGCGGCTGGCGCCCGAACGGGACTTCCCCCGCACCGAGGAGGGTGTGACCGGGCTGCTGACCACCGCCGGCCTGGTCGACGCCGCGTGCGCGACGTTGAGCTGGACCCACCGCGCGGACCCGGACGACTGGTGGGCCGGGCCGGCGGCGGGCATCAGCGCGATCGGGCTGGTCGTGCAGCGGCAGGAGCCGGCGGTGCGGGCTCGCATCCGCCGGGCGTACGACCGGCTCACCGCCGGCTACCGGGACGCCGACGGGATGGTGGCGCTGCCCACCGCCGCGCTGCTCGGTTCCGCGACGGTGGAGTGATCCGCTCCGGGCGTCAGTCGAGTCCGCGCATGATGTGCGGCTCGCCGTCGTCGTCGCCGAAGCAGCGGTGCAGCACCTGGGCGCGGGCCCACAGGTCCAGGCTGCTCGGCGGCCCGACCTGAGCCGGCCGGGGCGGCGCGGTCAGCACGGGCGTCCGCTCGGGTGGCACCTTCGTCGTCACCTGGTCGGCCATTTCCGCCCCTTTCGTCGTACCCATGCTCGCCCTGGGGCGTCTCCGCCGCGTCAACGGGACGGCGCGGGTGGGGACGCGGCGCTCGGTGTGCCGGCGTCGGCCGTACTCCGGTGACGGTAGCCCGGTGTGACGGCCGGCACACCCCTTATTCCGGACGCCGACGCCGGTAGTGGGGGGAGAGGGGGTGGCTCAGGCGTCCTCGTCGGCGAGCGCGCGGCGCAGCAGGGCGAGCAGATCGGTGCGGTCGGCGGCGGGCAGCCCGGCGTAGCAGCGCTCCAGCACCTCGTCGGCCACCCGGTGACCGGCCTCCAGCACGCGTCGCCCGGCGGGCGTGAGGTGGTGCGGGATGCGCCGGCCGCGACCTGCGCGCCGCTCCACCAGGCCCTGCGCGACGAGCCGCCCGGCGAGCGCGCCGAAGGCCTGCTCGGTCTGGAACGTCGCGGCGGCGAGTTCGCGCGCCGACGCGCCGGGCGACCGGTCGACCGCCCGCAGGGCGTCCCACTGGGCGAGCGTGGTGCCGACCTCGGTCAGGCCGGCCTCCAGGGCGCGGTGCTGCCGGTACTGGGCCTGCTTGACGGTGCGGGCGAGCTGTTGCAGTTCGTGCACCGGTCCATTCTAGCCGGAAACTCAACTAGCTTAACTAAGCTTCCTTAGTTAAAGTGGCGGCATGACCTCCCTCGCGGGCTACCCCGACCTCACCCTGACCGTCTCCGAGGCCGGCCACGGCCGTCCCGTCCTGCTCCTGCACGGCGGCGGCGGACCGACCACCGTCGCTCCCCTCGGCCGGCACCTGGCCCGGCGCGCGCAGACCATCACGCCGGTGCATCCCGGCTGGGACGGCACCCAGCGGCCCTCCTGGCTCACCGGCATCGACGACCTCGCCCTGGCCTACCTGCACCTGCTGCACGACCGCGGGCTGCGCGACGTCCTCGTCGTCGGCTCCTCCCTCGGTGGCTGGATCGCCGCCGAGATGGCCGTGCGGGACACCGCCGGCCTGGTCACCGGCCTGGTCCTCGTCGACGCGGTCGGCATCGACGTGCCCGGCGAACCCATCCAGGACTTCTTCGCCCTCGACCCGCGCAGCCTGGCCGAGCACGCCTGGCACGACCCCGACCGGTTCCCCGTCGACCCGGCGGCCCTCGCACCGGAGCAGCAGGCCCGGCAGGCGGCCAACCGCGAGACCATGCGGGTGCTCGTCGGCGACCCCTACATGCACGACCCGAAGCTGCGCCGCCGGCTGGGGCGGGTAGGCGTGCCCGCCCTGCTGCTCTGGGGCGAGAGCGACCGCATCGTCACCCCCGCCTACGGCGCGGCGTACGCGGCGGCGCTCGGCGACGGCCGGCTGGTCGTCGTACCCGAGGCCGGGCACCTCCCGCACCTGGAGAACCCGACCGCGACGCTGTCGCACCTGGACGCGTGGCTCGACCGGCAGCAGGATGCGGAGGCATGAGCGGCGACGAGGAGCTGACCACGGCGCGGCTGACCCTGCGTCGCCCCACCCCCGCCGACGTGGACCTGATCCACCTCCTGCACACCGACCCGCTCGCCTGCGCGCACAACCCGTCCGACCTGCTGCGCGACCGCGCCGAGGCGGCCGAGCGCTTCGACCGCTGGGACGCGCACTGGCGGCGGCACGGCTTCGGCTACTGGGTGGTGTGCCGCGACGACCGACGGCTCGGCTTCTGCGGCCTGAAGGTCATGCGGCTGCACGGACACGACGTGCTCAACCTGTTCTACCGCCTGGCACCGGCCGCCTGGGGCGACGGTGTGGGCGGCGAGGCGGCCACCGCGGTCGTCGGCTGGGCCGCCGCCCACCGGCCGGGTCTGCCGGTGATCGCCCGGGTACGCCCGGACAACGTCGCCTCCCAGCGCGTCGCCCGGCGAGCCGGCCTGCGCCGCGCCGCGCACCTGGACACGCCCGGCGAGGACGGCCTCGACTGGATCTTCACCGCCGCCGACTTGCATCCGGTACCCCGGTACAGGCCTACCGTCGAGGCATGACCGAACGTGACTGGGTGCCCGAGGCCTGCACCCTGCCGACCACCGAACGGCCGCGGCGACTCGCCGAGTTCGACAGGCTGTTCCACGACGCCGTCCACGAGACCGACCGGGTGTCGGCCCGACACCTGCGGCTGCGCCTCGACGGCGCCGCCGAACCGGTCGCCCGGGACCTGATCGCCCGGGAGTCGGCGTGCTGCTCCTTCTTCACGTTCGACCTCACCCGACCGGACGACGCCACGCTGACGCTCGACATCCGGGTGCCGCCCGCCCACGTCGACGTGCTCGACGCCCTCGCCGAGCGGGCCGCGCCCGCGCCCCGACCATGACCGGCCTGCGCACCGGCCAGCTCGCCGACGCCGCCGGGGTGAACGTGCAGACGCTGCGCTACTACGAACGTCGAGGGCTGCTCGACGCGCCGCGCCGATCCCCGGGCGGGCACCGGCTCTACCCGGCCGAGACCGTCACGCTGCTGCGGGTGGTCAAGACCGCGCAACGCCTCGGGTTCACCCTCGCCGAGGTCGCCGAACTGCTCGACGCCGGCCGGCACCGGCACGGCCGCGACACCGGCCTGCGGGCCCGCGCCGGGG
This sequence comes from Micromonospora sp. WMMC241, assembly GCF_027460165.1. NCBI lineage: Bacteria > Bacillati > Actinomycetota > Actinomycetes > Micromonosporales > Micromonosporaceae > Micromonospora > Micromonospora sp. WMMC241. The sequence continues at coordinate 3,442,049 of NZ_JAPZBF010000001.1, forward strand.
AGAAGCTCGCCGAGGTGGAGCGGCGGCTGGCGGACCTCACCGTCATCCGCGACACGCTGCGGGCCGCCATCTCCGCCGGCTGCGACGACCTGGTCGCCTGCGCCGGCAGCACCTGCTGCCCGCTGCCCTTCGTCGAACTCGCCGGGAGGACCGACCGTGCCGAACCCCGCTGACCGGCTGCGCCGGCTGCTGCCCACCGGCCTGACCGGGCTCGCCGGCGCGGCCTGTGCCGCGTGCTGCGTACTGCCGCTGCTGCTGGCCGCCGGCGTCCTGGCCGGCGGCGGCTGGGCGGCCGTGACCCGCGTCCTGCCCGGGGTCGCCGTCGCCCTGGCCGCGCTCGCCGGCCTGGCCTGGTGGTGGGCCGCCCGACGCAGCCACCGCGCCGGCTGCGCGGGCGGCGACTGCGCCTGCCGGCCCGCCGACAAGATCGTCACGGTACGGTCGGAGGCATGACGGTCGCCCGCTCGATCCTGCTGTTCCTGGTCGCCGCGCTGGCCGAGATCGGCGGCGCGTGGCTGGTCTGGCAGGGCTGGCGGGAGAACCGTGGCCTGCTCTGGGTCGCGGGCGGGATCATCGCGCTGGGCATCTACGGCTTCGTGGCCACGTTCCAGCCCGACCCGAACTTCGGGCGCATCCTCGCCGCCTACGGCGGCATCTTCGTCGCCGGGTCGCTGGCCTGGGGCATGCTCGTCGACAAGTTCCGGCCCGACCGCTACGACCTCGTCGGCGCGGCCATCTGCCTGGTCGGCGTCGCGGTCATCATGTACGCGCCGCGCACGAGTTGACCGTCCCACCGGCCGCGTCCGGCGGGACGGTCGTCGTCGGCTACCTGGCCGTACCGGCCCTGTCGAGCGCGGCGACCTCACCGACGGCCGCGACGATGGCCGGAGCGTCCTTCTTGAGCAGCGCGCCGTGGTTGCTGGCGACCTTCGCGCTGATCCGGATGTGCGGGTTGCGGGAGGTCACCGCGTCGAGCCCGGCGCGGATGCGTTCCTGCTCGTCGCCGCGGCTGCCGAGGGACGTGCCCGAGGCGACCACGTAGCGCACCGGGACGGTGATCCGGTCCAGCACCGGGCCCAGTTCGCGCTCGCGGGAGAGCCGACCCAGCTCGATGTTGCTCTCCGCCTGCTGCGCCGCGGACATCCGCGGCGTGAGGCCGGTCGGGCGCAGCAGCGGAGTGAACCAGCCCATCCGCTGGAACAGCTTGCGGATCCGCGCCTCCATCGCCTCGTCGAGCCAGTCGTAGGGGAACGCGCCGTCGACCAGGACCGCGCCCACCGTACGGTCGGGGTTGCGTTCGGCCCAGTGCGCCGCGACCACGGCGCCGTAGGACCAGCCGACCAGCAGCGCCCGGTCCACTCCGCGCGCCGCGAGCACGGCGTCGACGTCGCGCACGGCCGCGTCGAAGGAGTAGTCCGCCGACCGCTTCGAGCGGCCACGGGCCCGTTCGTCGTAGGTGATGTGCCGCCACCCGTCGCCCAGGCCGGCGACGACCCGCCGCCAGTAGCCCTGGGTGGCGAACTGACCGTTGAGGTAGAGGACGGGCACGCCGGTGCCGCCGGTGTCGGTGACCGCCAGCGCGGTGTCCTCGACCGGCACCATTCCGGTCCACGTGTTCGTCGTCATGATCCTGCTCCTGCTCGTGGGGGGCGGCGGTGGGTCAGAGGCTGCGGGCGGTGATGTCGCCGTGCGAGGTGGTGGCCCGGATGTCGAGCACGGGTGCGCCGTCGTTGCGCAGGGCGTTGTCGATGCGGCCGTGGTCGGTGCCGGCGTCCAGGGTGGCCGGGACACCGCCGGCGGCGGCGACGCTGATGTCGCCGGAGCGGGTGCGGAGCACGAGCATGCCGCGTACCGCCTCGGCGATCCGGATGTGGCCGCGCGCGGTGCTGATCTCGGCGGCGCCGGTGAGCCGACCGATCTCGACGTCACCGTCGGTCGCGGTCAGTCGCACGCTCGCGGCCTCGTCGATCTTGACCCGCCGGTGCGCTCCGTCGACGGTGACGTCGCCGAGGCGGCCGACGCCGCGTACCTCGATCGCGCCGGATGTCGCCTGGACGCGGGAGCCGGCGGGCAGTCGCACGGTGACCTCGACGGACCCGGCGGCGCCGACGATCCGGTTGGTGGGCTCGGGGATCCGGATCCGCAGGACGCCGTCGGCGTAGCCGACGACCGCCTGCCCGGCGGTCCGGGCGTCGCGGTCACGGGCGGCGTCGGCGGGTCGGACCTCGACGGTGGTGTCGGCGCGGTCGGCGGCGATGACCTGGACGCGCCCGGCGGGGACGTCCAGGACGGCGGTGATCGGTTCGGGGGTGGTGAACGTCTGCATCGTGCGCTCCCAGCGGTGCGTGGCATCTTTCCGATATGGGAAACGCTACGTTGCTTTCTATATTGCTTCAACATCGTTGTTGCACCGGACGGTGCTCTTTGCTGCTCAGCGTGCGCTTTTCATTGCAACCAGCCTGGATCTAACGCAACAATCCGAGGAGCGAGCGTTGCAATGGATGATGGTGAAGGCTATGGTTCCGCGGAACGGTCACGGAAGGGGAGACGGCGATGCCCGGAGGCAGGCTCACCCAACAGGAACGGCAGCGGATCGCGGCCGGGCTGGCCGACAGCCTCGCCTACGCGGAGATCGCCCGCCGCCTCGACCGCCCGACCTCGACGATCACGCGTGAGGTGATGCGCAACGGCGGCCCCACCGCCTACCGCGCCGACCTCGCCCACCGCGCCACCGAACGACGCGCCCGGCGACGCACGATCACCGCCTCGCCGGGCTCCGGGCCGCTCCCCCGGCCACACGAACCCGACGACGCCGTCACCGAGTACGCCGAAACGCTCACCACCGTCCTCATGGCCTCGGGCCTGCCGACGATGGCGGCCCGGATCCTGACCTGCCTGTTCACCACCGACGCGGGCAGTCTCACCGCTGCCGAACTCACCCGGCGCCTCCAGGTCAGCCCCGCCTCGGTCTCCAAGGCGATCACCTTCCTGGACGGGCAGAGCCTGGTCCGCCGGGAACGCGGCGACGGCCGCCGGGAACGCTACGTCGTCGACGACGACCTCTTCTACCAGGCGACGATCGCCAGCACCCGGGCCAACGACCAGCTCGTCGCCGTCGCCCGCCGGGGCGTCGCCCTGCTCGGCGCCGACACCCCGGCCGCCGCCCGCCTGGAGAACATCGCCCGCTTCCTCGACTTCATCAGCGAGAGCATCACCCGCGCCGCCGAGCAGGCCCGCGACATCCTCCGCACCGCCCGTTAGGTCAGCACGACGCGGGCGGGATGCTCTGCTCGTACTGGAAGACGTTGTGCGGGTCGTACCTCGCCTTGAGCCTGCGGAGCCGCTCGACGTTCGGCCCCCAGTACGCGGTCTCCCACTCCTGCATGCCGATGTTGGGCACGTTGACGTAGGCGCCGTCCACGTAAGGGCGCAGCGCCTGGCTGAACTCGGCGATCCACGCCTGGGAGGCCGGGGTGAGGGCGTCACCGCTGTCCGGCACGCCGCGGGTCCCCCAGCCGGCGCCCGGCTCGGAGTAGAAGATCGCGTCGCGGTGCGGGAACGCCGACCCGCCGACCGGCTGCCTCGCCTGCGCGCCGACGCCGAACGCCTGGGTGAAGAAGTTGCTGGCGTCGGTGGGCGCGACCGCCATGAACGTACGGATGATCTCGATCGCCTCGGGCGGGAACGGCCTGCGGGTGAACTGGGAGAAGAACTTCCAGTTCGCGGGCTCGTCCTGGGTCGGGATCTGGAACCCGGCGTAGATCTCGCCCCAGCCGCCGATCTGCACGGTGACCTGCGGACTGCCGACCGACAGGACCGGCGCCAGCAGCCTCCGCGCCTCCGCCTCGGTGCCCTCGGCGAGCACGCCGAACAGCAGGATCTGCGACTTGTGGATCTCCAGCTGGGAGCCGAGGCGGACGTCGGTGAACGGCGCGGTGCGCTGCCACCTGTCGAAGACGCCCCGCAGGTCGTCCAGACCGGACCACGTTGCCTGGAGGTAGGCGACACTGCGCAGCGGGGCCACCCGGTAGGTCAGCGAGGTGACGATGCCGAAGTTGCCGTTGCCCGCCCCGCGCAACCCCCACAGCAGGTCCCCGCGGTTGCGCAGGTCCACCTCGATCGCCCGGGCGCCGTTCGCCCCGGACGCGACGACGATCTCCGCCCCGATCAGGCTGTCGCAGGCCATGCCGAGCCAGCGGGTGAGGAACCCGAAACCGCCCCCGAGGGTCGCGCCGGACAGGCCCACGGTCCCCTCCGTACCGGTCGTCACGGCGAGACCCTGCTGGGCGAGCGCGGTGACCGCCTCCAACTGGTTGAGCCCGGCGCCGACCCGCGCGGTGAGCGCCTGCCGGTTGATCTCGGCCGACTTCAGCTCGCTGACGTCGATCACGATCCCGTTGTCCACGTTCGACCAGCCCTCAAGGCTGTGCCGGCCGCTGCGCACCCGCAGCGCGACGTCGTTCTGCCGGGACCAGGCGAGCGCGTTCACCACGTCCTGGGTGTTCTGCGCGAACACGATCACCAGCGGATTGCGGACGAACAGCTCGTCCCAGCCCTGGCTCGCGGTCGGGTAGTCGGGGTCGCCGAAACGCACGATCCGGCCGGTCAACTGCGCCGGCGGGCACTCCGCCCAGATCGGCGCCCCCGAGCCGTCGGTGCCGGTCGTCGCCTGGGCGGCCCCGGCGAGCACGGCCGGTGCGACGACCGCCCCGGCGCCCACGGCCGCGGTGGCCTGGAGCAGCGTACGTCGAGAAATGTCGGGCATGGTCCTCGCCTCTCGGTCGGGCCGACGGGCCTCGGACCCTTGCCGGCGTGCGACCTCACGCTAAGACCGGACACTTCTTCACATAAGCGGAAGAGGAGGGCGAAACCCGTCCGAGTGACCGCCCCGGTCAGGGGTCGAGGGCCTTGCGCGCCGCGTCCAGGAAGTCCAGCCGAGGCCGCTCCAACCGGTCCCGCGCGCTCTCCCCCTCCGGCACGCCCTCCCACACCGCGCCGTTGAGCACCAGGAAGTAGACCCGGGCGGCGTCATGGACCGCGATCGGGAACAACAGACGGATCATCCGCTCCGCGACCCAGAGCTGGTTCATCACCGCCTGGGTCCGCGTCGGCCACTCCTCATCGTCCGCCCAGCGGTCCGGCCGGGTGAACGCGCATCGCTCCGCGTCCGCCGCCACCCCGACGAACCGCTCCAGCAACGCGAGCCGCTCGGCCCGTCGGCTCTCCGCCAAGGCGGCCTCCTGCCGGCGCCGCTCGGCGCGCGCCGACTGCCGGGCGGTGGAGTGCTGCACCAGATAGGAGAGTCCTCCGCCGATGGCCACGCCACCGAGCGACGTCAACGCCGTCCATGCCTCGACCGTCACGCAGGGATGGTGCCCATGTCGGCGGACCCTGTCCACCCCGTACCGGCGGCAGCCGGCACCGGCACGGACGCTGTACCGTCGACGGCATGACGACGGTGATGGTGTCAGTCGTGGCGCTCGTGGCGCTGGTGCTCGCAGTCGTGGTCTTCGTGAACCGGCGCGACCGGAATCGGCTCTCGTCCGAGGAGGATGCGACGGCCGTCCACCACGCCGGCGCCGACCAGCATCGGCACGAGGCGGAGCGTCACCTCGGGTCGGGCATAACCGCGAGGAACGTCAATCCGCCCAGCGTGTGAACAGGCTGCGCGGTGACCAGCTGCCGTCCCGCGCTCCTGCCGAGGTCCACCCGCGGTTTCCTCAAGGGGTACGACCGCAGCTCACGGCGGCGCAACGGGATGGATCCCAACCACCGCGGCGCCTGATGCGCGACGACGAAGACGACGAGTAGCGTTCTCACCCGGTCGCCGTGGCCGACATCGACTCACGCCGGAGCCGCCATGATGAAGAGCGTGCACTCCGATCTCGATTCCCTGCCGAGGATCGGCGCGCCGGCGACGCGAGCACTGACCAACGCCGGCTACACCGCTCTGCGCGAACTTGCCGGGGTGCCGCGCGCGAAACTTGCGGCGCTGCACGGCCTGGGCCCGAAGGCGCTCGACATCATCCAGAGCGCCCTCGAGGACCACGATCTGAGCCTGGGTTAGCACTCGTGCCGACCACTGACATCCGGACGCCCCTGCTCCGGACCGTGCTGGCCTGGCTGGTCGGCAACCTGCTCATCGGCGTGTGCGCGATTCTGCCGATCGGCGCGATCCACACCCTGTCCCACTACCTGCGCGCGGCCGCCGGCGACGACGTCGTCTCACCGTACGGCCCGGCCGGCGCCCGGTTCGCCGTCGCCGAGATCAGCATCATGAGCGCGGTGCTGCTGGTAGCCGCGACGTTCGTCAATCGCCGGCTCCGCCGCGCCCGGCACGTCGGCCTCGTACCGTTGCTGGCGGCCACCCTCGTCCCACTCGCCCTGCCGTTTCTGGTCTTCTGGTTCGGCACCGACCACAGCCTGTGACAGATCGCAGAGGTAGTCACCCCGGTCAGTCTCGTCGGCGGAAGATCCGCGTCGACAGGAAGCCTGGCACCCACCTGCGCCTCACGTCCGCCACTTCCTTGGGACGGGACTCGATGCGACGCCGGGAGATCTGTGTTTCGACCATGGCGCCCTCGTCCGACACGCCTGCCGAACGGATCCACACGTCCGCCACGATGTCCTCGCCGTAGAGGGTGACCTGCCAACCACCTGGCGTGGGCAGGCAGTCGACACTCAGGACGGCGTCGCTGGGCAGTTGGGCCCTCGTCCGCACCACCGCGCTTGCGACAAGCGACGCGTCAGCCGTGCTCTCCGGCGATGCGGGGGAACTTCCCTTCCGTCGAGAGAGGCGGCCCAGTGCTGCCTTCAGCGCATCGTAGGCAACGTTCCCGACAACTCCGGCAGCCATCGCCGCCCCGAACCAGGTGGCGACATCACCTGGGTTCGGAACGCCCCCGGACCCGGGGGAGACGGCCGGAGGCGGCAAGGAAGGAACGATCGAGGGGGCCACGGGGAGAGGACCCGGAGGCGGAGCGCTGCTCGGCCGGCTGCCGTCAGAGGAGCGCGGATCTGCGTCAACCGGTCGCGGAGGCTCGTTGCCACTCATGCGTCAAGGCTACGGGTGGGCGTCCATGCTGGTATGCAGGCGAGCCGCAGCGGTAGCACCGTTCGCAGGCCCGGAGGGGAAGGGCGACGGCGTCACTTGGCGTTGAAGTAGTTCGCCTCCGGGTGGTGCACCACGATCGCGTCGGTGGCCTGCTCCGGCACGAGCTGGAACTCCTCCGACAACTGCACCCCGATGCGCTCCGCGCCGAGCAACCCGACGATCTTCGCCCGGTCCTCCAGGTCCGGGCAGGCCGGATAGCCGAACGCGTACCGGCAGCCCCGGTAGTCGGTGCGCAGCAGGCCGGCCAGGTCGCCCGGATCGTCGGCGGCGACGGTACGGCCGTCCGGCAGCACCAGCTCGGAGCGGATCCGCCGGTGCCAGTACTCCGCCAGCGCCTCGGTGAGCTGCACGGACAGGCCGTGCACCTCCAGGTAGTCGCGGTACTCGTTGGCCGCGAACATCTTCGCCGTGTATTCGCTGACCGGCTGCCCCACGGTGACCAGTTGCAGCGCCACCACGTCGAGCTGGTCGCCCTTGGGCCGGAAGAAGTCGGCCAGGCACAACCGGCGCTCCTGCCGCTGCCGGGGGAAGGAGAACCGGGCCCGCTCGCTGTGCCCGTTCTCGTCCAGCACCACCAGGTCGTTGCCCTCGGAGTACGCCGGGAAGTAGCCGTACACCACGGCCGCCTCCAGCACCTGCTCGGAGATGAGGCGGTCCAGCCAGTAACGCAGCCGGGGCCGGCCCTCGGTCTCCACCAGTTCCTCGTACGACGGGCCCTTCCCACCGCGGGCGCCGCGCAGCCCCCACTGACCCAGGAACGTGGCCCGCTCGTCGAGCAGCGCCGCGTAGTCGGCCAGCGGCACGCCCTTGACCACCCGGGTGCCGAAGAACGGCGGGGTCGGCACGCCCACCTCCACCGCCACGTCGGAGCGGACCGAGGCGTCGTCCAGCTCGGGCAGCGCCTCACGGACCTGCGCCCGTTGCCGCTCCCGGCGCTCCCGGCGGGCGGCCAGCGCGGCCTCCCGCTCCGGATCGACCACCGGCGCGCCGCCGCGCTTGGCGGCCATCACCCGGTCCATCAGGGACAGCCCCTCGAACGCGTCGCGGGCGTAGTGCACCTGACCGGGGTAGATGGCACGCAGGTCGTCCTCCACGTACGCCCGGGTCAGCGCCGCACCACCGAGCAGCACCGGCCAGCGTTCGGCGACGCCCCGCGTGGCCATCTCGGCCAGGTTCTCCTTCATGATGACCGTGCTCTTGACCAGCAGCCCGGACATGCCGATGGCGTCGGCCCGGTGCTCCTCGGCCGCGTCGAGGATCGCGGTGATCGGCTGCTTGATGCCGATGTTGACCACGTCGTAGCCGTTGTTGGACAGGATGATGTCGACCAGGTTCTTGCCGATGTCGTGCACGTCGCCCTTGACCGTGGCGAGCACGATCCTGCCCTTGCCGTCGTCGTCGGCCCGCTCCATGTGCGGCTCCAGGTAGGCCACCGCGGTCTTCATCACCTCGGCGGACTGGAGCACGAACGGCAACTGCATCTGCCCCGAGCCGAACAGCTCGCCGACCACCTTCATGCCGTCGAGCAGCAGGTCGTTGATGATGGACAGCGGGGTGCGCCCCTCGGCCATCGCGGTGTCCAGGTCGGCCTCCAGGCCGTTGCGCTCCCCGTCGATGATGCGCCGCTTGAGCCGCTCCTCCAGCGGCAGCGCGGCCAGCTCCTCGGCCCGGGTGGCGCGCGCCGACGCCGCGTCGACGCCCTCGAACACCTCGATGAAGCGCTGCACCGGGTCGTAGCCCTCGCGGCGGCGGTCGTAGACCAGGTCGAGCGCGATCTCGCGCTGCTCGTCCGGGATCTTCGACATCGGCAGGATCTTGCTGGCGTGCACGATCGCCGAGGTCAGGCCAGCCTGCACGCACTCGTGCAGGAACACCGAGTTGAGCACCTGCCGGGCCGCCGGGTTGAGCCCGAAGGACACGTTGGAGATGCCGAGGGTGAAGTTGACCCCCGGCCAGCGGGCGGTGATCTCGCGGATCGCCTCGATCGTCTCGATGCCGTCGCGGCGCGTCTCCTCCTGACCGGTGGCGATCGGGAACGTCAGGGCGTCGATGAGGATGTCCTCCCGGCGCAGCCCCCACCTGCCGGTCAGGTCCTCGATGAGCCGCCCGGCGATGCGGACCTTCCACTCCGCCGTGCGCGCCTGACCCTCCTCGTCGATCAGCATCGCAACCACGGCGGCGCCGTGCTCGGCGATCACCGGCATCACCCGGCCGTAACGGGAATCCGGGCCGTCGCCGTCCTCGAAGTTGACCGAGTTGACCACACACCGGCCGCCGAGCATCTCCAGCCCGGCCTCGATCACTGCCGGCTCGGTCGAGTCGAGCATGACCGGCAGGGTGGAGGCGGTGGCGAACCGGCCGGCCAGCTCCCGCATGTCGACCGCGCCGTCGCGGCCCACGTAGTCCACGCACAGGTCCAGCAGGTGCGAGCCGTCCCGGGACTGACTACGCGCGGTCTCCACGCAGGCCTGCCAGTCGGCGGCCAGCATCGCCTCGCGGAACGCCTTCGAGCCGTTGGCGTTGGTGCGCTCCCCCACCATCAGGACGCTGGCGTCCTGCGCGAACGGCACGTGGTGGTAGATCGAGGAGACGCCGGCGTCCGGCTGGGGTTCCCGGGGCGCCGGGCGGCGTCCGCCCAGGCGCTCCACCAGCACCCGGATGTGCTCCGGCGTGGTGCCGCAGCAGCCGCCGATCAGCCCGACGGCGTAGTCGTCGACGAACTGCTCCAGCGCGTCGGCCATCTCCTCCGGGCCGAGCGGGAAGTAGGCCCCGTCGGCGGTCAGCACCGGCAGGCCGGCGTTCGGCATCACCGATACCGGGAGGCGCGAGTGCCGGGACAGGTAGCGCAGGTGCTCGCCCATCTCGGCGGGTCCGGTGGAGCAGTTGAGCCCGATCAGGTCGACCCCGAGCGGCTCGATCGCGGTGAGCGCCGCGCCGATCTCGCTGCCCAGCAGCATGGTGCCGGTGGTCTCCATGGCCACCTGGCAGATGATCGGCACGTCCCGGCCGGCGGCGTCGCGGGCCCGCTTCGCGCCGACCACCGCGGCCTTCACCTGGAGCAGGTCCTGACAGGTCTCGATGATCAACGCGTCCGCGCCGCCGGCGATCATGCCGGCGGCGTTCTCCTGGTACGCGTCGCGCAACGAGGCGTAGCTCGCGTGGCCCAGGGTGGGCAGCTTGGTGCCCGGCCCCATCGAGCCGAGCACGAACCGCGGGCGCTCCGGCGTCGCGTGGGCGTCGGCGGCCTCCCGGGCGATCCGCGCGGCAGCCTCGGACAGCTCCCGGATGCGCTCGGCGATGCCGTATTCCGCGAGGTTGGGCAGGTTCGCGCCGAACGTGTTGGTCTCCACGCAGTCGGCGCCGGCGGCCAGGTAGGCGTCGTGCACGCCACGGACCACGTCCGGCCGGGTGACGTTGAGGATCTCGTTGCAGCCCTCGAGACCGTCGAAGTCGTCCAGGGTGAGGTCGGCCGCGTGGAGCATCGTTCCCATCGCCCCGTCGGCGATGAGGATCCGGTCCGCCAGGAGGTCGCGCAACGAAGTAGGCACACGGCCAGGTTAGTGCGCCCCGGTACGCAGCGGTCACCCCAATCGGGCCTTCCCACATAGTGTCGGCCGGATCACCGCGTACCTTTCATCCGGTTCGACCGGGTGGTCGGGCCGGGCGACCGGCGCGGCCGACGGGCCGGCTCCGGCGGCGGCACGTAGGCTGGCGGACGTGAAGGACAACAGGGATGCGACCGTGCGACGGGGCGGCACCGCTCCCGACGAGCAGGGTGAGGTGACGGCGTGACCGAGTTCGACGGGCTGCCGGTCCTGCGCTCACCGGTCGCCATCGCGGCCTTCGAGGGCTGGAACGACGCCGCGGACGCCTCCACCGCCGCCGTGGAGCATCTGGAACAGGTCTGGCAGTCCCGGCAGGTGACCGAGCTGGACCCGGAGGACTTCTACGACTTCCAGGTGAGCCGTCCGACCATCACCATGGCCGACGGGGAGACCCGACGGGTCGAGTGGCCCACCACCCGCTTCATGGTGGCCAGCCCGGAGGGCACCGAGCGCGACGTGGTGCTGATCCGCGGCATCGAGCCGAGCATGCGCTGGCGCACCTTCTGCGAGCAGGTGCTGGAGATCTGCCACAGCCTGGAGGTCGAGCGGGTGGTGCTGCTCGGCGCGTTGCTGGCCGACGTTCCCTACACCCGGCCGCTGCCGATCAGCGGCAGCGCCTCGGACGCCGACGCGGCCAAGCGCTACCAGCTCACCCCCACCCGCTACGACGGCCCGACCGGCATCGTCGGGGTGCTGCACGACGCGTGCACCCGGGCCGAGGTGGACGCGGTGTCGTTCTGGGTGCACGTGCCGCACTACGCCAACAACCCGCCGTGCCCGAAGGCCACGCTGGCGCTGCTGCACCGCGTCGAGGAGGTGCTCGACCTCCCGGTGCCGATGGCCGATCTGGCCGAGGAGGCCGCCGAGTGGGAGCAGCGGGTGCGCAGCGCCGCCGAGCAGGACGCCGAACTCGGTGAGTACGTGCGTGAGCTGGAGGAACGCGTCGGCGATGCGGGCATCACCCCGTTGACCGGGGACGAGATCGCCCAGGAGTTCGAGAAGTACCTGCGCCGTCGGGGCGGTTCCGCCGGCCCGACCGCCGGTTCCTGGTAGCTCTTCTCCGTCGAAGCCGGGCTCCGTGGTCGGGGCCCGGCTTCTTCGTGTCCGGGGTGGCGCTGTCACACCCTCTAGGGCATCCTAGGAACCTAGCTGTCATGAGGAGGCGGGCATGCAGATCAACCCGGGTGCGGCCGAGTTCCCCCACCGGCAGATCGCCACGCAGCTCAAGACCCAGGTTCGCCGCGGCGACTGGGGCCCGGGCGAGCGACTGCCGTCCATCCCGGCCATCGCCGAGATGTTCGGCGTCGCCAAGCAGACCGTGCAACGCGCCGTCGACCAGCTGCGGGTCGAGGGCATCCTGATCACCAAACCCGGCTCCGGTACGTTTGTCCGGGGCACCCGGCGCCGGCTGAACCGCCTCTCCCGGGGCCGGTACGGCGGCTTCCGCGGCTACCACACCGACCTCGCTGCCCGGTACCGCCAGCAGCTCGTCTCGGTCGGCCGTGCCGCCGCCCCGCCCGAGGTCGCCGACGCGTTCGGTGTCACCGACGGCACCGAGTTGCTCTGCCGGCGGCACCTGGTCCGCACCGACGACTCCCCGGTCGAGGTCGGCGCCTCCTGGTTCCTGCCCGCCGACACCGCGGGCACCTCCCTCGAACGGGCCGAGGCGTTCGGCCGGCCGCTCTACCAGGAGGCCGAGGAGGCGATCGGCCGGCGGTACGCCACCGCGACCGACACCATCAGCGCCCGCCAGCCCAGCCGGGAGGAGGCGGAGATCCTGCAGATCCGCCCGGACACCCCGGTGCTGCACCTGCTGCACGTGGCGTACGACGAACGACACAAGCCGATCGAGGTCGCCCAGGCCACCTGGCCGGGCCCGATGACCACGCTGACCGAGGAGTACAAGGTCCCCGCGCCGGCGCCCGAGCAGGACCCGGACCCCGGACTCGTCCTCGGCTGAGCGCCTCTCCGGCGCGGGCCCTCCGAGGCGGGCCGAGCCCGACTCGCCCAGGCGGGACCCGGCGTGCGTTAAGCGGGGCCCCCGCCTTACAGCCGGATCCCGAGGAGGGCGTCGACGGTGTCGGCGAACAGCGCGGGGGCGGCGGGGTCGTCAGCCTCGCCGGCGAGCGTCCGCTCGGCCCAGGCGTCGGCCACCGCCAACGCGCCCGGCGTGTCGAGGTCGTCGGCGAGGCGGTCGCGTACCCCGGCCAGCAACGCCCCGCCGGACGGGCCGGCGGGCGCGGCGGCGGCCCGCCGCCAACGGTCCAGCCGCCCGAGCGCCTCGGCGAGCAGCTCGTCGGTCCAGGCCCGGTCGCTGCGGTAGTGGCCGGCGAGCAGCGCGAGCCGCACCGCCACCGGGTCGACCCGGTCGGCGCGCAGCCGGGAGACGAACACCAGGTTCCCCTTGGACTTCGACATCTTCTCGCCGTCCAGGCCGATCATGCCGGCGTGCACGTAGTGGTCGGCGAACGGCGCCTCGCCGGTGAGCCGCTCGGCGTGCGCCGCCGAGCACTCGTGGTGCGGGAAGATCAGGTCGTTGCCGCCGCCCTGCACGGAGATCCGGTCGCCCAGCAGGTTCAACGCGATGACCGTGCACTCGATGTGCCAGCCGGGGCGGCCGGGACCCAGCTCACCGCCGGGCCAGGACGGCTCGCCCTCGCGGGCGCCGCGCCACAGCAGCGGGTCGAGCGGGTCCCGCTTGCCGGCGCGGTCGGGGTCGCCGCCGCGCTCCGGGAAGATCTCCAGCATCTCGGCACGGGACAGGTTGGACTCGTAGCCGAACGCGGGAGCGGCGGAGACGTCGAAGTAGACGTCGCCGGTGCCGTCGTCGAGCCGGTACGCCGCACCGTCCTTGAGCAGCACGAGCACCTTGTCGGCGATGTCCGGGATCGACTCGACCGCGCCGACGTAGTGCGCCGGCGGGATCATCCGCAGCGCCTCCATGTCCTCGCGGAACAGCGCGGTCTCCCGCATGGCCAGGACCTTCCAGTCCTCGCCGTCGCGCTCGGCGCGCTCCAGCAGCGGGTCGTCGATGTCGGTGACGTTCTGCACGTAGCGCACGGTCAGGCCGGCGTCGCGCCACATCCGCTGCACCAGGTCGAAGGTGATCATGGTGGCGGCGTGCCCGAGGTGGGTGGCGTCGTACGGGGTGATGCCGCAGACGTACATCGAGGCGACGCCGTCGGGCCGGGACGGGTGCGGGCCCTGCCGCGCCGAGTCGTACAACCTCAGTGCTGCGCCCTCACCCGGCAGCCGTGGCACCTCGTGTCCCGCCCAAGACTCCATGACCGCCAGCCTAACGATCCGTCAGGCACGCGGGTGCCGCCCCACGGGTGATCAACGCGACAGCGGTTCACATGGGTGGCCAGGGCATGGCCGGCCACTCCTCCGGGGGCTGCGGGAACCGGCCGGTGTCACGCAGCCGGTCCACCCGGGCCGCCACCGCCCTGACCTCACCGAGGGTGAGGTGCTCGGCCAGCTCCTCGCCGAGCGCCCCGTCGAGCCGGGCGGCCAGCGCGTCGAGCATCTCGACCGCGTCCGGCGGGAGCAGGCGGCCGGCCCAGCCCCAGAGCACCGTGCGCAGCTTCTCCTCCACGTGGAAGCTGACGCCGTGGTCCACGCCGTAGATGCGGTCGTCCGCGCCGACCAGCACGTGGCCGCCCTTGCGGTCGGCGTTGTTGATCACGGCGTCGAGGACGGCCAACCGGGCCAGCCGGGGGTCGTCGGCGTGCGCCAGCGCGTACGCCGCGCCGTCGTCGTCGCGCGCGGCGGCGATCGGGAACCAGCGCGGCGGCACCGACTCGGCGGGCACGAAGCCGACCAGCGGCTCGGCGTCGGCCGGCTCGTCGATCCAGAGCTGGCAGGAGCCGGGGCCGAACGGGCCGTCGCGCAGCACGGTCGGCGGCACCAGGTCCCACCCGGTGGCCCGGGAGACCAGGTAGGCGGCCACCTCCCGGCCGGCGAGCGTGCCGTCCGGGAAGTCCCAGAGCGGGCGCTCGCCGCGCACCGGCTTGTAGACGCAGTGCGCGCTCACCTCACCGAGCGCGATGACGGCGCGCAGCGTGGCGTTGGAGGCGTCGACCAGCCGCCCCTCCAGGGTCAGCTCACCGTCGGTGAGCAACGGCAGCGCCTCGGCGCCGCCCTGTCGGGGCTGCAGTTCCGACGAGGTCACCGGTGATAGCCGTTGTGCCGGGGGCACAGGTGGCCGGCCGGGTCGAGCGGCTGGCCGCAGAGCGGGCAGGGCGGCCGGCCGGCGTTGACCACCCGCTTGGCGCGCTCGATGAACTCGCGGGTCGCCTCGGGGGTCAGCCGCACCCGGAGCCGGTCGAGGTCGTCGTCCGGCTCGTCCGGCTCCTCGTCGATCTCGACCTCGTCGTCGTCCGCGTCGCCCAGCTCGACCTCGACCTCGGCCTCGCCCACGGCGATCGCCTCGATCACCACGGTGGCGGTGTCCACGTCGAAGGCCAGGCCCAGCGTGCCGACCCGGAACTCCTCGTCGACCGGGGTGTCGAGCGGCTCGTTGTCGCCCACCACGATCGGCGCCGACTCCGGCAGCTTCACCCCGAACCGGCGTTGCGCCTCGGTGAGCAGCTCCTCCAGCTTCTCGGCGAGCAGCGACACCTGGACCTTCTCCAGGGCGACGCTGACCAGCCGGCCGCCGCCGCGCGCCTGGAGGAAGAACGTGCGCTCCCCCGGCGGGCCGACCGTTCCGGCGACGAACCGCTCCGGCGGCTCGAACGCGTGCACCTGGTGCGTCATACCCACGACCCTATCCGGCGCGCGGAAGCACCGCGCAGCCCACCGACGCCGAATCCGCCCAGAGCGCAACGCGGCGCGGCGACCGCCGGCTCACCGTGCCGCGCCCGCGCCACCACCGACCGTCGCGTCCGACTCGGCGGCGCGCACCGCCCGCCGGCGCCGCTTGCGCGGCGGCGGGACCAGCGCCGCCAGGTCGCCGCCGGTGTCGTTGAGCCGGACCAGGAACGGCCGCAGCGGCGTGTAGCGGATCGCCGTCACCGACGCCGGGTCGGCCACGATCCGCTGAAAAAGATCCAGGTGTACGCCGAGGGCGTCCGCCACGATGGCCTTGATCACGTCGCCGTGGCTGCACGCCAGCCAGACCGCTTCCGGCCCGTGCTCGGCGGTGACCCGCGCGTCCCAGGCCCGCACCGCCGCGACCGCTCGCGCGGACATCGCCGCCATCGACTCCCCCTCCGGGAAGGCGGCGGCGCTCGGATGCTGCTGCACCACGGGCCAGAGCGGCTCCTTCGCCAGCTTCTTCAGCGACTGCCCCTCCCAGGCTCCGTAGCCGCACTCGATCAGCCCGTCCTCGACCACCGGCTCGGCCTGCGGCAACGCCAGCTCCAGGGTCTGCCGGCAACGGATCAGCGGGCTGGTCACCACCGCCGCGAGCGGCAGCCCGGCGAGCCGGCCGCCCACCGCCGTGGCCTGGGCCCGCCCGGTGTCGTCCAGCTCGACCGGTTGCCGGCCGGCGAGGCCACCGTCGGCGTTCGCGGTGGTCCGGCCGTGTCGCAGAAGCAGAAGGGTCGCCACGCCCACCACCCTAGGGGGTGCCACCTCGACAACCGTCCCCCGCCACCACCGGACGCGCATCCCGGCCCACCGCCTGACGACGCCCTTTCCCGTTACCCAGCGACCCGTGACGGGCGGCCGGCGCTCACCAGCAACCGCCGCCAGGGACGGGCGACCCGCGACCGAGACGGGCGGCGACGGTTGACGGACGATCCGGAGGCGGCGACAGCCACTGGTTACCTCCGGCCCGTCAGCCGCAGGCCGCCGAGCGAGCGGGCATCGGTGACGAACCGCCCAACCGGGCGGCTTCATCCGTGTCCCACGTACTTGGGTAGATCTTGGTAGGAAACGACTCCTCGAGGGGCCGTTTCCTACCAAGATCTCGTCGGGGCGATGCGTGCGGACGGGCGTATGGAGCGCGTGTCCGGTTCGCGGGTGCCGGCGGGTGGAATGGGTCCGGGGGCTGGGGCGTTGTAACCGGTGCACGGCTGAGCAGCGGAAACGCTCGCCACCTGGGTCCCCGGATCCGGGGAATGACGGCGGGTCGCCGGTCGTTGCACATGGTTCCGCCGCCACGACGAGGCCCCCGCCCCGTGAGCCGACGGAGTCCCCCACGAGAGCGCCTGACGGTGCTCGCACACCCACCCCCGGGTGTCGACCCCCGAATGGAGCCCCCCATGAACACCATGCTGCGCAAGAGCATCCTCGGTATCGCCGGTCTGACCGTCGCCGGTGGCCTGGCCGCCGGCCCGCTCAACCACCACGACAGCACCCCGACCGCCCGCGACGTGGCGGTCACCGCGCAGGCCGACCCCGCCGCGCTCGTGCCGCACGGCGTGCAGGGCGCGCAGTCCCGCGTCGACCTGAACGACGAGCAGACCGCCAACGTCAAGGCGATCGTCGCCGCCACCAAGAAGGCGGACATGGACGAGCGCGCCGCGGTCGTCTCGATCGCCACCAGCCTGCAGGAGTCGAAGCTGGAGAACCTCGGCCACCTCGGCGACCGCAACGACCACGACTCGCTGGGCCTGTTCCAGCAGCGCCCGTCCAGCGGCTGGGGCACCCCTGAGCAGATCACCGACCCCGAGTACTCGACGCTCGCGTTCCTCAAGGGCCTCAAGCAGGTCGACGGCTGGCAGGACATGCCGCTGACCCAGGCGGCGCAGACCGTGCAGGTCAGCGCCTACCCCGACGCGTACGCGCAGTGGGAGCAGCAGGCCGCCGACCTGGTCGCCCAGCACTGGAACAGCTGACGAACGCGAAGGCCGGCACCCCGTGACGGGGTGCCGGCCTTCGTCGTGTCGCCGGGATCAGGTGGCGCTGATCGTGCCGGTGAGCAGCAGGCAGAGCACGAGCGTGCCGAGCGCCACCCGGTAGAGCACGAACAGGTAGAGCGTGTGGTGCGCGACGTAGCGCAGCAGCCAGGCGATGGCCGCGTAGCCGATGGCGAACGCGATCAGCGTGGCCACCACCATCTGCGCGACGCTCGGCGCGGCGGTGCCGGGCGCGGACGGTTCGAAGACGTCCGGCAGGCTGAACACGCCGGAGATCACCACGGCGGGGATGGCCAGCAGGAACGAGTAACGCGCCGCCGTCTCCCGGGTGAGGTTGAGGAACAGGCCGACGGTGAGCGTACCGCCCGAGCGGGAGACACCGGGGATGAGCGCCATGGCCTGCCCCAGGCCCATCGCCACGCCGTCGCGCATCCGGAAGTTCTCCAGCGTGCGGGTCTGCCGCCCCCAGTACTCGGCGAACGCGAGCACCAGGGCGAAGAAGATCAACGTGAACGAGATGAGGTAGAGGTTGCGGCCCGCGGTGCGGATCTGGTCCTTGAAGAGCAGCCCGAGGATCCCGATCGGGATCGTGCCGACGATGACGTACCAGCCCATCCGGTAGTCGAGGCTGGAGCGCACCGAGCGGTCGACCAGGCCCAGGCACCAGGTGCGGACGATCCGCCAGATGTCCTTGAAGAAGTAGATCAGCACGGCGGCCTCGGTGCCGAGCTGCGTGACCGCGGTGAACGACGCGCCCGCGTCGCGGCCGAAGAAGATGGCCGAGGTGATCCGCAGGTGCCCGGACGACGACACCGGCAGGAACTCGGTCAGCCCCTGGACGACGCCCAGGACGATGGCCTCGACCCAGGTCACTCGCCGACCCCGGACAGCTCCAGCGCCTCGGCGACGGTGCGCAGCGTGTTGACGCCGCTGTCCCGGTCGGCCACGAACAACGTCACCGACAGGGTGGTCACGCCCGCGGCGGCGTACTCCCGCATCCGCTCGGCGATGCGCTCCTTCGGGCCGAGCAGCGAGGTGCGGTCGATGAACTCCATCGGCACCGCGGCGGCCGCGTCGCGCTGCCGCTTGGCCAGGTAGAGCTCCTGGACCTCGCGGGCCGCGTCGCCGTAGCCCATCCGGGTGGCGAGCTGGTTGTAGAAGTTCTGCTTCCGGCTGCCCATCCCGCCCACGTAGAGCGCGGCGTACCAGCGGACCAGCTCGGCGCAGGTGGCGACGTCGTCGCCGATCACGACCGGCACCGACGGCACCACGTCGAAGCCGGCCAGCTCCTTGCCGGCCGTGGCCCGCCCGGCCCGGATCGCGGCGAGATGATCCTCGGCGAACTCCGGGGCGAAGAAGACGGCCAGCCAGCCGTCGGCGATCTCGCCGGCCAGCTCCAGGTTCTTCGGACCGACGGCGGCCAGGTAGATCGGGATGTGCTCGCGCGGCGGGTGGAAACTCAGCCGCAGCGCCTTGCCCGGGCCGTCCGGCAGCGGCAGCGTGTGGTGCTCGCCGTCGTACGCGACCTCCTTGCGGGCCACCGCGAGCTTGACGATGTCGACGTACTCCCGGGTGCGCGACAGCGGCTTGGCGAACCGGACGCCGTGCCAGCCCTCGGAGACCTGCGGGCCGGAGACGCCGAGGCCGAGCCGGAACCGGCCGCCGGAGAGCGTGTCGATGGTCGCGGCGGTCATCGCGGTCATCGCCGGGGTCCGCGCGGGGATCTGCATGACGGCGGAGCCGAGGTCGATCCGCTGCGTCTGCCCGGCCATCCAGGCGAGCATGCTCGGCGAGTCGGAGCCGTACGCCTCCGCGGCCCACACCACCGAGTAGCCGAGCCGGTCCGCCTCCTGGGCGAACGCCAGGTGGTCGGCCGGTGTGCTCCAGGCCGTCTGGTATCCGAGGTTGAGCCCGAGTCGCACTGGTCCTCCCACCGTCCGCACCACAGGTCGCATCAGGTTACGCAATGCCGGTGCCACCGCCGACGACCGGCTCGCCCCGAACACGTCACACCGCTCTGCGGTCGCGCGGGAACTTGACTACGGCGAGGATATCCGTGACGCCCGGGATGGAAATAAGGTTCACCCATGCAACAGCGACCGCTCGGCCGAAGCGGGCTGGCGGTTTCGCGGCTCGCGCTCGGCACCATGACCTGGGGACGGGACACCGATGCCGACGACGCGGCCGCCCAGCTGAAGAGCTACCTCGACGCGGGCGGCAACCTCGTCGACACCGCCGACGTGTACGCCGACGGCGACGCCGAGTCGGTGATCGGCTCGCTGCTGGGCAGCCTGGTCGACCGCGACGAGCTGCTCATCGCCACCAAGGCGGGGCTGCGGCCGGGCAGCGGGCGCCGCCGCGACGGCTCCCGCGGGCACCTGCTGCGCACGCTGGACGCGTCGTTGCGCCGGCTCGGCACCGACCACGTCGACCTGTGGCAGGTGCACGGCTACGACCCGGACACGCCGCTGGAGGAGACGCTCACCGCCCTGGACCACGCGGTGTCCAGCGGCAAGGCGCGCTACGTCGGGGTGTCGAACTTCTCCGGCTGGCAGACCGCCCGGGCCGCGGCATGGCAGGCCGCCTGGCCGGGGCGGGCGCCGGTGGTCGCCGCCCAGGTGGAGTACTCGTTGCTGGAGCGCGGCATCGAGCGTGAGGTGCTGCCGGCCTGCGCCGGGATGGGGCTGGGCGTGCTGCCCTGGTCGCCGCTGGGCCGGGGCGTGCTCACCGGCAAGTACCGCAACGGCCGCCCGGCCGACTCGCGTGCGGTGTCGCCGCACTTCGAGCGCTTCGTCGGCACCTACCTGGAGCCCCGCTGCTCCAGCATCGTGGAGGCGGTGGCCATCGCCGCCGGCGGGCTCGGTGTGTCGCCGATGGAGGTGGCGCTGGCCTGGGTGCGGGACCGGCCCGGGGTGACCGCGCCGATCCTCGGCGCCCGCACCGTCGGGCAGTTGCTGGGCGCGCTCCAGGTGGAGCGGATGACGCTGCCGGACGAGATCGTCACGGCGTTGGACGACGTCTCCGCGGTGCCGGTCGGCTACCCGGAGCGCGACGGCTGAAACGGGAGCGATCCGGGTCACGCCCAGGGGGTGGCGAAGGGCCCGCGAGCTGGGCAGCATAGAGCCCATGGACTACGAATACGCGCCGCTGCGGTTGCCTTCGAACGTCGATCGGTTGACCGCCGCGGCGCAGCTGGCGATCCAGGCGGAGTTCTCCGGCTGGGAGTTGGCCCGGGTGCGGCTCTACCGGGACGGCACGCGGCAGGTGATGCTGCGCCGTCGCGTGGTGAGCAAGCCGCAGCCGGGCCTGTCCTACTGACGGGTCCCGCCCCGGGGCCGCGCCGCGCGCGGTGCGGCCCCGGGGCGAGCACTGCCTAGTGGGCGTGGTCGTGCTCGTCGTCGAGCTCCAGGAACGGGTGCTCGTCGAGCCGGCCGACCAGCCGGTCGTCGACGGCCGGCTGGAACGGGCCGACCGGGTCGTCGTCGTCGAACGACTCCAGGTCGACCGGGGTGCCGACCTCGCTGACCATGACCACGCCGTCGAGCGGCTCCAGCTCGGGCACGTCGAGCGCGGAGAGCGAGCCGTCGCCGCTCTGCAACAGCTCCAGCACCGCCTCGCCGACGCCCTCCACCGGCGCCGGCTCGTCCTCCTCCGGGGTGCCCTCCCGGCGGGCCGCCTCGGCGACCCGCAGCAGCGCGGCGACGCTGGGCACCCGGTAGTCGCGCCGCTGCCGCACCGAGATCACCCGCGGGTGCGGGTCGGTGGGCTCGCCGCCCTCGACCGCGCCGAAGCGCTCGTCCGCCTCGTCCGGGTCGATCGACTCGACGTCCCAGGGCGTCACCTCGCCGAACGCGTCGAGCAGCTGCTCGTCGTAGGCGAACGAGGCGTTGTTCAACGCGACGTACGCCTGCCAGACGGCGTCGTCGTCGATCCGGCCCTGCGCGGCCCGGACGGCGGCCAGGTGGGTGCGGGCGGCGTCGATCACCTGCTCGAGGGCGGCGTCCAGCTCAGCGTGCTGGTCGGTCATGTGAGGCAGTCCCTTCGCGATGGGGGAGGTCCGCGCCGGCGGCGCCGCGGCGGGCGCGGTCAGCAGTTGCGGAGGAAGCGGTCGAGAACCCGCACGCCGAACTGTAGTCCGTCCAGCGGGACCCGCTCGTCGATGCCGTGGAACAGGCCGGAGAAATTGAGGTCGGCGGGCAGCCGCAGCGGCGCGAAGCCGAAGCAGCGGATGCCGAGCTGGGAGAACGCCTTGGCGTCGGTGCCGCCGGAGAGCATGTACGGCACCGGGTGCGCGCCCGGGTCCTCGGCGCGCAGCGCGGCCGACATCTGCTCGACCAGGTCGCCGTCGAAGGTGGTCTCCAGGGCCGGCTGGCGCTGGACGTACTCGATGGCGATGTCCGGGCCGACCAGCTCGCGCAGCTGCCGCTCCAGCTCCTCGCTCTGCCCGGGCAGGCTGCGGCAGTCGATGGTGGCGGTGGCCCGGCCGGGGATGACGTTGTCCTTGTAGCCGGCGGCCAGCCGGGTGGGGTTGGCGGTGTTGCGGATCGTGGCACCGATGATGTTGGCGATCGGGCCGAGCTTGGCGATCGCGGTCTCCGGGTCGTCCGGGTCGATCTCGATGCCCAGCACGTCGCCGACCTCGGCCAGGAACGCCCGCACGGTGTCGGTCATGACCACCGGGAACCGGTGCCGGCCGATCCGGGCGACCGCCTCGGCGAGCGCGGTCACCGCGTTGTCGTCGTGCACCATCGAGCCGTGCCCGGGCCGCCCCCGGGCGTGCAGGCGCAGCCAGTCGATGCCCTTCTCGGCGGTCTCGATGAGATAGAGCCGGCGGGCGTCGTCGACGGAGTAGGAGAAGCCGCCCACCTCCCCGATCGCCTCGGTGCAGCCGTCGAACAGCCCTCGGTGGTTGCGGGCCAGGAAGTGCGCGCCGTAGTCGCTGCCGGCCTCCTCGTCGGCGGTGAAGGCGAGCACGACGTCGCGTCGGGGCCGCACGCCGGTGCGCTGCCAGTCGCGCACCACGGCCAGCACCATGGCGTCGAAGTCCTTCATGTCGATCGCGCCGCGGCCCCACAGGTAGCCGTCGCGGATCTCGCCGGAGAACGGGTGCACCGACCACTCGTCGGGGTCGGCGGGCACCACGTCGAGGTGACCGTGCACGAGCAGCGCGTCCCGGCCCGGCTCGGTGCCGGGGATCCGGGCCACCAGGTTGGCCCGCCCGGGCGCCGACTCGTGGATCTCGGCGTCGACACCGACCTCGGCGAGCTTCTCCGCGACGTACTCCGCGGCGCGCCGCTCCCCCGCGCTGGTGTCGTTGTCCCCGGTGTTGGTGGTGTCGATGCGCAGCAGGTCCCGGCAGAGGTCCACGACCTCGTCGGCGGGCTGGGGTGAGGCGGAGGTCGTCATCGCTTCCTTATACCAGCCGGGCGGGCCGCGACGGCCGGCGCGGTGCGGTGCGGTTTCGCGCGACGCGCGGACGGGTAACGCCGAACATCGATTCCGGCCACCACTGCCGGCCACCACGAGGAGGGCACCATGACCGTCCCCCTGCCGCCGCTGCCGCCCGCCGCCGACGACGCGTACCGGCCGGGTGGGCGGAGCCTCGCCGACCTCGTGGACGCCGAGCACCGCACCCTGCTCGAGCTGGCCGACCGGGTGACCGAGCCGGGGCTGGACCCGGCGGGCCGGCGCCGGGTGCTCGACGTGCTGACCGCCGCGGTGTCGCGGCACCTGTCCGCCGAGGAGCAGTATCTGTTCCCGGCCGCCCGCGCCGCGGTGCCGGAGAGCGCCGACCTGGTCGCCCGGGAGATCGAGGCGGACGCCGCCCTGCTGACCGCGTTGAAGCAACTGTCCGGTCCGGACGACGCGGTGGTCGCCGACGTGGCCGAGCGGGTCCGGCGGCACGTGAGCCGGGTGGCCGCGCTGGTCACGCCGCTGCGCGAGGTGGCCAGCGACGCCGAGCTGATCCGGCTGGGCAACCGGTGGGAGATCGCCGAGGAGGCCGCGCCGACCCGCCCGCACCCGGGCACCCCGGCCACCCCGCCGTGGAACAAGATCGTCGAGCCGGCGGTGGGCGTGCTGGACAAGGTCCGCGACGCGGTCACCGGGCGGCGCACCCGCCTGGCCGACCTGGAGCACCGCCGGGACGCCTGAGCCGAACCGCCCCTTCCCGGACACCCGTTCGTGGTCCTACCGTCACCCTATGAATCTGGAGCTGCGACACCTGCGGGTGGTCTGCGCGATCGCCGAGACGGGGAGCGTCACCAAGGCGGCCTCCATGCTCGGCCTGGCCCAGCCGGCGCTGACCGCCCAGCTCCAGCGGATCGAACGGGTGCTCGGCGGGCCGCTGTTCGAGCGGGACCGCCGCGGCGCCCGGCCCACCGCGCTGGGTGAGCTGGTGCTGGACCGGGCCCGGGTGCTGCTGCCGGCGATGAAGGGCCTGCAGGACGAGGCGGCCCGGCTGGCCGGCGCGGGCGACCCGCTGCGCCGCTACCGCTTCGGCGGGGTGAACAGCCCGATCCTGGGCCGGCTGGTGCACCGGCTCGCCGCCGAGCGCGCCGACGCGCAGATCTCCACGTTCGCGTCCTGGTCGGTGGACGAGCTGGCGCAGATGGTGGCCGGCGGCCGGCTCGACTTCGCGCTCACCGGTGTGTGCGGGGACGCGGCGCCGTCGCCGGTGTTCGGGTTGAGTTGGCGGGAGGTGGCCGTCGACCCGGTCTTCGTGCTGCTGCCGCAGGCCCACCCGCTGGCCGGCCGGGACGAGATCGACCTGGTCGACCTGCGGCGTGAGCAGTGGGTGGCGGCGCCGGGCGACGGCTGCTTCGGCGACTGCTTCGCCGCCGCCTGCGCACGCGCCGGCTTCACCCCCCGCAAGGTGTACGAGGCGGACGTGCGCGCCGCCCTGGACCTGGTCGACGCGGGCACGGCGGTGGCGCTGTGCCAGGCCACCTTCCGCCCGGTCGCCGGGCTGGTCACCCGCCGGCTGGCCGGCACCCCGCTGCGCTGGCGGCTGCTGTTCGGCTGGCACCCGGAGGCACCCGCCGCGGCGGTGGCGGAGCCGGTGCTGGAGACGGCGGTGGCGGCGTACACCGACGCGCTGGCCAACCATCCGGACTATCTGGCCTGGCTGCTGGCCCATCCGGACTTCGGGGTGCAGCCGCACCGGGTGGGCGGGGTGCGAACCGCCTGAACGCGGGTATCACGCGGCATGACTGATCTGTATCCGGCCGCCGACGACCGGGAGCTGCTGCGTCGGGCGGCCACCGCGCACACCGCCGCCGCCGCCGACGTGGAGGCGTTCCTGCGCCGCCTGCCGGAGGTGCCCGACCCGGCGGACGTCACCGAGTACGCTGATCTGCTGAGCCGGGAGGAGCGGGCCCGGACGGACCGGCAGGCCGCCGCCGACGCCGCCGGGCTGCGACTGCCCAGCATGGAGTCCGAGTAGGCCGGGACGGGCGAACGCACCACCGTCGGCGACCCGGGCGTGTCGGGTCCGGGCGGAGAGTTCGGTCGCGAGCGGTATACCGCAGAGGCAGGATTATGCCTGGGAGGTATACCGCTCCCGACCGCATCCGCTTTCCGCCGTCGTCACCCGCCGTGACGACGGCCGGCGGCTGCCGGCGCCGGGCCGGTCCGACGACGCCGCCCGCCCGGGCGGGTGTCCGCCCGGGCACCGCGACCCCGGCTCAGCGTTCGACCAGCACGTCGTGACCGAGGTCGAGCAGCGCGTGCCGCCACTCGTCGTCGGCGTTGCCCCGGCCCGGTTTCTCGGCGGTCAGCTCCCGGATCCGGGTGATCGCGTCCCGCATCACCTCGATGTCCTCCGGAGTGAGGTCGACCTTGCGCTTGCGCAGCACGGCGAGGATCTGCCGGCCGGGCTCGGGCAGGTCCAGGTCGGGGTCGGGGCCGAACGCCTCCTCCCCCGACCCACGGGTCAGCAACCACTGTCGTAGCTGCTCGGAGGGCACATTCACCTCGGCGTGGAAGTCGTCCCAGATCACCTCGACCTCACTGTCGAGTCGCGCCTCGCGTACCATCACGCCTCCTCTCCCGGCGGCGGCCCGGACTCCTCCGGATCGCCCTCGCCGTGCGGTGTCTGCTGGGTCAGGCCTTCCGGCGGCACCCGGACCCGGGACGGGTTCGCCGTCGGCGCCGCCTCGATCGGTTCGCCGGCCGCGATGTCCTCCCGGGTCTCCTCGGGTTCGGTCATGTCCGCCCTCCGATCCGTGCGCGACGGGCCGGGCCGGCCCGCCGAGGGTGGCCGCCGGCCTCACCGGGGATGGGACGTGGTGGCGGCCGTGTATCCGCGCTCACCGGCGGACACGTCGAAGACGAGCTGGTCGTCGCGGGCGTCCACGGTGACCTTCTGCCCCGGTGAGATCTCGTTCTCCAGCAGCATCCTCGACAGCCGGTTGTCGATCTCACGCTGGATCACCCGGCGCAGCGGGCGGGCGCCGAACTCCGGCTGGTAGCCGTGCTCGGCGAGCCAGTCGACGCCGGCGGTGCTGATCTCGACCTGGATGTCCTGGGCGTGCAGCCGGCGGCGGGTCTCCTCCAGCAGCAGGCCGGTGATCTCGCGCAGCTGCTCGGCCTCCAGCCGCTGGAAGATGATGATCTCGTCGACCCGGTTCAGGAACTCGGGGCGGAAGTTCTCCTGCAACCGGCGCATCAGCCGTTCCCGCAGCTCGGTGGATTCCTGCTGACCCGGCTCGCCGGTGGCGAACCCGACGGTGCGCTGGGCGCCGGTGATCAGCTCCGAGCCGAGGTTGCTGGTCATGATCAGCACGGTGTTCTTGAAGTTCACCGTCCGGCCCTGGCTGTCGGTGAGCCGGCCGTCGTCGAGCACCTGGAGCAGGATGTTGAACACATCGGGGTGCGCCTTCTCGATCTCGTCCAGCAGCACCACCGCGTACGGGCGGCGGCGGACCGCCTCGGTGAGCTGGCCGGCCTCCTCGTAGCCGACGTAGCCGGGCGGGGCGCCGACCAGCCGGCTGACCGTGTGCCGCTCCTGGAACTCGCTCATGTCCACCCGGACCATCCGGTCCGCCTCGCCGAACAGCGCCTCGGCGAGGGCGCGGGCCAGCTCGGTCTTGCCGACGCCGGTGGGGCCGAGGAACAGGAAGCTGCCCATCGGACGGTTCGGGTCGGCCAGCCCGGTACGCGAGCGGCGCACCGCCTCGGACACCGCGCCGACCGCGTCGTCCTGCCCGATCACCTTCTCGTGCAGGTGTCCCTCCAGGCGCAGCAGGCGGTCGCGCTCCTCCTCGGTGAGCTGGGTGACCGGGATGCCGGTGGCCCGGGACACCACCTCGGCGATCTCCTTCGGCCCCACCTCGGGCACGTGGTTGGGTCCCTCGTCGCCGCGGGCGCGGCGGATCTGGTCCTCCAACTCGGCGAGCTTGTCGCGCAGCGAGGAGGCCCGCTCGTACTGCTCGTCGGAGACCGCCTGCTCCTTGTCCCGGCGTACCTCGTCGAGCTGCTGCTCCAGGTCGCGCACGTCGGAGGCGGGGGTGCGGGTGCGCAGCCGCACCCGGGCGCCGGCCTGGTCGATCAGGTCGATCGCCTTGTCCGGCAGGAACCGGTCGGTGACGTACCGGTCGGACAGTTCGGTGGCGGCGACCAGCGCCTCGTCGGTGAACCGGACCTGGTGGTGCGCCTCGTAGCGGTCGCGCAGGCCGCGCAGGATGGCGACGGTGTCCTCGACGGTCGGCTCGGGCACCAGCACCGGCTGGAACCGGCGGGCCAGCGCGGCGTCCTTCTCGATGCTGCGCCGGTACTCGTCCAGCGTGGTCGCGCCGATCACCCGCAACTCGCCCCGGGCGAGCGCCGGCTTGAGCATGTTGGACGCGTCCATCCCGCCCTCGCTGCCGGCGCCGCCGGCGCCGACCAGGGTGTGGATCTCGTCCAGGAAGACGATCAGCTCGTCGCGGTGGGCGCGGATCTCGTCGATCACCTTCTTCAGGCGTTCCTCGAAGTCGCCCCGGTAGCGGGTGCCGGCGACCAGGCCGGACAGGTCGAGCTGGACGACGCGCTTGCCGATCAGGGTCTGCGGCACGTCCCCGTCGCAGATCCGCTCGGCCAGCCCCTCCACGATGGCGGTCTTGCCGACGCCGGCCTCACCGATCAGCACCGGGTTGTTCTTGGTGCGCCGGGACAGGATCTCCACCGCCTGCTCGATCTCGTCGGCCCGGCCGATCACCGGGTCGATCTGGTCCATCCGGGCCAACTCGGTGAGGTCCTGCCCGTACTGGTCGAGGGTGGGCGTGCCGCGGTCCGGGCGCGGTCCGTTCGCCGCGCCGCGCTCGGCGCTGGCGGCCTGCAACGACTCCGGTTGGATCCGTCCGGCGGCGAGCATCCGGCCGGCCGGCGACTCGGGGTTCAGCGGCAGCGCCATCAGGATGTGCTCGGGCCCGATGTAGTTGGCGCCCATGGCCCGGGACAGCTGGTGCGCGTCCAGCAGCGCCCGTTTCGCGGCCGGGGTGAGCGACAGGTTCGGCGGCACCTCGCCGCCGGGCGCGCCCTCGGCGCGCCCGCCGAGGGCGTTGACCAGCGCGTCCGGGTCGGCGCCGGCGCGTCGGACCAGGTCGCGCAGCGGCTCGCGTTGCAGCGCCGCCCAGAGCAGGTGATCGGTGTCCAGGTCGTTGCTGTGCTTCTGGGCCGCCCGGCGGGCCGCGTCGGCCAGCATCTCCCGGGCGTCGGCGGTCATCAGGCGGGTGATGTCCACCCGGTGGGCCGGCCGGCGTCCCCCCTCGCCCCGGCCGAAGTAGCGGGCCAGGAACTCGTCCCACGGGTCGTTGCCGAAGTCACCGGGTCCCATCATCTTCGTCCTCCGCAGTCGGTCGGCACGACCGGGACGCGACGGGCGCGGCGCGGTCGGCGGTGGCTACCCGGCGGGGTGACCGACAAACGCGACACCGATGGCAGGCTGGGGGCATGGAGAGCAGAGCGCTGCTGGTGGTCGACGGCGCGAACGTGGTCGGGTCGCGGCCGGACGGCTGGTGGCGGGACCGGGCCGGCGCGGCGGTCCGGCTGCGCGACGCGCTGGCGTCGGTGGCCGGGGCCGGGGTGCCGCCGGAGCTGCCACCGCCGGTGCAGGTGGTGCTGGTGGTGGAGGGCGCGGCCCGGCACGTCGCGCCGGTGCCCGACGTCGACGTGGTGTCCGCCGCCGGGTCCGGCGACGACACGGTGGTCGAGCTGGTCGCCGCCGCGCCGGACCGGCGCCGGGTGGTGGTCACCGCCGACCGGGAGCTGCGGGCCCGGGTGACCGCGCTCGGCGCGGAGGTACGCGGCCCGCGCTGGCTGGGCCGCTGACGCGGGTGCCGTGAGCGGGACCGGCGTGCCCGCGGACGGGACCGGCGGATCCGTCAGGCGGCGTCTTCGCGCACGTCAAGGCCCTAATCGGACACCCGGGCAGGAACGACGCGAGGGTGGATGTTCGCCCACCCGTCGGGATGGGTTGTAATGGAGATCTCCCCTGCCCCCAGGAGGTCCCCGTGGCGAGCGTCGCCGAGCTGAAGGCCGCCATCGATGTCGCTCTCCAGCAGATCGGTGACGGCCAGACAGCGGTGCAGGCCGCCGGCGAGAAGCTGGCCGAGGCGCAGCAGACCCTGGCCGGCGCGCTGGAGGGCAGCGGCCACGAGACGGTCGAGGCGGCGCAGGCCTCACTGACCCAGGCCAGCCAGGAGCTGGAGGAGTGCCTCGCCGCGACGTTGGTGGCGGTGGAGCAGGCACAGCTCTACGTCGCGACGCTCTGAAGGGCCGGCCGTGTCCATCGTCGAGGACATCGGCGCGCAGGTCCGCGCCGCCGCCGAGGAGCTGCCGCTGGCGCAGCTCGCCGCCGCGCTGGAGAAGCTCGGCCAGGCCGAGGAACGGTTGCGCTGGGTGCGCCAGGAGTCGGCCGACCCGTTGGGCGTGCCGGAGCTGACCGCGGCCACCGAGCACGCCGAGACCGCCGGCTACGCGCTGCGGGTGGCGCAGGAGCAGCTCACCGCGTACCTGGCCGCGATCGGGCTGGCCGCCGACGGCGCGCCGGCCGCGACACCGGGCGAGCGGCGGCCCCGGCACGACGCGCCGCGCGGCGCGGCGCCGCCCACGCCGGGCGCGGCCGCCGAACCCGACGAGCCGCCCGCGGTACGCCGCTGGTGGGCGGTCCGGGTGGCGGAGCTGACCGGCGGGCGCGAGGGCGCGCCGGACGAGCCGGACGAGCGGGTGGCGGACTCCCGCGAGCTGCTGCGCCGGGTGGTGGTCGGGATCCGCTCCGGCGACCGGGACCGGCTGCACGCCGAGCTGCGCCGGGCGCACGCCGACGTCGGGCTGGGGCTGGCCGCGATCGCCCCGCCGATGCTGCGCGACCTGGCCGGTGAGCTGCTCGGCCACCCGCCCCGCGCGGACGACCTGACCCGGCTGCGCCGCGAGCTGGACGGACGGGTCCGCGACCTGCTGCCCGGGCTGCCACCGCCGGTGCTGGACACGCTGCTCACCCGGGTCTGCCGGATGCCCCCGCCGCGCCGCGACGGCGGGCCGGAGCAGCCGCACGCCGCCGACCCGGCGGTCACCGCCGGGGTGCTCACCGGCGTACTGCTCGACCGGCTCGGCCGGGACCTGCCGAAGGACACCGAGGAACGGGAGCCGCAGCGTGGCTGACGTCCGCGCCCAACTGGTGACACGGGTCCGGGGAATGCTCTCCGAAGCCCTGGGCGCCACCCGTACCCGGCTCGCCGCCGCCGACGCCGAACTGGTCGCCGGCCGGGAACGGCTGGACCGCACCCGGCGGGCCGCCGCGGCGGTGCCGGCCCGGGTCGGCGCGGCGCGTGACCGCCGGCTCGCCGAGATCGACGACCGGCACACCGCCCGCCTCGCCGAGCTGGCGCGCCGCGCCGCGGACGCGGCGCGGCGGGAGGCGCCCGGCGCGGCGTCCGAGCCCTGGGACCACTGGCAGGCGACGCCCGCGGGCCGGGCCGAGCCGCCCGGCGCGGTCCGGATCGGCACGGTACGCATCACCGGCGCCGAACCGGTGCCGGCGCTGGTGCCGCTCCTCGACGCCGGGCACGCGCACCTGGCCGGCGGTGACCGGGACGGCCTGGCCTCGGTGGTGCCCGCGCTGCTGCTGCGCTCCGTCGGCCGGGCCGACCCGGGCGCAGTGCGGGTGTACGGCTACGACCCGGAGCACCTGGGCGGCGGGCTGGCCGGGTTCGCGCCGCTCGGCACCGCCGGCCTGCTCACCTTC
The DNA here is from genome assembly GCF_027460165.1 of Micromonospora sp. WMMC241. Lineage (NCBI taxonomy): Bacteria > Bacillati > Actinomycetota > Actinomycetes > Micromonosporales > Micromonosporaceae > Micromonospora > Micromonospora sp. WMMC241. The sequence goes on from NZ_JAPZBF010000001.1 coordinate 3,472,799, forward strand.
GTCGGCCCGGGCGGCCTGGGCCGGCTGCTGGACGACCTGGTCGAGCAGATCCGCCGGATCAACGCCACCGTGCTGGCCGGCGAGTACGGCTCGCTGCGCGAGCTGGCCGCCGCCACCGGGCGCCGGCCCGAGCCGTGGCGGGTGGCGGTGCTGCTCGGCGGCGACGAGCTGTCCCGGCACGAGCGCGGCCAGCTCGACCGGGTGGTCCGCACCGGGGCGGCCTGCGGCGTGCACCTGGTGGTCCGCGGCATCGACCTGCCCGAGGACCGGACCGTCACCCGGATCGTGGTCGAGGAGGACGACGCCCGGATCGCCGGGCTGCCGGTGGTGCTCGACGACCCGCCGCCGGCCGCCCTGGTCACCGAGACCTGCCGCGCGGTCGCCTCCCGGGTCGCCGCCGGGCCGCCGCCGACGCCCTTCAGCGACCTGCTCCCCCCGCCCGACGAATACTGGCGGGAGGACTCGGCGCACGGCCTCAGCGCCCCGATCGGCGAGGGCCCGCACGGGCGGCCGGTGCTGCTCACCCTCGGCGACTACCCGCCGCACGCGTTGATCGGCGGGCCGTCCGGCACCGGCAAGACCAACCTGATCTTCGCCTGGATCGGCGCGCTCGCCGCCCGCTACTCCCCCGCCGAGCTGGAGTTCTACCTGCTGGACTTCAAGGAGGGGGTGTCCTTCGCCCGGTTCGCCAAGGGCCGCCGCGACCCGAGCTGGCTGCCGCACATGCGGCTGGTCGGGATCAACGTCAACACCGACCGCGAGTTCGGCCTGGCCCTGCTGCGGTTCCTCGCCGAGGAGCTGCGCCGGCGGGCCGACGCGGCGAAGAAGCACGAGGTCACCAAGCTGGCCGAGCTGCGCGCGGTGGACCCGACCGGGCACTGGCCGCGCATCGTCGCGGTGGTCGACGAGTTCCAGGCGCTGCTCGCCGGCCGGGACGTGGTCGCCCGGGAGGCCGCCGACCTGCTGGAGGACCTGGCCCGGCGGGGCCGCTCGCAGGGCATCCACCTGGTGCTCGCCTCGCAGGACGTACGCGGCATCGAGGCGCTGTGGGGCCGGCCCGCCCTGGTCGCCCAGTTCACCCTGCGCATCGCGCTGCCGAAGGCGCTGCGCATCCTGGCCGAACGCAACGACGCCGCGCAGTCGCTGCCCCGCCACCACGCCGTGGTCAACGCCGAGTCCGGCCTGGCCGAGGGGAACGAGGTGGCCCGCATCCCGTCGGCCAGCGACTGGGAGACCTGGAGCGAGTTGCAGCACCGGCTGTGGCGGATGCGCCCGCAGGACGCCGCGCCGGCCCGGCTCTTCGACGGCGACGCGATCCCCCGGCTGGCCGAGGCGCCGGACTTCCGCGCGCTGACCGCCCCCGAGCAGGGCGTGCCCCGCAACCCGGTGGCACTGCTCGGGGAGATCATCGACGTGCAGTCCCGCTCGGCGTCGCTGCGCCTGCCCCGGGCACCGGGGCGGAACCTGGCCGTGCTGGGCACCCGCGTGGACGAGGCGTGCGCGGTGCTCGACGCCGCCGCCCGCTCGCTGGCCCGCCAGTACGCCCCGGGCGCCGCCCGCTTCTCCATCGCCTGCCTCGACCCGGACGCCGACCCGGCCGCCCGCGCGCTCTACGAGGACCTGCCCGACGACTCCTCCTGGTACGACGAGGAGACGGTGCCCGAGCTGATGGCCGAGGTGGGCGACGGGCTGGCCGCGCCGGGCACCCCGCGTACCCCGCACTTCCTGCTGCTCTACGCGGTGGACGCGGCGGCCGGGGCGCTGGCCGGCAAGGCGGGCACCCGCAGCGGGCTGGAGCAGCTGCGCCGGATCCTGCACGACGGGCCGGAGCGGCGTACCCATGTGCTGGCCTGGTGGCGGGGCGTGGCCCGGATGCGCGCCGACCTGGGTGGCGCCGGCGCCCGCACCGACCAGATCGGGGCCTGGGTGGCGCTCGACGTGCAGGGCGGTGAGCTGGGCTCGTCGCTCTATCCGGGCAGTGGCGGCCCGGACTGGTATCCGCGGCCGTGGCGCGGTCTCTACTTCGACCGCGCGGTGCACCGCACCGGGCAGGTGATCATCCCTTATGGTCCATCGCGATGAACGAACCGGTCTCCAGTGAGACGTACAGCGCCCAGATCCGCCGGCTCGCCGAGCTGACCGCCCGGGTGGCCGCCCAGCGCGCCGAGGCGCACGCCTGGCACGCGCAGCAGGTGGCCGCCGCCGAGCGGGCGGTGTCAGACGCGGCCGGGCAGGTGCGACGCGCCGAGGCGGAGGTGGACGAGGCGCAGCGGATGGTGGAGCGGGTGGACGGCGAGGTCACCCACCTGTGGGCGCAGTTGCGGGCCCGTCTCGGCGGCGGCGCCCGGCGCCTCGGTGACCCGCCGGGCCCGGTACGCGGCGCCGCCGGCGACCCGGTGCCGCTGCTGCGCGGCGTGCGCGACCTGCTGGAGCGCACCGGGCAGCCGGGCGAGCTGCCCGGCTCGGTGAACCCGCTGTTGATCGCGTGCGGGGTGGGCGGCGCGCTGGTGGCGTTCCTGCTGGGGACCGGCGCGCGGGCGCTGGGCGCCGGCTCGGGCGGTGACCTGGCGGTCGGCCTGCCGGTGCTGGCCCTGGTGATCACGCTGCTCGGCCCGCTGGTCGGGTTGGCGCCGGCCCGGTTGCTGGCCGACCGCCGGCACGCGGTGCTGACCCCGCGCCCGATGATCCTGGTGGCCGCCAGCGGCCTGGCCACCACCCTGCTCCTGCTGACGGTCACCTACACCCGGTGACCCCGAAGGGGCCGCCCGCCGATCATGGACTTGTGGCACCTCAGATTCCGGGCCGAAACCGGCATTCCATGGCACCACAAGTCCATGGTCAACGAAAGCGTCGGGGTCAGGCGGGGACCAGGACGGCCTCCTTGAGCAGGCGGCGGGTGAGGACCAGGCGGTCGGCGTCGTCGTCGAGGCCGGGCAGGTCGCCGACCCGGGTCACCTCGCCGGCGAGCAGCGCGCGCAGCGCCGGCTCGCAGGTGCCGGGCAGGGTGAGCGTGCGGTCGACCAGGCGCAGCGCGACCGTGCCGTCGCCGGTTGGGGCGAGCTGCCAGCGCAGGCCGCCGCGCAGCGCCACCCGGCTGTCCGGGTCGAGCCGGGCCAGCGCCTCGGCCTGGGCCAGCGGGCGGATCGGCGCCGGTCGGGCGGCCGGCCACACCCGGGCCCGCAGCCGCGCGGCCACCGCCGCCGGGTCGGCGCGCAGCAACCAGTCGCGCAGCGCCTCGACGGTCTCGGTGAGTTCCGGCTCGATCGCCTCCGGGTCGGCCAGGTCCAGGCCGAACGGCAGGCCGGCGCGTAGCCGGGCGTCCTCGGCGGCGAGCGCCGCCAGCTCCTCCACCAGGGCGTAGCGGGTGAGCGCCCGGATCCCCACGGTCAGGTGCAGCGAGGAGGACTCCTGGGCCTGGGCGCTGTGCAGCCAGCCGCGCGGCAGGTAGAGCGCGTCGCCGGGTTCGAGCACCACGTCCAGCGCGGGTCGACCCTCGGCGGTGGCGGAGACCTCGTCGGCCCGGCCGCCCCAGGGTTGGCGCTCCAGCGGGTCGGTGAGCACCGGCGGGTGGATGCGCCAGCGCTTGCGACCGTCGACCTGGAGCACGAACACGTCGTGGGTGTCGTAGTGGGTGGCGAAGCCCTGGCTGCCGGCGGGCGTCAGGTAGGCGTTGACCTGCAGCGGCTGGGCCAGCGCCGCGCCCAGGTCGCGGGCCAGGTCGACGAGCGCCGGCCAGGTGCGGTGCAGGCCCTGCAGCACCAGGGTGGCGCCGTCGGCGTAGAGCGCCAGGACCTTGTCGTCGAGCACCTGGTCGCCGACCTCGGCGCCGGCGCCACCGCCGCCGGTGTACCGCGCCGCCGGCACGAGCTGGCCGTCCTTGGCCACCCGCAGGAACGGGGTACGCAGGCCGCGGCGGCTGAGCAGCTCGTCGGCGTCGGCGGGGCTGAGCAGGTCGGTGAAGCCGTGCGGGTTGGGCAGTTCGGCGGCCCGGGACAGCAGCGGACTGCTCCCCCAGTGGTCGGCGGCGAACTTGGCCGGTTCGACGGCCACGCACCGGGCCAGCGCCGTCGCGGCGGCAGACGGAACCGCCGGGTGGCCGTGGCCACCCGGCGGGTCGACGTGCGTCATGGTCATGTGTCAGGCGCTGCCGTCGGCGCCACCGTCGTGCTGACCCGGGGTCGCGCCGCCGTCGGCCGGACCCTCCGCGCCGCCGTCGGCGCCACCGTCGTGCTGACCCGGGGTCGCGCCGCCGTCGGCCGGACCCTCCGCGCCGCCGTCCGCGCCACCGTCGTGCTGACCCGGGGTCGCGCCGCCGTCGGCCGGACCCTCCGCGCCGCCGTCCGCGCCACCGTCGTGCTGACCCGGGGTGGCACCGCCGTCGGCCGGGCCCTCCAGGCCGCCGCCGCCGCTGGTCTGGATGTCGTCGTCGTTCAATGCCATGGGTGCTCCCTCGGTGTGCCGCCCCGCGTGTTCCCGGGGTCCGTCTTCAGCGGGGGGTACCCCACGCCCGATCTTCTCTAACCACACGGTAGACGCCGGGGCCGGCGCGCACCGACGGTTCGCGGCGGGACGGCGGCCGGGCCCGGTCGGTGCCAGGATGGCCGGAGGAGACGCGCGAGGAGGTACGCAGGTGGCGCAGCCGGAACCGCTCACCCCGCTGACCGAGGACTGGCAACGGGCGCTGGCCGTGGTGGCCCACCCGGACGACCTGGAGTTCGGCGCCGCCGCCGCGGTGGCCCGCTGGACGCGGCAGGGCAAGGAGGTCGTCTACTGCCTGCTCACCAGCGGTGAGGCGGGCATCGACGGGATGCCGCCGGAGCGCAGCCGGGTGCTGCGCGAGGAGGAGCAGCGCGCCTCCGCGGCGGTGGTCGGGGTGTCCGCCGTCGAGTTCCTGGGCCTCCCCGACGGGCTGCTGGAATACGGCGTGCCGCTGCGCCGGGCCATCGCCGGGGTGGTCCGGCGGCACCGGCCGGACGTGGTGCTCACGAACAACTTCCGGGAGACCTGGGACGGCGAGTACGCGCTGAACCAGGCCGACCACATCGCCTGCGGCCGGGCCACGCTCGACGCGGTCCGCGACGCCGGCAACCGGTGGGTCTTCCCGGAGCAGCTCGGCGACGGCGCCGAGCCGTGGTCCCGGGTCCGCGAGGTCTGGGCGGCCGGTTCGCCGGTGGCCCGGCACGGGGTGGACGTGACGGACAGCTTCGACGCCGGGGTGGCGTCGTTGCGGGCGCACGGCGCCTACCTGAGCGGCCTCGGCGACGGCAGTTTCGACGCCGAGGAGTTCCTGGAGGGGATGGCCCGACCCGCCGGCGCCCGGCTCGGCGTCCGCTACGGCGCCGCGTTCGAGGTGTTCCGGATCGACCTGGCCTGAGGCGGCGGCGTGTTTCTCGTCGGCACGTCCGGCTGGCAGTACAAGGACTGGCGGGAGCGGTTCTATCCGGCCGGTGTGCCGCAGCGGCGCTGGTTGGAGCACTTCGCCGAGGGCTTCGCCACGGTCGAGGTGAACAACGCGTTCTACCGCCTGCCGGTGCGGGACACGTTCGTCGCCTGGCGGGAGCGCACCCCCGACGACTTCTGCGTGGCGGTGAAGATGAGCCGCTACCTGACCCACGTGAAGCGGCTGCGCGATCCGGCCGAGCCGGTGGCCCGTTTCCTCGACCGGGCGTCGGGGCTCGGTGACCGGCTGGGGCCGGTGCTGGTGCAGCTCCCGCCGACGCTGCGGGCCGACCCGGAGGCGCTGGCCGGCGTGTTGCGCCGCTTCCCCGCCGAGGTGCGGGTGGCCGTGGAGCCGCGGCATCCGTCCTGGTGGACCGGCGACACCCGGCGGGTGCTGGAGCGGCACCGGGCGGCGCTGGTCTGGGCCGACCGGCGCAGCCGGCCGATCACCCCCCTGTGGCGCACCACCGACTTCGGCTATCTACGCCTGCACGAGGGCCGGGCCCGGCCGTGGCCGCGCTACGGCCGGGCGGCGCTGGCCGGCTGGGTGGACCGGCTGGCCGCCGCGTTCGGCGACGGCGAGCCGGCGTACGTCTACTTCAACAACGACCCGGGCGGCGCGGCGATCGTCGACGCGGTCGCGTTCGCCGGGCTGGCCCGGCGGGCCGGGCTGCCGGTGTCCCGGACGCCGCCGGCCCGCCCCGCCGAGGGGGCGGGACGGGTCGGGGCGGGGCCGGTCAGGGAATGAGTCGAGCCAGGTCCTGCGGCATGTTCGACTTCACGTCCTGCCACTCGCCCTGCGTGACGTGCCGGCGCAGGGTGTCCAGCACGACCTGCGTCACCCGCTGCGGGCCGCCCTCGACGTCGTACGGGAAGCCCTGGCGGACCTCGTAGAGGAAGTCGTCGCGGTTGAGTTTGATCGGCACGTTCTCCGGCTGCCAGCCGTCGAAGTAGATGCCGCGAAGCAGCACCGGCAACTGCTGGGCGAACTCGGCGCTCTCGCCCACCGGCATCCGGTCGCGCAGCAGGTGCAGCACCGTGCGCAGCGCCGCGTACGACTGGTTGCGCCGCTCGGGCGGCCAGCCGTATTCCGACTCGATCTCCTTGAGGATCACGTTCGTCTTGTCCAGGGAGGACTCGAACGCGGACATCAGCTGTTCAGGCATGCGGCTCACCCCCGGGCGTCGGTCTCCCAGCGTCGGTCGTCGGCGCGGCGCGGCGGGCCGCTGGGTCCCCGCCACAGCCGGGTCGGGCTGAACCGTCCGGGCCGCGCGCCGCGTTCCCGCGGCGCCTCGGAGTTGCCGACCACGTGCAGGACGCCGCCGCGGCGTCGGTCCGCCACCACCCGTACCGTCATGACCCACCTCCTCGTCGCCGCGCGCGGGCCGGTGGGTCCGCGCGCTGGTTCCATGCTGCGCGGCGAGCGGGTGAGCCGGCCTCACCCGGAACGGGTGAGGCGCGCTCAGCGGGCCAGCAGGTCGACGAGCGTGGTGGCGTTGCGCTGCGCGTTGTCGCGGTAGCAGTTGTTCATCAGCACGTGGGTCCGCTCGGCCTGACCGGCCAGCTCGCGCAGCTTCGGCGCCCAGTCGCGCAGCTCCCGGTCGGAGTAGTCGTAGCCGAACTTCTCGTGGATGTCCTTGCTGGTCCACTTGTCGCTGTGCCCGTGGAACCGGACCACCGCGAGGTCCGCGGTGGCGGCCAGCACCGGGGGTACGGACGACTTGTGGCCCTGCGGCATGTCCACGCAGACGAACGGCAGCTCGTGCTCGCGCAGGAAGCCCAGCGTCTCGTCGGCGTTGTCGCCGTCGAACCAGGAGGCGTGCCGGAACTCGAAGGCGGGGCGCAGCGGGGCGCACCGCCGGGCCACCTCGATCAGGTACTGCTTGTTGTCCCGCCTGATGGTGAACCAGGGCGGGAACTGGAACAGCAGCGCGCCGAGCTTGCCGGCGGAGACCAGCGGGTCGAGGGCGGACAGGAAGCGGGTCCACACCTCCTCGTACGCCTGCGCCGGCAGGTCGTCCGGGTAGACGTTGCGCTTCTCCGTCTGCGGTCGCAGGTCCTTGTAGAGCGCGGAGACCCGGGTCGGGTGGCCGGTCAGCAGGCTGAACGCCTTGACGTTGAAGGTGAACCCGGGCGGGGTGCGCTCCGCCCACAGCCGCGCGGTGCGCTCGGCCGGCGGCGAGTAGTAGGTGGCGTCCACCTCGACCAGCGGGAACCGCCGGGCGTAGTAGGACAACCGGCGCTCCGGGGTGTCGGCGTCCGCCGGATACCAGCCGGAGTCGAGCAGGGTCCGGTCGGTCCAGGACGCGGTGCCTACCTTGATCTCACCCATGAGGACCGACCGGCGCGGCGGGCGGGACGGTTCAGGCCGCCCGCCGCTCCCGGGTCTGCTTGCAGGCCACGCAGGACGTGGCGGACGGGAAGATCTCCAGTCGCTCCACCGGGATCGGCGCGGTGCAGCCCTCGCAGAAGCCGTAGGTGCCCTCGTCGAGGCGGGCCAGCGCGCGCTCGAACTGGGCCCGCCGGTCCAGGATGGTGCGCAGCAGGGACTGCGCGGTGTCCCGCTCGGCGGTCTTGGTGCCGCTGTCGGCCTGGTCGTCGCCGGCGGTGTCGCCGACCTCGACCAGTCGCAGCACCTGGCTCTGCATGACGGCGTGGTCGTACTCCGCGGTCAGCTCGTCGTACCGGGACCGCAGGGACTGCCGGATCTGGTCGACCTCCGCCTGGGAGCGGCCCGTGGCTGTCGTGTCGTGGACGAGCATCGCTGCCTGCCTTTCCTGCGGCCTCGTGGCGGGTTCTCCTCCGGCGGCGAGCGCCGGAGGACCCGGTGGAGAACGTCGGGTGCCCGGGTGAGATCACCCGTGCTCTGTGAGCCGGGCGAATACCCCTGCCTCCGGCGGGCCAAACCGGAGATTTCCTGGCACTTTCCGGGGAGTTTGTCTGGCCTGGTCAGGCCGGTTCCACGAGGGCCGGACGGCGGGGGTCGTCGGCGCGGACCACCACGTCGGCGAAGGAGGCCGGGTCGACCTCGTCGGCGTAGCGGGCGAAGGCCGGCAGGGTCCAGCGCCATTCCGGGTCGGTGCGCCGCTCCAGCGCCGCCGGGGAGAGCACCAGGTGGACGGTGACGTCGAACGGGAGCGTGCCGCCGAGCAGCAGCGCGCCGCTGACCAGGACCACCCCGCCGGCCGGCAAATCCTGGTACGCGGCCCGGCTGGCCCGGTCGGCGTCGGCGTCCCAGAGCGACGGCAGCAGCCGGCCGCTGCCGTCCGGGCCGGCCGGGTCGAGCACCTCGCGGCGCAGTCCGGGTTCGTCGAGCCAGCCCTCGTAGTAGGCGTCCGGGTTGGTGCGGCCCTGCTCCAGACGGGTCGAGGCGGGTCGCAGGAAGTCGGCGGCCCGTACGTGCAGCGCCGGCCGGCCGGCGGCGCGCAGCGGGTCGACGAGGGCGGCGGCGAGGGTGTCCGGCTCGGCGGCCGGCGGGCCGTCGACGGCCACCCGCAGCCGGCCGGGCGCCTCGGCGTGGGTGAGGCGCTCGGCCAGCTCGGCGACGAGCCGGTCGGGGCTGATCGGGCGGACGCGCATCCGACCATCCTGCCCGGCCGGCGGCGGTGGCTCACCTCGTGCTCGCGTCCGGGCGGTCGGGGCTCCGTCCGGCGGGCGGTCGACGGGTGGCGGGCGGTCAGCCGGTGCGGTCGATGGTCACCCGGGCGTCGTCGGCGAGCCGGTAGCCGACGCCGTAGACGGTGGTGACCAGCGGGACGTCCACGCCGACCTTGCCGCGCAGCCGGCGGACGTGCACGTCGACGGTGCGGACGCCGGCGTGTTCGTACCCCCAGACCGCGTTGAGCAGTTGCAGCCGGGTGAACACCCGGCGCGGGTGGGCGACCAGGTGCAGCAGCAGGTCGAACTCCAGGCGGGTCAGCGGCAGCGGCTCGCCGTCGCGCAGCACCGACCGGGACGAGGCCAGGATGTGCAGGGTCGGGATGGTCGAGGTGAGCGGGCGCGCGGGGGTGCGGCCGGCCGGCACCTCGGGGCGGCGTTCCGGCGCGACGGTGCCCGTGCTGATCACCGCGTCGCCGCGTTCGAGCAGCTCACGAGCGGCGTCGAGGAGCCGGCGGGCGGCCGGGGTGAGCGACTCCTCGCAGGCCAGCGGGATGTTCAGGGTCACCGTGAGCACCGGGGTGGCGGTGTTGGCGGGACGACGCTGGCCACCGGGTGGACGGCCGGGGACCGCGGGTTGGGACGTATGCCATCCGGCGCGCGACGAGGCGGGGCTGACCGACATGGTCCTCCTTGGCTGGTCCGGGTATCTCCCCACGGCCCGGGACGCCGCTTCATCGATGCTTCCCGGCGCTCGCGTGAGGGTCAAGGGGCCACTGCGTTGCATGAATGTGACAATTGACGAACGCATCGGAGCCGGGTGCTCGCTCTGCGTACGAGGCCCGTTGATTACAGCAGAGCGGCCGGACGAGGCGTTACGGGGGGTCCCCGGCCGGTTCACAATGGCGGGTGCGACACGAACGTGAACGCGGCGTGCCCGGGAACCGGGCACGCCGCGGGTCGACCGGGGCCGGTTCACGCGTCGCGGTCCACCTCGATCGGGGCGTCGTCGGCGAGTCGGTAGCCGACGCCGTACACGGTGGTCACCAGCGGCGTGTCCGGCCCGAACTTGGCCCGCAGCCGGCGGACGTGCACGTCCACGGTCCGGGCCACCGCGTGCTCGTAGCCCCACACGTTGGCGAGCAGTTGCAGCCTGGTGAACACCCGGCGGGGGTGCTCGGCGAGGAACAGCAGCAGGTCGTACTCGATGCGGGTCAGGCCGACCTCGACGCCGCCGTGCCGGACCCGGCGGGTGCCGGTGAGCAGGCGCACGGCGCCGGGCGCGGCCGCCGGCCGGGCCTCGGCCGGCGGCGCGGCGGGGCGGCGCAGGTCGAGCACGGCCCGGGCGGCCCGGTGCTCGTCGGCGCGGACCAGGCCCTCGCCGGAGGCGGCGAGCTCGTCCAGCAGGTCGACCAGCCGGGCCAGGCCGGGCGTCAGCGGGCCGGCGCCCAGGTCGAGCGTGATGGTCAGGGTCGGCGCGGTGCGCGGCCGGGGCGGCAGCGCCCGGTCGGGGCGGCCCGGTCGGGCCGGACGGGTGTTGAGGGCGACGACGGACATGGGAGCCTCCTGTGCGGGCGGTCGCCCCGCCCCGCCGGGTGCGGCGGGACGGTCAGCGGAGCGCCCGGCCGGCGGTGACCGGGGGCGCGGTGAACGAGGGTCGGGGCGGCGGGGTGGGGCCGAGGGTGGGCAGGCCGGCGATGCGCCAGGCGGCGAACCCGCCGATCACGTCGGTGGCCCGGTGCAGGCCGATGTCCCGGAGTGCGGCGGCGGCCAGCGACGAGGTGTAGCCCTCCTGACAGAGGACGACCACCGGCACGTCGTAGTCGACCGCCTGCGGCAGCCGGGCCGCGCAGCGCGGGTCGAAGCGCCATTCCAGGACGTTGCGCTCGACGGTGAGCGCGCCGGGCACGGTGCCGTGCGCGGCCCGCTGGCCGGCCGGGCGGATGTCGACCAGCAGCGCGCCGGCCCGACAGGCGAGGTGCGCCTGCTCGGGGTCGAGGCGACGTAGCCGGGCACGGGCGGCGGCGAGGATCTCGTCGATGCCCCGCGAGCCGGGTGGCGGGACCGGACAGCTCTCGGCGGGGGCGGGGGGCAGCGCCATGGTGGCGTCCTTCCGTTCGGCGGGAACCGGGGGCGGGGTGGCCGGTCGGCTCACCACGCGACACCGGCCTCGGCGACCTCGGCGACCCGCAGCCGCCCGGCGTCGAGCCGGTAGCGGGTCATCCGGCGCAGCGCGGGCCGGTAGACGTGGACGCTGACCGCCGGCTGGTCGCCCCGGTTGGTGACCTGGTGCACGTGCCGGGCGCCGAAACGCCGGCCGGCGCCCGCGGCGAGGCGGTGCGGGCGAAGCCGGCCGCCGCTGACCGTCTCCTCGGTGAGGACGCCGGCGACGACCAGGAAGGCGCCGGAGGAGCCGCCGTGGTCGTGCAGGTCGGTGCCCTGCCCGGGCAGCCAGCTCAGCGCCCACACCTCGCGCTCGCCGTCGGCGTGCAGCCGCGCGTACCAGCGTTCGGACCGGTCGAAGCTCAGCGGCACCGGCCAGCCGGTCGGGTCGGCCCAGTGGGCGGCGACGGCGAGCAGATCGGTCGGGTCGGTCCTGGTCATCGGCGGGACGTCCTCACGGTGCGGAGCGGCGCGTGCCCCCATACTCTAGACGGTAAACCCTATAGGTTTAGTAGGTAATACCGAATGCTGGGATGCGGTCAGCGGACGACCGGCGGGTCCACCCGGTAACCCGGCACCGACGGCCAGCGGACGGTGAGCACGGTGGACTCGCGCTCGGCGTACCAGGAGTGGTCCACACCGCGACCCCACACCACGTAGTCCCCGGCCGCGCGCAGCACCACCGTGCGGTCCGGCAGCTCGACCCGGAATGCGCCGCTGATCAGCACCAGCAGCGCGGTACGCCGTTCGCCGGTGGCCCACCGCGACCGGGCCTCCCCCGCCGGGTGCACACCCCACTTCACCTCCACCTCGGCGCTGTGCCGCACGTCGCCGACCGGCTTGAAGTGACCCAGCAACCAGCCCGCGTCGGTCGCACCGTCCACCGCCGCATTGCCCACGTACACCCGATCGTCCATGCCCGCCTCCCGTGCCCGGCTGCGCAAGCTACCAGGCGCGGCCGGCCCGGACGCCCTAACCTGGGCGGATGCCCGACGAACTGGACGCCGCGACGATCGACTTCGCCCACCGGATGTTCGACCTGGCCCGGGCCGGCGCGACCGAGGAACTGGCGGCCAACGTGGACGCCGGACTACCGGTCAACCTCACCAACGGCAAGGGCGACACGCTGCTGATCCTGGCCGCTTACCACGCCCACCCGGAGACCGTGTCCGCGTTGCTCGCCCGCGGCGCCGACCCGGCCCGGGTCAACGACCGGGGGCAGACCGCGCTGGCGGCGGCCGTGTTCCGGCAGGACACGACGGCGGTACGAGCGCTGCTCGACGCCGGCGCCGACCCCGACCACGGGGGCCCGTCGGCGGTCGAGACCGCCCGGTTCTTCGAGCTGCCCGAGATGCTGGCGCTGCTCGACCGCGACTGACGGCCGCGGGCGGGTATACAGGGTCGGTGGAGGATCCCGTACCCGAGCAGATGCGCACGGCGGCCACCGCGCTGCTGGCGGCGCTCGACGACCCGGCCCGCCGACGCGCCCGGCACGACTTCGACGACGAGCCGGCCCGGCGGTGGCTGGAGTACCGACCCCGGCCCCGCCCCGGCGTCGCGCTCGCCGACCTCGACGTCACCGCCCGCAAGGCCGCGCACCGGCTGCTCGCCACCGCGCTGAGCCCGGCCGCCTACGCGCAGGCGATGGCCGTGGTGGCACTGGAGGAGGTGCTCGACCGGGCGGAGGGCTGGCGGCGCGGCCGGCACAGCGGCGACTACTGGGTGGCGGTCTTCGGCGACCCGGCGCGCGACGACCGCTGGGCGTGGCGGTTCGAGGGCCACCACCTGTCGGTGAGCATGACCGTCGCCGACGACCGGGTCTCCCCCGCCCCGATCTTCCTCGGCGCGAACCCGGCCACCGTCCGGCACGGCGGCCGGCCGGTCTCCCGGCCGCTGGGCCCGGAGGAGGACCTGGCCCGCGAGCTGCTGGACGCGCTCGGCCCGGGCGGGCGCTCCGCCGCGATCATCGCCGCGGAGGCGCCCGCCGACATCATCAGCGCCACCCGGGCCACCGCGCCCGGCCGGCTCGACCCGCTCGGCGTGGCGCGCGGTCGGCTCGGGCCGACCGGCCGCGCGCTTCTCGACCGCCTCGTCGCGCTCTACCTCGACCGGCTCCCGGCCGAGCTGGCCGCCCGGGAGGCTGACCGGCTCGACGGCGGCGAGCTGCACTTCGCCTGGGCCGGCCCGGTCGAGCCGGGCCGGCGGCACTACTACCGGGTGCAGGGCGACGACCTGCTGATCGAGTACGACAACACCACCGACGACGGCAACCACGCGCACACCGTGCTGCGCCGCCCGGCCGGCGACTTCGGCGCCGACGTGCTGGCCGCACACCACGCCGCCGCGCACCGCCCGGTCACCGGCGGCGCGCCTCGATGAGGAACCGCCGGGCGTGGGCCACGAACCGGCCCTCGGCCCGGATCCGCTCGTCCAACCGGCGCAGCGCGGCGCGGTGCCCGTCGACCGTGAAACCGGGCACGGTCCAGACGACCTTGCGCAGGAACCAGACCACCGCGCCGATGTCGTGGAAGACGGTACGCAGGGTGGCCGTCCGCAGGTCCACCACGGTCAGCCCGGCGGCCTCGGCGGCGGCGACCGCGCGCTCCGGGTGGCGGTGCTCCGGTGGCGGCAGCGGCCCGAGGATCGCCTCGCTGAGTTCCCGCACCGTGCCGGGCCCGATCTGCTGCGAGAGGTAGCTGCCGCCGGGGCGCAGCACCCGGGCCACCTCGTCCCACCAGGTGTCCACCGGGTGCCGGCTGACCACCAGGTCGAACGCGGCGTCGCGGAACGGCAGCGGCGGGCGCTCGCCGACGCGGACCACGTGCCCGCCGACCCCGCGCAGGTTGCGCCGGGCCACCGGCACGTTCGGCGGCCAGGCCTCGGTGGCGACCAGCAGCGGTGGCGGCGCGGGCACCTCGGCCAGCACCTCGCCGCCGCCGGTGTCGATGTCCAGGGCGGCGTCGACGGCCGCCAGCCGGGCCCCGACCAGACGCGCGTAGCCCCACGGCGGACGCTCCTCGGTGGCCCGCCCGGCCAGCCAGGAGAACCCCCATCCCTCAACCCGCGCGGCCTCGGCCTCGGCGACCAGTTCGTCGAATCCACGATCGGTGACCATCGGCCGAGCCTGCCGCCGGACGGCGGCGGCCGGCAACGCGATTTCCGTGTCCGGCCCGGCTGCGCGTTGCCGGCGGACGCCGGTGTGTGCGCGCCGGCCGGCGCGAGTCTGCGGGCCCGCTGGTCCGGGTATGCGGGCCGGGCAGGCGGGCGGGCGTGCCCGCCGTCGTGCCCGGGCGGCCCCCCGACCTCGGTGCCGTCTGGTCACCCAACGTAACGGCCCGGGGACAAGCGTCAACTCGACAGCGACATACCTCCTGGTCATAAATATGACCAGGAGGTATGTCGCGTCGACCTCACATGTCCTGACCGCCGCGACACGCCCGGCGCCCCCACCGGGACGCGGCGACCAGGATGCTCAGCGGTGGTCAGAAGGGGCGCGGACGGGCGATCTCGACGGTGGCGCCGTGCACGCCGTCGAAGGCGTCCAGCCCGGCCGGCTCGGCGGTGGCGGCACGACCCCGGTCGGACTGCTGCATCAGCCGCGCGCCCAGGGCCACGCCGACCGCGCCCACCGCCAGCGCGACAAGCTCGGTGGCGAGCTGGCCTCCGGTCGCGCCGCGCTGCGGCGCGTGCGCCCGGATCAGGCAGGTGAGCAGGAACATCGCCGCCATCACGGCATTGACCAGGTTGAACGTGACAGCGGTCCGGTTGGCCCGGCCGATCCGCACGTCCCACAGGTCGACCAGCCCGGCGACCGTCGCGAGCCCGGCCGCGACCAGCGCGGCGACCGCCGTCCAGTAGCCCACCTCACCGAGGAAGGCCGGGCCGCCGGCGACGTCGGCCAGGTCGAAGACGGCGGCGCTGACGAAGAGCCCGAACGGGAACGTCACCAGCATCGGTTGAATGGGGTGCCCCTGCACCCGAAGTCGGCTCTCCATCGCGTTCTCCCCACGTCGGCGCAGATCACCAGTCCAGGGTGCTACCCGACGCCCCGCGACGCGAAACGACTGTCGGTCAGTTGTCCCGAGGCCGGGACACGGTGAGCACGAGCCGCTCGGCCACCTCGCGCAACGGAATGTCCAACGAGGCGGCGGCGCTGCGCAGCACGCCCAGGGCCTCCGGCGCCGGGCAACCCCGCTGCGTCATGATCACCCCGACCGCCTGACCCACCACGCCCTCGGCGAGCAGCGCGCTGTCGAGCTGGTCGGCGCGGGCGCTCGACCGCTCCCGGTCACGAACCGCGGCGAGCAGCAGCCCGGCGTGCTCGGCCAACAGCATCGCGGTGAGCTGGTGGCTCGGCGTGAGCGCCTCCGGCGACTGCGCATAGAGGTTGATCGCGCCGATGACCTGCTCGTCCACGTCCACCGGCGCGGAGATCACCCCGTGCACGCCCAGCGCACGGGCACGCGCGCTCCACACCGGCCAGCGGGTCTCGTCCGCCAACCCGCCCGCGATGATCATCTCGCGGCGGCGGATGGCCGTCAGGGCCGGCGTGTCCGGGCCGTGCCGCAGGTCGTCCAGCTCGGCCCGCTGCGGGTCGGACGCGGCCACCCCGGCCGGCTCACCGGCGCGCAGCGCGGTGAACCCGCAGCAGTCGACGCCGGGCACCGCATCGCGGGCGATGCGGACCAGGCGGTCCAGCGCCTCGTCGAAGTCGGCCACGGCGATCAGGCCGGCGGTCAGCTCGCGCAGCAGCGCGGCCGTCTCCAGCACGCCCAGGTCGTCGGTCATCGGCTGGCAGGCGTCGAGGTTCACCGCGACGAGGCCTCCACCGCCCCCGCGTCCGTCCACGCGGTGTCCCCGTCCGGCGCCGTTGCCTGTCCCATGTCCGTCCTCTCTCTGGCCGAGCCTCGGCCTACTACCCGGCCGGACCGGCGTCGAAACCGCGCAAAAGGGGCCCCTCCGGCCGTACCGGCCGGAGGGGCCGCCGCGACGCGGGTCAGCGGGACCCGGAGATCAGCCGCCGGCCCACCGACGCGATCAGCCGGTCCAGCTCCGAGCCGAACGGGTTGTCGTGCACGAGGTAGGTCCAGGTGGCCGTCGGCCGCACCAGCTTCGACGCGTCCGGCTCCCAGCCCTCGTCGAACTCCGTCTCCTCGAACGTGGCGATGGTCCGCGTCTCGATCTCGGGCATCAGCGCGTTGAACGCCGGCACCGCGCTGCGGTGGAACTCGTCCAACGGGTCGAGGCGCCCGAGGGCCCGCAGGTGCACGCCCTCGCGCACCTCGGACAGCTCGGCCAGGTGCTCGGCCCAGAGCCGGTCCAGGTGATAGAGAGCGATCTTGCGGGCCACGTCGGCGAGCAGGTCCTCGTCCATCTCGGTGGCCTTCTCCGGCACCCGCTCCATCAGCATGAGCGCGGCGATGTCCGTGGTCAGCAGCCGCTCCCGCCGCTCCGCCAGGGCCTTGCGCTGCTGCTCGATCACGTGGCTGTAGCGCCATGTGTTGCGGTGGATCTCGTGGTTGACGCCCTCGGCGACCCGCTGGGCGTGCTCCACCGCGTAGTCGACCTGCGCGTCGGTGACCAGGCCGTCGGCGTTCATCCGGGGCGAGGCCGGAACCGTGTCGCCGGCGTGCCGGACGACCAGGTCGTCCTCCAGGCTGACGAAGAAGACCGACCCGCCCGGGTCGCCCTGCCGACCGGCCCGGCCCCGCAGCTGGTCGTCGACCCGGCGGCTGTCGTGCCGGCCGCTGCCGATCACGTAGAGACCACCCAGCTCGGCCACCCGCTCCCGGTCGGACTGGTCACTGCCGCCGAGCCGGATGTCCACGCCCCGACCGGCCATCTGGGTGGAGACCGTCACCGCGCCGTACGCGCCGGCCTCGGCGATGATCCCCGCCTCCTCGTCGTCGTTCTTGGCGTTGAGCACCACGCTCGGCACCCCGGCGGCGCCCAGCGCGGCGGCCAGCGCCTCGGACTCCTTGACGTCGAGCGTGCCCACCAGCACCGGACGCCCCGCCTCGTGGCAGCGGCTGATCTCGTCGACCAGCGCCTCCTCCTTCTCGGCGCGGGTCGCGTAGATGCGGTCCGGCTCGTCCTCCCGTACGCACGGGGTGTTCGGCGGGATCACCGCCACCTCGAGGCCGAAGAACTCGCGGAGCTGATCGCCGACGAGCACCGCGGTCGCGGTCATCCCGCAGACCGTCGGGTAGAGCGCGATGAAGGCCTGGACGGTGACGGTGCCCAGCACCTCGCCCTCGGCGGTGGCGTCCAGCCCCTCCTTCGCCTCGACCGCGGCCTGGAGCCCGTCCGGCCAGCGGCGGCGCTGGGCGACCCGGCCGCGCATCTCGTCGATCAGCTCGACCGAGTCGTCCCGGACGATGTAGTCGACGTCGCGGTGCAGCAGGGCGTGCGCGTGCAGCGCCACGTTCACCGCGGAGAGCTGCCCGACGTGCTCGGCGTCGTAGAGGTCGATGCCACCCAGCTTGGCCTCGACGGTGGCCAGGCCGACCGAGGTGAAGGCGACGCTGCGGCCGTCCTCGGCGACGGTGTAGTGCTTGCCCTTGCGCAGGCCACGCACCAGCGCGGCGGCGGCGTGCACCGGATCCTGCTCGCCCGGCACGGCGCCGGCGAGCACCATCGGCACCCGCGCCTCGTCGATGAGGATCGAGTCGGCCTCGTCCACGATCGCGGTCCGCAGCGGTGGCTGCACCCGGTCGGCCAGGTCGGTGGCGAGCTGGTCGCGCAGGTAGTCGAAGCCGGCCTCGCTGACCGCGACGTAGGTGACGTCGCAGCCGTACGCGGCGCGCCGCTCCTCCGGCGTGGAGGCCTCGTTGACCCACCCGACGGTGAGCCCGAGCAGGGTGTAGACCGGCTCCATCCACTCCGCGTCGCGGCGGGCCAGGTAGTCGTTGACGGTGAGCACGTGCACCGGGCCGTTGCCCAGCCGCACGTGCCCGTAGGCGGCGACGGTCGCGGTGAGCGTCTTGCCCTCACCGGTGGCCATCTCCGCGACCTTGCCGGAGAGCAGCGCCATGGCGCCGAGCAGCTGCACGTCGTAGGGGCGCTGGTCGAGCCCGCGACGGGCCGCCTCCCGCCCGACGGCGCAGATCTCCTCGTACTTCTCGGCCCGGCCGGCGGCCTCGGTCAGCTCGGCGTCGGAGAGCTGCTCCAGCTCGGCCTCCCGGGCCTCGATCGCCGGCAGCAGCTTCTCCAGCGGAGCCAGGTCGACCGTCGTCCCCGGGCGCTGGAGGAACCGGCGGAACCTGGTCTTCATCCGTTGCGACACACCCATGAGCCGCAACGGTACGCGAACCGCAGCCGATTGTGACCCCCGACCCGGGCGGATCAGGCCACCAGAAGTTGGTGCGTGGCCAGCTCGCGGTAGAGCGGGCTGGTGGTGGTCAACTCGTCGTGGGTGCCGACCGCCACCACCCGGCCGCCGTCGAGCACCACGATCTGGTCGGCGTCCACCACGGTGGAGAGGCGGTGCGCCACG
Source organism: Micromonospora sp. WMMC241 (assembly GCF_027460165.1). Lineage (NCBI taxonomy): Bacteria > Bacillati > Actinomycetota > Actinomycetes > Micromonosporales > Micromonosporaceae > Micromonospora > Micromonospora sp. WMMC241. The sequence goes on from NZ_JAPZBF010000001.1 coordinate 3,491,493, forward strand.
ATGACCAGGGTACGGCGCACCGCCACCGCGTCGATCGCCCGGCGCAACGCCGCCTCGTTGCGCGCGTCGAGGTTGCTGGTCGGCTCGTCGAGCAGCAGCACCGGCGGCCCGGCCAGCAGCGCCCGGGCGATGGCCAGCCGCTGCCGTTCCCCGCCGGAGAGCAGCACGCCGCCCTCCCCCACCTGCACGTCCAGCCCGTCGGCGGTCCGGTCGGCCAGGTGCCCCAGGTTGACCTCGTCGAGCACCGCGCGCAGCCGGTCGTCGGTGGCGTCGGGCGCGGTGATGAGCAGGTTGTCGCGCAGCGTGCCGGCGAGCACCGGCGCCTCCTGCTCGACGTAGCCGAGCCGGGCGCGCAGCGCGTCGCGGGGCAGCTCCCGCACGTCCACGCCGTCCAGGCGCACCGCGCCCTCGCCCACCTCGTAGAAGCGCTCGACCAGCGCCAGCAGCGTGGACTTGCCGGCGCCGGACGGACCGACCAGGGCGGTCCGGGTGCCGGCCGGCACGGTGAAGCTCACCTCGCGCAGCACCGGCGGGCCGCCCGGGTAGCCGAAGCCGACCCGGTCGAACTCGACCCGCGCCGGCACGCCGGCGGCGGGCGGGACCGCCACGGCGGGCCGGTCGTCGCCCCCCTCGTCCGGCACGGCGAGGATCTCCTCGATCCGGGCCAGCGCGCCCAGGCCGCTCTGCAACTGGGTGTACGCGTGCACCGCCTGGCCCAGCGGCAGCACCAGGAAGAACAGGAACATCACGAAGGCGACCAGGTCGCCGACGCTGATCGCGCCCGCCGCCACCCGGGCCCCGCCCACGGCCAGCACCAACAGGAACGCGCCCTGCACGGTGACCGTGCTGACCGGGCCCACCACCGCCTCGGCCCGGGCCACCCCCAACCCGGCCCGGTACGCCGCGGTCGCGCTCGCCACCACCGTGCCGGTCTCCCGGCCCTCGGCGCGGCTGGCCCGGATGGTCCGCGCCGCGGAGATCGCCCGCTCGACCGCCGAGGTCATCTCGCCGACGCGTTCCTGCGCACGCCGGGCCAGCCCGCGCACCCGGCGGGCGACGGTGACCGCGAAGACCACACCGACCGCGACCGCGGCCAGCGTCACCCCGAACAGCAGCGGGTCCAGCAGCAGCATCGCGGTGCCGGCGCCGAGGACCATCACCGCCCCGGTGACGGTCTCGAACAGACCGGACGTGACCACCGCCCGCAGCAGCGTGGTGTCGGCGCCCACCCGGGACAGCAGGTCACCGGTGCGCCGCCGGTCGTACTCCACGATCGGCAGCCGCAGCAGGTGCCCGGCCAGTCGCCGGCGGACACCCAGGACGAGCCCTTCGGCGGTGCGTTGCAGCAGAAAGTCGCGGAGCCCGCCGAGCAGCGCCCCGGCCACCACCAGGGCGACCAGCGCGACCACCAGCGTGGCGGCCGGGCGGTCGGCGGTGATCCGGTCCAGCACGGTGCGGGTGAGCAGCGGCTGGGCGAGCGCGGCGGCGGACCCGGTGAGCGACAGCGCGCCCACCGCGAGCAGGGTGCCGCGGTGGGCGCGCAGGTAGGGCAGCAGAGCGGCGAGCCCTGGCGTCGGGCCGGCTTCGGCGGTCATGACCGAACCGTATCCGGGCCCCGCACCGGGCCGGCCGGTCGCCGCGGCGGGGTCAGCCGGTCAGGACCACCTGAAGCTCCGAGCGGCGGCGCTCCGCCAGGTCGGTGAGCAGGGTCGGCGCCTCGTCCAGCGGCGCCACCGCGGAGACCAGGTGCTTGCGGATCTGGTCGCCGTACTGGCGCAGCAGCTCCACCGTCTCGGCGGAGAGCCGCTCCCGGTCCCAGGTCGGGGCGAGCCCGCGCGGCACCCGCCCGATCTGCGCGCAGCGCAGCGACAGCCCGTTGTGGTGGAACTCCTCGCCGAGCCGGACCGCGTCCGCGCCGCCCTGGTAGAAGGCCAGGTCGATCGCGGTGCCCTGCGGTCGCAGCAGGCGCAGCGCGAGCTGCAACGCCCAGTCCTGGCCCCGGCACTGGAAGACCACGTCCGCGCCCCGGTCGCCGGCGGCGTGGTTCCAGCGGGTCTTGAGCACCACGGCCGGGTCGTCCGCCTCCGGGTCGAGCGTCTCCAGGCCGAGCGACTCGGCCACCTGGCGGCGGGCCGGGGTCGGGTCCACCACGACCACCGAGGCGGCGCCGTGCCGGCGGGCGAACAGGGCGGTGAGCAGCGCGACCACGCCGCTGCCGACCACCGCCACCCGCCGTCCCCGGACGCCGTCGCCGAGAGTACGCACGTCGGTGCCGCACAGGTCCGCCGCGGCGTGCAGCAGCCCGTTGGCGCAGATCGGACCCATGTGCGCGACGTAGACGCCGAGCAGCGGATCGAGGTCGTCGGGCAGCGGCACGAACCGCTCGGCGACCGGATCGGCGACCCAGCCGCTGCGGTGCCCGTACGTCATCGCGCCGACCGTGCCCACCGCGATCGCCGAGGTGCGGCTCTCCACCACCCGGCCGACCTGCATGTAGCCGAGGCGCTCGACCGGGTACGGCGTGCTCGCCGAACCCGGCCGGAACAGCCCGAGGCCGGCGTCCCAGGTGACGTGCAGGTAGGGGTTGGTGCCCTTGACGAAGCTCAGCTCGGTGCCGGCGGAGACCCCGCTGTAGAGCGTCTCCACCCGGAACATGCCGTCGCGCAGCTCGGCCGCGTCCCGTTCGACCAGCTCGACCCGGCCGGGTCCGCTGACCACCACCACCCGGTCACGCATCGACTGTCACCCCCGCGTCCGCCACCGCGGCGGTCAGCCGGGCCGCCGGGCCGGTCGGCAGCGCCACCGGCCGGCCGGTCCGCGCCGACTCGGCCACCGCGAGCGCGAGCCGCTGGGTGCGCAGCGCCTCGGCGTACGGGACCCGGACGTCGTCGCCGACGCCGCGCACCGCGTCGACGAAGGCCCGGTCGACAGCGACCCGGGCGGCGTCCGGGTCGGCGGGCAGGTGCCGCTCGCCGTCGGCGTCGCGGATCGTCAGGCCGTCCTCGGCCAGCGACAGCGCCAGCCCGTCGGCGAGGATCTCCAGGCCGGCACGGTGCTTCCAGGTGAGCACGCAGGCCGCGGCGAGCGTGCCGACCGCCCCGGAGGCGAACCGCAGCGTGGCGGCGGTCACCGAGTCGATGTCGGCGCCCTCGACCGGCGGCGGAGAGCCGTCGCCGTACGCGGTCACCTCGGTGACCTCGCCGACCAGCAGCCGGACCAGGTCGAGCACGTGCGCGGCCTGCTCCACCACCGGGCCGCCGGAGCGGTCCCGCCGCGCCCACCAGGCCACCGGCGGCACCTTGTCCAGCCAGGCGCCGTTGACCATCCGCACCGGCCGGTCGGCGAGCAGCCGCCGCGCCTCCTCCACCACGTGCAGGTAGCGCCAGTGGTGCCCGACGCCGGTGCGCAGCCCGGCCCGCTCCACCAGGCCGGCGACCCGCTCCGCCGTCTCCAGGTCGACCGCCACCGGCTTCTCCACGAACATCGGCACGCCGGCGGCGATCACCGCCTCCTCGGCCGGGCCGTGCGCGAACGGCGGCACGCACACGTACACCGCGTCCGGGCCGGCGGCGAGCAGCTCGGCCACGTCCGGGAAGACCCGCCCGCCGTACGTGCCGGCGAGCGCCTCCGCCGCCTCGGGCGCCACGTCCGTCACGCCGAGCAGTTCCACGTCCTCGAAGCCCGTGAGCACGCGGGCGTGGCGTTGCGCCACCCCGCCGGCCCCGACCAGTCCCACCCGCATCCGACCGCCCTCTCACCGTGACTGACAAGCTGCGCCAAGCACTCCCCCGGCCGGCTCCGCGGCAAACCGGCGGGGCCCGCAACGTGACGTTCATCCGCCGGGAACCGACCGGTACGCACCTAGTGATCAAGTAGTTGAGCATTATCCGGTTAGCGCGGGCTCGCCACTGGGAAACAAGAGTCCGCGATTCCGCCACTAATGGGGGGTGCCCGTGCGGGAATCAGATTCGACCGTCTCACCGGTGGTGGAGGCGTGGGCCACGTACCGCACCAGCACGGCCGACGACTGGCCGGCGGGGCGGCTGCTGCGTGCCAAGGGAGCCAGCCGGGTCAGCGTGGTGCTGCCGGCCCGGAACGAGGAGGCCACGGTCGGCGCGATCGTGTCGACCATCCGCGAGCACCTGATGGACCGGGTGCCGCTGGTCGACGAGCTGATCGTGGTGGACTCGCGGTCCACCGACCGGACCGCGCAGGTGGCGCGCGCGGCCGGCGCCGAGGTGGTGGGGCAGGACGCGATGACGCGTGGGCTGCCACAGCTGGCCGGCAAGGGCGACGCGCTCTGGGCCGGGCTGGCCGCCGCCGAGGGGGACGTGGTGGCGTTCATCGACGCCGACCTGCGCGAGTTCCGGCCGCACTTCGTCACCGGCCTGCTCGGGCCGCTGCTCACCGACCCGGGGGTGGAGTTCGTCAAGGGCTTCTACCACCGCCCGCTGGTCGGCGCCACGAGCGTGGAGCCCGACGGCGGCGGGCGGGTGACGGAGCTGATGGCCCGGCCGCTGCTCAACCTGTTCTGGCCGGAGCTGGCCGGCTTCGTGCAGCCGCTGGCCGGCGAGTACGCCGGCCGCCGGGAGGTGCTGGAGCGGGTGCCGTTCGTCACCGGGTACGGCGTCGAGACGGCGATGCTCATCGACCTGCTGGACCTGGTCGGGCTGGACGCGCTGGCCCAGGTCGACCTGGGCGAGCGCAAGCACCGGCACCAGGACACCGCCGCGCTGGGCCGGATGTCGGCGCAGATCATGCTGACCGCCTGGTCCCGGCTGCAACGGCGGGGCTGGGCCGCGCCGGGGACGGTGCCGACGCCGCTGCTGACCCAGTTCCGCCGCGGCGGCTCGGAGGCGCTGCCCAATCTGGACCGGGAGATCGTGGTCAACGACGTCTCGGTCGAGGAACGGCCGCCCCTGGCCGAGCTGCGCCACCGCGTCCCCCGCCGGCGGGTTCCCGCGTGACGACGACAAGTGAGAGAGAGGGCGGCGCATGACGCTCACCGTGCTGATGAACGCGGGTCCGTGGCTGTCCGTGCCGCCGCCGGGCTACGGCGGGATCGAGAACGTGATCGCGACGCTGGTGCCGGAGCTGCGCCGGCTCGGCGTACGGGTGGTGCTGGCCTCGGTGGAGACCAGCACGCTGCCGGTCGACGAGCGGATCGCGGTCTACCCGGACGGGCAGTTCCACGCGTTGCAGCGGCCGTACAACCAGGTCTGCGGCGTGTCGCAGGCGCACCTGGCCGGCGTGGTGCGGGAGCTGCACCGCCGGGACGACATCGACCTGGTGCACGACCACGTGGAGGCGGTCGGCCTGGCCACCCTGGCCGCGATGGGGCCGGACGCGCCGCCGGTGCTGCACACGCTGCACTGGGACCTGGCCAAGCACCCGGAGCTGTACGGCAACCTGGACGGCGGCGACCGGGTCCGGGTCAACGGGGTGTCCGCCTCGCAGCTGGCCCGGGCGCCGCGCGCGCTCCGGGACCACTCGGTCGGCCACGTGCACCTGTCCACCCCGCTCGCGGTCGACGCGGACCGCCGCCCGGCGGTGGCGAAGGGCGAGCACGTGGTGATCCTCGGCCGGATCAACCCGGGCAAGGGGCAGGACCTGGGCGCCCGGCTGGCCCGGGAGGTCGGCTTCCCGCTGGTGCTGGCCGGCCCGGTCGGCCCGTACCACCGGCCGGAGGACCTGGCCGCGGCCGGCGACGAGGCCCGGCAGAACCCGGACGTGCGGTTCTTCCACGACCACGTCGCCCCGTACGTCGACGGTGACCTGGTGCGCTGGGTGGGCACGGTGGCCGGGCAGGAGCGCGACGACCTGGTCGCCTCGGCGCGCGCCTCGCTGTTCCCGCTGCGCTGGGAGGAGCCGGGCGGCACCGCGGTGGTGGAGTCGCTGTCGCTCGGCACGCCGGTGGTCGCGACCGCCCGGGGCTGCCTGCCGGAGCTGATCGAGCACGGCCGCACCGGCCTGCTCACCACCGACGAGGAGGAGCTGGGCGAGCTGGTGCTCGCCGCCGGCACGCTGGCGGAGGACGAGTGCCGGCGGGTGGCGGCCGAACGGTTCACCCCGGCCCGGATGGCGCAGCGCTACGTCGAGCTGTACGACCGGGTCCGCCAGGGCGCCGCGAAGCCGTTGCAGCTCGCCTGAGTTCGGCAGCACGTCCACCGGCCCGGCCGCTCCGCGCGGTCGGGCCGGCGCTCGTCCGGGCCCGGCCGTCGCCCTGGCCCGTCCGGATCGACTCGACCGCTCGTTCGGCAGCCACTCGGCCCGCCGGCACGGCGCGCTGCCGCTCCGCTCGCCGGTTTGCGGCAGGCGGCCCGGGGAAACCGGCGGCGGCGAGGAGGTCGGCGTGACGAACTCGATGGCGCACTCCCGGGCGCGGCGCAACCCGGCCGACGGCCGCGCGCCGGTACGCCGGGTCGCCTCGGCGTTCGCCGTGCTCCTGCTGCTGCTCGGCGTGCTGGGCTTCGTGCCCGGCATCACCAGTTCGTACGCCGACCTGCGGTTCGCCGGGCCCGGATCCGGCGCCCGGCTGCTCGGGCTGTTCCAGGTCTCGGCGCTGCACAACCTCGTCCACCTGGTCCTCGGCGCGGTCGGGCTGACGCTCGCCCGCACCGTCGCCGGCGCCCGCGCGTTCCTGCTCGGCGGCGGCGCGGTCTACCTGGTCCTCTGGCTCCACGGCCTGGCCGTCGACCGGCGCAGCGACGCGAACGTGCTGGCGGTCAACCCGGCCGGCACCTGGCTGCACCTGCTGCTGGGCGCCGCCATGCTGGCCCTCGGACTCTTCGCCGGCCGCCGCGAACGCCGCCGCTGACCTGCGGGCACGCCTCGCCGCGCGGCGGCGACGTGACGTGCCGGGCGCCCGGTTTCGGGCCTCCGGGGTCCGGGTACGTCGGTAGTCCTCCCGACGAGTTGGAAACGAGGGGCCCGATGTCGACCCGGATCAGGTGCGAGGTCCGCGACGAGTCCCCGGTCACTGTCGTACGGCTGGCCGGTGCGCTCGACCTGGGAACCACGCGCGCGGTGCACGAGGTGCTGGACCGGTGCCTTTCCGCGCAGCCGGACGCGCTCGTGGTCGACCTGGAGGACGTCCACGTCGTCGAGCCGCTGGCGCTCTCCGTCTTCGCCGCGGCCTGCCGGCGGGCCGACGACTGGCCGGCGGTGCCGCTGGTGCTCTCCGCGCCGCCGCGGGAGGCGGCGGCCTGGCTGAACGAGACCACCGCCTGCCGGGTGGTGCCGGTGCGCCAGGACTGCGCCGAGGCCACCGCGCTGGCCGGCGCCGAGGCCGCGCCGCGGCTGCGGGCCCGGTTGGAGCCGGTGGCGGGGGCCTGCCGCCGGGCCCGGGAGCTGGTCACCGAGGCGTGCGGCAGGTGGAACGTGCCGGAGCTGGTCGGCCCGGCCTCGCTGGTGCTCAGCGAGCTGGTCGGCAACGTGGTCCGGCACGCCGGCACGCCCATGCAGGTCACGCTGACGCTGCGCCGGCCGTACCTGCGGGTGGCCGTGATGGACGGCAGCCCGGCCGACGCGCGCGCCGCGACCGGCCGCGACCTGCGGTCCGAGGGGGGCCGCGGGCTGATGCTGGTGCGCGAGCTGACCCAGCGGTGGGGCAGCACGCCGGTCGGCGCCGGCAAGGTCGTCTGGGCCATGCTCCCGGCGAACTGACCGAATTCTCCGCTCTCGCCTGGTTTTATGGGCAGAGGGGACGGGTACGCGCGCCCGTCCTGTCTGTCGTCACACGGGGTGAGATGCCATGCCCAAGCGAGTAGTCACGGATCCGGCACACGACCGGGGGCCGGCGATCCTCGCACCGGCCCGGTTCGGCGGTTTTCCGGGCCCGGTCCGGGAGCAGGTGCACGGCAACTCGCTGTGGCGCCTGCTGCGGAGCACCGACGCGAAGCTGATCGGCCTGCTCTATCTGGGCACGTCGTTCGCGTACTTCATCATCGGCGGGTTCATGGCGATGCTCATCCGGGCGGAGCTGGCGCGGCCCGGGATGCAGCTGCTCTCGCCGGAGCAGTACAACCAGATGTTCACCATGCACGGCACGATCATGCTGCTGCTGTTCGCGACGCCGATGGTGTTCGGGTTCGGCAACTACCTGGTGCCGTTGCAGATCGGCGCGCCGGACGTGGCTTTCCCCCGGCTGAACGCGTTCGCCTACTGGCTGTACTTCTTCGGCGCCGCGATCACCGTGGGCGGCTTCTTCACGCCGCAGGGCTCGGCGGACTTCGGCTGGACCGCGTACACGCCGTTGAGCACCGCGCAGCACTCCCCCGGCGTGGGCGCCAACATGTGGGTGGTCGGGCTGGTCATCTCCGGCCTGGGCACCATCCTCGGCGCGGTCAACATGATCACCACGATCCTGACCCTGCGCGCGCCCGGCATGACGCTGTTCCGGATGCCGATCTTCACCTGGAACCTGCTGCTCACCAGCCTCCTGGTGATCTTCGTGTTCCCGCTGCTGGCCGCCGCGTTGCTCGCGCTCGCCTCGGACCGGATCCTGCACTCGCACGTCTACGACCCGACCACCGGCGGGCCGATGCTCTGGCAGCACCTGTTCTGGTTCTTCGGCCATCCCGAGGTCTACATCATCGCGCTGCCGTTCTTCGGCATCATCACCGAGATCATCCCGGTCTTCTCCCGCAAACCGATCTTCGGCTACACCGGGCTGGTGCTGGCCACGCTCGCCATCACGGTGCTCTCGATGGCGGTCTGGGCGCACCACATGTTCGCCACCGGGCAGGTGCTGCTGCCGTTCTTCAGCATCCTCAGCTATCTGATCGCGGTGCCGACCGGGGTGAAGTTCTTCAACTGGATCGGCACCATGTGGAAGGGGCAGCTGACGTTCGAGACGCCGATGCTGTTCGCCGTCGGCTTCCTGGTCACGTTCCTGCTCGGCGGCCTGACCGGCGTGCTGCTGGCCAGCCCGCCGGTGGACTTCCACGTCACCGACTCGTACTTCGTGGTGGCGCACTTCCACTACGTGCTCTTCGGCACCATCGTGTTCGCCGCGTTCGGCGGGATCTACTTCTGGTTCCCGAAGATGACCGGCCGGCTGCTCGACGAGCGGCTGGGCAAGATGCACTTCTGGACCATGTTCATCGGCTTCCACGCCACGTTCCTGGTGCAGCACTGGCTCGGCGCCGAGGGCATGCCCCGCCGGTACGCCGACTACCTGCCCAGCGACGGCTTCACCGGGCTGAACGAGATCTCCAGCATCGGGTCGTTCGTGCTCGGCGCGTCCACGCTCTTCTTCATCTACAACATCTGGAAGTCCTGGCGGTACGGCGCGATGGTCACCGTGGACGACCCGTGGGGCTTCGGCAACTCGCTGGAGTGGGCCACCACCTGCCCGCCGCCGCTGCGCAACTTCGACCGGATGCCCCGGATCCGCTCCGAGCGCCCGGCGTTCGACGCCAAGTACGGTCCGCTCGTCTCCGACCTCGGCCGCGACCTGCCGCAGCGCAGCACGAAGCCACCGCAGCACTTCGCCGAGGAGCTGCGCCACGAGAGGCGGACGCCCGAGTCCCCGGCCGCCGAGGGCGCGCACGGCGCCCGCGAGGCGGTGGAGTACCAGCCCGCGCCCCAGTCCGGCGCGCGGCCGGTCGACGTGCCGGAGCCGGAGGGAGTGATCCGGCCCAGCTTCGAGGAGACCGACGAGCCCGAGCAGAACATCCTGGGCGCCCAGCGGAGCGATCCCCCGGACGACCGGTGGCGCCACCCGCGCGGGCACGGCGACTCCCGGGACAACTAGCAAGGCGGGGCCCCCTGTTAACGCTTTCGGTACAGGAGGGGGCCCCGCTTGACACCCACGCCGCCCGCCGCACGTCGTGCGGTGGGCGGCGCGCGGTGTGCGGGCGGTCAGTCGGCGGCGGGCAGGCCGGCCGCGGTGAGCGAGCGGCGTACCGCCGGCTGCACCCGGGTCAGCCGCAGCGGCACCCCGGTCCGGGCGGCGGCGTCGCGACCGGCCATCAGCGCGGCGATCCCCCCGGCGTCGAAGCCGCCCGCGCCCACCAGGTCGACCACCACCTCGCGGGGCTGCCCGGTGACCGCCTCCAGCACGGCCCGGCGCAACTGGTCCGCGCCGGCCCGGTCGACCTCGCCGCCAACCTCCACGACCACCCGGTCACCGTTCTGCCGCACCGAGATGCGGGCCTTGGCCGGCTCGGTCTCGGCGGCCCCGTTCTGCCACGGCGGTGGCGCCTCGGCGAGCATCGCCTGGCGCAGCCAGGTCAGCGCGCGCGACAGCAGCCGGGACACGTGCATCTGCGAGATGCCGAACCGGGCGGCGATCTCCGCCTGGGTCTGGTTGCCGTAGAAGCGCATGGCCAGGATCCGCCGCTCCCGCCAGGGCAGCCGGTGCAGCAGGCCGCTGACCGTGACCCGGTCGTCGACCGACTCCAGCGCGTTGTCGGACTCGCCCACCAGGTCGCCGAACTCGGCCGAACTCTCCCCACCCACCGGCGCGTTGAGGGACGCCGGGCTGTAGCCGGCGGCCGACTCCAGCGCGGCGAGGATCTCCTCCTCCGGCGTCTCCAACCGCTCGGCCAGCTCGGCCACCGACGGGGCTCGGGACAGCTCGCTGGTCAGCGTCGCCGTCGCCTGCCCCACCTCGAGGATCAGGTCGCGCAGCCGGCGCGGCACGTGCACGCCCCAGGTACGGTCCCGGAAGTGCCGTTTGATCTCGCCGACGATGGTGATCGCCGCGTACGCGGTGAACGACCCCCGCTCCGGGTCGTACCTGTCGACGGCGTTGACCAGGCCCAGGCGGGCCACCTGCTCCAGATCCTCCAGCGGCTCCCCGCGGCCCCGGTAGCGGCGGGCCAGCCGGCCGGCGAACGGCAACGCGAAGCGGACCAGATCGTCGCGCGCCTCCTGCCGCCGCTCGGGTGGCAGCCCCTCGATCCGGGCCGCGTACGCGAGCGCCGCCGCGTCGAGGTCCTCCAGGCCACGATCGGTGGTCGGTGGTGTGGGTGTGGCGGTCTGTCCGAACATCCGCGCCTCCCTCGCCGAAGGGTCCCCCGCCCGGTCGGAAACCGGTCGTGCGCGTGGTCGGGCCACGCACCGGGTGAGGAAGTTGGGTTACGTGACGGATTACGTCCAAGGCGGTGGCTGCCCGCCGCACGGGCGTCGTGGGCCGTTCCGCGGCGAGCGGTCTTCCCGCTCCGTAGGTACTCAATCACGGACCGCAGGATCGCGAGGATGTTTCGCCAGGTTGCCGGTCAGCAGACCAGCAGGCCCTGGTGGGCGCCGGCGTCCCGGAGCGCGGCGAGGGCCTCGGCCATCGCCAGCGGCGGCGGCGCGGGCAGGTCACAGGGCTGGTTGCGCAACACCTCCGTGGCACGTCGGGTCGGTACCGAGGTGACCGGGTAGCCACGTGCCGCACCCCGGTCCAGGGCCCGCCGCCGGCGTCCGAACCCGGCCACCGCCAGCCACTGGGGCAGCCCGGCGAGCGCGGGCGAGCGCAGCCCGGGCGGTTCCGGCAGCACGTCCACCGAGCTGAAGGGCTCACTGCCGGCGAGCCACCACTCGGCGCCCTCCACCCGGCGGCGGGTGGCGTTCTCGCACCAGTAGGGCACCAGGCCGGCGCGCAGCACCTGCCCCGGGTCGAGCAGCCGGCCGCACTCCACCACCAACCGGTCCCCGGTCTTGCCGGCCCGCCGCAGCCAGCGCCGGTACAGGTCGGCGGTGGCCGCGCTCAACGCGTCCGGCTGCGGCACGACCACCCGGTGCAACGGGTGCCGGTGCCGGTCGCCCCACTCCCGCGCGCCGTGCTCGAAACCGGACTCGACGCCGTGTTCGGCGAACGCCGCCGACACCGTGACCTCGGGGGCGCGCCAGCGCGTCTCGTCGCCACCGGCCGCGCGCAGCACGTGCCGCAGCGTCCGGGCGTCCGGGTGGAAGTCGACCGGGTCGAGGCCGCTGCCCGGGCTACCGGCCTGGAAGCTGTGCCCGTCACCGGTGTCGCGGACCGGCCACGTGCGCGCGTCGTGCAACAGCAGCACCGGCGCCGCCGGCTCCAGCCGGTCGGCCAGGAAGCTCGCGTACGCCCCGGGCAGCGTCCGCCAGCGGACGGTGAGCGTCACCGTGGCGCCCGCCGGTACGCCCCGGCTGGCCGGGCAGTGCACCTGCCGCACGTGCACCCGCGGGTTGCCGGCGAGCAGCCGAGCGGCCAGCGCCGCGCCGTGGTCGAGCGCGGCGTCCGGCCGGTCCACCGCGCCCCGGCCCCACTGGGCGCTCAGTTCGAAGCCGGCGGGCAGCCAGGGCACGCCGAGCGCCACCGCGAGGTGGGCCGCCGACCCGTGTGGCGAACCGAGCACCGCCCCCGGCCACCGCCGCTCCGGGTACTGGTCGACGAACCAGCCGGCCACCCGTTCGGCGTCGACGCGGGCGACCTGGGCGGCGGTGAGCGCGGCCCGCCCGGCGGCGCGGCTCGCGGCGGCGCGACGCACCGGCTCCGGCGTCCCGGTGAGCCGGGCCAGTGGACCCGGGTGGCCCAGGTCGCCGCAGTCGTCGCCGCGCAGCGCCCGGGCCGTCGCCGCGACCAGGGTACGGGCGGCGCTGGCCGTCGCCACCACCCGCGCACCGGGCAGCCCGGCGTCCTCCGCCGCCCTCCGCGTGACTCGTTCGCTCACCACGCGGCCCGGCTTCCCGTCCCGCTTGGGTCTAAACGGGGCATCTCCCCACGGCGCGGACCAACGCCCGGTCGGGTGCCGTCGCGCCGCCGAACCGCCGTCGCGGGCGCAACGGCACGGCGGTGCGGGTTTGGGCCGGGGCGGGACGGGCACTGCACGGCGCATGCCCGACGACGAGAGCACCCCGGCGGCGACCATCACCCCGTACCGGGACGGACCGCTGCTGGTGCGCGGCGACTTCGCGCTGGTCACACCGGAGGGCGAGCCGATCGAGCGGCGCCGGGGCACGGTGGCGTTGTGCCGCTGCGGCAAGAGCGCCATCAAGCCGTTCTGCGACGGCACCCACAAGGTCGCCAACTTCCGGAGTTGAGGAGGGGCCCCTTCTTAACGCTTCCGGTATAGCAGGGGGCCCCGCCTAACACCGGGCGGCGCTCACGCGGCAGCGAGGGCGCGCTGCGGCGCGCGCAGCGAGGACTCGCCGGCGGACCAGGCGGACAGCACGTGACCGGCGAAGAGGCGGTCCAGCGCCAGCCCGGCGGCGGCCCCGAACAGCACGTCCCCGGCGAGCGCCGGCTCCGCCCGGACCAGCCCGCCGCACATGTCGTACGCGGCGATCTGCTCGTGCACCGCGTCCGCCTCGACGTGCTCGTCGTAGAACCGGGTGGCGACCGCGTCGAACCCCAACCGGCGCAACCCGTTGCCGTAGCGGCGGTTCGGCAGCGACGAGGTCATCTCGTACGCGGCCAGGTGCCCCAGCAACGCCCCACGCAGCCGCCGGTGCAGACCGAACAGCGACATCAGGTTGTTGATCGCCAGCGTCACCGCCGGCACCCGGTCCAGGTGGGCGGCGTACCCGGTGTCCAGGCCGAGCCGGTCCATCGTGGCGCGGAACAGCTCGGCGTGCATCAGGTCCAGCCGGCCGTTGCCGTACTCGTCCATCTGGATCTCCACCAGCGCCGCCTTCGCCGGCCCACCGAGGCGGGGCAGCGCCCAGCTGTGCGGGTCGGCCTCCCGCAGGTGGTAGATCGAGCGGTGGGTGACGAACTCGCGGAACTGCTCCAGGTCGGCCCGGCGTTGCAGGGTGCCGGCGAGCGGGGGGCCGTCGTCCGCGGCCACCAGGTCGGTCAGCGTCGCCGGGAGCGCGGCGGGCAGCACCGCCGGCAGCGGGCCGGCGAGCCCGCGCAGCGCCGCCTCGAACGGCCGCTCGGCCCGGGCGCGCAGCGCCAGCAGGGACTGCTCCCACTCCCACTCCTCGGCCACGTCCCGCCAACCCCGGTAGTGCAGCTCGTAGCAGAGGAAGAGGGTGAGCTGGAGATCCTCGTCGGTCAACGGCTCGGCCACCGTGGCGAACCCGTCGCCCAGCCCGGCCGGCAGCTCGCCGGGTGACCCGCGCAACGCGGTGAGCAGCGCGGCGGAGACCGGCCCACGCGCCGCCGGCAGCGGGGCGGGGCCGTAACGACGATCGGTGCTGGTGGACAAGCGGGACCTCCCGGGGCCGTCGAACGCCTGTTCGCAGTGCCCCACCCGGGTCCGGCTAAACGAGGTCCTCCGCCGCGATGGCCTCGGTCTGGATCACCCGCTCCCGCACCCGCCGGGCCGCGTCGCCCTCGGCCACCAGGCCGCGCAGGTCCGCCAGGGCCGGCTCGGGCACGTCCAGCGGCACGGCCGGGTCCACCACCGCCTCCAGCACGCTGGGGCGGTCCGCCGCGAGCACCTCGTCCCACGCCGCACCGACCAGGTCCGGCCGGTCCACCCGGACCCCGTGCAGGCCGAGCAGCCTCGCCCAACCGGCGTACGGCACATCGGGCCGCCGGTCGACCGACGCGCCCGGTGGGCGACCGCCACCCACGCCGGACTGGTCCCGGTTGTTCAGCACCAGCACGACCAGCCGGGGATCCGGCCACTCGGTCCAGTGGTGCGCCACGGTGATCAGCTCGGCCAGGCCGTTGAGCTGCATCGCCCCGTCGCCGAGCAACGCCAGCACCGGCTGGTCCGGCCGGGCCAGCTTGGCCGCGACCGCGTACGGCAGGGCGCAGCCCATCGAGCCGAGCGTGCCGCACAGCCGGGCCTGCACGCCGGGCGGCAGTTCCAGGTGCCGGGCGTACCAGTAGACGACCGAGCCCACGTCGACGGCGACCGCGGCCTCCCGCGGCAGGCGCGCGGACAGCTCGCGGAGCACCAGTTGCGGGTTGACCGGTTCGGCCGGGGCGTCGGCACACTCGGCGGCGGCGGTCCGCCAGCGGTCCACCGCGCTCTCCACCACGCCGCGCCACTGCGTGTGGGGCCGCTCCGGCACCCGGGCCAGCAGCGCCCGCAGCGTCTCTGCGGCGTCGCCGACCAGCGGCACGTCGACCGGGTAGCGGGTGCCGATCCGCCGCCCGTCGATGTCGATCTGGATCGTGCGGACCTGCCCCGGCAGCGGGAACCAGTCGGTCCACGGGTCGTTCGTGCCGATCATCACGAGCGTGTCGCAGCCGCCCATCAGCTGGGCGGCCGCCGTGGTGCCGACCTCGCCGAGCACACCGGTGTGGAACGGCAGCCGCTCGTCCAGCACCGGCTTGCCGAGCAGCGACGTGGCCACGCCCGCGCCGAGCCGGTCGGCGAGCGCGACGACCTCCTCGGCCGCGCCGTGCGCCCCCTGGCCGACCAGCAGCGCCACCCGCTGCCCGGCGCCGAGCAGCGAGGCGGCGGCGTCCAGGTCGGCGTCGTGCGGCAGCACCCGGGCCAGCGGCTCGCCGGGCGTGGCGGTGACCACGCCGGCGGTCTGCGGCAGCAGGTCCGGCACGGCGGTCACCTGCAACGCCCGGGGCAACACCACGCAGGTCGGGCTGCGGGTCGCCGCCGCGGTGCGGAAGGCCTGGTCCAGCAGCGCCGGCACCTGTTCCGGGCTGCGGCCGTAGCGGACGAACTGGTTGCACACGTCGCCGAAGAGCCGGCTCAGCCCGATCTCCTCGTGCGCCCCGCCGAGCGGGCCGCTGACGTCCTCGCCGATGATCGCCACCACCGGCTTGCTGTCCAGCTTGGCGTCGTAGAGGCCGTTGAGCAGGTGCACCGCACTGGGACCCTGGGTGGCCAGGCACACCCCGATGCCGCCGGTGAACTTGGCGTGGCCGGTGGCCATGTAGGCGGCGGTCTCCTCGTGCCGGGCCGGCACGAACGCCGGGTCGCCGCCCGCGTCGTCGAGCGCGGTCAGCAGCGGGGCGAGCGCCGCGCCGGGGTAGCCGAAGGCCCGCGGCACCCGCCAGGCCCGCAGGCGCTCGACCACCAGGTCGGCGACGGTACGGTCAGCCATCGGCCCGCCCTGGGGTGCCGGCGTCGACGTAGCGCAGCACCGCACCGACCCCGTCGGTCAACTCCGGCGCCTCCTCCGGCGCGAGCACGGTCAGGTCCGCGTCGGTGCCGATCAGCGCACGCAGCAGCGCGGCGTCGGCGCGTACCCGCTGCGGGTCGGCCACCGACATGTCCGCCAGCTGGGCCGGGTCGGTGGCGATCTCGGTCGGCTCGGGGCCGACCCACAGCTCGCCGTCGGCGGACGCGTCGTCGACGATCAGCATGGTGTCGACCTGGTTGCGTTGCAGCGCGGCGACCACCGCGTCGAGGCCGGCGCCGACGTCCTCCTGCACGCCGAAGCGGTCCAGCGCGGCGGCGATCCGGCGGTCGGCGACCTCGGCGACGGTCTGCACGGTGAGGTCGTCCATCAGCGTGTCGTCGGCGCCGCCGGTACGCGCGCCGGCGTCCGTGCGGACCAGCACGTCCTGCCAGCGCTCCGGAAGCTGGGCGGCGATCATGCCGGTGGCCCGGATGTCCCCGGCCACCACGACCACGTCCGCGCCGACGCGCTCGGCCAGGTCGGCGGTGGCGGCCGCGGCGTCGCCGGCGTTGTGGTGCCAGGCCTCCATGGCGGCGCGCTGGTAGCGGGACTGCGACCAGCCGCCCGGCTGCACGCGGCGCAGCTGCCGGCTCTGCCGGCCCGTCACGTGGGCCCGCCGGGGCACGCCGCCGGCGCTTACCGCCATCGCGTCCGCGCCGCTCCGGTCGGCCAGCACGCGTACCCAGGCGACCTGCTCGCCGCGTTGGGCGACCAGCGGCATGGTGTGCGGCAGCGCGGCCCAGGTGGCCAGGTCGCGCAGCGGCGGCGCGGAGAGGTACTCGGTGAGCACCACCCGGCCCCGGCTGGCGAAGACCGCGATGCCGTAGTCGCCGGGCATCGGCTCGTGCCGGCGCACCACCTCCTCCACCGCCTCGACGGTGACCTGGTCGGCGCCCTGGGCCAGCAGGTCACCCTTGAGGGCCCGCCAGCGCAGGTCGACCTGCGGGCGGGAGTCGTGGGTGTCCCGGGAGGCGTCCAGGTAGACCGAGCACCAGGGCCCGGGACGGTCGTAGAGCGGGCGCAGGAAGGACAGCTGCATGCTCGACCCCTTTCCAGCTCGGCCGCACGCATACCCGCACCCCGGCCGATGTCACCTGCACCCCGGACCGGGCCGTGACCGCCGTTCATTCACGTCGTTCAACCCGAAGGATCGATACCATCTGTGCACGCAACGGAACTCTCGGTGGTGAACATGGACACGGACCTGCACATCAGACGCCCGGCGCATCCGACCGAACGCGTCGTCACCGGCCGCCTGGTCCGGCTGATGGAGGGCTACGCCCGCGAGGTACGCGTGGGCCAGCCGGTGCTGGTCGCGGTGCTGACCGCCGCCGGGGTGGTGGGGCTGCTGCTGCGGGTGGTCCGCGCGCTGCTCAGCAACGGCGGCGGGGGCGCCAAGCGCAGCTTCAAGGACCTGAAGAAGGGGCCCGAGTTCCTGGTCACCCCGGTGCGGGTCCGCGACACCACGGACCGGTTGGTCGAGGTGGAGCTGCACGGCCACCTGCCGCAGAGCGCACTGCACCCCGGCGACCACGTCCAGCTCACGCTGCGCGCCCAGCGCGACGCCGACCTGCCGCCCCGGATCGAGCGGATCGTCAACCTGACCACCGGGCAGCTGCTCACCCCGCGTACCGCGACGCTCTGGTCGCACCTGGGCCCGGCGCTGCTGCTGCAGGCGCTGCTCGGCGCCGCGCTCGTGCTCGGCGTCGCCGCCTGCTCCGCGCTGACGTGAAAGGAGGGGCCCCCTCTTAACGTTTTCGGCAGAGGAGGGGGCCCTTCTTAACCACCGACACCGGTGAGGGTGCGCTCGGCAGGCGCGTCGGTGGGGGCGTCGAGGAGGCCGCGGCGGCGCGCCCAGCGCTCGAACAGCACCGTGGCGAACGGGGGGACGGCGCTGGCCAGTGCCAGCCCGGTCCGCACCAGCGACCAACGGCGGCGCCGGGCCACCACGAGGACCAGCAGCCCGTACGCCACGAAGAGCGCGCCGTGGATCGGGCCGAACACCTGCACGCCGATCTCGTTGCGCGGCGGTCCGTACTTGACCGCCATGCCAGCCAGCAGCGCCGCCCACGAGCACGCCTCGGCGATCGCCGCCACCACGAACGCCCGGATCCACCCGTCGCGCATCAACGCTCCCCCTGTCGCAGCCGGCGGCCATGGTATCCGCCCCAGCTGGGACCAGGCGTTAAAAGGGGCCCCCGCCTATACCTGAGGCGTTAACAGGGGGCCCCTCCTTGCACCGGTGGAGGGTGAGCGGGCGCCGTTGTGGGTACAGGAAAGGTCCTTCGGGCCTTTCCTGACCGGCCGCTCCGTGCCAGGTTGGGAGAACCAACGGTGACAAGGCGGTGACCATGGGCGAGGACGTCGGCGCGCGCACCTTCAGCCGGGAGGATCGGGCCCGCTACCGCGAGAAGGTGCGGCGGTGCCTGGACGTCTTCGCGGAGATGCTGCGCGAGTCCCGGTTCGACGTGGAGCGGCCGATGACCGGGCTGGAGATCGAGCTGAACCTGGTCGACGACGCCTTCGACCCGGCCATGCGCAACGCGGACGCGCTGGAGGCGATCGCCGACGAGGCGTTCCAGACCGAGCTGGGCCGGTTCAACGTGGAGATCAACGTGGCGCCGCGCCGGCTCGCCGGCACCGGCACCGCCCAGTTCGAGGAACACGTGCGGGCCAGCCTGAACGCGGCCGAGCAGAAGGCCCGCACGGTCGGCGCGCACATGGTGATGATCGGCGTCCTGCCGACGCTGCGTCCGGAGCACCTGACCGCCGAGACGCTCTCCACCAACCCGCGTTACGCGCTGCTCAACGAGCAGATCCTCGCCGCCCGGGGCGAGGACCTGCCGATCTCGATCAGCGGGGTGGAGCGGCTGGCCACCACCGCCGACAGCATCACGCCGGAGGCGGCCTGCACCAGCACCCAGTTCCACCTCCAGGTCAGCCCGGCGCAGTTCGCCGACTACTGGAACGCGGCCCAGGCGGTCGCCGGCATCCAGGTGGCGCTCGGCGCGAACTCGCCGCTGTTCTTCGGCCGGGAGCTGTGGCGGGAGACCCGCGTCCCGCTGTTCCAGCAGGCCACCGACACCCGGGCGGAGGAGATCAAAGCCCAGGGGGTACGCCCGCGGGTGTGGTTCGGCGAGCGCTGGATCACCTCGGTGTTCGACCTGTTCGAGGAGAACGTGCGCTACTTCCCGGCGCTGCTGCCGGTCTGCGACCCGGAGGACCCGGCGGCGACGCTGGCCAGCGGCGGTGTGCCGAAGCTGGCCGAGCTGCGCCTGCACAACGGCACCATCTACCGCTGGAACCGGCCGGTCTACGACGTGCTGCGCGGGCGACCGCACCTGCGGGTGGAGAACCGGGTGCTGCCGGCCGGTCCGACCGTGCTGGACACCGTCGCCAACGGCGCGTTCTACTTCGGCCTGGTCCGGGCGCTGGCCGAGTCGGACCGTCCGCTGTGGTCGCAGATGTCGTTCAGCGCCGCGGAGGAGAACTTCAACGCGTGTTCCCGGCACGGCATCGACGCCCAGGTGTTCTGGCCCGGGCTCGGCTACCTGCCGGTGACCGAGCTGGTGCTGCGCCGGCTGCTGCCGATGGCCCACCACGGGCTGGACCGGTGGGGGCTGGACCCGGCCGAGCGGGACCGGCTGTTGGGCATCATCGAGCAGCGCTGCCTGACCGGCCGCAACGGCGCGACCTGGCAGGTGGAGACGCTGCACCGGTTGGAGTCCGCCGACCACCTGGACCGCCCGGACGCGCTGCGCGAGGTGGTTCGCCACTACGTCGACCTGATGCACAGCAACCGCCCCGTCCACGAGTGGCCGATCCCCTGATCCGGTTCGGAGCCGTCCCCCGGCTTCGGGGGACGGCCCAGGTGCGATCTACGCGGTCGCGCAGATCGCGTACGACGTCAGGTTCCAGTTGCCGGCGAAGGGGTCCTCCTCGTAGGCGCCCGAGGTGACGGAGGTGGGCGCGGTGACGTTGCTGCCGTTGGGCCGGAAGTCGTCCACGACCGCCTCACCGGTGGCGCCGTTGACCGCGTAGCCGGCCCCGGTGAGCACCTTGCCCGCCGGGCAGGGCGCGACGGCGCTGCGGAAGTCGCTGGAGTTGGTGGCGCTGGCCACCGACGCCCGGACCAGCCCGGGAAGCCGGTTGGCGCAGATCGCGTAGCCGGTGACCCGCCAGCTGCCGGCGAACGCGTCGGCCTCGTACGCGTCCACGACGACGGCGGTGGGCGCGGTGCCCGGTCCGCCGTTGGGCCGCAGGTCGTCGACGACCGCCTCACCGGTGGCGCCGTTGAGCTCGTAACCGGTGCCGGTGAGCACCTTGCCCGCCGGGCAGGACACGATGGCGCTGCGGAAGTCGTTCGAGTTGTTCGCGCTCGTCACCGACGCCCGGACCAGCCCGGGAACCGGGTTGGCGCAGATCGCGTACGCGGTGACGTTCCAGTTGCCGGCGAACGCGTCGGCCTCGTACGCCCCCACGGTGACCGCGGTGGGCGCGGTGGCCGGCCCGCCGTTGGGCCGCAGGTCGTCCACCACCGCCTCGCCGCGAGCGCCGTCGATCTGGTAGCCGGTGCCGGTCAGGACCTTGCCGGCCGGGCAGGTCGCGGTGACGGTGCGGAAGTCGTTGGAGTTGGTGGCGCTGACGGCGGAGATCCGCACCAGGCCGGGTACGGCGGCGGAGGCCGGGGTGGCGGGGGCGACCACCACGACCGCGGCGGTGCCGCAGAGGGCGAGGGCGACCGTGGCGTGCCGCCAGGGTCTGGTGTGCTGGGACATGGGTTGCTCCTGTTCCCTACCCGGCTGACGCCGGGCTGCCGACTTGACGGCTTGACGTTAGGTAACAGTGCGACCAGGCATTATCCATGATCTGACTACGCTAAGTAATCACCACTGACCTACCTTGACCGGAATATCCGGCATACCATCACCCTCCCCGTCAGCCGGCGGCGGCGGCGAACGCGAACGCGCCGACGACGGCCAGCGGGAGCGCCACGGCCGTGGCGAGCAGCCGCCCCCGCAGCGTGCGGCCGACCAGTTCCAGCAGCAGCGCGGCGAGCCCGAGGTCGATGGCCACGTTCCACCACGCGCCCGGGTAGCCGGTGCGGGCCCGGCCGGCGAAGCGCAGCGCCTCCTCGACGAACACGGCCGCCGGCAGCGCGGTCGCCACCACCTCACGCCATCCGGACGTGCGCGCCCAGACGCCGGCGACGCCGAACACCACGCCCGCGAGCACACCGGACGCCATCCAGAGCAGTGCCGTCGGCGCGACGACGACGGCCAGGTCGTCGCCCTGGAGCAGCGTCGCCGCCAGGTAGTAGCTGGGTACGGCGACGACAAGCAGGACGGTGGCGGCCACGGCGGCCCGCAGCGCACCCGCCCGGACCCACCAGCCCAGTGCGAAAGCGGCGACCGCCCAGGTGGCCGTGGAGTTGCCGAGTTCGGCGAACGGGTACGGCACCCACTTGATCCAGACGAAGTCGAGGAAGCCGAGCAGGAAGCCGACGACGGGGGCGGCCAGTGCCAGGGTGCGACGTGCGGGGGGCATGGCCGACAGCATACTCAGTATGCTGTCCGCGCAGCGCCGTCAGGGTCGCCGCCGCCACCGGGTGACCAGGGCGTCGTCCGACAAGGTCACCCGGTGGCGTCCTCCCGCGACGCCGGCCGGCCGGCCGGGGCGCTGCGCGCCCGCAGGGTGGGCACGCCGGGCCCGGTGAGATCGTCGCAGTACGCGGCCCGTCCGGCCATGGCCATGGTCAGCGCCAGCGTGGTGCCGCTGACCAGCGGGCCGTCCCCGGCGCGGAACGGCCCGTCGGTCGCCGCCACCCGCAGTCCCGCCAGGGCGGTGCGCCCGGCCACGGTGAAGTCCCGCCCGGCGAAGAAGCGGGCGACCGGCGTGACGGCCTCGACCGGCGGAGTGCGGCCGAGGCCGAGCGGGCGGCGGACGTCCTGGGCGTGCACGACCACCTCGCCGAGCCACGCCTCGGTCGGGCCGAACGTCGACGTGGTGCTGCCGATGACGCGGCGGAACCGTTCCAGGGTCTCCGCCGGGTCGGCGCCCCGGTGCTCGGCCAGGCGGCGGTCGTTGTGAAGGTCGAAGTCGAACCGGGCGCCCAGCACGCTGACCAGCCAGCGGACCCGGCCGACGCTGGCCGCCGCGGTGAGGTGGGCGACCACCTCCTCCACCGTCCACCGGTCGCACAGCGAGGGGCGTGCCCACTGCGCCGCGTCGAGCCCGGCCAGGTCGTCGGCGAGCGCGGCCCGCTCGGCGTGCGCGAGCGCCCACAGGTCTGCGCGGGAAAGCGTGTCGGACACGGAAGCCTCCAAGGGGTCGAGCTGTCCCTGTGAGGACCGCGCTCCGGCCCCGGACTCATCGGCGCGGCGATCAGCGGGTCGGCTGACGGGCCACCGACCTTCGCGATCGAGGCACCGACCGCATGGCGACGATCGCCCCGCGACCGGAGTGGTGGCGGGGCGATCGTCGTGCGATCCGGCCGATCTACGTCAGCGATGCCTTGACGGCGTCGACGGTGCGGATCATCTGCTCGTACCGCTCGAAACCCGCGGCGACGGCGGCGAGGTCCACGCCGCATTCGCGTTGCCGCTGCCGCAGCAGGTCCTCGTCCAGGTCGATCGGGAACGCCACCGGGTCGAGCCCGGTGGCCCAGGGCACCTCGTCCTCCTCGATCCGGAGCCAGCCGCCCTCGTCATGGACCAGCACCCCCTCGCCGACACCGCGGGTCCACTGGTCGAACAGCGGGGCGAGGCTGACGGCGGCACGGACCGGATCCGAGCCGTCCGGACCGAACTCGAACCGCCAGATCTCCCCCTCGTGCTCGCCGGCCAGCACGAAGTTGTAGATGAGGTTGTGAAAGTGGAACAGCGGGAGTTGCTGCCGCCACGGAAACGGCGTACCGACCGACATGTGCAGACCGTCCAGCGCGTCCACACCGGGTGGCCACGGTTCCAGCCACCCGCCGTCCGGCAGTATCTGCAGCTCGCGCCACGGCTGCGCATACAGCCACGTGAGTTGCTCCGCGACGTGGTCGACGCCGAAGATCCGGTACACCTGCTCCGGCGGCGGGCCGGCCGGCTTCTCCGGCTCGTCGGGCCAGTCGAGGCCGGCTGCGCGCGCCGCGGCACGGTAACGCGCCACGGCGGCGCGCAGCACATCCAGGTCGTCAAGCATCAGGTGGTTCCCTCGGGAGCAGACGCGCACCCGACCCAGGTGTGGCGGGCGCATGCTGGTGGTCCAGGAGGTCGCCGGGCCGGTCCTCCGGGTACGGCGGCCGGCCGGTCAGACCCCGCACCGCTCGGGTCAGAGCGAGACGATCGCCGCGCTCTCCGCCGGCAGCTCGATCCCGTCGCGCATCACCGTGGCCCCCTCCGAGGTGGCCAGCAGCACCCGACGCACCACGCCGGGCAGGTTGACCCGCTGCGGCCGGTCGGCCAGGTTGGCCACCACCAGCGTGTCGCCGCGCCGCATCACCAGGAACTGGTCGCCGTGGCGCACCTCGACCCGGTGCAGCCGCGGGTCCGACAGGTCGGGCCGCGACCTGCGCAGCGCGATCAGCCGGCGGTGGAACTCGTACATCTCGCGGTGTTCGGGTTTGTCCAGCTCCGCCCAGTCGAGCCGGGACCGCAGGAAGGTCTGCGGGTCCTGCGGGTCGGGCACGTCGTCGGTGGCCCAGCCGTGCGCGGCGAACTCGCGCCGCCGGCCGGTGGCGACCGCGACGGCCAGTTCCGGCTCCGGGTGGCTGGTGAAGAACTGCCACGGCGTGGTGGCGGCCCACTCCTCCCCCATGAACAGCATCGGGGTGAACGGCGCGGTCATCAGCAGCGTGGCGCCGACCCGCAGCATCCCGGCCGAGAGCGTGGCGGAGATCCGGTCACCGGTGGCCCGGTTGCCGATCTGGTCGTGGTTCTGCAGGTAGGCCACGAACCGGTGACCCGGGGTGCGCTGCCGGTCGACCGGTCGACCGTGGCTGCGGTTACGGAAGCTGGACCAGGTGCCGGCGTGGAAGAACGCGCCGGTGAGCACGTCGGTGAGGCACTCCAGCGAGCCGAAGTCGCCGTAGTAGCCCTGCCGCTCGCCGGTGAGCAACGTGTGCAGCGCGTGGTGGGCGTCGTCGTTCCACTGGGCGTGCAGGCCGTAGCCGCCGGCCTCCCGGGCGGTGATCAGCGTCGGGTCGTTCAGGTCGGACTCGGCGATCAGCGACAGCGGCCGACCCAGGGCCGTCGACAGCGACTCCACCTCGACGGCCACCTCCTCCAGCCAGTGGGTGGCGCGGCCGTCCGGCATGGCGTGCACGGCGTCCAGCCGCAGCCCGTCGACGTGGTAGTCACGCAACCACATGAGCACGCTGTCGACGATGTAGCGCCGGACGCCGTCGGAGTGCGGGCCGTCGAGGTTGACCGTGCGGCCCCACGTGTTGCTCTGCTCGGTGAGGTAGGGCGCGAACCGCGGCGCGTAGGCCCCGGAGGGCCCGAAATGGTTGTAGACGACGTCGAGGATCACCCCCAGCCCCTTGGCGTGGGCCGCGTCCACGAACCGTTTCAACCCGTCCGGCCCGCCGTAGGGCTCGTGCGGGGCGTACCAGCAGACCCCGTCGTAGCCCCAGTTGTGTTCGCCGTTGAACGCGTTGACCGGCAGCAGCTCCACCAGGTCGACGCCGAGGTCGACCAGGTGGTCGAGCTTGGCGATCGCCGCGTCGAACGTGCCCTGGGGGGTGAACGTGCCGACGTGCAGCTCGTAGAGGACGCTGCCGGGCAGTTGCCGCCCGGTCCAGGCGGTGTCGGTCCAGGCGAACGCCGCGTGGTCGTACACCCGGCTGGGGCCGTGCACGCCGGCCGGCTGCCAGGCCGAGCGAGGGTCGGGCAGTGCCTGCTCGTCGTCGTCGAGCAGGAACGCGTAGTCGGTGCCCGGCCCGGCGTCGGGCGCCTCCACCCGCCACCAGCCGTCCCGGTCGGGACGCAGTTCGTGGTCGGCCGCGCCGGGCAGGCGCAGCCGCACCCGGGCGGCCTCGGGCGCCCACACCGTGAACTCGGTCATGCGGCGGCCTCCACAGGGTCGGTGGGTGCGAGGAGGGCGACGGGATAGGTGCTCAGCAGATCATCCAGGAGCAGCTCCCCACCACTGTAGACCCGACCGGTGAACACGTCGGTCACACCATGAACGGGAAGTGACAGGGTCGTGTCCCGCCAGCCACCCTCGCGGGCCAGCCGCAGCGGCAACCGGGTCGCCACCGCGATCGCGCCGCCCCGGTCGAAGGCCACCGCGTGCGCGCCGGCCGGGCCGCGCGTCGGCACCGGCCGGTAGCCGTCGAACAGCTCCGGGCGGTCGCGGCGCAGCCGCAGCGTGCGGGAGACCACGAGCAGCTTGGCCGCGCCGTCGGCAGCCACCGCCGGCTGCCAGCCGGCATCGAGGCGGGCCAGCACGTCCCGGCGTACGGCGAAGTCGACCGGGCGACGGTTGTCCGGGTCGACCAGGGAGTTCTCCCACAGCTCGGTGCCCTGGTAGGTGTCCGGCACCCCGGGCATGGCGAGCTGGACCAGCTTCTGCCCGAGCGCGTTGGACCAGCCGGCCGGGGTGATCTCGTCGGCGAACGCGGTGATCTGGGCGTGCAGCTCCGGGTCGTCGTACATCCGGTCGACCAGGGCGTGCATCTCGTGCTCGAAGGCCGGGTCGGGGTCGGCCCAGCTGGTGCTCACCGAGGCCTCCCGGGCGGCCTTCTCGGCGTACCCGTGCAGCCGGTCCCGCTCCACCGGCCAGGCCCCGACGGCGGTCTGCCAGAGCAGGTGCGCCAGCGCGGGGTCGGCCAGCGGCGCGCGGGACATCCAGTCGGTGACCCGCTCGGCCCAGCGTCCCGGCATCTCGCTGAGCACCGCGAGCCGGGCCCGCACGTCCTCGCCGCGTTTGGTGTCGTGGGTGGAGAGGGCGGTCATGCTCGCCGGCCAGCGCACGTGTCGGGCGGTGGCGAAGCGGTGCAGCTCGGCCGGCGGCACGCCGAAGTGGGCCGGGCTGCCGCCCACCTCGTTGAGCGCGACGAAGCGGCTCCACCGGTAGTAGGCGGTGTCCTCCACGCCCTTGGCCATCACCGCGCCGGTCAGTTGCGGGAACCGGGCGGCCAGCTCGTGGCCGGGGTCGCGCAGGCGGGCGGTGACCTCGTCGAGCACGCGGGTGAGGTCGGGGCGCCGCCGGCCGGCCTCGCTGCGCGCGGCGGCCAGGTGCCGGGCGCCCTGCGGGGGGTAGCCGCGGTAGACCGGGAAGCACGCGGCCAGCTCCGCGAGGGCGGCGCGGACCTGCTCGCCGGGCAGTTCGGGCACGAGCGCGGCGAGGCGGGTCAGCTCGGCGGCGAGCAGCCGCGTGGCGGCCTCCAACTTGGTGGCGTGGGTCAGGTCCTCCCAGGAGGTGTGCCGCCCGGTGACCCGGCCGTCGAGCGCGGTGAAGTCCGCCTCGGCGTCCGGGTCGACGAAGAGTCCGCACACCGCGGCGAGGGCGTCGTAGCCGGTGGTGCCGTCGACCGGCCAGTCCGGCAGGTCCTCGCCGTACTCCAGGATCTTCTCCACCACCAGCCAGCGCTCCGGGGCGGCGGCGCGCAACCGGGCCAGGTAGCCGGCCGGGTCGCGCAGCCCGTCCGGGTGGTCCACCCGGATGCCGTCGACGTCCCCGGCGTCGACCCAGCGCAGGATCTCCGCGTGGGTGGCGTCGAAGACGCCCGGGTCCTCCACCCGCAGCCCGGCCAGGTCGGAGACGGCGAAGAACCGACGGTACGTCAGCTCGGTGTCGCCGCGCCGCCAGTCGACCAGCTCGTAGTGCTGCCGGTCGTGCACCTGCCGCGGCGTCCCGTCGCCGGTGCCGTCGGCCACCGGGAAGCGGTGCTCGTGGTAGCGCAGCTCGCCGTCGACCAGCTTGAGGTCGTCGAGCGCCTCGGGAGCGTCGGCGAGCACCGGCAGCAGCAGCCGGCCGCGGTCCCAGTCGATGTCGAACCAGCCCGCGTACGCCGAGTCGCGCCCCCGGCGCAGCACGTCCCACCAGGCCGGGTTGGCCGCCGGCCGGCCCACCCCGGCGTGGTTGGGCACGATGTCCACGACCAGGCCCAGCCCGGCCGCGCGCAGCGCCCGGACGAGCCGCTGCCGACCGGCCTCGCCGCCCAGCTCCGGGTTGACCGCGCGGTGGTCGACCACGTCGTAGCCGTGCTGCGAGCCGGGGGTGGCGGTGAGCAGCGGCGCGGTGTAGAGGTGGGTGACGCCGAGCGCGGACAGGTAGTCGGTCAGGTCGGCGGTGGCGTCCAGGTCGAAGCCGGGCCGCACCTGCACGCGGTAGGTCGAGCGGGGGGTGTCGGGCATGGTCAGGGCGTCCTCTCCAGGACCAGCAGCGAGCGGTCCGGTACGCAGACCGTGCCCCCCGCCTCCACCACTGTCGTCTTCTCCGGATCCGGTTCCGCGGTGCTGATCACCAGCTCCCACTGCGGGCCGAACTCCTCGCCGGGCAGCGTGAAGTCCAGCGGCGCGTCGTGCGCGTTGAACAGCAGCAGGAAGGAGCTGTCCCGGTGGCGTTGGCCGTACTGGCCGCGTTCCGGGATGCCGTCGCCGTTGACGAACAGGGCCACCGAGCGGCCGAAGTCGTTGCCCCAGTCCTCGCCGGTCATCTCCCGGCCGTCCGGGGTGTACCAGGCCAGGTCGGGCAGGCCGGAGCCGGCGGCCCGGCCACCGACCGGCAGCCCGGTGAAGAACCGCCGGCGGCGGAACACCTGGTGCCGGTTGCGGAAGTCGGTGAGCCGCCGCACGAAGGCGAGCAGCTCGTCGTCGGCGCGTTCCCA
This sequence comes from Micromonospora sp. WMMC241, assembly GCF_027460165.1. NCBI lineage: Bacteria > Bacillati > Actinomycetota > Actinomycetes > Micromonosporales > Micromonosporaceae > Micromonospora > Micromonospora sp. WMMC241. The sequence continues at coordinate 3,519,322 of NZ_JAPZBF010000001.1, forward strand.
GTCCACCCAGGCCAGTTCGCTGTCCTGGCAGTAGGCGTTGTTGTTGCCGCGCTGGGTGCGGCCCAGCTCGTCGCCGTGCCCGAGCATCGGCACGCCCTGGGACAGGATCAGCGTGGCCAGGAAGTTGCGCCGCTGCCGGGCCCGCAGCGCCCGCACGCCCGCGTCGTCGGTGTCGCCCTCGACGCCGCAGTTCCAGGAGCGGTTGTGGCTCTCCCCGTCCCGGTTCTCCTCGCCGTTGGCCTCGTTGTGCTTGTCGTTGTAGGAGACCAGGTCGGTGAGCGTGAAGCCGTCGTGGCAGGTGACGAAGTTGATGCTGTGGAACGGGCGGCGGCCGTCGTCCTGGTAGAGGTCGGCGGAGCCGGAGATGCGGGACGCGAACTCGGCGAGCGTGGCCGGCTCACCGCGCCAGAAGTCGCGGACGGTGTCGCGGTATTTCCCGTTCCACTCGGTCCACTGCGGCGGGAAGTTGCCCACCTGGTAGCCGCCGGGGCCGATGTCCCACGGTTCGGCGATCAGCTTGACCCGGCCGACCACCGGGTCCTGCTGCACCACCTCGAAGAACGTGGAGAGGCGGTCCACCTCGTAGAACTCGCGGGCCAGCGTGGCGGCCAGGTCGAAGCGGAAGCCGTCGACGTGCATCTCGGTGACCCAGTAGCGCAGCGAATCCATGATCAGTTGCAGCGAGTGCGGGCTGCGCACGTTCAGGCTGTTGCCGGTGCCGGTGTAGTCGACGAAGTAGCGCCGATCCTCCTCCGACAGCCGGTAGTAGCTCGGCGTGTCGATGCCCTTGAAGCTCAGCGACGGGCCGAGGTGGTTGCCCTCGGCGGTGTGGTTGTAGACCACGTCGAGGATGACCTCGATGCCGGCGGCGTGCAGCGCCTTGACCATGCCCCGGAACTCCTGCACCTGCTGGCCGAGGCGGCCCAGCGCGGAGTAGCCGTGGTGCGGGGCGAAGAAGCCGATCGTGTTGTAGCCCCAGTAGTTGCGCAGCCCCAGGTCGACCAGGCGGTGGTCGTGCACGAACTCGTGCACCGGCATCAGCTCGACAGCGGTCACCCCGAGCCGCTGGAAGTGCTCGATCATCACCGGCGAGGCGATCCCCGCGTACGTGCCACGCAGCTCCTCCGGGATGTCCGGGTGCCGCATGGTCAGCCCGCGCACGTGCGCCTCGTAGATCACCGAGTGGTGGTAGGGCGTGCGCGGCGGCTTGTCGTTGCCCCAGTCGAAGTACGGGTTCACCACCACCGACTTCGGCATGTGCGGCGCCGAGTCGGCGGTGTTCATCCGGTCCGGGTCGCCGCCCACCTCGTAGTCGTAGACCGCCGGGTCCCAGGAGACCTCGCCGTCGACCGCCTTCGCGTACGGGTCGAGCAGCAGCTTGTGCGGGTTGCACCGCACCCCGTTGGCCGGGTCCCACGGGCCGTGCACCCGGAAGCCGTAGCGCTGGCCCGGCTCCACGCCGGGGATGTAGGCGTGCCAGACGTACGCGTCGACCTCGCGCAGCTCCACCCGGCGCTCGGTGCCGATGTCCCACTCGTCGAAGAGGCAGAGCTCGACCTTCTCCGCCACCTCGGAGAAGATCGCGAAATTGGTGCCCATCCCGTCGTAGGTGGCGCCGAGGGGGTAGCTGTCGCCCGGCCAGACCTGCATGTCGCTCCTTCGGCCCATGATCATGAGCGCACCGGACGGGCGGCCGACGCGCACGCGGTTCATGCCCCGCCGTACCGGCCACCAATCCACCCGTTCGGACGGTAACCCGAAAGCACGGGTGTCGTCCGTCACGATCGTCCTTTTCAGGGTGCGCCGGAGCGCCCGATGCACTTTCCTGGAGCGCGGACGCGCGCCCGCGTGGGTCCGCCCCGGCCGTTCGGCCACCCTCACCGCTGCTTCCCGCCGCCACCGATGCCGGCGTGTCCCCCCATGCATGGACGGAGATCGACGTGACCTCTCTGCGGGTCGGCGCGCAGACCGCCACCGCGACGGACCGGCTCCACCGGCCCACCCTCACCTCCCGGCCGACGCCGCCGGCGCAGCCCGGCGCCGCGCCGCGCAGCCGGCGCATCCTGATGCTGTCGTGGGAGTACCCGCCGGTGCTCGTCGGTGGTCTGGGCCGCCACGTGCACGCGCTCTCCGTCGCGCTGGCCGCCGCCGGGCACGAGGTCACCGTCGTCACCCGGCACGCCGAGGGCGCGCCGCTGGAGGAGTACGCCGACGGCGTGCGGATCGTCCGCGCCGCCGAGGACCCGGTCACCTTCCCGCTCGCCACCGGCTCGCTGCTGGCCTGGACCATGGCGTTCAACCACACGCTCACCCGGGCCGCGCTGCGCGCCGCCCAGACCGGCTCGTACGACGTCATCCACGCCCACGACTGGCTGGTCGCGCACACCGCGATGACGTTGCGGGAGCACCTGGACGTGCCGCTGGTGACCACCGTCCACGCCACCGAGGCCGGCCGGCACCAGGGCTGGCTGCCGGAGGAGATGAACCGCACCATCCACGGCGTCGAGCACTGGCTGGCCGGCGAGTCCGGCCGGGTCATCGTCTGCTCCGGCTACATGCGCGACGAGGTCGGCGCGCTGTTCGGCGTGGACCGCTCCCGGGTCGACGTGGTCCCCAACGGCGTCGAGCCGCACCGCTGGCGGGTGCCCGCCTCGGCGGTCGCCGCCGCCCGGACCCGCTTCGCCGCCGGCGGCCCGCTCGTCACGTTCGCCGGCCGCCTCGTCTACGAGAAGGGCGTGCAGCACCTGCTGGCCGCCCTGCCCCGGCTGCGCGAGCGGCACCCCGGGCTGCGCGCGGTGATCGTCGGCGACGGGCCGTACCGGGCCGAACTGGAGACCGAGGTGCACCGGCTCGGGCTGGGCGACACGGTCAGCATGCCCGGGTTCCTCGGCGGCACCGACCTGCCCGCCGTGATGGCCGCCTCGGACTGCTTCGCGGTGCCCAGCATCTACGAGCCGTTCGGCATGGTCGCGCTGGAGGGGGCCGCCGCGGGCGCGCCGCTGGCGGTGTCGCGTACCGGCGGGCTGGCCGAGATCGTCGAGCCGGGCGCGACCGGGATGACGTTCGCGCCGCACGACCCGGACGGGCTCGCCGAGGCGGTGCACGCGGTGCTCGCCGACACCGACCGGGCCCGCGCCATGGCCCGCCGGGCCCGCGCCATGGTGCACGAGAAGTACGGCTGGAGCGCCATCGCGTCCCGCACGGCCGCCGCGTACGCCGCCGCCATCGCCGGCGACCCGGCGTTCACCGCCGCCCGCACCGAGCAGCGGATGGCGGTTGGCAGCGCGCTGCCCGCCCTGCCCGCCGGCAACCTCCTCACCGCCGCCGGCCTGAGGTGAAAGGCGGGGCCCCCTGTTAACGCCTCAGGCATAGCAGGGGCCCCCTCTTAACGTTCCGCGCTCCGGAGCACGCAGAAGGCCGCCGACCCGATCGGGTCGGCGGCCTTCGCGTCGCGCCGTTGTTAAGAAGGGGCCCCGCCTATACCTGAGGCGTTAACAGGGGGCCCCTCCTTACACACCTCAGCGGTTGGGGGCGGGGACGTAGTCGCGCTCGGGGGCGCCGGTGTAGATCTGCCGCGGGCGGCCGATCTTCGTCTCCGGGTCGTTGATCATCTCGCGCCACTGGGCGATCCAGCCCGGAAGCCGGCCCAGCGCGAACAGCACCGTGAACATCTTGGTCGGGAAGCCCATGGCCTTGTAGATCAGGCCGGTGTAGAAGTCCACGTTCGGGTAGAGCCGCCGGGAGACGAAGAAGTCGTCGGCCAGCGCGATCTCCTCGAGCTGCATCGCGAGGTCCAGCAGCGGGTCCGGCTTGGCCATCCGGCCGAGCACGTCCTGGGCGGCCTTCTTCACGATCGCGGCGCGCGGGTCGTAGTTCTTGTAGACCCGGTGGCCGAAGCCCATCAGCTTCACGCCGTCCTGCTTGTCCTTCACCTTCCGCACGAAGGACGCCACGTCGCCGCCGTCGGCCTGGATCTTCTGGAGCATCTCCAGCACGGCCTGGTTGGCGCCGCCGTGCAGCGGGCCGAACAGCGCGTTCACGCCGGCCGAGACCGAGGCGAACAGGTTGGCGTTGCTGGAGCCGACCAGCCGCACGGTCGAGGTGGAGCAGTTCTGCTCGTGATCGGCGTGCAGGACGAACAGCATGTCCAGCACCCGGGCGACCACCGGGTCGACCTCGTACTGCTCGGCGGGGACGCCGAAGGTCATCCGCAGGAAGTTCTCGACGTAGCCGAGCGAGTTGTCCGGGTAGAGCAGCGGCTGGCCGATCGACTTCTTGTACGCGTACGAGGCGATGGTGGGGACCTTCGCCATCAGCCGCACCGTGGACATCTCCACGTGCTCGGAGTCGAACGGGTCCAGGCTGTCCTGGTAGAAGGTCGAGATGGCGCTGACGGCCGAGGAGAGCACGGCCATCGGGTGCGCCTCACGGGGGAAGCCGTCGAAGAAGCGGCGCATCTCCTCGTGCAGCAGCGAGTGCCGCCGGATCCGCTCGCTGAACTCGGTGAGCTGCGTCTGGGTCGGCAGCTCGCCGTAGATCAGCAGGTAGGAGACCTCCAGGAAAGAGGACTTCTCGGCCAGCTGGTCGATGGGGTAGCCGCGGTACCGCAGGATGCCCGCGTCACCGTCGATGTAGGTGATCGCGGACGAGCAGGACGCGGTGTTGACGAAACCGGGGTCGTACGTGGTCATCCCGGTTTCCTTGAGCAGCTTGCTCACGCCGATCCCGGCGGGGCCCTCGACCGCGGACTGCACCGGCATCGACAGCTGTCCACCGGGGTGGTCGAGCTTGACTTCCGTCATCTGTTCCTCGCTTCGCCGGCAAGATCTTCGTTGAATTGCCTTCGCTTCTACCGTAATCACGGTGCGGTGGACAACGCTCGGCATGGTTTGGGGGTGAGGTATGCGTCACCTCATTCCCGACTTGCTGGGTCGGAAACCGGCCGGGAGCGCGGATCAGGACAGGTCGAGGCGTCGCAGCGCCCCACCGTCGACCCGGTAGAGGTCGAGACGGTTGGCGCCGGCGGCGAAGAGCCGGTCGTCGGCGAGGAACGCGGCGAACCGTCGCCCGCCTGCGTCGGGCGGCACCACCGGCACCACCGCGCCGACCGTGCCGTTGACCGCGACCGCGAGCCGGGCGCCGTCCGGCACGGTGTCGGGCACGGTGCCCCAGACCAGCGCCGGGAGCCCACGTTCCGGGTCGACCGCGTCGAACGCGGACCGGTTCGCCACCGTGGCGGCGCCGCCGGCCGGGACGACGCCGACCCGTTTGCCGACCAGTGGGTCGGCGGCGGGCAGCGGGACCGGTGCGGGCACCCCGCCGGTGATCGTCACCGGCTGCCCGGGCCGGTCGTAGAAGCGCTTGTCGGTCCGCCCGCGCGGGGCGACCTTCGCCGAGACGCCGTCCATCCGCCACGGCACCCGCACATGGGTCTCGTCGGCGATCGTGGGCAGCAGGTCGACGTGCTCCCAGTTGCGGTCGTCCGTCCGGCCGGCGCGCTGGCCGGGCTCCTTGACGAACATCGGCACCCAGGCCACCTGGTCGGCGGCGTGCTCGATGGCGCCCATCCCCCGCCCCTGCCAGTCCTGGCGGAAGCTCACCCCGTGGTCGGCGGTGACCAGGACGAGCGCCTTGTCGTAGAGGCCGGTGGCGCGCAGCGTACGCAGCGTCTCGCCGATCAGCCGGTCGGTGTAGCCGAGCTGGGCCAGGTGCCGGGCGCGGGCCAGGTCCACCCAGCCGGCGCCGTCGTTGGGCAGGTCCTCCGGCGCGTCGTAGTGCGCCCCCGACGGCAGGTACGCCCACGGCGAGTGCGGCATCAGCAGGTGCAGGAAGTGCAGCGTGGGCCGGGCGGCGGGGCGCAGCCCGGCGAGGAACGAGGTGAACCGGGCGGGCTGGTTGTCGTCGAGGGTGTCCCAGCGGAACTTGGGGTCGTCGGGCACCGGCTCGGCGGCGTCCAGCCCGGCCTCGGCGGCGGTCTGCTCGCGGTAGGAGTCCTCCGGGTCGACCCGGCTGTCCACCGGCGCGGCGAGCTGGCGCAGCAGCTTGCCGCTCTCCCGGGTCAGCACACCGATCCCCTGCTGCGGGCTGGCCGCCTGCTCACAGCGGCTGGGCGGGCAGAGCCGGGTGATGCTCTCCTCGGCCTTGATCTGGTAGAGGCCACCGAGCGCGGTGAACAGGTTGTCCGGGTACTGCGAGTAGTGCGGCGCCACGGCCCGCTCCGGGTAGCGGCCACTGAGCATGGCCGGCAGCGCGTAGGGCGTCCAGCCGCTGACCCCGGTGGCGTTGCGGTACCAGGTCGAGCCGGCGGCCAGCGCGGCGAAGTTCGGGTAGCGGGTGGCGTCGATCCGCCCGTCCGGGCCGAGCAGGGACACCAGCGGCAGCTCGTCCAGCACGATCATGACGACCGGCGGGTGCGCGCCCGCCCCGGCGACGCCGGCAGCGCCGCCGTCGCCGCGGGGCAGCACCACCGCCGAGGCCGGCGACGCGAACAGGAACAGCCCGACGAAGACCGCCGGACCGACCGCCGCGACCCGCAGCACCCGCCGCAGCGCCCGCCACCGCCGGTGCGCGGCCGCCGCGCCGGCGCCCGCCACGCCGGCCACCAGCAGCAGCGGTACGCCCCGAAGCGGCGTGAGGTGCCGGCCGACCTGGACCGCCAGCGCGGCGAGCAGCAGCCCGACCAGCACGGTGTGCACCGCGCCGCGGGTGGTCCGGCCGCCGAGCAGGGCCAGCGCGCCGAGCGCCGCGAACGGCAGCGTGGGCGCCAGCGCGATCAGGGCGACCAGCAGCAGCACGTCGCCCCGGGAGGCCCGGTGGAACAGGAAGAAGTCGGGGCTGCGGCCGAGCACGTCCAGCAGCGGCTGGGTGACCACCAGGCCGACCAGCGCCACCACCTCCGCCAGCCGGGCCGCCTCGGCCCGCCAGGGGGCACGCCGTCGGGGCGCGTCGGTGTGGGCCGGCTGTTCCCGGGGCGGCGCGAGGGTCTCCTCAGCCACCCACCACCACCTGGTAGAGCGTGCGGGTGCCGGACGGCAGCTCGGCGCGGGCCACCACCCGGCCGCGCCGGGCCAGCAGCGCCTCGAACGCGTCCCGCCGGTAGTCGGGGAAGAGGCCGTCGGGCTTGTTGGCGAGCAACCGGCGGGCCATCGGGTCGTCCGGGTGGACGAACTCCACCACCAGGCTGCCGCCGGGCTCGGTGAATGCGGCGAGCTGGTCGAGCACCTCGGGCAGCGGCACGTTCCGGCCGATCGCCAGGTGGTGCACGACGGCCAGGGCGAGCACCACGTCGGCGCGCGCCCGGTCGGCGAACGCGGCCCGTTCGACGCCCCGCCAGCCGCCGCCGGGCGACGGGTCGGCCAGGTCCATGACGAGGGGCAGGATCCGCCGCTCCCCCTCGTCGCGCAGGGTGCGGTAGAGCGTGTCGACCACGGCCGGGTCCTGCTCGACGGCGACCACGTGCGCGGCGTGCCGGGCCGCGATGCGGGCGTACCGGCCGTCGTTGGCGCCCAGGTCCAGCGCGGTGCCGGGGCCGACGGCGGCCGTCGCCCGCTCGACGAAGGCCTCCTTGGCCTGCCGGTCCGGCACCGAGTAGGCGCAGGTGCGCTGGTAGTCCGACCAGTGGCTGACGCCGGGCCGGTGGTCGAGGCGGCGCACCAGCCGGGTCAGCCCGCGTACGGTCGCCAGCGCCAGTTCGCGGGAGAACCCGGCGGCGCGCAGTTGGGCGCGGACGTCGCTGGTGCTGGATCCGGCGTTGCGGGCCTGCATGGCGCCGTGCAGGTGCACGTGGGTGGGCACGCCGGCGTGCCAGCGGCGGGTGCCGGCGAAGAGCCGCCGCATCTGGTCCGCCTCGACGCCGTCGACGCGGGCCCGCAGGAACGGCTGGAAGTCCAGCCCGAGGTGGGCCTGGATCAGCAGCGGATAGAGAAACGTCTGGCAGAACTGCCGATAGCCGGCCCAGGGTTCGCCCTCGCGCAGCGCCTCGAACGAGCCGACGTCGATGAACACCGGGCGCGCGCCGTGCCACTGCACGTTGTAGGCGGAGCCGTCCTTGGTGGTGAAGCCGGCCTCCAGCGCGGCGCGCAGCAGGTCCAGGTGCAGCAGCGCCGCGTCGCGCAGCATCGCGTACGACCACTCGTACGGGTGCGAGACGAACGGGATGCGGTCGTGTCGCAGCACCGCGGCCCAGGGCGCGTCGACCGGCGTCGGGGTCAGCTCCTCGGTGCCGACCAGGTGCCCGGCGGCGGTGAGGTCGCGGAAGAGGTCGCTGGCGGCCAGCGCGCGCCAGTCGCGGGCGGAGCGTTCGTCGAGCCCGCGCAGCACCTCCTGACCGCGGTGGAAGACCCGGTTGCCGGGGTCGCGGAAGGAGCCGGGTTCGACGCGGGCGCCGGTGTCGGGGACCGTCACGCCGTCAGCCCTGGTCGGTGGGCTGGCGACGGAACCGGCTCACCAGTCGGCGCCAGTAGAGCTTGGCGGCCACGGCCACTCCGGCCACCCCGCCGACCACCGCCTGCACGATGAGACTGCCGGATCCCGCGTCCAGGTAGGCCAGGTGCGTCACGGCTGCTTTCCCTTCCTTCGCCGGTCATCGAAGCGCGGTCCGGTATGCGAGCTTTGCTCCTCAAAGCCGGACTCGTCCCCTACCGTACGCTGTCGACCGGACACCGCGCGGGCACACCGGGCACTCCCCTCCGTCCGATCCGTTCAAGACGGACCGGTCCGGACGCGCCTACCGTGGCCGGCATGACACCGCAGTTCGATCTCGTCGGGACGGTCGTCACCGACATGGCCCGCACCCTCGACTTCTACCGCCGCCTGGGGCTGCCGATCCCACCCGGCGCCGAGACGGAACCGCACGTGGAGGTCGCCCTGCCCGGCGGCGTACGGCTGGCCTGGGACACCGTGGAGACCATCCGCAGCTTCCACCCCGGTTTCGACCCGAGCGGCGGCAACTCGCGGATGAGCCTCGCCTTCCGCTGCGCCGACCCGGCGGAGGTGGACCGCTGGTACGCCGAGTTGACCGCCGCCGGTCACCACGGGGAGCTGCCCCCGTGGGACGCCTTCTGGGGGCAGCGGTACGCGGTGCTGCACGACCCGGACGGCAACGGCGTGGACCTGTTCGCGCCGCTGCCCGCCGGCTGACCCGGTCAGCCGACGGACGGGGTGAGCAGCCGGGTCGGGGGCACCCCGGCCAGCTCGCGCACGTCGCGGGTGAGGTGGGCCTGGTCGGCGTACCCGGTGCGCGCCGCGACCTCGGCGAGCGGAACGCCGCCCCGGGCCAGGTCGAGGGCGCGGCGCATGCGCAGGATGCGGGCGAGCGTCTTCGGTCCGTACCCGAAGAGGAGCCGGCTGCGCCGGTGCAGGGCTCGCGCCCCGAGGCCGACCTCGGCGGCGGTCGCGGCGACCGTCGCCCCGGCGGCCAGCCGGGCGGCCACCCGCGCGCCGAGCGGGTCGGGCCCGCCGGCGGCGCGCAGCCGCGCCCGCGCCACCTCCTCCAGGAGGGTCGCGCCGGCGGCCGACCAGTCGGTCGGCGACCCGGCCGGGCCGGCCGCCGCCTCGACCCGCTCGGCCAGGTCGGCGGCGGCGCGGCCCCAGAGGTCGGCCAGCGGCACACGCCGGTCCCGCAGCTCCTCGGCGGGCACCCCGAACACGGCCGGCCCGACGCCCGGCGGCAGCCGCAACCCGATCCACCGCTCCCCCGGCACCGACCGGCCCACCTGCGCGACGCGGTCCGGCCCGGCCACCAGCAACCCGGCCCGGCTGGACCAGAGCAGATCCAGGCACCCGTCCGGCAGCACCCGCACCGGCCCGTCGCCCGCCGAGACGCTCACCCACCGCACGCCCCCGCGGATCCCCACCGCCTCCCGCTCCCGGTACACCCCACCCACCCTGCCACCTCCCCGGCGGGCTCAGGGGCGGTGGTGCATGGCCAGGCGGAGCAGGAGGAAACGCAGCGCGGTGGCGGCCAGGTTGGCCGACACCAGGACGGCCAGCTCGACCACGCGCGGCGGGGCGGTGAGCGCGTGCAGGACCGCCAGGGAACCGCTGGTCAGGGCCAGGCCGAGGGCGAACGCGAGCAGCCCCTGAAGGTGGTGCCGCCCGGCGTGCCGACGGCCGGTCACCCCGAAGGTGAGCCGCCGGTTCGCCGCCGTGTTGGCCACCGCGGTCAGCAGCAACGCCAGCAGGTTCGCCGGCTGCGCGCCGAGCGGCCCGCGGGCCGCCAGGAAGAGCAGCAGGTACGCGAGGGTGCTGGCCATCCCCACCGCGGCGAACCGGACGAGCTGGCGGGGCAGCCCGACCGGCACCGGCGCCGGCGGCACCGGCAGCGGTCCCCGGCCGAGCTGGGCGCGCAGCCGGGCCAGCGGCAGCGCGCCGGTGACCAGCGCCCGGCCCAGCCGCCCGATGCCGCGCAGGTCGGCCAGGGCGGTGGCGAGCACGTCGACCCGGCTGTCCGGGTCGTCCACCCAGTCCACCGGCACCTCGTGGATCCGCAGCCCGGCCCGCTGGGCCAGCACCAGCAGCTCGGTGTCGAAGAACCAGCCGGTGTCCTGCACCAGCGGCAGCAGCTCGGCCGCCACGTCGGCGCGGATCGCCTTGAACCCGCACTGCGCGTCCGAGAAGCGCACCGCGAGCGTGCCGCGCAGCAGCAGGTTGTACCCCCGGGAGATCACCTCCCGCTTGGCGCCGCGGACCACCCGGCTGGTGCGCGCCAGCCGGGTGCCGATGGCCAGGTCGGAGTGCCCGGACAGCAGCGGGGCGACCAGCGGGGGCAGCGCGGCCAGGTCGGTGGAGAGGTCCACGTCCAGGTACGCGAGCACCGGCGCCGGCGAGGCGGACCAGGCGGCCCGCAGCGCCCGTCCGCGCCCCTTCTCCGCCAGGTGCAGCACCGCCACCTCGGGCAGCTCGGCGGCGAGCGCCTCGGCCACCGCCAGGGTGCCGTCGGTGCTGGCGTTGTCGGCCACGGTGATCCGGAACGGGTACGGGAACTGCGCGCCCAGGTACGCGTGCAGCCGCCGGACGCAGGGGCCGAGGTCGACCTCCTCGTTGTAGACCGGGACCACCACGTCCAGCACGGCGCCCTCGGCGGTGGGGCGGGCCCGCACCGCGGCCCGGGGCTCCGGCGTCAGCGTCATCGCTCAGCCCTGCTTTCCGCTGCTCAGGTCGTACACGGTCACCCCGTCGACGGTGGTCGCGGTGAAGGTCTCGGCGACCCACGCGGCGATCTCGGCCGACGCGCTGCTGCCGCCGTCGGCCCGGAAGCCGCCCCCGCCGAGGAACCAGTGGATCCGCCCGTCCGCCACGTACCGCTGGAACTGCACGAGCGTCGGCGACGGGTCGCTGCCGTTGAAACCGCCGATCGGCATCACCGGCTCGCCGGTGGCGAGCTGGTAGCCGGAGGCGTTGTTCGAGCCGACCGTGGCCGCGACCCAGGTGTAGTCGTCCGCGTCGGCCTTGAGCAGCGCGGTCATCTCGGCGCTCGGCTCGCGGGAGTCGAGCAGCCCGCCCATGCCGCCACCGCGCTGCCCGCGCCCGGTGCCGCCGTTCTGCGCGATGCCGCCGTCCGGGCCGGTGCCGCCGTCCGGGCCGCTGGGGAGGCCCGGCGGCCGGCCGCCCGGGAAACCCGGGAACGCGCCGTTCCGGCCGGCATTCGAGCCGCCCGGGACCGAGCCGGTGCCGCCCGGGAAGCCCGGGAACCCGCCCCCGGGGAACTCCGCGCCACCCGGCATCCGAGCACCCGGGAAGCCGCCCCGCCCGAAGCCGCCCGCGACGAACGGGCCGGCACTCGGGATCGAGCCGGTGTGCGGGGTGGCCGCCGTCTGCACCGCGTACGCCGCCGGCCCGCCCAGCCCCGCGCCGAGCCCGAGCGCCAGCACCCCCGCCGACGCCCACCGCGCCCACCTCGGGCCCCGCGACGGGTCGGGCAAGGAGTTCGCGTCACCCTGGGCCGCCCGGCGCGACGCGAACCCCTTGGCCGCCGGGGCGTCGAGGAGCGCCAGGAGGACGGCGGTGGTCAGGCCGGTGGCCAGCACGGCCGGGCGCAGCCAGGGATGCCAGTCGGGGCTGCGGCCGAGCAGTCGCCACGACCACCAGGCGGTGACCGCCAGCGTGCCGGCCAGGATCAGCGTGGCGGCGTACCCGCGCCACCGGCCGGAGGCGGTCCGGGCCCGCCCCAGCTGGGTGACCCCGATGCCGACCAGCGCGCCGACGGCCGGGGCCAGCGCGACGGTGTAGTAGGCGTGGAAGATCCCGGACATGAAGCTGAAGATCAGCCCGGTGACCAGCAGCCAGCCGCCCCAGAGCAGCAGGCCGGCCCGGCGCCGGTCGGTACGCGCCGACCGCCCGGCCAGCCACAGGCCCGCCACCAGCAGGATCAGCGCCGCCGGCAGCAGCCAGGAGATCTGCCCACCGACCTCGGTGTCGAACATCCGCAGCGGGCCGGTCTGCCCGGAGAACGGCCCACCGCCGCCCGGCCGACCGCCGCCGCCGACGCTGCCCACCTCGTCGCCGGTGATCCGGCCCAGGCCGTTGTAACCGAGGGTCAGCTCCAGGATGCTGTTGCCCTGCGATCCCCCGATGTACGGGCGGGCGCCCGCCGGCACCAGCTCCACGATCGCCACCCACCAGCCGGCGGAGACCAGGACCGCCAGCCCGGCCAGCAGGAGCTGACGGATCCGCCGCCCGAGACCGGTCGGCGCGGCCAGCAGGTAGACGCCGGCGAACACCGGGACCACCAGGAACGCCTGGAGCATCTTGGTGAGGAAGCCGAAGCCGACCAGCGCGCCGGCCAGCGCGATCCACCTGGTGCTCGCGGTCTCGGTCGCCCGCACCGTGGCGTACGCGGCCGCCAGCAGCAGGAACACCAGCAGCGCGTCGGGATTGTTGAACCGGAACATCAGCGTGGCCACCGGGGTCAGCGCCAGGACCGCGCCGGCGAGCAGGCCGGCCGCCGGGCCGTACCAGCGGCGCACCGTCGCGTACAGGACGCCGACCGACGCGACGCCGAGCAGCGCCTGCGGCACCAGGACCGACCAGCTGCTCAGCCCGAAGAGGCGCACCGAGAGCGCCATCAGCCAGAGCGAGGCGGGCGTCTTGTCCACGGTGATCGAGTTGGCCGCGTCCGAGGAGCCGTAGAAGAACGCTGTCCAGCTCTCCGACCCGGCCTGGGCGGCCGCCGAGTAGAACGCGTTGCCCCACCCGGAGGCGCCCAGACCCCACAGGTAGAGCACCCCGGTCGCCGCCAGCAGGCCCAGCAGGGCCGGGCGGGCCCAGCGCGGGTCGTCCGCCGGCCGGTCCGCCGGGGTCGACGTCGGTTCGGGTACGGGCGCGGCGGCGGGCCCGGTCACGGGCGGGCCGGCGGCTGCGGCGGGCACGGGCGGGCCGACGGTTGCGGCAGGCTCGGGCTGGTCGGCGGCCTTGGCAGGCACGGGCTGGCCGACGGTTGCCGGCTCGGGCCGGCCGTTCGTCGACGCGGTCAGCAGCCTCTCGGTTCTGTCCATGCCGGCAAGCCTCGGAGGGCTCGCTGACGCGCTCCCGTGAGCGGCCTATGCCTACGCTGTGGATCCCGGCAGCCACACGGTGAACGCGGTACAGCCGGGCCCGCTGGCCACCTCGACCCGACCGTGGTGCGCCTCCACCACGGCGGCCACGATGGCCAGGCCCAGGCCGGTGCTGCCGTGCGCCCGGGAGCGGGAGCTGTCGCCCCGGGCGAACCGCTCGAACACCTCCGGTTGCAGGTCCGCCGGGATGCCCGGCCCGTCGTCGGTGACCCGGAGTTCGACCCCGTCCGCCGCCGCCGCCAGCCGGGTGGTCACCGTGGTGCCGGGCGGGGTGTGCACCCGCGCGTTGGCGAGCAGGTTCGCCAGCACCTGGTGCAGCCGGTGCGCGTCGCCGGTGACGGTGAGCGGCTCGTCCGGCAGGTCGAGCTGCCAGCGGTGCTCCGGGCCGGCCACGTGCGCGTCGCTGACCGCGTTCACCGCCATGGCGGTGAGGTCGACCGGCTCGGCGGTGAGCGGGCGACCGGAGTCCAGGCGGGCCAGCAGCAGCAGGTCGTCGACGAGGCTGGTCATCCGGGTGCTCTCCGACTCGACCCGGCGCAGCGCGTGCGCCACGTCCGGCGGCACCTCCTGCCGGCCGCGCCGGGCCACCTCGGCGTACCCCCGGATGGCGGCGAGCGGCGTGCGCAGCTCGTGGCTGGCGTCGGCGACGAACTGGCGTACCCGGGTCTCGCTGGCCTGCCGGGCGGCGAGCGCGGCGGCGACGTGGCCGAGCATCCGGTTGAGCGCGCCGCCGACCTGCCCGACCTCGGTGCGGGGGTCGGTGTCGGCGGCCGGCACCCGGACCGACAGGGCCACCTCGCCCCGGTCCAGCGGCAGCTCGGTGACCCGGGCGGCGGTGGCGGCGACCCGGTTCAGCGGGCGGAGCGTGCCGCGCACGATCAGCGCGCCGAGGCCACCGGCGACGACCAGGCCGGCCCCGATCACCCCGGCCTGCGCCACCACCATCCACATGACCGTCTCCTCGACCTGGGCGAGCGGGATGGCCAGCACCAGCACGTCGCCGTCGCCCCGCGGGGAGTTGACGGCGATCGCCCGATAGTCCCCCCGGTCACCGACGTCTACCGTGCGGGGGCGATCGGCGGGACGCAACGCGGCCAGCGCGGTCAGGTCGGCGGTGGACACCGCTTCGGCGCTGCCGCTCTCGGTCCGGATCTGCCCGGCGGCAGCACCGGACGCGGGCACCCGGACCGCGATCGAGCCCGGCGGGAACCCTCCCGGTGGCGGCGGTGCCCCCTCCGGCGCGGATGGGACGGGCCGTCCCGTCTGGTCCGGCCGGTACGGGTCGGGGCGCGCCCAACGTGCGAAGTCGGCCGGGCGGCGGTCGCCGAAGGTGAGCTGGTTGTCCACCTGGCCGACGAGGAAGTGGCGCAGGGCGATCGTGGTCAACCCGCCGATGACCAGGCTGACCAGCGCGAGCAGCGCCACCACGGAGAGCACCAGGCGGCGGCGCAGCGACCAGCCGGCCAGCCGGCGCGTCAGCCGCCCGCCGGCGTCACGGGGCGGGCTTGAGGACATAGCCCGCCCCACGCAGCGTGTGGATCATGGGCGCCCGACCGGCGTCGATCTTCTTGCGCAGGTACGAGATGTACAGCTCGACCACGTTGGCCTGGCCGCCGAAGTCGTAGTTCCAGACCCGGTCCAGGATCTGCGCCTTGCTGAGCACCCGGCGCGGGTTGCGCATCAGGTAGCGCAGCAGCTCGAACTCGGTGGCGGTGAGCGTGATCAGGTCGTCGCCACGGCGGACCTCGTGGCTGTCCTCGTCGAGGCTGAGGTCGCCGACGGTGAGGACCGCCTCCTCCCGGGCGGCCACCGCGAACCCGGAGCGGCGCAGCAGGGCGCGCAGCCGGGCGATCACCTCCTCCAGGCTGAACGGCTTGGTGACGTAGTCGTCGCCGCCGACGGTGAGCCCGGCGATCCGCTGCTCCACCGCGTCGCGGGCGGTCAGGAAGAGCACCGGCACCTCGGGCGACTGCTCACGCAGGCGGCGCAGCACCTGGAAGCCGTCCAGATCGGGCAGCATCACGTCGAGCACCACCGCGTCCGGGCGGAACTGCCGGGCCGTGGTGATCGCCGCCATCCCGTTGCCGGCGGTGGTCACCTGCCAGCCCTCGTACCGCAGGGCCATCGAGAGCAGGTCGGTGAGGGTCGGTTCGTCGTCGACCACCAGCACCCGTACCGGTTCGCCGTCCGGTCGGCGCAGCTCGATGCGGCCCTGCGCGGCCTGCCCGTTCATGACCATGCTCCCATCGTGGGCGCACCCGCTGAACCGGTGCTGTCCCGATCCTGTGTACCAGCTGTGCGCGGTCGCGGCGGCGCGTACGGGTCTTTCCCCGACAGCTACCCGGTGGTAACTTGCCGGCATGTCCATCGACGGTGGTCCCACCGGCCGGTTGGCCGGCAGGGTGGTGCTGGTGACCGGGGCGGCCCGGGGCATCGGCGCGCACACCGCCCGGCTCGCCGCCGCGCGGGGCGCGAAGCTCTCGCTGGTCGGGCTGGAGCCCGACCGGCTCGCCGCCCTCGCCGCCGAGCTGGGCCCCGGGCACGTCTGGTTCGCCGCCGACGTGACCGACCAGGCCGCGCTGGGCGCGGCGGTCGACGGCACGGTTGCCGCGCTCGGCGGCATCGACGCGGTGGTGGCCAACGCCGGGGTCGCCAACCGGGGCACCATCGCCGTGGGCGACGTCGAGGCGCTGGCGCGCACCGTGGAGGTCAACCTGATCGGGGTGATGCGCACCGCGGCGGCCACCGTGCCGGCACTGATCGACCGCGGCGGCTACCTGCTCATCGTCTCCTCGGCCGCGGCGTTCGCCGCACTGCCCGGGATGGCCGCCTACTGCGCCTCGAAGGCCGGCGTCGAGCACTTCGGCACCGCGATCCGGCTGGAGCTGGCGCACCGCGGGGTGGCGGTGGGCACCGCGCACCCGTCCTGGGTGGACACCGACCTGGTCCGGGAGGCCCGGGCCGACCTGCCGGCGTTCGAGTCGGCGCTGGCGCGGCTGCCCTGGCCGATGCGACGCACCACCACGGTCACCGAGTGCGCCGAGGCGTTCGTGCGGGCGATCGAGCGCCGCAGCCGCCGCGTCTACGTGCCGCGCGCCGTCGGCGCGGTGCAGGCGGTCCGGTCGGTGCTGGTCAGCCCGCTGGCCGACCGGCTGGTCGGACGCACCGCCCGGGTCACCGTGCCGCTGATCGAGGAGCAGGCCCGGGCGCTGGGCCGCGGTTTCGGGGTGAGCACCCCGGAGTCGCGCCGATGAGCGCGCCGGTGGAGGTGGTCTTCGAGCGGCGCGGCGCCGGGCCGGCGCTGGTGCTGCTGCACGGCATCGGCCACCACTGGGGCGCCTGGCTTCCGGTGCTCGACCGGCTCGCCGAGAACCACGACGTGATCGCCGTCGACCTGCCCGGCTTCGGCCGGTCCCCGGTGCCCGCGACCGGCCTGCCCGTGGACATGCCCGCGCTGGTGAGCGGCATGGTCGAGCTGTTCGCCGCGCTCGGGCTGGACCGACCGCACGTGGCCGGCAACAGCCTCGGCGGGGCCATCGCGCTGGAACTGGCCGCGGCCGGGGCGGTCTCCTCGGCCACCGCGCTGTCACCGGCCGGCTTCTGTACCCCGCGCGAGCTGCGCTGGGCGCTCACCGTGCTCGCCCTGCACCGCAACGCGGCGCGGCTGCCCGAGCCGGTGCTACGGCACCTGTTCGCCGCGCCGGCGCTGCGGGCCCTGGCCATGGGCATGCTCCTGGCCCGGCCGAACCGGATGGCGCTCGACGTGGCGCTCGCCGACGCCCGTGCGTTGCGCGACGCGCGCGCGTTCCGCGCCGTCGCCCGGGCCGGCCGGGGCTACGCGTTCGCCGGCGCTCCCACCGTCCCGGTGACGGTCGCCTGGGGCACCCGGGACCGGATCCTGCCCTACCGCCAGGCGGCGCTGGCGCGCACCCGGCTGCCCACCGCCCGACACCTGGACCTGCCCGGCTGCGGGCACGTGCCGATGCACGACGACCCGGAGCTGGTCGCCTCGGTCATCCTCGACACCACCGGGCCGCACCCGGCCTGAGCCGGGTCACTCGGTCGCGCCGAACGGGTCCGTGCGCACGAAGCGCATGGTCCAGCCGTCCGGCCCGGCCCGTACGCCGCGTTCGTACAGATGGTCCGCCACGTCGCCGGCCGGCCGGTCGGGATGGCGCAGGATCCAGCGGGCCGGTGGCGCGCCGTCCGGCTCGGCCGGCAGGTCCCGGACCACGTCGTCGGCCGGCCCGCCGACGAACCGCACCCGCACCAGCGCCATCGCTCACCCTCCGTTGCGGTGTCGACACTCCCGCTCGCGAAGCTACCCCGGCCGCCCGCCCGGTCCCGGCGGTTTGCACAGCTCGGGCGCGGGGTAGCGGAACCCCGGGGAACCGGATGACGGCGAGGAGTGGTCGATGAGGACGCTGGGCGGGCGGTACGAGCTCGAACAGCGAGCCGCGCTGGGTGGCATGTCCGAGGTCTGGCGGGCGCACGACCGCGTGCTGGACCGGACCGTCGCGATCAAGGTGATCTCGCCCGGGCTCGACGGCGACGCCGGCTCGGTGGAACGGATCCAGGCCGAGGCCCGCTCGGCGGCCCGGCTGGTGCACCCGAACGTCGCGAGCGTGCACGACTTCGGCACCGCCACCCTGCCGGACGGGCGACCGGTCCCGTACATCGTGATGGAGCTGGCCGAGGGCGAGACGCTCGCCGCACACCTGCGCGCCGGCCCGCTGGACTGGCGCATCGCGGTGCGGGTCTGCGCCGAGGTGTGCGCCGCGCTGGCCGCCGCGCACGGGCACGGCATCGTGCACCGGGACGTGAAGCCGGCGAACGTGATCCTCACCCCGTCCGGCGTGAAGGTGCTCGACTTCGGCATCGCCACCCCGGCCGGCGAGCCCGACCGCACGCCGGAGGGGATGGTGGTGGGCACCCCGGCCTACCTGGCTCCGGAGCAGCTCGACCGGCAACCGGCCACCCCGGCCGCCGACATGTACGCGCTCGGCGTGCTGCTCTACTACTGCCTGACCGGCCGGCTGCCCTACGAGGCCGCCAGCACCACCCAGCTGCTCGGCGTCCGCCGCCGCCTGCCACCCCGGCCGTTGCCGGAGGTCCCCGGGCTGCCGGCCGAGGTGGCGGAGCTGTGCGAGCGCTGCCTCGACTCCGATCCGGCCGCGCGCCCGACCAGCCCGATGGCCGCGCTGCTGCTGGCCGAGGCCGTGGACGCGCGCATCTACGTGCCGATGACCGTGGTGCTGCCCCGCCAGCGCATGCCGGAGGTGTCGCCGTGGACCGGCCGCGCCGCCACCGAGGCGACCGAGGCGATGGCCGTCGACGCCGCGACGAGCGGCCGGATCCGCTGAACGCACTCCCGGGCCCGCGGCGGTTTCGCCGGTCGGGGGCCGGGAACGCCTGCCGGTGAGTGACGGGAGGAACGCGATGCCGGATCCGAGTTCCTGGCTGGCCGAGTCGGCCACGGCGACCGCGGCGGGTGGTCACGTACGCACCGACGACGGCGGTCTCTCCTCCGCCCTGGCGTCCCCGTTGGCGCCGCACTGCACCGGCCTGACGCCGGAGCAGCTCCTGGCCGCCGCGTTCGCCTCGTGTCTGCACCACGCGGCGGTCGAGGCGGCCGGCGAGATCACCGACGAGGCGCACACCGTGCAGGTGACGGCGGAGGCGAAGCTGGGCCGCGACGACGACGGCCGCTACCGGGCGGACGTGCACGCCGAGATCTCCTCGGCCGGGCTCACCCGGGAGCAGTTGTCCGACCTGGTCGCGTACGCCGACCGGCTCTGGCCGTTCTCCAGCGGCGACCCGAGCCGCCACCGGCTCACGGTCACCCCGGCCGAGAACGGCCGACACTGATCCGCGGTCTCACCAGCGGAAGCCGGCGGTCACCGCCCGATGGTCGGTGTCCGGGGTGTGCACCACGCCGGCCGTGGTCGGGGTGATCCCCCGATAGAGCACGTGGTCCGGGCGGGTCAGCGGGACCTCCGCCGGCCAGGTGAAGCCGAAGCCCTGCCCGGCCTCGGCCTGGGCGTCGCCGAGCAGCCGGGTCAGCGGCGCGAAGGCCCGGTCGGTGGTGGCCGTGTTCAGGTCGCCGAGCACCACCAGTCGCTCGGCCGGATCGGCGCGGACCGTGCGGGCCAGCGCCGACACCGTCTCGTCGCGGGTGGCGGTGTGCCCGGCGCGGGCCGAGCCCAGGTGCACGACGTACACCGTCAGGTCGCCCTGCGGGGCGGCCACCACGGCGCGCAGGGCCCGGTCCCAGCCCAGCCCGGTGTCCACGCCGTGGGCCTCCCGGATCGGCCAGCGGCTCCAGAGCGCGACGGTGGAGACCGCCGTCCGGTGCGGGTAGTGACCGGCCAGGGCGGGCGCCACCCGCGCGTCGTCGTCGACCTCCTGGAGACCGATCAGGTCGGGGGCGCCGACGGTCAGCGCGCCGACCGTGGCGGCCGGGTCGGGGTTGCCGGCGCGGAGGTTCTGGCTCGCCACCCGCACCGAGGTGCCGTCGGCCCCGGCGGCCGGTGGCAACCACGCCCGGCCGTAGAGCGCGGCCCAGGCCAGCGCCGGCAGCAGCACCGCGAGCAGCGCCCGGCGGGAGCGGCGCAGCAGCGCCGCCAGCCCGAGCAGGGGTACGCCGACGCCGAGCAGCGGCGTGACGCTGTCCACCAGGCTGCCCAGCCCCTGCACGTTGGGCACCGCGCGGTGCCCGACGAGGAGCACGGTGAGCAGCACGGCGCACGCGATGACGACCGTCCCCCGCCGGCCTCGGCGGCCGGCGGGCTCTCCGGCGGCCCGTTCGTCGACCATCTGCCCCGTCACCGTCAGCATCGTATCGAGCGGTCGGGCCTTCCCGGGGGCCGATCCGGGTACGCGGACCGGGACCACGGCATCGGTGGGCCGGCGGAGGAGGCGGACCAGGTGAACAGCGCACCATCGGCCGAACGGAGGAGGCCACCGACGGGTCCTCGGCGATCCGGAACGCGCCCGTTTCCTGCTCCCCAACCCGACATGCCGGTTGTTTCGGAGACAGGAGGTTGGCGCGGTTCATGATCTACCGAGGGTAATGCCGGGGCGGAATCCGGCAAAGTGTGGCGCATCCCACCAAGTAGCCCGATGGCAAGCGCCGGGAAGATCTTTAACCTCGGCGGGTGCACCCCGACCACTCCGATCCCCAGCCCCTGTCCGCGCAGCACCCGGTTCGCCGAACGATCGACCCGGCATCGGCCGAACGGAGGGTGGGCCGGCACCGGGCCCCGGAACCGCTCCGCCGCGGCCCGGGACGCTCCGTCCCCGGCCGGATCGCGGTCGCCACCGGCGTGACCTGCTGCCTCGGTCTGGTCGGCGTGGTCGGTGTCGGCGAGGTCGCCCCGCCGAACCTGAAGGTCCGCGAGGCGCTCGCCGACCGGGCCGCAACCGAGCAGCGGGTCTCCCGGGACTTCACCCGCGTCGCGCCGCCGGTCGCCGCACCGGCCCCGGCCGTCACGCCCAGCCCCGCGCCGGCCCGGAAGAAGGCACCGCGGAAGGCTCCCCGCCCCGCCCACCCGCGACCCGTCGCCGGGCTCGACCAACGGCAGATGGACAACGCGAAGGCCATCGTCGACGTCGGACGGGACATGCGACTGCCGCGCCGGGCGCTGGTGGTGGCGGTGGCCACCGCCATGCAGGAGAGCGACCTGCACAACCTGGCCAGCGACGTGCTGCCGGAGTCGTTCGACCACCCGCACCAGGGCAGTGGCTCCGACCACGACTCGGTCGGGCTGTTCCAGCAGCGCCCGAGCAGCGGCTGGGGCACGGTCGCCCAACTCATGCGTCCCGCGTACGCGGCCCGGGCGTTCTTCACCGCGCTGGCCGAGGTGCCCGGCTGGGAGGACATGAGCGTGACCGGCGCGGCCCAGGCGGTGCAGGTCTCCGCGTTCCCCGACGCCTACGCCAAGCACGAGGACCGGGCCGCCACGGTGGTGGCCGCGCTGGCCTGAGCCGGCGGCGGCACGTGGCAGGCGGGCCCTGCCCCTACCGGGCGCGTGCGGCGGGGCGCTTGCTCAGCGCACGCCGGAGAGGATGTCGTCGACGCGGGCCTCGTGGCGGCGGCGGGCCAGCAACGCGGCCTCGAACTCGCGGCGCGCCCGAACCGCCTCGGCGTACGCCTCCTCCCGCACCCGGCAGGCCTCGTCCCGGGCGGCCTCCAACTCGGCGCGGGCGCGAGCCAGCAGGGCGGCGGCCTCCCGCTCGGCGGCGGACGGGTCGGCGCCGGCCGCGTCCTCGGCCGGCGCGGCGCGGCGCCGGAGGAAGTCACCGAGGTGCCGGGCGTCCAGGCGGATCTGGTCCCACTCCCGGCCCGTGCCCGCGGCGCCCTCCACGCGCGCCGCCAGCCGGCCCAGTTGGAGATCCAGCTCGTCCAGGCAGGAATCCACCTGACGCCGGTCGTAACCGGACTCCACCACCGAGAACCTCATTGTCGCCCCCCAGGCAGCCGCGTACGTCCCCCACGACGATCCTGCTCCGGCGGGCGAGGCCGGGAGCGGCCGTTCGCGGAAAATGTTCAGCATCCGCCAGGCGCGGGCTTCGGGGCCGTCAGGCGTGCTTCGGCAGCACGACCACGCGGCCGAAGAACTCGTCGATGCGGCGCACCACGTCGTTGAAGTCGTCCAGGTCGATCGGCTTGGTCACGTACGCGTTGGCCTGGAGCGTGTAGCTGCTGACCACGTCGGTGTCGGCGTTGGAGGTGGTCAGCACCACGATCGGGATGGTCCGCAGGTTCTCGTCCCGCTTGACCTCGCCGAGCACCTGCCGCCCGTCCATCCGCGGCATGTTCAGGTCGAGCAGGATGACGTCCGGCCGCTGGGCCTCGCTGTGCCGACCCTCCCGACGGAGGAACTCCATCGCCTCCTCGCCGTCGGCGACCACGTGGATGACCTTCTCGACGTCCGACTCCGCGAGCGCCTCCTCGATCATCAGGACGTCGCCCGGGTCGTCGTCCACCACCAGGATGCGAACGGGGTTGGGGCTGGGCTGACCCATGGGGCTACCTGCTTCGTCTTGAGGAGGGCGCCGACGCACGGCCGGCCGCTGGCGGGGAAATCTATCCGATCAGGAGCTGGCCGACGCCGTCGGGTCGGCCGCGTCACGGCGGTGTGCGAGCACCTCGGCGAGGCCGGTCACCTGGAGCACCCGGGCCACCCGGCCGCCCGCCCCGGTCAGCCGCAACCAGCCGCCGTCGGCGGCGACGAGGTTGTCCCCGCGGACGAAGGCGGCGATGCCGGTCGAGTCGCAGAACGTCAGCTCGGTGAGGTCCAGCAGAAGCTCGCGGCGGCCGTCGGCGACCAGCCTGTCGATCGCCGCGTTCAACTCGCCGGCCGTGCTCAGGTCGAGTTCACCGGTGAGCCGGAGACCGGCGCCGATCTCGCCCCGCTGGGCGTACGTGACGGTGAACGTCACCGTGGCCCCTCTCGCTCCCACCGCAGGCGAACCCTTGCAGTGCAGCAAGTATAGGGGCCGTCGCGGCGTCCGCGAGTCAGCGGCCCGCGGTCGCCGCCGACAGCCCGCCGACCACGGCACGCCCCCGCTCGAGGAACCCGGCCGCGCGGGGGAAGTCCCGCAGCTCGTGTCCGTAGTGGTCGAGCGTCAGGCCGACCGCACCCGCCGGCACGCCCCGGCTGACCAGGATCTCCACCAGCCACTCGACGAACTCGGCGAACAACGTCTGGTCGTCGACGTAGAGCGCGGCGGCCAGGAAGTCGACGATGTAGCCGAGATCGCCGACCGTGGAGTCGAGCTGCGCCGGCGTGTAGTCGGCCACCGCCGGCACCCGCTCGCGCAGGTCGGCCAGCGCGCTGTCGATCAGCTCACCGCGGCGCTTGACCAGGCTGGCGTACTCGTCGTCGGCCAGGTGGTCCAGCCGCGCGACCGGCGCCGCGCGCAGCGCCCGGTCGTCGGCGACCAGGTCGGCCGCGGCCGGCGCGTCCGGCGCCCACGGCACACCGAGCACCCGGGCCCAGCGGCCGTCCGCGCCGAAGCCGCGCCCGCCCACCACCACCGGCACGTCGGAGCGGCGACACGCCTCGATCATCCGGTGGGCGTGCGGCAACCGCATCGGCAACGCGCACGCCAGCGCCACCGCGTCGGCGTCGTAACGGTGCAGGTAGGACACCAGGTGCGCGGCGGGGACGCTGGCGCCGAGGAAGACGACCTGCCAGCCGCGCAGCCGCAGCACCTCGGCGACCAGTCGGGCCGGCAGCGCGTGCCACTCACCGTCCATGCAGGCCATCACGATCCGGCCGCGGGTCGGGCGGGGATCGGCGTACGCGGCCACCGCGGCCACCACCCGCTCGCTGATGTGGGTGGCGGCGTGCTCCTGGGCGACGCTCCACTCGTTACGCGCCCACCGCTCCCCCACCTCGGCCTGGGCGGGGGCGACCAGGTCGAGCAGCACCCGCTCGGCCGGCACGCCCGCCTCCAGCAGCCCGCGCGCCACCGCCACGGCGGCCTGCTCGTCGGCCTCGGCCAGGCACTCCAGGTAGCCGGGGAAGGCCTGGGCCGGTCCGGCCCCGGTGGTGGTGGTCGCGCTCACGCGGGCAGCTCCCTCGATCGGACGGCGTTCCTGGGTTCCGGCACCGCGTGCAGGTGACGGGACGCCCGGCCGGCCGGACCGGAGGCCCGCAGCGCGAGCACCGCGATGTCGTCGTGGTCACCGTGCGCGAGCCAGTCGCAGGTCACCTGCTCGACCCGCTCGGCCAGCGCCGGCGCGGGCATCCGGTGGCAACCGCTCAGCGCGTTGAGCAGCCGGTCGGCGCCGAACTGCTCGTCGCCGCGCCACCCGCCGCGCGCCTCGGTCACCCCGTCGCTGTAGAGCAGGCAGGTCTCCCCGGGCGCCAGGTGCACGGTGGTCTCGCCGATCCGCGGGTCCGGCACCACGCCGATCAGCATGCCGCTCAACGGCACCACCTCGACCTCGCCGGATTCCCGCAGCACCAGCGGCGGCAGGTGACCGCCGCCGGCCATGGTCAGGGTCAGCCCGCCGTCGCGGTGCGGGCGGGTCACGCCGAGCACCATGGTGGCGAAGCGGCCCTGCCCGTTGGCCTGGGTGGTCTCCAGCAGCGCGTCGTTGAGCAGCTTCAGCAGCCGCCCCGGCTGCGCCTCGACCCGATGCAGGGCGTGCAGGCACTGGCGGAGCTGACCGGTGAAGACCGCCGCCTCCACGCCCTTGCCGGACACGTCACCCAGGAAGAAGACCGAACCGCCGTCGGCGAGCCGGTGCGAACCGTAGAAGTCGCCGCCGATGCGCAGCCCGGCCTGCGCCGGCCGGTAGGCCGTCCCCCACTGCACACCCGCGGCCGCCGCCGGCTCCACCGGCAGCAGGCTCGCCTGCAGGGTGTCGGCGACCTCGGCCTGGTCGCGGTAGAGCATGGCGGTGGTCAGCGCCGCCCCCGCCCGGGCCGCGAACGCGCGGACCAGGTCGACGTCCGCCTCGTCGTACCAGTGGCCGGCGCGGCGGGCCACCAGCAGCACACCGGCCGGAGCCTCCCGACCGGGCAGCGGCACCACCCGCGCGGTCGCGCCGGCCACGTCGAGGCCGGGCAGCCAGCCCGCCTCGGCGGCCTGCTCGACGAGCCAGTCCAGCGCGTGCGGTTCGGTGCCGGCGAGGCCGGTCTCGATCGCCGCGGGCAGCGCCGCGGCCGCCAGCACGCCGCTGTCCACGGCGGGGGCCTCGTCGTCCGCGCGCACCGCCCGCCACCAGCGGGCCCGGCCGGACCGCGGCGCCAGCACCAGCACCGCCACGTCGGCGAGCGTGGGCACGGCGAGCCGGGCCACGGCGGCCGCGGCACGGTCGGGGTGCAGCGGGTTGCCGAGCTTCTCGCCGACCACGGCGAGGAAGAGCGAGCGGGCCCGCTCGGCGAGCAGGGCGTCGGCCCGGCTCACGCTCTCGGTGACGTCCTCGACGTACCAGCAGCGGCGGGCCGCGGAGAGCGGAACCGGGCGCAGCCGCAGCCGCCGCCCGTGGTGGGTGAACTCGGCCGGGCCGTCACCGGCGAGCGCTGTCACACCGGTGGCGGCCAGCACCTCGCCGGGCACCACCTCGGGGACGAGCCGCTCCGCGACCGGACTCACGTGGCGCACCACACCGTCGGGGTCGCAGACGATCAGCCCCTCGCGGAAGTGCTCCACCACCTCGGACCAGCCCGGGACGGCGGCGACGTCGTGGTCGGGGGCCAGACGCGGGAGGGCGGACGCCGTCGGGGCGGCGGCGGACCACACCCGAGCCCGTGCGGCGCCCGGCGTGGAGATCCGTCCGTCGCCCGGGTCGGAACCCCTGACGTCGGCAGCAGTCACCAGCTGAGCCCCACTCTCCTCGTCGACATCCGCGAGGCGCCGAGAGCGGCGCCTGTGGTCACATCCCGTCGTCCCACCCTACGCCGGTACGCCCCGACCGCCACTCGACGACGCCGTGGTGGCCGGGCACACGCCGAGCGGTCCGGTTCCGGCATTGTTACGATCCGGACGTCCCTGCCCGACCGGCAGCCTGCGGAAAGGCGTGATGGTGGTTCCCCAACGGAGAAAGCCCGAAGCCACCCCGGTGAGCATCTCCGTGGACCGTTCCGACCCCGCGGCCCCGGTGGTCGGTGTCGGCGGCGACCTGGCCTACGCCACCTCGGCGCCGCTGCGCGCCGAGATCGACCGCCTGCTCGCCGACCGTCCCGCGGCGCTGGTGCTCGACTTCGGTGGTCTGAACTTCCTCGACAGCACCGGCCTGTCCGTGATCGTGCACGCCTGGCGTGAGGGGCAGCAGATCGGTACGGCGATCGAACTCCGGGCGGTTCCGCGCTTCCTGGAGACCATCCTCGACATGACCGGCGTCACCGGTCTGCTGGACCGTCCACCGGTCGACGGGCGGCCGGCGTCCGGGTCGGCCGCGTCCGCGTGACCCCGGGGGTTTCCGGAACACCGCCGACTGGGAACATGGACGCATGCTCTCCCCGCTGTTGACCATCGAGGTGGACCGGCTCGACGCCGGGTCCGCCCGGCTGCGGCTGGCCGGTGAGCTCGACTTCGACACCGCCCCGGAGCTCGTCGAGGCCGCCGCCGAGCTGCGCCGCGACGGTCACCAGGAGCTGTGGCTCGACTTCGCCGACGTGACGCTCTGCGACTCGTCCGGTCTGAGCGCGCTGGTGGTGATCCACCGGTCCGGCACCGCTGGGGTGCACGTGACCGACATGAAACCGCAGGTCCGGCAACTGCTGGACCGCACCGGCCTGGCCGAGCTGCTCCCCGCTCCGCCCCGACCGGCGGCCGCCGACGCCCGCGAGGTGGGCTGAGCGACCCGCGACGGGTCCACGGGCGGGGGGTGGCCCCCGACCCTGGGACCAGGGGTCGGGGGCCGGGGAGGTTGGCTCACACGGCGGGCACGGCCGTACGACGCGGCCCGCTGTCCGGTTCTCCCGCCGCCGACGGCGGTTCGGCGTCCTCCGGCACACCGGAATCGGGCGTCTGGAACAGATAGCGGACGAAGTCCGCGTCCGCGTCGTCGTCCGCGCCCGGCCACTGACCGACGCAGTCGACGCCGACGACCTCGCGACCGCCGCCGTCGTTCTCCTCGAGCAGCGCCCACAGCGTCACCGGGTAGCACCGGGTCGCGTCCGGGCCGAGGCGCCAGCGGGCGTACCAGCCGGGACGGGCGGGGACGATCTCCACGATCCGTTTCATGACGACCTGCCCTTCCGCGTGCGTCGGAAGTTGTCCGGTCCCTGCGATCCTGCGGCCCCGTCGGGTGAGCGCCCCTCACCCGCAGCGAATGAAGCGGGCCGCCCGGCGGCGGCCCGTTAGCTTCCCGGCAGCGCCGGGAAGGCGTCCGGCGCAGGCACCACCGACCAGGAACGAGGTGCGAGGACATGCGCAAGCAGATGGAGGGCGACAACCAGCGGCGCCGGGCCCTCGCCCGGCAGGCCCGGGAGCAGGGGCTGCGGCCGAGCGAGATCGGCGCCAGCCTGAGCGCGTCCAAGCAGGTCACCTCGCTGGACCAGCACGACCGGTCCGGCCCGCCGCCGGCCGGCCGGCACAAGCCGGACAGCACGCGCGGCGGTCCCGCCCCGCCGGCGGTGGGGGTGGCGGAGCGCCCGCGCCCGCTGCCGGACCCGCGGCCGGACGCGGCGGTCGGAATGGGGTACCGGGATCTGGTGGACGCCGTGAGCCGGCGGGCCGGCGTCGACTTCGCCGAGGCGAAGGTCGCGGCGGAGGCCACGGTGCTCGCCCTGGCCTGGGCGCTGGACGACACCGGGCGGGACCGGCTGCTCGACGCCGTGCCGGTGAAGCTGCACGACGTGGTGCCGGTGGACGGCATCGAGCGGCGGCAGGACCTGCCGGGCTTCCTGGCCGAGGTCGGGCGGCGCAGCCGGCTCACCCCGGAGCAGGCCCGTTACCAGGCCGAGGCCACCCTGGCCGCGCTGGCCGACGCCGATGCCGAGCTGGTCGGTTCGCTGCGCGTACCCGACGGGTTGCGGGACCTGCTCGCACCGGCCGACTACGGCGGCGGCCTGGTGGGCGCGTCCTCGGCGACCGCGCCGCTGAGCGAGCCGGAACTGCGGGACGCGCTGGACACGCTCCCCTACTGGTCCAGTGACCGGCGGTCGTTGGTGCGCACCATCGAGTTGCCCGGCGGCAACCTGGACCGGGTGCTCGACCGGCTGGACCGGCTCAAGGCCGCCGGCGGGCGCGGGCCGCAGATCGGCCGGCCGGATCCGGACAACGCCGTGCTCACCGTCCGGACCCAGCAGGTCGACGGCGTGACCGCGGCGGACGTCGACCTGGCACACCGGGTCGACGCCGCGATCGACGAGGCCGGCGCCGGCATGGCCGCCGGCTGACGTGCGAGGCGGGGCCCCGCTGAACGCCTCGGGCACAGGCGGGGCCCCCGCTCCACACCCGAACCGCCCGGTAGCGTTCCGGGCGTGGAGAGCGACACCGAGGTCCTGGAGATCGTCGTGGACCCGGCCCGCCCCACCGGGCGTACGCTGCTCGCCGACGGTGTCGAGCAGTCCTACGTGGACGTGGTCGACGCCAGCCACCTGCACTTCGAGTACGTGCGGCGGATCGCCGCCGTGATCGACCTGGCCGCGCCGCCCGGACGCCCACTGGCCGCCCTGCACCTGGGCGGCGGCGCGCTCACCCTGCCGCGCTGGCTGGCCACCACCCGACCCGGTTCCGCGCAGCGGGTCGTCGAGCGCGATCCCGCCGTGGTCGACCTGGTTCGCCGACGGCTGCCGCCGGCGCCGCCGGAGGTGGTGGTCGCGCTCGGTGACGCCCGCTACGCGGTCACCGAGGCGCCGGCCGGGGCGTACGACGTGGTGGTGGGTGACGTCTACCGGGCGGCCCGGATGCCCGGGCACGTGGCCGCCGTGGAGTTCGCCGCGCAGGTGGCCCGGGTGCTCCGCCCGGACGGCGTCTACCTGGTCAACCTCACCGACCTGCCGCCGCTGGCGCACACCCGCGCCCAGGTGGCCACGCTGCGCGCGGTCTTCGCCGACGTCTACCTGGTCACCGACCGGCGGATGCTGCGCGGCCGGCGCTACGGCAACGTGGTGCTCGCGGGCACCCTCCGCCCGGGACGGCTGCCGGTGCGCCGCCTCGCCGCCCGGGTCGCCGCCGACCCGGTGCCCGGGACCGTGCTGCACGGTCCGGCGCTCGACACGTTCGCCGCCGGCGCCTCGCCGGTCACCGACGCCGACCTGACCTGAGCCGGCCGGCCGCCCCGGGCCGGGTTTTCCGCCCGGCAGGGCGGGTAGCCGCGCCGGATGAGCGTCGCCGACGACCGGTCCACCGCCCGCCGGACGCTGATCGTGATCGGCCTCGTGCTGGCCAGCGTGGTCGGGTTGGCGCTGATCTGGGCGACCCGGCGGGTGCTGGTGTGGGGGCTGGTAGCGGCGTTCCTCGCGGTGGCCCTCAAGCCGCTCGTCGACCGGCTGGAGCGCCGGGTACGCCGGCGGGCGCTCGCCACCCTGCTGGTCTTCCTGGCCACGTTCGTGCTGCTCGCGGCGTTGGGCACGCTGATCGTCCTGCCGCTGGTGGACGAGTTGGGCCGGCTCGCCGACCGGGCGCCGCACGTGGTGCACGAGGCACAGGCCGGGCGGGGGCCGATCGGCGAGCTGCTGGACCGCCTGCACCTGCTCCGGTACGCCGAGCCGGGTCAGCTGCGCCGGTACGGCTCCCGCCTCGGCGAGCCGACCGTCGGGCTGGTCCGGGGCGTGGCGCAGGCGGTCGCCGCGCTGGTCACGGTGGTGGTGCTGGCGTACCTGATGGTGTTGGAGGCGCCCCGGATCGTGCGGGCCACGCTGCGCCTGGTCGGTGACGGCCCGGCGGAGCGGTTGCGGCGCATCGGCCGCGACTCGTCCCGGATCGTCACCGGTTACCTCAGCGGCAACCTGGTGATCAGCCTGATCTGCGGCGGACTGACGTTCGCCGTGCTGCTCCTGCTCGGGGTGCCGTTCGCCGCGGTGATCGCCCTGGTGGTCGCCGTGGTGGATCTGATCCCGCTGGTGGGTGCCACGCTGGGGGCGATCGTCGCGGCCGGCGCGGGGTTCGCCCGCTCCCCCACCGCCGGCCTCGTGGTGCTGGTCTTCTTCGTGGTCTACCAGCAGGTGGAGAACCATCTGCTCCAACCGGTCATCATGGCCCGCGCGGTCCGGCTGAACCCGCTGACCGTGTTGTTCAGCGTGCTGCTGGCGGCCGAGCTGGCGGGCCTGGTCGGCGCGTTGCTGGCGATCCCGGCGGCCGGCATCGTGCAGGTGCTGCTGCGCGAGTTCGTCCCCGCCGGTCGGTCGGCCCTGGCCGCACCGGCCGACGGGGAACGAGACGATGGTTCGGTGGACCGTCCGCCGGCCGGCGGGTGACCACGTGCTCAGGTGCCCCGGCGGACCAGCTCCGGCGACTCGCTCTCCAGCGGCACCGCGTTGGCCGGCACGAGGCCGAGCTGCACCGCCGGGCGGGGCAGCGCCGCGTCGAGCGCCCAGTCGGCGGCGACGCGGGGCCGGTTACCGGGCATGGCCAGCAGGTGGTAGCCGCGGGTGACCGCCTTGGCCGGCAGGCCGGACAGCGGCACGTGCAGCGGGTTGGCCGCCGCGTCCTTGCCGCCGAGGTCCACCACCCAGCCCAGGTCGTGGTGCTTGTACGACTTGCGGGTGCCCTGCCCGTACGAGGCGGCGATGTTGTGCGCGGCCAGCTTGCCCTGCCGCTGGGCGTGCTGCGCGGTCATCGCGCACACCTGGCCGGGGCGGGTCGGGTCGGGCACCGCCGCCGCGTCGCCGCAGGCGAACACCTCGGGATAGCCGGGGACGTTGAGGTACTCGTCGACCACCAGCCGGCCCTTCTCGGTGCGCAGTCCCAGCTCGGCCACGAACGGGTCGGGGCGCACCCCGACGCACCAGATCAGGCTGCAGGTGGGGACGTACTCGCCGTCGGTGAGCATCACCCCGTCCGGGGTGGCCTCGCCGACCGAGGTGCCCATCCGCACGTCGACGCCGCGGCGGCGCAGCACCCGGTCGGCGGTGACGGACATCCGCCGGTCCAGTTCGGGCAGTACGCGGGGCGCGACGTCCAGCAGCATCCAGCGGGGTCGGACGTTGAGGTGCGGGCGCTGGGCCACCAGCCGGTCGGTGAAGAGCTGCCCGTGCGCGGCGACCTCGGTGCCGGTGTAACCGGCGCCGACCACCACGAACGTGGTGCGGGCCCGCTGCTCGGCCGGGTCGTCGGTCAGCTCGGCCAACTCCACCTGCCGGACCACGTGGTCGTGCAGGTAGAGCGCCTCGGGCAGGCCGCGGAAGCCGTGCGCGTACTCGGTCACGCCGGGGATGGGCAGCAGCTTGTTGACGCTGCCGACGGAGAGGATCAGCCGGTCGTACGCGAGCTGGCCGTGCTCGCCCTCGGCGGAGCGGTAGCCGACCCAGCGGTTCTGCAGGTCCACCCGGTCGGCCTCGCCGACCACCACGCGCACGCCGTCGAGGGTGCCGGCGAGCGGCACCGAGATCCGGGTCGGTTCGACCACGCCGGCCGCCACCTCGGGCAGCAGCGGCAGGTAGAGGAAGTAGTCGGTCGTGTTCAGCAGGACGATCTCGGCCCGGTCGCGGGCCAGTCGGCGCAACGTCTTGGCCGCGTGGTACCCGGCGAACCCGGCCCCCACGATCACCACACGTGGTTTCGTCATGTCCGCTGCCGTTCCCGGGCAGACCACCGACAAACGTCTCGACAATCCATCCACCCGGGCCGATATGGACATTCCTCGTGATCGGCGCGAGGATGCCGGGATGGGAAACCACGAGACCGCCGAGGGCCGACCCACGAGGTCGACCCGGCGTACCTTCCTCACCGCCTCCGCCGCGGCCACCGCCGCCGCCGTCGCCACCCCGCTCGCCGCGGACCCGGCGTCCGCCGCGTCCGCCGTCCCGCCCGGCCCGGGCCGGCCGGCCCGGCCACAGCCGCCGGACCGCGAGCTGGCCGCGCTGCTGCGCGAGATCGACCGGAGGCGGATCGAGGCCACCGTCCGGCGACTCGCCGCGTTCGGCACCCGGCACACGCTTTCCAGCCAGGACGATCCGGTACGCGGCATCGGCGCCGCCCGCGACTGGATCCACGCGCAGCTGTCCGGGTACGCCGCCGCGTCCGGCGGCCGGATGACCGTCGAACTCCAGTCCTACGTGCAGGAACCGGCGTCCCGGATCCCGACCGCCACCACCATCACCAACGTGGTGGCCACGCTGCGCGGCGACGTCAGCCCCGAGCGGGTGTACGTGATCACCGGCCACTACGACTCCCGCGCCACCGACGTGATGGACGCGGTCAGCGACGCGCCCGGCGCCGACGACGACGCCTCCGGGGTGGCCGTGGTGCTGGAGCTGGCCCGGGTGCTGGCCACCCGGCGCAGCGAGGCGACGATCGTGCTCGCCGCCGTCGCCGGCGAGGAGCAGGGACTGTACGGCTCGGCGTACCTGGCCGGGCGGTTGAAGGCGGCCGGCGTGGACGTGCAGGGCATGTTCAGCAACGACATCGTCGGCAGCAGCACCGCCGACGACGGCACCCGCGACCCGCGTACCGTGCGGCTCTTCGCCGAGGGCGTGCCGACCGCGGAGACACCGGCCGAGGCGAGCGTGCGGCAGTCCGTCGGCGGCGAGAACGACTCCCCGTCGCGGCAGCTCGCCCGGTTCGTCAGCGACGTGGCGGACAACGGCTCGACCGGGATGGACGTCCGGGTGATCTACCGGCGCGACCGCTACCTGCGCGGGAGCGACCACATCTCGTTCCTGCGGGAGGGCTGGCCGGCGGGCCGCTTCACCGAGCCGGCGGAGGACTTCGCCCACCAGCACCAGGACGTCCGGGTCGTCGACGGCGTGCAGTACGGCGACCTGCCGGAGTTCTGCGACTTCGACTACATCACCCGGGTGGCCCGGGTGAACGCCGCGACGCTGTGGTCGCTCGCCCAGGCCCCGGGCACCCCGAAGGGCGCGATCGTGGTCACCACGAACCTGACCAACGACACCACGCTGCGCTGGCAGCGCGGCGCCGAACCGGACCTGGCCGGCTACGAGGTGGTGTGGCGGGAGACCACCGCCGACCGGTGGCAGAAGGTGCTCGCGGTCGGCGACGTCACCGAGGTGACGATCGACCTGTCCAAGGACAACGTGTTCTTCGGCGTGCGGGCGGTGGACCGGGCCGGGCACCGCAGCCCGGTCGCGTTCCCGAAACCCGGCAGCTGAGGGCGGCGACCGGTCAGGACGTCGGCGGGGCCGTGATCGCCCAGCGCTCGTGGTCCCGCCACGCGCCGTCGACGAACAGGTAGTCCGGGGAGAAGCCCTCCAACCGGAAACCGAGGCGGCGGGCCAGCCTCCTCGACGGCTCGTTGCCCGGTTGGATGTTCGCCTCCAACCGGTGCAGCCCGAGCGCGCCGAACGCGTGTTCAATCACCAGCCGCACGCCGGCCGCGGCATGGCCGGTCCCCGCGTACGGGCGGAACGCGGCGTAACCGAGGTAGCCGCCCCGCAGCGCGCCGAGCACGATACCGCCGATGTTCGCGTACCCGGCGATCTCCCCGCTGGCGCGGTCGCAGAACAGGAACCCGGAGGTGTCCTGCCGTCGGATCCGGCGCAGGTACGCCGCGTAGCCCTCGGCGTCGGCCGGCGCCGACAGCCACGGGTGGTGCAGGTCCCGGCTGCGCCGGGCGGCGGCCACGAACTCCGCCTCGTCGCCGGCCCGGGGACGGCGGATCGCGACGCGCCCGTCGCTGCGCAGATACCTCACAACGCACCACTCTCGCCCATCCCCGCCCCCCACCCGCACCCGGGTTCACACCCACCCCCCTCCCGAACGCCCGATTCATCGTCGATCATGAAGTTAGCTGACCGGAGAGCGCTTTCCGACACCGTCAACTTCATGATCGACCGGTCTGGGCGGCGGGGCGTGGGGCGGTGTGGTGGGCGTCATCGTGGCGGCGGAATCGGGGCGGGGGGCGGGGCGTTATACCTGGCAGGCCGCGTGGGGCCCGGGCCGTCGAGGCACCGGGCAGCCCGGTCGGCATGACCGGCCACGGCGCCTGGCCGACCGCTGGCCGGCGTGGGAATGACCGGCCACCGGCCGTCGTTACATCCCCGAGCCGCCGGAGTACCCGCCGGCACCCCGGGCCCCCGAGCAGGCCGCACGCCGCCGGGCCCATCCCCCAGACTTTCCCCTCCGCGTGGCATCCCCCGCGCCGCGTGATCCCCCAACCCCCCTTGGGAGGCACCATCATGGCTACCACCCTGCTGCGTAAGACCGT
Source organism: Micromonospora sp. WMMC241 (assembly GCF_027460165.1). Taxonomy (NCBI): domain Bacteria; kingdom Bacillati; phylum Actinomycetota; class Actinomycetes; order Micromonosporales; family Micromonosporaceae; genus Micromonospora; species Micromonospora sp. WMMC241. The sequence goes on from NZ_JAPZBF010000001.1 coordinate 3,553,672, forward strand.
GCTCACCGCCGCCGGTATCGCCGCCACCGCCGGTGGCATCGCCGGACCCGCCATCGCCGCGCACGCCGCCCCGGCCGAGAAGACCACCGTCGTCGCCGACCGCAAGGGCCACGGCGAACGGGAACTCGACGTGCGCTACGAAGCCCAGCCCAACTTCTACTACTGCGGCCCCGCCGCCGCCCGCAACGCCATCAGCGTGCTCGGCAAGAACATCGACGTCGACGCCATGGCCAAGGAGATGGGCACCACCGAGAACGGCACCAACAGCATCAACGACATCACCCCGGTCCTGAACAAGGAGACCGGCAAGCCCTACAAGTCCGTCGAGATCAAGACCGGCAAGGCCGACGACACCCAGACCGACAAGCTGCGCGCCGACATCGTCAAGACCGTCGACGACGGCCGCGCCGTGGTCGCCAACATCGCCGGCACCGCCACCGACACCGACGGCACCACCCACTCCTTCGAAGGCGGCCACTACATCAGCGTCGTCGGCTACCAGGACGACGGCCGCACCGTCACCATCGCCGACAGCGCCAACCCCGACCAGGCCTCCTACCGCATCACCGTCGACAACCTCGCCGACTGGATCGCCACCCGCGGCTACAGCACCAGCTGACACCACCCGAACAGGGCCCGACCCCACCAGGGGTCGGGCCCTTTCGCGTATCCAACCGCCGCCTCGACGTCACCTCGGCGTCACGTCGGTGTCGTCACCCGGACGGGTCGCCCCACCACGCTGGGTCGCGCCGGACGAGCCGGACGACCGACGGAGGACCAGCAGTGACAGCCGAGGAGGCGACGGACCGCCCACCGGTGGCCCGCCCCGACGTGAGCGTGATCGTGCCGGTCTACAACACGCTGCGCTACCTGCGCCCCTGCCTCGACTCGCTGCTGCGGCAGACCATCGGCGCGGACCGGATGGAGATCGTGGCGGTGGACGACGGGTCCACCGACGGCAGCGGTCGCCTGCTGGACCGGCTCGCCGCCCGGCACCCCGGGACGCTGCGGGTGGTCCACCAACCCAACTCGGGCGGCCCGGCCGCGCCCTGCAACCGTGGGTTGGATCTGGCGACCGGCCGGTACGTCTTCTTCCTCGGCTCCGACGACCGGCTCGGCCCCGAGGCGCTGGAACGGCTGGTCGCCGCCGCCGACCGGTACGGCTCCGACGTGGTGCTCGGCAAGGTCGTCGGCGTCAACGGCCGGCACGTCTTCTCCGACGTGTTCGCCGCCGGCAACGCCGTCGACGTGAGCCTCTTCGACTCGGCGCTGCCGTGGTCGCTGGCGAACACCAAGCTGTTCCGCCGGGACCTCGTCGACAGCCTCGGGTTGCGGTTCCCGGAGGACATGCCGGTCCTCAGCGACCAGCCGTTCACGCTGGCGGCCTGCTACCACGCCCGCCGGATCACGGCGCTCGCCGACTACGACTACTACCACGCCGTACGCCGGCTGGACGCCCGCAACATCACCTACCACAGCCGCGTCGAGCAGCGTCTGACCAGCGTAGAGCGGCTGTTCGCGTTCGTCGACGGGCTGATCCCGGCCGGCGCGCGCCGCGACGCGGTGCTGTGCCGCCACGTCGGGCTGGAGCTGGCCAACCTGGTCGGCGACGACTTCCGCCGGCTGGACCGGCCCACCCAGGAACGAATCCACGCGAGCGTCCGCCGGCTGGTCGATCGGTACGTCACCGACGGGCTGCGGGAGCGGCTCGACATCGAGGCCCGGCTGCGCCTGGGCGCGGTGAGCGCCGGCGGGGTCGACGAGTTGCTGGCCGTCATCGACCAGGACATCCGCCGGGGCGTACCGGTCACCGTGGTCGAGGCGGGCCGCTGGCACGCCGGCTACCCGGGCGCGCCGGCCGCCTGGACCGACGTCACCGACGTACGCGCCGACTGGTTGGCCCGGCTGGACACCGTCGAGGTGAGCTGGGTCGACGGGCAGACCGTCACGGTGACCGCGCGCAGCCCGTACCCCGGTTTCGCCGCGGAGGTCGGGCCGGTCCGGCTGGTGGCCGGCCCGGTCGCGGGCGCCACCCGGCTCGACGCCACCGACCCGAGCGGGCGGACCATGCGCGCCGACTTCCCGGTCGACCGGCTCCTCGCCGCCAGCGCGGCCAGCGGCCAACGTCACCCGGTCCGCGCCGAGGTGGACGGCGACCAGGGTCGGGGCCGGGCGCCGGTGCGCGCGCCCCGGCTCGCCACCGGTCGACCTCGGCTGCTGCGGCACGGCGCCCGGCTGTACGGGGTGGCCGCGACCGTCGACCCGCGCAACGGCCAACTCGTCCTGTCGGTGGTGCCGGTGACCGTCGGTCAGCTCGTCGGCCGGCTCCGCCGCCACCTCCCCGGCGCGGGCGGAAGGTCAGCGCGGCGGGCGGGCGCCCTGGTCCACCGGCATGGGGACCTGGAGGTACGTGGTGCCGCGCAGGTCCAGCCAGGCCCGCTCGGGCGCGCGGACCAGGCGCACCATCACCCCGGTGCACGCCGGGCAGCGCCCGACCAGGCCCGGGGCGTGCGAGTAGACGTGCAGGCCGGCCATCGGGCCGGTCATGCCGCAGTTGTCGCAGCGTCCGGTGGTGGCGCTCAGGTCGACAGCGAGGAGTTCACGCAGCGGCCCGTCGAGCATGTTGCCGTCCAGGTAGGTCATGTCGGTCATGCGCCCTCCTCGGGTGGTCAGCCGGTCGGCCCGAACCGCTCGGTCCGCACCCGCCGGGTCGGGTGGCCCAACCCCACGAGCAGGTCGGCCACGGTCTCCACGAACCCGGTGGGGCCGCAGACGTAGCAGAGCGGTTCCAGGTCCGGCGGCCAGCCGTGGCTGTTCACGTCCGCCAGCCCGATCCGGTGCGGCTCGCCCCGCCAGCCCTCGGGCGCCTGCCGGGTGTAGACGTAGGCGACGTCCAGGCCCTGGTCGTCGCGGGCCCGGCGGCGCAGCTCGTCGGCGTAGATCACGTCGCCCGGGGTCCGCACCGAGTAGATCAGCCGGAACGGCGTCCGGCTGCCCGCGGCCCGGCGGGCCCGGACCATGGCCATCAGCGGCACCACCCCGGAGCCGCCGCCCACCAGCAGCACCGGCGCGGTCTCGTCGCTCCGCCAGACGAACCAGCCGCCGACCGGGCCGCGGACCTCCACCGGGTCGCCCTCGGCCCAGGTGTCGACGAGGTACGGAGACACCTCGCCGTCCGGCACCCGCTGCACGGTCACCTCGATCCGCTCGCCGTCGGCGGGGCCGGCGAGCGAGTACGACCGGGCCGCCTGGTAGCCGTCCGAAGCGGTCAGGCGCACGTCGACGTGCTGCCCGGGCAGGTGGCCCGGCCAGCCCGGCACGTCCAGCAGCAGCGTCTGCGCGGTCGGCGTCTCGATCCGTCGCTCGACCAGCCGGGCAACCCGCCAGGTCAGCGGCGCCACCCGGCCGGTGGTCGGCGCCGTCACCTCAGTCGCCCTGGTAGCGCTGCTCGCGCCACGGGTCGCCGTAGTCGTGGTAGCCGGCCGTCTCCCAGAAGCCCGGCCGGTCGTCGACGAGCAGCCGGATGCCGCGCACCCACTTGGCGGACTTCCACAGGTAGAGGTGCGGCACGAGCAGCCGGGCCGGGCCGCCGTGCTCAGCCGGCAGCGGACCTCCGTCGTACGTGTGCACCACCCAGGCCCGCCCACCGCGCAGGTCGTCCAGCGGCAGGTTGGTGGTGTAGCCGCCGTAGGAGTGGGCCAGCGCGTAGCGGGCTTCGGTGTCCACGCCGTCGAGCAACGTGTCCAGCGAGACGCCCTGCCAGCTGGTGCCGAGTTTGGACCAGCGGGTGACGCAGTGCAGGTCCACCGTCAGCGTGTCCTGCGGCAGGCTCATCATCTCGTCCCACGACCAGCGGTGTTCCGCGCCGGTCTCGCTGGTGAGCACGAACTCCCAGGTGTCCGGCGGCACCCGTGGCGTCGGGCCGGCGGAGAGCACCGGAAAGTCCTCGGTGAGGTACTGCCCCGGGGGCAGGTCCGGCGCGGACGCACGGGGCCGGCCCTGGAAGCCCGGCGACACGATTCCCACCCGTCAGTCCTACCACCCCCGGCCGGGCCGAGGAACGGGTTCCGGGGCCCCGGTGTCGACCGGGGCCCCGGGCGGTCACTGGTGCACGACGGTGCGGTCGCCGTCGCCGCTGTTGCGGGTCGCGCGCAGGCTGGTGATGGTGACGATCACCAGGACGCCGATGATCACGCCGAGCGAGGCGAGCGTCGGGATCTCCGGCACGCCCTTCCAGATGCCGTGCGCCCAGTGCAGGCCGAGCTTGAGCCCGATGAACGCCAGGATGACGGCCAGGCCGTAGCTCAGGTGCACCAGCCGGCTCAGCGCCGCGTGCAGCACGAAGTAGAGCGCCCGCAGGCCGAGCAGCGCGAACGCGTTGGTGGCGAAGACCAGGTACGGGTCCTCGGTGATGCCGTAGACGGCGGGCACCGAGTCGACCGCGAAGACGATGTCGGTGGCCAGCACCGCGACCACGACGAGCGCGAACGGGGTGAGGGCGCGGCGGCCCTGCTGGCGGATGGTCATCCGGGTGCCGTGGTACTCCTCGACCACCGGCATGACCTTGCGCAGCAGCTTCACCGACCGCATCTTGTTGATGTCGACCTCCTGCTGGTGCCCGGAGAGGGCGTCGCGCAGCAGCTTCACCGCGGTGGCGATGAGGATGATCGCGAAGAGCAGGAAGGCGAAGTCGAGCGTCTGCAGGGCGGCGGCGCCCAGCGCGATGAAGATCGCGCGCAGCACCAGCGCGCCGGCGATGCCGTAGAGCAGCACCCGCTGGGCCAGCGCGGCGGGCACCGCGAACGCGGCCAGCAGCAGCATGAAGACGAAGAGGTTGTCAACCGAGAGCGACTTCTCGACCAGGTAACCGGTGAGGTACTCGATGCCCTGCTGGCCGCCCCAGCGGGACCAGATCCAGGCGCCGAAGGCCAGCGGAAGCGCGATGTAGAAGGCCGACCAGCCGAGCGCCTCGCGAATGGAGACCTCGTGCGGCTTGCGGGTGACCAGGAAGTCCAGCACCAGCAGGGCGAGCACGCCGGCGATCGTCACCGCCCACAGCGTGGGTGTGCCGATCGACGACAGCTCACCCGCGGACAGGTAGGACACTTCGGTCATGGGGCCTCCTCGAACACCGTGTCATGTTCGAGGTCTCCTTCACCCACGGTTTCGTGGGCAACCACCCGAGGCTCGCCTCCGGGGGCTCGCCGTACTGACCGGAATGGTTCGTGGGAAGTACTCCCCTCGCGACTCCAAGGCTAGGCCAAGCAGGGCCCGGACGCCAAGTCACGGCACGCATGATTGCCCTGGTCAACCGCTGTGTCCCGGATCGGGCGTGGCGCCGCGGGGCTCGAGGACCCTAGGGTGACGCGGGTGAGCAACTCCGGACCGCTGACCGGCGTACGGGTGATCGAGCTGACCGGCATCGGCCCGGGGCCGTTCGCCGCCATGATGCTGGCCGACCTGGGCGCGGACGTGGTGCGCGTCGACCGGGTGGGCGGGGGCGGCTTCGGCAGCTTCCCCGGCGACCTGCTGAACCGCAACCGCCGCTCGGTCGCGCTGGACCTCAAGCACCCGGACGGGCAGGAGCTGGCGCGGTCGCTGGTGGCGGGCGCGGACGCGCTGGTCGAGGGCTTCCGGCCGGGCGTGGCCGAGCGCCTCGGCCTGGGCCCGCGCGAATGCCTCGCCGCCAACCCCCGCCTGGTGTACGGGCGGATGACCGGCTGGGGGCAGGACGGGCCGCTCGCCCGCACCGCCGGCCACGACATCGACTACCTGGCCCTGACCGGCGCGCTGCACGGGGTGGGTCGGGCCGGCGAGCGTCCGGTGCCGCCGATGAACCTGCTCGGCGACTTCGGCGGCGGCGGCATGATGCTGGCCCTGGGCGTGGTGGCGGCGCTGCACGCGGTACGCGGCGGCGCGCCCGGCCAGGTGGTCGACGCGGCCATCGTGGACGGGGTGTCGGTGCTGGCCACCCAGATCCACGCGCTGCGGGGCCTCGGGCTCTGGCAGGATCCGCGCGGGGTCAACCTGCTCGACGGCGGCGCGCCGTTCTACGACACCTACGAGTGCGCCGACGGCCGGTACGTGGCGGTCGGCGCGTTGGAGCCCCAGTTCTACGCCGAACTGGTCCGGCTCACCGGTTTCCCGTTGGCGGACGACGAGGCCCCGGACCGGGACGACCCGACGAACTGGCCGGCGTTGCGGGCCGCCTGGGCCCGGCTGTTCCGCACGCGCACCCGTGACGAGTGGGCGGAGCTGCTGGCCGGTACGGACGCCTGCGTGGCGCCGGTGCTCGACTGGGCCGAGGCCCCACGGCATCCGCACCTGGCCGCCCGGGAGGCCTTCGTCGCGCCGGAGGGAGTCACCCAGCCGGCACCGGCGCCCCGCTTCTCGGCCACGCCGACCTCGGTCCGCCGACCGCCGCCGCAGCCGGGTGAACACACCGACGAGGTGCTGGCCGAGGCCGGTGTGGACGCGGCACGGATCGCCGCGCTGCGCGCCGCCGGCACCATCGGCTGAGCCAACGGCGCGAGACCGTTTACCGCGACCGGGTCCCGGTCGCGGGAGGACCGGACGCGTGGCGATTCACGACCGCGCCGCCACGGTCGCGGACCCTGCCGCCGACCACTGACGGTAGCCAATCCTGGTGTCACTCAACGTGTCCGTGTCACGCGGGCTGCGGGCATCGCTCCGACCGCCTTTGCTCTGCAGCCACCGACGCAGCGGCGCCTTGAGCTGGGCCCACCGGGACCGCGATGCAACGACGATCCACTCAGAAATGTCACGCTACGTGCGTGCTGCGCCGATGGCTGCAGAGCAAAGGCGGTCGGTGACACAGGCGACACACGCGCGACCCGTGACGGAACGTAGCCGCTTTCGGGGCGGCGGCGCCGACGGCCGCCACCGGCTGGCGGACGGCCAGCGGGCGGCGGGCGGGCAGCGGGCGGGCGGCGGCGGGCGGCGGGCGGGCAGCGGGCGGGCGGCGGCGGGCGGCGGGCGGGCGGCGGGCGGGCGGCGGGCGGGCGGCGGCGGGCGCGCGGATGACCGCCGCGACGCCTGCCCAGCCCCGGCCCGGCCCTCGGTTTCGGCCGGGGTCAGCGGCGGCGGGCGGGGGTCGGTGCGAGGGCCGGCTCGACCATGTCCCGGTAGTCGCGGGGCAGCTGAACCACCACGTCGGCGAACTCGCCGCCGCTGATCGCCTCGCGCAGGGTGGCGAACACCGCCCGCGCCGCCGTCCGGGCGGTGTTCTCGTCGCAGTCGGCCCGCCGGGCGACCCGGGCGACGAACTCGCCCGCACCGAACCGTTCGGCCGCCTCGGTGTGCGGGTGGGGGCGGAGCGCCCCCCACAGCGGCTTCGGCAGTTGCGCGGCGAGGTCCAGCACCTCTCCGCCGGTCATCCGCTCGGCCAGCGTCTCCAGCGTGGCGGCGGTGAGCGTCGCGGCCCGGTCCTCGGCGGTCCCGGTGAGCCGGGCGACCCGGGCCACGAACGTGTGGTGGTCCATCGGTGTTCCCCCTTCGGTGCGCGCAGCGGCTACCCGCACCGGAGCGGCGCAAACAGCGGGAGGTCACAGGCGTGAGCCGCGGCGCGACGGGTAACCGCCGCGCGGTCACGACCCGACGACTGGCGCGAGGAGCCCCGACCCATGGCGAGCTATTCGGACGTCCTTGAGTACCTGTCCGCGCTGGACTACCCGGCTGGCAAGGACGACGTAATCCGCGAGGCCGAGCGGGAGGGTGCGCCGCCGGACGTGTTGCGGGCGTTGCGCGCGCTGCCGCCGGTGGACTATGCCAACGGCGTCCAGGTGGCCCGCTCCGCCGGGATCGACGCGGCACCCGAGGTGGACCGGTCGCAGCGGGCGGCGCAGGCCCGCGACGACCACACACGCGTCTCACAGCACCTGCGTGGCATCTGAGCGGCACGGCGGTGCCCGGTCGCCGCGCGGCCGGGCACGACGCTGGACAGCGGGGGAACGGCGACAGGCGGGCGCCCCGGGTCGCGAACCGCGACCTGGGGCGCCACGCAGCACCTGTTCCTGACGGTGCGCGCCCGAACCGGGTCGCGATCACCAGGTGGTGGATGTTCGCCCGAACCGGGCGGGCATCACTGCCACGATCATCATACGACGCGGCATCAGCCGAACGGGTGAGATTCGGGAAAGTGTGTCGGGCGGCACGCCGCGCCCGGCGACCTCAGCCGCGTACGCCGCCGCTGCGGTCGCGGGCCTTGAGCCGGGTGGTGGGCAGCGCGGGCGCGGGCAACGGGGGCGCTGCGTCGTCGGCGACCGTGCCGAACCGGCGCCCCGCCATCCAGTCCTCGCGTGCGGCGGCGACCTCCTCGTGCGACCGGCCGACGAAGTTCCACCACATCACCAGCGGCTCCTCGAACGGCGCGCCGCCGAGCAGCAGCAGCCGGCTGCCGGGCGCCGCGCGCAGGGTCAGCGCGGTGCGGCCGGTGCCCAGGTAGAGCAGCGCGCCGGGGGCGAGCGCCACACCGTCCACGTCGGCCGAACCGGACATCGCCAGCAGCCCGTACTCGAAGTCGGGCCGCAGCGGCAGCGTGGCCGGCGCGGCACCGCGCGCCTCGAGCTGCGCGCCGAGCAGCGGGGTGTGCGCGACGGCGGGCGAGCGTTGCCCGCCGAACTCCCCGACGAGCAGCGTCAGGTCCCAGTCGCCGTCGCGCCACCGGGGCAGGTCGGCGTGGTGGGCGAAATCAGGGTCGCCGGCCCGGGCCGGGTCGGGCAGCGCCACCCAGAGCTGCACGCCGTGCATCAGCGGCGGGTGCGCCGCCGGCGAGCGTTCCGAGTGGGCGATGCCCCGCCCGGAGGTCATCACGTTGAGCTGGCCGGGGCGGATCGGCTGCACGTTGCCGAGGCTGTCCCGGTGCAGGATCTCGCCGTCGAGCAGCCAGGTGACCGTCTGCAACCCGGTGTGCGGGTGCGGCGGCACCTCCATGCCCGGCCGCTCGGCCACGTCGTCCGGGCCGAAGTGGTCGACGAAGCACCACGCGCCGACCATCCGCCGCTGCCGCTGCGGCAGCAGCCGGCGCACCGTGGTGTAGCGGCCGAGGGGGACGTCGTGGCCGGGCAGCAGCACGCTGCCCGGGTCGGTGGCGCCGACGCCGGGCGGGAGCGTCTGCGCGGGCAACGATTCGGTGCGGTCCACCGCCCGAACTGTACGCTCAGTCCGCGGTGACGCTCACCGCGTTCGCGCCGGCCACCAGGTCGAGGTAGAGCCGGTCGGCCGCCCGGTCCCAACCCGACGAGCCGACCACGTCACCGGCGGCGATCCCGGCGCGACGCTCGTCGTAGACGGCCAGCGAGCCGGCGCCGGAGGCGACCCGCACCCGGACCGGCGGGCCGCCGGGCACGGTGACGACCAGCTGGTTGACCCCACCGGTCATCCGCACGGCGAGCGTGCCGTCGAGGGGCGGCAACCGCAGTTCGGTACGGGACGCGCCGCCGACCATCTCGAGGCCGGCGAGCCGGGCCGCGCCCAGGTCCAGTTGCTGCTCCCGAACGCCACCGACCAGGCGCACCCGCCAGGTCAGCCGGGAGTTGAGCACCACCTCGACGGCGGACGGGCCGGGGCGGCCGTTCTCCTGGATCCGCAACCGGACCCGGTCGCCGGCCACCTGCGGGCGCGGCGTCACGCCGGCGTCGTCCGGCGCGCCGATCCGGTAGAGATCGTCGCCGAGGTCCGCGGCGCGCAGGGTGAAACTGGTCAGGCCGTCGGTCAGCTCGAAGTCGGCCCGCCGGCGGTCCCCGCGTGGGGCGGTGAGCGTCTCGGTGGCGGCAACCTCGGCGCCGCCGACGCCACCCGAGCCACCGGCGCCGGTGGCCGGCGACGACGGTCCGCCGGAGAAGACCACGCCGAGGCGGGCCGGGTTGGACAGGGTGACCGCGACCGCGACCGCGCCGAGCACCACCACCAGCACGGCGGCGGCGACGAGCAGCCGGGCGGTGGCGGACCAGCGTGTGTCGGTCAGGTCAGCGTCGTCCCCGGATGTCGTCATGGTCGTCCCCTCTCGCCGGTCCCCACCGGGTCATACGTCTCCGTTTCCGCCGCGGTTCATTCCACCTGGCGGAGAGGCGTCGGCCAGTCGGGCCCGCACCTTGGCGGCGCCGCCGGCGAGCGTGGCCTGCGCGTCGAGGCCGAGGCTCTCGATCGCGACCAGCGCGGTGAACGCCACGTCGGCCAGCTCGGCGGCCACCTCGGCCCGGGTGTGCGTCACGCCCTTGCGCGGGTTCTGCCCGAGCAGGCCGATCCACGCCGCGGCCACCTCACCGGTCTCCTCGCCGAGCTTGAGGATGCGGCAGGTCAGCTCCGTGTCGCCGGTGCCGTTGGCGGCGTCCAGCCAGGCGCGGGCGTCCCGCGCCGCGGTCCAGATCATGTCGTCCACCCGGTCAAGTGAACCGGACGGCGGTGACGATCCGTATCCGGGGGCGGTGCGGGCAACGGTGCCGGCGCCGGGAGTCGGAAGGACGTGCCCGTGATGCCGGAGACCGTCGAGACGGTGTTCGCCAAGGTGGTCGCGCGGAACCCGGGCGAGCCCGAGTTCCACCAGGCGGTCCGGGAGGTGCTGGAGAGCATCGGCCCGGCGCTGCACCGGCACCCCGAGTACGCCGGGGTGGTCGAGCGCATCTGCGAGCCGGAGCGGCAGGTCATCTTCCGGGTGCCGTGGGAGGACGACCACGGCCGGGTGCGGGTGAACCGGGGCTTCCGGGTGGAGTTCAACAGCGCGCTCGGCCCGTTCAAGGGCGGACTGCGGTTCCACCCGTCGGTCTACCTGGGCATCGTGAAGTTCCTCGGGTTCGAGCAGATCTTCAAGAATGCGCTGACCGGCCTGCCGATCGGCGGCGGCAAGGGCGGCGCCGACTTCGACCCGAAGGGCCGCTCCGACCGGGAGGTGATGCGGTTCTGCCAGAGCTTCATGACCGAGTTGTACCGGCACATCGGCGCGCAGACCGACGTGCCGGCGGGCGACATCGGGGTGGGCGGCCGGGAGATCGGCTACCTGTTCGGGCAGTACAAGCGGATCACCAACCGGTACGAGGCCGGCGTGCTCACCGGCAAGGGACTGACCTATGGGGGCGCGCAGGTGCGGCGGGAGGCGACCGGGTACGGCGCGGTCTTCTTCGCCGAGGAGATGCTCAAGCAGACCGGCGACACCCTGGACGGCAAGCGGGTGGTGGTGTCCGGCTCCGGCAACGTGGCCATCTACGCCGTCGAGAAGGTGCACCAGCTCGGCGGCACGGTGGTGGCGTGCTCCGACTCGGACGGTTACGTGCTGGACGAGAAGGGCATCGACCTGGCGCTGCTGCGCGAGCTGAAGGAGGAGCGCCGGACCCGGCTCGACGACTACGTGAAACACGTGCCGCACGCGGTGGCGGTCCCCGGTCGTACCGTCTGGGAGGTGCCCTGCGATCTGGCGCTGCCGTGCGCGACGCAGAACGAGATCGGCGGCGCGGAGGCCGCCGCGCTGGTGGCCGGCGGCTGCGTCGCGGTGGTGGAGGGGGCGAACATGCCCACCACGCCGGAGGCGGTGCGGATCCTCGGGCGGGCCGGGGTGCGGTTCGCGCCGGGCAAGGCGGCCAACGCCGGCGGGGTGGCGGTGAGCGCGCTGGAGATGCAGCAGAACGCCAGCCGCGACTCGTGGACGTTCGCCCGCTCAGAGCAGCGGCTGCGCGAGATCATGCGGGACGTGCACGACCGGTGCTGGGCCACCGCCGAGGAGTACGGCCTGCCGGGCGACTACGTGGCCGGCGCGAACATCAACGGGTTCCGGCGGGTGGCCGAGGCGATGCTGGCGCACGGCCTGGTCTGACCGGTCGATCAGCGATTGACAGGTCTCGACGTCCGGCCTAGGTTCAGGTTCCTACCGGCCGGTAGGGACCTGTCCTCCGGGGAGCAGCGATGCAGACCTCACCCACCCGCCGGCTGCTCGCCGCCGGCGCCGCCCTCGTGCTCGCGCTCGGCCTGGCCGGTGCGGCGCCCGCCGCGGCCGCCGGCCGTGACGACGGCGGCCGGCCGCTGCCCGGCTACACCATCGTCAACCCCCCACTGCCACCACTGGTCGTGGACGGCGCCGCCACCACCGTCCGGCAGGGCGTGCACGCGCACGCCGGCTACGTCGTCGAGGTCCCCGCGAAGTGGAACGGCGACCTGGTGATGTGGGCGCACGGCTACCGCGGCCAGGGCACCGAACTCTCCCCCGAACCGCCCGCCTTCGACCTGCGGCAGCGCCTGCTGACCCAGGGGTACGCGTGGGCGTCCTCCTCGTACGACCGCAACGGCTACGACATCCGCTCCGGCGTGCTCGGCACCCGGTCCCTGGCCGACCTGTTCGCCCGCACCGTGCGGCGGCCGCACCGGGTGCTCATCGCCGGCGTCTCCATGGGCGGGCACGTCATCGGCCGCTCCCTGGAGCAGTACCCCGGCTACTACGCCGGCGCGCTGCCGATGTGCGGGGTGCTCGGCGACCAGGAACTGTTCGACTACTTCCTCGACTACAACCTGGTCGCGCAGGCGCTCACCGGAGTGCGCGCCTACCCGCCGCCGGCCGACTACCTGACCAACGCGGTGCCCCGCATCCAGGTGGCGACCGGGCTGGCCGGCCTCACCCCCACCGGCCCCGACACCACGAACGCGCTCGGCAAGCAACTGCGCGCGGTCACCGTGAACCGCTCCGGCGGCCCCCGACCCGGCGCCGACGCCGCGTTCGCGGTGTGGAAGGACTTCCTGTTCGGCATCGCCACCACCGACGGCGGCGACTCCCCCGCCCAGCGCCCCGGCCAACTCGCCACCAACCTGCTCACCCGCTACACGCCGAACCAGCCGGTGAACCTGAACACCACCGTGCAGCGGGTCGCCCCGGAGAACCTGCGCCAGCGGCTCTCCCCCGGCCTGACCGAGGTGCCCCGGATCGCCGGTCGACCGGGCGTGCCGGTGCTCAGCCTGCACGACCTGGGCGACCTGTTCGTGCCGTTCAGCATGGAGCAGGCGTACGCCCGGGACGTGGCGTGGCACGGCCGGTCCCGGCTGCTGGTGCAGCGGGCCGTCCGAGCCGCGCAGCACTGCGAGTTCAGCGCGGCCGAGGCCGGCGCCGCCTGGGACGACCTGACCCGCTGGGTCCGCACCGGAAAGCGCCCGGCCGGCGACCCGGTCACCGACCCGCGGGCGGTGGCGGCGGCCGACTTCGGCTGCCGGTTCAGCGACCCGGCCGCCTGGACCGCCGGCGCCGGCACCCGCCGCCTCTACCCGGCGTGTCAGTCCTCGTCCGCGCCGTACCAGCCGCCCCGGTAGACGGTGCCCGGCCGGGGTGGGGCGTCCGGCGACGCGGCGGGCCGGCGGGACCGGCGCACCCGGCTCACCACGAACCAGCCCACAGCGGCCACCACCGCCAGGATCACCACCTTCTGCAACGTGCCGGCGTACGCCTCGACCACGTGCCACTTCTCACCCAGCAGATAGCCGGCGAGCACGAACGTGGTGTTCCAGATCAGGCTGCCCAACGCGGTGAAGAGCAGGAACACCGGCACCGGCATCCGTTCCACGCCGGCCGGAATGGAGATCAGACTGCGGAAGATCGGAATCATCCGGCCGAAGAACACCGCCTTGACGCCGTGGCGCAGGAACCACGCCTCGGTGCGGTCCACGTCGTCCAGCTTGATCAGCGGCAGCCGCGCGGCCAGGGCCCGCATCCGGTCCCGCCCGAGCGCCGCGCCGACGTAGTAGAGCGCCAACGCGCCCACCACCGACCCGAGCGTGGTCCACACGATCGCGCCGACCAGGCTCATCCGGCCCTGGCTGGCGGTGAACCCGGCCAGCGGCAGGATGACCTCGCTGGGGATGGGCGGGAACAGGTTCTCCAGGGCCACCGCGAGCCCGGCGCCCGGGCCACCGAGCCGTTCCACCAGGCCGGTGACCCAACCGACGGGTCCCTCGCCGGCCGGCTCCGCGGCCCGCGCGGCACTCACCCGGGGGCCGGCGAGCAGCTGTGCGTTTCCGATCATCCGACCACGTTACGGGGCGAGTCGGCCGACGACCACGGAAAGCGGCGCCGGTTACGCTGCCGCACATGCGTACGCCGCTGCGGATCGCGGTCGCCCAACCGCTCACCCTCGCCCACGACGTGGCGGGCAACGCGGCACGGCACGCCGCCGCCGTGCGGGCCGCCGGGGCCCGGGTGGTGGTCTTCCCCGAACTGTCCCTGACCGGGTACGAGCTGGCCGCCGCACCGCTGGACCCGGCCGACGACCGTCTCGCCCCGCTGCGGGCGGCCTGCGCGGAGACCGGAACGCTCGCGCTGGCCGGCGCGCCGGTGGCGGGACCGCACATCGCGGTGCTCGCGGTCGACGGCGAGGGCGTGCGGGTGGCGTACCGGAAGATGTGGTTGGGCGGCGCGGAGCCGCAGCGGTTCCGGCCGGGCCGGGAGCCGGCGGTGCTCACCGTCGACGGCTGGCGGCTGGGCCTGGCGGTCTGCAGGGACACCGGGGTGCCGGCGCACGCGGCGGCGACCGTGGCCGCGGGCGCGGACGGCTACCTGGCCGGCGTGCTGGAGTCGGCCGACGACGCCGCGGTGCCGGCCGAACGCGCCCGGCGGATCACCGCCGCGCACGGCGTGTGGGTGGCGACGGCGAGCTTCGCCGGGTCGACCGGTGGCGGGTACGCGCGGGCGGCCGGCGGCTCGGGCGTCTGGTCGCCGGCCGGTGTGGTGGTGGCACGCGCCGGCGCCGCCACCGGCGAGCTGGTCACCGCCACCCTGCACTGAGGACACCACGGTTACCGTAGAGCGGTGGAGCAGCACCGTCCCCCGATCAACGGGGCTCGTCTCTTGGCCGCCGGCCACACCGCGGACGTATGGGAGCTGCCACACGACCGGGTCCTGCGCCGCTGCCGGACCGGTGGCGATGTCCGCGCCGAAGCCGAGGTGATGCGCTACCTGCACCGGGCCGGCTTCCCGGTCCCCCGGGTGCATTACGCACACGGTGGCGACATGGTGCTCGACCGGGTCGGCGGCCCGACTCTGGTGCAGGCGCTCCAGGCCGGCGACGTCAGCCCGCCGGACGGCGCGCAGATCCTGGTCGACCTACACACCCGCCTGCACGCGCTGCCCGCCCGTCGGTCGCCCGACCCGGGTGTCCGCATCCTCCACCTCGACCTGCACCCGCACAACGTGCTGCTCGCACCCACCGGCCCGGTGCTCATCGACTGGACCGACAGTGCTGAGGGCGTGCCCGCGCTGGATCGGGTGGTGACCGCGCTGATCCTCGCGGAGGTCGCCGTAGGCTGCGGGCCGTTGGCCGGGCATGCGGCCGAGCTGCTGGCGGACTACGTTGCAGCGGCCGGACGGCTGGAACCGCTGGCCGATGCGATCCGGCACCGCGCCGACGGCCGAGCGCCCGATCCCGACCGCCTACCCCAGGCGGCGGCCCTGGTCACGGAGACGATCCGCCGGCGGTGACGACTCCTAGCCCTGGTCGCCGCCGCCCAGGCGGTCGTAGCTGTCCAGCAGCTTCCCCAACGCTGCGCCGGTGGCCTCGTCAAGCTTCTCGTCGTCGACCGCGTCCTCGATCCGCTCCCGCAGGTCCTCGACCCGCTTGGCCCGGTCCTTCGGCCGGCCCCGATCCAGCTCGGTGGCCTTCTTCCGAAGCTCGTCGGCGGTCTTGCGGTCGACCAGCCGGACCGCCGCGGCCCGGTCCAGCAGGTCGGCGAACCGGCTCCTGAGCTGGCGCGCGGTGACCGGTTCGGGCGCCCTGGTGCGCGTCGCCGTCGGTGTCGGCGTCGGCCGGGCGGCAGGGGGCGCGACGGCGGCGCTCGGGCGGGAAGTCGTCGTGACCACCGGCGCGGCGGTGGGCTGTGGGCCGGATCTGCCGTCGAGTACCAGCGCGCCGACCAGCCCGAGCAGCAGCACCACGGCGCCGGCGACGAGCACACCGGTCAGCCGGTTCGGCGGCACCTCCGGCCGCGACGACGGCGGAATGGCGCGCGACGGCGCCGGAAGCTGCTCGATCAGCGTCGGCGGGTGGCGCGCCGGGCTGACCGTGGGCAGGATCGCGGTCGGCGGATCGACCGGGCGGCCCGCGCCGAGCCGGTCGGCCACCTCGGCCGCGCCGGGGCGGCGGGACGGATCCACCGCCAGGCAGGCCAGGACCAGGTCGGCAACGTCGGCGGGCAGCCCGGGCACCCGAAGCGGCGGCACCGGTGGCCGCCGGTCCCGCAGCTCGACGACGTCGTCCCAGGTCCGCACCGGCAGTGGAGGTCGACCGGTGAGGCTGCGGTAGAGCAGCACGCCGAGCGCGTACACGTCGCCGGCCGGATGGGTCGGGCCGGGGTCGAGCCGTTCCGGGGCGAAGTATGCCGGAGTGCCGGCCAGTGGCTCACCCGCCGGCCCGGCCACCGGGTGCTGCGGGCCGGCCGGCGCGGCGATGCCGAAGTCGAGCACCTTCGCACCGGTCTCGGTGAGCATCACGTTGGCCGGCTTGACGTCGCGGTGCACCACGCCGATCCGGTGCGCGGCGGCCAGCGCGGCGGCGACCTGCCCGGCCGTCCGGACCGCGTCCGGCCAGGCGAGCGGCCCGCCGGCCAGCCGGTCGGCGAGCGTCTGCCCCGGCACGAGTTCCATCACCAGGTACGGCGTCACCACGCCGCCGGGCAGCGTCGCCTCGCCGTAGTCGTACACCTGGGTCACGTGCGGGTGGGTGAGCCGCGCCGCCGCGCGGGCCTCGCGCTGGATGGTGGCGCGCAGGTGCGGGTCGGCGGCGAGCCGGCCGGCGAGCGCCTTGACCGCGACCGGGCGGTGCAGCACCTCGTCGTCGGCGCGCCACACCTCGGACATGCCGCCGAGCCCGACGCGTTCGCGCAGGACGTAGCGGTCGTGCAGCCGGAGGTCGGGCGTGAACGGCGACATGATGCTCACCAGTCTGCCCGGCCGGCCCCCGTCCGCACCAACCGGCGGCCGCTTCGTCCCGGTCTGACCTGCCGGTCAGCGCTTGCGGGCGACGCCGCCGTACATGCTCACGTCGACCACCGAGGGGCGTGGCTCGGGCTCGCCGTCGGCACGCCACTCGGCCACCGAGCAGACGCCCGGCTCGACCAGCTCGAGACCGTCGAAGAAGCGGACGATCTCGTCCCGGGCGCGCAGGTTGATCACCCCGTGCGGGCCACCGCCGCGCGCCGCCGCCTTCGCCTCGGCGGCGAGGTGGGCCGGCAGGTGGTCGTGGGTGGCGTGCGAGGCGACCAGATGGCTGCCCGCGGGCAGCGCGTCCAGCAGCCGGGCGACCGTGGCGTAGGGGTCGTCCGTGTCCGGCACGAAGTGCAGCACCGCCACCAGCATCAACGCCACCGGCTGGGTGAGGTCGAGCGTGCGGCGCAGGTCGGGGTGGGCGAGGATCCGCTCCGGGTCGCGCAGGTCGGCGTCGAGGTAGGCGGTGGCGCCCTCGGCGGTGCTGGTGAGCAGGGCCCGGGCGTGGGCCAGCACGATCGGGTCGTTGTCGACGTAGACCACCCGGGCGCGCGGGTCGACCGACTGGGCCACCTCGTGGGTGTTGTCGGCGGTCGGGATGCCGGTGCCGATGTCGAGGAACTGGCGGATCCCCACCTCGGCGGCCAGGTGCCGGACCGCGCGCCGCAGGAAACGCCGGTTCTCCAGCGCGCTGGTCCGGATGGTCGGGAACGCGGCGGCCATCGCGTCGCCGGACTCGCGGTCGGCCTGGAAGTTGTCCTTGCCGCCGAGCCAGTAGTTGTAACGCCGCGCCGGGTGCACCACCGACGTGTCGATCCGGTCGGCCGGGTGGCCCGCCTCGGTCGCCGTGCCGCTCGCCTCGTTGGTCAACGCCGCCTCCACGACTCATGCGCCACCGTCGTGGGATGACGTCCGTCCACTGTCACCGGTCGGCGGCCATGGTATCGCCCGGCGGCGCTCCGGTCAGGCCGGGTAGAGCTCGTCGCGGACGCGGGCCAGCAGCTCGGGCGTACGCTCCGGCGGCGCGGCCTCGACGCACAGCCGCTCCATCGCCTCCGCGTAGTAGTCGAGATCGTCCCGCTTGTCGAGGTAGATGGCGCTGGTCAACTGCTCGATGTAGACGATGTCGGGCAGGTCCTCGTCGCCGAAGCGCAGGATGCTGAAGGCGCCGCTGGCAGCGGCGTGCCCGCCGGCGGTGAAGGGGACGATCTGGAGCCGTACGTGCGGCGCGGCGGTCGCCTCGATCAGCGCGTCCAGCTGCTCGCGCATCACCGCAGCGCCGCCGATCGGCCGGCGCAGCACGGCCTCGTCGAGCACCGCCCAGAGCTGCGGCGGGTTGGTGCGGCTCAGCAGCCCTTGGCGCTCCATCCGCAGGTCGACCCGCCGGTCCAGCTCCGCCGGGGCGGCGCCGCGATGCCCGAGCAGGATCACCTCCCGCGCGTACGCGGCGGTCTGCAGCAGGCCGGGCACGAACTGGACCTCGTACGTGCGGATCAGCGCGGCGGCCGCCTCCAGCCCCAGGTAGGACTGGAACCAGCTGGGGAGCACGTCGCCGTAGCGGTGCCACCAGCCGGGGCTGTTGGCGTCGCGGGCCAGCTTGAGCAACGCGGCGCGGTCCTCCGGCGCGGCGACCCCGTAGAGCGTGAGCAGGTCGGCGACGTCGCGTTCCTTGAAGCCGACCCGACCCAGCTCCATCCGGCTGATCTTGGACTCGGAGGAACGGATCTCCCAACCGGCGCTCTCCCGGCTGACCGCGGCGCTCTCGCGCAGGCGGCGCAACTGCGCCCCGAGCAGCATGCGCAGCACCGTCGGACCGCTTGTCGGTCCGCCCTCGACGGGCACCGTCGCCACCTGACCGCCCTCGCATCCCGGCTGCTCCCGACCGGGCGCCCTCCCGGCCGACGAGTAAGCATGCCATGAACCGACAGTGAGGTGAACTCCCCCGGTCGGACGAATTAGTCCCGTGTACGGGACGGCGGGATCAGGTGGTCGAAGTCCCCGTCCCGGGCGCCGAGCACGAACGCCGCGATCTCGTCCACGGTGTAGATCAGCGCCGGCCCTTCCGGGTGCCGGGAGTTGCGCACCGCGATGCCGCCACCGCCGGGCAGCTCGGCCAGCTCGACGCAGTTGCCGCTGGGGTTGCTGCGACGACTCTTCAACCACCGCATCGGGGGCAGGTGGGGCACGGGTACGCCGTTGGGAGGCGGTTGCATGGGCGTCCTTCGGGAAGGCCAGCCGAGGCCGCGGGGAGGAGCGGTGGGTGGCGTCGATTGTCGACTGAGGAGTGAGATGCACGTGCATCTGCTATTGCATCTGCAATGGACTGCGAGCATGATAGCCGAACGTACGGTGTGCCGGGTCGCTCACGTTCGGTGACCTCAGGGACTGTGGTGAGGGGGGCGCGTGCCGGATCCGATGACCGTCGCCTCTGGCATCTCCGCCGCCGGTGCCCTGGTCTCCGCCTGGCAGCTGCGCCGGCGGGCCCTGCGCGCCGAGGCCGAACTCGAACTGCTCCAGGCCGAGCTGGCCGCCGAACGGCACGCCGCCAGCCACGACCCGCTGACCGGGCTGCCCAACCGCCGCGCCTTCTTCCGGCTGGCCGCCGCCCTGCTCACCGACCCCGCCGGGCAGCCCCTGGTGGCGGTGGTGCTCGACCTGGACGACTTCAAACAGATCAACGACCGCTTCGGGCACGCCGCCGGCGACCAGGTGCTGGTGTGCGTCGCCCAGCGGCTGGCCGCCTTCGCCGGCAACAACCTGGTGGCCCGCCTCGGCGGCGACGAGTTCGCCGGCCTGCTGGCCAGCCCCACGGCCGACCGGCGCTGGATCGAGCACGCCACCCGCCGGCTCTACGAGGCGCTCGCCGCGCCGATCCCGCTGGGCGGTCGCAGCATCCGGGTCACCGCATCGGTCGGGCTCGCCCCGGTCCACAGCCCCACCCAGCTCACCGACGCGTTGTGCCGCGCCGACGCCGCCATGTACGAGGCGAAGACGCTCGGCGCCGCCCGCGCCCCCCGCCAACTCGTCGCCGAGCACTGACCGCACCGGCCGGCCGAGCGCGTGGACGCCGCCGGCGTCACCGCTTCACCCCGGCGACGGTCGGCCTGGCCGGCCCGACCAGTCGGGGCGACGACCAGCCGGGCGGTCCGGCCGGTCGACACGGCCCGGTCAGCGCCAGCCGTAGCCGGCGCGCAACGCCTGCCCGACCCGGTCGAACCGGGGCCGGTCCAGCACCGCGCCCTCGCGACGGATGCTGTCCTCGCGCATGGTGAGCACCCGGTCCAGGCGCACCCAGCTGGGCCGCTTCTCCCGGTCCCACTCCCCCGGGCCGAGCGACAGCCAGTGTCGCTGGCCGTCCCGCTCACCCTGGCTGGAGAGCATCAACCCGAACAGGGTGCGGCTGTGCCGGCCCACCACCAGCACCGGCCGGTCCTTGCCCTGCCGGGGATCGTCCTCGTACGGCACCCAGGTCCAGACGATCTCACCCGGGTCCGCCTGCCCGTCCGGCTCCGGCGCGTACGACAGCTCGCGGCGCTGCAGCGCGCTGACCTGACGGCGGCGCGCGACCTGGGCCGGGATCGGCCCGCCGGGGCGGGCGGGCGCGGCGGCGCCCCCGGTGATCCGGCCGAGCCGGGACGCCACGTTCCTCAACAGACCTGCCACGGCGGGCAGCCTATCCCGCCGGCGCCCGGGGCAATCCGGTGGCGGTCACGCCGTCGCGTTCGCCACCATGCCCCGGTGACCGTTCCTCGCCACCAGATCCGCGCCACCTTCACCGACGACACCGTCACCGTCTATCAGGCGTACCCGCCGGAGATCGCCGACGCGGCGCTGGCCGCCGGCCGGTTCGTGCCGCCGTTCAAGCGGGAGCGGATGACCTGGATCAAGCCCTCGTTCCGGTGGATGATGTGCCGCTGCGGTTGGGCGCTCAAGCCCGGGCAGGAGCGGGTGCTCGCGGTCGAGATCAGCCGGGCCGGCTTCGAGTGGGCGCTCGGGCACGCCTGCCTCAGTAGCCACGACCCCCGCCGGCACCCGGACCGGGACGGCTGGCGCCACCTGTTGCGCACCAGCCCGGTGCGGGTGCAGTGGGACCCGGAACGATCGCTGCGGCTGGCCCCGCTGCCCTACCGGTCGGTGCAGGTGGGTCTCTCCGGTGAGGCGGTCCGGCGGTACGTCGACGAGTGGCTGGTCGGGCTCACCGACGTCACCGCGCTGGCCCGTACGGTGCACGGCCGGCTCACCGCCGGTGACGAGGCCGGCGCGGCGGCGCTGCTTCCGGTCGAACGGCCGTACCCCCTCCCGCCCGAGGTGGCCCGGGCGGTCGACGCCTCCTGACCACCGGGACCGGCACCCCGGGCCGGGTCCTGCCGCGCGGCGGGACCGGCGGCTCGGGCGGTCGCCGCGCCAGCCAGGCCTGGCGGCCACGCCGGGGGTCAGGCGTAGCGGTCGGGCCGGGCGGTCAGGCGCCGTGGCCACGCCGGGCGGTCGGGCCTGGCGGTCAGGCCGGGCGCGGTCAGGCCGGGCGGCGGGCCAGGGCGAGCGTGGTGCGCAGGTCCAGCACGACGGTGCCGCCGAAGCCGTCGATCGCCGCGCCGACCGCGGCGCGCACCCGCTCGCGCAGCTCGGGCGGGCGGCGCAGCTGCGGCGAGAACGTGTCGACCAGCCGCAGGTAGGCCGCGGTGTCCAGCGGCACCGCCCGGCGGAACCGGGACAACCGCAGGTCGGTGAAGCAGCCGCTGGCGGCGATGTCGTCGTGGAACCAACCGTCGGGACGGTCTCCCCGGTCGGCGGGATCGGCGGAGGCGAACGCGGCCCGGATCGCCTCCGCCTGCTCCGCCTCGACGTAGGCGTAGCGGTGGCCGAGAACGGCGAGCGTGCCGCCGGGGCGCAGCGCGTCCCGGGCGTGCTGGTTGCGGGTGGCCGGGTCGAGCCAGTGCCACGCCATCGCGCAGGCCAACGCCGCCACGCCGCCGAGCGGCGGGCTCCACTGCTCGAAGCTCGCCGTCACCACGTCCACGTCCGGAAATCGCTTGGCGAGCACCCGGGCCATCCGGACGTCCGGCTCGACGCAGGTCGTCGCCGCGCCGAGGGCGAGCAGCGCAGTGGTGGCCAGACCGGTGCCGGCGCCGACCTCGACCAGGGTGTCGGGCGACCCGCCGTGGTAGGCGCGGACGGCGTCGGCGATCTCGACCGGATAGCCCGGTCGCGCCTCGTGATAGATGTCGGCGGTCTCCCCGAAAAGTTGCGACATGCCGCCATCCTCCCCGACCCCGGCGATGTCGGATGCCCGTCACGCGCCGCGCGCCCTCCCACCGCCCCCGGGCGGCGACGATGGACCGGCGACGGCGGGCGGGAGGAGCGACCATGGGCGGGTTCCTGCAGGCGCTCGTCACGAAGCTGGCCGAGGAGTTGCTGAAGCTGCTCGTCGAGTGGCTCGCCCCGAGGGTGCTGCGATCGGTGCCGCACCTCGCGCCGCCGAACTGCCCACGCTGCGGCGGGTACGGCGTGGCCCGGTGGGCGCCGCGTCAGGCGACGGCGATGTTCGTGCTCGCCGTGCTGGCGTTCGCCTGGGGATTCACCGCGACGCTGCTCGGCGTACCGGTGGTCGTGCTCCTGGTCGCGCTCGGGGTCCGTACCGCGTGGGCGGGTGACCTGGCGGCGGCGCTGCCCGGCCTGGCCGCGCCGCTGGGTCTGGTGGCGTCCGGCGCGGTGATGGTCGCGGGCGCCGCCGGGATGGCCTGGTACCACAGCTTTCCGCCGCGGCTCTGCCGGCGCTGCCACGGCCGGTGGCCGCGCCGGGACCGGGCGGAGTACCTGCGCATGGTGCGGTCCGTGGTCTTCGCCTGCCGGTGCGGCCAGCGGTTACGCGCTCCGGGCACGCCGGCCGGCGTGCGGGTGCGCTGCCCCCGTTGCGGCGCCGAACGGGCTGCGCCGATCGTGCGGCCCGGCGTCAAGCGGGTCCCGTTCCTCTACCGCAGGCGTTGAGCGGGGGCCCTTCCTTAAGCTGCGGTCATGGAGTTGCCTCGCGATCTGCCGTTGTTCGAGCGAAGCGCGGTGCGGGTGGTGGTGCTCGACGTCGCCGACCGGATGCTGCTGTTCCACACCCGGGACCCGGAGCACGCCGACCTGGGGGTGTGGTGGGAACTGCCCGGCGGCGGGCTGGACCCGGGTGAGACGTACCGGGAGGCGGCGGTGCGCGAGCTGCGCGAGGAGACCGGCATCGTGGTCGCGCCGGACGAGATCGGCGCGCCGACCTGGCGGCGGCGGGCCAGCTTCCGGCACCGGCAGCGGCGACATCTGCAGGACGAGGTGGTGGTGCCGGTGCGGCTACCCGGTCCGGGGCCGGAGGTCGACGGGACGAACCGGCTGGACTACGAGGTGGAGGACTACTTCGGGTTCCGCTGGTGGCCGCTGGCCGAGGTGCTCGCCGACCGGCCGCGCTGCTATCCCGGTCGGCTGCCGGAGCTGCTGCCGGCGTTCCTCGCCGGCGAGGAGATCGACGAGCCGTTCGAACTCTGGTCCTGACCGACGTGCCGGGAGCCCCGCCAACGGGCAGAGTGGAGCGGTGACTCCTCTCCACGCACCCCTGGCCCACTACGCCGAGCGGCTGCACCGCGCCGCCGGTGACACCCACCACGTCGCCTCGCCGCTGGGCGCCTGGCTGCTGCTGGCGCTGACCGGCCCGGCCGCCACCGGCGAGGCCCGGGCGGCGCTGGCCGAGGCGCTCGGCGTCGATCCGGACGACGCCGCCGCGGCGGCCCGGGCGTTGCTCGCCGCGCCGCACCCGATGGTCGCCGCGGCCACCGCGCTGTGGGAGCGGACCCCGTTCGAGGAGCTGGCCGAGTGGCGAGCCGGCCTGCCCGAGCAGACCGAGCGAGGTCCGCTGCCCGACCAGGCGGCGCTCGACGCGTGGGCCCGGGAGCGCACCGGCGGCCTGATCGAGCGGTTCCCGGTCGACGTCGCCCCGGAGACGCTGCTGATCCTGGCCAACGCGTTGGCCACCCGGGTCTCCTGGGCCGACCCGTTCGAGGTGGCGCCGGCCGCAACGCTGGGCGGCGCCTGGGCGGGACGGCTGCGGCAGGTGCTCCGGACGCCTCCGGTCGGGCACCGGTGCTGGGTGTCCACCACCGAACGGGCCGGCGACGTCGCGGTACACGTGGCGCCGGCGCGCGTGGGCGACGAAGGCGCCGGGATGCTGGTGGTGTCGGTGATCGCCGCGCCGGACGTGTCGCCCGTGGAGGTGCTGGCCGCCGCCCGGGAGCTGGCGGTGGCCGCCGCCACCGTTCCGGACGGGCCGGTGCCGGGACGGCGGTCGCTGTTCGACCTGCCGCTGGGCGAGACCCCGTTGTGGACGCTGCGGGAGGAGCCGACCCGGACGTTCGCCCGGGACGGCCGCGAGGAGCGCGCCACCGCCGTGCTGCCGTGCTGGGCGGCGCGCAGCCGGCACGACCTCACGACGGCCGGGTTCGGCTTCGACGCGGCCGCCCGGGCGTTGGGCGAGTTGCTCGGACTGACCGAGCCGCCGTTCGCCGCGGCGCAGTCGGCGGTGGCGAGGTTCGGCCGCTACGGCTTCGAGGCCGCCGCCGTGACCGCGTTCGGGATGGTGGCCGGGCTGCCGCCGGAGGGCGTCGCCCGCGTCGCCGACCTGCGCTTCGCCCACCCGTACGCGGTGGTCGCGGTGGCTACGGACACGGCGGGCGGCCCTTGGCACGCCCTCCCGGTCTACTCCGCCTGGGTGCGGGACCCGGAGGACGTCCCGGCCGACGAGGTCGGCTGACCCGGGCCGGCGCCGAGGATCTGTTCGCGGAGGATGTCCGCGTGCCCGCAGTGCTGGGCGAGTTCGCGCAGCACGTGCAGGTAGACCCAGCGCAGCGGCAGCGGCCCGAGCCGGTGCCCGCGCAGGACGTCGTCCGGGCCGAGCGACGACGTGGCCCGGCGCGATGCCGCGCAGGCGTCGCGGTGTGCCTGCCGGACGGTCGCGATCGTGTCACCGTCGTCGAGCACGAAGGACTCCTCGGACCGCTCGGGGATGCCGATCTGCGCCCGGGACCGGCCCGTGACGGCCTCGTCGAACCAGACCTTCTCCACGAACGTCGCGTGCTTGACCAGACCCAGCAGCGTGGTCCGGGAGGCCACCAGCGACCGGCGCGCCTGCTCCTCGGTCAACCCGTCCAGGCAGCCGTCGAGCGCGGCGCGGTGCTCGTCGAGGAACGCCTCGAACTGACCGCCGGCCGGCAGCGCGACGACCCGGTCGGCGAAGGTGGGCGGGAACGACGGCATGAGCGAAGCATCCCAGATCGATCGGGGCCG
The DNA here is from genome assembly GCF_027460165.1 of Micromonospora sp. WMMC241. Taxonomy (NCBI): domain Bacteria; kingdom Bacillati; phylum Actinomycetota; class Actinomycetes; order Micromonosporales; family Micromonosporaceae; genus Micromonospora; species Micromonospora sp. WMMC241. The sequence continues at coordinate 3,578,945 of NZ_JAPZBF010000001.1, forward strand.
CGGGTCACCCCGCACTGAGGTCGGTGCGGCGGACGATCCACCCGGCGGCGAGCAGGGCAAGCGCGGTCAGGCCCAGGTAGCCGCCGGCGACGATCAGGTGGAACTCGGGGATCCGGCTGCCCGGCTGGTATTGCAGGTGCTGCTGGAGGTTGTTCTCCATGAAGCAGGCGAGCGTCCGACCGCTGCCGTTGTCGGGCGGACAGAGACGTTGCAGTTCGACGCCGGTGAGCTCCCGCCCGGAGGCGTCGAACGTGCTGGACGGTCCGTCGCTCCCGTACTTGATCATGCCGCCGCTCACGACCAGGGCGTTGTCGCGCAGCACGTCGATGTTCGGCCCGCCGATGGGGCGGTTCGCGGACAACGGCTCCATCAGCGTGGGATAGCGCCACCGCACCAGGTAGGTCAGGCCGATGAAGCCCGCGATCACGACGAACACGGCGGGGAGCGTGCGTCGGATCGCGGCGCCGAGCGCGACACCGACCGCGAACCAGCAGAGGCTGATCACGACCGGCAGCATCGCGGTGTTCAGGAACGACTCGTACTCGAAGAGGCTCATCGGGCCGACCAGGGCCCGCGTCCGCTCCAGGTGGTCGCTGACCCCGGCGACGACCGCCGTCACCGCCGCCACGAACAGGCCGAGCAGACCCAGTCTGGTCCACAACCAGCGCGTCGGGGAGACGTCCTGGCTCCAGGCCAGCAGCAACGTCCGTTGCTCGTGCTCCCTGCTGAGCACCGGGACGCCGACGAACAAGCCGATCAGCAGCGGCATGTACTGCACCACGCGCGAGAGGGCCGCCAGGGTCAGGACCAGCGGCGAGGACCCACCGAGTCGCCTGCCCTGCGGGGAGCCCTCCGCGCAGTACGCCTCGTGACACTGGTGCCAGAGGTCCGTCAACTCCATGGACAGGTAGGTCATCCAGCCCACCAGGACCGCGGCCAGGACGAGCGTGCCGACCAGGGTCCAGCGGTGCTGGCGCCAGGTCAGCCACAGCAGGCCGCGTAGGCCGCCGCCGGTTCCGAGGTCGTCCGCGCGCCTGGCGGGGGCCGCGTGCACGAGCCGGCTCATGCCGGGCGGGCTGGGCAAGCCCTCACGGACCTCGCTTCGCTCGGTGCGCTCGGTCATGCGACTGCCTCCATCTCGCGGTGTGCCGTGGACGACGCCTTGAGGTAGGTCAGGATCAGCTCGTCCAGGGTGAGGGGCTGGCTGGTCCAGCCGGGCGCGACGATCGAGTGTGCCGTCGGCTCCGCCGGCTGCCGCAGTACGAACGTGGACTGGCGGTCGGTGTGTCGCGCCTGGACGACCGTGCCCGGGCCGGGTGGTTGGTCCGCGCGGGGGCCGGTCAGCCGCACGTGGCCGTCGAGCAGCTCCTCGACGTCACCGGCGAGCACGGGCCGGCCCGCGTCGAGCAGCAGCAGATGGTCACCGACGCCACTGAGCTCGGCGATGATGTGGGTCGACAGCATGATCGTCAGGTCGCCGTCGGCGGCCTCCGCCATGAGTTCACCGGTCACCTCGGTGCGGGCCACCGGGTCCAGGTTCGCGAGCGGCTCGTCCAGCAGCAGCACCGCCGGGCGGGAACCCAGCGCGACCGCCAGCGCGACCTGCGCCCGCTGCCCGCCGGAGAGCTTGCCGCAGCGGCGGTCCAGGGGGATGTCGAAGCGCCTCAGCCATGACAGCGCCCGCCGCTGGTCCCACACCCGGTTCGTCGCCCGGCCGAAGCGGAGCATGTCCGACACGCTGAAGTCGCGGTAGAGCGGTTTGTCCTGGGCGAGGATCGCGACCCGACTTCCGGCGTCTCCACCCTCGCCGCCGGACCTGCCCCGCACCACCCGGCGGCCGTGCACCAGCAACGAGCCGCTGGTGACCCCCAGCGTGCCGGCGATGATGCTCATCAGCGTCGACTTGCCCGCGCCGTTCGCACCGACGAGCGCGACGATCCGGTTCGCCGGCAGTTCGAAGCTGCACTCCCGCAGCGCCCAGACGGAGCCGTAGCGCCTGCTCACGTCGCGGGCCCGCACCGCGATGGACTGCTCGCTCACGCGGCGCCCTCCTTCTTCTGGGGCTCCGCGCCCGGCTGGGCCCGACGCGCCGAGTTCTCCACGATCACCGAGGCGAGCAGCGCCTGGACGTCCTCGTCCTCCAGGCCGGCCTCGCGGGCCTGGCCGAGCCACCGGGCCAGGCTGCCGCGCAGGCGGGCCATGACATGCGGGTCGGCGTGGCCGAGCGTGCCGCTGACGAAGGTGCCGGCCCCCTGCCGTGCCTCCACCAGGCCGGACAGCTCCAGCTCCCGGTAGGCCTTGAGCACCGTGGTCGGGTTGACCGTGCACGAGGTCACCACGCTGCGCACCGTGGGCAGTTGGTCCCCCGGCCGCAGCGTCCCGATCCGCAGCCCCTCGCGCACCTGGCGCACCAGTTGGGCGTAGGCGGGGACGCTGCTGGACCGGTCGACATGGAAGTTGATCACCTGGTGACCCCCTGACGATTGTTATGGTCAAGTAGAACACCAGTCAACCAGCATGGCAAGGGCGGCACCGGCGGGTCAGGCGCGTGGGCCCAGGAACAGGCCTCCACTCGCGTCGATGACCTGCCCGGTGACCCACCGCGCGGCGTCGGAGACGAGGAACGCGACCACGTCGGCGACGTCACCGGGCGCGCCCAGCCGGTCGAGCGCCGTCATGCCGGTGATCAGCTCGGCGAGGCCCGCCGTCTCGAAGACCGGGCCGTTGGTCGCGGTCCGGGTGGCGCCCGGCGCGACCGCGTTCACCGTGACGCCCCGGGCGCCGAGCTGGTTGGCCAGGGTCAGGGTCATCGTCTCGACCGCGCCCTTGGTCATGGCGAACGAGGTCTGGGCGGCGTTGGCCATCCGGGTCGCCACGGAGGAGACGGTGACGATGCGGCCGCCGCGGTCGGGGAACAGCGGCAGGGCACGCTCGATGACGAAGTACGGCGCTCGCACGTTGACCGCGAACAGGTGGTCGAAGGCGGCCCGGGTGGTGGTGCCGAGCGGGCCGGCGGGTGGCGCCGCCGCGTTGTTGACGAGGATGTCGAGCGGCCGTCCGGCCAGGTGGGCCTCGACGCCGGCGAACAGCGTCTCGACGTCCCCGTCCACCCCCAGCACCGCGCCGACGGCGTACGCCGTGCCGCCGGCGCGCACGATCTGGTCGACCGTCGCCCTCGCTCCCTCCCCGTCGGCGCCGAAGTGCGCGACGACGGCAGCACCCCGCGCCGCCAGCCGGACCGCGATCGCCTGCCCGATGCCACGCGACGCGCCGGTCACCAGCGCCGTCCGACCGATCAGATCACTCACGGTGTTAGTCGCTCCCGAATTGTTAGTTACTATCATTGTGTTAGTGTCTAACACGTGGATGGGCGACACTCAACCCTGCGGGAGCAGCGACGGGCCGAGACGCAGCGCGCCATCCAGGCGCATGCGGTCCGGTTGTTCGTCGAGCGCGGCTACGACGGCACGACCGTGAACGACGTCGCCGCGGCCGCCGGTGTGTCACCGATGACGGTGTACCGGCACTTCCCGACCAAGGAGGACCTCGTCCTGGTCGACCAGAACGGCCCACTGGTCGCCGAACGGATCGCCGCGACGCCGGCCGGGCAGCCGCTCGTGCGCCGCATCGGCGACGCGCTCGTCGAGTCGGCGCGGGCGCTGGCCGCCGGCGACGACCGGTTCCTGCTGGCCCGGCTACGACTGATGATCTCGACGCCCGCGCTCCGGGCCCGGCACCTCGACAACCACCACGTGCTTCGACAGGCCATCGTGGACGGCCTCGGCGACGAGGCCGCCGACCCGGAGGCGGCCTTCCAGGCCGCGGCGGCGGCCAGCGCCTGCCTGGCCGCCATGCACACCGCGCTGGTGCGCTGGGCCTCGGAGGACGGGCGCGGTGATCTGCCGGACCTCATCAGCGAGGCGTTCGCCGCGGCCTTCGGCGACGCCGCACCCCGACCCCGGTAGGTCACGGCCGGCGAGGGCCGGCGATACCGTCCAGGACGATGGTCAGGTTGTGGTGGAAGGTCTCCGCGGCGTCGAGGTGGGCGCCGTCGACGACGAGCCGGGCGACGGTGGGATAGCGACCCGTGTCGAGCATCCGGGTCAGGTAGGGCCCGAGCGCGGACTGCCAGGCGGAGACGTCGACGCCGGTCGCCCGCGCGGTGCGCCGCTCGGTGATCTCCCGGCGGAGCGCCCCGACGAGGTACGCGTTGAACGCGCCCAGCGCCCGCTGGAGATCGTCGACGTCGCGTACGCCCGGGGCCTGGGCGAGCGCCGCCGCGGTCGCCTCACCCACGGCCAGCGCGTGCGGCCCGAGATGCGGCCGCGCGCCGAGCAGGTCGGCGAACCACTCGTGGTCGAGCGCGGCGTCCCGGGTCGCCCGGGCGAGGGCGCGCGCCGTGGCGCGCCACCCGTCCTGAGGGGCGGTCCCGGCGATCCGGGCGTACACCGCGTCGACCATCAGATCGAGCAGCTCGGAGCGGTTGAGCACGTAGTCGTAGAGCCGCATCGGCCCGACGCCGAGCTCCTTGGCGATCTTGCGGAGAGACAGCCCGTCGAGGCCGTCCGCGTCGGCGATCCCTGTCGCCATGGCGGCGATCTTCGCCCGGGTCAGCGGCACCGGCGTCGCCCGGGGCCGGGGCTCGGGCCGTTCCCAGATCGGCAGGGGTACGTTACCGTACGGTGTATCCACGAAATACAGCGTACGGTAAGGGGGCGGCGATGTGCATCGCCATCGCCGGCGGCGGGCTCGGCGGCCTGACGCTGGCCCGGATCCTGCACCGGCACGGCCTGAGCGCGGTGGTGTACGAACGCGAGGCGCACCGGACCGCGCGCTCACCCGGCGGCTCGCTCGACCTGCACCCGGAGTCCGGGCAGCGGGCCCTGGCCGCAGCCGGCCTCGAGGCGCAGTTCCGGTCCGCGGCCCGGCCGCAGGGCGAGGAACATCGCATCCTCGACCCGGCCGGACGCGTCCTCGTGCACCACCGGCCGCCGACCGGCTCGTTCTCCGGACGGCCCGAGATCGACCGCCGGGCCCTGCGGGGTCTGCTGCTCGACTCGCTCCCCGGTGACGCGGTGGCGTGGGGCCACCGGCTCGTCGCCGCGACGCCGCGACCCGGCGGTGGCTTCCGGCTGGCGTTCGACGGCGGCCACCACGCCGACTGCGACGTCCTCGTCGGCGCGGACGGCGCCCGTTCGGTCGTCCGGCCGCTGCTGACCGACGCGACACCGGCCGCCGTGTCCACGCTCGTACAGCTCACCATCGCCGACGCCGACCGGCGCCATCCGGAGGTCGCCGACCTGGTCGGCCCCGGCAATCTCTGGTGCGTCGGTGAACGCCGGATCCTGTCCGGGCAACGCCTCGGCGACGGCAGCATCCGGGTCGGGATCTCCCTGCCGGCCGACGATCGCCACCTCGACACCTACCGCAGCAGGCGAGCCCTGCTCGAGGTGTTCGACGGCTGGGACCCCCGCCTCACCGCGCTGATCGAGGCCGGCGACGGCCCGCCCGTCCCGCACCGGGTCGAGGCGATGCCCACCGGCATCCGCTGGGCACACCGATCCGGCATCACCCTCGTCGGTGACGCCGCGCACCTCATGCCGCCGGTCGGCGAGGGTGCCAACCAGGCGATGCTCGACGCCGCCGAACTCGCCGCCGCGCTCGCCGCCGACCCCGCCGACCCCGACGCGGCGATCCGGGCATACGAGGAGGCGATGTTCACCCGGACCCGCCCGATCGCCGAGATGTCGGCCCGGGTGCACGCGATGATGCTCTCCCCCACCGCGGCCGACGATCTCGTCCGCTTCTTCACCCCACGGCCCACCGAGCCCGCACCCGCCGACTGACGACAGGCACGGCGCGTGCCCGGTCGGCTCAGGACGTGGCCGCCCGCGGCCCGTACCGCTCGGCAGCGCGCGCCTTCGCCTTCGCGGCCTCCACCTCGCGGTCGCGGGAGGGCGCCTTCGTCACGAGGCTCTCCAGCAGGGTACGGGTGGCCGCGGTGACCGCGCGGACCGCCTCGTCGAACGCCTCCTCGTTGGCCGCGGACGGGCGGGTCGCGCCGCTCACCTTCCGCACGTACTGAAGGGCGGCGGCTTCGATCTCGTCGTCGGTCGCGGGCGGCTCGAAGTTGTGGAGCACGCGAATGTTGCGGCACATGCCTCCACCATGCCAGCTCACACCGACCTTTTGCTTGACAGGCCGGCGTGGCCTGCGGCAGTCTTGCCGCCGACCACGCGTTCGGCGTGGCACCACGCATGAGGGAATGACGCCTGTGATCCAGGTAGGCCCAGCGGCCGCCTGAGTGTCGACCGCGCGACGGGTGACCGTCGTGCTGTCCGGCCACAATTCGGCGGTCCGACGCATCGTTCGTCCACCGTCCGCTCTTCCCTGCATCGAGGTTCTACGTTGATCATGGATGCTCGCGTCCAACAGTGCGTCGTCGCCACCCTCTCGGCGCGTCCCGCGCCCGTCGAGGTGGGGCCGTTCGTGGTCGGGGTCGACCCGACCACCACCAGCCCACACATCAACTACGCCACGCCCCGGCCGGGCTCGGCCGTCACCGCGGCCGACGTCACCGCGCTGGTCGCCGCGTTCCGCGCCGCCGGTCGCCGACCCCGCCTGGAGTACGTCGCCAGTTCCGCGCCCGGTCTGGAGGCGCTGCTCACCGCCGCCGGGTTCGTCGTGGAGGCCCGGCACACCTACCTGGTCTGCCTGCCCGACACGCTGCGGACACCACCCACGCCCGCCGGCATCGACCTGATCGAGCCGCGCACCGACGACCAGCGCGCCGCGCTGATCGGCGCGCAGAACGAGGCCTTCGGCGGGGAACCGGAGGCCACCCCGGCCGACGTGGCCCGGCTCCGGCGCCAGCAGGAGGCCGGCGCCGTGGCCGTCACGGCGGTCACCGGATCCGGTGCCTGCGCGGGCGGCGGCGGGGCGGCCCCACCCGCCGGCGGGGTGAGCGAGGTCGCCGGCATCGCCGTCCGCGCGCCGTACCGCCGCCGGGGCCTGGCCGGCGCGATCACCGCCGAGGTGACCCGGCGGCTTTTCGCCACGGGCGCGGAGGTGGCCTGGCTGGAGGCCGGCGGCGAGGACTCCTGGCGGGTGTACCGGCGCGTCGGCTACCGCCCCACCGGTGAACGCCTGTACGTCGCCGCCGACTGACGCCGAGGTGAGGTGACCAAGGAGTTCGCGTCGGTCCCGGAGCGGGAACCGACGCGAACTCCTTGATCGACCGGGTGCGGGTGGAGGTCAGACCGGGACGGCCTCCCGGGCGTCCGCCTTGGCGGCGAGGCGCTTCTCGCGCTCCTGGGCACCGATCAGGTCGTCCGGCAGGGAGTCCTCGACCTCCAGGTCGAAGCGGCGCAGCAGCCGGATCGCGAAGCCGCCCAGGGTGATCAGGATCAGGATCACCCCGAAGCAGATGTACGCGAAGCCGATGCCGCGGCCCGGACCGGTGCCGATCACCTCGCCCACGGTGCCGGCCAACGAACCGCCCGGGGCGAGCATCGGCTCGAACAGGGCGGTGGCGCCCGGCGCGAGCAGCGCGAACCCGATCGGCAGCGTGGACCAGGCAATGGTCTGGTTCAGGCTGAACACCCGGCCGTGGAAGCGCTGCGGCACCTTCACCTGGACGATCGTCGCGTAGATCGACTGTGCGGTGGTCATCGCCATGGCCAGCCAGCAGAAGCCGACGCAGATCATCACGATCGACGCGTCCAGGCCGATCAGCACGCAGCCGATCGCGGTGCCCAGGTTGCCGATCAGCACGCCGATCATCCGCCGCTTGCGCGGGCCGCCCCACAACGACATCAGCACGCCGCCGAGCACCGCGCCCACGGCCTCGGCCAGCGCCACCTGGGCCACCTGGGTCGGGCTGCCGAACGACAGCACCAGCGGGGTGGTGAGCACCAGCGCCGGCGCCAGGAAGATGTTGCCCAGCGCGAAGTAGCCGAGCATCAGCCGGAACCCGCGGTGCCGCCAGGAGTAGCGCATACCGTTCGCGATGGCCACCAGCATCCGCTCCCGGGGCCGCCAGCCGAGCAGGTCCGGGAAGCGCACCACGGCCAGGGTGAGGATCGCCACCACGTAGCTGGCCACGTCGACGACCAGGATGCCCTTCAGCTCGATCGCGGCGAGCAGCCCGGCGGCGAACGCCGGCATCAGCAGCGTGGCCACACCGGTGGAGAGCTGGGTGATGCCCATGGCGTGCCCGAGATAGCGCTTCGGCACCAGCTGCGGCACCGCCGACTGGAACGCGATCCGCTGGAACGACCCGGCCACCGAACTGAACGCCACCAGCAGGTAGATGTGCCAGAGCACCAGGTTGTCGGTCCACAGCAGGGCGGCCAGCACCAGTTGGACCGAGCCGGCCACGGAACTCGCCAGCATCATGATGCGGCGTCGGCTGACCCGGTCCACCAGGGCGCCGGCCACCGGCAGCATGAGCACGCCGCAGATCAACGCCAACGCCCACAGCAGGCCCAGGTCGGCCACCGAGCCGGTCCGGTTGAACAGCCAGATCGGCAGCGCGAACGCGGTCAGCGCCGAACCGGTGCTGGAGACGAGCTGCCCGATCGTGACCGCCAGGAACCGGCCCATGCTGGGCTTGACCCTGGTGGCGGCCCTGCCGGTGTCGCCGACGCGCAACGTGTCGTGCACCGCCCAGCCGGCGTCCTCGCCCCGGGCCTCCGGGTCCAGCCCGCCGACGTCGCCGGCCACCACCGCCGGGTGCACCTGGGTGACGATCTCGGCCAGTTCCTCGGCGCGGTACTTCAGGAAGAAGTGCCCGGCCTGGTCGAGCACGACCAGCCCGAGCGTGTCGCTGAGGAACTGCCACTCGGCGTACCGCTCGCGGTAGTAGTCGGTGACCGGGTCCTCGGAGCCGACCACCGAGACGATCGGCGCGCGCAGCTTCGTCGCCTGCCGGTCGAGCAGGCCGGTGAAGTACTCCTCCGAGGCGCGCGAGTCGGCGCGCATGTTGCTGATGATCCGGTCCGCCTGCTCCGGGTCCAGCTCGTCGGTGTCCACGCCCATCGACTTGAGCCAGCTCGCGTAGTGCTTGTTGCTGCGCAGCTGCTCCAACCGGTTGCGGGCGGCGGCGAAGGGCCCCTTCGGGCGGGCGAACGGGAACATCGCGCCGATGTAGACGGCGGTCAGGTCCCGGCCGGCCGCCTCGACCTTGCGGGCCACCTCGGCGACGATCGCGCTGCCCACGCCGCAGTGGCCGTAGAGCGCGATCGGCCCCTCCACCCGTTCCACGATCTCGTCCGCGACCCGGGTGGTCAGCTCGTCGAACGGCACCGCGTCCTCGCTCAGGCCCACGTCGTGGCCGGGGATGGCGAGCGACCACAGCCCGTACCCGGCCGGCAGCGCGTCGGCGAGCGGTTGGTAGACGATGGCGCTGCCACCGCCGTACGGGACGCAGACGTAGGTCAGCACCCGCTTGCCGGCCGGGATCGGCTTGGTCAGCTCGTAGAGCAGCCGGCGCGGCCCCTCCTGCGCGGCGTCGCCGGAGACGAACGCGGCCAGCTCGCGGATGGTGCGCTGCTGGAACAGGTCCATCACGCCGACCGCCCGGCCGCCCAGCTCCGCCTTGCGGATCTTCGCGACCACCTGGGTGGCGAGCATGGAGTGCCCGCCCAGGTCGAAGAAGTCGTCGTCGATGCCGAGCGTCTCCACGCCCAACACCTCGGACCAGATCGCCGCGAGGGCCCGCTCGGTGTCGTCGCGCGGCTCGACAAGCGCCACCGACGCCTCGCGGGTCACCACCGGGGCGGGCAGCGCCTTGCGGTCGAGCTTGCCGTTGGGGGTCAGCGGCAACGCGTCGAGCGTGACGAACGCGGCCGGCACCATGTACTCCGGCAGCGTGTCCTTCAGCGCCGCCTTCAGCGCGGCGTGCTCGGCCGACCCGACCAGGTAGGCGGTGAGCCGCTTGTCGCCGGGGCTGTCCTCCCGGACGATCACCGTGGCCTCGGTGACGCCCGGCTGCTCGCGCAGCGCGCTCTCGATCTCGCCCAGCTCGATCCGCAGGCCGCGCAGCTTCACCTGGTGGTCGATCCGGCCGAGGAACTCGATCACCCCCGCGCCGTCCGGCCCGACCACCCAGCGGGCCAGGTCACCGGTGCGGTAGAGGCGCGCGCCCGGCTCGGCCGAGAACGGGTCGGGAACGAACTTCTCGGCGGTCAGCGCCGGCCGGCGGTGGTAGCCGCGGGCCAGCCCGACCCCGCCGATGTGCAGCTCACCGGCGACACCGACCGGGCACACCGCCCCGGACGGGTCGAGCACGTGCAGCCGCAGGTTGGCGATCGGCGCGCCGATCGGCACCGCGCTCACCTCGGCCAGCCGCGCCGGCTCGCACGGCCACGAGGTGACGTCGATGGCCGCCTCGGTGGGGCCGTAGAGGTTGTGCAGGCCGCACCAGGGCAGCCGGGCGGTGAAGTCGACCGCCGCGGTCAACGGCAGCTCCTCGCCGGAGCAGATCACCCGGCGCAGCGCGGTGGCCGCCTCCACGCCCTCCTCGGCGAGGAAGACCGTCAGCATCGACGGCACGAAGTGGGTGGTGGTGATCCGCTCGGACACCAGCAGGTCACGCAGGTAACCGGCGTCCTTGTGCCCACCCGGCCTCGCCAGCACGAGGCGGGCGCCGGTGCGCAGCGGCCAGAAGAACTCCCAGACCGACACGTCGAAGCTGGCCGGCGTCTTCTGCAGCACCGCGTCGTCGGCGCCGAGGCCGTACGTCTTCTGCATCCAGTCGAGCCGGTTGACGATGCCCCGGTGGGTGTTCGGCACCCCCTTCGGCCGGCCGGTGGAGCCGGAGGTGTAGATGACGTACGCCAGGTGCTCCGGGCCGGCCAGCGGCGCCGGGTCGGTGGCCGGCTGGTCTGCCCAGACCGTCGCGTCGTCGAGGTCGAGCACGGTGGCCGAGGTGGCCGGCAGCACGTCGCGCAGGTGCGACTGGACCAGCACCACCGGCGCGTCCGCGTCGGCGACCATGAAGGCGAGCCGGTCCGCCGGGTACTCCGGGTCCAGCGGCAGGTAGGCGCCGCCGGCCTTGAGCACACCGAGCAGGCCGGCGACCAGCTCGACGGAGCGCTCGGCGCACACCCCGACCAGCGTCTCCGGGCCGACGCCGGCCGCGCGCAGCCGGTGCGCGATCCGGTTGGCGTCCGCGTTGAGCTGCGCGTACGTGCGGCTGTGTCCGTCGATGGTGACGGCGACCGCGTCCGGGGTGGCGGCGGCCCGCTCCTCGATCGGGCCGTGCAGCGTCTCCTCACGCGGGAAGTCCGCCGCCGTGTCGTTCCAGCCGGCCAGCAGCGCCCGCTCGGTGTCCGACAGCAGCGGCAGCCGGGACACCGGCGTGTCCGGCGCGGCGACGACCGCGTCGAGCAGGGCGGTCCAGCGTCGCGCCATCCGCTCGACGGTGGCCCGGTCGAACAGGTCGGTGTTGAAGACCAGCTTGCCCCAGAGCCCGTCGACGGTCTCCACGGCGTGCAGCTCGAAGTCGAACCGGGTCGCCTTCAGCTCCATCGGAGTCCACTCGAAGGTGACCTCGTCGCTGCGGGACACGCCGCGGAAGCGGCCCATCTCGTAGTTCTGGAGCACGAACATGGTCTGGAACACCGGCGAGCGGCTGACGTCGCGCGGCAGCCCCAGCTCGTGCACCACCTTGGCGAACGGCACGTCGGCGTGCTCGAAGCCGTCGAGCACGCCGCGGCGGGTACGGGCCAGCAGCTCGGTGAAGGTGGGGTCGCCGGCCAGCTCGGCGCGGAGCGGCAGCATGTTGATGAACATGCCGACGACGTTCTCCAGCTCCGGAGCGGACCGGCCGGCCACCGACGCGCCGACGGCGAAGTCGTCCTGCCCGGCGTGCCGCGCCAGCAGCACCTGGTACGCCGACAGCAACGTCATGAACAACGTGCCGCCGCTGTCGCGGGTGAGCGCGTTGAGCGCCTCGGTGGCCGCCGGGTCGAGCTGGAACTCGACGAAGTCGCCCCGGTAGGTCTGGGTGGCCGGGCGGGGCCGGTCCGACGGCAGCTCCAACGGCGTGATGCCGGCGAGGCGCTGCTTCCAGTAGTCCACGTGCGCGCGGGCCTGCGGGCCGTCCAGCTCCCGCGCCTCCCAGGCGGCGAAGTCGCCGTACTGGATCGGCAGGGCCGGCGGCTCCCCGCCCCGGTAGAGCGTGATCAGGTCGCGCAGCAGCACGTCCACCGACCAGCCGTCGCCGACGATGTGGTGCTGGCCGAGGAAGAGCACGTGGTCCGAGTCGGACAGGCGGATCAGCAGCGCCCGCAGCAGCGGCCCGTGCGCCAGGTCGAACGGCTCGGCCGCCGCCGCGTCCACCAGGGCCTGCGCGGCGGCCTCGTCGGCCGCCTCCACCACGGTCAGCGGGATGTCGGGCGTCTCGGCGACCACCACCGTGGGACGGCCGTCGGCGTCGGCCGGGAAGCGGGTGCGCTGCGACTCGTGCCGGGCGCCGAGCGCGGCCAGGGCCGCGCGCAGCGCGTCGACGTCGAGCGGTCCGCGCACCCGCAGCGGCACCGCGATGTGGTACGCGGCCTCGCCCGGAGCGAGCTGGTCCATGAACCAGACCCGCTCCTGGGCGTACGACAGCGGCACCTCGGCGCCCTCGGGCCGGGGGGTGATCCGGGCCGCGGGGGCGGCCTGGCGGGCGCGCAGTCGCTTGGCGATCAGCGCCTGCCGGGCCGCTTCGCGGGCCGGATCCTTCAGGTCGGTCATCAGTTGGTTCCCTCTTCCGCCGCGAGCAGCGCGGCGACCTCGGAGTCGGAGAGCCCGTCGAGTTCGGCGGCGATCCGCTGTTCGATCTGGGCGGCCAGGTCCGCCACCACGGGGCTGGCGAACAGCGCCCGCATGGGCAGATCGACGTCCACCTCGGCACGGATCCGGGCCATCGCCCGCATGCCGCGCAGCGAGTTGCCGCCGAGGGTGAAGAAGTCGTCGAGCGCGCCCACCTTCTCCACCTGGAGGATGTCGGCGTACACCTCGGCGACCAGGCCCTCGGCCTCGGTGCGCGGGGCGACGTAGCGGTCCTCGGCCGGCTCGGTGGCCGCCGGGGCGGGCAGCGCGGCCCGGTCCAGCTTGCCGTTCGGGGTCAACGGCAACGCGTCCAGCCGGACCAGGGCGGCCGGCACCAGGTGCGCCGGCAGCTCGCGGGCCAGCTCGGCGCGGACCGAGTCCTCGTGGGCCGGGCCGACCAGGTAGCCGACGAGCATCGGCTCGCCACCGCCGTCGACGCGGACCGCCGCGGCGGCGGCCCGCACGTCCGGGTGGGCCAGCAGCGCGGCCTCCACCTCGCCCAGCTCGATCCGCATGCCGCGCACCTTGACCTGGTCGTCGCGGCGACCCAGGTAGTCCAGCGTCCCGTCGGGACGCCGGCGGGCCAGGTCGCCGGTGGCGTACATCCGCGCGCCGGGCGGACCGTACGGGCAGGGCAGGAACCGCTCGGCGGTCAGGCCGGGACGGTCGTGGTAGCCGCGGGCCAGCTGGACGCCGGTGACGTACAGCTCGCCGACCACGCCCGGCGGCACCGGCTGGAACGCGCCGTCGAGCAGCAGCGCGCCGGTGTTCCAGGTGGGCGTGCCGATCGGCACCGGGCCGGGGGCCACCGGCGCGCCGGGGGCGATCCGGGCCGCGACGCAGCCGACCGTCGCCTCGGTCGGACCGTACTCGTTGACCACCGCGACCTCGGGGTGCGCGGCCCGCCAGCCGGCGAGCTGCTCGCCGGTCAGCGCCTCGCCGCCGATCACCAGGTCGGTGGTGGGCGACAGCTCACCGTCGAGCAGCGGGAGGTGGCTCGGGGTGACCTTGAGGAAGGACGGCCGGCCGCCGGCGCGGGCGGCCGGCGAGTCGATCGCGGCCAGCCGCACCGTGCCGCCGGCGGTGAGCGTGCCGAGCAGGCCGGTGACGGTGAGGTCGAACGAGACCGGCGAGTGCAGCAGCGCGACGCCGGCCAGCCCCGGGTAGGTCTCCCGGGCCCAGGCCAGGTAGGCGCTCACCGCCCGGTGCTCGACCACCACGCCCTTCGGGCGGCCGGTGGAGCCGGAGGTGTGCAGCACGTACGCCGGGTGCCCGGGGCGCAGCGGGGCGACCCGGTCGGCGTCGGTGAGGTCGTCGCCGGGCTGGTCCGCGCCGACCTCCCCGTCGAGCACCAGCGTGTCGCCGACGGCGGACGCGGCGGTGTCGGGCGTGGCCACCACCAGCGTCGGGGTGGCGTCGGCGAGCAGGTAGGCGATCCGACCGGCCGGGTAGGCGGGGTCCACCGGCACGTACGCGGCGCCGGACTTGAGCACCGCGAGCATCGCCACCACCAGCTCGCAGGAGCGGGGCAGCAGCAGCGCGACGCGGGTCTCCGGGCCGGCGCCGCGGGCCACCAGCAGCCGGGCCAGCCGGTTCGCCGCGGTGTTCAGCTCGGCGTAGCTGAGCGTCACCCCGTCGCAGACCAGCGCCGCGGTCGCCGGGGTGGCGGCGGCCTGCCGCTGCACCTCGTCGACCACGGTGGTCACCGGCACGTCGCGCGCGGTGTCGCCGGCGAGCACCAGGTCCCGCTCGTCGTCGGTGAGCAGCGGCAACGCGCCGACCGTGCGCTCCGGCTCGGCCACCGCGGCGGCGAGCAGCCGCACGTAGCGTCGGACCACCGCCGCCGCGCTCCCCCGGTCGAACAACGCGGACCGGTAGACCAGCCGGGACTCCCCGGTGGTGATGTCGAACGCCAGGTCGTCCTTGGTGGTGCCCAGCTCCACCGGGTCGAGGCCGGAGTCGGGGATCCAGTTCAGGGCGGTCTGGAAGACCGGCTGCACCGACGGGTCGCGCTGCGGGTCGACCGCCTCGACGATCTTCTGGAACGGCGTCTGCCCGTGCTCCATCGCGTCGATCAGGCCGTTGCGCACCCGGCCGAGCAGCTCGGCGAAGGTCGGGTCGCCGGAGACGTCGCAGCGCAACGCCACCGGGTTGACGAACATGCCGATCAGCGGCGCCAGCTCGGGGTTGTCGCGGCCCGCGGTGGAGACGCCGACCACCACGTCGGTGTCGCCGGAGATCCGCGACAGCAGCGCCGCGAAGCCGGCCAGCAGCACCATGTACGGGGTGGCCTGCGCGCCCACCGCCAGCGCGCCGACCCGGTCGAGCAGCCCGTCGGGCAGCGTGAAGCGCACCTCGTCGCCGGCGAAGCCCAGCTGGGCCGGGCGGGGCCGGTCCAGCGGCAGGCCGGTGACCGCCGGCGCGCCGGCCAGGTGACCGGTCCAGAACGCCAGCTGCCGCGCCAACTCGTCGCCGGTGAGCTGCTGGCGCTGCCAGACCGCGAAGTCGGCGTACTGGATCGGCAGCTCGGGCACGGCGGGCTCGGCGCCGGTGCGCGCGGCCTCGCAGATCGCGGCGAGTTCGGCATGGAACAGCACCGCGGAGTGGCTGTCGAAGACGGCGTGGTGCGCCACGAACGCCAGCGCCCAGGCGTCCTCCAGGCGGATCAGCCGGGCCCGCCACAGCGGCGCCGCGTCCAGCGGGATCGGGGTGCGGGCCAGCTCGCCGCGCAGCCGCTCGAACTCGGCCAGCCGCTCGCCGGCAGGCAGGTGGCTCAGGTCCACCGTGGGCAGCGGGGTCGGCTCGTGGGCGCGCACCACCTGCACCAGCGCACCGTCGTCGACCCGCAGGTGGGTCCGGAGCGCCTCGTGCCGGGCCACGATCCGGTTGACCACGTCGCTCGCGGTCGCCGCGTCCACGCCGGCCGGGAAGGCCCACGGGACGGAGACGTTGAACACCGGCGAGCCGGCGTCGAGCTGGTTGGCCATCCACACCCGCTCCTGGGCGTACGAGGCCGGGAAGGTCCACTCCTGACTCATGAGGTCGCCTCGCGCACCGAGCGAGGACGCATGTCGGTCCAGACCTCGTCCACGTGGGCCAGGCACTCCTCGCGGCTGCCGGCGAAGCCGGCGTCGTGCCAGCCGGCGGGCAGCTCCCGGTCGGCCGACCAGATCGAGTACTGCTCCTCGTCGTTGCGGACGACCAGGAATCGGGGTTCGGCCATGTCAGTTCGCTCCAGCGGTGTCGGGGGTGTACGCCTCGGCCATCGCCACGGCGATCTTGCGGGGGCCGGTGAACGGCTCCCGGCCGTGCGCGGCCGTCATGTTGTCGACCACGAGCACGTCGTCGCGCTGGTAGTCGAAGCGGACCGTGGCCGCCCGGTAGGCGGCGCGCAGGTGGTCCATGACGTCGGCGGGGATCTCGCCGCCGTCGCCGTAGTAGGTGTTCGACGGCAGCCCGTCCGCGCCGAACATGGCCAGCAGCCCCTCCTGGTAGTCCTTCGGCAAGGTGCTCAGGTGGAAGAACGTGGCGTGGTTGAACCAGCGCGGCGTGTCCGAGCCGGGCCGGTGGTGCACCGCGTCGCGCACCGCCCGGGTGCGCAGGCCGTCCTTGCCGACCCACTCGGGGGTGATGCCGTTGGCCGCCGCGTACGACTCGACCTCGGCGCGGCTCTCGGTGTTGAACACCTCCTGCCAGCGGGTGCCGAAGTCGCCGTGGAAGTTGCGCACCAGCATCCAGCGCCGCCTGACGAACTCCTCGCGCACCGCCGGGTCGATCAGCTCGTACACCCGGCGCACGTCGGCCAGCGGCGTCGCGCCCTGCGTCTGCGGCGCGGTGACGCAGTAGAAGAACAGCGTCAGCGGCCACCGCGCCTGGTACGAGTTCTCGTTGTGCAGGAAGATCTCCTCGTCCGGCGGGTAGTCGGTCGAGGTGTAGACCCGGCCCTTGATGGAGTGCCGGGGGGACGACCGCTCGGTGTAGGTCAGCGGCTCACCGGCCAGGGCGCGCACGGCGGCGTCGAAGCCGTCCACGCCCCCCACGTCGAAGCCGCGGAACAGCAGCCCGCCGCTGGTGACCAGGGTGTCCCGCAGCTCGGCGCGCCGGGCCGCGATGAGGTCGGTCAGCGGCCGGCCGTCGTTCTCGACGACCACCGGGAGTGTGGCGGTTGTCTCGCTCATGATGCGGTGTCTCCTTGTTTCCGTCGGGGGGTGTCAGCCGCGGGGCAGCCGCGGGATGGCCGGGATCGCCGCCGGGGCGGCCGGTTGGTCGGCGGGCGCCTCGGCCCGCAGCTCCTCGATCCGGGCCGCCAGTCCGGCCACGGTGGGGGTCTCGAAGAGGCTGCGCATCGGCAGCCGCACCCCGGTCGCCTTGCGCATCGCGGCGATCAGCTGCACGGCGACCAGGGAGTTGCCGCCGAGGGCGAAGAAGTCGTCGTCGACGCCGACGTCGGTGACGCCGAGGCCGTCGCGCCACACCTGGGCGATGGTCCGCTCCAGCTCGGTGCCGGGCGCGGCCGAGCCGCCGCCGGCGGTGGCCGGGCCGGCCGGGGCGTCGGTCTCCTCGGCCAGGCTGTCCGTGGTGACCCGGGCCGCCCGGCGCCGGATGTCGGCAACGGTGCGGGTGGCGATGACCACCTGCGCGCCGAGGCCGGCGCCGAGGCTGCGGCGGAACGCCTCCGCGCCGTCGACCGGCCGGATGTCCTCGGTGACCGCAGCCGGCGCGTCGGTGGCCTCCGCGGACTCCGCGAGGTTGCCGGTGACCGCGCCCTGGTCCACCCGACGCAGCACGAAGTCGCTGATCGAGACCAGCTCCCGGCCGTCCGGGTCGCGCAGCGACAGGTCGGCGGCGACCACCTCGTCGGTGGCCGCGGGCCGGTGCCGCAGGTGGCTGAGGAACCGCTCCGGCAGCGCCCCGCGCACCACGATCCGACCGTAGGACAGCGGCAGGTAGGTGCCGGCGCCCTGGCCGCGACCGAACGCGGTGGCCACGTCGAGCAGCGCCGGGTGCAGCCCCCAGTCGGGCAGGTCGGCCAGCGCCGCGGCGGGCGCCTGCACCCGGGCCAACTCCTCACCCTCGGCGAGGTGGTGCTCGGCCAGCGCCGCCCAGCGCGGCCCGAACGTGAGCATGCTGGTGCGACCGCGCCCGAACGAGGCGTCGTCGTCGACCCGCCGGCCGGCCACAGCGGCCGGGGCGGCCGGCGGCGCGGACTCGGTGGTCCACCCGGCCGTGCCGCGTACGTGCGTGCGCAGCCGGCCGGCGGCGAGGCTGGCCACGGTGAAGTCCACGCCCTCCTCGGTCGGGGCCAGCTCCACCCGGTACTGGGCGACGGTGCCGTCGGGCACCGAGAACGGCTCCAGGAAGACCACGTCGCGCAGCTCCACCGCGGCGTCCGGCGCCGGCGCGGGCAGCGCGGCGACCACCGCGGCGCGCACCGACTCCAGGTGGGCGGTGCCGGGCACCACCGGCACCCCGCCGATCCGGTGCTCGTCGAGCAGCCAGTGGGTGTCCGCCGCGACCAGGCCGTGCAGCACGGTGCCGTCCGGCCCGGCGACCATGGTGGTCAGCACCGGGTGGGTGACCGCGCTGGTCACGGTGTCCCGCCCGGCGGCCCGGAACGCGGCCGGCGCGGCCGTCTCCACCGCCATGCCGACCTCGGCCCAGCCGCCCCAGTTCTGCGACACCACCGGCGCCCGGAACCCGGCGCCGGAGCGGGCCAGCGCGTCCAGCACGTTGTTCGCGGCGCAGTAGTCGACCTGGCCGAAACCGCCGATCACCGCGGTGATCGACGAGCAGAGCGCCACGAAGTCCAACGGCAGGTCGCCGAAGACCTGGGCCAGCGCGAGCGTGCCGGCGAGCTTCGGCGCGAGCACCCGCTCCGCCTCGGCCCGCTCCTTCACCTCGGCCATGCCACCGCCGGGCAGGCCGGCGGCATGCACGATGCCGTCCAGCCCGCCGAAGCGGCGCTCCGCCTCGGCGCGCACCCGACGCAGGTCCGCCGCGTCGGTGACGTCGGCGGCGAGCACCAGCACCTCCGCGCCGGCGGCCTCCATCCGGCGGATCGCCGCGATGGCCCGGCCGGCCCGGTCCGCGCCGCCGTGCACCGCCAGGTGCGCGTCCCAGTCGTCGCGCTCGGGCAGGCCGGAGCGGGCCAGCAGCACCAACTTGGCGCGGGCCCGGCGGGCGAAGTCCTCGGCCAGGGTGACACCGATGCCGCCGAGACCGCCGGTGATCAGGTAGCGGCCCTCCTCGCGCAGCACGCCCGGCTCGTCCTCGGCGGCCACGGTGACCTGCTCGTAGCCGGCCACCCAACGCCGGTCGCGGCGCAGCGCCACCTCCGGGTGCTCCGGGTCGACCGGGCTGCGCAGCTCCACCGCGAGCGCGGCCACCCCGCGCGCGGCGGGGTCGGCATCGAGCAGCCGGACGGTGAGGCCAGGCAGTTCGACCGGGAGCACCCGGGCCAGGCCGGCGAGCGTGGCGTGCTCCGGCCGGACCAGGTCGTCGCCGCGCACGTCGCCGATGCCGGCGGTGACCAGGTCGAGGCGGACGCCCGCCTCGTCGGCGGTCAGGCCGGCGCCGGCCAGCGCCTGCACCAGGTGCAGCGCGCCGAAGAAGCCGCGCTCCTGGGCCGCCCAGGCGGCGGCCACGTCGGTGCCGGCCGGTTCGCCGTCGAGCGCGAACGCGTGCACGATCCGCCGGGGCAGGTCCGCGCCGAGCGCGGCGACCAGCGCCTCGGCGTCCTCCCGGGCGCCGGGGCGCAGCCGGAAGCCGGTCGCGGTGGCGGTGAACGCGGCGCCGGCGCGTACCTCGACCGGGTCGTCGCCGGCGGCGCGCAACGCGGCGACGAGCGCCTCGCCGCGCGGGCCGTCGGCCAGCACCAGGCAGCGGCCGAGCGGCTCGACCGCGCGGGCCGGCGCGGCCTGCCGCCACACCGGCACGGCGAACCACTCCGGCAGCGGGCGGGGGCCGGTCTCCACCGGCGCCGCGGCCTCCGCGCGCACCGGGTCCGGGTCGACCCAGTAGCGGCGCCGCTCGAACGGGTACGTGGGCAGCGGCACCCGCCGCGCGTCCGGGTCGACGGCCAGGTCCACCGGCACGCCGGCGCACCACAGCGCGCCGGCGGTGCCGAGCAGCGTGGCCAGGTCGCCGGTGGGCTCCCCCGACCCGGGCAGGCTGCCCAGCGGGGTGAGCGCGCGCTGCGCCTCGCCGGCCTTGGCGACCTGCATCCGGGCCAGGTTGGCCAGCTGCCGGCCGGGGCCGCACTCGACAAGCGCCCAGGTGCCCTCGGCGAGCAGGGTGGCGACGCACGCGCCGAAGCGGACCGGCCGGCGCAGGTGCGCCGCCCAGTACGCCGGGTCGGTGGCCTGCGCGTCGGTGATCCAGGTGCCGGTCACGTTGGACACGAACGGCATCGCCGGCGCGCGCAGCGGCACGCCCGCCATCAGCGCGGTGAACTCGTCGAGGATCGGATCCATCATCGGCGAGTGGAAGGCGTGCGAGGTACGCAGCAGCTTCGACTTGTTCTTGCTGCCCAGGCTCTCCGCGAACGCCTCGACCAGCGCGGTCTCGCCGGCCACCACGCAGGTGCCGGGGCCGTTCACGGTCGCCACCGACAGGCCCTCGGGCAGCCGGTCGGCCACCGCCGACTCGTCGAGCGTGACGGCCAGCATGGACCCGGCCGGCAGGGCGTGCATGAGCCGGCCCCGGGCGGCCACCACCCGCAGCGCGTCGGGGAGGCTGAGCACCCCGGCGACGGTGGCGGCCACGTACTCGCCGATGGAGTGGCCGATCATCGCGGCCGGGGTGACCCCGGCGGCGCGCCACGCGGCGGCGAGCGCGTACTCGACGGTGAACAGGGCGGGCTGGGTCCAGCGGGTCTCGGTGAGCTTCGTCGCCGCCTCCGGGTCCCGGCCGAGGATCAGGTCCCGGATGTCCAGGCCCAGGTCGGCGCGGAGCAGCTCGGCGCACTCGTCCACCGCGGCGGCGAACGTCGGGTCCTCGGCGTACAGCTCGGCGCCCATGCCGGCGTACTGCGAGCCCTGCCCGCTGAACAGGAAGGCCACCCGGGGGGCGGGCCCGTCGGCGACGCCCCGCTGCGCCCTGCGCCGGTCGCGCAGCGCGGCGGCGGCGGCCTGCGGGTCACCGGCGACCACGGCGGCGCGGTGCGGGTAGCGCTGGCGGCCGACGCGCAGCGTGTGCGCCACGTCGGCGAGCAGGTCCGGACCGCCCGCGGTGGCGCGCTCCAGGTGGTCGGCGAGGTCGCGGACCGCGGCGTCCAGCGCGGTGGGGGTCTTCGCGGACACCTGGAGCAGGTGCGCGGGGCGGACCCGCCGCTCCGACCGGTACGCGGCCGGCGCCTCCTCCAGCACGACGTGCGCGTTGGTCCCGCCGATGCCGAACGAGCTGACCCCGGCCCGGCGCGGCCCGCCGTCGGCGTCCCACTTGGTCAGCGTGTTCGCCACGTAGAACGGGGTGTCGGCGAAGTCGATGGCCGGGTTCGGCGTCTCGTAGTTGATGGTCGGCGGGATCAGCCCGTGTTCCATGGCGAGCACCGTCTTGATCACGCTGACGATGCCGGAGGGCTGGCTGAGGTGGCCGATGTTGGACTTCACCGAGCCGATGCCGCACCAGCCCCGGTCCTCGGTGTCGCGGGTGTAGACGGCGGAGAGCGCGGCGATCTCGATCGGGTCGCCGAGCGCGGTGCCGGTGCCGTGCGCCTCGACGTAGCTGATGCTGCGCGGGTCGATCCCGGCCAGCCCGACGGCCTGGGCGACGGCCTCCACCTGACCGTCGATGCTGGGTGCGGTGAAGCCGACCTTGCCGGCGCCGTCGTTGTTGATCGCGTTGCCGAGCACCACGGCGCGGATGGTGTCGCCGTCGGCGATCGCGTCGGAGAGCCGCTTGAGCAGGGTGACGCCGACGCCGCTGCCCCACACCGTGCCGTTCGCGTCGGCGTCGAACGGGCGGCACCGCCCGTCCGGCGAGGTGAAGCCGTCCATGCCGATGTATCCGGCGTGCGGCAGCTCGATGTTGACGCCGCCCGCGAGGGCCATGTCGCACTCGCCGTTGCGCAGCGCCTCGCAGGCCAGGTGGAACGCGACCAGCGAGGTGGAGCAGGCGGTGTGCACGGTGAGGCTCGGGCCGCGCAGGTCCAGCCGGTAGGACACGTTGGTGGCCACGTAGTTCGGCGAGTTGCCGGTGGCGATGGAGACCGCGCCGTGCGGGCTGCCGCCGACCCGCTTGTTGCGCAGCACGTAGCGGTTCAGGTAGGTGGTGCCGCCGGTCCCCGCGTACACGCCGACCGCGCCGTCGTAGCGGCCCGGGTCGTAGCCGGCGTCCTGCAACGCGGTGTAGCAGCTCTCCAGGAACAGCCGATGCTGCGGGTCGGTGATCTCGGCCTCGCGGGCGGTCATCCCGAACAGGCCGGCGTCGAACTCGTCGTAGCCGTCGACCAGCGGGGCCCGGTTCACCCAGCTGGGGTCGTCGACCTCGTCGGCGCTGACGCCGCGGGCGAGCTGCTCCTCGCGGGTCAGCTCGGTCGTCGACTCCACGCCGTCGACCAGGTTGCGCCAGAACTCGTCGACGTCTGCCGCGCCGGGCAGGCGGGCGGCCAGGCCGACGATGGCGATGGGTTCGATGCCGTCGTCGGCGGCGGGAATGTCGTTCTGCATGGGAGGTCGTCCTTCATTCGCACGGGGTTGCGGCATCACGGCTGGTGAGGTCGGCGGGGTGGCGGGGTACGGCGGGCGCGGCCCCGCCGGGCGGCGGCGCGCAGCGCGGCGCGGGCCAGTTCCGGCCGTTCGGCGGCGCCGTCGAGGCTGGCGGCGAGCGCGCGCACGGTCGGGTGACGGAACAGGTCGAGCATGGTGATCGAGCGGCCGGTGGCCTCGGTGAGCCGGGCGTGCACCGCGGCGAGGGCCATCGAGTGGCCGCCGATGTCGAAGAAGTTGTCGGCCACGCCGACGGTGTCCCGGCCGAGCACGTCCCGCCAGATGCCGGCGATCAGCTCCTCGGTCGGGGTGAGCGCGTCCGGCCCGGTGGGCAGCGGTGCCCGGGCCGGCTCGGCGGTGACCACTGTCATCGCGCCGAGCGCGGCCACCCGCACCGCCGGGCGGGGCAGCTCGACGGCCACCTCGCCGGCCGGCGCGTCCGGGTCGGCGGCGAGCGCGCCGACCAGGGCGGCCAGGTCGGCCAGGAGCGCGGTGATCCGGTCGCCGTCGAACAGGTCCGGGTTGTGCACCACCTCGACGCCGGCGCGGCCGTCGCGCTCCACCACGTAGACCGTGAGGTCGAACGGCGACCCCGGTTTCGGCACCGGCACCGCCTCGACGGCGAGGTCGGCCAGGCTCAGCCGGGGCGGGACGAAGTTGAGCACGTTGAACAGCACCTGCACCAACGGGGCGCGGGAGGTGTCCCGGCCGACGCCGAGCGCCTCCACGATGCGCTCCAGCGGCGCGCCCGGGTGCGCGGTCACCTCGTGCAGCTCGGCGGCGCACCTGTCGACCTGCTCGGCGAAGCTGCCGCCGGCGCGCACCCGCACCGGCACGGCGTCGATGAAGAAGCCGATCACCTCGTCGAACGCGGCGAGGCGCCGGTCGGCGACGATCGCGCCGAGCACGTGGTCGTCACCGCCGGTGAGCCGGCGCAGCAGCTCACCGAAGCCGGCCAGCAGCACGGCCGCGACCGTGGTGCCGCGGCGGGCGGCCAGGTCACGCACCGCCCGGTCGGCCGACTCGTCCAGCGCGACCGCGGCCTCCGCGCCGGCGTACGTCTGCACGGCCGGGCGGGGCCGGTCGCGGGGCAGCTCCAGCACGGTCGGCGCGCCGGCCAGGTGCCCGGTCCACCAGGCCAGGTCGGCCTCGCCCCGCCGACGGTCGCGGTCCTCCCGCCACACCGCGTAGTCGGCGTACGTGGCGGGCAGCGGCGGGCGGCCCGGCGTCGGCCGGCCGAGCACCCGGTCGTACGCGGTCGCCAGCTCGTCGTAGAGCAACGCCTCGGACCAGCCGTCGAAGACCGCGTGGTGCACGGTCACCGCGAGCACGTGTTCCTCGGCCGCGAGCCGGTAGACGGTCACCTGCCAGGGCGGGCCGGTGGCCAGGTCGAACGCGTGCCCCGCGCCGGCCGCGAGCATGGCTGCCAGCTCCGCGTCCGGGGCGGCGGAGGCGGTCAGGTCGACCACCGGCACCGCGACGTCGGTCGGTTCCTCGCGCACCGCGTAGGGCACGCCGCCCTGCTGGGCGATGCGCCAGCGCAGCACGTCGTGCCGTTCCGCCACCACGCGCAGCGCGGCGCCGAGCGCGGCGACGTCGAGCGGCCCGCGCAGCCGGTGCGCGACAGCGATGTTGTAGGGCGCGCTGGACGGCGCGAGCTGGTCCATGAACCACAGCCGCCGCTGCGGCGGGGAGAGCGTGGGCGGGTTGCCGGTGGTCAGGCCGTCGCCGCCGGCCGGGTCGGCGGCGCGGACCCGGTCCACGAGCGCGGCGAACGTGCGGTCGGTGAACAGCACCCGAGTGTCCACCTGCCGGCCCGTCTCCGCGCGCAGCGCGGCGACCAGCCGCATCGCGGCGATCGAGTTGCCGCCGGCGGCGAGGAAGTCGCTGTCCGGCGCGGGCGCGACGCCGAGCAGCCTGGTCCACAGTCGCCGGACCGCACGCTCCACCTCGTCGCCGCCCTCGGGCCTGTCGTGCGACGGCGCGGCGGCCGTGGCCAGCTCGCGCAGCGCCGGCCGGTCCAGCTTCCCGGTGGTCGGGCTGACCGGCAACGCGGCCAGCCGCACCGTCCGGGCCGGCAGCATCGCGGCGGTCAGCCGCTGCTCGGCGTACGCCCGCAGCACGTCGTCGTCCGGCGCGGCGGCCGGGGTGAGGAACGCGACGAGCTCGGTGCCGGCCGGGCCGGGCACCGCCTCCACGGCGACCCGCTCGATGCCCGGGTGGGCGGCCAGCACCGCCTCGATCTCGCCGAGCTCGATCCGCTGGCCGCGCACCTTGACCTGCCGGTCGGCCCGGCCCAGGTAGACGATCCGGCCGTCCGGCGCCTGCCGGACCAGGTCGCCGGTGCGGTAGAGCCGCCCGCCCGGGACGTCGCCGAACTCGTCGGGCACGAACCGCTCGGCGGTCAACGCGGGCCGGTTGAGATAGCCGTCGGCCAGGCCCGGCCCGCCGATCAGCAGCTCGCCGGTCTCCCCCGGCGGCACCGGCCGCAGCTGGGCGTCGACCACGTAGGCGCGGTGGTTGGGCAGCGGGCGGCCGATCGGCACCGGGTCGGCGTCGGCCGGGGTGAGGTCGCCGCCGACCGCCAGCACGGTGGTCTCCGTGGGCCCGTAACCGTTGAGGAACCGCCGCCCGGGAGCCCAGCGGGCGACCAACTCGGCCGGGACCGCCTCGCCGCCGCAGAGCAGCACCCGCCACGACGGCGCGTCCGCCGGATCGAGCAGGGCGAGCACGGTCGGCGTGACGAAGCCCCAGGTCACCTCGTGCGCGGCGACGAACCGGGCCAGCCGCGCCGGGTCGGACCGGTCGTCGGCGCCGAGCAGTTGCACCGCACCGCCGAGGGTCAGCGGCACGAACAGGTCCATGGTGGCCGCGTCGAACCCGAGCGAGGCGATGCCGAGGCTGCGCACCGACGCGTCCGCGCCGGTCAGCGCGGTGACCCCGGTGACGAACTCGACAGCGTTGCGGTGGGTGGTGAGCACGCCCTTGGGGCGGCCGGTGGAGCCGGAGGTGAACAGCACGTACGCCGGGTCGCCGGGGCGGGCCGGGCAGGGCGCGAGCGGGGCCGGGCCGGGCAGGCCCAGCGCCTCGACGCCCGGTTCGTCGCCGAACTCGGCCGCCGCCGCGTCACCGACCACCACCCGCACGCCCGCGTCCCGGGCGATCTCGCGCAACCGGTCCCGCGGGCCGCCCGGCTCCAGCGGCACGTAGGCGGCGCCGGCCAGCAGCACACCGACCACGGTCACCACCAGGTCCGGGGTGCGGGCCCCGCACACGCCGACCCGGTCGCCCCGGCCGACACCGTGCGCGCGAAGCGCGGCGGCCACCCCGGCGGCCCGCTCGACGAGTTGCCGGTAGGTGAGCCGGGTGTCCCACTGGCGTACCGCCACCGCGTCCGGCACCCGGGCGGCCCGGTCGGTGATCAGGTCGGCGAGGGTCGCGTCCGGCCAGGGCAGGTCCGCCCCGAAGGCGGCGCTGACGGTCAGGGTGTCGGTCACCGGTGTGCTCCCAGGTGCTCGGCCGGATCGGTGATCTGGAGGCGGAGTTCACTGACGTAGCCACGGCCCCGGGCGTCGGGCACCCAGGCCTCGGCGGGGGCGGGCAGCAGCTCGGAGACCACCACCGGCACGTCCGCGCCGGTGCGCAGCGCGGCGTCCACCATGGCGCACAGCGACTGCGCGTACAGCGGACCGGTCAGGTCCACGTAACAGGGTTTGATCTCGGTGCCCACCTTGACGAACACCCGCTCGGGCAGGCCGGTGGCCGCCCGCCAGCGACGCACCGCCAGATAGCGGGCGCTCTCGTCGGGGTGGCCGCCCAGCCCGCACTCCCCGGCCGTGGTGCGCCAGGTGCGCCGGGCCACCACAAGCCGGTCGATGGTGATCCGGGGCGTGTGCGGCGCGGCGCCGAACAGCTTGAACGCGTCCAGCAGCAGCGAGCCGAGCAGGGTGGCGAAGACCTCCATCAGGGGCCAGCGGGCCCCGTCCGGGAAGACCGCGGTGAGCC
This sequence comes from Micromonospora sp. WMMC241, assembly GCF_027460165.1. Classification (NCBI taxonomy): domain Bacteria; kingdom Bacillati; phylum Actinomycetota; class Actinomycetes; order Micromonosporales; family Micromonosporaceae; genus Micromonospora; species Micromonospora sp. WMMC241. The sequence continues at coordinate 3,605,476 of NZ_JAPZBF010000001.1, forward strand.
GGTCGCCGTCCCGTTCCACCACCACCGCGGTGGCCGGGACCAACCGGTCCACGTCGGCGCCGTGCGCGGTGTCGATGCCGAGCTGGCGGTCCGCCGGGCCGGTCAGCGCGTACGTGGTGCGGGTGGTCCGCCGGGGGAAGCTGTCCGGCCAGAGCACCCGCAGCCGCACCGGGCCGAGGTCGGCGTCGAGGTCGGCGCGCAGCGCGGCCGGGTCGCTGTGGAACGGGCTGAGCACCGCGCTGTCGAACGCCACCGAGGCGGGGTGCAGCTCACCGAGCACGAGCAGGAACTCGCCCCGCTCGACCGCCTCCGGGGACGCGGCGCCGAGCTGCACGTCCGGATTGTGCAGCCGGGCCGACGGCCAGCCGGGGCCGTCGGCCGGGAACAGTTCCCGCACCCGCTGCGCCAGGTCCGCCGCGCGCACCCGCAGCTCCGCCTGCCCGGCGGGCAGGTCACGCAGGCCGAACAGCTCGGCCCACCGCTCGGTCAGCGCCGTCCCGGCCCGGCCGATCGGGCCGTCCGGGGCGATCAGCGTGCCCTGGGCCAGCAGCCACAGGTCGGCCAGCCGCACCGGCTCGCCGCCGGCGGCCAACTCCTCGTGCAGCTCGGTGAAGAGGACGCCGCAGCGCTCGGCCACCTGCCCGGTGAACCAGCGGGCGGTGCGCAGCACCACCGCGAGGGGTTCGGCGAGCGCGTCGGTGACCGCCGAGCCGATCCGGAACTCCAGGTCCCGGGCGGTCTCCTCGTAGCAGACCGTGCGGGCCGCGTACATCTGCCCGCTGTTGCGGGTGGCCGGGCGCCCGGTGACCGCGGTGAACTCCGCGTTGAGCGCGGCGAGCGCGGCGCCGAGCCGGCCCGGGTCGCCGGCCGCCGCCGCCACCTCGTCGCGGGCGGCCCGCAGCCGGTCGAACTCCGCCGCGGTCGCGGCGCGGACCGGCTCGTCGCCGATGGCGGCGATCCGCGCGGCGAGCACCTCCTCGGCGTCCGGGGCGATCGGCAGGTTCGCGCCCCAGTTCAGCTGGCCGCGCTCGACCCACCGGTCGAGCAGCAGGTAGACGTCGTCCGCGCCGTGCACCGCTCCCTCGGCGCACAGCCGCTCGGCCAGCTCCCGCGCCGGGGTGCGCCCGTCGCAGTCGGCGAGCAGCCGGGCCTCCACCGGGGTCAGCGCGATCGGCGGGTGCAGCGGCCAGCGCAGCTCCCGACCGGCGACGGTCAGGTGCGGTTGCAGCGCCGGCGCCCACCAACGGCGCACCGCCAGGTCGTCGGCGAGCCGGTCGGCGTATGCGATCAGCGCCCACGCCTCGAAGAACACCCGGCGGCGGTGCACCAGCGTCGCGCCGGGCGCGGTCCGCACGCCGCGCACCGTCGGGTCGAACGTGCCCCAGCAGACCGGGCCGAAGAAGCCGATCGTCTCGGCCTTGCCGCAGTAGCGTTGCCAGTAGCGCAGCAGGCTCAGCTCCCGCTTGCGCCGGCGCACGTTGCGCACCAGCGGATCGGTGCGCAGCAGGCCGTCCAGCGCGATCAGCATGTCCGGGTTCTGCCAGGTGACCGCCTCGCGCAGCAGCGGGTCGGCGGCCAGCTCACCGGCCACTGCCGACGACTCGGCGAACGCCTCGCGCAGCGTCTTGTCGAACACCTCGACGGTGCCGGCGCCCGCCAGCAGCCCGTCGGCGGCGGCCGCGCACTCCGGCGCGGCGAACCGGTCCAGCCCGGCGGCCGGGAACCCGGCGGTACGCAGGACCACGTCCCGCCACACCGACCAGCCCGTCTCGCCCAGGGGCACCAGGTGGCTCACCGCGCGTCCTCCCGTCCGGCGTCGGTGATGTGCAGGCGCAGCTCGCTGAAGTAGCGCCGGCCCGCGCCGTCGGGCACCCAGGCCTGGTCCGGGGCGGGCAGCATCTCGCTGACCGTGAGCGGGACCGCGTCGCCGCCGTCGACGCGCGCGGCCCGCACCAGCGCGCAGAGCATGGCGGCGAACCCGGGCGCCGACAGGTCGACGAAGCAGGGCTTGGTCTCGGTGCCGAGCTTGACGTAGACCTGCTCGGGCAGGCCGAGCCGGCGTCGCCAGTCCCGCACGGCGAGGAACCGCTGCCGCTCACCGGTGGCGGTGGCCAGGCCACTCTCCCCCACCGTGGTACGCCAGGTCTGCCGGGCCACCACCAGCCGGTCCACCGTGATCCGGGGCGTGTACGGCGCGGCGGCGACCAGCTTGAAGCCGTCCACCGCGTGCGCGCTGAACGCCTCGGCGAAGATCTCGGCGAGCGGCCAGCGCTGCCCGTCCGACGCGGTGGCGACCATCTCGCCGTCGGTCTCGTCGACGGTGAGGTCCACGGTGGGCAGCACCCGGGCCGGGTCGGCGCCCGGCGCGTCGAGGAAGGCCAGTTGCCTGTCGGTCGGGCCGGTCAGCGACTCCGCCGTGCGGCTGGTCCGGCGCGGCCAGTCGGCCGGGAAGAGCAGCCGGATCCGCCGCTCGCCCAGGTCGGCGGCGAGCGCGTCGCGCAGCCGCTCCACGTCCGGGTGCGACGGGGTGAAGACCGCGCAGTCGAACGACGACCAGGCGGCGTGCAGCTCGCCGAGCACCACGGTGTAGTCCCCGCGCCGCAGCGCCGCCTCGTCGGTGGCGCAGATCTGCAGGTCGGGGCTGTGCATGGCGGCGTTGGACCAGGTCGGCCGGGTGCCCGGGAAGACCGCGTCGATCCGCTCGGTCAGGTCGGCCGCGCGCAGCTCGACAGCGGTGGCGCCGACGGGCAGCGTGTCCAGGCCGAACAGCCCGGCCCAGCGGGCCGCGAAGTCGGCCGCGACCGCGTCGACCGGTCGCTCGCCGCCGCCCCAGAACATGCCCTGCGCCAGGAACCACAGGTCGGCCAGTGCGACCGGGCCGGCGGACTCGGCGCGCAGCTCGTCGTGGAGGCCGCGCAGCACGCCGAGGTAGGCGTCGGCGAGCGCGTTGGCCAGCCAGCGGGCGGCGCGCAGCAGCACGTCCAGCGGGGCGGCCAGCTCGGCCAGCAGCGGGGCGCCGAAGACCACGTCGAGGTCGCGCGCGGTGTCCTCATAGCAGATGGTGCGGCCGGCGTACATCTGGCCGGCGCGGCGCGCTGCGGGCGCGCCGGTCAGCTCCGTGAACGTGGCGTCGAGGGCGTCCAGCGCGGCCCGCAGCGGCACCGGGTCGCCGGCCGCCGCGGCCACCTCGTCGCGGGCGGCGCGCAGCCGGTCGAAGCCGGCCCGGGCGGCGGCGCGGGCCGGCTCGTCGCCGATCGCGGCGATCCGCTCGGCCAGCACCCGCTCGGCGTCCGGGCTCACCGGCAGCGCCGCGCCCCAGGTGATCAACTCCCGTTCCACCAGCCGGTCCAGCAGCGCGTAGCCGTCCTCCGGCCGGCGCAGCCCGATCGCCGGGTCGGCCACCAGGTCGGCGGCGGGGCGGCGACCGTCGGCGGCGTGCAGCAGCGCGGCCTCCACCGGAGTCAGGGTCAGTGGTGGGCGGCCGGGCCGCAGCACGGCCCGGTCCCGGATCGCCAGGTGGGGCCGCAGCGCCGGCGGCCACCAGCGGCGGACCGCCAGGTCCGCGCCGATCCGGTCGGCGTACGCGGTCAGCGCCCACGACTCGAACCACACCCAGCGCCGCCGGGTCAGCCGGTCACCAGGGTTGACCCGGGCAACCTCCGGCTCGTCCGGGTCGACGGTGACCCAGCAGGCCGGGCCGAAGAAGCCGACCGTCTCGTTCTTGCCGCCGTAGCGCTGCCAGTACTTGAGCAGCGCCCGTTCCCGGTCCCGCCGGCGCACGTTGCGGGGCGCGTCGGCGCCGCCGCGCACCAGCCCGTCCAGCGCGACCAGGGCGCCCCGGTTCTGCCAGGTCACCGCCTCGCGCAGCAGCGGGTCGGCGGCCAGCGCGGTGAGCCGCTCGGCACCGGCGCGCACCGCCTCGTCGAACTCCTTGTCGAAGCGGTCCTCGCCGGTGCCGGTGTCGAGCAGCTCGTCGGCGGCCGCCGCGGCCCGCGGCGCGCTCAGCAGTTCCAGCCCGTCGGCGGGGAAGCCGGTGGTCCGCAGCATCGCGTCGCGCCACACCGACCAGTCGGTGTTCCCGAGCGGCACCCGGTGCGCACCGCCGGCGGTCCCGCGGCCGGCGGCGCGCACCGGTGCCGACCCCGCGTCCGGCATCGCGGCGCGGGTGGTCGGGGTGCCGGGCGCGGCGCCCGGCGTCGTCGCGCTGCCCGGCGTCGTCGCGGCGGCCAGGTCCGCCCCGATCAGCGCGGCCAGCTCGGGAAGCCGGTCGTGCAGGAAGAAGTGCCCACCGGCCAGCTCGTGCAGGGTGAACCCGGCGGCCGTGTGCTCCGCCCAGGCCGCGTTCTGCTCCCGGGTGACCGCCCCGTCGTGGTCACCGGCGAACGCGACGATCGGCACCGGCAGCGGCTCGCCGGGGACGTAGCGGTAGTCGTCCACCCGGCCGAAGTCGGCCCGCAGCAGCGGCAGCAGCAGCTCCACCAGCTCCGGGTGCTCCAGCAGCTCGGCCGGGAGGCCGCCGCCGTCGCCGAGGCGGCGCAGCAGCTCCTCGTCGTCGGCCCGGGACAACCCGTCGAAGAGCCCCGGCGCGGCGACGTGCGGGGCGCGGGCGCCGCCGACGTAGAGCCGCAACGGCAGCGGCCGGCCGGTACGGCGCAGCTCCCGCACCACCTCGAAGCCGAGGCGACCGCCCATCGAGTGGCCGTAGATCGCGTACGGGCGGTCGGCCCGGGAGGCGATGGCGTCGGCGACGTCGGCGACGGAGAAGCGCGGGTCCTCGGTGATCCGGTTCTCCCGGCCGGGCAGCTGCACGGGCAGCACCTCGACGCCCGGGTCGAACGCGGCCGGCCAGCGCCGGAACGCGCTGGCGCCCGCGCCGGCGTAGGGCAGGCAGAACAACCGCACCGGCGCCTCGGGTCGGCTTCCGGTGGAGACGAACCAGTTCACCGCGGGCCTCTCTGCACGGGGTCGATCCAGTGCCGGCGGCGCTGGAACGGGTAGGTGGGCAGCCCGGTGCGCCGGACGGCGCCCTCGGGGTGCAGGGCGTCCCAGTCGACGTCGCGCCCGGCCACCCAGTCGGCGGCCAGCTCGCGCAACGGCCCGGCGTCGCCGGCCGTCCGGGCGTCGGTGTCGAGCAGCACGTCCAGCGCGGACAGCGCGGCGGGCAGGTCGGCGGCGACCACGGCCGCCCGGTGGGCGAACGGCCGCCGCCCGAGCGCCAGCGTGGCGGCCACCTCGGGCAGTGCCGGCGCGGCGCCGGCCAGGTGGGCCCGCAGCCGGGCCAGCGCCGCCCGCAACGCCACCGGGGTACGCGCGGAGACCGGCAGCAGCCACGGCCCGTCCCCGGGCGGGTCGGCCGGCTCGACCGGCGGCGGCTGCTCCACCACCACGTGGGCGTTGGTGCCGCCGAGGCCGAACGCGCTCACCCCGGCGACCCGGCGCCCGCCGTCCGGCCAGTCCCGGGCCTTGGTGGGCACGTAGAACGGGCCGGCGGCCAGGTCGATCTCCGGGTGCGGGCGGGTGAAGTGCAGGTTCGGCGGGATCACGCCGTGGCGCACGGCGAGCACCGTCTTGATCAGCCCGGCGATGCCGGCGGCGGCGTCGAGGTGGCCGATGTTGGTCTTCACCGAGCCGAGCGCGCAGGTGCCGGCCGGCGCGGCGCCGGCGTACACCTCGTGCAGCGCGGCCACCTCGATGGCGTCGCCGAGCGGGGTGCCGCTGCCGTGCCCCTCGACGAGGCGGACCTCGCCGGGGGCGACCTCGGCGGTGGCGAGCGCGTTGGCCACGGCGGCGGCCTGCCCGGCCGGGCCGGGCACGGCGAACCCGGCCCGGTCCGGGCCGTCGTTGGTGACCGCCCAGCCGGGCAGGATCGCGTAGATCCGGTCACCGTCGGCCTGCGCGTCGGCCAGCCGGCGCAGCGCGACCACGCCGGCGCCGGAGCCGAATCCGGAGCCGTCGGCGGCCTCGTCGAAGGCGCGGCACCGGCCGTCGGGCGAGGCGAGGCCGCCGGGGGTGGCCCGCTGCCGCGGCCAGGTGACCGTGGCGCCGCCGGCCAACGCGAGGTCGCACTGGTAGTCGGCGAGGCTCTGCGCGGCCAGGCAGACCGCCACCAGCGAGCTGGAGCAGGCGCTCTGCACGGCCAGCGCCGGCCCGGTCAGGCCGAGCCGGTACGCCACCTGGCCGGGCAGATGGTCGGTGAACTGCCGGCCGACCAGCCGCGCCTCCCAGTCGTCCGGGTCGACGTCGCCGACCACCGCCGGGTTGTCCATCAGGTGGAACAGGAAGTAGCGGTTGGCGGAGGTGGCGGAGTAGACGCCGACCAGTCCCGGGAAGCGGCGCGGGTCGTGCCCGGCGTCCTCCAGCGCCTCCCACGCGGTCTCCAGGAAGATCCGGTGCTGGGGATCGGTGCGGGCGGCCTCGTCGGCGCCGAACGAGAAGAACTCGGCGTCGAAGTCGGTCACCCCGTCGAGCCGGCCGGTGGCGCGGACGTGCCGGGGGTCGGCGCGCAGCCGTGGCCCGACGCCGAGCGCGGCCAACTCGTCGTCGGTGTGGTCGTGGATCGAGTCCACGCCGGTGCAGAGGTTCCACCAGAACGTTGCCACGTCGGGCGCGCCGGGGAAGCGGCCGGCGACGCCGACCACGGCGATCTCGTCGCCGGTGTAGTCGCGCGCGGCGCTGACCGGGGCGGCCGGCGCGGGCAGCAGCGGGGCGCGGACCGCGTCGGGCGGGGCGTCGAGCAGGGCCGCCTGGGCGGCGACGGTGGGGTGGTCGAACAGGCGCAGCATCGGCAGCCGGACGCCGAACCGCTCGGCGATCCGTTGCTGCACCCGGCCCAGCAGCAGCGACTGCCCGCCCACGTCGAAGAAGCTGTCGGTGCGGCCGACCGCGGGGCGGCCGAGCACGGCGCACCAGATGTCGTGCACGGCGCGTTCGGTCTCGGTGGCCGGCGCCGCCTCGGCGGGCACCTCGGCGGCCGGGTCGGGCAGCGCCCGCTCGTCGACCTTCCCGCTGACGGTGAGCGGGAACTCGTCGACCACGACCACCGCGCGGGGCACGGCGTAGTCGGGCAGGGCGGCGGCCAGCGCCGCCCGCAACGCGGCCGGGTCGGGGCGGACGCCGGTCGGCCGGACGTACGCCAGCAGCTCGCCGTCGCGGGCGATGGCGCGGACGCCGGCCACGCCGGGCCGGTCGGCGAGCACGGCCTCGATCTCGGTCAGCTCCACCCGGTGCCCGCGCACCTTGACCTGCCGGTCGAGCCTGCCCAGGCAGACCAGTTCTCCCCCGGGCAGGCGCCGGCCGAGGTCGCCGGTGCGGTACGACCGCACGCCGCCCTCGCCGACGGCGAAGCGGTCGCTGTCCTGGTTGAGGTAGCCGGGCGCGAGGTGCCGGCTGCGGACCACGATCTCGGCGGTGTCCGGGTCGAGGTCGAGCCGGTAACCGGGGAACGCGGTGCCGACCGGCAGCGGCCCGACGGCGGTCGGGTCCACCTCGGACAGCGGCAGCAGGTGCCGGGCCGCGAACGTCATCTCGGTCGCCCCGTAGCCGTTGACCAGCACGCAGTCGGGGGCGAACCGGTCCCGGCCGCGCGCGGCGTCGGCCCAGGTGGCCTGCTCGCCGCCGAGCAGCACCGCGCGTACCGAGGCCAGCCGGCGCTCGCCGAGCGTGTCGAGCAGGAACCGGTAGACGGTGGGGGTGCAGTGCAGCACGGTGGTCCGGTGCCGGTCGAGCTGCTCGACCGCGTACGCCAGGCCCTGCCTGCGCAGGTCGACCGGGACGACCGCGGCGCCGGTGAGCAGCGCCGGGTAGAGGTCGGGGATGGCGGCGTCGAAGCTGAACGAGGCGAGCAGGCTGAGCCGGTCGGCCGGGCCGACGGCGAGCGCCTCGATCTGGTTGTCGACCACGTGGGCCAGGTTGCGGTGGGTCTGCCCGACCGCCTTGGGCACGCCGGTGGAGCCGGAGGTGAACAGCACGTACGCCGGCGCGTCCGGGTCGACCGGGACCGGTCGCAGCGGGGCCGGGGGCACGTCGTCCAGCGGCACCACGGCACGCCCGTCGGCCAGCTCACGGGCCAGCTCCCGGTGCTCGGCGGCGCACGCCACGGCGGTGACCCCGGCGGCGGCGACCATGTGCCGCAGTCGGGCGACCGGGAAGCCCGGGTCCAGCGGCACGTAGGCGCACCCGGCGGCCAGCGTGCCGAGCAGCGCGGCGACGGTCGGCGCGCCGTGCGTGGTGAGCAGCGCGATGCGGTCGCCCGGCCGGAGACCGGCGGCGACGAGCACGGCCGCGTTCCCGCCGGCCGCACCGGCCAGCTCGGCGTAACCGACCTCGTGGGTCTCACCGAGAAGCGCCGGACGGCCACCGTGGACCGCTGCGACCGCGCCGAAACGATTGATGATCATCGTCTCTGCCATATCAGGATGCGGGTTGCGCTCCACTGACGGCAGGCACGCAGCAATCGACGAATGTGACCATTGATCCCCCCCAGGACTTCACATTGGAAGCAGAATAAAGCTCAATCTCTCGACCGGAAGAGCATCGATGCGGGTTGAGCCGAAGGTGGGAGGGCACGTGGTACCCGGGACGGAGGATTTCGTCCGATCATCCCTCTAGCGCGTAGACGATTTTCAGCGTAGGCGGCTACTGGCGAGTTATTTTACGGTGAAAATACTTCCGAGCCGTCAAATTTTCGCTCGACGGGCCCTGCTGGGCAGCTCAACCCGGGTCGCGGGGAGCCTGCTCAGACATCGTACGGCGGGCGCGGAATCGGGTCCACCATCGCGTCGAACCCGCGCGGGAGCTGCGCCACGAGATCCTCGAACTCGCCGACCGTGACCGTGTCGCGCAACGTGGCGAGCACCGCCCGGGCACCCACCTCGGCGACCGCCGGGTCCACCGCGGCCCGCTCCGCCACCCGGTAGAGGAAGTCCACCGCGGCGCCGGTCGCCCCGCCCCGGTCGGGCGCCGACAGGTAGCCGCCGACGTCGTCCGGCAACTGGGCGGCGAGATCGGCCGACTCGTCGGCGGTGATCCGCTCGGCGAGCGTCTGCAGCACCGCCCGGGAGATCGTCGCGGCGTCGTCGGTGGGCAACTCGGCCCGACGCGCCACCGCATCGACGAACAGGGGAAACCGCACCCCGCCCCTCCCCTCCCCGCCGACCGCCGCGACCCCGCGCCGCCCCGCCGGCCCCGGCGAGTACCCACCCCCACCCCCACCAAACGCCCCTCGCTCCCGCTCCCGCTCCCGCTCCCGCTCCCGCTCCCGCTCCCGCTCCCGCTCCCGCTCCCGCGATCTTGCACTTGCGGCCCTGGCAGAGGCGATAAATGCGACGTATCGAAGGCACCAACTGCAAGATCGGCGAGAGGGAGTTCGCGTCGCCGCGAAGATCGACTCCGATGCGAACTCCTTGATCACCGAACGCTTCACCCGGTCGGACGAGTGGGCGGCGGTTACTCGGACGGGCTGCGCTCGCGGGACGCCGGGTTGGCAGCGCCTCCTCAGCTAGGGCATCGACCGCCGAGTGGAATGCCATGGGTGTCTACCGCCCCACGACACACCCATACCGCTCCACTCACGGCCAGGGTGGGGCCTGGGTGGAACGCCATGGGTGTCTACCGGGGCGCGACACACCCATACCGTTCCACCCGGGTGCCGAGTGGGGCGCGAAGTGACGGGGAAGGCGCCACGCTCAGCCGATCGCCCATCGAGACGGGACCGGAAATCGCCTCTCGGCGAGGAGGAGGAGTGGAGGTCAACCGCCGATCGGGGCGCCGCGCCACTGCCAGGTGTCGCGGCGGGGGCGGGCGGGCAGGTCGGTGCGGCCGACGCACCAACGCAGCGCCGCCCACGGGTCGACGCCGGCCAGGCCGGGCGCCACGTCGGGAAAGAGCCGCGCCACCACCCGCGCGCACACCGGGCGGGGCGCGTCGACGGCCGTGCCCAGGCCGGCGGCGATGTCCTCACCGTGCAGCAGCACCTCGGCCACGCCCATCGCGGCGAAACCGGCCGGGTCGGCCTGGCCGGACGGGTGGAACGCCCGTACTCCGGCCGGGGTGCCGCGGACCGCCAGCGCGAGCAACCCGGCCGCGCAGGTCACACACTCGACCATCTCGGCCGGCGAGGCGCCGGGCTCCACCACGGCGGCGAGGCGCACGAACCGGGCGGCCGGGCGGGACACCACCTGCGCCGCGTACGACAGCAGGGTGTCGGCGAGGTGCTCGGCGGTGTGCCGGCAGTCCCAGTCCAGCCCGCCGGCGGGTCGGGACCAGTCCGCCCCGGTCACCGACGCGAGCGACGCCGCCACGCACGCGGCCGCCCGGTCCAGGTCGTCGGCGGTGACCGTCATCGTGTCCTCCCGGGTCGGCTCCGCACCATCCTGCCCGAGCGGTCCCCGATCCGCCGCCCCCGACGAGACGCCCCGGATCGGTAGCATCCGCGGCATGGCCCCCGTCACCCGTCCCGGCGCCTGCCCACTGGACTGCCCCGACACCTGCGTCTGGCAGCTCACCGTCGACGACGGCCGGGCCGTCGCGCTGCGCGGCGACCGCGACCACCCGTTCACCCGGGGCGCGCTCTGCGGCAAGGTGAACCGCTACCTCGACGCGGTCAACGGTCCCGACCGGCTCACCACGCCCTGGATCCGCACCGGCCCGAAGGGCGCCGGGCGCGTCGCGTACCGGCCGGCGAGCTGGGCCGAGGCCCTCGACCGGGTGGCCGCCGGGCTGCGGGCGAGCATCGACCGCGACGGGCCGGAGTCGGTGCTGCCCTACTACTTCGCCGGCACCATGGGGCTCGTCCAGGGCTGGACCATGGGGCCGCGGCTCTTCGCCCACCTGGGCGCGTCCCGGTTGGACACCACCATCTGCACGGCGGCGGCGAACGCGGCCACGCGGTCGATCTACGGCCGCTCGGTGGGCTTCGAGCCGGAGTCCGTCGTCGACGCCCGGCTGATCGTGCTCTGGGGCTCCAACCCGCTCGTCACCAACCTGCACCAGTGGCCGTTCGTGCAGCAGGCCCGCGAGCGCGGGGCGTACGTGGTGACGGTCGACCCGCTGCGGACCGACACGGCGGCCCGCAGCGACGAGCACGTCGCGCCGCTGCCCGGCACCGACGCGGCGCTCGCGCTCGGGCTGATGCGGCACGTGCGCGACGCCGGCGCGGCCGACGAGCCGTGGCTCGCCGCGCACACCGTCGGCTGGGCCGAGTTGTCCGCCCGGCTCGACGAGTGGCCGGTGGAGCGGGCCGCCGCCGAGTGCGGCCTGCCGGTCGACGTGGTGCGCCGGCTCGGCGACCGGATCGCCACCACCCGGCCCACCGCGATCCGCGTCGGGCTCGGCCTGCAACGGCACGCCGGCGCCGGCCAGGCGATCCGGGCGATCTGCGCGCTGCCGCTGGTCACCGGCGACTTCCGGTATCCCGGCGGCGGGGCGCTGGTGACCACCAGCGGCCACCACGTGGTCGACAACGGGCCGGTGATCCGGCCGGCCGGCATGCCGGCGCCGCCGGCCCGGTCGGTGAACATGAGCCGGCTCGCCGCGGTGCTCACCGGCGAGGCCGACCCGCCGGTGACGTCGCTGGTGGTGTTCAACGCCAACCCGGCCGCCACCGCGCCGGACCAGACCCGGCTGCTCGCCGGCCTGCGCCGCGCCGACCTGTTCACCGTGGTGCTGGAGCAGCGCTGGACCGACACCTGCGACCACGCCGACGTGGTGCTGCCGGCCACCATGCAGCCCGAGCACCTCGACCTGCAGACCTCCTACGGGCACCATTACACGACGCTGAACCTGCCGGTCACCCGCGCGCCCGGCGAGGCGCTGCCGAACACCGAGATCTTCCGCCGGATCGCCGCCGCGCTCGGCGTCGACCACCCGGCGTTCCGGGACAGCGACGAGGACCTCGCCCGGCAGTTGCTGGCCGGCGCGCCGATCAGCTTCGAGGAGCTGCGCGAGCGCACGTACGCCCGGCTCACCGGTGTCCCGGTCGGCTCGGCGCCGTTCGCCGACGGCGGGTTCCCCACCCCGGACGGGCGGGCCCGGCTGCACGACCCGACGCTGGCCCGGCTCGGGGTGGATCCGCTGCCCGGCTACACGCCGCCGGTCGAGGCGGTCGACGTCGACCTGGCCCGCCGGTTCCCGCTGCTGCTGCTCGCCCCGGCCGGCCGTTACCTGATGAACTCCACGTTCGCCTCGCTGCCCTGGCACGCCCGCCGGGCCGGGCCGCCCCGGGTGCACCTGCACCCGGACGACGCGGCGGCGCGCGGGCTGGCCGACGGCGACGCGGTTCGGGTGCGCAACGACCGGGGCGCGTTCCTCGCCGCGGTGGCCGTGGACGAGGCGACCCGGCCGGGGCTGGCGTTCACCTACAAGGCGTACTGGGCCCGGTCGAGCCCCGGGCGGTCCACGGTGAACGCGGTGACCGCGGTCCGCGACGCCGACCTGGGCGGGGCGCCGACGTTCCACGACTGCCGGGTCGAGGTCGAGCCGGTGCCGGCCGAGTTGCTGGCCACCGATCCGCCCGCCGACCACGTCGCGGACGTGCCGGTGCCGGCCCGCTGAACCCCGGGACTTCCGGCCCGGGCACCGGGTCCGTGCGCCCCTGCTCCACCTCGTCCCCGCCGCCTAGCGTCGGGGACGAGGGTGCCGGAGGCGGCGGGGACGAGGGAGGACGCCATGCGTACGTGGCAGGTACGGGACGTGATGACCACCGACGTGGCGTCGGTGCGCGAGGGCACGGCGTACCGGGAGATCGTCGACGTGCTGACCGACCGGCGGGTGACGGCGGCCCCGGTGGTGGACGGCGACCGGCGGGTCCTCGGGGTGGTCTCGGAGGCGGACCTGATGTACAAGGTGGAGCTGTCCGGGCAGCCGCGAGAGCGTCGGATCGTGCCCGACCGGCACCGCCGGGAGGCGCGGGCGAAGGCCGGCGCGACGCTCGCGGCCGACCTGATGACGGCTCCCCCGGTCACCGTCGCGCCGGACGCGACGCTCGTCGAGGCGGCCCGGCGGATGGACTCGCGTGGGGTGAAACGACTGCCGGTGGTCGACGACCTGGGCCGGCTGGTCGGCATCGTGACCCGCGGTGACCTGCTCAAGGTGCACCTGCGCCCGGACGCGGACATCCGGCGGGACGTGGTCGACGAGGTGCTGCGGCGCACGCTCGGCGTGCGCGACGGCGTGGTGGACGTGACAGTGCACGAAGGCGTGGTGACGCTCACCGGCCAGTTGGAGCGCTGGTCCACGGTGCGCCTGGCGCTGCGGCTGACCCGGCAGGTCAGCGGCGTGGTCGAGGTGATCGACGCGCTCGGCTACGCGATCGACGACGCGCCGCACTCGGCGTTGCGGCTCGGCGGCGGCATGCCGGCCGGCATCGCCTGAGCGAGCGCGCCGCCGGGCCGGCAGGGGTACGCCGCCGGGGCGGGCCGGGACGGCCGGCGGCGTCGGCCTGGGGGTGACGCCGCCGGCCCGCTCACCCTTCGGCGAGCGCGTCCAGCACCAGCGCGGCGGTCCAGCTGAACGCCGGTGAGCCGAGGCCGGCCCCGGTGTCCGGGTGGAAGTACTCGTGGCAGCCGGCGCCGTCGACCAGGTCGAGCAGGGACTCGCGCAGCCCGGCCGCCAGGTCGGCCCGGCGGTGGGTGCGTAGCCCCTGCCAGAGCAGCCAGCCGGTGTTCACCCAGCTCGGCCCGCGCCAGTAGCGCAGCGGCTCGAAGTTCGGCGCGGTGCGGTCGTGGGTGGGCAGCGGCCGGTCCATCCGGGCGGCCAGGCCGAACCGGGGCGAGCACGCCTCGGCCAGCACGGCCCGCACCTGCGGCTCGGGCAGCTCGGGCAGCGCCAGCGGCAGCAGCCCGAGCACGGTACGGGGACCGACGAGCCGGTCGGTGCGGACGTCGCGCGGGCGGAACGTGCCGGCGACCGGGTCCCAGAGCCGGTTCACCAGGGCCTCGGTGATCCGGGCGGCCCGGTCGCGGTGCGGGCACGGGTCCGCGCCGACGACTGTCGCGATCCGCGCCAGCGCGTACTCGGAGACGCCGAGCGCGGCGTTGACCAGCGGGCACTCCACCAGGAACGGGTGCCGGCCGAGCAGCCCCTCGTCGCGGTAGCGGCCGGCCCGGTAGCTGTCCACCAGGGCGACGTAGCGCGCGTAGTCCAGGTCGGTGGGGCGGTGCGCGGCGTCGGCGTGCGCGGTGTCGTGCCGGCGGTACGCGCGCATCACCGACTCGTCGGCCGGCACCGCGGCCAGCGGCGCGTCCCAGGCGGGGCTGTTGTCCAGGCCGGACTCCCACGGGTGCACGATCGCGGCCAGTCCGCCCCCGCCGACGTCCCGTCGCCCGGTCAGGTAGCGCTGTTGGGCGACCAGCCGGGGATAGAGCCGGCGCAACGCGGCCACCGACGCCTCCGACGGCGCGCGCCGGTGCACCAACCACGCGGCGGGGGCGTGCACGGGCGGTTGGACGATGCCGGAGGTGGGCGCCGCCGGGGCGCCCTCGGCGCGGGCCGAGTCCCAGAACTCGGGGCCGGGGAAGTACGAGCCGACGCGCAGCGCCGGGTTGAACACGATGTGCGGCACCCGCCCGTCGACCCACTGCGCGGCGAACAGCGTGCGCAGCTCGCGCCAGGCCCGGTCCGGGCGGACGTGCGCCAGCCCGACCGCGATGAACGCCGAGTCCCAGCTCCACTGGTGCGGGTAGAGCGTCCGCGACGGCACGGTGTGGTCGTGTTCCCAGTTGGCGTCCAGGGTGGCCAGCGCGAGCCGGCGCAGCCGGGCGTCCCGTTCGGCGCCGGCCCGTACGCCGGCGGCCAGGCTGCCGGTCACGCCGCGACCCGCCACGGCCGGTCCGGGCGCAACGCGGCGGCGGCCTGGCGCAGCGCGGCGACCGGTTCGCCCCGCAGCCGGCACTCCAGCGCCAGCCACCCGGGATAGCCGATCTCGTCGAGCGTGTCCAGCAGCGCGGCCCAGTCCAGGTGCCCGGCGCCGGGTTGGTGCCGGTTGGAGTCGCTGACCTGCACGTGCCCGAGGTACGGCGCGGCGGCGCGCAGCGCGGCGCACGGGTCGTCCTCCTCGATGTTCATGTGGTAGGTGTCGGCGACCACCCGAACCGCGGGTGACCCGACCGCCCGGCACAGCTCGACGGCCTGGTCGAGGCGGTTGACCATGTGGTCCTCGTACCGGTTGAGCGGTTCCAGGAAGAGCGTGACCCCCTCGGCGCGGGCGTGCTCGCCCAGCTGGCCGAGCGCGTCGACGAGCACCCGCCGGTCACCGTCGACGGACCGGGGCGGCTCGAACGGAGGCAGCCGGCGGGAGAACATGCCCCACGCGGCCGGCGTCATGGCGCCGACGCCGCCCAGCTCGGCGATCACGGAGAGCTGGGAGCGGAGGTTGCGCACCGCGTCCCGGGAGCGGTCCGGGTCGAAGTCGCCGATGAAGTGGTCCATCTCGACGCAGACGGTCGGCGTCACCACCCCGGCGGCGTGGGCCCGGCGCAGCTCCGGCAGCCGCCGGGCCAGCGCGAGGTCCCCCCGTCCGCGCAGCTCGATGCCCTGGTAGCCGAGGGAGACGGCGAGGGCGTACTTGTCGATCAGGTCGGCGCCGGGAAGCAGTTGCTCCTGGCAGGCCAGTGGGATGTCCATTCAGAACCTCAGCACCACTTGGAGGACGTCACCGTCACCGCGGTCGAGCAACGCCAGGGCGTCGGCCACCGCGCCCGCGTCGACGACGTGGCTCACCAGCGGCAGCGGGTCGACGCTGCCCTCCGCCACCAGGTCCATGAAGGTGTGTGCGATCCGTGTCGGGGTCCACCGGCCGGCCGTGCCCGGTGCCGGGTCCGGCCCGGAGACCTGCGCGGCCACCAGCTGGATCCGGTTGTGGTGGAACTCCTCGCCGAGTTCCAGCCCGTGTGCGTACCCCTGGTAGAAGCCGGCGGCGACGACGCGGCCGGCGTGCGCGGTGGCCTTGATCGCCTGGTGCAGCGCCGGGTACACGCCGGACAGCTCCAGGCAGACGTCGGCGCCCCGGCCGTCGGTGGCCGCGCGGAGCGCGTCGGCGGCCGAGTCGCCGACGGCGTCGACCACCAGGCGGGCGCCGTAGCGGCTCGCGTACGCCAGCCGCCTGGGCACCCGGTCCACGGCCACCACCCGGGCGCCGGACAGCACGGCGAGGCGGGTGCCGAGCAGCCCGATGACGCCCTGGCCGAAGACGCCGACCCAGTCACCGAGGTGCAGGTCGCCGGCGAGCACCGCGGTCAGCGCGATGGCGCCGGGCCGGGCGAAGACGGCGGCGAGCGGGTCCAGGCCGGGGGCGAGCGGGTGCGCCGCGACGGCGGGGAGCACCGCCTCCGCGCGGTGGCCCCAGATGCCCCAGACGAGCTGCCCGGCGCGGCGGTCGGCGACGTCGGGCGCGACCTCGACGATCTCGCCGACCTCCTCGTAGCCGAAGCCGACCACCGGGTACGCGGGTCCGGCCTGGCGGGGCACGAACATCCGGGCGCCCGCGTCCCAGTCCTTGCGGAGCCGGGGGTTGCTGCCCCGGTAGAGGGTCAGCTCGGTGCCGGCGGAGATGCCCGAGTAGCAGGTGCGGACGCGGACCTGGCCCGGGCCGAGCCGGTCCGGGGGGCAGGGCTCCAGGCGAACGCGCCGGGGCCCGGCCAGAGAGACAACCCAGTTGCTCATGGCGTCGCTCCGAAGAAAGTGCCGGCCTCAATGCTAACCCCAAAAAATGGGCATATGTGATTAGATTGATGAATCCGTGGGTATTGATGCCACGCCGTGCTCCTTGGAGAAAGGTGCCACCGATGTCATCACCCTCAACACGGCTGCTCGCGTCGAGCCTGATCCTGGCACTGGCCGGGGTCGGTGCGACCGCCTGCAGCGACGACGGGCAGAAATCCGACAGTACGCAGATCACCGTCTGGAGCCTGGAGGACGTGGCCGACCGGGTCAACGCCACCAAGGCGATCATCGCCGACTACACCGCGAAGACCGGCGTCAAGGTCAACCTGGTCACCGTCAACGAGGACCAGTTCCCGTCCCTGATCGCGTCCAGCGCCGCCGCCGGCGACCTGCCCGACGTGGTCGGCTCGGTGTCGCTGGCCGGCGTCCGCACGCTCGCCGCCAACGAACTGCTGGAGCCGGACGCCAACAAGGCGGTGGTCGACAAGCTCGGGCGGGACACGTTCTCCCCCCGCGCGCTGGAGCTGACCAGCGACGGTGGCACCCAGCTCTCGGTGCCCAGCGACGGCTGGGGCCAACTGCTGGTCTACCGCAAGGACCTGTTCGACGCCGCCGGCCTGCCGGCCCCCGACACGTACGAGAAGATCGCCGCCGCGGCGGCGAAGCTGAACACCGGCGGCGTCGCCGGCATCACCGCGGCGACCGCCCCCGGCGACGTGTTCACCCAGCAGACGTTCGAGCACCTCGCGCTCGCCAACGGCTGCCAGCTCACCGACGACTCCGGCAAGGTCACCCTGGACTCGCCGCAGTGCGTGGAGGCGTTCCGGTTCTACGGCGACCTGATGCGGAACAACTCGGTCAAGGGCGCCCAGGACGTCGACACCACCCGGGCCACCTACTTCGCCGGCAAGGCGGCCATGCTGATCTGGTCGCCGTTCGTCCTCGACGAGCTGGCCGGCCTGCGCAACGACGCCCGGCCCACCTGCCCGCAGTGCCAGTCCGACCCGGCGTGGCTGGCGAAGAACAGCGGGTTCGTCACCGCGATCAAGGGTCCGAACGGCACCGAGCCGGCCCAGTACGGCGAGGTCAGCTCCTGGGCGGTGCTCGACGGCGCCGCCGATCCGGCGAAGTCCTTCGTGGAGTACATGCTCTCCGACGGCTACCCCCGCTGGTTCGGCATGTCCCCCGAAGGGCGCTTCCCGGTGCGTACCGGCACCCCCGAGGACAAGCAGAAGTTCCGCACCGCCTGGAACACCAGCCCGGCCGGGGTGGACACGAAGAAGCCGCTCTCCGACGTCTACGGCGACGACGTGCTCGCCACGCTGCGCAAGAGCCCGGACACGTTCCAGCGCTGGGGCCTCACCCAGGGCCAGGGCAAGCTGGTCGGGGCGATCCTCGGCGAACTGCCGGTGCCGAAGGCGCTCGCCGACGTGGTCGGCGGCAAGACCGACGCCCAGGCCGCCGCCGAGCGGGCCAAGAAGGACGTCGAGGCCATCGCCAAGGGTGTCAATTGACCACCACCGCGCCGGAGGCCGGCCGCTCCCCCACCGAGGAGCGGCCCCGCCGGCCCGGCCGCCGCCCGCTGACCCAGCGCCGCCGCGAGTCCCGCGACGGGCTCGCGCTCGTCACGCCCACCCTGCTCGTCGTGCTCGCGGTGATCGGCATCCCCATCGTGTGGACGGTGGTGCTGGCCTTCCAACGGGTACGCCTGGCGACGCTGCGCAAGACCGGCCTCTTCGGCGAGCTGACACTGGACAACGTCGACCGGGTGCTGCATACGCCCGGGTTCGCCGACACGCTCTGGACCACAGTGCTCTACAGCGTCGGCGGCACGGTCGGCTCGATCGTGGTCGGCCTGGCCGCGGCGCTCGTCGTCCGCGGGCCGTTCCGGGGCCGCACGCTGGTACGCGCGTCGATGCTGCTGCCGTACGTGGCGCCGGTGGTCGCCATGACGTTCGTCTGGCAGGTGATGCTCGACCCGCAGCTCGGCATCGTCAACGACTGGGGACAGCGCTTCCTCGGCTGGGACGCCCCGGTGGCGTTCCTGTCGCAGGAGTCCACCGCGCTGTGGACCGTCATCGCGTTCGAGGCGTGGCGCTACTTCCCGTTCGCGTTCCTGTTCCTGCTGGCCCGGCTCCAGGCCGTGCCGGCGGAGCTGGAGGAGGCCGCCCGGGTCGACGGCGCGACGCCGACGCAGCGGTTCCGGCACATCCTGCTGCCGCAGCTGATGCCGGTGATCGCGCTGATCGGCGTGCTCCGGTTCATCATGACGTTCAACAAGTTCGACGACGTCTACCTGCTCACCGGCGGATCGGCCGGCACCGAGGTGGTCAGCGTCCGGGTCTACCAGTTCCTCACCGCCCGCACCGACATCGGCGCGGCCGCCGCCCAGGCCGTCGTGCTGGCCGTGGTGCTGCTCGTGTTCGTGGCCATCTACCTGCGCTTCTTCGGCGCGAAACGGGAGGCGTGATGGATCGCGACCGGATCGAGACGGTGAGCCTGCGCTGGCTGCGCCGCCTGGTGATCGCCGGCTTCCTGGTGGTCACGCTGCTGCCGTTCTGGTACATGCTGGTGCTCTCGGTGCGCCCGATCGAGCGGCTGCTGCTCGACCCCGGCTCGCTCTGGGTGCCGTTCGGCGAGTTGACCGTCGCCACGTACGCCGAGGTGCTGCGGTCGGTGGAGAACGGCGGCCAGGGCTTCCTCACGTTCATCCGCAACAGCGGCCTGGTGGCGCTGGCCGCCACCGCGCTCACCCTGGTGGTGGCCATCCCCGGCGCGTACGCGGTCTCGCGGCTGCGGTTCTTCGGCCGCCGGCAGGTCAGCGCGCTGTTCCTGGCGGTCTACCTGTTCCCGTCGATCGTCATCGCGATCCCGCTGTTCGTGGTCTTCAGCCGGGCCGGGCTGCGCGGGTCGCTGTTCGGGCTGGTGCTGGTCTACATCTCGCAGACGCTGCCGGTCTCGGTCTACATGCTCAAGAACTACTTCGAGACCATCCCGGTCAGCCTGGAGGAGTCCGCCGCGATCGACGGGGCCGGGCGGCTCGGCATCATCCGCCGGGTCAGCCTGCCGCTGGCCGCGCCGTCGGTGATGGCGGTCGCGCTCTACGACTTCATGATCGCCTGGAACGAGTTCCTGTTCGCGCTGTTGTTCCTGGTCGACCGGCCGAACCGGTGGACCGTCTCGCTCGGGCTGTCGCTGCTCGCCGACGGCGTCGAGGTGCCCAAGACCGTGCTGATGGCCGGCTCGGTGATCCTCACCCTGCCGATCGTGGTGCTCTTCTTCGCCGGCGAACGCCTGCTCACCGAGGGCCTCACCAGCGGAGCGGAGAAGGGCTGACCCGGCATGCCAGGATGACCGGGTGCGATCACCACGGGAGCGGCCGGCCGGCGCGCGACTGGCCCGGCTGCTCACCGAGGTGCTCGCCCCGGGCGTCCTGGTCACCGCGTTGCCGCTGGTCGCCGCCGCCCGGGTCAGTCGCTCGCCGGCCCAGTTCCTGCTCTGGGGCGGCGCCGCGCTGCTGTTCTGCGCCGTGATCCCGGTCGGGGTGATCGTGCACGGCGTACGCCGGGGCCGGCTCACCGACCGGCACGTCGGCGACCACCGGCAGCGGGCCCGCCCGCTGTCGATCGGGCTGGCCTCGGTGGCCGTCGGGCTGCTCCTGCTGGCGGCGCTGCGCGCGCCCGCCGAACTGTTCGCGGTGATCGTGGTCATCTTCGTGGTCGGCGCCGCCTGCACGCTCGTCAACCACTGGTGGAAGCTGAGCATCCACGCGGCGGTCGCCGGCGCCACGGTCGCCGTGCTGGTGCTGCTGGTCGGTCCGGTGGCGCACCTGGGCTGGCCGCTGGTGGCCGCGGTCGGCTGGTCCCGGGTGCGGCTGCGCGACCACACCTGGCCACAGGTGCTGGCCGGGGTGGCGCTCGGCACGCCGCTGGCCGCCGGCACGTTCCTCGCGCTGACCTGACCGTTACGGTTGGCCCATGAGCAAGCCGACCCGTTGGGTGACCGACACCAAGCCCGGCCACTCGCAGTGGTACGTCGACCGGTTCCGCCGCCTCGCCGCCGAGGGTGCCGACCTGGCCGGTGAGGCCCGGCTGGTGGACGCGCTGGTGTCGCCCGGCGCGCGGATCCTCGACGCCGGCTGCGGCACCGGCCGGGTGGCCGGAGCGCTGGCCGCCCGGGGGCACACGCTCGTCGGCGTGGACGCCGACCCGACGCTCGTCGAGGCGGCCCGCGCCGACCACCCCGGCCCCCGCTTCCTGGTCGCCGACCTGGCCGAGCTGGACCTGCCCGGGCAGGGTGAGGCCGAACCGTTCGACGCGGCGGTGGTGGCCGGCAACGTGATGACCTTCGTCGCCCCCGGCACCGAACGCGCCGTGCTGGCCCGCGTCGCCGCACACGTGCGCCCGGACGGGCTGGTGGTGGTCGGCTTCGGCACCGACCGGGGCTACCCGCTCGCCGAGTTGGACGGCGACGCGGTGGCCGCCGGGCTGCGCCTCGAACACCGCTTCGCCACCTGGGACCTGCGCCCCTGGCACGACGGGGCCGAGTTCGCGGTGACCGTGCTGCGCCGCCCGGCCTGAGCCGAGGCGCTCCGGTCACGCCGGGGCGGCCACCGCCCGCGCGGCCTCCGGGTCCAGCGGGCTGCCCGCCGGCAACAGGTCGACCAGGCTCGCCGGCAGCCGCACCGGGCGCACCCCGGCGTAGCCGAGCATGCCCGCCACGTCCGCGCCGGCCAGCGCGTACCGCCGGCCCAGGTCGGTGACCACGCAGACCGCGCCGCCGGTCGCGCCCGGCGCGGCCACCGCCTCCACCAGCGCGCCGCGCCCCGGTTCCACCACGACCTGGTCGGCCAGCCCGCCCCGGCCCCCGGCGGTACGCGTGGCGGCGGTGAGGTCGGGAGCGGTCGCGCCGAGCCGGATCTCGCGTACGCCCGCGTCGTCACCGGCCCGGACGCAGAGCGCGCCACCCTCACCGGTGGCCAGCCGGGGTGGCACGGCGGGCGGCGCGGTCGGCCCGGACGGCACCAGGTCGGGTAGTTTCGGCAGCGCGGCGAAGCGGCCGAGCGTGATCGGCTCCGGCTCGCCCTGGCCGGTGCGCGCGAGCAGCAGCGCGGCCTGCAACTCGGTGATCCCGGCCAACCCGCCGCGCCCCGCCACCGCGTACTGCCGGCCGCCGCCGGAGTTGCGCACCAGGTAGACGTCGCCGACGGCGGCTCCCTCCACCCGCTCGGACGGGGCGCCGAGGTCGCCCACCGGCGGCGGCACCAGGTCGGCGCCGGCCGGCACGGTGTTGAGCAGCGCCGCCGCAACCGGCACGGCTCGTTCCCGGGTGGCGGCCAGCGCGGCGAGCACCCGGTCGGTGTCGCGCAGCAGGTACCGCCGGTCGTGCCAGAGCAGGTGCAGCCCGCCGTCCGGGTGGCGGACCAGCAGGCCCTGGTCGCCGAGCGCCCGGCCGCCGGGTACGCCCCGGCCGATCAGCAGCGCGGACCGGGCCTCGGGCCGGCCCGCCTCTCCGGTCACCGACGAGCAGAGCGTCCAGCCGTCGCGGACCAGCCGGTTCGCGGCGGGCAGCGAGTCCGGGGCGTCGGCGATGCCGAGCGGCAGGCCACGCGGCACCCCCTCGATGGCGCGGCCGGTGACCAGCACGGTCTTCGGCCGGTCCGCACCGATGATCAGCAGGGCCGAGGCGTAGTTGAGCACCGGGTGCAGCTTCTCGTCGCGGTAGACGAACCGGGCGCCTGATTCCTTCTCCACGATCACCGCACGGGTGTCCCGCCAGGAGTTGCCGCCGCCGGTGAACAGCCCGTACAGCGCCACCCCACCGAGCGCGATCGCGGCCACCAGCACGCTGGCCAGGCCGGCGCCGGCCAGCCGGCGGAACGGCGACTGCGCCGGGTCGGTCTCGCGCATGACCAGGGCGGCGACCGCCCGCTGGACGGTGAACTGGTACGAGTGCAGCTGGTCCTGCCGCGACGCCATCGAGTCCCCTCCACCGGATCACCGGCGCACAGGATAAGCGCTCCGTCGATCCCCTGCGACCCTCCGTGCCCCCTGGGACGCGGCGGGTGGCGGGATGGGTACCCCCTGGGGTATGTTCGGTTCAGGAGGTGGGACGTGAAGCTACGACCCGAGATGACCGGCGACGCGCTGACCCGGCTCAAGCGGGCCCGGGGGCAGCTCAACGCCGTGATCGAGATGATGGAGAACGGCGAGGACTGCCGCGCCGCGTTGACCCAGCTCGCCGCGGTGTCCAAGGCCATCGACCGGGCCGGCTTCAAGATCATCGCCTCCGGCATGCGGCACTGCGGCACCGCCCGACAGGCGGGCGAGGAGCCGGAGATGACCGAGGAGGAGCTGGAGAAGCTCTTCCTCTCCCTGGCCTAGCACCAACGACACCCCACCCGGGCCGCGTGAACGCGACCCGGGCGGGTAACCCGTGCCCGCGAACCCGGGCCGGAGTCTGTCCCGTACATACCCCCTGGGGTATGTACGACATCGAGAGGAGAACGGCACGTGACCGTCGAGGTGTCCGTCATCGCCACGTCCTCGCTCGGCGACCGCAGCTACCTGGCCACCGACGGCCGGGTGGCGATCGTGGTCGACCCGCAGCGCGACATCGACCGCGTCCTGCACCTGGCCGGTGCGAAGGGGGTGCGCGTCACCCACGTGGTGGAGACGCACATCCACAACGACTACGTCTCCGGTGGCCGGGAACTGGCCCGGATCACCGGCGCGCACTACCTGGTGGCCGCCGCCGACCAGGTCGGCTTCGACCGGATGCCGGTGGCCGACGGCGACGTGATCCCGGTCTCCGACGACCTGCGGCTACGGGTCGTCGGTACCCCGGGCCACACGTTCCACCACCTGTCGTACGTGCTGGACGAGGCGGGCGACGGCGGCTGGACCCCGGCCGGCGTGTTCACCGGCGGTTCCCTGCTGTTCGGCACCACCGGCCGCACCGACCTGCTGGGCCAGCAGCACGCCCACGAACTCGCCCACCACCAGCACGCCTCCGCGCGCAAGCTGGTCGACCTGCTGCCCGACGGCGCGCAGGTGTGGCCCACGCACGGCTTCGGCAGCTTCTGCTCGGCCAGCCAGGCCGACGCGCCCGAGTCGACGATCGGCCGGGAGAAGGAGGCCAACCCGGTGCTGCGGCTGGCCGCCGACCGGTTCGTCACCGAGACGCTCGCCGGCCTGGACGCCTACCCGGCGTACTACGCCCACATGGGCGTGGCCAACGCCGCCGGTCCCGCCCCGGTCGACCTCACCCCGGTGGCCCGCGCCGACGCGGGCGAGCTGCGCCGCCGGATCGCCGCCGGCGAGTGGGTGGTCGACCTGCGGCACCGCAAGGCGTACGCGGCCTCGCACCTGGCCGGCACCGTGAGCCTCGGCCTGGACGGGCCGATGTCGACCTGGCTCGGCTGGCTGATCGACTGGGGCGTGCCGATCACGCTCCTGGCCGAAACCCCGGACCAGGTCGCGGACGCCCAGCGGGAGCTGGTCCGGATCGGCATCGACCGACCGGCCGCCCAGGCCACCGGCGCACCCGAGCGGTGGGTCACCGAACGGTCGGAGCTGCGCGGGTTGACCGTGGCCGACTTCCCGGCGCTGGCCGCCGCGCAGGCCGGGAACACCCCGGCCGGGCTGCCGGCCCCGCAGGTCGTGCTCGACGTACGGATGACAAACGAATGGAAGGCCGGACACGTCGACGGCGCGGTGCACGTCCCCCTGCCCGACCTGCCCACACGGCTCGCCGACGTGCCCGCCGGCACGGTCTGGGTGCACTGCGGCTCCGGCTACCGGGCCACCGCCGCCGCGTCCCTGCTGGCCAACGCCGGCCGCGACGTCGTGCTGATCGACGACATGTTCGGCCAGGCCGAGACCGCCGGCGTCCGGATGGCACCGACCGCCTGACCTTCCCGTTCCCCACCCGGCCGGCGCGCCCACCGCGCCGGCCGGCGATGCCCCCTGCCCGGAACCATCGAAGGAGAGAAAATGACCACCGCGAGCCCCTCGACCGTCGACGCGGCCACCCTGCGGGAGCTGATCGCCGCCGGCCGTGCCCCCCGCATGCTGGACGTCCGCACTCCCGGCGAGTTCGAGGCCGCGCACGTCGCCGGCGCCTACAACGTGCCGCTGGACCTGCTTCGCGAGCACCGCGAGGAGCTGCGCAACCACCTCGACGAGGACGTGGTGCTGATCTGCCGCTCCGGCGCCCGCGCCAGCCAGGCCGAGCAGGCGCTCGCCGCCGTGGGCCTGCCCAACCTCAAGGTCCTCGACGGCGGCATGCTGGCGTGGCAGGCCACGAACGCCCCGGTCAACCAG
Organism: Micromonospora sp. WMMC241; assembly: GCF_027460165.1. NCBI lineage: Bacteria > Bacillati > Actinomycetota > Actinomycetes > Micromonosporales > Micromonosporaceae > Micromonospora > Micromonospora sp. WMMC241. The sequence goes on from NZ_JAPZBF010000001.1 coordinate 3,630,456, forward strand.
GGCCGGCCGCGGTGGGACCTGGAGCGCCAGGTCCGCCTCGTCGCCGGCTCGATCGTGCTGGCCGCCGTGGTCGGCTCGGCGTGGGTGCCGGGCCTGAAGTGGGTCGCCGGCGCCATCGGCGCCGGCCTCACCTTCGCGGCGGTCTCGAACACCTGCGCCATGGGCATGCTGCTCAGCAAGCTGCCCTACAACCGGGGCGCGAGCTGCGACCTGGACACCGTCGTCGGCCAGCTGCGCGACGCCGGGCGGCGGTCGTGACCGCCCTCGCGCTCACCGTGGCCGGCGCGGTGCTCATCGGCGTGAGCCTCGGCCTGCTCGGCGGCGGCGGATCCATCCTGGCCGTGCCGCTGCTGGTCTACGTCGCCGGCCTGCCGACCAAGGAGGCCATCGCCACCTCGCTGCTCGTCGTCGGCGCCACCAGCGCCGTCGGCGTGCTGCCGCACGCCCGCGCCCACCGGGTCCGCTGGCGCACCGGGCTGGTCTTCGGCCTGGCCGGCATGACCGGGGCGTACGCCGGCGGCCGGCTGGCCGAGTTCGTCCCGGCGAGCGTCCTGCTCACCGCGTTCGCCCTGATGATGCTCGCCACCGCCGCCGCGATGATCCGCGGCCGGCGCCCCGTCGAGGGCCGGCCGACGCCACACGAGCTGCCGGTGCCCCGGGTGATCCTGGACGGCGTGGTCGTCGGCCTGGTCACCGGCCTGGTCGGCGCCGGCGGCGGCTTCCTGGTGGTGCCCGCCCTGGCCCTGCTCGGCGGGCTGCCGATGCCGGTCGCGGTCGGCACGTCGCTGGTCGTCATCGCGATGAAGTCGTTCGCCGGCCTGGCCGGTTACCTGTCCAGCGTGCAGATCGACTGGGGCCTCGCGGGCGCGGTCACCGCCGCCGCGATCGTCGGCAGCCTGCTCGGTGGCCGGCTCGCCGGCCGCATCCCGGAGGACCTGCTGCGCAGGGCGTTCGGCTGGTTCGTCGTGGTGATGGGCGTCTTCGTCCTGGCCCGGCAATTGCCGCCGGCTGCGGGACTCGCGCTGGCCATTCTCGCCGCAGCCGGTACGGTCACGGTGGCGGTGTGGGGCCGCCGAAGGAGGGGACACAGTGGACAGCAGCGCCTGGGACGACCGCTACGCCAACGCATCCGGGCTGGTGTGGAGCGCTGAGCCCAACCGGTTCGTGGTCGAGTCGGTCGCCGGGCTGAGTCCCGGCTCGGCGTTGGACATCGCCGCCGGCGAGGGGCGCAACGCCGTCTGGCTGGCCGGTCAGGGCTGGCGCGTCAACGCGGTGGACTTCTCGACAGTGGCCATCGATCGGGGGCGGGAGCTGGCCGCCGCGCGGGGCGTCACGGTCGACTGGCGGGTCGCCGACGTGACCGCGTACCGGCCGGTGCCGGGCAGCTACGACCTGGTGCTGATCAGCTACCTGCACCTGCCCGCCGCCGACTTCGCCGGGGTGCTCGCCGCGGCCCGGTCGGCGCTGCGTCCCGGCGGCACGCTCGTGGTGGTCGGCCACGACCTGGCGAACCTCTCCGGCGGCACCGGCGGCCCGCAGGACGCGACAGTGCTGCTCACCCCGGAGGCGGTGGTCGACGGGCTGGCCGGGCTGCGCATCCGGCGCGCCGAGACCGCCCGCCGCCCGGTGCCGACCAGCGACGGCGGCACTGTCGACGCGCTGGACACCGTGGTGGTGGCCACGCGTCCCGCGGACTGACCGCCGGCCGGGGCGTTCGCCGGGCCGGGTCCCGAGCCGGCCGGTAGCATCCGGTGACGGATCGGCGGAGAGGACACCCGGTGGGCGTGCGTTTCGAGGAATTGGCCTGGCGGGAGACCCCGATCGGGGAGATCAGCCTGCGCCGGCGCCACGACCCGGCGTTGGACGCCGACGTCTACGAGGTGAAGCTCGACGACGAATACCTGATGTCCAGCGCCTTCCCGGTCGCGGAGATCGAGCTGGCCCGACTCGGGCTGGCCCCGCTCACCGGGGAGACGCTCGACGTGGTGGTGGGCGGCCTCGGGCTCGGCTACACGGCGCGCACCGCACTGGAGGACGCCCGGGTGCGGTCGCTGCTGGTGGTCGAGGCGATCGAGGACGTGATCGACTGGCACCGCCGGGACCTGCTGCCGTTCGCCGCCGGCCTGGCCGCGGACCCGCGTACCCGCTTCGTCCGGACGGACTTCTTCGCCGCGGTCGCCGACGGCGCGTTCGACCCGGAGGAGCCCGGGCGGCGTTTCCACGCGGTGCTGCTCGACGTGGACCACTCCCCCCGCCACGTGCTGCACCCCAGCCACGCCCCCTTCTACACGGTCGACGGGCTGCGCCGGCTGGCGGCGCTGCTGCACCCGGACGGGGTGTTCGCGCTCTGGTCGAACGACCCGCCGGACTCCGAGTTCCAGCGCACGCTGACCGAGGTGTTTCCGACCTCGGTGGCGCACGTCGTCCGGTTCCCCAATCCGTTGCAGGGCCGGGAGGCGGCGAACACCGTCTACGTGGCCCGGCGCTGACCGTCCCCGCCGGTGGCATGGTCGCCGGCGGAGCGGGAAAGCGCGCGGCCACCGGAGGAGACGGAGGCACGACATGCGCGCGTTGCTCTGGGTGGTCGGCGTGGTCGCCGGCGTGCTCATCCTGCTCGGGCTGCTGCTGGAGGCGGTCCGCTGGCTGGTCATCATCGGCGTGATCGCGCTGGCCGCGGTCGTCATCTTCGCGATCGTGAAGACCCGGCGGGTGGCACACCGACATTCGGCCACGCATCGCTGATGTGACCAAACCGGCAACCTACGCTGGCGTAGGTTACCGGCCGGTCACGTTAGGCTGGGGCCGTCATCCGCGCAGCGAGGAGAGACGGCGATGGACGCGACCCACCGGCGGCCCTGGACCCGCAGCTACGCACCCGGGGTGCCGGCCGAGATCGCCGAGCCGGACGGCTCGCTGGTCGACCTGCTCACCGACGCGGCGGGCCGGTTCGGCCCCCGGGTGGCGCTCGACTTCTACGGCGCCACCACCACCTTCACCGAGCTGGCCGACCAGGTGACCCGCGCCGCCGAGGCGCTGCGCCGGCTCGGCGTCTCGCCGGGCGACCGGGTGGCGTTGGTGCTGCCGAACTGCCCGCAGCACGTGGTCGCCTTCTACGCGGTGCTGCGCCTCGGCGCGGTGGTGGTCGAGCACAACCCGCTCTACACCGCCGACGAGCTGGACCGGCAGCTCACCGACCACGGCGCCGAGGTCGCGATCGTGTGGGACCGGATCGCGCCGCTGGTCGCGGGGCGCGGCGCCGTGCGTACCGTGGTCGCGGTCGACCTGACCGCGGCGCTGCCCCGGCTCAAGCGGTGGGCCTTGCGGTTGCCGCTGCCGAAGGTCCGCGCCGCCCGCGCGGCCATGACCGGTCCCGCGCCCGGCGCCCTGAGCTGGTCGGACCTGGTCGCCGCCGCCGGCGGACTGCCGGCCGCGCACCCCGGCCCGGGCGTCGACGACATCGCACTGCTGCAGTACACCGGCGGCACCACCGGAGTGCCCAAGGGCGCCGTGCTGACCCACCGCAACCTGCGGGCCAACGCCGCGCAGGGCCGGGCCTGGGTGCCCGGCCTGCGCGACGGCGCGGAGACCGTGTACGCGGTGCTGCCGCTGTTCCACGCCTACGGGCTGACGCTCTGCCTCACCTTCGCCGTGGGCATCGGCGCGACGCTGGTGCTGTTCCCGCGCTTCGACGCCGACCAGGTGCTCGACGCGGCCCGCCGCCGGCCGCCGACGTTCCTGCCGGCGGTGCCGCCGGTCTACGCGCGGCTGGCCACCGCCGCCCGCGAGCGCGGCGCCGATCTCACCTCGATCCGGTACGCCATCTCCGGCGCGATGGCCCTGCCCCCGGCCACCGTCGACCTGTGGGAACAGGTGACCGGCGGGCTGCTCGTCGAGGGGTACGGGATGACCGAGACGTCCCCGATCACGCTGGGCAACCCGGTCGCGCCGACCCGCCGGCCCGGCACGGTCGGGGTGCCGTTCCCCTCCACCGAGGTCCGCATCGTCGACCCGGAGGACCCGACCCGCGATCGTCCCGCCGGTGAGCCGGGCGAACTGCTGGTGCGCGGCCCGCAGGTGTTCTCCGGCTACTGGAACCGGCCGGACGAGACCGCGCGGGTGCTGCTGCCCGACGGCTGGCTGCGCACCGGCGACATCGTCACCATGGACGACGACGGCTTCGTGACAGTGGTCGACCGGATCAAGGAACTCATCATCACCGGCGGCTTCAACGTCTATCCGTCCGAGGTGGAGGAGGCGCTGCGCCGCATCCCCGGCGTGGTCGAGGCCGCCGCCGTGGGTGTGCCCACCGCCGACGGCGAGGAGGTCGTCGCGGCCGTGGTGCTCGACGTCGCCGTGGCCGGCACCCCGGAGGCGATCCGCACCGCGTGCCGGACCCACCTGGCCGGCTACAAGGTGCCGCGCCGGGTGGTGGTGGTCGAGGACCTGCCCCGCTCCCAGATCGGCAAGATCCTCCGCCGCGAGGTCCGCGACCGGCTGCTCGCCGACGGCTGAACCCGGCCCGCGCGTCAGTCGACCGGATAGCCCGTCGTCGCGACGTCGTGCCGGACGTCGGCGAGAGCGAGGCGAGGGTTCAAAGCCCGCGTCACCGCGTCGGTCAGCGGCCGGTGGGCGACCACGTGCTCGACGGCGGCCCGGTCCACGGCGATCCCGTAGTAGTCGTCCGCGAATGCCACGTACCGGTCCACGATGTCGTCGAGCAGGATCGTGAGCATGGCGGCCCCGTCCGGCCCGACGTCGTCGTACGGGCCGGCGAGCGGCGGGAAGTCGATGCCCGCGCCGGCGTGCCAACGGTCGTCGCCGGTCAGCCGCCACAGCACGGCGGTCGCGAGGAAATTCCCCTCCCCGTCGCCGAACGCCGGTTCGTCCACCATCACGCCCAGCGCCTCCGGCAGGCCGTCGAGCAGACCCGGCCACAGCTCACGGTCCGGGTCGACGTACGGCGACATGGACGACTCGTGGTCGAAGACCCGGATGAACACGCCGTCGGCGGTGAACACGACGGCCCACTCGTCGCCGCTGCCGTTGCTCATCAACGCCGCCTCGTCCGGACCCCACGCCGCATCGTAGGCGTAGTACGGATGCCCACCGTCGAGGACGCGTTCCAGCACGGCCAGCGCCCGGCACCGCCGTTTCAGCACGTCGATGTCGGGCAGTTCGGCGGCGATGTCGTACGCGGTCACCGCGCGACCCTACTATCCGCTGTGTCACCGACGCCCCGGCCGGGAAGGGCGTCGGCAGCCGGCCGACCCGCACAGGCGCGAGTCCGGCCCGTTCTGCCGAGCGCGAAGTCACCGACCGCGATCCGCCCGGACCGGCCAGAATCGCGGGATGACGGATCCTGGACCGGATGCCCGCGCAGACGCGGCTCGCGAGCCTCTACGCGGCCTTCAACAAGCGTGACGCAGTCAGCCTGCTGGCTGCGATGACCCCGGACGTCAGATGGCCCAACGGCTGGGAGGGCGGTGTCCTGCACGGCCACGCCGAGGTGGGCGCCTACTGGCGCCGGCAGTGGGCGGAGATCGACCCGACGGTGACGCCGACCGCCTTCGCCGTCGAACCCGACGGCCGCATCGCGGTCGCCGTCCACCAGGTCGTCCGGGACCGGGCCGGATCAGAGCTGGCGAACCACACGATCACCCACGTCTACCGTCTCGTCGACGGCCTGGTGGCCGAGATGGAGATCCGCCAGCGGCCCTGAGCGCGTGGCGGGGCGCTCAGGGCCGGACGTCGGCGCGGGCGGCGCGTCGGCCTCTCGCACGTGCGGCAGGCCGAACCTGTCGAACACCGCCGGGTCGGCGAACGTCACGCACCGCCGGACCAGACCGCCCCGCACCGCGAACACCTGGATCGAGTGCGCCCGTACGGCGCCGTCGGCCGGGGCGTACGCCGCCAGCGCCGGGCTTCCGTTGGCCCGTACCGGGAGCAGCCGCCAGCCGGTCCCGCGCATGGCGAAGACCCGCTCCAGGAAGGCGCGGTAGTGCGCCCGGCCGGCGAGCCAGAGCGGCACCGGCGGCATCTCCAGCACCACGTCGTCGGCCAGCAGCCGGGTCAGCGCGGGCACGTCGGCGGCCTCGAACGCCGTCAGGTAACGCTCGACCACCGCGTACTCGTCCGGGTCGGCGGGCTCGCGCAGCTCGTCGAGCACCGGCCCGGCGGCCCGCAACGTCGCCCGGGCCCGTTGCAGGCCACTGTTCACCGCCGCGACGCTGCTGCCCAGGGCCTGCGCCACCTCGGCGGCCGGCAGTTGGAGCACCTCGCGCAGCAGCAGCACCGCACGTTGCCGGGCGGGTAGTACCTGCAGCGCCGCGACCAGGGCGAGGCGCAGGCCGGCGCGCTGCGCGACGGCGTCCGCCGGGTCGCCGAGCCGGCCGTCCGGGAACGGCTGCAACCACGGTACGTCCCGGGCCGGCGTGAGCGGCGCGTACGGGTCGTCGCCGGCCGGACCCAGTCCGCTGGGCAGCGGCCGTCGGGCCCGCCCCGCCAGCGCGGTGAGGCAGACGTTGGTGGCGATCCGGTGCAGCCAGGTGCGCGTCGACGCCCGACGCGGGTCGTACCGGTCGGCGGCCCGCCACGCCCGCACCAGCGTCTCCTGCACCGCGTCCTCGGCCTCGTCGACGGAGCCGAGCATCCGGTAGCAGTGCGCCAGCAGGTCACCGCGGTACGCCTCGTGCTGCGTCGTGTCCCCCGCCACCCGGGCGAGCCTACGCGGAGTTCCCCTCCCCGGGACGCGATGAGTTCTGCGCGTCGCGCCGGTATGTGCACGGTGAGCGGTCCGACCGGCACCGCCACGACCGTAGGGAGCCTTCGATGGGCGACGTCATCGTCATTTCGTTCGTCACGCTGGACGGGGTGGTCTCCGACCCCGACGGGCGCGGCGGCACCGACCACGGCGGCTGGGCCTTCCGGTACGGGCCGGGCGCGGTCGCCGGTGACAAGTTCCGCCTCGGGGAGCGGATGGAGCGGGGCGTCCAGCTGTACGGCCGGCGGACGTGGGAGCACTTCGCCCGGCTGTGGCCGGGCCGCGACGGCGACTACCCCCGACTGATGAACGCCGTGCCGAAGCGGGTGGCGACCCGCACCGGCATCGACGCGAGCGCCTGGTCGAACTCGGCGGCGATCGACGGTGACCCGGTGGCCTGGGCCGGCGAGGAGCGGGCCCGGCGCGACGTGGTGGTGATCGGCAGCCTCAGCCTGGTGCACGCGCTGGCCCGGGCCGACGTGGTCGACGAGTATCGGCTGATCACCTTCCCGACGGTCCTCGGGCGGGGTGATCGGCTGTTCGCCACCGGCACGCCCGCCGACTTCCGCTTCGCGTCGGCCGAGCCGGTGGACGCGGCCACGTTGACGGTGCTGCGCCGCGCCCGGTGAACGGTTTGCCGGCGCGACGCCACGGGTAGACGGGCGTCCATGATGGATTCACGGGGCAAGGCGGTCGGGCGGTATCTTCTGCGACTGGTCGGTGGGGTGGCGGTGATCATCGGTCTGCTGATGGCGTTCAGCAGTCTCGCCGACGGCAACCTCTTCGGGATCGTCCTCAGCGCCGTGTTCATCGGCGGTGGGGTGTTCGCGCTCAAGCGTTCTGGCGGCTCCCGCCGGGCGGAGGGTTCGACCTCCGCGCCGATCGCGGGGTAACCGGCACGCTGATCCGACACCGGCCGCGTCCCGCGGCCGGTGTCGGTGCCTGCGCCTAGGCTGTGGCGATGGTCGACCGACGGCAGGTGATGAGCTTCCGCGTCCGGGCCCAGCAGCTCGACCGCGCCGAGGGCACGGTGGCCGACACCGCGGTGCTCGACCTCGGCGCGCAGGACACCGGCCCCGACGGCGGCCGGTGGGCGCTGGCCGTGCGCGGCGTCGACGTGTCGGCGCCCCCCGGCGACGACCTGGTCCTGCTCTGGAGCGTGCGCGGCGCTCCGCACCTCTACCGTCGCGCCGACGTCGGGCGGGTGGCGGCCGCGGTCGAGCCGTTCTCCGACGCCGACGCGGCCAAGCGCATCTACGACGCGGCCAAGCCGTTGAAGGCGGCCGGGATCGGCATCCTCGCCGCGCTCGACGAGGTGGCCGACAAGATGCGGACTATCGTCACCGAGCCAACGGTCAAGGGTGATGTCTCGGGCCGTCTCGCCGCGGCGCTGCCCGAGCCCTACCTGCGGTTCTGCCGGCCGTGCGGCGTCATCCACCTCTACGAGATGCCGTTCCGCCTGGCCGCCGTGCGCGCCGGTCTGGAGCTGACGCCCGGCACCTCACCGCCGGTGCTGCGCCGCATCCCGGCCCTACGGCGGGCGGCGTCCCCCGGTGAGCGGCACGACCTCGTCCGCGCCTACCTCCGGCTGCTCGGCCCGGCCACGCCGAAACACGTGGCCGACTACCTCGACGCCCCGGTCAAGGACGTGAAGGCGCGCTGGCCGCAGGACGCGGTGGAGGTGACGGTCGACGGCGAGAAACGCTGGCTCCTCGCCGCCGACGAGGCGGCACTGTCGTCGGCCGGGGGCACGCCGACCCGCCTGCTCGGCCCGTTCGACCTCTTTCTTCAGGCCAAGGACCGGGCGACGCTGGCATCCGACCCGGCCCGGGCCCGGGAGCTGTGGCCGGTGCTGGGTCGACCGGGCGCGGTGCTGGCCGACGGCGACCTGGTCGGCACCTGGCGTCCGCGCAAGGCCGGGGCGAAGCTGACCGTCGCCGTGCAGCCGTGGCAGAAACTCACCGCCGCCCACCGCCGGGCCGTGGCCGAGCAGGCCGAACGCCTCGCCGCGCACCGCTCGGCGACCCTCGCCGGTGTCGAGTTCGCCGACTGACGGGAGGCACCGAGTGGTCCCGCCGGGCATGACGCCGGTGAGGTCGGCTCGGGTCACGGCGCGCACCCGGGTCCGCACGTCCGGGCCCGCGCGGACCGCGCGGGCGAAGGCCGCCGAACTCCACCAGCCGTCCGCGGGCGTCCAGCCGGCGGTACGCAGGCGCGTCGCCGACAGGTCGTCGGCCAGCTCGAACTCCTCCACCAGCAGTCCGCCCGGCGCGGCCGGGCCGAGCAGGTAGTAGTCGAGCGTGGACGTCGCGGCGACCGGCGTCACCGAAGCCTCGATCACCCCGGCACGGTAGCGCGCTCACCGGTGGGCGAAGACGAACCCGCCCTCGACACCCGGGGCCGGATGGTGCGCCATCTCGGCCTCCACGGTGAACCCGGCCGCCGCCAGCCCGGCCGCGACCCGCTGCGGCGGGCGGCGGTGCACGTGGACGCGCATGGGGTGACCGCCGTACCCCTCGGTCTTGAGTCGGCTGCCGTCGCCGGCGTGGAACCCGAGCAGCACGACGCCGCCCGGGCGCAGCACGCGGTGGAACTCGGCGAGGACGGCGGGCACCTCGTCGTCCGGGACGTGGATGAGCGAGAACCAGGCGAGCAGCCCGGTGAGGCACTCGTCGGCGAGGTCGAGGCGGGTCATGGTGCCCACCTCGAACCGCAGGCCGGGGTGGTCGCGTCGGGCCACCTCGATCATTGCCGGAGACAGGTCGACGCCGAACGTGTCCAGACCGAGGCCGTGCAGGTACCCGGTGATCCGCCCCGGCCCGCAGCCGACGTCGGCCACCGGCCCGCTCCCCCGGGCCCGCACCAGCTCGGCGAAGAGCGCGAGGATGCCCCGCTGGAACGGTTCGTCGGCGAGCCCGCCGCGCAGCAGGTCGGCGTAGCTCTCCGCCACCGTGTCGTAGGAGGCCCGCGTGTCGTCGAGCCAGCCGGAATCGTCCACGGCCGCACACTAGCGGTGCTGCGCCAAACCTGTTGCGGGCACTTCGTGCGACCGTCAGGCTGCCGGGCATGCCGATGCACGAGGGAGAGCTGACCGTCTCGCCGGAGACGGTGCGGGAACTGATGGACGCGCAGTTTCCCGAGTGGCGGCATCTGCCCGTCCGCCCGTTGGTCGCGCACGGCACGGTCAACGCCATCTTCCGGCTGGGGGACCGGCTGACCGCGCGGTTCCCGCGGCAGCCGCAGGAACCGGAGACGGCGCGGCGGTGGCTGGAACGCGAGGCGGACGCGGCTCGTGAGCTGTCCGGTCGTACCAGCTTCCCCACCCCGGAGCCGGTCGCCGTCGGCGGACCCGGCGCCGGCTACCCCCTGCCCTGGTCGGTCCAGACCTGGCTGCCGGGTGTCGTGGCGACCGACCTGGACCCGGGCGGGTCGTACGCGTTCGCCGACGACCTGGCCGAATTCATCGCCGACGTGCGGGCGATCGACACCCGGGGACGCTCGTTCTCCGGTCAGGGTCGCGGCGGTGACCTGCGGACGCACGACGGTTGGATGGAAACCTGCCTGCGGCACAGCGAGCCGCTGCTGGACGTGCCGCTGCTGCGCCGGTACTGGGCGGCCATGCGGGAGTTGCCCCGGGGCGCCATGCCGGACCTGATGAACCACACCGACCTGATCCCGGGCAACGTCCTGGTGCGTGACGGCCGGCTGGCCGGAGTGCTCGACGTGGGTGGTCTGGGACCGGCCGACCCGTCGCTCGACCTGGTCGGCGGCTGGCACCTGCTCGACTCCGGGCCGCGTGCGGCGCTGCGGCGGCGCCTGGGCTGCGACGACCTGGAATGGGAACGCGGCCGGGCGTGGGCGTTCCAGCAGGCGATGGGCCTGGTCTGGTACTACCGGGAGTCGAACCCGCCGATGAGCCGGATGGGCCGGCGCACCCTGGCGCGCGTCACCGCCGAACCGCCGCCGGCGTGAACCGCGGCCAGGAGGGCCGCCAGACCGGCTCGGGGAGCGGCGGCAGGCCCGCGAGGTGGTCGAGGATCGGCCGGAGCGCCGGGTGCGGGTCCGCCGCCGGGAGCAGGAGCGAGATCGGGTACGCGAGCGTCGGGTTCACGATCGGGATGCGCCGCAGGTCGTGCCCGGCCGGCCAGAGGTAGCGGTCCCGGGCGCCGACGACTGTGGCCAGGTCGGCGGCGCCCGCCAGCGCGTCGAGGAGGACCTCGGTGCCGAAGTTCGGACCGGTGGCGTCGACGCGCAGGTCGAACGCGGCGGTGAGCTGGTCGTAGAACTCCGACCATTCGCTGCCGGCCACGATGCCCGGCACGCGGATCCGGTGGCCGCGCAGCTCGGGCGGGGTCAGCGTGCGGGCGGCGGCGAGCGGGTGCCGGGGTCCGACGAGGAGTTCCAGCGGGTTGTCGAACGCGTGGACCATCCGCACGTCGGGTGGCAGCGTCGCCGGGTCGGTGACGGTGCGGAAGGCGGCGTCGAGGTCGCCGTCCCGCACGGCGGCGGCCACCCGGTGCGGGTCGTCCACCCGCAGCGTCACCACGTCGAGGTCGAGGCCGGGGCGTGCCCGCCAGTAGTCGTGCAGCAGGACGGCCTGCGCGCTGCGCAGGCCGAGCACGTCGATGCGCGGGGCACGCGAGCCCGGCCGGACCGCGGCCACCGCGCGGTCGGCGTGCGCGACGAGACCGCGGGCGTGCGGGAGGAACGCCCGGCCGTCGGGGGTCAGGTCCACCCCCCGGGCGGTACGGGTGAACAGGCGCACGGCCAGCTCCCGCTCCAGGGTGGCGACGCGCTTCGAGACGGCCTGCTGGGTGACGCCCAGCTCGTCGGCGGCATGTTGGAACTGACCCAGCTCGGCCGCCCGGACGAACGATCGCACTGCCTCGGTGTCCACCGGCCCACCCTATGGCCGCCCAACCGACGGTTGTGGCTCGCCGGCCGGCGGTTGTTTGCTCGGGTGCGCCGGTGCTCGATCTGATGCCCGGGTGCGGGGAAAACTGGGGGCCGGCTTCGGCTGGCTGTGGTCGGCCTACGCGGTCAGCACCTACGGCACGTGGCTCGCCTTCGGGGCGTTTCCGCTGCTCGCGGTGCGGGTGCTGCACTCGTCGGCGTTCGCGGTGTCACTCCTGGAGGCGGCCGGGCTCGCCGTCGCGGCGGTCGTCGCGATCCCGCTCGGGCCGTGGGTGGAGCACCGACCGAAGCGACCGGTGATGATCGCGACGGATCTGGTCCGGTTCGCCGCGGCGGCGAGCGTGCCAATCGCGTACGGCCTGGGGTTGCTGACCTACGGTCAGCTCCTTGCCGTCGCGGTGGTCTCCGGGAGCGCGGGCATCGCGTTCACCGCGGCGTCCGGCGCGTACCTGAAGCATCTGGTCCGCGGTGACGGGCTGCTGGTCGCGACCGGGCGGTTCGAGGGTACGGCCTGGGTGGCGACGGCGGCCGGGCCGCCGCTCGGCGGCGCGCTGGTCGCGCTGCTCGGTCCGGTGGTCACCGTCGCGGCCGACGCGGTGAGCTTCCTGCTGTCCGCGGCCGCGGTGCGCCGCATCCGCGGCGGCGACGTGGCGACGCCCCGGGCCGGCGGGCCTCGCGGCGCCGACGTGCTCGCCGGTTGGCGGTTCATCCGCCACGACCCGGTGCTGCGGTGCCTGTTCCTCAACTCGGTACTGGTCAGCGGTCTGATCACGGCCACCGTGCCGCTGCTGGCCGTCCTGCTGCTGGGCGAGTACGGCTTCCCGGCCTGGCAGTACGGCCTCGCCTTCGGCCTGCCGGCGCTGGCCGGATTCGTGGGTGCCCGCCTGTCCCCGCGCCTGGCGCGGCGGTACGGCCTGCACCGGGTCATGGCCGTGTCCGGCTGGCTGCGCGCGGTGTTCCCGCTCGGTCTGGCGTTCCTCCGGCCCGGCGTCACCGGGCTGGCCGTCGTGATCGTGGTGGAGGCCCTGCTGATCGTGTGCATGGGCGTGTTCAACCCGATCCTCGCCACCGAACGCCTGCGGCGCACTCCCCCGGACCGCGCCGCCCGGGTGCTGAGCGCGTGGAGTGTCAGCAGCCGACTCACCCAGGCCGCGTCGACGGTGCTGTGGGGCGTCCTCGCCACCGTGGTCGGCCCACTGGCCGCGATCACCGTCTCCGGCGTATGCCTGCTGGCCACGCCGCTCCTGCTGCCCGGGCGACGCCCCGGCTGCTAGGGTCTCGCGCCATGTGGGCGCAGGAGAATGTCGCGGGCCGGCCGGCGTGGCGACACATCCCGTCGGGCGTGGTCTTCCGCGAGGTTCCCGGCGGCTCCTTCCGGATGGGTCTGTCCGAGGTCGAGGTGGCGGCGGTACGCGCGATCGAGCGCAGCGGCGGGGTCGAGGACACCGTCGAGCCGTTCTTCGAGGCGGCGAAGGACGCCCAGCCGGTACGCGAGGTGCGGGTCGAACCGTTCCTGCTCGCCCGGCACCCGCTCACGGTCGCGCAGGTCCGGCACTTCCTCCCCGACTATGAGGACGAGTACGCCGACGCGGACTCCGGCACCGCACGGGTCGAGGCTGAGCTGGACGAACTGCTCGACGCGCTGCCGTTCCGGCTGCCCAGCGAGGCGGAGTGGGAGTACGCCGCTCGCGCCGGCACCACCACGCTGACCTTCCACGGCGACGACAAGCCCGGCGAGGAGCACCTGCTCGACGACTTCGCCGACGAGCGACGTACCGCCGCCCTGGAGAACGCGTTCGGGCTGGCGGCGATGGGCTCGGCGAACGAGATGTGCGCCGACACCTGGTTGCCCGGGTTCGCTGGCGCACCGACGGACGGCCGACCACGCATCGGCGATGGGCCCCGCACCGTCCGGGGCGGCGCCGCCGACCTCTTTCCCTGGCAGGGCTGCGACGAGTGGCTGTTGCTGCTGGCCGCGACCCGGGAGCGACACGACGGGTTCACCGCTATCCGCCCGGCCGCACCACTGCCGTCCCGCGCCTGACCGACCGTCCCCAGCACACCGGAACCAGCTCAGGCCCGTCGTGCTCGCCACGCCGCTCCTGCTCTCGGTACGACGCTGATGTGCTCCGACGCGTCGACGTCGGTCGACTACCGCACGACCGCGCCATCCGGCAGGATCGGTCCGTGAGCGCAGAGATCCGCCGACTTCACCACGCCTTCGACGAGGCCGAGCTGCGCGCCGACGCCGGGGCGCTCGACGCCCTGCTGGCCGACGACTTCCACTCCATCGGCGAGCAGGGCTACGTGCTCGACAAGTCGCAGTGGATCGGCAAGTTCGCCGAGTTCGCCTACACCAGCCTGGAGAGCAGCGAGGTGGCGGTGTCCTCCTACCGTCACGCGGCCGTCGTCAGGTGCGTGCAACGCACCCGATCGGTCTGGCGCGGGCAGGAGATGGCATTGACCGTACGCGTCGGGCAGACCTGGGTCGAGCTGCCCGAGGGCTGGCGGCTGGCCGCTGTCCAGTTCAGCTCACTCGGCGGCGGCGACTGAGACCCCCGGGCCGGGCTGGATGATCGACATCAGCTCGACCGGTGCCGGGGCGCCGCCGAGCGGACGTTTGGCCGGGGACCGTCCCGGACACCTGTCGTGCGTGTTCGACGACTTCACCGACGAGCGGATCGACGTCGGGGAGGTGGAACTCCGGGTCCGGCACGCCGGGCGCGGGCCTGCCGTCCTCCTCGTCCACGGCCACCCGCGCACCGGGGCGACCTGGCACCGGGTCGCCCCGCGACTGGTGGATGCCGGGTTCACCGTCGTCTGCCCCGACATGCGCGGCTACGGGCGGTCCGGCAAGGCGGCCGTCCGCCCGGACCACTCGCAGCAGTCCAAGCGGGCGGTGGCGGCGGACCTGACGCGGCTGATGGCCACGCTGGGCCACCGGCGGTTCGCCGTGGTCGGGCACGACCGCGGCGCGTACGTGGCGTTGCGGCTCGCCCTCGACCACCCGGACGTGGTCGACCACCTGGTGGTCATCGACGGCGTGCCGATCAGCGAGGCGCTCGCCAGGTGCGACGCCACGTTCGCCCGCGACTGGTACCACTGGTTCTTCTTCGCCCAGCCGGACACCCCGGAGCGGGTCATCAACGCCGACCCCGACGCCTGGTACGCCACCGCGGGTCCGGAGCGCATGGGCGCGGCGAACCACCGGGAGTTCCGGCAGGCCATCCACGACCCGGACACGGTCCGGGCGATGCTGGAGGACTACCGCGCCGGCCTGGGCGTCGACCGGGAGCACGAGGAGGCCGACCGGCGAGCCGGCCACTCCGTACGCTGCCCGACGTTGTTCCTCTGGTCGACAGGCGACGACATGGAGCGTCTCTACGGCGATCCGCTGGCGATCTGGCGGCCGTGGGCCGACGACCTGCGCGGCCACCCGATCGAGTCGGGGCACCACGTCGCCGAGGAGAATCCGGACGACCTGACCGCCGCGCTGCGCCGCTTCCTCCGCTGACGGTCGACGGCGTTACGCTGAGCCGTCGTTCGCGGGGAGGGGGTCCGGGTGACGGTGGACGTGCTGCTCCGCATCGCCGACGACATGCTCGACGACGATCCGTGGCCGCTCATCCGGGAACTGGGCGCGACCGGCGACGCGGCGATGGCCGCACGGACCCGGACCGAGCTGGCGCGCTGTGTGCGCGCAGGCAACTGGTACGGACGGGACCTGCTGGCCCACCTGCTGGCCCGGCTGTCCGGGGCGGAGGTGTTCCCACTGCTCCTGCGGGTCTACGCGGACGCCCTGCGCGGCGACCGCGACGACGACGGAGAACGACTGCGCATCGCGTTGGGCCTGGTCATGCACGCTGATCGGGCCGCCTGCCGGACCGTCGTCGTGCCGATGCTCGGCGACCGCGACCCGGAGGCGCGCCGGGCCGCGCTGTGGGCGTTGGGCCACGTGTTCGAGGCGTCCGACCTGGAGACGCTGCGGCGGGCGTGCGACGATCCCGATTCGGAAACCCGGCGGGTCGCCCTCAGCGCGTTGCCCGGCGTGCGGGAGGACCCGCGGGCGTACGCGCTCGTCGTCGCGGCCCTGCGGGATCCGGAGGCCTGGGTCCGGCACGACGCCGTGCTGCTGCTGGCCTGGTCGGCCCCGCCGGCGGTGGTGGACCACCTGGCTCCGCTGACGTCGGATCCCGACTGGTGTGTCCGCGCGGTGCTGGGCGAGGCGATCGGCCGCCGGGCGGCGGACAGCGATCGGGTCCCGGCGGCCGCCGCCGCGCTGGCCGACCTGCTGGCCGACGCCGGGTCGGCGGTGCGGGCCGGGGCGGTCCGTGGCCTCGGCCTGCTCGGCGGGCCGCTCGACGCGCTGCAATCCCGCGTGGACGACCCGGACTGGTGGGTGCGGGCGGCCGTCGTCGACGTGCTCGCCACCGCTCTGCGGCGCTGGCCCGCCGGCCGTCCGCTGCTCGACAGGTTGAGTGTGGACACCGACGCGACCGTGCGGGCGAAGGCGACGGCGGCGTTGGAACGCGCCGACGGCACCGGATGACGCCTCAGCCGGCCTGCCACATCTCCCGGGTCATCTCGTACTCGACCTCGCCCTGCTCCGCCCCCGGCAGCGGCTCGTCCCACGTGGGGAAGTACGTCCGCACGTAGCGCATGCCGACGGCTTCCGTGACGCCGCGCGAGCCGGCGTTCACGGTCATGGTCTGTGCGATCACCCGGCGCTGCCCGACGGTGTCGAAGGCGTGCCGCAGCAGGCAGCGGGACGCCTCGCTGGCGAGGCCCTTGCGCCAGTGCCGACGGACGAGGCGGTAGCCCAGTTCCGCGACGGTCGGGTCGTCGGGCTGGTCGGGTCCGTGCGCCGGCGGGAGCATCATGAGACCGACGAACTCGCCCTCGTCCTCGGTCGCGGGCGAGACCGACTCACGCCCGCAGTCGCCGGACCCGAACGCCATCCAGAAGCCCAGACCGTCGACCTTGGCGGCGTGGGCCACCCGCCGCGCGTGGTAGTCGACCACCACCTCCCTGGGGTGCGGCCGGGCGAAGAGGTAGCGGAGCACCTCGGCGTCGGAGTCGAGCCGCACCTCCAGTTCGAGGTGGCGGCCGGCCAGGGGAACGAGCAGCAAACGGCCGGTACGCAAGATCGGTTGAGGCATCCGGCAACTCTGGCACGGAGCGGCCTACGCGGCGATCGTTTTGCGCCGCCGCTCACCGGCCCGCCTCAGCCGCCGCTCACCGGTCGCTTCAGCCGGCGGTCCGGACCGCCGCGACGGCGGCGTACGGCCGGCGGGTGTCGTCGCCCGGCCGGTGCAGGCGCTCGACCTCGGTGAAACCGGCGCGCGCCAGCCGCGCGGCGAACTCGTCGACCGGCCAGCGGTAGGCGGTGGTGACCTTGTGGTCGAACGCGGCGACCTCGTCACCGACGAAGATGCCGAACACCACGGCCGCGCCCGGCGCGGTCACCCGCCGGAACTCGGCGAGCACGCCGTCGAGGTCGGGCGGCGGCAGGTGGATCACCGAGCCCCAGGCCAGGATGCCGGCGACGCGCCCGGTGGCGACCGCGAGGTCACGCATCGACCCGAGCACGTAGCGACCGCCCGGGTGGGTGGCCCGCGCGTGGGCGACGAACTCGCCGACGATGTCGAAGCCGGTCGCGTCGGCGCCGCACGAGCGCAGGAAGTCCGTCAGGTGGCCCGGCCCGCAACCGAGGTCGAGCACCGGACCGGGCCGGTCGGCCAGGTGCCGCCGGATGAACGCCAGGTCGTCGGCGGGGACCAGCTCACGCGTACCGAACAGCTCGATGTAGAGATCCGCCACGGACGCGTACGCCCGCCGGACCTGGTCCGTCGTCACGCCGCGACCCTACGGGTCAGCGCCGGCGCACGGCGGCCCCGGCGCGGAGGGCGCGCGGGATCTCGGCCACCTCGTCGACCCGCGCCAGCAGCCGGTCCAGCTCGTCGGCGGACGTGGGCGAGCGAAGCTCGACCTGATAGGTGATGCCGGTGGACGCCCACGTCTGCGGGTCGAAGCCGCCCGAGGCGGTCACCCGCACGCCGTCGATGCGGATGCCCAGCTCACCGGCCTCCCGGTAGACGTCGTTGAGTACGCAGCCCGCGGCCGCGACGTGCAGGAGGTGGGCGCCGGTGAAGTCGGCGGCGACCGTCACCCCTTCCGGCGTCCAGCGGTGCGGGAACCGGACCGCGTCGGCCGCGCTCGATCTGAGCGAGCCGGCGCCGACCACCACGGCGAACTGGTCCACGGCCTGCCTCGTTCCCTCGGGCCACACGCGACCGGGTCATTGTGCCCCGGCGCACCCGATCCGGCCAGGCACTCGTGCCGTCAGTGCGGATAGGCGCGCGGGATGCGGGCTTGGCCCAGCTCCTCGCGGAACGCCGCGATGCGCGTGATGACCTGCCGCCGGCCGACCGTGTTCTCGATCCGGTCCAGGTAGAGGCAGCGGGCGGCCAGCTTGTCCAGGTCCACGGTGAAGTAGATCGCCATGAGCGGGTTGACGAACAGGTCACCCTGGCCGGTGCGCCGGCTGAACCGTACGTCGCCGAACGCGCCGCCGGTGGCGGCGGCGATCTGCCCCTGGACGAGGCTCGGCCGGTCCGGCGTGGCTGCCCGGGCGTCGGCGACGGCGTCGCGGTAGAGCGTGGCCTCCCGACCGGCGCCGGGGATGGACAGCGCGCCGAGGTAGCCGCCGTCGCGGTCGAGCGCGGCGAGGTTCTCCAGCACCTCGACGTGGTTGACGCCGTCGTGGGCGTCGATGCCGAACCCGAGACTGGTCACCAGCTTGACCGGGACGTCGAGCGCGGCGACGGCGGCCAGGCTGGCGATGTCCTCCGCGGGGGTGCCGAGGTCGCTCTCGTCGCCGCGGAGCAGCACGTCGGTGCCGCCGTCGACGAGCACGATCGCGTCGATGTCGAGCCGGTCGACGAGGTGCCGGTACGCCTCCCGCAGCGTCTGGACCCCGAGCGGCGGGAACGCGTACACGGTCGAGGGCAGTTCGTGCGCGGCCAGCCAGCGCGCCAGCGTGCCCTCGGGGAAGTACCAGTCCGGGCTGGTGGTGCCCGGCTCGATCGCCGCGACGTGCTCGGCCACCCACGCGTCGCGGTCGAGCAGTTCCAGCTCGGAGAAGGAGAGACTGGCCAGGTGCACCCGCGCGCCGCCGTGCCACAGGGCCAGCGCCAGCGGCAGGCCCGCGTACACGTCGAACCCGCCGCCCGCGCCGGCGACGAGGATGTTGCGGGCCGGGGCCAGCGCGGCGAACAGCGGCGGAACGGCCAACGAGTACGCGGCGGGTTTCGTCACCCTGCCATGATCAACGATGCCGGGCGATCGCACCGTCCCGGTAGGACGCCGCCTGGTCTAACCTTGCGCGGTGGCCCTCTCCCCCGATCAGTTTCACGAGCACGCGCTGACCGTCGCGGACGGCGAGCGTCGGCTGCCGCTGGCACGGATGACCGGATGGGACATCAGCCCGTTCGAGCAGGACGGGCTGCGCGTCGCGCCGTTGCGCCCGCCGGTGCTGCCCGAGGCGGCGCGGCACGGCGAGGATCCGGCGGACTGCGGGATGTGCCGCGAGCGCGACGAGGGAATCTGGTTCAACGACAACTGGCGGTTGGCCCGGATCCCCGGCGTGGGCGTGCCGCTCGTGCTGATGCTCTATCCGCGTGACCACCACGACCTGGCGGATCTTCCCGATGATCTCGCCGCGGAGCTGGGCCTGCTGACCACGCGCATCGTCCGCCACGTGCAGGCGCTCGCGCACATCTCGAGAGCCCACGTCTATCGTTTCGGTGACGGAGCCGCCCACCTGCACGTGTGGTTCTTCGCCCGGCCCGCGGGTCAGGCGCAGCTCTTCGGGTCCTGGCTGGTCGTCTGGGACGACCTGCTGCCCGAATACCCCGCCGACATCGCCGACGCCGACGCCGACGCCGTGGCTGACGCGCTGGTCACCTCGCACGGTGGTCGCCGGTCGGCCGGCACCGACCCGGCACCCGATCGGCGCCCGGCGTGAAGAGCGAACGCGGCACGCTGATCCTGCTGGTGGCCGCCGTCGCCGTCGGTCTCGCCAGTCTCGTGCTGGCCCTGCTCGATCCCTCCCGGATCGGCTCCTGGGCGACCGCGGTCGGTATGACCTTTGTGGCAGGCGCGCAGGTCGCCCGGCTGCGGGAGTTGAGGAAGCGCGACCGGTGAACCCCCGGCCTCAGGACCGCAGGTAGCCGGACAGCCGGTCGGCGAGCTGCTTCGGGTGGCTGAGCGCCACCGAGTGGCCGCCGTCGATCTCATCCGGCGTGACGCCGAGCCGTTCCTCGGTCACCCGGCGCAGGAAGTCCGCCGGAAAGAACTGGTCCGCGCGGGCGATGAGCACCCGCGTCGGCACGTCCGGCCAGGCGTCGAGGGGCCAGCGCTCGTCGCCCTCGGCGCTGACCTGCTCCCGGACCTGGGCCGCGGCCTCGGCAACGACCTCGGCCGGCACGCCGTTGTAGAACTGCTGTTCCTCGGTGAGCCCGTCCACACCCCGGTAGCCGGTGTTGACCCACCAGTCGCCGGGCCGCTCCCCTGGCCGCGGGACCATCGGGGTGAGCAGGACGAGCAGCCGGACCGGCAGCCTCTCGGCGATCAGCGGCGCGGTGAACGCGCCGTACGACTGACCGACCACCACGAGATCCCGCCGGTCGCCGACCGCGTCGACGACCGCCCGACAGAACTCGGTGAAGCCGGCCGACCTGTCCCCGATCGGCAGTTCCGGCACCACCACGTCGTGGCCGAGGGCGGCCAGCTCCGGAACCAGCAGGTGCCAGTCCCAGGCGCTGCCGCCTCCACCGTGGATCAGCACGAACGTCGCCATGCACCGCAGCGTCGCATCCGGGTACGACACCCGTCAGCGGATCGTGGCGATCAGGCGTCGCAGCGCGGCGTCGGCGGGCGGCCCCCAGGTGGCCTTGCCGCCCGGTCGACCGTGGACGCCGTTGTCGCCGATGAGGATGCCACCGAGGGCACGCGCCGCGGCCCAGCCACGGGCCCGGCGTACGGTGGCGGCGTCCGGCGCCGGTCGGTAGGCCGCGTGGAAGTCGTCGGCGGCGCCGTCCGGCAGCAGCAGCCACGCCGCGGCCAGGTCGTACGCCGGGTCGCCCACGCAGAGATCGCCGAAGTCGATCACACCGCAGAGCGTGCCGTCCTCGACGAGCACGTTGGCCGGGTGCAGGTCGGCGTGCAACCACAGCGGTGGCCCGGTCCACCCCGGCGCGGCCACCGCGTCGTGCCAGAGCGCGCGCACGGCGCCCGGGTCGTCGACCAGCCCCCGGCCGGTGGCGTCGTCGAGCGCCGCGGCGAAGCCGTCCGCCTGCTCGACCAGGGGCCCGCCACGGGTCGCGCTGGTCGGCGCGTGGTCGGGGGCGGGCCGGTGCAGGGCCGACAAGAACGTGGCCAGGGAGATGGCCGCGTCCACGGGTCGGGTGACCGGGGCGCGGTCGGCGGGCGTACCCGGAACCCAGGTCGTGACGAGCCACGGATGCGGGAACCTCTCGGACGGCTCGCCGAGCCGCTGCGGGACGGGAACCGGCAGCGGTAGTCGCCCGGCGAGCCCGGGCACCCAGTGGTGTTCCTTGTACAGCAGCGGGCCCGCCGTCCGCGTGGCCCAGGGAAGCCGGACCGCCAGGTCGTCGCCGAGCCGCCACATCTGGTTGTCCCACCCGCGCGCGGCCGCCCGGATCGGGCGGTCGGCGAGGTCGGGGTGCTGGTCGCGGAGCAGATCCCGGATCAACTCCGCGGTGATCTCCGGTGTCATACCGAGCGGTTAGCCTTCCGTCATGCCGAGCGCCGAGCTGGACGAGTTGGTCGTCAGGGACGCCGACGAGCTGCGTGCCTGGTTGTCGACCCACCATGCCACCTCACCCGGCGTGTGGCTGGCCCTGACCAGGAAGGGCGGCACCGTGACGACGCTGACCTGGCAACAGGCGGTCGACGAGGCGCTGTGCTTCGGCTGGATCGACGGGCAGGCCCGCCGGCGGGATGACGAGTCCTCCTGGATCCGGTTCACCCCGCGCCGTGCCCGCAGTTCCTGGTCGCAGCGCAACGTCGCCAACGTGGCCCGGCTGGAGGAGCAGGGGCGGATGCAGCCGGCGGGCCGCGCCGCCGTGGAGGCCGCGAAGGCGGACGGTCGCTGGGCGGCCGCCTACGCCCCTCCGTCGGAGGCCGAGGTCCCGGCCGACCTGCTCGCCGCCATCGCCGCCGAGCCCGCCGCCCAGGCCATGTTCGACGTGCTCACCAAGGCCAACCGGTTCGCGCTCACCTACCGGCTTAACGCCGTCAAGCGGGCGGAGACCCGGGCCCGGAAGATCGGCGAGTTCGTCGCCATGCTGGCCCGCCACGAGACCATCTACCCGCAGAAGGCCACGCCGCCGAACGCGCCGTGACCCTCCGGCCGCCGCCGAGTCATTCGGCTTCGGTTCTCTCCAGGGTCGCCTTCATCTCCACGATTCCCCGCTCGACGCGGGCCCGCACCGCGTCCGCCATCGCGTGCGGCAGCACGTCGGTCAGCCAGACGAGCCGGCTGCGGTCGCCCTCGTCGAACACCTGGAACGCCGCGTGGTGGTAGGTCAGCGGCAGGCGCTGTCCCTCGACGACGGTGTAGGCCATCCGCCGGAGGTCGTCGTCGACGCCCAGGACGAGTTCGTGGACCTGGTGACCGTCCGGCATGGTCAGGATCCGCACGTCACCCTCGACCCGGGCGTCGGCGACCCGCCCGGGCAACAGCCGCAGGTGTACGGCGCCGACGTCGGCGACGGCCGCCCACACCCGCTGAGCGGGCAGGTCGACGACGGCTTCGACACGGACCATGGCCATGATCGACACCTCCCCTTGCGCTGTCGAGGCAGGGCAGGTCGCAGCCTATCGCCGAGGGCGGATGCTGTCCGTACGATCCCGATCATGGATCGTGAGGATTTCTGGGAGATCGTGGAGCGGTCACGGGCCGAGGTGGGCGACACCCGGGACGCCGCGTCGGCCGCAGCTGTCGCACGTCATGTGGTTGCGCGGCTGACCGCCCTGGGACCGTCGGCGGCGGTCGAGTTCCAGCACGTCTACGAGGCGCTGAACGAGGAGGCCTATCGCTGGGACCTGTGGGCAGCCGCCTATCTCCTGCGGGGCGGTTGCTCCGACGACGGTTTCGACTATTTCCGTGGCTGGTTGGTCGCGCAGGGACGGGTCGTGTGGGAGCAGGCGGTGGCCGACCCGGATTCCTTGGCGACCGTCGGCGTCGACCCGGACGACGACATGGTCGAATGCGAGGCGATGGTGACGGCAGCCGGTGACGCCCACGCCGCGTCGACAGGTGACCGTGAGGCGTTCTGGGCGGCGCTGGAGCAGACCGAGGGAGACGACGAACCCGCGGCACCCGCCGATCCGGACGACGAGGACTTCGACTTCGACGACGACGAGCAGATGCGCGCCCGCCTTCCCCGGCTCGCCGCCGTCTACCGCCCCGTGCAGTGAGGTCGCCGGGGCGTCCGGCCGGCTTCGTACCGGCGTAGGGTTCGGCAATGCCCACCGGCGACACGCGGCCGTTTATCTTCGTGGACATCGACGGCGTTCTCATCCCGTTCCGGAGCCGTCCGATCGGCACCGCCCGCACCCCCGGTGACGACCATTCCGGCAATCCCCTGCTGGACCGTCTCGACCCCGACGACGGCCGCCGTCTCCTCGCCCTGCCGGGCGATCTGGTCTGGGCCAGCACCTGGATGGCCGACGCGAACGAGGTGGTCGCGCCCCGACTCGGCCTGCCCGCCCTGCCCCTCGTCGACTGGCCCGACGACGAGCCGCGGGGTGGCCTGCACTGGAAGACCGCGACGCTGGCACGGCGGGCGGCGGGGCGTCCGTTCGGCTGGCTCGACGACGAGATCACCGAGACCGACCGGCGGTGGGTCGCCGCCCACCACCCGCGACCGGCGCTGCTGCGCCGCGTCGGCCCGCTTCTGGGCCTGACCGGCGCCGACCTCACGGCCGTGCGGCGATGGCTCTCCGAGGGGTACGGAGCCGGCGGGTCGGACGCTTCCGCCACGAGGTGACCCGGGTCAGCCCGTCGGGGTGGCCGCGCCGTCGGCTTCGGTGAGGAACCGGGCCAGCCGGGCGTAGCTGTCCCCGCCGTGACCGGCCGCGACGGCGCGATCGACGATGCGCCGAACCGCCTCCAGCGGCGTGGTGTCGATGCCGTGAGCGGCCGCGGCGGCGCTGACGTGGGACAGCGCGGACGCCGCCGACGCGACACTGGAGACGTCGGCCGGGAACCGGCCGGCGGCGAGTTGGGCGGCGAACCGGTCGGTGAGGCCGGGAAGCAGGCCACCGATCCCCTTGGCGAAGCGGGCGAACGCGGCCGGTTCGATGCCCTCGGCGGTGGCCAGCGCGAAGGCGTGCGCGAGTCCACCGACCGACGTGGCGAACAGGTCGAGCAGCGCCATCTCGTACGCCGCCGCGACGCCGATGTCGTCGCCGAGGTGGATGCCGGTGCCGCCGAAGGCGTCCAGCAGGGCCCGGTTGCGTTGGTAGAGCGGGTGTCGGCCGCTGTAGAGGATCGTCGCGGCGGGTGTGCCGATCGTCGGCGCCGGCGTGAGGATGGCGCCGTCGAGATAGTCGACGCCGTGCCGCGCGGCCCAGTCCGCCATGGCGCGTGCTTCTCCGGAGTGACCGCTGCTGAGGTTGACCAGCGTGCTGCCGGCCGGAAGGGCGAGGTCGGCCACGCTCGCCTCGACCGCGTCGTAGTGGATCATGCAGGTGATGGTGGTCCGCGCCCGGCGTACCGCGTCGGCGGCGGTGGGCGCGAGCATCGCACCCTCGGCCACCAGGGTGTCGGCCTTGCCCGGCGTGCGGTTCCAGACCACCGTCGGGTGGCCCGCGGCGAGTGCGGCGGCGGCGAGCGCCCGGCCCATCGGACCGAGTCCCAGGACGGCGATGGCGTTGTTGTCTGTCACAGCGGCGACGGTAAACCTTACCGTTGACGTGAGGGTCAAGTCCTGTTCTGCTCTGGGCGTGCGGATCAGCGAACTGGCCGGGAAGACCGGCACCACTCCCCGCGCCCTGCGCTACTACGAGGAGCAGGGTCTGCTGAAGCCGAACCGTCGCGGCAGCGGTTACCGGGACTACGACGGGCAGGCCGTACGCGTCGTGCGGCACATCCAGCTGCTGCTCTCCGCCGGCCTGGGCACCGCCGCGATCGCCGAGATCCTGCCCTGCATCCCCGACGACCGGACCGTGCTGGCACCCACCTGCCCCGAACTCCTCGACGCCCTGGCCGAGGAGCGCGTCCGGATCACCAGGTCGATCGAGAAGCTCGCGGCGGCCCGGGAGATCCTGGACCGCCTCATCCAGGGGCCGGGCTGAGCACACCGCGTTACTCGGCACGCAGCGCCGCCGCGGTCCTGGCCCGGGCCGCCCAGCCGGCCGGCAGCAACGCTCCGAGCAGCGCGATCAGCGGGCCGCCCAGCGCCAGCGCGGACAGCGTGCCGGGCCCGTACACGTCGAGCAGTGCCCGGGGCAGGTGCAGGCCGCCGCTGGCGGCCATCGCCGGGACGACGTACCGCTGCATCGCCATGCCGGCGGGCACGCCGAGCAGGCCACCGAGCAGGCCGACCCCGGCGACGGACGCGACCACCATGGCGATGGTCTGCCCCGGGGTCATGCCGAGCGCCTTGTGCACGCCGAGGTCGTGCACCCGGTCGCGCAGGTCGAGCACGAGCATGTTGAGCACGCCGAGCGCGGCGACCGCGATGAGCAGGAGCGTCAGCGTGGCGGTGAGTCCCTGCACGACCAGCAGGAGCGGGTCGGTCTCGACGCCGGCCGGGCTGGCGGTGAGGCCGTCGCCGGCCAGCGCGTCGGTCAGGGCCGCCGCGTAGCCGCCGGCGTCGGTGCCGCCGGTGAGCGCGATGCGGTACTCGCCCGGTGGCCCCAGGTCCGGAACCGTCGCGGCGGCGGTGAGCACGGCGCTGCCGGACTCGAAGACCTCCCCGACGACGCGCAGGCGCACCGGCGCGCCGTCGTCGACCCGCACCGTGAGGAGGTCACCCGGCCGCGTTCCGGTGGCGTCCAGCAGGGGCGCGCTCACCACCGCCTCGCCCGGGGCGGCGAACCAGCGTCCGGACACCATCTCGAAGCCGTCCCACTCGGCGTCGCCGACGATTCCGCTGACGCGCACCGGGTCGCTCACGCCCGCCACCGTGCCCGGCGCCTGCGTCACGCCGTACCCCGCTCGGGTGCCCTGCTGCGACCGGATGGTGGCCAGCACGGCCGCGGGGTCGGCGGTGGAGGCGGCGGGCGGGCCGTCGGGGCGTGGGCCGCCGCCGAGCGTGGCGCCGACAGTGACGTCCGCGGCGTTCTGGTCGAGCGCGGTCTGGATCCGCAGCAGCGAGGCGCCGAGCCCGGTCGCGAAGGTGACCGCCGCGGCGCCGGCGGCGACCGCCAGCAGGATCGCGGTCGTGCGTACCGGCCGGGCGAACGGGCGGGCCAGGCCGAGCCCGACCGGGCGGGGCACGGGCAGCCGGGCCGCGAGCCGGGCCGCGCGGCGTCCACGCGCGGGACCCGACGCGCGGCCTTGCGCGATCGCGTCCACGGTACGGAGGCGACCGGCCCGCAGCGCCGCCGCACACGCGCTGGACGCCACCACGAGCAGGACTCCGCCGGCGGCGACGAGCGTCACCCACCAGGCGATGACCGCGTTCGCGGACCCGTAGAGCTGTTCCGTCTCGGCCAGCACCGGCAGCGCGATCACGTTGCCCGCGACGGCGCCGGCGAGGGCGCCGACGGTGGCGGGAAGCAGGGCCTGCGCGACGTAGGCGCGCACCACCCCGGCGGGGGTGCAGCCGAGCGCCTTGAGGATGCCGATCCGGCGGGTCGCGGCGCCGACCGTCCCGGCGACCACCGTGCCCACGACCAGCACCGCCATCACGATGCCGAGCAGCGCGAACGCGACGAGGAACGGCACGAAGACGGCCGCGTCCTCGACCGCGTGCTGCCGGACGTCGAGCCAGGAGCGAGTGCCGGCGACCGCGCCGGCCGGCAGTCTCGCGGTCACCGCGTCCCGGCCGGCCGCCACGTCGGCCGGGTCGTCCGCCGCGGCGAGGCGGTAGAGCATCTGGTACGCGGGCGCGGCGCCCGGCCCGGCGAGCGCGCCGACGGCGGACGGCGACACCCAGGCGACGGCGGTCGCGCTGACCGACCGGGCCTCGCCGACGACGGTGAGCACCGTGCCGCCGGCCGTCGTCACCCGGCTGCCGGGCGGCATGCGTACCGCGCCGCCGCCCAGCACGATCTCGTCCGGGCCGCTCGGCCACCGGCCGGCGGTCACCTCGACCCGGTCCACGGCGCCACCGGGGTCGGCGCGGGCGACGACGGTCAGCGGCGGCATCGGCATTCCTTCCGGCCCGCTGACCGTCAGGACCAGCAGCGGGTACGGGCCGGCGGCGGCTGCCACGCCGGGCGCCGACGTCGACGCGGTGAGCTGTGCCGGGGTGACGGCGCCCGGCTGAGTCTGCACGCTCAGGTGCGCGCCGCGCTGCGCGACGAACGCGTCGTCGAACGGCGCCCGGGACGCGACGAGCAGCCCGGCGCCGAGCACGGACGCGGTCGTGGCGGCCGCCGCCACCAACCCGACGACGAGGGTCTGCACCCGACGTCGGCGCACCCCGGAGCGGACCACCCGGCCGAGGCCGCTCACCGGTCCTCCTCGACACGGCCGTCGCGCAGGCGGACCACGCGGGTCGCGCACGACTCGGCCAGCCGCAGGTCGTGGGTGACCAGGACGACGGTCTGCCCAGCACCGTGCAGGTCGGTGAGCAGCCGCCGCACGTCCTCGCCCGCGGCGGTGTCCAGCGCCCCGGTCGGCTCGTCCGCGAGCAGCAACGCCGGCCGGTTGACCAGGGCGCGGGCGACGGCGACGCGTTGCCGTTCACCGCCGGAGAGCCGCCCCGGTGTGGCGTTCGCGTGTCGGGTGAGGCCGAGGTGGTCCAGCAGCCGGTCGGCCTGTTCCCGGGCCGCGCGCCCCGGTGTGCCGGCCAGTTGGGCCGGCAGCAGCACGTTGTCCCGCACGGTCAGGTCGTCGAGCAGGTTGAAGAACTGGAAGACCAGTCCCACGTGGGCGCGGCGGTAGCGGGCCGAGGCCGCCTCGCCGAGCCGGTCCACCCGGGTGCCGGCGACGGTCACCGTGCCCTCGCTGGGCCGGTCCAGGCCGGCGATCAGGTTGAGCAGCGTGGACTTGCCGCTGCCGGACGGGCCGAGCACGGCGACGGAGTCACCCGGCCGCACGGTCAGGGTCACGTCGCGCAGCGCGGGCGGACCCTCGTCGTAGCGGCGGGTCACCCCGCGTAGGTCGATCACCGGGTCGGTCATGTCGTCGTCCCCCTCGTCGGTACCGGTTCGTCCGGTCGGTGGCGACGCTAGGGGCGGGTCGGGGGCGCGGGCGTCGGTCGCGCGGAGCAACTGCCGTACCCCCGGGGGTGGATCCTCGTCCGGGGTCATCCCTGCGATGTAGTCGACCTGCACACCGCGGCGGACGCCCGGACCTGCGGGTTGCGGCGAGAATGGGTCGGTGCGGAGCATCGCGGCGGTGGGGCCGCTACCGAGGCCGGGCTGGCGGGCGTTGCTGCTCGACGGCGCGCTGGCCGCGGCGCTGGGGTTCGCCTGCTTCCAGGCCGCGACCGACGACGTCGCGGACACCCGGGTGCCGCCGCCGCTGCCGCCGCTGGTGCCGCCGGAGGTGGCGCCGGCGGCGCCGGGCTCGAGTCTCGGGGCGCTGCTGCTGGTCTTCGTGTTGTGCGCGCCGCTGGTGCTGCGCCGTCGCTATCCGCTCGCGGTGCTCTGGGTGACGATGGCCGCCGCGTCGCTGGTGCTGGTGACCGGCGGGGAGCGGCAGCCGAACGTGTACCCGTGCGTGGTGCTGGCCTGCCTGGTCGCGGTCTACAGCGCCGCCGCGCACACGCCGTACCGGTCGGTGGCGCTGGCCACCGTCCCGGTGGCCGCACTCCTCGTCGCGGTCCTGCGGGAGTGGATGTCGGTCACCGTGCCCGGGGAGTACCTGCCGTTCGTCCTGCTGGCGCCGCTGGTGGCCGCCGCCGGCGGTCATCACGTCTGGCGGCGGCGCGCGGGTGAGGACCGGCGGCGCCTCGACGCCGAGGCGCACGCCCGGGAGGAGGCGTTGCGGGAGGCGGTCGCCGGTGAGCGGGCGCGGATCGCCCGTGAGCTGCACGACGTCGTGACGCACCACGTGAGCGTGATGGTGATCCAGGCCGGGGCGGCCCGCTCGGTGCTCGCCACCACGCCCGGGCAGGCGCGTGAGGCGCTGCTCGCGGTGGAGGCGACGGGCCGCTCCGCGTTGACCGAGCTGCGGCACGTGATGGGCCTGCTGTCCGGCGCCGCGTCGGACGGGCCGGAGGCCCCGCAGCCGGGCATCGAGAGCCTTCCCGCGCTGGTCGGGCGCATGGACGACGTCGGGGTCCCGGTGCGACTGACTGTCTCCGGCGAGCCTCGGCCACTGAGCCCGGGGGTCGGGCTGACCGCCTACCGGGTGGTCCAGGAGGCGCTGACCAACGTCGTACGGCACGCCCCCGGCGCGGTCGCCGAGGTGGACGTCGAGTACTCCCCCGAGACGCTGCGGATCGAGGTCCGCGACGACGGGCCCGCCGCTCCCGTCGAGACCGGCGCTGCGGGTGGGCGCGGGTTGATCGGCCTGCGGGAAAGGCTGGCGGTCTACGGTGGGACCCTGCGCGCCGAGGCCCGGCCCGGCGCCGGTTTCCGGGTCGAGGCGTTGATTCCGCTGGAGGCGGCGTGACGGTGCGCGTGGTGGTGGCCGACGACCAGGCGCTGGTCCGCACCGGGTTCCGGATGATCCTCACCGCCGGTGGGATCGACGTGGTGGCCGAGGCCGCGAACGGCGGGGAGGCGGTCGACGCGGTCCGCCGCACCCGGCCCGACGTGGTGCTGATGGACGTGCGCATGCCCGAACTCGACGGCCTGGAGGCCACCCGCCGCATCCTCACCGGCGCCGTCGCCCCGCCGCGGATCATCATCCTGACCACGTTCGACCTGGACCAGTACGTCTACGCGGCGCTGACGGCCGGGGCGAGCGGTTTCCTGCTGAAGGACGTGACACCGGAGCACCTGGTCGCGGCCGTACGCCTGGTCCGCGACGGCGACGCGCTGCTCGCCCCGGCGATCACCCGCCGCCTGGTCCGGCGCTTCGCCCGCAGCGACCCGGCCACGGCGACGCTGCACCGGGACCTGGCCACGTTGACGCCGCGCGAGACGGAGGTGCTTCGCCTGCTGGCGCGGGGCCTCAGCAACGCCGAACTCGCGACCGCGCTGCACCTGTCCGAGGCGACCGTGAAGACCCACGTCGCGCGCATCCTCGGCAAGCTCGGGCTGCGCGACCGGGTGCAGGCGGTGGTGGTCGCCTACGAGACCGGCCTGGTCAGTCCCGGCTCGCCGGAGGGCTGACGCGGCGGCGCGTCGACGGCGGTGTGGACCACGAGCGGCCCTCGCAGTCCGCGCGCCCAGACGACGAGCGCGAAGCAGCAGAGCGCCATCCCGGTGATCGTGACCGCGGTCCAGCCGCCGACGGACCAGAGCGTGGTCGCGGCGGCGGAGCCGCCGGCCGCGCCGATGAAGTTGCTGGTCGCCAGCGCTGTGTTGAGCCGGCTTCGGGCCGCGTCGTCGAGGGCGAACAGCCGTGCCCGGTTGAGCAGCGCCTGGGTCTGGAGGGCGACGTCGAGCATGACGACCGCGATGACGACGAGTGCGACGGTGCGGCCGGCGAACGCCGCGACGACGAAGGCGCCGAGGGCCAGTGCCCAGGCCACACCGGTGGCGGGCAGCGACCAGCCGCGGTCGTGCAGCCGGCCGCCACGTAGTCCGGAGAGGACACCGGCGAGGCCGGCCAGTCCGAACAATCCGATCACCGGCGCCGGGTAGCGGAACGGCGGGCCGCTGAGCAGGAACGTCAGCGCCGTCCAGAACAGCGAGAACGCGGCGAAGCCGACGCCGGCCAGGACCAGCGTCCAGCGGGCCGCCCGCTCCCGCACGACCACCGCGAAGACCGAGGCGAGAAGCCGCGGGTACGGCATCCGCGTCCGTGGCGGCAGCGGTGGGATCGCGCGGCGGAGCACGATCGCGAGCAGGACGGCGACGACCGCGGCGACGGCGAAGATCGCCCGCCACCCCGCGGCCTCGGCGACGAGGCCGCTGATCGTCCGGGAGGCCAGGATGCCGGTGAGGGTCCCGGATCCGACGACGCCGACGATCCGACCCCGGTGGGCCGCGCCGGCGAGGTCCCCGGCGAGTGGGGTGAGGATCTGCCCGGAGATCGTCGTCACGCCGAGCACGCCGAGGGCGAGACCGAGTACGCCGACGGCGGGTGCCAGCGCGCACAGCAGCAGCGCCACGGCCGAGAGGGTCAGCATCAGCGGGACGAACCGGCGGCGGTCGAGGACGTCGCCGAGCGGCACGAGCAGCAGCACGCCGGCGGCGTAGCCGAGCTGTGTCGCGGTGACCAGCCAGCCGGCCGTCGTGGTGGCGGTCCGCAGGTCGCCCGCGATGAGGCCGAGCAGCGGCTGCGTCCAGTACAGGTTGCCGATGGCCGCCCCGGCCGCCACCGCGAACAGGAACGTCAGCGGGCGGCTCATCGCCCCCGGCGGCGCCCTGCGGGCAGCGGTCACCTCGTCACGGTACGGCGCACGACCAAGCGGACAAACGACTTGCCCCGAGCGCGGACCGGGAGTTGACTGCCCGGCATGTCGTCCCCCTCACCGGTCTTCGTCGCGGGCACGGGTCGTTCGGGCACGTCCCGGCTGGCCGACGTCATCGGCGAGCATCCGCTGATCCACCGGATTCCGATGGAGACCCGGTTCCTTGTCGACCCGGGTGGCCTGCGCGACGTGGCCGACGCGCTGACCCACCGCTACGATCCGACGGTCGGTGAGGACGCCTTGCACCGGCTGAGCGACCTCCTCACCGTCCGGGTGCCCGGCCGGCGTGACGATCGCGGCAGGACGGTCCCCGAGCTGGTCGGCGAGGGGCGCTACCGGGACGCGGTGCAGCAGCTGTGGCCCTTGTTGGTCGCGCACACCTTCGACGAGCCGGCGCCGGCGGAGGGCTTCGGGGACGGCGACCGGCCTGCCGGGCCGTTCGGGCCGCCCAGCCGCCGGCGGGTCGTACCCAGGTATTTCCGCGACCGGGGCGACCTGCTCGGCATCCTGCGGGATCTGGTGGACACGCTGTTCGAAGGCGCGGCCGCCGACGCGGGCAAGCCGACCTGGTGTGAGAAGACGCCGTTCAATCTGCTGTGCATGGGCTTCCTCTGGGAGCTGGTTCCCGAGGCGACCATCGTGCACGTCACGCGGCACCCGGTCGCGGTGCTCGCCTCCCATCTGGCCCAGCCGTGGGCGCCGTCCACGGTCGACGGCGCGCTCGCCTACCTGGGGCCGATCTATCACCGCTGGCTGGCCTGGAGGGACACGGCCGACCTGGCGGGGCGGCGCTACGTCGAGGTGAAGGCGGAGGATCTCGCGGCCGACTGGCCGGGGCAGCGCCGCGCCCTGTTCGAGCGGCTCGGCGTCGGGGACGTCACCACCCGGTCGACGTTCGAGGCGCATCGGCTGGCGCACCGCGACCGCCGGTTCGACGACGAGACCCGGGCGCGGATCGACGCGGTGCTCGGCCCGGTCGTCCCGGCCATGGGGTACGCGTGATGGATGTCAGGCGATCGACGGCGGCCAGCGGTGGTTGCGCCACTGCTGCCAGGTCGCGAATCCGGCCGGTGGGTCGTCGACGGGTTCGCTGCCGTCGAGTTCGCCGGGCGTCGGGATCTCGATGACGGCGGCCCACTCGGCGAGTTCCTGGTCGGACATCGGCCACGTGGTGTGCGGTGCTTCGGCCTGGCGTCGATCGACTCGTCTGCGCTGCTCAGCGGCGGTGACGGCGAAGTAGAGCAGTTCCACCTCCGCGCCGACGTCGGTCGCCGCCTGGCGGAGGGCGGAGCGCTCGTCCCGGCTCCACAGACCGAAGTCGATCACGACGTTGGTGCCGAGTTCGAGGGCGCGCAGCCCGATCCGGATGAGCCGTCCTTCGATCACGTCCTGCGCCGAGGGCGGGTTCTCGTCCCCGTAGAGGGCCTTCACCCATTCGTCCTTGGTGAGACGAAGCGCCTGCCGCTCGGTCTCGATGCGCCGAGCGGCGGTGGTCTTCCCGGTGCACGGAAGTCCCACGGTCAGGAACAGTGTTGGCGTCATCACCTGTCAGGGTAGGGTTTCGGCCGGCCGGACGGCGGCGTGAGGAGCAGACGTGAGCGACTGGAACGACAAGATCATCGCAGAGTTCCGGGCCAACGGTGGTCAGGTGGGCGGCCAGTTCGCCGGCGCACCGCTGCTGCTGTTGCACACCGTCGGCGCGAAGAGCGGCCAGCCCCGGGTCAACCCGATGATGTACCAACGGCTCGACCGCGGCTACGCCGTGTTCGCTTCGAAGGCCGGTGCGCCCACCAATCCCGCCTGGTACCACAACCTGCTCGCCGAACCCCACGTCCGGGCGGAGATCGGCACGGACACGGTCGACCTGGTCGCCCGGGTCGCCGACGGCGACGAGCGGGAGCGGATCTGGGACGCGCAGAAGGCCGCGTACCCGGGTTTCGCCGACTACGAGCGGAAGACCACCCGCCAGATCCCCGTCGTCGTCCTGGAACCGGCGCGCTAGCCGCCACCCGTCCGACGCCTGATCTCCCAGGCCGGCCGCTGCGGCTCGTCGTTGTGCACGACGACGTCGGCGCGCTCGATCGGGCGGGCCGCGACGGTGTAGAGCTGTTGGGCGGGGAGGTAACGCTCCCGCCAGCGCCGCTCGACCTCGGTGCCCGACGACACCCGACGCTCCCGGACCACGGCACGTTCCACGGTCCGGTCGACCGCCACCGACACGAGGACGCGCAGGTCCCACCGGTCGACCAGCTCCGGACGCATCAGGAAGACGCCGTCGAAGACCAGCACGGCGTCGACCGGGGCGGTCCGGACCGGCGGGGACAGCTCGGTGTCCGCGGCATGGTCGTAGACCGCGTGCTGGAAGCGACGGTCTCCATCCGGGCCCAGCGGGTCGAGCAGCACCCGGTTCAACGCCCCGTGGTCGTGGGCGTCGAGATAGCAGCCCTCGGCCGAGAACTCGCCGCGCCGATAGCGTCGCGCCCGGGGGACGAGGAAATCGTCGACGGTCGCGCGGATGACCTCCCGACCCCCGGCGCGCAGGGCGACGGCCAACTCGTCGGCGAGCGTGGTCTTGCCGGCGGCGGGCGGTCCGTCGACGGCGACCCGCGTCGGGTGTCCGACTGCGACGGAATCGACCGCTTCGGCCAGGTGGCGGAGAAGATCGCCTCGGGTGCCGTACTCCATGCCGTCACTCCCCCGTGAGCGAGATGCTCAGTTGCGCGCCGAGCCGGCGGAAGCCCAGGGCGCGCGCCACCCGGCGCGACGGTTCCGGCCGAGCCCGCCACTGCGGCAGCATCCGGTTCGCCAACGCGTCCGCGACCGCCGCCGACGCCACGGCACGCGCCAGCCCACGCCCACGGTGATCCGCCCCGGTGAGCACGCTCAGGTGCGCGACCTGCCCCGGCCAGTGTCGGTAGCCGGCCGCCGCGAGCACGTCGCCCCCGCGGCGAGCGACGAACGCCCGGGAGGTGATGTCGGTCAGCCCGCACTCGTCGGCGTCGTCCGCCGGGACGGAGGCCAGCAGCGCGGCGAGGTCGGCCGGTTCCCCGGGAGCCACAGGCACGTCGTCGGACGCCGCGGGCCGGAAGTGGCTCCGGTCGAGGTAGGCCAGGCTCGCCGGGCCGAGCACGTCGGCGACCGGCAGAAGGGCGCGCAACCGACCGGCGTCGGTCAGCTCCGCGACGGGCAGCCGCCGCAGCACCGCACGCACCATCCCCACCGAACCAGCCGACGGTACGGTGACGACGGCGGCGTCGCCCAGCGCGACGATCCCGACCCAGCCCGGCGGACAGAGCAGCGAGCCGGCCGAGACCTCCACGTCGACGCCGCCCTCGGCCGGGAAGGCCATCGACACACCGGACAGCTCGCGCCAGGCCTCGCGGGCCCGGACGAGCAACGGATCAGGGGCCATTGACACATCCTCACGCGCGGCGCGGCACCCACACCACCGGGTTACCGCCGGCGACAACCGATAGGCTGCACACGTGGTCCGGGATGAACTGCTGCGGCTGCGAGCGAGGGCGGAGGCGGAGGCGGCGACGCTGGCCCAGGACCTGGAGGCGCTGTTCCTGGCATCACGGGATTCGAACGCCGACGACGAGCACGACCCGGAGGGCGCCACCATCGGCTTCGAACGCGCCCAGTTGACCGCGCTGCTGGCCGGGGCGCGGGCGCGGATCGCCGACGTCGACGACGCGCTGCGTCGGGTGGACGCGGCGACCTACGGCCTCTGCGAACGATGCGGGCAGCCGATCGGCGACGAACGGCTCGCCGCCCGGCCGTTCGCCCGCTTCTGCATGGCATGCGCCTAAGACGTGTTTCGTACGAGGTTGTCTCACGTGGCAAGTCTCGCGAGCTGCTTGTAGCAGGTCAGGGCGGTGGCCGTGGCCAGGTCTCGGCTCTGCCGGTCGTTGCGGACCACGTACGGGATCTTGAGACCACGAGTAGCCCATGGCAGGCTGATGCCGCATGATCGATGATTTCGCGAAAGCCAACCTGCACGGGAGACTGCGGCGAGACCGCAAGGCGCTGCTCTGGAAACTCGACGGCTTGTCCGAATACGACGCCCGCCGACCTTTGACAGCGACCGGGACCAATCTCCTCGGCCTGGTCAAACACGTGGCCACCGTCGAGGCCAGGTACTTCGGCGAGGTCTTCAACCGCCCTTCCCCGGAACCGCTGCCCCGGTGGCAGGACTCCAACGGCAGCGATCTGTGGGCCACCGAGGACGAGACCCGCGATCAGATCATCGCGTTCTACCGGCGCATGTGGGAACACTCGGACGCGACGATCAACGCGCTTCCCCTCGACGCCCCCGGCCACGTGCCGTGGTGGCCGGAGCCTTATGCCGACACGAACCTGTTCGCCATCATGGTCCATGTCCTCGGCGAGTCCATCCGGCATGCCGGGCACGCCGACATCCTGCGCGAGGGCCTCGACGGTCGGGCCGGGTTGCGCCCCGAACACGAGAACCAGATCGACGAGGAAGCCCGTGCAGCCTACTGCGCGAAGATCGAGCAGGCCGCCCGGTCGGCTGACGAGGCGGCATGACCTGACCGACGGGCGATGGGCTGTTCTGGCTCCGCTGCTGCCTGCCGCGCCGAGGACAGGTCGTCCGCCGAAGTGGGAGAAGCGACAGCTCATTGATGGGATCCGGTGGCGGATCCGGATCGGCGCCCCGTGGCGGGACGTCCCGGCTGAGTACCCGCCCTGGCCCACCGTCCACGGCCTGTTCCGCCGGTGGCAGCGGGACGGGACCTGGGACAAGATCCTATCGGCGTTGCAGGCCGCAGGGGATGCGCAGGGCCGGATCGGTTGGACGGTGAGCGTCGACCCGGTGACCAGCCGCGCCCACCGACACGCCGCCGGCGTCCGCACCGACGGGCATCTGCAGAAGGAACCGCCCGGCGGCGTGCACGACGAGCCGGCCGATCATGCGCTGGGCCGCTCGCGGGGCGGGCTGACCACCAAGACTCACCTGGCTTGCGAGCAGGGGCCCGCCCACCTTCGACAAGGGTCTCTACCGGTCACGCCACGCCGCCGAGAACGGCATCAACCGGCTCGAACGCCATCGCGGCGTCGCCGCACGCTACGACAAACTCGTCGTCCGCTTCCAAGCCGTCCTGACCATCACGATCATCACCGAGTGGCTCCGACCGGCTTGTGAAACACGCCTTAGGGCCCGGCCTACAGGAAGCGCTCCGGGTCGAAGCTGTCGAGGTCGATGATGCGCACCCGAGGAAGGACGTTGGTGAAGCAGTCCGCGTCCTCCTCGATGTCGAACACGTGCAGGCCCGGCAGCTCGGCGAAGCCGGCGTTGAGGAACTCCTTGAACCCGACGACCGCGACCTGGTGATCACCTTGTAGGAGTTCCTCGATGTGCGGCAGGAAGTCGCCGTCGTGGCTGGCGAGCATCACGTTGCCCGGACGGCGGGCGATGGCCTCCAACGTCCGCTGGATGCCGATGTCCACCACCTTCTGATCCGATGATCCGGCGAGCGGAATGGGCCGGTACTCCATGCTCAGGAGGGCCCGGACGAAGGGCATCGGCAGACCGCCGCCCGAGGCGTTGAGGAAGAACAGCGCCTTCACCGGCTGCTGCCAGGTGTCCCGCGCGAAGTCCCGCAGACGCTCCCACCGGGGGCGCTCCGCCGGGGCCGGCCGGCGCTCCAGAACACTGTTGCCGAGAGTGGCATCGATGTTCTCGCCGTCCACGATGAGGTACGTGACGGGTGCGGTCGTACCGGGCATAGGTGTGCCTCTCGAGTCGAGCAGCGAGCGCGGACCGGTCGGACCGGTCCCCGGAACAGATCATCGCCGACCACCGGACGGCGATCACCGACAGCGACGCCCACATCATCGCAGCCGCCGGCCTCGACGTCGGCACCGCGCATCCGGTCGGTGTCGCGCCTCGACGGCGGGGTACGACCCCAGCGGTTCCGCTACGGACGCCGAGCGCGAAGGAACGCCGTGGCCATCGTGCGCCGCGTCGGCGTGCCGGCCGCGACCACGGCGGTCATGTACGTGTCGAGACGCTCGCGTTCGTCGTCGCTCAGGGTGGCGGCGATCGCCTCACCGTACGTGGGAACCAGAGGGTTGGGCGCCACACGCTTGAGTGTCTCCCAGTCACCGATCGGGTCGGCGGGCACGTCGACCTCGGCGCGGTAGTCCAGTTCCACCGCCTCGAAGCCGGCGGCCACCGCCCAGTCGACGAGGTCACGCTCGTCGAAGTCCGTCATCGGTCGCGTGGTCTCCTCGGTGGTGACCCGGTAGACCTCGTTGACCTTGGCGATCAGGTCGTTCACGGGCGCGTCGCCGATGCCGAACAGGTCGTCGGGCCGGAGCCGCGCCGCGAAGCGGTTGATGGGCTCGAACAGGGAGATCCGTCCGCCCGGCCGCAGGACCCGGCGGAACTCCGCGAAGGCCGCGGCCTTGCGATCGGAGTAGATGAGCACCGACCGGGTGGTCACCACGTCGACAGAGGCGTCGGCGACTCCGGTGAGATCGTCGGCGGACGCGAGCACGAAGCTGCACCGCCCGTCGCCGCCGGCGGTGCGCCGGCACTCGTCGAGCACATCCGGTGAGACGTCGCTGAAGATGACCTGACCGTGCGGGCCGAGTCGAGCCAGCGCGCCGAACCCGATCAGACCCGTCCCGCAGCCCACGTCGAGGATCACGTCGTCGGCCGCCAGGTCGGCTCCCGCCAGGACGCCGTCACGGAACGCCGCCAGATCCAGGGCGTTGCGGGCGCGCAGGCCCGCACTGTCGCCGTCCCGGCGGGTCAGGAGCCACTGTGCCCACTTGTCCGTCGCCACCCGGGTCATCGTATCCCCGACGCACACCCGGACGTCGGGTACGCGGCTCGGACGAGTCCGCTGCCGGACCTACCCGAGCAGCGCCGCCGCCGCGGCCAGGGTGGCCAGCGACAGCGTCGTGGTCGTCAGCACCGCCCGGTTGGCCACCGCCTCGCCGACGCCGTACTCCTGGGCGAAGATGAATGTGTTCTGCGCCGTCGGCAGGCCCGCGCACACCACCACGGCGAGCAACTGCGACGCGGACAGGTGCAGGGCCAGCCCCGCCGCGTACGCGATGACCGGCTGCGCGACCAGCTTCAGCGCGCTGATCGCGGCCAGCTCGGCCGGCCCGGTCGGTTCGGCCCGCGACGGCGCCATGCGGTGCAGCGACGCGCCGAGCGCGACCAGGGCGGCCGGTGCCGCGGCGCCCGCCAGCAGCGTCAGCGGCGCTTCGGCCACCGACGGCAGGCGCAGGCCGGCCGCCGAGCACGCGACACCGAGCAGCGACGCCAGGATCACCGGGTTGCGTACCGGCAGCGAGGCGATCCGGCGGACCCGGACCCGCCCGGCCGGGTCGCTGCGGCGGTCCAGGGCGACCACGATCACGGGCGCCACCACCAGCACCTGCAGCAGCACCACCACCGCCAGGAACGACACGTCGCCCAGGACCTGCGTCGCGATCGGGATGCCGAGGTTCGCCGAGTTCACGTATCCGGCGGCCATGCCCCAGATCGGCCGTTCGCCGGGCCCGCGACCGAACAGCCGGCTCGCACCGGTCCATCCGAACCCGACGACCGCGACGGTGCTCACCCCGAAGGCGAACAGCGAGCGGCCGGCGAACCCGGACAGCGGCATCCGGGACAGGGCCAGGAACAGGGCGGCCGGCATCGCGAGCTGGAACACGAACCGGCCGAGCACCGACGCCGCCGCCTCGCCCAGCAGGCCCCGCCGACAGGCCGCGTAGCCGACGGCGGTGAGGGCCCAGATCGGTACGAACGCCGACACCAGGCTCATCCGGGCGTCACCGGCGGATGGCCACCGCGTCGGCGCAGGGAGCGGCGGGCGTCCGGGGTGTACGCCGATCGGTAAGCCACGCGATCAGCGTCGCATCCCGTATCGCAACTGCCGCTACCTGGATGGAGTCAGACGATCCGCCGAATGCGTATCCTCGGGCGCTCGTTACGCAGGTGACCCAGCTTGTGCTGACGGACCTGCTCCTCCCACACGTCCTGGTCGTACTCCGGATCCGGCGCCGTCCACCGATGCGACCCGTCGCTGTAGTGGTACTTCTCGTCCCCCGCCCGCAGCACGCTCACCGCAGCCATCCCAGGAACCGCCGGTGCAGCGACCCCGCCGGCGCCCAGCTCAGGTCCGCCGTCGCCCGCGCCAACTGCGCCCCCATGTACAACGCGAGGGAGATCGGCGCGCCCTCGTACTCCACCCGCAGCTCCCGCCGCCGCGTCACACACGGCCACGGCCTACCGCACCCACCGCACGTCCAGACCGGCAGCACCGGCCCGTGCACGCCACCTTCCAACAGGGGTACGGAGTCAGCCGCGCCCATTACGCTCGCCGCTCCGCCGCCATCTCGTCCGCTGACGTGGTTAATCGCGCATGCTCCTGTCACGCCCGTCCACCTGCGGAATCTGGCTCGTCCCTAGTTCCTTGGTCGGAGAGCCGCCCAGCCTGATCCAGTAGCCGCCGTCGCGCGGCGGCCTGCTCACGTTCCTGAGTGGCCTGCCCGGTAGTGCGCGTCGCAGGCCTGTCTCGACGCCCAAGCCTGTGAATTAGACCGAAGATGCTCATCTCCACCGCACCTCCATCGGTGTTCGCGCAGGCGAAACCAAGGCCGGTCGCCGCCGCAGGTTGAGAGGCGTCCCGTTACCGCCGACGTGGTTGCTGACCGAAGTCGCGCGATAACGGGACGCCAACCGACAAGCTAGTGCACTAGATTTTGATGAGCAAGAGAGGCGCGCGAACTTGGCACACCAGGTTGCCTGTGGTCGACTGTGCAGGCTGACCGGAGGTACCGCCGACATGCCCACGCCACCCGCCTACCTGACGATCGCCGCCGACCTACGCGCCGCCATCCTTTCCGGAGAGCTTCCCGCCGGCGCCAAGCTGCCGTCGGAGTCCGGCCTGATGCGCCAGTACGAGGTGAGCCGCACGGTCGCCAAGTGGGCCATCGCAGTCCTCAAAGGTGAAGGCATCGTGGAGGGTCGCGCAGGCTCCGGCGTGTACGTCAGGAACACCACGCGGCTGGTCCGTCACGCTCAGGCTCGCGACCTCCGCGCCGAGCAAGGGCCAACGTCCCCGTTCGCGCGCGATGCCGCCCGCGCCGGCCAGCAGGGCACCTGGGAACACGAGAGTCGCCGTGACCAGGCCGACGAGCGGATCGCGGCGCGACTCGGCGTCGGACCCGGTGCGCCGGTGATGCGAACGGCATATCGATTCCTCTCCGACGGCGAACCTATACAGCTCTCCACCTCGTACGAGCCGCTTGCCCTCA
This sequence comes from Micromonospora sp. WMMC241, assembly GCF_027460165.1. NCBI lineage: Bacteria > Bacillati > Actinomycetota > Actinomycetes > Micromonosporales > Micromonosporaceae > Micromonospora > Micromonospora sp. WMMC241. Next base: position 3,671,169 of record NZ_JAPZBF010000001.1, read on the forward strand.
CCGAGGGCACGCCGGTGGAGTGGCCGGAGGAAGGCGCCGCCGTGGGTGTCGTCGCCCGCATGGACACCATCGGCGTCCGAGTGGACGAGGTGGTGGAACGCGTAAGCCTGCGAGCGGCGACGGCGGAGGAGGTCGACGCGCTCAGCCTGCCGACTCGCTCGTTCGTGCACAGCATCGAACGGACCTACACCGCTGCCGGCAAGCCCGTGGAAACCGCTGATATCGCGCTCCCCGGTGGCCGCTACGACCTCGTCTACCGCATCCCGATCGACTGACGACCCGGTCTCACTATGACTCGCAGGCCGACGGCTGACGTGCGACAGGTGTCAGGTATTACGGCACTCACCTGGCTCAACGGTGGAGCGTCCTGCCAGGCCGGAGCGCGCGTCGAAGAAACCTGCTTGCTGCAGCCGGCTCGGTGAGAGAAGGGTGCCGCGTGTGACCGAAGCACCCGAGGGCCTGAACCTTCCACCGGGTCTCTCGTCCCAGCGCCTGGAGGTGCTGACAGAGCTTGCGGCCCGGAACGATGCGGATCACGGCGAGGACCTGCTGGGCCTGGTCCTCTCCGGTTCGGTAGGCCGAGGGCTCGCCACCGAGCGCTCGGACCTGGACGTGTACGTCGTTCTCACCGAGCACGGCATGGGCGAGCGCACCACGACCCGGTCCCCTGACCTCGACGAGATCCCGGTCCCGCTCTCCCAGTTGGAAAAGGTACCCCCGTTCGGGAGCGGAGGCTGGTGGTTCCGCTGGTCGTTCGCGTGGGCCCCGATCCTCCTCGACCGCACACAGGGCCGGCTGCCCTCCGCCCTTCACCGGTTGGCCACGGTGACGCCCGACGAGGCAGAGACGATTCTCGTCGAGCACGACCGCCTGGACGGGTGGCTGAACTATGCCTACCGAGCCCTCAAGAACGACCGCGACGGACGCGAATTGGAACGCCGCCTCGATGCTGCCGAATCAGTGCCCTGGCTGCTGGACGTCATCTTTTCGCTGGCCGGACGGGTGCGTCCCTATCACAAGTACCTGCCATGGGAACTCCGCGAACACCCCGTGCCGGAGTGGGATGCCCGGGAACTCCTGTCCTTGCTGCAAGCCACCCTCGACGGCGATCCGGCCGCCGTACGGGCAACCTTCAAGCGGGTCGAGAGCCTGTGCGCGACCTTTGACAACGAGCGTCCCGTACCCGTGCTGACCCCCATCATCGAAGGCTGGGGAGACGAACTGCAGATCCTCAGGCAGTGACCGGAGCTACCACCACCAGTCGACGCCTGAGTGATGCATGGTCATGGCTTACGCACCACCCCGTGACCTTCGCTTGTCCGCATCCTGGATTGCGTGCCGGACGGCTAGGCGGATCACCCAGTAGGAGATGAGCAGCGCCAGCAAGGGGTAGAGAACAACAACGATCGAAGCGTCCATGATCATGGACGATAGACAGGCATTGCCGCTGCCGCTACAGCCATTCGTACAGCCAGGACCACCGGCTCACGCCTACGCCACCCGACAACGACGGACGGGCTGACCAGGTACGCAGCCACCCGACCAGCCATCCGCGATCTTCTGCTAATCCCCAGGCCGGTCAGTTGCCTGACGCAAATAGGGACGCGAGCCACGACGCTCAAGGTTTGGGCACTACCTGGACGATGCTGTCGCCGCCCGCCGTGCTGCCGCCGTCGACCACGGAGGTGACCAGGTTGTAGTAACCCGGCTTGGCGTCGGGATCAATCACGAGGGTGCTGACGGGACGTTCGTCGGGCGTGCCGGATGGTCGAACCGGTGCGGCCGCGAAGGTGACCAGCCCCGGAACGCTTGGGGTGCCTTCTGTGGCGGCCTTGAGGTCACCTACGGTGGCGAACGGACCCGTCAGGCGTGCGGTCAACTCAACCTGCGGTGGGGTTCCGCCCGGCTCATCCGAGGGCTCGACGGTCCAGTGCACGGTCAAGGTCTGGCCAGGCTGGTACGGCTTGTCGACGTCTTGGGCCTCGCAGCAGCTGTAGGTGACCGATGCGGCCGTTTCCGGGCTGGAGGGCTCGGCGTCGCAGGCCGCTAGGAGCGGAATGACCACGCAGGCAAGCAGGCGGACCCGCGTCACGTTCATGCGCAGGATCGTAGGCCGAGGTTGCCAGTCCGGTAGCCCTGCAATCGGCCACCGACTCTCAGGAGGGGTGCGGTCCGCATTCAGTCCGCAGAAGGATGGCGGAAGCCGGGGAAGCGTTGAGAGATGCCGAGAGCCGTTTCCGCTGCCAGTGGCCCAACCGTCAGCTCGCCGGGTCGCTCGTCTTGATCTCGCACGACGAGGAAGTTCGGATCTTCTCCGGACATCCGCACTTGGGGCTGCTCGCCGGAAACTCGATCGCGGTCCCGGACTGTCCGTCTCCGCCTGGCTGATACATGAGTGTCGGCCGACCGGAAGAGGCCGTCAGCAGGTTGCGGTAGATCCAGACCGCGATCAGGCGGCCGGATGGGGCTGTCGTGCCTGTAGCGCCTCCCGCGTGACCCGCGCGGACGCGTTCGCTCCCGCCGTCGTCATCCGACGAATCAACTCCTCGGTCTGGGCATGGACAGCGGCGACTCCTGCGGACGCCGGAAGCGAGGTCAATGCTTCGATCGCCGTCTTCGTGCTGGCATCGGCCTCGCCCAGCCGCAGCAAGGCCAACACCTCGTCCATCCGAATGTGCGCGCGGTCCACCACATCGTGCCGGGAGCACGCGAGCAACGCCGTCCGGCAGGACTGGACCGCTTCGGCCGGCCGCCCGGTACGCGCCAACACGTTGCCCTTGCGCCCACCCTGTCTTCCCCGGCCGTGCTGGCGTGCTGCGCGGTAGGCAGCGGAAGGGGCCTGCCGACGCACGGGACGGGTCAGCGCAGTGAACCTGCTCAGAACCACGTCTCCCGCATGTCCAGCGTGGTGCGGTCCAGGCTCTCCAGCAGGTCGAACTGCGCCGCCACCTTCGGCAGCTCCCACCGGAAGAAGTAGCGCGCCGCCGCCCGCTTCCCGGCGGAGAACTCGTCCGTCGGGGACCCCGACGCGTCCACCGCGAGCACCTGCTCCAACCACATCCAGGCGACCACCACGTGCCCGACCGCCTCCAGATACACGGAGGCGTTCGCCAGGGCGAGTTCCGGATCGCCCGAAGCCCACAACCGCCGGGTCACCACCGCGATCCGGTCCACCGCCGCCCCCAAGCGCCCGGCCAGGTCGGCGGCGAACCCGTCCGCCTTCCAGGCCCGGTCGACGGTGGCACGCATCGACTCCAGCAGCAGCTCCAGCGCCGCGCCGTCGCGCATGGTGACCTTGCGGCCGAGCAGGTCGAGCGCCTGGATGCCGTGGGTGCCCTCGTGGATGGCGTTGAGCCGGTTGTCCCGCCAGTGCTGCTCCACGTCGTAGTCGCGGGTGTAGCCGTAGCCGCCGTGCACCTGGATGGCCAGGTCGTTGGCGGCCAGGCACCACTGCGACGGCCAGCTCTTGGCGATCGGGGTGAGCAGTTCCAGCAGCAGGTGCGCCCGCTCCCGGTCGGCCTCGGCGGGCGCGGTCTTCTCCTCGTCGAGCAGCCGTCCGCAGTAGAGCACCAGCGCGAGCGCACCCTCCACGTAGCTCTTCTGGGCCAGCAGCATCCGGCGCACGTCGGGGTGGGCGACGATCGGCACCTGCGGCGTGGTGGGGTCCTTGTCGGCGACCGGGCGGCCCTGCGGGCGCTGCCGGGCGTACGCGACGGACTTCAGGTAGCCGGTGTAGCCGAGCGCGGTGGCGCCGGCGCCGATGCCGATGCGCGCCTCGTTCATCATGTGGAACATCAGCGCCAACCCCTGGTGCGGCTGCCCCACGAGATAGCCGACCGCCCCGACCCGCCCGTACGGGCGGTGCACGCCCTCGCCGAAGTTGAGCAGCGTGTTGGTGGCGCCCCGGTAGCCGAGCTTGTGGTTGAGCCCGACCAGCACCACGTCGTTGCGCGGGCCGGGCGTGCCGTCGTCGGCGAGCAGCACCTTCGGCACGACGAACAGGGACAGGCCCTTCACGCCGGGCGGTCCGCCGGGAATGCGGGCGAGGACCAGGTGCACGATGTTCTCGGCCAGCTCGTGGTCGCCGGCGGAGATCCACATCTTGGTGCCGGTGATCCGGTGGGTGCCGTCGTCCTGCGGCTCGGCGCGGGTGGTGAGGTCGGCCAGGGAGCTGCCGGCCTGCGGCTCGGACAGGCACATGGTGCCGAAGAACCGGCCCTCCACCATCGGGCGCACCCAGGTGTCGACCTGCTCGGCGCTGCCGTGGGCGAGCAGCAGGTTGGCGTTGCCGAGGGTGAGGAACGGGTACGCCGAGGTGCCCACGTTGGCGGCCTGGAACCAGGCGAACGCGGCGGCGGCCACGGCGTGCGGGAGCTGCATGCCGCCGACCGACTCGTCCAGCGTGGCGGCGAACAACCCGGTGTCGGCGAACGCGTCGAGCGCGGCCTTGACCTGCGGAATGGTGCGTACCCGCCCGCCGTCCACGGTGGGCTCGCTCGTGTCGGCGGCCCGGTTGTGCGGTGCGAAGCGCTCGGCGGCGACCCGCGCGGCGAGGTCGAGCACCGCGTCGAACGTCTCGCGGGAGTGCTCGGCGTAGCGGGGTCGCTCGGTCAGCCGGGCGACGTCCAACCAGTCGTGCAGCAGGAACGCCAGGTCACGGCGGGACAACAACAGCTCGGACGACGACACGCGGGCCCCTTCCCCTCAGCCGCGGCGCAACCCGGCGACGGCCTCCCGCAGATCATCCTGGCCGATCGGGGCCGGCGGCGCACCCTCCGTGGCCTCCCGCAGCGCCTTGGCGAGTTGCACCCGGCGCAGCGCCTCGCGCAGGTCGGCGCCGGTGAGCCCGGCGGTGTCGGCGGCCAGGGCGACCGGGTCCACGTCGTCGGCGAACATCCGGAAGCCGGTGCGCTCGTGCCGGTCGATCAGCTCCCGGATCATCTTGCCGAGGATCTCCGCGCGACCGGCGTCGTCCGGCGCCGGGATGGCGATCTTCAGGTCGAAGCGGCCGGAGCGGATCAGTGAGGCGTCGACGCGTTGCGGGAAGTTGGTGGTGGCGACCACGATGACGTCGGGGTTCTCCTCGAACAGCGTGTTCATCTCCTGCTTGAAGATGCCGGCGACGGCGTTGACCGCCTGGCTGGCCGCGTCGCCGCCGGCCCCGGCGTAGCTGATGATCGAGTCGAACTCGTCGAAGAGCATCACGGTGGGCCGGCGGTAGCGGCGGGCGTCGCGGAAGATGCGCTTGATGTTGCGCTCGGAACCGCCGAGATACTTGTCCAGGATCTCCGGCGTGCGGATCTCCACGAAGTCCGCGCCGACCTCGTTGGCGAGGGCCCGGGCCAGCATGGTCTTGCCGGTGCCCGGCGGGCCGTACATCAGGATGCCCTGCGGCCGACGCGCTCCCCAGCGGGCCATCGCCTGCGGGTGCCGGAACGACACCGCCACCTCGCGGAACCGGGCGACCACGTCGGCCAGACCGCCGACCTGGTCGAGGGTCACCGTCTCGCTGCGCGGCGCGGCCACCGCGACCGGTCGCCGCCCCACCAGGTACGTGCGTCCGCGCAGCACGGTCGGCTCGACGCTGTCGCCGGCGAGTTCGCGTACCGCCTGGAGCAGTAGGCCGAGCACGGCCCGCAGGTGCTCCGGTCCCACCTCGGCGCTCGGCACGTCGGCGCGGATGCGTACCGTGCCGTTCTCCTGCTCGACGCGGGGTCGCACGCCGGCGGCCTCGGCGGCGGCCAGCACCGCCCGGCCGGCCGGGTCGCGCGGCGGCGTGGCCAGGGCGGTGCCGGCGGGTCGCAGCCCGAGGCGGCGGGACGCCTCGGCGGCGGCCCGGCCCACCGCGGCGGCGGCCGGGCCGTCGCCGGCGCGCGCGGCCAGCCGCTCGGCGAGCAGCAGGCCGACCGGCCCGGCCAGCCCGAGGGCGAGCAGGCCCGCCGGCGCGGCCTCCATCCGCAGGTACGCCTCGAAGCGGTGCACCTGCCGACCGTCGGCGGTGTCGGTGCGCACGGTGCAGCGGACCTCCCGCACCGGGGCGGGGAAGCTCGCGCCGGCCAGCAGCTCGACCGGCCCGTCTCCGGCGGCGGCGAGCAACCCGGCCGGGTCGGTGATGCGCACCTCGGCGCCGAGCAGCGGCACCGTCTCCTCGTCCGGCCGCACCTCGTACCCGGTCATGGGTCCTCTTCCCTCGCGGCGACGTGTGAGGACGAGTCTGGCACCCTCCGGGCCGACCGGCCACCTCAGCCGACGTCGCTGAGCAGGCCGTCGACCAGCTCGCGAGGCAACCCGTGGGTGTCGTGCAGCCAGTGGTAGTCGCGTTCGGTCAGCGGACCCCGCGCGCGGACCCGGTCCACGAGCGGCCGGCCGCGCCGCAGCAGCTCCCGGAACCGGCGCTCCTCGTCGCACAGCAGCTCCCGCAGCGGGTCGGGGTCGACCGGCCGGCGGAACCGGCGCAGCGTGTCCGCGTACCCGGTGAGCGGCAGTTGCCCCAGGCTGCGCGCCGGGTCGTCGCGCCACAGCACGGTCAGCGCGCGGCGCAGCAGCCGGCGCAGCACGTAGCCCCGCCCGGTGTTGCCCGGGCGTACCCCGTCGGAGAGCACGACCACCGCGGAGCGCAGGTGGTCCGCGACCACGCGCAGGTCCGTCTCCGGCAGGTCCCACCGGTCGCGGACCGCGCCCACCCACGGGCGCAGCCCGTCACCGGTGAACACGGACGTCTCGCCGCGCAGCACCATCTCCAACCGTTCCAGCCCCATGCCGGTGTCGATGCTGGACAGCGGCAGCGACGTGAGCCGGCCGTCGGGGTGCCGGTGGTACCGCATCTGCACGTGGTTCCACACCTCCACCCAGCGCGCGTCGCCGCTGGGGGTGCCGGTCGGCGGCCCGTCGCCGGTCCACACGAAGATCTCCGAGTCCGGTCCGCACGGGCCGGTCGGTCCGTTGGACCACCAGTTGTCCTCGCCGAGCGCCTCCACCGGCACTCCGAGCGCGGTCCACGTCTCCCGCGCGGTCTCGTCCGGGCCGAGCTGGTCGTCGCCGCCGAAGACGGTCGCGTGCAGCCGCCGCGGCGGGATCCGGTAGCCGTCGGTGAGCAGCTCGAAGCCCCAGCGCAGGCTGGTCGCGATGTCGTAGTCGCCGAGCGACCAGGAGCCGAGCATCTGGAACACGGTCAGGTGGGTGCGGTCGCCGATCTCGTCGAGGTCGGTGGTGCGCAGGCACCGCTGCACGTTGACCAGCCGGCGTCCGCCCGGGTGCGGGCGCCCCAGGAGGTACGGCGTGAGCGGGTGCATGCCCGAGGTGGTGAACAGCACCGGGTCGCCGGGCGGTGGCACCAGGGAACTCTCCGGCGCGTCGGAGTGGTCGAGCCGGTGGTAGTGGTCGTCGAAGGTGCGGATGATCTCGTCGGGTGTCATGGCGGGCGCCTTCCGGGTACGGGCGTCCGGACAGTCCGCCGAAGGGTGGCGTGACACGACGACGCCGGCGGACCGTTTCCGGTCGCCGGCGTGGGGTTGGGGCAGTTCAGGCGGCGGCAACCGGCGAGCGGAAAGCTCGCGCGGCTGCGGCGGTGATGGTGCGCCTGCTCTGCATACCGCCCACGCTAGCCCACCCTCTCGTCCCGCGCCCACCCCTTTCCCCGCCCCGCCCCCGCCCCGCCCCGCCCCACCTCGCCTCGCCCCGCCCCACCTCGCCCCGTCGATCATGAAGTTGGCGGTCCCCGCCGCCCGATTTGTCGCCGTCAACTTCATGGTCGACATCCGCGTCGGCGTGGGCGTCGGACGCCGCCGTCGATCATGGAGTTGTGGCACCTGACAAGAGCCGCGAATGCCGCATGCCAGGCGCCACAACTCCATGATCGACGGGGCGGACGGTCAGGGACGGTCAGGGACGGTCAGAGGGCGGAGCGGGGTGGGGTGGGGGTCAGGAGGTGGTGGTAGAGGGTGTTCAGGCGGTCGGCCTGAGACTCCCAGGTCCAGGTGGGCAGCGGGGAGTTCGGGCCGTCGTAGGCGGCGCGGTAGCGGGCCGGGTCGGCGAGCACCGCCCGGACCGCGCGGGCCAGGTCGGCGGCGTCCCGGGCGCGGAAGACCTCACCCTGGCCGGTGGCCCGGACCGTGTCGGCCATGGTCCGGACGTCGCTGACCACGATCGGCAGCCGCGCGTGCGCGTACTCGAAGAACTTGGTGATCAACGCGATCTCGTGGTTGGGCCAGTGGTGCAGCGGGATGAGCCCGACGTCGGCGGTGGCGAGGAACGCGACGAGCTGCCGGTGCGGCACGTACGGCAGCACGTGCACCCGCTCGGCGACGCCGTGGCGGGCGGCGCGGGCGACGACCTGCCGGACGTAGGCGGCGGCCGGGTCGGCGACGACCAGGGCAAGGTGTACGCCGGGCAGCCGGGGCAGCGCCTCGACCACGGTGTCCACGCCACGCTGTTCGGCCATCGCCCCGCTGTAGACCAGCAGCGGAGTGTCGGCGGCCACGCCGCAACGGGCCCGCAGGTCGAGTGCCGGCCCACCGGCCGACCGATCCTCGGCGGCAACCGACGCGGTTCGACCGGCGAGCACGGCGGCAACCGGGCCGGTTCGACCGGCGGACACGGCGGCAACCGGGACGGTTCGACCGGCGGGCACGGCGGCAACCGGGACGGTTCGACCGGCAGACCCGCCGGCAGCGCGCCCGGCGGCGGCAGCCGGCACGGTTCGAGCGGCGGGACCGGCAGTGGCGACGCGTGCCGGTCCGGCGACCGGGGCGTTGAGCACGACGGTGGGGCGCTCCGGCAGGTCGTGGTCGCGGACCAGCAGGTCGGCGAGCGTGTCGGAGACGGTGACGACCGCGTCGGCGTGGCCGACGTACTCGCGGACGTAGCCCAGGTGCGCGGGCAGCCAGCGGGCGTTGTCGCGACGGGGCCGGGCGCCCGGAAGCCACTCGTGCGCGTCCCAGACCAGCCTCACGACGTGTCCCCGCGCACGGGCGCGGTCGACCGCGCGGGCGGCCACGCCGAGCATCCGGAAGTCGTGCGCGTGGATCAGGTCGGGGCGCAGCTCGTCGACGACCGGGCCGGCGACGCGTTCGTAGTCCCACAGTCCCGGCTCCAGCCGGCGCCAGGCCCGGTCGCCGAGGCGGGCCCGCCAGTAGCGGACCTGGGCGTGCTCCAGCGGTCGGCGGGCCAGCCGGGCCACCCGCAACGGCAGCCCGCCACGCGCGACCAGCCCTCCCCGTAGACCGGACAGGACGCGGTGCCGGCCACGTACTGCGGCGTCGGGAACCGGCACACCGAAATCGTCGCGGTCCGCACCACGCGGGCCGGCGTCTCCCGCGCCCGCGTCGTCGGCATCCCGCGTCGGCGCCGCGAGCGCGCGGGGCGCGTCCAGCGGCAGCACGCGTACCTCGGCGTCGCCGAGCTGCCAGCGGCGCTCGGCGTCGGTGCGGGCGCAGCCGAGGAGGGTGACGTGCCAGCCCGCGTCGGCGGCCGACCGGGCGGCCTTCTGCACCCGTGAGTCACCCTCGACCGCGTTGTCGACGAGCATCACCACCCGCCGGCCGGCGCCCGGCGGCGGCGCGGCGTCCCGCTGCTTCGGCATGGGCGCGAGTGTACGGGGAGGCGGGAGCCGCCCGAGGGTCGCAAAATGCGGCCTGAGCTGCGAGGACACCGAATGTGCGAGTGCCGGTGGGGGGAATTTCACCGGCCGTGCACATGCCGGTCAGGCGGCGCCGGAGGGGACCAGCGGGCCCGGCGCGACGGCCTGCCGACCGTCGCGGCGGTTGGGCAGCGACAGGCGGATGACCTTCCACCAGGCGGAGGCGACCTGCTTGGGCAGCGGGCCGGTGGTGTAGTGCAGCCCGTACCTGTCGAACAGCGCCCGGACCTGCGGGGCGATCTCCTGGTAGCGGTTGCTCGGCAGGTCGGGGAAGAGGTGGTGCTCGATCTGGAAGGACAGGTTCCCGGTCATGATGTGCAGCAGGCGGGGGCCGCTGATGTTGGCCGAGCCGAGCATCTGCCGCAGGTACCACTCACCGCGCGTCTCGCCCTCGATGGAGGTCTTCTCGAACGTCTCCACGCCGTTCGGGAAGTGCCCGCACATGATCACCGAGTGGCTCCACACGTTGCGGACCAGGTTGGCGGTGAACGTGGCGGCGAGCGTGGACAGGAACGACGGGCCGGAGAGCAGCGGGTGCACCACGTAGTCCTTGAGCACCTGCTTGCGGATCTTGCGGCCGACCGCCTTCGCCTTGGCCCGGAACTTCGGGTCCTTGAGCCGCTTCTGCTTGAGGTGGTCGCCCAGCTCCATGTCGTACGCGGCGATGCCGTACTCGAAGAAGGCGGCGTTGAGCAGGTTCCACACCGGCTGGCCCAGGTGCATCGGGTGCCAGGGCTGGTCCTCGTCGACGCGCATGATGCCGTACCCGAGGTCGTTGTCCTTGCCGACCACGTTGGTGTAGCGGTGGTGCAGCTCGTTGTGCGACTGCTTCCACTGGTCGGCCGGGGAGACGTGGTCCCAGTCCCAGGTCGTGGAGTGGATCTTCGGGTCACGCATCCAGTCCCACTGGCCGTGCAGGACGTTGTGCCCGATCTCCATGTTGTCGAGGATCTTGGCGACGGTGAGACCGGCCGTGCCGACGAGCCAGGCCGGCGGGAACAGCGAGAACAGCAGCACCGCGCGGCTGCTGATCTCCAGCGTCCGCTGGGTCTTGATCACCTTGCGGATGTAGCGGGCGTCCCGCTCCCCCCGGTCGGCGATCACCCGGTCCCGGATCGCGTCCAGCTCCTTGCCGATGATCTCGATGTCCTCGGCGCTCAGGTGGGCGATCGGGTTGTCGGCCTTCTTCTGGATCACGGTCACGTCGGTGGCTCCTCAGAGTTCGATGTCGCAGGTACCGGCGGCCGCCGAGACGCAGGTCTGGATCCGCACGCCGTCACCCGGCACGGCCGTGGTCACGTCGCCGTTGCGCAGGTCGCGTACCGCGCCCTGGCGCAGCGGCACGACGCAGCCGTAACAGATCCCCATCCGGCAGCCCGAGGGCATGAGCACCCCCGCGTTCTCCCCCGCGTCGAGCAGTGTGGTGGCACCGTCAGCCTGGACTGATACCCCCGCCACGGTGAAATTCACCTTTCCGCCCTCGCCCGGCGTGATCACCGTAGGACGGAACCGCTCGGTGTGCAGCAGATCGACGGCGCCCCGGGCCGCCCAGTGCGCCTCGGCGGCGTCGAGCAGGCCGAGCGGCCCGCACGCCCAGGTGTGCCGCTGCGCGTGGTCGGGTACGAGTTCGTCCAGCTCGGTCACGTCGAGCAGGCCGGAGGTGTCGGTGTGCCGCTCGACCAGGCGTACCGCGCCGCGTTCGGCAAACGCCCTCAGCTCCGCGCCGAAGATGACGTCGTCGCGGGTCGGCGCCGAGTGCACGAGCACCACGTCGGCGCGTTCGGTGAGCCCGGCGCGGAGCATCCCCATGACCGGGGTGATGCCGCTGCCGGCGGTCAGGAAGAGGACCCGCTCGGGCGTGGCCGTGGGCAGCACGAATTCGCCCTGGGCCTGGTCGAGCTGGACGATCGTGCCGGGTCGGATCCGGCGGACCAGGTAGTTGCTGACCTTGCCGTCCGGGATCGCCTTCACGGTCACGGCGATCCGGCCGTCCGCCGCGCCCGGCGGCGAGGTGAGCGAGTACGCGCGCCACTGGCGTACCCCGTCGACGTCCACGCCCAGGCGCACGTACTGCCCCGGCAGGTGACCCCGCCAGCCGCGACCCGGTTGGATCACCAGCGTCGCCGCGTCCCGGGTCTCCGGGCGGACGGCCACGATCCGGCCCCGCAGCGGCGCGCCCGCGCGCAGCGGCGCGACCATGTCGAGATAGTCGCCCGGCAGCAGTGGGGTGGTGACCGTGCCGGCCAGCCGCAGCAGCCTGTCCCGGAAGGAGACCTTCTGGGAGCGGCGGGGCGCAGTTGTGGTCATATGACCAGCGTGGCTGCGTAATCGCATAACATCTTGACCGACAAAGGTGAAACGGTCACAGGTTTTTGTTCGAAGGGAACAACATGTCGCAGGAGGCCGGGACCGGGCAGCGGGCCGCCCATCTCGATCTCGACGCCGAGGTGGCGGCGATGCTGCGCGGCCGGCTGCCGATGGTCGCCGAACGCACGGTCACCGCGATCACCGCCGAGGTGCCGGACTACTCCGGCACGCTCACCGGCACCATGCGCGCGAAGATCGAGAACGCGGTACGCATCGCGCTCGGCACGTTCCTCCAGCTCATCGAGGGTACCCAGGCGTACGACCCGAGCACTCCCCTGGCCCCCGCGTTGGAGGCCGCGTACGCGCTGGGCAGCGGCGAGGCCCGCTCGGGGCGGAGCATGGACGCGCTGCTGGCCGCGTACCGGGTGGGCGCCCGGGTGGCCTGGCGGGAGGTCTCCACCATCACGGTGCGCAGCGGCCTGGCCGCCGAGACGGTGGCCGAGTTCGCCGAGCTGATGTTCGCGTACATCGACGAGCTGTCCGCGGCCAGCGTGGCCGGGCACGCCGACGAGCTGGCGAGCGCCGGCCGGGTACGCCGCCGGGATGTGGAACGGCTCACCCGGCAGTTGCTCGCCGGCGAGCCGGAGGAGTCGCTTCGGCGCAGCGCGGAGCGGGCCGACTGGCCGCCGCCGCAGACGCTGACCGTGGTGCTGCTGCCCCGCCGCCACCTGCGCGCGGTGCTCGCCCTGCTCGGCCCGCAGACACTGGAGAGCGGCGAGGACCTGCCCGGCATGCGTCCGGCCGAGGAGCTGGCGGTGCTGCTGGTGCCGGACGCGCACGGCGGCCGGCGCCGGCAGCTGATCCGGCTGCTGCACGGGCACCGGGCGGTGCTCGGCCCGGCCCGCCCCTGGCACCGGGTCGCCGCGTCCTACCAGCGGGCCACCCGGGCCCTCGCGCTCGGACTCGGCGAACCGGACGCCGGGCCGGTCGACACCGAGCGTCACCTCGCCACGCTGCTGCTCAGCATGGACCCGGAGGCACTGGCCGACCTGCGGACCCAGGCCCTCGCGCCGCTCGCCGCCCTGCCGCCGGCCACCGCCCACCGGCTCGCCGAGACGCTGCGGTCCTGGCTGCTGCACCAGGGACGCCGGGACGACGTGGCGGCCGACCTGTTCGTGCACCCGCAGACCGTCCGCTACCGGATGGGCAAGCTGCGGGAGCTGTTCGGCGACCGCCTGCACGACCCCGCCACCGTCCTGGACCTCACCATCGCCCTCGCCGTCCCACCCGAGCAAGGAGGGGCCCTCGCTTGACAGCCGGGCCGCAGGGCTCGGGGGGCCCGGGACCTCCGGCCCTGTCCCTGGGCCCCGGCGGCGGGCAGCCTCGGAAGGGGACGAGCAACGAGGAGGCGCCGCCATGGACCGGTCCGCGACCCGCACGCAGCAGGACCCGACGGTACGGGTGCTGGAGGCGGCGGCCCGACAGTCCCTGCACGCCCCCTCGGTGTTCAACACCCAACCCTGGCGCTGGCGGATCGACGCCGGGACGCTGGAGTTGCGCGCCGACCCCGGCCGGCAGCTCGCCCACACCGACCCGGACGGCCGGCTGCTCACCCTGAGCTGCGGCGCGGCCCTGCACCACGCCCGGGTGTCGCTCGCCGCCGTCGGCTGGGCGGTCACCGTCGAACGGCTGCCCGACCCGGCCGACCCGTCGCTGCTCGCCCGGCTGCGCGCCACCGGCCCGACCGTGCTGGACGTGCCGGCGCTCCGGCTCGTCGACGCGATCCCGCGCCGCCGCACCGACCGGCGCGCGTACGGCGACCGGCCGGTGCCCGAGCCGGTCCTGACCCGGCTCACCGACGCCGTCGAGGCGCAGGGCGCGCACCTGCACGTGGTCCGCCCGGATCAGATGCCGATGCTGGCCGTGTCCACCGGTCGCGCCGCCGACGCGGAGCTGGCCGACCCGGCGTACCGGGAGGAGCTGCACCGGTGGACCAACCGCCCGCCGGGCAGCGGCGACGGCGTGCCCACGACAACCGCCGTCCGGCCCGCACCGCGGCGCGTCCCGCTGCGCGATCACGCCCCCGGCGGGGCGGCCGGGCTGACCGCCGGCGCCGACTTCGACCGAGGCGCCGCGTACCTGATCCTGTTCGGCGACCGCGACGAGCCGGAAGCGTGGCTGCGTGGCGGCGAGGCGCTGTCGGCGCTGCTGCTCACCGCGACCGCCGAGGGGTTGGCCGCCGCTCCGCTCAGCGACGCGATCGAGCTGGCCTGGCCGCGCCGGATGATGCGCGAGCTGCTCGCCGGCATCGGCGACCCCTACCTGGTGGTGCGGGTCGGCTGGGGCCCGGACACGGACCTGCCGCCGGCTCCCCGGCGCGCGCCCGCCGAGGTCATCGAGGTGGTGGCGCCGCCGGAGTGACCCGTTCGTCGTCCGCCCTCGGCGCTACCCTCGACGGGTGTTCGAACTGGACCTGGCCGACGCATTCGTGGTCTTCGGCGACCAGGACTCCGGTTGTCTCTCCTACGGCGTGCGGGCGGCGGGCCGGCGCTGGTTCGTCAAGCAGGCCCGGACCCCGCAGGCGCGGGCCTCGCTGACCCGGGCCCTCGGCCTGCACGCAGCCGTCCGGCACCCGGCGGTCGTCCGGCCGGAGCTGGTGCGCGACGGCACCGACGGCCCCACCCTGGTGTACCCGTGGTGCGAGGGGACCGTGCTCAACCACGCCACCGTGCACGGGTCGGACCGCTCCGGCCTGGCCCGCTTCCAGCACCTCCCGGTCGCCGAGGTGCGGGCGGCCCTGGCGGTGATCCTCGACGCCCACCTTGCCGTCAGCGCCGCCGGCTACGTCGCGATCGACCTGTACGACGGGTGTTTCCTCTACGACTTCGACGCCCGCCGGATGCGGCTGATCGACCTGGACGAGTACCGGCCGGGAGCGTTCGTCCTGGACTCCGAGCGGCTGCCCGGATCCCGCCGTTATCTCTCACCCGAGGAGCTGACCCGGGGCTCGATCATCGACGAGCGCACCACCGTCCACGCGTTGGGCCGCACGCTGCACCATCTGCTCGACGCGCCGTCGGGCTGGCGGGGCGACGAGCGCGCCGCCGCGGTCGTGGAGCGGGCCACCCGGGCCGACCCCGCTGCGCGGTACGCGTGCGTGCCCGACCTGGTCGAGGCCTGGCGCGAGACGACCTGACCGCCGGCTCGCCGGCTCGCCGGCTCGCCGGCGATCACGACCGGTGACAGTCGGTGAAGAACGGTGTGCCGCTCCGCCGATGACTCCGGGTAACGGCAGGTCGTTGCCCCGGAAAGGCGACCGCACGGTGCCTGATCGCTCTGAGCAGGGGTTACGCGAGATTCGTCGCGACAGCCGGGCACCCCGCTCCACCGCCTTTGCTCTGCAGCCATCCGCGCAGCGGCAGCTCTCCGTCATCGGTGCGTCCGTGGCTGCAGAGCAAAGGCGGCGGAGGGAGGGGACGCGGATCCGGCCCGCCCCTCACCCGGAGTGACGAGCCGCTGCCGTCGCCGCGCGGAGGCGAGGAGAGCGAGGCGGTCTGCCCGCGCGAACCCGCCCGCGTCGGCGGACCGCCGGCACGAGCAGACCGCGCACGAGCGGGTGACCGGGCCCGAGGGCCCCGCCGGGACGGAGACGGCACGGCCGGTCAGCACCGCGAAGACCTGGCGGCACGCGCCCACGAGGGACTATTCCCTATTGTCCACTGTCACTGTCAGCAACTGTTCTGCGTATTCCCGATCGCATGTTGACGGTGGCGAACATGAGGGCAATCATGATGGTCACTGGATCCACCCCACGCCAATGTCGGATCTGGTGGCTTTTCCCACCCCTCGACGGGATCGCGCCGGGACCGCGAGATTCCGCCGGGCAATCGTGCCCGGCGCGCGCTCGGCAAACCCTATCGGGCGGATAGGAATTGCTGCCGCTCGCCCGAGGAGTCCGCCGGTGAACGGGAACAACGACGCTCCCGCGCCGAGCCGGCCTAGGCCGGCTCCCTACGGCGCTGAGCTGGAAAAACGGCTCGCACTGCACGGCGGTCGGCCGGTCCGGCGCGCGCCGTGGCCCACCTATGACAAAGGTGCGGTATTCGTACACGCCGAGGACGAGGACGCCGCAATTCGGGCCATCCGCAGTCATCTCTACTTCCGATACGACCACCGCGCGCAGAACGAAACCGAATGCGGTCGCTTCGAGGACGAACTGTGCCGCTATTTCGGCACCCGGCACGCGCTCGCCGTTTCCAGCGGCACCGCCGCGTTGGCCCTCGCCCTGATGGGAGCGGCCGTGCCGCCGGGGTCATTGGTCGCCTGCCCCGGATTCACTTTTGTCGCCACTCCGAGTGCCATTGTGCTGGCCGGCTGCCGACCATTTCTGGTCGAGGTCGACGACGACCTGCGGATGGATCTCGACGACCTGCGCCGGCGGTGGCGGCCGGACATCCGCGCCGTCATGGTGGTGCACATGCGCGGCTTCGCCGCCGACGTCGAGGCGCTCGCCGCCTTCGCCGCCGAGATGGGCGTACCGCTGATCGAGGACGCCGTACCGGCGCTCGGCGCCGAACTCCACGGCCGGAAGCTCGGCACGTTCGGCGCGGCCGGGGCGTTCAGCACCCAGTCCGACAAGGCACTCAACTGCGGTGAGGGTGGCTTCCTGGTCACCGACGACAGCACGCTCTTCGCCCGGGCGGTCGCGCTGTCCGGGGCGTACGAGGGGCGGTTGCGCCGGCACTTCCCGGACGGCGAGCCGTCGCTCACCGGCCTGGACCTGCCCCTGCTCAGCCTGCGGATGGACGAGATCCGGGCGGCGCTGCTGCGGGCCGAGCTGACCCGGCTGCCGCAGCGGCTGGCGCTGTTCCACCGCAACTACGCCCACGTCTCGCGCGCCCTGGCCGACCTGCCGGGCATCGCCGTGCGGCGACCGGTGGCGCCCGGGGCGTACCTCGGAGAAGCGTTCCTCTTCCGCGTGCCCGGCGGCGACGCGGGCTGGTTCGCCCGGGCGCTGCGGGCCGAGGGGATCGACGCCCGCAACATCGGCGCGGACGACGACCTCAACGTCCGGGCGTTCTGGAACTGGCGCTTCCTCTACGACACCGCCGACCCCGGGCAGGTCCGGGCGACGCTGCCGCGCACCGCGCGGCTGCTCACCGAGACCGTCGACGTGCCGCTGTCGTCCAACCTCACCCCGGACGACTGCGACGACCTGGTCCACGCGGTCCGCAAGGTCGCCGCCGCCTGCGACAGCGCGCCGGCGCGGCCGTGACCGCCGTGGACACCGAACAGCGGCGACTGCCACGGCGCGCGCTGGTCGGGCTGCTCGGTGGCCTCTTCGCCGGCTACCTCGGGTTGACCGCGGTCATCCCGGTGCTGCCCGGCTTCCTGCGGGAGCGGCACGGCGCCGGCGACCTGACCGTCGGCGTCGTGGTCACCGTGACCGCGGTGACCGCGCTGCTGGTCCGGCCGGTCGCCGGCGCGCTGGCCGACCGGTACGGCCATCGCACCGTGATGCTGACCGGCGCGCTCGTGGTGGCCGCCGGCGGCCTGCTGTACCTGGCGCCGCTGGACGTGCCGGCGCTGGTGGCGGTCCGGCTGCTGCTCGGCGCCGGCGAGGCGGCCCTGTTCACCGCCGGCGCGGTGTGGATCGTCCAGCTCGCCCCGCACCACCGGCGCGGCCAGCTCATCGGCCTCTACGGGGTGAGCATGTGGGGTGGCATCTCCGCCGGCACGTTCCTCGGCGCCACCGTGCAGCAGGTCGGGTACCCGGCGGTCTGGGTGCTCAGCGCCGCCGCCCCGGCCCTCGGCGCCGCGCTCGTCGCGCTGGCGCCGACGCCGCCGCGCGCCACGCCGGCGGCCCGGGGCGGCGGCCTGCTGCTGCGCCCCGCGCTGCTGCCCGGCGTGGCGCTGACGTTCGGCGCGGCCGGGTACGCCGGGCTGGCCGCGTTCGTGGTGCTGCACCTGGACGCCCGCGGCATCGGCCACGGCGTGGTGGTGCTGAGCTGCTTCAGCGCGGTCTACGCCGGCACCCGGCTGGTCATCGGGCACCTGCCCGACCGGCTCGGCCCCCGCCGGGTGGCCGCCTGGTGCGGGGTGGGCGAGGCGGTCGGGCTGCTGGTCATCGCGGTCGCCCCGAACCTGCCGGTGGCGGTGGCCGGCAGCGTGGTGATGGGCGTCGGGTTCTCGCTGCTGCACCCGTCGCTGGCGCTGATGGTGATGAACCGCACCGACCCGGCGCGGCAGGGCGCGGCGATCGGTGCGTACACCTCGTTCTGGGATCTCGGGCTGGCGGTGTGGGGTCCGGCGACCGGTCTGGTCGCCGCCGGGTTCGGCTACCCGGCGGTGTTCGTGGCCGGCGCGGCCGGCGCGGCGGTCGCCGCCGCGATGGCGCTGCGCATCGGCCACCGAACCCCGATGGAGGTACGCACATGAGCGCACCCGTGACCGTGCTCAGCGTCACCGGCTGGTGTCGCAACGGCAGCACCATCATCGGCAACGTCCTCGGCGAGGTGCCCGGCGTAGTGCACGTCGGCGAACTGCACTTCCTGTGGAAGAACTCCGCCGGCCGCGGGGTCAACGACCGGTGCGGTTGCGGGTTGCCGCTGACCGCCTGCCCGCTCTGGTCGGCGGTGCTGCCCGTCGGCCGCCCGGCCGGCATGTCCGCCGACGCGCACGCCGCCGAGGTGATCCGGCGTCAACGCGCCCGGCTGCGGACCCGGCACACCTGGCGGGTGCTGCGCCGAGGCGCACCCGACCCGGACACCCGCGCGCACGCCGAACTGCTCGGCGCGGTCTACCAGGAGATCGCCGCGCGCACCGGCGCCCGGGTGATCGTGGACAGCACCAAGATCCCCGGGGAGTCGGCGTTGTTGCCGCACGTGCCCGGCGTCGGGCCGTACTGGCTGCACCTGGTCCGCGACCCGCGTGCGGTGGCGCACTCCTGGCGGGAACCGAAGGACTACGTCTACGCCATGTCGGCGGCGCGCAGCACGGCGTACTGGCACGGGTTCAACCTGGCGTCGGCGGCGATCAACCGCCGGCACCCCGCACGGTCGACGTTCCTGCGCTACGAGGACTTCACCGCCGACCCGGCCGGCACGGTCGACACGCTGCTGCGGCTGGTCGGCGCGGATCCGGCCGGCAACCCGGTCCGGGACCGCACCGTCGAGCTGCGCGGCAACCACACGGTGACCGGCAACCCCGACCGGTTCCGGACCGGCCCGACCGTCATCCGGGACACCGACGACGGGTGGCGGCGCACGCTGAACGGCCGGCAGCGCCTCGCCGTGACGGCGCTGGCCTGGCCGCTGTCCGCCCGCTACGGCTACCGGCCCGGCGGCGGGCCGACCGGCACACATCCCGGCGCGGCGACGCGCGTCGGCGAGACGGAGAGGTGACGGACGTGGATCTGGGGCTCAAGGGCCGGGTGGCGCTGGTCGCCGGCGGCACCAGCGGCATCGGGCTGGCCTGCGCGAAGGAGTTCGCCGTCGAGGGCGCGCACGTGGCGGTCTGCGGACGCGATCCGGATCGTCTCGCCGCGGCCGAGCGGGAGCTGGCCGCGGTGGCCACCGGGCGGGTCAGCGCCGACCGGGTGGACGTCACCGACACCGACGCCGCGGCCCGCTGGGTGGACCGGGTCGCCGCCGACCTCGGCGGGGCGGACGTGCTGCTGGTCAGCGGCGGCAGCCCGCCGATCGGCACCGCCACCGGTTTCGACACGGACGACTACCGGGCGGCCGTCGACCGGGTGCTGCTGCCGGCGGTCGCGCTGTCGCTGGCCGCGGTGCCGCACATGCGCGCGGTCGGCCGGGGCCGGCTGCTGCTGGTCGCCTCCGAGACCGCCTGCGTGCCGATCGGCCCGCTGGTGCTGTCCGGGGTGACCCGCGCCGCGCTGGTCCGCTTCGCCCAGGGGCTCGCCGTGGACGTGGGTCGGGACGGGATCACCGTGAACGTGCTCGCGCCCGGTGGGGTGCGTACCCCGCCGATGGAGCGCGCGGCGGCCCGACTGGCCGGCGACGACGGCGACGTGGCGGCCCGGCTGGCCGCGATGGGCCACCACAGCGCCGTCGGCCGGCTGGCCCGCCCCGAGGAGGTGGCCGCGGTGGCCGCGTTCCTGGCCAGCGAGCGGGCGTCGTACGTGACCGCCGGCGTGCACCTGATCGACGGCGGGGCCGCCGCCACCGGCCCCGACCTGCCGCACCTGACCGGGGTCCGCAAGGACACCTACGCCTGAGTCCACCCGACCGCCGCACGAGGGAGTGCCCATGTCCACGACCAGCCAGTTCACCGAGCGCGACGTCTCCGAGTTCTTCGACCAGACCACGCAGACGTACCTCAGCTTCTGGGACAGCGAGGGCGTGCTGCACACCGGCTACTTCGCCGGCGACGACGACGTCGACTACCACGCGGCGGCGGACCGGACCTCGGACATCCTCGCCGACGACGCCGGCATCGACGCGTCGTCGAACGTGCTCGACGTCGGCTGCGGCTGCGGCAACTTCCTGCTGCGGCTGGCCGGGCGCACCGGGTGCCGGGGCGAAGGGCTGGACCTGAGCATCGAGCGGGTCCGGTTCGCCGAACAGCGGCGCGCCGAGCGGGGCGCCGGGCTGGACGTGCGGTTCCGGCACGGCTCGGCCACCGCGCTGCCGTACGCCGACGGCACGTTCACGCACGTGGTCAGCCAGGACGCGTTGTTCCTGGTGCCGGAGAAGCCGCGCAGCCACGCCGAGATGTTCCGGGTGCTCGCCCCCGGCGGGGTGCTTGCCGTCTCGGACTTCCTCCAGCCGACCGAGCGGATCGGCGAGGCGGCCCGCCGGCACGTCTACGACCGGGTGCGCTGGAACGGCGGCTACTCGCTCGACGGCTACCGCGAGGCGTTGTCCGAGGCCGGGTTCGTGGACGTGGTGGCCCGCAGCCTCGACGCGCACATCCGGCAGACGTACCGGGTGCTGGGCCGCACCGCCCGGGAGCGCGCCGCGGCCACGACCGACGAGGCGGCGCGGACCTGGATCGGGAACTTCGCCGACTCCTGCGACGAGATCCAGTCGGCCATCGACCGGGGCGAGTTCGGCTGGGGCATGTTCGTCGCCCGCAAGCCGGCCTGAGGAAGGGACACCAGATGCCACAACCAGTCGACACCGTGAAGCGGACGATCGCCGAGGTGGTCGCCGCCCGCAAGACGCAGATGTCGCCCGGCGGGCTGTTCGTCGAGGCGTTCGCCAAGGACGGCTTCGACACCAGCGTCGACTACGACGTCACGATCACCGACTCGCTGACCAGTTCCCGGCGCAAACCGCGCTACCCGTCCCGGAACGTGCTCAAGGTGGTGGACCTGTCGGCGGACCCGCAGGACTTCTACTGGCACGAGAGCCCGCCCCGGCCCGACGACCCGGCGGTCGACGGCGCGGACCTGCGCCGGGAGGCGGCGAACCACTTCCACCGCTCCCCCATCCCGCCGCTGCTCACCACCACGGCGTGGGTGCAGGTGCCGGACACGCTGTGGGAGGACCCGGTCAGCTTCGCGCAGTTCATCGACTACCGGCTGGTGGTGCGGCTGGCGACCGCCGAGAACCACACCATCCTGCGCGGCGAGGGCGGGCTGCTGGGCATGCCGGAGCTGGGCCGGCTCACCGACCCGGGACCGTTCGGCTCCACCATCCTCTCCGCCTGCAACGAGGTCGAGCAGATGGGCAGCACCGCCGACGGGTTGATCATCAATCCGGCGGACTACTACCGGCTGCTCGGCAGCGGCACCCTGATGCGGGACGTGGAGGACAACGGCGTCTTCATCGTGCGTACCCGCCTGGTCGACCCGGGCACCGCGATCGTCGGCGACTTCGGCCACGGCGCGCTGCTGTTCGACGCCGGCCGGTCCCGGATCGGCTTCGCCGAGCCACCGCCGGGCACGTTCGCCGAGCCCGGGGTGGCGTTGCGCGCCGAGATCTGGGAACGGGTCGTGGTGAACCTGCCCACCTGCTTCTTCGTCGTCACGCTCTGACCGGCAGGGACGATGACGACACCCGCCCGCAGCGACCCCGACGTGCTGGTCATCGGCGCCGGCGTGGCCGGGCTGTGCTGCGCCTGGTTCCTGCGCCGTGCCGGGCACACCGTCACGGTGGTGGACCGGGGCCAGGTCGGCGACCCGGCGGCCTGCTCGGCCGGCAACACCGGTTTCGTCGGCACCCAGGGTTCGGCGCCACTGGCCGAGCCCGGGGTCCCGGCGAAGGGCGTCCGCTGGCTGTTCAGCCCGGAGAGCCCGTTCTCGGTCAAGCCCCGCCTCGACGGCGCGCTGCTGGCCTGGCTGTGGCACTTCCGCCGGCACTGCACCGAACGGCACGCCCGCGCCGGCTTCGAGACGCTGCTCGCGCTCAAGCAGCGCAGCCTGGCGCTGCTGCGCCAGATCTGCGCCGCCGACGAGCTGGCCGGGACGCTCACCGAACGCGGCATGATCCTGGCCTGCCACACCGAGCAGGGGTACGCGAAGGCGCGCCGCACGATCCCGGCGGCGACCGCGCGCGGGGTGCCACTGCGCGACCTGGACGCCGCGGAGCTGGCCCGGCTGGAGCCGGGCGTCGACTTCGCGGTGGCCGGCGCGCTGCTCAACGAGGAGGGTGCCGCGCTGCGCATCCCCGCTTTCCTGGTGGCCCTCGCCGAGGCGTTGCGGGCGCGCGGCGTGGAGATCCTCACCGGCGCCGAGGTACGCGACTTCGAGGTGACCGGCCGGCGGGTGCGCGGCGTCCGGACCGGCCGGGGCGACCTGCGCCCGACCGAGGTGGTGATCGCCGCCGGGGTCTGGTCGGCGGCCTGCGCCCGGATGCTCGGCGTCGGCCTGACGTTGCAACCGGCCAAGGGCTACACCGTCACCGTGCCGGCCGGGCCGGGCACGCCCACCCGGCCGGTGCTGCTCAGCGAGGGCAAGGTCGCGGTGATGCCGCTCGGTGACCGGGTACGCGTCGGCGGCACCTTGGAGCTGTCCGGGCTGGACACCTCGGTGTCGCCGCGCCGGGTGGACGGGATCCTGCACACCGCCCGGCGCTACCTGCCGGCGCTGGAGACCGACCGGCGGCTCGACGTGTGGAGCGGGCTGCGCCCGTGCACCCCGGACAGCCTGCCGCTGATCGGCAGGGCCGACGGCTGGGACAACGTCAGCGTGGCCACCGGGCACGGGCACATCGGGATGGGCCTCGCGCCGGCCGGCGGGGAGCTGCTCGCCCAGCTCGTCACCGGCGCGGAACCGGCCCAGCCGTTGCAGACGTTCGCCCTGGACCGCTTTCGGAGGGGGATCTGATGGACGACCGGCCGGAGATCGGGGTGCTCTGCCTCGACACCAGCTTCGACAAGATCCCCGGGCACATCCGCAACCCGACCACGTTCGACTTCCCGGTGCGCTACCGGGTGGTCGAGGGCGCGACGCCGCAGCGGCTGGTGCGCGAGGCCGACCCGACGCTGCTGGAGCCGTTCGTCGCGGCGGCCCGCGACCTGCAGGCCGCCGGGGTGGCCGGCATCACCGGCGCGTGCGGCTTCCTGGTGCTGTTCCAGGCCGAACTCGCCGCCGCGGTGGACGTGCCGCTGTGGTCGTCCAGTCTGGTGCAGTTGCCGATGGTGCACCGGATGGTCGGACGCACCGTCGGGCTGCTGGTCGCCGACGAGGCGGCGCTGACCGCACGGCACCTGGCCGCGGTCGGCGCCGCGGACGTGCCGGTCGCGGTCACCGGCATGGCCGGTCAGCCGGAGTTCCGCGAGGTGATGCTGCAGGGGCGGCGCGACACGCTCGACGTCGACCGGCTGGCCGCCGAGGTGGACGGCCGGGTGGACGCGCTCGCCCGCGCCCACCCCGAGCTGGGCGCGCTGGTGATCGAGTGCACCGACCTGGTGCCGTTCGCCCACCGGATCCAGGCGCGGCTGGGCGTGCCGGTGTTCGACATCGTCACGTTGACCACGATGGCCCACGCGACGCTCACCCGCCGCCCGTACGGCTAGGCCAGGACCTCGCGGAGGCGGGCGGCGAACTCGGCGGGCTTGCCGGCGTAGCCGGAGTGCTCGCCGAGGAAACCGCCGTGATGGCTGGGGAAGACGGCCGCCTCCTGCCCGAGCAGCGCCGCCGTGCCCAGCGCGGTGCGTGCGGTGTAGGTGCCGGCGGACTCCTCGCCGACCGCGACGACGATGCGCGTCGGCGCGGCGGTGAGCCGGGCCGCGTCGGGCCGGTAGTCGATGACCGCCCACGAGTTCTTCGACAGCAGCGGATCGTCGCGGCTGCCGTCGTCGTCGGCCGGCATGCCGAACGCCGCCGGGTCCGGCGAGGGCCGGGCAAAGTAGTCGTCGGTGAACTCGCCCTGCCAGGACGTCATGGCGATGAAGTCGGCCATGCCCGCGCCGGAGCCCTTCGCCTGGTAGGCCTCGTGGAAGCGGGCCCGGGCCCGCTCGGCGCCCGCCGCGTCGGGGAGCACCGCGTTGATCGGCGGCTCGTGCGCGACGAGCGTGACGACGTCGCCCGGGTGGGTGGCGACCAGCTCCAGCCCGGTCACCGCGCCGCCGCTGCTGCCGAAGACCTCGACCGGGCCGGCCCCGAGCGCCTCGATCAGCAGGTGCAGGTCGGCGGCCTGCTGCTGTGGCGTGTGGTCGGACCGGCCGTCGGTGCGCCGGCTGCGGCCCAGCCCGCGCGGGTCGTAGGTGACCACGGTGCGGTCGGCGAAGTGCTCGACGAGCGCCGAGAAGCCCTCCGCCGTCATCGGCTGGCCGATCATCAGCAGCACCGGGCGGGCGTCCGCCGGCGGAAGCGGCCCGCGCACGTCGTAGACCAGATCGGCGCCGGGCACGGCGAGCGTGTGGGTCCGTGTCGTCGTCATGGCGGTGACCCTACGACCCCGGTACGACACGGGCGGGGTGGGCGCGCGGGTGCCGGCAAAGCCGGGAACCAGCCCGTCGGCGTGCACCAGACTGACCGGGTGAGCAGCCTGCCGCGTGTGCGCCGGTCACGGTGGGCCATGCCGGTGGCGCCGGGTAGCCGGGTGACCCGGCTGGAGCTGTTCTACGACGTGATCTTCGTCTTCGCGTTCCTCAACGTCACCGCGCTCGTCGCCCGCCACCTGTCCTGGCTCGGGCTGCTCGCCGGCGCGATGGTGGTGGCGCTGCTCTGGTGGTGCTGGACCGGGTTCGCCGCGCTCGGCAACGTGGTACGCGCCGACCACGGCGTGCTGCCTCTGCTCGGCTTCGGGATCATGGCTGCCGTCTTCGTGCTGGCGGTCACGCTTCCGCAGGCGTTCGTCGACCAGCCGGGAGACCTGTCCGGGCCGGCGGTGTTCGCCGCCGCGTACCTGGTGGTGCGGGTGCTGACGGTGGCCGGCTTCGCGTTCGTGTTCACCCCGGCCCGGCAGAACCGCCGACAGATCCTGGTGACCGCGCTCCCGCCGCTGGTGGCCGGCGCGCTCGTCGTCGCCTCGGTCACGGTGTCCTGGTGGATTCCGGCCGACGCGGTCCTGACCGTGCGCCTGGCGTTGTGGGCCGCGGCGCTGGTGGTCGAGTACGCGGTCGGGCTGTTCCTGCCGTACGCGCGCTGGACCTTGCCGTCGGCCGGCCACTGGGCCGAGCGGCACGGCCTCATCGTGCTCATCGCCCTCGGCGAGGCCGTGATCTCGCTGGGTTTCGGGCCGGGGCAGTTCGACCGGCTCGCCCTCACCGCCATGGTGCTCGTCGCCTGCGTCCTCGGCATCGCCCTGATCGCCGCCCTGTGGTGGCTGCACTTCGACAGCCTGTCGTCGCGGGTGGAGCAGGTGTTGCACGCCACCCGCGACGAGGCCCGGATCCCGCTTGCCCGCGACGTGTACACCTACCTGCACCTGCTGCTCGTCCTCGGCGTGGTGGCCACCGCGCTCGGGCTCAAGTTGCTGGTGGAGGCGATTGCCGCGCCCCGTCCGGTACCCCCGATCACCAACATCATCCTGCACGCCGGCGTCGCGCTCTTCCTGCTCGCCGCCGCCGCGGTGGCGCGGCGGACGTTCCACGGCAGCGGACGCACCCGGCTCGTCGCCGGCCTGGTCGTCGCCGGGCTGGCCGTGCCGGCGATCGTCATCCCGCCGCTGGTCGACCTGGGCCTGCTGGTCGCGGTGTGCGGCGCGCTGGCGTTGGTCCAGCGGCTCACCGGCGATCGCCGGGGCATCAAGGCCCGGGCGCGGCAGGAGGAGCAGGCCGCCGAGGAGGCGGTGAGCGCCTGGCGGCGCCAGCACCTGTGACCGCGCCGGACGGCGGAAACGCCCGCCCGGGGTGCCGGTGGCACATAGCGTGGGGGCAGGGGCGGCCTGTCAGGGAGGCGGCCGGGACCGGAGGGAAGGCCGTGACCGAACCGGAAGAGGACCAGGAGAAGACCCGCAAGACCGACCAGGTGCTCTACTCCCCCGACGGCGACCCGCACCACACCCTGGCGGAGGCGCCGCAGCCGGACGAGCACCTCGACGTCACCACCACGGTCGACGGCCGGACCGAGGTCGTCGACGACGAGCAGTGACCCGCCGAGAACGGGCGGTCAGACCGGGGGGATGCCGGAGCGGCCGATGGCGGACATGTCGCCGCCACCGATCTCGCTGGTCGCGGTCGGCGGCGGGGTCACGGCCTCGGTGCGGTCCTCGATGCAGGCATCGCCCAGCCCGTGCATCAGCTCCCCGATGGCGGCCAGCGCCGACCCCTTGTCGGGGCAGGGCCGGCCGGTGGCGAGCACCTGCCCGTCGCCGCCCAGCACGGTGAAGCCCACCCGGCCGTCGGTCTCGCTCTCGATCACGAACTTCACCGCGCTCCTTCCGCCGATCAGACGCCGTGGGACTGCAACCACAGCTCCAGCAGGCCCAGTTGCCACAGCTTGTTGCTGCCGGCGGCCGCCTGCGCCCGGTCCGGCTCGGCGAGCAGCTCGTCGACGTACGCGCGGCGGAACAGGCCGCGCCGGCGTGCCTCGGGCGCGCCCAGGGCCTCCACCACCAACTCTCGCACGGGACCGTCGACGTTGCGCAGCGCCGGCACCGGGAAGTAGCCCTTGGGCCGGTCGATGACCTCGGCCGGCAGCACCTCCCGGGCCACGTCCTTGAGCACGCCCTTGCCGCCCTGGGCCAGCTTGTGCTCGGGTGGGCAGGCCGCCGCCAGCATCACCAGGTCCTGGTCGAGGAAGGGGGTCCGCACCTCCAGCCCCCAGGCCATGCTCATGCTGTCCACCCGTTTGACCGGGTCGTCGGGCAGCATCAGGTGGGTGTCCAGGCGCAGCACCGCGTCGACAGCGGTCTGCGCGCCCGGCGCGGCCAGCTCCGCGGCGACCAGCTCGCCGCTGACGTCGGCGTCGCAGGCGTACGCCGGGTCGACAACCCGGTTCAGCCCGGCGTGGTCCCGGTCGAAGAACGCGGTGGTGAACTCCGCCGCGGCGTCCGGCCGGGCCGCCTCGGCGAGCCGGTGGTGGTAGCCG
Organism: Micromonospora sp. WMMC241; assembly: GCF_027460165.1. NCBI lineage: Bacteria > Bacillati > Actinomycetota > Actinomycetes > Micromonosporales > Micromonosporaceae > Micromonospora > Micromonospora sp. WMMC241. Next base: position 3,698,558 of record NZ_JAPZBF010000001.1, read on the forward strand.
TAGCCGGCGAACACCTCGTCGGCGCCCTGCCCGGACTGCGCCACCTTCACGTGCCGGGCGACCTGCTCGGAGAGCAGGTGGAACGCCACCACGTCGTGGCTGCCCATCGGCTCGGTCATGGCCGCGACGGTGGCGCGTACCGCCGGGCCGAGGTCGCCGTCGGCGAGGCGGATGCGGTGGTGGTCGGTGTCGAACGCGCGGGCGACCAGGTCGGAGTAGTGGAACTCGTCGCCGGCCTCGTCGCCGCGGCTGTCGAAGCCGATGCTGAACGTCTGCAGGTGGTGCTGCCCGGCCCCGTCGAGCAGGGCCACGATCATGCTGGAGTCGAGGCCGCCGGAGAGCAGCACCCCGACCGGTACGTCGGCGACCAGGCGCCGGCGTACCGCGGTGCGTAGCGCGTCGCCGATCGCGGCCCGCCAGTCGTGGGCGTCCATGCCGTCGTGGGCCGGGTCGCGCCGGTACTCGGGGCGCCAGTAGACGTGCTCGCGGGTCCGCCCGTCGGCCTCCACCACCCGGACGGTGGCCGGGGGGAGCTTGCGCACCCCGCGCAGGATGGTGCGCGGCGCCGGCACGATCGAGTGCCAGGAGAGGTAGTGGTGCAGCGCCACCGGGTCGATGCCGGTGTCCACGTCGCCGGCCGCCAGCAGCGCCGGAAGCGTGGAGGCGAACCGCAGCCGGCCGGGCGTCTCGGCGAGGTAGAGCGGCTTGATGCCCAACCGGTCGCGGGCCAGCACGAGCCGGCGCCGCCGCCGGTCCACCAGTGCTACCGCGAACATGCCGACGAGGTGGTCGACGAACTGTTCACCCCACTGGGCGTACGCGACCAGGACGACCTCGGTGTCACTGGTGGATCGGAAGGTGTGTCCGGCGGCCCGCAGCTCGTCGCGCAGCTCGGGATAGTTGTAGACGCAACCGTTGAAGACCAGGGCGAGGTCGAGGTCGTCGCGGGCCATCGGCTGGCCGCCGGCCTCGGAGAGGTCGATGACGGTCAGGCGGCGGTGCCCGAGACTCACCCAGCCGTCGCTCCACCGGCCCTCACCGTCGGGGCCGCGCGAGCGCATGGCCTCGGTCATCCGGTCGACCGCCCGGGCGTCCGGGGCCGCCCCGTCGAAGCGGGCCTCACCGCTGATCCCGCACATGTCGGCGACTACCCGGCATGTGACGGAGGAAACCCGGGATGGGCGGTTGGCGAGCCGGGAACGGCGAGCCGTCGTACGGTGGCCGTACGGGCCATGTCCCCGGGCGGTCCGGCCACGGGACGTGGCCGGAGATCAACAACGCCTGCCAGGAGGACGTGTGTTCGCCAATCCCGAGGAACTCCTGCGATACCTCAAGAACGAGGACGTGAAGTTCGTCGACGTACGTTTCTGTGACCTGCCCGGCGTGATGCAGCATTTCAACCTGCCGGTCGAGTCCTTCGACGACAGCGTCTTCACCGACGGCCTCGCGTTCGACGGCTCGTCGATCCGCGGTTTCCAGTCGATCCACGAGTCGGACATGCTGCTGCTCCCGGACGTGGCCACCGCGTTCGTGGACCCGTTCCGGGCGCAGAAGACGGTCGCGCTGAACTTCTTCGTGCACGACCCGTTCACCCGCGAGGCGTACTCGCGGGACCCGCGCAACGTGGCCAAGAAGGCCGAGGCGTACCTCGCCGCCAGCGGCATCGCCGACACCGCGTACTTCGGCGCCGAGGCCGAGTTCTACATCTTCGACTCGATCCGCCACGAGACGTCGGCGCACCAGTCGTTCTACTACATCGACTCGATCGAGGGCGCCTGGAACACCGGCCGGGTCGAGGAGGGCGGCAACCGCGGCTACAAGACCGCCTACAAGGGCGGCTACTTCCCGGTACCGCCCGTGGACCACTACGCCGACCTGCGTGACAGCATGGTCCGCCGGATGCTCGACGCCGGGTTCACGGTCGAGCGCTCGCACCACGAGGTGGGCACCGGCGGGCAGTCGGAGATCAATTACAAGTTCTCCACCCTGCTGCACTCCGGCGACCAGCTCCAGCTCTTCAAGTACCTGATCAAGAACGAGGCGTGGGCGCACGGGAAGACCGCCACGTTCATGCCCAAGCCCTTGTTCGGTGACAACGGCTCCGGCATGCACACCCATCAGAGCCTGTGGCGCGGTGGCCAGCCGCTGTTCTACGACGAGACCGGCTACGCCGGCCTGTCCGACACCGCCCGCTGGTACATCGGCGGCCTGCTGCACCACGCGCCGTCGCTGCTCGCCTTCACCAACCCGACGATCAACTCGTACCGGCGGCTCGTGCCGGGCTTCGAGGCGCCGGTCAACCTGGTCTACTCGCAGCGCAACCGCTCCGCGTGCACCCGCATCCCGGTCACCGGCAGCAACCCCAAGGCCAAGCGCGTCGAGTTCCGCGTCCCCGACCCGTCGGCCAACGTCTACCTCGCCTTCTCGGCCATGCTCATGGCCGGCCTGGACGGCATCAAGAGCAAGATCGAGCCGCCGGCCCCGATCGACAAGGACCTCTACGACCTGCCCCCGGAGGAGTGGGGCGACGTCAAGCAGGTCCCCGGCTCGCTGTCGCACGCGCTGGAGGCGCTCCAGGCCGACCACGACTACCTGCTCGACGGCGGCGTCTTCACCGACGACCTGATCTCCACCTGGATCGACTGGAAGAACGCCAACGAGGTCGACCCGGTGCGCCTGCGGCCCACTCCGCACGAATTCGCCATGTACTACGACTGCTGACGCACGGCTTCCGTCGACCACCGCCCCCGCCATCGCCCGCCGGGGCGGTGGTCGACGGAAAACGGCAGCTCAAAGAGTGCCGGCCTCGTACCGTCAGGGCATGACCCCGCTGAGCGACCACGCGCCGAACGGACCCGTGCGACGCGGAGGTCGCCGGTGAGGCCGCGGCCCGCCACCGCCACCTCGACCCCGGCGACCCCCACCACCCTCACCCTCGGGGTGGAGGAGGAGTTCCTGCTCCTGGACCCGGTGACCGGGGAGAGCATGCCGGTCGCCGACCGGGTCCGTGACGCGCTCTCCGGGACCGCCCGCGAGCAGAGCCGGCAGGAGTTCCGGCACAGCATGGTGGAGATGGTGACCCCGGTCAGCCCCGACCTCGCGGCGCTGCGGGACCATCTCGTCGCGCTGCGCCGCGCCGCCGCCCGCGCGGCCGACGCCGTCGGGGCGCGGCTCGTCGCGGTCGGCGCCACCCCGGTCTGCGAGGCCCACCGCACGGTCCCCGACGAGCAGCGCTACCACGACATGTCCCGCCGGTTCGGGCCGGTCGCGCACGACCCGGCGGTCTGCGGCTGTCACGTCCACATCGGGGTGCCCGACCGGGAACTCGCCGTCCAGGTCTGCAACCACCTCCGTCCGTGGCTGCCGGTGGTGCAGGCGCTCACCACGAACTCGCCGCTGCACGACGGCCGGGACACCGGGCACGCGAGCTGGCGGTCGATGCAGCTGGAACGCTGGCCCAGCATCGGGCCGACGCCGCACTTCGACTCCGCCGCCGACTACGACGCCACCGTGGACGCCCTGATCACCGCCGGGATCATGCTCGATGCCGCGATGGTCTACTGGTACGCGCGGCCGTCGGCGACCTACCCGACGGTGGAGGTCCGGGTCGGCGACGTCTGCCCCACCGTCGACGACACCGTGCTGGTCGCCGGGCTGGTCCGAGCCCTGGTCGCCACCATGATCGACGAGGTGCGCGCCGGCACGCCCGCTCCGCGCGGCCGCGACTGCCTGGTCGCCGCCGCGCACTGGCGGGCCGCCCACGACGGGGTCGACGGCGAGCTGGTCGACCTGCGGACCGGGCGGCCCCGGCCGGCGTGGGACCTCGTCGACGACCTGATCGTCACCGTCGCGCCCGCGCTGCGCCGGCACGGGGACCTGGACCTGGTGCTGCGCGAGGTGGACCGGCTGCGCCGCACCGGCACCGGCGCCACCCGGCAACGCCGGATCATGGCCGACACCGGCGGCGACGTGCGCGCCGTGCTGGCGCACCTGGCCGCGCAGACCGTCGCGGCCTGACCGGGCCGGCCGGTGCCCTCAGCGCAGCCCGGCGAACAGGTCGTCCTCCGGGGTCGGCGCGCCGGTACTGTCGCGCACCCGCACGAACGTCTCCATCCCCATCAGCTCGGTGAACCGCTCCTCCCCCAGGCGCAGGAAGAAGATGTTCTCCGCCTGGCTGGCGTGCGCCGCCAGGGAGGCGAACTTCTGCCCGCCCTGGGCGCGGGTGTCCACCCAGGTGGTGATCTCGTCGTCGGGCAGGCCCAGCGCCGGCATCTCGTCGGCGGCGTCCGGCTCGGGGAACTCCACCCCGATCTCCTGCATGACCTTGCCGAACTCCTGGAACGCGCTCTGCGGCACGGTCGTCCAGTAGACCTTCGCCGGGATGCCGGTGCGCTCGACCGCGGCCATCGTGATGCGGTGCGCCTGGATGTGGTCCGGGTGGCCGTAGAAGCCGTTCTCGTCGTAGGTGACGACCACGTCGGGGCGGTAACGCCGGATCAGCTCGGCCAGCCGGTCGGCCGCCTCGGCCACCGGCGTGTTCCAGAACGCGCCGGGCGCGTCGTTCGTCGCCCAGCCCATCATCCCGGAGTCGGCGTAGTCGAGCGTCTCCAGGTGGGTCACCTTCAACGCCTCGCAACTGGCCACCAGCTCCGCCTGGCGCATCGCCACCACGGCCTGCGGGTCGTGCCCGTCGTCGCCCGGCTTGACGCCGCCGGGCCCGTCGCCGCACCGGCCGTCCGTGCAGGTCACGAGCACCGTCGTGACGCCCTCGGCCGCATAGCGGGCGAGGATGCCGCCGGTGCTTGTCGCCTCGTCGTCGGGGTGCGCGTGCACCGCCATCAGGGTCAGGGATCGCTCAGCCACCCCGTCACCATACGAGCATCCACCGACGCACTAGCATTGCCCGGTCCGCAGACGGCGACGGAAGCGAGGCACGATGGGTTGGCTCCGGCGGTTGCTGGGCGGCGACGGTGCGGTCGAACTCGACCCGGGACGCCAGCAGGAGCTGCTGCGCGACGTCCGGCACTCCTACGGCGCGCACGCCCGGATCCGGTTCCCCGAGCAGGTCGACGCGATCAGCCGGCTGCTGTCCGACGACGACGGTCTCGTGGTGGCCGCCGGGATCGTGTGCGAGGCCGCCGAGGAGGCGCACGCCGACCTGCAGTTCCAGGCCCAGGAGGTATTCCGGCGTACCGGCCGGCGGCTGCTGGTGCACCGCCGCAACTACCGGCCCCTGTGGAAGGAGGCCGGTCCGTCGCTGCGCTGGCCGCTCGGCGCGCTGCCCAGCGGGCTGCACCCGTACGCGCAGGTGACGGCCGCCGCCACGGTGGTCGGCGGCCGGGCGAAGCGCCTCGACCGGGTGACCGACCCGCAGCCGTTCGTGGTCCGCCTGTTCGAGGTGCTCGACCTCACCACCGCCGGCTGGGAGTTCGGTCGGGTGCGGGTGGACACCGACGGCACCACACTGGTCGAACGGCTGACGTACGCCGCCGCACAGGTCCTCGCCGCGATGGACGACCCGCCCCGGCTGCCGCCGGCGGTGCGGGAGATGATGCGCCGCAACCACAGCATCGACGTGTACGACCCGGCCGGCCCCCGGGTGGTCGGCCGGATCAACCTGGGTGCGCGGCTGCGCGAGACGCTGCTGGCCTGACCCGTGCCGGTCGGGCCGGTGCGGGGCTACGCCGTCCGCACCGGCCCGTACCGCTCGGGTCAGGGCGTGGTCAGGTCGAACTTGCGTACGGTGACCGCGCCGCCCAGCGCCTGGGTGGCGTAGTTGAACATGGCGAACCGGTAGGCCATGAAGAACTGCCAGGCGTGGTTGAGGGTGAACGCGGGGCCGAGACCGACGAAGTTCGTGCCGTCGGTGCTGTAGGAGAAGCGGGCCTGCCGACCCGCGCCCGGTCTGACGTCGGCGTTGACGCGGAGCCAGATCCGGCTGCCGCTGACCGCGGCGCTGGCCTGTTCGGCGCCGGTGCCGGTGGTCTGCCAGCTGCTGTTCATGGTCAGCCCGTTGGTCATCACGACCCGGGTGGTGCCGTTGTCGCGGCGCAGGCCGATCCAGGCCGACGAGTCGCGCAGCAGGGCCAGGCCGGCCCGGTCACCGTTGGCCATGGCGGAGTGGTCCAACTCGATCGTCGCGGTCGAGGACGGCCCCTGGATGCGGTGGGTCAGCGTGTTCCGCGCCTGGTAGAGGTCGTTGGTCACGGTGGCGGTCTGCAACCGCAGGCCGTTGTTCGCCGACCAGCGGGTGTTGTCCGGGTTGTGGTTCCACTCCCACTGCGGGCCGAGGGTCGGCCCGGTGAACGTGTCGGCGCCGATCATCGGCTTGACCTGGCGTGGGGGGCGGGGCACGTTCGGGTACGGGTAGCTGGCCCCCCAGCGCCCGTTGACGGTCTGCAGCACCGGCCAGTCCGCGTTCCAGGTGATCGGGGCCAGGGTGGGGATCCGGCCGCCGGGGTAGGCGTCGATGAACGCCATGTAGTACCAGTCGCCGTTCTGGGTCTGCACGATCCCGCCCTGGTGCGGCACGGAACCCGGCTCGCCCTGGATCGGGCCGGGCAGGTTCAGCAGCACCTCCTTCGTCTCGTACGGGCCGAAGGGGCTGCGCGAGCGCAGCACGTACTGACCGTTGGCGGGCTTGGTCAGCCAGATGTAGTAGTAGCCGTTGCGCTTGTAGAACCGGGCGCCCTCGATGTAGCCGATGTTGGACGGCGAGGTCCACACCTGCTGGGCGCGCACCTGGGACAGGCCGTCGGCGGAGAGCTGGGCGACGCTGATGTTGGTGCTGCCGTACGCCACGTACATGGTGTCGTTGTCGTCGACGAGCAGACCGGCGTCGTAGTAGCAGTTGTTGATCCGAGACCGCTTCTGCCAGGGGCCCTCCACCGAGGTGGCGGTGTAGACGTAGGTGCGGTTGAACTCGGTGCAGCCGATCCAGTAGAAGGTCTTGTTGCTGGGCCGGTAGTTGAACGCCGAGGCCCAGATCCCCTTCACGTACGCCCGGCCGCCGGTCAGGTTGTAGTTGTTCGACTCGAAGTCGAGGTTCGGCACCGAGTGCCCGACGAACTCCCAGTTGACCAGGTCGTAGGAGCGCAGGATCGGCGCCCCGGGCGAGTAGTGCATGGTCGACGCCGAGTAGTAGTAGGCGTCGCCGACCCGGATGATGTCGATGTCCGCGAAGTCCTGCCACAGCACCGGGTTGGTGAAGGTCGACGACGGCGGCCAGGGCCCGGTCGTGGGCGGTGGCGTGGTCGGCGGCGGCGTGGTGGGCGCGGGGGTCGTCGGCGGCGCGGTGGTGGTGGGAGCGGGCCCGCCGGTGGTGGGGGTGACCGACCCGGTGCAGGTGACGCCGTTCAGGGCGAAGCTCGTGGGCACCGGGTTTGTCGTGGTCCAGGTGCCGTTGAAGCCGAAGGCGGCGCTTCCGCCGGTCGGGATGCCGGCGTTGTAGCCGGCGTCGGCGACGGTCACCTGGGCGCCGGACTGCGTGACGGCGCCGTTCCAGATCTGGGAGACGGTCTGACCGGCGACGAAGGACCAGGTGAGCCGCCAGCCGTCGACCGGGTCGCCGAGGTTCTTCACTGTCACGTCGGCGCCGAATCCGCCGGACCACTGGCTGGTCACCGTGTAGGTGACCGAGCAGCCGGCGGCGGCCGACGCCGAGGCGGAGACGAGCCCTCCGGCGCCGGTGACGAGGACGGCGGTCACGGCCGCCAGGCCGAGCCGATAGCGGGTGTGTTTCACAGCAACCTCCGGACAGGTACGTCGGTCGGAATGCGGGTGTCGGTGGCGCCGTCGTCGGTGACCGTCGTCGACGAGTACTTCCCCACCTCGAGCGTCATCCTGGTCACGCTGCCTCCCATGACGGACGGGTCTGCGGCGCGGGCCCCGGTCACCGCGGTCGGGGCCCGCGCCCGTGCTGCTCGTGCCGAACCGGCTCAGGTGACGCCGCACGCCTGACCGTTGAGGGTGAACGCGGTCGGCTTGGCGTTGGCGCCGGACCAGCTCGCGATGAATCCGAAGGTCACGGTGCCGCCGGGGCTGACGGTCCCGTTCCAGGCCGCGTTCGTGGCGGTGACCTGCGTGCCGCTCTGGGTGTAGGTGGCGCCCCACGCCTGGTTGATCTGCTGGCCGTTGACGAAGGACCAGCGCAGGTTCCACCCGTTGACCGGCGTGGTGCCGGTGTTGCGGACGGTGACGTCGCCCTGGAACCCGTCCTGCCACTGGCTCGTGATCGCGTAGGTCACCTGGCAGGAGGCGGCCGGCGGCGGGGTGCTGGTGGTCGGGGTCGGCGTGGGGGTCGGCGTCGTCGGGGTCGGGGTCGGGCTGCCGGATCCGCCGCTGACCCGGTAGACGACGGTGCCGTGCGCGGGCACGCTGGCGGAGATGGCGCCGGTGCTGGTGGAGGTGGCGTCGGTCCACGCGTCGCGCAGCGTGAACGAGCTGCCGCTCTTGCCCACCGCCGCCGCCGTGGTGGAGACCGTGGTGGTGGCGCTGCCCTGGTTGAACAGCGCGACCGCGACGTCGCCGTTGGCCAGCGGCTTGGCCAGCACCCGGCGGGTGCCGTCGAAGGACACCTGGGCGGCTTGCCGGGCCAGGGGGTCCTGGCTGATGGCGATGAGGTTGGCGTTCTTCAGGATCGTCTGGGTCGCCGCGTTCATCGAGCGCAGGTCGTTGCCGGCGATCAGCGGCGAGGCCATGACCGCCCACAGCGCGAAGTGGCTGCGCATCTCGGTGTCGGTCATCCCACCGCGCCCGACCTCCAACATGTCCATGTCGTTGAACGCGCCGGGCCTCGCGCGTGCGGCCAGCGGCACGGTGACGTCGACGATGTTCTGGATACCCATCGGGTAGCCGTTGGTCTGCCCGCTGTTCCAGGTGTTGGTGATGTCCTCGGTGGTGCGCCACATGTTCGCCACATCACCCCAGTCACGCTGCGGGCCGGTCTTGGCGTGCACGCTGTTGGAGTTGATGCTGTACACGATCGGCCGACCCGACGCGGCCAGCGCGTCACGCATCAGGTTGAACACCCGCACCTGATCATCAATCGACCCGCTGGGCGAGCACCAGTCGTACTTCAGGTAGTCCACCCCCCACGCGGCGAACTGCCGCGCGTCCTGCACCTCGTGACCCTGCGCCCCGGTCGAGCCGGGATAACTGTTGAAGTACTGCGCACACGTCTTGGTCAACGGACCCTGGTAGATGCCGAACTTCAACCCCCGCGCGTGGATGTAGTCACCAAGGGCCTTCATCCCCGACGGGAACCGGCTCGGATCGCCCTGCAGGTTCCCCGCCGCATCCCGGTTCGGGTTCATCCAACAGTCGTCCACCACCACGTACTGGTAACCCGCGTCACGCATCCCGGAACTGACCATCGCGTCGGTCATCTGCCGGATCAACGACTCGCTGATGTTGCACCCGAACGTGTTCCAACTGTTCCAACCCATCGGCGGCGTACGCGCCACACCGTTGTCGAGCGCCATCGCGTCGGGCGCGCGCACCACGGCCGCGGCCCCCGCCGCGACCAGCAGTCCCGCCACCAGCGTGACCAGGATCCGGTGCCGGCGAGCAACATGTCTCATGTCTCGATCCCTTCCGAGAGAGGGACGTCCCTGAGCGGTCGGCGGGCGCGCGCCCGGCCCGGGCGGGCGGAAGGCGGCTCGACGCGCGGGCGCGCACCCGGTGCCGGATCAGGTCGTCGTGCAGGTGAGGTTCGTCGGCGGGTTGTTGGCGCCGTTGACCGTGCCGATGAAGCCGAACGTGGTGGAGGCGCCCGCGGCCAGCGCGCCGTTGTAGTCGACGTTGCGCACGGTCACGTTCGCTCCGCTCTGGGTGTGCGAGCCGCCCCAGATCTGGTTGATGGTCTGCCCGTTCGGGAACGTCCAGGAGACCGTCCAGCCCCGGATGGCTGTCGCGCCCGCGGTGACGGTGACCTCGCCCTGGAAGCCGCCCGACCACGAGCCGGTCACCGCGTACGTCGCCCGCGCGCCGGACGGCGCCGGGGAACTGGTGGTCGGCGTCGGCGTCGGTGACGTGCTCGGCGTGGGCGTGGGGCTGGGCGTGGCGGTCAGGGTCGGTGACGGCGTCACGCCGGGCCGGGCCGCCCGGTAGGTGTGGCCGGCGCGCACCGTGAGCTGGACGACGTCCGTCTCCGGCCGGGTGGTGGCCGGCGTGCTGCCGTCGGTGGTGTCGACGAGCGCGAACCCGCCGGTGAACAGCCGCGAGCGCATCCGGAGCGTGCCGTCGCGGTCGGCGCGGATGCCGATCTCGTCGATCTGACCGTTGCTCCAGGACAGGCCGACCGTGTATCCGCCGCGACCGCGAAGACCCGCGACCTGCCCGGTGGGCCACGCGCTCGGCAGCGCCGGCAACACGTTCAGCTCGCCGGTGTGGCTGTGCAGCAGCATCTCGGCGATGCCGGAGGTGGCGCCGAAGTTGCCGTCGATCTGGAACGGCGGGTGCAGGTCGAACATGTTCGGCGCAAGCCGGTCGGTGCGTACCAGGTCGCGGAACAGCTTGTGGGCGCGGGCGCCGTCCTCCAACCGCGCCCAGTAGTTGATTTTCCAGGCCAGGGACCAGCCGGTGCCGTCGTCACCGCGCAGCTCCAGCGTCCTGCGGGCGGCCTCGTGCAGCGCCGGCGTGCCCCGCTTGGTGATCTGGTTGCTGGGGTGCAGGCCGTAGAGGTGGGAGACGTGCCGGTGGGTGCGTTCGGTCTCGACCCAGTCGGCGAGCCACTCCTGCACGTTGCCCCGGGAGCCGACCTTGCTCGGGGGCAGCCGGTCCTTCGCGGTGCGCACCTGCGACCGGAACGTGGTGTCGACGCCCAGGACCTCGCTCGCCCGGGCCGCGGCGTCGAACAGGTCCCGCAGGATCTGGTTGTCCATGGTGGGGCCGGCGCAGACGCTGGCGTTCGCGTGGTGCGGCAGCTCCGGGGAGTTCGACGGGTTCGTCACCAGGTAGTTGAGCGTCGGGTGCACGACCAGGGTGTCCAGGAAGAACTGGGCGGCGCCCTTGAGGGCCGGGTAGTTCGCCTGGAGGAAGCCGAGGTCGCCGGTGAACTGGTAGTGGTCCCAGATGAGCGTGCTCAGCCAGGCCCCGCCGGTCTGCCACATGCCCCACAGCGCCCCGTCGACGACCGAGGCGCCCCGCCACGCATCGGTGTTGTGGTGGGCGACCCAGCCGCCGGCGCCGTACTGGGCCTGCGCGACCCGCGCGCCGGTCACCGTCAGGTCCTTGACCAGGTCGAAGACCGGCAGGTAGCACTCGGACAGGTTCGTGGTGTCGGCCGGCCAGTAGTTCATCGGCAGGTTGGCGTTGATCGTGTACTTCGAGTCCCAGGACGGGGTCAGCGAGTCGTTCCAGATGCCCTGGAGGTTCGCCGGCTGGGTGCCGGGGCGGGAGGAGGAGATCAGCAAGTAGCGCCCGAACTGGAACAGCAACGCGGCGAACTGCGGGTCGTTGCTGCTGGCGTGCTGCGCGATCCGCACGTCGGTCGGCTGGTCGGCGGCGGCCGTCCGGCCCAGGTTGATGCTCACCCGGTTGAACAGCGCCTGGTAGTCGGCGACGTGGCGGCTGCGCAACTGGTCGACGGCGACGCTCTTGGCGGCGTTGAGCCGGTTGCGGGCGATGCCCTGGTAGTCGCCGTTGACCGTGCGGTAGTTGACATAGCTGGAGCCGATCGAGATCAGGACGGTCACGCTCGTCGCGCCGGAGACCCGCAGGGTGCCGCCGGAGCTGCTGACCGTGCCGCCGGTCGTCGCGGCGTTGGCCAGGGCCAGGAACCGCACCGAGCCGTTGACGCCCTCCATGCTGCCGGAGATGCCGTCGAGCCCGATGGTGGCCGAGTCCGGGCTCGACACGGTGGTGCGTTGCGGGCTGTCGAAGGTGGCGGAGAACGTGATCGAGTTGGCCCGGTCGGCGGTCAGCCGGACCACGATCACCTGGTCCGGCGCGCTGGCGAAGACCTCCCGCTGGTGCCGTACACCGTTGAGCACGTAGGTCGTGGTCGCCGTCGCGGTGGTCAGGTCGAGGGTCCGGTTGTGCTGGGTGGCCCCACTGGCGGAACCGAAGGCGAGCCGGAGGTTGCCCACCGTCTGATAGGCGAGCTGGCCACCGGGAGTGCCCATCATGGTCTGGTTGATCAGGTCCTGCGCCGAGGTCCACTGGTCGGCGAAGACCCGCCGCCGGATCTCGGCCAGGTTGGCCGCGCCCCGGGTGTTGGCCGAGTCGTACGGGCCGCCGGCCCAGACGGTGTCCTCGTTGAGCTGGAGCCGTTCGGTGTCGATGTTGCCGAACACCATCGCGCCGAGCCGCCCGTTGCCGATCGGCAGCGCGCGGAGCCAGTCGGCGCCGGCCCCCTCGTCGTACCAGAGCGCCAGGTCGTCGGCGGCCAGCACCTGTGGCGGTGCCGCCGAGCCGGCGCGCGCGGTCGCGCTCCAGGCGACCGGCACCATGGCGGCGCCGGCCCCGGCCGCGCCGGCCTTGAGCAGGTTTCTTCGCGTCATGTCGGACATGGGCTTCTCCAGGCCGGGCGGGTCAGAGGCGGGTGCAGGTCAGCGACGGCGTCGTCGCCGAGCCGTTGGCGGTGAAGCCGAACGTGGTGGACGCGCCCGCCGCCAAGCTGCCGTTCCACGCCTCGTTGGAGACGTTCTGGGTGCTGCCGGAGGGCGCGTTGCGCCCGCCCCAGAGCTGGGTGATGCTCTGCCCGTTGGCAAGCGTCCAACTGACCCGCCATCCGCTGATGGCAGCGGCGCCGGCGGTCACCGTGACCTCGCCCTGGAAGCCGCCCGGCCACTCGGTGGTGGTCCGGTAGGTGGCGGCGCAACCGCCCGACGGCGGCGGGTTCGTCGGCGACGCGGTCGGTGAGGCCGTCGGTGACGAGGTCGGTGAGGCCGTGGGCGACGGGGTCGGCGTGGTGCCGGCGAACTGGGTGAAGAACTTCCACACCTCGGCCGGGACCCAGGTTCGGGAGCCGCTGTCGCCGCCGGCGCCGTCCTGCGGGGCGGCGATGTGACCGCCGTCGAACGCCGCCCACGCCACCGGGTAGCCGGGCCGGCAGCCGGAGTAGGTGTAGACGGTGTGGGTCAGGCTGCCGGACCTCGGCTCCGGCGGGCTCGCCGCGGTGCAGCCGTTGTTGGCGACGAAGCGGTCCCGCAACGCGCGTCCGCTGGCGATGTTGTCACCGATGCCGTGCACCCCGAGGTAGGCGATCGGCTGGGTGCCGCCGCTGCATCCGCTGAGCGTGCCGGGTGAGGACTGGACCGCGACCGCGCGGAAGACGTTCGGCCGGGCACAGGCCAGGGCGTAGCTCATCCCGCCGCCGTAGCTGAAGCCGACGGAGAACCGCTGCGTGGTGTCGACGCACAGGTCGCCCTCGATGCGGCGGAGCATGTCGTCGACGAACGTGACGTCCTCGCCGCCGGAGTTGGCCCAGCCGTTGCTGATGCCCTGCGGCGCCACGAAGATCGTGCTGTTGTTCGACAGCCGCAGCAGGCCGTAGTAGGACCACACGTCGCGCTGCACGGTCTGGCCGGTCGCCACGTCCACGGCGGTGCCGCCCCACCAGTGGAATCCGAAGACCAGCCGGTACTGGCGGTTCCGGTCGTATCCGTCGGGCAGCTTCAGGATGAAGCTGCGGTTCTTCCCGCTGCTGGTGATGGTGTACGTGCCGTTGCCCAGGGTGGGGGCCTTGCCGCAGCCGGCGGTGGCCGCCAGCGGGCTGACCTCGGCGGCGGACGCCGCGCCGGGGTTGCTGCTCAGTGCGGCGCCGGCAAGCGCCGCGACGAGCACCGCCGCGGTCGCCAGCGCGCCGGCGATGGACGATCGTCGTGCCATGACGTGACTCCTCTGTCGGTGGTGGGGCCTGGTCGCGGGCGGGCCGGTCGACCCGCCCGCGAGGAGGTGCGGTGGCTACCTGGTGCAGGTGGCGCCGTTGAGGGTGAACGCCGCCGGCGCGGCGGTGTTGCCGGTGTGGTCGGCCTGGAAGCCGAGGCTGACCGAGGCTCCGGGCGCGATGCTGGAGTTGTAGGCGACGTTGCGGGCGGTCACCTGGCCGGAACCGGGCGAGTAGGTGGCGTTCCAGCCGGAGGTGATGCTCTGCCCGCCTGGCAGGGTGAAGACCAGCGACCAGCCGTTGATCGCGGTGCTTCCGGTGTTGGTGACGGTGAGGTCCTCGGTCAGGCCGGTGTTCCAGGCGTTGACCGTCGCGGTGACCTTGCAGGCGCCGCCGGTCGGCGGCGGCGTGGTCGGGGCCGGCGTGGTCGGGCCGGGGGTGGTGGGCCCGGGGGTGGTGGGTGGCGGTGTCGTGCTCTGGAACTGGGTGAAGAACTGCCACGTCTCCGCCGGCAGCCAGGTGCGCGAGCCGCTGTCGCCGGGCGCGCCGTCCTGCGGGGCGGCGATGTGCCCCTCGTCGAAGGCCGCCCAGACCACCGGGTAGCCCGCCCGGCATCCCCCGTAGGTGGTGGTGCGGTGGGTCAGGCTGCCCTGGCTCGGCTCGGGCGGGTTCTGCGCGGTGCAGCCGTTGTTGCGGACGAACCGGTCGCGCATGGTCCGTCCGCCGGCGATGCCGAGCACGCCGTCACGCAGGCCGTGCGCGGCGAAGTACGCGATCGGCTGGGTGCCGCCGCTGCATCCGCTGAGTTGGCCGCCGGAGTAGACCGCCACCGCCCGGAACACGGTGGGCCGGGCGCAGGCGACCGCGTAGCTCATCGCGCCGCCGTAGCTGAACCCGAGCGCGAAGCGCTGGCTGGTGTCCACGCACAGGCCACCCTCCACGCGGCGCAGGATGTCGTCGACGAAGGTGATGTCCTCCCCGCCGGCGTTGCCCCAGCCGTTGTTCAGGCCCTGCGGGGCGACGAAGATCGTGCTGTTGTTCGCCAGCCGCTGCAACCCGTAGTAGGACCAGACGTCGCGTTGCACGGTCTGGCCGGTGGCGACGTCGGTGGCGGTGCCGCCGACCCAGTGGAAGCCGAGGACCAGTCGGTACTGCCGGTTGACGTCGTAGCCGTCGGGCACCCGCAGGATGAACGTGCGGTTCTTGCCGTTGCTGGTGATGGTCTGCGTACCGCTGGCCAGCGTCGGGGCCTTACCGCAGCCGGCCGTCGCGGCCGCCGTCCCGACGTCCGCGGCCCGGGCGATGCTGCCGAGCCCGCCGCCGACCATCGCGGCGCCCACGCCCACGGCGAGCAGGATGGCGGCCGCGACCGGCCCGAATCTCGTTCTGCGTCTCGACATCTGGTGTCTCCTCGGAATGTGGTGGGGGCGGGCCCGGTCTAGCGGAACTGCCACCAGTTGACGTTGAGCAGGTAGCCGCTGCCGCCGGCGAAGCGCAGGAACACGTCCTGCGTTCCGGTGGCGCCGCTGACCGGGCAGCTGACGGTGGTCCACGTCTGCCAGCCGCCGGTGCCCGCGACGGTGCAGGTGCCCACGACCGCGCCGGTGGCGCTGCCCAGCCGCACCTCGATCCGGCCCCCGCCGGACGCCGACGCGACCCGGGCGGTGAACGTGGTGGCGCCGGCGCCGAACGCGACGCCCTTGACCTTGATGTGGTCGCCGTTCTCGATCCAGCCGACGTTCATCCCGCCCTCGCTGGACGGTTCCGTCTCCACCCCGACGGACCAGGCGATCGTCTCCGCCTCCTGGCGCACGTACGGGTTGAGCGTGCCGACCTGCGGCGCGCCCGCGGTCGTCATGTTGATCGTCGGGATGGTGCCGTCGGACCGGTAGGTGAACTTCTCCACCGCCACCGACCGGGTGAAGCCGCCGCCGCCCGGCAGGGCGCCGTTGTGGTAGAAGAAGTACGAGCCCCCGTTGAATTCGATGATCGCGGGGTGGTTGGTGAAGCTGGCGCCCTGTCGGGGCATGATCGTCCCGCGATAGGTCCACGGCCCGGTCGGACCGGGGGCGGTGGAGTAGGCGATGAACTCCGAGCAGCACTCGGCCGCGAAGATGTTGTAGTAGGTGCCGTTGCGCTTGTAGACCCAGGGCGCTTCCTCGTACAGCGTGGGGCGGCTGGTGTTCCCGCTGCGGGCGCCGAAGCCCGCGGTGGTCAGCGGGATCTGGGTCGGGCCGCCGGAGTACGACACCATGTCGGCGTTCAGCCGCACGTACCAGAGGTTCGGGTTCCCCCAGTACAGGTACGCCTGCCCGGTGTCGTCGACGAACGCGTGCGGGTCGATCTCACCGTTCTCCACCAGTGGCCGGCCGATGGCGTCGCGGAACGGGCCGGTGGGGCTGTCGGAGACCGCGACGCCGATCGCCATCCGGCCGGTGGCCCGGTTCTTGACCGGGACGTACCAGTAGAAGCGGCCGTTGCGGTAGACGGTCTGGCCGGCCCAGGCGTCGGCGCTGGCCCAGCTGAAGGTGGCCAGGTTCATCGGCACGCCGTGGTCGGTCCAGTTGACCATGTCGGCCGACGAGTAGACCCGCCACTCCTTCATGGTGAAGTAGGTCGAGCCGTCCTCGTCGTGGCCGGTGTAGAGGTAGACCCGGCCGTTGTGCACGAGCGCCGCCGGGTCGGCCGTGTAGATGGTCTGCACGATGGGGTTGTCCGCGTGGGCGGCTGCCGGGGTCAGCACGACCACGCAGAGCAGGCTCGCCAGCAGCGCGGCACCGCGTCGCAGGAGCGTTCTGATCATGAAGACCTCCGGTGGTCAGGGCGTGATGCGGAAGGTGGCGTCCTGCCTGTCGCTCAGGCTCGAACCGGAGCTGAGCGGGTCGATCCGCAGCAGGTAGTTGGCGTGCCGCAGGTAGCGGTCCGGGTAGTTGTGGGAGCGGAACGACGTCCACGCGCCGTCGGCCAGGCCCGCCGTCCGGTGGAAGGTGGCGTCCGCGCGGAACGTCGCCGACCCGTCGTTCGGGTCGAGGCGGAGCGCGTAGCTGTAGTGCCGCAGGAAGCTGCCCGGCCGGTTCACCGACTCGAGCGAGACGCCGGCGGAGTCGGCCAGGCCGGACACCATCCGCCACATCTGGTCCTGGTACGGGTCGAACGGGTACGCGTCGAGGCGGCCGACGCCGTTGCTGTGCCGCACCACGTAGTCGGGGAGGTTCGACGACTTGAGCCGGACCCAGTTCGGGGTGCCCCACCGGGAGACCGTCGCGTTGTACTCGGCGTCGCTGATGCCGACGATCGAGCCGTGCTTGGCGTTCAGCGGCGGGGTGTAGTCGCGCTGGTTGAGCGCGGTCCACGAGTTGCCGCCGATGCTGGAGGTGGACCAGATGTAGTAGTCGGCGTTGACCGGGCTGAACGAGTCGCCCCACAGCCGCCAGCCGCTGCCGTCGTTGTTCTTGACCAGCAGCGGCGCCTCGATGGCGTTGCCCTGCCGCAGGCCGCTGGTGTAGGTGGTGAAGCTGTTCGGCGCGCCGGTCGAGGAGCGGGCGCCGTGCAGCAGGCCGGTGGAGAGGTTCTTGTAGTAGAGGTAGGTGGTGCCGCCGTCGACGACGATGTCGCCGTCGAGCACGCCGAAGCCGGGGCTGAAGAACACCTGCTGCGCGCCGACGGTGACGAAGTCGCTGGTGTAGTTGACCATCAGTACGTCGCCGCCGCTGTTGCAGGAGTAGACGATGCCGTACTGGCCGCGGTTGGCGTCCCAGAACGCGGTCGGCGCCCAGGTGTGCGAGTTGGGCAGCGTGTGCATGCGGATCCGGCGGTAGCCGGTGAAGCTGGTCAGGTTGGTCGAGTCCCACACGTGCAGGTACTGACTGTTCTGGCCGAAGTTGGTGCCCTTGAGATCGGTGGCCAGGACGACGAACGTGCCGTCCTGCTTGCGGAACACGAACGGGTCCCGCAGCCCCAACTGCCCCTGTGTCGGGGTGACCACCGGGTTGTTCTGGTTCAGCGGCGTCCAGTTCAGGCCGTCCCGGCTCACCGCCAGGTGCAGGCCGTAGTCCGCGCCCTGGAAGTTCGGCGTCTCGGTGAAGTAGGTCATGGCGTACGCGCTGTTGGCCGCCCACGCGATGCCGGGTAGGCCGGTCACCGACGCGGCGGTGAGCGCGCCGGACGCGGCAGCGGCCTTGATGAGTGCTCGTCGACTGATCGCCACTGGTGCGAAACCCTTCTGCCGCCACGCTGGTGGGCGTGGTTGATCGGACGTGCGGTCGGTGGAGGTGGGACAGGGCCACGTGGGGACAGCGCGGGGTCGACCGTCGTCGACGTACGAGGATTGGCGGCAGGACTGCTGTTAGCGTTAACAGAACGCTGCCCACGCGTTCCCACGCTCACATGCGGCGAGCCTGCCGGCGCCCGAGCTCCCGATCGTGCACCACATCTGCCTATATGGACTCTCATAGATGAAAGCCCGGACGTCAAGATGTGCCGATCAGTTTTCGCGAAAGTTCCCCCCGTGCTGCCGCAGCGGGCCCTACCGCCGCACGGCGCGAAATGTTATCGATAACCTTTCGCGCCCGGGCGCGGGCCGCCGGGGCTGGGCACGGCCACCCGCCCATAGACTTTCCTCGTGATCCAAGAAGAACCGCGGCCGCACCCCCGCAAGCCCCGGCGCGGTGACCTGCCCATCGCCACGATCGCCGAGCTCGCCGGGGTTTCCCCGCCCACCGTCTCGAAGGTCCTCAACGGCCGGCGCGGAGTGGGCGAACAGACCCGGCAGCGGGTGGAGGCGTTGCTCCGCGACCACGGCTACCGGCGGCGACAGACCACCGGCGCGGCACCCTGCGTCGAGGTGGTGATACCCCAGATGCTGTCGTCCATCGCCATGCCGGTCCTGCGCGGCGTCCACGAGGTCGCCGACGCCCACGACCACACGGTCGGCTTCACCGACGTTGACCGGCTCGTGTCGGCGGGACAACCCTGGGCGGAGCAACTGCTGGCGCGGCAGCCGGCCGCCGTCATCACCGTGTTCTCCCTGGTCAGCGCCGAGGACGGCGAACGGTTCGCGGCCGACGGGATTCCGCTGGTCACCATCGACCCGATCGGCGCCCTCTACCCCACGCCCGCCGTCGGGTCCAACAACTGGAGCGGCGCGCTCTCCGCCACCCGGCATCTCCTCGACCTCGGCCACCGCCGGATCGGCCTGCTCACCGGGCCGGTCCGGGACCTGTCCGCGCGCGCCCGCGTGGACGGCTTCCGCGCGGCGCTGGACTACGCAGGTGTCCCGTTCGTCGAGAGCCTCGAACGCCGGGGTGAGTACACCTTCGAGGAGGGCCGCGACCTCGGTGCCCAACTGCTCGCCCGGCCCGACCCGCCGACGGCGGTCGTCTGCGGCGACGACCTCCAGGCGATGGGCGTGTACGCGGCGGCGCGCGACGCCGGCCTGCGGATACCGGACGACCTCAGCGTGGTCGGCTTCGACGACGTCGAACAGGCGGCCTGGCTGGCGCCGCCGCTGACCACGGTGCGGCAGCCGTTCGCCGAGATCGGCGCCACCGCCGCTCGACTCGCCCTGGCCATGGCCGACGGCCGCGCCCTGGACCAGGAACGGTACGAGCTCGGCACCACCCTCATCGTGCGGGGCAGCACCGCGCCCCCACCGGCCCGCGGCTGACCTACACCGCCCACGCCGCCACCGACCGCCTCCCCACTCCCCCGCCGGCGCGCTCGACCCGCCGGGCCGAACGGGGCGCCGGCGCCACCGGCCGGCCCACCCGGGTCACGTGCACGATCCGCCCCGGCGCCACGTCCAGCAACTCGCCGATCGCGTCCCGGGTGGCGCCGACGTCGACGAGCTGGCTCAACGGGTGCGCGGCCAGACCGGCCGCGTGCAGGGTCAGCCACATCCGCATCAGCACCCGCCCGAACTCGACCTGCCCGGCCGCGTCCAGGTCGGGCGGCGCGACCAGCGCCAGCACCGTGCCGCCGCGCGCCAGCGGGTCGTCACCGGCGGCGAGCAGCCGCGGCAGCCCCAACGGGCGCAGCACCGGATAGGCGGCCAGCGCCGTCCGCAGCCCCGCGGCGGCCGGCCGGGACAGCCCGAGGCACCGGTCGCTGAGCCCGTCCGTCCGGTACTCCGGCCGCGCCGGGTCCAGGCGCAGCCAACGGCGCAGCTCGGCCGCGACCGCCGGGTCCGCGTACACCGCGCGGTCGGCGGCGCGCAGCAGCGCGCCGAGCCGGCCGGTCGCCGGCACGACATGGACCGCGCCGCCGCCGCGCCGGGCCACGTCGTCGACGGCGGTCAGCACACCGGCGTCCGGGCCGCCGGTGAACCGGCCCCGGTGGGTACGCCGGTCCCACACGTCGCCGGTGCGGAACGGCGTCCGGTACGGCTGTCGTGCCGGCCGCAACCGGCCCACCCGGTGGTCGGACTCGTCGTGGTCGGCGGCCCAGTCCAGTCGCAGCCCCGCGTCGGCGGCGACGATCAGGCAGGTCTCCACGAACGCGCCGAGCGACAGCCGAAGGTCGCGACCGGTCGGGTCGCCGGCCGGCAACGCGTCGGCCGGGTCCCAGCCGACGGTGACCGCCCAGCGTTCGTAGCGCAGCCGCCACGGCTGCGTGTTGTGGGCGCTCGGGGCCCGCCAGCACAGCGGCTCCAGCTCGCGGAACGCGGCGAGGTCCATGTCAGCGCTCCCTGGCGTAGAACGTGTAGCCGTGCAGCGGTCGGCCGCCGAGCCGCCGGTACTGCGCCGCGGACGCCGGGTTGTCCCGCCCGACGTACGTGCTGCGCAGCGTCGTGTAACCGCCGGCGTGCAGGTGGTGGTGCAGGTGCGCGGAGAGCAGCCGCTGGTAGCCGCGCCCCTGGAACTCCGGCCGTACGCCCTTGACGATCAGCACCGCCTCCCGGCGGTACCGGCGTCGGGTGGCCAGCAACCGCACCTGGTTGACCGGGTTGAGGTCGCCGCGCACCCGGACCAGGAACTCGCTGATGTCCGGCACGCAGAGCACGAACCCGACCGGCCGCCCGTCCCGGGTCAGGTACAACAGCAGCGAGGAGTCCAACAGGTGGGCCAACCCGTCGGTCTGCCGGCGCAGCTGCGCCTCCGAGATCGCGGTGTAGTAGCCGAGCTGCGCGAAGGAGTCGTTCAGCATCCCGCGCAGCAGGTCGAGCTGCTCGTCGAGCCGCCGCACGTCACCCCGGTGCAGCTCCAGCCGTGCGCCGTCGGGCTGCGTACCGAGCGCGGGCGGCGACCCGTCCGGGGTCGGCACCGGACAGATCCAGGTGTCCGAGACGAACCGTCGGGTGAAGCCGGATGCCTCGTAGGCGGCCGGATAGTGCGGCGGGTTCCAGGCGCTGTCGACGAAACCCCGGTCGTCGTAGCCGTCGGTGATCACACCGCCGGCCTGGTTGGGCAGCAGCGCCACCGGCCCGAACAGCAGGTCCCGGTCCGCGCCGGCGTGCGCGTCGATCGCGTCGAACAGTCCCCGGGCGGCCGGCGCGGTGAACTCGGTCAGCCCGAACAGCTGGCACCGGCGGCCCAGCTTGGCGTCCAGGTCCGCGTCGGTGTGCACTGTGGTCCGCCCGACCACCGCGCCGGTGGCGTCGCGCAGCACGTACATCGGCACGCCGTCGCGCCACCAGCGGCGGATCTGCTGGCGGGGCGTCGGCACGTACCGGGGCTCGTTTGCGTAGAGCCGGTCGGTGAGCGTGAGGAAGTCGCGCAGGGCGCTCCGGCCGGTGACCCGCTCGAACCGGTGGCCGCTCACCGGCGCACCGCCGGTCCGGTCGTCTCCGCGCCCAGCGGGGTGAACTCCTCGATGTGGCCCATCGCGCCGTCCTCGGCCCGCCACGCGCCGTTGGAGTAGCCGTCCGGGTCGGCGGTGTAGAGCCTGATGAAGCCGGCTGTCGCGTTGCGGTTGCCGTCGGTCAGCCACGCCATCAGCCGGCGGTGGTGCCGGGTGCGCGCGAAGCGCAGCATCGCGTCCCGGTCGGCGAAGAACGCGACAGTGCCCAACGTCAGCGGGAACTGCCAGTAGACGGTGTGCCAGCGGTAGCCGGACATCCGGCGCATGTCCCGCACCATCCGGAACCAGTCCGGGGCCAGCCGCAGCAGCACCAGCGGGCTCGCGTACCGGGTGCCGCCGATGAACATCGCGCCGGCGCGGGCCTGCGCCGGGGCCAGGGAGAAATCTCGGGTACGCATGGTCACCTCACCAGGTAGGCGTTCTTGATCTTCTGCGGGCCGGCGAACGGGCCGGTGCCCGGGTCGTGCAGCTCCATCCGCAGGTCACCAGCGGTCGGGTCCTCCACCAGGGACTGCGCGAAGTCGCGCGACACCGAGGCGAGGTGCCGGCGTACCCCGTCGCGGCACGCGGTCGCGAGCGCCGCGCGGTCGGCGGCGGCCAGCGGGCCGCGCAGCTCCACGTGGATCACCGGCCGGGTCTCCAGCGCCTCGTCCTCGACCAGCGCGAGGCAGAACCGGCTGATCGCGGCCGCGTGCGGGTTGCCGGTGTAGAGGCCGTACTCGACGTCCTGCGGGTAGAGGTTCGCGCCCAGGTAGGACACCGTGGAGTCGCGCCGGCCGAACAGCAGCAGCACCGGCAGCGTCATCCGCTCGTCGGCGGTCGCGGTGCGGAACTCGGCCGCGCGCACCGGATCGGCCGCGGCCAGCTCGGCGATCCGCCGGTACGACACCAGCAGCGCCTCGTCGCCCACGTTGTAGCGCAGCCGGGGCTGGAGCACGTCCGGGCTACCCACGGTACAGACCAGTTCCCGCCGCTCGTTGGTCTCCAGCCAGGTGGCGAACGGGTTGTACTGGAACACCATCGGCAGCCGCTGCTCACCGGCGCCGAGCAGCTCCGCGCGCAGCGCCGCGTCGGTGCGCAGCCGGCGCCGCAGCCACACCGTGAACCGGGTCTCCGCGCCGATGCCGATGGTCAGGTCCGACGCCCCGTACGCCGAACGCACCCGGACGAACCGCTGCTCCAGGTAGTCGCGCAGCGCCTCGGTCATCCCCTCCCCGCCGCAACTGCCGAAGATCCGGTAACGCGCCCACGGGAAGTCCTCGGCGTCCAACCGGTCCCGCAGGTGCTTGAGGAACGGCGGGTACGCGGTCACCAGGTAGTCGAACTCCGGCCCGAACTCCCGCAACGTGTCGATGATCTTGCCGAGGTCCGGGCCGGTGTTCTTCACCACCGCCACCCGGGCCATCGCCGCGCCGGTCGTGGTCCCGGTCGCCCAGGCGCCCATCGAGTACGCGTTGATCACGAACGGCCGGCGCATCGGGAACGCCAGCCCGGTGTAGCCGACGATGTCCCGGTGCACCGCCCGCAATTCCCGCTCGCCGCGCGGCCAGTTGAACGGCCGCCCCGACGACCCGGCCGACTCGTCGACCACCACCCCTCGCAGCGGCAGGCGCCCGTGCCAGCACCGCGCGGCGGCGTCGTGGCCCACCACGTACCCCAGCTTGTCGGTCTCCGGGAAGTCCCGCAGCCGGCGGCCGACACCCGCCGGGCGGGCCCGCAGGAACGCCCGGTAGGCCGGCACCCGCCGGGCGGCCCGCACGCAGACCGACCGCGCGTTCGCCTCGGCCAGCCGGTCCAGGACCGGGTGGTGCCGCCGGGCCAGCCAACGCCAGCCGGCGGGGTGCCGGCCGACCAGCCGGACCAGCGCGGCGACCGCGCGGCCGGCGGCCTCCCCGGTCAAGGGTGTCTCGACGGTACGCAGGGCGGCGGGTCGGTGCAGCGTCTCGGCCATGACAAGGATCCTGCCGACGCCGGTCCGCCGACACCTGAGCCACGAGACGGGACTCGTGCTGAGTACGCGTACCCAGCGGCGCTAGGCGGGGGTCACCGCTCCGGCATGGCTTTCTCGTCTCACTCACGCATCGCCCCAGGTACGGCAGATCCTGGAAGGAGAAGGCCCTCAGAGGGGCCCGAATCTTCCAAGATCTCTGCCGTACCTGGCGAGGCTCTTCGACACCGTCGGGCGGAAGCAGCGGCTGAACCTCAGCATCGAGGCTCGGCCGCGACTCCATCGGGTGAGCCGGCTGGAGACGGCATCGGCTGGAGCGGGCCGTCGTCGACAGCGCCCGGCGTCCGTCGAGCTATCCCTGCGAGCAGGTCGGCAACCTGGACCCGCGGGTCGTCCCGGGAGTCGGTCATCACCAGCCCGGCCAGGGGCGACTCCCCGGCCGGCAGCCCGGCGTGCTCGCCCAGTGCCCGCTGGAGGCGGCGCAGCCGGTCGGCGGTCAGCGCGCTCTGCTCGTCGTGCGTCACCAGCACCCGGTGCCGTCCGGCACTCCAGAACAGGACGGTCTCGGCCAGCGCCGGCAGCATCGGCTCCAGCGGCGGCGGGATCGACCGGTCCTCGGCGTAGAGCCGGGCCTGCACATCGGCCACCCGAGGCCGATCGAGCGCTTGCAGGACGGCGTCGGCCGGCGCGTGCCGCAACAGCGCGTCCCGGGCCGCGATGAATCGGTCGATGCTGCCGTCGCCGGACCGGTCCCGCCGCTTGGTCCGCAGCATCTCGACGAACGCCGCCAGGAAGGTATCCCAGTCGGGGCCGGCCGCACGTCCGGCCCGATGGAGCGCGCGGGCGTCGGCACGGCGCTCACCGACCAGCCGGGTGCCGGCCAGGTAGGACGGCTCGCCCAACAGCAGGTCGACGACGCGGGTGGCCAGGAACAACTGCTTGTCGACCAGGTGTACGTGTGCCCGCCCGCGCAACGCCGTGAGGAACCACTCCCGCGCCTCGGCCGCCTCGGGCCGGCGGAGGAACTGCCGTGACTTGAACTCCTGCGGTGAGAACCGGAAGCCGGAACGCAGCGTCGCGACGAGCCCGGCCGCCTCATCGACGGCCAGGTCGACGCTCGCGTGCGCGATCACGGGGGTGGCGGGGTCGAGCAGGTTGGTGCCGGAGAACCCCGACTCGTCGCAGGCGATCTCCACCACGGCCCCGGACGGCGTCTCCACCGGCGGCAGCCCACCCTGGAGCGGCAGCCTCATACCCGGTCCCGCCTCATGCCGACATGGTTCCCTACCGGTCCAAAAGCCTCCACCGGTTTGCCCGCCGCCACGCGCCGAGGACGACGCGTGCCGCTCCAGAGCCCCGCCGATCTTGGACCTGTGGTGCCAAGATATGCCCCTTCCGTAGAGATAGGTGAGATGCCACAACTCCAAGATCGGCGAAGCGGGTGGGCCGGGAAGGAGGCGGCGTCACCGCCTCGACGCGGCCTCGACCTCCTGCCTCAACGATCCGACCTCGTCCTCCTCGCACAGGAGGACGACGTGGAAGAACGGCCCCATGCCGCGGTAACGCGCGTCGTAGGAGTCGGCCCAGTGTCGACCGGCGGCGGTGAGGATGCCGAAGAGGACCTCTCGCCGGGTCTCGTTCTCCCGCAGAATCCGGGAGGTGTTCTCGATGAGAACGAGAAAGCGGCGGGCCGCCAACCAGTGCAGGTCCTGGAGGCAGTCCGCCAGCGCCGGCCAGTTCCATCCGAAGTAGCTCGGGAACCGCAGCGCGTCGGCGAACTGCTCGAACACGCCGTCGACGTCCGTCATCGCCGCACCGTCCAGCCGGGCCACGGCGACCTCACCGGAGGGCGGCACGACGTCTGTGACGTGGAGCAGCGTGGTGCGGGCAAGCACCTGGACCGGAGGTGCGGAATTCGTCCACATGGTCACTGGAGGTAGGCACTCGAGGCGAGGAAGCTCGTCATCGACCCGGCGTCCGCCACCATCCGCACCTCGTGGACGAGGAAATCCGCGCCCGGGCCGTCGATACGGAGCTTGAACGCCTCGCTTCTGCCCGCGATGAAGTGGACGAGCTGCGCACCGATCCGTTCGCAGTCGGCCCAGCCCCGCACCGCCACGACCGAGCCGCCGTTCGCAGCGACACGTCCGGCGCCGGACAGCCGCTCCCGGAACGAGCTGTTGATCTCGGCGTCGCCACCGACGAACTCGATCGTCACGTCCACCACCGTCGCCGCCCTTCCATGAGTCGCCGTCACGTCGCACTGGGGGTTCCGGCCCGGCTGTCCGCGGGCCGGACATCGGTCCCGTGCTCGTCGGGACGGCTGAAGGTATCAGCCCGAACCGTCCGATCGTCGACCCCGAACGGACACGCTGAGTCACCATGGCGACACTCCCCTGGCGTGCCGCCGGAGGCCCGATGACACTTCGGCCATGACAGACAGCGAGCGTGAGCGCACCAACGAGCGCTTCGAGAAGGTGGCCGAGGAGACTTCCGAGACGGTGACCCACGCGGCCACCGTCCTGGAGGAGGAACTCGCGGCGGGGCTGGCCGGCGCCCGGCGGCTCGAGGAGAAACTGAGCGAGAGCCGCCGGGTGGACCCGGAGGCGTTCGACGAGTTGGTCGCGCGGGTCCGCACCGACGGGCACAGCCTGATCGACACCGTGGTCGGGCAGTTGAAGATGGCCGACGACCAGCGCGGCGAGGTGATCCGCCGGTACACCTCCGACGCGCACGACGCGCTGGACACCGTACTCAATCTCGCCCGGCTGGCGCCCGACGTGGCCAACGGGCTCGCGGACCGGCTGACGTCGCCGACCCCGGACGGCCCGACCCGGACGAACCGGTAGCCGCGCGATGGCGCCGACCGCCGGGGTGGCCGGCGGGTCCGTGGAGGCCATGCTGGAGCGCTACCGCGGGCTCGCCCTCGACGCCCTGCTCGACGACGTGCCCGAGGGCGGCCCGCGATACCTCTACGACCTGGTCGCGGAGTATCCGCGACGGTGGGGCAAGGGGCTGCGTGCCGCGATGTGCCTCGCCACCTGCCGGGCGTTCGGCGGCGCGCCGGCGGTGGGGCTCAACGCCGCCGTGACCGTCGAGCTGTTCCACAACGCCTTCCTCATCCACGACGACATCCAGGACGAGAGCGAGCAGCGGCGCGGCGCGGCGACCCTGCACGCCGAGTACGGGGTCGGCGTGGCACTGAACGTCGGCAACATGACGAACCTGCTGGCGTTGCGGCGGCTCGCCGCGAACCGGGCGGCGCTCGGCTCCGGGATCGCCTGGCGGCTGTTCACCGAGACCGAGCTGATGATGCGCCACTCGCTGGAGGGGCAGGCCATCGAGATCGGCTGGATCCGGGACAACGTGTGCGACCTGGTCGCCGACGACTACTACCGGATGTGCCTGAAGAAGACCTCCTGGTACACCTGCATCTACCCGTGCCGGACCGGCATCCTCGTCGCCACCGGCCGGGAGAACGCGGTCGACGTCCTGGACCGCTACGGCTGGTACCTGGGCGCCGCGTTCCAGATCCAGGACGACGCGCTCAACCTGACCGGGGACTACGCCCGCTACGGCAAGGAGATCGCGGGCGACCTGTGGGAGGGCAAGCGGACGCTCATCCTGATCGACTTCATGCGGCGGTGCACACCGGACGAGCGTGAACGGCTCATGGTCTTCCTGAGCCGGACCCGCGCGCAGCGCACCGCGACCGAGGTGCGCTGGCTGCACGGGAGGCTGCTCGCGTACGACTGCGTGGAGTCCGCCCGGCGCAGCGCCCGGGAACTCGCGGCGGCCGCCCGGCACGAGGCGGAGCGGGCGCTGGGCGCCGCGGCCGACACCGACGACGGTCGCTTCCTGCTCGACCTGACCGACTACGTGGTGGAGCGCAACCGCTAGCGAACCGGATCGCGGCTATCGCGGCTCCGGCGGCTTGCGCATCCAGAGCGCGACGCCCGCCAGCAGACACGCGGCGCCGACGACCGCGACCGCGGACTTCGCGACGCCGGAGAGATCATCGACGAACGGGAAGGCGCGTGTCGCGGCCAGGGCCAGGAAGGCCAGCACGAACAGGACGACGGCGAGAACGCGTTGCGGGGTCACCGGGCCATTCGATCAGACCGGTGCGAGCGATCGGGTCCCGCCCACTGCCCCTCACGGCCCTCAAGAGGCCACCTAACCTGGGTGGATCGGGTCGGCGTCCGTGCCGGCCCCGCACCGGGAGACCGTGATGACCGAGAGCGTCCCCCGGCCGGACCCGGCCGGAGCGCGCGGCGACGACCAGTGGCTGGCGGAGGTGGCCCGCGCGGCGAGCGCCGACGCGGACGGCGTACCGGTGGAGTTGCTCGGCGACTATCTCCGACTGCTCCGGGACGCGGCGGTGACCGGTCGCCGCCCGCGCCGCGGTGAGCTGGACGCGGTCGGGGTGCTCGGCCGGCGCGCGGCCGAGCAGGGCGTGTCGGCCGGCCGGGCGGTACGCCTCTACCTGTCCGCGGCGCGGCGGCTGTGGCGGCACCTGCCGCACCTGGACCGCTCCTCCGACAGCGAGACGGTCCGTGCCGCGGCGGACGCGGTCCTGCACGTCGTCGACGCCGCCGTCGCCACGCTCGCCGAGGGTTACGCGGTGGCCCGCCGGGAGCTGGTGCGCCACGAGGAGTCGCTGCGCCGCGAGCTCGTCGATGACCTGCTTCGCGGCGACTCCGACCTGGGCGGGTTGGTGGAGCGGGCCGAGCCGTTCGGGTTGGATCTCGCCCGTGTCCATCAGGTCGCGCTCGCCGCGCCGAGCCACCGGTTGCCCGACGCCGAGCCGGCGATCAGCGCCCTGGAACGGGTCATCTTCGACCGGTTGGGCGACCGGGACGTGCTGGTGGCGACGAAGGAAGGGCTGCTGGTGGTGATCGCGCCGGCGGAACCGGTGCGGCCCGGTCGCGGCGGGCCGACGGACGACCTCGGCAGACTCATGCACGGCGAGTTGGACCGCCTGGCGCGGGGCCGGCCGTGGCAGGTGGTGGTCGGCCGCCCGCACCCCGGGCTGTACGGCATCGCCCGCTCCTACGAGGAGGCCCGGGAGGCCCTCGCCACGGCTCGCCGGCTGCACACCGACGCGCCGGTGATCGACGCCCACGACCTGCTCATCTACCGTGTCCTGCTGCGGGACCAGCCGGCGATGGTCGACCTCGTGCGGGCGGTGCTGACGCCGTTGGGCGGGGCCCGGGGCGGCGCCGAGCCGCTGGTGGACACCCTGGCCGAATACTTCGCGTGCGGCGAGGTCGCCACCGAGGCGGCTCGCCGCCTGCACGTGTCCGTCCGCACCGTCACCTACCGGCTCGACCGGATCCGGACGCTGAGCGGCCACGACCCCGCGGAGCCGCGGGACAGGTTCACCCTGCACGCCGCCGTGCTCGGCGCGCGGGCCCTGGGCTGGCCGCGCCGGGCGCTGCCGGACTGACTCCCGTCAGTCGGGGGCGGCCACCAGCTCCGGGAAACCCAGCAGCGTGGCCAGGGCGGACGCCTCGGCCGGGGTGAGGGCGAGGCCGACCGTGCCGTCGGGGTCGTGCGGATCGTCGTGGACGACGTCCTGGCGTCCACCGACCCGGTGCGCGATGACCGCGATCCGGCGGCCCTGTTCGGTGGTGAAGGCGTGGCGTACGCCGACGCCCGGCAGGTGCGTGCGTTCGATGACCACGGAGACTCCTTCGGTGACGGCTGCGCAGAGCCGGCCGGGAGCGGGCCGGCGCTACGGCAGCGTGGGCGGGTGGTGCTGGCGGTGCCGCATGCCACCAACCATAGCCACGGAGTGAGAAAGCGGCCTCTCCGGTCGCCGGCAATCTGGCGGCCCCTTGTTGGCCGGCCACAGGCAATGCCGATCGTCGCCCTGCCGGCGACGCTGGAGATCCCGAAGAGGTGCCCCCGGAAAGGACCACCGACGATGACGCACACCCTGGACGACCGCGAGACGCTGCGCGGGTTGTTGGAACGGCAGCTCGCCGACTACACCGACCAGCTCACGGAGCTGACGCCGGCCGCACGGCAGCCGGGGCACGGCGGACACGACCCGGACACCCTGCGCCGGCTGATCGAGGCGGCCCGGGACGGCGCCGCGGACACCGCGCAGGCGTTGAAGCGGATGTCCGAGGGCACGTACGGCGTCTGCGAGCGCTGCGGCCACGACATTCCCGCGGGACGGCTGGAGATCCGTCCCGCCGCCCGGTTCTGCGTACCCTGCCAGTGACACCGCTGACCCCGGCGGCGCGCGACCTTCCGGGGTCCGGTCAGGACGGCCGGGGCGCCGGTACGTTCTCCGACGTCCCCGCCGGGTCCTCGCGGTCGGCCCGGATCCGGTCGAGGTCGCCGGCGAGTTCGTCGGTGAGCAGCAGGTCCCGCCGGATGTCGTCGTGCGGGTAGGCGGCCCGGCCGACCATGTGCGCCGCGACCGGCGCGGTGGCCAGCTGGAACATGCCCACCAGCACGAGCGTGGTGACGTCCACGCCGCTGCGCAGCCGCAACGCGCACCCGAGCAGGACCAGCAGCAGCCCGAGCACCTGGGGCTTGGCCGCGGCGTGCATCCGGGACAGCACGTCCGGGAAGCGGATCAGGGCGACGCCGGCGGCGAGGCTGAGCAGCGCGCCCGCGACGAGACAGACACCGGCGACGGTGTCCAGGACGCCGTCGAGCGTCATTTCGGGTCTCTCCGCGCCGCGAACCGCGCGACGCTCACCGAACCGACGAAACCGACGACGGCGAGGACCACCAGCACCGGCAGCGCGGTGGCGTCCCGGCTGTAGGCCGCCTCGGTGGCGATGGCCGCGACCGCCACCGCGAGCAGCACGTCGGTGGCGACGGCCCGGTCGAGGATCGACGGCCCGCGGATGATGCGGACGAGGGTCAGTCCACCGGCCACGGTGAGCAGCGCGGTGACGATCACGGCGACGACTGTCATGTCGGTGCCCCTTCCAGGTCGACCGGCTCGGGGCCGGTGGGGTCGGGTTGGCGGAATCGGCTCAGCTCCTCGGCCGAGCCGACGGCGGCGACGATGCGCTCCTCCAGCTCCCGCACGCCGCGCCGGAACCGCTCCACCTCGTCGAGCGTGCGGACGCCGATGACGTGCACGTAGAGCGTGCCGGTCGCCCGGTCGGCCTCCAGGATGAGGCTGCCGGGCACCAGCGACAGCGCCTCGGCGGTGAGGGTGAGGTTGAGGTCGGTGTTCACCCGCAGCGGCACCGCGATGATCGCGCCGCGCGGGGTGTGCCCGAACCGGACCGCCAGCCAGGCGACCTGCGCGGACGCGACCACGAGGTCCCACAGGAAGCGCGCCAGGAACCGCAGCAGCGGGACCGCTCGGATCCGCCCGGCGAACGTCACCGGCGGCAGCGGGAAGACCACCAGCAGCACTGCCGCGACCACCAGACCGCCGATCACGTTCGCCCAGCTGAAGGTGCCCCACAGCAGCACCCAGACGGTGACCAGGCCGGTCGCGGCGACGGCCCGGTTACGCCACCGGACGCGGCGGGTCAGCGGGTCACGCGGATGGGTCGTCACGGCGCACCCCCGGGGAACACGGCCTCGACGTACGGGGCGCGGCGCAGCAGGTCGTCGGCCGCGTCGGTGCTGATGTCGAAGAGCGGCCCGGCCACTACGGTGAGCCCCAGACCGAGCACCACCAGGGCGGCGGTGGACGCGGTCATCAGCCGGGGCAGCGCCGCGCCGGCCGGAGCCGGGTCGTCGTGCGGCTGCTCGGCGCCGTCGGTGCGCGCCGCCCGGACGCCGTCGCCGGGTTCCGGCATGTCCGGGTGCGGGGCCCGCCAGAACGCGAGGTTCCACACCCGGGCGATGGCGTAGAGGGTGAGCAGGCTGGTGAGCAGCCCGCCGGCGACGAGCGCCCAGGCCAGGACCCCGCCGTCGGACACGCCGGCCTGGACGAGACCGACCTTGCCGAGGAACCCGGAGAACGGCGGGATGCCGGCCAGGTTGAGGGCGGGCACGAAGAACAGCACCGCCAGCACCGGCGACAGCCGGGCCAGCCCGCCGAGACGGTCCAGCGCGGTGCTGCCGCCACGGCGTTCGACCAGGCCGGAGGCGAGGAACAGGGTGGTCTGGATGGTGATGTGGTGCACCACGTAGAAGATCGCCGCCGACAGGCCGATGGCGGTGGTCAGGCCGACCCCGAACAGCATGTAGCCGATGTGGCTGACCAGCGTGAACGACAACAGTCGTTTGATGTCCGACTGCGCCACCGCGCCGAGGATGCCGACCACCATGGTCAGCGCCGCGATCACCATCAGCAGGTCGGCGGTGCGGCCGCCGGGAAACAGCAGCGTCTCGGTGCGGATGATCGCGTACACGCCGACCTTGGTGAGCAGGCCGGCGAAGACCGCGGTGACCGGCGCGGGCGCGGTGGGATAACTGTCCGGCAGCCAGGCCGACAGCGGGAACACCGCGGCCTTGATGCCGAACGCCAGCAACAGCATGCCCTGCAGGACCAGCCGCAGGTCGTCCGGCAGCGCGTCCAGCCGGTCGACCAGCTGGGCCAGGTTGAGCGTGCCGGTGGCGGCGTAGATCAGGCCGATCGCCACCAGGAAGATCAACGACGACAGCAGGCTGACCACGACGTACGTGGTGCCGGCCCGGATCCGGTTCTCCGTGCTGCCCAGCGTCAGCAGCACGTAGCTCGCCACCAGCAGGATCTCGAAGCCGACGTAGAGGTTGAACAGGTCGCCGGAGAGGAACGCGTTGCACACCCCGGCGGTCAGCACGAGGTAGGTGGGGTGGTAGACCGACAGCGGCGTCTCCTCGTTGCCGTCGGCCATGCCCTGCCCGATGGAGTAGACCAGCACGCACAGCGTGACCGCGGCGGACACCACCAGCATCAACGCGGCGAGCTGGTCGGCCACGAGCACGATGCCCAGCGGCGCCACCCAGCCGCCCACCTCGACCACCAGCGGGCCGTCGAGCGTGGAGCGGACCAGCAGCAGCGCCGCGACCGCGACGGTGGCGGCGAGCACGGTGATGCTGACCCACCGTTGGGCGCGGGCCCGGCCGACGAGCAGCAGCGTCAGGGCGGCGCCGAACAGCGGCATCACCACCGGCAGCGGGACGAGCCAGCTCATCGGGCGCTCCCCGGCTCACCGGCGGCGACCCGCCGGCCGTCCGCCGCGCGGGCCGGTGGGGGGTCGACGGTCTCGGGGTCGGCGGTGCCGGGGCCCTCGTCCCGGTCCGCCAGCACCATGATGCGGCGGTCCTCGACGTCGTCCTGCACCTCGTCGTGCCCGTTGAGGTGCCAGCTGCGGTAGGCCAGGGCGAGCAGGAACGCGGTCATGCCGAGCGTGATGACGATGGCGGTCAGCACCATCGCCTGCGGCAGCGGGTCGGCCATCTCCTCCTCGGCGGTGGTGCCGACGATCGGCGGGCCGCCGGCCCGCCCGCCGGTGAGCAGCAGCAGGTTCGCGCCGTTGCCGAGCAGGATGACCCCCATCAGGACCCGGGTCAGGCTGCGCTCCAGCAGCAGCGTGACCCCGGCGGCGAAGAGGACCCCGACCACCACGACGTAGACCAGGTTCGGACTCACACCAACTCCTCTTCCCGTACGTCGTCCGGCGCGGTCTCGCCCTCGTCGACCTCCTGCTGGCGGTCCATCTCGGCGCCCAGGCTGCGCAGGATGTCCAGCACCAGACCGACCACGATGAGGTAGACGCCGACGTCGAAGAAGACCGACGTGACGAAGTGGACGTGCCCCAGCACCGGCAGGTGGAGGTCGAGCGCCGCGCTCTGCAGGAAGTCGCCGCCCAGCAGCATCGCGGCGACCCCGGTGCCGACCGCGACGAACAGCCCCGCGCCGAGCACCCGACCGGCGTCCACCGGCGCCGCGCCGTTGAGTTCGGTACGCCCGCCCGCCAGGTAACGCACGGCCAGCCCGAGGCCGGCGACCAGGCCGGCGGCGAACCCGCCACCGGGCTGGTTGTGACCGGAGAAGAGCAGGTAGATCGAGAAGAGCAGGATGGCGTGGAACAGCAGCCGGGTGACGACCTGCAGGATCACCGACTGGGCGCGGGTGGTGGCGCCGCTGGTGAGCCAGCGCGGGCGCACCGAGCTCTGCCGGCCGGCGCCGGGGATGCCGCTGCGCATGTCCAGGGCGCGCGAGCGGCGGAAGATCAGGCTGGCCACGCCGGTCGCGGCCACCACCAGCACCGCGATCTCGCCCATCGTGTCCCAGGCGCGGATGTCGACGAGCGTCACGTTGACGACGTTCTTGCCGCCGCCGTAGGACACCGCCTCCTCGGGGAAGCCGACCGAGATCGGCGTCGCCACCCGGGCACCGGCCGAGACGTACGCCATGCCGGCGGTGACCACGCCCACGGCCACGCCGAGCGCGACGCGGACCCGGCGGCTGGAGCGCATCGGGCGGGCGGAGAACTTCGTCGGCAACCGGCGCAGCACCAGCACGAACATCACGATGGTGACGGTCTCCACCAGGAACTGCGTCAGCGCCAGGTCGGGCGCGCCGTGCAGGACGAACAGCAGCGCCGTGCCGTAGCCGGTGACGCCGACGAGGATCATCGCGGTCAACCGGCGCCGGGCCCGCGCGGCCGCCACGGCCGCCACCACGACGGCGGCCCCGGCGGCGGCCTGCAACGGGGTGTCCCACAGCTGGTAGCGCTGCGGCCACGGCACGCCGACCAGCAGCGCGCCGCCGGGCAGGACGACCAGCACCAGCAGGATGACGCCGAGGTAGAACGGCAGGGAGCCACGCTGGGTGGCGCCGGTCAGCTCCACGGCCGCGCGGTCCACGGCGCCGACCATCCGGTCGTAGCCGGTGGCGCCGTCGAAGGGCAGCCGCAGCAGGCGCGGCCGGCGCCGGTGCAGCAGCAGGAACAGCCCGACGCCGGCGGCGACGGCCAGCGCGGACAGGCCGAGGGCGGGGGTCAGCCCGTGCCAGAGCGCCAGGTGGTATCCGGGCTCGGTGCTCGGGTACTGGTCCGCGTAGGGGGCGAGGACCCGGTCCACGGCCGGGGCGAGCACCCCGACCGCGAGTCCGGCGACCGCCAGCACCGCCGCCGGGGCGACGAACGCCGGGTCGAGCGGCTCGGGCCGGGTGTCGGCCACGCCGGGCTTGCCGGCGAACGCGCCCCAGAGGAAGCGCAGCGTGTAGGCGACGGTCAGCGCCGAGCCGGTCACCAGCCCGGCGAGCACCACCAGGTCGGCGGCGCCGCCGTGCAGGAACGCCTCCAGCGCCGCCTCCTTGGCGACGAAGCCGACAAGCGGCGGCAGCCCGGCCATCGAGGCCGCCGCGAGCCCGGCGACCACCGCCAGCGCCGGCGCCCGCCGGCCCAGTCCGCTCAGCTCGCGCAGGTCACGGGTGCCGGCGACGTGGTCGACGACGCCGACGACCAGGAACAGGGTGGCCTTGAACAGGGCGTGCGCGAGGACCATCGCGGCGCCGGCCAGCGCGGTGTCCCGGGTGCCGGCGCCGAGGATCACCATCAGCAGGCCCAGCTGGCTCACCGTGCCGTAGGCCAGCAGCAGCTTCAGGTCCGTCTGCCGCAGCGCCGCCCAGCCGCCAAGAAACATGGTGACCAGGCCGCCGGCCAGCAGGACCGCCCGCCACGCGGTGGCCTGACCGACCGCCGGCCCCATCAACGCGGCCAGGAACACGCCCGCCTTGACCATGGCGGCGGCGTGCAGGTAGGCGCTGACCGGCGTGGGCGCGGCCATCGCGCGCGGCAACCAGAAGCTGAACGGGAAGATCGCCGACTTGCTGGTCACGCCGAGCAGGACCAGCACCAGGGCCACGGTGAGGTAGCCGCCGTCGGGCAGGTTCTGCGAGATCTCCGACCACCGGTAGGAGCCGGCGTGCTGCCCGAGCATCACGAAACCGGCGAGCATCGCCAGGCCGCCCAGCGTGGTCACCAGCAGCGCCTGCATGGCGGCGTGCCGGCTGGCCCGGCGGGTGGGGTCGCTGGCGATCAGCAGGTAGGAGAAGACGGTGGTCAGTTCCCAGAACACGTAGAGCAGCAGCAGGTCGTCGGAGACCACCAGGCCCAGCATCGCGCCGGCGAACGCGACGAAGACGGCGGCGAAACGGCCCAGGCCGGGGTCGTCGGAGCGGAAGTAGCGGGCGCTGTAGGCGAGCACCAGGGCGCCGACGAAGCCGACCAGCAGCACCATCAGCCAGGAAAGCGTGCCCATCCGCAGGGCGAGGTCCAGACCGAGCTGCGGCACCCAGGTGACCGTCTCCACGACCGGCGAACCCGAGCGGACCGGGCCGGTGCGGGTGAGGGCCCAGATCCCGGCCGCGGCGGGAACGGCTGCCAACAGGTAGAGCGCCCGCCGTCCGAAGGTGCGTACCAGTGCCGGGGCGGCCACGGCTGCGAGCGCATGAACCGCCACCAGAAGCAGCACACATCCTCCTCAAGATCGACACCGGGTTAGTCAACCCTAACCGGCGCCGGCGGGATCGACCACGCCGAGCACGTCACCCCGGCCAGGCGCATCGGCGCCCGGCGGGCGGGGTAGTTACCCAGGCTGCCCGGATAGGCTGGCCGGCCCCGACGACGAGGAGACGGCCTGATGCGTTCCGGTGCCCTGCTGTCGATGCGGACCGCCCTCGCGGGCACCACCGGGAACGCGATGCTGATGGGCGTCGCCGAGATCAGCACCCCGATCGGCTGGGTGCTGCTGCCCGGGCTGCTCGGCGTCTCGACCCGCCCCCGGGTGGCGGCGCTGGTGTCGGCCTGGGCCGGTGTGCTGGTGCTGGCGTCCGTCGTCGTACCCGTCGTTCCCGGTCACCGCAGCGAACCGTCCGCCCTGGTCGCGTCCGCGCTCGCGCTGGCCGCGGCGCCCGCCATCGCCTGGGCCCGGCGCCGCCGGCGGTCCCCCGCCGTCGCGCGCGCCGCCGCGCCGCCCGACGTCGCGGTGTTCGCCATGCCGGCGGGCCCGGGGCGCGCCGCGCTGGCGATCTGCGGTACGCCCGGCGAGGTCGGCGCCGCCGTACCGCTGCGCGACGGCGGCCTGCGCGTCCTGGTCGGCACCGTGACCGGGCCCGCGCTGGCCACGCCCGCCGGCCGGCGGGCGATCGAGCTGGCGTTCCGCCGCCACGCCACCCGCCCCCGGCGGTCGCTGCCGCAGCTCGTCGACGCGCTCGACCGGGCGGTACGCGACCGCGCCTCGGCCGGCCACCTGCGCGCCACCATCGTGCACGTGGACCGGTCGGGGGTGGTGGAGGCGGTGCGCTGCGGCTCACCGGACCTCGTCGCCGTGACCGAGGGCCGGGCCGGGTTCGCCGGCGTACCGGAGGGCCCGGTGATCGGGCTGTCCGCCACGACCGGGCCGGTGACGCCCGGCCGGATCGCGTCCCACCGCGTCGCCGTCGTTCCCGACGCGCTCGGGAACGACCGTGTCGTACTCGACGAGGTGGCCCGCGACGACGACCCGGCGCCGGCGGCGCAACGCCTGACCCGCGCGTCAGGTGGCGGACGGCGGGTCGGCCCGGTGCTCGTCGTCGCGTCGCGGATGCCGTGAGGCGTCCCGTACGCTTGCCGCGCCACGAACACTCGACACCACCCATCGGCAGAGAGGCGGACCCCACCATGACGACGGTTGAGGGCCGGCAGCCCACCGCGGCGGATGCGGTGGTCGACGGGCGGGATGTCGAGGACATGCGCTCGCTCTTCGGGCAGTCCACCGCCGTCTTCGCGGCGCTCGCCGGGCCGTCGCACATCGTGGAGAGCGCGAACCAGGCGTTCTTCGCCGCCGTCGGCGAGGACCGGGCCCGCACCGGCGTGCCGCTCGCGGAGCTGATGCCCGAGCTGGCCGATCAGGGCTTCATCGCCCTGCTGGACCAGGTCCACCGCACGGGCGAGCCCTACACCGGCCGGGACGTGCGGGTGATGCTCGGCATCGGAACGCACGCGCGAGAGGCGTTCTTCGACTTCACCTACGAGCCGCGGCGGGACGCCGCCGGTGAGGTCGTCGGGATCCGGGTGATCGGCCTGGAGACCACCCAGGTGAAGCACGCCCAACGGCTGATGGCCGAACACCGTGCCCTGCTGGAGCAGATCGCGCGTCAGGCGCCGCTCGCCGAGGTGCTCGACGGGATGGCCCGCTGCATCGAGCAGCTCGCGCCGGAGGAGGTGCTGGTCTCCGTCCTGCTCGCCGACCCCGACGGCCGGCACCTGCGCCACGGCGCCGCACCCAGCCTGCCCGACTTCTACAACCAGGCCATCGACGGGATCGCCACCGGTGAGGGCGTCGGCTCCTGCGGCACCGCCGCGCACCGGCGGGAACCGGTCGTCGTCACCGACATCGCCACCGACCCGTTCTGGGCGGACTTCCGGGACCTGGCCGGACGGGCCGGGCTCGGGGCCTGCTGGTCGACGCCGATCCTCGGCCGCGACGGCGTCCTGCTGGGCACGTTCGCCATGTACCACCGCTCCCCGCGCGCGCCGCAGGAGACGGACGTCGCCCTCGCGCGGATCTTCACCGACACCGCGGCGCTGGCCATCGAACGACACCACGTCGAGCTGGCGAAGGCCGCCGTCGACACCGAGGTCAGAGCCGCCCGCGACGAGCTGGCCAAGGTGGTGCGGGCGGAGCGGGAACTGCGTGCCGAGGCCGAGCAGCGCGCCGCCACCGCCGCGGAGATCACCGCCCGGGTACGCGCCGCGGCCGCCGCGCAGGCGACCAGGCCGCGCCCCGAGCGGTGTCAGCTCGGCGGCGCCGACGGGTGCGAGGCAGCGGCCGAGATCAAGCTCGCCGACTCGTGGGGCGACTCCGCGTGGGGCTGCCCCCTCCACGTCGAGGAGGCCATCATCAACGTGCGGTCGGTCTTCATCGCCAACGAGGAACTCGGCGGTCTGGCCGCCTACCTCAACCGCTGACCCGCGCTACGTCGCCGGCGTGTTGTAGCGGTCGAGTGTCGCCTTGGAGGTGGAGGTCGCGGCCCACGGAACTCGTCGTGTTGATCTAGGGTGACGCGATGACCGCCGAGCCCGTGACGACAGTGCTGTTCGACTTCGCCTGGACTCTGTTCGCCAAGGACTCGCAGCGCTGGGTGGGCAACGCGGCGGCATCGATCGACCGGACATTGGCTGCCGGCGAGGCGCACCGTATCGCCGGCCACTTCGCGGACCTGTTGCGGGAGACAGCCACGGATCCGGCCCACATCGCCCGAGATCTGGATCCGCGAGTCTGGGATCGGGCGATCCTCGCCGTGCTGCAACAGATTCCCGGGGTGGACCAGGCGCTGGCATCGGTCCTGCACGAAACACACGCCGAAGCGATCGAGCCCTACGCCGACACCGTCGCCACCCTGTCCGCACTGCGAGACAGCGGTGTTCGCATCGGCGTCGTCAGCAACGTCGGCTGGGACATCCGCACATGCTTTGCGCGGCACGGACTCGACGGCCATGTCGATGCGTTCGTACTGTCCTACGAGGTCGGCTTCGTCAAACCGGACCCTCGGATCTGGGTCGCCGCACTCGAAGCCCTCCACGCCGCACCGGGCCAGACCCTGATGGTCGGTGATCATCCCGCCGGCGACGGCGGATCGGTTTCCGCCGGCATACCAGCGCTGATCCTGCCCATGGTGGATTCGCCCGCGCAGAAACGCGGCTTCGAACATGTGCTCAGGCTTGCCCAGGTTCCGTCCTGACAGGCACCACGGTGCGTGGAAAGGCTCACTGAGGGTCGGCTGAGCGGGGCGTCCGGGGCGGAACCTCAGGGTCACCTCCGGGGGATCGCCGATGGGAATCCGACGAGATGCGGGTCGAGGATGGACTGACGTTCCGACCTCGGGAGGCCCCGTGAACCGTCGTCTGTCGGCAGTGGCCGTCGCCGTGCTCGTCCTCCTCGCCGGGGCACCCGCGCCGGCGCGCGCCGACCCGGCGCCGCCTCCGGCCCTGGTCTGGGGCGAGTGCCCGGACGACCTGCCGAACGTCCCGCTCGACCCGGCGGTGCGGTGCGCCCGGCTGCGCCTTCCGGTGGATTGGGCCCGCCCGCACGGGCCGACGTTCGAGCTGGCCGTGGCCCGTCGGGCCGCGCGGGTGCCGGAGCGTCGGGTGGGCACGCTGGTGTTCGGGCCGGGCGGCCCGGGTGACTCAGGCGTGGAACGCATCCGCAAGGGTGACCGGTTCAGCGACGAGCTGCTCGACCGGTTCGACCTGGTCAGCTTCGACCCGCGTACGGTGGCCCGCACCGCGGCACCGGCCTGCGCGCCGGACCCGGCGCTGCGCCGACCACCGATCCCGCTCGCCGACCAGGCCGACTTCGACGCGGCGATCGCCGACAACCGGGCGCTGTGGGACCGGTGCCGTGCGACCAGTCCGGTCTTCGACCACGCGGACACGTTGAGCACGGTGCACGACCTGGAGGCGCTGCGGCGGGCGCTGGGCGAACGGCGGCTGGCGTTCCACGGCAGCTCGTACGGGACGCTGCTGGGCCAGCAGTACGCCGAGCGCTACCCCGACCGGGTGCGCGCGGTCGTGCTCGAAGGCGTGTTCGACCACAGCCTCGACGTGCGGGCGTTCGTGCGCACCCAGGCCGCCGCCCTGCAGGACTCGTTCGACGAGTTCGTGTCCTGGTGCGACCGGTCGGCCGAGTGCGCGCTGCACGGCCGGGACGTCCGGTCCGTCTGGGCCGGCGTGCTGGCCCGCGCGGACCGGGGCGAGTACGCGCCGCGTACCTCCTTCGACGTCACGGCCGTGGCCCTCGGCATGCTGGCCGGCCCGCGCTGGCCGCAACTGGCGGCGGAGATCCGGGACATGGACGCCGGGGACCCGCCCGACGAGGTCAGGCTGCCGGTAGCGGTCGGCGTGTTCTGCGCGGACTGGCCGGCCGCGGTGCGCGACTACGACGAGTACGCCGGCCTGGTCCGCGAGGCGGCGGCCGTCGCGCCCGACGTCCGCTACGGCGCCGGGCTGCTGGCGGTGCAGACCTGCCTCGGCTGGCCGCCCCCGGTCCGGAACCCACCGCACCGGCTGCGCGTGCACACCCGCACCCCGCTGCTGCTGCTCAACGCCCGCCACGACCCGCGCACCGGCTATGCCTGGGCGACGAACGTCGCGCGGCAACTGGGCCGGCACGGGCGGCTGGTCACCTACGACGGGTGGGGCCACGGCACC
Source organism: Micromonospora sp. WMMC241 (assembly GCF_027460165.1). NCBI lineage: Bacteria > Bacillati > Actinomycetota > Actinomycetes > Micromonosporales > Micromonosporaceae > Micromonospora > Micromonospora sp. WMMC241. The sequence continues at coordinate 3,739,248 of NZ_JAPZBF010000001.1, forward strand.
TACCAGCGCACCGACTGCACCACCGCCGTGGTGGACCGCTACCTCGTCGACGGTGCCCTGCCCGCTCCGGGCACCCGCTGCCCCGCGTCGCCGTGATCGTTCTCACCGCGTCACCGGGGCAGGTCGACGGCGTTGACCGGGTACGAGCAGTACCCATGACGTCGTCTCCCGAGGTAGCCATGAGCAGCGAGACCGGCCCCGTCGACCCGGCACGCCTACGGGCCGTGCTCGACGGGCCGTGGGCCCGGGTCCGCGACGCGCACCGCGAGCACCTCGACGAGCGTTTCCTGCCGGTCTACGGGGAGACCGGCGACCAGGCGCGCGAGCGGATCAGCCGCCTGCTCGGCGAACTTCCGGTCGAGCTGGGCATCGGCGGTGGCTTCCCGAAGGAGTACGGCGGCGACGCCGACGTCGGCGCCTCGATCGTCGCCATCGAGATGCTGGCCCAGGTCGACCTGTCGCTGATGGTGAAGGCGGGCGTGCAGTGGGGCCTGTTCGGCGGCGCGGTCGCGGCCCTCGGCACCCGCCGGCACCACGACGCCTACCTGCGCGACATCATCGCGGGCCGGATCTTCGGCTGCTTCGCGATGACCGAGACCGGCCACGGCTCGGACGTCCAGCAGCTGCGCACCACCTGCGTGTACGACCCGCAGACGCAGACGTTCGACCTGCACACCCCGCACGAGGGGGCGCGCAAGGACTACATCGGCAACGCGGCCCGCGACGGCCGGATGGCGGTGGTCTTCGCCCAGTTGATCGTCGACGGGCGGCGGCACGGCGTACACGCCTGGCTGGTCCCGATCCGCGACGAGCGGGGGGAACCGATGCCCGGGGTGACCATCGGCGACGCCGGGCCGAAGGCCGGTCTGCTCGGCGTGGACAACGGGCGTCTCAGCTTCGACCACGTGAGCGTGCCGCGCGACATGCTGCTCGACCGTTACGCCCAGGTCGCCGCGGACGGCACCTACAGCAGCCCGATCGAGAACGACTCCCGGCGCTTCTTCACCATGCTCGGCACCCTGGTCCGCGGTCGGGTGAGCGTCGGCGGCGCCGCCTCGGCGGCCACCAAGGCTGCGCTCACCATCGCGGTGCGCTACGGCGACGTCCGCCGCCAGTTCGGCACCCCCGACGCCGACCGGGAGGTGCTGCTCAACGACTACCTGGCCCACCAGCGCAAGCTGCTGCCCGCCCTGGCCACCACGTACGCGCTGACCTTCGCCCAGGCGGAGCTGGTCACCGCGCTCAGCGAGGTGCAGGGCGGCGACGGGCCGGTCGACGAGCACCGGCAGCGGGAGTTGGAGTCCCGGGCCGCCGGCCTGAAGGCCGCGCAGACCTGGCACGCGACCCGCACCATCCAGATGTGCCGGGAGGCGTGCGGCGGCGCCGGCTACCTGGCCGAGAACCGCCTGCCCAGCCTCAAGGCCGACACCGACGTGTTCACCACGTTCGAGGGCGACAACACGGTACTGCTGCAGTTGGTGGCCAAGGGGCTGCTCACCGGCCACCGCGACGAGTTCGGCTCGTTGGACGGCTGGGGACGCGCCTCCTTCGTCGCCGACCAGGTCCGCGACATGGTGCTCGAACGCACCGCCGCGCGGTCGCTCATCGAACGGCTGGTCAGCGCCGTGCCCGGCCGAGACGAGGAGGTCGCGATCACCGACCGCGGCTGGCAGCTCACCGTCTTCGAGGACCGCGAGCGGCACCGCCTCGACGGTGCGGTCCGCCGCCTGCGCAACGGCGCCGCCACGAAGAAGGACCGGCCCTTCGACATCTTCAACGACGTGCAGGACCACGTCCTCGCGGTGGCCGCCGCGCACGTCGACCGGGTGACGCTGGAGGCGTTCGTGGCCGGCATCGACGCCACGGCGGACCCGGCGGTGCGGGCGCTGCTCTCCCGCGTCTGCGACCTCTACGCGCTCAGCGTCATCGAGGCCGACAAGGGTTGGCTGCTGGAGCACGGCCGACTCACCCCGGCCCGCGCCAAGGCGGTCACCGCGGTGGTGAACGGCCTGCTGAAGGAGCTGCGCCCGCACCTGCGGACGCTCGTGGACGGCTTCGCGATCCCGGACGCCTGGCTGCACTGCGCCGTCCTGCGCGAGGAGGCCGAGCGGCAGGAGACCATGGCCGTCCACGACGCCGCGGCGACCTGAGCGGACCGCGCCGTCACCGGCCCACCGCGAGGCTGACGGCCCAGACCACGGCGAGGAAGGCCACGCCGGCCAGCGCGGCCCAGAGCGCAGACCCCATGCCGTACGTGCGGTCGCCGGCGAGGGCCCGCTCGGTCGCCGCCGGCTCGCGGCTCAGCACGAGGTAGCGGCCGGTGCGGGGCAGGGTGAGCGCGGCGAGCCCGCCGTCGAGGACCACGGGCTCGCCGATCACGTGCAGTCCGACGCCGGCCGGCACGACCTGTTCGACCACCCGTACCGCGTCCACGCGCCTCGCCGCGTCCGCCGGGACCACTCCCCGGTCGACGAGGTGCTGGAGCCACCGGCCGTTGCGGCGATGGCTCGTGGTCTCCTCGCTGACGACGGTCCGCACCGGCGTGGGACCGGCGTGCGCCACCGGCAGCCGGGTGCTCGCCCACATCGACAGGCGGGGGTCGGTGACGGACGCCTGGAGCATCTTCGCCGTCACGGCGGCCGTGCCGGTGCGGTCGGCCACCCCGAACGGGTCGCCGGCCGATCGTTCCCAGAGGATCTCGGTGTGGGTGAGGCCGGGGTCGCCGACGCTGCGGGTGGAGTACACGAGCGTGCGGAACCACACCGCCTCGGTGCCGGACAGCGGCGCGACGACCGTCCCGTCCGGGCCGGGCACGGTCTCGCCGTACACGGCGAAGCGCCGGGGCAGGCCGGTCCCGGGGCGCAGCGCGGCACACGGGGAGACGGGATGCCGGCGGACCCACCGGTGCTGGCGCCCCTCCGATACGGCCAGGGCGAGCAGGACCGGCGCCAGCACCAGCATCGCGTATCCGAGGAATCCGGTGATCGCGACGACGACCGTCAGGAAGGTCACGGGGTCAGGGTAGGCATCGACCGCCAGCGCGACGCCGGAGGTTTTCCCCCGGCCGGAGTTGGGTGCTGGCCTCGTTATTCCGGCCGCGTGACGCCCCTAGCGTCGGAGCGGTGAAGGGCCGCCGGTCGGCGCGGCCCCCGGTCACCCAGGAGTCGTCCATGATCCGGAGAATCCGCTCAGCACTGGTCGCGTCGCTGCTCGTCGGCGCCGTGACGATCACCGCCGCGACGCCGTCGTCCGCCGCGCCACCGGCCTCGCCGGGAACCGACCGACCGGCTCGGCTGACCCTGCCCGCGCCGACCGGCCCGTACCCGGTCGGTACGACGGAACTGCACCTGGTCGACAGGTCCCGCACCGACCAGTGGACGGACGACGTGCCGTACCGCGAACTGATGGTCAGCCTCTGGTACCCGGCCCGGGACGTGGGCGCCCTCCCGCGGGCGCCGCACATGTCGCCGGGCGCGGCGGCGCACTTCGGCGGCGCCGACGGCGCCGCGTCCGGCCTGTACGGCATCCCGGCCGGGCGGGTGGACTTCGCCGCGACCCGGACCGGCGGCCACCGCGGCGCGCCGGTGGCCCGGCACCGCCGGCCGTTCCCGGTGCTGCTGTACTCCCCCGGCGCCGGTGACCCGAGGACCTGGGCGACCACGCTGGTGCAGGATCTGGCCAGCCGCGGGTACGTGGTGGTGACCGTCGACCACACCTACGAGGCGTCCGAGGTGGAGTTCCCGGGCGGCCGGGTGGTGACCGGCCGGTTGGCGCAGCTGTTCGAGGAGGCCCAGCAGCCCGACGACTTCCAGCGGCTGGCGGCCCGGGTGTTCGACGTGCGGCTCGGCGACACCCGCTTCGTGCTCGATGAGCTGGCGGCCCTGGACCGCGGGACGAACCCGGACGCGGAGGGACGGGCACTTCCCGCCGGCGTGGCCGGCGCGCTGGACCTGCGCCGGACCGGGATGCTCGGCGTGTCCGCGGGCGGGCTCACCGCCCTGCAGGCGATGCGCGAGGAGCCCCGCATCCGGGCCGCGGTCGACCTCGGGGGCAGCATCGAGTCACCGATCATCCCGGATCCGATCGGGCTGTGGCCGGTGGCCCGGCAGGGCCTGGACCGACCGTTCCTGCTCGTCGGCGACTCCGGCACCGACCACCACCGGACACCGTCGTGGTCGATGCTGTGGAACAACAGCACGGGCTGGCGCGTCGACCTGCACCTCGCCGGGGCCAAGAGCGAGGACTCCTACAAGGACACCGTGCCGCTGCTCCCCCAGATCGCCCGCCAGCTCGACCTCCCCGACAGCTTCGTCACCGCCGCGATCGGGGACGTCGACCCGACCCGGGCCGTCCACACCGAGGAGACCTTCGTCGCCGCGTTCTTCGACAGGTGGCTGCGGGGTCGCGACGGTCGTGTGCTGGACGGGCCGTCCCGGTGCCTCCCGGACCTAGTCTTCGTCCGTTGACCTGGGAGCACAACCGGCCCGGAAGGTCGGCGACCCGGTGCTGCGCCGGGTCGCCGAGCCGGTCACGGCATCCGACGGCGGGCCTCGGTAAGTTCGCTGTCATGAGTGACGACACCTTCCGCTCGGTGGAGATCGAGCGCACCGCCCTGGCGAGCTACACCGTCCGCAACGCCCGCGGCGGATCCCTCTCCATGGGCTCGGGCCAGGGCGACAGCTTCACGCCGGTGGAACTGCTGCTGGCCGCCATCGGCGGGTGCACCGCCGTCGACGTCGACCACATCACCAGCCGCCGCGCCGAGCCGACCCAGTTCTCGATCGTGGTCAGCGGCGACAAGATCAAGGACGAGTCGGGTGGCAACCGGATGCGGGACCTCCGGGTGGAGTTCACCGTGACCTTCCCCGACGGACCGGACGGCGACCGGGCGCGCGAGGCGCTGCCCCGGTCACTGCGCCAGTCGCACGACCGGCTCTGCACCGTCTCCCGCACGGTCGAGCTGGGCACCCCGGTCACGGTCGTCGACGTCGCCGGCCCTCCCGAGAACTGATGTCGACGGGCGGCGGCACCCGACCGTCGGCGACCCGCTCGACGGCGCCGAGGGGTGCCGGGTGAGCGGCGACGGCGGGCCGCCGGCCGTCCCCGGCAGGTGTCCCGCGCCCGAGGGCCCGGTCGACGCCGCCTCGGTCACGCTCGACGTCGACGGCGAGCTGTTCACGATCCGCGCCGACGAGTTCGGCGGCACCGACTACGCGTGGCTCAACGGGCCGGACCCCGGTTACGGGTTCGGGGTGAGCCCGACCCCGGACCTGTCGCTCGACGAGCACGTGGCGAACATCCGTGACTTCCTCGCCCAGGTCGACCCGGTCACCGGACACCTTGAGGACGACTGAGGCGTGGGGTCTCCTCCGTCGGCCCGTTCGACGGCCGGGTGCCGCCCGCCCGACCGGTCAGGCGCCGGGCGGACCGCCTGCGGCGTTCAGGTAGGCGAGAACCGCGAGGACGCGGCGGTGGCCACTGTCGGTGACGGCGAGGCCGAGCTTGGCGAAGATGTTTCCGATGTGCTTGTGGACGGCGTTGTCGGTGACGACGAGGTGCCGGGCGATGGCGGTGTTGTCGTGTCCCTGCGCCATCAGCGCGAGCACCTCTCGTTCGCGGGCGGTGAGGGCGGCGATCGGGTCGCCCGCACGGTGCACGAGCTGCGCGATGACCTCCGGGTCCATCGCGGTGCCACCGTCGGCGACCCGGCGCAGGGCGTCGACGAAGCCGTCCACCCGGCTGACGCGGTCCTTCAGGAGATAGCCGACGCCGCCACCGGAGGTGGACAGCAGCTCGGCGGCGTACTGCTGCTCGACGTACTGCGACAGCACCAGGACGGGCAGGCCGGGGTGCTCACGGCGGGCCTCCAGGGCGGCCCGGATCCCCTCGTCGCGGAAGGACGGCGGCAGCCGGACGTCGACGATCGTCACGTCGGGTCGGTGCCGGCGTACCGCCGTGAGGAAGCCGGCCGCGTCGTCGACGACGGCCGCGATCTGGAAGCCCGCGCGGCCCAGCAACAGCTCCAGGCCGGTGGAGAGCAGGACGTTGTCCTCGGCGATCACCACCCGCACGGCAGCTCCACGGTGACGGTCGTCGGGCCGCCGGTCGGGCTGTCGAGGTCCACGGTGCCGTCGAGGGCGAGCACCCGACGCCGGATCCCGGCGATGCCGGTGCCCCGTCGGTCGTCGGCGCCGCCGACGCCGTCGTCGGTGATCACCACCGACAACCGGTCGGCCGCGCGCCGGACCCGTACGCCGGCCGCGCTCGCCCGGCTGTGCTTGGTGACGTTGGTGAGCGCCTCGGCGACGGCGAAGTAGATGATGGCCTCGGTGGCCGCCGGGACCCGCCCGAGGTCGCCGATGTCCAGCCGGGTCGGCACGCCGCAACGGCCGGTCACGGCGGTCAGCGCGCCGTCGAGGCCCCGGTCGGCGAGGATCGGCGGATACACCGTCCGGATCACCTCCCGCAGCTCGGTCATCGCCTCCTCGGTCCCCTCGTGCGCGTCCCGCAGCAGCTCCGCCACGAGCTGATCGTCGCGCGTCTCGCCGGCGAACGCCTGCCGCGCCACGGCGAGCCGCATCGCGATGGCCACGAGGCGGGCCTGGGTGCCGTCGTGCAGGTCGCGTTCGATCCGGCGCAGCTCCGCGCCGTGCGCGTCGAGCACGTCCGCGCGGGTGCGGGTCAGCACGGCGACCCGTTCGACGAGCTGCTCGTCCGTCGGGCCCGGCGAGGCCACCGCGAGACAGATCCGGGCGTGGGCGTCGGCCAGCGGCGGGAGAACGAGGTACGCCACGGCGATGAGCACACCGATCTGCAACGGACCGAGGGTGAGCGCGGTCGTCCAGTCGGTCACCGGGACGTCGACGAAGAGCCGTGGCCGCTCCGGCGGACTGAACGCCCACCAGAGGGGTGTCGCGATCACCGCGACCGCGATGTTGCCGACGCACAGCAACGCCGTCAGGCCGAGCGCCACCCCGGTCAGCACGTTCACCGGCAGCCAGAGCAGCGCGCGGGCGGTGTGGCCGGCCGGGTGGCCGGCGGGCGTCGGTGCCGACTCCGGCGCGAGCAGCCGTCCCGCGCGGTCCCGGTGCCACCCCGCCCACAGCCGGGCCAGTCGTGGGACGCACAGCAGCGGCAGGGCGAGCAGCGTGGCGACGGCGGAGAACAGCGAACCCACCAGGTAGACGGCGGCGCGACGCGTCCGCGTCCACCGCCCACGTGGCACCTGCGGGGAAGCTCGCGACTCCGGCACGGTGCCGAGTCTGCCCGCTGCCGGCCACCGCGTCACTACAGCTGGCTGTACCTCCTGTCCGGTGGCACGGGGTATCGGTCCGGGCCGCCGGCGGACCTACCGTCGGACGACGTGAGATCAACGAGAGATCCGTCGGAAGGCGGCGGCGCGCGGGCCGCGACGACCGGGACCCCGGCGTACGCGGTGCGCCTGGAGTCGGTGTCCAAGCGGTACCGATCGGGGCGGAACACCGTGCCCGCCCTGGACGCGGTGACGGTCGGGTTCCCGCGCGGCACGTTCACCGCGGTGATGGGCCCGTCCGGATCCGGCAAGAGCACGCTGCTCAACTGCGCGGCCGGCCTGGACCGGCCGACCTCGGGCTCGGTCCGGCTGGGCGACCTCGAACTCGGCGGCCTGAGCGAGTCCCGCCTCACCGAGGTGCGGCGGGAGCGGATCGGTTTCGTCTTCCAGGCGTACAACCTGCTGGCCTCGCTGACGGTCGAGGGCAACGTGACGTTGCCGCTGCGACTCGCGGACCGCCGCGCCGATCCTGGGTTCCTGCGGGAGGTGCTCACCGCGGTCGGTCTCGGCGAGCACCACTCCCGACGCCCGCACGAGCTGTCGGGCGGCCAGCAGCAGCGGGTGGCGATCGCCCGCGCGTTGATCACCCGCCCGGACGTGGTGGTCGCGGACGAGCCGACCGGCGCGTTGGACACCCGCTCCGCCACGCAGGTCCTGGCGTTGCTGCGTCGGGTGGTGGACGCCATGGGCCAGACGGTGCTGATGGTCACGCACGACCCGGTCGCCGCCGCGTACGCCGATGCGGTGGTCTTCCTGGCCGACGGCCGGCTCGCGGGTGAGCTGACCCGCCCCACCCCGGAGCAGGTCGCCGCGCGCCTGGCCCGGCGGAGCGCCGGGTGATCCGCCGGGTGCGACGGCTGGTCCGTCTGGTGGGGGTGCCGCTGCCCCGCGACCTGTCACTGGCCTGGAGCACCGTCCGGGGCCGCCGGGGCGGCTTCGCCGGCTCCTTCGTCGCGCTCCTCGCGGGCTCGGCCCTGATCACCGCCTGCGGCACCCTGCTCATGTCCGGCCTCGGCGCCGGCGTGGCCCCCGAGCGGTACTCGGGCGCGGCGGTGGTCCTGGGCGCCCCGCAGTCCTTCCGGCTGGACGAGACGTCCGAGATCCGCTACCGCGAGCGCGTCACGCTGCCCGCCGGCACGGTGGCCACGGTGGCCGCGGTGCCCGGCGTCGCGTCCGCGATCGGCGACGTGAACGTGGCGATCGACCGGCTCGACGTGCCGGGCGACGCGGTGGACGGCGGCCCTGAACTCCTCGGGCACGGCTGGTCGGCCGCGGCGCTCGGCCCGTTCCGGATCGGCCGGGGCCGGGCGCCCGCCGGGCCCGACGAAGTGGTGCTCGACGCCGCGCTTGCCGACCGCGTCGGCGTGGCGCCGGCCGCCACCGTGCGGATCGTGTCCGGCTCGGTACCGTCGTCCTACCGGGTGGTGGGCGTCGCCGAGCCACCCGGGGACGGGCTGCGTCGTCAGTCCGCCGTCTTCTTCACCGACGACCGGGCGCGCGAGCTGTCCGGGCGTCCGCACCGGGTGGACGCCGTCGGCGTGCTCGCCGCGCCCGGCGTGACACCGGAGGCGCTCGCCGCACGGATCGGCGCCGCCGTGCCGCAGGCGGTGGTCCACACCGGCGCGGGGCGCGGTGACGTGGAGTTCCTGGACGTCGGCGACGCCCGGACGCTTGTGGTCGAGACCGCGGCGTCCTTCGGCGGCACGATGGTGCTGATCGTGATGTTCGTGGTGGGCAGCACGCTGGGGCTGTCGTTGCGGCAGCGCCGCCGCGAACTGGCGCTGCTGCGCGCGATCGGCGCGACGCCCCGTCAGCTCCGCCGGATGGTCGGCGCCGAGATGACACTGGTGGCGCTGGCGGGCGCCCTGGTCGGCACGGTTCCCGGCATCGCGCTCGCGTTCGGGATGCGCGAGGTGTTCGTCCGCGCGGGCGCCATGCCGCCGGACTTCCCGATGCGGGTGCACCCGGCGCCCACCCTCGCCGCGCTGCTCCTCTGCCTGGTCGGGGCGAGGCTCTCCGGCTGGCTGGTCGCCCGCCGGGCGGCCCGGCTCAGCCCGGTCGAGGCGCTCGGGGAGGCCGAGGCCGAACCGCCGAGGCTCGGCCGCCTCCGGGTGCTCGTCGGCGTCCTGCTCGTCCCGCTGGGGCTGCTGCTGACCGTGGCTGACGTCGCCTCGGCCGGCGACTCGGTCCCCGACACCGCGGCGAGCGCGGTGCTGGTGTTCGTCGCGGCGCTCGGGTGTCTCGGACCGCTGCTGCTGCGTGGCCTCCTCCGCGTGTTCGGCCGTCTGCTGAACCCCCCGACCTCGGCCGGCGGGTACCTTGCCGGGGCCGCCGCGCGAGCCGGCTGGCGGCGGCTCGGCGCGGCCACCACGCCGCTGGCCATGGGCGTGGCCCTGGCCGCAATGCAGGTGTGCGGCGCCGCCACGACGACCGCCGGCGCGCAGCGGCAGGTGGACGGCGGGCTGCGGGCCGACCGCGTGCTGACCGCGTCCTCCGGGATGGCGCCGCAGGTCGTGGACGCGGTGCGCGGCGCGGCCGGGGTCGCCGTGGTGACGCCCGTGGCGCGGACGCAGGTGCTGGTGACGTTTCCCGCCGAGGACGGCGTCACCACCAGGGTCTACGCGGCGCAGGGGGTCACCCCGGACGGGCTCGCGCGGAGCATGGACCTGGCGGTGCTCCGGGGCGACATCGCGGGCCTGCGGGGCGAGACCGTGGCGCTGAGCCGCATCGCGGCGCGGACCACCCACGCAGAGGTCGGCGGGACGGTCGAGCTGCACCTCGGCGACGGGACCGTGGTCAGGCCACGGGTCCTGGCGATCTACGAGAACGGCTTGGGCTTCGGCGACGTCACCCTGCCCCACGACCTCGTCGTCGCGCACACCACCTCGCGGGTCTACACCGCGGTGCTGGTCAGGGCCGCGGACGGAACAGGCGCGGCGGCGCTCGCCGAAGCGCTGCGCGACGCCGTACGGCCGTTTCCGACAGTGCGGGTGGAGGGCCGCGAGGCGTTCGCGACCGCGCCCGGCGTCGCCGGTGCGGGCGACTGGGCGCTCAACCTGATGTTCCAGGCCGTGCTGCTGGGTTACCTCGCCATCACCGTGGTCAACACGCTGGTGATGGCGACGACGGCGAGGGTTAGGGAGTTCGCGATGTTACGACTCGTCGGCGCCGGCGCCCGCCAGGTCCGGGCGATGATGAACGGCGAGGCCCGGATCGTGATCGTCGCGGCGCTGACGCTCGGGTTGCTGGCAACCGTTGCGCCGCTGGTTGGCTTCAGCCTCGCGCTGACGAGGTCGCCCGTCCCCGGCATCCCGGTCGGCGGCCTCGCCGCGATCGTGGCGCTGACGACCACGCTGTCCTGGGGTGCGCTGACGACAGCGACCCGAATCACGATGCGGCTCCCACCGGTCGAGGCGATCGGCGGTCGCGAGTGAGGCGGCCCCGCCCGTCCTCCTCAGCGCCGGGCACCGCCCGGCCGGCCCCGACCGCTGCCGGAGGACTGGTGGCCCGCCCGCGCGGCCCGTACCACCGGGGCGTTTCCCGACCCGGGGCGGAAGTCCCGCGCGACGCCGGCGACCATCTCGTCGGGATCGCGACCGAGCTCCTGCCGGATGTGCGGCGGGATCATCTCCGACCGCGCCATCGCCGTCCGGACCTGCACCGAGCGGTCGTCGAGCAGGCGTCGCAGATCCGCCTCGTCCAGCTCGACCGCGAGCACCAGCGCGACGCGGACGTCCACCACCGGGTCCCGGGCGAGCGCGCTGCGCTGGGCGGCGGTGGTGCGCGGGTTACGGGCGAGCCCCTTGCGTACGCGTGCGGTGCGATCGGCCATCAGGGCCGTGATCACGTCGGGGTCGTGGGTGTGGGTGGCGAGCCGTTCCCGTACCTCCGGTGAGACGTCGTCGACCAGCCGCGCGGCCACCTCGGGTTCCAGCTCGCGCGTCTCCGCGAGGAGACCGCGCAGTTCCTTGTCGGGGGCCTCCGCCATCACCCGACGAACCGACTCGTCGCAGGCCGGGTTGCCGGCGACCGCCCAGCGGACCCACCGGTCGGCGTCCTTGACCAGTCGCAGGAGGTTGCCGACCGAGGTCGACGGGTTTCTCGCCACGGCCTCCCGGACGTGCCGGTCGTGGTCCCGGGTCAGCGGTCGCAGCGCCTGCGCCGGCGCGTCGGCGCGGGTCGCGACCGCCTTGCGGACCTCGGCCGACGCGTCGGACGCCAGATCGATGAGGGTCATCTGTGGCGTGGCCGGATCCCGCGCGAGGGCGAGCCGCGCGTCGGCGCCGTCACCGGTCGCGTCGCCGACATGCTTCTGCTTTCCCATGGGCGCCATCATGTCACGGCCCGGTCCGGGAGCCGCGCGCCCCTGACCAGGCCCTTCCTCCTGGGGTCGACGACGCACGACGCCCTCGACCGGCCTATCGGGGTACGGCACGGAACCACGCCTCCCGATCGCCGGGATCGGGCCCGCGCCGGGGCAGCGTCGGCGGCTCCTCCCCGGTGACCGGCGCGTAGTGGTCGAAGGTGGTGGTCAGGACGGCCTCACCACCGGTGAGGTCGGGAAGCGCGGCCACCACCTCCGGGATCCGCGCCGACGGCAGGGTGCCGCTCACGTCGAGGTACCCGCCGGCGACGGCGGTGTGGTGGACGACCGCTCCCCGCCGGCCGAGCAACGCCATCACCGCCTCCACCGCGTGCTGCGGAAGGTTGACGTCGAAGCGCTCGATCGGCTGGCACACCCGGGTGCCGGCCGCGCGCAGCGCCGCGGCCACCACGACCGGGGCGAGGTTGCGGAAGTCCGCCGCCACGGTCGAGATGGACTTGTCGAACTTCTGGTGCGGCCTGCTCTGTCGCGGCCAGTACGTCGAGGCCGTCATGGTGACCGTGCAGTCGGTGACCGGCCAGCCGTGCCGGCCCTGCCGGAACGCGGCCCGTACGCCCTCCTCGGTGGCCGCGACGAAGGCCGGCGGCAGGCGGCCGGGCTCGACACCGGCGCGGAACTCGACGCCGTGCCCGACCGGCGCGGCCTCGATGCGCAACCCCAGGCCCGCCAGGTAGGGGTTGCCGCGCTCACGCACCCGCTCCTCGGCGCAGCCGACGCCGGCGACCCGTTCGATGCAGGCCGTCAGCGTGCCGGAGAAGCGCACCCGGACGCCGTACCGGTCCGCCATGAGGGCGGCCAGCACCTCCTTCTGCACCTCGCCGTGCAGGCGGATCACCGCCTCCGACCGCTGCTCGTCGAGCCGCAGGTCCACCAGCGGGTCCTCGTCGGCCAGCTCGGCCAGGCCGGCGAACATCGCCAGGCGCTGCTCCGGTTGGACCGGCTCGACGACCGCCTGCCGGGTCGGCGGCGGGAACCGGTAGGCGTGCCGCCGCGGCGGGTCCCCGATGTGCTGGCCGATCCGGGCGGACAGGCCGCGCACCGCGGCGATCTGCCCGGCCGACACCGCGGGGCGCACCAGGACGCCGTCCGGCTCGATGACCGCGATCTGGGTGACCGTCTGGGGGCGGGTCCCGGCCAGGCGCACCCGGTCCCGCACGCGCAGCTGCCCGGACCACAACCGCAGCCAGGCCCGCCGGCCCTGGCCGTCCCGGTCGACGGCGAAGACCGTCCCCGCCGGCGGGCCGTCCCGCTCCTCGCCGCGCGGCAGCAGATCGGCGAGGAGGCGGCACAGCTGCCGTACCCCGGCGCCGGTGATCGCCGAACCGCACGCCAGCGGGCTGATCCCGCCGTTGCGTACCGCGTTCCGGATGGCGCGCCGGACGTCGCGCACCCGCACCGGCTCGTCGGTCAGCCATCGCGCCGCCACCGCGTCGTCGATCTCCGCCACGGCCTCCACCACCGGTTCGGCGTCGAGGTCGACGGCGCGTACCCGGGCGTCGCCCGCGCCCTGACCGGCGACGGTGGTGAGCACGACCGGGCGGGCGCCGAGCCGCTGGCGCACCTGGGCCGTGACCCGGTCGACGTCGGCACCGCGGCGGTCCACCTTGTTGAGGAAGAACACCGTCGGTACGCCGATGCGACGCAACGCCCGCCAGATGGCGACGGTCTGCGGCTGGACGCCCTCGACGCTCGACACCACGAGCACGGCGGCGTCCAGCACGGCCAGCGACCGCTCGACCTCCGCGATGAAGTCGGGGTGGCCGGGGGTGTCCAGCAGGTTGACGCGCAGGTCGCCGATCGTGATCGAGGTGACGGCGGCCCGGATGGTGATGCCGCGCCGGCGCTCCAACTCCATCGAGTCGGTCCGTGTGGTGCCGGCGTCGACGCTGCCCAGGTGGGCGACGGCACCGGCCTCGTAGAGCAGCCGTTCGGTCAGGCTGGTCTTTCCGGCGTCAACATGGGCGACGATTCCGAGATTCAACAACGCCAAGGCAGAACTCCACGGTAGGACGGTCCAGGGTCCGGGGCGTGGAATCTGCTCGCATCGTCACTCCTCGTGGTGGTGGTCGGCTCCAGGTTCACATGCCGACGGCGACCGTCGCCACCGATTTCGGCGTCCGGCGACCGGCCCTACGGGCAGTTCGCGCTGGTGCGCCGGACCGTGTACTCGCGGTCGTCGGACGTGATGCCCGACGGCACGCCGTCGAAGTGGGTCTCCACCTTCGCCCGGCCGCGGCGCTGCTCGTAGTGCAGGTGCGGGGCGCCGGAGTTGCCGGTGCTGCCGACGCGCCCGAGCTGCTCGCCACGGGCCACCCGCTGGCCGGCGGTGACCAGCGGCGGCTCCAGCAGGTGCAGGTACTGCGTCTGCCACTTCCCGCCGTGGTCGATCGTGACCCAGTAGCCGCCGCCCCGGCCCTTCGGCCCGTCGGGGTCCTGCGGGGTACGACCGCCGAGCGAGCCGTTGATCCCGGCCACGTCGACCGTGCCGGCGGCGGAGGCCAGCACCGGCCGCCCCCACGCCGCACCGGTGGTCGGGAAGAGGTCGACGTCGTAGTCGTCGTGGCCGGGATAGGTGGACAGCCGCCAGGTCTCGCCGCAGGCCACCGGGAGCTGGAACGCCGGCCGTGGGCCCGGTGGCGACAGCAGCGGCACCACGATCGCCGCGCCGGCGGCCAGCGCCGCGAGGGCGCCGACGGCCGACGCCACGCGGGTCGCCCGGCGGCGGGGATGCTCAGGAGGCTCGGCGGTCACCGTGGGAAGCATGACACGCGCGGCTGTGGATCAGGGCGTCCAGCGCACGCCCGGGTTCACCCGCCCGGACCAGTCGAAGACCGCCATGTTGTCCCACTGGTTCCCGGTGCCGTTGATGTTCGCCGGGTCCCAGCCGTTGCCGCGGACCGCGTACCAGGTCGGTTCCCAGTAGAAGACGCCGACGGCTCCCGCGTTGCGGGCCGTGTTCTGCACCCAGTCGAACTCCTGGGCCTGCCCGGACCAGGTCGCGCCGATGCCGTCGCAGGTCGCGTCGCCGATGGCGTTCGGCTCGCTGTCCGCGTTGTTCCGGGTGAAGGGGTACGCGGTCTCCACGATCACCACCGGCTTGCCGTAACGGCCGCGCAGGTCGACGATGTTGTCGTAGAGGTTCGCCAGGGTGCCGTGCCACATGCAGTAGTAGGACAGCGCGGTGATGTCCCACCGCACGCCCTGGGCACGGATGCCGTCGTAGAACCAGCGGGCGTTGGCGTTGCTGTCGGCGTCCGCGGTGTGGATCATCACCTGGATGCCGCTGCCGCACGCCTTGGTCGCGTCGTAGCCCTGCTTGAGCAGCCCGGCCAGCGGAGCGAAGTCGTTGTTGACGACCTTGCCCTCGTTCCACAGCATCCCGACGTTGATCTCGTTGCCGATCTGCACGCTGTCCGGTGGCGTGCCCTGCCCCCGGAGGCTGGTGCAGACGTCGTAGGTGAAGGCGTACACGTCGGTCCGCAACTGGCTCAGGCCGTGGCCGGCCCAGGCGGCCGGCTTGTACTGCTTGCCCGGGTCGGCCCAGGTGTCGGAGTAGTGGAAGTCGACGAGCACCTTCAGGCCCTTCGCCTTGGCCACCCGCGCCTGGGCCAACAGCCTGCTCTTGTTGTTGTAACCGCTGACCGGGTCGTTCCAGACGCGCAGCCGGACGTAGTTGACGCCGACGGACCTCAGGATGTCCAGCGGGTCACGGGCGACGCCGGCGGCGTCGTAGTAGCGGGCGCCCAGGTCCAGGCTGCGCTGCAACGAGGAGATGTCGGCGCCGCGCATGCCGAGCGTGTTCGCGGCCGCGGCGGGCGCGGGGGCGCCGCCGAGCATCGCGGGTACGGCGAGGACGACGGCCGTGACGGCCCCGATCAGGGCCCGAAGGCGGCGCGGGGGTGTGCTCACGGGACTCCTTCTCACGAGCGCTCAGCCCACGGCGCAGACGGCGCCGTTGAGCGAGAAGCCGGTCGGCGGCGCGTCGCTGGCGCTCCACCGCCCCTGCACGCCGAAGGTCGCGGAGCCGTTCGGCGCGAGGACGCGGTTCCAGTCGACGTTGCGGGCGGTGACGGTGGGGCCGGTCTGGCCGAGGGTGGCGTTCCAGCCCGAGGTGACCTGCTGGTCACCGGGGAAGCCGAAGGTCACGGTCCAGCCGTCGACCGGCGCCGACCCGGTGTTCTGGACCGTCACGGTGGCCACGAAACCGCCCTGCCACTCGGACTGGTTGCGGTAGGTCACCCGGCAGGTCGACGGCGGCGGGGGCGTCGGGGTGGACGTGGTGGGCAGGGTGACCGTGTTGGACGCGATCGACACGTTGCCCACCGCGTCCCGGGCCCGCACGTAGTACAGGTTGGTCAGCGGCGTCGGCGGCGGCAGCGACGCCGTGTACGTCGTCCCCGGCACGGTGGCGACCAGCGTCGAGGAGAACCAGCCGTCGAAGCGGTAGACGTTGTACCCGACCACGCCGACGTCGTCCGTCGACGCCGACCAGGACAGCCTGGCGGTCGAGGCGGTCACCTCGCCCACGGTCAGGTTCTGCGGGGCGCTCGGCGGGGTGGTGTCCGGGCCGGTGTCGGTCACCGGGGTGACCACGGTCAGCGTGTCCGTCGAGGCCGAGCGGTGTCCGAGGCTGTCGCGGGCGGCCACCCGGAACGAGTACTGCCGGCCGGGCTGGAGGTAGTTGGTGATCGTGGTGGTGGTGACGGCACCGACGGCGGCGCTGTAGATGACGTCGTCGAACGCCTGGTAGTAGGTGATGTCGTAGCCGACGACGGCGCAGCAACCGGGCCTGGCGGCGGTCCAGGTGAGGGTGACCGACCCGGTCCGGACCGGGCCGGCGGTCAGGTTCGTGGGCGCGCTCGGCGGGAAGGGCGAGGTGTTCGGCGTGCTGAGCGACACGGTCGGCGTCGGCGGCGCGGTTCCGCTCGGCTCCGCGGCGGACACCGCGACCCCGCCGGGCGCCGGGGCGACCACGGGGTACGCGGCGGGCGCCGCGGTGCCCGCGCCGGCCGCGGGCGCGACGCCCAGGGCGGTGCCGAGCACCGCCGTCGTCAGCGCGACGGCGGCCAGCGGGCCGGGTCGCAGTCGGCGGATCGGCGAGGACGGGGAGACGCCTGTCATGCCTCGACGATGCCGCCAACACATCGATGATCGCCAACGCATCTCACGCCTCGGTCGGCCCCGCCGGACGCTCCCCCGCAGCGGCGGTCAGCGGCGGGCGGTTACGAGGGCTCGACCGCGAACGCCGCCGATCTTCCGGGTCCGGCCGGGCATACTGCTCGCCGGGGCGGGAATGAGCTGATCGTGTCGCCGGCGCACGGAACCCGTCCGCACGCCGCGCTGCCGGGCGTCCTGACGCCGTTCGGCGTCGCGGCGGGCTGCCTGATCGCTCGCCGGGCCGGGGCCGGCGAGGTCGGCACGGCAGCCCGGTGAGCCCGTTCCATGTCCTCACCGACCTGGTCGCCCACTACGGCTACCCGGGCGTGGCCCTGCTCGTGGGCGTGGAGGGCTTCGGCGTTCCCACCCCCGGGCAGACCGCGATCGTCCTCGCCGCCGGATACGCCGCCCACGGCCGGCTGAGCGTCGTCGGCGTGGCGGCCACCGCGTTCCTGGCCGCCGTGCTCGGCGACAGCGTCGGCTACCTGATCGGCCGCTTCGGCGGTCGCCGGCTCGTCCTGCGCCACGGCCGCCGCCTGCGTCTCGACCCCGACCGGTTCGCCCGGCTGGAGGCGGTGATGCGCCGCCACGGCCCGAAACTCGTCGCCGCCGCCCGTTTCGTCGACGGCCTGCGGCAGCTCAACGGCGTCGTCGCCGGCACCACCGGCATGCCCTGGCGGCGCTTCGTGACCTACAACGCCCTCGGCGCCGCCGCCTGGGTCGGGCTGTGGACCACCGGCGGATACCTGGCCGGTGACCACCTGCGCGCGCTCGTCGTGGACCTGCACCGGTTCCAGTGGTACCTGGTCGCCGCGGCGATCCTCCTCACGCTCGCCTACGCCGGGCGGCGGCTGACCCGCCGCTCGGACCGGGTCCGCTGACTCGGCCCGTCGCGCGCCCGGCCGTGGGCGGGTGCCGCCGGCCCCTAGCCGGCGGCATCACTCCCTTAGCCAGGCGTGAGCGGCCCGTGAATGGCCTGCGCCGCGTTCCCCGGCGCCACCAGCGTCGATAGTGTCGAGGCGTGACACCTGTCAGCACGATCCCGCAACCGGCACACCTCCGTGCCGGCCGGAGCGCCGCTGACCCCGGAACCGTTTCTCCGGCACGGAGGAAGCCATGATCGAGTCCATTCTCCCGGCCGCGGTGACGGCCGTCGACACGTTCGTGGACCCCCCGGACGCCACCCTCTTCCACGACGAGGAGGCCGTCATCCGGATGGCGGTCGACAAGCGACGCCGCGAATTCACCACCGCGCGGTGGTGCGCCCGCCAGGCGATGGGCCGGCTGGGCCGGCCACCCGCGCCGATCCTGCCCGGCGCCCGCGGTGAGCCACAGTGGCCGGAGGGCCTGGTCGGCAGCATCACCCACTGCGCCGGCTATCGCGGCGCCGTGGTCGCCGAGCGCGAGAGGGTCACCACCGTCGGCATCGACGCCGAGCCGGACGAGCCGCTCGCCAACGGCATCCTGGCCGCCGTCTCGCTGCCCGAGGAACGCGACCGCATCGCCGTCCTCCAGCACGACCACCCCGCCGTGTCGTGGGACCGGATGCTGTTCAGCGCCAAGGAGTCGGTCTACAAGGCCTGGTTCCCGCTGACCGGGCGCTGGCTGGACTTCGAGGACGCGAAGGTGGTGCTCGACCCGCTCTCCGGCACGTTCACCGCCGGCCTCCTGGTCACCGCGCCGTGGGTGCAGGGCCGCAAGCTGACCGGCTTCTCCGGCCGTTGGCTGGTGCGCAACGGCCTCATCATCACCGCCATCACCGTGCTGGCTCCCACCGTCCCCCGGACGCACCCCGTCGGTCGTCGGGTCGCCACCCGCCGGTCCACCTGAGCCACCACCGGGAACACCACGACGGCCGCGCCCCTCCGGGCGCGGCCGTCGTCGTGGTACGCGCGGTTCAGCCCGCGACGGAGAAGTCGAGGTTGAGGTTGGCCGGCAGGTCGGTGCGGCGGGTCACGTTCAGCTTGCGATAGGTACGGGTGAGGTGCTGCTCGACGGTGCTGATGGTGATGTAGAGCTTCATCGAGATCTCGCGGTTGGTGTACCCCTCCGCCGCGAGGGCCGCGACCCGGTGCTCGGCGTCGCTGAGCATGGCGGCGCCACCGGCCGGGTTCAGCGGCTGGGCGATCGACTCGGACTCGTCCCAGTTCCCTCCCCGGGTGAGCATCTTGAGCAGCGGCTGGGCCTGGGCCTTGTCGGCCAGCGCGCGGGCCCGGCGGGCGATCATGCCGGCGCGGCGGGACTCCCCGAGCACGTGGTAGGCCTCGGTGAGGTCGGCCAGGGCGCGGGCCAGCTCGTACTCGTCGCCGCCGGCGGTCTGCAGATCGACGGCCTGGCGCAGGAACATCGGGCGGTGCCGCAGCTCGCTGGTCGCGGCGAGCAGGCGCATCGCCATCCCGTGCACTCGTGGCGCGTCCTTGCCGCAGCGGGCGAGCTGCTCGTCGACGAGCTTGCGGGCCGGCCCGGGACGGCCCATCCGCAGCAGGGCCTCGGCGGCGTCGGTGCGCCACGGGATCAGGCCGGGAACGTCGAGCTTCCACCGGGCGGCCAGCTCACCGCACTGCTCGAAGTCGCGCAACGCGAACGGAAGCTGGCCGATCGCCAGGCTGTAGCGGCCGCGGGCATGCAGGTAGTGCATGCCGTACCGGGTCTGGAACATCTCCTCGGCGACCGGCTGGTCGAGCTGCTCGCGCACCAGGTCGTAGTCGCCCATCGCGGTGGCCGCGGTGATCAGCGCCGCGAGCGGGCCACCGACCGCGACGCCCCAACTGCTCGGCGGCATGCTCTCCAGCGCCAGGCGGGCGTGCCGGACCGCGGCGGGCAGCTCGCCCAGGCGCAGCGAGATCTCGGCCCGGATCGCGGCCAGCCGGGCGAGCCGGCTGGGCGCCTGCCGGGCGCCGGCCTCCTCGACGAAGGTGTCGCACCAGGGCACGGCCCGGTCCGCGTGGCCGCTGTAGGTGAGCGCGAACAGCGCGCTCTCCACGGTGTCCAGGGTCATCTCGTCGAGCCGGGAGTTGTGCAGGATGCGCTCCACGCCGGCGGCGAGCGGCTCGGACGGCCCGCGGGTGAGCACGGTGGCCAGCGCGCTGGCGGCCTCCAGGCGGTGCCCGGCGGACACGGTCGGGATCGGGGTGGGGGCGAGCGGCACCTGCGGGCGCAGCATCGGGAAGAACGACGGATAGGTGGACCGCAGCAGCGGCCGGGCGATCGCCAGCTCCGTGAGGGTTTCCTGGTCGTGCTCGTCGGCCGACGCGTTGAGCTGCTCGAAGACCGACCGGGCGTCGGCGAACTGGCCGTTCCAGAGCAGCGCCTTGGTGAGCACCAGCGCGTCGCCGCTGCGCAGGAAGCCGTTCTGCATCGCCGCGGTGAGTTCGGGCAGGTAGCCGGTGGACATGCTCGGGTTGATCCGCCAGCCGGCCCGCATCATGGTCGTCATGATCTTGGCGCGGTGCCGGTCGTCGGCGCACGTCTGCCAGGCGAGCCGGAGATAGTCGACGGCGGCGTCCACCCGGCCGGCGCGCAGCGCCTGCCGGGCCGCGTCCTCGAGGACCGGCACCACCCAGGGGTCGTCGGTCTGACCGGCGCGCAGCAGGTGCTCGGCGACCACCTGGCTGACCGCGCCCTCGTGGTAGGCGATCTCCGCCGCGCGCCGGTGCAGCGCGACCCGCTCACCGTCGTCGATCTGGGCCAGCACCGCCTCGCGGGCCACCGGGTGCCGGTAGTCGCCCCGCTGCAGCAGGCCGGCCGCGGTCAGCGCGCGGACCGCCTGGGCGACCTGGGCCGGCTCGAGACCGGTCAGCTTGTCCAGCGAGCCGGCGTCCGGCAGGATCGCCAGCGCCTGGGCGACCCGCTGCGCGCGCTCCTCGGTGCGGCGCAGGCAGGAGACCACGGCCTCGGCGTACTGGCCGCCCGGCACCGGCTCGTTGCCCGGCGCGGCGCCGTCGGCGAGCGCCTGCCGGTGGTCCTCGACCAGACCGCCGACCAGCAACGGGTTACCGCCGCTGAGCTCGTGCCAGCGGGGGGCGAGCCGCGCGGCGTCGTCCTCGCCGAGCGCTTCCGCCGCCATCTCCCGGACGCCGTCCGCGGAGAGGGTGACCAGCGCGATGTGGACGCCGTGCGGCGGCCGGGCGAGGCCGTCCACGTCGAGGACCGGTGCGCCCGACCGCCGGTGCCCGGAGTGGCTGAACAACGCCAGCATCGGCGCGAACCGCACCCGTCGGGCCAGGTACGACAGGCAGACCAGCGACGCGTGGTCGGCCCGGTCCAGGTCGTCGACCACGACGACCAGCGGATAGCGCCGGGACAGCTCGAGCAGCACGGTGCAGAGCGAGTGCACGATCTGCGGGTCGAGGCGGTGCGTGCCGCCGTCGCCGTGGGTGAGGGTCTGCGCGCCCTCGTAGAGGAGGTTCATCGCCCGCCGCCGCTCCTCGTCGACCAGCGGGGCGTCCAGCAGCAGCTGGCTCATCACGCCGAGCGGCAGGTCCTGCTCGGACCGCGACCCGGTGGCGGTGATGGCCAGTCCGTTGAGGTCCACGACGCGGTCGGCGAACGCGTTCAGCAGCTCGGTCCTGCCGGTGGCCACCGGTCCCGTGACGACGGCGACCCGACCCTTTCCGGCGACGGAGGCGGCCAACAGGCCGTCCAGTGTCTCGATCGCCTCGGTACGTTCCACCAAACCCATCTTCTTCACTTCCTTCAGTGCGAGGGGCGCCGTGGGTGGCGCGCTCCAGCGGCATCTCAGGAACCCCCGTGTGGCGTCCAACCCGGCCGCTCTGCCTGGTGGCGACGCTACGGTCGACCACTGTCGTTCGGTTATCCCCCGGCTATCGGTAGGGGCCGACCCCGGAAACGGCGACCGGGTCGCCGCCCATGTGGACGGCGACCCGGCGGAGGAGCGGCGCTCAGACCACGCGGGCGAGGCGGGGCGGGCCGAGCGGCAGGCACTCCGGCGCGGGCGGGGCCGCCGTACGGTTCAGCCGGGCGGCCGCGGACCGGACGGCGGCCGAGACGGCGGACTCCAGGTCGGCGTCGACGCCGACGCCCCACAGCACCTGGTCGCCGGCGCGCAGCTCGGCGTAGACGGCGAGCCCGCCGCAGCCGGTGAGCGCCGTGCCGGTGCGGTGCACGGCGTGGACGTCGATGCCCCACGGCACCAGGCGGTCCCGTACCTGCTCGATCTGGTCCGCGCGGGCCGCGCCCACCTCGAAGGCCGCGCCGTCGACGTGCAGGTAGGCGGGCACCGCGGCGGGCAGCGGCAACGGCACGGAGACCAGCGGACGGGAGACGTACTCGGCTTCGAACAGCTCGGCGATCCGGGCCGGGGCGACCTCGCCGCCCTCCGCGTCGGCGCGCGCCTGCACCAGCGCGGCGAACTCCACCTGCAGGTCGCGGGGCAGGTGGAGACCGAGCAGCGAGCTGACCACGTAGGCCACCCCGCCCTTGCCCGACTGGCTGTTGATCCGCACGACGGTCTCGTAGGTGCGGCCCACGTCCGCCGGGTCGACCGGCAGGTACGGGATCTCCCAGCGCGTCTCGGCGACCGGCACCCCGGCCGCGGCGGCGACCCGCTTCTGCTCGTCGAAGCCCTTCTTGATGGCGTCCTGGTGCGACCCCGAGAAGGCGGTGTAGACGAGATCGCCGCCGTACGGGTGGCGCGGGTGCACCGGCAGCTCGGTGCAGTGCTCCACGGTGCGCCGCACCCGGTTGAGGTCGGAGAAGTCGATGCCCGGGTCGACGCCCTGGCTGAACATGTTGAGCCCGAGGGTGACCAGGTCGACGTTGCCGGCCCGCTCGCCGTTGCCGAACAGGCAGCCCTCGACCCGCTCGGCGCCGGCCAGCATCGCCATCTCGGCGGTGGCGACGCCGGTGCCCCGGTCGTTGTGCGGGTGCACCGACAGGCAGAGGTGCTCGCGGCGGCTCAGCCGGCGGCCCATCCACTCGATCTGGTCGGCGAAGACGTTCGGCGTGGTCCGCTCGACGGTGGTCGGGAAGTTCAGGATGATCGGCCGACCCGCCTCGGGCTGCCAGACGTCCATCACCGCCTCGCACACCTCCAGCGAGAAGTCCAGCTCGGTGTCGTTGAACAACTCCTGGGAGTACTGGAAGCCGAGGTCGCAGCCGGTCAGGGTGCGGTCGGCGTACTTCATGAACAGCCGGGTGCCCTGCACCGCGAGTTCCTTGCACTCGGCCCGGTCCATGCCGAACACGACCTGCCGGAACTGCGGGGACGTGGCATTGTAGAGATGGACGGTGGCGCGGCGGGCGCCGGCGAGACTCTCCACCGTCCGGCGGATCAGGTCGTCGCGGGCCTGCACGAGCACCGAGATGGTGACGTCGTCCGGCACCAGGTCCCGCTCGATGAGCGTACGCAGGAAGTCGTGGTCGTCCTGGCTGGCCACCGGGAAGCCGACCTCGATCTCCCGGTAGCCCATCTCGGTGAGCAGCCGGAACATGATCAGCTTACGCTCGGGGCTCATCGGGTTGACCAGTGACTGGTTGCCGTCACGCAGGTCGGTGGAGAGCCACCTCGGGGCCGAGGTGATGCTCCGGCCGGGCCACGCGCGCTCCGTCAGCGGGACCACGGCCGGTGACCGGTACCGCCGTACCGCACGTCGAAAGGGGTTCACCACGTTCCTCCTCCCTCCGGAGCACCGGCTCAGACCCGGCTGCCGAAGAACATCGAATAGGAATAGGGTGCGAGCAGGACCTGGATCTGGCAGGTGTCGGTCTCGTCCTGCACCCGGAACACCACGGCGACCTCCGGATAGGCGGCGCTGATCCCGAGGCTGGCGAAGTACGAGTCGCTGTCGAAGACGATGCGGTACGCGCCCTGCTCGAGTTCGTCGTCCAGCCAGTCGAGGATCTGACCGTCACTGTCGGTCTCCGCCTGTGAGACGGTTCGCCAACTTTCCCCGCTCGGCCTTTCCAGGCGGGCCCGGACTCCGGCCGCCGAGCGTCCGTAGACGACATCCAACGCTTGCGCAGAGACACTCATCGACTACTCACCTAATTTTCGATCCACGATGCGGGCGCCTGTGGCGTCATCATCGGCACCGCCGTTATCGGCCGGCATTCGAGACGTTATCGGCCGCCGCCGGAGCGGTCGGAGCGCTTCTTAAACACATCGATAAGGAGTCGATGGCGCGGTTCCATAGCGTGGTTTTCATCGAAGCCGCAACCGGCGCAAGTCGGAAGCAAGTCTGAGGAGACAGGATTCCATGCGATTTTTCAACATCCGCACCATCGCCCGCATCTTCGTCGCCGCCGCCGCCGGTGCCGGCTTCGCCCTCGGTGCCGTCAGTCCGGCCAGCGCGGACGGCAACGCGCCGAATCCGCCGGCCCCGCAGGTGCCCGTCGTGGTCGTGACGAACGGGAACTGGCCCTGGGGCTGATCCGCCCGGAAGACCCTCGCGCCGTCGCCGCTCCCCCGGTGACGGCGCCGCTGTCTGCGGGGCCTCAGGAGGCCTTGGAGTCGATGACCACCTGATCGGAACCGGACGCCGCGGTGTACGCCTCGGTGAGCATCGCCAGCACCCGCGACTCGAAGACCGGCGCCTGGATGCTGCGGAACAGGCCGAGCGCCCGGTGCAAATGCACCACCGCCTGTGGCGGTTTGCCGCAGGCCAGCGCCAGCTCACCGAGGCTGAACGCGATCCGCGCCTCGACCAGCCGCTCACCGTTGCTGCTGGCCAGCGACTGGGCGCTGGCCAACGCGGTGCCGGCCTCGGTGTAGTCGCCGCCGCGCAGGTGCGCCAGACCGAGACCGTGCAGGGCGTACGCCTCACCGATCGGATCGCCGAGGTCGTGCACCGCGGCCAGCGCCTCCCCGAACGCCGCCACCGCCTCGGCCGGCTCCCCGGCCTGCAGGTGCGCGTCGCCGAGACGGTGCAGCACCTGTGCCTCGATGCGCCGGCTGCCGGCCTGGCGGCTGAGCTCCAACGCCTGCGGCAGCATGCCCTTGGCGCTGGCGGCGTCCCCCCGCTCCAGCTCGACCTGCGCCAGGCTGTGCAGCACGTACGCCGCGGCGGCCAGGTCACCGCCGTTGCGCAGCACCGCCAGGGCCCGCTCGTAACGTCGGGCCGCCTCGGCGAGGTTGCCGTCCATCCGTTCCAGGTAGGCGATGTTGCGGCTGACCAGTGCCGCGCCCTGGGCGTCGTGCACGCTCTGGAACAGCTCGGCGGCCTCGTCGAGAGTCTGCCGCGCGTCGGCGAACCGCTTCTCGACGATGGCCAGGGACCCGATGGAGTAGAGGATCACCGCCTGCCCGCGCCGGTCCTCGGCCTGCCGGACCGCGGCGAGCGCCACCTGGTGCGTGTCCCGCCAGTCGTTGAGGTAGACCCGCGACTCGAAGAGCGTGACCGCCGTGACGGCCAGGTCCCAGCACAGCTCGACGGCGCCGATCTTCGCGGCCTGCCGCACCGCGGCCACCAGCGACTGCCGCTCGCGCTCGAACCAGTTCAACGGCTCCCGGACCAGGCGGGCAGCGGTGCGCGGTGGCAGTTCCCAGCGCGTCGCCTCGCCGTGGACCTGCAGGTTGTCGTTGCCGTGCAGCTGCCGGTGCGCCACCTCGGCGAGGAACAGCAACGCGCCCAGGACCCGCTCCAGCGCCGCGTTGCGCTCGGCGACCGCCTCCTCGGCGGCGAGCCGCTCCCGGGCGAAGACTCTTATCAGATCGTGGAAGCGGTACTGGCTGTGCAGGCCGGACTCGGTGCCGGTGATCTCCACGAGCTGGGCGTCGGCGAGGTCGTCGAGCAGATCCTGCGCGTCGTCGAGCGACCGGTCGAGCAGCGCGGCGCCCATCCAGCCGGAGAAGACCGGGCAGTCCAGGACGGCGAGCAGCCGGAACAACCGACGCGCGTCCTCGCTGATGTTGTCGTAGGTCATCGAGATGCTGGCCCGGATGCCCATCGCGCCGTGCTTGAGCTCGTCGAGGCGGCGGGACTCGTTCTCCAGGCGGCCGGCGAGCTGCTCCAGCGTCCAGTGCGGACGCGCCGACAGCCGGGCGCCCGCGATCCGCAGGGCGAGCGGGAGCTGCCCGCACAGCTCGGCCAGGTCGGCGGCGGCGTCGGCCTCGGCGTGCACCCGGCCGTCGCCGGCGATGCGTGACAGCAGCTCGATGGAGTGCCGGGCGCCGAAGACGTCGATGTCGACGTGGGTGGCGCCGGGCAGCCCGCCGAGCCGGCTGCGACTGGTGATGATGACGGCGGTGCGCGGGTTGCCGGGCAGCAACGGCAGGACCTGGCTCTCGCTGCCGACGTTGTCGAGCACGACCAGGACCCGGCGGTCGGAGAGCAGCCCGCGGTACATCTCGGCGCGCTCCTCCAGCCCGTCCGGCAGGACGCCGCCGGGCACGCCGAGGGTCCGCAGGAACCGTTCCAGGATCTGCATCGGGCTGACCAGCCGAGACGCCCGGCCGTGCAGGTCGGCGAAGAGCTGCCCGTCCGGATATTGCGGCGCCAGCCGGTGCGAGACGTGCACGCCGAGCGTGGTCTTCCCGATGCCCGGCTTGCCGGCGATGACGATGACCGGCACCGCCAGTTGTCGCGGGTTCTCCACCGACAGGGCCAGCCGGGCCTCGATGTCGTTGACCTGCTGGGCCCGGCCGGTGAAGTCGGCGATGTCGGTGGGCAGCATGCAGGGTGTGGCCGCGGTCAGCGCGGGCGCCGGCGGCGGGTCGTCCTCGGCGGCGAGGATCGGCAGGACGGGCTCTTCGGTGCCCGGCGTCAGGTCGGCGCCCTCGATCGGCACGACGGCCGGCAGCACGCTGTCGGCGAGCTGCTCGGCGACGACGAGCGCCGCCGGGCCGTCCAGGCCGGGGTGGAGGACCAGGCCGGCCTCCGAGGTGTGGATCGACCGCTCGAGGCGCTGCAGCCACTCGCTCGGCTCCAGGCCCAGCTCGTCGATCAGGGTCTGGCGGGCCAACCGGTAGGAGTCGAGCGCCTCCGCCTGCCGCCCGGACCGGTAGAGCGCCAGCATGAGCTGCCCCCGCAGCCGCTCCCGCAACGGATGGGCCAGCACCAGGCCGGTCAGCTCGGCGATCACGTCCCGGTGCCGGCCCAGATCCAGTTCCAGCTCGATGCAGTCCTCGATGACGGTCAGCCGGCGCTCGGCGAACCGGTCGGCGGCGGAGCGCAGCACCTGGCTGTCGATGCCTTCCAGGGCCGCGCCGCGCCACAGCCGGAGCGCCTCGCGGTAGCAGCCGACCGCGTCGTCGCGACGGCCCGCGCCGGTCGCCTCCCGGGCCTCGGCGAGCAGTCGTTCGTAGTCACAGAGATCGATGTGACTGCCGGTCGGGTCGAGCACGTAGCCCTGGTTGCGGGTGATGATGGTGTCGGCCCGGCCGGAGGACGCGAGCAGCCGACGCAGCGCGGACACGCAGATCTGCACCTGGACGCGGGCACTGCTGGGCAGGTGCTCGCCGTAGATCGCGGTCATCAGGCGGCCCACCGGGACCACCCGTCCCGCCTCCAGCACCAGGCTGGCAAGAACGATCTGCTGACGGTGACCGCCGAGGTCGAGGGGACGGCCGTCGACCAGAACCTCGAGCGGTCCGAGCACGCGGTAATCCACGTGCGCCCCCTACGCTCCAGGAAGTGCGGAGCAGGTCACGGCCTCGATGCCCGTAACCTTTCGTTCACCCCGCGATCGCCAGCCGGTAGGGTCGTAGAACAATAAACAAAACTGCCACTTCGTCCACATTGCTCTGGCCCCCAGGTGTCTCCACCGAGCCTACGAAAGCATTCCCGCTGGTGCCAGCCGGGCTGACGATCGCCACCCTTCGGGTCGCGACAAATGGCCGTTCTCCCGATAGTCGCACCGATCGATGCGTTTGCTGCGTCGATTCAGGGCGACTCTTTCGTCCACTCCCTCCGGTTTGATACGCCGGAACGAATTTTGCCAACGCGTACCCCAAAACGCGGATCCGCGCAACGTTCGGGGATTTGCCGGCCCGTGGCCTCAGACGAGCAGGCAGACCGCCGTGCCGGCGGAGAGCGTCTGTCCGATGGCGACGGCCAGGCCGGTCACGACGCCCGGCTTGTGGGCGTGCAACGGCTGCTCCATCTTCATCGCCTCGATGACCGCGACGAGATCCCCCGCGACCACCGTGTCACCCTCCGTGACCGCCAGCTTCACCACGGTGCCCTGCATCGGGCTGGTCAACGCGTCACCGTCGACCACGGCCGGCTGGGCGCGTCCGCCGCCGGCCCGCCGACGCGGCCGCAACGACGGCGCCGCGGACCCGGCCGGCGGCGCCGCCGTGGCGAGACCGGCGAATCCGGCGGGCAGCGTGACCACGTGCCGCCGGCCGTCGATCTCGACCACCAGGCTCGGGCGCTCGAGCGCGGGCGGCGCCGTCGCGCCGCCGGCGAACGGGGGTACGTCGTTGTGCCACTCCGACTCGATCCACCGGGTGTGCACCCGGAACGGCTCGTCGGTGAACGCGGGATCGCGGACCACCGCGCGGTGGAACGGCAGCACCGTCGCCAGCCCGTCCACGACCAGTTCGTCCAGCACCCGCCGGGAGCGCTCCAGCGCCTCGGCCCGGGTCTCGCCGGTGACGATCACCTTGGCCAGCAGCGAGTCGAAGTTCCCACCGACGACGCTGCCCGCCCCGATACCGGCGTCCACCCGCACGCCCGGCCCGTCCGGCCACGTCACCGCCGAGACCACCCCGGGCGCCGGCAGGAAGCCGCGGCCCGGGTCCTCCCCGTTGATCCGGAACTCGATCGCGTGCCCGCGCGCCGGCGGGTCGGCGTCGAACCGCAGCCTCTCACCGTCGGCGATCCGGAACTGCTCGCGGACCAGATCGACGCCGCTGGTCTCCTCGCTGACCGGATGCTCCACCTGGAGCCGGGTGTTCACCTCCAGGAACGAGATCGTGCCGTCCGTCCCGACCAGGTACTCCACCGTGCCCGCGCCGTGATAGCCGGCCGCCCGGCAGATCGCCTTGGCCGAGGCGTGGATCCGGTCGCGCTGGGCGTCGGTCAGGAACGGCGCCGGCGCCTCCTCGACCAGCTTCTGGTGCCGCCGCTGCAACGAGCAGTCGCGGGTGCCGACGACGACGACCGCGCCGTGCTGATCGGCCAGTACCTGGGCCTCCACGTGGCGCGGCCGGTCGAGATAGCGCTCGGCGAAGCACTCGCCCCGGCCGAACGCCGCGACCGCCTCCCGGGTCGCCGACTCGAACAGCTCCGGGATCTCGGCCACGGTCCGGGCGACCTTCAGCCCCCGGCCACCGCCGCCGAAGGCCGCCTTGATGGCGACCGGCAGGCCGAAGCGTTCGGCGAACGCCACGATCTCGGCCGCGTCCCGCGCCGGCTCCGCGGTGCCCGGGACCAGCGGGGCGCCGGCCTGCTCGGCGATGTGCCGCGCCGACACCTTGTCGCCGAGGACCCGGATCGCCGCCGGCGACGGCCCGATCCAGGTCAGGCCGGCGTCGACGACCGCCTGGGCGAAGTCGGCGTTCTCCGACAGGAAGCCGTACCCGGGGTGGACCGCGTCGGCGCCGGCGGTCGCCGCGACGGCGAGCAGCTTGTCGATCCGCAGGTACGACTCGGACGCGGTGTCGCCGTCGAGCGCGTACGCCTCGTCGGCCAGCCGGACGTGCCGGGCGTCGCGGTCGCTGTCGGCGTAGACGGCGACGCTGCGCAGGCCCGCGTCGCGGCAGGCGCGGACGACCCGGACCGCTATCTCGCCGCGGTTGGCGATGAGGACCGTGTGCACGTGTGTCAGCTCCTTTCGGCGGCCCTCAGGGCAGCCGGGCCACCAGCGAGGCGTGGGTCAGGCCGGCGCCGAACCCGGACAGCAGCGCCAGGCCGCCGGACGGCACCCGGCCGGCGCTGACGAGCGCCTCCATCGCCAGCGGGATCGACGCGGCGGAGGTGTTGCCGGAGTGCTCCACGTCGCGCGCGACCACCACGCTCGCCGGCAGACGCAGCGAGCCGGCGATCCGGTCGATGATGCGCACGTTGGCCTGGTGCGGCACGAAGGCCGCCAGGTCGTCGACGGTCAGGCCGGCGGCCCGCACCGCCTCCCCGGCGACCGGCGCCACCTCGGAGATCGCCCAGCGGAAGACCTCCGGCCCGGCCATCCGCATCACCGGCCAGAAGCCCGGGTCGTCGCGGGTGCGGGCCCAGGAGCCCTCGTGGCCGATGACGCCGCTGCGCGCGCCGTCGGCGCCCCAGACCACCTGGTGGATGCCGCGGCTGCCGGACGACTCGACCACCACCGCGCCGGCGCCGTCGGCGAACAGGAAGGCGGTGGACCGGTCCTTGGGGTCGATGATGTCGGTCATCCGCTCCGACCCGATGACCAGCACCCGGCCGGCCGAGCCGCTGCTCACCAGCCCGTCGGCCACGGCCAGCGCCGAGCAGAACCCGGCGCAGGCCGCGCCGAGGTCGAAGGCGGCCGCCCGGTGCGCGCCGAGCAGGTCCGCCACCTGCGGGCCGGCCGCCGGTGACTGGTACAGGTAGGACATCGTCGCCACGATGACGACGTCGATGCTCTCCGCGGTCACCCCGGCGTGGCGCAGCGCGCCGTCGGCGGCCCGCGTCGCCATGCTGACCACGGTGTCGTCCGGGCCGGCGAACCGGCGGCTGACGATGCCCGAACGCTGCCGGATCCACTCGTCGGTCGAGTCGATCGGTCCGCAGATCTCGTCGTTGTGCACGACCCGGGCCGGGCGGTAGGCGCCGACGCCGCGGATCCGGCTGCCGGTCACGAGGCGGACCCGATCCGGGCCAGGGTGCCGTCGAGGTAGGCGGCCCGGCAGGCCCGCCGTTGTACCTTGCCGCTGGTCGTGCGGGGCAGCGTGCCGCGGCGGATGAGCACGACCTCGGCGACCGGGATGCCGTGCCGCGCCTCCACTGTCGCCCGGACCGCCGCGGTGAGCTGCTCGGCCTGGGTGTCGCGCAGGATCCGGCCGTTCACCTCCACCACCACCACGAGGTCCTCGGTGGCGCCGCCGTCGACGGCGAACGCGGCCGAGCACGACGGTTGCAGCCCGGGGGCGCAGGTCTCGGTGGTCTGCTCGAGATCCTGCGGATAGTAGTTGCGGCCGAACCGGATGATCACGTCCTTGAGCCGCCCGGCGACGAACAGCTCGCCGTCGGAGACGAAACCGAGGTCACCGGAGCGCAGGTAGCGCAGCGCCGGGTCGCCGTCGGCGAGCGTCGCCTCGAACGTCTCCGCGGTCTCGACCGGACGCTGCCAGTAGCCCTGCGCCACGCAGGGACCGGACAGCCAGATCTCGCCGATGGTCTCGTCCGGGCAGCGGGTACGGCTGCCCGGGTCGACGATCGTCACCTCGGTCAGCCCGTCGGCCGGACCGCAGCTGACCACCGCTGTCGCGTCCGGGTCGTCCGGGGCGACACCCACGACCTTCCGGTCGGCCAGCGCCGCGGCGGAGAGCCACCGCGCCCGGGGCTGGTCGGTGGACCGGCTGCCCGACACCTTCAACGTGTTCTCGGCCAGGCCGTAACCGGGGCTGATCGACGACCGCTCCAGCCCGTACGGCGCGAACGCCGCGGCGAACCGCTCCACCGTGTCCCACCGCACCGGCTCCGACCCGCTGATCGTCGCCCGTAGGCAGGACAGGTCGAGGTCGGGCCGGGCGTCGACGGCCGCCCGCGCGCACAGCTCGTACGCCAGGTTCGGCGCGGCGGTGTGCGTGCCGCGCAGCTCCGCGATCGCCTCCAGCCAGCCCAGCGGGCGGCGGACGAAGTCGTCCGGCGCCATCAGGTGCGCCGGCGCCCCCGACCACAGCGGCATCACAATGCCGAACAGCAGTCCCATGTCGTGGAAGAGCGGCAGCCAGGAGACCACCCGGCCGTCGTCGGCGAGCGGCCAGCGCCGGGCCAGGTCCTCGGCGTTCGCGCAGAAGTTGCGGTGGCTGACCACGACGCCCTTGGGCATGCCGGTCGAGCCGGAGGTGTACTGCAGCATCGCGACGTCGTCCGGCACGATGATCCGCGGCGACCAGGCCGACGCGGCCTCGTCCGCGACCGTGTCGGTGCACAGCCAGGACAGGCCGGACAGCTCCGGCGCGTCCCCGAACTGCGCGAGGAGCTGGTCCCGGACCGCCGCCGTGGTGAGGATCGTGGTCGCCCCCGCGTCGTCCGCGACCGCCCGCACGCGCAGCAGGCCGCTGCGCCGGTTGGGCACCTTCACCGGAGCGGCGCGCACCCGGGCCAGCTGGGCGCCGAGCAGCGCCCGGGGGAACTCGAGACCGGACGGGTAGAGCATCACCGCCGTCCGCCCGCCGAGGTCGCGGTCGGCCATGGCGGCCGCCCGGGCCCGGGCGGCGATCTCCAGATCGCCGTACGTCAGCTCGTCGTCCCGCGGGCGGCCGGTGGGCCGGACCATCGAGTACGCCACCGTGTCCGGCGTCTCCGCCGCGCGCCGGGCCAGCATCGTGGCCAGGTCGGGCGACGTGGTCGTCGTGATCGTGTCGGTCATGTCGATCCCTCTTCCGCTCCGCGGTGGTGCCGGGTCAGGCGGTGCGCGAACCGGCCCGCACGCCCGCGAGCTGCGTCCGGATGATGGAGAGCACCGCGGCCTGGTGCCGGTTGAGGAAGAAGTGGCCGCCGGGGTAGGTGTGCAGGTCGAACGGCCCGGTGGTGTGGTCCTGCCAGGACCGCACCTCGTCGACCGTGGCCTTGCTGTCGCTCTCGCCGGTGAACGCGGTGATCGGCGCCGACAGCGGCGGGCCGGGCGCGTACCGGTAGGTCTCCGCGGCCGTGTAGTCGGCGCGGATGGCCGGCAGGATCATCCGTAGCACCTCGTCGTCGCCGAGCAGGCCGCCCTCGGTGCCGCTGAGCCGGCGCACGTCGGCGATGAGGCCGCGGTCGTCGAGCTGGTGCACCCGCTCGTCCCGGACCCGCGACGGCGCCCGCCGGCCGGAGGCGAACACCACCGCCGGGGTCACCCCGTCCTGGAGCTCCAGCAGGCGTGCCACCTCGAAGGCGAGGCTCGCGCCCATGCTGTGCCCGAACAGGGCCAGCGGCCGGTCGGTCCGTGGGCGCAGCACCGCGTGCACCCGTCGGGCCAGCTCCGGCAGGTCCCGCACCAGCGGCTCGTGCCGGCGGTCCTGCCGGCCCGGGTACTGGATCGCCAGCACCTCGACCTCGGGCGCCAGGGCCCGGGACACCGGGAAGTAGTAGCTCGCCGAGCCACCGGCGTGCGGCAGGCACACGAGCTGGACACTGCCGGGCGCGGCCGGGTGGTACTCCCGGATCCACAGGCCCGCGTCGTCGTCGGTCATGCTGGTCGCCCCTCACGTCGGCCGGGCCCCGAGGCGGGACCCGCGATGTGAGACGAGGATCCTCACGCGCCGACAGCGGGCGCAAGAGATCCGGAACTGCCTCGGCGCAGTCTCGGGTCAGTAGGGGGCGGCCTACGGGTTACCGCACCGCACGCCCGCCCCGAGCATGGACAGGTGTGGCGCATCCGTGCCTTGCCACCCGCTTGGGAGTAGACATGATCGAGGTCAACGAACTGCGCAAGTCGTACCGGATCCGCTTCGGGCGGAAGACCATCGACGTCGACGCCGTGCGTGGTGTCAGCTTCGACGTCCAGAAAGGACAGGTGCTCGGCCTGCTCGGCTCGAACGGCGCGGGCAAGACCACGACGATCCGGATGCTCACCACCCTCATCCGGCCGGACAGCGGCAGCGCCGTCATCGCCGACGCCGATCTCGCCACCGAGGCGGCCGAGGTGCGCCGGCGCATCGGGTACGTCTCGCAGGGCGGGTGCACCGCGGACAACTCGACCGCCCGCGAGGAGCTCATCCTGCAGGCCCGCATGTTCGGCATCGGCAAGGCCGAGGCCCGGGAGCGGGCCGCGCGGGCGCTGGAGACGTTCAAGCTCACCGACTACGCCGACCGGCGGTGCAAGACCTACTCGGGCGGCCAGCGGCGGCGGGTGGACATCGCCATGGGCCTCATCAACGAGCCCCGGGTGCTGTTCCTGGACGAGCCGACCGCCGGTCTCGACCCGGCCGGCCGGGCCGACATCCGCGGCGAGATCGAGCGCCTGCGCGCCGACGGCATGACCGTGCTCGTCACCACCCACTACCTCGAGGAGGCCGACGCCCTGTGCGACCGGGTGGCCATCGTCGAGAAGGGACAGGTCGTCGCGGAGGGCACGCCGGAGGAGCTGAAGCGTCAGGTCGCCGGCGACGTGGTCACGCTCGGGCTGAACGGCAGCACCCCGGACGCCGAGAAGATCATGACCGGGGCCGCCTACGTGACCCGGCTCGAATCCACCGACGACGGCCTGCGCCTGTTCGTCGACTCCGGCAACCGGGTGCTGCCGAAGATCCTGCACGACCTCGACGACGCCGGCATCGTGCCGGACACGATCGAGGTGCACCGGCCGTCGCTCGACGACGTCTTCCTGGCCAAAGCCGGCCGCTCGCTCACCGCAGCCTGAAAGGGGGCCCGCCGCCATGAACGTCGCCCGCGGCACCTGGCTGGTGTTCCACCGCCAGATCAGCCAGATCATCCGCAGCCCGATCTGGATCTTCCTCAGCATCCTGGATCCGCTGGTCTACCTGTTCCTGTTCGCGCCGCTGCTCCAGCGGGCGCTGAACGCGCCGACGTCCGGGGCGGCGTACACGACGTTCGTGCCCGGCCTGCTGGTGCTGCTGGCCATCTTCGGCGGCATGTTCGCCGGCTTCAACATGCTCGTCGAGCTGCGGGCCGGCATGATCGAGCGGGCCCGGGTGACGCCGATGAGCACGATGGCGCTGCTGCTCGGCCGCTCCCTGAAGGACGTCGCGAACCTGCTGTTCCAGGCCGCCATCGTGACGGTCACCGCGATGCTGTTCGGGCTGACCGTCCGCCTGCCGGAGCTGCTGCTCGGGTTCCTGCTGGTCGGCATGATCGCGCTCGGCATGTCGGCGCTGTCCAACGGGGCGGCGCTGAAGCTGAAGACCGAGGGCATCCTGAGCCCGCTGATCAACACGGTGGGACACCCGCTGCTGATGCTCTCCGGCATCCTGCTACCGCTGGCGCTGGCCCCGGTGTGGCTGCAGAACGTGGCCGACTTCAACGTGTTCTCGTGGGTGGTCCGGGGCATGCGCGAGCTGTTCGCCGGGCGCCCGGAGACGCCCGTGGTCTGGCAGAGCTTCGCCATCCTGACGGTCCTGACCACCCTCTCGGTCGTCTGGGCGTCGCGTCAGTTCGCCCGCAGCATCCGGTAGCGCACCGGACCGGAAGAGGCCGCCACGCCGACGGGGCGTGGCGGCCTCTCCGCGTGGCGGCGGTCAGAGCGGGATGTTGCCGTGCCGCTTCGCGGGCAGCTCGGCCCGCTTGTGTCGCAACGCGCGCAGCGCGCGGGCAACCTCCAGGCGGGTCTGCGACGGGCGGATCACCCGATCGACGTAGCCCCGCTCGGCGGCGATGTACGGCGAGTCGAACAGCTGCCGGTACTCCTCGGTGTACTTGGCCAGCAGGCGCTCGCGGTCGGCGCCCTCGGCGGTGGCCAGCGCCTTGCGGTAGAGCATCAGCACCGCCCCGCCCGCGCCCATCACCGCGATCTTCGCGGTCGGCCAGGCGAGGTTGATGTCGGCGCCCAGGTGCTTGGAGCCCATCACCGCGTAGCCCCCGCCGTACGCCTTGCCGACCACCACGGTCACCAGCGGAACGGTGGCCTCGGAGTACGCGTACAGGAGCTTCGCGCCGTGCCGGATGATGCCCATCCGCTCCTGCTGTACGCCGGGCAGGTAGCCCGGCACGTCGACCAGGGTGAGGATCGGGATCCGGAACGCGTCGCACATCCGCACGAAGCGGGCCGCCTTGACCGACGCGTCCAGGTCGATCGCGCCGGCCAGGTGGCCGGGCTGGTTCGCGACGACGCCGACCGAGCGCCCCTCGACCGAGGCCAGCGCGCAGATGATGTTCGGCGCGAACGACTCCTGGAACGGCAGCAGCGAGTCCTCGTCGACGACCCGCTCGATCAGCTCGACCATGTCGTACGTGCGGTTCGCCGAGTCCGGCATGATGCCGTCGAGGTGCCGGTCGCGGTCGGTGACCTCGGGCGCGCCGGCGTGCGCGAACACCGGCGGCTCGTCGAGGTTGTTGCTGGGCAGGTAGCCCAGGAGGTCACGGACCCAGGCGATCGCGGCCGGCTCGTCGTCGGCCACGTGGTGCACGTTGCCGGCGACCTCGCTGTTGGTCTCCGCGCCACCCAGCTCGTCGCGGGTGGTGCGCTCCCCCATCACCGCG
Source organism: Micromonospora sp. WMMC241 (assembly GCF_027460165.1). Taxonomy (NCBI): domain Bacteria; kingdom Bacillati; phylum Actinomycetota; class Actinomycetes; order Micromonosporales; family Micromonosporaceae; genus Micromonospora; species Micromonospora sp. WMMC241. The sequence goes on from NZ_JAPZBF010000001.1 coordinate 3,775,327, forward strand.
GCGACCACCTCGGGACCGGTAACGAACATGTACGACGTGTCGCGCACCATCACCGTGACGTCGGTCATCGCCGGTGAGTACACCGCGCCGCCGGCGCACGGCCCCATGATCAGCGAGATCTGCGGGATCACCCCCGAGGCGAGCACGTTGCGGCGTCCGATCTCGGCGTAGTGTGCCAGCGAGAGCACGCCCTCCTGGATCCGGGCGCCTCCGGAGTCGTTGATGCCGACGACCGGGCAGCCGATCTTCATGGCCAGGTCCATGAGCTTCATGACCTTGCCGCCGCACGCCTCGCCCATGCTGCCGCCCAGGATCGTGAAGTCCTGGGAGAACGCGCAGACCTGCCGGCCGTCGACGGTGCCGTAGCCGGTGATCACCCCGTCGCCGTCCGGCCGGTCGCCGCTCATGCCGTACTCGGTGCACCGGTGCCGGACGAACTCGTCGAGCTCCACGAACGAGCCGCTGTCGAAGAGCAGGTCGAGCCGCTCACGCGCGGTGAGTTTGCCCTTCTGGTGCTGCTTCTGCCGGGCCCGGTCCTCGGCCGTCTCCACCACCTGCCGGTGCCGGGCGTCCAGGGCGGCGATGCGCTCGGCGGTGGTGGGCTCCGTTGCTGTCTGCTCAGGCATCAGGAGAGTCCTCTCAGGACGTTCCGAGTTCGCTGTCGATGAGGGCGAAGATGTCGTCCGCGGTGGCCGACTCCAGGTCGTCGTCGCCGCGCCCGGCCGCCGACCCGGGACCCTCGTCGCCGACGGCGCGAACCCGGTCCAGCAGCACCTCCAGGCGCATCCGCAGCCGGGAACGCTCGTTGGAGTCCAGTTCGGCGACCTCGCCCAGCGCCGTCTCCACGTCGTCCAGGCTGCGCCGCAGCACCGCCTCCGGGCTGCTCCGGTCCGGCAGCAGCAGGGTCCGGACCCGGGTCGCCAGCGCCAGCGGGGTCGGATGGTCGAAGATCAGGGTCGCCGGCAGCCGTACGCCGGTCTCGGCGGTGAGCCGGTTGCGCAGCTCGACCGCGGTCAGCGAGTCGAAGCCGAGGTCCTTGAACGCCCGTTCCGCGCCGACCGCGTCCGTGGTCGGGTGCCCCAGCACCGCGGCGGCGTGCGCGACCACCAGGTCCAGCAGGAACGCGTCCTGCTCGGCCGCGGAGCGCGGGGCCAGCCGCTCGGCCAGCGGCACCGCCCCGGCGGCCGCCACCGGGGCGACCCGGCGCACGGCCGGGCGCACCAGCCGGCGCAGCAGCGGCGGCACCGTGTCACCGAAGCCGGAACGGTCCAGCGCGGACAGCACCAGATGCGCGCCGGGCAGGGTGAGCGCCGCGTCGAACAACGCCAGGCCGGTCGCGGAGTCCAGCGCGGCGCCGGCCCGGGTGGCCCGGCTCAGGTTCGCGCCGTCGAGGTGGGCGGTCATCCCGCTCGCCTCCGACCACAGTCCCCAACCGAGCGACACCGCCGGCAGGCCGAGCCCGCGGCGGTACGCGGCCAGCGCGTCGAGGAAGCTGTTGGCCGCCGCGTAGTTCGCCTGCCCGGGCGAGCCGAACGTGGCCGCGACCGACGAGTAGAGCACGAACATCGCCAGGTCCTGGCCGGCGGTCAGCTCGTGCAGGTGCCACGCGGCGTCGGCCTTGGGCCGGAACACGGTGTCGATCCGGTCCGCCGTCATCGCGGCGAACGTCCCGTCGTCCAGCACGCCGGCGCAGTGCACCACACCGGTCAGCCGCCGTCCGTCGAGCAGCGCGGCGAGCGCGGCGCGGTCGGCCACGTCGCAGGCGACCACCTCGACCGTGGCGCCGGAGTCCCGCAGCCGCGCGGTCAGCTCCGCGGCGCCGGGCGCCTCGGGGCCGAGGCGGCTGGTGAGCAGCAGGTTCCGCACCCCGTACGCGGTCACCAGGTGCTCGGCCAGCAGGCCGCCGAGCTGCCCGGTGCCGCCGGTCACCAGCACCGTGCCGGCCGGGTCCAGCGGAGCGGGCACGGTGAAGACGTTCTTGCCGACGTGTCGGGCCCGGCTGATGTGCCGGAACGCGTTCGGCGCGTCCCGGACGTCCCAGGCGGTGATCGGCAGCATCCGCAGCCGGCCCTGGTCGAACAGGCGCAGCACCTCGCGCAGCAGCTCCCCGATGCGCGGGGCGCCGGCCTCGAACAGGTCGAACGCGTCGTACCGGACGCCGGGATGGTGGTCGGCCACCTCCAGCGGGTCGCGCTTGTCGGTCTTGCCCATGTCCATCAACCGGCCGCCCGGGCTCAACAGGCGCAGCGAGGCGTCGGTGAACTCGCCGGTCAGCGAGTGGAGCACCATGTCCACGCCGCGGCCGCCGGTCGCGGCCCGGAAGGCGTCGGCGAAGTCGAGCGTGCGCGAGGAGGCCAGGTGGTCGTCGGCCACGCCCAGCGCGCGGACCGTGTCCCACTTGGCCGGGCTCGCGGTGGCGAACACCTCGACACCCCAGAGCCGGGCCAGCTCGACCGCGGCCATCCCGACCCCGCCGGCCGCGGCGTGCACCAGCAGCGTCTCCCCCGCCCGCAGGCCACCCCGGTCGCGCAGGCCGTACCAGGCGGTCAGGTAGACGGTGGTGACCGAGGCCGCCTCGGCGAAGCTCCAGCCGTCCGGGATCCGCGCCACCAGCGCGCGCTCCGCCACCACGACCGGCCCGAACGCGCCGCCGATCGCGCCGAAGACCCGGTCGCCGGGAGCCAGGTCGGTGACGTCCGCGCCGACCTCGGTGACCACGCCGGCCGCCTCGGTGCCCATGCCCTGCTGGTCGGTGAGGCCGAGCGAGATGGCGACGTCCCGGAAGTTGACACCGGCGGCCCGCACCGCGATCCGGACCTGACCGGCGTCCAGCGGCGCCGCGGCCGCCGGGGCCGGGCGCAGTTCCAGACCGTCGAGGGTGCCGGCCGCGCCGGCCTCCAACCGCCACGGTCCGTCGGCCGGGGGCACGAGCGCGGCGGGCAGGGCCCGGCTCAGGCGCGGCACGAGCACCACCCCGGCGCGTACCGCGAGCTGCGGCTCCTCGTCGACCGGCAGCGGGCCGGCCAGCACCGCCCACGACTCCGGCAGCCCGTCGGTGTCCACCAGGACGATCCGGCCGGGGTGCTCGTTCTGGGCCGAGCGGAGCAGGCCCAGCACGGACGCGGCGGCCAGGTCGTCCACCGGACCGCCGGCCGGGGTGGCGGCGCGGGTGAGCACCACGAGTCGGGAGTCGTCGTCGCCGGCGAGCCAGCGCTGCACGACGTCGAGCGTGCGGCGGGCGAGATCGGCGGGCGCGCCGGGCTCGATCGCGGCCAGCAACGGCAGGTCGGGCACGGTCAGGTCACCGACGACCAGGTAGGCCCGGCCGGCGGTGCCGCCCTCCGCCGGGCTCTCGTCCCACTCGACGCGGAACAGCGCGTCGTCCAGGCGTGGGGCGCGGGTCAGGCTGTCGCCGGCGACCGGGCGGAACACCAGCCGCTCGACGGTGGCGACCGGGGCGCCGGTCGCGTCGGCCAACTGCACGACGAGGCCGTCGTCGCCGACCGCGCGCAACCTCACCCGCAGCGTCCGCGCGCCGGCCGCGTACACGGTCACGCCGGTCCAGGCGAACGGCAACCGCGCGCCCTCACCGCCACCGACCAGCGCCGCCGCGTGCAGGGCGGCGTCGAAGAGCGCCGGGTGCACCGCATAGGAGTCGGCGTCCACGGTCTCGGGCAGCTCGACCTCGGCCAGCACGTCGTCGCCGTGCCGCCAGGCCGCGCGCAGCCCCCGGAAGTCGGGGCCGTAGTCCAGGCCCGCGTGGGCGGCGAGGTCGTAGGTGTCGTCCACGCCGACCGGCTCGGACCCGGCGGGCGGCCACTCCCGCAGGTCGAATCCGGGCTGAGCGGTGTCGTCGGCGAGCAGGCCGTCGGCGTGCCGCACCCAGGGGGCGTCGTCCCCGGCCCGGGCGGCGACGCGCACCGTGCGGACGCCGTCGCTCTCCGGGCCGCCGACCCGCGCCTGCAGCAGCACGTCGCCGGTCGGCGGCAGCACCAACGGCGCGGCGATGGTCAGCTCCCGCAACGCGCCGGCGCCGACCAGCCGTCCGGCCTGCCCGGCCAGCTCGACGAACGCGGTGCCGGGGAACACGATCCGGTCCAGCACCCGGTGGTCGGCGAGCCACGGGTGGGTGTTGACGGAGATCCGGGCGGTGAGCACGAGCCCGTCGCCGTCGGCGAGCGTCACCGCCGCGCCGACCAGCGGGTGGTCGCCCGTGGCGAGCCCGGCCGCGGAGACGTCGCCGGCGCTCGCCCGCACCCGCGGCCAGAACCGCTCGTGCTGGAACCGGTAGGTCGGCAGGTCGGCGACCGGGCCGGGCGGCGTGAGCACGGACCAGTCCACGGCGGCGCCGCGTACCCACAGCTCGGCCACGGCACGGTGCAGCTGGGTCCAGCCGTCGTGGTCGCGGCGCAGCGTCCCGGTCACCAGGCCACCGGCGGCGTCGACCCGGTCCTGCAGCGCGGCGGCCAGCACCGGGTGCGGGCTCACCTCGACGAACGTGGTGTGCCCGGCCGCGACGAGTCCCTGCACGACCTCGTCGAACCGCACCGGGTCGCGCAGGTTGTCGTACCAGTAGTCGGCGTCGAGCGCGGTGGTGTCGAGCAGGCCACCGGTGACCGTCGAGTAGAACGGGATCCGGCCGGCCGTCGGGCGCACCGTGCCGAACGCCGCCCGCAGGTCGTCGCGGACGGACTCCACCTGGCGGGAGTGCGAGGCGTAGTCGATCGCCACCCGGCGCGACCAGAGGCCCTGCTCGGCACACCGGTCCTCGATGGTGGCCAGGCCGGCCGAGTCGGCCGACAGCACCACCAGGTGGGGGCCGTTCACCGCGCCGATCACCGCGCCGTCCACGCCGTCGCGCAGCGCCTCGGCCCGCTCGACGCCGGCCCCGACGGCCAGCAGGCCACCCTGACCGGCCAGCCGGAGCAGGATCCGGGCCCGCTCCACCGAGATCCGCGCGCCGTCGCGCAGGCTCAGCGCGCCGGCGGCCACGGCGGCGGCCAGCTCACCCTGCGAGTGCCCGACCACACCGGCCACGTCGACGCCGAGCCACTCCCACACCGCGGCCAGCGACACCATCACCGCCCACAGCGCCGGTTGCAGCAGGTCGGAGCGTTCCATCCAGGACTCGTCGCGAGCCCGCAACGCGTCACCGACCGCCCAGTCCAGGTGCTCGGCCAGCGCCGCCTCGCACTCGGCGAACCGGTCGGCGAAGACCGGGCAGGTGTCGAGCAGGTCGGCCGCCATGCCGGCCCACTGGCCGCCCTGACCGGGGAAGACCAGGATGACGCCGCCCTCGGCGGCGGCCGCCGACCGTACCCCGGTGACCAGACCGGTGGCGGTGGCGCCGGTCGCGGCGGCGGCCAGGCCGGCGGCGTCCGCGCCCACGACCACGGCCCGGTGCTCCAGCGCCGCGCGCCCGGCCACCAGCGCCCGGGCGACCGCGGCCGGCTCGGCGTCGAGGTCGCGCAGGGCGGCGGCCTGGGCGCGCAACGCCCCTTCGGTACGCCCGGAGATCGGCCAGGACGGCACGGCGGGCGTCGGGGTGGCCGCCTCGGTCGCCGCCTCGGGCGCCTCCTCCAGGATCACGTGCGCGTTGGTGCCGCTCATGCCGAACGACGAGACGCCGGCCCGCCGGGCGTGCCCGGCACGGGTCCACGGCACCGGCTCGGTGAGCAGCCGCACCGCCCCGGACGCCCAGTCGACCTGCGGCGTCGGCTGGTCCACGTGCAGGGTGCGGGGCAGCCGGTCGTGCCGCATCGCCTGCACCATCTTGATCACACCGGCGACGCCGGCGGCGGCCTGGGTGTGGCCGATGTTCGACTTCACCGAGCCCAGCCAGAGCGGCTGCTCGCGGTCCTGCCCGTAGGTGGCCAGCAGGGCCTGCGCCTCGATCGGGTCGCCGAGGCGGGTGCCGGTGCCGTGCCCCTCCACCACGTCCACCTCGGACGGCCGCAACCCGGCGGCGGCCAGCGCCGCCCGGATCACGCGCTGCTGGGCCGGCCCGTTCGGCGCGGTCAGCCCGTTGCTGGCGCCGTCGGAGTTGACCGCCGTGCCCCGGACCAGAGCCAGCACCCGGTGCCCGTTGCGTCGCGCGTCGGAGAGCCGTTCGAGCAGCAGCACACCGGCGCCCTCGCCCCACCCGGTGCCGTCGGCCGCCGCCGCGTACGGCTTGCACCGCCCGTCCGCGGCGAGGCCGAGCTGGCGGCGGAACTCGACGAACGCGGTAGGCGTGGCCATCACTGTCACCCCGCCGGCCAGCGCGGTCGCGCACTCGCCGTTGCGCAGCGCCTGCACGGCCAGGTGCAGCGCCACCAGCGACGACGAGCAGGCGGTGTCCACGGTCAGCGCGGGACCCTCCAGCCCGTACGTGTAGGCCACCCGGCCGGACAGCACCGCCGCCGCGTTGCCGGTGCCCTGGTGCCCGTCGGTCTCCTCGCCGGCGACGGCGAGCAGGCCGAGGTAGTCCTGGCCGCTGGTGCCCATGAACACGCCGGTGCGGGTGCCGGCGGTGGAGCGCGGGTCGATGCCGGCCCGTTCGAAGGTCTCCCAGACCACCTCGAGCAGCATCCGCTGCTGGGGGTCCATGGCGAGCGCCTCGCGCGGCGAGACGGCGAACAGGTCGGCGTCGAACCCGGTGACGTCGCGCAGGAAGCCGCCCCGGGCGTCCGGGTCGTCGAGCGACGCCGGGTCCCAGCCCCGGTCGGTCGGGAACGGGGTGAGGCCGTCGCCGTCGCCGTCGACCAGCCGCCACAGCGCCTCGGGGCTGTCCGCGTCGCCCGGGTAGCGGCAGGCCATGCCGACGATGGCGATCGGCTCGTCCGGCTCGGTGCGGGTGGCCGGCTCGTCGTCCGGGGTGGCGGCGGACTCGCCGGCCAGCAGCTCCCGCAGCCGGCCGGCCAACGCCACCGGCGTGGGGTGGTCGAAGACGAGCGTGGCCGGCAGCGTCAGGCCGGTCTCGGCGCTGAGCCGGTTGCGCAGCTCGACCGCGGTCAGCGAGTCGAAGCCGAGCTTCTTGAACGGCATCCGCACGTCCACGCCGGCCACGTCGCGGTGCCCGAGGACCACCGCCACCTGTTCGCGGACCAGGGTGCGCAGCGCGCGCTCCCGGTCGGCCGCGGGCAGCCCGCGCAGGGTGACCGCGAACGCCGGCGGGTCGCCGCCGGGGCGCGCGTCGGCGGCCGGGCCGGCCGCCTCCGGCAGGAGCGCGAGCAGCGGCTGCGGGCGGGACGCGGTGAACGCGGGGGCGAACGTGGGCCAGTCGACGTCGGCGACGGCCAGGCATCCGTCGTCGCCGTCCAGCGCGGCGGCCAGGACGGCCACCGCCCGCGCCGGGTCCATCGCCCGCAGGCCCCGCCGGCGCAGGTACTCCTGGGTGCTCGCGTCGCCGGCCATGCCCGCGCCGGCCCACGGCCCCCAGGCGAGCGCCAGGCCCGGCCGGCCGGCGGCCCGACGCTGTTCGACCAGGGCGTCGAGGAACGCGTTTGCGGCCGCGTACGCGCCCTGCCGCCCGCTGCCCCAGACCCCGGCCACGGAGCTGAACACGGCGAAGAAGTCGAGGTCGGTGGTGAGTTCGTCCAGGTGCCGGGCGCCGGCCACCTTGGCCCGCAGCGTCGCGGCGAACGCGTCCGGGTCGGTGTCGGCCAGCGCGCCGAACTCGCCCGAGCCGGCCGCGTGCACCACGCCCACCAGGTCCGGGATGCCGGCGAGCAGCGTGGCGACGGCGGCCCGGTCGCCGACGTCGCAGGCGGTGACCGTGACCGTGGTGCCGCGTCCGGCCAGCTCCTCGACCAGGTCGGCCACGCCGGGGGCGTCGGCGCCGCGCCGGCCGGTCAGCACGACGTGCCCGATGCCCCGGTCGGCCAGTATGCGCGCGACGTGCGCGCCCAGCGCTCCGGTGCCGCCGGTGACGAGCACGCTGCCGCCGGCGCCGACCCGGCCGCCGGTTCCCGGCAGGGCGGCGCGGACGAGGCGACGCGCGGTCACCCCGGTGGACCGGATCGCCACCTGGTCCTCGGTGCCGTCGTCCAGCACGGCGGCCAGGTGGCGCAGGGTGGCATCGTCGGCGTCGGCGGGCACCTCGACCAGGCCACCCCACCGGTCCGGGTGCTCCAGCGCGGCCACCAGGCCGAGCCCCCACACCTGGGCGGCGAACGGGTGCTCGGACACGGCCCGGGTGATCGTCCACAGCGGCGCGCCGACGTCGGCGTCGCCGAGCGCCTGGAGCACGGTGAGCGTCAGCGCCGCGCCGCGCGCCACCACGCCGTCCGGCATCGGCCCGTCGACGAGCCCGGCCAGCGAGACGACCGTACCGAAGTCCCGGCCGGACGCGGCCAGGCGCGCGGCCAGGGCCGTCCGGTCGAGGTCGGCGGCGGTCAGGGTGAGGACGGTGACGTCGTCGCCGAGCGCGGCCACCACACGGTCGGCCGCGACGCCCTCGGGCACCAGGGCCAGCCGGGGAGCCGGGCGGGGACCCGGCGTCGGGGTGACCGGCGTCCACGCCACCCGGTAGCGCCAGTCGTCGGCGGCCGGGGCACGGTGCGCCGGCCAGTAGCGGTCCCGCTGGAACGCGTACGTCGGCAGCTCGGCCGGCAGGCCGGTGTCCCGCCCGACGACGGCCGCCCAGTCGACTCCGACGCCGACGGTGAACAGCGCGCCGACCGCCTCCAGCAGCGTCTCCGGCTCGGGCCGCTCGCGGCGCAGGGCGGCCACCCGCACCGGCGGGGCCAGGTCCTCGGCCTGGGCGGCGCCGTCCAGGCCGAGCTGGGCCATGCCGGTGAGCACACCGTCCGGGCCGAGTTCCAGGTAGCGGCGGACGCCCAGCTCGGCGAGCGCCTGCACGCCGTCGTGGAAGCGGACCGTGCGCCGCACGTGCCGCACCCAGGTGTCCGCGTCGTACCCGTCGACCACCGCGCCGGTCAGGTTGGACACGATCGGGATCCGCGGCGCGGCGTAGCTCAGCCCGGCCGCCACCACCCGGAACGCGTCCAGCATCGGCGTCATCCGGGCCGAGTGGAACGCGTGCGACACGCGCAGCCGCTGGGTCTTGATCCCGTCCCGGGCGCAGCTCGCCGCGAACGCGGCGGCCGCTTCGGAGTCACCGGAGACGACCACCGACTCCGGGCCGTTCACGGCGGCGATGTCGAGGCCGTCCGGCAGCGCCGCGGCGACCTCCGCCTCGCCGAGACGCACCGACAGCATGGCGCCGCCGGCGGGAAGCTCCTGCATCAGCCGGCCCCGGGCCGCGACCAGCGTGACCGCGTCGTCGAGCGAGAGCACCCCGGCCACGTACGCCGCGGTCAGCTCGCCGATCGAGTGGCCGAGCAGCACGTCCGGCACGACACCCCACGACTCGACCAGCCGGAACAGCGCGGCCTCGACCGCGAACAACCCGGCCTGGGTGTAGGCGGTCCGGTCGAGCAGCTCCGCGTCGTGCCACACCACGTCGCGCAACGGACGGTCCAGGTGGGGATCGAAGCGGGCGCAGATGTCGTCGAACGCCGCGGCGAAGACCGGATAGGTGGCGTGCAGCTCCCTCCCCATCCCCACCCGCTGGCCGCCCTGGCCGGTGAACAGGAACGCGAGCTTGCCCGCGCTGACCGTGCCCCGGACCACCCCGGGCGCGGCGTGCCCGTCGCGGACCGCGGCCAGCCCGGCCGACCCCTGCGGACCGGCCAGCACGACGGCCCGGTGCTCCATTGCCGAGCGGGTGCCGGCCAGCGCCCGGGCGACCGCGGACCGGTCGGTGTCCTCGTCGAGGAAGACCCGCAGCCGTTCGGCCTGGGCGCGCAGGCCCGCGGCGGTACGCCCGGACACCACCCACGGGACCGGGCCGACGACCGCCTCGACCGGCTCGCCGGACGGTGGCACCGGCGCCTGCTCCAGGATCACGTGCGCGTTGGTGCCGCTCACCCCGAACGACGAGACGCCGGCCCGGCGCGGGCGGTCCCGGTGGGGCCAACTCACCGGCTCGGCCAGCACCGCGACGCCGCCGGCGCTCCAGTCGACGTACGGCGTCGGCTCGTCCACGTGCAGGGTGCTCGGGAGCCGGCCGTGCCGGATCGCCAGCACCATCTTGATGACGCCCGCGACGCCGGCCGCGGCCTGGGTGTGCCCGATGTTCGACTTCACCGAGCCGATCCACAGCGGATCCGCCGCGGACCGGCCGTGGCCGTAGGTCGCCAGCAGCGCCTCGGCCTCGATCGGGTCGCCGAGCCGGGTGCCGGTACCGTGCGCCTCGACCGCGTCGACGTCGGCGGGCGTCAGGTCCGCGCCGGCCAGCGCCTGCCGGATCACCCGGCGTTGGGCCGGGCCGCTGGGCGCGGTGAGGCCGTTGCTGGCCCCGTCGGAGTTGACCGCGCTGCCGCGCAGCACGGCCAGGACCCGCCGGCCGAGCCGCTGCGCCTCGGAGAGCCGCTCCAGCACCAGGACGCCGACGCCCTCGGCCCAGCCGGTGCCGTCGGCGGCCGCCGCGAACGGCTTGCACCGGCCGTCCGAGGCCAGGCCGTCCTGCTTGGCGAACTCCCCGAACACCTCGGGCGACACGAGCACGGTGACGCCGGCCGCGAGCGCGGTGACGCAGTCCCCGCGACGCAGCGCCTGCGCGGCGAGGTGACAGGCGACGAGCGCCGACGAGCAGGCGGTGTCGACGGTGACCGCCGGGCCCTCCAGCCCGAGGGTGTACGCGACCCGGCCGGAGAGCACGCTGGTGGCGCTGCCGGTGAGCGCGTGCCCCTCCGCCGCCGGCTCGTCGGCCAGCAGGTAGTTGTAGCCGGAGGTGGCCGCGCCCACGAACACGCCGGTGCGGCTGCCCCGCAGGCCGTCGGCGTCGATGCCGGCCCGCTCGATCGCCTCCCACGACGTCTCCAGCAGCAGCCGCTGCTGGGGATCCATGGCCAGCGCCTCGCGCGGGGAGATTCCGAAGAACTCGGCGTCGAAGTCGGCGCCGCCGGCGAGGAAGCCGCCCCGGGCCGCGTACGCCGGCCCGTCCGGGCGCACCTCCCACCCCCGGTCGTCCGGGAAGCCGGTGATCGCGTCGCCGCCGTCGTCGACCAGCCGCCACAGCGCCTCCGGCGAGTCGGCGCCGGGGAACCGGCAGGCCATCCCGACGATCGCGATCGGCTCGGTGGCCGCCTCGGCCAGCGCCCGGTTCGCCGTGCGCAGCCGCTCGGTCTCCTTCAACGACGACCGCAGCGCGGCCACGTAGTCTTCGGTCGAAGCCATCTTGAACTCCAGCGGTGTCGTCGCGTCGGGTGGTTCAGGAGGCCCGTTCGCCGAGCGCCAGCCGCAGCAGGTCCTCGCCGTCCAGGTCGTCGATCTCGTCGGTGGTCAGCGGGAGCGGGTCGGCGCCCGGTTCCGGCTCGGCCAGGCTCAGCAGCGTGTCGAGCAGGCCGGCGCCGCGCAGCCGCGACAGCGGGATCAGTTGCAGCGCCCGCCGGATACGGGTGTCGTCGTCGTCCTCGGCCCGACCGCCGAACAGCAGCGTGTCCAGGTGCTCGGCGAGCGCGCGGACGCTCGGGTGGTCGAACGCGACGGTGGCGGCCAGCCGCTCGCCCACCGCCCGGCCGAGCCGGTCGCGCAACTCGACCGCGGTCACCGAGTCCATGCCGAGGTCGCGCAGCGCGCGGTCGACCCGCAGGGTGGCCGGCTGGGCATAGCCGAGCACTGCCGCGGCGTGCCGCTGCACCAGCTCCAGGACGGCCGCCGGCCGCTCGGCAGCGGGCAGCGCGGCGAGCCGGTCCCGCTCGCTGTCCCGGCCGTCCGGTTCGGCCGTCCCGCCGGACGCGGCGTCGGCCAGCCCGGTCAGCAGCGGTTGCGGCCGCAGCGCGGTGAACGCCGGGGCGAACCGGTCCCAGTCGACGTCGGCCACGACCACGCACCCGTCACCGCCGCCGACCGCACCGGCCAGCGCCGCCACCGCGAGACCGGGGTCCATCGGGGGCAGGCCGCGCCGCTGGAGGTACGCGTCGGCCCCGTCCCCGGCCGCCATGCCGGCGCCCGCCCACGGCCCCCAGCCCACCGACGTGCCCGGCAGCCCGCGGGTCCGGCGCCGCCGGACCAGGCCGTCGAGGTGGGCGTTGGCCGCCGAGTACGCGCCCTGCCCGCCCGCGCCCCAGACGCCGGCGATCGAGCCGAACACCACGAACGCGTCGAGCGGCGTGTCGCCGAGCACGTCGTCCAGCACCTCCGCGCCGACCACCTTCGCGCGCATCGCGTCGGCCAGGCCGTCCGGGGTGAGCTCGGTGATCGGGCACACCGTGCCGCTGCCGGCCGCGTGCACGACCGCGGACAGGGGGTGCTCCGCCGGCACGGTGCCGAGCAGCGCGGCCACCGCGTCCCGGTCGGTGACGTCGCAGGCCGCGACCGTCACCCGCGCGCCGCGGTCGGCCAGGTCGCGGACCAGTTCCGGCACGCCGGGGGTGTCCGCGCCCCGACGGCCGGCGAGCAGCAGGTGCGGCGTGCCCCGGTCGGCGAGCCAGCGCGCCACGTGTCCGCCGAGCGCGCCGGTGCCGCCGGTCAGCAGCACCGTGCCGGTCGGCGTCCAGCCGGTCCCGGTGCGCGGCCGGGCCGGCGCCCGGACCAGCCGGCGCGCGGTCACCCCGGACGCACGGACCGCGACCTGGTCCTCCCGGCCGTCGGCGAGCACGCTCACCAGGTGCCGGGCGGCGAGCACGTCGAGTTCGGCCGGCAGGTCGGCGAGGCCGCCCCACCACCGCGGGAACTCCAGCGCGGCGACCCGGCCGAGACCCCACACCTGGTCGAGGTGCGGGTCGTCACCGGTGACCGCGTCCTGGGTCAGGCACCACAGCGGCACGTTCCAGTCCAGGTCGTGCAGGGCCTGGGTGACACCGAGCAGCCACGCCGCGCCCGCGGTCGCCGGCAGGCAGGCGACGCCGGCCAGCTCGGCCGACCGGTACGGCCGCAGGCCCTCCGCCGCCGTCACCCGGTCGCCGCTGACGATGACCACCCGGGACTCGGCGCCGCCGGCCTTCAGCGCGCCGGCCACGTCGCTGACGATCTCGTCGTCGTCGCCCGGCGTCACCACCAACCAGGTGCCGGTCAGCCGGGCCGGCGTCGGGTGCGCCGGCCGCCACTCGATCCGGTAGCGCCACGAGTCGGTGGCCGCCTGTTCGGCGGCCTGCCCGCGCCAGGCCGACAGCGCCGGGAGCAACTCGGTCACCCGGGTGTCCGGCGCGACGCCGAGCAGGCCGGTGAACCGCGCGACGTCGTCGTCGTCGACCGCCGCCCAGAACGCCCCGGCGCCGGTCACCTCCGCCCGCGGCGGGGCGAGGACCGGCCAGTAGCGGTCCCGCGCGAACGGATAGGTGGGCAGGACGACGCTGGCGCCGCCCCACACCCGGTAGACCGCGGCCCAGTCGACGGGCTGGCCCACCACGTGCAGCTCGGCGAGTGCGGCGAGCAGGGTCGCGGTCTCGCAGTGGCCCTGCCGCAGCGCCGGCGCGATCACCGCCGGGGCGTCGGCGCGTTCGGTGAGCGAGTGCCGGGTCAGCGCGGTCAGCACCGGGTGCGGCCCGAGTTCGAGGAACCGCGTCACGCCGGACGCCTCCAGGCAGGCCACCCCGTCGGCGTACCGGACGGCGCGACGGGCGTGCCGGACCCAGTGTTCGGCGTCCAGCCGCTCGGCGACCTCACCTGTCACGTTCGAGACGATCGGGATCCGCGGCGCGGCGTACGTCAGGCTCTCCGCCACCGCCCGGAACTCGTCGAGCATCGGGTCCATCCGGACCGAGTGGAACGCGTGCGAGACGCGCAGCAGGTTGTTGCGCCGGCCCTGCGCAGTCCAGCGGGCGGCCAGCTCGAACACCGCGTCCTCGTCGCCGGACACCACCACCTGGGCCGGCCCGTTGACCGCCGCCACGTCCAGGCGGCCGGCGAAGTCGGCCAGCTCGGCGGTGGCCTCGTCCTCGGTGGCGTCGACCGCGAGCATCGCGCCGCCGGGCGGCAACTGCTGCATCAACCGTCCACGGGCGGCCACCAGGGTGCAGGCGTCGTCGAGCGACAGCACCCCGGCCACGTGCGCGGCGGCCAGCTCGCCGATCGAGTGGCCGAGCAGCGCGTCCGGGACGACGCCCCAGCTCTCCACCAGCCGGTACAGCGCCACCTCGAGGGCGAACAGGCCGGCCTGGGTGTGCACGGTCTGCTGCAGCGCGTCGGCGTCGGAGTCGATCACCGTACGCAACGGGCGGTCCAGCACCGCGTCGAAGCGGTCGCAGATCTCGTCGAACGCCGCCGCGAACACCGGGAACCCGGCGCGCAGCTCCGCGCCCATGCCGAGGCGCTGGGCGCCCTGGCCGGTGAAGAGCACGGCCAGCCGGCCGGGGCGGGCGGTCCCGCTGATCACCGCGGGGTCGGCCGTGCCCTGGGCGACGGCGGTCAGGCTCGCGGCCGCCCGGCAGTGGTCGCCGGCCAGCACGACCGCGCGCTCGTCGAGCAGGGTGCGGCCGGTGGCGAGCGAGTAGCCGACGTCGAGCAGCGGCACGTTGGGGTCGGCCGCGAGCCGGGCCCGCAGGCGTTCCGCCTGCTCGCGCAGCGCGGCGGCCGAGCCGGCCGACAGCAGCAGCGGCACCGTGGCCGGCGTGCCGGCCGGCTCGCGGGTCGCGGCGGGCGACGCGGCCGGGGCTTCCTCGACGATGACGTGGGCGTTGGTGCCGCTGACCCCGAACGAGGAGATCCCGGCCCGCCGGGCGCTGCCGAAACGCGACCAGGGCACCGGTTCGGTCAGCAGGCGCATCTCCCCGGCCGACCAGTCGACGTGCGGTGTCGGCTCGTCCACGTGCAGGGTGCGCGGCAGCAGCCCGTGCCGCAGCGCCATGACCATCTTGATGATCCCGGCGATGCCGGCGGCGGCCTGGGTGTGTCCCAGGTTCGACTTGACCGACCCGAGCCACAGCGGACGGTCCGCCGGCCGGTTCCGCCCGTACGTGGCCAGCAGCGCCTGCGCCTCGATCGGGTCGCCGAGCGTGGTGCCGGTGCCGTGCGCCTCCACCACGTCCACGTCGCCCGGGCCGAGGTCGGCGCCGGCCAGCGCCTGCGCGATCACCCGCTGCTGGGACGGGCCGTTGGGGGCGGTCAACCCGCTCGACGCGCCGTCCTGGTTGACCGCGCTGCCGCGGACCAGGGCCAGCACCGGGTGCCCGTTGCGCCGGGCGTCGCTCAGCCGTTCCAGCACGAGCAGCCCCGCGCCCTCGGACCAGGCGGTGCCGTCGGCCGACGCGGCGAACGACTTGCAGCGCCCGTCGGCGGCGAGACCGCTGTCGACGGTGAAGCCGGTCAGCACCGACGGCGTGGCCATCACGGTGACGCCGCCGGCCAGCGCGAGCGTGCACTCCCCCTGGCGCAGCGACTGCGCGGCGAGGTGGACCGCGACGAGCGAGGACGAGCACGCGGTGTCGACAGTGACGGCCGGCCCCTCGAAGCCGAAGGTGTAGGAGACCCGGCCGGAGATGGCACTGCCGGCGTTGCCGGTCGCCAGGTAGCTCTCGGCGTGGTCACCGGCGCTGCCGACGAGCGCCCCGTAGTCGTGGTACATGGCGCCGACGAAGACCCCGGTGCGGGTGCCGCGCAGCAGCGTGTGGTCGATGCCGGCGTGCTCCAGCGCCTCCCAGGCGACCTGGAGCATGAGCCGCTGCTGCGGGTCCATCACCAGCGCCTCGCGCGGCGAGACGCCGAAGAGCTGGGCGTCGAAGTCACCGGCGCCGCTGAGGAAGCCACCCTCGCGCGGCCCGCCGGCGGCGGCGGTGAGGGCGTCGACGTCCCAGCCGCGGTCGGACGGCAGCGCACCGATCGCGTCACCGTCGGCCGCCACCAGGTGCCACAGGTCCTCGGCGCTGGCCACCTCGCCGGGATACCGGCAGCCCATCGCCACGATCGCGATCGGCTCCCGGGCCCGGTCCTCGGCGGCGCGCAGCGCCTCCCGCGTGTCCCGAAGGTCGACAGTGGCCCGCTTCAAATATTCCAGGAGCTTGTTCTGGTCTGTCATGGCGCCTCTTTCCGTCGCTCACACCGCGCGGTCGAGGAACTCGAAGAGCTCCTCCGCCGTCGCCGACTCGAGGTCCTGCTCGCCGTCCGTGTCCTCGGTCCCGCCGTTCAGGCGGGCGACGAGCGAACGCAACCTCCGCTTGACGCGTGCATGCGCGTCGTCACCGGGCTCGACCGCGTCCAGCACGGCCTCCAACCGGTCCAGCTCCTCCAGGGCGACCTCGGCGGCCGGCTTGGCGGGTGGCACGAGCGCCAGCCGCAGGTGCTGGGCCAGCGCCATCGGGGTGGGGTGGTCGAAGACCAGCGTCGCGGGCAGCCGCAGGCCGGTGACGCCGGCGATCCGGTTGCGCAGCTCGATGCCGGTCAGGGAGTCCATGCCGAGGTCGAGGAAGCCCCGTTCGGAGCGCACCTCGCCGCCGGACGGGTAGCCGAGCACGACCGCGACGTGGGTGCGGACGAAGTCGAGCACGACGCGCTGCCGCTCCTCGTCGGGCAGCTCGACGAGCCGCTCGCGCAGCGGCGGGCCGTCGCTCTCGGCCGGGCGGCCGGCCGCGGACCGCACCGGGGTACGCACCAGCGAGCGCAGCAGGTGCAGCAGCGGCCCGGTGGCCGCGCTGAGCGCGCCCTGGGCGAACAGCAGCGGCACCACCACCGGCGCGGGGTGCCGCACCGCCGCGTCGAACAACGTCATGCCGTACGCGGTCTCCATCGGCCGCAGGCCGGTCCGTTCGACCCGGCGCACGTCGAGTTCGGTGAGCGCGCCGGTCATCCCGGTCGGCTGCGCCCACGGGCCCCACGGCAGCGACTTGGCCACCAGCCCGTCGGCCCGGCGGCGCTGGGCCAGCGCGTCGAGGAACGCGTTGGCGGCCGCGTAGTTGCCCTGCCCGGCCCCGCCGAACGTGCCGGCGGCCGAGGAGAACAGCACGAACGCGGTGAGGTCGAGGTCGCGGGTGAGGTCGTGCAGGTTCGCCGCGCCCCGGGCCTTGCCGCGCATCACCAGGTCGACCCGGCCGGGGTCGAGCGCCGCGATCACCCCGTCGTCCAGCACACCGACCGCGTGCACCACGCCGGTGAGCGGCCGGTCGGCCGGGATCTGGGCCAGGACCTCGGCCAGCCGGTCCCGGTCGGCCGCGTCGCAGGCCACCACCGTCGCCTCGGCCCCCAGGGCGGCGACGTCGGCGACCAGGTCCGCGGCGCCCGGGGCGTCGGCCCCGCTGCGGCTGGTGACCAGGAAGTGGCGTACGCCGTGCACGCCCGCCAGGTGTCGCACCAGCGCGCTGCCCAGCGTGCCGGTGCCGCCGGTGACCAGGACGGTGCCGTGCGGCCCGAAGGCCGGCGCGGTGTCGCCGTCGGCCGGCGCGACGCGCACCAGGCGGGCCGCGCGGACCCGGCCGGCCGCGGCGGCCAGCTGCGGTTCGCCCGAGCACACCGCCGCGGGCAGCGGCGCGAGGTCGGCGTCCGCGCCCAGGTCGAGCAGGACGAAACGGTTCGGGTGCTCGGACTGGGCCGAGCGCAGCAGCCCCCAGGCCGCCGCCGGGGCGAGCGCGGGCTTCGCGCCGTCCGTCGCGGCGACCGCGTCCCGGGAGACCACGAGCAGTCGCGCCGGTTCGAACCGGTCGTCGCCGATCCACCGCTGGGCCAGCGCCAGGGCCTCGTGTACGCAGCCCGCCGCCCGGTCGACGACGTCGCCGTCGTCGTCGGTGGCGGACAGCGCGACCACCACCACGGCCGGGTCGTCGGCGCCGTCGAAGTGACCGGGGACGTCGTCGAACGTGGCGCAGGTGGTGACCCGCCCGCCGGCCGCGCGCACCTGGTCGGCCAGCGGGGCGTCGCCGACGACCAGCCAGTGGCCCGGATCGGTCGGGCTGACCGCGAGGTCGCTCCAGTCCAGCTCGTAGAGGGTGGTCGGCCGGGCCGGGCCGGAGGCGCCGAACGAGGCCGGCAGCGGCCGGGCCGCGAGCGCGTCGACCGCGACGACCGGGGCGCCCGCCGCGTCGGCGATCCGCACCACGATGCCGTTCTGCTCGGAGAGGCCGAGCCGGACCCGGACGGTGTCCGCGCCGGTGGCCCAGAGGCGTACGCCGCTGAAGGAGAACGGCAGCTCGGCGCCCTGCGGCCCGGCGCCACCGGCGGCCGGGTGCAGCGACCTCAGCAGCCCGATGCCGTGCAGGGCGGCGTCCAGCAGCGCCGGGTGCACGCCGTAGCCGGCCGCGTCGTCGCCGTCGTCGTCGGGGAGCGCGACCTCGGCGAAGACCTCGCCGTCGCGCTTCCACATGGCGCGCAGGCACTGGAACGCCGGGCCGTAGCCGTAGCCGCGCTCGGTCAGGTCGTCGTAGAACCCGGTCGTGTCCACCGCCTGCGCCCCGGCCGGCGGCCACTGCCGCAGGTCGAAGTCGGGTTCGTCGGCGGTCGGTGCGAGCGTCGCGCTGGCGTACCGGGTCCACTCCACGCCGTCGCCGGTGTCGGTGTCCGGGCGGGCGTAGACCGCGACGGTGCGGCGGCCGGCCTCCCCGGGCGGGCTGACCACGACCTGGATCCGGACCGCCTGCCGCTCGGTGAGCACCAGCGGCGCCTCCAGCGTCAGCTCGTCCAGCGCCGCGGCGCCGACCCGCAGCCCGGCCTGCAACGCCAGCTCGACGAACGCGGTGCCGGGCAGCAGCACGGTCCCGAGCACCGCGTGGTCGCCCAGCCAGCGCTGGTCGCCGGCGCTGAGCCGGCCGGTCAGCACCAGCCCGTCGCCGTCGGCCAGCGCCACGGCGGCGCCGAGCAGCGGGTGGCCGGCGTCGGTCAGCCCGGCGCCGCTCAGGTCACCGGCCGCGGCGGTACGCGCCGGGGTGAGCCAGTAGCGGCTGCGTTGGAACGCGTACGTGGGCAGCGGCACCACCGGCGCGGCGTGCCCGGCGAGCGCGGCCGACCAGTCGACCGTGCCGCCCTGGGCGTGCAGCTCGGCGGCCGAGCGCAGCACCCGGGCCAGGTCGCCCTCGTCGCGGCGCAACGTGCCGACGACAGCCGTGCGGCTGCTCGGGTCGGCCTCGTCGAGGGTCGCGCGGACCGCCATGGCGAGCACCGGGTGGGCGCTGACCTCGACGAAGAAGTGGTAGCCGTCGGCGGCCAGGGCGCGCACGGCGGAGTCGAAGAGCACCGGCCGGCGCAGGTTGCGGAACCAGTAGTCGGCGTCCATCGCGCCGGTGTCGGCCCAGTTGCCGTCCACCGTGGACCACATCGGGATGCGGCCGGGGCCGGGGCGCACCGGGGCGAGCGCGGCGGTCAGCTCGTCGCGCAGCGCGTCCATCTGCGGGCTGTGCGAGGCGTAGTCCACGGCGATCCGCTTCACCCGTACGCCGTCTGCGGCGCAGGCGTCGGCGAAGCGGTCCAGGCTGGCGGCGGGGCCCGCCACCACAGTGGTCTCCGGACCGTTGACCGCGGCGATCGACAGGTCCGGGTGGGCGGTGAGCCGCTCCTCGACCGGGCCGGCGCCCAGCCACACCGAGACCATGCCGCCGGTGCCGGCGACCGTGCCGACGAGCTTGCTGCGCACCGCGACGATCCGGGCGGCGTCGTCGAGGCTGAGGCCACCGGCCACGTGGGCGGCGACGATCTCGCCCTGCGAGTGGCCGACCACGGCGTCCGGCACCACGCCCCACGACTCCCAGAGCCGGGTGAGCGCCACCATCACGGCGAACAGCACCGGCTGGACGACGTCGACCCGCTCCAGCGAGGCGGCGCCGGGCCGGACGCGCAAAACGTCCTGGAGCGACCAGTCGAGGTGCGGCGCGAGCGCCAGGGCGCACTCGTCGATCGCGTCGGCGAACACCGGCGCGGTGTCCATCAGCGTGGCGGCCATGCCGATCCACTGGCTGCCCTGCCCCGGATAGACGAACACGGTCTCGCCGGTGGTCACCGTGCCGGTGACCACGTCGGCGCTGGGCCGGGCGGCGGTCACGTCGTCCAGCCGGGCCAGCAGGTCGTTCCGGTCGGCGCCGAACAGCACCGCCCGGTGCTCGAAGGCGGCCCGGGTGGTGGCCAGGGACCAGGCGACCGGGCCGGGCCCGGCGTCGGGCCGGTCGGCGAGGTGCCGGCGCAGCCGGTCGGCCTGCTCCCGCAGGGCCTCCTCGGTGCGACCGGAGAGCAGCCAGACCGGCGGCGTCGCCGACGCCGGCGTGCCGGCGTCGGTCCCGGTGGGTTCCGGGGCCTGCTCGACGATGGCGTGCGCGTTGGTGCCGGTGCCGCCGAACGACGAGATGCCGGCCCGGCGCGGGCCGCCGGTGGACGGCCACGGCCGTCCCTCGGTCAGCAACCGGACCGCGCCGCGTGCCCAGTCGACGTGCGGGGTGGGCTCGTCGACGTGCAGGCTCGGCGGCAGCACGCCGTGCCGGACGGCCATCACCGCCTTGATCACACCGGCCACGCCGGCCGCGGACTGGGTGTGCCCGATGTTGGACTTCACCGAGCCGAGCCAGAGCGGGCGGTCGTCCGGCCGGTTCTGCCCGTACGTCGCGATGATGGCCTGGGCCTCGATCGGGTCGCCGAGCGTGGTGCCGGTGCCGTGCGCCTCGACCAGGTCGACGTCGGCCGGTTCCAGGCCGGCGTTGGCCAGCGTCTGCGCGATCACCCGCTGCTGGGAGGGGCCGTTGGGGGCGGTCAGGCCGTTGGACGCGCCGTCCTGGTTGGTCGCGGTGGCGGCGACCACCGCGAGCACCGGGTGCCCGTTGCGGATCGCGTCGGAGAGGCGCTCCAGCAGGACGACGCCCGCGCCCTCGCCCCAGCCGGTGCCGTCGGCGGCCGCCGCGAACGGCTTGCAGCGGCCGTCCGGGGCCAGGCCGCGCTGGCGGCTGAACTCGGTGAACGAGGTCGGGGTGGGCAGCACGGCGACGCCGCCGGCCAGCGCGAGGTCGCACTCGCCCTGCCGCAGCGCCTGGGCGCCCAGGTGCAGCGCCACCAGCGACGAGGAGCAGGCGGTGTCCACGGTGACGGCCGGCCCTTCCAGCCCGAGCCCGTAGGCCACCCGGCCGGAGACGGCGGCGGTGCCGGTGCCGGCCAGGAAGAAGCCCTCGGTGGCGCCGAGGCCCAGGTGCGCGCCCATGCCGTAGCCCTGGAACGAGGTGCCGACGAAGACGCCGGTCCGGCTGCGGGCCAGCGTCTGCGGGTTGATCCCGCCGCGCTCGATCGCCTCCCAGGACGTCTCCAGCAGGATCCGCTGCTGCGGGTCCATGGCGAGCGCCTCGCGCGGGCTGATGCTGAAGAACCCGGCGTCGAAGTCACCGGCGTCGTAGATGAACGCGCCCTCCCGGACGTAGGAGGCGCCCAGCGCGTCCGGGTCCGGGTCGTAGAGCGCGTCGAGGTCCCAGCCGCGGTCGTCGGGGAACCCGTCGACCGCGTCGACGCCGTTGACCACCAGCTCCCACAGCTCCTCGGGGGTACGCACACCACCGGCGTACCGGCAGCTCATCCCCACGATGGCGATCGGCTCGTCGGCGCCGTTGGCGGCCGCCACGACGGCCTCGGCCGGCGCCTCGCCGAGCAACTCGGCGCGCAGGTGCTCGGCGAGCAGCGCCGGAGTCGGATAGTCGAAGATGAGCGTGGTGGGCAGCTGGAGGCCGGTGGCGGCGCGCAGCTTGTTGCGGACGTCGACCGCGGTGACCGAGTCGAAGCCCAGCTCCCGGAAGGCGCGGTTGGGTGCGATCTCCTCCACCCCGGTGTGCCCGAGCGTGTCGGCGGCCAGGTTGCGCACCAGGTCCTGCAGGAAGCGCCGGCGCTCGCCGGCCGGCAACGCGGTCAGTCGGGCCGCGAACTCGCCCGTCTCACCGTCGGCGCCGTCCGGCCGGTCCGCCTCACGTCCGGCGCGGGCCTCCGGGATCTCGTCGACGAGCGGTCGCGGGCGGGCGGCGGTGTAGCTCGGCGCGAACCGCTCCCAGTCGATGTCGGCGACGGTGAGGTGCGGTTCCGGCTCGCCCATCGCCGCATCGAGCGCGGCCAGGGCGAGCTGCGGCGGCATCGGGCGCAGGCCGCGCCGGGCGAGCTGGGCGACCGCGTCGGCGGTCGCCATGCCGCTGCCCTCCCAGCCGCCCCAGGAGACCGCCAGCGCGGCCTGCCCGCGCTCGTGCCGCTGCCGGCAGAGCGCGTCGAGGTAGGCGTTGCCGGCGGCGTACGCGGCCTGGCCGCCGCCGCCCCAGACGCTCGCGCCGGAGGAGAAGACGACGAAGGCCTCCAGGTCGTCGCCGGCCAGCTCGTCGAGGTTGCGGGCGCCGGTCGCCTTGCCGCGTACGGTGGCGGCCAGCTCGGCCGGGTCGATGTCGGTGATCGGTGTGGACTGGGCGACCCCGGCGGCGTGGAAGACGGCGGTCAGCGGGGCGGTGTCGTCGACACCGGCGAGCAGCGCGGCCAACGCGTCGCGGTCGGCCACGTCGCAGGCGACGATCCGCACCCGCGCGCCGAGCTCGGTGAGTTCGGCGGCCAGCTCCGCGGCGCCGGGCGCGTCGGGGCCGCGACGGCTGGTCAGGAGCAGCCGCCGGGCGCCGGCGGTGGCCAGGCGGCGGGCGACGTGGGCGCCGATGGTGCCGGTGCCGCCGGTGACCAGCACCGTGCCGCCCAGGCTCGGCGCCGGACGGCGGTCCGGGTTCGGCGCGGCGCGCACCATCCGCCGGGCCAGGACGCCGGAGGCGCGGACCGCCAGTTGGTCCTCGTCGCCGATCCCGGCCAGCGCGGCGGCGATCCGGCCGGCCGCGCGGGCGTCGATCTCCGGCGGCAGGTCGACCAGGCCGCCGATGCGGTCGGGCTGCTCCAGGCTGGCCACCAGGCCCAGACCCCAGCTCTGGGCCTGGGTCGCGCCGGTGAGCCGGTCGGCCGGGGAGACGCTCACCGCGCCCCGGGTGATGATCCACAGTGGTGCTTCCCGGTCGGCGCGGGCGTGCTCCTGGACCAGGGCGAGGTTGCCGACGGTGCCGCGGGTGACGTCCGGCCAGTCCGGGTGCGGGGTCTCGTCCAGCGCCAGCAACGACACGATGCCGGCGAGGCCCGTCGCGTCGGCGTCGGTGACCACCTCGGCGCCGTGCGCGGTGAGCAGCCGGCCGAGTTCGGCGGCGGTCGGCTCCCCGTCCGGGGCGACGAGCAGCCAGCGGCCGGACAGCGTCGCCGGGCCACCGGTGGGCGCCGGGCGCCACTCGACGCGGTAGCGCCAGGCGTCGACGGTCCGGCGGCGCTGCTCCCGCGACCGCCAGGAGGCCAGCACCGGCAGCACCGGGGCGATCCGGTCGGCGTCGTCGGCGCCGAACGCCTCGATCAGCGGGGCCAGGTCGGAGCGTTCCACCGCGTCCCAGAACCCGGCCTCGGCGGCGTCCTGCGCGGTGCCCGTGGAGGCCGGCACGGGGTTCGGTTCGAGCCAGAAGCGCTGGTGCTGGAACGCGTACGTGGGCAGCGGCATCGGCGGCGCGGCGCCGTCGGCCCGCGCCGGCAGCGCGGCCCAGTCGAACCGGGCACCCCGGGCGTACGCCTCGGCGACCGAGGCGCGGAAGCGGTCCAGGCCGCCCTCCTCGCGGCGCAGCGACCCGACGGCGACCGCCTCGACGTTCGCGTCCTCGGCGGCGTCCTGCACCGCGTGCACCAGCACCGGGTGGGTGCTCGCCTCGACGAAGACGGTGTGCCCGTCGCGCAGCAGCCGGCGCACCGCGTCGGCGAAGCGCACCGTCTGCCGGATGTTGCGGTACCAGTACGCCGCGTCGAGGTCGGCGGTGTCCACCGGCCCCCCGGTGACCGTCGAGTAGAACACCGGGCCGTCGCCGGCGCGCGGGGCGATGCCGGCCAGCTCGGCCAGCACCGGTTCGCGGAGCACGTCCATGTGCCAGGAGTGGGCCGCGCCGGGAATGCGGATCTTGCGGACCCGGACGCCCTCGGCGGTCAGGTCGGCGAAGAGGCGGTCGGCGGTCTCCGGGTCGCCGGCCACCGAGACGGTCCGGGGACCGTTGACGGCGACCACGTCCAGGCCGGGGTAGTCGGCGAGCCGGGCCTCGACGTCGGCGGCGGGCAGCGACACCGCGACCATCGCGCCGGCGATCTGGGCGCCCCGCTCGGCCAGCAGGCGGCTGCGCACGGCGATCACCGTGGCGGCGTCGTCCAGGGTCAGGCCACCGGCCAGGTAGGCGGCGGCCACCTCACCCTGGGAGTGCCCGACCACGGCGGCCGGCTCCACGCCCTCGGCGCGCCACAGCTCGGCCAGCGACACCATGGTGGCGAACAGGGCGGGCTGCACCACCGCGACGTCGTCGAGCGACCGCTGCGGATCAGCGCCGCGCAGCACGTCGGCCACCGACCAGCCGAGCCGGGGCCGCAGCGCGGCGTCGCAGGCCTCGACCGAGGCGCGGAAGACCGGCGAGGACGCCAGCAGCCCTTCGGCCATGCCGAGCCACTGCGGGCCCTGGCCGGGGAAGACGAAGGCGACCTTGCCGCCGGCGCCGGCGACGCCCCGGACCAGGCCAGGCGCGCCGCTGTCGGCGGCGAGCGCGTCGAGCAGCCCGGCGTAGCCGTCCCGGTCGTCGGCGAACAGCACCGCGCGGTGCGGCAACCGGCCCCGGGTGGTGCTCAACGCGTACGCCACGTCGTCCGGCCGCCAGTCGGGCTCGGCGTCGAGGTGGGCGCGCAGCCGCTCGGCCTGCGCCCGCAGGGCCTTGGCGGTGCGGGCCGACAGCAGCCACGGGCCACCGGCCCGGTCGACAGTGGTCCCGGCGCCCGGCGGGGCCTGCTCGATGATCACGTGGGCGTTGGTGCCGCTCATGCCGAACGAGGACACGCCGGCCCGGCGGACCCGGTCGGCGGCGGGCCACGGCACCGGCTCGGTGAGCAGCCGGACGCCACCCGCCGACCAGTCGACGTGCTCCGACGGGCGGTCGACGTGCAGGGTGGCGGGGAGCAGGCCGTGCCGCAGCGCCTGCACCATCTTGATGATCCCGGCCACGCCGGCCGCGGACTGGGTGTGCCCGATGTTCGACTTGATCGAGCCCAGCCGGAGCGGGGCGTCGTCGGCGCGGTCCCGGCCGTACGTGGCCAGCAGCGCCTGCGCCTCGATCGGGTCGCCGAGGGCGGTGCCGGTGCCGTGCGCCTCCACCGCGTCCACGTCGGCGGCGGTGAGACCGGCGTGCCGCAGCGCGGCGGCGATGACCCGCTGCTGCGACGGCCCGTTCGGGGCGGTGAGCCCGTTGCTGGCCCCGTCGTGGTTGACCGCCGACCCGGCGACCAGGGCCAGGACCGGGTGCCCGTGGCGGCGGGCGTCGCTGAGCCGCTCGATCAGCACCACGCCGGCGCCCTCGCCCCAGCCGGTGCCGTCGGCGCCGTCGGCGAACGCCTTGCACCGCCCGTCCGGGGCGAGCGCGCCGCCGCGGCTGCTGTCCACGAACATCCCGGGGGTGGTCATCACGGTGGCGCCGCCGGCGATCGCCAGGTCGCACTCGCCGTGCCGCAGCGCCTCGGCCGCCAGGTGCAGCGCCACCAGCGAGGACGAGCAGGCGGTGTCCACGGTGACCGCCGGGCCCTCCAGGCCGAACGTGTAGGAGATCCGGCCGGCGACCACGCTCGTCGCGGTGCCGGTGAGCAGGTGCGGTTCGGAGCCCTCGGGCAGCCGCAGGTCGCCGACGCCGTAGCCGGTGGTGGCGGCGCCCACGTAGACGCCGGTGCGGCTGCCGCGCAGCGTCTCCGGGTCGATGCCGGCTCGCTCGAACGCCTCCCAGGACGTCTCCAGCAGCAGCCGCTGCTGCGGGTCCATGGTGACCGCCTCGCGGGGGCTGATCGCGAAGAAGCCGGCGTCGAAGTCGGCCACGCCGTCGACGAAGCCACCCTCGAAGGTGTACGAGGTGCCCGGCTCGAAGAGGTGCTCGATCTGCCAGCCGCGGTCGGCCGGGAACGCGTCGACCGCGTCGACGCCGCCGGCGACGATGCGCCACAGCGCGTCGGGGGTGTCCGCGCCGCCCGGGAACCGGCAGCCCATGCCCACGATGGCGATCGGGTCGTCGGCCGGCCGGTCGACCGGCACCGGGGTGGCGGCGGGCGTCCCGGCGGCGGTCCCGCCCAGTTCGGCGTCGAGGAAGGCGGCGACGGCCGCCGGGGTGGGGTGGTCGAACACGAGCGTGGCGGGCAGCCGCGTGCCGAGCGCGGCGCGCAGCCGGTTGCGCAGCTCGATCGAGGTCAGCGAGTCGAAGCCGATCTCCTTGAACGGCCGGTCCGGCTCGACCGCCTGCGGGCCGGGCAGGCCGAGCACCGTGGCGGCGTCGGCGCGTACCTGCTCCAGCAGGGCGGCCCGGTCGAGCCGGGACCGGCCGGCGTCGCGGCCGGTGCCGGCCGCGCGGCGCTGCGGGGCGCGGGCCAGCTCGGTCAGTACGGCGGGCAGGTCGGCGGCGCGGGCGGAGAGCGCGGCCGGGTCGAACCCGGTCGGTACCAGCACCGGCGCGGCGGCGGCGAGCGCGGCGTCCAGCAGCGCGAGTCCGTCGGCCTCGGTCAGCGGCGGGAAGCCGGCGGCGGCCAGGCGCGCCCGGTCGCCGTCGGTGAGCTGCCCGACCATGCCGCCGCCGGCCCACGGGCCCCAGGCCAGCGACTGGGCGGGCAGGCCGGCCGCGCGGCGCCGGAGCACGAGCGCGTCGAGCAGGTGGTTGGCGGCGGCGTAGCCGGCCTGCCCGGCGCTGCCGACGTTGCCGGCCAGCGCCGAGAAGACGACGAAGGCGGCGAGGTCGAGGCCGCGGGTCAGCTCGTCCAGGTGCAGGGCGGCGTCGGCCTTGGGCCGCAGCACGGTGTCCAGCCGCTCCGGGGTCAGCGTGGTGACGACCCCGTCGTCGAGCACGCCGGCGACGTGGAAGACAGCGGTCAGCGGCCGGTCGGCGGGGATGCCGTCGATCACGGCGGCGAGGGCGGACCGGTCGGCCACGTCGCAGGCGACCACCTCGGCGCCGGCCGGCACGCCGTCGGCCGGGTCGACCGCCTCGGGTCCACGCCGGCTGGCCAGGATCAGGTGCCGGACGCCGTGCTCGGCGGCCAGGTGCCGGGCGACGAGCGTGCCGAGCCGGCCGGTGCCGCCGGTGATCAGGACCGTGCCGGCCGGGTCGAGCGGCCGGGGCACGGTGAGGACCACCTTGCCGACGTGCCGCGCCTGACTGACGTGCCGGAACGCCTCCGGCGCCCGGCGGACGTCCCAGGCGTGGACCGGCGACAGGCGCAGGCTGCCGTCGGCGAACAACTCCACCAGCCGACCGAGGATCTCCTGGATGCGGGCCGGCCCGGCGTCGATCAGGTCGAAGGCGCGGTAGGTGACGCCCGGGTGGGCGGCGGCCACCGCCGCCGGGTCCCGCACGTCGCTCTTGCCCATCTCGACGAACGTGCCGCCGCCGGCCAGCAGCCGCAGCGACGCGTCCACGTACTCGCCGGCCAGGCTGTTCAGCACCACGTCGACGCCCTCGAACGCGGCCTCGAAGCCGAGGTCCCGCGACGACGCGATGTGCGCGTCGTCCAGGCCCAGCCGGCGCAGCACGTCCCACTTGGCCGGGCTCGCGGTGGCGAAGACCTCGGCGCCGAGGTGCTGGGCGAGTTGCACGGCGGCCAGGCCGACGCCGCCGGTCGCGGCGTGGATCAGCACCGACCGGCCGGCGGTGAGCGCGCCCAGGTCGTGCAGGCCGTACAGGGCGGTGCCGTAGACGATCGGCACGGACGCCGCCTCGGCGAACGTCCACCGCTCGGGCATCGGCGCGAGCACCCGGTGGTCGGCCACCGCGACCGGGCCGAACGACGCGGGGCAGAGCCCGAACACGCGGTCGCCGGGGCGCAGCGTGGCGACGTCCGGCGCGACCTCCAGGACCACGCCGGCGACCTCGGCGCCGAGGTCGACGCGGCCCGGGTACATGCCGAGCGCGGCCAGCACGTCGCGGAAGTTCAGGCCGGCGGCGCGCACCGAGAGGCGGACCTGGCCGGGGGCCAGCGGCGCGTCCGCGCCGGACGGCACGAGCGCGAGCTGGTCGAGCGTGCCGTTCTCGGGCAGCGCGAGCCGCCAGTGGTCGGTGCCGGCGGGCGGGACCAGGTCGGCGGCCGGCTCCACCCGGCGCAGCCGGGCCCGGTACAGGCCGGTGGTCCGGATCGCCAGCTGCGGCTCGCCGGTGGCCAGCCCGGCCGCGAGGGCGGGCAGCGGGTCGGGCGCGACGAGCGGGCCGCCGGGCAGGTCGACCAGCACGACGCTGCCCGGGTCCTCGGCCTGGGCCGACCGGACGAGTCCCCAGACGGCCGCGCCGGCCAGGTCGGTGACCCGGTCGCCCGGCTCGGCCGCGACGGCTCCCCGGGTCACCACCACCAGGCGGCCGGCGTTCTCCCGCGAACGGTTGAGCAGGTCGAGCGTGTGGCCGGTGGCGGCGCGGACCCCCTCGGCGGTCGGCGCGTACCCGAACACCGGGACCAGCAGGACGTCGGCGTCACCGCCGACCGGAACGCCGGCGCCGATCGGGTCGCCGTCGAGCTGCGCCCAGCGGGGTGGCGGGGCGTCCTCGGCGGCCAGCGGGGACCAGGCCAACCGCAGCAGCGCCGCCGGACCGGTGGCCCGGGTGGCGAACTGCGCCCCGGCGATGGGGCGCAGCAGCACCCGGTCGACGGTGAGCACGGGCGCGCCGGTGTCGTCGTACGCGTCCAGCCGGACCGCGTCCACGCCGTCCGGGACGAGCCGGACCCGCAGCGTGGTCGCGCCGGTGGCCCGCAGGGTGACCCCGGTGAAGGAGAACGGGAGACCGGTGAAGCCGTCCGCGCCCGTCGCCCGGGCGGCCAGCGCCTGCAGGCCGGCGTCGAACAGGGCCGGGTGCAGGCCGTAGCGGCGGGCGTCGGACTCCTCGCCCGCCGGCAGGCGCAGCTCGGCGAGGATCTCGTCGCCGGCCCGCCAGGCCGACCGGAGGCCCCGGAAGACCGGCCCGTAGGCCAGGCCGGCGGCGTCGAAGCCCGCGTAGAGCGCGGTCACGTCGACCGGCTCGGCGTCGGCCGGTGGCCAGGCCGGCGCCGCCGGCGGCGGGGTGGCGGTCGCGGCCGGGGCGAGCACGCCGGTCGCGTGCACGGTCCACGGCTCCTCGGGCCAGCCGTCGGCCGCCGCGTCGGCCACCCGGGAGTGGACGGTGACGTCCCGGCGGCCCTCCGCGTCCGCCGCGCCCACCAGCACCTGGACCTGCACGGCGGCGTCGGCCGGCACGACCAGGGGCGTCTGGAGCACCAGCTCCTGCACCACGCCGCAGCCGACCTGGTCGCCGGCCCGCACGGCGGCCTCGGCCAGCGCGGTGCCGGGCAGCACGACCCGGCCGAGCACCACGTGGTCGGCGAGCGCCGGATGGGTGGCCACCGACAGGCGGCCGGTGAACAGCGCCTCGTCGCCGCCGGCCAGCATGACGCCGGCGCCGAGCAGCGGGTGGCCGGTCACGCCGAGGCCGGCGGCGGCGACGTCGCCCCAGCCCGGCGCCGGCTTCGGCCAGAAGCGCTGCCGCGCGAACGGGTAGGTGGGCAGCGCGACGGTCCGGCCGGCCGCGCCGTCGACGGCGGTCCAGTCGACCGGCACCCCGCCGGCGTACGCGGTGGCCAGCGCGGCCCACAACGTCGCGGCCTCGGGGCGGTCGCGGCGCTGGGTGGCGACGGCGGTGACGTCGTCGAGCTGCTCGGCGGCGAGCGCGGTGAGCGGGCCGTCCGGGCCGATCTCCAGGTACGCGGTGGTCTCCCGGCCGCGCAGCCAGGCCAGCCCGTCGGCGAAGCGGACCGTGCCGCGCACGTGCCGGACCCAGTGGTCGGCGTCCATCCGGTCGACCGGCTCACCGGTCAGGTTGGACACCACCGGGACACGCGGCGCGTGGTACGTCAGTCCCTCGGCCACCGCCCGGAAGTCGTCGAGCATGGCGTCCATGCGCGGCGAGTGGAAGGCGTGCGAGACGCGCAGCCGCTTGGTCTGCCAGCCCCGCTCCCGCCACCGGGCGTCCAGCGCGTCGATCGCCTCGGCGTCGCCGGAGACCACCACGGCGGCCGGGCCGTTGACCGCGGCGACGTCCACGCCGTCGACCAGATCGGCGCGGACCGCCGCCTCCGCGGCCGCCACGGCGAGCATCGCGCCGCCGGCCGGGAGCGCCTGCATGAGCCGACCGCGCGCGGCCACGAGCGTGCAGGCGTCGTCCAGGTCGAGCACGCCGGCCACGTGGGCGGCGGCGATCTCGCCCACCGAGTGGCCGAGCATCCGGTCGGGTACGACGCCCCAGTGCTCCAACTGGCGAGCCAGCGCGACCTCGAAGGCGAAGAGCGCGGCCTGCGTGTGGACGGTCTGGTGGATCTCCTCGGACCCGAGCGCCTCGGCGAGCCCGTCGAAGCGGGCGCGGATCGCGTCGAAGTGCTCCGCGAAGACCGGGAACTCGGCGGCCAGGGCGGCGCCCATGCCGATCCGCTGCGCGCCCTGGCCGGTGAACAGGAAGGCCAGCTTGCCGTCGCGGGTCGAGCCGCGGACGACGCCGTCGCGCTCCGCGCCGGACTCGACCGCGGCCAGCGCGGCCAGCAGCTCGTCGCGGTCGCCGGCCCGCACCACGGCCCGGTGCGCCATCGCGGCCCGGGCGGTCGCCAACGTGTGGGCGACGTCGGCGGGGCGGATCGCCGGGTCCGCCTCCACCGCGGTGCGCAGTCGGGCGGCCTGGCGGCGCAGCGCCTCGCCGGTACGCGCCGAGACGGGCACCGTCACCGGTCCCCCGGGGTCCTCGACCGTCTCCGGGGCGGTCGGCGCCTGGGACTGTTCGAGGATGATGTGCGCGTTGGTGCCGCTCACCCCGAACGACGAGACGCCGGCCCGGCGGGGGTGGCCGGTCTCCGGCCAGTCCCGGTTGGCGGCCAGCAGGGCGACCCGGCCGGCCGCCCAGTCGACGTTGGAGGTCGGCTCGTCGAGGTGCAGGGTGCCGGGCAGCACGCCGTGCCGCAGCGCCATGACCATCTTGATGATGCCGGCGACGCCGGCGGCGGCCTGCGGGTGTCCGATGTTCGACTTGACCGACCCCAGCCACAGCGGCTCGCCGGTGCGGTCCTGGCCGTACGTGGCGAGCAGCGCCTGCGCCTCGATCGGGTCGCCGAGGGTGGTGCCGGTGCCGTGGCCCTCGACCGCGTCGACGTCGGCGGGGGTGAGGCCGGCGTTGGTGAGCGCCTCCAGGATCACCCGCTGCTGGGCCGGCCCGTTCGGGGCGGTCAGCCCGTTGGACGCACCGTCCTGGTTGACCGCGCTGCCCCGCACCACCGCGAGGATCGGGTGGCCGAGGCGTTGCGCGTCGGAGAGCCGCTCGACGAGCAGCACGCCGACGCCCTCGGACCATCCGGTGCCGTCGGCGGCCTCGGCGAACGACTTGCAGCGACCGTCGCCGGCCAGCCCGCGCTGGCGGCTGAACTCGGTGAACACGCCGGGCGTGGCCATCACCGTGACACCGCCGGCGATGGCGAGGGAGCACTCGTTCTGCCGCAGCGACTGGCACGCCAGGTGCAACGCGACGAGCGACGACGAGCACGCGGTGTCCACAGTGAGCGCCGGACCCTCCAGGCCCAGCACGTAGGAGATCCGGCCCGACACGACGGCGGTGGCGCCACCGGTGAGCAGGTAGCCCTCGCTGTCCGAGCCGGCGTTGCCGAACAGCGCGAGGTAGTTCTGGTCGTTGGTGCCGGCGAAGACCCCGGTGCGGCTGCCGCGCAGCGACGTCGGGTCGATGCCGGCCCGCTCGATCGCCTCCCAGGTGGACTGCAGCAGGATCCGCTGCTGCGGGTCCATGGCGACCGCCTCGCGGGGCGAGATGCCGAAGAACGCCGGGTCGAAGTCCCCGGCGCCGTCGATGAAGCCGCCCTCGCGCACGTAGCTGCTGGCCGGGCGGTCCGGGTCGGCGTCGAAGAGCCGGCTCAGGTCCCAGCCGCGGTCGGTCGGGAACGGACCGATGCCGTCCCGCCCCTGCGCCACCAGGTCCCACAGGTCGTCGGGCGAGCCGGCACCACCGGGGTAGCGGCAACTCATCCCGATGATGGCGATGGGTTCCCGGCCGCCGTCCTCGACCTCCCGCAGGCGCTGGCGCGCCCGGTGCAGGTCAGTGGTGACCAGCTTCAGATAGTCGCGAAGCGTGTCGTTGTCAGCCATCAGTGAGGACCTCATTTTGCGACGGAGTGCGCCTGGCGGGGCCATGACCAGGCCGGATCGGCCATGGCTGACGCTAACGGCGGCCCCCGGCGCCGGACACCCCTAGCCGGGCCGGGCAGCACCCTTCAACCTGCGGCGTCGTCGGTGAGGTCAGGGGTTGCGAGGCGTGCGCGGCGCTGGCGACAGTGACCGCACATCCGACAGATCGGCGACCACCATGACGACTGCTGGGACGAGGCTGCTCTTCGACCTGCGGGACCCCGCGCTGCAGGACGACCGCTACGGCTACTACCGGCGGGTCCGCGACCGCGAGCCGGTGCACCGCTCACCCCTGGGCTACTGGGTGGTCACCGGCTACGACGAGTGCGACGCGGTGCTCCGCTCCCCCGGGGTCAGCACCGACTTCACCGACGATCCACAGTGGGCGCGGGTGCGCGGCGGGCCGGACAGCCCGGTCGTCGCCAGCGCCCGCCGGTGGATGCTCACCCGCGGCGGCGGCGACCACCGGCGGCTGCGCCGGATGGTGTCCCGGGCGCTGTCGCCGGCCGCGATGGCCCGGCTCCGCCCGCGGATCCGCGCGCTGGTCAACGAGATGATCGACGAGATGGGCGAGGGCGAGGCGGACCTGATCGCCGGTCTCGCGCTGCCGCTGCCGGTCGTCGTCGTGTGCGAGCTGGTGGGCATCCCCCTGGCGGACGCCGACCGGTGCCGGCAGTGGACGAACACCATCGCCGACGTGGTCGACCCGATGGTCACGCCGCGGATGCGCCGGCGGATGAACGAGGCGGTCCCGGAGTTCAGCGCGTACATCGCCGAGAGGCTCGCGGAGCGCCGCGCCGAGCCGCGCGACGACCTGCTGTCGATCCTGCTGGAGCCGGACGCCAAGGGTGACCGGCTCAGCGACGAGGACATCGCGGCGCAGATCCTGGTGCTGTTCAACGCCGGGCACGAGACGTCGGTCAACGTGATCGGCAACGGCATGGTGTCGCTGCTGCAGAACCCGGACCAGCTCCGGCTGCTGCGGGAGCGGCCGGAGCTGATCGAGCGCAGCTTCGACGAGCTGTCCCGGCACAACTCGGCGGTGCAGATCAT
This sequence comes from Micromonospora sp. WMMC241, assembly GCF_027460165.1. Classification (NCBI taxonomy): domain Bacteria; kingdom Bacillati; phylum Actinomycetota; class Actinomycetes; order Micromonosporales; family Micromonosporaceae; genus Micromonospora; species Micromonospora sp. WMMC241. The sequence goes on from NZ_JAPZBF010000001.1 coordinate 3,808,544, forward strand.
GGCCCGGCAGACGATCGCGCCGGTCGAGGTCGGTGACGTCACCATCCCGGCCGGGGCGTCGGTCTTCATCGTGCTCGGCGCCGCGCACCACGACCCGCGAAGGTATCCGGAGCCGGAGCGGCTCGACGTCACCCGGACCGGCACGTCGCCGCTGATCTTCGGCTCCGGCCCGCACTACTGCATCGCCGCGACGCTCGGCAAGATGGAGGTGGTGATCGCGTTCGAGGAGCTGCTGCGGCGGTACTCGTCGATCGAGCTGGCCACCACCGAGCTGCCGTGGTACTCGCACTTCACGTTCCTGCTCGGCCTGCGCAGCCTGCCGCTGCGTCTCACGTACGCCGACTGACCGGCAGCGCGACGGGGCCCGGGCGGATGCCTGGGCCCCGTCGTCGTGCGCTCAGCGCAGCCCGGCCAGCCACCCGGTGACCGCTGCGGCCGTCTCGCCCGCGTGCTCGGCCATGATCGAGAAGTGGTTGCCGGTCACGTCCACGGCGGTGTGCGGCAGCTCCCAGCCGGCCCGCCAGTCGTCGTCGCGGTCCCACGGGCCCAGCGGCTCGGTGGCCCGCACCACGAGCGTCGGCGTCTCGATCTCACGGGCCTCGAAGCCGCCGCTCATCACGCCGTAGTGCCCCTGCGCGGTGAGCCGGATGTCGTCCATCGGCACGTACTGGTGCTGCCGCTCGATGACGCCGGTGGACAGCTCGTTCTGCCAGACCTCGTGCATCGGCCGGGACAGCGGGTAGGTGTCGACCAGCACCAGGCCGGCCGGCACCACGTCCTCCTCCTCCAGGTAGCGGGTCAACGCGTGCGCCAGGATCCCGCCGCCGGAGTGCCCGACCAGGACGAACGGGTCGCCACCCACCAGCTCGCGCAGGCACCGGGCCTGCCAGGCGAGCATCACGTACGCGTCGGCCGGCAGCAGCTCACCGCGACCGAAGCCGGGCACCGGCAGCACCGACACGTCGCGCTCGCCCCGGAACGCCGCGGCGAACCGGGCGAACTCGTGCGGGCCACCGGCCGCCGTGGTGCCGGTGTGGCACACCAGCCGCGGCGTGCGGTCGCCGCGCACCAGGGTCACCGGGTGCGGGCCGTCGGCCATCTGCGCCGGGTCGGTGAAGACCGGCCGGAACTGTGAGGCCTCGTACGCCATCTTCATGAAGTCGACGACCCGGTTCGTCCGGATCGCCTCGCGGTAGAGCGAGTTGAGCAGCCCGACCGGGTTCTCGTCGTCGGGGGCGATGCCCAGCAGCGGCGCCGCCGGGTCGCCGGTCACCCCGGCCGAGGAGAGCAACGCCTGCTCCACGTGCGCGGCCAGCAGCACCGCCGACGGGTGGTCGAACGCCGCCGTGGGGCTCAGCGTCAGGCCGGTGGCCGTCTGCAGCCGGGTGCGCAGCTCGATCGAGGTGAGCGAGTCGAAGCCCAGTTCGAGGAACTTGTCGTCGGCGCCCACCGCCTCGGCCGACGGGTGGCCGAGGACCCGCGCGGCGTGGTCGCGGACCAGATCGAGCAGGATCGGCCGCCGCTCGTGCGCGGGCGCCGCGAGCAGCGACTCGCGCAGCTCCCGCGCGCCGGGCGCCGGCGACTGCGGCCGGGCGGCCAGGCCGCGTACCTCGGGCACGCCGTCGAAGAACGGCCGTGGGCCGCTCGCGGTCGTCGCATCGACGAACGGCTCCCAGCGGACGTCGGCGACGACCAGCGTGGTGTCGTCGTGCTCGACCGCCTGGCCGAGCGCGGCGAGCGCCGCGCCCGGCGCCATGGCCGGCAGGCCGAGGCGCTCCAGCCGGTCACGGATCTCCGGCGCGCCGGAGACACCCTCGGGGTCGTCCCACGGTCCCCAGGCGACGGACGTGGCCGGCCGGCCGTCCGCCCGCCGCCGCTCGGCGAGCGCGTCGAGGTAGGCGCCGGCGGCGGCCGTGGTGGCCTGCCGGCTGCCGCCCCAGACGCCGGCGGCGGAGGAGAACAGCACGAAGGCCGTCAGCGGCAGGTCCCGGGTCAGCTCGTCCAGGTGCCGGGCGCCGGTCACCTTGGCGGCCAGGGCGGTCGCGACGGAGTCCGGCGTCAGGGCCGCGAGCGGGGTGTCGTCCCGCACCCCGGCGGCGTGGAAGACCGCGGTGAGCGGTTCGTCGGCGCCGATCCGGTCGAGCAGCCCGGCGAGGGCGGTACGGTCGGCGACGTCGCAGGCCACCACCGTGACCCGGGTGCCCGACGCGGCCAGCTCGTCCAGTTCCGGGACGCTCGCGGCGGCCCGGCCGGCCAGCACGACGTGCGGGGCGCCACGGTCGGCCAGCCAACGAGCCAGGCGCCGGCCGAGCGCCCCGGTGCCGCCGGTGACCAGCACGGTGCCCTCCGGCTTCCAGGGCGCGGGCGCGGCGGTCAGCGGCGCCCGGACGAGTCGCCGCCCGAACGTGCCGGCCGTTCGCAACGCCACCTGGTCGTCGGCGCCGGAGGCGAGAACCCGGACGAGTTCCGCCGCCACCCGGTCGTCGACGACGGCCGGCAGGTCGACCAGGCCGCCCCAGCGCTCCGGGTGCTCCAGCGCGATCACCCGGGCCAGGCCCCAGACGGCGGCCTGGTCGGGGTCCACCGGGGTGTCCGAGCGGCCCGGGGCCACCGCGCCCCGGGTGACCGTCCACAGCGGTGCGTCGATCCGGTTCACCAGGTCGATCGTCGAGTCGAGGGTCGGCGCGAGCGCCACCACGCCGGCCGGGGACGCGCCGGGCCCGATCTCCGCAGCGGTCAGCACGGTGGGCGCCACGCCCCGGTTCCGCAGCGCCGCGGCGACCAGGGCGGCGAGCGTGCGCACCTCGGGATCCTCGGGCGCGACGACCAGCCAGTCGCCGGTGAGCGTGCCGGCGGTGCCGTCGGGCAGCGCGGCCCAGGCGACCCGGTAGCGCCACGGCGTCGCCTCGACGGCGTCCACCGCCGGTTCCGGCGTCAACCAGTAGCGCTGGTGCTGGAACGCGTACGTCGGCACCGGCACGCGCCGGCCGCCGGAGCCGGCGAGGACCGCGCTCCAGTCCGGGGAGACGCCGGCGACGTGCAGGCGGGCCAGCGCCTCGAACACGGAACCGGCCTCGTCCCGGCCGTCGCGCAGCGTCGGCACCACCAGCGGCGCGTCGGCGTCGGCGAGCGACAGCCGGGCCATGCCGGTCAGCACGCCGGCCGGGCCCACCTCGACGAACCGCGTGACGCCGGTCGCGGCGAGGTGGCCGATCCCGTCGGCGAAGCGCACCGGCTCACGCACCTGACGCAGCCAGTACGCGGCGGAGAACTCCTCGACCGGCTCGCCGGTGAGGTTGGAGACGACCGGGATCCGGGGCCGCAGGTGGGTCAGCCCGGCGAGCACGCCGGCGAACTCGGCGAGCATCGGCTCCATCCGCGCCGAGTGGAACGCGTGCGAGACGCGCAGCCGGCTGGTGCGGCGGCCGAGCCCGGCGAAGTGCGCGGCGACCGCGTCGACGGCGTCAGCGTCGCCGGAGACGACGACGGCGCGCGGCGCGTTCACCGCGGCGATCTCGACGCCGGTACGCAGGGCGGCGCGGACCTCGTCCTCGTCGGCCTGGACCGCGAGCATCGCGCCGCCGGCCGGCAGCGCGTCCATCAGGCGGCCCCGGGCGGCGACGAGCGTGCAGGCGTCGTCCAGCGACAGCACGTCTGCGACGTGCGCGGCGACGATCTCGCCGATCGAGTGGCCGAGCACCGCGTGCGGGCGGATCCCCCACGACTCCAGCAGCCGGTAGAGGGCCACCTCGACCGCGAACAACGCGGCCTGCGCGTAGCCGGTGCGGTCGAGCGCCTCGGCGTCCGCGTCCAGCACGTCACGCAGCGGGCGGTCCAGCAGGGCGTCGAAGCGGGCGCAGGCGGCGTCGAAGGCGTCCGCGTAGGCGGGGAAGCGGTCGTGCAGGTCGCGGCCCATCCCGAGGCGTTGCGCACCCTGGCCGGTGAACATCATCGCCAGCCGGCCCTCGGCGGCGCGGCCGTGCGGCACGCCCCCGGCCTCCGGGTCGCCGGCCGCCAGCGCGTCCAGCCCGGCGATCAGCCCGGCCCGGTCGGCGGCGAGCACGACCGCCCGATGGTCGAGCGCGGCCCGCCCGGTCGCCAGCGTGAAGCCGATGTCCGCGGGCGTGTCCCCGGACTCGGCGACGAAGGCGCGCAGCCGCGCCGCCTGGGCCCGCAGCCCGTCGGCGGTCCGGGCCGCCAGCGGTACGGGCACCGGGCCCGACCTCGCGGCCGGCTCGTCCCGCGCCGGCGTCGGGGGCGCTTCCTCCACGATGACGTGGGCGTTGGTGCCGCTGATGCCGAACGCGGAGATGCCGGCCCGGCGCGGGCGCTCCCCGGGCGTCCACGGCACCGGCTCGGTGAGCAGCTCGACCGAGCCGGCCGCCCAGTCGACGTGCGGGGTGGGCGTGTCGACGTGCAGCGAGCGGGGCAGCTCGTGGTGGCGCAACGCGAGCACCATCTTGATCAGCCCGGCCGCGCCGGCCGCGAACTGGGTGTGCCCGAGGTTCGACTTGACCGAGCCCAGCCGCAGCGGGCGGTCCGCCGGCCGGTCCCGCCCGTACGTGGCGATCAGCGCCTGCGCCTCGATCGGGTCGCCGAGCGTGGTGCCGGTGCCGTGCGCCTCGACCGCGTCCACGTCGGACGCGTCGACAGCGGCGTCAGCCAGGGCCTGCCGGATCACCCGCTGCTGGGACGGGCCGTTCGGCGCGGTGAGCCCGTTGGACGCCCCGTCCTGGTTGACCGCGGTCCCGCGCACCACGGCGAGCACCTCGTGACCGTGCCGTCGGGCGTCGGAGAGCCGTTCCAGCAGCACCAGCCCGGCGCCCTCGGACCAGCCGGTGCCGTCCGCCGCCGCCGCGAACGGCTTGCACCGGCCGTCGGCGGCGAGCCCGCCCTGCTTGCCGAACTCGGCGAACACCGCCGGCGTCGGCATCACCGTCACGCCGCCGACGAGCGCCATCGCGCACTCGCCCCGGCGCAGCGCCTGCGCCGCCAGGTGCAGCGCGACGAGCGCGGAGGAGCACGCCGTGTCGATGGTGACGGCCGGCCCCTCCAGGCCGAACGTGTAGGAGATCCGGCCGGACATCACGCTGCCGGCGTTGCCGGTCATGTAGTGGCCCTCGGCGTCCGGCGGCAGCGCGACTCCGACGCCGTAGCCGGTCGAGGCGCCGCCGACGAACACGCCGGTGGCGCTGCCGCGCAGCGAGCGCGGGTCCAACCCGGCCCGCTCGAACGTCTCCCAGGCGGTCTCCAGCAACTGCCGCTGCTGCGGGTCCATGGCGACCGCCTCGCGCGGCGAGATCCCGAACAGGCCGGGATCGAACAGCGCCGCGTCGTACAGGAAACCGCCCTCCGGCGCGAAGCCCGCGTCCCGGATCTCCGGCCAACCCCGGTCGGTGGGGAACCCGGAGACGCCGTCGCCGCCGTCGGCCAGCAGCCGCCACAGGTCCTCCGGTGACCGGACGCCGCCGGGGAACCGGCAGGCCATCCCGATGATCGCCAGCGGCTCGGCGTCGGGCACGGCGGTCGGGCCCGGCGCGGCGGTCGGGTCCCCGCCGGCCACCAGCTCGCCGAGCAGGTGCCCGGCGAGGTCGTGCGGGGTCGGGTAGTCGAAGACCAGCGTGGCCGGCAACCGCAGCCCGGTGACGCCGGCGAGCAGGTTGCGCAGGTCGAGCGCGGTGAGCGAGTCGAAGCCGAGGTCGCGGAACGCCTTCGCCGGTTCGATCGCGTCGCCCGACGGGTGGCCGAGCACCAGCGCGGCGTGCCCACGGACGAGGTCCAGCAGGATCGCCTGCCGCTCGGCGGCGTCGGCCGTCGCGAGGCGCGCGGCGAGCGAGCCGGCCGGGCTCTCGTCGGCGGCGCCGGGTTCCGGCGTGACCGCCCGCACCTCGGCCAGGTCGGCGATGAGCGGGCTGGGCCGGGTGGCGGTGAACGCGGGGGCGAACCGCTGCCAGTCGATGTCCACCACGGCGAGCTCGGTCTCGTCCCGGTCGACGGCGGCGGCCAGGGCCGACATCGCGGTCGCCGGGTCCATCGGCGGGACCCCGGCGGTCCGCAGCCGGCGCTGGACCACCTCGTCGGCGGCCAGGCCGGCGCCGGCCCACGCACCCCAGGCGATCGACGTCGCCACCAGTCCCCGGTCGCGGCGGCGTCGGGCCAGCGCGTCCAGGGCGGCGTTGGCGGCGGCGTAGTTGGCCTGGCCGGCGGCGCCGATCGTGCCGGCGATCGAGCTGAACAGGACGAACATCGAGAGCGGCCGGTCGGCGGTGAGGTCGTCCAGCACCTCGGCGGCGGCCGCCTTGGCGCGCAGCACGGTGTCGAGCCGCGCCGGGTCGAGCGTGTCGATCACCCCGTCGTCGACGACCGCGGCGGCGTGCACCACCCCGGTCAGCGGCCGGTCGGCGGGGATCGCGGCCAGCACCCCGGCCAGCGCGTCCCGGTCGGCGACGTCGCAGGCCACGACCGTCACCGCGGTGCCGCGCCCGGTCAACTCGGCCACCAGCTCGTCCGCGCCTGGTGCGTCCGGTCCGCGCCGGCTGACCAGCAGGACGTGCGGGACGCCGCGGTCGGCCAGCCAGCGGGCGATCGTGGCGCCCAGGGCGCCGGTGCCGCCGGTGACGAGGACGGTTCCGTCCGTACCCCAGCGGGCCGGACCGGCGGGGGCCGGCGCCGCGCGGACGAGGCGACGGGCGAGGACGCCCGAGCCGCGGACGGCGAGCTGGTCCTCACCGTGGCCGCCGCCCAGCACGCCCGCCAGCCGCCGGCCGTCCCGTTCGGACAGCTCCTCCGGCAGGTCGACCAGGCCGCCCCAGCGGTCCGGCAGCTCCAGCGCGGCGACCCGGCCGAAGCCCCACACCTGCGCCGCCGCGACGCCGCGCTGCGGGTCGGACCGGCCGGTCGAGACCGCGCCGCGGGTCAGGCACCAGAGCGGCACCGGTGTGCCCGCGTCGCCGAGCGCCTGCACCAGCGCCACGGTGGCGGCGAGCCCGGCCGGGACGGCGTCCGACCCGGCGGCCGGCGTCTCCACGGTGGCCAGCAGCGAGACGACGCCCACCGGGTCGGCCTCGGCGAGCGCGTCGAGCAGCAGCTCGGTCAGCTCGGACCGGTCGGTGGCCGGCGCGTCGACGGCGACGGCCAGCACCTCGGCGCCGGCCCGGCGCAGCGCGGCGGTCACCTCGGCCGCCCCGGCGGCGTCGCCGGCGTCGTGCACCAGCAGCCAGGTGCCGTCGAGCGTCCCGGCCGGCAGGTCGGCCACCGGCTTCCAGGCCGTGCGGTAGCGCCAGGAGTCCACGGTGGACTCGGCGCGGCGGCGGCTGCGCCACGCGGAGAGGGCGGGCAGCACGTCCTGGAGCCCCTCGGCGGGGTCCAGCCCGAGCGTGCCGGCGACGCCGTCGAGGTCGCGGCGCTCGACCGCCTCCCAGAACAGCGTCTCCGCCGGATCGGCCGGGGCGGCCGGGGCGGCCGGGGCGACGTGCGGGGCGGCCGGCGCGTCGATCCAGTAGCGCTGCCGCAGGAACGCGGTGGTCGGCAGCGGGTGGAGCCGGGGCCGCGCGGCGGCGAAGAACGCGGTCCAGTCGACCTCGACCCCGTGCGCGTGGAGCTGGGCCAGCGCGCGTACCGCGGCCTCGGGTTCCGGGCGGTCCGCACGCAGCGCCGTCGCCAGCGCGGGCGCCTCGCCGTGCGCGGCGTCCGGGGCCTCGTCGAGGGCGAGCCGGACCAGCCCGGTGAGGGTGCCGTCCGGGCCGAGTTCGAGGAACCGGGTGACGCCCTCGCGGCGCAGCCACTCGACGCCGTCGGCGAAGCGGACGGCCGACCGGGCGTGCCGGGCCCAGTAGTCGCCGGAGCGCATCTCCGGCCCGACCGGCGCGCCGGTCAGGTCCGAGACGATCGGGATGGTCGGCTCGGCGTGGGTCAGGCCCGCGCCCACCGCGCCGAGCTCGGCCAGGATCGGGTCCATCCGGGCCGAGTGGAACGCGTACGAGCCGCGCAGCATCGTGGTCTTGCGGCCGGCGTCCCGCCAGTGGGCGGCCAGTTCCTCGACCGCGTCCCGGTCGCCGGAGACCACCACCGAGGACGGGCCGTTGACCGCGGCCAGGTCGGCCCGGCCGGCGTACCCGGTCAGGGCCTCGCGGGCCTCGTCGGCGCTCGCCCGGACCGCCATCATCACGCCACCGGGCGGAAGTTCGTCCATCAGCCGGCCGCGCGCGGCCACCAGCTCGCAGGCGTCGGCGAGGGTGAGCACGCCGCCGACGTGCGCGGCCACCACCTCGCCGAACGAGTGCCCGAGCAGGTAGTCGGGTCGGACCCCCCAGGACTCGAAGAGCCGGAACAGCGCCACCTCGACGGCGAACGTCGCCGGCTGGGTCCAGGTGGTGCGGTCGAGCAGCGCGGCGTCGTCGGAGGTGAACACCACGTCGCGCAGCGGCCGGTCGAGCAGCGGGCCGAAGGCCGCGCACACCTCGTCGAACGCCGCCGCGAACGCCGGGTACGCCGCGTACAGCTCCCGGCCCATGCCGGCGCGCTGCACGCCCTGGCCGGGGAAGAGGAACGCGAGCTTGCCGGAGCCGGCCGCCCCGGTCAGCGCGTACGGCGAAGGCTCGCCCGCCTCGACGGCGGCCAACCCGGCGGCGGCGGTGCCGTTGTCCGCGGCCACCACCACCGCCCGGTGCTCGTGCCGGCCCCGGGAGGCGACCAGCGACCACGCCACGTCGGCCCGGTCCAGGTCGCCGGCGTCGACGAACTCCCGCAGCCGCCCGGCCTGGGCCCGCAGCCCCTCCGGGGTGCGGCCGGTGACGACCCAGGGCAGCGGCCCGGTCTCCGGTCGCGGGTCCCGCTCCGGCGCGGGCTCGACCGGCGGCGCCTGCTCGACGATGGTGTGCACGTTGGTGCCGCTGATCCCGAACGAGGAGACCGCCGCCCGCCTCGGCGCGCCGGTCTCCGGCCAGGGCCGGGCCTCGGTCAGCAGGCTGACGTCGCCCGCGCTCCAGTCGACGTGCGGTGTCGCGGTGTCGGCGTGCAGGGTGCGGGGCAGCAGGCCGTGCCGCATGGCCAGCACCATCTTGATCACTCCGGCGACGCCGGCGCCCTGCTGGATGTGGCCGATGTTCGACTTCAGCGAGCCGAGGTGCAGGGGGCGACCCGGCGGGCGCTGCCGGCCGTACGTGGCGATCAGCGACCGGGCCTCGATCGGGTCGCCGAGCGGGGTGCCGGTGCCGTGCGCCTCGACGGTGTCGATCTGCTCGGGCGAGAGCCGGGCGTCGGCCAGCGCCGCCCGGATGACGCGTTGCTGGGCCGGGCCGCTCGGCGCGGTCAGGCCGTTGGAGGCGCCGTCGGAGTTGACCGCCGAGCCGCGGATCACCGCGAGCACCTCGTGGCCGTTGCGGCGCGCGTCGCCGAGCCGTTCCAGCAGCAGCACCGCGGCGCCCTCGGCGAAGCCCATGCCGTCGGCGCCGGCCCCGAACGCCTTGCACCGGCCGTCGGCGGCGAGCACCCGCTGTCGGCTGAGCTCCAGCACGCTGATCGGGTTGGGGATGACCGTCACGCCGCCGGCGATGGCCAGCGTGCACTCCTGCCGGCGCAGCGCCTGGGTGGCCAGGTGCAGGCTGACGCTCGACGACGAGCAGGCGGTGTCCACGGTGAGCGTCGGGCCCTCGGTGCCGAGGACGTACGCGACGCGGCCGGACACCACCGACAGCGAGCTGCCGGTGACCAGGTAGCCCTCGGACCCGGTGGCCGCGCCCACCGCCCCGGCGCTGTAGCCGAGCGAGCTGGCGCCGAGGAAGACGCCGGTGGGGGTGCCGCGCAGCGCGGTCGGCGCGATGCCGGCCCGCTCGACGGTCTCCCAGCACACCTCCAGGATCATCCGCTGCTGCGGGTCCATCGCGATGGCCTCGCGCGGGCTGATGCCGAAGAAGCCGCTGTCGAACATGGTCGCGTCGGCCACGTAACCGCCGGCGGCGGAGTACGTGGTTCCGGCGTGGTCCGGGTCCGGGTCGTAGTAGTCGGCCAGGTCGAAACCCCGGTCGGCGGGAATCGGGCCGACCGCGTCGACCTCGCCGGCGACCAGTCGCCACAGGTCGTCGGGTCCGGTGACGCCGCCGGGCAGCCGGCAGCCCATCGCGACGATCGCGACCGGTTCCTGGTCGCCCGACTCGGCGGTACGCAGTCGCTGCCGAGTGTCGTGCAACTCGGCGATGACCCGCGCCAGATAGCCGCGCAGTTTCTCCTCGTTGTCCATGCGAACGTCGATCCTTCCGGGAGGGTCAGGCGAGGCCGAGGTCCTGGTCCACGAGGGCGAAGAGTTCTTCGCTGGAGGCCGAACCGAGCTTGTCGATGAGGTCGGGGTCGATGGTCGGCACGGCCGGGGCGGCGCCGCGGGCGTGCCGGTCGAGCAGGGCTTCGAGCCGGAGCACGATGCGGATCCGGTCGATGTCGTCGGCGGGCAGGTCGGCCAGCGCGGAGTCGAGCCGGTCCAGCTCGGCCTCCGAGGGCAGGGCGTCCGCCGCGTCCGCCGGGCCGAGTTCGGCGGCGATCCAGGCGGCCAGCGCCGCCGGGGTCGGGTGGTCGAACACCAGCGTCGCCGGCAGGGTCAGGCCGGTGGCCTCGGCCAACCGGTCCCGCAGCTCGACCGAGGTGAGCGAGTCCAGGCCGAGTTCGCGGAACGCGCGGCCGGGTTCGATCGCGCCGCTGGAGACGTGCCCGAGCACCGCGGCGGCGTGCGACCGGACCAGGTCGAGCAGCGCCCGTTCCCGGTCGGCCGGGGCGAGCGCCGCCAGCTCCCGGCGGGTGGTGTCCTGGTCCGGGTCGCCGCCGGGCTCCGGGGCCGCGTCGCGCCGGCCGGCGACGTCCGGCAGGTCGGCGATCAGCGGGCTGGGCCGGGGCGCGGTGAACGCCCGCGCGAACCGTGCCCAGTCCACGTCGGCCACGGTGACTGTGGTGTCGTCGTGCTCCAGCGCCTGTTCGAGGGCGGCGACGGCGTCGTCCGGGTCGAGCAGCGGCAGGCCGATGCGGCGCATCCCGCTCTCCGCGTCCGGGTGCACCATGCCCCCGCCGCGCCACGGCCCCCAGGCGATCGAGAGCACCCGGGCGGCCGGTGCCCGGCGGCTGCGGGCGAGCGCGTCGAGGTAGGCGTTGGCGGCGGCGTACGCGCCGTGCCGGCCGCCGCCCCAGGTCGCCGCGATCGACGAGAAGTAGACGACGGTGTCGAGCTGCGCCGGGTCGAGCAGCTCCGCCAGGTGCCGGGCGCCGGCGACCTTGCCGGACGCGATCGCGGCCAGCTCGTCCGGCCCGGTGTCGGCCACGTCGACGAGGGTGTTGACGCCGGCGACGTGGAACACGGTGCGGACCGGGTCACCGGCCGCCGCCAGGCCGTCGAGCAGGTCGCGTACCTGGTCGCGGTCGGTGAGGTCGCAGGCCGCGACCGTCACCCGACTGCCGGTCGCGGCCAGGTCGTCGGCCAGCTCCGGTGCGGCGCGGCCACCGCGGCCCACCAGCACCAGGTGCTCGGCGCCCCGACCGGCAAGCCAGCGCGCGACCCGCTCGCCGAGCGCGCCGGTGCCGCCGGTCACCAGCACGGTGCCGCTCGGCGTCCACGGTCGGGCGGGTTTCGGCCCGACCGGCGCCCGCTCGATCCGGCGCAGGAACACCCCGGCGGTCCGCAGCGCGATCTGGTCCTCGCCGTCGGCGCCGGCCAGCGCGGCGACGAGCCGGTCCGCGGCGCGGCCGTCCGCCGTGGGCGGCAGGTCGATCAGGCCGCCCCAGCGGGCCGGGTTCTCCAGCGCCGCGACCCGGCCGAGGCCCCAGACCGCGGCCTGCTCCGGGCGGTCCACCGGCTCGGCGCCGACGGCTACCGCGCCGCGCGTCACGCACCACAGCCGGCCCCGCTCCACGGCGCGGAGCAGGGCGACAGTCGCGGCGAGCCCGGCGGTGACGACCGGGTGGTCGGGGTGCGGGGTCTCGTCGAGGGCGAGGAACGACAGCACGCCGGCCGCGCCGTCGAGCTGCGCCGGCCCGGCGGCGTCGCCGGTCACCACAGTGGTCTCGGCGCCCGCCGCGGTGAGGGCGGCGAGCGTGGCGAGGACGTCCGGGTCGGCGGCGTACGCGGGCGGGACCACGACCACCCACCGTCCGGTCAGCGGCGCGAACGGCCGGTCGGCGGCGGCCGTCCAGCCGGCGACGTACCGCAGGCCGTCGAGCCGGCTCGCCCGCAGGCCGCGGCGGTGCCAGGAGGACAGGGCGGGCAGCAGGTCGCGTACGGCGTCCGGCCGGTCCACGGCCAGCGTGCCGGCCAGCGACTCGGCGTCGGACCGGTCGACGGCGTCCCAGAAGGACGCCTCGAAGCCGGCGGCCGCCCCGGGCGCCGGGGTCGACGTGGCGGACGGCAGCGGCCAGTACCGCCGGCGCTGGAACGCGTACGTGGGCAGGTCGGCGACCGCCCCGGCCGGTGGCAGCACGGTGGACCAGTCCACCGGCACGCCCCGCACGTACGCCTCGGCGAGGCTGGTCAGCAGCCGCTGCGGGCCGCCGTCGTCGCGGCGCAGCGTGCCGACCACGTCGGAGCGGCGTCCGGCGTCGGTCAGCAGCTCGGCGAGCGGCACGGCGAGCACCGGGTGCGGGCTGACCTCCAGGAACACGGCGCCGTCCGGCATGGCGAGGACCGCCCGGTCGAAGCGGACCGTCTCGCGCAGGTTGCGGAACCAGTAGTCGCCGTCCATGGTCGTGGTGTCCAGGCGCTCGCCGGTGACCGACGAGTAGAGCGGCACCGTCGACGGGCGGCCGGTCACGCCGGCCAGCAGTCGCCGCATCGGCTCCCGCAGCGGCTCGACGTGCGCGGTGTGCGACGCGTAGACGACCGGGACCCGCTTGACCCGTACGCCGGCGGTCTCGCCGGCCGCGAGCAGCTCGGTCAGCGCGTCCTCGTCGCCGCCGACCACGACGGCGCTCGGGCCGTTGACCACGGCGACCTCCAGCCGGTCGGCCCACGGCGCGATCCACTCGGTGGCCTCGTCCGGCGGCAGCGCGACCGACACCAGGCCACCGCGGCCGGCGATCAGGCGCAGCTCGCGGGAGCGCAGCGCGACCACGGTGGCGGCGTCGGTCAGGCTGAGCGCGCCGGCCACGCAGGCCGCCGCGATCTCGCCCTGGCTGTGCCCGACCACCGCGGACGGGCGGACGCCGTGCGAGCGCCACACCTCGGCCAGCGCCACCATCACGGCGAACAGCATCGGCTGGACGACGTCGTCGCGGTCGAGCGCCGGGGCGCCCTCGACGCCGAGCAGCACGTCGTGGGCGGACCAGTCGAGGTGCGGGGTGAGGGCGTGCGCGCAGGCGTCGAAGCGTGCGGCGAAGGCGGGATGGCGCTGGTAGAGCTCGCGGGCCATGCCGGCCCACTGCGAGCCCTGGCCGGGGAAGACGAAGACCGCCTCGGCCGTACTCCGGGCGACGCCGTGCACGACGCCGGGCGCCGGCTCACCGGTGGCCAGCGCGGCCAGGCCGCCGGTGAGTTCGGCGGGGTCGTGGCCGACCACGACGGCCCGGTGCTCGAACCGGGACCGCCGGGCGAGGGCCGCGGCGACGTCGGCCACCGGCCGGTCGGCGTGCTCCGCCAGGTACGCGCGCAGGCGGTGGGCCTGGGCCCGGACCGCCTCGGCGGAGCGCCCGGAGAGCACCCACGGCACCGGCCCGCCGTCGGCGGGGGCCTCCGGGTCCGGCTCGGCCGGCGCGTCGGCCGGGGCCTGCTCGATGATGAGGTGGGCGTTGGTGCCGCTCGCGCCGAAGGAGGAGACGGCGGCCCGGCGGGGGCGGCCGGTCTCCGGCCAGGGCCGCGCCTCGGTGACCAGCTCGACCGCGCCGGCGCTCCAGTCGACGTGCGGGGTGGGCGCGTCGACGTGCAGGGTGCGGGGCAGCACGCCGTGCCGCATGGCCAGCAGGATCTTGATGATCCCGGCGATGCCGGCGGCGGCCTGGGTGTGGCCGATGTTGGACTTCACCGAGCCGAGCCGGAGCGGCTGGTCGGCGGGGCGTTCCTGCCCGTACGTGGCGAGCAGCGCCTGGGCTTCGATCGGGTCGCCGAGTGTGGTGGCGGTGCCGTGCGCCTCGACCAGGTCCACCTCCGAGGAGTGCAGGCCGGCGTCGGCGAGGGCGGCCCGGATGACGCGTTGCTGGGCCGGGCCGTTGGGGGCGGTGAAGCCGTTGCTGGCACCGTCCTGGTTCAGCGCCCCGCCGCGCACCAGCCCGAGGACGGGGTGGCCGCTGCGGCGCGCGTCGCTGAGCCGTTCGATCAGCACCACGCCGGCTCCCTCGCTCCAGCCGGTGCCGTCGGCGGCGGCGGCGAACGGCCGGCACCGGCCGTCGGAGGCGAGCCCGCCGAGGCGGCCGAACTCGGAGAACGGCCCCGGGGTGGCCATCACGGTGACGCCGCCGGCGAGCGCCATCGTGCACTCGCCGCGGCGCACCGCCGCGGCGGCGAGCTGGAGCGCGACCAGCGACGAGGAGCACGCGGTGTCGACCGAGAGGGCCGGGCCCTGCAGCCCGAACGTGTAGGCCAGGCGGCCGGAGATGACGGCGGCGCTGACGCCGGTGATCAGGTGGCCGCCGGCGCCGGTGTCGGTGTTGGTGAGCACCACGCCGTAGTCCTGGGTGTTGGTGCCGACGAACACGCCGGTGTCGCTGCCGCGCAGGCGGTGCGGGTCGATGCCGGCCCGCTCGACGGTCTCCCAGACGGTCTCCAGCAGGACGCGCTGCTGCGGGTCCATGGCCAGCGCCTCGCGGGGGCTGATGTCGAAGAACGCCGCGTCGAAGTCGCCCGCGTCGTAGAGGAAGCCGCCGGCGCGCGGGTAGTCGACCGGGTCGGCGTCCGGGTCCCAGCCCCGGTCGGCCGGGAACTCGCCGATCGCGTCGCCGCCGGACTCCAGCAGCCGCCAGAACTCCTCCGGCGACCGGACGCCGCCCGGGTAGCGGCACCCGACGGCGACGATGGCGATCGGGTCGTCGTCCGTCTCCGGCCGGGCCACCGGCGGCGTCGGCTCCGGCTCGTCGGCCGGCACGGCGTCGAGCTGCCGCTCGATGTGCGCCGCGAGCACGGCCGGGGTCGGGTAGTCGAAGATCAGTGTGGCCGGCAGCCGGATCCCGGTGCGGGCCTTCAGCCGGCCGCTCAGCTCGACCGCGGTGACCGAGTCGAAGCCGAGGTCGTCGAAGGCGCGGTCGACCTCGACGGCGTCCGCGCCGGCATGGCCGAGCACCTCCGCGGCCTCGGCCAGCACGGTCGCCAGGACGAGACGCGCCCGCTCCCCCGGGTCGGCGACGGCGAGTTCGGCGAGCAGCGTCGGCCGGGCCGGGGCGGCGTCGGGCTCGGCGGTCACGGCGGCCTCGGGCAGGTCGGCGAGGAGCGCGCTGCGCCGCGCCGACTGGAAGCCCGGCGCGAAGCGCGGCCAGTCGACGTCGGCCACCACCAGGTCGGCGTCGCCGGCGTCGACGGCGGTCGCGAGCGCCTCGATCGCCGCCGCCGGCGCCATCGGCACCAGGCCGCGGCGGATCAGGTACGCGGCGGAGTCGTCCCCGGCCGCCATCCCGCCGCTGGCCCAGGCGCCCCAGGCGATCGCGGTGGCGGCCAGCCCGGCGGACCGGCGGCGCTCGGCGAGGGCGTCGAGGTAGGCGTTGCCGGCGCTGTACGCGCCCTGCCCGCCGCCGCCCCACACCCCGGCGACCGAGGAGATCAGGACGAACCGCTCCAGCGGCCGGTCGGCGGTGAGCGCGTGCAGGTGGGCCGCGCCGGCGACCTTGGCCCGGACGGTGGCGGCGAACCCGGCCGGGTCCACGTCGGCGAGGGCGGCCGAGTCGGCGGCCCCGGCGGCGTGCACGACGGCGGTGAGCGGCCGGTCGGCGGGAATGCCGGCGAGCACAGCGGCCAGCGCGTCCCGGTCGGCCACGTCGCAGGCGACGACGGTGACCGTGGTGGTGTCGGACGACAGTTGGGCGACGAGGTCCCGGGCGCCCGGCGCGTCGGGGCCGCCCCGGCTGAGCAGCAGGACGTGCGGGGTGCCGCGTCCGGCCAGCCAGCGGGCGACGTGCCCGCCGACCGCCCCGGTGCCGCCGGTGACCAGCACCGTCCCGTGGGGACGCCAGGACTCGGCGGGGTCGGCGGCGCCCGCGCGCACCAGTCGCCGGCCGAACACACCGGAGGCGCGCACGGCCACCTGGTCCTCGACCGGTTCCCCGTCGGCGGCCGGGTTCGTGCCGGTGACGGCCAGCAGCGCGGCGAAGCGGCGGCCGTCGCGGGCGGTCATCGTCGGCGGCAGGTCGACCAGGCCGCCCCAGCGCCGGGGGATCTCCAGCGCGGCGGCCCGGCCGAGCCCCCACACCTGGGCCTGGTCCGGCTCGCGCAGCGGGTCCGACCGGCCGGTGGAGACCGCGCCGCGGGTCACGCACCACAGTGGCGCGTCCAGTCCCACCGCGCCCAGCGCCTTGATCAGCGCCAGCGCCACCGACGCGCCGGCGGAGACTCCGGCCGGCGCGGCGGGCCCGTCGGCCAGGGCCACCACGCCGGCGATGTCGTCGGCATCGAGGATCGCGTCGAACAGCTCGTCGGTCAGGGTCTCGGCGTCGGCCGCCGCCGGGCAGCGCACGGTGCGGGCCCCGGCCGCGTGCAGCGCCTCGACCACGTCGTCGCCGTCGCCGACGACCAGCCAGGTGCCGGTGAGCCGGCCGGTGGGCGGCTCGGGCAGCGGACGCCAGGTCACCCGGTAGCGCCAGGAGTCGACGACGGCCTCGGTCCGGCGGCGTTCGTGCCAGGAGGCGAGCGCGGGCAGCAGCGCGGTCAGCGACGCCTGCTCGGCCTCCGAGTCCAGGCGCAGCGCCCGGGCCAGGCCGTCGCGGTCGCGGCGGGTCACCGACTCCCAGAAGGCGCCGTCGGTGGCGCCGGACAGCGCCCGGGCCGCCGGGGCGGAGAGCCAGTAGCGTTCCCGCTGGAACGCGTACGTGGGCAGCGGATGCGGCTCCCCCGGGCGCTCGCCGGCGAGCACGTCGACCCGCTCCCCGGCGGCCCAGCGCGCGGCCAGCGCGACCGTCTCCGCCGGCGCGCCGTCCACCACGACGACCGGTCCGTCCTCGGCGCCCGTCGCCAGCGCGGTGAGCGCCCGTGCGAAGTCGCCCGGCTCACGGCCGAACACCACGGCGCGGTACTCGAACGCGGTGCGGGTGCCGGCCAGCGCGTACGCCACCGCGGCCGGGTCGGTGACGGTGCCGGCGAAGTCGGCGAGCGCGGCGGCCTGGGCGCGCAGCGCCGGGGCGGACCGGGCCGACACCAGCCACGGGACGACGTCCGGGGCCTCGACGGGCGGCGTGGGCGGAGTCTCGTACGCCGGCGCCTCCTCGACGATGACGTGGGCGTTGGTGCCGCTGATCCCGAACGAGGAGACCGCGGCGCGTCGCACCCGGTCCCCCGCCGGCCAGTCGCGCGCCTCGGTGAGCAGGCGGACCGCGCCCGCGGACCAGTCGACCTCCCGGGTGGGCTCGGCGGCGTGCAGGGTGCGGGGCAGCACCCCGGCCCGCAGGGCCAGCACCATCTTGATGACTCCGGCCACGCCGGCAGCGGCCTGGGTGTGGCCCACGTTGGACTTCACCGTGCCCAGCCACAGCGGGTCGGCGCCGGCCGCCCGGCCCTGCCCGTACGTGGACAGCAGGGCCTGGGCCTCGATCGGGTCGCCGAGCCGGGTGCCGGTGCCGTGCGCCTCGACCGCGTCCACGTCGGCCGCCTCGATCCCGGCGTCGCGCAGCGCGTCCTCGATCACCCGCTGCTGCGAGGGGCCGTTGGGGGTGGTGAGCCCGCTGGACGCGCCGTCCTGGTTCACCGCGGTGCCGCGCACCACGGCCAGCACCGGGTGCCCGTGGCGACGGGCGTCGCTCAGCCGCTCCAGCAGCAGCACGCCGGCGCCCTCGGACCAGCCGGTGCCGTCGGCGTCGTCGGCGAAGGACTTGCACCGGCCGTCGCCGGCCAGGCCGCCCTGCCGGGCGAAGTCGAGGAAGGTGTCCGGGTTGACCATCACGGTGACGCCGCCGGCGAGCGCCAGGCTGGTCTCCCGCGAGCGTAGCGACCGGGCGGCGAGGTGCAGGGCGACGAGCGACGACGAGCATGCGGTGTCGACCGTGAGCGCCGGCCCCTCCAGACCGAGCGTGAAGGCGACCCGCCCGGAGAACACGCTGCCGGTGTTGCCGGTGCCGAGGAACGTCTCGACGCCCTCGGGGATGTCGAGGATCCGCTTGGCGTAGTCCTGGTACATCAGTCCGGCGAAGACGCCGGTCCGGCTGCCGCGCAGCGTGGACGGGTCGATGCCGGCCCGCTCGATCGCCTCCCAGGTGACCTCCAGCAGCAGCCGCTGCTGCGGGTCCATGGCCAGTGCCTCGCGCGGCGAGATGCCGAAGAAGCCGGCGTCGAACCGGGCGGCGTCGGGCAGGAAGCCGCCCACCGGTTCGAGCCCGGCCGGGATCGCCCCGAGGTCCCAGCCCCGGTCGGACGGGAAGGGGGACATCGCGTCCACACCGTCGTGGACCAGGTCCCAGAACCGCTCCGGGGTGTCGGCGTCGCCCGGGAAGCGGCAGCTCATCCCGATGACGGCGATCGGCTCGGCGTCCGCCTCCTCGACCGCGCGCAGCCGCTGCCGGACCTGGGCCAGGTCGGCGGTGACGCGCTTGAGGTATTCGCGGAGCTTCTCTTCGTTGGTCATCGCAGTCCTCCGCAGTCTCAGGAAGCGCCGAGCTCGTTGTCGATGAAGGCGAAAATCTCGTCGTCGGTGGCCGCGTCGAGGCCCCCGGTGGCCGCCGGTTCGGTGGTGCCGTCGGTGCCGCCGAACTTGGCCGCCAGGGCCAGCAGCCGGGCGACCGCCCGCCGGCGCACCGACTCGTCCAGCCCGTCGAGGGCGAGACCGCCGGCGACCCGGTCGAGGTCGTCGAGCAGGCCCGGGTCGGCGGGACCCGCCGCCGCCAGCCGCCTGTCGATTTCCGCGGCCAGCCGTACCGCGGTGGGGTGGTCGAAGACCAGGGTGGAGGGCAGCCGGAGTCCGGTCGCGGCGGCCAGCCGGTTGCGCAGCTCCACCGCGGTCAGCGAGTCGAGGCCCTGGTCGGTGAGGCCGCGCTCCGGCTCGATCGCGACGGGGTCGGGGTAGCCGAGGGCGGCGGCGGCCTGGCCGCGGACCAGGTCGAGCATCGCCTCCCGCCGCCCGGCCGGGTCGAGACCGGCCAGCCGCCGGGCCAGTTCCCGGCCGTCCGGTGCGGACTCCCCGGCGCGGCGCGGTCCCGCCGGCACCAGCGTGCGCAGCAGCGGCGGCAGTTCCGCCCCGGCCAGCGCGCGCAGGTCCAGCGGGTTCAGCACCGCGTGCGGCAGGCCGGCGGCCAGTGCCCGGTCGAACAGGGCGAGCCCGTCGGCGGTGGTCATGCCGCCGCCGATCCGGGCGACGTCGCGGTCGTCGAGCTGCCCGGTCATCCCGGAGGAGACCGCCCAGAGGCCCCACGCCATCGACTGGGCGGGCAGGCCGAGCCCGCGCCGGTGCGACGCGAGACCGTCGAGGAACCCGTTGGCCGCCGCGTAGTTGGCCTGCCCGGGCGCGCCGAACGTGGCCGCGACGGAGGAGAACAGCAGGAACCAGCGCAGGTCGAGATGCGCGGTCAGCTCGTGCAGGTGCCGGGCGGCGTCCGCCTTGGGGCGCAGCACCCGTTCGACCCGTTCGGCGGTGAGGCTGCCGAGCACGCCGTCGTCCAGCACGCCGGCGCAGTGGATCACGCCGGTGAGCGGCGACGCGGCCGGGACCGCGGCGATGACGCGGCGCAGGTCGTCCCGGTCGCCGGCGTCGCCGCGGGCGAGCGTCGCCCGGGCGCCGAGCGCTTCCAGTGACGCCACCAGGTCGGCGGCGCCGGGCGCGTCCGCGCCCTGTCGGCTGACCAGCACGAGGTCGCGTACGCCGTGGGTCCGCACCACGTGCTCGGCGACGAGCGCGCCGAGCGCCCCGGTGCCGCCGGTGATGAGGACCGTGCCGGGGAACGGCTCCGGCTCGCTCGCCGCGGGCGCCTCCGCCCGCACCAGCCGGGGCACGAGGACCGTGCCCGCGCGTACCGCGATCTGCGGCTCGTCGCCGGCCGCCGCCGCGACGACGGTGGCCCACGAGGCGGGGTCGTCGTCGGTGTCGGCGAGCACGATGCGGCCGGGGTTCTCGCTCTGGGCGCTGCGGATCAGGCCCCAGACCGCCGCGCCGTCCGGGTCGGCCACCGGGCCGCCGGCCGGGACCGCCGATCGGGTGAGCAGCACCAGGCGGGACGGCCCGTCCGGCTCGTCGGCCAGCCAGCGCTGGGCGAGACCGAGGACCTCGGTGACCGACGTCGCCGGGACCACGACGAGGTCCGCCACGGCGGCCGGCTCGTCGACCAGCGGCAGGCCGAGCCGCTCGGCGGTCGCCGGGTCGCCGGCGACGACCGCGTTCGGCGCGGTGTCGCCCGGGGTCGCCGGGGCGGGGACCCAGTCGACGGTGAAGAACGCGTTCGCCGGTCCGGCGGCGTCGGCCGGGAGGGTGGCCGGGCGCAGGGCCAGGGCGTCGACGGTGGCGACCGGCTGACCGGCGCCGTCGGCCACCCGCACCGCGACGGTGTCGGTGCCGGCCGGGGAGAGCCGGATCCGGGCGGCGGTGGCGCCGATCGCGTGCAGGGTGACGCCGGACCAGCTGAACGGCAGCCACGGCCGGTCGGCGTCGCCGACGAAGGTGCCGAGTCCGATGCCGTGCAGCGCGGCGTCGAGCAGCGGCGGGAAGAGCGCGTAGAGGCCGGCTTCCGGATCGGTGGTCTCGACCTCGGCGTAGACGTCGGCGCCGAGCCGCCAGGCCCGCCGCAGGCCCTGGAATACGGGACCGTAGTCGAGTCCGGCGGCGGCGGTGGCCGCGTACAGTCCGCTGACGTCGACCGGCTCCGCGCCGGCCGGCGGCCAGGCGGTGAGGTCGAACGCCGGCGCCGGGCCCGCGCCGGGGCTGACCACGCCGGTCGCGTGCGTGGTCCAGTCCGTCGCGCCGTCGGCCCGCGCCGCGATCACGACGTGCCGGTCCCCCGCCTCGTCCGGCTCGGCGGCCCGGACCTGGAGGTCGACCGCGCCGCCGGCCGGCACCACGAGCGGCGCGGCGAGGGTCAGCTCGCGGATCGCGCCGCGGCCGGCGTGCACCGCCAGCTCGACGAACGCGGTGCCCGGGACGACGATCCGGCCGAGCACGACGTGGTCGGCCAGCCACGGGTGGCTGTCGACCGACAGGCGGCCGGTGTAGACGTCGCCGTCGCCGCCGGTCAGCCGGACGGAGGCGGCGAGCATCCGGTGGCCGCCGCCGGTCAGGCCGGCGGAGGTGACGTCGCCGGCCCCGACGGACGCCGGCCAGAACCGCTCACGCTGGAACGCGTACGTCGGCAGCGGCACGGTGCGCCCGCCCCGACCGTCGAGCACCGCGGTCCAGTCGACGGCGGCGCCGGAGACGAACAGCCGACCGACGGCGTCCAGCGCGGTCGCCGCCTCGTCGCGGTTGCGCCGCATACCGGGCGCGTAGAGCAGGTCGGGTGCGGTCTGCGGAGCCATCGTGGTGAGCACGCCGTGCGGGCCGACCTCCAGGCACCGCACCACGCCGTGCGCGGCGAGCCAGGCGACGCCGTCGGCGAACCGCACCGCCTCCCGGACGTGCCGCACCCAGTAGCCGGCGGTGTACTCCTCGACCGGCTCGCCGGTCAGGTTCGACACCACCGGGATCCGCGGCGCCCGGTAGGTGAGGTTCTCGATCGCGGCGCCGAACTCGGCGAGCATCGGCTCCATCAGCGACGAGTGGAACGCGTGCGACACGGTCAGTCGGGTCGCGCGGGGGAACCGTGGCTCCAGCGCGTCGATCGCGTCGGCGGGCCCGGAGAGGACCACCGCGTTCGGGCCGTTGACCGCGGCGACGTCCACCCCGGCCGGCAGCGCGGCCCGGACGTCGGCCTCCGACGCGCGGACCGCCAGCATCGCCCCACCGGCCGGGAGCGCCTGCATGAGCCGGCCCCGGGCGGCCACCAGGGTCACCGCGTCGTCCAGGTCGAACACGCCGGCGACGTGGGCGGCGGCGATCTCGCCGATCGAGTGGCCGAGCAGGTAGTCGGGGGTGACGCCCCACGACTCGAAGAGCCGGTAGAGCGCCACCTCGACCGCGAACAGCCCGGCCTGGGTGTGCACGGTCTGGTGGATCGCGTCGGACTCCAGCGCCTCCCGCAGCCCGTCGAAGCGTGCCACGATCGCGTCGAACGCCTCGGCGAAGACCGGGAACCGGGTCGCCAGGCCGGCGCCCATCCCCGGCCACTGCGCGCCCTGCCCGGTGAACAGGACGGCGGTCCGGCCGGTGCCGGCCGGCGTGCCGGTGTCGTCACCGGCAGCGATGCGGGCCAGGGTCTCCACGGCGGCGGCGGGCACCACGGCGCGGTGCTCCAGGACCGCGCGGGCGCTCGCCAGGGTGTGCCCCACGTCGACCGGGCGCAGGTCGGGGTGGGCGAGCAGGTGCTGGTGCAGCCGGCCCGCCTGGGCCCGCAACGCCTCCGCGGTGCGGGCCGAGAGCACCCACGGCACGACGCTCGGGTCCGGTTCGGCCGGCGCCGGGGCGGGCGCCCGGGTGGACGCCTCCTCCAGCACGACGTGGGCGTTGGTGCCGCTGATGCCGAAGGACGAGACGGCGGCCCGGCGCGGGCGCCCGGGGCCGGCGGTCCACGACACCGGCTCGGTCAGCAGGCGCAGCGCGTTTCCGGTCCAGTCGATGTGCGGCGAGGGCTGGTCGGCGTGCAGCGTCCGGGGCAGGACGCCGTGCCGCATCGCGAGCACCATCTTGATGATGCCGGCGACGCCCGCGGCGCACTGGGTGTGGCCGATGTTCGACTTGATCGAGCCGAGCCAGAGCGGCTGCCCGTCCCGGTCGCCGCCGTACGCGGCGAGCAGCGCCTGCGCCTCGATCGGGTCGCCGAGGACGGTGCCGGTGCCGTGCGCCTCCACCACGTCCACGTCGGCCGGGGTGAGCCGGGCGTCGGCGAGCGCCTGCCCGATGACCCGCTGCTGGGACGGGCCGTTGGGGGCGGTCAGCCCGTTGCTGGCCCCGTCCTGGTTGACCGCGGTGCCGCGGACCACGGCGAGCACCTGGTGGCCGTGGCGCCGGGCGTCGGAGAGTTTCTCGACGAGCAGCACGCCGACGCCCTCGGACCAGCCGGTGCCGTCGGCGTCGGCGGAGAACGGCTTGCACCGCCCGTCGCCGGCCAGGCCGCCCTGGCTGTCGAAGCTCGGGAAGATGCCCGCGCTGGCCATCACCGTGACGCCACCGGCGAGCGCCATCGTGCACTCGCCCCGGCGCAGCGCCTGCGCCGCCAGGTGCAGCGTGACCGAGGACGACGAGCAGGCCGTGTCCACGGTCAGCGCCGGCCCCTCCAGCCCGAACGTGTACGCCACCCGCCCGGAGATGATGCTGGGGGCGGTGCCGGTGAGCAGGTGACCCTCGCTGCCCGGGGGCATCCCGCCGTTCATGCCGTAGCCGAACGTGGAGGCGCCGATGAAGACGCCGACCGGTTCCCCGCGCAGCGACTCGGGATCCATGCCGGAGCGTTCGAACACCTCCCAGCAGGCTTCGAGCAGCACCCGCTGCTGCGGGTCCATGGCGACCGCCTCGCGCGGCGAGATGCCGAAGAGCCGGGCGTCGAAGTCGGTGGCCGCGTCGAGGAAGCCGCCCTGGCGCGCGTATCCGGCCGGGTCGGCGGGCCAGCCGCGGTCGGTGGGGAACGGGCCGATCGCGTCGGCGCCGTCGCTGAGCAGCTGCCAGAGCTCCTCGGGGCTGTTGGCCCCGCCGGGGAAGCGGCAGCTCATGCCGACGATGGCGATCGGGTCGTCGTCGGTGGCGGCCCGGACGCGCCGCGCCTGGGCGGGGGCCGGTGCGCCGAGCAGTTCGGTGCGCAGCCAGCCGGCGAGCGCGTCCGGGGTCGGATAGTCGAACACCAGCGTGGCGGGCAGCCGCAGTCCGGTCGCCGCGTTGAGCCGGTTGCGCAGCTCGACCGAGGTGAGCGAGTCGAACCCGAGGTCCTTGAACGCCCGGCCGGGCAGCACCGCGTCACCCGAGGAGTGGCCGAGCACGCCGGCGGCGGCCGTGCACACCACGTCGGTCAGCAGCCGGTCGCGGTCGGCGTCGGCGAGCGCGGCCAGCCGGTCGGCCAGGCCGGTGCCGGTGGCGCCGCCGTCGTCGGCCCGGCGGACCGTCGTGGTGACCAGCCGGCGCAGCAGCGGCGGCACCGTCCCCGAGGCCCGTACCGCGTCGAGGTCGAGCCGCGCCGGGACGACGTGCGCGTCCGGCAGCCGGCGGGCCGCGTCGAACAACGCCAGGCCCAGCTCGTCGGACATCCCGCCGCCCAGTCGCGCGGCCAGCTCACCGCCCATGCCCGCGGCGTTGGCCCACAATCCCCAGCCCAGGGACTGACCGACCAGACCGAGACCACGACGGTACGACATGAAGCCGTCCAGGAACGCGTTCGCGGCCGCGTACGCCGCCTGACCCGCCGACCCGAACACCGCCGACACCGAGGAGAACACGGTGAACATCGCCAGGTCGAGGTCGCGCGTCAGCTCGTGCAGGTGCACCACCGCATCCGCCTTGGGCGCCATGACCCCGGCCACCCTCTCGGCGGTCAGGCCGGTGAACACCCCGTCGTCGAGGACGCCCGCGCAGTGCACGACGCCGGCGAGGTCGTCGATGCCGTCGATCACCGCGGCGAGCGCGGCCCGGTCGGTGACGTCGGCCGCGACGACCCGCACCCGCGCGTCCAACTCCGGTGCCGGCCCGCCGGAGCGGCTCACCAGCACCAGGTCCCGCACCCCGTGCGTCTCGACCAGATGCGCTGCGAGCAGCGCACCGAGGCCACCCGTGCCGCCGGTGATGAGCACGGTCCCGTCGATCGGGGCGGGCGCCCCGATTCCGGGGGTGGCGCGCACCAGGCGCGGGACGAGGAACTCGCCGGCGCGTATCGCCACCTCGGGCTCGCCGAGCCCGACCGCGTCGACGACGGCCGGCGCGGCGGGGTCGTCGTGGTCCACGTCGACGAGCACGATCCGGTCCGGGTTCTCGGTCTGCGCGGACCGCAGCAGGCCCCACACCGCGGCGCCGGGCAGGTCGGAGACCGGGCCGCCGGCCGGGACCGCGCCCCGGGTGACGACGGCCAGCGTGCCGGCCGCGTCGTCGGCGGCGAGCCAGTTCCGTACGGCGTCGAGAGCCTGGTCGACGTCGCGGACCGGCAGCACCACGACGCCCTCGACCGGGTCCCCGGCCGGGGACGGCAGCGGCGTCCACTCGACGGTGAACAGCGCGTCGCGGACGGCGGCCGGGGCACCGGTGGGGAGCTGCTCCGCGGAGGCGCCGCGCAGCATCAGCCGTCGCACGGTGGCGACCGGCTCACCGATGCCGTCGGCGACCCGTACGGTCACCGCGTCCGGCCCGGCCAGGCTCAACTCGACGCGCAGCCGGGTGGCCCCGGTGGCGTGCAGGGTGACGCCGGACCAGGCGAACGGCAGGCGTGCGGTGCCGTCGGCCGGGAACAGCAGGGCGCAGCCGTGCAGGGCGGCGTCCAGCAGCGCCGGGTGCAGGTCGAAGCGGGCCGCGTCGGCGTGCGCCTCGGCGGGCACCGCCACCTCGGCGTAGACCGTGTCGGCGGTGCGCCAGGCGGACCGCAGGCCCCGGAACACCGGCCCGTAGTCGAGGCCGGCGTCGGTGGCGAGGCGGTCGTAGAAGCCGTCCAGCTCCACCGGCTGCGCGTCGGCCGGCGGCCACTGCGCCAGGGTGAACGTGTCGTCTGCGTCGGCGTCGGTGAGCGCGCCGGAGGCGTGCAGCGTCCACGGGCCGTCGGCGTCGTGCGCCGGCCGGGCGTGGATCCGCACGTCGCGCACGCCGTACCCGTCCGGTGCGGTGACCCGCACCTGCACCTCGGCGCCACCGGCCGCCAGGATCAGCGGCGCCTCGACGGTCAGCTCGTCGATCCGGCCGCCGCCGACCTGCCGGGCGGCTCGCAGGGCCAGGTCGACGAAGGCGGTGCCGGGGACGACCACGCGGTCCCACACGGTGTGGTCGGCCAGCCAAGGTTGGGCGGACGCGGCCAGGCGGCCGGTCAGCAGCACCTCGTCGGCGCCGGCCACCGGCATCGCGAGGCCGACCAGCGGGTGGTCGGTGACGGTCAGGCCGGGCACGGCGACGGCGGCGCCGGGGGCGGCGTCGGGCCAGAAGCGGCGGCCCTGGAAGGCGTACGTGGGCAGTTCCAGTCGAGCGCGTGCGGGCAGGATCGCGGCCCAGTCGACAGGTACGCCGGCGGTCCACAGGGTGGCGACCGCGTGCAGCAGGCTGTCGGTTTCGTCGCGGTCCTTGCGCAGCGCCGGGACGTAGGCGAGGTCCGGGGCGGCCAGCGCGGACAGCACGCCCGCCGGGCCGATCTCCAGGCAGCGGGTGACGCCGTTGGCGGCGAGCCAGGACATGCCGTCGTCGAAACGCACCGCCTCGCGGACGTGGCGCACCCAGTAGTCGGCGGTGAACTCCTCGACCGGCGCACCGGTCAGGTTCGACACCACCGGAATACGCGGCGCGCCGAACTCGATGTGCCCGATCGCCGCCGCGAAGTCGGCGAGCATCGGCTCCATCAGCGACGAGTGGAACGCGTGCGACACCGTCAACCGGGTCGCCTTGGCGAACCGTGGCGCCAACGCGTCGATCTTCTCCTCCGGGCCGGAGACGACGACAGAGGTCGGGCCGTTGACCGCCGCGACGTCGACACCCGTGCCGGCGATGATCCCGCGCACCGACTCCTCGGACGCCTGCACGGCGAGCATCGCCCCGCCGGCCGGCAACGCCTGCATGAGCCGTCCGCGCGCCGCGACGAGCGTCACCGCGTCGTCGAGCGACAGCACGCCCGCGACGTGCGCGGCGGCGATCTCACCGATCGAGTGGCCCAGCAGGTAGTCCGGGGTGATCCCCCACGACTCGACCAGACGGAACAGCGCCACCTCGACCGCGAACAACCCGGCCTGGGTGTGGACGGTCCGGTGGATCGCGTCGGAGTCGATCGCGTCGCGCAACGGCACGTCGAGGAGCTGGTCGAAACGGGCGCGGATCGCGTCGAACGCCGCCGCGAACACCGGATACCGGGCGTACAGGCCGGCGCCCATGCCGATCCGCTGCGCGCCCTGACCGGTGAACAGGAACGCCAGGTCGCCCTCGGTGACCAGACCCGACACCACTGACGCCGGCAGGCCGGCGACGTCGGGCACCGAGGACGCCGGCACACCGGCGGCATCCGGCTCGACGGACGCGCCCCGCGCGGCGGCGTCCGCACCCGTGGACGTGTGCCGGCCGGCGTCGTCCCGCCCGGCCCGCAGGCCGGTGAGGAAGCCCTCACGCGTGCCGGCCAGCAGCACCGCGCGGTGCTCCAGCGCCGCCCGACCGGTCGCCAGCGACCAGGCCACCGCGGCCGGGTCCAGCTCCGGCTCGGCGGTCACGAACTCACGCAGCCGCTCCACCTGACCGGCCAACGCCGTCGCCGAGCGCGCCGAGACCAGCCACGGCTGACGGCCCTCGACCGGCGGGACGCCGAGCTGCGGGTCGGTGACCGCGGCCGGCTCCTCGATGATCACGTGGGCGTTGGTGCCGCTGATCCCGAACGACGACACCGCGCCCCGGCGGGGGTGGCCGTTCGGCTTCCACGGCCGGGCCTCGGTCAGCAGCTCCACCGCGCCGGCGCTCCAGTCGACGTGCGGGGTGCGCTCCTCGGCGTACAACGTGGGCGGCATCGTGTCGTGCCGCATCGCCATGATCAGCTTGATGATCCCGGCGACGCCGGCGGCGGCCTGGGTGTGACCGAGGTTCGACTTGATCGAGCCCAGCCACAGCGGCCGTTCCGCGCTCCGCTCCTGGCCGTAGGTCGCCAGCACCGCCTGGGCCTCGATCGGGTCACCGAGCTTGGTGCCGGTGCCGTGCGCCTCCACCACGTCCACGTCGCCGGTGGTGAGGCCGGAGTTCGCGAGCGCCTGCCGGATCACCCGCTGCTGCGCGCCGCCGTTGGGCGCGGTGAGCCCGTTGCTGGCGCCGTCCTGGTTGACCGCGCTGCCGCGTACCACAGCGAGCACCCGGTGACCGTTGCGCCGGGCGTCGCTGAGTCGCTCGACCACCAGCATGCCCACGCCCTCGGACCAGCCGGTGCCGTCCGCACCGGCGCCGAAGGACTTGCACCGGCCGTCGAACGACAGGCCCTGCTGGCGGCTGAACTCCACGAACGTGTACGGGGTGGTCATCACGGTCACGCCGCCGACCAGCGCCAGGTCGCACTCGCCCTGCCGCAGCGCCTGCCCGGCGAGGTGCAGCGCGACGAGCGACGACGAGCAGGCGGTGTCGACGGTGACGGCCGGGCCTTCGAGGCCGAACGCGTAGGACAGCCGCCCGGACATCACGCTGGCGATGGTGCCGGTCGCGACGTAGCCCTCGGACTCGGCCGCGGACGCGGACAGGGTGGTGTAGTCCTGGCCGTTGGTGCCGACGAACACGCCGGTGGGCGTGCCGGAGAGCGACGTCGGGTCGACGCCCGCCCGCTCCAGCGCCTCCCACGTCGTCTCCAGCAGCAGCCGCTGCTGCGGGTCCATCGCCAGCGCCTCGCGCGGCGAGATGCCGAACATGTCGGCGTCGAACGTGGAGGCGTCGCGCAGGAAGCCGCCCTCCCGCACGTACGAGCTGCCGGCTCGGCTGCCGTCCGGGTCGAACAGCGCGTCCAGGTCCCAGCCCCGGTCGGTCGGGAACGGCCCGACCGCGTCGGCGCCGTCGGCGACCAGCCGCCACAGGTCCTCGGGACCGGTCACCCCGCCGGGGTACCGGCACGCCATGCTCACGATGACGATCGGGTCGGTGGTGACGGCGGTGGCGGTCAGCACCGGCGCGTCCGCGTCGGCGCCGCTGACGTGGGACTGGAGGAGGTCGGTGACCGCGGTGGCGGTGGGGTGGTCGAAGGCGAGGCTGGCCGGCAGCGCGAGCCCGGTCAGCGCCTGCAACCGGTCGCGCAGCTCGACCGCGGTGAGCGAGTCGATGCCGAGGTCCTTGAACGCCCGGCCCGGCGGCACCCGGTCCACGTCGGCGTACCCGAGCACCTCGGCGACGGTCCGACGGACCTGGCCGAGGACCGTGCGGGAGCGTTCCGCCGGGCCGAGCGCGGCCAGGTGTCCGGCCCACTGGTTGGTGTCGGGCGTCGACGTGGCCGGGGCCTCGTCGACGGGGAGCAGGTCGTGCAGCAGCGGGCTGGGCCGGGAGGCGGTGAACGCCGGCCCGAACCGGGCCCAGTCGACGTCGGCGACGGTCAGGCAACCGGTGTCGGCGTCGACCGCCTCGGCCAGCGCCTGGACGGCCAGCGCCGGCGGCATCGGGCGCAGCCCGCGACGGCGCAGGTAGTCCTCTGCGCCCTCCTCGGTGACCAGCATGCCGGCCTCGGCCCACGGGCCCCAGGCGATCGCCGTGCCGGCCCTGCCGCTCGCGCGACGGGACTGCACCAGCGCGTCCAGGAACGCGTTGCCGGCCGAGTAGGCCGGCTGGCCGCCGCTGCCCCACACCCCGGAGATCGACGAGAACACCACGAACAGGTCCAGCTCGCCGGTCAACGCGTCCAGGTTGACCGCGCCCGCGACCTTGCCGCGGACGATCTCGGCGAACTCCTCGGCGGTGGTCTGCGAGAGCAGGCCCATGCCGGCGACGCCTGCGGCGTGCACCACCCCGCGCAGGTCCGGGATCCCGGCCAGCAACTCCGCCACCCGGGCGCGGTCCGCGACGTCACACGCCACCACGTCCACCCGCGCCGGCGACAGCTCCGCCACCAACTCGGCGGCACCCGGCGCGTCCATCCCCCGCCGCGACGTCAACACCAACCGCGACACCCCACGACCCACCAGCCAACGGGCCACCTGAGCACCGAGCGCCCCGGTGCCACCGGTGACCAGGACCGTACCGTCCCACGTGCGCGGGGCCGGCGGTCGGGCCGGCGACGGCGCGGGTCGCAGCCGTCGGACGAAGACCCCGGAGGCCCGTACCGCGACCTGGTCCTCGCCGCCGCCGAGGACGCCGGCCAGCCGGTCGCCCTCGCGCCCGCCGAGACCGGCCGGGACGTCGACGAGGCCGCCCCACAGGTCCGGCGACTCCAGCGCGGCGACCCGGCCCGCGCCCCACACGAGGGCCGCGGTCGCGTCGTGCAGCGGGTCGGAGCGGCCGACCGAGACGGCGCCCTGGGTGACGCACCACAGCCGCGCGGCGATGCCGCTGTCGCCGAGGGCCTGCACGACGGTCAGGAAGTTGTGCGGCACCACCGAATCGGCGGGCTCGGCCAGCGACAGCAGGGACACGACGCCGGCGAGGCCCGCCAGGCCCGCGCCCATGGCGGCGAGTTCCTCGGCGAGGACCGCACGGTCCAGGTCCTCGGGCATGACCGGGAGTTCGACGATGTCCAGGCCGGCGCCGCTCAGCGCGGACACCAGCGGGTCGGCGACACCGTCGTGCGGGGTCAGCACGATCCAGGAGCCCGTGGCGGGCCGAGCCGGGTCGGCGACCGGCTGCCAGGTGACGTCGTAGCGCCAGGACGCGACAGCGCCGGCGGCCATCCGGTCGCGGCGCCACTCGGCGAGCGCGATACCCAGCGAGGCCGGTACGTCGGTGTGCAGCAGGTCGTGCAGGCTCTCGCCCTCGACGGCCTGCCAGAACGCCGAGTCGACCGGGTCCGTGGCGGTGGTCGCCGGCAGGTCGAGCGGGGTGAGCCAGTAGTGGTCCCGCTGGAACGCGTAGGTGGGCAGGTCGACGCGGGGCGCGGCGGGCAGGATCGCGGTCCAGTCGACCGGCACGCCGACCGTCCACACCTGGGCGACCGCGTACAGCAGGCTCTCGGCCTCGTCGCGGTCCTTGCGCAGTGCGGGCGCGTACGTGAGGTCCGGCGCGGTCAGGCGCGCCATCGCGGACAGCACACCCGACGGGCCGACCTCGACGGCCCGGGTCACGCCCTGCGCCCGCAGCCACGCCACGCCGTCGGCGAAGCGGACCGCCTCGCGGACGTGACGCACCCAGTAGTCGGTAGTGAACTGCTCGACCGGCTCGCCGGTCAGGTTCGACACGATCGGGATGCGCGGGGTCGTGAACTCGATGTGCGCGATCGCGGCCGCGAAGTCGGCGAGCATCGGTTCCATCAGCGACGAGTGGAACGCGTGCGACACCGTGAGCCGGGTGGCCTTGGCGAACCTGGGCGCCAGTTCGTCGATCGCGTGCGCCGGACCGGAGATGACGACCGAGGTGGGGCCGTTGACGGCGGCGACGTCCACGCCGCCGGCCAGCATCGACCGGACCTCGGCCTCGGACGCCTGCACCGCGAGCATCGCGCCGCCGGCCGGCAGCGCCTGCATCAGCCGGCCGCGCGCGGCGACCAGGGTGACCGCGTCGTCGAGCGACAGCACGTCCGCGACGTGCGCGGCGGCGATCTCGCCGATCGAGTGACCGAGCAGGTAGTCCGGGGTCACGCCCCAGGACTCGACGAGGCGGAACAGCGCGACCTCGACGGCGAACAGGCCGGCCTGGGTGTAGACGGTCCGGTGGATGGCGTCGGAGTCGATGGCGTCCCGCAGCGGCATGTCGAGGAGCTGGTCGAAGCGGGCGCGGATCGCGTCGAACGCCGCCGCGAACACCGGGAACCGATCCGCCAGCTGCAGGCCCATGCCGATCCGCTGCGCGCCCTGGCCGGTGAACAGCACCGCCAGGCCGCCCTCGGCGGCCACGCCGGACACCGTGGGCGCCTGGAGACCGGTGAGGAGGTCGTCGCGGGTGCCGGCGAGCACCACCGCGCGGTGCTCCAGCGCGGCCCGCCCGGTCGCCAGCGACCAGGCCACCGCCGCCGGGTCCAGCTCCGCCACGGTCTGTCGAAGCCGGACCAGTTGCCCGGCCAGCGCCTCCGCCGACCTGGCGGAGACGAGCCACGGCAGCGGGCCGTCGAACTCGGGCGCCTCGACCGTGGCGGGTTGCGCGGCCGGTTCCTGGAGGATCAGGTGCGCGTTGGTGCCGCTGATCCCGAACGCCGACACCGCCGCGCGTCGTGGACTGCCGTCCGGCTCCCACGTCCGGGCCGCGGTCAGCAGTTCCACCGCGCCCGCGCTCCAGTCCACGTGCGGGGACGGCTCGTCCACGTGCAACGTCGCCGGCAGCATCCCGTGGCGCATCGCCAGGATCATCTTGATGATCCCGGCGACACCGGCCGCAGCCTGGGTGTGGCCGATGTTCGACTTGATCGAACCCAACCACAACGGCTGCTCACGATCCTGCCCGTACGTGGCCAGCAACGCCTGCGCCTCGATCGGGTCACCGAGTTTCGTGCCGGTGCCGTGCGCCTCCACCACGTCCACGTCGGCGGTCGTCAGACCGGCGCTGGCCAGGGCCTGGCGGATCACCCGCTGCTGCGCCGGCCCGTTCGGCGCGGTCAGGCCGTTCGACGCACCGTCCTGGTTGACGGCGCTGCCGCTGATGACGGCCAGGATGCGGTGCCCGAGCCGTTCCGCGTCACCACGGCGCTCCACCAGCAGCATGCCGACGCCCTCGGCCCAACCCGTGCCGTCCGCGGCCCCCGCGAACGACTTGCACCGCCCGTCCGACGACAGGCCGTCCTGGCGGGCGAACTCCGCGAACACCTCCGGACCAGTGATCACCGTGACCCCACCGGCAAGCGCCAGATCACACTCACCACTACGCAACGCCTGCGCCGCCAGATGCAACGCCACCAACGACGACGAACACGCCGTGTCCACCGTCATCGCCGGGCCCTC
This sequence comes from Micromonospora sp. WMMC241, assembly GCF_027460165.1. NCBI lineage: Bacteria > Bacillati > Actinomycetota > Actinomycetes > Micromonosporales > Micromonosporaceae > Micromonospora > Micromonospora sp. WMMC241. The sequence goes on from NZ_JAPZBF010000001.1 coordinate 3,841,407, forward strand.
GAACCCGAACGAGTACGACACCCGACCCGAGATCACACTGTTCGCCGTACCGGTCAGGACGTGACCGTCACCGGTCTCCGCGAACAACCCACCCGTGCCGTAACCCGAATTCGACGCGCCCACGAACACACCCACCGGCCGCCCGCGTAGCGAGCGCGGATCCACCCCGGAGCGTTCGAGGGTCTCCCACGACACCTCCAACAACAGCCGCTGCTGCGGATCCATCGCCACCGCCTCACGCGGCGAGATCCCGAACAAACCCGCGTCGAAGCCGGTCGCGCTGTCGACGAACCCACCCACCGCCGCATACCCGGCGGCGTCCGGCACCCGCCAACCCCGGTCCGACGGGAACACCGACATGCCATCCGCGCCCCCGGCGACCAACCGCCACAGATCCTCCGGCGACTCGACCCCACCGGGATACCGGCACGCCATCCCCACGATCACGATGTCTTCGCCGGTGAGCGGCTGCGTCACGGTGGCAACGGGAGCGTCGTCCGAGCCGGCCAGTCCCAGCGTGTCGAGGAGGTGGTCGGCGAGGACCTGCGGCGTCGGGTAGTCGAACACCAGCGACGACCCCAGGTGCAGGCCGGTGGCCGCGTTGATGCGGCTCTTCACCTCCACCGCCGTCACCGAGTCGATACCGAGGTCCCGGAACGCCGTCTGCGGCTCCACCTGCGCCGCCCCGGCGTAACCGAGTGCCTTCGCGGTCTGGGTCCGCACGAGCGCCAGCAGCTCCCGACGCCGCTCGGCCTCCGACAGGCCGGCCAGGCGTGCCGCCAGCGCATCGTCGGCGGGCGTCTCGGGGGCGACCACCGCCAGCTCACCGAAGAGCGGCGCCGGACGCTGCGCGGCGAACGTCGCCACGAACCGCGACCAGTCCACGTCGGCGACCGTGGTCGTCGCGTCGCCGGCGTCGACCGCCAACGCCAGGGCGTGCATGGCCAGGTCCGGGTCCATCGCGGCCAGGCCACGACGGGCCAGGTAGTCGGCGGCATTCGCCTCGCCGGCCATCCCACCCTCGGCCCACGGACCCCACGCGACGGCCGTGCCCACCTTCCCGGCGGCGCGGCGCGACTCCACCAACGCGTCCAACAACGCGTTACCGGCCGCGTAGGCCGCCTGACCGCCACTGCCCCACACTCCGGCGATCGACGAGAACACCAGGAACAGATCGAGATCCACGTCGGCGGTCGCCTCGTCCAGGTGCAGCGCACCCGACACCTTGCCCGACACCACCGCCCCGAACGACTCCTCCGACACGTCCAGCAGGCCCTCCATGCCGGAGACGCCCGCGGCGTGCACCACGCCGGTCAGGCCCTCGATGCCCGCGATCACGGCGTGCACGGCATCACGGTCGGCGACGTCACACGCCACCACCGACACCTCGGCACCCTCGGCGGCCAACTCCGCCACCAGGTCACCGACGCCCGGTGCCCGCTCGCCACGACGCGACAGCAACACCACCCGCTCCGCGCCACGGCGCACCACCCACCGCGCGGCACGCGAACCGAGCGCACCCGTCCCACCGGTGACCAGAACCGTGCCCGACAACGACACCGGGGGCGTCGAACCGACCGGAGACGCGGGCCGCATCCTGCGGACGAACACCCCGGACGCGCGAACGGCGACCTGATCCTCACCGCCGCCGGCCAGCACTCCCGCGAACCGGCGACTCTCACGCTCACCCAGGACCGCCGGCACGTCGACCAGACCGCCCCACGTCTGCGGCAGCTCCAGGGCCGCGACCCGACCCACACCCCACACCATCGACGCGCCGACGTCGGTCACCGACTCGGACCGACCCACCGCGACCGCGCCACGCGTCACCGCCCACACCGGCGCGGTGATCCCGACGGCAGCGACCTCCTTCAGCGCGGCCACCATCGGCCAACCCTCGCCGCCGGTCCAGACCACACCTCGCAGGCCGTCGACGACCGTGACGGAACTCGACCGCACCACCTCGGCACCCGCCGACGCCAGCGCCGCGACGATGTCGTCGGCGTCCGTCTCCGACAGCACCAGCCATGTGCCCGACAGCACCGCCGGCGCCGGCTCGGGCGCCGGCGCCCAGCCGACCCGGTAGCGCCATCCCTCCACCACGCCCTCTGACCGACGCCGGTGACGCCACGCGGACAGGGCCGGCAGCATGCGCTCCAGCGCTCCCGCGTCCACGCCGTCGAGTTCACCGGCGAGGCCCTCGTGGTCGCCGCGTTCCACCGCCGACCAGAACGCGCCGTCCTCGGCGCCGGTGATCGCGGTCGTCTCGGCGGGCATCAGCCAGTAGCGGTCGCGCTGGAACGGGTACGTCGGCAGGTCGACCCGTGGCGCGGCCGGCAGGATCGCCGTCCAGTCGACGGGTACGCCCGCGGTCCACAGTCGTCCGGCCGCCTCCAGGACGGTCGTGGCCTCGTCGCGGTCCCGGCGCAGCGCGGCGACGTAGGTGAGGTCCGGTGCCGCCGTCGCGGACAGCACGCCCCTCGGGCCGATCTCCAGGCACCGGGTGACGCCGTGGTCGGCGAGCCAGGACATGCCGTCGTCGAAGCGCACCGCCTCCCGCACGTGGCGCACCCAGTAGTCGGCGGTGAACTCCTCGACCGGCTCGCCGGTCAGGTTCGACACCACCGGAATGCGCGGCGGCGCGAAGTCGATGTGCGCGATCGCCGCCGCGAAGTCGGCCAGCATCGGCTCCATCAGCGACGAGTGGAACGCGTGCGACACGGTGAGCCGGGTGGTCTTCGGGAAGCGCGCCGCGAGCTTGTCGACGGCGGCGGCCCTGCCGGAGACGACAACGGAGTTCGGCCCGTTGACCGCGGCCACGTCGATCTTCCGACGGCCGATCGCCTTGCGCACGTCGGCCTCGGACGCCTGCACCGCGAGCATCGCGCCGCCGGCCGGCAGCGCCTGCATCAACCGGCCGCGCGCCGCCACCAGCGTGACCGCGTCGTCCAGCGACAGCACGCTCGCCACGTGCGCGGCGGCGATCTCACCGATCGAGTGCCCCAGCAGGTAGTCCGGGGTGACGCCCCAGGACTCGAACAGCCGGTAGAGCGCGACCTCGACCGCGAACAGCCCGGCCTGGGTGTGCACGGTCCGGTGGATCGCGTCGGACTCCAGGGCCTCGCGCAGCCCGTCGAAGCGGGCGACGATGCCGTCGAACGTCTCGGCGAAGAGCGGGAACCGCTCAGCCAGGCCGGCGCCCATCCCGATCCGCTGGGCGCCCTGGCCGGTGAACAGGAACGCGGTGCGGCCCGTACCGGTGCCGCCGGCTCCGGTTTCGAGGTCCGCCAGCGCCGCCGCGAACGACGCCAGGTCCGATCCCACGACCACCGCACGGTGATCGAGGACGGCCCGGGTCGACACCAGCGCCGCGCCGACGTCCGCCGGCCGTGACTCGGGCCGCGCCAGCACGTACTCCCGGAGCCGTTCGGCCTGGGCCCGCAGCGCCGCCGGCGTCCGGGCGGACAGCACCCACGGCACCGGTCCGGCGACCGGCTCGGCCGGGGCCGGCGTGGAGACCGGGGTGGGCGCCTCCTCGAGCACCACGTGGGCGTTGGTGCCGCTGATGCCGAAGGACGACACCGCCGCCCGGCGCGGCCGGTCGCCCGCCGGCCAGGCGACCGGTTCGGTCAGCAGGTGCAGGGCGCCGGAGGTCCAGTCGATGTGCTCGGACGGGGTCCGGGCGTGCAGCGTGCGCGGCAGCTCGCCGTGCCGCATGGCCAGCACCATCTTGATGATGCCGGCGACGCCGGCCGCGGACTGGGTGTGGCCGATGTTGGACTTGATCGAGCCGAGCCGCAGCGGCTGGTCGGCGGGCCGCTGCCGGCCGTACGTGGCGAGCAGCGCCTGCGCCTCGATCGGGTCACCGAGCGCGGTGCCGGTGCCGTGCGCCTCGACCACGTCGATGTCGGCCGGGGTGAGCCGGGCGTTCGCGAGGGCCTGCGTGATGACCCGCTGCTGCGACGGCCCGTTGGGGGCGGTCAGCCCGTTGGACGCGCCGTCGGAGTTGACCGCGGTGCCGCGGACCACGGCCAGCACCTGGTGGCCGTGGCGCCGGGCGTCGGAGAGCTTCTCGACGAGCAGCACGCCGACGCCCTCGGACCAGCCGGTGCCGTCGGCGTCGGCCGAGAACGGCTTGCACCGGCCGTCGCCGGCCAGGCCGCCCTGGCTGTCGAAGCTCGGGAAGATGTCGGCGCCGGCCAGCACGGTGACACCGCCGGTGAGGGCCATCGTGCACTCCCCCGACCGCAGCGCCTGGGCGGCGAGGTGCAGGGCGACCAGCGACGAGGAGCAGGCCGTGTCGACGGTGACCGCGGGACCTTCGATGCCGAAGGTGTACGCGACCCGTCCGCTGATCACACTCGGCGCGGTGCCGGTGAGCGCGTGGGTCTCCGCGCCGTCCGGCAGCGGGCCGGCGGTGCCGTAGCCGGACGAGGACGAGCCGATGAAGACGCCGACCGGCTCACCGCGCAGCGACTCGGGGTCGAACCCGGCCCGCTCGAGGACCTCCCAGCAGGCTTCGAGGAGCACCCGCTGTTGCGGGTCCATGGTCAGGGCCTCGCGCGGCGAGATGCCGAAGAGGCGGGAGTCGAACGCGGTCGCGTCGTCGATGAAGCCGCCCTGGCGTACGTAGTCGGCGGCGTCGGCGGCCCAGCCGCGGTCGGTCGGGAACGGGCCGATCGCATCCGTGCCGTCGGTGACGAGCCGCCAGAGGTCGTCGGGGCTGTTGGCGCCGCCCGGGTAGCGGCAGGCCATGCCGACGATCGCGATCGCGTCGTCGTCGGTGGCGGTCCGGACGATCCGTGCCTGTTGCGGGGCCGGCGCGCCGAGCAGTTCGGTGCGCAGCCAGCCGGCCAGGACGACCGGGGTGGGGTAGTCGAATACCAGCGTGGCGGGCAACCGCAGCCCGGTCGCGGTGTTCAGCCGGTTGCGCAGCTCGACGGAGGTGAGCGAGTCGAACCCGAGGTCCTTGAACGCCCGGGTCGGTTGGACCGCGTCGCCGGAGCCGTGGCCGAGCACCCCGGCGGCGGCCGTGCACACCACGTCGGTCAGCAGCCGGTCCTGATCGGCGTCCGCCAGCCCGACGAGGCGTCGCGCCAGGTCGGGGCCCGTGACGCCGCCGTCGTCGGCCCGGCGGACCGCGGTGGTGACCAGCCGGCGCAGCAGCGGCGGCACCGTCCCCGAGGCCCGTACCGCGTCGAGGTCAAGCCGCGCCGGGACCACGTGCGCGTCGGGCAGCCGGTGAGCGGCGTCGAACAGGGCAAGGCCCAGCTCGTCGGACAGGCCGCCGCCGACGCGCGCGGCCACCGCGCCGCCCATGCCCGCGGCGTTGGCCCACAATCCCCAGCCGAGGGACTGACCGACCAGACCGAGACCGCGACGGTACGAGACGAAGCCGTCGAGGAACGCGTTGGCGGCCGAGTATCCGGCCTGGCCGGCGGTGCCGAACACGGCGGAGATCGAGGAGAAGACGGTGAACAGCGCGAGGTCCCGGTTGCGGGTCAGCTCGTCGAGGTGCACCACGGCGTCGACCTTGGGCGCCATGACCCCGGCCACCCGCTCGGCGGTCAGGCTGGTGAAGACGCCGTCGTCGAGGACACCGGCGCAGTGCACGATGCCGGCGAGGTCGTCGATGCCGTCGATCACCGCGGCCAGGGCGGCGCGGTCGGTGACGTCGGCCGCGATCACCCGCACCCGCGCGTCCAACTCCGGCGCCGGACCGCCGGAACGACTCACCAGCACCAGATCCCGCACCCCGTGCGCCTCGACCAGATGCGCCGCCACCAACGCACCCAACCCACCGGTGCCACCGGTGATCAGCACCGGCCCGTCGACCGGCCGGGGCACCAGGACCACGTTCTTCCCGACGTGCGCCCCACGACTCATCGTCCCGAGCACACCCGGCAACTCCCGCACGTCCGCCACCGTCGGCGGCAACAGCCGCAGCTCCCCCGACTCGAACAACGCCACCAGCTCGGCCAGCATCACCGCCGTGCGATCCGCGCCCGCCTCCGACAGGTCGAACGCCTTGTACCAGACCCCACGCTCCCGCTCGACCTGCGCGGCGTCGCGGATGTCGGCCTTACCCATCTCCACGAACCGACCACCCGGGCGCAGCATGCCCAACGACGCGTCCACGAACTCACCGGCAAGCGAGTCCAACACCACGTCCACACCGCCGAACACGCCCGCGAACCCGAGATCCCGCGACGACGCGATGTGACCGGGCTCGACGCCGAGCGCCTCGACGGCCGCCCACTTCGCCGGCGACGCCGTCGCGAACACCTCCGCACCCCACAACCGGGCCAGCTGCACCGCCGCCGAACCGACACCACCGGCAGCGGCGTGCACCAACACCCGCTCACCGGCCCGCAACCCGCCCAGATCCCGCAGCCCGTACCAGGCCGTCAGGAACGCCATCGGCACCGCCGCGCCCTGCGCGAACGACCACCCCTGCGGCATCCGCGCCACCACCCGGTGATCCGCCACCACCTGCGGCGCGAACCCACCGTGGAACAGGCCGAACACCCGATCACCCACCGCCAGACCCGACACGTCCGGGCCGACCTCGACCACCACACCCGCACCCTCGGAACCCATCACCGCCGACGGGTCGGGATAGACCCCCAGACCCAGCAGCACGTCACGGAAGTTCACCCCCACCGCGCGAACCGCAATCCGCACCTCACCGGCGGCCAGCCCCACGATCGGAACCTCGACGACACCGAGGCTCGACAACGCGCCGTCACCACCCGGGGCAACCCGCCACGACCCGGCAGCCGCCGGCAGGTCGAGCCGGCTCGGCGCGGTGATCAGGCGCGGCGCGAGGACCGTCCCGGCCCGCAGGGCGAGTTCCGGCTCGTCCCCTCGCACTGCCGCGCCGAGCAGCGACCACGAACGGTCGTCGCCGTCGATGTCGACGAGCACGATCCGGCCCGGGTTCTCGCTCTGCGCCGAGCGCAGCAGACCCCAGGCCGCGCTCGCCGCCGGGTCGGCGACCGGACCGGTCGCGGGCACGGCGCCGCTGGTGAGGACCGCCAGCCGGGTGTCGGTGAAGCGGTCGTCGGCCAGCCACGCCCGGGCGGCGTCGAGCGCCTCGGTGGTCAGCGTGTGGGCGGCGGCCGCGAGGCCGTCGCGGTCCGGGCCGGCGATCTGCCACAGGACCAGGTCCGGGAGTTGCGCGGCGTCGCGCAGATCGGCGAAACCGGGGTACGTGGTGGCGGCGCCGGCCCGCTCGTCCACGCCGATCGCGGCGAAGGGAGCCGAGCCGCCCGCCGGGGCGGGCAACGGGGTCCAGTCCACGGTGTAGAGGGAGCCGTCGGTGACCGGCGCCGGCCGCTCCAACGCGTCGGCGGTGACGGCGCGCATCGACAGCCGGCCGATGCGGGCCACCTGCGCGCCCGTGCCGTCGGCCACGTCGATGGCGATGCCGGACGATCCGGTGGCGGACAGCCGCACCCGCAGCACGCCGGCGCCGGTGGCGAGCAGGCGCACGTCCGACCAGGCGAACGGCAGCCGGGTGGCGCCCTCCCCGGCCAGGTCGCTGAGCCCGATGGCGTGCAGCGCGGCGTCCAGCAGGGCCGGGTGCAGACCGTACGCGGCCGCCTCGGGTCGGGCGTCCTCGGGCAGCGCCACCTCGGCGTGGACCGCGTCCGCGGAGCGCCAGGCGGCCCGCAGGCCCCGGAACGCCGGGCCGTAGGCCAGGCCGGCCCGGTCGGCGAGCTGGTCGTAGAAGCCGTCGAGGTCGATGGCGGTGGCGTCGGCCGGGGGCCACGTCGACAGGTCGGCGGCGGGCCGGTCCGGCGTGTGCGCGGTGAGGCTGCCGGTGGCGTGCCGCTGCCAGGGCGCGTCCGGCCCGGTCCGCGACCAGATGTTGACCGGCACGTGCCCGGCCCCGTCGTCGGCGCCGACGCTGACCTGGAGCTGGACCCCGTCGGCGGGCAGCACCAGCGGAGCTTCGATGGTGAGTTCCTCCAGCACCGGCCGCCCGGTCTGGCGTCCGGCCGAGGTGGCGAGTTCGACGAAGGCGGTGCCGGGCAGCACGGTACGGCCGAGCACCACGTGGTCGGCGAGCCACGGCTGCCGCTGGGCGGACAGCCGGCCGGTCAGCAGCAGCCCGTCGCCGCCGGCGATGGACACCGTCGCCCCGAGCAGCGGGTGTTCGGCGCGGCCCAGGCCGGCCGCCTCCATGTCGCCGGTGAGGGCCCGGTCCAGGCGCGGCCAGAACCGGCGGCCCTGGAAGGCGTAGGTGGGCAGGTCGACGCGGGGCGCGGCGGGCAGGATCGCGGTCCAGTCGACAGGCACGCCGATCGTCCACAGCTTCGCGGCCGCCTCCAGCACCGTCGACGCCTCGTCGCGGTCCTTGCGCAGCGCCGCGACGCAGGTGAGGTCCGATGCGGCCAGCGCGGACAGCACGCCCGCCGGCCCGACCTCCAGGCACCGGGTCACCCCGTTGGCCGCCAGCCACCGCATGCCGTCGGCGAAGCGCACCGCCTCCCGGACGTGGCGCACCCAGTAGTCGGCGGTGAACTCCTGCACCGGCTCGCCGGTCAGGTTGGACACCACCGGAACACGCGGCGGGGCGTACGTGATGCTTTCGATCGCCGACGCGAACTCCGCGAGCATCGGCTCCATCAGCGACGAGTGGAACGCGTGCGACACCGTCAACCGGGTCGCCTTGGCGAACCGCGGCGCCAGCGCGTCGATCGCCTCCGCCGGGCCCGAGACCACGATCGACGTCGGACCGTTGACCGCCGCGACATCGACACCGGCGCCGGCGATGACCTCCCGCACCGACTCCTCGGTCCCCTGCACCGCCAGCATCGCGCCGCCGGTCGGCAACGCCTGCATCAACCGACCCCGCGCCGCCACCAGCGTGACCGCGTCGTCCAGCGACAGCACGTCCGCGACATGCGCCGCCGCGATCTCACCGATCGAGTGACCCAACAGGAAGTCCGGGGTGACCCCCCACGACTCGACCAGCCGGAACAACGCCACCTCGACGGCGAACAGGCCGGCCTGCGTGTACCCGGTCAGATGGATCGCCTCGGAGTCGATGGCCTCCCGCAACGGCACGTCGAGGAGCTGGTCGAAACGGGCGCAGATCCCGTCGAACGCGGCCGCGAACACCGGGAATCGCGCCGCCAGCCCGGCACCCATCGAGATCCGCTGCGCACCCTGGCCGGTGAACAGGAACGCCAGAGCACCCTCGGACACCGCACCCGACACCGCAGGCGCCCCGAGGCCGGCCAGGAAGTCCTCGCGCGTGCCACCCAGCACCACCGCACGGTGCTCCAACGCCGCCCGACCGGTCGCCAACGACCACGCCACCCCGGCAGCGTCCAGCCCCGGATCAGCCGCCACGACGTCGCGCAACCGCTCCACCTGCCCGGCGAGCGCCTCGGCCGACCGCGCCGACACCAACCACGGCAACGGACCCTCGACCACGAGCTGCTCGGCCGACGGCCGCGCCGACGGACCGTCGGCCTCGGGCGCCTCGACCGTCGCCGGCTGCTCGGCCGGTGACCGGTCGGGCGCCTCCTCGATGATCACATGGGCGTTGGTGCCGCTGACGCCGAAGGACGAGACGCCGACGCGACGCGGGCGGTCACCCGGCTGCCAGTCGCGCGCCTCGGTGAGCAGCTCGACGGCGCCGCCGGACCAGTCGACGTGGTGGGTCGGCTCGTCGACGTGCAACGTCGGCGGCAGGACACCCGCCTGCAGCGCCATCACCATCTTGACGATGCCGGCCACCCCGGCCGCCGCCTGGGTGTGGCCGATGTTCGACTTGACCGAGCCCAACCAGAGCGGCCGGTCCCGGTCCTGCCCGTAGGTGGCCAGCAGCGCCTGCGCCTCGATCGGGTCGCCGAGGCGGGTGCCGGTGCCGTGCGCCTCGACGGCGTCCACGTCCGTGGGGGCCAGTCGGGCGCTGGCCAGCGCCTGCTGGATGACCCGTTGCTGCGCGGGCCCGTTCGGCGCGGTCAGGCCGTTCGACGCGCCGTCCTGGTTGACCGCGGAGCCCCGGACCACGGCGAGCACGCGGTGCTGGTGGCGCCGCGCGTCGGCCAGGCGCTCGACGAGGAGGATGCCCACGCCCTCGCCCCAGCCGGTGCCGTCGGCCGCCTGCGCGAACGGCTTGCAGCGCCCGTCGGCGGCCAGGCCGTCCTGCCGGCCGAACTCGGCGAACGCGCCGGGGGTCGCCATGACGGTGACGCCGCCGGCCAGGGCCAGGTCGCACTCGCCGTTGCGGAGCGCCTGCATCGCCAGGTGCAGGGCCACCAGTGACGAGGAGCAGGCGGTGTCGACGGTGACCGCGGGGCCTTCCAACCCGAACGCGTACGAGGTGCGGCCGGAGAGCACCGCGGCGGCGTTGCCGGTGCTGACGTAGCTGTCGACAGCGCTGTGCAGCAGCAGGGCCGCGTAGTCCTGGCCGTTGGTGCCGGCGAAGACACCGGTGCGGCTGCCGGCCAGCCCGAGCGGGTCGAGACCGGCCCGCTCGAACGCCTCCCAGCTCGCCTGGAGGAAGAGCCGCTGCTGCGGGTCCATCGCCAGCGCCTCACGCGGGGCGATGCCGAACAGCTCGGCGTCGAAGTCGCCGGCGTCGTGGACGAAGGCGCCGAGCGGTGCGTACAGGCCGGAGGTGTCGGTGGTCCAGCCTCGATCGGTGGGGAAGTCGGCCACGGCGTCCCCGCCGTCGCGCACGAACTCCCAGAGTTCCTCGGGGGTGCGGACACCGCCGGGGAAGCGGCAGCTCATCGCGATGATGGCGATCGGCTCGTCGTCCGCGACGGTGGTCGGGGGCGCGGCCTCGGCGGGAGCGCCGCCACCGCCCAGGAGCACGTCGAGGTGCTGGGCGAGCTGCGCCGCGCTGGGATAGTCGAACACCAGGCCGGCCGGCAGCGTCAGTCCGGTGAGCGTCTGCAGCCGGTCGCGCAGCTCGACCGCGGTGAGCGAGTCGATGCCGAGGTCCTTGAACGCCCTGCCGGGCGCGATCCGCTCGACGGTGTCGTAGCCGAGCACCCCGGCGACGGCGGACCGTACCTCGCCGAGCAGGAGGGCGCGCCGCTCGGCGGCGGTCATGGCCGCGAACCGGGATTCGGACCGGCTGGGCGGGGAGGCGGGTGCCTCGGCCGGAACGACGTCGGCGAGGAACGGGCTGGGCCGGCCGGCGGTGAAGAGCGCGGTGAACTGTGGCCAGTCGACGTCGGCGACGGTCAGGCAACCGGTGTCGGCGTCGACCGCCTCGGCCAGCGCCTGGACGGCCAGCGCCGGCGACATCGGGCGCAGCCCGCGACGGCGCAGGTAGTCCTCGGCGCCCTCCTCGGTGACGAGCATCCCGGCCTCGGCCCACGGGCCCCACGCCACCGCCGTACCGGCCTTGCCCCGCGCGCGCCGCGACTGCACCAGCGCGTCCAGGAACGCGTTGCCGGCCGAGTAGGCGGCCTGGCCGCCGCTGCCCCAGACACCGGAGATCGACGAGAAGACCACGAACAGGTCCAGGTCGCCGGTCAGGGCGTCCAGGTGGACGGCGCCGGCGACCTTGCCCCGGACGACCTCGGCGAAGTCCTCCGCGTCGGTCTCGGTGAGCAGGCCCACCCCGGAGACGCCGGCCGCGTGGACCACGCCGGACAGGTCCGGGATTCCGGCCAGCAGGTCGGCCACCTGGGCGCGGTCGGAGACGTCGCAGGCCACCACCGACACCTGCGCGGGCGAGAGTTCGGCCACCAGGTCGGCGGCGCCGGGGGCGTCCATCCCCCGGCGGGAGGTCAACACCAGGCGGCGTACGCCGCGGCCGACCAGCCAGCGGGCCACGTGCCCGCCGAGCGCGCCGGTGCCGCCGGTGACCAGGACCGTGCCGTCCCACGTCCGGGGGGCCGGTGGCCGGGGCGAGGTCGCCGCGGGCCGCAGCCGGCGGACGTAGACGCCAGAGGAGCGCACGGCGACCTGGTCCTCGGCACCGCCGAGGAGGTCTGCCAGGCGCCGGCGGGTCCGCTCGTCGGTCTCGGCCGGCACGTCGACGAGGCCGCCCCACAGCTCCGGCAGCTCCAGGGCCGCGACCCGGCCGGCGCCCCAGACCACGGAACCCGCGACGTCGGTCAGTGGGTCGGAGCGGCCGATCGACACCGCGCCGCGGGTGACCCACCAGAGGCGGGCCGGCACGCCGCTGTCGGCCACTGCCTGCACCGTGGTCAGGAGACCGTGGTGGGCGTCGGCCGGTGAGCCGACCGGGAGCAGCGACACCACGCCGGCCAGGTCGTCGACGGTACGGGTGGAGGCGGTGATCGCGGCCGCCAGCGCCTGCCGGTCCAGGTCGTCGGCCGTGACGACCAACTCGACGAGGTGGAGGCCGGTGCCGCCCAGGAACGCGTCGGCCGTTCCGGCCACCGGGGCCAGGACGAGCCAGGTGCCGGAGGACGGCTGCGGGGAGTCCGCGACCGGGCGCCAGGTGACGTCGTAGCGCCAGGAGGCCACCTCGGTGGCGGCGAGCCGGTCGCGGCGCCACTCGGCGAGCGCGGCGCCCAGCGAGGCCGGGACGTCGGTGTGCAGCAGGTCGTGCAGGCTCTCACCCTCGACCGCCTGCCAGAACGCCGCGTCGACCGGGTCCGTGTGCGTCGTCGGCAGCTCGATCGGGGTCAGCCAGTAGTGGTCGCGCTGGAACGCGTACGTCGGCAGGTCGACGCGGGGCGCGGCGGGCAGGATCGCGGTCCAGTCGACGGGCACGCCGACGGTCCAGAGCCGCCCGACGGCGGCCAGCAGCGTGGACGCCTCGTCGCGGTCCTTGCGCAACGCCGGGACGGCGGCGAGTTCCGGGGCGGCCATCGCGGACAGCACCCCGGTCGGTCCGACCTCCAGGCAGCGGGTCACCCCGTGCGACGCCAGCCACCGCATGCCGTCGTCGAAGCGGACCGCCTCCCGTACGTGCCGCACCCAGTAGTCGGCGCTGAACTCCGCCACCGGCTCGCCGGTCAGGTTCGACACCACCGGGATGCGGGGCTGGGCGTGGTCGATGTGCGCGATCGCGGTCGCGAACTCGGCGAGCATCGGCTCCATCAGCGCGGAGTGGAACGCGTGCGACACCGTCAACCGCGTCGTCTTGGCGAAGCGCGGCGCCAGCTCGTCGATCGCGTGCGCCGGGCCGGAGATGACGACCGACGTCGGGCCGTTGACGGCGGCGACGTCCACGCCGCCGGCCAGCATCGACCGGACCTCGGCCTCGGACGCCTGCACCGCGAGCATCGCGCCGCCGGCCGGCAGCGCCTGCATCAACCGACCGCGCGCCGCGACGAGCGTGACCGCGTCGTCGAGCGACATGACACCCGCGACGTGGGCGGCGGCGATCTCGCCGATCGAGTGGCCCAGCAGGTGGTCGGGGGTGACGCCCCAGGATTCGAGGAGCCGGAACAGCGCCACCTCGACGGCGAACAGGCCGGCCTGCGTGTACGCCGTCTGATGGATCGCGTCGGAGCCGATAGCGTCGGGCAGCGGCATGTCGAGGAGCTGGTCGAAGCGGGCGCAGATCCCGTCGAACGCCTCCGCGAACACCGGATACCTGGTGTACAGGCCGGCGCCCATGCCGACGCGTTGCGCGCCCTGACCGGTGAACAGCAGCGCCAGACCACCTTCGCCGGTCACGCCCGACACCGCCGGCGCCCGCAGGCCGGCCAGGAAGTCCGCACGGCTTCCGGCCAGCACCACCGTGCGGTGCTCCAGCGCGGCCCGGCCGGTCGCCAGCGACCACGCCACCGCCGCCGGGTCCAGCTCCGGATCGGCAGCCACGACGTCGTGCAGGCGGACGGTCTGCTCGGCCAGCGCCTGCGGCGAGCGGGCCGACACCAGCCACGGCAGCGGACCGTCGACCTCGGGCGCCTCGACCTCCGTCGGTCGCGCGGCCGGCTCTTCCAGGATCACGTGCGCGTTGGTGCCGCTGATCCCGAACGCGGACACCGCCGCCCGCCTGGTGTGGCCGTTCGGCTCCCACGGCCGCGCCGCCGTGAGCAGCTCCACCGCTCCGGCGGACCAGTCCACGTGCGGGGACGGCTCGTCCACGTGCAGCGTCGCCGGCAGCACACCGTGGCGCATCGCCAGGATCATCTTGATGATCCCGGCGACACCGGCCGCGGCCTGGGTGTGCCCGATGTTCGACTTGATCGAACCCAACCACAACGGCTGCTCACGGTCCTGCCCGTACGTGGCCAGCAACGCCTGCGCCTCGATCGGGTCACCGAGTTTCGTGCCGGTGCCGTGGGCCTCCACCGCGTCCACGTCGGCGGTCGTCAACCCGGCGCTGGCCAGGGCCTGCCGGATCACCCGCTGCTGCGCCGGACCGTTCGGCGCGGTCAGGCCGTTCGACGCGCCGTCCTGATTCACGGCACTGCCGGAAACCACGGCCAGGATCCGGTGCCCGTTGCGCCGCGCGTCCGACAACCGCTCCACCAGCAGCATCCCGGCGCCCTCGGCCCACCCCGTGCCGTCCGCGCTCCCGGCGAACGACTTGCACCGGCCGTCCGACGACAGGCCGTCCTGGCGGGCGAACTCCGCGAACACCTCCGGACCCGTGATCACCGTGACCCCACCGGCAAGCGCCAGATCACACTCACCAGAACGCAACGCCTGCGCCGCCAGATGCAACGCCACCAACGACGACGAACACGCCGTGTCCACCGTCATCGCCGGGCCCTCGAACCCGAACGAGTACGACACCCGACCCGAGATCACACTGTTCGCCGTACCGGTCAGGACGTGACCGTCACCGGTCTCCGCGAACAACCCACCCGTGCCGTAACCCGAATTCGACGCCCCCACGAACACACCCACCGGCCGCCCGCGCAACGACCGCGGATCCACCCCGGAGCGTTCGAGGGTCTCCCACGACACCTCCAACAACAGCCGCTGCTGCGGATCCATCGCCACCGCCTCACGCGGCGAGATCCCGAACAGACCCGCGTCGAACTGCGTGGCGGTCGGTACGAAACCGCCGACCGCCGAGTACGACGCGTCGGCGGGAACGGCCCAACCACGGTCGACCGGGAACGTCGACATGCCGTCGGCGCCACCGGCGACCAGCCGCCACAGGTCTTCGGGTGACTGCACGCCACCGGGATACCGGCACGCCATCCCCACGATGACGACGTCGTCGCCGGTGAGCGGCTGCGTCACGGTGGCAACGGGAGCGTCTCCCGAGCCGGCCAGTCCCAACGCGTCGAGGAGGTGGTCGGCGAGGACCTGCGGCGTCGGATGGTCGAACACCAGCGACGACCCGAGGTGCAGGCCGGTGGCCGCGTTGATGCGGCTCTTCACCTCCACCGCGGTCACCGAGTCGATACCCAGGTCCCGGAACGCCGTCCCGGCCTCCACCTGCGCCGCCCCGGAATAGCCCAGGGCCTTCGCGGTCTGCGCCCGCACCAAGGCCAAAAGTTCCCGACGCCGTTCGGCGTCGGACAGGCCCGCGAGGCGGGCGGCCAGTCCGCCGTCCGCGACCGCCTCCTCGGCCACCACAAGCTCGCCGAACAGCGGCGCCGGCCGCTGGGCGGCGAACGTCGGGACGAACCGTGACCAGTCCACGTCGGCGACCGTCGTGGTGACGTCACCGGCGTCGACCGCCAACGCCAGGGCCCGCATCGCCAGATCCGGGTCCATCGCGCTCAGGCCACGGCGCGCCAGATAGTCCGCGGCACCCGCCTCGCCCGCCATCCCGCCCTCGGCCCACGGACCCCAGGCGATCGCGGTGCCCGCCTTCCCGGCCGCGCGCCGGGACTCCACGAGCGCGTCCAACGCCGCGTTACCGGCGGCATAGGCGGCCTGACCGCCGCTGCCCCACACACCCGCGATCGACGAGAACACCAGGAACAGGTCGAGATCCAGGCCGGCGGTCACCTCGTCCAGGTGCAGCGCACCGGACACCTTGCCCGACAGCACCGCCCCGAACGACTCCGCCGTCACCTCGGACAGGTTCTCCATGCCGGACACCCCGGCCGCGTGCACCACACCGGTCAGCCCGGCGACACCGGCCACCACACGCTGGACCGCGTCCCGGTCGGCCACATCACACGCCACCACCGACACCTCGGCGCCCAGGCCGGTCAGCTCGGCGACGAGATCGCCGACACCCGGCGCCTGCTCGCCCCGGCGCGACAGCAGCACCACCCGCGACGCGCCGCGACGCACCACCCACCGCGCCGCACGCGCACCCAGCGCACCCGTCCCACCCGTGATCAACACCGTGCCGGACAGCGCCACCGGAGCCACCGAACCCACCGGAGACGCCTGCCGTAACCTGCGGACGAACACCCCCGACGGACGAACGGCGACCTGGTCCTCACCGGCCCCGGCGAGCACCGCCGCGAAGCGGCGACCCTCCCGCTCCCCCAGGACCGCCGGAACGTCGACCAGACCGCCCCACGACTGCGGCATCTCCAGCGCGGCGACCCGGCCCACACCCCACACCGTCGCGGCGGGGACATCGGTCACCGACTCCGACCGACCCACCGCGACCGCGCCACGGGTCACCGCCCACACCGGCGCGGTGATGCCCGCGGCGGCGACCTCCTGCAACGCGGCAACCAGCGGCCAACCCTCACCGCCGACCCACACCACACCGCGCAGGCCGTCCACCGCCGACACCGAACCCGCCCGCACATCGTCGGACGCCATCACCGAGCTCGTCCGCGCATCGTCGGACGCCATCACCGAGCTCGCCCGCGCATCGTCGGACGCCATCACCGAGCTCGCCCGCGCATCGTCGAACGCCGCCACCGAGCCGGCCCGCACCACCTCGGCACCCGCCGACGCCAGCGCGGACACCACGTCATCCGCCGGCGTGTCCGACACCACCAGCCACGTACCCGACAGCACCGCCGACGCCGGCTCCCCCGCCGGCGCCCAGCCGACCCGGTACCGCCAGCCCTCCACCACGGCCTGCGAACGACGGCGGCGACGCCACGCGGACAGGGACGGCAGGAGGCCGTCCAACGCCGCCGCGTCGTCGGCGGTCAGGCCCAGCTCGGCGACGAGCCCGTCCCGGTCGGCCGCTTCCACCGCGGACCAGAAGCCACTGTCGTCGCCGCCCGGCGCCGGCGCCGGCTCGGACGGGGTGAGCCAGTAGCGGTCCCGCTGGAAGGCGTAGGTCGGCAGGTCGACAGGCACGCCACCCCACCCGGCGAACATGGCCGGCCAGTCCACTGTCACTCCGGCGGTGTGCAGGCGGCCCAGCGCGACCAGCAGCGCCTCGGTCTCGTCCCGGTCCTTCCGGAGCGCCGCGACGCAGAGCCCGTCGGCGATCGCGTCCTGGGCGGGGCCACTGAGCACGGCGGCGGGCCCGACCTCCACGCAGCGGGTCACCCCGTGCGACGCCAGCCAGGTCATGCCGTCGGCGAAGCGCACCGCCTCGCGCACGTGCCGCACCCAGTAGTCGGCGTCGAACTCCTCGACCGGCTCACCGGTCAGGTTCGACACCACCGGAATACGCGGCACCCCGAACTCGATGTGCCCGATCGCGGCCGCGAAGTCCGCGAGCATCGGCGCCATCAGCGACGAGTGGAACGCGTGCGACACCGTCAACCGGGTCGCCTTGACGAACCGTGGCGCCAACGCGTCGATCTTCTCCTCCGGGCCGGAGACGACGACAGAGGTCGGGCCGTTGACCGCCGCGACGTCGACACCCGTGCCGGCGATGATCTGCCTCACCGACTCCTCGGACGCCTGCACCGCGAGCATCGCCCCGCCGGCCGGCAACGCCTGCATCAGCCGGCCCCGCGCCGCCACCAACGTGACCGCGTCGTCGAGCGACAGCACCCCCGCGACGTGCGCGGCGGCGACCTCACCGATCGAGTGGCCCAGCAGGTAGTCGGGCGTGACCCCCCACGACTCCAGCAGCCGGAACAACGCCACCTCGACCGCGAACAGCCCGGCCTGGGTGTGCACGGTCCGATGGATCGCCTCGGACTCCAGCGCCTCCCGCAGCCCGTCGAAGCGGGCGACGATGCCGTCGAACACCTCCGCGAACACCGGGAACCGCGCCGACAGCCCGGCGCCCATCCCGACCCGCTGCGCGCCCTGACCGGTGAACAGGAACGCGGTCCGGCCCGCGACCAGGCCGCCCTCGACCTCGGCGAGCGCCGCCGCGAAGGACGCGAGATCCGACCCGACGACGACCGCACGGTGCTCCAGCGACGCCCGCGACGACACCAGCGCCGCGCCCACGTCCACCGGCCGCAGCTCCGGGCGCGCCAGCGCGTACGCCCGCAGCCGTTCGGCCTGGGCCCGCAACGCCTCCGGCGTCCGCGCGGACAGCACCCACGGGAGCACCGACGGGGCCTCCACAACCGGTCGTGCCTCGGCCACCGACGGAGCGGACTCGCCCTCGTCGTCGCCGAACTCGTCCTCGACCGGGGCGGTGGCGGACGGCGCCTCCTCCAGGATGACGTGCGCGTTGGTGCCGCTGACGCCGAAGGACGAGATGCCGGCCCGGCGCGGGGACTCGCCGGGGGCCCACGGGCGGGCCTCGGTGAGCAGCTCGACCGCGCCCGCGGTCCAGTCCACGTGACTGCTCGGCGCGTCCACGTGCAGGGTGCGCGGCATGGTGTCGTGCCGCATCGCCATGACCATCTTGATCAGGCCGGCGGCGCCCGCCGCGGCCTGGGTGTGCCCGATGTTCGACTTGATCGAACCGAGCCGGACCGGGCGGTCCTCCGGGCGGTCCTGCCCGTACGTCGCCAGCAGCGCCTGCGCCTCGATCGGGTCACCGAGCCGGGTGCCGGTGCCGTGCGCCTCGACCACGTCGACGTCGGCCGGGCCGAGTCGCGCGTTGGCGAGGGCCTGCAGGATGACGCGTTCCTGGGAGGGGCCGTTCGGTGCGGTCAGCCCGTTGCTGGCCCCGTCGGAGTTGACCGCGCTCCCCCGGACCACGGCGAGGATCGGGTGGCCCTTGCGGCGGGCGTCCGACAGCCGCTCGACGAGCAGCACGCCGACGCCCTCGGACCAACCGGTGCCGTCGGCGGCGTCGGCGAACGGCTTGCAGCGGCCGTCGCCGGCGAGGCCGCCCTGGTTGTCGAACTCGGCGAAGATGCCGGGGCTGGTGAGCACGGTGACGCCGCCGGCGAGCGCCATCGAACACTCGCCCTGTCGCAGCGCCTGGGCGGCCAGGTGCAGTGCGACGAGCGACGACGAGCAGGCGGTGTCGATGGTGACGGCGGGGCCTTCGAGGCCGAGCGCGTACGCCACCCGGCCGGACACGACGCTGCCGGCGGTGCCGGTCAGCAGGTGTCCGTCGGCTCCGGCCGGCAGGTCGGCGGCGCCGAGGCCGTAGCCGGACACCGGGGCGCCCATGAAGACGCCGACCTGGTCGCCGTGCAGGCTCTGCGGGTTGATGCCGGCCCGCTCGACCGCCTCCCAGCAGGCCTCCAGCGTCAGGCGCTGCTGGGGGTCCATGGTGAGGGCCTCGCGCGGCGAGATGCCGAAGAGCCGGGCGTCGAAGTCGCCCGCGTCCAGGACGAAGCCGCCCTCGCGCCGGTAGTCGCCTTCGCCGGTGGCCCAGCCGCGGTCGGCCGGGAAGCCGCCGATGCCGTCCCGGCCGTCGGCGACGAGCTGCCACAGCTCCTCCGGCGAGGTGACGCCGCCGGGATACCGGCAGCTCATCCCGACGATCGCGATCGGTTCGCGCTCGCGGGACTCGGCGACACGCAGCCGGCGACGCGCGTGCCGCAGATCCGTCGTGACCCGCTTGAGATAGCCGAGATACTTCTCTTCGTCCGCCACTCGTTTCACCCGTCCAGGCAAGCGTTTTCCGGGCAGCATGAGCCGTTCCGGCGACCGCGGAATTGACGATGGAGAACCGGGTGAACACTGGCCGCCCGGCACGACACTGCTGTTTGACCGGAGCCTATGAGCGGGTTCGGAGGGCCAACAACCCCTACCGGGGGCCGGGAGCCCGAGGGCCCCCGGCCTCCGTCACGCCTGGTCGAGCTGCTGCTTGATGAAGTCGATCAGCTCGTCGTCGCTGGCCGCCATCAGCTCGTCGGGGGTCGTCTCGACGGTCTCCAGCGGGCGTCCGGTGTTCCACCGCGCGAGGAACGCGTTGAGCCGCATGGCGATCCGGGCCCGGGCGACACCGTCGAGGTCGGCCCCGGCCGCCTCCAGGTGGTCGAGCTGGGCGAGGAACGGCTCCACGGCCGACTCCGGCGCCCCGATCACCAGGTCGTGCAGCAGGGTGGCCACCGCGACCGGGCTGGGGTGGTCGAACACCAGGCTGGCCGGCAGTTCGGCGCCGGTGGCAACCTTGAGACGGTTGCGCAGCTCGACGGCGGTCAGCGAGTCGAAGCCGAGCTCCTTGAACGCGCGACCGCCCGGCACGGTGGCGATCGTCGCGTGCCCGAGGACGGCGGCCACCTCCCGGCGTACCAGCGTGAGCAGTTCCTCCGCCTGCTCGCCGCGCGGCAGGGGCAGCAGCCGCTCGCGGAGGCCGGCGTCCGCCCGCGGCGCGTCGACCGGCGGCGCCTCGGCCAGCAGGTCGGCGAAGAGCGCGGACGGCCGCCCGGCCGTGAAGGTCTCGGCGAACCGTTCCCAGCTGACGTCGGCGACGGTGACCTCGATGTCGCCGCCGTCGACCGCCCGCTCCAGCGCGGCGACGGCGGCGGCCGGGTCGAGCGCGGCCAGGCCGCGACCGCGCAGGTACTCCTCGGCCTCCGGGTCGGCCGCCATGCCGGAGCCGGCCCAGGGCCCCCACGCGATCGAGGTGCCCGTCCGCCCACTGTCGCGCCGGGACCGGACGAGCGCGTCGAGGAAGGCGTTGCCGGCCGCGTACGCGCCCTGGCCGCCGCTGCCCCACACCCCGGAGATCGACGAGAACACCACGAACAGGTCCAGGTCGCGGGTCTGCGCGTCGAGGTTCACCGCGCCGGCCATCTTGCCGTGCAGCACCTCGGCGAACTCGGCGGGCGTGACGTCGGCGAGCCCGGTGAGCCCGTTGACCCCGGCGGCGTGCACGACGCCGGTCAGGTCCGGCACGGTCGCGAGCAGGTCGGCCAGCGCGGCCGGGTCGGCCACGTCGCACGCCGCGACGGTCGCCCGGGTGCCGAGCCCGGCCAGCTCGGTGACCAGGTCGGCGGCGCCCGGCGCTGCCTCTCCGCGGCGGGACACCAGGAGCAGGTGCTCGGCGCCGCGGGCAGCCAGCCAACGGGCGGTGTGCGCGCCGAGCGCGCCGGTGCCGCCGGTGACCAGGATCGTGCCGCGCGGCTGGTAGGGGTTCGCCGCGACCGGCGCCGGGGCGGGGCGCAGGCGGCGGACGAGGAGCCCGGCGGAGCGTACGGCGATCTGGTCCTCGCCGGCGACGGTGAGCGCCGCGGCCAACCGGTCGGCGTCCCGGGCGGTCAGCACGGCGGGCACGTCGACCAGGCCGCCCCAGCGGCGCGGGAACTCCAGCGCCGCCACCCGGCCCAGCCCCCAGAGCTGGGCCTGGGCCGGGTCGCCGAGCGGCTCGACCGCGGCGACCGACACCGCGCCGCGGGTCAGGCACCACAGCGGGGTGAGCACGTCGGCGTCGTCGAGCGCCTGCAACAGCGTGGTGAGCTGGGCGGCGGCCCGCGGGCCGTCGAACGCGCACAGCATCCCGGCCGGTTCCGGCCGGTCGGCGAGCTGGTCGGCCAGCTCGCGCCGGTCGACGTCGGCGTCCAGGACCAGCTCGGCCGGGTCCGCGCCGGCCGCCCGCAGCGCCGCGACGACGTCGTCGGCGCCGCCGCCCGCGGTGACGACCAGCCAGTTCCCGGTGAGCCGTGGCGTGGCCGGCGGGTCGATCCGCTGCCAGGCCGGGGCGTAGCGCCAGGCGTCGGTCGGCGACGCCGGGGCCGGCCGGGCCGCGGCCGTGACCTCCGGCCAGAACCGCTGCCGCTGGAACGGGTACGTGGGCAGGTCGGCCAGCCGGCCGCGGTGCCCGCCGAAGACCGTGGCCCAGTCGACGTCGACGCCGGCCACGTGCAGCGCGGCGGTCGCCTGGAGCACCGCGGTCGCCTCGTCCCGGTCCCCGCGCAGCATCGGGGCGAGCGTGAAGGCGCCGTCCCGGTCGGCCAGGCACGACTGCACCATGCCGGCCAGCACGCCGGACGGGCCCACCTCGGCGAACCGGGTGACGCCGGCGGCGGCCAGGTGACCGACGCCGTCGGCGAAGCGGACCGCCTCCCGGACGTGACGCACCCAGTAGCCGGCCGAGAAGCTCTCGACCGGTTCGTTCGTCAGGTTGGACAGCACCGGGATGCGCGGCGGCTGGTAGGCGATGCCCGCGATCGCCGACGCGAACGCGTCCAGCATCGGCTCCATCAGCGGGGAGTGGAACGCGTGCGAGACGGTGAGCCGGGTGGTCTTCGCGAACCGGGGCGCCAGCTCGTCGACCGCCTCGGCGGAGCCGGAGACGACGACGGCGGTGGGGCCGTTGATCGCGGCGATGCCCAGCCGGTCCGCGTAGGGGGCCAGCGCGTCGCGTACCTCGGCCTCGGAGGCCTGCACCGCCAGCATCGCCCCGCCGGCCGGCAGCGCCTGCATCAGCCGGCCTCGGGCGGCGACCAGGGTCACCGCGTCGTCGAGGGAGAGCGCGCCGGCCACGTGCGCGGCCACGACCTCGCCGATCGAGTGGCCCTGCAGGTGGTCCGGGGTGACGCCCCACGACTCCAGCAGGCGGAACAGCGCCACCTCGACCGCGAAGAGCCCGGCCTGGGTGTAGTCGGTGCGGTGGATCAGTTCCGATCCGCCGAGGACCACCTCGCGCAGCGGGGTGTCGAGCAGTCCGTCGAACCGGGCGCAGACGTCGTCGAACGCCGCGGCGTAGACCGGGTGCCGCTCGTACAGCCCGCGTCCCATGTGCGGGCGTTGCGAGCCCTGCCCGGAGAAGAGGAACGCGAGCCCGCCCCGGCTCGCCGTGCCGCGGACCAGGTTGCCGGCCGGCTCGTCCCGTTCAAGCGCGCCGAGGCCGGCCCGGAAGTCGTCCGGGTCGGTGCCGACCACCACGGCCCGGTGCTCCAGCGCGCGGCGGCCCAGCGCCAGGTCGTGCCCGACCCGGAAGACGTCCTGGTCGGGCAGGGCGCCGAGGCGCGCGGCCTGGTCGCGTACGCCGGCCGGGGTCTTCGCGGACAGCAACCAGGCCACCGGCCCGGCCGGGGTCCCGACGTCGGCCGGCTCCTGCTCGTACGCCTCCAGGATGGTGTGCGCGTTGGTGCCGCTGAGGCCGAACGACGAGACGCCCGCGCGGCGCGGCCGGTCCCCCGCCGGCCAGTCCCGCGCCTCGGTGAGCAGCTCGACCGCGCCGGCCGACCAGTCCACGTGCGGGGACGGCGCGTCCACGTGCAGCGTCGGCGGCAGCACGCCGTGCCGCAGTGCCATGACCATCTTGATGATCCCGGCGACCCCGGCGGCGGCCTGGGTGTGGCCGATGTTCGACTTGATCGAGCCGAGCCACAGCGGGTGGTCCCGGTCCTGCCCGTACGTGGCGAGCAGTGCCTGCGCCTCGATCGGGTCGCCGAGCTTCGTGCCGGTGCCGTGCGCCTCGACCGCGTCCACGTCGGACGGAGCGAGACCGGCGGAGGCGAGCGCCTGCCGGATGACCCGCTGCTGCGACGGCCCGTTCGGTGCGGTCAGGCCGTTGCTGGCGCCGTCCTGATTGATCGCGGAACCTCGCACGACGGCGAGGACCTGGTGGCCCTGCCGCCGGGCGTCGGAGAGCCGCTCGACGACGAGGACGCCGGCGCCCTCCGCCCAGCCGGTGCCGTCGGCGGCGGCGGCGAAGGCCTTGCACCGGCCCTCGGCGGCGAGCCCGTCCTGCCGGGCGAACTCCACGAACGCCCCCGGGGTGGACATCACCGTCACGCCGCCGACGACCGCCAGCGAGCACTCCCCGGCCCGCAGGGCCTGCGTCGCCAGGTGCAGCGCGACGAGCGAGGAGGAGCACGCGGTGTCCACGGTCATCGCCGGGCCCTCGAGCCCGAACGTGTAGGCGATCCGGCCGGAGAGCACCGCGGCGGCGTTGCCGGTGCTCACGAAGCCGTCGACCAGCGGGTCGCCGGAGCCGAGCACGACGCCGGTGTAGTCCTGGCCGTTGGTGCCGGCGAAGACGCCGGTGCGGCTACCGCGCAGCGATCCGGGATCGATGCCGGCCCGCTCGAACGCCTCCCACACCGATTCCAGCAGCACCCGCTGCTGCGGGTCCATGGCGAGCGCCTCGCGGGGCGACACCCCGAACAGTTCCGCGTCGAATCCGGTGGCGTCCTCGATGAAGCCGCCGACGCCGACCGGCAGGCCGGCGCCCCAACCCCGGTCGGTCGGGAAGCCGGACAGGCCGTCGCGGCCGGCGAGCAGCAGCTCCCACAGCTCGTCGGGGTTGGTGACCCCGCCGGGGAACCGGCAGGACATGCCGACGATGGCGATCGGGTCGTCGGCGTCGCGCTCCGGGCCGCCCACCGGCTCCTGCGGCGCGCCGGTCGCGCCGCTGAGCTGCTCGCGCAGGTGCTCGGCGAGCGCGGCCGGGGTGGGGTGGTCGAACACCAGCGTCGCGGGCAGCGGCATCGTGGTCGCCCGGGTGAGCAGGTTGCGCAGCTCGACCCCGGTCAGCGAGTCCAGGCCCAGGTCGCGGAACGCGCGGTCCGGGTCGACGTCGGCGGCGGAACCGTGGCCCAGCACCAGTGCGGTGCTCTCGCAGACCATCCGCAGCAGCTCCGCCGACGAGGCCCCGACCATCACCCCGGCGTCGGCGGCGGTTTGCCGCGCGACGGGTGCGAGCACGTCGAGCAGCCGGTCGGCGCGACCGGTGGCCAGCGCCGGCCAGTCGGCGTCGGCGACCAGGACGGCCGGCGCGCCCCCGGCGACGGCCGAGGCGAACGCGGCCATCGCGCGCGCCGGGTCCATCGGCGTGAGGCCGCCCCGGCTCAGTCGCCGCCCGACCGCGTCGCCGTCGGCCATGCCGCCGTCGGCCCAGGGTCCCCAGGCGATCGACGTGGCCGGGAGGCCACGGGCCTGCCGGTCCCGGGCGAGCGCGTCCAGACCGGCGTTCGCCGCCGCGTAGTTGGCCTGCCCGGGGCTGCCGATCGTGCCGGCCACGGAGGAGAACAACACGAACATCGAGAGGTCGTCGGTCAGCGCGTCCAGGAGGCGGGCGGTGCCCACCTTGACCCGGGCGACCTCGGTGATCCGCTCCGGGGTGAGGGATTCCAGCACGCCGTCGTCGAGGATGCCGGCCGCGTGCACGACGCCCCGCCAGCGGTGGGCGGCGACGAGGTCCCGCAGCGCCGCCTCGTCGGTGACGTCGCAGGCCACCGCGGTCGCCTCGGCGCCGAGGGCGGTCAGCTCCGCGAGCAGGTCGGCGGCGCCCGGTGCGTCGGGGCCGCGGCGGCTGGTCAGCACCAGCCGGCCGACTCCGGCCCCGGCGAGCCAGCGGGCCACGTGCGCGCCGAGCGCGCCGGTGCCGCCGGTGACCAGCACCGGGCCGTCCGGGGGTACGAAGTCGGCGCCGGTGTCGGGCGCCCGGTCGAGCCGGCGGGCGAACGCGCCGGCGGCGCGGAGCGCGACCTGGCTCTCGTCGCGCCGGACCAGCGCCGCGACCAGCCGGTCGGCGGCCCGCTCGTCGAGCGTCGGCGGCAGGTCGACGAGGCCGCCCCAGCGGTGCGGCAGCTCCAGCGCGGCCACCTGGCCGAGCCCCCAGACCTGCGCGCCGGCGACGTCGGCCAGCGGCTCGGACGGCGCGACGCTCACCGCGCCCCGGGTCAGGCACCACAGCGGGGCGTCGGATTCCACGTCGCCGAGCGCCTGGAGCAGGGCGGTGGTGACGAGAACGCCGTGGTCGCCGGGACCGGGGAGCACGACGGCACCGTCGAACGCCTCGTCGAGCAGCCGGTCGGCGATCGAGTAGCGGTCGTCGTCGGGCGTGAGGGGCAGCCGTACCGGTTCGGCGCCGGCGCGGGTGAGCGCGGCGGTGACGTCCCCCGGGTCGGTGCCGTCGGCGGTGGCCACCAGCCAGCGTCCGGTCAGCGCCGTCGGGGCGAGGTCGATCGGTTGCCAGGTGACGTGATGCTGCCAGGTGTCGGTCTCGGCCGGCTGGTTGCCGTGGTGGCGGCAGGCGGTGACCGGTTCGGCCCAGTAGTGCCTGTGGTGGAACGCGTAGGTGGGCAGGTCGACGCGGGGCGCGGCGGGCAGGATCGCGGTCCAGTCCACGGGCACGCCGGCGGTCCACAGCGTCGCGACCGCGTGCAGGAGGCACTCGGTCTCGTCGCGGTCCTTGCGCAACGCCGGGACGTAGGCGAGTTCGGGGGCGGCCGTCGCGGACAGCACGCCCGCCGGCCCGACCTCCAGGCAACGGGTCACCCCGTTGGCGGCGAGCCAGGACATGCCGTCGTCGAAGCGCACCGCCTCCCGCACGTGGCGCACCCAGTAGTCGGCGGTGAACTCCTCGACCGGCGCACCGGTCAGGTTCGACACCACCGGAATGCGCGGCGGCGCAAACGAGATGTGCCCGATCGCCGCCGCGAAGTCGGCCAGCATCGGCTCCATCAGCGACGAGTGGAACGCGTGCGACACGGTGAGCCGGGTGGTCTTCGGGAAGCGCGCCGCGAGCTTGTCGACGGCGGCCGTCTCGCCGGAGATCACGATCGACGTCGGGCCATTGACTGCCGCGACGTCGACACCCGTGCCGGCGATGATCTCGCGCACCGACTCCTCGGACGCCTGCACGGCGAGCATCGCGCCGCCGGACGGCAACGCCTGCATCAACCGGCCCCGCGCCGCCACCAACGTCACCGCGTCGTCGAGCGACATGACACCCGCGACGTGCGCGGCGGCGATCTCGCCGATCGAGTGACCCAGCAGGAAGTCCGGGGTGACCCCCCACGACTCGACCAGGCGGAACAACGCCACCTCGACCGCGAACAACCCGGCCTGGGTGTAGACGGTCCGGTGGATCGCGTCGGAGTCGATCGCCTCCCGCAGCGGCACGTCGAGGAGCTGGTCGAAGCGGGCGCAGATGCCGTCGAACGCCGCCGCGAACACCGGGAACCGCTCCGCCAGCCGCAGGCCCATGCCCACGCGCTGCGCACCCTGACCGGTGAACAGGAACGCCAGGCTTCCCTCGGTGACCACGCCCGACACCACGGCCGCGTGCGCACCGACGGCGTCGGGCCCGGCGGTCGCCCGCAGGCCGGCGAGGACCTCGTCGCGCGTGCCGGCCAGCAGGACCGCGCGGTGCTCCAACGCGGCCCGGCCGGTGGCCAGCGACCACGCCACGGCGGTCCGGTCCAGCTCCGGTTCGGCGGCCACGACGTCGCGCAACCGCCGTACCTGCCCGGCCAGCGCCTCCGCCGACCGCGCCGACACCGGCCACGGCAGCGGACCCTCGACCTGGGGCGTCTCGGCCGGGGCGGGCTGCTCGGCCGGTTCCTCCAGGATCAGGTGGGCGTTGGTGCCGCTGATGCCGAACGCCGACACGGCACCCCGCCGCGGGTTGCCGTCCGGCTCCCACGGCCGGGCCTCGGTCAGCAGCTGGACCGCCCCGGCGCTCCAGTCGACGTGGGTGGTCGGCTCGTCGACGTGCAGCGTCGCCGGCAGCACGCCGTGGCGCATCGCCATGACCAGCTTGATGATCCCGGCCACACCGGCGGCGGCCTGGGTGTGGCCGATGTTCGACTTGATCGAACCCAACCACAACGGCTGCTCACGATCCTGCCCGTACGTCGCCAGCAACGCCTGCGCCTCGATCGGGTCACCGAGTTTCGTGCCGGTGCCGTGGGCCTCCACCACGTCCACATCACCGACGGTCAACCCGGCGCTGGCCAACGCCTGCCGGATCACCCGCTGCTGCGCGGGCCCGTTCGGCGCGGTCAGGCCGTTCGACGCGCCGTCGGAATTGATCGCGGAACCCGCGACCACCGCGAGGATCCGATGCCCGAGGCGCTCGGCGTCACCGCGACGCTCGACGAGCAGCATCCCGACGCCCTCGCCCCAGCCCGTGCCGTCCGCGCTCCCGGCGAACGACCTGCACCGGCCGTCCGACGACAACCCGTCCTGGCGGGCGAACTCCGCGAACACCTCCGGACCCGTGATCACCGTGACCCCACCGGCAAGCGCCAGATCACACTCACCAGAACGCAACGCCTGCGCCGCCAGATGCAACGCCACCAACGACGAGGAACACGCCGTGTCCACGGTCATCGCCGGGCCTTCGAACCCGAACGAGTACGACACCCGACCCGAGATCACACTGTTCGCCGTACCCGTCAACACATGACCGTCGGCGCCGTCGGCCGTGTAGCCCGAGTGCGACGCGCCGACGAACACACCCACCGGACGACCCCGCAACGAGCGCGGATCCACCCCCGAACGTTCGAGGGTCTCCCACGACACCTCCAACAACAGCCGCTGCTGCGGATCCATCGCCACCGCCTCACGCGGCGAGATCCCGAACAGGCCCGCGTCGAACTGCGCCGCGGTGTGCACGAATCCGCCGGTCTGGGCGTACGTCGTGCGGGCCGGCACCTGCCAGCCCCGGTCGACGGGGAACCCGGAGGTGCCGTCCGCGCCGTCCGCGACCAGCCACCACAGGTCCTCCGGCGACTCGACCCCACCGGGATACCGGCAGGCCATCCCCACGATGACGATGTCGTCGCCGACCACCGGCGCGTACGCGGCGGCGGGGGCGGTCACATCCGTCACGGCGCCACCGCCGAGCAGGTCGTGCAGGTGCCGGGCCAGGGCCTCCGGGGAGGGGTGATCGAACACCAGCGACGACGGCAGGGCCAGCGACAGCTCGCGTTGCAGGGCGTTGCGCAGGTCGACAGCGGTCAGCGAGTCGAAGCCGAGGTCGTGGAACGCCGTGGCCGGGGTGATCTCGGTGGCGTCGGCGAAGCCGAGCACCGCGGCGGCGCGTACCCGCACCAGGTCGAGCAGCGCGGGCAGCTCGCGTCGTGCGGCCGGTTCGGCGGTCGGCGGCGTCTCGACGCGCGCCGCGACCAGCCCGTCGAAGAGCCGGCTCGGGCGGCCGGCGGTGAACGCGTCGGTGAAGCGCGGCCAGTCGACGTCGGCGACGACGAGTTCGGTGTCGCCGTGGTCGACGGCCCGCGCGAACGCGGTCATGGCCAGCGCCGGTGGCATCGCCCGGAGTCCCCGGCGGAGCAGGTGGTCGGCGGCCACGTCGTCGGCGGCGAGGCCGATCTCGGCCCACGGACCCCAGGCCACGGCGGTGGCCGGGGCGCCCCGGGCGGCACGGGCGACGGCCAGCGCGTCGAGGTGGGCGTTGGCGGCGGCGTACGCGGCCTGCCCGCCGCTGCCCCAGATGCCGGCGATCGAGGAGAACACGACGAACCGGTCGAGGTCGGTGCCGGCGAGCAGGGCGTCGAGGTGGCTCGCGCCGAGCACCTTGCCGGCGACGGTGTCGGCGTACGCGGCGGTGTCGGTGTGTGCCAGGTCGAGCGAGGGCGCGACGCCGGCGGCGTGCACCACGGCGTGCACCGGCACGTCGGCGGCGACGGCGTCGAGGACCGCGGCGAGCGCGTCCCGGTCGGCGACGTCGACCGCCGCGACGGTGACCCGGCTGCCCAGGGTGACCAGTTCGGCCTCCAGCGCCCGCGCCCCGGGGGCGTCGATGCCGCGACGGCTGGTGAGCAGCAGGTGCGGCGCGCCCCGGCGGGCGAGCAGGCGGGCCACCTCGGCGCCGAGCGCGCCGGTGCCGCCGGTGATGACTGTCGTGCCGCGGGGCTGCCAGGGCGTCGCCGTCCGGTTCACCGGCGCGGCGGTGATGCGGCGTCCGAAGATTCCGGACGCGCGTACGGCGATCTGGTCCTCGGTCCGCTGGGCGAGCGCCGCCGCGAGCCGCTCGCCGGCCTTCGCGTCGAGGGTGTCGGGCAGGTCGAGCAGGCCGCCCCACCGCTGCGGCAGTTCCAGCGCGGCGACCCGGCCGAGGCCCCAGAACTGGGCCTGGGCGGGCCGTCGCAGCGGGTCGGAGCGGCCGACCGAGACCGCGCCGCGGGTGACGCACCACAGCGGGGCGGTGACGTCCGCGGCGGCCAGGGCGCGGATCAGGTCGAGGGTGGCGCCGATGCCGGCGGGGACCGCGGGGTGGCGGGGGTCGGGCTCGTCGGCCGGCCCGGTGAGGGCGAGGACACCGGCCAGGTCGGTGTGGTCGCCGAGCCGGTCGGGGCCGGTCGCCAGCCGGACCGTGGCGCCTGCCGCTTCGAGGGCGTCCCGCACGCCGGACGGGTCGACGTTCTCCGGGGCGACGAGCAGCCAGGTGCCGGTCAGGTGGCCGGCCGGCATCGCGTCGAGGGGCTGCCAGCCGGCGCGCATCCGCCAGGCGTCGGCGGTGCCGGCGGCCCGGTTGCGGCGCCGCCAGGACGACAGCACCGGGACCACCGGACGCAGCAGGTCGTCGTTGGCGTCGAGCACGCCGGCGAGGCCGGTGAGGTCCTCGCGCTCGACGGCGTCCCAGAAGCCGGCGTCGCCGGACTCGGCGTCGCGCGCCGCGGCGGGCTGCCGGCCGGGGTCGAGCCAGAACCGTTCGTGCTGGAAGGCGTACGTGGGCAGGTCGACCACGGTGCCGCCGGAGTGTGCGGTCACCGCCGCCCAGTCCACGTCGTGCCCGGCGACGTGCAGGTCGGCCAGCGCCTGGAGCACCGTGCGGTCCTCCTCGGCGTCCTTGCGCTGGGTCGGGATGCTGGTGAGGTCGGGGGCGACGTCGCGGGCCATCGTGGTGAGGACGGCGGCCGGCCCGATCTCGACGCAGCGGGTCGCGCCGTGGTCGGCGAGCCACCGCACCCCGTCGGCGAAGCGCACCGCCTCCCGGACGTGCCGCACCCAGTGGTCGGTGGTGAACTCCTCGACCGGTTCGCCGGTCAGGTTGGACACGACCGGGACGGCCGGCCGGTCGTGGGTGAGGTTCTCGATCTCGGATGCGAACGAGGCAAGCATCGGCTCCATCAGCGCGGAGTGGAACGCGTGCGACACCGTCAGCCGGGTGGCCTTGGCGAACCGTGGCGCCAGCTCGTCGATCACGTCGGCCGGGCCGGAGATCACGACCGAGGTGGGGCCGTTGACCGCCGCGACGTCAACGCCCGTGCCGGCAATCGTCTCCCGCACCGACTCCTCGGACGCCTGCACCGCCAGCATCGCGCCGCCGGCCGGCAGCGCCTGCATCAGCCGGCCCCGGGCGGCCACGAGCGTGACCGCGTCGTCCAGTGACAGCACCCCCGCGACGTGCGCGGCGGCGATCTCCCCGATCGAGTGCCCGAGCAGGTAGTCGGGGGTCACGCCCCACGACTCCAGCAGCCGGAACAGCGCCACCTCGACCGCGAACAGGCCGGCCTGGGTGTGCACGGTCCGGTGGATCGCGTCGGAGTCGAGGGCTTCCCGCAGCCCGTCGAACCGGGCCACGATCCCGTCAAATGCCTCCGCGAACAACGGGAACCGCGCCGCCAGACCAGTGCCCATCCCGATCCGCTGCGCGCCCTGACCGGTGAACAGGAACGCGGTCCGCCCGGCCGTCGCGGCGCCACCGGCCCGGCCGGACTCGATCGCGGCGAGACCGGCCAGGAAGCCCGGCACGTCGGACGCGACGACCGCCGCGCGGTGGGCGAGTCGGGCCCGCGTGGTGGCGAGCGAGACCGCGACGTCGGCGAGCGCCGGGCCCTCCGCGAGCAGCTCCCGCAGGCTGGCCGCCTGGGCCCGCAGCGCCGATTCGGTACGGCCGTGCACGGCCCAGACCACCGGACCGTCGACCGGCCCCGGTGCGGGCGGTGCGGGTGGCACCGGCGGCGCTTCGAGGATCGCGTGGGCGTTGGTGCCGCTGATGCCGAACGAGGAGACCGCGAAGCGGCGCGGGCGGTCGTCGGTGGTGTCCCAGGGGCGGGCCTCGGTGAGCAGGCGGACGGCTCCGGTGGACCAGTCGACCTCGGGGGTCGGCTCGTCGACGTGCAGCGACGCCGGCAGCGCCTCGTGCCGCAACGCCATGACCATCTTGATGATCCCGGCGACCCCGGCGGCGGCCTGGGTGTGGCCGATGTTCGACTTCACCGAGCCGAGCCAGAGCGGCCGGTCCCGGTCCTGCCCGTACGTGGCGAGCAGCGCCTGCGCCTCGATCGGGTCGCCCAGCGCGGTGCCGGTGCCGTGCGCCTCGACCGCGTCGACGTCGGTCGGGGTGAGGTCGGCGTTCGCCAGCGCCTGGGTGATGACGCGTTGCTGGGCGGGTCCGTTGGGTGCGGTGAGGCCGTTGGAGGCGCCGTCGGAGTTGATCGCGCTGCCGCGCACCACGGCGAGCACGCGGTGGCCGTGCCGGCGTGCGTCGGACAGGCGTTCCACGACGAGCACGCCGGCGCCCTCGGCCATGCTGGTGCCGTCGGCGGCGGCCGCGAACGGCTTGCACCGGGCGTCGGCGGCCAGCCCGCGCTGGCGGGCGAAGAGCGTGAAGATGCCGGGGTTGGTCAGCACCGTGACGCCGCCGGCCAGCGCCAGGTCGCACTCGCCGGCCCGTAGCGCCTGGACGGCGAGGTGCAGCGCGACGAGCGACGAGGAGCACGCGGTGTCGATGGTGACGGCCGGGCCTTCCAGGCCGAACTGGTAGGCGACCCGGCCGGACATGATGCTCGTCGCCGCGCCGGTGAGCAGGTGTCCCTCCACTTCGTCGGGCAGTTCCACGCCGACGCCGTAGCTGGAGGACGCCGCGCCGACGAACACGCCGGTGGGTGAGCCGCGCAGCGAGTCGGGTGCTATTCCGGCGCGCTCCAGGGCCTCCCAGGACACCTCCAGCAGCAGCCGCTGCTGCGGGTCCATGGCGAGCGCCTCGCGGGGCGAGATCCCGAACAGCCGGGCGTCGAAGTCGCCCGCGGTGTCGACGAACCCGCCCTCGCGCACGTAGGTGGTGCCGGGGCGGTCCGGGTCCGGGTGGTACAGGTTCGCCAGGTCCCAGCCGCGGTCGGCCGGGAACCCGGTGATGGTGTCGCGGCCGCCGGCGACCACGTCCCAGAGCTGCTCCGGGGAGGACACGCCGCCGGGCAGGCGGCAGCCCATGCCCACCACCACGACCGGGTCGGTCCCGACGTCCGCGGCGGGCGTGGTGACGCGCGCGGTCGGGCTGGGGGCGCTGTCGCCGGTCAGCCGTTCGCGCAGGAATCCGGCGAGCGCGGCCGGGGTGGGGTAGTCGAAGACGAGGGTGGCGGGCAGCAGCACGCCGGTGGCGGCGCGCAGCCGGTTGCGCAGCTCGACGGAGGTCAGCGAGTCGAAGCCGAGTGCCTTGAACGGCTGGTCGGCGTCCATGGTGTCGGCGGTGCCGTAGCCGAGCACCGCGGCGGCGTTGGTGGTCACCAGGTCGATCAGGAGGCTGCGCTGTGCCGCCGGCGTCATTCCGGCGAGCTTCGCGGGCAGTGAGCCCGTTTCGGCGCGCGTCGTGGTGGCCTGGCGCAGGGCGGGTCGGACCAGCGAGCGCAGCAGCGCCGGCACCTCCACGTCACCGCCGCGATAGCCGGACAGGTCCAAACTGATCGGCACCACATGCGGCAACGGCAGACGCACCGCCTCGTCGAACAACGCCACACCCAACGCCGACGACAACACCCCACCAATACGCGCCACCGCACGCTCATCCAAATGCGACGTCATCTCCGACAACGCCGCCCACAACCCCCACCCCACCGACAACCCCGGCAAACCCTCCGCCCGCCGCCGCGCCACCAGACCATCCAGAAACGCATTCGCCGACGCATACCCCGCCTGACCCGCCGTACCGAACGTCGCCGACGCCGACGAGAACACCACGAACCACGCCAGATCCCGGTCCCGCGTCAACTCATCCAGATGAGCCGCCGCCACCGCCTTACCCGCCCACACCGACGCCACCCGCTCGCCGGACAAACCCTCAAACGCCCCGTCATCCAACACACCCGCCAGATGCACCACACCCGACAGATCCTCGATCCCCTCCAGCACCCCCGCCAACGCCGCACGATCCGCCACATCCGCCGCGACCACCCGCACCCGGGCGCCGACAACCCGCAACCGCTCCACCAGGTCGTCCGCACCGGGCGCAGCCGGACCACGACGCGACACCAACACCAGATCCCGCACCCCGTGCGTTCCGACCAGGTGCTCCGCGAACAACCCGCCCAACACACCCGTGCCACCGGTCAACAACACCGTCCCCGACGGCGCCGACGGAATCGTCAACACGATCTTGCCCACATGCCGGCCCTGCGACATGAACCGGAACGCCTCCGCCGCATCCCGCACGTCCCACACCCGGAACGGCAACAGGGCGACGTCGTCGCGCTCGACCAGGTCCACCACCTCGGCCTGGATCGCGGCGATCCGGTCGACGCCGATCCGGGTCAGGTCGAAGACGGAGTACGCGACGCCCCGCGCGGCCGGCCCGTCGGCGTCGCGGACGTCGGCCTTGCCCATCTCCACGAACCGGCCGCCGTCGCCGAGCATCCGCAGCGACGCGTCGACGAACTCACCCGCCAGCGAGTTCAACACCACATCCACCGCACCGAACTTCGCCTCGAAACCCGTGTCCCGCGACGACGCGATGTGCGCGTCGTCCAAGCCGAGACCCCGCAACACGTCCCACTTCGCCGGCGACGCGGTCGCGAACACCTCCACACCCCACGCCCGCGCCAACTGGACCGCGGCCATGCCGACGCCACTGGCGCCGGCGTGCACCAGCAGCCGCTCCCCCGCCCGCAACCCGGCCACGTCCCGCAGCCCGTAGAACGCGGTCACGAACGCCGTCGACACGGACGCCGCCTGGGCGAACGTCCACTGCGCCGGCATCGGCGACAGCAGTCGGTGGTCGGTCACCGCGACCGGGCCGAACGCGCCCACGAACGAGCCGAAGACACGGTCGCCGGGTTCGATGCCGGTGACGTCGGAGGCGACCTCCAGCACGACGCCGGCGCCTTCGGAGCCCATCCGGGCCGGCTCCGGGTAGAGGCCCAGGGCCATCAGCACGTCGCGGAAGTTGACGCCGGCGGCGCGCATCGACACCCGCACCTGACCCGCCGCCAACGGCGCCGACGCCTCCTCGGCCGGCACCAGCGCCAGGCAGTCCAACGACGACCCACCGACCACGTCGAGGCGCCAAGCCGGGGCGTCCGGCACCACCAGCGCCGACGACGGCAACGCCCGCACCAGACGCGGCACCCACACCACCGAGTCCCGCACCGCCACCTGCGGCTCACCCAGACCGGCCAACCCACGCAGGAACCCGTCCTCGCCGTCACCGTCGACGAGCACGATCCGGCCCGGATTCTCCGACTGCGCGGACCGCAGCAGACCCCACACCCCGGCGGCGTACGGGTCGACGACAGTGCCGCCGGCCGGCGCCGCACCGGGCAGCACGACGACGAGCACGCCGTCGACGGTCGATGCCAGCCAGCCCTGCACGCGTGCCAACGCCACCGCCGGGTCCGGCGCGTCCACCCGCCACACCTCGGCCGGCACGTCCACGGCGACCGCGTCGCGCAGCGGCGACCAGTCGACCCGCAGCAACGCCTCCCGGATGCCGGCGTCGGCCGCCGGGGCCCCGTCCCAGGCCCGAAGCACGAGACGGTCGATCGAAGCGACCGGCGCGCCGGCCGGGTCGGACAACCGCACCGCCACGCCGCCGTCGTCGGCGCGCGTCAACCGCACCCGCAGCGTCGACGCGCCCCGGGCGAACAGGCGCACCCCGGACCAGGAGAACGGCAGCATCGGGCCGGACCCGGTGCCGCTCGGCGCGCCGAGCCCGAGGCCGTGCAGCGCCGCGTCGAGCAGGGCCGGGTGCACGCCGTACGCCGCGGGCGGCACCGACTCGGGCAGTTCCACCTCGGCGTACACGTCGTCGCCGACCCGCCAGGCCCGCCGCAGCCCGCGGAAGGCGGGGCCGTAGCCGTAACCCGCCTCGGCGCCGGCCGCGTAGAAGCCGTCCACGTCGACGGCGACCGCCCCCGACGGCGGCCAGGTCTCCGGCTCCGCCGCCGCGGCGGGGCCGGTCGCACCGAGCACGCCGGACGCGTGGCAGACCCAGTCGTCGCCGGCGTCCAGCGGGTTGTCGTCGCCGGCGCGGGAGAACACCCGGACCGTCCGGTCGCCGTCCACCTCCGGCGCACCGACCCGGACCTGCACCGACACCCCGCCGTCGCCGCTCAACGCCAGCGGCGCGTGCAGGGAGAGGTCCCGCACCGCCGGCGCGCCGACGGCGAGACAGGCCTGCCAGGCCAGCTCGACGAACGCGGTGCCGGGCACCACGATCCGGCCGGCGACCGCGTGGTCGGCGAGCCAGGGCAGCGTCGCGAGCGTCCAGCGCCCGGAGAGCACCACGCCGTCCCCGTCGGCGAGCACCACACCGGCGCCGAGCAGCGGGTGGCGGACCTCGGTGAGACCGATCGCGGCGGCGTCGCCGCGGACCGTCACCGCGGGCCAGAACCGCTGCCTGTCGAACGCGTACGTCGGCAGGTCGGCGGCCGGGCCGTCACCGGTCAGGGCCGGCCAGTCGACGTGGCCGCCGCGCCGCCAGAGGTCACCGGCCGAGCGCATCAGCTGGGCCAGGTCGCCGGCGTCCCGGCGCAGTGAGCCGGTCGCCGCGCCGCCGCGCTCGTCGATGCCGGCGGTGAGCACCGGGTGCGGGCTGGCCTCGACGAACAGCCGGTGCCCGGCGGCGATCAGCCCGGTCACCACGTCGTCGAAGCGCACCGGCCGGCGCAGGTTCTCGAACCAGTACGCCGCGTCCAGCTCCGCCGCGTCGACGAGCCCTCCGGTGACCGTGGAGTGGAACGGCACCGTGCCCGCCCGCGGGGTGAGCCCCTCGAACGCGGCCAGCAGTTCCCCGCGCAGGCTGTCCACGTGGGCGCTGTGCGAGGCGTAGTCCACCGGCACCCGCCGGCACCACACACCCCGGTCGGCGCACCGCGCGGCGACCTCCTCGATGCCGGCGACGTCGCCGGAGAGCACCACCGACGCCGGGCCGTTGGTCGCCGCCACGGACACACCGGCGACTCCTTCGACGAGGCCGGCGGCCGTCGACGGGTCGGCGGCGACCGCGAGCATCCCGCCGGTGCCGGCGATCGCCCGCAGCGCCCGCGAGCGCACCGCCACCACCCGCGCGCCGTCCGGCAGGGTGAGGATCCCGGCGACCACCGCCGCCGCGATCTCACCCTGCGAGTGGCCGACCACGCCGGCGATCGCCACGCCCAGGGACTGCCAGAGCGCGGCCAGCGACACCATCACGGCCCAGAGCACCGGCTGCACGACGTCGACCCGCGACATCCAGCCGTCGTCGTCGGACCGCAGGATCTCCAGCAGGTTCCAGTCCACGAACGGGTGCAGCGCCGCCGCGCACTCGGCGATCCGCGCGGCGAACACCGGCGACTCGTCCAGCAGCGCCGCGGCCATCCCGAGCCACTGGCTGCCCTGGCCCGGGAACACCAGCACCACGGCGCCGTCGCCGTCCGCCGCCGCCGGGCCCGCCGACACGGTGGCCAGCTCGGCGACCAGTTCCTCGGCCGTGCCGCCGACGACGACGGCCCGGTGGGCCAGGCTCGCCCGCGTGCTGGCGAGCGCCCGGGCGACGGCCGCCACGTCCAGGTCCGGCCGGCCGGCGGCGAACCCGGCAAGCTTCTCCGCCTGCCCGGTGAGCGCCGCCGCGGAACGGGCGGACAGGATCCACGGCACTGTCGCCGGGGTCGCCGTCGGGGCCGCCGCCGGTGCGGACGCGGGGGCCTCCTCGATGATCACGTGGGCGTTGGTGCCGCTCATCCCGAACGAGGACACGCCGGCGCGGCGGATCCGGCCGGGCTCGGCGGGCCACTCGTGGGCCTCGGTCAGCAGCCGCACCGCGCCGGTGGACCAGTCCACCTTCGACGACGGGGCGTCGACGTGCAGCGTGGCCGGCAGGCTGCGATGGCGCAGGGCCATCACCATCTTGATGATGCCGGCGACGCCGGAGGCGGCCTGGGTGTGCCCGATGTTCGACTTGATCGAGCCGAGCCACAGCGGCTCGTCGCGGTCCTGGCCGTAGGTGGCCAGCAGCGCCTGGGCCTCGATCGGGTCGCCGAGGCGGGTGCCGGTGCCGTGCGCCTCGACCGCGTCCACGTCGGCAGGCGTGAGCCGCGCGTTGGCCAGGGCCTGGTGGATCACCCGCTGCTGCGACGGGCCGTTCGGTGCGGTCAGCCCGTTCGAGGCGCCGTCCTGGTTGATGGCGCTGCCGCGCAGCACTGCCAGCACCTCGTGGCCGGCGCGCTCGGCGTCGGAGAGCCGCTCCAGCAGGAGCAGGCCGACGCCCTCGCCCCAGCCGGTGCCGTCCGCGGCGTCCGCGAACGCCTTGCACCTGCCGTCCGCCGACAGCCCGCGCTGGCGGGAGAACTCGGTGAAGATGGTCGGCGTCGACATCAGCGCGACGCCGCCGGTGAGCGCCATGGTGCACTCGCCGCTGCGCAACGCCTGCGCCGCGAGGTGGATCGCGACCAGGGACGACGAGCAGGCGGTGTCCACGGTGACCGCGGGGCCTTCCAGGCCGAACGCGTACGCGACCCGCCCGGAGACGACGCTCGCCGCGCTGCCGGTGGCGACGTAGCCCTCGGCGTCGCCGTCCCCGGCGACGAGCAGCGCCAGGTAGTCCTGGCTGTTCGAGCCGATGAACACGCCGGTCCGGCTGCCGTGCAGCGAGGTCGGGTCGATCCGGGCCCGCTCGAACGCCTCCCAGCTGGTCTCCAGCAGCAGCCGCTGCTGCGGGTCCATGGCGAGCGCCTCGCGCGGCGAGATGCCGAACATGCCGGCGTCGAAGTCGGCGATGTCGCCGATGAACCCGCCGTGCCGGGTGTAGGAGGTGCCGCTGTGGTCGGGGTCCGGGTGGTAGAGCCCGGCGAGGTCCCAGCCGCGGTCGGCCGGGAACTCGGACACCCCGTCGCCGCCGGCGGCCACCAGCCGCCACAGGTCCTCCGGGGTACGGATGTCGCCGGCGTACCGGCAGCCGATGCCCACGATGGCGATCGGCTCGTCGGAGCCGGCCGCCCGCTCGACGACCGTGACCGCCGGGCCGCCGGCCGCGCCGAGGATCTCCGCGGCGAGGTGGCCGGCCAGCGCGGCCGGGCTCGGATAGTCGTAGACGAGGCTGGCCGGCAGCGTCAGCCCGGTCGCGGTGGTGAGCCGGTCGCGCAGCTCGACCGCGGTCAGCGAGTCGAAGCCGAGCGCCTTGAACGGGCGGTTGGGCTCGACCGCCGCCGGGTCCGGGTGCCCGAGCACGGCGGCCACCTCGGCGCGCACGAGCGCCAGGACCATCCTCAGGCGCTCGGCCTCGTCGGCCGCCCCCAGCCTGCGCCGCAGCGCGTCGTCGGCGGACGCCGGGGGTGCGGTCTCGGTCGCGGCCGGGCGGTCGGGGAACAGCGCCGACGGGCGGCCGGCGACGAACGCCGGCTGGAACCGGTCCCAGTCGACGTCGGCCACCACGATCTGGCCCTCGTCGTGGTCGACGGCGTGGGCCAGGGCCGCGATCGCCCGCCGCGGCGCCAGCGGCCGCAGGCCCCGGCGGCGCAGGTAGGTCTCGGCGTCGTCGGCGGTGATCATGCCGTCGCCGGCCCACGGTCCCCAGGCCACCGCGGTCGCGGCCCGACCCTGGTGGCGGCGGCGGGCGGCGAGGGCGTCCAGGTAGGCGTTGGCGGCGCTGTAGGCGGCCTGGCCGCCGCTGCCCCAGATCCCGGAGATGCTGGAGAACAGCACGAAGACGTCGAGGTCGGCGTCGGCGAGCAGCCGGTCGAGGTGCGCCGCGCCGTCCACCTTGGCGCGCAGCACGGCGGCGTACCCGGCCGGGGTGACCTCGTCCAGGGCGGTGGCGTCGATCGCGCCGGCGGTGTGGACGACGCCGGTGACCGGGAGGTCCGCGGGCACCTCGGCGAGGGCGGCGGCGAGTGCGTCGCCGTCGGCGACGTCGCAGGCCACGACCGAGACCCGGCTGCCGTACGCGGTCAGCTCGGCGACCCGCTCGGCGGCGCCGGGCGCGTCGGCGCCGCGCCGGGACAGCAGCATGATGTGCGGGGTGCCGCGCTCGGCCAGCCAGCGGGCGACGTGCCCACCGAGGCCGCCGGTGCCGCCGGTGACGAGCACCGTGCCGCGCGGCTGCCAGGCGGCGCCCGGGCCGGGCTCGCCGGCCGGGGCCAGGCGCCGGCCGAGCGCCCCGCCGGTGCGCAGCGCGACCTGGTCCTCGCGGTGCTGGGCCAGGACGCCGGCGAGTTGGTCGACGGCGTCGCCGTCGAGGTCGACGAGCCCGCCCCACCGGTCGGGGGCTTCCAGGGCGGCGACCCGGCCGAGGCCCCAGAGTCGCGCCGCGTCGGGGTCGGCGACGGCGTCGTGCGGTCCGGCCGCGACGGCGCCGCGGGTCACGCACCACAGCCGGCCGGCGACGTCGGCGTCGCGGGCGGCGGCGAGCAGCGCGATCACCGAGGTGTCCGGCGCCCCGGCGACGACGATGCCGGCGACGTCGCCGAGCGCGCGCAGGCGGGCGGCGAGGTCGGTCCGGTCGGGCTGGTCGCCGACGGCGAAGGGGGTCACCGTGGCCCCGGCGGACCGCAGCGCGGCGGCGATGTCGTCGTCCGCGCCGGCCAGCAGCCAGGTGCCGTCGAGCGTGCCGGGGCCGAGGTCGACCGGTTCCCAGGTGACGCGGTGGCGGAGGTCCGCCACGCCGGTCGGGGCGGCGCCGAGCCAGTAGTGCTCCCGCTGGAACGGGTAGGTGGGCAGCGCGATCGGGGTGCCGCCCCAGTCGGCGAAGACGGCCCGCCAGTCCACTGCCGCGCCGTTGGCGTGCAGGCGGCCGGCGGCGCCGAGCACCGTGTGCACCTCGTCGTGGTCGCGGCGGGCGGTGGGGGCGACCAGCGCCGGGGCGCCGTCGAGGCAGAGCCGGGTCATCGCGGTGAGCACCGCGTCCGGGCCGGCCTCCAGGAACCGGGTGGTGCCCTGGGCGCGCAGCCAGTCGATGCCGTCGGCGAAGCGCACCGCCTCGCGTACGTGCCGCACCCAGTGGTCGGCGGTGAACGCCGCCACCGGTTCGCCGGTCAGGTTGGACACGACCGGGATCCGCGGCGCCGCGTACTCGAGGTGCGCGATCGCGGCCGCGAACTCGGCGAGCATCGGCTCCATCAGGGCCGAGTGGAACGCGTGCGACACCGTCAGCCGGGTCGCCTTGGCGAACCGGGGCGCCAGCTCGTCGATCGCCTCGACCGGGCCGGAGAGCACCACCGAGGTCGGGCCGTTGACCGCCGCGACGTCCACTCCGGTGCCGGCGATCGCCGCCCGGACCTCGTCCGCGGACGCGCGCACCGCGAGCATCGCCCCGCCGGCCGGCAGCGCCTGCATGAGCCGGCCGCGCGCGGCGACCACTGTCACCGCGTCGTCGAGGTCCAGCACGCCGGCGACGTGCGCCGCGACGATCTCACCGATCGAGTGGCCGAGCAGGAAGTCGGGGGTGATCCCCCAGCTCTCCAGGAGCCGGTGCAGCGCGACCTCGAAGGCGAACAGGCCGGCCTGGGAGTGGACGGTCCGGTGGATCTCGTCGGACTCCAGCGCCGCCCGCAGCCCGTCGAAGCGCGCGACGATCGTGTCGAACGCGTCCGCGAACACCGGGAACGCCTCGGCGAGGGCGCGGCCCATCCCGGCCCGCTGGGCGCCCTGCCCGGTGAACAGGATCGCGGTGCGCCCGGTGTGCACGGTGTCCCGGACCAGGTCGGCGTCCGGGCGTCCCTCGGCCAGGGCGTCCAGCGCGTCCCGCGCGGCGGCGCGGTCGCCGGCCAGCACGACCGCCCGGTGCTCCAGCGCGGCCCGGGTGGTGGCGGAGGCGAGGCCCACCGAGACCAGGTCGGCGGGCGGCTCGGCGGTGAGCAGGCCGCGCAGCCGGCCGGCCTGGGCGCGCAGCGCCGCGTCGGAGCCGGCCGCGAGCGGGATCGGCACGATCCGGGGCGCGGCGACGGCCTCGGCGACCGGCCGCTCGACCGGTGGCGCCTCCTCGATGACGGCGTGCGCGTTGGTGCCGCTGATCCCGAACGAGGAGACCGCCGCGCGGCGCGGCTGCCCGGTGACCGGCCACGGCCGGGCCTCGGTGAGCAGTTCGACGCCGCCGGGCGCCCAGCCGATGTTCGGGTCCGGGACGCCCGCGTGCAGCGTGCGGGGCAGCTCGCCGTGCCGGATCGCCATCACCATCTTGATGACGCCGGCGATGCCGGAGGCGGCCTGGGTGTGCCCGATGTTCGACTTCAGCGAGCCCAGCCACAGCGAGCGCCCGGTGGCCCGGTCGCGGCCGTACGTCTGGTGCAGGGCGTGCGCCTCGATCGGGTCGCCCAGCGTGGTGCCGGTGCCGTGGCCTTCGACCACGTCGATGTCGTCGGGGACCAGGCGGGCGGCGGCCAGTGCCTGGCGGATCACCCGTTCCTGGGCGGGCCCGTTGGGGGCGGTGAGACCGTTCGACGCGCCGTCCTGGTTGACCGCGCTGCCGCGCACGACGGCGAGCACGTCGTGCCCGAGCCGGCGGGCGTCGCTGAGCCGCTCCACCACCAGCACGGCGGCGCCCTCGGACCAGCCGGTCCCGTCGGCGCCGGCGGCGAAGGACTTGCACCGGCCGTCGCCGGCCAGGCCGCCCTGGCGGGCGAACTCGGCGAACACGGCCGGGCCCGGGATGACGGTGACCCCGCCGACGACGGCCAGCGTGCACTCGCCCTGCCGCAGGGCCTGGGCGGCCAGGTGCAGCGCGACGAGCGACGACGAGCAGGCCGTGTCGATGGTGACGGCCGGGCCCTCCAACCCGAGCGTGTAGGCGATCCGGCCGGAGATGACGCTGTTGGCGGTGCCGGTGAGCAGGTGCCCCTCGGTCTCCTTGGCCGCGGCGCCGGCCCCGTACCAGGAGGCGGAGGCGCCCACGAAGACGCCGGTGCGGCTGCCGCGCAGCGACAGCGGGTCGATGCCGGCGCGTTCCACCGTCTCCCACGCCGATTCGAGGATCAGCCGCTGCTGCGGGTCCATCGCGACGGCCTCGCGGGGGCTGATGCCGAACAGGCCCGCGTCGAACGCGTCGGCGTCGTGGACGAAGCCGCCCTGCCGGGCGTACGCCGGCGCGTCCGGGGCGTCCGGGATCTCGTCCCAGCCGCGGTTGACCGGGAATCCGCCGATCGCGTCGCGGCCCTCGGCGACGAGCTGCCAGAGCCCGGCCGGGTCGGTCACGCCGCCGGGCAGCCGGCAGCCCATGCCGACGATCGCGATCGGCTCACGTGCCGCGCTCACCAGGTCCCGGTTCTGCTGACGCAGACGCTCGATCTCCTTCAACGAAGCGCGCAGCGCTTCGACCGTCTTCTCGGC
Organism: Micromonospora sp. WMMC241; assembly: GCF_027460165.1. Classification (NCBI taxonomy): domain Bacteria; kingdom Bacillati; phylum Actinomycetota; class Actinomycetes; order Micromonosporales; family Micromonosporaceae; genus Micromonospora; species Micromonospora sp. WMMC241. The sequence continues at coordinate 3,884,718 of NZ_JAPZBF010000001.1, forward strand.
GCGGTCGCTCATCAGGATCTCCCACCGTTACCCATGGTCAGCAGCAGCATCAGTCGTTGTCGTTCTCGAGCGCGATCTGGATCAGGGCGTCCACGTCGAGGTCGTCGATCTCCTCGGCCGCCGGACCGGAACCGGCCGGCTCCTCGTCGACGGCCAGCCCGGCGACGCGCAGCAGCACGTCGAGGACGCCGGCGTCGCGGAGGCGGGCGATCGGCACGGTCGCCAGCGCGGCCCGCAGCGCGGTCTCCTGCTCGTCCGGGTCGTCGGCCTGCCCGGCGCACAGCTCACGCTCCAGGTAGGCCGCGGCGGCGGCCGGGGTCGGGTGGTCGAACACCAGGGAGATGGGCAGGGTGAGCGCCGTCGCCGCGTTCAGCTGGTTGCGGAACTCGACAGCGGTCAGCGAGTCGAAGCCGAGCTCCTTGAAGCTGCGGTTCTCCTCGACGGCGGCGCCGCCGGTGTAGCCGAGGGTGTCGGCGGCGGTGCGGCAGACCAGGTCGGCCAGCACCCGGTAGCGGTCGGCGGGCGGGAGACCGGTGAGCCGCGAGTGCAACTCCCCGGTGGCCTCCGCCGCCGGCTCCGGCACCTCCGTGCCGTCGGGCGCGGGCGCCACCGTCCGCATCAGCGGGCTGGGCCGCATGGCGGTGAAGGCGGCCAGGAACGGCGTCCAGTCCACGTCGGCGACCGTCACGCAGGTCTCGTCGTGGTCGACCGCGTGGCCCAGCGCGGTCAGCGCCGACCGTACCGGCATCGGCCGCAGCCCTCGGCGGCGCAGGAACGCGGCGGCCTCCTCGGTGGCCGCCATGCCGGTGCCGGCCCACGGCCCCCAGGCGACCGCGGTGGCGGTGCGGCCCCGCAGGCGGCGCCGCTCGGCGAGCGCGTCGAGGGCGGCGTTGGCCGCGCTGTACGCCGCCTGGTGCCCGCTGCCCCAGATCCCGGCGATCGACGAGAACAGCACGAACGCGTCGAGCGGCGCGTCGGCGAGCAGCTCGTCGAGGTGGCGGGCGCCGTCCACCTTGGCCCGCAGCACGCTCGCCACGTGTTCCTCGGTGGCGGTGTCCAGTGTCTGGCCGGTGTCGACGCCGGCGGTGTGCACGACGCCGGTGACCGGCCGGTCCGCCGGCACGGCGGCGAGCACCGCCGCGAGCGCGGCCCGGTCGGCGACGTCGCAGGCGGCGACCGTCACCTGGGTTCCGGCGGCGCGCAGGTCGGCGGTCAGCTCGGCGGCGCCGGGCGCGTCCGGCCCGCGCCGGCTGAGCAGGAGCAGGTGTTCCGCGCCCCGCTCGGCGAGCCACGTCGCGACCTCGGCCCCGAGCGCGCCGGTGCCGCCGGTGACGACCACGGTGCCGGCCGGGCGCCAGGGCGACCGCGCGGCGGGCAGCGTGGCGGCCCGGGTGATCCGGCGGCCGAGCGCGCCGCCGTCGCGCAGGGCGACCTGGTCCTCGTCGCCGCCGAGTGTCCGGGCCAGGTCGGCCCGGGTGCGAGCGGTCCAGCGGGTCGGGCCGTCGACCAGCCCACCCCAGGTCTGCGGCCAGTCCAGCGCGGCGGCCCGGCCGAAGCCCCAGATCTGCGCGTGCGCGACGTCCACGTCCGGGTCGGCGCCGGTCTGCACGGCGGCGCGGGTCAGGCACCACAGCGGTACGCCGATGCCGGAGTCGTCCAGGGCCTGGACGACGGTGAGGGTCCGCGCGGCCGCGTCGGCGAGTCCGGCGGGCGGCGCCCACAGCACCCCGGCGGGCGTGGTCCCGTCGGCCGCGGCGCGCAGCGCGACGGCCAGGTCGGTACGGGTCGCCGCGTCGCGCACCGGCACCACGTCGTCCAGCGGCGGCTCGTCGCCCGGCGCGGCGATCACCAGCCACGGCCCGTTCGCCGGCGGTGCGGCGGAGCGGTCCAGCGGCTCCCACCGCACGGCGTGCCGCAGGTCGAGCACGGCCGCCTGCTCCCGCTGCCGGCGGTGCCAGCTCGACAGCGCGGGCAGCACGCTGCCGAGCGCCTCCCGGGACGGGGTGCCGGCGTCGAGATCCAGGTCGGCGGCGATCGCGTCCAGGTCGCCACCGGCCACCGCATCCCAGAAGTGCCGCTCGGCGGCGCCGTCCTCGGCCGGACGGGCGGCCCGGTCGGCGAGCCAGAACCGCTCGCGCTGGAACGCGTACGTCGGCAGGTCGACCCGGCGGGCGGCGCCCGGGTACCAGGCGTCCCAACGCACCGGGGCGCCCTCGGCGAACAGCCGGCCGGCGGCCTGGGTCAGCGTCTCGGCCTCGTCGCGATCACGCCGCTGGGTGGCCACGACGACCGGTGCGAGTTCGCCGCCGGCCGGTTCCCGCAGGCACGCCGGCAGCATCGCGGCGAGCACACCGTCCGGCCCGACCTCGACGTACGCGGAGACGCCGTGGTCCTGGAGCCACCGGACGCCGTCGGCGAAGCGGACCGTCTCCCGGGCGTGCCGCACCCAGTAGCCGGCCGAGTAGTCGTCGACCGGCTCCCCGGTCAGGCCGGACACGATCGGGATCAGCGGACGCCGGTAGGTCAGGCCGCCGGCCACCTCGGCGAACTCGGCGAGCATCGGGGTCATCAGCGACGAGTGGAACGCGTGCGACACGGTCAACCGGGTCGCCTTGGCGAACCGGGGGGCCAGCTCGTCGACCGCCTCGGCGGGCCCGGCCAGGACGATCGAGGTCGGGCCGTTGACGGCGGCGACGTCCACGCCGTCGGGAAGCATGGCGCGGACCTCGGACTCGGTGGCCTGCACCGCGAGCATCGCGCCGCCGGCCGGCAGCGCCTGCATGAGCCGGCCCCGGGCGGCGACCAGGGTCACCGCGTCGTCCAGGTCGAGCACGCCCGCGACGTGGGCCGCGGCGATCTCCCCGATCGAGTGCCCGAGCAGGAAGTCGGGGCTGATCCCCCGACTCTCCAGGAGCCGGTGCAGCGCCACCTCGACCGCGAACAGCGCGGCCTGGGCGTGGACGGTCCGGTGGATCTCCTCCGCGGCGAGCGCCTCCCGCAGTCCGTCGAAGCGGGCGACGATGTCGTCGAACGTCTCGGCGAACACCGGGAACCGGGCGGCCAGCCCGACGCCCATGCCGATCCGCTGGGCGCCCTGCCCGGTGAACAGGAACGCGGTCCGGCGGTCCTGGGCGACGCCGGTGACCACCGCCGGCGTCGGCGCGCCGGTCGCGAGCGCGTCGAGCGCGGCGGCGTACCCGACGCGGTCGGTGGCGGTCAGGACGGCACGGTGGCCGAGGGTGGCCCGGGTGGCGGCGAGCGCGGCCCCGACGTCGGCCGGGTCGAGCCGCGGTTCCCGGTCGAGCAGCTCGCGCAGCCGGCCGGCCTGGGCCCGCAGCGCCTCGGGACTCTGCGCGGACAGCGGCCACGGGAGCGGTCCGGCGACCGTCGGCGCGACCGCCGGGGCGTCGTCCGTGGGCGGCGCCTCGAAGATGGCGTGGGCGTTGGTGCCGCTGATGCCGAACGAGGAGACCGCGAACCGGCGCGGACGGTCGTCGGTGGTGTCCCACGGGCGGGACTCGGTGAGCAGGCGGACGGCTCCGGTGGACCAGTCGACCTCGGGGGTCGGCTCGTCGACGTGCAGCGACGCCGGTAGCGCCTCGTGCCGCAACGCCATGACCATCTTGATGATCCCGGCGACCCCGGCGGCGGCCTGGGTGTGCCCGATGTTCGACTTCACCGAGCCGAGCCAGAGCGGCCGGTCCCGGTCCTGCCCGTACGTGGCGAGCAGCGCCTGCGCCTCGATCGGGTCACCGAGCTTCGTGCCGGTGCCGTGCGCCTCGACCACGTCGACGTCGGCGGCGTTCAGCCCGGCGCCGGCCAGGGCCTGCCGGATCACCTTCTGCTGGGCGGGCCCGTTGGGGGCGGTGAGGCCGTTGGAGGCGCCGTCCTGGTTGACCGCGCTGCCGCGCACCACGGCGAGCACGTGGTGGCCGTGGCGGCGCGCGTCGGACAGGCGTTCCACGACGAGCACGCCGGCGCCCTCGGCCATGCTGGTGCCGTCGGCGGCGGCCGCGAACGGCTTGCACCGGGCGTCGGCGGCCAGGCCGCGCTGGCGGGCGAACGAGGTGAAGATGCCGGGGTTGGTCAGCACCGTGACGCCGCCGGCCAGCGCCAGGTCGCACTCGCCGGCTCGCAGCGCCTGTGCGGCCAGGTGCAGCGCGACGAGCGACGACGAGCACGCGGTGTCGATGGTCACCGCCGGGCCTTCCAGGCCGAACTGGTACGCCACCCGGCCGGACATGACGCTGGTGACCGAGCCGGTCAGCAGGTGCCCCTCCACGCCGTCGGGCAGGTCCACACCGATCCCGTACGTCGAGGAGGCGCCGCCGACGAACACGCCGGTGGGCGAGCCGCGCAGCGAGTCCGGGGAGATCCCGGCGCGTTCGAGGGCCTCCCAGGACACCTCCAGCAGCAGCCGCTGCTGGGGGTCCATGGCGAGCGCCTCGCGGGGGGAGATACCGAACAGCCGGGCGTCGAAACCGGCGGCGGCGTCGACGAACCCGCCTTCACGCACGTACGTGGTGCCGGCACGGTCCGGGTCCGGGTCGTACAGGTTCGCCAGGTCCCAGCCGCGGTCGGCCGGGAACCCGGTGATCGCGTCGCGGCCGCCGGCCACCACGTCCCAGAGCTGCTCCGGGGAGGACACGCCGCCCGGCAGGCGGCAGCCCATGCCCACCACCACGACCGGGTCGTCGTCACCGACCTGGACGGCCGGCCGGGCGACGGGTGCGGCCGGGCCGCTGTCGCCGGTCAGCCGTTCCAGGAGGAACCCGGCGAGCGCCGCCGGGGACGGGTAGTCGAAGACGAGCGTGGCGGGCAGCAGCACGCCGGTGGCGGCGCGCAGCCGGTTGCGCAGCTCGACGGAGGTCAGCGAGTCGAAGCCGAGCGTCTTGAACGCCTGGTTCGGGCTCATCGCCTCGGCGGGTTCGTGGCCGAGCACGGCGGCGGCGTGGTCGACGACGGTGTCGAGCACGAACCGGTGCCGCGCGGCCTCGGGCAGCGCGGCGAGGCGGTCGGCGAAGGTGTCGGTGTTGGGTGCGGCGACGCCGGCCCGGCGCAGGGCCGGTCGGACCAGCGAGCGCAGCAGCGCCGGCACCTCCACGTCACCGCCGCGATAGCCGGACAGGTCCAAACTGATCGGCACCACATGCGGCAACGGCAGACGCACCGCCTCGTCGAACAACGCCACACCCAACCCCGACGACAACACCCCACCAATACGCGCCACCGCACGCTCATCCAAATGCGACGTCATCTCCGACAACGCCGCCCACAACCCCCACCCCACCGACAACCCCGGCAAACCCTCCGCCCGCCGAGCCGCGACCAGACCATCCAGAAACGCATTCGCCGACGCATACCCCGCCTGACCCGCCGTACCGAACGTCGCCGACGCCGACGAGAACACCACGAACCACGCCAGATCCCGACCCCGCGTCAACTCATCCAAATGAGCCGCCGCCACCGCCTTACCCGCCCACACCGACGCCACCCGCTCGCCGGACAAACCCTCAAACGCCCCGTCATCCAACACACCCGCCAGATGCACCACACCCGACAGAACCTCGATCCCCTCCAGCACCCCCGCCAACGCCCCACGATCCGCCACATCCGCCGCGACCACCCGCACCCGAGCGCCGGCAGCCCGCAACCGCTCCACCAGGTCGTCCGCACCGGGCGCAGCCCGGCCGCGACGCGACACCAACACCAGATCCCGCACCCCGTGCGTTCCGACCAGGTGCTCCGCGAACAACCCGCCCAACACACCCGTGCCACCGGTCAACAACACCGTCCCCGACAGCGCCGACGGAATCGTCAACACGATCTTGCCCACATGCCGGCCCTGCGACATGAACCGGAACGCCTCCGCCGCATCCCGCACGTCCCACACCCGGAACGGCAGCAGCGACACCTCGCCGCTGTCGAACATCCCGAGCACCTCGCGCTGGATCGGGGCGGTGCGCTCCCAGCCTTCGCTGGCGAGGTCGAACGTCGCGTAGCGCACGCCGCGCTCGGCGAGTGGGCCCGCGTCGCGGTAGTCGGCCTTGCCCATCTCGACGAACCGGCCACCGTCGCCCAGCATCCGCAACGACGCGTCGATGAACTCACCCGCCAGCGAGTTCAACACCACGTCCACCCGGCCGAACGCCGCCTCGAAACCCGTGTCCCGCGACGACGCGATGTGCGCGTCGTCCAGACCCAGACCCCTTAGCACGTCCCACTTCGCCGGCGACGCGGTCGCGAACACCTCCACACCCCACGCCCGCGCCAACTGGACCGCGGCCATGCCGACGCCACTGGCGCCGGCGTGCACCAGCAGCCGCTCCCCCGCCCGCAACCCGGCCACGTCCCGCAGCCCGTAGAACGCGGTCACGAACGCGGTCGACACGGACGCCGCCTGGGCGAACGTCCACTGCGCCGGCATCGGCGACACGAGCCGCCGGTCGGTCACCGCCACCGGGCCGAAGGCACCGACGTACGAGCCGAAGACGCGGTCGCCGGGCTTCAGGTCGGTGACGTCCGGGGCCACCTCGAGGACGACGCCGGCGCCCTCGGAGCCCATGATGCTCGTCGCGGTGTGCACGCCGAGCGCGACCAGGACGTCGCGGAAGTTGACGCCGGCGGCGCGCATCGACACCCGCACCTGACCGGCGGCCAACGGGGCCAGCGCGTCGTCGGCCGGCACCAACGCCAGGCAGTCCAACGACGACCCGCCGACCATGTCGAGGCGCCACGCCGGGGCGTCCGGCACCACCAGCGACGACGACGGCAACGCCCGCACCAGACGCGGCACGAACACCGCCGACCCCCGCACCGCCAGCTGCGGCTCACCCAACCCGGCCAACCCGCGCAGGAACCCGTCCTCGTCGCCCCCGTCGCTGTCGACGAGCACGATCCGGCCCGGATTCTCCGACTGCGCCGACCGCAACAATCCCCACACCCCAGCCGCGTACGGGTCGACTGCCGCGCCGCCGACCGGCACCGCAGCGTTGACCACCACAACCAGGACGCCATCGATCGTCGACGCGAGCCACCCCTGAACCCGTTCCAACACCACTGCGACGTCCGGCGCGTCCACCCGCCACACCTCGGCCGGCACGTCCACGGCGACCGCGTCACGCAGCGGCGACCAGTCGATCCGCAGCAGCGCCTCCCGGGTGCCGGCGGCGCTGGGCAACCCGCCCGCGCCCAGCGCCCGGAAGTCCAGTCGCTCGACCGTCGCGACCGGTGCGCCGGCCGGGTCGGTCACGGTGACGCTGACGGCGTCCGGGCCGGCGGCGCTGATCCGTACCCGCAGCGCTGTCGCGCCCACCGCGGACAGCTGGACGCCGGTCCAGGCGAAGGGCAGCGCGAGGCCGTCCGCCGTGATGAAGTCGCCCAGCCCGACGGCCTGCAACGCGGCGTCGAGCAGCGCCGGGTGCAGGCCGTAGCCGGCGCCCTCGGTGGCGATGTCGGCGGGCAGTTCGACCTCGGCGTAGACGTCGTCGCCGACCCGCCAGGCCCGGTGGAGGCCGCGGAAGGCGGCGCCGTAGTCGTAACCGGCGGCGGCCGCAGCCTGGTAGAACGCCGGCACGTCCAGGACCATGCCGTCGGCCGGCGGCCAGGCGCCGACACCGGCCGGGGCGGCCGGTCCGGTCGGCTCCAGCGTGCCCGAGGCGTGCCGCGTCCAGGACCCGTCGGCGTCGTGCTCGGGCCGGGCGTAGATGTGCAGGGCACGTCGTCCGTGCTCGTCGGCCTCGGCCACCCGGACCTGGAGCTGGGCCGCACCGCCGTCGAGCACGAGCGGCGCCGCCACGGTCAGCTCACCGATCCGGCGGTCGCCGGTGCGCTGGGCGGCCTGCAGGGCGAGTTCCAGGAAGGCGGTGCCGGGCAGGACCACCCGGCCGGCCACCCGGTGGTCGGCGAGCCAGCCCGGCGACGCGGGCGCGACCCGGCCGGACAGCAGCACGCCGTCGGTGTCGGCGAGCACCGTGGTGGCGCCGAGCAGCGGGTGGGTCAGCCCGGACAGGCCGATCGCCGCCGCGTCCGCGGCGCCGGCGGCCGGCGCCGGCCAGTAGCGGCGTCGCTGGAACGCGTACGTCGGCAGGTCCCGCACCGTGCCGGCGCCGGTCACCGCCGACCAGTCGACGTGACCGCCCAGGGCCCAGAGGTCGCCGGCCGAGCGCAGCATCCGCGCCAGCCCGCCCTCGTCCCGGCGCAGCGAGCCGGTCACCAGGCCGCCGCGCTCTCCCACGCCGGCGACCAGCACCGGGTGCGGGCTGGCCTCGACGAACAGCCGGTGCCCGGCGGCGATCAGGCCGGTGACGACCTGGTCGAAGCGCACCGGGCGGCGCAGGTTCTCGAACCAGTACGCCGCGTCCAGCTCCGCCGCGTCGACGAGGCCGCCGGTCACCGTCGAGTGGAACGGCACCGTGCCCGCCCGCGGGGTCAACCCGTCGAACGCGGCCAGCAGCTCCGCGCGCAGGCCGTCGACCTGGGCACTGTGCGAGGCGTAGTCGACCGGAACCTGCCGGCACCACACGCCCCGCTCCGCGCACCGCGCCAGTACCGCCTCGATGCCGGCGACGTCGCCGGAGAGCACCACCGACGCCGGACCGTTGACGGCCGCCAGCGACATGCCGGGCAGCTCGTCCAGCAACTCGGCGGCGGCGTCGGCGCCCATCGCGACCGCGATCATCCCGCCGGTGCCGGCGATCGCCCGCAGCGCACGCGACCGGACGGCCACCACCATCGCCGCGTCGGCGAGCGACAGGATCCCGGCGACCGCCGCCGCCGCGATCTCGCCCTGCGAGTGGCCGACCACACCGGCGATCTCCACGCCGAGCGACTGCCAGACGGCGGCCAGCGAGACCATCACCGCCCACAGCACCGGCTGCACGACGTCTACCCGCGACATCCAGCCGTCGTCCGTCGACCGCAGCACGTCGAGCAGCGACCAGTCGACGTATCCGTCGAGCGCCGCCGCGCACTCGGCGATCCGGGCGGCGAACACCGGCGACTCGTCCAGCAGCGCCGCGGCCATCCCGAGCCACTGGGCACCCTGCCCGGGGAAGACCAGCACGACACCGCCGTCGGCGTCGGTCACCGGCTCGCCGGGCCGGATCGCGGTCAGGGCGGCGAGCAGGTCGTCCCGGGTGGACCCGACGGCGACGGCCCGGTGCTCCAGCACGGCCCGGTTGGAGCGCAACGCGCCGGCCACGGCGGCCACGTCGAGGTCGGGCCGGGCGGCCACGAAGTCGGCGAGCTTACGTGCCTGCCCGGTCAGCGCCTCGGCGGAACGCGCCGACAGCAGCCACGGCACCGCCGGCCCGGACGGGAGCGCCACCGGCGCGACGGTCGGGGCCGCCGGGGGCTCCGACAGGATCACGTGCGCGTTCGTGCCGCTCATCCCGAACGACGACACCCCGGCCCGGCGGGTCCGGTCCCCGCCGGTCCAGTCCCGGGCCTCGGTCAGCAGCCGTACCGCGCCCGACGACCAGTCGACCTTCGTCGACGGCTGGTCGACGTGCAGCGTCGCCGGCAACGTGTGGTGCCGCATCGCCAGCACCATCTTGATGACCCCGGCGACGCCGGAGGCGGCCTGGGTGTGCCCGATGTTCGACTTGACCGAGCCGAGCCACAGCGGCTCGTCGCGGTCCTGGCCGTAGGTGGCCAGCAACGCCTGCGCCTCGATCGGGTCGCCCAGCTTCGTACCGGTGCCGTGCGCCTCGACGACGCTCACCTCGGCGGGGCTCAGCCCGGCGTTCGCGAGGGCCTGCCGGATCACCCGCTGCTGCGCCGGCCCGTTCGGCGCGGTCAGACCGTTCGACGCACCGTCCTGGTTGATCGCGGAACCGGCGACCACGGCGAGGATCTCGTGCCCGTTCCGGCGGGCGTCGGACAGCCGCTCCAGCAGCAGGACGCCGGCGCCCTCACCCCAACCGGTGCCGTCCGCGCCCTCGGCGAACGCCTTGCAGCGGCCGTCGGGCGCCATGCCGCCCTGGCGGGAGAACTCGGTGAAGATGCCGGGCGTCGAGACGACCGCCACCCCGCCGGTCACGGCGAGGTCGCACTCGCCGGCCCGCAGGGCCTGCGCGGCCAGGTGCAACGCGACGAGCGACGACGAACAGGCGGTGTCGACGGTGACGGCCGGGCCTTCCAGCCCGAAGACGTACGACAGCCGTCCGGAGACGACGCTCGCCGAGGTGCCGGTGGCCAGGTAGCCGTCGTGGCCGGTGCCGGCGGCGAGTACGCCCGAGTAGTCCTGGGTGTTCGAGCCCACGAAGACCCCGGTCGACGTGCCCGCCAGCGAGGTCGGCGGGATGCCCGCCTTCTCGAACAGCTCCCAGGTGGTCTCCAGCAGCAGCCGTTGCTGCGGGTCCATCGCCAGCGCCTCCCGGGCCGACACCCCGAACAGCCCGGCGTCGAAATCGGCCGCCCCGTCCAGGAAGCCGCCCATTGTGGTGTCCGAGCCGCCCGCCGCGAGCCCGTCGAGGTCCCAGCCCCGGTCCCCGGGGAACGGCGTCAGCACGTCCTCGGCGCCCTCGACCACCGCCCACAGCGCCTCGGTCGAGTCCACCCCGCCCGGGTAGCGGCAGGCCATGCTGACGATCACCACCGGGTCGCCGCTCACCGCGGCGACAGTGGTCGTCGCGACAGTGGTCGGCGCTTCGACGAGACGCTCCAGCAGCATCCGGACGATCGCGGTCGGGCTGGGGTGGTCGAAGGCGAGGCTGGCCGGCAGCGCCAGCCCGGTCAGCGCCTGCAAGCGGTCGCGCAGCTCGACCGCGGTGAGCGAGTCGACGCCGAGGTCCTTGAACGCCCGGCCCGGCGGCACCCGGTCCACGTCGGCGTACCCGAGCACCTCGGCGACCGTGCGGCGCACCTGCGCGAGCACCGACCGCCCGCGTTCGGCCGCCGGCATCGCGGCGACCTCCGTCGCCCACCGGCTCGCGGTCGGGTCCGCCGCCGGTTCGGTGTCGAGCACGTGCTGGAGCAGCGGGCTGGGTCGGGAGGCGGTGAACGCCGGCCCGAACCGGGCCCAGTCGACGTCGGCGACGGTCAGGCAACCGGTGTCGGCGTCGACCGCCTCGGCCAACGCCCGGATCGCCAGCGCCGGCGGCATCGGGCGCAGCCCGCGACGGCGCAGGTAGTCCTCGGCGCCCTCCTCGGTGACCAGCATGCCGGCCTCGGCCCACGGGCCCCAGGCGATCGCCGTGCCCGCCTTTCCGGCGGCCCGGCGCGACTGCACCAGGGCGTCCAGGAACGCGTTGCCGGCCGAATACGCGGCCTGGCTTCCGCTGCCCCACACGCCGGAGATCGACGAGAACACCACGAACAGGTCCAGCCCGTCGGTCAACGCGTCCAGGTTGACCGCGCCGGCGACCTTGCCGCGCACGATCTGCGCGAACTCCTCCGGGGTGGACTCGGTCAGCAGGCCCACTCCGGAGACCCCGGCGGCGTGCACCACCCCGCGCAGGTCCGGGATCCCGGCCAGCAACTCCGCCACCTGCGGACGATCCGCGACGTCACACGCCACCACGTCCACCCGCGCCGGCGACAGCTCCGCCACCAACTCGGCGGCACCCGGCGCGTCCATCCCCCGCCGCGACGTCAACACCAACCGCGACACCCCACGACCCACCAGCCAACGGGCCACCTGAGCACCGAGCGCCCCGGTACCGCCGGTGACCAGGACCGTACCGTCCCAGGTGCGCGCCTCGGCCGGCGCGCTCCCGGCGGCCGGACGCAGCCGGCGGACGTACACCCCGTCGCCGCGCACCGCGACCTGGTCCTCCGCGCCGCCGAGCACGGCGGCCAGGCGGCGGCGCGCCCGCTCGTCCGGTGCGACCGGGGCGTCGATCAGGCCGCCCCACAGCTCCGGCAGTTCCAGGGCGGCCACCCGGCCCGCGCCCCACACCATCGACGCCGCGACGTCGGTCAGCGGGTCGGACCGGCCCACCGACACCGCCCCGGCCGTGACCCACCACAGGCGGGTCCCGTCGAGGGCGCGCACCGTCGCCAGCAGTTCGTGCGCGGTCGCCGGCAGCAGCGACACCACCCCGGCGACGTCCGGGTCGAGGCCGACGAGACCCTCCTCGCCGACCAGCATCTCGGTGAAGTCCAGGCCGGTGCCGCCGAACATCGCCTCGGCCATGCCCGGCCGGGGCACGAGCACGACCCACTGTCCGGCGGCCGGCGCGGGCGGCTCGGCGACCGGTTCCCAGGTGACCTCGTAGCGCCAGGAGGCGGTGGCGCCGGCCGCCACCCGGTCACGTCGCCACTCGGCGAGCGCGGCGCCCAGCGAGGCCGGTACGTCGGTGTGCAGCAGGTCGTGCAGGCTCCCGTCCTCGACCGCCTGCCAGAACGCCGCCTCGACCGGGTCCGCGGTGCGCGGCGACCGCCAGTAGCGGTCCCGCTGGAAGGCGTACGTGGGCAGGTCGACGCGGGGCGCGGCGGGCAGGATCGCGGTCCAGTCGACGGAGACGCCGACGGTCCAGAGCCGCCCGACGGCAGCCAGCAGCGTGGACACCTCGTCGCGGTCCTTGCGCAGCGCCGGGACGTAGGTGAGGTCCGGGGCGGCCGTCGCGGACAGCACACCGGCGGGGCCGATCTCCAGGCAGCGGGTCACCCCGTTGGCGGCCAGCCAGGACATGCCGTCGTCGAAGCGGACCGCCTCCCGGACGTGCCGCACCCAGTAGTCGGCGGTGAACTCCTCGACCGGCGCACCGGTCAGGTTCGACACCACCGGAATACGCGGCACCCCGAACTCGATGTGCCCGATCGCGGCCGCGAAGTCCGCGAGCATCGGCTCCATCAGCGACGAGTGGAACGCGTGCGACACCGTCAACCGGGTCGCCTTGGCAAAGCGTGGCGCCAGCTCGTCGATCACGTCGGCCGGACCGGAGACGACGACAGAGGTCGGGCCGTTCACCGCCGCGACGTCCACACCCGTGCCGGCGATGATCTCGCGCACCGACTCCTCGGACGCCTGCACCGCCAGCATCGCCCCACCGGACGGCAACGCCTGCATCAACCGACCACGCGCCGCCACCAACGTCACCGCGTCGTCGAGCGACAGGACACCCGCCACATGCGCCGCGGCGATCTCACCGATCGAGTGACCCAGCAGGAAGTCCGGGATGACACCCCACGACTCGACCAGACGGAACAGCGCCACCTCGACCGCGAACAGACCGGCCTGGGCGTAGACGGTCCGGTGGATCGCGTCGGAGTCGACCGCCTCCCGCAACGGCACGTCCAGCACCAGGTCGAAGCGGGCGCAGATGCCGTCGAACGCCGCCGCGAACACCGGGAACCGCTCCGCCAACCGCAGGCCCATCCCCACGCGCTGCGCACCCTGACCGGTGAACAGGAACGCCAGAGCACCCTCGGACACCACACCCGACACCACAGCCGCGTGCGCACCGACGGCGTCAGGCGCCACGGACTTCTGCGGACCGACGGCGTCAGGTACCGGGAAGGGCTTCGGACCGGCGACGTCCGGCCCGGTGGGTGCCGGCAGCGCGGCCAGGAAGTTCTCACGGGTAGCCGCCAGCAGGACCGCACGGTGCTCCAGTCCGGCGCGGCCGGTGGCCAGGGACCACGCCACCGCCGCCGGGTCCAGCTCCGCCACGGCGTCCCGCAGCCGGACGAGCTGCCCGGCCAGTGCCTCCGCCGACCGCGCCGACACCGGCCACGGCAGCGGACCGTCGACCTCGGGCGCCTCGACCTCCGTCGGTCGCGCGGCCGGCTCCTCCAGGATCACGTGCGCGTTGGTGCCGCTGATCCCGAACGCCGACACCGCCGCCCGCCTCGCGTGGCCGTTCGGCTCCCACGGCCGCGCCGCCGTGAGCAGCTCCACCGCTCCGGCGGACCAGTCCACGTGCGGGGACGGCTCGTCCACGTGCAACGTCGCCGGCAGCACACCGTGGCGCATCGCCAGGATCATCTTGATGATCCCGGCGACACCGGCGGCGGCCTGGGTGTGGCCGATGTTCGACTTGATCGACCCCAACCACAACGGCTGCTCACGATCCTGCCCGTAGGTCGCCAGCAACGCCTGCGCCTCGATCGGATCACCCAACCGGGTGCCGGTGCCGTGCGCCTCCACCGCGTCCACGTCGGCGGTCGTCAACCCGGCGCTGGCCAGGGCCTGCCGGATCACCCGCTGCTGCGCCGGCCCGTTCGGCGCGGTCAGACCGTTCGACGCACCGTCCTGGTTGACGGCGCTGCCGCTGATGACGGCCAGGATGCGGTGCCCGAGCCGTTCCGCGTCACCACGGCGCTCCACCAGCAGCATGCCGGCGCCCTCGGCCCACCCGGTGCCGTCCGCGCTCCCGGCGAACGACTTGCACCGGCCGTCCGACGACAGGCCGTCCTGGCGGGCGAACTCCGCGAACACCTCCGGACCCGTGATCACCGTGACCCCACCGGCAAGCGCCAGATCACACTCACCAGAACGCAACGCCTGCGCGGCCAGGTGCAGCGCGACAAGCGACGACGAACAGGCCGTGTCGACCGTCATCGCCGGACCCTCGAACCCGAACGAGTACGACACCCGACCCGAGATCACACTGTTCGCCGTACCGGTCAACACATGACCGTCCGCGCCGTCAGCGGAGTACCCCGAGTGCGACGCGCCCACGAACACACCAACCGGACGACCCCGCAACGACCGCGGATCCACCCCCGAACGTTCGAGGGTCTCCCACGACACCTCCAACAACAGCCGCTGCTGCGGATCCATCGCCACCGCCTCACGCGGCGAGATCCCGAACAGACCCGCGTCGAAGCCGGTCGCGCTGTCCACGAACCCACCCAGCGCCGCATAGCCGGCGCCGTCGGGCACCACCCAACCCCGGTCCGACGGGAACACCGACATGCCATCCGCGCCCCCGGCGACCAACCGCCACAGATCCTCCGGCGACTCCACCCCACCCGGATACCGGCACGCCATCCCCACGATCACGATGTCGTCACCGGTCAGCGACTGCGGCACGGCCACGGCCGGCACGTCGGCCGCACCGGCGAGGCCCAGCGCCTCCAGCAGATGGTCGGCGAGGACCTGCGGGGTCGGGTAGTCGAACACCAGCGACGACCCCAGGTGCAGGCCGGTGGCCGCGTTGATGCGGCTCTTCACCTCCACCGCGGTCACCGAGTCGATACCCAGGTCCCGGAACGCGGACTGCGGCTCCACCTGCACCACCCCGGAATAGCCCAGGGCCCTCGCGGTCTGCGCCCGCACCAACGCCAACAGCTCGCGACGCCGCTCGGCCTCGGACATGCCCGCGAGGCGGGCGGTCAATCCGCCGTCCGCGACCGTCTCCTCGACCACGACGAACTCGCCGAACAGCGGCGCCGGCCGCTGGGCGGCGAACGTCGCCACGAACCGCGACCAGTCCACGTCCGCCACGGTCGTCGTCACGTCACCGGCGTCGACCGCCATGTCGAGGGCCTGCATCGCCAGGTCGGGATCCATCGCCGCCAGGCCACGACGCGCCAGGTAGTCGGCGGCGCCCACCTCGCCGGCCATCCCACCCTCGGCCCACGGTCCCCAGGCGACTGCCGTACCCGCCTTGCCGGCGGCGCGCCGCGACTCGACGAGCGCGTCCAGCAGCGCGTTGCCGGCGGCGTACGCGGCCTGACCGCCGCTGCCCCAGACACCCGCGATCGACGAGAACACCAGGAACAGCTGAAGATCGAGGTCGGCGGTCGCCTCGTCCAGGTGCAGCGCACCGGACACCTTGCCCGACACCACCGCCCCGTAGGAGTCCGCCGACACGTCCAGCAAGGGCTCCGTGCCGGACACCCCCGCCGCGTGCACCACGCCGCTCAGACCCTCGACACCTGCGACCACGCGCCGGACCGCCTCCCGGTCGGCGACGTCGCAGGCCACCACCGACACCTCGGCGCCCTCGGCGCTCAACTCGGCGACGAGCTCGCCGACACCGGGCGCCAGGTCACCCCGACGCGACAGCAGCACCACCCGCTCCGCGCCACGGCGCACCACCCACCGTGCCGCGCGCGAGCCCAGCGCACCCGTCCCACCGGTGACCAGCACGGTGCCCGACAACGACACCGGGTTCGCCGGTCCGGCCGGGGCGGCCCGGCGCAGGCGGCGCGCGAAGACCCCGGAGGCGCGTACCGCGAGCTGGTCCTCGCCGTCCCCGGCGAGGAGCGCGGTGAACCGCCGGGCCTCCCGCTCGCCCAGGACCACCGGAAGGTCGACCAGGCCGCCCCACGTCCGCGGCAGCTCCAGCGCGGCGACGCGGCCCACACCCCAGACCGTCGCGGCGGGGACGTCAGTCACCGACTCGGACCGACCCACCGCGACCGCGCCCCGGGTCACCGCCCACACCCGGGCTTCGGTCCCGGCGTCCGCGACCGCCTGGAGCAGCACGGTCAACGACTGACCAGCGCTGCCGGCCCAGACGACGCCCCGGACGTCGGTGGCGACGGTCAGCACGCCGGTCAGCACGCCACGGTCGGCCGGCCCCTGCACCCGTACCACCTCGGCGCCCGCCGCGGTCAGCGCGGCGGCCACGTCGGTGGCGTCGGTCGGGTCGTCCGACACCACGAGCCACGCCCCGGACAGCGCCGCCGGGCCGGGTTCCGCGATCGGCGTCCAGCCGATCCGGTACCGCCAGCCCTCCACCACGCCCTGCGCGCGCCGCCGGCGACGCCAGGCGGACAGTGACGGCAGCAGCCCGTCCAGGGCGGCCGCGCCGTCGGCGGCCAGGCCCAGCTCCGCGGCCAACCCGTCCCGGTCGGCGCGCTCCACCGCCGACCAGAAGCCGCCGTCCTCGCCACCTGCCACCGGCGCCGGCTCGGACGGGGTCAGCCAGTAGCGGTCCCGCTGGAACGCGTACGTCGGCAGGTCCACCCGGGTGGGTGACCGCCGGCCGGTGACCGCCGGCCAGTCGATCGCGACCCCGGCCGTGAACAGGTCGGCCAGCGCCCGCAGGGCGGCCCGTTCCTCGTCCTGGTCCTTGCGGAGCACCGCCACGCCGACGCCGCCGCGCACCAGCCCGGTCAGCACTGCCGCCGGGCCGACCTCGACGAAGCGGCTGACGCCCTGTGCGGTCAGCCACCGCAGCCCGTCGTCGAAGCGCACCGCCTCGCGCACGTGCTTCACCCAGTGGTCGGCGGTGAACTCCTCGACCGGCGCACCGGTCAGGTTCGACACCACCGGGATGCGCGGTGGCAGGTAGGCGAGCCCGGCCGCCACCGACGCGAACGAGGCCAGCATCGGCTCCATCAGCGACGAGTGGAACGCGTGCGACACGGAGAGCCGGTTCGTCTTCGCAAACCGAGGCGCCAGATCCTCGATCGCCTCCACCGGACCGGAGACCACCACCGACGTGGGGCCGTTGACCGCCGCGACGTCCACGCCCGTGCCGGCGATGATCTCCCGCACCGACTCCTCCGACGCCTGCACCGCCAGCATCGCCCCGCCGGACGGCAACGCCTGCATCAACCGACCACGCGCCGCCACCAACGTCACCGCGTCGTCGAGCGACATCACCCCCGCGACGTGCGCGGCGGCGATCTCCCCGATCGAGTGGCCCAGCAGGTAGTCCGGGGCCACACCCCAGGATTCGAGGAGCCGGAACAACGCCACCTCGACCGCGAACAACCCGGCCTGGGTGTGCACGGTCCGGTGGATCGCCTCGGAATCGAGGGCCTCCCGCAACCCGTCGAACCTACCCACGATCCCCTCGAACGCCTCCGCGAACACCGGGAACCGGGCCGCCAGACCGGCGCCCATCCCGACGCGCTGCGCACCCTGACCGGTGAACAGGAAAGCGGTCCGGCCGAGCTGTTCGGTGCCGGGGAGCAGGCTGCCGTCGCGTACGGCTGCCAGGCCGTCGAGGAGTTCGGCGAGGTCGGCGCCGACCACGACGGCCCGGTGCTTCAGGGCCTTACGGCCGGTCGCCAGGGTGTGGCCGACGGCGGCCAGGTCGAGCGGCGGCGTCGCGGCCGCGGCGAAGTCGAGCAGCCGGCCGGCCTGGGCCCGCGCCGCGTCGGCGGTGTGGCCGGTGACCACCCACGGCACCAGGCCCGGCGTCGGCTCCGGCGCGGCGGCGGGCGCCGGGGGCGCCTGTTCGAGCACCACGTGCGCGTTCGTGCCGCTGATGCCGAACGAGGAGACCGCCGCCCGGCGGGCCCGGTCGGTCGTGGGCCAGACGGCGGGCTCGTCGAGCAGGCGCAGCGCCCCGCTGGTCCAGTCGACGTGCGACGAGGGCTGCGCGGCGTGCAGGGTGCGCGGCAGCTCGCCGTGCCGCATCGCGAGCACCATCTTGATGACCCCGGCGACGCCGGCCGCCGCCTGGGTGTGGCCGATGTTCGACTTCACCGAGCCGAGCAGCAGCGGACGGTTCGGGTCCCGGTCCTGCCCGTACGTGGCGAGCAGCGCCTGCGCCTCGATCGGGTCGCCGAGAGCGGTGCCGGTGCCGTGCGCCTCGACCGCGTCCACGTCGGCACCGCGGAGTCCGGCTCCGGCCAGCGCCCGGTCGATCACCCGTTGCTGGGAGGGCCCGTTGGGGGCGGTGAGGCCGTTGGAGGCGCCGTCCTGGTTGATCGCCGACCCGCGTACCAGAGCAAGGATCCGGTGGTTGTTCCGCTGTGCGTCGGAGAGCCGTTCGACGAGCAGCACGCCGGCGCCCTCGCCCCAGCCGGTGCCGTCGGCCTCGGCGGAGAACGCCTTGCATCGCCCGTCGGCGGCCAGTCCGCGCTGCCTGTTGAACTCGACGAAGATGTCCGGCCCGGCCATCACCGTGACGCCACCGGCCAACGCCATGTCGCACTCGCCCTGCCGCAGCGCCTGGGCGGCCAGGTGCAGCGCGACGAGCGACGACGAGCAGGCGGTGTCGATGGTGACGGCGGGGCCTTCGAGGCCGAACGAGTAGGCCACCCGGCCGGAGATCACGCTTGTCGCGATGCCGGTCAGGACGTGCCCCTCGGCCTCGGGCGGCAGGTCCGCGCCCTGGCCGTAGCGGGAGGCCGCCGCGCCGACGAAGACGCCGGTCTGGCTGCCGTGCAGCGTCGCCGGGTCGATGCCGGCGGACTCGAAGGCTTCCCAGGAGGTCTCCAGCAGCACCCGCTGCTGCGGGTCCATGGCGAGCGCCTCGCGCGGCGAGATGCCGAACAGCCGCGCGTCGAAGTCGGCGGCGTGGTCGATGAAGCCGCCGACGCGGGTGTAGTCGTCGTGGTCACCGGTCCAGCCGCGGTCGGCGGGGAACGTCGAGATGGCGTCGGTGCCTGCGGTGAGGAGGTCCCACAGGTCGGCCGGGTTCTCGACGCCGCCGGGGAAGCGGCAGCCCATGCCGACGATGGCGATCGGCTCGTCGGCGTCGAAGGTGACGGCGGCGGCCGGCTTCGCCGCGTCGGCCGTACCGGCGAGTTGCCGGCCGAGGTAGGTGGCGAGCACTGTCGGGTTCGGGTAGTCGAAGACGACGGTGGCGGGCAGCCGGATCCCGGCCGCCGCGTTGAGCCGGTTGCGCAGCTCGACCGAGGTGAGCGAGTCGAAGCCGAGGTCCTTGAAGGCGTGCCGGGCGTCGACGGCGTCGGCGCCGCTGTGGCCGAGGACCGCCGCGACCTGGTCGCAGACGAGGGTGACGAGGGTACGCTCGCGCTCCGCCTCGGGCAGCGCCAGCAGGCGGCGGGCCAGGCCGGAGCCGCCGCCGGTGTGCTGGGCGGCGCGTCGGCCGGTGCCGCGCACCAGGGCGCGTAGCAGCGCGGGCACGGCGCCGGCGCGGCGGAACGCGGCGAGATCGAGGGTGGCCGGGACGAGGTGCGCGGCGGGCAGGTGCCGGGCCGCGTCGAAGAGGGCGAGGCCCAGTTCGTCGGTGAGGGCGTCGCCGGCCCGGGTGACCCGGTCGGCGTCGGTGCCGGTCAGTCGGCCGCCCATGCCGGCGGCGTTGGCCCACAACCCCCAGCCCAGGGACTGACCGACCAGACCGAGACCGCGACGGTACGAGACGAAGCCGTCGAGGAACGCGTTCGCCGCCGCGTACGCCGCCTGACCCGCCGACCCGAACACCGCCGAGATCGACGAGAAGACGGTGAACAACGCGAGGTCCCGGTCGCGGGTCAGCTCGTGCAGGTGCAGCACGGCGTCGACCTTGGGCGCCATGACCCCGGCCACCCGCTCGGCGGTCAGGCTGGTGAAGACGCCGTCGTCGAGGACACCGGCGCAGTGCACGATGCCGGCGAGTCCGTCGATGCCGTCGACCACCGCGGCCAGGGCGGCCCGATCGGTGACGTCGGCCGCGACCACCCGCACCCGCGCGTCCACCTCCGGCGCCGGACCGCCGGAACGACTCACCAGCACCAGATCCCGCACCCCGTGCGCCTCGACCAGATGCGCCGCCACCAACGCGCCCAACCCACCGGTGCCACCGGTGATCAGCACCGGCCCGTCGACCGGCCGGGGCACCAGGACCACGTTCTTCCCGACGTGCGCCCCACGACTCATCGTGCCCAGCACACCGGGCAGTTCCCGCACATCCGCCACGGTCGGCGGCAGCAGCCGCAGCTCCCCCGACTCGAACAACGCCACCAGGTCGGCCAGCATCGCCGCCGTGCGATCCGCGCCCGCCTCCGACAGGTCGAACGCCTTGTACCAGACCCCACGCTCCCGCTCGACCTGCGCGGCGTCGCGGATGTCGGCCTTACCCATCTCCACGAACCGGCCACCCGGAACCAGCATGCCCAACGAGGCGTCCACGAACTCACCGGCGAGCGAGTCCAACACCACATCCACACTGCCGAACACCGCCGCGAACCCGAGATCCCGCGACGACGCGATGTGGGTCGGCTCGACACCCAGATCCTCGACGGCCGCCCACTTCGCCGGCGACGCCGTCGCGAACACCTCCGCACCCCACAACCGGGCCAGCTGCACCGCCGCCATGCCCACCCCGCCGGCAGCGGCATGGACCAGCACCCGCTGACCGGCCTGAAGCCGCCCGAGGTCCGCCAGCCCGTACCAGGCGGTCAGGAACGCCATCGGCACCGCCGCGCCCTGCGCGAACGACCACCCCGCCGGCATCCGCGCGACCACCCGGTGATCCGCCACCACCTGCGGCGCGAACCCACCGTGGAACAGGCCGAACACCCGATCCCCCACGGCCAGACCCGACACGTCGGGGCCGACCTCGACGACCACACCCGCACCCTCGGAACCCATCACCGCATCCGGATCCGGATACACCCCCAGACCCAGCAGCACGTCACGGAAGTTCACCCCCACCGCGCGAACCGCAATCCGCACCTCACCGGCGGCCAGCTCCACACCCGACGTCGCGACGGCAGCGAGGCTCGACAACGCGCCGTCACCACCCGGGGCCACCCGCCAGGACTCCGCGTCCGTCGGCAGCGTGAGCGTGGTCGCGGGCAGGGCGCGGGTCAGCCGTGGGGCGAACACGTCGGCGCCGCGCACCGCCAGTTCCGGCTCGTCCCGGTGGAGCAGGTCGGCCAGCAGCGCCTCGGACGGCTCCGCGTGGTCCAGGTCGGCGAGCACGATCCGGCCCGGGTTCTCGGTCTGCGCCGAGCGCAGCAGGCCCCACACGGCCGCACCGGCCAGGTCGGTCACCGGGGCGTCGACAGGCACCGCGCCCCGGGTCACGACCACCAGCCGTCCGTCGGCGAAACGGTCGTCGGCCAGCCATTCCTGAACGCCGGTGAGGGCCTCGGCGACGGCCGTGCGCACGTCGTCGGAGCGGACCGGCAGCACGACGACGTCCGTGACGGGCGCCTCGGCGCGCGACGGCGGGAGCGCGGTCCACGTCACGGCGTACATCGCGTCCCGGGTCGCGTCGCCGGCGACGGAGTCGAGCTGGTCGCGGGAGGCCGGGCGCAGGACCAGGCGGCCGACGGTGGCGACCGGGACGCCGTCCACGTCGGCGACCTGAAGCGTGACGGCCTCGGGCCCGTCGGCGCGCAGGCGGACCCGCAGCGTGGGGGCGCCGGAGGCGTGCAGCCGCACCTCGGACCAGGCGAACGGCAGGCGGGCGGCGCCGTCGTCGGGCAGCAGGCCGCCGAGCGCGGCGGCGTGCAGCGCGCCGTCGAACAGCGCCGGGTGCAGCGCGAACCGGGCCGCGTCGGCGTGCGCCTCGGTGGGCAGCGCGACCTCCGCGTAGACGTCACCGTCGAGCAGCCAGGCCGCGCGCAGTCCGCGGAACACCGGCCCGTAGCGCAGGCCGGTACGCGCGGCGGCGTCGCCGTAGAAGTCGCCGAGGTCGATCGGTGTGGCGCCGGCCGGCGGCCAGACCGCGAGGTCGAACTGGTCGGCGCCGGCGGTGGTGGCGAGCGCGCCGGACGCGTGGCGGGTCCACTCCGGTTCCGTGCCGGCGTCCGGTTCGGGCCGGGCGTACACCTGGACCGAGCGTTCGCCCGCGTCGTCGGTGACCCGCACCTGGAGCTGGACGCCGCCGGTGGCGGGCAGCACCAGCGGGGTCTCGATGGTGAGGTCCGCGATGTCGAGCCCGCCGGCCTGCTGGGCGGCGCGCAGCACCAGCTCGACGACTGCGGTGCCGGGCAGCACGACGCGGTCGAGCACCACGTGGTCGGCCAGCCACGGGTGGGTGTGCGCGGAGAGGCGGCCGGTGAGGAGGATCCCGTCGTCGTCGGCGAGCGTCACGGCGGCGGTGAGCAGCGGGTGCTCGGCGGCGGACAGTCCGGCGGCGGCGATGTTGCCGTGGCCGGCGCGGGCCGGCGGCCAGTAGGACTGCCGCTGGAAGGGGTAGGTGGGCAGGTCGACGTGCCCGGCCGGCGGCAGGACCGCGCTCCAGTCCACCGGCACGCCGACGGTCCACAGCCGGCCGACGGCGGCCAGCAGCGTCGACGCCTCGTCGCGGTCCTTGCGCAACGCCGCGACGCAGGTCAGCTCCGGCGCGGCCAGTGCGGACAGCACACCCGCCGGGCCGACCTCCAGGCAGCGGGTCACCCCGTTGGCGGCGAGCCAGGACATGCCGTCGTCGAAACGCACCGCCTCCCGCACGTGGCGCACCCAGTAGCCGGCGTCGAACTCCTGCACCGGCACACCGGTCAGGTTCGACACCACCGGAACACGCGGCACCCCGAACTCGATGTGCCCGATCGCCGCCGCGAACTCCGCGAGCATCGGCTCCATCAACGACGAGTGGAACGCATGCGACACCGTCAACCGCGTCACCTTGGCGAACCGCGGCGCCAGCTCGTCGATGGCGTCGGCCGCGCCGGAAATCACGATGGAGGCCGGGCCGTTCACCGCGGCGACGTCGACATCCGCACCGGCGATGACCTCCCGCACCGACTCCTCGGACGCCTGCACCGCCAGCATCGCCCCACCGGCCGGCAACGCCTGCATCAACCGACCACGCGCCGCCACCAACGTCACCGCGTCGTCCAACGACATGACACCGGCGACGTGCGCGGCGGCGATCTCCCCGATCGAATGACCCAGCAGATAGTCCGGCGTCACACCCCACGACTCCAGGAGCCGGTAGAGCGCCACCTCGACCGCGAACAACCCCGCCTGCGTGTGCACCGTCCGGTGGATCGCCTCGGAATCGAGGGCCTCCCGCAACCCGTCGAACCGGGCCACGACCCCCTCGAACACCTCCGCGAACACCGGGAACCGCGCCACCAGACCGGCACCCATCCCGACCCGCTGCGCACCCTGACCGGTGAACAGGAACGCCAGGGCACCCGGCTCGACGACCTCGCCGCCGACCGGCCCGGCGAGCGCCGCCGCCAGGTCGTCCAGACCGTCGGCGACGAGCACGGCTCGGCTGTCGAGGGCCGCCCGCGTGGTGGCGAGGGCCGATCCGAGGGCGGCCGGGGTCGGCGTCGCGCCCGACGACAGCAGGGCGGCGAGCCGCGTCGCCTGTTCCCGCAGGCCCGGCCCGGTCCGGGCGGACAGCACGAACGGCATCGGCCCGGGCTGCTCGGTGGCCGGCTCGTCCTCGACCGGCGCGGCCGACTCCAGCACCACGTGCGCGTTCGTCCCGCTGATCCCGAACGACGAGACACCGGCCCGCCGCGGCCGCCCGGTCTCCGGCCACGGGCGCGCCTCGCGCAGCAGCGCGACAGCGCCCGCCGACCAGTCCACGTGCGGCGTCGGCTCGTCGACGTGCAGCGTCGCCGGCAGCACCCCGGCACGCATCGCCATGACCATCTTGATGACCCCGGCGACGCCGGCCGCCGCCTGGGTGTGGCCGATGTTCGACTTCACCGAGCCCAGCCACAACGGCCGGTCCTCGGGCCGGTCCTGCCCGTACGTGGCGAGCAGCGCCTGCGCCTCGATCGGGTCGCCCAGCCTGGTGCCGGTGCCGTGCGCCTCGACCGCGTCCACCTCGGCCGGGGACAGTCCGGCGCCGGCCAGCGCCTCGCGGATCACCCGCTGCTGCGAGGGCCCGTTCGGGGCGGTCAGCCCGTTGGAGGCGCCGTCCTGGTTGACTGCGGTGCCGCGCACCACCGCCAGCACCCGGTGCCCGTTGCGCCGGGCGTCGGAGAGCCGCTCCAGCAGCAGCAGCCCGGCGCCCTCGCCCCAGCCGGTGCCGTCGGCGGCCGCCGCGAACGGCTTGCAGCGCCCGTCCGCGGCGAGCCCGCGCTGGCGGCTGAACTCGACGAACGCGGTCGGCGTGCTCATCACCGTGACACCGCCGGCGAGCGCGAGGGTGCACTCGCCGCGGCGCAGCGACTCCGCCGCCAGGTGCAGGGCCACCAGGGCGGACGAGCACGCGGTGTCGACGGTGACGGCGGGGCCCTCCAGGCCGAACGCGTAGGCGAGCCGACCGGAGATGACACTCGCCGCCGTGCCGGTGGCCAGGTAGCCCTCGGTGGTCTCGTCGTCGCCGGCGATCAGCGAGCCGTAGTCCTGGCCGTTGGTGCCCGCGAACACGCCGACGCGCTGCTGCCGCAGCGATCGCGGGTCGAGGCCGGCCCGCTCGAACGCCTCCCACGCGGTCTCCAGCAGGATGCGCTGCTGGGGGTCCATGGCGGTGGCCTCACGGGGGGCGATGCCGAACAGGCCGGCGTCGAACCGGTCGACCCCGGAGAGGAAGCCGCCCTCCCGCACGTACGAGGTGCCGTGCCGCTCGGTGTCCGGGTCGTAGAGCGCGTCGACGTCCCAGCCCCGGTCGCCGGGGAACGGCGCGACCGCGTCGCGCCCGCCGGCGACCAGCTGCCACAGCTCCTCCGGGCTCGCCACCCCGCCGGGGAACCGGCAGCTCATGGCGACGACGGCGATCGGCTCGCGAGCGCCCTCCTCGACCTCGCGGAGGCGCCGGTTGGCCTGGCGCAGCTCGCCGGTCATCCACTTCAGATGGTCGAGAAGCTTCTGTTCATTCGCCATGGCTGTCCCCTAGTACGCGGTGTCGAATGCGGTGGGTGGTCATGTGGGGCTGCCGAACTCGCGCTGGATCAGCTCGAGCATCTCGTCGGCGGTCGCCAGGTCCAGCCCGGCGTCGAGGTCGTCGCCGGGTTCGGGTGCGGCGTTGGTACGACTCCACTTGTCGAGCAGGGCGCGCAGTCGGGCGGTGATGCCGTCCCGCTCGTCCTCGTCCGGGGCGACGCCGAAGAGGACGGCCTCCAGGCGGTCGATCTCGCTCGCCACCGTGGGACGCTCCGGCTCGCCGGCCACCTGCGGCATCAGGTACGCGGCCAGCGCGGCCGGCGTCGGGTGGTCGAACACCAGCGTCGCCGGGAGCGGCAGTCCGGCGGCGGCGCCGAGGCGGTTGCGCAGCTCGACCGCGAGCAGCGAGTCGAAGCCGAGGTCCCGGAAGGACGACGCCGGGTCGATCCGGTCCCGGTCGCGGTGCCGCAGGACCGCGGCGGTCTCGGCGCGGACCAGGTCGAGGATCACCCGGTCCCGGTCGGTGGCGGTGGCGAGGCGGGCGCGCAGCTGGTCGGCCGGGGAGGCGCTACCGGCGTCGCCGGTCGCGGGCGGGTCGGTGAGTTCGGCGAGCAGCCGGTTGGGTCCGGTGGCCGCGGCGAACGCCGTCCAGTCGACGTCGCCCACCACCAGCGCCGGTCGGTCACCCGCGACGGCGAGGCCGAACGCCGCCATCGCCGGGCCGGCGGCCAGTGGCCGCAGGCCGAAGCCACGGTGCCGGTCGGCGAGCGCGGGGCCGGCGGCGAGTCCGCCGTCCGCCCACGGGCCCCAGGCCAGCGCCGTGGCGGGCAGGCCGCGGGCGTGCCGGTCGCCGGCCAACGCGTCCAGGTAGCTGTTCGCGGCCGCGTAGTTCGCCTGCCCCGGGTTGCCGACCGCGCCGGCCATCGAGGAGTAGAGCACGAACATCCGCAGCGGCCGGCCGGCGGTGAGGGCGTCGAGGTGCGCCGCCGGGAGGGTCTTGGCATGCAGCACCGCCGCCAACTGGTCGAGGGTGAGCGTCTCCAGCGGGCTGTCGGCGGTCACCCCGGCGGTGTGCACGACACCGTCGAGAGGGTGCTCGGCGGGGATGGCGTCGATGGCGGCGGCCAGGTCGGTGCGCGAGGCCACGTCGCAGGCCCGCACGGTGACGGTCGCGCCGGCCGCGGTCAGCTCGCCGACGAGGTCGGCGGCGCCGGGCGCGTCCGGGCCGCGCCGGGAGAGCAGGAGCAGATGGGGTACGCCCCGGGCGGCGAGCCAGCGGGCGGCGTGGGCGCCGAGGGCGCCGGTGCCGCCGGTGACCAGCACGGTGCCGGTCGGGATCACCGGTTCGACGGCGCCGGCCGGTGGGTCGGTGCGGCGCAGCCGTCGGGCGAGGAGGCCGGCGGGCCGGAGCGCGAGTTGGTCCTCGTCGGCGGCGGCGAGCGCGGCGGCCAGCCGACGCCGGTCGGTCTCGTCGAGGTCCGGCGGCACGTCGACGAGGCCACCCCAGTGCTGGGGCAGTTCCATCGCGGCGACCCGGCCCAGGCCCCACAGGTGGGCCTGGACGGCGTTCACCGGGCCGTCGGCGGCGCCGGTGGCCACCGCGTTGCGGGTCAGGCACCAGAGCTTCGCCGGCCCCGGCAGGCCGGTGACCGCGTGGGCGAGCGCCACGGTCGAGGCGAGGCCTGCGGGCACGTCCGGCTGGCCCGGGTGCGGCGTGGTGTCCAGTCCCAGCAGCGACAGCACGCGCAGCGGCCCGGCGTCGGTGGCGCTGGCGAGCAGGGCGGTGAACTCGGCGCGGCCGGCGGTGTCGTCGACGGTCACGGTCCGCGCCGCCGGGAAGGCGGCGACGATGTCGGCGCAGTCGACGCCGTCGGGCAGCACCAGTAGCCAGGTGCCGGCCGGCGCGACGGTGGGCTCGGCCAGCGGAACCCAGGCCTCGGCGTGGAACCGCGGGGTGTCCCCGTCCCGGGGTGGGGTCGCCGGCCAGAACCGGGTCCGGTCGAACGCGTACGTGGGCAGGTCCAGCGTCCGCTCGGGGCGGCCGACGACGGCGGTCCAGTCGACCGGCACGCCCGTGGTCCAGAGCCGGCCGGCGGCCTCCAGCAGCGTGGTGACCTCGTCGCGGTCCTTGCGCAGCGCCGGGACGTAGGTGAGGTCCGGTGCCGCCGTCGCGGACAGCACGCCCGCCGGGCCGATCTCCAGGCAACGTGTGACACCGTGGCCGGCGAGCCAGGACATGCCGTCGTCGAAGCGCACCGCCTCCCGCACGTGGCGCACCCAGTAGTCGGCGGTGAACTCCTCGACCGGCTCCCCGGTCAGGTTCGACACCACCGGAATGCGCGGCGGCGCAAACGAGATGTGCCCGATCGCCGCCGCGAAGTCCGCCAGCATCGGCTCCATCAGCGACGAGTGGAACGCGTGCGACACCGTCAACCGGGTCGCCTTGGCGAACCGCGGTGCCAACTCGTCGATCTTCTCTTCCGGCCCGGAGACGACGACCGAGGTCGGCCCGTTGACCGCGGCGACGTCCACCCCGTCGATCAGCTGGCCGCGGACTTCGGCCTCGGAGGCCCGCACCGCCAGCATCGCCCCACCCGCCGGCAACGCCTGCATCAACCGACCCCGAGCGGCGACCAGCGTGACCGCGTCGTCGAGCGACATGACACCCGCGACGTGCGCGGCGGCGATCTCACCGATCGAATGGCCCAACAGGAAGTCCGGGATCACGCCCCACGACTCGACCAACCGGAACAACGCCACCTCGACCGCGAACAGGCCGGCCTGGGTGTAGACCGTCCGGTGGATCGCGTCG
Organism: Micromonospora sp. WMMC241; assembly: GCF_027460165.1. NCBI lineage: Bacteria > Bacillati > Actinomycetota > Actinomycetes > Micromonosporales > Micromonosporaceae > Micromonospora > Micromonospora sp. WMMC241. The sequence continues at coordinate 3,912,854 of NZ_JAPZBF010000001.1, forward strand.
GAGTCGATCGCGTCGCGCAGCGGCACGTCGAGGAGCTGGTCGAAGCGGGCACAGATCCCGTCGAACGCCGCCGCGAACACCGGGAACCGGGCGTACAGGCCCGCACCCATGCCGATCCGCTGCGCGCCCTGACCGGTGAACAGGAACGCCGACCCGCCCGGCGACGCGACGCCGGAGATCAGCGACGACGGCTCGGCGAGGTCCGCGGCGAAACGCTCCGCGGTGTCCGCGACGACGACCGCGCGGTGCTCCAGCGTCGCCCGGGCGCCGGCGAGTGCCCGCGCGACGTCCGACGGGTCGGCCGACGTCGCGTACCCGGCCAGTCGCCGAGCCTGCCCGCGCAGGCCGCCGTCGGTCTTCGCGGAGAACGCCCAGGCGACCGGGCCCGCCGGCGCGGGCGCCGCGGCGGCCGGCGCCGCCGTCGCCTGTTCCAGGATCACGTGGGCGTTGGTGCCGCTGAGCCCGAACGAGGACACTCCGGCCCGGCGCGCCCGCCCGGGGCTGTCCCACTCCCGCGCCTCGGTCAGCACCCGCACCGCGCCGGCCGACCAGTCGACGCGCCCCGTGGGCGCGTCCACGTGCAGCGTGGCCGGCAGGACGCCGTGCCGCATCGCCAGCACCATCTTGATCGCCCCGGCGACGCCGGCCGCCGCCTGGGTGTGCCCGATGTTGGACTTCACCGAGCCCAGCCACACCGGCCGGTCCTCCGGCCGGTCCTGCCCGTAGGTCGCCAGCAGCGCCTGGGCCTCGATCGGGTCGCCCAGCTTCGTGCCGGTGCCGTGCGCCTCGACCGCGTCCACGTCGGCGGGGGACAGTCCGGCGTTCGCCAGCGCCTGCCGGATGACCCGCTGCTGCGAGGGGCCGTTCGGGGCGGTGAGCCCGTTCGACGCACCGTCCTGGTTGACCGCGCTGCCCCGCAGCACGGCCAGCGGCTCGCGGCCGTGCTCCCGCGCCGCCGACAGGCGCTCCAGCAGCAGGACGCCGACGCCCTCACCCCAGCCGGTGCCGTCGGCCGCGTCGGCGAACGCCTTGCAGCGGCCGTCCGGGGCCAGGCCGCCCTGCCTGTCGAACTCGTCGAACGCGCCGGGGGTGGACATCACGGTGACCCCGGCGGCCAGTGCCGCGTGGCACTCCCCGGCCCGGATCGCCTGCGCCGCCAGGTGCATCGCCACCAGCGACGACGAGCACGCGGTGTCGACGGTGACGGCCGGGCCCTCCAGACCGAACGCGTACGAGACCCGGCCGGAGAGGATGGCGGCGGCGTTCCCGGTGGCGGTGTGCGACTCGACGTCGGCGCCGCCCGCGGCGGCCAGCACGGCCGGGTAGTCCTGCCCGTTGGTGCCGGCGAACACGCCGATCCGTGCGCCGTGCACCGATCGGGGGTCGATGCCGGCCCGCTCGAAGGTCTCCCAGACCGATTCGAGCAGCAGTCGCTGCTGCGGGTCCATGGCGAGGGCCTCGCGCGGGGACACGCCGAACAGGGCGGCGTCGAAGTCGGCGGCGTCGGCCAGGAACCCGCCGACGAAGCCGGTTCCGGGCCGCCAGCCCCGGTCGGTAGGCGGCTCGGTGAGCCCGTCGACGCCGTCGCGGACGAGCGCCCACAGGTCCTCCGGGGTGCGCACGCCGCCGGGGAAACGGCACGCCATCGACGTGACGACGATCGGGTCGTCGGCGTCCGCGACCGGCTGGGCGGCCTCGACCGGATCGTCGGTTTCGCCGCCGAGCAGCGCGGCCAGGTGGTCGGCCAGGGCGGCCGGGGTGGGGTGGTCGAAGACGAGGGTGAGCGGCAGCCGCAGGCCGCTGTCGGCGGCGAGGGTGTTACGCAGCTCGATAGCGGTCAGCGAGTCGAACCCCATGTCGTGGAAGGCGCGGCCGGGTTCGATCGCGTCGGGCATCGGGTGCCGGAGCACGGCGGCCGTCCGGGCGCGGACCAGGTCGAGCAGGGCGCGGCGCCGGTCGGCGGCGCCCAGCGTCGTGAGGTCGGCCGGCGCGGCGGTCGCGGTGGGCGGTTCGGCCAGCAGGCTCGTCGACGCGCTCGGCCGGGTCGGGGCGAACCGGGTCCAGTCGACGTCGGCGACCACGATCGCGGTGTCCTGGCACCGGAGCGCCGTGTCGAGCGCGTCCAGGGCGGCCGGCACCGGCACCGGCGACAGCCCGAGCCGGCGCAGCCGCTCCCCCACCTCCCCGGCGGCCATGCCCGCGCCGCCGGCGGCCGGGTCGCCGGTGGCCCACGGGCCCCAGGCGACGGCCGTGGCCGGGAGGCCGGCGGCGCGCCGCCGTGCGGCGATCGCGTCGAGGCGGGCGTTCGCCGCCGCGTACCCGGCCTGGCCGGCGTTGCCGACGCTGCCGGCGAACGAGGAGAACAGCACGAACATGTCGAGCGGCAGGTCACGGGTCAGCTCGTCGAGGTGCTCCGCCGCCACGGCCTTGGACCGCAGGGCGGCGTCGAGCTGCGCCACGGTGAGCGACAGGAAGGTGGCGTCGTCGACCACGCCGGCGGCGTGCACGACGCCGGTCAGGGGCCGATCGGCCGGGATCGCGGCCAGCACGGACGCCAGCGCGTCGCGGTCGCCGGCGTCGGCGGCGACCACTGTCGCGTCGCTGCCCAGGTCCGCCAGCTCCGCGACCAGTTCGGTGGCGCCGGGCGCGTCCGGGCCGCGCCGGGAGAGCAGCAGCAGACGCGGTACGCCGTGGGCGGCGAGCCGGCGGGCGACATGCGCGCCCAGCGCCCCGGTGCCGCCGGTGACCAGCACGGTGCCGGTCGGGGCGGGACGGGGCGGCGTGCCGGTCGGGGCGGGGGCGCGGACCAGCCGGCGGCCGAAGGCGCCGGAGCCCCGGACGGCGGCCTGGTCCTCGGTGCCCGCGGCGAGAACCGCGGCGAGGCGTTGCCCGGCCCGCTCGTCGACGACCTCCGGCAGGTCGACGACGCCGCCGAAGGTGACGGGCTGTTCGATGGCCGCGACCCGGGCCAGTCCCCACACCGCCGCCTGCACGTCGGCGCGCAGCGGGTCGGAGCGCCCGACTGACACCGCGCCCCGGGTCAGGCACCAGACCGGCGCGTCGATCCCGGCCGCCGCGAGCGCCTGGATGCCCGTCACGGTCAGCGCCAGCCCGGACGGTACGGCGGGGCGGTCGGACAGCCGCTCCTCGGCGAGCCCGGTGAGCAGTACGACGCCGTCGAGGTGACCCGCGTCGAGGTCGGTGAGGCGCTCGGTCAGGTCCTCCGGCGCCGACACGACGACGTCCAGGACGTCGGCGCCCTGGTCACGCAGCGCGTCGAGGACGTCCCCGACCGGCGGGTGCGCGGCGGCGACCGCGAGCCAGCGGCCGGTGAGCCGGGCCGGGGGCAGGCTGAGCGGCACCCAGCTCTCCCGGTAGCGCAGGCCGTCGACGACGGTGGTGGACCGCTGGTCGCGGCGCCAGGCGGCGAGCGCGGGCAGGACCGAGTCGATCGTGTCGGGGGTGACGTCGAGGTCGCCGGCGAGCTGGGCGAGGTCCCCGCGGTCGACCGCGTCCCAGAACCGGGCCTCCCCCGGGGCGTGCCGCGTCGCCGGGGTGGCCGTCGACGGCGCCGGCCAGTAGGACAAGCGCTGGAAGGGGTAGGTGGGCAGGTCGACGTGCCCGGCCGGCGGCAGGACCGCGCTCCAGTCCACCGGCACGCCGAGGGTCCACAACCGGCCGACGGCGGCCAGCAGCGTCGACGCCTCGTCGCGGTCCCTGCGCAACGCCGCGACGCAGGTCAACTCCGGCGCGGCCAGCGCGCTCAGCACACCCGCCGGCCCGACCTCCAGGCACCGAGTCACGCCGTGCTCGGCCAGCCAGGTCATGCCGTCGTCGAAACGCACCGCCTCGCGCACGTGCCGCACCCAGTAGTCGACGGTGAACTCCTGCACCGGCACACCGGTCAGGTTCGACACCACCGGAACACGCGGCACCCCGAACTCGATGTGCCCGATCGCCGCCGCGAACTCGGCCAGCATCGGCTCCATCAACGACGAATGGAACGCGTGCGACACCGTCAACCGGGTCGCCTTCGCGAACCGCGGCGCCAACTCGTCGACGGCGTCAGCCGGACCGGAGATCACCACCGACGTCGGACCGTTCACGGCGGCGACGTCGACACCCGTGCCGGCGATGATCTCCCGCACCGACTCCTCGGACGCCCGCACCGCCAGCATCGCCCCACCCGCCGGCAACGCCTGCATCAACCGACCACGCGCCGCCACCAACGTCACCGCATCGTCCAGCGACATCACCCCCGCCACATGCGCGGCGGCGATCTCCCCGATCGAATGCCCCAACAGATAGTCCGGGGCCACACCCCACGATTCGAGCAGCCGGAACAACGCCACCTCGACCGCGAACAACCCCGCCTGCGTGTGCACCGTCCGGTGGATCGCCTCGGAATCGAGGGCCTCCCGCAACCCGTCGAACCGGGCCACGACCCCCTCGAACACCTCCGCGAACACCGGGAACCGCGCCACCAGACCGGCACCCATCCCGACCCGCTGCGCACCCTGACCGGCGAACAGGAACGCCAGGGCACCCGGCTCGACGACCCCGGTCTCGGTCACGTCGTCGATCAGCACGGCGCGATGGTCGAAGACCACCCGCGACCCGACAAGCGCCGCGCCGACCCGCGCGGGCTCCAGCTCGGGCCGCCCGGCCAGGAACCCCCGGATCCGTGCGACCTGGGCCCGCACCGCGGCGGCGCCGGGCGCGGAGAGCACCAGCGGCGCCGGCCCGGCCGGAAGCACCGGCTCGACCGTGTCGGCGGCCGGCGGCGCCTCCAGTACGACGTGCGCGTTGGTCCCGCTGATCCCGAACGAGGACACGCCGGCCCGGCGCGCCCGGCCGGTCTCCGGCCACGCACAGGCCTCCCGCAGCAGCTCCACCGCGCCGCCGGCCCAGTCGACGTGCGGCGTCGGCTCGTCCACGTGCAGCGTCCGGGGCAGGATCCCGTGCCGCATGGCCAGGACCATCTTGATGATCCCGCCGACGCCGGCGGCCGCCTGGCTGTGGCCGATGTTCGACTTCAGCGAGCCGAGCCGCAGCGGACGGTCGGCGGGACGGTTCCGCCCGTACGCCGCGATGATCGCCTCGGCCTCGATCGGGTCGCCGAGCGTGGTGCCGGTGCCGTGCGCCTCGACGGCGTCCACGTCGCCCGGCTCCAGCCCGGCCGCCGCCAGCGCCGCGGCGATGAGGCGTTGCTGGGAGAGGCCGTTCGGTGCGGTCAGCCCGTTCGAGGCGCCGTCCTGGTTGACCGCGCTGCCACGCACCACCGCCAGGATCCGGTGCCCGTTGCGCCGGGCGTCGGAGAGGCGTTCGAGGACCAGCAGCCCGGCCCCCTCCGACCAGCCGGTGCCGTCGGCGGCGGCGGCGAACGACTTGCACCGGCCGTCCGGGGCGAGGCCGCGCTGCCGGCTGAAGTCGACGAACGTGCCGGGCGTGGCCATCACCGTGACGCCCCCGGCCAGCGCCGTCGTGCACTCGCCCCGGCGCAGCGCCTCGGCGGCCAGGTGCACGGCGACCAGCGACGACGAGCAGGCCGTGTCCACCGTGACCGCCGGGCCTTCCAGGCCGAACGTGTAGGCGACCCGCCCGGAGGCCACCCCGCCGGCGACGCCGATCGCGGCGTACCCGTCGAGGTCCGGCGTGTCCGAGGCGGCGAGCAGCGTCTGGTAGTCGTGGTACATGACGCCGGTGAACACACCGGCCCGGGTGCCGCGCACGGTGCGCGCGTCGATCCCGGCCGACTCGAACGCCTCCCAGGCCGTCTCCAGCAGGATCCGCTGCTGCGGGTCCATGGCCAGGGCCTCGCGCGGCGAGATGCCGAAGAACTCCGCGTCGAACGCGTCGGCGTCGTGCAGGAAGCCACCCTCGGTGGCGTACGTGGTGCCCGGCCGGTCGGGGTCGGGGTCGTAGAGCGCGTCGGTGTCCCAGCCTCGGTTGGCCGGGAACGGGGTGACCGCGTCCCCGCCGTCGGCGACCAGCCGCCACAGCTCGTCCGGCCCGGTCACGCCGCCCGGGTAGCGGCAGCTCATCCCGATGATCGCGATCGGCTCGTCGGCCGCCGTCACCGCCGGGCTCGCGGCCCGGGCCGGCTGCGCGGCCGGCGCGCCCAGGCGTTCGGCGAGGTAGTCGGCGACGGCGTTCGGGGTGGGATAGGTGAACACCAGGGTCGCCGGCAGGCTGAGGCCGGTCGCCCGGGCCAGGCGGTTGCGCAGCTCGACCGCGGTGAGCGACTCGAAGCCGAGGTCGACGTGCACCCGGTCGGGGTCGACGGCCGCCGGCGACGCGTGCCCGAGGACCGCGGCCGCCTCGGCGCGTACCAGATCGAGCAGCCGGCGGCGGCGCTCGGCCGGGTCGTCGGCGGTGAACGTCGGGGACGCCGCGGTCGCGGCGGCCCGCCGCGCCGGCTGCCGGACCAGGCCGCGCAGCAGGGCCGGGACGGAGTCGCCGCGCGTGTCGATCCGGGCCGCCACCGCGTGCGCCGGGCCGGACCGCAGCACCGCGTCGAAGAGCGCCATGCCGTCCTCGGTGGACAACGCGCCGCCGAGCCGGCTCACGTCGCGGCCGGTGAGTTGCCCGGTCATCGCGGACGTCTCGGCCCACAGCCCCCAACCCACCGAGGTGCCGGCCAGCCCCTGGCCGCGGCGCAGCGAGGCCAGGCCGTCGAGGAAGCCGTTGGCCGCCGCGTAGTTGGCCTGACCCGCGGTGCCCAGGGTCGCCGCGACGGACGAGAACAGCACGAAGAAGTCCAGCTCCGTGCCGGCCGTCAGCTCGTGCAGGTGCAGCGCGGCGTCGGCCTTCGGGCCGAGCACCCGGTCCAGGCGGTCGGCGGTCATCGCGGTCAGCACGCCGTCGTCGAGGATGCCGGCGCAGTGCACCACGCCGGTGAGATCGACCCCGGCGGTCACGGCGGCCAGCGCGGCCCGGTCGGCGGCGTCGCAGGCGACCACGGTGGCCTCGGCTCCGAGGGCGGTCAGCCGCTCGACCAGCTCGGCCGCGTCCGGCGCCGCCGGGCCCCGGCGGCTGGTCAGCACCAGACGGCGTACGCCGTGGACGGTGACCAACCGCTCGGCGACGAGCGCCCCCAGCACGCCGGTGCCGCCGGTGACGAGCACCGTGCCGCCGGTCGCGGGCGTCTCCTCGGCGGCGGTGACGGTCGCCCGGGTCAGCCGCGGCACGTGGGCGACGCCGTCGCGCAGCGCGATCTGCGGCTCGTCCGCGGGCAGCGGCTGCCCGCCGAGGTCGCCGTCGGTGTCGACGAGCAGCAGACGCCCGGGATGCTCGGTCTGCGCCGACCGCACCAGGCCCCAGACCGCCGCGCCGGCCGGGTCGGTGACCGGGCCACCGACCGGCACCGCCCCGTTCGTCACGACCACCAGCGGCTCGGCATGGTCGCCCTCGACGTGGTCCTGGATCGCGGTGAGGACCTCGGCGAGTCGCTCCCGCAGCGGGCCGCCGGCCCGCAGCACCGTCCCGGCCGGCGCGGCGGCCGGGGCGTCCGACGGCGTCCAGCGCACCTCGAACAACGCGTCGCGCACCGCCGTGGTGGCGGTGGTGAGCGCCGTCGACGACACCGGGCGGAACGTGAGCGCGTCGATCTCGGCGACCGGCGCGCCGCCGGCGTCGGCGAGCGACACCGCCACGGTGTCCGCGTCGACCGGGCTGATCCGCGCCCGCAGCCGGGTCGCGCCGGTGGCGTACAGCCGCACGCCGGACCAGACGAAGGGCAGGACCGTGCTGTCGAAGGCGAGCAGCGCGGCGTGCAGGGCGGCGTCGAGCAGCGCGGGGTGCAGCCCGAACCGGTCGAGTCCGGCCGTGGCCTCGGCCGGCAGCTCGACCTCGGCGTACGTGTCGTCGCCCGCCCGCCACGCGCGGCGCAGGCCGCGGAACGCGGGGCCGTACCCGTAACCGGCGGCGGCCCGCTCGTCGTAGAAGTCGCCCAGGTCCAGCTCGTCCGCGCCGGCCGGCGGCCATCCGAGCGGCCCGGCGTCATCGGGCGCGGCCGGTTCGGCCACGGTCCCGGTGGCGTGCACGGTCCAGCTCGCGCCGTCCGGGGCCCGCGAGGCGATCCGGAACGCGCCGTCCTCGACGATCACCTGGATCGCGACGTCGCCGCCGGCGGGCAGCACCAGCGGCGCCTGCAGGGTCAGCTCGCCGAGGCCGGGCACGGCCTGCAACGCGATCTCGGCGAAGGCCGCGCCGGGCAGCAGCGTCTGCCCGAGCACCGCGTGGTCGGCGAGCCAGGGCAGGGCCGCCGTCGACAGGGTGCCGTTCCACAGGGCGCCGGCGCCGGCCAGGCTGATCGGCTCGCCCAGCAGCGGGCCGTACGGTTCGAGCCAGAAGCGCTGCCGCTGGAACGCGTACGTGGGCAGCTCGCCGACCGGGCCGTCACCGGTGGCCACCCGCCAGTCGACGGGCCCGCCCAGGGTCCACAGGTCTCCGGCCGAGCGCAGCATCCGGGCCAGCCCGCCCTCGCCCCGGCGTAGCGAGCCGACCGCCGCGCCGCCCCGCTCACCGATGCCCGCGGTGAGCACCGGGTGCGGGCTGGCCTCGACGAACGTGCGGTGCCCGGCGGCGATCAGCCCGGTCACCACCTCGTCGAAGCGCACCGGCCGGCGCAGGTTCTCGAACCAGTACGCCGCGTCCAGCTCCGCCGGGTCGACCCGCGCACCGGTCACGGTGGAGTGGAACGGCACCGTGCCCGCCCGCGGGGTCAGCCCGTCGAACGCGGCCAGCAGCTCCGCCCGCAGGCTGTCCACGTGCGCGCTGTGCGAGGCGTAGTCCACCGGCACCCGCCGGCACCACACCCCCTGCTCCGCGCACCGGGCCTCGACCGCGTCCACGCCGGCCACGTCACCGGAGAGCACCACCGAGGCCGGGCCGTTGGTCGCCGCCACGGACACCCCGGCGACGCCCTCGATCAGCGCGGCCGCGGCGGCCGGATCCGCGGCCACGGCGAGCATCCCGCCGGTGCCGGCGATCGCCCGCAGCGCCGCCGAGCGCACCGCCACCACCCGGGCGCCGTCCGCCAGCGACAGGATCCCGGCCACCACCGCCGCCGCGATCTCGCCCTGCGAGTGCCCGACCACGCCGGCGATGTCGACACCGAACGTCCGCCACACCTCGGCCAGCGACACCATCACCGCCCACAGGGCCGGCTGCACCACGTCCACGCGCCGCAGCCAGCTGTCGTCGGCCGACTCCAGGACGTCGAGCAGCGACCAGTCCACATACGGCGCCAGGGCCGCCGCGCACTCGGCGATCCGGGCGGCGAAGACCGGCGACTCGGTCAGCAGCTCGGCGGCCATGCCGAGCCACTGGGCGCCCTGCCCGGGGAAGACCAGGACGACACCGCCGTCGGCGGGGCCCGCCGCACCGGCCGGCTCCACCGCGGCGAGTCCCGCCAGGAGTTCCTCCCGGTCGGCGCCGACCACCACGGCCCGGTGCTCCAGCGCCGCCCGCGTCGACACCAGCGCCCGGGCCACCGCGGCGACGTCCAGTTCCGGCCGCCCGGCGACGAACCCGGCCAGCGCGCGCGCCTGCGCGGTCAGGGCCTCCGGGGACCGGCCCGACAGCACCCACGGCAGCGCCGTCACGGCCACCGGGGACGACGCGGTCCCGGGCGCGGCCGGCGCCTCCTCCACGATCACGTGCGCGTTCGTGCCGCTGATGCCGAACGAGGACACGCCGGCCCGACGGACCCGGCCGTCCTCGGCGGCCCAGTCCCGGGTCTCGGTCAGCAGCCGCACCGCGCCGGACGACCAGTCGACGTGCCCGGACGGCGCGTCCACGTGCAGCGTCGCCGGCAGCATGCCGTGCCGCATCGCCAGCACCATCTTGATGACGCCCGCGACGCCGGCGGCGGCCTGGGTGTGCCCGAGGTTCGACTTCACCGACCCGAGCAGCAGCGGCCGGTCCGCCGGCCGGTCCTGCCCGTACGTCGCCAGCAACGCCTGCGCCTCGATCGGGTCGCCCAGGCGGGTGCCGGTGCCGTGCGCCTCCACCGCGTCCACGTCGGTCGGTCGCAGCCCCGCGTTGGCCAGCGCCTGGCGGATCACCCGCTGCTGCGACGGCCCGTTCGGGGCGGTCAGGCCGTTGGAGGCGCCGTCGGAGTTGACCGCGGTGCCGCGCAGCACCGCGAGGACCTCGTGGCCGTTGCGGCGGGCGTCGGCGAGACGCTCCAGCACCAGCACGCCGGCGCCCTCGCCCCAGCCGGTGCCGTCCGCGGCGTCCGCGAACGCCTTGCACCGCCCGTCCGGGGCCAGGCCGCCCTGGCGGGAGAACTCGGTGAAGATGCCCGGGGTGGACATCACCGTCACGCCGCCGGCCAGGGCCAGGTCGCACTCCCCGGACCGCAGCGCCTGCCCGGCCAGGTGCAGCGCCACGAGCGACGACGAGCACGCCGTGTCGACGGTCATCGCCGGGCCCTCCAGCCCGAGCGTGTAGGCGATCCGGCCGGACGCGACGCTGATCGTGGTGCCGGTCAGCACCTGCCCCTCGACCGCGCCGGACGCCTCGTGCAGCCGCGGCCCGTACTCCTGGGCCATCGCGCCGACGAACACGCCGGTCGGGGTGCCGCGCAGCGACCGGGGGTCCAGCCGGGCGTGCTCCAGGGCCTCCCACGCGGTCTCCAGCAGCACCCGCTGCTGCGGGTCCATCGCCAGCGCCTCGCGCGGCGAGATGCCGAAGAACGCCGCGTCGAAGTCGGCGGCGTCGGTCAGGAACCCGCCGGCCGCGCCGGACGCCAGGTCGACCGTCCAGCCACGGTCGGCCGGCAGGCCGGTGACCGCGTCGACGCCGCCGGCCACCAGCCGCCAGAACTCGGCCGGGCCGTGGACGTCGCCGGCGTACCGGCAGCCGATGCCGACGACGGCGATCGGCTCGCTGCCGGCGGCGACGGTGGCGGTGACCGGGCGTACGTCGTCGCCCGCGCCGGCGGCCCGGCTGCCCAGGTGCGCGGCCAGCCGGCGGGGCGTCGGGTGGTCGTAGAGGGCCGTGGTGTCCAGCTCGACGCCGGTGGCGGCGACCAGCTGGTTGCGCAGCTCGACCGCGGTCAGCGAGTCGAAGCCGAGACCGCGGAACGTGCGGTCGGCGTCGACGTCGTCCGGCCCGGCGTGGCCGAGGATGGCCGCCGCGTGCGCGCGGACCAGCACGAGCGGGTCGGCCGACAACGGCGTCGCCGCGGCCCGGCGGGACGGCGGCGCGGGCAGGGTGGCCGGGTCGTCGGTGATCCAGAACCGGCTGCGCTGGAACGCGTAGGTGGGCAGCGCGACCCGCGGCCCGACCGGCGCGCCCAGCACGCTCGCCCAGTCCGGCTCGGCGCCGGCCGCCGCGAGGGTGGCGACCGAGGTGACGAAGCGGTCCAGGCCGCCGTCGTCGCGGCGCAGCGTCGGCACCGCGACCAGGTCGAGGCCGGCGTCGGCGGCGGTGTCCCGGACGCTGTGCACCAGTGTCGGGTGCGGGCTCACCTCGACGAAGAACCGGAAGCCGTCGGCGGCCAGGCCGCGCACCGCGGCCTCCAGTTCGACGGTACGGCGGACGTTGTCGTACCAGTAGTCCGCGTCGAGTTCCGCGGTGTCCACCCAGCGGTCGAGCGCGGTGGACCAGAACGGCACCGTGCCGGTGCGCGGCCGCAGGTCGGCCAGCGCGTCGAGCAGCTCGTCGCGGCACTCGTCGACCTGCGCGGTGTGCGAGGCGAAGCCGGCCCGTACCCGGGTGGCCTGGATGTCGTGCGCGACGCAGTGCGCGACCAGCTCGTCCAGGGCGTCGTTCGCGCCGCCCACCACCACCGCCCGCGATCCGTTGACGGCGGCGATCTCGATCCGGCCGTCCCAGCCGGCGATCAGCTCGCGCACCTCGTCGCGGGTCAGCGTCAGCGCGACCATGCCGCCGCGGCCGACGAGCCGGGTGTAGATCAGGCTGCGCAGCGCGATGACCCGGCACGCGTCGTCCAGGGTGAGACCGCCGGCCACGTACGCCGCGGTCACCTCGCCCTGGGAGCTGCCGGCGGTCGCCGCGGGTTCGACGCCGTGCGCCCGCCACATCGCGGCCAGCGCGGCGCGGACCGCGAACAGGTACGGCTGGAGCACGTCGAGGCGGTCGGCCGGGGGCGCGCCCTCGACGCCGAGCGCCACGTCCCGCAGGGACCAGTCGACGTACGGGCGCAGCGCCCGGTCGCACGCCTCGAACTCCCGGGCGAACACCGGCGACTGGTCGAGCAGCGCGCGGGCCATCCCGAGCCACTGCGAGCCCTCGCCGGAGAACACGAACACGATCCGGCCGGGCCGGGCCGTGCCGGTGACCACGCCGGTGGCGGGCAGCCCGGAGGCCAGCGCGGTGAGCCCGTCGCGCAGCTCGGCGCGGTCCCGCCCGAGGACGGCCGCGCGGTGCTCGAAGCCGGTGCGGGTGCGCACCAGCGCCCGGGCGATCGCCACGTCGGAGTCGGCCGGGTCGACGCCGGCGGCCAGCCGGGCGGCCTGCTCGCGCAGCGCCTCGGGCGTGCGGGCCGACACCATCCAGGGCACCAGCGCGGCGGCCGCGCCGTCGGCGCTCGGTGCCGGAACGGCGGCGTCGCCGTCGGCGGTGGGGCCTTCGGCGAGGACGACGTGGCAGTTGGCGCCGCCCATGCCGAACGAGCTGACGCCGGCGACGAGCGGTCCGGCGCCGGGCCACCCGCCGTGTTCCGTCTGGACCCGCAGGCCGAGCCGCTCCAGCGGGATGCTCGCCGGGGGCGCGGTGAAGTGCAGGCTGGGCGGCAACTCGCGGTGGCTGATGGCGAGGACGGTCTTCAGCAGGCCGGCGATCCCGGCGGCGGCCTCGAGGTGGCCGATGTTGGTCTTGACCGAACCGACCCGCAGCGGCTCGCCGGTGCGACCGGCGCCGAGCACCGTGCCGAGCGCGGCCGCCTCGATCGGGTCGCCCAGGGCGGTGCCGGTGCCGTGCAGCTCGACGTAGCGCACCTGCTCCGGGGCGAGGCCACTGCGCCGGTACGCCGCCCGCAGCACCCGCGCCTGCGCCTCCTCGACCGGGGTGACGAGACTGTCGCCACCGCCGTCGTGGTTCACCGCGCTGCCCCGGATCACGCAGTGGACGGTGTCGCCGTCGGCCAGTGCCGCCGCCAGCGGTTTGAGCACGAGCACCACGGCGCCCTCGCCGCGCACGATGCCGTTGGCGGACGCGTCGAACACGGCGCACCGCTGGTCGGGCGAGAGCGCGCCGAACGCGGACAGCGCGAGCGTGCTCTCCGGGGCGAGGTTGAGCTGGACGCCGGCGGCCAGCGCGACGGTGGCCTCGCCGGAGCGCAGGCTCTGCGCGGCGAGGTGGACGGCCACCAGTGAGGAGGCCTGCCCGGCGTCGACGGTCACGCTCGGACCGGTGAACCGCAACGCGTAGGAGACCCGGTTGGCGATCAGGCCCCGGTTCAGGCCGGTCGTGGTGTGCTGGCCGATCGGGGTGCCACCGCCGCGCTGGGCGATGGTCGCGTAGTCGCCGCTGGTCGCCCCGGCGAACACCGCGGTGGCGCTGCCGCGCAGCTCCGCCGCCGGGATCCCGGCGCGTTCCAACGCCTCCCAGCTCAGTTCGAGCACCAGGCGCTGCTGCGGGTCCATGGCCGCGGCCTCGCGCGGGGCGATGTCGAAGAACCCGGCGTCGAACCGGTCGACCTCGTCGAGCCAACCGCCCCGGGGGCGGTCCGGACCGGCCGGCCAGCGGTCCGGCGGGGCCTCGCGGACGGCGTCGACGCCGTCGCGCAGCAGGTGCCAGAACGCGTCGGGGGAGGCAGCGCCGGGCAACCGGCACGCCAGCCCGACAACGGCGACGGGATCGTTGTCGGGGCTGCGGTTCTCGGACATCGGCGCCTCGAATTCGGTCCGGCGGACGGCAACCGTCACGGCGACGGGCGATATCCCGAACACTATGAATGCCCTGCTCACGGACCAACCCCTAGGCGAGGTGGCAGCCCCTCACCGCACCGGGAAAGGGGGCGGGGCAGGCATCGTGGTGATGCCTGCCCCGCCCCCCTCGCGGTGGTCGCCGGTCAGACCGATTCGAGCTCGCGCCCCTGGGCCGCCGACGGGGCAGCGCCGCGTCCGGCCCGGTTGTTGACCTTGGTCATGATGGCCCGGGCGTACAGGGCGACGCCGGCCAGGATGCTGACCACGGCGATCGGCACGCCGTAGAGGGGCCGCACGTACATCGCCAGGAACCAGGACTTGACGTCGATGTCGGACAGGATGAAGACCAGCGGGATGATCCCCTGCGGGATCAGCAGGATCGAACCGAGACCCCAGCTCAGCCCCTCCATCGTGCCGCCCTTCTTGGCCGCCTCGGCGTCGCCGGCCTTGCGGACCACGGTGGGCCGGCCGGTGCGCATGGTGTGCAGCAGGTCCGAGCCGTCCGCGCTGAGCTTGCGGACCGCCGCACCGCCCAGCACCCAGGCGACGACGACGCCCGTCAGCACGCCGACCGGCACCCCGGCCCAGGTCAACCACGGCTGGTCGAACCGGGTGCCGAGATAGACCAGGGCGAGCGCGGGCGCCGGCGGCAGCAGCCCGACCCAGAACAGCACGTTGGACTGGCCGGTCGTGTCGGCGCGTTCCAGCGGGTTGCTCGGCCGCTTGTGGGCGTCCGGGCCGGGGACCATGCCGAACACCGACGAGTAGACGATCAGGCCGGCGCCGCCGCCGAGCAGCGCGGGCACCGCGGCGGCGACCCACGGCCAGGTCCAGGTCATCCCGCTCCACCAGACGAAGCCGATGCTCAGGGCGATCGCCGCCGGCGCGAAGACGATCAGGTACGCCAACTGCCGGCCCCGCACGTCGGCACGCTGGGTGCCGGTCGTCATCGTCTGCCAGAGTGCGGTGCCGTCCTGGCTGTAGAGGTTGCAGGCCGAGGTGATCGCGAAGAGCGCGACCGCCGGGCCGGCCCAGGGCAGCAGGAGCCGGGCGTCGAAGGTCAGCGGCAGCAGCACGGTGCCCAGCGCCCAGACGATCGGCACCACCGCGGTGGTGGTCCGCAGCGGGTCACGCCACCAGGTGCGCAGCTCCTTGCGGACCACCGCGCCGGTGGTGCCGCCGAGCGGGCCGCCGCTGACCGGGGCACGGCCGGCGCTGCCCCGGATGGTGACCCGGGCCCGGCGCGGATTGCCCAGCTCGACCGACCAGACGAGCAGCAGCAGCACGCAGAGCACGGCCAGGCCGGCCGGAGCGGCGAGCGCGAGCGGCCAGTCCCCACGGCCCGCCGCGTCCACCGCCACCACGCCCCAGCTCGACGGGATCGCCCGCAGCGTGACGGTGGTGGTGTGCGAGAACCCGGTCTGCAGGATGTCGGAGTACATCACGGCCACGACGATCATCCAGCCGGACTGGGTGAGCACGAGCATCGCCGCGAACAGCACGCCGGTGATCGCGGCACCCACCCGGGACGCCGCGACGACGCCGAACAACGCGTAGACCACCCGGGACAGCAGCACGACGAAGACCA
Organism: Micromonospora sp. WMMC241; assembly: GCF_027460165.1. Classification (NCBI taxonomy): domain Bacteria; kingdom Bacillati; phylum Actinomycetota; class Actinomycetes; order Micromonosporales; family Micromonosporaceae; genus Micromonospora; species Micromonospora sp. WMMC241. The sequence goes on from NZ_JAPZBF010000001.1 coordinate 3,928,346, forward strand.
GTTGCAGGGCCGCGATCGGCACCGCCAGCAGCGCCGGCACGAGACCCTGCCGGGCCCCGTACGTGATCAGGGCGAGGAAGCCCAGCGCGGTGACCGCGGTGGTGATCCCGACGAACGCCGCCCCCAGCAGCCCCACCGCGAGCCGGCGGCGCGGCACCGGCAGCAGCGCGAAGTGGTCGGCGCGCAGCACCGCCGAGCCGCCCCACAGCGGGCCGATCAGCCAGCCGAGCGTCCACATCAGGAAGACGCCGGCCAGCAGGTCGCCCAGCACGTCGGCGTTGGGCAGGTCGACCAGGGAGAGCCAGATGGTGGCGGCCGCGAACAGCAGGCCGAAGACCGCGCCGACGAGCATCCACGCGGCCCGGCCGCCGGTCATCGAGTTCTTGATGATCGACAGCTTCATCCGGATCAGGACGCCAGCCACGACAGCCCCTTCCGGGTGTGCTCGTCGCCGCCGACCAGCCGGACGAACGTCTGCTCCAGGGTGGTGTCGCCGCGCACCTCGCCGAGCGGACCGGCCGCCACGACCTTGCCCCCGGCCATGATGGCCACGGTGTCGCACAACTGCTCGACCAGCGGCATCACGTGGCTGGAGAGCACCACCGAGCCGCCGGCGGAGACGAACCCGATGAGGATCGCCTTGAGGGCCGCCGCGGACACCGGGTCGACCGCCTCGAACGGCTCGTCCAGCACCAGCAGCCGGGGCCCGTGCAGCAGGGCGGTCGCCAGCCCGATCTTCTTGCGCATGCCGGTGGAGTAGTCGACCACCAGGGTGCGCTCGGCGCCGCCGAGCTCCATCACGTCGAGCAGCTCCTGGACCCGGCCGGCCAGCACGCCGGCCTCGATGCCGCGCAACTGCCCGACGTACGTCAGCAGCTCGCGCCCGGTCAGCCGCTCCGGCATGGACAGCCCGTCGGGCAGCACACCCATCAGCGTCTTCGCCTCGACCGGGTCGGACCACACGTCCACCCCGAACACCTGCGAGGCGCCCTCGTCGGGGCGGAGCAGCCCGACCGCCATGGACAGCGACGTCGTCTTGCCCGCACCGTTCGGGCCGACCAGTCCGAAGAAGGAGCCCTGCGGCACCACGAGGTCGACGTGGTCGACCGCCGTGTTCGAGCCGAACTCCTTGTGCAGGCCGGTCAGGCGCAGGGCCGCCGGCCGGCCATCCACATCAGGACTTTCCGCTGCGGCGTACTGAGTGGTCGATGGCTCCATGATTCCCCTCGAAGTCGCTAGGTGGCGGGCCCAGTTTGCCCGACTTGCGCTGCATATGGAAGCGCCTACATACAGAGTGGATCCACTGCGCTCACCCGACGGAGAGGGGGAAGTGCAGCATGCCGTGGATGATGAAGGAGTCGCGGCGCCGGGGCTCGCCCGCCACGCGCAGGTCGGGCAGGCGCGTCGCGATCGCCCGGAACGCCGCCTCGGCCTCGACCCGGGCCAACGGGGCACCGAGGCAGTAGTGGATGCCGGCCGAGAAGGACAGTGTGTCGGCGGCGCTCTTCCGGGTGATGTCGTACCGGTGCGGGTCGTCGAAGACGGCCGGGTCTCGGTTCGCGGCGGCGGCCAGGATCGCCAGCTCGCCGTCGACCGGCAGCACCTCCCCGGCGAGTTCGATCTCCTGGTGGGCGACCCGGCGGTACTGCTGCACCGGCGGGTCGAACCTCAGCGTCTCCTCGACCACGCCCGCCGCCAGGCCCTCCGGGTCGGCGCGGAGCAGGTCCCACTGGTCGGGGTTGGCCAGCAGCGCCCGCACGCCGTTGCCGATCAGGTTGACAGTGGTCTCCGAGCCGGCCAGCGGCAGGAACATGCACAGCGGCTCGAGTTCGTCCATGGTCAGCCGGCCGTCGTCGATCGCGGGCAGCATCTGGCTGATCAGATCGTCACCGGGGTCTTCCTGCCGCAGCTTGATGATGCCCCGGAACATGTCGGTCAGCTCACCGATGGCCAGGTCGACGCCGCGTACCTTGTGGAACGAGACCACGCCGTCGAGCAGGGGCGCGATCCGCCGGCTCAGTCGGGTGAAGCGCGGCCGCAGGTCGTCCGGGATACCGACGAGATCGGCGATCACGGTGACCGGCAGTTTCTGGGCGAACTCGGTCATCAGGTCGAACGTGGCGCCGTCGGCGGGCAGCTCGTCGATGAACCGGGCGCACAGCTCGTCCGCCCGGCCCCGCCACCTGCCGGCCATCCGCGGGTTGAGCGCCGGGATGGTGAGCTTGCGCAGGCGCGCGTGGTTCGGCGGGTCGAGTCCGAGCATCGAGTTGTCGAAGTTCATGAACTCCGGCACCTTCTGCCCGTCGGCCAGCCGTACCCCGAAGCGGCGGTCCCGCAGCACCTTGTTGGCGATCTGGTGATCGGTCGTCACCCACGTGCCGAGCGCGCTGCGCGGCAGCGGCCCGAGCGCCCGGATCTGCTCGTAGACCGGATAGGGATCCTCCGGCCCGCGGAGCAGCCGGGCATAGAGATCCCCCTCGTCGTCGGCCTTCTCCAGGATGTCGTAGTAACCCGCCATCCGGGCGCGCAGCCCGGCGTCCGGAAGTGTCGTCATCACCAACCTCCAGGGGGCGACTCGGTCCGAAAGCCACCATAAGGACCAACGCCCCCCTACCAGGAACCCCAGAAATCGTTCCTCGCGCTCGCCCGCCTGGTCGACGCCCCGGCAGGTTCGGCCGGCCTCCCGCCCTTCGGGCGTCGCTCACAAGTCGGTGACCGGCTGCCGGAGGATGGTGCGTCGCCGCTCGGGCGCGACCCGGCGGAAGTCGCTGAGGTAGATCTCGTGGTGGTCGCCGGTCATCCGGAGGCGGTTGGCCGGGAGGTACTCGTGGTGCAGCCGGGCGAGCACGTCGGCCTCGTCGTCGAAGGAGCCCACGTGCAGCGTCTGCACGCACCGCCCCTCGGACAGCACGCGGAGGCGGACGTCGTCCAGGCGCGCCGGCCGGTCCCTGGCGGCGGCCTGCGCGACAGCGGCGGCGACCATCGACTCGTCGATCCAGTCGGGGACCATGAGCATCAGCGTCCAGTGCCAGCGTGCCTTGTGCCGTGCGGTGGTGAAGGAGGCCATGTCGTCGGCCCACCACAGGCCCTCCAGGGGCGGGACGACGTAGTCGCGCCCGAGGTCACGCTTGCTGGCGAACTTCAGCTTGTACGCCGTCGGGTAGAGCGCCTCGATCGCCTCGGTGAAGGCGGGCGAGGTGTTGGGGTCGCCGTGGCCGTCGACCATGAGGTAACGCATGTCGGGCACGTCGACCGTCCGGAAGTGACCCGCTCTCGCCCGGTAGACGTCGAGCGTCCTCCTGAAGTCGATCTTTCCGGTGGTGTGGTCGGCCACCGCGGCATCCTACGACCGTGACCGTCAGCCGCGGGCGAGGGCGCGCAGCGCAGCCCCGACCGGCCGGCACCGCCGATGGTCGGTACCGCCGCGGTCGGGGCGGTTGTGCGGTCTGCTGACCGCCGGCCTCGGGCCGGTCCGACGCGCAGCTAGCTCAGGTGCCGGGCGAAGAACCGGCCCGCGCCGTCCCCGGCGTACGGCGGGACACCGGTGTGTCCGCCCATGTTGGCCTGCAACGTCTTCTCCTCGGAGCCGAAGGCGTCGAACAGGTCCAGGGACGCCTGGCGGTCGTTACCCTCGTCGTCCCACTGGAGCAGGACGTACAGCGGAATGGTGACCTGACGGGCCTCCTCGAACATGGCGCGAGGCACGAGGCTCCCGGCGAAGAGGCCGGCGGCCACGATGCGCGGCTCGACCACCGCGAGCCGGATGCCGATGGAGATCACTCCCCCGGAGTACCCGACCGGGCCGCCGATCTCGGGCAGCGCCAGGAGAGCGTCCAGGGCGGCCCGCGATTCCGGCACCGCCTTGTCGACGAGCGAAAGGATGAGCGCGTCGACGATCTCGTCGTCGACGGGGTGGCCGGCCGCCATGGCCCGGCGCAGGTCGGCGCGGGCCTGGTCGAGAGCCGGCCACCGGGGCCGGTCGCCGCTGCCGGGAAGCTCGATGGCGGCGGCGGCGAAGCCGTCCGCCGCGGCGTGGCGGGCCCGCGCCACCAGGCGGGGGTACATCGTGCGCAGCCCGAGCGGAGGGTGGCCGAGCAGGATCAGCGGGACCGGCGCCGACGGGGACGCGGACTCGGGCGTCCACAGGATGCCGGGGATCTCGTCGAGGGTGAACTCGCGTTCGAGGACGCCGTCGTCCAGGCGCTGCTCAGTGGTGAATCGCATGGTCGTGCCTTTCGGGAGTGCTCGTGAACGGCGCTCCCGGGCGACTTATCGCCCGACCGTGACCCCGCAGGGGAGCACCCATGTCGAAACGTTCACGGGTACCACCTCCTCGGTCTCTCGCACGGCCTCCGGCAAAGTAACAGCGGCCGCCGCGATCCGCCAGGTGTTTTCCACCGGAGGCACGGTCCTTGACCGGCCACCTGCTGCTTTACTATGTTCCTAGAAAAGCAATTAAGGGGTTACCGTGTTCGTCTTCCGGCTCGACACCCACTCCGGCGTGCCGCCGTACCTGCAACTCGTCCAGCAGGTCCGCCAGGCGGTGCTGCTGGGCTTCCTCCAGCCCGGCGACCGCCTCCCGCTCATCCGCGAGGTGGTCGAGGACCTGGCGATCAATCCGAACACCGTCGCCAAGGCTTACCGGCAGATGGAGCAGGAGAACCTGGTCACCGGCCGGCCCGGCCAGGGCACGTTCGTCGACGAACAGCAGTCGGCCGCGATGTCGGCATCGACGTACACGTCGCTGCGCCGCGGCCTGGCGGCCTGGCTGCGTCGCGCCTACGCGGCCGGCCTCGACGAGCAGGCGGTCGACGCGCTCCTCACCTCCGTCCACCAGCAGACGAGGAACGAGGACGCGGCGTGACAGCGGCCGAGTTCGCGCTGCGCACCGACGGTGTGGGCAAGCGATACCGGAAGGGCTGGGCGCTGCGCGACTGCACCCTGGCCCTGCCGGCGGGCGGCGTGATCGCCCTGGTCGGGCCGAACGGCGCGGGCAAGACCACACTGCTGCGCCTGGCCGTCGGGTTGCTGGCACCGAGCACCGGCACCGTGGAGGTCCTCGGCCGGGACGTCACCGCCAGCACCCCGCAAACCCTGTCCCGGATCGGGTTCCTGGCCCAGGACCACCCGCTGTACAAGCGCTTCACCGTCGCCGAGATGCTCCGCTTCGGCCGGGCCTGCAACGTCCGGTTCGACCAGGGGCTGGCCGAGCGTCGGCTGGCAAAGCTGGGCATTCCGCTCGACCGCAGGGCCGGCACGCTCTCCGGCGGGCAGCAGGCCCAGGTCGCCCTGGCCCTGGCCCTGGCGAAGCGGCCGGATCTGCTCGTCCTCGACGAGCCGGTGGCCAGCCTCGACCCGCTGGCCCGGCACGAGTTCCTGCAGGTTCTCATGGGCGCGGTGGCCGAAGGCGGCGTGACCGTCCTGTTCTCCTCCCACGTGGTGCACGAGCTGGAGCGCGTCTGCGACCACCTGGTCGTGCTCAACCACGGCCGGGTCACGCTCACCGGCGACATCGACACCCTCCTCGCCGAGCACCGGCTGCTCGTCGGCCCGCGCACGGCCACCGACATCGAGCGGTCCGGCGCCGTGGTGGAGGCCGTCCACAGCGACCGGCACACGACCCTGCTGGTACGCGACGGCGCGATCCCGGCCGCGCCCGGATGGCAGGCCCGGTCGGTCGCGCTGGAGGACCTGGTGCTGGCATACCTGCGCCGGTCGTCCGGGCCGAGCGCCACGGTCCGGTCGGGGGTGGCGGCATGACGTGGCTGATCTGGCGCCAGCACCGGACCGAGGTCTGCGTCCTGGGTCTGCTCGTCGGCACGTTCGGCGCCGCCCTGCTCGTGCTCGGGACGCAGGCCCACGACCTGTTTCCCGGCGGCCCCGCCCGGTGTGCGGGAGAGGCCGGCGTCAACGAGGCCTGCGCGGCCTCGTTCCGCCGGCTCGACGAGGAGTACGGGTACGTCGAGAACCTCCTGGCGGCCTTCTATCTGGTCCCCGTCGTCATCGGTGCGTTCCTCGGTGCGCCGCTGCTCGCGCGCGAACTGGAGGACGGCACCTGGCAGCTCGCCTGGACGCAGGCCGTGCCGCGGATGCGCTGGCTGGCGGCGAAGCTCGCGGCACTGGCCGGTGCCACGATCACGCTCACCGGGATGTTCACCGCGGTGCTCACCTGGTTCCGTCAGCCGTTCGACGCGTGGGAAGGGCGCTTCCAGTACGACGCCTTCGACCTGGAGGGCCTCGTTCCGGTGGCGTACGCGCTGTTCGCGTTCGGCGTCGCCACCGCCGCCGGGGCGATCCTGCGCCGCAGCCTGCCCGCGTTCGGCGTCGCGTTCGGGGCGTTCCTCGCCGCCCGGATGTCGGTGGCGCTGTTGGCCCGTCCCGCGTACGCCACGCCGCTCACCACCATGGACCCGATCCCCGTCGGCGGCTCGAACGACAGTGCGGGGCACCGCCCCCTGCACGACGTCGCCGACTGGACGATCGAACACGGCTACGCAGACGCCGCCGGGCGCAGGCTGAGCTGGACCGACTACCACGAGTTGGAAGCCGCCGCCGACGGGGCCGGCACCAACCTCAACCAGTTCCTGCACGCGCGGGGCATCCAGCGGTTCGCGGTCTATCACCCGGCCGACCGGTTCTGGACGTTCCAGCTCGTCGAGGCGGCCCTGTTCGTCGCCGTCGCGGCGGTCCTGACCGGTGTGGTGGTGTGGCGGGTGCGACGCCGGGTGATCTAGTGCCCTGACCGCGAGCGGAACGGCGTGCCGCCGTCGCACGCGGGCGTTCGCCATCCGGCTCAGCGGCCCAGCCAACCTCCGTCGACGGCGAGGATGGTGCCGTGGACGTAGGCGGCGGCGTCGGAGGCCAGGAAGACCGTCGCCCCGGCCAGATCCTCGGGTCGCCCCCACCGGCCCGCCGGGATGCGCTCCAGGATCGCCCTGTTGCGGTCCACCTGGTCACGCAGCGCCTGGGTGTTGTCGGTGGCGATGTAGCCGGGGGCGACGGCGTTGACGTTGACGCCCCGGCCCGCCCACTCGTTGGCCAGCGCCCTCGTCACCCCGGCGATCGCCGATTTCGCCGCCGCGTACCCGACCACGTTGACCCCGCCCTGGAAGCTCAACATGGAGGCGGTGAAGATGATCTTCCCGCTTCCCCGGTCGACCATCTGCCGACCGATCTCCCGGGCGAGCACGAACGGCGCGGTCAGATCGACCTGCACCACCTCGTCCCAGTCCTCGTCCGGATGCTCGGCGGCCGGCGCCCGCCGGATCGTGCCGGCGTTGTTGACCAGGATGTCCACCGGGCGAGGGCCGCCGGCCAGCGCCGCGGCCAGCGCGCCCACCGCCGCGCGGTCGGCCAGGTCCACGCGGTACGCCGTGAAGTTCCGGCCCAGCGCCTCGACCCGCCGCGCCACCTCACTGCCCTCGCTCTCCAGGGCCGCGCTGACGCCGACGATGTCGGCGCCGGCACCCGCGAGGGCCTCGGCCATGGCCAACCCGATACCGCGCCGGCATCCGGTCACCACGGCCAGCCGGCCGGTCAGGTCGAACATGATCATCGGCCTCCGTCACAGTCGATCAAGATCTTGACCACTCCGCCGCGTTCCAACGCGTCGAACGCCCTCGCCACGTCGCTCAGCGGCACCACCGCGGAGATGAGGTCCGCTGCGGGCGCCTCCCCGGCGGCCAGCAGGCGGACCGCCTCGGTGAAGTCGTCGCGCCGGTAGACCCGGGCGCCGACGATCTCCAGCTCGCGCCAGAAGACCCGGTGCAGGTCCACCTCGCGGGGCACCGGGTGGATGCCGACCACGACGAGGCGTCCGCGCACCGCGAGCAGTCCGGTGGCGGTACGCACCCCGCCCGCCGACCCGGACACCTCGAACACCACTGCCGCTCCGGCCCCGCCGGTCCAGCCGTCGACGAAGTCCGCCGGATCGGTGGTGGCCGGGTCGACCGCGGTGAAGCCGAGCCTCGCCGCGACGTCACGGCGGTGCGGGTCGAGTTCGACCAGGACGACGGCCGCGCCGACGCTGCGCGCGACGCAGGCGATCAGCAGGCCGACCGGACCCGCGCCGATCACCACCGCGTGCTCGCCGGCCGCCAGCCGGGAGCGCCGTACGTCGTGCACCGCCACCGCGGTCGGTTCGATCAACGCCCCGTGCCGCAGGGACAGCCCTTCGGGCAACCCCACGAGGGTCTCGGCGGGCACCGTCCACGAGCTCTGCATCGCGCCCGGGGAGTCGACGCCGATGAAGGTGAGCCGGTGGCAGACGTGCTGGTCACCGGCGCGGCACGCCGGGCACCGGCCGCACCAGGCCAGCGGCATCACGGTGACCGCGTCGCCGACCCGCCAGCCGGTGACGCCGGCGCCCAGCTCGGCGACGCGGCCGGCCATCTCGTGCCCGATCACCGCCGGCACGGTCACCCGATGGTCCATCGCACCGTGCATCACGTGCAGGTCGGTGCCGCAGATCCCGGTGTAGGCGACGGCGATGCGGACCTCCCCCGGCCCGGGTGGCACCGCCGGTCGCTCCTCGACGGTGAAGGTGCGATTGCCGACGTACAGTGCGGCCTGCGTCATGTCGTTCCGCCTTCGTCGAGGTGCCAGACTTCCTGCATCGGCGCCCACCACTGCCCGGATCCCGGTTCGGCCAGGGACTGCTGGCACGGGTCGGTGAGCTGCCACCACTGACGTGTCTGCGGATCGGCCGCGATCCGGGCCTGGTCGGCGGCGTGATCGGTGCCGACGTACTCGTAGTAGCCGAACAGCAGGTCGCCGTGTAGGAAGATCGTGTAGTTGCGGATGTTGGCCTCCCGCAGCGTCTGCTCCACGGCCGGCCAGACCTGGGCGTGCAGCCGCAGGTAGTCCGCCCGCCGCTCCGGGCGCAGCCGGATCACCGTGCCGTAGCGTTGCATCCGTCAGCTCCTTCCGGTCAGACCGCGAGCCGGTACACGCGCGTCGCGGTGCCGGCGAAGATCTCGTCGCGTTCGGCCGCGGACAGCGGCGGGAGCGCCGCACCCAGCGCGTCGCGCACCTTGCCGTAGTCGGCGACCAGCAGGCAGACCGGCCAGTCGGAGCCGAACATCAGCCGCGACGCCCCGAAGGTGTCCACCGCGACGGCCACGAAGGGGCGCAGCGCGGCCACCGTCCAGCCCGGCCCGGCTTCGGTCACCAGACCGGAGAGCTTGGCTGTCACGTTCGGACTGACCGCGAGCGCCGCGAGGTCCGCCGACCAGCCGGCCAGCCCGGCCACGCCGGCCCGGATGCGCGGCTTGCCCAGATGGTCCAGGACGAACGGCAGCTGTGGCAGGTCTCGCGCCGCCCGGGCCGCGGCGGGAAGCTGGTCGGCCCGGACCACCAGGTCGAAGACGAGTCCGGTGTCGGCCACCGCGGCCAGGCCCCGGCGAACCTCCGGACGGTCCAGGTAGTCGGGGTCGGGCTCGCCCTGGACCTGCGAGCGGATGCCCACCAGCAGCTCGCCGCCACGCATCCGCCGGTAACCGGCCAGCGTGTCCGGCAGGTCGGGGTCGGTGACGTCGGCCCAGGCCACGACTCCGGCGATCGGCTCGGTGTCGGCCGCGTACCCGAGGAATTCCGGCACCTCGTCGCGGTGGCAGCGACCGCCCTCCACCAGCACCGTGTGGCGTACACCGGCGGCGGTGACCTCGGCACGGAGGTCCTGCGGGGTGAACGGCCGGCGGATGCCGGCCAGCTCGGGGTCGTCGAGCCAGGTGTAGCCCCGCTCGGGTCGCCAGAGGTGGTGGTGCGCGTCGACGATCACGACGTCTCCCTGCTCGTCCGGGCGCTCGGTGGAACTGGTCGGTGCGGGGTCGCGGCGCGGGTCGGCGATTCGTCGTCCCGCACGGGTCGGGCCTCCAGGTCAGGCGGTCGCGGCCGCGACGGCGTCGTCCGCCACGGCCCACTCGGGACCGTCGGGGAAGCGGTACGCGTCGAGCGAGTCGGCCAGGAGTTGTCCGCTCATGCCCGGCGCGGTGGGCGCGCGGTAGCGGCCGCGCTCGACGCGTACCGGATCGACGAAGTGCTCGTGCAGGTGGTCGACGTACTCGATGGCCCGGTCCTCCCAGCTGCCGCTGACCGCCACGAAGTCGAACATCGCCAGGTGCTGCACGAGTTCGCACAGGCCCACGCCGCCGGCGTGCGGGCAGACCGGCACCCCGTGCTTGGCGGCCAGCAGCAGGATCGCCAGGTTCTCGTTGACGCCACCCACCCGGCAGGCGTCGATCTGCACGACGTCGACCGCACCGGCCTGCAGGAGCTGCTTGAACATGACGGCGTTGTGGACGTGTTCGCCGGTGGCCACCTTGATCGGGGCCACCGCGCGGCGAACCGCGGCGTGGCCGAGGATGTCGTCCGGCGAGGTCGGCTCCTCGATCCAGTACGGGTCGAAGCCGCGCAATGCGTTCATCCACCCGATCGCCTCGGGCACCCCCCAGATCTGGTTGGCGTCGACGGCGAGGCGCACCTCGGGCCCGACCGCCTTGCGGGCCAGGGCCATCCGGCGGACGTCGTCGTCCAGGTCGGCGCCGACCTTGAGCTTGATCAGGTCGTAGCCGTCCTCGACCGCCTCCTGGCACAGCCGGGTGAGCTTGTCGTCGTCGTAGCCCAACCAGCCCGGCGTGGTGGTGTAGGCCGGGTAGCCCTCCGCGCGCAGCAGCCGCTCCCGCTCGGCCCGGCCCGGCACGGCGGCGCGCAGCAGCGCCAGGGCCTCCTCCTCGGTGAGGGCGTCGCGCAGGTAGCGGAAGTCCACCTGGGCGACGACCTGCTCGGGGGTCAGGTCGGCCAGCAGTTTCCACAGTGGCTTGCCGGCCCGCCGTGCGGCCAAGTCCCAGACGGCGTTGACGATGCCGCCGGCGGCCATGTGCACGACGCCCTTCTCGGGGCCGAGCCAGCGGATCTGGCTGTCGCCGATCAGGCGACGGGCGAGCGCGCCCGGGTCCGCCACGATCTCGTCGACCGACGCGCCGACGATCAGGTCGGCGAGTGTTCGTACGGCGGCCACCTGGACCTCGGTGCCGCGACCGACGGTGAAGATCAGGCCGTGGCCCTCGGCGCCACCGGTGGTCCGCAGCACCACGTAGGCGGCGGAGTAGTCGGGGAAGGGGTTCATCGCGTCGGATCCGTCGCGGTGCCGCGAGGTCGGGAATCGCACGTCGAAGGTCGCTACGGACGAGATCAGCTCAGTCACCGTCTGCTCCCCGGAAGGTCGATCGGTGCCGGACGGCGGCACCCGTGAGGCGTGGGCCGATGCGCAGCCGAGCAACGACGCCCGGGGCGAACATCAGACGTATTTCTACCCTTCTATCGATGGATAGTCCATAGTTCATCGATCGAGGGCGCGTACATCACATGATTGCGCCGCCCGGCGCGTTCACTCCTGCGCCTTGCCACCGGTGATCCGGGACAGCACCAGAGCGACCAGGATGACCGCGCCGTTGAGGAAGTTGGTCCACTGCGCGGGCACCCCGGCCAGCGTCAGCACGTTGACGATCATGAACAGCAGCAGCACCCCGGTGAAGGCGCCGACCATGCTGCCCTTGCCACCGTTGAGACTCACGCCGCCGATGACCGCCGCGGCGAACACCTGGAAGATCGCCCCGTCGCCCTGGCCGCTGGGGATGGAGGCGAGCCGCCCGGCCTGGATCAGGCCGGCCAGCGCGGCGAGCACGCTGGCGGTGACGAGCGTGAGCCAGAGGATCCGGTCGGTGCGGATGCCGGCCGCCCGCGCCGCGTCGACGTTGCCGCCGATGGCGTAGAGCGCCCGGCCGCCGGCGGTGAAGCCGAGCACCACGACGGCCACCGCGAACGCCACCAGGCAGAGCCAGATGGAGACCGGCACCCCCAGCCAGGAGGCGCTGCCGAGGTAGGACATCGACGGCGGCAGGCCGAAGAAGGTGCTGCCGCCGGAGATGCCGGTGAGCAGGCCCCGCAGCACGATCAGCATGCCGAGCGTGACGATGAACCCGTTCAGCCCGTACCGGACGATCAGCAGGCCGTTGAACGCGCCGATCAGCGCGCCGACGAGCAGGGTGACCGGGACGCCCCAGGCGCCGTCGAGCAGGTCGACACCGAGCCCGTGGGTGATCGCCGGGTCGACCACCAGCCAGGCCGCGACGCCCGGGGCCAGGCCGAAGGTGGACTCCAGCGACAGGTCCATCTTGCCGGTGACGAGCACCAGCGTCTCGGCGAGCACCAGGATCGCGATGGCGGACATGCTCTGCAGGATGTTGATCAGGTTGTCGCTCTGCAGGAACACCGGGTTGACCAGTTGGCCCACCACGGCGATCACCACGATCGCCGGCACGAGCACCAGGTCCCGCAGCCGGGCCAGCGCGGGCATCCGCCGTCGGGCGGTCGGACGGTCGGTGGGCGCCGGGGCGCCCGTGGAGACAAGCGTGTCAGACATGCTCGGCCTGCACCCCTTCCATGGCGGCCACGAGGTCGGCGTCGCGCCAGCCCCGGGGTATCTCCCGCACGACGCGGCCGGCGAACATGACCAGCACCCGGTCGCACCCCCGCAGGTCGTCGAGTTCGTCGGAGACGATGAGCACGCCGGTGCCCTGGGCGGAGACCCGGTCGACCACCGCGAGCAGGTTCTGTTTCGACCGCACGTCGACCCCGGCGGTGGGAGTGATCAGCACCAGCAGCTGCGGGTCGCTGGCCAGCGCCCGGCCCATCACCACCTTCTGCTGGTTGCCGCCGGACAGGCCGGAGACCGGCTGCCCCGGGCCGGCGGTCTTGATGCCCAGGTCCGCGATGGACCGCTCGGCGAACGCGTCGCGGCGCGCCGGCGCGAGGAAGCCGCGCCGACGCAGCTTCCCCGGCACCGTCATGGTGATGTTCTCGGCGACCGACAGCATCGGCACCAGGCCCTGCCGGTGCCGGTCCTGCGGGACCAGCCCGATGCCGGCGTCGAGCGCGTCGCGCACGCTGCCGGGGCGCAGCACGCGCCCGTCGAGGCGTATCGTGCCGGCCCACCGCCGGCGCAGGCCGACGATCGTCTCGGCCACGTCGACCTTGCCGCTGCCGCCGCCGCCCGCCAACCCGACCACCTCGCCGGCGCGGACGCGGAAGGACGCCTCGGCCCCGGCGCCGGTGACCAGACCCTCGACGGTCAACAGCTCGGCGGTGTCCCCGGCCGGCGCGGGCCGGGCGGTGGCGGGCCCGGCGGCGGCCTCCTCCCCCGTCATCGCGGCCACCAGCTCGGCCGGGGTGACGTCGGCGACCGCCGCGGTGCGGATGTGCCGGGCGTCGCGGAACACGGTGACGGTGTCGCAGATCTCGTAGATCTCCTGGAGGTGGTGGCTGATGAACAGGAACGTCACGCCCTGGTGCTGGAGATCGCGGATGCGGGCGAACAGCCGGGCGATGCCGCCGGCGTCGAGCTGCGCGGTGGGCTCGTCGAGGATGATGAACCGGGCCCCGAACGACAGCGCCCGGGCGATCTCGACGAACTGGCGTTCCTCGACGGTGAGCGTGCCGGCCGGCTGGTCCACGTCCGCCGCCACCGACCACTCCTGGAGCAGCCGCTCGGCCTCCCGGCGCACGGTGCGCCACCGGATGAGCCGGTCCCGGCCCCGCGCGTGGCGGTTGAGGAACAGGTTCTCCGCGACGCTCAGGGTGGGGATGACCGTCGACTTCTGGTAGACACAGGCGACCCGGCGCCGCCAGGCGTCCCGGTCGGCCAGCGGCGGGGCCGGGCGGCCGTCGAACGCGACCTGCCCGCCGTCCGGCTCCTGGAGGCCGGTGAGGATGCTGACCAGGGTGGACTTGCCGGCCCCGTTGCGGCCGACCAGGGCGTGCGTCTCTCCCGGCCGGATCATGATGCCGGCCGAGTCCAGGGCGACCGTGGAGCCGTACCGTTTGGTGATGTCGACCGCCTCGACGACGGGTGGACCGTGACCGCTCCGCCCGTCGTCGGGGGGTGCTGCGGGGTCGGTCACGACGCGTTGCCCCACAGCGTCTTGTCGTCGTACTTCACTGTCGGTTGCCCGGCGATGGTGGCGCCGTCGGCGGTGACCAGCGGCGCGGCGAGCTGGTCCTCGAGGAGCCCGTCACGGACCTGGACGATGGTGCTGTCGTGGTCGGTCGGGCCGGGCGCGAAGGTCTTCCCGTCGATCGCTGCCTTGACGTAGTAGAGGCCGTACTTGGCGAACTGGTCGGCGGGCTGGCTGACCGTGGCGTCGATCAGGCCCTCCTTGATGTCCTTGAGTTCCTCCGGGATGCCGTCGTTGGACACCACGAAGACGTGCCGGGGGTCCGACGGCGGGAACTGCAGGTTGCGCTGCTTGAGCACCTGGAGCGTGCCGGCCAGCGCGAAGGAGGACTGCATGTAGACGCCCTTGATGTCCGGGTCGGAGGCGAGCCGGGTCTGGAACTTCGACGCCGCCAGGTCTCCCTTCCACTCGGTCGCCTCGCCGAAGACGGTGATGCCGGGATAGTTCTGTTTCATGCACTCGTTGAACGACTCGGTGCGGTCCCGGCCGTTGATCGAGTCGAGCCCGCCCTGGAACATGATGACCTTGCCCTTGCCCCCCAGCTTCGTGCCGAGGAACTGGCACGCCTTGGTGCCGTAGGCGCGGTTGTCGGCGCGGACCACCATGAAGACCTTGCCGGCGTCCGGCCGGGTGTCGATGGTGACCACCGGGATCTTCTTGTCGGCCAGCTGTTGCAGCGACGGGGCGATGGCGGCGGTGTCCTGCGGCGCCATCACCACACCCTTGACGTTCTGGCTGATGAACGTCTGGGTGTTGGAGATGAGCGTCGCGATGTCGTTCTGCGAGTTGGTGGTCTTGAGGTCGACGCCCAGTTCCTGCGCCGCGGGCGGGACGTACTTGATGTAGGCGTTCCAGAAGTCGGTGTCCGACCGGGGGTAGTCGACGCCGACGAGCGGCTTGCCGCCACCGGCGGCGCCGGCGCTGTCGTCGGAGGAGCATGCGGTGAGCATGCCCAGGCCCAGCAGTGACACCAATGTCAGGCGTAGCGAATTCGAAATGCTCACCGTTCTCCTGTTCGGGTTCGGCCTGCGCGGGACGGGTGCTGGCTCGTCGGCCGCCGGCGTGCGACGACGGCGGAACCCGCGCCGGAGCGACCGGTGGTGGGAAACGAGAAGATCAAAAACATGCGGCAAAGATCTGATGTCTTTATAGACGAAACCCTTTCCGACTGTCTAGAGCCAGGTTTCGTCCGGGTTACGGGCTCGCACCGATCGCCCTCCGCCCGGACCACTCACACCTGGACGGAGCTGGCCACAGGGGCATGGACGTGCGGAGATATGATGTCTACCGCGGAAGCACCGGGGCGAGGGAGGGCGCATGGCACTGACCGACGAGGCCATCGCAAAGATCAGGCAGATGATCCAGTCCGGGGAGCTGCCCCCGGGCGCGCGGCTGCCTCCGGAACCTCAGCTGGCGGTCCAGATCGGGCTCTCGCGCAGCGGCGTCCGGGAGGCGGTCAAGGCGCTGGAGTCCGCGCGCGTGCTCGACGTCCGCCGCGGCGACGGCACCTACGTCACCAGCCTGGCGCCACGCCTGCTGCTGGAGGGCGTCGGCCTGGCCGTCGAACTGCTGCGCGACGACACCCTGCTGGAGGTCATGGAGGTACGCCGGCTGCTGGAGCCGGCCGCCACCGGCCTGGCCGCCGTCCGTCTCACCGACGCCCACCTCGACGAGCTGGCGCAGATCCTGGAGGACATGCGGACCGCCGCCGAGGACGCCGAGAAGCTGATCCAGTACGACACGGCCTTCCACCGCACGGTCATCGCCGCCACCGGCAACGAGACGCTCACCTCGCTGCTCGACGGGCTGTCCGGCCGGACCGTGCGAGCCCGGGTCTGGCGTGGCCTGATCGAGGGCAACGCGGCACATGTCACGCTCGGCGAACATCAGGCGATCTACCGCGCGCTGCGCTCCCGCGACCAGTTGCTCGCCCAGGCGACCGCGCTGATGCACGTCAACACCTCCGAGTCCTGGCTACGGACGATCCTGGCCGAGGCCGACGACGACAACCGGTCGGACTGACCGGCACCGAGGGTCAGCGCCGGCCCGGATCCACCACGAGGACGACGAGGTTCCTCGGCCCGTGCACGCCCTCGACGCGGTCGAGTTCGATGTCGCTCGTGGCTGACGGGCCGCTGATCCAGGTCAGCGGCCGGGTCCCGGCCAGCCGGGCGACGGCCTCGGGCACCGTGCCGACGACCGACGCCGCCGCCACCACGCAGACGTGCACGTCCGGCACCAGGGTCAGGGCACGGCGGCCCTGGCCGGGCCCGCCGTCGAGCACGATCGTCCCGGTCTCGGCGATCGCCACCGCGCAGCCGGTCAGCACCCCGTCGCAGCCGTCCAGCGCCTCGACCGACAGCGGGGGCGAGTCGGCGTGGACCCGGGCGGTGGTCCGCGCCGACCACTCCCCCGGCAGGTCCGCGGGCACCGCGAGCACCTCGACGCCCGCGTCCCGCAGCTCCACCGCCACCACGTCCGCCAGGGCCGCCGGGTCCACCACGCGGACCCTCGCCCGGTAGTCACCGACCCGCTCGGCGAACAACGCCACCACGTCCACCCCGTCGACCGCGCGCGCGTACCGGCGGGGCACCTCGACAGGCGTGTCGGGCGCGTCCGCGAACGCGCCGCGGATCCGGCTCAGGATCTCCTCCCGGGCGCTCACCCGGCCGTACCCTTCCGGTTTCCGCGCCACCAGGCCCGGAACGACTCCGCCGGCGGCGTCGGGGTGTCCCGGGCCCGGGCCCAGCCGGCCAGCGGTCCCGGCAGCCGGCCGATCCGGCCCCGGCGACCGAGGAGCGCGCCGGCGAGGGCGGCGAGACGCTGCGCGGCGGCGAGGCGACGCGGGCGGGCCAGCGTCCAGGCCGCGGCCCGCATCGCCGCCCGCTCCACCGACAGCGGACCGCGCGCCTCGTCGACGGTGCGGGCCCGCAGGTGCACCAGGGCGGCGGGGATGTCGATACGCACCGGGCACACCTCGTAGCAGGCCCCGCAGAGCGTGGACGCGAACGGCAGCTGGGCCGCGACCGGGTCGCCGCGCATGCCGCGCAGCTGCGGGGTGAGGATCGCCCCGATCGGGCCGGGGTACGGCGAGCCGTACGCGTGCCCGCCGGTGCGCTCGTAGACCGGGCACACGTTGAGGCAGGCGGAGCAGCGGATGCAGCGCAGCGCCTGGCGGCCGACGTCGTCGGCGAGCACGGCGGTGCGGCCGTTGTCGAGCAGGACCACGTGCACCTCGCCCGGCCCGTCGCCCGGGTGCACGCCCCGCCACGTCGAGGTGTACGGGTTCATCCGCTCCCCGGTCGACGAGCGCGGCAGCAGTTGCAGCATCACCTCCAGGTCGGCCCAGGTCGGCACCAGCTTCTCGATGCCGACGACGCTGATCAGCACCTCGGGCAGGGTCAGGCACATCCGGCCGTTGCCCTCGGACTCCACCACCACCAGGGCGCCCGACTCGGCGACCGCGAAATTCGCGCCGGACACGGCGACCCGGGCGGTGAGGAACTTGCGTCGCAGGTGCCGGCGCGCGGCGGCGGCGAGCGCGGCCGGCTCGTCGTCGAGGTCGTCCGGGACGCCGGGCATCTCCCGGCGGAAGATGTCCCTGATCTGCGCGCGGTTGCGGTGGATCGCCGGGACGAGGATGTGCGAGGGCAGGTCGTCGGCGAGCTGCACGATCAGCTCGGCCAGGTCGGTCTCGTGGGCCGCGATCCCGGCCGCGGCGAGCGCGGCGTTCAGCTCGATCTCCTGGGTCACCATGGACTTGACCTTGATCACCTCGTCGGCGCCGGCCGCGCGCACGAGGTCGACGACGATGCGGTTGGCCTCGGCGGCGTCGCGGGCCCAGTGCACGACCGCCCCGGCGGCGGTGGCCTGCTGCTCGAACTGGAGCAGGTAGCGGTCCAGGCCCCGCAGCGTCCGGTCCTTGATCGCGGCGCCCGCCTCGCGCAGGTGCTCCCAGTCCGCGCGCTCGGCCACCACCGCCTCCCGCTTGGCCCGGATGGTGGTGGTCGCCCGGCGCAGGTTGGCGCGCAGCTGCCGGTCGGCCAGCGCCGCGCGGGCCGCCTGCGGGAAGGCCGGCATGCCCAGCCAGGTCGCGCCGCTCACGGACGCTCCCCCGCCGCGAGGATCTCGGCGTAGTGCATGACCCGCACCGGCGAGCGGGCCCGGGACAGCAGCCCGCCGACGTGCAGCAGGCAGGAGTTGTCGGCGGCGGTGAGCACCTGCGCGCCGGTGGCGAGCACCTGCCGGACCTTGTCCGCACCCATGGCGACCGAGACGTCGGCGTTCTTCAACGCGAACGTCCCGCCGAAGCCGCAGCACTCGCGCGCGCCGCCGAGCGCGACGAGGTCGAGCCCGCGTACGGCGCGCAGCAGCGTCAGCGGCCGGTCGCCGAGCCCCAGCGTGCGCAGCCCATGACAGGTCGGGTGGTAGGTGACCCGGTGCGGGAAACGGGCCCCCACGTCGGTCACCCCCAGCACGTCGACGAGCAGCTCGCTGAACTCGTGCACCCGGGGCGCGGTGGAAGCCACGGCGTCGGCCAGAGCGGCGTCGCCGGAGATCTCGGCGACCCGCCGGTGCTGCTCGCGCACCATCGCCACGCAGGACGCCGACGGGGAGACCACCACGTCGGCGTCGGCGAAATCGTCGACGAACCGGCGCACCAGCGGCACGCACTCGCGCGGGTAGCCGGTGTTGAGGTGCATCTGGCCGCAGCAGGTCTGCGCCGGGAACGTCACCCGGTGCCCGAGCCGTTCGAGGACGCGCACCACCGCGCGGCCGGTGCCGGGCGCCATGGTGTCGACCACGCAGGTGACGAAGAGCGCGATCCTCACGACTCGACCAGCCCCTGCGTGGCGAGGTCCGTCCAGAGCGAATCCGGCACCGGCGCGGCGGCGCAGGCGGTGTTGCGCCGCACCTGGGCCGGGCTCTTCGCACCGAGGACCACCGTCGCGACGGCGGGATGCCGGGCGACGAACGCCATCGCCGCCTGCGGCAGCGTCACGCCGTGCGCGCGGCACACCTCGGCGATGCGCCGCGCCCGGTCATGCAGGGGCTGCGGGATCGGCCCGTAGTCGTAGGTCCGCCCGGGCGGGTCGGTGGCCAGCACGCCGCTGTTGAACACCCCGGCGGCGAGCACCCCCACCCCCCGATCCCGGCACCGGGGCAGCAGCGTCCGCCCGGCGGACTGGTCGAGCAGGGTGTAGCGCCCGGCGAGCATGACGGTGTCCACGTCGGTGTCGACGACGAACCGCTCCAGCATCTGCCACTGGTTCATGCCCACCCCGATCGCACCGACCACACCCTGCGCGCGCAGTTCGTGCAGCGCCGGGTACGCCTGGTCGACCGCCTGCCGCCAGTGCTCGTCGGGGTCGTGGATCAGCACCACGTCCACCCGGTCGAGGCCGAGGCGGGTCAGGCTGGACTCCAGCGACCGGCGTACCCCGTCGACGCTGAAGTCCCACCGGCGCACGTGGTCGGCGGGCACGTCGAACCCGCCGGCGTCGTCGCGCCGGTCGGCGGTGTCCGGGGACGGGACCAGGATGCGACCGACCTTGGTGGAGACGGTGAACTCGGCGCGGGGCCGCCCGGCCAGGGCCGCGCCGAGGCGGCGCTCGGAGAGACCGAGGCCGTAGTGCGGGGCGGTGTCGAAGTATCGGATGCCGTCGTTCCAGGCGGCGTCGACGGCGCCACGCGCCTCGTCGTCGGCGACGGCGCGGTAGAGGTTGCCGATCCCGGCCGCGCCGAAGCCGACCGAGGTGACCCGGACCGTCGAACGGCCCAACCGGTTGGTCTCCACAGGGGGCTCCTCAATTCGCGGGTGGGGGCGGAGCGTCACCGGGCGGGCGCAGACGCAGGCCGTGCACGCCGCCGTCGACGGCCAGCACGGTCCCGGTGGTGGCGGCGGCCAGCGGGCTGGCCAGGTAGGCGATCGCGGCGGCCACCTCGTCGGCCGACACCAGTCGGCCGATGGGTTGGCGGGCCCGCAGGGCGGCGAGTTCGGCCTCCGGGTCGGTGGTCGCCGCCAGCAGGCGGCGCACCCACGGGGTGTCGGCGGTGCCGGGATTGACGCAGTTGACCCGGATGCCCTCGGCGACATGGTCGGCGGCCATCGCCAGGGTCAGGGCCTGCACCGCGCCCTTGGTCGCGCTGTAGAGCGCCCGGTCCGGCAGGCCGGTGCCCGCCACGATGGAGCCGGTGTTGACCACCGCCGCGTGGCGCGAGGCGCGCAGCGCGGGCAGCGCCGCCCGGGTGACCCGGACGATGCCGACCACGTTGACGTCGAAGACCCGCTGCCACTCGTCGACCGGGTTCGCCTCGATGGTCCCCCGCGCGCCGACCCCGGCGTTGTTGACCAGGATGTCGATGCCGCCGAGGTGGCGCGCCGCGGCGGTGACGGCCTCGGCCACGGAGATGTCGTCGGTGACGTCGCACCGCAGCGCGCGCAGCGGGGCAGGCGCCGCGGCGGGGTCCAGGTCGAGGCAGGCGACGGCGGCGCCCCGCTCGGCGAGCAGCCGGGCGGTGGCCAGGCCGATGCCGGAGCCGCCGCCGGTCACCACCGCCCTCAGGCCGGCGAACTCGGTGCTCACGGCCGCTCCGGCGCGCCGGACCGGGTGACGCGCGCGGTCACGGCGCCTCCCGCACGGTCAGTCGCTGTGAGCCGAGGCCGTCGATCTCGACGTCCATGACGTCGCCGGCGCGCAGGTAGGGCTTGGGCTCGGGCTGCCCCAGCGCCACCCCGGCGGGCGTGCCGGTGTTGATGACGTCGCCCGGTTCGAGCACCATGAACCGGCTGACGTAGCGGACGATCTCGGCGACGCCGAAGAACATCCGGCCGGTGTGGCCGTCCTGGCGGCGCTTTCCGTTGACGGCCAGGCGCAGGCCGAGGTCCTGCGGGTCGGGGATCTCGTCGGCGGTGACCAGCCACGGCCCGAGCGGGTTGAACGTCTCGCACGACTTGCCCTTGTCCCACTGGCCGCCGCGTTCGAGCTGGAACTCCCGCTCGGAGAGGTCGTTGGAGACGGCGTACCCGGCGACGCATGCCAACGCCTCGGCGTCGCTGTCGAGATAGCGTGCGGTGCGGCCGACGACGACGGCGAGCTCCACCTCCCAGTCGGTCTTGACGCTGCCGCGCGGGAGCAGGACCGGGTCGTTCGGGCCGACCACGGTGTTCGGCGCCTTCAGGAACAGGATCGGCTCGGCCGGCGGTGCGGCAGCGGTCTCGGCGGCGTGGTCGGCGTAGTTCAGCCCGACGCACACGATCTTGCCGGGGCGGGCGACCGGGGCGCCGATGCGGAGCGCGGGGTCGGTCAGCACGGGCAGCTCACCCGACGCCAGCGCGGTGCGCGCAGCCTCGACGCCGCCGTCGGCGAGGAACGCCCCGTCGATCTCGGCCACCACCCCGGACAGGTCGACGAGCCGGCCGTGGGCGTCCAGCGCCGCCGGACGTTCCCGGCCGACCGCCCCCACTCGCAGCAGTTTCACTCCACACCCTCCGGTCGGCTCGGCGACGGGCGTCCGGGCGCGCCGAGGGCGTCGCGGATCCACATCTCCACACCGGCGACGTGCACGTCGCCCCGGCGCGCGACCTCCGGGCGGCGCGCCTCGATCGCCTCGCAGATCGCCTCGTGCTGCTCCCGGGTGCGACGCACCGCGCCCTCCTGGGTGAGCCCGCGCCAGATCCGGGCCCGGGTCGTCGGCGCGGACAGGCTGTCGATCAACGAGCACAGCACATCGTTGCCGGAACCGGCCGCGATGTGGTGGTGGAACCGCAGGTCGTTGGCGACCAGGGCCGCCACGCTCGGCGACGCACCCAGCTCGGCGATCTGCGCGTCGGTCATCCGGACGGCGGCCGGCTCGGTCGCGGCCGGTTCGAGGACACCACGCACCTCGAGGATCCGCAGCACCGTGTCGTCCTGGTGGAAGTCCATGACGAAGCCGATCGCGTCCAGCAGCAGAGCCGGTTCCAGGCTGGTGACGTACGTCCCGTCGCCCTGGCGCACGTCCAGCACCCGGATCAGCGACAGCGCCTCGACCGCCTCCCGCAACGAGTTTGCGGGACAGCCCCAGCCGGTCGGCCAGGTCGGCCTCCCGGGGCAGGCGCGATCCGGGAGAGAGCTCGCCTCGGACGATCATGGATCTGACCTTGTCGATCGCCCCGTCGGTGACAGGCACGCCACCCCCTTCGAACGTCCGATGTCTGGCAGCGTACTCCGCCAAATGCGGGTGGGCGCACCCCGCACACCGCATCAGAGGTCTGATCGGAGCCGACTCACCGACTGTGGACATTGGAGGTGCCGGCCGGAAGAGCCCTTGCCGGAGGGAAGATAGGAACTGGAGCGGCCGCACGCTCGGGCTGCCCCGGTGACCGGCACCAACCGGCAGTCAGCACCACGGTCCGCAGGACCCCGACCGGGGTGGTGGCGGATGAACGCCGTCATGCGGGTGCTGTACCTGATCTACAACGAGGGCTACACCGCCTCCACCGGAGACGAACTCACCCGCGTGGACCTGACCCGCGAGGCTATCCGGCTGACCCGCATGCTCCACGATTCCCTGCCGGACGACTCAGAGGTGACCGGGCTGCTCGCCCTGATGCTGCTCACCGAGTCGCGACGCGCTGCCCGTACCGACGGCGACGAGTTGGTGCCGCTGGACGAGCAGGACCGGACACGGTGGGATCCCGAGCTGATCCGCGAGGGCACCGACCTTGTCGACAGCGTCTGGCGGCGCCGCGAGGTCGGCACCTACCAGCTACAGGCAGCGATCGCGGCCGTGCACGCCGCAGCCGCGGCGCCGGACCAGACGGACTGGCCCCAGATCGCGGCCCTGTACCTGGGACTGGAACGGCTCAGTCCGACCGCACCAGTACGCCTGAGCCGGGTGGTCGCAGTCGCGCACGCATACGGGCCGGCCCGCGGGCTGGCCCTGCTCCACGACCTCAACCGGAGCCACCGCCTGGACGAAAACCCACTGACCCGGCAACGCGAACGCGCGATCCGCGCACATCTGCTCGAAATGACCGGTGACACGGCCTGCGCGGTGGCGCGGTACCGCGAAGCAGCCGCTCTCACCCGGAACCAGGTCGAACAGCGATACCTCCAGCGCCGAGCCCACCGCCTCGGCTGACCGGTAGCCGGTCGGCGTCCGCACATCGGCACGTCCGGATGCTTCACCCAGGCGTTAGCTGGCTACGCTCCGTGAGGCGCGAGGCGTGGCATGAGCGCTCACCCGGTAGCGCTCCTAGGCATCATGGCGGGGCCGGCGACGCACAAGCACCGCCGAGGCTCCGGCGAAGACCAGGCCGACGACCGCGGCCACGAGCAGCGACCCCAGCAACGAGTCAGTGAACCAACGCGCGGCAAGAACTGAGACCACTCCAGCGACGAGGCCGATCCACGGTGACGCACTGGTGTCCGCTCCTGAGGTTCGCCCCCTGCGCCGTGATGCCGGAGGATCCCTGCATGGAAATCATCCATCGGCTACAGGCGGGAGTGACCAGACCGCACCCAGATCAGGCGGCCAGTGCCACCTGGCTGGCCATGGTGTACGCCAGCACCAGAGCAGTCCGCGGAGTGGTCACGACCACAGGCGAGGAGCCGGAGGTAGGCCGAAACCACTACAGGATCGGTGTGCGACTTCGTGACGGCAAGCCGCTGAGCATCCTCTTCAACGCTGCAGCCTTCCTGGTCGCCGGAGCGGAACAACAAGAACCCGCCATGATCAACGCCGTGTTCGTCGACGTCCCCGGCGGTGACTTCTACCGCCGCGCAGGGCTGCGGGTTGCCACCACGGCAGAGCTGAATCAGCCACTCAACAACCGATACCTGCATCTCCTGAGCGAGGACGAACGCAGGGATGTCGCCTATCACCAGCCGAGCCGGCTCGGTGACCTGCTGTTCAACTGGTTCGACTGAACATGACGAGCTGAGCGTGTGACCGGGGTCACGCCCGGTTGTGTCACGGATGGGGCGGTCACCTTGTCCCATGGCCATGACGAGGATGAGGAACCAGACCGTGATCGTCGCCGGAGCCAGTGGTGTTTTCGGCCGGCACATCCGTCAGGCGCTGAGCGACGCCGGGCACACCGTGCTGGGTGTGGGCCGTGGGAAGGGCAACGAGATCTGCGGCGACCTGCTCGACCGCGACGGCCTGCTGCGGGCGTTCGAGGGGATCAAGGCCGACGTCGTGGTGCACGCCGCGACCGCGCTGCGCAAGCCGCCGATGACGCACAAGGGCATGTTCGGCACCGACGACCTGCGGGTCGTCGGGACCGCGAACTTGATAGAGGCGGCCAAGATCGCAGGCGTACGCCGCTTCATCGGCGAGAACATCGCCATCGGCTACGGCTACCGCGACTTCGGCGACCGTGTGCTGACCGAGGCCGACGAGTTCGCAACGCCCGTGACTGACCCGAAGGTCAACCGGCACCTGGAGGGTGTGCGGGAGAAGGAGCGCCTGGCCCGGCAGTCGGGGCTGGAGGCGATCTCGCTGCGATTCGGTCTGTTCTACGGGCCGGGAGGCACCGAGACGATGGTGCACATGCTGCGGAAGCGGCGGCTGCCGACGTTCGACGACCACGGTCGCGTCTCGCCGTGGACGCACCTGGCGGACGCGGCCGGCGCCGTCGTCGCGGCGATCGATCGGGGTCGGCCAGGTGAGGCGTACAACGTCGTCGACGACCACATGGGCTTCGGGGAGATGATCCGGGCGATCGCCGAGACCTTCGGCACGCCCAAGCCGTTCACCGTGCCCACGTGGACGATGAGGGCCGCGTCGTACATGCATCTGATGCTCGGCGTCAGCATGCGGGTCTCGAGCGAGAAGGCCCGCCGCGAGCTCGGGTGGCAGCCCGCCTACCCGACGGTGCTGGACGGGCTGCGCGCCCAGGCGCTGGCGCACGTCTAGCCTGCTTCCATGATCGATGACCAGGCCTTCGCCCAGCATCGGCGGCTGCTCTTCGACGTCGCGTACCGGATGACGGGGAGCGTCGCCGATGCCGAGGACATCCTGCAGGAGGCGTGGCTGCGGTGCCGCGACGTCGGCGACCAGGTCGCCAACCCACGGGCGTACCTGGTCAAGACCGTCACCAACCTCTCGCTGAACCAGCTCACCTCGGCCCGTGCTCGCCGCGAGACGTACGTCGGGCCCTGGCTTCCCGAGCCGGTGCTCACCGCGCCCGACGTGGGTCAGGAGGCCGAGATGGCCGAATCGATCTCGATGGCGATGCTCGTCGTCCTGGAGACGCTCACCCCGACCGAACGCGCGGTCTTCCTGCTCCACGACGTTTTCGGCTACAACCACGCCGAGATCGCATCCATTCTGGACAGGTCCGAGGTCGCGGTGCGGCAGACCGCGGTCCGGGCCCGAGCGCATGTCGCGGCCCGCCGGCCGCGCTTCGACGTCGACCAAGGCGTACGCCGAGAAGCAGTGGACCGGTTCCGTAAGGCCTGTGCCGGAGGCGACCTGAACGCGATGATGGAACTTTTGGCGCCCGAGGTGATCTGCTGGTCGGACGGCGGTGGCAAGGTGACCGCCGCCCGCCGGCCGCTGGAAGGCGCCGACAACGTCGCCCGCTGGCTGCTCGGGGTCTTCGCCAAGCCGGAGACGCAGAACACACGGCTCGTGATCACCGAGATCAACGGCGGACCGGGCATCCTCGGCCTGGTCAACGGGCAACCGGCCGGGGCGATCTGCTTCGACTTCGACGGCGAGTGGATCACCGGTGTACGTATGCAGGGCAACCCGGACAAGCTCCGAGGCCTCGCCCCCTGACTCATGACCACCGTGCTGACGCAAACACGTGCCGAAGCACGGTTCGGCTACCGGCGAAGAGAGCAGCTACGTGACGCGGTAGGCGGTGTAGCGCACCAGGTCGGCCTCGCGGATCGCCGACGCCACGAAGACGGACTGCTCCAGGACGGCCAGCGCGGGCACCGACGTCTCCAGTCGTACGCCCAGGCGGAAGTAGTACTCGGACGGGTCGACGGCGTCGCCGCGCAGCAACGCCTCAAGGACCTCCGCGCGGCCGCTGCGGACGCCGAACGTACGCAGGTAGACGTGACCGCCGTCGGCGGTTTGCGCCGAGTAGCGCGTGTCGATCTCGATCGCGCCGTCGGGGCGGACCACCTGCCAGTCGGCGCCGCCGGGCAGGATGTCGGCGTCGAAGAGACCGGTGACCCGGCCGCCGACGACAGGCACCACGCGACGGTGACCGGCACGGGTCGTCCCGTGGTCCTCCAGCGCGCCCAGCCGCACCTCCACCTCGAACGCGGCCTCCAGCCCGGGAACCGGCGGGGCGGTCACGGCGTCCCGACCGGCGGCTCGGCGCGTACTCATGGAGTGTCCTCGGCGTGCGCGAGGGCGTCGCGGAGGCGTTCCAGCGCGGGCACCGCGGCGGCGAGGGCCGCGCGGTCCGCCGCCGGCAGGGTCGCCGCGGCGCGGGCGACCAGGTCTCCGCTCGCGAGGTCGAAGCGGTCGAACAGGTCGAGGGCCTTCGCGGTGGCGAGGACGTCGACGTGGCGGTGGTTGCCGGGACGGGGGCGACGCTCGACGAGACCGTTGCCCTCCATCGCGGTGAGCAGGTTGCTGACCGTGGATCGGCTCAGGCGCAGCCGCTCGGCCAGCTCACCGGGGCTGGCCACGGTGCCCCGGGGCAGGGCCCGCACGATCTCGATCTGCGCGTCCGGGATCTCCGGCAGGTGCTCGGCGGCCCGGGCTGCGGCGAGCAGCGTGCGGCGCAGCGGTGAGATCACCGACGCCAGTCGCGCCGCGTCCAGTTCGGTCGGCTCCGGGCCGGTCACGGCAGGACGCCTGGGAGGGCCGTCGGCGTCAGGGAGGCCCGTTCGTTGAGGTCGGCGGGTAGGAAACCGGCCGCCTTCTTGTAGCCGGTGGCGATAGCGGTGAGCTCCTCCGGTCCGATGACGTCGTGGATGTGCGTGAACCCGTCCGGCGCGCGCTCGTGGGCGAGCACCATCACCTGTTCCGGGCCCTGCCGCCGGTTGCTCAGCACGAGCGCGGTGGTCGCGGGCCGCCGGTCCGCCTCGTAGGCGTCGAGCGCCGCCCGGACCGTCGGCGCGGTGGCGAGGTGGAAGGCGAGGGTACGTGCGTCCAGGATCGCCTGCGACGCCCCGTTGGAACCGTTCGGATACATCGGGTGGGCCGCGTCGCCGAGCAGCGTGGTGTTGCCGTGGGTCCACGTGTCGATCGGATCGCGGTCCACCATGGGGTATTCGAGGATCTCGTCGGCGGCGGCCAGCAGTTCCGGCACGTCGAGCCACGCGAAACGCCAGTCCGCGAAGAGCGAGACGACCGGCGCGGGGTCGACCGTCCGGTTCCAGTCCGCGTCGGGCCCGGCGAAACCGGGCCCGCGCCGCTCGGCGACGACGTTGATCAGGCCGGCGCCGATCGGGTACGCCACGAACTTCTGTTCCGCGTCCCCGGCCATGATCATGGTCCGCCCGTCCAGGAATCCGGGTGCCCGTGCCGTCCCCCGCCACAGCGTCAGCCCGTTCCAGAGCGGCTCGCCCTCGTCGGGCTGATGCTGCCGGCGCAGCGCGGAGTGGATGCCGTCCGCCCCGACGACCAGGTCGCCGGCGACGCTCACCTCCCCTGCCGCCGTCTCGAAGCGCGCGACGCCGTCGCGGACGCCGACGAGCCGGTGCCCGGTGCGCACCGCGTCGGCGCCCAGCCGTTCCCGCACCACGGCGAGCAGTTCCATCTGGAACCGGCCGCGGTGCACGGAAAGCTGCGGCCAGCGATATCCGGCGTCCAGTCCGCGTGGCTCGCTCCAGATCTGCTGAGCGTGGCGGTTGTAGTAGGCAAGCGTGCCGGGTGCGGCGCCCAGCCTTTCCACGCGTTCCCCGAGACCCAATTCGGTCAGCTCACGGACGGCGTGCGGGAGGAGATTGATTCCGACGCCGAGTGGGCGCAGCGCGGCGGCGCGCTCGTAGACGGTGATCTCACGGAAGCCGACCCGGTGCAGGCTGAGTGCGGTGGCGAGGCCACCGATACCAGCGCCCACGATCACGATTGCCACGTCGTCGCCCTCTCCGCCCCGCGCCACCAACCGCACAGTTTGGTCACAAAATCGTCGACCGTCAAGACGTCTTCTCAATACGCCATTCGCCCTTTGGGAATTCTTGACAATCAATCGCTTCTGCATGACGCTGATCGACGCGATCGGATGCTTCGGCACTCCGTCGACCCCACTCGTCAGGCTGCACAAGCGCTGCGCACGGAAGGGCCCGTCCATGAAGAAGGTCACCGCCCTCGCTGCTCTCGCCGGCGTCGTGATCGCCCTGACCGGCTGCACGGATTCCGACGCCACCGACCCGTCCCCCGGGGCGAGCGGCGACCTGCGGAAGGTCCGCGTGGCGGCGCTGCCGATCAGCGAGACCGCCGCGCTGTGGGGCGGCATCAAGGCGGGCATCTTCCGGGAGCAGGGGCTCGACGTGGAGGTGGTGCCCGCACAGGGCGGCGCCCAGGCCATCCCGGCCCTGATCAATGGCGACATCGACTTCGCCATCGGCCAGCCGTTCGGCCCGTTCCGCGCCGACCTGCAGAACCTCGGCGTGGTGATCATCGGGAACTACGCGTCGTCCTACGCCGACGGCGACGACATCAACGCCGTGGTGGCGTCCGCGAAGTCCGGCATCACCCGGCCGGCCCAGCTCGCCGGACGCAAGGTGTCGGTGAACAGCCTGGGCGCCGCCGGCGACGTCACGATCATGGCAGCGGTCGAGAAGGACGGCGGCGATCCGACGAAGGTCAAGTTCGTCGAGGTGGCCTTCCCGGACGCACCGGCCCAGCTCGCCGCCGGCACCATCGACGCCGCCTGGGTGACCGAGCCGTTCATCACCCAGATGCGTAAGCGCGGTGACGTTCTCGTGGTCGCGCCGTACCAGGCCACCGTTCCCGGACTCACCACCCTGACCACGATCACGTCGAGCAAGCTGAAGGACTCCGACGCCACGCTGGTGGCGGACTTCTCGTCGGCGATGAAGAAGACGCTCACCTGGGCCAAGGACCCGGCCAACCAGGCCGCGCTGCGGCAGGCCATCAAGGACAACCTCGAACTGCCGGATGCGGTGGCGGACTCGGTCCGGCTCCCGGCGTTCGGGTGGGAAATCGACCAGGCCGGCCTGGAGCAACTGGCAACGCTCGCCCAGAAGTACCGCGTACTCGACCGGCAGCCCGACTTCGACCGTCTCGTCCAGCAGCAGTAGCCGACCGATGCGCAAGATCCTGCTGGGCGCCGTCGGCCTGCTGGGGTTCCTCGCCGTCTGGCAACTGCTCCCGGCTCTGGGGCTGGTCGACCGGCACGACCTGCCGTACGCCACCGACGTGTTCGGACGGCTGTTCCACGATCTCCGCGACCTGGCGTTCTGGCGGCGGCTCCGGCTCACCATGACGTCCTGGGCGATCGGCCTGACGCTGGCGACGCTCGCCGCGGTCGGGTTGGGGACGGTGGTCGGGCTGGTGCCGTTCCTGCGTCGCGCCACGCACACGACTGTCGAGTTCCTGCGGCCGGTGCCGTCGGTCGCGCTGATCCCCCTCGCCGTGCTGATGTTCGGCCTGCAGATGCGCGCCGCACTCGTCATCATCGTCTACGCGGCGTTCTGGCAGGTGTTCGTGCAGGTCATCTACGGCGTCGCCGACGTCGACACGGTCGCCCGGGACACCGCGCGGAGCTTCGGCCTCACCCGCTACGAGCGGCTGCGGTACCTCGTCCTTCCGACCGCGCTGCCGTACCTGATGACCGGCCTGCGCCTCGCCGCGGCGGTCGCGCTCATCCTGGCCGTCACCGCGGAGATGGTGATCGGTAACCCCGGCCTCGGACGCATGATCGAGCTGTCGCGCTCCGCCGGGGACGCCGTCGGCCTGTACGGCCTCGTCGTGGTCACCGGGCTCCTCGGCGTGGTCGTGAACGTCGTGTTCCGCTTCGCCGAACGCCGCTCGTTGGCCTGGCACCAGTCGGTGCTCGCGGACGAGGCAACCCGATGACCGCCCTCGGTGCCGGCCGGACCGCCCCCCGCGGCCTCGGCGTCCGGGTCGCCGAGGACATCCTGTACGCGGTCGGGCTCCCCGTCCTGGCCGTGGGGCTCTGGGCCGTCTGGTCCACCCGGTCGGCCAACCGGTTCCTCGTCGGCCCCCGCCCGCTCCTCGACGCGTTCCGGCAGACCTGGATCGGCCCGGCGTTCGTCGACGACGTGCTGCCGAGCGTGTACCGACTGCTGGCCGGCCTGCTCGCGTCGATCGTGCTCGGCGTCGCCGCCGGCGTCCTCATCGGCCGGTTCCGCCCGCTACGCGAGATCCTCGAACCGCTGCTGGAGTTCTTCCGCGCGATTCCGCCACCGGTGCTGATTCCGGTCGCGATGCTTCTGCTCGGCATCACCGACACCATGAAGGTCGTCGTCATCTCCTCCGGCGCGATCTGGCCGATCCTGCTGAACACGATCGAGGGCGTCCGGGCGACCGACAGCGTGATGCTGGAGACCGCCGACTCGTACCGGATCTCCCGGTGGGACCGGGTGTGGCTGCTGATCCTCCCGGCGGCGAGTCCGCGCATCATGACCGGCGTACGGCAGGCACTCTCGGTGGCCCTGATCCTCATGGTCATCTCGGAGATGTTCGCGTCCTCGGCGGGCCTCGGCTACCGGATCGCCTACTTCCAGCGGAACTACCTCATCGCCGAGATGTGGAGCGGCATCCTCCTGCTCGGCCTTATCGGCGTCCTCCTCGCCGTGGCCTTCGGCGTCGTCGAACGCCGCGTCCTGCGCTGGTACCACGGAATGAGGGAGGTCACCCGTGCCTGACGCACGTCCGCTGCTACGGGTCGAGCACCTGCGGAAGGTCTACGCCTCCGGCCGGGGCGAGGTCGAGGCGATCGGGGATCTCAGTTTCACCATGCTGCCCGGCGAACTGCTGTGCGTCGTCGGCCCGTCGGGCTGCGGAAAGACCACCCTCCTGAAATGCCTCGCCGGACTGCTCCGGCCCACCAGCGGCCTCGTCGAGATGGAGGGATCCCCGGTGACGGGCCCGAGCCCGGCGATGGCAGTGGTGTTCCAGGAGTACGGCCGCAGCCTCTATCCCTGGCTCACGGTCCGGGGCAACGTGGAGCTTCCCCTTCGACACCAGAAGCTCTCCCGCGCCGAACGCGACCGGAGGGTCGCCGACGCCCTCGACGCGGTCGGACTGCCGCAGTCGGCACGCAGCCACCCGTGGCAGCTCTCCGGCGGGATGCAGCAACGGGTGGCCATCGCGCGCGCCATCGCGTACCGGCCCGAAGTGCTGATCATGGACGAGCCGTTCGCGGCGGTGGACGCGCAGACCCGCGCGGACCTGGAGGACCTCGTACGCGACCTGCACCTGAACCGCGGTATCTCCACTGTCTTCGTCACGCACGACATCGACGAGTCGGTGTATCTGGGCCAGCGCGTGCTCGTCCTGTCCCACTCGCCGACCCGGGTGCAGGAAGACCTCGTGATCGACCTCCCGCGGGAACGCGATCAGCTCACCACCCGGGCGCTGCCCCGGTTCACCGAGCTGCGGACCCACGTCTACGCGCAGATCCAGCGGGCCAAGCGTGCGCCGGCCTCGGCGCGCCACCCGGCACCGTGACGCGCCTCGCCGACCCCGGCAACGCCCGTAGCCGCCGGCACGCGCCGAAGCCGATCGGGACGGCCGGGTTCGAACCGACGTCCTGGTTCCTCCCGTGGGGCGTTCCGGCCACCGGTTGGCACCTCGTTCGATGGTTGTCATTCTTCCGTGAGCAGGGCGGCGATCGGGAGCCGGCGAATGAGGATCGCCGGGACCAGCGCGGCGAGCACGGTCAGCAGCAGCGCTGCGGCGGTCACGGCCAGCGCCAGGACCGCCAGCCGGCCGTCGAGGTGGCCGACCAGCAGGGCCACCGATCCGAGGCCCGCCACGGTCCCGAGAACGCAACCGAGCATCCCGACGCCGAGAGCTTCGTAGACGAGCAGCCGGTTGAGTGCGCGGTCCGGCCATCCGACGGCCCGGAGGGTGGCGAACTCGGCTGACCGTTCCCGCACGTTGAGGTAGAGCACGTCGGCC
Organism: Micromonospora sp. WMMC241; assembly: GCF_027460165.1. Classification (NCBI taxonomy): domain Bacteria; kingdom Bacillati; phylum Actinomycetota; class Actinomycetes; order Micromonosporales; family Micromonosporaceae; genus Micromonospora; species Micromonospora sp. WMMC241. Next base: position 3,960,430 of record NZ_JAPZBF010000001.1, read on the forward strand.
ACGCTGAGCAGCCCGAACAGCAGCACCCCGCCGACCGCGACCAGGTCGACTCCGCGTACCTGCACGGAGACGGCCTGGCCGAGCAGTGAGCCCACCATGCCGTCGTGGAACGCCCAGAGGGAGGCGGCGATCAAGGTGACCGCGCCGACGCCGGCGGCAAGGCTGACGGCTCCGGCGAAGGTGCGGGCTGGTGCCCGTACCAGATTGGCCACGGCGAGTCCGGCGAAGGTCCGCCGTGGGGCGGACCGTCGGGCCGGCACGGAGGTTGCCTGGAGTGCCTCGGCTGATCGGGTCCGGGCGGCCTGGATCGCCGGGAGCGCGCCGGCAACCGCGGTGAGCAGCACCGCGATCGGTATGCACAGCAGGACGACGGTGCCGGAGACCTGGACGCCGGCGAGGTGGCCGAGCGGCCCGGACAGGCCGGCGCCGAGCAGGCCCGCGGCGAGGCCGAGGGTGGTGGTCTCGGTGAGGACCAGCTGACTCAGTCGCCAGCCGGGCCAGCCGACGCAGGCCAGTATGGCCAGTTCGCGGCGGCGGGCGCGGACGGCGGTGGACGCCGCGTTGCCGACCAGCAGGGCGCAGACCACCAGGAGCAGTCCGAGCAGCATGATGTTCTTGCGGTCGACGGCCGTCACGATCTCGGCGGCCACGCCCTTGCGCGTGCGGGCCTCGGCCAGCGTCAGGTCGGGGCGGCCGAGTTGGTTGGCGGGCAGCAGCACGGGGCTACGTACGGTGGAGCCGCCGAGCACGATCTCGACGGTCAGTCCGGTCTGGTGGACGATCTCGTCGGCCACGAGCCGGACGCGTTCCCGGGCCACCTCGTCGAACCGGCCGATGTCCGCCACCCGCACCCGGACGGAGCTCAGCGGTGCGTCCGCCGCCGGTGACCGGACGCTCTGGTACAGGTCGTGGGTGGCGGTCAGGGTGGTCAGCAGGTGGGGCGGGCGGGGCGGATAGCCCAGCGGATCGTCGCCGGGCAGTAGTGGACGGTCGGCGAGCAGTCGTCGGGTACGAGGGTCGCCGCCCACCGGTGCGGCCGGCCGGTACAGGTCGAGGGCCTGCTGGGCGGCGCTGCCGGCGGTGGGGAGGTCCTCGGGTGCGAAGCTGCCCACGGGGGTGATCGACCACTCCTCGCTCTGCCCGTTCAGGACGATCGGCTCTCCGGTGCCGACACCGCCGGCGCTGAACCAGGCGTCCCGCCACAGGTCGTCGACGGCCTGGTCGGTGGCGCCGGGTTCACCGGCCCGGGGCTGTATCCGGCTCGCGCCGTCGGGTTGTGGCGTGTACGTCGCCGGTGCGGGCCGTAGCAGGGTCTGGACGCCGGACAGGGGGGTGTGGCCAGCCAGGGCCGTGTCGAGTCGGGCACGGTAGAGCTGCCCCAGGTCGTACGCGGCCGCCCGCGGGGGTGTCCTCGTCGAGTCGCGCAGCAGTGGCCACAGCGCTTCTGTGGTGGAGCCGGGCACCCGCCGGGCGGTCTGACCCGTGAGTCGGGACACGGCGAGGTTCATCTGCTCGTCGACCGCGAGGTCCGTGGCGGCGAGTGCCGGAAGTGCCCGGCCCGCCGGGCCGACCGGCGCGAACGGGGACGTCGATGTGCTCCGGGTCGCGGGACCGATGGTGTCGGAGCCGGTCAGGTAGCGGCCCTGGCGTACCGCCCGGTCCAGGCCGACCAGCCGCGCCTCGGCCGCGGGGTCGATCCCGGCCACGAGCATCGGTACGAGCGCGGGTAGCCGGAGCTCCAGTCGGGCGGTGGCGGGAATGGCGGCAGCGGCGCGGCCGAGTGTTATCACGGACGCCAACCGGAAGGTGCCGTCCGGGAGCAACTGGTACGCCTGTAGCGCGCTGACCTTGGTCCGTCGGGCGCCCGGTTCGAAACTGCCGACGGCGGTCGCGCACACCTGCAGGCGCCGGCCGTCGGGCTGCACCTCCAGGGCACCTCCCCCTCCGGTGCCCGGGCACTCGGCGGCGGAAGCGGTCTGGTCGACGCGGGTGCCGTCGGTGTAGACGAACATCCGCTGGTCACCCCTGATCCAGGACAGTGGCAGCAGGGGGCGGCGGGACACGTACACGTAGGTGGGGGCGGCGGCGAGCGTACTCAGCCCACGATCTGCGCTGACCCGGGGGGCGACCTCGACGACCTGCCGCACGGCTGTCAGGTCGACCTGGTCGGTCACGTCGACCCGCAGGTCGGATCGGATGTCGGCGAGCCCGAGGACCGCCAACGGGGCGGCCACCTCGACCCCGGGGATGCGCTCGATCCGCCGCCACTGGTCCAGGGCGATGCCGCCGTAGGCTGCGGTGGGCCGGTCCTGGTGCAGCAGACCGTCGGCCGGCCCCGGGTGGACCAGAATGTCGTACGACGGCCGGAACTGGCCGTCGATGGAACCGCGGGCGACCAGCCGCGAGGTGGCTGCGACACCGGTGAGCACGGTGAACCCGGTGGTCGCGACCAGCACGGCGGCGAACACCGCCAGGCTCCGGCCGCGAGTGTGCCGCAACTGTGACCAGACCATTCGCAACATGGGTGGGAGCTTCTCCCCTCAGTCAGCAGCGCGTCGTGGTGGTGCGGCAGGAGCCGCAGGTCGTACCGATGCTGTCGCAGCCTTTCGGCAGTCCCGGACCCGGACGTAACCTCTCCCACTCCTCCTGATCGAGCCGGAACCGCTCGGGCCGGCCACCGCGCCGGTGGCGCCCGCCGGCGCGACGGCGGTGGCCGGTCCTGTCCAGCCCAACAGACGTGCGGCCACGCAGGCAGCGGCCATCACCGGGATGCGGCCCGCTTAACATCCATCAGCTCGAGCACCTCGTCGCTGAGTCCATGGATCGCGATGTCGTCACGGCGGCTCTCCCACCGCTCACGGTCGAGCACCAGGTTGATCTGCTCCTGGCGGACACCGTTGAAGGTCCGGATTGTGGTGCCGTTCGACTGATAGCCGAGCGACCGCGAGACTCCCAGCGACGGCGCGTTAGTGGACCAGGCGGCGGACTCGGCACGCTCCGCTCCCAGCCCGGCGAACGCGAGGTGCAGGACGGCGACCCGCATCTCCTTGCCGTAACCACGCCGCTGGAACCGCCGCGCTATCCATGACCCGGTCGAGACGGTCTGAGTGACCCCGAAGTCCTGCGCGCCGATCTCCTGCACCCCAACGCACGCGCCATCGACCTTCACAGCCATTACCAGGTTCCATCTGCTGGGCCGCCAGTCCGCCAGGGACGCCCAGCAGTACCGCAGGAACGACAACTCGGCCTGGGGAGACGGTCCCGACTCCCATCCCGCTACGGGCGAACGCGCCAGAAAGCGGTTCTGCGGATCGTAGATGCCGGCTGCCGCATGGACCGCCAGTTCGGCAAGCTCGTCCTCACCCGGTACAGCCAGCTCAAGCACGGACGTCGTCACCCGCATCCGGCGCACGGGCCAGATATCGGCCAATGTCATCCGAGCATCATGCCCTGTCCTGCCGTTTGCCGTCGCCCGAAGGTGTTGGCGGATCTCCTCGTCGGGTAGTCGTCGACCCGTCCAGCCTTCCCGGACGGAGCCAAGGTGGGGCGCCCTACCGGAACGACCTTGGCCACGTTCACGAAGGCTGGCAGTCCTGGGGCGCCTGGCGAGGTGATCCGCCCCGGCATCTCTGAAGAGGGCCGGCGTTCGGGGTGGAACCCCCAAGGCCTTCAGGTCTGATCGTCCCAAGCGTGGCCGGCCGACGCGGCCCGCTTGCGGGCCGCCTTCATATCGAGAGCGAACGATTGGCCAACCATCCCGGCTGGACGCTTGAGCCTTGACCGGCGGTCAAGCAGCGCCAAGCCACCAGCCCGTCAGTTGGACTTGCGTCGCACCCACACGCTGCTGGGATCCAGATCCGCACCCAGGCCAGCCTCGTAGCCCGCTCCCGAGAGAATGGCGACCAGCGCCTCCCCCATCACCTGCTGAGCGCAGGCCCTACGTCGAAGGTCAGGGCTGCTGAGGTCTCGGGCTTCGAACGCTGCCATCGATCGCGACCGCAGGCCCTCGGCACACTCCCAGTAGATGAACACCTGCCCGGCCTCGGTACGGTCGATGCTGATCATCGAGCGAGTGGGTGGAGCAAGCCAGATGGGTTGCGGGATCAGGATGTGACAAGCTCTTCGATCATGAGGGCGGGGCGTGGGCGCCGGGCTCGCCTGGCGGGGCGTCGAGGGCCAGCCTCAGCGCCGCCTCGACCGGATAGACCGGGCAGTACAGCGGAGTGTCTGTGGCCGGCGGGGCCGCGTCCTTCGCCTCGAACGCCTTGCGGGCCCGGCCGAGGTCCGCGAGCAGGTCGGCCACTGACGGTTCCTTCTTCGGCTCCGGGGGCGCCGCCTCGACGGGTGCCTCCGTCTTCGGCGCCGTGATCGAGACGCCGAGCGCCGCCGCAGCGGCGTTGAGCCCGTCCTTCGGCATCGCGGCGGCCAGCGCCGAGAGGCGGCCGACGGCCTGGTCGGCGTACGCAGCGTCGACCGGCACCGCCGGCAACTCGAACCGGGTTCCGGTCTGAGCGCCGAACGGGGCGTCGCGGAACACCCGGTCGCGGTTCTCGGCGTCGACGAGCACGTGGCGGCCGTCGTGGAGGTCGGCGTACAGGTTGGCGGCGAGCACGTTCCCGTCGAGCAGCAGGTTCTGGTCGGGCACGGTCGCGCGGACGGCGATGCTGTCGGCGAAGGCGAGCACGTTGGCCTCGACCCGCATGACACCCCGGCCGGAGATGTCCAGCAGGCAGCCGGTCGTGGACTGCCCGGTCGAGGCCCGGCCGGTGGGGTCGGCGGCGAACAGGACCGTGTTGCCGCGGATGGTCCAGGGGCCCGCGCCGGGTGCCTGGATACGGACGGCGGTGCCGCTCGTGTTGACGACCACGTTGTTCTCGAAAGTCCCGTACGCCGCACTGAGCTGCACGGCGCAGTAAGCCGCGTTGGCGAAGACGCAGTTGCGCACGGTGATGCCGCCGCTGCCGCCGCGCAGGTCGAGCAGCGCCGCCGATTGGGAATGGCCCGCGTCGAGGGCGCCGCTGTCGGCGTACGCGTTGTAGGTCGCCCCGTCGAACATGAACCCGTCAAGGATGAGGCCCTCCCCCGAGTCCTCGCCGGTGAGCACCGGATCGCCGAAGATGCCCTTCGCTCTGGTCTCCGGAGTGAGCACGAAGCGCACGGGGTGTCGCCAGGGGTCGCGCGCGGCGAACTCGGCGTCCCACCCGCCCAGCAGCGTCAGGTTGCGTACGGGGATGCGCCACGTGCCCGACCGCAGGCGGCCCGTGTACTCACCTGCGGCGACGAGGATGCGGTCGCCCTCGGCGGCCTTTTCGAGGGCCTGGAACGGGTCGCGGAACGGCGCCTCGCGGCTGCCGTCCCCGCCGGAGGATCCGGCTCGCACGAACCAGTCGCGGCCGGGCGGCCGAGGCGGCTCGGGGGCCGTGACGTCGAGCACGGGCGCGAGGGAGTCGAGGACGATGGTGGCGCTCTGACGCCCGCCGGGCGGCGTGAGGCGATACGTGCCGCGGAGCAGGTACGTGGACTCGACGTCGAGGCCGCGCGAATACCGTACGGCCTCCTCAGTCTGGTGATGGACGAGGCCGTAGCGTGGGGCGAGCGCCCACCACGGGCTGTTGTCGGTGCCGGGCTCGTAGACGGCGACGCCGATGTGCGTCTCCGCGAGCTCGGGGAGGATCTGCGTGTTCTGGTCGAAGCCGACCCCGGCCCGCACCTGCACCGGGGCTCCGGCGAGCGCCGGGTCGGCCTCGTAGAGCCGCGCCCAGTCGACGGCCTGGTACGCCGGACCGGCCGGGAGCTCGGTGAACGGCTCCGGTGCCGCCAGGTCGGCGGGGTGCGCCCCCGGCGCCGCACCGACCGCGAGGGCGAGCACCTCGGCCGGGGCGAGCCGGCGCATGACGGGCCGCTGAACATCGCGGTCTGATGTGGACGGCAGCTCACCGAGGCCGGCCGATTTCCGCAGCGCGTTGAGGGCGGCGATCGGCGGGCGCTCGTACGTGACGGCGACGTCCACCGTGTACGTGTCGAGCCACGCCGCGGGGAGCCCGGTCAGCTGTGGGTCGGCGACGGTGTTGCCGGCCGCCGAGCGCAGGCCGACGTCTTCGAGCTCCGTGGCGTACTCCTCGGTGAGCTCGGCCTCCGCGCCCGACACCCGGCTGCGCACGATGTCGCGCGGTGTGGCGAAGAACAGATTGCGGTCGATGGCGATCTGCCCGACGTCGCGCAGGCAGGCGACGGCCGCGTTGCCGCAGCCGACGAACACGTTGTCGGCGATCGCGGCAGCGCCGTCGACACGTACGCCGACGGCCCGGTCGGCGCCGGAGCCGCGCGGCGGGTCGGAGTCGTCGTGGGCGAAGGCGAAGGTGTTGCGGCTGACCGCGGCCGGGGTCTCGGGGGCCCCGTCGCGGACGGTGAGCAGGCTGAGGCCGACGCAGTTGACGACGATGTTGTTCTCGAAGACCACGGAGTCGCCGCCGAGCTCGACGGCGCCGGAGCTGCCGTTGGCGAAGCAGCAGTCGCGGACGGCGATGCGCTCGCCGCGCAGGCTCACCAGCGAGCCGTCCCCGTAGGAGGCGCGCTGCAGGCCGCCCTGCTCGTCGTAGTCGTCGCGCCCGGCCCCGTCGAAGAACAGCCCGTCCAGGACGAGGCCGTCGTGGCCGTCGATGCCCTGGAGCATGTTCGGCTCGTTCGGGACGCGCAGGCCGGTCTTTGCCGCAAAGACCGTCGGTGTCTGCCAGGGGGTGCGGCGGGCGAAGTCGGTGCTGTATCCGCCGAGCAGGGTCAGCTCGGGGGTGTCGACGACCCACGAGGAGCGCTCGCCACGCCCGGTATAGGTGCCCGCCGCGATGTGGATGCGGTCGCCGGGCGCAGCCTGCCGCAGCGCGAGCCACGGGTCGTGGAACGGCCGGGCCCGGGTGCCGTCGCCGACCGGGCCGCCCGCCGCGACGAAGAGGTCGGTCATGACTTCTTCACCTCGTCGTCGGCTTCCTTCGTCTTGTCCGCGAGCAGCTTGAAGCCCACCTTGACCGCGTCTCTGACCTGTGCGAACGCGGCGAGGCCCGTCTGCTTGTAAGGTCCCTCGGCCAGGTCCTTGACGTATTCCTCCTCGGTCGCCAGCAGCGACTCCAGGGATTCCGAGGCCTTCGCCAGCTCCTCGTTGAACTTCGCCAGCGTGCCCTGATCATCGGTCAGCTGGGCGAAGGCGTTGGTGCTCTCCTCCACGAGCGTGGGGAAGAGCTCGTCGTAGAGCTTGCTGGACTGCTCCTTGGCCGCCTCGGCCCGCGTGTCGAGCCCTCGGTCGAGGACGTTCTCCTTCATCCAGTCCCAGTCGGTGGCCCGGTAGTCGCCGGACGCGCCGATGCCGCGCCAGTTCCCCGCCGCCTCGGCGCCGCGCGCGAAGAGCTTGTCGATCCAGTCCTCGTCGAGCTGTTCGCGGGCCGCGGTCAGCAGCTTGATGTTGTCGACCACCGTCTGCTTCGCGGCACGCTTCTGCTTGGCCGCCATGAGGTTCTCCGCGGTGAGCTTCTCGAAGTTCTTGATCGCCTCGTTGGCGGCTTCCTTGGACGACGGGTCCTTCATGAAGAGGACGATCAGGCGGGCGCCCGAGGTCGGGAGGTATTTGACCAGCAGGCTCTTGACCGTGTCCTGGATGGAGCCGAAGTTCTTGAGGAGCAGCTGCTCGACGATCGCGTCGTTGCTGCGCGCGTTCTTGAGGTCCTCCTCGCACTTCTTGATGAGCGCGAGGTCGGCCTCCAGGACCTTGCTCATCAGCGTGGCGACCTCGGGGACGTCGAGCCGGGCGACCTGCGCCCAGATCTTGCGCTCCCCGGCGAGGAAGTCACGCGGGCCGACCGCGATCCACCGTTCGTCGACGGACATCGCGTTGGCCTGGCTGTCCTCCAGCACCGACCGGATGTCCGATTCGAGGCGCTCCATCAGCGCCTCGGCCTGCTCGCAGTTGGTCTCCCACCGGTCGGTCAGGCCGTCATAGCCCGGTTGCTCCAGCTTGGAGAGCATCTCCTCGAACAGCTTCTCCCGATCGGTGTCGAAGCGTTCCAGCAGATCCAAGACCTTGTCGAGGATGTCCTCCTCGAACCCCGTGGCGCGCATCCGCTGCTCAACGAGCTCGCGGGCGTCATCGACATCTTCCACAAATTTCAGCGTAGGAGCCCTCGGTCACCCGAGGCAGTCGTGAACCCGACCCCTGCCAGATCATGGATCCGACCTATGCCGCCGCTCGGTGAAGACTGACTCCGGAAGTCGTCGACTCTTCGGGAGTGCACCATGTCATCCCTGTTCAGCGGACCGATACTTGGTGTTCGTATGCGTCTTGCGTCTGGCACCGGGGCGCAGCCGGCCGCCGGCGGGAGCGCGGCCGCCCCGTCTCGCAGGACGGGGCGGCCGGGATCCATCGCCGCGGACGACGGCTGTGCCTGCGGCTAGACGCGTGGTCGCAGCAGAGTGATGCGGTTGGCGCCGAGTTCAGTCACGTACAGGTTGCCGGTGGCTGTGTCCTCGGTGACGTCCAGCGGCTGGCTGAAACCGGTCAACCCGGCCAGGCCCGTCGTGCGGTTGGACAGCACCCCGCCGGGTGCCACGTCGAACGTCTCGATGTCCTGACCGGCCGAGTAGCGCACCACCAGCAGTTTGCCACGCAGCGCACCGCCGAAGGCGCCGCCGCGGTACTCGACCGCGCCGTTGGCGGAGGCGTGCAGGCCGGCATCGTACGTGCCGGCAAGGTCGAAATTCGGGTCGGGCTGAGTGCCCACGGGATAGGCGGGCACCTCGAACGGGTCGGTGCCGGCGCTCGGATTGCCGCCGGCGAGCACCCACTCGCAGCGCAGCGGGTTGGGGTGGCCGTAGTAGCGGCCCGGCTTGACGTCGAAGACGTAGTCGGTCTCCGCCGTCGGCACGCCGGTCAGAGCGGGAACTGCCGGGCCGGTGTAGCCGCGGCGTGTGCACGAGGCGGGCAGCGGCGTGGGCGTGGCGGGGGTGTTGCCTCCCGCAGCCGAGCCGTTGGTCGGCGCGTAGAGGTGTCCGTTGCTGTGCCACACGAGGTCGAAGGCGTTGCGCACGCCGGTGGCGTAGAGCGTCAGTGGCGCCCCGGTCGCATACGGGTCGTAGACGCCGCCCGCCTCGGTTTGGACGTTCAGCGGCAAAGTGGCCGGCAGCCGGGCGGGGTCCAGCCGCAGCACGGCGGCGCTGAGCAGGCGCTCGGGCCGGTTGCCCCAGGTGGAGTCGGCGGCGCCCATCGCGTTGTTGGCGCCCTGGCTCAAATAGAGTGCGCCGTCCGGGCCGAAGGCCAGTGAGTTGGTCTCATGGTCCTTGACGGAGCGCGGCAGGTTCACCACCACCGAGGTGTACGTACCCAGGTCGGCACCGCTGAGCCGGCCCACCCGTCCGGACCAGTCCGGCACGTTCAGCGCCCCGACGTACTGGTAGTTGTCGGTGACCCACAGGATCGGCGCGGTGGGCGTGGAGACCGGGTCGAAGGCCATGCCGATGATCGTGCGGGCCGGAGCGCCGGGCAGGCCGAGGGCAGTGGCGTTGGTGCGCACCGCGGCGATGACCGTCGGCGTGCCCAGCGTGCCGTCGGCGTTGATCGGGAAGCGGTAGACGTAGCCGTCCAGGGTCCCGGCGTAGAGCCGGCCGTCGGGTCCCTTGACCACGGTGGTGAAGGACTTGCCGGTGGCCACGCCGACGGTCTTGTCGAAGGCGATTGGCCCGCTGCCGCCCGCGCCCGCGCCGGTGGTGAACACGATGGAGTACGGCGCGAACGGCTTGCCGGTCACGTCGGTGACGCCGCTGGTGATGCTGAACCGGTACGCCGTGTTGGACGCGAGCGGTGCGGTCGGGGAAAGGTTTATGACGTCGCCGCCGCCGCTGGTGATCGTGGTGGCAGGTACCGCCGCGCCGTCGGCGAGGCGGGTGAGCCGCACCGTTGACGAGGTGAGCGTGGCTGCGGCCACCCCGCCGTTGGGCAGCACCAGGTCCTCCACCACGCTGGTCGTGGTGGGTACGCCGGTGGCGCCGTTGGCCGGGGTGCTGGTGCGTACCGTCGGGGTGGTGGCCGAGTCGGCCACGCTGGTGATGTCGAGGTACGCGAACTTGGTGTTGGTGCCGCCCGTCGGGGTCACCGTGAGTTTGCCATCGGTGACGCTCACTGTGCGGGTGACGGTGGCGAACCTGGTCGTGGAGGTCGGCACGAAGGCGGCGATCGCGTTCTGGTCCTCGATGTTGACCCAGTGCACGCTGTCGACCGCCGTGCCGGCGTCGCCGACCGCGACGGTGACCGTGTAGCTGCCGGTCGGCACCGCAGCCTCCCAGGCGCCGGGCGTCGGCACGCCGGCGCTCCCGGCCGGCAATTGGGCGTGCATGAAGGTGGCCAGCCGCAGGTCGCTCTGGCCGGCTGCCGGGTTGCGGTTGCGACCGTTGCCGACCAGGCTCACCGGGGTGCGCTCGCCCAGGTCGACCCAGCCGTACCCGCGAGTCGCCAGGTATGCCTCTCCGGAGTCGCGGACGTAGCCGGTGGCCGGCGCGGTCGCCGCGTCCGAGAAGTCGACCTTGAGCGAGAAAGGGATTGGCGAATCGGCGGCGACCGAGGTGAACCGCGCGCGGTCCGGCCCGGTGCCGCCGATCCCCTCGATGTCCGCCGTGGAGCCGGCCGGGACGCCCACGCCAGTGAGTCGGGGCTTCATGTCGGCCACCGGTGTGACCGTGGCGAGCGCGGCCGCGGGGTTCAGCAGGGGCGCGGCAGCCAACAGCAGGGTGACGAGAATGGCGGTGGGCACGATGCGTAGCCGAGTTGTCCATGATCGACGGTGCACTGCGGTCCCTTCGTCGGATCGACCCTCGCGGGCCTGGCGGGGCCAATCTCGCACGCGCATCTCCCGGCGGGGACTGTGGAATTTCCGTCACGGTCAACAACCCAGCTCAAGGCGGTTGACCGAGAGGCAGATTTCGAGATGGCGGGAAATAAGGAACCGCTGGCGATCACGTACGAATCGTCCTCAGGACGAACAACTGGGCGCTCAGAGAGCTAAGAGTTCGACGTCAATGCTCTCTCAGCTTTGATGGCTTCCAGGACGGCTCGACTCTGTTTTCACTCGATGCCGTGATGTCTTGGCCTGGGACCCGCTCCGGACCATGTAAGCATCCGAGTGATCTCTCCCTGGCCAACGCGGTGACCTGCTACATGTACGCCACCCCGACGTCATCCTGCATCGGGCTCGTACGGACCGCACGTCCGCGCCTGGTCCGGTCCCGCGTCACGGTGGTCCGACCGCTCCCCGGTGAGGCCGGAAACTACCGGCCAGGGCTCGGCCGGTCGGCCGGTGCCGGCGAAGCACGGACCGCCGGACGACGACGAACCCCTCGGCTAGGTCCTGGTTCTCCGAATCGAGCGGTTGGTGGGGATGACGGAAGCCACGGAACGATAAGCCACGACAACCGCCCTCGATCGAGACAGGTTCGGTCGAGGGCGCCGCTGAGATCAGATTTGCGTGGTCAAGCGTGCTTGACCACCAGTACGCGAAGCAAAGCGCGGATGCTGCAATTTTGTGGCCGAGGGGCGACGACATCCGAGCATCCGTGTGCGCCATCAGAGATGATCTATAGCTGGCACCAGGCAACGAGCGGCAACCAGGCTGATGATGTCGTTGGATTCGGTTCGGGTGTCAGGTGCGACGACGCAGTGAGCGCAGCGCGGGAACCGCGTCGGTGGCGGCGAGCGCCCAGAGCACGAGCAGCGGCTGGAAGACAAGGCGGGCCGCCCGTGCGGCGTCGGTGTTCAGGCCGAATCCGTCACGCCCTTCGGTGAACTGAGCGATGTTGCCCGGGAAGACCGCGACGAAGAAGGCGGCTACGACCGCTCCGGTGATGCCGCGGACGGGCTGCCTCCAAGCGGCGAGCAGGGCGAGTCCCAGAAGGATCTCGACCACTCCGGAGGCGACGACGACGAGGTCGGCGTCGAGCGGGACCCAGGAGGGCACCTGCGCCAGGAACTCCTGGCGCGCGACGGTGAGGTGGGCGGTTCCGGCAACGAGGAGCATCACGCCCAACGCGACCTGGCCGACCGCGCCCGTCATCCGTCGGGCGGACGTGGATGTCATGGTTTCTCTTTCATGGTGTGAACGAGGGACGGCCGGCCCGCCGCGGGGGCGACTCTTACCACCCTACGGACAGAAGAGGCGGCCCATCTTAGCGGCCGATCCCTGGCAAGCCCGGGCCTCGGCACAGCGGCGACCTGGCCGATGTCGTCGACCTCATGCTCGCCACCGGCGCCCGTATCGGCGAGATCCTCGCCCTCCGCTGGGAGGACCTGGACCTCGCCGCCGAACGACCGACCCTGACGATCTGCGGCACGCTGGTCTTCCTCAAGGGGCAAGGCTTCTTCCGACAGCCCTGGACCAAGAGCGACGCCGGCTACCGGAGGGTCGTCCTCCCCCGGTTCGCGGTCGGCATGCTGATGGCCCGCAACCTCACCGCCGCGGACAACCCGCACGACGCGATCTTCACCTCTCGACGAGGCACCTGGCTCTCACCCAACAACGTTCGCCGTCAGCGGCGCCAGGCCCGCGCCGAAGCCGACCTCGACTGGGTCACCCCGCACACCTTCCGAAAGACCGTCGCCACCCTGATCAAGGAGGAGACCGACACCGAGAGCGCGACGGCGCAGCTCGGGCACTCCAGCGAGGAGGTCACGGACACCTACTACATCGCCAAGCGGGTACAAGCCCTGGACGTGTCCGGCATCCTCGAACGGCTCGGCAGCCACCCGAGCAGCCAAGGATCATCATCAGACTAGAACGATGCACATCGATGACGAACGTGGTTGCCGCACCACGTAAACGGGGGGTTTTCGGGGGGCGGTTCAAATCCCCATAGAAGAAAGTCAAAGCCCTGACCAGCATTTACGCTGGTCAGGGCTTTGACTTTGGTCGGGACGGCCGGATTCGAACCGACGACCCCTTGACCCCCAGTCAAGTGCGCTACCAAACTGCGCCACGTCCCGATGCCCCCGCGCGGTCTCCCCCGCAGCAGCCGGTACAGCTTAGCGCAAGATCTTCGCACCGTACGCACAGGCCCCTCCGTGCGGCACGACGCCAACGTCACTCCCCCTAGAGCGTCCTAGGAAAGAAGCCGCCGGGGTGGTACCCCGGCGGCTTCTGGGAACGGTCAGCCGTGCGCCTTGCCGCGACCCCCCGGGCCCAGCTTCTTGCGCGGCCGGACCGAGATGTCGATCGGGCTGCCCTCGAAGCCGAACTCCTCGCGCAGCTTGCGTTCCACGAACCGCTGGTAGCCGGCGTCCAGCGGGCCGGTGGTGAACAGCACGAACCGCGGCGGCGCCACCCCGGCCTGGGTGGCGAACAGGATGCGCGGCGCGCGCCCGCCGCGTACCGGGTGCGGGGTGGCCTGGACCAGCGCGGTGAGCCACTGGTTGAGCTGCGCGGTGGGGATGCGGGTCTCCCAGCTCGCGAGCGCCTTGCGCAGCGCCGGGGCGAGCTTGTCGACGGCCCGGCCGGTCTGCGCGGACAGGTTCAGTCGGATCGCCCAGGGGATCCGCCGCAGCTCCCGGTCGATCTCCTTGTCCAGGTAGTAGCGGCGGTCGGCGTCCACCAGGTCCCACTTGTTGAACGCGATGACCAGGGCCCGGCCGGCCTCCACCACCATGGTGAGGACCCGCTGGTCCTGCTCGCTGATCACCTCGCTGGAGTCGAGCAGCACCACCGCCACCTCGGCCGCCTCGATCGCCGAGGCGGTACGCAGGCTCGCGTAGTATTCCGTGCCGCTGGCCCTGCCGACCCGCTTGCGCAGCCCGGCGGTGTCCACCAGTTGCCAGGTCTCGCCGCCGATCTCGACCAGGCTGTCCACCGGGTCGACGGTGGTGCCGGCGACCGAGTCGACCACCGCACGGTCCTCGCCGGAGAACCGGTTGAGCAGGCTGGACTTGCCGACGTTGGGGCGGCCGACCAGAGCCACCCGACGCGGGCCGCGCGGCCGGTTCTCGACGATCTTCGGCGCCTCGGGCAGCGCGGCCATGATCGCGTCGAGCAGGTCGCCGGAGCCGCGGCCGTGCAGCGCCGACACCGTGAACGGCTCACCGAGACCGAGCGACCACAGCGAGGTGGCCTCCATCTCGATGGTGGTGTTGTCGGCCTTGTTGGCCACCAGGATCACCGGCTTGGCGCTGCGGCGCAGCATCTTCACCGCGGCCTCGTCCACATCGGTCGAGCCGACCATGGCGTCCACCACGAACAGCACCACGTCGGCGGTGACCACGGCCGTCTCGGCCTGGGCGGCGATGGCTGCGGCCCGGTCCTTGGCGTCGGGTTCCCAACCGCCGGTGTCCACCACGGTGAACTCCCGGCCGTTCCACTGCGCGTCGTAGGGCACCCGGTCCCGGGTCACGCCGGGGATGTCCTCGACGACCGCCTGGCGGCGACCGATGATGCGGTTGACGAGCGTGGACTTGCCCACGTTGGGGCGACCGACCACGGCCACCACGGGCCGCGGGCCGGTGGGCTCGTCGGCCTCGACCTCCGGCTCACGCAGCTCCACCCAGCCGCCGAATTCGTCGCTCACGCCACGCCCCGCTCGGTGAGGAGGTCACGCAGGCGGGCGACGACCTCGTCGATGCCGAGCTCGGTGGTGTCCAGCACCACGGCGTCGGTGGCCTGCTGCAACGGGTTGACCTTGCGGGTCGAGTCGAGCCGGTCCCGCCGGGCCAGGTCGGCGGCGGTCGCCGTGACGTCGGCCGCGTCCTCGGCGCTGCGCCGCCGGGCGCGGGCCGCCTCGGAGGCGGTCAGGTAGACCTTCAGGTCGGCGTCGGGCGCCACCACGGAGCCGATGTCGCGGCCCTCGACCACGATCCGGCCCGCCTCGGTGATCAGCCGGCGCTGCCGGTCGACCAGCAGCTCACGGATCGCGCCGACGGCGGCCACCGCGGAGACCGCGCCGGTCACCTCGGCGCCGCGGATGTCGGTGGACACGTCGGTGCCGTCGACAGTCACCGCGTACCCCCGGGGGTCGGTGCCGATGCGCAGGTCGGCCTCGCCGGCGACCTTGGCCACCGACTCGGCGTCGGTCAGCTCGACCCCGGAGCGCAGCACCGCCCAGGTCAGCGCCCGGTACATGGCGCCGGTGTCGAGGTAGCGGGCGCCGAGGCTCACCGCCAGGCGTCGCGACACGGTGGACTTCCCCGAACCGGACGGCCCGTCCACAGCGACCACGCATCGCCCGGCCGGTACGTTTTCCTCCACCGTTGTCCTCCTCAGCCCGTACCTCGCGGGTCGACCGGAATGTCCGGCGCCGTTGAGCGGATGTGTCTCGTCGTCAATCATGCCCGCGCCGCGCGGGCGCCCCGCAGGGGCGCATGCGCCGGCCCGCGGACCGCGTCGAAGCCTACCGGGAGCCGTACCCGATCGACCGGGTCAGTCACCCACCGCCCTGAACAGGGCGGCGACCTCCGCGTTGGTCAGCCGCCGCAGACGCCCGGTGCGCAGGTCGCCAAGCTTGATCGGACCGATCGAGGTACGGATCAGCCGGGACACCGGGTGTCCCACCTCGGCCATCAGGCGCCGGACGATGTGCTTGCGCCCCTCGTGCAGGGTCAGCTCGACCTGGGCGGTTTTGCCCAGCGTGTCGACCACCCTGAACCCGTCGACCTTCACCGGCCCGTCCTCCAGCTCGACGCCGGCGGTCAGCCGCTTGCCCAGGTTGCGCGGGATCGGCCCGGCCACCTCGGCGAGGTAGGTCTTGAGGACCTCGTAGGACGGGTGCATGAGCTTGTGGGCGAGGGTGCCGTCGTTGGTGAGCAGGAGCAGGCCCTCGCTGTCGGCGTCCAGCCGCCCGACGTGGTAGACCCGCTGCTCCAGCCGCGCGCCGATGAAGTCGGCGAGCTCGGTGCGGCCCTTCTCGTCGGCCATGGTGGTGACCACCCCGCGCGGCTTGTTCATCGCCACGTAGACCAGGCGGACGTCGGCCTGCAACCGCTCGCCGTCGACGACGATCACGTCGCGGGTCGGGTCGGCCTTGTCGCCGAGCTGCGCGACCCGCCCGTTGACGGTGACCCGCCGCCGGAAGATCAGGTCCTCGCAGGCGCGCCGCGAGCCCACCCCCGCGGCGGCGAGCACCTTCTGCAGGCGCTCGGCGCTCTCGTACACGGGGGCGTCGGGCTTCGGGGCACGGTCATCGCGTCGCATCGGCAAGCTCTTCTACGTCGTCGGGAAGGAACGGGGCCAGGGGCGGCAGGTCGTCCACCGAGTTGAGCCCCAGCTTCTCCAGGAACATGGTGGTGGTCCGGTAGAGGAACGCACCGCTGTCCGCTTCGGTGCCGCACTCCTCGACCAGGCCGCGACCCACCAGGGTACGGAGCACCCCGTCGCAGTTGACACCCCGGATGGCCGAGATGCGCGAACGGGTCACCGGCTGGCGGTAGGCGACCACGGCGAGGGTCTCCAGCGCGGCCTGGGTCAGCCGGACCGACTGCCCGTCAAGCACGAACCGCTCGACGTAGGTAGCGTATTCCGGCCGGGTGTAGAGACGCCAGCCACCCGCGGCCCGGCGCAGCTCGAAACCGTGCCCGGCCGCGGTGTAGCCGGCGGAGATGTCGTCGAGCATCGCACCCACCCGCTCCGGGGCCTGCTCCAGCACCTCGGCCAGCACCAGTTCGCTGACCGGCTGGTCCACCACCAGCAGGATCGCCTCCAGGGCGCCGCGCAGCTCGGCATCGTCCAGCACCGGCGCGGGCGCCGGTTCCGGCGCCGCCCGCCGCCGCCCCCGCCTCGGGGGTACGCCGCCGGCGCTCCCCCCGTCATCGACTGCCGACTCCCGACCCGGCACCCCGACGTCGCCACCCGAGGTCTCCCCCAAGATCTCGCCCGAAGGCGAGATCTTGGAAGGAATCGGCCCTTCTGGGGGCCCATTGCTTCCAAGATCTGCGGAGGAGTCGAGATCCGCACGCTCCTCGTCGGAAGGGGCGGGCTCGGGTGGGGTGGGGCGCGCCCATGGGGGGATCCAGGCGGCGGCCTGGTCGGCCAGCGAGTCGCGGCGCTCCTCGTCGCTCATCAGGTCACTCCTGCGTCGGTGCGGTCGTGTCCGCCGCTTCGCGACGCGAGTCCGAGGCGGCGGCGTAGGCGGGCGGGCCGCCGTCAGCGGCTCGGGCGTCGACGTCGGCGGGCGGGCCGCCGTCGGCGACAGCGTCGTCGGGCCCACCGGCAGCGGGGGCGGCATCCGGTCCGGCTGCGTCAGCCGGGTCCGGCGAGCCGGCGTACTCGTCGACGGTCAGCTCGGCGTCGCCGTCGGCGGGGCCGGTCCAGCGGACCGTCAGCTCCTCCAGCGCCTGCTCCTGCACGAACGCGACCAGACCCTGCCGGTACAGCTCCAGCAGCGCCAGGAACCGGGCCACCACCTCCAGCGTCATCTCGCAGTCGGCACAGAGCAGCGAGAAGGTGGCCACCCCGGCGCGGCGCAGGCGCTCGGCGATGACGCCGGCGTGCTCCCGGACACTGACCCGGACCATGTGCACGTGGGCGATGGACACCTCGGGCACCGGCTTCGGGCTCATCGCCCTCACGGCCAGCTTGAGCAGCCGCTGCGGGCCGATACCGAGCACCAGGTCGGGCAGCGCCTCGGCGTAGCGGGGCTCCAGGGTGACCGCGCGCGGGTAGCGCCGGCCGCCGACCGACTCCAGCTCGGCGATGTGCGCCGCCGCCTCCTTGTACGCCTTGTACTGCAACAGTCGGGCGAAGAGCAGGTCCCGCGCCTCCAGCAGCGCCAGGTCCTCCTCGTCCTCCACCTCGGCTGAGGGCAGCAGCCGGGCCGCCTTGAGGTCGAGCAGGGTGGCGGCCACCAGGAGGAACTCGCTGGTCTCGTCCAGGTCCCACTGGTCGCCCATGGCGCGCAGGTAGGCGATGAACTCGTCGGTGACCTTGTGCAGGGCGACCTCGGTGACGTCCAGCTTGTGCTTGCTGATGAGCTGGAGCAGCAGGTCGAACGGGCCGGTGAAGTTGTCCAGCCGGACCGTGAAGCCGCTGGTCTCCTCGACGACGGCGGGGTCGGCGGGTAGGACGCCGTCGACCTCGGCGGCCAGCCCGGCGGCGTCGGCCGGGTCGGCGTGCGGGTCGAGGGGCGGTGCGGTCACCGGGAAACCGTAGTCGACGCGGCAGGCCGGCGGCGTGCGCCCTACCGGTCCGTTTCCGCGGCGATCACCTCGCGGGCGAGCTGGCGGTAGTTGCGCGCGCCGGAGGACGCCGGGTCGAGGGTGGTGATGGGCGCGCCGGCCACCGTCGACTCGGGGAACTTCACGGTCTTGGTGATGACGGTCTGGTAGACCTTGTCGCCGAACGCCTCCACCACCCGTTGCAGCACCTGGCGGCAGTGGGTGGTGCGACTGTCGTACATGGTGGCGAGGATGCCCTCGAGCTCCAGGTCGAAGTTGAGCCGCTCGCGCACCTTGTCGATGGTGTCCAGCAGCAGCGCCACCCCGCGCAGGCTGAAGAACTCGCACTCCAGCGGGATGAGCACGCCGTGCGCGACGGTCAGCGCGTTGATCGCCAGCAGGCCCAGCGAGGGCTGGCAGTCGATCAGGATGAAGTCGTACTCCTTGCGGATGGTGCGCAGCACCCGGGCCAGGGCCATCTCCCGGGCGACCTCGTTGACCAACTGGATCTCGGCGGCGGAGAGGTCGATGTTGGCCGGCAGCAGGTGCAGCCCGGCCACGTCGGTCTTGATGAGGACGTCCTCGGCGGTGACGTCGTCCTGCATCAGCAGGTTGTAGACCGACAGGTCGAGGTTGTGCGGGTTGACGCCCAGGCCGACGGAGAGGGCGCCCTGCGGGTCGAAGTCCACCAGGAGCACCTTGCGGCCGTACTCGGCGAGGGCGGCGCCCAGGTTGATGGTGGTCGTCGTCTTGCCGACGCCACCCTTCTGGTTGGCCATCGCGATGATCCGCGCCGGGCCGTGCCGGTCGGTCGGCATCGGCTCGGGGATCGGCTTGCGCATCGTGTACGCGGCCGGGTCGGCGGGACCGAGGTCGGCGCCGAGCGTCGCCTGCTGCTCACGGAGCTCCGACGTCCAGGTCTCGGCACGGTCACCGTTTCCTGCCATGTCCTCGTTGCCCCCTCCCGACGACCAACCCGGCGTCGGAGCCGTCCGACGTCCCTCGCGGCGCCGCTGCGCACCCCCGGTCCGTCGCACCTGGAGGCCCGCGCCGATGCCGACTGTACGCCACCGGCCAGCAGCAGCTTCGGTACCGGGTCGGCGTGTCGGCCGCCGGTCAGGAGAGCGCGCGCGGGTGCGCGGTGGCGTACACCTCGCGCAGCCGTTCCACAGTGACCAACGTGTACACCTGGGTGGTGGTCACCGACGCGTGGCCCAGCAGCTCCTGCACCACACGCACGTCCGCGCCGCCGTCGAGCAGGTGGGTGGCGTACGAGTGGCGCAGCGTGTGCGGGGAGACCGACTCGGGGCCGTCGACGGGCAGGCCGGCGCGACCGGCGGCGGCACGCAGCACGCCCCAGGCGCCCTGCCGGGTGAGCGGTCCGCCGCGGGCGTTGACGAACAGCGCCGGGGTGCCCCGTCCGGCGGCGAGCAGCCCGGGCCGGCCGCGGACCAGCCAGGCGCGCACCGCGTCGGCGGCGTACCCGCCGACCGGGACGAGGCGGGTCCGACCGCCCTTGCCGCGCAGCAGCACGGTCCCGGTGTCGAGGTCGAGGTCGTCGACGGCCGCGCCGACCGCCTCGGAGATCCGCGCGCCGGTGCCGTACAGGAACTCCAGCAGCGCCCGGTCGCGCAGCGCGCGGGGCGCGGCGTCGCCGGTGGTCCCGGTCGGGCCGGCGGCCTCCAGCAGCCGCAGGACGGCGTCGACCGGCAGCGCCCGGGGCAGCCGGCGCGGCGGCGTGGGCGGCCGGACGTCACGGCCCGCGTCGGCGCCGGTGAGGCCCTCGCGCAGCGCGAAGCGGTGCAGGCCGCGTACCGCGCTCGCGGCCCTCGCGACGGACGAGACGGCGAGCGGCGGGTGGTCGTCGTCGCCGGCGCGCAGCCGGGCCAGGTGGGCCTCGACCTCGCCCGGGCCGGCGGCGGCCAGGTCCCCCACCCCGGCCTCGGTCAGGGTGGTGAGGTAGCGGTCCAGGTCCCGGCGGTACGAGGCGAGCGTGTTGCCGGAGAGCCCGCGCTCCACGGTGAGGTGGTCCAGGTAGCCGCGGACCGCCCGACGCAGGGCCGGCGCGGGTTGCGCGCCGGCCCGGCGCGTCGTCTCGGTCAGCTCAGCACCTCGGCCAGCGGCAGCACGTCCATCCCGTGCGCCTCGGCGACCGGGCCGTAGACCACCTTGCCGTCGTGGGTGTTCAGCCCCAGTGCCAGCGCCGGGTCGGCCCGCAGCGCCCCCCGCCAACCCTGGTTCGCCAGTTCGAGGGCGTACGGCAGGGTGACGTTCGTGAGCGCGTAGGTGCTGGTGTTCGGCACCGCGCCGGGCATGTTCGCCACGCAGTAGAAGATCGAGTCGTGCACCTTGTAGGTCGGCTCGGCGTGCGTGGTGGGGCGCGAGTCCTCGAAGCAGCCGCCCTGGTCGATGGCGATGTCGACCAGCACGCTGCCCGGCTTCATCCGGGAGACCAGCTCGTTGGAGATCAGCTTCGGGGCCTTCGCGCCGGGCACCAGCACCGCGCCGATGACCAGGTCCGCGTCGAGCACGGCCCGCTCGATCTCGTACGCGTTGGAGGCGACGGTCTGCAGGTGGCCGCGGTAGATGGCGTCGGCGGAGCGCAGCCGGGCCACGTTCTTGTCCAGCAGCAGCACCTCGGACTGCAGGCCCAGCGCGATGGCGGCGGCGTTCAGGCCGGACACGCCGGCGCCGATGACCACGGTCTTGGCCGCGTACACGCCGGAGACGCCGCCGGGCAGCACGCCCCGGCCGCCGCCGGTGCGCATCATGTAGAACGCGCCGACCTGCGGGGCGAGCCGGCCCGCCACCTCGGACATCGGGGCGAGCAGCGGCAGCGACCGGTCGGGCAGCTCGACGGTCTCGTAGGCGATGCCGGTGACCTTCCGGTCGACCAGCGCGTCGGTGCACTCGCGGGAGGCGGCCAGGTGCAGGTAGGTGAAGAGCACCTGCCCCTCCCGCATCCGGTGGTACTCCTCGGCGATCGGCTCCTTGACCTTGAGCACCAGCTCGGCGGTGTCCCACACCTCGTCGGCGGTGGCCAGGATCTTCGCGCCGGCGGCGGCGAACTCGTCGTCGGTGATGCTGGAGCCGACCCCGGCGCCCGCCTCGACGAAGACCTCGTGGCCGTGGCGGGTGAACTCGTTGACGCCCGCCGGCGTGATCGCCACCCGGTACTCGTGGTTCTTGACCTCGCGGGGGATTCCGACCTTCACGATGCAGACACCTTCCTCCGGGGCGGCTCTCCCCCGACAGCGCGGCGCCCCGCCGGCTCCGTTGCCGACGCGGTCCACCGGTCCCGCCGGCGGCAGTCTAGGCGCGCCGGAGGCCCGGGGACGCCAACACAGTGACATCCGGTGCCCGGCGGTGCTGACGGAGTGTCAGGCATGGACCGGGCCGGCCGGTGGAGACGCCGTCAGCCGACAGGACAGACTTCGGTAAATATCCTCGCACCGTCGGGGTGCCGATGCGGACAGGACGCGAGTGGATCACTATGGTGTCCGCTCATGACCACTCCTTACCAGCAGTACCCGCAGGGCGTCTCGGACAAGAGCAAGGTCGTCGCGGGCATCCTCCAGATCCTCCTCGGCGGCTTCGGCGCCGGCCGGTTCTACATCGGCGACACCAAGACCGCCGTGATCCAGCTCGTCGTCACGATCGTGACCTGCGGCTTCGGCGCGGTCTGGGGCCTCGTCGACGGCATCCTGCTCCTGGTCAACGGCGGCGTCGACGGCCAGGGGCGCCCGCTGCGCGACTGAGCGGGGGCACGGAAAAGGGGCCGCGCGGCACACGCCGCACGGCCCCTTTCGTCGTCGGTTCCCGATCAGCGGGGCAGCGGCGCCTCCGGCCGGCGCAGCTCGGTGAAGCCGGTCTCCCGGGCCCGGGCGGCGGCGAGCAACCCGGCCACGCAGGGCGCGTTGGTGATCTCGCCGGCCAGCACCATCCGGACCGCCTCGTCGAGGTCGACGCGGACCACCTGCAGATCGGCCTCCTCGTCGCGCCGGTCGTGCCGCCGCTCCGCCGGCACCTCGGCGAGGTCGCGGGCCAGGAAGACCCGGATCACCTCGTCCGAGAAGCCCGGTGAGCTGTGCAGGTCGACGAGCACGTCGACGCGCCCCGCGGTCAGGTCGGCCTCCTCGGCCAGCTCCCGCGTCGCCGCGACGGCCAGGTCCTCGCCGCCGACGTCCATCAGCCCGGCGGGCAGCTCCCACAGGTGCCGGCCGACCGGGTGCCGGTACTGCCGGATCAGCACCACCTGACCGGCGTCGTCGAGCGCCACCACGGCCACCGCGCCCACGTGCCGGACGTAGTCCCGGGTCGCGGTGCCGCCGCCGGGCATCGTCACGTCGTCGCTGACCACCGAGAAGATGCGCCCGGACCAGACGTCACGATGCGCGGTCACCTCGTACCGGTGCTCCACCGCGTCACTCACTTCGCGGCCGCCTTCGCCGCGCGGCCGGGCTTCTTCCCGGCCGACTCCGCGCCGTCCAGGTCCACCGGGAGCTGGTCGGACTCGGAGTACGCGACAGCGGCGCCCACGAACGCCGCGAACAGCGGGTGCGGACGGGTGGGGCGGCTCTTCAGCTCCGGATGCGCCTGGGTGGCCACGAAGAACGGGTGCAGGGTGCGGTCCAGCTCGACGAACTCGACGAGCCGGCCGTCCGGCGAGGTGCCGGAGATGGTCAGGCCGGCCTTGGTGAGCTGGTCCCGGTAGGCGTTGTTCACCTCGTACCGGTGCCGGTGCCGCTCGCTGACCTCGGTGCTGCCGTACGCCTCGGCGACGATCGAGCCCTCGGCCAGCGTCGCCGGGTACGCCCCGAGCCGCATCGTGCCGCCCAGGTCGCCGCGGCCGGCCACGATGTCCTCCTGGTCGGCCATGGTGGCGATGACCGGGTGCACGGCCTCCTCGTCGAACTCCAGCGAGTTCGCCCCGTCGAGGTTGGCCAGGTGCCGGGCCACCTCGATGGTCATGCACTGCAGGCCGAGGCAGAGGCCGAGCAGCGGCACGCCGTTCTCCCGGGCGTAGCGGGCGGTGCCCACCTTGCCCTCGATGCCGCGCACCCCGAACCCGCCGGGGATCACGATGCCGTCGACGCCGGCCAGCGCGGCGGCCGCACCGGACGGGGTGACGCACTCGTCGCTGGGCACCCACTTGAGCTGCACCCGGGCGCGGTGGCCGAACCCGGCCGCCCGGATCGCCTCGCTCACCGACAGGTACGCGTCGGGCAGGTCGACGTACTTGCCGACCAGCGCCACGGTGATCGTGTGGCGCGGCTGGTGCACCCGCTCCAGCAGGTCGTCCCAGCTGGTCCAGTCGACGTCGCGGAACGACAGGCCGAGCCGGCGCACCACGTACGCGTCCAGGCCCTCGCGGTGCAGCACCTTCGGGATGTCGTAGATGCTCGGCGCGTCCGGCGCGGCGGTGACCGCCTCCCGGTCCACGTCGCAGTAGAGCGACAGCTTCTCCTTGACCTTGTCCGGGATCTCCCGGTCGCAGCGCAGCACCAGCGCGTCGGGCTGGATGCCGATGCTGCGCAGCTGCGCCACCGAGTGCTGCGTCGGCTTGGTCTTCAGCTCGCCCGACGGCGCCAGGTAGGGCACCAGCGACACGTGCAGGTAGAAGCAGTTGTCCCGGCCCAGGTCGTGCCGGATCTGGCGGATCGACTCCAGGAACGGCAGCGACTCGATGTCGCCGACGGTGCCGCCCACCTCGGTGATCACCACGTCGGGCACCTGGCCCTCGGCGTCCGGGTCGGCCATGCCGAGGATCCGGGCCTTGATCTCGTTGGTGATGTGCGGGATGACCTGGACGGTGTCGCCCAGGTATTCCCCGCGCCGCTCCTTGGCGATCACCGCCGAGTAGATCTGCCCGGTGGTGACGTTCGCCTTGCCGGAGAGGTCCCGGTCGAGGAACCGCTCGTAGTGGCCGACGTCGAGGTCGGTCTCGGCCCCGTCCTCGGTGATGAACACCTCGCCGTGCTGGAACGGGTTCATGGTGCCGGGATCGACGTTCAGGTACGGGTCGAGCTTCTGCATCACCACGCGCAGACCGCGCGCGGTCAGCAGGTTGCCGAGGCTGGAGGCGGTGAGGCCCTTACCCAGCGAGGAGGCGACTCCCCCGGTGACGAAAATGTGCCTGGTCGTCCGTGCTGAAGGGGCCAAGGCCTGCTCCCGTGTCGTCCGTAGCGGTCGTGCGAACCGCCGTGCCGATCAGCCAAGTGATCACGCGATCCACGGGATTCCACGGTAACACCTTCCGGACCGTGAGCTGCCGTCGCACTCGCAGTCGGCGCACGTGAGGCCCATTTCCGGCGCTCCCGGTCGCCCCGGTACGCCGAACCGGCGGGTGCACCGCCCGCCGGACCCCGCCCGCGCGCCGGGCCACCGGTCAGCGGGCCGGCACCTCGGTCGACGCCGGCGTGACCTGGCCGGGTATCCGTGGGTGGGCGGCCACGCCGTCCTCGGCCGGCGGGCCCGGGCGACCCGGCGCGGCACCGTCCCCGCCGGCGTCGCCGGACGCGGAACCCTCCCCGTCGACCGACCGGAGTCGACCGGCCGGGACCGCGCCACCGGCCGGCCCGCCCGGCACCTGGGCGCCACCGGGCCGCGGTCCGCCCGACGGGCGCGCGCCGTCCGGACCCGCCCCACCCGACGGGCCCGCGCCGCCCTCTCCCCCGCCGCGCCCGCCGTCGGGCACGGTGCGGTCGGTGGAGTGGTCGAGCACCCGCAACGCGGCCAGCGCCGCCATCGGCACCACCAGCGCGCCCGCCGCACCGGCCACGTCCAGCGCCGAGCCGCCGAGCACGCCGCCCAGCCCGGCGGCCACCCCGGTGCCGGCCATCGCCGCCCGGATCGCCGGGTAGATGCCGAACAGCCGCAACAACCCGCCCCACGGCTGCAGCAGCGCCAGCCAGACCAGCGCAGCCCCGGCCAGGGCCAGCACGGTCAGCGGGCTGTTCACCAGCGTCTGGAAGTTCGAGGTGCTGGAGCGGTGCACGGTGAGCCCGCCGGTGCCGTCGCCGAGCGCCGCCAGGAACCGGCCCAGGCTGCCCCGTTCGGCCGCCGGCCGGTCCAGGTCGACAAGCGCGAAGCCGATGGTCACCGCCAGCCCTGCCATGGTGGCCCAGGCCAGCCGGCTGACCGTCAACCAGCCGCCGGTGCAGATCGCCGCCGCCACGGAGACCCCGGCGGTCAACGCGATCGCGCCGATCGAGTCGGCGCCCAGATAGGGGCTGCCCACGATCACCACGGCCACGCCGCCCACCGTCACCAGGACGGCCGGCCGCCAGCCGCGGCGTACCCGCTGGGCCAGCCACCCGCCGCACAGCAGCGCACCGGCGATGAACACGCCCAGGCCCACCGTGCCGAGCCCGGCGTACCGGCCACCCTCCAGCGCGGAGTAGCCGACCACCCCGTTGAGTTGCAGCCGGGACCCGGTGAGCACGTCCACGCCGACCACCAGCGTGGCCAGCCCGGCGACCGCGCCGAGCGGCCCGAGCGTGCGGTCGTGCCCGGGGGTGAACCGGACCGCCGCGGTGCCGCCGACGATGAGCAGCGCGGTCACCGAGGCGAACCACCAGCCGGCGTGGTGCCCGCGCCACCACGGCACCGCGTCGGCCAGCAGCGCCGCCGGCACGGCCAGCGCGGCGGCGATCAGCAGCAACTCCACCACCGCCACCACCCGCCGGGACACCGGCGCCGGCGAGTGCGGGCCGGCGAGCCGGCGGGCCCGGCGCAGCAGCGGCAGGACCGCCACCGCGAGCGCCATCTGGGCGGCGGCGAGCAGCGTGAAGAACCAGCCGGCGACCCGGCGCTGCGCGGCGGCCTCCCGGTCGGCGTCGGCCGGCGCCGCGATCGCGGTCCGCAGGTCGTCCGGCCGGTCGTCGACGGTCATCGCCGGCCGGCCGAGGAAGGGCCGCTCCGGCATCGGCCGGCCCAGCGCGGCGAGCGCGGTCGGCGCCAGGTCGACCAGTTGCAGGTAGCCGGACCGGCCGGTGCTCGGCGAGGTCAGCCAGCCGCCGTCCCAGCCGGGACCGTCCGCCACCACGACGTGCAGCCGCGCCGGGGTGTCGGTGTCCGAGACGCCGGCGACCAGCACCAGCGAGCGCGGTGGCCGGGCGGCGAGCACCCGGGCGAGCCGGGCGTCGGCCTGACGCGCCTGCGCGGCCCGTACCGCCGGGTCGTCGTCGTCGACAGTGCCCACGTCGACGACGCTCAGCACGCAGGAGCCGAGCAGCCCCGCCGGGTCGGCGGGCAGCGACGACTCGTACCGGTCGACGCGGCCGAACGGCCGGGCGGCGGCCACCGCGGCGCCCGGACCGACGGCCACCGAACAGCGCACCGACTCGGCCAGCGCGCCCGGCGTGGCGCCCCAGGCCAGCTTGTCCTGGTTGTACGCGACCACACCGGGCTGGTCGGGCAGGTTGGCGCCGATGCCGTCGGGCTCCTCCACCGTCACCCCGCTGGCCGGGCAGCCACCGCCCGGGCGGCTGCCGTTCCAGGCGGCGAAGTTGCCGGCGCCGAGGGTCAACCAGCCGTCCACCGGGCAGGTGGGTCGGTGCGCGGAGCGCACCGACAGGGAGCCGATCGCACCCTGCTCGGCCATCTTCCACAGCGTCGGGGTGTTCCGCGGGTCCACGTCGTCCCAGCGCAGGCCCGCCGCGCCGACCAGCACCACGAAGTCGGCGCTGCGCCGGGGGGTGCCGTCGTCCGGGCGGGCGGCCAGCGCCGTGATGCCCAGCGCCACCACCATCAGGGTCAGCAGCACCGGGGTCAGTCTGCGCAGCATCAGCGGGTTCCCGGTGCGCGTTGCGGCGTCAGCTCGGCGTACAGGTCGGCGAGCGCGGCCACGGTGTCCGCCTCGGTGGGCCAGCTCGCGGCCCGGGCCGCGCCCCTGCGGCCCAGCTCGGCGCGCCGCGACGCGTCGTCGAGCAGCGCACGCACCGCCGCGTCCACGGCGTCCACGTCACCGGGCGGGACCAGCACCGCGGCGTCGCCGACCAGCTCCGGCAGGCCGCCGACCGCGGTGGCGACCAGCGGGACACCGGCGCGCAGCGCCTCCTGCGCGAACAGCTGGCGGGCCTCCCAGTCGCTGGTCACCACGGCCAGGTCGGCGCCGGCCAGCAGGTCCGCCACGTCGGTGCGGTGCCCGAGCAGCGTCACCGGGGCGCGGGCGGTCGAGATCCGGGCGGCCAGCGGCAGGTAGGCGGGGCCGCTGCCGGCGATCACCACCACCGGCGAGGGGGTCCGCGCGCGCCACCGGGCGGCGGCGTCGATCAGCACGTCGTACCGTTTCTGCGGGTGCAGCCGGCCCACCGAGAGGATCAACGGACGGTCGCCGGTCACGCCGAACTCGGCGCGCACCGCGCTGCGGCGACGGCGCGGCGCGGGCAGCGCGGGCGCGGCGACCGGCGCGAGCCGGGCGTCGCCGGCGCCCAGCGCGGCGGCCCGCTCGACCAGGTCGGCGGAGGCGCCCAGCGCGACCCGCACGGAGCGGGCGACGACCCGCTCGACCAGCCGGGACAGCGTGCCCCGCAGCCCACCGGCGAGGACCGCGTTGTGCCAGGTCACCACCAGCGGTACGGCGGGCCGGGCGAGCGCCGCGACCAGGCCGGCGCGCAGCCCGTGCGCGTGCACCACGTCGACAGGCGTCTCCGCCAGCGCCCGGCGCAGCGCGGTGACCGCCCGCGCGTCGCCGGGGGTGGGGTTGGCCGGGATCTCCACCGGGGTGAACCGGGCGCCCGCGCCGGTGAAGTCGAACTGGTCCTGGGTGGCGGCCGGGCCGCAGACCAGGACCGACGCGCCGGCCTCGGTCAGGCCCCGGGCGACGGAGCGGATGTGCTGTCCCACGCCGCCGGTGCTGGAGGCGAGCACCAGGGCGACCGACCCGGGCCAGCGCGGTGCCGGCGAGGCGTCCGTCATGAGGAAACGATCTCCTTTCCGTCGCCCCGGTCGCCGGGGTTCTGGTCCGCCGGCGGGCCGTCGGCCGGTCGCCGGCGTCGCAGCCGGCGGTTCACGGCCGCCAGCAGCGGCCGCAGGTCGCGGGCGTCGGTCAGCCAGGCGACGGCGAGGAACAGGACACCGACCACGACCCCGGACAGCATGCCCTGCACGAGGGCCTCGAATGTCGTCGGGGTCCCGCCCGCCAGGCCGGCGAGGCCCCGGGCGGTGGCCGCCCCGCCCGCCGCGGCGACCACGGCGGCCAGCAGCCCGGCCGCGCCGGCCCGGCCGACCCCGGCCAGTGCCTCCGGCCCGGCCGACCGGCGCACGGCGGCGATCAGCAGCGCGCCGAGCAGCAGCATGCCGACGGACGTGGCGAGCGTCACCGCGAGCACCCGGTCGGCCAGCGGCAGCGCCTGGGCGAGCAGGACCGCGAGCGCGGGCACGCTCAACCAGCCGAGCGCGGTGGCGACGCTCGCCGCGCGGGTCTCGCCGCGCGCGTAGAGCGCCCGGGAGAGGATCGCGAACAGGCCGTAGCCGAGCAGGCCGGGCGCGAACCCGGCGATCCCGGCCGCGGCGGTGCCCGCGTCGACCGGATCACGGAAGAAGAAGTGCCCGAGCGGGATCGCGGCGCCGGCCAGCGCCGCGGCGCCGAGCAGGCTGAACAGCACGACCCCGCGCACCGCCGGGGCCAGGGTGTCGCGGTAGGCGCGCTCGTCGCCGCTCGCCCGGGCCGCCACCAGCGTCGGGTACGCGGCGACCGCGAGCGGCACCGCCAGCACCGACCAGGGCAGGAAGTAGACGGTCTGGGCCAGGTTGAACACGCCCACGTCGGCGGTCCGGCCGTAGGTGACCTGGTTGAGCGTGACCGCCAGGGCGATCTGCTGCGCGGCCACGGTGACCGCCCCGGCGACCACCAGCCCGCCGACCCGTGCCCGGGCGTCGGCCGGGAACCGGTAGCCCGGCCGGGGCCGCAGTCGCAGCCGGCGCAGCGGGACCAGCAGCGACAGCGACAGCACCACCACGCCGAGCGTGGTGCCGCCGGCGAGCAGCAGCTCACCGCCGCGACCGACCGCTCCGATGGTCGCCAGCCGCCCCTCGACCGCGGTGAAGCCGAGGTAGACCGCGATCACGGTGACGCTGGACAGCAGCGGCGCGATCACCGGCCAGGCGAAGCGCCGGTGCGCCTGCAGCACACCGGTGAGCACGATCCCCACGCCGTAGAGCGGCAGCTGGGGCGCGAAGACCCGCAGCATCCGCGCCCCGGACGCCTGCTGGGCCTCGCTGAGACCGTGTCCGAGCAGACCCGGCAGCGGTTCGGCGAACACCGCCACCAGCACCGCGAGCGGGACCAGCAGGCTCAGCGTCCAGGTCAGCAGCGCGCCCGTGGTGGCGGCCACCGCCCGCCGGTCACCGGCCTCGACGGCGCCGGCCAGCAGCGGTACGACGAGACTGGCCAGCGCCCCACCGGCGACGATCTCGAAGATGAAGTTCGGGACGTAGTTGGCCACCAGGTAGGCGCCGCCGAGGTCGCTGGTGGACAGCGTCCAGGTGAACACGGCGGTGCGGCCGAAGCCGGCGAGGCGGCTGACCACGGTCAGGACGGCGATGAGGGCGGCCGCCCCGGCGACGCGGCCGGCGGCGGCGAGGGGTGCCGGTTTCGTCACGTCAGTCGGCGAGCCGACCCAGCTCGTCGAGGTGCCGCAACCCCGGGGTCCGCGCGATCACCTGGGTGAAGCTGATCTTCTCGCTGGCCGCGGTGAGCGCGACGAGCACGGCCAGCGCACCGGCGCGTCCCAGCGGCCCGGTACGCGCCGCGAGGCTCACCCCGAGCAGCGCGCCGAGCGCGTTGGCGCCGCTGTCGCCGAGCATCACCCGCTCGTTCAGGTCGTCCGAGACCAGCCCGGCCGCCGCCCCGACCGCTCCCGCCGCGATGCCGCCGTACGGGCCGCCGGACAGCGGCGCGCCGAGCAGCATGCCGGACTTCAGCGCCCGCCCGGGCCGCAGGTCGAGCAGGTTGACCAGGTTGGCGGTGCCGGCCACCACGCCGGCGCCGAGCAGCACGTCGAGCCCGCGGGCGAACGTGCCGGCGCGCTGCCGGCGCGGGTGCGCGGCGACCCGGGCGTCGGCCGCGAGCAACGCCGCGGCGCCCAACCCGGCGGCGCCCACGCCGGCGACCTTGACCAGCCCGGCGGTGACCCGCCCCGCGCGCAGCGCGGCGAGGTGCCCGGCGAAGCCCTTGGCGGCCTTCTGCTCCGGGCGCGCGCCGACCACGTCGTCGTAGAGCCCGACCGCGCCCGCGCCGACGCCGGCCAGCAGCGCGGCGGCGCCGGCCGGGGCGCTGCCGGCGCCCAGCGCGCCCGCGGTGGCGGCGCCCACGGCCAGGGCCGGGCCGGCGGCCAGGGTCACGGTGCGGCCCCGGTAGTTGGTGCGCTCCAGTGCCGGCGCGGCGGGCGACGTGCGCACCTCCCGCAGCGCGTAGCGGGCGGCCAGCACCCCCGCGCCCACGGCCAGCAGCCGACCCAGTCTCACGCGACCCCTCCTGATCCGGACTCTCGACGCGACGCGGCACGGACCCGGCGGCCCGGCGCGGTCACTGGGGCAGTTTAGGCAGCCGCGACGCGGCGTTGTCGCCCACGCCGTACTGGCCGGCCTTCTTGCCGCTCAGCTGCTCGGCGAGGGCGAGGCTGGTGACCAGCTGGCCCTGCACGGTGTTGGCGTTGTCGACGGTGGAGATGGTCTGCGACAGGGTCGGGTCACCGCGGACCACGGCCACCACGTTGCCGCCGGTCGAGCCCATGCCGGCGATCACGATCGCGCCCGCGCGGTCGAACATGTCGGCGATCTTCACCACCGACTCGTCCTTCTTCGCCGAGTCCTTGTCCACGTAGGGCTGGCCGGTCACCAGCACCACCGCCTCGGCCGGTCCGGAGATCTTGTCCTCCGGGGTGAGGTAGCCGGCGGTGGCGTACTGCTGGAGCACGGCGCGCCGGTCGGTCTCGGTGACCGCGGCGCTGCCGGCCGGGCGGTCCAGCAGGACGTTGGCCAGCAGCGCGCTGGAGGTCTCCACGCCGTGCCCGTTGCCCGGCAGGTTGGCCGTCGGCGCGCTGTTCGGACGGGCCGCGGTGACCGCCAGCTCCAGCAGGTTGTTGTTGCTGTCCGGGTTGATGAACTTGTCCTGCACGTCGATGCGCCCGGTGACGTCGGCGCCGGCGGTGCGGAGCATCTTCACCACGCCCTCGGTCTGGTCCCGGCCGCTGGGCAGGCTGACCACCACCACCCGACGGTCGTTCAGCTTGCCGGGCAGGACGACCTCCGCCATCTCGGCGGCGAAGTCCTCCTCGGTCTCCAGCTGCTTCTGCATGCTGTTTACCGACTGGCGCATCAGCGAGTTGTCCTTGCGCAGGCCGTTGACGTTCTCGCGGAGCGAGTCGGCGACCGGGCCGTTGAGGGCGGCGGTGCCGACCACCAGGCCGATCGCCAACGCGAGGAAGATCGCGGTCAGGGACACCACGTGGTAGCGGAAGTTGATCACGCTTGCAGCCTCTTGATCGTCGGGGGAGCTAGAAGAGCTGGCCGAGCTGGAACACGAAATTGTCCCACCATTCCGAGACCACGCCCAGGTACGCCTTCCCGACGGTGGAGACCGCCACCGCGGACGCCATCGCGGCGACCGCCGAGAGCACCAGCAGCAGCAGGGAGGAACCGGAGATGCTCTGCCGGTAGAGACGGCTGACGCCCTTGGCGTCGACCAGCTTGCCGCCCACCTTCAGCCGGGTGAGGAACGTCGACGCCATGCCGCCGCGGCCCTTGTCGAGGAACTCCACCAGGGTGGCGTGGGTGCCGACGGCCACCAGCAGCGAGGCGCCCTTCTCGTCGGCCAGCAGCATGGCCAGGTCCTCGCTGGTCGCCGCCGCCGGGAACGTGATCGCCGGCACGCCCAGGCCGTTGACCCGGGCCAGGCCCGGCGCCCGCCCGTCCGGGTAGGCGTGCACGATCACCTCGGCTCCGCAGCGCAGCACGTCGTCGGTGACCGAGTCCATGTCGCCGATGATCATGTCGGGGGTGTAGCCGGCCTCGACCAGCGCGTCGGCCCCGCCGTCGACGCCGATCAGCACCGGCTTGAACTCGCGGATGTAGGGACGCAGCACGTCCAGGTCGGCCTTGTAGTCGTAGCCCCGGACCACGATCAGGCAGTGCCGGCCCTGGACCTGGGTCTGGATCTCCGGCACGCCGACGCCGTCGAGCAGCAGGTCGCGTTCCTGGCGGAGATAGTCCATGGTGTTGGCGGCGAACGCCTCCAACTGCACCGACAGGCCCTCCCGGGCGTCGGCCATCGACTTGGCCACCGACTCGGCGTCCTGCAGGGCGCCGTGCGCCACCGGCTCGGTGCCGACGAAGACGGTGTTGCCCTCGATGCGCACCAGGTCGCCCTCACGCACCTGCTCGAAGACGCTCTCGCCGAGGTCGTCCAGGAGCGGGATGCCGGCCGCGACCAGCACCTCGGGGCCGAGGTTGGGATAGCGCCCGGAGACCGACGGCTTGGCGTTGAGCACCGCGGCGACGCCCACGGCGACGAGCGAGTCGGCCGCCACCCGGTCCAGGTCGACGTGGTCGATGACCGCGATGTCACCGGGGCGCAGGCGGCCGACCAGCCGTTTCGTCCGGCGGTCGAGGCGCGCGGTGCCGAGGATCGTGCCCGGTTCCGCGTTCCGGGTCCGGCGCAGTGTGGGTAGACGCATCGTGACCATCCTGGCATGTGGGGCAGGTTCTGCTGTCGCGACATGCCTGAGCAGGGCCGCCTACCCAGGGAAGCACACCGGAACGCGCCCCGGTGTGCTTGCGCTCACAATCGGGGCATCACGGACGCCTTTCCTTGGCCGCCACGGCCAGGAGTTCCTCGGCATGGGCGATACCCAGATCGGAGTCCGGCAAACCGGCGAGCATGCGGGCCAGCTCGCGAGCACGCTCCGTGTCCTCCACCACCCGCACCCCGCTGGTGGTCACCGCGCCCCCGGTGTCCTTCGCCACCACCAGGTGCCGGTCGGCGAACGCGGCGACCTGCGGCAGGTGGGTGACCACGAGCACCTGGTGACTGCGGGCCAGGCGCGCCAGCCGCCGCCCGATCTCCACCGCGGCCTGACCGCCGACGCCGGCGTCGACCTCGTCGAAGACCAGCGTGGGCGGCCCGCCCGACCCGGCGAAGACCACCTCGATGGCGAGCATCACCCGGGACAGCTCACCGCCGGAGGCACCCCGCTGCAACGGCAGCGCCGGCGCGCCCGGGTGGGCCAGCAGACGCAGCTCGACCTCGTCGGCGCCGTCCGCGCCGACGCCCGCCTCGACGCCGTTGACCGGCAGGCTCGGCTCGGCCCGCCCGGCCGCGCGGGGCAGCACCGCGACCTCGATCCGGGCGTGTGGCATGGCCAACCCGGCCAGCTCGACGGTGACCTGCTCGGCGAAGCGCACGGCCGCCTCCTGCCGCGACGCGGAGACGCGACCGGCGAGGTCGGCCACCTCACCGGCGAGCCGCGACGCCTCCCGGTCCAACTCGTCGAGCAGCTCGTCGGAGGTGTCCAGATCGGACAGCCGGGTCCGGGCCCGTTCGGCCCAGGCCACCACGCCGTCGACGTCGTCGGCGTACTTGCGGGTCAGCGCGCGCAGCGCGGCACGGCGCTCGTAGATCGTCTGCAGGCGGGCCGGGTCGGCGTCCAGCGCGGTCAGGTAGGTGGACAGCTCCGCGGCCACGTCGGTGACCAGCGTGGCGGCCTCCTCCAACCGGGCCGCCAGCTCGCCGAGCGCCGGATCGGTGCCGGCCTGCGCCTCCAGCGTGCGGCGGGCGGTGCCGAGCAGCACGGCCGCGTCGGGGGTGTCGTCGGTCGCCTCCACCCCGCCGGCCACGCACTGCTGCGCCACCTGGGCCGCGGTGCGCAACCCCTCGGCGTGCTCCAGCCGCTGCGCCTCGGCCTTCAGCTCGTCGTCCTCCCCGGGCTGCGGGTCGACCCGGGTGATCTCGTCGAGGCCCAGCCGCAGCAGGTCGGCCTCCTGGCTGCGCTCACGGGCGTTGCGCCGGCGGTCGGCCAGGTCGTCGACGACCGCCCGCCACCGCCCGTACGTCTCGCGCAGCCCGTCGAGCAGCTTCTCGTGCTCACCGCCAGCGAAGCGGTCGAGCGCGGCCCGCTGCTCCGCCGGGCGCAGCAGGCGCAACTGGTCGGACTGACCGTGCACCGCCAGCACCCGCTCACCGACCTCACCGAGCGTCGCCACCGGCATGCTGCGGCCGCCCAGGTGGGCCCGGGACCGACCCTCGATCGTGACGCTGCGGCTGAGCAGCAGCGAACCGTCCTCGTCGGGCTCGCCGCCGGCGTCGACGATGCGGGCGTGCACCGCCTCGGCCACCCGGCCACGCAGCCGCAGTCGCCCCTCCACCAGCGCGCGACCCGGCTGGGCCCGCACCCGGCCGGCGTCGGCCCGGCCGCCGAAGAGCAGGCCGAGGCCGGTCACCACCATGGTCTTGCCGGCGCCGGTCTCGCCGGTGATGACGTTCATCCCCCCGGCCAGCGGCAGGGTGGTGTCCTCGATGACGCCCAGTCCGGTGATGCGCAGCTCTTCCAGCACAGCACCCGACAGTAGCCCCGCCGGGTGACAGTTGACCAGCCGGCACGGTGGCCGGTGCGGATCGGCGGGGAGCCGGCGGTCCACCCGCGACGGCGCCCGTCGCCGGGTGGACACGGCCGGGTGGGTGGTCGGGGACACCGGACGTCGCCCAGCTCGCGTGCCGCCGCTTCCTCCGGCGGCGGCTCGTCGACCTGTCGGCCCGACCGGGGTCGACACCCGACCGGGCACGGCGCGCCGGACCGCCTGCCGCGGCCGGCCGCGACGCTCCGGCGCCCCGACCCGTCGCGACCCGACCACCCCCTGGTCGGATCCGCGACCCACGGGCCGCGCGTCGTCCGGGAACGGCGGGCCTCACCGCCACGCCCGGACTCACCTCGACGCGGCCCGTGCGCCCACCGTAACGCGCCCACCCGCCGACCCGGGTCCGGCTGAGGCGCCGGTCAGCGCCGGCTGCCGCGCCAGCCCTGCACGGGCAGGCCGAACTTGGCCACCAGCCGATCGGTGAACGGGCGTGCCCGCAGCCGGACGATGCGCACCGGCAGAGCGCCCCGGCGCACCGTGACCCGGGCGCCGGGCGGCAGGTCGTAGACGCGCCGGCCGTCGCAGCAGAGCACCGCGAGCGTGGTGAACGGGTCGACGGTGATGGCGAACGTGGAGGTCGGCGCGGTCACCAGCGGGCGGCTGAACAGCGCGTGCGCGCTGATCGGCACCAGCAGCAGCGCCTCCACCTCGGGCCAGACCACCGGCCCGCCCCCGGAGAACGCGTACGCGGTAGAGCCGGTCGGGGTCGCGCAGACCACGCCGTCGCAGCCGTAGCGGGACAGCGGCCGGCCGTCCACGTCGACGAGCAGCTCCAGCATCTGGGCGCGCTCGCCCTTCTCCACGCTGATCTCGTTGAGCGCCCACGACTCGATCGTCGGTCCGCCGTCGAACTCGGCGGTCACGTCCAGGGTGAGGCGTTCGTCCACCGTGTAGTTGCGACCGACCACGTCCCGCACCGCGGTGTCCAGGTCGTTGATCTCCGCCTCCGCCAGGAAGCCGACCTTGCCCAGGTTGATGCCGAGCAGCGGCGCCTTGGCCGGGCGGGCCAGCTCGGCGGCGCGCAGGAACGTGCCGTCCCCGCCGAGCGCGAAGACGATCTCCGCCCCCTCGGCCGCCTCCGGGCCGGTCACCGGCACCACGCCGGGCAGGTCGAGGTCGTCGGCCTCCTCGGCGACCACCCGTACCTCGAAGCCGTTCGAGATCAGGTCGGCGGCCACCGCGCGGGCGTGCTCGGTGCTGCGTCGACGGCCGGTGTGCGTCACCAGCAGCGCGGTCCGACTCACCCGGACACCTCCTCGGTCGTGGCCGCCGTGGCGGCGGCACCCTGCGGGCCGGCGGCGACCACCGCGCGGACGCGGTCCGGGTCGGCGGCCGGCGCGTCCCGGCGCAACCATACGAAGAACTCGACGTTGCCGCTCGGCCCGGGCAGCGGGCTGGCCGCCACGTCGGCCAGGCCGAGACCGATCCGCGCGGCGGCGGCGGCCACGTCGAGCACCGCCTCGGCACGCAGCGCCGGGTCGCGCACCACGCCACCGGCGCCGACCCGCTCCTTGCCGACCTCGAACTGCGGCTTGACCATCAGGGCCAGGTCACCGTCTCCCCCGGTGCAGGCCGCCAGCGCCGGAAGCACCAGCCGCAGGGAGATGAACGACAGGTCGGCCACCGTCAGGTCGACCGGGCCGCCGATCGCCTCCGGCGTGAGGGTACGCACATTCGTGCGCTCGAACACCCGGACCCGCTCGTCGGTGCGCAGCGGCCAGGCGAGCTGCCCGTAGCCGACGTCGACGGCCACCACCTCGGCCGCGCCGGCGCGCAGCAGCACGTCGGTGAAGCCGCCGGTGGAGGCGCCCGCGTCCAGGCAACGCCGCTCGGTCACGGTCAGCCCGCCGGGGGCGAACGCGGCGAGCGCACCAGCCAGCTTGTGGCCGCCGCGCGACACGTAGTCCTCCGCCGGGTCCTCGCCGGTGACCAGCAACGGGTCGGCCGGGTCGACCATGGCCGCGGCCTTGCGGGCGGGCACTCCGCGCAGCTGGACGCGGCCGGCCTCCACCAGCGCGGCGGCCTGCTCGCGGGAGCGGGCCAGACCACGCCGGACGAGTTCGGCGTCCAGCCGGGTACGACGAGCCATCGGTGTCCGTTCTCCGCCTCTGCTCAGGCCTGGTCGATGCTGGCGAGGGTCTCGCGCAACGTCTCGTACGCCGCCTCGTACTGGGCGATCTGGTCCGCCGGGGCGAGCGCCTCGGCGTTGGCCATGCCCCGCACCGCGGCGTCCACGGCCGGATGCGACGCCTCACCCACCTCCTCCACCGGCGCCGGGCGGATCCCGGGCGGCGGTCCGGGGCGCGCGCCCGCGGGGGGCCCGGGGCGCGGCGGTGGACCGGGACGGTAGGGCGCGGTCACGGGGTGCCCGTCCGACGACCGGCGGCCTTCTTCGCCGGCCCGGACGGCACTGTGGGCGGCTGGTCCGCCGGCGTCCGGGCGACAGTCGAGGCGGGCTTCCGCGCGATCGCCTTCTTCGCCACCGCCTTCGTCGCGGGCCGGCCGCCGGGCTCGGGCTCTGCCCGGCTCCCGGGCTCCGGCCGGCTCTCCGAACCGGCGGCTGCCGCGTCCACCCCGGCCGCCCCGGACGACCCGGCGGCCGGCGCGGGGACCGTGCGTGCCTCACGCAACTGCCGCTCCAGGTCGTGCACCCGGCGGGTCAGCTCGGCGACCTCGTCGGCGGTGGCCAGCCCGACCGCGCCCAGGGCCCGGTCGACCTCGAAGCGGACCAGCTTGGTCAGCGCCTCCCGGTTCGCCAGACCGGTGGCGACCAGCTCCTCGGCCAGCGCCTGGAGCTGCCCGGCGGTCGCGCCGCCCTGGCCGACGGCCCGCTTCACCGCGTCCTGCGCCTTCTTCCGGGGCGCCTCCGTCAGGCCCATGGCCAGCTCGAGGTAGGCGCGCCACGCGTCCTGCATGCCTGATTCCTTCCGCGGGGCGGGGTGTGCAGGTGCCACGCTACCGGGCACCCGGGACGCACCGTTGCGGTACGGTGCCGGGAACGGTACGGCTCGTGATGAGGAGACGATGTGGCCAGCGTGGACGACTGCCGGCAGGCGTTGCAGGACCTGGCCGACCGGCTCGACCGGCACGTCGAGGCGCAGGGCCGCATCGACCTCGACCGCACGCTGGCCTGCCGGGTCACCGACCTGGACACGGCCTTCCACGGGCGCCTCGAGGGCGGCCGGCTGCTCGGCCTGAGCGACGGTGACGACCCGAAGGCCAAGATCGCACTGAGCATCGGCAGCGACGACCTGCTCGCCCTGGTGCACGGCAAGCTCGACATCATGTCGGCGGTGGCTTCCCGGCGGGTCTCCGTCAAGGCGAACCCGTTCGACCTGATGAAACTCCGCAAGCTGCTCTGAGAGGGGCGCGCCGCTCAGCCGTCGAGACCGAACGCGGCGAGCGCCTCCGCCGCCGCCGGGGACGCGGCCCGCACCCGGACGCCGGCCGACGTCGACCAGGCCACCGCGCAGAGCGCCGCGAGCGCGTCCAACGGCCGGCCCGCGCCGTCGAGCGTGAGCTCCCCGCCGGCCTCGGTCACCGACCAGCCGCCGGTCCGCGGCCGGCCGGGCACCGCCACGACGGCCTCCGGCTCGAACAACCCCGCCAGGTCGAAGGAGACGTACGCCGGCCGGCGCGACTCGGGCGCGGCCAGCAGCTCGGCCGCGTCACTGACCCCGGTAAGCACCAGCAGGCTGTCCAGGCCGGCCCGGCAGGCGCCCTCGATGTCGGTGTCCAGCCGGTCGCCCACCACCAGGGTGCGACCGGTTCCGGCGCGGCGCGCCGCGGTCGCGAACAGCGCCGGCTCCGGCTTGCCCACCACCACGTCCGGGTCCCGGTCGAGCGCGGTACGCAGCACCGCCACCAGTGAACCGTTGCCGGGCAGCGGCCCGCGCGGGCTGGGCAGCGTGCGGTCGGTGTTGGTGGCGTACCAGGGCGCGCCGGCACGTACCGCCAGGGACGCCTCGGCCAGGTCGGACCAGCCCACCTGGGGCCCGTACCCCTGGGCCACCGCGGCGGGCTGCTCCTCGGCGGTCGACACCGGCCGCAGGCCCACCGCGCGCAGCTCGGCTCGCAACGCCTCCGCGCCGACCACCAGCACCGGCGCGCCGGCCGGGAGCCGGTCGGCGAGCAGTTCGGCAGTGGCGGCCGCGGAGGTGAGCACCTCCGCCGGCTCGGCCGGCACACCCATGCCGGTGAGCAGGTCGGCCACCTCGCTGGAGCGGCGGGAGGCGTTGTTCGTCGCGTACGCGACCGCCCGCCCCTCCGCCCGCAGCCGGCCGACCGCCTCGACCGCGCCGGGGATCGGCCGGTCGATCAGGTAGATGACCCCGTCGAGGTCGAAGGCGACGAGGGCGTACCCGTCGACCAGCCGCCCGTCGGTCCCGGCGCGGTCGCGATCCGCACCGGGACCGGCGTTCCCGGTCATCGGCGCTCCGCCGCCTCGTCCCCGCCGGACCGGACGTCGTTCGCCTGGACGTCGCCGGCCTGGCTGTCGCCGGCCTGGTTCCCGCCCGGGTGGGTGTCGGCGGTCCGGCCGGCACCGGCCGGGGCGTCCTCGGTCGACGGCCGCTCCCGGTCGCCGGTGGCGAGCGAGCCGGCCTCGGCGGCGGTCAGCTCGTCGTCGGCCAGGTCGCCGGCGTCGCGGTCCCGGTACCCGGCGCGAGCCGCGTCACCGGCGCTCGCCGTCGCGGGCTGGTCGTCGCCGCCCCGATCCAGGCGCTCGTCGTCCTCGATACCGTCGTCGTCGAGATCGTCGTCCTCGTCGTCGAGATCGTCGTCGGCGTCGTCGAGGTCGTCGTCGGGGTCCCGCCCGTCGTCGTCGGCGTCGCGGTCCCGGTCGTCGTCCTCGTCGTCGTCGTCGTCATCGTCCTCGTCGACGTCGCCGTCCCGGTCGTCCTCGTCCTCCGCGGTGCCGTCGCTGTCGCCGGCGGCCGACGGCGCGGAAGCATCTCCGTCGCCCTCCGGCTCCTCGTCCTCGTCGTCGCCCTCGATGAGCACGCCGTCGAGTTCCAGCAGCCGCTCGGCGGCGTCGGTCTCACCCTCGGAGTCGATGTCGGCGGCCCGGGAGAACCACTCCCGGGCCTCCTCACGCCGGCCCACCGCGAGCAGGGCGTCCGCGTACGCGTAGCGCAGCCGTGCCGCCCACGGCTCGGTCGACTCGGCGGTCAGCTCACGGACCTGCAGCATCGCCACGGCCGCGTCCTTCTGCCCCAGATCGCCCCGCGCGCCGGCGGCCACGATCAGCAGCTCGACGGCGACGGCCTGGTCGAGCTTCTCCCGGTCCGCGCCGCGGAACAGGTCGATCGCCCGCTCCGGCCGGCCGAGCGCCCGCTCGCAGTCGGCCAGGACCGCCAGGTGGCTCTGCAGGCCGGTCATCCGGTGATACGTCCGCAGCTCGGCGATCGCCGTCTGCCACTCCCCCGCGTGGTAGGCGGCCAGCCCGACCGCCTCCCGCACCGCGGCGATACGCGAGGCGAGCCGGCGGGCCGCCATGGCGTGCGCCAGCGCCAGCGCCGGGTCGTCGTCGATCACCAGACCGGTCGCGACG
This sequence comes from Micromonospora sp. WMMC241, assembly GCF_027460165.1. Lineage (NCBI taxonomy): Bacteria > Bacillati > Actinomycetota > Actinomycetes > Micromonosporales > Micromonosporaceae > Micromonospora > Micromonospora sp. WMMC241. The sequence goes on from NZ_JAPZBF010000001.1 coordinate 4,000,776, forward strand.
AGGTGCCGGGCGACGGTCTCCGCCACCGGCTTGGCGAGCGAGAGCAGCTCCGCCCGGACGGTCGAGTCGAGATCGGCCGCGACCACCTCGTCCGGCAGATCCGGCGCCTCACCGGTACGTCCCTCGCCACGCTCGTCCTGGCGCTCACGCTGCGGGCCGTAGCCACCGGTCCGGCGGTCGTCCCGCTCCGGCCGGTCGCCGAAGCCACGGCGATCCCCGTCCCGCTCGGTACGCCCGCCCCGGTAACCACCCTCGCGACGCTCACCACCGGCGTAGCCCTCGCGACGGTCACCGCCCCGGTAGCCGCCCTCGCGGTCGTCACGACGGAACCCGCCCTCACGACGGTCACCGCCCCGGAAGCCGCCCTCGCGGTCGCCGCCGCGGAAACCACCCTCGCGACGCTCGCCACCCCGGAAGCCACCGTCACGGTCACCGCCGCGGAAGCCACCCTCGCGACGGTCACCACCCGGCGCACCGCCCGAGCGGTTGTCACGACTGAAGCCGCCCTCGCGGCGGTCGCCGCCTCGGTAGCCACCCTCACGGTCACCGCCACGGAACCCACCCTCGCGACGGTCGCCACCCCGGAAACCGCTGTCGCGCCGGTCACCGCCGGGCCGGCTGTCACGGCTGAAGCCACCTTCACGACGGTCGCCACCCCGGTAGCCGCCCTCACGGTCGCCGCCGCGGAAGCCGCCCTCGCGACGGTCACTACCCGGCGCACCGCCCGAGCGGTTGTCACGACTGAACCCGCCCTCGCGGCGGTCGCCGCCCCGGAAACCGCCCTCGCGACGGTCACCACCGGGCCGGCTGTCACGGCTGAAGCCACCCTCACGACGCTCGCCACCGGCGTAGCCCTCGCGACGGTCACCGCCGCGGTAGCCGCCCTCACGGTCGCCACCCCGGAAGCCACCCTCGCGACGCTCGCCACCCCGGAAGCCACCGTCTCGGTCGCCACCCCGGAAGCCGCTGTCGCGCCGGTCACCGCCGGGCGCGCCACCGGTCCGGCCGTCACGGCTGAAGCCGCCCTCCCGACGGTCACCGCCGCGGAAACCACCCTCACGACGCTCGCCACCCCGGAAACCGCCCTCGCGATCGCCGCCGCGGAAACCGCCCTCGCGACGGTCACCACCCGGCGCACCGCCCGAGCGGTTGTCACGACTGAACCCGCCCTCGCGGCGGTCGCCGCCCCGGAAACCGCCCTCGCGACGGTCACCACCGGGCCGGCTGTCACGGCTGAAACCGCCCTCACGACGGTCGCCGCCGCGGAAACCCTCGCGGTCACCACCGCGGAAGCCACCTTCACGACGGTCACCACCGCGGAAACCACCCTCGCGACGGTCGCCACCCGGCGCACCGCCCGAGCGGTTGTCACGACTGAACCCGCCCTCACGACGGTCACCGCCACGGGAGCCGCCCTCACGGTCGCCGCCACGGAAGCCGCCCTCGCGACGGTCACCGCCACGGAAACCACCGTCGCGGTCACCGCCACGGAAACCGCCCTCGCGGCGCTCGCCGCCGCGGAAACCACCCTCGCGGCGGTCAGCGCCACGGGAGCCCTCACGGTCGCCACCGCGGAAACCACCTTCACGGCGGTCAGCGCCACGGGAGCCCTCACGGTCGCCGCCGCGGAAGCCACCCTCACGACGGTCGCCACCGGGGGGGCCACCGCGGTTGTCGCGGCCGTAGCCGCCCTCGCGGCGGTCACCGCCACGGTTGCCGCCGGCGCGGTCGTCACGGCCACCCCGGTACGAGGGGCGGTCATCGCGGCGGGCGTCGCCGCGCCCCTGGCCACGGTCGGCGCGATCCTCGTAGCGGCGGGGGCCGTCCCCGCCCTGCGGTCCAGAGCTCACAGGTGCATCCTTCCTGATGGCGTTTCCGCCAGAAACGCTAACGCAGTCGAGGGCCGACCCTGCTGGGGCGGCCCTCGACTGAAAGATTGTCCGGCGGTGTCCTACTCTCCCACACCCTCCCGAGTGCAGTACCATCGGCGCTGGAGGGCTTAGCTTCCGGGTTCGGAATGTTGCCGGGCGTTTCCCCTCCGCCATGACCGCCGTAACTCTATGAACATGTCAAACAACCCTGAAACCGGGTCGCCGTTTGTTCAGAGTTGCACAGTGGACGCGTAGCAGCTTGGTAGTCAAGTCCTCGGCCTATTAGTACCGGTCAACTGAACCCGTTACCGGGCTTACATTTCCGGCCTATCAACCCAGTCGTCTAGCTGGGGGCCTTACCCCACAAAGTGGGTGGGATACCTCATCTTGAAGCGAGCTTCCCGCTTAGATGCTTTCAGCGGTTATCCCTTCCGAACGTAGCTAACCAGCCGTGCCCCTGGCGGGACAACTGGCACACCAGAGGTTCGTCCGTCCCGGTCCTCTCGTACTAGGGACAGCCCTTCTCAAGTATCCTACGCGCACGGCGGATAGGGACCGAACTGTCTCACGACGTTCTAAACCCAGCTCGCGTACCGCTTTAATGGGCGAACAGCCCAACCCTTGGGACCTGCTACAGCCCCAGGATGCGACGAGCCGACATCGAGGTGCCAAACCATCCCGTCGATATGGACTCTTGGGGAAGATCAGCCTGTTATCCCCGGGGTACCTTTTATCCGTTGAGCGACACCGCTTCCACATGCCAGTGCCGGATCACTAGTCCCGACTTTCGTCCCTGCTCGACCTGTCAGTCTCACAGTCAAGCTCCCTTGTGCACTTGCACTCAACACCTGATTGCCAACCAGGCTGAGGGAACCTTTGGGCGCCTCCGTTACCCTTTAGGAGGCAACCGCCCCAGTTAAACTACCCACCAGACACTGTCCCTGAACCGGATAACGGTCCGAAGTTAGATACCCAAATCAACCAGAGTGGTATTTCAAGATTGCCTCCACCCATACTGGCGTATGGACTTCACCGGCTCCCACCTATCCTACACAAGCTAATTCAGATACCAATGTCAAGCTATAGTAAAGGTCCCGGGGTCTTTCCGTCCTGCCGCGCGTAACGAGCATCTTTACTCGTAATGCAATTTCGCCGGGCCTGTGGTTGAGACAGTGGGGAAGTCGTTACGCCATTCGTGCAGGTCGGAACTTACCCGACAAGGAATTTCGCTACCTTAGGATGGTTATAGTTACCACCGCCGTTTACTGGCGCTTAAGTTCTCCGCTTCGCCCCGAAGAGCTAACAGGTCCCCTTAACGTTCCAGCACCGGGCAGGCGTCAGTCCATATACATCGAATTACTTCTTCGCATGGACCTGTGTTTTTAGTAAACAGTCGCTTCCCCCTGCTCTCTGCGGCCATACAACGCTCCACCCGCGCGGGGCTTCACGTCTCCGGCCCCCCTTCTCCCTAAGTTACGGGGGCAATTTGCCGAGTTCCTTAACCACAGTTCGCCCGATCGCCTCGGTATTCTCTACCTGACCACCTGTGTCGGTTTGGGGTACGGGCCGCTAAGAACTCGCTAGAGGCTTTTCTCGGCAGCATAGGATCACTGACTTCACCTGAATCGGCTCGGCATCACGTCTCAGCCTATATGCACCGCGGATTTGCCTACGGCACGGCCTACACGCTTACCCCGGCACAACCACCGGCCGGGCTCAGCTACCTTCCTGCGTCACCCCATCGCTTGACTACTACCCGCCAGGTTCCCACGCTCCCCACCCTCAACCCGAAGGTCTTGGATGGTTTGGGTGGTTAGCACAACGAGGTTCGTCAGGGTCGCTCTTTCGCGGGTACGGGAATATCAACCCGTTGTCCATCGACTACGCCTCTCGGCCTCGCCTTAGGTCCCGACTCACCCAGGGCGGATTAGCCTGGCCCTGGAACCCTTGGTCATCCGGCGGAAGGGTTTCTCACCCTTCTTTCGCTACTCATGCCTGCATTCTCACTCGTGCCGTGTCCACAACTAGGTCACCCCGTCGCTTCACCCCCGGCACGACGCTCCCCTACCCATCCACACACCTGCACCAGATATCAAGACCTGGCGAAGTTGAAATGTGAATGCCACAGCTTCGGCGGTGTGCTTGAGCCCCGCTACATTGTCGGCGCGGAACCACTTGACCAGTGAGCTATTACGCACTCTTTAAAGGGTGGCTGCTTCTAAGCCAACCTCCTGGTTGTCTATGCGACCCCACATCCTTTTCCACTTAGCACACGCTTAGGGGCCTTAGCTGGTGATCTGGGCTGTTTCCCTCTCGACTACGAAGCTTATCCCCCGCAGTCTCACTGCCGCGCTCTCACTTACCGGCATTCGGAGTTTGGCTGATTTCGGTAAGCTTGTGGGCCCCCTAGACCATCCAGTGCTCTACCTCCGGCAAGAAACACGCGACGCTGCACCTAAATGCATTTCGGGGAGAACCAGCTATCACGGAGTTTGATTGGCCTTTCACCCCTAACCACAGGTCATCCCCCAACTTTTCAACGTTGGTGGGTTCGGCCCTCCACGCGGTCTTACCCGCGCTTCAGCCTGCCCATGGCTAGATCACTCCGCTTCGGGTCTAGAGCATGCGACTGAATACGCCCTATTCAGACTCGCTTTCGCTACGGCTCCCCCACCCGGGTTAACCTCGCCACATGCCACTAACTCGCAGGCTCATTCTTCAAAAGGCACGCCGTCACCCCGTAAGGCTCCGACGGATTGTAGGCGAACGGTTTCAGGTACTATTTCACTCCCCTCCCGGGGTACTTTTCACCATTCCCTCACGGTACTCGTCCGCTATCGGTCACCAGGAAGTATTTAGGCTTACCAGGTGGTCCTGGCAGATTCACGGCAGATTTCAGGAGTCCGCCGCTACTCGGGAACACCCACAGAAGACCAGCAGCTTTCACCTACCGGACTATCACCGTCTACGGTCAGCCATTCCAGACTGTTCGACTAACCACTGGCTTTGTAACTTCTCGACTGTGTGTCAGCACAATCAGCAGGGTCCCACAACCCCGACCACGCAACCCCTGACAGGTATCACACGCCGCCGGTTTAGCCTCGATCCGCTTTCGCTCGCCACTACTCACGGAATCACTAAATTGTTTTCTCTTCCTACGGGTACTGAGATGTTTCACTTCCCCGCGTTCCCCCCACACACCCTATGTGTTCAGGTGCGGGTGACATCACATGACTGATGCCGGGTTCCCCCATTCGGACACCCTGGGATCACAGCTTGGTTGACAGCTCCCCCAGGCCTATCGCGGCCTCCCACGTCCTTCATCGGCTCCTGGTGCCAAGGCATCCACCGTTCGCCCTTGACAACTTGACCACAAAGATGCTCGCGTCCACTGTGCAATTCTCAACAAACAACCAACCCACAACCCACAGCCCCACACCAACGACCCGGCAACCGCCGGCGGTATGCGAGACCAGGCCATGCCTGGCGCCACCCCGAGGCATCACCTCGGGCATCGGCTCTGAAGACAACAACCGTGGTTGTTCCTTCAGGACCCAACAGGGTGCTCTACGCCCTCCCCCAGCCGCATCACGGGCATCCGTTCCCACCACCGAAGTGGCTGTACTAGGCGCCCCCGACCGTTGCCGAGGAAAAACTAACCAGTGTCTCCGCCATCTGAGCACCCCACCACCACATTCGGGCGGCGCGGGCTCCATACCAGCTTTCGCTGGATGGTGCTCCTTAGAAAGGAGGTGATCCAGCCGCACCTTCCGGTACGGCTACCTTGTTACGACTTCGTCCCAATCGCCAGCCCCACCTTCGACGGCTCCCTCCACAAGGGTTGGGCCACCGGCTTCGGGTGTTGCCGACTTTCGTGACGTGACGGGCGGTGTGTACAAGGCCCGGGAACGTATTCACCGCAGCGTTGCTGATCTGCGATTACTAGCGACTCCGACTTCACGGGGTCGAGTTGCAGACCCCGATCCGAACTGAGACCGGCTTTTTGGGATTCGCTCCACCTCACGGTATCGCAGCCCATTGTACCGGCCATTGTAGCATGCGTGAAGCCCTGGACATAAGGGGCATGATGACTTGACGTCATCCCCACCTTCCTCCGAGTTGACCCCGGCAGTCTTCGATGAGTCCCCGCCATAACGCGCTGGCAACATCGAACGAGGGTTGCGCTCGTTGCGGGACTTAACCCAACATCTCACGACACGAGCTGACGACAGCCATGCACCACCTGTGACCGCCCCCGAAGGACCTTACATCTCTGCAAGTTTTGCGGCCATGTCAAACCCAGGTAAGGTTCTTCGCGTTGCATCGAATTAATCCGCATGCTCCGCCGCTTGTGCGGGCCCCCGTCAATTCCTTTGAGTTTTAGCCTTGCGGCCGTACTCCCCAGGCGGGGCGCTTAATGCGTTAGCTGCGGCACAGGGAACCGGAGAGGCCCCCCACACCTAGCGCCCAACGTTTACAGCGTGGACTACCAGGGTATCTAATCCTGTTCGCTCCCCACGCTTTCGCTCCTCAGCGTCAGTATCGGCCCAGAGACCCGCCTTCGCCACCGGTGTTCCTCCTGATATCTGCGCATTTCACCGCTACACCAGGAATTCCAGTCTCCCCTACCGAACTCTAGCCTGCCCGTATCGACCGCAGGCCTGGGGTTGAGCCCCAGGTTTTCACGGTCGACGCGACAAGCCGCCTACGAGCTCTTTACGCCCAATAAATCCGGACAACGCTCGCGCCCTACGTCTTACCGCGGCTGCTGGCACGTAGTTGGCCGGCGCTTCTTCTGCAGGTACCGTCACTTACGCTTCGTCCCTGCTGAAAGAGGTTTACAACCCGAAGGCCGTCATCCCTCACGCGGCGTCGCTGCATCAGGCTTCCGCCCATTGTGCAATATTCCCCACTGCTGCCTCCCGTAGGAGTCTGGGCCGTGTCTCAGTCCCAGTGTGGCCGGTCGCCCTCTCAGGCCGGCTACCCGTCGTCGCCTTGGTAGGCCATCACCCCACCAACAAGCTGATAGGCCGCGAGCCCATCCCAGGCCGAAAAACTTTCCACCACACACCATGCGGCACGTGGTCATATTCGGTATTAGCCCCGGTTTCCCGGGGTTATCCCAAAGCCTAGGGCAGGTTGCTCACGTGTTACTCACCCGTTCGCCGCTCGAGTACCCCGAAGGGCCTTTCCGCTCGACTTGCATGTGTTAAGCACGCCGCCAGCGTTCGTCCTGAGCCAGGATCAAACTCTCCAACAAAAACTTTGTCGGACACAATGTCCTGGCAACAAAAGTGTTGCCAAAGGAATCCCAACCAGCAACCATCCGAAGACAGCCACCAGTCCGGGGTATAAAACAATTGGCACTGGCTTTACAAGCACCCTGTTGAGTTCTCAAAGAACAACCACACACCACACCGGAAACCCCCACCAGGAGGCCCCGACCCGGGGCATTTCGTTCACCGCGCCCGCCGCTCTCGCGCCGGGCACTTTTACTACGTTACCCGCTGGTTTCTGCCGTGTCAAACCGGTGTTTCCCGGTTTGTCGTGCGTCACCCTATTGCTGGGCACACCGCGAAGCATCCGACTCGCGCCGGTCGCTTCGAGGATTTCGGCAGGACGACCGATCGCGGTTTCCCGCTGGCCCGTCCGTTTCCCTGCCGGCCGATAACCTTACCCGGTCGGTTCCGCCTCTCCAAATCCGCCTCCCGGCGGATCCGGGGCACCGCCCGTGTCCCAGGTCCTGCGCTCCGGCCGCTCAGGTCTTTCGCCCTGTTCGTCCGTTCCGCGCTGGCAGAGAGAAAGTTACGCGCCCGGCGGATTGATCGTCAAATCCGCCGGGCGCGTCCCGCGTCACATCGTCGACTATTTGCCCAGCTCAACGCCCGCGAACGACCGCTTGCCCCGGCGCAGCACGAGGTAGCGCCCGTGCAGCAGGTCCGCCGCGGAGACCGTCGCGTCCACCTCGGTGACGCGGGTGTTGTTGACGTACGCGCCGCCCTCGGCGATCACCCGCCGGGCCTCCTTCATGCTCGACACCAGGCCCGACTCCTTGAGCAGGCCGGCGACGTCCGGCAGCTCGCCGACACGCACCAGCCCGGCCTCGGCGAGCGCCGCCCGCAGCGTCTCCGGCGCGAGGTCGTCGAGCGCCCCCCGGCCGAACAGCGCCTGACTGGCCGCCACCGCCTGGGCCGTCTCGCGCTCGCCGTGCACCAGCGCGGTCAGCTCCTCGGCCAGGGCCCGCTGGGCCGTACGCGCCTGCGGGCGTTCCGCGGTGGCCTTCTCCAGCTCCTCCAGCTCCTCGCGGGAGCGGAAGCTGAAGTAGCGCAGGTAGCGGGTGACGTCGCGGTCGTCCGCGTTGAGCCAGAACTGGTAGAAGGCGTACGGGCTGGTCATCTCCGGGTCGAGCCAGACCGCGCCGGTCTCGCTCTTGCCGAACTTGGTGCCGTCCGACTTGGTGACCAGGGGCGTGGTGAACGCCTGCACCGGTCCGGCGCCGCGCCGGCGTACGTAGTCCACCCCGGCGGTGATGTTGCCCCACTGGTCGGAGCCGCCGTACTGGAGCTGGCAGCCGTGCCGGCGGTGCAGCTCGAAGAAGTCGTTGGCCTGGAGCAGCTGGTAGCTGAACTCGGTGTAGCTGATGCCGCTCTCCAGCCGGGCCTTCACCACCTCGCGGGCCAGCATCTTGTTCACCGGGAAGTGCTTGCCCACGTCCCGGAGGAACTCCACCACCGACATCTCGCCGGTCCACTCCAGGTTGTTGACCATCTGCGCCGCGTTGTCGCCGGTGTAGGTGACGAACGGCGAGAGCTGGTCCCGGATGCGCCGGACCCAGCCGGCGATGACCTCCGGCGGGTTGAGCGTGCGTTCGGCGCTCTCCTTGGGATCACCGATCTGGCCGGTCGCGCCGCCCACCAGCAGCAGCGGCCGGTGCCCGGCGAGCTGGAGCCGGCGCGCCATGACGACCTGCATGAGGTTGCCGGCGTGCAGGCTGGGGGCGGTCGGGTCGAAGCCCACATAGAACGTGGCGCTCGGGCCGTCGAGCAGCGCGCGCAGCTCGTCGAGGCCGGTCGAGTCCTGGATCAGGCCCCGCCACAGCAGGTCTTCGGTCAGGGAGTCCCGCCCCTGCGGGAGGTTGCTGTCGGTCACGGTCACCGATTCTCCCCCATCCCCGGCCCGGGGCCGTACCGGGTTTGCCGTCACCGGCCGCCGACTAGGCTGGCGGCGCCGCCGAGCGCGAGGAGGAACGACGGTGGAGATGCCGGACCTGACCGGGGGCTTCGCGGCCCTGCTGGGGCTGACGTTCGACGAGGTCGGCGGTGACCGGGTGGTGATCCGCTGGCAGGTCCGCCCGGAGCTGCTCCAGCCGTACGGGATCCAGCACGGCGGGGTCTACTGCTCGGTGGTGGAGACGGTGGCCAGTGTCGGCGGCGCGCTCTGGCTGGGCGACCGCGGCACCGTGGTCGGGGTGTCGAACCAGACCGACTTCCTGCGTGCGGTGCGCGACGGCGAGCTGACCGCGGTCGGCACGCCGGTGCACCGGGGCCGCAGCCAGCAGTTGTGGCTGGTGGAGATCACCGACGGCGACGCCCGGCTGGTGGCCCGCGGGCAGGTGCGGTTGCAGAACCTCACCGCCGGCTGACGCATTCGCCCGAAACCGGGCGCTGACGCCGATATCGTCGCGTCGATGAGGCCACCCGCTCCCGACCCGACGTGAGGAAGCTCCTCGCCGCCACGCTGGGCGTGCTGTCGGCGATCGGCGGGTTCGTCGACATCGGCGACCTGGTGGCGGCCAGCCAGGCCGGCGCGCTGTTCGGCATGGCCCACGCCTGGGTGCTGCTCGTCGGCGTGGTGGGCATCTGCGCGTACGCCGACATGGCCGGCCGGATCGCGGCGGTGAGCGGCCGGGCGGTGTTCGACCTGGTCCGGGAGCGGCTGGGCCCGCGGGTGGCGCTGCTCAACCTGGTCGCGTCGTGGCTGGTCACGGTGGTCACGCTGGCCGCGGAGCTGGGCGGGGTGGCGCTGGCGCTGCACCTGGCCACCGGGGTGAGCCACCTGCTCTGGGTGCCGCTGGCCGCGCTGGCGGTCTGGCTGGTGCTGTGGCGGATGCGGTTCGAGCTGATGGAGCGGATCTTCGGCCTGGCCGGGCTGGCGCTGCTGGTCTTCGCGGTCGCGCTGGTGGCGTTGCCGACCGACTGGGCGGAACTCGGGCAGGGCGCCTGGCAGGTCAGCTCCGGGGGGCACGGCTGGCCGCTGTACTGGTTCGTGGCGGTGGCGCTGTTCGCCTCCACGGTCAGCCCGTACGAGGTCTTCTTCTTCTCCTCCGGCGGGGTGGAGGAGCGGTGGGGCGCGGCGGACCTGGCGCGGGCCCGGTCGAACGTGTTGATCGGCTTCCCGGTCGGCGGGTTCCTGGCGCTGTCGCTGATCGCCGTGGCGACGGTGGCCTACCACCCGTCGGACGCGTCCCTGGGCTCGCTCGGCGAGGTGGCCCGGCCGGTGGCGACCGCGCTTGGTGGCGCCGGCCTGGCCGCCGCGGTGCTGGCGTTCTTCGCGGTGACGTTCGGCGCGGCGCTGGAGACCGGGTTGTCCGCGGCGTACGCGGCGGCGCAGTACTTCGGTTGGCAGTGGGGCAAGCGGGTCAGCCCTCGCGAGGCCGCCCGGTTCCACAGCGTCCTGCTGGTCGGGCTGCTGCTCGGTGTGGTGATGCTGATGACGACAGTGGACCCGGTGCGGTTGACCGAGTACATGCTGGTGCTGAGCGCGGTGGTGCTGCCGCTGACCTACCTGCCCATCCTGGTGGTGGCCAACGACCGCACCTACCTCGGCGACCGGGTCAACGGGTGGTGGAACAACCTGCTCGGCGCGGCGTTCCTGCTGCTCATCGTCGCCGCCTCGGTGGCGGCGGTCCCGCTGGCGATCGTGACGGGGATGGGGCGATGAGGGTCCAGCTCGCCAGGCAGCTGCTCGACCGGCAGATCGTCGACGTCGAGGGCCGGCTCGTCGGCCGGGTCGACGACGTCGCGTTCGCGGTGGACGACGAGGGCTACCCGTACGTGGACGGGCTGCTCACCGGTCAGGGCGCGCTCGGGCAGCGGATCGGCGGGCGGATCGGGCGGCTGCTGGTGGCGGTCGCCGACCGGTTCACCGACGATCCGCCGGTGCCGCCGTTGCGCGTGCCGCTGGCGGCCGTGGCCCGGGTGGACAGCGCGGTGCGGCTGCGGTGCCGGGCGGCGGACCTGCCGCCGTCGCCGGTGGAGTCGTGGTTGCGCCGGCACCTGATCGAGCGGATCCCGGGGTCGTACCGTGCGAGCGGGTGAGCTGCTCGGGCGCACCGCCTACGACCTGCACGGGCGGCGGTTGGGCCGGGTGGTGGACGTGGTGGTGCGCGGTGGCTGGCCGCCGGAGCGGCTGCGGATCACCGACGTGATCGTGGCCGGTCACTGGTGGACCCGGGTGACCAGCCGGTTGATCGGGCCGGAGCTGCACCCGGCCGGGCCGTGGCTGCTGCGGGCGGTCGCCCGGCTGATCGGGCGCAGCACCCACCAGGTGCCCGCCGATGCGGTGCGGCTGCACCCGCCGGTGCCCGGCTTCCCGTTCGGGCCGCCGGCCGGCCGGCGTTGAGCCCTCCTCGGCCCGGCTCACCCGGCGCGCCCGCGCCAGGCGTCGCCGAACGGTCGGGCGACGTCCGTTCGGCGCCCGGCGCGCTGTCGTCAGCGGCGCGCCTCGTCGAACGTCGGGGTGTCCGCCGGGTCGGCGTCGTCGGCGGGATCGAGGTCGGCCGCGTCGTCGTCGCCGTCGGTCCGCTCCCGGCGGGGGCGCCGCCGGATGTGCACCTCGGTGATCGCGCGCTGGTCGACGTCGGCGACCGCCAGCTCCCAGCCGTCGACGGTGACCTGCTCCCCCGCCACCGTCGGGATGTGCCCGAGGCAGATCAGCACCAGCCCGGCGACCGTGGTGTAGTCGCCGGCCGGCCGGTTCGGCAGTTCCACCCCGAGGTCGGTGAGGTCGTGCACCGGGAAGGTGCCGGGCAGCACCAGGGTGCCGTCCGCCTCGGTGCGGACCGCCTGCAGGTCCCGGTCGGTCTCGTCGTAGATCTCGCCGACGATCTCCTCGAGGATGTCCTCCAGCGTCACGATCCCGTCGACCGCGCCGCGCTCGTCCACTACCAGGGCGATGTGCTGCCGTTCTGCCTTGAACTGGCGCAGCGCGTCGACCACGGACAGCGAGTCGGGCAGCAGCATGGGTGGGCGGGCGATCTCGTCGACCGGCCGGTCGTCGGGGACGCCGACCAGGTCGCGCAGGTGGATGACGCCGACCGCGTCGTCCAGGCCGCCGTGGCGGACCACCGGGGCCCGGGAGTGGCCGGTCGCCGCGAGGACGAGCCGCGCGGCGTCCGCGGTGGTGCCGCTGTCGAGCGTGAAGACCTGCAACCGGGGTACGAGGACAGCACGCAACTGCCGGTCGGCGATCTCCACCGCGCCGGCGATGATCGTGCGCTGTTCCTTGGTGAAGCCGTGGTTGCCGGCCACGATGTCGCGCAGCTCGTCGGGGCCGATCTCGTCCGGCTCGTGCTTCGGGTCGAGGCCGAAGAGGCGGACCACCATGTCGCTGGTGGCGCCGAGCAGCCAGACCGCCGGGCGGGTCACGCTGGCCAGCACGTCGAGCGGCCGGGCCACGAGCAGCGCCCACCGCTCGGCGGACTGCATGGCGATGCGCTTGGGCGCCAGCTCGCCGAAGACCAGCGTGACGAACGTGAGCACCAGGGTGACGGCGACGATGGCGACCGTCTCGGCGGCGTTGCCGAACACCCCGAGCAGCGGTACGAGCGGGCGGGCCAGGGACACCGCCGCCGCGGCGGAGGCGAGGAACCCGGCGAGGGTGATGCCGATCTGGATGGTGGCCAGGAAGCGGTTCGGGTCCTTGGCCAGGCGGGCCAGGGTCCGGCCGGCGCGGCTGCTGCGTTCCAGCCGTTGCAGTTGGCTGTCCCGCAGCGAGACCAGGGCCATCTCGCTGCCGGCGAAGGCCGCGTTGACGATCACCAGCACACCGACCAGGGCCAACTGGCTCCAGTAGCTCTGCACGAGCGGTTCTCTCCCTCGGGCCCGATCTGGGTCGGCGACGGCCGACTCACCGGCCGGCAGATCCGGTCGGCGTGGCCCCTCTGTGCCCAGCCGGCGCGCGCCTGAATCCTGTGTACACACTGAGGTCACCGAAAAAATGCGCGCCACGCATCTTTGCGTGCCACGCATCTTTCGTTACGGTGGGGAGGTGAGCGGACTGCGGGAGCGCAAGAAGGCCGCGACCCGGGCGGCGCTGAGCTGGGCCGCCATCCGGCTGACCGTGGCCCGCGGCTACGACGCCGTACTGGTGGAGGACATCGCCCAGGCCGCCGGGGTGTCTCCCCGCACGTTCAACAACTACTTCGCCAGCAAGGCCGAGGCGATCGCCGCCCGGCACCTGGACCGCAGTCGCCGGGTGGCCGAAGCGCTGCGGGCCCGCCCGGCCGGTGAGCCGCTCTGGACCGCGATCGAAGCGGCGGTCCTCTCCGCGTGGGCACCGGGCCCCGAGGTCGAGCAGTCGCCCCCGGACGCCCACGACGAGTGGGTCGCCGGGCTGCGGGTGATGCTCGCCGAACCGGCCCTGCAGGGCGAGATGTTGCGGGCCGGCGCGCTCGCCGAGGCCGAGCTGGCCGAGGCGGTCGCCGCACGCACCGGCACCGACCCCGCCCACGACCTCTACCCGCACCTGGTGGCCGCCGCGGTCGGCGCGGCCGCCGGCGCGGCGACGCGACACTTCCTCCGCGCCGACCGGGCCGAGCCGGTCGAACGCCTGCTCTCCGACGCGCTGGCCCAGGTGGCCGCCGGCCTGCCACCACCGCGCTGACCCGTCCCGACCCGGCGTGAGAAGGGGCCCCTTCTCGACCGGAGGCGTTAACAAGGGGCCCCGCCTTCGGTCCTGGAGGAGCTTGTGATGATCGATGTACTTGTGGTCGGGGCCGGGCCGAACGGGCTGATGCTCGCCGCCGAACTGGCGCTGGCCGGGGTCCGGCCGGTGGTCTGCGACCGGCTGGCCGCGCCGACCACCGAGAACCGGGCCAACGGGCTGGTCGGTCAGGTGGTCCGGATGCTCGACCGGCGCGGCCTGCACCAGCGCCTCACCGGCGACACCGCGTCGCCGCGGCCGGCGCCCGAATTCGTCTTCGGCGCGCTCCCCCTGGACCTGCGCGGCGTCGCGGACAACCCGCTGCACGGGCTGCCGGTGCCGCAGCGGCAGATCGAACGGGTGCTCGCCGACCGGGCCGCCGAGCTGGGCGTGCCGATCCGCCGGGGATGCGAGGTGACCGGTCTGCGGCAGCGCGCCGACGCGGTGGAGGCCCGGTTCGCCGACGGGACCACTGTCACCTGCCGGTACCTGGTCGGCGCGGACGGCGGGCGCAGCACGGTACGGAAGCTCGCCGGGATCGGCTTCCCCGGCGTGACCACCGACCGGTCCGTCTCGCGTACCGCCCAGGTCGGTGTGCCGGCGGAGTCGATCGACCCGGCGACCGGCGGCCTCGCGGTGCCCGGTCACGGCATCGTCGCGCCGTTCCGCCACACCCGCACCGAGCGCGGAATGGTCGTCTGGGCGCCGTTCCCGGACCGGCCGCCGCTGGTCAGCACCACCGAGTGGCCGGACGCGCCGGAGGTGGACGTGCCGATGACGCTCGCCGAGATGCGGGCCAGCGTCGCCCGGGTACTCGGTGCCGAGGTGCCGCTCGACCCGCCGGCCGGCGCCGGGCCGCACGTGCTGCGCCGCCTGGTCGGCGGCAACACCCGGCTGGCCGAGCGCTACCGCGACGGCCGGGTGCTGCTGCTCGGCGACGCCGCCCACGTGCACTCCGCGATCGGCGGCCCAGGGCTCAACCTGGGCCTGCAGGACGCGGTGAACCTCGGCTGGAAGCTGGCCGCCCGGCTGCACGGCTGGGCCCCGGAGGGGTTGCTCGACACCTACGAGGCGGAGCGCCGCCCGGCCGCCCGGCGGGTCACCGTGTCGACCCAGGCCCAGTCCGCGTTGATCGCGCCGGGAAGCGAGGTCACCGCGCTGCGGGAACTCGTCGGCGAGATGCTCGCCCGGCCGGAGAACGCCGCGCACGTGGCCGCGCTGATGGCCGGCGCGGACATCCGCTACGACTCGGGACCGGACGGGCCACCGGTCGGCACCTGGGCGCCGGACCTGGTGGTGCACGGCGACGCCGGACCGGTGCGGCTGGCCGAACTGACCCGCGACGCGCGCCCGCTGCTGCTCGACGGCACCGGCACCCTCGGCGCGGCGGCCGCGCCGTGGCGGGACCGGGTGGACGTGATCGGTGGGCGGCTGGCCGGGACCTCGTCGACCGCGCTGCTGCTACGGCCGGACTGCTATCTGGCCTGGGCGTCCGCCGACGACGCCCCGGACTCCGACGGGCTGCGCGCGGCACTGACGCGCTGGTTCGGCCAGCCCCGGAACTGACCGGGCTCAGGCCGGCTCGGGCAGGTCAAGCACGTACGCCCCGCCCTCCGGGCGGAAGCCGAGCCGTTGATAGTAGGGGGCGACCATGCCCGGCGGGCTGACCACCCGGCGGAAGCCCCGGTCGGTGAAGAGCCGGCTGCGCCGGTAGACGAACTCGCCGGGGGTGAAGTCGCGGAACGGTGGGGTGACGTAGTCCAGGTCGATCTGGGCCACCCCGCCGGCCTCGGCGTGCGACACCATCACGCCGACCACCTCGTCGGAGCGCACCACCAGGAACGCCGACCGGTCGGCGGCGGTCGGGTCCCAGCGGAAGGCCGGGTTGAACCGGGCGATGTCGGCCGCGTGCACCCGCAGGGTGTGGGCCAGGAACGCGTCGCCGGTGCCCACCTCCACCACCTGGTAGGTCTGCTCGTCGTGGCGGGTGGCCAGCATCTTGCGCAGGTACCACACGTTGATCACGGCGAGCACCACGTTCAGCCCGACCATCGGCCAGACGTGCACGGCGGCGTTGTAGCCGATCAGGATCAGGCAGCCGACCAGGTTGAGCGCGCGCAGCCGCAGGATGCGCGTCTGCAGCAGGGACCAGACCAGCAGCGCGGAGCCGGCCCAGCCGACGAGTTCCAGCCAGTTCACCCCGGGGAGACTAGTGGTCGCCCTGGTCAGCCGCCTCGGCGGGCAGCTCCAGCACCCACTCCTCGACCTCGACGCCGCGGCCGACGGCGAATCCCGAGTCCTCGCCGACCACGACGAAGCCGCACTTGCGCAACACCGCGAGCGAGGCGGCGTTGTCCTTCGCGGCGCGGGCGTGCACCGGCCGCTGCCGCACCTCGCGCAGCAGCGCGGTGAGCCCGGCGGTGGCGTAGCCGCGCCCCCAACGCTCCGGGTTGATCCAGTAGGTGACCTCGGTCTGCTCGTCGACCGGGAACGCCGCCACGTGCCCGACCACCTCGCCGCCGGCGACGATCGTGCGGTTGACGATGCGCTCGTCGGCGCGGATCCGGGCCCAGTGCGCGTCGAACGCGGCCCGGTCCGACGGGTCCTTCGGGCCGAACGCGGCCATCCAGTTGGCCTGCGGGTCCTGCTCGTGGGCGAAGAACGCGGACAGGTCGTCGTCGCGTACCGGACGGAGTTCCACCTCAGGGGTCACGGCCGAGACCTTACGCGGACCCACCGACACCGGACGGGACCTCCGGCCCGGCCGGTGCCCCGGTCGGCCCTGCCGGCGCGGTCGGCCGCCCCGGTACGAAGAAGGAGGAACGACGCAGTCGAGGAGGCCGGACCATGCCGAAGTACGTCTACGACTTCATCGAGGGTGACCGGAACCGGGCCGACCTGCTCGGCGGCAAGGGCGCCAACCTGGCCGAGATGACCCGGCTCGGGCTGCCGGTGCCGCCCGGGTTCACCGTCACCACCGACGCGTGCCGCGCCTACCTGGCCACCGGCGCCCCGCCGGACGGGCTGTACGAGGAGATCAACGCGCACCTGCGCGAGGTCGAGGCGCGGCTGGACCGGCGGCTCGGCGACCCCGGTGACCCGCTGCTGCTCGCGGTTCGCTCCGGCGGCCGGTACTCGATGCCGGGGATGATGGAGACGATCCTCGACATCGGGCTCAACGACGCGACGGTGGCCGGGCTGGCCGCCCACGCCGGCGACGAGCGCTTCGCCTGGGACTCGTACCGGCGGTTGATCCAGATGTTCGGCCGCACCGTGCACGGCGTCCCGGCCGAGGAGTTCGAGCACGAGCTGGCCGCGGTGCGGGCCACCGCCGGGCCGGGCGGGCCGAGCGCCGGGCAGCTGCGCGACCTGGTGGACACGTACAAGAAGATCTTCGCCCGGCACGTCGGGCACGACTTCCCGCAGGCCCCGCACGAGCAGCTCCTCCTCGCCGTCCGCGCGGTCTTCTCCTCCTGGCACTCGGATCGGGCCCGGGTCTACCGGCGGCAGGAACGGATCCCGGACGACCTGGGCACCGCGGTCACCGTGATGGCGATGGTGTTCGGCAACCTCGGCCCGGACTCCGGCACCGGGGTGGCGTTCACCCGCGACCCGGCCACCGGCGTGCCCGGCGTCTACGGCGACTACCTGACCGACGCGCAGGGCGAGGACGTGGTGGCCGGGATCCGCAACACGGTGCCGCTGAGCGAGCTGGCACGGCTGGACCCGACGAGCTACCACCGGCTGCGGCAGATCATGGCGACGCTGGAGCGGCACTACCGCGACCTGTGCGACGTCGAGTTCACCATCGAGCGCGGCCGGCTGTGGATGCTGCAGACCCGGGTCGGCAAGCGCACCGCCGCCGCCGCGTTCGTGATCGCCGCGCAGCTCGCCGAGGAGGGGGTGATCACCGCCGACGAGGCGCTGACTCGGGTCACCGGGGCGCAGCTCGCCCAGCTCATGTTCCCGGCGTTCGACGCCGCCGGCGCGCCCGAACCGCTCGCCGTCGGGGTCGGCGCCTCGCCGGGCGCCGCGGTCGGCCGGGTGGTCTTCGACTCCGCCGCCGCGGCGGCGGCCGACGGACCGGTGATCCTGGTCCGGCCGGAGACCAACCCCGACGACCTGCCCGGCATGATCGCCGCGGCCGGCGTGCTCACCTCGCGCGGCGGGAAGACGTCGCACGCCGCAGTGGTGGCCCGAGGCATGGGCCGGACCTGCGTGTGCGGGGCCGACGCGCTGCGCATCGACGGCGAGCGCGGCGAGTTCACCATCGGCGACCGGGTGGTGCGGGCCGGCGATGTGATCTCGATCGACGGCGCCACCGGGCGGATCTGGCTCGGCGAGGTGCCGGTGCAGCCGTCCCCGGTGGCCCGCTACCTGGCCGGTGAGCTGCGCCCCGAGTCCGACCCGCTGACCGCCGCCGTGCACCGGCTGCTCGCGCACGCCGACGCGGTGCGGACGCTCGGCGTCCGGGCCAACGCGGACACCCCGGACGACGCCCGCCGGGCCCGCCGGCTCGGCGCCGCCGGCATCGGGCTGTGCCGGACCGAGCACATGTTCCTCGGCGAGCGCCGGACGCTCGTCGAGCGGCTGATCCTGGCCGACGGGCCGGCGGAGACCGCCGCGGCGCTGGACGCGCTGCTGCCGTTGCAGCGGGCCGACTTCGTCGGGCTGCTCGCCGCGATGGACGGGCTGCCGGTGACGGTCCGGCTGCTCGACCCGCCGCTGCACGAGTTCCTGCCCCCGCTGGCGGAGCTGACCGCCCGGGTGGCCGCCGCGCGGGCGCGCGGCGAGGATCCGGGCCGCGACGCCACGCTGCTGGCCGCGGTGCGCCGGATGCACGAGGCGAACCCGATGCTCGGGCTGCGCGGCGTACGACTGGGACTGGTGGTGCCGGGGCTGTTCGCCATGCAGGTGCGGGCCTTGGCCGAGGCGGCCGCCCAGCGGGCGCGCGCCGGCGGCGATCCGCGCCCGGAGATCATGGTGCCGCTGGTCGGGGACGTGCGGGAACTCGGCGCCGTGCGGGACGAGGCGCAGCGCGTGCTGGCCGAGGTGGACGGCGCGCCGGAGATCCCGATCGGCACCATGGTCGAGACGCCCCGGGCCGCGCTGACCGCCGGGGAGATCGCCGCCGAGGCCCGGTTCTTCTCCCTCGGCACCAACGACCTGACGCAGACCACCTGGGCGTTCTCGCGTGACGACGTGGAGGGGTCGTTCTTCCCCGCGTACCTGGCCCGGGGGATCTTCCCGGTCTCGCCGTTCGAGAGCCTCGACGTCACCGGCGTGGGACGGCTGGTCCGGCTCGCGGTCACCGAGGGACGGGCCGCCCGCCCGGAGCTGACCGTCGGGGTCTGCGGCGAGCACGGTGGCGACCCCGACTCGATCACGTTCTTCGCCGCGGCCGGACTCGACTACGTCTCCTGCTCGCCGTACCGGGTGCCGGTGGCGCGGCTGGCGGCCGGCCGGGCCGCGGTCGAGGCCGGCACCGACTCGTCCGACTCCCGCTAGGAGGGCAGCACCATGACCGCCATCTTCAACCCGACCGGGCTGAACACCGTATCCCCGGTTCCCCGGCCCGCGGCGCCGGCCGCCGACCCGACGCCGGCCCCGGCGGACCCCGGGCCGGTCGGCCCGGTGCTGGAGCTGCCCGGCGCACCGGACGCCGCGCTGGTGCCGGTGACCGTCAAGGGCCGCCCGGTGGGCGCGTTCGTCCTGGTCGGCGGCAAGGTCCGCTACCGCCGGGTGGTCGACCCGGACCAGCTCGTCGCGGCCGCCACCGGCGCGTTCGCGGTGGCGGCCCTCACCGCCGCCGTGGCCGCCTGGTCCCGCCGCCGCCCACCGGCGGTCGGCACCGTGACGATGGGCCCCGGCGGTTGGCTGAGCCTGCGCGGCCTGCCCGCCCCCCACCCCGACACCCGCCCCTGGTGGGCCCGCCTCCTGCGCGCCCACCCCCTCCCCCGCACCTGACCCGACCCGACCCCATCTTGTTGATCATGAAGTTGGCGGCGATGTCGATCTCCGATCGTGCCGCCAACTTCATGATCGACGCGTCGATCGGGGGCGGAGGCAGGGGCGGGGGCAGGGGCGGAGGTCCTGGGGAAGTGGCCCGTGCGGCACTGCCGGGGGTGGGGCGGGGGCGGAAGGCTCGGGGGTGAAGGGGACCGACGATGGGAGTGGACATGGGCGGCAACCAGCGCGTCGTGGATCCGTGGCGAGGATTCCGGGACGGGGCGTGGCGCGAGACGGTCGACGTGGCCGACTTCGTCCGCCGCAACCACGAGCCCTACACCGGGGACGCGTCGTTCCTCACCGGACCGACCGCGCGGACCCTCGCCGTGTGGGACCGGCTGCGGGAGATGTTCCCGGAGGAGCGGCGGCGCGGCGTGTACGACGTGGACGCCGCCACCCCGTCCACCATCACCTCGCACGCGCCCGGCTACGTCGACCGGGAGCGGGAGCTGATCGTCGGCCTGCAGACCGACGCGCCGCTGCGCCGCGCGATCATGCCGGCCGGCGGGCTGCGGATGGTGGAGACCGCGCTGCGGGCGTACGGGCGCGAACCCGACCCGCGGGTGCACGAGATCTTCACCCGCCACCGCCGGACCCACAACGACGCCGTCTTCGACGCGTACCCGGAGGCGGTGCTGGCCGCCCGGCGCTCGCACGTGATCACCGGCCTGCCCGACGCGTACGGGCGGGGCCGGATCATCGGCGACTACCGCCGGGTGGCGCTGTACGGGGTGGACCGGCTGATCGCCGAGCGCCGCGCGCACAAGGCGGCGCTGGACGGCCGGCGCAGCACCGACGACGTGATCCGGGACCGGGAGGAGCTGGCCGAGCAGATCCGCGCGCTCGGCGAGCTGAAGGAGATGGCCGCCGCGTACGGCTTCGACGTCTCCCGCCCGGCCGCGACCGGTCAGCAGGCGATCCAGTGGCTCTACTTCGCCTACCTGGCGGCCACCAAGGAACAGAACGGCGCGGCCATGTCGCTCGGGCGCACCGCCGGTTTCGTCGACGTCTACCTGCGGCGCGACATCGCCGAGGGCCGGCTGGACGAGACCGGCGCGCAGGAACTGGTCGACGACTTCGTGATCAAGCTGCGGATCGTCCGCTTCCTGCGCACCCCCGAGTACGACCAGCTCTTCTCCGGCGACCCGACCTGGGTCACCGAGGCGCTCGGCGGGATGGGCGCGGACGGCCGGCCGCTGGTCACCCGCACCACGTTCCGCTACCTGCAGACGCTCTACAACCTGGGGCCGGCGCCCGAGCCCAACCTGACCGTGCTCTGGTCACCCCGGCTGCCGGAGGGATTCAAGTCGTTCTGCGCCCAGGTGTCGCTGGACACCAGCGCCATCCAGTACGAGAACGACGAGCTGATCCGGCCCGCGTACGACGACGACACCGCGATCGCCTGCTGCGTGTCGGCCATGCGGGTCGGCCGGGACATGCAGTTCTTCGGCGCCCGGGCGAACCTGGCGAAGGCGCTGCTCTACGCGATCAACGGCGGTCGCGACGAGCTGACCGGCGAGCAGGTCGCGCCGCCGAGCACGCCGGTCGGCGGTGAGACGCTGGACTACGACGAGGTGCTCGCGGCGTACGACCGGACGCTGGACTGGCTGGCCGAGACGTACCTGGACGCGCTGAACGTGATCCACCACCAGCACGACAGGTACGCGTACGAGCGGCTGGAGATGGCGCTGCACGACCACCCGGTGCGCCGCTTCATGGCCACCGGCGTCGCCGGCCTCTCGGTCGCCGTGGACAGCCTCTCGGCCATCCGGTACGGCCGGGTCAAGGTGCTGCGCGACGAGACCGGGCTGGCCGTCGACTACGCGGTCGAGGGTGAGTTCCCGACCTACGGCAACGACGACGACCGGGCCGACGAGATCGCCGTCCGGCTGGTCGAGACGTTCGCGGCGAAGCTGCGCCGGCAGCGCACCTACCGCGACGCCGAGCTGACCATGTCGGTGCTCACCATCACGTCCAACGTGGTCTACGGCAGGCACACCGGCAACACGCCGGACGGCCGGCGCGCCGGCGAGCCGTTCGCGCCCGGGGCGAACCCGATGAACGGCCGGGACACCCACGGCCTGGTCGCCTCCGCGCTGTCGGTGGCGAAGCTGCCGTACGACGCGGCCCGCGACGGCATCTCGCTGACCGGCACGGTCACCCCGGACGGCCTGGGCCACACCCGCGCCGAGCGGATCGCCAACCTGGCCGGGGTGCTCGACGGCTACACCGACGCCGGTGGGTTCCACCTCAACGTCAACGTGCTGGACCGGGCGACGCTGCTCGACGCGATGGCCCACCCGGAGCGTTATCCGCAGCTCACCGTCCGGGTCTCCGGGTACGCGGTGAACTTCGTCCGGCTCACGCCGGAGCAGCAGCGGGACGTGGTGTCCCGGACGTTCCACGGGTCGCTGTGACCGGCCGGCCCCCGGCGGCGCCGAGGTCGGCGCCGCCGGTCCCGGCCGGGTCGGTGCACTCCTGGGACACGTCGATCGGGGTGGACGGGCCGGGCACCCGCCTCGTGGTGTTCCTCGCCGGCTGCCCGCTGCGCTGCCGCTACTGCCACAGCCCGGACACCTGGTACGGCCGTAGCGGCCGGCGTCGCACGGTCGACGAGATGGTCGCCCTGGCCGCGCGGTACCGCCGGTTCCTGCGGGTGGCCGGGGGCGGCGTCACGGTCAGCGGCGGTGAGCCGCTGCTGCAGCCGGCGTTCACCGGGGAGCTGCTGCGCCGCTGCCACGCGCTCGGCCTGCACACCGCGCTGGACACCTCCGGGTTCCTCGGCGACCGCGCCGACGACGCCCTGCTGGACGCCACCGACCTGGTGCTGCTGGACGTGAAGGCGGGCAGCCCCGCGACGTACCGCCGGGTCACCGGCACCGGCCGGCTCGCGCCGACGCTGCGCTTCGCCCGCCGGCTGGCCGCGCGGGGCACGCCGATGTGGATCCGCTACGTGCTGGTGCCGGGCCTGACCGACGACGCCGACGAGGTGGCCCGGGTGGCCGACGTGGCCGCCGGACTGACCGGTGTGCAACGCGTCGAGGTGCTGCCGTTCCACCGGCTCGGCGCGCACAAGTACGCGGAGCTGGGCCTGGCCTTCCCGCTGGCGGACACCGCGCCGCCGGACCCGGAGCTGCTGGCCCGGGTACGCGGGCAGTTCGCCGCCCGGGGCCTGACGGTCACCTGAGGCGGCGCGTGCCGCACTAGCATGGGGTCATGTCGACACCTCGGCCACGCCGCCGTCAGGCCTCGCCCGTGCGAGCCCGGTTCGCGAGCGCGACCGGCGCGCAGGCCACCGGGGCACAGGCCACCGGCGCGCGGGCGCTCGGCGCGACGGCCGTGGGCGCGCTGGCGCTGGGCGCGTTCGCGCTCGGCGCGGTGTCGGTGGGCGCGCTGGTGATCGGCCGGCTGGCGGTGCGCCGCGCGGTGATCCGCGAGCTGCGCATCGGCCGGCTCGAGGTGGACGAGCTGGTCGTCCGGCACGGCGACCGGGGGTGAGTCAGCTCGCCGCGCTCGTCGGATAGCCGTACAGGTCGAGCAGGCGCACCCGGGACGCCTGGAGGCGGTCCACCACCACGCTCATGAACCGGGCGGTGAGCAGCCGGCCCAGCGTGTCGTCGGACTCCATCAGCCGGCGTACCCCCTCGGCGTCGAACTCGACCGCGGTGCTGCGCAGCGTGGCCACCGCGCCGAACTGCCAGCGGTAGGGCGGGAACAGCCAGGACCAGCCGAGCACGCCGCCCGCGCCGATCGTCTCGATGCCCACGTCGCCGCGGCCGGGCACCGGGAAGTCCAACGCCACCTGACCGCCACGGACCAGCCAGAACCGCTCGGCGGGCTGGCCGGCGCGGAACAGCCGGTGCCCGGGGTGCCAGGCCACCGGGCGGGCGTAGCCGGTGAGCCGGGGCAGCCACCCGTCGGGCAGGCCGGCCAGGAACGGGTGCACGCGCAGCATCTCCAGCGGGGTCATCACGCCTCCACGGATCGGCGGCAGGAAGCCGTGGTTCCATCCCACCCGCTCACGCGCCGGCGCGGCAGGGCCGATGGTCCCGGTCCGTGCGGGCGGTCGCCTCTGCCCCGCCGCCACCGGCCGGAGAACGGTGGAGGTGGACGAAGGAGGACGTGATGACCGACAGATCCGGCGCCCCGGTCGTGGTGGGCGTGGACGGTTCCCCGTCGGCGCTGGACGCCGTGCGCCTGGCCGCGCGGGAGGCGGCGATCCGGCACCGGCCGCTGCGGGTGGTGAACGCGTTCCTGTGGCCGCTGCTGGGCACGCCGATGGGCCCGGTCGCCGCGGTGCTGCCCGACGCCGAGATCCGGCAGGAGGCCGAACGGCTCGTGCGGGAGGCGGTCGACGAGGCCCGCAAGGTCGACGTCGACCTCACGGTGACCGGTGCGGTGGTGGACGGCGGGCCGGTGGCGGTGCTGCTGCGGGAGAGCCGCGACGCGGCGCTGCTCGTGCTCGGTCACCGCGGCCTGGGTGGCTTCGCCGAGTTGCTGGTCGGCTCGACGGCGGTGCAGCTCTCCGCCCGCGCCGACTGCCCGGTGCTGGTCGCCCGGGGTGAGGCCCGCGCCACCGGCCCGGTGGTGGTCGGGGTGGACGGCTCGCCGGTGTCGAGCGAGGCGGTGGGCTTCGCCTTCGCCGAGGCCGCGCGGCGCGACGCCGACCTGGTCGTGGTGCACACCTGGCTCTACCCGCCGCCGGTGACCCACCGGGAGGCCTACGGCGACGTCCTCCCCCTGACGTACGACCCGCGGGAGCTGCGGGCGGACGAGGAGCGGGTGCTCGCGGAGGCGGTCGCCGGCTGGTCCGAGCGCCACCCGGAGGTCACCGTGCGGCGGCGGCTGGTGGCCGCCGTGTCGCCGGCCCGGGTGCTGGTCGAGGAGTCCGCCGACGCGCAGCTCACCGTGGTCGGCGCGCACGGGCGGGGCAGCCTGGGCGGGCTGCTGCTCGGCTCGGTCAGCCACGCGACGCTGCACCACTGCCGCAGCCCGCTGGCGATCGTCCGGCACCGCCGGCCCGACGCGCCGCGGTGATCGGCGGGGCCCCTTCCCATCGCTCAGGCGACAGGAAGGGGCCCCGGTCAACCGCGCGCCCACGCGCTGGGCGAGGCCGGCAACGGCCACAATGGGGCGAGCCGACCGGAGGGGACACCCGATGAACCGACCCGTCGTGGCGGGGGTGGACGGATCGCCGTCCAGCCTGACCGCCGCCGACCAGGCCGCCGCGGCAGCCGTGGCCCGCTCCCGGCCGCTGCTGCTGGTGCACGGCTACCTGCACCCGCTCGGCTACGGCGTGCCGCTCAACCCGTACGACCTCGGGGTGCCGGCACCGACCGAGGAGGCGGAGAAGATGCTCGAACGGGTCGCCGCCGACCTGACCGAGCGGCATCCCGGGCTGCGGGTGGCGGTCCGGCAGGTCGCCGGCGGCCCGGGCGCGGCGCTGGTGGAGGAGTCGCGCCGGGCCGAGCTGGTGGTGGTGGGCAGCCGGGGCGTGGGCGGCTTCGCCGGGCTGCTGCTCGGTTCGGTGGGCGGGCAGCTCGCCCAGCACGGGCACTGCCCGGTGCTCGTCGTCCGCCCCGAGGAACAGCCGATCCCGGTCGACGGTCCGGTGCTGGTCGGCGTGGACGGCTCCGACGCGGCGGCGTACGCCGTCGACCTCGCCGCGGACGAGGCCGCCCGCCGCGACGCCGAGCTGGTGCTGATGCACGTGCGCGCGCCGGAGCGCGGGGCGGCGGCGCCGGAGGTGGCGGCCGAGGCGAGCACCGCCGAGCGGGCCGAGGCGGCCGAGCTGCTGGGCGCCGCCGCCGAGCGCGTCCGGGCGGCGCATCCCGGCCTGCGGGTGACCGCACGCGCCGAGGTCGCCGCCTCCCCGGAGACCGCGCTGCGGGAGGCGAGCGGGGAGGCGTCGCTGGTGGTGGTCGGCTCGCGGGGCCGGGGTGGCTTCGCGGGGATGCTGCTCGGCTCGGTCAGCCAGGCCCTGGTGCAGCACGCCCACTGCCCGGTGCTGATCGCCCACCGGCCGGAGCCGGCCGACGACTGACGCCTGCCCCGCCGGGCGGGCCCCGGATCAGGACGGGTCGCGGCCGGCGAGCAGGTCGGCGAAGTCGGTGGTGAGGGCGAACGGGTCGACCGGAGCCGTCGCCGGCGGCCGGCGGTCCACCTGCTCGGCCAGCTCGGCGGCGGCCCGGTGGATCCGGGCCCGCAGCGGGCTGTCGCCGTCGTCGCCGGCCCAGTCCTCCGGTGCGGCGAACACCGCCGTCGGCAGCGTCACCGCCCGCAGGTACGTGAACATCGGCCGGACCGCGTGCTCCAGCGCCAGCGAGTGCCGGGCGGTGCCGCCGGTCGCACCGAGCAGCACCGGCGTGCCGGCCAGCGCGTCCCGGTCCACCACGTCGAAGAACGACTTGAACAGCCCGTTGTAGGACGCGTTGAAGATCGGCGTGACGGCGATCAGCCCGTCGGCCGCCGCGACGGCGTCCAGAGTCTCGCGCAGGGCGGCCGGCGCGAAGCCGGTGAGCAGGTGGTTGACCACGTCGTGGGCGTGCTCGCGAAGGTCCACCGGGCGCAGGTCGACGTCCGCGCCGCGCCCGGCCAGCTCGTCGCGGGCGGCCGCGGCGAGCTGGTCGGCGAGCAGGCGGGTGGACGAGGGCTGGCCGAGGCCGGCCGAGACGACCACGAGGGTACGCCGGGTCATCGCTTCTCCTCCTCCGTGGTCGTGGTGGCCTCGCGGGCGGCCAGCAGGCTGGCGTGGGTGGGCGCCTCGGGCACGTGGGCCGGACGCATCGAGTCGAACTCCTTGCGCAGCACCGGGACCACCTCCTCGCCGAGCAGGTCGAGCTGCTCCAGCACCGTCTTCAGCGGCAGGCCGGCGTGGTCCATCAGGAAGAGCTGCCGCTGGTAGTCACCGACGTAGTCGCGGAAGCCCAGCGTGCGGTCGATGACCTGCTGCGGGCTGCCGACGGTCAGCGGCGTCTCCCGGGTGAACTCCTCCAGCGACGGGCCGTGCCCGTAGACCGGCGCGTTGTCGAAGTAGGGGCGGAACTCACGTACCGCGTCCTGCGAGTTGCGGCGCATGAAGACCTGCCCGCCCAGGCCGACGATCGCCTGCTCGGGCGTGCCGTGGCCGTAGTGCGCCCAGCGCCGGCGGTAGAGGCCGACCATCCGCTGGGTGTGCTCCTTGGGCCAGAAGATGTGGTTGGCGAAGAAGCCGTCGCCGTAGTAGGCGGCCTGCTCGGCGATCTCCGGGCTGCGGATCGAGCCGTGCCAGACGAACGGCGGCAGGCCGTCGAGCGGGCGCGGCGTCGAGGTGAACGACTGCAGCGGCGTGCGGAACTTGCCCTTCCAGTCGACCACGTCCTCGCGCCACAGCCGGTGCAGCAGGTCGTAGTTCTCGATGGCGAGGGGGATGCCGTTGCGGATGTCCTGCCCGAACCACGGGTAGACCGGGCCGGTGTTGCCGCGACCCATCATCAGGTCCACCCGGCCGTCGGCCAGGTGCTGGAGCATCGCGTAGTCCTCGGCGATCTTCACCGGGTCGTTGGTGGTGATCAGCGTGGTCGAGGTGGAGAGCAGCAGGCGCTCGGTGCGCGCCGCGATCCAGCCGAGCATGGTGGTCGGCGACGACGGCACGAACGGCGGGTTGTGGTGCTCGCCGGTGGCGAAGACGTCCAGGCCGACCTCTTCGGCCTTGAGCGCGATGGTGGTCATGGCCTTGATCCGGTCACGCTCGGACGGCAGCCGCCCGGTGGTCGGGTCGACGGTGACGTCACCGACGGTGAAGATTCCGAACTGCATGACCAGCTCCTCGGGTGAGATCGGGAATCGCACCGCACAACCTATTTGACGAGTCAACTATTCCGCCGCCCGGCACCCCCTGCGCGCCCCCGCTCGGCGTCGATCTTGCAGTTGTGGCCCCCGTAAAGTCTTCTTCGTCCCGTTGCCAGGGGGCCGAAACTGCAAGATCGCGAAGGGAAGGAGTCTGGTCGGCGACTACCCTTGCCGGCCATGACGTACCCCTGGCTCGACGCCCCGGCCGCGGACGTCGCGGCGACCGCGCGGACCCTGCTCGGCTGGACCGTCGCGGCGCACGGCGTGCGGATCCGGCTGACCGAGGTCGAGGCGTACGCGGGCACCGGGGAGGATCCGGCGTCGCACGCCCACCGGGGGCCGACGCCGCGCAACCGGGTGATGTTCGGGCCGGCCGGGCACGTCTACGTGTACTTCGTGTTCGGCATGCACTGGTGCACGAACATCGTCTGCGGTCGCGACGGAGAGGCGGCGGCCGTGCTGCTGCGCGCCGGCGAGGTGGTCGGCGGGGTCGAGACCGCCCGGGAGCGGCGCCCCCGCGCCTCGGACCGGGACCTGGCCCGAGGGCCGGCCCGGTTGGTCACCGCGCTCGGGCTCGGTCGCGACGCGAACGGCACCTCGGCCGTCGACGGCACCGGGCCACTGCTCCTGACCCCGCCGGCGGACCCGGTCGACCCGGCGCGGATCGCCGCCGGCCCCCGCGTCGGCGTCGCCGCGGCGCACGACCTGCCGTGGCGCTTCTGGCTGGCCGACGAGCCGAGCGTGAGCGTGTACCGCCGGCACACCCCGCGCCGCCGGCCCGCGCCGCGCTGACCGCCGGCAACCCCAGGGACCTCGCGGCGCGTCTGACACCGGGAAGGGCCCCGGCTTCAGCGTACGAATGACTTTCAACGAGGTGTTGACAACATGCCATTCTTAGGTGTCTGATGGACGGCATGGTCACCGTGGACAACGACCCGTTCACCGCTCCGGATGCTGCCCAGGCCCGGGCCCACCGCAACTACGCGGCGCTGCTGCGGATCGCCGAGCGGCACGCCGGCACCGACTCACGCCGCCGGCGCTACGCGCACCCCGACGTGCCCGACGCCTACGAGGCGGCCACGCTGGTGATGGCGCTCGCCGGCGGCGCCGAGCTGGACACCGGCGAGGAGCCGGTCGACCAGGCCGACCTGATGGCCGCGCTCACGCTGATCCCGCACGTGCGGGCCGAGGTGGACGTGCTGGAGGCCGGGCTGCTCCAGGTGGCCCGCGGCCGGGGCATGACCTGGCAGGCGATCGCCTTCGGCCTGGGCCTCGGCAGCGCCCAGGCCGCCCGGCAGCGCTTCGAGCGCCTCACCGTGCGCACCGGCACCGGCGACTGAGCGGTCGCAACCGTGTCCGCCAGCACCGGCGGCCGAGCCGGGGAACCGGCGACTGTCACAGCGACGGGTGAGACTGTGCCGGACGACGGCACGGGAGGACGCGATGACGCGCGACGAGATGCTGGCCTACTGCCTGGCCAAGCCGGGCGCCTGGCTGGACCGCCCCTGGGAGGGCGACGAGGTGGTGAAGGTGGGCAGCCGGATCTTCGCGTTCCTCGGCTCCCCCGACGGCGAGGCGCGGCTCGGCGTCAAGTGCGGTCCGTCCCGGGAGGTGGCCGACGAGTGGCTGCACCGGTTCCCCGACGACGCCCGGCCCTCGCCCTACATCGGCCGGTCGGGCTGGAACACGCTGCGCCTGACCGGCGGCATCCCCGACGACGAGCTGGTCGACGCGGCCGACGGGTCGTACGACGCGGTGGTGGCCAAGCTTCCCAGGCGGGAGCGGCCGACGGCCTGAGCCCCGCGCGGCGGCCGGGCCACCACGCGGGGCGCGCCGGTCAGCGGGGCACGACCTGCTCGGCGGCCCAGTCCCGCCAGCCGGCCAGCCGGTCCGCGGCGGCGGCGAGCTGGTCGGCGACCGGCCCGGGTCCGGTGGAGCCGGGAGTGATGCGGGCGGCGAGCGCCGAGCGCACCGAGAGCACGTCGCGCACCGACGGGTCCAGGTGCTCGCTCACCGCCGCCAGGTCGGCGTCGGACACCTCGTCCAGCGCGCAGTCGCGGGCCGCGCAGAGCGCCACCAGCCGGCCGGTGATCTCGTGCGCGTCGCGGAACGGCACGTTGCGCCGGACCAGCCAGTCGGCGACCTCGGTGGCCAGCGAGAAGCCCGACGGCGCGGTGGCCGCGAGCCGGTCCACCCGGACCGTCATCGTGGAGATCATCCCGGCCAGCGCGGGCAGCAGCAGCTCCAGCGTGTCGACCGCGTCGAACGCCGGCTCCTTGTCCTCCTGCATGTCCCGGTCGTAGGTCATCGGCAGGCCCTTGAGCATGGTGAGCACGCTCATCAGGCCGCCGACCAGCCGGCCGGACTTGCCCCGGGCCAGCTCGGCGATGTCCGCGTTCTTCTTCTGCGGCATGATCGACGAGCCGGTGGCGAACGAGTCGTCCAGCTCGACCCAGCCGAACTCCTGCGACGTCCAGAGCACCACCTCCTCACCGAGGCGGGACAGGTGCACGCCGGTCAGCGCGGTGACGAAGAGGAACTCGGCCACGAAGTCCCGGTCGGCCACCGCGTCCATCGAGTTGGCGAACGAGGTGCGGAAGCCCAGCTCCTTGGCGACCGCCACCGGGTCCAGCGGCAGCCCCGAGCCGGCCAGCGCGCCGGCGCCGAGCGGGCTGATCGCCGTCCGCTCGTCCCAGTCGCGCAGCCGCTCCAGGTCGCGCAGCAGCGGCTGCACGTGCGCCAGCAGCCAGTGCCCGAACGTCACCGGCTGCGCGTGCTGCAGGTGGGTCATGCCGGGCGCGGCGGTGTCCACGTGCCGCTCCGCCTGCTCGACGAGCGCCTCGGCCAGCTCGACCAGCCGGGCGGCCACGCCCCGGGCGTGGTCGCGCAGATAGAGCCGCAGGTCGGTGGCGACCTGGTCGTTGCGGGACCGGCCGGCGCGCAGCTTGCCGCCCAGGCTGCCCAGCCGCTCCAGCAGGCCGCGTTCCAGGGCGGTGTGCACGTCCTCGTCGTCGACGGTCGGGCGGAACGCGCCGGAGGCGCAGGCCGCCTCCAGGTCGTCCAGCGCGGCCAGCATCCGTCCCAACTCGTCCGGGTCGAGCAGGCCGGCGCCCGCGAGGACCCGGGCGTGCGCGCGGGACCCGGCGATGTCGTACGGGGCGAGACGCCAGTCGAACTGGACGCTCACCGACAGCCGCGCGAGCGCCTCGGCGGGCCCGCCGGCGAACCGGCCTCCCCAGAGGCTCGTCCGGTTGGTGGCGGCGCTGTTCTCGGTCAGGCTCTTGTCGTCCACCCCACCCATTGTGCTGGTCACGACCGCACCCCTTCCCACCGGGCGTCCCGCGCCGCGGCCATCGTGCTGGGCAGGCCCCAGAGCTGCACGAAGCCCTTCGCCAGCGTCTGGTCGAACGTGTCACCGGTGTCGTAGGTGGCCAGCCCGAAGTCGTAGAGGCTCGCCTCGGAATGCCGCCCGGTCACCACCGCCCGGCCACCGTGCAGGGTGAGCCGCACCTCGCCGCTGACGTGCCGCTGCGCGTCGGCGATGAACGCGTCCAGGGACCGCTTCAGCGGGCTGAACCAGAGACCGTCGTAGACCAGCTCGCCCCAACGCTGGTCGACGCCGCGCTTGAACCGGGCCAGGTCCCGCTCCACCGTCACCGCCTCCAGCTCCTGGTGCGCGGTGACCAGGGCGAGCGCGCCGGGCGCCTCGTACACCTCACGGCTCTTGATGCCGACCAGCCGGTCCTCGACCATGTCGAGCCGGCCCACGCCCTGCGCACCGGCGCGCCGGTTCAGCTCGCGGATCGCCTGGTAGGGGGTGACCGTCTCGCCGTCGATCGCGACCGGGACGCCGGCGTCGAACGTGAGGACCAGCTCGTCGGCGTCGCGCTGCTCCGCCGGGTCCTCGGTGTACGCGTAGAGGTCCGCGACGGGGGCGGTCCAGATGTCCTCCAGGAGGCCGGTCTCCACGGCCCGGCCCCACAGGTTCTGGTCGATCGAGTACGGCGACCGGGCCGTCACGTCGATCGGCAGTCCCTTCTCCTCGGCGAACGCGATCGCCTTGTCCCGGGTCCACGCGAAGTCGCGGGCCGGGGCGACGACCCTCAGGTCCGGCGCGAGCGCGTTCAGGCCGACCTCGAAGCGAACCTGGTCGTTGCCCTTGCCGGTGCAGCCGTGCGACACGATCGTGCCGCCGTGCCGGCGCGCGGCGGCCACCAGGTGGGTGACGATCAGCGGCCGGGACAACGCGGAGACCAGCGGGTAGCGGTCCATGTAGAGCGCGTTGGCCCGGACCGCCGGCAGGCAGTAGTCGGCGGCGAACTCGTCGCGCGCGTCGACCACCTCGGCCTCGACGGCGCCGCAGTCCAGCGCCCGCCGCCTGATCACCTCCATGTCCTCGCCGCCCTGGCCGACGTCGACCGCGACCGCGATCACCTCGGCGCCGGTCCGTTCGGCCAGGTAGGGAATGGCGACGGAGGTGTCCAGACCCCCGGAGTACGCCAGGACGACCCGCTCGCTCATGGTGTGCTGCTCCCTTCGACGTGCTCCCCCCGACGGGCCCAGCCGGCGAGCCGGTCACCCAGGGCGGCGCCGCCGTCGGCCTCACGGGCGACGACCAGGATGGTGTCGTCGCCGGCGATGGTGCCGACGATCTCGGACAGGCCGGCCCGGTCCAACGCGCTGGCCAGATAGTGCGCCGCGCCCGGCGGGGTGCGCAGCACGGCGATGTTGCCGCTGGCGTCGACGCCGTTGAGCAGCTCGTGCAGCAGCCGGACCAGCCGGGCCGGCGCGCCCTCGGCGTCGCGCAGCGGCCGGTGGCCGTCCTCGGGGATGAGGTAGACGCCGCGCCCGTCGCCGCCGCGCGCGGTCACCGCCCCCAGTTCCTTGAGGTCACGCGAGAGCGTGGCCTGGGTGACCTGGATGCCGTCGCCGGCGAGCAGGTCGGCCAGCTCGGTCTGCGAGTGGATGGCGGTGTCGCGGATCAGCTCGACGATGCGGGCGTGCCGCGCGGCGCGGGTCAGCGGGGCGGTCATGCGGAGGCCTCCAGGAGAAATGTCAGCAGCGCCTTCTGGGCGTGCAGCCGATTCTCCGCCTGGTCGAACACGGCGCTGCGCGGGCCGTCGAGCACCTCGCCGGTGATCTCCTCGCCCCGGTGGGCGGGCAGGCAGTGCAGCACGATCACGTCGGCCGCGGCGTGCGCCAGCAGGGCGTCGTTGACCTGGTAGGGCAGGAACGGGGTGATCCGGTCCAGCCCGTCGTCCTCCTGGCCCATCGACGTCCAGGTGTCGGTGGCGACCACGTGCGCCCCGCGTACCGCCTCGACCGGGTCGGTGAGCGCCTCGACCGAACCGCCGGTGCCGGCGGCGATCTTCGCCGCGCGGGCCACGATCGCCGGATCCGGTGCGAACCCGACCGGGCCGGCGACCCGCACGTGCATCCCCGCGGTCGCACCGGCCAGCAGGTACGAGTGGGCCAGGTTGTTCGCCCCGTCACCGACGTAGGTGAGGATCCGCCCGGCGGTGGCGCCGAACCGCTCCCGCACGGTGAGCAGGTCGGCCAGCAGCTGGCAGGGGTGGTAGGTGTCGGTGAGCGCGTTGACCACCGGCACGGTGGCGTGCTCGGCCACCTCGGCGATCCGGTCGTCGCCGTAGGTCCGCAGCACGATCGCGGCGACGTAGCGCGACAGCACCCGCCCGGCGTCGGCGAGGGACTCACCGCGACCGAAGTGGGTCACCTGGGTGTCCACCACGAGCGGGTGCCCGCCCAGCTCGGCGATGCCGGCGTCGAACGAGATCCGGGTGCGCAGGCTCTTCTTGTCGAACAGCACCGCCACCGACCTGGGCCCGGCGAGCGGCTGGTGCGCGTACCTGTCGACCTTCATCCGGACGGCGAGGTCGAGCACGGCGGCCTGCTCGGCGGGGGTGAGGTCGTCGTCACGCAGGAAGTGGCGGATCATGCGGGGGCCTCCGTGCGGGTAGCGGGGGTGGGCGCCGGCGCGGCGTTCTCGGTCGGTGCGGCGACCTCGGCGCTCGGCACGGTCTCGGCGGGCGGGGCGGTCTCGGCGGGCGGGGCGTCGAGGGCGGCGGGCAGCGCGGCGAGGAACGCGTCGACCTGCGCCGGGGTGAGGATCAGCGGCGGGGCCAGCCGGACCACGTCGGGCTGGACCGGGTTGACCAGGAAGCCCGCCTCCCGCAGCGCGGTCGTCAGCACGCCGGCCACCGGCCGGTCCAGCGCGATCCCGAGCAGCAGCCCGGCGCCGCGCACCTCGCGCACCAGCGGGTGCCCGAGCGCCTCCACGCCGCGCCGCAGCCGCTCGCCGACCCGCTTGACGTGGTCGAGCAGCCCCTCGCTCGCGATCGTGCCGATCACCGCGAGCGCGGCGGCGCAACTGACCGGGTTGCCGCCGAACGTGGTGCCGTGCGAGCCGGGGGTGAGCAGGTCGGCGGCCGGGCCGAAGGCCAGGCAGGCACCGAGCGGCAGGCCGCCGCCCAGCCCCTTGGCCAGGGTGACCACGTCCGGTTCCACGCCCTCGGCCTGGTGGGCGAACCAGTGCCCGGTCCGCCCCACGCCGGTCTGCACCTCGTCGAGCACCAGCAACGCGCCGTGCGCGGCGGTGATCCGCCGGGCCGCGGTGAGGTAGCCGGGTGGCGGCACGACCACGCCGTTCTCGCCCTGGATCGGCTCGACGATCACCATGGCGGTGGCGTCGGTGACCGCCTCGGCCAGCGCGTCCGCGTCGCCGAACGGCACGTGGGTGACGTCGCCGGGCAGCGGGCGGAACGGGTCGGCCTTGGCCGGCTGGCCGGTGAGCGCCAGCGCGCCCATGGTCCGGCCGTGGAAGCCGCCCCGGGTGGCCACCACGTGGCGACGCCCGGTGAGCCGGGAGAGCTTGAACGCGGCCTCGTTGGCCTCCGCGCCGGAGTTGGCGAAGAAGACCCGACCGGGCCGGCCGGCCAGGGCCAGCAGCAGCTCGGCGAGGGCGACCGGCGGCTCGGCGACGAACAGGTTCGACACGTGCCCGAGCGTGGCGACCTGCTTCGACACGGCCGCCACCACGGCCGGGTGGGCGTGCCCGAGCGCGTTGACGGCGATGCCGCCGAGCAGGTCGACGTACTCCCGGCCGGTCTCGTCGACCACGACGGCGCCTCTGCCTGCGACGAGCGCCAGCGGCGGCGTGCCGTAGTTGTCCATCATGGTGGCGGACCAGCGCCGCACCAACGTGCTCATGACCCGGTCACCATCGTTCCGAACCCTTCCGACGTGAACACTTCGAGCAGCGTGGAGTGGGCCACCCGGCCGTCGACGACGTGCGCGGCGGGCACTCCCCCGCGCACCGCCCGCAGGCAGGCCTCCATCTTCGGGACCATGCCCGACTCCAGCGACGGCAGCAGCTTCGCCAGGTCGTCCACCGTGATCTCGCTGACCAGGCTGGACGTGTCCGGCCAGTCGGCGTAGAGGCCGGGCACATCGGTGAGCACGACCAGCTTGCGGGCCTCCAGGGCGACCGCGAGCGCGGCGGCGGCGGTGTCCGCGTTGAGGTTGTGCAGCACCCCGTCGGCGTCCGGCGCGACAGTGGAGACGACCGGGATCCGGCCGGCCGCGATCAGGTCGGTCACCGCCGAGGCGTTCACCGACTCCACGTCACCGACCTGCCCCACGTCGACCGCCTCCCCGTCCACGTACGCCGGGCGGCGCACCGCGGTGAACAGCCCGGCGTCCTCGCCGGAGAGGCCCACCGCGAACGGGCCGTGCGCGTTGACCAGGCCCACGAGTTCCCGGCCGACCTGCCCCACCAGGACCATCCGGACCACGTCCATGGCCTCCGGGGTGGTGACCCGCAGGCCACCACGGAACTCGCTGGCGATGCCGAGCCGGCCGAGCATGGCGGAGATCTGCGGGCCGCCGCCGTGCACCACGACCGGCTTGAGGCCGGCGTACCGGAGGAAGACCATGTCCGCGGCGAAGGCCCGCCGCAGCTCGGGGTCGGCCATCGCGTTGCCGCCGTACTTGACGACCACGGTGGCGCCGGCGAAGCGCGCCAACCAGGGCAGCGCCTCGATCAGCGTGGCGGCCTTGGCCTGGGCGCGGCTGAGATCAGGGCTCATCGTCATGCTCGAGCTGGCCTTTCATTCGCGACTGCGGGACTCCGCTTCGCCACGTTCCTCGCGCTCACGTCGAGTAGACCGAGTTCTCGTGGACGTAGGCGTGCGACAGGTCGTTGGTCCAGATCGTGGCGGCGTCGTCGCCGGCGTGCAGGTCGATCCGGATGGTGACGTCCCGGCCGGTGAGGTCCACCCGGGCGCGGTCCTCGGCGGCGGCGCCACCCCGGCACACCCGGATGCCGTTGACCGCGACGTCGACTCCGTCCGGCTCGAACGTGGCGGCGGTGGTGCCGACGGCGGCGAGGATCCGGCCCCAGTTCGGGTCGTTGCCGAACAACGCGGTCTTGACCAGGTTGTTGCGGGCCACCGCGCGGCCCACCTCGACCGCGTCGTCCTCGCTCGCCGCGCCGGCCACCTCGATCGCGATCTGCTTCGTCGCTCCCTCCGCGTCGGCCAGGAGTTGCCGGGCCAGGTCGTGGCAGGCGGCGGTGACCGCTGCGGTCAGCTCCGCGGCGCTCGGCTCGATGCCGGAGGCACCGCTGGCCAGCAGCAGCACGGTGTCGTTCGTGGACATGCAACCGTCGGAGTCGACCCGGTCGAAGGTGACGCGGGTGGCGGCCCGCAGGGCGCCGTCCAACGCGTCCGGGCCGGCCACCGCGTCGGTGGTGAGCACGCAGAGCATGGTGGCCATGGCCGGCGCCAGCATGCCGGCGCCCTTGGCCATCCCGCCGACCGTCCAGCCGCTGCCCCGGGCCACAGTGGTCTTCGGCCGGGTGTCGGTCGTCATGATCGCCTCGGCGGCCGGCAGCCCGCCGTCGCGCGACAGCTTGCGCACCGCGTCGCGGACGCCGGGCAGCAGCTTCGGCATCGGCAGCCGCTCGCCGATCAGCCCGGTCGAGCAGACCGCGACATCGCCGGCGCCGACGATCAGCCGGGCGCTGCGGCTGGTGAGCGCGGCGGCGGTGTGCTCGGCGGTGGCGTGGGTGTCCTGGAAGCCGGCCGGGCCGGTGCAGGCGTTCGCGCCGCCGGAGTTGAGCACCACGGCCCGGACCACGCCGCCGTGGACGACCTGCTGGGTCCAGAGCACCGGGGCGGCCTTCACCCGGTTGGCGGTGAAGACCCCGGCGACGCCGGCGTCCGGGCCGTCGTTGACCACGAGCGCGACGTCGGCGGCGCCGGAGGTCTTGAGGCCGGCGGCGACGCCGGCGGCGCGGAAGCCACGGGGGGCGGTGACGCTCACGGGGCCACCCCGAAAGCGGACAGGCCGGTGGTCTCGGGGAGGCCGACCATCAGGTTGGCGTTCTGCACGGCCTGGCCGGCCGCGCCCTTGCCCAGGTTGTCGATGGCGCTGACCACGATCACCCGCCCGGAGTCCACGTCCACGGTCGCCTGCAGGTGGCAGGAGTTCGAGCCGGCGGTCGCGGCGGTGTGCGGCCACACCCCCTCGGGCAGCAGGTGCACGAAGGGTTCGTCGGCGTAGGCGGCGGCCAGCACCGACCGCGGGTCGGCGTCACCGGCCGGCAGCGCCGTGACGGTGGCGAGGATCCCGCGCGGCATCGGGGCGAGCACCGGCGTGAACGACAGGCCGGTCGCGCCGGTGGCCTGCTTGATCTCCGGCACGTGCTGGTGCGCGCCCACCTTGTAGGGGGTGAGGTCGCCCATCACCTCGCTGCCGAGCAGGTGGGCCTTGGCGGCCCGGCCCGCGCCGGAGGTGCCGGAGGCGGCGACCACGACCACGTCGTCGGTGCGTACCGCGCCGGCGGCGACCAGTGGGGCGAGCGCCAGCGTGGTGGCGACCGCGTAGCAGCCGGTGTTGGCGACCCGCCGGGCGGACGCGATCGCGCTGCGCGCGGCGGGCAGCTCGGGCAGCCCGTAGGTCCAGGCGCCGGCGTGCGCGCCGCCGTAGTAGCGGGTCCAGGCGTCCGCGTCGCGCAGCCGGTGGTCGGCGCCGAGGTCCACCACCGCGACCGCGTCGGGCAGGGCCGCGGCGAGGGCCGCAGACTGGCCGTGCGGCAGCGCCAGGAAGACCAGGTCCGCGTCGGCCAGGGCCGCCGGCTCGGTCGCCCCGAGCACCAGGTCCAGGCCGACGAGCTGCGGGTGTACGGCGGCGACGGGCTGGCCGGCCTGGCTGTGCGCGGTGGCGGCCACGAGGTCGAACTCGGGGTGCGCGGCGAGCAGGCGCAGCAGTTCGCCGCCGGCGTATCCGCTCGCCCCGGCCACCGCAGTTCGAATGCCCATACCCACCTCCGCATGAATATGCAGAGATTACCAGGGGACCGAGACGCAGTGCAAGTTCATGCAGTGCACTGCATTAAGCTGCAGCAGCGGCATCGCGGGGAAGCTCACCCGCGAGGGCCCAGTCGGCGAAGAAGCGCGGCAGCCAGCGCCGACAGAACGCGCTGAACGACCCGGCCGCCGGGCAGGTCCGCCTGTTGAAGCCGGCGAGGGAGACCACATCGGGATGGGCGGTACGGCGAAAGAGCCCGACGGTGACGCTGAAGACACCCCGACGGACCGCGGTGTCGACGCCCGCGCGCAGCATGTCCGCATCGAGGTCGTCGGCACCGCGACCGCCCCGATCCGACAACTCCGCGGCCACCGCCGGCAGCAGGTTGTTGCACATCACCGTCAGCAGCTTCGGATTCGGCGCGAGGCCGGCACCGGTCGGCCCGTGCCACACGAACGCCTCGGTGAACGGCAGCAGCACGCGCGCGTCGCCCCACTCCGCGAACAGTTCCCCGGCCCGGCCGGACGACTCGTCGACCAGGTGCAGATGCGTGGCGAGCAGGGCGTGGCGAACCCGCGGGTCACGCGCCAACCGCTGGGCCATCCGGATCTCCACGTCGGTGAAGCACAGCCGGGCGGGCATGTACGCACGGGCCAGCGCGCGCGCGTCCGTGCGGCTGAGCAGCACCTCGTCCGCCGCGTCGGCGCGCCCGGGACGGCCCGGTGCCCGCGACGCCGGGCGGTCGCGACCGATCACGTCGTGGAGCAGGGCGAACACCTGGTGAGCGGTCGGCACGCCGGCCACGCTCGCTGTCCGGCTCTGCCGGACCAGCGGTCCCCAGTCCGCCGCCAGCCGGCTCATCAGGTAGCGGCAGGCCTCGGCCGGCGGACCGCCCCGCGTTGCGGCCACCCGCTCGATGCCGCTCAGGAGAAGGCCGGCCGGTGAGAGCGGGGCGACGTCTCCGCGCAGCCGGCCCATCACGGCCTCCACGCCGCGGTCCGCGTCCACGGCCAGGTAGTCGTACACCCCGTCCAGGTCGGCCGCGCCGAAACGCACCGCGATCGGCTTCACCGGCGCCACCCGTCGCCAGTAGTTGGCCGGCAGATCGGCCGATTCGGCCCGGAACGGCACGACCTCATCGGCGTCCGGACGCCCGGTCACCACGGGAAGGACACGACCCACCAGGGAGCGGACGAACCTGTCGTTGCGGGCGATCGTCTCCGCCGGAGCGCTGTGGAACCAGACCTCCGAGGCCAACTTCGTGGTCTGCATCGTCTCGTTGACCGACTCGCGGTAGGTGTCGAGGCGATGCCGCTCCGGGTGCGGCGGCGGACCGCGCTCGTCCAGGGACGGGCCGACGAGCCCCAGATACGTGCCGAGCAGCCCGGCGGCGACGTGGTCGCCCGGCTCGCCGAGGCCGAGGAGGTCGGTCGCGAGCGCCGCGCCCAGGGCGCCGAACACGAACGCGGTGACGACGGACTCCTGGTCCGTCACCGCCTCGCCGGCCACCCGCAGGTCGACGACGAAGCGGCGCAGGGCCGACACCGCCGCCCGCGCGCCGGTCGCGCCCCACACCGGGCCGGCGCTCGCCCGTGCCGGCCCGCCGGACATCAGCCGCGCCAGCGTCCCGAGCGCCTCGGACAGCTCCTCGGTCAGCTCACCGACCGGGCGCCGGTCCGGAGCCGGTGGATCGCCCAGCACCGGCGCGTACCGGGGTCGGGCGAGGATGTCGTGGATGTGCTCCGGCGCCATCTCCCGGATCACGATCCGGGCCCGCTTCCGCACTTCCTCCCGCAGATCGGCGTAGAGCGGCATGTTGAGCGCGCCCTGAAGGTCGTACTGCATACGCAGCACGAGCCGCCGCATCTCCGAGATGCCCTGATCGCGCGAGTCGGCCAGACCGGCGGCCCGGAGCCGGTTGAGCGAGATCCCGGCGCTCTGCCGGGCGTACCAGGCGTCCAGGTCGTCGCCGCGCAACAGGTGGCGCTCCGGGTCGACGACGAAGCCGGACCGGTGTCGGGCGCGCCCGAGCGCTGCCACGATCCGCGGCGACTCGGCCCGGACGAGATCCAGGAACGGCGCTGCGTCCTCCCCGCCCAGCAGGAACCGGTCCAGACCCGAGCCGGCCACGTCCGTGACCCCGAGCACGCCGGTGCCCTCGTCCGTCCGGTGGAACGACGCCATGACCGCGCTGCGGGGGCCACCGGCCGAGGTCCGGTAGCGGTGGTGGACCAGCCGACTCGCGGCGAAGATCGTGTGGCACGGGGCCGACAGGTCCCTGAGGTGGACCACACGCGGTTGCCGATCGGCGAAGAAGCGCGCCTGGGCGGCGAGGGCCTCGTCGACCCGGTCCCGCGACGCGAAGATGCAACTGTCCTCGTCGCTGCGTACGCTTCCGTCGTCGTCGACGACGCACTGGCGCAGGAGACGGTTGGTACGGGGCAGGTAGGTGAGCCCCTGACCGGACGGCCCCTGACCGGTGCCCGTCCGCCAGGTGACGACCACCTTGAACTCGTCCATGAACGGGCTGTTGTCGACGTGCAGGGTGTTGTCCCGTGCGACCACGTCGACCGGATGCGTGTCCTTGGCCCGCAGGTCGATGATCCGGACCGGACCGCCGAGCGCGTACGCCACGAGGACGACGAGGAGCGGATGGGCGAACGTCTCCCGGAAGTCGGGGTGGGCGAGCAGGTCCTCGGTGTCCACCACGTTCAGGTAGTTGTGGAGCGAGCCACGGCTGCCCCTGGCGTGCACCGCGGCGTCGTACGCCTGCCGGGCGCCGGTGAAGCGCTGCTCTGGCAGGAGCCCCGCGAAGCTCAACGCCCCCTCGGCTTCGAGCGCCTCGGTGAGCGAGAGGAACGTGTCGAACAGGAGCCGGCCGTCGGGCTCGCTCCGGCAGACGTCCGCCACCATCGCCGCCACCTCGCGCCGGAAGCGCCGGTCGGTCCGCTGCCGGCCCAGTTGGCGGTAGGCGGAGGGGCTGGCCAGTTCCTCGGCCGCGACCAGGGAGGCGGGGCGGGCGTTCATGTCGCCGGCACCCCGACCGCGAGAGCGGACTGCGTGAGGTCGGGATACTGCTCGAGGCGAGCCAGGGCGGCCCGGACCTCAGCCAGTGCGCCCGCCTCGCCCGCTCGGCCGTACGCGTCCTCCAACTGGCCCAGGATCGTACGCACCGACCGGAAGTTGCCCAATGACTCCTCCACCCGCCACGCCCGCTCCAGCCAGTTGCAGCCCTCCTCCAGCTCACCGGCGGCCAGGCCGACGGCACCCAGCAGGCGAAGCGCGAGCGCCCGGCCGTAGGCGTTCCCCCGGTCCTCAGACATCGACAAGCTGACCAGCCCCAACGCCTTCGCCCAGAGATGATGCCCCAACTCGTTCAGCGCTCGTGCCGCGTCGTAGTAGCCGCGCGCCTCGCGCACCGCGTTGCCACCGCGCCGGGACTCCCGGGCCGCGCGTAGACCCCAGCGGACCGCCTCGGTGTGGTCGCCGGACCGCAGGGCGAGTTCCGCCATCGCGTGCTGGGCCGACGCCAGGCCGCTGTCGTCGCCGCGTTCGGCATCCAGCGCCATGGAAGCCCGGAGTTCCCGCTTCGCGGCGTCGAGCTGCCCCGCGTCGGCGTACGCCCGGCCG
Source organism: Micromonospora sp. WMMC241 (assembly GCF_027460165.1). Classification (NCBI taxonomy): domain Bacteria; kingdom Bacillati; phylum Actinomycetota; class Actinomycetes; order Micromonosporales; family Micromonosporaceae; genus Micromonospora; species Micromonospora sp. WMMC241. The sequence continues at coordinate 4,042,367 of NZ_JAPZBF010000001.1, forward strand.
AGCGCGCGGCGGGACAGCGCCTCCATCGGCCGGTCCCCGGCGAGCGCCGCGGCGACCGCCCGGCGCTGGACGGAGAGCGTCCGTGTGACGTCCTGCCGCCAGTAGAGGAACGTGTTCAACGACCGGGCGAAGCGGGTGACGAACGTGAAGTCCGCCGCTCGTTCGGCCTCCTGAATCAACTGGTCGACGGCGGGGACGAGCGCCTCGAACCAGGCGAGCGCCTCGGCGACCGTGAAGCGGACGGCCCCGACCGCCGGCGCGTCCCCGACCGCCGGCGGTGCGGTGCGGTTGGGGTCGATGGCCTGGTCGGCGACATGGCTGAGCCCCAGGTAGACGGCCCGGATCCGGTGTGCGGTCGCCGCCTGCTCGGATGCGTCCAGGACGGTCGGGAGCGTCTCGGCCAGGTAGGCCTTCATGAGGTCGTGGAACAGGTACTGGCCCGGGCTGACTTCCTCGATCAGCGATGCCAGACAGAGGATGCGCAGACCACGGTCGCACTCGCGCTCGGTCTGCTCGGTGACGAGGCAGAGCACGGGCGCGGAGCACCCCGTACCGGGCAGCATCGAGGCCACGTAGAGGATCCGTCTGGTCTCCGGGTCGAGGTCGTCGAGCGACCACGAGATGACCCGGCCCACCTCGATACCGAGGCCAGCGTCGTCGAGGAAGCGCAACGGGCTCCGTTCGGCCTCGATCCCGCTAGCGGCATCCCTGATCGTCCAGCCGGTGTGGACGGCCAGCTTCGCCGAGACGATGGCCAGAGCGAGCGGGTGCCCCTCCAGGAGTTGGACGATCCGTCGAGCGCTCGCGTCCTCCCGCTCGACCCGCATGAAGCCGACCCGCTCCGCGAGCAACTCCACGCCCTCGCCGATGGTCAACAACGGAAGTTTGAGCACCCGCGCCTCGTGTCGCACGCTCATCTCCGGCAGGGCGCGACGGCTGGTCACCACCAGCGCCGAGCCGAGGCCCGGCACCAGGTCCCGGACCTGGTCGTAGGAGCCCACGTTGTCGACGATCACCAGGCATCGGCGGCCGGCCGTGACCGCACGGAACACGCCGGCCCACTCCGCCTCGTTCTCCGGAAGGTCGGCCCGGTTGATGCCCAGGGTCGCCAGGAACGTGCGAAGCGCGTCGCCCGCCTCCACCCGAGGAGTGCCGGAGTAGGCGCGCATGTCCACGAAGAACTGGCCGTCCGGGTAGTTCGCGATCCGGGAACTGGCCCAGGACAGCGCCAACGTGGTCTTGCCGGAACCCGCCAGCCCCCACAACATGCAGCACCGCGAACCCGGCCCGGCCATGGCCTCGTCCATCTCTTGGAGCAGATGCGTCCGGCCGACGATCCGGCCGATCCCGCCGGGCAGCATGTGGGGTGGTTCCGGGGACCAGGTCGACACCGGTCGCGGCTGCTGGATGTAGATCGCGCCGGACGAGCCGACCTGGAGCACCTGGTTCGCCGCGAGCCCTTCGGCGACGTTGTACGACGAGTTGTCGGACGCGGTGCTCACGGCGGTCCCCCCTTCGGCTCTTCCTGGACGGCACCTGCGGTGGCGGCACGGAGCGGCGATGCTGCTACATCGACACGTCGCCGACCTGGTTGGTCTGGATCAACTTGCCCACGTTGCTGCCGGCCACCACGTTCGTCGCCCCGGTCGGCCGGGTCTCCTGCGCGAGCCGGCCGAGGAACGCGGGATCCTCGGCGGCGTACCGGACGAGCAGTGCGCGCAGCCGTTCCACGTCGACCGGCGACCGGTCGTCCCGGGTGACCCGGTCCAACGTGCCGATCGCCTCGGTCGGCTCGGGCGACCGGGCAAAACGCTGCCGGATCGCCTCGACCAGCGCGGAGCCCGACCCTTCGGCGATCTTGACGAGTGCCGCGGAGATGACTGCCTCGATCATCGCGCTACTCCCAGGACGGACCGGCCGCCGGCCGGTCGACCCCGGCCCGGCGCTCTCCCGCGATGACCAGCCGACAGGACGGATCCCCGCCACGCGAGATTACCGACTGGGGTTGCACGGCAAAAGGATGCCCGGTCGCCGGGCCGCCGGGCCGCGCACCCGCCGCACAGGATGCTCGCCACCGCCGGCGGTAGCGGCCCGCCGGCCGTGCCGGTGACGTCCAGGCAGCTCACCGCCCTGTCGGTGGAAACGGCCGCCGACCTCGCGCGCCGACGAGGTCCGACGAGCCACCACTGTCGGATGTGCGACACGTAGCCGGACGACAGCTGTTAAGAAGGGCCCCCGCCTCTACCGAATGCGTTAAGCGGGGGCCCCTCCTTACACCTCAGGCGCCGCGGAGGGTGGCGCCGAAGCGCTGGGCCGCGAGCGCCACGGCGGCGTCGCGGGCGGCCACCGCCTCCTCGCCGGCGAGCGTCCGGTCCGGGGCGCGGAACGTCAGCTTGTAGGCCAGCGACTTCCGCCCGGCGCCGAGCTGCGCCGAGGCGTAGACGTCGAAGAGCCGGACGTCCTCCAGCAGCGCGCCGGCGCCCTCGACCAGGGCTCGCTGCACCTCGGCCGCCGGCACCGCCTCGTCGACGACGAGCGCCACGTCGATCAGCGCCGGCGGGAACGTGGAGATGGCCGGTCCGCTCACCAGCGGCGCGGTGGGCAGCGCGTCCAGGTCCAGCTCCATCACGCTGGTGCGCCGGGGCAGTTCCAGCGCGGCCACCACGGCCGGGTGCAGCTCGCCGGCGTGACCGACGACGGCGTCGTCGACAAGCAGCTCGGCGCAGCGGCCGGGGTGCCAGGGCGCGCGTTCCCCGGCCCGGACCGTGACCCGGTCGGCGGGGATGCCGGCGGCGTCGAGCACCGCCCGGCCCGCCTCGACCGCGTCCGCCCAGCCGGCCGCGCGGCCCGCGCCCCACCAGCCGGCCGGCTCGATCTCGCCGCACACCGCCACCGCGACGTGCCGCGGCTGCGCCGGCACCACCGCGTCGGCGGCGGCGAACTCCTCGTCGGTGGGACGGCGGTCCACGCCCATGGCCGGCGGGGAGCCGGCGCCGGGACGCGCGTGGAAGACCGTGCCGATCTCGTAGATCGCCACGTCCCGCTGGCCCCGGCCGACGTTGCGCTTGACGATGCCGAGCAGCGGGCCGAGCAGCGTGGTGCGCAGCAACGGCTCCTCCTCGGACAGCGGGTTGGCCACCCGCACCGCCTCCCGGCGCGGATCGTCGGCCGGCAGGCCGAGCTGGTCGGCCAGCTCCGGCGCGACGAACGGCTGCGCGAGCACCTCGACCCAGCCCCGCTCGGCGAGCGAACGGGCCACCGCGCGGCGGCGCTGCTGCGGCGGGGTGAGGCCCCGGCCGGGGCGCGCGGCGGGCAGCACCGACGGCACCCGGTCGTACCCGTCGAGGCGGACCACCTCCTCCACCAGGTCGGCCGGGTCGGTCAGGTCGGGTCGCCAGCTCGGCGGCGTCACGGTCAGCACCTCGCCGGCGCCGGCGGCGGCCACCCCGGCGGCGCCGGGATCCTCGCCGAGCCGGTCGCCGCCCCGGGTGACCGCGCACCCGACCTGCTCCAGCAGCTCCACCACCCGGTCGGCCGGGTAGGACACGCCGATCCGGCGCGAGGGCAGGTCCACCGGCAGCGTGACCGGCGGGAGCGGACGGACGTGGTCGAGGTCGAGCACCTCGGCGCCGGCCGTGCCGCCGGCCAGGTCGGTGAGCAGGCGGACCGCCTTCTCCAGCGCGACCAGTGGCAGGGTCGGGTCGACGCCCCGCTCCCAGCGCTTCGCGGCCTCGCTGAACAGCTTGTGCCGCCGCGCGGTGCGGCCGACCATGGCCGGGTCCCAGTGCGCGGCCTCGAACAGCACGTCGGTGGTGGAGGCGAGCACCTCGCTGGTCTCGCCGCCCATCACCGCGGCCAGCGAGATCGGCCCCGTCTCGTCGCAGATGACCATGTCCTCGGCGGCCAGGCTGCGGCTCACCCCGTCGAGCGTGGTCAGCTTCTCCCCCGGTTCGGCGCGGCGCACCACGAGCGGCCCGGCGATCCGGTCGGCGTCGAAGGCGTGCATCGGCTGGCCGAGTTCGAGCATCAGGTAGTTGGTGATGTCGACCGGCAGCGAGATGCTGCGCACCCCGGCCGCGGTGAGCCGCTGCACCATCCACCCGGGTGTCTCGACCGTCGGGTCGACGCCGCGCACCATCCGGGCGGCGAACCGGTCGCAGCCGACCGGGTCGCGCACCTCGACCGGGTACGCCGGTTCGGCGGTCCCCCCGGTGGCCGGCGCGTCGGCCGGGTCGCGGAACGGCACGCCGAGCGCGTGCGACAGCTCCCGGGCGATGCCCCGGACGCTGAGCGCGTACCCACGGTCCGGGGTGATCTCCATGTCGACCACCACGTCGTCGAGGCCGACGATCGGCCGCGCGTCGTCGCCGGGCTGGGCCTTGACGTCGGCGGGCAGCACGATGATGCCCGAGTGGTCGTCGCCCAGGCCCAGCTCCTGCGCCGAGCAGATCATCCCGTGGGAGTTGCGCCCGTACGTCTTGCGCGCGCCGATGGCGAAGTCGCCGGGCAGCACGCCGCCCGGCAGGATCACCACGACCTTGTCGCCCGGGGCGAAGTTGCGCGCGCCGCAGACGATCTCCTGCGGCTCGCCGGTGCCGTTCGCGGCGCCCACGTCCACCCGGCAGAAGCGGATCGGCTTCTTGAAACCGGTCAGCTCCTCGATCTCGAGAACCTCGCCCACGACCAGCGGACCGGTGACGGTCTCCCGCAGGTCCACGATCGACTCGACCTCGATGCCGAGGTCGACAAGCGCCTGCTCCAGGTCGCCGGTGGGCAGGTCGACGGGAAGATCCACGTACTCCCGCAACCAACTGACAGAAACTCGCATGACTGTTCTACCGCCGTTTCCCGTAGCTCAGGCGCCGAACGCGCGGGTGAACCGCACGTCGCCCTCGGCCATGTCCCGCATGTCGCTGACCCCGTGCCGGACCATCACGGTCCGGTCGATGCCCATCCCGAACGCGAATCCGGAGTAGACCTCCGGGTCGATGCCGCAGGCGCGCAGCACCCGCGGGTTGACCATGCCGCAGCCGCCCCACTCGACCCACTGCGGCCCGTCCCGGTGCTCCGGGAACCAGACGTCGAACTCGGCCGACGGCTCGGTGAACGGGAAGTAGTGCGGCCGCCAGCGGGTCTTCGCGCCCTCGCCGAACATGGCCCGGGCGAAGTGGTCGAGCGTGCCGCGCAGGTGCGCCATGGTGATGCCCTTGTCCACCACCAGGCCCTCGACCTGGTGGAAGACCGGCGCGTGGGTGGCGTCCAGCTCGTCGGTGCGGTAGACCCGGCCGGGCACCACCACGTAGATCGGTGGCTTGCGGCTGAGCATGGTGCGCGCCTGCACCGGCGACGTGTGGGTCCGGAGAACGAGGCCCGAGCCCGCTGAGCCGGCCGCAGCCGCGGCGGAGCCGTCGGCAGGTGCGATGTGGAACGTGTCCATCAGGCCCCGCGCCGGGTGGTCGGCCGGGATGTTGAGCGCGTCGAAGTTGGTCCACTCCAGCTCGACCTCGGGACCCTCGGCCACCTCGTAGCCCATCCCGATGAACAGGTCGCTGATCTGCTCCATCAGCACGGTCAGCGGATGGCGGGCGCCACGTGGCCGGCGGTCGTGGGGCAGGGTCACGTCGACCCGCTCCTCCACCAGCACCCGCTCGGCCTGCTCACGGTCGAGGATCTCCTGCCGGGCGCCGTACGCGGCTTCGATGGCGCGGCGGGCCTCGTTGACCCGCTTGCCGGCGTCGGACTTCGCGGCCGGCGGCAGCGCGCCGATCTCCCGGCGCGCCAGGGACACCGGGGACCGGTCCCCCAGGTGCGCGGGGCGCAGCGCGGTCAGCGCGTCCGGGTCGGCGGCGGCGGCGAACGCCTTCTCGGCGGCGGCCACGGCCCCGGCCAGGGCGTCCGGGTCGAGCAGGGCGACCTGCTTCGGGTCGTACGGATCGTTGCGGTAGCTCATGGTGAACGGGCACTCCCTCACGGCGGCGCCGCCCCTTCCACAGGGCGGCCAGGCGAGTCTACGGACGCGCGGCTTCGCCGCAGCCCGCCGGTGGGAGTCGTGCAGGGAGGAAGGGTCAGGCCTGCCGCCCGCCGACACCGGCGGGCTGGCTAAACGAACGCCGTGGCGCGTTCATCACGAGGCGGACTCCCCTGCTGTGTGCTGCGTCATCGTGGATCGACGCAGTGCTCTGGCCGAAGAATACAGGCAGACGGCCGCCGCCGCAGCCAGGTTCAGGCTCTCGGCGCGCCCGTGCAGCGGCACCCGGACCCGGGCGTCGGCCGCGGCGGTCAACTCGTCCGGCAGGCCGTGCGCCTCCGAGCCGAACAGCCAGGCGGTGGGGGCGGCGAGCCGGCCGGCGTCGGCGAGGTCGTCCAGGTCGCTGTCGCCGTACCCGGTGGTGGCCAGCACCGCCAGCCCGGCGGCCCGCAGCGCCTCGACCACCCGGACCGGGTCGTCGGCGCGGACCACGTCGACGTGGAACAGGCTGCCGGCGGAGGCGCGCACGCACTTGCCGTTGTAGGGGTCGACGGCCTCGCCGGCGAAGACCACCGCGCCGGCGCCGGCCGCGTCGGCGGTGCGCAGCACCGTCCCGGCGTTGCCCGGGTCACGGATCCCGGCGAGCACCGCGACCAGGCGCGGCCCGCGCGCGAGGGCGTCGGCCAGGGGTACGTCGAGGTGCCGGCAGACCGCCACCAGGCCCTGCGGGGCCACGGTCTCGGCGAGCGCCGCCAGGGCGTCGTCGGTGACCTCGGAGACCGGCACGGCGGCGCGGGCGGCGGTGGCGGCGAGGTCGGCGTACCGGTACAGGGCCGCCGGGGTGCCGAACAGCTCGACCACCGACCCGTCGCGGGCGAGCGCCTCGCGGACCGCCTGCGGCCCCTCGGCCAGGAACCGGCCGGCCTGGTCGCGGTCGCGCCGGCGGTGCAGCCGGCGGGCCGCCGCGACCCTCGGGGTACGCGGGGTGAACGGGCCGGGAACGGCGTCGAGGCGCCTCCCCTGCGACGGTGACTGCATGGGAGACGCCTCGATCTGCCGTACGGGTGGGGTCAGGCGGCCTGGGCCGCGGCGCCACCGGTGCCCTCGGCCGCCACGGCGGCGCGGGCCAGCTCGACGATCGCCGCGAACGCGGCGGCGTCGTTGACGGCCAGGTCGGCCAGGATCTTGCGGTCGACCTCGATGCCGGCCAGGCGCAGGCCCTGGATCAGCCGGTTGTAGGTCATGCCGTTGGCCCGGGCCCCGGCGTTGATCCGCTGGATCCAGAGCTGCCGGAAGTCGCCCTTGCGGTCGCGACGGTCCCGGTAGGCGTACTGCATCGAGTGCAGCACCTGCTCCTTGGCCTTGCGGTAGAGCCGGGAGCGCTGACCGCGGTAACCGCTCGCGGTCTCCAGCAGGGTACGACGCTTCTTCTGGGCGTTCACAGCCCGCTTGACGCGTGCCATCTCAACTCCTTCTTCGGTTCAGGTGGCTCGCGTCAGCGGCCGAGCAGCTTCTTGATGCGCTTGGTGTCGGCCTTGGCCAGCTCGACCGTGCCGGTCAGCCGCCGGGTCTGGGTGGAGGGCTTCTTCTCCAGGTTGTGGCGGAGGCCGGCCTGCTGGGCAACGATCTTGCCCTTGCCGGTCACCTTGACCCGCTTGCCCATACCCGTGTGGCTCTTCATCTTCGGCATGTGGAACGTCTCTCCCTGTTACTGGCCGCTGGTGTCAGCGGTCGGGCCGGTCTCGCCGGCTGCTGCGGTCTCGCCGGCCGCCGGGGCCTCGCCACCTGCCGGGGCTGCCGACTCCTCCGCGGCGCGGTCCCGAGGACCACCGCGGGACGCCGTGGCGGCGACCGCGGAGGCCTTGACGGCCCGGTGCGGAGCGAGAACCATGATCATGTTTCGGCCGTCCTGCTTCGGCGCGGCCTCGACGTATCCCAGGTCCGTGATCTCGGACTCGAGCCGGCGCAGGAGCCGGTAACCCAGCTCCGGGCGGCTCTGCTCGCGACCGCGGAACATGATCGTCACCTTGACCTTGTCGCCCGCCTTGAGGAACCGCACCACGTGACCCTTCTTGGTCTCGTAGTCGTGCGGGTCGATCTTCGGCCGGAGCTTCATCTCCTTGATGACGGTCTGCTGCTGGTTACGCCGCGCTTCGCGCGCCTTGAGTGCGCTCTCGTACTTGAACTTGCCGAAGTCCATGAGCTTGCACACCGGCGGGCGCGCCATCGGCGCAACCTCGACCAGGTCCAGGTCGACGTCCGCGGCCAGCTGCAGGGCGCGCTCCAGCGGGACGATGCCCACCTGCTCACCCTCAGGGCCGACCAGTCGGACCTCACGTGCCCGGATCTGCTCGTTCACGCGTGGTTCGACGCTGATGTGGCCTCCTCGAGTCGAGTGTCCTACGGTGCCGACTCCGTGGGCTCCCGGGCGGGAGCCGACCCGGAAAGCAGAAGGCCCCGGCGTATGCCAGGGCCCACTCGACCGGTCGGCACGATCACAGGATCGCGCATCCGGGATCGGGACGTGCCCGAAACCGGGGACCGGACCCGGACGCCTCGACGGCGACTCGGGTGGGAGCGGGCGCTCCGCTTCGCGACCGCCCGCTCGTCAGGGACGGGGGCAGTCTGGTCGACTCCGCAACACTACACCCTCGGCCCAGGCCGGCCCAAACCGGGCCTCGCAGGTCAGCGGGGCGTCGGCTGGCCGGCGGCGAGCGCGGCCAGGTGCGCCTGGTGCAGGCGACGCAGCGCGCGGACCGCCTCGACCGCGCTCTCCTTGTCGGCCGCCTGCAACGCCACGATCGGCAGCAGGTCGTCGTCGTGCAGCTCCAGGCTGGCCCACGGCGCGCCGCGGTCGAACCGGACGCCGCGGATCACCTCCCAGGGCAGCTCGTACGAGCCGATCACGTTGCGCACCCGCACGCCCTTGGCGTCGGCGACCACCCGCGGGCGGGTGAACAGCAGGAACCCGAGCGCGCCGAAGACGCCCAACCCGACCATGGCGAACTGGTCGCCGCGCTGGAACGAGCCGTAGCCGTCGCCGGTGGCGCCGGTCAGCGACGTCGCGACGAGACTGAAGACCACCACCAGCGCGATCGCCGACGCCCAGCAGACCACCCGGATGCGGCGGGGCCGCACGGTCACCACGGAATCGCTCACCCGACCAGTCTGCCATCCGGGTCGCGCTCGCGTTCCACCGCCACACGGGCCGGCGCCCGCCGTCGGACCCCGGCCACCAGCACCGCCAGCAGCGTCAGCACGGCGCCGGCCAGCACCGGCAACCGGACGCCGGGACCGCCGGGCAGCGCCAGGTCCAGCAGCAGCGCGCCGCCGAGTTGCCCGGCCACCAGCGCCAGGCCGGTCCGCAGCACGCCGGCGGCGCGTACGCCGACCAGCAGGGCGAGCACGATGCCGACGCCGAACACGCCGCCGACGTAGAGCCACCACTGGGTGGGCCAGCGCGGCTGGTCGGCCAGCGAGCCGGCCACCACCGCCACCGCGCCGATCACGGTCGTGCTGACCACGAAGTTCACCGCGAGGCCGGCGGCCGGCCCGATCCCGGCCGCGACCCGGCCGTTGAGCGCGGACTGGAGCGACACCGCCAGCCCACCGACGACCGAGAGCAGCACCAGCCCGACCGCCAGGTCGCCGACCGGCCGGCCGAGCTGCGCGAGGGCCACCGCGCCGACGCCGAGCAGCGCCCCGGCCACGCGGGGCACGGTGAGCGGCAGCCGGCCGCCGGCGGCCAGCCCGCCCCGGTCGACGGCCAGGCCGCCGAGGCTGCCGCCGGCCACCTGGGCGATGGTGAACACCGCCACCCCGAGCGCCGGCACCACCACCGGGGCGGTCAGCACGATCACCGCGCCGCCGAGCCCGCCCAGGTAGGACCACCAGGACAGGCCGGCGCGGCGCAACCCGGCCAGCCCGGCCCGCATAGACGGGACCACGGCCAGCCCGGCCAGCACGATCAGGCAGCCGCCCAGGTTGTTGACCACGGCACCGAGCACCGGATCGCCGGTCCGCTCCCCCAGCTCGGCGTTGACCACGCCCTGGGCGGCCGAGGCCACGCCGCCCAGGACGACGACGGCCAGCGCGGCCGGGAGCGGCAGCGGCCTCACAGCCGGCAGGCGTGGATGTTGGTGACCAGGATCGCCCGGGCGCCCAACTCGTACAGCTCGTCCATGATCCGGTGCACGTCGTCGCGGAGCACCATCGCCTGCACCGCGACCCAGCCCTCCCGGTGCAGCGGCGACACCGTGGGCGACTCGATGCCCGGGGTGAGCGAGCTGGCCCGGTCGAGCAGCCCGGCCGGCACGTCGTAGGCGAGCATCACGTAGCGGCGGGCCACCAGCACGCCGTGCAGCCGGCGTTCGAGCTGCCCCTGCTGGGCGCCGCCCGGCGCACCGGACCGGCGCACCAGCACCGCCGACGAGCGCAGCAGCGGCTCGCCGAAGACCACCAGGCCGGCCTGGCGCAGCGTGGCACCGGTCTCCACCACGTCGGCGACCACGTCGGCCACGCCGAGCCGGATGGCGTTCTCGACCGCGCCGTCGAGCCGGATCACCTCGGCCTTGACGTCCAGCTCGGCGAGGTGGCGTTCGACCAGACCGGGGTACGCGGTGGCGATCCGGTGCCCGCCCAGCTCCCGTACGTCGTCCACGTCCTGCGGGCGGGCGGCGAACCGGAAGGTGGCCCGGGCGAAGGCCAGGTCCACCACCTCCTCGGCCGGCGCGCCGGAGTCGATCAGCAGGTCCCGCCCGGTGATGCCGACGTCCAGGTCACCGGAGCCGACGTAGGTGGCGATGTCCTTGGGACGCAGGTAGAAGAACTCGATGTCGTTGGGCTCGTCCCGGCAGACCAGGTCCTTCGGGTCGGTGCGCTGGCGGTAGCCCGCCTCGCGCAGCATCTGGGCGGCCTTCTCGGCGAGGGCACCCTTGTTGGGTACGGCGACACGCAGCATGGGAGTGCTCCTTCGTTCGATCGGATGATCAGCGGACGGGCACTCACAGATGTCGGTAGACGTCCTTGAGTTCGAGACCGGTGGCCAGCATCAGCACCTGCGCCTGGTAGAGCAGCTGGGAGATCTCCTCCGCGGCCCGTTCCGGCCCCTCGTGCTCGGCCGCCATCCACGACTCGGCCGCCTCCTCGACGACCTTCTTGCCGATGAAGTGCACGCCCTTGGCGAGCGCGTCGACCGTGCCCGAGCCCGGGGTGCCGGCGGCGGCCTTGGCCTGCAGCTCGGCGAACAACTCCTCGAACGTCTTCACGGAAGGCGATTCTTCCAGCCTCCCGGGCCGGCCGGTCGCGCCGGGTCGCAGCCTGTCGAAAGATGTCTTTCGAAACAGCTCTTTCTAAAGTATTCTTTCGATATGACGGAGCAACGCGCCCGCGACATCACCGACGTGGACACCCTCCGAGCCCTCACCCACCCCCTGCGCCTGCGCATCCTGAACGCCGTCGGCATCCACGGGCCGCTGACCGCCACCGAGGTCTCCGAGCGGGTCGGCGAGAGCCCGGCCAACTGCTCCTGGCACCTGCGCCAGCTCGCCAGGTACGGCTTCGTCGCCGAGGCCGGCGGCGGCACCGGGCGGCAACGGCCGTGGCGGCTGGTCACCGACGGCCACCGGTGGGGCGACGGAGACGAGAGCCCCGAGCTGGCCCGGGCCGGCGACGCCGCCGCGCGCGTCCTGCTCGACCTGGAGTACCGCAAGCTCTGGGACTGGATGTCCGCCCGCCGCCAGGAGGCCCCCGAGTGGCGTGACGCCGGGTTCTTCAACCAGTTCATCGGCTGGTACACGGCCGAGGAGCTGGCCGGGCTGCGGGACGAGATCCGCGCGCTGTTCGCCCGCCACCTGACCCGGCTCGAAGACCCGGAAAGCCGACCGCCCGGGTCGCGGCCGGTGCGGCTGACGGCCTGGGGCGTGCCGGAGGTGGAGCGGTGAGAGGGCTGCTGCGCCGGGCGGACTTCCGGCTGTTCTTCGTCGCGTTGACCGTGAGCATGGTGGCCGAGTCGGTCCTGCTGCTCGCGCTGGCCGTCTGGGTCAAGCAGCTCACCGGCTCCGACGGGCTGGCCGGTGCCACCTTCGTCGCCCTGACCGCGCCGATGGTGCTCGCGCCGCTGGTCGGCTGGGTGGTGGACCGGGTGCCCCGAGGGCGCCTGTTCGTGGCGCTCAACGCCGCGACGGCCGTGCTGCTGCTGCCGCTGCTGACCGTGCACGACGCCGGCCGGCTCTGGGTGGTCTACGCGGTGGCCGCCGGTTACGGACTGTCCTATCTCGCGCTCGGCGCCACCGTCACCGCGCTCGTGCAGGAGCTGGTGCCCACCGTGCTGCTGCCCGACGCCAACGGCGCGACGCAGACCGTCAAGCAGGGCCTTCGGCTGGCCGGTCCGCTGCTCGGCGCGGGCCTGTTCGTGCTGCTCGGCGGCCCCGCACTGGCCGGCGCCTGTGCCGCCGGTTTCCTGGTGGCCGCGTTGGCCGGACTCGCGCTGCGGCCGGCGCCGGTCGAGGAGGACGACCGCGATCAGGCGATCCCGGGGCCGGTCCGGACGGTCGCGGCCGGCGGCGGACGCGGCGAACTGGCCGCCGGCATCCGGCACCTGGTGGGTGAACCGGCGCTGCGGCGCGCGCTGGTGGCGGCCATCGCCGCGTCGGTCGGCCTCGGGTTCGGCGAGACGCTCTGGTTCGCGTACGTCGACCAGGGCCTCGGGCGGGAGCCGGCCTTCCTCGGTGTGCTGGTCTCGTTGCAGGGTGTCGGGGGCCTGGTCGGCGGCGTCGCCTCGGCGATGCTCGTCCGTCGCCTCGGCGAGCTGGGCGCGATGGCGCTCGCCGTGTCCTGCGTCGCGCTGGCCAGCGTGGCGCTGGCCCGGCCGGCCCTCTGGCTGGCCGTGGTGGCGAGCGTCCTGATCGGGCTGGGCCTGCCGGTCGCCATGGTGGCGATCATGACGCTGATGCAGCGGCGTACCGCGCCGGAGCTTGTCGGTCGGGCCTCGGCGGCGCTTGACGCGATGGCCAGCGGCCCCCAGGCGATGGCGATCGGCGCCGGCGCGCTGATGGTCGGCCTGGTGGACTACCGGCTGCTCTACGGCGTGATCGGGATCGTGCTGACGGCCACCGCCGGCTACCTGCTCACCGGCCGCCGCCTCACCACCCCGACCGTCGGCGGCGAGCAACCCGCCGCCGCACGGGCCGCCGAGGTCACCGCCGGGTAGCCACTTCGACGCCGCCCGGACGAGGTCCGCGCCGCGCCGTCTGTGGAGCTGACAGCGAGAACGACTCGCCCCACCACCGTCATGGTCGGCGGAGCCGGACCCGGTCGGCGGCAACGGCGGGGCGAGGGCGAGTCGTTGGTGACATCAGCTCGAAAGGCAGCCGCAAGGGCACCTGCCGCTCGCCGGAACCACCTCGCCCCGGCAGACCCGGCCCGGATCGACGGATCCCGGTCAGGCGAAGCCCACCCGATGGGCGTTTGCCGCGTCCAGGCCGCGGATCGCCAGCGCGGCCTCCAGCGCGGCCACGGTGGCCGCCCAGCCCTTGTCCTCGGCCGAGCCGGGCAGCCCGGCCCGGTCCCGGGCCTGCTCGATGGTGTCCACCGTGAGCACCCCGTGCGCCACCGGCTTGCCCTCGTCCAGCGCCACCCGGGTCAGCCCCTCGGTCACCGACTGGCACACGTAGTCGAAGTGCGCGGTCGCGCCGCGCACCACGACGCCGAGCGCGACCACCACGTCGAAGCGCCGGGCCATCGCCTGGGCCACCACCGGCAGCTCCACCGAGCCGGCCACCCGGGCCACCACGGCCCGCGCGCCGCACGCCTCGGCCGCCGCCGTCGCGCGGTCGGCCATGTGGTCGGTCAGCTCGCCGTGCCAGCGCGCCGCCACCACGCCGACGGTCAGCCCGGCGGCGTCCACCGCGGGCGCGCCCGGCTCCCCGAAACCCGCCATCGCCCTACGCTCCGATCTCGTCACCGGCCACCGGACGCCCCATCGGCGCCTCGGTCACCTCGCCTGTCCCGCCCGCCTCGTCCAGCCCGTCCAGGAGGTGGCCCATCCGGTCCCGCTTGGTGCGCAGGTAGCGCACGTTCTCCGGGTTGGACCGCACCGGCAGCCCCTCCCGGCCGGTCACGGTGAGGCCGTACCCCTCCAGGCCGGCCCGCTTGGCCGGGTTGTTGGTCAGCAGCCGCATCGAGCGGACGCCGAGGTCGTACAGGATCTGCGCGCCGGTGCCGTAGTCGCGCGCGTCGGCCGGCAGACCCAGGTCGAGGTTCGCGTCCACGGTGTCGCGTCCCTGGTCCTGCAACTGGTACGCCTGCAGCTTGTGCAGCAGGCCGATGCCGCGGCCCTCGTGCCCGCGCACGTAGAGCACCACGCCGCGCCCCTCCTCGGCGACCCGGGCCAGCGCGGCCTGCAACTGCGGGCCGCAGTCGCAGCGCAGCGAGCCGAAGACGTCCCCGGTGAGGCACTCGGAGTGCACCCGGACCAGCACGTCCCGCCCGTCGCCGAGGTCACCGAAGACCAACGCGACGTGCTCGGCCGGGTCGTGCGCCGCGCGGTAGCCGTACGCCCGGAACACGCCGTACGGCGTGGGCATCCGCGCCTCGGCGGCCAGCTCGACCTGCTTCTCGGTGTGCCGCCGGTGCGCGATCAGGTCGGCGATGGTGACCAGCGTGAGGCCGTGCTCGGCGCAGAACTTCTCCAGGTCCGGCAGGCGCATCATGGTGCCGTCGTCGTTGACCAGCTCACAGAGCACGCCGGCCGGACGCAGGCCGGCCAGCCGGGTCAGGTCCACCGCCGCCTCGGTGTGCCCGGGACGCCGCAGCACGCCGCCCGCGCGGGCGCGCAGCGGCACCACGTGCCCCGGGCGGGCCAGGTCGGTCGGGTCGGTGCCGGCGTCGGCGAGCAGCCGGATGGTGTGCGACCGGTCGGCGGCCGAGATGCCGGTGCCGACCCCCTCGCGGGCGTCCACGGTCACCGTGTAGGCGGTGCCCCGCCGGTCCTGGTTGGTGTGGTGCATCGGCGGCAGGTCGAGCCGGTCGCACTCGGCCTCGGTCAGCGGCACGCAGACGTAGCCGGACGTGTAGCGCACCATGAACGCGACCAGTTCCGGGGTGGCCAGCTCGGCCGCGAAGATCAGGTCGCCCTCGTTCTCCCGGTCCTCGTCGTCGACCACGACCACGGGCCGCCCGGCGGCGATGTCCGCCACCGCCTGTTCGATCGAACCGAAGGTGGTCATGCCACGACCTCCGAGTATGTCGCCGGAATCGGGGTGCGCGCGGCAGTCGCCGCCCGCGAGGTGCGCCACCAGCTGTAGAAGCCGGCCGCGCAGAACGCGCCGTAGACCAGGTACATGGCGGCCGACGGGTAGAAGCCGCCGCGCAGCAGCAGCGGCACGCCGACCGCGTCGACGGCGATCCAGACCAGCCAGAACTCCACCCAGCCCCGGGCCATGCCGTAGGTGGCGAGCAGACTGCCGACCAGGATCCAGGCGTCCGGCAGCGGACCCCACGAGCCCAGCGCGGCCAGCACCGGGTACGCGGCGGCGGTGCCCACCGCCGCCACGACGAGCAGACCCAGCCGCTCCCGCCAGGTGGCCCAGCGCGGCACCACGGCCGGCTCCGCACCGCCACCCGAGCGGCGGTTGCGCGACCAGCGCCACCAGCCGTAGACGCTCACCGCGAAGAAGAACACCTGGCGGCCGGCCTGGCCGTAGAGGTCGTGCGCCTGCGGGGTGGCGAAGACGCCGCCGAGGAACACGGTGAACAGCAGCCCGTTGCCGATCATGCCGACCGGCCAGGCCCAGACCACCCGGCGCAGCCCGAGCAGCGCCGACGCCAGCCCGAAGACGTTGCCGACGATCTCCCGGACCAGCACCGGCGAGCCGGCGACGTGCACCTGGGCGTCGAGCAACCAGCCGAGCGGGCCCGTCACCGGGCACCGCCCATCAGGCGCTCGACGTACTTGGCGAGCACGTCCACCTCCAGGTTGACCGGGTCGCCGACCTGCTTGTCGCCGAGCACGGTGAGCTTGAGCGTGGTGGGGATGAGCCCGACCGAGAACCAGTCGTCGCCCACCTCCGCGACGGTCAGCGACACCCCGTCGACGGTGATCGAGCCCTTCTCCACCACGTAGCGGGACAGCCCGGCCGGCAGCCGGAACCGGACCGTCTCCCACTGTGCGGCCGGCTCCCGGGCGACGACCTCGCCGACCCCGTCGACGTGCCCCTGCACCAGGTGCCCGCCGAGCCGGCTGTTCAGCGCGGCGGCCCGCTCCAGGTTGACCGGGTCGCCGGGGCGCAGCGCCCCGAGCGCGGTGCGGCGCAGCGTCTCGCCCATCACGTCGGCGGTGAAGACGCCCCCGTCGACGTCGACCACGGTCAGGCAGACCCCGTTGACCGCGATGGAGTCGCCGTGCCGGGCGTCCGAGGTGACCAGCGGGCCGCGGATGGCGACCAGCGCGGAGTCGCCTCCGGTCTCGGTGCTCCGGACGATCTCGCCCAGCTCCTCGACGATGCCGGTGAACATGTTCAAGCCTCCCTCTTCCGGGGCAGCGCGGTGATCCGCAGGTCGGGACCGACACGCGTAACGTCGGTGATCTCCAGGTCGATGGCGTCGGCGATGGTCGTCACGCCCGCGTCGAGCAGCGCGGTGGGGCCGGCGCCGAGCAGCCTCGGCGCGACGTAGCCGACGATCCGGTCGACCAGGCCGGCGGCGAGGAACGCGCCGGCCAGTGTGGGGCCGCCCTCCAGCAGCGCGGCCCGCACGCCGCGGTGGTGCAGCTCGGCGAGCAGCGCCGTCAGGTCGACCCGGCCGTCCGGGCCGGCGCCGACCTCCGCGGCCGTGGCCACCCAGGTGCGCGCGGCGCCGTCGCGGACCCGGGCGTCGGCCGGCGTACGCCCCGAGCTGTCCACCACCACCCGCAGCGGCTGCCGGATGGCGAGCGTGCCGTCACGCAGGTTGCGGGCGGTGAGCCGGGGATCGTCGGCGAGCACGGTGCCCACCCCGGCGAGCACCGCGTCGACGGTGCCGCGCAGCGCGTGCACGTCGGTGCGGGCCGCCTCCGAGGTGATCCACATGCTGGTGCCGTCGGCGGCGGCCGACCGCCCGTCGAGCGTGGCCGCGTACTTCCAGATCAGGTAGGGCCAGCCCCGGCGCATCGAGGTGAGCCAGGCGATGTTGCCGGCCTCGGCCTCCGCGCCGCGTACCCCGAGAGTGACCTGGACCCCGGCGGCGCGCAGCGTGGCCGCGCCGCCGGAGGCCACCGGATTGGGGTCGGGCACGGCGACCACCACACGGGCCACGCCGGCGGCGATCAACGCGTGACTGCAGGGACCGGTGCGACCGGTGTGGTCGCAGGGCTCCAGGGTGACCACCGCGGTGCCGCCACGGGCGCGCGTGCCGGCCTGCGCCAGCGCGACGATCTCCGCGTGCGGCCCGCCGGCGTACGCGTGGAAGCCCTCGCCGACGACCTCGCCGTCGGCGTCGAGCAGCAGGCAGCCGACGACCGGGTTGGGGCTGGTGGCGCCGAGGCCGCGAGCGGCCAGCTCGACGGCGCGACGCATCGCCTCGTCGACGGAGACGCTCGCCATGACCTGCCCTGCCCTCCCGCTCGCCGGTCACGCGCGGGCGGGGTGGGGAGCAGCGGCACGGGTGGCCGCGGACACGCGGCGGCGGAGAACCCGGGAACGGCATGGCCGGCCCCGGGGAGCCCACGCGGCGGCTGAGGGTGCTCAGCGGCCGGCAGGGGCCTCCCCCGTTCCGCGCGCTGTCTCCCATCCGGACTTTCTGGGGGCGGACGAGCCGCACCCCAACCGTCGGCCCCGGATTCTCACCAGGTCCACCGCACGGCCGAAGCCGTCCGGGTCGCGGGCTTACCACGGTCGGACCGTGGATCACCGCCGGTTCGGAATTTCACCGAGCCCCGCCAGCGCGTGGTGGGTACCCCGGAAGTCTTACACGTTCCGCCGCGACGCGCGCCACAGAGGCGAGCTACCTCACAGGCGCGGGCCCCGGATCAGGTGACGCCGCGACGGCGGTCGACCGCCACGTACGAACCGGGTTGGCTCTTGGCGACCGTCTTCATCTCGGAGGCCACGGCGATGGCCTCCAGCGGATCGGTGAACCGCTTGCCGCTGTCGGACAGCGACACGCCGATGGAGAGGGTGACCAGCGCGGCCCGGCGGATGTTGCCCCGCCGGTCCTTCAGCTCGACGAAGCCGCGCTCCCGGTCGATCAGGTCGTAGAGCGCGTCGGCGGCCTTCTCGAAGTCCTCCACCGCCCGGCTGGTCAGCGGCCGGACCTGGGTCGGGGCGCAGACGATGACGAAGTCGTCGCCGCCGACGTGGCCGAGGAAGGCCGGTGGCAGCCCGATCGACACCACCGCCCGGTGCAGGCTGCGGGCCAGCGCCGAGATGAACTCGTCCCCGCGGACGAAGCCGTACCGGTCGTTGACGCTCTTGAACCGGTCGATGTCGACGTAGCCGACGGCGTAGTCGACGCCGCTGCGCACCCGGTCGGTGATCTCCCGCCGGATGCGGCTGTTGCCGGGCAGGCCGGTCAGCGGGGAGACCTCCCGGAACTCCTTGTTGCGGCGCAGCGTGGAGCTGACCCGGGCGACCAGCTCGGCGGTGTCGAACGGCTTGACCAGGTAGTCGTCGGCGCCCGCGCTGAGGCCGTTGACCTTGTCGGACGTCATGCCCTTGGCGGTCAGCATGATCACCGGCAGCGCCGAGGTCATCGGGTCGGCGCGCAGCCGGCGGGTCAGCTCCAGGCCGTCGACGCGCGGCATCATCAGGTCGACCACGGCCAGGTCCGGCCGCTGCCGCTCGATGACCTCCAGCGCCTCCTGGCCGTCGGCGGCGTGCAGCACCTCGAAGCCGTGCAGGCGCAGGTTGAACTCGACGAAGCGGGCGATGTCCTCGTCGTCGTCGACGACCAGGATGACGTCGGGTCGGTCGCCGGCCGGGTCCATCTCAGGCCCCGGTCATCGCACGTTCCGCCAGGCCGCGCAGGCGGCGTACCGCCTCGGCCGGGTCGTCGGCGCCGTAGACGGCGGTGCCGGCGACGAACGCGTCGGCGCCGGCGGCGGCGGCCTGCTCGATGGTGTCCGCGGCGATGCCGCCGTCGACCTCGATGCGCAGCTCCAGGTGGCCGCCGTCCACGTGCCGGCGGGCGGCACGCACCTTGTCCAGCAGCGAGGGCAGGAACCGCTGACCGCCGAAGCCGGCCTTGATCGTCATGATCAGCAGCGTGTCGAAGCTGGGCAGCAGCTCCAGGTAGGGCTCGATCGGGGTGTCCCGGTCGATCGCCAGCCCCGCCTTCGCCCCGGCCGAGCGCAGGTCCTTCGCCAGCGCCACCGGGTCGTCGCACGCCTCGGCGTGGAACGTCACGTTGTACGCCCCCGCGTCGGCGTAGCCC
This sequence comes from Micromonospora sp. WMMC241, assembly GCF_027460165.1. Lineage (NCBI taxonomy): Bacteria > Bacillati > Actinomycetota > Actinomycetes > Micromonosporales > Micromonosporaceae > Micromonospora > Micromonospora sp. WMMC241. The sequence continues at coordinate 4,061,742 of NZ_JAPZBF010000001.1, forward strand.
GGTGCCCAGCGGCGCGGGTCCTCGATCATCAGGTGCACGTCGAACGGCAGCTCGGTGGCCGCGAGCAGGCTCTGCACCACCGGCAGGCCGATGGTGAGGTTGGGGACGAAGTGGTTGTCCATGACGTCCACGTGCAGCCAGTCGGCGGCGGACTCCACGGCGCGGACCTCGTCGGCGAGGCGGGCGAAGTCGGCGGCCAGGATGCTGGGCGCGACGACGGGCGGCGGTACGGTCACGGGGTCAGTGTACGAACGCGGTCACCTCCCGGCTGCGGCGCGGCACCACGAGGTACAGCCGGTGACGCTCCGGTCACCTCCGGTGCATAACCGGCCCGTCCGGGCGAGAAATCGACACGAATAGTCGTGCGCCACTGGCCGATCGACTGAAAGATGACGAAACTCCTACAGGGACGGTCACATATGCTGCACGCCCGGGCCGCGGGGGACGCCGCACGGGCCCGCGGCGACCGGCTGCCATCTCTCCGGCGAAGGAGCGGACGATGCGACGGTGGCTCCATGCGCTCGCGCTGGCCGGCGCGGTGACGGCGGCGCTCGCCGGCTGCGTCCAGGCGCACCGGGCCGACGGTGACCTCATCGACGACTGGGCGGCGCTGCCGGCGCCCCGACTCTTCGTCCCGGCCACCGACGCGTGCCTGCCCCGGCTGACCGCGGTGGTGCAGGCGGCCACGTACGAGACGGTGGACTGCGCGCGCAGCCACCTGGCCGAGGCGGTGCACGTCGGCACGTTCACCGGGCCGGCGGCGCTCGGCGCCCGCCCCGAGCCCGGGTCACCGGAGCTGCGCACCGCCCGCGCCGAGTGCGACCAGCGGGCCCGCGAGATGATCGGCGGGGACTGGCACGCCGCCCGGCTCACCCTGAACATCGCGCTGCCGCCGGCGACCGCGTGGATGTCCGGCGCCCGCTGGTTCCGCTGCGACCTGGCCGAGACCGACAGCATCGACAACACCCGGCCGGTCAACCGGGTGGGCAGCCTGCGCGGCGCGCTGGTCGGCGACAACCCGCTGGTGCACCGCTGCTTCGACCCGAAACTGATCGGCGCGAACCTCAACTACATGGCCCCGGTGCTGTGCACCGAGCCGCACCGGGCCGAGTTCGTCGGCGTCTACGTCGAACGGGACATGAGCTGGGCGGAGTTCGCCCGGGCCGCGCCGGCGGCGCACCGGCGGTGCATGACGCTGATCGCCGCGTTCGCCAGCGTGCCGGACAATGCCGAGCTGCCCTACCGCGCCGGGTCCATCTTCTATCCGCCGTCGCAGCGGGAGTGGGAGGAGGGCGACCGGGGCGTGCGGTGTTTCCTGTGGAGCGACGACCGCAAACTGACCCGCTCGATGCGCGGTGCCGGCCCCGAGGGACTCCCCGTCATCTGACGTGGGTGCCGTATGCTGCCACGCCGAGGCGTACCGGTCGGCCGGGCGGCTCCGGACGGCGGGAGGTCGGTCGCGATGCGGCGATGGTGGGCGGCGGTCGCCGCGGGCGCGGTGGCGGTGCTGGCGCTCGCCGGTTGCAGCGCGCCGGCCGGGGTCGACCGCGACCTGACCGACGAGTGGCCGGCCTTCGCCGCCCCGGTCGGCTTCGTGCCCGAGGCCGACGTCTGCCACCCCACCGTCGCCGACGTGGGTTATCTCAGCGGCTACCAGCCGGTCGACTGCGCCACCGCGCACCGGGTCGAGACGTTGCACGTCGGGACGCTGACCGGCCCGGACGCCGGGCGGTCGGCGCCGCCGCGGGCCGGCTCGGCCGGCATTCGCACCGCCCACGCGGAGTGCGCCCGGCAGGTGACCCGGGCGGTCGGCGCGGACTGGCGCTCCGGGCGGTTGCAGCTCTCGGTGGTCTTCCCCTCGGCCCTGGCGTGGTCCGGCGGCGCCCGCTGGTACCGCTGCGACGTCGCCGAGGTGAACGGCCTGGACGAGGGGAACGTCACCTCCCGCACCGGCAGCCTGCGCGGCGCCCTGAAGCCCGGCTCGCCGCTCGCGCTGGCCTGCTTCAACCCGAAGCTGAGCAAGGACGAGGTGCAGGCGATGCGGCCGGTCGCCTGCACCACGAGGCACCACGCCGAGTTCGTCGGGATCTACCAGGCACCCGACATCAGCTACGCCGAGTTCCAGCGCACCTCGCTGCGGGCGCACAAGGCGTGCCGGGGCCTGATCGCGAAGTACGCCGAGGTGCCGAACGACGGCAACATGCAGTACCGGGCCGGCACGATCATCTACCACCCGTTCGAGCAGCAGTGGCGCGACGGCGACCGGGGCGTGCAGTGCTTCCTCTGGGTGTCCGAGCGGACGCTCACCCGCTCGGTCCGCGGCGCGGGCGGCAAGGCCCTGCCGATCACCTGAGCCCCGGGCGGGGCGGGCGTCGGCCCGCCCCGCCGGGTGTGCTCAGCCCACCTGGAGCGTCACGTCGTCGACCACGAAGCTGGTCTGCAACGAGGCGTCCTCGACGCCGGTCCACTTGAGCGTGACCGTCTGGCCCGCGTAGCCGGCCAGGTTGAAGGTGCGCTGGGTGTAGCCGGTGGCCTTGTTCAGGTTGGAGTACGTCGCCAGCGTGGTCGACCCGACCTGCACGGTCAGCTTGTCGTACGCGGTCGAGGTGGTGGTCTCGGCCGAGTCGATGTGCAGCCAGAACGACAGCGTGTAGCTGGCGCAGCCGGCCGGCAGGGTCACCGACTGGGACAGCGTGTCGGTGTGCGACGAGCCGTAGCCGTCCATCCAGGCCTTGTAGGTCCCGGTGCGGGCCGCCTGGCCGGAGTCGTTGGTGATCACCCCGGAGCTGGCGGTCCACGACGTGTTGCCCGACTCGAAGCCCCCGTTGGCGATGAGCTGCCCGCCGGTGCAGCCACCGCTGCCACCGGTCACGGTCAGCGTGTAGCTGGCGGTGCGGGTGGCCGAGCCGGTCCCGGTGACGGTGATCGTGAACGTGCCGGTGGTCGCCGTGGACGAGGCGCTGACCGTCATGGTGGCGGAGCCGCCCGAGGTGACCGACGACGGGCTGAAGCCGACCGTGACCCCGCTCGGCGCCCCGCTGGCCGACAGCGTGACGGTCTGGGCGCTGCCGGAGGTGGTGGCGGTGCTGACCGTGGCGGTGGTGGAGCCGCCCCGGGCGACGCTGCCGGAGGTGGGGCTCACCGCGACGGAGAAGTCGTTGGTCGGGGTGCCGCCGCCGACGGCGAGCGCCCAGATCGCGTACGCCACACCGTCCGCGCTGCGGTTGAGCACCGTCGTGTTGATGTTGCTGGTGGTGTCGCAGGAGCGGTGGTAGCAGCCGTCGTACGCCGCGCCGGAGGTGCCGCCCCACTTGGCGGCCTGCGCCGCGGTCTTGGTGTAGCTGGCGCCGGCGGCGTAGCCGGAGGTCTGGATGCCGGCGTTGGCGAACGAGTAGTCGTCGGAGCGGCCCTGGCCCTCGGTGTTCTCCTCCGGCTGGATGCCGAACGAGTCCCAGTACGCCTTCAGCGGCGCCGCGGTGGCCGAGGTGATCCGGTTGATGAAGTAGCCGCCGTTGGGCGAGCCGACCATGTCGAAGTTGTAGTAGCCCTTGATGTAGCCCCGCTGGGTGGTGCTGAGCTGGTTGACGTAGTGCTTCGACCCCTGCAGGCCCTGCTCCTCGCCGTTCCACCAGGCGAACCGGACCCGCTTGGTCATGGTCGGGTTCTGCGCGGCCAGCACCAGCGCGTTCTCCAGCAGCGTGGCCGAGCCGGAGCCGTTGTCGTTGATGCCGGGGCCGGCGGAGACGCTGTCCAGGTGGGCGCCGAACATCACCACCTGGTCGGCGGGGCCCTGGGGCCACTCGGCGATCAGGTTGCTGCCCGGGTAGGTGCAGGTGGTGCAGTTCTGCTCGGTGACCGTGTAGCCGGCCGCCTGGAGCTTGCCCTTGACGTAGCTGACCGACGCGGCGTAGCCGGCCGAGCCGGCCCGGCGGTTGCCGCCGTTGCTGCTGGCGATGGAGTTGAGCTGGGTGAGGTGGGCCTGGACGTTGGTCAGGGAGACGTCCGGGGCGGCGAGCGCGGCGGCGGCCGGCGCCGGGGCGGGGGCGGGGGCGGCGGGAGCGGCGGAGGCGGTGCCGGCCAGGCTCGCCGTCGTCAGGGTGGCGACGAGGGCGAGCGCGAGGCTCGTGGTCGGCGTGCTGCGTCTCATGGAGACTCCTCGTGGAACGCGGGGGTGACGGACCGTTGGACCGGTGATCGGAACAGTTACATGTATCGATCGCACAGTCAACGGGCTGTCACATCCCGCGAACCCCCTCCCCCGCGAGGGATGCATCCGCCGTCGAGGTCACCCCTTGCGCAGCACCGCCAGGAACATCGCGTCGGTGCCGTGCCGGTGCGGCCAGAGCTGCACCGTCGGGCCGTCACCCAGGCCCGGCATGCCGGCCGGCAGCAGCGGCCGGGCATCGACGAAGTCGACCGGGAAGCCGCACCGCCGGGACGCCTCGGTCACCGTCACGTGCGTCTCCACCACGTGCGGCGAGCAGGTCACGTAGGCCACCAGGCCACCCGGGCGGACCGCCCGCAACGCGGCGGTGAGCAGCTCCCGCTGCAGCCGGGTCAGCGGCGGCAGATCCGACGGCTGGCGCCGCCAGCGCGACTCCGGCCGGCGGCGCAGCGACCCCAGACCGGTGCACGGCGCGTCGACCAGCACCCGGTCGAAGTGGCCCTCCGGCAGCTTGGGCTCGTCGCCCACGCCCCGCCCGTCGGCGTGCACCACGGTCACCGGCAGGCCCCGGGTCGCCCGCTCGACCAACCGGGCCCGGTGCTCGGCCACCTCGACCGCGGTCAGCCGCGCCCCGCGCATCGCGGCCAGCGCACCGAGCAGGCCGGCCTTGCCGCCCGGCCCGGCGCACAGGTCGAGCCACCGGCCGTCCGGACCCTCCAGCGGCGCGTTCGCCAGCGCGTCCGCCACCAACTGGGAGCCCTCGTCCTGCACGTGCGCCCGGCCGTCGGCCACCGCCGCCAGCTCACCCGGCGCGCCGCCGGGCAGGTAGACCGCGTACGGCGAGAACGCGCCGGGCGCGCCACCCACCTCGTCGGCCAGCTCCACCGCGTCGGCCAGGCCGGGACGGGCGCACAGGTGCACCGGCGGACGCTCGTTGTCCTCGATCAGCAGCCGGGTGGTCTCCCCCAGGTCGCCGCCGAGCGCCTCGGCGAACGCCCGGACGATCCACTGCGGGTGGCTGAAGGTCAACGCGAGACGGCCGATCGGGTCGGTCTCCTCGGCCGGGGCGAGCTTCGCCACCCAGGCGTCCGCGTCCCGGCCGGCGATCTCCCGCAGCACCGCGTTGGCGAACCCGGTGGCGCCCGGCCCGACGGTGCGGACCAGGTCCACCGTGGACGACACCGCCGCGTGCGCCGGCACCCGGGTGTGCAGCAACTGGTAGGCGCCCAGCCGCAACGCGTCGCGCACCGGCGGGTCGATCCGCTGCACGTCCCGGCCCGCCGCGTCGGTGACGATCGCGTCCAACGTGCCGGTGTGCCGCAGCGTGCCGTAGGTCAGCTCGGTGGCGAACGCGGCGTCCCGACCACTCAACCCCGCCTCGCGCAGCATCGCCGGCAGCACCAGGTTGGCGTACGCGTCGTCGCGGTGCACCGCCGCGAGCGCCTCGTACGCGACGTGCCGGGGCAGGTCCACGGCCGGTCGCGCCGGACGCGGCCCGCCCCGCCGGTCGCCGCCGAAGCGGTCCCCGCCGCGCCGGTCCGCGCCGGGCCGGTCGCCACGCTGACGGTCGCCGCCGAAGCGGTCGTCGCCGCGCCGGCGATCGCCGTGCTCACGCGCGTATCCCCGGGGACGCTCGCCCTCGACGGGCCGGTCCGGGCCGGTCACGAGAGAGCCTCGCCCGCGGCGACCCGGGCGCCGCGCGCCCAGTCGCCGGCCGACATGGCCTTCTTGCCGGCCGCGCGCACCTCGCCGAGCCGCACCGGCCCGGACGCGGTGCCGACCAGCACCTGCGACTTCTCCACCAGCAGCTCCCCCGGCTTCAGCTCGGGACCGTTCGCCAGCGGGGTGACCGGGCCGAGCTTGACCCGGTCGTCGCGGAACGTGGTCCACGGGCCGGGCGCGGGCGTGCAGGCCCGGATCCGCCGGTCCACCGCGAACGCCGGGTCGGTCCAGCGCACCCGCGCGTCCTCCACGGTCAGCTTCGGCGCCAGGGAGACCCCGTCGGCCGGCTGCGGCTCGGCCCGGGCGGTGCCGGCGTCGATCGCGTCGAGCACCGCGACAAGCAGGCCGGCGCCGGAGTGGGCCAGCCGCTCCAGCAGGTCGCCGGAGGTGTCGGCGGGCCGGATCTCGTCGGTGACGGTGCCGAAGACCGGGCCGGTGTCCAACCCCTCCTCCAACTGGAAGACGCTGGCCCCGGTCAGCTCGTCGCCGTGCAGCACGGCGTGCTGCACCGGCGCCGCGCCCCGCCAGGCGGGCAACAACGAGAAGTGCAGGTTGATCCAGCCGTGCCGGGGGATCTCCAGCGCCACCGGCGGCACCAGCGCGCCGTAGGCGACCACGGGCACGCAGTCCGGCGCGAGCGCGCGCAGCCGGTCGAGGAACTCGGGCTCCCGCGGCCGGGCCGGGGTGAGCACCTCGACGCCGTGCGCGTCGGCCCACGCGCCCACGGGCGAGCGGACCAGCCCTCGGCCACGACCGGCCGGGGCGTCCGGGCGGGTGACCACGGCGAGCAGCTCGTGGCCGGAGGCGGCGATCGCGTCCAGGGCCGGTACGGCGACCGCCGGCGTGCCGGCGAAGACCAGGCGCATCCCGGTCACCGCCCCAGGCCGAAGGGGTTGCTCACGGGGTGCGGGCTGAGCTTGACCGTGGGCGGCGCGCCCTGGTCGTACCAGTCGGCCTGGCGGATCGCCCTCATGGCCTCCTTGCGGCCGGCCAGGTCGAGGCGGTCGACGAAGAGCACCCCGTCGAGGTGGTCGGTCTCGTGCTGCAGGCAGCGGGCCATCAGCCCGGTGCCGACGATCTGCATCGGGTCGCCGTGGGCGGAGAAGCCCTTGGCGATCACGTTCTGCCGGCGCTTCGTGTCGAAGTAGAGCCCGGGGATGGACAGGCAGCCCTCCGGGCCGTCCTGCTCCTCCTCGTCGGGGAACTCCAGCACCGGGTTGACCAGGTGGCCGAGCATGTCGTCGACGTCGAAGGTGAAGACCCGAAGGCCCACCCCGAGCTGCGGCGCGGCCAGGCCGGCGCCGTTCTGCTCACGCATCGTGTCGGTCAGGTCGGCGACCAGCTTGCGCAGCTCGGCGTCGAAGTCGACCACCGGGTCGGCCGGCGTGCGCAGCACCGGATCGCCGAACAGACGGATGGGCTGAACGGTCACGCGACGTGGCTCCTTGGGTCTGGGACGGGCGGTGCGACCCCAGTCTACGGAGTCGGCCCGGCCGCCCCCGGCGGCGTACCGGCAACGGTGACCGGCGCCGCCTCACGCCCCGGCGTGACCGGCAGCGTGGCGTAACCACGCAGGGTGAGCCGGACCCGCCGCTCGGGCGTGCCGGCCACCGCCAGCTCGGGCAGCCGGCGCAGCAGCAGCGGGAACGCCACCTGCGCCTCCAGCCGGGCCAGCGCCGCGCCGAGGCAGTAGTGCGGCCCCGCGCCGAAGGACAGCGGGTGGATCTGCGGGCGCCAGGGGTCGAAGCGGCCCGGTTCCGGATAGCGGCGGGGATCCCGGTTGGCCGCGCCGAGCATCACGATGACCCAGCTCTCCGCCGGCAGGTCGACGCCGCCGTACCGGGACGGCGCGGTGCTCATCCGCGAGGTGAGCTGCACCGGCGAGTCGAAGCGCAGCAGCTCGTCGACGTACGCCGGGGCGAGATCCGGGTGCTCGCGCAGCGTCGCCGCGGCGGCCGGATGCTCCAGCAGTGCCACCAGGCCGTTGCCGAGCAGGTTGGTGGTGGTCTCGAAGCCGGCCACCAGCAGCACGATCAGGTTGGCCAGCAGCTCGTCGCCGGTCAGTCGGTCACCGCCGTCGTGCGCCTGGACCAGCGCGGTGGTCAGGTCGTCGGCCGGCGCGCGTCGGCGGGCCGCCACCAGCTCGGTGAAGTAGGCCCGCAGCTCCGCCGCACCCCGGTCGGCCACGGCCAGCTCGTCCATGGTGATCTCCGGCTCCAGCACGCCGGTCAGGTCGGTGGCCCAGCGCCGGAACAGCGGCCGGTCCGCCGCCGGGACGCCGAGCAACGCGCAGATCACCCCGACCGGCAACGGGTACGCGAACTCGGCCATGAAGTCGACCGGGGCCCCGCCCCGGCCGCCGGCCAGCATCGCGTCGACCAGCGCGTCGGCCTGCGCCTCCACCACGCCGCGCATGGCGGCGATCCGACGCGGGGTGAACGCCCCGGCGGCCAGCCGCCGCATCCGGCTGTGGTCGGGCGGATTGGTGCGCAGCATCGACCGGGAGATCGACAGCACCGCCGGGCTCTCCCGCCAGCCGGGCATGAACTGGTCACGAAGGCCGTCGTCCATCACCCCGAACCGGGCGTCGCGCAGGATGGCGTCGGCCTCGGCGTAGCCGGTCACCGCGTAGAAGACCGGGCCGGCCTGGACCACCGGGCCGTGTGCCCGCAGCCGCTCGTAGGTCGGGTAGGGATCGACCCGGCCCGCGGGGGACATCAGCAGCGCGAGGGCGTCGGCAGGATCCACGGTCGGCCTCCCCAGGCATCGGAGACCCTCATCATGCTCCGCCGCGGCGGATCGGGCGATCCCGTCCCCGCGCGGCGGACCCGCTCAGGCGCCGGCGCCCGGTTCGCCGGCCAGCACCGGACCGCCGCCGAGCAGCGCGTGCTCGGGCAGCGGCAGCGCGATGCCGTGCGCGTCCTGCCAGTCGTGGATCAGGCCCGGCCGGGCCTGGGCGGCGAAGAAGTCCACCGCGCTCATCCCGCCGACCACCGGCTCGTCGACCTCCGCGACCAGCCGGGCGGCGACCATCGGCACGCCGCCGCGCACCGCGGCGCTGAGCCGCCGGTGCCCGTCGACCACGAAGAAGTACTCACCGGTGTAGCCGATGCTCAGCGGCTCCACCGCGGTGTCGCCGTCGCGGGCGGGCTCCGGGTCCCAGGAGCCGCGCAGCGTGGCGACGTCCTCGGTGGGGTAGACCCGGGTCGGGTCGAGCAGCAGCAGCGGCTGGCCGGCGCGCAGCACGTCGGCGCCGAGGCGGCCCTCGTAGACGTCGACGACGTGCTCGATCACCTGCCCCGGGGTGGCCCGGGTGGTGTCGCAGATCAGGTCGTAGTTGCGCAGCCGGGCCTTGTCGACGCCGTAGCGGACGATGAAGCGGTTGCGCTCGCTCTCGCTGCGCTCGCGCAGCTTGGCGCGCGCCTCCTCCAGCGTGGTGTAGCTCTCGGCCGGGCCGGACGGGCGGGCGAGCACCCGCCGGGCCGCCTCGGTCGACTCGGTGATCATGTGCACCTTGAGCGCGTCGGTGAAGAAGTGCCAGGCGAGGCGGGAGTCCATCACCAGCGACTCGCCGGAGGCGGCGATGTCGCGCTGGAGCTGGTCGACGTAACCGTCGACGGCCTGGTCCAGCTCGGCGTGCAGGTTGAGCTGGAGCGCGGTCATCTGCCGCTCCTGCGCCATCTGGCGGTAGAGGTCGCCGACGCTGACCCGGCGCAGCCCCAGCCGCTTGGCGATCTCGACGGAAACGGTGCTCTTGCCGCTGCCGAGATCACCGTTGAAGACGATCGACTGACGAACGGTCACGACTGGTCCACCCCTGCTCACCGGCTGACTGACGAGATCGAATCCGTGTGGCCCGACGTGCCCGGAGCACCCGCCGCGCCGCGTCCCGCACGGAAATCCCGCACGGCTGGGCATGACGGGCGATGCTATCACCGCGCGCTACCCAATTGCCGGACCAGGTGTGCGGTAAACCGCAGGTCACGACCGTGCGCGAGGGTTCGGGTGCGCTGGGTCACGGCGGTCGGGCCCGGTCAGAACAGGCTGAGCGGGTCCACCTGGAGCCGGACCGGATCGGCGGCCTTGCGGGCGCTACGCTGCCCGGCCGCGGCGTGCAACGCGTCGGCGAGCGCGGCCGCCCGGGCCCGCGGCACCCGGACCAGCATCCGCTCCCGGCCCTCGTCGGCCGGCACCGGGCCGAGGATCTCGGCGTCGTCGGGCAGCCGGGCACCGGCCAGCAGGTCCGCCACCGCGTCGGCCGCCCCGGTGACGCTGGCCATCCGTACCGCCGGCGGGAAGCCCAGCTCGCGGCGCTCGGCCAACTCCCGGGCGGCGAACCAGGCCGCGTCCCACCGCAGCAACGCCTGCACCGGGGCGAGCGCGCCGTCGGCGACCACCACCACCCGGCCGCCGGCCGCGCCGGACCGGGCCAGCGCGGCGCCGGCCAGCCAGCGACGCAGTGCCTCCTCCCCGGCCCGCAGGTCGGCCCGGGTGAGCAGCGCCCACGAGTCGAGCAGCAGCACAGCGCCGTAGCCGCCCTCGGCGACCGGCTCGGCGCCCGGGGTGGCGATCACCAGACCCGCGCCGCCGGGCACGGTGGCCAGCACCTCCTCGCGCCCGGAGGTCCGCACCGGCACCCCCGGGAAGGCCCGGCCCAGCTCCTCGGCGGTGCGCCGGGCACCGGTGACGGAGGCACGCAACCGCCGCCCGCCGCACTCCGGGCAGGCGTACGCGGCGGCGACCCGACCGCACCAGCGGCAGGCGGGCGTGCCCTGCGCCGACGGCAGGCCGAGCGGACCGGCGCAGTGCGGGCAACGGGCCGGGGCCCGGCAGTCGGCGCAGGCGACCGAGGGCAGGTAGCCGCGGCGCGGCACCTGCACCAGCACCGGCAGGTCGGCCCGGAGGGCGTCCCGGGCGGTGGTCCAGGCCAGGCTGGGCAGCCGGGCGGAGGCCGCCCCCGGGTCCCGGGCCAACTGCGGATCGTCACCGGTCGGTGCCATCGCCGGCATCCGCGCCCGTACCGTGGCCCGGTCGGCGACCACCTCCCGGGCCCAGCCGGTCTCCACCAGCAGTTGCGCCTCGGCGGTCCGGGCGTAGCCGCCGACCAGGACGGCCGCCCCGGTGAGCCGCGCCCGGGTGAGCAGCACGTCGCGGGCGTGCGGGTAGGGCGCCCGGGGCTCGGCGTGCAGGTCGTCCCCGTCGTCCCAGACCGCCACCAGGCCGAGCCGCTCGACCGGGGCGAACATCGCCGCCCGGGTGCCGATCACCACCGGCACCTCGCCCCGCCGGGCGGCCAGGAAGGCACGGTAACGGCGGGCCGGGCCGGCGGCGGCGGCGAGACAGGCGTGCCGGTCCGGACCGAGCACCGCGTTCAGGGCGGCGTCGAGGCGGTCCAGGTCCCGGCCGTCGGCCACCACCACCACGGCGCCCCGGCCGCCGGCCACGGTCGCGGCCACCGCGTCGGCGTACCGGTCGGCCCAGTCCTCCCCCGGCAGCGCGGACCACACCGCGCGCGGCGCGCGGCCGTCGGCCAGCGCGCGCAGCAGCGCCGGCCCGGCCGGATAGTCCCGCCAGCCACGCGGGTCGAGCGGGACGCCGGTCGCGGACGGCGCGTCGGCGCCGTCAGCCCGGGCGGCGCCGTCAGCTCCGGCCGCACCGTCGGCCCGGGCCGCGGCGGTCGGGTCGGCGGCCGGCGCCGCGCCCACCTCGGGGACCCCACCGGCGGCCTCGGCCGGGGCGTCGGCGGCGGTGACGGACTTCTCGGCGCGGGCGTGCCGCGGCGGCACGGCCAGCCGCAGCACGTCGGCCAGGCTGCCGGCGTACCGGTCGGCGACCGCCCGGGCCAGCCGGGCCACCTCCGGCGAGAGCACCGGCACCGGGGAGACGACCTTCTCCAGGTACGCCAGCTTCGGGTGGTCGGACTCGTCGACGCGCTCCAGCAGCCAGCCGTCGACGAGCTGCCCGGCGAAGCGGACCTTCACCCGCACCCCGGGCCGGGCGTCGGCGTCCAGCGTCTCGGGAACCAGGTAGTCGAACGGGCGGTCGAGGTGCGGCAGCGGCACGTCGACGCAGACGCGAGCGACCGGCGACCCCTCGGCGGGGCGCCGGTCGCGGCGCGTGGCGGTGGTCAGGCTCCCGCGGCCGACTTGAGGTCGGCGGCCCGGTCGGTGCCCTCCCAGGTCAGGTCCGGCAGCTCGCGGCCGAAGTGGCCGTAGGCGGCGGTCTGCCGGTAGATCGGGCGCAGCAGGTGCAGGTCCCGGATGATGGCGGCCGGGCGCAGGTCGAACACCTCGCCGACGGCCTTCTCGATCGAGGCCACCGGCACCGTCTCGGTGCCGAAGGTCTCGATGAACAGGCTCACCGGATGCGCCTTGCCGATCGCGTATGCGACCTGCGCCTCGCACCGCTCGGCCAGCCCGGCCGCGACCACGTTCTTGGCCACCCAGCGCATCGCGTACGCCGCCGACCGGTCGACCTTCGACGGGTCCTTGCCGGAGAACGCGCCACCGCCGTGCCGGGCGTAGCCGCCGTAGGTGTCCACGATGATCTTCCGGCCGGTCAGCCCGGCGTCGCCCATCGGGCCGCCGATCTCGAACCGCCCGGTCGGGTTCACCAGCAACCGGTAACCGTCGGTCTCCAGCCCGAGACCCTCCAGCTCCGGCGTGATCACGTGCTCCCGCACGTCCGGCGTGAGCAGCGACTCCAGCGAGATGTCCGCGGCGTGCTGGCTGGACACCACCACCGTATTCAGGCGCACCGGGCGCAGCCCGTCGTACTCGATGGTCACCTGGGTCTTGCCGTCCGGCCGCAGGTAGGGGATGGTGCCGTCCTTACGCACCTGCGACAGCCGGCGGGCCAGCCGGTGCGCCAGCGCGATCGGCAGCGGCATCAGCTCGGGCGTCTCGGAGCACGCGAAGCCGAACATCATGCCCTGGTCGCCCGCGCCCTGCGCGTCCAGCGCGCTCTCCGAACCACCGGTACGCAGCTCGAAGGCGTTGTCGACGCCCTGCGCGATGTCCGGCGACTGGGCGCCGATGGACACGCTCACCCCGCAGGAGGCGCCGTCGAAGCCCTTCTTCGACGAGTCGTAGCCGATGCCGAGGATGGTCTCCCGCACGATGGTCGGGATGTCGGCGTACGCCTTCGTGGTCACCTCACCGGCGACGTGCACCTGCCCGGTGGTGATCAACGTCTCCACCGCGACCCGGCTGTGCGGGTCCTGGTCGAGCAGCGCGTCGAGAATGCCGTCGCTGATCTGGTCGGCGATCTTGTCCGGGTGGCCCTCCGTGACCGATTCGGACGTGAAGAGACGTGTCACGGCACTCCTAAGCATGTGAAGACTTTTAAAGGTCGCTCGGCGGCAGTTTAGTCGTCCCCGTCGCGCCGTGGCCCCGGGAACGCGAGTCGACCAACCGTCAGGACGGCGGGTCCAGCCGGGCGACCACGAGGTCCCAGACGGCGTCGGCCAGGGCCTCCTTGGGCTGTTCGGGGAACCGGTGCACGGTGTCGTCGGCGCCGATCACGGTGGCCGCGTTGGTCTCCGCGCCGAAGACCTTGTCGACGCCGACCTCGTTGACCACGATCAGGTCGGCGCGCTTGCGGGCCAGCTTGGCCCGGCCGTTGCGCTCCGCGTCGTCGGTCTCCGCGGCGAACACCACGAGCACCTGCCCGGGACGGCGACGCCGGCCCAGCTCGGCGGCGATGTCCGGGTTGGTGACCAGCTCGATGGTCGGCGCGGTGCCGTCCTCCGACTTCTTGATCTTCCCGGTGGCGTAGTCGGCCGGGCGGAAGTCGGCGGGCGCGGCGGCCATCACCACGGCGTCGGCGACGTCGGCGGCAGCCAGCGTCGCGGTGCGCAACTCCGCCGTGGTGCCCACCCGGACCAGGTCCACGCCGGCCGGGTCGGCGAGCGCCACGTTGGCCGAGACGAGTGTCACCCGCGCGCCCCGCGCCACGGCGGCGCGGGCGAACGCGTACCCCTGCTTGCCGGAGGACCGGTTGCCCAGGAACCGGACCGGGTCGAGCGGTTCGCGGGTGCCGCCTGCGGTGACCACCACGTGCCGGCCGGCCAGGTCGGCCGGGGCGGCGACGCCGCGGGCCAGCGCCCGGCGGGCGACCGCGAAGATCTCCGCCGGGTCGGGCAGCCGGCCCTTGCCGGAATCCTGCCCGGTGAGCCGGCCGACCGCCGGCTCGATGACCCGGACGCCCCGGGACCGCAACGTGGCCACGTTGGCGACGGTGGCCGGGTGCTCCCACATCTCGGTGTGCATGGCCGGCGCCAGCACCACCGGGCAGCGCGCGGTCAGCAACGTGTTGGTGAGCAGGTCGTCGGCGAGGCCGTGGGCGGCCTTGGCGAGCAGGTCGGCGGTGGCCGGCGCGACCACGACCAGGTCGGCGTGCTGCCCGAGCCGCACGTGCGGCACCTCGTGCACATCGGACCAGACGTCGTCGGCGACCGGCTGGCCGGAGAGCGCCGCCCAGGTCGGCGCGCCGACGAAGCGGAGCGCCGAGGCGGTCGGCACGACCCGGACCCGGTGACCCGACTCGGTGAGGAGCCGGAGCAGCTCACACGCCTTGTAGGCGGCGATGCCGCCGCCGACCCCGAGGACGATCTCGGCGGGCATCGGCGCGGGCGCGGTTACGGCTGGTCGGTCGGCTCGGCGGTGAGCAGGCCTGAGTTGATCTCGCGCATGGCGATGGAGAGCGGCTTCTCCTGCGGGGTGGTCTCCACCAGCGGGCCGACGTACTCCAGGAGGCCCTCGCCGAGCTGGCTGTAGTAGGCGTTGACCTGGCGGGCACGCTTGGCGGCGAAGATCACCAGCGCGTACTTCGAGGTGGTCTTCTCGAGCAGCTCGTCGATCGGCGGGTTGGTGATGCCCTCGGGGTTGGTGGCGATGGATCCCACGAAATTTGACCTCTGCGTCTCGTGCGCCGCCACGCGGGCGGTCGGTGGCCGCTCAACCGCTCGCGGGCGGTCGGGCCGGAGCCAGGACTGACGAACCGATCAATCCTACCAGTTCCGCCACGGCACGCTCGGTCCGGTCGTGCGTCACGGCGTGTGCGAACGCGTCCGCGACCGCCGGGACGGCCCGGTACGCCGGCGGCACGAGCAGCACCAACCGGGCCTGCGGCGCGACGGCCCGGACGGTGAGCGCGCCGGCGAGGTCCAGCGGCAGCAGCACCGGCCGCCCCTCGGCGAGGCGGGACCACACGTCCGCGCGGGGCACTCCCCGGCGGTACGGCCCGATCCGGCACCACTCCAGCAGCCCGCCCGAGGCGATCAGCCGGTCGAAGGCGGCCGGGTCGAGGAAGAGCCGGTCCACGCCGTCGCGCTCGCCCGGGCGCGGCGGTCGGGTGGTGGCGACCACCGGCACCCACACCGACGCGAGACGCGCCCGGACCTGCTCGACGACACTGCCCCGGCCGGCTCCCGAAGGGCCGGACAGGACAGTGAGCCGAGCCGCCGAGCGCGCCTCGTCATCCGTGCTCACCGCTTGTTTCTACACGGTGGGCCGTTCAGTTGGCGGCGAACTCACCGAGCAGCGCCTTGCGCTGCTGCTCGCCGAGGCCACGCAGGCGACGGCTGTCCGCGATCTTGAGCTTCTCCATGATCTGGGTGGCCCGGATCTTGCCGATGCCCGGCATCGCCTGGAGCACTGCCGAAACCTTCAGCTTGCCCACGACGTCGTCGGACTCGGCCCGCTCAAGGACGGTGGCGAGGGTGGTCTTGCCCTGCTTGAGCTGCTCCTTCAGCTCAGCGCGGGCCTTGCGGATCTCCGCAGCCTTCTCCAGCGCGGCAGCGCGCTGCTCGGGGGTCAGTGACGGGAGCGGCACCAGTTCTCCTCAGGTCCCTAGTACGGCGGGCGGAGCCCCACCGCAGCTGTGAAACGTGGTGTCGCTGGCAACCAAAGGGGTCCGTGGTTCCCAGCGCGGGGAAAACTAGCGGTCAACGGAGCTTTCGGCAACGTGGACGCGCGATGATCAACGTAAAGTGACCGAGCCGTCAGTCAGTCAGGCGGTGGCCAGAGCAGCCCGGCACTCGGCCAGTACCCGCTCGGTGGCGGCCCGCAGGGCGGCCGGTTCCGGCCCGGCGCCCAGCACCTCCCGGGAGTACGACGGCAGCACCGACGGCAGCGCGGCGCCGAACACGGTACGGAGCCCGGCCGGGGTGCCGCCCTGCGCGCCCAGCCCCGGCGCGAGCAGCGGGCCGTTGACCGAGCCGAGGTCGTGGCCGGTCTCACCGATCGTCGCGCCGACCACCAGGCCGAAGCTGCCGAGCGGCTCCGCACCCCGGTTGAGCTGGGAAATCTCGTCGATCACGGTCTGCGCCACGGTGCGCCCGTCGGCACCCACGGCACGCTGCACGGCGGCGCCCTCGGGGTTCGAGGTGAGCGCCAGGACGAAGACCCCGCCGCCGTGCGCGGCGGCCGTTTCGATCATCGGCGCGAGTGAACCTACTCCCAGGTAGGGGCTCGCGGTGATCGCGTCGGCATACAGCGGACTGGATGGATCGAGGTACGCCGAGGCGTACGCGCGGACCGTCGAACCGATGTCGCCGCGCTTGACGTCGAGGAGAACGAGCGCGCCCGCATTTCGCAACTGTCGGATAGTTGACTCAAGCACGCCGACCCCGCGCGCGCCGAAGCGCTCGAAGAACGCCGACTGCGGCTTCACCACGGCGACCCGGTCACCGATCGCCTCCACCACCGTGCGGCAGAACCGCTCGAGCCCGCCGACGTCGTCGGGCAGCCCCCAGTCGGCCAGCAGGCCCGGATGCGGGTCGATCCCCACGCAGAGCGGTCCCCGCTCCGCCACCGCCCGGTGCAGGCGTACCCCGAACGTCTCCATCTCGTCCCTCCCTCTCCCGGCGGCCCCGGCCGCCTCCGTGTCCCACGACGGGCCTTCCGTCGCCCCGCTGCGGCCGGAATCAGCCGGCCTTCACCGCCGCCGCCACCCCGGCCGCGATCCTCGCCACGTCCGCGGCGTCGCACACGTACGGCGGCATGGTGTAGACGAGGTCCCGGAACGGGCGCAGCCACACTCCCTCGGCCACCGCGGCTGCCGTGGCCCGCGGGAGGTCCACCTCGTGGTCCAGCTGCACCACGCCGATCGCGCCCAGCACCCGCACGTCGGCCACGCCGGGAACGCCGCGCAACGGCGCCAGGCCGGCGCGCAGCCCCTCGGCGATCCCGGCCACCCGCCCGGCCCAGTCCCCGGCGCGCAGCAGGCCCAGGGAGGCGTTGGCGACGGCGCACGCCAACGGGTTGCCCATGAACGTCGGGCCGTGTGCCAGCACCCCGGCGGCGGAGATCGCGCCGGCCACCTCCGGGGTGCAGAGCGCCGCGGCCAGCGTCAGGTATCCCCCGGTGAGCGCCTTGCCGACGCAGAGCACGTCCGGCGTGACGCCGGCGTGCTCGGCGGCGAACATCCGCCCGGTCCGGCCGAAGCCGGTGGCGATCTCGTCGAAGACCAGCAGGATGCCGTGCGCCCGGGTCACCTCGCGCAGCACCCGCAGGTAGTGCGGGTGGTGGAACCGCATCCCGCCGGCGCCCTGCACCACCGGCTCGACGATCACCGCGGCCAGTTCGTCGGCGTGCCGCTCGACCGCGTCCACGAGCGCCGCCTCGTACGCCGGGTCCGGCGGGGCGTCGAAGCCGGCCGGCGGCAGCGGGGCGAACACCTGCCGGGGCAGCACGTCGCCCCAGAGGTGGTGCATGCCGCCCTCCGGGTCGCAGACGCTCATCGGGTGGAACGTGTCGCCGTGGTAGCCGCCCCGCCAGGTGCCCAGGCGGCGCCGTTCCGGGCGCCCCACGGCGCGCTGGTACTGCAGGCACATCTTCACCGCGACCTCGACGCTCACCGAGCCGGAGTCGGCCAGGAAGACGTGTTCCAGGCCGTCCGGGGCCAGCTCGACCAGGGTGGCGGCCAGGCGCGCGGCCGGCTCGTGGGTGAGCCCGCCGAACATCACGTGACTCATCCGGCCGAGCTGGTCGGTCACCGCGGCGTCCAGCACCGGGTGCCGGTAGCCGTGGATGGCCGCCCACCACGACGACATGCCGTCGACCAGTTCCCGACCGTCGCCCAACCGCAGCCGTACCCCCGACGCGCTCTCCACGACCAGCGGCGAACTGCCCGACGGCATCGCCGCGTAGGGATGCCAGACGTGCCGGCGGTCCACCGCGAGGATCTCCTCGGGCGTCACGGTTCCTCCTTCACCCCTCCCCCGCGATCTTGCGGTTTCGGCCCGCCGTCTGCCCGGTTCGGGCGGTATGCCGGGGCGGCAACTGCAAGATCGCGGAGGTCAGGGGGTGGTGCGGGTTCGGGTGGCGATGGCTCGGGTCAGGGTGGGGCCGCGGTAGATGAAGCCGGTGTAGAGCTGCACCAGGGCGGCGCCGGCGTCGAACATCCGGGCCGCGTCGTCCGGGTCGAGGATGCCGCCCACGCCGATCACCGGCAGCCGGCCGCCGGTCTCCCGGTGCACGAAGGCGACCAGTTCCCGGGAGCGGGCGGTCAGCGGGCGGCCGGACAGGCCGCCGGCCTCGGCGCCGCGCGCCCGGTCGGCCGGGGCGAGCCCGTCCCGGCCGAGCGTGGTGTTGGTGGCGATGACACCCGCCGCGCCCCGGTCCAGGCAGACCTCCAGCAGCTCGGCCACGGCCGCGTCGGTGAGGTCCGGGGCGATCTTCACCAGCACCGGCTTCTCCCCCACCAGCGCGGCGAGCAGCGCGTCCAGGTGGGACCGGTCCTGAAGCGAGCGCAGGCCCGGGGTGTTCGGTGAGGACACGTTGACCGCGAAGTAGTCGCCGTGTCCCTTGAGCGCCCGGTAGGAGGCCAGGTAGTCCTCGACCGCCTCGTCCAGCGCTGTCACCTTGGACTTGCCGAGCGAGATGCCCAGCGGCACGCCGAGCGGTCGGGGCAGCGCCGACAACCGGGCCGCGAGCGCCTCGGCGCCGGCGTTGTTGAAGCCCATCCGGTTGACCACGGCCTCGCTGTCGCGCAGCCGGAACAGCCGGGGCCGGTCGTTGCCCGGCTGGGCGTGCGCGGTGACGGTGCCGACCTCGACGAAGCCGAAGCCCAGCGCCGGCCAGGCCGGCAGCGCCAGCCCGTTCTTGTCCATCCCGGCCGCCAGCCCGACCGGGTTCGGGAACCGCACCCCGAACACCTCACGCGGTGCCGCCCGGAAGTAGACCCGCCGCAGCGCCGCCAGCACCCCCGGCCGCCGCGACAGCGCGGCGAGCCGCGCGAGCGTCCACTCGTGCGCCGCCTCCGCGTCCCCGCCTCCCAGCGCGAACAGCCGGGGCCGCACCACCCTTTCGAAGATCACCGCGCGTCCTCCGGTCCGTTGATCATGAAGTTGGCGGCGGCGGAGGAGATCCACATCGCCGCCAACTTCATGATCGACGCGGAGGTCGGGGTGGTCACTCGTTGGCCCGGAGGGCGGCGTGCAGGTCCTGGAGGGGGCGGACCCGGAGGTCGCCGTTGATGCGCGCCTCGATGCCCATGACGGCCGCCGCCGCGCCGGGGACGGTGGTGACGCAGGGGATGTCCGCCGTGACGGCCGCGCTGCGGATCTCGTAGCCGTCCGAGCGGGCGCTCGCGCCGGAGCCCTGCGGCGTGTTCACCACCAGCGCCACGTCGCCGCCGAGGATCAGCGACACCGCGTCCGCGCCCTCGCCCGACTCGTAGTGCTTGCGGATCTGCTCGCAGGCGATGCCGTGCCGGCGCAGCACCTCGGCCGTGCCGGTGGTGGCGACGATCTGGAAGCCCAGGTCGGCCAGGCGCTTGATCGGGAAGATCATGCCGCGCTTGTCCCGGTTCGCCACCGAGACGAAGATCTTCCCGGCGGTGGGCAGCGACCCGTACGCGGCGGCCTGCGACTTCGCGAACGCCTGACCGAAGCCGGTGTCGATGCCCATCACCTCGCCGGTGGACCGCATCTCCGGGCCGAGCAGCACGTCGATGCCCCGGCCCGACGGGGTCCGGAACCGCTTGAACGGCAGCACCGCCTCCTTGACCGCGATCGGCGCGTCCGCCGGCATCGTGCCGCCGTCGCCGGTCGGCGGCAGCATTCCCTCGGCGCGCAGCTCGGCGATGGTGGCGCCGAGCGCGATCCGGGCCGCCGCCTTGGCCAGCGGCACCGCGGTCGCCTTCGACACGAACGGGACGGTCCGCGAGGCGCGCGGGTTGGCCTCCAGCACGTAGAGCGTGTCGCCCTGCAACGCGTACTGGACGTTGAGCAGACCACGCACCCCGACGCCGCGGGCGATCTCCTCGGTGTAGCGGCGCACCTGGGTGAGGTGCGATCCGGCCAGCGTGATCGGCGGCAGCGCGCAGGACGAGTCGCCGGAGTGGATGCCGGCCTCCTCGATGTGCTCCATCACGCCGCCCAGGTAGACGTCGCCGTCGGCGTCCACCAGGGCGTCCACGTCGATCTCGATGGCGTCGTCGAGGAACCGGTCCACCAGCACCGGGTGGTCGGGCGAGATCTCGGTGGCCCGGCCGATGTAGTCACGCAGCGTGGCGTCGTCGTAGACGATCTCCATGCCCCGACCGCCGAGCACGTACGAGGGCCGGACCAGCACCGGGTAGCCGATCTCCTCGGCGATCGCCTTGGCCTCCTCGTAGGAGGTGGCCATGCCGTGCGCGGGCGCGCGCAGCCCGGCCCGGGCCAGCACCGCGCCGAACGCGCCCCGCTCCTCGGCGAGGTGGATCGACTCCGGGGAGGTGCCGACCACCGGCACGCCGGCGTCCTTGAGCCGCTGGGCCAGGCCGAGCGGGGTCTGGCCGCCGAGCTGCACCACCACCCCGACCACGCCGGGACCACCGGCCGCCTTGCCGGACGAGTCCTCGGCGTGCCACGCCTCCAGCACGTCCTCGAAGGTCAGCGGCTCGAAGTAGAGCCGGTCGGCGGTGTCGTAGTCGGTGGAGACGGTCTCCGGGTTGCAGTTGACCATGACGGTCTCGTAGCCCACGTCCCGCAGGGCCTGGACGGCGTGGACGCACGAGTAGTCGAACTCGATGCCCTGTCCGATCCGGTTCGGCCCGGAGCCGAGGATGAGCACCTTCGGCCGCGCCGAGGGCGCCACCTCCGTCTCGGAGTCGTAGGTCGAGTAGTGGTAGGGCGTGGTCGCCTCGAACTCGGCCGCGCAGGTGTCCACCGTCTTGTAGACCGGCCGGATCCCGAGCCGGTGGCGCAGCGTCCGGACGCCGCCCTCGGCGGCCAGCTCGGGGCGGAGCGCGGCGAGTTGCCGGTCGGACAGGCCGGCCCGCTTGGCCCGGCGCAGCAGGCCGGCGTCGAGCACCGGCGCGTCGACGATCTCGGCGCGCAGCTCGATCAGCCCGGCGATCTGGTCGAGGAACCACGGGTCCATGCCGCCGGAGGCCTCGGCCACCTCGGCGATGGACGCGCCGAGGCGCAGCGCCCGCTCGACGGTGTAGAGCCGGCCGTCGTGCGGCACGCGCAGCGCCGCCAGGGTGTTCTCCCTGGTGGCCCCGTCGGGGTCGGCCACGGTCCAGAAACCGGATGACTTGGTCTCCATCGACCGCATCGCCTTGTTCAGCGCCTCGGCGAAGTTGCGGCCCAGGCTCATCGCCTCGCCCACCGACTTCATGGTGGTGGTCAGCTCCGGGTCGGCGCCGGGGAACTTCTCGAACGCGAACCGGGGGATCTTCACCACCACGTAGTCCAGCGTCGGCTCGAACGCGGCCGGCGTCTTGAGCGTGATGTCGTTGGGGATCTCGTCGAGCGTGTAGCCGACCGCGAGCTTCGCGGCGATCTTGGCGATCGGGAAGCCGGTGGCCTTCGAGGCCAGCGCCGAGGAGCGCGACACCCGCGGGTTCATCTCGATCACGACGATCCGGCCGTCGACCGGGTTGACCGCGAACTGGATGTTGCAGCCGCCGGTGTCCACCCCGACCTCGCGCAGCACCGCGATGCCGAGGTCACGCAGCCGCTGGTACTCCCGGTCGGTGAGCGTCATGGCCGGGGCGACGGTGACGCTGTCGCCGGTGTGCACGCCCATCGGGTCGACGTTCTCGATCGAGCAGACCACCACCACGTTGTCGTGCCGGTCGCGCATCAGCTCGAGTTCGTACTCCTTCCAGCCGAGCACGCTCTCCTCGATCAGCACCTCGTGCACCGGGCTGGCGGCCAGGCCGGCGCCGGCGATGCGGTCGAGGTCGACGTCGGTGTGCGCCATCCCGGAACCGAGACCGCCCATCGTGAACGACGGCCGGATGACCACCGGCAGGCCCAGCTCGGCGACCGTGTCGCGGACCTCGTCCATGGAGTGGCAGACCCGCGAACGGGGGGTGAGCGTGGACGGGTCGTCGACGCCCAGGCGTACGCCGGCCTGGGCCACGATGTCCTTGAACAGCTGCCGGTCCTCGCCCCGGTTGATCGCCTCGATGTTGGCGCCGATCAGCTCGACGCCGTACTTCTCCAGCACGCCCGCGGAGTGCAACGCCACCGCGGTGTTCAGCGCGGTCTGCCCGCCCAGGGTCGGCAGCAGCGCGTCCGGGCGCTCCTTGGCGATGACCAGCTCGACGAACTCGGGCGTGATCGGCTCGACGTAGGTGGCGTCGGCGAACTCCGGGTCCGTCATGATCGTCGCCGGGTTGGAGTTGACCAGGCTGACCCGGATCCCCTCGCTGCGCAGCACCCGGCAGGCCTGGGTGCCGGAGTAGTCGAACTCGCAGGCCTGTCCGATCACGATCGGCCCGGAGCCGATCACCAGGACGTGCTTCAGGTCGGTGCGCTTAGGCATTCTTTCCGCCTTCGATGAGCTCCGCGAAGCGGTCGAACAGGTAGTCCGCGTCGTGCGGGCCGGCCGCCGCCTCCGGGTGGTACTGGACGGTGAAGGCGGGCACGTCCTCGGCCCGCAGCCCCTCGACCACGTTGTCATTGAGGCACACATGGGAGACCCGCACACCGCCGAAGTCGGTGTCGACCACCTGGTCGGGGACGACCGCGCCGGAGCGCACCCCGGGGACCTCCACGGCGAAGCCGTGGTTGTGGCTGGTCACCTCGACCTTGCCGGTGGCCCGGTCGAGCACCGGCTGGTTGATGCCGCGGTGGCCGTACCCCAGCTTGTAGGTGCCGAAGCCGAGCGCCCGGCCGAGGATCTGGCTGCCGAAGCAGATGCCGAACAGCGGGATCCGCCGGGTGAGCACCTCCCGCGCGAGGGCCACCGGGGCGTCGGCGGTCGCCGGGTCGCCCGGGCCCGGCGAGAGGAAGACCGCGTCCGCGCCGGTGGCGAGCAGGTCCTCGACGGTCGAGCCGGCGGGCAGCACGTGCGTGGTGACGCCGCGGGCGGCGAGCCGGCGCGGCACGTTGCGCTTGATGCCCAGGTCCAGCGCGGCCACCGTGAACCGGTGCGCGCCCTGCGCCTCGACGACGTACGGCTTGGCGGTGGTCACCTCGGCGGACAGGTCGGCGCCGACCATCGACGGCGAGGTGCGGACCCGTTCCAGCAGCGCCGCCGGGTCGTCCTCGACGCTGGAGACGCCGACCCGCATGGCGCCGCGCTCGCGCAGGTGCCGGGTCAGCGCCCGGGTGTCGATGCCGCTGATCCCGACCACGCCCTCGGCGGCGAGCCGGTCCTCCAGCCCGCCGGTGGCGCGCCAGTTCGAGCCGATCCGGGCCGGGTCGCGCACCACGTACCCGGCCACCCAGATCCGGCCGGACTCGTCGTCCTCGCCGTTCACGCCGGTGTTGCCGATGTGCGGCGCGGTCTGCACCACCACCTGGCGGTGGTAGGAGGGGTCGGTGAGCGTCTCCTGGTAGCCGGTCATGCCGGTGTTGAAGACCGCCTCGCCGAAGGTCTCCCCGACGCTGCCGTACGCCTCGCCGTGGAACGTGCGCCCGTCCTCCAGGACGAGGATCGCGCTTCGCCTCTTACCCATTTACTTGACAGCCTTTCCGTCCAGGACCGTCGGCTCGCCGCGCAGGAAGGTCGCCACGATGCGACCCGGCAGCGTCATGCGGGCGTACGGGGTGTTGCGACTGCGGCTGGCCAGCTCGGCCGGCTCGATCACCCGGCGGGCGGCCGGGTCGACCACTGTCAGGTTGGCCGGCACGCCGGGCGCCGGGTCGAGGCCGTGCCCGGTCAGCCCGGCGATGCGGGCGGGCACGCGCGACATCCGCTCGGCGATCAGGTCCCACCGTGGGCCGAGCACGTCGAGCGCGACGGAGAGCGCGGTCTCCAGGCCGAGCATGCCCGGCCGGGCGTACGCCCACTCGCACTCCTTGTCCTCCACCGCGTGCGGCGCGTGGTCGGTGGCGATGACGTCGATCACGCCCTCGGCCAGCGCGGCCCGCAGCGCGTCGACGTCGGCGGCGGTGCGCAGCGGCGGGTTGACCTTGAAGACCGGGTCGTAGCCGGCCGCGCGCTCGTCGGTGAGCAGGAGGTGGTGCGGCGTCACCTCGGCGGTCACCCGCACCCCGCGCGCCTTGGCCTGGCGCATCACCTCGACGCTGCCGGCGGTGGAGACGTGGCAGACGTGCAGCCGGCTGCCCACGTGCTCGGCCAGCAGCACGTCCCGGGCGATGATCGCCTCCTCGGCGACCGCCGGCCAGCCGGTCAGGCCGAGCCGGGTGGAGACCTCGCCCTCGTGCATCTGCGCACCCTCGGTGAGCCGGGGCTCCTCGGCGTGCTGGGCGACCACCCCGTCGAACGCCTTGACGTACTCCAACGCGCGGCGCATCAGCCGCGGGTCGGCGACGCAGTGCCCGTCGTCGGAGAAGATCCGCACCCGGGCCGCCGAGTCGGCCATCGCGCCCAGCTCGGCCAGGCGCTCGCCGGCCAGCCCGACGGTGACCGCGCCGATCGGCTGCACGTCGACCAGGCCGGCCTCCCGGCCGAGCCGCCACACCTGCTCGACCACGCCGGCGGTGTCCGCGACCGGCGAGGTGTTCGCCATCGCGCAGACCGCCGTGTAGCCGCCGAGCGCCGCCGCCCGGGAGCCGGACTCGACCGTCTCGGCGTCCTCCCGGCCGGGCTCGCGCAGGTGGGTGTGCAGGTCGACCAGGCCGGGCAGCGCGACCAGGCCGGTCGCGTCGACCACGGTGGCGCCGTCCGCGGTCAGGCCGGCGCCGACCTCGGCCACCACGCCGTCGCGGATGAGCAGGTCGGTCGGCTCGCCGCCGACCGGGCTGACGTTGGTGATCAGGTACGCGGTCACCGGTTGCTCCCTCCGAGCAGCAGGTAGAGGACGGCCATCCGCACGGAAACCCCGTTGGCGACCTGTTCGACGATGGTGGAGCGGGGCGAGTCGGCGACCTCGGGCGTGATCTCCATGCCCCGGTTCATCGGGCCCGGGTGCATGACGATCGCGTGCTCGGGCAGCCGGCGCATGCGCGGCCCGTCCAGCCCGTAGCGGCGGGCGTACTCCCGCGCGGACGGGAAGTAGGAGTCGCTCATCCGTTCCCGCTGCACCCGCAGCATCATCACCACGTCCACACCGGGTGCAACGGTGTCGAGGTCGTAGGAGACGTCGATGCCGGGCGCGAGCGCGGTCGCGATGTCGACCGGGATGAGCGTCGGCGGGCCGACCAGGGTGACCTTCGCGCCCAGCGTGGTGAGCAGCAGCACGTTGGAGCGGGCCACCCGGGAGTGCAGCACGTCGCCGACGATCGCCACGTGCAGGCCGGCGAGCCGCCCCAGGCGGGAGCGCATGGTGTACGCGTCGAGCAGCGCCTGGGTGGGGTGCTCGTGGGTGCCGTCGCCGGCGTTGACCACCGACCCGTCGACCCAGTCGGCCAGCCGGTGCGGGGCACCGGAGGCGGGGTGCCGGACGACCACCGCGTCGGCGCCCATGGCCTGCAGGGTGAGCGCGGTGTCCTTCAGGCTCTCGCCCTTGGTCACGCTGGAGCCCTTGGCCGAGAAGTTGATCACGTCGGCGCTGAGCCGCTTGGCGGCGGCCTCGAACGAGATCCGGGTCCGGGTCGAGTCCTCGTAGAAGAGGTTGACCACGGTCCGCCCGCGCAGCGCGGGCAGCTTCTTGACCTCCCGGCCGGCCACGGTGGCCATTTCGGCCGCGGTGTCCAGGACCAGGGTGGCGGTGTCGGCGTCCAGGTCGGCGCCGGAGAGCAGGTGCCGGATCATGAGAGGGCGCCTCCGTACAGCCGTACCTCGTCCTCGCCGTCGGTCTCGGCGAGGGTGACCTTGACGTTCTCGGCCAGCGCGGTGGGGATGTTCTTGCCGACGTAGTCGGCGCGGATCGGCAGCTGGCGGTGGCCGCGGTCGACCAGGACGGCGAGTTGCACGGAGGCCGGGCGGCCGACGTCGCTGAGCGCGTCCAGCGCGGCCCGCACGGTGCGGCCGGAGAAGAGCACGTCGTCGACGAGCACCACCCGCCGGCCGTCGATGCCGCCCGGCGGCAGGTCGGTCGGGCCGACCGCGCGGGTCGCGTGCCGACGCAGGTCGTCGCGGTAGAGCGTGATGTCGAGCACGCCGACGGGGACGGTCACGTCCTCGAACGTGCTGATCCGGGCCGCGAGGCGGCGGGCCAGGGGAACGCCCCGGGTGGGGACGCCGAGCAGCACGGTGTCGGCGGCGCCCTGGGTCTTCTCCAGGATCTGGTGGGCGATGCGGTCGACCACCCGCGAGACGTCGGCGGCGGCGAGGATCACCTTCACCGAGGGTTGTCGCGGCGGCGACGAATGGGCAGCCGGTGGGTAGGCCACGGCGGACCTCCTTCCCCGCCTCACGGGACGGGTCGTTAAAGGACGTCTATCAACTCCGGCGGACCCGCGAGGGGCCCGGACCAGGGCTCCACGCCACGTTACCAGCGGTCACCGGGCCGACCGCCGCCGGTCCTGACCTGCTGGTCAGCCCGGAGAAATGCGGACAAGCCACACCGGCCTCCCGGACCTCGTGGACCGCAACACTTGACCACGTGTCGCAATCCCCGTACCGTCACGCTCCGTAGCGATAGCTGGGAGAACCCCGAGCAGCACTGGGAGTGTCCGAATGCCCTCTGAATACGCCAAGTCGCTGGGCGCCCGCCTGCGCTCCATCCGCCAGCAGCAGGGCCTGTCCCTGCAGGGGGTGGAGGAGAAGTCGAACGGGCGGTGGAAGGCCGTGGTGGTCGGCTCGTACGAGCGCGGCGACCGCGCCGTCACCGTGTCCCGCCTGGCGGAGCTGGCCGACTTCTACCGCGTTCCCGTCTCGGAGCTGCTGCCCGACGGCAGCGGGGTGCGTCACGAGCCCACCAGCAAGATCGTGCTGGACCTGGAGCGGCTCTACGACGAGGCCTCCGAGGACCTCGCGTACGTCGCCCGGTACGCCCGCGCCATCCAGCAGCAGCGCGGCGACTACAACGGCCGGGTGCTCTCCATCCGCGCCGACGACCTGCGCGCCCTCGCGATCGTCTACGACGCCTCACCGTCGGGCCTGATCGAGCGGCTCACCGAGCACGGTGTGCTGGTCGCCGACCCGCGGGCGTTCTTCGCCTCCTGACGCCCACACGAAGGGCCCGTGCCGTCCGGCACGGGCCCTTCGTCGTTCCTGCCTGCGGGCCTCAGCGGCTGGCGTACTCGGCGATCCGGCCGAGGATGCCGTTGAGGAAGCGGGGCGAGTCGTCGGTCGACATCTGCCGGGCCAGCTCCACGGCCTCGCTGATCGCCACCGCGTCGTCGATCTCGTCGACGTAGAGCAGCTCGTACACGGCGATCCGGGCCAGGTTGCGGTCGACCACCGGCATCCGGTCCAGCGTCCACCCCTCGGCGTAGCTGGCGATCGTCTCGTCGATCCGGTCGAGGTGCGCCGCGACGCCCTCGACCAGCCCGACCGCGTAGCCGAGGTGGTCGGGACGGGGCTGCTCGATCCGCTCCAGGTAGCCGGCGAGCACCTCGACCGGCGGACGGTCCCGCAGGTCGGCCTCGAAGAGCACGTCCAGCGCCCGCTTGCGCGCCTTGCGGCGCGCCGGCATCTGCTGCTTCGGACCCTCGGCCATCAGGCTCGGCCGAGGTAACGGCCGTCGCGGGTGTCGACCTTGATCTTCTCACCGGTGGTGATGAACAGCGGCACCTGCACGGTCGCGCCGGTCTCGACGGTGGCCGGCTTGTTGCCACCGGTCGACCGGTCGCCCTGCAGGCCCGGCTCGGTGTAGGTGACCTCCAGCACGACCGAGGTCGGCAGCTCGATGTAGAGCGGCACGCCCTCGTGGGTGGCGACGGTCGCCTCGGCCTCCGGGAGGAGGTAGTTGGCGGCCTCGCCGACCGTGCCGCCGAGCACGGTGATCTGGTCGAACGTCTCCAGATCCATGAAGACGTAGTCCTCACCGTCGGCGTACAGGTATTGCATGGTGCGCTTGTCCACGGTCGCGGTCTCGACCTTGGTGCCCGCGTTGAAGGTCTTGTCGACCACCTTGCCGGACAGCACGTTCTTCAGCGTGGTACGCACGAACGCACCACCCTTACCGGGCTTGACGTGCTGGAACTCGACGACGGCCCACAGCTCGCCGTCCAGGTTGAGTACCAGGCCGTTCTTCAGGTCGTTGGTGGAGGCCATTTCCTGCCTTGATCATCAATTGGCGGACAGACCTGTCGAGTCTACTCGCCGTGTCGAATCGGACTCCCGGGCTGCGCCAGATGGTGCAGCGCCAGCCGGTAGCCGTCTACCCCCAGCCCGCAGATCACCCCGGTGGCCACCGCGGAGACCACCGAGCGGTGCCGGAACTCCTCCCGGGCGTGGATGTTGGAGATGTGCACCTCGATCAGCGGGGCGCGGAGCATGGCGCAGGCGTCCCGCACCGCGATCGAGTAGTGCGACCAGGCCGCCGGGTTGAGCACCACCGCCGCCGCCTCGTCCGCCGCCTGGTGCAGCCAGCCCAGCAGCTCGTGCTCGGCGTCGGTCTGCCGGACCACCACGTCCAGCCCCAGCTCCCGGCCGGTCCGCTCGCACATCGCCACCAGGTCGGCATAACTCGTCACGCCGTAGACGTCGACCTGCCGGGTGCCGAGCCGGCCCAGGTTCGGCCCGTTGAGCACGTACACCCTCACGAGCTGATCTCCCGGTACGCCTCGGCCAACAACTCGTCCGGCGGGCCCTCCAGCATCGCCGGGCGGGCGAGGTCGTCGAGCACCACGAAGCGCAGCCGGCTCCCCCGGGCCTTCTTGTCCACCCGCATCGCGGCGAGCAGCTCCGGCCAGGCGTCCGCCCGGTAGCCGGTGGGCAGGTCGAGCGCCTCCAGCACCGCCCGGTGCCGCCGCGCGGTGGCCTCGTCGAGCCGGCCGGCGAGCCGCGCGAGGGTGGCCGCGTAGACCAGGCCGACCGACACCGCGTGGCCGTGCCGCCAGCGGTAGCCCTCCACCTTCTCGATCGCGTGGGCGAGCGTGTGGCCGTAGTTGAGCACCTCGCGCACCCCGGACTCGCGCAGGTCACCCGCGACCACGTTCGCCTTCACCCGCACCGCCCGCTCGACCAGCTCGCGGAGCACCGGGCCGGTCGGGTCCAACGCGGCGGCCGGGCCCCGCTCGACGAGGTCGAGGATCACCGGGTCGGCGATGAAACCGCACTTGACCACCTCGGCCATGCCGGCGGCCAGGTCGACCGGGGGCAGGCCGTCGAGCGTCGCCAGGTCGCAGTAGACGCCGGCCGGCGGGTGGAACGCGCCGACCAGGTTCTTGCCGGCGGCCGTGTTGATCCCGGTCTTGCCGCCGACGGCGGCGTCGACCATGCCGAGCAGCGAGGTCGCCACCGGCACCCAGCGCACCCCGCGCAGCCAGGTCGCGGCGACGAAACCGGCCAGGTCGGTGACCGCGCCGCCGCCCACCCCGACCACCGCGTCGGTACGGGTGAAGCCGGCCTCGCCCAGCCGGTCCCAGCACGCGGCGGCCACATCGACGTGCTTGCCCGCCTCCGCGTCCGGCACCTCGACCGGCAGCGGTGTCACGCCGTCGGCGCGGGCCCGCTCGGCGAGCCGCTCCGCGAGGGCCTTCAGCGGCGGCGCGTACAGGTAGGCCACCCGCTCGGCGCCGGGCAGCAGCCCGGGCGGCGGGTCGAGCAGGTCACGTCCCACCAGCACGTCGTACGGCCGCTCGCCGCCGACCGGGATCCGGGTCACCTCGTCCATCGCCGGCAGCCTAGTCCACTCCGTGGGGTGTTTGTCCGCCCGCGCCCCGGGTAGGGCGGCGGAATGAGCATCCGCCTTCCCGCGACGATCCTCGGCATCGGCCTCGGCGGCTTCGTCGACGGCATCGCGCTGCACCAGGTCCTCCAGTGGCACCACATGCTCAGCAGCACCGCCACCGACCGCGTGGGGATCCGGGACTACCCGGTCGACACCGTGCCCGGCCTGCAGATGAACACGCTGTGGGACGGTCTGTTCCACGTGGTCACCTGGGTGGCGGTGCTGACCGGGCTGGCCCTGCTCTACTCCCGGGTCACCCGCTCCCGGGGGCGGCTCTGGCGCTCCGGGATGCTCTGGGGCTGGGTGCTCGTCGGCTGGGGCCTGTTCAACCTGGTCGAGGGCATCGTCGACCACCACCTGCTCGGCATCCACCACGTCCGCTCCGGTCCGCACCAGATCTGGTGGGACCTCGGCTTCCTCGCCCTCGGCGTGGTCCTGGTCGTCGCCGGCTGGACGATCCAGCGGCGGGCCGCCGAGATCGACCTGTGCGCGCCGGAGCCGCGGTGAGTCACGCCGGGCATGCGGGCGGCTTCCCGGCGACCGCGCTGCTGCCGGCGGTCGTGTTCTGGGCCTACCTCGCCGCCGCGCTGCGGCTGCGCGACCCGTGCGGTCCGGGCTGGGCACACGGCCGGACCGCGAGTTTCGGCCTGGGCACGCTGCTGGTGACCGTGGGGTTGCTCCGGCCGGCCGCCGACTTCGTCGGGCACATGTGGCAGCACCTGCTGATCGGCATGCTGGCGCCGCTGGCGCTGGTCCTCGGCGCGCCGGTCACGCTGCTGCTGCGCACCCTGGACCGCCGCACCGGGCGACGGCTGGTCCACCTGCTGCGGCACCCGGTCGTGCGGGTCCTCGGGCACCCGGTGACCGGTCTGCTGCTCACCGCGGGCGGCCTGTGGCTGCTCTACCTGACCCCGCTCTACCGGGCGACGCTCGACAACCCGGCGCTGCACACGGTGGTGCAGGCCCACTTCCTGCTCAGCGGCTGCCTGTTCGCCTGGTCGATCGCCGGGCCGGACCCCGGACCGCACCGCCCCCGGGTGCCGGTGCGGCTGGTGGTGCTCGGCGCCGGGGTGGCCGCGCACGCCACCATCGCCCAACTGCTCTACGCCGGCGCGCTCGTCGACGTCCCGGCCACCGGCGCCGAACTGCGAGCCGGCGCCACCCTGATGTACTACCTCGGCGACCTGGCCGAGATCGCCCTCGCGCTCACGCTGCTCGCCACCTGGCGACCGGAGCGCCCGGCCGGCCGTCCGACCGCCGTACGCACGCCGGTCAGGGCTTGAGCAGGGCGGCGATCTCGATGGCCAGTTCCTGCGGGTCGCGGCCGTCGGTCACCACCGTCGCGGTCGCCACCTCCGCGTAGAGCGGGCGGCGCTGGTCCAGCAGGTGTTTCAGGGTGGCCCGTGGGTTCAACGCCAGTAGCGGTCGGCCGGCGCCCAGGCCGACCCGCCGGATCGCGTCCGGCAGCTCCACCGACAGATGCACGACGGTGTGGCCGATCAACGCGGCCCGGTTCTCCTCGGCGAGCACCGCGCCGCCGC
Organism: Micromonospora sp. WMMC241; assembly: GCF_027460165.1. NCBI lineage: Bacteria > Bacillati > Actinomycetota > Actinomycetes > Micromonosporales > Micromonosporaceae > Micromonospora > Micromonospora sp. WMMC241. The sequence continues at coordinate 4,093,302 of NZ_JAPZBF010000001.1, forward strand.
CGAGCGCGAGCACCCCGGCGTGCGAGGCCAGCGCCGCCGCCACCGCGGCCCGCTCCAGCGTACGGAAATGGTCCTCGCCCTCGTCGACGAAGATCTCCGGGATCGGCTTGCCGGCGAGGCGCTCGATGTCGGCGTCGGTGTCCCGGAAGTCGACGCCGAGCGCGGCCGCGAGCGCGGTACCCACCGTGGTCTTGCCGGAGCCGGGCGCCCCGACCAGCACGCAGACCGGCCGGGTGCTCACGAGATCACCAGGTGGTCGAGGTAGCCGGCGAGGTTGCGGCGCATCTCGGCGACCGAGTCGCCGCCGAACTTCTCCACCGCCGCCTCGGCCAGCACCAGCGCCACCATGGCCTCGGCGACCACGGCAGCGGCCGGCACCGCGCAGACGTCGGAGCGCTGGTTGATCGCGGTGGCCGGCTCGCCGGTGGTGACGTCGATCGTCGCGAGCGCGCGGTTCAGCGACGAGATCGGCTTCATGGCCGCCCGCACCCGCAGCGGCTCGCCGGTGGTGATGCCGCCCTCCAGGCCACCGGCCCGGTCGGTCACCCGGCGCACGCCGGTGGCGGTGGGGATGATCTCGTCGTGCGCCTCGGAGCCACGTGAGCGCGCCTGCTGCCAGCCGTCGCCGATCTCCACGCCCTTGATCGCCTGGATGGACATCAGCGCGGTCGCGAGGCGGGCGTCGAGCTTGCGGTCCCACTGCACGTGGCTGCCCAGGCCCGGCGGCACTCCGTACGCCAGCACCTCGACCACGCCGCCGAGCGTGTCGGCGGCCTTCTTCGCGGCGTCGACCTCGGCGACCATCCGGGCGCTGGCCTCCGGGTCGAGGCAGCGCAGCGGGTCGGCGTCGATGCGCGCCGCGTCCTCGGGGGTGGGGCGCAGCCCCGGCTTGGCGGCGACCGGGCCCAGCTCCACCACGTGCGAGACGATCTCGACGCCGAGCGCCTGCCGGACCAGGGCCTTGGCCACCGTGCCGACGGCCACCCGGGCGGCGGTCTCCCGGGCGCTGGCCCGCTCCAGGATCGGCCGGGCGTCGGTGTGCCCGTACTTCTGCATGCCGGCCAGGTCGGCGTGGCCCGGGCGGGGACGGGTCAGCGGCGCGTTACGGGCCTGACCGGCCAGCTCGTCGGCGTCGACCGGGTCGGCGGCCATCACGGTGCGCCACTTCGGCCACTCGGAGTTGCCGACCCGGATCGCCACCGGGCTACCGAGCGTCACGCCGTGCCGGAGCCCGCCGATGATCTCGATCTCGTCCTGCTCGAACGCCATCCGGGCGCCCCGGCCGTAGCCGAGCCGACGGCGGGCCAGCTCGCCGCCGATCTCGGTGGTGGTCACCTCGATCCCGGCGGGCACCCCCTCGAGCATCGCGACGAGGGCGGGTCCGTGCGATTCACCTGCAGTCAGCCAGCGCAACACAGCGGACAGTCTGTCACGCCCCCGATCCTTCCCGCCGAGGTGCCAACGGCGTCCCGCCTTGCGGACACGTCGATCGGGTGGGTGCCCCGCCTGACAATGATGCGCCAGGCGAGGCGTCGTCCTACCCCACCCTGGTGTCAGAGCTTGACGGCCGTCGAGCAGTTGCCGACGCCGGTACGGCAGATGCGAATCTGGTAGCCCGACCGTCCCAGCCACACCGCATTGATCTCGCCCGAAGTGCAGTTCCGCTCGCCGACCCAGGTCCAACTGCCGCCCGATGCCTTCTCCTGCCACTGGGCACAATGCCCGTCGGACAGCGTGTCGGTCAGCCACAATTGGTATGTGCCGTTCTTGAAGTACTCGTAGCGCCCCTTGGCACCAGTCGTCGAGAGGGTAGCCGCGTAGGCAGGCGCGGCGGCCACGCCGAGCAGGAGCAGAGCGCTGCCCGCGACAGTGGCAGCACGCGCCGCCAACTTGATCTTAGCCATGAGATCCCCCGATGTCGATGGATGTCGACCATAACACCGAGGTATGCCCGTTCGTTGTCCCTCTGGCGCGGACAGAACCCCTCACCGAAGAACGGCTCGCATGGCGTCACGCGGTGCCGCCACCCCGGTGAAATGCTCGAACTGGCCGACCGCTTGAGCGAGCAGCAGATCCAGCCCTGAGATCACCCGACACCCGGCCGCGATGGCTGCGACAGCCATCGGAGTGGGCCACGGGTCATAGAGGACATCGAAGAAAACGGTGCCAGGTCGCCAGTCGAAGCTTTCCCCGAGTGAATCCGCCACCCCCTGGGGCACGGAAGAGATGACTACGTCGGCACGCGCGTGCCCGGCCGCGCCGTCCCAGGGTGCGCCGGCCAGCGGCACGCCGACCGCCGCCGCCACCGGACGCAGCTCGTCGACCGCCTCGGGCCGGCGGGCCACCACTGTCACCTCGGCCGCACCGACCCGCGCCGCCGCGGCGATCGCCGCCCGGGCGGTGCCGCCGGCACCGAGCACCGTCACCACCGCCCCGGCCACGCAGCCGGCGCCGGTGAGCACCTCCACCATGCCGGTGACGTCGGTGTTGTCCGCGTACCAGGTGCCGTCGGGCCGGCGTACCAAAGTGTTGGCGGCGCCGACCGCGGCGGCGACCGGCGAGACCTCGTCGGCCAGCGCGAGCGCCGCCTCCTTGCCGGGCATGGTCACCGACAGCCCGGCCCACTCCGGGCCGAGGCCCGCGACCAGGCCGGGCAGCTCGTCCGCGCCGGCCTCGATCCGGGTGTACGACCACCCGGTCAGCCCGGCCGCCGCGTAGCCGGCGGAGTGGACCGCCGGGGAGAGCGAGTGGGCGATCGGCCGGCCGACCACGGCGGCCCGCATCAGGTGCAGTTCTCCCCGGTGAGCACCTTGTTGTCGCACATCTGCCGCCGCAGCTTCAAGAAGTCGGCGTCGTTGGAGCCGTAGCCCATGGTCCCCTTCTGGTCCACCGTCATGAAGAAGATCCAGTCACCGGGCGGCGGCTCCAGCGCGCCCTTGAGCGCGGCCTCGCCCGGGTTGCTGATCGGGGTGGGCGGCAGGCCGGCGACGTTGTGCGTGTTGTACGGGTTCTTCAGGTCGTTGATCTCGCTCTGCAGCAGATCGTCCGAGTCCTTCGGGTCCTTGCCCTGCAACCGGAGGTAGTAGTTGATGCCGCTGTCGATGCCGAGGCAGTTGCAGCCGATCTTGCCGGCGTAGATCCGGTTGTAGATCACCCTGGAGACCTTGGGCAGGTCGACCGCGTTGACCGACTCCGCCTCCGCGATCGAGGCGGTGATCAACGCCTCGTACGGGGAGATCTTGCGGTCGTTCTTCGCCCGGTCGACGAAGTCGAGCTGCTTGGTCACGGCCAGGAACTGATCCACCATCAGCGACAGGATCTGCTCGGCGGTGGCCTTCGGCGGGATCTCGTAGGTCGACGGGTAGAGGAAGCCCTCCAGGCTCTTCGGGCCCTTCTTGCCGTCCCCACGCGTGAACCAGAAAGCCGGCACGCCCAGCTTGACCGGGTCCTTCGCCGCGGCCTGGAACTCCTTGACCGGGATCTTGGTCTGCTTCGAGAGGATCTGGTAGACGTTGAGCGTGATCGTCCCCTCGGGGATCGTCACTCCGTTGACCACCCGGCTCTTCGGGTCAAGCATCAGCGTGATGGCGTCCGCGGCCTTCATCTCCTTGCGGACCTTGTAGCGGCCCACCTGGATGTTCTTGCTGAGCGGGTTCGCGTCCGCGGCCTCGATGAAGGCCTTGGTGCTCTTCACCACGCCGGCGTCGTAGAGCGTGTTGCCGATGTCGGTGAGCGACTCGCCCGTCTTCACCTCGACAAGCGCCTCGCCGGTGCCCGGGCCGTCGTAGTCGGGCGTGACCAGGTAGTTACGGATCCGGTCGAAGCCGACGTACGCGCCGCCGCCGATACCACCCAGCAGGACGAACGCCATCAGGAGAGCGAAGATCGTCTTTCCTCGGCCGCCGCCGGACTTGCCCTGCCGCCGCAGCACGGCACCGCGCCGGTGTTTGCCCTTCTCCCCCCTCTCCTGCTCGTCGAACCCCAGGTCAAGATCGTCGATCATGCGTCCGCCTCCGCTGTGCGTCCAGCCAGCTCTGCAGAATCTCCACCGCGGCGGCCTGGTCGACCACCGCTCGTTGGCGCTTTCCCCGGACGCCCCGTTCGGCCAGCCTACGACTCGCGACGACGGTCGACATCCTCTCGTCCGTCAGCGTCACCGGAATCGGCCCCATTACATCGGCCAAACGGGTGGCATATGCCGATACGTTCGCCGCGGCCGGGCCGTGCTTTCCGGCGAGGTTGACCGGCAGCCCGACGACGACCCCGACCGCCTCGTGCTCGGCCGCCAACCGGACCAGCTCGGCCATGTCGGCGGGCACCGCGTCCGGCTCGGCCGTCAGGTCCCGGGCCAGGGTGACCAGCGGGGTGGCGAGGATGCCGTGCGGATCGGAGCGGGACACGCCCACCCGGACCTGGCCGACGTCCACGCCCAGCCGCACGCCGACGGGCAGATCAGCCATCTCCCGGACACTCCTTCAGCAGGTACGGGCCAGGGCGGACCGTGTGGTCCGCCCTGGCGTCGATCGGTGCGCTCGTGCCGTGCCGGCTGGGCATGCCCTCACGGCCCTCGCTCCGCTCGGTGCGTTCGCTCATGCCGCGTCCGCGACCGCCTTCTCCACGGTGACCAGCAGAGTCGGTGCCTCCGCGGCGGGCAGGCCGCCACCCTGGGCCAGGTCGTCGCTGCCGCCACCCCGGCCGGAGAACGCCGCCTTCACCAGATCCTTGGCACTCAGGCCGCGACCCCGGGCGGCCTGGTTGACCGCCACCACCAGGGAGGCCTTGCCGTTGGCCCGGGCGGCCACCGCGACCACCGCCGGGCGGGCCGCGTCGATCCGGCCCCGGATCTCCTGGGCCAGCGTCCGCACGTCGTTCGCCGCCGCGCCCTCGGGCGCCTCGGTGCCCACGTACGCGACCCCGCGCACGTCCTTCGCCTGCGCCGCCAGGGCTCCGGCCCCGCCGAGCACGAGCTGGGCGCGGAGCTTCTCCAGCTCCTTCTCCGCGTCGCGCAACTGGGTGACGGTCTGCTCCACCCGGTCGGCGACCTGCTCGCCCGGCACCCGGAACATCTCGGCCAGCCGGGACACCAGCAGGTGCTCACGGGCCAGGAAGCCGAACGCGTCCATGCCGACGAGCGCCTCGATCCGCCGGACCCCGGAACCCACCGACGCCTCGGAAAGGATCTTGACCAGGCCGAGCTGGGCCGAGCGGGCCACGTGCGTGCCGCCGCACAGCTCCCGGGCGTAGTCGCCGACCTCGACCACCCGCACCCGCTCGCCGTACTTCTCGCCGAACAGCGCCATCGCCCCGATCCGGCGGGCCTCCTCCTGGCTGGTGACGAACGCGTGCACCTCCAGGTCGGCCAGGAGCACCTCGTTGACCTGCTGCTCGACGTCGTGCAGCACGCTCGGCGCCACCCCGGTCGGGGTGTTGAAGTCGAACCGCAGCCGGCCCGGCGCGTTCAGCGAACCCGCCTGGGTCGCCGACTCGCCGAGGAAGTTGCGCATCGTCTGGTGCACCAGGTGCGTCGCGGTGTGCGACCGCGAGATCGCCCGGCGGCGGGAGACGTCGATCTCCGCGTACCCGGTCTCCCCGGCGCGCACCTCGCCGCGCACCACCCGCGCCCGGTGCACGATCAGGCCGGGCACCGGCTGCTGCACGTCGAAGACCTCGATCTGGCCGCCGCCGACCGTGATCAGGCCCTGGTCGGGCTGCTGCCCGCCGCCCTCGGCGTAGAACGGGGTGGTGTCCAGCACCAGCTCGATCGTGTCGCCCTCGACCGCCGCGCCGACCGTCGCGCCGCCGGCCAGCAGCGCGCGCACCCGGGACTCCCGGTTCAGCTCGGTGTAGCCGGTGAACTCCACCGGACCGCCACCGTCGAGCACCGACCGGTACGCCGACACGTCGGTGTGCCCGGTCTTGCGGGCCTGCGCGTCGGCCTTGGCCCGGCTGCGCTGGTCGGCCATCAGCCGGCGGAAGCCGTCCGCGTCGACCTGCAGGCCCTGCTCGGCCGCGATCTCCAGAGTCAGGTCGATCGGGAAGCCGTACGTGTCGTGCAGCTGGAACGCCTTGTCACCCGAGAGCGCCGGCTGACCGGCCGACTTCGTCTCGGCGATCGCGGTGTCCAGGATCGTGGTGCCGGCGCGCAGCGTGGCCAGGAAGGCGTCCTCCTCGGCGTACGCGTACTGGGAGATCCGGCCGAACTCCTCGGCCACCTCCGGGTACGACGGCGCCATGCAGTCCCGCGCCACCGGCAGCAGCTCCGGCAGCGCCCGGTCCTGGTAGCCCAGCAGCCGCATCGCGCGGATCGCCCGGCGCATGATCCGGCGCAGCACGTAGCCGCGCCCCTCGTTCGACGGGGTCACCCCGTCGCCGATCAGCATCAGCGCGGTGCGCACGTGGTCGGCGACCACCCGCAGGCGCACGTCGTCCGGGTGCGACTGGTTGGCCGCGTGCCCCGAGTGCACGCCGTAACGCTTGCCGGTCAGCTCGGCCGCCCGGTCCAGGATCGGCTTGACCTCGTCGATCTCGTACAGGTTGTCCACAACCTGCAACAGCGAGGCCATCCGCTCCAGGCCCATGCCGGTGTCGATGTTCTTCGCCGGCAGGTCACCGAGGATCGGGAAGTCCTCCTTGCCGGCGCCCGGACCGCGCTCGAACTGCATGAAGACGAGGTTCCAGAACTCCAGGTAACGGTCCTCGTCGACCTCCGGGCCGCCCTCGCGGCCGTACTCCGGGCCGCGGTCGTAGTAGAGCTCCGAACACGGGCCGCACGGGCCGGGGATGCCCATCGACCAGAAGTTGTCCGCCTTGCCCCGGCGCACGATCCGCTCGGCGGGCACGCCGGTGGCGCGCCAGATGTCGTACGCCTCGTCGTCGTCGAGGTAGACGGTCGCCCAGATCCGCTCCGGGTCCAGCCCGAAGCCACCCGCCTCGACCGACTTGGTGACCAGGTCCCAGGCGAGCGGAATCGCCCCGGACTTGAAATAGTCGCCGAAGGAGAAGTTGCCGTTCATCTGGAAGAACGTGCCGTGCCGGCTGGTCTTGCCGACCTCGTCGATGTCCGGCGTCCGGATGCACTTCTGCACGCTCGCCGCGCGCTGGTACGGCGGGGTCTGCTGCCCCAGGAAGTAGGGCACGAACTGCACCATGCCCGCGTTGATGAACAGCAGGTTCGGGTCGCTGATGGCGGGCAGCGGAGCGGACGGCACCACGGCGTGGCCGTTCGCCTCGAAGTGGGCGAGGAACCGCCGCTTGATCTCCGCCGTCTTCATCGCTGGTGCTCCTCCGGGAAAATCTCTCGGTCGCCGATCCGCGGGTCCTCCCGCAGCTCGGCGAACTCGTCCTGGTACGCCTCGCCGCGGGCGAAGGCCTCGTGGATCTCCTGCTCCCGCTCGGCCATCGAGACCCGGACGTCGTCCACGAACGCGCGCACCGACTCGACCAGCCCGCCGGCGGACTCGGACAGCCCGCTGGCGATGCCCGCCGGGGTGTACGCCTGCGCGGTCCGGGTGGCCTTGCGGACCACCAGGACGCCCACGGCCAGGCCGATGCCCAGCCAGAACAACCGCCTCATGCTCTCATCCTTCCCGCGTACGCCGGTCGGGTCAGCGGTTGCCGCGCTTGGCGGCCCGACGCTGCTGCTTGATGGTGTCGCGGACCTCGCGCTCGGTCTCGGCGTGCCGGCGGGCGGAGGCGGCCTTGCGCACGCCGTAGCCGAACGCGGCCACCTTCACCAGCGGGTTCGCCGCGGCGGCGGAGACCACGGTGGCCAGGTTCGCCACGTTCGCGGTGACGTTCTGCGCGTGGCTGGTCATGGTGTCCACCTTGGCGAGCTGGAGGTTCACCCCGTCCAGCGAGGTCTGCACCTGCTCCAGCGCGGTGTTGACGTTCTTCACCGTGGTGTTGACGTCACCGAGCAGCGGCCCGCTGCGGTCGTTGAGGTCGTTGATCATGCGGGTTGCGGCGTCGACGGTGTGCCGGAGCCGCAGGATCGGCAGCGTCAGGATCAACACGAGCATCGCGAACGCGATCGCCGCGACGAGCGCCGCGACCTCTCCAAAACTCACGCATGTCCTCCTCAACCAGTGTTCCGGAACCGACGCCCCGGGACGCGCGACCGTACCTGCCCACCGCGCCCCGCCTCGACCCGGTCACCGGGCAGCGGGGGGCGCGCCAGCCCCAGACCCTACCGTCCGTGATGGAAGTCGGCTCACGACGGTGACGGGGTCGGCTCACCGAGCGGGTCGTCGGTCAGGGTCGGGTACGGATCCTCACCGGTGAGTGACGGATCGGTGGTCGGTGTGGGGCCCGTGCGCTCGTCGTCGATCGCGTTGCGCACCTTCACCGACACCAACGAGCCGGCGCACTTCCCCGCTGCGGTCGCGGGCGGCGCGGACGGCGCCGGTTCCCCGTCCACCGGCGGCGGCGTGCAGGTGGGGTCGCGTACCCACAGGTCGAGCGTGAGTTCGTCCCGACGCCAGCAGGTGTAGCTGCCCTCCACCTTCTCCTCCGGGCAGCGGTCGACCTTCCAGGGGCGCCAGCCGTCCTTGGCCAGCGCCTGCTCGTAGACCGTGACGGTCTGCTTCCAGCCCTGCTCCGACTCGACCGCGCGTTCCCGCAACCGGCAGTCCTGCAGGCACCAGCGGCTGCCGCTGACGTTGTCGACCGTCTTCGTCGCCGCCCAGGACGGCACGTCGAGCGCGTCGAGGGTGTCGAAGACCGGGTCGCGGCTGAGCGTCCGCAACCCGAAGTAGAGCGGCACGGCGCCCAGCAGCACGAGGCTGACCAGGGCGAGCACCGCCATCCGCAGCCGGCGTCGCTCACGTAGCTGCCGCCGCAGGTCGGAGCGGGCGCCGCGCGGGCCGCCGGGCTCCGTCCCGGGCTCGGCCGGGTCCGGCCCGGCCGGTCGCGGCGCCGGTCCGTCGCCCGCACCGGGCCGTGCCCCCGCGGGCTCCCCCGGCGGCGGTACGACCGCGGCCGCACGCGCCACCGCCGGCACGGCGGCAGCGGGTCGGGCCGCATCCGGGGTGGGCGGAGCGCCTCGCCCGCTCGGCTGCTCGTCCCGGGCGGGCGGGCGCGCCACGCCCGCCGCTGCCCGGGCCGTCACCGGTCCGGCGGAGCCACGCGGTCCCGGCGCGTTCGCCGGCCCGGGTACGCCGCCGGGCGGGACGGCGCCGTCGGGCCGGGCCGGGCCGGGTCCGTCACCGGCCGGCCGTACCGCCGCCGTCCCCGGGGCGGGAGCGGCCCGCCCGCCGCCGGGCGGGCGACCTCCGCCACGTGTCGGATGGTCGGCCGGGCCGTGTCCACCGGGACGGCCGGCGCCGATGGGCATGCCACCGCTGCGCTCGGGGTCGCCGTGCAGGTCCGGCGCACCCGGACCCGACGGCACAGCGCCACGGGCCGGACCACCACCGGCACGGTCACCGCCGGGCGGCACGACCGGGCGCGCCGTTGCCCGGGACGGGCCGGACTGCGCGGCCCGGGCCGGTGGCACGGCCGCGCCGGAGGGCTCGGCCCGGTTCGACGGTACGGCCGGGCCGGGCTGGTCGGGACGGGCCGGTGGCACCGCCGCGCCGGCACGGCCACCCGGCCCACGGTCGGCGCCGACGGGACGGGCCGACGGCTCCTCCACCGGCGGCGGGCCGGCCGGACGTCGGGCGGCCGGCATGGCCGGGTCGGTGTGCGGCGTACGGCCGGCCTGCCGCAGCCAGTCGGCGGGGCGCTCCGGCCGCTGCGGGCGTGGCTCCCCGCCCTCGCCGGCAGCGCGGCGCCGGGTGCGGGCCGGGTCGGTGCCGGAGTCGGCCTCGCCGGGCGCGGCGCGGCGGCCACGGCCCGGGTCGCGGCGGGGGTTGGGCGGGCCCGCCCCCTCCACCGGGCCACCGGAGACGGGCGCGGTGGCGCCGGGCAGGACGGGGGCGTTCCCGGTGCGCGGCAAGACCACCGGCCGGTCCGGCTCCGGTGCGGCCCGCCGGCCGGCGCCCGGGGCGGCTCGGGCGGTGGGTTCGACCCCACCGGACGCCGACCGGTGGCCACCGCCGGTCGGCGCGTCGTCCGGCCGTGCGCGGCGACCGGCACCGGAGACCGGCCGCACACCGGCTGGCAGATCGTCGGGACGGGTACGCCGGCCCTCGGCCACGCCGGGTGGCATGCCGGCCGGCACGTCGTCGGGACGGGCACGCCGGCCCGCGCCGGAGACCGGCCGGACGGCGCCGGAGTCGTCGGGCAGCGCGCGGCGTCCACCGGAGGCGGGCCGACCCGCGGGACCGGATCCCACCGGAGGCGCCTCGGGTGTCTCTGCCCCGTGCCGGCCCCGGGGGGTGGGTGGGGTCACCACCCGGGCGTCGTCGCCGTCCCCGGACGGCGGTCGGCTCCCGCCCGGTTCCACCGGCCCACGGTCCGGCCCGCGGCGTCCGGAGCCCGGACCGGCCGGCGGCGTGATCCGGGGACCGCCCGGGCGGCCGGGGACCGGGGGTTGCTGGCCGGTGGGGGCGTCCGCGCCCGGCCGTGGCGCCTCGGGCATGCCCGGCCACGGCCCGTCCACGGGACGACGGGAGGCACCCGCGTCGGGACCGGCCGGCCGGGCGGGCGGCGCCGCGGGCGCGTCCGGACCGCGGCGCGCACCCGCGGCACGGGGGTCGGGTCGGCCACCGGGGGGTGACGCCGGCGGACCGGGACGAACGGCACCGGGGGGAAGGTCCCCGCCGGGACGGCCGGCGCCCGCCGGCATCGTCGCACCGGGGCGACCGGGCGCCGGCGGCATCTCGGCAGCGGGACGGCCGGGGCCCGGGTGCGGCCCCGGGCCGGGGCGACCAGCCACCGCCGGCATCGCCGCACCGGTCCGGCCGGCGGCACCGGCGGCCGTCGGGTGCGGTCGGCCCGGAGGCTGCGGTGCGGGTCCGGGTGGACCGGCGGCCGGTGGCGGCCCGGAGCGGCCCGCCGCCGGAGGTGGTGGCCCCGGCCGGTCCGCTCCCGGGGACTGCGGCCCCGGCCGCCCGGGACCCGGAGGCTGGACACCCGGCCCCGCCGTTGCCGGGGACTGCGGCCCCGCGCGCCCGGGGGGTGGGGGCTGTGCGCCCGGCCGAGCCGTTCCCGGCGGAGGCCCACCGGGGGCCGGGGGGCGCGGCGCCGGCCGGTCCGGCGGCGGGGTCGACCCACCGGCCGCCGGTGGGACACCCTGACCGGGGCCGACAGGCCCGTTCGGAGCGACGCCGGGCCGGGCCGGGCCGGGCGGGAAGGCGCCTGCGGATCGCGGCGTCGGACCGCCCGGCGCGTCGGCGACCGGCCCGGGCCCTTCCGGGCCGAGCTCACCGCGCTGCTGTTTGGCCGTGCGCAGGTCGTCGATCCAGCCGAACTCCTCGCCGGCCGGAGCCTGCTCCGGCTCGGCCTCGGCCCGGCCGCGGCCCCACCGGCGGCCCCTGGCCTTCGGATCGCGCCGCTCGTCGGGGCCGTCCCCGGGCCGCTCCGGACCACGCGCCATCACTACTGACCCCCCTCGGTGGCGTCGCCGCCGCCCTCGCTCGCCCCGCCGACCTGCTCGGTGCCGCCCGCCCGGCCCCCGTTCGCGGCTGCCGGCGCGCCGGCCTCCCCCCGCGTCACCGGTGCCGGCAACCCCCGCACGATCCGGCGCAGCACCGGCAACCGGGTGGCCACCGCCCGCTCCGCGCCGTGCCCGCTGGGCCGGTAGTAGTCCGTCCCGACGAGATCGTCCGGAGCGTACTGCTGGGTGACCACCCCCCGGTGGTCGTCGTGCGGGTAGCGGTAGCCCGCCCCGTGCCCGAGCCCGCGCGCTCCGGAGTAGTGGGCGTCGCGCAGCCCGCGCGGCACCGGGCCGCCGCGACCGGCACGTACGTCGGCGACGGCCGCGCCGATGGCGCTGGTGGCCGAGTTCGACTTCGGGGCGGTGGCGAGGTGGATCGCCGCCTGGGCCAGGTTGAGCTGCGCCTCGGGCAGACCCACGTATTCCACCGCGTGCGCCGCGGCGGTGGCCACGGTCAGCGCGGTGGGATCGGCCATGCCGACGTCCTCGCTCGCGAAGATCACCATCCGGCGCGCGATGAACCGGGCGTCCTCGCCGGCCACCAGCATCCGGGCCAGCCAGTGCAGCGCGGCGTCCACGTCCGAACCGCGCATGCTCTTGATGAAGGCGCTGGTGACGTCGTAGTGCGCGTCGCCGTCCCGGTCGTAGCGCACGGCCGCCACGTCGACCGCCTGCTCGGCCACGGCGAGATCGATCCGGTCGACGCCCGTGGCGCTCGCGGTGGCCGCCGCCGCCTCCAGCGCGGTGAGCGCCTTGCGGACGTCGCCGCCGGCGAGCCGGACGAGGTGGTCCTCCGCCTCCCCGGTGAGGACCAGCGTGCCGTCGAGCCCTCGCTCGTCGGTCACCGCGCGGCGCAGCAGCCCGCGTACGGCGTCGTCGCCGAGCGCCTGGAGCGTGAGCAGCACGCAGCGGGACAGCAGCGGCGAGATGACCGAGAAGTAGGGGTTCTCCGTGGTCGCCGCGAGCAGGGTGACCGTGCGGTCCTCGACGGCGGCGAGCAGGGAATCCTGCTGGGTCTTGCTGAACCGGTGCACCTCGTCGATGAAGAGCACGGTCGGCGGGCCGCCGGAGCGGCGCTGCCGCCGCGCGGTCTCGATGACGGCGCGGACGTCCTTCACCCCGGCGGTCAGCGCGGACATCGCCACGAAGCGCCGGTCGGTGGCGCGCGCCACCAGGTGGGCGATGGTGGTCTTGCCGCTGCCGGGCGGGCCCCAGAGGATGACCGACATCGGCGTGGCGCCCTCGACCAGCTGGCGCAGCGGCGCGCCGGGGGCGAGCAGATGGTCCTGGCCGACCAGCTCGTCGATGCCGGCCGGCCGCATCCGGACCGGCAGCGGCGAATCCGCGCGGGCGGCGGTGAACCCGTCGACGCCACCGGAGCCCGCGGGTGCGCCGGGCGCTCCGGCGGGCTCGCCGAGGGTGAAGAGGGCGTCGGATTCCATCACGAGAACAGTACCGGGCCGGGCCGACGGCGCCGGAATCGCGCCGCCGACCCGACCCGGGTGGTCGTTTCCGGTCAGCCGCGGCCCGGACGGCGACCGCGGTACCAGCGGCCGCCCCCGCCACCGCGCGGGCCGGAGCCGACTCCGGCCAGGTAGAGCGAGAGCAGCAGGAAGCCGATCAGGCTGAGGGTCCAGTTGTTGAACAGCTGCGGCGCGCCGAAGTTGGTGTCCAGCAGATCGGTCAGCAGCGCCAGGCCGAACGCGACGGCCGCGAGAATGGCGAGCATGTCGTTTCCTCCGGTGGGGGTTCCCAGTAGGTCGGCGACGGATGTACCCGATCGGTCTGTTCGTCAATCTCCACGGTGGAACCGGTCGGCGGCGAGGACGGCGTACCGGGCCGAGTCCCGCCAGACGCCGCGGACGAGCAGGTGGCTGCGGCTCACCCCCTCCGGCCGCAGGCCGGCCTTCTCCAGCACGCGCCGGGAGGCGACGTTGTCGGGTCGTGTGGTGGCCTCCACCCGGTGCAGCCCCACCCGCTCGAACGCCAGATCCAGCAGCAACCGGGTGATCTCCGTGCCGAGGCCGGCGCCCTGGTACGCGGTCCGCACCGCGTAGCCGATCTCACCGCGCCGGTGCTCCACCGACGTCACGGAGAGCGCACCGAGGCCGACCAGCCGGTCACCGTCGACCGCGGCCAACCGGTACTCCGGGCGCGGCTCGCGGCCGCCCGCCGCCCGCCACGCCGCGATCGCGGCGGCCACCGCCTCCGGGGTGGGCGTGCCGTCGTCCAGCAGACCCTCGGCCACGGCGGGTTCGGTCAGGAACGCGTGCAGGACGGGCGCGTCGGCCTCGGTCCACTCGCGCAGCGCACACCGGGGGCCGGGCAGGTGGACCGTCCGGACGGAGCGGATCGGGGTCATGACTCTCCTCCTGGCGGCAAACGGCATGTGGCTGGTGGGACCGGCTGGTGACGTGGCAAGGGCTCGGCCAGCGGTGCGGGCGTCAAGCGGACGGACCGCCGGCACCGGCGGCTGACGCCGACGCCGGAGCGGCCACCGGGGCAGGGCCGGCGGGACTCCCGGCGGGACCGGTCGGGAGGACCGGGCCCACCCCCGACCGCGCCGCCTCGGCCTCCGCCACCCCGGACTCGGACACGCCGGACTCCGGCGGCCCCGACCGCGCGGGCCCCGACCGCGCGGCGACCCGGCCGGCCCGCCACGCCGGTAGGTAGAGCGGCGCGGCCACGGCCAGCATCACGGCGCCGACGAGCATCGCGACGCCGACGCTCGTGGCGTCCGCCAACGCGGTGAGCACCACCGCGCCGAGCGCCCCGGCCGGCTGGGCCATCATCGAGTTCAGCGACAGCACGCTGGTCCGGTACGGCCCGTCGACCTGCCGGTGCAGCAGCCCCATGTGCAGCGGATTCGACGCGCCGTGCACGGCGTAGCAGGCCAGGTAGGCGATCAGCACGCCGATCGGGCCGGCGAACAGGCCCATGCCGACCACTGTGACGCCCTGCAGCACGCGCATCAGCGCGGCGGCCGGCGCGGCGCCGAGGCGGCGCAGCAGGAACGGCGTCAGCGCGGCGCCGGCCGCGTTGGCCAGCCAGGCCGCGGTGCCGGCGGGGCCGAGCAGCGCCGCCGCCCGGTCGGCGTCACCGACCACCTCGGACAGCCGCACCGGCAGCAGCGACTCGAAGGTGACCATGCCGAAGCCCCAGAACAGCTCGACCGAGACCAGCGCCAGCAGCACCCGGTTGCGGCGCAGCAGCCCGACGGCCTGGCCGACCATCCGGGGTGCCTCCACCACCGAGGCGCGCAGCGCGGCCGGACCCGAGGCGGGCCGCTGCTCGGTCATCAGCAGCAGCAGCGCCACGATCGAGACGGCCTGGAACACCACGGCGACCAGCACCGGCAGGGTCAGCGCGCTGACCGGCCCGACCGGGCCGAGCGCGACCAGTCCGCCGCCGAGCAGCGCGCCGGCGCCGATGGCGACACCGATGACGGTGCCGGCCCAGCCCAGGCCCCGCTCGTACTCGGCGTCCGGGTCGGCGGCGAGCGTGGCGTCGACGTACCAGGACTCCAGTGGGCCGCTGTCGAGCGCCCGGTAGACGCCCTGCAACGCCCAGACCAGGAAGAACATCCAGAACGAGTCGGCCACCGCCATCAGCGCCAGTGAGGCCAGGGCAACCACCCAGGCGACCAGCAGCACCGGCTTGCGGCCGAGCGCGTCGGCGAACCCGCCGGTGGGCAGCTCCAGCGCCAGCACCACCAGGCCCTGCGCGGTGGCGACCAGGCCGATCTGCGACAACGACAGGCCGCGTTCCTGCATCAGCAGGATCATCACGGTCATCAGCAGGCCGCTGGGCAGCCAGCGCAGACCGTAGAGCGCGAGGTAGCGGAACCGGACCTGGCGTACGGACAGGGCGCTCACGGCTTCTCCTCGGCGGGTGGCAGGACCGGGCTCAGCGGGAAGGCGGCGAGGTAGAGCTGCACCAGCTCGCCGTCGGGGTCGTCGGGATCGGTCTCGTCGCGGTGGCGTTCGAAGACCGCGAAGACCTCCGCCTTGATCGCCTCCAGGCGGGCCGCCGGGATGCGCATGAAGAAGTCGCCCATGCCGAACGCGTCGCGCCAGGCCGGCGACCACTCGTGCCGCCGGGCGGCCCACCGCTCGGCGTGGTGGCTGAAGAAGCGGATGTAGTCCGCCTCGATCCATTCGATGGCGGCGCGGGCGTCCGGGTCGTCGTCGTAGTCGCTGGCCTCCCACTGGGTGACCTCGTGCGCGGCCCGCCAGTAGCGCTGCCGGCCGGTGCCCAGGTCGGGGTCCTCGACCACCATGCCGACCTCGGCGAGCTGGCGCAGGTGGTAGCTGGTCGCGCCGGTGTTGGTGCCGAGCAGCTCGGCCAGCCGGGTGGCGGTGGCCGGGCCGTTCACCCGCAGCGCGCCCACCAGGCGCATCCGCAGCGGGTGCGCCAGCACCCGCACCTGCTGGTGGTCGAGCCGGACCCGGCGCGGCTCGGGGCGGGTCGGTTCACTCTCCATGCGAGCACAATATCTGTGCACACTTTCTGTGCACAAGACTCATGCAAAGAAAGTGTGCAACTCGTGGAGATCAGGCGAACAGCTCGGCGACGCCGCGCAGGCGGGTCC
The DNA here is from genome assembly GCF_027460165.1 of Micromonospora sp. WMMC241. Classification (NCBI taxonomy): domain Bacteria; kingdom Bacillati; phylum Actinomycetota; class Actinomycetes; order Micromonosporales; family Micromonosporaceae; genus Micromonospora; species Micromonospora sp. WMMC241. The sequence goes on from NZ_JAPZBF010000001.1 coordinate 4,109,429, forward strand.
GGAGCAGACCGGCGGCCCGGGTGGAGTCGAGGCGTACCTCGACCGGGCGGAACAGGCCCGCGGCGGCCGTGGTGGTGGTCCGCAGCCCGGCCGGGTCGACGCCGAGCCGGCGGGCCAGCAGCCGCCCGAGGTCGGCGCGGCTGGCCTCGTCCGGGCCGGCCACGTTGAGCGGGCCGGCCAGGTCGGTCGGCAGCAGTTCCAGGACCGCCGCGGCCAGGTCGGTGACGTCGACCGGGCAGCGGATCTCGTCGCTGAACAGGGTGGCCCGGCCGACGAGCGCGTCCCGGCAGCGCTGGATCTGCTTGCTGCCCTCCCCCAGGATCAGCGAGGTCCGCACCAGCAGCGCGCCCGGGTCGACCGCCCGCACCGCCGTCTCGGCCGCCGCCTTCGCCGCCCCGTACGGATACACCGGCGTGGGCGCCTCGGCGTCCGCGTACGGCTCGGGCCGCCCGGCGTGCACCGCGTCGCTGGACAGGTGCACCAGCCGCGCGCCCACCTCGGCGGCGGCGGACGCCACGTGGGCCGCCCCGTCGGCGGTGACCGCCCAGTCGTCGAAGCGGTACGGGGTGCTGACCACGGCGTCGGGGCGTACCCCGGTCAGCAGCGCGCGCACCGCGGCGCGGTCGGTGACGTCGAGCCGGCGCGACGCGACGCCGGGCACCGCGACGGCGGCCGAGTGGTACGTGCCGACCACCCGGTGCCCGGCGGCGACCGCCTGCCGGCACACCTCGGCGCCGAGAAAGCCGCTGGCGCCCACCACGAGCAGGTTCATCCGTCCCCCTGATGATCGAAAAGGCCCGCGCCATCATGACGCGGGCCCTTCGACGAGGCGAGGATCAGGTCGGGTCGGCTACCGGCGCGGCCGGGCCGGCGGTGCCGGCGTGCGGGGCGGCCGGCGCCTTCGGCTTGGCGTCGATGCCGGCCTCGGCGCGCTGCTGCCCGGTGATCGGGGTCGGCGCGCCGGTCAGCGGGTCGAAGCCGCCACGGGTCTTCGGGAAGGCGATCACCTCGCGGATCGAGTCCGCGCCGGCCAGCAGCATGCAGACCCGGTCCCAGCCGAACGCGATGCCGCCGTGCGGCGGGGCGCCGTACTTGAACGCCTCCAGCAGGAAGCCGAACTTGTCCTGCGCCTCGTCCGGGGTGATGCCGAGCAGGTCGAACACCCGCTGCTGCACGTCGCCGCGGTGGATACGGATCGAGCCGCCGCCGATCTCGTTGCCGTTGCAGACGATGTCGTACGCGTAGGCCAGCGCCCGGTCCGGCGCCTCCTCGAACCGGTCCACCCACTCGGCGTTCGGCGAGGTGAACGGGTGGTGCACGGCGGTCCACCCGCCGGCTCCGCCGTTCTCCTGGTCGGAGGTCCGTTCGAACATCGGCGCGTCGACCACCCAGCAGAACGCCCAGGCGCTCTCGTCGACCAGCCCGGCCCGCTTGGCGATCTCGACCCGGGCCGCGCCGAGCAGTTCCTGCGCCTCCCGGGTGTTCGTGCTCGCGGCGAAGAAGACCGCGTCGCCGGGCTTCGCGCCGACCGCGTCGGCCAGCCCGCCCAGGTGCTCCTCGGACAGGTTCTTCGCCACCGGGCCGCGCGCCTCGCCGGTCTCCGCGTCGAGCACCACGTACGCCAGGCCGCGCGCGCCGCGCGCCTTGGCCCAGTCCTGCCAGCCGTCCAGCTCCTTGCGGGTCTGGCTCGCGCCGCCCGGCATGACCACCGCGCCGACGTAGCCGCCCGCGTCGATCGCGCCGGCGAACACCCGGAACGCGGTGCCGCGCAGGTAGTCGGTCAGCTCGGTCAGCTCGACGCCGTAGCGCAGGTCCGGCTTGTCGGAGCCGTAGCGGGCCATCGCGTCGTGCCAGGTGATGCGCGGGATGGGCCGGCTGATCTCGTGCCCGGCCAGGTCCTTCCAGAGCGACGCGACGATCGCCTCGCCGAGGTCGATCACGTCGTCCTCGGTGACGAACGACATCTCGATGTCGAGCTGGGTGAACTCCGGCTGCCGGTCGGCGCGGAAGTCCTCGTCGCGGTAGCAGCGGGCGATCTGGTAGTAGCGCTCCATGCCGCCGACCATGAGCAGCTGCTTGAACAGCTGCGGCGACTGCGGCAGCGCGTACCAGCTGCCCGGCTGCAGACGCACCGGGACCAGGAAGTCGCGCGCGCCCTCCGGGGTGGACCGGGTCAGCGTGGGCGTCTCGATCTCCAGGAAGTCCCGCTCGTGCAGCACGGTGCGGGCGAGCTGGTTGGCCCGCGAGCGCAGCCGCATCGCCCTCGCCGGGCCGCCCCGGCGCAGGTCCAGGTAGCGGTACTTGAGGCGGATGTCGTCGCCGGCCTCGACCTGGTCGTCCACCGGCAGCGGCAGCGGCGCGGCCTCGGAGAGCACGTCCAGCGCGGTCGCGGTCACCTCGACCTCGCCGGTCGGCAGCTCGGGGTTCTCGTTGCCCTCGGGGCGGCGGGTCACCTCGCCGGTGACCTTGACGCAGAACTCGTTGCGCAGCGCGTGCGCGTCCTCCTCGCGGAAGACCACCTGCACGACGCCGGAGGCGTCGCGCAGGTCGACGAAGATGACACCGCCGTGGTCGCGCCGGCGGGCCACCCACCCGGCGAGCGTCACCGTCGAGCCGGCGTCCGCGGCGCGCAGGCTTCCGGCATTGTGGGTACGGATCACGGCTGGCGACTCCTCATCTAATCCACGACTGCTTCCCGCATTCTGTCAGGGCGGGCCGGCCGGCTCCCCGGCACCCGCCGGGTCACCCCGGCTCGGCCGGGAGCAGGTGGTTGACCCGGACGTCGTCCTCGGCGAGCGCCCGGGCCCGCTCCTCCGCCGCCCGGTCCGCCCCGGTGAGCCGGCCGCCGTGCTGGCGCAGGTGCTCCTCCCAGGTCGGCACCTGATAGACCTCCACGTAGCCGTCGGCCCGCTCCCCGGCCCGGAACAGTCCCCAGCGCATCGCGCCGGTGCGCCGGCGGGACCGGCCGACCACCCGCATCGCCTCGACGAACTCGGCCTGCCGCTCCGGGCGCACCGTGTAGGAGACGGTGACCAGCACCGGTCCGCCGCGCGCCGGCGGTTCCAGCGTCAGGTGCGGCTCGGGCCAGTACGCCGCCGGGTCGCGGTCGACGCCCCGGGTCTCCCGCAGCGGCCAGAGCAGCACGCTGAGCGCGCCGACCGCCATCACCACGGCCGCCACGGTGAGCGCGACGACCAGGCCGGTGAGCTCGCCGAGCGCGCCCCAGGCGACCGCGCCGAGCGCCTGGCCGCCGGCGAAGACCATCTGGTAGACCGACAGGCCGCGGGCGCGTACCCAGCCGGGCAGGAACAGCTGCATGGCGGCGTTGACGCTGGACAGCACCGTCATCCAGGCCAGCCCGGCGGGCAGCAGCGCGACCACCGCGACGGCCGGCACCGGCACCAGCGCGAGCACGGCCAGCACCGCCGCGTAGAGCAGCCCGGCCAGGAGCAGCAACTGGTTGCTGGTGAGCGCCCGGCGCACCCGGGGCAGGACCAGCGCGCCGGCCACCGCGCCGACGCCGAGCGCGCCGAGCAGCACGCCGTAGCCGCCCGCGCCGAGGCCGAGCCGGCGGCTCGCGACCAGCGGCAGCAGCGCCCACAGCGCGCTGCCCGGCACCACGAACAGGGCGGCCCGCAGCAGGATCCGGCGGACCACCGGGGAGTGCCGGACGTACCGGCCGCCGGCGCGCAGCGCCGCGGTGAACCGCTCCGGCACGGTGTCGTTCTCCGGGCGTTCCGGACGCCAGCGCAGCAGCGTCACCGCGAAGATCGCGAAGCTGGCCGCGTTGACCGCGAAGACCACCGCCACGCCGGCCTGGGCCACCAGCACACCGGCCACCGCCGGCCCGACCGAGCGGGCCAGGTTGACGCTTATCGAGCCGAGCGCCGAGGCGGAGACGAGCTGCGACCGGGGCACCAGCTCCGGGATCACCGCCTGCCAGGCGGGCAGCGTGAGCGCCTGCCCGACACCGAGGGCGAAGGTGAGCGTGAGCAGCAGCGCCGGCGGCATCCGGCCGGCCGCGGTCAGCACGGTGAGCAGCACGCCGACGGCGGCCAGGAAGCACTGCACGGCGATCAGCAGCCGTCGGCGGTCGAACGTGTCGGCGAGCGCGCCGGCCGGCAGCGCCAGCATCAGCACCGGCAGCATGCTGGCGGTCTGCACCAGCGAGACCAGCGTCGCCGCGCCGGGGCGGTCGACCAGCAGCCACTGCGCGCCGACCGTCTGCATCCAGGTGCCGATGTTGCTGGCCAGCACCGCCAGCCAGAGGCCACGGAACGCGGCCGACCGCAGCGGCGCCCAGGCGGACGGCTGCCGGTCGGTCGTCTCGGTCTCGTCGGTCGGGGAGGCGCTCACCGGCCGATACCTACCCGGTCCGGCGGCCGGCACTCCCGGTACGCGCGGAACGGGCCGCCGGTCGCCCGGCGGCCCGTTCGTGGAGCGAGGATCAGAAGACGCTCACGCCGTAGACGCTGAGCGGCTCGGTGACCGGCTGGAAGTAGGTGGTGCCGCCGGAGGAGCAGTTGCCGCTGCCGCCGGAGGTGAGGCCGAGCGCGGTGGTGCCGGAGAACAGCGAGCCGCCGCTGTCGCCACCCTCGGCGCAGACGTTGGTGCGGATCAGGCCGGAGACGCTGCCCTCGGCGTAGTTGACCGTCGCGTTGGTGGCCGAGACGGAGCCGCTGCGCAGGCCGGTGGTGCTGCCGGACCGCCGGACCGACTGGCCCACGTAGGCGTTGCCGGCCGAGGTGATGTCCTGGTAGCTGCCGTTGTAGAGGTAGACGTTGCCGGCCGCGTTGGCCGAGTTGCTGTGCCGGACGATGCCGTAGTCGTTGCCCGGGAAGCTGGTGCCGGCCCGGGTGCCCAGCACGGACGTCTGGCTGGAGTTCGAGTACCAGGTCGAGCCGAGGTTGGTGCAGTGACCGGCGGTGAGGAAGTAGTAGGTCGATCCGCTGCGCACGTTGAAGCCGAGCGAGCAGCGGTATCCGCCGGTGTAGATGGCCTGGCCGCCGGAGATCCGGGTGGTCAGCGTGCCGGCCTCGGCCTCGATGCGGACCGCGCCACCGGTGCGGGCGGCCGCGGCCTTGACCCGCTCCAGCTTGGCGCCGGTGACGGTGCTGTCGACGGAGACGACGACCTGGTTGGTCGCCGCGTCGGTCCACCAGGCGGTGCCCGGGATCTTGGCGGAGCGCTCCAGCTCGCTGGTGGCGGCCTTGAGCTGGTTGGCGCCGCGGGTGACGAGCTTCGGGATGGCGCCGGCGGCGTGCACCTGGCGGGCGGCCGCGGTGTCGGTCACCGTGACGACCATCTTGCCGCTGGCGTCGGCGTACGTGCCGGCGGCGCGGTCGCCGAGCTTGGCGACGAGGCCGGCGGCGGCGTCGGGTGAGGCGGGCGACGCGGGGGCGGCCTGGGCGGGGGCGCCGAGCAGAGAACCGGTGACCAGGGTACCGGCCACGGCGACGGCGGCGGCGCGACGGAGCGTGGACCTCGTGGGTCGCATGTAACAACCTCCGAACGGGGGTGAACGGGCGTCGTCATGGGAAAACGCCCGAGGGCAACCCGGCCGACCTGGGGAAACCGTCCGGGCTGACCAAAGTATTCACATATTTAAGATCGTAAGCAAGACATGTGTTTGCCCGGATTCGCACCGCCACCGGATGTAACACCTGAGCAACAAGATCGTCACCGGGTGTCAGAGCCGGCGCGAGCCGCTCAGACGCGGCGGCGAGCGCCCGGGCCGGGGCGCGGCAGCACGTCGCGCGGCTCCGTCACCTCGTGCCCCTCGGCGCAGCGCAACGCCACCCGCACCTCGGCGCCGCAGTCGCGGTGCGCCACGGTCAGCGGGGCGCCCTCCGGGTCGGCGAGATGGCGGTCGCCCCAGCCGAGCAGCGCGACCAGAACCGGCCACAGGTCCAGGCCCATCTCGGTGAGCCGGTACTCGTGGCGCGGCCGGCTGCCCGGCTCGCGGTACGGCTCCCGCCGCAACACCCCGCGCTCCACGAGCATCGACAGCCGGTTGGTCAGCACCTGGCGCGGGACGCCGGTGCGCACCCGCATGTCGTCGAAGCGGCGCACGCCGCTGAACACCTCGCGGAGCACGACCACGGTCCACCGTTCGCCGAGGATCTCCATGGCGCGCGCGATGGTGCAGTTCTCCACCGACCAGTCCAGTGCCGCGGGTCTCATGCCGACCAGGCTAGGTCTGATTGACAGACTCAGCAACGCACTGGGAGGCTGGGTCCATGACAGAGACGCAGGAGCGCAGCCGCACGTTCACCTGGTCCGACCCGGTCGCCGGCGCCGCCCACCTCGGCCGGCGCAGCGGACTGGACCTGATGCGCGCGATGATCGCGGGCGAGCTGGCCGCCCCGCCGATCACCAGCCTGATGGACATGGCCCGGATGGAGGCCGACGAGGGCCGCGTCGTGGTCGAGCTGCTGCCGCAGGAGTTCCACTACAACCCGCTCGGCACGGTGCACGGCGGCGTCCTGTCCACGCTCCTGGACACCGCCGCCGGCTGCGCGGTGCACACCACGCTGCCGGCCGGCGTCGGCTACACCTCGCTCGACCTGAGCGTGAAGTTCCTGCGTCCGGTCACCGTGGCCAGCGGCACCCTGCGCTGCGAGGGCACCGTGCTGCAACGCGGCCGCCGCACCGCCCTGGCCGAGGCCCGCCTCACCGACCCGGCAAACCGCCTGGTCGCCCACGCCACCTCCACCTGCCTCCTGTTCCCCCTCGATTCCCCCGCCTGACCACCCGCCCCCACTCCCCCGCGCGATCTTGCACTTTCCGCCCGCAAGATGTCCGGGTCGCACCTCTCGCCGGGGCCACAAGTGCAAGATCGCGGGGCACCGCGACACCTCCCGTCGATCTTGCACTTACCGCCCCCGAGATGTCCGGATAAGGTCTTTTGCCGGGGCGACAAGTGCAAGATCGCGGGGGCGAGGGCGACTCCCGTCGAGGATCAGGCCCCGCGGTCCGCGTAGCCCGCGAGTGGAGCGCCACGGGTGCGTCGAGGCCCGGCAGACACCCATGGCGTACCACCCGACCACACTCCCCGCGAGCACAGACCATCCCGCTCAACCGATCCGGACAGACTCGAGCGGTCGGGCGACCAAGGAGTTCGCGTCACCCCCGGAGATCAACTCCGACGCAAAGCCCTTGATCACGCCCAACGGAACGCCGACCCGGGCCAGGGGCGGGGTTGATCATGAAGTTGGCGGCGACAAAACGGACGCCCAACGCCGCTAACTTCATGATCGACGGAGGCTCCCCGGGGGGTCAGGGGGTGGGGGTGAGGCGGGCGGCTCGGGCGGCTCGGCGCTCCTCGAAGCGGGACGCCTGGGTGTCCAGGGTGTCCAGGTGGGCGGCGATCTGCTCGCGGGCGGTCTCGCCGTCGGCGGTCAGGCCGGTCACCTCGAACAGGTTCCACTGGCGCAGCACCGGCATCACCACCTCGTCCCGGTGCTGGCGCAGGTCGTAGATGCCGGCCAGGGCGATCGCCACCGACTTGCGGGCGAAGCCGTCGATGCCGACCCCCGGCATCTGGAAGTCGGCGAGCACGTCGGCGACCGCCCGCATGGCCTGGCTCGGGGCCAGCTCGAACGCCGCGGCGAGCAGGTTGCGGTAGAAGACCATGTGCAGGTTCTCGTCCGCCGCCACCCGGGCCAGCAACGCCTCACAGGCCGGGTCGCCGGTGGCCCGGCCGGTGTTGCGGTGCGAGATGCGGGTGGCCAGCTCCTGGAAGGACACGTACGCCAGCGAGTGCAGCACCTCGTCGTCGTGGAGGTTGTGGTAGCCGGCGGACATGTGCACCATCCGGGCCCGCTCCAGCGCCACCGGGTCGACCGCCCGGGTCACGGTGAGGTAGTCGCGGATCGCGGTGCCGTGCCGGCCCTCCTCGGCGGTCCACCGGTGCACCCAGGTGCCCCACGCGCCGTCGCGCCCGAAGAGCGTGGCGATCTCGTGGTGGTAGGAGGGCAGGTTGTCCTCGGTGAGCAGGTTGACGATCAGCGCCGTGCGCGCCACCTCGGGGATCGTGGAGTCGGTCTCCGACCACGCCTCGCCGCCGAGCGGGCCGTCGAACGTGCGCCCGGCGCTCCACGGCACGTACTCGTGCGGGAACCACTCCTTCGCCAGCGACAGGTGCCGGTCGAGGTTCTTCTCGACCACGGGCTCGAGTTCGACGAGCAGGGCGGTCTGGCTGAGCACGGTCACGACGTTCTCCCTACGGTGGCGTAACTTACGCCACCGTAGGTCGAATCGTCGTCAGACGCCAGTGCCGGCCACCAGCGGGACCAGGTCCGCCCGGGGCGGCGTCCACTCGCCCGCCGCCGCGGCCACCTGCTCCCCCGACCGGATGTCCTTCACCTCGTCGCCGTCCGCGCCGGGGAACCAGACGTACGGGATGCCGCGCCGCTCGGCGTACCGGATCTGCTTGCCGAACTTCGCCGCGGACGGCGACACCTCGGTCGGCACGCCTCGCGAGCGCAACGCCGCCGCGACCGCGTCGCTGGCCGCGCGGTCCTCCTCGGCGGTGACCGCGACCAGCACGCAGGTCGGCACCGACCGGGACACCGACAGCGCCTCCGCGCCGAAGAGCAGGCCGAGCATCCGGGTCACCCCGATCGAGATGCCCACCCCCGGGAACCGGACGGTGCCGGAGCTGGCCAGGTTGTCGTAGCGGCCGCCGGAGCAGATCGAGCCGAACCGCTCGTAGCCCACCATCTGCGTCTCGTAGACGGTGCCGGTGTAGTAGTCCAGCCCTCGGGCGATGCGCAGGTCGGCGACGCAGAGGCCGGGAGCGTGCGCCGCGGCGGTCTCCACCACCGCGGTCAACTCCGCGATGCCCTCGTCGAGCAGCGGGTCACTCACCCCGAGGGCCCGTACCGCGTCGGCGAAGGACGCGTCCGGCGCGGAGATCTCGGCCAGCGCCAGGCACGCCTTGGCCTGCGCCTCGCTCGCCCCGGCGGTCTCGGCCAGCAGCTCGGCCACCTTCGCCGGCCCGATCTTGTCGAGCTTGTCCACCGCGCGCAGCGCCGCCTCCGGGTCGGTCAGCCCGATGCCCCGGTAGAAGCCCTCGCAGATCTTGCGGTTGTTGACCTGGATGCGGACCGGCGGGATGGGCAGCGCGCGCAGCGCGTCGCCGATCACCAGCGGCATCTCGGCCTCGTAGTGCGCCGGCAGCGTGTCCCGGTCGACGATGTCGATGTCGGCCTGGAGGAACTCCCGGTAGCGGCCCTCCTGCGGACGCTCCCCCCGCCAGACCTTCTGGATCTGGTAGCGGCGGAACGGGAACTGCAGCTTGCCGGCGTTCTCCAGCACGTAGCGGGCGAACGGCACGGTCAGGTCGAAGTGCAGGCCGAGGGCGTCGTCGCCGGCCGGCCCGTCGGCGTCGGCCTGCAACCGGCGCAGCAGGTAGACCTCCTTCGAGGTCTCCCCCTTGCGCAGCAACTGGTCCAGCGGCTCGACCGACCGGGTCTCCAGCGGCGCGAAGCCGTACAGCTCGAACGTGGCGCGGATGCGGTCCAGCACGAACTGCTCGATCATCCGCTGCGCCGGCGTCCACTCGGGGAAGCCGGAGATGGGCGTGGGCTTGCTCATGGCGTACTCCTTGCGACCCCGCGCGGGGCGCGGGTGCGGGTCTAGAGGCCTCGGGTGGGCGCGGCCGGGCGCGCGGAATCCGCAACCTCGACGAGGTAGGGGTTGCTCGCGCGCTCGCGGCCGATGGTGGTCGCGGGGCCGTGGCCGGGCAGGACGACGGTGTCGTCGGCCAGCGGGAGGACCTTCTCCCGGAGGCTGGCCAGCATGCGGGGCATGCTGCCGCCCGGCAGGTCGGTGCGGCCGATCGAGCCGGCGAACAGCACGTCACCGGAGAGGCAGATCTCGTCGGCCTCCCAGGGCGAGCCGGCGCCGGGCATCCGGAACAGCACCGACCCGCCGGTATGGCCGGGGGCGTGGTCGACGGTGATCTCCAGCCCGGCGAGCGACAGCGTCGCGCCGTCGGTCAGCTCGGCCACGTCGTCCGGCTCGGCGTAGGGCAGCCGCCCGCCGAAGAGCGCGGTGAGGTCCATCGAGAGCGCCTTGGACGGGTCGGCCAGCAGCTCCCGGTCCTCCGGGTGGACGTAGGCCGCGATGCCCCGCGCGCCGCACACCGGCGCGACCGAGAAGGTGTGGTCGAGGTGGCCGTGGGTGAGCAGCACCGCGGCCGGGTGCAGGCGGTGCTCGGCGAGCACGGCGTCGAGCCGGTCGAGCACCCCGATGCCGGGGTCGACCACCACGCACTGCTCCCCCGGCCCGGTCGCCACCACGTAGCAGTTGGTGCCGAAGGCGTCCGCGGGAAAGCCCGCCACGAGCACGTCCGTCCCCTCTCCGTCCGGTCGTCGTCCTCGCCCAGCAGCCTAGTCGTACCGGCGAGCGGGTTTCGCCCGCACCGACCCACCGGCCCCAGCCGGCCCAGTGACAACATCCGATAAGCGCAGGCGGGACCTCGTACACCACATTCACAGTCCGTACCCGTACACTCTGGCGGGCGTGTGGCGTGGCGCACCCCGACTCCGGCGGCGGGCAGCGCCCGGACGCCGGCGACGATCAGGCAGAGGAAGAGGAGCACCTGTGGCTTCCAGCAGGGACCGGCAGCGCAAACTGGCGCGCGCCAAGCTCGACCGGCAGCTCGCCCGGCGGGCCGCGGCCACGAAGCGTCGCCGGCAGATCCAGGCCGGGGTGGGCGCCGCGGTGGTGCTGGCGCTGATCGTGGCCGGCTCGGCCTGGGCGCTCGGCGCGTTCGACTCGGAGCCGAAGAAGCAGGCCGCCGAGGACACCTGCCTGTGGACGCCGCAGGACGGCGCCGCGAACGCCAACCTCAAGGACGTCGGCACCCCGGCCACCAAGGACCTGCCCACCTCGGGCACCCGACCGATGACGGTCACCACCAACCAGGGCGGGCCGATCACCGTCGACCTGGACCTGAGCGCCGCCCCCTGCGGCGGCGCGAGCCTGGCCCACCTGGCGAGCCGGTCGTTCTACGACAAGACCAAGTGCCACGAGATCACCACCGAGGGCGCGCTGCGCTGCGGCGACCCGAGCGGCACCGGCGTGGGCGGTCCGACGTACTCGTTCTACGACGAGAACGTCCCCACCGCGCCCGAGCCCAGCCCGTCGGCCTCGCCGGCCCCGGGGCAGCCGCCGGCGTACCCGAAGGGCACGGTCGCCATGATCGGCAACCCGCCCGGCAGCAACGGCAGCCAGTTCCTGATCTTCTTCAAGGACTTCAACCCGGCCAAGCCGGCCTACAGCGTCGTCGGCAAGGTCACCGGCGGGCTGGACGTGGTGGAGAAGATCGGCGCCCTGCCGACCGTGGACAACGGCGGCGGCGTCAAGGTCAAGCCGAAGACGGACGTGGTGATCCAGAGCCTGACCGTCGGCGAACCGAAGGCCGCCGCGGCCGCGACGAGCGCGCCGGCGAGCAGCCCCAGCGCCGGTTGATCCACCGTTGACTCGGCGGCGCGCGGCGCCGCCCCCCGATACACAGCAGGTGAGGAGTGAGCGTGACGTCCACGAGAGACCGCCAGCGAGCGGCGGCGCGGGCCCGGCTCGAGCGGGAGATGGCCGAGCGGTCCGGCAAGGCCCGCAAGCGCCGGCAGACGCAGGCGATCGTCGGCGCCGCGGCCGTGCTGGTGCTCGTCGTGGCCGGCACCGTCTGGCTCGCCACGTCGCTCGGCGACGACGACGACCAGAAGCAGGCCGGCTCCGCCGCCGGCAACGCCCAGTGCGCCTACACCGAGGTGCCCAAGGAGGGCCGCCCGGCGCAGATTAAGGACGTCGGGCTGCCGCCCACGCAGCAGGCGAACAAGGGCAGCCAGACGATGACGATCGACACCAACCTGGGCCCGATCACCGCCAAGCTCGACCGGGCCGCGGTGCCCTGCACCGCCGGCAGCTTCACCCACCTGGCCAGCAAGGGCTTCTTCGACAACACCAAGTGCCACCGACTGGTCACCGAGGGCATCAAGGTGCTGCAGTGCGGCGACCCGAGCGCCACCGGCAAGGGCTGGCGGGACACCGACGGCACCGGTGGGCCGAGCTACAACCTGGCCGAGGAGAACCTGCCGACCAACAAGCGCCCGCCGTACCCGGAGGGCGTCATCGCGATGGCCAACTCCGGCCAGCCCGGCAGCACCGGCAGCCAGTTCTTCATCGTGTACGGCGACTCCCAGCTCGACCCGAACTACACCGTGCTGGGCACCATCACCGGCGGCATGGACGTGGTGAAGCAGGTCGCCGCGGCCGGTGACGACGGCGCCTTCGCGAAGCAGGCCGGCGGCGGTCACCCGAAGAAGGAGATCGTCATGACCAAGGTGACGATGAGCGACATCCAGGGCTGACCCGATTCACTGAGAAACGCCCGCCGGATCAACCGGCGGGCGTTTCTCGTGCGCTCAGGCCCCCGAGGTGACCCGGTACGCGTCGAAGACGCCGTCGACCTTGCGCACCGCGGCCAGCAGGTGCCCGAGGTGCTTCGGGTCGGCCATCTCGAAGCTGAACCGGCTGACCGCCACCCGGTCACGGGTGGTGGTCACGGTCGCGGAGAGGATGTTCACCCGCTCCTCGGAGAGCACCCGAGTGACGTCGGCGAGCAGCTTGTGCCGGTCCAGCGCCTCCACCTGGATGGCGACCAGGAACGTGGACGCCGACGTCAGCTTCCAGCTCACCTCGACCACCCGCTCGGGCTGTGCCCGCAGGTCCTCGGCGTTGGCGCAGTCGTCGCGGTGCACGCTGACCCCGCCGGAGCGGGTCACGAAGCCGAAGACCGAGTCCGGCGGCACCGGCGTGCAGCAGCGGGCCAGCTTGATCCAGACGTCGCTGACGCCCCGGACCACCACGCCCGGATCGGCGCTGCTCTGCCGGCTGCGCGGCGGCCGGGTGGCGACGGCGGTCTCGGCGATGTCCTCCGCCGCGCCCTCCTCGCCGCCGTAGGAGGCCATCAGCTTCTGCACCACCGACTGCGCGGAGACCTGACTGTCGCCGACCGCCGCGTAGAGCGAGGCCACGTCCGCGAGGTGCAGGTCCCGGGCGATCGCCATCAGCGCGTCCGAGGTGAGCATCCGCTGCAACGGCATGCCCTGCTTGCGCATCGCCTTGACGATCGCGTCCTTGCCGGCCTCGATCGCCTCCTCGCGCCGCTCCTTGTTGAAATATTGTCGGATCTTGGTGCGGGCGCGCGGGCTCTTGACGAAGCCCAGCCAGTCCTGCGTGGGGCCGGCCGTGTCGGACTTCGACGTGAAGATCTCGATCACGTCGCCGTTGGACAGCGTCGACTCCAGCGGCACCAGCTTGCCGTTGACCCGCGCCCCGATGCACTTGTGCCCGACCTCGGTGTGCACCGCGTACGCGAAGTCGACCGGCGTCGACCCGGTCGGCAGCGGGATGACGTCGCCCTTGGGGGTGAAGACGTACACCTCCTGGCTGGACAGGTCGAAGCGCAGCGCGTCCAGGAACTCGCTCGGGTCGGCCGCCTCGCGCTGCCAGTCCAGCAGCTGCCGCAGCCAGGTCATCTCGTCGATGTGCGCCGGCGGGCCCACCACCTGGGTGCCCTTGTGCTCCTTGTACTTCCAGTGGGCGGCGATGCCGAACTCGGCGGTGCGGTGCATCGCGTAGGTGCGGATCTGCATCTCCACCGGCTTGCCGGTGGGCCCGATGACCGTCGTGTGCAACGACTGGTACATGTTGAACTTGGGCATGGCGATGTAGTCCTTGAACCGGCCCGGCACCGGCTGCCAGTTGGCGTGGATGACGCCCAACGCCGCGTAGCAGTCGCGCACCGTGTCGACCAGGATCCGCACCCCGACCAGGTCGTAGATGTCGTTGAAGTCGCGACCCCGCACGATCATCTTCTGGTAGATCGAGTAGAGGTGCTTCGGCCGCCCGGTGGTCTCCGCCTTGATCTTGGCGGCCTTCAGGTCCGTCTGCACCTTCTGGGTCACCTGGCGCAGCAGCGCCTCGCGCTGCGGCTGGTGCTCCCCGATCAGCCGGTTGATCTCTTCGAACCGCTTCGGGAACAGCGTGCCGAAGGCCAGGTCCTCCAGCTCCCACTTGATCGTGTTCATACCGAGGCGGTGCGCCAGCGGGGCGAGGATCTCCAGCGTCTCCTTGGCCTTCTGCTCCTGCTTGGGACGGGGCAGGAAGGTCAGCGTCCGCATGTTGTGCAGCCGGTCGGCCAGCTTGATCACCAGGACCCGAGGGTCCTTGGCCATCGCCACGACCATCTTGCGGATGGTCTCCGCCTTGGCGGCGTCGCCCAGCTTGACCTTGTCGAGCTTGGTCACGCCGTCGACCAGCAGCGCCACCTCACCGCCGAAGTCGGCGCGCATCGCGTCGAGGGTGTATTCGGTGTCCTCGATCGTGTCGTGCAGCAGCGCCGCCACGAGCGTGGTGGTGTCCATGCCGAGGTTGCCGAGGATGGTCGCCACCGCGAGCGGGTGGGTGATGTAGGGGTCGCCGGACTTGCGATATTGCCCCGAGTGCCAGCGCGCGGCCGTGTCGAAGGCGCGCTGGAGCAGCCGGGCGTCGGCCTTGGGATGGGCGTCACGGTGGGACGCGATCAGCGGCTCCAGCACCTCGCTGACCTGCGAGGTCTGCCAGGGAGCGTTGAACCGGGCCAGCCGGGCGCGCACCCGGCGGCCGGTGGGCGCGTTGGAGAGGGCGAAGCCGCCGCTGGACGTGGGGTCACCGTCGGTCGGGAACGGCACCACGACCGCGCCGCCGTCGGCCGTCGCGTCCGGCGTGCCGTCGGTGGCGCCGGTCGCCCGGGCCGGCGGGTTGCCGCTGTGCTCGGTCACCGAGCCGTCCGCGTCGCCTGTCGGGTGCACCGTGCCCTCCACCGGAGGGACGACATCGTGGGACACCGGCCTCCTCACCGTTCGCCGGGATGCGCCGGCCGTCCGGCCGACGTCTGGTCCAACCGACCCGGGGGCCGGTGTTGTTCCGCGCCGGTCACCGGGGCTGCGCCCCGGCGGACGGTCGCCCGCCGGGTCAGGCAAAGGGCAATGCTACCCGCCCGGAGGGTACGCCACCGCTCCGCCGGACGGTCGGTGCCGGCGGGCCGGACCGACGGGCGGGGTCAAACGGTCAACAGGGCATGGACCGGGCGCGGCGCGAGGCGCTCGCGCCCCTTGAGGAAGCCCAGCTCCAGCAGGACGGTGAACCCGGAGACCGTGCCGCCGGCGCGCTCCACCAGGTCGAGCGTGGCCTCGGCCGTGCCACCGGTGGCGAGCACGTCGTCGAGCACCAGCACCCGGTGGCCGGCGGTGAACGCGTCCTGGTGCACCTCCAGCGTCGCCTCGCCGTACTCCAGGGCGTAGGAGGCCGAGTGGGTGGCCCGGGGCAGCTTGCCGGCCTTGCGCACCGGCACCACCCCGACGCCGGTGGCGTAGGCCACCGCCGCCGCGAGCACGAACCCGCGCGCCTCGATGCCGGCGACCACGTCGAAGGACTCCGGCCCGTGGAACGCGATGATCCCGTCGATCACCTCGCGGAACGCGACGCCGTCGGCGAAGAGCGGCATCAGGTCCTTGAACAGGACCCCCGGCTTGGGGAAGTCCGGCACGTCCAGGATCCGGCTGGCGACCAGCTGGGCGGCCTCCGGGCCGCTGTCTCCCCGTACGCCGGTGGTGTGGGTCTCCGTCACGGTGCGTCCATGTCCTCTCGAAACGACGACGGCGTCCGTCATGCCGTGGCAACAGCATGACGGACGCCGTCGGAGTCGGTTCCGTCCGGGCCGGTGGTCAGCGGCGCTTCGCGCCGCCCGGCCGGTTGCCCCCGCCGCCACCGGGGCGACCGCCCCGGGCGCCGCTGGAACGCTTGCCGCTCGGCCGGGCGCCGACCTTCGGGGCGACGCCGGCGAGCGCCGCGTCCGCCTCGACCGGCTGGTCGCCGGTCGGCGCGGGGCGCGGGGCGCCCTTCGGGGTGACCTCGCCGCGGGCGACGGCCGCCCGGCGGGAGAGCACCCGCTTGTTGTGCGCGCTGATCCGCGGGTCCTGGTTCTTCAGCAGCACCAGCAGCGGGGTGGCCAGCAGGATCGAGGTCAGGAACGCGACCGCCATGCCGACGAAGAGCACCAGGCCGAGGTCCTTCAGGGTGCCCGCGCCGAGCAGCCCGGCGCCGATGAAGAGCAGGCCACCGACCGGGAGCAGCGCCACCACGGAGGTGTTCAACGAACGCATGAGGCTCTGGTTGAGGGCCAGGTTGGACGCCTCGCCGTAGGTCAGGTTGTTGTTCGCGGTGATGCCGCGCGTGTTCTCCTGCACCTTGTCGAAGACCACCACCACGTCGTAGAGCGCGAAGCCCAGGATGGTGAGGAAGCCGATGATCGTCGACGGCGTGACCTCGAAGCCGACGAGGGAGTAGATGCCGGAGGTGAGGACCAGGTTGGTGAGCAGCGAGGCGATCGCGGCGACCGCCATCCGCCACTCGAAGCGCAGCACCAGGTAGATCGACACCACCGCGAGGAAGATCAGCAGACCGAGGAAGGCCCGGGAGGTGACCTGGCTGCCCCACGCCTCGGAGACCTGGCTGCCGCTGATCTGGTCGGCCTGGATGCCGAACTCCTGCGCCATCGCGGTCTTGGCCGCGTTGGCCTGCTCCGCGGTGAGCTGCCCGGTGCGCATCTCGTAGTACTCGCCGCTGGTGCCGCCGACCTTCTGCGCGCTGACCACCTCGACACCGGGAGCCTCGGCGGCGAGCGCGTCGTCGACGACCGTCTCCGCCCGATCCAGCGTGCCGACGCTGGCCGGCACCTGGAACGAGTTGCCGCCGGCGAACTCGATGCCGAGCTTGAAGCCGTTGAGCGCGAAGCTCAGCACCGCGATCAACACCAGCGCGCCGGCGACGCCGAACCACAGCTTGCGCTTGCCGACGATGTTGAGATCGGCCTCGCCACGGTAGAGCCGGGCGGCCAGACCACTCTTAGCCATCTCAGGCCTCCTTGACACGCGGGTTGCGGGCGGTGCCCGACTCGGCCGACCGGGCCGGCAACGCCCGGCCCAGACCGCTGACCCGCGGGGACAGGAACGCCCGGGTGCGGGCGAACATCGTCATGATCGGGTGGCGGAAGAGGAACACGACGACCAGGTCCAGCACGGTCGCCAGGCCGAGCGCGAAGGCGAAGCCCTTCACCGCGCCGACCGACACGATGTAGAGCACCACGGCCGACATCAGCGTGATGGCGTTCGCCGAGATGATCGTCCGGCGGGCCCGGATCCAGGCCCGCGGCACCGCGCTGCGCGGGCTGCGACCCTCGCGGATCTCGTCCTTGAGCCGTTCGAAGTAGATGACGAACGAGTCCGCCGCCACACCGAGCGAGACGATCATGCCGGCGATGCCGGCGAGCGTCAGCGTGAAGCCGATCGACCGGCCGAGCACCACCAGCGCGCCGAAGACCAGCAGCGCGGAGAGCACCAGGCTGAGGAAGATGACCGAGCCGAGCAGCCGGTAGTAGAAGAACGAGTAGATGATGACCAGCAGCATGCCGATGCCGGCCGCGAGCAGGCCCGCCTTGAGGTGGCTGTCGCCCAGCGTCGCGGTGACGTTCTGCTGCTCCTGCGGCACGAACGTCACCGGCAGCGCGCCGTAGCGGAGCTGGCTCGCGAGCGCGTTCGCCGACCTGTTGTCGAAGCTGCCGGTGATCTGCGAGTCACCGGTCAGCACGCCCTGGATCTCCGGCGAGGAGACGATCTCGTTGTCCAGCACCACGGCCACCCGGCACTTGCCGTCCTGGCCGAGCGCGGTCTGGTCGCAGGCCTGACCCTCGTTGTTGAACGACTCACGGGTCAGCGCGGTCCACTTCTCCTGGCCCTTGCCGGTGAAGTTGAGGCTGACCACCCAGGAGCTGGTCTGGTCGAGCTGGGCGGAGGCGTTCTTGACGTCGGTGCCCTCGACCTTGGCCACGTCGAGCAGGTTCTTCGCGCCGGCCTCGCAGGCCACCGCCTTCTGCTTCGGGTCCTTGATCGACGCGGCCGGCCGCTTGTCGAGCTGGGCGCAGGTGATGGTGGGGACGTTGAACTGCATCTCCACCGGCAGCACCGCGATCTCCTGCGGGGAGAGCGTGCCGAACGGCTTGAGCTTGTCGGCCAGCGACGGGTCGGCGGCGAGGTCGGCCGGGGCCTGCAGGCCCGAGGCGGCGGCCCAGGCGGCGGCGCCCACCTTCTGCTGCACGGCCTGGCGCTGCTGCTCGATGCTCTGCGGCACCGGCTCGGCGCTGGCGCTCGGACTGGGCGCGGCGGCGCTCGGCGAGGCCGACGGGGTCGGCGTGGCGCTGGCACCCGGCGCGGGGGCCATGCCGCCCTGCCCGCCGGCGCTCGGCGACGCGGTGACCTTGGCGCTCGGCTTCGGCGACGCGCTCCCGGACGGCTTCGGCGACGCGCTGCCCGACGGCTTGACGCTGCCCGGCGGCGCGGCGGAGGCGCTGGGGCTCGGCGCCGGCGCGGCGGCCGCGCCGCTGCCGTCGGTCGCCTTGAGCACCTTGCGGAAGCGCAGCTCGGCCGCGCTGCCGACGTCGGTCAGGTCGCGGTTCTGGCCGGGCAGGGAGATGACGATGTTGCGGTTGCCCTCGGTGACCACCTCCGCCTCGGCCACGCCGTAGGCGTTGACCCGGCTCTCGATGATCTGGCGCGCCTCTTCGAGGTTGTCGGCGGTCGGCGGCTTGCCGTCCACCGTGTTGGTGGCCTCGAGCGTCAGCCGGGTGCCGCCGATGAGGTCCAGACCGAGCCGGGGCTCCAGCCGGTCCTTCCAGCCACCGCTGGCGCCGCCCGAGAAGAACACCAAAAGATAGAGGACGACGAAGATGAACCCGAGCACGGCGAGCTGCCGTCCGGGGCGCATCTGTCCCTGAGGTGGTGCCACGGCTGTCCTGTCTCCCTGTACGGTCGCGCCGCTTCCACGGCGGCGACAACTGTCGGGCCGGGGGTGTCCGCCCGACTGTTCCGGCTGGCCGGCGCCGGTCACCGGCACGCCGGCCCGAGCACGACGCGGGGGCGTCGCGCGGGCCTGGCCGCGTGCCGGCGGCGGACGCCGACCCAACTATCCACTTGTGGGGGTGTTTCCGCTGCCCCGTCCGGGGCAGGTGGTCACTCCTTGACCGACTCGGCTTCCTCGCTGATGGTCTCGGCCTCGGGCGCCTCGGCCCGCTTGACCACCCGGGCCACGGCGGGGCGCGCGTACCGGGTCTGCACACCCGGCGCCACCTCGAGCAGGACCGTGTCGTCCTCGACCACGGTGACCGTGCCGTGCAGGCCGCCGATGGTGACCACCTCGTCGCCGGGGGCGAGGGCGGACTGCATCTGCTCCGCCTCGCGACGGCGCTTCTGCTGCGGACGGATCATCATGAAGTACATGACGACGAAGAGCAGAGCGATCATGAGGATCGGCGTCAGACCGCCGGCTCCCCCGCCACTCGCTGCTGCGTAAAGCACGGTGTCGACCTTCCGGTTGGCCTCCGCCGGCCCCGGGGGGCGCCGCAGCGGAAGCGGATTCTCACGTCCTGTACAGACCGCGGCGAAGTCTAGTCGCTGCTCCTGGGAAGACCGAATGCGGCACAGATCACGAACGGATCACGGCCGATCGGTCTGCGTCGAGAACAGATCGGGCCCCTGCGGGGCATCCGCACCAAATGTACCATTCGGTGGGTTGCGGCCCAGATGGTGCCAGGCGGCCTCGGTGGCCACCCGCCCCCGGGGCGTACGCGCGAGCAGCCCGGCCCGGACCAGGAACGGCTCGCAGACCTCCTCGACCGTGTCCGGCTGCTCCCCCACCGCCACCGCGAGGGTGGAGACCCCGACCGGGCCGCCCCGGAACGAGTCGACGAGCGCCTTGAGCACCGCCCGGTCGAGCCGGTCCAGGCCCAGCGCGTCCACGTCGTAGACGGTGAGCGCGGCCCGGGCGGTCTCCAGGTTGACCACCCCGTCGGCGCGCACCTCGGCGTAGTCGCGGACCCGGCGCAGCAGCCGGTTGGCGATCCGGGGCGTGCCCCGGGAACGGCCGGCGACCTCCGCCGCGCCCTCCGGCGTGATCGGCACGCCGAGGATCCGGGCGGAGCGGTGCAGCAGCGTCTCCAGGTCGGCCGGGGAATAGAAGTCGAGGTGCGCGACGAAACCGAACCGGTCGCGCATCGGCCCGGTCAGCAGGCCGGACCGGGTGGTGGCACCGACCAGCGTGAACGGCTCCACGTCGAGCGGGATGGCGGTCGCGCCCGGGCCCTTGCCCACCACCACGTCGACCCGGAAGTCCTCCATCGCGCTGTAGAGCAGCTCCTCGGCCGGCTTGGCGATCCGGTGGATCTCGTCGATGAAGAGCACGTCGCCCTCGGCCAGGCTGGTCAGGATCGCGGCCAGGTCGCCGGAGCGCTCGATCGCCGGCCCGCTGGTCACCCGGATCCCGGTGCCCAGCTCCGCGGCCACGATGTTGGCCAGGGAGGTCTTCCCGAGGCCGGGCGGGCCCGAGAGGAGGATGTGGTCCGGCGGAGAGCCGCGCCGCATCGCGCCCTGCAACAGCAGGTCGAGCTGGTCGCGGACCCGGTCCTGGGCGATGAACTCGGCGAGCCGTTTCGGCCGGACGCTGGCCTCCGCGTCCAGCTCGGCGTCGCTGACGTACGCCGAGACCAGGTTCTCGCTCGTCATCGGGTGCGGCCCAGGAGGCGGATCGCCTGCTTGAGCAGGACCGGCACCGGCGGGGTCTCCCCGTCGACGGTCTCGGCGACCGCGACCACCGCCTGCTCCGCCTGGGCGGCCGACCAGCCGAGCCCGACCAGGGCCTGACGCACCTGCTCCGGCCAGCCGCCCCCGGTCACCCCGCCCGCGCCGTCCGGGCCGATCGCCACCGGGCCGACCCGATCCCGCAGCTCCAGCACGAGGCGCTCGGCGCCCTTCTTGCCGATGCCCGGCACCCGGGTCAGCGTGGCGGTGTCGGCGTTGGCGATGGCCTTGCGGACGGCGTCCGGGGTGTGCACGGCGAGCACCGCCTGGGCCAGCCGGGGACCGACCCCGCTGGCGGTCTGCAGCAGCTCGAAGAGCTGCTTGGCGTCGTCGTCGGCGAAGCCGTAGAGGGTGAGCGAGTCCTCCCGGACCACCAGGCTGGTGGCTAGCCGGGCCGGCTGGCCGACCCGCAGGTCGGCGATGGTGCCGGGGGCGCACTGCACGGCGAGGCCGATGCCGCCCACCTCCACCACGGCGTGGTCCGGACCGGTCGCGGTCACCGTGCCGCGCACACTCGCGATCATCGTCGCGCCCCTCCTCGTCGAGCCTGGTCGGCCGCCGCGGCCAGCTTGGACCGGGTGCCGCCGCGCCAGACGTGGCAGATGGCCAACGCCAGCGCGTCGGCGGCGTCGGCCGGCTTCGGCGGCTCCGCCAGGCGCAGCAGCCGGGTGACCATGGTGGTCATCTGCTTCTTGTCCGCCTGGCCGGAGCCGGTCACCGCCGCCTTCACCTCGCTCGGCGTGTAGGTCGTCACCGGCAGCCCGGCGCGCGCGCCGGCCAACACCGCCACGCCGCTGGCCTGGGCGGTGCCCATCACGGTACGCACGTTGTGCTGGCTGAACACGCGCTCGACCGCGACCGCGTCCGGCCGGTGCTCGGCGACCAGGTCGGTCAGCGAGCGGTCCAGGTGCAGCAGGCGCAGCGCCAGCTCGTCGGCGGGATCGGTGTAGACGACGTAGTAGGCGACCAGGGTGCAGGGGCGGCCCGGCACGCCCTCGACCACGCCGACCCCGCACCGGGTCAGCCCCGGGTCGACGCCCAGCACGCGCACGCCGCCTCCTCCCCGAGCCGCCAGCAGTACGTGTGTTCGACACACCCTACCGATGCGCCACGGCGGCCGGACGGGCGGACACGCCGGGGACGATCGGCGCGGGACGCACCACACACTGAAGCGGTCGAGTATGTGTCGCCGCCCCATGTGCCCGGGGCCACACGCCTCGTAACTTCTGCGCCATGACGGCAGAACCCGTGGCGGTCCCCCACGTCGTACACGTCGACCTCTCCGGTCGCAACGCCCTGGTGACCGGTGGTGGCAGCGGCATCGGACGGGCCTGCGCCCTGCGCCTGGCGGCGGCCGGCGCCTCGGTCGTGGTGCTGGACCGCAACGTGGAGGCGGCCAAGGCCGTGGCCGCCGAGGCCGGCGGCCGGGCCGAGGGGATCGACCTGGCCGATCCGGAGGCGGTGGACCGGCTCGACGTGGACGCCGACATCGTGGTGAACAACGCCGGGTTGCAGCACGTCGCGCCGGTGCAGGAGTTCCCGGTCGAGCGCTTCGAGTACATCCAGCGGGTGATGGTGGAGGCGCCGTTCCTGCTCATCCGCCGGGCGCTGCCCCGGATGTACGCCAACGGCTGGGGCCGGATCGTCAACATCTCCTCGGTGCACGGGCTGCGCGCCTCGCCGTTCAAGGCGGCGTACGTCTCGGCGAAGCACGCCCTCGAAGGGTTGTCCAAGGTGGTGGCGCTGGAGGGCGCCGCGCACGGGGTGACGGCCAACTGCATCAACCCGGCGTACGTGCGGACCGCGCTGGTGGAGAGCCAGATCGCCGACCAGGCGGCCAGCCACGGCATCGGCGAGGACGAGGTGATCGAGAAGATCATGCTGGCCCGGGCGGCGATCAAGCGGCTGATCGAGCCGGAGGAGGTGGCCGAGCTGGTGGCGTACCTGTGCGCCCCGCCGGCCGCGTTCCTCACCGGCGCCTCGATCGCCCTCGACGGGGGCTGGACGGCGAACTAGTGGCGCCGCGCACAATGTCGGTCATGTCGTCGCCGGTGGAGTTCCTGGAGCTGCTGGCGCGCGAGGCCGCCGCGGTCGAGTTCGAGGGCCCGCTGGTCGCCGCGCGCGCCGCCGGCCTGCCCGCCGACCGGCTGGCCGAGCTGGAGCAGGCGAAGGTGGTGGCGCTGCGGGTCCGGGCGCTGCTGGAGCGCCGGCGACGCCGGGAGACCGAGCTGTCGGGTCTCTACGACACCGCCAGCGACCTGGCCGGGCTGCGCGACCTGGACGACGTGCTGCGGGCGATCGTGCACCGGGCGCGGATCCTGCTCGGCACCGACGTGGCGTACATGACGCTCAACGACGACGAGCGCGGCGACACCTACATGCGGGTCACCGACGGTTCGATCTCGGCCCGGTTCCAGCGGCTGCGGCTGGAGATGGGCGACGGCCTGGGCGGGCTGGTGGCGCAGACCGGCACCCCGTACGTCACCTCGAACTACCAGGAGGACGAGCGGTTCCGGCACACCGGGGAGATCGACGGTGGGGTGGGCGAGGAGGGCCTGGTGGCCATCCTCGGCGTGCCGCTGCGGCTCGGCTCCAGCGTGATCGGCGTGCTCTACGCGGCCAACCGCTCGGCCCGCCCGTTCGCCCGGGAGGAGGTGTCGCTGCTGGTCTCGCTGGGCGCGCACGCGGCGGTGGCGATCGACACCGCCCGGCTGCTGGCCGAGACCCGCGCCGCGCTGGAGGAGCTGTCGGCGGCGAACGGCACGATCCGGGCGCACAGCAGCTCGGTGGAGCGGGCCGCCGCCGCGCACGACCGGATGACCGCGCTGGTGGTGCGCGGCGGCGGGATGGAGGACGTGGCGGCGGCGGTGACCGAGGTGCTCGGCGGGGCGCTGCTGGCGCTGGACGCCGAGGGCCGCCGGCTGGCCCGGGTGGGCGAGATCGAGGAGCCGGACCGGGCGGACATCGTGGAGGCGGTCGCCGCGTCGCGCACCGAGGGGCGCAGCGTGCGGCGCGGTCCGCTCTGGTACGCGGCCGTGGTGGCCGGCGCGGAGAACCTGGGCGCGCTGGTGCTGCGCCCCGACGACGAGCTGGTCGACGCCGACCAGCGGATCCTGGAGCGGGCGGCGCTGGTGACCGCGTTGCTGCTGCTGTTCCGCCGCACGGTGGCCGAGGCGGAGGGGCGGGTCCGGGGTGAGCTGCTGGACGACCTGATCGCCAGGCCGCTGCGGGACACCGACGCGTTGCGCAGCCGGGCCCGCCGGATCGGCGTGGACCTGGACGCCCCGCACGTGCTGGTGGCGGTCGGCGACGACGCGTTCGCCGAGACCGGTTCGGCCCGGCAGCGGGTCCTGTCCTGGGCCACCACGTACGCCTCGACCCGGGGCGGGCTGGCGGCGGCGCGCGACGGGCGGGTGGTGCTGATGCTGCCCGGGCAGGACGCCGGCGGGGCGGCCCGGGCGGTGGCCCGGGACCTGTCCCGGGTGACCGGCCGGCCGGTGACCGCCGGGGCGAGCGGGCCGTCGACCGGCCCGGCGTCGCTGGCGGTCACGTTCGCCGAGGCGGAGCGGTGCCTGACCGCGCTGGGCGCGCTGGGCCGGGCCGGGCAGGGGGCGAGCACCGCGGAGCTGGGCTTCGTCGGGTTGCTGCTGGGCGCGGTCGGTGACGCCGGCGACCGGGACGTCAGCGGGTTCCTCACCGCCACGGTGGGGCCGGTGGTCGACTACGACGCGCGGCGGGGCACCGCGCTGGTGAAGACGCTGGAGGCGTACTTCGGGGTGGGCGGCAGCCTGGCCCGGGCCGCCGAGCAGTTGCACGTGCACGTGAACACCGTGACCCAGCGGCTGGAGCGGGTCGGGCAGCTGCTCGGCGCCGACTGGCAGAAGCCGGAGCGGGCGCTGGAGGTGCAGCTCGCGCTGCGCCTGCACCGGCTGCGCACGCCGGCCGCCTGAGCCGCCGACCGGGTCAGCGGGCGTAGGCCGTCGCCCACGGCGTCAGCGGGCGCGCAGGCCGTCCAGGACCGTGTCCACGATGCGCTCCGGCAGGAGCCGCTCGTCCGGCCCGGGATACCAGTGCACCATCCGCTGGGTCAGCATCGGCGCGGTGAGCAACGCCATGGCGACCTCGACGTCGAGGTCGGCGCGCAGCTCGCCGCGCTCGACCGCGCGGCGCAGCACCTCGCGCATCGCCTCCCGCCGGGGCTCGATGATCGCCTCGTAGGCCTGGCGGTGGGCGGAGCTGCGGCTCACCTCGGGCACCAGGCACGGCATGATCATGCGGGCCCGCGGGTCGACGTGCTGGCCGACGGCGCCGACGAGCTGCACCAGGTCGTCGCGCACGGAGCGCCCGCCGGTGCGGGGCGGGTCGCCCTTGAGCCGGCGCAGCGCGTCCAGCAGCAGCGCTTCCTTGCCGGGCCAGCGGCGGTAGATGGTGGCCTTGCCGACGCCGGCCCGGGCGGCGATCGCCTCGATGGAGAGCGCCTCGATGGTGCTGCCCTCGGCCAGCAGGTCGAGGGTGGCCTCCACGATCGCCTCGTCCGCGCGGGTGCTCCGCGGTCGCCCGGGCGACCGCGGAGCATCCGCCGTGGAAGTCATGTCAGACATTGTCCACGAACCTATGCGGTCCCGGCCAACTCCGGCTCCGTGGCCGGCGCCGCGTCGGGCGCGACGACCGGCCGGCCCGGCATCCAGCGGAACACGATCACCACGCCGAGCGTGGCGACGAGCGCGGAGATCCCGGCCGCCCAGTGCATCGCCGAGACGAACGAGTCGTTCGCCGCCTCGATCAGCCGCGGCGCGGCCGGGCCGAGCCGGTCGGCGACCGCGTACGCCCCGGAGACCGACTCCCGGGCCGCGTCGCGGACCGGTTCGGGCAGCGCGGACACCGCCGGGGCGACCTGGTCGCGGTAGACCGCGGAGAGCACCGAGCCGAGCACCGCCACGCCGAGCGCGCCGGCCACCTGGCGGATCGTGTTGCTGACCGCCGAGCCCACGCCGGCCTTCTCCCGGGGCAGCGCCGACATGATCGACTCGGTGGCCGGCGGCATGATGTTGGCCATCCCGGCGCCCTGGAGGAAGCCCAGCGCCGAGAAGATCCAGATCGGCGTGTCCGCGTCGATGAGGACGAACGCGGCGAGCGCCACGACGGTGAGCAGCAGCCCGACCGCGGCGACGGCCCGGCCGCCGTAGCGGCGGACCATCGCGGCGCTGCGCGGCGCGAAGATCAGCTGCGCGGCCGCGAAGGGCAGGAACAACAGGCCGCTCTCCAACGGGCTGTAGCCGCGGACCAGTTGGAGGTAGAACGCGCCGAAGAACATCACGCCCATGGCGGCGAAGAAGACCAGCCCGACCAGGGCCACCGGGGCGGCGAACCGGGGCACCCGGAACAGCCGCACGTCCAGCGACGGGTGGTCGCTGCGCAGTTCGTGCGCGACGAACCAGCCGAGCACCGCGAGGCCGCCGATGATCGAGACCCAGACCTGCGGGCGACCGAAGCCGTGCTCTCCGCCGTCGATGATGCCGTAGGTGAGCGCGACCAGGCCGACCACGGAGAGCAGCACGCCGAGCACGTCCACCCGGCCCGGGGACGGGTCGCGGGACTCGGGGACCAGCAGCGCGACGAGCAGCACGCCCACCGCCACCACCGGCACGTTGATCAGGAAGACCGAGCCCCACCAGTAGTGCTCCAGCAGCGCGCCGCCGAGCACCGGGCCGATGGCCACGGCGAGGCCGACCGCGCCGGCCCAGACGCCGATCGCCCGGCCACGCTCGCGCGGGTCGAAGACGTTGGAGATGATCGAGAGCGTCACCGGCATGATGGCCGCGCCGCCGACGCCCATCAGGGCCCGGGCGGCGATCAGCTGCGCCGGGTCCTGCGCGTACGCCGACAGCAGCGAGGCCAGCCCGAACAGCGCGAGCCCGAGGATCAGGAACCGCCGTCGGCCGAGGCGGTCGCCGAGCACGCCGAACGTGAAGAGCAGGCCGGCGAAGACCAGCGTGTAGGAGTTGATCGCCCACTCCAGCTCGCCCTGGCTGGCGCCGAGGCCGCGCACCGGGTCGGCGAGGGTGCGCAGCGCGACGTTGAGGATGGTGTTGTCGAGGACGACCACGAGGAGGCTGATCACCAGCACCCCGAGGATCGCCCACCTCCTCGGGTGTCCGGTGTTCTCGTGCGGTTCCATTCGGGTTCTCCCCCCGGTTCACCCGCGTCCAAATACGATACGGGGCAGACTCGTAACTCCCGCCGAGCGTAGGTGAGGGAGTTTCGATACGGAACCGGTTCGTATCGAATGTGCTTCAGGTCACGTCCGGACGCGGGCCCACCCCCGTGCGAGGGCCCGCGCCCGGCGACTCAGGCAGGCGGTCCGGCGGCCAGCGCCAGCCGGAGGACCGCGTCGCGCACCGGCAGCATCCGCCGGGCCTGGGAGAGCCGACCCGCCCACCGCGCGCCCGCCGCGATGCGCTGGGTGGGCCGGCGGCGCCGTCGGTCGTACGTCCGCAGCGCGGCCGGCAGGTCGGTGGCGTCGCGGACGCACTCGGCCAGCGCCACCGCGTCGATCAGCGCCTGGCAGGCGCCCTGCCCGAGGTCGGGGGTCATGGCGTGCGCTGCGTCGCCGAGCAGCGCCACCCGGCCGGCCACGTAGGACGGCAGCGGGGTCAGGTCGCGTATCTCGTGTCGCAGCACCCCCGCCGGCGTGAGCGCGTCCAGCACCCGACGCACCGGCGGATGCCAGTCACCGAAGAGGCGGCGCAACTCGGCCACGTCGTCGGCCGGCGCGGGATGCCCCGGCGGGAGGCTCACCGAGGCGTACCAGTTGGTCCGCCCGCCGCCGACCGGCGTGAGGCCGAACTTGCGCCCCCGGCCCCAGGTCTCACCGCCCTCGGCCGACTCCGCGTCGACCACGCCGCGCCAGGCCACCGTGCCCGCGTAGCGCAGCGGGTAGCGCTCGCCGTGCACCGACGCGCGGACCACGCTGTTGATCCCGTCCGCGCCGACCACCAGGTCGTACGCGTCGAGCAGCGCGCGCGGGTCGGCGACCGGCGCGGCGAACCGCAGCGCCTCGGCGGGCAGCGCGGAGGCCAGCGTGGTGAGCAGCGCCGGCCGGGTGACCAGGTGCACCGGCTCGCCGTGGCGTCGTTCGATCCGGCCGACGTCGATGGTGGCGATGCGGCTGCCGTCCGGTCGTCGGATCGACCCGCCGGCCTGCCGGCGGGCGCGCCGGCGCACCTCGTCGCCGACGCCGAGCGCGTCCAGGGCACGCATCGCGCCGGGCCAGATGCCGAGCCCGGTGCCGGTCTCCGGCAACCCCGGGGAGCGTTCCAGGACGGTCACCTGCCAGCCCGCCGCCCGCAGGCCGAGGCCCGCCGCGAGCCCAGCGATGCCGCCGCCGACCACCACCGCGCGCCCGTCCATGCGGTCACCGTACTACAGATGTAGTCGGCTGCACTACGGCTGTAGTCTGACCCCGTGACCGACCGCCGTCAGCTCCTGCTCGACGCCGCCATCCGGGTGCTCGGCACCCGCGGGCCGCGCCACCTCACCCACCGCGCGGTGGACGCCGAGGCGGGGCTGCCCGAGGGGTCCGCGTCCAACCGGTTCCGCACCCGGGAGGCGCTCGTCGACGCCGTCTTCGCGCGGCTGGTCGAGGTGGAGACGCAGGCCTGGCAGCGGCTCGCGGCGGACCTGTCCCCCGGCGACGTCGACGCGACCGCCCGCGTCCTCGGCCGGCTGATCCGGGAGTTCACCACCGAGCGGCGGGAGGTCACACTGGCCCGCTACGCCCTCTTCGTCGAGGCGGCGGTACGCCCCGAACTGCGGCCGGCGATCGAGGCCGGCCGGGCCCGGCTGGCCGGGTGGGGGGTACCGCTGCTCGCCGCGCTCGGCTCGACCGACCCGCCGGCCCACTTCCGGACGCTGCTCGCGCTCGTCGACGGGCTCTTCGGCAACCAGCTCGCCGCGCCCGACGACACCTTCGACCCCGAGTCCGCGGTGGCCACCCTGCTGCACGGCTTCCGCGCCGGCTGAGCGCACGCGGTAGGTGTTAGAAGGGGCCCCTCCTCTACCGGAGGCGTTAAGAGGGGGCCCCGCCTTGCAGGCAGGCGGCGATGGCGTCGGGGAGGGTGGTGAGGCGCAGCGGAGGCGGGACCGGCTCGATCCAGCCCGGCCCGGCGGCGAGCACCCGGACGCCCGGAAGTTCCCGCCGAAGGCGGACCAGCCGGTACGCCCGGCCGGTCAGCGGGGACTGCGACCAGACCACCACCACCCGCGGTCGTACCCGGGCCGCCGCGCCGGCCAACGCCGACCAGGGCAGCGCCGGGCCCAGGTGCAGGCAACCGCGACCCCGCTCGCGCAACGCGGCGGCCAGCGCGTGCAACCCGAGGCAGTGCGTCTCGTGCTCGGCGCCGGCGAGCAGCAACCCGCGCGCCGGCAGCGGCCGGCTCGGGTCGCGGCGGAAGACGTCCAGCCCGACCCGCACGCCCTCGGACAGGGCGTGCTCCACGGCGATGTCGGCGGGGGTGTCCCCGCGCAGGCCGCCCAGCAGCGGCAGGCAGACCTGCTCCCAGACCGGCGCCACCCCGGCCTCGGCGGCCAGGTCGAGCACCAGCCCGGCGACCTGGTTGTCGTCCAGATCCTCGGCGGCGGCCAGGACCCGCTTACGGGCCGTCTCGGCGGCCCCGGCCGGCATGTTGTTCCACAGCAACGGACGTACCCCCGGGTAGCTCTCCTACCAGGGGGTTCGTCCGGTCGCGCCGATCCGGATGCGCCGGGGGGAAAATCATTCGCGCCGGGCGGCTCCCCGACGCTTCAGCAGGTGGGCCACCGTGCCCCAGAGGCCCCGCCGGAACAGCAGCACGACCAGCACGAAGATGCCGCCGGTGACCAGCCCGATCGCCTCGAACCCGGAGAACGACAGCCAGTCCTCCAGCCGGACCACCAGCGCCGCGCCGAGCACGCCGCCCCACAGCGTGCCGATGCCGCCGAGCACCACCACGATGACCGCCTTGCCGGAGGTGGTCCAGTGCAGCACGTCCAGGGAGACGAACCGGTGGCCGACCGCGAAGAGCCCGCCGCCGAGCCCGGCCAGGAAACCGGAGAGCACGAACGCGGTCAGCTTGTAGCGGTGCACCGGGTAGCCCAGCGCGCGGGCCCGGGCCGGGTTGTCCCGGATGCCGACCAGCACCCGCCCGAACGGCGAGTGCACGATCCGCCAGGCCGCGAAGAGGCCGAGCAGCACGATCGGCAGGATCGCGTAGTAGAAGTAGTAGTCGTCGGTGAGGTCGGCCCCGAAGAACGCGCGCGGCACGCCCTGCAGCCCGTTCTCCCCCTGGGTGACCGAGCGCCACTCGTTGGCCACGTAGTAGACCATCTGCGCGAACGCCAGGGTGACCATGGCGAAGTAGATCCCGGTGCGCTTCACCGCCAGGTAGCCGATGGGCAGCGCGAGCAGCGCCGCGCCCAGCGCCCCGGCCAGCACCGCGGCCGGGAAGGGCAGCCCGGCGTGGATCGCGACCAACCCGGTCAGGTACGCCGAGGTGCCCCAGAACGCGGCGTGCCCGAACGACATCAGCCCGGTGAAGCCGAGCAGCAGGTCCACCGAGACGGCGAACAGCGCCCAGCACAGGATGTCCACCGCGACCGCCGGGTAGAGGCCGTTCGGCAGCCAGAGCGCGACCAGCAGGCCGGCGGCCAGCAGCGCGTACCGGACCCAGCCCGGCGCCCGGGCCACGGCGAGCAGCCCGGAGCGCGGGGCCGGCTTCTCGACGGGGGTGTCCACCGCACTACTCATGCCGGCGCCTCCTCACGGCCGAACAGGCCGGCCGGGCGCCAGAGCAGCACGGCGGCCATCACCACGAACACGACGGTCTGCGACACGAGCGGGTAGTCCGACAGGTACGCCTCGCCCCACGCCTGGATCAGGCCGATGCCGAAGCCGGCGGCGACCGAGCCGAAGATCGAGCCGAGCCCGCCGATCACCACCACCGCGAAGACCACGATGATCAGGTCGGCGCCCATCAGCGGGTTGACCGCCCGCATCGGGGCGGCGAGCACCCCGGCCAGCCCCGCGAGGGCGATGCCGAAGCCGAACACCGGGGTGACCCACCGGCCCACGTCGATGCCGAACGCCCGGGTCAGCTCCGGCCGCTCGGTGGCGGCCCGGACCACCATGCCGATCCGGGTCCGGCCGAGCACCCACCACACCGCGACGCAGAGCAGCACGGTGAAGCCGAGGATGAAGACCCGGTACGTCGGGAAGTCGAAGAGACCGAAGTCGACGGTCCCGCTCAGCTCGGCGGGCGTGGCGTACGGGCTGGACTGCACGCCGTACCGGGACTTCACCAGGTCCTGCAGGATCAGCGTCAGGCCGAAGGTGAGCAGGAAGTTGTAGAGCGGGTCGAGCCGGGTGAGCCGGTGGATCACCGCCCGCTCCAGCACCATGCCGAGCAGGCCCAGCGCCAGCGGCATGATCACCAGTGCGGCCCAGAACGGCACGCCCGCCTCGGCGAGCAGCACGTACGCGCCGAACGCGCCGAGCATGTAGAACGCGCCGTGGGCGAAGTTCACCACCCGGAGCATGCCGAAGATGACTGCGAGCCCGAGGGCGAGCAGGGCGTAGAACGCCCCGCCCACCAGCCCGTTGAACGTGTTCTGCAGGAACCCGGACATGTCAGAGCTTGCAGTCCGGGGACGGCGCCCGGAACGCCTCCGCCGCCGGGATGGTCTTGAGGATCTTCACGTAGTCCCACGGCTCCTTCACCTCGGCCTGCGGCTTCACCTGCGCCAGGTAGGCGTCGTGCACGACCCGGTGGTCCTCCGCGCGGATCTTGCCGTTGCGCAGGAAGAGGTCGTTGACGTCCTTGCCCTCCAGCTGCTTGACCACGTCGTCCGCGTCGTCGGTGCCGGCGGCCTGCACCGCCTCCAGGTACTGCATGGCGGCGGAGTAGTTCGCCGCGTGCGCGAACGACGGCCGGGTGCCGGTCTCTTTCTGGAACCTGTCGGCCCACTCCCGGTTCTGCTGGTCGAAGTTCCAGTACCAGGCGTCGGTGTAGGTGGTGCCGGCCAGCGCGTCCGGGGTGAGCGAGTGGATGTCGGTGATGAACATCAGGCCGACCGCCAGCCCGACGCCCTTCTCCCGCAGCTTGAACTCGTTGTACTGCTTGACCACGTTGACCAGCTCCGCGCCGGCCTGCATGGTGCCGAGCACCTGCGGCTTCGGGTTCAGCGTCGGCGCCTTGAGCAGGAACGACGAGTAGTCGCCGCTGGTGTTCGGGAACGGCGCGCCGTCCTTGCCGACCACCTTCCCGCCGGCCGCGGCGATGGCGGTGGAGAAGCTCTTCTCCATGTCCTGCCCGAACGCGTAGTTCGGGTAGAGGATGTACCAGTTCTTGCCGACCTGCTCGGTGGTCACCGTGCCGGTGCCGTGGGCCAGCATGTAGGTGTCGTACGCGTAGTGGAACGTGTACTTGTTGCAGCTCTTGCCGGTCAGGTCGGTGGTCGCCGCGCCGATGTTGAAATAGAGCTTCTTCTTCTCCTTGGCCACGTCGGCGACCTTCAGCGCGGCCGACGAGGTGGGCACGTCCAGGATGGCGTCGACGCCCTTGCGGTCGTACATCTCCTGGGCCTTGCTGTTGGCCACGTCCGGCTTGTTCTGGTGGTCCGCGGTCTGCACGGTGATGTCCTTGGTGACCGCGTCGTCGCCGTGCTCGGCCTTGAAGTCGGCGATGGCCATCTCCACGGCCTTCACCGAGTTGCGCCCGGACAGCTCCGAGTAGGCGCCCGACTGGTCGTTGAGCACGCCCAGCACGATCTTGTCGCCGGTCAGCTTCGAGTCGCCGCCGGACTGCGGACCACCGCCGCCGCAGCCAGCCACCAGCAGCGCCGCCGCCGAGGCGGCGGCCACACCCACGCTCCTACGCATGTTCATCCCCTTCGTACCGCGCGGTCCGCGCGGGTCAGCCGTCCAGATTCAGATGCCGAGGTACGCCAGCAGCTCGCGTTCCCGCGAGCGCACCTCGGCGTTCTCCATCGCCTCCGCGATCCGTCCCTCGGCCAGCAGGTAGTGCCGGTCGGCGACGCCGGTGGCGAAGTGCAGGTTCTGCTCGACCAGCAGCACTGTCACGCCGTGCTTCTTGGCCTCCCGCAGCAGGTCACCGACCTGCTGCACGAGCAGCGGCGACAGCCCCTCGGTGGGCTCGTCGCAGAGCAGCAGCCGGGCGCCCATGCGCAGCACCCGGGCCAGCGCGAGCATCTGCTGCTCGCCGCCGGAGAGCATGGTTGCGGCCGAGTCGCGCCGCTCGTACAGGGCGGGGAACGCCTCGTACACCCGCTCCAGCGGCCACGGGTCCGGGCCGACCCGCGGCGGCAGCGTCAGGTTCTCGGTGACCGTGAGCGTGGCGTACGCGCCCCGGTCGTCGGGCACCCAGCCGAGCCCGGCCCGCGCCCGCTTGTACGCCGGCAGCCGGCTGATGTCCCGGCCGTCGAGGTGGACGCCGCCGCGCTGGTCGGGGTGCAACCCCATCACGCACCGCAGCAGCGTGGACTTGCCGGCGCCGTTGCGCCCGACCAGGGTGACCACCTCCCCGGCGGCCACCTCCAGGCTCACCTCCCGCAGCACCTGGGCCTCGCCGTAGGCGGCGGAGAGGTTGTCAATGCGCAGCATCCGCGGCTCCCAGGTAGGCGGTGATGACCCGCTCGTCGGCGCGGACCTGCTCGTACGGCCCCTCGACCAGCACCTTGCCGGCCTGCAGGACGGTGACCGTGTCGGCGAGCCGGCCCACCACGCTCATGTTGTGCTCGACCATGACCACGGTCCGGCCGGTGCGGACGGTCGAGATCAGTTCGACGGTGCGGTCGACGTCCTCCAGCCCCATCCCGGCGGTCGGCTCGTCGAGCAGCAGCACCTTGGGGTCCAGCGCCAACGCGATGGCCAGCTCCAGGGCCCGCTTGCGTCCGTACGCGAGCGCCTCGGCCGGTGCCTCGGCCAGGTCGGCGAGGCCGACCATGGCCAGCAGTTCGTCGGCCCGCTCCCGGTAGCGGCGCATCAGCTTCGCCGACCGCCAGAACCGCCAGCCCAGTCCGCTCGACGACTGGAGGGCCAGCTCCACGTGCTCGCGCGCGCCGAGCTGCGGGAAGAGGCTGGTGATCTGGAACGACCGGGCCACACCGAGGCGTGCCACCCGCTCCGGGGGCAGCCCGGTGACGTCCCGGCCGTCCAGCTCGATCCGCCCGCCGCTGGGCGGCAGGAAGCCGGTGAGCAGGTTGAACAGTGTGGTCTTGCCGGCGCCGTTCGGGCCCACCAGGGCGTGCACGGTCTCCGCCGTCACGTCGAGGTCGACCCCGTCGACGGCCCGGAAGCCCCGGAAGTCCCGGGTCAGCCCACGGGCCGACAGGATCGCTTGCCCGGCCATCGCCTCACCCTCCGCAGGTCCGTCCGCCACGGCCAGATCGGTGACCGGGGTCACAGGGCCGTTGCGTGCTGGAAACCTACGGCGCGCCGAAGTGGTCGAGCCATGTCGATCCGCCACACATTCGCCGGGTACGGCACGGGGCCGACCTCCACAGGGGTCGGCCCCGTATCGCCCGATCCGAACGGATCGGTGCCCGTCGACATGTGGCCCGGCACCGTCACCGGTCGGCGGCGTACTCCGGCAGGTCGAGCCCGTCGGCGTGGCTGAAGAACAGCCGCCGAGCCAGCCCGCGCATCGGCCGGGACGCCATCGCCCGCATCGACGCGTCGCGCAGCCGGATCCCGGCCCGGCCCGCCGGCAGGAACCCGGAGATGCCGCCGCCGGGCAACTCCTGCCCCTTCGCCACGTGCGCCCGTAGCGCCGCCTCGAAGCGGCGGTGACCCGCCCGGTGGTCGTCACCGGCGGCGGCCAGTTCCCCGGCCAGCAGGTACGCGCCCACCAGCGCCAGGCTGGTGCCCTGCCCGGTCAGCGGCGACGGGCACCAGGCCGCGTCGCCGAGCAGCGCCACCCGCCCGGCGCTCCACGAGTCCATCCGCACCTGCGCGTACCGGTCGAAGTAGAAGTCGGTCGCGGCGGGCGCGGCAGCCAGCAGCTCGGCCGCGCGCCAGCCCACGTCGGCGAACCGCTCGCCGAGCAGCCGCTGCTGGGCGGCCCGGTCCCGCCGGTCGACGTCCAGCGCCTCGGAGCGGAAGCTGAAGAGCGCCGCCGTCCGCCCGTCGCTGGTCGGCCGGGTGCCGACCACCCGGCCGCCGGGCGCGTTGTGCATCGTGAACCACCCGGCCGGATCCCGGTACGGGGTGGAGAAGTACGCCAGGTACGCGCCGAGCGGCCGGACGTACGCCGACTCCGGGCCGAACGCCAGCGCCCGGGTCCGGGAGTGCGAGCCGTCCGCGCCGACCACCAGGTCGACAGTGCGCGGTGCGGAGCGTGCGAAGGTGAGCCGTACCCCGGCGTCGTCCTGCGCCAGCGTCTCGATCGAGTCGTCGAAGACGTACTCGACGTCGGCCCGGGTCGCCTCGTACAGCAGCCCGGCCAGGGCACCGCGCTCGATCTCCAGGTCGGCCACGATCCCCTCGCCGCCGAACGCCGCCACCGGCAGCCGGGCCCGGGTGCGCCCCCGCGCGTCGACGTACTCCATGCCGTGTTCCCGCACGCCCGCGGCCCGGACCCGCTCGGTCAGACCCATCCGGTCGAGCACCTCGCGGGCGGCCCCGCGCACGTCCACCGCCTGCCCGCCGGGGCGCAGCCCGCTCGCGCGTTCCACCACGATCACCGCGAAGCCGCGCCGGGACAGCCAGAAGGCGAGGGCCGGGCCGGCCACGCCGGCGCCGGAGATGAGCACGGTGCGGTCGTTCATGACGTCTCCCTGGGTCGCACACCTCGGTCACGCCGGACGCTAGGTCCCCCCGTCCGGCGCCGGGCCCGACGACCTAGTACGCCGCCCGCGCGGGGCCCCGCGGACGCCCAGCGCACTAGTACGCTTCGGCGCGGAGGTGGACCGGGATGTCGCCGCACGGTCAGGAACGGCAGCCGCCGTACCGGCGGATCGCCGCGGAGATCCGCCACCGGATCGAGCGGGGCGAGCTGCGGCCGGGCGACCGGGTGCCCTCGGCCCGCCAGCTCACCCGCGAGCACGGCATCGCCATCGCCACCGCGACCCGGGTCCTGGCCCGGCTCCGCGACGACGGGCTGGTGGTCACCCGGCCCGGCGCCGGCACGGTGGTGGCGGAGACCGCCGTCCCGCCGCGACCCGTGCGGGGCCGTCCGGAGCTGAGCCGCGACCGGGTGCTGCGGACCGCCGTCGCGCTGGCCGACGCCGGCGGGCTGGCCGCGGTCTCCCTGCGGTCGGTCGCCGCCGAGCTGGGCGTGGCCACCCTCGCGCTGCACCGGCACGTGCGGGGCCGCGACGAGCTGATCCTGGCGATGGCCGACGCGGCGCTGGCCGGCGCGCCGCTGCCGGCGGTCGAGCCCACCGGCTGGCGGGCCCGGCTGGAGGTGCTCGCCCGGGCGCAGTGGGCCGTCTACCGGCGGCACCGCTGGGTGCCGCACGTCATCACCATCGCCCGGCCGCAGCCGCTGCCGCACGGCATGGCACACACCGACCTCGCGCTGCGGGCCACCGCCGGCCTGGGCCTGGACCGCAACACCCGCTGGCACGTGGCGATCACCCTGATGGCGTACGTCAAGGGCGTCGCCGTCAACCTGGAGGCCGGCGCCCAGGCGGTGCAGGACACCGGGCTCACCGACGAGGAGTGGGTGGACCGGCAGCAGGACACGTTCCAGCGGCTGATGACCGGCGGCGGGCTGGCCACCATGGACGCGCTGACCGCCGGCGGGGTCGACCTGGACCTGGAGACGGTCTTCGACTTCGGCCTCCAGCGCCTGCTCGACGGCATCGCGACGCTCGTCGAGCGCCCGGTGCAAGGAGGGGCCCCCTGTTAACGCCTCCGGTAGAGAAGGGCACCCCTCTCACGCCTGACCGGCGCGCGGTGCCGGCGCAGGGGCCGGTCAGTCCGGGAAGGTGACCACCCAGCGGGCGCCCTCGCCGCGAGCCAGCCGCTCCAACGCGGCGGGCGCCTCGGCCAGCGACACCGTGCCGCTGACCAGCGGCGCCAGGTCGAGGTCGCCGGCCGCCAGCGCGGTGGCCAGCTCCGGCACCTCGCGATCCGGGTCGGTCGAGCCGTAGACCGAGGACCGCAGCGTGCGCGCCGAGTGGAAGATGTCCAGCGCGGAGAGGCTGAGCAGGTCGTCCTTGCCGCCCATGCCGACCACGGTGACCGCTCCCCCGCGCCGCGTCGCGCGCCAGGCGGCGCGGATGGTGGCGGCCCGGCCCACGCACTCGAAGGCGTGGTCGACCCCGCGCCCGCCGGTGCGGGCCCGGACCTCCTTGCCGAGCGTGTCGTCGGAGCGCAGGAAGTCGGTCGCGCCGGCGGCCAGCGCCAGCTCCCGCTTCGCCTCCACCACGTCCACGGCGAGGATCGGCGCCGCGCCGGCCCGCCGGGCCGCGGTGAGCACCGCCAGCCCGACGCCGCCCAGCCCGATCACCGCGACCGACTCGCCGGCGGCGACCCGGGCGGTGTTGCGGACCGCGCCGGCGCCGGTGAGCACCGCGCAGCCCAGCAACGCCGCCTCGGCCGGTGGCAGCCCGGGCGGCACCGGCACGGCCGCCCGCTCGGGCACCACCACCTCCTCGGCGAGCGCGCCGAGCCCGAGGGTGACCTGCAACGGTTCCCCGGCGGCGGTCTCCCCCCGGGGCACCGACGCGGCCGTGTTGGCGGCGCAGAGCCAGGGCTCGCCGTGCCGGCAGTGCCAGCAGTCGCGGCAGGCGGGCGCCCAGTTGAGCACCACCGGCGTGCCCACGAACAGCCGGGCGCCCGGCCCGACCTCGGTCACCACGCCGGTCGCCTCGTGCCCCAGCACCAGCGGGTATCCGGGTGCCAGCGTGCCGTCCACCATGGCCAGGTCCGAGTGGCAGATGCCGGCGGCGCGGATCCGGACCCGCAGCTCACCGGGGCCGGGCGCGGGCAGGCGCACCTCCTCGACCGCCGGGGTGGCGCCCCGGCCGCGGACCACGAGCGCCCTCATCGCTGGATCGCCTTCACCTCGGTGAACTCCTCCACGCCGTACGTGCCCAACTCGCGGCCGAGCCCGGACTGCCGGTAGCCGCCGAACGGGGCGAGCGGGTTGAACGCGCCACCGTTGACGTCCACCTGCCCGGTGCGCAGCCGCCGGGCCACGGCCAGCGCCGCGTCCTCGTCGGCCGACCAGACCGCGCCGGCCAGCCCGTACCGGGAGTTGTTGGCGATCGCGACCGCCTCGTCGGTGTCGGTGAACGGGATCACCGCGAGCACCGGCCCGAAGACCTCCTCCTGCGCCAGCGCGCTGTCCGGGTGCACGTCGGCGAGGACGGTTGGCGCGACGAAGTGGCCGCGCGGCGGCAGCGGCGCGGCCGGGCCACCGGCGACGAGCCGGGCGCCGTCGGCGAGCGCCCGGTCGACGTGCCCGCGTACCCGATCGGCCTGGGCGGCCGAGACCAGCGGGCCGAGCCGGGTGGCCGGGTCGAACGGGTCGCCGAGCCGGTAGCCGGCCACCGCCGTCGCGGCCAGTTCGAGCGCCTCGTCGTAGCGGTCGCGGTGCACCAGCATCCGGGTCCAGGCGGTGCACGTCTGGCCGGAGTTGACGAGCACGTTGCCGACGCCGACCTTGACCGCGGTGGGCAGGTCGGCGTCGGCCAGGATCACG
The DNA here is from genome assembly GCF_027460165.1 of Micromonospora sp. WMMC241. NCBI lineage: Bacteria > Bacillati > Actinomycetota > Actinomycetes > Micromonosporales > Micromonosporaceae > Micromonospora > Micromonospora sp. WMMC241. The sequence goes on from NZ_JAPZBF010000001.1 coordinate 4,147,875, forward strand.
TTCGCCGACTTGCCGCCCAGCTCCAGCGCGACCCGGGCGATCCGGTCGGCGGCCAGGTGCGCGATCCGTCGGCCGGTGGCGGTGGAGCCGGTGAACGAGACCAGGTCGACGTCGGGGTGCGCGGCGAGCGCCTCGCCGACCACCGGGCCGGTGCCGGGCACCAGGTTGACCACTCCCGGCGGCAACCCGGCCTCGGTCACCGCGTCGAAGAGCAGGTAGGCGGTGAGCGGCGTCAGCTCGCTGGGCTTGAGCACCACCGTGCACCCGGCGGCGAGCGCCGGTGCGAGCTTGGCGACCACCTGGTGCAGCGGATAGTTCCACGGGGTGATCGCGCCGACCACGCCGACCGGCTCGCGGACCACCAGCGAGTTGCCGACGACCCGCTCGGCGGCCGGCCGGGCGGCCAGCTCGACCATGCTGCGCAACACGATCAGCGGCAGGCCGGCCTGCACCCGAGTGGCGAGCTTGAGCGGGGCGCCCAGCTCCGAGGCGACGGTGCGGGCGATGTCGTCGGCGCGGGCGGCCAGCGCGGTGTGCAGCCGGTCCAGGTGCGCGGCCCGCTCGGCGGGGTCGGTGGCGGCCCAGCCGGGGAACGCGGCCCGGGCGGCGGCCACCGCGCGGTCCACGTCGGCCGGGGCGCCGGCGGGCACCTCGCCGATCGTCTCCCCGGTGGCCGGATTCTCCACCGGAATCGTGTCGCCCGACGACGGGTCGACCCAGTCACCGGCGACGTGCAGGTGACGGCGCGTCAGCGGGGCGGGGGGCGCGGTGGCGAGATCCATGGCGTCCTTCGGGGGCGGAAACTAGCGGTGGGAGTTTCGACGCTACTCCCGACCGGCGGTCCGTTCCAGCGGGGTGACAGTTGCCGCGTACTCGGCGGCGAGGCCGTGCAGCAACGCGTCCAGACCGAGCGCGAACGCGCCCTCGTCGACGCTGCGCTGGTGGCCGGGGAGCCGGTGGGCCTGGTGCAGGTGCGGGTGCGCGGCGTAGAGCGACGGGTCCTCGACGAAGCCGCGGGCGAACGAGCCGAGCGCCGAGCCGGCCACGAAGTAGCGCATCGCCGCGCCGATGTGGGTGGCCCGCGCGGGCGGCCAACCGGCCCGGACCAGGGCGCCGTAGACCGCGTCGGCCATCGCGAGCGCGGCCGGCCGACGGCCCGGCCCCCGGGCCAGGTACGGCACGACGTGCGGGTGGGCGGCCAGCGCGGCCCGGTAGGAGCGGGCCCAGCGGCGCAACGCCTCGTCCCAGTCGTGCCTGTCGAACGCGCCCACGTCGACGGTCGCGGTGACGCTGTCGGCCACCGCGTCCAGGATCTCCTCCTTGGTGGCGAAGTGGTTGTAGAGCGAGGGGCCGCGTACGCCGAGCGCGGCGGCGAGCCGCCGGGTGGAGAGCGCGTCCAGCCCGTCCGCGTCGATCAGCGCGAGCGCGGTCTCGACGATCCGCTCCCGGCTGAGCAGGGCCTGTCGGGGTCGTGGCACCTCGTCATCATCCTCCCTTCCGCCTCGGGTCTGGACGGCGGAAAACTTCCAGCGCTAGTTTAGAGGTGACGCCGACCCGAGGGGGCACCGTGGACTTCGCACTGTCCGACGAGGAACGCGCGGTACGCGACACCGTGCGCGCGTTCGTCACCCGCGAGGTGATGCCGCTGGAGCCGGAGGTGTTGCGCCGCGAACGCGCCCACCAGCCCGGCCTGGACCGCTCCGAGCTGCGCGAACTCCAACTCAAGGCGAGGAAGTTCGGCTTCTGGGGGCTGGCCACGCCGGAGGAGTACGGCGGGATGGCGCTGCCGGCGGTCATGCAGTCGCTGATCTGGACCGAGCTGGGCCGCAGCTTCGTGCCGTTCCGGTTCGGCGGCGAGGCGGACAACATCCTGTTCCACGCCACCGAGGAACAGAAGCGCGAGTTCCTGCTCCCCACGATCGAGGGTGAGCGGATCTCCTGCTTCGCCATCACCGAGCCGGGAGCCGGCTCGGACGCGGCGAACATCAAGCTGCGCGCCCGTCGCGACGGCGACGACTGGATCCTCGACGGCGAGAAGACGTTCATCACCAACGGCAACGACGCCGACTTCGCCATCGTGGTGGCGGTGACCGACCCGGAGAAGGGCGCCCGGCGTGGCGGCGCCACCGCGTTCCTGGTCGACCGGGCCATGGGCTGGCGGTCGGAGTTCATCCAGACCATGGGCGAGGGCGGTCCCGCCTCGCTCGTCTTCGACGGTGTGCGGGTGCCGCACCGCAACATCCTCGGCGCGCCCGGCCAGGGCTTCACGCTCGGCATGGAGTGGATCGGCAAGGGCCGCTACACCATCCCCTCGCACGCGATCGGCATCGCCGAACGGGCCCTGCAGATGGCGATCGACCACGCCAACACCCGGGAGACGTTCGGCGCGCCGATCGCCACCAACCAGGCCATCCAGTGGATGATCGCCGACTCGGAAACCGAGCTGGAGGCCGCCCGCTGGCTGATCCTGCGGTCCGCGTGGACGGTCGACCAGGGTCTCGACCCCCGGCACGCCTCCTCGATGGGCAAGCTCTACGGCGCCGGCATGGTCAACCGGGTGGTGGACCGGGTGCTCCAGATCCACGGCGGCATGGGCTACACCCGGGAGCTGCCGATCGAGCGCTGGTACCGGCAGGTGCGGCTGTACCGGATCTTCGAGGGCACCGACGAGATGCAGCGGCTGATCATCTCGCGGGACCTGCTGCGTGGTTACACGAAGATCGGCGGGCACCTGGCCTGATCAGCCGGTCAGCGCGTCCAGGGCCAGGTCGACGTCCGCCTCGGTGGTGTAGAGGTGGAACGAGGCGCGCACCCGGCCGGCCCGGACCGCCGCCCGCACCCCGGCCGCGGCCAGCTTCTTTTGCGCGCCCGGCACCTCGACGCTGACGATCGCGCTGTCGCCGGGCGGACGGCCCAGCCCGGCGAGGAACCGGTTGGCCAGCGCCACGTCGTGGTCCCGCACCGCGGCCAGGTCCAGGTCGGCGAGCAGCTCCAGCACCGGGGCCGCCCCGGCGTAGCACAGCCACGACGGGGAGAGGTCGAACCGCCGGGCGTCGTCGGCGAGCCGCAACGGCGTGCCGTAGTAGGAGGAGTGCGGGTCCTTGCCGGCGTACCAGCCCGCGGCGTCCGGACGCAACCGCTCGCGCAGCGCCGGCGCCAGGTAGGCGAAGGCCGCGCCGCGCGGCGCCATCAGCCACTTGTACGCCCCGACCAGGACCGCGTCCGCCCGGCCCGCATCGAACGGCAGCCAGCCGCACGCCTGGGTGGCGTCGACCACCACGAACGCGTCGTGGGCCCGGGCCGCCGCGACGATCTCGTCGTACGCGGCGACCGTGCCGTCGGCGGACTGGACCAGGCTGAACGCCACCAGGTCGGTGTCGGCGTCGATCGCGTCGACCAGACCGGCGAGCGGGACCGTCCGGACCCGCACCCCGCGTTCCTCCTGCGCCAGCCAGGGGAACAGGATCGAGGTGAACTCCCCCTCGGGCACCACCACCGTGGCGCCCGGCGGCAGCGCCGCCGCGATCGGCGCGGCCAGCTGGGAGACGGCGGAGCCGATGCTCACGTCGGCGGGATCCACGCCCACCAGCCTGGCGAACGCGGCCCGGGACCGGTCGACCGACTCGTCCCAGACCTCGAACGACACCCGGCCGGTCCGCCAGTCGGCGAGCACCTGCTGCACGGCGTCCCACACCGGGTCGGGCGGCAGCCCGTAGGTGGCGGTGTTCAACCAGCCCGGCTCCGGCTGCCACAACTTCTGTGCCCGTTCCAGCTCCATACCCCCGACGCTAACCAACCCCACCCCACCCCGACATCGCCAATCCCTCCCCCGTGGCCCGCCCTCACCCTTGCCCCGCCGATCTTGCACTTTCGGCCCGCGCTTCGCCCGTTTCACCCGATCCGCCCGGGCACAAAGTGCAAGATCGACGGGGGCGGGACGGGGGCGGCAGGGACGGGGGCGGGGACGGGGGCGGGGTGGGTCAGGTGGTGGAGCCGGCCAAGGGGCGGGCGGCGTCGGGCGGGGTCGCCGCGTCGGGAGTGGGCTCGTCGTCGTGCTCGTCGACCATGGTGGACTCGTCGAACGGCCGCTCCCCGGCCAGCACGGCGCGGGCCTGGTCCCGGTCGAACTCGCCGGTCCAGGTGCCGACCAGCACGGTCGCGACGGCGTTGCCGGCGAAGTTGGTCAGCGCCCGGGCCTCGGACATGAACCGGTCGATGCCGACGATCAGGCCGACGCCGTCGACCAGGTCCGGCCGGTGCGACTGGAGGCCGCCGGCCAGCGTGGCCAGCCCGGCGCCGGTCACGCCGGCCGCCCCCTTGGACGCGATCACCATGAACACCAGCAGCGAGATCTGCTCGCCCACCGCGAGCGGCTTGCCCAGCGCGTCGGCCACGAAGAGCGAGGCCATGGTCAGGTAGATCGCGGTGCCGTCCAGGTTGAACGAGTAGCCGGTGGGGACCGTGATGCCGACGACCGGCCGGCCCACCCCGACGTGCTCCATCTTGGCGATCAGCCGGGGCAGCGCCGACTCCGACGACGAGGTGGAGAGGATGAGCAGGAACTCGCGGCCCAGGTAGCGCAGCAGCGAGAAGATCGAGATCCCGGCGATCAGGCGCAGCAGCAGGCCGAGCACCACGATCACGAAGATCAGGCAGGTGGCGTAGAAGCCGAGCATGATCTGCGCCAGGCTCTTGAGCGCGTCCACGCCGGTGGCGCCGACCACGGCGGCCATGGCGCCGAACGCGCCGATCGGCGCCAGCCACATGATCATCGCAAGCACCTTGAAGACCAGGCGCTGGAGCACCCCGACCGCCCGCAGCACCGGCTCGCCCCGGCTGCCCAGGCTCTGCACCGCGAAGCCGACCAGCAGCGCGACCAGCAGGGTCTGCAGCACCTCGCCCTCGGTCAGCGCGGAGACCAGCGTGGTCGGGATGATCCCGAGCAGGAAGTCGACAGTGCCACCGCTCTCCTCGCCGGCCGCGGACCGGCCCGCGTCGGCCACGTCCGGGCCCAGGTCCAGGCCCGCCCCGGGGTGGATGATGTTGCCGACGACCAGGCCGATCGCCAGCGCGACCGTCGACATGACCAGGAAGTAGCCGAGCGCGAGGCCGCCGACCTTGCCGACCTTGGCCGCCTGCCGGACGGACCCGACGCCGAGCACGATGGTGCAGAAGATGACCGGGCTGATCATCATCTTGATCAGGTTCACGAAGCCGGTGCCGAGCGGTTTCAGCGCCTTGCCGACGTCCGGCGCGACGAGGCCGACCACGATGCCGGCGACGACGGCCACGATGACCGCCAGGTAGAGGTAACGGGTCCGGTCCCGGCGGGCCGGCCGGACGTCCGCGGGGGTGGGGGTGGTGGTGTCCATTTCCACACTGTGAAGCAGGTCTCACCGGACCGCACGATTGCGTTCATTCTGTTCACCCGGGGGACGCGCCGCCGAAACGCCGCCGGGCGGGTGCGCCACACTGGCACGGTGGCGCGGCGGCAGTGGAGCATCGCGGGGCAGCTCTTCGCCCTCCAGGCGGTAGTGGTGACGCTGCTCGTGCTGGCCGGCGCCGGTGGCGCGGTCTGGCTCGCCCGCAACGACTCCCACCAGGCCGCGAACGACGAGGTGCTGGCCGTGGCGCAGGCGGTGGCCGGCTCCCCCAGCGTCCGCGCGGCCCTCACCGCCGCCGATCCGGCGGCCACGCTCCAGCCGTACGCGGAGGCCACCCGACGGGCCACCGGAACGGACTTCGTGGTGGTGATGGCACCGGACCGGACCCGCTACTCGCACCCCAACGCGACGCTGATCGGCCGGCCGTTCATCGGCGACATCGGCCCGGCGCTGGCCGGCGAGCCGTTCACCGAGACCAACGTCGGCACGCTCGGCGAGTCGGTGCGCGCGGTCGTCCCGGTGTACGGCGACGGCCGGCGGATCATCGGGCTGGTCTCGGTCGGCATCACCACCCGGGCGATCAACCGGAAGCTGCTCGCCCAGGCGCCGGTGCTGCTCGGCGCGGCGGTGCCGGCGCTGGCGCTGGCGGCCACCGGCTCGTGGCTGCTCAGTCGGCGGCTGCGTCGGCAGACGCACGGGCTCGGGCCGGCTCAGATGACCCGGATGTACGAGTACTACGACGCGGTCCTGCACTCCGTACGCGAGGGACTGGTGGTGCTGACCCGGGACCGCCGGGTGGCGCTGGTCAACGACGAGGGCCGGCGACTGCTCGGGCTGGCCGAGGACGCCGCGGTCACCGACCGGCCGGTGGCCGGGATCGACCTGCCGCCGGCGGTGGCCGAGTTGCTCGCCGCGGGCCGGGACGCGCACGACGAGCCGGTGCTGGCCGGCGACCGGGTGCTGGTGGCCAACCAGCGCACCACCCGGTTCGAGGGCGCGGTGCTCGGCACCGTGCTCACCCTGCGCGACCAGACCGAGCTGCGCAACCTGGCCAGCGAGCTGGATTCGGTACGCGCGCTGACCGAGGCGTTGCAGGCGCAGACCCACGAGTCGGCGAACCGGTTGCACACCGTGCTGACCCTCGTCGAGCTGGGCCGCACCGACGAGGCGGTCCGGTTGGGCACCCGCGACCTGGCGCTCGCCCAGCAACTCACCGACCGGGTGGTCGGCGCGGTGACCGAGCCGGCCCTGGCCGCGCTGCTGCTCGGCAAGTCGGCGCGGGCCGGTGAGCGCGGGGTGGACCTGGTCGTCGAGCCGGACTGCCGCCTCGACGGCAGTCCGCTGCCCGGCACCGACCTGATCACGGTGGTGGGCAACCTGGTCGACAACGCGCTCGACGCGGTGGCCGCCACCCCGCCGCCGCGCCGGGTGCGGGTGTTCGTCGGCACCCGCGACGACGAACTGATGGTCCGTGTCGGCGACAGCGGGCCCGGTCTCGCGCCGGAGCGGGTGGCGGACGCGTTCCGGCGCGGCTGGTCCACCAAGAGCGCCGGCCGAGGGCTCGGTCTGGCCCTGGTCGGTCAGGTCGTCCGCCGGCACGGCGGCACCACCGACGTGACCCGCACCGACGACGGCGAGACCGTCTTCACGGTTCGCCTGCCGTTGCCCGGGGCGGTCCGATGAGCGCGGACGTCCGGGTACTGGTGGTGGAGGACGAGCCGCTGCTGGCCGAGGCGCACAGGGCGTACACCGAACGGGTGCCCGGCTTCGTCGTGGTCGGCGTGGCACACACCGGCCGGGACGCGATGGCGGCGCTGCGCGCCGGCGGCGGGGTCGACCTGGTGCTGCTCGACTTCCGCCTGCCCGACCTGCACGGGCTGGAGGTGTGCCGGGCGCTGCGGGCGGCCGGCAGCGGCGTCGACGTGCTGGCCGTGACGTCGGCGCGCGACCTGACCGCGGTGCGCACCGCCGTCTCCCTCGGGGTGACCCACTACCTGCTCAAGCCGTTCACCTTCGCCGCGTTCCGCGACAAACTGGAGCGCTACGCCGAATACCGTCGGCAAGCCCTGGCCGAGGGCGAGGTGGCCGCGCAGCACGAGGTGGACCGGATGTTCGCCACGCTGCGCGGCGCGGCGGCGCACACCCTGCCGAAGGGGTTGGACGAGCAGACCCTGCACGCCGTGCTGGCCGCGCTCGACGCCGAGGGGCGGTCGGCGGCCGAGGTCGGCGCGCGCACCGGCATCTCCCGGGTCACCGCGCGCCGCTACCTCGAATACCTGGTCTCCGCCGACCGCGCGGTCCGCGCGCCCCGCTACGGCACGCCAGGCCGGCCGGAGGTCGAGTACCGGCCGGCCTGACCGGCTCATCCGGGCACGGGCAGGTCGGCGAGCACGGCGGCCATCTCCGCCCGGACCCGGGGCAGCGGCCAACCGGCCAGCTCGGGCAGGTCGTGCCGCTCGCGTAGCCGCCGCACCGCCGCCAGCCCGATCAGATAGCCGCAGCGTGGGGGCAGGTCGCCGCGCAGCGGCGAGTCCCGCTTGAGGAAGTACGCGGCGTGGTGGTCCGGGTCGGTGGCGTCGAGGTCGGCCCGCACCCGGTCGAGGATGGCCGGCCAGCGGCGACGGCACTCGTCGAGCCAGGACCGGTGGCCGGGCCGACCGAACCAGAGGTACGCCTCGTCGGGCCGACCGCTGTCGAGTTCCGCCGTGACCTGGGTGGCCAGCCCTTCGACGAACAGGTTCTTCGCCACCCCGTGCTCCGGCCAGTCGCGGATGCCGGCCCGGCGGTCGTGGATGACGTGGGCGGACTCGTGTTGCACGAGGAGGCGAACGTCCTCCGGCGGGTCGAGCTGTTCCACCGCGAGGAAGAGCGCGTACCGACCGTCGAGGTCGTCGGCCCAGCCGTTCGCCCGGTGCAGCCCGACCAGTACCACGCACTCCACCGGGCCGCCGTCGCCGGCCCAGCCGAGCGCCCGGGCCGACGCCGCGACGCCGTCGGGCAGCAGTCCGCGTACCGTCTCGGCGCGGGCCGTCAGGTCGGCGGCCCGGTCGTGGAGCCGGTCGATGGCGGCTCGCACGTCCGCCGGGGCGGGCGGGCCGGCGTCGCGGTCCACCACGCGGGCGACGTCCGGATGCCGGTCGAGGTAGCGGGACCGCCACAGCCCCGGCCACCGCTCGGCCGGGACGGCGCGGCACTCGCGCAGGACGGCGACGAAGTCGGGTACGAGATCACGGACGCGCAGCAGGTCGGCGGAGGGCATGTGCCCGATGGTGCCCGGCCACCGGCCGCGCCGCACGGTCAGCTCACGTTGGCCGGGCCCAGGACACTCTTCAGGTCGCCCATCAGCGCGGTGGTCGCGGCCACCCGGAACGGGCCGAGGCGCAGCGTGGTGACCTTGCCGCCGTTGAGCAGCTTGACGTGCACCTCGGTGTCGCCGGGGTGCAGCACCAGCGTCTCCTTGAGCCGTTCGACGAGCGGCGGGGTGCAGCGGTGCACCGGGATGGTCAGCGTGACCGGCTTGGTCCCCGGGTTGCTGGTGACGTCCGGCATGGACATGTCCATCGCCATGATCCGCGGGGTGTCGTCGCGGCGGTCCACCCGGCCCTTGACCACCACGATGGCGTCCTCGGCGATGTACTGCCCGATCACCTCGTAGGTGTTGGGGAAGAACAGCGTCTCCACGCCGCCGGCCAGGTCCTCCAGGGTCGCCGAGGCCCAGGCCCGGCCCTGCTTGGTGACCCGGCGCTGCACCCCGGAGAGGATGCCGGCCAGCGTGACGACCGCGCCGTCGGGCACGGTGCCCTCCTCGGAGAGCGCGGCGATGGTGGTGTCGGCCGCCGCGCCGAGCACGTGCTCCAGGCCGAACAGCGGGTGGTCGGAGACGTACAGGCCGAGCATCTCGCGCTCGAACGCCAGCTTGTCCCGCTTGTCCCATTCCCCGTCGCCGATGACCGGCATGACGGTGGTGCTGCCGCCGACGTCGGCGTCGCCGAAGCCGGCGCCGAAGAGGTCGTACTGGCCGACCGCCTCCTTGCGCTTGACGTCGGCGTACGCGTCGATGGCGTCGGCGTGCACGGCCAGCAGCCCCTTGCGCGAGTGCTTCAGCGAGTCGAACGCGCCGGCCTTGATCAGCGACTCGATGGTCTTCTTGTTGCAGGCGACCGCGTCCACCTTGGACAGGAAGTCGTAGAAGTCGGCGTACTCGCCCTTCTCCTCGCGGCAGCGCATGATCGACGCGACCACGTTCGCGCCGACGTTGCGCACCGCGCCGAGGCCGAAGCGGATCTCCTTGCCGACCGGGGTGAACGGCCCGGCGGAGGTGTTGACGTCCGGCGGGAGCACCTGGATCCGCATCCGGCGGCACTCGGACAGGTAGAGCGCCATCTTGTCCTTGTCGTCACCGACGGAGGTGAGCAGCGCCGCCATGTATTCCGCCGGGTAGTGCGCCTTCAGGTACGCGGTCCAGTACGACACCAGGCCGTACGCGGCGGAGTGCGCCTTGTTGAACGCGTAGCCGGCGAACGGCACCAGCACGTCCCACACCGCCTGGATGGCGTCGTCGGGGTAGCCGCGCTCGCGGCAGCCGTCCCGGAACGGGACGAACTCCTTGTCCAGGATCTCCTTCTTCTTCTTGCCCATCGCCCGGCGCAGCAGGTCGGCCTGGCCGAGCGTGTAGCCGGCCAGGATCTGCGCGGCACGCTGCACCTGCTCCTGGTAGACGATCAGGCCGTAGGTGGGGGCGAGGATCTCGCGCAGCGGCTCCTCCAGCGCCGGGTGGATCGGAGTGATCTCCTGGAGGCCGTTCTTGCGCAGCGCGTAGTTGGTGTGCGAGTCGACGCCCATCGGACCCGGCCGGTAGAGCGCCAGGACGGCGGAGATGTCCTCGAAGTTGTCCGGCTTCATCATCCGCAGCAGCGACCGCATCGGCCCGCCGTCGAGCTGGAACACGCCCAGCGTGTCGCCGCGGGCGAGCAGTTCGTACGCGGGCTTGTCGTCCAGCGGCAGGCCCAGCAGGTCGAGTTGCTTGCCATGGTTGAGCTGGATGTTCTTCACCGCGTCGTCGATGATGGTCAGGTTGCGCAGGCCGAGGAAGTCCATCTTCAGCAGCCCGAGCGACTCGCACGTCGGGTAGTCGAACTGCGTGATGATGACGCCGTCGGCGTCGCGCCGCATCAGCGGGATGTGGTCGATGATCGGCTCGGCGGACATGATGACGCCGGCGGCGTGCACGCCGCTCTGCCGGATCAGCCCTTCGATGCCCTTCGCGGTCTCGATGACCTTCTTGACGTCCGGGTCCGTCTCGTAGAGCCCACGGATCTCGCCGGCCTCGGCGTAGCGCGGGTGCTTCGGGTCGAAGATGCCGGACAGCGGGATGTCCTTGCCCATCACGGCCGGCGGCATGGCCTTGGTGATCCGGTCACCGACCGCGTACGGGAAGCCGAGCACCCGGGCCGAATCCTTGATCGCGGCCTTCGCCTTGATCGTGCCGAACGTGGCGATCTGCGCGACCTTGTCCTCGCCCCACTTGTCGGTCACGTACTTGATGACCTCGCCGCGACGGCGCTCGTCGAAGTCGATGTCGACGTCGGGCATCGAGACGCGCTCGGGGTTGAGGAACCGCTCGAAGATCAGGCCGTGCGGGATCGGGTCCAGGTCGGTGATGCCGAGCGCGTACGCGACAAGTGAGCCGGCGGCCGAGCCTCGGCCCGGGCCGACCGCGATGCCCTGGCTCTTCGCCCACTGGATGAAGTCGGCGACCACGAGGAAGTAGGACGGGAAGCCCATCTGGATGATGACGCCCAGCTCGTACTCCGCCTGGACGACGTGGCCCTCCGGGATGCCGCCGGGGAAGCGGCGCTTGAGCCCGGCGAACGTCTCCTTGCGGAACCAGGACTCCTCGGTCTCGCCCTCGGGGATCGGGAAACGCGGCATCAGGTTGTGGAAGGTGAACATGCCGGTCGGGTCGACCTTCTCCGCCACCAGCAGCGTGTTGCGGCAGCCCTGCTGCCACAGCTCCGAGGAGTCGACCGCGCGCATCTGGTCGGCGGACTTGACGAAGTAGCCGCCGCCCTCGAAGCGGAACCGGTTCGGGTCGGCGACGTTGCTGCCGGTCTGCACGCAGAGCAGCACGTCGTGCGCCTCGGCCTGCGCCTCGTGGGTGTAGTGCGAGTCGTTGGTGACCACCGGCGGGATGTCGAGCTTGCGGGCGATCTCGGTGAGCCCGTCGCGGACCCGGCGCTCGATGTCGAGGCCGTGGTCCATGATCTCCAGGAAGTAGTTGTCCTTGCCGAAGATGTCCTGGTAGGCGGCGGCGACCTTGAGCGCCTCGTCGAACTGCCCGAGCCGCAACCGGGTCTGCACCGCGCCGGACGGGCAGCCGGTGGTGGCCATGATGCCCTCGGCGTGCTCGGCGATCAGCTCCATGTCCATCCGGGGCCACTTGACGTAGTGGCCCTCCATCGAGGCGCGGGAGTTGAGCCGGAACATGTTGTGCAGGCCGGTACGGTTGGCCGCCCACATGGTCATGTGGGTGATGGCGCCGTTGCCGGAGACGTCGTCGCTCTTCTGCTCCGGACGCCCCCATTTGACCCGGGCCTTGTGGAAGCGCGACTCCGGCGCGACGTACGCCTCGACGCCGAGGATCGGCTTGACCCCGGCGGCCATGGCCTGCTTGTAGAAGTCGTTCGCGCCGTGCATGTTGCCGTGGTCGGTGATCGCCACCGCCGGCATGCCGAGCCGCGCCGCCTCGGCGAAGAGGTCCTTGAGCCGGGCCGCACCGTCGAGCATCGAGTACTCGGTGTGTACGTGCAGATGCGCGAACGAATCGCCCATGCGTGGCGCCCCCCGGGTTGTGGATCAAGCTGCGTCGGAGTCGACCGACCCACCCTACCGAGGTGATCTCGCCGGCTCCACCGTCCGCGCCGGGGGTGGCCCGCGTCTCTCCGGAAGCCTGGTGCGTGCCGCACGATGCTGTACTGGGTTGCAATGGTGTGTGGCACACACTATCGTGTGTCGCATGGTCAGCGACGAGGTTCTCCGGACCCATCTCCAGGAGCTGCGGCGCGGCACGATCGTCGTCGCCAGCCTGGTGGCGCTCCGCCGCCCCGACTACGGCTACGCCCTGCTGCAACGGTTGGCCGCGCACGGCTTCGCGGTCGACGCCAACACGCTCTACCCGCTGCTGCGCCGCCTCGAGGACCAAGGGCTGCTGACCAGCGAGTGGAACACCGACGAGAGCCGGCCGCGCAAGTTCTACCGCACCAGCGCCGACGGCGAGACGATCCTGACCCGCCTGCTCGACGACCTGTCCGCGGTGCAAGCGTCCATCACCCAGCTGATCGAAGGAGCGGGACGATGAGTTCCCTGACCGACCGCTACGTGGCGGCCACCCTGCGGACCGTGCCGGCGCCGCGCCGCACCGAGCTGGCCGAGGAACTGCGCGCCTCCATCGCCGACATGATCGACGATCGGACCGCCGGCGGGCAGGACCACGCCGCGGCCGAGCGCGAGGTCCTCACCGAGATGGGCCGCCCCGAGCAGCTCGCCGCCCGCTACAGCGACCGCACGCTCCAGCTCATCGGCCCGCGTTACTACCTGGTCTGGTGGCGGGTGCTGCGGATGCTGCTCACCTGGATCCCGGCGCTCGTGGGGGTGATCGCCGGCGTCGTCAAGGCCACCCTCGGTGACGAGCCCGGCGGGGCGGTCGGCGTGGCGATCTCGGCCGCCATCCAGACCGCCGTACAGATCGCGTTCTGGGTCACGCTGAGCTTCGCCATCCTGGAACGCGCCCAGGCGCCGCTGGGCCTGCCCGAGTGGACCGTCGACCAGCTCCCCGAGGAGACCGGCGACCGGCAGATCGGCCAGGGCGACTGCATCCCCTCCGTCGTCTTCCTGCTCGGCACGATCGCGGTCATCGTCGGGCAGCACTTCCAGCGCTGGTCCACCGACGACGGCTCCCGGCTGCCGGTGCTCGACCCGGCACTGTGGAGCTTCTGGCTCCCGGCCCTGATCGGGGTACTGGTCGCCACCATCGGCCTGGAGGTCGCGAAGTACCGGGCGCGGCGGTGGACCTGGCCGCTGGTGGCGGTCAACGCGCTGCTCAACCTGGCGTTCGCCGCACCGGTGGTCTGGCTGCTGCTCACCGACCGGCTGCTCAACCCGGAGCTGGTCGACCGGTTCGCCTGGCTGCGCGAGGGCGGCGCGGACGACGTCGCCCGCATCGCCGTGGTGGTGACCGTGGTCATCGCGGTCTGGGACGTGGTCGACAGCGTGGTCAAGGCCCGCCGCGCGGCCCGATGAGACCCGGTCCCGGTCCGGCGCACACGGGGGTGCCGGACCGGGACCGCGCACCGCCGGCAACGTGAAGATGCCGGAGCTTATTGCCCTGGTCCGCTACGTTATGCCGAAATTCTTCCGACGACTTCCGGTGATGCCGATGCCAACCGTCCACCGTCCCTGTCGCGCCGGCCTGCTCGCGACGGTCCTGGCGACCACCCTCACCGCCGCCCCCTCGCCGGTCCGGGCCGCGTCGCCCGTAGGTCCGTTGCAGACCGGGCTCTCCATCACGGTGCCGACCGGGCCGGTCTCCTTCGGCGCGACCACCCCGGGCGGGACGCTCACCGGCCACCTCGGCACCGTGCAGGTCGACGACGACCGCCTGCTCGGCGGAAGTTGGACCACCTCGGTCACCGCCACCTCCTTCAAGACCGGGGCCGGGGATCCGACGAGGACGATCGACGCCGGCCACGTGAGCTACTGGTCCGGGCCGGCGACGCTGGCCATCGGCACGCTCGCGGTGCACCCGGGGCAGCGCACCGCCGCGGACGCGGTCACCCTGGACGTCTCGCGGGTGGCGTTCCGCGCCGACCTGAACCTGCTCTTCCTCAGCAACGTGGCCTGGAATCCGTCGCTCGTCATCGCCACGCCCTCCGCCGCGGTAGCCGGCCACTACACGGGCACGGTCATCCACTCGGCGGTCTGAGGCTAGTCAAAAAACGCATCGAGCATCAAAGCCCCCGAAAACCGACCTAACCTCCTGCACGGAACGAGGGTTCCAACAACGGGAGGTATCACCTGCATGAAACGACAACTGACCACGACGGCGGTGGTGGCCGTGGCCGCCGTGGCCGCCGCACTCGTCGGCGCGGCGCCGGCCTACGCCGTCAACACCTGTACGACGCCCACCCCCTGCCCCACCACCGTCACGTTCGACATCACCGCCGGCACGCTGACCATCACGGTGCCGGAAACCGCCAGCCTGACCACCCAGGCGCCCTCCGGCACCCCGCAGACCCGGTGGGCCTTCGGCCCGCTCGGCAGCGTCACGGTGAACGACACGCGCGCCAGTGGCACCGACAACTGGGTCGTCACGGTGACGGGCACCGCCTTCACCCACAGCGGCGCAAGCCCGGCCATCCCGACCACCGACGTCTACTACTGCTCGGGCGACGCCACGAGCGTCAGCGGCGTGGGTACCTTCACGCCCGGCCAGCCCAGCCCCTGCACGGCACCGCCGCCAGCGGATGGAGATGCCGTCAGCACCACACCGACGGCGTTCACCCACACCCTCGGCGTCGGGGCCAACTCGGCGACCTGGGACCCGTCGCTCTCCGTACAGATCCCGCTGAGCGCGACCGTCGGCACATACACCGGCACCATCTCCCACATCGTCGCCTGAGCGCATGACGGTACGAACCCACGGTGCGGTGGCGGCGCTCGCGGCGCTCGCCGTCCTGTCCGGCGCCGTCGCCGGTGTCCCCGCCTCGGCCGACGGCCGCGGGGACACCGGCGGCAGCATCGGCGTCCAACTCCTGGAAGCGACCCTGGGCCGCAAGGGCGACCCGCGCGCGACCATCTACATCATCGACCACCTGAACCCCGGCGCCCGGATGACCCGACGGTTCGCGGTGACCAACACGTCCCGCAGACCGCAACGGATCACCCTCTCGGTCGGACCGGCCGAGATCAGGAAGAACGAGTTCGTCCCCTCCGGCGACCCGCACGCCAACGAGCTGCCCGAGTGGGTGACGGTGAACCGGACGGCCTTCCTCGCCCCGCCGGACAGCACCACCGAGCTGCGCGCCACGGTCGCCGTCCCGCCGCACGCCACGCGCGGTGAGCGATACGGCGCGATCTGGGCCTCGGTCGGCTCGCGGCAGACCGACGGGTCGGGGCAGAGCGTCGAACAGGTCCACCGGGTGGGCATCCGGCTCTACCTGGACGTCGGGCCGGGCGGCGACCCGCCCTCCGACTTCACCATCGGTGAGCTTCTCCCCGGCCGTACCGACACCGGCGCTCCGGTGGTCCGCGCCGCCGTCCAGAACACCGGTGAGCGGGCCCTCGACATGGTCGGGAAACTCTGGCTGTCGGACGGGCCGGGCGGCCTCTCCGCCGGGCCGTTCCCGGCCCGGCTCGGCACCACCGTGCCGATCGGGGGCACGGCCCAGGTGGAGGTCCCCCTGGACCGGCAGCTTCCGAACGGCCCCTGGCGGGTGCGACTACGCCTGGAGAGCGGCCTACTGCACCGGGAGGTGAGCGGCACCCTGACGTTCCCCGACAGCCGGAACGCCTGGGGCGACCCGGCCAGCGCGGACCGGTACCCCCGATGGGCGCTCCTCCTCGCCGGCCTGGTAATACTCCTGCTGGCCGTCCTGCCCTTCGTGGTCTCCCCCCGGCTGCGGGCCCGCGTGCGCGGACAGCTCGCCCGCCGGTGACGTCCGTCGCCGGCCCGGCTTCCCCCGGGTCCGGCGGCGTTCAGGCCGCCGCCCGCCACTCCCGCGCCAGCACGGCGTAAACGGCCTCGTCGGTCCACTCGCCCTTGACGAACTCGTTCTCCCGCAGGTGCGCCTCGCGGCGCATGCCGAGCCGTTCCAGCACCCGGGCCGAGGCGACGTTGCGGGCGTCCAACCGGCCCACGATCCGGTGCAGGCCCAACCCGTCGAAGCCCAGCCGCAGCAGCTCCCGGGCCGCCTCGGTGACGTAGCCGTGCCCGGTGTGGTCCGGATGCGCGACGTAGCCGATCTCGCCCTGCCGGTGCTCCGCGCTGGTCCAGGTCAGCAGCACGTCGCCGACGAACTCGCCGGTGTCCGCCAGCGTCACGGCCAGGTTGAGCACGTCGCCCGGAGCGCGCAACGCGGTGCGTCGGACCAGCCGGTCGACCGCCGCCCGGGCGGCGGCGTCGTCGTAGGGCTGGTGGTAGAGGAACCGGGTGACCTCCGGGCGGCCCCGGTAGTCGCGGACCACGGCGAGGTCGCCGGCGGTGAAGGCGCGCAGCAACAGGCGGTCGGTGCGCAGCGGCAGATCGGGTACGAGCACCCGGGCAGGGTACGGCCCGGCGTGAATCCGGTCGACACCGATTCCGAGCTGCGGAAAACTCCTCGCGATGACGACACGAACCGACACGCCTCCCACCTGGGACGAGCGCGCCCAGCTGGTCACCTTCCTCGACTATGCCCGGGACACCGTGCGGGCCAAGTGCGAGGGCGTCTCCCCCGACGACGCCCGCCGGGCCCCGCTCCCGGGCTCACCGCTGATGACGATGTGCGGGCTGGTCAGTCACCTGCGCTGGGTCGAGGACTACTGGTTCCGGGTGGTGTTCCTGGGCGAGGAACTCGCCGGGCCGCTCGCCGAGGCGACCGACGACGATCCCGACCGGGAGATGCGGATCGCTGTCGACATCCCGCTGCCCCAGCTCCTCGCCGAGTACGCCGAGCAGAGCGCGCGCCACCACCGCCTCGTGGCAGACCACGACCTGGAGGCCAGGGCCCGACGTCCGGTCCGCGACGGCGGCCACGTGAACCTCAGGTGGGTGCTCCTGCACCTCATCGAGGAGACGTCCCGCAACAACGGCCACCTCGACGTGGTCCGGGAGCTCGTCGACGGCCGCACCGGCGTCTGACCCACCACGCGACCGTGTACTCACCGCCACGATCGGCGGGTCGCCTGCGGGAGACGGCGAACGCCGGACACCCGGTCGGGGGTGTCCGGCGTTCGTTCCGGCGTGCAATGTCAGCCGACCGCGGCCATGACCTCGTCGGAGACGTCGAAGTTGGCGTAGACGTTCTGCACGTCGTCGCAGTCCTCCAGGACGTCGATCAGCTTGAAGATCTTGCGCGCGCCCTCCTCGTCCAGCGGCACGTTCACGCTGGGCACCAGGGAGGACTCGGCCGACTCGTACTCGATCCCGGCGTCCTGGAGCGCCGTGCGCACCGCGATCAGGTCACCCGGCTCGGAGATCACCTCGAACGCCTCGTCGAGGTCGTTGACCTCCTCCGCGCCGGCGTCGAGGACGGCCATCATCACGTCGTCCTCGCTGGTGCCGGCCTTCGGCACGATCACCACGCCCTTGCGGGAGAACATGTACGACACCGAGCCGGCGTCGGCGAGCGAGCCGCCGTTGCGGGTCAGCGCGGTGCGCACCTCGGTGGCGGCGCGGTTGCGGTTGTCGGTCAGGCACTCGATCAGCATCGCAACGCCGCTGGGGCCGTAGCCCTCGTACATGATCGTCTGCCAGTCGGCGCCGCCGGCCTCCAGGCCTGAGCCCCGCTTGACCGCGCGGTCGATGTTGTCGTTCGGGACCGAGTTCTTCTTCGCCTTCTGGATGGCGTCGAAGAGGGTGGGGTTGCCGGCCGGGTCGCCGCCGCCGGTGCGGGCCGCCACCTCGACGTTCTTGATCAGCTTGGCGAACATCTTGCCGCGCTTGGCGTCGATCACGGCCTTCTTGTGCTTGGTGGTCGCCCACTTTGAGTGGCCGGACATCTGAGTACCTCCGTTAGTGATCCACGCCTGCGTCGACAGCCCACGCCGGAGCCGAACCCGGCAATCCTACCGAGCGGAGGTCACCGCGCGTCACACCCGTCACCGCGGCCGGACCGCGACCGGTCAGCGGGCGGCGCGGACCACGTCCACGAAGAGGCGGTGCAGCCGCAGGTCACCGGTCAGCTCCGGGTGGAAGGAGGTGGCCAGCAGGTTGCCCTGGCGGACCGCGACGATCCGGCCGGCGGCCGGCCCGTCGGTCACCCGGCCCAGCACCTCGACGTCCGGGCCGACCCGCTCGACCCACGGAGCGCGGATGAACACCGCGTGGAAGGGGTCTCCGTCGACCCCGGCGATCGACACCGGCGCCTCGAACGAGTCCACCTGGCGGCCGAACGCGTTGCGCCGGACGGTCATGCCGATGCCGGCGAAGCCACGCTGGTCGGGGCGGCCGTCCAGGACCTCGGTGGCCAGCATGATCATGCCGGCGCAGGAGCCGTAGACCGGCATGCCGCCGGCGATCCGCTTGTCGATCGGCTCGCGCATCTCGAAGATGTCCACCAGCTTGCTGATCGTGGTCGACTCGCCGCCGGGCACCACCAGGCCGTCGACCGCGTCCAGCTCACCCGGGCGGCGCACCGGCCGGGCGTCGGCGCCCGCGCCGGTCAGCGCCGCGACGTGCTCGCGTACGTCGCCCTGCAGCGCCAGCACGCCGATCACGGGTACGGTCACGCGTCGCTCCTCTCACAGGTGTAAGACGGGGCCCCTTCTCGACCGCAGGCGTTAAGAAGGGGCCCTTCCTTACATGCTCACCAGCCGCGGTCGGCGAGGCGGTGCGGGACGGGGATGTCGTCGACGTTGATGCCGACCATCGCCTCGCCCAGGCCGCGCGACACCTTCGCCAGCACGTCCGGGTCGTCGTGGAAGGTGGTCGCCTTGACGATCGCGGCGGCCCGCTGCGCCGGGTTGCCGGACTTGAAGATGCCCGAGCCGACGAAGACGCCCTCGGCGCCGAGCTGCATCATCATGGCCGCGTCCGCCGGGGTGGCGATGCCGCCGGCGGTGAACAGCACGACCGGCAGCTTGCCGCGCTCGGCGACCTCCTTGACCAGCTCGTACGGGGCCTGCAACTCCTTCGCCGCGACGAACAGCTCGTCGGCCGGCAGGTTCGCCAGCCGGCGGATCTCCTGCCGGATCTTCCGCATGTGGGTGGTGGCGTTCGAGACGTCCCCGGTGCCCGCCTCGCCCTTCGAGCGGATCATGGCGGCGCCCTCGGTGATCCGGCGCAGCGCCTCGCCCAGGTTCGTCGCGCCGCACACGAACGGGACGGTGAACGCCCACTTGTCGATGTGGTTGGCGTAGTCGGCCGGGGTCAGCACCTCGGACTCGTCGACGTAGTCGACGCCGAGCGCCTGGAGGACCTGCGCCTCGACGAAGTGCCCGATGCGGGCCTTGGCCATCACCGGGATCGAGACGGCGGCGATGATGCCGTCGATCATGTCGGGGTCGCTCATCCGGGACACGCCGCCCTGGGCGCGGATGTCGGCCGGGACCCGCTCCAGCGCCATCACGGCCACGGCGCCGGCGTCCTCGGCGATCTTCGCCTGCTCGGGGGTGACCACGTCCATGATCACGCCGCCCTTGAGCATCTCGGCCATGCCCCGCTTGACGCGGGCGGTGCCGACGGCGGGATCGGTGGTCGGGGAGGTGGATTCGGACACGGTCGTCGCTCCTCGCGGTGCTGTTCAGGGTGGCTGCGCAGGAATGCTACGGCCGCCGCCGCGCCGCTCCGACAGCCAATCGCACCCACGGTGGCCTGCCCTGTGGCCGCCGTCACGGCCTCCGGCCGGGCCGTCAGCCGGTGGTGACGTCCGCGCGCGGGGTCAGCGTCGGGTCGTCGACGTCGAAGTAGCGGGGCCACTCGAGCCCCCGCCCCATCCGGAACAGGCGAACCACCGGCCGCCCGCGCGCCGAGCGGGCGTCCCGCACCAGGTCGGTGTGCACCTGCCGGGCCAGCGCCAGCCGCCGGCTGGCCGCGATCACCGCTCCGCAGGCCGGATCGTCCGGATCCAGCCGCACCCCGCGCAACTGGCGGGTCAGGTCGTTCTCGGCCGCCTCGCGCTCCTCCGGGACGGCGTCCAGCGCGATCCGGGCCGCCGCGTACAGCTCCACGCCGTACCGCTGCTCGGCCAGCACCGCGGCGGCGGCCGCGCGGCGCAGCAGGTGGGCGTCGAGCGCGCGGGCCGCCGACTCCGCGCGGACCTGCAGCCGCTGCACCCGGCCGGCGGTCCAGATCAGGTACGCCGAGACCAGCCCGAGCACCAGGGCCGTGCCCACCACCCACCACATGCCCGGCATCGTAGTGCTGCTCCTCATCCCGGCCGGCCGGCGCGGGCACCGGTCGACGCGCTCGTCACAGCGGCCCCACCGGCCACCGCCGTCAGCCCAGCCCCGCCCACTCCTGGTCCATGACCCGGCCGTCGGTGGCCTCGATCGCGGCTGCGTATACCTCCAGAACGCGGCGGGCAACCACGGGCCAGTCGAAATTCGCCACCACCTGGTCGCCGGCGGCGGTCAGCCCGGCCCGCTGCCCGGCGTCGTCGAGCAGCTCGGTCAGCGTGGCGCGCAGCGCGACCGCGTCCCCGGTGGGGAAGAGCCGCCCGGCCCGCCCGCCGTCGAGCACCCGGCGGAACGCGTCCAGGTCGCTGGCGACCACGGTGGTCCCGGCGGCGAGCGCCTCGGTGAGGATCATCCCGAAGGACTCCCCGCCGGTGTTCGGTGCGACGTAGAGGTGCACGCTGCGTAGCATGCGCGCCTTGTCCGACTCGGAGACCAGGCCGAGGAAGGTGACCCGGTCGCGCAGGTCGGCCGGGAACCGGCCGTACAGCTCGTCGGCGTCGCCCGGGCCGGCCACCAGCAGGCGCAGCCCGGGACGGTGCGGGGCGAGCGCGACGAACGCGTCACGCAGGATCGGGAAGCCCTTGCGCGGCTCGGTGAACCGGCCCAGGAAGCCCAGCGTGCCGCCGCTGCCGGGGACGCACTCACCCGGCCAGTCGGGCAGCGGCGCCACCCCGGCGAACTTCGCCACCGCCACCCCGTTCGGGATCTCCACCGCGCCGCCGTCCATGTGCTCGACCTGCACCTTGCGGGCCAGCGCGCTGACCGCGATCCGGGCGGTGATCCGCTCCAGGAGGATCTGCAGCACGCCCTGCGCCGCGGAGAGCACCCGCGAGCGGGTCATCGCGGTGTGGAAGGTGGCCACCACCGGCCCCCGGGCGCAGAGCACCGCGAGCATCGACAGGCTCGGGGTGAGTGGCTCGTGCACGTGCAGCACGTCGAAGTCGCCGCGGTTGATCCACCGCCGCACCCGGGCGGTCGACACCGGGCCGAACGCGATCCGGGCCACCGACCCGTTGTAGGGCAGCGGCACCGCCCGCCCCGCCGACACCACGTACGGCGGCAGCGCCGAGTCCTCGTCCGCCGGGGCCAGCACGCTCACCTCGTGGCCGAGGCCGAGCAGCGCCTCGGCCAGGTCCATGACGTGGTTCTGCACCCCGCCCGGGACGTCGAAGGAGTACGGGCACACGATGCCGATCCGCATGGCGTCCCCCTAGACCGTCCCGGTGGTGGTCGGCGGCTGCGCCGACGCCGGCGCACCGCCCGACCCCTGGTCCAGCCACATCCGCTGCAACATGTGCCAGTCTTGCGGATGCCGGGCGATGCCCGCCGCCAGTCCGTCGGCAATCCGCTGGGTCACCACCCGAACCCGGGCGTCCAGCGGGGCGCTGTCCTCCGCCGGCAACGCCAGCGGGCCCTCGATCGAGGCGCAGGCGGCGTCCGGCTCGTACCACATCGAGGCCACGTAGAGCGGCGCGCCGGTGCGCAGCGCCAGCAGCGCCGGGCCGGCCGGCATCCGGGTCCGGCCACCGAAGAAGTCCACCTCCACGCCCCGGGCGGAGAGGTCCCGGTCGGCGAGCAGCGGCACCACGTAACCGGCGCGCAGCCGGTCCACCAGCACGTCGAACGCGGGACGCGGGCCGCCGCGGTTGGGCAGGATCTCCATGCCCAGCCCTTCCCGGAACCCGACGAACCGCTCGTACACGCCGTCCGGCAGTCGCTCCGCCACCGTGGTCATCGGCCAGCCGGTGGCCGCCACCCAGGCGCCGGCGGCGTCCCAGTTGCCGGCGTGCGGCAGTGCCACCACGGCGCCGCGCCCGGCCGCCACGTCCGCGGCGAGCTTCTCCGCGCCGTCGAGGCGGAACCCGGCGAGGATCTCCGCCCGGCTCAGGCCGGGCAGCCGGAACGCCTCCATCCAGTAGCGGGCGTACGAGCGCAGGCCGGCGCGTACCAGCGCGTCCAGCTCCGCCTCGGGCAGGTCCGGGCCGACCACCCGGCGCAGGTTGGCGCGCAGTCGACGCGTACCCCCGCCGTCCCTGCGGTGGGCGCGGTCGGCGCCCGCCCGGAAGGCCGCGGCCGCGACGGGCCGGGGCAGCGCACGGACCAGGCGCCAGCCCGCGACGAAGCCCGCCTCGGTGAGGTTCACTCCGCGCCGACCCGCTGGGCCTGCCGGTACACGTGGGCCATCCGCTGGCCCACCGTGAAGATCGAGACGGCGGCGAGCAGCCAGAGCGCGACCTCCAGGGCCCGCTCCAGGCCGAGGCCGGTGAGCACACCGCCGACGCCGACGATGAGCAGCCGTTCGGTGCGCTCGGCGACGCCCACGTTGGCGGTCATGCCGAGCCCTTCGGCGCGCGCCTTGACGTAGGAGACCAGCCCGCCGGCGGCCAGGCAGAGCAGCGCGGCGGCCACCCCCGAATACTGGTGCTGGGTGGCCAGCCAGTAGGCGACCGCGCCGAACACCGCGCTGTCGGCGACCCGGTCCATGCTCGAGTCGAGGAACGCCCCGAACCGGGTGGAGCCGCCGCTCATCCGCGCCATCGTGCCGTCGAGCAGGTCGGTGAGCGCGAAGAGCGTGACGATCACCGCGCCGGCGACCAGGTGGCCGCGCGCGCCGAAGCCGAGCGCGCCGACGAGCACGCCGACCGTGCCGGTCACGGTGACCGCGTTGGGGGACACACCCGCGCGGAGCAGGCCGCGCGCGATCGGCTCCACGACGCGGGTCATGCCCGCGCGGGCCGTCACTTGGAAGATCTTCGCCATGGCGGTCCCACGATAACGGCCGGCAGCGGCCGGGGACACAGCCGGGCGGACGACCCGCCCGGCGGGCCTTGTGCCGGCACCGGCGCGGGTGTGAGATCGAGCGTGGGAGGTGAGCCACTTCACCGGAACACCGGTCGGCGTGCCCGTCCCGCAGGAGTCCACCGGAAGATATCGCCGCGGCGCCCCACCGGGGTCCGCTCCCCCGTCGCCCGCGGCGGTCGCCACCACCACCGGTTGAGGGAGGTGCGCCGCGATGGCGCAGAAGAACGAGAAGGGTGTCACCGGCGGCGCGCCGGTGGTGACCGAGCCCGGCAGGGTTCGCAACGTGGTGCTCGTCGGGCACTCCGGCGCCGGCAAGACCACCCTGGTCGAGGCGCTGCTCGCGGCCGCCGGCACGATCGGCCGGGCCGGGTCCGTCACCGAGGGCACCACGGTCTGCGACCACGACCCGGCGGCCGTGCGCCAGCAGCGCTCGGTGAGCCTGGCCTGCGCCCCGCTGGTCCACCGCGACGTCAAGGTCAACCTGCTGGACACCCCCGGCTACGGCGACTTCGTCGGCGAGCTGCGCGCCGGGCTCCGCGCCGCCGACGCGGCGCTGTTCGTGGTCTCGGCGGTCGACGGGATGGACGCCGCCACCGCCGCGCTCTGGGAGGAGTGCGCCGCGGTCGACATGCCGCGCGCGGTGGCGGTCTCCCGGCTGGACCACCCGCGCGCCGACTTCGACGAGGCGGTGGCGCTCTGCCAGCGCGTCTTCGGCGACAACGTGCTGCCGCTCTACCTGCCCATGCTCGGCGACGACGGTGAGTCGGTGGCCGGCCTGATGGGCCTGATCACCCGCCGGGTGTTCGACTACTCCGCCGGGCTGCCGGCGGCGGTGCGCGAGCCGGACCCGCAGCACCTGCCGGCGATCCGGGAGAGCCGCGACGAGCTGATCGAGGGGATCATCGCGGAGAGCGAGGACGAGACCCTGATGGACCGCTACCTCGGCGGCGAGGAGATCGACCCCGAGGTGCTCGTCACCGACCTGGAGACGGCGGTGGCCCGCGGCCACTTCTATCCGGTGGTGCCGGTGTGCGCGGAGACCGGGGTCGGCCTGGACGCGCTGCTGGACGGCCTGGTCGCGGCGTTCCCGTCGCCGCTGGAGCACGACCTGCCGGCGGTCACCGGCCTGGACGGCTCGCCGCGCCCGCCGCTGGCCTGCGACCCGGACGGTCCGCTGGTCGCCGAGGTGGTCAAGACGACGGTGGACCGCCACGTCGGGCGCGTCTCACTGGTCCGCGTCTTCTCCGGCACGCTCCGCCCCGACCAGGTGATCCACGTGTCCGGTCACGGCCTGGCCGAGCGCGGCCACCCCGACCACGACGCCGACGAACGGGTCGGGCACATCTACAGCCCGCTCGGCGCGACGCTGCGCGAGGTGTCGGCCTGCGTCGCCGGCGACCTCTGCGCGGTCACCAAGTCGGGCAGCGCGGAGACCGGCGACACCATCTCCGCCAAGGACGACCCGCTGCTGATCGCGCCCTGGGAGATGCCGGAGCCGCTGCTGCCGGTGGCGATCGTGGCGCGCAGCCGGGCCGACGAGGACGCGCTGGCCCGCAACCTGTCCCGGCTGGTCGCCGGCGACCCGACGCTGCGGCTGGAGCGCAACCCGGAGACCCACCAGCTGGTGCTCTGGTGCATGGGCGAGGCGCACGCCGACGTGGTGCTCGACCGGCTGCGCGGCGGCGGCGTCGAGCTGGACACCGAGCCGGTCCGGGTTTCGCTGCGCGAGACGTTCACCGCGACCGCCCGCGGGCACGGCCGGCACGTCAAGCAGTCCGGCGGCCACGGCCAGTACGCGGTCTGTGACATCGAGGTGGAGCCGCTGCCCCGCGGCGCCGGCTTCGAGTTCGTCGACCGGGTGGTCGGCGGCGCCGTCCCGCACAACTACATCCCGTCGGTGGAGAAGGGCGTCCGGGCGCAGATGGAACGCGGCCTGGTCGCCGGCCACCCGGTGGTGGACCTGCGGGTCACCCTCGTCGACGGCAAGGCGCACAGCGTCGACTCGTCCGACGCCGCGTTCCAGACCGCGGGCGCGCTGGCGCTGCGCGACGCCGCCGAGAAGGGGCAGCCGACGCTGCTGGAGCCGGTCGACGAGATCACCGTCCGGGTGGCCGACTCCTCGGTCGGCGCGATCATGGGTGACCTGTCCGGCCGGCGCGGCCGGGTCCTCGGCACCGAGCCGGACCCGGAGGCCGAGGGCCGCACCCTGGTGCGCGCCGAGGTGCCCGCCACCGAACTGCTGCGGTACGCGGTCGAGCTGCGCGCGATGACCGCCGGCACCGGCACGTTCCGCCGCGTGTTCGCCCGCCACGACCCGATGCCGGCACACCTGGCCGACCAGGCCCGCAAGGAGGCCACCACCCATCCCTGACCGCTCAGGGGCGGACGGCGGGGACCGGGGTCATCGGCCAGTGCGGGCGGTCGGCGTCGCGGCGCGCGGCCGAGCGTAGGGCCGCGAGTTGCCGCTCCACCTCGGCGAAGTGGTCCGGTGCGAGCGGCCCCCGGGCCAGCGCGGCGGCGTTCTCCTCGACCTGGGCGACGGTACGGGCGCCGGGGATCGGCACCGCCCGGTCGCTGCGCGCCCAGATCCAGCCGAGCGCGCCCTGGGCCGGGATGCGTCCGTCGGCGGTGAGCGCGCCCCGCACGGCGGCCACCCGGCGCAGCCACTCCGGGGCCGGCCGGCCGCTGCGGAACCACTCCAGCCAGGTCGGCCCGAGACCGCGGACGTCGTCGCGGGGCAGCGTCGACTCCGGCGTGTACTTGCCGGTGAGCAGCCCCATCCCGAGCGGGCCCCGGGCCAGGCTGGCCAGGTCGTGCTTGTCGCAGGCGGCGAGCATGGCCGGGGCGTCCCGGAGCACCGACAGGGTGTGTTGCACGGCGGCGGCGCCGCGGGCGACCTGGGCGAACGCGGCGGCCCGGTCGGCCCGGTCGGTGCTCCACCCGTACGCCCGGATCAGGCCGTCGGCGACCAGGTCGTCGAGCGTGCCGATCAGCGCCTCGGCGCGGGGCAGCGGCAGGTCGCCGAGGTGCAACTGGTAGAGGTCGATCCGGTCGGTGTCCAGCCGGCGCAGCGAGTCGACCACCGCGCGGCGCAGGTACTGCGGCGAGGCGTTCTCCCCGGTGGCCTGCCGGCTGCGCTCGTCGAACGTGTAGCCCCACTTGGTGGCGACCACCGCCTCGTCGCGTCGGCCCGCGAGGGCGCGCCCCAGCACCCGCTCGCCGTGCCCGGCTCCGTAGGTGTCGGCGGTGTCGAAGAGCGTGACCCCGAGGTCGAGGGCGCGGCGGACCGCCCGCACCGACTCGTCGTCGTCGACCGCCCCCCACCCGAGCGGGCGGGCGCCCTCGGCCCACGGGCCGCCGATCGCCCAGCACCCCATGCCGAGGGCGCTCACCTCGATGCCGCTGCGACCGAGCGGCCGCGTGCTGACTGCCATCGCCGAATCCTGTCACCTTCACGGCACCTGTGGGCGGTTTCGTCACCCCGCGCCACCCTTTGTCATCACTCTCCGTGATGGAGGTGGCCGGCTGTCGAGGTAAGAGCGGTATACCGCAGAGTCATAATTATGACTATTGGTCATGTCGCTCCTCGGCGATGTGCCGCCGGGCCGGCGACACGCCGACATGCGGCCACGCCGACACCTCGGTCGACCCGCGCCGGCAGCACCCGGACCTCAGCGGGCGTAGGCCAGGAGCACCTCGACGTCCTGCCCCGGCCACGCGCCGGTGAGCCGGCTCACCTCCGGGAGATCCGCCGTCCCCGCGCGGCGACCGCCACCCACCGGCGGGGCGCCGGCCGACGTCGCCCCGACCTCGGACGGCATCGCCGCGACGGGGCGGCGGACCACGGCCAGCTCGACACCGCCGGCCCGGATCAGCGTCGGGTCGCCGTCGACGACCTCGTCGGCCGGACCGGCCGGCAGCGCCCGGTCGGTCCGGCTGCCCGTCAGCGTCATGCTCGGCTCCCGCACCTGCCGCTCGCCGTCGACCTCGAAGTACTCCTGCGCCTGGCCGGCGTCGGCCAGCACCGCGGCGGCCAGCGCCGGCGGGTAGACCGGGTCACCGACGGCGTCGTACACCCAGCGGCGGCCGAGCACCGAGTGCGCCACGGTGCCGACCAGGAACCGGTCCGCGCCGGCCAGCGGGGCGCCCCGGTAGGTCAGCGGCACCTGCAGCACCGGGCCGTCACCGGAGCGCACCAGCAGCGTCTCCATGCCGACCGCACCGTCCGGGTCGTCGAAGCGGTAGGCCGCCACCCGGCTCACCGCCGCGCCGGGCTCCCCGGCGAACCAGGATCGGGACGGCAGCCAGGATGCGAGCAGCTCCAGTTTCGAGGGGCGCAGTTCCGCGCGATGCAGCAGGGCCATGCGCAAGATCGTACTGTCGGAAGGTGGCCGTCGGGTTTGCCGAGCCCGGCGGCGGGGGCACCACCGGGGCCGGGAGGCGCGGATGGAGACGTCGGTGGAGCAGGTCGACGAGGCGGCACGGGTCAGCCCGGCGCCGCGCTGGGTGGCGCCCACCTTCGTGGCGCTGGCCGTGCTCACCCTGCCCTGGATCGGATACCTGGCGTTCACCCTGCCCCGGCACCAGGTGACCGTGCACTACCGGGCCGCCTGGGTCGGCTTCGACCTCGGCCTGGTGGCCTTGCTCGGGCTGACCGCCTGGCACGCGTACCGGGGAAACCGGCAGGTGGTGCTGGCCGCCGCCGTCACCGCGACCATGCTCGCGGTGGACGCCTGGTTCGACGTGACCACCACGCCGCCCGGGCCCGACCTGGTGGTGTCGATCGTGCTGGCGGCGCTGGTCGAGCTGCCGCTGGCCGGGGTGTGCCTGTGGATCGCCCGGCACGGTGACCGGATGGTGCAGCGGCGGCTGCGTCAGCTCGCGGTCCGCGCGGAACTCGCCGCCGACCGGGCCGCGGCCGCCCAGCGGACCGCCACCGGCGCCCGCCGCCGGCTCGCCCGGGTCCGGGGCCGGCTGCGCTGAGTCAGGCCGGCCACACCTTGGCGAACAGGTCACGCGTGTCGGTGAGCAGTTGCGGCAGCACCTTGGTGCGGCCGATCACCGGCATGAAGTTGGCGTCGCCACCCCAGCGCGGCACCACGTGCTGGTGCAGGTGCGCGGCGATGCCCGCGCCGGCCACGCCGCCCTGGTTCATGCCCAGGTTGAACCCGTGCGCGCTGGACACCTGGCGGACCACCCGCATGGCGTCCTTGGTGAACGTGGCCAGCTCGGCCGTCTCCGGCGCGTCCAGCTCGGTGTAGTCGGCCACGTGCCGGTAGGGACAGACCAGCAGGTGCCCGGGGTTGTAGGGATAGAGGTTGAGCACCGCGAACACGTGCTCGCCGCGGGCGACCACCAGGCTCTCCTCCGCCGGGCGGCCGGGAGCCAGGCAGAACGGGCAGCCGGTCGGCTTCTCGTAACCGCCCTCGGGCCGGTCCTCGCCGGATATGTAGGTCATCCGGTGCGGCGTCCAGAGCCGTTCCAGCCCGTCCGCCAGACCACTGTCCGCGTGCCGCTCCACCCCTGTCACACCGGCGATCCTACGATCCGCGCCGCGCCGCCGCCGAACCGCGCCGCGGCTCAGGCGGCGGTGGGGCCGCTGTTGGTGCGCGACTCGACCACCTCGCGGACGTGCGCGACCGCCTCGGCCAGCGGCACCCCGTTGCGCTGCGAGCCGTCCCGGTAGCGGAAGGAGACCGTGCCCGCGGCCACGTCGTCGTCGCCGGCGATCACCATGAACGGGATCTTCTGCTGCTGGGCGTTGCGGATCTTCTTCTGCATCCGGTCGTCACCCAGGTCGACCTCGGCCCGGATGCCGTGCCGGCGCAGCGTGCCCGCGAACTCCTCCAGGTAGTCGCCGTGCTCGTCGCGGATCGGGATGCCGACCACCTGCACCGGCGCGAGCCAGGCCGGGAACGCGCCCGCGTAGTGCTCGGTGAGCACGCCGATGAACCGCTCGATCGAGCCGAACTTGGCGCAGTGGATCATCACCGGCTGCTGCCGGGTGCCGTCGGCCGCCTGGTATTCCAGGCCGAAGCCCTTCGGCTGGTTGAAGTCATATTGAATCGTCGACATCTGCCAGGTGCGGCCGATGGCGTCCTTGGCCTGCACCGAGATCTTCGGGCCGTAGAACGCCGCGCCGCCCGGGTCGGGCACCAGG
Organism: Micromonospora sp. WMMC241; assembly: GCF_027460165.1. Lineage (NCBI taxonomy): Bacteria > Bacillati > Actinomycetota > Actinomycetes > Micromonosporales > Micromonosporaceae > Micromonospora > Micromonospora sp. WMMC241. The sequence continues at coordinate 4,177,374 of NZ_JAPZBF010000001.1, forward strand.
TCCAGGCCGGTTTCCCGGGCGCACTCCTCCAGCACGGCGGTGGCGGTCGCCCAGTCGGAGTCGGTGCCGACGAACTTGTCCGGCCGGGCGTCGTCGCGGGTGGACAGCTCCAGGTAGAAGTCGTCGATGCCGAAGTCACGCAGCAGGCTGAGCACGAAGCCCAGCAGGTGCTTGATCTCCGCCGGCGCCTGCTCGCGGGTGCAGTAGGAGTGCGAGTCGTCCTGGGTGAAGCCCCGCACCCGGGTCAGGCCGTGGATCACGCCCGACTTCTCGTACCGGTAGACCGACCCGAATTCGAACAACCGGATCGGCAGCTGCCGGTAGGAACGCCCGCGCGACCGGTAGATCAGGTTGTGCATCGGGCAGTTCATCGCCTTGAGGTAGTAGTCGCTGCCCTCCATCTCCATCGGCGGGAACATCGTGTCCTTGTAGTAGGGCAGGTGTCCCGAGGTGTGGAAGAGGCCCTCCTTGGAGATGTGCGGCGTCCCGACGTACTGGAAGCCCTCCTCGATGTGGCGGGTGCGGACGTAGTCCTCCATCACCCGCTTGAGCACGCCACCCTTGGGGTGGAAGACGGGCAGGCCGGAGCCGATCTCGTCGGGGAAGCTGAACAGGTCGAGGTCCGTGCCGAGCTTGCGGTGGTCGCGCCGGGCGGCCTCCTCCAACAACTTCAGGTACGCCTTGAGCTCGTCCCGGGTCGGCCAGGCGGTGCCGTAGACCCGCTGGAGCTGCGGGTTCTTCTCCGACCCGCGCCAGTAGGCGGCGGCGGAACGCATCAGCTTGAACGCGCCGATCAGCCGGGTGTTCGGCAGGTGCGGGCCCCGGCACAGGTCGGACCAGCAGACCTTGTCCTCGTTCGCGGCGAGGTTGTCGTAGATGGTCAGCTCGCCGCCGCCCACCTCCATCACCTCGGAGGAGTCCAGCCCTTCGCCCTTGACCTCGATCAGCTCCAGCTTGAACGGCTCGGCGGCCAGCTCCCCGCGGGCCTCGTCCAGGCTGGAGAAGCGGCGCCGGCGGAACCGCTGGCCGGACTTGACGATTTCCTGCATCCGCTTCTCGAGCTTCGTCAGGTCCTCCGGCTGGAACGGCTTGTCGACGCCGAAGTCGTAGTAGAAGCCGTTCTCGATCGGCGGGCCGATGCCGAGCTTCGCCTCCGGGAAGACGTCCTGCACGGCCTGCGCGAGCACGTGCGCGGTGGAGTGCCGCAGCACCTCCAGGCCGGCCGGGCTGTCCAGCGGCACCGGCTCGACCGAGGTCTCCTCCGCCGGCTTCCAGTCCAGGTCGCGCAGCTTGCCCTGCGGGTCGCGGACCACCACGACCGCCTTCGGCCCGCTCGTGGGCAGGCCGGCCGCGGCCACCGCGTCGGCCGCCGTGGTCCCGGCGGCGACGACGACGGGGTCGGCCACGACGGGGATACGGGGTGCGGACACGGTGACTCCTGTCGTCGACGGTACGGATCTGCCGGATGACCGGCCCCTGCGATGGTATCGGTCGCCCCGATCCGCGCCGTCGGCGACGCGGCCCCCGGGGCACGAGTTCCGCGCCGCGTTGAACCTTTCGACCGTCCGGCGCGAACTACCTGGTGGGGCCGGAGCCGGAACCGACCCCGGTCGAGAAGGATGGGGACGACGATGAGGATGACTCGTCAGGGCCGGTGGGCGGCGGCCCTGCTGACCGCCGCGCTCGCCGGAGCGGTGGGGTGGCCGGGCCCGGCCAGCGCCGCCGGCGTGACCGTCACGACCTCCCCCGGTGAGGTGCACCAGGGCGACGCGATCGAGCTGTCCGTGGTGGTGCCGGCGGACCGGCCGGGCAGCCGGACCACGAAGGTCGAGCTGACCATGCCGGCGGACGCCCCGATCGGCGAGGTCTATCCGCTCTCCGTGCCGGACTGGGCGCCGACCATCACCACCCGCACCCTGGACCAGCCGGTGGCCGGCATCCACGCGGCCGAGCTGAACCAGGTGACCCACGCCGTGACCTGGCTCCGGGTGCCGGGCGGCGGCGCCGGCGCGGCCCGACTGCCGCTCGGCATGGGGCCGATGCCGGCCACCGACCGGCTGACCTTCACCGTGGTGCAGACGTTCGCCGACGGCACGGTGGTCCGCTGGGCGGACCCGGCCGGCGGCGCGCACCCGGCGCCGACGGTCGCGCTGCTGCCGCCACCGCAGGGCGCCGCCACGGGCGGTGGCGACGCCGGTGCGGGCGGCGCGGCCCACGGCGGGCACGGCGGCGTGTCCGGCGGCCAGGACGGCGCGGCGCCGGCCGGGGCGACCGCCGGGGGCCCGACGACCGGGGCGGCCGACGACGGGCCCAGCGCCGACCTGCTGCTCGGCGGCGGCCTGCTCGCCGGGCTGGCCGGCGGCGCGGCGATCGGCTGGCTGCTCAGCCGCCGTCGCCGCGGCACCATGGCCCTGCCGGCCGACCCAGCCGCTCCCACCGCTCCCACCGCTCCCACCGCTCCCACCGCCCCCCGCACCCCCGATCCGGTCACCGCAGGCAGCACCCGCCCCACCCCATGACCCCCGCCCCGCCCCGGCCCGTCTCGTCGATCTTGGAGTTGTGGCGCCTGGATAGTCGGGATCGCGCCCTTTGTCAACGACCACAAGTCCAAGATCGACGGGGCAGGGCGAGGCGAGGCAGGGCGAGGCGAGGCGGGGCGGGGCGGGGCGAGCGGAGCCGGGTCAGGCGGGGGTGGTGAGCCAGCCGGGGAGCGGTTCGCGGGCGGTCAGCCAGCCCTCGGGCACGCCGCCGGGCGTGCCGACCCCGGTGTGGGCGGCGACGATCCCGCCGACGATCGCCGCCGTGGTGTCCACGTCGCCGCCCGCCTCCACGCACGCGCGGATCGCGGCCGGGTAGTCGTGCAGCAGCGTGGCGGCGACCCAGAGCGTGAACGGGACCGTGTCCTGCGCGGTGACCCGGGAGCCGTTGCCCACCGCCTCGACCACCTCGCCGGCCGGGCGTCCGAGCAGCGCGGCGGCCCGGCGTACGCCGCGGTGCACCTCGCCGGCCGGGTCGAGCGTGCCGGCCACCGCGCCGAGCAGCCGGGCCGGCTCGGGCCGGTCGCCGTCGAGCCGGGCGCGGGCGGCCAGCGAGGCGGCCACCGCCACCGCCACCGCTCCGGCGACGCCCTCCGGGTGGGCGTGGGTCACCTCGGCCGAGGCACGGGCCTGGTCGGCGGCGCGTCGGGTGGAGTCGGCGTGCCAGGCGCCGAGCGGGGCGACGCGCATGGCCGCGCCGTTGCCGCAGGAGCCCTGCCCGTCGAAGGCCGACGCGGCGGCCACCGGCCACGGCGTGCCGGTGCGGATCAGCCGCAGGACGGTCACCGCGCCCGGGCCGTAGCCCCGGTAGGGCTCGCAACGCTCGGCGAAGGCCAGCGCCAGGCGGTCGGAGTCGATCCGACCGGCCGAGGCCAGCTCGGCCACCACGGAGCAGGCCATCTCGGTGTCGTCGGTCCACTCCCACGGAGGCGGGGGCAGCCGCCCCGCGGCGAGGTCGGCCGGGTGCCGGCCGGGGACGAAGAATTGCGAGCCGAGGGCGTCACCCACCGACAGGCCGGCCAGCGCGTCGCGGGCGAGCGTGAGGCGGGTGTCGGGGAAGAGGGTGAACGTCATCGCCGTCCCAGCTTGCCCGCTTCCCCGGACCGTCGCAACGCGATCGACTTGCCACGCCGAGTACGGTGCTGACGTGGCAACCGTCCTGCTGGTCGAAGACGACCACGTCGTGCGTGGCGCGATGCTGCGGTCGCTGACCGACCGGGGGCACGCGGTGCACGCCGTCGGCACCGCGCTGGACGCGTTGCGCCGGGTCGCCGCGGAGACGCCCGACCTGGTCGTGCTCGACCTGGGCCTGCCGGACCTGGACGGCTCGGACGCGCTGCGGATGCTGCGCGGCATCACCGACGTGCCGATCATCATCGCCACCGCCCGCGACGACGAGCAGTCGGTGGTCCGGCTGCTACGCGCCGGCGCGGACGACTACATGGTCAAGCCGTTCACCGGCGCGCACCTCGACGCCCGGATCACCACCGTGCTGCGGCGGGCCGGTCGGGCCAGCCGTACCGTGCAACCGGCCGTGCACACGGTCGGCGGTCTACGGGTGGACGTGGGCGAGCGCAGCGCGGTGCTGGACGGGGAGTCCCTGGCCCTGACCCGCAAGGAATTCGACCTGCTGGCGTATCTCGCCGCTCGGCCCGGCCGGGTGGTGTCCCGGCGGGAACTCTTGGAGGAGGTATGGCGGCAGCCATCGGTCGGCGAGGACCAGACCATCGACGTTCACCTGTACTGGCTCCGCCGCAAAATGGGCGAGTCCGCGGCGAAGCCCCGCTACCTGCGCACCGTGCGGGGGGTCGGCTTCCGGCTGGTGGCGCCGGACTGAGGCCGGCGCTGGCCTGGCTCACCGCCGGCATGTGCAGCCTGGTCGCGCTCGCCTTCCTGATCCCGCTCGGCATCACCCTGTCCGGTCAGTCCCGCGAGGAGAAGCTGGCCGACGCGGCCCGGCGCAGCGCGCTGGTCACCGGCGCGCTGGCGGTCAGCACCGACGCCGAGGTGGTCAAGCGGGCGGTGGCGGCCAGCGGCGACGACCCGGCGCTGCGGCCGGTCGTGCACGGCATCGGCACCGACGAGTCGGCCGGTCGCGCCGACCCCGCCGCGCTGGCCGACGCCGCCACGCAGCGCCGCTCCGTGGTGAGCGAGGTGGACGGCGGGGTGCTGCGACTGGACCCGGTGGTGCTCGGCGACCGGGTGGCAGTGGTGGAGGTCTTCGTACCCGACGAGGTGCTCGACGCCGGCGCCGGCGGGCGGTGGCTGCTGCTGCTCGCGGTGGCGCTGGCCCTGGTCGGCGCCGCGGTGATCGTGGTGGACCGGGTGGCGGCCCGGGCCGTGGACGCCACCGGCGACCTGGTCAAGGCGGCGCTCGCGGTGGGCGACGGCGAACTCGGCGTACGGGTCGAGCCGGCCGGGCCGCGGGAGCTGGCCGAGGCGGGGCACGCGTTCAACCGGATGGCGGAGCGGCTGGTGGCGTTGCGCGCCGACGAGCACGAACTCGTCGCCGACCTGTCGCACCGGCTGCGTACCCCGCTGACCGCGCTGCGGCTGGACGCGGAGGCCCTGGAGTCCGACGACACCAGCATCGGCACGTTCAGCGAGGCGGAGCTGGACCGGCGGCGCGGCATCCGGCGGATCCGGCAGGCCATCGTCACGCTGGAGGGCGAGGTCGACCAACTCATCAAGACCACCCGCAAGGCGGTCAGCCAGGAGACGGCGCCGGCGTCCTGCGACGTCAGCGAGGTGGTCCGGGACCGGATGGTCTTCTGGTCGGCGTTGGCCGGCGACCAGAACCGGCCGCACCGGGTGGTCGGGGCGCAGTTGCGCATCCCGGCGCCGGTGCCCCGCGCCGAGTTGGCCGCCGCGCTGGACGCGGTGATCGGCAACGTCTTCCGCTACACGCCGCAGGGCACCGCGTTCGAGGTGGTGGTGAGCCGCCGCGACGGCTGGGTGGCGATCCGGATCGACGACGCCGGGCCGGGCATCGCCAACCCGGACCGTGCCTTGCGCCGGGGCGAGAGCGACCAGGGTTCCACCGGGCTCGGGCTGGACATCGCCAAGCGGGTCGCGTTGCAGGCGAACGGTTCGGTGAGCCTCGACCGGGCACGCCTGGGCGGGGCCAGCGTGGTGATGCTGCTGGCCGATCCGGACGCGGCGCCCCGCCAGGTCAACCGGTTCGGGCTGGTCGGCCGGATGGCCCGGGACGCCCGCGAACCGCGCACCGGGCGGCGCTGGCCGCGCCCGCGCTGACCGGTGGCTGTGCGGCGGCGCAAGTTCTCCTTAGGAGTGTTTTAACGACGGCCACCACCGGGTCGCGAAATGCCAGGATCTCTGACAGAACCCATCAGTTCCGTCGGCCGGGACGCCCCGTAACACCTTCCGGCCGGCGGATCCGTGCGCGCGGCGGGAGTCCGGTCCCCCCACACCTCGCTCCCGTCGCGCGCCGCTCTCGCCGTCGAGCCGGGCGGAGGTGACCGTGATGACGCCGACCGTCAGCCGACTGTTGCGCTGGGCCGCCGTGATCGGCCTCGGCATCGCCCTCACCCTCGCCGCCTGGCAGGACCCGGTGCTCGCACACGGCCCGGGGCACGCCGACCCGGCCATGTCCGGCTTCGCCGTCGCGCTGTTCGCGCCGGTCGCGCTCGGGGTGCTCCTGGCCACCCGGCGCCGACCGCCCCGCCTGTCCCGACGGCCGGCGCCCGTGCGGCCGCTCACCGCGCCGCACTCGCCAGGTACGCGTCGATCTCGGCGCTGATCCGGGCCGCCTCGGCCGGGGCCAGGAACGCGGCGGCCACGGCGTCGCGGGCCAGCGCGGCGACGCCCTCCGGGCCGATGCCCAGCAGCCGGGCGGCGACCGCGTACTCGTCGTTGAGCGTGGTACCGAACATCGGCGGGTCATCGGAGTTGATGCTGACGGGCACGCCGGCCTCGATCAGCTGCGGCAGCGGGTGCTCGTCGAGGCTGGCCACCGCCCGGGTCCGCACGTTCGAGGTCGGGCACACCTCCAGCGGGATCCGGCGCTCCGCCAGGTGGGTCATCAGCTCCGGGTCGAGCACGGCAGAGATGCCGTGGCCGATCCGCTCGGCGCCCAGCTCGCGCAGCGCGTCCCAGATCGTCTCCGGGCCGGTGGTCTCGCCGGCGTGCGGCACCGAGCGCAACCCGGCCGCGCGGGCCTGGTCGAAGTAGGGCTTGAACTGCGGCCGGGGCACCCCGATCTCGGGGCCGCCCAGGCCGAAGCTGATCAACCCGTCCGGCCGCTCGTCGAGCGCGATCCGCAGGGTCTGCTCGGCGGCCGGCAACCCGGCCTCGCCGGGGATGTCGAAGCACCAGCGCAGTGCGATGCCGAAGTCGGCCTCGGCCCGCTTGCGGGCGTCCTCGATCGCCTCGCAGAACGCCGGCGCCGGGATGCCCCGGTGCACGTGCGAGTAGGGCGTGACCGTCAACTCGGCGTAGCGGACCTGCTGGCGGGCCAGTTCCCGGGCCACCTCGTGGGTGAGCAGCCAGACGTCGTCGGCGTCCCGGATCAGGTCGACAACACTCAGGTAGACCTCGATGAAGTGGGCGAAGTCGCGGAACGCGAAGTAGTCGGCGAGCGCCTCCGGGTCGGCCGGGACGGGGCTGCGCCCCTCGTGCCGGGCGGCCAGCTCGGCGACGATCCGGGGCGAGGCGGAGCCGACGTGGTGCACGTGCAGCTCCACCTTGGGCAGGCCGGCGATGAAGGTGGGCAGGTCGGTCACGAGTTCTCCTCTGCGCGGGCGCCGGTGCGGGCCACCACGAAGATCCGGCGGAACGGGAAGTACACCTGACCCTGCCGCACCGGGTACGCCTCGGCGAGGCGTACCCCCAGCTCGGCGCGGAAGGCGGCCCAGCCGGTGGCGTCCAGCGCGGCGCGGACCGGGCGCAGGGCGGTGCCCTCCATCCAGGCCAGCACCGGGTGGTCCGTGCCGGCGGCCGGCAGCATGTGCACGTAGGTAGTCTCCCAGGCGTCCACCGCGCAGCCCGCGCCGGTCAGCAGCGTGGCGTAGTCGACCGGCTCGTCGACCGGGGCCTCGCGCAGCAGCCCGGCGAGGCGGTCGCGCCACCGGTCCCGTCCGGCGACCTCGCGCAGCGCCCGGTGGGACGGCGCGGCGAAGTTGCCGGGGACCTGGAACGCCAGCCACGCGCCGGTCGGCAGTTCGGCGGCCCATCGGGTGAGCAGCTGGCGGTGCTCCGGGACCCACTGGAGCACTGCGTTGCCGACCAGCACGTCCACGTCGGGCGCCGGCCGCCAGTCGCGGACGTCGGCGACGCCGAAGGTGACCGGGGAGCCCGGGGCGGCGGCCCGTTCGATCATCTCGGGCGAGGAGTCCAGGCCGGTGACCCGGCAGCCGGGCCAGCGCTCGGCGAGCGTGGCGGTGAGCGTGCCGGGCCCGCAGCCGAGGTCGACCACCGCGCGCGGGTGGCGCGCGTCGACGCGGGCCAGCAGGTCGAAGAAGGGTCGGGAGCGCTCGTCGCCGTAGCGCAGGTAGGTGCCGGGATCCCACATGACAATCTCCAAACCGTACGTACGTCTTGCTAGAGACCGTACGGCCCGACGGGCGAAGCGGCAACCCGCTCACTAGGCTCGACCGGATGGAACAGCGCAACTTCGACCGGCTCGGCCGGCACGTCGGCATCATCGGACTCGGCGCGTGGCAGCTCGGCGCCGACTGGGGCGAGGTCAGCGAGGACGCGGCGCTCGACGTGCTCACCGCCGCGGTGGACGCCGGCGTCACCTTCCTGGACACCGCGGACGTGTACGGCGACGGCCGCAGCGAGCAGCTCATCGGCCGGTTCCTGCGGTCCCACCCGGACCACGGGCTGACCGTGGCCACCAAGATGGGTCGTCGGGTGCCGCAGACGCCGGAGGCGTACACCCTGGAGAACTTCCGGGCCTGGACCGACCGGTCCCGGGCCAACCTCGGCGTCGACACCCTCGACCTGGTGCAGCTGCACTGCCCGCCCGGCGCGGTCTTCGCCGACGACCGGGTCTTCGACGCCCTGGACACGCTGGTCGCCGAGAAGCGCATCGCCGGGTACGGGGTGAGCGTGGAAACCTGCGAGCAGGCGCTCACCGCCGTCGCCCGACCCGGGGTGGCCAGCGTGCAGATCATCCTCAACGCGGTCCGGCACAAGCCGCTGGAGCGGGTGCTGCCGGCCGCCGCGGCGGCCGGGGTCGGCGTCATCGCCCGGGTCCCGCTGGCCAGCGGCCTGCTCTCCGGCCGTTACGACGAGCACACCACGTTCCCGGAGAACGACCACCGCACGTTCAACCGGCACGGCGAGTCGTTCGACGTCGGCGAGACGTTCTCCGGCGTCGACTACGACCTCGGCCTCGCCGCGGTGCGCCGGCTCGCGCCGCTGGTCGGCGACGCGCGCACGATGGCGCAGTTCGCGCTGCGCTGGATCCTCGACCAGCCCGGCGTGACAGTGGTGATCCCCGGCGCCCGCTCGGCCGAGCAGGCCCGGCGCAACGCCGAGGCGGCCGACCAGCCGCCACTGACCGCTGTGGAGCTGGCCTCGGTGCGGGCCACCTACGACGAGTTGATCCGGCCGCAGGTGCACGACCGGTGGTGACCGGCGCGGCGCCACCGGCGTCGCACGCGGGCGGGCATGCTGGACCGGGGTGGACGTCGCTGGAGGGGGCGCGATGAGGGGTTGGTTCCGGCTCACCGTGGGGCTGCTGGCCGTGGTGCTGGGTGCGCTGTGGACGGTGCTGGGGCTCGGCTACGTCGAGGGCAGCGCACTGACCGACAACCGGATCTGGGCGCTGGTCGGCCCGGTGGTCGTCCTGATCGGACTCGTGGCGCTCTGGTACGGCATGCGGGCCCGGCGCCGCTGAGGCGTGCGCCGGGCATGGAGAAGCCCCGCCTCCCGTGCGGGATGCGGGGCTTCGCGCACCGGCCGCGCGGCCGGTGTGGTGCAGCTCAGATGGGGCGGACCTGCTCGGCCTGCGGACCCTTCTGACCCTGGGCGATCTCGAACTCCACCCGCTGGTTCTCCTCCAGCGAGCGGTAGCCGCTGGACTGGATGGCCGAGAAGTGGACGAACACGTCAGCACCCCCGCCGTCGACGGTGATGAAGCCGAAGCCCTTGTCAGCGTTGAACCACTTCACGGTTCCCTGCGCCATGTGCAACTCCTTCTAAAACTGGCGGCCGAGCACGCCGTGCGGCCGATTGGCCGTTTTCGAGCAGCGGCGCCTGAGGTGGCCCCCCGTGCAGGGAACGTCTCTCAACCCACGCGTCTCGCAACAGCGTGAGAAAGCAAACCACGTACGCAAAAACTTCGCACAGCCTACCGGACGAAATTCTCCGACATGTGACCTGAAGGTTGCCCGATGATCGACGGGCGTGCCGACGGAGCCGTGCGAAAGACCCCTTCCCCAGGTCGCGGGGGGAAGGGGTCTGTTCGACTGTCGAATCAGTCCGGCCAGTGCCCGGTCAGCCGGCGCACGCCGACCGCGCCGCCGCGGTCCACGGCCGCTCGGACCGCCGAGAAGATCGCCCCCTGCAGGGCCGCGGCGGCGATGACCTCGCCCCAGTGGCGGTCCTCGTCGGTGGCGCTCGGCGCGTCGTCGTCGCCCGCCGCCAGCTTCCAGACCTGCCGGAAGACCATCCCGGCCACCGCACCGGCCGCGAGGCCGAGCAGCACCCCCACCGGCTTGTACGCCGTCTTACCGATCCTGCCGCTCACCGACGCCTCCCTCGGACCACCAACAGCACCACCGCGGTCACCACCGCACCGGCCGCGACCGCCGCCCACGGCAACGGGCCACGCGCGAGGGCGCCCGGCTCGTGGGCCGCCTGCGCCCGGACCTGCCGGACCTGCTCGGCCGCCCGCTCCCGCACCCGGGCCACAGTCAGCGCCGCCTGCTCGCGCATCCGCGCCTTCGCCTGCTCGGCGGAGTGCCGCACCAGCGCCTTCGGGTCGGCCCGGGCCGCCAGCAGCTCCATCGTCTCACCGAGTTCCACCCGGGTCCGGCGGATCTCCTCCCGGAGCGCCGCCACATCACCGGTGCCGTTGCCGTTTCCGGTCATGCCCGCCTCCCGTCCTTCACGGCGGCGGTGACCGTGTCGACGTCGGCCCGGACGCTGCGGACCGCCGCCTCCGGCACCGGCGGGACGGCACGGCTGACCTGCTTCTTGCCCACGAGCGCCAGGATCCCGGCGAGCACAAACAGCGCCACCGCCACGATCAGGGCGGCCAACCACGCCGGCATGACCAGCGCCAGCAGCAGGATCACGGTGGCGACCAGCGCGCCGGCGCCGTAGAGCGCCATCACCCCGCCCCCGCCGAACAGACCGATCCCGATCCCGGCGTGCTTGCCCTTCTGGGTCAGCTCCGCCCGGGCCAGGGCCAGTTCGTCCCGTACCAGGCGGGTGACCTGTTCGGTGGCCCGTTGCACCAGTTCCGCGGTGGACGGCTCGTTCCCGGTCCGGGACGTGCTGCGACTCGCGACGTCAGCCATGCTGTCCTCCTTTCATCATCACCGCGCTGTATGCCCGGAGTCGCCGCCCGTCAATCCTGCGCGGAGCGGCCGGTCGGCCCGGCCGCGCGCCACCGGAGTCCGGCGTCGGGCCGGGCCGGAATCCGGGGCATGGGCAGCAGGTCCCCCGAAACGGACCGATCAAACCCAGTCGGCCCGACACTCCGCGAACGGAACCGTCCGCCCGCGTACCGTCCCGGCCGGGCCAACGCGCCGCGCGGGCGCCGGGTCACGCGCGGAGCCCCCGGCGCCGCGGGCTCCGATCGGGGTACGCGGGTCAGCGCCGGGCCTCGGCGTGGTCCTCCCGGCCCACGAAGACCTCGCTGCGGGCGTCGCCGTCGTCGCTGCCGCCGAAGACCCGCGCGTCGTCGGGCGCCTCGGTGTCGGTCGCACGGCGGACCGGGCGACGCGGCTGCATCGACTGCCACGGCATCGGGCCGGTGGCGTCGCCCACCTCGGTGCGCAGCCGGGGCAGGGCCGTCGGGCGGTGGTCGCGCACCCAGGTCACCAGGTGCTCACGGACCAGGCAGCGCAGGTCCCACAGGCTGCCGGCGTCCGCGGCGCTGACCAGCGCGCGCACCTTGACCATGCCGCCGGTGGCGTCGGTCACCTGGAGCACGCAGACCCGGCCGTCCCACAGCTCGGTGCCCTCGCAGAGCCGGCGCAGTTCCTCCCGCATGGCCTGCGCCGGGATGGCCCAGTCCAGGTCGAACTCGGCGGTGCCGAGCACCTTCGCCTCGGTGCGGGTCCAGTTCTGGAACGGCGTGCTGGTGAAGTACGAGGTGGGCAGGATCAACCGGCGGTCGTCCCAGACCTGCACCACCACGTAGCTGAGCGTCAGCTCCTCGATCCGGCCCCACTCCCCCTCGACCACCACCACGTCGTCGAGGCGGACCGCGTCGCTGAAGGCGAGCTGGAGGCCGGCGAAGACGTTGCCGAGCAGGCTCTGCGCGGCGAGCGCGGCGACGACACCGACCACACCGGCGGAGGTGAGCACGCCGGCGCCGATGCCGCGTACGGCGGGGAACGTCATCAGCATCACGCCGACCGCGAGGATCACGATCACCGCGATGGTCAGCCGGCGCAGCAGCACCACCTGGGTCCGCACCCGGCGGGCGTGCCGGTTGTTCGGCACGTCCACCCGGAACCGGGCCAGCGCGGTGTCCTCCGCCACCACCAGCAGCGCGGCCACCAGCCAGGCGATCGCGGCGATCATCGCCAGCCCGAGCGTGTGCAGGACGAACTGGCGCCACGGGCTGCCCACCGCGTAGAGCGTGGTGAACCGGACCGCGAGCTGCACGGCGACGACGGTCACCGCGACCTGGAACGCGCGGTGCGCGTGCTCGGTCAGCTCGGTCATCAGCAGCGACCGGCGGCCGAGTCGGCGGGTCACCCGGTGCACGACCGCGACCAGCACCAACGCGACCGCCGCCGCGGCCAGCGCGGCGGCGACGGTCACCAGATAGCTCTGCACGAGAAGTCTCCCTCCGGCCCGGGCGGGAATCGGGCAAAGGCCCAATGGTGCCCGGTGGTCCGGACATCGACCAGGCTCAGACCTTGCGGAACCGGGACTGGAAGAAGCAGTAGACGCCGAACGCGGCGATGCCGAGCGCCATCAGCGCCAGCAGCCACGGCCCGTACGCCTGGTCGCGCAGCGTCCGCAGGGCGGCGTCCAGACCGCGTGCCTTCTCCGGGTCGTACTTCACCGCGGCGACCACGATGAGCAGGCCGGCGATGGCGAACACGGCGCCCCGCGCGGCGTACCCGGCCATGCCGAGACGACGGACCAGCTTGTGCGTCTTCGGGTTCATCTCGCCGGTCTTGAGGTTGCGCTCGAACTTCTTCTTCAGGCCGTAGATCACCATGCCGATGCCGACCGCGGCGAGCACCAGACCGGCCAGCCCGACCAGCCACCGGCCGCCGTCGGAGGCCATCAGCTTCTCGGTGAGCTGCTGCTGCTGGTTGGAGGAGTTGGAGCTGGCGTCCTGGACGACCTTGATCGCGGTCCAGCCCAGCCAGACGAAGATGATCACCCGGACGACCGAGGCGATCCGCTCGAAGGTCCGCTCCTTGCCGGTCTTCGACTGGTGGCCGACCACTGCCTCGGAGGCCTGCCAGATGGCCATGGCGAAGAGCCCGATCGCGATCACGACCAGGACGAACTTGCCGAGCGGCTGCTCGCCGAGGGTGCGCAGGGCGCCGTTCTGGTTGCCCTCCTCCCCGGAGTTGCCGAAGGCGATCTGCAGCGCCAGCCAGCCGAAGAGGAGGTGCACGATTCCATAGCCGATGAAACCGGCGCGGGTCAACAGTTCGAGCCACCGGCTGTTCTTGGCCCGCGTGGCGGTGGCTCCGGCGTTTCGGGTGACAGACATGCGCCCTCAATCTCCCGACGTGCGGTTTTCCAAACGTCGCCGCGCGCCGGGGCCACCGCCACCGGGCCGAAAGGGATCAGCCGTTGGGGTTGCGGGCCACCCGCAGCACGACGTTCTGGTCGGTGACGCTGTCCAGGCTGACCTGGAAGCCGCCGACCTCGGTGGCCTGCTGCCCGGTGGTGAGCGAGAGCTGCTCGCCGGCCACCTCGACGGTGACCTGGTCGTCCTGGGTGCCGATGAGCTTGGCCTCGATGCCGAGGATGGTGGCGCTGGCGTCCACGCCCCGGTCGAAAGTGATGGTGCAGGCGTCCAGGCCGCAGTCGGTGTCGGCACCGTTGGAACTGCATCCGGCGAGCAGCGCGGCGCCGAGGGCGAGACCGGCGAGCAGCCCGGCGGCGCGGCGGGCGGGAGTCGGGGCGAAGGTGGCGCGTCGGTTCGTCACCTCCCCAACGGTACCGCCCGTCGGCCATGCCCCGGCTGGCCGCTCGCTCGCCGACGGGGCGTCAAGAAGGGGCACCGCCTCTACCGAATGCGTGAAGAGGGGGCCCCGCCTTACCCGCTAGGGTGCGGGAATGGCATTCGATGTTGCCCGGGTGCGCGGGCTCTATCCCGCGCTGGGCGAGGGCTTCGTCCACTTCGACGGCGCCGGTGGCACCCAGACCGCCGCCGGGGTGATCGAGGCGGTGGCCGACGCCATGCGGGCCGCCACGGGCAACCGCAGCACCGCCTTCGCCCCCGGCCGGCGCGCGCTGGATCTGGTCGCCGGCGCCCGGTCCGCGGTCGCCGACCTGCTCGGCGCGGACCCGTCGGGCGTGGTGCTCGGGCCGAGCGCCACCGCGCTGACCTACACCCTGGCCCGGACGCTGGGCGCGGGCTGGCGGCCCGGCGACGAGGTGGTGGTGTCCCGGCTGGACCACGACGCCAACGTCCGCCCCTGGGTGCAGGCGGCCGAGGCGGCCGGCGCGACGGTGCGCTGGGCCGAGTTCGACAGGGCCACCGGCGAGCTGCCCGCCGGTCAGTACGCCGAGCTGGTCACCGGCCGCACCCGGCTGGTCGCGGTGACCGCCGGCAGCAACGCGATCGGCACCGCGCCGGACGTGGCGGCGATCGCCAAGACCGCGCACGCCGCCGGCGCGCTGGTCTGCGTGGACGGGGTGCACTCCGTGCCGCACGGCCCCACCGACCTGGCCTCGCTCGGCGCGGACGTGCTGGTCACCAGCGCCTACAAGTGGTCGGGGCCGCACCTGGCGGCGATGGTCGCCGACCCGGCGTGGTGGGCGACGCTGCGCCCGGCGAAGCTGCTGCCCTCCGCCGACACGGTCCCGGACCGGTTCGAGTACGGCACCCCGAGCTTCCCGCTGCTGGCCGGCGTGACCGCCGCGGTGGACCACCTGGCCTCGCTCGACCCGGCCGCGACCGGCGACCGCCGCGAGCGGGTACGCGCCGGTCTGGCCGCCGCGCAGGCGCACGAGGAGGCGGTCTTCGACCGGCTGCTCGCCGGGCTGACGTCCCGGCCCTTCGTCACCGTCCACGGCTCACCGGCCCGGCGCTGCCCGACGGTGTCGTTCCGGGTGGCCGGCCGGACCCCGGCGGAGACCGCCGCGGCGCTGGGCGAGGCGGGTCTGTGCCTCTCCTCCGGCGACTACTACGCCTACGAGTACTTCCAGGCGATGGGCCTGCGCGACTCCGGCGGCGCGGTCCGGGCGAGCGTCTACCACTACAACACGGTCGACGAGGTGGACCGGCTGCTGGCCGAACTCGACCGGCTGGCCGGCGACGAGAGGACGATGGACCGGTGAACTTCCTGGTCGAGGAGAACCCCGCCAAGCACCGCTTCGAGATCCTGGTCGACGACGCGCTGGCCGGGTTCAGCGCGTACCTGCCGCGCGGCGAGGTGCTGGTCTTCACGCACACCGAGGTCGACGACCGCTACCAGGGGCAGGGCGTGGGCGCCGCGCTGGTGCGCGGCATGCTGGACCAGATCCGCGAGCGTGGCGGCCGGGTGGTGCCCCGGTGCCCGTTCGTGGCCGCGTTCATCGAACGCCATCCGGACTACGCCGACCTGGTGGTCGACGCGCCCTGAGGCCCGGCCCGACCGGGGGACCTCCCCACCCGGCCGGGCCGGAGTTCAGCGGGCGCCGGCCAGCAGCTCGGCGGCGGCGCGGGCCGCCGCGGCGGTGGCGCCGTGGGTGGCCAGGTGCACCCGGCCGGCGGCCAGCTCGGGCACGCCCAACTCGACCACGACCGCGTCCGGGCGGGCGGTCAGGGCTCGGGTGACCGCGTCCCGCATCCACCCGTGCCGGTGCAGGTCGCGCACGACCAGCACCAACGGTCGGTCGGCCGAGCCGGTCGCCGGGTCCGCCGGGACGGCGTCGGCGGCGTACCGGGCGGTGGTGGTGCCGGGCGCCAGGTGGGCCAGGGGCGCGGCGATCCCCCACGGCGTCTCCTCGCCGATGGCGATGTTGCGGGGCGGCGCGAACTCCACCACGTGCGCCGGCCCGGCGAGCGGCAGCAGCGCGGCGTCGCCGGTGATCCGCAGCGCCCGGCGGGCGGCGGTCAGGCCGATGGGTGAGCCGTCCGGCGCGGCCGGGGCGGCGCTGCGGTGGGCCCGGGCGGCGACGCTCCACGCGGCGAGCTGACCGACCCGCTTGGCCGCCTCGGCGAGCCGCTCCTCGGGCAACTCCCCGCTCACCACGGCGGCGACGATCGCGTCGCGCAACTCGCGGGCGTCGGCCTCGGTGGCCCGCTCCCCGCCCACGCAGATGGCGTCGGCGCCGGCGGCGAGCGCGCGCACCGCCGCGCCGGCGAAGCCGTACCGGTCGGACACCGCCCGCATCTCCACCGCGTCGGTCACCACCACGCCGCCGAAGCCCAGCTCCTCGCGGAGCAGTCCGCCCAGGATGCGCGCGCTGAGCGTGGCCGGCAGCTCCGGGTCGAGCGCCGGGACCAGCAGGTGACCGGTCATCACCGCCTGCGTGCCGGCCGCCACCGCGGCCCGGAACGGGGCCAGCTCGATGGCGTCGAGGCGGGCCCGGTCGGCGCCGATGCGGGGCAGGTCGTGGTGGGAGTCGACGTGGGTGTCGCCGTGCCCGGGGAAGTGCTTGGCGCAGGCGGCGACCCCGCCGGCCTGCAGGCCGCGTACCCAGGCGGCGGTGTGGCGGGCGACCAGGTCGGGGTCGGCGCCGAACGAGCGCACCCCGATGACCGGGTTGGCCGGGTTGGAGTTGACGTCGGCGTCCGGCGCGTAGTCGAGGGTGACGCCGACCGCGGCCAGCTCGGCGCCCAGGTCGCGGGCGACCTCCTCGGTCAGCGCCGGGTCGTCCACCGCGCCGAGGGCGAAGTTGCCGGGCCGGGAGCTGCCCCGGGCGGATTCGATCCGGGTGACGTCGCCGGCTTCCTCGTCGATCGCCACGATCACGTCCGGCCGTTCCGCCCGCAGGGTGGCGGTCAGGTTGGCGACCTGCTCGTGGTCGACGACGTTGCGGGCGAAGAGGACCACCGAGCCGAGCCCTTCGCCGAGCCAGCGGCAGACCCAGGGTGGCGGGGTGGTGCCGACGAACCCGGGTTGCAGGACGGCGGCGGCGAGCGCCGCCAGGTCTCCGGTAGCTCCGACGATCCGCTCGCTCATGCGCTGTCGTACCCCCGTCTCCCCCACGGACCCGCCACGACCGGCGGGTGCTGACATGGTCACACCGCGCAGCTAAATAGTCAACAATCCTTACTGTTAGACGCTGGCCACCGGCCATCCACCGTGGGAGAGTTCAGGCATGCCCGTCCAGCCGCTCGCCGACGCCACCAGCGCCGCCGACATCCCCGGCGTACGCCTGCTCGGCCTGGTGGTCGGCGCCCTGTTCCTGCTGATCGCGATCCGGGCGATGTTCCGCCGCTGACCCTCGGGGTAGGGAGGCCGGTGTCCGGACACGGCGGAGGGGAAACAATGAGGATCGGCTACTTCCTGTCCAGCGAGGAATACACCCCGGCCGAGCTGCTGGCCCAGGCGCGCGGCGCCGAGCAGGCCGGCTTCGAGGCACTGTGGATCTCCGACCACTACCACCCGTGGGTCGACGCGCAGGGCCAGAGCCCGTTCGTCTGGTCCACCATCGGCGCGCTCAGCCAGGTCTGCCGGCTGCCGGTGACCACGGCGGTCACCTGCCCGACCGTACGCATCCACCCGGCGGTCGTCGCCCAGGCGGCGGCCACCAGCGCGGTGCTGCACGAGGGACGCTTCGTGCTCGGCGTGGGCAGCGGCGAGGCGCTGAACGAGCACATCTTCGGCGACGCCTGGCCGCAGGCCGACGTCCGGCTGGAGATGCTCGAGGAGGCGGTCGAGGTGATCCGGGAGCTGTGGCGCGGCGACTTCGTCAACCACCACGGCACGCACTACACGGTGGAGCACGCCCGGATCTACACCCGGCCCGAGACACCCCCGTCGATCTACGTCTCCGGCTTCGGCCCGAAGGCGATCGAGCTGGCCGCGCGCATCGGCGACGGCTACGTCAGCATGATGCCCGACGCCGACATGGTGCGCCGGTTCCGCGACTCCGGCGGCGGCGACAAGCCGTGCCAGGGCGGCTTCAAGGCCGCGTACGCCGACACCGCCGACGAGGGCGCGCGGATCGCGTACGAGCGCTGGCCCAACGCGGGCGTGCCGGGCGAGCTGTCCCAGGTGCTTCCCTCGCCTCGGCACTTCGAGCAGGCCGCGCAGCTGGTCCGGCCGGAGCAGGTGCGGGAGGCGTTCGTCTGCGGCCCGGACGCCGACGGCCACCTGGAGATGATCGACAAGTACGCCAAGGCCGGCTTCGACGAGGTCTACGTGGCCAACACCGGCCCGCACTGGCAGGGCCTGTTCGACCTCTACCAGCGGGAGGTGCTGCCCCGGCTGCGGTGAGCGCGCCTCAGCCGGGCCCGGCCGGAGCCACCCCGCGCAGCAGCGTGTCGACCAGGGCGGCCACCAGCTCCGGGTCGGGCTGCGGCGGCGCACCGGCCGGGTCGAGCAGCCGGCTCAGCACCAGGTCGTGGCAGACGCCGACGAGCAGGGTCGCCGCCGCCCGCGGGTCGGCCGTCGGCGCGACCCGGCCGAGGCGCTGCTCGGCCCGCAGGTAGTCGGCGAACTCCGCCCGGACGCCGGGGTCGCCGCCGGGCAGGGCGGGCAGCTCGGCGAGCCGGGCGAGCAGTTTCGGCTGGGTGGTCAGGCCGGCGAGCGCGGGCAGGATCGCCGCGTGCAGCGCCAGTGCCCGGTCCAGCCAGGCCCGGAGGTTGCCGGCCAGGCTGCCCTCGCCGGGCTGCGGGACGGCACCCGCCAGCGTCGCCTCGACCGCCCGGATGTGCGCGTGCAGCGCGTGGGCGAGCAGCTCTTCCTTGTCGGCGAAGTGGTTGTAGAGCACCCCGTCGGCGACGCCGGCCTCGCGGGCCACGTCGCGTACGGTCAGCCCGGCCGCCCCGCGCCGGTCCAGCAGGCGCGCGGCGGCCGTGATCAGGTGCTCGCGCAGGCTCTGCCCGCCGTCGCGCAGCACGGCCGCTCTCCTGGGTGCCATCACCGCAGATCCTAGGGGGTGTGGGTGCCGGGGCCGGCTCCCCCGTGCGAGCCGGCCCCGGCGGCAGCGGGGCCCGCGCTCAGCCGGGCCGTCGGGCGGTCACCAGCCAGGCGGCGGTGCGCAGCCGGACGCCGTCCGGGCCGGCGTACGGGCGCATGGCCGCCACCAGTTCGTCCCGGACCCGCTCACCGACGGCCGGTCCGAGCGGCGCGAGCCGGTGCCGGACCGGCCCCCATCCGGCCAGGAACGCGCCGGCGTCGGCCGCGTCGCGTCCCCAGGTCCCGGCCACCTCGTGGCGCGCGCAGTCGACGTCGACCAGACCGGCGTCGGCGAGCACCTCGCGGGTCACCGCCGGGTCGGCGAGCGAGAGCGGCCCGCCGGCCGGTGCGTCGTCGCCGGCCGGATCGTGGCCGCCGCCCGGAATGTCGTCGTCCGTCGGGGTGGCGTCGTCCGTCGGGGTGGCGTCGTTGGGCGGTTCCGGAAGCGTGGCCAGCGGCGCGAGCGCGGCGCCGAGGTCACCACGTCGCCAGTCGTCGAGGCAGACGAAGGCCAGCCGCCCGCCGGGGCGCAGTGCCCGGGTCAGGTTGCCGAAGGCGGCGACCGGCTCGGCGAAGAACATCACGCCGAACCGGCTCAGCACCACGTCGTACGCCCCCGGGGCGAACGGGTGCACCTGGGCGTCGGCCCGCAGGAAGTCGACGTTGGACACCGCCTCGGCGGCGGTGGCGGCGCGGGCGGCGGCCAGCATGGGCGCGGAGAGGTCGACCCCGAGCGCCGACCCGGCGCCGCTGCGACCGGCGGCGAGGCGGGTCAGCTGGCCGGTGCCGCAGCCGACGTCGAGCACCCGGTCGCCCGGCCGGACGGCGGCGAGCAGCAGGTCGTTGCAGCCGGCGTTGACCGCGTCGTAACGGTGCCGGTGTGCCGCCCAGTGCCGGCCCTCGTACCCGTTCCATGCGCGTTCCTGCTGGTCGTTGCGGATATCTGGCACCTCCGACCTCCTCTCGTGAACGACTGTTCATGAACGCGTATTCATAATGCCGCCGGTCGTTACCGTACGTCAACCTCCGCCCCGGTTTCGGGCTCGGAGACCGGGGGTAGCTGTGGCCGTTGATGAAACTGACGACGCACGCCACCAACCTGCGCCACGCGGCGAAGAACCTGTTCGGCTGGACCGCGTTGCGGCCCAACCAGCTGGCCGCCATGCGCGCCGTCATGAAGCGGCACGACGCCCTGGTGGTGCTGCCCACCGGCGCCGGCAAGTCGGCGATCTACCAGATCCCGGCCAGCCTCATCCCCGGCCCGACCGTGGTGATCTCACCGCTGCTCGCGCTCCAGCAGGACCAGATCGCCGCGCTCAACGAGCGCCGGCGGCCGGAGCTGCGCGCGGTGCGGATCAGCTCGGACGAGAGCGCCACGCAGCAGGCCGAGGCGATCGAGGAGATCCGGGCCGGTCGGGCCGAGTTCCTCTTCATCACGCCGGAGGCACTGAGCAACCCGGACCGGCTCGCCGAGGTCCGCTCGCTCGCCCCGGCGCTGGTCGCCATCGACGAGGCGCACTGCATCTCGTCCTGGGGACACGACTTCCGACCGGACTACCTCGCGCTCGGCCACCTCATCGACGGGCTCGGCCGCCCTCCGGTGGTGGCGCTGACGGCCACCGCCTCCCCGCCGGTCCGCGACGACATCATCGCCCGGCTGCGGCTGCGCGAGCCCGAGGTGGTGGTCTCCGGGCTGGACCGGCCCAACCTCTTCCTCGAGGTGGCGTACTGCCCGACCGACGACTACCGCTGGCGGCGGCTGATCGCGCTGCTGCGCGACGACGAGCGCCCCGGCATCATCTACGTGCCGACCCGACGCGCGGCCGAGGAACTGGCCGAGCGGCTGACCACCGCAGGCTTCCCCGCCGAGTTCTACCACGGCGGCATGCCCACCGCGGCGCGGCACCAGCTGCACGAGGCGTTCCTCGCCGACCAGGTGCCGATCATGGTGGCCACCTCGGCGTTCGGGATGGGCATCGACAAGCCGAACATCGCCTGGGTGGTGCACATGGCGCTGCCCGACTCGCCGGACAGCTACTTCCAGGAGATCGGCCGGGCCGGCCGGGACGGCTCGCCGTCGCGGGTGCTGCTGCTCTGGCGCGCCGAGGACGTCGGCCTCCAGCGCTACTTCAGCGGCGGCCTGCCGAACGAGAAGGAGCTGTGTGACCTCGCCGCGGTGCTGCGGAGCAAGGCCCGCACCCGCAAGGAGCTGCGCGAACTGACCGGACTGGGCCCGCGCAAGCTCGGCCAGTACCTGTCCCTGCTGGAACAGATCGGCGCCGCCGAGCCCCGCGCCCGGCAGCGCGTCGGCGTGCCCCGCTACGCCCCGGACGCGGTCGAGGCCGGGCGGGCGGCGCGCACCGAGGCCGAGCGGCAGCAGACCGTGACCCGGTCGCGGACCGACATGATGCGCGCGTTCGCCGAGACCACCGGCTGCCGCGGGCAGGTCCTGCTGGCCTACTTCGGCGAGCAGATGAACGAGGTCTGCGCCCACTGCGACAACTGCCACGCCGGCACCAGCGTGGCGAACGACGGCGCGGTCGGGCCGTTCCCGGTGCACAGCCAGGTCCGGCACGCCGAGTGGGGGTCCGGCCTGGTGCTCAACTACGAGGACGACCGGATGACGGTGCTCTTCGACGAGGTGGGCTACAAGACGCTGTCCGTGCGCGTGGTGTCCGAACAGGGCCTGCTGGAGCTGGACTAGCCTGACCCGGGCACCGTGGCGGTGCCCGTCGACAACGACGACCACGGCGAAAGGAACCTGATCGTGATCGAGCAGCCGGCGTACACCCGGTTCGGCGTCTCCGACGAGGAGTGGGGGCTGCTGGTCGGTCTGCCGCAGGCGGTGCTCACCGCGGCGGCCGCGGCCGAGTCCGACGGCACCCGGCGGACCATGGCCGAGAACGCCGCCGGGCTGGAGACCATCGCCGCCGGCCGGGAGTCGGCCAGCCCGCTGGTCGCGGCCGTGGCCGGCGAGGTCGTCTCCCGCGTCGGCGACCCGGAGACCGGCGCGGAACTGCCGGTGATCACGCCGGACGATCCGACAGCGATGATCGAGGACGTGCTGGCCCGCGCCGGCCAGGCCTCCGCCCTGCTCACCGGCAAGGTGGACGAGGGGCAGGCCGGGGCGTACCGGCACTGGCTGGTGGAGATCGCCGAGCAGGTGGTGGGCGCCGCCTCCACCGGCGGCATCCTCGGCATCGGCGGCGACGTGGTGAGCGACTCGGAGCGCCGGTTCCGGGACCGGCTGTCCCAGGTGCTCAACGACTGAGCGGACCCTTAACAGAAGGTTCCACGACCGTCTATGACGGACGTCACGCCCCACGGGCTGCCGCTTTTCGGCCCCGTGGGGCGTCGTGTTCATAGGGGACGACGAACCACGGGGGTCGCGCATGGACACGGTGTTGCAACCGCGGATCTTCGACACGGCGGAGGCGCCCGCCGCCGACCGGTTGGCGCTCTGGCTGGAGGTGATCGCCGAGACGCCGGCGCTCATGCGGGTCCGCACCGAGCACGCCGACAACTTCCTGGCCCGGGCGGAGTTCCTCGACCTGGGGCCGATGCAGCTCATCCGGCACCGCTACCCCTCGCTGGACGGGATCCGGACCCGCAAGCTGATCAACCGCTCCGACGCCGACTACTACGTGCTCGCGCTGACGCTCAACGGCACCGGCATCACCGACCAGGACGGGCAACGCGGGGTCTGCCCGCCCGGCGACTTCACCTTCTTCGACTGCGCCCGACCGCAGGAGATCAGCCACCACGCGGACGACGGGCGGGCCGCCGCGTCGGTGGTGGCCCTCATCCCGTACGACGCGCTGCCGTTGCCGCACCGCCGGCTCGCTCCCCTGTTCGCCGGCCGGATGTCCGGCAGCGAGGGCGTGGGCGCGCTGCTGGCCGACTACCTCATCCGGATCACCGGCCATCCGGAGCAGTACCACGCGGTCGACGCCGAGCGACTGGGCACCGTCGGCCTGGACCTGGTCGCCACGCTGCTCGGGCGCCACCTGGTCTCCGAGGAGGCGGTCCCGACCGAGGTCCGGCGCCGCGCCCTGCTGGCCCAGGTGCAGGCGTACGTCCGGCAGCACCTCGCTGACGCCACGCTGGACCCGCACACGATCGCCGACGCCCACCACATCTCGGTGCGCTCCCTGCACCGGCTCTTCGAGGCCGAGGAGACCACCGTCGCGGCGTACATCCGCGACGAGCGGCTGGCCCGGTGCCGCCGGGACCTCGCCGACCCGGCGCTGGGCGGCCGCTCGATCCAGCTCATCGCCGGCCGCTGGGGCTTCCGGGACAAGGCCCACTTCAGCCGCGCCTTCCGGGCCGCGCAGGCGGAGACGCCGCAGGCGTACCGGGCGCGTCACCTGGAACAGGCACGGAACGTCAACAGCGCGGCATCCGAAGTCAACTCACCACGTACACACTGAACCCGGGCCGACGTCGGCACGCCGGCGGCGGTCCAACGGTAACGGGGGGCCGTGGCGTGGCGCCCGCGGCTGTCCGGCCGCGGGCGGCCCGCCCCGGTGGCCCCCCGGTGCACGACCCCGGGCTCCGGCCCCGTCGCTTCCCCCCAGGACCGACGGGGTCGGTCGGGTCAGTCGGTCTCCTCCTCCAGCAGCGTCAGCACCGACTTCTCCACCGTCTCGCGCGGCATCTCCGGGCGCACCGGCGCCAGCACCCCGTCGTGGTAGAGGTCGACCACGCGGGGATCCACGTAGGACGTCCGCGCCACCGTCGGCGTGTTGCCGAGCAGGTCCGCGACCGAGCGCATCACCGCCGCCACGGCCCGCCGCCGGGCGGTCACGGACCGCTGCGCGCCCACCGTGGCCAGTTCCGTGGCGGCCAGCACGGTCGCGTGCCAGGTGCGGAAGTCCTTGGCGGTCATCTCCCCGCCGCTGGCGTCACGCAGGTAGTCGTTCACCTCGTCGCTGCGCACGTCACGCCAGGACCGCCCGTCCCAGTAGCCGAACAGCCGCTCCTGGGCGCGCCGCCGACGGCGCAGGTTCACCAGCACCTGGCACAGCTCCGCGTCCTCGATCCGGCGGACCTGGTCGATGCCGCCCTTGGCCTTGAACTCGAAGACCACGCACCCGCCGCGCGAGCGGGCGTGCTCGGGGCGCAGCGTGGACACGCCGAACGTGGGATCGTCGCCGGTGGCGTACTGGTCGCTGCCGACCCGGAACGCGCCCATGTCGAGCAGCCGGGCCACGGTGGCCAGCACCCGCTCCCGCCGCAGGCCGCGCAGCGCCAGGTCGTGGGCGACCCGGTCGCGCAGCGCCGGCAGCCGGTGCGCCACCTCCAGCACGTGGTCGAACTTGGCCTCGTCGCGCTTGCGGCGCCACTGCGGGTGGTAGAGGTACTGCTTGCGCCCGGCCGCGTCGACGCCGGTGGCCTGGATGTGCCCGTTCGGGTACGGCGAGATCCACACGTCCCGCCACGCCGGCGGGATCACCAGTTCGCGCAGGCGCGTCAGCTCGTCGGCGTCGCGTACCGGCTCGCCCCGCGCGTCGAGGAAGAGCCAGCCCTTGCCGCGTCGCCGGCGCCCGTACCCGGGCCGGCCCGGGTCGCTACGCCGCAACCGCACCGGGCACCCGTTCCACAGCGGCCACCGCAGCCACCACCTCGTCGATCCCGATGGCATCCAGACTCGGGTGCGTTCCTACCCCGCCGGAACCCGCCGAACCACGGCCGGATCCGGCACGCTCGGCGCCACCGAGCGCCCGGTGCCGCGGCCGGTCCACCGGCGGACCCCAGTGCGCCGCCGGCACCGGCCCGAAGAGCACCACCGAGGCGGTGCCGTAACCGGTGGCGAGGTGGGCCACGCCGGTGTCGCCGCTGACCACAAGCCGCGCGTCGGCGACCAGCGCGGCCAGCTCGGCCAGCCCGGTCCGGCCGGCCAGCACCGCCGACGGCGGCAGCCCGGCGTCGGCCGCCACCCGGGCGGCCAGCGCCCGCTCGTCCGCCGAGCCGGTGAGCACCACCCGGTGCCCGCGCGCGGCCAGCGTCCGGGCCAGCCCGGCGAACCGGTCCGCCGGCCAGCGCTTCGCCGGGACCTTGCCGCCCGCGTGCAGCACCGTCACCCCGGCGGGTACGCCGGCCGGAGCCGGACGGCGCAACGCCAGGTCCCCCGGGTCGGCCGGCAGCCCGTACGCGTGCAGCAGCCGGCACCAGCGGCGGACCTCGTGCTCGTCGCCGTCCCAGGCCGGCCCGTCGAGGTGGCCGGCCGACGGGTTCCGGTAGGCGAGCAGCCGCCCCGGCCCGGTGGCGGCCAGTGCCCGGTGCGACTCGGGTCCCCGGCCGTGCAGGTTCACCGCCACCTCCGGCGGCGGCCCGCGCCAGCCGATCCGGTGCGGCCCGGTGGTGGGCAGCAGCCGGTCGACCGCACCGGTCAGCTCCACCAGCGGCGCCAGCCACGCCGGGGCGGCGAGCACCAGTTCCCGCCCGGGCAGCCCGGCGCGCAGGCCGCGCAGCGCCGGGACCGCGGTGGCCAGGTCACCCACGCCGAGCGCGCGCAGCACCAGGATCACGGGTACGACGACTCCCGCTCGGCGCAGACCACCATCTCGCGGACCGCGCACCCGGCCGGCTGGGAGAGCGCGAACATCACGGCGGCGGCGGTGTCGGCCGGTTCGTTGAGCACCGCGTCCGGGCCCGGGCGGTACTGCGCGTCCCGCTCGTCGAAGAAGGCGGTGCGCATGCCGCCGGGGACGAGCAGGGTCACCCCGACCGCGCCGGCGAGTTCGGCGGCGAGCGCCCGGGTGAAGCCGACCACCCCGAACTTGGCCGCGCAGTACGCGGTCGCGTCGCTGACCGCCTTGACGCCGAGTGTGGAGGCGACGGTGACGATGGTGCCCCGGGACGCCTCCAGGAACGGCAGCGCGGCCCGGACCACCGCCGCGGTGGCGAGCAGGTCCACCGTGACGATCCGCTCCCAGGTCTCCGCCGGCAGGTCGGCCAGCTTGCCGGGCACGTCCATGCCGGCGGCGGTGACCAGGCCGTCCAGCCCGCCGGAGCGTTCCGCCAGGTCCCGGGTGGCGGCCTCGGCGGCGCGGGTGTCCGCCAGGTCGCACTCGACCCAGGGCACCCCGTCGGCGGGTCGCTGCCGGTCCACCACCAGGGGCCGGCCGCCGGCGGCCGCGACCGCGGCGACGACCGCCGCGCCGAGACCGCTGGATCCGCCGGTGACCAGCACGGTGGGCCCGGCGCCGGGCGGGTGGTCGCTCATGGTCATCGTGCTCCCTTCGCCGTGGATCGGACGACCGTCTCCCGGGCGGTGCCGGCCGGGGTCGCCGCCCAGCCGGCCCGGGCCGCCGCGATCATGTCGGTGGTGGACCGCCCGTCCAGGTACGGCACGACCACCGTGTGCCCGCCCCAGCGGGCCAGGATCTCCGACTCGGGCAGCGTCTGGTCGCCGCCGCCGCTGGCGTAGTCGCCGCCCTTGACCCAGACGTCCGGGCGCAGCCAGGACAGTGCCGCGTGCGGCGTCGGCTCGTCGAAGATCAGCACCGCGTCGACGCAGCCGAGCGCGGCGAGCAGCCGACTCCGGTCGCCCTGCGACACGACCGGACGCTCCGGCCCCTTGAGCCCGGCCACCGACGCGTCGGAGTTGAGGCAGACGACCAGGCAGTCGCCGAGCCGGCGAGCCGCCTGGAGCGTCGCCAGGTGCCCGGCGTGCAGCAGGTCGAAGCAGCCGCCGGTGGCCACCACGGTGCCGCCGGCCGCGCGTACCCGGGAGACCACCTCACCGGCCGCCGCGGCGCCGATCCGGTCCCCACCGGCGGTGACCAGCGCCGGGGCGACGGCCACCGGCGGCGACGGCAGCGCGGTGGCCACTCCCCCGCCGGCCACGTACGCGGACGCCTCGGTGACCGCCTCCTGCACCGCCTCCGACACCAGCGCGCCCCGGGCCAGCGCCAGCGTGGCCGCGGCGGCGAACCGGTCCCCGGCGCCGCAGGTGTCCCCCTCGGCGGCCGGCGCCGGCACCACCAGCGGGGTGGAGCCGGCGTGGCAGAGCAGCGCGCCGTCCCCGCCCAGGGTCACCGCGACCGCGCCGGCCTGCCAGCGCCGGCGCAGGGCCTGCGCGCTGCGGGAGGCGTTCGCCAGGCGGGACCCGCCCGGCGGCGTCTTCGCCAGCTCACGGGCCTCCGGCTCGTTCGGGGTGGCCAGGTGCACCCCGGGGACCGCCGCCGGGCCGCGCGGGTGCGGGTCCCAGACCACGGGCGCCCGGGTGGCGGCCAGCGCGGCGCGCAGGGCGCTCTGGCCGGCGACGCCGCGCCCGTAATCGCTGACCAGCACTGCGGACGCGGTGGCGAGCAGCCGCAGCACGGCCTCGCTCGGCTCACCGGGCACACCTGTCGGGCCGCCCCGGTCGTGGCGCAGCAGCACCCTCCCGCGCACCCGCAGCCGGATCTTCTCGGGCGTGGCACCGACCAGCGGCAGCGCGTACAGCTGCACCCCGGCAGCGGCGAGCAGGGCGCCCAGGCGGGCTCCGCCGGCGTCGTCGGCGACGGCGGTGACCAGCGCGACCTCGGCGCCCTGCGCGGCCGCGAAGACGGCGGCCAGGCCGGCACCGCCGGGACGGTCGACGGACGTGGTCTCGTCGAGCACCGGCACCGGGGAGTCCGGGCAGAGCCGGTTCACCAGCCCTTCGACGTCCCGGTCCAGCAGCGTGTCACCGAGCACCACCACGGGTCCCGTCATGCTCGACCTCCTCATCGGGCCTGCACCTCCGGATCCGGGTCGCCGAGCACCACCTCGACGCCGGCGCGCACGTCGCCGGCCGGGACGCGGGCGGCGAGCGCCGCCGGCAGCGCCTGCTCGACGTACTCGCAGAGCACGTGCACCGCGACCAGGTGCAGTTCCTGCACGACCTGGCTGTCGGGTGAGTCGACGGCGAGGGTGTCGTGGCAGAGGTCGGCGAGGGGGTTGGGGGTGGGGCCGGTGAAGGCCCAGGTGCGCAGGCCGGTGTGGTGGGCGGCGTCGGCGGCGGTGAGGAGGTTGGTGCTGGTGCCGCTGGTGGACATGAGCAGGAGGAGGTCGTCGGGTCGGCCGTGGGCGCGGACCTGGCGGGCGAAGATCTCGTCGTATCCGTAGTCGTTGCCGATGGCGGTGAGGGCGCTGGTTTCGGCGTGCAGGGCGATGGCGGAGAGGGGTTGGCGGTCGTGGCGGAGTTTGCCGACGAGTTCGGCGGTGAGGTGTTGGGCTTCGGCGGCGCTGCCGCCGTTGCCGGCCACCAGCAGCCGCCCGCCCGCGGCGAGCCGGTCCGCCAGTTCCCCGCCCCAGCGGGCCAGCAGGCGCTCCGCCGCGCGCAGCGGCAGCAGCGCGGCGGCCAGCCGGGCCAGGTGGTCCTCCAGGACCGTCGGACCGGTGGCCGGGGTGGCCGCCATCAGGCGACCACCCGGGTGGGCCGGCGCACGGTGGCCACCTCGCCGTAGAGCTCGCCGAGCCGCTCGGCCGCGGCGGCCCAGGAGTAGTGGGTACGGGCCCGTTCCAGGGCCGCGGTGGCGTAGGCGAAGCGGCGGATCCGGTCACCGAGCAGGCCGCGGATCGCCGCGCCGAGCGCCGCCGGCTCGCGGGCCGGCACCAGGTCGCCGGTGCGGCCGGGCACCACCGTGTCGGTCAGCCCGCCGACCGCGGTCCCGATCACCGGCACGCCGCACGCCATCGCCTCCAGCGGGGTGAGGCCGAAGGGCTCGTACCAGGGCGCGGCGACCAGCACGTCCGCCGAGCGGTACCAGCGGGCCATCTCCTCGCGCGGCACCGCGCCGACGAGGCGGACCCGGTCGGCGACGCCGAGCGACTGCGCGAGCGCGCGCAACCGCAGCGCGTACGGGTCGGTCTCCAGCAACCCGGCCGGTGGCCCGCCGACCACCACGCACTCGGCGTCCGGCACCCCGGCAACGGCCCGGATGACGTCCTGGAAGCCCTTGCGCTCGACCAGCCGGCCGACGGTGAGGATGCGGGCCCGACCGCCGTCGGAGTCGGCGACCGGGCCCAGCGGACCGAACGTGGACAGGTTCACCCCCGACGGCACCACCGTCATCCGGGACCGCGGCACGCCCAGCCGCACCAGCTCGGCCACCTCGTCCTGGCACTGGGCGACCACCCGGTCCACCGAGCGGCCCAGTTTTCGCTCGTGGTCGATGCGACCCGGCGGGCTGGTGTCCTGGGCACCCTGGTGGCGGCGCTTGACCGTGCCGAGCGCGTGGTAGGTCTGCACCACCGGCACGCCGGTGCGCCGGGCCGCGGCGAGCCCGGCCAGGCCGCTCATCCAGAAGTGCGCGTGCACCACCTCGGGCTGCCAGTCACCGGCGCCCCACCGCTCGGCCAGCCAGTCGCCGAACGCCGGCATGTACGGCAGCAGGTCGTCCTTGGCCACCGGCTCGGCCGGGCCGGCGGGCACGTGCACCACCTGGTAGCCGTCCGGGGTGTGGACGGTCACCGGCAGGTCCACCGCGTCGAGGCGGGTGTAGACCCGGACGTCGTGGCCGGCGGACGCGAGGGCGGCGGAGAGTTCGGCGACATGCGTGTTCTGGCCGCCGGCGTCCTCCCCGCCGAGGACGGCGAGCGGGCTGGCGTGTTCCGAGATCATCGCGATGCGCATACTTCCTCCTCCAGCAGCCGGTCCCAGTCGGCGAGGAAACGCTCCAGGCCGTAGCGGTCGCGGGCGGCGGCCCGGGCCGCGACGCCCGCCCGGCGGGCGGCCGCCGGGTCGTCCAGCAGGCCCCGGGCGGCGTCGACCAGCACGTCGACCCGCGTGGAGAGCGCGCCGGCGGCGGGTGGCACCGCCTCCACCGCCTCGGTGGTGGCGAGCGCGACGACCGGCATGCCGATGGTCATCGCCTCGATGAGGCTGAGCCCGAGCGAGGTCCACCGGCACAGGTGCAGGTAGGCGCGTCGTTTGCCCAGCTCGGCGTGCATGGCGTGCTGGGGTACGTCGTCGTGGCTGGTCAGCCGGTCCGCGGGCAGCCCCAGGTGGGCGGCGAGCCCGGCCACCTTCATGCCGTAGACGTCCAGGGGCGCCAGCGCGGCGAACCGGGCGAGCAGGTCGGTGCCGGTGACCCGCCAGCGGCGTACCGGCTCGTTGACGACCACGGCGAGGCGGTCGAGTTCGCCGGTCCACTCGACCGCCGGGGCGACGACGCCGTGTTCGACGACGGTGGTGCGGGTGGCGCCGTTGTCCCAGAACAGCTCGTTGAAGTGGGTGACGTGGGTGAGGAGCAGGTCGTCGCGGTCGGCCATCGGGTGGCGGGTGTTCGGGACGTCGCCCTTGGGGGTGTTGTGTTCGACGTAGACGGCGGGCAGGTCACGTCCGGGTCGACGGCCGAGCCATTCCGTGGCGAGGTCGAGTTCCTCGGGTCGTTGCAGCACGACCAGGTCGACGTCGGCGGCGCGCAGGTCGGATGCGGTGATCTCGACGGCGTTGTCCGGCCAGGGGTAGGTGCGGGCGCGGCCGAGTCCGTAGGCGTCGCGCTCGGGGTTGACCGGGATGAGGTAGCGGTGTTTGCCGTGCACGAAGGACGTCGTCCAGGAGCCGTGCACGTGCCACAGCAGGATGTTCATCCGCCCACCCCGAGCAGTCGCAACGCCTCCAGCACCCGGCCCGGCTCGACCGCCGAGAGGCAGGGGTGCCCGGGGACCGGGCAGGTGGTGGCGCGGGTGTCCCGGCAGGGTGCCGCGGCGTCGCCGAGTCGGACCGTGGGCACCCGGTAGGGCCCCCACTGGCCGAACGGGACGGTCGGGGCGAACAGGCTGACCACCGGCACACCCAACGCGGCGGCCAGGTGCGCCGGCCCGGTGTTGCCGACCACCAGCGCCCCGGCCCGGGCGATCACCGCCGCCAACTCGTCCAGCCCGGTCCGTCCACCGAGGTCGACGCCGCCCGCCGCGGCGACCCGCGCGGTCAGCTCCCGCTCGTCCGGGCCGCCGGTGACCACCACCCGGAGGCCGGCGGCGCCGAGCACCCGGACCATCCGGGTGGCCAGTTCGACCGGGCAGGCCCGGGTCTCCACCGAGGACCCCGGGTGCAGCACCACATAGCCGGGCGGCCCGGCGGCGGACGGGGCCGGCGGCAGGCGGTCGGTGCGCAGTCGTAGTCCGGGTTCGTCGTCGGCGGGCAGGGGGTAGCCGGCGGCGACGGCGAGGGAGAGGGCGCGTTCGGGTTCGGGTACGCCGACGGGGACGCGGTGGCGCACGTCGAGCAGGGCGCCGGGGTAGTCGTCGCTGATGGCGCTGATGCGGGGTACGCCGGCGAGGCGCAGCAGCAGGGCCAGGGGCAGGGGTGACTGGTGGAAGGAGGTGAAGACGACCGCTTCGTCGGCGCGTACGGCGGTGAGCCGGTCGGTGAGCGCGCGCATCGCGTCCGGGTCGACCGGTGGGGCGGGGGCGTCGATCCAGGGCAGCGGGCATTCGATGACGTCGTCGACGCCGGGCAGCAGGTCGGCGGCGGCTCGGCCGCGGGGGCCGCAGAGCAGGACGACCCGCTCGGCGCCGGCCGCGACCGCCCGGATCCCGGGGCCGGTGACCAGCACGTCACCGGCCGCGTCGCTGCGGACCACCAGCACGGTGCCCCGGCTCGGCCGGCGGGCGGTGTCCGGCGCGGCCACCAGCCGCATCCGGGCCAGCACCGTCTCCACCGCGTCCGGCAGGTCGGCGGCGACGGTCGGCGCGGCGGCCACCTCGGCGTCGCGGGTCGCCGGCGTGGGCACCATGACGGCGGCGGCGCCGGCGGCCGCGGCGGCGGCCATGTCGGCGCCGATGTCCCCGATCAGCACGCACCGGCTCGCCGTCGTGCCGAGCGCACGGGCGGCGGCGTGCACCATCCCCGGCGCCGGCTTGCGGCAGGCGCACCGGTCCGACTCCGCGTGCGGGCAGATCTGCCAGTCGTCGAACGGCCCCAGCAGTTCCTCCACCCGGGCGTTGACCCGGCGCAGGTCGTGAGCGGTGAAATAGCCCCGGGCCAGCCCGGACTGGTTGGTCACCACGGCCAGCCGCAGCCCGGCGGCGCGCAACCGGTCCAACGCCTCCCGGGCGCCGGGCACCGGCCGGACCTTCTCCGGGTCACCGTTGTAGGGCACGTCCTCCACCAGCGTGCCGTCCCGGTCGAGCAGCACCGCCCGGTAGAGGCCGGACGGGGGCGAGCCAACCGGGTCAACCCCGGCTGACCTGCACTGATCCCGCTCGTGGTCCCGTCGCACGGGCGGCGGGTTCCCGACCCCCCGAGGAGTAAACGTCAACTTCGGATACCCGCCGTCGAAGAGAAGCTAACCCGGCCGTTGTTAGCGGGGGCCGCGGCGGGGTACCGAACTTTCCGTGGCGGTTGTGGAGAAAGTGATCGACGCGTCCCCGGAGCGGGTCTTCGAGGTGCTGGCCGACGGATGGACCTACAGCGACTGGGTGGTGGGCACCGCGCACGTGCGCGACGTCGACGACGCCTGGCCACGGGTGGGCAGCCGGCTGCACCACCGGGCCGGCCCCTGGCCGCTCTCGTTGCAGGACGCGTCCACGGTGCTGGAGTGCCGGCCCCCGGAGCGACTCGTGCTGCGCGCCGGGCTCTGGCCCGCCGGCGAGGCGATCGTGGCGTTCGTCCTGGAGCCGCTGCCCGACGGCCGGACCCGGGTGACCATCGGTGAGGACTTCGCGGCCGGGCCGCTGCGCTGGGTCCGGACCAAGCTGAACGACCTGGTGCTGCATCTGCGCAACAAGGAGACGCTGGCCCGGCTGTCGGACATCGCGACGCGGCAGAAGGCGGAGCGGTGAGGAACCGCTCCCGGGGCGTCACTGCGAACCTCGGGAAGCGGACTGGCTACCCTCTCAGGTGAACCTGTCGGCCGACCGAGGAAGTCCGTGATGATCCAACCCGTGCAGTTGCCCTCCCCGTGGGCGGACGCGCGCCTGACCGTCGTCGTTCCGACCTACAACGAGGCGGGCAACCTCCCGGTGCTGGTCGAGCGCGTCCTCGCGCTGCCGCTGCCGGGGTTGAAGGTGCTCGTCGCGGACGACAACTCCCCGGACGGCACCGGCGAGGTCGCCGACAAGCTGGCGATCGAGCACCCGGACCGGGTGCTGGTGGTGCACCGCGCCGGCAAGGAGGGCCTCGGCCGGGCCTACGTCGACGGCATCGGTCGCGCGATCGACGACGGGGCGGAGTTCGTCGCCCAGATGGACGCCGACCTGTCGCACCCCCCGGAGGCGCTGCCCGGCATGCTCGGCGCCCTGCTGTCGACGCAGGCGTCGGTGGTCATCGGCTCCCGCTACGTGCCCGGCGGAGAGCTGGACGAGAACTGGCCGCTCTACCGCCGCGCGCTCAGCGGCTGGGCCAACCTCTACGTGCACACGCTGCTGCGGGTACGCATCCGCGACCTGACCGCCGGCTTCAAGATCTGGCGGGCCGACGCGCTGCGGGACATCGGGCTGGACCGGGTGCAGTCCAACGGCTACAGCTTCCAGGTGGAGATGCACTACCTGGCCACCAAGCTGGGTCACACCATCCTGGAGGTGCCGATCCGCTTCGAGGAGCGCCGCGACGGCGACTCGAAGATGACCACCGCCACCAAGATCGAGAGTGCGCTGATGCCGTTCAAGCTGCGCACCCGGCACCGCAACATCGACTCCTGACCCCACCGGCACTAATCCGCCCGGAATATCACGCTGCGTCAACATGACGCAGCGTGATTTCTTTCTCCGCTCCGCCCGTCACCCGCCCCGGCCTTTGCTCTGCAGCCATCCGCGCAGCACCACTCTGAGCTGCGACGCCGAAAATCGATCGCCGGCCACCTCATCTCGATCCCGACACGGTGAGTTGCTGATGCGTATCTGGCTGCAGAGCAAAGGCGGCGACAGCACCTGTCGCCGCCGGCCGCGACGGTTACCCCAGGTGATCGGCACGCGACGAGTGAGCCCCACGCACGCCACCGACGCGGTGGGTGACAGCCGCGCCGCAGACCCTCCGGGTACGCGCGCCGGCACCGGCAGCCGTCCGTGGCACCGAGCCGGCCCCGTGCACCGGTGGTTGGCCGGACCAGGGGTCAGCGGTAGACGGTGCGGTGGGCGGCGGCGATCGCCCGGGCGTACATCTCGCCGGAGAGCGCCCGGTCGCGGGCCAGCGCGGCGCGCGCGGCGTTCGCGCCCGGCGCGCCGTGCACCCCGCCGCCCGGGTGGGCCGAGGCGCTGGCCAGGTAGAGCCGGTCCACCGGCGTGTCCGCGCGCCCCAGCCCGGGGATCGGCCGCAGGAACAGCTGCTGGTAGGCCGCGGCCGTGCCGCCACCCAGCGCGCCGCCCACCAGGCTCGGCTCGGCGGCCTCGAGGTCGGCCGGCCCGGCCACGTGCCGCCCGACGACGGAGGCGCGGAAGCCCGGCGCGGCGGCCTCCAGGACCTCCTCCATCCGCTCCACGTGCCCGGCCACCTCCTCGGCCCGCCAGTTTCGGCGGAACGGCAGGTGGGTGTAGGACCAGAGCGACTCGGTGCCCGGCGGCGAGTGGCTCGGATCGGCCACCGTCATCTGCCCGACCAGGAGGAACGGGTCGCGCGGAACCTCGCCTCGGGCCAGCGCGGCGGCGTACGTGGTGAGCCCGTCCATGTCCGCGCCGAGGTGCACGGTGCCGGCGCCGGCCACTGCCCGGTTGCGCCACGGCACCGGCGCCGACAACGCCCAGTCGACCTTGAGCGTGGAACCGTCCCACTTGAAGTGCGCCAGATCCTCGACCAGCCGGGGCGGCAGCGCGGCAGCGCCGACCAGGTCCAGGTAGAGCGCCGGGGCGGGCACGTCGGCGAGCACCGCGCGGCGGGCCCGCCAGTCCGCGCCGTCGGCGGTCCGCACGCCCATGGCGCGTCCCCGGGCGGTGAGCACCCGTTCGACCCGGGCGTCGTACTCGATCCGGCCGCCGCGCTCGACCAGCCGGGCCACCAGGGCGTCGGTGATCCGCTGCGCGCCGCCCACCGGCACCGGCCAGCCGACCTGCTGGCCGAGCATGGCGAGCAGCCAGCCGTACACCCCGGAGCCGGCCTCCTCCGGGGACAGGTCGGTGTGCAGCGCGCAGCCGGCAAGCAACGCCGGGCCGCCCTCGCCGTCGAAGAGTTCGGCGCCGAGCTTGCGCACCGGCAGCACCAACCGGCGGGCCAGCCGCAGCGCGCCCGCCACCCGCAGCCGGCGCAGCAGGCCCAGCCCGCCGCGCACCGGCGGGAACGGGCTGGTGATGGCGTCCAGCATCGGCTCGGTCACCTGGACCCAGTCCGCGTACGCGTGCCGCCAGCGCTCCCCATCGCCCGGGGCGAACGCCTCCAGCGACGCGGCGGTGGCGTCGAGGTCGCGGTTGACCACCGCGGCGCGGCCGTCCGGCAGCAGGTGGGCCAGCACGTCGGGGGCGTTCGTCCAGGCCAGGCCGTGGCGTTCCAGATGCAGCCCGCCCAGCACCGGAGAGGCGAAGCCGAGCGGATAGAAGGAGCTGTACAGGTCACTGAGGTAGCCGGGCGCGGTCACGTGCGCGGAGCGCACCGCGCCGCCCGGCGCCCCGGTGGCCTCCAGCACGAGGACGTCCCAGCCCGCGTCGGCCAGCAGGTTCGCCGCCACCAACCCGTTGTGCCCGGCCCCGATGACGACGGCGTCGGCGGTGGAAATCATCCGATCCGCCTACCCGGCCGCTCACCGGGCGAAACGCGTTTGCCTCCCCCGAACCGGGGCAAGCACGGGCATGTACACGGTTGCGCAGCTCATAGGTGGGGTGTGGGGCGCCGGGGGTGAGGGCGGCGAACTGGTCGTGCACGACCCGGCCGACGGGACGCCGGTGACCCGGGCGCCGGTCGCCACCGCGGACGAGGTGGCCAAGGCGGTCGGAGCGGCCCGGGAGGCGGCGGCGCAGTGGGCGGCGACCGCCCCGGCCGAGCGGGCCGCGGCGCTGCACCGGGCGGCGGACGCGGTCGAGGCCGCCGCCGAGGAGTTGGCCGGGGCCACCACCGCGGAGATGGGCAAGCCGCTCGACGACGCCCGGGGCGGCGTGGCGGCGGGCGTCGGCACGCTGCGGCAGTACGCCGAGCTGGCCCCGGTGCGCGGTGGCCGCACGCTGCACGGCGGCCATGCGGCACTGGACTTCATGGCACCCGGACCACGCGGCGTCGTCGCCGCGATCACCCCGTGGAACGACCCGGTGGCGGTCTCCTGCGGCCTGCTCGGCGCGGCCCTGGTGACCGGCAACGTGGTGCTGCACAAGCCGAGCGAGCGCGCCCCGGCCACCGGCTGGCTGCTGGCTCGGGCGCTGGATTCGGCGTTGCCGGCCGGCGTGCTGTCGCTGCTGACCGGCGGCGGCGAGGTGGGCGCGGCGCTCGCCGGCCAGGACGGGCTGGACGTGGTGGCCCACGTCGGTTCCACCGCCACCGGCCGGGCCATCGCCGCCGCCGGCGCCCGCACCGGCGCGAAGGTGCTGCTGGAGAACGGCGGCAGCGACCCGCTGGTGGTGGACGCCGACGTCGACCCGGTCTGGGCGGCCGAACAGGCGGCGACGGGCTGCTTCGCCAACGCCGGGCAGATCTGCGTGGCGGTGGAACGCGTCTACGTGCACCGCGACGTCGCCGGGGACTTCGTGGACGCGCTGGTGGCCCGCGCCGATGCGCTCACCGTCGGCGCCGGCGTCGACCCGGGCACGCAACTCGGCCCGCTGGTCGACCGGCGGCACCGGGACCACGTGCACGGGCAGGTCACCGCCGCGGTGGCGCAGGGCGCCCGGGTACGCACCGGCGGCACGCTGCCGGACGGGCCCGGCGCGTTCTACCCGGCCACCGTGGTGGAGGGCTGCCGCCACGAGATGGCGCTGGTCCGCGAGGAGACGTTCGGCCCGGTGGCGGCGGTGGTGGTGGTCGACTCGTTCGACGAGGGCCTGCGGTGCGCCGCCGACTCCCCCTACGGCCTGGCCGCCACCGTGCTGACCGGCTCGATGAGTCACGCCCAGCGGGCCTGGCGGGAACTGCCGGTCGGGACCGTCAAGGTCAACTCTGTGTTCGGCGGCGCGCCGGGCGGTGCCGCGCAGCCGCGCCGCGGCAGCGGCCAGGGCTTCGGGTACGGCCCGGAACTGCTCGACGAGTTCAGCACCGTCAAGGCGGTGCACCTGGAGGCGCCGGGCGGCGGCCACTGGTGAGCCGCACGGTCGAGCCCGGGACCACGGAGGTCCCGGGCTCGTCGTCGTACCGGTGGCGGGTCAGCGACCGCCGCGGGCCTTGCGGGTGGCGTTGTCGTTCGCCTTCTCGATCGCCTTCACCAGCTCCGGCTTGGTCATCCGGGACCGGCCCCGCACGTCCAGCTTCTTCGCCACCTCCAGGAGGTGGTCCTTGGTCGCGTTGGCGTCCACCCCGCCGGCGGTCTTCGCACGCCGGGCCGGACCGCCGCCGGCGGCCTGCTTGTCGCTGGGGCCCTTGCGACCCTTCGCCTCCCAGTGGTCGCCGACCTTCTCGTACTCGTGCTTGACCGCGGCGAAGGCGACGCGGTGCGCGCGTTCCCCCTCGCCGTACGTCTCGACCGCCGAGTCGTGCGTCTTCTCCCAGGTGCGCTGCGCCTTGGCCGGCGAGCGCTTCAACGTGCTGGGCAACACCTCGCGCCCGGGCATCTCGTCCACCTCCGTCTCGATCGGGTGTCTCCTGTCCTTCCCGCCCGCTCCGGGGGCAAACCGGCGCGCGGTTTGTCGATTTCCGCCGCGGGGTACCGCCCGGCCACGCCCCGGTGGCGCACCCGGCGCGTGAAGGAGGCGGTCATGACGGCGACGACACCACCCGCGGTCGGCGGCCGGACGCGGCCCGGCTTCCCCCGGCGGATGCGCCAGCTCAACTGGCGCACCTGGCGGGGAGTGCTGGCGCGCAGTGGTCAGGGCTTCGTCAAGGACAACTGCGCCGACTGGGCCGCCGCGCTCACCTACTACGGGGTGCTGGCGCTCTTCCCGTCCACCATCGTGGTGGTCGCCCTGGTCGGTCTGGTCTCCGACGGCCCGCGCACGGTGGACACGGTGATCGACCTGGCCCGGGAGATCGGCGCCGGCTCGGTGGTCGGCAACGACGCGTTCGTCGGCGTGGTGCGCAACGTGGTCGAGCAGCAGGGCCCGGCGAAGGCGCTGCTGAGCTTCGGTCTGCTCGGTGCGCTCTGGTCGGCCTCCGGGTTCATCGGCGCGTTCACCCGGGCCTCCAACGCCATCTACGGGGTCGAGGAGGGGCGGCCGTTCTACCGCCTCCGGCCGTTGCAGATCGGCATGGCCGCGGTCACCCTGGTGCTGCTCGCGGTGGTCGCCACCGCGTTGATCGTCAGCGGGCCGGTCACCGACGCGGTGGGCGATCGACTCAACGCCGGCGGCCTGGCCCGGACCAGCTGGTCGGTGGCGAAGTGGCCGGTCCTCGCGCTGGTCGCGATGACGCTCCTGTCGCTGCTGTTCTGGATCGCGCCGAACGTGCGGCAGCCGCGCTTCCGCTGGCTCACCCCCGGCGGCGCGCTGGCGCTGGTGGCCTGGGTGGCGGCGTCCTTCGGCTTCGGCCTCTACGTGGCCAACTTCGCGTCGTACGACGTCACCTACGGCAGCCTCGGCGCGGTCATCGCGTTCCTGGTCTGGCTCTACCTGTCCAACTGCGCGCTGATGCTCGGCGTGCAGGTCAACGCGGAGTTGCAGCGGGGTCGGGCGATGCAGGCCGGCGTCGAGGAGCCGGCGGAGCCGGTGCTGCCGCCCCGCGCCCCGGCGGACTCCTGACCCGGTTTACCGGCGGTTCCCCGGGGCATCTCCCAAGGCATGGAACGTGGCAGCAGCAAGCACTCGCCCAGGGTCGACGACCAGATGAGCAGCGAGGTCAGCGGCCTGGTCCAGGGCCCGGGCGCCGGTGGCTCCCGGGTCGACGAGTTCCGCCAGCCGGAGCCGGCCGGCGAGGACCAGCCCGAGGCCACCACGGCCCCGGCCGGCGAGCTGCGCACCGGTTCGCCGCAGGGCATGAGCTCGGAGGACGTGGAGGCGCGCAGCCGCCTCGGCCGGTTCATCACGATGACCGCCCTGCCCGGCGACCGGGACGCGCTGGTCGCCAACGCGCGGGAGAACGAGGCGCCGGCGGACATCGTCGCCGCCCTGGAGGGCCTGCCGGAGGGTGCCCGTTACCAGACGGTTTCCGAGGTGTGGGCCGCCCTCGGGCACAGGAACGAGACGACGCGCTGGTGAGCGGACCGGCCCACGGTTCGCGGCACGACACCGGCGGAACAGGAGGAACCCCGACATGAGCGGCGTTATGGAGCACGTGGACGTGGACGTCCCGATCCGGACCGCGTACGACCAGTGGACCCAGTTCGAGGAGTTCCCGCACTTCATGGAGGGCGTGCAGGAGGTCCGGCAGCTCTCCGACCGGATGACGCACTGGACCGTGGAGATCGCGGGCGTGAAGCGCGAGTTCGACGCGGAGATCACCGAGCAGCTTCCGGACGAGCGGGTGGCCTGGCGTTCCACCGGGGGCACCGAGCAGGCCGGTGTGGTGACGTTCCACCGCCTCGACGAGGGGCACACCCGGGTCACCCTGCAGATGGAGTTCGAACCGCACGGCGTGGTCGAACAGGCCGGCGACAAGCTGGGTGTGGTCGACCGCCGGGCCAAGGGCGACCTGGAGCGGTTCAAGCAGTTCATCGAGCGGCGCGGTCAGGAGACCGGCGCCTGGCGCGGTTCCGTCGACCGGCCGACCCCCTGAGCCTGCGCACCCCCGCAACGAACGTCGACGGCCGCCGGTGATCCGGCGGCCGTCGCGGTGTCCCGGGGGCCGTTTGCGATCATCCGGCCCGGGTACCGCAGGGGAATGACCGACAACGACAGCCACGTGTGGCGCGACGAGGACCGCACTCCCCTGCACGAGCTGGACCAGGCGATCGCCCGGTCGACCCTGGACGGCCAGGCGGACGACGCCACCGGCAACGACGCCGGCGAGGAGGCCGCGTTCGGCCACGGGCCGGAGGCGGTGGACCGGGGCGCCGGCCCGGAGGCCGAACGCCGGGAGATGACCGACGCGGACCGGGCGTACCGGCCGTCGACCACCGGACGCACGGGGCCGGACAGCATGTGAGAACACCCGGGTTCCGGGCACCAGGCGGTGCCCGGAACGTGACCCGGCGCATCAGCCAAGACGACAAAAAATGCGGTACGGCCGGCCGGAAAAGCGGACAGCCCATCCAGAATCGGCCGAACGGCTGACGGCATACCCCCGGTCGCGCGTAAGACTTTCGGGATGGATCAGGGTTCCTCTTTCCTCTCCACTCGTCAGCGCCGCCTCGCCTGGCTGGGCTTCCTGCTCGCCGCCGTCCAGGCGCCGGTGGCGGCGAAGTTCAGCGACGACAGCTCCTGGCTGCTGAGCGTGGTGGTGGCACTGATGGTGGCCACCGTGATCATCGCCGACGACGGCGCCCGTCGGCGCCCGGCCCAGGCCCGCTCCTCCGACTGATCACCGCTCGGCGGGGCGCGCCTCGTGCCCCGGCCGGCCCCGGCTCCGGCGTCGCTCCTTCATCTCCGCCTCGTAGAGGTGCCGGCGGCCCCCGACCACCTCGTCGCGGGCCCGCCGGTCCATCTCCCGGAAGAGCGCGTAGTAGCCGTCGTCGAACTCCTCGACGAGCTGGAAGGTCCACCGCCCGGCGATGACGTTGCGGCCCAGCAGGTCGCGGTCGATCCGCTCGGCGATCTCCGGGTGGCCGGCGGCGCGGAACAACTCCACCGCCTCGTCCAACGTCAGGTCGGCGTGGCCGATCAGCTGGTGCAACTCGTAGAGGTGACCGCGGGCCCGCTCGACGCACTCCAGGGCCTCGCCGAGCTTGCCCACCGCCTCGACCGTGGCGTCACTCACCCCGTCCGGGCGACGGTGCGCCCGGTCCGGCCCGTCGTCCTGTCGTGCCATCGTGTGCCTCCGCGGACTCGTCTGCGCCGTCTGCGCGGTTCCCTTCTGCCCCGCCACGGGCGGCTCAATCCCGGCGACCGACGCCGCCGGCACGCCCGGACGAT
The DNA here is from genome assembly GCF_027460165.1 of Micromonospora sp. WMMC241. Lineage (NCBI taxonomy): Bacteria > Bacillati > Actinomycetota > Actinomycetes > Micromonosporales > Micromonosporaceae > Micromonospora > Micromonospora sp. WMMC241. Next base: position 4,218,349 of record NZ_JAPZBF010000001.1, read on the forward strand.
CCGGCCATCGTCCGGTCGGCCGAGGCCGCCCGGCTCCACCCAGGTCTAGCCTCGGTCCTCATGCGCGTGCCGAACAACCGGGTCGCGACCCCGTCCGCAACGGTGGTCACACGGTCGACCCTCACCACGCTCACCACCGCCGTCGGCACCGCCGGCCTCGCCGCCGCCGCGGCGAACCCCGGGCTGCTCGCCGCGGTCGACCAGCATGCCGCGGGGATCCGCGACAGCCTGCGCGGCGACCGCCGGCCGCTGACCGTGGCGGCCCTCGCGGGCTACGCCGAAGGCCTGCGCGACGCCGCGTCGGAGCACGGCTGGACGCCCCCCACCGGCCCGGTCGACTGGGCGGCGGCGGACTGGCTGCTCACCCGGCTGCTCGCGGTGTGCCTGCTGGCCCGCGCCCTCGACCCGCGCCACCTGGCCTGAGACACGGCGCGGGGTGCCCGCGATCGCCCCGCGGACACCCCGTCACCCGTTCACCGTCAGCCGTTGGGCCGGCGGAACTGCTGCGTCTCGTCGCCCGTCTCGCCCGAGCGGTAGGTGCCCGCCCCGGACATCGACGACTGCGGCGTCGCCGGTGCGGGCTGTCCGCCCCGGTCGGCCATCCGCCGCTCGTAGTCGCCGCGGCCGACCTGCTGCGCCTGCCGCTGCTGCTGGAACGCCCGGGACTCCTCCGCGACCCGGTCCAGCCAGCCGTCCCAGCGGTTCTGCATCGGCTTGATAAGACCACCGCCGACACCGACGATCAGGATTCCCGCCACGGTGGCGAGGAACGCGATCAGCACCGGCGTGGTCACCGTGGTGGCGATGCCCACCTGGTTCAGCGCGGCGATGACACCGAGCGCCAGGATGAAGAAGGCCACCACGTCGGCCAGCACCCGGCCGTACGAGAGCCCGCCGAGCGCGCCGGACACCAACTGTCGGACGGCGTTGGCGATGGCGGCGGCGATCACCACGATGACGATCGCCACGAAGGCGCGTGGCAGCCAGGACACCACCCCGCGGATCAGGTCGCTGATCGCGTTGGGTCCCCACACCCCGAAGGCGAACTGCAGGGTGAACAACAGGACCGCGTAGTAGGCCAGTCTGGCCAGGATGTCGCTGGCGTCGTACTTGGTGCGTTCGAGGGCGCGTTTGATCCCGCCGCGTTCCACGGCGCGGTCGAACCCGACCCGTTCCAGTGCCGCGTCCACGATTTTGAGGACGGCTCGGGCGATGAGCCAACCCACCACGAGGATCGCGATGAACGCGATGGCCCTCGGTACGAAGAGCAGCACCGACCTCCAGAAGTCGGTCCAGGCCGCACTGATGTCGACCTGCCCGACGGCGAGGGTTTTCGGCATGATGTCCCTCCTGTCGCGTGAACTGCGCCGCCCGCATACCCGGTGCTTCCGGCAGCACGCGGACCGGACCGGGGGCAATTTCCCGACATGACCGATGGAACGGGCCCTGACCTGCCCTGATGTCCCCGCCGCCGGGCATCGGGCCCGGTCGCGGACGCATGATCGGAACCCGCCGGCCACGCTCCGGTTAGGCTGCGGTCATGCCAGGCACCGTCGGTCGGATTCCCACGCCGTCCGCCCCCACTCCGGGAGCGACCGCCCACCCGTGGGCCGGTACGCCGCTGGGCGACCCGCAGAGCTGGGACCCGGCGGTACGCGCGGTGGCGGACGTGGTGCTGTCCTCCCCCGTACCGATGGCCCTGCTCCTCGGCGACGACCTGGCCCTGCTCTACAACGACGGCTACGGCGAACTGATCGGCGAACGGCACCCGGCCGCGCTGGGCCGCCCGGCGGCGGAGGTGTTCGCCGAGGTGTGGCGGGAGGCCGGCGCGGGCGAGGCGCTGGAGCGGGTCTACCGGCTGGGCGAGCCCTTCCTGGAGCGGGAGGCGGTGCTGCCGGCCGACCGGCAGGCCGAGCCGGCGGTGTTCACCCGCGGCCACTCCCCGGTGCGCGACTCCACCGGCCGCATCGTCGGCGTGCTCACCGTGTCCGCGCAGACCACCCAGCTGACCCGGCAGTTGCAGAGCCTGAGCGACTTCGCCGCGGCGCTCTCCGGCACCCTCACCCTGGACGACGTGGCCCGGGTGACGCTGCGCTACTGCCTGCACTCGTTCGACGCCGACCGGGTCTCCTTCGCCGTGGACGAGGGTTCCGCCTGGCGGATGGTCCGCCGGATCCGGGGCGAACTGCTCGACGAGGCGGACGAGCGGCTGCCCCCGCTGTGGCGCCGGATGACCGCCGACTCGGCGCTGCCGGCGGTGGTGACCGCACGCAGCGGCGTACCCTCCTTCGCCACCGACGGTCAGCCGCTGCGCGAGGTCGCGGTGGACCGGCACGACGAGAAGATCCGCGCGCTCGCCGCGCTGCCGCTGCGCTCGACCGTGGTCCGGGGCGCGCTCACCGTGGGCTACCAGGCGGCGCGTCCCTGGTCCCCGGCCGAACGGGCGTTGCTCGCCGCGTCCGCCGAGCTGATCGGCCAGGCCGCCGAGCGGGCCCGCCGGTTCGAGACCCAGCACGGCACCGCCCAGTTGCTGCAACGCAGCATGCTGCCGGAGCAACTGCCGGACCTGCCCCGGTTGCGCATCGCCGCCCGCTACGACCCGGGCGTCGACGGCAACGCCGCCGGTGGCGACTTCTACGACGCGTTCCTGCTGCCCACCGGCGCGCTCGGCGTGGTGCTCGGCGACGTGGCCGGCCACGACGTGCAGGCCGCCGCCCGGATGGGCCAGGTCCGCGCCGCGCTGCGGGCGCTCGCCTTGTCCGACCCCCGGCCGGACGCGGTGCTCGGTGGCCTGGACCGGCTGGTGGCCAGTCTCGGCACCGAGGGCGGCACGCACGAGTTGTTCGTCACCGTGGTGTTCGGCGTGGTCGACGTCGACCGGGAGCGGGTCACGCTGGCCAGCGCCGGCCATCCCGCACCGCTGATCCGGCGCGGCCGGCCCGGCGACGGCCCGGCCGCGGAGTTCGTCGACGTGCCGCCCGGCCCTCCGCTGGGCCTCGGCGGCCGGCAGCGCACGGTCACCGTGCCGTTCCGCCCCGGCGACACGCTGCTGCTCTACAGCGACGGCGTGGTGGAGCGGCGCTGGCAGGACCTGGCCGCCGGGCTGGCCGGGCTGGGCGCGGCGGTGAGCGCCGCGGGCGGCGGTGATCCCCGGGCGCTGTGCGCGGTCGCGACCGCCGCCGTGCCGGGCGCCACCGAGGACGACGTGGCCGTGCTGGCGGTGGAGCACGCGGTCCGCCCCAGCCGGTCGGCCGGCATGGAGGTGCCGGCCGAGCCGACCGCGCCGAGCCGGGTCCGGCACTGGATGACCGCCCAGCTCACCGAGTGGCAGGTGCCCGACGCGGTGGTCGGCGCCGCGGTGCTCTGCACCAGCGAGCTGACCACCAACGCCCTGCTGCACGCCGGCACCGCCGCCCGTGTCGAGGTGGACCTGAGCGCCGAGCGGCTGCTCGTCTCGGTCGCCGACTCGGGCACCCGCGGGCAGGTCACCCGGGCCCAGACCGACACGCTGAGCAGCCGCGGCCGGGGGCTCGGCCTGATCGAGGAGCTCAGCGACGCCTGGGGCACCGATCCGACGGTACGTGGCTCGACGGTCTGGTTCGAGATCCTCATTCCCACCGGGTGAGCCGGGAGTCGGCGGCGTCCGACCAGGGTAGGAGGCAGCCATGGCCGACGACACGCGACACGGCGTCCTCTTCGACGTGGACGGCACCCTGGTCGACTCCACCTACCTGCACACGGTGGCCTGGTGGGAGGCGCTGCGCCAGGGCGACCACCGGGTGCCGATGGCACGGATCCACCGGTCCATCGGCATGGGCTCGGACAAGCTCCTCGACCACCTGCTCGGCGCGGAACGGGACACCGACGCCGACGAGCGCCTGCGGGACGCGCACGACGCCCTCTACGCCGAGTACTGGCAGCGACTCGCGCCGCTGCCCCGGGCCCGGGAGCTGCTGTACGCCTGCGCGGATCGCGGCCTGCGGGTGGTGCTGGCCACCTCGGCGGCCGAGCACGAGGCGGCCGCGCTGCGCGCCGTCCTCGACGCCGAGGACGTGATCGACACGGTCACCTCGTCCGCCGACGCCAAGGAGAGCAAGCCGGCGCCGGACATCCTGGCCGCCGCGCTGGAGCAGTCGGGGCTGGCCGCCGAGCGGGTGGTCTTCGTCGGCGACTCGGTCTGGGACGTGGCCGCAGCCGGCAAGCTGGACATCCCGTGCATCGGGCTGACCTGCGGCGGCACCGGCCGGGCCGAGTTGGCGGGCGCCGGCGCGGTGGCGGTGTACGAGGACCCGGCCGAACTGCTGGATGCCCTGTCGGAGAGCGCGATCGGAACCCTCGGCTGAGTCGCCGGTCGACCTGGCTGCGTCGAAAGGCTTAGCCGGCACCGGTTCGGGGCACTGCTGAGCACCTCCGCCCGGCCGACGGGCGGCGGGAGGGTGGGGTCGTGGAACCGGTCGATGTCGCGTTCGCTCTGTTGGGCGTCGGTGCGCTGCTGGCGGGGATCCTGCCCCGGGTGCTGGAGAAGCGGCCGCTGTCCATGCCGATCGCGTTCCTCGGTCTCGGCATGCTGGTCTTCGCACTGCCGACCGGCCTGCCGACGCCGGACCCGCTGCGCTCGCCGGAGCTGACCACCCACCTCACCGAGGTCGGGGTGATCGTCGCCCTGATGGGCGCCGGTCTGAAGATCGACCGGCCGTTGAGCTGGGCCCGCTGGTCGTCCACCTGGCGGCTGCTGGCCATCGCCATGCCGCTGTGCATCGCCGCGGTGGCGCTGCTCGGCTGGTGGTGGGCCGGTCTGGTGCCGGCGGCGGCGTTGCTGCTGGGCGCCGCGCTCGCCCCGACCGACCCGGTGCTCGCCTCCGACGTGCAGGTGGGCGAACCGACGGACGCGGAGGACTCGGAGGACGAGGTCCGCTTCGCGCTCACCTCGGAGGCCGGCCTGAACGACGGGCTGGCCTTCCCGTTCGTCTACGCCGCCATCGCGATCGCCAGCACCAGCCTCGCCCCGTCGGACTGGCTCGGCGAGTGGCTGGCCGTCGACGTGGTCTACAAGCTCGCCGCCGGCGTGGGCGGCGGCCTGCTCGTCGGCTGGCTGCTCGGCAAGCTGTTCTTCCGGGCGCCGAGCGCGCTGCGGCTGGCCAAGCACTCCGAGGGCTTCCTCGCGCTGGCCGCGACGTTCCTCGCGTACGGGCTGGTCGAGGTGATCGGCGGGTACGGCTTCCTGGCCGTCTTCGTGGCCGCCCGGGCGATCCGCGCCGCCGAGCGCACCCACGAGTTCCACTCCGTGCTGCACGACTTCGCCGAGCAGGTGGAGCGTTTGCTCACCGTGCTGTTGCTGCTGCTGTTCGGCGGCGCGGTGATCGGCGGTCTGCTCACGCCGCTGACCTGGACGGCGGCGCTGGTCGGCCTGGCGCTGGTGCTGGTGATCCGGCCGCTGGTCGGCTGGCTGTCGCTGCGCGGCGCGCCGGGCCGCGCGTCCGAGCACTGGGTGATCGCGGCGTTCGGCATCCGCGGCGTCGGGTCGTTCTACTACCTCGCCTACGCCACCAGCAAGACCGACTTCCCGCAGGCGGAGCTGCTGTGGGCCACCGTCGGTCTGGTCGTGGTGGTCTCGGTGGTGGCGCACGGGATCGCCGCGACCCCGATCATGCAGTTGCTGGACCGGGCCGGCGAACGCACCCGGGACAGCTCGGAGCGGGGCCGGGCGGAACAGCCGGTCCCGGCCGGCTGACCCCGCCGGCTCAGACGCCGGCCAGTCGGGCGGCCAGGGCGCGGCCCAGGTCGTGGCCGGAGCGCCAGGCGCTCTGCACCCGGGGGCGGCCGAACGCGTCGCCGGCCAGGCCGATCCCGTCGTCGTCCAGGTGGTAGGTGCCGCCCTCGCCGACCATCGTCGGCCGGGCGTACGTCCAGCGGTGCACGTGGGTCGACGCGGCCGGTTCGCTCAACCCGAGCAGGTCCCGGACGGCCTGCTCGATCTCCGGCCGGGCCCCGGTGGGTTGGAGCAGGTGGCCGGCGGCGAACTGTGGCGTGGTGTGGGCGACCAGCACCGGGGCGTCGTCCCCGCGGCGGTCGCCGTCGTCGCAGACCAGGCTCAGCACCGGGTGGTCGTTGACGAACGCGCCCCGGAAGTCGGGCCAGCGGCGGGCCGGGAAGTGCAGCACCGCGGACAGCGTGGACGCCCAGCGTTGGGCCGCCACCGCTCGGGTGGCCTCGGCCAGCGCCGGGTCCAGCAGCAGGGCGGCCTGCGGGCCGGGCATGGCCAGCACCACCGCCTCGGCCGCCCGCCCGTCCACCCGGGGCCCCGGCTCGACGGTCATGACCAGCCGGTCGTGCGTCACCGGCACGCCTTCGGCCAGGTGCTCCACGAGTGAGCGCAGCCCGCGCGGGGCGGCCCAGCGCACCGGCCCGCGCACCTGTTCCCGCCCCCGCGGCCCGTACGCGACGAGCGTGTCGGTCCACTCCCGGGCCAGCCCGGCGGCCTGCCAGTCCGCCACCACGGCGGCGAAGTCCGGGTCGTCCACGGTGAAGTAGGCGGCGCCCAGGTCGGCGGGGCGGCCGTCGAAGCGCTTGCTGGCCATCCGCCCGCCGGTCACCCGGGCGCGCTCGCGCACCTCGACCGGGACGCCGGCCCGGACCAGCTCGGCCGCGCACGCCACCCCGGCGATGCCCGCGCCGACCACCACCACACCCGCCCGGTCCGCTGTCATCGGTCGATCGTAGGTGCCGGCCGGCATGAACCCGTCGGCGCGGGGGTACTGGCACACCTGTTCGAGGAGAGGTGATCAGCATGGCCGACCGCGCCAACGACAACAGCAACGTGAACCCGGACGCCGCCGTCAAGGACCCGGACGACTGGGTGACCGGCGACGAGCCGCCGACCGCGGCTCAGGAGTCCTACCTGCACACCCTGGCCCAGGAGGCGGGTGAGACGGTGCCGGACGGGTTGACCAAGGCCGAGGCGTCCCGGCGCATCGACGAGCTTCAGGCGGAGACCGGCCGGGGGCGCTGAAGGCGGTGTCAGCGCGGGGGCAGGCGGTGCAGCTCGACCCGGTCGAGCCGCCCCGCCGCCACCCGGGCGGTCAGGTAGGTCGCGTACGGCTGGGCCCGCCGGTCGGTTGGTGAACCGGGGTTGAGCAGCCGCAGCCCGCCCGGCGCGACGCTGTCCCACGGGATGTGCGAGTGCCCGAAGACGAGCAGGTCGGTGTCGCCGTACGCGGCGGCGCAGCGTTCCTCGCGGCGGGTCTTCGGGCCGGTCTCGTGCACCACCGCCACCCGCAGCCCGGCCAGCTCGACCCGGGCCACCTCGGGCAGCCGGGCGCGCAGGGCCGGCCCGTCGTTGTTGCCGTAGACCCCGACCAGCCGGCGCGAGCGCGCCTCCAGCGCGTCCAGCAGCGCCACGTCCACCCAGTCGCCGGCGTGCAGCACCACGTCGGCGGCCTCCACCGCCGCCCACAGCGGCGGCGGCAGGTCCCGGGCCCGCTTCGGCACGTGGGTGTCCGCCATGATGACCAGCTCCACCGCGCCATCCTCCCGTACCCGGCGCGGCGGCGCCGCTCAGGCGCCCTGCCCCTGGTTCTGCATCAGGCCGCCGTCCATGAAGTAGGTCGACCCGGTCACGTAGTCGGCGTCCGCGCTGGCCAGGAAGACGGCCAGCTTGGCGATCTCGGCCGGTTCCGCGGCCCGCTTCCACGGGATGCTCTGCACCTGCTCGTGGAGGTAGTCCGGGTTGTCGATCGCCTCCTGGTTGAACGGGGTGAGCACCATGCCGGGCCCGATGTTGTTGACGTTCATCCGCATCGGGGCGACCTCCAGGGCCAGGCTCTTGGCCAGCTCCAGCATGCCGCCCTTGCTGGAGTCGTAGTCCGCGCCGCCGGCCCGGGCCACCTCCTGGTGGATCGACGTGATGTTGATGATCTTGCCGCCGCCCCCGACGTCCCGGCGGTGCCGGACGAACCGCCGGCAGCAGAAGAACATGCCGTAGAGGTTGGTCCGGATGCACCGGTCCCACGTCTCGGTGTCCAGGTCGGCCACCGGGATGCCGGAGGCGTCCACGCCGGCGTCGTTCATCAGCACGTCCAGCCGGTCGAACTCCGCCAGGGCCTCGTCGAACATCGCCTCCACCTGGTGCTCGACGCTGATGTCGCCCTGCACCACCACGGCCCGCGAGCCGGCCGCCTCGATCTCGGCCCGGGTGTGGTTCGCCCCGGCGTGGTCGTGCAGGTAGTGCACCACCACGTCGGCGCCCTCCCGGCCGAACTCGATGGCGGTGGCCTGGCCGATGCCCGAGTCCGAGCCGGTGATCAGGGCGGTCTTTCCCGCCAGCCGTCCGGTCATCCGGTTGCTCCCTCCGTGCGGGCCGCGCCGGTCGGCACGGCCGGTCGGTCGTGCGCGAACCGCGCGGCGGCGTCGGTGATCCGGCCGGCGGTGTTGATCAGCCCGATGTGCGAGAAGGCCTGCGGGAAGTTGCCCAACTGTTCCCCGGTGACCTGGTCGATCTGCTCGGCGTAGAGGCCCAGGTCGTTCGTGCGGGCGGCGAGCTGCTCGAACAGCCGCCGGGCCCGGTCCAGCTCACCCGCCTCGGCCAGGCAGCCGGCCAGCCAGAACGAGCAGATCACGAAGCCGGCCGGGTCACCGTCCCAGCGGCGCAGCAGCCCGTTGTGGGACAGCCGCCGCTCGACCACGTCCATGGTGGCGCGCATCCGCGGGTCGTCCGCCGGCAGGAAGCCGACGAGCGGCATGGCCAGCACCGAGGCGTCCAGGTCGTCGGAGTCGAACGCCCCGGTGTACGCGCCGACGCGCTCGTTCCAACCCCGGGCGAGCACCGCCGCGCGGACCTCGTCGCGGGCGGCGGCCCAGCGGGCCACGTCGGCCGGCCCGCCGATCCGCAGGCCGAAGCGGACCGCCCGGTCCAGCGCGGTCCAGCACTGCACCTTCGACGACACGTAGTGCCGCTCGGCGTCGCGCGCCTCCCACATCCCGGAGTCCGGCCTGCGCCAGTCGCGCATCGCCTGGTCGGCGAGCGTGCCCAGCAGGTGGCGCACGTCCGGCGACATCGGGTCCAGGTAGTGCCGCATCAGCCAGGCCGCGTCGAGCACCTCGCCCAGCACGTCGTTCTGCCGCTGCCGCCAGGCGTCGTTGCCGACGAGCACCGGCCGGCTGCCGGCGTACCCGGCGAGGTGGTCGAGGTCGTGCTCGGTCAGGTCCCGCTCCCCCTCGACCCCGTACATGATCGGGGCGGGAGCGTCGCCGAGCCGGCCCATCGCCCGGGCCACCCAGGTGAACTGCCGGTCCGCCTCGTCCGGGCAGGCGGCCCGCCAGAGCGCCTGCAGGGTCAGGCTGAAGTCGCGCAGCCAGACGAACCGGTAGTCGTAGTTGCGGTCCCCGCCGAGCTGTTCCGGCAGCGCGGTGGTGGCCGCCGCGACGACCGCGCCGCTCGGCCCGTAGGTCATCCCCTGCACCACCAGCGCGCTGCGCCGGACCAGGTCGCGATACTCACCCCGGTATTCGTGCAGGTCCGCCCAGGAGCGCCAGCCGGCGACCGTGCCGGCCACCACGTCGGCGGCGTCGGGCAGCACCGGCGCGCCGCCGGCGTACGTCGGGGCGTACCCGAGGGTGAAGTGGTGGGCGCTGCCGGCGCGGGCGGTGAACCGCCCCGCGGCGGCGCCGTCGGCGAACGTCAGCGGGACGTCGCTGCGCAGCTCCAGCCGGCACGCGCCGGCGGTGGCGCCGATCACCCCGTCGTGTTCGGTGAGGTAGGCCCCGACCCGCCCGTACTCGAAGCGGGGGGCGTAGTGCACCCGCATCGCCACCTCGCCGGTGAGGCCATGGACCACCCGGGCCAGCACCCGGGGTGAGCGCAGGCCGATGTCGTGGCCGCGCGCGCCGGGCTCCAGCGCCAGGGCGTCGGTGACGGCCACCGTCCCGGTCGCGGTGGTGAAGACGGTACGCAGCACCAGCGCGTCGTCCAGGTAGGACCGGGTGCTGGTGAACCCGCCCTCGGGGTGGATCGCCCAGTGCCCCGCGTCGTCGTCGAGCAGCCGCCCGAAGACCGACGGCCCGTCGAACCGGGCCGGGCACCACCAGTTCACCGCGCCGGCGGTGTCCACCAGGGCGGCGCTGCGCCCGTCGGCGAGGAAGCCGTGCTCGCTGATCCGTCCGGTCCGCACGGTGGTGGCTACCCGGCCAGGGCTTCGCCATGCCTGGCCGGATCGGTGCCGACCGCCGCGTTACCGCTCGCCGACGACGGGAACGCGGCGGGTTGACGAAGGAGGATGCTCATGACCAGACCCTCGACTCCGACCGCGGCCTGGCGACCCGGGATACCGGGCAGCGACAACCTCCCGTCCGGCCCGGGCGGTCGTCCGATGCCGCCGAGCGGGGACGGGCACGGGCCGCAGGCCGGCACGCCGACCGTCACGATCGGCTCGTACCCGGACTATCCGTCCGCCCAGCGCGTGGTGGACTACCTGGCCGACAACCGGTTCCCGGTGGAACGGACGTCGATCATCGGCACCGACCTCACCTTGGTGGAGACGGTGATGGGGCGGTTGACCACCGGCCGGGCGGCCCTGTTGGGCGCCGGCACCGGCGCCTGGTTCGGCCTGTTCATCGGGTTGCTCTTCGGCATCTTCACGGCCGGCAACTGGCTGGCGGTGATCCTGGTCGGCCTGGTGATCGGCGCGATCTGGGGTGCCGTGTTCGGCGCGGTCGCGCACGCGATGAGCGGCGGGCAGCGCGACTTCACCTCGGCCAGCTCGTTGCGGGCCGGCCAGTACGCGGTCACCGTGGACGCGGAGCTGGCGGAACAGGCCCGGCAGATGCTGGGCCGGATGCACCTGACGCCCACCGGCGCCACCGCCCGCTGAGGGCCCGGCGTCGACACGAGGGAGGGTCCCGCCCGGGGCCCTCCCTTCCGTGTCAGGCGTGCCAGGCCCGCTCGCCGGCGCGCAGCGGCACGTCCACGCGGTTCTCCGGCGGGGCGAGCGGGCAGGCCCACCGGTCGTCGTAGGCGCAGCTGGGGTTGTAGAGGTAGTTGGCGTCCAGCCGGACCCGGTCGCCGGGCAGCACCGTCAGGCCGCGCCCGAACGTGCCCTTCACCGTGTCGGTGAGGTAGCGCCCCCCGCCGTAGGACCCGTCGCCGCAGCTGGCGTCGCGCAGCGGCACGAACAGCCCACCGCCGTACGCGTCGATCCACCAGAGCGTCAGCGGCCCCCAGGGCGTCTCGGCGACCGCCACCCGGCGGTAGTCGACCACGCCGTCCGGGCCGCCGGTGTCGATGCTCAGCCCGCCCGAGGCCTGCCGCAGCGGCGCCTCGACCACGGCGTCCGGGTCGGGCGGATACCAGCGCAGCCCGGTGAAGCCGGCCCGCTCGTCGACCGGGACCGGGCTGCTCGGATGACTGCCGAACAGCGCGTCCCGCGCCGCGCGGAACCCGCCCAGGTCGAGGTCGGACAGGTAGAGCGCGGCCACCCGCTCCCGCCAGTCCAGCACGTCGAGATCATCCATCCCCCGACCCTAACCACCCCCTCTCCCCACCACCCCACCCTCCTTTCGTCGATCTTGGAGTTGTGGCGCCTCGGACATGCCTTCGGCACCATTTGTGAGCGACCACAACTCCAAGATCGACGTGTTCAGCGGGGACCGAGGGCGGGATGCGGGTCGGTGGTGAGGCGGACGTGCAGGTGTTCGTCGTGTCGGTGGCCGTCGCCGTAGACGTGCGACTCGCGCAGGGTGCCCTCCAAGCGGTAACCGGCGCGCTCGGCGACGCGGCACGAGGCCGGGTTGGCGACCGCGTGGCACAGCTCGATGCGATGCAGGCCGTGCTCGCGGAAGCCCCAGGCGGTCAGCACGGTCACCGCGCGGAGTGCGACGCCTCGGCCGCGCGCCTCGGCCGCCGTCCAGTAGCCGATCGACGCGTTTTCACCCCGAATGTCGTTGAGCGACACCGCGCCCAGCAGCGCGTCGGTTTCGTCGGTCACCGCCAGCGACAGTCGGGTGCCCGAGGTCCGGTCGGCGCGCCACCGCACCCAGTCGAGAGCCCGGGCCAGATCGGTGACGCCCTGACCGTTCCACCTGTCGATCATCGGATCGGCGAGTGCGGCCAGCACGGCCGGCGCGTCCTCGTCCCGCCAGGCACGCAGCCGGAGTCCCGCCGCGGTCAGCTCCACGTCATCCACCCGCCGGATCATGACACGTCACGGCCGGGCTAATCGCTTCATTTTTCAACGAGTTTCCGGAAGCTGTCCCGAAAACTTCCCTGAGCCTCAGAGCGAAGAGCTTGTTTAAATTTTAAATAGTGCTACTCTTCGGGGCATGACGGAGAGCCTGGACGCGGAGCGGACGGCTTGCTGGCGCGCCTACATCGAGTCGAGCCAGCGGCTGTTCACCCAGCTGGAGGACGACCTGCGCGCGGACAGCGAGCTGAGCTTCGCCGACTACCACGTGCTGGTGCTGCTCTCCGAGGCGCCCGGGCAGCGGCTGCGCATGGGCGAGCTGGCCGACCGGCTGGTGTTCTCCCCGAGCCGGCTGACCTACCAGATCACCACGATGCAGAAGCGCGGCCTGGTGGCCAAGGAGTCCTGCCCCGCGGACCGGCGCGGCAGCGAGGCCGTGCTCACCGCGGCCGGGCTGCTGACCCTGCGCGAGGCCGCGCCGCACCACCTGCGCTCCGTGCGCACCCACCTGATCGACGATCTCGACGACGCCGAGGTCGCCTGCCTCACCCGGGTCTTCGAGCGGCTCGGCCGGCGCCTGCGCGCCGACCGGATCGCGTCGTCCACCCCGGCCGACAAGTAAGGAGACCGCGATGCCCGCGATCACCGTCGACGACGTCCTCGTCCTGCCCCGCCTGCCGAAGCTCGACGAGTCCACCACCTACCGCCCGGTCCGCCGGATCACCACCGCGCCGAGCGGCTACGAGGGTGAGGGCTTCCCGGTCCGCCGGGCCTTCGCCGGGGTCTCGATGACCGACCTCGACCCGTTCATCCACCTCGACCAGATGGGCGAGGTCGACTACGCGCCGGGCGAGCCGAAGGGCACCTCGTGGCACCCGCACCGGGGCTTCGAGACGGTGACCTACATGATCGACGGGATCATGGACCACCAGGACTCGACAGGTGGCGGCGGCACCATCACCGACGGCGACACCCAGTGGATGACGGCCGGCAGCGGCCTGCTCCACATCGAGGCGCCGCCGGAGCACCTGGTGATGAGCGGCGGCCTGTTCCACGGCCTGCAGCTCTGGGTCAACCTGCCCCGGGTGGCCAAGATGAGCCCGCCGCGCTACCAGGACATCCGCGGCCGGGAGTCGGCGCTGCTGACCACGCCGGACGGCGGCGGCCTGATCCGGGTGATCGCCGGCGAGATCGCCGGTCACCAGGGGCCGGGCTCGACCCACACCCCGATCACCATCGCGCACGTGACGCTGCAGCCCGGCGCGGAGCTGAGCCTGCCCTGGCGGGCCGACTTCAACGCGCTGGTCTACGTGCTCGCCGGTCGGGGCACGGTGGGCACCGACCGGCAGCCGATCCGCCTCGGCCAGCTCGCCGTGCACGGGCCGGGCGACGCGCTGCGGATCACCGCCGACCGGGCGCAGGACGGCAACACCCCGACGCTGGAGCTCTACCTCATGGGCGGGCAGCCCATCCGCGAGCCGGTGGCGCACTACGGCCCGTTCGTGATGAACACCCGGGCCGAGCTGATCCAGGCGGTCGAGGACTTCCAGGCCGGCCGGCTCGGGGTGGTCCCGAGCGGGCGGGTGCCGCACAGCGACGGCCAGGGCGACCGCCCCTGACCGGGTGAGCATGCTCGGGCGCTCCGGTCCACCGGGGCGCCCGGGCGGCTCAGGAGACGGCGAAGATCCCGGCCACCCCCAGGATCACCATCAACAGGACCGCCACCAGCGCACCCCGCTCCCCCTCCACCGCCTGGTCGCGGTCGTCGGTCACGGTGTTCGTCGTCTCGGCGGGCATGTCGGTGCCTCCTTGAGTTTCGCGGTCCAGGGGTCCGGGGTACCCCAGGCACATGCCACCGCCGCCGACCTGCTGCGTCGTGGTGCGGGGCCCTACCGGGGGTCCTACCGTGTGAGGACGTCATCGACCTCGGGAGGCTGGAACGTGACCCTGCGGGACTGGTTCCTCACCGCACAGGAACGCGCCAACCCAGGGTCTGAGTTACCCGTCTGGACCGATGGAAACCTCGTCGAGCCGCTCGTCCACGGCGCCGCGTACTTTGACCGGCTGGTCAGCGAGGTGGAGGCGCTGCGCGAAGGCGACCACCTGTTCTTCACCGACTGGCGGGGCGACCCGGACCAGCGGATGCGCCCGGACGGCCCGACCGTGGCCCAGTTGTTCGCCCAGGCCGCCCAACGCGGGGTGATCGTCAAGGGGCTGATCTGGCGCTCCCACCTCGACACCCTCTCCTACAGCGAGGCGGAGAACCGCGACCTCAGCGAGACCCTCCGCGCGGCCGGTGGCGAGGTGCTGCTCGACCAGCGGGTCCGCCGCGGCGGCTCGCACCACCAGAAGCTGGTGGTGCTGCGCCACCCCGACGACCCGAGCCGCGACGTCGCGTTCGCCGGCGGCATCGACCTGTGCCACAGCCGCCGCGACGACGCCGGCCACGCCGGCGACCCGCAGCCGGTGGCCATGTCCCCCCGGTACGGCCCGACGCCGCCCTGGCACGACGTGCAGCTCGCGCTGCGCGGCCCGGTGGTCGGCGCGCTCGACACCACGTTCCGCGAGCGGTGGACCGACCCGATGCCGCTGGACTCGGAGAACCCGCTGGCCTACCTGCGGGACCGACTGCGCGGCTCGGACCTCACGCCGGACCCGCTGCCCGAGCAGCCGGCCGACCCCCCGCCGCTCGGCCCGCACCACGTGCAGGTGCTGCGCACCTATCCGGCGGTCCGCCCGCGCTACTCCTTCGCCCCGGACGGCGAGCGCACCGTGGCCCGCGGCTACACCAAGGCGGTACGCCGGGCCCGGCGGCTGATCTACCTGGAGGACCAGTACCTCTGGTCCACCGAGGTGGCCGAGCTGTTCGCCCAGGCGCTGCGCGAGCATCCGGAGCTGCACCTGGTGGCGGTGGTGCCCCGGCATCCGGACGTGGACGGCAAGCTGGCGCTGCCACCGAACATGGTGGGCCGGGAGCAGGCGCTCTCGCTCTGCCACCGGGCCGCGCCCGACCGGGTGCACGTGTTCGACGTGGAGAACCACGAGGGCACCCCGGTCTACGTGCACGCCAAGGCCTGCGTGGTCGACGACGTCTGGGCCAGCGTGGGCAGCGACAACTTCAACCGCCGGTCCTGGACCCACGACAGCGAACTGTCCTGCGCCGTCCTCGACGACACCCGCGACGAGCGGGCGCCCACCGACCCCGCCGGGCTGGGCGACGGCGCCCGCGCCTTCGCCCGGGACCTGCGGTTGCGGCTGTGGCGCGAGCATCTGGACCGCGACCCGGACGGCACGCAGGACGACGACCTGCTGGACCCGGCGGACGCGGTGGCGGCGATCGACGCGGCGGCGGAGGAACTGGACCGCTGGCACACCGGCGGCCGCGTCGGTCCCCGTCCGCCCGGCCGGTTGCGGCCGCACCGACCGGAGCGGCTGCCCTGGCGTACGCGGATCTGGGCGCTGCCGGCGTACCGGCTGGTCTACGACCCGGACGGCAGGCCGCTGCGGGCCCGACGCGCCGGCACCTGGTGAACCGGCACCGGCTCGTCCAGCGGGTTCGGTCGGGCCGGGTACGCGAAGGAGACCCGCGGTGAGTAGAACCCCCAGCACACGTGCAGCGGGTTCGCCGGGCGCAGCGCGTAGACCGGGTGCTCGGGCGCCAGGAACTCCACCGACTCCACCTCGAACGGCGAGACCGGCTCGGCCACGTACGGATAGTCGGTGACGATCAGTTCCCCGTCGCGGCGGGTGAGGTAGCGGTGGTGGCCACTGTGCGCCTCGGTGCCGGTGTGCCCGACCCGGGCGGTGACCCGGATCAGCGGCCGACCGTCGGCCCAGGTCTCGGCGGTGAGACGCCCGGCCCGCAGCTCGATCTGGGTGACGCCCTCCTGGGCCGGGGCGCCGCGCGCGGCGGCGTAGTGCCGGACCCGGGTGCTGGACGCCAGGTAGTGCGTCCACCATCCGCCCGGGGTCTCCCGGTCCGGCGGCTCCATGCCCGCCAGTGAGACACCCAGGTAGGTCAGCGAGTAGGCGCCGAAGCCGGAGGTCTGCGTCTCGTCGTCGACCACGTACTGGTTGAGGAAGACCTGCCGCTCCGGGTGCGGCCGGAGGGCGGCGGGAACCAGCGCCTCGGCCGCGTCGGGGTCCGCCGGGAGCCAGCTGAACAGCAGCGTCCGGGCGTTGATGACGAGTTGCGGCGCGGCGGGATCCAGCACGGTGCCTCCGTAGTGTCCCTAGGGACGCTACGGGCGGTCTCGTCGGCGGGACAACGACAGAAAGACGACAGTGTCCCCCTTACTGTCGGGTTCTTCCTTGACCGATCGGCGGACGTTCCGCGCCGACTATGCCCCGATCCGGGCCTTTCCTACCCTGATATGCCTTAAGTACATCGTACTTTCGGCTGGATTTTTGTTGGCCGATCAGGCTACGGTTGCTCCCGAACGGACCAGTTAAACCTAAACCAAAGCGTCTCTTCTTTTTTCTCCGCGGACGAGGTGCAGGGAGGACCACCATGACCGCCCACACGACGAGCGCCCCGGCGACAACCAGGCCGGCCGGCTCCGCGAAGCTCGACCCCCGCTCGCTCACCGACAGCGCCGCCAACCTGCTCGACACGATGGCCGCGCTGCCGGCGAACCACCCCTCGCGGCCCGCCCTGCGCGACCGCGCCATCGAGGCCTGGCTCCCGCTGGCCAACCACCTCGCCCACCGCTACAGCGGTCGCGGCGAGCCCAACGACGACCTGGTGCAGACCGCCGCGATCGGCCTGATCAAGGCGATCGACAAGTTCGACCCGTCCCGCGGCGTCGACTTCGCCGGCTACGCCATCCCGACCATCATCGGCGAGCTCAAGCGACACTTCCGCGACCGCACCTGGGACATCCGGGTGCCGCGCCGGCTCCAGGAGCTGCGCCTGGCGATCTCCGACGCCAACAGCACCCTGCTCCAGACGCTCGGCCGCTCGCCGACGGTCGCCGACATCGCCGCCCACCTCAAGGTCACCGAGGAAGAGGTGCTGGAGGGCCTGGAGGGCGCCCGCGCCTACAACGCGGTGTCGCTGTCCACCCCGACCGGGGACGGCGAGCGCGCCACCGAGCTCGGCGACCTGCTCGGCGGCGAGGACGGCGAGTTCGAGCTGGCCGAGATGCGGGTCGCGCTCGGCCCGGCGCTCGCCACGCTCGACCAGCGCGAGCAGCGGATCCTCACGCTGCGCTTCTACGGCAACCTGACCCAGTCGCAGATCGCCGAGCAGATCGGCGTCTCGCAGATGCACGTGTCCCGGCTGCTGGCCCGGGCGCTGACCAAGCTGCGCGGCCAGCTCGACGGAACGTACTAGAGGTAGGCGGAAAGGCCCGGGTGGCGATGCGCCGCCCGGGCCTCGGCGTGTAAGGAGGGGCCCCCTGTTAACGCCTCCGGTAGAGAGGGGGCCCCTTCTCACTCGTCCTGGCGCGAGGCTTGGCAACCGGGGCCGCGGACGATCATCGCGGCAGGTGCGGGAGGCACCTCCAACTCGGGCGTCAACAGGGGGCCCTACCTCTACCGCAGGCGTTAACAGGGGACCCCTCCTTGCGCAGGGTGGGGTGGGGGTGGGTGCGAGAGTGGGGGCGTGCTCGCTGACGTGTCCCTCGACCTGCCGGTCCGGCCGGTGCTGCCCACGCTGGTCGCCGCGCTGCGGCAGCGAGGCGTCGGCGTCCTGGTGGCGCCGCCGGGGACCGGCAAGACCACCACCGCGCCGCTCGCGGTCGCGGACGCGATCACCGGGCGGGTGGTGATCGCCCAGCCCCGGCGGGTGGCCGCCCGCGCCGCCGCGCACCGGATGGCCGCCCTGCTCGGCGAGCGGGTCGGCGAACGGATCGGCTACGCGGTACGCGGTGAGCGGCGCGGCGGACCGCGTACCCGGGTCGAGGTGGTCACCACCGGCCTGCTGGTACGCCGACTGCACCACGACCCGGAGCTGCCCGGGGTGGGCGCGATCCTGCTCGACGAATGCCACGAACGGCAGCTCGACGCCGATCTGGCACTGGCGTTCGGTGTGGAGGCCCGGGCCACCCTGCGTCCGGACCTCTGGCTGCTCGCGATGTCGGCGACCCCGCAGGCGGACCGGTTCGCCGCGCTGCTCGGCGGCGACGAGCCCGCGCCGATCGTGCGGGCCGAGGCCGCCCTGCACCCGGTTGAGCGGGTGTGGGCGCCGCCACCGCGCCCGGTCGTCCCGACCGGCGGCGGCCGGGTGGACCCGGTGCTGCTGGACCACGTAGCCGCCACGGTCCGCCGGGCGCTGCGCGAACGCGCCGGCGACGTGCTGGTCTTCCTGCCCGGCGCCGGTGAGATCGCGGCTGTCACCGGGCGGCTGGCGGACCTGCGCGACACCGTCGCGGTGCTGCCGCTGCACGGTCGACTCTCCGCGACCGCCCAGGACGCCGCGCTGGCCTCGAACGGAGCGCCTGCCACCGACGCGGGAACCGGAAGGACGGGACCCGGCAGCGCCGGGGCCCGGCGGCGGGTCGTGCTGGCCACCGCGGTGGCGGAGAGCAGCCTGACAGTGCCCGGGGTACGGGTGGTGGTGGACGCCGGGCTCAGCCGGGTTCCGCGTACCGACCTGGCCCGCGGGTTGGGCGCGCTGGTCACCGTGCCGGTGTCCCGGGCGGCGGCGACCCAGCGGGCCGGCCGAGCCGGGCGGGAGGCGCCCGGCGCGGTCTACCGCTGCTGGTCGGAGGCGACGCACGCCCGGCTCGCCGCGCAGCCCGAGCCGGAGATCGCCACCGCCGACCTGACCGGGTTCGCGCTGGAGTTGGCCGTCTGGGGCGCACCCGACGGCACCGGCCTGGCCCTGCCCGACCCGCCGCCCACGGCCGCGCTGACAGTAGCCCGGGAGACGCTGACCACGCTCGGCGCGGTCGACGCCGACGGCCGGGTCACCGCGCGGGGCCGCGCGATCGCGGCGGTCGGTGCCCATCCCCGGCTGGCCCGGGCGCTTCTCGACGGCGCGTCGCGGGTGGGCGTCGACCGGGCCGCCGAGGTGGTGGCGATGCTCGCCGAGGAGACGCTGGGCGGCACCGGGGACGACCTGCCGGCCCGCTGGCGGCGGCTGCGCGCCGCCGCCGACCCGGCCGCGACCGGCCGCTGGCGTGCCGAGGTACGCCGCCTGCGCGCGGCTCTGCCCGCCGACCGCCGACCGCAGCGGACCGCCGACCAGCCGGAGTTGCCCGCCGGGACGGCCGACGGCCGACCGCAGCCCGCCACCGGGAGGACCGGCGGCCGGCGCGGACGAGATGCGGAGGAGGCCGGCGGCCGGTCCGGGCGAGATGCGGAGGAGGCCGGCGGCCGGTCCGGGCGAGATGCGGAGGAGGCCGGCGGCCGGCCGGGGCGGCTGCCCGACGATCTGGCCGCGGGGCTGCTGGCCGGGTTGGCGTACCCGGAACGGCTGGCCCGGGTGCGGCGGGCCGGCGGGTCCGCGTACCTGATGGCGGGTGGGACCGAGGCGGAGCTGACGGCCGGGTCGGGGCTGGCCGGGTCGACGTGGCTGGCCGTCGCGGTGGCCGACCGCTCCCCCGGCGCGCCGGCCGCCCGGGTGCGGCTGGCGGCGCCGGTCGACGAGGCCACCGCGCGCGAGGCCGGCGCGGCGCTGCTGCGCGCGGGTCGGGAGGTCGGCTGGGCCGGCGGGGACGTGGTGGCCCGGGAGGTGGTCCGCCTCGGCGCCATCGAGCTGGTCGACCGGCCGCTCGCCGCGCCCGACCCGGAGCTGGTGGCCGCGGCGGTGCTGGACGGGCTGCGGCAGGAGGGTGCGGGGCTGCTGCGGTGGACGCCGGAAGCGACCGCGCTGCGCCGCCGGCTGGCCTTCTGCCGGCAGGCGCTCGGCGACGACTGGCCGGACGTGTCCGACGCCGCGCTGCTCGACGCCGCGCCCGTCTGGCTCGGCCCGGAGCTGGCCCGGGCCCGCCGCCGGGCCGACCTGGCCCGGGTGGACGTGGCCTCGGCGTTGCGCCGGCTGCTCGACTGGCGGCAGGCGGCGCGGCTCGACGAGCTGGCGCCGGAGCGGCTCGCGGTGCCGAGCGGCTCACGGGTCCGGGTGGACTACGGCGACCCGGCGGCCCCGGTGCTCGCGGTGAAGCTCCAGGAGACGTTCGGCTGGCGGGACGTGCCGCGGATCGCCGACGGGCGGGTGCCGGTGCTGCTGCACCTGCTCTCCCCCGCCGGACGGCCGGTGGCGGTCACCGCCGACCTGGCGTCGTTCTGGCGTGGTGGCTATCCGCAGGTGCGGGCGGAGCTGCGTGGGCGCTATCCGCGTCACCCGTGGCCGGAGGACCCGACCACGGCCGAGCCGACGCGCCGGGCCAGCCCGCGTCGGCGTTGAGCCGCGCGGCTCACTCCTCGACGACGTCGGCGATGACGACGGTGACGTTGTCCGGGCCGCCGGCGCGCAGCGCGAGGTCGATGAGCCGGGCCGCGCAGGCGTCCCGTTCCAGGCCCTCGCCGAGCACCTCGGTGAGGGTGTCGGCGCGGACCACGTTGGAGAGGCCGTCGCTGCACAGCAGCCAGCGGTCGCCGGCCCGGGGCACCATGGTCGCGTACGCCGGCGACACCTGGTCGCCCTGCAACGCCTGGGTGACCACGGCCCGGCGGGGGTGGCTGCTCGCCTGGTCGGGGGTGATGAGGCCCTGGTCGACGAGCATCTGGACGAAGGTGTCGTCGCGGGTGACCTGCTTGAGCACGCCCTCGCGGAACAGGTAGGCCCGGGAGTCGCCGACGTGCGCCAGGGCCAGGCAACTGCCGGTGCGGGCGAACAGCAGCGCGGTCAGCGTGGTGCCCATGCCCTGGCGCTCCGGGTCCTCCTCGACCGCCTGGCGGATGCCCACGGTGGCCCGCTCGATGGCCCCCTGCAACGCGGCGACCAGCGCGTCCTCCGGCGTCTCCACGTCCAGCGGGGAGATGGCGTCGATCGCGATGCGGCTGGCCAGGTCGCCGGCCGCCATGCCGCCCATGCCGTCGGCGACCGCGACCAGCCAGGGGCCGGCGTGCTGCGCGTCCTGGTTGCCGCTGCGGATCAGCCCACGGTCGCTCGCTCCGACGGAACGAAGCTTCAGGGTCATGGGACGCAGCCTGCCAGGTCGGGGACTCGGTTGTCTCTAGGAGATCACCATCATCGTACGTGGCGCGCGGAATCCCACTGCGCACGGGCGCGGGAGCGCCATCGGACCGGATCGATTGACAGCGGCGGAACGCGGTGGAAACATCGGCCTGATATTGGGAGCGCTCCCAGCTCCCGTGCTCTCTCCCACCACCCCCGAGCACGGAAGGAACCTCCGTGACCCGATCCCGTCGTCGGCTGGTCGCGCTCACCGCGGCCGCCGCGTTGGCCCTCACCGGCACCACCGCCGGTCCGGCCCTTGCCGAAGTACCCCCGGACGCCCCCGAGCAACTGCGCAACGGCGACTTCAGCGCCGGCGTCTCCCCCTGGTTCTCCTACGGCACCGGCGAGCTGGCCGTCACCGACGGCCGCCTCTGCACCACGGTCGCCGCCGGCACCGCGAACCCGTGGGACGCCGGCATCGGCCAGGACGCCGTGCCGCTGATCTCCGGCGCCGAGTACGAGCTGTCCTTCGACGTCTCCGCCACCCCCGGCGCGGCCCTCAAGGCGGTCCTCCAGCTCGGCAGCGCCCCCTACACGACGTACGCGAGCGTCGACGCCACCGCCACCGCCACCGCGAAGCACGTCACCACCACGTTCACCGCGCCGGCCGACAACGCCGGCGCCCAGCTGATCTTCCAGATCGGCGGCAGCGCGCAGGCGCAGACGTTCTGCCTCGACAACGTCTCGCTGCGCGGCGGCGAGGCGGCCCCGCCGTACGAGCCGGACACCGGCCCGCGGGTCCGGGTCAACCAGGTCGGCTACCTGCCCGGCGGGCCGAAGCACGCCACCGTCGTCACCGACGCCACCGAGGCGCTGCGCTGGCAGCTGAAGTCGGCCGCCGGGGCCGTGGTGGCCAGCGGCGAGACCGCGCCGCGCGGGGTGGACGACGCCTCCGCGCAGAACGTGCAGACCGTCGACTTCTCCGCCTACCGCACGCCCGGCGCCGGCTACACGCTGACCGTCGACGGCGAGACCAGCCACCCGTTCGACATCTCCGGCACGCTCTACGACCGGCTGCGCGCCGACTCGATGCAGTTCTTCTACGCCCAGCGCAGCGGCATCGCGATCGACGGCGACCTGATCGGCGACGAGTACGCCCGCCCCGCCGGCCACCTCGACGTCGCCCCCAACAAGGGCGACACCGACGTGCCCTGCCAGCCCGGCGTCTGCGACTACAAGCTGGACGTGCGCGGCGGCTGGTACGACGCCGGCGACCACGGCAAGTACGTGGTCAACGGCGGCATCGCCACCTACCAGCTGCTGAACGCGTTCGAGCGGACCAAGACCGCGGAGACCGCCGACGGCGGCACGGCCCTCGGCGACGCCACGCTGCGGGTGCCCGAGCGCGGCAACGCCGTCCCGGACGTCCTCGACGAGGCCCGCTGGGAGCTGGACTTCCTGATGCGCATGCAGGTGCCGGCCGGCAAGCCGCTGGCCGGGATGGTCCACCACAAGATCCACGACCAGAACTGGACCGGCCTCCCGCTCGCCCCGCAGGACGACCCGCAGCCGCGCGAGCTGCACCCGCCGTCCACCGCCGCCACGCTCAACCTGGCCGCCGTCGCCGCCCAGTGCGCGCGGCTGTTCGCCCCGTACGACGCCGCCTACGCGGCCCGCTGCGGCACGGCCGCGAAGACCGCGTACGCGGCGGCCAAGGCGCACCCGGCGATCTACGCCTCGGCCAGCGACGGCACCGGCGGCGGCGCGTACGACGACACCGACGTCCGCGACGAGTTCTACTGGGCGGCGGCCGAGCTGTGGCTGAGCACCGGCGACAAGGCCTACCTGGCCGACGTCACCGGCTCGCCGCTGCACACCGCCGACGTGTTCACCGCCAACGGCGCGTTCAGCTGGCAGAGCGTCGCCGCGCTGGGCCGGCTCGACCTGGCCACCGTGCCGAACACGCTGCCGGCCGCGGAGAAGACCCGGATCCGCGCCTCGGTCACCGCCGGCGCAGACCGCTACCTGGCCACCGTCGCCGACCAGGCATACGGGCTGCCGCTGCCCGGCACCGCCGACGCGTACGTCTGGGGCAGCAACAGCAACGTGGTGAACAACGCGATCGTGCTGGCCACCGCGTTCGACCTGAGCCGCGACGCGAAGTACCGCGACGGCGCGGTGCAGAGCGCCGACTACCTGTTCGGACGCAACGCGCTGAACATGTCCTACGTGACCGGTTGGGGCGAGCAGAACGCCCACAACCAGCACAGCCGGATCTTCGCCAACCAGTTGGACCCGGCCCTGCCGAACCCGCCGGCCGGCTCGCTCGCCGGCGGCCCGAACGCCGCCCTCCAGGACCCGTACGCGGCGAACCTGCTCGCCGGCTGCGCGCCGATGTTCTGCTACGTCGACAACATCAACTCGTACGCGACGAACGAGGTGGCGATCAACTGGAACTCGGCGCTGGCCTGGCTCGCCTCGTTCCTGGCCGACCAGGGTGACGCGGCGGCCGTGCCGGCACCCACCTGCGCGGTCTCCTACACCACCCACGGGAGCTGGCCGACCGGCTTCACCACCCAGGTGACGGTGCGCAACACCGGCACGAAGGCGGTGAACGGGTGGAGCCTGCGGTGGGCCTTCACCACCGACCAGAAGGTGACGCACGCCTGGTCGGCGCAGGTCAGCCAGACCGGCGCCACGGTGACCGCGAAGAACCTGCCGTGGAACGCGAAGCTCGCTCCGGGCGCGTCCACCACGTTCGGCCTGAACGGGACCGGTTCCACCGCCCCCAACCCCGACCCCACCCTGATCACCCTGAACGGAAAGGCCTGCACCGTCTCCTGACGCGGTCGCTGTCGACCGTTTCGTCGATCATGGAGTTGTGGCGCCCAGGATGTCGCTCCCGCGGCTTCCGTCCGGTGCCACAACTCCATGATCCGCGCGGCTAGGCGACCCGCTGCCGGAGATCGGCGAGCTGTGGCCCGACGTGGTCCGCCGCCGAGAACCGGTCTGGTTCCTGCCCTGGGCAGAGGTGGAGAGTCGGGCCGACACGCTCCGCTCGTTTCAACCGTCGGTGGTACCTGGCCTGCTCCGGACCGCTGAATATGCGCACGCCGTGGTGAGCAGCGGACCGCTCGGTGTGGACGAGGTGGAGGGCTACGTGACCGCCCGGCTGGCCCGCCAGGCCGCCGTCTTCGACCGCCCCGGCCACCACTGACCATCTTCGTGATCGACGAGGCGGCGTTGCGCCGAGGCGACCCGGAGATCATGCAACCACAGCTCGACCACCTGGTGACCATGGCACAACGGCCACGGATGCTGCTGCATGTGCTGCCGCTGCGAGCAGGCTTTCGTCCCGGCCAGGCTGGCCCCTTCGTGATTGCCGGCACCGACGGCGCTGAGGACGTGGCCTACCTCGACGATCAGGCCGCCGGACGGACCACGAAGGACGTTGCTCCCCTCTGGCAGGTCTGGGTCACTCTTCGATCGGTGGCGCTACCGCGCGACCAGACCATCGATGTCCTGAAGGCACGGCCATGGCTGACCTGACCGGCGCTCGTTGGCGTACCAGCACCCGCAGCAGTGCCAACGGCGCCGATTGCGTCGAGGCCGCCGACAACCCGCCCGGCGTTGTCGCCGTTCGCGACTCCAAGGACCACGCCGGCGGCACCCTCATCTTCGCCCCGACGGCCTGGCACAGATTCGTCGCCACCCTCAGAGAGCCCGCCCGCAACTGACCGGACCCCGGGGTACGGTCCGCAGATGCCATATCTGCTGCTGGCGCTCGCGATCACGGCCGAGGTGATCGGCACCAGCCTGCTCAAGGCGAGCGACGGGTTCACCCGGCTCTGGCCGACGGTCGGCCTGGTGGCGTGTTACCTGGCCGCGTTCGGGTTGCTCGCCCTCGTGGTCCGCGACGTCCCGGTCGGCGTGGCGTACGCGATCTGGTCCGGGCTGGGGACCGCCGCGATCATGGCGGTCGGCGCGGCGTTCCTGGGCGAACCGCTGAGCGTGGCGAAGGTGGTCGGGGCCGGTCTGGTCATCGCCGGCGTGGTGGTGCTCAACCTCGGTGGAGCACACTGAGCAGCCGGAGCTGACCGATCTCGGCCACGTTCTTCATCAGCTCTGCATTGACCCAGCCGACCATGTGCGTCACCGTGAGCCCGGCATCCGACGGCCACGGGAACGCGGCGGGCCGCGCCAGGTCGTCGGCGGTCAGGCGGTCGAGCTCGTCCGTCCACTCCTTCCGTAGGCCGCACAGCCAGGCGATGGTCGCCTCCCCCGGCCCGGGCCACACCACGTCCTCACGCTGCCGCGCCGTCCGCCGGCCGAGGTGATCACCGGCGACCGACCACCACCACCCGAGATGCCAGGTGAGCCACGCGATCGTGGGCACCGGGACCGGGTCCGGCTCGATGTCGGCCCAGTCGGGACGCCAGGCGTCGTCGGCGTCGCGGCGCATCGTCCAACAGGACGCGGCCGGCTCCCAGAGGAAGTCCGCCGGCTCCAGCCGGTCGAGGTGGTGCTCGAACAACGACCAGGTCAGATCGAACTGCCAGCGCAGCAGGGCGGGAGCGGTGAGGGCCACCGGCCGATCGTGACACGGCAGCGCGGTCCGGGCGATCGATTACCCGCACCGAGGTGTCGGCCGCACCGCGCGTAACCCGGTGGACGTCCACGGGCGGGTGCGGGAACGTGGGGCCGTGGACGGGGACGCGGAGACTCGGGTGTGGGCGGCGATGCCGGCCGGCACCCGCGCGGCGCTCGCCGCACTCCCCCCGGCCGACCTGCGGACGCTCCTGCTTACCGTGGCCCGTGACCGCGCTTCGGCAGTCCGGCCGGCGCAGCTGCTGCGACGCTGGCGGGAGGACCGGTTCGTCCGGCCGTCCACCGCCGATCCACGCGCGTTGTCCCGGGTGGAGGGACGGATCTGGGCGTTGCTGCCCGACGACGTGCAGGGGGTCGAGCTGTCGCCGGTGGCACCGCTCGGCACCTGCGCGGCGGTCGCGCCGGTCAGCCAGCACCGGATCGTCTCCACCGTGCGGGGCACCGAGGTGGTCAGCGACCCGACGAACGCGCTGGCGGTCGAGGCGGCCGTTCGCCGGCGGCACGCCGACGAGGTGCATCTCGCCGCCGTGCACCGGGTGCTCCGGGCGCAGGACTTCGGCCCCGGCCGGTCTGCGCACTTCCGGCTCTTCGCGCTGGTCTCCACCGCGCGGGACACCGGGTCGGGTCGCACCGAGGCGCGGTTACTCACCCGACATCTCCGCTTCTGGCGTACGGTCCTGGCCGACCTGGCCCCGGCCGCCGCGCCCCGGATGCACGTCACGGCCCTCGACCCGGTGGTCGCCGAACGGCTCGCCGACACGGTCCGCCCGGCGCTCGGCACGGGCCCGGTGCCGCTGCACGACGAGCCGCAGCGGCAACGCGGGCGCGGCTACTACCGGGCGGCCGCGCTGCGTCTCACTCTGTCCGACGGCGAGGAGGAGGTCGGCGACGGCGGTTTCACCGACTGGACGGCCCGGCTGCTCGGTGACGCCAAGGAACGCTGCCTCATCTCCTGTCTCGCCACCGAACGCCTGCCGTCGCCCGGCTGACCGGGACGCCTCGACCGCCCGCCGGGACGCCGGAGGACAGTCAGTGAACCGATCGGCGCATCGCTACCCGGTCGGTCGGGTCGAGCCCGAGCGCCGCCTCGGCCGCGAGTAGTTCGACAAGCCCCGGCGTCAGCTCCGCCGCGGAAAGCTCGCGGAAGCCGCAGCGCGCGTAGTACGGCCCGTTCCACGGCACCGACCGGAACGTGGTCAGCGTCAACGCCGGCAGCCCCTGCCCCGCCGCCCACCGCGCCACCTCGTCGAGCAGCCCTCGGCCGATGCCGCGCCGCGCGTACGCCGGGTCGACGCTGAGCTGCTGCACGTGCGCGGCCCCGTCGACGAGGTCGACGAGCACGAACCCGATCGGGCGGTCGGCCGGGTCGACCGCGACCCACAGTCGGCCGGCGCGCTGCCCGGCGGCCAGCGCGTCCCGTGGCAGCGGCGGCATGTCAGCCACCAGGTGCATGCCGATCTCCCGGAACGGCGCGCCGGAGGCCACCTCGATCCGCTGCACGTCGGCCAACTCGTCGACCCGGGCGGTTCTGCTGCGGTGCTCCACAGCGCCGACCCTGGCAGAGCGGGCGGGCCGCGGCGAGCGGATTTCGGCGTACCCTGCACCGGTGACCCTCCCGCTGCCGGCCGGCGACTTCCGCGCGTACCTGTTCGACTGCGACGGCACGATCGTCGACTCGATGCCCGTGCACCATCGGGCCTGGTGCGCGGCGCTGGCGGAGTGGGGCTGCGAGTTCCCGGAGGACCTGTTCTACGCGTGGGGCGGCCGGCCGGTCGCCGACATCGTCGTCGACCTCAACCGGCGGCACGGGCTGGCCATGCCGGTCGAGGTGGTGGCCCGCCGCCGGGAGGACCTGTTCCAGGAGTTGCTGCCCGGGGTGACCGCGGTGCCGGAGGTGCTGGCGCACATCGAGGACGGGCACGGGCGGCTGCCGTTCGCGGTGGTGTCCGGCAGCACCCGGGAGTCGGTGACCGCCTCGCTCACCGCGCTGGGCCTGCTCGACCGGTTCGACACGATGGTCTGCGCCGAGGACTGCGCCCGCCCCAAGCCCGACCCGGAGGGCTACCTGCTGGCCGCCCGGCGGCTCGGCGTCGATCCGGCCGGTTGCCTCGTGTTCGAGGACACCGACCTCGGCGTGGCGGCAGCGACGGCGGCCGGCATGGCGTCGGTCCGGGTGCCGCACCCCCGGGAGCGCGCGGCCACCCGTTGACCGTGCCCTTGTTCGTCCTGCGACCGATACCGGGCAGCGTGCAGCTAGCCAGATCTTGGAAGCGGATGGCCCTCGGAGGGGCCGTTTCGTACCAAGATCTGCGCGGGCGTTCGGCCCACCGCACCCGCTGACTGCGGTCGAGCCGTCGGGTGTGACGGGTGTCGCCCCTCTCCGGGCATCGGTGGGATCGACTCGCGCCTAGCGTCGGGCCATGACCGTCAACGAGGGCGTCACAGTCGATCCGACCGCAGCCGTCGGCCGGCGAGCCGGCCGGAGGGCCGAGGTCTCCGCGGCCGTGCCCGTGCGGCGCGGATGAGGTTCGCCCCGCCGCCCGGGCCGCTGCGCACGCTGGCGCTCGCCACCCTGACCAACACCGTCGGCACCGGCCTGTGGCTGGCCGGCGGCGCGCTCTACCTGACCCGGGACGTCGGGCTCGCCCCCACCTCGGTGGGCGCCGGGCTGACCGTCGCCGGCCTGGTCGGGCTGACCGCCAGCGTGCCGCTGGGCGGGCTGGCGGACCGGTGGGACCCGCGCACGCTGCGCGCCGCCCTCCAGGTGGGCCAGGCGCTCGCCGCGGCGGCGTACCTGCTCGTCGACTCGCTCGCGACGTTCCTGGTGGTGGCGGTGCCGGAGGCGTTGCTGGCCGCCGGCAACCTGGCGGTACGGGCGGCGCTGGTCGCCGCGGTCGGCGGCCCGACCGGACGGGTGCACGCGTTCGCCACCCTGCGCGCGGTGGCCAACCTGGGCATCAGCGCCGGGACCGCGCTGGCCGGGTTCGCGCTGGCGGTGGACACCCACCGGGCGTACCAGGTGCTCGTGGTCGGGAACGCG
Organism: Micromonospora sp. WMMC241; assembly: GCF_027460165.1. Taxonomy (NCBI): domain Bacteria; kingdom Bacillati; phylum Actinomycetota; class Actinomycetes; order Micromonosporales; family Micromonosporaceae; genus Micromonospora; species Micromonospora sp. WMMC241. The sequence continues at coordinate 4,247,237 of NZ_JAPZBF010000001.1, forward strand.
GCCACCTATCTGCTCTCGGCGGCGCTGCTGATGCGGCTGCCGCCGCAGGCGCCCGGCGGCGCGCCGCGGCGCGCGGCCGGCGGGGCGCGGCGGGGCGGGCCGCTGCGGGACGGCTGGTTCCTGGCGGTGAGCGGCGCGTCGGCGGTGCTCGGCACGCACGTGACGGTGCTCGTGCTGGTGGTGCCGCTGTGGACGGTCGGCCGTGCCGGCGCGCCGCCGCCGGTGGTGTCCGCGGTGCTGCTCATCAACACGATCCTCACCGTGCTGCTGGCGGTGCGGCTGAGCCGGGGTGCGGACACCGCCGCCCCGGCCGCCCGCAAGCTGCGCCGCGCCGGGCTGGTGCTGGCCGCCGCGTGCCCGCTGTACGCGGTGACCGCCGGCCTGCCGGTATTCCCGGCGGTGGCGCTGCTGCTGGTGGCGACGGCGGTGTGGACGGTGGGCGACCTGTGGCACGGCGCGGCCGGTGCCGGCCTCGCCTACGACCTGGCCCCGCCGGGGGCGATCGGCGCCTACCAGGGGGCGGACGGGCTGCTCGCCGGGCTGGCCCAGGCGCTCGGCCGGGGCCTGCTCACGCTGCTGGTGCTGGGTGGGGGCGGGGCGGGGTGGCTGGTGCTCGGCGGGCTGTTCGCCGTCGTCGGGCTGGCCGCCCCGGCACTGGCCCGCCGGGCGGTGGCGAGCCGGCCGGTGCCGGAGCCGACCGGCACCGGGCAGCCGGTCGCACCCGGATAGCAGGATGACGGCATGACCGAACGGGGAAGCATCGCCATCCGGCCCGGCGGGCCGGCGGACGCGCCGATCGTGCTGCGGCTGTTCGACAGTGCCATCGCGTGGCTGACCGAGCGCGGCCGTCCCGAGCAGTGGGGCACCGGCGCGGCCTCGACCGACCCGCGCCGGATCGCCCAGGCCGACGGCTACGCCCACGGCGACGGACTGTGGTTCGCCGAGATCGACGGCGCGGCTGTCGGCGCGCTCGTGGTCGGCGCGGCGACGGAGTACGTGCCGCCGGCCACCGAGCCGGAGCTGTACGTCAACCTGCTGGTCGCCGACCGGGCGTACGCGGGCCGGGGGATCGGCGCGCGGCTGCTCACGCACGCGGCGGACCTGGCCCGCGAGCGTGGCCTGGGCCTGCTGCGGGTGGACTGCTTCCGCAGCCCCGACCGGGCGTTGGTGCGCTTCTACGAGGGCTGCGGCTTCACCGCCACCGACCCGTTCACGGTGACCCGGCCGGGCCGGCCGCCGTGGCCGGGGCAGGTGCTGGCCCGCCGGCTCGACTGAGCGCCGCCGGCGTCAGCCGATCTCCTCGTCGACGAAGCACCAGCGCCACGACTCCCCCGGCTCGATCGACCGCATCACCGGGTGCCCGCTCGACTCGAAGTGCTTGGTGGCGTGCTGGTAGGGCGAGGAGTCGCAGCAGCCCACGTGCCCGCAGCTCAGGCAGGTGCGCAGGTGGACCCAGTCCCGGTTGCCGACCGCCACGCAGTCGGGGCACTCGGTGGTGGTGACGGGCTCGGCGTCGCCCGCCCCGGTCAGGTGCTGGCAGCTCATTCGAGAACCTCCTGTCGTAGCAGCGACTCCTCCAGGTCCAGATCACGGTAGGCGCGGGTGAGCACCTCTTCCGGGATCTGGCCGGAGTCGCGGGCGGCGCGGAACACCTCCCGCTCGGCGTCGATCATCTCCTGTCGCAGCCGCGCGTACGCCTGGGAGGGGGTCTCCCGGTCGGCGCCGCCGAGCCGCTCCCACGCCACGTTGGCGCGGGACGTGGTGAGCCCGCGCAGTCGTTCCACCACGGCCTCGGGGGCGCCCTCGGCCAGCGCATCGAGCCGGTCCCGGGCGGCCCGGCTGGCCCGCTGCTGCACGCCGGCGGCGGAGAGCGCGTCCTGCACCGGGTCGTCCGGGGGCAGCCGCAGCTTCCGGGCCAGCCAGGGCAGCGTGGCGCCCTGCCCGACCAGCGTCGCCACGATCACCGCGAAGGCCAGCCAGATCAGCAGCGCCCGCGGGTACGGCCGGTCGTCGGCCAGGGTGAGCGGCAGGCCCAGCGCGGCGGCCAGGGTCACCACGCCGCGCATGCCGGCCCAGCTGATGACGACGGGGATCTGCACCGGCGGCGCGGGGTCACGCTGCCGGACCCGGGGCACCAGCCGGGCCAGGTAGGTGGCCGGGAACATCCAGACGAACCGGGACAGGAAGACGGCGGCCAGCACCCCGACGGTGATCGCGACAAGTGAGCCGATCGGCTCGTCGAGGTCGCGCACCACCTCGGGCAGTTGCAGGCCGACCAGCAGGAACACCAGCCCTTCCAGCAGGAACTGGATCAGCCGCCAGAACGCGGTCACCTGGAGGCGGGAGCCGGCCGACATGAGCATCGGCAGCTTGTGCCCGATGCCGAGCCCGGTCACCACCACCGCCACCACTCCGGACGCGTGGATCTCCTCGGCGGCGAACACCACCGCGAACGGCACGATCAGCGACAGCGCGTTGTCGAGCACCGGGTCGGTGATGAGCTTGTGCAGGTAGCCGAAGACCACGACGCCGAGCAGCCCCACCACGATGCCGCCGCCGGCCGCGACCAGCACCTCCCGGGCCACCTCGCCGACACCGACCCCACCGCTGCTGGCGGTGGCCGCGACGATCGCCACCCGCAGCAGCACCAGCGCGGTGGCGTCGTTGACCAGGCTCTCGCCCTCCAGGATGGTGACGATCCGTCGGGGCAGGCCGACCCGGCGGGCCACCGCGGTGGCGGCGACCGCGTCGGGCGGCGCCACCACCGCCCCGAGCGCCACGCAGATGGCGTACGGCAGGTCGGGCAGGAACAGGTGCACGACGGTGCCCACCACGAACGCGGTGAAGATGACCAGGCCGACGGCGAGCAGCAGGATCGGCCGCAGGTTGAGCCGGAACGCCGGCACCGAGGTGTTCACCGCCGCCACGTACAGCAGCGGCGGCAGGATGCCGACGAGCACCAGGTCCGGGTCGAGCCGCACGTGCGGGAAGAACGGCAGGTACGACAGCGCGAGGCCGAGCACGACCAGCAGGATCGGCGCCAGCAGGCCGAGCCGGCGGGCCAGCGCCGCGCCGAACGTGGCGATCGCGAGGAACACCACGACCTCGAACAGAGCTTCCATGGGGTACGAGCCTAGGCGTCACCGGGCCCGCATGTGATCACGCGGCCGGCCGTACCTTCGGCAACACCTCGGTCCCGAACGCGTCGAGGAACGCCCGCTGCTCCTGCCCGACGTGGTGCAGCGCGATCTGGTCGAAGCCCAACTCGACGTACTCCTGGAGCCAGCCGACGTGCCGGCCCAGGTCGCTGGAGACGTTGACGGTGTCGGTGACCTTCGACATCGGCAGGTCGGCGCTCGCGACGTCGAAGTGCTCCGGGGTCTCCAGGTCCCAGCAGACCGGCGGGGCGAAGACGTTGCTGCGCCACTGCTCGTACGCGATCGCCTCGGCCTCGGCCTGCTCGGGCGCCCAGCTCACGTGCACCTGGAGGTGCAGCGGCCCGCGCCCGCCCGCGTCCCGGTAGGCGTCGATCATCTGCCGCAGGTGGTCGACCGGCGCGTTGACCGTGATCAGGCCGTCGGCCCACTCGGCGCACCAGCGGGCGGTGGCGACGCTGACCGCGGCGCCGACCAGGGCCGGCGGCTCCTCGGGGCGGGTCCACAGCCGCGCCCGGTCGACGGTGACCAGCCCGTCGTGGCTGACCTCCTCGCCGGCCAGCAGCGCGCGGATCACGTCGACGCACTCGCGCAGCCGGGCGCTGCGGACGTCCTTGCGGGGCCACACGTCACCGGTGATGTGCTCGTTGCTCGCCTCGCCGGTGCCCAGCGCCGCCCAGAACCGCCCCGGGTACATGGCGCCGAGCGTGCCGATGGCCTGCGCGATGATCGCCGGGTGGTAGCGCTGGCCGGGCGCGTTGACCACGCCGAAGGACAGGTTGGTGGCCTGGAGGGCGGCGCCGAGCCAGGACCAGGCGAACCCGGACTGGCCCTGCCGCTCGCTCCACGGCGAGAAGTGGTCGGAGCACATGGCCGCGTCGAAGCCGACCCGCTCGGCGTGGACCACCGCCTCCAGCAGCTTGGCCGGGTGGATCTGCTCATGGGATGCGTGGAAGCCGAACGCCGTCATGGGCAGCACTCCTACCCATGCCGGCGTCCGGCCAACCTCACCTCACTCGGCGTGCGCGCCGGCGCCCGCGCCGGCCTCACCAGCGCCGATCCACACCGTCTTGGTGTTGCAGAACTCGCGCATGCCCAGGGCGGACAGCTCGCGGCCGTACCCGGAGTTCTTCACCCCGCCGAACGGAAGCTCCGGAAAGGACGTGGTCATGCCGTTGACGAACACGTTGCCGGCGTCCAGGTCGACCGCGAAGCGCTCCTGCTCGGCCGGGTCGGTGGTCCAGGCGTTGGAGCCGAGGCCGAAGCTGGTGCCGTTGGCCACAGCGATCGCCTCGTCGTAGGAGGCGACCCGGTAGAGCCCGGCGACCGGCCCGAACACCTCCTCGCTCCACATCCGCATCTCCGGGCGCAGGTCGGTGACCACCGTCGGCGGATAGAACCAGCCGTCGCCGGCCGGCTTCTCGCCGCCGCAGAGCACTGTCGCGCCCTGGTCGACCGCGTCGGTGACCTGGTCGTGCACCTCGTCCCGGCCGCGCTCGCTGGCCAGCGGGCCGACGTCGGTGTTCTCGTCCATCGGGTCGCCGACCCGCAGCGCCGACATCCGCGCGGCGAACTTCTCGGCGAACGCGTCGAAGACGTCGGTGTGCACGATGAACCGCTTGGCCGCGATGCAGGACTGGCCGTTGTTCTGGCAGCGGGCGGTGGTGGCCACCTCGGCGGCCTTGTCCAGGTCGGCCGAGGGCATCACCACGAACGGGTCGCTGCCGCCCAGCTCCAGCACTGTCTTCTTGATCTCCCGGCCGGCGATCGCGGCGATGGATCGGCCGGCCGGCTCGCTGCCGGTGAGCGTGGCGGCGCGCACCCGCGGGTCGGTGAGCACCCGCTCGACCGCGTCGGAGCCGACCAGCAGCGTGGTGAACGCGCCCTCCGGGAAGCCGGCGCGGCGGAACACGTCCTCCAGGTAGAGCGCGGTCTGCGGCACGTTGGAGGCGTGCTTGAGCAGGCCGGTGTTGCCGGCCATCAGGGCCGGCGCGGCGAAGCGCATCACCTGCCACAGCGGGAAGTTCCACGGCATCACCGCGAGCACCGGGCCGATCGGCTGGTAGCGGACGTACGCCCGCTTCGCCTTGACCGCGGCGGCGTCGGCGGGCTCGTCGGCGAGCATCTTCGGCGCGTTGTCGGCGTAGAAGCGGCAGGCGGCGGCGCACTTGGTGACCTCGGCCTTGGCGGCCGCGAACGTCTTGCCCATCTCGGTGGTCATCAACCGGGCGGTCTCGTCCCGCTCGGCGTCGAGCAGGTCGGCGGCGGCGGTGAGCCAGCGGGCCCGCTGCGCGATCGTGGTGTCGCGCAACTGCCGGAACGCGAGGTCGGCCCGCTCGATGGCGGCGTCGATCTGCTCGTCGGACATCGCGTCGTACGTCTTGAGCACCTGTCCGGTGGCGGGATTGGTGGTGGCGATGGGCATGTCGTACTCCTGTCACTCGAACAGCGAGTGCCGCACGCCCGGCTCCTCCCGGCGGCGGGCGGCGCGACGGCGCTGGATGACGACCAGATCGACCACGGCCACCACGGCGAGGATCGCGCAGACGACGCCCAGCCAGGCCAGGTCGGCGGCGAACGCGAACACCGCGAGGACGGTCATCACGACCAGCCCGAACAGGGCCAGCGCGAGGCGCAGGTTGAGTGCGCTGTTCGCGTGGCCGACCGTGCCTCGGGCGCGGCGGGGCTGTGATCGGGTCATTCCTCCCGGCTACCCCGGCACCGCCGGGACTAACCGGCGCCCCATGGCGCGCCGGTGATCCCGGACACGGAACGGGTACGCGGCGGATGCGATCACCGGGTGGACGCGTTGGATCGTGCTGCCGGCCGAGGCGGAGATCCCGCGGCGGTGGAGAGGACGGCATGACCACGATGCAGGCGGGGCCCGTGACCGTTGCCGTGTCCCGGCGCGCCGACCCGGCGCGTACCGGGGAGATGGTGGCGTGGATGCGGGCCGGGACGGCGCTCGCGGAGAGCTTTCCCGGGTTCCTGGGCGCCGGCTTCGTCCGCAGCGCGCCCGGCTCCGGCGAGTGGCACGTGATGTACCGCTTCGCCGACGCGGAGACGCTGCACGGCTGGGAGGACTCGCCGCAGCGGCACTGGTGGCTGAGTTCGGCGCAGGGCATCGTCGAGCACACCCGGGTGGAGCGCCGCACCGGCATCGAGGGCTGGTTCGACCCACCGGTGGACCACGTGGTGGAGACGTTCGAGCCGGCCGCCCCGGCGGCGCCGCCGCGCTGGAAGCAGGCGGTCACCATCTGGCTGGCGTTCTTCCCGCTCAGCCTCACCGCCACGCTGCTGACCGCCCGGTTCGCCGCCGGTGTGCCGCTCGCCGGCCGGACGCTGCTGATGACGCTGGTGCTCACCCCGCTGATGACCTACCTGGTGCTGCCCCGGATCACCCGGGCGCTGCACTGGTGGCTGCACGGTCAGCCGGCGCCCTGGCGACGCTGACTGTCGCACGGTCATGTGAACGACAGGCGTCGATGCAAGAAATACGACACACCTCCCCTACCGGCGGTCCGGGCGCATAGGGTCGATCCACCCCTGCGTGCCGCCGGAGGTGAGGACCGCATGCCGCGACGGTGGATCGCCGCGCTCGCCTGCCTCGCGGCGCTTGTGGCGCTCGCCTGTGACGGCTCCGGCTCGGCGTCGCCCCGCCCCTCCGACACGCCCCGCCCCGGCGCCCCGCGGGTGCTGACCGCGCTCGGCGACTCGGTCAGCACCGGCTTCGGCTCCTGCCTGGTGCTGGTGAGCTGCGAACGCAACTCCTGGTCGACCGGGGACAGCCTGCGGGTGGAGAGCCTCTACCGCCGGCTGCGGGCGGACGCGCCGGCGCTGCGGGCGTACAACCGGGCGGTGCCCGGCGCCCGCGCGGCCGGGCTCACCGACCAGGCCCGGGCCGCGGTACGCGACAAGGCCGACCTGGTCACCGTGCTGGTCGGGGCGAACGACGTCTGCCGGAGCGACGTCGACACGATGACCCCTGTCGCCACGTTCCGCGACCAGGTCGACGCCGCGCTCACCGTGCTGCGCAAGGGCCGGCCCAAGGCCCGGGTGCTGGTGGTCAGCATCCCGGACCTGTACCGGCTCTGGGAGATCGGGCACACCGAGTCGCGCGCCGTGCGGGCCTGGAAGCGAGGCGTCTGCCCCGCGCTGCTGGCCGACGCCACGTCGACCGCGCCCGCCGCGGCGACGCGCCGGGCGCGCGTCAAGGAGCGGATCGAGGGGTACGACGACCAACTGCGCGCCGCCTGCCGGGCGTACGGGTCGCGGTGCCGCTGGGACGGCGGCGCGGTGCACCGTCACCGGTTCAGCCTGGACCAGGTGAACGCGCTGGACTGGTTCCATCCGAACGCGGCCGGTCAGGGCCGGCTGGCCGAGGTGGCCTGGAACGCCTCCGGCTGGGCTCGCGACTGAGCCCGGTCAGGGTTGGCGTGGGCCGGGGATCTGGCGAGGGCCGGCGGTGCGGTAGAGCGCGCGGGCCCGATCGGCCAGCTCCTTCGTGGCCGAGGAGTTGGCCCAGGTGCCGAGGATGATCGCCGCGCCGGGGACGACCTTGGCGAACATCCGCTTGGCGGCGCGCACCCCGGCCATCCGGGCCAGCCGGACGCCGAGCTGGAGCATCACCCGACCCAGCGCCCGGTCACCGGACGAACCGAACAGCGCTCCGGCCCGTTCCCGACCGGCGGCCACGCCCAGCGCCAGCCGGGCGGCCTCGGTGGCCTTGTGCACCCGCTGGAGCACCAGCAGGTCCGTCGCCCGGTCGGTGCTTGTCGGGTCGGCGCCGTAGGCGGCCGCCACGTGCAGCACCAACCGGGCCTGGGTCCAGGCCAGCACACCCACGTCGATCACCGCGCCGGGCAGCCCGGCGGCCCCGGAGACCGCGCCGGAGAGCCGGGCGTGGTTGACGAACTTGCGCACCGCCTGGTCGGCCAACTGCTCGGGCGGCGCGTCCGGGCGCTGAGCCCGCTCCCGGGCCGCCCACTGCGCGGCCTCCGGACCGAGCCGGCGCACCGCCTCCAGGGCCAGGTGCTCCGGAGCGTACTGCGGGTCCTCGCGCATCCGGTCCCACAGCGTGGCCGGGGGCCCTTCGGGCGCCTCGACCGGCGGGACCGGGGCGGCGGGAACGGTGGATTCCCCGTCGGTGGGGGCGGGGTCGGTCACGGGACGCTCCGGGGTTCGCGCGGTGGGGGTGGACGGGCTGGTCAGCGGCGGCGCGTCGAGGACAGGCGGGTGGCGATCTGCCGCAGCCGCTCCTGGTTCTGCGGCTTCGCCATCTCGCGCCGACCCCGGTCGACCAACTGCTGGCCGCGCGGCGACCGCAGGAAGGCAGTGATCCGTTGCATCAGCGACATGGCGTCCTCCAGTCCGCGGTTCCCTCATGTGTACCTGGAACCGGCAAGTCCCTGATACCCGAACCGGCGTTCCGGCAACCGTCCACTCCGCTCAGCCGAGGATCTCGGCCACCACCGTGCCGGCGTTCCACTCGTGCTGCGCGTACGCGTCCGGGAACGCGGAGATCTGCACCGCCTGGGCGGCGACGGAGAGCGGCAGGTCCTGCCAGCCGGGGATCTCCTCCAGCGCGGACAGGAACGCCTTGGTCGCGTACTCGGGGTCCATCAGCTCCTCGACGGTGCCCCAGCCGCTGCTCGGACGCTGCTGGAACAGCCCGACCGAGTCGTGGTCCCAGCCGATGGCCTGGTGCGGGTAGTTCTGCGACTCGGGCAGCACGCCGCTGGCGTAGTTGAGCAGCGTGCTCTCCTGCATCGCGGTGGCCACCGCGATGACCAGGGCGCGGCGTGGCACGCCCATCTCCTTGCCGGCTCGGACGATCTTGACGGCGTTGTCCATCTGGACGCGGTTCAGGCCGGCGACCGGAACGATCCGGCGTGGCTTCGGCCGGGGCTTGACCGTGGCCTTCGGCTTCGGCTTGGGCTTGGCGGTCGGGGACGGGCTGGCGCTGGGGGCGCTCGGGGTGGTCGGTGCGGTGCTGGGCCGGGCCAGGCTCCGCGAGGCGGCGTCGAGCGCCGCCCGCTCGGCGATCTCCGCCGCGGGGGCGGGGCGGGTGGCGCGGTCGGTGGTACCGAAGCCGAACTGACTGACGCCGACCAGGCCGAGGCAGCAGGCCGCGCCGGCGGCGACCACCAGCCTGGTGCGGCGGTTCATCGAGCCCCGCAGGCGGGTACGCGGGGTGCCGGTGCTCTCCGGCGAGGAAGCGGTTGTCCGGTCTGTCGAGGGGGTACCGTCTGCCTGGTCGATGGAGGGTGCATCGTCCGAACGGTCAGCCGGGCGGCCGGAGCCGTTCGGGTCGTCGAGGGTGCCGTCGTCACGCATCCGACGAGGCTAGACAGGGCAAACCGGGATCACCCAGGCCCAAAGGGTGGCCCTCGCCACAGTTCGCCCCACCGCAGCCGGACATCGCGGGAACCGACGACCCAGCACGGCGCCAACCTCGCGGAACGGTCGAACCTCCGGTCCGCCGTGCGGCCGGTCGGCCCGGGCAGGAACGTCGCAGCCGCTCCCCTCACAGTCGATGATCGATTAACTCACCCTTTCGGCCGACTCCGGATGGACCGTACGACCGGGGTGTGGCCGAATTGTGATCACCATCCGGGCACCGGACGGGTCCGTAACGGAATGGACCACGACCCCCGGTACGTTTGCCGAATCGGGGACGTCGTCGCACGACGCTCCCCGAACGCGTCCGACAGGGAGGACCCACCGGTGCTCGACCCACACGAGCTCTACGAACTCACCGACGAGCTGCCCGACCTCGGTCAGCCGGTGCTGATCCAGGCGCTCACCGGCTTCGTCGACGCGGGCAGCGCCACCCGGCTGGCCCGGGAGCAGCTGCTCACCTCGCTGGACGCCCGGACCATCGCCCGGTTCGACGTCGACCAGATGTTCGACTACCGCTCCCGCCGGCCGGTGATGACCTTCGTCGAGGACCACTGGGCCGAGTACGACGCCCCGGAACTCGAGCTGCACCTGCTGCACGACGACGACGAGACGCCCTTCCTCCTGCTCACCGGCCCCGAGCCGGATCTGCAGTGGGAACGCTTCGTGGCTGCCGTCGCCGGCCTGTCGGCCCGCCTGGACGTCCGGCTCACCGTCGGGCTCAACTCGATCCCGATGGCCGTGCCGCACACCCGGCCCAGCGGCGTCACCGCGCACGCCACCCGACCCGAGCTGATCGCCGGGCACGAGCCCTGGCTGCAGAAGGTGCAGGTACCGGCCAGCGTCGGGCACCTGCTGGAATACCGCCTCGGCGAGCAGGGGCGCGACGCCCTGGGCTTCGCCGCGCACGTGCCGCACTACGTCGCCCAGACCGAGTACCCGGCCGCCGCGGAGGCGCTGCTCGCCGCCGTGTCGAAGGGCACCGGCCTGCTTCTGCCGCGCGACGGCCTGCGCACCGCGGCCGAGGCCATCCGGGTCGAGATCGACCGCCAGGTCGCCCAGACCGAGGAGGCGGCCACGCTGGTCCAGGCGCTGGAGGAGCAGTACGACGCGTTCGCCCGCGGGCGCGGCGAGAAGAACCTGCTCGCCACCGAGACCGGCCCGCTGCCCACCGCCGACGAGCTCGGCGCCGAGCTGGAGCGTTTCCTCGCCGAGCAGACCCACCCGGGCGACACCCCGGAACGGTGAGCGGGCGGGGCCGACCGGGATGCGGCAGGCTGGAGGCATGCGCCTGGCGACCTGGAACGTCAACTCGGTGAAGGCCCGCCTCCCCCGGCTGCTCGACTGGCTGGCCACCACGAAGCCGGACGTCGTCTGCCTCCAGGAGACGAAGTGCCCGGACGGGGCGTTCCCGGTCGCCGAGGTGGGTGAGCTGGGCTACGAGGTGGCCAGCCACAGCGACGGCCGGTGGAACGGCGTGGCCGTGCTCTCCCGCGTCGGGCTGGCCGACGTGACGGTCGGATTCCCCGGCGAGCCCGGGTTCCCCGCTCCCGAGGCCCGCGCGATCGCCGCCACCTGCGACGGGGTCCGGGTCTGGTCGGTGTACGTGCCGAACGGCCGCGCCCCGGACGACCCGCACTACGCCTACAAGCTGGCCTGGTTCGCGGCGCTGCGCGACGCGCTGGAGGCGGAGGTGGCCGCCGGCCTCCCGCTCGCGGTCTGCGGCGACTTCAACGTGGCGCCGACCGACGCGGACGTCTGGGACCCGGCGCTGTTCGCCACCTCCACCCACGTCACGCCGGCCGAGCGCGCCGCCCTGGCCGCGCTGCGCGACCTCGGTCTGGAGGACGTGGTGCCCACCCCCATGAAGGGGCCGCACCCCTACACCTACTGGGACTACCGGGCCGGGATGTTCCACCAGAACAAGGGCATGCGGATCGACCTGGTGTACGCCACCGCGCCGATCGCCGGCGCGGTCCGCTCCGCGTACGTGGACCGGGAGGCCCGCAAGGGCAAGGGCCCCTCCGACCACGCGCCGATCGTGGTCGACGCCGACCTGGTGCCGGCCGTCGAGGCCCTCTGAGTCACCGTAGGGTGGACGGCATGGCAGTCGTGAAGATCAACGCGATCGACGTCCCGCCCGGTGCCGGCGAGGAGCTGGAGAAGCGGTTCGCGGCCCGGGCCGGCGCGGTGGAGAACTCCCCCGGCTTCCTCGGTTTCGAGCTGCTGCGCCCGATCGCCGGGGAGACCCGCTACTTCGTCTACACCCGCTGGGAGACCGAGGAGGCCTACCAGGCCTGGGCGCAGGGCTCCTCCCGGGCCGCGCACGCCTCGCCCGAGGGTGCCGAGCCTCGCCAGCCGGTGGCCACCGGCGCGACCCTCCTGGAGTTCGAGGTCGCCCTCCAGGTCCCCACTCCCACCTCCTGACCGCCTCGCTCGGCGGTCGCCCGGGCTCCCGGGCGTGTCGCGCCCGGCAGCAACGTTCCCTCAAGAGCGGTATACCTGAGCGTCATATTTATGACGCTCAGGTATACCGCTCGCAGATGCATCCTCTCTCCACCCGCGACACGCCCGAGGGTCACCGGGTCACCGGGTCACCGGGTCACCGGGTCACCGGGTCACCGGGTCACCGGGTCACCGGGTCACCGGGTCACCGGGTCACCGGGTCACCGGGTCACCGGGTCACCGGGTCACCGGGTCACCGGGTCACCGGGTCACCGGGTCACCGGGTCGATCATGAGGCTAGCCGGGCTGTCGTCCCTTTTGTCGCCCGTCAACTTCATGATCGACGGGTCGGTCAGGGTTTCTGGAGCATTATCGAGGCGTAGTGGGCGTAGCGCTCCAAGGCCCAGTCGAGTTGGCCGCAGGCATGCCGGTCGTGGCATTGCAGACAGCCGCCGGGCCGCCACGGCCGGTCGGCCGAGCGAGTCCAGTGGGCGTTGACAATCCGGTGTGCCTCGAAGATCTCGCGGGCCACCGAGCCCGAATCCGGCTCATCCATCGGCACTGGGAACACCCCCGACTCCGGAAACTGCTGCCACGGCCCCGGTCCACACGTCTGCCGAACGAAGGAACCTCGCCACACCCCGTCACCTTAGAGACCTTTAGTACCTAAAACAATGTTGGTCTTGAAGGCGTATCCCCTTCATGATCCGATGGGAAGCGCCGAACGAAGGACCTCCCATGCCCATACCCACGAGCGGCTACCGCGAGGTCGCCGAAGACCTGGCCACTCGCATCAAGAGCGGCGAATATCCGCCGGGCGAGCGACTGCCGACCTACAAGGAACTCGCCGACCTTTACAGCGTCAGCGTGACGACCGTGCAGCGGGCGATCATCATCCTCCAGGACCGAGGCCTGGTTGTCGGCCTTCAAGGGCGAGGTCTGTGGGTGGCTGAGGAGCTTCCGGCCTAGCGCCCGGGCCGGACGGTTCCTCGACGGATCAGCGCGTGCGGGTGTCGGCCAGGGAGGCGAAGACGATGACGTTGTCCTCGTAGCCGGTGCGACCGCCGAGCCACGTGCCGCCGCAGGTGATCAGCCGCAGTTCCGCAGGGCCGGAGTCGCCGTAGACCCGCGCGGCAGGCAGTTTCGCCTTGTCGAAGTACTCGACGCTGTCGACCTTGAAGGTCACCACGCTGCGGTCCGCCTTGGTCACCTGGATCCGCGCGCCCGGCTTGAGTTCGCGCAGCCGGTAGAACACGGCCGGCCCGCTCTTGGTGTCGACGTGACCCACGATGATCGCCCGGCCGGGCTCCCCCGGCACCGCGCCCCGGTTGTACCAGCCGGTCTGGTCGGTCTCGGTCAGCGGCGGCACGTCCACGGAACCGTCCCGCGCCTGACCGACCGGGGTGACCGGCGCGGCCACCTTGATGGTCGGCACCGACAGGCGGACCGGCAGGCTGGCCGGCGTCCGGGCCGGTGCGGCGGTCGAGGCCGGCGCGGGTGCCACCGCGCTCGACCCGGCCGAGGCGTCGGCGAAATCGAACGGCCCGGCCGTCCGGCCGAGCCCAGCCCCGACCGCGAACACGCCGAGCAGCACCAGCACCACGGCCATCGGTTTCGACCAGTGGCTCCGGCGACGGTCCCGCCCGGCCGGCGGGGCGGGAGGCGCCAGCGGTGGACCGGCCGGGGGCGGACCACCGGGCCGGGCCCGGACGGTCGGCGACGGTTGCCAGGGACGGGATGCGGCCGGCGGCGGCAGCCACGGCCGCGAGCCGGCGGGCGGCTCGTCGGTGGGCGGCGGACTCCACGGCTGGGAGGCGGTGGGCGGCTCGTCGGTGGGCGGCGGGCTCCACGGCTGGGAGGCGGTGGGCGGCTCGTCGGCAAGCGGCGGGTCGGGCGGCGGCAGACTCCACGGCTGGGAGCCGGTGGACGTCCCGGGCCCGGCGGACGGCCCCGCGCCGGCACGCGGGGCGGAAGAAGGGCGGTGGTCGGGACGAGGTCCCCCGGTGGCGGGCGGGGCGGCGGCCGGGCGGTGGTCGGGACGAGGTCCCCCGGTGGCGGGCGGGGCGGCGGGCGGGGGCAGGGCGAGGAAGGGCCAGCCGGAGCGCCGGGAGCCGGCGGGCGGCGGGGCGGAGTAGTCGGCCATGGGGTGCCTCAGCGCCGGGCGGCGCCGGAGTTGCGGCGGGAGGCGGCCACGCCGAACCCGGCACCGACCACGGTCAGCGCCAGCCCGACCGGCACCAGCAGGCCGCCGAGACCGGGGCCGGCGGTGCCGCCGAAGCCGGTGGCCGGGCCGCGGCTCGGAAAGTGGCTGGGCGGGTGGCTCGGCGGGCGGGTGGGCGGCGACCGCTTCACCACTTGGAGCATGGTGGAGGCGGTCTCCCCGCCCGGGCATTCCAGCTTGACCCGGTAGTTGCCGGGCCGGGTGCGCTCGTTGACCATCGGCGAGGCGGTGAGCAGGCCGCGTTGCGGCTGCACCTGGATCCGGCCGAAGGCGTCGGAGGCCACGATCGCCGGCACCGAGTTGTTGCGGCAACTGGCCCGGATGCCGACCAGGTAGCCCGGCTCCACCGTGCTCGGGGTGACCTCCACGAAGATCACGTCGGCCGGTGGCTGCTCCGGCACCGGCTCGACGGCGCCGGGCACCGGCTCGGCGGCGCGCGGCGCGGCCTGGACGGCCACCGCGCCGAGCAGCGGGGCGGCACACGCGGCAACCGCGGCCAGCAGCGCCGCACGTCCCCTGACTGACCCCATGACCCCTCCCGGCGTACGGGATGAATCCTCTCACCCCCGGCCGCACCTCACATCCGATCGGCGCGTCGGTCGCGTAGGCTCGGGTCGCTGTGACCACCACCGACGTCCCCACCGCCCGCATCCGCACCTTCCATCCGCGTCGCGGGCGGATGAGCGACCGGCAGCGCGACGCGTTGACCCGGCTCTGGCCCGCGTACGGCCTGGAGATCGCCGCCCTCGACGGGCCGTGCGATCCGACGGCGCTGTTCGGACGGCGGGCGCCGCTGGTGCTGGAGATCGGCTCCGGCATGGGCGACGCCACCGCCGCCATGGCGGCGGCCGACCCGAGCCGACACTATCTGGCGGTCGAGGTGCACACGCCGGGAATCGCCAACCTGCTGGAGCTGGTGGAACGGCACCGGCTGGACAACGTGCGGGTCGCCGAGGGCGATGCGTTGGACCTGGTGCGGGCCATGCCGGAGGGCTGCCTGGACGCGGTGCACGTCTACTTCCCGGACCCGTGGCCGAAGACCCGCCACCACAAGCGGCGGATCATCCAGCCGGCGCACGTGGCGTTGCTGCGCTCCCGCCTGGCCCCGGGCGGCACGCTGCACTGCGCCACCGACTGGGCCGAGTACGCGGTGTCGATGCGCGAGACGCTGACCGCCGACCCGGAGCTGGTGGACGTGCACGGCGGGTACGCGCCGCGGCCGCCGCACCGGCCGGTGACCAAGTTCGAGCGGCGCGCGGTCACCGCGGGCCGGGACGTCTTCGACCTGATCCACCGGCGGCGCTGAACCCGGTTGGCGCGGCGTGGTGTGATCCAGGCACGATGGGACCCGCCATGACTCTCACCGCCGCGCTGCCGAAGACCGCCGACCCCGACACCCTCTACGACGCGTTCGCCTCCTGGGCGTCCGAGCGCGGTCTCGACCTCTATCCGCACCAGGAGGAGGCGGTCATCGAGATCGTCTCCGGCGCGAACGTGATCATGAATACGCCGACCGGCTCCGGCAAGAGCCTGGTGGCGATCGCGGCGCACTTCGCGGCGCTGGCCGACGGCCGGACGAGCTTCTACACCGCGCCGATCAAGGCGCTGGTGTCGGAGAAGTTCTTCGCGCTCTGCGAGGTCTTCGGCGCGGAGAACGTCGGCATGCTCACCGGTGACGCCAGCGTCAACGCCGACGCCCCGATCATCTGCTGCACCGCCGAGATCCTGGCCAACCTGGCGCTGCGGGAGGGCCGCCGGGCCGACGTCGGCCAGGTGGTCATGGACGAGTTCCACTTCTACGCCGAGCCGGACCGCGGTTGGGCCTGGCAGGTGCCGATCATCGAGCTGCCGCAGGCCCAGTTCGTGCTGATGTCCGCCACGCTCGGCGACACCACCCGCTTCGTCGACGACCTGACCCGGCGCACCGGGCGGCCGACCGCCGTCGTCCGCTCGGCCGAGCGGCCGGTCCCGCTCCTCTTCTCGTACGCGACCACGCCGCTGCACGAGACCCTCGAAGAGCTGCTGGAGACCAAGCAGGCCCCGGTGTACGTGGTGCACTTCACCCAGGCCGCCGCGCTGGAACGGGCGCAGGCGCTGATGAGCGTGAACGTCTGCACCCGCGCCGAGAAGGACATGATCGCCCAGGCGATCGGCAACTTCCGGTTCACCTCCGGCTTCGGCAAGACGCTGTCCCGGCTGGTCCGGCACGGCATCGGCGTGCACCACGCCGGCATGCTCCCGAAGTACCGCCGGCTGGTGGAGACGCTCGCCCAGGCCGGCCTGCTCAAGGTCATCTGCGGCACCGACACGCTCGGCGTCGGCATCAACGTGCCCATCCGCACCGTGCTCTTCACCGGCCTGAGCAAGTACGACGGCATCCGCACCCGACTGCTCAAGGCCCGCGAGTTCCACCAGATCGCCGGCCGGGCCGGGCGGGCCGGCTTCGACACCATCGGCCGGGTCGTGGTGCAGGCGCCCGAGCATGTGATCGAGAACGAGAAGGCGCTCGCCAAGGCCGGCGACGACCCGAAGAAGCGCCGCAAGGTGGTCAAGAAGAAGCCGCCGGAGGGCTCCATCGGCTGGGGCGAGCCGACCTTCCAGCGCCTGGTCGAGGCCGAGCCGGAGCCGCTCACCTCCAGCTTCCAGGTCAGCCACTCGATGCTGCTCAACGTGATCGGCCGCCCCGGCGACGCGTTCGCCTCGATGCGGCACCTGCTCACCGACAACCACGAGGACCCGGCCGCCCAGCGCCGGCACATCCGCCGGGCCATCGCCATCTACCGGGCGCTGCGCGCCGGTGGCGTGGTCGAGGAGCTGCCCGAGCCGGACGAGACCGGCCGGCGGGTCCGCCTCACCGTCGACCTCCAGCTCGACTTCGCGCTCAACCAGCCGCTGTCGCCGCTCGCGCTGGCCGCCATCGAGCTGCTCGACCGGGACTCTCCGTCGTACGCGCTCGACGTGCTCAGCGTGATCGAGGCGATCCTGGACAACCCCCGGCAGATCCTCTCCGCGCAGCAGTTCAAGGCCCGCGGCGAGGCGGTCGCCGCGATGAAGGCCGAGGGCATCGAGTACGAGGCACGCCTGGAACTGCTCGACGAGGTGACCTGGCCGAAGCCGCTCGCCGAGCTGCTGACCGGCGCGTACGAGATGTACCGGCAGGGCCACCCGTGGGTCGCCGACCACGAGCTGGCCCCGAAGTCCGTGGTCCGGGACATGTACGAGCGGGCCATGACGTTCCCGGAGTACGTCCAGTTCTACGGGCTGTCCCGGTCCGAGGGCCTGGTGCTGCGCTATCTCGCCGACGCGTACAAGACGCTGCGGCAGACCGTGCCGGAGGACGCCAAGACCGAGGAGCTGGTCGACCTCATCGAGTGGCTGGGCGAGCTGGTCCGCCAGGTCGACTCCAGCCTGATCGACGAGTGGGAGCGGCTGCGCAACCCGTCCGACGTGGCCGAGGTCGCCGCCTCGCTGGACGACCGGCCGCCGGCGGTCACCCGCAACGCGCGGGCGTTCCGGGTGCTGGTGCGCAACGCGCTGTTCCGCCGGGTCGAGCTGGCCGCGCTGCGCCGCTGGGACCTGCTCGGCGAGCTGGACGCCGGGGACGGTTGGAACGCCGACGCGTGGGCCGACGCGCTGGAGCCGTACTTCGACGCGTACGACTCGATCGGGGTGGGACCGGACGCGCGCGGGCCGGCGCTGCTGATGATCGAGCAGGGCCGGGAGCGGTGGACCGTACGCCAGATCCTGGACGACCCGGACGGCGACCACGACTGGGGCATCAGCGCCGAGGTGGACCTGGCCGCCTCGGACGAGGTGGGCGCGGCGGTCATCAGGGTCACCGACGTCGGCCAGCTCTGATCTGATCCGGCTACACCGCGGGGGCGGGACCTGTCCGGTCCCGCCCCCGCGGTGTCACGCGGACGGTCGATCAGTCGCGCGGGGCCTGGAACGCCAGGCGCCGGCGACGGAACACGACGAACAGCACCGCGCCGATCGCGAGCACGGCGGCGCCCGTACCGGCCAGGGCCGCGGCCGGCGCGCCGGTGACCGGCAGGCCGCCGCCGGAACCGCCGTCGCCGCCGCCCGCGCCACCCTCATCGGTGGTGATGACGATGCGGGCGGTGTTGTTCTCCGGCTTCGACTCGGTGGAGGAGGTCGAACCGTTGACGACGATGGTGCCGTCGGTCCCCGGCGCCGACTTGATCTTCACCCGGACGCTGGTCTTGATCCGGCCGTAGCCCGACGCGACGCTCGGGAACTCGCTCTCGAAGTTGCACCGCAGCTTCGCCGACTCCGGCAGCGTCTTGCCCGGCTGGCCGTCGGTGTAGCACCACTCGTTGGGCAGCAGCACCGTGCCGCTCGGGGCGGTGATGATCACGCCGGGTCCACCGCCGTCGGACGGGCCGTTGTTGACCACCTCGTAGCCGAGTTCGACGGTCTGCCCGACCGCGCCCTTGACCGGCGGCGCGGTCACCGCGACGTCGAGCGTGTTCTTCTTGCTCCAGAACTGGAAGTCGGCGTAGTTGTCCGACTCGTCGAGTTCGCGCTCGACAACGGCGCGCTTGGCCAGGCCCGCGCGAACCGCCTTGGCGTGCAGCTTCTCGGCGGCGGCGGCGAACGACGGGCCGGAGCCCTTGGTCGACGCGACCTTCTTCGCCGCCTCCGCCTCGCCGGCCAGGGCGGTGCTGAAGGACGCCCAGTTCTCGTCCGGGCCGGGCAGGTTGCGGCCGAAGGTGATGTTGAACAGTGACGCGCCGGTCTCCTCGTCGAACAGCAGCAGGCCCTCGCCCGGCTTGAGGGTCAGCGGCACCGTGCAGGTGACCTGGCTCGGGCCGTAGACGTAGGGCAGGCCCACGTTCTTCGGGTAGTAGTTGACGTAGGTGCAGTCGCTGTAGCGCTCGACGAAGGTCGCGCCGGTGGGCAGGTCGACCCGGATCGTGAAGTCGGTCGCCGGGCTGTCGCCCTCGTTGAGGACGCCGCTGCGCAGCGGGACGCGGTCACCCTCGCCGACCGGGTGGGCGTTGTCGTTGAGGTCGTCGGCGGCGGCGACCAGGTCGGGGCCGGACGCGACGATCGTGACCGGGAAGGTGGTGGTGTCGTCGCCGGGGTTGGCGTCGTCCTGGGCACCGGCGATGGTCACGCTGACCGAACCGGCGTCGCCGGGCGTGGCGCCCGTGCGGCTGGCCAGCGACAGCGGGTAGATGGTGTCGACCTGGCCGGCAGCCAGCCGGCCGACGGTGCAGGTGACCTTCTCACCGGCGAGCTTGCAGGTGTCGTCCCAGTCGGACACCGAGGGGACGACGTCGGACGAGAGCTTGCTCAGGTCGAGCGTGACGGTCACCCCCGTCGCGTCGGCCTGACCGTAGTTGTACACGTACATGCCGATCGTGGTGCCGCTGTTGTCGATCTCCGCGACCGGGTCCCGGTCGAAGGAGACGAACAGGTCGGGCAGCTCGTCGGCGGCGTGCGCCGGGGCCGACGGGGCGAAGAGCGCGGTCGTCGCCAGCAGCGCCGCGCCGGCGGCGAGGCGGGGCCAGCGGGCCGTGAGGGATCTCATGGTTGCTCCGGAAGAGAGGGTTGGAAGATCGCACTCTAATTCAAGATCAGAAATGCGGGTGTCCCTCGAGGTCCGGCCTTCCTCAACCGTTCGGGCAATTCGGCGACGACGGCACCGCCTCCTCACGCGGTGCCGTCGGGTGGCACGAGTTCGTCGGTGTCTCGGTGCTCGCCGGAGGCCTGCACGATGCTCCGAGACGTTCTGCGCCATCCGCATACGCGGGCGCCTCCAGACCCTGGGCGTTGTCAGACCCGTCGATTAGAATGTATGTACTAAACGAGCTGTTGACCTGGGAGGATGCTCGTGACTGCGCCCACCTCCGCCGCCCCTGTCACCCCCTACGCCACGCTTCTCGGCTTCACCCGCTACGTGGACCGCACCGGCCCCACCAAGGCCACGTTCGTCGGCGGCCTGCGCCGTCAGCGGGCGAGCCGACACGGCTTCAACCCGCACGGCCAGTTCGTCAAGGCGCTCAAGGCCGACGTCGCGTTCCACACCGGCGGCACCCACCTGGCCCAGGTGGTCGACCTGGTCAAGCCGCGCTGGCGCCCGCTCTACGAGGCGCTCGTGCCCGGTGCGACCCGCTGGCTGCACTCACTCGGCGAGCCGGCCGGCGTCGACCTGGCCCAGGCCCGCGACGCCCTCGCGATGCTGGGCGACCTGCCCGTGAAGATCAACCCGCAGTTCGGCGTGCGCTTCGCCGACGGCCGGGCCGAGGCGATCCGGTTGCACTTCGACGAGGCGCCGCCGAGCGAGGAGGCCACCCTGGCCACGCTGCACCTGATGGCCCGGCACATGGACGCGGTGCTGCCGCACGCCGAGCCGGTTCTCGTCGACGTGCGGCGCGGCGAGGCGCACCGGATGCCTGCCGACGCCAAGCCCGAGCGGATCGAGCAGTGGCTGGCCGGCGAGGCAGCCGCGTTCCGCGCGATCTGGTCCACCGCCGCCTGACCCGACCGACCCGAACGGCCGTCCCCGATCGCCGGGGGCGGCCGTTCGGCCGTGTCGGACGGAGCGACCCTTCCGCCTCCGGCGTCCGGTTCCTCCTTTCGAGCGGTGTATGTGGGTCGGTGTCGGGAAGACCGCTGGCATGTCCGCCCGCAACCGCGCCAAGCTCACCGCGTTCGCCCTGCTCACCGTTGCCGCGTGGGGCGTCGGCCTGACCCCGCCCGCGGTCCTGGCGCTGGCCGCGCTCACCGCGCTGATCCCGCTCGCCGCCGCGCTGGAGCGTGACCCGGCCCCCGCGGTCCGTCCGGCGCGCCGGCACGAGCCCGCCTGATCCGGCCCGCGAGGAGCACCAGTGGTCACGAACGACCTGCCCGTCGCGCCCGCGCTGCCGACCGCCCGCGCCCGCGGCCGGCTCATCCTGCTCGGGCCGGCGTTCGTGGCCGCGGTCGCCTACGTCGACCCGGGCAACTTCGCCACCAACTCCACCGCCGGCGCCCGCTACGGCTACCTGCTGGTCTGGGTGGTGGTGGCGGCGAACCTGGCGGCCATGCTGGTGCAGTCGCTCACCGCCAAGCTCGGTCTGGCCACCGGGCGCAGCCTGCCCGAGCTGTGCCGGGAGCACCTGCCCCGGCCGCTCAACCGGGTGATGTGGGCGCAGGCCGAGCTGGTCGCGATGGCCACCGACCTGGCCGAGGTGATCGGTGGGGCGGTCGCCCTGCACCTGCTGTTCGGTGTGCCGCTGCTGCCCGGCGGCCTGATCATCGGCACCGCGGCGTTCGCCGTGCTGGCGCTGCGCGCCCGGGGCTTCCGGACGTTCGAGATCGCCATCACGGTGCTGCTCGGCGTGATCGTGCTGGCCTTCACGGTCAACCTGCTCACCGCCCGGCCGGACCTGCCGGCCGCCGCCGCCGGACTGCTCCCCCGGACGGCGGGCACCGACAGCATGCTGCTGGCCGCCGGCATCCTCGGCGCGACCGTCATGCCGCACGTGATCTACGTGCACTCCGCGCTCACCCCGAACCGCATCCCCACCAGCGGCGAGGCGGAACGACGGGTGGTGGCGAAAGGGCTGCGGCTGGACGTGCTGATCGCGCTCGGCGTCGCCGGCGCGGTCAACCTGGCCATGCTGCTGGTCGCCGCGTCCAGCTTCCACGGCAGTGGCATCCCGGGCACCGACACGCTGGAGGGCGTGCACGCCGGGCTCGCCGGCACGCTCGGTACGGTGGCGGCGGTCGGCTTCGCCGTCGCCCTGCTCCTGTCCGGCCTCGCCTCGACGAGCGTCGGCACGTACGCCGGCGAGATCATCATGCAGGGTTTCCTGCGCCGCCGGATCCCGCTGGTGGTGCGCCGGACGGTCACGCTGCTGCCGGCACTGGCGGTGCTGGCGGTCGGTGTCGACCCGACCCGGGCGCTGGTGCTGTCCCAGGTGGTGCTGAGCTTCGGCATTCCGTTCGCGCTGGTGCCGGTGGTGGCCTTCACCCGCCGCCGGGACCTGATGGGCAGCCTGGTCAACCATCGGGCCACCACCGCCGCCGCAGTGGCGGTCGCCGGCCTCGTGGTCGCGCTCAACGCGTTCCTGCTCTGGCAACTGGTGGCCTGAACACGGCCGCGCCCGCCCGGTCGGGGAGACCGGGCGGGCGCGGCGACAGCGCGACGGCTCAGGCGGCCAGGTACTTCGCCAGGTCGTCGAGGATCTTGTTGGCGGCCCCGACGCCGATGCCGGTCATCCACACCTCGTCGGAGACCACGTGCGCCTTGCCCGCCTTGACCGCGGACAGGCCCTTCCAGAGGCTGCCGGTGGTGACCTTCGCCTGCTCGGCGGCGGCCTTCTCGCCGTACGCGGTCACGAACACCACGTCGCCGTCGACCTCGTTGACCCGCTCGGCGCTGACCAGGTCGAAGCGCTTGTCCTCCTTGCCCTCCAGGCGCTGCCGCTCCGGGCGGCCCAGGCCGGTGTCGCCGACCACGATGCCGGAGAACGAGTCCGGGCCGTACACCCGGATGTTGCCCGGGATGAAGCGCACGATCGAGATCTTCCGGGCGTCCGCGTCGCCGAGCTTCGCGCCGAAGTCCTTCGCCCGCTTCTCGTACGCGGCCAGCAGGTCCTTGGCCTGCTGCTCCTTGCCGAGCGCGGCGCCGTCGAGGAGGAAGTTCTCCTTCCAGGTGACGCCGACCTTCTCGGTGAACACGGTCGGCGCGATGGCCGACAGCTCGTCGTAGAACTTCTCCTGGCGGAACTTGCTGCCCAGGATCAGGTCCGGCTTGAGCGCGTTGATCGCCTCCAGGTCGGGCTCGGTGAGCACGCCGACCTCGGTGATGCCGGTGAGCTTGTCCGCGCCGAAGTAGGTGGGCCAGCTCTTCGCTTCGCCGGCGGTGGCCGCGCCGACCGGGGTGACGCCCAGCGACAACGCGGTGTCGATCTTGTCGGTGTCGAGCACCACCACGCGCTTGGGCTCCGCGGGCACCTTGGTGGCGCCCATGGCGTGGGTGATCTCCCGGGTCTCCCCGGCGCCGGCGTCGGCGACCGGGTCGCTCTCCCCGCAGGCGGTGAGGCCGACGCCGAGGGCGAGGGCGGTGGTGAGTACGGCGGCGAGGCGACGCATCAGGTTCCTTTCCGTGGTGCGGGGTGTCAGCCGGCGCGCTCAGGCGTCGCCGACGGGGGCGCCGGCCGGGGCCGGCGTGCCGGCCGGAGCGGCCGAGGTCGGGGTCTTGCCGGCCGGGGCCGGGGTCTGGGTGCGGGCGGGCACCACCAGCGGGGCGCCGGTGACCGGGCAGGGCACGACCACGCAGTCGAGCCCGAAGACGTCGCGGACCAGGCCGGCGTCGAGGATCTCGCGCGGCGGACCGGCCGCGACCACCGCGCCGTCGCGCATGGCGACCAGGTGGTCGGCGTACCGGGCGGCCTGGTTGAGGTCGTGCAGCACGGCCACCACGGTCCGGCCCCGCTCGGCGCGCAGCCGGTGCAGCAGGTCCAGCACCTCCACCTGGTGGGCCAGGTCGAGGAAGGTGGTCGGCTCGTCGAGCAGCAGCGCGTCGGTGTCCTGGGCGAGGGTCATGGCGATCCACACCCGCTGGCGCTGCCCGCCGGAGAGCGTGTCCACCGCGCGGTCGGCCAGCCCGGTCACGTCGGCCAGCCGCATCGCCTCGTCGACGGCCCGGCCGTCCTCCGTCGACCACTGCCGCCACCACCGCTGGTAGGGCTGCCGACCGCGCCCGACCAGGTCGGCCACGGTGATCCCCTCGGGCACCAGCGGGCTCTGCGGCAGCACGCCGAGCCGCCGGGCCACGTCCCGGGTGGGCAGGTCGCGGATCTGCGCGCCGTCGAGCAGCACCGCGCCGCGGCGCGGGGTGAGCAGCCGGGCCATGGTGCGCAGCAGTGTCGACTTACCGCAGGCGTTCGGGCCGACGATCACGGTGAACGCGTCGGCCGGCAGGTCGAGTTCCAACCCGTCCAGCACGGTCCGGCCCTCGTAGCCGACGACCAGGTCGCGGGTGGACAGCAGCGCGGTCACGACCGCCTCCCTCGGGTGCGCAGCAGCACGAAGATCAGGTACGGGCCGCCGATGGCCGCGGTCAGCACGCCGGCCGGCAGCTGGGTGGGCGCGAACAGCCGGCGGCCGGCCAGGTCGGCGAGCACCAGCAGCAGCGCGCCCAGCAGCGCGGCGCACAGCATCGGCGGGCGCTCGGCCCGAACCAGCCGGCGGGCCACCTGCGGGGCGACCAGCGCCACGAAGTCCACGGCGCCGACCTGGGCGGTGACCGCGGCGGCGGCCAGCACGCCGGTGCCGGCCAGCCCGATCCGCCGGGCCACCGGGCGCAGCCCGATCCCGCGCGCGGTGTCGTCGTCCAGGGCGGAGCCGCGCAGCGCCCAGCCGGCCCAGAGCAGCACCGGCAGCAGCACGGCGAGCGTGCCGGCGATCCAGGCCGCCTCGGTCCACCCCTTGCCGGCGAGCGTGCCGATCAGCCAGAGCTGGGCGCGCAGGCCGTCGATCGGGTCGGCGGTGAGCATGACCACCTCGATCAGCGCCCGGAACGCGAACGCCACCGCCACGCCGGCCAGCACGAACCGCTGCGCGGCCAGCCCGTG
Organism: Micromonospora sp. WMMC241; assembly: GCF_027460165.1. Lineage (NCBI taxonomy): Bacteria > Bacillati > Actinomycetota > Actinomycetes > Micromonosporales > Micromonosporaceae > Micromonospora > Micromonospora sp. WMMC241. The sequence continues at coordinate 4,272,049 of NZ_JAPZBF010000001.1, forward strand.
CCGGGCGCCGAGTGCGAACACCAGGACGGCCGCGGCCAGACCGCCGAGCAGCGCCGCCGGCGCCACCAGCACCGCCGCCGCGCCGCTGGTCAGCGCGATGGTGGCGGCCAGCCCGGCGCCCTGGGTGACCCCGATGACGTCGGGGCTGGCCAGCGGGTTGCGGGCCACGCTCTGGATCAGCGTGCCGGCCACGCCGAACGCCGCGCCGGCCAGCGCCGCCAGCACCGCGCGGGGCAGCCGCAGGTCGCGCACCACCAGGTCGTACGGGGTGCCGGCACCGGAGAGCGACCGCAGCACGTCGACCGGCGCCACGTACGGCGTCCCCAGCGACAGGCTGACCACCACCGCCGCGAGCAGCAGCACCAGCAGCACCCCCGCCACCACGACCGGCCGCCACCGGAACGGCACCGCCACCGCCCCCACCCGCAGCAGCGCCTTCCCGGCGAGCGCCCCGCCCCGCCCCCCGCTGCGGCGATCTTGCACTTGTGGCCCTTCCAACGGGGCATTTGCCCGGTTCGCCGGGGCAGCAACTGCAAGATCGCGGGAGGTGGGGGTGGGGGTGGTCATGCGGTGACGACCTTGGCTCGGCGGACCAGGAGGGCGAGCAGGGGGGCGCCGAGCAGGGCGGTGACGATGCCGGCGGGGATCTCGCCGGGCGGGGCGACCAGGCGACCGGCGACGTCGGCGGCCAGCACCAGGGTGGGGCCGAGCAGCGCGGCGACCAGGAGCGCCCAGCGATGGTCGGCGCCGACCAGCGCCCGGGCCAGGTGCGGCACGGCCAGCCCGACGAACGCGATCGGGCCGGCGGCGGCCACCGCGGCGCCGGTGAGCAGCACGCCCCCGCCCCCGGCGGCCAGCCGGACCAGCGCGACCCGGTGCCCCAGGCCGCGGGCGACGTCGTCGCCGAGGGCGAGCGCGTCCAGCCCTCGGGCGGCGAGCGCGGCCAGCAGCACCCCGGCCAGCACGAACGGGAGCACCTGTCCGGCCACGCCCACGTCCCGGCCGGTGAGCCCGCCGACCACCCAGAAGCGATACTCCTCGAACGTGCGGGCGTCGATGCTGAGCAGCGCGTACACGATGGCACCGAGACCGGCGTCGAGGGCGGCGCCGACCAGCGCGAGGGTGACCGGGCTGGCGCCCTCGCGGGTGCGGTTGGCCACGGCGAAGGCCAGCATTCCGGCGAAGAGCGCACCGGCGATGCCGAACCAGACGTACCCGGCGAGCGTGCTCACGCCGAAGACGGCGATGGCCAGCACCACGCCGAACGACGCGCCGGCGCTGACGCCGAGGATGCGCGGCTCGGCCAGCGGGTTGCGGGTGACCGCCTGGAACAGCACCCCGGCCAGCGCGAGCGCGAGACCGACGACCAGCCCGAGGGCGGTACGCGGCACCCGCAGCTCCCGGACCACGGTGGTGGCGTCGCCGGCGTCCGGCGCGACGAGAGCGTGCCAGACCTGGTCGACCGGAAGGTGGCGGCTGCCCAACGCGAGGCTGGCGAGCAACGCCAGCACGAGCAGGAGCGCCGCCGCCGCGGTGACCGCCACGCGGCGGGGGGCGCCGCTGCGGGCGGGGGCGTCGGCCCGGGCGGGCCGGACGGCGACGGTGGTCACGGGGGTGTTCGCCTTCCGATTAGGTTCGCCTTACCTTAGCTGAACAGGTAAGGCACGCCTAACTCGGCGATGTCGATGCGCTTGCGCCTCCATCAGGGGGAGGCGGGAGGGTGGGCGGCATGGACGGTGCGGAGCGCTACGAGATCGGTGAGCTGGCCCGGCGGACCGGCGTGCCGGTGAAGACCATCCGGTTCTGGTCCGACCGGGGGATCGTGCCGCCGACCGACCGAGGCCCGAGCGGCCACCGTCGCTGGACCCCGGACGCGGTAGCTCGCGTCGATCTGGTGCGCACGCTGCGCGAGCTGGGGGTGGACCTGGCGACGGTGCGCCGGGTGCTGACTCGGGAGGTCACGCTGCCGGAGGTCGCCGCCGCGCACGCGGACGCGCTGGCCGCCCAGATCCGGGTGCTGCGCTCGCGCCGCGCGGTGCTGACCGTGATCGCCCGGCGCCGGTCCGCCCCGGCCGAGGCCGAGCTGCTGCACCGGTTGGCCGGACTGGCCGCGCGGGAGCGCCGGCGGCTGGTCGACGCGTTCCTCGACGAGGCCTTCACCGGCCTGGCCGACCAAGGGTTCGCGGGCATCCGCCGGTCGCTCACCCCGGAGCTGCCCGACGACGCCGACGACCGGCAGGTCGAGGCGTGGGTGGAGCTGGCCGAGCTGACCCTGGACCCGGCCTTCCGGGCCGGCCTGCGCCGGCTCGCCGAGCTGCACGCGGCCGACCGGGCGGGCGTCGAGGGCGTACGCCGGGACGCGGTCGCCGTGGTCCGGGAGGAGGTGGCCCCGGCGCTGGCCGCCGGCGTCGACCCGGCCTCGCCCCGCGCCGATCCGGTCCTGGCCCGGGCCGCGGCCCGCTACGCCGCTCTGTGCGGCCGGCCGGACGACGCCGCCCTTCGTGGACGCCTGCTCGACCGGCTGGCGGCCGCGCACGATCCCCGGCGGGAGCGGTACGAGAACCTGCTCGCCGTGGTGAACGGGTGGCCGCCGGCCGAGAGCCTCGCGCCGGTGCTGGACTGGGCGATCCGCGCGTTGCGCGCCCGACCGGCGGGCTGACGCGGCGGGTCACTCCGCGCCCATCACCAGGCCCTCGATGGTGTGCTTCTGCCGGATCGGCACCAGCGTGTCCACCACCGGGCAGCGCAGGTGGTCGCGGGCCAGATCCGGCAGGGCGTCCCGGTAGGGGCGGGTCACCGCCAGGTCGTGGTGCGCCGCGTTGCCCGCGCCCGGCGCGTCCACGCCGAGCACCAGCACCGGCCGGGCCCGGTCGCTGACGTTCGGGGTGCCCCGGTGGACGGTGAGCGCGGAACGGGCCGAGATGTCGCCGCGCTTCGGATACTTGCGCACGGCGCGGTCCTGGTAACGGGGGTACCGGTCCTTCGGTGGGAACATCTCGTGGTCGAAGCCGCGCCCGTCGTCCCACTGGGTGCCCGGGGCGATCTCGAACGGGCCCATCTCCTCGACCGTGTCGACGGTGGTGAGGTTGAACGCCAGCGAGGTGAGCCGGCGCCGCAGCCGGGTCTCCTCGGGCATCGGGAAGTCCCGGTGCCACGGCTGCATGGCCGCGCCGGGGAACGGGATGTCGAAGCCCAGCTCGACGATCTCGTAGTCGGGGCCGAGCACGGCCCGGCACACCGACACCACCCAGGGATGGGTGACCAGGTCGACGAAGCCGCGCAGCTGCTCGGGGTGGATCTCGACGTACCACCGCTCGGGACCGCGGCCGACCGCCCCGTCGGGGCGGGAGCGGGCCTCCCGGAACGCCGCGTCGACGTCCTCGCCGACCCGCGCGACCCAGTCCACGTCGAAGGCGGCCCGGCAGGCGGTGATGCCGTCGCGGTAGAGGTCCCCGAGGGCCTCGACCGGGGTCTCGTCGTCCGGCGCGGGGTAGGGAGTCATCGGGCCTCCTGAGTACGGGACCCGAGTATTACAACGTTGGAAAGCGGCCGCAAGGCCTGGCGTCAGTCCTCCGCGGACTGGCGGCTCCCGGGCACCACGGGCAGCGGCCACACCCCGGTGCGCGGGCCGGCCGGCACCTCGACCTGGTGGTCCGACCAGACGTACGTCTCGGGCAGCAGGTCGGCCACCGGCACGGCGCGCAGCCCGTCCGGCGGCCCGACGATCACCCGGATCGAGGGGAAGTAGTCGAGCAGCACCTGCCGGCAGCGGCCGCAGGGCGGGATGACGCCCCGACCCCGGTCCCCCACCGCGACGATCGACTCCAGCTCGCCGGCGCCCTGGGTGGCGGCGGCACCGACGGCCACCACCTCGGCGCACGGGCCACCGGTGAAGTGGTAGACGTTCACGCCGCTGAACACCCGCCCGTCGGTGCTGCGCACGGCCGCCGCGACGGTGTGGTTCTCACTGCGGCAGCGAAGCTTGGCGACGGCGGTGGCGGCCTGCACGAGCGCCCTGTCGGTGTCCCGCATGATCATCCCCGTCCTCGTCGACCTCGTCGGCGGCAACTTTATCCGGGCCGGACGCCCCGACCGGCGACGGCACGCCAACGGGCGGTAACCCGGGGGCGGTCCGCAGCGCGGCTGCCTATCCTTGGCGACGACATGCAGAATCCAGCCGTACCCGCCGCACCCGAGACCGCCCGCGACCTGCACCGCCGCCTCGACGCCCTGATGTTCCGCGACCAGCGCCGCCTGCAGCGGCGGCTCGACGGCGTGCGGAGGCTGCGGGACCCGCAACGGCGGGACGCGGCGCTGGCCGAGATCGCGACCGAGGTGGCCCGCGCCGAGGCGCGCCTGGCGGCCCGGCGGGCCGCGGTGCCGACCGTCACCTACCCGGCGCAGCTGCCGGTCAGCGAGCGCAAGGACGACATCGCCGCGGCGATCCGCGACCACCAGGTGGTGATCGTGGCCGGCGAGACCGGCTCCGGCAAGACCACCCAGCTACCCAAGATCTGCCTGGAGCTGGGCCGCGGCGTCACCGGTCTGATCGGGCACACCCAGCCCCGGCGGCTGGCCGCCCGCACGGTCGCCGACCGGATCGCCGAGGAACTCGGCACCGAACTGGGCGGCGTGGTCGGCTACAAGGTGCGCTTCAGCGACCAGGTGGGCGACACCAGCCTGGTCAAGCTGATGACCGACGGCATCCTGCTGGCCGAGCTGCAGACCGACCGGATGCTGCGGCAGTACGACACGTTGATCATCGACGAGGCGCACGAGCGTAGCCTGAACATCGACTTCATCCTCGGCTACCTGCGACAGCTGCTCCCCCGCCGGCCCGACCTCAAGGTGATCATCACCTCGGCGACCATCGAGACCGACCGGTTCGCGAAGCACTTCGCCGACGCCGAGGGCAACCCGGCCCCGGTGGTCGAGGTCTCCGGCCGCACCTACCCGGTGGAGGTCCGCTACCGGCCGTTGGTCGAGGTGACCGAGGGCGAGGCGGAGGACGAGGCCGACGAGGAGAACGTCCGGGACCAGATCCAGGCGATCGGCGACGCGGTCGAGGAACTGGCCGCCGAGGGCCCCGGCGACATCCTGGTCTTCCTCAGCGGCGAGCGGGAGATCCGGGACACCGCCGACGCGCTGGGCAAGCTGGTGCAGAACAAGCGGTCGCTGCTCGGCACCGAGATCCTGCCGCTCTATGCCCGGCTCTCCAGCGCCGAGCAGCACCGGGTCTTCGCCGCGCACAGCAACCGCCGGGTGGTGCTCGCCACCAACGTCGCGGAGACCTCGCTGACCGTGCCCGGCATCAAGTACGTGGTGGACCCGGGCACCGCCCGCATCTCCCGCTACTCCAGCCGGCTCAAGGTGCAGCGGCTGCCGATCGAGCCGGTCTCCCAGGCCAGCGCCAACCAGCGCAAGGGCCGCTGCGGGCGCACCTCGGACGGCATCTGCGTCCGGCTCTACGACGAGGCGGACTTCGACTCCCGGCCGGAGTTCACCGACCCGGAGATCCTGCGCACCAACCTGGCCTCGGTCATCCTCCAGATGACGGCGATCGGGCTCGGCGACGTCGCCGCGTTCCCGTTCATCGACCCGCCGGACCGGCGCAACGTCACCGACGGCGTCAACCTGCTGCACGAGCTGGGCGCGCTCGACCCGGCCGAGACCGACCCGGCGAAGCGACTCACCGCGCTGGGCCGGCGGCTGGCCCAGCTCCCGGTCGACCCCCGGCTGGCCCGGATGGTCCTCGAAGGCGAGCGCAACGGCTGCGCCACCGAGGTGGTGGTGATCGCCGCGGCGCTCTCCATCCAGGACCCGCGCGAACGCCCGGCCGACAGGCAGGCGCAGGCCGACCAGGCGCACGCCCGGTTCGCCGACAAGGAGTCGGACTTCGTCGCGTTCCTCAATCTCTGGCGGCACCTGCGGGAGAAGCAGCGGGAGCTGTCCTCCAGCGCGTTCCGCCGGATGTGCAAGGCCGAACACCTCAACTACCTCCGGGTACGCGAGTGGCAGGACATCGTCAGCCAGTTGCGCCAGGTGCTGCGTACCTCCGACAAGGGTGAGGGCCGGCGCGGCGCCGGCGCCGACCTGCCGGAGGAGATCGACACCCCGAAGGTGCACCAGTCCCTGCTGCCCGGCCTGCTGTCGCACCTCGGCCTCAAGGACGCGCAGAAGCACGAATACCTGGGCGCGCGGGGCGCGAAGTTCGTGATCTTCCCCGGTTCGGCGCTGTTCCGGAAGCCGCCGCGCTGGGTGATGGCGGCCGAGCTGGTGGAGACGTCGCGGCTGTTCGGCCGGGTCGCCGGGCGGGTCGAGCCGGAGTGGGTCGAGCCGCTGGCCCAGCACCTGGTCAAGCGCAGCTACAGCGAGCCGCACTGGGAGAAGAAGCAGGCCGCGGTGATGGCCTACGAGAAGGTGACGCTCTACGGCATCCCGCTGGTCACGTCCCGAAAGGTCAACTTCGGGCGGATCGACCCGGCGCTGAGCCGGGAGCTGTTCATCAGGCACGCCCTGGTGGAGGGCGACTGGCAGACCCACCACCAGTTCTGGCGCGACAACCAGAAGCTCCTGACCGAGGTCGAGGAGCTGGAGAACCGCGTCCGGCGGCGCGACATCCTGGTCGACGACGAGACCATCTTCGCCTTCTACGACCAGCGGATCCCCGCCGACGTGGTCTCCGGCCGGCACTTCGACACCTGGTGGAAGAAGACCCGCCGGGAGCAGCCGGACCTGCTCACCTTCACCCGCGAGCTGCTGGTCAACGCCGGCCGCGGCGGCGTGACCGAGGAGGACTACCCGGACGAGTGGCGGGCCGACGGCGTCACGCTCCCGCTGACCTACACGTTCGACCCGACCGCGCCCACCGACGGCGTCACCGTGGACATCCCGCTGCCACTGCTCAACCAGGTGCCGGCGGAGAGCTTCGACTGGCAGGTGCCGGGGCTGCGCGAGGACCTGGTCATCGCGCTGATCCGGTCGCTGCCCAAGCCCTTCCGGCGCAACTTCGTCCCGGTGCCCGACTACGCGCGCGCGGCACTGGCCGCGATCACGCCGGGCGAGGAGCCGCTGCTGGCCGCGCTGACCCGGCAGCTGCGGCGGATGACCGGCGTGACCGTGCCGCCGGACGCGTGGGAGCCGGGCAAGCTGCCGCCGCACCTGCGGGTCACCTTCCGGGTGCTCGGCGACGACGACAAGCCGGTCGCCGAGGGCAAGGACCTGCCGGCGCTGCAACGCGAGCTGCGCCAGGAGGTACGCCAGGTCGTCGCCGCCGCCGCGCCGGACGTGGCCCGCAGCGGGCTGACCGGCTGGTCGATCGGCACGCTGCCGCGCACCATCGAGCAGGTCCGGGCCGGCTTCGCGGTGACCGCCTACCCGGCGCTGGTGGACGAGGGCGCCACCGTCGGGGTGAAGGTGTTCGACTCCGCCGCCGAGCAGGAGGCCGCGCACTGGGCGGGCACCCGTCGGCTGCTCCGGCTGACCCTGCCGTCACCGGCGAAGTTCCTCCAGGGCCGGCTGAGCAACGAGGCGAAGCTCGCGCTGTCGCGAAACCCGCACGGCGGGGTGCCGGCGCTTATCGAGGACGCCACCGGCGCCGCCATCGACAAACTGATGGCGGACGCGGGCGGCCCGGCCTGGGACGCCGACGGGTTCGCGGCGCTACGGGAGCGGGTCCGCGCCGACCTGGTCGACACCGTGGTCGAGGTGATGGGCCGGGTGCGGCAGGTCCTCGCTGCCGCGTACGCGGTGGAGCAGCGACTCGGCGCGACCCGGGACCTGGCCGTGGTGGCCGCCCTGGCCGACGTCCGAGCCCAACTCGGTGGCCTGGTGCACGCCGGCTTCGTCACCGAGGCCGGCTACGCCCGCCTGCCCGACCTGCTGCGCTACCTGACCGCGATCGAGCGCCGGCTGGACCGGTTGCCCGGCAACCCGCAGCGCGACAAACAGCAACAGGACCGGATCGCCGTGGTGCAGAAGGAATACCAGGACATGCTCGCGGCGCTGCCCCCGGCCCGACGCGCGGCACCGGCGGCCCGGCAGATCCGCTGGATGATCGAGGAACTGCGGGTGAATGTCTTCGCCCAGGCCCTCGGCACCCCCTACCCGGTCTCCGAACAGCGCATCTACCGCGCCATGGACGACGCCGAGGGCCGCTGACCGGGTCGTCCGGCGACGCTGTCAGGTGGTGACGCGGGTGACGAAGGCGGTGAGGTGCGACACGGTGCGGTCGATCTTCTCGTCCAGGGTCAGCGACTCGGGGAGGCGCGCGCCGGGGCCGGCGTCCTTGCGGCCCCGCACGTAGAGGGAGCAGGCCAGGTCGTCGCAGAGGTAGATGCCGACCGAGTTGCCCTGCTGCCCGGCCTTGCCCGCCTTGCGCGCGACCATCAGGCTGACGCCGCCGGCCGGGTTGGTCAGGCATACCGAGCACATGTTGCGGCGTTGCTGACCGGGCCCGGGGCTGGGGCGGCGTAGCGCGAGGCCGGTCGGGCGGCCGTCCAGGACGGCGACGAGGTAGGCCCGGTCGGGCGCCTGCGGATCACGCCAGCCGAGGAAGTCGAGGTCGTCCCAGGGGCGGGCGCCGAGGTCGCGCGGGACGTGCATGCGCTTCGCCTCGCCCTTGGTGCAGTTGACGAAGGCGGCACGGATCTGGGGTTCGGTCAACGGGGTCATAGTGCCGAGGGTAATTTGCCTAAAGGTATTAGGCAAAGGCATAATGGGATTAGGTGAGAGGAGACTCATGACCCGTGCGGGACTCAACCGGGAACGCCTGATCCAGGCCGGGGCCGAGCTGGCCGACGAGGTGGGCTTCGACCAGGTGACCGTCTCGGCGCTGGCCAGGCGGTTCGGCGTCACGGTCGCCAGCCTCTACTCCCACGTGCGCAACTCCCAGGATCTGCGGACCGGGATCGCGCTGCTCGCGCTCGGCGAACTCGCCGACCGGGCCGCCGACGCGCTCGCCGGACGGGCCGGCAAGGAGGCGTTGACCGCCTTCGCCGACGTCTACCGCGACTACGCCCACCGGCACCCGGGCCGCTGGACCGCCGCCCAGCTGCGGCTCGATCCGCAGACCGCCGCCGGCAGCGCCGGCTTCCGGCACTCGGCGATGATGCGGGCGATCCTGCGCGGCTACCACCTGCCCGAGCCGGACCAGACGCACGCCGTCCGGCTGCTCGGCAGCGTCTTCCAGGGTTTCGTCGGCCTGGAGCTGGGGGGCGGGTTCGACCACAGCCCGCCGGCACCGCCGGAGAGCTGGGAGCGGGTCCTGGACGCCGTCGACGCCCTGCTGCGCAACTGGCCCACGGCCGACGCGACCTAGGCAAGCGGCTCCACGCCGGCCGGGAGCTGGTCGGCGGCGGTGGCGTCGTGCACGTACTCCAGGAGGATGCGGCGCAGCTCCCGGCCGGCGTGGGTGGGGACCACGTCGCGGCGGCGGGCCACCGCGATGGTCCGGCGCACGCCGGGCGGGACCAGGCGGGTGACCCGGATGCCCGGGCGGCGGGCCACCACGATGCCGGGCACCAGCGCGACGCCGAGACCGGCCTCGACGAAGCTGAGCACGGCGTCCATCTCCCCGCCGTCCACCGACAGGCTCGGCTCGAAGCCGGCCGCCCGGCACGCCTGGAGGGTGGCGTCGCGCAGGTCGTAGCCCTCCCGGAACATCACCAGCGGCTGGTCGCGCAGGTCGGTGATGCGCAGCTCGCCGTCGGCGGAGGCGCCCGGCAGCGGGTCCACCGAGGCGACCACCAGGCTCTCGCGCAGGATCGGGTCGACGCGCAGCCCGGGGTCGGCGCCCCCGGACGGCATGATGACCAGCGCCAGGTCGAGGTCGCCGCGGAGCAGGTCGCGGACCAGGTCCTGGGAGCCGCCCTCCTCGACCCGCAGGTCGACGGTGGGATGCGCGTCGCGGAACCGGCGCAGCACCGGCGGCGCGAGCGAGGTGGCCAGGCTGGGCGTGGCCCCGAGCCGGACCCGCCCGCGGCGCAGCCCGACCAGCTCCTGCACCTCACGGGTCGCGGTGTCCACGTCGGCGAGGATCCGTTTGGCCAGCGGCAGCAGCACCTCGCCGGCCGCGGTGAGTGCGATGTTGCCCCTTACCCGCTCGAAGAGCGGGGCCCCGAGGTCGGCCTCCAGCGCGTGAATTTGCTTACTCAACGAGGGCTGGGTTATGCCGACGACATCGGCCGCCTGGGTGAAATGTCGTACTTCTGCGACCGCGACGAAGTACCGGAGCTGATGGAGCTGCATCTCTATAGCCTACGGCTATCAAGACTGTGATTTCGATGCATTGGACGCCTGATCGAAGTGCTCCTAGCGTCGGTCATGTGGTAATCACGAAAACTCGGTCGCCCATCCGCTCGAACGTCGGCCTCAAGGCCGTCATGGCGGCGACGGGCATCCTTCTGGTGCTGTTCCTGATCGTGCACATGCTCGGGAACCTGAAGATCTTCACGGGCGAGACCTCGTTCGACCATTACGCGCACTGGCTCCGGGACCTCGGCACGCCACTGCTGCCGACCACCTGGTACCTGTGGATCCAGCGAACCGTGCTCACCGTGGCGGTGCTGGCCCACATCGGCGCGGCCACCGTGCTGGCCGTGCGCGCCCGGGCCGCCCGCCCGGTGGCGTACGCGCACCGCCGGAAGATCCACGTGAACTACGCGGCCCGCACCATGCGCTGGGGTGGTGTGATCATCCTGCTGTTCGTGATCTACCACATCCTGGATCTGACCACCGGTCACCTCAACCCGCAGGGCGACGCGGCCAACCCGTACGGCAACGTGGTCGCCGACTTCGCCCCGGGGCGCTGGTACGTCACCCTCTTCTACACGCTCGCCATCGTGACCCTCGGCTTCCACCTACGGCACGGCGCCTTCAGCGCGTTCCGCAGCCTCGGCCAGCAGACGCCGAAGGGTGAGCGCCGGGCCCGTGCCGCCGCGCTCGTCTTCGCCGTCGTGCTCTGCGCCGGCTACCTGGTGGTCCCGTTCGCCGTACTGACCGGATTGGTGGCCTGACATGGATCTGTACACCGAGGGCGACCCGATCGCCGACACCCGGGCCCCGGACGGCCCCGTCGAGACCCGATGGGACCGCCACCGCTTCGACATGAAGCTGGTCAACCCGGCCAACCGCCGGAAGCTGACGGTGATCGTGGTCGGCACCGGCCTGGCCGGCGGCTCCGCCGCGGCGACGCTGGGCGAGCAGGGCTACCACGTGAAGTCCTACTGCTACCAGGACAGCCCGCGCCGGGCCCACTCGATCGCCGCGCAGGGCGGCATCAACGCCGCCAAGAACTACCGCAACGACGGCGACTCGGTGCACCGGCTCTTCTACGACACGGTCAAGGGCGGTGACTTCCGGTCCCGGGAGTCGAACGTGCACCGGCTGGCCGAGGTCTCGGTCAACATCATCGACCAGTGCGTCGCCCAGGGCGTCCCGTTCGCCCGCGAGTACGGCGGCCTGCTCGACACCCGCTCCTTCGGCGGCGCCCAGGTGCAGCGCACCTTCTACGCCCGGGGCCAGACGGGTCAGCAGCTGCTGCTCGGCGCGTACCAGGCGCTGGAGCGGCAGATCGGCCTGGGCAACGTGGAGATGAACGCCCGCCACGAGATGCTGGAACTGGTGGTCGTCGACGGCCGGGCCCGCGGCATCGTGGTCCGCGACATGGTCACCGGCGAGATCAGCACCGAGATGGCCGACGCGGTGGTGCTCGCCTCCGGCGGCTACGGCAACGTCTTCTACCTCTCCACCAACGCCAAGGGCTGCAACGTCACCGCGTCCTGGCGGGCGCACCGCAAGGGCGCGTACTTCGCCAACCCCTGCTACACCCAGATCCACCCGACCTGCATCCCGGTCTCCGGCGACCACCAGTCGAAGCTGACCCTGATGAGCGAGTCGCTGCGGAACGACGGCCGGGTGTGGGTGCCGAAGGTCAAGGGCGACGACCGCAGCCCTCGCGACATTCCCGAGGACGAGCGGGACTACTACCTGGAGCGGATCTACCCCTCCTTCGGCAACCTGGTCCCGCGCGACATCGCCTCCCGCGCGGCGAAGAACGTGTGCGACGAGGGGCGCGGCGTCGGCCCGACCGGCCTCGGCGTCTACCTGGACTTCGCCGACGCCATCGGCCGTCTCGGCCGCAAGGCCATCGAGGCCAAGTACGGCAACCTCTTCGAGATGTACGAGCGGATCACCGGCGAGGACCCGTACGAGGTGCCGATGCGGATCTACCCCGCCGTGCACTACACGATGGGCGGCCTCTGGGTCGACTACGACCTCCAGTCGACCATCCCGGGCCTGTTCGTGATCGGTGAGGCCAACTTCTCCGACCACGGCGCGAACCGGCTCGGCGCCTCGGCGCTGATGCAGGGCCTGGCCGACGGCTACTTCGTGCTGCCGAGCACGCTGGCGAACTACCTGGCCGCCAACCCGCTGGAGAAGGTCGAGGCCAGCCACCCGGAGGCGGTCGCGGCGCGCACCGAGGTCGAGGAGCGGCTGCGCCGGCTGCTCGCGATCAACGGCGACCGCACGGTGGACTCGTTCCACCGGGAGCTGGGCCAGATCATGTGGGAGCACTGCGGCATGGAGCGCTCCGAGGCCGGGCTGCGCAAGGCGATCGACGAGATCCGCGCCCTGCGTGAGCAGTTCTGGCAGCGGGCCCGCGTCCCCGGTGACGGCGAGGGGCTCAACCAGTCGCTGGAGAAGGCCGGCCGGGTGGCCGACTTCTTCGAGCTGGCCGAGCTCATGTGCATCGACGCGCTGCACCGCGAGGAGTCCTGCGGCGGCCACTTCCGGGCCGAGCACCAGACCCCGGACGGCGAGGCGGAGCGCGACGACGACCGGTTCGCCTACGTCGCCGCATGGGAGTACGCCGCCGACGCCGGCACCCCGGTGCTGCACAAGGAAGACCTCGTTTTCGAATACGTCCACCCCTCGCAGCGGAGCTACAAGTGAACCTGACCCTGCGCATCTGGCGGCAGACCGGCCCCGAGGACAAGGGTCGGATGGTGACCTACCCGGTGCCGGACGTGTCCCCGGACATGTCCTTCCTGGAGATGCTCGACGTTCTGAACGAGCGGCTGATCCTCGACGGCGAGGAGCCGGTCGCCTTCGACCACGACTGCCGCGAGGGCATCTGCGGCGCGTGCAGCCTGATGATCAACGGTGAGGCGCACGGCCCGCAGCGTGGCACCACCGCCTGCCAGCTGCACATGCGGCAGTTCTCCGACGGCGAGACGATCGACATCGAGCCCTGGCGGGCCCGCGCCTTCCCGGTCGTCAAGGACCTGGTGGTGAACCGGAACGCCTTCGACAAGATCATCGCCGCCGGCGGCTACGTCACCGCGCCGACCGGCAGCGCCCCGGAGGCGCACTCCACCCCGGTGGCCAAGGAGGACGCGGACGCCGCCTTCTCCGCGGCCGCCTGCATCGGCTGCGGCGCCTGCGTGGCGGCCTGCCCGAACGGCTCCGGCATGCTGTTCACCGCCGCCAAGGTCACCCAGCTCTCGCTGCTCCCCCAGGGGCAGCCCGAGCGCTACACCCGGGTGATCGGCATGGTGGACGCGCACGACGAGGCCGGCTTCGGCGGCTGCACCAACATCGGCGAGTGCACCTCGGCCTGCCCGAAGGGCATCCCGCTGAACACCATCGGCCGGCTCAACCGCGACTACCTCAAGGCGACGACGAAGCGCGCCGGCACCCCCGGCTCCTGACCTTCGCCGTCGGATCCACCCGACCGCCGCGCCCCGCAAGCCAGGGTCGCGGCGGTCGGCCCGTTTCCGGGGTACGCAGCCCCCACCCGGCTCCCGGCTCCCGGCTCCCGGCTCCCGGCTCCCGGCTCCCGGCTCCCGGCTCCCGGCTCCCGGCTCCCGGCTCCCGGCTCCCGGCTCCCGGCTCCCGGCTCCCGGCTCCCGGCTCCCGGCTCCCGGCTCCCGGCTCCCGGCTCCCGGCTCCCGGCTCCCGGCTCCCGGCTCCCGGCTCCCGGCTCCCGGCTCCCGGCTCCCGGCTCCCGGCTCCCGGCTCCCGAGATCTTGGAAGCTCATGGCCCCTCCAGGGGCCGATTCCTTCCAAGATCTCCGCGTGCCGCGAACAGCGGTCAATCTGGTGCACCCACACCGGGTGACGACGCGTCCGTCCGCTACAAGCTTGATGACGAGAACGGCTCAGCCTCGGGGCCGGTTACGCCGCCGACACGGCGCGGCTAGCCGAGGGCTGAACCACATTCGTCATCAAGTTTCCCGGCACTCTCCAGGCACCCGCCGGGCCGGCCCGCACCAGCGCGCCGGGCCCGCGCGGGATGGCTGCGAGGCGGCGGCGATGGGTGACGGCGGGCGCCGCCGGTTCAAGTGACTTCTCGCGGGTAGCAGTCCCATGGACGGCACCGAGGGAGGACATTCAGGCATGAAGGCACTGACCTGGCAAGGCAAGCGTGACGTCCGGGTCGAGGACGTCCCGGATCCCCGGATCGAGGAGCCGACCGACGCGATCGTCCGGATCACCTCGACCGCCATCTGCGGCTCCGACCTGCACCTGTACGAGGTGCTCGGGCCGTACCTGAAGCCCGGCGACGTGCTCGGGCACGAGCCGATGGGCATCGTCGAGGAGGTCGGGTCGGGGGTGACCCGGCTCAAGAAGGGCGACCGGGTGGTCGTCCCGTTCAACATCTCCTGCGGGCACTGCTGGATGTGCGAGCGGCAGCTCTACGCGCAGTGCGAGACCACGCAGGTCACCGCCGAGGGCAAGGGCGCGTCGCTGTTCGGCTACACCTCGCTCTACGGCTCGGTTCCGGGCGGCCAGGCCGAGTACCTGCGCGTCCCACAGGCCCAGTTCGGGCCGATCAAGATCCCGCAGACCGGAGCGGACGAGCGCTGGCTCTACCTCTCCGACATCCTGCCCACCGCCTGGCAGGCGGTGAAGTACGCGGACACCCCGCCCGGCGGCACGCTCGCCGTGTTCGGGCTCGGCCCGGTCGGGCAGTTCTGCGCCCGGATCGGCCGGCACCTCGGCGCCGGCCGGGTGATCGGTCTGGACCTGGTGCCGGAGCGTCTGGAGATGGCCCGCCGGCACGGCATCGAGGTGCTCGACGTGAGCCAGCTCGACGACGTGCCCGGCGCGCTCATCGACCTGGTGGACGGGCGCGGCCCGGACGCCGTGATCGACGCGGTCGGCATGGAGGCGCACGGCGCGCCGGTCGGCAAGATCGCCCAGGCCGCCGCGGGTCTGCTCCCGGACAAGCTGGCCCAGCCGATGATCGACGCGGCCGGCGTGGACCGGCTGGTGGTGCTGCATGCCGCGCTCAAGGCGGTCCGGCGTGGCGGCACCGTGTCGATCTCCGGGGTGTACGGCGGCGAGCAGGACCCGATGCCGCTGATGGAGATGTTCGACCGGGGCATCCAGCTGCGGATGGGGCAGTGCCACGTGCGGCGCTGGGTCGACGAGATCATCCCGCTGCTGGAGGGCGACGACGACCCGCTGGGCGTCGAGGACCTGCGGACCCACCGGCTGCCGCTGGCGCAGGCGCCGCAGGCGTACGAAATGTTCCAGAAGAAGGAGGACGGCTGCGTCAAGGTCGTGCTCGCACCGTGACCCGGACGGTGGTCGTCACCGGCGCGACCAGCGGGATCGGCCGGGCGGCGGCCCGGGAGTTCGCGGGCCGCGGGGACCGGCTGGTCCTCGCGGCCCGCTCCCCCGAGACGCTGGCCCAGGTGCGCCGGGAGTGCGCCGACGCCGGCGCGGCGGACGTCCGCACCGTGCCCACCGACGTCACCGCGCCGGACGCCCTGGACGCGCTGGCGGCCGTCGCGGTCGCCGAGTTCGGCGGGCTCGACGTCTGGGTGCACACCGCGGCGGTGATGGCGTACGGGCGCTTCGAGGAGATCCCGGCGGAGGTCTTCGACCAGGTGGTGCGCACCGACCTGCTGGCCGCCGCCGGGGTCGCGCGGGTGGCGCTGCGGCGCTTCCGGGCAGCCGGCGGCGGCACGCTCATCCTCACCGGATCGGTGCTGGGCCACATCACCGCGCCCTACATGAGCGGATACGTGACCAGCAAGTGGGGGCTGCACGGCCTGGCGCGGGCGTTGCAGCAGGAGTCGCGGGACCTGCGCGGGGTGCACGTCTGCCTGGTCACGCCCGGCAGCGTGGACACCCCGGTCTACCAGCAGGCGGCGAACTACCTCGGAAGGATCGGCCGGCCGCCGCTGCCGATCACCACCCCGGAGCGGGTGGCCCGGGCCATCGCGCACTGCGCCGACAAGCCCCGCCGGGAGATCTCGGTGGGGCGGGTCAACCTCGTCATGCGGGTCGGCTTCACCGCGCTACCGGCGGTCTACGACGTGCTGGTGGGGCCGTTGATGCGGGCCGGCGGGTTGACGAACCGGCCGACGCCGCCGAACCCGGGGGTCGTGTTCGAGCCGAACCCGGCCGGCGAGGCGGTGCGGGGCGGGTGGCTGCCCGACCTGGTCGGGCTGGCCCGGTCGATCGGCGACTCGGCGGGCTCGACCCTGCGACGCGGGCTTCGACGATCGCTCCCGGCGGCCCGATCCGGGTCGGCCGGGAAGTGACCTTCCCGCCCACGCGATTCCCGACAAGCGGCGACGGCGGGATTCGCGTGGGCGGGCGGTGGGATGCGTGACTACCGTGTAGAGCGCGGGACACGGCGGAGGGCGGAAGCGATGCGGGAACCGGTGGAGCGGGACGTCGAACGGGCGGGCGGCGGGCGGGGGTGGCGGATCGCCGGTCTGGCCGCCGTCGCCGGGCTGGCGTGGGCGGCGCGCGACGTACCGGCCCAGCTCGGCGGGCGGCTCAGCGGCGCGCGGGCGGAGCGGGCGGCCCGGTCGCCGCGGTTCCGCGACGGCACGTTCCACAACCCGACCGGCAGGAACGCCACGATGGTCGCCGACCCGGGTCGCAACCTGGTCCGAGAGCTGATCTTCGGCAAGCAGAAGCGGCGACCGGGCAGCGCGGTGCCGCTGCTGTGCCCGGCCGACAGCGCGCCGGCCGATCCGACCCGCGAGCTGAACGTGGTCTGGTACGGCCACGCCTCCACGCTCGTGGAGATCGAGGGACGCCGGGTGCTGCTCGACCCGGTGTGGAGCGACAGGTGCTCGCCGTCGGCGCTGGTCGGCCCGCGACGCATCCACGAGCCGCCGGTCCGCCTGGACGAGCTGCCCCGCCTCGACGCCGTCCTCATCTCGCACGACCACTACGACCACCTGGACATGGCGACCGTCCGCGGGCTCCGCACGCACCAGTCCGCGCCGTTCGTGGTGCCGCTCGGCGTCGGCGCCCACCTCGAACGGTGGGGGGTCCCGGCGGACCGCATCGTGGAACTGGACTGGTCGGAGAGCCACCGGGTCGGCGGGTTGACCCTCACCGCCACCGCCGCGCAGCACTTCTCCGGGCGCGGGCTGCGCCGCGACGGCACGCTCTGGAGTTCCTGGGTGGTGGCCGGCGCGACGCGCAAGGTCTTCTACACGGGCGACTCCGGCTACTTCGACGGCTACGCCGGCATCGGCGCCGAGCACGGCCCGTTCGACGTCACGCTCATGCAGATCGGCGCGTACGACCGGGCCTGGCCGAACATCCACATGTTCCCGGAGGAGGCGGTCGCCGCCCACCTCGACGTCCGCGGCGAACTGCTGGTGCCGGTGCACTGGGGCACCTTCAACCTGGCCCTGCACGACTGGTCGGAGCCGGTGGACCGGCTCTGGGCCGAGGCCAAGGCCCGCGACGTCCGGCTGGCCGTGCCCCGGCCCGGGGAACGGGTGGTGGTCAACGAGCCACCGGCGGTGGACGGCTGGTGGCAGGCGATCGCCTGAACGGCGTCAGAGCACGAACGCGTCCGTCCACAGCGCGCCCGAACGACCGGACAGGGCGTCCAGCATCGCCACCGCCTGACCGTCGGTGAGCTGCGCGACGAAGTCGACGATGGCCCGCCCCCGGGCCCGACCGATCCGGTCCGGGGTACGCGGGTGCAACTCCGCCTCGGCCAGCTCGACCAGGTCGTGCAGCCGGCGGGGCAGCCGGGACTCCTCCTCCGGATCCAGCAGCCACTCCCAGAGCGCCTCGACCAGGGTGTCCAGCAGCCGGGCCTGGCCGCGCTGGTGCAGGGCCAGATCGGGGCGGGCCAGCACGAACCGGTGGTGGACGAACTTGAGCACCTGCACCTCGTGCCACTGCGCCTTGCCGAGCAGCACGTACCCGGAACGCACGTCCGGCTCCGGGGTCACCGTGATGGCGTCCACGAAGCGGGTGGACCAGCGGGCGGAGAACCGGGCGACGTACTGCTCCGCCTCGATCGAGCCGTCGAAGGGCAGCGCCAGCAGCCCCTCCACCAACTCCTCGCGGACGTGCTCGACCGCCGCGGCGAACGCCTCGTCGTCGGCGATCCAGCCGTCCTTGCGGTGCAACTGGCGGCGCAGTCGCTCGATCGCCGCACCGGGGCGTCGACCCGCCGTGTCCAGCGCCGAGGCGGTGATGGACCGCAGGTGGCCGCTCTCGCGTTGCCAGGCCATCAGCTCGGCCGCCACCGCGCCCTGCTGGAGCACCCCGACGCGATAGAAGTCCTCCACGTCGTGGATGGCGTACGCGATGTCGTCGGCGGTGTCCATCACGGACGCCTCCGGCGTCTGCTGCCAGTCCGGGATCCGCCCGGCGAACGGCTCCCGGGCCTGCCGCAGGTCGTCCACCTCGGTCCGGTAGGCGCCGAACTTCACCGACCCGCTCTCCGGGTCGTCCGGCGGCGCCGCCGCGCCCCGCGGCGCCGGGTCGAGATGCCGCGGGTGCGGGTCGGGGTGGTCCAGCCGGGTCCACGGGTACTTCAGCATCGCCGCCCGGACCGCGGCGGTCAGGTCGAGCCCGGTGGTCGCCGCGCCGCGGATCTCGGTGCTGGTGACGATCCGGTACGACTGCGCGTTGCCCTCGAAGCCGTCCGGCAGCCCGAGCCGCTGCCGGGCCAGCCGGTCGAGAACCCGCTCCCCCAGGTGCCCGAAGGGCGGATGCCCGAGGTCGTGGGCGAGCGCGGCGGCCTCCACCACGTCCGGGTTGCAGCCGCCCAGCTTCTCCAGCAGGTCCCGGTGGGCCGGGTCGGCGGTCAGCCGCTCGGCGATCGCGCGGGCCACCTGGGCCACCTTCAGGCTGTGGGTGAGCCGGTTGTGCACCAGCAGCCCCGAGCCGCCCGGGCTGATCACCTGGGTGACGCCGTTGAGCCGGGCGAAGAACGGCGACGAGACGATCCGGTCCCGGTCGGCCCGGAACGGGCCGGCGGCCAGGTCGCCGAGCGCCCGGGCGCTGCCCCCGAAGAGCCGCCGGGCCCGCGGATCCGCAGGTACCTCCATGATCGCCACGCTAGCGCAGCCGGTTCCGGCATGTGGTGACGGAGGGCAACCCGCCGCTGAGCGGACCCTAGGTCACCGAGGCCGCGTCGGCGAGCACCAAGCCGGGCACGGCGGGCAGCCAGTAGCCGAGGTAGGTCCCGGCGGTGACCTGGTAGTTCAGGACGCCGTTGATCCAGGCGCTGGCTCCGAGTGGCGCAGCCGAGGCACGCGGGAAGGTGACGGTCTTGTGCCCGACCACGTTCCATCGAGTGTCGTAGGCGTAACCGGTGTACGTGCCGGGTTGGACCGTGAGCGGACGGGTGGGCGTGTATGTGTGCTCCACCACCTTCCCGGTGAGCCACCGGTGCTCGGCCTCCTCGGGAACGAACATGTCGGCGAAGACTCCGTTGGTCATGTGGTAGTAGATGCCCCGGCCGTTCAGTCGAATCCGCTGATCCGCACTGGCCGTGGACATGTTGACCAGCCTGATCGACTTCTCGGCGACGATCTGCCCCAACGCGTCGAACCGGTAGGCGACGTGCGTACCGGGCTCGAACCGGACAATGCCGTTCACCACCGGGTACGGGTAGTCCGCTCGCAGCATGTCGGCGTACGCGGCGAACACCCCGGCGTAGGTCAGCTGGTGCAGCGACAGCATCTGCAGGGTGTGGACCCGGTGGTAGCTCGGGTAGGACCGCATGCACCCGATTGAGTACCGGCTGGCCCATTGCGGCACGCGCAGAGCGGCCGGCACGTACCGGCGCACCGTCGTCGCCGCACCGTCCATGATGCTCAGCGGACGGCTGTCCCGCGTTATCCGCCAGTAGTCGTAGACCCCGTAGAAGGCGTAGATCATGCCGTTGAGCACCCGTTCCCCCTGCACTCCCGGGCTGTCCGGGTACTCCTCCAGCCACAGGTATCCGTTCGCGTCCGTCCAGCTCACCCAGGGCAGGCCCAGTTGGGGCTCCAGGGTCAGGCTCAGAAAGGTCCGGTCGGCCGCCCAACGCCACTTCGCCAGGCCGGTGACCTCGTACAACCGGACGAAGAGACTGAGCAACTCCCCTTGACCCATCGCGCTGTACCAGGGGCTCTTGAGCAGTTGGCCGGTGCATCTGGGCAGGTCGAACGGATAGGAGTACCACCAGGCGCCACGGGACTCGACCTTCCGGTCCAGGTTCCGCTGCGCCTGGGCGATGGCTCGGTCGAGAAAGAAGCGGTCGCCGGTGAGCTGATACGCGTTGAGGTTGTCGAGCCCCCAGTCAGCCTGCACCACCGGATGGTCGTACAGGGAGCCCTGCCATTCGTACAGCCGCACGCCGCTCGTGTCGTGCGGCTGCGGGTCGGTCCTCGGCACCGTCGTCGGTCGCCAGGTCGGCGACACCCTGCCGGGCAACAGCCGCGGGAGGTACCCGTCCCGGGCGTAGCCGCTGATCGTCACAGCACGCTCGACCGGGGACCCGGCGGCGGCGCCCACCGTCGGGGTCTCCACCAGAATCAGGGCCGGCAACACCGCCAGCCACGGGAGCCAACGCGTCCGAATTCGCATGCGACCTCCTAGCGTCGAGACCTTTCCCGTGCATTCCAGCAATCGCAAGCCGTGTTTCCCACCCTCGTTACGCAATTTGCTCAACAAACCCGTGAATGTGAAAGAGAAGTGATATCCGCTGTCTGAGCCGACGCGCGGGCCACTGCCCCCGCGAGAGGCTGGGCAGCGAGACGGCGCTCGGCGGGGGGCGGCACAATGCAGGGCGGAACCCACCGGAGAAGGCGGATCAAGATCGTGACTCAGTCTGTGCACCAGCGGATCGCCGAGGAGCTCGGCGTCGCCGAGCGTCAGGTCCGCGCGGCCGTGGAACTGCTCGACGGCGGCGCCACCGTGCCGTTCATCGCCCGCTACCGCAAGGAGGCCACCGGCACCCTCGACGACGCGCAGCTGCGCACGCTGGAGGAGCGGCTGCGTTACCTGCGGGAGCTGGACGAGCGGCGCGCCGCGGTGCTGGAGTCGATCCGGGGCCAGGGCAAGCTCGACGAGGCGCTGGAGGCACAGATCCTCGCCGCCGACTCGAAGTCCCGCCTGGAGGACATCTACCTGCCCTACAAGCCGAAGCGGCGGACCCGCGCGCAGATCGCCCGCGAGGCCGGGCTGGAGCCGCTCGCCGACACGCTGCTCGCCGACCCGGCGCAGGACCCCCGGGCCACCGCCGCCGGCTTCGTCGACCCCGACAAGGGCGTGGCCGACGCGGCCGCCGCGCTGGACGGCGCGCGGGCCATCCTGATCGAGCGCTTCGCCGAGGACGCCGACCTGATCGGCACGCTGCGCGAGCAGATGTGGTCGCGGGGCCGGCTGGTCTCCCGGGTACGCGAGGGCCAGGAGTCCGCCGGCGCCAAGTTCGCCGACTACTTCGACTTCGCCGAGCCGTACCCGAAGCTCCCCTCGCACCGGATCCTCGCCATGCTCCGGGGCGAGAAGGAAGGCGTGCTGGAGCTGACCATGTCCCCGGAGGCCGACGACGACGCCGACGCGGCCGCCGGGCCCAGCCGCTACGAGGCCGTCGTGGCCGGCCGGTTCGGCGTCAGCGACCAGGGGCGGGCGGGCGACCGGTGGCTGGCCGACACCGTGCGCTGGGCCTGGCGTACCCGGATCCTCATCCACCTCGGCGCGGACCTGCGGATGCGGCTCTGGCAGGCGGCCGAGGAGGAGGCGGTGCGGGTCTTCGCCACCAACCTGCGCGACCTGCTGCTCGCCGCGCCCGCCGGCGCGCGGCCCACCATGGGCCTCGACCCCGGCCTGCGGACCGGGGTCAAGGTGGCGGTGGTCGACGCCACCGGCAAGGTGGTCGCCACCGACACCATCTATCCGCACGAGCCGCGCCGGCAGTGGGACGCGTCGCTGCACACCCTCGCCACGCTGGCCGCGGCGCACGGCGTCGAGCTGGTCGCTATCGGCAACGGCACCGCCAGCCGGGAGACCGACAAGCTGACCGGTGACCTGATCAAGCAGCATCCCGAGCTGAAGCTGACCAAGGTGGTGGTCTCCGAGGCCGGCGCGTCGGTCTACTCCGCGTCCGCGTACGCCTCGCAGGAACTGCCCGGCCTCGACGTCTCGCTGCGTGGCGCGGTCTCGATCGCCCGCCGCCTCCAGGACCCGCTCGCCGAGTTGGTGAAGATCGACCCGCGGTCCATCGGCGTCGGGCAGTACCAGCACGACCTGTCCGAGGTGAAGCTGTCCCGCTCCCTCGACGCCGTCGTCGAGGACTGCGTGAACGCGGTCGGCGTGGACGTCAACACCGCCTCCGCGCCGCTGCTCACCCGGGTCTCCGGCATCGGCGCCGGCCTGGCCGAGAACATCGTGCTGCACCGCGACGCCAACGGGCCGTTCCGCACCCGGGGCGAGTTGAAGAAGGTGGCGCGGCTCGGGCCGAAGGCGTTCGAGCAGTGCGCCGGCTTCCTGCGCATCCCCGGCGGCGACGACCCGCTCGACTCGTCGAGCGTGCACCCCGAGGCGTACCCGGTGGTGCGCCGCATCCTCGCCACCACCGGTCAGGACCTGCGCGCGGTGATCGGCCGGTCGGCGATCCTGCGCGGTCTGCGGGCCACCGACTTCGTCGACGACAGGTTCGGCCTGCCCACCGTCACCGACATCCTGGCCGAGCTGGAGAAGCCGGGCCGTGACCCGCGGCCGGAGTTCCGCACCGCGACGTTCGTCGAGGGCGTCGAGAAGATCGGTGACCTGACGCCGGGCATGGTGCTGGAGGGCGTGGTCACCAACGTGGCCGCGTTCGGCGCGTTCGTCGACGTCGGCGTGCACCAGGACGGGCTGGTGCACGTCTCGGCGCTGTCGCACACCTTCGTGAAGGACCCGCGCGACGTGGTGAAGTCCGGCGACGTGGTGAAGGTCCGGGTGCTCGACGTGGACGTGCCGCGCAAGCGCATCTCGTTGACGCTGCGGCTGGACGACGAGGCCCCGCCGGGCGGTGGCCGGCCGGCCGGCGGCGACGGGCGGCGGGAACGGGCGACGGGCGGCGGTCCGCGCGGTGGCCAGGGCGGCCAGCGCGGCGGCCAGCACGGCGACCGGGGCGGCCAGCGCGGCGACCGGGGCGGCCAGCGCGGCGGCCCGGCACAACGGTCGGGACGCGGCGGCGGCGCCGCGGCACCCGCCAACGACGCCATGGCGGAGGCGTTGCGCCGCGCCGGTCTGGCCTGAACCTCGGGCGTAGCGTGACGGCATGGCGGACGAGGGTCTCGGGTGGCAGGAGCGGCAACGCCGCGCAGTGCGTGCGCACGCCGATGCTGAGGCGCGACAACGCGCTGCGGAGCAGGCCGAGGCCACGGCACTGGTGGCGTCATTCGCCGCCGAGGCCGCCCGCCGAGGGCTGCGTCCCACCCGGCTCACCGCCCGGTCCTACGACGGGCAGGCCCGGTACCGCACCCGGCTCACCGGCTGGTACGTGGATCGAGCGTGCACGCGGGCGGTGGACCGGGCCGGCCGTTTCCACCTGCTGACCGTCCCGGCGAGCCTTCGCTCCCGGCTCCTCGGGGCGGATCCGCAGCCGGACCCGCCGCCGCTGGTGCTGGGCCGGGGTGGCCGGGACGGCGAGTCGATGCCGCTGCGTGACGCGCTGCGCCGACGGCTCGAGGCGGGGGACGACTGGGGATAGTTCGGCGGCGGGCCGGTTCGACCACCGCCGACACCTCCCCGACCCGCCCTCGTTGACCAGCAGTGACGACGCGTGTCAGTCGCCAGCCCGGGCGGCCGCGTTCCGGTGGCGGGAGAACGCCGACGATGCGACTTGAGATCTTGGACGCCCGCAGCACGTCGGACAGCGAACGCTGGGCCGGCCTCCACCGGGTATGGCCTCGGCGGGAGGTCTTCGCCCACCCGGCTTACCTCCGGCTCTTCGCGGGGCCGGCGGACGAGCCGCTGGCCGCGTACGCCCGCACCGGGAACGGCTTCGTCCTCTACCCGTTCCTGCTCCGCCCGGTCGACGCGCCGCACCTCGGCGTGCCGCCCGGCCGCTATCACGACCTCACCAGCCCGTACGGCTACGGCGGCGCCTTCCAGGAGGGGGTCGGTGAGCTGGAGGCGAAGGAGTTCTGGGTGGCGTTCGACGAGTTCTGCCTCCGCCGTCGGGTGGTCAGCGAGGTCACCCGGCTCGCCCTGTTCGAGCAGGAGCGGCTGTCCCCGCCCGGGCCGACCCGGCAGAAGCTCACCAACGTGGTGCGTGACCTCGACATCGGCGACGAGGAGATGTGGCGCGAGTTCGACCACAAGGTGCGGAAGAACGTGAACAAGGCGCGCCGCAGCGGGGTGACGGTCGAGGTCGATCTCGACGGCGCGCGGCTCGACAGTTTCCTGCGGATCTACGCGAGCACCATGGACCGGCGCGCGGCGGCCAGCGGCTACTACTTCCCGCGCGAGTTCTTCACCACGATCGTCCGTGAGATGCCGGGACAGTTCGCGTTCTTCCACGCGCTGCACGAGGGGCGTGTCGTCTCCACCGAACTGGTGCTGCTGTCCGCGCTCAGCCTCTATTCCTATCTCGGTGGCACCGATCGGGACGCGTTCGACCTGCGACCGAACGACCTGCTCAAGTTCGAGATCTGCCGGTGGGGGCGGGCCCAGGGCCGGGCCCGGTTCGTCCTGGGTGGCGGCTACGCGCCGGACGACGGCATCTTCCGCTACAAGCGCGCCTTCGCCCCCCGGGGCCTGGTCCCGTTCCACCTCGGCACCCGGGTGCTCGACGAGCCGGTCTACCAGCGGCTGTGTGCCGCTCACCGGGAGGAGGGTGTCAGGCGGGACCCGGCGTGGTCGGCCTCGCCGGACTTCTTCCCCGAATACCGGTGCGCGCTGCCCGGCGCCCACTGACCGGTCACGGCGCCGCGCGCCGACGGCCCTCCGCCGGCGCATCCGCGCCGTCGACGGCCGGCGGTCGTCGGCGGCGCGGGACCAACCGCTCCACCGGCCGCCGGTGGGGCCGCCCCCACCAGGACCGCTGGACCATCAGGGTGAGCAGTCCGGCCAGCACGATGGCGGCGATGTTGATCACGAGCTGGAGGGCCGAGCCCGCCGCCTCGTGCCACACCCCGTACGCGCCCGCCACCGCGACGTTGGCCGCCGCGGGCACTGTGGTGACGGAGATCAGAACACCGACCAGGGACCCGGATTTCTTCGAGGTGAGCGAGAGCATGCCCGCGACGCCGGCCAGCATGCCGACCAGCCAGGAGAGCGCGTCCGGACGCCAGATGAAGTCGGTCAGGGGCCGCTCGGCGAGCAGCATCTCCCGACTCACCAGGCCGGCGGCGGTCAGTACCCAGGTGCTGACGACGGTGACCACCATCGCGGCCAGGAAACCGACGGCCAACGCGCGCAGCGAGGAGCGCACGATCCGGCCGTCGCGGCGCATCAGGGCCACGCACAGCGCGGCCAGCGGACCGAATTCCGGGCCGACCACCATCGCACCGACCACCAGAATCGGCTGGTCCAGGAGAACACCGATGCCGGCGATCACCGTGGCGACGATGATCAGAGCGAGATAGGTACCGGAGAGTTCGGTCTGCTCACCGGTCTGCGCGGCGATCTCGTCCCAGATCACCGCGTCGACGCCACTGCCCGGCACTGCGTCGGCGGCCCGGTCGGCCGCGGCCGAGAGGCTCATCTCCACGTCCTCGGCGGACACGCCGCCGTGCTCCTCGATACCCAGTTCCCGGAGCGCGTGCAGCACGCCGTCGGCGCTCTCCCGCACCACGTCGCAGAGGATCAGGTCGCCTGCCGGTTGTCG
Organism: Micromonospora sp. WMMC241; assembly: GCF_027460165.1. Lineage (NCBI taxonomy): Bacteria > Bacillati > Actinomycetota > Actinomycetes > Micromonosporales > Micromonosporaceae > Micromonospora > Micromonospora sp. WMMC241. The sequence goes on from NZ_JAPZBF010000001.1 coordinate 4,298,141, forward strand.
GGCGGCGCCCGGCAGGACCACCAGGTGGGTGACGCCGGGATCCGCCGTGAGGAAGTCCGACACCGCCGCCGAGCGGTCGGTCGGGGCGATCAATCGCAAGTGCAGCACCGGCGGATGCTACCCGAGACGCGACCTCGGGGCGGGGCCCGCCCGCGTCGGAACCAGAAAAGCATTTCCGAATGCCGTGGCAAATGCGCCCGCCAACGAAAGAACTGCGATTTGGTGACGGCACCGGAGACATTTATCCGAAGGCGCCGAACAGTAACCGGGCGGGCCCCTCTCCGGTAAACAATGGTGGCGACCTCGACATCGCATTGGAGCGTCATGGGCGTTCACGTATTCCTGTCCCCGCCGGACATCGGCCCGCTGGAGGAGTCGTATCTGTTGTCGGCGCTGCGTTCCGGCTGGGTGGCGCCGGTCGGGCCGGACCTGGACGCCTTCGAGCAGGAGATCGCACGACGTGCGGGTCGGCGGCACGCGGTCGCGGTGAGCTCCGGCACGGCGGCTCTGCACCTCGCGCTGCTCGCCGTCGGCGCCCGGGCGGGCACCGTGGTCGTGGTTCCGACCCTGACCTTCGCCGCGACCGCGAACGCGGTGATCTACACAGGCGCGGAGCCGGTCTTCGTGGACTGCGATCCGAGCACCGGCAACATCGACGTCCCGCTGCTGGGCGAGACCCTGGATCGGCTGCGCGCCGAGGGTGCCCAGGTCGCCGCGGTGGTGCCCGTCGACCTCTTCGGGGCCTGCGCCGACTACTCGGCCCTCCTTCCGGTGTGCGCGGCAGCGGGCGTGCCGGTGGTCGCGGACGCCGCCGAGTCGCTGGGCGCCACCCACGCGGGCCGGCCGGCCGGGTCGTTCGGCCGGATCGCCGCCTTCTCGTTCAACGGCAACAAGATCCTCACCACGTCCGGCGGCGGCATGCTCGTCTCGGACGACCAGGAGCTCATCGCGCGCTGCCGGTACCTCGCGACTCAGGCGCGGCAGCCGGCGGCGCACTACGAGCACACCGAGGTCGGCTACAACTACCGGCTCAGCAACCTCCTGGCCGCGCTGGGCCGCGCCCAACTGCGTCGGCTGGACCAGATGATCGCGCGGCGGCGGGAGACCCGGGAACGGTACGCCAAACTCTTCGCCGCCAGCCCCGGTGCACGCCTGCTCAACGACGCCGATCCGGGGGCCAACTGTTGGCTCACCGTCATCCTGGTCGACCCGGACCAGGCCGGCTGGCACGCGTCCGACCTCGCCGCGCATCTGGCGGGGCACGGGATCGAGACCCGTCCGGTCTGGAAGCCGATGCACCTGCAGCCGGCGTTCCGGGACGCCCGGCACGTCACCACCGGCGCCGCCGAGCGGCTCTTCGACCGGGGCCTCGCACTGCCCAGCGGCTCCGGCCTCACCGCGGCCGAGGCCCAACTGGTCGACGACGCCGTCAGTGAGTTCCTGCTCAACCTGTGATCGGCGGAGCCGCCCGGGCTCCCCGTCGGAAGGATGCTGCTGTGCGCCTGACCATCACCGAGGAGTGCCGGTTCGTCCGCACCCCCGACAACCGGTTCTGGGTCACCTTCGGCACCGACTACGCACTCTGGTCGCGTTACCTCGCCGCCTTCGACGAGGTCCGGGTGGTGGCCCGGGCCCGGGATGTCGGCGAGGTCCCGCCGAACGCCCTGCGCGTGGACGGCGACCGGGTCACGGTGGCACCCCTGCCCTACTACCAGGGACCCCAGCAGTACCTGCGGCAGTTGCCTCGGATCGAGCGAACCGTGCGGGGGATCGCCGCCGACGCGGAGGCGGTGCTGTTGCGAGCGCCGTCGACCATCGCCACGCTGATGCATCGGCACATCGCTCGACGCGCTCTCCCGTACGCCATGGAGGTCATCGGCGACCCGTACGCCGTCTTCGCCCCGGGGGTGGTCGAGCATCCGCTGCGGCCCTTCCTGCGGGTGTGGAGCACCCGCAACCTGCGGCGGCAGTGCTTGTCCGCGGTGGCCGTGTCCTACGAGACGAGCCGCACCCTGCAGGCCCGCTATCCGACCCGACCCGGCGCGCTCGGCACCGGCATCAGCTCGGTGAACCTGCCACCCGAGGCGTACGTGTCGCAGCCCCGTGAGCCGCGTCCGCCGGAGGGGCCGGTGACGCTCGTGTCGGTCGGATCGCTGGAGCAGCTCTACAAGGGCATCGACACGCTGATCGAGGCGCTACCACTGTTGGACAGGTCGGTCCGGCACGTCCACATCGGTCCCGGCCGCTACCAACCGGTGCTGGAGAGACTCGCCACCCGGCTGGGAGTACGCGACCGGGTCACCTTCGCCGGCTGGATCCCCACCGTCGAGGGACTACGCGCTCACCTCGACGCCGCCGACCTGCTGGTCATGCCCTCCCGGACGGAAGGTCTCCCCCGCGCGCTGATCGAGGCGATGGCCCGCGGGCTGCCGGCTGTCGCCTCAGACGTCGGCGGCATCCCGGAACTGCTCCCCCCGCAGATGCTGTTCACCCCCGGTGACCCGGACGACCTGGCCGCTGTCCTGCGCCGGGTCCTGGCCGACCCGGAGTGCCTGGCTGCCGCGTCACGCCGCAACCTGGACGTCGCCCGTGACTTCGCCGTGGACCGGCTGGCGCCGCGGCGCACGGAGTTCTACCGGGCGGCCCGGCGGCTGATGGCCGGCGACCGGTCGCTACCCCGGCCCGCCGCCGCCCGGGAGCCCGTGCGGCACTCGGACCGACCGGCCTGAGAACCACCACCGGGGCTGGTCAGGAGCCGCCGGCCGCCTCCGCCCAGATCGCCTTCACCGTGTCGTTCAGGTCGTGGCTGGGGCTCCAGCCGAGCCGCCGGACGGCGGAGATGTCGGCGCGCATCCAGGGCACTCCCGCCGAGCGGCGCCCGCCGCCGCTCGGCGCGGCCTCCCGGACCGCGCCGGTGAAGCCGGCGACTCCGGCGAGTGTCCGGACCACCGCGCGCACCCGCGTCGCCCGGCCGGCGCCGACGTTGAGCACGGGCTGCGGCACGGCCGGCGCGGCCACGACCGCGGCCACCGCACTCGCGACGTCCCGCACGTCCACGAAGTCCCGGTACGCGTCGAGCGGCCCCAGCGTGATCTCCGACTCGCCGCGCATCGACGCGGATCGGAGCAGGCCCGCCGCCCGACCCAGCACGTTCTCCGGGGACAGGCCCGGCCCGATCGGATTGAACACGCGCAGCACGACGCCGTCGAGGCGGCCCGCCGTGACGGCGAGGCCCATCAGCCGGGTGGCGGCCAGATGACTCACCCCGTATCCGCTCACGGGTTCGGCGGGCCAGGTCTCCGGCACGGCGACACCGGTGGGAACCACGCCGTACTCACCGGCGGAGCCGACCCGGACCAGCCGGGCACGGGGCGCGGCGGTCGCCACGGCCTCGACGAGCTTGGCGGTCACCAGCGTGTGCGCGGTGACCAGATCGTGGTCGCTCCCGCCCAGTCGGCCCGCGCAGTTCACCACTGCGACGGGTCGATGGGCCCGGATCAGTTCGACCAGCTCGGCCACCGGGGCGACGGCCAGGTCACACCGGGCGCGGGGCGGACAGACGACGGCGTACTCGCCGGCGAGCGCGACGCGCACGTGCCGGCCCACGAAGCCGTCGGCACCGAAGACGAGCACCGTTGCCACAGCATCTCCCCGTTCACGCGGCGCGGCCGTTTCCTGCCGGGCCGGCACCGGGTTGGAGCCGATGGGACCGGCCGGTCGATCGGATGACGTCGGCCGTCCACCGAGGCCGCCCTCGGCAGGGCCAACGAGGTTTTCCGGCATTAGTTACTAAAGCCTTCTTATCTCGTTCTATTGGCGTAGCTCCCCCCAAAGGCACCGATCGGGCGAATGCCCTCCTTGGCCGAAGCTTGGGAGATAAGCATCAAATGCTGATACAACAGGCTCATCCTGGTCCCGAACGCTCGGAGGCAGTCCGGTGAAGCGTGTCCCTCCGTCCTCCCCCGCGGACGACGCAACAGGTCGCCGAGGGTTGCGTGTCGCGTTGATCATCAAGACCAACTATGGCGGTCTGTGGACCGTCCCGCAGGCGTGCGCGCTGCGCGACCGCGGCCATGACGTCGTCGTCATCTGCCCGCCCGGCGGACGCCTGAACGCCCGGCTCACCGAGGCGGGCATCCGCACGGTCGCGTCGCCGTTCTCGTTCCGCTTCCGGCCCACGCCGACCACGCTGATACAGCTCTGGCAGCTCCGCCGGCTCGTCCACCGCCTCCGCGTGCAGGTGCTCTACCACCATCTGTACGCGGCCACCCTGGCCGCGCGGCTGGCCACCGTCGGCATGCCGATGGTGCGGGTGCAGTTCGTCGCCGGCCCCGCCTTCCTGGAGTCGCGGGCGGTCCGTGTGGTCGAGCGCCTGCTCTGGCGCATGGACCGCGCAATCGTCTGCGGCACCCGGTACACCTCCCGCCGCTACGGTGAACTGGGCGTGCCGGCACCCCGTCGACCGGCCGTGACCAGTGGGCTCAATCTGGCCTGGGCGACCGCCGACCTGCCCGACGACACGGCGGCGACACGAGCGGAGGCGCGGGCGAAGGCCCGGGCGGACCTCGGGCTGACCCCCGACCAGTTCGCGGTGATCATGGTGGCGTACGTGTACCCACCCCGAAAGCTCGCCGCCCACCGCAATCGCGCGTTCAAGGGCCACGACGTCCTGCTCACCGCCTGGCAGGCGTTCCGGTCCGAGCACCCCGACGCGGTGCTGATGTTGGTCGGCGGCGGCTCGGACCAGGCCGGTGAGGCACACCGACAGGACCTGATGCGGCGTTTCGGCGTCGGCGACGACCCGTCCGTACGCTGGGTGGACACGGCCGACGACGTACGGCCCTACTACCGGGCGGCGGACCTGAGCGTCAGCCCGTCCCTCAGCGAAGGCCACGGCGCGCCGCCTGAGGCGGCCCTGCTGGACGTGCCCAGCATCGTCAGCGACGCCGGCGGGCTGCCGGAGACGGTGGACGAGACGTGCGGCTGGGTGGTGCCCCGCGACGACGCGGCCACGCTGGCCAGAGCCCTCGCGCACGCGTACACCGAGTTCCGGTCGGGCGATCTCGCCGCACGCGGGCTGCAGGCCCGTGATCGGTCGCACCGGCACTTCGACAACCGGGTGTCGGCGGTGCGAATGGCCCAGATCGTCGAACACGCCGCGGGCGTCGGCGGGCCGCCACCGGAGTACGCCCCGCCGGTCACCGGAAAGGTGTTCTCCCGGTGACCGGCCATCACCGCCTGACGACCGAGCGGCGGGTCAAGCGGATCATCGATGTCACCGTCGCCCTGCTCGTCCTCGTGCTGACCGCGCCGGTCCTGGCGGTCGCCGTCCTGCTCGTGCTGGCTCAGTTCGGCTCTCCGGTGTTCTTCCGGCAGGAACGCACCGGCCGCCACGAACGCCGGATCCGGGTCCTCAAGCTGCGGACGATGTCCGACGAACGCGACGCGCAGGGCCAGTTGCTGCCCGACGGGGTCCGCTGCCGGGGCATCGGTCGTACGCTGCGCCGGTTGAGCATCGACGAGCTGCCGCAACTGGTGAACGTGCTCCGCGGTGACCTCAGCCTGGTCGGTCCGCGACCGCTGCTGTTGCGCTACGACCCCTGGTACACCGAGCGGGAGCGCCTGCGCTTCGCCGTCCAGCCGGGGATCACCGGGCTCGCCCAGGTGAACGGACGCAACGGCCTGGGCTGGAGCGACCGCCTGGAGCTGGACGTCCGGTACGTCCTCGGCTGGTCCCTCTGGCTCGACCTGCGGATCATCGCCCAGACGGTCGGAAAGGTCCTGCGGGCCTCCGGGGTGGCCGTCGACCCGTCGTCGCAGATGCTCGATCTCGACGAGGAGAGGCGCCTCACCTACGTCCGGTGAGTCGGACGCTCCCCGCACCCGCCACGGTACGGGGAGCGTCGGTCGAGCTCAGTCGCGAGCGGCCCGGACCGATCCGTCGGCGGCCTCGCGGAGGAGCTGAAGGTACGGCTTGAACTGGTCCTCGCGGAGCAGGCCGTCCAGCGCGCTCGCCGGTACGGCCGGCAACGCACCGGTCCGCTGCTTGACCGCGAGCCACTCGAGCAGCTGGGCCGCGATCGCGGCCGGCTCGTTGCTGACCACTCCCGCGCCGCGATCCCGCACCAACCTCGCCGCCACCCCGTCCTCGTATCCCAACAGGAGGATCGGACGACGTGCCTGGAGATAGTCGAACATCTTGCCGGTGACCGTGCCCGCGTCCCGCGGGTCGTTCCACATGAGCTGGACCAGGACGTCGGCGTCCGCCTGGATCTGCCACGACTTCTCCGGGCTGACGTAGCCGAGGACGGTGACACAGTCGCTCACGCCGGCGCGGTCGGCGGCGGCACGGACGACGCCGTTGTCCTCACCGGCGAAGACCACATGCACCCGGCCGGCGTCCTGCCCCAGCAGGGCGAGCGCGGCGAGCAGGGGGCCTGGATCGCGCCTGCCCCCGTAGAGGTGCCCGGTGTACGCCAGCGTCAGTGTCACCCCACCCGGTCCGCCGGGAACCGGACGCGCGTCCGCCGAGCGCGGGGTCACACGCCGGCGGTCGATTCCGTTCATGACCACGCGGGCATCCACGCCGAACGTCCGCCGCAGCGTCTCCGCCAGCGGTGAGGAGACGGTGACGCAGGCCGTCACCGATCGGAGCACCCGACGCTCCAGCTTCTCGTCGACTGCCCGGCGCAGCGAGGAGCGAACCCAGTAGTCGTTGCCGACGGACCAGAGATCGCGGTAGTCGGCGACCCACGGCACGCCCAGCCGGCGGGCGATCGCGGCTGCCACCAGGAAGCCGGAGAACGGCGGCGCCGAGGCCAGGACGACGTCCGGACGCCAGTCGCCGTCCGCGGCACGAAAGGCGCGCAGGGCCGGGCGGATCCAGTTGACCTGCGGGTCGGGTACGAGCAGTTCCAGGCCGGCCCTGGTGAGCGAGCGGTTGGCGCCCGCCCTGAGCCTGGCCAGCGATGACGCCCGCCGCACCGGATCGCCGACGCGGGATACCTCCGCGCGACGGCCGGGACGGGGAAGCTGCGGTGACGGCGCGGCCTGGATCACGCGGCCGGGCGGTACCCCGGCCGCATCCGCGCTCTGGTTCGAGGCGGTCAGGATCCGGACGTCCCAGCCCTGCTCGACGGCGAATGCCGCCAGAGCCGCCGGGCGGCTGGCGGCAACCGTCTCGGCCGACGGGAGGTGGTACGAGACGACGAGCAGTCGCGGTGCGGACGCGGGATCCCGCTGGTGGTCCGTCGTGGGCGGCATCCCCGCACACTCCTTCCAAATCTGATACAGGGAACAACGTGTAGAAAACGACAAAGAAACGCCGAAAGAAGAAGGAAAGCTAGGTTTGGATCAGCGAGGTGAGACGAGTTGCCGGTCCGAGCCGGCCCGACCGCCGATCCGACTGGCCGCAGTGACCACCCGCAGTGACATCAGCCAGCCAGCGCCGTACGAGAGCGCGCCGGCGACACCGAACGTCCAGACAGCGGTCAGCGGCGATCCGCCGAGCAACGCCACCACCGAGACGGCGCCCCCGACCACCAGGACGCGGCTGACGTCCCAGGCGAGTTGCCGTCCCTGGCGTTCGAACACGACGAGCGTCTGCGACAGCGGTGACGCCACGAACTGAGCCGCCATGAAGACGGCCATGGCCTGGGCGTAACCGCCGCTGCTGCGCCACTGTGAACCGAAGACCAGCGAGAACAATGTCGGCGCGGCGACCAGGACGGCGACGGCGCTCGGCGCCGCTACGAGGGACAGCCTCCGACTCGCGGCGAGGAAGATGCGCCGGCCAGCCGCCGGCTGCTGCCGTGCGGCACCAGCGATCTCGGCCAGATAGACCTGGGCGACCGCGGATGCCACCAGGGCGACGGGCATCGCGATCACGCGCTGAGTCAGGCCCAACCAGCCCGCCACCGTGCTGCCGTACCAGTAGGCGATGAGCAGGACCGGCAACTGCGTGCCGAGTACGTTGAGCAGCCCGGAAGGTGCCATCAGCAGCGGGAAACGACGATAGCGGCGGGCCACCGCCAGCAGGCGTCGAGGTTCACGATCGGCCCTCCCGCCCCAGACACGGCCCCGCGCGTCCCGCATCAGGACCGCGGCAGCCACCACCTGTCCGAATCCGAACCCGAACAGCAGGCCACCGGTCCGGAGTCCCGCGACACCGGCCGTTACCTGCGTGACCACCACGGCCAGGGACTGGAAAAGGTTGCGCCGGCCGATCATGCCGTATCGCCGGTGCCGCACGGCGAACTGGTTGAGCACGAGGACCGCCCCCAACGCCGCGGCACAGGGCGGGGTTACCCACAGCCATGACGCCAGCTCGGGCTGACCGAACCACCGGGCCACCTCGTCGCCCGCCACCAGGACCAGGACTGCTCCGACACCGCCGGTCCCACCGGACGCGACGAGACCGAGGACCACCAGCGCCCGGGCGTCGCCCTCCCGCTCGGGCAGCGGAATCGCCATCTCGAATCGCAGCGCGGCCACCGTACCGAGGGTGACCGCCAGCGCCGCGACGACCGTGAAATGACCGAAGTCAGCAGGGCGGTAGATCCGGGCCAGCAGCGGAGCAGCCGCCAAAGCGAGCAGTTGCCCTCCGGCCGAGCCGGCGGCGATGCTCAACACCCCCCGTCGGCCTTCCGACAGTGTGGGACGCAGGGCTGTTCGCCATCTCACTCGACAACCCGGATCGGGCCGGCCGGTCCGCCCAACCTCGCGTAGCGCCGCGGGCCGACGGGGGACCGGGCAGCAATACCATCTGCTCGCGTCCGGTCCGCTCGTGAGCCACGCGGAGCCCTAGGCATCGTGGCCCCGGACATCACGAGCACCCCGAGCGCGAGCGTGGTGAACAGTGGACGGTCCCCGTTGATGTCGCCGGACGTCGACACCGCCACCACGTCGAACGCCAGCAGGGTCAGGACGAACCCGGCGGTCGGATCGCGCCGGGCCGCCCGCCACAGTCCGATCGCCACGGTCACTACGCCGAGCCCGAACACGCCGGCCACCCACCAGCCGGCCTCAACGGGTAACTCCAACCACAGGTTGTGCGGATATTTGTGGAGCTCCATCCCGGCATGGACACCCCAGTTGCCGTAGCCGACACCGCCGGGATGCGCGGCGATGATCGGCACCGTGGCCTCTCGCATCGCCGCCCGAGTGCTGTCGAACAGTTCGTCGCTGGGATCGACCACCAGTTCGTACATCCGGGGCGGCATCAACGAGGGCATGGCGACCACGGTCATCGCCAGGACTCCCATCACGGCGAGTGCGCCCCATGCGCGACGACTCCGATGCATCCGGAGTCCGGCCAGGACGAGAACGATGAGAGCGAGGACGGTGGCCAGCAGGGGACCTCGGGATCCGGTGGCGAACAGGCCGAGGAAGAGCAACACCATCGGACCGGTGGCCCAGCGCGCCGTGATGCGCTTGCGCAGGCACAGCCAGCTCAGGGCCAGAATTCCTCCACTGATGGCCCGTGCCAGCCAGATCGGATTGGAACCGAAACCGCTGGCCCGGCCGTCCTCCGAGTCGCCCGTCAGGGCGGCTACCGCCAGCACGAGGCCGCACAGCGTGAACATGACGGCGAACATCTCGACGTCTCGCCGCCCACGCAACACCGCGACCGCCAGCGCGGCGGCCATCGTCAGGGTCACCAGGAACAGGAACTTCTGCTGGCCGTACTCGGTCTGCGGGGGCGCGAGGATGCCGGGCCACGCCAGCACGCCGAAGGTGACCAGGGTCCAGAAGACCACCACCCGCGCGCGCGAGGAAGCGCGAAGGATCCCGTGCAGGACCAGCGGAGTCGCCAGGACCACCGCGACGACCAGGAGACTCCGGCCGATCAGGCGCGGGAACACGTCGAAGTTGAGCAGCATCACCACCGCGGCGGCACGCAGCACCCTGGAGATCTGCCCGTCCTCCTGGGCCCACCGCCGTGCACCGAACGAACTGTCGGGTGGCCCGCCAACCACAATGGGCAGGCGGGCTCGGTCATACGCCACCATCACACCTGGTCCTCTCGGGCAGCACCGGGCAGGTCAGACCGCTCGGTCCGCGCGGTAGCGGGCGAGGTTCGCCGGGTCCAGGAACCACTCGACCGTCGCCTTCAACCCCTCGTCGATGTCGGTGGCCGACTGCCAACCGGTCCGCGACCGGAGCAGGCCGGGGTCGCCGACCAGACGCTCCACCTCGGATTCCGCCGGCCGTAGCCGGGACTCGCTGACGACGAGTTCCGGCCGGGCCCCGAAGATGGCGGCGATCTTCCGAACCAGGTCACCGATCGACGTCTCGCGACCGGTCGCGGCCTGGAACACCCCACCCACCACGGCGTCGGCGGGCGCGGTGCCGACGGCTTGGAACGCCGCCACGGTGTCGGCCACGTAGAGCAGGTCACGGGTCGTCCCCAACGCGCCCAGCCGGACGGTGGCGCCGTCCTGCGCCAATTGGCTGATGATGGTGGGAATGACAGCCCGCGTCGACTGCCGTGGACCGTACGTGTTGAACGGCCGGAGCGTGACGACCGGCAAGCCGAAGCTGAGGTGGTAGCTCTCCGCCAGCTTGTCGGCGCCGATCTTCGACGCCGAGTACGGCGACTGCCCGCGCAACCGGTGCTCCTCGGTCATCGGCACCGTGGTGGCCGTCCCGTACACCTCGCTGGTGGAGGTGATCACGACGCGGTCGACCGAGGCCGACCGGGCACTCTCCAGGACGTTGAGTGTGCCGGTGACGTTGGTCTCGACGTAGGACTGCGGCGCGAGGTAGGAGTACGGGATGCCACCAAGCGCGGCCAGGTGGTAGACGACGGAGGCCCCGTCGACGAGTCGCTGCACCATCCCCCGGTCGCGGATGTCGCCGGCCAGCACGTCGACGCCCGCCAACTGGTCCGGGCCGAGGGTGTCCAGCCAGCCGTGCGTGCCGGCGCCGTTGTAGTGCACGAACGCGCGTACCTGGTGACCCGCGCCGACGAGAGCTTCGACCAGGTGCGAACCGATGAAGCCGCCGGCTCCGGTCACGACCACCGGGTCGCCGGACGAGTGTGTCGTCATGACGCCTTCCTCCTCATTGCCGGGGCGGGCCAGTTGGTCGGCTCACCGTGTCTGGACCATCTCCGGCGTGCCTGTGGGCAGCAGCGCGTGCCGGACGTCGGCGAAGCACCGGTTGGCCTCGTCGTAGTCCTCCGGGCGGCCGATGTCGAGCCAGTAGCCGTCACACTCGTAGCTGGCCGGCGGCTCCCCCCGGTCCAGGAGGTCGAGCACGAGTTGGTCGAAGCCGAAGGGGCGGCCCACCGGGTAGCGGGCGATGGTGCTCCGGGAAAGGCCGTAGACGCCCATACTGACCCGGTAGTGCAGGATCGGCTTCTCGGTGAACGAGGTGACCTTGTCGCCGGCCAGCTCGAGAACCCCGAAATCGATCTTGACCGTTCGCCGGTAGGTGGCGATCGTCAGCGGCGCGCCCGAGTGTTGGTGGGTGGTCAGCAGGCCGACGTAGTCGAGGTCGGTGAGCACGTCGCCGTTCATCACCAGGAAGTGGTCGGGCAGCCGGTCCCGGATGCCGAAGAGCGGACCGATGGTCGACAGCGGCCGGTCCTCCTCGACGTAGTCGACAGTCAGGCCGAAACGCGAACCGTCGCCGACGAACGCCCGGATCAGCGCGCCGAGGTGGTTGATCGCCAGCGTCACGTCGGTGAACCCGCAGGCGGCGAGCTGGCGCAGCACGATCTCGAGGATCGCGTAGCTGTCCCCGATGGGCACGAGGGGCTTGGGCAGGGTCGAGGTGTAGGGACGCAGCCGCACTCCGGCGCCCCCGGCCATGATCACGGCATGCATCGACTCTCCGCTCGTCCCCGTCTCACCCTGCGTCCAACGACGCAACGACCCGGCAGGGTACGGGATAGGGCTTTTGCGGTTTTCACGCCATTTCGCCTGGCCCGGTACGGCGGACGGCTCGCCGGCCGGTGTGGTGAGCTGTACGGGTGGCGGGCTATGTGTTCGGGTTGGTGCTGCACCCCACCCGGGACGTCTCCGAGGTGGTGGAGACCGTCACGGGCTGGGCCGCCCGGCACGGCAAGACCCTGGCGATCCGCGCCGAGGATCGGCACCGTGTGCCGCCGTCGGTGGAGCCGGTGCCTTCGAACGAGTTGGCCGCCCACTGCGACGCGCTGATCAGCATCGGCGGCGACGGCACCATGCTGGGCGCGTTGCGGATGGCGGTGCGGAACCCCAAGCCGGTGCTCGGCGTGCACCTGGGCCGCGTGGGCTTCCTGGTCGAGGTGGAACCACCGGACCTCCCCCGGGCGCTGGAACGCCTCGTCGCCCACGACTTCACTGTCGAGTCGCACGCCTGTCTGGCCTGCGACGTCTGCGGGGACGACGTGGTGGCGTTCAACGACATCGCGCTGGTGCGGCACCCCGGGGCCGGCTTCGTCACCGCCACGCTGGCGGTGGACGGCCAGCGGTACGGCTACTACCGGTGCGACGCGCTGGTGGTGAGCACGCCCACCGGCTCCACCGCGTACAGCTACGCCGCCGGTGGCCCGTTGATCTCACCGGCGACCGAGGCGGTGGTGGTGACGCCGTCGGCACCGATGGCCGGGATCTCCCGGTCCGTGCTGCTGTCCCCGCACGAGAGCGTCCACCTGGAGCTGCGCCCCGACTCGGCGCCGGTGGCGGTGGAGATGGACGGGCTGCTGATCCGCCAGGCCGCGACCGAGGGCTCGGTGCACGTCCGGTACGTCCGCGACGCCGGCCAGGTGGTCCGCCTCGACCCGCGCCGCCACCAGGAACGCAACCAGCTCAAGCTGAGCCTGCTGGATCTGCCGCTGCTGCCCGAGCAGCTCCGCGAGCTGCTGCCGGACGGGCTGCGGGAACAGCTCAACCGCCGTGGGCTGCCCCCGCCGCGCTGACGGCCGGCTGACCACCGCCGGTCGGGGGCGGCATCGAGGCGCGCCGGCTGTCCGGCCGGGTGCGCAGCGCCCGACGGAAGCCGTCGACCAGAGCGGGGTAGTCGGCCGGTGCGACGTCCTGGTGCACCGGGAAGTTGATGACGTGCCGCGCGAGGTGCGCCATCGTCGGCTGTTCGCGCAGGTGCTCGACCAGCGTGTGGTAGAGGCTGACCATGCCGAAGCCCGCACGGTTCATCTCGGTGTAGACATGGTCGCGGTTCTCCCGCCCGGTCCCGAGGATCCGCACCGGCAACGTCTGCGGTGCGTCGTCCGCGTCCAACTCGGGCCACATCAGCTCGAAGGCGTCACCCGACTCCGGTAGCGCGGCGAGCAGGCCGGTGAGAGCACGGAAGTTCTCCCGACGGCGCCGCGCGATGCCCACGGTGTCGTGGTCGAGCACGTGCCGTGCCATCTCCGGTGCGGTCTCCCGCTGACCGGTGAGCCGGTCGGGGTTGCGGTAGGTGACCATCCCGCCGCGCGCGCCGGGCATCGGCAGCATCTTGTGCAGGGAGTAGAGCGACACCTCGCCGGTCCGGCCGGCCGGACCGCCGAGCGCGTGGGTGAACCAGGCGTGCGCGAGGTCCTCCAGCAGCAGCGCCCCGTGCCGGTCGGTCAGCGTGCGGATCCGATCGATCGCCCGCTCGGTGCGGCCGAAGTAGTGGATGACCACCACCACGTCGTACCGGCGCTCGGCGAGCCGGGCCTGCAGCGACGACACGTCCACCGCGAGATCCGGGGTCAGCTCGTAGAAACCGGGGTCGAGGCCGAGTTCGGTCACCGGGTCGAAGACGCCACTGCCCTCGTGCGCGGACCAGCCGATGAACGACGGCAACAGAATGCCGCGCCGCTCGTCCCGCCACACCTCGGGCTGCGCGAGCAGGTCCCGCATCCCCTCCCGGGCCGCGCCGTAGAACAGGCTCGGGGTACGGAAGACGCCCGGGTCGGTGGCCGTCTTGGCTATCGTCTTCGTCACGTGAGCTCCAGTCGGGTGCGGATCTCGGGTGCGGACATCCTGAGCGAGCGGTTGACGGCGCGCAGTTCGCCGACGGCGCTCGGCGGCGCGTCGTCGCCCTCGGCCATGACCAGGACGCGATCGATCTCCGGGAACTCCCGGAGCACGGCGCCGACGACGGCCGGCTGCCGCAGGGCCGCAGGCTCGAAGCAACGCAGCACGCGTGCACTCGGACGGCCCAACCGCACGACGGTGTCCCCGATGGCGACCGTGAGCTCACCGAAGCCGTAGGTGTGGAGCCAGGCGCGGGCGGCGTGCAGCCCGTCGAGACGGGCGGCGGCGGACGACGCGGACCAGTCGGGTGTGACGTCGGCGACCCACCACGTGCTGGTGGACTCGGTGGTGAATCCGAGCCGGTCGTAGAGCGCCCGGGCGGGGGCGTTGTCGGCGAAGACGTCCAGCCGCACGGCACGTACGTCGGGATGGCGGTCGAGGTACGCCCGCAACAAGGCGCGGGCGACGCCCCGTCCGCGGGCGGGACGCACCACGCAGACGTAGGAGAGGTGGGCCAGGCCCGGGTCGACGAGGGTCAGGTCGACGAAGCCCAACCGATCCCCGTCGTCGGCCTCGGCCACGAGACAGCAACGGCCGGGGAACGACGCCGGGTACGCCAGCACGACCTCCCAGAACCGGCCGGCTCCCGGTTGCGCCGAGGTCAGGTAGTCGTGCAGGTGGGGCGCGAACGACACCCGGCTGACGTCGGCCAACCACGCCGCGTCGGCGGCCACGGCCGGGCGGATCCGGAGGCCCGGGGTAGGTCCGGCGGACGGCACCGACTCGGACCGCGGGGCGAGACGCGGGACAACCGACATGAGTCACACCATAGGGTGCCCACATCCCCCAAAGGTGGATTTCGGACGGAAGAGCGGACCGGGGCGAGGAAACCCCGCCCCGGTGGCCATCAACCGCCGAGCACGCCGTCGACCAGCGACTTGGCCTCCTCCTGGATACGAGCCAGGTGGTCCGGGCCCTGGAACGACTCGGCGTAGATCTTGTAGACGTCCTCGGTGCCGGACGGCCGGGCGGCGAACCAGCCCGACTCGGTGGTGACCTTGAGCCCGCCGATCGCGGCGCCGTTGCCCGGCGCGCTGGTCAGCGTGGCCGTGATCGGCTCGCCGGCCAGCTCGGTCGCGGTCACCTGCTCCGCCGAGAGCTTGCCGAGGACGGCCTTCTGCTCGCGGGTGGCGGGGGCGTCGATCCGCGCGTAGGCCGGCGCGCCGAACCGGTCGGCCAGCTCGGCCCAGTGCTCGCTGGGGGTACGCCCGGTCACCGCGATGATCTCGGCGGCGAGCAGGCAGAGCAGGATGCCGTCCTTGTCGGTGGTCCAGGTGCTGCCGTCGCGACGCAGGAAGGACGCGCCGGCGCTCTCCTCGCCGCCGAAGCCCACCGAGCCGTCCAGCAGGCCGGGCACGAACCACTTGAACCCGACCGGCACCTCCAGCAGCGTTCGGCCCAGGTCGGCCGCGACCCGGTCGATCATCGAGGAGGAGACGAGCGTCTTGCCCACCGCCGCGGCCGGGCTCCACCGCTCCCGGGTACGGAACAGGTGGCCGATCGCCACCGCCAGGTAGTGGTTGGGGTTCATCAGCCCGCCGTCCGGGGTGACGATGCCGTGCCGGTCGGCGTCGGCGTCGTTGCCGGTGGACACCTGGAACCTGTCGCGGGCGGCGATCAGCGACGCCATCGCGTTCGGCGAGGAGCAGTCCATCCGGATCTTGCCGTCGCCGTCGAGGGTCATGAACCGCCAGGTGGGGTCCACCTCGGGGTTGATCACCGTGAGGTCGAGACGGTGCCGCTCGGCGATCTCCCCCCAGTACGCCACGCTCGCCCCGCCCATCGGGTCGGCGCCGATGCGCACCCCGGCGTCCCGGATCGCGTCGATGTCCAGCGCGGCGGGCAGATCGTCGACGTAGTGGGCGAGGAAGTCGTACTCCCCGGTGGTGTCCGCGGCGCGCGCCCGCGCGTACGGGATGCGCTTCACCTCCTTGAGCCCGGCGGCGAGGATGGCGTTCGCCCGGTCCTGGATCCACTTCGTGACGTCGGTGTCGGCGGGGCCGCCGTTGGTCGGGTTGTACTTGAACCCGCCGTCGGACGGCGGGTTGTGCGACGGCGTGATCACGATGCCGTCGGCGAGCCCCGAGGTGCGGCCCCGGTTGTGGGTGAGGATGGCGTGCGACAGGGCCGGGGTGGGGGTGTAGCCGTCGCGGCTGTCGCGCAGCACGGTGACGTCGTTGGCGGCGAGCACCTCCAGCGCGTCGGCCTCGGCGGGCGCGGAGAGCGCGTGGGTGTCCCGGGCGAGGAACAGCGGCCCGTCCAGGCCCTGTTCCCGCCGGTAGTCGCAGAGCGCCTGGGTCACCGCGAGGATGTGGTCGGAGTTGAAGGCGTTGCGCAGGCTCGACCCGCGGTGCCCGGAGGTGCCGAAGGAGACCTGCTGCGCCGGGTCGCTCGGGTCCGGGTGCTCGGCGTAGTAGGCGGTGACCAGCCGGGGCACGTCGACCAGGTCGGCGGGCTCGGCGGGCTGCCCGGCACGGGGGTGGGCCACTGCGGGATCCTCCTCGAAAGATGGGTGGGGCCGGTCAGGGCTCGACGCGCTGACCCTTGCCGATGACGACGATGCCGTTGTCGGAGACGGTGTAGCGCTGGCGGTCCTTCTCCAGGTCGACGCCGATCTCGGCGCCTTCCGGAACGTAGACGTTCTTGTCCAGGATCGCCCGCCGGACGACCGCGTGCCGGCCGATCTCGACACCCTCCATCAGCACGGCGCCGTCGACGTGCGCCCAGGAGTGCACCTTGACCTTGGGCGAGACGATCGAGTTCTCCACCAGTGAGCCGGAGATCACCGAGCCGGGCGAGACCATCGAGCTGACCGCCCGGCCGACCCGCTCGCCCCAGGCGTGCACGAACTTGGCCGGCGGGTACGGCGGCTGCTCGGTGTAGATCGGCCAGTCGAAGTTGTAGAGGTTGAACACCGGGTGCACGTTGATCAGATCCATGTGCGCGTCGTAGAACGAGTCGAGCGTCCCCACGTCGCGCCAGTAGCCGCGGTCGCGGTCGGTGCTGCCCGGCACCTCGTTGTCCTTGAAGTCGTAGACGTTGGCCTCGCCGCGCTCGACAAGCATCGGGATGATGCTGCCGCCCATGTCGTGCTTGCTGGTCTTGTCCTCCGCGTCGCGCTCGACCGCCTCGCAGAGCGCCCGGGTGCTGAACACGTAGTTGCCCATCGACGCGTAGATCTGGTCGGGGGCGTCGGGCAGTCCCACCGCGTCGGTGGGCTTCTCCCGGAACGCCCGGATTCGCTTGCCGTCCTCGCCAACCTCGATCACGCCGAACTGGTCGGCCATCGACAGCGGCTGGCGGATGCCGGCCACCGTCACCCCGGCGCCGGAGGCGATGTGGTCCTCCACCATCTGCCGGGGGTCCATCCGGTAGATGTGGTCGGCACCGAAGACGATCACGTGGTCGGGTTGCTCGTCGTTGATCAGGTTGAAGCTCTGGTAGATCGCGTCGGCCGAGCCGGCGAACCACCACGGGCCACGGCGCTGCTGCGCCGGCACCGGCGTGACGTAGTTGCCGAGGAGCGTCGACATCCGCCAGGTCTTGGTGATGTGACGGTCCAGGGAGTGGGACTTGTACTGGGTCAGCACGACGATCTTGAGAAAGCCGGCGTTCGCCAGGTTGGAGAGGACGAAGTCGACCATGCGGTACATCCCGCCGAAGGGGACGGCCGGCTTCGCCCGGTCGGTGGTCAGGGGCATGAGGCGCTTGCCCTCCCCGCCGGCCAGGACGATCGCGAGCACCTTGGCAGCCATGGTCAGACGCTATCCACCTCGAAGCGACTTCACCACTCGGACGGCGCAGTTGCGCGCCCGGTGCGATCCCGCGCTCTGCACTAGGGTGCGGGCATGGCACCGTTGCGCGTCGACCTGCTCACCCGTGAATACCCGCCGGAGGTCTACGGCGGCGCCGGGGTGCACGTGGAATACCTGGCCCGGGAGCTGCGCCGGCTCGCCGAGGTGCGGGTGCACTGCTTCGGCGCGCCGCGCGACTCCCCGGGCGTGACGGCGTACGCCGAACCGGCCGCGCTGGCCGGCGCGAACGCCGCGCTGCGCGTCATGGGCGTCGACCTGGAGATGGCCGCCGGCACCGCCGGCACCGACCTGGTGCACAGCCACACCTGGTACGCGAACCTGGCCGGGCACACCGCGAAGCTGCTGCACGGGGTGCCGCACGTGGTGAGCGCGCACAGCCTGGAGCCGCTGCGCCCGTGGAAGGCCGAGCAGCTCGGCGGCGGCTACGCGCTCTCGTCCTGGTGCGAGCGGACCGCGTTCGAGGCCGCCGACGCGATCATCGCGGTGAGCGCGGGGATGCGCCGCGACGTGCTCACCGCGTACCCGCAGGTGAACCCGGACCGGGTCCGGGTGGTCTACAACGGCATCGACACCGCGCAGTACGCCCCGGACCCGGGCACCGACGTGCTCGACCGGCTCGGCATCGACCCGACCCGGCCCAGCGTGGTCTACGTCGGGCGGATCACCCGGCAGAAGGGGCTGCCCTACCTGCTGCGGGCGGCCCGCGAACTGCCCGCCGACACCCAGCTGGTGCTGCTGGCCGGCGCGCCGGACACCCCCGAGATCGGCGCCGAGGTGGAGGAGCTGGCCGCCGAGCTGCGGGCGACGCGCTCCGGGGTGGTCTGGGTGGCGGCGATGCTGCCCAAGCACGAGGTGATCCAGGTGCTCACGCACGCCACGATCTTCGTCTGCCCGTCCGTCTACGAGCCGATGGGCATCGTCAACCTGGAGGCGATGGCCTGCGAGACGGCGGTGGTGGCCACCGCCACCGGCGGCATCCCCGAGGTGGTCGCGGACGGCGAGACCGGCCTGCTGGTGCCGATCGAGCAGGCCGGCGACGGCTCCGGCACGCCGCTGGACCCGGAACGCTTCGTGGCCGACCTGGCCGCCCGGATGAACGAGCTGCTGGCCGACCCGGCGCGGATCGCGGCGTTCGGCGCGGCCGGCCGCCGCCGCGCGGTGGAGCACTTCTCGTGGTCGGCGATCGCCGAGCAGACGCTCGCCGTCTACGACTCGGTGCAAGGAGGGGCCCCCGCTTAACGCTTCCGGTAGACGCGGGGCCCCTTGTTGACAGGTGTCGACCGGATCGCCGTGGTGAGT
The DNA here is from genome assembly GCF_027460165.1 of Micromonospora sp. WMMC241. Lineage (NCBI taxonomy): Bacteria > Bacillati > Actinomycetota > Actinomycetes > Micromonosporales > Micromonosporaceae > Micromonospora > Micromonospora sp. WMMC241. The sequence goes on from NZ_JAPZBF010000001.1 coordinate 4,317,267, forward strand.
ATGGTCGCCGGATGCCTGATGCGATCTTCGCCCATCCGCGCCTCGCCGCGATCTACGACGCGTTCGACGACGACCGCAGCGACCTGGCCGCCTATCAGGCGATCGCGGACGAACTGGGCGCGCGCACGGTGCTGGACGTGGGCTGCGGGACAGGCTCCCTGGCGGTCCTGCTCGCCCGGCACGGCCGCACGGTCGTCGGCGTCGACCCGGCCGAGGCGTCCCTCGACGTCGCCCGGGCCAAGGACGGGGCCGACCGGGTCCGCTGGCTCCACGGCGACGCCACGGCGCTGCCGGCGCTCGACGCCGACTTGGCCACCATGACCGGGAACGTGGCGCAGGTCTTCCGGACCGACGCCGACTGGACCCGGACGCTCCGGGGCATCCACGCCGCGCTGCGCCCGGGCGGCCACCTCGTCTTCGAGACCCGGCGTCCCGAGCGTCGCGCCTGGGAGGAGTGGGCGACGGAGCCCGGCCCGGAGACCCGGGACGTCCCCGGCGTCGGTCGGGTGGAACGGCGTACCCAGGTCACCTCGGTCGACCTGCCGCTCGTCTCCTTCCATCAGACGTACCGGTTCCTCGCCGACGGAGCGGTGCTCAGCTCGGACTCGACGCTGCGGTTCCGCGACCGCGACGAGATCGAGTCGAGCCTGGTCGCCGCCGGCTACCGGGTGCTCGACGTGCGCCAGGCGCCCGACCGTCCCGGACGGGAGTTCGTGTTCGTCGCCCAACTGTCGCCCTGACCGGCGGCGCGATCCGGTGCATCGGAGGGCGCTGTCGAGCGCGAGAGGATCTCGCGCAGTAGGTTGAGCGGGTGACTGGACGGTTCCCGATCGAAGACGTCTCCCCCGTCGTCGCCTGCGGTCGCTACCCGGCCAAGGCGGTGGTCGGCGAGGTCGTACCGGTGTCGGCCCGGGCCTACCGCGAGGGCCACGACGCGCTCGGCTGCAACGTGGTCTGGCTCGGCCCGGACGGCGCGGCCCGCCCGTTCACCCGGATGCGTCAGGGCGAGCCGGGCCAGGACCGCTGGCACGCCACCATCAGCCCGGACGCGGTCGGCGAGTGGCGGTTCACCGTCGAGGCGTTCCAGGATCCCTACCTCACCTGGCAGAACGCGGTGACCAAGAAGCTCGCCGCCGGCCAGGGCCCGGCCGAGCTGGCGAACGACCTGGCCGAGGGCGCGCGGGTGCTGACCGCCGCGCTCGACCTGGTGCCGAGGGCCGACCGCGACCGGGTACGCGAGGCCGCGCGGGCGTTGACCGACGACACCGAGAGCCTGCCGCGCCGGGTCAGCGCGGCGCTCGACCTGGCTGACCTGCTCTGGGAGCACCCGGTGCGCGAGCTGGTCACCACCGGCGACGAGCGCATCCTGTGGGTGGACCGGCCGCGGGCGCTCTTCTCCGCCTGGTACGAGTTCTTTCCCCGCTCCGAGGGCGCGATCGCGGCGACCGTCGACGCGCCGGCCCGCTCCGGCACGTTCACCACCGCGCTGGACCGCCTGCCCGGCGTCGCCGCGATGGGCTTCGACGTGCTCTACCTGCCGCCGATCCATCCGATCGGCCGGGTCAACCGCAAGGGCCGCAACAACGCGCTCACCGCCGGGCCGGACGACGTCGGCTCGCCGTGGGCGATCGGCGCGGACGAGGGCGGCCACGACGCCATCCACCCCGACCTGGGTACGCCGGAGGACTTCCGCGACTTCGTCGCGGCCGCCGCCGAGCAGGGCCTGGAGGTGGCGATGGACCTGGCGTTGCAGTGCGCGCCGGACCACCCGTGGGTGACCGAGCACCCGGAGTGGTTCACCACCCGGGCCGACGGCAGCATCGCGTACGCGGAGAACCCGCCGAAGAAATACCAGGACATCTATCCGCTGAACTTCGACAACGATCCGGCGGGGATCCGCGCCGAGGTGCTGCGGGTGGTGCTGCACTGGGTCGGCGAGGGCGTGAAGATCTTCCGGGTCGACAACCCGCACACCAAGCCGTTCGACTTCTGGCACTGGCTGATCGCCGAGGTCAAGAGCATCGACCCGGACGTGCTGTTCCTCGCCGAGGCGTTCACCCGCCCGGCGATCATGCACGGGCTCGGCAAGATCGGCTTCACCCAGTCGTACACCTATTTCACCTGGCGCACGACGGCGGCCGAGATGCGGGAATACTGCGAGGAGCTGGTCGCGTCCGCCGACTGGATGCGACCGAACTTCTGGCCCAACACGCCCGACATCCTGCACTCGTCGTTGCAGCACGGCGGGCCGCCGATGTTCAAGATCCGGGCGGTGCTGGCGGCGCTGCTCTCCCCCTCCTGGGGCATGTACGCGGGCTTCGAGCTGTTCGAGCACGTCGCCCGCCCCGGCGCCGAGGAGTACCTGGACAACGAGAAGTACGAGCTGCGCCCCCGGGACTGGGACGCCGCGCTGGCGCGCGGACGGTCGCTGGCGCCGTTCATCGCCACGCTGAACCGGGTCCGGCACGACAACCCGGCCCTGCACCAGCTGCGCAACCTGCGCTTCCACGACATCGACAACCCGGCGCTGCTGTGCTGGTCGAAGCACGACCCGCAGACCGGCAACACGGTGCTCGTGGTCTGCTCGTTCGACTCCCGCGCCATGCAGTGGGGCAACACCACGCTGGACATGCCGGCGCTCGGCTTCGACTGGCACGAACGGTTCACCGTGCGCGACGAGCTGACCGGCGCCGAGTACGACTGGGGGCAGCGCAACGCGGTGCGCCTCGACCCGTACCTGCAACCGGCGCACGTGCTCACGGTGCGCCGCCCGGCGCCGCCGACCGCCGACGAGCCGGCGCACCCGGCCGCGCCCGACCTGACCGTGGAGGACGTACCCGCCGAGCTGTCCGGCGGCACCGCACCGACCGCACCGGCCGAGAAGGACGACGCACGATGGACCAGTTGATCGCCGGTGAGGCGTACGACCCGCACGCCGTGCTCGGCGCGCACCCGGCCGACGGGAGCACCACGATCCGGACCCTGCGTCGGGGCGCGGGCGAGGTGACGCTGCTGGTCGACGGCGAGCGGCACCCGACGAAGCGGGTGCACGACGCCGGCGTGTTCGAGGCGGTGCTCCCGGGCGAGGTACGCGACTACCGGGTCGAGGTGGACGGCGCGACGCTCGACGACCCGTACCGTTATCCGCCCACGCTCGGCGAGCTGGACCTGCACCTGATCGGCGAGGGGCGGCACGAGCGGCTCTGGGCGGCGCTCGGCGCCCGGGTCTTCGACGAGGGCGTGGCGTTCACCGTGTGGGCGCCCAACGCGCGCGGCGTCCGGGTGGTCGGCGACGCCACCGGCTGGGGGCCGGACGACGGCTGGCCGATGCGCTCGCTCGGCTCCAGCGGGGTGTGGGAGATCTTCGTGCCCGGCGTGCCGGCCGGCAGCCGCTACAAGTACCGCATCCTCGGCGCCGACGGGCGGTGGCGGGACAAGGCCGACCCGATGGCCACCCGCACCGAGGTGCCGCCGGCCACCGCGTCGGTGGTGCACGACTCCCGGTACGAGTGGGGCGACGCGGACTGGCTGGAGCGCCGTGCGGCGCGGCAGCCGCACGAGGAGCCGATGAGCGTCTACGAGGTGCACCTGGGTTCGTGGCGTCCCGGCCTCGGCTACCGCGAGCTGGCCGAGCAACTGACCGCGTACGTCACCGAGATGGGCTTCACCCACGTGGAGTTCCTGCCGGTGATGGAGCACCCGTTCGGCGGCTCGTGGGGCTACCAGGTCACCGGCTACTACGCGCCCACCGCCCGCTTCGGCGACCCGGACGACTTCCGCCACCTGGTCGACCGGCTGCACGCCGCCGGCATCGGCGTGATCCTCGACTGGGTGCCGGCGCACTTCCCCAAGGACGAGTGGGCGCTCGCGCGCTTCGACGGCACCCCGCTCTACGAGCACCCCGACCCGCGTCGCGGCGAGCACCCCGACTGGGGCACGTACGTCTTCGACTTCGGCCGCAACGAGGTGCGCAACTTCCTGGTCGCGAACGCGCTCTACTGGCTCGACGAGTTCCACGTCGACGGGCTGCGGGTCGACGCGGTCGCCTCGATGCTCTACCTCGACTACTCCCGCTCCGAGGGGCAGTGGGCCCCGAACGTGCACGGCGGCCGGGAGAACCTGGAGGCCCTCGCGCTGCTCCAGGAGGTCAACGCCACCGCCTACCGGCACCATCCGGGCGTGGTGATGGTCGCCGAGGAGTCCACCGCCTGGCCGGGGGTCACCCGCCCGACGTCCGACGGCGGGCTCGGCTTCGGTTTCAAGTGGAACATGGGCTGGATGCACGACACCCTGCTCTACACCTCGAAGGACCCGATCTACCGGCAGCACCACCACCATCAGCTGACGTTCTCCCTGGCGTACGCCTGGAGCGAGAACTACGTGCTGCCGATCAGCCACGACGAGGTGGTGCACGGCAAGGGGTCCCTCGCCGGCAAGATGCCCGGCGACACCTGGCAGCGGCTGGCGAACGTGCGGGCGCTGCTGGCGTACATGTGGGCGCACCCGGGCAAGCAGTTGCTCTTCATGGGCTGCGAGCTGGCCGACGACCGCGAGTGGAGCGAGGAACGCGGCCTCGACTGGTACCTCACCCACGACCCGGCCCGGGCCGGCGTGCAACGTCTGGTCGCCGACCTGAACCGCGTCTACCGGGACACGCCGGCGCTGTGGGCGCAGGACACCGACCCGGCGGGCTTCCGCTGGATCGCCGGGGACGACGTCGCCCACAACGCGGTGTCGTTCATCCGGATCGCCCCGGACGGCCGGACGCTGGTCTGTATGGCGAACTTCTCCGCGGCGCCGCTGGAGGACTACCGGATCGGCCTGCCGGCCGGCGGGACGTGGACCGAGGCGCTGAACACCGACGCCCACCACTACGGCGGGTCGGGGGTGGGCAACCTCGGCGCGGTGCACGCGGAGAACGTGCCGTGGCACGGGATGCCGGCGTCGGTGGCGCTTCGGGTGCCACCGCTGGGCGTGCTCTGGCTCCGCCAGGACTGACACGCTCCGTAGTCTCTGCCGGCGGCACATCACTTTTGGTCGGTATACCTGCGAGGCATAAATATGACTCACAGGTATACCGCTATTGAGGGAACCCTTCCCCTCCGCCGTAACACAGCGTCACGCTGATTGCCTCTTCGCTCACCCTCCGGCAGCACCGGCTGCCTGCGTGAACCGGCGACGGGCGGCTCCCCGTACTCCTGCGCGGATGCCGGGCAGCCGTGTCGCGACGAGGCGGAGGAGTTCGATGAGGTCGAGCAGGAGCACAACCAGGAGGCGCGGGGCGGTGGCCCACTCCCGGAACCGGAAGATCGCCGGCGGGGTGGCACTGGCGGTCGCCGCGGGGGCGGCGTTCGCGGTGGCCACCGGCACCGGTCAGGCCGCGGAGAACTGCGCCGGCCTGGACAACGCGTTGCGGGCCAACCTGACCGCGGTCGCGGAGCAGCGCCGCGACCCGGCCGCCGGGTCGGCCGACCGGATCGCCGACCGCACGGCTGTGGTCGACCAGATCCGGCAGCACCGATCCGCGGCGGGCTGCACCGGTACGGTCGACGTGGCCGCCGCCTGCCCGAACGTGCCGTGGGACCAGGCGATGGCGGTCGAACTGGACCGGGCGTGGGCGGTCACCGAGCAGATGTCCGGTGAGCGCTCCGGCCAGTTGGTCGACCCACAGCTGACCCAGACCCGCGTCACGCGACTGGGCGGCATCGTCGGTGGCATCCGAGGCATCGCGCAGGGCGCCCAAAGGGTCCAGGCCGGCACCGGGAACGCCGCTCCCGGAACCGCTGACGGCACCGGAACCGCCGGGGCTGCGGATGCCGGGAACGCCGGAGCCGCGGACGCCGGGGCCGGAGCCGCAGGCGGGGCTGGACGGGCGGTGGGCATCATCAACGCCGTCGGTGGCCTGATCGGGCAGATCGCCGGGATCGTGCAGGCCGCTCGGGCCGCCCGGCAGGCAGAACAGCAGGCCGCGGGGCAGGGCGGCCCGGGCAACCAGGCTGGTGCGGAAAACCGAGCCGGCGCGGACGAGCAGCAGGGCGAAGCAGGTGCCGGCGACCAGGCCGATGACGCCGGGAACCGGGTGGCGCAGCGCATCCAGCAGATCAGGGCGCGGATCCAGCAGCTACGCGCCCTCATCCAGCAGATTCGCGCCGCCCGTCAGGCCGCCGGCGACCAGGGCGCAGGCCAGGACCAGGGCGCGGACCAGGGCCAGGTGTACCAGGTGGCCGACCCCCGCACGCCCGGCTGTGCCCCCGCCACCCCCTGACCCCCCACCGACCACCGACCACCGACCACCGAGTCGATCATGAGGTTGACGGCACCGCCGGAGATCCACAAGGCCGTCAACCTCATGATCGATCCGGGCGGGGCGGGATCTTGGTACGGAGCGGCCCTTCCGGGGCGGCTCGGTCAGACCAGGTCGGCTTCGCGGAGGAGCTTCCAGAGGCCGGCGCCGTCGGGGGCGCTCAGCCACTTCTGCCCCACCGGGCCGGACGAGGAACGCTCCGCCGGCGCGGGCAGGCTGCCGGCGAGCACCGACTGGGTCGGCGACAGCCGCCGGATCGCCACGCCGGCCACATTGTCCGGGTGGGCGGCGGCGAACTCCCGGTAGATCTCCGGGTCGTGCTGCCCGTCGTCGCCGATGAGCAGCCAGCGCACCTCGGGGAACTCCCGGGCCAGCCGGGCCAGCGTGGCCCGCTTGTGCTCGCGGCCGCTGCGGAACCAGCGATCGGCGGTCGGCCCCCAGTCGGTGAGCAGCAGCGGCCCGGCCGGATAGAGGTGCCGAGACAGGAACCGGGTCAGCGTCGGCGCGACGTTCCAGGCGCCGGTGGAGAGGTAGAAGACCGGCGCGCCCGGGTGGGCGGTGGCCAGGCGCTCGTAGAGCACCGCCATGCCGGGCACCGCGGTGCGGGCGTGCTCGTCGAGGACGAACGTGTTCCACGCGGCGAGCATCGGCCGGGGCAGCGCGGTCACCATGACCGTGTCGTCGATGTCGGAGAGGACGCCGAAGCGAACGGTCGGGTCGAGGATGCGGACCAGAGCCTCCACCGGTTCGGCGTCGGCGACGGCGAGGCGTACGCAGCCCCAGCCGGGGGTGAAGTCGCCCTTGACGACGGTGTCCACGAAGCCGCTGCGGTCCGCGGTCACCTCCTGGCGCACGCCGTTGACCTCGATGGTGACCTGGGCGTGCTTGGCCGGGAGGGTGGCGAAGCTGCGCCAGCCGCGTACCTTCTCCAGCCGGCCGCGCCGGGTGTCGGGGCGGCCCAGCAGCACCCGGCAGAGCACCCGCGCCCAGCCGGGAGCGCCGTACCCGGCGTACGCGATGATGTTGGGCTGCCATCCGGTGCGCCGCAGCCGGCGTTCCACCAGGCCGTGCAGTGCGTCCTCGATGCGCGCGGCCCGGTGCAGTTGGGGCACGGCGAGCTGGTCCGGTGGTGTGGGTGGCACGTAGCAACACTGCCACAACCTGGAGGGCCCGGCCACGCGAGTGATCTGGACCGATCCGCCCCGAGGCCCGGTGACGGGCGTGTCACACTGCGTTCGCAGGCGACGACGGGGGCGTGGGTTCGTGTCGACAGCGAGGCGCATCCCGGACCGCCCGGCGCTGGCGGCGCTGCTGCTGGGCGCGGCCGGGGTCGGCTACCGGCTGGTGCTGACAGTGCTCACGGTGCCCGCCTCGAACAGTGACGAGGCCACGTTCGGCCTGGCCGCCCTGCACATCGCCGGCGGCCACGAGCGGCCGGTCTTCCTCTACGGGCAGCGCTACATGGGCGTGCTGGAGTCGTACCTGGCCGCGCCGCTGGTGGGCGTGGGCGGGACGAGTTGGCCGCTGCTGCGGCTGCCGCTGCTCGCGTTGTACGCGATCTTCCTGTGGCTGGCGTACCGGCTGACCCGGCGCCTCTTCTCCCCGTGGCTGGCCGTGGTCGTGGTGGGCCTGCTGGCGCTGGGGTCCGAGCGGGTGGTCCGCGACCAGCTCACCGTGGTCGGCGGGCGACCCGAGGTCAAGCCCGCGGTGCTGGCCCTGCTGCTGATCGCGGTCGCGCTCGGCGCGGGCCGGGTGCGGCACCGCTGGCTCGCCACCGGCGCGTTCGGGCTGCTCGCCGGCCTGGCGCTCTGGTCGGACTGGCTGATCGCGCCCTATCTGCTGGTGGCCGTCGTGGCACTGGTGCTGGCCGCCCCGCGGGACCTGGTCGGCTGGCCGGGCGTGCTGCTCGTGGCCGGTTTCGCGGTCGGGATCGCACCGGTGGTGAAGGACAACGTCGTCGCGCCGCCCGGGCAGGACTCGCTGTCGGTGTTCCGGGAGATCAGCACGAAGGACGGGGTGGCGCCGTCGGTGGCCGAGCGGCTGCACGGCGGGCTGCTGGAGGGGGTGCCGCTCGCCTCCGGGCTGTGCCCGATGGACGGCTGCGCGGGCTGGGCGCGCTGGTTCGGGGTGCTCTACCCGGTGCTGCTGGTGGCCGCCGCCGGGCTCGCCGTGGTCGCGTACCGCCGGGCCGTGGACCCGGCCGCGCGGGTCCGGGCCGTGGCCATCCTCGCCCTGGTCGCCGGCGCGGCGGTGACACTGCTGGCGTACGTGCGCAGCCCGCTCGCCGCGACCGACCCGCTGGGCAACGCCCGTTACCTGTCGGTGTTGCAGATCTCGCTGCCGGCGGTGCTCTGGCCGCTCTGGCTGGCCGTCACCGCCGCGCTGCGGGCGACCGCGTCCGGTGCGGCCCGGCTGCGCGGCGTCGTGGCCGGCACCGTGCTGGCCGGGCTCGCCGCCGCCGCGCTGGCCGGCACGCTGGCGTTCCTGGCCGGCGTGCCGGGGGTACGCGCCGAGGAGCGGTCCGCCCGCCGGCTCGCCGACGCGGTGCTGCGGGCCGGCCTGCACGAGGTGTACGGGGACTACTGGACCTGCAACCGGCTGATCTTCAACACCGGCGAGGCGGTGGCCTGCGGAGTGCTGGACGGCAACCTGACCCCCGGGCAGAACCGCTATCCGGCGTACTGGCGGCGGGTGGGACGGGCGGCGCGGCCCGGGTACGTGGTGGCGGCCGGGTCGCCGGCGGAACGCGTGCTGCGCCGGCTGCTGGGCGACCGGGCCGACGCGACGGTGGTGGCCGAGGTCGGCGGGAGTCGCGTGTACCACCCGGAGCGTGCCGTGCGGCCGTGGCGCTGAACCCGGCCCGTACGCTGTGCCGGTGCTCATCCTGCTGCCCCCGTCCGAGGGCAAGGCCGAGGCCGGCACCGGCCGGCGGCTGGACCTGTCCCGGCTGTCGCTGTCGGAGCTGAACCCGGCCCGGGAGGCGGTGCTGGCCGCGCTCGTGGATCTCTGCGCCGGCCCGGACGAGGCGGCGGCCCGCGAGGCGCTGGGCCTGAGCGAGGGGCAGCGCGGCGAGCTGCGGCGCAACGCGCGGCTGCGGGCGGCGGCCACCGCGCCGGCCGGGCGGCTCTACACCGGCGTGCTCTACGAGGCGCTCGACCTGGCCACGCTGCCTCCGGCGGCGGAGCGGGCCGCCCGGCGGTCGGTGCTGATCAGCTCCGGCCTGTGGGGCGCGGTGCGGCTCACCGACCGGGTCCCGCCGTACCGCTGCCCGATCGGGGCACGGCTGCCGGGCGTCGGCGCGCTGTCGACGTACTGGCGTGCGGCGCTGGGGCCGGCGATGACCACGGCGGCCGGCAGCGGTCCGATGCTGGACCTGCGCTCCGGCGCGTACGCGGCCACGTGGGCGCCGCGCGGGGCGGTCGCCGAGCGCACGGTGACGGTGCGGGTGCTGCACGAGCGGACGGTCGACGGGGCGCCGGTGCGGTCGGTGGTGAGCCACTTCAACAAGGCGACCAAGGGCCGGCTGGTGCGCGACCTGCTCCTCGCCGGCACCCGGCCGCGCACCGCCGACGCCCTGGTGGGGGCGCTGCGCGAGTTGAAGTACACGGTCGAGGAGGCACCCCGGGCGGCGGGCCGGCCCCGGCAGGTCGACGTGGTGGTCGCCGACCTCTGAGCGCAAGTTTTGCTCAAGGCTCGGGCGCAGCGGTTCCCCGGCCCGGCGTGGCAGGCCACGGTAGAGGCACCACCACGCCGACCTAGGAGCTGTGCCGATGCTCTCCGAGCCCACCACGCTGCTCGACCGGCCCCGCCCGCTGTCGCCGGCCCCGCCGCTGGACTGGCTGACCCTGGCCGACGCGTTCGAGGTCGCCTGCCTGGTGCGGTGCACGCCGCCGCCGGCCGCCGAGGGCCGCCGGCTCGACGTCGGCCCGTACCGGGGCGGGATCGCCGAGTTCAACCGGGAGGACGCGGCGCACCGGATGCGGCAGCTGCTGCGCCGGCTCGACGTGCCGGTGGAGCACGAGCTGACCATGGGTGGCCTGCGCCGCCGCTACGAGCTGCACCGGCTGTCGGTGCCCCGGGAGCACCGCTCCGCGTACGCGAATCTGCTGGCCGCCAGCTGGCGGCAGGGCCGCCGGGAGTTGCTCGGTGGGCCGGTGCCCGGCGCCTCGACGGCCCGCCGGTTGTGGCGCCCCCGGCTGGCGGCCTCGGCCTGGCGGGCGGCGCTGCTCGCCGGCGGCCGGCACGTACGCCGGCACTGCCTGGGTATCCGGTTGGCCGACCGTGACCTGGCGGCGGTGCTGGTGCGCGGCGCGGCGCTGCTGGAGGTGCCGGCGGTGCTGCGGCCGGGGTCGGGCTGCTTCCTGGTGAGCGTCTCCAACGGCGAGCACCGGGCCCGGATCACCGAGAGCGCCCGGCTGGGCTGACCGCCGTCCCGGCGGGCGGGCTTGCGCAACGGCAGGTGCGCGGCGCAGAGTGCAGCCCGTGAGCCGACCCTGGTCTGCACGCGGCCGGCGCCGGACCGCGGCCCCGCTGGTGTTGCTGCTGCTGCTCGTCACCGGCGTGGCCGGCTGCCGGGACGAGCCCACCGAGCCGGTGCGGATCCGGATCGCCACCGGCAGCCCGACCGCCGTCTACCACGCCTTCGGCCAGTCGCTGGCCGCGCTGCTCAACCGGGAGCTGCCCGGGGTGCGGGCCGAGGTGCTGGTCACCGCCGCGTCCGCGCAGAACGTCCGGCTGGTCGGCGGCGGGGACGCGGAGCTGGGGTTCACCCAGGCCGACGTGCTTCCGCCCCGCGAGCCGGAGCACCCGAGGGTGCTCGCCGTGGCCCGCGTCTACGACGACCTGCTGCACCTGGTGACCACCGCCGGCGGCCCGGTGCGCACGCTCGCCGACCTGCGGGGCCGGCGGGTCTCGGTGGGCGCCGACGGCTCCGGCACCGAGGTCACCGCCACCCGGCTGCTCGAGGTGGCGCAGCTCGGCGGTGCCCGGGTCCGCCAGGTGCACCTGGGGTTGGACGACTCGGTGACCGCCCTGCGCGAGGGCCGGATCGACGCGTTCTTCTTCTCGGGTGGCCTGCCGGTGCGGGGCGTCGCGGACCTGGCCCAGCGGACCTCCGTGCGGATGGTCGAGCTGGGCGACTGGACCGAGCCGCTGCGGCGCGCGTACGGGCAGGTCTACGTGACCCGCGACATTCCCCGTTCGGTCTACCGGGCGGATCCGGTGAGCACGGTGGCGAACCCGAACTACCTGATCGTCAACGCCGACCTGCCCACCGCGCTGGTGCGGGACGTGACCCGGCTGCTGATGGACCGGCGGGAGGAGCTGGCCGCGGCGCATCCGGCGGCCGGTCGGATGAGCCCCCGGTCGGCGATCGTGACCACCCCGCTGCCGCTGCATCCGGGCGCGGCGCAGTGGTACCGCGACACCAAGCCCTGAGCGGGGTCAGCGGCCGACCGGCTCGTCGCGGCGCTCCGGCGTGGCCGGCCGGTCGGCCGGGTCGGCCGGGTCGGCCGGCTCCTCGGGCGGCGCCGGGAACCACAGCTCGGCGACCAGCCCGCGCGGCTCGCCCTGGCGCATGGTGAGCCGGCCGTCGGACGCGTCGACGAGCACCGCGGCGATGGTCAGCCCCAGCCCCGCGCCGTCCACGTTCTGCGCGTCCGGGGCCCGCCAGAACCGCTCGGTGGCCTGGTCGAGCTGGCTGGCCGTCATGCCGGGGCCGGTGTCCCGCACGGTCAGCTCCGTCCCGCCGTCGTCGGGGCGTACGGTCACCGTCACCTCGCCCCCGGCGCCGCTGAACTTGACCGCGTTGTCGATCAGGGCGTCGAGCGCCTGGTCGATCGCGGTCGGCACGGTCCGCGCGTACGCCGGCGCGTCGCCCGCGTCGAGCCGGAGCGTGACCGCCCGGTGCCGGGCCAGCGGCAGCCAGGCCGCGACCCGGGACGCGGCCGCCGCGCCGGCGTCCACGGTGACCCGCTGGTTCTCCTCCCGTTCGGCCCGGGCCAGGGTGAGCAGCGCGTCGAGCACGAGGGCCAGCCGGTCGGTCTCCTCCAGCGCCAGCCGGTGCTCGGCCCGGCCGTCCGGGTCGGTGAGGCTGGGCCCCAGCTCCTCCACCCGCAGCCGCAGCGCGGTCAACGGGTTGCGGAGCTGGTGGCTGGCGTGCGCGACGAAGGCCCGCTGCCGGTCCATCACGTCGGAGACCGCGTCGACCATGTCGTTGAAGCTGGTCGCCAGCCGGCGCAGCTCGGGCGGGCCGAGCCGGGGCCGGACCCGGGCGGTGCGGCGCCCCTCGGCGATCTCGTGGGTCGCCGCGTCCAGCTCGGTGACCGGGCGCAGCACCCAGCCGGCCAGCCCGAACGCGGTGGAGACGCAGGCCAGCACCGCGAGCAGGCCGATGCCGGCCAGCATCAGCCACCACAGGGTGACGGTGCGGCGCACCGGGCCGGCCGGCGTGGTGGTGACCACCGCGCCGAGCACCTCGCCGCCGTCGTTGATCGGCACCGCGGTCACCAGCGGCCCGTCCGCCCAGGGCCAGACCGACTCCGGGCCGCTGAACTGCTGCCCGGACAGCGCGGTGTCGACCGCCGGCCCGGTGCCCCCGCCCGCGTCCCACCGGGCCGAGGCGGCCACCGTGCGGCGGTCGCGGTCCACCACGGCCGCGCCGATGCGGTAGAGGTCGTCGTAGGCGGCCAGCTCCCCGCCCAGCGGGCCGGGGCTGCCGCCACGCAGCGCCGGGCCGGCCAGTGAGGCGAAGCGGGTGGCGTCGGCGAGCCGGTCGGCGCGGACCCGGTCGGTCTCCCGGGAGGCAAGCGTGACCGCCAGCGGGGTTTCCAGCGCGAACAGCACGAGCACCATCAGCAGCAGGTAGCTGATCACCAGCCGGCGGCGCACCCGGGCCTCCTCACGCGCCGCGGAGCCGGTAGCCGACCCCGCGTACGGTCTCCACCAGCGTGGGGTCGCCGAGCTTGCCGCGCAGCGAGCCGACGTGCACCTCGACGGTGTGCCGGTCGGCCCAGACGGTGCCCCAGACGTCGAGCAGGATCCGGTCCCGCGGCACCGCCACCCCCGGCTGGCGGGCCAGGGAGAGCAGGATGTCGAACTCCTTGCGGGTCAGGGTCACCGCCCGGCCGGCCACGCTGACCGTCCGGCCGCCCACGTCGATGCGGACCGGGCCCGCCTCGATCAGGTGGCGTTCCGGGACGGTGTGCGACGCGCGACGCAGCACCGCCTCGATCCGGGCCTGCAACTCCACCATCGAGAACGGCTTGACCACGTAGTCGTCGGCGCCCAGCCGCAGGCCGAGCACCCGGTCACGTTCCTCGCCACGGGCGGTCACCGCGATGATGCCGAGTTGGCTGCTGCGCCGGCGCAGTTCCCGGCACAGGTCGGTGCCGTCGCCGTCGGGCAGGGTCAGGTCGAGCAGCACCAGGTCGCAGGGAGCGGCGGAGAGCGCGGCCGCGACGGTGGCGGCGTGCTCCACCTCGTAGCCACGGCGGGTCAGCGCGGACGACAGCGCCGCGGCGACCCGACGGTCGTCCTCGACCAGGAGGATCCGCACCCGTGCCTCCGTCCACTCGACCCGTTGCCCTGGGAATGGTGGCAGACGCGCCGCCGGGACGCGAGGCCGCTCTAGGCTGCGGTGGTGATCTACAAGATTCTGGCCGACGACGAGTGGCGGCAGGCCCGGGCGGACGGGCGGTTCGCCGGCTCCGCGCTGGACCGGCAGGACGGCTACCTGCATCTCTCCGCCGCCGACCAGGTGGTGGAGACCGCGCGCCGGCACTTCGCCGGGGTCACCGGCCTGACCCTGCTCGCCGTGGACGAGACGCGCGTCGGCGACGCGCTGCGCTGGGAGGAGTCCCGTGGCGGGGCGCTCTTCCCGCACCTGTACGACGCGCTGCCCGTCGACGCGGTGGTCGCGGCGCATCCGCTGCCGGCGGACCGGCCGGCCGCCGACGCGGTGGCCGAACTGCTCGCCTGAGGTGCTCGTTATGCTGCGTCGAGCCCCGCCCGACGGCGCGACGCGCCCCGCCACGATGCGAGTTGAGATGACTGACAGCAACGACCGGTCCGCCTCCGTCTTCGTCCACCCGACGGCCGACGTGGAGTCCGGCGCCCAGGTAGGCGACGGCACCAAGGTCTGGCACCTGGCGCACATCCGGTCGAGCGCCCAGGTCGGCACCGGCTGCGTGATCGGCCGCAACGTCTACGTCGACGCCGGCGTCACCGTGGGCGACCTCGTGAAGATCCAGAACAACGTCTCGGTCTACCAGGGCGTGACCATCGAGGACGAGGTCTTCGTCGGCCCGTGCGCGGTGTTCACCAACGACTTCCGGCCGCGCGCGCAGAATCCGGACTGGACGATCACCCCGACCCTGGTCCGCCGGGGCGCCTCGATCGGCGCCAACGCCACGCTGGTGTGCGGTATCGAGGTCGGCGAGTACGCGATGATCGCCGCCGGCTCGGTGGTGACCCGGGACGTCAAGCCCTACCAGCTGGTGGCCGGCAACCCGGCCCGGCCGAAGGGCTGGGTCGACGAGAAGGGTGAGGTCGTCTCCCGGGACGTCGACAACCCGCCGCACCAGGGCTGAACGACGCGAGGGGGTGACGACCGGTCCGGTCGTCACCCCCGTTGCACGTCGGCGTGCCGGTCAGCCGCAGAGCCGGCCGATCTCGTCGCGGAACCGGTCCATCGGGTTGGACCCGGCCGGGCCGAGCAGGTATTCCTTCAGCTCCCGCCGCGCCTCGGCCATCGGGTCGTCCCCGGCCCGGGCCACCGCGAGGATCTTGGCCAGCTCGCCGCCGTCCGCGGAGAGCAGGTACGCCGCGCGGGCCGTCGGGAACTGCCGGCGGAACTCGTCCTCGGGCAGCCCGGCCGGGTTGGCCACCACGTACGGCCGCTCGCTCTGCACGAAGTCGGAGACCACGCTGGACACGTCGCTGACCAGCAGGTCGGTGACGTTGAAGCAGTCGAACAGCGACGGCGTGCGGCCGGTGACGACCAGGTGCGCGGTGCCGTCGAGCGAGCCGGGGTCGGTGTCGCCGCCGGCCGCGCGGATGCGGGCCACGACGCGCTCGTGCGCCGCCTTCGCCTTCGGCGAGCGGGTGCCGGTCAGCGGGTGCGGCTTGTAGATCACCCGCAGGTTCCCGGCGGACAGCAGCCCGGACACGATCCGCTCCCCCATCAGCGTCAGCGAGGTGTGGTAGGGGTCGTCGTCCAGCCAGCCCTCCCAGGTGGGGGCGTAGAGCACGGTGAACAGGTGGTCGGCGGCACCCGAGCCGAAGGTGTGCACGCCGGCGAGCTGCGGGCGGCCCACCTCCACGATGTCCCGGTCCAGCACCCCGACCCCGGCCCGGGCGTACCGCTCCCGGCCGGCCGGACCGGCCACCCACACCTCGTCGTACACCTTGCTGTAGGGGTTGACGCTGGCGGCCTTGTCGCTGTCGCCGTGCCCGACGAAGACGTGCTTCACGCCCGGCTCGCGCAGCAGGTGGATGTTGGCGCCGACGTTCGCCGCGTAGAGGGCGACCCGCAGCGAGCCGAGGTCGAGGTTCATGAAGTCGACCCCGGCCGGCACGCAGATCACCGGCAGCCGGGTGTCGGCCAGCTGGTGGAACGCGTCCGCGGCCCGCACCAGGACCACCGCGCGCCGGCCGGTCGCCTCCATCGGCGCCAGCCACATGTTGGCCTGGTAGACGTCCTTGGCCGGGCCGGCGAAGTAGAGGGCCACCTCGGGCTTCTCCCGGGCCAGCCAGTCGTGCACGGCGGGCAGCACGCCGGGGGTCGCACCCCGGCCGCGCAGCAGGGCGAGGGCCAGCACCGCGGCGGTGGCCAGGCCGGCGACCAGTGTCACCGCGCCGGTGACCACCACCGGGGCGACCCGGTCCACCGCGGCGGCCACCACGGCCGCCGGCACCAGCAGCACGTTGAGCAGCGGCAGCCGCAGCCCGGCCAGCCGCCGCGCCCACACCGGCGGGGCCGGGACCCGGCGCAGCGCGCCGAGGTCGATGTTGCGGGTGTACGCCGGCGGGTCGACCCGGCCCTCGATCGACTTGGTGACCGCGGTGGTGCCGACGGCCACGGTCCAGAGCGCGGCGGGCAGCAGCAGCACCGCGACCGTGCCGAGCACGCCGGGACGGACCGCGGCGATCACCAGCAGCGCCACCGACAGGTCCCGGACCAGCCGCCGGAACGTCAGGCCGACACCGGCCTTGGCGACGAGCTCGGCGGTGGCGGCGTACCGGGTGGCCAGTGCCAGTTCACCGCCGAGGACGACGACCGCGGCGATCGCGTACGGGATCACCAGGCCGAAGGCCCCGGCGAGGATCATGACGCCGTACCCGAGGAACGTCGCGGCGACCGCGGCGAGGCCCTGCTGGCTGCGTACTCTGCTGAACAACGACACGCTCCCTGTCTGCCCGCCGGTGTCGGAGAGGCCCGATCCGGACGGCTGCGACCCTAAACGGGCCAAGTGACGCAAGTATTACCGGGGTGTCCGGTGGGTGAACAACAGACGACGGCCTTCGTCCCCCGGCACAACGCGCGGTGGGCCCCGGCCGAGACGGCCGGGGCCCACCGGGCGTACCGGACTCAGCCGCCGATGACCACCCGGCGAACGCCCGCCCAGCGGGCCGGGTCGGTGACCCGCCGGCCGTCGACCAGCACCGTCACGCCCGGCAGGTCAGCCGGGGTCAGGTTGCGGTATTCCGCGTGGTCGGCCTGGATCACCGCGGCGCCGAGCGGCTCGCCGTCGTAGCCGGGCAGGCCGTGCGCGGCCAGTTCCTCGTTGGAGTACATCGGGTCGGAGACGTACGGTGTGGCGCCCCGCCGGCGCAGCGCCTCGACGGTCGGGAAGACACCCGAGAAGGCGGTCTCCTTGACGCCACCCCGGTAGGCGGCACCCAGAACCAGCACGCCCACGCCGGTCAGGTCGCCGTACGCGGCGGCGAGCAGGTCGACCGCGTAGTCCGGCATCGCCGCGTTGGCCTCACGGGCCGAGCGGACCACGGTAGCCGCCGGGTC
Organism: Micromonospora sp. WMMC241; assembly: GCF_027460165.1. Lineage (NCBI taxonomy): Bacteria > Bacillati > Actinomycetota > Actinomycetes > Micromonosporales > Micromonosporaceae > Micromonospora > Micromonospora sp. WMMC241. The sequence goes on from NZ_JAPZBF010000001.1 coordinate 4,334,591, forward strand.
GTTCCACAGGTACATCCGCGGGTAGATCGGGATGCAGTGTCCGCCGACCGCGATGCCCGGCGAGTGGATGTGGCTGTACGGCTGGGTGTTGCACGCCTCGATGACCTTGGTGACGTCGACGCCGACGGTGTCGGCGAAGCGGGCGAACTGGTTCGCCAGGCCGATGTTGACGTCCCGGTAGGTCGTCTCGGCGAGCTTGGCCAGCTCGGACGCCTCCGCCGAGCCGAGGTCCCACACGCCGTTGGGCCGGTCCAGGTCGGGCCGCTCGTCGAAGTCGAGCACCGCCTCGTAGAACCGCACGCCGTGCGCGGCGGACGCCTCGTCGATGCCGCCGACCAGCTTCGGGTAGCGGCGCAGGTCGGCGAAGACCCGGCCGGTGAGCACCCGCTCAGGGCTGAACACCAGGTGGAAGTCGGTGCCCGCGGTGAGACCGGAGCCCTCGGACAGCATCGACGCCCAGCGGCTGCGGGTGGTGCCGACCGGCAGCGTGGTCTCGTAGCTGACCAGGGTGCCCGGCTTGAGGCCACGGGCGATGGCCCGGGTGGCGTCGTCCATCCAGCCGAAGTCCGGCACGCCCTCGGCGTCCACGAACAGCGGCACGACGACGACGACGGCCTCCGACTCGGCGACCGCGGCGGCGGTGTCGGTGGTGGCCGACAGCAGCCCGGCGGCCACCGCCTCCTTCAGCTTGACGTCCAGGTCGGCCTCGCCCGGGAAGGGCACGGCACCGTCGTTGACCAGCTGGACGACCCGCTCGGAGACGTCGGCACCGAGCACCCGGTGCCCCTTCGAGGCGAACTGCACGGCGAGCGGCAGGCCGATCTTTCCGAGCGCGACGACGCAGATGTTCATGAACTACTTTCCTCCAGAGGGCCAGATTCGGCGCAGGCGGGCAAGGAACCGACCGGGGGTCACCGGCGTGATCGCGACGATCACCTGGCCCTTGTGGTTCGTGGTGGGCGTGACGAGGTGCAGCCGGACGCCACGCCGGGCCAGCCGCCGGGGCGCGGCGACCGGACGGTCGGTGCGCAGCGGCGCCGAACCGATCCCGCCCAGGGTCGACACCTCGGCACGCACGGTACGCCGCTCCCCGTTCGGCGCCACGACCGCCAGCAGCCGGTCCACCGCGAAGTCCGTTCGTACGACGGTACCGGGACCGCCCGGCGTCATCGACGTGACTCCCGTCAGGTCGCCCACGCTGACCCGCAGGGCCTCGGCGCTCAGCTCGGCCAGCTCGGCCCGGCGGCTCTGCGCGGTGATCACCAGGGCACGGGCGCCGGCGCCGTCCCGCCCCCAGGCCAGCCCGGTCGCGGTCAGCTTGGCCAGCAGGGTCGCGGCCCGGTCGGTGACGTCGTACCAGTCGTCCGGGTAGCCGAAGGCGGGATCACGGAAGCCGACGTGGTGGGCGTACCAGCGGCCGTCGGCGATCGTGACCTCGGGGAGCGTCTTGTCCGCCTGCTGCCCGATCAGCTCGCGCACCGCGTCGAGCCCGCCGTCGCGCGCCACCGCCAGCCGCAGCCGCTCCGCGGGCGCCATCCGGGCGAGCACACCCTCGGTCAGGTACGCCTCCGCCAGCTTGCGGACCCGGTCGTGGACGTGCTGCTGCACGTCGGGCGCGAGGGCGAGGAACTCCGCCCGCAGCAGCTTCGCCACCTCCCAGGTGAAGTGGCGGACCAGCACCGCGTCCCGGCGGGGCCCCGGCTCGATCAGGCCGGCGACGAACCCGACGAGTTCCTCGGCGCAGCGCAGCCGCTCCTCGAACCGGCTGGCGTAGGTGATGTTCTGGGCGTTCTCCCGCTTGACCGCGAAGTAGTAGTCGTAGTCGCCGAGGACCGAGACCTTCTTCGCCCGGAAGCAGGCCTCCAGCGTGAACGGCTGGTCGCTGCCCATCGGCATGTCGGTGCGGAAGCGCAGGCCGTGCCGCTCGATCAGGTCCCGCCGGAACAGCTTGGTGTTCGACAGCGACCACGGCAGCGCGCTGTCGAACAGGTCGAGCCGCTCCTGGGTGGTGGCGTAGACGGCCTGGTGCACGTACCGCTTGTTGGTGCCGACCATCCGGCCGAGCACCACGTCGGAGTCCCACCGGTCGGCCGCGTCGACGAGGCGCGCCAGGGCCTCCGGCCCGAGGTGGTCGTCCGAGCCGATGAAGAAGACGTAGCGACCGCGGGCGTGGTCCAGCGCCACGTTGCTCGGCGCGGCGGGACCGCCGGAATTGGCCTGGTGCAGCACCCGGACCGTGCCCGGGTAGCGCTCGGCGTAGCGGTCCAGCTCGGCGCCGCTGCCGTCGGTGGAGCCGTCGTCGACGGCGACCACCTCCAGCCGGTCCCGACCGATGCTCTGACCGACCAGCGAGTCCAGGCAGGCGGTCAGGTAGGGCATCGTGTTGTAGACGGCGACGATGACGCTGACGTCCGGCGTGCTCATCTGATCCTTCTCCATCGCCGTGTTCGCTGGGGGGCGGGGATCCGCCGCCGGCAACGGGCGCACGCGTCGACGATCCTCGACGCGCTGAGAGCGACCTCGCCTGCGCCGTCCGCGCCGCACGGCCGCGGCACCGGACGGAACCTCCGCGAGTGTACGGCACGACGGTGGACGCCCGGGGGCATCCGGCGGGCGCCCCGGCGAGCCGGAAGTGGCCGGTCGGCGTGCGTGCGCGGGCGCGGGCACGACCGGCCTGCTTGCTAGTGTCACCCGGGCTGGAACACCTGCGAGGGGCGCACGTTGGTGACGGAATCGGCAATCGGTAGGGACGGGGCCACCGACGGGGCCGGATCCGGGGGGCACGACGCGCGGGCGACCGGGTCGCCGGGCGGCGGCACCCGGGCGCGACGGCTCACGCGTGCGCTGCTCGCCGCCTGGCCGGCGCTCGTGGGCTACGCCGCCGTCCGCGCCGTCGGGCTGGTCACGCTGGCGATCTGGGGACACGCCCGGGACGCGTCGTTCCCCAAGCAGATCGGCAACCGGGCCGACGCCAGCTGGTACCTCGCCATCGCCGAGCACGGGTACGACCGGGCCGAGACCCTCCAGAGCAACCTGGCGTTCTTCCCGTTCTATCCGCTGCTGATCCGGTTCGCCGAACCGCTGTCGCCGTTCCAGTTCCGCGGCACGGCGATCGCGCTGGCCTGGCTGGCCTCGCTGGCTGCCGCCTGGGGGCTGTTCGCGGTCGGCAACCACCTGCACGACCGGCGCACCGGGGTGCTGCTCGCGGTGGTCTGGGGCCTGCTGCCGCACGCGATCGTCGAGTCGATGGCGTACACCGAGGCGCTCTTCACGGCCCTGGCCGCCTGGTCGCTGTACGCCGTGCTGACCGGCCGCTGGCTCACCGCCGGGGCGCTCTGCCTGGTCGCCGGCGCCACCCGGCCGACCGCGACCGCGCTCATCCCGGTGGTGATGCTGGCCGCCCTGATCGCGCTGGTGCGGCGGCAGGGCACGTGGCGTCCGGCGGTCGCCCTGCTGCTGGCGCCGCTGGGCTGGCTCGGCTATGTCGGCTGGGTGGGCTGGCGCACCGGGCGGGTGGACGGCTGGTTCCAGATCCAGACGGAGGGCTGGCACTCGACCTTCGACGGCGGCGCGGGGACTCTGGAGTTCACCGGGACGACGCTGGACCAGCCGGCCAAGCTCCAGTTCTACCTGATCGTCGCGGTGCTCGCGACCAGCCTGGTCCTGATGGCGCTGAGCGTCGTCGACCGGCAGCCGTGGCCGCTGCTGGCGTACAACGGACTGTTGCTGATCACCACGATCGGCGCCTCCGGGTACTTCAACTCCAAGGCCCGCTTCCTGGTGCCGGCGTTCGCGCTGCTGCTGCCCGTGGCCCGGGCGATCGCCACCGCCCGCACCGCGCGGGCGGTGATCATCCTGGTCGGGATGATCACCGCCTCGGCCTACTTCGGTGGCTACCTGCTGCTGGTCTGGCCGTCCTCGCCCTGACCGGCGCCGCCGCTCAGCGGGTGACCGGCCGCACGTCCCACAGCCACACGTCGCGCACCCGCCGCCCCGGCCCGAAGCAGGCGTCCAGGAACGCCTTCAGCTCGGCCTCGTGCGCGTGCCGGGGCAGCACCACCGCGTCCGCCCGCCACCAGCGCACGTCCGCCAGCGCCTGGTCGCGCTCCGCGGCGCTGACCGTCGGCGGCCGGGTGCCCGCGCCGATCGCGGTGAGCAGCAGCGCGGTCGGGCGGGGCGGGGTGCCCCAGCGACCGGTGTCGTCGGTCGGCGAGGTCGGGCCGAGGAAGTAGCCCTGCGGCACGGCGAAGCCGGTCAGCGCCGCGGAGCCCCAGTTGATCGAGGTCATGTTGTGCACCGGCACGGGGACCAGCGTCCGCCCGTCGGCGACGTACCCACGCCACTCGCCGGACGTGACGAACGCGGGCACCGGCACCCGGCCCTTCGCCGGCAACGGCGTCGGCAGCATCGGCAGCAGCGCGCCGACGAGCGCCGCCGCGGTCAGCAGCCGCAGCGGCGCGGCCACCCGGGGGGTCCGCGCCGCCAGGCCGTCGAGCCGGGCCACGGCGAGGGCCAGCAGCAAGCCGAGCGCGACGGTGGTGATCAGCGCGAACCGGGCGATCACCATGGCGTCCACGATCGGCAGGTCGTGCAGGAGCGCGAACGGCGCGGGCACGTCGCTCTTCTCCGGCCCCCAGCTCAGCGTCGAGCCGAGCGAGAACACGCCGGAGACCAGCGCCACCAGGGCCAGTACCCGGACGGCCAACTCCCGGCGGAGCCCGAGGACCGCCGCCGCCACCAGCACGACCACCGGCCAACCGAAGAAGCTGGCCTGCTCGGTGGTGTTCGGCGCCAGTCCCTGCGCGCTCTCCGGCCCTCCACCGATCGACTCCGTCGCGTAGGCCACGAACGAACGCACCCGCAGCGTGTAGACGTCCGGGTCACCCGGGTGCCCGATCCGGTGCTGCGGGCCGGCGAACTGCATCCACAGCGGGTAGGCGGTGACCAGCAGCACCAGCCCACCGGCCACCGCCAGCGCGCCGAGCGCCCGCGGGGCCAGCCGGACGGTCTCCCTCGGCCGCAGCGCCAGGTGCGCCACCGTGGCCATCAGCGCGCCGAGCGCGACCAGGAAGAGGATCTCGACGGAGATGAAGAACTGGGCCGCGACCAGCGCCCCCAGGATCAGGCCGTCCCGCACCGGCGCGACCGACCGGGTCATCCGGACGATCCGCCACACCAGGAACGGCACCAGCCACTGCGCGGTGATGTGCGGATGCCCGTTGGAGTGGGTCACCATCGCCGGGGCGAACCCGCAGAACAGTCCGCCGACCACGGCGGCGGCCCGGTTGCCGGTCAGGTGCCGGTCGAGCACCCAGTACCAGGCGAAGGCGGTGCCGGCCAGGTTCAGCGTGATCAGCAGGAGGTAGGACAGCGGCGCGCCGCCGAGCAGGGTGACCGGGGTCAACAGGATGCCCGGCAGCTGCATGCCCACGTTCGACATGAGGTTCACGCCGTCCGGCGCGTTCTGCAGGGTGGTGAAGAACGGGTTCTCCAGGTTGGTCACCGCGTGCGCGGCGTACGCCAGCATCCACTCGTTGAACCCCTGGTCGTCCGGCCGGCTGCCGAGCAGCCGCCCGTCGACGTCGAGCCAGCCCCGCCCGGTGACCCAGAGGGCGCCCGCCAGGAACGCCACGCCGACGATCAGGTCGACCAGGCGGCGCCCGGACCATCGGCGGCCCGGGGCGGCGGTGGTCCGCGGGTCCGCGGTGACCGCCGGGGTCCGCGGGACCTGCGGGGCCGGCGGTACGCTCGATGCGTCGCCGCTCCCGACCACGGCCTCCGGCGGGTCGGCGGGCGGGCTGCTCGTGGGCTTGCCGGTGGGATGCGCCGTCGTCACACCGGCGAATCCTACGGGTCGACCGGCGGCGGACGGCGCGACACCGGGCGGACGGCGCGAAGGTGACGGCCAGGCGACATGTGGTTGACGGTTGCCTCGCGCACGGTGCGGGAATTTGGCGGTCACGTCCGGCTGAGGCAGAATTCGTCTCTGACTCAAGGGACAGCGCCTGCCGACGCGCAGCTGCCTTTCACGAGATCACACGAGGAGTTCTACAGGTGAAGGTCATCAGCGTCGTCGGGGCACGCCCTCAGCTGATCAAGCTCGCTCCCATCGCCGCCGCGTTCGCCGCCACCGAGCACGAGCACCGGATCGTGCACACCGGCCAGCACTACGACGCGGACCTCTCCGACGTGTTCTTCTCCGGTCTCGGCATCCCCGACCCGGACATCCACCTCGGTATCGGCTCCGGCTCGCACGGCGTACAGACGGGCAAGGCCCTCGCCGCGCTGGACCCGGTCTTCGAGGCCGAGAAGCCCGACTGGGTGCTGGTCTACGGCGACACCAACTCGACGCTCGCCGGCGCGGTCTCCGCGGTCAAGCTGCACCTGCCGGTCGCCCACCTGGAGGCGGGCCTGCGCTCGTTCAACCGGATGATGCCGGAGGGGCACAACCGCATCCTCACCGACCACGCGGCGGACCTGCTGCTCGCGCCCTCCGACGAGGCGATGCGACACCTGTCCGCCGAAGGGCTCGCCGCCCGGTCCGTCATGGTCGGCGACGTGATGGTCGACGTGTGCCTCGGTGTCCGGGACGCCGTCCTGGCCGGCCGGCACCCCGCGCCGGCACTGCCGGAGGGGATCCGCGCCGACGAGCCGTACCTCCTGGCCACGCTGCACCGGGCGGAGAACACCGACTCCCGCGCGCGGCTGGCCGCCCTGCTCGACGGCCTGGCCGACCTGCCCGTGCCGGTGGCGCTGCTGGCGCACCCGCGGCTGGTCGCCAAGGCCGAGGAGCACGGGCTGAAGCTGGGCCGCGGCGCCGTGCACGTCGGCCGCCCGCTGCCGTACGCCGGCATGGTGGCCGCGGTGCTCGGGTCGGCCGGTGTGGTGACCGACTCCGGCGGTCTGCAGAAGGAGGCCTACCTCCTCTCCCGGCCGTGCACCACGCTGCGGCCGGAGACCGAGTGGGTCGAGACCCTGGCCGACGACTGGAACCGCCTGGTGCCGGATCCGTCCGCCCACTCCCGCGCCGAATGGATCGACATCGCCACCCGACCGGCGCCCACCGCCGCCCAGGGCACGCCGTACGGCGACGGCCGGGCGGCCCAGCGGGTCGTCGAGACCCTCGCCGCGAAGTGACCCTGCCCGCCGACCGAGAGACCCGGGGTGTTCGCCCGACCATGACGCCATCCCTAGACACGTCGCACTCCGCCGCGAACGGCCGCCCCGCGGCCGGCCGCGGTCGTCGTCCGCACCTCATCTACCTGGCCATCGGCTTCCCGCCGGCGGCCAAGAGCTGCGCCTACCGGATGCGCGAGACGGCCAACCAGTTCCGCCGCATCGGCTGGGACGTCACGGTGGTGACGATCACGGCCGCCTCCTGGGAGCGGGACTCCGGCCTCGACTACAGCCTCCTGGACCAGGTCGACCCCGAGATCAAGGTGGTCGAGCTGCCGCTGGCCCGCGAAGACCTCGAGACGGACATCCGCCAGTTCAGCGAGGAGCGCGCGCTGCGCCCGGCCAAGTGGCTGACCAACCTGCGCAAGCGGGAGAAGCGGATCTTCCCGGAGCCGGTCTTCGGCAGCTGGCGCGGCGCGCTGGAGCGGGCGGTCCTCGACGTGCACCGCCAGCACCCGGCCGACCTGCTGCTGGCCAGCTGCGTGCCCTACGTGAACCTGGCCGCGGCCTGGAAGCTGTGGGAGCTGCACGGCGTGCCGTACGCGGTGGACTTCCGCGACGGCTGGTCGATCGACGTGGTCAACGGCGGTCAGGCCTTCACCCCCGACTCCGAGGCGGGGCTCTGGGAGCGCCGGATCCTCGACCACTGCCAGTCGCTCTGGGTGGTCAACGACCCGATCGCCGACCACTACCGGGCGCGTTACCCGCACGTGGCGGACCGGGTGCACGTGGTCCGCAACGGCTACGACCGGGACAGTGTCCCGGCGATCCGTCCGCGCGAGCCCGACCCGGAGGCCGGTCTGACCTTCGGCTACCTGGGCACCGTCAACTACACCACCCACCAGCTCGGCGTGGTGCTCGACGCGTGGCGCGAGGCGCGCAAGCAGGAGCCACTGCTGCGCAACGCCCGGTTCGAGATCCGCGGGCACATCGGCGCCGGCGCGAACCGGGAGGCGAACGGGCTGACCGAGCTGATCCGCGAGGCGGCGGCCGACGGCGTCTCCTTCGGCGGCCCGGTGCGCAAGGCGGAGGTCGCCGAGACGTACGGCGGCTGGGACGCCCTCGTGCTGATCCTCATCGGCGGCCGGTACGTCACCTCCGGCAAGGTGTACGAGTACATGGCCACCGGCCTGCCGATCGTCTCGGTGCACGAGGTCGACCACGACGCCTCCCGCGTTCTCGACGGCCACCCGCTGTGGACCGGCGCCTGCGGCCTGGACGAGCTGCGCCTGGTGGAGAGCTTCCGGGCGGCCGCCCGGATGGTCGTGGAGGCCACCGAGGAGCAGCGCGACGGGGTCCGGCACCACGCCGACCCGTTCACCCGGGAGATCCTGATGCGGAACGCGGTCGCGCAGTTGGCGGCGCACGCCCTGGCGGAACCGCACGACCTGCCGGTCAACGGCGCGGTGGTGCAGCCCTCGGCGGCAAGCTCGACGATGGAGCAGGACGAACGATCCGGTGGGGTGCGCGCATGAGCAACGTGTTGCTGGTGACGGGGGTGTCCCCGCAGGCGGGAATTCTCAGCACGGCGGTGCAGCGGCTGCGCGAGACCGGCGCACAGGTCTACCTGGTCGGTGCCCTCAACCAGGACGAGATGGCGGAGGACCTCCGCCTCGACGGGGTGTGCGCGCTGCCGACGGACATCGCGAAGGACTCGCCGACGCGCGCCCTGGCCCGGCAGGTCCCCGGGGAACGGGTGTGGAGCCGGATCCGGCGCGAGCCCTGGGCGCGGGAGCAGGCCCGCACGGCTGACGTCCTGGTCGCCCTCGACGCGCACGCGGTCTACACGGTGTGGCGGTTCGCCCAGCGCAACCGGTCCGCCGACGCCCGCTACGGCATCCAGGCCGCGGTGCAGGCGCTGACCGACCGCAAGGCCCGCCACGGCGCCGGCCCGCTCCAGCGCCTGGCCAACGGCATCCCCTCCACCGCGCTGGTGCGGCAGAGCGTCAACCGGCTGATCAGCGGCGCGCCGCGGGCCGCGGTGAACGCGGTCACCGCCCGGCCGATCATGCGCAGCAAGGCCGGCACCCAGCTCTGGCTGACCGCCCTGAAGGCGCCGAAGATGCCGGATTCGGTGCGCACCAAGGTCGCCCGGCAGGTCGCCAAGGGCATGGCCTGGGCGGACCGGCCCGACGGTGAGGCCATGGTCCTCACCGCCACGGCGAGCAAGCTCCGCAAGCCGGCCGCGCGGGCCCGGATGCTCGGCGAGGCGGCGAGCCGGGAGCTCAAGGCCGGCGTGCCGCCGCGCGACCTGGACGGCGCGGTCGAGGCCCTGCTGAAGGTGGCGGACCAGCGGCACCGCGCGGACGAGAACGTCGCCGCCGCGGACCTGCTGAACCGGGCCATGACGCTGGCCTTCGACCGGGTGCTGCACATCGATCAGCTCACCTCGCCCCTGGCCGAGGACCCGGAGGGCTTCATCGCGCCGTTCCGCCGCTCGCTGGCGGCGACCACGGTGGCGAGTCCGCGGGGCCGGCTCCAGCCGGCGGCGCCGCCGCCGACCGACCGGCCGCTGCGGCTGCTGATCGCCACCAGCGCCAACGACAACTTCCTGAAGCTGATCCGGTCCTACTACGACGCCCACCCGGGCGTGGAGGTCCGCTTCGTCGACCTGGCGGCGAACGCCGCGCTCAAGAGCGTGACCTGGGCGTCGAAGCCGATGCTGGAGCACCGCCTGTCGGCCGACTCCACGGCCTACGGCGACAAGGCCGAGGAGCGGCTGCGCCCGTACCTCGACTGGGCGGACACCGTCTTCGTGGACTGGTGCGTGGCGCCGGCGGCGTTGTTCACCATGGTGGACCCGGGCACCACCCGGATCATCGTCCGCCTGCACAGCTACGAGGCGTTGTCGCGCTGGCCCTACATGGTGGACTTCTCCCGGATCGACGACCTGGTCTTCGTGGCCGACCACATCCGGGACCTCACCACCACCCTGGTGCCCTACCTCAAGGGTCCGGACGGGCCGCGCATGCACGTGCTGGACAACGCGATGGACCTGCGCGGGTTCCAGATCGACAAGCCGGCGGAGGCCCGCTTCCAGCTCGGCATGGTGGGCATCAGCCAGGTCGCCAAGGACCCGCGCTGGGCGATCGAGGTGCTGCGGCTGCTGCGCAAGCGCGACGAGCGTTACCGGCTGCTGCTGGTGGGCGGCGACATGAACCCCAACGTGAGCGTGGCCAGCCGGGACTACCTGGAGGCGTTCAACCGCGACGTGCGGGAGTTCGAGGCGGACGGCGCGGTGCGCCGGCTCGGGCCGACCAACGAGGTGCCGAAGATGCTCAGCGACATCGGCGTCATCATCAGCTCGTCAGTGCGCGAGGGCTGCCACTGCGGCCTGATGGAGGGCGCGGCGAGCGGCGCCGTCCCGGTGGTGCGCGACTGGCCGTTCTTCGCCGGGCGGCCGAACAGCGCCCGCACGCTCTACCCGGACGGCTGGGTCATCGGCAGTCCGGAGGAGGCGGTGGAGCGGATCCTGGCGACCACCGGCACCGAGGAGGCCTGGCGGGCCGCCGGTCGCGACGCGTCGGCGTACGCGCTGCGCGAGTGGGACTGGTCGGTCGTGCAGCACCACTTCGACCGGCTCCTGCTGGAGTCCTGACCGTACGACGACGAAGGGGCCCCACCGGCGAACCGGTGGGGCCCCTTCTCGTGCTGGTGGCTCAGCGGGGAGCGGGCACGCGTGCCGCCCCGGCCGCGTCGTCCGCCGGACCGAGCAACTCGTCGCGCAGCTCGGCCCACTGGAGCGAGTGCTGGATCCCCTCGGCGAGGGAGAGCGTCGGCGCCCAGCCGAGATGGCGGCGGGCCCGGTCGCTGCGGGTGTAGGTGCCGGCCGAGTCACCGGGCCGGCGCGGCGCCACCACCGTGGGGATGGGCCGGCCGAGCACGGTGTTGAAGGCGTCCAGCAACTCCCGCACCGTCGTGCCGTCGCCGGTGCCGAGGTTGAACACCTCGTACCGGCGGTCGCCGGCGAGCACCGTGTCGAACCGGCGCAGCGCCTCGACGTGGGCCTGCGCGAGGTCCCACACGTGCACGTAGTCGCGGATGCCGGAGCCGTCCCGGGTCGGCCAGTCGGCGCCGGTGACCTGGAACGTGGTGCCGGTGCGGGCCGACTCGATCATCTTGCCGAGCACGTGCGACGGGCGCGGCAACTGCAGGCCGGTGCGCATCTTCGGGTCGGCGCCGACCGGATTGAAGTAGCGCAGCGAGATCACCCGCAGGGGGTACGCGCGGGCGCTGTCCGCCAGCACCCGCTCGACCATCGCCTTGCTCTCCCCGTACGGGCTGGTGGCCGCGACCGGGGAGGTCTCGTCGACCGCGAAGTCGTCCCCCGGCTGGTAGATCGCCGCGGAGGAGCTGAACAGGAACCGGCCGCACCCGTTGGCCACCAGCGCGTCGAGGAACTCGACGGTCTTGCCGACGTTCTCCCGGTAGTAGCGCAACGGGTGCGCGACCGAGTCCGGGACGACGATGAGCGCGGCGCAGTGCACCGCCGCCTCGATGTCCGGATGCTCGGCGAAGATCCGGTCGATCAGCGCCGAGTCGGCGATGTCACCGCGGTAGAAGATGCGGTTCTCGACGAACTCCGCCCGCCCGGTGCTGAGATTGTCCAGGATCACCGGGGTGATGCCGGCGTCCAGGCAGGCCGAGGCGATGGTGCTGCCGATGAAGCCGGCTCCGCCAGCGATCAGAACCTTCACGGTCAGCTCCGCGCCGCCGGCGGGATGGCCACCGTGGCGCGCTCGGCCGCGGAACGCAGCACCGCGCCGGCCACGTCGACGGTCCGCAGGCCCTGGCGGAGGGTGACGATGTCGCTGTCCTTGCCCTCGACCGCGTCGCGGAACCGCTCGTGCTCCACCAGCAGCGGCTCCCGCTTGGGGATCGCGAAGCGGACCATGTCGCCCTCGGCGACACCCCGGAACGCGCGCAGCGCCTCCCACTCGGTGTCGATCGCGGCGTTGGCGTAGAAGGTGAGGTCCGCGGTGAGCGTGTCGGCGACGAAGCAGCCCTTGTCGCCGGTGACCACCGTGGACCGCTCCTTGAGCGGGCTCAGCCAGTTGACCAGGTGGTTGACCATCGTGCCGTCGCTCAGCTGGCCGACCACGGCCACCATGTCCTCGTGCAGCCGGCCGCTGCGCGAGACGGTGTGCGCGGACACGGAGGTGTATTCCCGGCCGGTGACCCAGGCGGTCAGGTCGATGTCGTGGGTGGCCAGGTCCATCACCACGCCGACGTCGGCGATCCGGTGCGGGAACGGGCCCTGGCGGCGGGTGACGACCTGGAACACCTCGCCCAGCTCGCCGGCCTCCAGCCGGGTCCGCAGGCTCTGCAGGGCCGGGTTGTAGCGCTCGATGTGCCCCACCCCGGCCACCAGACCGGCGGCCTCGAACGCCTCGACCAGCTTGGTGGCGGCCTCGACGGACTGGGCCAGCGGCTTCTCGATCAGCGCGCAGACGCCGTTGGCGGCCAGTTCCAGGCCGACCTTCTCGTGCAGCGCGGTCGGGCAGGCGACCACCGCGTAGTCGACGCCCAGGGCGATGAGGTCGCTCACCTCGGGAACCACCGGGGCGCGCAGCGTGCCGGTCACGTCGCCGGCCGGATCGACCACGCCGACCAGCTCGACACCGTCCAGGTTCGACAGCACCCGGGCGTGGTTGCGTCCCATGGCGCCGAGGCCGATCAGGCCGGCTCGCAGCTTGCTCATCGGGCACCCCCGGCGAGGTTCGCGCCCTCGGCGATGCGCTCCAGCTCGGGCTGGGTCAGCGACGGGTGCACCGGCAGCGAGACCACCTCGGCGGCGGCCCGCTCGGTCTCCGGCAGGTCCCACGGGCCGGGCGTGCCGTCCTGGGTCAGGTAGGGCTTGAGCCGGTGGATCGGGGTCGGGTAGTAGACCGCGTTGCCGATGCCCAGCTCGGTGAGGCGGGCCTGGGCGGCGTCGCGGTCGCCCCGTACCCGCACCGTGTACTGGTGGTAGACGTGCTTGGCACCGTCGGCGACCGGCGGGGTGACCATGCCGGTGATGGCGGAGTCGAGGAACTTGGCGTTGGCGCGGCGCTGCTCGGTCCAGTCGGCGAGCTGGGTGAGCTGCACCCGGCCGATCGCGGCGGCGACGTCGGTCATCCGCATGTTGGCGCCGACGATCTCGTTGGCGTACCGCTGCTCCATGCCCTGGTTGCGCAGCAGCCGCAGGGTGCGCGCCAGCTCGGCGTCGGCGGTGGTGATCATGCCACCCTCGAGCGAGTGCATGTTCTTGGTGGGATAGAAGCTGAAGCAGCCGGCGGTGCCGAAGGCGCCCACCGGGGTGCCGTTCAGCTCGGCGCCGTGGGCCTGCGCGGCGTCCTCGACGACGGCCAGGCCGTGCTGCTGCGCGATCTCCATGATCCGGTCCATCGCGGCGGGGTGGCCGTAGAGGTGCACCGGCATGATGCCCACGGTCTTCGGCGTGATCGCGGCGGCGATCGCCTCCGGGTCGACGCAGAAGCTGCCCGGCTCGATGTCCACGAAGACCGGCTCGGCGCCGACCAGCCGGACCGCGTTGCCGCTGGCCGCGAACGAGAACGACGGGACGATGACCTCGTCGCCCGGGCCGAACCCGAGCGCCATCAGGGTGAGCTGGAGCGCCGAGGTGCCGGAGTTGACGGCGACGCAGTGCCGCCCGGCGACCAGGTCACCGAACTCCTCCTCGAACGCCGCGACCTCGGGGCCCTGCACGACCCGGCCGCTCCGCAGCACCCGGACAGCCGCCTCGATCTCGGCCTCGCCGATGATCGGTCGTGCTGGGGGAATGAACTCTGGATGCGGCCCGACCATGGGGCTTCCTCCTGTCGACGTGACTGTGGGGGACGTTCCGGGGGATGGTAACGGTCTGGGTGGCAAGCGCTGATTTCGCGCTCAGTGTCCGACCCGATGTTGCGCACTGTTCATGATCGGCGCGTGGGCGCCGGCGACCTCGTCGAGCTTCACACTTCCACCTCGTCGCGGACGGGCCCCACGCATGCTACCCGCAGCGCCGCGACGATCGCGGCGGCCATGCGGGGCACCTCCGCGGTCTTCAGCGGGGCCCGGGAGATGGCCATCCGCCAGTAGATCGGCCCGACGATCAGGTCGACCGCCGCCCGCCGGTCGGTGTCCGGCGACAGCTCGCCGCGCTCGACCGCCCGGCCGATCAGGATCCGGCCGACGGCCTGCTGGTAGTCGTCCAGCGCGGCCTGGAGCTTCTCCCCGATCTGCGGGTTGCGGGCCGCCTCGGCGAGCAGGTCCGGGATGATCTGCGCGGCCAGCCGGTGACGCAACGCACGCGCCATCACGTGCAGCAGGATCTCCAGGTCGCCGAGCAGGCTTCCGGTGTCCAGCAGGGGCAGGTTGCGCCCGGCCACCGCGGAGACCATGTCCAGCACCAGGTCGAGCTTGGAACGCCAGCGCCGGTAGATGGCGGTCTTGCTCACCCCGGCCCGCCGGGCCACCGCCTCGATCGACAGGCGTCCGTAGCCGACCTCGGCCAGCTCCTGCATCACGGCGGCGCGGATGGCGGTGGTGATCTCGCCGCGCAGCACCGCCGCACCGGCCGGGGCGCGCCTCTTCTCGGTCGTCACGTGGAACAATGTAGCGCAACGACGGTACGGTTGCGTCCCGACGTTCGGTGGACTACCTTCCATGCAGCAGCGAGGCGGCTCCTCCCCGCCCGGCCACGCTGGATGTCTTCACCGCACTGCTCCCCATCAGCACGAAAGATCGGAGCGCCTGATCATGGCCAACACCGCGGTGGCCGATCCCGAATCCGGACTGACCCGGGCCCAACTGGCCCAGCGGTACGGGCTTCGGGTCGCCGGCGAGCGCCCACCACTGGCCGAGTACGCCCGCCGGCTGTGGGCCTACCGACACTTCATGACCGCGTACTCGCGGGCGAAGGTCGCCTCCTCGCTGAGCAACACCCAGCTCGGCCAGCTCTGGCAGGTGCTGACCCCGCTGACCAACGCGGCGGTCTACTACCTGATCTTCGGCGTGATCCTGTCCCAGCACCGGAACGTGTCGAACTTCATCGCGTACCTCTGCACCGGCGTGTTCATCTTCATGTTCACCCAGACCGCGGTGTCGAACGGCACCAGCGCGATCACCAGCAACCTCGGGCTGATCCGGGCGCTCCAGTTCCCCCGGGCGGCGCTGCCGATCACGGTCACCCTGGTCCAGCTCCAGCAGCTGCTCATGTCCATGATCGTGCTGGCCGCCATCGTGCTGTTCACCGGCGAGCCACTCACCTTCCGGTGGCTGTTCATCGTGCCGATGCTGCTGCTCCAGACGATCTTCAACATCGGGTTGTCGATGGTGATGGCCCGGATCGGCTCCAAGGTCACCGACCTGCGGCAGATCATGCCGTTCGTGATGCGGACCTGGCTGTACGCCTCCGGCGTGCTCTACCCGGTCTCGCTGTTCCGCCAGCACCTGCCCGGCTGGGCGGCGAACCTGCTGGAGTGCAACCCGCCGCTGGTCTTCATCGAGCTGGCCCGGCACGCGCTGCTCGACTCCCACCAGCAGAACCTGGTCTCCTCCCCCACCAAGCTCTGGCTGCTCGCGGTGGGCTGGGCCGTGGTGGTGGGCATCGGCGGCTTCATCTACTTCTGGCGCGGAGAGAAGGAGTACGGCCGTGGCTGAGCAGACCCTGCCGGTGAACGCCGGCCCGGTGATCGACTCGGGCCGCATCCCCACCGTGGTGGTGGACGACGTGCACGTGATCTACCGGATCCACAAGGGCGCTACCGGCGGCACCAGCCCGGTCTCCGCGCTCAAGCGGATCACCTCCCGGACCAAGGCGCCGAACATCCGCGAGGTGCACGCCGTCAAGGGCGTGAGCTTCACCGCCTACCAGGGCGAGGCGATCGGCCTGATCGGCAGCAACGGCTCCGGCAAGTCGACCCTGCTGCGGGCCATCGCCGGGCTGCTCCCGCCGGCCCGCGGCGCGGTCTACACCCAGGGCCAGCCGTCCCTGCTCGGGGTGAACGCCGCGCTGCTCAACGACCTCTCCGGCGAGCGCAACGTGGTGCTCGGCTGCCTGGCCATGGGCATGCACCCGGAGGAGGTCAAGCGGCTCGCCCCGGAGATCATCGAGTTCTCCGGCATCAACGAGCGCGGTGACTTCGCCTCGCTGCCGATGCGCACCTACTCGTCCGGTATGGGCGCCCGGCTGCGGTTCGCCATCGCCGCCGCGAAGAAGCACGACGTGCTGCTCATCGACGAGGCACTGGCCACCGGTGACCGGAAGTTCCGGGCCCGCAGCGAGGAGCGGGTCCGCGAACTGCGCGCCAGCGCCGGCACGGTCTTCCTGGTCAGCCACGGGATCGGCACCATCCGCGACACCTGCGAGCGGACCATCTGGCTGGAGGGCGGCGTGCTGAAGATGGACGGCCCGACCGCCGAGGTCTGCGACGCGTACGAGAACCAGAAGTAGCCCGGCGGAGCGCACCGCCCGGGCTCCCGCCCGAAGCGGTGCGCTCCGCCGTCCGCGTTAAGGTTCTCTGGTCCGTCGGTCAAAGTTCACCAACCGGTCACCGACGCACCGATCCCCTTCCACCCAGAGTGAGGAACGGCAATGACGCAGGACCACACCACCGCACCGGACGCCGCGCCGGCGAGCCCGGCACCCTGGCGACCCGCGCGCACGGTGGCCGTGATCCTCGCCGGAGGGACCGGGACCCGCCTCGGCCTGGGCATCCCGAAGCAGCTGCTGAAGATCGCCGGCAAGCCGATCATCGAGCACACCCTGGCCGTCTTCGAGGCCGCGCCGGAGATCGACGAGATCATCGTGCTGATGGCCACCGGCCACGTGCCGGACGCCGAGCGGATCGTCGCCGGCGCCGGCTTCCGCAAGGTCACCAAGGTGATCGAGGGCGGCGACACCCGCAACGACACCACCCGCATCGCGCTCGACGCGGTCGGCGAGGGTGACGTCAACATCCTCTTCCACGACGCCGTCCGTCCGCTGGTCAGCGCCCGGATCGTGCGCGAGTGCGTGAACGCGCTCTGGAGCTACTCGGCGGTCGACGTCGCCATCCCCTCCGCCGACACGATCATCCAGGTCGACGCGGACGAGTGCATCACCGACATCCCGGTCCGGTCCCGCCTGCGCCGCGGCCAGACCCCGCAGGCGTTCCGCTCCGGCACCATCCGGGAGGCCTACCGGCGGGCCGAGGGCGACAGCGACTTCGCCGCCACCGACGACTGCGGCGTGGTGCTGCGCTACCTGCCCGGCACGCCGATCAAGGTGATCGACGGCTCGGACGAGAACATCAAGGTCACCCACCCGGTCGACGTGCACCTGGCCGACAAGCTCTTCCAGCTCGCCGCCGCCCAGGCGCCCCGGCTGACCGACCACCGCAGCTACGCCGAGGAGCTGACCGGCCGGACCATCGTGGTCTTCGGCGGCAGCTACGGCATCGGCCACGACCTCACCGAACTGGCCCGCCGCTACGGCGCCCAGGTCTTCCCGTTCAGCCGCTCCACCACCGGCACCCACGTCGAGCGTGCCGAGGACGTGGCCGCCGCGCTGAAGACCGCGTTCGAGGCGACCGGCCGGATCGACCACGTGGTGGTCACCGCCGGGATCCTGGAGAAGGGCGCGCTCGCCGAGATGGACGACGAGACGATGGACCGTCTCCTGCACGTCAACTTCGTCGGCCCGGTCACCATCGCCCGGCAGTCGCTGCCCTACCTCCAGCAGACCAAGGGCCAGCTGCTGCTCTACACGTCCAGCTCCTACACCCGGGGCCGGGCGCGCTACGCGCTCTACTCGGCCACCAAGGCCGCGCTGGTCAACCTGACCCAGGCGCTCGCCGACGAGTGGGCGGAGTTCGGCGTACGGGTCAACTGCGTCAATCCGGAGCGCACCGCCACCCCGATGCGCACCAAGGCGTTCGGCGAGGAGCCGGAGCACACGCTGCTCGCCTCCGAGGCGGTCGCCCAGGCCTCCCTGGACGTCCTCATCTCCGAGCTGACCGGCCAGGTGGTCGACGTCCGCCGGGCGCCCGGGGAACCGGTGGCGGCGGTGCCCGCCCAGCCCGGCGCGCACGCCGTGGAGCAGTTGCCCACCGACGTGAACGCCTGATCGACGGGACGAGCCAGATGCGTGGTGACCTGGTCCGGAAGCTGACCGCCCGGGTGCTGACCAGCGGGCTGGCGGTGCTGGCGTTCCTCGTCGTGGCGTTCACCGGCGCCACCGGCGCCGGGCTCGCCGTGGCGGTCGCCGCGCTGGCCGCCACCGCCTGGGAGCGCCGGGTCCGGCCCAACGCCGACGGGCTCGTCGAGACGGTGCTGGTGGCCGCCGGCATCCTGGTCGGCTACGCCCGCCGGGCCGACGACGGCTTCGACCCGGCGCTCGCCGCCACCGCGCTGGTCCTGCTCGGCCTGGTCCTGCTGGTCGGCCCGCTGCGCCAGGCCGGCGCGCTGGAGATCCGGGCGGCCAACCTGCCGGTCCGCGCCTGGGCTCCGCCGGTCGCCGCCCGACTCGGCGACGCCCTGCTGGTGCTGCTCGCCCTGGTGGCGCTCGCCGCCGCGCTCGTCCTGCCCGCCTGGTTGCCGCTGGCCGCCACGCTGCTCGTCGGCGCCGGCTGCGCCGCGGTGGCGCTCGACCTCGCCCGGCGTCGGTTCCGCCCGCCGGCCGGGGGCGGCCCGATCGGCCGGGCGCTGCGCCGGCACCAGCCGGAGTTCGTGCTGCACTTCTCCGCCCCGCCCGGCTCGGAATACCAGGTCACGATGTGGCTGCCCTACCTGGAGCGGATCGGCCGGCCGTTCCTGGTGGTGCTGCGCGAACCGGAGTTCCTCGCCACGGTGGCCGCCGCGACCCGCGCGCCGGTCGTCCTCTGCCCGACGCTGAAGGCCCTGGACGAGGCGCTGGTGCCCAGCCTGCGGGTGGCCTTCTACGTCAACCACGGCGCGAAGAACGCCCACTGCATCCGGTTCCACCAGCTCACCCACGTGCAGCTGCACCACGGCGACAGCGACAAGGCGCCCAGCGCCAACCCGGTGTCCGCGATCTTCGACAAGATCTTCGTGGCCGGACCGGCGGCGATCGACAGGTACGCCCGGGCCGGCGTGGAGATCCCCGCCGAGAAGTTCGTCGTGGTCGGCCGCCCCCAGGTCGAGGCCATCGAGGTACGCCGGGAGCCCGCACCCACGTCGGCGCACCCGACCGTCCTCTACACGCCGACCTGGACCGGGCACCACGCCGACGCCAACTACTGCTCGCTTCCGGTGGCGGAGACGCTGATCCGCCGGCTGATCGACCGCGGGGCGGCGGTGATCCTGCGCGCCCACCCCTACACCGACCGGAACCCGGCCTCGGCCCGGCAGCTCGCCCGGCTCACCGAACTGCTCGCCGCCGACCGGGCGAAGACCGGCCGCCCGCACCTGTGGGGTGCGGCGGCGGCCCGGGACCTGACGCTGACCGAGTGCGTCAACCGCGCCGACGCGCTGGTCTCCGACGTCTCCGGCGTCATCTCCGACTGGCTCTACTCCGGCAAGCCGTACGCGGTCACCGACACCGGCGCGGACGGCGAGCACTTCGTCGCCCGGTTCCCGCTGGCGTCCTCCGGCTACGTGCTGCGCCGAGACATGTCCAACGTGGACGAGGTGCTCACCGCGCTGCTCGACACCGACCCGAAGGTCGCGGAGCGCTGGGCGGCCCGGAGCCGCTACCTGGGCGACTTCCCCGCCGACCGCTACGCCGAGGCGTTCCTCGCCGCCGCCCGCCACGAGCTGGAACCGGACTTCGCCGTCCCGTCGCCGCGCGCGGCCGTCTGACCCCTCAGAGGTACGCGTCGAGCAGCGCGAGCACCGCGGCAGGGTCCTCGACGTGCGCGTTGTGGCCCAGCCCCGGCAGCGTGGCCACCGGCACCCCCAACTCCTTGAGCTGCGCATCGGTCACCATCGGATCCAGCTCGCCCCGCGCCAGCAGCACCGGCACGTCGACGGCGGCCAGCAGGGCGGGCAGCCGGGGTTCCCCCACCGCGAACGCGGCCGGATCCATGGCCAGCCGCCAGCGACCGTCACCGCGCTGGGCGTGGCCGTCCTCCCGGCGCAGCCCCGCGTCGACCACCGGGTGGTCGGGGGCGAACAGCCCGGCCAGCCCGGAGACCCGCAGATAGCGACGGGCCGCCTCGTCCCGGGTGGCGAACCAGGTCACCGGCCGGGCGGCCAGTTCCTCGGCCTTGGCCAGCTCGGCCGGTGACCAGGCCACCTTGATGCCGAGCCCCACCACGGCGTCGACGGGCAGCCCGCGCTGCCGGGCGGCCAACGCCAGCGCCACCACGCCACCGAGCGAGTGCCCGAGCAGCACGAGCCGGTCGTTCGGGCCGAGCCGAACCGACCCGAGGCCGTCCGCCGCACGCTGCGCCAGGGCCGCGAAGGAATACTCGGTCAGCGGCGGCGACCAGCCGTGGCCGGCCAGGTCGGGGGCGAGCCAGCGGCCGGGCCAGCGACGCTCCAGCAGCGGCGCCCACGGCAACCACACTTCACCGGTGGCACCCATGCCGTGCAGAAGCACCAGGTGACGGGTCGCCGTCGCCGCCGTATCGCCCATACGGCGCAGTCTGCCACCGGACGGACACGCCACGCGAGACCGAACCCGCCCCACCCTGGTCGACGTTGCACTGGCAGCCCTCGCCACGCCGGCGGCGGGACGGGTGCGCCACGGACGCCTGCGCGGCCTCGAGACGCCCAGGACGTTCCAGTCGCCGGGCCAGTGAGGCGCGGGTGGAACGCCACGGACGCCTGCGCGACCCCGAGACACCCATGACGTTCCAGTCGCCGGGCGCGCGGGGCTGGGGTGGAACGCCATGGGTGTCCGTGGGGCCTTCAGACACCCATGGCGTTCCGGGCGTGGGGCGACATTGCGGTGGGTGGAACGGGGTGGGTGTCTGCGGGGCCGGGATGTGGCCCGCGGCGTGCGGGTTGTCGGGTGACGGAGCGGGCGGCTCGCGGGGTGCCGGTGGTCTGTCACCGGGTGTTCCGGGTGGGGTGAGGTGTCCGGTTCGGGGGTGGTGGGCGGCACCCTGGCGATGGAATCGTCGCGGGGTGCGGGGCGTTGTAGACGGGTGAACGACCGAGCAAGGCGAGCGCATCGCGCCGCCAGCCCCGAGTGGGGCCGACCCGCATCCCCGCGAGGCCGCCCACTGCACCCCGAAGCCCGCATCCCCCGTGGTGACGGTCCCGGGAATGACGGTGGCCGCCCGGTCGTTACACACACTCCCGGCACCCGCGACGAGGCCCCGGCCCCGCGAGCACGCCGGACCCCCCCCAGTCATTGAGCGCCTGACGGTGCCCACACACCCCCCGGTGTGTCGACCCCCGAATGGAGCCCTCACCATGAACACGATCCTGCGCAAGAGCATTCTCGGTATTGCTGGTCTGGCCTTCACCGGTGGTGTGTTCGCCGGTCCGATCGCCGCCCACGCCGACACCCCCGCCCACGCCGCTGGCAAGCCCGTCGCCGCCGCGAGTGTGCAGGGTGAGCAGTCCACCATCACCCTCAACGACGAGCAGACCGCCAACGTCAAGGCGATCATCGCCGCGACGAAGAAGGCCGGCCTGCCCGAGCGCGCCGCGATCATCTCGATCGCCACCGCCCTGCAGGAGTCGAAGCTGGAGAACCTCGGCCACCTCGGCGACAAGAACGACCACGACTCGCTGGGCCTGTTCCAGCAGCGCCCCTCCTCCGGTTGGGGCACCCCGGAGCAGATCACCGACCCCGAGTACTCCACCCTGTCCTTCCTCAAGGGCCTCAAGCAGGTCGACGGCTGGCAGGACATGCCCCTGACCAAGGCCGCCCAGACCGTGCAGGTGTCGGCCTACCCGGACGCCTACGCGCAGTGGGAGAAGCAGGCCACCGACCTGGTCAACCAGCACTGGACCAAGTAAGCACACGCGCGAAGGCCGGCACCCGAACGACGGGTGCCGGCCTTCACGCGTACCGGGAAGAAGAGGTCAGGCGGAGTAACCGCGCGTGGCCATCCAGTTCGCCAGGTCGATGGTGCTGACCCAGTACGACGGCAGCGACGGGTCGGCCGAGTCGGCGATCCGCACGGTTCGGCCGTCGTTCTGGTACCCGACCACCGCGATGTAGTGGCCGCCCGGGAACGAGTGCCAGCCGCCATTGGTGTCGGTGGCGTCACCGACGATGTTCGACACGACGGCCCGGTTGTTGTTGACCGCCCGGACGACGTCGGCCTGGAGCTGGTCGATCTGCCCGCGGGTGGCCGCGCCGGGGATCATGCGGGTCCGGTACGGGTCGCCCTTGACCTGCTGGTTGAGCACCCGGGTGGTGTCCTCGGCGGAGTTGGTGCCCATCTCGGTGGTGCCGAGGGCCACGGCCAGGGTGTCCTGGCTGCGCTCGATGCCGGTGGCGCTGAGCGCGTTGCGGACCGCGGCCGGGCCGCAGTAGTAGTAGGTGGTCTGCGCCTGGTAGTCGTAGTCGAGCACCTTGCGCGACGGCGGCTTCGGCTTGGCCTTGCGGGTGGTGTCCGGGTCGGCGGCCTTCGCCGAGGGTGAGGCGCTGGCGCTGGGCCGGGGCGACGCGCTCGGTGAGGCGCTGGGTGACGCGCTCGGCGACGGGACGGCGATCCGGGCCTCACTGCGGCTGGCGGTGTCGCCGAGCCGGGAACCGAGGTCGGCCACCGAGGCGGTGTTCTCCGTCCGGGCCGGGGCGTCGTCGGTGGTGAGGGCGGCGCCGGCGCCGGCGGCCAGCACGAGGGCGGCGGCCGAACCGGCCATGATCTGGTACGGGCGCTCGGTCGCGAGCCGCCGCAGCTGACGCTTCAGGTGGTGCTTCACGGTGTTCCTCCACGGGGGTGAGCGGCACGCGCCGGCCCGGCGCGCGGAGGAACTCACACGCGCTGAAGGGCGGCAGGGCCGCGGGAAGCGACGCCCGGACGACCGGGCGGGCAAGGGGTCGGGTGCGTGTCGCCGGTCAGGCGAGCGTCGGCACCCGGTGGCCGTGGAGGCGGGGGGACGATCGGGGGGTGGTGGGCACGAGGCGCGAACTCCTTCCGTGACCGCCGACCGGGTTAGCTGACGGATTCGGGCGGGAAGTACGCCCTACCGCGGCCGTGGCTCGCGGATTCACCCCGGTGTTGCTGTGGGTCCCCGGTTCGTGTGTGCACGATTAGGCGGGTCGGCGCGGCGTCGCCATCGGCGATCGAGAACCGCACCGGACGCGCCGACACTACCGGTGGGTACACGCCCTGCCAAGCGGCTCTACCTGCGCAAACGCCCGTGGTGCCTACGGATTCGGAACAGCCGGTCACCCACTTCCCTCAATGGGACAAGGGGCGTCGACGGCACCGGCCGGCGGAAAGCGGGACATCCGGACGGCGGGAAAACGGGCATCGGGCGCGGCACCGGTCATCGACCCCGGCGACCGGCTCCCGAGACATGCCGGTGACCGGGCTCACCACACTCGGTAACGATTCGGTCGACGCCGGCCGCTCAGCCCACCCGGGCCGGCCGCCAGCGGGCGCTGCGCACGGCCGCCGGGACCGGGACGCGGGTCACGGCCGCCGCCCGGGGCGGCGGAACGGGCCGCAGTGCCACGGCTGCCGCGTACGCCTCGGCGGCGAGCGTCCGGGCCGACTCGGCGGCCAACTCGGCGTCCCGCCAGGCCAGGCGCTCCCGCTCGGCGGCCGTCTCCCAGCCGGCCCGCCGCCCGTCGCGGACCGTGCGGGCCAGCACGAGCTCCTGCTCGGCCGGATGGCGGCGCGGGTCCCACCCGTTGCGGTGGGCCAGCACGTCGGCGAGCTGGCGGGCGGTCAGGTCACCGCGCCAGTGCGCCGCCATCGCGGCGTGGTGCAGCCAGCGTTCCCGCGCCGCGTACTCCGCCGGGGTGTGCGGGGTGTGCGGGGCGGGCAGCGCGCCGGCGCCGGCCAGGCGGCGCGTCGCGGCGTCGGCCTCGTCGTAGGCGGTCCAGGCCCGGTCCGCGGTGCTCTGCGCGGCCAGCCACCGCTCGCGGCGGCGGCGGGCGGTCTGCCCGGCACCGGCGGCGGCCACCGCCACCTCGTCGGCGTAGCGGGCCAGGTCGGCGTGGTGGGCGGCTTCGACGTCGACCGGGTCGGGTTCGATCTCGGCGGCGCCGTCGCGCTCGGGACGGGCGACCAGCACGGCGAGCAGGACGAGGGCGAGCACGGTCAGGGCCGACCAGATGGCGGCGGCCTCGGGAACCGCGGTGAGGAAGTTGAGGAGAACGGTCTGCGACATGGTCGGCACCTCACGGGAGACGATGGCGGGAGGATCCGCACGGGCCGGTCGGGGCGGGGCGCGGCCGGGATTCGGCCGCCGCCGACCGCCGACGGGCGGGCGCGGGTGAGGTTCGGTGGACGGCGGCACGGGCCAGGCCCGTGGCGGGTCAGCGGGTGGGCGGCGCTCGCGGGCCGGCCGGAGCCGGCGGTCGGCCGCCCGGGAGCGGGAGCCGGCCGGTCGGCGGCGCGGCGACGCCCTCCGGCTGCGGCCGCGCAACGCCGACGGAGGCGTCCTGCCGTGCGGCGGCGAGGTCACGCTGCCGTGCGGCGGTGTCGTCGCGCTCCGCTCGCGCGGCGGCCGGCGAGCCGGCGGCGGTGCGGATCGTCAGGCCGGCGGCCGGACCGGTCGGGGCCGGCGCGGTCGCGGAGGCGCCGGCCGGCAACGTGGCGGTGCCGAGCGAGAAGGCCACCACCACGGCCAGGCTGGCCAGCATCCGTGCGGCCCAGCGCGCCACCCACCACACGGGGCAGGTGAGCGCGATCGGAAGCACGGGTACAAATTACCGCCGATCCCACCACCGCGCACCGCCGCTCGGCGTGTCGCGACACCCCGACGAACGACGCCGACGACCGGCGCCGGCACCCGCCCGGGACACCGTCACGCCGGGGCGGCCGCACGGCTCAGTCCGGCCGGCGCCGCCCGGCGTACTCGACGGAGCGGGAGGCGTCGTCGGCGGCCGGCCTCGGCGCCGGCACGGCGGCGGCCGGCTCCCGGCGGGCCCGCCGCGGCGGGCCGAGGCGGCGCATCATCGGCACCTCCACCCAGCGGTGCAGGGCGGCGGCGAGCGCCAGGGTGAGCAACAGGAAGCCGAGCACCGCGAGCGGGCCCCGCCATCCGGGCAGGCCGGTGCCCCAGTCACCGGTGAGCCGCAGCACGGTCACCATGACCAGCACGTGGACCAGGTAGAACGCGAACGAGACCTCGCCGAGCCAGACCATCGGACGCGACCGCCACGGGGTCCGCCGGCCCCGCACGTCGGCGTCCGCCGCGGCGGCGATGACCAGCAGGTACGCCACGGCGAGCAGCGCCGCCCAGAACTCGGCCGGGATCCACAGCGCGGCGACCACCCAGGTGGCGACGAAGGTCAGGCTGGCCGTGGTGAGGTCGGGGCCACGCCAGTGCCGGCGGCGCATCAGCTCGGCCGCCGCCGCGCCCATCCAGAACTCGAAGGACCGGGTGACCGGGAAGATCTGGGTGAACCACCACCGCTGGTCCTCCGGCACCAGCTGCTGGGCGGGCCAGAGCGCCAGGATCAGCAGCGGCGCGGCGACCAGCACCACCCGCAGCCAGCCGCTGCCGGCCCGGCGCAGCCACGGCACCACCAGCGGCAGGCACAGGTAGAAGGCCAGCTCGCAGGAGAGTGACCAGCTCACGTTGTTGACGCTGTAGAAGTAGCCGTTGAGCGGGATCCACGCCTGGACCAGGAAGAGGTTGCCGATCGCGGCCCACGGCAGGACCGGGTCGGCGAACCATGCCGCCACCACCAGCGCCGCCAGGAACGTCACCACGTGGTTCGGGTAGATCTTGGCGAACCGGCGGCGCAGGAACGTCCACGCGCGCTCGCCGTCGCGGTACGACCAGACCAGGACGAATCCACTGAGGATGAAGAAGAACTCGACGCCGGACAGGCCGAGACTGAAGGCCTTGTCCATCACCGCCTTCCACTGCGGCTCGGCGATGATCCGCATGGTGCCCGCGTGGAAGCCGAAGACCAGCAGGGCGGCGATCCACCGCAGCCCGGTCAGCGACGGCAGCCGCGGCGTGCGGGCGGTGGTCGGGGCACTGGTCATCCCGGGCACCCTACCGGGTGGTATGCGGCGGACTCCGGTGCGGCGGCGTCCGGACGGTCACCGGCGGGGGGCGGATAGGATTTCCGTTCCCGCACCTGCGGGCGCCCGGCCGGCGCCCGTCGGGCCGTATCGGAAGGTGAGCAGCCGGATGCACCAGAGGATCCTCCTCCGCGCCCGCAAGGGCCCGTTCGACGTTCTGACGCCGGAGGAGACCTTCGGCCGCAACTGGATCAGCGACAACACCGGCAACCTGGTGTTCAGCCATGCCGCGCACAAGCTGCTGGCCACCTCCACGGCGGAGATCACCGCGACCCGCAAGCCCGCCGACCCGCGCGACGCCGACGAGATCAACGAGCGCCACGACGTCTTCGTCGTCCCGCTGGCCAACGCCTTCCGCCGCAGCTTCGCACACCGCCTCGAACCGCTCACCCGGCTGATCGAACGGCTCAAGATCCCGGTGGTGGTCCTCGGCGTCGGGGTGCAGACGAACGTCGACGGCGACCGGGAGTACCTGCGCCCGATCGACGACGCGGTCAGCGCGTTCTGCCGGGCGGTGCTCGACCGCTCGCACAGCATCGGGGTACGCGGCGAGATCACCGAGAGCTACCTGCGTACCCTCGGCTTCTCCGCGGTGGAGCAGATCGGCTGCCCGTCGATGTTCCTGCACGGCGACAACTTCCGGCTGGAGAAGGGCCGGCCCGAGCTGACCACCGACGCCCGGATCGCGCTGACCATCTCCCCCTACGTCGCCTCGATGGCCCAGGTGGTCCGCCACCACCGGGAGCGCTACCCGAACCTGTGCTACATCCCGCAGGACCTGCGGACCCTCGGCACGCTGCTCTACGGCGACGCGCCCGAGCACCGGGGCAAGAGCAGCGAGATGCCGCTGCACACCTCGCACCCGCTGTTCGTCGAGGACAAGGTGCGGATGTTCGTCGACCCGTGGACGTGGATGACGCACCTGTCCGGTTTCGACTTCAACTTCGGCACCCGGATCCACGGCACCATCACGGCGCTGATCGCCGGTACCCCCGGCTACCTCTTCGCGCACGACTCCCGCACCCTGGAACTGGCCCGCTACTTCGACATCCCGCACCGGATCATGCGGGACGTGCCGGCCGACGTCGATGCCGCCGAGCTCTACGCGGAGGCCGACTACACCGCGCTCAACGCCGGCCACAAGGACCGCTTCGACACGATCACCAGGTTCCTGGCCAAGCACGACCTCGGCACCTCGTTCGCCGACGGCGACAGCGCCGCCGCGTTCGACCGGCGGGTCCGCGAGACGGAGTTCCCGCCCGGCGTCCGGCCGGCCGCCGCCACCCCGCCCGCCGAGCTGGTGACCCGCATCCAGCGGCTCCGCGACGAGAACCTCAAGCTCACCGACACCCTCCGCACGCTGCGCACGCAGGGGCTGCGCGAGCGGATCAAGCAGGCCGTCCCGGACCCGGTCCGCCGGCTGCTGCGGCGCTGAAGGGTCGTACGCCTGTACGATCGCGGGCGTGTCCGAGATCGCGTACCAGCCCTCGATGCTCGACCTGGCCGAGCAGGGCCCGACCCTGGGCCCGCTCGCCGTGCGCCGGCACGAACTGAGCCGCGGCGCCTGGGTCGACCACCTGCCCGGCTGGGTGCGCGGCTCCGACGCCGTGCTCGACACGCTGCGCCACGATGTGCCGTGGCGGGCCGAGCGCCGCACCATGTACGACACCAAGGTCGACGTGCCCCGCCTGCTCTGCTGGTACGCCGCCGGCCGCCCGTTGCCGCACCCGGTGCTCACCGCCGCGCGCGACACGCTGACCCGGCACTACGCGCCCGAGCTGGGTGAGCCGTTCGTCACCGCCGGCCTGTGCCTCTACCGCGACGGGCGGGACAGCGTGGCCTGGCACGGCGACACCCAGGGCCGCTCCGCGCACACCGACACCCTGGTCGCGATCGTCTCGTTCGGCTCCCCCCGCGCGTTGCTGCTGCGCCCACGCGGCGGTGGCGGCACCAGCCTGCGCTTCCCGCTCGGCCACGGCGACCTCGTGGTGATGGGCGGCTCCTGCCAACGCACCTGGGAACACGCCGTGCCGAAGACCGCCCGACCGGTCGGGCCCCGGGTCAGCGTGCAGTTCCGCCCCGCCGGGGTGGCCTGACCTCGCGATCTCCGCCCGTGCTAGAAACAACTCCCAGGGTCGGACACCGCCCCCGTCACCCGAGGTAAAGGGCGAGGCGATGACCCAGTTCCCCACCTGGACCAGGCACGGCGACGGCCGCTCGGTACGCCCCGGCGACGTGGTCCACCCCGACGAACGGCTCTCCTGGCCGCGCACGGTCGGGGTGGGCGTGCAGCACGTGGTCGCCATGTTCGGCGCCACCTTCACCGTCCCGCTGATCACCGGCTTCCCGCCGGCCACCACGCTCTTCTTCTCCGGCCTGGGCACGCTGCTGTTCCTGCTGATCACCGGCAACCGGCTGCCGTCGTACCTCGGGTCGTCGTTCGCGTTCATCGCCCCGGTGATCGCCGCCAAGACCGACGGCGGCATCGGCGCGGCGCTCGGCGGCATCGTGGTCGCCGGCGCCGCGCTGGCGCTGGTCGGCGTCGTGGTGCACCTGGCCGGCGCACGCTGGATCGACGCCCTGATGCCCCCGGTGGTGACCGGTGCGATCGTCGCGCTGATCGGGCTCAACCTGGCGCCGGTGGCCTGGGACGGCGGCGGCGCCGGCACCGGGGTCAAGGCCCAGCCGCTGATCGCCGTGCTCACCCTGCTCGCGATCCTGGTCACCACAGTGGTGTTTCGCGGCTTCCTGGCCCGACTGTCGATCCTGCTCGGCGTCGTGTTCGGCTGGCTGGTCGCCGCGGTGACCGGCCAACTCGACCAGCAGGCGCTCACCGGGTTGCGGCAGGCGGCCTGGGTCGGGCTGCCGGAGTTCCACACGCCCAGCTTCAGCCTGCGCGCCGTCGTCCTGGTCATCCCGGTGATCCTGGTGCTGATCGCGGAGAACGCCGGGCACGTCAAGGCGGTGGCCGCGATGACCGGCCGGAACCTCGACCGCCACATGGGTCGGGCGTTCCTCGGCGACGGCCTCGCCACCGTGCTGGCCGGCTCCGGCGGCGGCTCCGGCACCACCACGTACGCGGAGAACATCGGCGTCATGGCGGCGACCCGGGTCTACTCCACGGCCGCCTACTGGGTGGCCGGCGGCACCGCCATCCTGCTCGGCCTCTGCCCGAAGTTCGGCGCGCTGATCCTGACCGTGCCGGCCGGCGTGCTCGGCGGCGCCACCACCGCGTTGTACGGGCTGATCGCCGTGCTCGGCGCCCGGATCTGGATCGAGAACCGGGTCGACTTCCACGACCCGGTCAACCTGTTCACCGCCGCGGTCGCGGTCATCGTCGGCGCCGCCAACTACACGCTGACCGCCGGCGACCTGTCCTTCAACGGCATCGCCCTGGGCACCGCCGCCGCCCTGGTCATCTACCACGGCATGCGCCTGATCGCCCGCCTCCGCGGCACCACCCCCGAGTCCCGCCCCTCCCCCGAACCCGAACTCTGACCCCCGCCCCCGTCCCCACGTCGATCTTGCACTTGTGGCCCGGGGTCTGCCGGCTTCGCCCGAGATGCCCGGGCCGAAACTGCAAGATCGGGGTGGGGTGGGGTGGGGTGGGGTGGGGCGGGGTCAGTCGCGGTCGATGTGGTGCCCCACGACCGTGGGGCCGAGCATGACGGCGAAGCCGGAGCCGTCGCGGCGCGGGTCCGCCGGTGGCAGGTCCACCGGGTCGCCGGTCGCCGTCGCGCCCACCGGGCGCGGGCCGATCCAGGCCACGGCCAGGTCCGTCTCACCCTTGAGGAGCCGCTGCGCGCGCACGCCGCCGGTCGCCCTACCCTTCGCCGGGTACGCCTTCAGTGGCGTCACCTTGACCGTCGCGCCGGTGGACGTCACCACCATCGGCTCACCGTGCTGGGCGTCGTCGGGGCGTACCGCGCCGAAGAACACCACCCGCGCCCCGGCGGGCAGGCTGATCCCGGCCATCCCGCCACCCTTGACGCCCTGCGGCCGGACCAGGGACGCGGCGAAGCGCAGCAGCGACGCCTCCGAGGAGACGAACGACAGCGTCTCCGCGCCGTCGGTCAGCCAGGACGCGCCGACCACCTCGTCGCCGTCGCGCAACGAGATCACCTCGAACTCGTCCGAGCGGACCGGCCAGTCCGGCGCGCACACCTTCACCACGCCCTGCCGCGTGCCCAACGCCAGACCGGGCGACCCGGCGGCGGGCGGGCCCAGCGGCGCCAGCCCCACGACCGTCTCCCCCGGCGCCAACGGCGCCAGCTCGGCGGCCGACATGCCACCGCGCAGCGACACCGTGCCGGACTGCTCCGGCAGCACCGGCAACGGCAACACGTCGATC
This sequence comes from Micromonospora sp. WMMC241, assembly GCF_027460165.1. Classification (NCBI taxonomy): domain Bacteria; kingdom Bacillati; phylum Actinomycetota; class Actinomycetes; order Micromonosporales; family Micromonosporaceae; genus Micromonospora; species Micromonospora sp. WMMC241. The sequence goes on from NZ_JAPZBF010000001.1 coordinate 4,365,221, forward strand.
TTGAACGCCCGGCCGGCGCTGGTCACCAGCAGCACCCGCCCCCGGGCCGTGGAGTGCACCACGGCGCGTACCGCGTCGTGCTTGACCCGGCCGCTGCGCCGCCGCGCCTCGGCGGCCTCCTCCGACTCGGCCGCGGTGCGCGCCACCAGCCCGGTCGCGGAGAGGATCACCTGGCACGGGTCGTCGGCGACCTCCAGCGGACCGGCCGGCACCGAGGCCGCCAGGACCTCCTTCAGGTCGCCGTCGACGAGCGTGGTGCGCCGCTCGGTGGGGAACTGCTTCACCACCGCGGCCAGCTCGTCCGAGACCAGCTTCCGCAGCACCTTCGGGTCGTCGAGGATCTTCGACAGCTCGGCGATCTCCTTGCGCAGCTTCTCCTGCTCGGCCTCCAGCTCCAGCCGGTCGTACTTCGTCAGCCGGCGCAACGGAGTGTCCAGGATGTAGGTCGCCTGGATCTCGGAGAGCCGGAACTTCTGCATCAGGCCGTCCTTGGCCGCCTGAGCGTCCTCGCTGGCCCGGATCAGCTTGACCACCCGGTCGATGTCGAGCAGGGCGATCAGCAGGCCGTCCACCAGGTGCAGTCGCTCCTCCCGCTTGCGCCTGCGGTGGGCGCTGCGCCGGGTCACCACCTGGTAGCGGTGCGACAGGAACACCTCGAGCAGCTCCTTGAGCCCGAGCGTGCGCGGCTGGCCGTCCACCAGCACCAGGTTGTTCACGCCGAACGACTGCTCCAGCGGGGTGAGTCGGTAGAGGTCGGCCAGCAACGCCTGCGGGTTGACCCCGACCTTGCACTCGACGACCAGGCGGGTGCCGTTCTCCCGGTCGGTGAGGTCCTTGACGTCGGCGATGCCGGTCAGCCGCTTGGTCTTGTTGACCTCGTTGGTGATCGCCGCGATGACCTTCTCGGCGCCGACGCCGTAGGGCAGCTCGGTGACCGTGATGGCCTGCCGGCCCCGGCTGCCCTCCAGCGGGCCGATCTCCACCCGGCCGCGCATCCGCACCACACCACGCCCGGTCTCGTACGCCCGGCGCACCTCGTCCAGGCCCAGCAGCAGCCCGCCGGTGGGCAGGTCGGGGCCGGGCACGAACTCCATCAGCCGGTCCAGCGTGGCGTCCGGGTGGTTGATCAGCCAACGGGCGGCCTGCACCACCTCGCCGAGGTTGTGCGGGATCATGTTGGTCGCCATCCCGACCGCGATGCCCGACGCGCCGTTGACCAGCAGGTTCGGGAAGGCCGCCGGCAGCACGGTGGGCTGGGTCAGCGAGCCGTCGTAGTTGGGCTCGACGTCGACGGTGTCCTCACCCAGCTCACCGACGAGCAGCATCGCCTCCCGGGACATCCGGGCCTCGGTGTAGCGCGCGGCGGCCGGGCCGTCGTCCGGCGACCCGAAGTTGCCGTGCCCGTCGATGAGCGGGGCGTTGAGCGAGAAGTCCTGCGCCAGCCGCACCATGGCGTCGTAGATCGCCGTGTCGCCGTGCGGGTGGTATTTGCCCATGACGTCGCCGACGATCCGGGCCGACTTCACGTGCCCCCGGTCGGGGCGGTGGCCCTGCTCGTACATCGACCAGAGGATGCGTCGGTGCACCGGCTTGAGCCCGTCCCGGGCGTCCGGCAGGGCGCGGGAGTGGATGACCGAGAACGCGTACTCCAGGTAGGAGTCGGAAACCTCGGTGACCAGCGGGTTGTCGAAGACCCGGGCGCCGGCCTGGTCGAAGGCGGAGAGATCCGCCTTGGCGCGGTCGTCCTTGCGGCGTGCCATGGTGCAGCTTCCTTCCGAAACGAACGCGGTGGTCAGGCGTCGATGGCGTCGCGGTCGACGCGGTCGGCGGAGTCGATCAGCCAGTTGCGGCGGGGCTCGACCTTCTCGCCCATGAGCAGGTCGAGGATCCGCTCGGCGGCCTCGACGTCGTCGAGCGTGATCCGGCGGACCGCCCGGGTGGCCGGGTTCATGGTGGTTTCCCACAGCTCGTCGGCGTCCATCTCACCGAGACCCTTGAAGCGCGGGATCGGGGTGACGATCTGCTTGCCGGCCTTCTCCAGCTTGCGGACCGTCGCCTCCATCTCGGCCTGGGTGTAGGTGTAGGTGACCTGCGGGTTGCGCCCCTTCGTCGTGATCTTGTGCAGGGGCGGCATCGCGGCGTAGAGCCGGCCGGCCTCGATCAGCGGACGCATGTAGCGGGCGAAGAGCGTGATCAGCAGCGTCCGGATGTGCGCGCCGTCGACGTCCGCGTCGGCCATGATCAGCACCCGGCCGTAACGCAGGGTGGACAGGTCGAACGTGCGACCGGAGCCGGCACCCAGCACCTGCACGATCGCCGCGCACTCGGCATTGTCCAGCACCTGCTGGAGGTTGGCCTTCTGCACGTTGAGGATCTTGCCGCGAATCGGCAGCAGCGCTTGGTATTCGGAGGAGCGGGCGAGGCGCCCTGTCCCGAGGGCGCTGTCCCCCTCCACGATGAACAATTCACTTCTGTCGATGCCTGACGCGCGGCAGTCGACCAGCTTGGCCGGCATGGCCGCGCCCTCCAGCGCGGTCTTGCGGCGGGCCGCGTCCTTCTGCTGCTTCTGGGTGAGCCGGACCCGGGCCGCGTCGACGATCTTCTGGAGCACCGTGCGGGCCTCGGCCTTGGTGCGCCGGTCGTCCAGCCAGCTCTTCAGGTGCGCCTCGACCAGCCCCTGGAGCACCTTGGTGATGCCGGCGGTGGAGAGCTCGTCCTTGGTCTGCGAGGTGAACTGCGGCTCCGGGATGCGGACGTGCACCACCGCTGTCATGCCCTCCAGGACGTCGTCCAGGGTGGGCGCGTCCTCCTTGGGCTTGAGCAGGCCACGGGCGCTGCGGGCGGCCTCGGCGAGGGTGCGGGCCAGGGCCCGCTCGAAACCCTTGCGGTGGGTGCCGCCGTGGGCGTTGCGGATGGTGTTGGTGAAGCACTCGACGGTGCGGTCGTAGCCGGTGCCCCAGCGGAACGCGATCTCGACCTCGGCGCGGCGCTGCACGTTGGACTGCATCACGCCGTTGGCGTCGGCGGCGTTCTCGCGGTAGGTCCCCTCGCCGGTGACCAGCAGCGTGCCGGAGACCGGCCGGTCGCCGGCCGGGGCTAGGAACTCCACCATGTCGGTCAGACCGTTCGGGAAGTGGAAGCGCTCCTCGGCAGCCTGCTCGCCGGTCTCGTCACGCAGCCGGTAGGCCACGCCGGGGACCAGGAAGGCGGTGTTGCGCAGCTTGAGCCGGACCACCTCGGTGTCGAGCGCGGCGCCGGTCTCGAAGTAGCGGGGGTCGTGCCACCAGCGGATCGAGGTGCCGGTGCGCTGGCCGCGCTTCATCGCGCCGACGATCTGCAGGCCGGGGCCGGGGGTGAAGGGCGCCTCGGGGCCGTCGCCGTCGAAGATACCGGGCACGCCGTGTCGGAACGACATGGCGTGCACCTTGCCGCCACGGCGGACGGTGACGTCGAAGCGGCGGGAGAGCGCGTTGACCGCCGAGGCGCCCACGCCGTGCAGGCCGCCGGACGTCTTGTAGCCCGAGCCGCCGAACTTGCCGCCCGCGTGCAGGCGGGTGAGCACCAGCTCGACGCCGGAGATGCCGGACTTGGCGTGCACGTCGGTGGGGATGCCCCGGCCGTCGTCGTCGACCTGCACCGAGCCGTCAGCGTGCAGGATCACGTCGACCTTGGTGGCGTGACCCGCGACACCCTCGTCGGTGGAGTTGTCGAGGATCTCGTTGACGAGGTGACCCACGCCACGGCTGTCGGTCGAGCCGATGTACATGCCGGGGCGCTTGCGGACGGCGTCGAGGCCCTCCAGGTGGGTCAGGTCGTCGGCCCCGTAGAGCGTCTCAGGCTGTGCGGTCAACTGGTCGTACTCCCAGGTCTCGGCGGTGTGGTGCCGTTCACCGTGTGATGCCCCCACGGCGATCGCCGGGCGCGGCGCGCCGCAGCGAGCCTAGCCCGGCGCTCCGACAGCTCCGACGCACCCGGTGCGGTGCGTTGTCCGGTTGTGCCGGGTGGCCGGCCCGGACGGGGCGGCCGAGGGCGCGGGGAGGCGTTCGTGCACGACAACGACCGGACCCCGCGGTCGTCTTCCCGTCGTCTCCGGCCGAATTGTCAACAGCTGTCGCGTCCCGGTGTCCGGCCATTGACGCCCGTCACACGCCCGTGATCTGATCGCCCACCAAAGAATCTTTCACGTTTCGATGGATGAGGGTGAGGTGGGGCATGTCCGTGTTCCGTCGTTCCGTGCTCGCGGCGGCGCTGGCGCTCGCCACGGTGGCGCTGCCGGTCGCCGTGGCGCCCGCCGCTCCCGCCGTCGCGGCGCTGCCGACCGCCGCGGTGGCGTTGGGTGACAGCTTCATCAGCGGCGAGGGCGCCGGCGCGTACGCCCCGGTGGTCGACGTCAACGGCGTGGCGCAGGGCTTCCCCGGCTGGTCGGCCGCGAACGCCAACGCCTACTTCTGCCACCGCTCGCCGAACGCCTCCCTGTTCCGGGCCGACCTGCCGGGCATCTCCGCGCGGTTCAACCTGGCCTGCTCGGGCGGGCAGCCGTACGACATCGCCAACGCGTCGGCCACCCGGGCCAAGGGCCGTCAGGTGGCCGCCCAGCTCGACCAGCTCCGGTCCGTCGCCCGCACCCACGACATCGACCTGGTGCTGGTCGGGCTCGGCTCGAACAACAGCTCGTTCACGTTCGGCAGCGTGGCGGAGAAGTGCGCCAACCGGTTCATCGCCGACGCGTGGACCGGGTGGTGGGAGTTCTGGGCCTACCTGGGCGGGCCGGTGGAGCAGAAGCCGTGCACCGACGCCGACCTGGGCACCGCCGCGCAGTTCGCCTCGGCCACCGCGGAGACCACGGCGGCGCTGCGGCAGCTGCTCGCCACGCTCGACGAGGTGGACGCGGACGGCCAGCACCGGGTGGTGTTCCAGGACTACACCAACCCCCTGCCGTACGAGCTGGAGCAGGGTTACTGGAGTGAGGACAGCCGCGACGACACCCGGGACAAGTTCCGCGCCCTGGGCGCCGAGCGGTACGCGGCCGGCTGCCCGATCCACCGGGCCAGCCTGGCGCCCGGGCAGCGCTTCTCGCAGGGCCTCGGCACCCTGGTCAGCTCGGTGCGGAGCACGCTGGCGGCCGAGTTCCCGACCGACGACCTGGTGTATCTGAACGTGCAACGGGCGTTCGACGGCGCGCGGCTCTGCGAGTCGGCGGGCAGCCCGGCCAACGCCCTGGCCACCCCGATCCGGTTGATGGACGGCCCGAGCGGCGTCTTCGTCACCAGCCTCTCCGGCTACGACAAGCTCGACATCCAGCGGATCGCGAACGCCTGCGGCACCTACTTCCAGACCTGCCAGGAGTCGTGGCACCCGAGCGCGGCCGGTCACCAGGTGCTCGGCCGGTGCCTGAGCGGCGCGGCGGTGGCCGCCGCCCGCACGGTGTCGTGCGTGCGCGCGCCGGACGGCACGATCGCGGTGGGCTGACGTCGTGGCCGGCGTCCCCCGTCACCCGGGGACGCCGGCCAAGACCGGCCGTCAGGGCCGGAGGGCGGCACCGAGGACGTGCGGCGAGGCGGGGACCGGGATCCCGGCCTCGGGGAAGCGGAACCGGTCGACCTCGGTCACGGTGAAGCCGGCGGCCCGGATCGCGGCCAGGGTGTCGCGGGCGGTGTGGCAGCCGGCGCAGAACAGCGGCCAGAGCGTCGCGTCGGCGAGGCGCTGGGCCCGGCGCAGGCCCGGCGTCTCCGCCACCACGTGCTCGTAGAAGCGCAGCTCACCGCCGGGCCGCAGGATCCGGCGCGCCTCGCCCAGCGCGACCGACTGGTCCGGCACCGAGCAGAGCACCAGCGAGAACACCACCGCGTCGGCGGCGCCGTCGGCGACCGGCAGCGCCTCGCCCAGGCCGGCGGCCACCGTCACCGGCACCCGGGCCGCTGGTGCGGCGGCGCGGGCGAGGGCACGCAGCCGCGGCTCCGGCTCCACGGCGAGCACCCCGGTGACGGCCGGCGGGTAGTGCGGCAGGTTGCGCCCGTTGCCGGCGCCGACCTCGACCACCCGGCCGCGCAGCCCGGTCACCAGGCGGCGCCGGTGCGCGGCCATCCCGGCGGCGTCCAGGGCGACGCTGGCGCGGGCGAACTGCCGGGCGAAGATCGGGTGGGAGACGCCCATCAGCGGGCCACCGGGGCCACGCCGAGACTGAGCAGGAGCGGGCCGGCCGGCCCGTCCACCAGGTCGCCGAGGCGTACCCCGTCGAGCACGGCCAGAAAGGCGGCCTGGGCCCGGCGCAGCTCGCCGCGCAACCGGCAGCCGGCGACCAGCGGGCAGGCCGGCGCGGCGCAGTTGACCACCTCGTCGTCGCCCTCGAACGCGCGTACCACCTGCCCGACGGTCAGCTCGCCGGCGTGTTCGGCGAAGGCCACCCCGCCGGACCGGCCCCGGATGGTCACCAGGACGCCGAGCCGCTGCAGCCGTTGGACCACCTTGGCGACGTGGCTGCGGGGCAGCGCGAGCCGGGTGGCGAGCTCGTCGACCGTGGCGCGGACCGGCGACGCGGCGGTCAGCATGGCGATCCGCAGGGCCATGTCGGTCGACCGGTTGAGCCTCACGCCTCCGACCCTAACGAGTCCACGGCGATCGCGACACGGGTCGGATCCCGGTGACACCCGCCACGTCCCGCGCGGGACTTTCGACCCTGAAGCGGAATCTCGGATTCCTGTTTTCTGGGCGCTGACCCGTTCGACGCCCAGAAGGAGACGATCGTGCTCTCGGAAACCTCCACGGCCGTGGTGTCCGCCACGCTGCCCGCCGTACGGTCACACGGCGAGGCGATCACCGGCCGGTTCTACCGGCGGATGTTCGACGCCCACCCGGACCTGCTGGACCTCTTCAACCGCGGGAACCAGGCCACCGGGCAGCAGAAGGCGGCCCTGGCCGCCGCGGTGGTCGCGTACGCCGGACACCTGACCGGCGACACCGCCGGCACGCCGTGGGGGCAGATCCTGGACCGGATCGCGCACAAGCACGCCTCGCTCGGCATCACCGCCACCCAGTACCCGATCGTCGGCCGGCACCTGCTCGCCGCGGTCGGCGACGTGCTCGGCGACGCCGTCACCCCGCCGGTGGCCGCCGCCTGGGACGAGGTCTACTGGCTGCTGGCCTGCGAACTCATCGCCCGCGAGGCGCGGCTGTATGCCGGGGCGGGCGTGCCGGAGGGCGGCCCGGTGTGGCGGGACTGGCGGGTGACCGGCCGGGTCCGGGAGACCGCCGACGTGGTGTCGTTCACCCTCGCGCCGGCCGACGGGGGACCGCCCGGCGACTTCGTGCCCGGCCGGTACGTCTCGGTCGCGGTCGACCTGGGCCGGGGCCGGGGGCAGCAGATCCGGCAGTACAGCCTGTCCGGCCGGCCCGGCGCGGACGAGTGGCGGATCACCGTGAAGCGGGTCCGGGGCGAGGGCGGCGCGCCGCCCGGTCTGGTCTCCGGCCACCTGCACGATCGGGTGGACGTCGGCGACACGCTCCGGCTGAGCCCGGCGTTCGGCGAGGTCGACGCGACCGGCGACGGTGGGCCGCTGCTGCTGGTCAGCGCCGGCATCGGTCTCACCCCGGCGATGGCGGCACTGGCCCACCTGGCCGAGAAGGACCCCGACCGGGAGGTGACGTTGGCGCACGCCGACCGGGCCGCCTCGACGCACGCCCTGCGGCACGAGCTGCCGGCGTTGCAGGAGCGGCTGCCGAACCTCGCGGTCCACCTCTGGTACGAGGACGCGGCCGGCGCCGAACCCTCCCCGCTCAAGGCGCACGTCACCGCCGGGCTGGTCGACCCGGACCGGATCCCGGTCACCGCCGGTACGGCGGCGCACCTGTGCGGGCCGATCGCGTTCATGAACCTGGTCCGCGGCAGCCTGGTGCGCCGGGGGGTGCCGGCCGGGCGGATCGCCTACGAGGTGTTCGGGCCCGGGATGCTGCCCGGCTGACCGGCGAGCGGCGCGGCGGGTCCGCCCACCGCTTGCTACCCGCCGGTAGCTACGCTGGGCCGGTGAGTGGCGAGTACGCGCAGGAGTACGTGGACGTCGACGGCGCGCGGATCGGCGTGCAGATCCACCCGGAACCGGACGGGCCGCCCGGCGCGCCGGTGGTGCTGATCTGGCCGGCGATGGGCGTCCGCGCCCGCTACTACCGGCCGTTCGCCGCCGCGCTGCGCGACGCCGGCTTCGCGGTGATCGTGGCGGACCTGCGCGGCACCGGGGAGAGCACTCCCGCGCCGTCCCGCGCCTGCCGGTACGGCTACGCCGAGCTGGCCGGCGACGTCGGCACGGTGCTGGACGCGCTCAAGCCCCGGTTGGACGGGCGCGTCCGGGTGCTGCTCGGGCACTCCCTCGGTGGCCAGGTCGCCGTGCTGCACCAGGCGCTGCACGACGCCGGCCGGGTCGACGGGCTGGCCCTGGTGGCCGTGGGCCTGCCCTGGTGGCGGCGGTACCCGGGACGGCGCGGCTGGGGCGTGCTGCCGTACACCCAGGGCATCGCGGGGGCGGCCCGGGTGCTCGGCGTCTGGCCCGGTTGGGGGTTCGGCGGCCGGCAGGCGCGCGGCGTGATCCGCGACTGGGCGCACACCGCGCGCACCGGGCGGTTCCCGGCGCTCGACGGGGTGGACACCGAGGCCGCCGTGCGGCGGATCCGGACACCGGTGCTCGCGGTCAGCGTCGACGACGACCAGTACACGCCGCACGAGACGCTGGACCACCTCTGCGACAAGCTGACCGCCGCGCCGGTGACCCGGCACCGCTACACCGTCGCCGAGGCGGGCGCCCCGCTCGACCACTTCACCTGGGTCCGCGCCGCCGCACCGCTGGCCGCCCGGCTGGCCGCGTTCGCGGGCTCGCTGCCGTCGCGTATCCCGGGGGCGTGAGCAGGCCGAGGACGGGTATGCCGCACCGCCCGAACACGGCGGAGGGGGATCAGATGTCCGAACGGCACACCGCGTTGCGCTCGATGCACGACCTGGGCCTGGCGGCCTGGTTCGGCGGCTCACTGATGGGGGCGCTCGGCGTCAACGGCGCGGCGGCACGAATCGACGACACCACGCAGCGGCTGCCGATCGCCTCGGCCGGCTGGGCCCGGTGGACCCCGGTGAACGCGGCGGCGATCGGCGCCCACCTGGCCGGCGCGGTCGGCGAACTGGTCACCGAGAGCCCGCGGATGGCCCGGCAGGCCGGCGTGGGCAAGGCGAGCGCGGTGAAGACCGCGCTGACCGTCGGCGCGCTGGCGGTCACCGGTTACAGCAAGCTGGTCGGCATGCGCCTGGAGAAGGCGGGCGGGCCCCCGGTCGACGGGACCACCGAACCCAACCACCACACCCCGGCGAGCGTCGCCGCCAGTCAGCGGCAGATGCGGATGCTCCAGTGGGCGATCCCGGCGCTGACCGGCGCGCTGGTCGTGGTGACGGCGTACATGAGTGAGCAGCAGAAGCCGGGGCAGGTGTTCCGCGGCATGCTCAGCCGGGCCGGCGGGGTGATGTCCACGCCGAAGAACCTCGGCAAGATGGCCGCCGTGGGCGCGGTCGGCCGGCAGCTGGTCACGTCCGGTCGCTGAGACCACCGCGCGGCCGGTGACCCACATCGGGGTGGGTCACCGGCCTCGCGGTGCCCGCTCAGGAGCCGGTGCCGTCCTCACCCGGGCGGCCCGGCGCGGCCTGCTCGTTCGCCGGCACCGGCGACTCGGCCACCGGGTGCCCGGTGTCGTCCACCAGGCCCGGTGCCATGCTGCCGCCGTGCGCCTCCTCGGCGTCCCGGGTCGCCCGGGGATCCCGGTCGTCCGGGGCCGTCTCGTCCCGCCGCTCGTCCACGTGTCCCCCCTCGCTGTCGTTCCCGGCCGGTACCCGCGAGGTCGACGGGAAAACCTTCAGGCCCGCGCGCCGGCGGGCACCACGCCGAGCAGGTCGGCGAGGCGGGCGGCGTCGCGCTGGGCCTGGTCCCCGCAGCAGTTGTTCATCAGCACGTGCAGCTCGGCGCACTGGTCGGCCAGCTCGCGCAGCAGCACCGACCAGTGCCGCAGCTCCCGGTCGCCGTAGGCGTAGCGGAACCGCTCCTGCTTGTCGCCGCTCTCCCAGGCCTCGCTGTGGCCGTGGAACCGGACCACGGCCAGGTCGGTGGTGGCGACCAGGATCGGCGGCACCGAGGAGGCGTGCCCCTGCGGCATGTCCACGCAGCCGTAGCCGAGCCCGTGCTCGCGCAGGAACGTCACGGTGTCGACCACCGCGTCCTCGGTGAACCAGGAGGAGTGCCGCAGCTCGACCGTGACCGGATGAGGACGGCACCGCTGCGCGGCGGCCACGATCCGCCGCCGGGCCGCGTCGCCGCGGGCCAGCCAGGGCGGAAACTGCAACAGCACCGCGCCGAGCCGGTCGGCCGCCGCGAGCGGCGCCAGCGCCGCGTGGAACCGGTCCCACAGCTCGTCGTACGCCCCGGCGGGCAGGTCGCGCCACCGGATCCGGCTCGGCCCGCCGGCCGGTCGCAGGTCCTTCGGCAGCGCCTCGACCGGGGTGTGGTGGCCGGTGAACAGCCGGAACGCCTTGACGTCGAAGGTGAAACCGGGCGGGGTGGCGTCCGCCCAGGCGGTCGTCGTCTCCACCGCCGGCACCGCATAGTACGAGGTGTCCACCTCGACCAGTCCGAAGTGCTCGGCGTACCAGCCCAGCCGGCCCGCCGGGGTGTTGGTCCCGCGGGGGTACCAGCCGGAACGGACCAGCATCGCATCGGCCCACGAGGACGTGCCCACCTTGATGACACCCATGTCATTCAGTTCACCGCGAACCGGACGGACCGGCAACCGGAGGCTCCGGTGTGGAGCGCACGGGATGTCGGTGCGGGGTCCTACCGTGACATCGGGTCGTCGATCGAGAGGAACGAGCGACATGGACGTCACCGACCAGGTTCTCACCGGCGAGCGGGCCGACCTGCTCGAATCGCTGCGCCGGCACCGCGGCTTCCTCCGCCAGACCGTGGCGGGGCTGGACGACGAGCAGGCGGCGCGCCGCAGCACGGCCAGCGAGCTGTGTCTCGGCGGGATCGTCAAGCACGTGGCGAGCACCGAACGGAGCTGGGCGCGGTTCGCGGTCGGCGGCGCCGAGGCGATGCGCGGCGAACCGGTCGACTGGGCCGGCCAGTTCCGGATGGTCGAGGGCGACACCCTGGCCGGGCTGCTCGCCGAGTTCGACCGGGTGGCCGCCGAGACGGACACGCTGGTCGCCACGCTCGACCTGGACACCGCACACCCGCTGCCGGACGAGCCGTGGTTCACCCCGGGCGCCGCCTGGACGGTCCGCCGGGTGCTGCTGCACCTGGTCGCCGAAATCTCCCAGCACGCCGGCCACGCCGACATCATCCGCGAGTCGATCGACGGGTCGAAGACCATGGGTTGACCGGTCGCAGTGACCGGTCTCACGCGGTCGGCGGGGTTCGGCGTGTGACGCTCGGGCAGGTGGCGGCGCTGAGGGTCACGAGATGGACGCACCCCGCCTGGACCAGGAAACCGTCGAGCGACTGCTCGACGGTTCGCGCGGCGGCGTGCACACTGCTCCACCGACGCTCGTCCGGTGCCTCGACGCCGTCCGCGCCGGGCCCCGGTCCGGGGAACTCGACGGCGAGGCAGCCGCTGTCGCGCAGTTCCGGGCGGCCCGGGCGTCGCTCGCCGGCCGGCAACCGGCGGTCGTCCCGGTGCGCCGACCGGCCGTGGGCGCCGGTGGTGGGTCGGACGACCGCCCCGCCCGACGGGTCGCCACCCTGCTCGGCGTCAAGGTCGCCCTCGCCACCCTGGCCGCCACGCTCACCGGCGGCGTCGCGCTGGCCGCGGTGACCGGCAACCTGCCCGGGGCCGGCCGGGGCGAGGCGCCACCGTCCGACCGCACCACCAGCACCGCCGCCGCACCGTCCACGACCGGGTCGGCGCCCACGGCCCACCCGACCCGCCCGGCCGGCGGCCCGACCGCCGGCGCGCCCGACCTGTCGACACCGGCCGGGCTCTGCCTCGCCTACCGGGCTGTCGGCGAGGCCGAGCGGGGCCGGGCCCTGGCGGCGCCGGCCTTCGCCGGCCTGGTCGCCGCCGCGGGCGGCGCGGACCGGGTGCCCGGCTACTGCACCGGACTGCTCGCCGGCTCCGGCTCCCCGGGGCCGGCCGGACCGCCCTCCGGCTCGGGCCCGACCGGCCACCCGGCCGGCCCACCCACCGGGACACCGGCCCCGAGCGTCCCCGACCCGGGCACCGGCGGACCGCCCTCCGACACCGCCACCCCCACGTCCGGTGCCGCCCGGACACCAGGCGAACCCACGCCCGGCGCCCGCCGCACGCCGGCCGGCCGCGGTTCCGGCACGGCGCGGCCACCGACGGACGGCGTACCCACCCCGGGCGGGCCGCCGACCGGCTGACGACCGGCTGGTAACTTGCGCCGATGACCCCCCGGCGTCGCCGACCGGCGATCCTCCTCCGCGCGGCAGTGGTGCTCGGCGTGGTGGCCGGCATCGTGCTCACCGCGCTCGGCCCGGCCACGGTGACCGGCCTGCTGCCCTACTTCACCATCCAGAGCAACGTGGCCGTCGGCGTCCTCGCCGGCTACGCCGCCTGGTGCGCCGCGCGGGACCGCCCGGAACCACCCAGCGTGCTCAAGGGCGCGGTGACCCTCTACATCACCATCACCGGCACGGTCTACCACCTGGTGCTGGCCAACCCCGCCAGCCCGTTCGCGATGACCCAGCCGCACCGGGAGCCGGGCGAGTGGTGGGGCAACCAGCTCCTGCACACCGTGGTGCCGCTGCTCGCGGTCGCCGACTGGGCGCTGTTCGACCGGCGCGGCCGGCTCCGCCCCCGGTACGCCGCCTGGTGGTTGGCGTTCCCGCTGGCCTACCTCGGCTTCGCGCTGGTGCGCGGGCTCGTCGTGCACCGCTACCCGTACCCGTTCCTCGACGCCGGGCAGCTCGGCTACGACGGTGTCGGGCTCAGCGCGCTCGGGTTCGCCACCGTGTTCTGGCTGCTGGGCCTGCTCCTCGTGGGCGTCGACCGGCTGCTCGCCCGGGCCGCGCCGCCGGCCACCCTGAAGGAGGGGCCCCCGCTTGACGCCTCCGGTAGAGAAAGGGCCCCTTCTCAACGGTGAGCAGGCCCGGTCAGGCGGCGCGGCGGGCGCCCTCCCCCTGGCCGCCGCGCTTCCGCCGGCCGCTGTCCCGATCCCGGCCGTACGCGTCGGTCCGCCCCCACCGGCCCGGCACGTCGAGCAGCTCGATCCGGCCGTAACCGGCCGGGATCACCGGATTCACCAGCAGGTTGTCCGCGCACGGACGCAGCCCGAGCATGGTCGCGAGCAGCATCAGCAGGCCGCCCGAGGCCCACGACTGCGGACGGCCGGCCGCCGGTAGCTGCACCGGATACTTCGTGAGCCGGCGCGGATAACCGGCGATCACCTCCGGGACCGACCCGCCGAGCGTCTCCGCCATGGCGAACACGCCGGCGGTGATCCGGGCCGCCTCGTCGTCGTAGCCGTAGCGGCGCAGGCCGGCGGCGACGAACGCGTTGTCCGACGGCCAGACCGCGCCGAGGTGCGCGCCGACCGGGTTGTACGGCCGCTGCCCGTCGGCGTACGTGCGCACCCCCCAGCCGGTGAAGAGATCCGGCCCGCAGAGGTGCGCGGCCAGCGAGTCGGCCCGCTCGGGTTCGACGATGCCGCTCCACAGCAGATGCCCGACGGCGGAGGTGAGCGCGTCGACCGGCTTCCCGTCGGGGGTGACGGCCAGCGCGTAGTAGCCCCGCTGCGGCAGCCAGAAGTCGTGGTTGAACCGTTCCCGCAGGCGCGCCGCGTCGGCTTCCAACCGCTCGGCGTACTCCGGGTCGTCCCAGAACTCGCGGGCCAGCCGGGCGCCCCGGATCCGCGCGTCGTACGCGTACCCCTGCAGTTCGCAGGTGGCCCGCGGGTAGCCCGGCACCACGCCGTGCCGGTCCACGATCGCCTCCGGCGAGTTGCGCCAGGTCTGGTTGGCCACCCCGTTGGTCGTGTTGCGCGGCTGGTAGCGCAGGTAGCCGTCGCCGTACGGGTCGCCGTACTCGGTCATCCAGTCCAGCGCCATCCGGGCCGGGTGGCGCAGCTCCCGGACCAGGTCGGCGTCGCCGGTCCAGCGTTCGTACTCGTCGAGCAGGACCACGAAGAGCGGGGTGGTGTCGGCCGCGCCGTAGTAGAGCGCGGTGGGCTCGTCGTCGAACGCCGCCGCCTCGCCGTACCGCAGCTCGCCGAGGATCTTTCCGGGCTCCTCGTCGTGGTAGTCGTCGAGCTGGCCGCCCTGCGCCAGCGCGAGCATCCGCAGCGTCGCCGGGGTCAGCTCCGGGGTGAACGGCAGCGTCTCCAGGCAGGTGAACAGCGCGTCGCGGCCGTACAGCGTCATGGCCCACGGCAGGCCTCCGACCGGCACCGGCTCGGCGTACGCCAGCGGGGTGTAGCGCAGCGCGGCCAGGTCGGTCAGGGCCTGCCCGTACGCGGCCGCCAGGGGCTTACGGTCGGCGACCAGTTCCGGCGCCTGGTCGCACCAGCGGGCCAGGTCGTCGCGCATGGTCCGCCGGACCTGCTCACGGTGGGAGTCGATGTCGGCCCGCAGGTCCCGTTCCCCGGCGCCCTGGATGACCATGCTGACGTGCAGGTCGGTGCGCCAGGCGCCGTTCGGCTCGATCCGGATCCGGAAGGTCATCCCCCGCTGGTCGACGTCGACCGGGGCGGTGCTGGAGACGCACGTCTCCCGGGTGAACCGCCCGCGCCGGTGGCGGATCCGCAGCTCGCCGCGCTGCGGGTCGGCGGTGGCCGTCGGGCGGCGCGGGCCGGGGTGGCGGATCTCGGCGGTGTCGGCGAAGTCGCTGCCGATCTCCATCCGCACCGTGAAGTCGGCCGGTTCGGCGGAGTGGTTCAGCACCGTGAGCTGCTCGTGGAATCCCTCGTCGAGGCAGCGGTGCCGGATCACCGACACGTCGGCGTCGACGTAGTGGCTGGCCGCGCCGGGCACCAGCACGAAGCGGGTCTCGAAGTAGGTCAGGTCGTCCCGCGACAGCGACTGCAACCGCTCACCGTCGACGGTCAGCACCCAGTGGGACAGGAACCGGGTGTCGAAGGAGAACAGGCCGATCGGGGCGCACGGGTGCGCTTCCATGTCGCCCTGCGCGTCGCCCATGGCGAAGGCGTTGCCGGCCAGGACGGAGACGAGTTCCTGCTTCATCGCGGCACCGGCCGGTAGGGGAGGCCGGCCACGTCCCGGGGGTGCCGCGCGTCCGGCGGGCCGGGGAAGAGCCGGCGCAGGGTCATCAGCAGCCGCAGGTTGCCCTGCCCGGCGAGGTCGTTGCGCAGCAGCGCCGCGGCCAGGTGCAGGCGTCCGGCGGCGATCCGGTCGAACACCTCCCGGTCGGCGCGGACCACCAGGTCCGCCTCCTCGGCCGAGCGCTCCACCCGGACGTCCTGCCGGTCGATGGTCAGATACCAGTGCTCGGTCCGGCCGCCCTCCAGCATGTCCAGGCGGACCGTGCCGGACGTGGTCTCCGGCAGCTCCGGGTGCCGGCCGGCCGCCGCCCGGGCCAGGTGCTCCGCGGCCGAGGTGCTCATCGTGCCTCCCTTGTCCCCAGGTGGCGGCGGCCCGGCTCGCGCGCCGTCGCCCGTGCCGCAGCGTTCCCGCCGGACGGGTGAGACCAACTCACCCGATGCGGGTGAGACGGCTGGGGGCGCCGGGTACTCCGAGGGGCATGTCGACCTACGGGGACGCCGCCACCGACCGGATCCTGCTGGCGCTGCTGACCATGCAGCGGGAGTCCTGGGAGCAGGGCCTCACCGGCCAGGCGTTGCTGGACCTCGGCCGGCCGGAGGCGGCGACGCTGGTCGCGGACGCCGCGGTGACCCGGCAACGGCCCGACGGCCGGCTCGGCGAGCTGGCCGGCTCGATCGCCGCGGTCAACGGCGCCGCCTGCGGCGAGGTGGTCCGGCACGCGGCGTCCACCACCGGGGAACCGAGGTACGCCACCGCGTTGGCCGCGCAGCTCGACTGGCTGACCCGCCGGGCGCCGCGCGCCGCCGACGGCACCCTGTTCCACCTGCTCGACGGCCGCCAGGTGTGGGCGGACACGGTGTACATGGTGGTGCCGCTGCTCGCGCTCACCGGCCGGGCGGAGCTGGCCGCCGCCCAGGTCGCCGGGCACCGGCGCCGGCTGTACGACCCGGGCACCGGCCTGTACGCGGCACGCTGGGACGAGGATCGGGGCGAGCTGGACCGGCCGCAGCCGTGGGGCACCGGCAACGGCTGGGTGGTCGCCGGGATCGCCCGGGCGTTACGCCTGGCGCCGCAGTGGCCGGCGGGGCTACGCGCCGAGCTGGCCCGGCACGCCGAGGAGGTGTTGACCGCCTGTCTGCGCCACCGCACCGACGACGGGCTCTTCCCCGACGTGCTCGACGACCCCGGCACGTTCCGCGAGGCCAACACCGCCCAACTGCTCGGCTACGCGGCATCGACCGGGGTGGCCGACGGCTGGCTGCCGCCGTCGTGGCTCGACACCGGGGCCGAGCTGCTGGCCGCCGCGAGCCGGCGGGTGGACCGGTACGGGCGGGTCACCGGCGTCAGCGGCGCACCGGACTTCGCCGGCCCGGGCACCTCCCCCGAGGCGCAGGCCTGCCACCTGCTCGGGCAGGCCGCGCTGCGCCGCGCCCGGGCGGCGGTCAGTCCCGCGTGACGAGCCCGCGCACGTACGCCGCCTGCCCGACGTGCTGCAGGTCGTCGTCGAGCACGCTGACCAGCCGCACCCCGAGCGTGACCGGCGGGTCCCAGCTGTCGTCCACCACCCGGTCCAGGTCGGCCGGGCCCAGCCCGCGCAGGTACGCCAGGCTCCGCTCGACCACCGCCCGGTGGTAGTCGAGCAGCACGCCGCCGTCCTCCGGTCGCACGGCGGCGATCTGCTCGGGGCCGTGGCCGTAGCCGGTGTCGTCCGGGTCGGGTCGCAGGCCGCACCGCCCGGCCCAGTCGCCGGTCACCCAGAGCTGCTCGGCGCCGAGCAGGTCGGCGACGTGGTGGTCCTGGATCCGGGTCAGGTGCCAGACCAGCCAACCCACCGGGTTCGCCCCGTCCGCCGGGGCCTGCCGCAACCGCTCCGGGTCGAGCCCGTCGAGCGCCCCGGCGACGAGGTCCGGCAACCGCCCGTACGCCTCGGTCAGCAGATCGTTCACGTCCACGTGCGCCTCACTCCCCCACCGTCTCGTGTCGTCCCCCGAGGCAGTACCGCCCAGCGTGCCCGGCAAACCTGCCGCCTAGGGTGAGCGGGTGGTCGCGGCGCTGGAGCTGTATCTCGACACCGACGCCACCCGGCGGATCCGGGTGTTGTGGGACCTGCTGGAGTCCGGCGGGGTGCCGAGCCTGCGGTCGCTGCTGGACCGGCGGCACCGCCCGCACGTGTCGCTGGCGGTCGCGCCCCGCCTCGACCCGCGGCGGGTGGCCGAGGCCCTCGCGACGACGGTGGTGGCCGCGCCGCTGCGACTGGAGTTCCAGCACGCCGGCCAGTTCGTCGGGCGGGTGCTCTGGCTCGGGCCGGCGCCGACGGCGGAGCTGCTCGCCCACCACGCCGCCGTGCACGAACGGCTGGCCGGGGCCGGGATCGACGTGGTGGAGCACTACCGACCGGGGCGCTGGGTGCCGCACTGCACGCTCTCCATGCGGGTGCCGAACCCGCTGATGGCCGCCGCGGTGCGCCGCTGCCTGGAGGTGCTGCCGCTGACCGCCACCGTGGTCGGCGCCGCCGTCACCGACCACGCCCGCGACATCTCCCATCCCCTCCCCTGAGCCGCGGTCGGTCCTCGACGCGGCCTTTCGGGCGGACGCCGCGTGGTGATCGTCCCCCCGGACGGGGCGCGGCCCGCCGGGGGCGGTCGGCCACCGCCACCTCCTGACGCGGTCCGCGGATCGGCTGAGCTTAGAATGGCCCGATGAGGCGGAGGCGGTGACCGGCGGGAACGCGACGGGCCACGGCCATGTCTGCCTGGTCTACGACGACCCGGCCGCGCTGCACGCTCGGACGGTCGAGCAGGTCGGCATCGGCCTCGCGGCGGGTGAGCAGGTCTGGCTGGTCGGCCCGGAGGATCCGGACGCGGTGGCCCGACGACTGGCGGCGGTGCCCGGGTTCGCCGACGCGCGACGGCACGGGGCGGTGCGGCTGTTCCGGGTCGACGAGGCCTACCGGCGCGACGAGGTCGTCGACCCGGGCGCGCAGGTCCGGGCCTACGTACGGGCCACCGCCGAGGCGCTGGCTGCCGGTCACACCGGTCTGCGGGTGCTGGCCGAGGCGACCGACCTGGTCCGCACCCCCGCGCAGCGCGACGCGTTCGCCCGCTACGAGCACCGCGTCGACCACTGGATCCGGCACCATCCGATGGCGGCGGTCTGCGCCTACGACCGCCGGGTGCTCGGCGACGCGGCGGTCGCCGAGCTGGCCTGCCTGCACCCGGTGACCAACGCCGACGTGTTGTTCCGGCTGCACGCAGGCGACGACGACGCGGCGGTGGCGCTCGCCGGTGAGCTGGATCCGACCGACGAGCGCCTCTTCGCCGCCGCGCTGGACCGGGCCGAGCCGCGCCCGGTGGCCGGGCGGCTCGTCTTCGACGCCACCAACCTGCGTTTCGTCGACCACCGCTCGCTGCTGCTCCTGCGCGAGTACGCCCGTCGCCACGGCGCGATCGCGGTGCTGCGTACCCACCGCCCGGCCCCGGCCCGGCTGGTCGAGCTGCTGGGCCTGACCGACATCCGGGTGGAGGTGGTCCGATGAGGACCGGCGCGGCCGCCGGCCACGTGGGCTACTTCCACGAGGCGATCCTGTACGACTCCGACGACCATCTGCTGGCCGTGGTGCTGCCGTTCCTGCTCGGCGGCGTCGAGGCCGGTGAGCCCACCGTGGTGGGCCTCGGCGGGCGCGGCGCCGAGCTGGTACGCCGGGCGCTGCCCACCGGCGCCGAGGTCACGTTCCTGCCCGGCGCCGACGTCTACTCCCGGCCCACCGCGGCGATCCGCGCCTACCGCGAGATGCTGACCGGCCACGTGGCCGCGGGCGCGACGCAGATCCGCATCGTCGGCGAGCTGCCGCCGGTGGTGTTCGGTGCGACCTGGGACTGGTGGGCCCGCTACGAGTCGGCGATAAACCACGCCTACGACGACTTCCCGCTGTGGAGCATGTGCGCCTACGACCGGCGGGTCACGCCGCCGCACGTGCTGACCGACGTGACACGGACCCATCCCCGGATCGCCCGCCCGGACGGCTCCCACGAGCCGACCGGCGTCTACACCGACCCGGCGAGCTATCTGGCCGAGTGCCGGCCGGCCCCGCTCGATCCGCTCCAGCACACCGCGCCGGCGGTCGAGCTGGTCGACCCGACGCCGGCGCGGGCCCGCGAGGCGGTCCGCGCCGCCGATGCCGGCCTGCTCCCGCCCGACGGCGTCGACGACCTGGTGATGGCCGTCAGCGAGGTGGTGTGCAACGCGCTGCGGCACGGGACCCCACCGGTGCGGATGCGCCTGTGGTGCGCGCCGGACCGGATCGTGGTGGCCGTGCACGACCGGGGCCCCGGCCCCAAGGACCCGTACGCCGGGCTGCTGCCGGCGGGCGACGGGACCGAGGGCGGCCTGGGGCTGTGGATCAGCCACCAGAGTTGCGACCACGTGACCCACCACCGGGACGCCGACGGTTTCACCATCCGACTGACGGCGGGGAATCCGCACGTCCCGGTCTGACCGGCCGACCGACCGGCGGGCCGGGGGCGGGGCGGGCTCGACGGCGCGCGCGGACGCGGTACCGTTGCGCCTCATCGTGCCCCGCGGCCTGGCGCTGGCGAACCGACGGAGGATGGCGCAATGTCCAACGGTGAGGAACCGTTCGCACCCCACGACGACGTGTCCGCGCGACCGCGGTTCGACCCGGCGCTGCGTGGCTACGACAAACGTCAGGTGGACCGTTACGTCGAGCAGATGGACGGCGAGGTCGGTTCGCTGACCGCCGCGCGCGACCGGGCGTACGCCCAGGTCCGTGAGTTGACGGCGCAGGTGCAGCGGGCGCAGGCGGAGGCGGGCGAGCTGCGCGACCGCCCGACGGCGGTGGACCGGGCGTCCTTCCGGGACCTCGGGCCGATGGTCGACCAGATCCTCGACCTGGCCGAGAAGCAGGCCGGGCAGATCACCGAGATGGCCACCAAGCGCGCCGACGACTTCCAGGCGCAGGCGGAGAAGGTGCTGGTCGCGGCGCAGGAGCAGGCCGCCCGGGAACGGCGCGAGCTGGAGGAGGAGCTGTCCACCCGCCGGGCCGAGCAGGAGCGGGCGGACGAGGAGCGGCGGGCCGTCGCGCAGGCGGAGCTGACCGCCGCGCGGGAGTTGGCGGAGAAGCTGCGCGCCGAGGGCCAGGCGGTGCACGACCGGGCCCAGCAGGAGGCGAAGCGGCTCGCCGAGCAGAGCACCCAGCAGGTCGAGCAGGCCCGGTCCGCGTCCGAGGCGCTGGTGAAGGCCGCGCGCACCCAGATCCAGCAGGAGGTGCAGGCGAACCGCAGCAAGGCCCAGCAGGAGCTGGCCCAGTGGCAGGCCACCATGGCCCGCGAGCTGGACGAGCGGCGGGCCGCGGCCGAGCAGGAGCTGGCCGACCGGGCGGTGGCCGCCGAGCGGGACATCGCCGCGCTGGTCGCCGAGGCCCAGCAGTACGCCACCGAGGTACGCGAGCGGGCCGACGAGGAGAACGCCGCGCACCAGGAGCAGCTCGCCGTCGTGCAGCGGGACGTCCAGCAGCGGCAGGAGACGCTGGCCCAGCTCAAGGCCGAGCTGGAGACCGTCGGCCGGCAGTTGGAGGAGACCCGCGACGAGATCACCGCGATCGAGCAGGCGGGCGCCGAGCTGGAGGAACGGCTGGTCGGCGTACGCCGGGACCTGGCCACCGAGACCAAGCGGCTGGACGAGGCCCGGCGCGCGGCGGAGCTGGCCGAGCAGCACGCCAAGGAGACCCGGGCCCGGGTGCAGCGGGAGGCCAAGCGAGTGGCGGACCTGGCTGCGGCGGCGGTAATGGCGGCCGCCGCGGGTGGCGGCGAAACCGCCGAGTACCCCCAGGTGGCAGCGCGTCTGCTCGGGCCGTCGGCAGCCGAGCCGGCACCCGTCGGCCGATCCGACAACGCCCGATCCGAGAACGCGCGGTCCGACAACGCGCGGTCCGACAACGCACGGTCCGACAACGCGCGGTCCGAGAACAGGTGGTCCGAGAACGGCTGGTCCGACACCGAGCGACGTGACATCGAGCGGTCCGAGATCGAGCGGTCCGACACCGGGCGGTCCGACACCGAGCGGTCAGAGGCCGAGCGGGCCGACACCGAGCGGCCCGAGGCGGACCGGCCGAGCGCGGAACCGTTCATCGAACGGCTGGACGGGCCGAGCTTCGACGCGTTCGCGGTGCGCACCCCGGCGCCTCGCCCGGTGCCCGAGGCGGAGAGCACCGGACCGGACACCGACGTCCGCGCCCCGGCCTGACCGGCTCCGGCTCCGGCTCCGGCTCCGGCTCCGGCTCCGGCTCCGGCTCCGGCGGAGATCTTGGTAGGGAATGGCCCCTGGAGGGGCACTTTCGTACCAAGATCTCCGCTGGTCCCGAGATGCGGCTGGCGCATCCTGGCAAGTGGAACAGGAGATCGCCGACAGCGAGGCGGGGACGGCCGGGTCGGTCGGGTCAGGCGGGGACGCCCCGGGCCGGTCGTCCGGCCCGTGCCCGGTCGAGCACCAGGCCGAGCGCGGCGACGGCGATGACGACGGCCGCCACCACCGGCAGGGCGCCGGCCGGCCGGCGGTCCAGCACCGCCCCGCCGAGCGTGGCCCCGGCCGCGATGCCGAGGTTGAGCACGGTGATGCCGATCGCCCCGGCGGTGGCCTCCCGGCCCGGCGTGGCGATCCGCAGCAGGTGGGTCTGGAACACCGGCGGGAGCAGGCCGATGAGCAGGCCCCAGCCCGCGACCACCGCGACCGCCACGGCGAGGTGCCGGTCGAGCAGCAGCAGGGATGTCGCACTGCCGGCGAAGGCGGCGCAGACCCCGCGGAGCGCCTGTCGCGGGAACCGGTCGAAGAGCGCTCCGGCGCCGGCGGTTCCGGCCACCCCGGCCCCACCGAAGACCAGCAGCAGGAGCCCGACGGCGGCGTCGTCGTAGCCGCCGAACTGGTGCAGCAGCGGCGCGACGTAGGTGTAGAGCAGGAAGTGGCCGGTGAGGACGAGCCCGCCGGCGAGCGCGACGCCGAGCACCGCCCATCGCGCCGGGTCGGGCCCCTCCTGCCGCCCGGCGGATCCGGGCGGGTCCGGCAGGCGCAGGGTGCGGACCGCGAGGGCCGCCAGCGCCAGCAACGCCGCGAGCGCGGCGAAGGAGACCCGCCAGCCGAGCGCGGCGCCGGCGGTGGCGCCCAGCGGGACACCGACGATGCCGGCCAGCGCGGGGCCGGCCAGCACCACCGAGACGGCCCGGCCGGTCCGGGCCGGTGGGGCCAGGGTGGCCACCGTCGGGACGAGCAGGGACCAGAAGAGGCCGTGCGCGGCGGCGGCGACGATCCGGCCGGTGAGTGCCCAACCGTACGAGGGCGCGATCGCGGTACCGGCCGTCGCCACGGCGAGGAGCAGCAGGACGAGGGGTATCAGCCGTCGGCGCGGCACCCGGCCGGTCAGCCGGGTCAGCGGGACGGCGACGACGGCGATCGTCAGCGCCCAGGCGCCGACCAGTGTGCCTGCGACGGCGGGTGTGACGTCGAGGTCGTCGCCGAGTCGGAGCAGCAGGCTCGCCGGCAGCAGTTCCGCGGTGACGGTCGCGAAGGCGGCGCCGGCGAGCAGAAGCAGCGCTCGCCAGGGCATCCGGGTGGGTTGATCGCTCATGACCAGGACCGTAAAGTCTCACACAGATGTGAGAGTCAAGGAGTGATCGTGCGGATCGGTGAGCTGTCCCGGCGGACCCGGATTCCGATCCGGATGCTGCGCTACTACGAGGAGCGAGGGCTGCTGGCGCCGCGGCGCACCCCGAGCGGCTACCGGCACTACGAGGAGGCGGACGTCGGGCGGGCGACGCTGGTCAGCAGCCTGATCAGGTCGGGGCTGCCGACCCGGCTGATCCTGCCGCTGCTCCGCGACGACCAGGCGCCCCCGGCGACCGGCGGCGACACCGGTGCGGACGAGGGCGAGCTGGTCGCGCTCTTCACCGCCGAACTCGACCGCCTCGACAGCCGCATCGCGTGCATGAGCCTGAGCCGCGACGCGGTGCGGCGGCACCTGCGGCTCCGGACCGGCCGCTGACCGACCGCCCTTGCCACCCTCCTTTGCCTTATGCAAATATGTGGATCAATTTTGCAGACGGTGATCGATCCTTCACTCCAGGGGTTGGTGGGCATGCGAAAAGCGTCCTCGATCGGCGCGGCGGTCGTCCTGGCCGTCGCCACGGCGGGTGTCGTGGTGGTGGGTGGGGCCGCACCGGCCAGCGCGAGCTGCAGCCACTCCCACTCCAACATCGACACCAAGTTCGGCCAGCTCTTCAACGCCACCAACGTCAACATCCGTAGCGGTCCGCACACCACCTGCGGGTCACTCGGCTACGGCCAGCTCTCCCACAACGTCGACTTCCACTGCTTCGCCAGCGGCGACCGGGTCAGCGCGAACGGGCACACCACCTACACCTGGACCTACCTCAGGGACACCACCACCGGCGTCTCCGGCTGGGTCGCCGACGCCCTGCTCGACAACCTCGGCGGCAACGTCGCCTGCTGACCGGGCCGCGCCACGCCCGCCGGGCGGGCACAATCACCGGGCATGACCGGAGTCGACCTCCACCCGCCCGTCGAGCCCTACGCCACCCACCGGATCGCGGTCGGTGACGGCCACGTCCTGCACGTGGAGGAGGTGGGCCGGCCGGACGGCGTACCCGTGGTCTTCCTGCACGGTGGGCCCGGCGGCGGCCTGGTGCCGGCGGCGCGGCGGTTCTTCGATCCCCGGCGCTACCGCGCGGTGCTGTTCGACCAGCGCGGCGCCGGCCGCAGCACGCCCTTCGGCGAGGTGCGCGCCAACACCACCTGGCACCTGGTGGCCGACCTGGAGACGATCCGGCGACGCCTGGGCATCGACTCGTGGCTGGTGTTCGGCGGGTCGTGGGGCGTCACGCTCGGCCTGGCGTACGCGCAGGCCCACCCGCAGCGGGTCACCGGCCTGGTGCTGCGCGGCGTGCTGCTGCTGCGCCGCGCCGAGCGGGACTGGTTCTACCAGGGCGGCCTGCGCCACCTCCAGCCCGAGGAGTGGGACCGGTTCGTCGCCCCGATCCCGCCGGCCGAACGCGACGACGTGCTGGCCGCCTACCACCGGCGGCTGCACGGCCCGGACGCGGACGAGGCCCGCGCCTGCGCGCGTGCCTGGGGGCGGTGGGAGGCGGTGAACTCGTCGCTGCGGCCCGACCCGGCGGCGCTCGCCCACTTCACCGCCGACGACCAGGCGCTGCCGATCGCCCGGATCCTGTCGCACTACGCGGTGCACGGCGGCTTCCTCACCGAGGGCCAGTTGCTCGACGGGGTCGACCGGATCCGTCACCTGCCCGCCGTGATCGTGAACGGCCGCTACGACCTGTGCTGCCCGCCCGCGTCCGCCTACGACCTGGCCCGCCGGTGGCCGGAGGCGGAGTTGCGGATCGTGCCGGACGCCGGCCACTCGGCGGCCGAGCCGGGCATCGCCCGGGAGCTGCTGCGCGCCGTCGACCACGTCGCCGACCGGATCGGCTGACGTCGCCCGGCCCTGGTCATCCGGGAGCGCCACTGGCAAGATCGGCCGGGTGACGGGTGCGCTGTACGCGGTCAGTGACCTCCACGTGTCGTACGCGGAGAACCGTGCGGTGGTGGACGGCCTGCGGCCGGAGACCGCGGACGACTGGCTGATCGTGGCCGGTGACGTCGGCGAGGCGTTCGCCGACATCGAGCGCACGCTGCGGCTGCTGCGCGACCGGTTCGCCCGGGTGGTCTGGGTGCCGGGCAACCACGAGCTGTGGACCCACCCCACCGATCCGGTGACGCTGCGCGGGGTGGCGCGCTACGACGCGCTGGTCGCGATGTGCCGCGAGCTGGGCGTGCTCACCCCGGAGGACGACTATCCGGTGTGGCACGGCGAGGGCGGCCCGGTCACCGTGGCGCCGCTGTTCCTGCTCTACGACTACTCGTTCCGCGCGCCCGGCACGACCACGAAGGAGGAGTCGCTGCGCGCCGCGTACGCGTCCGGGGTGGTGTGCACCGACGAGATGCTGCTGCACCCCGACCCGTACCCGGACCGGGAGTCGTGGTGCCGGGCGCGGCTGGCCGCGACCGGGCGACGGCTGGCCGCGACCGACCCGGCGCTGCCGACCGTGCTGGTCAACCACTGGCCGCTGGTCCGCCAGCCCACCGAGGTGCTCTGGTATCCGGAGTTCGCCCAGTGGTGCGGCACCGAGCGCACCGCCGACTGGCACGTGCGCCACCGCGCCGCCGTCGCGGTCTACGGCCACCTGCACATCCCGCGCACCACCCACTACGACGGGGTGCGCTTCGAGGAGGTGTCGCTGGGCTACCCGCGCGAGTGGGGCCGCCGGGGCGGCACCCCCCGGCCGATGCGCCGGATCCTCGGCGGCACCGGGTGATCGAGGCCCTGGTGCCGGCGACGGCGGTGGCCGTCGAGGCGTTCGCCGACGAGCCCGACGAGCCGCCGTACCCCGGCGAGGAGGACCTGGTCGCGCGCGCGGCCCCCGGCCGCCGTCGCGAGTTCGTCACCGCCCGGCGCTGCGCCCGCGAGGCGCTGGCCCGGCTCGGGTACGCGCCGGCGCCGATCCGCCCCGGCCCCCGGCGGGAGCCGTGCTGGCCGGCCGGCGTGGTGGGCAGCATCACCCACTGCGACGGCTACCGGGCGGCGGTGGTGGCGCCGGCCACCGCGCTGGCCTCGCTGGGCGTGGACGCCGAGCCGCACGAGCCGCTGCCCGAGGAGGTGCTCGGCATCGTCACGACGGCCGGCGAGCCGGAGCGGCTGGCCGGGCTGCGCGCCAGCGACGCGGGCGTGCACTGGGAGCGCCTGCTGTTCAGCGCCAAGGAGTCCGTCTACAAGGCGTGGTACCCGTTGACCGGTCGGTGGCTGGGGTTCGAGGAGGCGGAGGTGACGTTCGACCCGGCGGGCCGGTTCACCGCCCGGCTGCTCGTCGACGGCGTGCGCAGCGACGGCGGGCCGCCGTTGCGCGCGCTCGACGGCCGCTGGCGGGTGGCCGGCGGGCTGGTGGTGACCGCGGTCGTGGTGCCCGGTGATTCGTCCTTGTTTGCCCGGCCCGACCCGGGGTAGGGGCTGAGGGCCTGGTCATTTCACCGCAACGGAGGACAGGTCCTGATGGATTCCAGCAAGCCCGCCCAGGTCGTCAAGGGTGTCGTCGAGGCCGCCGTCGAGAAGGTCGGCGAGGCGCTGACCCCGGACGTGCCGGGCGCCCCGGGCAGCGCGCCACCATCGCTCGAGGAGCCGACCGCACCACACGGCCCGCTGCCGCCCAAGGACGAGCAGGGCGCACCGGACACCCGCACCCCGACCGGCGCGGAGACCGGCGTGCCGAAGATCGCCAAGGGGCAGCAGGGGGCGTACCTCACCACCGCGAACGGCGCGCGCCTGCGCGACACCGACCACTCGCTCAAGGCCGGTCCGCGCGGCCCGGTCCTGCTCCAGGACCACCACCTGCGCGAGAAGATCATGCACTTCGACCACGAGCGGATTCCGGAGCGGGTGGTGCACGCCCGCGGCGCCGGCGCGCACGGCGTCTTCGTCGCGAACGGCGCCGCCGAGAAGGTCACCCGCGCCGGCTTCCTGAAGAAGGGTCGCGAGACGCCGGTCTTCGTCCGCTTCTCCACGGTGCTCGGCTCGCGCGGGTCGGCGGACACGGTCCGTGACACCCGGGGCTTCGCCACCAAGTTCTACACCGACGAGGGCACGTTCGACCTGGTCGGGAACAACATGCCGGTGTTCTTCATCCAGGACGCGATCAAGTTCCCGGACATCATCCACGCCGGCAAGCCGCACCCGGACCGGGAGATCCCGCAGGCGCAGAGCGCGCACGACACGTTCTGGGACTTCGTCTCGCTGCACACCGAGGCGCAGCACCACACCATCTGGAACATGTCCGACCGGGGCATCCCGCGGTCCTACCGGACCATGGAGGGCTTCGGCGTGCACACCTTCCGGATGGTCGACGACGCCGGCGCCACGGTGCTGGTGAAGTTCCACTGGAAGCCGAAGCTCGGGGTGCACTCGCTGGAGTGGGAGGAAGCCCAGCTGATCAACGGCATCGACCCGGACTTCCACCGCCGCGACCTCTACGACGCCATCGAGGCCGGCGCGTACCCGGAGTGGGAGCTGGGCATCCAGGTCTTCCCGGACACGCCGGAGGAGACGTTCGCCGGGATCGACCTGCTGGACCCGACGAAGATCGTGCCGGAGGAGCTGGCGCCGGTGCAGCCGATCGGCACGCTCACTCTCAACCAGACGCCGCGCAACTTCTTCGCCGAGACCGAACAGGTGGCGTTCCACCTCGGGCACCTTCCGCCGGGCATCGACGTCACCAACGACCCGCTGCTCCAGGGCCGGCTCTTCTCGTACCTGGACACGCAGCTCACCCGGCTGGGCGGGCCGAACTTCACCCAGATCCCGATCAACCGGCCGCACGCCGACGTCAACGACATGCTGCGGGACGGCTTCCACCAGCACGCGGTGCACGCCGGGGTGGCGCCCTACCGGCCGAACTCGCTCGACGGCGGCAACCCGTTCCCGGCCGGCGACCGGGAGCACGCGTTCGTCGACGTGCCGGTGACGGTGGCCGAGGCGCCGAAGGTACGGGCCGCTCCGGCCTCCTTCGACGACCACTACAGCCAGGTCCGGCTCTTCTGGGCGAGCATGTCGCCGGTGGAGAAGGAGCACATCGTCCGGGCGTACACGTTCGAGCTGGGCAAGTGCTACCACCAGGCGATCAAGGAGCGGCAGCTCCAGTGCCTGGCCAACATCGACCCGGTGCTCTGCGAGCAGGTCGCCACCGGCCTGGGCCTGCCCGCGCCGCAGCCCACCGTGCCGCTGGCCGAGGTGCAGCCCAGCCCGGCGCTGTCCCAGGTCGGTCGGGAGTGGCCGGCCGACGGCCGGATGGTCGGCATCGTGGTCGACGCGGACGGCGACCTGGACGACGTCGGGGAGGTCCAGCGGGCGGTGTTCGCCGCCGGCATGGTGCCGCTGCTGATCGCCGCGCACGGCGGCACGGTCGGCGGGTTGCCGGTGCAGCGTACGTTCGCCACCGCCCGTTCGGTCGAGTTCGACGCGATCCTGCTGGCCGGGGCCCCGGCGCCGGCGCCGGACGCGTTGCCGGCCCGGGACGCCAAGGCCGGCGCGCCGGGTCCGCGAACCGTGGACCCGCGGGTGTCGCTGCTGGTCGAGGAGGCCTGGCGGCACGCCAAGGCGATCGGCGCGTGGGGCGCCGGCGCCGATCTGCTCCAGCAGGTCGGCGTGGCCGGCTCGCCGGGCGTGGTCACCGGTGACTCCGGTGCCGAGGCGCTGGAGTCGGTGCAGCGGCTGATGGCGGCGCACCGGGTCTGGGAGCGGTTCCCGGCCTCGGTCGCCTGACCGACGCACGAGCAGAGGGGCGGTCCGCCGGCGGCGGACCGCCCCCGCTTTATCGACCGACATCATTGACGGCTTAGTTAATACTCTTTAATATTTGGGCCACCTCGAGGAACACCCCGTCCGCCCCCGTCCCCCGGGAAGGCCCTCGATGCCCAGACCCCACCTCCGGCGCCGCCTCGCCGCCGGTGCGCTCGCGCTGGCCACCGCCACCGCCACGCTCGCCCTCACCCCGTCCGCCGCCCAGGCGGTCGCGCTGCCGAACGGCTTCCGGAGCGTCGGCTACATGCCGTCCTGGAGCGGCAGCGTCAGCAGCATCCAGTACGGCAAGCTCACCCACGTCAACTACGCCTTCGTGCTGCCCAACGGCGACGGCAGCCTGCGTGCCGTGGAGAACCCGAGCAAGCTCTCCTCGCTGGTGTCGCTCGGGCACGCCAACAACGTCAAGGTCTCCATCGCCATCGGCGGCTGGAACGACGGCGACGACTCCGCGTTCGAGGCGCTGGCCGCGAACTCCGGCGCGCGCGGCGCGTTCGTGAACAACGTGGTCGGCTTCGTCAACCAGTACAACCTCGACGGCGTCGACATCGACTGGGAATACCCCGACCCGGGCGCCTCGGCCAACAACTACACGCTGCTGATGCAACAGCTCGGCAGCGCCCTGCACAGCCGGGGCAAGCTGCTCACCGCCGCCGTGGTCGCCGAGGGCTACTACGTCACCGGGGTGCCCACGGCGGTGTTCTCCTCGGTCGACTGGCTGAACATCATGGCGTACGACGGCGGCAGCCCACACGCCAACTACGACTGGGCGATCGCCGCCGTCAACGGGTGGAAGGCTCGCGGCCTGCCGGCCGGCAAGGCGGTGCTCGGGGTGCCCTTCTACAGCCGGCCCGGCTACTACACGTACGCGGCGCTGGTCGGCCTGGACCCGGCCAACGCCAACCGGGACTGCACCACGGCCGGCGGCGCCCAGCAGTGCTACAACGGCATCCCGACGGTCAAGCGCAAGACGCAGTGGGCCATGGCGAACGCCGGCGGGATGATGAACTGGGAACTGTCCCAGGACACCACCGGCGCGACCTCGCTGGTGACCGCGATCTACGACACCGCGACCGGCGGCGGCACCACCCCGCCGCCGTCCGGGCGCACCGGCCCGATCACCGGCATCGGCGGCAAGTGCGTCGACGTCGCCGCCGCCGGCACCACCAACGGCACCGCGGTGCAGCTCTACGGCTGCAACGGCACCGCCGCGCAGAGCTGGACCGTGGCCGGCGACGGCACGCTGCGGGCGTTGGGCAAGTGCCTCGACGTGACGAGCGCCGGCACCGCCAACGGCACGAAGATCCAGCTCTGGGACTGCAACGGCACCGGCGCGCAGGTCTGGCAGGCCCAGGGCAACGGCACGCTGCGCAACCCGGTGTCCAACAGGTGCCTGGACGCCACCGACAACAGCTCCGCCGACGGCACCCGGCTCCAGATCTGGGACTGCTTCGGCGGTGCCAACCAGGTCTGGCGGCTGCCCGCCTGACGCCCGACGACACCCCCGGCGGGGCGGCCTCGTCAGCCCTCCCGCCGGGGGTGTCGGCGTCAGCGACCCCGCTTGGCCCGGCAGATCTCCACCGGCTGGGCCGGCGCGCCGTCGACCGGCGCCGGGTCCTCCGGCGTGGCGGCGATGCCGCCGGCCGCGATCCGGTCCAGGGTGGCCAGCCCGGCCGCGTCCACCCGGCCGAAGACGGTGTAGTTGGGACGCAGCGCCGAGTCGCGCTGGACCAGGAAGAACTGGCTGCCGTTGGTGTCCGGCCCGGCGTTCGCCATGGCCAGCGTGCCGCGGGCGTAGAGGCGGCGCACGCCGGTCGGGTCGGTCGGCGCGGGCGGCAGGTCGGTGGGCAGTTCGTCGCGGTAGCGGTAGCCCGGGCCGCCCTCGCCGGTGCCGGAGGGGTCGCCGCACTGCAGCACCGTCAGCGTCGGGTACGCGGTGAGCCGGTGACACGGCGTCCGGTCGTAGAACCGGTGCCGGGTCAGGTGCAGGAAGCTCTGCACGGTGCACGGCGCCTGCTCCCGGTCGAGGGTCAGCCCGATCGGCCCCTGGTTGGTGCGCAGCGTGACCCGTACCGTGCCCCGGTCCGGCGTGCGGCGCGGGTCCGGCGGCAGCGGCACCGGCCGGGCCGCCGGCTCGTCCGGTGTCGGCGTGTACGCGCACGGCCCCTTGGTCGGCGCGGGGTCGGCGGCCGGCGCCGCGGTCGCGGCGACGGCGGAGCCGGCGACCAGCGCGGCGGCGGCCACCGTCGCCCCGGCGAGACGGGCCAGCAGTGGTAAGGCGACGTGCGGTCGGGTTTCGCTCGACACGTGGGTCCTCCCTGGACTCGTGGTACCAGAACGACCGGAGTCTATGGAGCCGACGACCCGGTGTCGACGGAAAGTCGGTTGCCGGGCGTGGCGTGGTCCGGGAGGGTGTCGGTCATGACGTTCTGACGGACCGCACCCCGCCGCTTCCCGCACCCCTCTCGAAAGAAACGAGCGTCCGTGCCTGCCTCCGTCTCCGTCTTCTCCTCCCCCGGCAGCTGGATCGAGTCCGCCGCGCTCGACCAGTGCCACCAGGTCGCCGCCCTCGACGGCATGGCGCACGTCGCCGCCATGCCGGACCTGCACCCCGGCAAGGGCGCGCCGATCGGTGCCGCCATGGCGTCGACAGTGCTCTATCCGTTCCTGGTCGGCTCCGACATCGGCTGCGGGATCGCGGTGTTCCCGATCGCGCTGCGCCGGGCCGTGCCCGAACGGCTCGCGGCCCGCTTCCCCGACCTGGACCGCGCCCTGCACCCGGACCGGGACGCCGACGACCCGGCCTGGTCGGTGCTGACCGGCGACGTGCCGGCCGGCCACCTCGACGGCCTCGGCACGGTCGGGCGGGGCAACCACTTCGTCGAGCTGGCCCGCGTCGGCGCGATCGAGGCCCCGGAGCACGCCGGTCGGCTCGGGCTCGCCGCCGGCGACCTGGTGCTGGTGGTGCACTCCGGATCACGCGGGCTGGGCGAGCGCATCCTGCGCGAGCACACCGAGGTGCACGGCGCCGGGCCCGCGCCCGACCCGACGGCCTACCTGGCCCGGCACGACGACGCGGTGCGCTGGGGTTCGCTCAACCGGCGGCTGCTGGCCGCCCGGGTCGCCCACGCGCTCGGCGCCGAGCCCACCGAGCCGGTCGTCGACCAGTGCCACAACCTGGTGGAGGTCCGCGACGGGCACTACCTGCACCGCAAGGGCGCGGCCCCGGGCGACGGCCGGGACGTGCTCGTCGCCGGCACCCGGGGCACCCCGTCGCACCTGGTGGCCGCACATGCCGGCCCGGCGGCCAACCACTCGGTGGCGCACGGCGCCGGGCGGAAGATGTCCCGCGCCGACGCGCTGCGCCGGGGCAGGGCCAAGCACACCGTCGAGGAGCTGCGCCGCACCCCGGTCGGGTCGGTGGTGGTGTGCGGCGACCGCCAACTGCTGTTCGAGGAGGCGCCCACCGCCTACAAGCGCATCGAGCAGGTGATCGGCGACCTGGTGGCGCACGACCTCGCCACCCCGGTCACCACCACGGTGCCCCTGGTCACCTACAAGACGCCGGACGTCGCACCGGCCCGCCGCCGGGGGCGGCGATGACCGACCTGCTGCTGTCCGCCGGGCGGGGCCCGCAGGAGTGCGCCTGGGCGCTGGCCCGGCTGCTGCCGCGCCTGGAGGCCGACGCCGCGCGTCGCGGCCTGCGTCTCGCCCGGGTCGAGACGGTGCCCGGCGAGCGACCGGGCACCTACCGGTCGGCGCTGGTCCGGATCACCGGTACGGGCGCGGACGAGTTCGCCGCCGGCTGGACCGGCACGCTCTGCTGGCAGGCGGCCAGCCCCTACCGGCCGGGCCACGGGCGGAAGAACTGGTACGTCACCGCCCGGCCGCACCGGACCGACGTGGTGGACACCCCGTTCCACGAGGCCGACGTCGAGATGGTGCCGTGCCGCACCGGCGGGCCGGGCGGCCAGCACCGGAACAAGGCCAGCACCGCTGTCCGGGCGACCCACCGTCCGTCCGGCCTGACCGTGGTGGTGGACACGGAACGGCACCTGCACCTCAATCGCCGGATCGCCGTCGACCTGCTGCGGCAGCGGCTCGCCGAGGGCGACGACGCGGCCCGACGGGCCGGCACGACGGCGCGCTGGCGGATCCACGACGAGCTGGTCCGGGGCGACCCGATTCGGGTGGAACGGCCGTGACCCGGGTGTTCCTGCGGCCGGACGACGTCCGCGACCTGGTCCGCGACCGGCTGGGCACGGACCGGCGGGTCACCGCGCTGGACCGGCTGACCGGCGGCACCTGCAAGGGCGTCTACCGGACCACGCTCGACGACGGCACGACAGTGGTCCTCTACGTCTGGTCGGCGGAGGAGAACTACTGGCCGGCGTCGGCGACGGTCCCGGACGATCCGTTCACCGAGGCGTCTGGCGCGGCTACCTTCGCCACCAACCACGCCGCGCTCACCGCCGCCGGAGTGCGCGTACCGCACCTGATCGCGGTGGAACCGGCCGGCCGCCACCTGGACGCCGACGTCGCGCTGGTGGAGGACGCCGGCGACGTGACACTGGAGGCGCTGCTGACGCGCGACCCCCACCGGGCGGCCGAACCACTGGCCCGGCTCGGGGACGCGCTGCGGCGGATGCACACCACGCTCGGCCCGCGTTGGGGCCGGCTCACCGACACCTCCCCCGGCGCGCCACCGGTCCGCCCGGCCGAGGACGTGGTCCTGGACCGCGCGCTCGGGCACCTCGCCGGCGCGGCGGCCCGCGATCCCCGACCGGCCGCCGCGCGGGACCGGATCGCCGCCCACCTGCGCGGGCTGCGCGACCGGGTGCCGCCACGGCAGGCGTACGCGCTGGTGCACGGCGAACTCGGCCCGGACCACGTGCTGGTGACACCGGGCGGCGAACCGGTGCTGATCGACATCGAGGGTCTGACCTGGTTCGACGTCGAGTGGGAGCACGCCTGGCTGCGGCTGCGCTTCGGCGCGGCATATCCGGCGCTGCGTCCGGTCGCGCTCGACGCCGACCGGCTGGAGTTCTACCGGTACGCGCAGGTGCTCGCGCTGATCGAGGGTCCACTGCGGATCGCCACGGGCGACTTCCCGGACCGGCGGTGGATGCTCGACCTCGCCGAGCGGAACATCGCCGAGGCTCTCGCCCCGCTCTGAGCACGCGCGCGCCTGGGGCCTCCCGCCGATCTTGGAGTTGTGGTGCCAGTAGATGTTCGTTTCGTGCCGGTATCAGAGGTACCACAACTCCAAGATCGCCGAGTGGTCCGTGCAGGGCGGCGGGGAGGCGGGTCGGATACGGTGGGTGCGCGGCTGGGGGTCCTTGCCCGGCGCGGCGGGGGAGGGAGTCGGATGCGGCTGCACGTCGGGTGTGCGATGTGGACGCACCGGTCCTGGCCCGGGCGGTCCCTACCGGCCCACGAGCGGCTGCGCGAGTATGCCGGCTGGTGCGACGCGGTCGAGGGCAACACCACGTTCTACGCGACGCCGAGCCGGGCGACTGTGGCGTCCTGGGCCGAGCAGACCGAACCCGACTTCCGCTTCCTGGCGAAACTGCCGAAGGTGGTGACGCACGAGCGGCGACTCACCGGTGGTGAGGCGGAGCTGCGGGCGTTCCTCAACGCGATGGAACCGCTCGGCCCGCGCGCCGACACCCTGTGGGTTCAGCTGCCCGGCTCGTTCGGCCCGGGTGACGTGCCCGACCTCGACCGGTTCCTGCGCACCCTGCCCACCGACCACCGGTACGCGGTCGAGGTTCGGCACCCCGCCTTCTTCACCGACGCCGGCGCGGCCCGCGCGCTGGAGGAGACGCTGCGCCGGGCCGGCGCGGAGTGGGTCCCGTTCGACACCACAGCGTTCTTCCGCACGCCGCCGACCAGCGACGCGGAACGGGAGGCGTGGACGCGCAAGCCGCGACTCCCGCTGCGTACTCGGGCGCTGACCGACCAGCCGGTGGTGCGCTACCTCGGCCGCGACGACCCGGCCGCGACGGTCGAGGGCTGGCAGCCGTGGCTGGACGTGGTCACCGGGTGGCTGCGCGAGGGCTGCTCGCCGACCGTGTTCGTGCACACGCCGGACAACGCGGACGCCCCCGAGTTGGCCCGGCGCTTCCACGACCAGGTCCGCGCCCGCCTGCCCGAGCTGGCGCCGCTGCCCGAGCCGACGCCGGTCGGCCCGGCCACGCTCTTCTGACCGGCCCTCCGCCGCGCCGCAGGCCGGGCACGGCGAGCCGGGTCAGGCCGGCGTGAGCGGCAGCAGCACCACGAACCGGGTGTCGCCGGGCGCGGACTGCACCCGGATGTCGCCGTGGTGCTTGTTGACCACGATCCGGTACGAGATGTCCAGCCCGAGACCGGTGCCCTCGCCCACCGCCTTGGTGGTGAAGAACGGCTCGAAGATGCGCGGGCGCACCTCGGGCGCGATGCCCGGACCGGTGTCGCGGATCTCGACGGTCAGGCGGTCGTCGGTGCACCCCGTCCGGACCGTCAGCGTGCCGTCGCCGGCCATCGCGGCGAGCGCGTTGTCGATCAGGTTGGTCCAGACCTGGTTGAGTTCGGCCGCGTACGCCGGGACGGCCGGCAGGCTCCGGTCGTACTCCCGCACCACCCGCACGCCGGCCGGGATCTTCGCCTGGAGCATGACCAGCGTGGCGTCGAGCAGTTCGTGCACGTCCACCGTCTGGTAGGGCGCCCGGTCCAGTTGGGAGTACTGCTTGGCGGCGCCGACCAGCCCGGAGACCCGGGTGACCGCGTCGTCGATCTCACCCATCAGCAGTTCGGTGTCGATGGTGTAGGTGATCCAGTGCACCGCCGACTCCAGGTCGTCACCGCCGACCGCGGCGTCGACCTGGGCGAGCCAGCCGCTGTCGATGCCGCCGGCGACGAGCGTCGGCGCCAACTCCCAGGCCCCGCGTACCCCGTGCTCCTCCAGCCAGTCGCCCAGCTCGTCCTCGGCGTCGCTGGCCGCCAGCGGCGACAGCGCGGTGGCGGCGGCGGCCCGCTTCACCGCCTCCTCCTGCAACGCGACGAGGTCGTGCAGGCGTCGCCCGTCGAGCCGGCCGTCGGCGATCATGGCGAGCTTGTGCCGCATCTTCGCCACCCGCCCGCGCAGCGCCGAGGTGGCCCGGACGGCGGCCGCCGCCGGATTGTTCAGCTCGTGGGTGAGCCCGGCGGAGAGCGCGCCCAGGGCCAGCAGCCGCTCGCGCTCGCCCACGATGGTCTGCGTGTTGCGCATCCCGATGAACAGGCCCTCCAGCAGGTGGGTGGCCATCGGGAACCAGTCGCGCATGGCCGCTGCGATGATCTCCGCTGGCACGGCGAACACCGCGGCGTCGGTGACCGCGCGCAGGCTGTTGCGGTAGCGCTGCTCGGCCGGTTCCCCGATGTACGCCTGCATGGCGCCGCCGTAGACGCCGCGCTGACTGGTTCGGCTGACCTCCACCTCGTCGCCCTGGACCCGCTGGTGCATCGCCACCGTGCCGTCCAGCAGCACGAAGAAGCAGCTCGCCGGCTCGCCCTCGACGTAGACCGCCTCGCCGGCCTGCCGCCGCTCCACCCGGCCGTGCTCGGCCAGGTGGGCGAGCTGCTCCGGGGTGAGCGACTCGAAGAGGAAGAGCTGCCGCAGCTCGTCCGGGGTCAGCCGATCGGTCATTGGGCCTCCAGGTATCGGTGCACGAGCGAGACGGCCATCGCGCCCTCCCCCACCGCCGAGGCCACCCGCTTCACCGAGTCGGCCCGCACGTCGCCGGCCGCGAACACGCCCGGCATGCTGGACTCCAGGTGGTAGGGGTCGCGGGGCAGGGACCAGCCGGCCGGCCGGTGGCCACCGCGGGTCAGGTCCGGCCCGGTCAGCACGAAGCCCCGCCGGTCCCGCACGACCGCGCCGTCGAGCCAGGCGGTGTGCGGCTCCGCGCCGATGAACACGAACAGCCACGAGGTGTCGACCTCGCGCGTCTCGCCGGTGCGCATGTCCCGCAGGGTCACCCGTTCCAGGTGCTCCTGCCCGGCGCCGCCGACCACCTCGGTGCACGGGTGGACCTCGATGGCGTCGATGCGGGCGATCTGGTCGATCAGGTAACTCGACATCGACCGGGTCAGGTCGTCGCCGCGGATCAGCAGGTGTACCCGGCGCGCGTACCGGGAGAAGTGCACGGCCGCCTGGCCCGCCGAGTTGGCCCCGCCGACGATGTAGACGTCCTCCCCGGAGCAGCTCGGCGCCTCGCTCGCCACCGAACCGTAGAAGCAGCCGCGGCCGGTCAGCTCGGCCAGCCCCGGCGCGGGCAGCATCCGGTAGGAGACGCCGGTGGCCAGCACCACGGTGTGCGCGGCGACGCTGCTGCCGTCGCTGAAGTGCAGCACCCGCGCGCCGCCGGCGTCCTCCAGCGACACCACCTCGCGGGCGCTGAGCAGCTCCGCGCCGAAACGCAGCGCCTGCCGGCGGGCCCGGTCGGTGAGCTGCGCGCCGGAGACCCCGTCCGGGAAACCGAGGTAGTTCTCGATCCGGCTGCTCTGCCCGGCCTGCCCGCCGGTGGCCCGGCGCTCGATCAGCACCGTCCGCAGCCCCTCCGAGGCGCCGTAGACGGCCGCGCCGAGCCCCGCCGGGCCGGCGCCCACCACCACCAGGTCGTAGAAGTCGGCGGCCGGCGTGGTGGCCAGGCCGACCTGCGCGGCCAGGTCGGCCGGCGACGGCTGCACCAGCGACTTGCCGTCCGCGGTCACCACCAGGGGTACGTCGTCAGGGGTCACCCCCGCCGCGCGCAGCAGCTCGGCGCCCTCCGGCTCGTCGGCGAGCACCCAGCGGAACGGCACCAGGTTGCGGGCCAGGAAGTCGCGCGCCGTGAACGACGGCGCCGACCAGCGGTGCCCCACCACCCGCAGCTCGGGCGTGCCGGTGGTCCCGCCGGCCGTCCACGCCTCCAGCAGCTGGTCCAGCACCGGATAGAGCTTCTCCTCCGGCGGGTGCCACGGCTTGAGCAGGTAGTGGTCGAGGTCGACCACGTTGATCGCGTTGATCGCCGCGTCGGTGTCGGCGTACGCGGTGAGCAGGACCCGACGCGCGGCGGGGAACAGGTCCATCGCCGCCTCGAGGAACTCGATGCCGTTCATCTGCGGCATCCGGTAATCGGCGATCAGCACCGCCACCTGCTCGCCGCGCAGCTTCAGCTCGCGCAGCGCCTCCAGGGCCGCCTCGGCGGAGTCGGCCCGCACCACCCGGTAGCGGTCGCCGTAGCGGCGCCGGATGTCGCGGGCGACCGCCCGGGAGACGGCCGGGTCGTCGTCGACGGTGAGGATCGCGGGGTTGGGCATGACGTCCATCCAAGCACTCCCGGTCGTCCGCCGGCATTACCCAGGTCACCCGGCTCTTCCCCCGGCCGGGTTTCTCGGCTGGGATGGCAGAGCAGGAGATCGCACCGGAAGGACGACACCATGAGCGACACCGAGCAGGCCGCCGACGGCTGGAACGTGGCCGAGGACGACGGCGTGCTGGACGCCTCCGACACGCTCGACGACTCCGTCGGGGATCCGCTCGACACCGGGATCGCCGCCGCCGACCACTGGACGGCGGCGAACCGGTTCGGCACCACGGCGGCCGAGGAGCGGGCCGGTGACTCGCTGGCGCACCTGCTCGCCCAGGAGGAGCCGGACGTCGACCCGTACGCCGAGGAGGCCGACGGCGACGAGGACGAGCTGACCCGCCGGGGCTACGAGCGGGAGACCCGCAGCGGCCGCCTGGTCGCCGACGACCAGGGGTTCGGAGAGGACGCGCAGGCCGACTCGGTCGCCTGGGACGTCGGCATCGACGGTGGGGCGGCCAGCGCCGAGGAGGCCGCGGTGCACGTGGTCGACGATCCGTCCGGCCCGGGGGACGGCCCGCTGCGCTGATCCTCCGGCCTCACCGCCGTCCCGGACCCCGACGGCGGCCCCGGGTCGACACGAACTGGTACGACATGGCCGCGAACGCGGGGTCCCGCAGCAGCCGGCGGAACGCCTCCAGCTGGCCCGGGGACAGCCCGGCGTCGAGCAACTCCGGTTCCAGCTGCCGGGAGTTCGTGCCGTAGAGCGAGATGCCGAGCGAGCCGCCCGGCCAGCTCTGCGCGTGCGTCACGGTGTCGATGTCGACCAGGCCCGCCGCGGCCTGCTCGGCGTGCACGTCCTGCGCCCAGGCGAGGTCCGCGCCGTGGCCCTGCAGGATGCCCAGCATCGCGTCCGTCACCTGGGCGAAGAGTTTCGCCGCGTCGTCGCTCGGCGCGGTCAGCACCCGCAGCGGCGCGGTGCAGTCGAACTCCTCGACCACCAGCCACCCACCCGGGGCCAGCGCGCTGGCCAGGGTGCGCAGGACCCGGCGCCGCTCCGGCAGGTGCAGCAGCACCAGTCGGGCGTGGATCAGGTCGAACGCGTCCCCGGGCGGCGGCTCCCGGCGCACGTCGTGCCGGCGCACGTCGAGGTTGGCCGCCGGCCGCAGGTGCGTCACGTCGAGGTCGGTGGCGACCACCCGGCCGGCCGGTCCGACCGCGGCGGCCATGGCGCGGGCGACCGAGCCGCCGCCGGCACCGACCTCCCAGCACCGGGCGGCGTCCGGGGCGAGCAGCGGCCCGGCGATCCGACCGGTGGTGATCGGGTCCAGGAAGGCTTCGAGCGCGTGCAGTTGGGGCACCGCGTCGGCGGCGCCGGTGTCGAAGGCGTAGTCGGTCTCGGGGGCGTCGGTCGGCATCGCTCCTCATTCCTGTCGCGGTCGGTCGGTTCGTGGGCCCGGCGCGTGGGGCAGCCCGGGCCCGGGCCGGGAGGCCGGCGGCTCCCCGACCGCGGCGACGCTGAGCAGCGCCGCCACCGCGCCCGGGTCGGCCCGGGCCTCGCCGGCCGGCCGGTCGTAGACCACCCGGCCGTACTCCAGCACCGCGATCCGGTCGGCGACCTCGACCGCGTGCCGGATCTGCTGCTCGACCAGGAGCACTGTCGTGCCGGCCCGGGCCAGCGACCCGACCAGCTCACGGATCCGGACGGCCAGGTCGGGCGCGAGCCCCTCGCACGGCTCGTCGAGCAGCAGCACCCGAGGCTGGCCGAGCAACGCCCGGGCGATCGCCAGCATCTGCTGTTCCCCGCCGGAGAGCTGGTCGCCGCGATGCCGCAGCCGCGCCCCGAGGCGGGGCAGCAGCTCCAGCACCCGGGCGACGGTCCAGCCCTCCCCGCCCGGGGTCGCCGCCCGCCACGGCGCCGCCGCCAGCACCAGGTGCTCGGCGACGGTCAGCCGGGAGAAGACCCGCCGGCCCTGCGGGACCAGCCCCACCCCGGCGCGGGCGATCCGGTGCGGCTGCCGGCCGGCGACCGGCACGCCGCTGATCTCGATCCGCCCGGCGTGCGGCCGGACGAAGCCGGCCACGCAGTGCACGAGCGTGCTCTTGCCGGCGCCGTTGCGGCCCACCACCGCCTGCACCGCGCCGGGTGGCACGTCGAGGGTCACCTCGTGCAGGACGGTGCCGCCGGCGTAACCGGCGCAGAGCGCTTCGATGCGCAGCATCACGTCACCCCCTCCGCGTACGCCTGAAGGACCGGGACCGACGCACGGATCTCGGCGGGCGACCCGGTGGCGAGCGTCCGACCGTCGCGCAGCACGGTCACCGTGTCGCAGAGCGCGTAGACCAGATCCAGCCGGTGCTCCACCAGCAGCACCGCGACCGCGCGCGGCAGCCCGCGCAGGAACTCCGCCAGCCAGCCGACCTCCACCGCGGAGAGCCCGGCGGCCGGCTCGTCGAGCAGCAGCAGCCGCGGCCGGCCGGCCAGCGCCACGGCGATCTCCAGCTGCCGGCGCTGCCCGTGGGCGAACTGCCCGGCCGGGACGGCGGCGAGGTCGGCGAGGCCCACCCGGTCCAGCAGCGTGTCGGCGGTGCGCCCGGCCGCGCGCCGCCGGGCCGACGGGTGCCACCGGCCCGCCCGCTCGGCCCGGGGCAGCGCGGCGACCAGCACGTTCTCCCGTGCGGTGAGCGAGTCCCAGACGGCGGGCCGCTGGTGGATCCGGCCGACGCCGCGCCGGGCCCGGGCGGCCGGGCCGAGCCCTGTCACGTCCCGCCCGGCCAGCCGGATCCGGCCGTCCGTCGGCCGGGCGGCGCCGGCAACCACGTCGAGCAGCGTGGTCTTGCCCGCGCCGTTCGGCCCGATCAGCGCGTGCCGCTGGCCGAGCGGGACCTGGAGGTCGACCGCGTCGAGCGCGGTCAGCGACCCGTAGCGCACGGTGATCGCCTCGGCGGTGAGCAGCGGCGTCATGGGCGTACCCCGGTCATGGCGGCGGGCCGGCGCGCGGGGGGCGCGGCCGGGGTGGACGCCCGACCGCGCCGGGCCGCCGGCCGGGCGGACCGGGCGGTGGGCAGCAGGTGCGCGGCGACGACGAACGCCAACCCGAGCACCAGTGGCGCCTGCCCGGGCAGCGCGCCGAAGAGCCAGTCCCGGGCGGCGACGACGAGCACGGCGCCGACCAGCGCGCCGCCGACCGAGGCGGTGCCCCCGACGACCACGCCGAGCAGCAGCAACGCGGAGGTGTCGAATCCGAAGTCGGCGGGTGAGACGTACTGCTGGGCGGTGACCAGCAGCGAGCCGGCCGCGCCGGCGATCGCGCCGGCTCCGACGTGGACGCCCGCCACCTGCGCCGGCACGTGGTGCCCGCTGGCCCGCAGCCGCGCCTCGTCGTCGCGGCCGGCGCGCAGCAGCAGCCCGGCGCGGGTCCGCAGCACCAGCAGCACCAGGCCGGTGAGCACCGCGACGACCACGAGCGTGTAGAGGTAGCGGGAC
The DNA here is from genome assembly GCF_027460165.1 of Micromonospora sp. WMMC241. Classification (NCBI taxonomy): domain Bacteria; kingdom Bacillati; phylum Actinomycetota; class Actinomycetes; order Micromonosporales; family Micromonosporaceae; genus Micromonospora; species Micromonospora sp. WMMC241. The sequence goes on from NZ_JAPZBF010000001.1 coordinate 4,406,705, forward strand.
CGGTCGGTGGCCAGCACCGGCAGCCCCCACAGCGGGCGGGTCGGCGCGATGCCGGCGAGCCCGTCGGTGCCGCCGGTCACCGAGGTCCACCGCCCGGCGAGGACCACCGCCAGCTCGCCGATCGCCAACGTGATCATCAGGAGCACCACGCCGCGGGCGGGCAGCACCAGCGGCAGCGTCGCCGCCGCCAGCGCCGCCCCGGCCGCCGCCGCGACGAGCAGTTGCACCGGCCCGACGTCGGAGAGCTGGCCGCCGGCCAGCGCGCCGGCGTACGCGCCGGCCGCGTAGGGCGCGGTCTGGCCGAGCGTGGGCAGCCCGGCGACGCCGGTCAGCAGCGCGACGCCGACCGCGACCAGGCCCAGCGCCAGCGTGCGGGCCAGCAGCGACACGGTGTAGTCGTCCACCACCCAGGGCGCGGCGACCAGCCCCGCCAGCACCGCGGCGGCGACGGCCACCCGCAGCACCCGCACGGCCCGGCCCCTCACGTCGCGCTCCGGGCCGTGGCCAGGCCGCGCGCCCGGACCGCGAGCACCACCGCCATGGCGGCGAAGAGCAGGAACGGGGCCGCCGACGGGGCGAGCGCGACGCCGAGCGTCTGGATCTGGCCGACGGCCAGCGCGGCGAGCAGCGTGCCGGTCGTCGAGCCGAGCCCGCCGAGCACCACCACGACCAGGGAGAGCAGCAGCACCGCGTCGGCGGTGTCCGGCCCCGGGCCGATGATCGGCGCGCCGAGCACGCCCGCCGCGCCGGCCAGCGCGCCGGCCGCGGCCAGCACGCCGACCCGGACCGCGGCCGGGCTCACCCCGAGCGTCGCGACCATCTCCGCGTCGTCGACCGCCGCCCGTACCAGCATGCCGGCCCGGGTCCGACGCACCACCAGGTGCAGCAGGCCGGCGAGCACCGCGGCCACCACGATGAAGACCAGGCGGTACGCGGCGTAGCGGTGCCCGGCGACCGCCACCGAACCGTCCAGCGCGGCCGGTACCCGTACCGGGGGGTCGTCCGGGCCGAACGCGGCGACGAGCAGGCTGCCGCCGGCCAGCGCGACGCCGAAGGTGAGCAACGCCTGGGTGAGGTGGCCGGCCGCCGCGACCCGGGTGAGCAGCACCGCGACCAGCGCGCCGGCGGCGGTGGCGGCGGCCACGCCGACCGCCAGCGCCAGCGCCAGGCTGGACCAGCTCCCGTCCAGCAGCGCCGCGGCGGTGTAGCCGCCGACCGCGAAGAGCGTGCCGTGCGCGAGGTTGAGGATGCCGGCCACGCCGAAGCAGAGCACCAGCCCGGCCGCGGCGACGAACACCAGCAGCCCGTAGGCGACCCCGTCCAGGGCCGGCACGACGTAGGGGTCGACCGGCACGCCTGTCATCCCCCCACGGTGGCGAGGTCGCCGACCACGGTGTTGGACAGCGCCCGCCCGTCCTGGCGGACCTGGCGCAGGTACCACTTCTGCACCGGCGCGTGCGTGGTCGGCGAGAACTGCCAGGTGCCGCGCGGGCTGGCGATCTGGCCGAGCTGGCCGATGGCCGCGTTGATCTTCTCCGGGGTCGCGTCGTCGCCGGCCGCCGCGATCGCCCGGTCCAGCACCGCCGCCGCGTCGTAGGAGGCCATCGCGTAGGTGGTCGGCGAGCCGTCGTGCTCGGCCTTCCAGGCGGCCACGAACTCGCGGTTCTCCGCGTTGTCGAGGTCGGGCGAGTAGTTGAGCACCGAGTAGATGTCGCGGGCGGCGTCGCCCTGCGCGTCGAGCACCCCGCCCTCGGTCAGGAAGCCGGCGGCGTAGAGCGGCACGTCCTTGATCTCGGACTGGGCGTACTGCTTGACGAAGTCGACAGCCGCGCCACCGGCGTAGAAGGTGTAGACCGCGTCCGCGCCGGAGGCCTTGATCCGGGCGAAGTACGGGGTGAAGTTTGTGGTCGCCGGGAACGGCGTGAACGTGGTCTTGCCGTCCGGGTTGGCCAGCTTGCCGCCGGCGGCGGCGAACGCCTCGGTGAAGCCGCGCAGTTCGTCCCAGCCGCCCTGGTAGTCCGGCCCGATGGCGTAGACGCTGCCCTTGACGTCGTCGCGCACGTGCGCCGCGATCGCCTCGCCGGGCTCGTCGGAGAGGTAGGAGGTGTGCCAGACCCGGGACACGTCCTTGAGCTCCGGCCGCCCGTTGGAGCCGACGAACGGCACCTTCGTCTCGTTGAGCAGCGGGTACACCGCGGCCACCGAGCCACCGCCGACGACGCCGGTGAGCGCCACCACCCGGTCCTGCTTGAGCAGCTTGGTGGCGGCCGGCACGGCGGTCGCCGCGCCGTTGCCCTCGTCGGCGACGACCAGCTCGACCTTGCGACCACCGAGCTTGCCGTCGTGGCCGGACAGATAGAGCTGGAAGCCGTCGCGGATGTCCTTGCCCACCGACTGGTACGTGCCGGAGAGCGACGCGAGCAGACCGATCTTGACGGTGCCGCCGGAGCCGGCGGCGGGGCCGTCGTCGGCGCAGGCGGACGCCGCGAGCAGGACGAGGGCGAGCAGCGCCGCGGTGCGGGCACGGCTGCGCCGGGCCAGGGTCAGGGACATGGTGTCTCTCCTGTGTCAGGGGTGCGGATCCGGCGTGCTGCCGGCGGTCAGCGGCTGCGGCTCAGGGCCGCCCGGGCCGCGGGGGTGAGCGCGTCGCCGATGCGGTTCGCCAGCTCGGTCATCTCGTAGGAGACCTTGCCGACGTCACACCGCGGATCGGCGAGTACGAGCAGGGAGGCGCCGTCGTTGAAGGCCATGGAGAACATGAAGCCGCCCTCCAGCTGGGTGACGTTGGAGATCACCGCGCCGGCGTCGAAGAAGGCCGCCGCGCCACGCAGCAGACTGACCAGCCCGCTGCCGGTCGCCGCCAACTGGTCGGCCCGGTCCGGCGGGAGGCCGCGGGTGGCGGCCACCATCAGACCGTCGCTGGAGATGGCGATGGCGTGGGTGACCTCGGTGGCGCGCTCGGCGAAGGCGTCCAGCAGCCAGCCGAGATCCTGGTGGTCGGTCACGTGCGCTCCCTTGTCGGGTCAGTGGGTGATCAGGTTGGCCCGGCGGCCGGCGACACCGCGGGCGTAGGCGGCCATCGCGGTGGCGACCCGGGCCGGGTCGCGGTGCTCCGTGGCCTGCCGGGGCGCCGGGACGCCACCGGGTACCAGGTGCTCCTGCGGCTGCCGGCGGGGCAGCCCGGACGTGGTGGTGCCGGCGACCCGGTGCTCGTCGGAGCGCGCCGCCGTGCGCCAGGCGTCGTCGGCGGGCCCGGCCCACGACGAGCCGTCACCGTCCGGCCGATCCGCCTGGAACCAGTGGTTGACCTGGTGGAAGATGACCAGCTCCTCGGTGGGGGCGTCGCCCGGGCCAGGGCTCGCCGGCTGGAAGACCGGGGCGACCGGGAGCGCCCGGTCGGCGGCCGGGCCGCCGGCCCATGGTTGCGGGGCGGGGCGGGCCCCGGCGGGCACGACGGTGGCCCGCCCGGTCGGGGACGCGACGGTGGTGCGGGCCGACCGACGGGACGGCCGCTCCGGGGTGAGCAGGAACTCCTCGGGCGGCAGCGGCCGGGTCAACGCGGCCGGGAGCGCCACCTCGGCGATGGTGCCGCGACGCGGTCCGGAGCGGAGCTGGACGGCGGCGCCCAGCCGCTTGGCGAGCTGGCCCACCACGACCAGACCCATCGCCCGGACGGTGGCGACGTCGATGGCGGGCGGCTGGGCGAGCAGGTCGTTGAGCTGCTGCCGCCGGTGCGGGGGCAGCCCGACGCCCTCGTCGCTGACCTGGACGATCACCCGGTCGCCGAGGCTGCGACCGGTCACCCAGGCCTCGGTCGCCGGCGGCGAGTAGCCGGTGGCGTTCTCCATCAGCTCGGCGAGCAGGTGCACCACCTCGTCGACCGACTCGGCGGCCACCGCGACGTCGCCGTCCACCAGCCCGATCCGGATACGGGGGTAGTGCTCGATCTGGCTCTGCGCGGCCTGGAGCACCTGCGGCAGCGGCACGTCGTGGTGGCGGACCCGCCCGACGCCGACCCCGCCCAGCACCAGCAGGCTGGCGTTGATCCGGCCCATCCGGGTGGCGAGATTGTCCAGCGCGTAGAGCTGGTGCAGCCGGTCCGGGTCGGTCTCGTCCCGCTCGACCTTGTCGACCTGGGCCAGCACGGCGTCGACCAGGCGCTGCTCCCGCCGGCTGAGGTGGATGAAGATCTCCGCCGTGTTGGCCCGCATCACGGCCTGCTCCGCAGCGGTCCGCACGGCGGCCCGGTGCACCGCGCTGAACGCCTGGCCGACCTCGCCGATCTCGTCGTCGCCGGAGACCTCCAGCGTGTCGACGGCCTGCCGGCGGGCCAGCTCGGCCGGGTCCACCGACGCACTGTCCGGCTCCTGCAACCGGGCCACCACCTGGGGCAGCCGTTCGAAGGCGACCGCGTTCGCCGCGTCCCGCAGCCGGCGCAGCCGACGGGTGATCTGGCGTGCCACCGCCCAGGTGACCAGCGCGGTCAGCAGCAGGGCCAGCACGGCGGCCGCCGCCTCCACGACGGTGCGCCGACGTTGCTCGGCGTGGGCGGCGCGGATGTCGTCGAGCACCGCGCCGTCGACCCGCAGGCGCAGCTCCGCCAGGCGGACCGCCCACTGCTGGGTGGTGGTGAGCCAGGTGCCCAGGTCCAGCTCGAGGCGGTCACCCGCCGCCGTGCGGGCCACCTGGTCGAGGAGGCGTTGCAGCCGCAGCGCGTTCTCCCCGCTGCCGGCCTGCTCCCACCAGCCCTGCCAGGCCGGTCGGGCGAGCGCCAGGAAGGACAGGGTGGCTTCGGTGAAGCCGGTCCGGGCGGCGGTGATGTCCTGCTGCAACGCGGGCGTCACCTGGCCGGCGGTGACGGCGCGCAGCACCGCCACCTGTTGCTGGCCGACCGCCTCGGCCACCTTGGACAGTGCGGCGGAGGCCCGGATGCCGTCGGCGATCCGCGGCTCGACCACGCCGAGGGTGACGCTCTCCCGCAGGCCGAGCAGGTCCGCGATGACGATGCGGTAGCTGAAGGTCATCGCCGACACGGAGGCGCGCTCGGCGGTGCGTACCTGGGCGCGCAGCGGCGCGAGGCCGGCCAGCGCGGCGTCGATCCGCGGCAGGACGGCCCGTTCGGCGGCGGCGCCGGAGGGCACCCGATCACGTTGCCGGCGGTAGCCGGCCACCGCCGCGTCGGTAGCGGTGGTGGCCTCGGCGAAGGCGTCCTGCTGGGCGGCGGCGCCCCGGGTCAACAGGTCGGCGGCGACGATCCGTTCGTGCTGGAGGCGGTGTGCCAGGCCGCCCGCCTCGGCACCGAGCTGGGCGAGTTGGCCGAGGTCGCTGGCGCGGGAGGTCTGCCGGACGCTCTCGGTCAGCGCCAGCCCGGCGAAGCCCATCACGGCGACGAGCGGGGCCGCCACGATGAGACGCATCCGGCCGCCGATGCGCCACCGACGGCGGCGGGTCGGGTAGGGTCGGGCCGCGTGGGACCTCGTGCTCGACGCCACTGCTGACTCCCCGCCTTGATCGGCAAAGTTCAATCTGCATTTGCGGATTGCACGTCTCATTGCGCCGGAAGCCGTGCGTCGAGGCCAGACCCGACCGTGGTACAAACAGGCCGTACCAGCATCTGTACCCAGAGTTGGCGACGTCGGTGACCGCCTCGGCGCCGGGGGCCGAGCCCGGTCAGCGCCGGTCCACCGCCGGCGGGGTCGGGCCGTCGGGCTCGGGCTGCGCGAGCACCTGGCCGATCAGTTCCCGCAGTTCGTCGATCGCCGCCACCACGGCCTGCGGATCGCGCGGGTCGCGCCGCGCGACCGGCACGCCGACGGGATCCGGCCGGGCCACCTCGCCGAACCGGGGCCCCCGCCGGCCGTCCGCCGCCAACTGCTCCGCCGCGACCTGCGGCCACAGCTCGCACAACCGGCCGTCGGTGGCGAGCACCTCGTCGCAGCGCACGGCGAACTCCTGGCTGCCGAACCGCCGGCCGGACTCGACCGCGGCGACCGTCTCCCGGCTGAACCGCACCCGCTCGGCCAGCGCCCGCTGGGTCAGGCCGCGCCGGGTCCGCCAGCGGCGCAGCTCGACACGGAACTGGTGGCTGGCGGCGGAGGGAGCGGCGTTCGACGCGGGCGTGCGATCCATGTGCTCACCTTCGCGACGCCGGACCGGCATCGGCAGCAGATCGAGGGCGGGTGATTACCGGGCGTTCGCAGGGGGTCATTCTTAACCCACCGGCACGCGGGTGTGAAGACGTGATCGCGCTGCGTGGTTGCCCGCGTCGACCGGTCGACACCCCCATCGGCCCGTGTCACGCCGCCGGTCGGTGGCCGGACGGGACCGCCGCGGCGACGGTGACCGGCAACGACCGGTGGGCGCGGAACGCCAGGTTGGGCCGGAAGACGCGGAGGTCGCCGCGCGCCGGGCGCAGGTCCGGCAGGGCGGCGGCGAGACGGGCGAGCGCGGTGCCCGCCTCCAGCCGGGCCAGTGCCGCGCCGATGCAGAAGTGCGGCCCGTGGCCGAAGGAGAGATGGTCGTGCGCGTCCGGCCGGTCCGGGTCGAAGCGGTCCGGGTGGCGGAACGCGGCCGGGTCCCGGTTGGCGGCGCCGATCAGCAGCAGGCACCGCGCCCCGGCGGGGATGGTGACCCCGCCCAGCGTGACCGGCCGGTTGGTCACCCGCAACCAACCGTCGATCGCGGGCGCGAAGCGCAGCGTCTCGGTGAGGAACGCCGGCACCCGCTCCGGGTGCTCGGCGAACGACCGCCACCGGTCCGGTTCGGACAGCGCCCGCTCCAGCGCGTGGGCGAGCAGCCCGGCGGTCGTCTCGTGGCCGGCGACCAGCAGGTTGAACACGATGCTGGACACCTCGGCGGTGGTCAGGACCTCGTCGTCGCCGTGCCGGTACGCCAGCAGCTCGCTGACGTAGTCGTCGCCGCCGCCGTCCAGCCGGCGCCGCACGAGATCCTGGCAGTAGCGCCAGAACTCCAGCAGCCCGCCGGCCAGCCGCACCTGCTCGGCCGGGTCCGGTCGGCCCCAGATCAGGGCGATCTGCCCGTCCGCCCAGGCCCGGATCCGCGGCACGTCGCGCGCCGGCACCCCGAGGATGTCCAGCAGGACCAGCAACGGCAGCTCGGCGGTGAACTCGGTGACGAGGTCGACCTCGTCACCGGCCCGGGCGGCCAGCCGCGACACCAGCTCGTCCACCCGGCGGCGGACGATCCGGCCGTAGCGTTGCTCGACGCGTTCCGGGGTGTTGGCGAACGTGACGCGCAGCGCCCGGCGGGTCCGCGGGTGCACCGGCGGGTCGGCCGCGGCGGTGGTGGGCGGCGCGTCGATCTGGACGACCAGGGCCAGCGCCTCCGGGCAGACGTCGTAGACCGGCGCGAGGGTGAGGGCGTTACCGAACGACCGCGCGTCGGCGAGCGCGCGCCGCACGTCGGCGTGCCGGGTGATCAGCCACAACCCGAGTTCCTCGTCGTGGTGCACCCCGCCGCCGTCGTCCAGCAGTCGGGCCCAGACGCCGGCCGGATCGGTGAGATACGCTCCCGCGAACGGATTCAACCGCATGACCGCCTCCTGCACTACCGACCACTTTCCTTACCGTGCGCTACCGGACGAACACACGTCAAGATTTGCCGGCATCAATCTATTTCTGCCGCTTTCCCGCAACTTGCGCCCTGCTCCTTGCCCTTTTCAACGCCGCCGGACGGCATGTGAGGATGCGGGGATGCGCGCGGTGGTGTTCGACGAGTTCGGTGCGTGGCCCGAGGTGCGGCTGGTGGCCGACCCGACGCCGGCGCCGGACGGGGTGGTCCTGCGGGTCGGCGCGACCGGGCTGTGCCGCAGCGACTGGCACGGCTGGCAGGGGCACGACCCGGACATCCGGCTCCCGCACGTGCCCGGGCACGAGTTCGCCGGCGTCGTCGCGGCGGTCGGCGCCGACGTACGCGGGTGGCGGCCCGGCGACCGGGTCACCGCGCCGTTCGTCTGCGCCTGCGGGCGGTGCCCCTCCTGTCTCGCCGGCGACCAGCAGGTCTGCGAGCGGCAGACCCAACCCGGCTTCACCGGCTGGGGCTCGTTCGCCGAGTACGTCGCGGTGCGGCACGCCGACGTCAACCTGGTCCGGCTGCCGGACGCGGTGGACGACGCGACCGCCGCCGCGCTCGGCTGCCGGTTCGCCACCGCGTTCCGGGCGGTGGTCGCCCAGGGCCGGGTGGCCGCCGGGGAGTGGGTCGCCGTGCACGGCTGCGGCGGGGTGGGCCTGTCCGCCGTGATGGTCGCGGCGGCGAGCGGCGCCCGGGTGGTGGCGGTGGACGTGGCACCCGCCGCGCTGGAACTGGCCCGGCGCAGCGGGGCCGCGGTCTGCCTGGACGGCAGCACGCTCGGCGGCCCCGCCGAGGTGGCCGCCGCGGTGCGGGAGGCGACCGGCGGCGGCGCCCACCTCTCGCTCGACGCGCTGGGCAGCCACGCCACCTGCGTCGCCTCGATCGAGGGCCTGCGCCGGCGCGGCCGGCACGTGCAGGTGGGCCTGCTGCCCGCCGCGCGGGGCCGGCCGGCCCTGCCGATGGAGCTGGTGATCGCGTACGAGCTGGAACTGCGCGGCAGCCACGGGATGCCGGCCCACGCCTACCCCGAGCTGTTGCGCCTGGTCACCGCCGGGGTGCTGCGCCCGGGCGAGCTGGTCACCGGCACCGTCGGGCTGGCCGGGGCGCCCGCGGCGCTGGCCACCATGGACCGCCCGACGACCGGCGGGATGCGGCTGGTCCGCCCCTGACGACCGCGGGCCGGCCCGGCGTCGGAGGCACCGACGCGGACCGGCCCGCGGGCCGGGCGGCTCAGCCGGTGACGGTCACCGAGACGGTACGGGGCGGCTGCTGGTACTGCCCGTGGTTGTCCATGCCGCGGATGGTCACCGAGTAGGTGCCGGCCGGGACCACCGGTGACGTGTACGCGAAGTTCGACCCCGGTGAGCCGGGGCTGGTGAGGAACGTGGCGATCCACGTGCCGGCCCGGCCGAACGTGCCGGCCGCGTTCATCCCCTGCCCCGCGCTGTTGGTGATCTGCACCTCCACCCGCTGCATCCCGACGTCGTCGACGGCGCGTCCGGAGACCAGGATCCGGCCGCCGGTGTAGGCCTCGCCCTCGACCGGCGTGATGGTCGGCTCCAGCGTCGGGTCGAGGTCACCGGGGTAGACCAGGTACTTCGCGGTGGCGCCGGCGGTCGACCCGTCCTGCTGGCCGGCCGTGTCCACGGCCCACGCCTCGACGCTGTACGTGCCCTTCGTGGGCAGGTCGATCGCGAGCGTGAACGCCGTGGAGGTGGCGTCCGGGTTGGCGAGCGTCGCGTCGACGGTGGCGAACGCGGCGGCCGTCGTGCCGTTCGGCTGCACGTAGCGGCCGGTGTCCAGGTCACGCAGCGCCACCCGGACGGCCCGGACGCCCTTGTCGTCGGTCGCGGTGCCGGCCAGGTCCAGGTGCAGCCGATCGACGTTCTGGTCGGTGCCGGTGAAGCTGAGCAGGCCGTTCGGGAAGGCGTCACCGGGCACCTGGGCGGTGACGGTGAGCCGGCCCAGGTCGCCGGTGGCGGTGGTCAGGTCGAGCCGGTCGGTGGCGCGGACCCGGAAGTCGTAGACGCCCGGGGTCAGCGGCACGGTGGTGAAGGACCAGTCGAACGTCGCGGCGCCCAGGTTGAGCGGGGAGATCCGGTGGTACGCGGCCACCGAGTCGGTCCCCCACGTGCCGTCCGCCGCGAGCGCCTCGCGGGTGGTGTTGTTGCGCAGGTAGATCTCGACCGACTTCAGGGCGTCCTCGTCGCGGGCCGTACCGGCGAACGTGACCCGCGTGCCCGGCGCGACCGTCAGCGGCGCGGCGGCGGTCGGCGGGGTCATCGCCACCGGCGCGGTGATCGCCACGGTCGGCGGCACGCCGGTCGCCGAGATCGTCCAGTCCCGGTCGTCGCCACGCAGGTCGCTCTGCCCGCTCGTGTCGACCGCGGTGGCGCTCATCTTCCACTGCCCCTCGGTCGGCAGCGTCACCTCGTACTGCCAGGTGGTGGACGTCGCGCCGATCACGTCCGGCTCGCCCCGGAACGTGTTGTAGACCGCCGCGACGCTGCCGTCGTCCTGCAGGTAGCGGTTGTCCGGGGTGCGGAACGAGTAGACCATCGAGCTGACGCCCTTGTCGTCGGTGGCGGTGCCGGTGGCCACGAAGGTCTTCGTGGCCAGCAGGCCGGCGGCCGGCGCGGTGATCCGGGTCGCCGGCGGCAGGTCGTCGAAGCGGAACGCCTCGATCTTCTTGACCGCCTTCGTGGTGTCGCCGGCGCCGTCGCGGCCGAACGTCTTCGCCTGGATCTGGTAGACGCCGGCCGGCAGCGACACCGGCAGGGTCCACGCGGTGGAGGTGGCGTTCGGTGCGGCGAGCGTCGCGTTGATGCCCTTGAAATCGCCCCACGTCGTCAGGTCGGCCTGCAGGTAGCGGCCGGTGTTGCGGTTCATGACCTCCACCTGGACCCGGGCCACGCCGGCCGGGGCGAGCCCCTGCCCGCCGAGGTCGAACGTCTCACCGGCCGGCTTCACCGCGCCCTCGATCGGGGTGGTGACAGTGGTGTCCAGCGACGACGGCGCGGGCGCGGTGGACAGGTCGAAGAAGGCCACCCGGCCGGTCGTCTTGCCGCCCTTGACGTTGCCGTCGCCGCCGACGAGCAGGCCGCGCGAGGTGGCCAGCATCGCCTTCTCCCCCTCGTACGAGTCGGAGCCGGGGTTCCACTCCAGTGCGGTGCCGGTGACCGGGTCGAGCGCGCCGAGGTGGTCGCGGCGGACCACCTGGTCGCCGAGGCCGTAGCCGCTCAGCCCCTGGCCGGTGCCGTAGCCGACGTTGTCCAGGCCGGGCCACGGCACGTTCGAGGTGGGCGACTCCTGCCAGCTGAAGTGACCGCCGACGTAGACGGCGGTGGCGGTGATGGCGACCGAGTAGATGCTGTCGAAGTGCCGGGAGATCCAGAGCGGCTCGACGTGGTCGTTCCCGGTCAGCGGGTACGCGATCGCGGTGTCGTTGATCGGCGGCCGGTCGCCGCCGGAGCCGCTGGTGACCACGAAGTACGAGTCGTCCGGCGCGATGTCACCGGCGAAGACGCGCTGGACGCCGCCGACGAAGGAGAGGTTGTCCTCCCAGAGCCGGGTGCGCCACGGCAGCAGCGCCTTGCTGGCGGTGCCGATCAGCGCCACCCCGTAGCGGTCCTGGCCGGCGATCTGGCGGCCGGTGTGCACCACCAGCAGCTTGCTGCGGTCGTGGGTGAGCTTGAGCTGCTGCACGGTGAGCAGGCCGCCGACGCCGATGCCGCCGGTGACCGGCAGGTTGAAGGCGGTGTCGACCGCGCCGGTGGTGGGGTTGAGCGCGGCCAGGCCACTGCGGGCGACGCCGTTGACGGTGGTGAACTGACCGCCGACGTAGACCGCGGTGGGGCTGACGGCCAGCGCGGTGCCCCGCGCGCTGGCGTTCGCCGTGAACGCGGTGACCGGCGCGCCGGTGGTCGGATTGAGCCGGGCGATCTTGCGCTTGGTGACCCCGTTGATCGTGTTGAACGAGCCCGTGATGTAGAGCGACGACCCGTCCGGCGACGCCTCGACGGCCGCCACCGCGCCGTCGACGGTGGGCCGGAAGCCGGTGTCCACCTTCCCGGTGTCCAGGTTGTACGCCGCCAGCGACCGCTGCGCGACCGCCGTGCCGCCGACGTTCGTGATCGACGTGAAGGTGCCCGCGATGAAGGCGCGGTTGCCGATCACCTCGATGTCGGTGATCCCGCCGTCGGTGATCCGCGGGGTGTCGGTGCGGGGCACGGTCGGCACGAGCCGGGTGTCCCCCGGCGTCGCCAGCGCCCTGGTGGCGACCGTACGCGCGGCGCCCAGCGCGGCGCTGCTCCCGGTGGCCCGTACGCCGGTGCGCACGGTGGCGCCGGCATCCGCCACGGTGACGGTGGCGGCGAGCGCCGGCACCCCCGCCACCACGACCGCGCCGGCGGCGAGCACCGCGACCGCGCGACTCCAAACTCGCATCGAGACAACTCCCTGTCCGCCCGGACGGCCCCCTCGGGTGGTTCCCGACTCCTCCCGTCCGCGTGCCGGACGTCACCGTAGGAGGCAAGGACTTCTCGCGATACGCCGCCGCACCGGTTATCGACCGCTCGTCATCAATTTCGGCCACACGGCGATCCCGGTCCGCCGATCGGGTGGCCCTCCTGACCGTTCATTCCGGCACCATGCCCCCGATCCTGGCGGCGTGGCGGCGGACGACGGCGCGTCGGCACGTCGGAGGCACCGATCGAGGCGCGTCGAGTGGGCTTAGGTGACGTTCAGGCGACCGGACGCGCGTGAATTGTCGACAGAAGCCGGGAAAGGGAGGTCGGGACACGGCGAAGCGGATTTCCGACGCGGAAGTCGGCCGGCCACGCAATTGTCGAATCAATGACGGGACGGCACGGTCCACCCCGGATGCACACGCCCACGCTCGACCCGGAGGGGAAGAAAGGCGAGCGTCCCGGATCGGCGGCAAGCCCGCCCGCACCCGGCATATCCCTCCACAGTGTGCCGACGACCGATACGAGCGACATCGCCCCGGCGGCGACCGGAACTGCGGACCGGGATGCCGCAATCGCATTTCTTACCGGCACCCGGGAATTGGCCGAACGTGTTGCCTCAGGCACCGAACGCGTCGACCGCCGACACGATCCGGGGATCGGCGGACAAAGATCGCCGGTGCCATGATGGGCGAGGTTCCCCATCGAGGAATCCTGATCTTTCCCATCACCCGGCCGATCCGGGCGCGGCTGTCCGCGCCCGGACGGAGCCCACCCGGCGGCCGGGCAGCGACGAAGGCGGAGGCGATGACCGACGTCCTGCGGACCCGGCGACCGGCCACACCGGAGCGGCCCGACCCCGGCCGCCCCGCGCCGGCCACCGCGGCCCAGCGCCAGATGTGGCAACTGGACCGGCTCGACCCCGGTTCGGCCGGCTACCTGGTGCCGTTGGCCTACCGGTTGCACGGCCCGCTCGACGTACCGGCGCTCTCCTCGACGCTCGACGACCTGGTGGCCCGGCACGCCGCGCTGCGCACCACGCTCGCGCCCGTGCCCGGCGGCGACGGCACCCGGCTGGTCCAGGTGGTCCACCCGCCGCGCCCGGGACTGCTGCGGGCGCACGACCTCAGCGGCCTGCCTAGCTGGCAGCGCGACCGGGAGGTGGCCGCCCGGCTGCGGGCCGCCGCGCGCGAGCCGCTCGACCTGACGCGCGGGCCGCTGCTCCGGGCCGAGCTGGTGCGTTGCGCGCCGGAGGAGCACGTACTGCTGCTGACCATCCACCACGTCGCGGTCGACGAATGGTCGCTGGGCATCCTGCACGAGGAGTGGGAACGGCTCTACGCGGCCCACCGCGCGGGGCGGCCGGTGGCGCTGGACCCGGTGACCGGCGACTGCCGCGACCACGCGATCCGGCAGCGGGACTGGCTCGCCGGGGCGGAGGCGTCGGCTCAGCTCGACTACTGGCGGGAGCAGCTCGCCGGCGCGCCGGCGGCGCTCGACCTGCCCACCCGGGGGCCACGGCCGGCGGTGCCGTCCCACGCGGGCGCCACCCTCGCGGTGCCGCTGGAGGTGCCCGCCGAGGAGCTTGCCGCGTTCTGCCGGCGGGCGCGGGTGTCGCCGTACATGGTGCTGCTGGCGGTGCTGCACGTGCTGTTGGCCCGGTGGACCGGCGAGCGGGACGTGGTGGTCGGCACGCCGGTGGCCGGCCGGCGCGGTCCGGAGACCCGGCAGCTCGTCGGCCTGCTGCTCAACACCGTCGCGATCCGGGCCCGGCTGGACGACGACCCGTCCTTCGACACGGTGCTGGACCGGGTGCGCGGCGCCGTGCTCGACGCCCTCAGCCGGGAGGAGCTTCCCTTCTCGACGGTGCTGGAGACGCTGCGCCCGGCCCGCCGGGCCGGCTTCGACCCGCTGTTCCAGGTGATGTTCGTGTACGGCCGCGAGGCCGCCCCGCCCCGGCTGGACGGCCTCCAGGTGAGCGCCGTCGAGGTGCCGGCGCAGACCGCCAAGTTCGACCTGACGGTCGCCGTCCGGGAGGACGACCGGGGTCTGCGGACCGTGCTGGAGTACCGCACCGACCTGTTCGACGCCGACACGATGACCCGCCTCGCCGGGCACTTCCAGACGTTGCTGACGTCGCTGCTGGCCGACCCCGGCGCGCCGGTCGGCTCGGCCGCGATGCTCACCGCCGCCGAACACCGGCGGCTGGTCGACGAGTGGAACCGCACCGCCACACCCGACGGGTCGGACGAGCCGGTCCACGTGCTGATCGAGGAGCAGGCCCGGCGTACCCCCGACGGGGTGGCGGTGACCGACGACGTGGCCGCGCTGAGCTACCGGGAGCTGCACGCCCGGGCCGAGGCGCTGACGGAGACGCTGCGCGCGCGGGGCGTCGGCGTCGGCAGCCTGGTCGGGGTGCTGCTGCCCCGCACGGTCGGATTCACCGTGGCGGTGCTGGCGGTGCTGCGGGCCGGCGCGGCGTACGTCCCGTTGGACCCGGCGAACCCGCCGGCCCGGCTGCGGCACCTGATCGACGACACCGCGGCCCGGGTCGTGCTCACCTGCGCCGAGCTGGCGCACCTGGTGCCCGGGGACGCGGCCCTGCTGGTGCCGGACACCGCGGCGACACCGGCCGGGCCGGCGCGCGGCGGCGGACCGCGACGACGGCCGCGACGACGGCCCGCGCCCACCGCGGACGACCTGGCGTACGTCATCCACACCTCCGGGTCGACCGGCCGCCCGAAGGGCGTGATGGTGACCCACCGGGGGGTCGCCAACTACGTGCGCTGGGCCGCCCAGGCCTACCGGCTGGGTGCCGGCGACGTGGTGCCGCTGCACTCGTCGGTCGGGTTCGACCTGACCGTGACGAGCCTGCTGGTGCCGCTGGCCGCCGGCGCCACGGTCCGGATGATCGGCGAGCACCTCGGCCCGGCCGCGCTGGGCGAGGCGCTGCGCGACACCG
The DNA here is from genome assembly GCF_027460165.1 of Micromonospora sp. WMMC241. Lineage (NCBI taxonomy): Bacteria > Bacillati > Actinomycetota > Actinomycetes > Micromonosporales > Micromonosporaceae > Micromonospora > Micromonospora sp. WMMC241. The sequence goes on from NZ_JAPZBF010000001.1 coordinate 4,421,723, forward strand.
ACACCCCGTTCGGCCTGGTCAAGATCACCCCGGCCCAGTTGGAGCTGGTCACGCACCAGCTGCGCCCGGAGGAGCTGGCCGGGCGGACCCGCTGCTTCGTCATCGGCGGCGAGAACCTGCGCGCCGACCAGGTCGCCCCGTGGCGGGCGCACGCGCCGGAGACCGCGCTGGTCAACGAGTACGGCCCGACCGAGACCGTGGTCGGCTGCGCCGCGTACGAGGTGGCGTCGGACACCCCGGTCGACGGCTCGGTGCCGATCGGCCGGCCGATCGCCAACACCACGCTGCACCTGCTCGACACGTGGGGCAACCCGGTGCCGGTGGGTGTGGTCGGCGAGCTGCACGTCGGCGGCGCCGGGGTGGCACGCGGCTACCTGGGGCAGCCGGACCGCACCGCCGAGCGGTTCCGGCCCGACCCGTTCGCCGGCGGGTCCGGCGCGCGCCTGTACCGCACCGGCGACCTGGCCCGCCGCCGCCCGGACGGGGTCCTGGACTACCTGGGTCGCACCGACCGGCAGGTCAAGGTGCGTGGCTACCGGGTCGAGTGCGGCGAGATCGAGGCGGCGATCCGGCGGCACCGGCCGCGCGCCGACGTGACCGTCCAGCTGCGCCACGACGACCCGGCCGACCCGTGCCTGGTGGCCTACCTGGCCGGCGACGGGGCGGACCCGGCGGGGTTGTCCGCCGCGCTCGCCGCCGAGCTGCCGTCCTGGCTGGTGCCGGCCGCGTTCGTGCGGCTCGACGCGCTGCCGCTGACCGGCAACGGCAAGGTCGACCCGGACGCGCTCCCCGCACCTGGCCGGCGCGACGTCCGCCGGATCGCCGGCGTGACCGGACCCGGAACCGCCGCTCCGAGCGGGGCCGGAACCACCGCCCGGACCGGGCCGGGGGCCGCCGGGACGCGACCGGCCGCTCCCGGCACCGCCGCCCCGGGCGACCCCGCGACGACCGTCCGGACCGGGCCCGAGGCCGCCGGTCGTGCGCCGGCCGGCGCCGGCACCGCCACGTCGGGACGGTGGGACGCCGACCGGGTACGCCTGGAGCGGCTGGTCACCCAGGTGTGGCGCGAGGTGCTGGGCGTCGACGAGGTCGGCCCGCGGGACAACTTCTTCGACCTGGGCGGGCACTCGATGCGGCTGCTGGCCGTGCTCGACCGGCTCCGCGACCGACTCGGCGACGTGCTGACCGCCACCGACCTGTTCCGCCACCCCACGCCCGAGTCGCTGGCCGCGTACCTCGTCGGCGTGACGTCGACCGGCGCGGACCGGCAACCGGCGGCGCCGCCCGTCCCGCGACCGACCACGACCGCCGGCCCGGCCGACGGGCCGGTCGCCGTGGTCGGCATGGCCTGCCGGTTCCCCGGCGCCCGTACGGTGGACGAGTTCTGGGCGAACATCCGCGACGGGGTGGAGTCGGTGGGCGAGTTCACCGTCGAGGAGATGCTCGCCGACGGCGCGGACCCGGCCCGGATCGACGACCCGGCGTACGTGCGGGCCGGCACCTTCCTGCCCGGCATCGACGAGTTCGACGCGTCCTTCTTCGGCTTCACCCCGCGCGAGGCGGAGACGCTGGACCCGCAGCACCGGCTGCTGCTGGAGTGCGCCTGGCACGCGCTGGAGCACGCCGGGCACGACCCGTCCCGCCACGCCGGCCGGGTCGGGCTGTTCGCCGGCTCGGGTCGCAGCTCCTACCTGCTCGACCACCTCACCGGCCACCCGGAGCTGACCGGCGGGCTCAGCGAACACCAGCTCTCGCTCGGCAACGACAAGGACTTCCTGCTCAGCCGCGTCGCCTACCAGCTCGACCTGACCGGTCCCGCAGTCACCGTGGCCACCGCCTGCTCCACCTCGCTGGTGGCCGTGCACCTCGGCCGGCAGAGCCTGCTCACCGGCGAGTCCGACGTGGTGCTGGCCGGTGGTGTCAGCGTCTTCCCCGCCCAGCGACGCGGCTACCTCTGGCACGACGGCGGCATCTACTCCCCCGACGGGCACTGCCGGCCGTTCAGCGCGGACGCGCGCGGCAGCATCGAGTCCAGCGGCGTGGGCGTGGTGGTGCTCAAGCGGCTGGCCGACGCGCTCGCCGACGGCGACACGGTCTACGCGGTGATCCGCGGCTCGGCGATCAACAACGACGGGGCGCGCCGCACCGGCTACACCGCGCCGGGCGTCGCCGGGCAGGTCGAGGTGATCAGCCGGGCGCTGGCCACCGCCGGGGTGAGCCCCCGGTCGGTGGGCTACGTGGAGGCGCACGGCACCGGCACCAGCCTCGGCGACCCGATCGAGGTCACCGCGCTGACCGAGGCGTTCCGGCGCGGCACCGACGCGCGGGGCTTCTGTGCGCTCGGCTCGGTGAAGGCCAACATCGGGCACACCGACGCGGCGGCCGGCGTGGCCGGCCTGATCAAGACCGTGATGGCGCTGTGGACGCGTACCCTGCCGCCGACCATCAACGTGGACCGGCCGCACCCGGCGATCGACGTCACGACCGGCCCGTTCCGGCTCGACCGCACCGCCGGCCCGTGGGCGGCCGACGGTCCGCGCCGGGCCGGGGTCAGCTCGTTCGGCATGGGCGGCACGAACGCGCACGTGGTCCTGGAGGAGCCGCCGGCGGCGCCGGCCCGGCCGCCGGTGCCGGCCGTGCCGGGGCCACGGCTGCTGGTGGTGTCGGCGCGCACCCCGGCCGCGCTGGAGCGCGCCACCGGGCAGCTGCGCGACCACCTCGACGCCCACCCCCGGGTGGCGCTCGCGGACGTCGCGGCGGCGCTGGGCCGCCGGCAGCCGATGACCCACCGGCGGTACGTGGTGGCGACGGACCGCGCCGACGCGGTGTCCGCGCTGGACACGCCGGCCCGCCGGTTCACCGGGGCGCACCCGGGCGGCCGCCGGACGCTGGTGTTCGCCTTCCCCGGGCACGGCGCCCAGCACGTCGCGATGGGCGCCGGGCTGCACCGGGCCGAGCCGACCTACCGGGCCGTGGTGGACGAGTGCGTCGACCTGCTCGGCGCCGACCTGGGCCGGGACCTGCGCGCGGTGCTCGACCCGGCGCCGGGCGGGCACGCGGCGGCGCAGCGGCTGCTCGACCGTCCCGCCCTGGTGCAGCCCGCGCTCTTCGTCACCGAGTACGCGCTGGCCCGCACGCTGCTGGCCCGGGGCGTCACCGGGGACCTGATGGTCGGGCACAGCCTCGGCGAGTACGTGGCCGCCTGCCTGGCCGGCGTCTTCTCCCTCGCCGACGCGCTGCGCCTGGTGCGGGTGCGCGGCGAGCTGGTGGAACGCACGCCGGCCGGGGCGATGCTCGCGGTAGGGCTGCCCGAGACGGCGGTGACCGGGCTGCTCGACGACGGGCTGTCGCTGGCCGCCGTGAACGCCCCGGAGCTGTGCGTGGTCTCCGGCGACCCGACGGCGGTCGGCCGGATGCGGGACCGGCTGACCGCCGACGGCGTCGACTGCCGGCCGCTGCGGGTGGCCCGCGGCTACCACTCCGCGCTGCTCGACGAGATCCTGGACGAGTTCGCCGCGCACGCCGCCACTGTCGACTACGCCGAACCCGAGCGCCCCTTCCTCAGCAACCTGACCGGCGGTCCGGTCACCCCGGGCCTGGTCACCGATCCGGCGTACTGGGTGCGGCACCTGCGGGAGCCGGTCCGGTTCGCCGAGTCGGCGGCGCTCTGCGCCGAGCAGGAGGCGGCCGTGGTCGAGCTGGGGCCCGGGCACGCGCTCGGCGGCCTGGCCCGGCTGGCCGGGGTGCGCCCGACCCACGCGGTGGCGGCGATGCGGCATCCCCGCGCCGACGCCGACGACCTGGCGACGCTGCTCGACGCGGTGGGACGGCTCTGGCTGGCCGGCGTCCCGGTCGACGCGGACCGGTTCCACGGCGACGGCGACCGGCGGGTCCCGCTGCCCGGCTACCCGTTCGAGCGGCGCCGCCACTGGATCGCGCCCGCTGCGCGACCGGGCACGGGCTCGCCGCCCTCCGGTCCGGGCCCGGTCGCTGTCGCGGCAGCCGGGCCGGGCGACGCGGACGCGGACGGCGCGTCGACCGCGACGCCGTCCGGGGGTACGGGCACCGCGCCGGGCGACGCCGGCAACCGGCCGGAGCTGAGCACCGCGTACGTGGCGCCGGCCGGCCCGGCCCAGGAGGCGGTGGCCGAGGTGTGGGCCGACCTGCTCGGCATCCGGCCGATCGGCGCGCACGACGACTTCTTCGAACTGGGCGGGCACTCGCTGCTCGCCACCCAGGTGGTGGTGCGGCTGCGCGCCCGCCTCGGCGTCGCGGTGCCGCTGGAGACGGTCTTCGCCCGGCCCACCGTCGCGGCGCTGACGACGGCGCTGCCGGTGACCGGCGACGTCGAGCGTCCGGCGCCGCGCCCGGCCGACCCGTCCCCGGTGGAACCGCCCGCCGGGGAGCGCATCCCCCGCGCCGCGCCGGACGCCGGCCCGGCGCCGCTCTCCTCCGGCCAGCACCGCCTGTGGTTCCTCGACCAGGCGTACGCGCAGAACGCCTACACCGTCGGCACCACGCTGCTGCTCGACGGCGTGCTCGACCGGGACGCGCTGTGCGCCGCGCTGGCCGGGCTGGTGCGGCGGCACGAGGCGCTGCGCACCGTGTTCCCGCTCGGCCCGGACGGCGACCCGGTCCAGCGGGTGCTCCCGGCCGGGCCGGTGGAGCTGCCGGTGCTGACCGCCCCGGCGGAACCGGACCCGACCGTGCCGGTGAGCATCGTCGAGCCGGCGGTGGCCGGGACGCTGCCCGGCTGGGTGCACGCCGCCCTCGCCGCCGACGTGCGACGCCCCTTCGACCTGGCCGCCGGGCCGCTGTTCCGGGCCGTGCTGCTGCGCGTCGCCGACGACCGGCACGTGCTGTCGCTGACCATGCACCACGCCGTCTCCGACGGCTGGTCGCTGGGCGTGGTGGCCCGCGAGGTGGCCCTGCGCTACGCCGCCGCGCGGGAGGGACGCGCCGATCCGCTGCCCGAACTGGACGTCCAGTACGGCGACTACGCGCGTTGGCAGCGCGGCCGGCTGGCCGCGAAGGACAGCCCGGACCTGGCGTACTGGCGTGGTCAGCTGGCCGGGGTGCCGGCCGCCCTGGAGCTGCCCACCGACCGGCCGCGCCCGCCGGTGCAGACGTTCGACGGCGCGGTGAGCACGCTGGTCCTGCCCCGGCCGGCCGCCGACGCGGTGCGCCGGTTCGGTCAGGAGCACGGCGCCACGCTGGCGATGACGTTGCTGGCCGCGTGGCAGACGTTGCTCTTCCGGTGGACCGGCCAGCGCGACGTCTGCGTCGGCACGCCGGTCGCCGGCCGGGTCCGCGCCGAGCTGGAGCCGCTGGTCGGCTTCTTCGTCAACATGCTGCCGATGCGGACCGTGCTGGACGGGGACTGGACGTTCACCGAGCTGCTCGGCCGGGTCCGGCGCACCGCGCTGGACGCGTACGCGCATCAGGAGGTGCCGTTCGAACGGCTGGTGGACCTGGTCGACGCGCCCCGCGACCTGAGCCGCAACCCGCTGTTCCAGGTGATGTTCAACCTGCTCAACGTGCCCGAGCAGCGGGACGTGGACGCGGCCGGGGTGCGGATGACCCCGTTCGCGGTCGAGCCCGGCATCGCCCAGCAGGACCTGGCGTTGTACGCGTACGAGGTGGCCGAGGGGCTGCGGTTCCGGCTGGAGTACAACACCGCGCTGTTCGACGCCGCGACCGCCGAGCGGATGGTCGGCCACCTGGAGACGCTGCTCGCCGCCGCGGTCGGCGCCCCGGACACCCGGCTGGCGGCGCTGCCGCTGCTCACCGCCGCCGAGCACGCCCGACTCGCCGGCTGGAACGACACCGACGCGCCGGCCCGCTGGGACACCCCGCCCGGCCGGGTGCCGACGCTCGTCGACCTCGTCGCCCACCAGGTGGCGGCGAACCCCGACCGGCCGGCCGTGACGTTCGGTGCCGCCACCCTGGACTACGCCACGCTGGACGCCCGCGCCAACCGGCTGGCGCACCGGCTGCGCCGGGCCGGGGTCGGCCCGGACGTGCCGGTCGCGGTCTGCCTGCCCCGCTCGGCCGAGCTGCCGGTCGCGCTGCTCGGCGTGCTCAAGGCCGGCGGCGCGTACGTCCCGGTGGACCCGGAGTACCCGGTGGAGCGGCAACGTTACGTGCTGACGCACAGCGGCGCCCCGGTGCTGGTCACCGAACCGGGCCTGGCCGACCGGTTCGCCGGCTTCGACGGCACGGTGACGGCGCCGGACGCGGACGGCGAGCCGGACACCGCGCCGCCGCCGTCGGTCGGACCGGACCACCTGGCGTACCTGATCTACACCTCCGGCTCGACCGGGCGACCCAAGGGTGTCCGGGTCACCCACGGCGCGGTGGTCAACACGCTCGCCGCGATGCGCGAGCGCCCCGGCCTGACCCGCGACGGCACCATGCTGGCGATGGCCAGCTTCGCCTTCGACATGTCCGTGCCGGAGCTGTTCCTGCCGCTGGTGGTCGGCGCCCGGATGCTGCTGGTGGACCGGGACGTCGCCTACGACGCGTCCCGGCTGGCCGCACTGCTCGCCGCCGAGCGGGTCACGCTGGCCCAGGGCACGCCGACGACCTGGCGGCTGCTGATCGAGTCCGGCTGGACCGGCACGCCCGGGCTCACCGCGGTCTGCGGCGGCGAGGCGGTGCCCGCGCCGCTGGCCCGGCAACTGGCCGACCGGGTCGACGCGCTGTGGAACCTGTACGGGCCGACCGAGGCCGCGGTCTGGGCCACCATGGATCGGATCACCGCGGCGGAGACCCGGCCCACGATCGGACGGCCGATCGGCAACATGCGGGCGTACGTGCTCGACGCGGCGGCGCGGCCGGTCCCGGTGGGCGTGCCCGGCGAGATCCACCTGGGCGGGCCGGGGCTGGCCCGCGACTATCACGGCGACCCGGCGCTGACCGCCGCGCGTTTCGTGCCCGACCCGGCCGGCGGCGGCCGGCTCTACCGCACCGGCGACCTCGGCCGGCGGCTGGCCGACGGCCGGATCGAGTTCCTCGGCCGGGGCGACTCGCAGGTGAAGGTGCGCGGGTTCCGGATCGAGCTGGGCGAGATCGAGGCGGTGCTGCGCCGGCACGACGCGGTCCGCGACGCCGCCGTGGTGGTGCGCGAGGACGCGGGCGAGAAGTCCGTGGTGGCCTACCTGACCCTGGCCGGCGGGCCCGAGCCGGACGCCGGGGGCGAGGTGACCGCCGACTTCGCCGCCGATCCGGCGCCCTGGCGGGCGTACGCCCGAACCTGGCTGCCGGACTACATGGTGCCGTCGGCGTTCGTGCCGCTGAACCGGATGCCGCTCAACGCCAACGGCAAGGTCGACCGGGCGGCCCTGCCCGCGCCCCGCCGCGACCGGGCCGCGGCCGGTGCCGGCGAGCCGGACACCCCGCTGCGGGCGGCGTTGGCCCGGCGCTGGGCGGAGGTGCTCGGCTACGACCGGGTCGGCATCGACGACGACTTCTTCGACCTGGGTGGCGACTCGTTCCGGGCGATCAAGGCGCTGGCCGGCAGTGACCCGGCGATCAGCGTGCTCGACCTGTTCCGCCACCCGAGCATCCGGGCGTTGACCGCGCACCTGGACGCCACCGGCGGCTCGGCCGGCCGGCTCCTGCACGAGCTGACCCCGGCCCGGCCGGGCACGGCGACCACGCTGACGCTGCTCTGCGTACCGTTCGGCGGCGGTTCCGCGATCACCTTCCAGCCGCTCGCGGACGCCCTGCCGGCCGGGGTGTCGCTCTACGCCCTGGAACGGCCCGGCCACGACCTGAACCGCCCGGACGAGCCGATGCTCGACCTGGACGAGCTGGTGGACGGCTGCGTGGCCGAGGTGGTCGAGCGGATCACCGGCCCGGTGGCGGTGTACGGGCACTGCGTCGGCGGCGCCGAGGCGGTGGAACTGGCCCGCCGGTTGGAGGCGGCCGGCGTCGAGGTCACGGGCGTGGTGATCGGCGCGCACTTCCCCGCGCCCCGGCTGCCCGGCCGGGTGTTCGGCTGGCTGCGCCGGTGGTTCCCGGTGGAACGCTGGGCGTCGAAGCGGCGCACGCTGGAGTCGCTGCGTGCGATGGGCTTCTTCACCGAGGTCTTCGACGCCGCCGAGAAGGACTTCGTGATGCGGGTGGTCCTGGCCGACTCGGCCCGGGGCGAGGACTACTACACCGACGTCTACGCCGCCGGCCTGCCGGCGAAGCTGTCCGCGCCGCTGGTCTGCGTGGTCGGCGGCGGCGACCGGGCCACCGAGCTCTACCAGGAGCGTTACCTGGAGTGGGAGTTCTTCGCCGACCGGGTGTCGCTGGAGGTCATCGACGGCGCCGGCCACTACTTCGCCAAGCACCAGCCGGCCGAGCTGGCCACGATCATCCTGGCGCACTGCGCCGCCGCGCCCGCTCCGGCGGACGCGGACCGGCCCGCCGCCGTACCCGGGAACGCGCGGCCGGCCCGGGCGGCCCGGACCGCCCCGGCGGCGGTGAGAGCGGCGGACGTCGCGGCCCGGCGGGCGGCGCCCAGCCTGGCGGTGTTCTACCTGGTCGCGATCGGCCAGCTCGTGTCGCTGATCGGCAGCGGGTTGACCGCGTTCGGCATGGGACTGTGGGTCTACCAGCGCACCGGCTCGGTGTCGCTGTTCGCCACCGCCACCGTGCTGGCGCTGCTGCCGGCCGTGGTGCTCTCGCCGATCGCCGGCGCGCTCGCCGACCGGTGGGACCGCCGGAGAATCATGGTGCTCGCCGACTGCCTGGCCGCCACCGGCACGGTGAGCCTGGCGCTGCTGCTCTGGCTCGGTCAGCTGCACCTCTGGCACATCCTCACCGCGATCACCGTCACGGCCGTGGCCACCGCGTTCCAGCAACCCGCCTACCAGGCGGCGGTCACCCAGCTCGTGCCGAAGCGCTACTACGGGCGGGCCAACGGCATCGTCTCGCTCGGGACCGCCACCAGCACCGTGCTGGCCCCGCTGGTCGGCGGCGCGCTGGTGCTCGCGGTCGGGCTGCGCGGCATCGTGGTGATCGACCTGGTCACGTTCGTGGTGGCGGTGACCGTGACGCTGTCGGTCCGCTTCCCGGACACGCTCTTCGTGCGGCGGGAGGAGCCGTTCCGGCGCGAGGTGCTGGGCGGCTGGCGGTTCATCGTCCGGCGGCACGGGCTGGTCGCCCTGGTCGTGCTGGTGGCGTCGCTGAACTACTTCTTCGCCATGGTCGAGGTGCTGGTCACCCCGCTCACGCTCTCCTTCGGCGACCCGGCGGCGCTCGGCCGGGTGCTGGCCGCCAGCGGCGTCGGCATGGTCGTCGGGTCGGTGCTGATGGGCGTCTGGGGCGGCACCGCCCGGCGGACCACCGGCATCCTGGCCAGCGTCGTGCTGCTCGGCGTCTCGCTGCTCACCGTCGGGCTGCGGCCGGACCCGCTGTTCCCGGCGCTCGGCCTGTTCGGCATGGGCCTGGCCACCGCGCTGGTCAACACGCACTGGCTCGCCATCGTGCAGGCCAAGGTGGGCCTGGAGTTGCAGGGTCGAGTGCTCGCCATGGCGCAGATGCTGTCCTGGTTGATGGTGCCGGCCGGCTTCCTCAGCGCCGGCCCGCTCGCCGAACACGTGCTCGCCCCGCTGGCCCGCCCCGGCGGCCCGCTGGCCGGGCTGGTCGGCACCGGGCCGGGGCGGGGCATGGCGCTGGCCGCGATCCTGGCCGGGCTCTGCGCGCTGGCGCTCGCCGCCGCCGGCATCGCGTACCGGCGGATCCGGCGGCTGGAGGACGAGCTGCCGGACAACGACCCGGGCCGCGTCGTCCTGGCCGACAAGGACCGCATCCAGGAGGAGGCGGACCGCCGCCTCGCCGCCGTGGCGTGCCCCCGGTGAGCGCGCCCGTCCGGCCCGCCGGCCCGACCCGCCGCGCCGCCGCCCGCCGCCCCGGCGGCGCACCGGCCACCGTGGACTGCCTGCATCGGATGCTCGCCGCGCAGGCCGCCCGGACCCCGGACGCGGAGGCGGTCCGGCGGGGCGACGCCACGCTCACCTACCGGGACCTCGACCGGGCGGCGAACCGGCTGGCCCGGGTGCTGCTCGCCGCCGGCGTCGCGCGCGGCGACCGGGTCGGTGTCTGCCTGCCGCGTACGCCCGAGCTGGTGGTCGCGCTGCTCGCCGTGCTCAAGGCCGGTGCCGCGTACGTGCCGCTGGACCCGGCGTACCCGGCGGCCCGGGTGGCGTTCATGACCGCCGACTCGGGAGCCCGGCTGGTGCTGACCACCGCCGACCTCGCCGGCCGGTTCCCCGGCCCGACCGTGCTGACCGACCGGCTCGACCCGGCCGGGGACGCCACCGAACCGGCGGCCCCGGTCGCCGCGGACGACCTGGCGTACGTCATCTACACCTCCGGCTCCACCGGGCGGCCCAAGGGCGTAGCGATCGAGCACCGCTCGGCGTCGACGCTGCTGCACTGGGTGCGGCATACCTTCGACGACACCGAGCTGGGCGGGATGCTCGCCGCCACCTCGGTCTGCTTCGACCTGTCCGTCTTCGAGATCTTCGGCCCGCTCGCCTGGGGCGGCCGGGTGCTGCTGGTCGACGACGTGCTGGCGCTGGCCGCACCGGGCGCGGACCGGCTGCCGGTGACGCTCGTCAACACCGTGCCGGCCGCGATGGGTGAGCTGCTCACCGCCGGGGCGCTGCCGCCCGGCGTCCGCACGGTCTGCCTGGCCGGTGAGCCGCTGACCGCCGCGCTGGCCGCCCGGGTGTGGGCGCGTCCGCACGTGCGCCGGCTGTGCAACCTGTACGGCCCGTCCGAGGACACCACGTACTCGACCTGGGCCGAGGTGCCGCCGGACGGCGGTGACCCGCCGATCGGCCGGCCGTTGCCGGGCACCCGGGCGTACGTGCTCGACCCGGACGGCCGGCCGGTGCCGCCCGGCGAGTCCGGTGAGCTGTACCTGGCCGGCGCCGGGCTGGCCCGCGGTTACCTGGACCGGCCGGCGGAGACCGAGGCCCGCTTCCGGCCGGACCCGTTCCGTCCCGGCGAGCGGATGTACCGCACCGGCGACCGGGTGCGGTTGCGCCCGGACGGGCAACTGGCCTACCTGGGCCGGCTGGACGACCAGGTGAAGCTGCGCGGCTACCGGATCGAACCGGGCGAGGTGGCCGCCCGGCTCGCCGCCCTGCCCGGCGTACGGGAGGCGACCGCCGCCGTCCGGCCCGGCCCGAGCGGGGACCCGCTGCTGGTCGGCTACCTGGTCGGGGACCGGCGCGACGACGTGCGGGCCCGGCTGGCCGAGGTGCTGCCGGCGCCGCTGGTGCCGGCGGCCGTGGTCTGGCTGGACCGGCTGCCCACGCTCCCCAACGGCAAGGTGGACCGGGCGGCCCTGCCCGCGCCGGACCTCGGCTGCGCCGCCGACCACGCTCCGCTCGACGGCACCGCCGCCGTGGTGGCGGGGGTCTGGCGGAGCCTGCTGGGGGTGCCGGTCGGCGGCCCGGACGACGACTTCCTCGCGCTCGGCGGCGACTCGCTGCTCGCCGTCCGGTGCGCCACCCGGCTGGCCGACGTGACCGGCCACCGGATCGACCCCGGTGACCTGTTCGCCCACCCGACCGTCGCCGCGCTCGCCGCCCACCTGGACGCGCTCGCTCCGCCCCGGGGTGAGCCGGCGCACCGGCCCGAAGGTCCGGGCAGTGGCGGCCGCCCGACGGACCACGCCGACGACGACCCGGCGGCCCGGCTCCACCCCGGGCCGGCAGCGACGGCGGCCCGGCCGGCAGCGACCGGCTCCCCGACCGGCGGGCCCCCCGGGGACGCACCGGCGCCGCTGTCCGCGGCGCAACGGCGGTTCTGGTTCCTGCACCGGCTCGACCCGGCCGACACGTCCTACCTGCTGGCGTTCGCGGTCCGCTTCGCCGCGCCGGTGGACGCGGACCGGCTGACCCGGGCGCTGCACCGGGTGGTCGACAGGCATCCCGCGCTGCGTACCGTCTTCCCCACCGGGCCGGACGGGCCGGTGCAGGTGGTCCGCCCGGACGCCCGGCCGGACCTCGTCGTCGCGCCGCCCGAGCCGGGCGTCCCGCTCGACGACCGGCTCGCCCGGCTGGCCGCCGAGGCCACCACGACGCCGGTGGACCTGGCGACCGGGCCGCTGCTGCGCGCGCACCTGCTGCCGGACGTCGCCGGCCGGGCGGAGGCGCTGCTGCTGGTGGTGCACCACGCGGTCGCCGACGACTGGTCGTTCGGGGTGCTGGTACACGACCTCGCGGAGGCCTACGACGACCCGGACGCGCCCGCCGAGCCGGCACCCGGCCCGGCCGCCCTGGCCGCCGCGCAGCACGCCTGGCTGGCCGGCCCCGCCGGCCGCCGCGCGGCGGCCGAGCTGCTGCGCGAGCTGCACGGCGCCCCCACCCTCCTGGAGGTAAGGAGGGGCCCCCGCTTAACGCCTCCGGTAGAGGAGGGGGCCCCGCTTAACAACCCGGCCCGGCGGGGCGCCGCGCTGCGGACCACTGTGGATGCGGCGACGGCGGCGGCGGTGCGGGAACTGGCCCGTACGAGCCGCGCCAGCCTGCACATGGTGGGGCTGGCCGGGTTCGCCGCGCTGCTCGGCGCCGCCGCCGGCCGGGACGACCTGCTGGTCGGCGTCGCGTTCGCCGGGCGCACCAGCGTGGCCGCCGAACGCGGCGTCGGCTGCCACGTCAACACGCTGCCGCTGCGCCTGCGCCCGACCCCGGACCGGAGCTTCGCCGACCTGCTCGCCGAGGCGCGGCGGGTCACGCTGTTCGCCGCCGCCCGCCAGGACGTCCCGTTCGACCTGCTGGTGGAGCGGCTGCGCCCGGCCCGCCGGCCGGGCCGCAACCCGCTCGTGCAGGTCGCGTTCGGGGTGCAGAACGCCCCGCCGGCCCGGCACCGCAGCGTCGTCGGTGGCGAGTTCACCGGCGTCGAGCTGACCCCGGACGCGGCCCGCCTCGACCTGACGCTCTGGCTCGACGACCGGCGGGACGGGCTGGACGCGCTCTGGACCTACCGCACCGACCTGTTCGACCACCACACCGTGGTGGCGTGGCACCGCCGCCTCACCGCGCTGCTGCGTACCGCCGCCGCCGATCCCCGGCGCAGTCTCGCCGACTGCGTCGACACCGCTGGGAGTGAGAGATGACCGATCAGATCCGGGTCGCGCGGCCCGTCCCCCGCCGCGGCCGGGAACGGAACCTGGTGGACGTACGACCGGACTGGCCGGGCGGGCCGCTGCCGGCGCTGGTGCGCGCCACGGTGCCCGACGTGGACCTGGCCGGCTGGCTGGCCGGGCACCGCGACGAGGTGGACGAGCTGGCCCGCCGCGCCGGCGCGGTGCTGTTCCGCGGCTTCGCGGTGGCCGGCGCGGACGACTTCCGCACCGTGATGGCGGCGCTCTCCGGCGACGTGCTGGCCTACGGCGAGCGGTCCTCGCCGCGCAGCCGGGTCACCGACGGCGTCTACACCTCCACCGAGCACCCGGCCGACCAGCCGATCGTGCTGCACAACGAGCAGTCGTACACGGTCACCTGGCCGCTGCGCATCGTGTTCCACTGCGAGGTCGCGCCGGCCGGCGGCGGCCGTACGCCGCTGGCGGACAGCCGCCGGGTGCTGGCCCGGTTGCGCCCGGAGACGGTCGCCGAGTTCGAGCGGCGGGGCGTGCTCTACCGGCGCAACTACCTGCCCGGCATCAGCCTGTCCTGGCAGACCGCGTTCCAGACCGACTCCCGCGCCGAGGTCGAGGCATACTGCGCGCGCGCCCTGATCGACGTGGAGTGGGTGGGCGAGACGCAGTTGCGCACCCGGCAGGTGCGCCCGGCGGTGCGGCGGCACCCGGTCACCGGGGAACGCACCTGGTTCAACCACGCGTTGTTCTTCCACGTCACCTCGCTGCCGGCGGACGTGAGCGCCGGGCTGCGGGCCGCGCTGGCCGAGGAGGACCTGCCCTACCAGACCGCGTACGGCGACGGCACGCCCGTCCCGGACGAGGTGCTGGCCGAGCTGCGGGCCGCGTACGCCGCGGAGACCCGCTCGTTCGACTGGCGGGAGGGGGACGTGCTGCTGGTGGAGAACATGCTCGCCGCGCACGCCCGGGAGCCGTTCACCCCGCCCCGGCGGATCCTCACCGCGATGTCCGACCCGGTGGCCGCGCCGGAGCTGGGCGCGGAAGGTGGCAGAGCATGAGCGCCCCGGGACCGCGCCGCCGCGCCGTCGGCGGCACCGCCACCGAGCCGGTGACCCGCCGCACGCTCGGTCCGGACGGGTTCGTGCTGCTGGTCGAGGCCGCCGTGCCCGACCTCGACCTGGCCGGCTGGCTCGCCGGGCGGCGGGCCGAGCTGCTGGCCGACCTGGACCGGCACGCCGCGGTGTTCTTCCGCGGCTTCGACGTGCGCAGCGCCGACGACTTCGGCCGGGCGGCCCGGGCGGTCGGCCCGGAGCTGCTCGGCTACCTGGAGCGGGCCGCGCCCCGGCACGAGGTGGCCGACAAGGTCTTCACCTCCACCGAGTTCAACGCCGCCCAGTGGATCCCGCTGCACCACGAGATGTCGTACTCGCACAACTGGCCGACGCACCTCTACTTCCACTGCGCGCAGCCGGCCACCGGCAGCGGCGGCGCGACCCCGCTCGCCGCCGAGCGGGTGATCACCCCGCTGATCCCGGCGGAGGTGCGGGAACGGTTCGCCCGCGACGGCGTGCGCTACGTGCGCAACTACGGCCCGCACCTGGACCTGCCCTGGCAGGAGGCGTTCCAGACCACCGACCGAGCGGAGGTGGAGGCGTACTGCGCCGCCTCGGCGACGGAGTTCACCTGGCTGGGCGACGACGGGCTGCGGACCGTGGCGCGGCGGCAGGCGACGGCCACCCACCCGCGTACCGGGGAGACGGTGTGGTTCAACCACGCCCATCTGTTCCACGTGTCGAACATGCCGCCCGAGGTGGCCGGCGCGCTGCTGCGCGAGTACGGCCCGGAAGGGCTGCCCCGCAACGCCCACTACGGCGACGGCGAGCCGATCGGAGACGAGGTGGTCGGCGGCATCCGTGAGCTGTACCGGCAGCACGCGATCTCCGTGCCCTGGCGGCGCGGCGACGTGCTGGTGGTGGACAACTTCCTGGCCACCCACGGCCGGGAACCCTTCACCGGCGACCGGCAGATCCTGGTCGCCATGTCCGACCTCTACGTCAACCGGAGTGTGTGGTGAACGGATACCGTCTGTCCCCGGTCCAGCGGCTGGCCTGGGCCGGCAAGCAGGACCTGGTCCGGGCCCGGGTGCGGCTGGACCGGCCGCTCGACGCGGCCCGGTTGCAGGCCGCCGTCGACGCGGTGGTGGCCCGGCACGAGGCGCTGCGGCTGACCCTGGTGCACCATCCGGGCCTGCGGGTGCCGCTGCAGGACGTGGACGACGACCGGACCGTCACCGTCGGCGCGCAGGGCGAGCTGTCGGTGACGCTCACCGACCACACGCTGGAGCTGGCCGCCACCCCGCTGGTCGCCGACCCGGCCAGCCTGCGCCTGGTCCTGGCCGACCTGGCCCGGGCGTACGCGGGGGACCTGCCGCCGGCCGAGGAGGAGGCGTTGCAGTTCCTCGACGTCACCGAGTGGCAGGTGGAGGAGCGGGAGCAGGCCCCGACGCCGGCGCCGGTCGCGCCGGCCGCCCGGCTGGTCGAGCCGCACGGCGACGACCCGGGCGCGGTGGTCACCGCCACGCTGCCCGCCGCCGACCTGACCGGCATCGCCGAGGTCGCCGGCTGCGCCGTCGACACGGTGCTGCTGGCCGCCTGGGCGCTCGCCGTCGCCCGCCGGGCGGAGGCGCCCGACGAGGCCGACGACGCGGACCTGGTGCTGGCCCGCTGGCACGACGGCCGGCGGGCCGAGGGCACCGCCGCCGTGGTCGGCCCGCTGGGCGGCTACGGCCCGCTGCGGCTGGCCCTGCCGCTGCCGGCCGCGCCGGCCGAGCTGCTGGCCGCGGTACGCGCCGCCGAGGCCACCGCCGACGAGACGTTCCACCTGGTCGACCCGGTCGACGAGAGCACCGGCGCGGTGGCCGGGTTCGCGGTGCAGCCGGCCGTCGCCCCGGACACCCTCGCCGCCCTGGGCGCGACGACCGCCGAGGTGCCCGTCCCGCCGCCGCCGACCGGCCCCCGGCTCACCGTGCTCACCGACACCGGCGACGGCGACGGCACCGGCATCGGCGAAGCCGGCGAGGGCGACGGCATCGGCGAGGGCGAGGTCACGCTCCGGGTCACCGGCGGGCAGTGGCTGCTCGACTCGCTGGTTGCCGCGCTGCGCAGCCTGCCCGCCGCGCTCGCCGGGGACGCGCCGCTGGCCGTGCTCGGCGCCGGGGAGGCGAGCTGGCTCTCCGAGGCCGGCGGCACGGCGGGCGCGGCGTCGACGCGTACCCTCGTCGACCTGCTCGACGCGGGCCTGACCGGGATGGCACCGCAGGCTCCGGCCGTGGTCGCGGCCGACGGCGCGTACCCGGCCGAGGAACTGGACCGGCGGGCCGCGCGGGTGGCCGCGGCGCTGGCCGCGCGCGGCCTGGCCGGCGCGCCGGTGGGCGTGCTCGCGACCCGCTGCCGGGACACCGTGGTGGCGTTCCTCGGCGTGCTGCGGGCCGGCGCGGTGTTCGTGCCGCTCGACCCGGACGCCCCGGGGCCGCGCCTGGCCGCGCAGCTGCGCGCGGTCGGCGCGGAGTGCGTGGTCGGCGTCGGCGGGCCGGCCACCGTGTCCGTGGACGAGCTGGTCGCGGCCGGCGGTCCGCCGCCGGTCGCGCCGGTCCCGACCGACCCGGCCTACGTCATCTTCACCTCCGGCTCGACCGGCACGCCCCGGCCGGTGCGGGTGTCGCACGCCGCCGCCGCGCACCTGGCCGGCGCGCTGGAGGCGACCGTGTACGCGGGCCGTCCGGCCGGGCTGCGGGTGGCGGTGAACGCGCCGCTGACGTTCGACGCCTCGGTGAAGCAGCTCGTGCAGCTCGCCCACGGGCGGAGCCTGTTCCTGGTGCCCGATGACGTGCGGCGCGACGGCGCCGCGCTCGCCGCCACGCTGGCCGAGCACCGGGTGGACGTGCTCGACCTGACCCCGTCGCAGGCGCGGATCCTGCTCGCCGGCGCGGGCGACACCCCGCTGCCCGGGCTGCTGCTGCTCGGCGGCGAGGCCGTGCCCGAGGACCTGTGGGCCGAGGTGGCGGCGCTGCCGGGCGTGCGGGCGGTCAACCTGTACGGCCCGACGGAGTGCACGGTGGACACCACGATCGCGGAGATCCGCGCCGCGGACCCGCCGACGATCGGCCGGCCGCTGCCCGGCGTCGCGGTGCGGGTGCTCGACGAGGGGCTGCGCCCGGTGCCGCCGGGCGTGGCCGGCGAGCTGTGCGTGGCCGGCCCGCAGCTCGCCGACGGCTACCTCGGTGACGAGGAGGCCACCGCCCGCCGGTTCGTGGCGCTGCCGCTGCCCGACGGCGGCGTCGAGCGGGTCTACCGCACCGGCGACCGGGTCCGCTTCGACGCGCACCGGCGGCTGCGCTACCTGGGCCGGCTCGACGACCAGGTGAAGATCCACGGTTTCCGGGTGGAGCCGGGCGAGGTCGCCGCCGTGCTGCGCGGCCACCCGGAGGTGGCCGACGCCGCCGTGGTCGCCCGCGACGACGACGGGTACGGCGACCGGCTGGTCGCCTACGTCCGGCCCCGCGCCGGGGTCGCGCTGGACCTGGCCCGGGTCACCGGGATCAACCCGCACGAGACCCGCTACCTGTACGACGAGATCTTCACGCAGCGGGTCTACCTGCGCGACGGGATCGTGCTGCGCCCCGGCGCGACAGTGCTGGACGTGGGCGCGAACATCGGCATGTTCTCGCTCTTCGTGCACCAGGTCTGTCCGGACGCGACGATCCACGCGTTCGAGCCGGTGCCGGCCGTGGTGGAGGCGCTGCGCCGCAACGTCGCCGAGTTCGGCGTGCCGGCCACGGTGCACGCGCACGGGCTGTCCCGGGAGCCGGGCGAGGTGTCGTTCACCTACTACCCGGGCTACTCGATGATGTCCGGCCACGCCGCGTACGCCGACCCGGACGCGGAGATCGGGGTGATCAAGCGGTACCTGGCCAACGAGCGGGACGCCGGCGCGGGCGAGCGGGACGTGCTGCTCGACCGCGCCGACGAGCTGCTCGCCGAGCGGTTCGCCGGCCGGGAGCTGACCGTGCCGGTGCGACCGCTGTCGGCGGTGCTGGACGAGCTGGCCCCGGCCCGGGTCGACCTGCTCAAGATCGACGTACAGCGCGCCGAGGCGGACGTGCTGGCCGGGCTGGACGACCGGCACTGGCCACTGGTCGCGCAGGTCGCCATGGAGGTGCACGACGCGCCCGGCACCGCCACCGCCGGCCGGCTGGCCGAGCTGGTGGCGCTGTTGGAGGCGCGCGGCTTCACCGTGGTCACCCGCCAGGACGACCTGCTCGCCGGCACCGACCGGCACACCCTGCACGCGGTCCGCCCGGAGTACGCCGCCGCCTCGGACGCGGTGGCGGACACCGCCCCGGCGACCGGATCCGTCGCGCCGCACCGGGAGTGGCTCGCGCAGTGGCTGCCGGCGCACCTGGTGCCGGCCGCCGTGGTGGTGCTCGACGCGCTGCCGCTGACCCGCAACGGCAAGCTGGACCGGGCGGCGCTGCCCGCACCGGCCACGGAGCGGCCGGCCGGCGACCCGGCGGCGACACCGGCCAACCGGGCCGAGGAGATCCTGGTCGAGGCGTGGCGCGAGGTGCTCGGGGTGGCCACGTTCGGCGTCACGGACAGCTTCTTCGCGCTCGGCGGCGACTCCATCCGCAGCATCCAGATGCAGGTGGCGGCGCAGAAGCGCGGGTTGTCGTTCCAGCTCAACGACATCTTCACCCACCAGACCATCCGGGAGCTGGTGGCGCACGGCCGGATCACGCTCGACGGCGTCGCGCCCGAGCCGGCCGCGTACGACGGCCGGTTCACGCTGGTCGGCGCCGCCGACCGGGAGCGGCTGCCGGCCGGGCTGGCCGACGCGTACCCGATGACCGCGCTCCAGCTCGGCATGGTCTACCACGGCGAGCTGACCGGCGACCCGGCCGTCTACCACAACGTCACCGCGCACGAGGTGGCCGCGCCGCTGGACGGCCCGGCACTGCGCCGCGCCCTCGCCGCCCTGGTGGACGCGCACCCGGTGCTGCG
The DNA here is from genome assembly GCF_027460165.1 of Micromonospora sp. WMMC241. Classification (NCBI taxonomy): domain Bacteria; kingdom Bacillati; phylum Actinomycetota; class Actinomycetes; order Micromonosporales; family Micromonosporaceae; genus Micromonospora; species Micromonospora sp. WMMC241. The sequence continues at coordinate 4,440,887 of NZ_JAPZBF010000001.1, forward strand.
GACCGGCTTCGCGCTCGGCACGTACGCCGAGCCGTTGCAGCTCGTGCACGCGCGGGTGCCGGTCGACCTGCCGGTGACGGACCTGACCGGCCTCGACGCGCCCGCCCGCCGGACCCGGATCGACGCGCTGGTCGCCGAGGAGCGCCGTCGCCCGTTCGACTGGACCCGGCCGCCGCTGCTGCGGCTGCACGCGGTCCGCACCGGCGGCGACGGGTTCACGCTGCTGGTCGCCGAGCACCACAGTGTCCTCGACGGCTGGAGCCTGCACCTGCTCCTGTCCGACCTGCTCGCCGGGTACGACCGGGAGCGGGCCGGCACGCCCGCGCCCGTCGACGCCGGGCTGCCGTTCCGGGAGTACGTGGCGGCCGAGCGGGCGGCCCTGGCCGACCCGGCGATCCGGCGGTTCTGGCTGGACGGCGCCGGCGCCGCGCCGCCGGTGCTGGTCGGCGGCGCGCAGCCGAGGACCACCACCACCCAGCGGGTGCCGCTGCGGGCCGGCACCACCGAGCGGGTGGCCGCCGTCGCCCGGGACGCCGGCGTGCCGGTCAAGTCCTGGCTGTTCGCCGTGCACCTGCGGCTGCTCGGGGAGCTGGCCGGCCGGGACGACGTGGTCAGCGGACTGGTGGTCGGCGGCCGGCCGGAGGGCGAGGGCAGCGCGGCCACGCTCGGGCTGTTCCTCAACACGCTGCCGGTGCGCCTCGCGCTGGGCACCCGGTCGGTGGCCGAGCTGGCCGCCGAGGCGTGGCGGGCCGAGCGGGAGCTGATGGGACGCCACCGCTTCCCGCTCGCCGAGATCGTCCGGGCCGGCGGGGCGGGTCCGCGTTTCGACCACTTCTTCAACTGGACGCACTTCCCGCCGCGTCCGGCCGGCGACGGCAGTCGCGTCGTGGACAGCCGGGGCGTCACCGTGGACGTGGCGTTCAGCCTCGCCGTCGACGCCGAGCTGGACGCCGGGCGCCTCGGGCTGATGGTCCAGTACGACCACCGGCACGTCCCGGCCGACCGGGTGGACGCGCTCGCCGACGGCTTCCGCCGGTTGCTGGCGGCCGACCCGGACGCGCCGCTGCCGCCGGTGGCCGCGCCGTCGCCGGTGGCCGCCGCCGACGCGCGGCAGGAGTGGGCGGACCGGGTGGCGTCGGCCTGGCAGGAGGTGCTGGGCACCGCGCCGCGTGACCCGGAGTCCGGCTTCCTCGCCGCCGGCGGTGACTCGCTGCGCGCGCTGCGGCTGGTCACCGTGCTGCGCCAGCGTCACGGCAGCGACCTGACGCTGCCGGAGTTCACCGCGCTGGGCAGCTACCGGGCGCTGGTGGACCGGGTGGTCCGCGGATGACCGGGTTCGGCACCGCCGCGGTGCACGGCGACGACGGCCTGGTCCCCGGCGGGGCGGTCGCGCCGCCGATCGTGCAGAGCACCACGTTCAGCGCCGAGTCCGACGAGCGGTTCACCGAGATCGCCACCGAGGCGCGCGGCAGCGCGTTCTACACCCGCTACGGCAACCCGAACCACGCGCAGGTGGCCGCCGTGGTCGCCGCCCTGGAGGGCGCGGAGACCGGGCTGGTCACGGCGTCCGGGATGGGCGCGATCAGCACCGTCGCGCTGGCCCTGCTCGCCGCCGGCGACCACGTGGTGGTGCAGCGCAGCACGTACGGGGGCACCACCTCGCTGGCCACCGGGCTGCTGGCTCGCTTCGGGGTCGCCTGCACCACGGTCGACCAGACCGACTCCGACGCGTTCGCCCGGGCGCTGCGGCCGGAGACCCGGCTGGTGCTGGTGGAGACGCCGAGCAACCCGCTGCTGGAGCTGACCGACCTGGCCGCCGTCGTCGAGGCGGCGCACGCGGCCGGCGCGCTGGTGGTGGTGGACAACACGTTCGCCACCCCGGTGAACCAGCGCCCGCTGGCGGCCGGCGCGGACCTGGTCTGGCACAGCGGCACGAAGTTCCTCGGTGGACACTCCGACGTGTCCGCCGGGGTGGTGGCCGGCGGCGCGGAGCTGATCGAGCGGGTGTGGCGGACGTCGATCGTCACCGGCGCCACGCTCGGCCCGGTGGACGCCTGGCTGCTGCTGCGCGGCCTGCGCACGCTGTCGCTACGGGTGGAGCGGCACAACGCCAACGCGCTCGCCCTGGCCGAGGCGCTGGAGGGCCACCCGGCGGTGGCCCGGGTCCGCTATCCCGGGCTGCCCTCGCACCCCCAGCACGAGCTGGCCCGCCGGCAGATGACCGGCTTCGGCGGGGTGCTCGGCGTCGAGCTGGCCGCGGGCCGCGACGGCGCGGCGGCGCTGCTGGCCGGGCTGCGCCTGGCGAAGCGGGCGGCCAGCCTCGGCAGCGTCAGCACGCTCGTGGTGCATCCGCGCTCGATGTGGGCCGGCATCGTGGACGCCGAGCAGCTCGCCGCGACCGGGATCGGCGCGGGCCTGGTGCGCGTCTCCACCGGCATCGAGGACACCGCCGACCTGGTGGCCGACTTCCTGACCGCGCTGGAGAAGGTGCCGGCCTGACCGTTCAGGGCGCCTCGTCGCCGCGCTTCTCCTCCTGGGCCAGCACCGCGTCGCGGCGCTGCGGGTCGGTGCGCTCGGCCAGCTCGGCGGCGAGGCGCGGGTCGGCCGCGAGTCGCTCCCGGTTGCGGTGCAGGAACGCCTCGAAACCGCCGGTGTACGGGCACGCGTCGTCGCCGAGCGTCACCTTCGGCACGTAGCGGCAGCCGCCGCAGGGTGCGCCGGCCCGGTCCAGGTGCGCGCCGTCGAACGCCCACGGGTGGCTGTCGATGCGGGCCAGGTCGGCGTACTGGCTCATGCCGATGACGGTGGCGTTCATGACCCAGTCGGTGCCGTCGACGAAGCTGCGCCGGAACCAGTCGGCCAGCTCGGCGGGGCGCCAGCCGCGTTGCAGGCCGTAGTTGCCGAGCACGGTCAGCCGGGCGGTCTGGTGCGCCCATCCGGTGTCGCGCACGCCGGCGAGCACGTCGGCGAGGCAGCGCGCCTCCACCGCGTCCGCGTCGAGCCGGTCGAACCACTCGGGCAGCGGCCGGGTGGCGCCGAGCCAACCGGTGCCCCGGTAGCGCGGCTCGAAGTACCAGTAGAGCTGCCACAGGAACTCGCGCCAGCCGAACAGGCCGCGCACGAACCGGTGCACCGCCGCCGCCGGCGCGGCGCCGGTGCGGCCGGCGCGCTCGGCGGCCCGGATCGCCGGTTCCGGGTGGAGCAGGCCGCTGTTGAACGAGGACGACAGCATGCTGTGTGCGAGCCGGCCGTCGCCGTCGCCGAGCACGCCCTCGGTGTCGGCGTACGCGGGCAGCCGGTGGTCGAGGAAGTGGGTGAGCCGGGCCTGCGCCTCGGCGTGTGTGGCCGGGTAGCGCCGCGGCGCGTCCCGTCCGACGAACCGGATCCCCTCGGCCTGCCAGCGGTCCAGGTCGCGGCGCACCTGCGCGTCGATGTCGTCCTCGACGATCGGCGGCGGTGGCGGCGCCTCGACCGGCGTGCGGTTGCGGGGTCGGCGTCCCGGGGCGGGCAGGTCCCGCAGCACGCCGTGCCGGCCGCGCGCGTACCGGTAGAAGTCGGCCATCCGGAGCTGGCCGCGCCGCCGGTCGGCCCAGGCCGCGAAGTCGGCCCGGTCGGTGACGAAGCCGCGTGGCGGCAGCACGGTCAACCCGTCGACGGTACGGGCGAACGCGAGCGCCGCCCGCGACGGCGGGTGCACCACCTCGACCGGCTCGCCGAGGGCGGTGAGCGCCTCGCGGAAGGTGTCGGCGCGGACCAGTCGCGCCCGGTCGCCGAGTTCCGCGGCCCGGTGCCGCAGCGCGGACAGGGTCAGGTGTGCCTTCTGCCGGTGCAGCGGCCGGTGGGCGAACAGCGACCGGGTCTCCACCAGCAGGACGCGTTGCGCGTCGTCGTCGAGGAAGTGGGGACCCAGCTGGTCCGCCAGGAGCCAACGCCAGCGTGACATGTCCACCATCTTTCCCTCTCGGCCGTCAGCTGCCGCGCACGCTGGGGCGGCGATGGTCGGTCAGCCGCAGCCCGACGCCGCGTACGGCGACGACCGTGACCCCGGTGCCCAGCTCGTCGAGCTTGCGGCGCAGCCGTTTGACCAGGGACTGCACGTCGGCGCGGCGCCGGTTCGGCGCGTCGTGCCAGACCGCGTGGTGCACTTCGGCGTAGCTCCACACCCGTACCGGCTCGGTGGTCAGGCAGGTGAGCAGGTCGCGTTCCAGCCGGGTCAGGGTGACCTCCCGGTCGCCCCAGCGGGCGGTGGACCGGGCCGCGTCGATCACCAGCGCGCCGTCGGGCGGGGTGTCGGGCGGGGGCCCCGCCACCTCCGAAGGCGACAACGGGGGCCCTCGCCTGACGTCCTCCGCGGGGGCGATCAGCTCGCGCAGCTCGTCCAGGTCGGCCACCAGCAACAGCGGTGCCACGCCGTCCAGCAGCTCGGTGAGCCGCAGCCGCTCGGCCGGGGACGGCGTCACGCCGATCACGAGCGAGAAGGGATGCTCCGCCGGGTCGGTGCCGGCGGAGGTGGTATTCGAGTTGTCGTCGGTCACCGTGCCCCCACCGTGACAATGACTGTCAACCGGGCCCTCGATCGGTAAACCTGTTGGTGACAAGTTGCTCACGTACGGTCATTGATCGCCCTTGGTGTCGATCATAGTGTCCACACAGGTGACCGGCGTAGACCCGCACGGCGCCTAGGGGGCCTGGGGGGTTCGTTTCAAACCGGTGTGACCAGTCGGGAGCGCGTGCTCCTGGCCCTTCCGTCATGGCTCGATCATCCGCGGGTCATTCTGGAGGAGGCAGCACCGATGCTGAGACGTCCACACGGAAGGGGCCCGGCCCGGCGGCTGGTGAGCGCGGGAGCCGCACTGCTCCTCGCCGCGACCGCGCTGGCCGCCACCGGCGCTCCCGCGCAGGCCGGCACCGGCGCCGGCGCGTCCGCCGGTGACAAGATCCGCCCCGAGGTCACCCGTCAGCTCCAGGGCAAGAGCGAGGGCGACTTCTGGATCCACTTCGCCGACCGGGCCGACCTGGGCAAGGCCACCGCGGTCAAGGACTGGGACCAGCGGGGCGCCGCGGTGGCCGCGACGCTGAAGAAGACCGCCGCCGACAGCCAGGCGAAGATCCGCGCCGAGCTGGACCGCTCGGGTACGAAATACCAGACGTTCTGGGCCACCAACGCCATCAAGGTCAGTGGCGGTTCGCTGACCATGGCGCAGAACTTCGCCGCCCACGCCGAGGTGGACGGCATCTACGCACCGGTCGACTACAAGCTGCCGGAGACCACCCCCGGCACCAACGAGAAGTCGACGAACGCCCTGGAGTGGGGCATCGCCAACATCAACGCCGACGACGTCTGGTCCCAGTACGGCGTCAAGGGCGCCGGCATCACCGTGGCCAGCATCGACAGCGGGGTGCAGTTCGACCACCCGGCGCTGGTGAACTCCTACCGGGGCAACAACGGCGACGGCACCTTCGACCACAACTACAACTGGTACGACGCGGCCGGCGAGTGCGCCACCGCGCCGTGTGACTCCGACGGGCACGGCACCCACACCATGGGCACCATGGCCGGCTCGGACGGCGCCAACCAGATCGGCGTCGCCCCCGAGGTCAAGTGGATCGCCGCGAACGGGTGCTGCCCGACCGACGCCGCGCTGATCTCCTCCGGGCAGTGGATGCTGGAGCCCACCGACCTGAACGGGCAGAACCCGGACGCCAGCAAGCGCCCCAACATCATCAACAACTCGTGGGGCACCACGCAGCCGTCCAACGAGCCGTTCATGGAGGACGTCACCAACGCCTGGACCGCCTCCGGCATCTTCGGGGTCTGGTCCAACGGCAACAACGGCCCGTCCTGCCAGACCAGCGGCTCACCGGGCAGCCTGGCCAGCAACTATTCGGCCGGCGCGTACGACATCAACAACAACATCGCCAGCTTCTCGTCCCGGGGCACCGGGCAGAACGGCGAGATCAAGCCGAACATCTCGGCGCCCGGTGTGAACGTGCGCTCCAGCGTGCCGAACAACTCGTACGCCAGCATCAGCGGCACCTCGATGGCGGCGCCGCACCTGGCCGGCGCGATCGCGCTGCTCTGGTCCGCGGCGCCCACCCTGGTCGGTGACGTCACGGCGACCCGCGCGTTGCTGAACGACACGGCGGTCGACAAGGCCGACACGCAGTGCGGCGGCACCGCCGACGACAACAACGTCTACGGCGAGGGCCGCCTCGACGCGCTCGCGCTGGTCGCCGCCGCCCCGATCGGCGACAACGGCACCCTCGCCGGCAAGGTCACCGACGCGTCCGGCGCGCCGATCGCCGGCGCGACGGTCACCCTGACCGGCGCGGCGGACCGGACGCTGACCACCGGCACCGACGGGACGTACTCCTCGCTGCTGCCCGCCGGCGACTACCAGGTCGTCGTCTCCGCCTTCGGGTACGCGACCCGCACGCTCACCGCGACCGTCACCAAGAACACCACCACCACGCTCGACGTCACGCTCACCGCGGTGCCGAGCGTCACGGTCAGCGGGCAGGTCACCGACGGCTCCGGCCACGGCTGGCCGCTGTACGCGAAGGTGAGCGTCGAGGGCACGCCGATCTCCGACTACACCACGCCCGCCACCGGCCGCTACAGCCTGAAGGTGCCGGCCGGGGCGACCTACCGGCTCAAGGTCGAGCCGCAGTACGCCGGCTACCTGACCGTCACCAAGGAGGTCACGGTCGGCGCCGGCAACCTGACCGCGAACATCGCGGTGCCGGCGAACCCGGAGGCGTGCACCACCGCGCCCGGCTACACCACCAGCTCCGACGGCGTCTACGAGACGTTCGACGGCACCGGCGTGCCGGACGGCTGGTCCGTGGTGGACAACGCCGGCACCGGGCAGGTCTGGGAGTTCGACGACAAGGGCGAGCGCGGGAACCTGACCGGTGGCAGCGGCAACTTCGCCATCATCGACAGCGACAACTACGGCAGCGGCGGCCGGCAGGACACCTCGCTGGTCAGCCCGGTGGTCGACCTGACCGGGGTGAGTGCCCCGGTGATCCGGTTCAACCAGGACTACAACTGGCTGAACAGCGACCGGGCGGACGTCGACCTGAGCCTCGACGGCGGCACCACCTGGAGCAACGTGCTCCGGCAGGCCGCCGACGTGCGCACCAAGGTGACCGAGGTGCCGATCCCGCAGGCGGCCGACCAGTCGCAGGTGCGGGTGCGCTTCCACTACTACGACGCCAGCTGGGAATGGTGGTGGGAGCTCGACAACGTGCTGATCGGCAGCAAGCTCGTCTGCAAGCCGGTCGACGGCGGCCTGGTGCTCGGCCACGTACGCGACAAGAACGACAACGGCTACGTCAACGGCGCCACGGTGACCAGCAAGGACCGCCCGGCGGAGAAGACCACCACGGTCGCCACCCCGGACGACACCGAGCTGCCCGACGGCTTCTACTGGATGTTCTCGTCGCTGACCGGCACGCACCCGTTCACTGCCAGCGCCGGCAACTACGTGAGCCAGACCAAGCAGGTGGACGTCGAGACCGACTGGGCCACCACGGCCAACTTCCAGCTGGCCGCCGGCCGGCTGTCGGTGCAGCCGACGTCGCTGACCGGCACGGCCCGGATGCCCAGCGGCAAGGTCAGCAAGACGTTCACGGTGACCAACACCGGCGGGGCGCCGGTCAACGTCGAGTTCTCCGAGCGTGACGGCGGGTTCGTGCTGCAACGCGCGGACGGCTCCCAGCTGTCCGAGCAGGCGCTGCTCGGCTCGACCGGCGCGCCGGCGCAGCGGCTGACCGCGGGGACGTCGTTCGCGGCCCGCTCGTCCGGCAAGTCGTCCACGTCGGTCGCGCCGGCCGCGCCGCAGGCGGACCCGTGGACCGCCATCCCGGGCTACCCGGCGAACGTGATGGACAACCGGGTCGTCAACGTCGACGGCAAGGTCTACTCGATCGCCGGCGGCGACGGCACCACGTCCAGCGCGAAGAACTACCGGTACGACCCGGTCGCGCAGACCTGGTCCGCCATCGCCGACCTGCCCGGCGCCCGCAACGCCGTGACGGCCGGCGTGGTCGACGGCAAGATCATCGTCACCGGCGGCTGGGGCGCCTCCGGTCCGGACGCCGCCACCTGGTCGTACGACCCGGGGGCCAACACCTGGACGGCAAAGGCGGCCAACCCGGCGCCACGGGCGGCGGCCGGGCAGGCGGTCGCCGGCGGCAAGCTGTACGCGATCGGCGGCTGCACCACGGCCAACTGCCTGCCGATGTCCAACACGGTGGTCCGGTACGACCCGGGTGCGGACACCTGGGAGACCCTGCCGGCCTACCCGAAGTCGGTGGCGTTCCTGTCCTGCGGCGGGATCGACGGCACCGTCTACTGCACCGGCGGCAACGACGGCACCAACTCGCAGAAGTCGGGTTACGCCTTCGACCCGGGCGCCAACGCCTGGACCGCCATCCCGGACGCGCCGGCCGACAACTGGGCCTCCTCGTACGCGGTGGCGAACGGCAAGCTGCTGGTCGTCGGCGGATCGCAGGGCGGCGCCATCACCAACGCCGGTTTCGCGTACGACCCGGCGACCGACTCCTGGGCCAACCTGCCCAACGCCAACGCGCCCCGCTACCGGGGCGGCGCGGCCTGCGGGTTCTACAAGGTCGGCGGCTCGTCGGGCGGCTTCACGGCCACCAAGGACAGCGAGGTCCTGCCCGGCTTCGGTGAGTGCGCCGAGGGCTCGGCGGACGTCAGCTGGCTGACCGTCGACAAGTCGAAGGTCACGCTGGCACCGGGTGAGAAGGTCACGGTCACGGTCGGCATGACCGCGAACGTGGACCAGCCGGGCACCTACTCGGCGTCGGTCGTCATCAAGGAGGACACCCCGTACACGGTGGCGCCGGTGGCGGTCACCATGATCGCGCAGCCGCCGACCACCTGGGGCAAGCTCTCCGGGACGGTCACCGGCCGGAGCTGCCAGGGCGGCACCGCCCCGCTGCCGGGCGCGACCGTCCAGGTCGACTCCTGGGCGAACTCCTACACGTTCACCACGGACGCCGACGGCAAGTACGCCTACTGGATGGACCGGCGCAACAACCCGCTCACGTTGATCGTCGCCAAGGACGGCTGGAAGCCCCAGACGCGCCAGACGAAGATCAACTCGTCCACGCCCACCGTTGAGGACTTCACCCTCTCCCCCGCCCGCTGCTGACCCAGCGGCCCGACAGGTCCGGCCCGCCCGGTGCACCCCACCGGGCGGGCCGCTCCACGTCCCCGGCCCCGCCCCGGCCCTGCCCCACCCCGGCCCGGCCCTGTCCCGGCCCGGCCCGGCCTCGGCCCGGCCCTGTCCCGGCCCGGCCCGGCCCGGCCCGGCCCGGCCCGGCCCAGCCCAGCCCGGCGATCTTGCACTTCCGGCCCCCACGAAGGGGACATAAGCCATCTTCCGCGGGCCCAAACTGCAAGATCGGCGCACTCGCACGGAGTGAGATCAATCGATCATGAAGCTAGCCGCCCGCGGTGCCCGATTTGTCGCACGCTAACTTCATGATCACCTGGGACGAGCCGGCTGACGCCCCGCCCCACCCCGCTGCGGTGATCAAGGAGTTTGGGTCGCTCGAAGGGCCGGGTGACGACGCAAACTCCTTGATCGCGCTGCGGCCGGCACGAGGGCGAGGGTGGGTCAGGAGGAGGGGGCCAGGCGGAAGCCGACGCCTCGGACGGCGTGGATCGTGGCGGCGGCGTCCAGGCGGCCCAGCTTGTGCCGAAGGCGGCGGACCACCGAGTGCATGTCGGAGCGCCGGCCGAGGTGGTCGTTGCCCCAGACCGTGCGGTGCAGCCGGGCGTACGTCCACACCTGACCCGGGGTGCCGTTGAGACAGACCAGCAGGTCGTGCTCCAGCGGCGTCAACCCGACCTCCCGTTCACGCCAGCGCAACACTCGCCGGTCGGAGTCGACGGCCAGCTCCGGTGCGGACGGACCGGCCAACCCGGCGGCGACGTCGTCAACCAGGCGCCCCCTCCCGGCACGCACCGGGACCGCGCCGGCATCCACCCGGACCACTCCGGCGCCCACCGGAACCACGCCGGCATCCACCGGAACAGCGTCGACATCCACCGGGGCCGCGTCAGCATCAACCGGGGCCGCGTCAGTAGGCGACCGCTCAGGCTCGGCGCCCGCGAGAACGGGCCCGTCCGTCGTGGTCGTCGGCGCGGCGGCCGGGGCCGCGTCAGTAGGCGACCGCTCAGGCTCGGCGCCCGCGAGAACGGGCCCGTCCGTCGTGGTCGTCGGCGCGGCGGTCGGGGTCACGGGCGCCCGGTTGCCCGGCCGGCGGACCAGGTCGAGGAACCGGCGGGCCTGGTGGGCACTGGAGACGATCAGGAACGTCTCGGTGCCGCCGAGCAGCTGGGCGAGCTGCCGGCGCTCGGTGGCCGTTGTCGCGATGCCGATGACCAAGGACGGGACCGTCGTCATCCGTTCCCACCTTTCCGGCAGGCTGACGCAGCGCCGGGCAATTTCCGAGCCAATTTCGGCGCGGCCGGTCGGACCGTCCACCATTGCGCTGCACCTGGCGCGGCGGGCGGTCTGAGGCGTGCTGGAGCTGCTGTTTCGTGAGGCGTCGGGCTGAGCTACCGCGGATCATATAGCCGTGCACCGATGATTGGTATAGCAGTTAACGTCGATGTAACTGCGTCCGGCAAGATGACCGGCGGAAATTGCGCCGACGGCCTGGAGGCAATCGATGACGGCAGCAGCGACCGATCCTCGTCCGGAGCCGCAGACCGCTGCGGGCAAGGTGCTCTGGCACTTCACCATGTCGTTGGACGGCTTCGTGGCCGGCCCGCACCACGAGATGGAGTGGATGACCGGCTTCACGGTGCGCCCGGGTCTGATCGACGAGTACGTCGCGACGACCGGTGCGGTGCTGGCCGGCCGCAGCGCGTTCGACGCCGCCCCGAGCTACCACCGCCCGTACGGCGGCGCCTGGCAGGGGCGGGTCTTCGTGCTCACCCACCATCCTGAGGACGCGGAGCCCACCGAGGGCGTCACGTTCCTCGACTGCGACCCGGCCGAGGCGGTACGGATCGCGCTCGACGCCGCCGACGGCAAGAACGTCGAGGTGTTCTCGTCGAGCATCGGCCGGCAACTGCTCCAGCGGGGCCTGATCGACGAGATCGACCTGCACATCGCGCCGATCCTGCTCGGCGACGGGATCCGCCTCTACGACAACCCCGGTGGTGTCCCGATCCGCCTGGACCGGGTCGGCGGTGACGGCCCCACGTCCGCTGTCGACGTGCGCTACCGGCCCCGGCCGGCCTGAACCCGCACCGACCGGTCGATCCCGGCGCCGGCGGTTGTTAACAGGGGCCCCCTCCTATGCAGAATGCGTTAAGCGGGGGCCCCTCCTTACATCGCGGCGAGGCGGAGCAGCCGCATGGAGCGGATCGCCGAGCGGATCTCCTGGAGGTACTCGACGGTGGTCAACGGCGCCCGCAGGCGCGCGTCCGGCGCGGTCGCCGGGTCGAGGCCGACCGTCTCCACCGCGCACCCGTACGGGATGCCCAGCGTCCGGATCGCATCGGCCTGCTGGAACGGCACGAAGTGCTCGGTGGTGACGAGCAGGACGCTCTCCCCCGCCACCGGTACCGACCGTGACCCGGCCCAGAACGCGCAGGTGTCGGCGGTGTTGGCGCGCCGGGCCGGGTCGGACGAGGGCGCCGCCAGCACGCTCAGGCGCCGGCCGTCGGGCGTCTCGTAGTCGTGGCGCAGGGACGAGTCGCGGGCCAGCCGGCGGAGGTCGGGGAACGCCGAGCGGACCGCGAAGTCCATGGCGGCGAACTCGGTGGGGCAGTCGTCCGCGCCCCGTTCCGCCGCCAGGGCCCGCTCCGGCTCGGAGGTCGGCCGGACGCTGCCCAGGCCGCACACGGTTCCGCCGGTGAGGTGCCGGTCGAGCAGTGTGGCCGCGTACCGGGCCCGGAGCAGGCAGCTGCGGAACAGGCCGCCGTGGATGAGGACGTGGTCGTACCGGTCCCGGCTCGGCGTGTCGCGGTGGCGCAGGCCGAGCGCGCCGGCCGCCGCGCGTACCCGCTCGGTCACGTCGGCCGGGAACTCCCGGCGCAGGGCGGTGGCGCGTTCGCCGCCGCGGCGGAAGTCCCAGTGTCGGGCCGAGATCTCGACCAGCCCGTCGAGCACGTCGCCGGTCGGCCACGCCTCCCCGAAGCACTCCACCAGCTCGCGCATGGCGGCCGAGGTCGCCCAGTCGGCGATCTCCGCCGGCAGGGCGCCCGGACCGACCTGCGGGTCCCAGCGCGGCAACCCCACCGGGGCGTACGTCGTCATGGTCCTCGCCTTCCACGAGAGCGATGAGTACGGGGCCGTACGCCGGTCTTATCGGCGTGACCACCCTCGTGCTCCGGCTGGCCGGTCCGACGCCGACCCGCGCGGACATCGCGGTCCGTTGTGCCGAGCTGGCCGGGGCGCTGCGGGGCCGCGACCGGGGGGTGGTGGTCTGCGACGTGTCCGCCGTGACCCGGCCGGACCTGGTCACGGTCGAGACCCTGGCCCGGCTCCGGCTGACCGCCCGGCGGTTCGGGTGGCGGCTGGAGATCCGGGGCGCGACCGTGGACCTAGGCGATCTGGCCGGCCTGCTCGGGCTGGCCGACACCCTCCTCGAGCCGGTCCGGCAGCCCGAAGAGCGGGAACAGGCGGTCGGTGTCGAGGAAGTGGTTGAGCGAGGTGATCCGGCCGCCGGAGAGCCCGATCACGATCAGCGACCAGGGCACGTGCCCTGAGTCGGGGTCGCGCCGGTACTGCCCGAACGCCGGCATGCCGTTGGCGGCCACCGGCACCAGGCGGGAGCCGCGGCAGCCGCTGCCGGTGCCGGTCATCCAGGCCACGATGTCGTCGGGACCGCGCATCCACAGCGGCACCGGCGGCATCGACAGCGTCGCGTCCTCGTGCAGCAGCGCGGTGAGCGCCGTCAGGTCGTATTCCTCGAACGCGCGCACGTAGCGGGCCAGCAGCGCCTGCTGCTCTTCGTCGAGCGGGCGGCGCACCTCGGCGCCGGTGTCGGCGGACGCGATGGTGGCCCGGGCCCGTTGCAGGGCGCTGTTCACGCTCGCCACCGACGTGTCGAGCAGTTCCGCGACCTCCTGGGCCGACCAGGCCAGCACCTCGCGCAGGATGAGCACGGCCCGCTGCTTCGGCGGAAGGTGCTGCAACGCGGCGACGAACGCCAGCCGGACGGACTCCCGCCCGGCGACCACCTCGGCCGGGTCACCGGCCGAGGCCAGCACCCGGTCGTCCGGCACCGGGCCGAGCCAGATCTGTTCCGGGCGCGGCTCGCCCGGATGCGTCGCGGTGCCGCTGCCGGCGGGGCCGAGGTCCATCGGGCGGACCCGGCGCTGCGCGCTGGCGGTCATGTTCAGGCAGACGTTGGTCGCGATCCGGTAGAGCCAGGTCCGCAGCGCGGACCGCCCCTCGAAGCGGTCGAAGTTGCGCCAGGCCCGGACGAACGTGTCCTGCACCGCGTCCTCGGCCTCGAACGCCGAGCCCAGCATCCGGTAGCAGTAGCCGGTCAGCTCCGGTCGGTATGCCTCGAGTTGCGTCTCCACAGGGACGCTCGCCACCTCGCTCACCTGTTCGAAACTAGACCACATGCTGCGCGAACGCGAGCACCCGGCGCGCACCGATGAGTTCGCCGCGTCCGCCCGGTCCATGGTTCGTCACCACGGAACACCGAAGGAGTACCCGATGACCACCGTTGAGACCAACGCCCCGGGGCAGTACGCCGACGTGAACGGCATCCGCCTCTACGTCGAGACGCACGGCGCCGGACGGCCGATGATCCTGCTGCACGGCGGGCTCGGCTCCGGCGAGATGTTCGCGCCGATCCTGCCCGTCCTGGCTGCCGAACACCAGGTGATCCTGGTCGACCTCCAGGGGCACGGCCGCACCGCCGACGTCGACCGGCCGCTCGACTTCGCGCTGATGGCCGACGACATCGCCGCGCTCATCGACCACCTGGGCCTGGACCGGCCGGACCTGGTCGGCTTCTCCCTCGGCGGCGGGGTGGCGATGCACGTGGCGTTCCGGCACCCGGAGAAGGTGGGCCGGCTGGTTTCCGCGTCGGCCAACATCCGCCGCGACGCCATTTACCCGGAGATGCTGGCGCAGCAGGGCCAGGTCAACGGCGCGGCAGCCGAATTCATGAGGGAAACCCCGATGTACGAGCTGTACCAGCGGGTGGCGCCGCGTCCGGAGGACTTCCCCCGGCTGCTCGACAAGATCGGCGAGGCGATGCGGGCGGACTTCGACTTCACCGAGCAGGTCCGGGGCCTGCGGGTGCCGACGCTTGTGGTCGCCGCCGACGCCGACATGGCCCCGCCGAGCCACTACGTCGACGTGTTCAAGCTGCTCGACGGCGGGCTGCGCGACGGCGGTTGGGCCGGCGAGGGTCGCCCGGCGGGCGGGCACGCGCTGGCGATCCTGCCCGGCCTGAGCCACTACGACGTGCACGACTCCCCGCTGTTCGCCGCCGTCACGCTCGCCTTCCTCGACCATGGTCGCTGACCGCGCTGGCCGACCACGACGTGGTTCGGGTGGTCGACCACCACGTCAAGTTCGGCGTCACGCTCGACGAGGGCGACGGCGACGAGTGGCCGACGATCCGGGAGAAGATCATGGCTGCGCAGATCCTGGTGATCGCGACGCCGATCTGGTTGGGCCAGCCGTCCAGCGTCTGCAAGATGGTGCTGGAGCGCCTCGACGCCGAACTCTCCGAGACCGACGAGCAGGGACGACTGCTCACGTTCGGCAAGGTCGCCGCCGTCGCCGTGGTCGGCAACGAGGACGGCGCGCACCACGTCGCCGCCGAGGTGTTGCAGGCGCTCAACGATGCCGGTTTCACGGCCGCCGCTACCGCGTCGACCTACTGGGTGGGCGAGGCCATGGGAAGCGTCGACTATCGGGACGCCGGGCCAAAGCCGGACACCACCGGCAGCACCACGAAGACGGTCGCCGCGAACGCCGCCCACCTAGCCCACCTGCTGGCAGAGAACCCCTACCCGGCGAGCTGACTTTCACCTCACGAGATTGACCTCCCACATCATGGAGCCCGGAGAGATCTTGGTGGAAGGAAATGGCCCTCATCGGGGCCCTGCCGTTCCAAGATCTCCCGCTCGGCGCGGGCTGGGCGGCAGCCGCCGGCGCTAGGATGCGAGCGTGCCTCAGGTTCGGCGCCCGTACCGGCTGGTCGCCGCCGTCGTGGTGGCGCTGCTGTTCGGCGCGGGCGTCGCCTGGGGTGTCGACGACGCGTTGGGGCTGAGCCACACCCCGGCCGACGTGCCGGCCGAGACGGCCGTCGCCGCGCCGCCCCGGGCACCGGCGCCGGTGCCGCCGCTGACCTCGATCGTGGTGCCGGACCAGCTCCGCGCGGTCAAGGCCGCCACAGCGGTCGCCGACGCGCTCGCCGCCCGGGGCCGTCCCCGCCCCACGGTGACCCGGACCGGTCCGCCCGCACCGGCCCCGACCACAACCACCGGCACCGGCACCGGCACCGGCACGAACCCGGGCACGGTCGGCCCGGACGGAACCGGACCGGACGGAACCGGACCGGACGGAACCGGACCGGCCGTGAGCACCGGCCCGAGTACGACGAGCATGTCGGCCGTGACCAGGCTGCGGGCGGAACTGCGCGCCGGCGGGGCCCCGGAGGTGTACCGGATCGGCGTCAGCCGGAAGGAACTGAGCGTCACCGGCGACCTGGCGGGCGTCGCGGCCGGGCTCTACCGGCTGGCCGACCGGATCCGCTCGGGCGCCGAGGTGCTGCCGGCGGCGGAGGTCGGCCGCCCGGTCGCGCCCCGGTTGGGGCTGCGGCTGACCGACGCGGGTTCGGTGGGCCGCGAGCCGGATCCGGCGGCGTTCGCGGCCGGCGACGACTATCGGCTGAACACCGACGTGGTCACGCCGGCCCTGCTGCCCCACGCGCCGTGGGTGGACGCCGCCGCGGTGGGCCGGATCGAGGCGCAGTTCCGGCAGTTCGTCGACCACGCCGTGGCGCAGGGCTACAACGGCGTCGTGGTGCCCGGCTTCCTGGAATACGTCACGTTCTCCGGCGTCGGCGACGGGCACGCAGTCTATCCGGCCGGCGACCCGCACCTGGACCGGGCGCGGGCGATGGTGGCGGCGTTCGGGCCGGTCTTCCGGTACGCCGACCGGATGGGGCTCAGGGTCTTCCTGCTCACCGACATGCTCGCGGTGTCGCCGCCGCTGGAGGCGTACCTGGAGCGGACCGTCGGCGGGCTCGACACCGGCGACCCCCGACTGTGGGCGGTCTACCGGGCCGGGCTGGCCGAGCTGTTCGCGGGGATGCCGTTCGTCGCCGGGCTGATGGTCCGCGTCGGCGAGGGCGGCGAGGTGTACGCGGGCAGCGGCTGGGACTACACCTCCAAGCTGGCGGTCACCACCGCCGAGGGTGTGCGCGCGATGCTGCGGGCGCTGCTCGACACGGCGGGACCCGCCGGCAAGGAGATCATCTTCCGCACCTGGACGGTCGGCGTGGGCGAGGTCGGCGACCTGCACACCAACCCCGAGTCGTATGCCGAGGTGCTCGGCGGGTTCGACGACCCGCACCTCGTGGTGTCCACCAAGTACACCCAGGGCGACTTCTACAGCCACCTGCCGCTCAACACCACGCTGTTGGGCGGCACGCAGCGGCGGATCGTGGAGTTCCAGGCCCGGCGCGAGTTCGAGGGGTTCGGCGCGCTGCCCAACGACCTCGGCCCCCTGCACCGGGCCGCGCTGCGCGCGTTCCTCGCCGCGAACCCGCACGTCGAGGGCGTGTGGAACTGGACCCAGGACGGCGGTCCGCTGCGCGCCGGCCCGATGTCGCTCTACCTGCGCGCCGGCTTCTGGCAGCTCTACGACCTGAACACGTACGCGGTGGCGCGGCTGGCCTGGGACCCGGACACCGACCCGGCGCAGGTCACGGCCGACTGGGCGTACCGGACGTTCTCCGGCGATCCGGCCACCGTGGCGGCGGTCGGGCAGGCGATGGCGTTGTCCCGTGCGGCGGTCACCACCGGCCTCTACGTCGGCCCGTACGCGGACACGTCGGTGCGCGCGCTCGGGCTGGAACCGCCGCCGATGATGTGGATCTTCGAGTGGGACATCCCGACCGGTGACTCGGCGGCGCTGGACAGCATCTACGCGGTGACCGGCGACCGGGTCGACGCGGCGGTCGCCGAGGGTGGCGCGGCGGTGGCGACGGCCCGGCGGATGCGGGCGCTGGTGGCCGGCACCGACCCGGCGACGTGGCGGGACGCCACGCTGCGGCAGCGCTTCGTCGACACGCTCGACTACCAGGTGGACCTGTTCGAGACGCTGGCCGCCTACCGCACCATGGTGCTGCGGCACGCGCAGTGGCTGGACACCGGTTCCGCCGACGCGTACGCCGACTGGCGGTCGGCCGCCGGGGCCTACCGGGAGGCGCGGGACCGCCACCGGCAGCGCTTCGGCGGGGACGTCGACCTGCCGGCGTACCGCTTCACGGCGGCCGACCTCGGCGCGCGGCGGGCGGACCGCGACCCGGCGATGGCCTGGGCGGCGCGGGCGCTGCTGGTGCTGGTCGCGGTGGTGGTGGGGCTCGGCCTGCGCGGGCGCGGGCCGGGCGGTGCGGCGGCGCGGGCGCTGCTGATCGGCGCGCTGCGCCCGTGGCGGACGGCCGGGCTGCCGGCGCCGCTGTCGAGACCGGACCGGGTGCTGGTCTGGCTGGTCCCGGCGGTGGTGCTGGTGGCGAGCCGGCTGGTGTTCACCTGGTTCGCCGCCCCCGCGCACCTGCTGGTCACGCTCGGCGGGTGGGCGCTGTTCGCGCTCGTGGCGCGGCCGGCGGTGGGCCGGCGCGACCCGTTCGCGCTCTGGGCGGTCGTCGGCGGGGTGGTGCTGCTGCGCAGTGTGCTGCTGCTGGCGGTGCTGGCCGCGCGCGGGCCGGGCGGCTACTGGATGGTGTTCTGGACCGCGCCGGGCCGCCGGGCGGTCTACCTGACCGTCGCGGTGGCGGCGTTCTGCTGGCTGTTCGTGGCGACCGCGCTGGTCCTGCGCGACCGCTACGGCGTGACCCGGCGCCGCGCCGCCGGGCTGGTGCTCACCGCGGCCGGGGTGCCGCTGGCGGTGCTCGCCGGGCTGGTCGCGTGGATCGGCCCGGAACGCGCGCTGACGGTGTGGAACGACCAGATGGCGTTGCTGCCGTGGGGGCTGTCGCGCATCCTCGGCATCACCGTCTACCTGGGCATCCCGGCGAGCCTGCCCGGGTACGCGGCCGGGGTCGGGGTGGCGCTGGCCGCCGCCGGGGCGCTGCTGTCGGTTCGTCGCCGCGCTCGCGGGGTACCGATGGGGCAGGAACCGGTGAGGAGGACGACATGACCGACCCCAGGTACGCACCGATCGGGCTGGCCGCCGCCGGGCGGCTCGTCGAGGACGACGGCGAGACCGGCGGTGGTGAGGTCGTCGGCGCGGACGACGCGGCGGCCGACGCCGCCCGGGCCGGCGCCGACGTGGACCTGTCCGAGGCCACCCGGGACAGCGACGGCACCCCGGTCGGGGCCGCCGACGCCGAGGCCGACCGGGAGCGCGCCGCCGGCGCATGAGGTGAACGAGCCGCCCCGCCACCGCCCGACGGTGGCGGGGCGATCCCCGGGCGCGGCGCAGTCCCGTCGCGCTCGCCGACCCCGCGATGCCACCGACGGCCGGCGGGCCAAGCTGAAGCGCCGCGACTTCGCCTGAGCGATGATCAGCGTCGGAGTCGTCGTCGGAGAAGCACGGCGGTCGTCAGCAGGAAGGCACCGAGGAGCGTGGCCAGCGCGCCGAGGATCACGCTCCAGCCGATCGGCTTCCCGAGCGCGACGGCCCAGTAAGCGACACCGAGAAACAGCCAGGCCCCACCCATGACGAAGCCTTGGCGCGGCGTCTTCGTCGTCTGCCACCACGGTCTCGCCGGTGCGTCCACACGGGAATCCTGCCATCGTGGACGGACGGCGGCACGCCGCAGGAAGGCGGCGTCGCTCGTCGGCGCGAACCGGACGGAGCAACGCACGTGATCGAGGCGGTCTTCTTCGACGTCGGCGGGACGATCCTCGACGAGACCCGCGAGTTCGCGGACTGGGCGGACTGGTTGGGCGTGCCCCGGCACACCTTCTCGGCGGTCTTCGGCGCGGTGATCGCGCGAGGGCAGGACTGGCAGGAGTCGTTCCGCACCTTCCGGCCCGACTTCGATCTCGCGACCGAGTTGGCGCACCGGGCGGCTGCCGGCCGGCCGGAGACGTTCGGCGAGGAGGACCTCCATCCCGACGCCCGATCGTGCCTGGCCGCCCTGAAGGAGCAGGGCCTGCTCGTCGGTCTGGCCGGCAACCAGCCGGCGCACGCCGAGGCGAGCCTGCGCGCGCTCGACCTTCCGGTGGACGTGATCGGCACGTCGCACGGGTGGGGCGTGGCGAAGCCCGACCCGGCCTTCTTCGACCGGGTCGTCCGCGCAGGCGGCGGCGACCCGTCCGCGATCCTCTACGTGGGCGACCGGCCCGACAACGACGCCCGCCCGGCCATGGCGGCCGGGATGCCGGCGTGCCTGATTCGGCGCGGCCCGTGGGGCCACATCCTCGACCTGCCGGCCGTGGCCGAGCGGTGCCTGTTCCGCATCGACTCGCTGGACGAACTCCCGACCCTGGTCGCGGCGCACAACGCGGTTGGAGGCTGACCGATGTCCTCACGACAACCACAGTGGTTCCTCTGGGTGGTGCTGGTCTCGTCGAGCTGCACCCTCGCGTCGTTGCTGATGAGGGGCCCGAATCACGGGTCCGGTGGGCCGGTGCTCTACTTCGCCGTGCTGTTCGGATCCGGCGCGATGCTCGTGGCGTCGGTCGTCCTGATCCTGTTGCGGGCGCGGGACCGGCGTCGAAAACCGGCTGTCACCGAGTTACGCGACATCTCCTAGCCTTGGCTGGTGGATGACGGACTTCTGCACCGGCTCCGGGTCGAACAGGCCCGAGCGCTGCTCGGCGACGCCGATCCGCACCATGCGGTGATGCTCGCCTGCGACCTGCTGGTGGCCGGCGTCGAGGCCGACGCCGTGGTGGCTCTCGCGGCCGAGTCGGCCCGGACGCTGCCGACCCATGACGCGAATCGGCGCCTGGCGGAGGTCGTCGCCGCGCTGGGGCTACCGGATCCGGACCTGCCGACCGCGGTGGCGCTGGTCGCGGCGGACACCTGCGAGCGGATCCTCGCTCGTAGCCTCGCCGCCGAGGTGGGAACCCACGATCTCTATGTGGTCGGCTACGAGGGCAGCCGGTTGGACGACCTGCTCCCGGCGGTCACCGCCCTGGCCGTGCGTCTCGAGGACGACCTCGACGGCCGGGCCGACGACGAGCTGCGGAAGCGGCTCGCCACACTGGCCCGGACGATCCTGAACCACCCGGAGGTCCGAGATTCCGCTCAGCGTTGAGGCGGCCCTTCCGCGCCGAGCCGGAACTCGCGGAGCGTGTGCCAGGAGCGAGGTGCCGGTGACCCCGCGATGAGCCGGACCGTGTCGACGGTGGCGCGGATCGGCAGGTGGTCGGCGACAGCCTCGGCGGCTTCGGCCAGGACGTGCTTCGGAGCGTCATGGCCGACGGTCAGATGCGGTACGACGTCGGCATGGGCGCCGGCGTACGGCGGAGCCTCGGGGAATCGCCGCCACACGGCCGCGGTGAGCAGGCGCAACCCGTCATCCGGCTGCGGCGAGAGCCAGACCACGGTGTCTCCGAACCACCTGACCTCGGTGAACGAGATGTCGAACTGCGGTGTGGCTTCGAAGATCCGATCCAGGGCGACAAGCACGTCGTCGTCGATCCGGTCCGGGGGCAGGAACGGGTAGAGCACGGTCACGTGGGCGGGCACTCCCCAACCGGCGGCGGTGTCCAGCGTGGACCGGAAGCGTCCCACGGCCCGCTCGGTCTCGGGCACGGCGACGATCAGCGCAGTCTCGGTCGGCTCCATCGCCACAGCCTCCGATGATCGCTCCGAACGGTCCACCGGAATTCCGGACCGGAGGGCGGCCGTCACCGCCGCGCCGCGCGGGCCACCGTCGACGACACGGCGGCCAGCTCGGGCCGCGCGGGCAGGAAGACCGTGGCGACACCCAGCGACTCGTTCATCGCGGCGAGCCGGCTCTCGGCCTGGATATCGCTGGTGTTCCGCACGCCTCGGACGATCACCGCCGCGTCGTGGTCGCGGCAGTAGGCGGCGGTGAGTCCACGCCAGGCCGCGACCGTCACGGTGGTCCAGTCGGGAGGCAGGACCGCTCGGACGGCGGCCGCCCGCTTCTTCTCGTCGGCGTCCGGGTGCTTGTCGCCGTTCACCGCGACGAGCACGACCACCTCGTCGAAGATGCCGCGCGCCCGGTCCACCACGTCCAGGTGCCCGGGCGTGAACGGATCGAAGCTGCCGGGATAGACGGCGCGTACGCGATCGTCGGTGCCCATGACCAGACCTTAGGCACCGACCGCGGGTGAGTCACCGACGACATCACGTTTGTAGGCGCCGCGGAGACCCGTCAGCCGGAGGCCAACTCCGGCCGGTGCTCCTTGATCCACTCCTGCACGTCCGACTTGAGCCAGACCTTGCCCTGGACGAGGTCGGCCACCGGCTCGGGGAAGTTGCGATGGCTGGTGATGACGTAGACGCGCTGCTTGCTGATGCCGCCAAGCATCACGCGGATCTCTGCTGCGC
Source organism: Micromonospora sp. WMMC241 (assembly GCF_027460165.1). Taxonomy (NCBI): domain Bacteria; kingdom Bacillati; phylum Actinomycetota; class Actinomycetes; order Micromonosporales; family Micromonosporaceae; genus Micromonospora; species Micromonospora sp. WMMC241. The sequence continues at coordinate 4,462,615 of NZ_JAPZBF010000001.1, forward strand.
CCACCAGCTCCATAAGCCGGACGCTAGACAGATGACCCGACTCCTTGACTCGGGTCAACGCCTCGGTCACCGTAAGGGGTATGCCGACGCCGAACGGGACACCTCCGCAGATCCGCCCGCGCCGGGCGGTCCGACCACACACGCCGAGCCGTCCGCTGTGGCTGTGTCGCGTCTGCGCCGCGCCCTGGCCGTGCCAGCCGTCCCGGCTCCTCCTGCTGAGGGAATATCGACATGATCGCGTTGGCCTGTCGATCTACATGGCGGGGTGTCTGTTCGACGCCACAGCAGATCTGCTGACGCTCAATCCGAACCCCGGGCCGAGCCCGAAGGACCTGTTCGACCGGTTCGTCGCGTGGACGGCTCGCGAGTCGCGACCACGCTCCACGCCCCGCCGGTCGACGCCGAACACCTAGCCGGCCAGGGCCAGGTCCGCGACCTCGGCGGCGCAGCCCCAGGAGAGCGTCACCCCCGCCCCGCCGTGCCCGTAGGCGTGCACCAGCCGCCCACCCCCGGGGTCCCTCTCGACCCGGGGCCCGCCGTGCCGGGCCGGCCGCAACCCGATCCGCTCCCCCAGCACCGGCGCGCCCGCCAACTGCGGCACCAGGGCGACGCACCGGCGCCGGATCGCCGCCGCCGTCTCCGGGTCGGGCCGGGTGTGCGCCACGCCGGGCTGGTAGGTGCCGCCGAGCACCACGTCGTGGCGGCGCGGATGCACGTACGTGATGCCGGCGGGGTCGTCCTCGTCGCGCACCGAGACGGTCACGCCGGGGTTCGCCACCAGCAGGACGTGCCCGCGTACCGGATGCACCGCCGGGTCCGCGGCGAGCCGGCCGGCGGCCAGGCCGGTGGCGTTGACCACGGTCGGCGCGAACTCGTACGCCTCGGAGAGCTTGCGCAACGGGCGGCGGACGACCTGCCCGCCGCCGGCCTCCACCTGCCGGTGCAACCAGGTCAGGTAGCGGGTCATCTCCACGGTCGGGGCGGTGAACCGCAGCCGCGCGGTGTAGGGCGCGCCGGCCGGCTCGGCCACCAGGTCGCCGCACGCGTCGGCCCACCACGGCGGCCCGGTGTACGGGCGGCGCAGCCACATCCGGGTGGGCCGGTGGACCACCCCGGGCACGCCGTCGGCGGCCTGGCGGCGCAGCTCGGCGTGCGTGTCGCGGGCCCAGCGCAGCACCCGCGGGTCCGCGTCGGTGTGGCTCGGGTACCAGACCGCGGCGGCCACCGTGGACACGATGTCCGACGGGTCGTCGGCGGTCAGCACGGTGACGCGCGCACCGCGCCGCTGGAGCGCCACCGCCGCCGTCATCCCGATCACGCCCGCGCCGACCACCACCACGTCCGCTGCCGCCATGACCCGCTCCCGCCACTCGTACCGTCGATGTGGTGCCGATGGTGACCGCCCGGCGACCGTGCCGTCCAAGACGGATCGGACAGCCGGCGATAAGCGGCGCTTATGATGGCGGCATGGTGGCGACACCGGGGGCCTGGTCCGACCTGCGCCGGCTGCGCTCCTTCGCGGTGCTCGCCGAGGAGCTGCACTTCACCCGCGCGGCCGCCCGCCTGCACATCGCCCAGCCCGCGCTGAGCCAGCAGATCCGGGCGCTGGAACGCCAGCTCGGCGCACCGCTCGTGCACCGCACCAGTCGGGGCTGCACGCTGACCGAGGTCGGGGCCCGGGTCGCCGACGAGGCGGCGCGCCTGCTCGCCGAGGTGGACGCCGCGACGGCCCGCATCCGCGACCTGGCGCGTGGCCGGGGCGGCCGGCTGCGGCTGGCGTACACCCGGTCGGCGCGCGGCGGCCGGGTCGACGCCCTGATCGGTCGGTTCCGGGCCGCCCACCCCGGCGTCGAGGTGGTCTCCGAGACGGCCTGGACCGCGCCGAACGTGGCCGGGCTGCTCGCCGGCCGGCTGGACGCGGCGTTCGTCCGCCCGCCGGTGGACGAACCGGCGCTGGCCTGCCGCACGGTCGACACCGAGGAGTTGCTGCTGGCGCTGCCGGCGGGCCATCCGCTCGCCGCCGGCCGCCGCCGGATCGGCCGCGCCGAGGTGGTCGACCTGCCGGCGGTGATGTGGCCCCGGGAGAACGGGCCGGGCATGTTCGACCGGACCATCGCCCAGGTGTGGCCGCGCGGCGGATTCCGGCTGGTGCGGCAGGAGCCGGACGACGAGCAGTTGCTGCGCGCGGTGGCGCAGGGCGACGTGGTCGCGGCCGTGCCGGCCGGCCGCGCCCGGGCGTTACGGCTGCCCGGCGTACGGCTGCGCCGGTTCGCCGCCCCGACGCCCACCGTGGACGTCGGGCTGGCCTGGCCGGTCGACAGCACCAACCCGGCGCTGCACGCGCTGCTCGCCCTGCTCGACTGAGCGCTATCCGGCCACCGGCACGGGCACCGCCGGTTCGTCCCGGTCGGCGCCGGTCAGCCCCGCGAAGAGCAGCAGGTACGCGGTCAGCTCCACCGCCACGGTGAGCGCCGCCACCGGCTGCGGCATCGCCGACGTGGGCGTGATGGCGTACCAGGCGAACAACGCCGTCCCGTCGCCGGCGGAGAACGCCTGCGGCACCGCCTCGATGCTCGCGTCCGTCAGCCGCAACGCGACCAGGGCCAGCACCGCTGCACCGGCCGCGGCGAGCCGGCGGCCCCGCCCGGCCAGCAGCGCGGCGAGCGCCGACGCGGCCACCGCGAGGGCGAGCGCCGGCAGCACCGCGAACACCACCGCGCTCGTCACGTCCGCCAGGTCAGGGCCGCCCGGGTACGAGCTGTCCTCCGCGACCAGGTCGTGCCGGATGTCGACGACCCGCACGGCGGCGTAACCGACGACCGGCAGCGCCACCACCCCGGCGAGCACCGCCGGTCGACGCCGGAGCCGACCACGCCACCCGACCAGCAGGAGCACGGTCGCGGCCAGCGCCGCCCAGCCTGCGGTGAGGCCCGCCTCGACACCGGCCGTGACGTCGACGGGGTCGTTCCCGTCCACGACCCGCCAGCCGAAGTCCCCGCTGCCCGGTGCCGCCGGCATGGTGCGGATCGCGTCGACCAGCAGCACCGCCAGCGCCGCCGGCACCGCCCAGCGGGGCGCCGGCAGCCCGCCGGCAACCGCGTACGCGAGAAGCAGGGCCAGGCACAGCACCTCGGCGCCCCGCCACACCGGGTGTGCCACCAGGACACCGGCGACGTGCAGCGCGGCGCACGCCGCCGCGGCGATCAGGAGCAGGAGGCGACGAGGCACGCCGGAGATCCTGTCACGGCGGACACGCCCGCCGCCGCCCCGCTCAGTTCCCGGCCGGCACCTGCTCCTTGACGTCGTCGTAGCCGACCTTGCCCGGCGCCTCGGCCGGCGTGTAGATCACCCGGATGACGCCGGTGGGGAACGCCTCCGTCGCGCTGACCCGCAGGTGGTACGGCGAGTCACCCTCGTCGAACAGCTTGCGGCCCTTGCGGGCGGCGACCGGGTGCACCAGCAGCCGCAACTCGTCGACCAGCCCGGCGGCGAGCAACTGCTGCACCACCGAGATCGATCCGGGGATGAGGATGCCCTTGACACCCGGGTCGGCCTTGAGGGCCGTGACCGCGTCGACGAGCTCGCCCTGGACCAGTTCCGAGTTGCGCCAGGAGAACTCCAGCGACTGCCGCGAGACGACCACCTTACGCATGTCGCCGAGCTGCTTGGCGAACGGCGCGTCCTCGCCGCCGGCGGCCTCCCGGTCGGGCCACGCGCCGGCGAAGCTCTCGTAGGTCGGGCGGGCGATGAGCAGGACGTCGGCGGCGTCGTAGTCCTCGGTGACCGCGCGGCCCATGTTGTCGTCGAAGTAGGGGAAGTGCCAGTCCGGGTCGATCTCGGCGACGCCGTCGGCCGAGATGAACAGCGTGGAGATGACCTTCGCCATCGCGGTGCTCCTTCACGTCAGGTGATGTCGACGGATAGACCGCCGCAGCATGCCAAACTCATCGGACCGCGAGGGGGTTACCCGGACTCAGAACGTGAAGTCCGGCGGCGCGCCCTCGCCGACCCGCCCGTCCACCGCCTCGCGCAGGAGGTCGGCGTGCCCGGTGTGGCGCGCGTACTCCTCGATCATGTCGAGGAGCATGGCGCGGACCGTGGGGGTGCGCCCGTCCGGCCAGGCGAAGGACGCCGGCCCGGACAGGCCACGCTCCTCGATCACGGCCGCCACCAGCGTGCGGGAGCGCTCGACAGCGGCCCGCCACAACGCGTGCGCCTCACCCGGGGCGTCGGTCGCGCCGGTGCGCCACTCCCAGTCCGGGTCGGCGTCGTAGTCGACGCCGCTCCACGGCGGGCCGTACTCCTGGCCGGCCAGCTTCACGGCCAACCAGTCGGCCTCGACCAGCGCCATGTGCTTGACCAGACCGCCCAGCGTCATCGAGGAGGCGGCCGTGGTCGCGCCCAGACCCTGCTCGTCGAGCCCGGACGTCTTCCAGGCGAAGGTGCGCCGGTTGCGTTCCAGGACCGCCAGCAACGACTCCGCCTCGGCGGGAACGGGGTTCGACTCGTCACCCATCGCCGGAGCATAGGCCACCCCGACCTGCCCGGCTGTCCCGTGAATGCCCGAGATCCACACCGTTTCGCCGAGGTGGCGGTATCCAGAGCGCTTCGATACCGCCACCTCGGCGAACTGGCGTCCGGAGGAGGGACCGACTGGTCAGGAATCGAGAAGCGGCCGGCCCAACTGGGGACATAGCGTTCCTCCTGAGCGGGCGGCACCGTGCCGGCCGCCGAGACGAGGGGGAACCGAGATGAGCGAGGGTTTCAGCGCCGAGGAACGCGCCGCGATGAAGGAGCGCGCCGCCGAGCTGCGCAACGAGGGGAAGAAGGGCGCGAAGAAGGCCGACGACCTGCAGGCGGTCCTCGACCGGATCGCGCAGATGGCGCCGGACGACCGCGAGCTGGCCGAGCGCGTGCACGTCACGATCACCACCAACGCCCCGGAGCTGGCGCCGAAGACCTGGTACGGCATGCCCGCGTACGCGAACGCGGCCGGCAAGATCGTCGTCTTCTTCCAGGACTCGGGCAAGTTCAACTACCGCTACTCGACAGTGGGTTTCCAGGACGCGGCCAACCTCGACGACGGCGACATGTGGGCGGCGTCGTTCGCCCTGCTGAGGTGGAGCCCCGAGGTGGAGAAGAAGCTCGCCGAGCTGGTCCGGGCGGCGGTCTCCTGACGACCGTCACCGCTGCCAGGAGTCGAGGCCCCGGACGGCCGCCCGGGCGAAGTCGTCGGCGAAGTCGGGGTTGTTGCTGGTGCCCTCCCAGCCCTGGTCGTGCACGACGGTGACCGCGTCGACGACCTTGACCACCGTGATCTGGCTGGTGGCCGTGCCGCCGACGGGGGTGCCGTCGAGGCCGGTCGCGGGCCGGGTCAGGGTGACCAGCAGGGCGTCGTCGCCCGCGCCGGCCACCGGCTGCGACCGGACGGTCACGGTGTTGCCCGCCTCGGAGAAGGAGCGGCAGGGCTGGAGTGCCGCGCGGACGCGGCGCAGGTAGTCAGCGGCGCCGGTGCCGGCGAAGGCGAAGACGGTCTGGTGCAGCGTGCCGTAGGGGACGTTCTCCGGCGGGTCCTTCGGTGTCTTGTAGATGCTCATCATGGCGGCGGCCGCGGTGGACCGCCCGCCGGTGGCGAACTCCTCGGCGCACAGCTTCGGCAGGGCGTCGGCGACCTGCATCGGCTGCGGGGCGCTCTTGCGCAGCTCGGCGGGCAGGTCGACGAAGGCGGACTTCGGGATGGTCACGGGCCCGCCGGTCGACGGTGAGGCCGAGGCCGACGGTGTGCCGGCGTTCGCCGACGCCGACGCCGGTGCCGTGGTGGCGCCCCGCCCCTGGTCGGTGCCGCCGCCGTCGGTGCACGCGCCGGCCAGCAGCGTGGTGGCGAGCAACGGCAGGCCCAGCATTCGCCGGTGGCGTGGAGTCGGTCCGTTCACGTCGGTCTCCGTCCGATGGTCCGGTTATGCAAACAAACGCTTGTGCAAACGTACGCTTTCATTAAGATGGCGGCATGCCCGACCTCGACCTCGCCTTCGCGGCGCTGGGTGACCCGGTCCGCCGGGCGCTGGTGACCCGCCTCGCCCACGGTGACGCCACCGTCGGCGAGCTGGCCGAGCCGTTCGACCTCACCCCACAGGCGATCTCCCATCACGTCGGCGTCCTGCGGCGCTGCGGGCTGGTCGAGCAGCGACGCGAGGGCACCCGGCGACCCTGCCGGCTCCGGGCCGACCAGCTCACACTGGTCGGCACCTGGATCGACGAGCAGCGCCGGGCCTGGAACGACCGGCTCGACGCGCTCGATGCGCACCTTACCGACGAAAAGGGCGGCCGGTGACCGCCCGCGCCGAGCTGCACGGCGACGAACTGGTCGCCCGACGACACCTGCACGCCGCGCCCGCACGGGTCTGGACGGCCTTCACCACACCGGCGAGCATCGCCGCGTTCTGGGGCGGCTCGCACGCCACCGTGCCGCCCGCGTCGGTGACCGTCGATCCGCGCCCCGGCGGCGAGTTCGCGCTCGACACCCGCGCGCCGGACGGCGCGACCCGCCGGCTGCGCTTCGTCTACGTCCGCGTCGACCCGCCCCGCGAACTCGTGTTCGACGAACCGGTCACCGGCCTGCGCACGACCGTGACGCTGCGCCCCGCCGACGGCGGCACGGACCTCACCGTGCACCAGCGCCGGCTCCCGCCCGAACTCCGGACCGCCCGCGCGGCCGGCGGGCTCGCGTCGATCCTCGACGCCCTGGCCACCCACCTGTCCGACGACGGAGACAGCCATGCCGCAAGCGGCCCAGCGTGACCTGGTCGACGAATACTTCGCCGGCTTCCGGACCAGCGACCACCCACGCATCCTGGCCACCCTGACCGACGACGTCGAGTGGATCATCCACGGCCACCGGACCACCCGGGGCCGCACCGAGTTCGACGGCGAGATCGAGAACCCGGCCTTCGCCGGCAGCCCGCAGCTCGACGTGCAGCGGGTGCACGAGGACGGCCCGGTGGTGGTGGTCACCGGCGAGGGCCGTGGGGTCAGCGTCGAGCACGGGCCGTTCCGCTTCGCCTTCAACGACCTGTTCACGTTCCGCGACGGGCTCATCGCCCGCGTCGACTCCTACGTGGTCCCGCTGCCGTGAGCCGACCGGGCATCAGTGACAGGTGAACAGCACCTCGACGGCGAGACAGCAGGAGGCCGTGAGCGCCAGCAGCACGGCGCCCGCCGCCCGCAGCGTGATCTCCACCGGGTGCCGGTGACGCCAGGCGACCGGCAGGGCCTGCTCCACCGCGACCGCAGCCGGCCAGCCGAGGAGCAGCAACACGAACACGAGGTCCAGGCGTTCGTCGCCGAAGGAACTCGCGTTTCCGCTCCCGCCGTAGTTGGGACAGTCCCGATGGTCGACGATCGGGCGCAGGATCAGCAGCGCCGCCGTGATGACGGCCGCCCCGCCGCCCAACGCGCGGAACCCGCCGAACCGAGCCGGCCGTCGTCCGTCACCACCCACCGCTCGAACTCCTGCCCCACGCGTGTCGTTTCCGTACAAGACAGCGGTCCGGACGGGTTCCTAGCATGACCGCATGCGTGATCTTGTATACACCGGTTTCATGTCGCTCGACGGCGTGGTCGACTCCCCCGGCGGCGGCCCGGGAGAGGAGCACCGCAGCGGCGGCTGGGTGGTCGAGGGCATCGAGTTCCTGCCGGAGGCGTTCTCGCTCAAGGGCGACGAACTCGCCGAGACCACCGCGTTGCTGTTCGGCCGGCGCAGCTACCAGGCGTTCGCCCCGCTCTGGCGGGACTCCGACGACCACGCCGCCTACCGGGAGCTGCCGAAGTACGTGGTCTCGACCGGCCTGGCCGAGGATGCCCTCGTCGACGGGTGGGGCCCGACGACGGTGCTGCGTTCGACCGACGACGTGGCCGCGCTCAAGCGGGGCGAGGGTGGGGCCGTCTTCATCCACGGCAGCGCGGAGCTGGCCCGCCGGCTGTCGGACGCCGGCCTGATCGACCGGTACCACCTGCTCGTCTTCCCGGTGCTGCTCGGGGCCGGGAAGAGCCTGTTCAGCACCGCCGACCGAGCCAAGCAGTCGCTACGGCTGCGTGAGTCCGAGTCCTACCCGAACGGGGTGCTGAAGCTGATCTACGACGTGGTCCGCTGACCCAGGTCCAAGGCGATGGCACCGTGCGCGCCGGCCCGCAGCTGCCCCGCCGTGCGTCCGACGTGCCGGCGCAGCGCGCGGGCCAGGTGCGGCTCGTCGACGTAGGCGAGCCGGTGGACCACGTCGGCGACCGGGTCGCCGGCGGCCAGCAGCGCCGCGGCCTCGCGGACACGTTCGATCTGTCGCACGGCGCCCTGGGTGAGACCGGTCGCGGCGCGGAACCGGCGCTCCACGGTGCGCGGCGCCGCGTGCGGGCGGTGCCCCCGGCGCACGTCGGTGACCAGCGGGTCGCGGACCACCACGCCGGCGCGGACGAGCCGGTCGACCAGGGCCTCCGCGTCGTCCGGGCGGGGTGTCTCCCACCGGTCGCCGCCCAGCCGGAACGAGCGCCGGGTGGCGTCGGGCAGCACCGCGCCGCGATCGACCAGGGCCGGTGTGGGCAGGAACCGCAGTGCGGTGCCCACCGCGAACTCGATGCCGACGAAGGCCGCGCCCTCCGGCACCGGCGCGACGGCCGCGCCGGTCTCCGGGCCGGAGACGCTGGCGTACGGCTGCCCGTCACGCTGCCAGAACACCAGGCCCCAGCACGGCGTGGCCACCGAGGTCATCTCGGCGACCCGGTCGCTGGTGCAGGTCCACACCGTGTCGACCCACGCCGAGTCGGACGCGCGCGTGGTGAACCGCAGCTCCACGGCGAGAGGATACTGCCGGCTACGTGGCGGCGGGCTCCTGTCCGTCGCGCGCCTCGGCCTCGGAGCGGCTGGGATAGCCGAGCACCTCGGCCAGGTCGCCCGCCGCCGCGAGGTAGGCGGCGTAGATGTCGTCGTCGAAGTGGTTGCGCCAGTCGCCGGCCGCGCCCTTGCGGTAGTGCGAGATCCGGCCGGGCGCGTCGCCGCCCTTCTTCATCCTGGTGAAGCTGTACCGGGCGAGCAGCGCCTCCAGCTCGGCCGGCGGCAACGTGATCCCGCAGTGCCGCAGCAGCCGGTCGACCTCCTCGGCCTGCCGCTCGCCGGTCAGGTCCTCGTAGCGGAACAACCGGAACGTCGCCGCGGGCGGCGCCGTCGCCCAGGACCGCATCTGCCCGAACTGCTTCTTGTCGCGGAGGCGCTCGATGACGTGGAGCATGCCCTCCTTCTTCGGCTTCTCCTGGAGCACCCGGCGTGCCTGCGGGATGTCTCCCATCGGGGCGTGCGAGTTCCGCAACGAGAAGTAGCTCGACACCACCACGTCCCGCGGGTCGCGGATCACGAAGAACGCACGGTACGTACCGGCCTTCGGGACGGCCTCGAAGCGCTTGTGGGACAGGAAGATCGCCAGGCCGGTGCGGCCCGCCGGGACGGGCGCGGTCACCCCGCCCGAGTAGAAGCGCGGGTCGTAGGGCAGCAGGCCGGAGTGCCGGTAGACGGCCGGGTCGCTGAACAGCGCCTTGATCCACTGACTGCCCGTCTTGCGGACGGTGCAGTGGAAGACGTTGTCGAATTCGTTGCGGGTGACCACCGGGACGGTGAGCCGCATCCGGGCGTTGCGTGCTTCCATCTGCGCCCGCCGAGCCGCGACGCGGAACGAATTCGGCGTGTTGTGTTTGGCATATTCGACAGCGCGATCAATCATCGTGGAAGCCCTAACCGCACCCTGTTGAGCAGGGGCAACGCCGACAGGTTCGCGCACGTCACGCAGGAGAAATCCGCAGACTCCGCCTGCTCCGCCCACGCCCCGACGCGCGCTAGGAATATCCCCGACCGCCGAAATGATGTCAACGCCGAAGACCTGAGAATTCGCTGAAAATCCGCTATTTCTATAGGAATTCCTAGTAATGGGCGGCAGGCGATTCGACCCGTCCGACGGCAGGTCTGCCGCACGCCGCGCCGCCGGACGAGGGAGGGCGAGCCGCCCGTCCCGGATCCTGGCAGCTCCGTGTGCGACATCCGCGAGCGAGCCGGACAGGTGCAGGGTATGGACAACGAGGCAGGACCCACATGAGCGGACCCGGCGCCGACTCCCGCGAGGAACGTTTCCGTCGCCTGCACGCCGAGACATACCCGCACCTGCTGCGCTTCGTCGAGCGTCGGGTTCCGCGCAGCGAAAGCGAGGACATCGTCTCGAGACCGAGGGGATGAGGGTGATCGTGCACACCGCCGAGGGAACGACCACCCACGCAGTCTCGGACCTCGACTGAGTCGCACGACTCGGAAGGTGGGCGAACTGCGGGCCGCCGGTGACCTCGCCGGCGGGCCCGTTCGCGGGCGGCGCTCGCGGACCGCCGTCGTCACACCCAGAACGTGTCGTGGCGGAGGAAGAACGCCGTCCGCTCCTCCTCGCTCAGCTCGGCCAGCTCGCGCAGCCCTTCGAAGTAGGGCTCCCGAGGGGCGCCGGGCGCGAAGTGCAGCAACATCGACGCCGGAAGGCCGGACTCGTTGCGGAACGCGTGGACGCCGCCCTCGGGCACGTGCACGAAGTCGCCCGGCCCGGCGTCGAGCCAGCGCCGCCCGTCGTAGATGCGGATCGTGCCGCTGAGGACGTAGAACGACTCGGAGATGCTGCGGTGGAAGTGCGGCGCCGGGCCGCTGGGGGTCGGCCCCATGTCCCAGCGGTAGAGCCCGAACTGGCCGTTGGTGGTGGCACCGGTGGCCAGGTAGTGGGCCCCGCCGCCGGTGGCGTGGCGCAGCTCGGGCGCGGCGTCGGCCGGGCGGTAGGTGGCGCTGGCCTCACCGGTGGACCCGTGGTAGCGCGGCGGTGGGTAGGTCATCTGCGGCTCCGTCTCCCCGTCCGTTCACCGAACGACGTGAGACTAGCCAGGGCCTACGACATGGTCGGGGCGATGGTGACGCGCCGACGTCCAGCCCTGTTGGTGCAGCCGTTCGATGCCGTCCAGCAGCAGGTCGAGCGCGAACTCGAACTCGAACTGGTCGTCGCAGCCCGGCGCCACCACCGAGCCGTCGTCGTGCGACGCCGCCCCGGCGATCTCGGCGAGGTGCGGGAAGCGGGCGGCGGCCTCCGGCGGGAACGTCGCCGCCGGCTCGGGTCCGGTCGCGCCGGAGCGGCCCGCGCGCCGGGACGCGTCGAAGAGTTCCTGGCTGAAGCCGAGGATCCGGCTGCCCATCGCATGCATGACGTGGTGTGCCAGGTCGGTGGAGAACCCGCCGGCCCGCAACACCCCGACCATCGAGTCGAGGTAGGCGAGGACGCCCGGCGTGGCCGTGTTCCGCGACTCGATCGCCAGCGCCGCCCAGGGGTGGCGACTCAGCATCCGCCGCGCGGCGAGGATGCGCAGCCGGAGCGTCGGCTTCCAGCCGGTGTCGGGTACCGGCGGGTCGATCTCGCCGACCACCACGTCGATCATGCCGTCGAGCAGTTCGTCCTTGTTGGCCACGTGCTTGTAGAGCGCCATCGGCACGACGCCCAGATCCTGGGCGAGATTGCGCATGCTCAGCGATTCGATGCCGGCCCCGTCGGCGAGCGCGACGGCGGCGCGCAGGACCCGGTCCCTGCTCAGGGGCGTTCGACGCAGCACATCTGCCTGCTCGGCCATCGCGTCCTCGTCTTCGAAGTGGCGGTGGTGGAAACCCTAACCACCTTGACGGGTGTACGCCGTACACTCAGCATAGGTGTACGGCGTACACCTGGGAGGAAAGATGAAGGCGATCGTGCAGGACCGCTACGGCCCACCGGAGACGCTCACGCTCGCGGAGGTCCCCGTGCCGGCGCCCCGCCCCGACGAGGTGCTCGTGCGCGTCGAGGCGGCCGCGCTCAACGCGTACGACTGGCACGTCATGCGTGGTGATCCGCGGATGGCGCGGTTGGCGCTGGGGCCGACGCGGCCCCGGGCGCGCATCCGCGGCCGAGACGTCGCCGGCCGGGTCGAGGCCGTCGGCGCGGACGTCCGACAGCTACGCCCCGGCGACGCCGTCTTCGCCGACCTCGGCGACGCCAACGGCGCGTTCGCCGAGTACGTGTGCGTGCCCGAGGCGCTTGTCGCGCCCCGGCCGGCGAACCTGACGCCGCAGCAGGCGGCGGCGCTGCCGCTGGCCGGCGCGACCGCGCTCATCGGGCTGCGCGACGCCGGCCGGGTCGAGCCCGGCCACCGCGTCCTCGTCAACGGCGCCTCCGGCGGCGTCGGCACCCTGGCCGTCCAACTGGCCAAGGCGCTCGGCGCCACCGTGACCGCCGTGTGCCGCACCCGCAACGTCGACCTGGTCCGCTCGCTCGGCGCCGATCACGTCGTCGACTACACCCGGGCGGACTTCACCCGCGACCCGCGCCGCCACGACGTCGTGTTCGACCTGGTCGGCAACCGCACCCTCACCGCGCTGCGGCGGGCGCTGACACCCACCGGGACGCTGGTGCTCTCCGGCGGCGGTGTCTACCGCGGCGGCAGCCTCGTCGGGCCGGTCTGGTTGATCGCACGCGGACGGCTGCTCGCACCGCTCGTCCGGCAGCGCGTCGTGGTGCTCACCACCACGCCCGGCCGGCACCACCTGGACGCGCTGCGCGCCCACGCCGAGGCCGGGCACCTCACCCCGGTCGTCGACCGCACCTATCCGCTGCGCGAGGCGCCCGAGGCGATCCGCTACCTCGAAGGCGAGCACGCGCGGGCGAAGGTCGTCATCACCGTCTGACCGTGCGGCCGCGCGCCCGTGGGAGACGGACCCGGACGCCCGCGGACCGGGGCGCGGGCGCGCCGACCAGGGGGTGGCTCACCTGCCCGGGGGTGGATTCGCCGATCGAGTGCTGGAGCGCGTGGAGCGCCGGCCACCACCCGGGCTGCCCCGCCACCACCTCGGCCAGGACCGGGCTCCGCTCCAGCATGTGCGCCGGCCACTGGTACCACGACTGGGCGGACCGGAAGTCGGGCAGCAGCGCGGCCACCTGGAGGTCGCTCTCCAGGACGTCGGCGAGCAGTTCCGCGAGGGTCACCACCGCCGGCCGGTCGGTGTCGTCCGGGGCGGAGGGCTTGCCGTCGAAGAAGTACGCCCGCAGCGACGGGTTGTCCAACAGGCGGTCGTGCCAGGCGCGGGACAGGTTGTTGACCTCCATCAGCGCGGCGGCCGAGGCGATGCCGTTGTTGATCCGGCTCTGCCTCGCCACCTCCCGCGTCTGGACGGCGGAGAAACACAACGACACCGCGACCAGCACCAGACCGGCGACGCCCAGAACCGTCTCCTGCATGCCTGCCCGCCCTTCCGAGGAGCACCATCTACCGTCACGCTAAGGCGAGCGCGCAACCACTCACCGCCACCGGCTACTCGGACCCGCGCCTCCGGACGACGTCGCCGCCCACCTGGACGCGGCGCGCGCTGACCCTGATCTGGTTCGCTCACCGCGGCGGCTGCGTCCCGCCACCCAGGCGGCACTGGTGTTCACTGGCACCCGTGGATCGCCAACGACTCAGCAGCATCGCGCACTCGCACCATCCGATCGCCGCGCCGGTCTCCGGCGTGAACGTCAACCGGCTCCTGCGCCGGGCCGATCGGCGACCGGCGGCCCGCATCCTCGACCTCGGCTGCGGCCAGGCGGCCTGGGCGATGCAGGCCCTCGCCCACTACCCGGACGGGCACGCGGACGGCGTGGACACCAGCGCGTACGCCCTCGAACACGCCGCCGCGGCGGCCGAGGTACGCGGCCTCGCCGACCGGCTCACCCTGCACGAACGCGACGCCCGGGGGTACGTGCCGGACGGCGACTACGACCTGGTGCTCTGCGTCGGGTCGACCCACATCTTCGGCGGTGTCACCGGCACGTTGCGGGCGGCCGGCCGGCACGTACACCCGGACGGCATCCTCGTGCTCGGCGAGGGCTTCTGGCAGGCCCCACCGACGCCGGCGGCGCTGACCGCGCTCGACGCCGAGCCGACGGACCACACCGACCTCGCCGGCCTGGTGGACGTCGTCGAACAGGCCGGCTGGACCCCGGTGTACGCGCACGTCAGCGACGCCGCCGAGTGGGACAACTACGAGTGGTCGTGGGTCGGCTCGCTCACCGAGTGGGCCCTCGACAATCCCGGCCACCCGGACGCCGCCGACGCGCTCACTGTCGCGCGGGACCACCGGGACCGGTGGCTCCGCGGCTACCGCGATCTGCTGGGCTTCGCGACCCTGGTGCTGCGCCGAGTCTGATCATCCGTGGTGGCTCAGGTTGGTGGCCAGCGCGGCCACCGAGAGGAGCAGGAACACGGCCCCTCCGACGAGTTGGCGGGAACCGACGCGCAGGTGCGCGACGAGCGCGCCGACGAAGTACAGCACCAGGCCGCCGGCGGCGAGGGCGCCCAACCACGGCACGGCCAGTCCGACCAGCAGGCCCGTCGAACCCGCCGCCAGCAGCAACCCCAACACCGGCACCCAGGCCCGCGGCACGCCCTTCATGTCCGCCTGGGTCTTCGGATAGTCGTGACCGATCAGGTAGGTGACGGCGGCGACGCCGGTGAGGACCGAGGCGACGACGGTGACCGTGACGTAGGCGGCGAACATGAACCCCTCCTTGGTTTGTGTGTCAAGGACGAGGGAGCCCGGTGCGGCGTGACAGCTACGGTCCGGCCGGCTCGCCGAGCAGGGCGGGCAGCTCGCCGAGGCCGCTGATCACCGGTCCACCCCAGCCCGGGTCGGTGTCGTTGTGCTCGGTGGTCCGGAGCACGGTCATGCCGACCGCTGCCGCGCCGGCCAGTTCGCCGTCCGCGCCGTCGCCCACGTAGACGCAGTCGCCCGGCGCGACGCCCAGCCGCTCGGCGGCGAGGCGGTAGATCGCCGGGTCCGGCTTGGCCAGTGCGACCTCGCAGGAGAAGACCGCGACGTCGAAGCGGCGGGCGAGCGGGCCGCCCGGCCACGCCTCGGCGGTCTCCGAGGTGGCGTTGCTGATCAGGGCCAGCGGGTGCCCGTCCGCGCGCAGCGCGTCGAGGACGTCCAGGGCGGTGGCCGGCGCCCGGTCCAGCACCCGACGCGCCAGGGCGCGTCGACGGTCGGCGGCCCGGGCCACCTGCGCGCCGGTCGGCGTGCCGCCGAGGCGACCGGCGAGCACCCGGACGGTCTCCTCGGCGTCCCACCGGACCAGCCGGTCCCGCCACGTGGCGTGGTACGCGGCGACCAGCGCGGCCGGGTCCACCCCGACGACGAGTGCCATCTCGCCGACCACCCGGTCACGCTCGTCGTCGGCGCCGTGCAGCAGCGTGTGGAAGAGGTCGAAGACCACCGGTCGGGGCACGCGCCGCATCCTACCGAGATTCACGTTCGGTGATGGTTGGCGGTTTTGCCGTCCCATCGATGGCGTCGGTGCCACTATGGGGGGCGTGGGAACTGCGAAAACTGCCGCCATGCCGTCCATCTCGCCGCTGACCGGTGAGCCGATCAAGCGCGCCGACGCCGAGCGCCTCGCCGGGGTCCTGAAGGCGTTCGCCGATCCGGCTCGGCTGCGGCTGATCAGCCTGATCCAGTCCGCGCCGCAGGGTGAGGCGTCGGTGAGCGACCTGACCGCGCCGCTCGGGCTCTCCCAGCCGACGGTGAGCCATCACCTGCGGATCCTCACTGAGGCCGGGCTGCTGGAGCGGGAGAAGCGCGGCGTGTGGGCGTACTACCGGGTGGTGCCGTCCGCGATCGCCGCGATCGCCGACCTGTTGACCCCGCCCCGCAAGCGGGCGACGAAGCGCGCCCGCTGAGCGTGCCCTCACTCCGCCCGGCGTGACCGCTGCCTGATCAGGCGGGCGGCGACGCGTACGCAGAGGACCAGCATCACCGCGACCGCCGGCAGGACCAGCAGCGTCCACCTGCCGTCGAGCAGGTTGGCGGTGCCGATCAGGACGAACGCGCCTCCCTCCCAGAGCACCTCGCGCGCGGTGAGCGGCTCCGGGCGGCGCGTCTGCCGGCCCCGCCGCCGGTCCGCCCGGAGCAGCCGCATCGACCGCGCCGCCAACAGGACGCCGAAGGCGATGCAGGACCAGGCGAGGAACACGTTCACGGCGTCGGGCACCGCACCTCCTCCAGGGACGCTCGGACCGGCCCGAGCCGGGTTCGCGCAAGTCTGCCCGATCCTCGACCGGCGCGCCGCCCCGCTGATGTGTTCTAATTATTCGCGTCGATGTTCGCGCTAACATCGATGACCGGTCGCCACCACCACCGGCAGCTCCGGCATCGTCACGCGTGCGGGCCTCGCGCCGGAACCGGGCGCCGGCGGTGGTTCCCCCCTGCGCGCGCCAGCGTTCCATCGACGGCCATCACCACCCGTGAGGCTCCGCGCGCCGGTACGGAAGGTCTCGGAGCCTGCGTATCCGAGGAGCCGTCATGCCCATCCCCCGTCCCCGTTCCGTCCGGTCCAGACCCGCACGCCTGGCGTTCGCGGCCCTGGCCCTCGTTCTGGCCGTCGGCGGTGCCGCCCTGGTCACGCAGACCCGGTCGGCGGTCGCCGCACCCGGGCCGGGCTCCGTCGTGGGGGTGCAGTCCGGCCGCTGCGTCGACGTGCCGAACGGCAGCACCACCAACGGCACCCAGGTCCAGCTCTACGACTGCACCGGGGCCGCCGCGCAGACCTGGACCTACACGTCGGCGAGGCAGTTCACGGTGTACGGGAACAAGTGCCTGGACGCCAACGGCCAGGGCACCAGCAACGGCACCGCCGTGATCATCTGGGACTGCAACGGCCAGACCAACCAGCAGTGGACCGTCAACGCCAACGGCACCATCACCGGCCAGCAGTCCGGCCTGTGCCTGGACGCCAACGCCGCCGGCACCGCCAACGGCACCAAGCTCATCCTCTGGACCTGCAACGGACAGGCCAACCAGCGGTGGACCACGTCGACGAGCCCGACGACCCCGCCGCCCACCTCGCCGCCACCCAGCGGCGGCCGGCCGTGCGACCTCTACGCCGCCGGCGGCACGCCGTGCGTGGCGGCGCACAGCACCACCCGGGCGCTGTTCTCGGCGTACGGCGGCAACCTCTACCAGGTGCGCCGCTCCTCGGACAACACCACCCGCAACATCGGTGTGCTGAGCGCCGGCGGCTACGCCGACGCCGCCGGCCAGGACGCGTTCTGCGGGGGCACGACCTGCGTGATCACCGCCGTCTACGACCAGTCGGGCCGCGGCAACGACCTGTGGTACCAGGGATCGGCGCAGGTCCCGGGCTCCACCTCCAGCCGGCCCGCGACCGCGACCAGCGAGTCGTTGACCGTCGGCGGCGCTCGTGCCTACTCGCTCTACATCAATCCCGGCAACAGCTACTGGCGCGACGGCCACCTGACCGGTGTCCCCACCGGCAGCGCCCCCGAGGGCATGTACATGGTCACCAGCGGCACCCACGTCAACAGCGGCTGCTGCTTCGACTACGGCAACAGCGAGACCACCCGCAGCGCCGACGCCGCCGGGGCGATGGACGCGATCTACTTCGGCACCAGCTGCTGGTTCGGCGGCTGCTCCGGCAGCGGCCCCTGGGTCCAGGCCGACCTCGAATGGGGCCTCTACCCCGGCGGCAGCCAGACCTGGAACCCCAACCAACGCGCCTTCACCAGCAAGTTCGTCACCGCCACCCTGAAGAACAACGGCACCTCCCGCTTCGCCATCAAGGGCAGCAACGCCCAGTCCGGCAACCTCTACACCCTCTACGACGGATCACTGCCCCCCGGCTACAGCCCGATGAAGAAGCAGGGCGCGATCATCCTCGGCAGCGGCGGCGACTGCTGCAAGCCCGGCGGTGGCGCCAACCTGAGCGCCGGCACCTTCTACGAGGGCGCGATGGTGGCCGGCTACCCGTCCGACGCCACCGAGAACGCCGTGCAGGCCAACGTCGTGGCCGCCGGCTACCGCTGAGCCTCCGTTCGAACCCCTCTCGAAAGGACCGCTGTGTTAGCGCTATCAAGAAGACCTGCCCGACGCAGGCTCGCCCTGCTCGTCACGCTGCTCGCTCTGGTCGGGCTGTTCCCGGCGATGGCCCGGGCCGACAACCCGATCGTGCAGACGATCTACACGGCCGATCCGGCGCCGCTCGTCTACAACGGCCGGGTCTACCTCTACACCGGCCACGACGAGGACAACTCGACGTGGTTCACCATGAAGGAGTGGCGGGTCTACTCGTCGGACGACATGGTCAACTGGACCGACCACGGCTCGCCGCTCAGCCTCGCCACGTTCAGCTGGGCCAAGCAGGACGCGTGGGCCGGCCAGGCGGTCTACCGCAACGGCAAGTTCTACTGGTACGTACCCATGGTGGTGCGGGCGACCGGCCAGATGGGCATCGGTGTGGCGGTCGCGGACAGCCCGACCGGGCCGTTCCGGGACGCCATCGGGCGCCCGCTGGTGAGCAACGGCGAGATCGACCCGACCGTGTTCATCGACGACGACGGCCAGGCGTACCTCTACTGGGGTAACCCGCGACTCTGGTACGTGAGGTTGAACGCGGACATGACCTCCTACTCGGGCAGCCCGACGCAGATCCCGCTGACCACGGCGGGCTTCGGGACCCGGACCGGGGACGCGAACCGGCCCACCCTGTACGAGGAGGGGCCGTGGGTCTACAAGCGCAACAACCTCTACTACAACGTGTTCGCGGCGAAGTGCTGCTCGGAGTTCCTCGCCTACTCGACCGCACCCGGCCCGACCGGGCCGTGGACCTACCGCGGGACGGTGATGCCCACCCAGGGCAGCAGCTTCACCAACCACCCCGGGATCGTCGACTACAAGGGCAATTCCTACCTCTTCTACCACAACGGCGCGCTGCCCGGCGGCGGCGGTTTCACCAGATCGGTGGCGGTGGAGAAGTTCACCTACGGCGCGGACGGCTCGATCCCGACCATCTCCATGACCACCAACGGCGCCCCGCAGGTCGGGACGCTGAACCCGTACGTCCGGCAGGAGGCCGAGACGATCGCCTGGGGTCAGGGGGTCGAGACCGAACCGGCCAGCGGCGGCGGGATGAACGTCGGCTTCATCGACAACGGGGACTACATCAAGGTCAAGGGCGTGGCGTTCGGCAGCGGTGCGACCTCGTACACCGCCCGGGTCGCCTCGGCCGGTAGCGGCGGCACCATCGAGCTGCGCCTGGACGGCACCGGTGGCCCCCTGGTGGGCACCTGCCGGGTGTCCGGCACGGGCGGCTGGCAGACCTGGGCCGACACCACCTGCGGGGTCAGCGGCGCCACCGGTACCCACGACCTCTACCTGCGGTTCACCGGCGGCAGCGGCTCGCTGTTCAACATCGACCACTGGCGGTTCGCCTCCGGGACCAGCAACCCTCCGACCGACCCGCCACCGACCACCACGCCCCCGACCACCCCGCCGCCCACCACCGCACCGCCGACCACCCCGCCCCCGACCGGCGGCGCCTGCGCCGCGACCTACCGCACCACCAGCACGTGGTCCGGCGGGTTCCAGGGCGAGGTGACCGTCACGGCCGGCGCGTCGGCGATCAACGGCTGGACGGTGGGCTGGAACCTGGCCGGCGGCCAGAGCATCAGCCAGATCTGGGGCGGCACGCTGAGCACCAGCGGCTCCACGGCGACCGTCCGCAACGTGTCCTACAACGGCTCCGTGCCCGCCGCCGGCTCGACCACGTTCGGCTTCCTGGCCAACGGCTCGCCGTCGACCCCGTCCCTCACCTGCACCAGCCCCTGAGAGGAGCCTTGATGCGTACCAGGAAAGGATGGCTCGCCGCGGTCGCGGCGCTGGCCATGGCGGTCGCCGGGGTGCTGACCCCGGCCGGTCCCGCGGCGGCCGAGTCCAACGGCGGGGTGCGGGTGATGCCGCTCGGCGACTCGATCACCGAGGGCACCCAGGTCCCCGGCGGCTACCGGATCGGGCTGTGGCAGCGGCTCGCCGCCGGCGGCTACCGGGTCGACCTGGTCGGCTCCCAGTTCAACGGGCCGGGCAACCTCGGCGACCACGACCACGAGGGCCACCCCGGCTGGCGGATCGACCAGATCGACGCCAACATCACCGGCTGGCTGAACACCTACCAGCCGCGCACCGTGCTGCTGCACATCGGCACCAACGACATCCTGCAGAACTACAACGTGTCCACGGCGCCGAACCGGCTCTCCACGCTGATCGACCGGATCACCGCGACCGCGCCCAACGCCGATGTGTTCGTGGCGCAGATCATCCCGCTGGCCAACGCCGGCCAGGAGTCGGCGGTGCGCACCTTCAACAACGCCCTCCCGGGGATCGTGCAGGCCAAGGTGAACGCCGGCAAGCGCGTCCACCTGGTCGACCAGCACTCGGCGCTGACCACCGCCGACCTGATCGACGGCATCCACCCGACCGCCACCGGCTACGACAAGATGGCGGCCGTCTGGTACCGGGCGCTCCAGGCGGTGTCCGGCAGCATCGGCACCCCGGGGACCGGCGGGGGCACATACCAGAACGTGCAGCTGGTGGGCGGCGGCTCGGGCCGGTGCCTGGACGTGCCGAACGGCAGCACCACCAACGGCACCCAGGTGCAGCTGTACGACTGCTGGGGCGGCACCATGCAGCGCTGGACCTACACCTCCGGCAAGCAGTTGCAGGTGCTGGGCAACAAGTGCCTCGACGCCAACGGTCGAGGAACCGCGAACGGCACCAGCGTGATCATCTGGGACTGCAACGGTCAGCCCAACCAGCAGTGGAACCTGAACGCGAACGGCACCATCAGTGGCGTGCAGTCCGGGCGCTGCCTGGACGCGGCCGGCTACGGCACCGCCAACGGCACGAAGATCAACCTCTGGGACTGCCACGGCGGCTCCAACCAGCAGTGGAGCACCCGCAGCTGAGGTGCAAGGCGGGGCCCCCGCTTAACGCCTCCGGTATAGGAGGGGGCCCCGCTTGACTCTCGACGGAAGGAGTACGCCATGCCGAGACCTCGGCTCGTCGTCGGCGTCGTCGCTTCGGTGGCGGGGCTGGTCCTCGCCATGGGCGGTGTCGCGCTCGCCGCCGGGTCCGCTCCCGCCGGCGTCGGCCCGCTGGCGGCGACCGCCGGCTGTGGCCGGGCGCCGGCGTTGACCAGCGGATCGCACACCATCTCCAGCGGCGGGCAGAACCGCTCGTACATCCTGCGGATCCCCGACAACTACGACAACAACCGCCCGTACCGCCTGATCTTCGGCTTCCACTGGAACGGCGGCACCGCGGGGGACGTCGACTCCGGCGGGACCAGCGGCTATCCCTGGTCCTACTACGGGGTACGGGCGCTGTCGAACAACAGCGCCATCTTCGTGGCGCCGCAGGGCAACGGCAACGGCTGGGCCAACCCGAACGGTCAGGACCTGACGTTCGTCGACGACATGGTCCGTACGTTCTCCGCGGGCCTCTGCATCGACACCACGCAGCTGTTCGCGATGGGCTTCAGCTACGGCGGCGGCATGAGCTACGCCATCGCGTGCGCCCGGGCGAACGTCTTCCGCGCGGTCGCGGTCTACTCGGGCGCGAACCTCAGCGGGTGCAGCGGCGGTACCCAGCCCATCGCGTACCTGGGGATCCACGGGCTACGGGACGGCACGCTGCCGATCTCGGCCGGACGCGCGTTGCGCGACCAGTTCGTCCGGAACAACGGCTGCACCCCGCAGAACCCGCCCGAGCCGGCGCAGGGCAGCCTGACGCACGTCGTCACCTACTACTCGGGCTGCCGGGCCGGCTACCCGGTGGCGTGGGGCGCGTTCGACGGCCCGCACGCCCCGAACGCCGTGGACGGCACCGCGGACCCGTTCGCGCCCGGGGAGCGGTCCTGGACCCAGGCGGTGGTGTGGCGGTTCTTCACCCAGTTCGACGGCGCCACCCCGACGAACCCGCCGACCACCCCGCCCACCAGCGCACCGCCGACGGGCGGCCGGCAGATCGTCGGGGGGCAGTCCGGCCGGTGCGTCACCGCACCGAGCCAGAGTTCCGGTACGCAGGTGCAGTTGCAGGACTGCGCCGGGCAGTCCGGTCAGCTCTGGACCGCGACCTCGGGCCGGCAGTTGCAGTTGGCCGGCAATCTGTGCCTGGACGCGAACGGGGCGGGCACCAGCAACGGCACCGCCGTGATCGTGTGGGCCTGCAACGGCCAGGCCAACCAGCAGTGGAGCGTCAACTCCAACGGCACCGTCACCGGTGTGCAGTCCGGGCTCTGCCTCGACGCGAACGCAGCCGGCACCGCGAACGGCACCAGGCTCATCCTCTGGTCCTGCAACGGCGGCGCCAACCAGCAGTGGAGCTTCCGGAGCTGAGCACGTGTCAAGCGGGGCCCCTTCCTATACCGGAAACGTTAAGAAGGGGCCCCGCCTTACACCTCAGCTGCGGAGGGTCCAGCGTTGGTTCGCGCCGTTGAGGCACTGCCAGAGCTGGACCCTGGTGCCGTTGGCAGTCCCGAACGCGCTGGCGTCCAGGCACAACCCCGACTGCACACCGGTGATCGAGCCGTCGGCGTTCAGGTTCCACTGCTGGTTGGCCTGGCCGTTGCAGTCCCAGACGACCACCGCGGTGCCGTTGGCGGTGCCCTGGCCGGACGCGTCCAGGCACTTGTTGCCGTACACCGTCAGCTGCTTGCCCGAGGTGTAGCTGAAGCGCTGGTTGGCACCGCCGTGGCAGTCCCAGAGCTGCACCTGGCTGCCGTTGGTGGTGCTGGAACCGGGCACGTCCACGCACCGGCCGGACTGGCCGCCGACGATCTGGACGTTCTGGTTGGTCGGCCCGCCGCCGCCGGGCGGCAGCAGCGTGACGGTGGACGTGTCGTTGACGTTCGCGTGCGACACGGTGACCGTCGTGCCGTTGTTCGACAGGCTCACCACGCTGTCGCGCACCGTGACCGGGCCGGACACCGCGCCGCCGTTGTTGTACGGGATGTTCTGGACCACCACCCGGACCTGGTTGTTCACCACGATCCCGCTGGTGGCGTCCAGGCGTTGGAGGTTGAGGGTGACGTTGCCGGTGGTCGAGTTGCCGCCGACGAGGATCTTCGCGGCTCCGGTGTCGCGGGTGGCGAACGCGTCGTAGGAGGCGCTCGGCGTGACCGAGGCGATCTGGCCGGTCATCGAGCCGTAGTACTGGTATGCCCACCATTCGCCCTTGGGCTGGTACTGCCCGGCGGAGTTGCGGGTGAGCAGGCTGGCCAGGTCGTTGTGCAGGTTCTGCCCGCCGGCCCAGTTCGCCCGTAGTCCGTCCGCGCCGGCGCGTTCCAGCCGGGCCAGGTACCACGCCCCGCCGGCCGGGTTCTGCTGGTTGGACGCGCCGTACTCGTTGATCTGGTGCGGTCGCGGGTGCGCGATGCCGCGCGAGTCGAGCGTCTGGTTGGCGGTGGCCACGTTGGCCACCGGGTCGCCGGGCAGGGAGTGCCAGCTGAAGATGTCCGGCACCACGTTGTTGGCCTTCACGTAGTCCAGGTACTGCGTCCACCACCCGCTGGTGGACGGCACGCAGGCGCAGCTCGGGCCGACGATCAGCATGCCCGGGAACGTCGCGCGGATGCGTTGGTAGGTGCGTCGCCACATCTCGAAGTACTGCGACTGGGGCCGGTTCCAGAAGAGGCTGATGTTGGGCTCGTTCCAGATGTCCCACTGCACGGTGATGCCCGCCGAGCGCACGTCGGAGAAGAGCCGGTCCAGGAAGCGGTCGTAGTCGCTCCAGTCGCCGTTGTCGCCGGGGTAGCGGCTGATCGAGGCGCCGTCGGCGCCCCACAGGTCGTGGTCGAGCAGCACGAACGTGCCGCCCAACGCGGCGGTGCGTCGCGCCTGGGCGACGGTGGCGTTCCACCGGCGGTCGTACCCGCCGCCGACCCAGCCCTGGCCGGGCAGTTGCGCGCCGCCGGCACGCATGGCCCGGAACTTCACGTCCCGGAAGAAGCTGTCCGGTGGGTTCTGGCCGTTCTCCGTCATCCCGTAGATCCAGCCGGATCCCCGGTAGGTGGGCGTGCCCAGGGAGGCGGAGAAGGTGACGGTGAGCGACTCGTCGGCGGCCCGGGCCGGGGACGCGACGGTGGCGAGTGAGCAGGCGACGGCGACGGCACCGGCGGCGATCCGGGCGGCGAGGCCACGGATCCGTGGTACCCGGTCGTGGGGGAGGTTCACTGCGACTCCTTCGGCAGGGTGGTGGGGCTGCGGAGGACGTCCTAGCGAATCGATTCGCCGGGCAGCCTAGGCGTCGACGTCAATGAATGTCAACGTCGTGAACAGGGAGCAAAGATCGACCGCCTTGACCATAGACATCGACGGGCTTATCTTCGGTCGAACCGATTCGAGGACTCGCCTCCGAGAGGGGAACCACCCATGACGACATCCGCGTGGCGGCGGGGCATGGCCGGCGTCGCCCTGACCGCGCTCACGGTCGCCTCCACCGTCACCGGCTGCGCCGCGAACGACGAGCCGGAGGGCGGCGCCGGCGGCGGCGCGTACACCCTCTGGGACCCGTACCCGCAGTTCGCCGGCGGCTCCGACTGGGAGAAACTGCTCCAGAGCTGCGGTGGATCCGCCGGCGTGACCGTGCGACGCACCGGCTACGACACCACGGACCTGACCAACAAGGCGTTGCTGGCCGCGCAGCAGGGCAACTCCCCCGACGTGCTGATCATCGACAACCCGGTGATCTCGACACTCGCCCAGGCCGGCGCGCTGACCTCGACCGACGAGACCGAGCTGGACACCTCCGCCTCCGCGCCCAACCTGCTCGGCGCCGGCCAGCTCGACGGCAAGACGTACGGCGTCCCGATCGGGGCGAACACGCTCGCGCTCTGGTACAACAAGGACCTGCTGGACAAGGCCGGGGTGGAGGTCGCGTCGATCAAGGACTGGCCGTCGCTGACCGCCGCGCTCGCGAAGGTCAAGGGCGCCGGCCGCAAGGGCATCACGTTCTCGGCGATCGGCACCGAGGAGGGCAGCTTCCAGTTCCTGCCCTGGTTCTGGGGCTCCGGCGCCCAACTGACCGCGCTGGACTCGCCGCAGGCGGTGTCCGCGTTGACGCTCTGGAAGGACTGGCTGGCCCGGGGGTACGCGCCGAACTCCGTCATCAACAACACCCAGACGACCAGCTGGCAGGAGTTCGCCGGCGGCGACTACGCGTTCACCGAGAACGGCACCTGGCAGCGGGCCAACGCCGAGAAGCTCGACTTCGCGTACGGCATCATCCCGGTGCCGGCCAGCGCCGGCGGCACCGCCCCGGCCCCCACCGGCGGCGAGTTCGTCTCGATCCCGGTGCAACGCGACACCGGCCGGTACGACGTCTCGCGGAAGCTGGTGGCCTGCCTGACCAACCCGGACAACCTGCTGACCACCGACACGACGCTGTCCTACGTCGCCCCGGTGGCGGCGGTGCAGCAGAAGCAGATCGCGGCGGATCCCGGGTTCACGGTGTGGGTCGACGCGGTGAACGCCGCCAAGGGCCGCACCGGCGACAACCTCGGCACGAAGTACCCGAAGATCTCGGAGCAGTTGTGGACGGCCGTGCAGGGCGCGTTGAGCGGCTCCAAGTCGCCGCAGGCGGCGCTGACCGCCGCCCAGGCCGCGGCCGCGGCCGCCGCCAAGTAGCGCCGTGAGCCGCAACCGGTGGACCGCCTGGGCCTTCCTCGCCCCGGTGACCCTCTACCTGCTGGCCTTCTACGCCTACCCGCTCTACCGCAACGTCGAGCTGAGCCTGCGGCGCTACACCGTCCGGTCGTTCGTCTCCGGCGGCGCCCCGTTCGCCGGGCTGGACAACTACCGGGACGTGGTGACCCATCCGACCTTCGGGCCGGCGCTGGCGCACACGGCGGTCTTCACCGCGGTGTCGCTGCTGTGCCAGTTCACCCTCGGGCTGGCGCTCGCGGTCTTCTTCCACAGGCACTTCCCGCTGTCGCGGACGCTGCGGGCGCTGTTCCTCGTACCGTGGCTGCTGCCGTTGATCGTCTCGGCCTCGACCTGGTCGTGGCTGCTCAACAGCGAGGCCGGCGTGGTCAACGCCGCGCTCGGGGCGGTGGGCGTCGACCCGGTCAACTGGCTGACGTCGCCGCGCTGGTCGCTGGTCTCGGTGATCATCGCGAACATCTGGATCGGCATCCCGTTCAATCTGGTCGTGCTGCACAGCGGCCTCCAGGCGATCCCGGACGACGTGTACGAGGCCGCGGCGCTGGACGGGGCGAGCGGGACGCAACGGTTCTGGCGGATCACGTTCCCGCTGCTGCGCCCGGTGTCGGCGATCACGCTGCTGCTCGGGCTGATCTACACGCTGAAGGTCTTCGACCTTGTCTGGATCATGACCCGCGGCGGGCCGACGGACTCGTCGACCACGTTCGCCACCTGGTCCTACCGGCTCGGGTTCGGCAGCCTGCTGCCCGAGTTCGGGCCGGGCGCGGCGGTCGGCAACCTGCTGATCGTCGTCGCCCTCGTCGGCGGGCTGAGCTACGTCCGGGCGCAGCGGAGGCCGCGGTGGTGAGGAGAGGACCGACCCGGGTCGCCTGGTGGCGGACCGGCCTGGGCGTGGTGTTCACCGCGCTGATGCTGTTCCCGGTCTACTGGATGGTCAATGTCTCGTTCACCCGCGACCGCGACCTGCGGGCCGACCCGCCGCACCTGTTCCCGGTCGACGGCACCGTCGAGGGCTACCGGGTGGTGCTGCGCGAGCAGTTGCCGTATCTCGGCACCAGCCTGCTCATCGGGCTCGGCACCGTGGCGCTGACCGTGGCCCTGGCCGCGCCCGCCGGGTACGCCTTGGCGAAGCTGCGCCCGCCCGGCGGCGGCGCGCTGAGCTTCGTGCTGCTGATCGCGCAGATGATCCCCGGGATCATCATGGCGATGGGGTTCTACGCCATCTATCTGCGGCTCGGGGTGCTGAACTCGGCAGCCGGGCTGGTGCTGGCCGACTCCACCATCGCCGTACCCTTCGGGGTGTTGATCTTCACGGCGTTCATGTCCGGCATCCCCGACGAGGTGTTGCAGGCCGCGCAGGTGGACGGCGCCGGCCGGTGGCGGACGTTCCGGTCGGTGGTGCTGCCGTTGAGCCGCGGCTCGATCATCACCGTGTCCCTGTTCGCCTTCCTCTGGGCCTGGTCGGACTTCCTCTTCGCGTCCACCCTGGACGCCGGCGGCGTCAGCCGGCCGATCACCCTCGGCATCTACCGCTACATCGGCAACAACAACCAGGAATGGAACGCGATCATGGCCACCGCCGTGGTCGCCTCTGTCCCCGCCACCGTCCTGCTGGTCGTGGCCCAGCGGTACGTCGCCGCCGGCGTGACGGCCGGCGCGGTCAAGGACTGAACCGTCCGCACGCCAGAAAGGCAGCCATCCCGATGACCGTCGCCCCCACCGGTCCGGCCTTCTCCGTCCGGGAGATCCCCTTCAGCCACCGCGGCTCCTGGCTCAGTGTCTCCCCCGTGGTCGCCGAGAACCGCTACGCCGAGGACCTGCACCTGGTCTCGCACCGCAACGGCATGCACCCGGTGCTCCGGTTCACCCCGTCGGCCGACGCCACGGTGGCGGCCCGGCCGGCGTTGCTGGGCTGGCACGACCGGGCCGGCCGGGTCGAGCTGACCTTCGCCGGCCCGGACACGGTGCGGCTGCGCGGCCGTGGCGCCGGGCTGCGGATCACCGCCGCCGCCGCCACCCTCACCCCCTTCAGCGGGACCTACCTCTACCACGACCCGGTGACCTCCGCGTCCGTGTTCACCTCCTACGAGACCGGCCGCCGCTATCGGGTCACCGTGCTCACCGGGGCCGCCGGCACCGTCGGCACGCAGGCCCTCGGCACCGCCGAGCGCGGCCTGGTCCTGCCCGCCGACCAGCCGTGGGAGATCGCGATCGAGGAGTACGCCACGGCCGCCGAGCCGTACGTGTCGAGCGAGGACTTCGACGGTCTGGTGGACGCCGGCCGGGCCGACTTCGCGGCGTTCGTCGACGCGGTCGCGCCCTGGCGCGACCCGGAGACGCCGGCTGCCGAGTTGGCCGCGTACGTGCTGTGGTCGGCCACCGTGGCGCCGGCCGGCTTCGTCACCCGACCGGCCACCCTGATGTCGAAGCACTGGATGAACAAGGTGTGGAGCTGGGACCACTGCTTCAACGCGCTCGCCCTGGCCGCCGGGCACGGCGATCTCGCCTGGCATCAGTTCCACCTGCCGTTCGACCACCAGGACCCGGCCGGCGCGCTGCCGGACTCGGTGACGCACTCGGAGATCCTGCACAACTTCGTCAAGCCGCCCATCCACGGCTGGGCGTTGCGGCAGTTACGGCAGCGGTCGGGCCGACCGGTGCCCCGGGACGAGCTGGCCGAGGTCTACCGGCGGCTGGCCCGCTGGACCACGTTCTGGCTGGAGCACCGGCGGGCGCCCGGCCGGCGGCTGCCGCACTACCAGCACGGCAACGACAGCGGCTGGGACAACGCCACCACGTTCGACGACGGCCCGGTGGTGGAGGCGCCGGACCTGGCCGCGTTCCTGGTGACGCAGCTGGCGTACCTCGCGGAGCTGGCCAGCGAGCTGGACCGCCCGGACGAGGCGACCCGATGGGCCGGCGTCGCCGGCGAGGTACGCGACGCGTTGCTGGGCGAACTGTGGACCGGTGAGCGGTTCACCGCGCGCGAGGTGTGGACCGGGCGGACCAGATCCGGGACCAGCCTGCTCGACCTCATGCCCGTCGTGCTCGGTGCGGACCTGCCGGCGGGCGTGGCGGCGACCCTGGCCCGGCGCGTGGAGGCCCATCTCACCGAGCACGGCCTCGCCACCGAGCCGCTGGACTCGCCGCACCACCTGGCCGACGGCTACTGGCGCGGTCCGATCTGGGCCCCGGCCACCGTCCTGGTGGAGGACGGGTTGCGCCGGGCCGGGCACCCCGGGCTGGCCGACGAGATCAGCCGGCGGTTCCGGATTCTGTGCGAGCGGTCGGGCTTCGCCGAGAACTTCGACGCCAAGACCGGCGCGGGCCTGCGGGACCGCGCGTACACCTGGACCGCGAGCGGCTATCTCCTGCTCGCCGGCGACGACCGCCGGCGGCGGGCGGGTCGGGAGTGAGTGCGCCGTCAGTGGGTGGCCCGGTGCGCCGGCACCGGACCGGTGCTGGCACGCAGCGAGATGGGTGGACGGTAGAGCCGGTGCCGGGGCGTGGTGTCGGGCGCGGCGATGCGCTCCAGCAGGAGCGACACCGCCTCCGCGCCCATGTCGACGATCGGCACGTCCGCCGCGGTCAGCGACGGCCGGAAGTTCTCCGCCCAGTGCCGCGCGGCGACGCCGGTGAGCGAGAAGTCGCGCGGCACCACCAGCCCGGCGCTCTCCAGTGCCCGCTGCATGCCGGGCAGGGCCGCCTCGTTGACGGTGGCCACGGCGGTGACCTCGGGGTGGGTGGCCAGCAGTTCCTCGACGCACGCCTCACCGGCGGCCACGTCGTCGCCGCAGCACACGTCGACGCCGACCAGCCCGCGTTCCGCGGTCGCCTCGGCGAACCCGGCCGACGCGCGGCTGCCCGGGCCGTAGCCGGCGGCGACCAGCTCGGCCGACCGGTTGACGAGGGCAACGTGCCGGTGCCCCAGGTCGGCCAGGTGGTGCACGCAGCTGGCGATCAGGCCGCCGTAGTCCACGTCCACCCAGCTCATCCCGTGCGGCCGGGCGGTGCGGCCGATGGTCACGAACGGCAGGCCGGTCTGCTCCAGCCGGGTCACCCGCTCGTCGGTGAGGCGGATCTCCATCAGGACCACGCCGTCGACCCGGCGGCCGGTGACGATCCGTTCGAAGGACCGGTCGTGGTCGCCGCCGGACGGCGACAGCAGCACGTCCAGGTCGACCCGCGCGGCGGCCTCGACCACGCTGGCCACGAAGCCGAGCTGCATGTCGGTGAGGCGCCTGCTCGCCGGCGGGATGACCAGGCCGAGGGTGCGGGTCCGGCCCTCCTTGAGGGCGCGCGCGCTGGCGTTGGGGCGGTAGTCCAGCTCGTCGATGACGGCCTGGATCCGCTGTCGGGTGGCCGCCGAGACCGGCCGCTTGCCGCTGAGCACGTAGGACACGGTGCTGCGGGACACCCCGGCACGCCGGGCGATCTCACCGATGTTCATCCCGCTCCCGGCAACGGTCGTCGAATCGGTTCACCTGGTGGGACGACCCTAGGGCGGGCCGCTCACGACTGTCAACGCATGCAATAGATGAGCCTCGATGTTGACCCGACCGACACCGGTTCTTAACATGAGACGTCATACCTATAGTCGTCGATACGCCGTGGAGGCTTCCGTGAACCCATCCGCCCTGCGCCGGCCGGCCGCGACCGGCCTCGCGCTGGCGACGGTGCTGGCCGGCGTCGCCGTGGCGGCCTTCGCCTCGTCCGCGTCGGCCGCCGTCACCACGCTCCACGCCTCCCCCGGCGGCACCGGCACCGCCTGCTCCGCGTCCCAGCCCTGCTCGCTGGCGACCGCGCAGTCCACCGTCCGCGCCACGGCGCCGGGCATGTCGGACGACATCGTGGTGGAGCTCGCCGACGGCGTCTACCGGGTCACCGCACCACTGACGTTCGGCGCGGCCGACTCCGGCACGAACGGGCACACCGTGCGCTGGCAGGCCGCCTCCGGAGCGCACCCGGTGATCAGCGGGGCGAAGCAGGTGACCGGCTGGTCGGTCGCCGACGCCGGCCGCAACATCTGGAAGGCGGGAGTCGGCGCCGGGCAGGACACCCGGCAGCTCTACGTCGACGGCCAGCTCGCCACCCGGGCCCGCACCCAGGCCAACCGGTCGGACTTCAGCGCCTCGGCCACCGGCCTGCGGATCACCAACGGCAACCTCAACTACCTGAACAACCTGGCCAACCCCGGCCGGATGGAGGTCGAGGGAATCAACTCCTTCACCGACCGCTACTCCCCGGTGCAGAGCATCAGCGGCGGGCTGCTCACCATGCGGCAGCCGGCCTGGAACAACAACAACTTCGGCTACGACACCCTGATGAACCCGTTCCGGGCCGGCCCGTTCTACCTGACCAACGCGTACGAGTTCCTCGACTCCCCCGGCGAGTGGTACGTCGACCCGGGCGCCGGCACGCTCTACTACATCCCCCGCCCCGGCCAGAACATGAGCAGCGTCGACGTCGAGTTCCCGGTGGTGCAGTCCCTGGTCTCCGTCGGCGGCAGCTACGCCAACCCGGCACATCACATCGCGTTCTCCGGCATCACCTTCACCGGCACCAGCTGGCTCGGCCCCAGCGGCAACCAGGGCTGGGTCGACCAGCAGACCGGCTCGTACATCGCCGGCACCTGGTCCTGGCCCGGGTTCGGCTCCTGCACCTCCGGCTGCCAGCAGTTCGAGGCGGCCCGGCCGAGCTGGTCGCAGATGCCCGCCGCGGTGCAGGTCTCGGCCGCCAACACCATCACGTTCAGCGACTCCAGTTCGTCAACCTGGGCCAGACCGCCATCGGCATCGGCAACGACGCCAACGCGCACGCCACCGGCGTGGGGCTGGGCGCCGGCGGCATCACGGTCACCCGCTCCGAGATCGCCCGCAACGCCGCCGGCGGCTTCGTCATCGGTGGCGTACGGGCCGACGCGCACCACCCCGGCGACACCCGGATGACCAACCGGGACATCACCGTCAGCAACAACCGGATCCACGACCTCGGCCTGGACTACCGGGGCGTCAGCTCGGTGCTGCCGACCTACGTCACCAACGCCACGATCAGCCACAACGAGGTCTACAACATGCCGTACTCCGGCATGACGATCGGATACGGCTGGGGCGCCAACGACGCCGGCGGCAACACCGAGTACGCCAACCGCGGCCTCTACAACTACCAGCCCCGCTACAGCACGCCCACGACCGCGTCCAACACCCGGGTGGTCGGCAACTACATCCACGACGTGATGCAGCAGATGAACGACGGCGGGTGCATCTACACGCTGGGCTGGAACCCGAACGCGCTGATCAGCGAGAACCACTGCCTACGGACCAACGGCTACTTCGGCGTCTACTTCGACGAGGGCTCGAAGTACTACACCGTCACCAACAACGTGTTCTCGAACACCGGCACCTGGGCCACCGCCAACTACTGGGGCGGCGAGAACATGGGCAACTGGACGCTCACCAACAACTGGTCGACGAACAACAGCACCAACGTCACCAACGGCGACCGGGGCAACGTCGTGTACGGCAACACGGTCGTGACCAACGGCGCCTGGCCCGCCGGCGCGCAGACCGTGATCAGCAACGCCGGCCCGCAGGGCACCGGCGGACCGACCACCCCGCCGCCCACCGGCACCGCCCAGCAGATCGTCGGCGCGCAGTCCGGCCGGTGCGTGGACGTGCCCAACTCGTCGACCACCAACGGCACCCAGGTCCAGCTCTGGGACTGCGGCGGCGCCACCGGCCAACGCTTCACCGTCACCTCCGGCCGACAGCTCCAGGTGTACGGGAACAAGTGCCTGGACGCCAACGGCCAGGGCACCAGCAACGGCACCGCCGTGATCATCTGGGACTGCAACGGCCAGACCAACCAGCAGTGGACCGTCAACGCCAACGGCACCATCACCGGCCAGCAGTCCGGCCTGTGCCTGGACGCCAACGCCGCCGGCACCGCCAACGGCACCAAGCTCATCCTCTGGGCCTGCAACGGCGGCGCCAACCAGCGGTGGAGCCTGCGCGGATGAGCCGGCGACCGGCGACGAGGAGATGACGTGAAGGTCACCGGCTGGCGCAGCCTGACCACCACGCACGACTGGGGGCGGTTGACCGGCGACGCCAACGGCGTGATGCCCGGCCCGCGTACCGACGTGCACGTGCTGATCGTGGAGACCGACGTCGGCCTGGAGGGGGTCGGCGTCGGCCCGCACGCCGGCGTGGACCGCGTCTTCCCGGCGGTCGACGGCCAGGATCCACGGGCCGCCCCGGCGCTGTACGACAAGATGCTGAACCAGGTGTTCAAGACCGGCCACGCGGGCGCGACGTTCGGCACGATCGGCGCGCTCGACATGGCGCTGTGGGACCTCAAGGCGAAGGCGGCCGACGAGCCGCTCTGGCGCACCCTCGGCGCCGCCGACCGGTTCGTCCCGGGCTACGCCTCCGGGCTCGACATCGCCCTCGACGACGACGCGCTCGTGCGGTTGTACGAGCGGTTCGCCGAGCGCGGCTTCGGCGGCGCCAAACTCAAGGGCGGCCACGACGTCGAACGGGACCGGCGAAGGCTGGAGGCGGTCCGGGACATTCTCGGCCACAACTGCGCCCACCCGGCGCTGATGCTCGACGCCAACGAGTCGTGGAACCGGGCGCAGGCGGTCCGGTACGTCGCCGCGCTGGAGCGTACCGTCGATCTGGCCTGGGTCGAGGAGCCGGTGCGCCGGTGGGACGCCGCCGGGCTCGCGTCGGTGCGCCGCGGGGTGCGGGCCGCGGTCGCCACCGGGGAGAACCTCACCGGGCTGGAACAGTACCGGCCGCTGCTGGACGCGGACGCGGTCGACGTGGTGCAGGCCGGCAGCGTCTGGGGCATCACCCACTTCCTGCGGACCGCCGCGGTGGCGCACGGGCGGGACCTGCCGGTGAGCCCGGTGGCCCACCACGTCAATCCGCTCGCGCACGCCGCCGCCGCGGTGCCCAACCACCTGTCCTGCGAGATCCAGGACTTCTCCTGGCCGCTCGGGCTGGACGTGGACCAGGAGATCGTGGACGGCGGCATCGTCCTCGGCGACCTGCCCGGGCTCGGCGTCCGGGTCGACGAGCGGCGCATCGAGGCCGCCCCGCCGGCCGCGTCGAGCGGGCCGCACGTGCGGCCCGACCGGGCCGGCCTGCGGCTCGTGCCGGACCGCTAGCCGGGCGGCCCTTCGAGCCGGCGCCGCTGCCAGGAGGTGACGATGTGGTCGCGCATGGCGCGTTCGGCGCCGGCCGCGTCCTGGCGGGCGATGGCGTCGACCACCAGCGCGTGCTCGTCGAGCGTCGACTCGAAGGCGCTCCGGTACGTCAGCCCGTGGAACCGGCTGCTCTCCATGGCCCGCCGGTAGAGGCGCTTGCAGATGTTCTCCGCCAGGCGGTTGCCGGACAACTCCATGATCGTGAAGTGGAAGACCACGTCCGCCTGGCGGAAGGAGTCGGTCTCGTGTTTGATCTCGCGCATCGCCGCCAGCGCGTGCTCGACCCGGGTCAGCTGCTCCGGCGTACGTCGGCTCGCCAGCGTGCCCGCCATGGCCGCCTCCAGGCTGCCCCGGACGATCGTCAGCTCGTCCAGCACGCCCAGTGACGCGTCGTTGTCGATCAGCGCGGACAGGACGACCGGGTCCAGCATGTTCCACGAGCCGACCCGGGCCACCTGGGTCCCGCGCCCCTGCGAGACCACCACCAGGCCCTTCTCCTCGAGCCGCTTCACCGACTCCCGGATGACCGTGCGGCTCACCCCGAAGTGCTCGCTGAGCGGCCCTTCCGGGGGAAGCATCTGCCCCTCGCCGAGCTGGCCGGTGACGATGAGTTCGACAAGCTCGCTCACCACCGCCACGCCCAGCCGCTCGGCCGGGCGGCGGGGCGGGAAGGCGAATCCGTCTCCGCGCGCCGTCATGGCGACACCCTAGTGCAGCGTCGCGCCCACCCGCGCCGACCGCGACCTGGTCACCCGCCGATCGCGTCCAGCTCGGCGAGCGCGTCGGCGGGCAGGTCCAGGGCCGCACCGGCGATGTTCTCGCGCAGGTGCGCGACCGAGGACGTGCCGGGGATGAGCAGGATGTTCGGCGAGCGGTGCAGCAGCCAGGCCAACGCGACGGCCATCGGCGTGGCCTCCAGTCGCTTCGCGACCCGCTCCAGGATGTCGGACTGCAACGGCGAGAAGCCGCCCAGCGGGAAGTACGGCACGAACGCGATCCCCTGCCGGGCGGTGGTGGCCACCAACTCGTCGTCGGCGCGGTTGGCCAGGTTGTAGAGGTTCTGCACGCACACCACCGGGGCGATCGCCCGGGCCTCGGCGAGCTGGGCCGCGGTGACCGTGCTCAACCCCAGGTGCCGGATCAGCCCCTGCTCACGCAGCGCGGCGAGCGCGCCGAACGGTTCGGCGATCGAGCCCGGCTCCGGGGTGTCGAAGCCGCCGACGCGCAGGTTAACCACGTCGAGCGCCTCGACGCCGAGGCGGCGCAGGTTGTCGTGCACCTGCTCGGTCAGCTCGGCCGGCGTGCGGGCGGGCGGCCATCCACCCTGCTCGTCGCGGCGGTTGCCGACCTTGGTCACGATGTGCAGGTCGTCCGGGTAGGGGGCGAGGGCCTCCCGGATGATCTCGTTGGTGACGTGCGGGCCGTAGAAGTCCGCCGTGTCGATGTGCCGGATGCCCAGCTCGACCGCCGTCCGCAGCACCGCCACGGCGGCGTCGCGGTCCCGGGGCGGCCCGAACACGCCGGGGCCGGCCAGTTGCATGGCGCCGTAGCCCATCCGGGTCAGGGTGAGGTCGCCGACCTGGTAGGTGCCTCCGGGAAGCTGCTCGCCGGTCATGGTTCCCTTCCGCGCGCCGGAGTCTCCGGCGGGCACCTCTCACGGTGCCCGCCGGCGGCCGGCGCAACCAGGTCCCACCGATCCCAGGATCGGCGGGGCCGGGTCACCGGGGCCGGAGCAGCCCGCGGCCGGCCATGAAGGCCCGCAACGTCTCGGCGTCCGCGTCGGACATCAGCCGGCGGGGGATCACGGTCGCCGGCATCCGGCCGACGTGGACGATCCAGAACTCCGGGTCGTCCGTCACCCTGGTGACGCCGTCCCAGGCGATGCCGCCGGACTCCGAGCCGCTGCGCATCATGATGTTGTCGTCGGTGATGTCGTAGCCGCCCTCGACGGCGTAGCCACCGGAACGTCGCCGGGCGCGCCACCGCACCCACGGCGCGTAGAGCATGGACAGCAGGCCGCCCACGAGCAGCGCGGTCCACAGCGACGAGAACCGGTCGTCGGACGCGAGCGCCGACGAGACGGCGAGGCCGACGGCTCCGACGGCCGCCAGCGCGGCGCCGACGTATCCGAAGCGGCGCAGCCGGACGCGGCTGAGCGCGGCGGCCACGCGGGCCGGGTAGGCGGGATCGGCCGGGACGGCGAAACGGATGTGCACGCCCGAACCATAGCGCCGAGCCCGCGCTGTTAACGCTCACGAGCGCCAGGCGGCGTCAAGGTTCGGAAATTTCGGCTGCTCTACCGAGAGTTTCGGACTCCACAACCGTCCAGAAAGTGCAGCTCAAAGCCAATCCGTTCACAAGGTACAGCCTCCGACGCGATCCGCGCTGGACGCTTGTTCCGCAACATGAGCAGTTGAACCTGTTATCGATAAACTGCTATCTTTCGGCACGGGGGGCGAAGGGCACGCTCCCGGTCACCGGCAACGCGCCGACGAGGGCACGCCTCTCCGTCGCCCGGTGACCAGTCCGGGCCGCCGCGCCGATGCCCCCGACCGCGAACCACCGCCGGAGGACCTCGCTCCTCGCCGGCCCCGCTTCTCCACGCCTCACCACGGGCGAACCCGCACGCGCACCACCGGCACCGGACCACCACCACTGGCAAGGAGGCACGCAACAGTGAAACGTACCCAGCTTCTCTCCACCCTCGCCGCCGCGGCCCTGATCGTCACGACCGCCGTCGGCGGCGTGCTGAGCGGCGGCCTCGGCGGCGCGGCGGAGGCCGCGACGAACGGCACGCTCGCCGCCACCGCCGGCTGCGGCAAGGCCCCCACCCTGAGCAACGGCACCCGCACCATCTCCAGCGGCGGCCAGAACCGCAGCTACATCCTGCGCATCCCGGACGGATACGACCGGAACCGCCCCTACCGCCTGGTCTTCGGCTTCCACTGGCTGAACGGCTCCGCGAACAACGTCGCCTCGGCCGGCTACTACGGGCTGCTGCCGCTGTCGAACAACAGCACGATCTTCGTCGCACCGCAGGGCATCGACAACGGCTGGGCCAACACCAACGGCCGGGACCTCACCCTCTTCGACGACATCTCCCGGCAGGTCGAGAACGACCTCTGCGTCGACACCACCCAGCGCTTCGCGCTCGGCTGGAGCTACGGCGGGGCGATGAGCTACGCGGTCGCCTGCGCCCGGTCCAGCGTCATCCGCGCGGTCGCCGTGCTCTCCGGCGCCAACCTCAGCGGCTGCAACGGCGGCACCCAGCCGGTGCCCTACTTCGGCATCCACGGCACCCACGACAGCGTCCTGAACATCTCGATGGGCCGGTCGCTGCGCGACACGTTCGTCCGGAACAACGGCTGCACCGCGCAGAGCCCGCGCGAGCCGGCCCTGAACAGCTTCAGCCACATCACCACCGTCTACTCCGGCTGCCGGTCCGGTTACCCGGTGCAGTGGGCCGCGTTCGACGGCGACCACACCCCCAGCCCGGTCGACGGCTCGGGCAGCCCGAACGACTCCCGGACCTGGACCTCGGGCGAGATCTGGCGGTTCTTCAGCCAGTTCGAGTCGACCACGCCGCCCACCACCGCCCCGCCCACGAGCACGCCGCCCACGAGCACGCCGCCCACCAGCACGCCGCCCACCTCGACGCCGCCCACCACCACGCCGCCGACGACTCCCCCGGCCACCGGCTGCGCGGCCGCCTACCGCACCGTCAACACCTGGCCGGGCGGCTTCCAGGGCGAGGTCACCGTGGCCAACAACACCACCGCCACCGTCAACGGCTGGAACGTACGCCTGACACTCGCCTCCGGGCAGGCCATCAGCAGCCTCTGGAGCGGCGTCAACACCGGCACCACCGGCACCGTCTC
The DNA here is from genome assembly GCF_027460165.1 of Micromonospora sp. WMMC241. Taxonomy (NCBI): domain Bacteria; kingdom Bacillati; phylum Actinomycetota; class Actinomycetes; order Micromonosporales; family Micromonosporaceae; genus Micromonospora; species Micromonospora sp. WMMC241. The sequence goes on from NZ_JAPZBF010000001.1 coordinate 4,500,328, forward strand.
GGTGCAGAACGCCCCCTACAACGGCACGTTGGCCCCGAACGCCTCGACCACGTTCGGGTTCACCGCCACCGGCAACGGCGCCACCGCGCCCGGCAACGTCACCTGCACCAGCTCCTGATGCGACACGTGGGCCCGGAGCCGTCCGGCACCGGGCCCACGGTTCCCCTGCGTGCGGCACCGGCGGTACGTACAGTGCGGAGACAGTGCCGTCGCGAAGAGGAGAACCATGTCGAAGCCGCCGCTGCCCGAGCCGGCCGTTGCCATGCTGCGCAAGCCCAACCCCGCCGTCATCGCCACGCTGCGATCCGACGGCCAGCCGGTCTCCGCGGCCACCTGGTACTTGTGGGAGGACGGCCGCATCCTGGTCAACATGGACGAAGGGCGGCGCCGGCTGGGGCACCTGCGCAACGACCCCCGGGTCACCCTCACCGCGCTCGACGAGCAGGGCTGGTACACGCACCTGAGCATCGTCGGGCGCGTGGTCGAGCTGCGGGACGACACCGACCTGGCCGACATCGACCGGCTCTCCCAGCACTACACCGGGAAGCCCTACCCGCGGCGGGAGCGCGCTCGCGTCACCGCGCTGATCGAGATCGACCGCTGGCACGGCTGGGGCGCGCTGAAGGACAACAGCCAGGTCGGCTGAGTCCTACCGCCCGGGGGCGTGTGTGCGCAGGAACTGCCGTACGACGGCCTGGAACTCCTCCGCACGAGGGCTCAGCCAGAACCCGAGATGGTCCTCGTCCGGCATCCAGCAGTGCCGCGCTCCCCGGATTCGCGCCGCTGCCTCCGCGCCGTGCGCGAACGGCACGTCGCCGTCCTGGGTGCCGTGCACGACGAGCGTCGGCGCGACGATCCGGTCGAACCCGATCCGCATGGCCCGCGTCCGCTCCGTGTCGTTGTCGGTGCCGGGCCACCGCCTCTCGTAGGGGAAGGTCGCGTCGAACATGGCCGCGAAGAACCGCCTGGCCCCCTCCGTACGCATGATGTGGTCCACCCGCTCCGCCTTGCGCTCGTCCGAGAACGTGCTGGTCTCGTCGAGCGTGCCGGCGACGATCGACCGCATTGAGGCCGAGGCGGTGAGCTTCACGATCTTCTGGCCGACCGTGTTCATGACGGCCGACCGCAGGGCCGAGGCGGGCGCGGCATTCGGGTCGGGTCGGGCCACCCCGCTGACGGACACCAGTCCCCACACCCGCTCCGGATGGCGGGCCGCGAACGTGTAGCCCACCGGGCTGCCGGCGGAGACCGCGAAGACGCCGACCCGGTCGATGCCGAGCCGGTCGAGCAGGGCGGCCAGCAGGTCGGCTTGTTCGTCGAGCGTACGTCCGCTGCTCAGCGGCGTGCCGAGGTAGCCGGGGCGGGACGGGCTGAGGATTCGGTAGCGGTCACCCCGCAGCCAACCGGCGAACAGCCGGCCCTGGTCCGCGCCGCCCAACCCGGCGTGCACGGACAGCACCACGGGGCCGTCGGCGCCGTGCAGGTCGTACTCGATCGGGCCGTGGGCCGTGTCGACGGTCCGCAGGTCGAGCCGGACGCCGGGCAGCAACTCCCGTCGTGGGTCGAGGTCGACGCCGCCGTCCCAGACGACCAGCAGCGTCACGGCGAGCGCGGACAGGCCGAGAAGCGCGCCCCCGGTGGTGAGCACGACCCTTCGTACCCGGGCCCGTCGCGACGTCCGGTCACGCGTCGGCACTGGTCCTCCCGGTCCTGGCGGGCGCGGCGAGGTCGACGACGAGCACGACGAGCACGAACGCGGCCAGCGCGGCGACGGTCCGGACCAGGTTGAACATCTCCCAGCGCCGCAGCAGTTCCGCGTGCTCGGGCGGGACCGAGCTGACCGCCCAGACCTTGATCCGGGCGTTGATCGGCACATTGCCGAACCGGGTGACCAAAAACGACGTCAGGACCAGCGCGCCGGCCGAGGCGGCGAGCAGCCGCAGGCGCCCACGGTGCAGGACGGCGAGCGCGACCGAGCCGACCAGCGCCAGACCCATCGTGGTCTGCACGACCGGCCCGTTCATCCGCATCAGCGCGGAGTGAAAGGTCAGCCGCACGTCGAGCGGCACGACCTTGAACGTCTGTACGACGTTGACGGCGCCGTAGCCCAGCGCGCCGGCGAGCAGGCCGCTGGAGAGCAGCGCCAGCCCTCGGACGGTGCGGAGGAGCCGACCCGCCGCAGGGATCGGCCGGTCGGTGCCGGGCGTGGGCGAAGTGGTGTGCACCTCGGACATGGCTCTCTCCTTCGGAGCGATCGACGCGACGACCGGGACGAACCGGCCGGGTGGAAGTGAGGATGCCGGGCGGACGGCGTGCGGTCGTCAGGCGCCGGGAGACACTCGGCACTACCGCCGGGGGCGTATTCCGGCGGGATCTGCGTCCCCGGTGGTAGCCACCGCTACGCCGGTCGGGGGACGTGCGCCACGCCCCGCTGGCCTATCGTTCCGGGGGTGGTGGCTGACGACGCCGGGCGCGGCGGCCGGCGAGCCCTGGCCGAGGTCGCCGGGCTGACCGTCCTCGTCCTCGCGAGCGCCGCCACCGGTGCACCCGGCCGGCGGTCGCTCGATCTCGTGGGCGCGCTCCTGCTGGTGACCGCGGCGATCGCGGTGGCCGCGCGCCGACGCCGGCCGGCCGTGACGCTGGGCGTCGCCACCGCCTGCCTGCTGGCCTACCAGATCCCCGGCTACCCCGGCGTGGCCGCCGCCCTGCCCGTCCTGGTGGCGCTGCACGCCGCCGTCACGGCGGGGCGTCGACGGGCCGCCTGGGTGGCCGTCGTCGTCATCCTGACCGTCGGGTTCGCCGGCGAACTCGTCACCGCCGAGGGGCGGACTGCGCCCGACGTCTTCCAGCGCTGGTTCCTCCTCATCGGCTGGATGGTCGCCGCGTGCGTCGCCGCCGAACTGTCCCGGCACCGCCGGATCCACCTCGACCACGCCGAACAGCGCGCGCGGGACGCCGAGCGAAGCCGGGAGGAGACCGCGCGACGTCGTGCCGACGAGGAGCGGCTGCGCATCGCCCGCGAGCTGCACGACTCCCTCACCCACTGCATCTCGATCATCAACGTGCAGGCCGGCGTCGCCGTCCACCTGGCCCGCAAGCACGACCAGCCCGTGCCGGAGGCCCTGGTCACCATCCAGCGGGCCAGCCAGGACGCGATGCGCGAGCTGCGTGCCACGCTCCGGGTGCTGCGTGCCGGCGACGGTCCGGGCCGGGTCGGGCTGGACCACCTGGACGGCTTGGTCCGAAGCGTCGGCGAAGCGGGCTTCCCGGTCGACGTGACGGTCACCGGGCAGTCCCGGAAGCTGCCCACTCCGGTCGACCGGGCCGCGTTCCGGGTCATCCAGGAGGCGCTGACCAACGTCACCCGGCACGCCGGGCCGGCGAGCGTCCGCGTCCGGCTCCGCTTCGACGAGCACGAACTCGTGATCCACGTCGACGACGACGGCCACGGCCACGCGGGCGCCGAACTCGTGCCCGGGGTCGGGCTGACCGGCATGCGGGAGCGGGTCACCGGCCTCGGTGGGTCGCTGCACGCCGGCCCCGGGCCCGGTCGCGGCTTCCGCGTCCGCGCCGCCCTTCCCCTGGAGACACCGTCGTGATCCGGGTGCTGCTCGTCGACGACCAGGCGCTGATCCGGGCCGGGTTCCGCGCCCTGATCGACGCCGAGGACGACCTGGAGGTGGTCGCGGAAGGCGCCCACGGTGAGCAGGCCGTCACCCTCGCCGCCCGCCACCGGCCCGACGTGGCGCTGATCGACATCCAGATGCCCGTCCTCGACGGCATCGAGGCGACCCGACGGATCGCCGCCGACCCGGCCCTCGCCGCCGTACACGTGGTCATCCTGACCAACTACGGCCTCGACGAGCACCTCTATGCCGCGCTGCGCGCCGGCGCCGCCGGCTTCCTCGTCAAGGACACCGAACCGGCCGACGTGCTGCACGGCATCCGCGTCGCCGCCCGCGGGGACGCCCTGCTGTCACCGGCCATCACGCGCCGTCTCATCACCGAGTACGTCTCCCGGCCGCCCCTGGCCGACCCGACCGCGGTGTCGGGCCTGCTGACCGGCCGCGAACGTGAAGCCGTGGCCCTGGCCGCGCGCGGCATGTCCAACGACGAGATCGCCGGTCACATGGTCATCAGCGTCGCCACCGCGAAGACCCACATCAGCCGGGCCATGACCAAGCTCCGGGCCCGTGACCGGGCGCAACTCGTGGTGATGGCCTTCGAGAGCGGCCTCGTCGCGCCCCGCACGCCCTGACCGCCTAGGATCGATGGTGACCGACGTCGATGGACGGCAGACCCGATCGTCGGCGGGCACCGCGGGACAGGAGCCAGTCGGAAGCTGATGACCGAGCAGGGCGAGCCGGAGGGGCAGCGCCGGCTGTGGTGCGGCGTCCTCGGGCCGCTGCGGGTACGCGCCGCCGGCACCGACGTCCCCCTGCACGGCCGGCGGCAGCAGGCGCTCGTGGCCACCCTGGCCCTGCGGTACCCGGCCGCCGTCCCCCCGCGCACGCTCGCGCACCGGGTGTGGCCCGAGCGGTACCCGCCGGACCCGGACGGTCTGCGGGTCCTCGTGCACCGGGTCCGGGCGCGGCTCCGGGCCGTCCACCCGGACGCCGCCGCCGGCCTGCGGCACACCGTCGACGGCTACCAGCTGGACCTCGGCTCCGGTGGCACCGACCTCGCTGATCTCCGTGAGCTGCGCGACCGCGCCCATCGTGCCGAGGCGGCCGGTGACCTCGCGACCGCCGTCGCCCTCGTCGACCGGGCGACGGACCTGATACGCGGCGCGCCGTGCCAGGGAGTCTGGTCGGACCCGGGCCGGTGGCCGGAGCTCGTCCCGGTGTCCGAGGAGGTGCAGGCGCTGCGGCGGCTGTCGCTGGACGTACGCCTGCGCCTCGGTGACCACCTGTCGGTGCTGCCCGAGCTGGCCGTCCTGGCCGTCCGGGAGCCGACCGCGGAATGGGTCCACGACCTGCGCCTGCGGGCGCTCGCCCGCGCCGGCCGGTACGACGAGGCGGTCACCGCCTATCGGACGTTCCGCCGTCGGGTCGTCGACGACCTCGGGGTGGAGCCGAGCACCGCCATCACGCGGACCTACCGGCGGATCCTCGACCACCACGACGACCCGACGGCCGGGGCCGCCCCGCCGGCGCCTCGGGGCCGGACGACGACGTCGCTGACGTTGCACCGCGCCGGTGCCTGGATCGCCGATCGCGGCGACTACCGGCAGGCGTCCCACTGCTTCACGGCGAGCCTGGACCTCGACGGGGATCCCCTGTCGCGCGCCGAGGCACTGCTGCGGCTCGGCGAGATCGGCTATCACCAGACGGGTGGCGGCCTCGACGAGCTGTCGCGGGCGGCGACGCTGTTCCGCAGCGCGGGCCGGTGGCACCAAGCGGCAGAGGCGCTCTCCTGGCAGGCCCGGTCGCTCTGGCTCCACCCCGGGGAGGGTGGTTCCGCCGTGCGACGCACCGCCGAGGTCCTCGACCTGCTCGACGAGCGCGCTCCGGATGCCGCCGGCGCCGCCGCCCTGGTCAACGTCTGCGGGATCCTGGCGGTCAGCGACCAGGACGCGCAGGCGAGGCGCGCCGGCCGGCTCGGCCTGCGCTGGGCGCGGCAACTGTCGTTGACGCCGCTGGATCTCCGGGCTCGCGGCAACCTGGCGCTCGTCGAGCTGGGCAGCGGTCACCAGGGCGTGGCGGCCGAACTCGACCGTGTCACCCAGGCGTACCAGGATCGGGTGGGCTGGGTGCCGCCGGTGCTCTGGGTGGCGCTGGCGGACGCCGAGGACCGGCGGGGGCGGCTGGGTGCGGCGGCGGCCTACCGGGAGCGGGCCCTCGGTCGGGTGCGCGGCACGGCGGCCACCGCCGACGTCCCCTGGCTGGTCGCCGAGCAGGTGCGGGAGGTGTTCCACCGGGGCAGGTGGGCCGAGGCCCGGGCGGCGGGCGACCGCTACCTGCGGGGTGACGGTCGGGACCATCGGATGGCCTCCGAGGTGCACGTCGTCCTGGCACGCCTGGCCCTGCACCGGCACGACCTGCCCGGCGCGCACCACCACTCGTCGACGGCGGAGATGCTGGCCCGGCGCGACGGCGGAGCGGCGCTGCTGGGTCCCGCGCTGGTGCAGCGGCTCCGGGTGGAGGTCGCCCTGCGCCGGCCTCGGGCACGCGTCGCCCCGGTCGTGGAGGAGCTGCTGGACTGCGTGGCCGGGCGGGCACTGACCAGCAGCTTCGGCGTCGACCTGCCGCTCGCGTTGCGGGAGTCCGGGGTGGACGGCCGCACGCTCACCCGGCACGCCCCCGCCGATTCGCCCTGGCTGTCGGCGGCGGACGCGGTACTGGCCGGCGACCCGGCACGTGCCCGGAGGATCTACCTGGCCGTGGGCAGCCGGGGTGATGCCCGGCAGCTGGCGACGGCGGCGAGCGGATGATCCGCTCGCCGCCGTCGGTGGATCAGCCGGCGGTCAGTTCAGACCGGCGAAGTCGAACGGGACGGCACCCCCGCGGGTCACGCTCTGGCCGCAGCTGCCGGCCGAGTTCCAGACCTGCGGCGAGTCGTACCGCAGCATCTCGAAGTGCAGGTGCGTGCCGCCGACGCCGGGCGGCGAGACGCCGCCGGTGTAGCCCATGTAGCCGATGCCGTCACCACGGTTGAAGTACTCGCCCACCCGCATCCGGGAGACGTAACCGTCGAGGTGGCCGTAGAGGGTGCTCCATCCGCTCGCGTGCGAGATGATCACGAAGTTGCCGTAGCCGCCGGCGTCCCAGCCGACGTAGCTGACCGATCCGCTGTAGGCGGCGGAGACCACCGAGCGGTAGTTGCCGGCGATGTCGTAGCCGTCGTGGTTGTCGTAGCCGGGACACCGGTCGTCCACCTTGCCGGTGATCACCCCGGTCGCCGGCCACTTGACCGCGCCGTAGGCCGCCAGCGCCGCCGTCGGCGCGGCTCCCGCGCCGAGGCCGAGCCCGCCGGCCATGAGTCCGAAGATCATGAGTACGCGCAAGAACGTACGTCGCATGGGAGGAAATCCTGTCGTAGACGGGGCAGGTCACGGCGCGCGCCGCCGGAACAGGACGTTAGGAGACCTGCGGTTACACCGCCGTTACACCCCGCACTGACCTGGGGCTGCACGCTCGCCGGTCGGCACCGCAGAATGGGCACGGCGACCGATCTCGCCGGCTGGGAGGCGAAGTGGGCATCCGATTCCCTCGGCGGCGACGCCGGGTCTGGCTGGTGGCCGGGCTGGTCGTGCTGACGCTGGTCACTGTCGCGTCGGTGGCTCTGGCGTACCCCTCGGTGGCCGCGACCACCTGTCCCCGCTGCTACGGCCTGGTGCCGGTGCAGGGCCGGCTCTACGCCGAGCCCGGCCTGTCGGACGCCGACCGGCAGCGGCTCGTCGAGGTGTACCGCGAGGCGAATCGGCAGGTCGACGAGTTCTACCAGGGGCGGCGGAGCGACCCGACAGTCCTCGCCTGCCTCACCACCGACTGTTACCAGCGGATCGGTGGCGGCGGCGAGCGGGGGGTCGCGGTCCGCAACTGGGCGCTGATGCTCTCCCCCCGTGGCATCTCCACGACGATCGCCGCGCACGAACTCTCCCACGTCGAGTTCCGTGCGCGGCTCGGTTCCCGGCACGCGGAGGTTCCGCAGTGGTTCGACGAGGGACTCGCGGTCCTGGTCGCCGACGACCGGCGTTACCTCGCGCCGCCCGCCGCACCGGACCGCTGCCGGGACGCGGCCCCGGGGCCGCTGCCGGAGACGCTGGACGCGTGGCTGCGCGCGGCAAGCGCGGACGAGCAGGTGTACGCCAGGGCCGCCTGCCGGGTGAGCCGCTGGGTCGACGCGCACGGCGGGCGGCAGGCCGTGCGCGACCTCGTCGACCGGCTCCGAGACGGTGAACGTTTCGCCGCGCTCGTCGACGGCTGAAGCGGAGGGGGCGCCGCCGAGGCCCGCTCCGGCCCTCCCTCCCGGGGCCGGGTGAGCGCGTTCCCCCGGGAGGGGGATCGATCGCCGCGCCGCTTCGCCGAGGGTGGAGGCATCGCAGGGCCGCGGCAGCGCGGCCGGACAGGGAGGACCACCATGCGCAGGACAATCGGATACGGGCTCGCGGCGGCGGCGGCCGTCGTGGCGGTGGCGACGCCGGCCGGGGCGGCGGAGCACGGGCCGGCCCGGGTGACCGGGTCGGCGGAGTTCGTGCTGCCGTACGGGCAGGACGACGACGTGCGCTCGTTCGCCTTCGACGTCCGGTCGGTGCCGTACAGCCGCCCGATCCCGTTACCCGGCGGCGAGCAGGGCTCCCCCGCGGACGCGACCGGCACGGTGCGGGTCGCGCACCGGCTGGCCGCCCAGAACGTCACCGTACGGTTCGAGGCGGCGGTCGACTGCATGATCACCAGCCCGGGCCATGCGACCCTGACCGCCGTCGTCACCCGCGCCGACGAGGTTGCCAAGGACTTCCTCGGCAAGCGGGTCGGCTTCAGCGTGCAGGACGGCGGACGCGGGCGCGACCGGGTCGGGTTCACCTGGTCGGCCAGCGCCGACCAGGACGAGACGGGTCAGTGGGGTCCGTCGCGGATCGGCACCTGCCTCGCCCCGGCCGCGTTCGCCACGGTCACCCGCGGGGACTACCGGGTGCGCCACGCCGAGCTGACCGCGCCACCGAGCGGCGACTGACCGGGGGTCGCCGTCCGGTGCCCGCCGGGGAGCCGGCGGGCACCGGGGCGATGCCGCTACTTCTGCGCGGTCCAGAAGACGTAGACCGCGCCGTACGGCACGGCTGCCGTCGCGCCGTCGGTGCAGGGACCGGCCGGGGCGACACCGCCGCTGGTCAGCAGCCGGTTGACGTACGCGACGTCGGCGAACGTGCCGGCACCGGTGTGGGTGTCCACCGTCAGCAGCAGCTCCGGGATCGTCCCCGCGCGCGGGGACTCCGCGGTCTTCTTCGCCGTGATCAGCGAGTTGTCGCGCTCGGACTGCCAGCTCGGGCCCTTGAAGTGGTGCACCCGGCCGCCGGTGCCGATCAGCCGGGCCTCCGGCACGGACCCGCCGGTGAACACCCCACCGGCGCACGTGTAGGTCTGCGTTCCGCTCGTGACGACGTACGCGCCGACCGGACGGGATCCGGCCGGTGGCCGGATCGCCGGGGCGATGCCGGGGATCGCGACCCGGCGGGCGTCGGCGCCCACGGCGGCCGGCGCGGCGACCTCGGTCGCCGACGCCTGGAAGGTCACCCCACCGATCGCCGCCAGGACGCCGGCCATGCCGACGACGGCGAGCGCCCGGATCCGGGAGCGAGACGTACTGAGCATGCGATTCCTCCGTTTCGGGCAGGCGCGCTCGCGCCTCCGCAGTCCTTAACGGACTCCTCCCGGACAACGATCGAGATCACCTGGGTTCTGCCGGTCGCCCTGCCGTCCCTACCGACATGTGGGACACCGGCCGGGTCGCCTCCGACGCCCGGCCGGTGCGCGCCGTCAGAGCGATCTGTAGTAGCGGACCAGGGGCAGGGCGGTCATGCCGAGACGGTCGTAGAACGCCCTCGCGGGTTCGTGGAACGGGTCACCACCGGTGCCGATCGAGACCACCTCGGCACCCGCCTGCCGCATCGCGTCGAAGGCGTGCGCGCAGAGCGCCGTGCCGACATGGCGGCGGCGTCGGTCCGCCGCCACGGCGATGATGTCGATCTCGCCGCTGCGTCTGTCGGGGTTCGTCTGCCACGCGGCGAATCCGAGCAGCGCGTCGCCGTCCTCGGCGACGACGACGTGCTTGTGGTTGCGCGGGTCGTGCAGCCCCAGCCACATGTCACGGTAGTCCGCGCGCCAGGCGCCGTGCTGGTTGGCCATGATCGCGTCGCCGACGATCGACCGGAACGACTCCTCGTAGAACGGCCCGAAGGTGGCGATGGTCAGTGCGAGCAGTGGTTCCCGGTCGGACGACCGGAACGGGCGCAGGTTCATGTCGGTGCCTCTCGTCTGAAGGACATGTCGAACGACCCGACCTGATCGACAGGTCGGGCGACTCACGGCTCGGATCGAGCCGTCCCTCAGAAGCGGGTACGCCCGGCGGCGAAGCACTGCATGGTCGGTGACCCTAGCCCAATCGATCCACATCTCGGGCAACCGATCGACATCGCGATCGACATCGGACAACATCTATCCCATGAATGCCCGGTCCGTCGACGCTCGACCACCTGTCGAGAGCGCGAGCCCCGACCAGATCCCCGGTGATCCGCCCCCGGTCGGGCGGCGCCGGCGACCCCGCCTGGAGTGGATCCTCGCGACCCTGGCCAGCCTGCTGCTGGCGGTGGGGTTGACCTGGCCGACGCTGCGGCACCCGGCGACCACGATCCCCGGCGACCTGGGCGACCCGACGTTGCAGGCCTGGCAGGTCGCGTGGTCGGGGCACGCCCTGCTCAGCAACCCGCTCGGCCTCTGGCACTCGAACACGTTCTATCCCGAGAGGTACACGTACGCCTACAGCGACACCCTGCTCGGATACGCGCCGATCGGGATGCTCGGCTCGGGCTTCGAGGCGGCCGTGGTCCGCTACAACGTGCTGTACGTGCTCCTGCACGCGCTGGCGTTCCTCGGGGCGTACGCGCTGGCCCGGCAGCTCGGGGCGAACCGGTGGGGCGGGGCGGTCGCCGGCGTCGCCTGGGCGTACGCGCCGTGGCGGCTGGCGCACGCCGGCCACCTGAACATCCTGTCCAGCGGGGGCATCGCGCTGGCGCTGGCGATGCTGGCCCGCGGCCACGGCTGGTCGCTGCGGCACGGCTACCGGCCGGAGCGGCGACGGCCCGGGTGGGCCCTGGCCGGGTGGCTGACCGCCGCCTGGCAGGTGAGCCTCGGCTTCGGCATCGGACTGCCACTGGTCTACTTCCTGCTGGCCGCCGTGCTGGTGGCGGCCGGTTGCTACGGCTGGTCGTGGTGGCGTCGGCGGGAGCGCCCGCCGTTCGGCCGGCGGCTGCTGCTCGCGGACCTGGCCGGTGGCGCCGCGTTCGGCGCGGTGACGGTGCTGCTCGGCCTGGTCTACCTGCGCGTGGTCGACCTCAACCCGCAGGCGCAACGGACGCTGGACTGGACGAAGATGTTCTCCCCGCCACTGATGGGGTTCCTCACCGCCCCGGCCGACTCGTGGGTGTGGGGCGAACGGCACGCCGCGGCGCGCGAGCAGTTGAGCTGGCCGCCGGAGATGGCGTTGTTGCCGGGGATGACGCTGCTCGGGCTGGCCGCGGCCGGGCTCTTCGTCTCGGCGTACCCGCCTCGACGCCGGGTCGCGCTGGGGCTCGGCGTGCTCGGCACGGTGCTGCTGGGCCTGGGCGCCACGCTCGGCGGGGACGGCGATCCGGGCTACCTGACGTTGTCCACGCACCTGCCCGGCTGGGACGCGCTGCGCACGCCGGGCCGGCTGATGCACTGGACCAGCCTGCTGCTCGCGATGCTGGCCGCCGGGCTGGTGACGGCGCTGGCCGAGTCGTCGGGTCGACCCTCGAACCGCCGCCGGGCCCGGATCCTCACGTCGCTGGTCCTGCTGGTGCCGCTGGCCCTGGTCACCGTGGAGGGCGTCAACCGGACCCCGCACCCGGCCGTGCCCCGGCCCCCGGCGGCGCTGCGGGGCGCGCCGGATCCGATCCTGGTGCTGCCCGCCGGCGGCGTCGGCGACCTGACGTACATGCTGTGGACGACCGACGGGTTCCCCCGGGTGACCAACGGGCTCGGCGGATTCGAGCCGGCCAGCCAGGCGCGGACCCGGGCCGCGATCGCGTCCTTCCCCGACCCGGGCAGCGTGGCATACCTGCGCGGGATCGGCGTGCGGTCGGTCGTGGCCGTCCCGGACCGCGCCGCGGGGACGCCCTGGGAGGGCATCGAGGCGCGGCCCGTCGACGGGCTGGGCATCACCCGGGAGGAACGCGATGGCGCGCTGGTCTACCACCTCTGACCTCGGCCGGGCGAGGTGACGACGGTGCGGCTTTCCGTGGTGGTGCCCTGCTTCAACGAGGAGGCGTCGGTGGAGCGGTTGCACGAGACCGTCCGCACCGCGCTCGCCGCGCTGCCCGACGTGGACGTCGAGGTGGTGTACGTCGACGACGGCAGCGAGGACGGCACGCTCGCGGCGCTGCGCCGCCTCGCCGCCGCCGACCCGTGCGTCTGCTACCTGGCGTTGAGCCGCAACTTCGGCAAGGAGGCGGCGATGCTCGCCGGCCTGCGCCGGGCGACCGGCGACGCGGTCGTCATCATGGACGCCGACCTGCAACACCCGCCGCGGCTCCTGCCGGAGATGGTGGCGCTCTACCGTCAGGGCTTCGACCAGGTGATCGCCCGGCGGGACCGGCGCGGCGACCGGTTCGTACGGAAGATGGCCTCACGCTCCTTCTACCGGGCCATCAACTGGTGGATCGACGTGCGCCTGCTGGACGGGGCCGGTGACTTCCGGCTGCTGTCGCGGCTCGCGGTGGACGCGATCCTGGCCATGCCGGAATACAACAGGTTCTCCAAGGGCCTGTTCTCCTGGATCGGCTTCCGGACCGCGGTGGTGGCCCACCGCAACGAACTCCGCCAGGCGGGGCGGAGCCGCTGGTCGTTCGGCAAGCTGTTCAACTACGCGTTCGACGGCCTGCTGTCGTTCAACAACCGACCGCTGCGCCTGGCGATCTACGGCGGCCTGTTCCTCACCCTCATCGCGGTGGCCTACATGGCCTGGGTGGTCGCGGACGCGGTGGAGAAGGGCATCGACGTTCCCGGCTACACCACGATCATCGTCAGCGTGATCGGGCTCGGCGGCATCCAGATGATGCTCCTGGGAGTGATCGGCGAGTACATCGGCCGGATCTACTACGAGACCAAGCGCCGGCCGCACTATCTGGTGCGGGAGACGGAGCGCCTGGTCGCCGAGACCGACGAGGGCCGACCTCGACCGGGTCCCCTCGACGGTCCACCGTGGGCTAATCTACGTTGATCGATCGAGAGGGAGTGCCGGTGACTGCAGCCCACAAGCCCACGGTCCGGATCGTCGCGCCACTTGTCGCACTGGCTGCGGTGCTCATGGCGGCGGTGCCCTCGGCGACGAGGGCGGCGGCGGCCCCGCCAGGCGTCGCTGCCGCGGAGTGCTGGAACCCCGGCCCCATCTGGTCGCTCGCGGCGAACAAGTACGTCAGCGCGAACCTCACGGCGACCGGCGCCCCACTCCAGGCCCGCGCCAGCAGCTCCGGAGCCTGGGAGCAGTTCAAGCTCGTCTGGTTGAGCAGCAACGGCGAGTACGCCATCTACTCGATGGCCGCCAAGAAGTACGTGCGGGCGGATCTCACCGCGACCAACTATCCGCTGAGGGCCGACTCCGCCAGCATCGGTTCCTGGGAGCGGTTCTACGTCACCAACTGGGGCAGCTACTTCACCATCTCGCTCACGGCGGTGGTCAGGTACGCGGGCGCCAACCTGACCTCGGGTCCCGACTTCCCGATCCAGGCGCGCGCCGACAACTTCGGCGCCTGGGAGCAGTTCAGGATCACGCGGAGTCCCTGCTGATCGACAGCGCCCGCCGTCCACGGCGGGTCAGGGCCCGGGTGATCGCGCAGTAGTCGCCCACCACGACGGTCGGCGTCCCGGCCGGCGCGCGGTGGTGCCAGCACCACGGGTACGCGGGAGGCAGCACCGCTGACCCGGCGGCCCGGACGGCGCATCGTTTCCGCATCAGCTTCACGCCTGACGCAGGAGGCGACATGCCGACGCAACTCGACAGTCCATCGTCCGCGCCGCCCCGGCGGCGTCGACGGCAACTGCGCTGGATGGTGCCGCTGCTGCTGCTCGCGGTCGCGTTCGTCGGTTACGCGCTGCCGCCCTATCTGACGCTCGACCCGAGCCGGTCCCGGCTGCCGGCGCAGGAGGCGCACCCGCAGTACTACCCGTTGCTGGTGGCGCACATCGTGTTCGGCTCGGTGGCGCTGCTGGCCGGGTGCTTCCAGGTGTGGCCGTGGTTCCGCCGCCGCTGGCCGGCCGCCCACCGCTGGACGGGCCGGGCGTACCTCTTCGGCGGGGTCTTCCCGGCGGGCGTCGCCGTGCTGGGCGTCGCGCCACTGAGCAGCACCGGCTTCGTCTCCCAGGTCGGCAACACCATGTTGGCGGTCCTCTGGCTGGCCACCGCGGTCGCCGGCTACCGGACGGCGCGGCGACGCCGGTTCGCCGAGCATCGCCGGTGGATGGTGCGCAGCTTCGCCTTGACGCTGTCGATCGTGCTGAACCGGCTCTGGGTCGTCCTCTTCGTCGTCCTGCTGCTCCCCCAGGTCGACACGACCTACGGCGGCGACCAGGACGCGATGATCCGGGCCGCGGCCGGCGCGAGCGTCTGGACGAGCTGGGTGGTCAACCTGCTGGTCGCCGAGTGGTGGCTGGAGCGCGGCGCCGTACGCCGCCGGAGCGGGCCGGTACGCCGATCGCGTACCGGCCCGCCGACCGGATCGGAGGCGGATGCTCAGCCCAGCACCACCCCCGAGGCGCCGACGCCGGCCAGCCCGGAGAAGATGTCCTCGTAGTACATCCGCCAGGCGCAGACCCGGCCGGTGGGGACGTACCCGGTGCAGGCCGTCGCGGTGTTGGTGTCGTCGATCGCGGAGTTGGTGCCGGTGGCGTACACCTGGGCGGTGTTCGCCCCGTTCACGATCTCCACCGGGCCGCCGCTGTCGCCCTGGCCGACCGCGTTGGTGCGGGTGGTGCTCTCCGCCTGGACCTGGCCGCAGACGGTGCCGAAGTTGCGAATGTTGATGCACAGGTTGCGGGCCTTGACCTGGATCGAGCAGCGGGTGCCGGAGTAGGCGCCCGAGGTGCACACGAAGTTGCCGACCTGACTGGCGAGCGCGCCGATCACCTGGTTGCTGAACTCGCTGGTCACCGCGCCGGCCGCGTCGGTGGTGTTGTTGAAGACCCGGCCGCCCCCGCTGCCCGCGAGCAGCAGCGTGTCGGTGCCGACGTTGCGGGTGCCGACGATGCCGATCGTCTGGCCGGTCGGGTCGGTGGCGACGTTGTTCAGGTTGCCGCAGTGCGCGGCGGAGAGCACCCGCGACACCCCGCCCTGGAGGACGCCGAAGCCGGTCGAGCAACCGCCGCCGGTGGTGGCGTTGCGCCAGGCGGCGCCGCCCCACCACGGCGGCGAGTCGTCCCACCGGGTGGCGGGCGCGGCGGCGACGCCGGTCTGCACGGTCACCGGGACGCCGGCGAGGCTCGCCGCGCCGAGCAGCCCGTGCTGCGTACCGACGAGCAGGCCGGCGCCGTCGGCGCGCGGCCCGACCGTGGTGATCTCGTCGCCGGCCGCGGCGCGCAGCCGGGCCGCGGCCACCGCCAGCTCCCGCTGCGAGTACGCGGCGGGCAGCACCCGGGTCGGTACGACGCTGCGGGCGGCGGCCAGCAGGCCGGCCGGCGCGGCGCCCTTCCAGTAGACCTGCAACTGGCGCGTGGTGGGGTCGGCGACGACGCCCGCGAACCCGGTGTCCGGTCCGCGTCGCGTCGCCCGTTCGATCCGCGCGGCGGCCGTGTTCATCCGCTGCTGCACCGTGAACAGCTCCGCCCAGGACGCGAAGCCGGCCGGCGCCGGGGTGCCGGCGACGAACGACCCGGTGGTGGTCGCCTTGCCGGCCGGCGCGGCCGCGGTGGCCGGCGCGGTGGACACGCCGGTCGCGAGCAGCGTCAGGCCGACCGCCGCGACGGCGGCGCGCCGCAGCAGTCCGCCGGCCCGTCGCGCGGTCAGTTGTGGGTGACTCATCAGGTGCTCCCTTTCCCCAGGTGGCATGGCACGGGCCGAGCCCGCCCTGGGACGGTGGCACGGACCGTCGGTCGCCCGCGGCGCATCCTGGACCCGGCTGGACACGGCCGGACACGACCGGCCGCCTCCGGTCCGTCCGGAGTGGAACTGTCGGAGATCAGCGTTGGTCTATGGGCATCCTCGACCCCGGCCCTAACCTCCCGGTGTCGGCTTCCCTCGGCAGCCGGGGAGAGGCCGGCGGGGGAGGCCACATGTCCGACCAGGCGGAGCATCGTGGGACCGGGAGAACGCCACGGGGCGCGACCGCGGCGGACCGCTCCGGGTACCCGGTGATCCGTGCCGCCGACACCGCGCGGACCGTCCCGGACCTGGCCGGCCTGCTGCGCCAGCTCCGCCGCCGGGAGGCCCGGCAGCAGGGCGAGACCCCGTTGACCTACCGGCAGCTGGCCGCGAAGACCGGCTGGTCGCGCGGCGTCATCGGGGAGTACTTCGCCGGCAACATCCTGCCCCCGACGGAGCGGTTCGACGTGCTGATCCGCCTGCTCGGCGCGACCGCCGTCGAGCAGGGGGCGCTGGCCACCGCGCGGGACCGGGTGGAGGAGGCGCGACGGCAGCCCGACCCGGACGACACCTCGGCCGTACGGGCCGGCGGCGGGCGGGCGCGGACCCGGCCGGCACGACTGCCCGTGCCACGCCAGCTCCCCCCGGCGCTGCCCGGCTTCGTCGGCCGGGCGGAGCATCTGGCGCGGCTGGACGCCGGAGGCGGCCCGGCGTCCGACGACTCCGCTGCCTCGATCGTGGTCCTGTCCGGGACGGCCGGGGTGGGCAAGACGACCCTGGCGGTGCACTGGGCGCACCGCGCCGCCGACCGGTTCCCGGACGGCCAGCTCTACGTGGACCTGCGGGGATTCGACTCCACCGGCACGGCGGTGACGCCGGCCGAGGCGGTCCACGGCTTCCTCGAAGCACTGGGGGTCGCGCCGGAGCGGATGCCCGTGCACCTGTCCGCACAGGTCGGCCTCTACCGCAGCCTGCTGGCCGACCGCCGGATCCTGGTGCTGCTGGACAACGCCCGCGACGTCGAGCAGCTCCGGCCCCTGCTGCCCGGCAGCCCGGGCTGCCAGGTCCTGGTCACCAGCCGCAACCGGCTCGCCGGCCTGATCGCCGCCGAGGGCGCCCGCTCGATCACCGTCGGGCTGCTCAGCACCGCCGAGTCCTGGCAGTTGCTGGCCCGCCGCCTCGGCGCGGACCGGCTGGCGGTCGAGCCGCAGGTCGTGGACGAGATGGTCGAGCGGTGCGCACACCTGCCGCTGGCGCTGGCGGTGCTCGCCGCCCGGGGCGCGGCGCACCCCGGCTTCCCGCTGGCCACCCTCGCCGCCGAACTGCGCGACGCGGCCCGGCTGCTGGACGCGTTCGACACCGGGGACGCCGACACCGGCGTACAGGCGGTCTTCTCCTGGTCGTACCGGAGCCTGACCCCGGCGGCCGCGCGGCTGTTCCGGCTGATCGGCTGCCACCCCGGGCCGGAGATCGGAATCCCGGCCGCGGCGAGCCTGGCCAGCCTGCCCCGTAACCAGGTGCCCCGGCTGCTGGCCGAGCTGGCCCACGCGCACCTGCTCACCGAACACGCGCCCGGCCGGTTCGGCGCGCACGACCTGCTGCGTGCGTACGCGGCCGAGCTGAGCGAGCGACTCGACCCGGACGGCCAGCGACAGGCGGCCGTCCGCCGTGGCCTGGACCACCACCTGCACTCCGCGCACGCCGCCGCGGTGCTGTTGCAGCCGGGCTGGGATCCGGCTCCCCTGCCCGACGCCCTGCCGGGCGTGGTGCCCGAGGAGATCACCGACCAGGAGCACGCGCTGGCCTGGTTCACCGCCGAGCACCGCGTACTCCTGGCGGCGGTGGCCGACGCGGAGCGCGCCCGGTGCGACGGGCACGCCTGGCGACTGGCCCGGACCCTGGTCGACTTCCTGCAACGGCAGGGACGCTGGTCGGACCTGGCCGACGCCCAGCGGGCCGCCCTGGCCGCCGCGCGGCGGGCCGGCGAGCGCACCGGGCAGGCCAACGCGCACCGCGACCTTGCCCGCGCCCTGACCCGGCTGGGCCGGCAGGAGGAGGCCGCCGGCCACTACCGTGACGCGCTGGCGCTCTTCGCCGACCTCGGCGACCACAGCGGGCAGGCCCGCACCCACCGCGCGTTCGGCGCCCTGCTGGACGCGCTGGGGCGGTACGAGGAGTCGCTGCACCAGGCGGCGCGGGCGCTGGCGCTCTACGAGCGCACCGGCCATCCGGCCGGGCAGGCCAGCGCCCGCAACGCGATGGGCTGGGCGCACGCCCGGCTCGGCCGCTACGGCCCGGCGCGCGGGCACTGCGAGCAGGCGTTGGCCCTGCTGCGCCGGACCGACGACCGGCACGGTGAGGCGAACACCTGGGACAGCCTCGGCTTCATCCACGACGGGCTCGGCAACCACCGCCGGGCGATCCGGTGTTACGGCCGGGCGCTGACGCTCTACCAGCGGATCGGCGACCGGTACGACGAGGCGGACACGCTCACCCGGCTCGGCGACAGCCGGCACGCCAGCGGGGACCGGGCGGGCGCGCTGCGTACCTGGCGGCGGGCCCTGGCCATCCTCGACGGTCTCGGCCACCCGGACGCCGAGGGGGTGCGCGAGCGGCTGGCGTCGGCCGCGGCACCTTCGGGATGACCGGACGGGCCGGGCGTCCGCGACGCCCGGCCCGCCGGTTCAGGGCCGGCTCAACCGGCCACGCAGGACAACGACGGTACGGCGTTGGTGCCGCCGGACGACCCCAGGAAGCCGAAGGTCGTGCTGCCGCCGGCGCTGAGCGCACCGTTGTAGCTGACGTTGCGGGCGGTCACCGCCGAGCCGCTGGTGGTCACCGTCGCGCTCCACGACTGCGTCACCTGCTGCCCGTTGGCGAACGTCCAGGTCACGGTCCACCCGCTGATCGCCGCACCGCCCGCGGTCACCCGCACCTCGGCCTGGAAGCCGCCCTGCCACTGACCCGTCACCGTGTACGACGCCGAGCAGGAGCGCCCGTTCGACGGCGGTGGGGTCGTCGGCGGCGGGGTGGTCGGCGGGGCGGTGGTCGGCGGCGTGGTCGGGGTGCCGCCGCCGACCGCACTCATGATGGCGTCGATGATGCCCTGCTGGGTGACGGTGGCGGAACCGCGGTTGAACAGCCCGAACCCGTACGCCCCGTTGTAGCCGTTGTCCCAGTAGGCGGTGGCCGCCCCGTACTTCTTGGCGGTGGACACCAGGGTGCGCGCGTAGTCGGCGCGATACCTGTTGTTCGTCGAATCGGCCGACGTCTTGTCGACCGAGCCGTACTCGCCGACGAACACCGGGTATCCGCGGGCGACGAAGGTGTCCCGCATCTTCTTGAGCTGCCCGTCCATGAAGTCCTGCTGTCCCCAGGTCGACTTGCGCGCCGGAGTGGTGGCGGCCGGCCCCCACTGCGTGATGGTGCCGTTCTCCTCCCCGGCGAAGTCCCAGGGGTCGTAGTAGTGCACGGAGATCATGAGCCGCTGCTCGTTGGCGGGAACGGACGACGACCGGTACTGGTCCGTCGGCAGCGCGAATCCGTAGTTGCCCACCGTGTAGTCGATGTTGGTGTTCCAGCCCGCGATGAGCAGCCAGCGCGAGTTGTTGTTCCCGCCGGATCTGCGGACCGTGTCCACGAAGATCTGGTTGTAGGCGTTGATGTTCGAGTAGCACGGCTGGGTCGGGTTGCCCCACTGCCCGTCGAATTCCTCGTTCATGGACTCGAAGATCAGGCGCTCGCTGTAGCTCTGGAACCTGGTGGCGATCTGCTGCCACACCTTCTGATACTTGTCCCGGATCGTCGTCTGGTTCGACGAGTCGCAGATCAGCCAGGAGCCGGTTATGGTCTTGTAGCCGTCGCCGTGCATGTTGATCAGCACGTACAGGCCGCGACTGTAGGCGTAGTCGACGATTTCCTGGATCCGGTTCAACCAGGCGGAGCTGATCGTGTAGTTCGGGGCCGCTCCGATGTTTCCCAGGTAGGAGACCGGGATGCGGATCGTCTTGAATCCCGCCGCCTTCACCCGGTCGATGAGCGCCGGCGTCACAACCGGGTTTCCCCAGGCCGTCTCGCTGGGGATGCCGTTGGCGTTGGCCTCCAACGCGTTCCCGAGGTTCCAGCCCGCGCCCATGTCCGCGACGAGCTGCGTGGCGTTCAACTGCCTGATGCCGTCGGCCGACGCGGAATTCGCCACCAGGGCCGCCGATCCGACCAACGCCAATATTCCGGCGAGGAGGGCGAACTGCACCCGCCGCAGGGTTGCTTTCACAGGATTCTCCCGTCCGAACCGACCGTCACGCTCCGTTGTCGAATTTATTCGACGATGGTCGATTATGCTTTCGATAAGGATCAGAGCAATGAAAGCATAGACGTCGATGCATAGAGCAAACAAGGACGGGCTCCGGCATGCGGGATTCGACACCGATTCGACCGGCGCGGTGCACCGGAGCCTGCCCGTCGGACGCGCGCCGGCCCCGGGCATCGGAGCCGTCTAGACTGCCCGATCGTGCGCTCCGCCGAGATTCTGGAACAACTCGACGCCGCCGACGAGGACTACCTGTTCCCGGACCTCGGGCACGTCTACCACTACGCCGTCGATGCCCGACTCCACGCCTACCGCGACCCGCGACGGTGGGCGCTCGTCGTCGAGACCGTCGGCTACTCGCCTCGAGCCGGGAACCTCGTCGACGTGCTCCACGTGTTCGGCGACTGCCTGACCAGCGGCGAGCCCGGCTACGAGAACGGCGACTTCCACGACCGGGTCGACAACTGGGACGAGATCGAGGACTGCGACGAGCCGGAGATCTACCGGGGCGGGCCGATCGTGGTTCGCGGTGAGCCGATCACCGTGGCGGCCGAACCGGGCGAGGATCTGGTGGACGTGCTGCGCCGGCTGGTCCCGCGTCATCGCGGGTTACTCCTGGCGGACGAGAGGGAGCTGCGGCACCGGATCCCGCCGGACGTACCGGAGGTTCTGCGGCTCGACCATTGGCACCACCCCGACCCGGCGGAGGGGCAGCGGCCCAGCGAATCCGAGGCGTTCCGCCAGATCGCCGACGTACTGGCGACCGGCGACATCCGTCGGTACGCGCCCAGCCTGCCACCCAACACGCACTGGTCCCGGTGGCCCAGGTCGGGCAGCCTCTAGCCGGCCGGGCCCACGCCGCCACGTCGCGGAGTGTGTCCTGCCGGCGTAACGGCCGAGGGATCGTGGGGGGCCGAACCGGCCCGCCCACGACCACCGTCGGTCAGACCCCGGCGTCCGGGCGGTCGACGTTCCCGCGCCACGCGCCGGTCTCGCTCCCCCGGTTCTCGATGAACGTCTTGAACCGCTTCGCGTCGGCCTTCACCTGGCGGCTGTCCACACCGGCGGCGCTGCCGGCCTTCTCCACCAGACCTTCCGGCTCCCAGTCGAGCTGGATCGTCACCCGGGTCTGGTCGTCGGAGAGCCGGTGGAACGTGACCACCCCGGCGTGCTTCGTGTCACCACCCGTGCTCTTCCACGCCACCCGCTCGTCCGGGTGCTGCTCGGTGATCTCCGCGTCGAACTCCCGGGTCACCCCGGCCACCTTGGTCACCCAGCGGGTGTGCGTCGGATCGATCTGTGTGATCGACTCGACGCCGTCCATGAACTGCGGGAACGACTCGAACTGCGTCCACTGGTCGTAGGCGGTGCGGATCGGTACCTGGACATCGACGGATTCGGTCACGGTGCTCACTGGGCCTCCTCAGGCGACTTGTCGTGACCTCGTGGTGCCCCGGTGTGGCCGGTTCAACCCTGCGATCGCGTCACACACCCACGCGGGTCACGCCCGCCTGCGTCGCGCCAGCACGACGAGCACCACGGCCAGCACCGCTACCGCGCCGATCGCGGCGACCGGCAGCGGCCGACGTACCCGCTCCGGCAGGTCGTGCTCGCGCAGGGACGTCTCGATCGACTCCGATGTCGACGCGAGCCTCTCGGTGACCGCGCCGGCGACCTGCCCGGCGCGCCCCACCGCGGCGTTCACCGTGGCCTTGGCCTGCGCGCCGGCTTCCTCGGCGGCGACCTTGGCGCGGGCCTTGACATCCGTCTTGGCGGCGAGCGCCTCGACGGTGTCGCCGAGGGCGGCGCGGGTCTGCGCGATCTCGGCCCGCAACTGTTGCGGGTCCGAGGGTGTGCTCTCACTCATGGCTTCTCCCCTCCCGGAACGCGGTCTTCACCGCGTCCACGTCCGCGGTCACACCGGACACCGCCTCCTGCGGTGCCAGCGGCGTCATCGCGCGCATCTGCCGACGGCCGAGCAGTGCCAGCACCCCGGCCGCGGCGAGCACGACGACCAGGACGGTGAGGACGGCCAGCCACAGCGGCCAGACCAGGTCCAGCAGCACCACCGCCAGGACCACGAGCAACGCGAGCCCGAAGAGGCCGAGGACGGCGGCGCCGCCGAACAGCCCTCCGCCGAGGCCGGCGTGCCGGCCCTTGGCGACGAGCTCCGCCCGGGCCAGCGCCAACTCGTCGCGTACGAGCGTCGACAGCTGCTCGGTGGCGCGGCTGATGAGGTCCGACGTCGACAGGGTCTCCGCCGGAGCGGGGCGACCCTCGTCGACGCGGGCCGACTGGTCCGGTGCCATCGCGTCCCCTCTCGTCGTGTGCACGCCTGATGCCCCGGCCCACCGCCCCACAAACGGTTCCCTTCGCGGGTGCCCCCACCCACCCGGCGGGGGGGGTGGCACGCAGGCGTGCGATGTGGGATACAGGGATTCATGACGGTGAGTGAAGAGCAGGCCGAGGCCTGGCGCGTGCAGGCGGTCGAGGGCCGGGACCCCCGTGCGGCGTTCGCGCTGGGCGCGCTGCACCTGGACCGGAGCGGCGCCGACGGCGAGGCGCGGCGCTGGTTCGAGTACGCGACGACACTCGATCCGAGCGCCGACCTGTTGTGGCAGATCACCCGGGAGCACGTCGACACGCTCGCGCTGGAGCCGATCCGCACGTGGATGCGACGGGCCATCACCGCCGAGTGGGCGGGGTGCGAGTTCACTGTCGATCCTGGCGTCTTCGGCGTCTACGACTACCACGGAACCGGCGACGTCACCGGTCAGGCCTTCGAGGTGCAGGTGTCCGCGGAGCCCGCCGAGGCCGCCCGCACCGCACTGGAGGCGGCCGCGCTCCGGTTCCCGCTCGTCAACGAGATCGGTGTCGAGTGCGAGGAGTACGACGACGAGCTCTACACCCCGAACTACGTCTCCGACGTCCGCGACGACGTGGCCGGGCCGTGGCTCGGGATGGACTGCAAGGACGGCGTCATGCCGTTGATGGCCCGGACGGACATCCGGATCGTCGTCGAGGAGCTGCGCCGGGCCGGCGCCACGTCCGGCCGCATCTTCTCCCCCTCGAACGAGCTGCTGGACTGGTATCCCGCCGACCGGTGAGACTCGTCGAACGGCACCGGTGCCGGGGCGGTTCGCGGCCCGCGGGTTAGCGCTGCCGACGAGCGGGGTACCGGCAGGGAATGACGACCGACGGGGCGGAGCGGGAGCTACGGGACCTGATCGAGGCGCGGGTGGCAGCGGTGGCGCGCCGGGACGCCGCTGCGCTCGCCGCGCAGCAGGCCGGCGACGTGCTCGCCTTCAACGTCCTGCCCCCGCTGCGACTTCGGGGCGCCGACGAGGTGGCGCCGCAGACCGAGGCGTGGTTCGACGCGTACGCCGACGGGCCCGGATACGAGGTCCGGGAGCTGCACGTCGACGCCGACGGCGACCTCGGGTACTGCGCCTTCCTCTACCACGTCACCGGCAGCCTGAAGTCGGGCGCGGAGGTGTCCATGTGGGTGCGGGCCACCCTCGTGTGTCGCAGGCGTGACGGGCGCTGGGTGGTGGTCCACGACCACGAGTCGATCCCGTGGGACCCGGAGAGCGGTCAGGGTCTGGCCGGTCTCAGCCCTGATGATGACGCCGACCCCCAACGAGGGTAATTAGCGGATAATCTTCGCACCAGGCACCGAACCTCCTATCTACTGCCTCTGACACCCAGATCGTCGGAGGTAGTGGAAATGGATCGTCGTCGAGTTCTGCTGGCCGGCGCCGCCGGTGGCGCCGCGATCCTGCTCCGCGGCGCACCGGGGTTCGCGGGCAAGGCTCGCCAGGCCCCACCGTTGGATCCGACCACCATTCCGAAGTACGTCACCGAGCTGCCGCTGTCGCCACCGATGCCGGTCAGCGGCCGGCGGGGCGGCGTCGACGAGTATCGGATCGCCGCGCGGCAGTTCGCCCAGCAGGTGCTGCCGACCGGCATGCCCCGAACGACAGTCTGGGGATACGGCTCGTCGTCGCACTCCGGCACGTTCCAGTCCCCCGCCCGGTCCATCGAGGCGAAGGTGGGCCGGCCGGTGCGGGTGACCTGGGCCAACCAACTCGTCGACAAGCGCGGCCGGTACCTGCCGCACCTGCTGCCGGTCGATCCGACGCTGCACTGGGCGAACCCACCCGGCGGGATCAGGGGACGGGACTCGACGCCGACCTTCACCAGCACCCCCGGTCCGTACACCGGTCCGGTGCCGCTGGTCACCCACCTGCACGGCGCGCTCAGCCCGGAGGAGAGCGACGGCTACACCGAGGCGTGGTACCTGCCGCACGCGTCCGGCATCCCCGCCGGGTACGCCCGCGTCGGCGGCTGGTACGACAGGTACAGGGCCATGTTCGCCCGGAAGTACGGCGTCCCCTGGCAGCCGGGCAGCGCCACCTACCAGTATCCCAACGACCAGCCCGCCGCGTTCCTCTGGTTCCACGACCACGCGCTGGGCCTCACCCGACTCAACGTGTACGCCGGCCTCGCCGGAGGCTACTTCCTGCGCGGCGGCCCGACCGACCTGCCACCGGGCACGCTGCCCGCCACCACCGGCCCGCTCGACGGGCGACCGGGACCGGGCCGGTACGAGATCCCGCTGGTGATCGAGGACCGGTCGTTCCTGGCCGACGGGTCGCTCTTCTATCCGGCCAGCCGCGCCTACTTCGACGGCTACACCGGGCCGTACATCCCCTACACCGAGGTGCCACCGATCTGGAACCCGGAGTTCTTCGCCGACACCATCGTGGTCAACGGCGCCACCTGGCCCGTGTTGCCGGTGGAGCAGCGGCGCTACCGGCTGCGGCTGCTCAACGCCTGCAACTCCCGCAGCCTGATCCTGTCCGTCGCCGCCGACCCGACGACCCGGCCGGCCCAACCGGTGCTGCCGCTCTGGCAGATCGGCACCCGCAACAGCATGCTGCCGGACCCGGTGCGGGTCGAGAAGCTGGTGATGGGCAACGCCTACCGGGCGGACGTGATCGTGGACTTCACGAACGTCCCGCAGGGCACCGAGCTCTACCTGGTCAACGAGGCCCCGGACGGACCGCTCACCGGCTACGCCGACCCCGGCGAGCCGGCCGACCCGCAGACCACCGGCCAGGTGCTGAAGTTCGTGGTCGGTGCCCGCACGGGCGTCGACCGCAGCGCCCCGCCGGAAACCCTGGACCTGCCCGCGTTGGCGGCGCTGAGCCCGGGTGTCCGGACCCGCAGGCTGGCGCTGCTGGAGCAGGAACTCGCCGACGTGGGGCCGGTCAAGGTGCTGCTCGGCATCATCGACGCCAACGGCACGGCGGTCCCGATGCAGTGGGACGACCCGGTCACCGAGACCCCGACCGTCGGCCGGAACGAGATATGGGAGTTCCACAACTCCACCGCGGACGCGCACCCCATCCACCTGCACGACACGCAGTTCCGGCTGATCGGCCGGGGGCCCGACGGCACCGTGCCGCCGGCGCCGCAGGAGCTCGGGCTGATCGACACCATCCTCGCGTACCCGAACGAGATCACCCGGATCCTGGTGCGCTTCGCCAACCCCGGCCGGTACGTGTGGCACTGCCACATCGTCGAGCACGAGGACAACGAGATGATGCGGCCGATCCAGGTGCTGCCGAAGGGCACGCCGCCCACGGGCGACGGCAGCACGGCGACCGGGCGCGGCAACGGCTTCGGGCTCGGGGTCGCCGGCGCGGCCACCGTGGCCGCGGCCGGAACCGCCGCGCTGGTCCTGCGCCGGATTGCCGGCCACGAGGACGGCGCTCCCTGAGTCGGAATCACGCGTCGCTGCGCCCGACCCTCCTTCTCCGTCAGCGACTGACCCCGCCGCACGGCACCCGAGCGGGGCCGGGGCGCGCTCTCGGCCGAGGAGTGCCGGCCAGGACGCACGAGTGGCGTCCCGGCCGGCCCTCGGCTCAGCTCACCCGGCCAGGCGTGGTTGCCAGCCGTCGCGGTAGCACACCCCGTACGGTCGGAGTCGGATCCGGTCGTGCGCGGTCCCGGGGACCGGTTCGACGTGGATCTCCCGGGGGCGCTCCACCACCACGCAGACGTCCTCGCCGGGCCACCACCAACCGCAGGAGCGGGCCAGGTCCGCCCAGGTGTCCAGGTGGTCGGCGTCGTCCGGCCGGTAACCGGCGAGGCCGAGCCGGCGCAGCACGTCGTAGTAGGCGATCCAGGACGCGTCCTGCTGCCCGTACCAGCCGACCGGGAGCGGGGTGCCGCCGGCCAGCGCGGCCCGCACCGGCAGGTAGAAGCCGTGCGCGAGGCTCCGGTGCAGCGCCGTGCGTACCCCCTGGTGCAGCACGACGGCGAGCGGGACGCCGCTGTCGAGGGCGTGCGACGGCGCCAGTTCGGGCCATGGTTGCCTGGTCTTGCCCGTGCGTGCGGGTGACAGCTCGGGATCGGTGTGGGTGGCGCCCGCGCCCAGCGCGCCGCGCAGCCGGGAGACGATCATGGCGAGATCGCTCGCCGGCGGTGGCGGACCACCCGGCCGGGGGTCGCGGACGCGCTCGTGGAGCTGGTCGAGGGTGGGCCAGCCGGCGATCAGGGGTCGCGCCTGTTCCGGCGAGTCGACCCAGGTGAAGCGGGGACGCGGCCGCGACGCCCTGGCGTAGACGGCGGTCAGGCAACGCTCGGCCGTCGCCCGGTCGGCCGGCTGCGTGCACAACGCGTGGTCGAGCCATTCCTGGCGGATCCGGTGGGCCCGCCGCCACAGGTCGTGAGCGTTCCCGCTGCCGGCGGCCAGGGATGCCGCGGCGTCGTCGCGCCGCGCGGGGGCGCTCATCGCGCCAGGGCGTCGCCGCCCTTCCTGGAGAAGATCATGCGCCGACTATGACGCCCGCGCCGCGCCGACGCAACGCGATTCCCGCCCCGAGCGCCGGACCTCAGGCGCGGCCACCGACGACCGGCGGGCGGTCGTCGAGGGCGTCGAGGTAGCGGGCGAAGCCGTGCGGGGCTCGGGCACGTCTGCGGGCGCTGGTCCGGACCGGGCAGGCGGCGTCCGCGACGACCCGCAGGCCACGCCGACGGCCCCGCTCGACGAGGTCGTGGTCCTCGCCGTGACGCAGGTCGGCGAATCCACCCAGACGCTGGTAGGCGGTCGCGGCGCAGCCCAGGTTGGCGCCGTGCACGTGCCGGTGGCCGGTGCCGGTCAGGCCCTGTCGGTACCGGATCTCGAACCGCGTGCGGACCTGCTCGGAGCGAGGTGCCCAGTCGTGCACGCGCACGGTGCCGACCAGCAGGTCGGAGCCGGCACGGGCGTGGCGCAGCTGCCATCCGCCCCACCGTCGGGGCACGCGGCTGTCCGCGTCGGTGGTGGCGAGCCACAGGTCCCGCGGGCCGTGGCGCAGCGCGTGTGCCATGCCGGCGGCGCGCGCACGGCCGACGTTGCGGGCCTGCACGGTCACCACGACGGCGCCGAGGCGTCGGGCGACGGCGGCCGTCTCGTCCCGGCAGTCGTCGGCCACGACGATCACCTCCGACCGCACCGGCAGGTCGCGGAGCGCGCCGAGGACCGAGGTCAGGCAGTCGGGCAACAACGCCTGCTCGTCGTGGGCGGGCACCACTACCGCCAGCCGGTTCACCGCAGGCCCTCGGCCTGCGCGACGGAGGTGGCCGCCGGCGGCACCCGGAGGAAGACGTCGAGGAGGAAGTCCGCCTCCTCGTGGTGCGCCGTCCGCGCCAGCCCGTCCAGGTCGCCGAGCAGCCGGTGCACGTCGTCGCCGCCCCGTGCGTGCTCGGCCACCGCCGGCCGCCAGTGCACGGCGACGAGCGTGCCGCCCGGTTCGAGCGAGTCCACCGTCCGGGCGGTCAGCAGGTCCAGTCCGGCGTCGTCCGGGTAGTAGCCGAGTTCGGAGAGCACGACCAGGTCGAAGCGCGCGTCGGCCGCCGGCCACTCGTCGGGAACGGCCATCCGCTCCACCCGCACGTGCGCCTGGTCCGCGAGCCGCTGCCGGGCGCTCGTCACGGCCGCGGCGGCGATGTCGACCGCCAGCAGCCTGTCGCACCGCTGCGCGAGGCGGCGGGTCAGCATGCCGGTGGAGCAGCCCGGCTCGAACGCCGACCGGTAGCGCCGGCGCGGCAGGCACGCGACGGTCAGCTCGTGCTTGCGTTGCTCGTACCACCGGGTCTCGAAACTCCACGGGTCCTCGGCCCGGGCGTACATCTCGTCGAAATACTGGGCGGGGGTGCCGGGTGGGGTCATGGCACGAACACCGTTTCGTAGGGACGCGCGAAGCGTGCGAGGACGTGCGGGGGGAGGATCGCGGCGTCGGCGGGCGCCGGCCCGAGCGGCAGGATCTGGCTGCGGAAGGCGTCGATCGCGTCCCGCTTGGCCGACCTGGCGGCGTCGGTCAGGTCGATCCGGTGCGCCCGGTGCCACGGCACCTCGCGATCGTCCGGCTCGGCCCAGTGCCACGTCCAGACGGGGAACTCCAGCAGCGTGGCGCCGGTGCGCCGGCAGGCGACCGCAGCGGCCCGCCCGACCGCCTCGTGGTCCGGGTGGCCGTCGCCGTGCCATGTCGTGACACACCACCTGCCGGGTGTCAGCCGGGTGGTCAGGGCGTCGGTGAGCGCCGACTCGTCGATCCCGCCGTCGGGATGCCCGAGGTGGACGATCGCGGACGGGGCGACGCCGAGCAGCCCGCATGCCGTGACCGTCTCGGCGCGCCGGATGCCGGCCAGCTCCGCCGGTGTGTGCACTGTCGAACCGGGGTGCGAGGCCTCGCCGTCCGTGACCACTGCGATCTCCGCGCCGACACCGCCGGCGAGCATGGCGACCAGGCCGCCGACCCCGAGGACCTCGTCGTCGGGATGCGGGGCGACCACCAGCGGCGGCGCCGTCCGCGCCGAACCCTCCAGATCGAGTACGGGCCAGGTGGCCGGCGCCCGCCACGCGCGCCACGTCTGCTCGTCGGTGCCCGCGCCGACGATCGGCCTCACCATCCGGGGTCCCCGACCGCCGCCACCAGCTCGCCCAGATGAGCCAGGTCCGCCTCGGCGTGGCTCTGCCGCAGGTACACCGTCAGGTCGGCGACCCGCCGGGCGTGGTCGGCGTCCTGGCACAACGGGCCCGCCCCCAACGCCCGGCCGACCCGGTCGACGACGGTGGTGGCGGTGGCCTCGACGGTGGCCCGCACCCGGTGCGCCAGCCGGTCGGCGTCACGGGTCGGGTGCGCGTCGATCTCGTCGGCGGCGGCGAACACCGCGGCGCGGGCGGTGACCAGGGCCGCGTCGACCGCCCCGAGGTGCGCCAGGGCGTGCGGGCCCAGTGAGCGGCGCCGAGCCGCGGCGTGCAGTGTGTCGGCGATGCCGGCGGCGCCGCCGTACCAGCACGCCGCCACGCCCACCCCGCCGTGCCAGAAGCCCGGCCGGGCGGTGTAGCAGCCGGGCCCGCCCACCGGTACCGCGGTCACGCCGTCGAAGCGAACCGTCCGGCTGTCGCTGGCGGCCATGCCGACAGCCGGCCAGGTGCCGGCCAACGGGGTGACCCCGGGTCCGTCGACCTCGATCGAGAACAGGCGTACCCCGTCGGCGGCGGTTGCGGTCACCAGCGCCCGGGACAACAGACCCGCCCCCGAGCACCAGGGCCGGTCACCGGTCAGCCGCCACCGGTCGCCGTCGCGGGTGGCGGTGAGCGAGGCCGGTGCGGCGGCCCACACGCCCCACGGCTCGCGGCGCCGCGCCGGATCGGTCGTCGCGCCCAGCTCGGCAAGGATCGCCAGCGCGTCGGCGTGCCCCTCCGCCAGCCGAGCCAATGCCAGGTCGGCGCGACCCAGCTCGACGAAGCGCCGGAACCGCTCGCCCGTTCGCCCGGCGCCGGGCAGCGGCAGGTCGAGGCGCCCGCCGAGAACGGCCGAGCGGAACGCCTCCGCTGTTCGCTCGTCCCCCGTGGTCATCCTCGGATCGCCGTCACGGCCCGGACCGCACCACGCCCGACCCGGCCCGCCTCGTCGGCGCGCACGGGCCACGATCCTGGGCGGCCGATTTTCATCGCGGGCTCCGATCTGGGCGGCGAGGGCGACCCGGTGGGCCGCGGCCCGAAGATGCCCGTCCCGGGATGGGCGAAACCTCGCGCGAGCTAAGTCACCGTCCGGGCGCGTATCCCAGCCTTTCCTTGACCCTCGACCCGGTGCAGGTTCCATCCTTCGCGGGTGACGTTCGGAGAGAGTGACACGGGAAGAGACCGTCCGACGACCGACCTGGACCGGCTGCGGCCGATCCTGCGGGCGAGCTGGGGAGCGGACACCTGCGACCCGCACGACCTGCCCGACTGGCATCCGGGCAACCCCGCCCGGGGTCAGTGCGGGGTCACCGCGCTGATCGTGCAGGACCTTCTCGGCGGTGAACTCGTTCTCGGCGAGGTCTTCGTCGGGGACGCCCAGGTCGGTCACCACTACTGGAATCGGCTGCCCGACGGCGGCGACGTCGACCTCACAGCCGACCAGTTCCACCCGCGGGAGGTCGTGGTCGGCGCCCGGGTGCAGCAGCGTCCGCCGGGACCGCCCGGGCGGTGCCGGCAGCAGTACGAACTCCTGCGACAGCGCGTCCGGTCCGCCCTGGACGACAACCCGGCGGGGTTCGACGTGACATCGTGGGCGGCCACCGGGTCCGGGGCCCGGCCGACAGGTTCCGGCTAACCCGACCGGATCGGGGTACGGCAGGACGATGAGCGAGCAGCGTCGCACCGCCGACCGTGCCGAGCAGGCCACCCCCGAGCGGCCGGAGCCGGAACTCGAGGAGGCGTTCGACCGGCTGGTGGAGGAGGGCGACACGCGCCTGGCCCGGCCGTGGCCGGCGCTGGTCGCCACCGCGCTGCTCGGCGGCATCGACGTGGGCACCGGGGTCCTGGCGTACCTGCTGGTCGAGCACGCCACCGGGCAGCCGCTGCTGGCCGGGCTCGCGTTCAGCATCGGTTTCGTGGCACTGCTGCTGGCCCGCAGCGAACTGTTCACCGAGAACTTCCTGGTACCCGTCACCGCGGTGGTCGCCCGACGCAACTCGCTCGGATCGCTGCTGCGGCTCTGGGCGGTCACCCTGGTGGGCAACCTGGTCAGCGGCTGGTTGGTCGCCTGGCTGATCATCACAGGCCTGCCCCAGTTGCGCGAGACCGCGATCGAGTCCGGCCGCTTCTACGCCGACCTGGGCATCAACCCGCGCTCGTTCGTCCTGGCGGTGCTCGCCGGCATGGTGATCACGCTGATGACCCGGATGCAGCACGCCACCGAGAGCCTCGGGGTGCAACTGGTGCCGGCCCTGTTGTTCGGCGCGCTGCTCGCCGGCGGGCAGCTGTTCCACAGCGTCCTGGACTCGATTCTCATGTTCAGCGCGCTGGTGACCGGGCACGCCCCGTTCGGCTATCTGGACTGGCTCGGCGCGTTGGGCTGGTCGGTGCTGGGCAACGTGGTCGGCGGGGTGGGGCTGGTGGCGTTCCTGCGGCTGGTCCGGGTGG
Source organism: Micromonospora sp. WMMC241 (assembly GCF_027460165.1). Classification (NCBI taxonomy): domain Bacteria; kingdom Bacillati; phylum Actinomycetota; class Actinomycetes; order Micromonosporales; family Micromonosporaceae; genus Micromonospora; species Micromonospora sp. WMMC241. Next base: position 4,531,914 of record NZ_JAPZBF010000001.1, read on the forward strand.
AGCACCGGCTGCTCCGGGAGCGCGCCGTGCGGTCCTGAGCAACCGGTCGGGTTCTTGTCCGTGGAAACGGGGAACGGTTCACCTCGGGTGCGGGCGCAGGGCGGCGCCGAGCGCGGCCACCAGCGCCGCGACCGCGAAGGCCGACCGCAGGCCGACCGCCTCCGCCGCGGCGCCGACCAGGGACGCGCCGGCGGCCTGTCCCAGCGCCAGGACCAGGAACGCGACGCCGACACCGGCGGCGGGCGTGCGCGGGTAGACGCGGGTTCCCCAGATCAGCAGCAGCCCGGTGAGCGCGATGTACGCGGCCCCGAACGCGCCCGCCGCGACACTCGCGACGGCCGGCTCGCCGGGGACGGCGGCCAGCAGACCGGTGGCCGCCGCCAGTACCGACGTGGTCAGCAGCCACGCCCCGCCGATGCCGACCCGCCCGGCCAGGTCACCGGCGACCGCGCCGAGCACGCCCAGGGCGCCGAGCAGCACCCAGGCGAGCGTGGCGGGCCGCTGGTTCATCCCGCCGACGGTGACCAGCAGGTCGCGACCGAAGGTCCAGGTCGCCGCGCTCGCCACGCCGGTCAGCGCGGCGGCGGCCACCAGCCGTCCGCTCCCGGCGGGCAGCAGCGGCCTCGGCAGCGGCGCGGCCGGCCCACCGGCGGATCGCGCGGCGGGCACGGCCCGGGCCACCCACCCGGTGACCGCCGCGCACACGACCGCGAAGACGAACCACCCGGTCCGCCACTGCCCGTACGTGAGCAGGGCGATCGGCCCGGCGACGGCGACACCGACGCCGGTTCCGGCGTTGACGACCGTCTGCGTCCGGTTCCGGACCGGCGCCGCGACGGCGCGCGCGACGGCGTGCGCCAGCGGCGGGGACGCCACCCCGGTGCTGGACCCGGCCACGATCACTCCCGCCGTGAGCACGGTGGCGTTCGGTGCGACGGCGATCAGCAGCGTGCCGGTCGTGGCGGCGCACCCGGCCAGCACCGCGAGGGCCCGACCGCCCAGGCGCGGCGTGAGGACCGTGGCGGCGACGATCGCCAGGCAGTAGGAGACGTAGGCGCTGGAGGCGATCGCGCCGGTGGCGGCGGCGTCGAGGCCGAACTCGGCCCGGAAGACCGGGACGAACAGACCGTACGCGAAGCGGGCGAGGCCGTAGCAGACCGCGATCAACGACAGGCCTGCGCAGGCCAGCCCGAGCGTCTCCGACTTTACAGGTCTGTGTACCGACATTCGACCACGGTACACTGAACTGTGAAGTTGTCCGCCGACGAGGGAGCACCGAATGACGCGCGAGGAGATCCTGCGGGTGCCGGCGCTGACCCCGGGGGCGCGGCGCATCCTCGAGGTCGCCTCGGAGCTGTTCTACCGCCGGGGCATCCACGCGGTCGGGGTGGACACCATCGCCGCCGAGTCGGGCCTCACCAAGCGCACGCTCTACGACCGGTTCGGCTCCAAGGAGAAGCTGGTCACCGTGTATCTCCAGGCTCGGCACGAGGCCTGGTGGGGCCGGCTCGAACAGCGCATCGCCGAGGCCCCGGCCCCGAGGGTCCTGGCGGTCTTCGACGCGTACCTCGACGACCCGCTGGCGACGGACCGCGGATGCGCGTTCCTGAACGCCTCGGGTGAGCTACCGGCCGGGCATCCCGCCCACCGCGTCGTCCGGGCACACAAGCAGGCCGTACGCCGACGGCTCGCGGAACTCCTCCAGGGTGAGGTCGACGACCCCGACGCGACGGCGGACCACCTGTTCCTGCTGCTGGAAGGCGGGGTGGCCCACCGGGGCGTCGACCGGCACCACCACCTGCTCAGCGCGGCACGGACGATGGCCGAACGTCTCGTCGGCGCGGCCGCTCAGGACGGGACCCGGTAGCGCCGGTCGAACTGCCGCTCTCCCGGGCCGAGCTGGCCGTCGCCGCGGTGCCCCTGGGAAGGCGACGCCTTTCTGGTGGTCAGCTCGCGAGGGAGTCGAGCCAGTTCGAACGCAGTCGCAGAGCACGCTCGGCGCTGCCCGCGACCGCCGCGAGGCCGGCGGCGAGGTTCACCACGGGCGGGACGCGCACCGGGAGATCGAAGGTCCCGAGCGCGTCCGCCACGGGCGGAGCGTGCGAGATCGTCTCGACGAGTTGGGGCACGGCCACGCAGATCCCGACGAGCACGAGCAGGGTCGAGACGGCGCCGACGAGGCGACTCAGGCCCGGGCGGGTGCGGTGCAGGCGGGCGCGTCGCCCCTCGGCGGAGGTCGGGTGGGGCACCAACTGCGTCGCGGTGCCGTCGGCCCGCACGTAGTGGCAGCGTCGTAGGCCGTACGCGCCGACGGCGACCTCGATGTGACCACCCGGCACGGGGAAGCGAGCCGGCATCGTCGAGAGCGAAACAAGCGCGCCGTCGAGGTAGAGCCGCGCGCGGACCGCGCCGTCGTCGCGATCACCCAACTGACGGACGTCGACCGCGTAGGTCGGCGTGGTGCCGTCCGGTGCCCGCAGCGTCAGCGTGCGCACCGACCTGCTCAGCAGCTGCCACCAGCGGAAGCGCGGCAGCGGTTGCCCGTTGCCCGGGCGTACCCGCCATGCCGCGTGACGGTTGCGCAGTCCTTCGAACGCCACGTGTGAACCTCCTACCTGAGACGGAAGACCTAGCCCTCGGCTCCCGAAACCCGCAGTCGGGTGAGGCGGGCGGCGATGTCAGCGAGAAGGCCCCTCGTGGCGCTGTGCGTCGTCAACACCATCCGGAGCGACCCGGCGTGCGTGACGACACCGAGAATCCGCTCGTCGCGGACCTGCGTCGTCATCGTCGGTCCCCAGATCGCGACCGCGGACGACGTGCCGGGCTCGGACGTACCCAGATTGGTGATCTCCAGATCGGCGGTGGTGGCCGCGAGCATCGCCGCCTCGGCCTCCACGGCGCCGGCGGGGTCGAGCGACGCCAGCATCAGCGCCGCGTCGCGCGCGGTGTCGCGCGCCGCGCGCAGTTGCGTCGTCGCGTCCCGCGCGAGTGACCAGAGCGTGCCGTGCGCGGGTGCCCGCAGCACCACGGTCGTCGCCGTGAAGCGGTTCACGACGTCGTCCTCGAGACCCAGCGCGGAGCGGAGGTCGATGGGAACGTTGATGCGGACGCGCTCGGCCCCGGTGCGCGCGGCGAGCGCCTGGGCGGCGGCGGCGCAGAGCGCCCCCTGGACGGTCGACGCGTGGGCGCGGGCGGTGGAGCGAAGGTGTTCGGTCGCCGCGGGGTCGAGTTCGGCGACCTCGATGTGCGGTGCCGTGGCGTCGAACGGACGGATCGTGGCGGCGGCTGTCGGCTCCGCCGCGGCGCCCGGGTCGTGATCGGCCGGCCGCTCCGCCTCGGGTAGCCGCGCGAGCAGGCTCTCCTGGTCGAGGGGCACCGGCCGGGACGGGGGCGTCCGCGCGTCGAGGATCGCGAGGAGATCGTGTGCCGCGCGCAGCGCGCCGCGTCCGTCGCTGATCTGATGGGAGAACGTCAGCAGGACGGCGGTTCCCGCGTCACCGGGTGCGTCGCTCACGAGCGTCGCGCGCGCCAGCGGACCCCGATCGGGATCGACGGGACGCGTCTGCTCCAGCGCCGCCGCGTCGCGCCAGTCGCCCCCGTGGAACGGGCGTACCTCGATGGGCTCGGTCGCCTCCCGGAAGGTCGGGCGATCGTCGGTGCGGTCGATGCCGACGGCGAGAAGCGGGTGCGTCTGCTGCAACCGCACGAGCGCGCGCTCCAGCTGCCACGCCGAGACGGGCGAGGCGAGTTCGACGGCGAGCGAGAACTGTACGGGGTTGCGGCTGATGTAAAGGTCGATGATGTGCTCGAACGCCCCCAGCGGGCGCACGACCGGGTGTGCTGAGGAGTGGCGCATGGTGTCCTTCACGTCGTCCTACACGTTTCGCCGTCGATGACACACCCGGCCGTAGCGGCACACTCAAGCCCACGTCCGTGTGATCCTCGTCCGTGCCGCCGAACCCTTTCGTCCCTCCGCCCCGGGTATAGGTTCGGTGGGTGGATGTGGTCGCCGCCTGCCGGGCCTTCGTCGCGGTCAGCGGCCACGGCAGCTTCACCTCCGGCGCCGCCGCCGCGGGCATCCCCCAGTCGGTCGCCAGTCGCCGCGTCGCCGCCCTGGAGGAACATTTCGGAGGGCGGCTGGTCGACAGGTCGTCCCGGGCGGTCCGGTTGACCTCGTTCGGGCAGGACATGCTGCCGTCGGCGCGGCGGCTGGTCGACCTCGCCGACGCGATGGTCGACGACGCCGAGCGGGGCCGGTTACGGCCGTTGCGGTTCGCCGTACCCGAGATCTGTCCGCCGCACCGCCTCGCCGCCCTGGTCGTCGCGGCCCGACGGCAGCGGATCCACCTGGAGGTACGGCCGGCCGGCCCGGCGGAGCGGGTCCGGCTCTGCCGGACCCTGGAGGTCGGTGCCGGGATCGTGGCCGTTCCGGAAGCGACCGCGGCCTGGCGGGTGCCGTTGGGGCTGGCCGCCCGGACCCCGTTTCCGGCGCCGACGGTGTACCTGGAGACGTTGCGCAGCGGCCGGGCCCGCACGCAGGCACGCCGGCGAATCCTGATCCAACCGGAGGACGACGTCGCGCACCTGCGGGACCCACTGACCCGGGCCGGTCAGTCGGCCGGCCTGGCGCCGGCCCAGGTGAGCGTCGCGCCGTCCCTGGTGGACGCCGCGGCGACGGCCCTCGGCTCCCCCGACCTGCTGCTCTGCTCCCGTCGGCAGGCCGAGGAGTTCGGACTGCACTGGTGCCCCCTCGCCGGCCCGCGCCTCCTGCGGGGCTACGACCTCGCCGCCGGCGTACGCGAGGACCACGAGCCGCTCGGCACGGTCCTGCACGCCGACGTCGCACGATGCCTGGGCGCGCCCGACCAGCCGGAGCCGGCCGTGGGGCCCCCGTCGGGCGCCCCCTCGCCGGGAGATCCGGCGTGAGCGCCACCGCGGTCGTCCGCAACGCGCGCGACCTGCTCGACGAGGCGGGACTGCACGGCGCCTTCCTGGTCCGCGACCTCGACACCGGCGCGGAGATCGGCTTCGACGCGGACACCCCGTATCCGTCGGCGTCACTGGTGAAGGTGCCGCTGGCGGTCGCCGTGGCAGAACGGATCGCGCGCGGGGAACTCGACCCGACGAGGCAGGTCGAGGTCGCGCCCGGCCGGCTCACCACGCCGGGCCCGACCGGGCTGAGCCGCTTCCGCCACCCCGCCCGGGTCGCCGTGGACGACCTGCTCTACCTGAGCACCTGCATCAGCGACTCGGTCGCCGCCGACGCCCTGTTCGACCTCGTCCCGCCGGCCGCGGTCGCCGCCGAGCTGCGGCGACTGCGCATCGACGGGATCGCCGTCCGGCATCGGGCCGGCGACCTCTCCGACACGCCGGCCGAACGCCTCGACCCCGACGACGCGCACCTGGCCCACTCCCTCGCCATCGGCGCGGAAACCCCCGGGCAGGGCCACCCGGTCGCCCAACTCGATGTCACCCGTGCCAACACCGGGTCCGCCCGGGCGTTCGTCGACCTGCTGCACGCCCTCTGGCGGCCCTCGACGATCCAGCAGGTCACCGCCGCGCGGGTACGCGCCCTGATGGGCGACAACCTGCACCGGCAGCGGCTGGCGCCGGACTTCACCTCGGACGCGTCCCGCTGGTCGTCGAAGACCGGCACGCTGTTGCACCTGCGCCACGAGGTGGGCGTGGTGGAGCACGCCGACGGGCAGTCGTACGCGGTGGCCGCGCTCACCGCCTCCCGGGTACCCGCCGCCGCCCAACCCGGCAGCGAGGCGACGATGGCGCAGGTCGCCCGCTCCCTGCACGACCATCTGCGGACGGGCACCCTGCCCTGGTGGGGTTAGTCCGCGGATTGGTCAAGGGCTTGCGCATTCTGCTCGACCTCGATCCACGTGGTGCGTCGGGCCGGCGGGGTCACGCCTTCGGAAGCGGGCCGGCGTCACCATCCGGCGAGCGCGACCTCGGTCGCCCGGGCGATGAGGGCGTTGTCGTATTCGGCGTCCTTCTCGTCGCGGCTGGAGAGCACCGCGAGGACGATCGGCGCGCGGTCCGGCGGCCAGATCACCGCGATGTCGTTGCGGGTGCCGTATCCGCCGGAGCCGGTCTTGTCCCCGACGACCCAGCCGTCGGGAACGCCGGCGCGGATCAGCTCGGCGCCGGTGGTGTTGCCCCGCAGCCAGCCGTTGAGGACGTCGCGGTCCGCGGCTTCGAGGGCGTCGCCGACGGCGTACGCCCGTAGGGACCCGGCCAGCGCCCGTGGCGTGCTGGTGTCCCGCCGGTCACCCGGCCGGGCCTCGTTGAGGTCGGTCTCCCAGCGCGCCGGATCGGTGACCTTGTCCCCGACCTCGCGCAGCTCCTTCTCGAACTTCTGCGGCCCGCCGAGCCGGCGCAACATCAGGTTGCCGGCGGTGTTGTCGCTGTACCGCACGGCCGCGTCGGCGATCGCGCGCAGCGTCATCCCCTCGCCGACGTGCTGCTCGGTGATCGGCGAGTAGGTCACCAGGTCGTCCGCCGAGTACCGCACCACCTTGTCCAGCTCGGCGTCGGTGGTCTCGTCGAGGATCTCCGCGGCGGCGAGGGCCTTGAACGTCGAGGCGTACGCGAACCGCTCGTCGGCCCGGTACCCCATGGTCCGACCGGTGCCGGTGTCGACGGCGTAGACCCCCAGCCGCGCGTCGAACTCCTGCTCCAGCCGCCGGAACTCGTGGTCCCGGTCGGGGGCGGACGACGAGAGGGCCGGCGCCGCACGGTCGGGCGTCCGCTCTCCGGCGGCCTCGGCGGGGCCGCAGGCGGCCAGGGACACCACTGCCGCCGCGGCCACCAGGCGGTGTGCTACAAGATCCATGATCGCTCTCCCTCGGGATGCGTCGGGCCGGCGCCGGACGGCGCCGGCCGGACATGACTCGACCCTGGCAGGGATCCCGCGCACGGTCGAAGACAGACGTCGCGATGTTCATGCCGATCCGGCATGGCCGCCGCCGGCGGGCGGGGGTCAGAGTCGACAGTGTCGGTCTTCGGCGGGCACCTTCACCTCGATGAGGTAGGCGGTGAAGGCGGCGTCGACGCAGGGACTGACCCTCTCCTGCGCGACGGTGTGCCGCGCGCCCTCGACGGTGAGGACGGTGCCGCCGATCTCGTCGGCCAGGACCTTCCCGGCGGCGTAGGGGGTGGCCGGGTCCCCGGTGACGGAGATGATCAGGGTGTCGGGCAGGCCCTCGACGTCCTGCGCGTAGGGGATGCCGAGGCTGGGCTCGCCGGGCCAGGATTCGCACGCGTCCCGGCTGACTCCCTCGACGTTCCTGCCGGTGGCGACGAACGGGCTGGTCCTGGCGATGTCGGCGCGCAGCCGGGCTTCCTCCTCGGGCGTGCGGCGTACCTCGTCGTTGCAGTTGATCGCGAGGTTGGCCTCGAGGAAGTTGTCCCACACGCCGGAGGGGTCCCGACCGCCGAACACCTCGCCGACCTTCAGGATCTGCGCTCCGTCGCCCTGCTTGAGCTGGGCGAGGCCCTTGATGAGCGTGGGCCAGGCCTCGGGGTAGTAGAGGCCGGCGGTGACGCCGCCGGTGGCCTGGTTGAAGTTCAACGTGCGCCCCTTTCCGGCCGGGACGGGCTTGTCGATCAGTGGCCGGACCAGCTTCTGGAAGGCTTCCGTGGCCCGGGCCGGGTCGGTGCCCAGCGGGCAGTCCTTGCCGGCGGCGCAGGTGGCGGCCAGTTTCTCGAAGTTCTGCTGGAAGCCGGCCTGCTGGGTGAGCCGCCGCTGCGGGTTCTCCAGGGTGGGGTCCGTCACGCCGTCCAGCACCAGCGCCCGCACGTTCTCGCCGAACATCTCGGCGTAGACCGCGCCGAGTCGGGTGCCGTAGCTCTGTCCCGCGTAGGTCAACTTCTCGTCGCCCAGCGCCGAGCGCAGGACGTCCATGTCGCGTGCGGTGTTCCGGGTGCCGACCGCGGCCAGGATGTCCGCCCCGCCCGAGCCCTTCGCGCAGCGCTCCGCCAGGCGCCGGGTGTCCTCCTCGCTCCACTCCCCCGACGACGCCAGCAGCGTCGTCCGGTCCTCGCCACGATCGCGTTCGGCGTCGGTGAAGCAGCTGATCGCGGGCGTCGACGACCCGACCCCGCGCGGATCGAACCCCACCACGTCGAAGCGTTGCAGCAGCGGGCTCTTCGCGTGCGCGGCGCTGAAGCTCGTCGCCTGGGCCAGGCCCGAACCGCCCGGGCCGCCCGGGTTGAGCACCAGTGATCCGATGCGCTGCCCGGGGTCACCCTGGGCGGGGAGCCGGAGTACCGCGACCTGGATGGTCCGACCCTTCGGGTTCCGGTAGTCCAGCGGCACCTTCAGCCGGGCGCACTCGAAGGGGGCGACGTAGAGCTTCTCCTGCCCGGGCGTGGTGCCGTAACCCGCACACGAGCCGAACGACAGTTTCTGCCCGTAGAAGACCTCCAGCCCGGCGGCGGACGGCTGTGGCTCGGACTCCGCCGAGTTCGGGGTGCCGGTGCAGGCCGCGACCAGCGCGAGCACCGTCGCCGCCCCGGCAGCGGCGCCGACCCGGGCGGTGGCGCGCCGGGGAGCGGGCGGGGCGGACGAGTCCACCGGCGGACCCGGGTCGAACAAGGTCATGGAAGTCTCCGATCCGGTCTCCGGTTTTGCGTTCTCGACGAGACACCCGGCCGTAGCGGCACACTCAACTCCGCGCGCGTGTGATCTTGCCGACCGTCCTCGAGGAAGATCCGCAGCAGACCCGGCGCCCGTTTGACTGTGCCGCGAGGGCACGGGTTCGGATGGGGGCGAGCCCGCCGAAGGGCGGGCCGGAACGGGAGAGCGCATGTTGCGAAGACGTGGTGTGGCCCTGGTGGGGACGCTGGGGTTGGCCGGCGCCCTGGTCACGGTGATTCCGGCGATGGCCGAGGAGTCGGCGGCGCCGAGGTCCGCGGCGGGTCCACAGTGGACGGCGTGCCCGAAGGACGTGGTGGTGCCGCCGACGGTGCAGCTGCCGGTGCAGTGCGCCAAGGTGCCGGTTCCGTTGGACTACGACGACCCGGACGGCACCCAGATCGAGATCATGGTGTCGCGGATCGCCAGCACGAAGCCGGAGAAGCGACGTGGCGTGCTGATGTTCAACCCGGGCGGGCCGGGCGGCACCGGCCTGGACCAGCCGGCCTTCCTGGTCTCGAAGGGGCTGCCGACCGGCGTCACGGACGCCTACGACCTGATCGGCATGGACACCCGGGGTGTCGGGCACTCGACGCCGGTGAGCTGCGGCTTCACCGCCGACGACGCCTACTGGGCCAACATCCCGCCGTACGCGCCCGACGACGCGGCCGTCACCCGGCAGGCGGAGATCGCCGAGGACGTCGCCGAGCGGTGCGCGGCCAACGACACCGAGGGACGGCTGCGGCACCTGAGTACCGCGAACATGGCTCGCGACCTGGACCGGATCCGCGCCGCGCTCGGCGAGGAGAAGGCCAGCTTCTACGGGGCGTCCTACGGCTCGGCACTCGGCGCCGCGTACGCCTCGATGTTCCCGGCCACCACCGACCGGGTGGTGCTGGACAGCATCGTCGGCGACACCCACCTCGACCGGGCCGGACTGCGCCGGTTCGCGCTCGGCATGGAGCAGACGTTCCCCGACTTCGCGAAGTGGGCGGCGGCGCGGCACGAGTCCTACGGTCTGGGCCGCACGCCGCAGCAGGTCCGCCGGACCTACCTCACCCTCGCCGAACGGCTCGACGAGAATCCCGCCCCCGACGGGATGACCGGTCCCCTCTTCCGGCAGGTCACCTTCGGCTCGCTCTACAACGAGATCCAGTACGCCAACCTCGCGCGGCTCTGGCAGACCTACCTGAACCCCGGTGAGGCACCGCAGGCGAAGGCGGCAGCGGCACCCAACCCGCAGGACAACGCGCTCACCGTGTTCCTCGCCGTCACCTGCAACGACGTCGAGTGGCCGGAGGACGTGGACACCTACCGGCGGGCCGTCGCGCAGGACCGGAAGCGGTTCCCGCTGTTCGGCGCGGCCAGCGCCAACATCACCCCCTGCGCCTTCTGGACGCACGACCCGGCCGGGCCGCCGGTGGCGGTGAACGACAGGGGGCCGCGCAACGTGCTGATCCTGCAGAACCGGCACGACCCGGTCACCCCGCTCGCCGGCGGCAAGCTGCTGCGGGAGAAGTTCGACAAGCGCTCCCGGCTGGTGACCGTGGACGGGAGCGGGCACGGCGTCTACGTGCTCGGCGGCAACGCCTGCGCGCTCAACGTCACCACGTCGTACCTGGTCGACGGCGCGATGCCGGCCGGCGACCGGAACTGCCGGCGCGGCTGACGTCGACTGCCCCCGGGAGCAGTTCGGTCGAGGGCGCGGGACGTACGTTCCGCGCCCTCGACGCCGAACCGGCCGGCCAGCATCAAGCGCCAGCAACGGATCCGCGAGGAACTGGCCGCGATCCTGCGGCAGCCGACGTGCCGACCCGCCGCCGGGCGCCCGTGAGACCGGCCACCCCGTGCGGTGTGGGCTTGAGTGTGCCGCTGCGGCACACCCGCTAATTGCTCGGATGCGGAACGAGGCAGAACCAGACGCGAAGCCAGCCGAACCCACAGTGCTGGACCGGATGGGCGGCGTCGCCGGGTTCGTCCATTCGACGGTCCCGGTGATCGTGTTCGTGACGGCGAACGCATTCCTTCCGCTGACGGTCGCGGTCGGCGTCGCGGTCGCGACCGGGCTGGCCTTGTTCATCGTTCGGCTGCTGCGCGGCGAGCGCCTCGTCTCCGCTGTCGGCAGCATGCTCGGCGTGGCGGTGGCCGCCGGGATCGTCGCCTGGACCGGCTCCGCGCGGGACTTCTTCGTGATCGGGATCTGGGCCTCGCTGGGCGGGTTCGTCGTCACGTTCGGGTCGGTGCTGGCTCGTCGGCCGCTGACCGGTGTCCTCTGGAACGTCCTGCACGGCGGAACGCACGCGTGGCGATCCGACCGAGCCGCCCGCACGGCACACGATCTTGCGACCCTCGCCGCGGCGTCGGTGTTCGGCTCGCGATTCGCGATCCAGCAGTGGCTCTATCTGACCGACAGCACCGGCGGGCTGGGCCTCGCCCGGATCGTTATGGGCATCCCGCTCACCGTACTGGCCGCGCTGGTCGTCGTGTGGAGCTTCCGGCGCAGCACCCGACGCCTCATCGCGGCCGGCAGCCGACCGGACGCGGGGCCCCGACCCGTCACCGCACATCGCGACCATCGACCCGGAAAGGCACGAACATGATCCTCTACGAGGGTGCGGTACAGGTGGTCCCCGTCCTGTTGATCGCACTGTTCATCGAGACCCGCAGCGTCGACCGACAGCGCAGCCGCACCATGCGCCGGTGGGAAAAGGCGCAGGACAGGGTCTACGCCGCGCTCGGCTTGGCCGCGTTCATGGTGTCCCTGCTCGTCGTGGCGGACATCGTCGCGGGCAGCCCGGTCACCAAGGCGATCGTCATCGCGACCCTCAGCGGCTGCATGGGCATGTTGTACGTCCGAATCTCGCAGCGCCTCGCGTTGGACCCGGGCCGGCGGCAGGATCAGGCGTCGGGCGACCACTGAGCCTGCGCTGCGCCGGGCGGCGCTCCCCGTTCCTCGTCGGTGACCGGGACGCGGGAGCGTTGGTCCACCCGGCAGCGCCCGGGGCGGGCCGTCATCGGATCTTCCTCTCCGGTGGGCGGGCCACGGACGACTGGTCGTGCGGTTCGGACAGCAGTCGGTTGGTGCGCCGCAGGACGTCCAGCTGCGCGGGGTTGTAGAGGTCCGCCAACGCCTTGCCCACGGCCTGCTGGACGTAGCGCGCGCTGTACCGGGTGCCGGCGTTCGTGATCCCGACGCCGGGGTTCTCCGCGTACAGCGCCCGCACGAAGGGGGCCAGGTCCCGGGCCACCTCGGCCCGGGTCTGCTCGTCGGCGTCCTCGGGTAGCGTGTCGAACCGCTCGGCGACCGGGTCGGTGACGGGCTTGCGCAGCATGTCCGCCCAGGCCCGCATGGTCTCGGCACCGAGGACCCGGGTCAGCACGACGATGAACGAACGGTCGGCGGGCGGCATCGTCGACACGACACCGGGTGCGGCGAAGCCGGGTGGTAGTTCCGCCGGTGTGGGCTGCCGCAGGATGACGCCGAGTTCGAGGCGCGCCCGTTGGAGTCGTTCGATGGTGGCGGCGAGCTCGGCGTCGAGCGTGCGCAGCGCCTCGACGGGCTGGTCGTCGGTGTCCGGCATGGCCGCGATCTGCGTCAGCGAGAACCCCAACTCCGTCAGGCGCCTGATCCGCAGGATCCGGACGAGGTGCGCCACCCCGTACTGCTTGTACCCGTTGCTACGCCGCTGCGGCTCCGCGAGCAGGCCGACGTCGTGGTAGTGACGTACCGCCCGCAGCGTGGTGCCGGCGAGTTGGGCGATCTCCCGGGTGCTCCAGCTCACTGCGCGCCCGGGGCGTGGAACACGAGGTCCGGGTCGTACCGCTTCTTGGCGGCCAGCAGGCGCTCGCCGTTCGGCCCGAAGGCGGCGGCGGTACGCGCGGTGTCCTCCGGACCGAGCAGGTTGGGATAGCCGCCCGGAAGCCGGTCGGTTCCCCGTACCCAGGCACGGTGTTGATCTTCAGCGGGGTCCCCCGGTTCCCAGACCGCGATGGTCTCGACCATGAGGTGCGGCGTCCGGTTGCGGAACGCGGTGGCGTCGGCGGGGACGCGGGCGGCCGCCCCGTGCAGGCTGTGCAGCGAGATCGCGGAGAGCGGCGAGGTCTTGGCGTTCGCGGCGTCGAGCAGGATCTCCTGGACACCGGCATCGAGTCCGGTGACCGTGCGCGACCCGATCTCGACGTGCCGCCCGGCCGGGAACATCGCGTCGATCTGCGCGAGCTGGTCGGTCATCGTGGTCGGACCGACCTGCGCCGCCAGCGGCTCGCCGAGTTCGGTGAGCCGGTGCAGCGCCTTCATCCCCACCTCGGGGTCCCCGCACCAGGTCGGCGCGGCGAAGAGTGCCGACTCGCCGGTCGGCGCGGTGACGAAGCCGGCCTGCACGGTCAGCTCGTCCGGCCCGCGCAGCAGCGACTCCTCCAGGTCGGGCAGGACGTCGAACCGGAACATGATCATCCCGGCCAGGATCGCCGGCACCGCGTGCAACCGGATCCGCATCGTGGTGACCACGCCGAAGTTGCCGCCACCGCCACGCAGCGCCCAGAGCAACTCGGGATCGTGCTCCTCGTCGGCGGTGACCAGCGTGCCGTCGGCGAGCACCACGTCGGCCGACAGCAGGTTGTCGGCGGCGAGGCCGAACCGGCCGCTCAGCGGCCCGTACCCGCCGCCGAGCGTCAGGCCGGCCATCCCGACCGAACCGGCCGTCCCGGTCACCGCGACCAGGCCGGCCCGCTGCGCGGCCGCGGCCACGTCGGCCGAGGTGGCGCCGCCCGCCACGGTGGCGACCGCGGTGGCCGGGTCGACGCTCACCTGCCGCATCGGGCTCAGATCGAGCGTCAGTCCACCGTCGACGAGCGCACGACCGGCCCAGTCGTGCCCACCACCGCGCACCGACAGCGGAAGACCCTCCTCCCGGGCGGTCCGCACCGCCGCCTGGACGTCGGCCGCGCCGGCGCATCGAAGAACGGCGAGTGGACGGCGGGACACCGCGCCGTTCCAGATCGTCCGAGCTGCCTCGTACCACGGTCCCGACGTCAGCCTGTCACTCATGTCGCCAGAGTATCCACCCATTCGTCAGAGACCAACTCTGGCGAATGGCGGAGGCTATGCTCACCCGACCATGACCGAACCGCCCAGAAACCGCCGGGCCGAGTACGCCGCGGCCACCCGGGCCGCCATCATCGACGCGGCGCGCTCACTCTTCGCCCGCAACGGATACTTCGCGACGAAGATCGAGGACATCGCCGCGGAGGCCCGCGTGGCGCCGGCCACGGTGTACGCGGTGACCGGCGGCAAGCAGGGGCTGATCCGGACGCTCGTCGACCTGTGGAGCCAGGCGCCGATCGTGGCGCAGACCCTCTCCCGGCAGGAAACCCTCACCGACCCGGACGAGATCCTGCGGGACACGGCGGCCACGGTCCGGGCCATGCGCGAGACGTACGGCGACATCATGCGGCTGACGTTGACGACCGCACCGCACCACCCCGAGGTCGCCGCGGCCCTGCGGGTGGCCACGAAGCGCTACCGCGACGCCGTGGAAGCCGTCGCCGGCCGGCTCCGCGACGTCGGTGGCCTCCGGGACGGGATGGACGTCGCGGAAGCCACCGACATCCTCTGGTTCTACTTCGGATACTCCGGCTACTTCACCCTGCTCGACGACAACGGCTGGACCTACCAGCGGTCGGAGGAGTGGCTGGTGGCCCAGGCCGCTGCCGCTCTACGCTGAGGCCCGGGTCGCCGCGGTGACGCGGAAGCTCCGGGTCGCGAACGGGCCGAGCGGGATCCGGTCACCCGGCACCGCTCCGCCGACCGGCTGCTCGGCGAGGTCGCACTCGATGAGTCGGCCGTCGAGCCCGGACAGCGTGGCCACCACCTCGGCGGCGGTCGGGTTCACCAGCCGCAGCACCGCGCCGTCGCCGTCCTCGGCGAGCTTGTGGGCCGACACCTGCGCCCCCTCCACCCGCAGCCCGGCCGTCGGGGCCGGCGCCGCCGTGCCGGGGCGCAACTGCCAGGCTCGCAGTGGCGCCCGCCGACGGGCCGCCGCCGCGGTCACCGCCACCTCGTCGTCGTCGAGGCGTACGCCGACGGCAGCGGTGATCCGGCGCCGGCACTGCGCCTCGGGCGTGGGCAGTTGCGGGCCGGCGCCGGCCGTGCGGGCCCGCAGGTCCGGCCGGGACAGCCAGCCGACCGCGCGCAGCACCGTGACGGCCAGCGACGGCCGCTCGCCGGCGATGCCCTGCACCTCGGGCAGCCCGGGTGCGAGGACCGCCAGACCGGGCAGGGTGGCCAGCGAACGGACCGGGGCGACGCCGGCGTCGGCCTCGTGACCGCGCTCGTCGGGCAGCGGGCCCAGCGGCGCCTTGAGCGGCCGGGCGAGCAGGCTGAAGTGGGTGTCGGCGGTCCAGCTCGCCGCCGGCGCGTCGGTCGGGAAGTGGGCCTGTAGACGGTGGTCGTCGGCGGTGTTGTCGAACTCCAGCCGCCAGTCCAGCTCCGGAACCCCGGCCCAGATGGTGGCGGTGACGGTCAGCGGCAGCACCGTCCGCTCGGTGCTTCGGGCCGCGCGGTCGGCGGTGAGGCCGGCCGGGACGTCGAGGTCGGCGCGGACGACGATGCGGGAGGCGGCGGCGCTGTCGTGCACCCACGCCTCGCGCAGCACCGGCGTGACCGTCTCGTCCCGTCGCGGCGGGTCGTAGGTGTAGGTGTCCCCGGCATCGCCGGAGTCGACGAGGCGCCCCAGCCCGGACAGGGTACGGCCGCTGGCCGCGTCGGTCAGGGTGAACGAGGCGTCGTCGGCGACGGCCAACGTCCAGTCGCCGCGGGTGACGGTGCGGCCCGGGGCGCCGGCGGGCCCGGCGGCCGGCGCCCCGGCGGCGACCGTGGCGGTGTAGCCGGTCCAGCCGCCGGCCGGCGCGTCGGCGACGAACGCGATGCGGTGCCGCAACGTGTCCCGAGTGTCCGGGAGGATGTCCAGGTCGGCGCAGAACAGCGGCGTCGGCTCGGTCTCGCGCAGCTCGTACGCGACCGGCTCGCCGGCGGCGTCGAGCAGCCCGGTGACGGTGTGCCCGGGCGCCGTGTGCACATCCACCTCGACCGGCGCGCCCACCGGGGCGGCGTGCGGGTTGACCACGACCAGCGCGGCGGCGTCGGTCACCGGGTCACCGGCGAGCCGGGTGTCCAGCCCGAGGTCGAGCAAGGCCCGCTCGACCAGGTGCTCGCCGGCCTGTCGGGCGCGGGCGAAGCGCACCTCGTTCTCGCGGTGCACCTCGTCGACGGAGCAGCCGCAGATGGAGTCGTGCGGCGCGTTCTGCAGCAGTTGGTCCCAGGCGTGCCGGAGCAGCCCGACCGAGTCGGTGCGCCCGGCGCGTACGGTCAACGGCTCCGCCCAGGCCTCCAGCAACGTCTCGGTGGCGGCGTTGGCCTGCTTGAGGTACAGCCGGGCGGACAGCGTGCCGGCGAGGACGAAGGTGAGCCAGTCCCCCGGATACCGCAGCTCCCCGGTGACCACCTCGTCGACCGGCACCGTGTCGCGGACCGCGTCGAAGTAGTCGGCCAGCGTGCTCTCCACCGCCACCCCGTCGGCGAGCCCGGCGGGCAACGCGCGCGGTGCGAGGTGGTCACCGCCGTTGAGCAGCAGGTACGGGCCGACGGCGTCCCGGCCGGCCTGCTTGTCCCGGAACGCGCGGAGCCGATCCGCCGCGGAGGCCGCCTCCCAGAGCACCTCCGGCTCGTAGTAGCCCTGGTTGACCGCGAGCACCTCGGCACCGTCCGGGGAGCGCCAGCGGAACCGGGCCAGGTGCGGCGGCGCGCCCCGCCAGACCAGCGCGGTGTCCAGGCCGAAGCCGCGCAGCACCCGGGGCAGGTCGGCGGGGTGACCGAAGGCGTCCGGGCAGTAGCCCACCTGGGCGAGGGTCAGCCCGAGGCCGGCGGCGATCCGGCGGGCGGTGAGCAGGTTGCGGATCAGGTTCTCACCGGAGACGAGCTGGTTGTCGGCGAGCACGTGCCACGGCCCGACGTGCAGGCGTCCCGCTGCCGCGTGCGAGCGGATCCGGTCGGCGAGGTCGGGCCGGACGGCGAGCGCGTCCAGCGCGGTGACGGTCTGCCCGTCGAGGTGGAAGCGGCCCAGCTCGCCCGCGTCGAGCTGGTCGCAGACGCGGGCGACCAGCTCGGCCAGCCGGGCGCGGAACGACTCCATCGGCCGGTACCACTCGCGGTCCCAGTGGGTGTGGCTGACGACGTGCACGGTCATGACATCTCCCGGTCGGTGACGAGCGCGGCGGCGAAGCGGGCGGTGACCACGGCGGGACGGGTGATGGCGGTACCCACCACGACCGCGTGCGCGCCGTGGCG
Organism: Micromonospora sp. WMMC241; assembly: GCF_027460165.1. Lineage (NCBI taxonomy): Bacteria > Bacillati > Actinomycetota > Actinomycetes > Micromonosporales > Micromonosporaceae > Micromonospora > Micromonospora sp. WMMC241. The sequence continues at coordinate 4,548,905 of NZ_JAPZBF010000001.1, forward strand.
AAGGGCGGCGGCGGCCTCGTCCGGGGTGTTGATCCGGCCCTCGGCGACGACCGGCACCGGCAGCGTTCCGGCCAGCGTGGCGATCAACTCCAGGTCGGGATCGTGCGGCACCGCGCCGCCGGTGTAGCCGGAGAGCGTGGTGCCGACCAGGTCCGCGCCGGCGGTCACCGCGTCGTGGGCGTCGGCGACGTCGGCCACGTCGGCCATCACCAGCACCCGCGGGTGACGCCGCCGCAGCTCGGTCACCGTCTCGGCGAGCGTGAGCCGGTCCGGGCGGGGCCGGCGGGTGCCGTCGAGCGCGACGATCTGCACGCCGGTGGCGGCGACCGCGTCGGCGTGCGCGAGGGTCGGGGTGATGTAGACGCCGCTGTCGCCGTGCTTGATCAGCCCGATCAGCGGGGTGTCGGGCAGGGCCGCGCGCAGCGCACGCAGGTCGCGCAGGCCCTGCGCCCGGATTCCGGCGGCGCCGCCGTGCAGCGCGGAGCGGGCCAGCGCCACCATGTGCGCCGGGTCGTCGAGCGGTTCACCGGGGTCCGCCTGGCAGGAGACGACCAGCCGGCCGTGGATCGTGTCAAGCACCGTCATCGGGTGAGGTCCTCCATCAGTGCGCCCAGGGCGCGATCGGGGTCGACCGTGGACGGGTCGGCGCCCAGCGTCCGGGCGGCCGCGCGTAGCGCCGCCAGGTCCCGCGGTCCGGCGGGTCGGTCGGGTTCGACGGCCAGGTCGGCGGCCCGTTCGCCGGCCAGGGCGCCGTGGGCGGCGGCCAGGTGCACCGCGGCGAACCGGGGATCACCGGTGGGCACGTCGGCGATCCAGGCCAACGGGACGCCGGCGGCGACCAGGTCACGCTGCACGGCGAGCAGGAACGCGGGGTCGTCGTGGACCGCGCCGACCGCGCGACGGTCCAGGGCCGCCCGCGCGGCGAGCGCGCCGGCCGCCTCGCCGACCGCCCACTCGCCGTGGTGCACCCGGTACGCGGCGGCGGCGACCTGGGTGGCGCCGAGGTTCTTGGCGGCGGCCAGCAGGTTGACCGCACCGCGCGGGACGAGCGCGCCGGCCGGGACGGTGAACGGCGCGGTCTCCCGGTAGACCGGTTCCGGGTGGCCGGTGCGTTCGTGCAGGTCGACGTGGTACCAGGTGACGCCGAGCGAGCCGGGCAGGTGGCGGGCGCGTACCTCCCCGGGCACCGGCGCGAGGTCGTGGCCGGTGACCGGCCGGTCGACCACGATGCGCCGCGACTCGCGCAGGTAGGGCGCCTCGGCGAAGCCGTCCGGCGTGCCGGCCGCCTCCGGGGCGAGACGCAGGCCGGGAAAGCCCTGGCCGCCGTCCTCCCGGGGCGCCTCGGTGCGCAGCCAGTGCACGAACGCGGCGGTCAGCTCCCGGCCGGCCCGTTCCGCCCCGGCCGGGTCGCCGATCGGGTCGTGTCCGGCGCAGTCGTTGGACGCCCAGTTGAGCACCGCCAGTTCGGGCGCGGTGGCGCGCAGCCGCCGGTAGGTCCAGAACGGCGGTCGGCCGTCCGGGCCGTCGGTGAACATCCGGTAGCGGTGCACGCCGCCGTCCCAGCCGGCGATGTCGAAGGAGAGCCGGTGCCGCAGGTCGGTGTAGCGGGCCGGTGCGGGGCCGGTGAAGTCCGCGCCGGGGTGGTGCTCGACCAGCCCGCACCAGGTGAACGACTGCTGCGCGGCGGGGTCGGGGCCGCCGGGGACCGCGTCCGGCTCGCCGTACGCGTCACGCCCCTCGGAGCCGGTGACGGTGGGGAACCCGGCGAGCGGGGCGAGGTCGCCGCGTTCGGTGGCGTCGCAGAAGACGGCGGCGGCCAGCACGGTGCCGTCGGTGAACGTGACGTCGCGGACGCGGCCGGCCTCGGCCCGCACGGTGACGGCGGCCCGGCCGGTCAGCACCGTCACCTTCGCCTCGGCCAGGCTCGCGTCGAGCACCCGGCGGGCGACGTCCGGCTCGAAGCAGAGCCGGCTCACCCAACCGCCGCCGGGGTTGGCGGTGCCGCCGTAGTGGGCCCGCACGGTGTCCCGGAACGCCCGGTAGCTCGCCGAGGCGCCGAAGCTCTCGATGTGCGGGTGCTCGTCGAGGGCGGGCAGCGCCTGCGTGGTGACCTGGCCGCCGACCCGGGACAGCTCCTCCACGAGCACCACGGTGGCGCCGGCGCGGGCGGCGGCGAGCGCCGCGGCCACCCCGCCGAGTCCGCCGCCGACCACGGCCACGTCGGCGGTCAGGGTCGGTTCAGGGCTGCTCACCGGTCTCCTCCAGGGCGAAGTCGATCTCGTAGGTGCGGTGCCAGGGCAGCGTCACCGACCCGGGGGCGAGGGCCCAGCCGGGCAACGGGTCGAGCTGCCGCCACCGTTCGCGCAGCAGTTGCTCGATCCGGGCGGTGACCGCCGGGGTCTCCGCGTCCGGCACGTGGTCGTGCCGGGTCGGGTCGGTGCCGCGCTCGTGTCGCAGCCGTGGCCGGGCGTACGACATCCACAGGTGGTCGTCGACGAGTCGGTGCGCCAGCAGCCGCCGCGCGGCGCCCTCGTCGAGGGTGCCGGCGGCCCGGCCGACCTGGTGGGTGACCAGCGTGGCGAGCGCGCTGCCGACGGTGTTGCCGGCGGTGTTCCAGCCGGCGAAGCCGGCCAGCCGGGCGTAAGAGCCGTCGGCCGTCAGGTCGGCCACGAGGCGCGGGTCGGCCCCGTTACCGAGCGCGCAGTCGGCCAGCGCGACCGGTCGCCCCTCGGCCAGCAGCCGGCGGACCAGCCCGGCGGTGCGTGCCGCCGGTGCCGGGTCGGTGTCGCCGGGCGGGGCGGTGGCCCAGTCGGCGTCGCCGGGCTGCGGCGGGTGGACCACGAGCACCGCGTCGGCGTGGGCCCGGTCGACGACGCGGGCTCCGGCCGCGGCGGCCTGGCTGGCGATGCCGGCCCCGACGTCGACGGGCTCGTAGCGGGCCACCCGCGCCAGACCGTCCGGTTCGGCGCAGGCGACGGCGATCGACGGGGTGTGCCCGGCGGCGGCGGTGAGCGCGCGGGCCACCAGCACGGCGCCGATCTCGTCGGCGCCCGGATGGGCCAGCACCCGGTCACCGATTTCCAGCCAGGACGTCCAGGTCCGCAGCCACTGCCACTCGGCGGTGCCGACCGCGGCGACGGCGGTGTCGTCGGCACCCACCACGAGGGTGTCCAGCACACCGTCGGCGGCCAGCCCCAGCGCGGCCTGGTTGAGCACGTGGTTGCGCTGCCGTCGACGCAGGAAGTCACGGCGGATCCGCGCCGGCACGTCGGTGTCGGGCAGGCCCGGCGTGCCGACGGCGCGGTGCAGGTCCGCCGAGTACGCGTGCAGCGCACGGCCATGGTGCGCCCAGTAGTCGGGTTCCTCGCCGGCGTCGTCGGCGTCCGGGGTGCGTTGCACGACGGTCGCGGCGTACACGGGTGCGGGGCCTTCGGCCAGCGCGTCCCAGCGGCGCAGCACGACGCCGGCCGGGTCGTCGCGCAGCCGGGAGGCGATCAGCCCGCCGAGGCCGAGCGTCTCCAGCGCGACCACGGCGGCGTCGGCGCGGTGACCGGCGAGCCACCGCGCCAGGCCGTCCGGGTCACCGGCTCGGCGCTGGGCCGGCAGCAGGTCGGCCGGCGGGGTGTGCACGCGTGCGCCGGCTACCGCGGCGACCAGGCCCGGCAGCGTCCGGCAGACCGGCCGGTCGTCCAACGGCACGAGGGCGACGTCGATCATCGGGTCACCGTGCCCCGGCCGAGCATCCGCAGCGCGGCCTCGGCGGCACCGACAAGTGCGGCGTCCGCGCCGAGCGCGGCCGGGACGAACGGCACCGGGCCGAGCACCGGCATGCAGGCGGCGGCGAAGGCCGGTGCGGCGGCGGCCACCAGCTCCGGTACGGCGGCGCCGCCGCCGATCACGATCCGGTCCGGGTCGAGAACGTTGGCCAGTCCGGCGAGGGCGGTGCCGAGCGCGGCACCGGCGTCGGCCAGGACGGCCCCGGCGATGTCGTCGCCGGCGCGGGCCCGCCGCACCACCTCGGGCAGGTCGACCTGTTCGCCGGTGCTTTCGCTGTAGCGGGCGGCGACGGCCGGCCCGGCGGCCACCGCCTCGACGTGCCCGGTGGCGCCGCACGGGCAGGGCCGCCCGGCGGCCTGCGGCACGGGCAGGTGGCCGAGGTGCCCTGCGGCGCCCGTCCGGCCGGTGAGCAGCGTGCCGGCGGCGTGCACGCCACCGCCGATCCCGGTGCCGACAGCCACCCCGATCACCGTGGGCAGGCCGCGGCCTGCGCCGTGCGCGGCCTCGCCGAGGGTGAACGCCTGCACGTCGTTGAGCACCGTGGCGGGCAGGTCGAGCCGGTCCCGCAGCGCACCGGGCACGTCCACCCGGGACCAGTCGCTGATCGACGAGGTGGCGGCGGTGAGCAGGCCGGTCGTCGGGTCGACCAGACCGGGGGCGCCGACACCGACCGCGGCCGGGTCCGCGCCGAGGGAGCGGACCAGCGCGGCGGCGCGGTCGAGGACGGCGGCGGCGCCGTCGCGGGCCGGCGTGGGGGCCTGGGTACGGGTCAGGACGGCACCGGCGCGCACCAGCGCGGCGGCGGTCTTGGTGCCGCCGATGTCGACGGCGGCGAGGAGCGGGGCGGTCACGGCGTCCTTCGGGTCACGGTGATGCGGAAGTCGTAGCGGTCGGCGCGGTAGATGCTCTCCGCGCGTTCCACCGCGACGCCGCCGTCGTCGTAGGTGGTCCGGTCGACGCGCAGCGCCGGTGAGTACGGCGCCACGCCGAGCAGCGTGGCCTGGTCGGCGTCGACCACGGTCGCGGAGATCACCTGGTCGGCGTGGTCCGGCCGGACGCCGCGCGCGGCGAGCACCTCGTAGAGGGAACCGCTGACCAGACCGGCGTCCAGGTCACCCACCCGCTGCGTGGGCAGCCAGACCTCCTCGATGCACATCGGCAGCCCGTCGGCCAGCCGGAGCCGGCGTACGTGGGCCACCTCGGCCCCGGGGGACAGCGACAGCTCACGGGCCACCGCCACGCCGGCCGGGACGACGGTGAGGTCGAGCAGGCGGGAGTCGGGGCTGAGTCGGCGGCTGCGCATGTCCTCGCTGAACGAGGTCAGGGCGAGCGACTTGGAGATGGTGGCCGGGTCGGCCACGAACGTGCCGGCGCCCTGGGCGCGGTAGACCAGACCTTCCTCCTCCAGGCGACCCACGGCCTGGCGGACGGTGGCCCGACTGACCCCGAACCGGGTGACCAGCTCGCGCTCGCTGGGCAGCGGGTCGTGCGGCCGCAGCGACGAGCCGATCTCGGTACGCAGGGCGGTGTACAGCGCCTCGTGCTTGAAGGCGGTCCGACTGGTGGCGGTCATCCCTTCACCCCTCCCTCTCCGATGCCGCGGAAGAACATCCGCTGCAGGGCGAAGAAGACGGCGAGCAGCGGAATGACTGCGATCATCGTGCCAGCGGCGACGACGCGTTGGTCGTTGGTGAACGTGCCGGAGAGATACTGCAGTCCGACGGTGAGGGTGAAGTTGTCGGGGTTCTTCAGCACGATCAGCGGCCAGAGGAAGTCGTCCCAGGCGAAGAGGAAGCTGAACACGCCGACCACCGCGAGGGAGCCGCGCACGCTGGGTAGCGCGACGCGCCAGAACCGGGCCCACTCCCCCGCCCCGTCGATGGCCGCCGCCTCCTCGGTCTCCTTGGGCAGGGCGAGGAAGGCGGTCCGCATGACCAGGATGGACAGTCCGGAGACGGCGCCGGGCAGCAGCACGCCGAGCAGGGTGTCGACCAGGCCGAGGCTGCGCACGGTGAGGAAGACGTTCACCATGATCACCTCGAACGGCACCACGAGTGAGGCGAGCACGGCGGCGAAGACGGCGCCCCGGCCGCGGAAGCGCATCCGCGCCAGCGCGTAGCCGGCCATGGCGCCGAGCAGGCAGTTGGTGAGCACGCTGGCGACCGCGACGATCGCCGAGTTGCCGATGTAGCGCCACACCGGGATGACGTCGGCCACCTTGCCGAAGTTGCCGAGTGTCGGCTCGGCCGGCAGCAGCGTGGTGTCCGGTCCGTAGATCGGCTCGCCGGTGCCCTTGAGCGCGGTGGAGAGCTGCCAGAGGAACGGGCCGACCAGCAGCACGGCCATCGCCAGCAGCAGCAGGTAGCGCAGGGCCGGCCCGGCGAACCGGCCGGCGCCACGCCGGGCCGGGCGGGCCTCGCTTCGCTCGGTGCGCTCGCTCATGCCGTGCCGACCGGGCATGCCCTCACGGCCCTCGCTTCGCTCGGTGCGCTCGCTCATGCCGTGCCGACCGGACATGCCCTCACGGCCCTCGCTTCGCTCGGTGCGCTCGCTCATGCCTCGGCCCTCTCGCCGCGCCGGCGCAGCACGAGCGCCAGGACGGAGAGGCCGAGCGTGCCGACGAAGAGCGTCAGGCTCATCGCGGAGGCGTACCCGATCTCGCCGTCGACGCCGAGGCCGACCTCGCGGATGTAGTAGACGATCGACTTCGCCTGTCCACCGGGTCCGGCGGTGCCGGAGGACATCACGTAGATCTCGGCGAAGACCTTGGTCGCGGAGATCGCGGCGAGCGTGCCGACCAGCAGCATGGTGGGGCGGACGGTGGGCACGGTGACCGAGCGGAACCGGCGGACCGCGCCGGCGCCGTCGACCCGGGCGGCCTCGTACAGCTCGTTCGGCACGTTGGAGAGCGCGGCCAAATAGATGACCATGTAGTAGCCGAGGCCCTTCCAGACCGTGACCAGCATGCAGGAGAACAGCAGCAGGGTGGCGTCGGTGAGGAAAGGCAGCGGCTCGGCGATCACCCGCAACTTCACCAGTACGGCGTTGACCATGCCGTCGGAGGAGAGCAGCCAGCTCCAGATCAGCCCGACCACGACCATCGAGGCGATGACCGGGGTGTAGAACACCGCCCGGAACGCGCCGATGCCGGGCAGCTTGGCGTGCACCAGCTGGGCGAGCAGCAACGGCAGCAGCACCAGCGCGGGCACCACGACGACCAGGTAGAGCGCGGTGTTGCCGAGCGCCCGGAAGAACTCGGTGTCGTCGGCGAGGCGGCTGAAGTTGTCCAGTCCGGTGAACTGGCCGCCGCCGAGCGCCTGCGCGTCGGTGAACGCCAGCACGCCGGTGTTGGCGAGCGGTCCCCAGGTCATCAGCGCGGTGACGAGCAGCGCCGGGGCCAGGAAGAGCCAGGGTACGAACCAGCGACGGCCGATCACGTCGGTGAGCTCCTGTCGTCGAGGTGGTGGCGCCGCCCGGCGCGGGACCGGGCGGCGCCGGACGCGGTCAGCGGGCGAGCAGCTTGTTGGCCTCGTCCACGGCCTGGTCCAGGGCGGCCTTCGGGTCGAGGTCGCCCTTGACGGCGAGCTGGATCTTCCCGATCACCGCCGCCTTGGTGCGGTCGTCCCACTGCACCGGGGTGAGGTTCTCGGCCTTGGCGATCTGCTCGGCGGAGATCTTGCGGGCCGGCGAGGTGGGGTCGGCCGGGTCCACCTGGGTGAAGTAGGGGTCCTTCAACGAGTCCGCGGTGGACGGCAGGATCGTCACGATCTTGGCGAAGGCGAGCTGGTTCTGCGCGTTGCTGACGAACTTCGCGAACTCCAGCGCGGTCGCCGGGTTCTTGCTCTTCTTCGGCACGAGCAGGCCCATCACCGACATGTTCGTGGTGCCGTCGGCGCTGGCGATCTGGGGGGCGACCGCGGTTGCCTTGGCGACGGCGGGGGCGTTCTGGCCGACCACCTTGAGGAAGTTGGGCCCGGAGGGGAACAGCGCGACCCGCCCGGCGGAGTACGCCTCGGTCTCCTTGGCGTGGTCCTGCGTCAGCCAGTCGGGCGCGATGGCCTTGCTGGTGTAGAGATCGCGCACCCGGGTCACGTACTGCACGGCGTCGGGGGTGTTGAACGTCCACTTGGTGGCGTCGTCGTTGAGCAGCGGCACGCCGAGCTTCGCCAGGTTGGGCACGAAGCTGTTCTCCAGTGCCGGGTGCCAGCCGTAGAAGCGGCCCTTGCCGCCGGCGGAGAGCTTCTCGGCCTGGGTCAGCAGCTCGTCGATGGTCTTCGGCGGGGTGTCGGCGCTCAGCCCGGCCTTGGCGTAGAGGTCCTTGTTGTACATGGTGACCTCGCTGGTCAGGTACCACGGCAGGCCGTACGAGCCAGGCTGGCCGGGGACCTTGAAGGCGTCCCACGCGCCGGGCACGAAGGTGTCCTTCACGTCGCCGGCGTTGGTCTCCATGTCCACGAAGACGCCCTGCTTCTCCAGCTTCTGGGCGAAGTTGGGGTTCAGGTTGACCACGTCGGGCAGGGTGCCGGCCTGCGCGTCGTTGGTGATCTTCTCCTGCGCGCCCTGGAACGGCAGGTCGACCCACTTGACGGTGGTGCCCGGGTGCTGCTTCTGGAAGTCGGCGATCAGGCCGTTGATGTAGTCGTCGAAGGTGGGCTTGAGCGCGAGGGTGGCGAAGGTGATCTCACCCTTCACCTCGCCGCTGATCTTGTCGTCGGAGCCGGACGAGCCGGCGTCGTCGCCGCTGGACAGGCCGCAGCCGCTGAGGAAGAGCGCGGCGGCCAGTGCGGCCGCCGCGAAGGCGCGGGTACGCCTCATGAGGGTCCTCCATGCAAGGGGGGGTGAAGTGGTACGGACCAGTTCGCCAGAGCTTGGCTCATGATCGCCGTCAGGTCAAGCCTCAGCTCTATTTTCTCACCGGACATCCGGAATCGACATCGACGAGAACCCTTGACTTGTCCGTACCAGTGCGCCAACGATGGGCCGTATGCCATCCCCCACACCCCTGCGACGGACCGCCGTCTCCGCGGCCGCCGGCGCGGTCCTGCTCGGTCTGCTGGCCGCTCCGGCGGCCGCCCAGCGCGCAGCCGCCGCCGATCCGGGCCTGCCGACCGCCGTCGCCGCCGACGGCGCCACCGCCACCATCGACGCCCTCGACCCGTCCTCCCGGGCGGCCGGCGTCCTCGCCCTCTACACCCCGGACTCCGGCGCCGAGACCAAGACCAACGCGTTCGGCGGCGAGGCGGTGCTGCGCGCCGTCGGCGGCGGGGCGTACGACGTGCTCAGCGTCTGCACCGCCCTCGACTCCTGCCCGAAGCCGGGCAACAACGCCATCCCGGCCGACGGGGCGGTGCTCTCCGCCTCCCCGCCGGAGGCCGGCGGCGTCGACGACCGCCGGTGGCTGCGCGAGCACCTGCACGCCGGCGACCGGGTGCAGCTGCGCAACCTGCTGATCCGGCGCGCCACCGCCACCCTCGACGCCACCGACCCGACCGCCGCCACCAACCCGCCCGGGGTGGACCCGGCCAAGGGCGAGTGCTTCCCCGGGTGCCGGGGCGCCGAGCAGCTCGTCGCCTACACCCCCGCGGCCGGCCGGGAACGCACCGGCACCAACGACTACGGGTTCGAGATCGGCGTCCGCGACGGGCGGGTCGTCTCCCGGCAGGGTGGCGACAGCGCCATCCCGGCCGGCGGGTTCGTGCTCTCCGGGCACGGCTCACGCGGCTCCTGGCTGGAGGGCAACGCCCCGCTCGGCGCGAAGGTCACCGTCGACGGCGCCGCCGTCACGGTGGAAGTCGACGCGCAGAGCTTCCTGCTCGGCGCCGAACGCGCCGTGACCGCCGCCCGCGCCGGGAAGACCGCCGCGGTGGCCAGCTGCCTGGACATCGACCCGGCCGCCGTGGACGCCGCCCTCGCCGAGGCCACGGAACTGCTCACCCAGGCCCGGGCCGCGGCCGACAGCGAGCCGGAACGCGCCGCGGAACTGGCCCGCGACGCCACCCGCCGCGCCGACGTGGCCGGCTACCGCAGCCGGGAGTCCCGGCCCGTCGAGGGCCGTGGCCTCTGGGTACGCCCCATCGAGACCAGCCCCGAGCAGATCCGCGCCTCGCTGGACCGGATCTCCGCCGCCGGCTTCAACATGGTGTTCCTGGAGACCGTGTGGGGCGGATACACCATCTACCCGAGCGCTGTGGCCGAGCGGGCCGGCATGCCGGCGCAGCGGCCCGAGATGCGCGGGTTCGACCCGCTGAAGGTCTGGATCGACGAGGCGCACTCCCGGGGCATCGAGCTGCACGCCTGGACCCACACCTTCTTCGTGGGCGTGGAGAGCGGCGGCGGTCCGGTGCTGACCGCCCACCCGGGCTGGGCCGCGGTGGAACGTGAGGACGTCGGCAAGGCCGGTCCGCAGCCCTCCCGGATGGAACCCGGCTACTACTGGATGGACGCCGCCGTGCCGGCCGTGCGCACCCACGTGCTCGCGACCTTCGAGGAGATCCTGCGCGGCTACGCCGTCGACGGGCTGCACCTGGACTACATCCGCTACCCGGTCTCGCTGCCCTACGGCGCGGACTTCTCCTACTCCGCGTACAGCCGCACCACGTTCGCCGCCGAGCACGGCGTCGACCCGTACACCCTGACGCCCGACTCGCCGCAGTGGCCGACCTGGAACGCCTGGCGGGAGAAGCAGATCACCACGTTCGTCGACCAGGTCCGCACGATGCAGCGGCGTGTCGCCGCCGACCGGCAGCTCTCCGCCGCCGTCTTCGCCGACCCGACCGACGGCCTGGCCAAGAAGTTCCAGAACTGGGGCGCCTGGGTCGACGCCGGCACGCTCGACTTCCTCACCGGGATGTCGTTCGGCACCTCGGCCGACTCCGTCGGCCACGACACCGCCGTCATGCGCGAGCGGGTCGGGGACGTGCCGCTCTACACCGCCACCTACGGACCGCTGCGGGGCACGTCACCGGACCTGATGCTCGACCAGGTGCAGGCGGTGAACGACGCCGACTCCGACGGCGCGGCGCTGTTCGCGTACAACCAGCTCAACGCCCGCCAGCAGGAGGCGCTGCGCGAGGGGACGTTCCGGACCCGCTCGGTGGTGCCGCACGCCGACTACCGCAAGGCCGCCCGCGCCGGCGTCGCGGCCCTGCGGACCACGTTGAAGCGGGCCACCGCCTGCGCCCCGGCGGCGACCACCGCCGCGGTCCGGGCGCGGCTGGTCGTGGCCGAGCGGCTGTTGGCCGACGGGATGCCCGCCCAGGCGGTCGACGCGGCCGCCAAGCAACTGGCGAAGGCGGCCGCCTCGGCGTCCAGCTGGGGCGACGCGGTGCCTGCCGAGCTGAGTCGGCGCACCACCCGGGACCTGCGCATGTACGCCCGGTGGGCCGACCTGGCCTGATCCGCGGGGCGGCGGGGCGCGCCGGGAGTCGGCGCGCCCCGCCGCCCGTGCCGGTGACGCGGCCGAATCGGCGACGGCGTCGGTCAGCGCGCGGCGGGCCGTTCGGCGCTCCGGCGGGTGCTGGCGAGGCTCCAGCCGACGGAGAGGGCGAGTGTGCCGACGATGACGCCGAGGGTCAGCGGAACGGGCAGCTTGCCGACCGGGGTCTCGGAGAGGATGAGCTTCACCCCGGCGAAGGCGAGCAGGAACGCCAGACCGTAGTGCAGGTGCACGAACCGGCGGAGCAGACCGGCGAGGCAGAAGTAGAGGCTGCGCAGGCCGAGCACGGCGAAGGCGTTTGCGGTCCAGACGATGAACGTGCTGGTGGTGATGGCCAGGATCGCGGCCACGGAGTCGATCGCGAAGATCAGATCCGTCGCCTCCACCGCGACGAGGACGACGAACAGCAGCGTCGCGACCCGCCGGCCGTCGACCCGGGCGAAGAGTTTGTCACCGTGGTAGCGGGCGTCGGTGGGGATGACCCGACGCACCAGGCGGACGACCAGGTTCCGGTCGGGGTGTGTCTCGGCGTCGTGCCGGAAGGCCATCTTCCAGCCGGTGTAGACGAGGAACACGCCGAACACGTACGCGGTCCAGAAGAACGTCTCCAGGAGTTCGGCGCCGACGAAGATGAACCCGAGCCGGAACAGCAGCGCGCCGACGACGCCCCAGAACAGCACCTTGTGCTGGTATGCGGCCGGGACGGCGAAGTAGCTGAAGATCAGGGCGAAGACGAAGACGTTGTCCACCGACAGCGCCTTCTCGATCAGGTAGCCGGCGTAGTAGGCGCCTGCGGCCTCGTCGCCCTGCCACAGCCACAGCACGACACCGAACGCCAGACCGGCGGCGATCCAGACCGCCGACCAGATCGCGGCCTCGCGGAAGCCGATGACGTGGTTGTCGCGGTGCAGGAACAGATCGACGGCCAGCATGGCGGCGATCACCAGACACAGGGCCAGCCAGGCCCACAACGGCACGGACACGACGAGCGCTCCCTTCGACCGGGCCGGCGGTGCGCCGGCGTGCGGGCGAAGGTCTCCCCTGGCCGTCCGGCGACAGCGGACGGCTCGCGTGGCCGGAGCCCGTCGGTGGGCTCGTCCTGACGGCCGACGCGTCCGGTGCGGGATGGGTACTCCCCTTCAAACTACGATCCATTATTCATGAATCAGAGTTCTCAAGTCAAGCGGCGCGTATGACCGCCACCGGAGCATCCACCGCCCAACGTGCTCGACGCCGTTCTCGTCGAGAGCGCCGAGGTGGGCCGCATCTGGTCGGCCTCGGGCACGGCACAGCTCGGTGCAGCCGGAGTGATCAGCAGTCAGCCCCGGCGCGTACGCCCTCCGGTTGGATGGACGGACGGCAGGCGCGGTCAGCGCTCGGGACGGGGCCACCGGCCCATTGACCACCCGGGACAGCTCCCGAAGAATGGCCGGACAACAACGTCGCCCATCGATGCATGGCCGGGAGCCGCTATGCGCCACCGCACCCTGATCGGCCTGGCCGCGCGGCAGCAGGCGTCGCGATGATCCACGGCCTCCGCGCCGACCCGGCGGCCCGGCGCGTCTGGACCGAGGTCCAGGGTCAGCTCGGCACCTCGCCGGAGCAGATCTACGGCTACGGCGCGGTCTTCGACGCGATCCTCCTGCTGCACCGGGGGCAGGCTCCGGAGGCGCTGGCCCGGATGGCGCCCGAGCCCGGCGAGGTGTGGAAGTCGGTGACCTGGGTCTGGCTCCACTGGTATGTCGCGCTGCGCGCCGAGGCCGCGGTGCTCGCCGGGAGCCCCGGTGCCCGTGTGCACCTGACCGAGGCCCGGATCGTGGTCGCGGGCAATACCGTCGCCGAGGCCATGGTGCGACGGGCCGAAGCCCTGCTCGACGGCGATCAGCGGACGCTGCTCGCCGTGGCCGACGCGTTCGATGCCGCCGGCTGCCGCTACCAGTCCGCGAGAACGCTGGTGCTCGCCGGCGGCGTCGAAGCCGCGCGCGGCGTGGCAGAACTCGGCAACCTCGGGCTGACCCCGGCCGCTGCGATGGCAGGCCGGGAAGATGTCAGGACGGCTCGTCCGGTCGGCGCTGTTCCGCCCGCAGGGTGAGCAGCGTGATCTCGCTCGGTGCGAAGATCCGGAACGGCGGTCCCCAGAAACCGGTGCCCCGACTCGTGTAGAGCTGGGTCCGGCCGTGCCGGCTCAGGCCCTGCACCACCGGCTGGTCGAGGCGGACCAGATAGTGGAACGGCCACATCTGGCCGCCGTGGGTGTGCCCGGACAGTTGCAGATCGACACCGGCCGCCACCGCCGCACCGATCTGCTTCGGCTGATGAGCCAGCAGCAGCACAGGTAGCCGCGGGTCGGCGCCGGCGAGCGCCGCGGCGTGGTCGGCCCGGTGACCGGCGACGCCGGACGAGGCGGCGGTCACGTCGTCCACCCCGGCGACGATCAGCCGGGCGCCGTCCCGCTCCACCACGAGGTGCCGGTTGTGCATGGGCTCCCAGCCGAGGGTCCGCATGTGGTCCACCCAGCCCTGCGCCTCGCCGTAGTACTCGTGATTGCCCGTCACGTACGCCCGCAGAAGCCCGGCCCGGACGGCACCGAGCGGCGCGGCCTGCGCCCGGCGCTGATCGACAGTGCCGTCGGCGATGTCGCCGGTATGGCAGACGATGTCGGCGTCCAAGCCGTTGACGGCCTCGATGGTGCGCGCCGACCAGCGGGCCCGGTCGATCGGGCCGTAGTGGGTGTCGGTCAGCAGCACCACCCGGACCCCGTCGAGACCGGCACCGAGCCGGTCGACGGTGACGTCGACCCGCCGGACCCGGGGCACGCGCATCGCCTCGGCGTACCCCCAGCCCGCCAGCGCGACCGCGACCACCGCGACGCCGACCGCCACGGCCCGGGACCGGACCGGGTCGGCGACGCCCGCCACGGCCAACGCGAACCGGACCACGTTGCCGAGCAACGCCCAGACGAACAGGATCCAGACCAGACCGAGGAGAACGTCCCCGGCGCGGGCCGCCGCGTCGGACCGCCGCCGGCCGTGCCCGAGATACATCAGGGCGGGGAACGCGCACAACGCGACCGCGAACACCGCCGAGCCGGCCGCCACCAGCGGCGCCGGCCAGCGCGCCGACACCGTCAACGTCCACCACGGCATCCCGAACAGCAGGAGGAGAATCGCGACCAGCGTCGCCCCGGACGCCAGCGGTCGCAGCGACCGCCGCCGGGGACGCACCTGTACGGCTTGACCGGTTGCCATCTCGTCCTCCTGTCACGCCCCGTGCAGCATGACACGACCCGACTCCGGTCGACCACGCGCCGGACGACGAGGGGATGACGCCGGCGGGCCCGCGGCGTCATCCCCCGTCGACCATCCGGCCCGCCCGTCGGCGGGACGTCGTCGACAGTCACCCCTTGCCGTAGTACGCGGCCCGCATGAGTGCCTGCATGTCGTCGAGCATCGGCATCCGCGGGTTGGCCGGGGCGCACTGGTCCTCGTAGGCGTTGAGCGCCTGCTGCGGCAGCGCCGCCAGGAAGGCGTCCTCGTCGACGCCGACCGCCTGGAAGGACGGCTCGATGCCGACCGCGTCGCGCAACTTCTCCACCGCGGCGGCGTACGACTCGACGGCCTCGGCCGGGGTGGCCGCCGGCAGGCCCAGCATCCGGGCGATGTCCTGGAACCGCTCCGGCGCCCGGTAGTGCTCGTACCTGGGCCATCCGGTCAGCTTGGCCGGTGTCGTGCCGTTGTAGCGGATGACGTGCGGCATCAGGATCGCGTTGGTGCGTCCGTGCGCCACGTGGAAGGTGGCGCCCAGCGTGTGCGACATGGCGTGCACGATGCCGAGGAAGGCGCTGCCGAAGGCCATGCCGGCGATGGTGCCCGCGTTGTGCATCTTCTCCCGGGCCTCGGCGTCGGCCGCGCCGTCGCGTACCGCCCGCTCCAGGTAGGTGAAGATCAGCTTGACGGCCTGCAACGCGAGGCCGTCGGTGAAGTCGTTGGCGTAGACCGAGACGTACGACTCGGTGGCGTGGGTCAGCGCGTCGAAGCCGCTGTCCGCGGTGATGGTGGGTGGCAGGTCGGCGGCGAGCACCGGGTCGACGATGGCCACGCTCGGCGTCAGGGCGTAGTCGGCGAGGGGGAACTTTTTGCCGGTGGCGGTGTCGGTGATGACCGCGAACGGGGTCACCTCGGCGCCGGTGCCGGAGGTGGTGGGGATGCAGACCAGACGGGCCCGCTCCCCCAGCGTCGGGAACTTGAACGCTCGCTTGCGGATGTCGAAGAACTTCTCCCGCATGTCGGCGAAGACGACCTCCGGGTGCTCGTAGCGCAGCCACATCACCTTCGCGGCGTCCATGGCCGAGCCGCCGCCCAACGCGATGATGGTGTCGGGTCGGAAGGACCGCATCAGCTCGGCGCCCCGGTCCACCGTGCCGACGCTCGGCTCCGGTTCGACGTCGTCGATGATCTGCAGGGCCACCCGGTCGGGCCGCCGTTGCAGGACGGTGATCAGCCGGTCGACGTAGCCCAGTCGGGTCATGGTGTGGTCGGTGACCACTGTGACGCGGTGCACGTCGGGCATGTCGGCCAGGTAGCGGACCGCGTTCGGCTCGAAGTAGATCTTCGGCGGGACCTTGAACCACTGGAGGTTGTTGGTCCGGCGGCCGATCCGCTTGATGTTGAGCAGGTCGACCGCGGAGACGTTGTTCGACACCGAGTTGCGTCCGTAGCTGCCGCAGCCCAACGTCAACGACGGCAGGAACGCGTTGTACATGTCGCCGATGCCGCCCTGCGACGCGGGAGCGTTCCAGATGACGCGCACCGCCTTGACCCGCCGGCCGTACTCCTCGACGAGCCGCTCGTCCTCGGTGTGGATGACCGCGCTGTGACCGAGGCCGTTCAGCTCGACCATCTGCTCGGCGTACCGGATGCCGTCCTCGGTCGACTCGGCGCGCAGCACCGCCAGGACCGGGCAGAGCTTCTCCCGAGTCAGCGGCTCGGTCGGGCCGACGTGGTCCACCTCGACCAGGATCACCGACGTGTCGGCCGGCACGGTCACGCCGGCGCGCTCGGCGATCCAGCGTGCGCTCTGGCCGACGACCTGCGGGTTGAGCCGGCCGCCGGCGCAGTCGACGCCGCCGCTGGAGGCACCGAAGATCAGCTCCTCGATCCGGTGCTTCTCGTCGGGCGTGGCCACGTGGGCGTGCAGCCGTTGGAGCTCGGCCAGCACCGCGGGGTAGACCTCGGCGTCGATGATCACCGCCTGCTCGGAGGCGCAGATCATGCCGTTGTCGAACGACTTCGACAGCACGATGTCGTGCGCCGCCCGGCGCAGCTTGGCGGCGCGGTGGATGTACGCCGGCACGTTGCCGGCGCCCACACCGAGGGCCGGCTTTCCGGACGAGTACGCCGCCCGCACCATGCCGTTGCCGCCGGTGGCCAGGATGGTCGACACCCCGGGGTGCTTCATCAGCGCGCCGGTGGCCTCGACGGAGGGCTGCTCGATCCACTGGATGCAGTGCTCGGGCGCTCCGGCGGCGACGGCCGCGTCCCGGACCACCCGGGCCGCCTCGGCGCTGCACCGCTGGGCGGCCGGATGGAAGGCGAAGATCATCGGATTGCGGGTCTTCAGGCCCAGCAGCGCCTTGAAGATGGTCGTCGACGTGGGGTTGGTGACCGGAGTGACAGCGCAGACCACGCCCACCGGTTCGGCGATCTCGACGATGCCGTTGATCTCGTCCCGGGAGACGACCCCGACCGTCCTCAGGCCCGCCATGTGGTTGGTGACGTGCTCGCAGGCGAAGATGTTCTTGACGGCCTTGTCCTCGAAGACGCCGCGGCCGGTCTCGGCCACCGCCGCGCGGGCCAGCTCGGCGTGCCGGCTCAGCGCCGCCACCGAGGCCTTCGCCACGATCCGGTCGACCTGTTCCTGGTCGAAGGCGGCGTAGTCGTCAAGGGCCCGGAGTCCGTTGTCGACGAGGGTCTCGATGGCCGGTGCGGACGTGCCGGCCGTCCCATCCTCCGGGTGCGCGGCCGGGGCCGGTCGGGGACTCGTGGCGATCACGGCGGTCATACGGATCACTCCGATCGTCGGCGCCGGTCGCGTCGTCCGGCCGTACCCCGATCGTCGCCGCCGCACCGGCGTCCCCGCCGGGGGCGGGCGGCCCGGACAAGCCGGGTCCTTCGCCCCTGATCGCCCGCCGCGCGACGGCTCGTCGTCGCCGCACCGCCGGCCGGCAGGGTGATTCACGGTCCGGTGCCGGCATCGTCGAGCAGACGGGCGGCCAGGGCGCGGATCTCGTCCTTGAGTTTGTCCGGTCGGTCGATCGTGAACGGCCAGCCGAGCCCGGCGAGCATCTGCGCCGCACCGTCGAGCCGTTCGGCCCGGGTCGTGAGGCGCACCCCGTCGGGGACCTCGGTGAGCGTGCCGACCGACGGCGGGATCCGTCGCCGCGCCTGTTCCAGGCTGGTGTGCAGCACCACGGAGACGTCGTGCGCGTACGGCACGGCTGCCAGCCCGGCGAGGACCTGCCTGGTGGGATCGAAGTCGGCCGGGACGTCGAACCTGCCCTGGGTGGGGCGGGCCGTCCCGATCCGGTCGAGCCGGAACGTCCGCACGGCCCGGCGGTGGTGGTCGTGTCCGGTGACGTACCACCGGCCGGCGTGGAAGACCAGGCCGTACGGGTCGAGCTGCCGCTCGCCGGACCGGCCGCGCCAGGTGGTGTAGGTGATGCTCACCGGTTGCTGATGTCGGGCCGCGTCGGCGAGCACCAGCAGCACCTCGATACCCGGCGGGGCGGACCTGCGCACCGGTGCGGTGAAGTCCACGGTGTCCAGCAGCGCATCGATGCGCCGGGCGAGGACGGCCGGCAGCACCCGGCGGATCTTCGCGGTCGCGCTCTCGGCGGCCGCACCCTCGGCGGTGACCAGCCCGGCCCGGGTGGCGGCGACGAGCCCGAGCATGACGGCGACGGCCTCCTCGTCGGTGAGCATGAGTGGCGGCAGCTTGTATCCGGGCGCGAGCCGGTACCCGCCGTAGCGACCGCGCCGGGCCTCGACCGGGATGCCGAGGTCGGCGAGGTGCGTGGCGTAGCGACGGACCGTGCGCTCGTCGACGCCCAGCCGCCCGGCCAGGTCGGCGACGGTGAATCCGCCACCGGCCTGGAGGATCTCCAGCAACGCCAGTACACGCGCAGTGGGCCGGGCCACTTTTTTGAACTCCTAATCCGGGCGGAACCTGTCCAGTATTGATCGTAGCGTGTCAGGCATGACGACATTCGTACTGGTTCCCGGATTCTGGCTCGGCGCGTGGGCCTGGCGTCCGGTCGCCGACGCCCTGCGTGGGCACGGCCATGACGTGTACCCGCTGAGCCTGACCGGCCTGGGCGAGCGCGCCCACCTGGCCCGCCCGGACACCGACCTCGAGGTCCACGTCACCGACGTGGTCAACCTGCTGCGCTACGAGGACCTGCACGACGTGGTCCTCGTCGGGCACAGCTACGCCGGCGCGGTCGTGACGACCGCCGCCGCCGATCGCCTGACCGACCGCATTGCCCAGCTGGTCTTCGTCGACACCGGCCCTCTGCCCGACGGGGCCACGAACGACGACTTCAACCCGCCCTCGGAACGCGAACGCAACGCGGCGGTGGTGGCCGAGCACGGCGACGGCTGGCGACTGCCGCCCCCGCCGTGGGCCGACCTGGCGGCGACCGCGGCAGATGTCGACGAGTCGGTCGTCGCGCTGCTCACCGAGCGATCCACGGCCCAACCGTGGGCGACCGCCACCACCCCGGTGCGGCTCACCGGGGCGTGGGAGAAGCTGCCCCGCCTCGGCGTGCTGTCGAGCTTCACCGTCGAGCAGGCACGCCAGATGGCCGCCACCGTGCCGCTGTGCCAGCACATGACCGGCGACTCGTGGCGGTACGAGGAACTACCGACGTGGCACTGGCCGATGCTCAGCCGACCGGCCGAGCTGGCCCAGATCCTGCACGGCGCCAGACCGACGGCGTAACCCGCGGCGTCCGCTGCGCCCGGGGGGCGGGGGAAACCCCGCCCGGCTCGGCACCTACGGCAGTGGCGACAGTCAACGGTGGGCCAGGTGGGCCCGGCCCGTCTCGCGCAGCCGCGCGTGAGCGCCGTCGTACGCGGTCACGCCGCCGAGGTAGCGCCGGGCCACCCGGGCCAGCATCGTGTAGTTCGGGTCGCAGACGTTGCCCACCGGCGCTTCACCGGCCTGGCTGACCAGCTGGTACGCGTCGAGCTGGTCCAACCCCATCAGCTCGGCCGTCCAGGTGACCAGGTCGTGCTGGCTGATCCGGTACGCGTCCTCCAGCGGCCGGGCCGAGCCGGTGCTCATCAGCGCGTCGTCGGACTCCAGTCGGGGCCACGGCGTCGACACGCCCTTCACCAGGTCGAGAATCAGCGTGGTGTTCATCGCCGCCTCGACCCCGGTGCCGCACACCTCGCCGTGGCCCTGCCGGCAGTGACCGTCACCCACCGCGAACAGCGCGCCCGGCACGTTGACCCCGAAGTACGCGGTCACGCCGGCCCGCAGCTCGGGCGAGTCCATGTTGCCGCCGTGCGCGTCCGGCACGATCGTCATCCGCGACTCGAACGCCGCCGGCGCCACCCCCATGGTCCCGTGCATCGGGTCCAGCGGCAGCGCCACCGTGTAGTCGCCGCGGCGGGCCCGGTACGTCACGGTGCCGGCGGTGACGTCGACGTCGTACATCCAGACCAGCTCGTCCAGCGGAGGGTGCAGCATGGCCGTGGTGTGCGTGCCGGTCAACGCGCCGAAGTGCGGAAAGGTGCTGGAGACCGCCCAGTCCCGGGCCGGTTCGACGGCCACCACGTGCACCGCGAGCGTGTCCCCCGGTTCGGCGCCCTCGACGTGGATCGGCCCGGTCACCGGATTGAGGTAGGGGAACTCGCACACCCGTGAGGGCAGGTCGTCGACTCCACGCACCCGGCCGCCGTAGCAGTCCTCGGTGTACAGCTGCACGACGGTGCCGGGCCGGACGCGCAGGACCGGCTCCCGGCCGCCGAAGGTGTACGACATCTCCGCCGGCTCGGGCCGGTAGGTGACGACCTCGGTCATGGCAACTCCTCGTCGGGACGGAAAGATCCAGTGTCGAGCATCCGTCGCTGCTCCGCGACAGTCGCCCGACCGTCGGCCGTCCCCTTGCCCGACCGCCGCAGGGACGGGCAAGCTTGACGGATGCGCCCGGGGACGGCAGGCGGTTCTCCACCAGCGCTCCGGCGTACCGTGACGCACCCGGTCGTCTGGTCGGTGCCGGCGATGGCGCTGCTGGTGCTCGTGGCCATGCCGTCCAATGGCTGGTTCTACGGTTTCTGGATCAACTACGACGCGCAGGGCGACGCGCAGCAGTACGAGTTGCTCCGCACCACGCGCATCTTCCGGTACACCTCCGGCGTCCTCTGCGGGCAGGCGTTGGCGTGGCTGGCCGGCGTCGCCCTCGCCGGACGGAACGCACAGGCGAGGGCGCTGGCGGTGGCGGTCCCGCTCGCGGTGCTCCTGGCCGGGGTGGCCGTCGCGGTCGCGTACCCGCTCGCCCGAGCTCTCGACAGCGCCTTCTTCACGACCCCGGCACTCGACGACCCGATCCTGGTCCGGGTCCTCCTGTGCGAGGTGGCCGCCTACCCGCTCTACGCCGCTGCCGGCGTCGGCCTCGGCGCGGTGCTGCACAGGCGCCTGCGGCGACCCGCGACGCGCTGGCCGCTCGTGCTCCTGCTCCTGCTCGGCTGGTGCGTCGCCACACTGGCGGGGCTGGTGCAGGACGACCGGTTCCACGCGCCGTACGCGCTGCTGTGGACCGTTCCACCGATGGCGGCCGGCACGGCGATCGCACTCGCCGGACTGTCGACGGATGTCTGGGCCGTGCCGCCCGTGACGGTGGGTGACTGGGGGCGCGGCGCCGGCATCGCCCTGCTGGTGGGCTCCGCCGCGTACGCCCTGGGGTTGAACCTGCTCGCTCGCGTCCGGGCGGCGCCGGTCACCCACGGGCAGAACGGCTCGCGGTAGCACGGCTCGATCGCCTTGGCGCCGGGCTCCTCGCCCTCGTCCTCTCCCGGCTCGGCGTGCGCCGGGGCGATCGTCGCGACCGGGCCGGACCGGGGAACCATCCGGCAGGTCCAGGTCCCTTAATGAGGTATGGGCTTGCTTCGCAGAGCGGAACCCGCCGGCCACGAGGACTTCGTCGTCAGCCGGTACCGCGAGATCGTCCGCTTCGGCGCGCTGCTGACCGGTGACGGCCGGCTGGGCGAAGACCTGGCCCAGGAGGGGCTGATCGCGGCCTACCGGTCGTGGCACCGGCTGGGCCCGCCGGACGGACGACCGGAGGCGTACGTCCGGCGGGTGATGGTCCGTGCCGCGATGCGGGCCAGGCGTCGGCGCTGGCGCGACGAGGTGCCGACCGAGGACCTGCCGGACACGTCCCGCGGTGGCTTCACCGATCGGTCGGACCTCAGCGTGCAGGTGCTCGCCAGTCCGCGCCGGTTGCCCGCCGACCAGCGGGTGGTGCTCGTGTTGCGGTTCTGGGCCGACGCCTCCGAGGCCGAGGTGGCGCAGACCCTCGGCGTCGCGGTGGGAACGGTCAAGAGCCGCACGTCCCGTGCCCTGGCGGCGCTGCGCGCCAGCGGTCTGTTCGTCGAATCTGCCAAGGAGACGCCGTGAATCCCACCCACGTCACCGAACTGCTCGACCGCGCAGCCGCCTCCGTCACGCCGACCGAGACCGATCCCGCCGCCCGGCTGGTCAGCCTCGGGCGGCGCAGCGTGCGGCGCCGTCGCCGGGCCTGGGGAACCGCCGGTTCCGTCGCGGTCGCGGCTGCGGTCGCGGCCGTGGTTGTCCTGCCCCTCCGAATCGCGGCCCCGGAACGACCCGACGCCGCCGGGGCCGCCGGGAGAACGGTGAGCCTGGGTGGCCTGTCGGTGGCCGTCCCGAAGGGATGGCGGACCAGCGAGGTCTCGACCTTCGACCCCTGCGTCGCCGAGCCGCGCACCGTTTACCTCGCCGAGCGGCAGGGTTCCCCGCGGGCACGGCAGCCCGGGTCCGCGTGCCCGTCGGAAGGTCGCGCCTGGATGGCTCTCGTGCGGGACGCCGTTCCCCGATACGTCAACCCCGAGCGGCTGGTGGTCAAGGACGGGCGGTTGCTCCAGGTGACGGAGGACATCAGGCAGTCCCAGTGGACCTACCGCGTCTTCGATGAGGAGGAAATGGCGACGGGGATCTTCGTCTCGGGTGACGCCAACGGTCGCGAGCAGCTGCTCGAGCGCGTGACCTGGCCCGCGGGGCCGGCGGCTCCGGCCTCCGGCGGCCTCGTGCTGCCCGACCGCATCACCGCCGCCGTCGGCGAGAACGCGGGCCCCATGGTCACCGCCGTGGACGCCAAGACGCTGACCCGGATCCGAAGCGCCCTCGTCGAGCTGCGCGACCCCGTGCCCGCGGGTGAGGAATGCGAGCTGAAGAGGCCCGGTGCGGTCGGAATCGCCCTCGACAGGGTCTCGGTGGTGCTGGGCGACGCATCCTGCCCGCAGGCGATCTCCACCGGCGGCGGTCGGGTCCGGGCGCCGGCCGGGCTGGGCGGGGAGCTACTCGACCTCATCGTGACGAGCGACCGCGCCGCGGCCGAGCGTGCCACCGGGGATTGACCGTCTGCTCCCGCCGTCGGGTCGGTGGCGCATCCTCAGCCGGCCGGCGAACACCACCCGTCGACCATGGCGACTATGCACGCGGTCACCGCGTCCGGATCCACGAGCTGATGCAGGTGAAGCCCGGGCACCTGGTCGACGTCCCAGCCGCGGTCCCGCGCGTCCTGCGCGGTCTGGTCGTAGGGCGGGCCGAACAGCAGATAGCCACATGCCGCGTCGTCCCAGCCGTCCGGAACGGGAACCTTCTCCTCGTAGTAGCTCAACGGCAGGCGCGGCTGCTCGGCCGAGACAGCACGCCGGGTCTGCGGATCCGGGAACATCGGCGCGACATCGGACTCGTCCCACCACGCCGTCCATTGCGGCAGCCGGCCACCGGTCGCCTTGGCCCGCAGGAAATCGAGGAACTCAGGCGGCGCCACCGCCGTCGGCCCGCTGCGGGCGGGCAACGCCGCGTCGACGAACAGACAGCCGGCCACCGGACGCCGGGAAGCCTCGACGATGACCGGGACGAAGAGGCCGGCGTTGCTGTGCGCGACCAGGACCACCGGGATGTCCGACGGCAACTCGCCGATGGATCTGCCGACGGTCTCCGCGACGGACGGCCAGAACGGCGGCCCGGCATCCGCCACACCGAGCAGCGAGGGAACCACAGTGACCGCACCCGAGGCGTTCAGCCTCGTCGCCACCGGCGCCCACGTCAGGGGACCCACCGAAGGGCTGTGCACGAGAACAATCGCGGCATCCATCGGCTCACCCTGCCTGACGTCGCCTGCCGGCCGCCATCCCGTCCGTCACGCCGACGGCGAACTTCGTCGGCGGCAAGAGCGGACGGATCCTGCTGGCCAGGGCGTGTCTAGAGCGGATCCAGGAGCAACACGCCCTCCGGTGAGTAGAAATAATCGCGTACGTGCCGAGCCCAGTCTTCGATCTTCGGGTCCTCCGACTGCGACAACCACTCAGACAGACGCGCGCGCTCGTCGGCGTATCCGTTCTCCAAGAGCCACTGAAGCGTGTCGCCCCGGCCCGCTCCGAAGATGGCCTGGGCGTCGAAGCCGATGCCCAGGTCCATGTCGCCCGTGCGGAACTTCGCCCCGTACAGGCGCGGTGAGTCCGCGGGATCGCCGATGAGGAACAGCAGAAAGGCCGTCACGTAGACCTGCTCGTACTCGTCGCTCTCGCCCACGTCCGGGCCTTCGCGCCACGCCCATTCGATGTCGAAGATCTCTCGGAGCATCGCGTGGTAGGGGCCGGGATCATCTACGTCAACCATCCGGAGCGCTTCCCGACGCGAAGCCGGACTCGAGAGGTCCCAAGACTCGGCCATGTGTGCACGCTGGTCGGGGTGCCCGCTCATCGGCATGTCCGGAGGCAGGCACCGGCAATCCGAAGAGCAACACCTGTCCTCGCTCACTCGGTGAACTCGGTCCAGGAGACAGCGCGGTCGAACCGCTGGGCGGCGAGGTCGTCGACACGGATCATGAAGCGACCGAAGTAGACGTCGTCCCGGGTCCGGAACTGCACCAACGGGAGCCACTCCCGGCGGACCCTCTGCAACTCCTGTTCCACGAGGAAGGCCTCCTCGGTGCGGTCGATGCCGGGCAGGCGGCCTCGAAGCTTCTTCTCCGCCATCTCCAGCTCAGGATCGTCGTACAGGTGGCCGTAGGACTTGCCGCCGGTGTGCCACGAGTAGCCGCCGAACTGGAAGGCGGCGAAGTTGGCGGCCGGCCAGAGCCGGTCGACCAGGGCACACAGTTCCCGGCGGTGCGGCATGTCGCGCGCCAGCTGCTGCTGACAGGTGGACAGGTCCGCATCCTCCGCGGCCAACCACGAGGGCAGGTCGGCGTGCACGACAGCGAAAAGGTCCTGCTCGGGGGCGATGAAGTCACGGTCCGCGTAGTAGGGATGGTCAGCGTGGTCGGCCGGCAGCTGCGCCGTGGTCTCCGTGCCGACCCCTACATGTAGCAGCCGCCCGTACTGCTGCTCCTCGCTGCGCTCACAGAGGTCGTAGTCCTCTTCGTGATGCAGGAACACCAGCAGGGAGCCGTCCGGCGGTAGCGGCAGGCGCTCGACCCGCGGCAGCGCAGCACAGTCGAAGGACGCGATGAACGGCAGCGGGTAGCCCTCCGGGTCGGTGGGCCACGGCATGCCGACCGGCAGCTGCGGCAGGCCGCCGGCCTGGCCGACGAGCAGGTCGGCGGGCCGCGAATGCGCCGCGATCTCGCCGTTGTACTGCTGATTTGTCCAGATGGCGAAGCGCAGCAGCTCGGCGAACGTCGCCGTCTCGGTTTCGGTGAAGCCCGCGTCGGTCGCGGCTCGCCGCAAAAGCCCGTAGTGATCCACGGACGTCATGCTGACACGTCTGATTTGACCGGCGGCGGCAGGCGTTCCGTATCCGCTCTTCGGCATGAGCGAACGATGCAGCAATGGCCGAGCCTTCGTGGCTCTCGGCTCGGCTCACCCGATTTCCCGCCCGTCTCCGCCGGCGCACCGCGTTCAGCGGACGGATAGCGCCTTCGTGCCACCGCCCTTGATCGAACGGCTCACCTTCGAACCCCCCGACCAGTAGAAACAGCGGATCCCCCGGTCACCGCGCGCCCACGCCTCCGCGGAGGGCACCAGGAACGAGGTGCCCGTCCGGTAGCGCAGCCTGCCGTCGACCGGGACCTTCGCGTACCGGGCCACGAGGACCCGGCACTTCGCGTGCACGCCGTCCTCGTCGCGGCCCGCGTCCCCGTACGCGGTGCCGGGTGCCGTCCACGAGCCGACGTACTCGAACGTGTGCGGCCGGGTGCAACCGGCCTGCTCGAAGGAGCCGTACCGGTCCTCGTTCAGGCATCCGAAGGCCAGCGGCGACGGGCCCTTCAGCGCGTCCCGCAGGCTGCCGGTGTGCTGCACCGGGTGATCGTCCGGATGCCGCTGCGCGGAACCGCCGTCGGCCGTGTCCAGCTCGAAGATGTCGCACCGGAACCAACGACTGCCACCCTCCCACCCGCCCGGAGACGGCGGCGCGACCTGCACCGTCAGGCGAGCGCCCCGCCAGTCGCCACCGACGAACGCGGTCGCCTTCGCGTCGCACTCGGCGAACGCCGGCCGCAGCACCGCCGAGCCCACCGACGGCGGGGCTTCCCGTTCGGCCACCGCGCCGGTGAACGTGCCCAGGTAGAAGGTCTCCAGTAGGTGCTGCCGGGTGCAGTCGACCGGCTGGTAGCTGGTCAGGTAACTCGACGCGTTGGGGATCGTGTGGCAGTCGCCCACCTTCGGGGTGAACTGCACAGCCGCCCCGGCAAGCCGCCAATCGTCGGTCAGGTCGCCGTCCAACCCGGCCGGCGCCCCGCACCCCGCCATCGCCGCCACGGCCACGGCCAACACGGCCACCGCCACCCGTAGCCGCCACCGTCGCATGTCACCCTCCCCCGTCAGTGCCGGCGCAGCATATTCCACCCGGAGGCATCGCCATGTCCCCGTCCGTCGTCTGGTGTCCGGCGCGCTGAGAGGGCGCGGACGTCCTGTGGTGAGCCCAACGGCGAACCTCTAACGGGTGGTCCGGTCGATTCGTCAAACCTCAGGTGAACACCGTTAGAAGCCGAGCCGGCGCCTGGCGGTCGCGCGTACCTCGGTTGTCTCCATCGGGTCGTCGCGGAGGTAGCGCAGTTGGTCGCGGGTCGTGTCGTCGAGCGGCGCGTGTTCAGCGGCGAACTTTCGCACGTCGCTTTCGCAGTCCCACAAGCCTTCGCGGAGCAGCCAGCGCGCGGCATCGGGGTCGAGGGCAGTGACGGCGCGGAGGTACGCGGCTCGTTCAAAGCTGTGGGGACTGAACCAGGCGCGGCGTAGCCGGGGCACCGCGGCCTGCGCGGCCGCGCCGCCGATGCGGGCAATGCCGGCGGCGAGGGCGTCGTATCCGCAACGGTCGTGGGTCCTGCGGTCCAACCATTCCCAGGCCGCGAACAAGGCGGGAAGGTCGCCGTCTTCGCCGTGCTCGGCAAGCACCAGGTACGCCGTCCAGACCATCGGGTGGACCGGCGGCGTGGCCCAGGCCCGGGCCAGGGCAAGCGCCCGCCTGCCGAGCATCCCGATGGCACGACCGAGTTGCCCGTACAGCTCGGTGACGGGCAGGTCCTCGGCGATGGTGAGCAGGTCCGGCTGAGGGCCCCGGTGGTTGAGTTCGCGAAGCACGGCTTTCTGCCGATCGGTCCCGCCGGTCCGCAGCAGGGTCAGCAGGTCCTTGGTCCCGCGCTGTTCGAACGGTCTCGGCGGTGCCGATCTGGGCTGGAAATCCTCTAACCGGGCCGCAATCGACTCGTCCACGGTGGCCCAGTCCGGCCACGGCCGGCTGCGCCAGAGCGCCGTGTCGGCCCCGTCACCCCGCCCGAGCCGGGTCCGCGCGACCGGTAGTAGGTCGTCCCACAGCTCGCGGGGCCAGTCCCTGGCTATCGTCTGGAGCACTTTCGTCCATCGCGGACCGTCGTGGACGTACTGGCGCAGACCGTCTATTGCATGCTGAGCACTTGAGCGGCCCAACACCTCGAGCATCTCGAGCGTGTTGTCGAAGGTGTTGTCATCGTTGTCCGAGGGGTGGTCGCGCAGCAGCATCAGCAGTGGAGGTATCGGCATCCCAAGGTCACGGACCAGCCGGGCAAGATACAAGGCGCGTTCATCGACCATCCAGTCCCAGCGATGGTCACGCTTTACGCACGCGAACACCGCCTCCGCCCCTGCCGGGTCGCGCAGTGCTCGGTGCGCGCCACGGCCGAGCCCGTGCTGAAGGGCGCCAATGACCGTACTCGGTGCCTCGTAGTACCAAACAGCCGGTGCCGGATCCGTCATCGTGGCCGGGTTGCTCCTCGTCGTCCAGGGCTGCGGAAAGGGGCCACCGTACCGAGAATGCCGGACAGCCGCGACGGAATTCGCGGGAGCCGCTAACCATCACTGGTCAGCCGATCGGGCAGGGCGATTCCGCGCACGCTCTTCGATGAGCTAAACGAAGACTGCGTCAAAACCGAAAGCCGGGCGAAGGCGCTCACTCATCGGCTACGTGCGTGAAACTCGTCTGGGCCGCGCTTGGTACGACGCCTGTCGCAGGGCGGGGTCCCGCGCCCGGTTCCGCAGCGTCGACTTGAGTGGGGTGGTGATGCGCGGCGTCGAGCTGGTTGACGCTCGCATCGACGGTGAGATCCAGAACCTTGTGGTCAACGGGGTCGACGTCGCGCCTCTGGTCAATGCGGAACTCGACCGGCGCGACACCGATCGGGCCAGGATGCGCCCCACCGACCCTGACGGCTTCCGGGAAGCGTGGGGCACCGTCGAGCGACTCTGGGACGGCACCGTCGAGCGGGCTCGCGGCCTGGACCCCGGGCTGCTTCACGACTCGGTGGACGGCGAGTGGTCGTTCATCGAGACCCTGCGTCACTTGGTGTTCGCTACCGACGCGTGGGTACGGCGGGCAATCCTGGGCGACCCCTCACCGTGGGACCCGCTCGACCTGCCATGGGACGAGATGCCGGGCACCCCAGGGATCCCGCGGGACCGCGAGGCCCGTCCCTCGCTCGAGGAGGTCCTGGCGCTGCGCCGCGAACGGATGGCCACCGTGCGCAGGGTGTTCGACGGCCTGACCGACGAGTCCCTGGCCGGCTACACCGAGCCCGTCGAGGGGACCGGCTGGCCGCCGCCGGAAAGCTTCCCGGTACGCGAGTGCCTGCTGATCGTCCTGAACGAGGAGTGGCACCACCGGCAGTTCGCCGAACGGGACCTCGACGCCCTGCGGCCAGGCGCGCCACGGAAGGCGATCTGATCGACGCCGGAACGACTGCCCGGTCCTCGCTTGTTGACCGCGCACCATCAGCGGCATGACCGTGCATCCGGCCGCCTCGGATGTGCGTCACGACGCGTCATGGCTCGCCATTGGCCGCCGTGCAGTTGGCGGGGAGATCACGGAGTGCAGCCGAGCCGAGGCTGGCTTGTCGGTGTGCGGCCCTAATGTGTGGGGCATGACGCGATATGTCGACGAGGATCTGCACGGTGCGGAGTTCCGCGAGTGTGATCTGACCAAGGCGCGCCTGATCGGTGTCGTCATGCAAGATGTCGTGATCGACGGGTTGGTCACCAACCTCGTGGTGAACGGTGTCGAAGTCACGCAGTACGTCGAAGCAGAGCTCGACCGGCGCCATCCGGTACGGGCGCTGATCCGCTCCGAGGACCCTGCCGACCTGCGCGAGGCAGCACGACAGCTCCATACCGGCTGGGCCGCCACGATCGAGCGGATCCGCCAGACGCCCGGCATCGAGCGCCGCAGCGTGAACGACGAGTGGTCAGCGGTGCAGACCTTGCGCCACCTGGTCTTCGTCCACGACTCGTGGTTCCGCCGCTGCTGCCTGGGCTCGACACAGCTGTTCACGCCGATGGGCATCGGGACGAGCGTCGAACCCTACGGCGGAGCGCACGGGCTTGACCTCTCGTCCGACCCGGCCCTGGACGAGATAGTGAGCGTACGTGACGCACAGGCCGCCGAGCTGGAGGCCTGGCTCGACAAGGTCACCGCGGTACAACTAGCCGCGCGAGCGCCGGTGCCCGACGACGATGTCTGGCCGCCGTACGCCCGGGGCCGCTCGGTGCGGCAGTGCCTCCGCACGGTGCTCAACGAGACCTTCGAGCACCACGGCTTCTGCGTCCGCGACCTCGACCTGATTTCGGCACAGGACCGCTGAGTAGAGCCGGCCGCCGACCCGGCCTCTTGTCCCTGCGGGCATCGCTGATCGTCTGCGCGCTGCTGACGCCGGAGCTGGACGCGGCACTTCTGGAGTATCCGGCGGCTCTGGCTTACGTGTTCTCCGGGCGGGCGGCCGTGGAGGGTCGGCGAGATCTGTCGGTAGTCGAACGCCCGCCCTTCGACATGAGCGGATGTCGTCGCCCTGCGAACTCGAGCCACGGGTACTGAAGCTTCCGGCACGCCGAAGAGGTCACCGTGCAGTAAGTCCTGTTCAGAGGACTGCCAACGGGACACTCAGGAATGCCGCGCCTTATCAGCGGCAGATTCGGATGCCCTGATCAAGCCCGCCCCTATCTCCTGCTGCGTGAGTTCATGGCACGGGCTGAAGCTGAACGAGGATCATCCAGTTGTCACCATCGGCGTGGTATGTCGCACGGACGCGGTACTCGCCCGGACGTAGATCGATCACGAGGTGGTTGTCGGGCTCCAACTCCGCTCCGGGCCACGCCGAATCAAACACCACGACTGGCCCCTCCACCACCCAGCGGACATCCTCATCCGCGTCCCAGCTCACGCCATCACGTACCGCTCGGCGTGCAGCACTCACCAGGTCGTCTTCCTCGTACGCCGCCGCCCACCGCAGTAACAGCCGTTCCGCTGATAGATATGTCGTTGCTGCCGGCTCGTCACCCAGGACAAGCGCCTGCCGCTGACCTATGGCTACCACGCCAACGTAACCGTCGATCGCGCACGCCCGGCCGTAGTCCCCCCACGTCTCCACGGGACCATCCGTGCTATCCGCACCGGTCCACAGCGACAGCATCGATCGCGGAGCGACGAGCAGCGGTCCACCAGCGGACGAAACCCAGGTGTACGGCAATGGTTTTACCTCCCGCAGCGATCTTTCCAGGCCACGACGGTGCATGAACGCCCCGGCCAGCTGCACGCCATCACGCATACGACAGGCGCGACCGAACGTTGCGCCCGGTCGGCGGCATGAGCGGATGTTGTCGCCGTTTCAGGCGCCAGCAACGTGGGCCAGCGGACGGTACGGTCGCACGTCGTGGGAGATTCACCGTTCGGCGTGCGGTTGTGGCGCCTGTTGTCGCAGCGGCGGCCTACGTTTGACACGTCGATCGAGCAGATGGGGGCCGTCCTGACCCGGGAGGCGGGTGTCCCAAGTGATGAGCTCGCTGCGGTCATCGACAACAACGCTGCGCCGAGACCAGACCTCGTCCGGAAACTGGCGCCGGCACTCCGTATCCATACCGCCGACCTTTTCGTCATCGCTGGGCTGCCGGTGCCGGATGACCTGGCCTCGGCCTGGCCCACGTCGCCGTGGGATGTGGGTTCGGTCGTCCGACGCGCCGCCCGGATGGACGCAGACCAGCGGAACCGGTTGAAGGCGCTGGTCAGGTCCCTGCCGGTGCAGCCGCCGGATGGGTCCCAGTCGGCCGACGACTACCCGGACACCCCTGGAGCGCTGCTGCTGCGCCTGCTGCGCAACCGCAATATGCGCCCACAAAACGCCCAGATCCTCCAGGTTATGGGAGACGGTCCGTACGTCTCCGACTCCACGGTCGCGATGCTGGGCCCGGGCAAGGTGATCATCACCCCGCAGTACGTGACGGCGTTCGCGCATCTGCTCGGCTATCCGCCCGGCGACATGGTGGCGCTGACGGGAATCGGGCCGGTCGTCGAGGACGCGCGGGTACATCCAGCGAGCGCGGAGATCGCCGCGCTGGCCTGGCATACCCGGCTGCTCAGCAGTAAGCAGTTGAGCAAGGTGATTGAGGCAGCCGATGCTATGCGGCACGCCTGAATCTCCGCCGTGGACGCCTCAACCTAACGGAACTCGACATCGACACCCGCTGTCTGCGGCATGCGCGGATGGTGGGCGCCAGGCCTCGACGTGGCCGCTAGGTGATGGCCCGGCGTTGACCTGGTTCCATGGGGCCGGGTTACGCCCCTTCGGCACCCCAGCGTCCGAGCGCGATGATTGCCTCTCGTAGTGCGAGCCCGCGCTCCGTCAGCGCGTATGCACGTGTGTTGTGCCGAAGTGGAAGACGGGACAGCACGCCGGCCGCCTCGAGCTCGCGCAGGCGGGTCGCGAGCATGTTCGTCGGCGCTCCGAGGTCGCGTTGCAGGTCGCCGTAGCGCTGCGGTCCGTCAAGCAGCCGCTCCACGATGAGCAGTGCCCAGCGGCTGCCGACGATGTCGAGTGCCGCGGCAAGGTCGCTCACCCGACCGGATCGGTGCTCGGCTTCATCCAGAACGGTGAGTAGTGGTAGCCATCGAGGTCATCGAACTGGCGCTGGTACATGAAGGGGTAGTCGTCGGTGTCGCCGATCCGTCCGCCGGCGGCGCCGGCCCGCTCGACGAGCGCGTCGACCGCCTCGCGGCTCCCAAGATCGAACGAGACGGTCACCTTGGAGGGAGTGTCCCGTCCGCCCACCAGGTCCTCGACGCCGCCGACGCTCGCGTACATCTCACGGCTGCCGAGCATGACGTACTGCTCGGGGGCGATCGCGAAGCACGACACGTTGTGATCCGACATCTCGGCGTTGAGCGTCCAGCCGAGAGAGGTGTAGAAGGCGGTCGCGCGCTGCACGCTCTCGACCGGGCAGGTGATGAACAGGCTCATGGCGGCATACTTGCAAATTGAAAGTGACCCGTCAAGGACCGCCCACCACCGGTTGACGCCGGCAACCGGAGACTTGCTACGGCAGTGGGTACTGTTCGGCGGCGCCCTCTCATCAAGCTACGAGTGCCCGCAGGTGTGGCGGAACTGGCGTACCAACACATAGCGTGCGCCGGGAAGCGGCGCACACGCTCGGCGGCAGATCCGGACGATCCACTGCGGCTAGGTCGTAAGCTCGCCCTCCCACAGTCGGAGGTTGACTCTTTCGCCTTCGAACTCGAGGTCAATGCCGACCAACTCATTGACCTCGTTGAGGACCGCCGCCCAATCAGTCAGCGACTTTCCGATCACAGCGCCGAATGGCGCTTCCGCCGAGGCATCCCGAGGAAGCCACCGCGCCCCATCCCAGTCGTAGTCGTACGTGGCGAGCCAAGCTACGTCGCCTGGCGCGGTTTCCGTACATCGCAGCGTCCAGTCGCTTCGGCCATCCGGAGGAAGCCGCAGCCGCCATCGAAGACGAGATGTACTAACCCCACATTGCTCTTGACCAGCTCGACCGGCTCGCCTGGTTGATGCCAGGCCAGACGCGTGACACTGGCCAGCCGAT
Organism: Micromonospora sp. WMMC241; assembly: GCF_027460165.1. Classification (NCBI taxonomy): domain Bacteria; kingdom Bacillati; phylum Actinomycetota; class Actinomycetes; order Micromonosporales; family Micromonosporaceae; genus Micromonospora; species Micromonospora sp. WMMC241. The sequence continues at coordinate 4,581,725 of NZ_JAPZBF010000001.1, forward strand.
GACCCACCAACGCTTCGCCGAGGCTCGTCAGCTGATCCACAGCGAGACGATACCTACTTCGACGTCGCGGACGGCAGTGGATGGGCGGCGCCAAGCGCGGCGGATCCGTCCACCTGATCTTGAGCCGGGCACCGCCGCGACCGGCTACTCGCAGCGACTTAGTCGCCGGAGGAACCCCAGAACCAGGCCCTGTCGTCGGTGAAATCAGTGCGCAGGATCAGCGATGTCAGGTCGTTGGGCTGCGGCAGGAGCGGCATGCCGACCACCCTGCCCGTCCAACCCGCCTTCGCCACGACGCCGAACCCTCCACAGGAAACCCCTCTACCACCCATCCACGAGCGAAGAGAAATCTGTCGCTGAGATCGGTCGGAGCAAGGGCCCGCCCACCAGGAGTCAGGCGACTATCGCCCGGGTGAGGGCGGCGAGGCCGCTGCGGACGCGGTCGGGTTCGTCGCGCAGGTACTCGATCAGGTCACTACGGACGGCAGCCAGCAACGCGTGAGCCAGGAAGGGCGCGTCGTGGGGCCCACGTGCCTCCGCGACGATGCCGGCCAACTGCGCATGCCACTGGTCGTACATGACGGTGGCGTACGGGCTGCCGTTGCCGCCGTTTTCGAGCGCGAGCATCAACGCCCTGTTCTCCGTTTTGAAGGTCAGCAGGGCGTAGAGGGCGCTCAGGACACGTTCGGCGGGGGTTGCCGCCCCGGCGGCCATCCGGGCGGTGAAGTCGGCGTACAAGCTCGCGTTGCGCTGTTCCACGAGGGCCAGGATCAGGCCGAGCCGGTCACCGAAACCTCTGAACAGGGTGCCTTTGCCGACCCCAGCGGCGGCGGCGATGTCGCTCATCGAGACCCGTTCCGGATCGTCCGCCGCGTCGAAGAGCCGGGCCGCCGCCTGCAGCACCACTCCTCGGTTGCGCACCGCGTCGACCCGCTGCTTGCGCTCGTGTTCCATGCCGGCCTCCCGCGCCATTTGCAATCCGGACCAGCGGTCCGTATATTTCTAAGCGGACCGACGGTCCGAATCATCGTACCGTGCGGTCGTCACACGACGACGGCCGCCGCCGCCGCCGCCAAGGAGTATCGCCATGTCCGATATCCAGGAAGCCACCGCTGCCGACCTGCGCCGCGCCGCCCAGGACGTCTTCCGTCGCCACCTCGAACTGCTGGCCGCCGGCCGGGTGCGGGAGTGGGTCGAGTTGTTCGCCGAAAACGGAACCATCGAGCACCCGTTCGCACCGGCCGGCGTGCGCTCGCGCGCCAGCGGCAAGAGCGACCTGTTCGACTACATCCAGCACTTCCCCGAGGTCTTCTCCGTCACCTTCACTGAACCGCAGTTCCACGAGACGACAGACCCGGAGCTGGTCATCGCCGAGTTCCGGGCGGAGGGAATCGCGATTCCCACCGGCAAGCGCTACGACCAGCAGTACATCAACGTCGTCCGCACCAAGGACGGGAAGATCGTCCACTACGTCGACTTCTGGAACCCGCTGGTCGCCCTCTCCGCGATGGGCGAGGACCTGACCACGGCCTTCTTCGACTGACAGCTCCACACCGCCGCCCTGGGCGGGCGGTGCGACAACGGCCAGCCACGGCAGCACACCCGGGACCGCGGCACCGAAGGGGGCGCCGGCGACCATGGATCGGCGGCGCCCCCTTGCCGCGGGTTCGTCACACCTGGCCGCGGAAGAAGCCGTACCGGGTTTGCGGCTCGATGATCCGGTGCTCCTCGGAAGACAGGTGGGACAGCAGCGTGTCGGTGAGGACATCGACGGCCGCCGGGAGCGCGGTGAGGTCGCCCGGTTCGCGGATCAATTTGTCTCCGGTCCCTGCCACCCCTGAAGAGGCGACAGTCGTGCGGTTCCGGGTGTCCGAGTCACGGATGAGACGGCGCAGGTCGCCCAGCGCAGCGGTCCGGCTGGATCGCCTCGGCGTCTGACAGTCGAGCGGCCGGCGGCCGGGTGGCCGGCCCGGCCCTACGCACCCTTCGACGCCAACCAACCTGTTGGTGGAGGGGCGCCTCGAGTCGCGGTGAGCCTTCACCACATCCTCGCCAGACTGCCGTCCGGCCCAGGTCGGCCTGGTAACCACCCTCGTTGATTGGCTGCGACCACCGTCAGCGCGATCCTCGACTTCAAAACGGCCGACGACCGTGACGACGGCATCATCGGCCGCACCTCCACCCCAGCCACCACAAAGAGGAGTTATGACATGCATCAAGAGGAACTCATGGACCAGTTCGCCATCCAGCGGGTCATCACCGAGTACGCCTGGTACGTCGACCGCCGGGACTGGGACGCTCTGGTGACGACGTTCTCCGACACCGTGGTCGTTGACTACACCGCGATGAGCGGCGGCGAAGCAGAAACTCTATCCGGCTCCGAGCAGGTAGATCGGTGGCGACGGGAGCTTGGCGTGCTGGATGGCACACAGCACGTGGTCACCGGGGTGATCGCCGATGTGACGGGCGATACCGCCACCGCGACGGCGAACGTGCTGGCTTGGCTACGACGCGACGACGTGCCGGGCGGACGGCTGTGGCACAACGGCGGAACCTACGAGTTCGAGCTGCGCCGCGAAGGCGAGCGATGGCGAATCAGCAGGCTGGCAGGCCGAGCCATCTGGATCGAGGGAAACATCGGTGTCTTCGCACAGTGACCGGGTTTATCACTAATTCCCAAGCCGACCAGGGCGCCTCGCCGGGCGAGGAGGATCCGAGGTGGCGGATAGACCTTCCTGGCGATTGTCCGACCACGTCGCCGTCCCGGTCCTCGACGCGTCGACCGGTCTCGCCCTTCGCCTGGGCTGAGGACCGGGTGGTCCGCTGGGGGGCGCGGCTACGCCACCACCACCGGCCTGTGCCCCGCCGACTCCGTCTAGGCCACCGGCGGGCTGCATCGGCTGCGCCTGGCCGCCGGAACTGGTAGGTCTACCCGCCCGCCCGCCTCGACGGTCCACCGCCTGCGGCCCACCCGATCGGCCGAGGCGACCACGGTTCCGGCCTCGTCGACCATTGTGCACTTGCTGCCCCACGCGTTGGAGCGGACCTGATAACGCCGCCCGTCCAGCGACAACGAGCTTCGCCAACAACGACCTGCAATCGGTCGGCGGTTACCGCGCTGCGCGTGATGGCGTCAGGTCCGACGAGTCACTGCCCGGGTAGGTGGCAGCGCGGTGATGCGTGGTGAGGTCGCCCGTCGGATCTGCCCGGCCAGGACAAGGGCTCGCGCGTACCGGTCGAGGTACCGGGAACAGCAGATCGACCGACCGCAGGTACAGCACCAGGACCGCGAACATCGCCAGCCCGAAGCTCCAGAGTCCCACCAGGACGGCGATACCCAGGCGCGGCGCCAGCCCGCCGGCGGCGAGGCGCGAACAGGCCGAGCACGAGCGCGAACTCCAACGCCAGCGAGCCCCAGGTCAGCGCGGCGACCATCAACCAGCCGCCCTGCGAGCCGGTTGGTGCTGCTCCCAATCTGCTCCCAATTTAGGGGCAACAACGCGAAAGCCCGTTACCGGTGGTTCCGGTTACGGGCTCGCTACCTGCAGATATTTATGGTGGGCGATACTGGGATCGAACCAGTGACCTCTTCGGTGTGAACTCTCGGCGAGCGGGTCGAATCGGGCTCGATGCGAGGTCAACCGGCCTGCTGACGCGCTTCTCGGCCTGGTTCGGCTGGCACGGTTGCTGTACTTCACTGCTGTACTTTCCGTCCTCGTGTAGCGCTGCTCAGCCGACCCCGAGCGTGCCGGCGAGCTTGGCGATCGTGGTCGGGGCGCGCGGGTCGCGGGCAACCTCGGCGAGGATGGCGCGGGCGACAGGCCGGCACGTGATCTCGGCCGGCGCGGTGCGTTCGGCCTCGGTCAGCATGCGAGCCGCATTGCTCACGTCCCCGGAGTGCGTGTAGGCGCGGGCCATGTCGAGCAGGTGCGCGGCGCGGTGTTCGGCGGGTAGCCACCGCCAGCCGGCCCTCGCGGCGGCCTTCTCGTGCCAGGCAATCGCCTCGTCGGTGTCGCCGTTCTCCACGGCCACGGCGGCGCGAGCCACGTCGACGGCGGTCGGACCGAAAGCGGTGCGGTGATGGTCGCACCCGTCGCCGACCTGCGCCGCCATGCCGGCGGCCTCGTTGAGCAATTCGCCGGCGGCGGACTCGTTGCCGTCCTGCGCCGCCGCCAGGCTGGCTTGGATGAGCAGGGTCCCGCACAAGGACAACTCCGCTGGCCTGCCGTACTCAAGCACGGGTGGAGCGATCCGGTACGCGGCAGAGAGCATCACCGACTTCGCCTCCCGAGCCCGGCCGAGCGCGCGCAACACCTGGCCGAGCTGGACGGCTGCCGCGGCCACCAGTTCCCGGTCGCCGGTGGCGGCGAGCATCGCCCGATCGACGGCCAGCCACGCCAGCTCGGCGTCGCCGAGCTTGACCAGCAGAGCGGCGGTGACCCGATACGCCTCGACCAACGGCCCGCGACCCGAGCCCCGATCGTGAACATAGGTGCGCTGCGCGTTGGCGAGCAGGTCCGGCGCCAGGTCGACCACCTGCGGATAGCGGGCGTACCGAAACGTCGTCCACGCGTATCCCACATCCCGCAGCATCCGATCCACCGGAACCACCGGGCCGCCTGCCAGTTTGCCCAACGGGATCTCGTAACGGGCCAACGCCGCTCTGATCCGCTCGACGCCGTCCGCGCGACCCTTCGCCTGCACCGGTGCCGCGTCCTGGCCGACAAGCGCGGCCGTGTCGATACGGAGGACACGGGCGATCTCCTGAAGCGTCGACAGCTTGTCCAGCCGCCGCACGCCCCGCTCGACCTTGTCCACCCAACTCTTCGACTTGCCCAGCCGGTCGGCGAACACCTGCTGCGACAACCTTCGCCGGCCCCGCCAGTACGCCACCCGCCGCCCGACCGGCAACACCTCAACGCTGCCCACGACGCCACCGCCGATCCGGCACCGCCCGGGTGGTCTCCTCCACAGGAATCCGTTCCGCCTCCGCCTGGGCGAGAAGCCGCCGCTTCGCCGCCTCCCGCTCAGCCGCCTCGATCTGCTCACCCCGACTCACCGCCGACTCGTCGCCCTTTCGTGGCATCCCCAGCCCTCCGCCAGTAGAAGCGGCGGCACGTCGACCGTCGCGGATCCACAGTGACGCCGGAATGTCACCTGTCGCGACGGCACAAGCATCGACAATCAGGCCACCTAGCCGGCGACATTAAGGCGACACGGCGCTATGGTGACAGCCATGGCTGCCCCCAATACCGCCCTACGGGCCGTCCGCACCGGAATGCGCATGAGCCAGGACGACTTCGCTCGCGCGCTCCAGGCCGCCGGCCACCGCGTCGGCGAGCCCAACGACGCCAACAAGAGACTCGTCCAGCGATGGGAGTCCGGCGCAATCGCCGCGCCTCGCCCCGTCTACGCCCGCGCGCTGGAGGTCGTCACCGGGCTGCCCATCTCACTGCTGGGCTTCGACGCAGTGCCCGGCGGGCATGTCGCCGACGACGAACACGGGGGCCATGACCTGAGCTCTCCCGTTTCCAGCCTGGCCACGCCGACACCGACGTCCAAGCCCACCACGACCCACCAGTCCTACGAAGGCGTGTGGCTCAGCCGCTACCAGTTCTACTCCAGCGGCCGGGGAGACTCCTTCGCCGGACAACACTTCGTGGTGCTGCTCCAGCACGGCGATCGGCTCACCGCGCGCAGCCTGCCCGGCTCGGCGTCATCCTCTCTCTCGCTCGACCTGACCGTGGACGGTGCCGTCGTCACCGGCACCTGGGTCGAGCAGACCGACCCCACGGGCTACTACCGGGGCGCCCGGTACCACGGGGCGATCCAACTCATCGCCGAGCCAACCGGCCGACGGATGGCCGGAAAGTGGATCGGCTTCGGCAAGGACATGGACGTGAACACCGGCCCGTGGGAACTCGTCTTCCGCGATGCCTCAACGTCTAAGGCGACGCTTGATCGCTACAACACGTCGGCGACTTAGGTCGCTGCTGGCTAGGGAGCCCTTGACCCCTCGCTTGTAAGTTCTGGGCGCTCGGTCCGGCTGAGTCCGTCCGCGTCCGCCGCCTCGGACGACCGCCCACGCACACCCGCCGACCACCGTCGCCGTCCAGGACCGTTGCTGTCATCGTTGCTGTCGGCAGTGCCCGTCGACCTGCGGCTGTTGCAAACTCTCGCTTGTGCACTCGTCCGTTGACGGCCACCGGCATCCAGCCAAGTTCTGTCCTTCTGTCACCCAGCTAGTCACCCAAGTCGCTGAGCATGCTGGTGCCGCTCCCGCTGCCTCGCCGCCAACCGTAAGGTCGAATCGACGGCGAGGGCTCGTCACCCGCCCTGCCTTTGCGGTGACGCAAGCTGCCGTCACCGTAGCGCCGTAAGCCGAAGCCGAGACGCGCCACAGCTCTTACGGCCGCCTCGAACTGCCGGATGGAAGCCCGGTAGTTGTCCCATGCCTCGGCCCAGCCGTCGTCTTCGTCGAAGTGGTCGTACAGATCGTGGTAGGCGTAAGCAAGCCGACGACCTGCGTCGTGCAGCTCTGACGGTGCTGGCGTCATGAAGAACTGGGTGGTTGCCTCGTGGCGCTCGGCACGGAGGGCCGAGCCAGGCCGAGGCAGTTGGCGAAGCCTGGCATCGATCATCTCGCCAGATGTTCTGTTGATGACCATGGCGAAGTCGGCGCTTGCAGCGAGGAGCCTGTCTACCGCGCGGTCTCGCCGCTCTGATCGGCGACGGAGAATCTCCCCGATCAGGACTAGCAAGCCACCTACGACCGCGCCAAAGAGAGCCGTCAACGCCTCCATAAACAAGATGGTGACCCGCCGGAGCAAGGGGCAAAGGGCAAGATTAGGCTAAACGGCACGTAATACCATGAGCGGACGGTCAGACGTTGAAGCGGAACTTTGACCGGCTCGGTCGTGACCTGCGCCGGTCTTGTCGGCACGCCGGCCGAGCCCCATCGTGGGTTGCCGTCGCTACTGACTGGTTGCCGACGTTTGACGGTGTCTTGTGCCCCCTGTGTGCCCCGAACCGGTCCGCCGCAGCTCGCCGTCCTCGGCACTGGTCACCGCTCGTGCGCAGGCTGGGGTGCGCGCCGATCATTTCCCGTTGGGCTTCGGACGGTCGCCGTCAGTGCACGCCAAGTTCCGCGCGAGCTGCTTCCACGAAATCTTTGAGCAGCGCACGGGTATCCCTCAAAAACTCATCCACGGTCAGTTCGCTCGCATCATCCTCTGAAAGCAAATAATCGCCGCCTTTTGCTAACCCCTCCCACAGCATGTCAGCGGCGTCGCGTACCGGCTTGGAGCCGATGAGATCTACCTCAACACGCACTGCGTCAATCTCTTCAATCGCGTCCGCAAGATCCGTCCAGGTCGTCTGATGGTCATCCCACTTCAGGGAAAAGTGCACTATGTGTCTTCCAATTTTGGCAGCGAACAAAGCGTAAATTCGACGCCGTTCGGCGTGCCATCGGACCGAATCTTCCCTGCGAGCCCGCCGTGCGTCCAGGAACATGGTCACTAGCTGGGAGACGGTCACGCCGCCCACGGCAAAGATGCCTGCGACGACCGGTACAGCCCACCAGGGTGGCTGGGAGGACATCGCGGGCACCAGTTCCACAGATGCGAGTATGCCTCGTAGTCACCATCGTCCCGATGCCCACGTGGAGACCACGCTTCGCCGGCCTCGCGCACGGACGGCGTGACTCCTTCGTGCCGAACGAACCAACGTGCTCCTGTAACCTGCGCTCGCAGCATGGCTGACCTGCGGAAGCAGTCCGTAGTCGTCCTGACTCGTCCAGCCGCATCCGCTCCCGTCGTCACCCGGGTTGCCACTCACCCGCCGTGGGCTACTCGGTTCACCAGGGGCCGGACGATAGCGGATACCGGACACTTGTCTTCGGAGATTTGTCATCGACAGTAAGATCGATCGTCTTGGCCAACGGCGCAGCCCATCTAGTTTGACATCAGGATGATGCACCCCGGGCGCGCTGACGGTTAGATGACGTTCTCCGGGGGTAAGGTTGAAAGAGCATCAAAGTGCGGTACGGGTAGCCTGGCGAGATATTGCAATCTCGGCTATTGTTTTTTCGGTCGCATTAATCGCGGTTATTTCGATTGTTGTAACCGTCAAAGACGTGGACACTCTCTCCGTCGTGGCATTGGCGCTCGCGGTAATCGCATTCGTTGCTCAAATCATCATGTTCATTGTGCAGGCCGCATCAGCGAATGATCAGCGGGAGAAGGCTCAAGATGTCTATGCGCAAACGATGAGAGCCCTAACCCTTATTGAAGAGAAGATGGAGGGCACACGCCAGACCGTTCACACCATGAGCGACAAGTTGCTATCGCGGGTACTTGCTGGGACTCTGCCTGAGCCGGTAGCCAAGGAGGCGCTGGCAGTTGAAATAGAAAGCCTTGACCCTCCCACGCCATCCACTCGTTTTCCGCGACAGCGCCCAGTGCGCCCGCCCAGTACGGCGGGGGACGTCAACGGAAGACCCGGACTCGCCTATCCACCTCCGGCGAAAAGTGGAGAAAAAAGCGCTGAGATTATTCGCTTGATGCGCCAGTTCCCGACGGGCTCAGACATGGAGGCAGCAAGGAGTGCCTTGAATGGCATTCCAATGCGCGAGGCTTATTACCTGTCCTTGCTTGCGGAAGACGAGATACGAAGCGGAAAACCGGGGTCTCGGTTTGGGGCTGGACTTAGCATTCTGCCCACCGGCAAGGAACTATACAAGAAGGGTTTGGTGCGACAGATTCGACTGCCGCATGACCCGAAAAAGACCGTCTTCGTGCTGACAGAAAAGGGCCGGAACGCCGCACGAGTATTTTCTGCAACCGGAAACCCTCCACCGGGTTTTCCGCAGGAACTTCTCGACATTATTAAGCAGGTCGCCGACTATCAGGAGGCCTTGATGCAAATGAGAAACCAGCCCGACCCTGACATTCCCGTCGATGAGACGTAACTGCCTTCAGCCATCCCGTCTGCCGTCGACCCGCCCGCCGGGGAGCGGACCTCCGCCCGGCCCGCCACGTCAAGACGGCCTTGACGCCTCGTACGAACGCTGGCGGGGTCGGGCGGAGGTCTGCTCGGCTCGCCCGGGTCGACGGTGGGCGGGATGGCTCCTCACCGCCACCACCCACGGACCGCAAGCCGCCGACGGGCCCCCGGCCATCCTGGAGCCGGAGCGCCCCCGCCGGAGGCGCAGTAACCGCAACCCCGCCACCGACCCGGCAGCCACCGACGGATCCGGCGTGCGCTCCCCTACGCCGCGCGGTGCTCGCCGCGCGGCCCCGGCCGACTGCCGGCCCGACCCCACCAGACAACGGCTGTCGTCATCCGGCGGCCCACCGGGCTACTCGCTCTCCGCGCCAGCCGCCGGGCGTGTTGCGTGACCGGAGTCGGAGCGCCAGCGGAGCGACGGGCGCGCGCCCTCGCGGCGGCGCGTGCGGCCCGTTCAGGGCCGCCTTGATAGACGTACAGAAAGTCCTCCCACACCGGCGACAGCCGGCGGCCCCGCCCTGGGAGGATGACGGCATGGACCGCTTCGAGGGCCGGTGCTGGCTGGACTGGTGGGCGAACTCCTCCACCCTGCTCGGCAGCGTCGAGGTGGCCATCGTGGTTGCCGCCGTCACCGGCTGCTGGGAGGCCGACGGTCGCCTGGTCAGCGAGAGCGACGAAGACCGCGAGGCGTTGGCATTCCTGTGCGAACTCGACCCCGTCTTCACGCTGCGATTCGAAGACGAAAGCGTCGTCGCCGTCACCGTGCATCCCACAGAGGGGCATCGCCGCTTCAGCCTCACCGAGTACACCGGTCCGGTTCAGCGAGCAGTCGTCAACCGCATCGCTCTGTAGGCAACGCCGAACCTGATTGGCTCGACAGCGGTTTCACGGCACGTTGACGTGTCGGTACTCGGTGCTACTCTAGCCCTCGTCGATCACGCCAGCGCGGCCTTCCCGCCGGACCGCTGGACTCGACCTCCGAAATGCTGAGCGGCCTTCCTGCCGCTGATGCGGGCCACGTCCCGTCGGCTCTCGATCGCACCGGCCACCATGCCGGCCTCCCGAATCCGTTGAGCGGCCTAGCACGGTCTTCCCTGCCGTCCACGATGGCCCGGATTCGCACATCTCCACGGGTGGGGGCAGCCTGCGGCAACCTGCCGGATGCCGACAGTCCAGGCTCCCCACCCGTGCCGTCCCACTCATCAGGTCCACGAGCGTGAAGGACATGATCCATCGGCGGGAAGTGGCACGACCACGATTCCGCCCTCCGGCGTCAGCCGCCCTTTCGGCGGTGCCAGGAGACACGACGAACACCATCAGCGGACACGTCCACGGCTGGTGGTGCTTCGTCTCCCGTCCCTGCCACCCCCGCAAGAGGAGACAGCCATCTTCACCACGTACCGCCCCGGCCTCGCCGCCGGCCGTGACGCCCAGGTCCTGCACCGCGCCGACTCGCCGGAGTTCTCCGGCTGGCTGGAACACACCCGCCCCGCCGGCGGCTGCTCCCGCCCGATCCGCCTCGCCGGCACCATCACCGCCGTCGACCGGAACACCGGCCGCATCACCAGCCAACTACACACCGACGAACTGCCCGACCGCACGCTCTACAAGGCGTGCGGTAACCGCCGCGAATCGGCGTGCCCGGACTGCGCCTGGGTCTACCAGGGTGACGCCTACCAGGTCGTCTGTCGCGGCCTGACCGGCGGCAAGGGCGTCCCCGCATCGGTCGGCCGGCACCCGGTCGTCTTCGCCACCTTCACCGCCCCGTCCTTCGGCCCGGTCCACCACCGCCACGTCCCCCACCACGCCTGCCGCAACCGGCAGCGCTGCGACTGCCGCCCCGTCCCCTGCCGCGCCCGCAACAACGCCAGAACCTGCCCACACGGGCAGCCCACATCGTGCTTCGCCCGCCACGACACCGACGATCCGCGGCTGGGCCGGCCGTTGTGTCTCGACTGCTACGACCACGACCACCAGGTCGTCTGGAACTACTTCTCCGGCGAGCTGTGGCGACGCACCAAGCAGGCGTTGGACCGCCACGTCGCCGCCTGCTGCCGTCAACGCGGCATCCCGAAGGTCGGCATCGTCGCCGCCTCCGGCAAGGTCCGCTGGGTGCCGCCCGTGCGGGTGTCGCACGGCAAGGTCGCCGAGATGCAGCGCCGCGCAGCGGTGCACTTCCACGTCCTGCTGCGCCTCGACGGCGTCGACCCCGACGACCCGGACGCCCTCGTGTCGCCACCGGACGGCATCACCATCGACGACCTGGAAGACGCGATCCACGCCGCCGCCCGGCAGATCACCGTCACCACGCCACCGCACCCCGACCAGCCACAGGGATGGCTGATCGCATGGGGCGGGCAGGTCGACGTCCGACGCGTCAACAGCAGCGACGGCGCGCTGACCGACGGCAAGGTAGCCGCTTACCTCGCCAAGTACGCCACCAAGGCCACCGAAGCCACCGGCCACTCCTCCAACCGCCTCACCCCGGCCACCATCGACGACTACGCAGACCCCGACGGCGACCACACCGCCCGCCTCATCGACGCCTGCTGGCACCTCGGCCGCCCCACCCCCACCGACACCAGCAGCGGCGCCGCAACCGCCGACGACCGTCAAGCCAGCGTTGACACCAAACCCAACGTCTACGGCGGCTTGCGGCGCTGGGCGCACATGCTCGGCTACGGCGGCCACTTCCTCACCAAAGCCCGCCGCTACTCCGTCACCTTCGCACTGCTCCGAGACACCCGCGCCACCTACCGCCGCGAAGAAGACGACGAACTCACCGACACCATCACCGTCGGCACCCTCACCTACATCGGCTCCGGCTGGCTCACCGAAGGTGACGCCCTGCTGGCCAACACCGCTGCAAGGCAGCGACGCGAAAGCAGACGCATCGGACGGGAAGAACTCGCCCACGAGACGTGGCTGGGGGCGGCCGCATGAGCCGAGACCTCACCCCCCGCTGGTACTCCCCCGCCGAGGTCGCCGTCCTGCTCGGCTTCGGCATCTCCAAGGTCAAGATGAAGATCGCCACCGGCGAGCTGCGCTCCATCAAGGACGGCAAGTACCGCCGCATCCTCCCCGAATGGGTCGACGACTATATCCGCGAGCAGGTCGAACGCCGGGAGGCCGCCTGATGCCCGGACGCACCCGAGCCAACGGCGAAGGCTCGATCTTCCCGTACCGCAACGGCTTCGCCGCCTACGTCTGGGTCACCAAGCCCGACGGCAGGCGCACCCGCAAGTACGTCTACGGCAAGACCCGCGAGGCCGTCCACGACAAGTGGATCAAGCTGCACCAGCAAGCCAAGCAAGGGCCGGTGGCGACCAGCGTCCCCACGGTCGGCAGCTTCCTCACCTACTGGCTCGCCGAGATCATCCAGCCGAACCGGGCACCGTTGACCTACGCCACCTACGAGACGTTCGTCCGCCGCTACATCGCCCCCGGCCTCGGCGGAAAGCGGCTCGACCGGCTCCAGTCCCGCGACGTGCAGACGTGGATCAACCAGGTCGCCCGGGCCTGCCAGTGCTGCGCCCAGGGCAAGGACGCCGCCCGCCCGAAGCACAAGCGCCGCTGCTGCGCGGTCGGCCGCTGCTGCCAGGCCGTCCCGTCGACGCGGACGGTCAGCGACATCCGGGCCGCGCTACGGGCCGCCCTCACCCATGCCCAAGCCGAAGACCTCATCACCAGGAACCCCGCCGTCCCGATCACCCTCGCCACCATCCGCCGCCGCCGGGGTAGGTCCTGGTCGAGCGACGAGGCACGGAAGTTCCTGGAGTCCGCCAAAGCAGACGACGACCCGCTCTACGCCGCCTACGCCCTGGTCCTCGTCACCGGCCTCCGCAAAGGCGAAGCCCTCGGACTGACGTGGGACGACGTCGACCTCGACGCGGGAGAGCTGACCATCGGCCGCCAACTCCAACGCGTACGCGGGCAGCTTCTGCACCGCGACACCAAGACCCAGGCGTCCGACGCGACCCTCCCCCTGCCCGACATCTGCCTCACGGCCCTGAAACTGCGGAGCGAGCAACGCGACGAGGCGAGAGCAGCCGCCGGCAAGGCATGGCACGAAAGCGGACTCGTCCTCACCACCCGATACGGCACCCCGATCGAGCCGCGCAACTTCCAACGCTCCTGGCAGACGAGGTGCGAGAAGGCAGGCGTCAGACCGATCACCGTCCACGACGCCAGGCGAACCTGCGCCACCCTCCTGGCCGACCTCGACGTCCACCCCAGAGTCGCCATGCAGGTGCTCCGGCACGCCCGCTTCGCCGTAACGATGGAGATCTACACGCAAGTCACATCGACAAAGACGAGAGACGCACTCAAGCGTCTCGGCGACTCACTCAGCCACTGACGGGAACTGCTGTACAAAGCTGCTGTACGCAAGCAGAAAGGCCACCTCCCGAACCCGGGAAGTGGCCTTTGACCTGCGTGGGCGATACTGGGATCGAACCAGTGACCTCTTCGGTGTGAACGAAGCGCTCTCCCGCTGAGCTAATCGCCCTCAGCGCGCATGACTCTACCCGATCCGCTGCCCGGACCAAAAACCGGGTCTCAGTGCGTCGCGAGGTAGTGCAGTGCCCGCGCCACCACGTCGATGCCGAGGCTGTACTTGAGCGACAGCCACACCACCACGGAGACGAAGACCAGCCCGACGAGGCCGAGCACGAAGCGCACCGGCAGCGACCGGCTGGTCACCCAGCGGGTCCAGGCGTTGACGTGGCGGCGGGTGAAGGCGAGCAGCCGGCGGGCCCAGTGGAACTCGACCGCCCACACGCCGAGGCCGGCGATGACGAGCAGCCAGCCCGGGCCGGGCAGCGGGATCAGCGCGATGCCGACGGTGACCACGAGGGCGCCGAGGATGCCGATGAAGATCTTCAGGGCGACGCGGCCGGTGGGGTTGGCGCGGATCAGGTCGAGCGTGGTGTTGAGGCGGCCTCGCCAGCCTCGTTGCCGGCGCGGGGTGAGAGCGCGTGGTGAACGCCCGTCGACCGGCACCGCGTACCCCCGATTTCTGGCTGTTCGGGCCGCATCCTCCGGCGGATCGGCCGCGGCCCTGGTCGCCGTGGAGGTGCTTCTCGTGACCATTTCCACCCCCAGTGTCGCCCGCGACCGTCACCCCTGCTGACGACTGGACGTTACCGGAGTAAGTCGACGACTGAACCACCCGTTGCCGGGCGGAACGACGGAGTGGGCGGAACCGGAAATTCTACGCGGGATCCCATGGTCCCGAGGGCTTTCCGACCCCCTTCCCACCACTGGGTGAAGTCAGCGTATGGCGGAGCGTAGCCAGGAGCAGCACCTGAGTATGGGAAAAGCGGGACACGCGCGTTCCGCAGCGGTGCCGGGGGGAGAACGTCCATGAGTGTCATCCGACCGACGACCGTAGAGGTCGAGACGTCGCTAAGGCTCGTCGCGCCTGACGCCACCGCCTTGCCGGTGCGTGCCAGCCTGCGTTACGACCCTGCTGACCCGTATGCGGTCCATGTCCTGTTCCATGCCGAATCGGCCGGCGGCGAGGCGGTGAGCTGGTCGTTCGCCCGCGAGCTGCTGGTCACCGGGCTCGACGAGCCGGCGGGCATCGGCGACGTCCGGGTCTGGCCGTGGGCCACCCCGCGCGGCGACTTCGTCGCGCTCGCGCTGTCGTCCCCGGACGGCAACGCCCTGTTCGAGGTCCCGCGCAGCGTGCTGGTGCGCTTCCTGCGCCGGACCTACGTCGTCGTCCCGCGCGGCCGGGAGGCCGAGCACCTGGACGTCGACACCGCGGTGAACCGGCTGCTCGCCGGTCGCTGAGCACGACCACACCCGGGGCCGCGCGGATCTGCCGAGTCCGCGCGGCCCCGGGTCGTTCCACCCCAGGGGGTACGCGGGTCAGCCGCGCGTGGTGATGCCGCCGTCGACCGGGATGACCGCCCCGGTGAGGTACGCGCCGGCGCGCGACGCGAGGTAGATCGCGGTGCCCGCCATGTCCTCGGGGCGCCCGATGCGGCCCAGCGGCACCTGCTGCTCGATCGCGGAGCGGGACTCCGGGTCGTCCAGCGCGAACGCCATCATCTTGCTCTCGAACGGGCCGGGCGCGATCGCGTTGACCGTGATCGCCTCGCCGGCGAGCTGGTGGGCGAGGCCGCGGGTGAGCATGTGCACGGCCGCCTTGGTGGCGGAGTAGGCGTACACCTCCATCCACGGCACCCGGAGCCCGTCGATCGACCCGATGTTGATGACGCGGGCCGGGTCGTCGGCGTCGGCGGCGGCGCGCAGCGCCGGCAGCAGCGCGGTGGTGAGCCGGAAGACGGCCTTGACGTTGACCGCCCAGAGCTTGTCGAACGCGCCCTCCGGGTATTCCTCCAGCGGTGCGCCCCAGGTGGCGCCCGCGTTGTTGACCAGCACGTGCAGCCGGTCGTGGCGCTGCCGGACGGCCTCGGCCAGGGCGAGCGCGCCCGCGTCGGTGCTCAGGTCGGCCGGAATGGCCTCGCAGTGCCCCTCGGCGGAGAGTTCCTTGGCGACCGACTCGCAGACGTCGGCCTTGCGCGAGGAGATGATCACCCGGGCGCCGGCCCGGACGAATCCGCGCGCGATCATCAGCCCGATCCCCCGGGAGCCGCCGGTGACCAGGACCGTCTTGCCGTCGACCGAGAACAGATCCGTCATGCCCATCCCATCGCCGTTTTCCGCCGGTCGCGGCCGTCGGCCGGCCCGCGCCTTACCGACCGGTAACGTAACCGTCCGTCGTACGCGCCGACAAGAGCGCCCGAGCGGGGCGAAACCGTCGAGATGCAACGTGCTGTCCGGCCGGTTACCGTCGGGGATGATGGTCACTACCGGTCAGCCCCCGCCGGCCACCCGCACCGGCCTGTCGGAACCCCGCCTCACCACCGACGAGATCGTCACCGGCGCACTCGACGACCTCACCCCCGCGCCCGGCTGGCCCCGGCCGGTGCTGCTCGACCGTGACCTGCTGATCCTGGTCACCCACGGGCACGGCACCGCCGAACTGGACTTCCGGGCGGTGCCCTGCCGCCCGGGCACACTGCTGCGCGCCCGCCCCGGCCAGGCGCTGCGCTGCCTCGGCACCCAACTCGACGCCACGGTGGTGAGCTGGGGGCCGGACGCGCTGCGCGGCCTGGACGTCGACCCGGACGCGGTGCCCACCCACCGCCAGCTCGCCGGCGAGGACGAGGACGCCGTGATCAGCGAGGTGACCCAGCTGGCCGTGGACTCCGACCGGCACGCGTTGGTGCCGGCCGCGGCGGCGCTGCTGCGGCACCAGCTCGCGGTGCTGCTGCTGCGGCTGAGCCTGCTGCCGCACCCGGGGGAGGCGCCGTCGCCGCGCGCCGAGGCGGAGACGTTCCGCCGGCTGTGCCGGGAGGTGGAGCGCGGCTACCGGCAGACCCGCCGGGTGGAGGACTACGCCGCGCGGATCGGCTGCTCGGTGCGTACCCTCACCCGGGCCTGCCTGGCGGTGACCGGCCGCAGCGCCAAGCAGGTCATCGACGAGCGGGTGGCGTTGCAGGCCTGCCGGCTGCTGGCCGCGACCGACGACCCGATCGCCCGGATCGGGCGGCGGCTCGGTTTTCCCGAGCCGACCAACTTCGGCCGCTTCTTCACCCGCGAGGTCGGGGTGAGCCCGGGGGCGTTCCGCGCGGCCCGGGAGCAGCCGTTGCCCGTCCGTCCGGTACGCCCGCGCCCGCCCGCCGACTCCCCCGTGCCGGCCGGCCGGGCATGATGGCACTGTGCAGATCTCCGCGCGCGGCGACTACGCGGTCCGGGCGGCCCTGAGCCTGGCCACCGCGTACCCCACCCTGCTGTCCACCCAGGCCATCGCGGCGGAGCAGGACATGCCCCGCAAGTTCCTCGAGGCGGTCCTGGCCGACCTGCGCCGGTCCGGGATCGTCCGGGCCCAGCGCGGCGCCGAGGGCGGCTACACGCTGTCCCGACCGCCGCGCGACGTGACCATCGGGCAGGTGTTGCGCGCCGTCGACGGTCCGCTCGCCGGGGTACGCGGGCTGCGCCCCGAGGAGACGAAGTACGAGGGCGCGGCGGAGAACCTGCCCCGGCTCTGGGTGGCGGTGCGCGCCTCGGTGCGCCGGGTGGTCGACGAGGTGAGCCTGGACGAGCTGGTCAGCGGCCGGTTGCCGGCGCACGTGCGCAAGCTGACCGCCCAGCCGGACGCGTGGGAGCCGCGCTGATCACAGCGTGGTGACCACCTCGTCGTAGGCCAGCCGGGGCAGGCGTTGCCGCCCGGCGTCCGGCGCCGGCCGGCCGATGTTCATCAGCAGCAGCACCCGGTGCCGCCCGTCGGGGAAGAACTCGCGTTCCACCGCGGCCTCGTCGAACCCGGCCATCGGCCCGGCGGCCAGCCCGGCCGCGCGGACGCCGACCACCAGGTAGCCGATCTGCAGCGCGGCGTTGAACCGGGCCTGCGCCTCCCGGCCGGCCGGGTCGCCGGTGAACCAGTCCCGCGCGCCGGGGCGGTGCGGGAACAGCTCCGGCAGCCGGTCGTGCCAGTCCACGTCGGCGGCGAGCACCGCGGTCAGCGGCGCGCTCGCCGTCTTGTCCCGGTTGCCGGCGCTGACGTGCGGCAGCAGCCGCGCCCGGGCCGCCGGCGAGCGCAGCAGCAGCACCCGCAGCGGCTGTGCGTTCATCGCGGTCGGGCCGTACCGGACGAGGTCGTGCACGGCCCGGACCTGCGCGTCGTCGACCGGTTCGGCGGTGAACGCGGTGGCCGTGCGGGCCGCCCGGAACAGCAGGTCCTGGGCGGCCCGGTCCAGTGCGAGCAGCTCGTCGGCGGGGGCGGTCACCACGCCTCGGGCCAGTCCTCGAGCGTGGTGGTGTAGCGGCCCCGGTGGTGCAGCAGCGGGTCGCCGTCCTCGCCGGCGCCGAGCGCCAGCGGCTCCCCCAGCACGATGGTGTGGTCGCCGGCCTCGATTCGGCGGACCACCCGGCACAGCAGCACGGCCAGCGCGTCGCCGATCAGCGGCACCCCGAACGGGCCGGTGGCCCAGCCGGGGTGGGCGGTGAACCGGTCGATGCCGCTGGTGGCGAAGATCTGCGCGATCTCTTGCTGGCCGGAGGCGAGCAGGTGCACCGCCACGTGCTCGGCGTGCGCGACGGTCGGCCAGCTCGACGACGCACGGCCGAGGCAGACCGACACCAGCGGCGGGTCCAGCGAGACCGAGGTGAACGAGGTCGCGGTGAAACCGGCCGGCGGCAGCGTCGGCCGGAGCCGGTCGCCGCGCAGGCCGGGGGTGGTGACCACGGTGACCGTGGACGCCTGGCGGCGCAGCAGGCCGCGGAACGAGTCGACGTCGACCGGGCGCAGCTCGACCGGGCCGGCGGCCGGCCGGTCCACGGTGGTCACGACGCCACCAGCTCGCGGACGGCGTGGACGCCGGCCGGCCGGGGCAGGCCGTAGTGCTCGCGCAGGGTGCGGCCGGTGTAGGCGGACCGGAACAGCCCGCGCCGGCGCAGCAGGGGTACGACGTGGTCCACGAAGGCCTCCAGTCCGTGGGGTAGCAGCGGTGGCATGACGTTGAAGCCGTCGGCGGCGCCCTGGGTGAACCAGAGCTCGATCTGGTCGGCGATCTGTTCCGGGGTGCCCACCACGACCCGGTGCCCGCGCCCGCCGCCGAGGCGGCCGATGAGCTGCCGCAGGGTGAGCCGGTCGCGCCGGGCCAGGTCGACGACGAGCTGGTAGCGGCTCTGGTGCGACTGCACGGCGGTGGCGTCGGGCAGGTCGGGCAGTGGCCCGTCCAGCGGCAGGCCGGTCAGGTCGAGCCCGGTCATGCCGGAGAGCTGCGCGAGGGCGTGCTCGGGCACGATCAGCGCCTCCAGTTCGTCGGCGAGGGCACGGGCTTCCGCTTCGGTACCCCCGATCACCGGCGCGATACCGGGCAGCACCTTGACCAGTTCCGGGTCACGGCCGGCGTCGGCGACGGCCCGTTTGAGCGCGGTGTAGAAGGCCTGGCCGTCGGCGAGCGTCTGCTGCGCGGTGAAGACGGCCTCGGCGTAGCGGGCGGCGAACGCGATGCCGTCCGCGGACGAGCCGGCCTGCACCAGCAGCGGCCGGCCCTGCGGTGGTCGGGGCGTGTTGAGCGGGCCGGCCACCCGGAACCGCTCGCCGCGGTGCGCGATCTCGTGCACCCGGTCGGTGTCGGCGAAGACGCCGGCGGCGGTGTCGAGCACCAGCGCGTCGTCCTCCCAGCTGTCCCAGAGCTTGATCGCCACCTCGACGTGCTCGGCGGCACGGCGGTAACGGTCGGCGTGCGCCGGGTGGTCGTCGAGGTTGAAGTTGCGGGCCTCGCGCGCCTGGGCGGAGGTGACGATGTTCCAGCCGGCCCGGCCGCCGCTGAGGTGGTCCAGCGAGGCGAACGCGCGGGCCAGGTTGAACGGTTCGGTGTAGCTGGTCGAGGCGGTGGCGATCAGCCCGATGTGCTCGGTCGCGGTGGCCAGCGCGGCGAGCAGCGTGAGCGGCTCGAAGACGGCCTGGATGTTGTGCCGCACGGCCGGGCCGACGGCCAGCCCGTCGGCGAGGAAGACCGAGTCGAGCGTGCCCCGCTCGGCGATGCGGGCCAGCTCCTGGAAGTGGCGCACGTCGCCGAGGCGGCCGGGGTCGGTCAGCGGGTGCCGCCAGGCGGCCTCGTGGTGCCCGACGCCCATCAGGAAGGCGTTGAGGTGCAGGGTCCGGGTCATGACGGCGGTTCCTCTCAGGCGGTGGTGACGTCGACGCGCCAGGTGGAGAAGCGACGTTCCCCGGCGACGAGGAGCTGGTTGACCACCAGCCCGATGGCGGAGATGGTGATGATCCCGGCGTACATGTCGGGGATCGCGAAGTTGTACTGCGCGTAGTTCACGAGGTAGCCGAGCCCGGCCTTGGCGCCGACCATCTCGGCGGCCACGAGCACCAGGATCGAGTAGGCCCCGGCCAGCCGGACGCCGGTGAAGATGGTCGGCACGGACGCCGGCAGGATCACCTTCTGGAACAGCCGCAGGTGGTCGAGGCCCATCGAGCGGGCCGAGCGGACCAGCAGCGGGTCGACGCCCTTCACGCCGGCGATGGTGTTCAGCAGGATCGGCCAGGAGCAGGCGTAGAGCACCAGGGCGATCTTGGAGGTCTCGCCGAGCCCGAGGATGAGCACGAAGACCGGCAGCAGCGCCAGCGCGGCGGTGTTACGGAACACCTCCAACAGCGGGCTGAGCAGGTCGGCCAGGGGCCGGTACCAGCCGATCAGCAGGCCGAGCGGGATGGCGGTGACCACCGCGAGGGCCAGGCCGGTGAGCGAGCGGGTGAGACTGGCGCCGACGTGCTCGGCGAGCTGCCCGCTGCGCAGCAGCTCCCACCAGGCGACGAGCACCTCGGACAGCGGGGGCAGGAAGACCCGGTCGACCAGGCCGCTGCGGGGCACGGTCTCCCAGATCGCGGCGAGCGCCAGCAGCGCGACACTGCGGTGCAGGGCCCGGCCGCCGAGCGCGAGCAGCCGCCCGGACCGAGCGGGCGCGACGGCCACCGGGGACACGGCGGGCCGGGTCGCGGCGGGTCGTGCGGCGACGTCAACCAACGCGGGCCTCCTCGCGGACGGCGGACTGCGCGGCGCGTACCTCGTCGCGCAGCAGCGTCCAGATCTGGTGCCGGTGGTGGCGGAACGCGTCGGTGGAGCGGACGTCCTCCTCGGCCTCCCGGTCGCCGAGTTCGATGTCGATGACCTGCTTGATCCGGCCGGGCCGCGACGTCATCACGGCAACCCGTCGGCCCAGGTACACCGCCTCGTCGATGCCGTGCGTGATGAACACGACGGTCTTGCCGGTGGCCTGCCAGATCCGGACCAGCTCGTCCTGGAGCGAGTCGCGGGTCTGCGCGTCGAGCGCGGCGAACGGCTCGTCCATCAGCAGCACGTCCGGGTCGTAGGCGAGGCTGCGGGCGATGGCGACGCGTTGCTTCATGCCGCCGGACAGTTCGTGCGGGTAGCGGTCGGCGAAGCCGGTCAGGCCGACCAGTTCCAGGTGGTGGGCGACCCGTTCGGCGCGTTCGCGCCGCGGCAGGCCCTTGGCCTCCAGGCCGAACGCGACGTTGCCGGCGGCGGTGCGCCAGGGCAGCAGCGCGTACTGCTGGAAGACGATGCCCCGGTCGAGGCCGGGCCCGGTGACCGGGCGGCCGTCGACGAGCACCTGCCCGCCGGTCGGGGTGGCCAGCCCGCCGAGCAGGTCGAGCAGGGTGGACTTGCCGCAGCCGCTGGGTCCGACGACGACCAGGAACTCGCCGGGGCGTACGCCGAGGGTGAGGTCGTCGAGCGCGGTGACCGCGCCGCCGGCGCCACGCCGGCCCGGGAAGACCTTGCGGACCCGGTCGAAGAGGATCTTGTCGGTGCTCATGCGCCACCGCCGGGGTTGGCGAACGCGTTGAACCTGTTGGTGTAGAGGTCGCCGGGCTTGGGCTTGGCGCCCTTCAGCTCGCCGGCGTCGGCCAGCCAGTCGATCCAGGTGGCGAACTCCCGGTCGGTGATGACGCCGCCCTTCTCGGCCACGCCGCTGGACTTCCAGTAGCCGACGAGCGTGGCGTCCTCGTTGCGGCCGCGCTTGGCGATGACGGCCTTGAGCCGGGCCACCACGGTCTCGCGCGGCTGGGTGCGCGCCCACTCGATGGCCTTGCCCACACCGGTGACGAACGCGCGGACGGTGTCCGGGTTGCGGGCGATGAAGTCGTCGCGGAAGACGTAGCTGCCGGCGCTGAACGCGCCGAGCAGCTCGTAGTCGGTGAACACGGTGCGGATGCCGCCGTTGGCGACGGCCTTGTCGCGGATCACGCCGCCGAGCACCGCGACGTCGATCTGCTTGGCGCGCAGCGACTGTTCGGTGTTGACCGGCGGCAGCGCGACCAGCTCGACCCGGCCGATCTCGTCGGCGGTCAGGCCGCCCCGGGCCAGCCAGGTGCGCAGCACGGCCTCGGCGTGCGCGCCGAGGGTGTTCATGCCGACCCGCTTGCCGATCAGGTCGCGCGGGCCGCGGATCGGGCTGCCGTCGAGCACGTAGTAGCCCTGGAAGGTCTGCGCGTCGGAGCCGTAGTAGCTGACCACGGCGGTGATCGGCGCGTGGGCGGCCTGGAGCTTGACGATCGCGCCGTTGAACGCGCCGCCGAAGTCGCTCTGGCCGGTGGCGGTGGCCTGGATGTCGGCGGGACCGCCGGTGACGTTGCCGATCCAGTTGAGCTTGACGTCGCCGAGGTAGCCGAGGTGGGCGGCGAGTTCGGGAAGGGTCACCTGGCCGACCGAACCCTGGTAGCGCAGTTCGGTGGTCTGGGCGCCACCGCCGGCGGCGGCGTCGGCGCCGCATCCGGTGGCGGCGGTGAGGGCGAGCAGGGCGACGGCGGCGGCGAGGGCACGCCGTGGCGATCGGGTCGAGGGCATGGCGGTGTCTCCTGATCTGTCCACGATGCGGTGGAGGGGGCCCGCGTGGGGCCGGAGAGCACGCCGCACCGCGCCGGGCCACGATGCGCCGGCGGCGGGAACGGACGAGCTGCGGAGGGGGAACGACGAGCGCTCGGCTCAACAGAGCGCGCTCGCGTGCCGGACCAGGTCGACGTGCACGCGAGCGGTGAGGAGAAGCTCGTCCCGCTGCGACATGTCCTCATGCTGCCGACCGTTCTCCGTGCCGGTCAACGCTCTTCCACTCAGTGAGACTTTCATCGCTGGCTTTGTTACGACCCGCCTCCACCAGCATTTACCACCCCTTAACACCTACCCGTTGGATAGAGATTGTGCCGGGCGCTACACCCATCGTCCAGAGCGGACCCGATCGGGTTTCACGAATCGTCGATCCGGGCATGTTCGATCCCGCAGAGGCAGGGAGACGAAGGAGGCACCCCCGATGGGCGTCCAGTTCCGCAAGCGCAAGAAGTACGGGCCGCTGATCCTCCACTTCACCCAGAACGGGTTCTCCTCGTGGAGCATCAAGATCGGCCGCTGGTCCTGGAACTCCAACACCCGCGCCCACCGCGTGGACCTTCCGGGGCCGCTCTCCTGGAAGCAGGACAAGGCCTGACGGTCTGAGACCGTTACGACGAGCGGGGCGCCGGCGGTTCGCCGGCGCCCCCTTCGTCGTTCGGGCCGGGTTCGGCGTTCGGCAGCCCACGAGGACCTCCCGACGGAACAATCACGACATGGCGGACCTGACCCCGCGGCGGATGCGGCGCCGCGCCACGGCGGCCTGCGCGCTGATGCTCGTCGGCTACTTCCTGATCCCGGTCGAGGCGGACCCGAACGGGCTGCGGCTGGCCCTGCGCTCGGTCGGCACGCTGCTGCTGGTGGCCGTGGTGGCGTTCCTGGTCACCGGCCAGGTCCGCCGCCAGCTCAGCCGCGACCAGCCGACCGGCGACGCCGAGGACCGCGCGCTGACCCGGCTCGCCATCGCGCTGATCGGCGGCCTGCTGGTCTTCGCGCTGGCCGACTACGTGGTGGCGTACACCCGCCCCGGTGAGTTCGTCGGGCTGCGCACCCGCGTCGACGCGCTCTACTTCGCGCTGGCCACGCTCACCACCATCGGCTACGGCGACGTGCACGCCCACGGGCAGATCGCCCGGGTGGCGGTCTGCGCGCAGATGGTCTTCAGCATCGGCGTGGTCGCCACCGGCGCGTCCGTGGTGGTCAAGCAGATGACCCAGCGCTCGGGACGACGCTGATCACCACGTCGCCGCCGAGCCGGCCGGGCTCCGGATCGCGGGTCACCGCGCCGCCGTCGAGCAGCGAGGCGAGCGCCCGGTTGGCGTCGGCCGCCCGGTAGACCGTGGCGGTGGCCGCGAACCGGCGCAGCTCGGTGACCGTCAGCGGCCCGGAGCGGGCCAGCTCGGCCAGCAGCTCCCGGCGCAGCGGGCCGGGTTCCGGCTGGAGGCTGATGTCGAGCAGCCGCCCGTCCGGGTCGGCCGGGTCGCGGTAGCGCACTCCGGCGAACTCGTCGACCGCCCAGAGCGCCTCCTTCAGCGCCTCCAGGCCCCGGTCGGAGCCGGTGCCGTAGCCGAGCAGCCGGGCCGGCCCGTCGTCGGGCACCAGCTCGACCTCGGTGACCAGCGGGAAGCCGGCGGCGGTCAGCGCCCGGCGCAGCGACCGCCCGGCGTCGGTGACCAGCAGCAGCTCGGCCGGGCGACCGGACGCCACGGCGGCCAGCAGCGCCGGGTCGGGCTCGCCGCCGTCGACCACGGCGAACAGCGGCGCGCCGGCCGCGCCGGCCGCCTTGAGCGCCACCGGCAGCCGGTCGGGCCGCCCGGGCACCACGTGCACGGCGACGTCGGCCGGCAGGGCGGCCTCGGCGGCGCCGAGCCGGGTCGGCAGCTCCGCGTCGCCGTCGGCCAGCACCAGCACGGTCAGCCGCCGCCCGCGCAGCCGGTCGGCGAACTCCCCCACCACGCCCAGCGCGGCCTCCGCGCCGGCGGCGGCGTCCCCGGCGTACGCGAGGGCGAGCGTGGCCCGCCGCGCGCGGTGCAGCGCGGCGGGGAGCCAGTGGTCGAGTTGGCGGACGAGCAGCTCGCGCAGGACGGCGTCGGACGACATGGTGCCGTTTCTACCGCACCGCGCGAGCGTCCCGCCCGGTAACCCCGCTCAGGCCGGGACGGAGACGCCCACGCCGCCGCGGGTCTGGCCGCCGTAGCGCTGCCGCTCCCGGTCGAGGTCGAGCCGGCCGATCCGCTTGCGGGCGGCGAGCGCGGCGTCGTCCAGCAGGTTCGCCGGGACGATCCAGACGATCTCGAACTCCAGCCCGTCCGGGTCGCGGCCGTAGAGGCTCTTGGTGGTGCCGTGGTCCGACGCGCCGCCCAGGGCGCCGGCGGCGGCCAGCCGCTCGGCGGTGGCGGCCAGCTCGTCGAGCGTGTCCAGCTCCCAGGCGAGGTGGTAGAGGCCGACGGTGCCGCGCCCGGCCGTGGACGCCGCGGCCGCCGCGCCGACCTCGAACAGGCCGAGGTCGTGGTCGTTGGTGGAGTCCGGCGCCTGGAGGAAGGCGGCGCCGCGGAAGCCGTCGGGCGTCATCTCCACCCGGCGGAAGCCCAGCACGTCGCGGTAGAAGGCGACGCTGCGCTCCAGGTCACTGACGTAGAGGACGGCGTGGTTGAGACGGTGGATGCCCATGAGACCGACGATAGCGCGGTTTGGTTGAGCGTTCAACCATCTCCGGTATGATGGGCGTCATGACCCGGTGGCTGGACCCCGACGAGCAGCGGACCTGGCGCGCCTTCCTGACCGCCTCCCGCGCGCTGATGGAGACGCTCGACCGCGAGCTGCAACGCGACGCCGGCATGCCGCACGCCTACTACGAGATCCTGGTCCGGCTCTCCGAGGCCCCCGGCCGGCGGCTGCGGATGAGCGACCTGGCCGACGCCACCGGCTCGTCGCGCAGCCGCCTGTCGCACGCCGCCGCCCGGCTGGAGGCCGCCGGATGGATCCGCCGGGAGGACTGCCCCACCGACCGGCGCGGCCAGCTCGCCGTCCTCACCGACGAAGGCTTCACCACCCTGGCCGCCGCCGCACCCGGCCACGTCGAGGGGGTACGCCGACACCTGTTCGACGCGCTCAGCCCGGCCCAGGTCGACCAGCTCCGCCGGATCAGCGAGACGCTCGCCGACCACCTGACCGGATCGGAACCAAACTGATCCACTCCGGGGGTTGTACTTACCGTCGCCGGATGAGCACGATGGGGCGTGTCCTCCGGCTTCGCTGACCTGACCGTCCAGGCGCACCAACTGGTGTCCGAAGGCGACCTCACCGGCGCGCAGCGACTGCTCGCCGACGCGCTCAGCGACGCCGACCCCCGCCCCGGCAACGCCTCCCCCGAGCTGGCCGAGGCGGCCGGCCTCCAGGCGCGGCTGCTCGTCGCGCTCGGCGAGCCGCACTCCGCTCGAGGCTGGGCCGCGTTCGCGTACGCGGCGGCCACCCGGCTGTTCGGGCGCTCCGACGAGCGCACCGTCACCGCCGCCGCGACGCTCGCCGCGGTGCTGCACCGGGTCGGCAGCGACGCCCGCGCCGCCCGGCTCTACTCCGACGTCATCATCGAGCTGACCGCCCGCGACGGGCCGGAGTCGCAGCGGGTGCTGGCCGCGCACGCCGACCTGGCCACTGTGGAATACGCGCGCGGCCAGTGCGAGGTGGCCCGCGACCGCCTCACCGACGCCTGGGAGCTGCACCGCGAGGTCTACGGCGACGGCCACCCCAGCGGCATCAAGATGCTGGCCAAGCTCGGCGCGATGGAACGCGACTGCGGCCGGTACGCCGACGCGCACGAACACCTGGCGCTCGCCGAGGACCTGTGCCGCGAACACCTGGCCGTCGACGACCCACTCGCCGTCCAGGTCGCCGGTCTGGCCCGGGCCGCCGCCGACCCGGACCACGTCTGCGCCGCGCCCGAGCCGCCCGCGCGCCCGGCGCCGGTGGTGCCCGCCGCCCGGGTCCCCCCGACCACCGAGGGTCCCCCCGACCTGCCGCCCTACACCCCGCCCGCGCTCGACGACCCGGTCGAGACGCCGCTCTACCACCCGCCCGGCCGCACCGCCGACCCCGCGCACGTGCCCACGCCGCGCACCGCGCCGGAGGCCGACGGCGACGCGTTCGACGACTACCCGTGGCCGCCGGACGAGCCGGTCGAGCAGCCCTGGCGGCCGGGCGGGCCGGAGCAGCAGCCTTGGCAGCCGGGCGAGCCGGCCGAGCAGCCCTGGCGGTCCGGCGGGCCGGCCGAGCAGCCCTGGCGGCCCGGCGAGGACGCGCTGCCGCCGACAGTGGTCGGGCTCGCCGCCGACGACCCGGCCGGCGTCCGCCGGGTCCCGCCGCCGGCCGAGGCCCCGTCGCGCTACCTGCCGGTGCACGTGCCCCGGCCGCCCGTCACCCCGCGGCGCGAGCGGCAGTGGCTGCCGCTGGCGGTGCTCGGCGTGGTGGTGGCGCTGCTGCTCGGCACCATCGCGGTGATCGCCGGCGTGTCCCGGGTGGACGGCGGGCGGGACACCCCGGCCGCACCGTCGGGCGCCGCATCGAGCAAGCCGCCGCCCGCCTCCGCCCGCCCCACCCCGAGCGGGCCGCCGGCCGCCTCCCCGGGCACCCCGCCGGGCCGGTTCACGCTCACCGACCGGCGCGACAGCATCGTGCTGAGCTGGACCTACCCGCCCGGGGCGGAGGGCCCGGTGGTGGTCGCCGGCGGCCGCGCCGGCCAGCCGCAACGCACGTTCGAGACGCTGCCCGCCGGCTCGGCCGACTACATCGCCTACGGGCTCGACCGCACCACCGACTACTGCTTCACCGTGGCGCTGGTCTGGTCCACCGACACGGTCGCCCGCACCGGCCCCACCTGCACGAAACGGCGGCGCTGACTCCTCACTCCGGCTCCGGCTCGGCCAGCGCGGGCAGCCGCACCGTCGCCCGCAGCCCCGGCGCGGCGGCGCCCGGCGTCGCGTCGGCCAGCTCCACCGTCCCGCCGGCCCGGCGCACCAACTCCCGCACGATGGCCAGGCCGAGGCCGGCGCCACCGGCGTCGCGGGCCCGGGCGTCGTCGAGCCGGGTGAACCGGGCGAACACCCGCTCCCGGTCCGCCGCCGGGATGCCCGGCCCGTCGTCGGTCACCGTCACCAGGTGGTACCCCCCCTCCGGGCCGGTCACCGCCAGTCCCACCCCCGCGTCGGCGTGCCGCAGCGCGTTCTCCAACAAGTTGACGAGCACGCGGCGCAACTCCCCCGCGTCCCCCTCGACCCACCACGCCCCGGCCGGCACGTCCACCCGCACCGGCGGCGACGGGTAACGCCCGGCCACCTCGCGCAGCAGCTCACCCAGCTCCACCGGGCCCACCGGCGCCGGCCGCGTCGGGTGCACGTCGCCGGCGTCGCGTCGGCGATCCGCCGGCGCCTGCCCGCCCAGGTGGTCCGCCGGCGCCTGCTCGTCCAGGCGGGCCAGCAGCAGCAGGTCGTCGACCAGGCGGCTCAGCCGTTCGGTGTCGGCGAGCAGGTCGTCGGCGACCGTCGGCCAGTCGGTGTCGTCGCCGAGCCGGCGGGCCACCTCCAGCTCGGTGCGCATGTTGGTCAGCGGGCTGCGCAGCTCGTGCGCGGCGTCGGCGACGAACGCCCGCTGCCGGTCCCGGGACGCCGCCAGCCGGTCCAGCATGTCGTTGAGCGTCACCGCGAGCCGGTGGATCTCGTCCTGCCCCGCCGGCACCGGCAGCCGTTCCGCACCGGCCCGGCCGGTGATCTCGGCGGCGCCGCTGCGCAGCTCCTCCACCGGGCGCAGGGTCGCCCCCACCACCCGCCAGGCCACCACCGCCAGCCCGGCCACCAGCAGCGGGAAGCCGACCAGCAGCAGGTTGCGCACCACGTTCAGGCTGTGCCGCACGTCCGACAGCGACTTGGCCACCAGCACCGTGCGCGGCTCGTCGGGCGTGCCGGCCGGCACCGTCACCACCCGCACCGGCCCGGACATGCCGACCCGCCGCCCGTCCACCACCAGCCGCTGCGCCTGGCCGGGCCGCAGCTCGCCCGGACCGAGCATCGGCACCAGGCGGTCCGCGTCGATCGAGGCGGCCCGGATCCGGCCCTGCGCGTCCACCACCTGCACCCGCAGTTGGCCGCCGGCCACCGGCAGCGGATCCGGCAACGCGTCCTCGGCGGTGAGCAACGCGACCGCGTCCGCGGTGCGCAACGCCTCCGCGTCGACCGAACGCTGCAGCGTCCAGCCGAGCGCGCCGACCAGCAGCGCTCCGCCGAGGCCGAAGCCGAGCACCAGGCCCAGCACGCCCAGCGCGAGCAGCCGGGCCCGCAGGCCGAGGCGGGGGCGGCTCACGTGGCCAGCCGGTAGCCGGCGCCGCGGACCGTCTCCAACCGCTCCCGGCCGATCTTGCGACGCAGGTAGCCGACGTAGACCTCCACCGCGTTCGGTGCGGTGTCCACCGAGGCGTCCCAGACATGGTCCAGCAGCTCGGTCTTCGACACCACCTCGCCGGGGCGACGCATCAGGTAGTCGAGCAGCGCGTACTCGCGGCTGGTCAGCACCACCTCGGCGTCGGCCCGGGTGACCCGCCGCCGGGCCGGGTCCAGGCGCAGGTCGCCGACCGTGAGCACGGCCGGGCGGCGGGGCGCGCCCCGGCGCAGCAACGCGCGCAGCCGCGCCAGCAGCACCACGTACGAGAAGGGCTTCGTGAGGTAGTCGTCGGCGCCGCAGTCCAGACCGTCGGCCTGGTCGTACTCGCCGTCCTTGGCCGAGAGCATCAGCACCGGCAGCCACCGCTGCTCGGCGCGCAACCGGCGCACCACCTCGTAGCCGGAGAGGCCGGGCAGCATCACGTCGAGGATCATCGCGTCGTAGTCGCCGTGCCGGGCGGCGTCCAACCCGGCCGGGCCGGTGGCCGCCACGTCCACCACGAACCCCTCCGCCGACAGGCCCCGGCGCAGCGCCCCGGCGAGCCGCGTCTCGTCCTCCACCACCAGCAACCGCACCGGTCCAGGGTGCCACCACCGGGTCACCCGTAGGGGATCTCCTCAGCGTCGTCACAGCGACGATCCCGCAGCATGGAGCGCAGGAGGTGCACACTATGTCAGTGATGAAGAACCGCGCCGTGCTGCGCTGGCTGGTCCCGGTGACCGCGGGGGTCGCCGTGATCGGAGGCGGCGCCGCCGTCGGCACGTTCGCCGCCGGCGCCGACCCGGCCCTGCCACCGCGCAGCGCCGCCCAGCTCCTGGACGACCTGCGGACGTCCCGCCTGGACGGGCTCTCCGGCACCGTCGTGCAGCGCGCCGACCTCGGCCTGCCGCCGATCGCCGCGCTCGCCGGCAAGGCCACCGGCAACGAGCTGGCCGGGCTGGTCACCGGCACGCACACGCTGCGCGTCTGGTACGGCGGCGAGGACCGGCAGCGGCTGGCCCTGGTCGACACGCTCGGCGAGCAGGACGTGCTGCGCAACGGCCGTGACGTCTGGACCTGGAGCAGCCGGGAGAACACCGCCGTCCACCGCAAGCTGCCCGCCGACGGCAAGGACCTGCCGTCCGCGCCGGCCACCCCGGCCGACGCCGCGCAGCAGGCGCTGGCCGCGATCGACCCGACCACCGCGGTCACCGTCGGCCGCTCGGCGACGGTGGCCGGGCGGGACGCGTACGAGCTGGTGCTCACGCCGCGCGACAAGGCGTCGCTGGTGCACCAGGTGCGGATCGCGCTGGACGCGAAGGAGCACGTGCCGCTGCGCTTCGAGGTGCTCGCCGACGGCCAGGACGAGCCGGCGTTCGAGGTGGCGTTCACCCAGGTCGACTTCCGCACCCCGGACGCCGACCAGTTCCGGTTCAACCCTCCGCCCGGCGTGAAGGTCACCGAGGAGTCGACCGACGCGCGTCCCGGCCCGGCCAGCAGGGCGCTCGGCAAGGACGGCAAGGCGCCCGGCAGGGCCGACGGGCAGCGGCCGGACGTGCGTACCGTCGGCACCGGCTGGACCACGGTGGTGGTCGCCAAGCTCGACGGCGCGGCCGAGCCCGGCGGCGCGAAGGCCGGCGCGGACGCGCCGGACGCCGACATGCTGGCGAAGGTGCTCGGCGACCTGCCCAAGGTCAGCGGCGACTGGGGCAGCGGCCGGCTGCTCAGCGGCAAGCTGTTCAGCGTGCTGCTGACCGACGACGGCCGGGTGGTGGCCGGCCTGGTCACGCCGGAGCGGCTCTACGAGGCCGCGAAGGGCTGATCGACCATCGGGCTCGGGGCCCGGTCGGCATCCGCCGGCCGGGCCCCGAGCCGTGTCCGGGCTTGGTGGAATGGCGGGCGGCGCGCTATCTTTCGAAGTTCAGACACACAAAAGGAATGGCATTCGAATGCCATTCCTGAGGCAATTCTAGTCAATGAGGAGCCGGCTTGTCAACGCACTCCGACGTGTCGGGTGACCTGCGCCAGGACGACGAAATCGGTCGCGAGCAGGAGTACGTTTCCATGCTCTACGACCGCCTGGACGGGCTGCGGGAGCAGGCCGCCCGCCGGCTCGACGAGGAGTTGCGCCACACCGGCGGCACCCAGCAGGCGCGCTCGCAGCGCGACGCCACCGTCGCCATGTACGCCGACCAGGTCGAGCAGTTCTCCGCTGTCGAGTCCGGCCTCTGCTTCGGCCGCCTCGACGGCGACGACGACGCCGCCCGCTACATCGGCCGGATCGGCATCTTCGACACCGCAGGCGACTACGACCCGCTGCTGATGGACTGGCGCGCCCCGGCCGCCCGCCCGTTCTACCTCGCCACCGCCGCCAACCCGCAGGGCGTCCGCCGCCGCCGGCACCTGCGCACCCGCGACCGCAAGGTCACCGGGCTCAACGACGAGGTGCTCGACATCACCGCCGCCTCGCCCACCGCGCACGAGGAGGTCACCGGCGAGGCGTCGCTGCTCGCCGCGCTCAACGCCGGGCGTACCGGCCGGATGCGCGACATCGTCGAGACGATCCAGGTCGAGCAGGACCGGATCATCCGCGCCGACCTGCCCGGCGTCATGGTGGTGCAGGGCGGGCCGGGCACCGGCAAGACGGCGGTGGCGCTGCACCGGGCGGCCTACCTGCTCTACACCCACCGTCAGCAGCTCTCCACCCGCGGCGTGCTGCTGGTCGGCCCGAACGCCACGTTCCTGCGCTACATCTCCCAGGTGCTGCCGGCGCTGGCCGAGACCGGCGTGCTGCTGCGTACCCAGGCCGACCTGTTCCCCGGCGTGCACGCGCGGCGCGCCGAACCGGCCACCACCGCGGCGCTCAAGGGACGCGCGGTGCTGACCGAGGTGCTCGCCGCGGCGGTGCGCGACCGGCAGTGGGTGCCGGCCGAGCCGATCGAGATCGAGCTGCCCCAGCGGGAGATGCTCACGCTCGACCCGGCGACCGTGCGCGAGGCCCGCGACCGGGTCCGCCGCACCGGCCGGCCGCACAACCTGGCCCGGGCCCAGTTCGACATCGAGGTGGTGCACGCGCTCGCCGACCAGGTGGCCGAGCGGATCGGCGCCGACCCGCTCGGCGGGGACAACCTGCTCTCCGAGGCCGACCGGGCGGAGATCCGCCGCGAGCTGCGCGAGGAGCCGGAGATCGTGGCCGCACTGGACGAGCTGTGGCCGGTGCTCACCCCGCAACGCCTGCTCGCCGACCTGTTCGCCTCGCCGGAGCGGATCGCCACCGCCGCGCCGATGCTCACCGACGACGAGCGGGCCGCCCTGCACCGGGAGCCCGGCGGCTGGACGCCCGCCGACGTGCCGCTGCTGGACGAGGCCGCCGAACTGCTGGGCGAGGACGAGCGCGCCGCCGCCGCCCGCCGCGAACGGATCCGCGCGATGGAACGCGAGTACGCCGAAGGTGTGCTGGAGATCTGGCGCGGCTCCCGCTCGATCGACGTGGAGGACGAGGCGGACGGCGGTGAGATCCTCGGCGTGACCGACCTGATCGACGCCGCCCGGCTCTCCGAACGGCAGGAGGAGTCCGACCGGCTCACCACCGCCCAGCGCGCCGCCGCGGACCGCACCTGGGCGTTCGGGCACGTGATCGTCGACGAGGCGCAGGAACTGTCCCCGATGGCCTGGCGGCTGCTGATGCGGCGCTGCCCGAGCCGGTCGATGACGATCGTCGGGGACGTGGCACAGACCGGCGCGCTGGCCGGCACCCCGTCCTGGGGTGAGGCGCTCGCGCCGTACGTGGCGGACCGGTGGCGCCTGGAGGAGCTGACCGTCAGCTACCGCACCCCGGCCGAGATCATGGCGGTCGCCGCCGACGTGCTCGCCGAGATCGACCCGGCGCTGCGTCCGCCGCGCTCGGTACGCGCCACCGGCGTACCCCCGTGGGACCGCACGGTGACCGCGGACCGGCTCGTCGCCGAGCTGGTCGAGGCGGCCGCCCGCGAGGCGGCCGGGCTGGCCGAGGGCCGCCTCGGCGTGATCGTGCCGACCGGGCGGGTGGCGGAGCTGGGCGCCGCGGTCGTCGCGGCGCTGCCCGAGGCGGCCGTGGGCGAGCAGCCGGAACTGGCGAACCGGGTGGTGGTGCTCACCACCGAGCAGGCCAAGGGGCTGGAGTTCGACTCGGTGCTGGTGGTGGACCCGGACCGGATCGTCGCCGAGTCGCCGCGCGGGCACAGCGACCTGTACGTGGCGCTCACCCGCGCCACCCAGCGCCTCGGCATCCTCCGGAGGTAAGGAGGGGCCCCCTCTTAACGCCTCCGGTAGAGAGGGGGCCCCTTCTCACCACCAGCGGTCAGCCCTCGTCGGTGAAGTTGCCGACCTGGGCGCCGGTCGCCGAGGCGTCACTCGTCGAACCGCCGGCCGGGGTGCTCAGGCCGCCGGTGGTGGCGTCGCCCGTGGTGGTCGGCGCCACCTTGCCCGGGTGCCGTTCCGGCTGCCGGGCCACCCGGCGCACGCTGGCCGGGCCGGCCGTCCCGCCGGTCGTGGTCACCGCGCCCTGCCCCCGGGTCGGGCCGCCGTCGCGCAGCACGCTCGGGTCCACCGGCACGTGCGCCGGGTCGTCCGGATCCGACTCCTGGATCACCCGCTGCTCGTCGGTGGGCGGCACCGTGACCTCGTCGAGCGCGCCCTCACCGTAGACCCCGCCGGCGATCCGCTGCTCGGCCTGCCGGGCGGCGTCCTGCCGCATGTCGTCCTCACGCACGTCAACCACCTCGCCGCTCTCGTGATGTCGGTGTCGGTACGGCGTGCCCGAGGGCCGAGGGCTGAAACCGGCGACGTTTCGGGCCGGAAGCGCTGAATGTCCGGAGCGCCGCGCGGGCCCGGATACCGGCGGCGTCCGGCGGTTACCTTGTCTCGGGGGCCGGGTAGACGGAGGGTGCCCCCGCCACAGAGCGCGAACCGTGCCGTGGCCGACCTGCGGTAGCGGGGCGAGGGTGTGCAGGTAACGACTCATCAAATCCTGAGGAGGACCAGATGAGCACGCAGGCTGCATCCACCAGGCCGATGAACCGGCCGATGTCCGACGTCCAGAACCGGTCGAGCATGCAGGACACGTCGACCCGGCAGATGCCGTCGATGCACGACGGCCACCGGGAGCAGATGCCCAGCCCGGGCACCGAGACGAAGCAGGCGTTCCTGACCACCGAGTTCTGGGTGTACGCCGCAGCCGCCGCGGTCGTCGTGATCGCCGCGTTCTGGAAGGGCACCACCGCCAACGGCCTGAACATCAACAACCCGAACCAGGCCTGGTGGTACCTGACCGCGCTGACCGGCGCGTACCTGGTCAGCCGGGGTCTGTCCAAGGCGGGCAGCGCGCGCCGCTCCGGCAAGGAGCGTCGAGGCCGGCACTGACCCCACGCCGCACGCCGACGGCGACGCCCCCGGGATCCGTCCCGGGGGCGTCGTCGCGTGCCGTCACTCCTCGCCGAAGTCTCCGAAGTCCCCGCCGTCGTCGCCGCCGCCGAAGGCGTCCTCCATCATCTCGCCGGCGACCAGACCGCCGGCCACGCCCAGCGCGGCACCGGCCACCATGCCGCCCATGCCCGGGCCGCGCCGGCCGTGGTGACCCGGCGCGCCGTAGTGGCCGGGGGCGCCGTAGTGGCCCTGCCCGCCGAAGCCCTGTGCGCGCAGGCTGCCGTAGCGCGAGGTGGTCTCCCGCAGCCAGCCGTCCACGACCGGCGTCCAGTCGGTGCGGGTGGCGTCGCTGTGCGGAACGGAGAACCGGCCGAAGGCGTCGTGCCCGGCGCTGAGGAAGCCGCCGCGCTTGTCGCACTCCAGGATCACCTCGACGCCCTGCTGACTGGTCACGAACGTCAGCTCGACCTCGGTGACGGTCTGCGCGTACTGCGGCGCGGCGAAGAACTCGATCTCCTGGTAGAACGGGAGCGTCTGCGGCACGCCGTAGATGTGGCCGCGCTCCAGGTCCGCGTGCTTGAACCGGAAGCCCAGGGCCTGGAACGCGTCGAGGATCCGCTCGTGGATCGGCAGCGGGTGCACCGACACCTGGTCCAGGTCGGACTTGTCGACCGCCCGGGCCACCGCGACCTCGGTCCGCAGGCCCATCGTCATGCCGTGCAGCCGCTGGCCGTAGACGTCGGTGACCGGGGTCTCCCACGGCACGGGGAGCTGGAACGGGATGGCGAGCTGCTGCTTCGGGGCCAGTTCGAACGCGCCGCTGACCGGCATCCGGTGGAACTCCATGACGCCGGCGTACTCGGTGTCGCCGCCCTCGATCTCGACCCGGGTGACCAGGCCGACGCTGATCTGCTCGATGCGCGCCGGCGCGTCGCCGCCGACCAGGTTGACATGCCCGTCCAGGGCCAGCCCGGGCCGGGTGTTCGGGTTGGCGAGCACCGTGTCGACGCTGGGGCCGCCCACACCGAACGCACTCAACATCTTCTTGAAGACCATCGGTCACTCCCGCTGGGACGGCGTTCCGACATGGACCGTCGGACGCGTGGTGAGGGGACCCTAACCGCTGCCGCTGAGAAGTGGCTGAAAGGCGCGCCTCAGCCGGTGTCGACGACGACCAGCTCGCCCACCTGTTCACCGAGTTCCCGGCGCGCCTCGGCGGGCAGGCCGGCGTCGGTGACCAGCACGTCGGCCTCGCCCAGCGGGGCGATGGTGGCGATGCCGATGGTCTCCCACTTGGTGTGGTCGGCGAGCACCACCAGGCGACGGGCGGCGCCGATCAACCGGCGGTTCACCGCCGCCTCCAGCAGGTTCGGGGTGGTGAACCCGGTGCGCCGGCTCATCCCGTGCACGCCGAGGAAGAGCAGGTCGACGTTGAGCGCGGCGATCGCCGCCTCGGCGACCGGGCCGGTCAACGCGTCGGACGGGGTGCGGATGCCGCCGGTCAGCACCACGGTCTGGTCGGGACGCGGGTTCTGGTAGAGCGCGTCGGCGACCGGGATCGAGTTGGTGACCACGGTCAGCCCGCGTACCTCGGCGAGCCGTGCGGCCAACGCGGCCGTGGTGGTGCCGGCGGAGAGCGCGACGGCCATGCCGGGCTCGACGAGGCCGGCGGCCCGCTCCACGATGGCCTGCTTCTCGGCCCGCTGCCGCACCGACTTGGCGGCGAAGCCGGGTTCCTCGGTGGAGCCGGGGCCGGCCAGCGTCGCGCCGCCGTGCACCTTGTCGATCAGCCCGCGTTCGGCGAGCACCTCCAGGTCCCGCCGGATGGTCATGTCCGACACGCCGAAGCGGCTCACCAGGTGGCTGACCCGGACGCCGCCGCGCTGGCGGATCAGCTCCAGGATGGCGCTCTGCCGTTGCTGGGCGAGCATGCGATCTCCTCCTCGCGGACCACCGCCACCTCGCCGGGCGGCACCGTCAGCTCGCCGTCGCACCGCCCGCCGTTGAGCAGTTCGGCGCCGGTGACCGGTAGGCGGGCCGACTCGTCGGTGTGGTTGACCACGAACAGCCAGCTCCGGTCCGTCGAGCGGCGGCGGACCACCTCCACCCCGGCCGGCGCGGGCGCCGCCGGGCGCACCCCGGCCTCGGCGAGCAGCCGGGCCACCAGCCGGTCGGTCGCCGCGTCGTCGAGCCGGGTGCCGACGTACCAGGCGGCGCCCGCGCCGACGGCGTTGCGGGTCAGCGCCGGCACGCCGGGCAAGGGCCCGTCGGTGTACGCGGACAGCACGTCGGCGCCGTCGGCGTGCAGCCACTCGGTCCACACGTCGGCGTACGAGCCGTCGTCGAGGCGTACCGTCTCGCCGGCGCGCAGCGGGAAGAACTCCTCGGTGCGGACGCCGAGCAGGTCGCGGAACGCCCCGGGGTAGCCGCCGAGCCGGATGTGGTCGTGCTCGTCGACGATGCCGCTGAAGTAGGTGACCAGCGCGGTGCCGCCCGCCTCGACGAACTCGCGCAGCGCGGCGGCGGTGGCGTCGCGGGTCAGGTAGAGCGTGGGGACGAGGACGAGCCGGTAGCGGGACAGGTCGACCGTCGGGTGCACCACGTCGGCGGTGACGCCTGCTCGCCAGAGCGCGCCGTGCAGCGCGGTGACCCGGTCGGTGTAGGTGACGTCCACGCTGGGGTGGGAGTCGAGTTCCACGCCCCACCACGCCTCGTAGTCGAAGAGCACGGCGACGTCGGCGTCGACGCGGCTGCCGCGTACCTCGGCCAGCGCCCGCAGGTCGGCGCCGAGCCGGCAGACCTCACCGAACACCTTGGTCTCCGGCCCGGCGTGCGGCACCAGCGCGGAGTGGAACTTCTCCGCGCCGGCGCGGGAGGCGCGCCACTGGAAGAAGAGCACCCCGTCGGCGCCGCGCGCCACGTGCGCGAGGCTGTTGCGGCGCAGCTGGCCGGGCGTCTTGGCGATGTTGCGGGGCTGCCAGTTGACCGCGCTGGTGGAGTGCTCCATGAGCAGCCAGGGCGCGCCGCCGGCCACGCCGCGGGTGTGGTCGGCGGCGAACGCGAGGTCGACCTCGGGGTGCGGGTGGGCGGCGTTCAGGTAGTGGTCGTTGGCGACCACGTCCACGTCGGATGCCCAGGAGTGGTAGTCCATGTGCTTGATGCCGGTGCCGATCATGAAGTTGGTGGTGACCGGCTGGGTGACGAGCCGGTCCAGCACCTCCCGTTCGGCGCGGAGCTGGGCGCGCTGCTCGTCGGAGGAGAAGCGCAGGAAGTCGAGCTGCTGGGTCGGGTTGGCGAAGGTCGGCGCGGCGCGCGGCGGGTTCACCTCGGCCCAGTCGTGGTAGCGCTGGCTCCAGAACGCGGTGCCCCAGGCGGCGTTGAGCGCGTCCAGGTCGCCGTAGACCCCGCGCAGCCAGCGCCGGAACGCCTCGGCGCTGACGTCGCAGTAGCAGTGCACGTTGTGGCAGCCCAGCTCGTTGGAGACGTGCCAGAGCACGACCGCGGGGTGGGCGGCGTACCGCTGCGCGACCGCCTCGACCAGCGCGAGTGAGCGTTCCCGGAAGACCGGCGAGCTGGGGCAGTACGCCTGCCGGCCGCCGGGCCACAGCACGGTGCCGTCGGCGCGGCGGGGCAGCGTCTCCGGGTGCCGGTGGGCCAGCCACGGCGGCGGGCTGGCGGTGGCGGTGGCCAGGTCGACGCTGATCCCGCCGTCGTGCAGCACGTCGAGGGCCCGGTCCAGCCAGCCGAACTCGTACGCGCCGGGGGCGGGCTCCAGCAGGGCCCAGGAGAAGATGCCGACGGAGACCAGGTTGACGCCGGCGCGGCGCATCAGCGCGACGTCCTCGACCCACACCTCCTCGGGCCACTGCTCCGGGTTGTAGTCGGCGCCGTACCAGATTCCCTCGCCGTGCCAGGTCCGCATGAGAGCAGAGGGTGCCCCCGTCCGACGCCCAAGTCAACACTTTCCAACATCGACAGCCATTACAACGTTTACCATCATTATCCCCTGCCCAGAACACCTTTTCGCCCTCTTGACAGCGCCGAACCAAGGGGTAGCTTCAACCGCCACCGGCTATTTCTGTTCGGACGTGTGGATTCTCGGTGGATCTCGTAGCACACCTCTCCACGCAGGAGGCGCAATGTCCCGTCCCCGCTCGCAGGCCGAGTACCTCGCCCGGCTCGTACCCCCGTCCGTCGCCGGCCTGAACCGGCGCTCGCTGCTCGCCGGCGCGGCCGGCGCGGGCGCGCTGCTCGGCACCGGCGCGCTCGCCGGCTGCGGCGACTCCGACTCCGACTCCGGCGGCGACGCGAAGAGCGTCTCGCTCGGCTCGAACCAGTCGGACCCGAAGCCCAAGGACGTCATCGCCAAGGTGATGGACGGCTTCAAGACGTCGTCCGGGGTCACCGTCGACATCAACACGGTCGACCACAACACGTTCCAGGAGAACATCAACAACTACCTGCAGGGCAAGCCGGACGACGTGTTCACCTGGTTCGCCGGCTACCGGATGCGGTTCTTCGCGGCCAAGGGTCTGGCCGGCGACCTCAGCGACGTCTGGGGCAAGCTCGACGGCTACTCCGACGCGTTCAAGAAGGCATCCACCGGCGACGACGGCAAGCAGTACTTCGTGCCGGCGTCGTACTACCCGTGGGCGGTCTTCTACCGCAAGTCGGTCTGGCAGCAGCGCGGCTACCAGGTGCCCACCACGCTGGATCAGCTCAGCATGCTCGGCGCGCAGATGAAGAAGGACGGGCTGAACCCGATCGCGTTCGCCGACAAGGACGGCTGGCCGGCGATGGGCACCTTCGACATCCTCAACCTGCGGATCAACGGCTACCAGTTCCACGTCGACCTGATGGCCGGCAAGGAGGCGTGGACCTCCGACAAGGTCAAGAAGGTCTTCGACACCTGGGCCGGCCTGCTCCCCCTGCACCAGCCGGACGCGCTGGGCCGCACCTGGCAGGAGGCCGCCCAGTCGTTGCAGCAGAAGAAGAGCGGCATGTACCTGCTCGGCCTCTTCGTCGGCCAGCAGTTCAGCGGCGCCGACCTCGAGGACCTGGACTTCTTCACGTTCCCCGAGGTCGACTCCACGATCGGGGCCAAGGCCCTGGACGCGCCGATCGACGGCTACATGATGGCCCGCAAGCCGAAGTCCAAGGACGCGGCCACCAAGCTGCTGACCTACCTGGGCTCGAAGGACGCCGCGAACGTCACGGTCAAGAACGACCCGAGCACCCTGGTCGCCAACAGCGGCGCGGACACCGCGAGCTACACCGCGCTGCAGAAGAAGGCCGCCGAACTGGTCGGCTCGGCCACCGAGATCGCGCAGTTCCTCGACCGGGACACCCGCCCGGACTTCGCCTCCACCGTGATGATCCCGGCGCTCCAGCAGTTCATCAAGAACCCGAAGGACATCAGCGGAATGCTCACCAGCGTCGAGAACCAGAAGAAGTCGATCTTCACCAGCTGACGGCGGAAGGGGGAAGGACACCATGTCCGACCTGCCCCTGATCCAAGCGGATCGCGCCGTGCCGCCACCGGCCGCGACCACCACCACCGGTGGGGGCCGCGGCCGCCGGCTACGGCTCCTGTCCGGCACCGACCGCGTGGTGATCACGCTGATGGTGCTGGTGCCCCTGCTGCTCGTCCTCGCCCTGGTCTGGCTGCCGGCGGGGGCCACCGTGCTGCTCTCCGGCACGAACTGGGACGGCATCGGCCCGATCGGCGAGATCGACTGGGTCGGCCTGAAGAACTACGACGACGTGGTGCACAACTACCCGCCGTTCGTCCCCGCGGTGCAGAACAACCTGCTCTGGCTGGCCGCGCTCTTCGTGGTGGCCACCCCGTTCGGCATGTTCCTCGCCGTGCTGCTGGACAAGGAACTGCGCGGCAGCCGCTTCTACCAGACCGCGCTCTACCTGCCGGTGGTGCTCTCGCTGGCGCTCGTCGGCTTCATCTGGCAGCTCATCTACAGCCGCGACCAGGGCCTGCTCAACGGCGTGTTCGGCGGCGAGACCGACTGGTACGGCGACCCGAACGTCAACATCTGGGCGGTACTGGTGGCCGCCGGGTGGCGCCACGTCGGCTACATCATGCTGCTCTACCTGGCCGGGCTGAAGGGCGTCGACCCGTCGCTGCGGGAGGCCGCCGCGGTGGACGGCTCCTCGGAGACCAGCACGTTCTTCCGGGTCGTGTTCCCGGTGATGCGCCCGATCAACATCATCGTGCTGGTGGTGACCGTGATCGAGTCGCTGCGCGCGTTCGACCTGGTCTGGGTCATCAACAAGGGCCGCAACGGGCTGGAGTTGATCTCCGCCCTGGTCACCCAGAACGTGGTCGGCGAAGCCAGCCGGATCGGCTTCGGCTCCGCGCTGGCCACCATCATGCTGGCCGTCTCGCTGATCTTCATCACCATCTACCTCTGGACCGTGATGCGGGAGGACAAGCGATGAGCAGCGCCGTCTCCCCCGGGCGCCGCCGGCCGGTGCGGCCCGCCCGGGTCGTCCTGCACGTCTTCCTGGGTACGGTCGCCGTCGGCTGGCTGTTCCCGCTGCTCTGGGCGGTGCTCACCTCGTTCCGCTCCTACCAGTACACCGCCGTGCACGGCTACGTCTCGTTCGGCGGCTGGACCATCGACAACTACGTCACCGCCTGGCAGACCGCCGAGTTCGGCAAGCACTTCCTCAACTCGGTCTACATCACCGTCCCGGCGGTGCTGCTCACGCTCTTCCTCGCCTCGTGCGTGGCGTTCGTGATCGCCCGGTTCAGCTGGAAGCTCAACATCGCGCTGCTCGGCCTCTTCACCGCGGCCAACCTGCTGCCGCAACAGTCCCTGCTGATCCCGCTGTTCCGGATGTTCACCGAGATCCCGCTGCCGCCCTGGATGAGCGACTCGGAGCTGCTCTACGACAGCTACTGGGGGCTGATCCTGGTCAACGTCGCGTTCCAGTGCGGGTTCTGCGTCTTCGTGCTGAGCAACTACATGAAGGCGCTGCCGCACGAGCTGTACGAGGCGGCGATGGTCGACGGGGCGAGCGTGTGGCGGCAGTACTGGCAGGTGACCATGCCGCTGTGCCGGCCGGCCCTGGCCGCGCTGGCCACGCTGGAGGTGACCTGGATCTACAACGAGTTCTTCTGGGCCACCGTGCTGATGCGCAGCGGTGACAAGTTCCCGGTGACCAGCTCGCTGAACAACCTGCGCGGCCAGTTCTTCACCGACAACAACCTCGTCTCGGCCGGTTCGGTGCTGGTCGCGATCCCCACCCTGGTCATCTTCTTCCTGCTCCAGAAGCAGTTCGTCCGGGGCCTGACGCTGGGAGCCTCCAAGGGATGACGATCGTCCACCTGCGCCGCGCGCGGACCAGCCTGGTGCTCGACGCGCGCGGCCCGGGGCTGCCCCGGGTCGTGCACTGGGGCACCGACCTCGGTCCGCTGTCCACCGAGGACCTGCCCGCGCTGGTCGACGCCACCGTACCGCCGGTGGTGCCGAGCAGTTTCGACGAGCCCACCGTGCTGTCCCTGCTGCCCGAGGCGAGCGCGGGTTGGAGCGGCCGGCCCGGGCTGGCCGGCCACCGCGACGGCCGGGACTGGTCGACGGCGTTCCGCCTGACCGACCTCGACGTGCACGACGTTCCCGCGCCACCTTCGCAGCCGGACGGCACCGCGGGCGGGCACGAGGTGTTAAGCGGGGCCCCTTCACCCGCACCAGGCGTTAACAGGGGGCCCCTCCTTGTGACAGTGCGGGCGGCGGACCCCGACGCGGGGTTGAGCCTGACCGTGGAGATCACGCTGGACGCGGCGGGGTTGCTGACGCTGCGGCACCGGCTGCGCAACGACGGCGACGGCCGCTACGAGCTGCGGGAGCTGACCCCGGTGCTGCCGGTGCCGGCGGTCGCCACCGAGCTGCTCGACCTGACCGGGCGCTGGTGCCGGGAACGCGCGCCGCAGCGGCACCCGTGGCCGATGGGCGCCTGGGTGCGCGAGGGGCGGCACGGCCGCACCGGGCACGACGCCACGCTGCTGCTGGTCGCCGGCACGCCCGGCTTCGGGTTCGGGCACGGCGAGGTGTGGGCGGTGCACACCGCGTGGAGCGGCGACCACGTCACGGTGGCCGAACGACGCCCGACCGGCGAGGCCACGCTCGGCGGCGGGGAGCTGCTCGCACCCGGCGAGATCGTGCTGGGGCCGGGCGAGGAGTACGCCACGCCGCTGCTCCACGCGGCGTGCTCCGCCGCCGGGCTGGACGGGCTCAGCGACGTGCTGCACACCAGCCTGCGTGCCCGGCCGGGTCATCCGCGCACACCCCGGCCGGTGACGCTCAACGTGTGGGAGGCGGTCTACTTCGACCACGACCTGGACCGGCTGCGCGCGCTCGCCGACCGGGCCGCCGAGGTGGGCGTGGAACGCTTCGTGCTCGACGACGGCTGGTTCCGCGGCCGGCGGCACGACCTCGCCGGGCTCGGCGACTGGTGGGTCGACGAGCAGGTCTGGCCCGGCGGGCTGCAACCGCTCATCGACCACGTACGCGGGCACGGCATGCAGTTCGGGCTCTGGGTCGAACCGGAGATGGTCAACCCCGACTCCGACCTGTTCCGGGCCCACCCCGACTGGGTGCTCCAGGCGCCCGGCCGGCTGCCCCCGGCGTGGCGGCACCAGCAGGTGCTCGACCTGGCCCACCCGGACGCGTACGCGTACCTGCTCGGCCGGCTCGACGCGGTGCTGAGCGAGCACGCCGGTATCGCGTACCTGAAGTGGGACCACAACCGGGACCTCACCGAGGCCGGGCACGGCGGCCGCCCCGGCGTGCACGCCCAGACGCTGGCGGTCTACCGGCTGCTGGACGAGTTGCGTGCCCGCCACCCCGGCCTGGAAATCGAGAGCTGCTCCTCCGGCGGCGCCCGGGTCGACCTGGAGATCCTGCGCCGCACCGACCGGGTCTGGGCCAGCGACTGCAACGACGCGCTGGAACGCCTCGCCGTCCAACGCTGGACCGGGCTGCTGCTCCCGCCGGAGCTGATCGGCACGCACATCGGCCCGGACCGCTCACACACCACCCACCGCGTGCACGACCTCGGCTTCCGGGCGGTCACCGCGCTCTTCGGCCACCACGGCATCGAGTGGGACATCAGCGCGATCGACGCGTCCGCGCGGGTCGAACTCACCGCCTGGGTGGCGCTGCACAAACGGCTCCGCCCGCTGCTGCACGGCGGGCGGGCGGTCCGGGTCGACCACCCGGACGAGGCCGTGCAGGCCCACGGCGTCGTCGCCCACGACCGCTCCCGAGCGGTGTACGCGGTCAGCCGGGTCGCCACCTCGGTGGCCCAGGTGCCGGGCGCGGTGCGGCTGCCGGGGCTGGACCCGGAGCGGCGCTACCGGGTGCGGCCACCGGCCGGGGTGCCGGAACCGGCCACGCTGGAGCTGGCCCCGCCGGGTTGGCTGGCCTCCGGCACCGGGGTGACGCTGCCCGGAGCGGTGCTCGGCACGGTCGGCCTGCAACTGCCCGCGCTGCACCCGGAGCAGGCGCTGCTGCTGGAGGTCACCGCCGCCTGAGCACTATTCCACCGTGGCGTCGAACGCGCGCCGGGCTTCCTCGATCCGCGGCATCTGCGCGTCGGCCCAGTCCAGGAGCGCGTCGATCGGTGCGCGCAACGTCTTGCCCAGCGGCGTGATCCGATACTCCACCGCGACCGGACGGGTCGCCACCACGTGGCGCTCCACGATGCCGTTGCGTTCGAGTCGCCGCAACGTCGCGGTCAGGGACTTCTGCGTCACCGCCGGGACCGCGCGGCGCAGCTCGTTGAAGCGGCACGGGCGCTCGCACAGCTCGTTGAGGACGCTCAGTGACCACTTGTCCAGCACCTGGTCGAGCAGCTCGCGGTGCGGCGCGTCGATGCGTAGCTCGGCGGCGCGGGGGGCGGTGGTATCGGGCATGAAACCAGGTCTCCTTGAAGTGTCCTCCGTCAACTAGGTATCAATAGTAAACCGATACACCGCACCTGGAGGAGACCTGATGTCAGTAACCCGCCTCAGCCCCGACGATCTTCAGCCGCACACGCCCTACCACCACGTGGCGGTCGCCACCGGGTCGCGCCACATCCACGTCAGCGGCCAGATCGCCCGCCTCGGCGACGGCACGCCCGTCGCGACCGGCGACCTCACCGGCCAGGTCGCGCAGGTGCTGCGCAACACCGCCCGTGCCCTCGCCGGAGCCGACGC
This sequence comes from Micromonospora sp. WMMC241, assembly GCF_027460165.1. Taxonomy (NCBI): domain Bacteria; kingdom Bacillati; phylum Actinomycetota; class Actinomycetes; order Micromonosporales; family Micromonosporaceae; genus Micromonospora; species Micromonospora sp. WMMC241. The sequence continues at coordinate 4,626,197 of NZ_JAPZBF010000001.1, forward strand.
CTCCTTCGACGACGTGGTCCGGCTGACCTTCTACGTCACCGACTGGGCACCCGAGAAGATCGGGCCGTTCATGGCCGGGATCGAGTCGGTCGCCGAGGAACTCGGCCTGCCCCGTCCGCTGCCGCCGGCCTCGCTGATCGGCGTCGACCATCTCTTCGAGCCCGACGTGCTCGTCGAGTTGGAGACCACCGCCGTCGCGGCGTAGCACCTGCTCCGGCCCGGGGCCGAGGTCGGTGTGCCCACCGGCCACTCCCCCGGGCCGCCCACGCCCGCGACGCACGTCACACCCGACTCGACATAATCTCACGGTAATCAATGGCTGTTTGACTGGTCCCGATGATCGCCGATCGAGGACGGGACAACCATGACTCTTGACCGGGCGGCCGGATGGCGCAGGTACGGGGCAGCGGTGCTGGTCGGGCTGCTGGCGATCACGGGTGTCACCGTCACCCGGGCGGCTCCGGCCAGCGCCGTTCCCGGCGACGGCTCCGCCCCGTTCGCCAGCTACAACATGGAGGGATCCCTCAACGGGGAGCGGTGGGGATCGGAGGTCGCCGCCCTGGCGACCGAGTTCCCGGTCGTGTTCCTTCAGGAGGCGGGCAGCGGGCCACCGCCGCAGCCGTACTACGGCCAGCCCCAGCAACAGATCCCGGTCAATCGTTTCGACGGCGGACCCGCATTCGTGACGCATACGACGTGGGAGGCGCGCAGGCTCCGGGACGGGAACATCCTCCGACACGTGTACTTCGCCCAGACCGACCCCCAGCGCAGCCAGGCCGGCGTGAATCAATTCCGCGGCGGCCGGGTCAATCTCGCCATGGTGACCGACACGCCGGCCGACGAGGTACGCCTGATCCGCAACAACGCCTTCGCCAACCCCGGCCCGGGGGTCGCCGCCGACGCCTACCGGTCCCGTCCGGTGCTCGGCCTGCGCTTCGGCCAGACGTGGTACTACGACCTGCACGGTCGGGGCAACGACATCCAGGGCCTGCTGGCCAACATCCGGGCTGCCACCCGGCCCGGCGAGGGATGGATCCTGGCCGGCGACTTCAACGTGCACATCGAGAACCGGAGCACCACCGACGCGGAGAGCATCACCCTGCACCTCCAGGACAACGAACACCTCCTCCGCCCGGGCGTCGCCACCCATGACAACGGTGGCGAGATCGACTTCGCGATCGTGTTCAACATCGCCCAATCGTTCGAGGTGACCGTGCCGGCCGGCCGTGGCGCGGATCATTTCCCGGTCCACTACACGCGGCCGCGCCAACCGGCCCCGGTCGTTCCGATCCAGCCGGCCCGGTCCTACCCCTCGGTGATCGCGACGGACACCGGTCTGCACGTGGACCTCACCGCCGGCAACGACGTGATCGTGCACGAGCCGCGCGACAACGACAACCAACGATTCGAGACCCTCCTCACGCCGGGCTTCACCCACGCGCTGCGCAACGTGCGGACCGGTAACTGCCTGGGCGTCGACCCGCTGTTCCGCCGTACCGAGGCCGTGATCAGCGGTATCGTGCCGACCGACTGCGCCGAGCCACTGGCCCACTGGACGTTGGAGGATCCCGCCGCCCCCGGAGGCCCGGTGACCTGGCGCAGCGCAGTGGTGACCAACGCCTGCATGAGCGCCCCCGAGGTCGCCTTCTCCCAGGTGCTCGCCACCAGGTGCGACGAGGCACGCGGCCAGCGTCTCTGGACCACCGGGACGAACATCCGAGAGACGCAGTGGACGACCATCGACACCAACCTCCGTCTGCGGTCGGTGGCCACGAACGGTTACCTCGACGTCTCCGGCGCCGGCACCGCGGACAACGCCGGCGTCATCACCTACCCCTACAACAACGTCGCGAACCAGCGGTGGCGGCTCGAGGTCGTCGACCCTGGTGACAACCTCGTCCGGCTCCGACCCGAGCACGCGACCAGCAAGTGCCTCGACGTACGGGACAGCGACCGGGTGACCGAAGGCCGCGATGCGGTCATCTACCACTGCGACGATCCCGACTCGACGAACGACGGCACCGGTCATCGCTGGCTCACCGAGTACTACGTCGACGGATCGCTGCGCCTGCGCAACGAGGCCTCGCACCTCTGCCTGCAGGCGCCCGACGGGCAGGCCGGTCCCGCCACAGTGACCGCCTGCGACGACAGCCCCGGCCAGCGTTGGTTCGTCCGCTACGACGGACCCGATGCCGCCACACCACCGACGCCCGGTCCGTTCCCCACGGATCCCCTCGACGACCTGCCGGTGCGGCTTCCTCTCAAACCGCGGACGACCGAGGCACCCGACCTGCGTCTGCTGCCCCTCGGTGACTCGATCACCTATGGCGTCGGCGCCGCCGGCGGCTCCAGTTACCGCCGGGAACTGTGGGAGTCGTTGCAGGGCGCCGGCGGCAGCGTGGACTTCGTCGGCTCCCTGCGGTCGGGCCAGTTCGCCGACCCCGACCACGAGGGTCACAAGGGCTGGCGCATCGACGAGATCGACCGGTTGGTGACGGGCTGCACCATGGCCTACCACCGACCGAACGTCGTGACGCTGCACGCCGGCACCAACGACATGAACACCGATTTCCACGTGGACCAGGCACCGGCCCGGCTACGCGCCCTGATCGACGACCTCTTCGCGCTCGCCCCGGAGACCACGGTGCTGGTCGCCACGCTCGTGCCCTCCACCGACCCGGCGGTCAACGCCCGGATCCAACGCTTCAACGCCCAACTCCCCGGCGTCGTCGCCGACCTGCGCCGTGCCGGCAGGTACGTCCGGCTGGTCGACATGAACGCCGTCACCACCGCCGACCTAAACGACTGGCTCCATCCCAAGGCGAGCGGCTACACCAAGATGGCCACCGCCTTCACCGCCGCGGTCCGGGCCGCCCTCCGCGACGGGTGGGTCCTGCCACCCGCGACGCCCGACGCGTCCGGCAGGGCGTGCAGTCCGGAGGCGCCCTCACCCAGCGGTGGTGGGGACGACGGCTGGGCCTGGCAGGGTGTCGTCGCCACCGGGGCCGGCGTGGACCGCGCCGAGGTGCGCTTCGCTGACCTCGACGGCGACGGGCGGGACGACTACCTCGCCGTCGGCAACCAGGGTGAGGTTCGTGCCTGGCTGAACGCCGGCGCCTCCCCGGGCGGTGGTTGGGGCTGGAAGTGGGCCGGTCGGGTCGCGTCCGGCGTCGGCGCCACCCGCGACCAGGTGCGCTTCGCCGACCTCGACGGCGACCACCGGGCCGACTACCTCGTGGTCGGCGACCAGGGTCAGGTACGCGCCTGGCTGAACACCGACACCGGTAGTGGCCTGCGGTGGCTCAACCAGGGTGAGGTCGTGCCGAACCTGGGAGCCTCGCGGGCCGAGGTGATGTTCGCCGACATCAGCGGGGACGGCCGCGACGACTACCTGGCGGTGGACGAAGCGGGCCAGGTCCGCGGCTGGTTCAACAACCTGGGCGGCAGCGGGGCCGCCTGGCTGCCGCAGGGAATCGTCGCCGTCGGCGTCGGCGCGTCCCGTGACGAGCTGACGTTCACCGACGTCAACGGCGACGGGCGGGACGACTACCTGGTCGTCGGGGCCGAAGGACAGGTACGCGCCTGGCTCAACGCCGTCGGCGGCAGCCGGCCGTGGCTCTTCCAGGGCGAGATCGCCTCGGGTGTCGGCGCGTCCCGGGCCGACGTCGTCTTCGCGGAGGTCAACGGCGACGGCCGCAGCGACTACCTCGTCGTGCGGAGGCAGGGCGTCGTCAGCGGCTGGTTCAACGACCGCTTCGCCGGCCACGACCGCTGGCGGTGGGAGGGCACCGTCGCCTCCGGGGTGAACGCCACCCGCGACCAGGTGCGGCTGACCGACATCAACGCCGACGGCCGAGCCGACTACCTCGTCGTCGGCGACCAGGGCCAGCTCACCGCCTGGCTCAACCAAGGCAGAGACACCGCCGGCGCCTGGACCTGGGCATGGCAGGGCACCATCGCCTCCGGCGTGAACGCCACCCGCGACCAGGTGCGGCTGACCGACATCAACGCCGACGGCCGAGCCGACTACCTCGTCGTCGGCGACCAGGGCCAGCTCACCGCCTGGCTCAACCAAGGCAGGAACACCGAGGGTGCCTGGACCTGGGCATGGCAGGGCACCATCGCCTCGGTGGCGGGCGCAGACCGTGCCCAGGTGCGGCTCGCCGACGTCAACGCCGACGGCCGAGCCGACTATCTCCTCGTCGGTGACCAGGGCCAGGTCAGGTCCTGGCTCAACCAGGGCAGGAATGCCGAGGGTTCTTGGGGATGGAGCTACCAGGGTCAGATCGTCTCCGGCGTGGGGGCCACCCGCGACAGCGTCCGGTTCGCCGACATCGACGGCGATCGGCGCGACGACTACCTCGTCATCGACGACCTCGGTCGGCTCCGGGCCTGGCTGAACGTCGCCAACGGCGCCGGCATGTCCTGGACCGTGGCGGGCGAGATCGCCGCCGGTGTCGGCGTCGCCGGAGAACGGGTCGAGCTGGCGGACCTCGACGGCGACCGGCGCGACGACTATCTCGTCCTCGACGATGTCGGGCGGATCCGGGCCTGGACGAACCACTGAGCGCTCCCGCCGACGACCGAATCCTTTTCGCCGGCGGATGTCGAGAACCGGGGTGGCGGCTTCTACCCGTGGGTGGAAGCACCGACAATCGGTGCTCGGGCGTGAGGAGCGAATCGTGAAGTACATGCTGCTGATGCAGTTCAGCGCCGCCGGGGCCGACTTCCCGTCGATCGACACCTGGACGCCGGAGGAGTTCCGGGCGCACATCGACTTCATGGGCGAGGTCAACGCCAAGCTCGTGGCCGACGGCGAGTTCGTGCAGGGCGAAGGGCTCGGCGGCCCGGAACAGGCCCGGATCGTGCGGGCCGGCGAGAACGGCGCGCCGGTGGTGACCGAGGGGCCGTTCGCGGAGACCAAGGAGTTCCTGGCCGGCTTCTGGATCGTCGACTGCGAGACCTCGCAGCGGGCGGTCGAGATCGCCGCGCACATCTCCACCGCGCCCGGCCCCGGCGGTCGGCCGCTGAACATGCCGATCGAGGTGCGCCCGGTGATGTCCGGCCCGCCGCAGGAGATGTGACCCTGGTCGACCACGCCGTCGAGGACCTGCTGCGCGACCTGGCGCCGCAGGTCCTCGGTGTGCTCGCCCGCCGGTTCGGCGACTTCGCCACCGCCGAGGACGCCGTGCAGGAAGCGCTGCTGGCGGCGACCCGGCAGTGGCCCGCCGAAGGGCTGCCGGAGCATCCGCGCGGCTGGCTCACGCAGGTCGCGTACCGGCGGATGATCGAGCTGGTGCGGGCCGAGACGGCCCGGCGGGACCGGGAGGAACGCGCGGCCCGGCGCGCCGGCGACGACCGGCGGACCGCGCCCGCCGCCGACGAGCCGATGACCGGCGACCGCGACGACACGCTGGTGCTGCTCTTCCTCTGCTGCCACCCGACGCTGACCACGCCGTCGGCGATCGCGTTGACGCTGCGCGCGGTGGGCGGGCTGAGCACCGCCGAGATCGCCCGCGCGTTCCTGGTGCCCGAGGCCACCATGGCGCAGCGGATCAGCCGCGCCAAGCAACGCATCAAGGACTCCGGCCTGCCGTTCCGGCTGCCCGAGCCGGCCGACCGGCAGGCCCGCCTCGCCGCCGTGCTGCACGTGCTCTATCTGATCTTCACCGAGGGGCACACCGCCACCGTCGGCGACGACCTGCGCCGCATCGACCTCTGCGAGGAGGCGATCCGGCTGGCCCGGCAGATGCACCGGCGGCTGCCCGACGACAGCGAGGTGGGCGGGCTGCTCGCGCTGATGCTGCTCACCGACGCCCGCGCCGCCGCCCGCACCGGCCCGTCCGGCGAGCTGATCCCGCTGGCCGAGCAGGACCGGTCCCGCTGGGACGCCGCCGCGATCGCCGAGGGCACGACGCTGGTCACCGACGCGATGCGCCGGGGCCCCGTCGGGCCGTACCAGCTCCAGGCCGCGGTCGCCGCGCTGCACGACGAGGCGCCGAGCGCGGCCGCCACCGACTGGCCGCAGATCCTCGCGCTCTACGGGGTGCTGGAGCGGCTCACCGGCAGCCCGGTGGTGGCGTTGAACCGGGCGGTCGCCACCGCCATGGTGCACGGCCCGGCCGCCGGGCTGGACGCGCTCGCCGCCCCGGCCGCCGACCCCCGGCTCGCCGGCTCGCACCGGCTCGACGCGGCCCGCGCCCACCTGCACGAGATGGCCGGCGACCGGGACGCCGCCGTCACCCACTACCGGGCCGCCGCCGCGAGAACGACCAGCCGCCCCGAACAGGAATACCTGCTGACCCGCGCCGCCCGTCTCCGCGCTGGTTGATCAGGCGGTGCGGCGGGTGGTGTCGCGCAGGGCCAGGGCTACGGTGGCGAAGAGGGCGGCGCCGCAGCCGACGCCGGAGACCAGGCCGACCGCCGCAGCGTCACCACCGAGGGCGTAGGTGAGGAAGCCGGCCAGGCCAAGGGCGGTCATCACGGCGCCGAGCCAGTGGTAGCGCGGCATCCGCCAGACGGCGGCCAGGCCGAAGAAGTGCACGCCGACTACCACCGCGACCCAGGCCACCGAGACGGCCGGCCGGTCGAACACGTTGTTGATGACGGCGAGGCCGCCGAAGAGCGCGACCGCCTCCAGCGCCACCACGATCCAGTAGCGGCGGTCCATGAACCCCGCCGCCTCCGGTCCCTGCGCGGCCGGCGGGGCCTGGCGGGCCACCCGGAACAGGCCGACCAGGAGCAGCGCGGCCACCAGCAGGCCGACGATCCGCAGCACGAGCGGCCACGGCGACGGCAGGCCGCCGCTGTTCACCATGACGAAGACGGTCCCGAACGAGATGGCCACGAGCGAGCCGATCACCAGTCCCGACGGTCGTCCCCTGGTCCCCGGCGTGCTCATCGCGTCCCCTCCCGACGATCGCGCGCCGACCGGTCGGCCCGACGCGCGCCAGACTGTACGGCAGCCCAACCAGTACGTCCGCATCTGACTCCACCGGGCGATCGGACGCGGTGATCATGAGGTTGACGGCGAAGTTGATCTCTTTGGATGCCGCCTACTTCATGATCACCGGATTGCCGCTCCTCGTCCGCCTGCCGGAGCCCGCCTTAAGCGTGATCAAGGAGTTTGGAGCGGAGTCGATCGCCGAGGCGAGGCGAAGTCCTTGGTCACCCCGCCGGCTCCCACCAAGCGGACCACTGAGGATCGGCGCTGCTACGCCTCTGCGACGTAGGTTCCCGACCCCGGTACGCCCACCACGATGCCGTGCGCCTTGAGGGTGTCCACCGCACGTGCGACGGTTCGCCGGGCCGACCCGTACTCAGCGGCAAGCGCGTCGTACGTCGGCAAGCGGGCCCCGCGCGGAAACTCCCCGGCGCCGATGCGGCGGGTCAGATCGTCGGCGATCTCCTTCGCCGTGTGCGGGATGGGCACGGGCGCCATCGTGCCGCCTACCCGGATCCGCATCGCTGACACCTCTGGCACTGCTTGCCTTGCTTGCACTACTGGCACTAAATTCCCAGGAAAGGCGCGGCCCGTAGTGGACGTCATGTCGGTGCGGGCCGCCGGCCATCGGAGGGCGTCCTGACCCCGGCACGGGTCAGGGTGCCTCACCGGCTTCGTCACGGGGGTGGAGCGGTGCTGTCGGAGGAAGAGCCGATGCGCGTGCCTGTCAACACCAACGCTTGGTGGTGGCCTACCCGGATTGACCGGTTGGAGTGCGGCGAGTGCGGCTCACCGTTGCCGATGCATCGACTCACGGCGCTGTCCGAACTGGCTGAGGCTATCGAGGACCATGCCGGAGAGTGCGCCGCCCTCCGGGAGGGCGGTTCGGGTTAGGAGCGTTTCGAGGCGAGGGTGAGTACGCCGGGTTCGTCTTCCGCCAGGACGTTGCAGCTTCGCGCGGCGCTCTCGACGCGCGCCGGAGACACCCCATTGCGCCTGCGAGTGGAACGCCATGGGTGTGTCAGGGTGCCGGAGACACCCATACCGTTCCACTGACGCCCCGCCCGGCTCGCGAGTGGAGCGGTATGGGTGTCAGAGCGCGGAGACGCCACCGAACGCTCGGTTGAATCAGAGCCGGGGCGGCGGAGGGCTGAGTTTTCTCTGCTCTCAGCTCGACAGGCGCCGGCGGCAGGCGAGGCGGTGGGGCACCGACGATCCGAACCGAGGGCGTACCGACAGAACGGTGGCCGGGTCCGTGTGGACCCGGCCACCGGCGGTCAGCTCGCGGTGCAGGTCACCGCGGGCGTCGCGTTCGTGCCGTTCCAGCTCGCGATGAAGCCGAACGTGGTGCTGGCGCCGGCGCCGAGCCGGCCGTTGTAGTCCACGTTGCGGGCGGTGTACGCCGACCCGCTGTTGCTGACCGTGGCGTTCCAGGACTGGCTGACGGTCTGACCGTTGGCGAACGTCCACTTCGCCGTCCAGCCGTTGATCGCGGCGGAGCCCGCGGTCACCTTGATGTCGCCCTGGAAGCCGCCCTGCCACGAGTTGACGACGGTGTAGCTGGCGGTGCAGCCGCCGGTGGGCGGGGGCGTGGTGGTCGGCGGCGCGGTCGGGCTCGGGCTGCTGGTCGGCGGCGCGGTCGGGCTCGGGCTCGTCGTCGGGGTGGGGCTGGTGGTCGGGCTCGGCGAGCTGCCGGAGTAGACCGAGGCCTCGCGGGAGGTGGCGGTGATGCCGTTGGCGCCGGCGAAGATGCGCTGGCCCCAACTGGTGAGCTGGGCCGGGTTGAAGCCGGTGGTCATGTCCAGGTATTCCACGCCGCCGCCGTTGCCGCTCCACGACCAGCCCAGGTAGCCGATCCGGTTGGCCTGGGCGTAGGACATGATGCTGTCCTCGTCGGGGTTGCCGTCGGAGTGGTTGAAGCCGAACTCGCCGACCACGATCGGCAGCCCGGCGCTGCGGAACCGGCCCAGGTAGTCGCTGATCTCCGCGGCGGTGTCGAAGACGCCGTACATGTGGATGGAGAAGACGGTGTTGCGCTGGGGGTCGGCGTTGAACACGGTGCCGGCGTTGTCGCGCATGGTGAACGACCAGTCCTGGCCCCAGTTCGGGCCGTCCACCATGATCGTGTGGGTGAGGCCGCCGGCCCGCAGGCGCTTGATCGCGTTCGAGGTGTCAGTGGTCCAGGCGCTGTAGCCCTGGTTGCCGAACGGCTCGTTGCCGATGTTGACGATGACGTACTTCTCCTGGCCCTTGAGCACGTCGGCGATGCTCAGCCAGTAGTCGGTGGCCTTGGCCAGCGTGGTGGCGGCGCCGTCCTCGCCGTAGCCGGTGGTGTCGTGCGCCTCCAGCACGCAGATGAGCCGGTTGGCCTTGCACAGCGAGATCACGTTGGCCACGTCGGCGGCGCTGTTCTTCGTCCAGCGGTCGCCGGTGGCCAGCACCACCCGGACGGTGTTCGCGCCGAGCGCCTTGATGTTGGCGAACGAGCTGGTCTGCTGCGGGTACCAGGTGTGCGCGTGGTTGACGCCGCGCATCACGAACTCGGTGCCGTTGGCGTCGTAGAGCCGGCCGTTCGAGACGGAGAAACCGGTGGCGGCTTGGGCCGGCTGCCCGAAGGCGAAGACGGCGGTGAGGGCCGTCAGCAGGGCGACGCCCGCGACGGAGAGCATTTTCTTCATGGCTGTCCTCAGAAGGTGGCGACGGCCCGGACGCCGGCATCAGCGTAAGCCGATGGACCCTTGAAAGCAACCGGTTAAGTCCTGCGGCGGCCCGTGTCGTCACGGGCCGCCGCAGGGGCGGTCATCCCCACCACAGGATGGTGCGCCTCCCCGGTCTGAACCGGTTAAGGCGGACTGTAGGCAGCATCAAACCACCCGTCAAGGTTGACTCGCGCCCGACGGGGTATCCCGGGACGATCCACCCGGAAGGAGAGGCCACATGGTCAACGTCGGCTACACCCTGATGTGCGAGCAGGCCGGCCCGAAGGACCTGGTCGACCACGCCGTGCGCGCCGAGGCGGCCGGCTTCGACCACCTGGTCATGTCCGACCACTACTACCCGTGGCTGGAGTCGCAGGGCCACTCCCCGTACGCCTGGTCGGTGCTCGGCGCGGTCGCCCACGCCACCACCCGCCCCGAACTGCTGTCGTTCGTCACCTGCCCGATCCGCCGCTACCACCCGGCCGTGGTGGCGCAGAAGGCCAGCACCATCGGGGTGCTCTCGGACGGGCGGTTCACGCTCGGCCTCGGCGCCGGGGAGAACCTGAACGAGCACGTGGTCGGCGGGTGGCCGCACGTGCAGCAGCGGCACGAGATGTTCGAGGAGGCGCTGCAGATCATCCGGCCGCTGCTCAACGGCGAGACGCTGACGTTCTCCGGCAACCACTTCGACGTGCCCGACGCGTACGTGTGGGACCGGCCGGAGCGCCCGGTGCCGATGGCGGTGGCCGCGTCCGGCCGGCAGTCGGCCACCCTCGCCGCCGAGTACGCCGACGCCATGATCGCCACCGACCCGTTGTCGCACCTGGTCGACATGTACGAGGAGGCCGGCGGCGCGGGCCGCCCCCGCTACGGCCAGGTGGCCATCTGCTACGGCCCCGACGAGGACGAGTGCCGCAAGATCGTGCACGACCAGTTCCGCTGGTTCGGGATGGGTTGGAAGGTCAACGCCGACCTGCCGAACCCGGACGCGTTCGCCGCGGCCACCCAGTTCGTCCGCGAGGAGGACGTGGCCGAGGGCATCTCCTGCGGCCCGGACACCGAACGGCACGTCGAGGCGTTCAAGAAGTTCGTCGACGCCGGCTTCACCCACGTGGCGCTGGTGCAGGTGGGCGGCGACAGCCAGCCGATGTTCCTCGACTGGGCCCAGGAGGAGCTGCTGCCCCGGCTGCGCGAGCTGTGAGCCGCCCCGGGCTGTCCGAGCTGCGACGGGCGTTCGCCCCGCCCCGGCCGGCGGCCGGCCTGGTCAGCGAGTTCCGGTCGATCGGCGGGCTGCGGACGCACACCCGCCGGTCGGCGGATCCGACCCGGCCGGGTCCGCCGGTGGTGCTGGTGCACGGCCTGGCCGTGTCGCACCGCTACCTCACCCCGCTCGCGGCGACGCTGTCGGCGCACCATCCGGTGTACGTGCCGGACCTGCCCGGCTTCGGGCTGACCGAGCGCCCCGGCACCGCGTACGACGTGGCCGGGCATGCCGCGTTCCTGGTCGACTGGCTGGCCGCGTACCGGTCGGGGCCGGTCTGCCTGCTCGGCCACTCGTTCGGCGCGGAGGTGGCCGCCGCGCTCGCCGCCCGCCGCCCCGACCTGGTCCACGCGCTGGTGCTGGCCGGGCCGACAAGCGACCCGGCGGCCCGGTCGCGACGCGGCCAGATCGGCCGCTGGCTGGTCGACACGCTGCGCGAGGCGCCGTGGCAGGCGCCGATCCTGGTCCGCGACGTGGCCGACGCGCGCCCGTGGCGGGTGCTCGCCACGCTGTCCCACTCGGTGCGCAACACGATCGAGGAGGACCTGGTCCGGGTCACCGCGCCGACGCTGGTGCTGGCCGGCGCCCGGGACCCGATCGCTCCGGCCGGCTGGCGGGCCGAGGCCGCCCGGCTGGTGCCCGGCGCCCGCGCGGTCAGCGTGCCCGGCGCGGCACACAACGTGGTGACCACCGCGCCCGTCCCGGTCGCGGACGCGATCCGCGACCTGCTCACCCCCGACGAAGAGGAGCTGACGTCATGCGTATCGGGAACACCGAGATCCGGCCCGCCGGCGGTGGGATCGGCTGCCTCCTGATGATCCTCTTCTCGATCATGGCGTCGGTGGTGCTGACCGTGCTGCTCAACCTGATCCTCTAGAACCGGCCGCGCCGCCGCCGGGGCGACAACACAATGAGGCCATGAACCTGCTGACCGTGCTGCCGCTGACGCTGGTGATGATCGCCGGGCCGCAGCTGATCAGCGCGGTCTTCCTGGCCGCCAGCCGCGACCCGCGCCGCAGTTCGGTGGCCTACCTGGCGGGCGCCGCGCTGGGCACGCTCATCCCGCTGACCGTCTGGTACGCGGTGTTCCGGGTGATCCGGCACAGCGCCGGCAACGGGACGAAGGACAGCGGCAGCCGGCACCTGATCGACTGGATCGTGCTGGTACTGCTGCTCGTGCTCATGGTGATCACGTTCCTGAAGCGCAAGCGGAACCAGCCGCCGGGCTGGATGCGCAGGCTGGAGGACCCGAGGCCCGCGTTCGCGTTCGGCCTCGGCGTGGTGCTCTTCCTCGCCATGCCCAGCGACGAGGTCACCATGGCGTCGGTCGCCGGCAGCCTGGCCGGGCACGACAGGCCGTGGTGGCACCTACTGCCGTTCCTGGTGCTCACCGTGCTGCTGCTGGCGCTGCCGCTGCTCGCGCTGGTGCTGCTGGGCGCGCGCGCCGAACGGCTGCTGCCGAAGATCCGCGACTGGTCCAACGCGCACTCCTGGATCATCAGCGAGGCGGTCATCCTGATCTTCGTGGCGATCGTGCTGTCCGACCTCGCCTAGCCGGGCTCGACGTCCAGCTCGGCCAGCACCGGGTAGTGGTCGGAGGCGGTTTCCGCGTCGCCGTCGCGGACCACCCGAACCGCCCGGACCCGCTCGGCCAGCGCCGGCGTGGCGAGCAGGTAGTCCAGCCGCATCCCGGCGAACTCCGCGCCGCCGTGCCCGGTCGGCACGGTCAGCCCGCCGGGTCCGTCGCCGCCGGCCCGCGCCCACACGTCGACCAGGCCGCCGTCGAGCAGCCGGGCCACCGCGCGGGTGTCCACGGTACGGCCGTCGCGACGCAGGTGCCGGCGACGGTACGCGGGGGCGAGCCCGGCCAGCCGGTCGGCGTGGTCGACGGCCGGTTCCAGCGTGTTCAGGTCCCCGGCGAGCACTGCCAGCTCTCCCCCGGTGCGCCGCACCGCCGTCGCCAGCCAGCCGGCCTCGATCCGCCGCCGCCCGCCCGAGTACGGGTTCAGGTGGGTGCTGAACACGGTCAGCGGTCCCGCGGGCGTGGCGACCCGGACCCGGGCGGCGGCGTGGTGGAACGGTCGGCGTACCGGGCCGGCGCGCAGCACCCGCAGCGGCGGGCGGACCAGCACCGCCACCGACTGGCCGAACCAGGACCGGGCCAGGTACGGCGTCATGCCCAGCCGCTGCGCCAGCCCGCCCAGAGTGCGGTCCAGCCCGCGCAGCTCCTGCAACGCCAGCACGTCCGGGCGGTGCGCGGTGACGACCGAGGCGATCCGGTCCCGGCGGTCGGTGCCGTCTCGGTCCCGACCGCCGGTGCGGATGTTCCAGGTCATCAGCCGCAGCATCGCGGTCAGTCCGGCCGGCCGGCCTTGGCCAGTTCGTCGTCCAGCTCGTCGACCTGCTCGGACTCGATCGCCGGCTGGTTGCCCTGCGCCACGTCGGCGTTCGGGCGGATCACCCACCAGAGCAGCGACAGCCAGAGCGTGCCGAGGATGATCGCGCCCATGAAGTCGGTCGGGTGGTGCATGCCCCGGTACATCCGGGAGGTGGCCACGCCCACCGGCATGATCACCGCCATCGCCACGAACAGCCACCGCCACCACCGGTCGGTGCGCGGGAACACGATGATCGCCATGGCGACCCAGAGGCAGATGGTCGCCGCGATGTGCCCGGACGGGAACGACGAGGTGGGCATCTGCCCGTCCAGGTTCTCCACCGGCGGGCGGGGCCGCTCCACCACCCGGGCGCTGGCCAGGAAGAGGCTCAGCTCACCGAACATGGCCAGCACCACGAACAGCACCGGCCGCCACCGGCGCCACAGGGCCAGCACGATCGGGCAGAACACCAGCGAGACCAGCAGGATGGCGTGGGTGTCACCGAACTTGCTCCACCACCAGCTCAGGTCGGTGAGCCCGTCGGTGTGCCGGGCGGCGAACCAGCGCGGCACCTCGGTGTCGAGCCAGTCGAAGACCGTGCCCTTGGCGTGGTAGCTGACGTACATGCCGAACGCGTAGAGCGCGCCGAACACGATCACCCAGCCGACCAGCAGCTCGGCCACCGCCGAGCGGGGGTGCTCCAGCACCTTCTCCTCGGCCGGGGCCGGGGCGATCTCCTCGCCCGCCTCGGGCTCCAGGCCCTCGGTCAGCGGCGGGACCGGCCGGCCGCGCTCGCGCCGCCACAGCCGGAAGGCGTACGCGGTGACGCCCAGCCAGGCCGCGCCGAGCAGCCAGCCGCCGAGCACGTCGGAGACGAAGTGCACGCCCAGCGCGATCCGGGTCAGCCCGACCAGGAAGATCAGCACGGCGGCGATGGCGATGGCCGGCTTGCGCCAGCGCGGCGCCATGGCGGGCAGGAACACCAGCAGCAGCGCGCCGTACGCCACGAACGAGCCGAGCGCGTGGCCGCTGGGGAAGCTGTTGCCGGGCGCGCTGGCGACCGGCACGTCCACCACCGGGCGCAGCCGTCCCACCAGCGCCTTGAGCGACGGGTCGAGGATCAGCCCGCCGACGCCGGTGACGATCAGGTAGACCGCCAGCCGGGACTGGCGGCGGATCAGCAGGCCCACCACCGCGATGGTGATCAGCCAGATCAGCACCGGCCGCCCGCCCAGGTCGGTGATCGCCTGGAGCACGGTGACCAGCGGGTGGTGCGGGGCCACGAGGTTGTTGAACCACTCGGCCGCCTCGTGGTCGGCGTTCTGCAGCGGGCTCCAGCGGAACCGGACGAGCATCAGCAGCACGCCGAACGCGACGCCCGCACCGGCCACCGCGAGCAGGCCGACCAGGCTCCGCTCGGCGAAGTGGCCGAGCGGTCGGCGCCCGGATTCCTTGACCGCGGTCACACCGCACCTCCCTTGTTCTTCTGCGAGGCGCGCTGTACCCGATCGGCGTGTTTTGTACACGCCGTACCGGCGCGGCGTCAGAGGGCGGTCATCTCGCCGGTGTCGAGCAGCTCCTCGCGCTGCGCGTCCGGCTCCCACAGGTCCGGTTGGGCCGGCTCCTCCACCCCGATCCGCATCGCCTCCAGTTGGGCGGCGAAGGCCAGCCCACCGAAGAGCGCCATCCCGGTGAGGTTGGCCCAGAGCAGCAGCGCCATCATGCCGGTCAACGCGCCGTAGGTCTGGCCGAACCCGCCGCCGTACTTCACGTACGCGGCGAGCAGCAGGCTGGCCGCCCACCAGATGGCGATGGCGATGCCGGCGCCGAAGAAGAGCCAGGACAGGCCGGGCTGCTTGCGGCGGGGCGCGTGCCGGAACAGCGCCGCGACGGCGAGCACGGTCAGGCCCAGGCTGAGCGGCCAGCGGACCACGTCCCACACCACGGTGGCGGCCTCGCCCCACTCGTAGTGCCGGCGTACCGAGTCACCGACCGCGCCGCCGCCGACCAGGATCAGGAACCCGATCAGCGCGGGTACGCCGGCGACCACGGCGAGGACTGCGGCCCGCACGTACTTGGGGAGGGCCGGACGGTCCCGTTCGACGCCGTAGATCCGGTTGGCGCCCCGCTCGATCTGGGCCATCGTGGTGGTCAACGCGACCAGCCCGGTGATCAGGCCGAGGGTCAGCGCCAGCTCGCCGACGTCCTCGGTGCGGTCGGAGTCGGTCAGCAGCTCCTGCACCATGGACTCGCTCTGGCCCGGCGTGATCGCCAGCACCGTGTCGGCGACGACCTTGCCGCCCTCGTCCGCGCCGAGGTCGGTGATCAGGCCGGTGAGCGCGATCAGGAACGGCACCACGGCGAGGCAGAGCTGGAACGCCAGCGCCCGGGAGTGGCTGAAGCCGTCGCCGTAGCGGAACCGGATGAAGGCGTCCCGCAGCAGGCACCAGCCGCCGTGCCGGCGCAGGGTGTGCCAGGCGTCGTCGGCCGACAGCTCGTTCTGGGTCATCAGCCGGGTCTCGGGGACGAGCTTGGTGCTACTCACGGCGGACGTCCTCGACCAGACGCTCGCCGCGCTCGGCGGCGGCCTTGGCGTCCTCGGCGAGGTCGGGGTGGTCCGCCGGCCGCGGCACGCAGAGCCAGAGCGACTCGGGCCGGATGGTGGCGGTGAGCGAGCGCCCGGGCTCGATCAGGTCGCCGTCGAGCTGGCGGGGCTGGGGCCGGTTGCTGGCGATCTCGACCGTGCGGGCCCGGAACACCTCCATCCGGGGCACGCTGCCGGTGCGGCGGACCAGCGCCCAGCCCATGGCGAGCCAGTGCCCGACCGTGCGCGGGGTCAGCACCGCCACGTCGAGCCAGCCGTCGTCGGGCTCGGCGTCGGTGAGCAGGCGCACCCCACCCTGGAGGCGGCCGACGTTGGCGACCAGCACCGAGCGGGCGCGGCGGCGCAGCGGCGGCCGGCCGTCGATGCGCACCGAGACGCGCATCGGCCGGTCCCGCAGGTGGCGGGCCGCGCCGACCAGGTAGGCCGGCCAGCCGATCCGCTTCTTGGTGGTCTCGGAGGTGGAGTCGAGCATCTGGGCGTCGAAGCCCATCCCGGCCATCACCGCGAAGCACTGGTCGTCGACCACGCCGACGTCGAGCCGGCGCATCCCGCGCTCGACGGCGACCTCCAGCCCGGCGCCGAGATCGTTGGAGAGACCGAGGTTGGCGGCGAGCAGGTTGCCGGTGCCCTGGGGCAGCACGGCGAGTGCCACCTCGGTGCCGGCGAGCGCGGTGACGCAGGCCATCACGGTGCCGTCGCCGCCGCAGGCGAAGACCACCTCGGCCCCGGCCTTGACGGCCTCCTCCGCCTGGCCGCGACCCGGGTCCTCGACCGTGGTCTCGTACCAGGTCGGCGCCGGCCAGCCGGCCGCGTCGAGCGCGCCGTCCACGATCCGCCGGAACTCGTCCAGGTCGGCCACCTTCACCGGGTTGACCACCACGGCGGAGCGCGGGGTCCGGTTCTCCGCGGTCACCGGAAGCTTCTCTTCTGCACCGTCCACGGCGTCAGTGTGCAGGACGCGGAGCGCGGCGGCGACCCGGCGGGCGGGGTCGTTGCGAGGACCGCAAAGAGGTTTGGAATCGCCGACCGCCGTCAGGCCGCCTCGCGCAGCGCCACCTCGACCCGCTGCCGCAGGTCGTCGACATCGGCGCCGGCCTCGACGAGCACCTGCGCGCCCAGGCCGTTGCCCTCCCGGAGCAGGCCGAGCAGGATGTGCTCGGTGCCGATGTGCCGGTGACGCAGCCGCAGGGCCTCGCGCAGCGACAGCTCCAGCACCTTCTTCGCCCGCGGCGAGAACCGGCCGCTGTCGTGCCGGCGGCGCCACCACCGGCGCGGGCGCGGCGTCGCCTCGCGCAGCGCGTCGGGGCCGAAGGACTCCTCGATGCGGGCCACGATCGCGGCGAGGTCGACGCCGATCTCGCGCAGCGCGGCCGCGTCCGCCGCACCGAGGCCGTCGACGCCCTGCGCGGTGTGGCGGGCCACCGCGGCGCGCAGCCCGTCGGCGTCGATGCCGTCGGCCGCCAGCAGGCGGACCGCCAGGTTGTCGCGGTCGGCGAGCACGCCGAGCAGCAGGTGCTCCGTGCCGACCGGACGCCGGCCCTCGGTCTGGGCCTCGACGAGCGCGTGGTGCACCACGGCCCGGGCCCGGTCGGTGAATCGTTCGAACATCACGCCTCCCAGCTTTCGCGCACCGCCGGTCGCCCGGCGTGCTTCTTGTGGACCGCCTGCCGGCTGACCTCGAGGGCGTCGGCGATCTCCTGCCAGGACCAGCCCTGTCGCCGGGCGTTGTCCACCTGCACCACCTCGAGCCGTTCGAGCAGCCGGCGCAGGGCGAGCACCGCGCGCAGGCCGACCTTGGGGTCGGTGCTGCCGGCCGCCGCCGCGAGTTCCGTCGCATGACTCATGCTGTCAATGTAGGTTGACAGCCGACGCGTGTCAACCCTGGTTGACAGAAGACACGCCGCCGCCTGGCCGCCCACCCGGCCGCACCGGTGTTACGTTCCGTAGGTGTTCCGTCGCCGTCCGCTGGACCGGCCGGTCGAGGCCGCCCGCCGGCTGACCGCCGGGCGGCTCACCCTGGAGGTCGCCGGGGGCAGCGTGGTCGGGCACCGCTACCCGGAGAACTACGACGTGCTGCACGTCGACGACGAGCTGCCGCTCGCAGTGGTCTGCGACGGCATGGGCGAGGGCGAGGGCAGCCGGGCGGCCGGCGCCACCGCGGCGCGGACGTTCGTCGACCAGGTCCGCGCCGCCTGGCCGACCGTCGACGCCGCCGGGCTGCGCGCCGCCACGACCGAGACCCAACGGCGGGTACGCCGGGCCGGCGCGGCCCACGCCGGGCTGACCGGCTGCACGCTCACCGCCCTGGTGGTCGAGCCGGCCGGCGGCCAGGGATGGCTGGTGCAGCTCGGCGACTCCCGGGCGTACCGGCTGCGCGACGGGATGCTGGAGCTGGTCACGGTCGACCACACGATGGCCTGGCTCGGCCTGCTGCACGGCTGGTGGACGGCGGACTCGCCGGAGGCGGCCCGGGCCCGCTACCAACTGCTGCGCTACGTCGGCCACCCGGACGCGCCGGACCCGGACCTGCTCTGCGTCCCACTGCGCCGCGGCGACACCTGGCTGCTCTGCACCGACGGGGTGAGCGACCAGCTCGGCTACCACCGCCTGCGGGACCTGCTGGCCGCCCGGCGGGACCCGGCGCGCACCGTCCGGGCCCTGCTCGACGCCAGCCTCGACGCCGGCGGCGAGGACAACGCCACCGCCGTGGTCCTGCGCGTCCACCCCGCGCTGCCCGCGCCGCGCTGACCGCCGCCGAGGCGGCGTGACGGGAACCACTCGCAACACTCTGACATTATGTGCAAGAATCGTCAGCATGTCAGAGGCCCGGCTGGAGACGATCCTGACCGCCGCGTACGAGTGCTTCACCCGGCACGGGATGCGCCGCACGACCATGGACGACATCGCCGCCGCCGCCGGGATGTCCCGGCCCGCGGTCTACCAGTACGTGCGCAACAAGGACGACGCCTACCGGCGGCTGGCCGAGCGGCTCTTCGCCGACTCGCTGGACCGGGCCCGCCGCGCCGCCACCACCGCCGGCGGCGACCTGGCCGCCCGGCTGCACGACGTGCTCGCCGCCAAGCTGGAACTCACCCTCACGCTGCACCGGGACAGCCCGCACGCCACCGAACTGCTGGACGCCAGCGGGAAGCTCACCGGCGACCTCGTCGAGGCGTACACCGCCGAGCTGACCGGCCTGGTGGCCGACACGCTGGCGGACGCCGCCGGGCCGCGGGCCCGCGCGGTGGCCGACGTGCTCGTCGCGCTCACCCGCGGCCTGGAGGCCGACCTCACCGACCCCGACCTGCCCCGGCAGCGGCTGCGCGACGGCGTCGCGTTGCTCGTCGCCGGCCTACCCCACCAGGGAGACCCCGCATGACCGCCGTCCTGATCACCGGCACCTCCTCCGGCATCGGCCGGGCCACCGTCGCGCGCCTCGCCCGCCGCCCCGACCTCACCGTGTACGCCACCGCGCGCAAGGTCGACGCGATCGCCGACCTGGCCGACACCGGCGCTCGACTGCTCCCCCTCGACGTCACCGACGAGGCGTCCATGCGCGCCGCCGTAGAGGTCGTGGAGGCCGCCCACGGCCAGGTCGACGTGCTGATCAACAACGCCGGCTACGGCGAGTACGGCCCGATCGAGGAGACCCCGATGCAGCGGGTACGCGCCCAGTTCGAGACGAACGTCTTCGGACTCGCCCGGCTCACCCAGCTCGTGCTGCCCGGCATGCGCCGCGCCGGCCGGGGCCGGATCGTCAACGTCAGCTCGATGGGCGGGCGGCTGGTCTTCCCCGGCGGCGGCTACTACCACGCCAGCAAGTACGCGGTGGAGGCCGTCTCCGACGCGCTGCGCCAGGAGACCCGCCCGTTCGGCATCGACGTGGCGGTCATCGAGCCGGGCCTGATCCGCACCGGCTTCGGCGCGGTCGCCGCGTCCTCGCTCGGCGCGGGCGCCGACCCGGCCGGGCCGTACCACCGGATGGTCGCCGCGGTCGACGCGGCGATGGCGAAGTCCTACCGCAGCCGGCTGCTGGCCGCCCCGCCGGAGGCGGTGGCCCGCACCATCGAGCGGGCCGTGGTGGCCCGCCGGCCCCGCACCCGCTACCTGGTCACCGCCGCCGCCTGGGCGATGGTGCACACCCGCCGGCTGTTCGGCGCCCGGCTCTTCGACGCGGTCAACCGCCTCCAGTTCCGCTGACCCGCTCCGGCCGGCCCGGCCGCCCGACTACCGTGGGTGGAAAGCGGTCGGGAGGTGAGCCGGCATGGCCGCAGCCAGCCACGGCGCGGTGGTGGTCGGCGTCGGCCGGTCGGCGGAGGCCCTGTCGGTGGTCCGCACGGCCGCCGACGAGGCCGCGGCCCACCACCGGCCGCTGCACCTGGTGCACGCGTTCAACTGGGCGGCCACGGGCGGCCCCGCCCCGGCCGGCGGCACCCGCATCGACGCCGAGAACGTGCTGGAACGGGCCGGCAGGATCGTCGCCGACGCCGCGCCGGAGGTGCCGGTCAGCGGCGAGATCGTCGAGGGCTCGCCGGTCGAGGCGCTGCTGCGGGCCGCCGACGCCGCCTTCCTGGTCGCGCTCGGTGACGGCGGCATGGCCACCTGCCCGGCCTGCGTGCCGGGCGACGCGCCGGCCGTCGAACTGGCCGCCCGGGCCGGCTGCCCGGTCCTGGTCGGCCGCTCCGAGCCGGCCCCGCCCGGGCCGCTGTTGGTCGGCTACGACGGCTCGCCCGGCTCCCACACCACCCTCGGGTACGCCTTCGACTGCGCCGAACGCCGGGGCGCCCGGCTGCTCGCCGTCCGGGTGGTCGAACCGGAACGCCGCGACGGCGACGACGGCGTGCTGGAGGAGGCGGTCAACCGGCACGCCGCCCGGCACCCCCGGGTGGCTGCCGCCTGCCAGACCGTGCGGGGCGACCCGCGTACCGTCCTGCTCGACCGGTCCCGCTCGGCGCAACTCGCTGTGGTCGGCGCGCGCGGTGACGGGCCGGTGCAGTCCAGCCTGGGCGAGGTCAGCCAGTCCCTGCTCTACCACTCGCCGGCTCCGCTGATCGTCGTCCGCGGGGTCGACCCGGGCACCGGGGAGGGGTCGTGACACCCGCCCGACCCGGGACCTACGGCCCTGACCGTCGCCCCCGGACGGCGGCGAGAGTGGACGCGCCGGGGACGGCAGTTTCCTCCCCGAGTGGCAGACGACCCCGAGCCACGAGAGGCTAACGCAGCATGGACACCGCGCTGGACCTGCACAGCCCCCTGACCGACGACGAGCTGCGCCGGCTGGACGCCTACTGGCGGGCGGCGAACTACCTGACCGTCGGGCAGATCTATCTGCTCGACAACCCGCTGCTCCGCGAGCCGCTCAAGCCTGAGCACGTCAAGCCGCGCCTGCTGGGGCACTGGGGCACCAGCCCCGGCCTCAACCTGCTCTACGCGCACCTCAACCGCGTCATCGTCGACCGGGACCTCTCCGCCATCTTCGTCACCGGCCCCGGTCACGGCGGCCCCGCGCTGGTCGCCAACACCTGGCTGGAGGGCACCTACAGCGAGCTGTACCACCACATCCCGCGCGACGAGGCCGGCATGCAGCGGCTGTTCCGCCAGTTCTCCTTCCCCGGCGGCATCCCCAGCCACGTGGCGCCGGAGGTGCCGGGTTCGATCCACGAGGGCGGGGAGCTGGGATACGCGCTGAGCCACGCCTACGGCGCCGCGTTCGACAACCCGGACCTGCTGGTCGCCTGCGTGATCGGCGACGGCGAGGCGGAGACCGGCCCGCTCGCCGGCAGCTGGCTGTCCAACGTGTTCCTCAACCCGGCGCGCGACGGCGCGGTGCTGCCGATCCTGCACCTCAACGGCTACAAGATCGCCAACCCGACGGTGCTGGACCGGATCCCCACCGAGGACCTGCTGGACCTGATGCGCGGCTACGGCTACCAGCCGTACGTCGTCGAGGGCGACGACCCGACGGCCGTGCACCAGCTGCTCGCCGCGACGCTGGACCGGGCGGTCGACGAGATCACCGGGATCCAGCGTCGGGCCCGCTCCGGCGGTGACGTCGAGCGCCCCCGCTGGCCGATGATCGTGCTGCGGACGCCGAAGGGCTGGACCGGGCCGGCGGACGTCGACGGCAAGCATGTCGAGGGCACGTTCCGCGCCCACCAGGTGCCGATCGCCGAGGTGCGCGACAACCCGGCGCACCTGGCCGAGCTGGAGCGCTGGCTGCGCAGCTACCGCCCGGAGGAGCTGTTCGACGCCACCGGCGGCCCGGTCGCCGAGCTGGCCGCGCTGCCGCCCGCCGGTGACCGGCGGATGAGCGCCAACCCGGTGGCCAACGGCGGCAAGCTGCTGCGCAACCTGGAGCTGCCGGACTTCCGCGACTACGGCGTCGACGTCGAGGAGCCCGGCGGCACGGTCGCCGGCGCCACCGGCACGCTCGGCCCCTGGGTACGCGACGTGATCAGCCGCAACCCGGAGACGTTCCGCCTGTTCGGCCCGGACGAGGTCGCCTCCAACCGGCTCGGCGCCGCGTTCGAGGTCACCGACCGCGCGTTCGTCGGCCGCCGGGAGCCGGGGGACGACCACCTCTCCCCCGACGGCCGGGTGATGGAGGTGCTCTCCGAGCATCTCTGCGAGGGCTGGCTGGAGGGCTACCTGCTGACCGGCCGGCACGGCATCTTCACCAGCTACGAGGCGTTCATCCACATCGTCGACTCGATGGTCAACCAGCACGCCAAGTGGCTCAAGGTGACCCGGCACATCCCCTGGCGGGAGCCGATCGCGTCGCTGAACTACCTGCTCTCCAGCCACGTCTGGCGGCAGGACCACAACGGCTTCTCGCACCAGGACCCGGGCTTCATCGACCACGTGGTCAACAAGAAGGCCGAGGTGGTCCGGGTCTACCTGCCGCCGGACGCCAACACGCTGCTCTCCACCATGGACCACTGCCTGCGCAGCCGGCACTACATCAACGTGGTGGTGGCCGGGAAGCAGCCGGCGCCGAACTGGCTGACCATGGACGAGGCGGTCCAGCACTGCCGCCGCGGCCTCGGCATCTGGGACTGGGCCAGCACCGACGACGACGCCGAGCCGGACGTGGTGCTCGCCTGCGCCGGCGACGTGCCGACGCTGGAGACCCTCGCGGCGGCCGACCTGCTGCGCCGGCACCTGCCCGACCTGAAGGTGCGGGTGGTCAACGTGGTCGACCTGATGCGCCTGCAACCGCCGTCGGAGCACCCGCACGGCCTGCCGGACAACGAGTTCGACACCATCTTCACCCGCGACAAGCCGGTCATCTTCGCCTACCACGGCTACCCGTGGCTGATCCACCGGCTCACCTACCGCCGGGCCAACCACGAGAACCTGCACGTGCGCGGCTACAAGGAGGAGGGCACCACCACCACGCCGTTCGACATGGTGATGCTCAACGACCTGGACCGCTTCCACCTGGTCATCGACACCATCGACCGGGTGCCGGGGCTGCGCTCGCGCGCCGCGCACCTGCGCCAGGAGATGGTGGACGCCCGGCAGGCCTGCCGCGACTACACCCGCGAGCACGGCGAGGACGACCCCCGGGTCGCCGAGTGGCGCTGGATCCGCGAGACCGACCAGACCGAGGGGTGACACATGGGTGACGACGAGATCCTGGTCGGCTACGACGGCTCCACCGACGCGTCCGTGGCCCTGGACTGGGCGCTGGACGAGGCGGGCCGCTCCGGGCGGCCGGTGCGACTGGCGTACGTCTTCGAGTGGTTGACCGTGGCCGGCTGGATCGGCCCCGGGGTGGCCCCGGGGATCTGGCCGGACGAGAACGCCCGGCGCCAGGTCGAGGAACTGGTCCGCAAGGCGGCGGCGGACGCCGCCGCCGAGCGGCCCGGGATCACCGTGCACGGCGAGGTGTTCGACGGCCCGCCCGCACTGGTGCTGCAGGAACGCTCCGCCGAGGCGGGCCTGCTGGTGCTCGGCAGCCGGGGGCACGGCGGGTTCGGCGGCCTGCTCGCCGGCTCCACCGCGGTCTCCGTCACCGCGCACGCCCACTGCCCGGTGGTGGTGGTCCGCGACGGCCGGGCCGCCACGTCCGGGCCGGTGGTGGTCGGCTCGGACGGCTCCCCCTCGGCGCTGCGGGCCCTCGGCTTCGCCGTGGAGCGCGCCGCCCAGCGGGACGTGCCGCTGCGGGTGCTGCGGGTCTGGGAGCCGCCGGGCGACAGGTGGTCGCCCGCGGACTTCGACCCGGAGGACGTCGCCGCGGGCGAGCGGACCGCGGCCGAGGCCGAGCTGACCGAGTGGCGGGAGGCCTTTCCCGACGTGCCGATCGAGATCTCGGCGGTCCCCGGCAGCGCGGCGTCGCTGCTGGTGGAGGCGAGCCGCTCGGCGCAGCTGGTGGTGGTCGGCAGCCGGGGCCGGGGCGGGCTGCGCGGCATGCTGCTCGGCTCGGTGAGCCAACAGCTCATCCACCATTCCCACTGCCCCGTCGCCGTCGTGCGGGAGTGAAAGGAAGGGCCCCCTGTTAACGCCTCAGGCATAACAGGGGGCCCCTCCTAACGCCTCGCGGGCCCGTCGGCGGGGTTGAGGGAGAAGTAGTCCTCCTCCTCCTGCGCCAGGTGCAGGCGCAGCACCGCGTCCAGCCCGTAGAGCGCGGCCAGCAGGTCGGGCACCTCCTCGCGGCGCGGCCGGCCGTCCAGGGTCGCCAGGTGCCCGCCGATCCGCTCCACCAGCCGGACGATCTCCACGTGCGCCCGGCTCATCGTCGAGGTCGCCTCGTCGCTGCCCAGCGGGCCGGCCAGCGCCGGATAGAGCTGCCGTTCCTCGGCCTCCTCGTGCGGCAGCACCTCCTCGGTCAGCCGCCGGTGCACGTCGCGCAGCGCCGGCCCGCACGCCGGGTCGTCCGGGCGGGTCGCCACCAGGTCGGCGGTGTCCCGCAACCGGGCCAACACGTCGCGGACGCCGCCGTGCTCGCGCTCGTAGCGGTCGAGCAGCTCCCGGGTGTGCGGGGGGACCTCCCGCCGCCGCAGGCCGCCGCCGAGGGCGCGCAGCGCGTTGAGGATCACCAGCACGTCGATGCCCTCCTGGAGGAACGCGCCGGCGACCGGAGGCAGCCGGCCGGCGGCGGCCACCAGCATGGCCAGCACCGCCAGCCCCATCCCCACGGTGGCGCTCTGCACCGCGATGCGGCGGGCGTACCGGGCGATCTCCACGGCGTCGGCGAGCCGGTCCAGCCGGTCCACGGTCAGCACCGCGTCGGCCACGTCGGCGGAGGCGGTCGCCCCGGTCGCGCCCATCGCCACCCCGACGTGCGCCTCGGCCAGCGCCGGGGCGTCGTTGACCCCGTCGCCGACCATCACGGTCACCGCCCGCGCCGACTCGGCGCGTACCCGATCGGCCTTCTCCCCCGGCGAGCAGCGCGCGATCACGTCGTCCACGCCCACCACCTGCGCCACCTGGCGGGCCGTGCGCGGCCGGTCGCCGGTCACCATGACCAGCCGGGTCAGCCCGGCCTCGCGCAGCCGCCGCACGGTACGCCGGGCGTCCGGGCGCACCGGGTCCTCCAGCAGGATCGCCCCGAGCGGCCCGCGCCCGTCGCTGACCCACACGGTGGAGCGGCCGGACAGCTCGGCCCGCTCCCGGGCCCGGTCCGCCCACGGTGGCGGCTCGCCGTCGAGCTGACCGACCCGCACCTCGCGGCCGTCCACCCGCCCGGTCACCCCGCGCCCCGGCTCCTCGGTCACCGCGGTCGGCTCGGCCAGCGGCAACCCCCGCTCGCGGGCCTGCCGGACCAGCGCGGCGGCCAGCACGTGCGGCGAGAGCTGCTCGACGGAGGCGGCCAGCCGCAGCACCTCGTCCCGGTCGCCGCCCGGCGCCACCACGGTCTCCGCGGCCCGGGGCCGACCGGCGGTGAGCGTGCCGGTCTTGTCCAGCAGCAGGGTACGGGCGCGGCCGAGCTGCTCCAGCGACCCGCCGTCGCGCACCAGCACGCCCCGGCGGGCCACCCGGGACAGCCCGGACACCACCGCGATCGGGGTGGCCAGCAGCAGCGGACACGGGGTGGCCACCACCAGCACCGCCACCGCCCGGACGAACTCGCCGGAGAGCAGCCACGCCAGGCCGGCGAGCAGCAGGGTGAACGGCACGAACGCGGCCGCGTACCGGTCGGCGAGGCGCACCATCGGGGCCTTGCGCGCGGTGGCCTCGCCGGCCAGCCGGACGATGCCGGCGTACGTGCTCTGCGCCGCGTTGCGGCTGGCCCGCAGCCCGAACCCGGCGCCCGCGTTGACCACGCCGCTGGCCACCTGCTCCCCGGCGGCGCGGCCGACCAGCCGGGACTCGCCGGTCACCACCGACTCGTCGAGGGTGGCCGGCTCCTCGACCGTGCCGTCCACCGGCACCACGTCACCGGGGCCGACCAGCAGCCGGTCACCGGCCGCCACCCGATCCAGATCGACCACCTCGATCCCGCCGTCCGGGGTGCGCCGCCGGGCCTGCCGGGGCGCGCGTTCCAGCAGCGCCCGCAGGTCGCGGGTGGCGCGGCGGCGGGCGTACTCCTCCAGCGCCCGCCCGGTGGCCACCATCACCGCGATCACGGCACCGGCCAGGTACTCCCGCACCAGCAGCGCGCCGAGAAGCGCCAGGACGGCGATCACGTCCACGCCGAACTGCCGGCGCCACAGCTCGCGCAGCACCGACCAGGCGGCCGGCGCCAGCGCGAGCACGGTGACCGCGGCCCAGACCAGGTCGGCCGCGCCCCGCGCCCCCGCGAACCACAGCGCCGCGCCGCCCAGCACGGCCAGCGTGAGCAGCGCCAGCGGCGCCCACTCGGCCGTCACGGCCCGCCGGGCGCGGGCCGGCCGTTCGGGTACGCACTCGCGCGGTTCCGTTCCCACGTGCGGATCGTCTCAGTGCCGAAGTGGCGCAGGTAGGGCGAACGCGGGTAATCCGGTAGGCACAAGGACCCGTGCGCTCTGCCCGGGCATGCCCGAGGATGGAGCGGCAACCCCGCCCGGGCGTCCCGGGCGTGGGGCACGATGGGGAGAAACAGGAAAGGTCGTGACGATGAGCCACGAGACGCCGGCTACCGATCGCCCGCTGACCACCGCGCTCGCGGAGGCCGCCGGAACGGCCGGCCACGCCCCGTCGGTGCACAACACCCAGCCGTGGCACTGGACGGTCCTCCCGGACGCGCTCGAACTGCGGGTCGTCAAGGACCGGCACCTCAGCGCCATGGACCCGGAGGGCCGGCTGCTGGTGGTGAGCTGCGGCGCCGCGCTGCACCACGCCCGAGTGGCGCTGGCCGCCGAGGGCTGGACCCCGGTGGTGGAGCGCCTGCCCGACCCGCACCAGCCCGACCTGGTGGCCCGGCTCACCGGGCTGCGCCACACCGGCGCCGACCCGGACGCCATGCGCCTGGTGCAGTGCATGCAGGTGCGGCACACCGACCGGCGGCCGGTCAGCGACGAGCCGATCCCCACCGCCACGCTGGGCGACATCGACCGGGCCGCCACCCGGGAGGGCGTCAACCTGCAACTCCTCGACGACATGCAGAAGATCGAGCTGGCCGGCGCCGCGCAGCAGGCCGCCGCCGTCGAGGCGGACAGCCCGGAGTTGCGCGAGGAGCTGGCCTACTGGACCAACCGGGCCGGCACCGGCACCGGCCTGCCGCCGGAGGTGCTGCCCGACCAGCCGGCGCAGACGACAGTGCCGGGCCGGAACTTCGGCGCCCCCGGCTCGCTGCCGATCGGCCCCGGCCACGACAAGGCCGCCGTCTACGCCATCCTCTGGGGCTCCGAGGACGAGCCGGAGAGCTGGCTGCGCGCCGGCGAGGCGCTCTCCGCCGCCTGGCTGGAAGCCACCCGGCACGGGGTGTCAGTGGTGCCGCTGTCGGGCGTGGTGGAGGTCGACGGCACCCGGGAGGTGCTCCGGCAGATGCTGGCCGGCCTCGGCCATCCCTACCTGAGCATGCGCCTCGGCGTGGCCGACCCGGACCACGCCGGCCCGCCGCACACCCCGCGGTTGGACGCCGCGCAGACCGTCGACACCTCGGCGGTCCGCGACCACCTGGCCTGACGGTCTCGTCGCGGTGGGCCACCGGGCGATAGCATCGCCCGGTGGCCGCCGCACCGAACCCCCGGCACGAGCACGTCACGCCGTCGCTCGGGTTGACCCCGCTGTCCCGGGTCCGTCTCGACGAGCTGCTCCAGGAGATGCTCGACCGGGTCGGCGAGGTGGTCACCAGCCGCGAACGGCTGCGCGCGCTGCTCGACGCGGTCGTCGGCATCGGCTCCGACCTCGACCTGCGCAGCACGTTGCAGCGGATCGTGCAGTCGGCGTGCGAGCTGGCCGGCGCCCGCTACGGCGCGCTCGGGGTGATCGGCCCCGACCGGATGCTGCACGACTTCATCGTCCACGGCATCGACGCCGAGCTGCACGCGCGCATCGGCGAGCTGCCGCACGGGCGGGGCGTGCTCGGCCTGCTCATCGACGAGCCGAAGCCGCTACGCATGCCCGACATCACCCGCCACCCCCGGTCGTACGGCTTCCCGCCGAACCACCCGCCGATGCACAGCTTCCTCGGCGTGCCGGTGCGCATCCGCGACCACGTCTGGGGCAACCTCTACCTGGCCGAGAAGCAGGGCGCCGCCGAGTTCACCGAGGACGACGAGGAGATCGTGACCGCGCTCGCCGCCGCGGCCGGCGTGGCGATCGAGAACGCCCGCCTCTACGCGCTGGCGCACCGGCGGGAACGCTGGCTGGCCGCCACCGCCGAGATCACCTCGGTGCTGCTGGGCGAGGTCCGCCGCACCGACGCGCTGTCGCTGGTGGCCCGCCGCGCCCGCGAGGTCGCCGAGGCGGAGCTGGCCCTGGTCCTGCTCTACGACGAGGACGAGGCGCAGTTCACCGTCGAGGTGGTCGACGGCGCCGACCCGATCGCCCGGGAGCTGGTCGGCGCGGTCCTGCCGGCCGCCGAGACCAGCTTCGCCGGCTCGGCCACCGAACGCCGGCACGAACAGGTCGACGACCTCGCCGCGGCGGCGCCCTGGCCCCGCCCGGTGATCGCCGGGCCGGCGGTGGTCTCCCCGCTCGCCGCCGCCGACACGCTGCACGGCGTGCTGGTGATCGCGCACCGGCCCGACCACGGCCCGGCCGCCGACGACGACCTCGCGCTGCTCGCCAGCTTCGCCGGCCAGGCCGCGCTGGCCATGGAACGCGCCCGCGGGCAGGAGGAACGGGAGCTGCTGGTGGTCCTGGAGGACCGCGAGCGGATCGCCCGCGACCTGCACGACGTGGTGATCCAGCGGCTCTTCGCCACCGGCCTGCAACTGCAGAGCGGTGCGATGAACGCCCGCCCCGAGACGGCAAAGCGGATCAACCAGGCGGTCGACGACCTGGACGCCA
Source organism: Micromonospora sp. WMMC241 (assembly GCF_027460165.1). Lineage (NCBI taxonomy): Bacteria > Bacillati > Actinomycetota > Actinomycetes > Micromonosporales > Micromonosporaceae > Micromonospora > Micromonospora sp. WMMC241. The sequence continues at coordinate 4,655,463 of NZ_JAPZBF010000001.1, forward strand.
CCATCCGCGACATCCGCCGCACCATCTTCGAGCTGCGCACCCCGATGAGCGCGGCGCTGCGCACCGAGATCCGCGAGGCGATCGAGGTGGCCGCCGAGTCGCTGGGGCACCGCCCCGACCTGGAGCTGGTCGGCCCGGTCGACAGCGCCGTGCCGGACGAGCTGCGCCCCGAGCTGGTCGCCGTGCTGCGCGAGGCGCTCTCCAACGCGGTACGCCACGCGCACGCCGACCGGGTGGCGGTGCGGGTGGCGGTGGACGCCGGCCGGGTCGAGGTCACGGTCACCGACGACGGGGTCGGCTGCGACCCGGAGGCGGCCCGCAGTGGCCTGGTCAACCTGCGTGAGCGGGCCGAACTGCTCGACGGCGGGTTCACGCTGCGCCGGGTCGAGCCGCACGGCACCGAGCTGCGGTGGAGCGTCCCGCTCGACTGACCGGTCGGGTCAGTGCGTCTTGCCGAGCAGCCGGGTGGCCAGCACCGCGGCCTGGGTCCGCCGTTCCAGACCCAGCTTCGCCAGCACGCTGGAGACGTAGTTCTTCACCGTCTTCTCGGCCAGGAACATCTTCCCGGCGATCTCGCGGTTGGTGAGCCCCTCGGCGACGTACTCCAGGATCCGCCGCTCCTGCTCGGTGAGGGACTTCAGCTCCCGCGGCTGCTCCACGCCGCTGCGGATGCGCTCCAGCACCCGGGTGGTGATCGCCGGGTCGAGCAGCGACTGACCGGCCGCCACCCGGCGGACCGCGTCCACCAGGTCGGTGCCGCGGATCTGCTTGAGCACGTAGCCGGCCGCGCCGGCCATGATGGCCGCGAAGAGCGCCTCGTCGTCCTCGTACGAGGTGAGGATCAGGCCCTTGATCGACGAGTCGACGGCGCGGACGTCGCGACAGACGTCGATGCCGTTGCCGTCGGGCAGCCGCGCGTCGAGGATCGCCACGTCGGGGCGGAGCGCGGGAATCCGCCGCGTCGCCTCCTGGGCGAGGCCGGACTCGCCGACCACCTCGATGTCGCCGCTGCTCTGGAGCAGGTCGGCCAGGCCACGACGGACGACCTCGTGGTCGTCGAGCAGGAACACCCGGATCATCCGTCCTTTCTACCCGCCGCACCGCACCCCCGCACGGGCCGAAGGTCCCGTCCGTCGCGCGCGCACCCGGGACGGACGGTCCCGCCCAGGTGGGGACCTCCGGCCCTGACCAGGGCCGGCACCGGTGCCGCACGGTGGGGATGGACCGACCGGAGAGCCGGCGACGCACGGAGGGAGCACGACCATGACGACCGGATACACCGTCTCGCAGCTGCGGGCCGCGGTCGCCGACGCGGTACGCGCGCCGTCGCTGCACAACACCCAACCGTGGCGCTTCCGGTTGCACGACGGCGGCATCGAGGTCGCCGTCGACCCGCTGCGCGGGCTGCCGGCCACCGACCCGACCGGCTGGGGGGCGCGGATCGCCTGCGGGGCGGCGCTGTTCAACCTGCGGCTGGCGCTCGCCGTGGCGGGCACCCCCGCCACGGTCCGGTTGCGGCCCCACCCGGCCGAGCCGGACGTGGTGGCCCGGCTGGTGCCCGACGTGCCGCGCCGGCCCACCCCGACCGAGAAGAGCCTGTACTCGGCGATCGCCCACCGGTTCAGCAACCGGGCGCCGTTCTGGCCCGACCCGGTGCCGGCCGAGGCGCGGTGGCGGCTCGGCGAGGCGGCCCGGGCCGAGCAGTGCTGGCTGGAGCTGGTCATCGGCGCCAGCGCCGTCAACGCGCTCGCCGAGGTCGCCCGCAGCGCGCACCGGGTGCTGGAACGCGACCCCGCGTACGTGGCCGAGCGGGTGGAGTGGATCCGCTCCGAGCCGGCACCGGACGGGGTGCCGGCGGCCGCCGGCGGGCCGCAGAGCGAACCGCAGGACCTGCTGCCGCAGCGCGGCTTCGGCGGGCGCAACCGGGCCCCCGGCCGGGACTTCGAACCGGAGCCGCTGGTCGCCGTGCTCGGTACGCCCGGCAACACCGGCACCGACCAGGTCGTCGCCGGGCAGGCGCTGCAACGGGTGCTGCTCACCGCCACCGACGCCGGGCTCGGCGTGTCGATGCTCTCCCAGCCGATCGAGGTGCCGGGGGCGCGGGAGGCGCTGCGGATGTCCCTGGGCCGGTTCGGCACCCCGCAGATGGTGATGCGGATCGGGTACGGGCAGCCGGGACGCGCCACCCCGCGCCGGCCGGTCGACGAGGTGCTGGACCTGCCGGTCGTGCCGGCCTGACCGCCGCCGCCCCGCCCGGGAGCGACAGCGGTCGATCCGGTGGTACGGTGTCGCCCGCATGGTCAGTTATCGGATCCTGGGCCCGCTCGAGCTGACCCGGGCCGGTCAGCCGGTCCCGCTGCGCAGCCCCAAGCAGCGGGCGGTGCTGGCCGTTCTGCTGGTGCACGCCGGCCGGGTCACCTCGCTCGACCTGCTGCTCGCCGCGCTGTGGGGGGACGACCCGCCGGACACCGCCGTCGGTCAGGTGCAGACGCTGATCTGGCGGCTGCGCGGCGTCCTCGGTGACGACGCCATCGCCACCCGACCCGGCGGCTACCGGCTCACCGCCGCCCCCGAAGCGCTCGACGCCGCCGTCTTCGCGACCACCGCCGCCGAGGCCGCCGAGCTGGCCGCGGCCGGCCGGCTCGACGAGGCGGCCCGCCGCTACGACGAGGCCCTCGCCGGCTGGCGCGGGCCGGTGCTGGCCGACGTGCGACTGCCCGGCGATCCGGGGGCCGCCGGCTTCCACTCCGCCGTCGCGGAGCTGACCGAGCAGCGCCGCGCGGTCGAACGGGACCGCATCGACGTCGAGTTCGACCTCGGCCGGCACGCCGAGCTGCTCCCCCGGCTGCACCGCATGGTGCGCGACGAGCCGCTGCGGGAGGAACTACGCGAGCGGCTGATGCGGGCGCTGCACCGGACCGGACGGCGGGCCGAGGCGCTGGAGGTCTACCGGCAGGGCCGGGCCGCCGGCGTCGCCGAGCTGGGCCTGGAGCCCGGCCCCTCGTTGCAGGCCCTGCACGGGCGCATCCTCGCCGGTGACCCGTTGCTCGACGCCGCCGGCGACGTGCCCGCACGGCCCGTCGCCCAGTTGCCCATGGACGCCCCCGACTTCGTCGACCGGGACGAGGTCGCCGAGGCGCTGGTGGCCCGGCTGACCGCCGACCCGGCGACCGCGCCACGGGTCGTCGCGGTGTCCGGCGTGGCCGGCGGCGGCAAGACCACCCTCGCGGTCCACGTCGGGCACCGGGTCCGGGCGTCCTTTCCCGACGGGCAGCTCTTCGTCGACCTGCGCGGCGGCGGCGAACCGCTTGACCCGGGCGCGGTGCTGGGCCGGTTCCTCCAGGCCCTCGGCGAGGAACCACGCGCCGTGCCGGCCGGGACGGACGACCGGGCGGCGCTGTTCCGGGCCCGCACCGCCGGCCGTCGGCTGCTCGTCCTGCTGGACAACGCGGCCGGCGAGAATCAGGTCCGCCCGCTGCTGCCCGCCGAACCGCGGTGCGCGGTGCTGGTCACCGCGCGGCGGCGGCTCACCGCCCTGCCCGGAGCGACCCACGTCGACCTCGGCATCTTCACCACCGAACAGGCCGTCGACCTGCTGCGACACGCCCTGGGACCGGCCCGCGTGTCCGCCGAGCACGCCGACTGCCGGCGCGTCGCCGAACGCTGCGGCCACCTGCCGCTGGCCATCCGCATCGCGGCCGCGCGGCTCGCCGCCCGCCCGCACTGGCCGGTCCGGCGACTGGCCGACCAGCTCGCCGACGAACGCGCCCGGCTGGACGTGCTGCGCACCGGCGACCTGGCGGTCCGCTCCAGCCTGGCCACCAGCTACCAGGAGCTGACCGACGCCGAACGCCGGCTGCTGCGCCTGCTCGGCGCGGTGGACCTGCCCAGGGTTCCGGCCTGGGCCGCGGCCGCCCTGCTCGACCTGCCGCTGGCCGCCGCGGAGGAACTCACCGAACGGCTGGTCGAGGCCCGGCTGGTCGACGTCGACCCGACCGGCTACCGGCTGCACGACCTGATCCGGGCGTACGCCGGGGAGCTGAGCGCCGCCGAGGATCCGGCCGAGGCCGCCCGGTCGGCGCTGGCCCGCCTGGTCGGCGGCTGGCTGACGCTGACCGACGAGGCCTACCGGCGTACCCCCGGCGGTTTCCGGCGCGGCGCGGCCGGCGCGGCCGCCCGCTGGTCGCGGTGGACGGCGGCCGACCTCGACGCGCTGCTCACCGACCCGGTGGCGTGGTTCGAGGCGGCTCGCGGCCAGCTCGCCGGCGCGGTCCGCCGGGCCGCGTCCGCCGGGCTGGACGAGGCGGCCTGGAACCTGGCGAACACGCTCGGCCGGTTCCTCGAACTGCGCGAACACCTGGACGACTGGGACGTCACCACCGGGGCGGCCCTGGCCGCGTGCGAGGCGGCCGGCAACGAGACCGGGCAGGCCTGGCTGCTCCGCGCACGCGGCGAACGCCACCTCAACCTGGACCGGCTGGACGACGCGCTCAGCTGCCTCGACGCGGCGCTGAGCCGGTTCGAGCGGCTCGACGAACGGGCCGGGCAGGCGCTGGCGTTGCGCGCCGCCGGCACCGCGCACCGGTTGCGTCACGACGATGCCGCGGCGATGACCGCCCTGGGCCGGGCCGAGGCGATCACGGTCGAGCTGGGCGACCCGACCGGGCAGGCGCAGGTCCTGTTCGGGCTCGGCGCGGCGCACCGGGTGGCCGGGCGCACCGGCGCGGCGGAGACCGCCTTCCGCTCGGCGTTGGCGCTGTTCCAGCAGCTCGGCGACCGGTTCGGCGAGGCGTACACCTCCACCAGCCTGGCCCTGGTGCTGGGCCGCGACGGCGCGGACGCGGACGCGGACCCGCTGCTGCGCCGGGCGCTGGCGCTCTGTCGGGAGCTGGGCTACCGGCGGGGTGCGGCCATCTCGCTCGGCCACCTCGGCGACCTGCACCTGCGCACCGGCGACTACGAGCGGGCGGCGACCGAGCTGAGCGAGGCGGTCGCCGGCAGCCGGGAGGTCGGCGACGGCATCGGCGAGCTGATCGCGCTGCGCCGCCTCGGCGCCGCCCACCTCGCCCTGGGTCGGCTCCCGGCCGCCCGGTCCGCGCTGCGCGGCTGCCTGGCACTCTGCCGCGAACACGGCGAGGAGCAGGAACGCGAGCGGGCGCTGCGGCTGCTCGGTGAGGCGCGGACGCGGGCCGCGAGCGAGGTGAGAGCGAGCTGAGAGGACGGGCCCGCCGGCGGGCGGCACGGTGGGGACCCCACACCACCGCCACCTGGGAGGCCCACGATGAGCGAGCACACCACCACCCCGCCGCCGGGCGGCGGGCCGGGGCTGTCCCGGCGCCGGCTCCTCGGCGGCGTCGGCGCGTCCGCCGCCGTGCTGAGCGCGGGCGGCCTGCTCGGCACCACCGCCCCCGCGTCCGCCGCCTACTACATGAAGTGGGGCGCGGTGGTCTCGCCCGGCAGCGCGACCAACAACATCGAGTTCTCCCGCAAGGTGGACCTGCTGCGCCGGATGCGCCCGCAGACCGCCCGCATCTCGATGTTCTGGAGCGACCCGAACCGCCGCCAGTTCAGCGACGGCCAGCTCGACGAGCTGCGCGGCACCGGGCTCACCGAGATGATCATCCAGTCGTCGGAGGACCCGGACCCGGCCCTGGCGCGCCGCCAGCTCGACCAACTGCTGCCGTACGTCGACGCCCACCCGAACACGCTCTTCGTCTGGGAGATCGGCAACGAACCCGACTGGCACCAGCCGGACAACCCGTGGCTGGCCCGGTGGAACCGGCTGGCGACGATCCGCGACAACAAGCCGGCCCAGGACCGGGGCAACCTGCTGTGGGCGATCAACATGCCGGCCGGCCGCTGGACCGGCGACGGCTCCGGGTTCACCTTCGGCAGCTCCGGGCGCTGGTTCGACGCGTTCGTCCGGGACACCGGCGACGGGCTCGGCGCGATGCTCACCGGGCCGTACCGGCCGGACGTCGCGACCGTGCACTGTTACAGCTCCAGCTACCTGGTGCGCGGCGCGGACGGCGGCGGCGAGCGCAACCCGTACAAGATGATCGACTATGTGCGGGGCTGGAACCAGGGCATCAGCATGAAGATCACCGAGGCGGGGATCGACGGCGCGAAGTCCGACCGCGGCTACCGCTACGTCACCTTCGGCTCGTCGGTGGCGAACGAGACGGCCGGGCAGGTCGACAGCGTCTGCTTCTACGGTCTGCCACCGGCCGAACGGCAGTACGGCATCTGGGAGGCCGAGGCCAGCCAGGTCGGCACGCACCCCTGAGCGCCGCACCGGTTGCGGCGCACGACGAGCGCGGCGGGGCCAACGGGACCTGGCCCCGCCGCGCTTCCCCCGTCATCTCACGCGGGCAGGCCGGCCAGCAGCGCCGCCTCCCGCTCCGGCGCCAGACCCACCGGGGCCCGCGCCGGCCGCCCGGCCCGCGCCGGCACCCGACCCACCTCGCGCAGCCACCGCCACGTGTCGGCCACCGTCTCGGCGACCGGCCGGCAGACCAGACCCGCCGCGTACGCCCGCTCGACGTCCCGCTCCTGCAACCAGCGGTACTCATGGCCGCGCGGGATCCAGATCGGCAGGTCGTTCCACGGCTCCACCCCGGCGGCCAGGATCGGGCCCGGCTCCACCCAGCGCAGCGTCGCCGTCGACCCGGTCGCCGCCACCGCCGCGTCGAGTAGCTCGCCGGTCGTCGTGTGCCCGCTGCGACTGACCACGTTGTACGCCCCACCGACGCCCTCGGCGCCCCGGTCCAGCAGCCAGATCGCCAGGTCGCGGACGTCGACGTACTGCACCGGGAGGTCACGCGGCCCGGGCGCCAGCACCTCGCCGCCCCGGGCGATCCGCTGCAGCCACCACGGCAACCGGCCGATCTCCTCCCCCGGCCCGAGGATCAGCCCGGCCCGCACCAGCAACGCCCGGTCGCCGAACACCTCCACCGCGGCCCGCTCCCCGCCGGCCTTGTTGCTCGCGTAGTCGCCGAAGCCCGCGTCCGGCTCCGCCGCCACGGTCGCCGCCTCCTCGCCGGTGCCCAGGCCGACCGGCGGGGCGTAGACCGAGCCACTGGAGACGTAGACGTAGTGCGGCACCGCGCCGGCCACCGCCCGTGCCGCGTCCCGCACGGCCCGTGGCGCGCCGTCCCAGGTGTCCACCACCAGGTCCCACTCGCCGCCGGCGAGGGCGGCCAACCCGCCGGGCTCGTCGCGGTCACCCCGCAACCGGTGTACGCCGACCGGCGCCTCCCCGCTCACCCCCCGGTTGAAGACGGTCACCGCCCAGCCCCGGCGTACCGCCTCCGTGACCACCGCCCCGCCGACGAAACCCGTGCCACCCAGCATCAACAGTCGCATCGCCCTACCCTGCCGCTCGAACCCCGCCCGGGGACACCCTGTTCACGGTGAGCGGATCTGCCGACGGCAGAACGGTTCCGCGCGGGTTCCGGGCAGGGCGCTCACCCCCGCGAGTCGATCACGGCCCGGGCGTCGTACTCCCGGACCGGACGGTGGTGGCCGACCGGCTCGGTTGCACTCCGAGGACCTCAGACACCCGGTCGCGGCGAACGTGGTGGCGCCCTGAGGCCCTTGTGTTCCAGTCGCCGGGCGCGCGGGGCGTGGGTGGAACGCCATGGGTGTCTGCGGGGCGTTGAGACACCCATAGCGTTCCAGTCGAGACGTTCGCGGGGCGCGGGTGGAACGTCATGGGCGTCTGCGAGGCCTTGAGGCACCCATGGCGTTCCAGTCGCAGGGCCGGTGAGGCGTGGGTGGAACGCCATGGACGTCTGCGAGGCCTTGAGACAGCCATAGCGTTCCAGTCGAGGCGTTCGCGGAGCGCGGGTGGAACGTCATGGGTCTGTGCGGGGCGTCGAGGCACCCATGGCGTTCCAGTCGTGCGCCCGACGGAGCGCGGGTGGAACGCCACGGGCCTGTGCGGGGCGAGGCACCCATGGCGTTTCAGGCGTGGGGTTCGCGGGGCGCGGGTGGAACGCTGTGGGTGTCTGCGGGGCGTTGAGACACCCACAGCGTTCCAGTCGCGGGGTTCGTGGGGCGTGAGTGGAACGCCATGGGTCTGTGCAGGGCGTTGAGGCACCCATGGCGTTCCGGTCGTGGGGCGGATTGTGGTGGGTGGAACGGGTGGGCGTCTGCGGGGTCGGGATGTGGCCTGGGGCGTTCCGGTTGTGGGGTGATGGAGCGTGCTGGGTGTCGCGTGCGGCTCGCGGGTGCCGGTGGCGTGCCGTCGGGTGTTCCGAATGGGGTGGGTGTCCGGTTCGGGGGTGGTGGGCGGCACCCTGGCGGTGGAATCGGGGCGGGGTGCGGGGCGTTGTAGATGGGTGAACGACCGAGGAAGACGAGCGCACCCCCGCGCCGCCAACCCCCGAGGCGGGCCGACCCGCATCCCCTGCGGTGACGGCCCCGGGAATGACGGTGGCCGCCCGGTCGTTACACACACTCCCGGCACCCGCGACGAGGCCCCCGGCCCCGCGGCCACGCCAGATCCTTGATCTTCTGAGCGCCTGACGGTGCCCACACACCCCCCGGTGTGTCGACCCCCGAATGGAGCCCCCTCATGAACACGATCCTGCGCAAGAGCATTCTCGGTATTGCTGGTCTGGCCTTCACCGGTGGTGTGTTCGCCGGTCCGATCGCCGCCCACGCCGACACCCCCGCCCACGCCACGGCCGGCAAGCCCGTCGCCGCCGCGAGTGTGCAGGGTGAGCAGTCGACCATCACCCTCAATGACGAGCAGACCGCCAACGTCAAGGCGATCATCGCCGCGACGAAGAAGGCCGGCCTGCCCGAGCGCGCCGCGGTCGTCTCGATCGGCACCGCCCTGCAGGAGTCGAAGCTGGAGAACCTCGGCCACCTCGGCGACAAGAACGATCACGACTCGCTGGGCCTGTTCCAGCAGCGCCCGTCGAGTGGTTGGGGCACGCCGGAGCAGATCACCGACCCTGAGTACTCGACGCTTGCGTTCCTCAAGGGGCTGAAGCAGGTCGACGGCTGGCAGGACATGCCCCTGACCAAGGCCGCCCAGACCGTGCAGGTCTCCGCTTACCCCGACGCCTACGCCCAGTGGGAGAAGCAGGCCACCGACCTCGTCAACAAGCACTGGACCAAGTAAGCACACACGCGAAGGCCGGCACCCGAGAACGGGTGCCGGCCTTTCCGCGTCAAGGGGCCAGGACGAACGTCCACGTGGTGGTGGTCGTGCTGGCCGCCGCACCGGTCGCGGCGAGGCCGCCGTAGCTGCCCGCCGGGACGCTGCTCGCCGAGTCGGCCAGCAGGGCGGTCACCCGACCACCACCGGTCTGCGAACTGTTGCTGCGGACCGTGACCCCGGCCGGCGGGGTGAGTGCGGTGGAGGCCGCGTCACCGTGCACCCAGTACGACACGGCCCAACTCTGCGCGGTCGACACCGGCGCGTACGGCGTGATCCGGGTGGCGGTGCTGGCCGGGTCGGTGGCCCTGGTGAACGTCGGCGCGCCCGGCGCGACGCCCCGGTACGCGGCCAGCACCAGGTTGCCCTTCGCCTGGCTGTCCAGCGCCACCTGCACCGCCGTACCCGCGTCGCCGGCGGTTGCGGTCTTCCACCAGGCGGTGGTGGTCGCGTAGCCGCCGTCGAGCCGGTCGAGGCGGTTCCACCCGGTCACCCCGGTCGGCTCCCCGGTGCCGGTGTGGGTGTTCTGGCTGAGCAGGAGCAGCAGCTTGTCGCCGGGTTGCACGGTCGCCGGGACGGTCACCGTGTGGCTGGTCCAGTTGGCGTTGGCGGTGGCCTGCCCGACGAAGGTGATCCGTTCCGGCACCGGCGCGACGGTGACGTCCACGGTCGCGGTGCCGGTCGCGCCGCGGTCGTCGGTGACCGTCAGCGTGACCGGATAGGTGCCGGCCGCCGCGTACGTGTGGGAGGTGGTCGGCACCGAGACGGTGCCGGCGGTGGATCCGTCGCCGAAGTCCCAGCGGTGGTCCTGGATCGCGCCGTCGGCGTCGGTGGAACCGGCGGCGGAGAACGTGCACACCAGCCCGGCGCAGGTCGGTGCCAGGTCGGCCACCGGCGCCTGGTTGGCCGGGCCGCCCGAACCCTTCAGGATCTTCACGTAGTCGATGTCGCCGGCGAAGTAGTCGCAGGTGACCTTCTTGCCGTCACACTGGCTCTTGCCGCCGGCGGAGATCTGCCAGGAGTTGGCGATGGTGCCGGTCGGCCCGTTCAGCCGGCTGGTCCGCACCCCGTCGACGTACATCTCCACATAGGCCGAAGTGCGGTTGCAGGTCACCGTGTGCCACTGCCCGTCGGAGATCGCCACGTCGGTGTAGCCGGTGCGTGAGGCGCCGTCGCCGCCGCGGAACAGGCATCGCGGCTTGCCGCTCGGCGCCTCGAACTTCCAGTAGCCGCCGGCCGCGTCGCCCTGTCCCTTCTGGAGGATGTTGCCGAACGAGTACGTGGTCCGGTAGCGGATGGTCACCGAGAAGTCGCCGGCGTCCGGGTTGAAGTCGGTGCTGTGCGGCACCAGGTCCACGTGGCCCGGCACGGCCTGCTCCTCGGTGGGCAGGTGGGTGGCGAAGCGGTGCCCGGTGGCGCCGGCGTAGAGCGCGCCGGTGACGACCTCGCCGCCGACCGTGCCGTGCCGGCCACTGCCGCTGCTGTCCCTGAGCACGGTCGACGACGCCGGCTCGTCCATGCTCCAGAACGCCACGGTCCGGGTCGCGGTGGCCTGCGCGGGGGCCGCGCCCACCGTCACCCCGGCCGCCGCGACGACCGCCGCCACACCCAACCGGGCGGCCGTCCGCCGCCATCGTCCCCGCTCGATCATCCGCACGTGACCGCCTCCCTGCGTATCGGGCCTCACCCTGACACGCGGCGGTCCACGGCTCCATAACCCGCACGGTGGATGGGTGGCCGGCTCTCGGTGCCGTGCGGTGACCGATGTGGCCGGTGCCGACACCGGCCGGTGGGAGACGCACGCCGATCGACCGGCGGTGGAGAAGTGATCTTCGGTGGGCGATACTGGGTTTGAACCAGTGACCTCTTCCGTGTCAAGGAAGCGCGCTCCCACTGCGCCAATCGCCCGGGCAGTTCGCGAGCGGACGACGGGATTCGAACCCGCGACCCTCACCTTGGCAAGGTGATGCGCTACCAGCTGCGCTACGTCCGCGTCGCCGCCGACTCGCGTCGGCGACAGGGAAACTCTACCCGATGCCAAGATCGCCCAACGACAGCCCCCCGGCGGCCGTGATTGCGCTGCTCGTTGCCGGGGTACTGACCGACGCGACAGCACAATTACCCCCTGAAGGAGGCTGTCGTGGGTATCGGTACGAGCATCTTCCTGATCGCGGTCGGCGCGATCCTCACGTTCGCGCTCAACGCCAACGTCGGCGGCGTCAACCTCGACGTCGTCGGCTGGATCCTGATGGCGGCCGGCGTGCTCGGCCTGATCATGACGACGCTGGTCTGGGGCCGGCGCCGCCAGGTGGTCACCACCACCGCCGAGCAGCCGGTGGAGTACCGCCGGGTCGAGGAGCGGCGGGACGTCGCCCCGCCGATGTGATCTCCAGCGGGGGCCGACGGAGCTGATCGGTCCCCGGGAACCGGCCCGGACGGGGACGCCACGACGGCGTCCCCGTCCGCGTACCCGGGTCAGTCCCGCATCAGGGCGTTGATCGTGCCGTAGTCGAGCGCGCCGGTCAGCGCCTCGTAGGTTCCGGCGCCGAATGCCTCCGCCGCCGCCCGGTGGGCCACCGCGTACGCCGCCTCGGCGACCGCCGACCCGAGGCTGACCCGGGCCGCCCCGAGCCGCGCCAACTCGGCCACCGGTGGCGCGCCCGGCCCGACCAGCACGTTCAGTGGCGCGGGGATCGCGGACGCCAGCGCCGCCACGGTCGCCGGGTCGACCGTCCCCGGCACGAAGACGCCGTCCGCGCCGGCGGCCAGGTACGCCTCGGCGCGCGCCACCGTCTCCGGCACTCCGCCGACGCCACGCAGGAAGGTGTCGACCCGTGCGTTGACGTACAGCGGGATGCCGGCGCGGTCGGCGGCGGCCCGGACGGCCGCCAGACGGGCGCACTGCTCGTCGACCGGGCGCAGCGGCCCGTTCCCGTCGTGCCGCGCGTCCTCGACGTTCACCCCGACCGCGCCGGCCGCGAGCACCGCGGTCACGGTCTCGGCCACGTCGTCGGGGGTGTCGCCGAACCCGGACTCGATGTCGGCGGTGACCGGGAGGCGGACCGCTCCGGCGACCACGCGGATGGCGTCGACGGCGGTGTCCCGGGCGAGCGCGTCGCCGTCGGGCGCGCCGCGGCTCCAGGCGACGCCGGCGCTGGTGGTGGCGACCGCGCGGGCGCCGGCGGCGGCCACGATCCGGGCGCTCGCCGCGTCCCACGCGTTGACCAGGATCAACGGCTCGCCGGGCACGTGCAGGCTACGGAAGTGCTGGGCTCGGGTGTGCTGTTCGTTCACCCGGTCAGTCTCGGTGTGCGCGGCCGGTCGTCGTAATGTTTCAGTCCTGGCTGAAACGAAGGGGGCGGCGTGGTCGCGATCGGCCTCTCGGCGGGTGCCGTGGCGCGCGTCCGCTTCGCGATGTCCGGCCTCTGGGAGGTCGTGGCCGGCGTCCGGGTGCTCCGCGACCCCGGCCGCCACGCGATCCACCTGCCCTGGGCCGGTCGGGTCCGGCCCCGGCTGGCCGAGGCGGGCCTGCTCGACCCGGAGGCCGGCCTGCTGTGGCAGCTGGTCCCACCGGCCCCGGGATACCTGCCGGACTTCCTCACCCCGCCGCCGGCGGGCCTGGACCCGGACCTGGCCGAGGAACTGGCCACGCTGCGCGCCACCCCGCCGGAGGCGGTCCGCGCCCAACTCGACCTGCTACCGGGGCCCCGACCGGCGGCGCTGGGCGCGCTGTACGCCGACCCGGTCACCGGACTGGCCCGACTGGCCACCGAGGTCGAGGCGTACTGGCGGTTGGCCGTCGCGCCGGACTGGCCCCGCATCCGGGCGGTGCTCGACGCCGACGTGTTCCACCGGGCCCGCCGGATGGCGGCGGACGGCGCCGCCGGCCTCCTCAACGACCTGCACGAGCGGGTCCGCTGGGAGGGCGACGCCCTGCTGGTCAGCCAGCGTCACTGCACGGCGCCGGACGTGCCCGTCGGTGGCGGGCTGGTCCTGGTGCCCTCGGTGTTCGTCTGGCCGTCGGTGCTGAGCATCTCGGCCGGTGACGTCCCCCAGCTCGCCTACCCGGCGCGGGGCGTCGGCACGATCTGGGAGACCCCGGTGGGCGCGCCGGACGCGTTGGGCGCGGTGCTGGGCCGGGGCCGGGCGCGGCTGCTGGCGGCGCTCGACGCGCCCCGGTCGACCACGGAACTGTCCCGGCGGACCGGGCTCTCCCCGGCCGGGGTCTCGCAACACCTCACCGCGCTGCGGGCCGCCGGCCTGGTGGTGACCCGCCGGCAGGGCCGATCAATGCTCAGCAGCCGGACGGCGGTGGCTGATGCGCTGGTGGTCGCCTCGACCTGATCCGGACGACGAAAAAGGCCGCGTCGTGTGATCGACACAGCCTTTTTCCGTGGTGGGCGATACTGGGTTTGAACCAGTGACCTCTTCCGTGTCAAGGAAGCGCGCTCCCACTGCGCCAATCGCCCTCGTCATGCGAGGTGGAGACGGGATTTGAACCCGTGTACACGGCTTTGCAGGCCGTTGCCTCGCCTCTCGGCCACTCCACCGAGGTTGCCCCCGACAATGCGTGGCGGCATCTCCGAGCGGACGACGGGATTCGAACCCGCGACCCTCACCTTGGCAAGGTGATGCGCTACCAGCTGCGCTACGTCCGCACGCCCCCGGCGTTTCCCGGTGACGGATGAGAACTTTAGCCGAGCCCGGATCGGTTGCCAAATCGGATCCCCGTTCGGGCGCGTCCGGCCGGAGTGGCACGCGATCACCCGCAAGCTTCCTAGGAGCCTGGGTGACAGCTCCGGCGGAGCCGTTCACAACCGCGCCCACCTGCGGATCCTGGCCGGTGAGCCGAGTGTCCGGCATCCGACTGTCCCACCTCCGACCGGCCGGTCCGGTGACTCCTCGTGGTCATTCGGATGGGTTACCGTAACGGCGTGACGAGACGTGCCGCCGAGATCCGCCTGGATGCGCTGCTGCGCACCGCCTGCGAGGTGATCGCGGAACGAGGGCTCGCCAACACCCGTACCGCCGACGTGGCGGAGGCGGCCGGGGTCAGCCAGGCGCTGGTCTTCTACCACTTCGCCACCAAGGACCGGCTGCTCGCACAGGCCTTCGCGTACGCCGTCGAGCAGGACCTGGCCCGCCTCGACGCGGTGCTCCGCTCCTCCGCCCCGCCGCTGGCCAAGCTGCGCCGGATGCTCCGCCTCTACGCGCCGACCGGCCGGTCCACCTCGTGGTCGATGTGGATCGACGGCTGGGCCGAGTCGATGCGTACCCCGGAGTTGGAGAAGCTCTCCCGCCGCCTGGACCTGCGCTGGCGGCAGGACCTGGCGTCGGTGATCGCCGACGGCGTCGCCGACGGCACGTTCGCCTGCCCGGACCCGGCCGGCGCCGCCTGGCGGATCAGCGCCGTGATGGACGGCCTGGCGGTGCAGCTGGCGGTGCACGAGCGGGTGATCACCCGGCGGCAGATCGCCGAGTGGGTCCGCCTGGTCGCGGCCCGGGAACTGAGCCTGGAGCCGAGCCAGCTCGACTGAGCCGACGGGCGACCCGGGCCCGGGCCGGCGGGTGGACGTTCGCCGCGGACAGGTCACCCCGGTAGTGGGCCAGCACCCGGTGGTCCATCAGCCGCCGCCAGAGCGGGGGCACCAGCGCGGCGACCACCATGCTGGCGTAGCCGGCCGGCAGCTGCGGCGAGGCGTCGAAGCTGCGCAGCGTCTGGTAGCGGCGCAGCGGGTTGGCGTGGTGGTCGCTGTGCCGCTGGAGCTGGAAGAGGAAGACGTTGGTGACGGTCCGGTCGCTGTTCCAGCTGTGCCGCGGGTCGACCTTCTCGTAGCGGCCGGCCGCGGTGCGCTGCCGCGCCAGGCCGTAGTGCTCCAGATAGTTGACCGCCTCCAGCAGGGAGAAGCCGACCACCGCCTGGAGGACGAGGAAGACCAGCACGCCCGGGCCGAACACCACCGCCAGCGCGGCGAAGAGCGCGACGGTCATCGCCCAGGCGTTGAGCACCTCGTTGCGCCAGGTCCACGGGCTGCGCCCGCGCAGCCGGAACCGGGCGGTCTCCAGCCGCCAGGCCGAGCGCAGGCTGCCGGCGACAGTGCGCGGCCAGAACGCCCAGAACGTCTCGCCGAGCCGCGAGCTGGCCGGATCCTCCGGGGTGGCGACGCGGGTGTGGTGGCCCCGGTTGTGCTCGACGAAGAAGTGCCCGTACCCGGTCGGCGCCAGCGCGATCTTGGACAGCCAACGCTCCGCCCGCTCCCGCTTGTGCCCCAGCTCGTGGGCGGTGTTGATGGCGATGCCGTCCACCACCCCGACGGTGGCGACCAGACCGGCGGCGGCCGGCCAGGAGAGCCGGCCGCCGGCCCAGACCGCGCAGCACAGCACCAGTGCGGCGTACTGGGCCGGCAGGTAGAGGTAGGTGAGCCAGCGGTAGTAGCCGTCGGCCTGCAACGCCGGCACCGCCTCGTCGGGCGGGTTCTCCCGGTCGTCGCCGATCCACAGGTCGATCAACGGGATGAGGCCGAAGACCACCGCCGGGGTGAGCCACCAGGCCCAGCCCGAGCCGGTGCCGTGCCAGACCGACCAGGCCAGGAACGGCAGCGCCGGCACGAGCAGGGCGAGGGGCCAGAGCGGCTTGCGGGTGTCCCGCCACGGAACGGTGTCGGTAGGCATCGTCGGACTCCGATCGGTTGCTCCTGGACCGACTGTCCCAGCCGGAGAGCGTTTTTACAAGACCGGAGTTTTTGTAAAGCGGGTGTCAGCGCCACCGCCGCCGGACGGTCCGCCGCCGCTCGAACGTCGGCGCCGACTCCTCCGCCGGCTCACCGGCGGGACGCAGCAGGCGTCGCATCCGCAGCAGCAGCCCGGCGCCGAGGAAGAGCAGCAGGCCACCGAGCAGGAAGGCGGCCTGCGCCATGCCGAAACCGCCGGTCTCGGCGACCGGCCGGCCGGCCGCGTCGGGCGGCGGCAGCTCGGCCGCCGCCGGGTCCGTCGGCTCGTCCGCCGCCGACTCCTCGACGGTCGGCTCCTCGCTGGGCGGGTCGGTCGGCTCGGCGCTCGTCGGCGTCGGCTCCGGCGTCGGCTCGGCCACCTCCCCCACCACCTGACGGGACGCGGTCCGCCGGGCCAGCAGCCGCAACTGCGGGTCGTACGCCTCGGCGGCGATGCTCACCCGACCGCGCCCGACGTCCTCGGCGAACGCCACCCGGTACTGCGCCGTCACGGTGCGACCCGGGCAGAGCACGCCCGGATCCAGTTCCCGGTCGGTCAGCCGCGCGGTGTCACCCTCGGTCCGGATCTCCAGCGGGAACGAGCCGGTCTCCTCCACCCGGTCCACCTTGACCTGGTCCAGCCGCAGGCCCTGCACCCGCAACAGCATCGACCAGCGCACCTTGACGCAGTCGTTGCCGTTGGCGCGGTCGGACCGGGACACCACCGCGGAGAGCGTCTCCACCCGGTTGCCACCGGTGAACTCGTCCGGCAGGCCGCTCAACTCCGTGGAGAAGCCGGCCGCCGCCCGCGCCGGCGCCGCCCCGCCGTACCCGGCGCCGGCCAGACAGGTCAGCACCAGCCCGATCCGTAGCGCGTGCCGCCACCCGCTCACCACGCCTCCTCACCTCGGTCGTGTCCACCCGCAACGCTAGGAGCGCGTCGCCCGCCCCGGTAGACGGGCGTGTTCGCACCCAACGTCAACATCGGGGGGTGGTTTCACCGACCGTGGTGAACCGGTCACCGCCGCCCGCCGACACGCCCGGGTTCGGCCGTCAGACACAATCAGCGGGTGTCCGAGCTGTCCGCCGCGTTCGTCCGGCTGCATGCCCGCCTCGCCCCGGTCGCGTTCGTCCCCGAGGTGCGGCTGCACCAGGCCGACGAGCCGATCGGCCTCTGGGAGCTGACCGAGGGCGAGTTCCGCAGCTCCCAGCCGCCGCCGTTCTGGGCCTTCGCCTGGGCCGGCGGGCAGGCGCTCGCCCGTTACGTGACCGACCACCCGGAGGTGGTCGCCGGCCGTCGGGTGCTCGACCTGGCCTCCGGCTCCGGCCTGGTCGCCATCGCCGCGGCCCGGGCCGGCGCGACCGCCGTCCGGGCCGTCGAGGTGGACGAGCGGGCCGTCGCGGCGGTCGCGCTCAACGCCGAGGCCAACGGGGTACGCGTCGACGCCGAACTCGGCGACGTCCTCGACTCCGACGCCGGGGACGCCGAGGTGGTGCTGGCCGGCGACGTCTTCTACAGCGAGGCGATGGCCCGGCGGATGCTGCGCTTCCTGCTGCGGGCCGCCCGCTCCGGCGCGCGGGTGCTGGTGGGCGACCCGGACCGGGCGTTCCTGCCCCGCGAGCGGTTCGGCGAACTCGCCGGCTACGACGTGCCGGTCTCCGAGGCGCTGGAGAGCGTCCGGGTCAAGCGCACCACGGTGTGGGAGCTGGACCCGAACCCGCCCGGCGCCCGGCGCGGTGAGGCGGGGGTGTGAGAAGGGGCCCCGCCTTACCAAAGTGGGGGTGGGTGGGTGGCTTTCGGCGGCGGTGGCACGCCAGTGGCGCCGCCTAGCGTCGGCGCATGATCACACTTCGTGGGTTGACGAAACGGTTCGGCGGGGTGACCGCGGTCGACGACCTGACCGTCGAGATACGCCCCGGCCAGGTGACCGGGTTCCTCGGCCCGAACGGCGCCGGCAAGTCCACCACCATGCGGATGGTGCTCGGCCTGGACCGGCCCACCGCCGGGGCGGCGCTTGTCGACGGCCGGGACTACCGCACCCTGCGCCACCCGCTCTACGAGGTCGGCGCGCTGCTCGACGCCACCGGCGTGCACCCGGCCCGCTCGGGCGCGGCCCACCTGCGGGCGATGGCGCGCAGCAACGGCGTACCGGCCCGGCGGGTGGCCGAGGTGCTCGACCTGGTCGGCCTGGACGCGCGTGCCGCCGGCAAGCCGGGCCGGGCGCTGTCGCTGGGCATGGGGCAGCGGCTCGGCATCGCCGGCGCGCTGCTCGGCGACCCGCCGGTGCTGCTGCTCGACGAGCCGGTCAACGGGCTCGACCCGGACGGGGTGCGGTGGATCCGCGGCTTCACCCGCAAGCTCGCCGACGAGGGCCGCACGGTGCTGATCTCCAGCCACCTGATGAGCGAGATGCAGCAGACCGCCGACCGGGTGGTGGTGCTCGGCCGCGGCCGGCTGGTGGCCGACTCGCCGCTGGCCGAGCTGATCGCCGCCCGGCCGGCAGCCTCGGTCCGGGTACGCGGGCCCGAGCCGGCCGCGCTCGCCGCGCTCGGTGACCGGCTGGCCGCCGAGGGGGCCACGGTCACCGCCGACGGGGACGGTCTGGCCGTGGCCGGGAGCACCGCCGGCCGGGTCGGCGACCTCGCGTACGAGCTGGGAGTGCGGCTGCACGAGCTGACAGCGGTCGCGCCCTCCCTGGAGGAGGCGTTCCTGGAACTGACCGCCGGCAGCGTCGAGTTCGCCGCCGGCCCGACCGGAGGTGTCACCCGATGACCACGCCGTCCACGCTGGACCGGTCCCGGCCGGCGCCCGCCGGCCACCCGCTCGCCGGCGCGGTGGCGGCCGAGTGGACCAAGCTCTGGTCGGTGCGCTCCACCTGGTGGACGCTCCTCGCGGCGCTGGTCACCATGGCGGCCACCGCCGCCCAGCTCGCCATCTACGCGGTGAACGCCAACACCGACGACGACCCGACCGTGAACCCGGGCGTGCTCGACGTCGGCGAGGTGGTGGCCGGCTCGCTGGAGCTGACCCAGTTCGTGGTGATCGGCCTCGGCCTGTTCGCGATCACCAGCGAGTTCGCCACCGGCACCATCCGCACCACGCTGCGCTGCACCCCGTCGCGGAGCCGGGTGCTCGCGGCCAAGGCGATAGTGGTCGGCGCGGTGACGTTCGGGGTCGGGCTGCTGCTCGGCGCCGTCGGCGCGGGGGTGGCCCGGCCGGTGCTGGGCGAATGGGGGCGGGCGCCGCTCGGCGCGACGGTGGCCGACGTGCTCGCCTGCGCCGCGTACCTGGCGCTGGTGGGCGTGCTGGCGCTCGGGCTGGCCGCGGCGCTGCGCGGCCCGGTGCTGACGCTGACCGTGCTCCTCGCGCTGCTCTACATCGTGCCGCTGTCGTTGCAGGAGCCGGACATCACCGTGCTCACCCGGATCGCGGACGCCTTTCCCGGTGTCGCCGGCACCCACTTCCTGGCCGGCGACACCGAGCCGTACCCGGCGGCCGTGGGGCTGCTGCTGCTCGCCGGCTGGACCGGCGCCGCGGTGGCGCTCGGCCGGTGGGCGCTGGCCCGGCGCGACGCCTGACCAGCCGGGCGGGGCTGGTCAGCCGGCGGGCGGGACCAGCCCCGCCTCGTACGCGAGGATCGCCGCCTGCACCCGGTTGCGCACGTCGAGCCGGGTGAAGACGCTGGTCAGGTAGCTCTTCACGGTGCCCTCGACCAGGTGCAGCCGGCGGGCGATCTCGGCGTTGGACAGGCCGGCCCCGACCAGCGCGAGCACCTCGCGCTCCCGATCGGTCAACCCGGACAGCCGGTCCCGCGCGGACGGGCCCCGGGCGAGCCGCCCGCCGCTCAGCTCGATCACCCGGCGGGCCACCCGGGGCGACAGGTACGCCCCGCCGTCGGCCACCGCGCGCACCCCGGCCAGCAGTTCCCTCGGGTCACCGGACTTCAGCAGGAAGCCGGCGGCGCCGTGGCCGAGCGCGCGGGCGATCAGGTCGTCGTCGCCGAACGTGGTGAGCATGACCGGCGCGGTCTCCGGCACCAGGCGGCGGATCTGCGCCGCCGCGTCGAGCCCGTCACAGCGGGGCATCCGGATGTCGAGCAGCGCCACCCGGGGCCGGTGCGCGCGCACGAGTTCCACCGCGGCGTGGCCGTCGCCCGCCTCGCCGACCACCTCGATGCCCGGGTCGGCGGCGAGGATCGCCCGCACCCCGGCGCGCACCATCGCCTCGTCGTCGGCGAGCACCACCCGCAGTGGGCGACCGTGGTCGTCGGTCATGACGCGATCCGCTCCTTGCTGACCAGTTTCCCGTCGCGGAAGCAGAGCCGCCAGGTCGGCTCCGCGAACGGGAAGTTGCCGTCGGTGTAGAACTCGCAGCCCGGGGCCGCTCCGGTGGCGGGCGGTTCGGCCTGCCGGCGGGGCAGTCCGAGCGTGTCGCGCTGCTCGCCCAGCCGCAGCCGGTCGTAGCCGGGTCGGTCCAGCACCGCGCCGGCCGTGGCGAGCGGGTAGTAGACCAGCGCGAGCGCCAGCGCCAGCCCGGCCGGCGCGCCGAACGCGACGAGCAGGCTGCGCCGCACCCGCCGCCGGGCCTCCCGCAGCCGCCGCGCCTCGACGCCGGACCGCCCACCGTCGTGCGGGTCGCCGCCGCCGTGCGGACCGCCGTCGCGCGGATCGCCGCCGTGCGGATCGCCGCCGTCATGCGGGTCGCCGCCGGGCCGCCGACCGTTGCGCGGTGGGCCGAGGCCGGCGACGGGCACCGGGGCGCCGCCGGGTCGGACCCCGTCCGACCGACGGCCGTCGGCCGGGGCGGGCGACCCGTCCCCGGGCAACGGAAGGCGGGCCGTGACCGCCCAACCGCCGTCGCACCCGCCGGCGTCCAGGGCGCCGCCGGCGAGGCGTACCCGCTCGCGCAGCGCCAGCAGGCCGGAGCCGTGCGACGCCGGCCCGGGCAGCGGACCGGCCGGGGCCGGCGGGTTTACCACCGCGACCGTGACCGCGTCGGCGGCGCGCGCCACGGTGACGGTGACCGGGGCGTCCGGCGCGTACCGGGCGGCGTTGGTCAATGCTTCCCGGACCACCCGGTGCACCGCGTGCGCGACCAGCGGCGGCAGGCCCACGTCGGCGGCCGCGTCGCCGGGCAGGTGCACGGTCATGCCGGCGTCACGGGCACCGTCGACCAGGTCGGCGACCGACTCGCCGGGCGGGCGCCGGGTGCGCTCCTCGCGCAGCACCCCGATCACCTCGTGCAGCCGCTCGGTGGCGGCGGCGACGCTGGCCCGCAGCTCCCCCGCCGCCGCCCGGTGCGCCGGCGACAACCCGGTCGCCAGCTCCAGCGCGCCCGCCCGCAACGCGATGAGGCTCAGGTCGTGGCCGAGCGAGTCGTGCATGTCCTGGGCGATGCGGGCCCGCTCGCGCAGACGTACCCGTTCCGCCTCGCTCCGCCGCTCCTGCGCGGCGTGCCGTCGCCCGGCCGCGGCAAGCGCCCGGTGCTGGCGCCGCAGCCGGCCCAGCAGCCAGGGGAACACGCCGGCGAAGAGCAGCACCGAGGCGAGCTGGAACCAGGTGGCCGGCTCGGTGCCGAGCAGGCCGAGGTTGAGCACGGTGCCGGTCACCGCGATGGCGGCGAACACTGCCGCCGCCGGGGCGGCGCGGGCACTGCGCAGCCCGGCCAGGTAGCCGAGGACCGGGATGGCGAACACCACGTTGCCGTCGACAAGGGAGCCGGCCACCACCGCCGACACCGCCGCGAGCGGCCACCGGCGGCTCACCGCCACCGCCACGCCGAGCAGCGCCAGCACGCCGACCAGCAGGGGCACCTCGTGCGACCGCCACGGCGGGGTGAGCCGGGCGTACGTCACCGGCGTCGCGAGCACGGCCCAGAGCAGCAGGTCACCGACCCGGCGACGGGCCGTCGGGGACAGCGGGCGCAGTTCCACGGCGGTCACGCTACCCACGCCGGCCGGGGCCGGACACCGACGAAGGTCAGGTGCTCAGCACGCCTTAACGGGCGGAAGGCGGCGTTAAAAGGGGCCCCCGCCTATACCGAATGCGTTAAGAAGGGGCCCCGCCTTACCGCTCAGCCGCTCTCCTCGGCCCAGGCCCGCCAGTCGTCGAGCACGCCGTAGAGGGCGGGGGTGAGCCAGCCGGGCGCGGAGCGGCGGAACACGCCCGGGTCCATTCCGCCGGCGCCGGCCGGCAGCGCGCCGAGCAGGTTCGGCACCAGCTCGGACAGGTTGAGCCAGTGCACCAGCTCCGCCTCGGCCGGCCAGGCGCCGATCACCACGCCGGCCGGTACGGCGCGTCGCTCCAGCGCCTCCAGCGTCAACGCGGTGTGGTTGAGCGTGCCCAGCCCGGCCCGCGCCACCACCACGGCCGGCGCGCCCAGCGACACCGCCAGGTCGGCGACCGTCCAGGGCTCGCCGGACGGGCGCAGCCCCATCGGTACGAGCAGCCCGCCGGCGCCCTCGACCAGCACCAGGTCGTGCTTGTCGGCCTCCTCGCGGATCGCGTCGACAGCGCTGTAGAGCTCCAGCGGCGGCAGCTCGGCGACCCGGGCCGCGGCCAGCGGGGCGAGCGGGTCCGGATAGCTCGCGAGCGTCCGGCCGGTGAGCGGGGCGGCCAGCCGGTTCACCGAGTCGACGTCGCCCGGCTCGCCGGTGGCCGTACCGGTCTGGCCCGGCTTGACCACCGCGACCCGCAGGCCGGCCGCCTGCGCGGCGGCGGCGATCGCGGCGGTCACCACGGTCTTGCCGACCTCGGTGTCGGTGCCGGTCACCAGCACCGCTCCGGTCCAGCCGTCGCTCACGGCGCCACCTCCACGATCACGTCCAGCGCCCGGTCGAAGGCCGCCCGGTCCACCCCGGCACCGACGGTCAGCCGCAGCCGGGAACGGCCGTCGGGCGTGGACGGCGGGCGGAAGCAGCCGACCGCCACGCCCCGCTCGCGGCAGGCGGCCGCCCAGGCGGTCGCCGCCTCCGGGCCGGGCGCGGTCACCGACACCACCGCCGCGTCGGGGGCGGAGACGGACAGCCCGGCCGCGCCGAGCCGGCGCACCGCGAGCGCCACCCGGTCGGCCAGCTCGGCGCGCACCGCGTCGCCGGCCCGGGCCAGCCGCACCGCGGCGTGCACCCCGGCCACCACGGCGGGCGGCGGCGCGGTGTCGAAGATGAACGTGCGGCCGGTCTCCACCAGGTGCCGGACGAACTCCGCCGGCCCGGCGACCACGCCACCGGCCCCGCCGAGCGCCTTGGACAGGGTCGCGGTGACCACCACGTCGGGCTCGCCGGCCAGCCCGGCGGCGGCCACCCCACCGGCCCCGGCCGGGCCGGTGACGCCGAGCGCGTGCGCGTCGTCGACGAGCAGCAGCGCGCCGTACCGCCGGGCCACCGCGTGCAGCTCGGCGAGCGGGGCCAGGTCGCCGTCGACGGAGAAGACCGACTCGGTCACCACCACGGCCGGGCGGCCCGGCGCGGCGGCCAGCGCGGCGGCCACCGCGGCCACGTCGCCGTGCGGCGTCACCAGCGTCTCGGCGCGCGAGATCCGGCAGCCGTCGATCAGCGAGGCGTGGTTGTGCGCGTCGGAGACGAGCAGCGTACGCGGCTGGGTCAGGCCCCGGACCGCGGCGAGGTTGGCCAGGTAGCCGGAGGAGAAGACGAGCGCCCGGTCGACGCCGAGCCAGTCGGCCAGCTCGTCCTCGAGCGCGTGGTGCAGGTCGGTGGAGCCGCGCACCAGGCGCGACCCGGTGGCGCCCAGCCCGTACCGGGACAGGGCCGCGGTGGCGGCGGCGGTGACCTCCGGGTGGGCGGCCAGACCGAGGTAGTCGTTGCCGGCCAGGTCGACCACGGCGTCGTCGGCGGCGCGCGGGCGCAGCGTACGGGTCAGGCCCGCCTCGGCGCGCAGTTCGGCGCTGCGGTCCAGGGCCGCCAGCCAGTCCGCCACCGCGCCGTCCCCTCCCACCGAACCTCTCGCCCGCCCGGGCGCTTCCGCGGGGCGAAGTTACCACCCGGCCATGCCGCCCCGGCGTGGCGCGGTGCCGGCTCGCCGGGTTAGGTTACGGCCATGCCAGAGATCCTCGACCAGGCCCGGACCCGGGTGCTGGAGAACGGCGTCGGCCTCGACGAAGCCGGCGTCCTCGCCGTGCTGAACCTGCCGGACGAGCACCTGCCCGCCGCCCTCCAGCTCGCCCACGAGGTGCGGATGCGCTGGTGCGGCCCAGAGGTCGAGGTGGAGGGCATCGTCTCGCTGAAGACCGGCGGCTGCCCGGAGGACTGCCACTTCTGCTCCCAGTCCGGTCTGTTCACCTCGCCGGTCCGCTCGGTCTGGCTGGACATCCCGGCGCTGGTCGAGGCCGCGAAGCAGACCGCGGCGACCGGGGCCAGCGAGTTCTGCATCGTGGCGGCCGTGCGCGGCCCGGACGCCCGGCTGATGAAGCAGATGCGTGACGGTGTGGCCGCCATCCGGGAGGCGGTCGACATCCAGGTCGCCGCGTCGCTCGGCATGCTCACCCAGGAGCAGGTCGACGAGCTGGTCGAGATGGGTGTGCACCGCTACAACCACAACCTGGAGACCTGCCGCTCCTACTTCCCGAACGTGGTCAGCACGCACTCGTGGGAGGAGCGGTGGGAGACGCTGCGGATGGTCCGCGAGTCCGGCATGGAGGTCTGCTGCGGCGGCATCCTCGGGCTCGGCGAGACGGTCGAGCAGCGGGCCGAGTTCGCCGCGCAGCTCGCCGAGCTGGACCCGCACGAGGTGCCGCTGAACTTCCTCAACCCGCGTCCCGGCACGCCGCTGGGCAACCGCCCGGTGGTCGAGGGCAAGGACGCGCTGCGGGCCATCGCCGCGTTCCGGCTGGCCATGCCGCGCACCATCCTGCGCTACGCGGGCGGGCGCGAGCTGACCCTCGGTGACCTCGGCACCCGCGACGGCCTGCTCGGCGGCATCAACGCGGTCATCGTCGGCAACTACCTGACGACGCTGGGCCGGCCGGCGACCGACGACCTGAAGCTGCTGACCGAGCTGAAGATGCCGGTGAAGGCGCTCTCCGCGACCCTGTGAGGCGATGGTGACCGAGCTGACCCGACCCGCCGCGCCGGCCGGCGGCGCGAGCCCGACCGGCCGCGTCGTGGCCGCCGACGGCGCCACGGCCGAGGCGCGCTGGTGCGACAGGTGCGGTGAGTCGGTGGCCGACGGCGCGCATGCGGCGTGCGCGGCCGCCCGGGCGCTGGAGCCGCCGCGCTGGTGCGCGGCCTGCCGCCGGCGGATGAAGGTGCAGGTCGTGCCGGCCGGCTGGTCGGCGGTCTGCGTCGAGCACGGCGAGCGGCGGGGCTGAGCGGTGCTGCGGGGACGGGCGGTGACGCTGCGGCCGGCGACGGACGCCGACGTGCCGGCCCTGGCCGCGATCCGGGCCACCCCGGAGGTACGCCGCTGGTGGCGCGGCGACGACGACCTGGCGGAGGCGGTCCGCGCCGACCTGGCCGACGACTCGCTGGCCGTCTACGTGATCGAGCACGACGACCGGCTGGTCGGCGCGATCCAGTGGTATGCCGAGACCGACCCGGACTACCGCCACGCCAGCCTGGACATCTTCCTCGACCCGGCGGCGCGCGGCTCCGGCCTGGGCGGGGACGCGATCCGCACGCTGGTGCGGCACCTCGCCGACGAGTACGGCCACCACCGGTTCACCATCGACCCGGCGGCGGCGAACACCGCCGCGATCCGCGCGTACGCGAAGGTGGGGTTCCGCCCGGTGGGCATCATGCGCCGCTACGAGCGCGGCGCCGACGGCCGCTGGCACGACGGCCTGCTGATGGATCTGCTCGTCGAGGATCTGCCCGACTGAGTCGGGCGTGCCCGGCACCGCAGGGTGCCGGGCACGTCCGGTCGGCTAGCGCTGGAGGGTCAGCACACCCGGCCGCCACGGCAGCAGGTTGTAGTCGCCGCCCGCGCTGGGGTTCTTGCCCTGGTACAGCATCTGCAGGTTGCAGGCGTCGACGGTCTTGGTCTGGTCGGGGTTGTTGCGGACCAGATCACCGTGGCTGATGTCGTTGGTCCACGTCGCGCCGCTGTTGGCCTTGCCGGCGAACGGGTTGCTCTCGGTGGCCGCGTTCGGGGTCCAGGTGCCGCCCAGGCTGGTGGCGGTGAAGGAGCGGAAGTACCGCCCCTGGCTCCCGATCGCCTCGACGAGCATCAGGTACTGGTTCTGGCCCTGCACCTTGTAGACCTCGACGCCCTCGAACAGGTTGTTGGTCGAGTCGGTCATGATCGTCGTGTAGTTCGAGCCGAAGCTGCCCGGGAAGTTCCCGAGCGGCATGCTCGACCGGTAGATCTTGCCGTTGTCGCCGGCGAAGAAGAGGTACATGTTCTGGTCGTCGCCGATGAGCGTCTGGTCGATCACGCCGTAGGGGGCGTCCGGGAGCGTGGCGGTGGAGAGCGTCTGTGCCGCGGACCACCCGTTGGCGTTGGTCGGGTCGCTCGACGTCTTGTAGCTGAACGACGTCGGTCCCCACTGGTACGCCAGCACCCAGATGTTCTTCGGGGCGAAGTAGAGCAGCGTGGGCGCCACGGTGCCCTGGCTCATCCCGGTCTGGCTGGCCGAGGCCATGTCGGACCAGTTGGTGAACAGGCCGAAGTTCATCGAGCCGTACTGTCCGCTGCTGTTGACGTTCGACGCGTAGACCAGGTGCTTGCCGTTGTAGACCACGTTGGTGAAGTCCTTGACCGAGACCCAGCCGTTCGCCGGGTTCGCCAGCGCGCCGGTCGACGACCACCGGTAGGTCGACGGGAGGGCGCAGCCGCTCGGCGGCGGCGTCGAGGTCGGCGTGGTGGTCGGCGTCGGGGTCGGCGTGGTGCCGCCGCCGAAGTCGGTCCGCCACTGCTGGTTGGTCTGCCCGTGGCAGTCGTACAGCTGGATCTGCTGGCCGTTGCCGGTGCCCCAGACGTCGAGGCAGCGGCCGGACTGCACGCCGCTGATGGTGCCGTTGGAGTTGATGTTCCACTGCTGGTTGGCCTGACCGTTGCAGTCCCAGATGATGATCCCGGTGCCGTTGGCGGTGCCCGCGCCGTTCGCGTCGAGGCACTTGCTGCCGTAGACCATCAGCTGCTTGCTCGACGTGTACGTCCACTGCTGGTTCGACTGGCTGTTGCAGTCGTAGAGCTGGACCCGGGTGCCGTTGGTCTGCGACGAGTTGGGCACGTCGACGCACCGGCCCGACTGCACCCCGACGATCCGGCCGGCGCCGCCGGACGGCGGCGGCGTGGTCGGCCCGGAGGTCGGGGTCGAGGTCGGGGTGCCGGTCGGCCCGGGGCCGGCGGCGTTGAGGGCGTTGAGGACCGAGGTGTACGCGGCCTTCTTGTTGCCGCCGCCGTCGAACAGCAGCGGGCTCTCACCCGAGCGCCACGAGTCGCTGTCGCGCACGCCCCACACCGTGATGCCGATGCAGCGGGGTACGTTCATGCAGGCCTGGGTGAGGCCGGCGTACTGGCTGGTGGAGGCGTTGGTGACGTCGGCCTCGGTGAGCGCCACGTCGACGCCGAGGGCGGCGAAGCTGGACAGCGTGGTCTGGAAGTTGCTCGGCAGCGAACTGCCGCCGGTGAAGTGGGTCTGCAGACCGACGCAGTCGATCGGCACGCCCCGGGACTTGAAGTCCTGGATCATCCGGTAGACGCCCTGCGTCTTGCCGTACGACCAGTTCTCGATGTTGTAGTCGTTGTAGCAGAGCTTGACCGACGGGTCGGCGGCCCGCGCGGTGCGGAACGCCACCTCGATCCAGTCGTTGCCGGTGCCCTGCAGGTTCGAGTTACGGCGACTGCCGTCCTCGTTGAACGCCTCGTTGACCACGTCCCACGCCGCGAGCTTGCCCTTGTAGTGGGCCATCACACCGTTGATGTGGTTGATCATCGCGTTGCGCAACGCGCTGCCGCTCAGGCGCTGCATCCAGCCCGGCTGCTGGGCATGCCAGGCCAGGGTGTGACCGCGGACCTTGAGGCCGCGCTGGGTCGCCCAGTTGTAGATCTGGTCGCCGGAGTTGAAGTTGAACTGGTTCTGGTTCGGCTCCGTCGCGTCCGGCTTCATCTCGTTCTCGGCCGTGATCATATTGAACTCACGCGCCGCGATCGTGCTGTAGGTCGAGTCGCCGAGCCGGCCCGCCGCGATCGCGGTGCCGAAGTAGCGGCCGGACTGCGCAGCCGCCGCGCCCAGCGTGCTCGCCGCGGCGTTCGCCGACGGCATCATCACCGCGACCGCGGCCACCGTCACGGCGCTGACCGCGCCGGCGAGCAGCGCCCGGACGGCGGGCGATCGCCGCCGCCACGTCACGCCGCGCGGAACGGATGGGTTCATTGCCACAGTGGCCTCCCTATTGGCCAACACCCGAGCCGTCTGGGCGAGGACGACTGGACGCCTGGGTCGAAACATTTACGTATTCCGATGCTTTCATCGGCCGGGCGTCCGGACAATATGTTTCGGAAAAGTTTCGGTCATTTTCCGAGGTGTGGCGTGGTCGGCCACCCGGTACGGCGACCGACCACGCCACGCCGCGTCGGCGGTCAGGAGACCGTGCAGGCGGACCCGTTGAGGGTGAAGGCGGTAGGCCTCGGGTTGGCGCCGGTGTGGGTGCCGTTGAAGCCGAAGCTGGTCGACGCCCCCGCCGCCAGCGTCCCGTTGTAGGCCAGGTTCGTGGCGGTCACCGCCGTGCCGGTCTGGGTGACGTTCGCCGACCAGCCCTGCCCGACCTTCTGCCCGGCGTTGCCGAAGGTGAACGCCAGCGTCCAGCCGTTGATCGCCGTCGTGCCGGTGTTGGTGACGGTGACATTCGCGGTGAACCCGGTGTCCCAACTGTTCGCTGTCCAGGTCACCGCGCAGCCGCCGCCGGCCGGCGGGGTCGTGGTGGTCACCGTGACGCCGGGCGAGGCCGGCGACACGTTGCCGGCCGCGTCCACCGCGACCACGGTGAACGTGTACGTGGTGGCGGCGGTCAGCCCGGTCACCGCGAGCGTGGTGCCGGTGGTGGAGCCGACCAGGACGGTCCCGCCCCGGTAGACGCGGTAGCCGGTGACACCGACCGCGTCGGTGGCCGGACCCCAGGTCAGCGTCAGGCCGGTGGCGCCGACAGCGGAGGCGGTGGGCGTGCCGGGCGCGGTCGGCGGGGTGGTGTCGGGCGCCGGGGCGGCCGGCGTGGTGACGGTCAGCGCCGCCGACGCCGCGGACCGGTTGCCGGCGCCGTCGAGCGCGCGCACGGTGAACGAGTACGTCCGCTCGGGCGTCAATCCGGTCACGGCGAGCCCGGCCACGTTGGACGCGGTGACGACCGGGTCGCTGCCGGCCGACGTGCGGGTGACCTCGTAGCCGGCCAGGCCGCTGCCGCCGGTGTCGGTGGAGACGGGCCAGGTCAGGGTCAGGCCGGTCGCCGTGACGGCGGACGCCACCGGGGTGCCCGGAACGGTCGGCGCGGTGGTGTCCGGGGTGGCCGGGCCGGGCTCGTCGCCCCAGACCCGCACGCCGCCGGAGTAGAGCGGCACCTTCCGGTTCGGCCCGGCGGTCGCCTGGTAGGAGGGGTCGTTCGTCGGGTCCCAGGTGCCGCCCTCCGGCACGCCGATCTTGAACTGCACCTCCATCCGGTGCTGCGACTGCCCGGCCGGCGCGATGGTGTAGCCGGTGCAGTCGACCTCGACGTACCAGATGTCGCCGCTGAGCTGCTTGGCGGTCGACGGCGACGGGCAGCCCTGGGTGTAGCCGGGCGTGACGGTCACCGGGCCGGTGCCGTCCGGCCGGAAGTAGTACCGGAACTTACCGGTGGTGAGCGCCCGGGCCGGGAACGCCGACTTGTTGTAGATGATCGCCTTGAGCCCGGTGGCCCGCGGCTCGGCCTGCATCACCGTGGTCTCCACGGTCAGCTCGTCCATGTCCGGCGTCTCGGCGGTCGGGAAGCCGGCGCGCGGGCTGCCGCCGTACTCGCCTGTCAGCCGGGCCAGCGCGGAGGTGAAGCCGGCGTTGTAGTCGGTGGCCACCTCGTTCATCACGTAGTCCGAGCGGCTGTCGCTGTAGGCGTCGTTGGCCGACGACGGGCCGCCGACCAGCGCGCCGTAGAGCACGTGCCGGGTCTCGACGGGCACGGTCTGGCTGTCCCACCAGGATCCGTGCGCGGTGCGGTGGTGCGGGTTCTTCGGCGGGTTGGTCCCGAACCCGATCATGTAACTGGAGTTGCGCGGGTTGTCGCCGAGCGCGTAGTTGACCTGCCGGACCGCGAAGTCGTGGTAGCGGGCCTTGCGGGTGGCGTCGGTGGTCTTGTCGCTGTAGACGAGCGCGGCGAACGAGGTGTTCGCGGCGTAGCGCAGCGCTCCCCAGGAGTCGAGCACCGCCATCCCGCCGGGCGAGTACGGCACCTTCTGCCCGTTCACGCCGACGGTCCAGTAGTCCAGCCACCGGTTGGCGTCGTCGACGTACTTCTGCTTGCCGGTCAGGTTGGCCAGCAGCACGTACGCGCCGAACTGCTTGTTGTCCCAGGCGAGCGTCCACTTGTAGGAGCGGGTGGTCGACTGCGGCTCGGTGCCGAGCTTGTCGTACTCGCTCTCCGCCTTGGCCAGGTAGGCCGCGTCACCGGTGGCCCGGTAGAGCCAGATCGCGCCCCAGACCAGCTCGTCCTGGTAGCCGCTCCACGACTTGTAGAACGAGGCCGCGTCGGTGATGCACTCGCTGTAGGCCTTCCGCACCGTGTCGGCGAACGTGTAGAGCTGCTTGGCGTGGCCGAGCAGCTTGTCCGCGTAGGCGGCGTCGGTGGGCCGGAACACCATCGACGACGCGGCCATCGCGGCCGCCGTCTCGCCGGCCAGGTCCGCGCCGCCACAGCTCGCATCGATCTTGTACGCGGGCCGCGCCATCGGCAGCACCTCGGCCGGGCCCCACCACTTGTGGTCGTCGTCGCCCTTGCCGACCTGTCCGTAGAGGACGTTCGGCGCGGGGTGCGCCTTGACGAAGTAGTCGTTGACGAAGCGCAGGTTGTTGAGCAGGTAGCTGAGCTGGCCGGAGGCCACGTAGCCGTCCCGGTACTCGACCGCGCCCCAGGCGAGCATGGTGGTGCTGAAGGCCATCGGGAAGCCGAACTTCACGTGGTCGCCGGCGTCGTACCAGCCGCCGGTGAGGTCCACGCCGACGTCGGCGCCGTCGGTCAGCGCGGAGTCCCCGCGCCAGGAGACCCGGTTCCAGGCGGGCTTGCGGCCGGACTGCTGCGCCTCGTAGAAGAACAGCGACTTCTGCAACGCCTCGGCGTAGTTGAACGCGGGCGCGGCCTGCGCCCCGGCCGGGGCGGCGGCCGGGGCGGCGGCCGGGGCGGCGGCGGCCGGGAGCGGCACGGCGGTGGCCAGGGCGGCCACCAGCGCGGCGCCGGCGGCGAGCAGCCGGCGGGACGGGCGACCGCGCGGCGGCGGGGTCGGTCGGGGCATGGCGAGCTCCTGTGGAGGATGGGCTGCCGCACGGCGGCGCGATCCGGCGACGGACGGTGCCGGTCGGGCCGCCGTGCGGCGGTGGTGGTGGGGTGGACCGCGGGGGCGCGGGAGCGCTCCCATGGATAGTCGACAATGTAATCTCGCGCCCGCCGGTTGGGAAGACGACCGCCGCCCCGCCCCGCGCGATACTCGCCGGTAACTTAGATCACATCGATGCACTGTTGCCCGCCGCGCGATCGGCACGGGACAGTCGCCACACCCCGCGGCGTCATCGACGCCGCCGCTCCCCGGACAACCCTGAGGAGATCGCGATGGCTCTCAGACTCGCCGACGGCACCTCCTGGTCCGACACCCTGACCCGGGCGGTGGCCGCCGCCCCGGAGGCCTTCACCACCACCGACGACGGCACCGCCACGCTGCACAACCTCGTCGAGGGGCAGTGGCGGGCGATCGGCACCCCCACCGCGGTCCGCACCCCGGTCGACAACACGGTCCTGGTGAACCTGGCCCGGCTCGACGCCGACGCGGCGCGCGCCGCGGTCGCCCACGCCGCCGCCGCGCACCGCGAGTGGGCCCGCACCCCGCTCGCCGACCGGACCGCCCGGGTCGTCGACGCGCTCGACGCGCTCACCACCCACCGCGACCTGCTCGCCATGCTGCTGGTCTGGGAGATCGGCAAGCCGTGGCGGCTCGCCTGCGCCGACGTGGACCGCGCGCTCGACGGCGTGCGCTGGTACGTCGGGGAGATCGAGCGGATGCTCGCCGGCGGCCGGGAGCCCTTGCCCGGCCCGGTCAGCAACATCGCCTCCTGGAACTACCCGATGAGCGTGCTGGTGCACGCCGAGCTGGTGCAGCTGCTGGCCGGCAACGCGGTGATCGCCAAAACGCCGTCGCAGGGCGGCGCGGTCTGCCTCACCGTCGCGCACGCGCTGATGCGCCGCGCCGGGCTGCCCGCCACACTGCTCTCCGGCAGCGGCGAGCAGCTGTCCGAGGTGCTGGTCCGCGCGCCGGAGATCGGCGCAGTGGCGTTCGTCGGCGGGCGCTCCAACGGCGGCAAGGTCGCCGCCGCGCTGCTCGACTCCGACAAGCGGCACTTCATCGAGCAGGAGGGGCTCAACGCCTGGGGCGTCTGGGAGTTCTCCCGGTGGGACACGCTCGCCGCGCACCTGCGCAAGGGCTTCGAGTACGGCAAGCAGCGCTGCACCGCGTACCCCCGGTTCGTGGTCCAGCGGGACCTGGTCGACGAGTTCCTCGACATGTACCTGCCGGTCGTCCGCTCGATCCGGTTCGGCCACCCGCTCGCGGTCGGCGACGACTGGACCGCCGGCGACCCGCTGCCCGAGCTGGACTTCGGCCCGCTGATCAGCGCCGCCAAGGCCGACGAGCTGCGGCGCAAGGTCGACGAGGCGGTCCGCGGCGGCGCCGTGCCGCTGCACCGGGGCAAGCTCGACGGTGCGCCGTTCCTCGACGGGCAGGACACCTCGGCGTACGTGGCGCCGGCCGTGCTGCTCGCCCCGCCCGGCCGGTCCCGCCTGATGCACGCCGAGCCGTTCGGACCGGTGGACACCATCGTCGTGGTGGACACCACCGACGAGCTGCTGGCCGCGATGAACGCCTCCAACGGCGCGCTCGTCGCGTCGCTCGCCTGCGACGACGAGGAGCTGGCCGGCAAGCTGGCGACGGACCTCCAGGCGTTCAAGGTCGGCATCAACAAGCCCCGCTCCCGGGGCGACCGCGACGAGCCGTTCGGCGGCCGGGGCGCCTCCTGGAAGGGCGCCTTCGTCGGCGGGGACCTGCTGGTGCAGGCCGTCACCGTGGGCGGCGACGGGCGGCTCTACGGCAACTTCCCCGACCACAGCAGCTATCCGACCACCTGATCCCGCCGCCGGGGCGGGTCGCTCGGGGCGCCCAGGCGGTCAAGCGGTCGTCGAGCCCACCTCTCCGCTGGCCTGAATCCTTGTCGATCTTGGACTTGTGGCACCTCCGATTTCACGCCGAGTCGAACATTTCCTGGCACCACAAGTCCATGATCGACGAAACCCTCGACTCGAGCCCGCCGCACTTCCACGTTCAAGGGCGTGATCATGAAGTTGACGGCGGTGTTGATCTCCGGTGATGCCGGTGACTTCATGATCACCTCGCTGTCCCGCCCGAGCGCGGCTGGCCGAAGCGGCCCCGAGAGCGCTCCGGACCCGTGCAGCCCGGGAACACGAACGGGGCCCCCGCACCGGAGGCCCCGTTCGTGTCACCGTCCCCCGCATCGGAGGTCGGTCAGGGTGGCGCCGCATCGGCGCCGGTGTCGGCTCCCCCGCCGGACCCGTCGGCGTGCCGCGCCGTTGCGGCTCGCCGGTGGACCCGGCCGGGCGGCCGTCAGCTCGAACCCGGCCGCTGCGCCGGCAGGCCCGCCACGGCGTCCCGGCCGGGCCACGCCGGTCGGACGCCCTCCGGCCCTCGGCCGGCCGGCACGCCCACCCGGGCGGCCGGGCCCGCCTCGGCGGGGGTCAGCGGCAACGTCGCGGTCAGCACGCCGCCGTCGCGCTCCAGCGTCACCGGCCGGTCCAGCCGGCGCAGCGTACGCAGCATCGGCGTGTTCTCGGCCTGCACGTGCAGCAGCACCGCGGCGTAACCGGCCCGGTCGGCGTGACCGAGCAGCCGGCGCAACAGCGCCGAGCCGAGACCCCGGCGCTGCCAGTCGTCGCGAACCAGCAACGCCGCCTCGGCCTCGTCCCCCTCGCCGAGCAGGTTGGCCATCGCCACGACCGGCTCCGCCGCCCCGCCGGAGCCCGCCGTGACGAGCAGGGTCAGCCCTCGGGCCGGCTCCAGCAGCCGACGCAGGCGGGCCGGCGACGGGTCCGCCGCCCCGCTCAGGTAACGCCGCTGCCGGCTCCGCGCCGAACAGCCGACGTG
The DNA here is from genome assembly GCF_027460165.1 of Micromonospora sp. WMMC241. Taxonomy (NCBI): domain Bacteria; kingdom Bacillati; phylum Actinomycetota; class Actinomycetes; order Micromonosporales; family Micromonosporaceae; genus Micromonospora; species Micromonospora sp. WMMC241. The sequence goes on from NZ_JAPZBF010000001.1 coordinate 4,689,684, forward strand.
CAGTTCGCGTACGGCCGGCACGTCGTCGGCGGTGGCCGGTCGCACCGACACCTCCGCGCCGTCCGGCAGCACCAGCGTGACCCGGTCGGTGTCCCGGCGGCCCAGCGTCGCCGCCAGCTCGACCACTGCCTGCGCCCGGGCGTACTCGGCCGGGGTGAAGCTCGGCTCCCGGCGGCGCAGCTCGTAGCCGCCGCCCGCTGGATCGGCGAGCAGCATGGTGGTGCCGCCCACGCCGCCGGGCGCGGCGGCCGGCGTGGGACGCCAGGTCACCGCGTCGGCGCCGAGCAGCGTCCGCAACGTCGCGCCGGCCGCCTCCGGGTCACGGACCAGCCGGGCGGCCAGCCCGAGCACCCGGGTCGGCTCGTCGGCCAAGCCCCGCGCCTCACTGCGGGCGACCCAGCAGTCCCGGCCCCGGCCCCGCTCCACCGCGGCGTGCAGCTCGGCCTCGGTGACCTGCTCCGGCGCGTCGACCAGGAAGTCGTCGACCGCACCGACCTCGGTGGTGTGCACCTGCACGGTGAGGATGTTGACCCCGCGCAACGCGAGGCTCGCCGTGAGCACCGACAGGTAACCCGGCCGGTCGTCCACGGTGGCTCGGATCCGCCACAGCGCCATGGTTGTCTCCCTTCCTCACCACCGACCATGCCGGTCCCCTGTTGCGCGCCCGTTGCCCCCCGGTGACGGGCCGCCCCCGCCTCAGGTGATCGTGGTCACCGGCGGCGCACCCACCAGGTCGAGCCGGTCACCGAGGATCACCGCGCTGGCGCGGACCAGCTGGGCGAGCCGGTCCACCTCGGTGGAGTGGAACGCGGCGGCCGAGAGCGGCTCGCTGTGGTCCCGGGAGACCACCAGCACCAGGCCGGCCCGGCCGAACGGAGCGACCGCGTAGTGGTGCCCCTCCGGGCTGGTCATCGCGCGGGCCCGCAGCGGGGTCACCTCGGGCAGCCGGGGCGGCGTGGGCGCCCGCCAGCTCGCGTGGCCCACGGTGGCCGAGGCGCCCTCCCCGCTGCGCGAGGCCCAGTCGAGCGGCACCACCGCCGCCACCGCCCAGTCCGCGGCGAGCAGCCCCGGGACCGCGTCGACGAGCGTGGCCACCCCGTCGGTCGGGTTCGCCGCCACCTGGGCGAGCAGCTCCGCGTCCTGGCCGGTGGTGGTCGGCGCGCCGATCGCCCGCCACACCCCGTCCACCTTGACGCCGGGGATCGCGGCCAGCCCGGCCAGCAGCCGCTCCACCCGCGCCGCGCCCGGCCAGACCACCGTGAAGTCGTCGACCGCCCGCCCGCCGAGCCGCTCCAGCACCACCACCTGGACGATGTCGGCGCCGGAGACGCCGAGTGTCCGGGCCACCTGGCCGAGCGTGCCCGGTCGGTCCGGCAGGGTCACCCGAACTCTCAGCAGCATGTCTGATCCCCTCCGCTCGGCGGGCCGGCGACGGCCGGCAGGCTGGGGCCCAGCCTGCCGGCTGACCATTTCGTCCCCGTTGCCGCGGCATGTCCCGCCGGGAACATCCGACCTTGACAACAAAGCTGAGCTGCCATCAACTATCCGGATGACCGATCCGGCCGTCGACGCCGCCCGGCCCCCGACCGGTCCGGCCCCCCGCGGGCTCGACCTCGACCGGCTCGCCGCCCACCTGGCCGCGCACCGGCCGGAGCTGGCCGGGCCGCTGTCCGCCCGGCTGATCGCCGGGGGCAAGTCCAACCTGACCTACCTGCTGCGTGCCGGCGAGCGTGAGGTGGTGCTGCGCCGGCCCCCGCTCGGGCACGTGCTGGCCACCGCGCACGACATGGCCCGGGAGCACCGGGTGATCTCCGCGCTGGCCTCCACCGGCGTACCGGTCCCGGAGGCGCTGCTGCTCTGCGCCGACGAGAGCGTGATCGGCGCGCCGTTCTACCTGATGGCCAAGGTCGACGGCGAGGTCTACCGGCGGCGGGCGCAGACCGACGCGCTCACCGCCGACCAGCGGCGCGACCTCGCCCTGGCGATGATGGACACGCTCGCCACGCTGCACCGGGTGGAGCCCGCCGAGGTCGGGCTGGCCGACTTCGGCCGCCCGGAGGGCTACCTGGCCCGGCAGGTCCGTCGCTGGGCCGGCCAGCTGGACCGCTCCCGCAGCCGCCCGCTGCCCGGCATCGACGAGCTGCGCGACGCGCTCGCCGGCAGCGTGCCGGAGGGGGCGAACGCGGGCCGGATCGTGCACGGCGACTACCGGCTCGACAACCTGCTCACCACCGTCGACCCGGTGGCGGTGCGGGCCGTGCTCGACTGGGAGATGGCCACGCTCGGCGACCCGCTCGCCGACCTCGGCCTGCTGCTCACCTACTGGGACGTGCTGGGCGACAGCGAGCACGCCGAGGGCAATCCGGTGGCCGACGGCATCGGCCCGCGGGCCGGCTTCCCCACCGGGGCGGAGCTGATCGACCGCTACGCCGGGCGCAGCGACGTCGACGTCGGCCCGCTGCACTGGCACGTGGCGCTCGGTTGCTTCAAGCTGGCGGTGATCTGCGAGGGCATCCACTACCGGCACACCCTCGGGCAGACGTTGGGCGAGGGCTTCGACCGGATCGGCGAGATGGTGGCGCCGCTCGTCGCACACGGTCTGCACGCGGTGAGGGAGAAATAGATGGAGTTCGCGTACGACGACCGGACGACCGAGCTGCGGCAGCGGCTGGAGGCGTTCCTCACCGAGTGCGTCCTCCCGGCCGAGCCGGTGCACCACGAGCAGGTGCTGGCCGCCGGTGACCCGTGGGCCCGCCCGCCGGTGATGGACGAGCTGAAGTCCGAGGCCCGGGCCCGCGGCCTGTGGAACCTGTTCCTGCCCGACGCGCGCTACGGCGCCGGCCTGACCAACCTCCAGTACGCGCCCCTGGCCGAGCTGACCGGGCGCAGCCCGCACCTCGCCCCGGAGGCGCTCAACTGCGCCGCGCCGGACACCGGCAACATGGAGCTGCTCGCCGAGTTCGGCTCCGACGCCCAGCGGGAACGCTGGCTCGCGCCGCTGCTCGCCGGCGACATCCGCTCCGCGTTCTGCATGACCGAACCGGAGGTCGCCTCGTCGGACGCGACGAACATCGCCACCCGGATCACCCGCGACGGCGACCACTACGTGGTCGACGGACGCAAGTGGTGGTCGTCCGGGGCGATGGACCCGCGCTGCGAGATCTTCATCGTGATGGGCAAGACCGACCCGGACGCCGACCGGCACCGCCAGCAGAGCATGATCCTGGTCCCCCGGGACACCCCGGGCGTCACGGTGCGCCGCGGGATGACGGTCTTCGGCTACAGCGACGCCCCGCACGGCGGGCACGCCGAGATCGACTTCTCAGGCGTCCGGGTGCCGGTGGAGAACCTGGTCGGCGCCGAGGGCACCGGCTTCGCCATCGCCCAGGCCCGGCTCGGCCCGGGCCGGATCCACCACTGCATGCGGCTGGTCGGCATGGCGGAACGGGCCCTGGAGCTGCTCTGCCGGCGCGCCCTCGACCGGGTCGCGTTCGGCCGCCCGCTCGCCGAGCAGGGCGTGGTGCGGGAGTGGATCGCCGAGTCCCGGGTGCGGATCGAGCAGGCCCGGCTGCTGGTGCTCAAGACCGCGTGGTTGATGGACACCGTCGGCAACAAGGGCGCGCACACCGAGATCCAGGCCATCAAGATCGCCACCCCGGCGATGGCCGAGTGGGTGATCGACAAGGCCATCCAGGCGTACGGCGGGGCCGGCGTCAGCCAGGACACCCCGCTCGCCGCGCTCTGGGCCCAGGCCCGCACCTTGCGCCTCGCCGACGGCCCGGACGAGGTGCACCGGGCCTCGCTGGCCCGGCGGGAGCTGCGGCGCTGGGCCTGAGACGTCCGGCGGGTCAGGCCGAGGCGCGGCGGATCAGCTCGGTGTCCAGCAGCACGTGCGGCGAGGGCACCTCGTCGCCGCGGATGCGCGAGACGAGCAGGCGGGCCATCTGCCGGCCCATCTCCTCCACCGGCTGGAACACGGTGGTCAGCGGCGGCTCCGCCTGGCGGGCGATCGGGGCGTCGTCGAAGCCGATCACCGCGACGTCCTCGGGCACCCGGCGACCGGCCTCGCGCAGCGCGCGCAACGCGCCGAACGCCATCAGGTCGGACGCGACGAAGACGGCGTCCAGGTCGGGGCAGGCGTCCAGCAGCCGGCGCATCGCGGCGGTGCCGCTGCCCTCGCTGAAGTCCCCGTACGCGATCAGGCCCGATTCGACAGCGCCCCCGGCGGCCCGCACCGCCTCCCGGTAGCCGGAGAGGCGGGCCAGGCCGGCGCCCATGTCCTGCGGGCCGGCGATGGTCGCGACCCGCCGCCGTCCCTGGACGAACAGGTGCTCCACCGCCTGCCGGGCACCGCCGACGTTGTCCACGTCGACGAACCACGCCGGCTGGGCGTTCGGGTGCAGCATCCGGGCCGGCCGACCACCGAGCACCGCGGGCAGGCCGCGCTCCTCCAGCAGCGTGGGCAGCGGGTCGGAGTCGTGCAGGGAGAGCAGGAGCACGCCGTCCACATGCTGGTTGGTCAGGTGGTGCTCGACCCGCTCCCGCTCGATCGGCGACTGCACCATGGCCAGCCAGAGCTGCATGGGCGTCTCCAGCAGCCCGGAACTGACGCCCCGGACGATCGCCGCGAAGAACGGCTCGGTGAAGACCCGCTCCCCCGATTCGGAGACGACCAGGGCCACCGAGTCGGTGCGCTGCGTGACCAGCGCCCGGGCGGCCCGGTTGGGCACGTACCCCAGCTCGGCGATGGCCTGCTGGACGGCGGCCCGGGCTTCCGGACTGACCTGCGGCGAACCGTTGACCACGCGGGAGACCGTGCCGCGCCCGACGCCGGCGCGGGCCGCGACCGCGTCGAGGGTCGGGCGCCCGAGCGAGCGGGTGCGCTGCGTTGTCATCGTCTGTGCTCCTCCGACGGGCGGGCGGGCCCGGCACCGGTTGAGGCTCCGGTGCCGGGGCCGCCCGTTACTGGCTGGCCCAGCTTATTGTGCGGCCAGGCCGTTGCGTCGGATCACGTCGGCGTACCACCTGGCGCTGGACTTCGCGATCCGGGCCTGGGTGTCGTAGTCGACATAGACCATGCCGAACCGCTTCGTGTAGCCCCAGGCCCACTCGAAGTTGTCCATCAGTGACCAGGCGAAGTAGCCCTTCAACGGCACCCCGGCCTCGATCGCGGCGTGCGCCGCGCGCAGGTGCGCGGCGAAGTAACCCAGCCGGTCCTGGTCGTCGACCCGGCCGTCGACCACCTCGTCGACGAACGCCGAGCCGTTCTCGGTGACGTAGAGCGGCAGGTCGGTGTATTCCCGGTGGACCCGCTCCAGCGTCTCGGTCAGGCCCGGGGCGTCGATCTCCCAGTCCATGTCGGTGACCGGCACGCCCCGGGTGACGAACCGGACGTCCTCGCTGCCCGGCCAGCAGGACGGCGCCCGCCAGTAGGGCTCCGGCTCGCCGCCCTCGACCGGCGCGGCGACCACGTGCCGGCTGTAGTAGTTGACCCCGACCATGTCCAGCGGGGTGGAGATGGTCTTCAGGTCGCCGTCGCGGACGTGCCCGAGGTCGGTCACGCCGCGCAGGTCGGCGACCAGGTCGGCCGGGTACGCGCCGCGCAGCACCGGGTCGAGGAAGAAGCGGTTGGCCAGCGCGTCGATCCGGCGGGCCGCGTCGGCGTCGGCCGCCGAGCCGGTGGCCGGGGTGACCGGGTAGAGGTTCACCGTGATGCCCAGTTCCGCCTCGGGGCGGGACGCCCGCACCGCCTGCACCGCCAGCCCGTGCCCGAGCATCAGGTGGTGCCCGGCCCGGACCGCGTCCGCGCCGTTGGAGCGGCCCGGAGCGTGCACGCCCGAGCCGTAGCCGAGGAACGCCGAGCACCACGGCTCGTTCAGCGTGGTGAAGTATTTCACCCGGTCACCGAGTTCGTCGGCGACCAGCTGCGCGTACTCGGCGAACCGGCCGGCGGTGTCCCGGGCCGGCCAGCCGCCGGCGTCCTCCAGCGGCTGGGGCAGGTCCCAGTGGTAGAGCGTCACCCACGGCTCGATGCCGTGCCCGAGCAGCTCGTCGACCAGGCGGCGGTAGAAGTCCATCCCCTCCTGGTTGACCGGGCCGCTGCCGCCGGCCTGCACCCGGGGCCAGGAGACGGAGAAGCGGTAGGACCGCAGCCCCAGGTCGGCCATCAGCCGCACGTCGTCCGGCATCCGGTGGTAGTGGTCGCAGGCCACGTCGCCGGTGTGCCCGGCCACCGTCCGACCCTCGGTGTGGCTGAAGGTGTCCCAGATCGACGGCGTACGGCCGCCCTCCGCCGCGGCGCCCTCGATCTGGTACGCGGCGGTGGCCGCGCCCCAGAGGAAGCCGGGCGGGAAGGTGACGGCCGGGCCCTCGTCGAGGACGCCGACGGCGGGCGGGCTGGCTGGGTTGCTCACGACTTGACGGCGCCTTCCATGATGCCGCCGATGATCTGGCGGCCGAACAGAACGAACACGATGAACAGGGGCAGGGTCGCGATCAACGTACCGGCGAAGATCTGCGAGTTGTCGGCGAAGTAGGCGGTGTTGAGGCTGCGCAGCGAGATCTGGACGGTGGGGTTCGACGGGTCGGCCAGCACCACGAACGGCCAGAAGAACTGGTTCCACTGTTCCATGAAGGTGAGCAGGCCGAGCACCGCGGCGGCGGGACGCAGCGCGGGCATCACCACGTGCCAGTAGACCTTCCAGGTGGAGCAGCCGTCCACCCGGGCGGCCTCGATCAGCTCGTTCGGGACCGCCTGCTCGGCGTACTGGCGCATCATGAAGATCCCGAAGCCGCCGATGAGGAACGGCACGGTCACCGACGGCATCGTGTTCAGCCACTCGAGCTTCGCCATCAGGATGTAGAGCGGGAGCACGCCGAGCTGGATCGGCACCATCATCGAGGCGAGGATGATCAGCAGCAGCGCGTTCTTGCCCCGGAACCGGAGCTTGGCGAACGCGAAGCCGGCGAGCGAGCCGAAGAACACCGTGGCGATGGTGATCGTCCCGGAGACCAGGAACGAGTTCATCAGGCCCTTGACGACGTTGGCGTCGCCGTTGGCCAGCACCCGTTCGATGTTCTCGCCGAGCTTGCCGCCGGGCAGGAACGGCGGCGGCCAGGAGTTGGCCGCGTCGTTGGTCCGCGAGGCGATGACGATCATCCAGTAGAACGGGAACAGCGACAGGATCACCCCGAGGACCAGCCCGAACCAGGTCAGCGGGCTGGCCTTCCAGAGCCGTTCGGCCTGGTGGGTGGCCTTGGCCGGCGCGGTCGGCCGGGTGGGCGGACGAAGCGTGGTGGTCGTCATCTCGTCACCTTCACTTGTCGGAGCTGATGCGGCGGGCCAGCAGGTAGTTGACCGTCGACATCAACGCGATGAGCACGAAGAGCACGAGCGCGACCGCCCCGGCGTAACCCCACCGGAAGCGCTGGTTCATCACGTCGAGCAGGTACATCGTGATGGTCTGGAACTGGCCCTCCGAGCCCCCGGAGAGACCGCCCGAGCCGCTGGTGAACAGCAGTGGCTCGGTGAACAGCTGGAGACCGCCGATGGTCGAGATGATCAGCGTGAAGATGATCGTGGGGCGCAGCTGCGGGACGGTGATCGACCAGAACTGGCGCCGCCGGGAGGCCCCGTCCAGCGCGGCGGCCTCGTACATGTCCTTGCTGATCGACTGCATGGCGGCCAGGTAGATCAGCGCGTTGTAGCCGACCCAGCGCCAGTCGACCATGGTGGAGATGGCGAACCAGGAGGCGAAGCGGTTCGCCCGCCAGTCGATCGGGTCCAGGCCGACGCTGTCCAGCAGCCAGTTGATCAGGCCGAAGTCCTTGGCGTAGATCATCGAGAAGATCAGCGCGACCACCGCGGTCGAGGTGATGATCGGCATCGCGATGGCCATCCGGAAGAAGGTCTGCGCGCGCAGCTTCCGGTTCAACGCGTTGGCCAGCATGAGCGCCAGCATCAGCTGGGGCACGGTGGAGAGCACGAACATGCCGAACGTGTTCACCACCGCGTTCCAGAACTGCGGGTCGTCGGTGATCAGTTCGACGAAGTTGTCCATCCCGACGAACGAGATGGTCGCGTTCAGCGGCGACCGGTCGGTCAGCGCGATCCAGACCGTGTAGGCGATCGGGTACGCGCTGAACACGGCGAAGATCACGAAGAACGGCAGGACGTACAGGTACGGCGAGTACTTCAGGTCCAGCTTGGTGGCCGAGCTGGCGCGGCGGTGCGAGGTGCGGGCGCGCGGCGGGCGGGGCTCGGGCGGCGCCGTGGCGTGCAGGTCGAGGCTCATCAGGAGTCCTTCTCCTCAGCCGGCGTCACCCGCCACACGGGTGACGCCGGGCTCTGCGGGCACCGCGGGTGGCGCCGGCAGCACAGGGCTGCCGGCGCCACCCGCGGGCGGCTCAGCCGGGTCACTTACCGGCGGCCGCACCGTTCTTCAAGGCCGCCTGCCACTGCTCGTCGGCCGACTTGCCCTGCTCCACGGCGCGCAGCGTGTTCTCCACGGCGGTGCGGACCGCGTTGTTCTTCGGGCCGAGGTAGACCGGCTTCAGGTCGGAGGCGCCGGCGGCGAAGATCTTGCCGACCGGGGCCTTGCTGAAGTAGTCGTTGGTCGAGTCGGCCACGGCCGGGTCGGTGAGCGCCTGCGGGTTGGACGGCAGGTTGCCGACCGCCTTGAACGCGCCGATCTGGCCCTGTGCGCTGGTCAGGAACTTGGCCAGCTCGATGGCCTCCTTCTGGTGCTTGCTCGACTTCGGCACGCCGAGGAAGGAGCCGCCCCAGTTGCCGCCGTTGCCGGGGGCCTTGGCGACGTCCCACTTGCCGGCCGCCGCGTCACCGGCCTGGCCCTTGATCACACCGGTCATCCACGCCGGGCAGGCGATGGTGGCGAAGCTGCCGTTCTTGAAACCGGCGTTCCACTCGTTGGAGAACGACTGCAGGTTGTTCGACAGCCCGGCGCCGATCATCTTGGTGGTCAGCTGGTACGCGGCCTGCACGTCCGGGTTCTGGTCGATGACCATCTTGTTGCTCTTGTCGTAGTACGTGTAGCCGGTGCCCTGGCCCGCGATCTGCATCAGCACCACGTTGTAGAAGTTGGTCGCCGAGTCGACGAACTTGTGCTTCTTGTCGGCGGCGGCGAACTTCTGGCCGGCCTCGATGAACTTGTCCCAGGTGGGCCAGAGCGCGCCGACCTGCTCGCGGTCGGTGGGCAGGCCGGCGGCCTTGAACAGGTCGCTGCGGTAGCAAAGCGCCATGCCGCCGACGTCGGTGCCGAGGCCCAGCACCTTGCCGTCGGGGGTGCTGCCCTGCTCCCACTTCCACGGCAGGAAGTTGCCCTTGAGGTCGTTCGCGCCGTGGTCGGCGAGGTTCACGAACTTGTCGGCCTGCGCGTAGAACTGGACGATGGTGCCCTCTTCCAGGGCCACCACGTCACCGGCGCCCGAGCCGGCGGTGATCTGCTGGGTCAGCCGGGTGTTGTAGTCACCGAGACCGAGGCCCTTGCCGCGCTCCTGGATCTTGACGTTCTTGTGCTCGGCTTCGTACTGCTTGTACAGGTCCTGGTAACCGAAGCCCTGGTCGCCGAAGACGTCGACGACCAGGGTGACCGGACCGTCGCTTTCGCTGTCGCCGCCGCCCGACGAGTCGTCGCTGCAGGCGGTGGCGGTGGCGAGCACCGTGACAGACGCGAGCGCGATGGCCGCGAGCTGCCGACGGCGGATGGGGAGGCTCATCTTTCAGACCCCTCTTTCGGTGGTGAGGCGAGTTATTCGTGTGGTGGGGGGTGCGTTTCGCGCCGGGCCGGAGCGGGCAAGGAAGAGATTCACGCCACTCCCGGGAGCGCTCCCATGAGATTGCCGGGAGGTAACAGGGGTGTCAATAGGCCGGTGGGAGCGTTCCCATTTCGTTACCGCGTGCCCCCGGGCCCTCCCGGAGACCCGCTCAGCAGCAGCGGCGCAGCAACGTGGTGGCGCGGTCGGCGGCGAACCCGGCCGGGTCGAACGCCGGGCCGGCCCAGTCCCGCATGGTCGCGTGCTCGGGATGCGCCGGATCGGCGAGCGCGGCCAACAGCACGGCGTAACCCTCCGGGCCGCCCACGCCCTCCGGCGGAGCGGCCCGCTCCCCGTCCACACAGGCCGGGTAGCGCTCGTCCGGGTCGGCGGCGCAGACGTCCTCCACGACCAGGTCGTGCTCCCACCAGTCACCGAAGTCGTAGGTGTAGCGGAACCGGTCGCCCTTGCCCACCACCGCGTCCAGCCGGACGTCCAGCTCGTCGCGGAGCGCCAGCTCGCCGCCCGGGTCGGGCTCGCCGTACTGCCGGCCGTCGATCTCGAACGAGTGCAGGTGGCAGTCGCGCCACCCGATCGCGTGCTGGAGCACCCGGTGCAGCCGGTCCAGGGTGTAACCACCGGGCACCAGCACCCGTCGCCAGACCGGCGGCCGGACACCCGCCAGGGACACCATCAGCTGGAAGATCTGACGCGGCACGTGGTCCCATCCTTCCTCGGCATAGGCTGCCCGCATGATCTGCCGAGCCTGCCGGGAGCGGCGGCACGACGACTGTCCTGGCCGGAAGTGGTGCGACTGCCAGCACCGTACCGCCGAACCCACCCCACCGGTCACCGGTCCGGCCGGCGAATGAACGTCGGAACCCCGATCGAACGGATCTGGCCGGCACCCGTCACCGGCCCGCTGACCGACCCGCAGCTCACCGCGCTCTACGGCCGCGCGCCCCGGCCGCACCTGCGGGTCAACTTCGTGGCCAGCGCGGACGGCGCGGTCACCCTGGACGGTTACTCGGCCGGCCTCTCCGGCGAGCCGGACAAGCGCGTCTTCGGGATGCTGCGGATGCTCTGCGACGGCCTGCTGGTGGCCGCCGGCACGCTGCGCCACGAGGGCTACCGCGCGGTGACGCTCAACGCCGAGCGCCGCGCCTGGCGCCGCGACCGGGGCCTGGCCGAGTACCCGACGCTGGTGGTGGTCTCCGGTTCACTCGACCTCGACCCGGCCCAGGGTTGCTTCGCCGACGCACCGGTCCGGCCGCTGGTGCTCACCCGCGACGACGCCGAAGCGCCGGCCGGGTTGACCGAGGTGGCCGACCTGGTCCGCTGCGGCGCCGACCGCGTCGACCTGACCGCCGGGCTGGCCGAGCTGCGCCGGCGCGGGCTGGAGCAGGTGCTCTGCGAGGGCGGGCCGCACCTGTTCGGCGCGCTCACCGCCGCCGACCTGATCGACGAGCTCTGCCTGACCGTGGCGCCGCTGCTCGCCGGCGCCGGGCCGGGCCGGATCACCGCCGGCGCCGGCAGCGCCCCACGGCACCTGCCGTTGCGCCACGTGCTGGCCGCCGCCGACGGGGTGCTGATGCTGCGCTACGCCCGCGACGCGGACCAGCCGCCGTCCGCCGGGGCCGCACCCGCCGCCTGACCCCACCCCGCGGGGCGACACCGGCGAGTCGAACGCCGGGCGGCAGGTCGGTCTACACCGACATACCTGAGAGTCATCATTATGACTCTCAGGTATGTCGCTCTCGACCGCGTCCTTGTCCACGTCCCGACACGCCGACACCGACACGCCGGTCCGCCTCGCGCCCTCCGGAAGCCGGCTGGCTCGGCACGGCCCCGAGAAATGGGCCTTAACCTGGGGAAATGGACGTGACGGAGCGGCCCGCGGCGGGGCCGGCCCGGCGGCCGTTGCTCGCCGCCGCGCTGCTCACCGCCGCCGGGCTGGTCGACGCGGTGTCGGCCTGGGCACACACGCGGCACGGGCGGTTCGCGGTGGCGACCGCCGACGGGGTCTACCAGGTCGACCTCGGCGCCTGGGCATGGGCGCACCTCGCGGTCGGCGGCGCGGTCGTCCTCGCCGGACTGGCCGTGCTGGGCGGCCGGCGCGGGGCGGTGCCGCTGGCGTTCTGCTGCGTGCTGCCCGCGATCGTGGTCGACCTGCTCCTCTTCCCCTACGCGCCGGTGCGGACGGTCATCGTGGTCGCGCTGGACGGTGCCGCGCTCCGGCTGCTGGCGCGCCATCACCGGTCCACGCGGGCGGCTGATCAGCCGCGACGCGGCCCGGCCGGCTGATCAGCGTGGCTGGCAGACCCTGCCGGTACGCGCCGGGTCACCCTCCCGGCTGGCCGACCAGACCGGGTTCTGCGACAACAGCAGCGACGGCGCCTGCCAGGCCGAGCCGAGCCGCTGGAGCAGGTCGTACTCGCGCCGGGGCTGGTCGACCGGCGCGCCCTCCAGGAACCGGATCACCTGGTCCTGGACGGCCCGGTTGCCGATCAGCCCGCCGTGCAACGCGGGCATCTGGTAGACCGGCACGTGGCTGTACTCGCCGGGCGGCGCCTCGGCCGCGCTCACCGTGGGCAGGAAGGCGATGATCCGGACGCCCGGCACCGGGCAGAGCGTGCGGTTCCGATAGAACGCGGCGTCCACCAACATCGACCGGACGAACGCCTCGTCCGGGTGGTCCTTGACCGGGCGCGGCAGGTTGGCCAGCCAGAACAGCGCCCGCAGCTGCCAGCCGGTGGCCACGCCCCAACCCTCGTACCCCGGGGGCGGGTAGTAGGTACGGCCGGCCTGCACCAGCGGGCTGAACAGCACCACCGCGGTCACCGGCCCGCGCGGCAGCTTGTCCAGGAAGGCCCGGGCCACCATCGCGCCCTCGCTCTGCCCGACCAGCGCGATCGGCCGTCCGGTCCGCCGGTGCAGCGCCTCGACCTGCGCGGCGAGCAGCGCGGCGCTGGTGTCCAACGACTGGTGGGTCGCCTCCGGCTCGTACGGCAGCGGGCGGCCCCCGCGGTCCAGCCCGCGGTAGGAGAACCGCTCCACCCGGGGATCGGCGGGCGGGGTGCCCAGCCAGCGCGAGTCGTGGCCGCCGAGCACGATGACCGCCTCGCGTACCTCAGCCGGTAGCCGCTGGGTCACGACCGGCGGACGCCACGGCCCGTTCTGCCCCCCGGCCGCCACTCCGATGAACGACTCGGCCCAGATCGCGCCGACCACGGCCAGGACGATCACGATCGGCGCGGCCGGAACCCGGGGCAGCCGGACCCGGACGGGCAGCACCGCGGCGGCCACGGTGCGCAGCCAGAGCGCGCCGTTCACCGCCCCGGCGAGCGCGGCGACCGGCACCCCCCACCAACCGGGGGCGCTGGAGATCAGCGCGCCGGCCAGGGTGAGCACCACGAAGTTCAGCGTCGACCAGCCGAACAGCTCGATCGTGGGCAGCCCGCGCCACCACCTGTCCACCACCCCGGCGCGGGCCAGGAACGGCGCGGTCACCAGCAGCGGCCCCAGCGAGGCGAACAGATACCAGGACAGGGCCACCGCGGAGAAGGCGACGGAGAGCGCGGCCCACGGCGAGACCACGAGCGCGGCCACCACGGCGACCTCCAGGTTGCGTCGCAGCAGCCAACGCCGCGACGGCCGAGCCTCCCCGGCCGGCCAGGACAACCAGGTCAGCAGCGCGGAGAGCAACGCGCGGATCACGATCAGCGCGAGCAGGCCGAGCGCGAAACTCCCCCACGAGTCGTGGTAGACCAGCAGCCACCGCATGTCGTGGTACGAGTCGTACGGCCAGACCGCGGTGACCTGCGGCGCGAGCCCCTGCGCGGCGTGGAACCGGGCGGTGACCAGCACCGCCTCCTCGACCGCCGGCAGGGCCGCGGCGAGGGCGAACAGCCCGACCAGCCGGCCCCGCGTCGACGCCACGTCCCGCTCCCCCGCTCTGTCCGGCCTCTCTGCAGGATCCCGCGCCGAGCGGCACGACGAGGCGTAATCGCACGCACCGTGGCCGACCGGATCCACCCGGCGACCGGCCGGGACGCGCCGACGTGGCGTCCGACGCGTCGCGTGGCAACCTGTCGCATCCCTCGGGCAGGATGCAGGACGTGCGCCGTGACCGGAACGACCAGCCGACCGGAGTTCGCCGATGACCGACGACCAGCTCGACGGGCCCGGCGAGGGTGTGGGCCGGGTGCTCGGCACCGCCGACGCCACCCCGCTCACCTTCTGGACCGCCGTCGCCCCGGGGAGCTACCTGCAACTCGACGACGTGGTGGTGACCCGGCGCGAGCTGCCCGAGCGCGAGCCGGTGACCATCGCCGGCGTGGTGACCCAGGTGCGCGCCCGGCACGAGGGGGCGCAGTTCGACTCCGACGTCTTCGCCATCGCCGACGGCACGCTGCCGGCGCAGGTGCAGGAGGCCGCCGAGATCACCACCACCCGGGTCGACCCGGAGTTCTACGTCCCGCCGACCCCGGGCGCGGTGGTGCACCGGGCCGAGGGCGACGCCCGGGCCCGGGCCCTGCACTTCGACCGGATGGAGCGGCGGATCCCGATGGGGATGGGCCGCGACGGGGTGCCGGTCTACCTCAACGCCGACTTCCTCGACGGCACCCGCGGCGCACACGTCTCCATCTCCGGCATCTCCGGCGTCGCCACCAAGACCAGCTTCGCCACCTTCCTGCTCTACTCGGTGTTCCGCTCCGGGGTGCTCGGTGGCGACGCCGTCAACGCCAAGGCGCTGATCTTCAACGTCAAGGGCGAGGACCTGCTCTTTCTCGACCACCCCAACAGCCGGCTCGACGACCCGACCCGCGCGGCCTACGCGAAGCTCGGTCTCGACGCCGGCGCGTTCCCCGACGTGCGGGTCTACGCCCCGCCCCGGGTCGGCGACTCGTCCGGCACGCCCGACGTGAGCAGCCGGCTCACCGGCGTCGACAGCTTCTACTGGACGCTCACCGAGTTCTGCGCCGACCGCCTGCTGCCCTACGTCTTCGCCGACGCCGACGACGAGCGCCAGCAATACACGATGGTGGTCCACTCGGTCGCCGCCCACCTGGCCCGCTACGCCCAGCCCGCCGACGGCGGGGTGAGCATCGACGGCGTCCGCCTGGGCTCCTACGCCGACCTGGTCGACCACGTCGTCGAGCGGCTCAACGACGACGAGACCCGGGGCGAGTGGGCCGGCAGCGCGGTCGGGCTGGGCACGGTGAACGCGTTCGCCCGTCGGCTCATCGGCAGCAAGAAGGACCTGGGCCGGCTGATCCGCGGTGACCTGGCCGAGCGACGGCCGCACTCCATCAACACCGCGGAGAGCGCCCAGGTCACCGTGGTCGACCTGCACAATCTGCCGGACCGCGCGCAGCGCTTCGTGGTCGGCGTGACGCTGAAGAGCGAGTTCGAACGCAAGGAGAAGGCCGGCACCGCCAAGCCGTTGCTCTTCGTCGTGCTCGACGAGCTGAACAAGTACGCGCCGCGCGAGGGCTCCTCCCCGATCAAGGAGGTGCTGCTCGACATCGCCGAGCGGGGCCGCTCGTTGGGCGTGATCCTGGTCGGCGCGCAGCAGACCGCGAGCGAGGTGGAACGGCGGATCGTCACCAACTCGGCGATCCGGGTGGTCGGCCGGCTCGACCCGGCCGAGGCGTCCCGCCCGGAATACGGCTTCCTCCCGCCCGCGCAGCGGCAGCGGGCGCTGCTGGCCAAGCCGGGCACCATGTTCGTCAACCAGCCCGACATCCCGGTGCCGCTCTGCCTGGAGTTCCCGTTCCCGGCCTGGGCGACCCGGGTCTCCGAGGCCGGCCGCCCGCCGTCGGAGACGCTACGGTCGATCACGCAGTCCGCCGACCCGTTCGCGGTGGTCGGCTCCGGCTCGTCCGACGACGACATCCCGTTCTAGGCGGCACCCACCATGAAGATCCTGCACACCTCCGACTGGCACGTCGGCAAGGTCCTCAAGGGGCAGTCCCGGGCCGAGGAGCACACGCAGGTCCTCGCCCAGGTGATCGACATCGCCCGCGAGGAGCGGCCCGACCTGGTGCTCGTCGCCGGTGACCTCTACGACACCGCCGCGCCCACCCCGGAGGCCACCCGGCTGGTCACCCGCGCGCTGACCGCGCTGCGCCGCACCGGCGCCGACGTGGTGGCGATCGGCGGCAACCACGACAACGGCGCGGCGCTGGACGCGCTGCGCCCGTGGGCCGACGCGGCCGGCATCACGCTGCGCGGCAGCGTGCGGGAGAGCCCGGCCGAGCACGTGATCGACGGGGTGACCCGCGACGGCGAGCGCTGGCAGGTGGCCGCGCTGCCCTTCCTGTCCCAGCGCTACGCCGTCCGCGCGGTGGAGATGTACGCGCTGACCCCGGCCGAGGCCAACCAGACCTACGCCGACCACCTCGGCCGGGTGCTCGACAAGCTGTCCGAGGGGTTCACCGAGCCGGACCGGGTGCACCTGGTCACCGCCCACCTCACCGTGGTCGGGGCGAGCACCGGCGGCGGTGAGCGGGAGGCGCACACGGTGCTCGGCTACGCGGTGCCGGCCACCGTCTTCCCGGGCAACGCGCACTACGTGGCGCTGGGCCACCTGCACCGTTCCCAGCGGGTGATCGGCCCCTGCCCGATCCGCTACAGCGGCAGCCCGCTGGCTGTCGACTTCGGCGAGCAGGAGAACGTCGGCTCGGTGACGATCGTGGAGGTCACCGCGACCACCGCCGCGCGGGTCCGGGAGGTGCCGGTGCCCGGCGCGGTCCCGTTGCGCACGGTGCGGGGCACCCTGGCCCAGCTCGCCGAGGTCGAGCCGCCCGACGGGTGGCTGCGGGTCTTCGTCCGGGAGCAGCCCCGGGCCGGGCTGCGCGAAGAGGTCCAGGAACTGCTCCCCCGGGCGCTGGAGATCCGGATCGACCCGGAGCTGATGCCGGCGCCGGGCAGCGGCACCCGCACCGCCCAGCGGGCCGGTCGTTCCCCACGCGAGTTGTTCGCCGACTACCTGGGCAGCCGTGGGCACGCCGACGACGGCGTCAAGGAGCTCTTCGACGAGCTGCTCGAGGAGGTGGAGCACTGATGCGGCCGATGCGGCTGGACATGGCCGGCTTCACCGTCTTCCGCGAGGAGACCACCGTCGACTTCACCGACGCCGACTTCTTCGCGCTGGTCGGGCCGACCGGTTCGGGCAAGTCGACGGTGCTCGACGCGATCTGCTTCGCGCTCTACGGCACCGTGCCGCGCTGGGGCGGCGCGCGGGGCCTGGCCAACGCGCTGGCGCCGTCGGCCACCGAGGCCCGGGTCCGGCTGGTCTTCGAATCCGCCGGTGACCGCTACGTCGCCACCCGGGTGGTCCGCCGCGACGGCCGGGGCACGGTCAAGACGGCCAACGCCGGGCTCCAGCTCATGCCGCAGGGGTTCGACGTCACCAAGCTCGACACCGGGCTCAGCCCGGACGACCTGGGCGACGTGGTGGCCGGCACGCCGGCCGAGATGGAACAGGCGGTGCTCGACGCGGTCGGGCTGCCCTACGAGCAGTTCACCTCCTGCGTGGTGCTGCCGCAGGGGCAGTTCGCCGACTTCCTGCACGCCAAGCCGGCGACCCGCCAGCAGATCCTGGTCAACCTGCTCGGGCTGGGCGTCTACGAGGGAGTGCAGAAGAAGGCGGTGGAGCGTGCCGGGCAGGCCGAGGCGAAGCTGGAGACGGTCGACAAGGTGCTCGGCGGCCTCGCCGACGTCGACGACGCGAGCCTGACCGACGCCCAGCGCCGGGTCGACGCGGTGCGGGAGCTGGCCGGCGCGGTCGCGGCGGCCGTACCGGAGCTGGAGCGCGCCCGGGCCACGGCGGGCGAGCGGGCCGCGGCGCTGGCCGCCCTCGACGCCGAGCTGGGGGTGCTGGCCGGGGTCCGGTCGCCGGACGGGACGGCGGAGCTGGCCCGCGCGGTGACCGCCGCCCGGGTGGCCGCCGACGAGGCGACCGCTGCGGTGGGGCTGGCCGAGGAGCGGGAGGAGAAGCTCCGTGGTGAGCTGGCCGCCGCCGGCGACGAGAGCGCGCTACGGGTGCAGCTGCGGGCGTACGCCGACCGGGAGCGGTTGACCGGCGAGGCGGCCACGGTCCGCGCGGCGGTCGACGCGGCGGGCGCGGAACACGACGCGGCGGTCGCGGCGCTGGCGACCGCGCGGGCCGCCGCCGAGCGGGCCGAGGTCGAGCTGGAGGCGGCGTTCCGGGCGCACGAGGAGGCCAAGGCGGCCGATCAGGCGGTGGCGCTGCGGGCGCACCTGGTCGACGGCGCGCCCTGCCCGGTGTGCGAGCAGGTGGTCGCCGCAGTGCCGGCGATGCCGAAGGGCTCGGCGGTGAGCCGGGCGATCGCGGCCGGCAAGGCGGCGCGCACGGCGAGCGAGGCCGCCAAGCGGGTGGTGACCGAGCGCGACGCCGCCGCCCGCGACCTGGACCGGGTGCTGCTGCGGGTGCGGGCCGAGCACGACGGGCTGGCCGCGCGGCTGGCCGAGTTGGACGCGCAGCTCGCCGACGCCCCGGCCGCGGACGCGCTGCGCCTGTCGCTGGCCGAGCACGCCCGGCTCCGGGCGGCGCTGGACGAGGCGGCCGGGGCGGTCCGGGCCGGCCGGGAGGCCGCCCGGCGGGCCCGCGGCACGCTCGACGGCGCGCAGGACCGGCTGCGCCGCGCCTGGCGCGAGTTCGACGCGGTCCGCGACGGGTTGGCCCGCTTCGGTCCGCCGGCGGCCGACCGCGACGACGTGGCCGCGGCCTGGGCGGCGCTGGCCGGCTGGGCGGGCGAGCAGGCCGACCGGCGACGGGCCGACCGGGGCGGGCTGGCCGACTCGGTCGACGCGGCCCAGCGGGCGGCGGCCGGGGTGGCCGACCGGATCGCCGCGTCGTTCACCGCCGCCGGGCTGGACGCGCCGGCCGACCCGCTGCGCGACGTCGCGGTGGCGGTCGAGCGGGCCGAGGCGGAGCTGCGCCGGCTCACCGAGCGCCGGGAGCAGGCGGCCGGGCTGCGCGAGCAGCGGGTCGGCCACGAGCGCGAGGCCCGGGTGGCCCGCGCGCTCGCCGGGCACCTGCGGGCCAACAACTTCGAGCGCTGGCTGCTGACCGAGGCGCTGGACCTGCTCGTCGACGGCGCGTCGCGGATCCTGCGGGAGCTGTCCGGCGGGCAGTACGACCTGGTCCACGACAAGGGTGAGTTCTTCGTGGTCGACCACCACGACGCGGGGCTGCGGCGCGGGGTGCGGACGCTGTCCGGCGGGGAGACGTTCCAGGCGTCGCTGGCCCTGGCGCTGGCGCTGTCGGAACAGCTGGCCGGCATGTCGACCAGCGCGGCGAGCCTGGAGTCGATCGTGCTGGACGAGGGCTTCGGCACGCTCGACGCGGCGACGCTGGACACGGTCGCGGCGACGCTGGAGAACCTGGCCGCCCGGGGCGACCGGATGGTCGGCGTGGTCACCCACGTGCCGGCGCTGGCCGAGCGGATCCCGGTCCGCTTCGAGGTCCGTAAGGACGCCCGCACGGCCCGCATCGAGCGGACCGGCCTTTGACCGGGCCGTCCCGGGCCGGCGCCCGGTTCTTCGTCGACTCGTGGGATCCGGCCTACGGGGCGTCGTTCGAGGCCGCGGGCGGGGCCGGGCCGGCGGCGCCGAGCAGCGCCCAGGTGGAGGCCGACGTCGAGCTGCCGGTCACCGACTGGCGGGCGATCGACGTCCGGCCCGGGGTGCGGGCGCCGGACCTGGTGCTGCTGGTCGACGGCGTACGCCGGATCGACGCCAGCGTCTGGACGGCCGAGGAGGACGGCGGCTCGTTCCCCGGCATCGCCGCCTCGTACGCGGCCGGGGTGGTCCGCTGCGACCTGGACCGGGGCGCCGCCGAGCTGGCCGGGGCCCGGGTGGGCCGGGGTCTGTTCACCGCCAGCCCGTCGGCGCAGGACGTGGTGGCCGGCGCGATCCGCTACCCGGTGCACCGGGTCGGCGGCACCGGCGAGCTGAGCAAGTTGCCGGCCGCGGTGCAGGGCCCGCTCACCGCGCTGGAGGTGGCCGTCTCCGATGCGGTGCGCGCCGACGGCGACCTGCTGGTGGTGGACGGTCCGCTGCGCAGCCGGCGGAACCTGCCGCGCACGCTCGGCTACATCAAGACCCAGCACAGCCAGTATCTGGACGGCCGGCTCACCTCGGTGGTGACCGGGCTGGCGCCGGGTCAGCGCTGCCCGGTTTTCCGGCTGGGCACGGCGTGGGGCGGTTGGTCGTGGTATCTGCGCCTGCCGGTGGCCGCCGGCGCGCCGTGGGCGGGCATCGTGCGGGTGGAGTGCTCGGCCGAGCTGGCCGTGCCGGAGGCGATCGCGCTGGCCGACCTGTCGCTGGTCACGCTGCCCCGGTTCGCGTCCACGCCGTACAAGGACCCGCGGGCCCCGCAGAACCTGGTGCCGATCGCCGGGCTGGAGCGCCGGCTGCGCGGGATGCTCGGCGACGCGCGGCTGCTGCAGCGGGTGCTCGCATCGGCGGCGCGCGGGATCCGGCGCTGATGGGCCGGCGGCGCGACGCCGACCGGTTGGTGGCGGACGTGGACACCGGCCGGGCCGAGCTGGTGCCGGACCGGGACCGGCCCGGCTCGTGGACGCTGCTGCTGGACGGCGCGCCGCAGTCGCACGTGGACCTGGCCGACCCGACGCATCTGGAGTTCGAGTACGTCCGCCGGCTGGCCGCCGCGATCGACCTGGTGGCGCCCGCCGGCGCGCCGCTGCGGGTGCTGCACCTGGGCGGTGGGGCGCTCACCCTGCCCCGCTACGTCCAGGCCACCCGGCCCGGCTCGACGCAGCGGGTGTCCGAGGTGGACGGCGCGCTGGTGGAACTGGTCCGGCGGGAACTGCCCTGGCCGTCCGACCCCCGGTTGCGGGTGCGGGTGGCCGACGCCCGCGCCACGCTGTCGTCCAGCCGCGACGGCGGGTACGACCTGATCGTGGCGGACGTCTTCGCCGGCGCCCGTACCCCGGCCCACCTGACCTCGGTGGAGTTCGTCGCCGAGGTGGCCCGGGTGCTGACGTCCGACGGCTGTTACCTGGCGAACGTGGCCGACGGGCCGCCGCTGCGGCACGCCCGGGGGCAGGTCGCCACCGTGCGTACCGTGCTGCCCCGGGCCTGCCTGGTGGGCGACGCGGCGGTGCTACGCGGCCGGCGGTACGGCAATCTGGTGCTGGTGGCGTCCCGGGTGGAGCCGCCGGTGCCGGAGCTGGCCCGGCGCGCGGCCGGCGACTGGTTCCCCGGTCGGGTGGTGGCCGGCGCCGAGCTGGACCGGTTCGCCGGCGGGGTCCCGGTGGTGCACGACGCGGACGCCGTCGACTCCACGCCACCGCCACCAGGAATTTTTTCCGTCAAACGTTGATCCGATCGTCCGGTCGGTGCGTATCCCCGGGCGGCCATGCCCGTGGGGGGCCGGCTGATGTCATTGGACAGCGGAGGTCTGCATGCATGCGGTGGCGGCCGGCTGGCACGGCGAGGTGGCGAGGCCCGAGTGGATGTTCGCCCGGGCACAGCCGCACTCGCGCGCGTCGCGCTCGACCCGGGGGGTCGACGCGCGTCCCGCCGATCGCCAGAATGACCCGGTGCCGCCCCCGCGACCCGCACCCGGACGCCATCAGGCGACCTCCGCCGAGGCCAGCCACTCGGACCAGCTGATCCGCCTGCTCTACGCCGAACACGCCGGCCCGCTGCTGATGTTCGTGATGCGGCTGACCGGTGGGGACCGGCAGCGCGCCGAGGACATCGTGCAGGAGACGCTGCTGCGGGCCTGGCGCAACGCGCACCGCCTCGGCGGGCCGGGCCAGGGCTCGCTGCGACCGTGGCTGGTCACGGTGGCCCGGCGGATCGCCATCGACGAGCACCGCAGCGAGCAGGCCCGCCCGGCGGAGACGTACGACCGGGACCTGACCGCGTTCGCCGAGTCGGACAGCACCGACCGGGTGCTGCGCACCATGACCGTGGCGGACGCGCTGCGTACGCTGAGCCAGTCGCACCGGGAGATCCTGGTGGCGACGTACTTCCGGGGTCGGACCGTGCCCGAGGCGGCGGAGGAGCTGGGTCTCCCGCTCGGCACCGCCAAGTCTCGGGTCTACTACGCGCTGCGCGCGCTGCGCACCGCTCTGCAGGAGAGGGGGGTGACGGAATGAGCCGGGCCGACCACATGGACGTCGCCGCGTATGCGCTCGGCGTGCTGGACGCACAGGACGCCGAGCGGTTCGAGGAGCACCTGGCCACCTGCTGGGCGTGTGCCGCGGAGCTGGAGACGATGGTGCCGGTGGTGGGGATGCTCGCCGGCATCGACGGCGAGTCGATGGCCGCGTTGGAGCAGACCCACACGGATCCGGCGCTGCTGGACCGGACGCTGGTGGCGGTGCGGCGGGACCGGCGGCGTACCCGGGTGCGGCAGTTGCTGGCGACCGCGGCGGCCGTGGTGGTGTTCGGCGGCCTGAGCGGCGTCGCGGCCGGGTTCCTCGGCGACGACCAGCCGTCGGTGCCGCAGGCCGGGCCGACGCCGAGCGTGCCCACCGCGGCGCCGAGCGGCACCACCCCGGTCGACCCGAACCGGCCGAACGTCGGCGGCGAGAAGGAGATCGAGGGCGACGAGCACAACGCCACCGATCCGGGCACCGGCGTGAAGACCACCATGTGGCTGGCGAAGAAGGAGTACGGCACGCAGATCAACCTGCTGCTCAGCCGGCTGCCGGGGCCGCGCACCTGCCGGCTGCTGGTGGTGCGCAAGAACGCCACCAGCGAGGTGGTCGGCACGTGGTCGGTGCCGGGCAGCGGCTACGGCACCAACCAGAACCAGCTGTCGTTGCAGCTGAGCGCGTCCACCTCGGCGCCGCTCGGCGACATCCAGAAGGTCCAGGTGCAGTCGGTGGACGTCAACGGGGTGGCCAGCCCGCTGGTGACCGTCGCCGACCTCTGATCCACCGCGCCGACGGCGCCGGGCGGCCTGGCCGCCCGGCGCCGTCGCGTCGTCTGCGGACTCTCCCCCCGTGGTGCCGCACGCGCGCCGGGGCGGAACGGTTCAACCGGTCCACTGTGAAATGGACCACCCTTCTCGATTCAACCTTGACAGCATCGCCGCCCGTACTACTCGGCGAACTGCCAAGAACGAGGAGGGCACGTGGCACACCACATGCGGACGACCGTCATCGTCGCGAGCGCGATGGTCGCACTTACGGCCTGCGCCCCCGCGGGCTACAACGGGGCGAACTCGGGCGCGGCGGAGCCGGTCGCCGTCGCCGCGGCCGAGCCCACCGCGGCCGCCGAACCGGAGGCGTCGGCCGCTCCGGAGGAACCGGCCGCCGACAAGGCGCCCCCGTCGGACGTGAAACTCACCGACGAACTGGTCGGCAAGAAGCTGCCCCGGATGGGCAAGGTCGTCACCGACCAGGACGGCTGGGTGCTGTACCGGTTCGACAAGGACTCGTCGAACCCGGCGCAGTCCAACTGCGTGGACAAGTGCGCCGAGGTCTGGCCGCCGGCGCTGACCGACGGCAACCCGCAGTTGCAGGGCGTCTCCGACGACAAGGTCGGCACCGTCACCCGCCAGGACGGCACCCGTCAGATCACCATCGGCGACTGGCCGGTCTACCGCTACATCGGCGACAAGAAGCCGGGCCAGTGGAAGGGCCAGGGCGTCGGCGGGACCTGGTTCGTCGTCGACCCGAACGGCAAGAAGAACCTGACCTGCCTGCCGAAGGGCACCCCGAAGGCGGTCGCACCGCCGGCGTCGGGTGACTCGGGCAGCTCGGGTGGCGGCTCGGACTACTCGTACTGACCGCACCGGAACACGGTGACCGGCCGCCGCCGGGGAGGGCGCGGCCGGTCACCGTCGTGGACCCGGGAGGCGGGGCGTACCGGCATCGCCCCGCCTCCCGGCACGGACACCGCCGCACGCTTCGCAGCGTGCGGCGGTGTCCGCCGTCACGGCGGCCCCGCGTGGCAGAGTGGCGGGGTGACCTCGCCCGCCGCCCGCCGGACGCTGCGCCCCCCGGCCGGCTACCGACTCGCCGCCTCGGTGCGGGCGTTGACCTTCAGCCCGTACGACCCGTGCGCGCGGATCGCCGCGGGCAGCTTCTGGTGGGCCACCCGCACCCCGGACGGCCCGGCCACGCTGGCGCTGCGCCCGGAGGCCGGCGAGCTGGTCGCCGAGGGGTACGGGCCGGGCGCGGCGTGGGTGGTCGACCGGGCCGACGGCGTGGCCGGGCTGCGCGACGACCTGACCGGGTTCCCCGCGCTGGCCGCCACGCACCCCCTCGTCGCCCGGCTGGCCCACCAGCACCACGGGCTGCGGATGCCCGCCACCGGCCAGGTCTTCCCCCGACTGCTGCGGGCCGTCTTCGAGCAGAAGGTCACCGGCAAGGAGGCCTACCGGGCGTACGCGGCGACCGTGCGGCACTTCCGCGAGCCGGCGCCGGGCCCGCTGCAACCGCTGCTGCTGCCGCCGGAGCCGGCCGCGGTGGCGGCCACGCCGTACTGGGTGTTCCACCCGTTCGGGGTGGAACAGCGCCGGGCGGACACGCTGCGCCGCGCGGCCGCCGTCGCGGGCCGGCTGGAACGCTGCGCGGACGCGGCCGAGGCCACCCGCCG
The DNA here is from genome assembly GCF_027460165.1 of Micromonospora sp. WMMC241. NCBI lineage: Bacteria > Bacillati > Actinomycetota > Actinomycetes > Micromonosporales > Micromonosporaceae > Micromonospora > Micromonospora sp. WMMC241. The sequence continues at coordinate 4,714,068 of NZ_JAPZBF010000001.1, forward strand.
GCTCACCGCGATCGCCGGCATCGGGCCGTGGACCGCCGCCGAGGTGGTCCGGATCGCGTACGGGGACCCGGACGCGGTGAGCGTCGGCGACTACCACGTGCCGAACACGGTGGCCTGGGCGCTGGCCGGGGAGCCGCGCGGCGACGACGCCCGGATGCTGGCGCTGCTGGAGCCGTTCAGCGGCCACCGGGGGCGGGTGTGCGTGCTGCTGGAGGCGGCCGGCATCCAGGCACCGAAGTACGGCCCGCGCGCCCCGATCCGCTCCTTCGCCCGCTACTGACCGGTCACCGGCCGGCGCAGAGCCGGCGCAACGTGCGCCCCAGCCACCAGGCGTAGGCCAGCTGGAAGCCCCGGGTGACCGGCCCGGCGGCCCGCACGTACCAGTGCGCCGGCCGGCTGAAGGCGGTCACCTCGAAGAAGGTCCCGTCGGGGCCGCGGGTGACCAGGAACGCCTCCTCGCCGATCTCCGGGTGCCCGGGCAGCGTGCCGTAGCCGAAGCCGGCCCGGTCCGGCTCGTCGACCGCCCAGACCACCTCGGTAGGCCCCCAGACCCGCGCCGGCCCGACGCCGAGGCCCGGCGTGACCCGCACCCCGGGGGCGGCGCGCGGCGCGTCGGCGCGCATCACCACCCCGGCGGCGCGGTGCAGCCGCCAGCCGAGCACCGCGTCCGCCGCGGTCGGGAAGCCGCCGTCCGGCAGCCGGACCCGGTGGCGCAGGTGGTGGTAGCCGGTCGGCAGGCCGCCGTCGCGGGTCGCGCCCACCTCGGGGTACGTCAGCTCGGCCACGTCGGCCACCTCCTCGCGTGGGGACACCCGCCAGGGTACGACCGCCCGGGGCGGATGTGGTGAGCTGAGCCGGTGACCGACGACGTGACCATCGCCCCCGCCGCCGTCGCGGACGCCGGTGAGATCCTCACCGTGCAACGCGCCGCGTACCTGGTGGAGGCGCAGCGCTACCGGGATCCGTTCCTGCCCCCGCTGACCGAGACGCTGGACGAGGTCCGGGCGGCGCTCGCCGGTCCGGGCGTGGTGCTCGCCGCCCGGCGTGGCGCCCGCCTGGTCGGGTCGGTGCGGGCCCGCCTGGACGGCGACACCGCCCACGTGGGCCGGCTCTCGGTCGCCCCGGACCAGCAGGGAGCCGGTGTCGGCGGGCGGTTGCTGACCGCGGTGGAGCAGGCGTGTGCCGGCCGGGTGGCGCGGTTCGCGTTGTTCACCGGCGCGCAGAGCGCCGACAACCTGGGCCTGTACGCCCGGCGCGGCTATCGGGTGGTGGCGCACCGCGCGGACGAGAACGGCAACCGGCTGGCGGTGCTGGAGAAGGTCAGCCCGGCTCGCAGCGACGCCTGAGCCCGTCCGCCTCCTGGCGCAGGTAGCGGCGCATGGTGGCGCCGCCGAACAGCCCGACCAGCCCGGCCAGCGGGCCGGTCTGGGTCAGCACCAGCTCGGCGCGGGTCCGCCCGTCGCCCAGCGGGACCAGCCGGTGCTCGCCCCGACTGCGCACGCCGGGGCTCGCGGACTCCCAGACGAAGGCGTGCGGCGGGTCGATCTCGGTGACCCGCCACACCGCGGGACGCAGGCGGGGCTGGGTCAGCCGGGCGGTCGAGCCGAGGACCAGCGGCCCGGGTTCCAGTCGGCGGGCGGCGGTGACCGAGGGCGTCCACTCGGGCCAGTGCTCCACGTCGGTCTGCACGGCCCAGACCCGCTCGACGTCGGCGGCGATCTCCACGGTCTCGACGAAGCGCATGCTGGTTCCTCCCCGGAGCCGGTCCGCCGAGGATACGCCGGGCGTCGATCCGCGTCAGGCGGCCTCGTGGAGGTCGGCCAGGCCGACCGGGGCGTACCGGCGGAGGAGGCGCTCCAGCTCGGCCACGGAGCCGGCCTCGCCGACGACGTTCGCGCCGCCGCCGTGCTCCGGCGGGTAGCGGTGCGCCAGCCGGTAGCGGTACCGCCCGCGGACCAGCTCCACGCTGACCCGCCAGCGCCCGCAGCATCCGCAGCTCCACTCCGGCACCTCGCGACGGTAGCTCTGACCTGCGTCTTCACCATCCGGGCGCGGGTGACGAAGCGGCCCGGGCGGGGACACGCCGTCCGACGCCGGTGGTGATCTGGCTCACGGGTGTCGGTGGGGTCTGGTTGACTGGTCGCCGTGGACCTGCCGATCAACCCGCCGGTCGAGCCGATGCTGGCCAAGAGCGTGGCCGAGCTGCCCACCGCCCCCGGCCTGACCTACGAGCCGAAGTGGGACGGCTTCCGCTGCATCGTCTTCCGCGACGGCGACGAGGTCGAGCTGGCCAGCCGGGGCGGCAAGTCGATGACCCGCTACTTCCCCGAGGTGGTGGAGCAGGCGCGCCGCCAGCTCCCGCCCCGGTGCGCGGTCGACGGCGAGCTGATCGTGATCCGGCGGGACGGCCCGGGCGGTCAGCCGCGTCTCGACTTCGAGCTGCTGGCGCAGCGCATCCATCCGGCCGCGTCGCGGGTGAAGCTGCTGGCCGAGACCACGCCCGCCGACTTCGTCGCGTTCGACCTGCTCGCCCTCGACGACGAGCTGCTCACCGACCGGCCCTACCCGCAGCGCCGGGAGCGGCTGGAGCGTGCCCTGGCCGGGGTCCGGCCGCCGGTGCACGTGACCCAGGTGACCACCGACCCGGAGACGGCCCGGCGCTGGTTCGAGGTGTTCGAGGGCGCCGGGCTGGACGGGCTCATCGTCAAGCCGGCCGACCTGCCCTACGAGCCGGGCAAGCGGCTGATGTCCAAGGTCAAGCACGCCCGCACGGCGGACGCGGTGGTGGCCGGCTTCCGCTGGCACAAGTCCGGCCCGGTGGTCGGCTCGCTGCTGCTCGGCCTCTACGGCGACGACGGGCTCCTGCACCACATCGGCGTCAGCTCCTCGTTCACCATGGCCCGCCGCAAGGAGCTGCTCGACGAGTTGGAGCCCTACCGCGACGTCGGCGGCGACCACCCGTGGGTGCACGGCGACCACGAGCGGGGCCAGCGCATCCCGGGCGGGGTGAGCCGGTGGACCGGCGGCAAGAACCTGGAGTGGGAGCCGCTGCGCCCCGAGCTGGTGGTCGAGGTGGCCTACGACGCGATGGAGGGCGACCGGTTGCGGCACACCGCCCGGTTCCTGCGCTGGCGCCCCGACCGCGACCCCCGCTCGTGCGACTACGGGCAGCTCGACCGCCCGATCCGCTTCGACGTCGACGAGGTGCTGCGCGGGAATCCGGCGGCGACGGTGAGCGACACCGGCGGCCGGGCGTAGCCTGGCGGTCGACCCGATCATGGAAGGCGCCCACGTGACAGGCTTCTCCGACCGGCCCCGCCGGGTCCGGCCCACGCTGGCCGCGTTCGTCGCGGCGGTGGTGCTCACCGCCGGCTGCACGCTCCCGGCGTTCGCCCCGCGTGCCGAGAACGAGGTCGAGGCGGCGCCGCCGGGCAGCGCGCCCACCTGGCGGGCCTGCCCGGAGGTGCCCGACGAGCTGGTCGGCCGGGGCGCGGCCGACATGCGCTACGAGTGCGCCCGGATCGCGGTGCCGCGCAACTGGGGCGCCGGGGCGACCACCGGCGCGACCACCGGCCCGGGCACCGGCGAGACGTTCGAGATCGCGCTGATCCGGGCCCGTTCCACCAAGCAACGCGACCGGATCGGGTCGCTCGTGGTCAACCCGGGCGGTCCCGGCGCCTCCGGTGTGGACACCGCGGTCTACCTCTCCTTCGGCCCGGCCTTCGGCGGCCTGCCGACGGCGATCACCGACCGGTTCGACATCGTCGGCTTCGACCCGCGCGGGGTGGCCCGGTCCAGCCCGGTCAAGTGCATCCCCGACGCCGACCTGGACGCCAGCTTCGGCTACGACCCCGACCCGGAGAGCCAGGCGTCCTTCGACGGTTTCGTCGACCTCAACCGGCGCATCGGCGCGCGGTGCGGCGGGAAGTACGGCGACCAGCTCCCGCTCTACGGCACCGAGCAGGCCGCCCGGGACATGGACGCCGTGCGCGCGGCGGTCGGCGACGAGAAGCTGACCTATCTCGGCTACTCCTACGGCACGTTGCTCGGCGCCACCTACGCCCAGCTCTATCCGCAGCGGGTGCGGGCGCTGGTGCTCGACGGCGCGGTCGACCCGAGGCAGCAGCTGGTCGCCGGCTCGGAGAGCCAGGCCAAGGGCTTCGAGCGGGCGTTCGACAACTTCTCCCGGTGGTGCGCGGCGAACGCCGGGCGCTGCCCGATCGCGCCGGACGCACGCGGCGCGGTCACCGCCGCGATCGACAAGGCGAACGTCTCGCCGGTGCGCGGCGCGGACGGCCGGGAGGCCACCGCCGGCTGGGTCTTCTACGCGGTGATCTCCTCGCTCTACACCGAGCAGGGGTGGCAGGAGCTGGCCCGCGCGATCGACGAGTTGCAGGGCGGCGACCCGGCGGGCGTGTTCAAGCTCGCCGACGCGTACGCCGGCCGCGAGGACGACGGGCACTACTCGAACCTGTTCGACGCCAACATGGCGGTCAACTGCGCCGACGAGACCGAGAAGCCGACCCGGGAGCAGGTCCGGTCGTTGCAGTCGCAGTGGCGGCAGAAATATCCGCTGTTCGGTCCGGCGCTGGCGGTGGGCATGCTCGGCTGCGTGGAGTGGCCGGGCGAACGTGACCCGTACCCGACCGGTCGGGCGGCCGGCGCCCCACCGATCCTGGTGGTCGGCACCACCGGCGACCCGGCCACGCCCTACGAGCAGACCGCCGCGCTCGCCTCGATGCTCGGTGTCGGTCGGGTGCTCACCTGGGAGGGCGAGGGGCACACCGCGTACCCGCAGACCGCGTGCGTGACCAGGGCCGTCGACGCGTACCTGATCTCGCTCACCGTCCCCCGGGAGGGGCTGCGCTGCCCCGCCCGGTGACGGTGCGGCGGCCGGTCAGCCGGCGGCCGGCGGCGTCCAGTCCTCGGCCAGGTGCCCGATGCGGACCCGCTGCGGGTGGTCGCCGACCGCGACGCTCGCCACCTTCTGGCCGGTGGCGAAGTTGATCGCGGTGACCTGGTCGGCGCCGGATTCGGAGATGACGCAGTCCCGGCCGTCGCCGCTGACCGTGGCCCAGTAGGGCTTGCTGGCCGCCACGAGCGGGCCTTCGCGCAGGGTGGCCCGGTCCACCACTGTCGCGTAGTCGTCCATGGTGCCGGCGACGCAGAGCCGCGAGCCGTCCGGGCTGACCGACAGGCCGTGGTGGCGCGAGTCGTTGACCCAGGTGGTGCGGTCCTCGCTGGTGGCCGGGTTCTTCGGCAGCGTGGCGACCCGGGTGACCCGGTCGGCGGCCACGTCGTACTCGACCAGGCCGTTGAAGAACGACACCTGGAAGTAGAGCCGGCTGCCGTCCGGGGTGAACACCGCCGGGCGGACCGCGTCGGAGAGGTCGCGGCGGCCTGCGGCGTCCAGCCGGTCCCGCATGTCGATCACCTTGACCACGCCGAACGTGGCGGTGTCGGCGACGGTGATCCTCCGGTCCCCCTTGGTCCAGTCGAGCCAGGGCGCGTCCAGGTCGGTGTTGACCTCGCCGATGGACATGTTCCACAGTCGACGGCCGCCGTCGGTGAAGACGTTCTCGTGCGGCTTGTCGCCGGTGCCGAACGAGCCGAGCTGCGCCCCGGTGCGGATGTCCAGCACGTGCACGGTGTTCGAGGTGGAGGCGGAGACCGCCACCCGGGTGCCGTCCGGCGACACGGCCATGTGGTCGGCGCGGTAGCCGGAGACCGGGAACCGCCACCGGACCGCGCCGGTGGCCAGGTCGATCGAGACCACGTCGGCGAAGCTGGGCCGGGACACCACCAGGGCGCTGCCGTCCGGCGTGGTGTACATGTCGTCGACGAACTGGTCGTGGCCCTCCCCCGGGCCCTGCCGGATGCCGAGGAAGTAGGCCAGCTTGATGGGGTTGAGGTAGATCTCGCGCAGCCGCGCGGTCCGGTCCGGGATCACGTTGATCCGGCCCAGCCTGGCGTAGTCGCCGCGGGAGCGGATGACGTCGGCGGTGCCGTCCCAGTTGTTGCCGACGAACATCACCTCCTGGAGGGCGGCGGCGGCGCGAGCGGGGGTGGGCGCCGCCACCAGTGGGGCCGGCACGACGAGCGCGAGGGCGGCCAGCGCGGCGAGTCCGGCGCGGCGGCGGGTACGGGACGGGCGGGGTGGCACGGGGGTCATGGGCGCCTCCTGACGGACGGGTGGGACATCGACGTTCCTCGGTGGCTCGATCGGTGTTACCTTGCGGTAACAACCAGGAGAGCAACCGGCCGGCGACCCGGACTAGGGACCGGACGCCAACACCCGACCGGCCCGGTTGTGCCGTGACGACAACGGGAGGCGGCGGACGCCGATGACCCGGACTCCGAACGCCCCCACGTTCGGCGCGCTGCTGCGCGACCTGGCCGCCGACGCGGTCGCCGTGGACGAGGTGGTGCGGGCTGCCCGCACCGCCTCGCCGGAGGTGGCCCGCCTGCCCGCCGGTGAGGTCCGCCGCCAGGTCGTCCTGCTGCTCACCAGCGGTCTCGGCGCGCTGGAGCGCCACGAGGATCCCGCCGGGCGGGACTTCACCGAGGCCCGCCGGCTGGGCGCCGACCGGGCGGCGCAGGGCATCACCGTCGCCGCCCTGCTGCGCGGCGTGCAGGCCGGCCGGGACCGGGCGGTGGAACTGGTGGTCCGGCACGGCCGGGCCGCCGGCATCGCGGACGAGGTGCTGCTGGAGGGGCTGCTCGTCATCGGCCGGTACGCCGCCGCGGTGGAGCGGGCGGTGGTGGACGGGCACCGGGCGGCCGAGCGGGAGCTGGCCGGCGGCGGCGCGGCGGCCCGGGCCCGCCTACTGCGCCGGCTGCTGTTCGACGGGCCGGCCGGCACGCCGACGGCGGAGCTGACCCGGTTCGGGTTACGGCCGGAGGGCCGCTACCACTGCCTGGTCGCCACCCGCCCCGATCCGGTGCGGTCGCACGCCCTGCACCGGCAGCTCACCCGGCACGGCGGCCTGCTCGGCACCGTCGAGGACCGGCTGGCCGGTCTGCTCCCCCGCCTGCCCGGCGCCGCGCCGGCCGACCTGCTGGCGCTGGTGGCGCCGGCGCAACCGTTGGAACGGGCCCCGGCGATGTACACGCTCTGCCTGGCGGCCCTGCGCACCGCCACGCACCGGCGGCTGCGCGGGTTACGTCGGGTGACCGACCTGGCCGGGGAGACCGCGCTGGCCGCCCAGCCGGCCCTGGCCGAGCTGCTGCGGGGCACCCTGCTCGGCGCGCTCGACCCGGCCGACGAGTTCCACCGGGAGCTGGCCGCCACGGCGCTCGCCTGGCTGGACCACGGCCAACGGCTGGACCAGACCGCCACCGCGCTGCACGTACACCCGAACACGGTGCGCTACCGGCTGCGCCGGCTCCGGGAGGTGACCGGCGGGCCGCCGGTCGAGGAGGGCGCGCGGTGCACGGTGCCGGAGGCGATCCACTGGTGGTGGGCGCTGCGCAGCTGGCTGGACGACCGCCCGTCGCGCGGGGTCACCGGCGGCGACGCCGGACCCGGCGGTCGCCGGGCGTGACCTCGGGCGCGGGGCGGGGCGGTTCGGGCAGCACGATGCCCTGCCGGGCGGCCATCTCCTCCACCAGCGCCCGCAGCCGCCGGACGTCGGCCTTCAACTCCTCCTGCTCGGCGTGCTCGAAAGCGTCGTCGTCGACGATCAGGCGGCTGGCGAAGTGCGCGGTGATCAGCGGGATCACCAGCAGCACCATGGTGGAGATGAGCAGCGCGGCGAGGAACCGCCCGGCGAACGTGGTCGGGGAGATGTCGCCGTACCCGACCGTGGAGGCGGTCACCACCGCCCACCAGACCGAATCCGCCGCGCCCTTGTGCTCGGCGTGGCTGTAGAGCACGCCGGCCACCACGATCATCAGCAGGTACGAGGTGATCAGCGTCCGGGGCGAGTTGGCGAACCAGACCAGGCCCCGGTAGATCAGGCGGAACGGCAGTAGCAGGAGCTCCATGGCGTCATGCTGCCCGGCGGCGGCAAGTGGCGGGGTCCATCGCCACGCGTCGCTGTGCCAGTCTGGCCGGGTGACCGACGTGATCTTCCGGGAGGCCGTCCGGGCCGACCTGCCCGCCGTGCTCGCGCTGCTCGCCGACGACGTGCTCGGCCGGACCCGGGACCTGCCCGAGGTCGACGAGGCGTACGAGCGGGCGTTCGCCGACCTCGACGCCGACCCGCGCAACCTGATGATCGTCGCCGACGACGGCGGTGAGCTGGTCGGCTGCTTCCAGATCACCTACATCCCCGGCCTGGGCCGGCACGGCGCGGAGCGGTCGCTGATCGAGTCGGTGCGGGTCCGCTCCGACCGGCGCGGACGCGGGCTGGGCCGGGCGATGATGCGCTGGGCGATCGACCAGGCGCGCGAGCGCGGCTGCGCGCTGGTGCAGCTCACCACCGACAAGCGGCGCGCCGACGCGCACCGGTTCTACCGCGACCTGGGCTTCGTGGCCAGTCACGAGGGGATGAAGCTGGCCCTGTAGAGGGGCACCGGTCCCTCCGGCGGGGGAGGGCGCGGGCCCGGCCGGCGACCAGGCTGACGGTATGCCCACCGACACGCTGTCCCCGCCGGTCGTCCACCCGCACGACGGCCGCCCGCCGCAACCGTGGGCGGTCCGCGCCGCGCACCTGATCCCGCTGGTCGTGCTCCCGTCCGGGCTGTGGCGGATCGCGCTGGTCGCCGGCCTGCCGATCGGCGCGGTGGTGGCCGGCGACCGGATCCGGCCCGGGTTCGGCGAGAGCGTCTACATCGTCGCGCTCAGCCTGGTCTCGGAGGGGTTGGCGCTGCTCTCGCTGGGCCTGGTCCGCCCGTGGGGCGAGGTGTTCGCCCGCCGGCTCCCGCTGGTCGGCGGCCGGCGGGTGCCACCGGCGTTCGCGGTCACCGCCGCCACCGCCGGCGCCGTCGCGCTCACCCTGATCTGGGGGTACGCGTCGTGGGGCGTGCTCGTCGACGGCAACGACCTGGGGCTGCCGGCCGGCGGCTTCGCCCTGCTGGTGGCCGCCTACGCCCCGCTGCTGCTCTGGGGCCCGCTGCTGCTCGCGGTCACCTGGGCCTACCACCGCCGCCGCTCGGGCACGTAGGTCACTCGGTCACCAACTGGCCGTCACGCAGGACGAGCGTCCGGTCGGCCAGCTCGATCAGCGCCGGGTCGTGCGTCGCGACCAGTGCGGTCATGCCCCGGGCGTGCACCACGGCACGCAGCAGGTCCATGATCGAGCGCCCGGTCTCGGAGTCGAGCTGCCCGGTCGGCTCGTCGGCGATGAGCAGGTCCGGCTCGTTCGCCAGCGCCCGGGCCACCGCCACCCGCTGCTGCTGGCCGCCGGACAGCTCGTACGGGCGTTGCGCGGCGTGCGCGCCCAGCCCGACCAGTTCCAGCAGCACCGCCACCCGCTGCTCCCGCTCCGCCGCCGGCACCTTGGCCAGCCGCAACGGCACCCCGACGTTCTCCGCGGCGGACAGGATCGGCACCAGGCCGAAGGTCTGGAAGACGAACCCGACGGTGCCCCGGCGCAACGCCAGCAGCTCCCGCTCCCCGGCGGAGGTGACGTCGTGCCCGGCCACCCGGATCGTCCCGGCGTCCGGCCGGTCCAGGCCGCCGACCAGGTTCAGCAGCGTGGTCTTGCCGGCGCCGGACCGGCCCCGGACCGCGACCAGCTCACCGCGGCCGGCGGTGAAGGAGACGTCCCGCACGGCGTGCACGGCGTGCTCACCCCGGCCGAAGGTGCGGCTCACCCCCTCGACCCGCACCACGTCCTCGACGGTCGTCGCCGGCAGCACCGCGGCCCGTTCGGTCATCACTCACTCTCCTCGGCGTGCGCCCGGTCGCCGGGGCGCACCTCGACGTGGTCGGGTTCCAGGTTGAGCCGGACCCGGTCGCGCAGCGACAGCGCCTCCACGAACGGCGCCGGCAACTGCATCCGGCCGGTGCGGTCGAGCACCGCGTACTCCTCGCTGACCAGCTCGGTGCCGCCGTCGGCGGTGGCCCGCGCGGTCCGGCGTACCTCGGAGGCGGTCCGGCCGTCGCGGATGGCGACGGTCCGGCGGACCTGACCGGCCACGGCGTGGTCGTGGGTGACCACCACGATGGTCACGCCCAGTTCGGCGTTGATGGTGCGCAACGCGGCGAAGACCTCGGCGCCGGTCGCCTCGTCCAGCTCACCGGTCGGCTCGTCGGCGAAGAGGATCTCCGGGTCGTTGGCCACCGCCACCGCCACCGCGCACCGCTGCTGCTCGCCGCCGCTCATCTGGCCCGGCCGCCGGTCCGCGCAGTAGCCGACCCCGACCAGGTCGAGCAGGCGGCGGGCCCGCTCCCGCCGGTCGCGCCGGCCGCCGTGCCGACCGGCCAGCTTCATCGGCAGCTCGACGTTCTCCACCGCGGTCAGGTACGGCAGCAGGTTGCGGCCGGTCTGCTGCCAGATGAACCCGACCATCTCCCGCCGGTAGGCGAGCCGCTTCTTGTGGGACAGGGCGAGCAGGTCGTACTCGGCGACCCGGGCGATGCCGGCGGTCGGGGTGTCCAGCCCGGACAGGATGTTGAGCAGGGTCGACTTGCCGGAGCCGGAGGCGCCCACGATCGCGACCAGCTCGCCCCGGTCGATCACCAGGTCGAGGCCCTGCAGGGCGACCACCTCGACGCCCTCGGTCTTGAAGATGCGCACCAGGCCGTCGCAGACGATGTGCCCGCGCAGCCGGTCCCGCCCGCCGGCCCGTTCGGCGGCGCGCTCGGCGGCCCGCCGTTGCAGGGCGGCCAGGTCCGGCGCAGCCTCCGTGGTCGCGGTCATCAGCTCTCCTCTCCGAGCCGCAGCACCTCACCGAGGCGCATCCGGCGGTTGTTCACGGCCTCCACGGTGATCGCGAAGACGAGGGCCAGCAGGGCCAGGGCCGACACCCCGGCCACCAGGCCGGGTTCGAACCGGGGACGTACGGTCACCCCGCCGGTGAACGCGGGCAGGCCGAGCACCGGGGTGAGCAGCAGCGGCAGCAACGCGCCGACCACCGCGCCGGTGAGCACCGACACCAGCACCAGCGGGGTCAACTCGACCAGCAGCAGGCCGCGCCACTGCCGGCGGGACAGCCCCATGGTGCGCAGCCGGGACAGCACCTGCCCCCGGGAACGGGCCCCGGCGAGCACCGCGAACGCGAGCCCGAGCAGGCCCAGCACCGCGCCGCCGCCGGCACCGAGCGCGAACCCGAACACCAGCAGCCCGTTCACGCCGCTGCCGCCCAGCTCGGCCCGGACCTCGGCCCGGCTGGTCACCTCCGGCGCGCGCGCCTTGTCCGACGTGTCGATCGTGCCGATCCGCAGGTAGCGGCGCTGCCCCTCGACCGCCACCCGGTCCACCTCGGCCGGGTCCACCCCGGGGCCGGCCAGGACGAAACCGGTGGGGGCGAGCGGGTGCAGCGCGTCGGCCGGCAGTGCCGGCCAGGGCAGCACCACGAACCGGCTGACGGAACGGTCGACGAGCGCGAAGCCGTCGACGGTGGCGGCGGCCCGCACCGGCAGCCGGTTGCCCTGCACGTCCAGCCAGGCCGGGCGGCGCCCCTGTGGGTCGGCGAGCCCGGCCTCGGCCAGCTCGTCGGCGACCGTCGGGGACACCAGCGCCGGCAGTGGGGTGCTGCCGTCGCCGCCGGCCAGCAGCGGGTCGGGCACACTCGCCGGTACGCCGGCGCGGCGGGCCACCTCGGCGAAGCCTGCGGCGTCGACCAGCAGCACCCGCAGCTCCCGGATCGGGCTCGGCCGGCCGGCCCGGTCGGCCGTGGGTCGCTCCGCCGGCACGGTCAGCAGCGGGGCCACCGCGCGGACCCCGGGGAGCGCGGCCAGCCGGTCGGCGGTGTCCGGGGCGAAGCGCTCGCCGGTGACCAGGATGTCGCCGGGCACCGCGCGGGCCGCGGCGGTGTCCCGGCCGGTCTCGATGCCGGTCGCCACCACCCCGCAGAACGCGGCCGTGGCGACGGCCAGCACCACCACGACCAGCGGCCCGGTGCTGGCGGCCCGGCCGGCGCGGGCGGTGCCGAGGAACGCGACGCTGCCGCGCGCCCGGGCCGTGACGCGGCTGAGCAGCCGCAAAGGCCACGGGTACGCGCGCAGCGCCAGCAAGGCCGCGGCCACCGCCAGCAGCACCGGCACCGACACCAGCAGCGGGTCCACCGAGCCGGCGGTGAGGCCGCGCCGGCGCAACAGGAACGCCCCGAGCAGCGCCACCCCGAGCACCACCACCTCGACGGTGAGCCGGACGGCCGGCGACCGGCCACCGAGGTCGGACCGGCCGGCGACGCCCCGGCCGACGGCGAGCGCCGCCAGCGGCGGGAGCACGGTGACCAGCAGCGCGGCCAGCAGCACCCACCGCGCCGACGTCCCGCTGCCGGGCAGCAGGCCGCCGAGCAACCAGCCGATCCCGGCCGCGGCCGGCAGCACCAGCGCCGACTCGGCCAGGCCACGACGCAGCAGGCCGGCCGTCGAGCCGCCGCGCGCCCGGATCAGGTGGAACTCCGCCCGCCGGCGGCGCGCGGCCAGCCGGGCGGCCAGCAGGGACAGCCCGGCCAGCGTGGCGAGCAGCCCGGCGGCGATGACCGCGAGCAGCGTACGGGCGGCGGCGAGCGCGTCGGCGAAGCGACGCAACGCGATGTCGACGCCCTGGGTCAGCCGGACCGAGGCGGGGCGGACCCGCTCCAGCCCGTCGAGGCCCGCGATCAGCGCGTCCAGCCGGCGCGGGTCGAGCCGCTCCGGAGCGATCCGGTACCGCCAGCTGAAGCTCACCGGCCAGCCGGTCGCGGCGGCGGCGTCCACGCCCGCGTCGGCGGCGTAGGCGACCGCCACGTACGGCTTGCCGTCGCCCTCCGGAGGGGTGAGCCGCAGCATCGACGGCAGCCCGTCCCAGACCCCGTCGCGCTCGTCGTTCGGCCGCCACACCCCGACCAGCTCGACCGGGCGGGACTTCAGCGGCCGGCCGGTCGGGTCGGTCGGGTCCAGCACCGACAGGCTGAACCGGTCGCCGGGGGCGACGCCGAGGCTGGTCGCGACGGTGTCGGCGAGCGCCACTTCGACCGCGCCGGCGGCGGTGACGCCGCTGTCCGGCCACCGCCCGCCGGTCAGGGTGGCCGCCGGACGCAGGCCGTCCCCGGTGCGCAGGACCAGGTCGATCAGCCCCTTGTCGCTGGAGAGAGTGGGCCCGCGCAGCCGGCCGGGCATCGTGTCGGCGGCGTACCAGCGCGGCCCGATCGCCTCCCGCACCGCGTCGGGCATCCGGCCCTCGATCGTGTCGAGCTGGTCCGCCTGGGCGGCGACGACCGGCTGCACGGTCGACGGGAACGTGGTCGGCGCCTGGGTGTACCCGAGGTCACGCAGGGCCGGCGGCTGGTTCGCGACGTACTCGCGCAGCCCCTGACCGGTGAGCCGGTCGGCGACCCGCGGCACCCCGGTGATCAGCAGGGCGGTCACCACGGTCAGGACGGCGAGCAGCAGGAACTGCCCCCCGTACGCCCGGACCCGGCCCGCGGCACCTGGCAGCCTCATTATTGCTGGCCTTTCGTTCGCGACTGCGGGGCTCCGCTTCGCTGCACTCCTCGCGCTCACAGGGCTCCCCCGATCCGGAGCTGCACGGCGGCGACCCGCTGACGGATCCCGGTGGTGATGACGGCGGCGAAGGCGAGCGCGGCGAGCAGCAGCCCGGCGGCGGTCAGCCCGACCGGTGACCACGGCACGACGAAGACCGCCTCGGGCACCGGCCGGCCGGCGGCCGGGGTGAGGATCACCAGCGGCACCATGGTCGCCGCGACCAGGGCGCCGACGAGCAGCCCGACGCCGACCCCGATGACGGCCAGGAACGTCTGCTCGGCGAGGTACGCGCGGCCCAGCAGCCGAGGACCCGCGCCGAGCGTGTGGAACACGGCGAACTCGGTGAGCCGGCGTCGGGTGGTGGCCCAGACGTCCACCGCCAGACCGACCAGGGCGAGCAGCACGGAGCCGAGCGCGGCGGCGAGCAGCCCGGTGCGGGCCCCCCGCCAGTACGGGTCCCGGGCGGCCTCCTCGGCGACCCGCTGCCGGTCGTGCAGCACGGTGCCGTCCATTGTGGACAACGCCTGCGCGGCGGCGGCCTGCCCGCCGGGCCCGGTCCTTAGCCACCACTCGGCCACCGACCGGACGCCGCCGCGCTGCTGGAGCACCTGGTTCGTGGCGGCGGGCAGGTCGACGAGCACGCCGTCGCCCTCGGTGCCGGGCACCGCGGCGACCCGGCCGACCACCTTCACCTCCAACGTCACCTCGGCCAGGGCCAGCTTGAAGGTGTCGCCGGTACCCACGCTCAGCGCCGCCGCCACCCCCGGTGTGATCAGCACCGGCACCGGCGGGGCATCGCCGCGCGGCACCACGGCGAACCGGGACGGCGGCGTGACCGCGAACTGGAGCAGGCCCTCCTGCACCTCGAACGTCCGCACCACGTCCACGGCGGTCGGGGTGACCTGCGCGGCGCCGCGCGGGCCCTCCGCCGGGTCGATCACCCGCCAGGCGCCGTCGATCGGCAGCGGCAGCGCGGCCCCGCCGGCGTCGGTGAGTCGCAGCCCGTCCAGGACCAGCCGGTAGGCGGAACCGATGACGTCGCCGCCGTCGGCCTCGAAGCCGGCCAGCCGCAGCGGCGCCCCGCCGCTGTCGGGCAGCGCGACGGAGAAGCGCACCGGGCGGCCGTCCCCGCCGGCCTCGGCCAGCCGCAGCCGCCAGGCGGCACCGGCATCGGTGGTGAAGAGCGCGCTCACGGTCACCTTCGGCGGCGTGTACTCGGTGTCGACCGGGGTGCGCACGGTGCCGGCGAGCGTCCGTGCCCCGGCCGGCAGGACGCCACCGGCGGGCGCGCCCCGCGCGCCGACCAGCCGGTCGAGCAGGCCGGCGGTGGACGTCCCGCCGTCGGCGTCGTCGAGCCTGATCATTCCGCGCGCGGCGGCGGCGTCCAGCGCGACCGCGGTGGCCGGCCGCGACTCCCGGCCCAGGCGCAGCTCGTCGCGCCAGGCCGGCAGCACCCGGTCCAGCCCGGGAGCGGCGGCCAGCACGCCGGCCCGGTCGTCGGGGGCGGTGCCGTCGCGCTCGGTCAGCCGCAGGTCGGTGCCGACCGTGTGCCACGCCTGGTCGCGCTGCGACTGCTCCCAGGAGGCCACCAGCGACCAGGCCAGCGTGCTGCCGCCGACGGCGAGCGCGAGCAGCAGCACCGGGCCGGCGTGCGGGCGGCGCCCGGCCTGCCACATGCCGAACATGGTGGCGTTCCACGGCCGCCGGTCGACGAAGCGTTCCGCGAGCCGGGTGGTCGGCGGCAGCAGCCGCAACGCGACCACGGCACCGGCCAGCACGCCGATGGTGGGCGCGGCGGCGAGCAGCGGGTCGATGCCGAGGCTGCCGTTCGCGCCGGCCAGCGGTGACGAGTATTGCCGCAGCTGGGTCCAGGCGAGCACGGCCAGCACCACCAGGGCCAGGTCGACGCTGGCGCGTTGCACCGCCGCGCCCCGGGTGGGACGGGAGCGGGCCGCCATGTCCGCGACGTAGGTGCCGGCCCGGCGCAGGGCCGGCAGCACCATGGCGAGCAGACAGCCGACCGCCGCGCCGATCGCGACCAGCCAGACCCGGGCGACACTGCCGTCGGTCAGCCCGAGGTCCGCGCCGAGGTGCCGCACCGCCTGCCCGGTCAGCGCCGGGGCCAGCAGCACGGCCGGCGCCACCACGAGCGTCGCCTCGCGTACGGCGAGCCCGGCGAGTTGGCCGCGGGCGGCGCCCCGGGCCCGCAGCAGCGCGGTCTGCGCCCGCCGGTCCTCGTTGAGCAGCGCGGCGACCAGCACCAGCGCGTACCCGCCGAGCACCACGATCAGCAGCAGCGGCGTGAGCAGGGCGGAGCGGCCCACCAGGTCGGCGCGGCCGAGCCGGTCGACCAGCCGGTCCAGGTGGCTGACCTGCTGCGCGGAGGAGTCCAGGCCGGTGGCCCCGGGCAGCCGGTCGGTGACGTCGGCCAGCGCGGCGGTGACGGCCGAGAGCCGGGCCGGCTCCACGCCGACCAGGTCCGGCGCGACCACCCAGGCCGCCGAGACCGACCCCGGGAAGGTACGCGCGAAGTCCGCCGGGTCCAGCACGAACGGCCCGTACGACGTGCTGGCCGCGTCACCCTGGCCGTCGCCGACGCCCGGGGCGAGCCGCCAGTACGCGTCGGAGGCGTCCCGGGGTCGCCACGTGCCGGCGATCGTCACCTCGCTGCCACGTTCCGCGGCCCGGTCGAAGAGCGGCACCCGCTCCCCGACCTCCAGGCCGAGCCGCGCGGCGACCTTCTCCGGGACGGTCACCTGCAACGGGGCGGCGCCGGCGGTCGGCCACGTCCCGGCGGTCAGCTCGGCGCGCGCCGGCAGGTCGTCCAGGGTGCCCAGGCTGGCGAACATCGGGTCGTCGCTGGTGCGGGCGGCGCCCACGTCGCCGGTCAGCTCCCGCCCGGTGCCGTAACGGGCGGCGGTCACGGCCACCGGTGCGCTGCCCAGGCCGCCGGCAAACTGCGCCCGGACCGCCCGGTCCCGCTCGGCGAACGCCTTCGCGTCGGCGCCGCCGGAGCCGCTGACCAGCAGGCTGCGCTCCTCCGCCGGGGCGGCGTCGAGCACCGCCCGGGCGCCCGCCTCGACCGCCCGCCGGTTGTAGTCGGAGAGCCCGGTGACCAGCCCGACCGCGACGAGCGCCGCGACCGCGGCGGCGAGCAGCAGCCCACGGGCCTCGACCGCCCTCCTCCACACCAGCTTCATCCGACGTCCTCTCCTGGCCCGGGTGAGCCGACGACCAGGAAGACCCACCAGGCCCGGGAAAAGGTTCGCGCCCGTTACATGATCGTTACCCCCACCCCACCCCCGCCCGGCCCCGCCCGACCCCGCCCGGCCCCGTCCGATCCGTCGATCTTGGAGTTGTGGCGCCGCGGATTTCCGGTATGAGCGGTTCATCAGGTGCCACAACTCCAAGATCAGCGGAGTGGGTGGGGGTTGTCCACAGGGGCGGACGGCGGGGTGGGTGGGGCGGGAGTCTGGGCGGGTGTGGCGGTATGACGAGTTGCGGGCCGGCGGGGTCACTCGCGGGGCGGTCCGGCACCGAGTGGAGGCGGGAAGACTGGGGCGACTGTCCCGAGGCGTCTACGGCCTCGCCGACGACGAGACGAGCCGGTTGCGGGCCCTGTTCCGTCGGCTGCCGCCCGGCACTGTGGCGGGGTTCCACACCGGCGCCCGGCTGCACCGGTTCGGGGCCGCCACCAGCGACAAGGTGCACGTGATCGTGCCGACCGGCGGGTCGGTGCCGTGCATCCGGGGCGTCGCCGCGCATCAGTCGGTCCTGCCCGTCGCCGGAGCGGTGGAGATAGCCGGGGTGCCGTGCGCGCCGGCCGCACGCTGCGCCGTCGACCTGGCCCGGGCGGTACGCCGGACGGACGCGCTGCCGGTGCTGGACCTCTGCCTCCGGGTGGGCGCGTGCCGGCGCGAGGATCTCCTGGAGGAGTTGGCGTGGCACGCCGGTCTGCGCGGCGTACGGCAGGCGGCTCGCCTGGTCGAGTTGGCCGACCCGCGCTCGGAGTGCCGACAGGAGAGCCAGTTGCGCCTGCTGGTGATCGACGCCGGGCTACCCCCGCCGGAGCCACAGCTCTGGGTCCTCGACGAGGACGGTGTGCCCGTCTACCGGCTCGACCTGGGTTACCGCCGGCAGCGGGTCGGCGTCGAGTACGACGGCCGCTCCCACCTCGACCCCGGCCGCATGCACCATGACCGCGCACGCCTGAACTGGCTGGCCGAGCAGGGTTGGCGCATGCGCGTCTACACCGCCGTCGACCTCTACCGCCGTCCGAGTCACATCCAGACGTCCCTCCGTCTCCTCCTCACCACGCCCTGACCGCCCCACGCCGCCCGCCTCGTCAATCTTGGAGTTGTGGCACCGGACATACTCGTGCCAGATGGACATTCAAGGAGCCCCAACTCCAAGATCGACGCAGAAGCGGAGCGGACCGGTGGAGCGGGCGTCGCGTAGCGGTGCAGGGAGACGCCGGCTGAGCCGAGCACCCCTGGGCGTACGCCTCGACCCGGTCGTCGGCCAGCCGGACGCCAGCCGCGCGTGCCGCGTATTGGTCAGGCGTCTTTCGGGCGGTCGCGGTCCTTGGAGGGCTGGACCCGCTTCGGCTCGCCGGGCATCTTCGGATATTCCGGTGGGTAGGGCAGGTCGCCGAGACCGTCGGCGGCGTCGCGCTCGGCCCACTCCAGCAGCGGGGTGATGTCCCACGGGGCGTCGTCGATGCCGGCGTGCGGATCGCCCCGCTCGGCGAACCGGGTCGGCACGGTGCCCAGGTGGAAGTCGTCCGGGTCGACCCGGGTCAGCTCGGCCCAGTCGACCGGGGTGGAGACGGTGGCACGCGCGTTGGCCCGCAGCGAGTAGGCGCAGGCGATGGTGCGGTCCCGGGCGGTCTGGTTGAAGTCGACGAAGACCCGCCGGCCCCGCTCCTCCTTCCACCAGGCGGTGGTGACCAGCTCGGGCCGGCGCCGCTCCAGCTCCCGGGCCAGCGCGATGGTGGCCCGGCGCACCTCGACGAACGTCCAGCGCGGCTGGATGCGCAGGTAGACGTGGACCCCGCGGCCGCCGGAGGTCTTGGGCCAACCGGGCACGCCCAGCTCGTCCAGCAGCCCGCGCAGTTCGCCGGCGGCGGTCACCGCGTCGGTGAAGTCGGTGCCGGGCTGCGGGTCGAGGTCGACCCGCAGCTCGTCCGGTCGGTCGGTGTCGGCGGCGCGCACCGGCCAGGGGTGGAAGACCACGGTGCCCATCTGCGCCGCCCAGGCGACGTGGGCCAGGTCGGCGGGGCAGAGCTCGTCGGCCTTGCGGCCGCTGGGAAAGCTGATCTCCGCGGTGCGGATCCACGGGGGTACGCCGCGCGTCGGCACCCGCTTCTGGAAGAACATCTCCCCCTCGACGCCCTCGGGGAAGCGTTGCAGGGTGGTGGGCCGGTCGCGCAGGGCCCGGGTGATGCCCTCGCCCACCGCGAGGTAGTAGTGGAAGACGTCCGCCTTGGTGAAGCCGCGCTGCGGGAAGATCACCCGGTCCGGGCTGCTGAGCCGCACGGCCCGCCCGGAGACCTCGATCTCCTCGACGGCGCTTCTGCTGCCCGCCATCAGGCGACCATATGCGATGGCACCGACAGTCGACGTACCGTTGGGTGGTGAGTCTTTCCGACAACGAACTGCCCCGCACCGAGGACGAGTGGCGGGTCCGGCTGAGCCCGGAGGAGTTCCGGGTGCTGCGTCAGGCCGGCACCGAGGCGCCCTGGACCGGCGAGTACGTCGACACCAAGACCCCGGGCGTCTACCACTGCCGGGCCTGCGGGTTGGAGCTGTTCCGCAGCGACGACAAGTTCGACTCGCACTGCGGCTGGCCGAGCTTCGACGACGCCATCCCGGGTGCGGTCAAGGAGATCCCCGACAACACGCTCGGCATGCGGCGGGTGGAGATCCGCTGCGCGCGCTGCGACAGCCACCTGGGCCACGTCTTCGAGGGCGAGGGCTTCACCCCGAAGGACACCCGACACTGCGTCAACTCGATCTCGGTGCGACTGGAGCCGAGCGCCGGCTGACCCCCGCTTGCCCCGGTGCGCTATCGGTGGAGTCATGCCCGATCTCGACGTACGACGGCTCGCCGCGGTGGACATGCACGGACCGGCGGGGTCGCCGGTGCGGCGGCGGGTGATCCTCGTCGAGTTCGTCGCCGGCCTGCTGGGCTGCGTCGCGCTGGGGTGCTGGGCGGTCGCGGCCGGCGGGCCGGTGCGCACCGTGGCCGGCGGCTACCTGGCGCTGGTGGGGCTCAACTACGCGCCGCTCGCGCTGCACGCGGCCGCGCTCAGCCGGCGCGGTGCCCTGGACCGGGAGCTGGCCGGCGTGGACGTCCACGCCGAGCTGCGGCACTACACGCTGGCACAGCTCTGGATCTTCGTGCCGCTGCTGGTGCTCTGGCTGGCGGTGCGGCAGGCCCGCCGCCGGTGACGCCGCCGGCGGCGTCCACTCCGGCACGGCAGGACCGGACCGCGGCGGTGTCGGCGCGCAGCCGGCCGTCTCGCCCCTCCGCACGCCGCCGGGACGGGGTGGCGGACGCGACTGTCGCGACACGCCGGGGAGACTCGCCGTCGGGCCGGCACCAGGTTCGCCGGTTCCGGTTGCCCCCGCGGGTCCGCTGCCCGACCCTGAGGGGACAGGTCCGTTTTTGGGGGGTTTGGCATGGGTAGCTGTGAGGTCTGCGGCAACGACTACTGGATGGCGTTCGAGGTGCGCACCGTCGACGGGGCCCGGCACACGTTCGACTGCTTCGAGTGCGCGGTGCACAAGATGGCGCCGATCTGCGAGCACTGCCAGATCAAGATCGTCGGGCACGGCGTGGAGGTCTCCGGCCGCTTCTTCTGCTGCGCCCACTGCGCCCGGGCGGTCGAGGGCGACCAGGGCGCCGAGATCCGCGACGCGGTCGGTGCCCGCCCCGCCTGAGCCGCGCCGGTCCACCCGACCGACGGGCCACCACCGCAGTCGATCTCCGGCTACCATCCCCCGGTGATTCGACGGCCGATCGTCGCGGCGACCCTGCTCACCGTGCTCGTCGCGCTCGGCGGCTGCACCGCGGCGCCCGACCCGGGCGAGCCGCCGGCGACCGCCGCGCCGGCCCTGGTCGCGCCCGTGCCCACCGACGGCGGAGCCGCCCGCGCCCTGCGGGACCGGCACGCCGCCACCGGCCGCCTCGCCGATCTGGCCGAGAAGCCCGAGCACGCCAGCGAGCGACTCGACTCGGACGGGATCGCCTGCGGGCGGCCCGTGCCCCTTCTGGACCGGCGGGAGGCCGCCTCGACCCGGGTCTTCGGCACACCGAAGGGGGCCCCGGCCGAGGAGTTCGTGGAGCTGGCCCAGGAGACCGTGGTCTACCCGGACGACGCCACCGCGGCCGACGCCGTACGCCGGATCTTCGACCTGCTCGAAGCCTGCGACCGCGACGAGGAGGACGGGCAGGTGACCGCCGGGCACTCCGCCGTCGACCTGCCCACCTCGGTGGGCGTGCCGGGCCGGGCGGTCGCCGCGACCATGACGCTGCCCGACGGCACCCGTTTCCCGCACCGCTACGGCTGTCTGCACCGGGGCCGGGTGACCCAGTGCGTGGGGGTCTGGACCCGGTCGGCCACCACCACCGAGACGTGGTTCGACCGGGCCGTGCTCGCCACCGCGGCCGGCCTGCGCGCGGCAGGCTGACCACGCGCCGGGCCGGGGCCGCGCGCCCGCCGGCCACGGCCTAGCCTGGCGGGATGTCCGTCGAGTCCCACCTGGCCGGCTTCGCCGAGCTGGACGCCCGCACCTTCCACGACCTGCTCCGGCTGCGCATCGACGTGTTCGTGGTGGAGCAGTCCTGCCCGTACCCGGAACTCGACGGCCGGGACGTCGAGCCCGGCACCCGGCACCTCTGGCTGACCCGCGACGGCGCCGTCGTGGCGTACCTGCGGATCCTCGCCGATCCGGGCGACGTGGCCCGGATCGGCCGGGTGGTGGTGGCGCCGGCGGCCCGCGGCGCGGGCCTGGCCGGCGCGCTGATGACCGAGGCGCTCGCCGCGGTGGGTGACCGGCCGTGCGTGCTGGAGGCACAGACGCACCTGGTCGGCTTCTACGCCGGGCACGGCTTCACGGTCAGCGGCCCCGGCTACGTGGAGGACGGCATCCCGCACACGCCGATGCGCCGGAATCCAAACTAATTGACGTGTGTCGTTTCATGTGGCAGCGTGCGGACCGAGCCGCCACGCGGGAGAGGGCAACTCCCGACAGTCCGGGCGTCGTGCACCGACCCCCACCCGGAGGCTTCACATGTCCACTCCCCACCGCCGTCGGATCCCGCTCGGCGCGGCGATCCTCGGCGTCTGCGCGGTCGTCGCCGCGCTGCTCACCACCGCGTTCTCCGGCCCGGCCTCGGCGCACGGGTCCGTGGTCGACCCCGCATCCCGCAACTACGGCTGCTGGCAGCGCTGGGGCAGCGACTTCCAGAACCCGGCGATGGCCACCCAGGACCCGATGTGCTGGCAGGCCTGGCAGGCCGACCCGTCCGCCATGTGGAACTGGAACGGGCTGTTCCGCGAGGGCGTGGCCGGCAACCACCAGGGCGCCATCCCGGACGGCCAGCTGTGCAGTGGCGGACGCACCTCCGCCGGCCGCTACAACTCCCTCGACACCGTCGGTGCCTGGAAGACCACGTCGATCTCCAACAACTTCCGGATCAAGCTGTTCGACCAGGCCAGCCACGGCGCCGACTACATCCGGGTGTACGTGACCAAGCAGGGCTTCAACGCGCTCACCACGCCGCTGCGCTGGAGCGACCTGGAGCAGGTCGGCTCGATCGGCAACACCCCGGCCAGCCAGTGGACGCCGGAGACGTCGGGTGTGTCGATCCAGGTGCCGGCGAACGCGCCGGGCCGCACCGGCCGGCACATCGTCTACACCATCTGGCAGGCCAGCCACCTGGACCAGTCCTACTACCTGTGCAGTGACGTGGACTTCGGCGGCGCCGGCCCGTCCCCGACGGCGACGCCGACCGCCTCGCCGACCGCGTCCCCCACCACGTCGCCGACCGCCGGCCCGACCCCGACGTCCACCCCGCCGTCGACGCCGAACCCGGCCGGCGGCTGCACCGCCACCTACCAGATCACCGGCCAGTGGGGCGGCGGCTTCCAGGCCGAGGTGAAGGTGACCAACGGCAGCGGCTCGCCGATCCGCGGCTGGTCGGTGAGCTGGAACTACCAGAACGGCCAGCAGGTCAGCTCGGCGTGGAACGCCACGGTGACCACCAGCGGAACGCTCGTCACCGCGCGCAACGTCGCCTACAACGGGGCGTTGTCGCCGGGCGCGAGCACCTCGTTCGGCTTCACCGGCACGTCGACCGGCACCAACCCGGTGCCGGGGATCCTCTCCTGCACCACCACCGCCTGAACCACCCCCTCCCGCCCCGTCGCGGGTAAGCAGGGGCCCCCTCTCAACACCCAGGTGTGAAAGGGGGCCCCTTCTCTACCGGAGGCGTTAACAGGGGGCCCCGCCTTTCACACCAGGCAGGTGACGATGTCGGCGATCGGGCGGCGGCGGCCGGTGTAGAACGGGACCTCCTCGCGCACGTGCCGGCGGGCCCGGGAGGCCCGCAGGTCGCGCATCAGGTCGACGATCCGGTGCAGCTCGTCGGCCTCGAACGCCAGCATCCACTCGTAGTCGCCGAGCGCGAACGAGGCGACCGTGTTGGCCCGCACGTCCGGGTAGCCCCGCGCCATCTTCCCGTGCTCGGCCAGCAGCTCCCGCCGCTCGGCGTCGGGCAGCAGGTACCACTCGTACGAGCGGACGAACGGGTAGACGCAGAGGTAGGCGCGCGGGTCCTCGTCGGCCAGGAACGCCGGGATGTGGCTGCGGTTGAACTCCGCCGGCCGGTGCAGCGCCATCTGCGACCAGACCGGGGTGAGCGCCCGGCCCAGCGTGGTGCGGCGGAACCGCAGGTACGCGTCCTGGAGCGCGTCGCTGGTCGGGGCGTGCCACCAGATCATCAGGTCGGCGTCGGCGCGCAGCCCGGCCACGTCGTACGTGCCCCGGATCGTCACGTCCTTGCCGGCCAGCTCGGTGAAGAGCGACTCGACCTCGTCGACGACGTTCTCCCGCAGCGAGGGCAGCGGGCTGCTGGCCCGGTACACCGACCACATGGTGTAGCGGATGGTGTCGTTCAGCTCCCGCAGCCGCGCCGCGTTGGTCTGCTCGGTCATGCTGCCGATCCTCCCAGTGCCGTGATGATCTCTTCGGCCGCCGTCTCGCCGGAGCGGACGCAGACCGGTATGCCGACCCCGTCGTAGCCGGCCCCGGCCAGGGCCAGCGTCGGGTGGGCGCCGCGCAGCGCGGTCCGCACCGCCGCCACCCGGGCCGCGTGCCCCGGGGTGTACTGCGGCAACGCACCACCCCACCGCTGCACGTGCCGGGCCACCGGCTCCGGCAGCGCCGTGCCCAGCGCAGCCGACAACTCCCGGCGTACGGTGGCGGCCAGGTCGTCGTCGGTGAGCTGGAGCGAGGTCTCGTCGCCGTAGCGGCCCACCGAGGCCCGCACCAGCGCCAACCCGTCGGGTCGGCGCAGGTGCCCCCACTTGGTGGTGAAGAACGTGGCCGCCTTGATCAGCAGGCCCTCGGCGGCCGGCACCAGGAATCCGGACAGCTCCGGCAGGTCCGGCCCGGGCAGCGCGAGCGTGACCAGCGCGACGCTGGCGTAGTCGAGCGCGCCGACGGTGTCGGCCACCTCGGCGGCCTCGACGGCGAGCAGCCGGGCCGCCGGCCGGGCCGGCACCGCCAGCACCACCGCGTCGGCGTCCACCAGCTCGGCGTCCCGGGTCGGCCCGACGGTGAGCCGCCAACCGGTCGGGGTGCGGCGCAGCTCCCGCACCGCGGCATCCCGGCGGATCGTCGCCCCGCTGGCCGTCGCCGCCGCCTCGACGAGCGTGCTCAGCCCGCCGGCCAGGGTGCCGAAGACCGGCGCGCCGGGCGCGCGCGGGGCGGCGGCCTGCGCGGCGCGTACCGCGCCGACGAGCGTGTGCTCGGCGCGCGCCGCGCGGGCCAGCGCCGGCATGGTGGTGACCAGGGACAGGTCGTCGGCCCGGCCGGCGTAGACGCCGCCGAGCATCGGGTCGACGAGGCGGTCCACCACGTCGTCGCCGAGCCGCTCCCGGACCAGCCGGCCGACCGCGAGGTCCTCCCCCGGGGCCAGCAGCGGGCGGCCCGCGTCCCGGTCGGCGTCCGCCGCCGGCCGGGCCACCGTCGCCACCTTCGCCAGATCCCCGGGTACGCCGACGAGCGTGCCGCCCGGCACCGGGCGCAACCCGCCGTCGACGAGCAGGGCGGCCTGGCCGACGCTCGGGTGCACGATCCGCGTGCCGAGGTCGAGCCGGCGGGCCAGCGTCACCGCCGCCGACTCCCCGCCGGCCGGGTCGCGCATCAGGAACGACTCGGCCCCGAACTCGACCGGCCCGCCGGCCAGCTCACCGGTGCGCAGCTTGCCGCCGAGGCGGCCGGACTGCTCGTACACGGTGATCTCGGTGCCGGCGGGGGCGCGGTCGCGCAACCGGACGGCGGCGGCCAGCCCGGTGATCCCGCCGCCGACGATCGCCACCCGCCACGGTCGCGCCACGACGCCCCCTAGCGGGCCGGTCGCGCGGACAGCTCGTGCACCAGCGCGACCACCCGGGTCAGCACGTCGGGGTCGGTCTCCGGCAGGACGCCGTGGCCGAGGTTGAACACGTGGCCGGGCGCGGCCCGGCCCTGCTCGACGATCCGCCGCACCTCGGCCTCCACCACCGGCCAGGGCGCGAGCAGCACGGTCGGGTCGAGGTTGCCCTGCACCGCCTTGTCCGGCCCGATCCGGCCGGTGGCGACGTCCAGCGGCGTACGCCAGTCGACGCCGACCACGTCGGCGCCGGCCTCGCCCATCGCGGCGAGCAGCTCGCCGGTGCCCACCCCGAAGTGGATCCGCGGCACGCCGGCGTCTTCCAGGCCGCCGAGCACGTACGACGAGTGGGGCATGACGAAGCGGCGGTAGTCGGCCTCGGAGAGTGCGCCGGCCCAGGAGTCGAAGAGCTGTACGGCGGAGACGCCCGCGTCGATCTGCACCCGCAGGAACGACAGCGTCACCTCGGCCAGCCGGGCGCAGAGCGCGTGCCACAGCTCCGGGTCGCCGTGCATCATCGCCTTGGTCTTCGCGTGGGTCCGCGACGGCCCGCCCTCGACCAGGTAGCTGGCGAGGGTGAACGGCGCCCCGGCGAAGCCGATCAGCGGGGTGTCGCCCAGCTCGGCGACGAGCAGCCGGACCGCCTCGTCCACGTAGGACACCTCGTCGCGGCCGATCACCGCGATCCGTTCCACGTCGGCGGCGGTACGCACCGGCTCGGCCACCACCGGCCCGGTGCCGGGCACGATGTCCAGGTCGATCCCGGCCGCCGCCACCGGCACCACGATGTCGCTGAACAGGATCGCCGCGTCCACCCCGTGCCGGCGGACCGGCTGGAGGGTGATCTCGGTGACCAGCTCGGGTCGGCGGCAGGACTCCAGCATCGGCACGCTGGCCCGGATCTCGCGGTACTCCGGCAGCGACCGGCCGGCCTGGCGCATGAACCAGACCGGGGTGTGCGGGACCGGCTCACGCCGGCAGGCGCGCACGAACGGCGAGTCGGCCGGCCCGCCGCGGCGGGGTTCTCCGTCTCGGGCGGCAGTGCCCGTGGTGTCGGTGGTCATCGCGGCAATCGTGCCACGCCCCTCGACGGCGCCCGCGCTCACCGTGCGCATTTGTGACGTAGAAGGAGGGGCCCCCTGTTAACGCCTCCGGTAGAGAAGGGGCCCCTTCTCACACACAGACGCGCCCGGCGCGCCGTCACCCACCGCACGGCGGAGGCGGCATAGGCTGCCGGCATGGCCCCCCCGATCGCGCTCCCGGAAACGTTCGCTCGCGCGGTCGCGGGGCTGCGGTCGGCCACACCCCGCCCGGAGATCGTGCTGGAGGAGGTGGGCGCTCCGCAGCGGCTCGCCCCGTACGCCTTCGCCCTCTCCGCCGCCGTCCTGCGCGACGACGACGAGGTGGCCACCGGGCGGCTGATCCTGCTGCACGACCCGGCCGGGCACGAGGCCTGGCAGGGCACGCTGCGGCTGGTCACCTACGTCACCGCCGAGCTGGAGGTCGACCTGGCCAGCGACCCGCTGCTGCCCGGCGTGGGCTGGACCTGGCTGACCGACGCGCTGGACGCGCAGGGCGCCGGGCACCGGGCGATCGGCGGCACGGTCACCCAGACGCTCTCCACCCGCTTCGGCGAGCTGGCCGGGCCACCGGCCGCCGGCGACATCGAGATCCGCGCCTCCTGGACGCCGCTGCGGGCGGATCTGGGCCCGCACCTGCTGGGCTGGTGCACGCTGCTGGCCTCCACCGCCGGCCTGCCCCCGCCCGGCGTGACCGCGCTGCCCACCCGCCGCTCCGCCGGCGCCGCCTGACACCCACCCCACCCGGCGCCCCGGTTCCGTCGATCATGAAGTTGGCGGCCATCCCGGAGATCCGGAACGCCGCCAACTTCATGATCGACCGAGGGAGGACTCAGAGATAGTTCTCGGCCTCGTTGCAGACCTTGTCGAGGCCCTTGTTGGCCGCCTCGAAGGCCGCCTTGTCACCGCGCGACGCCGCCGCGATGGCGGTGGTCAACTTGTCCAGGCAGCTCGCGATGACCTTCTTCTGCCGAGTCTGCTCGTCGCGGTCGTTCTTGGTGCCGGTCAGGTCCTGCTCGGTGTCGGCCAGCCGATCCTGGACCGTCTTCATCTCGCCCCTGAGCTTCTCGAGCTCCCGCTGGTTCGCCGAGATGGTGCCGTCGCGCTGGCTCACCTGCCGCTCGGCCCGGTCCAGCTTGCCGTCGGTGGTGACGTAGAGACCGGTCATCACGCCTCCGAGCACGAGGAGCAGCCCGGCGACGAGGGCGAGCACCAGCGTGCTCCGGCCCCGGCCGCCCCCGGCCGGCGCATCCGCCGACGGGCCGTACCCGGCCGGCCCGTAGGGCGCACCGGCGGCGGTCGGCGCGGACATCGGTTGCGGCCCGTGACCCGGGCCCGACACGGGCGGCCCGTAACCCGGGCCCGAGACGGGCGGCCCGGACATGGGCTGCGGCCCGTGACCGGGAGCGGGGACGGGCGGGGCCGACATCGGCGGGTAGCCGGCGGCCGGCGGCGGGCCGTAACCGGGACCCGAGACGGGCGGCGCGGACATCGGCGGATGACCGGCGCCGGAGACCGGCGGCGCCGACATCGGCTGCCCCGGTGCGGGGACCGGGGCGGCGCCCGGCGCGTACTGGCCGGGCACGGGTGGCTGGGGCCGGGTGGGGTCGGGCTGGGCCGGGCCGTACGGCGAGGGCGCGGGCCGGCTCCCGTAGACCGTGCCGCCCGGCGACGGGGACGGGTGATCACCCGCTCCGCTCGGTGGCTGGGACATGTCGTTCCTCCAGATGTGCTGGTCCCCGCGGGGTGGCCCGATGGGCCGGGGTCGAGGCGGCGCGTCCCGGGCCACACCCGGCGTGGCGGGAAACCGCGGAGCGCCGGGGGCGGGCCGCGCCGTCAGCAGAGCTTGAACCGGTCGCAGGCGGTCTTGATCGGCACCGCCAGCCCGATGCCCTCGGCGTCCCGGGCCTTGGCCGTGGCGATGCCGACGACCTCCTTCGATCCGTTGATCACCGGGCCGCCGGAGTTGCCGGGGTTGATCGGCGCGTCGAACTGGATGACCGGGCCGGAGCCCCCCTCGTCCTGGCGGAACGCGCTCACCACACCGGTGGTGACGCTGTCCTGCAACCCGAGGGGCGCGCCGACCACCACGATCTGCTGGCCGGACTTGACCGGCGTACGCGCCGCGACCAGGCCGCCGAACTTGGCGGTGGTGCGCAGCTGCGCCAGGTCCTTCTCCTTGTCGGTGGCGACGATGGTCGCCTCGAACCGCTGGTCGGTGCGCTCCAGGAACACCTTGCGCTCGCCGGCGGCGAAGACCGACTCCACCACGTGGAAGTTGGTGAGCAGCGTGGTGCCACCGCCGGACGGGGCCTTGCCGACCGCGAACGCCGTGCCGGTGAACTGGCCGGCCCGCACCCGGAACACGCTGGGCAGCACCGCGCTGGCCACGGCCTCGGGATTGAAGGCGGCGCCGGCCTGCTTCTCGAGGCTCCCGGCGCGCTGCTCCAGCCCGTCGAGCCGGCGGGCGTCCGCGCCCTGCGCCTCGGCCGTCCGCCGGTCGGCGGCGGCGAGTCGGTCGTCCAGCCGGTGAATCTGGTACGCCTGCACGCCGGTCACCACGGCCAGCACGCCGGCCAGCGCCAGCGCCAACAGCGGCAGCCAGCCGCGGCGGCCGGACGGGTCGGGGCGTACGCCGGACGCGCCGAAGCCCAGTTGTCCCGGGCCGGTGGAGGGCTGGCCCGGATAGGCCGGACCTGAGATCGGCTGCCCCGGGAAGGCCGGCCCGGGCACCGGCGGCCCGGGGTACGGGGAGGCGGACGCCGGAACGGCCGGGTAGGAAGCGGGCTGCCCCGGGTACGGCGCCCCGGACGCCGGCGGCGCCGGATACGACGAACCGGCGGCGGCCCGCGCCGGGTAGGACGAGCCCGAGCCGGGCTGACCCGGATAGGACGAGCCCGGCGCGGACTGACCCGGGTAGGGCGAGCCCGGCGTGGACTGACCCGGATAGGACGAGCCCGAGCCGGTCGACGACGGACCGGGGTAGGCCGGCCCGGGGTTCGGCTGGGCCGGCACGACGGGTGACGCCGCGCGGGCGGTGGCACCGTACGAGGGGCCGGCGGCGCCGGACCGGGCCGGGTACCCCGGGTACGGCGGCGCGGCCGGGTGGTCGGCGCCGGACGTCGGGTAGGTGGGGTGGGCCGCCGGGTGGCTCGCGCCCGGTGGGGCGATGCGCGGCGGCAGCGGCCCAGGCCGGTCGGCCGTTCCGTCGCCGTCCCGCCCCGGCACACCGTCGCCGGTTCCGTAGCCGCCTGCCATGATCGTCCGTCCTCCCCGCCGGCTCCGCCGGCGCACCGACCGCCGCCCGGTCGCCCCCGCTCCGCTCACGGCTCGATGGACCGTACCGGCGGGAACGGGGTTTGTCTCCCCCGTTGTCCGACCCTCTCACCCCCGCGCAACCCGGCCCGTTCCGGACACCCGGCGGACATCTCGTCGACACGCACCGGACCGGCTGCGCGCACCGGATCGTCCGGCCCACTAGGGTTGTCAGGTGACCGACGAACCACCCCTGCGCCGTCGGGCCGCCGAAAGCCGTACGGGAGAGGTGTCTCCGCATCCGTCGTCGGCCGTGCCGGAGCCGGCGGACGCGGGGACCGAGACCGACACGGGCGCAGCCGTCCCGCTGACCGCCCCGCGCGAGGGCACCCCCGCGCCGGTAGCCACCTCGACCCAGCTCGACGAGGTGGTGGCCCGCTTCGCGGCCGGCACCGGCCCGGTGGCCCTGGACGCCGAACGCGCCTCCGGATACCGCTACAGCCAGCGGGCCTACCTCGTGCAGCTGCGCCGCGCCGGCGCCGGCACCGCGCTGGTCGACCCGCTGCCGCTGCCCGACCTGTCCGCCCTCGACGCGGCGATCGCCGAGGCCGAGTGGGTGCTGCACGCGGCCAGCCAGGATCTGGCCTGCCTGGCCGAGCTGGGGCTGCGCCCGCGCCGGCTGTTCGACACCGAACTGGCCGCCCGGCTGGCCGGTTTCGAGCGGGTCGGCCTGGCCGCGCTGACCGAACAGCTGCTCGGCTTCAGCCTGGAGAAGCACCACTCCGCCGCCGACTGGTCCAGCCGGCCGCTGCCGGAGTCCTGGCTGACGTACGCGGCGCTGGACGTGGAGCTGCTGGTGGACCTGCGCGACGCGCTCGACGCCGAGCTCGACCGGCAGGGCAAGTCCGGCTGGGCCGCGGAGGAGTTCGCCGCGCTGGTGCGCAACGGGGCACGCCCGCCCCGGGTGCGCGCCGAGCCGTGGCGCCGGACGTCCGGGATCCACCGGGTCCGCGGGGCCCGCGCTCAGGCCCGGGTCCGGTCCCTCTGGTACGCCCGGGACCAGATCGCCTCGCGGCGCGACGCCGCACCGGGCCGGGTGCTGCCCGACTCGGCCATCGTGGCGGCCGCGGAGCTGGACCCGAAGGACGAGAAGACGCTGCTGACCCTGCCCGGGTTCGGGGGTCGTTCGGTGCGCCGGCTGGCGCGTACCTGGTTGGCGGCGTTGGACGACGCACGCCAGCTGCCGGACGACGCGCTGCCGGTGAGTCCGACGGTGGAGGGCCCGCCCCCGCCGCACCGGTGGGCCGAGCGCGACCCGGTGGCGGCGGGCCGGCTGGCCCGCTGCCGGGAGGTGGTGGTCGGCACCGCCGCGGCGCGCCGGCTGCCGGCGGAGAACCTGATCACGCCGGACTCGATCCGCCGGTTGGCCTGGCAGCCGCCGGAGGAGATCACCGACGAGACGGTCGCGGAGGTGCTGCGCACGTTGGGTGCCCGCGAGTGGCAGCTCGGCCTGCTGCTGCCCGCGCTCACCGAGGCCCTGCGCACGCCCGCCGCCTGACCCGGCGGCGGGGTGGGGTGTGGGGTCTGCCACACGGGGGGTGGTGACGCGGTTGGTTACTGACGAGTAGCATCCGGGGAAATGGCCAGTGCCGAGGGAGGCTCCCAGTGCCCCGTGAAGTTCGAGATGTCGTCTTCGTCGACGGCGTCCGTACCCCGTTCGGCAAGGCGGGTGGGATGTACGGCAACACCCGCGCCGACGACCTGGTGATCCGCTGCATCCGCGAGCTGATGCGCCGCAACCCGCAGCTGCCGCCGGAGAAGGTGGAGGAGGTGGCGATCGCCGCCACCACCCAGATCGGTGACCAGGGCCTGACCATCGGCCGCACCGCCGCACTGCTGTCCGGCCTGCCCAAGACCGTGCCCGGCTTCGCCATCGACCGGATGTGCGCCGGCGCGATGACCGCCGTCACCACGGTGGCCTCCGGCATCGCCATGGGCGCCTACGACGTGGCCATCGCCGGCGGTGTCGAGCACATGGGCCGCCACCCGATGGGCGAGGGCGTCGACCCCAACCCGCGGATCGTCGCGGAGAAGCTTGTCGACCCGTCCGCCCTGGTGATGGGCGCCACCGCGGAGAACCTGCACGACCGCGTCCCGCACATCACCAAGGAGCGCACCGACGCGTTCGCGCTCGCGTCCCAGCAGAAGACCGCCAAGGCGTACGCCAACGGCAAGCTCCAGGGCGACCTGGTGCCGGTCGCGGTGCGCGACGAGGACGGCGGCTGGGGTCTGGCGACCGTCGACGAGGCGCCGCGGGACACCTCCCTGGAGAAGCTGGCCGGGCTGAAGACCCCGTTCCGCCCGCACGGCAAGGTCACCGCGGGCAACGCGGCCGGCCTGAACGACGGCGCCACCGCCGCGCTGCTGGTCGCCGAGGACACCGCCCGTGAGCTGGGCCTGCCGGTCGGCATGCGGCTGGTGTCGTACGGCTTCGTCGGCGTCGAGCCCGAGGTGATGGGCGTCGGCCCGATCCCGTCGACCGAGAAGGCGCTGCGCATCGCCGGCCTGAGCATCGACGACATCGGCCTGTTCGAGCTGAACGAGGCGTTCGCGGTGCAGGTGCTCGCGTTCCTCGACCACTTCGGCATCGCCGACGACGACCCCCGGGTCAACGCCTGGGGCGGCGCGATCGCCATCGGGCACCCGCTCGCGTCCTCCGGCGTCCGGCTGATGACCCAGCTCGCCCGGCAGTTCGCCGAGCACCCCGAGGTCCGCTACGGCCTCACCGCCATGTGCATCGGTATCGGCATGGGCGGCACGGTCATCTGGGAGAACCCGAACTGGGAGGGTGGAGACAAGTGAGCCTGGCCGCACCGAACGAGGTCGTCACCAAGGCGCTGCTGCGTCAGGTGAACGTACCGGGGCTGGACCGGCCCGCCGCACTGATCACCCTGGACAACGGCTTCGACCACACCAAGCCGAACAGCTTCGGTCCGGGCGGGCTGACCAGCCTGGACGAGGCGATCACCGCCGCCCTCGCGGCGAACCCGGCGTTCGTCGCGGTCACCGGCAAGCCGTACATCTTCTGCGTGGGCGCGGACATCACCAGCCTGCCGCAGTTGGAGAGCCGCGAGCAGGCGCTGGAGATCGGCCGGCTCGGCCACCGGGTCTTCGCCCGGCTGAAGGACAGCGACGTGCCGACGTTCGCGTTCGTCAACGGCGCGGCCATGGGCGGTGGCCTGGAGCTGGCGCTGCACTGCCACTACCGGACGCTGTCGGCGGGCGCGGCGGCGTTGGCGCTGCCCGAGGTCTCGCTCGGCCTGGTGCCCGGCTGGGGCGGCACCCAGCTGCTGCCGAACCTGATCGGCATCCCGGCCGCCACCCAGGTGATCCTGCAGAACCCGCTGATGCAGAACAAGATGCTCAAGCCGAAGCAGGCCGCCGAGATGGGCGTCGCGGACGTGCTGCTGGAGCCGGCCGACTTCCTGGAGCGGTCGCTGGAGTGGGCCGCCGGCGTCGTCCGGGGCGAGGTCACCGTGACCCGTCCCGAGGTCGACAAGGACATGTGGGCGGGCGTGCTCTACTTCGCCCGGCAGACCCTCGACCAGCGGCTGCACGGCGCGGTCCCGGCCGCGTACAAGGCCCTGGACCTGCTGGAGACCGCCAAGGACGCGGACTTCGCCACCGGCACCGCCGCGGAGGACGAGGCGCTCGCCGACCTGGTCTTCTCCGAGGAGCTG
Source organism: Micromonospora sp. WMMC241 (assembly GCF_027460165.1). NCBI lineage: Bacteria > Bacillati > Actinomycetota > Actinomycetes > Micromonosporales > Micromonosporaceae > Micromonospora > Micromonospora sp. WMMC241. Next base: position 4,747,388 of record NZ_JAPZBF010000001.1, read on the forward strand.
CGCAGCGGCCTGTACGCGTTCGACCTGGTGCAGCGGCGGGCCAAGCGCCCGGCCGGCGCGCCGGACAAGGGCCTGGCCCGGCAGGTGACGAAGGTGGGCATCGTCGGCGCCGGCCTGATGGCCAGCCAGCTCGCGCTGCTGTTCGCCCGGCGGCTCCAGGTGCCGGTCGTCATGACCGACCTTGATCAGTCCCGGGTGGACAAGGGCGTGGGCTACGTGCACACCCAGATCGAGAAGGCCGTCAGCAAGGGGCGGATGGACAAGGGCACCGCCGCCAAGCTGTACGGCCTGGTGTCGGGCTCGGTCGACAAGTCGGTGTTCGCCGATGCCGACTTCGTCATCGAGGCGGTCTTCGAGGACCTGGGCGTCAAGAAGCAGGTCTGGGCCGAGCTGGAGAAGATCGTCAAGCCGGAGGCGGTGCTCGCCACCAACACCAGCTCGCTGTCGATCACCGAGATGGCGGCCGACCTGGAGCACCCGGAACGGGTCGTCGGCTTCCACTTCTTCAACCCGGTCGCGGTGCTGCCGCTGCTGGAGATCGTCCGCGGTGAGCGGACCGACGACGCCACCCTCGCCACCGCGTTCGCGGTCGGCAAGCAGCTCAGGAAGTCGTCGGTGCTGGTCAAGGACGCCCCGGCGTTCGTGGTCAACCGGCTGCTGACCCGTTTCCTGGGCACCGTCTTCGCCGCCGTCGACGCCGGCACCCCGCTGGACGTGGCGAACAGCGCGCTGGACCCGCTGGGCCTGCCGATGCGCCCGCTCGCGCTGCTCCAGCTGGTCGGGCCGGCCGTGGCCTACCACGTGGGCGGCACGCTGCACGCGGCGTTCCCGGACCGGTTCGGCGTCAGTGAGAACCTCAAGCGGATCGCCGACTCGGGCCAGCCGATCGTGGTCGACGACCAGATCAACGACGAGGTCGCGAAGCTGCTGGTGGTCGGCGACCAGCCGCTGACCGCCGAGCAGGTGCGGCAGAACGCGCTCGACGCGATGGCCGAGGAGATCCGGCTCATGCTCGACGAGGGCGTCGTCGCCGAGGCGCCGGACATCGACCTGTGCATGATCCTCGGCGCCGGCTGGCCGTTCCACCTGGGCGGCGTCACGCCGTACCTGGACCGGACCGGGACCTCCGAGCGGGTGACCGGCCGGCGGTTCCTGCCGCGCGGCGTGGCCAGCCTGCGCTGACCGACGGGCCATCGATCGCGGTGGCCGGGCCGTCCGTTCCGGACGGTGCGGCCACCGCGTTCGGCGTTCCGGGCCCGGTCACGGATGGGTCCCGGTTTCGTCACACCGGTCTCGGGCGGACAGCGGAGTGTCGGCGGACCTGGCTACCATCACGCGTCCAGAATTCTCACAGGAGCCGCCTTCATGTCCCAGCCGCCGTCCAACCCCTACCCCGGCAACAACCCCCCTCCCTCACAGCAGCCGGGTGGCTACCAGCCGCCGCAGCAGCCGCAGTACGACGGCGGCTACCCGCCGGCGCCGCAGCAGCCCCAGTACGGCGGTGACTACCCGTCTCAGCCGCCGCACGGCGGCGACCAGTTCGGCGCGCCGGTGCCGCCGAAGAAGAAGTTCGGGGTCGGCAAGATCCTGCTGATCGTCCTGGCCGTCGTCCTGGTGCTCTGCGTCGGTGGTGGCATCGCCATCTGGGCCGCCGCCGGGGACGAGGTCAAGGACGCCGTCAACGCCAGCAAGACCCGGGTGGTCGAGCCCGCGACGCTGGGCGGCCGGCCGAAGGTGACCGAGCCGACGCTGCAGAACGCGGCCGTGCAGATGAAGTCCGAGCTCGGCAAGGACGTGCCGAACGCGACCAGCACGGCGGGCGCCTTCTACGGCGATCCGGCCAAGAAGGACCTGGTCATGGTCGTCGGTGTCTCCGGCATCATCGCCGACCCGAAGAAGGAGATGGCGGACGCCATCACGGCGGTCACCCCGCAACTCGGCACCAAGGACTTCAAGGCTGTCGACGCCGGCCCGCTCGGCGGCGACGCCAAGTGCAGCGACGGCAAGGCCCAGGACGTCCCGGTGGGCGTCTGCGTCTGGGCCGACAAGGGCAGCCTCGGCATGATGGTGGTCTATTTCAAGAGCGCCGCCGAGTTCCAGTCGGAGTTCGTCACGCTGCGCGGCGAGGTCGAGAAGCAGGACTGATCCCGCTCATCGCGCACCGAGCGCCGGGCCCCCGCCGTCGGCGGGGGCCCGGCGCCGTGTTCGGGTCAGGCCGACGCGGCGCGTTCCGCCGGGCTGCGGCAGACGCAGAACTCGTTGCCCTCCGGGTCGGCGAGCACCACCCAGCCGGTGCCGTCCGGCCGGCGGCGGTCGTCGACCACTGTGGCCCCGAGGTCCCGCAGCCGCGCGACCTCGGTGTCCCGGGTGCCCTCGGCCGCGTGCAGGTCGAGGTGGAACGCGCCCTTGCCGTGCCGCTCGCCCACCTCGACGAAGAGCAGGTCGGGGCCGTGCCCACCGGGCGCGACGAGGACCGCCTCCGGGTCGCCCGGGAAGTCGTCGTCGGCCAGCTTGCGGTCGAGCACCCGGGCCCACCAGGTGGCCAGGGCGTACGGGTCGTCGGATTCGACGGTCACGCAGTGGATCTCTGCACTCATGGTGCTTCCTCCTGTGGGGGTGCGCCCCGGCGGAGTGCGAGGGTCAGCGGGGAACGCGGGGCGCGGGATCGATGCGAACGGACATCACCACACCCCCTTCCACCTCTCGGCTGACGGCACGATCTTGCCACCGCCGCCGTCCCCCTGACAAGGGTGTTAAGAAGGGGCCCCTCCTATGCAGAATGCGTTAAGAAGGGGCCCCTCCTTACACCCTCACGGGCCGACGAAGACGGCCTTCGCGCGCCAGTCGACCCCGTCGACCGACGGCCCGCTGCGCACCGTGAACGTCGCGCCCGGCGCGCCGGCGGCCCAGTCGGTGGCGGACAGGTCACCGGTGGTCCGGTTGACCTTGTAGAGCGTGTTGCCGGCGAGGAAGACCGCGCCCGCGTCGGCGAGCCCGCCGGAGCCGGCCACCGGGAACCGGTCCGCGCCGACCGTGCCGCTGTCCGGGGTGAACCAGCGCCAGAACAGGCCGCTCTGCCCGGAGAGCGTGTAGTAGAGCCGCCCGTCCGAGTGGAACATGCCGGTCACGTTCGGGATCTCGGCGTAGAAGCTCGTGGTCACCCCGACGTACGTCTGGCCGGCCGGGCCGGAGTCCGTGATCACCGTGTCCCAGTAGGCGTCGTGGTAGGGGTCGACGAGCGCCGGGGCGCCGAACGTCGTCCCGTTGAACGTCCGCCGCCACAGCGCGCCGTCCATCCCGTAGAACAGCGTGCCGCCGACCCAGAACGCGCCGCGCGCGGTGGACCAGGCGGTGCCGTCCGGGTTCGCCACCGGGCTCGCCGCGCCGACCGTGCTCGCCCCGTCGTACGAGCGGGCCTGCACCTCGTCGCCGGTGCCGGCGGGCGGCGGGCCGGTCTTGACGATCTCGATGCCGTCGACCAGCGGGTTCTCCACCACGTGCCGGAACTCCAGGTCCACGGCGCCGTCGCTGACCACGGTGAACTCCCGCATGGTGCCCACGTTGTGCCCGACGCTGGCGGACAGGTCGAGGTCGTCGAGGACGGTGGTGCCCTCCAGCGCCACGTCGAAGACGCGTTTGCCGGCGGTGCCGGTGCCGTCGTACCGGTTGGCCAGGTAGAGCCGCACCTGCACCTCGGTCCCGGCGGGCACCGGGAACTGCCAGGTCATCTCCGGCGCGCCGGCCGGGTCGTACCGTTCGTCGCTGTAGAGAGCGGCGGGCGTGCCGGCCGGCACTGTCGCGTCCAGCGAGCCGACCGCGGCGAAGCCGGCGGCCGAGCTGCCGGTGTTGTGGTACGGGCTGGGGTTGCCGCCGTCGTCGACCGCCCAGTCCGGCCCGCCGTCGGTGGCCGGCACCGCCGGGCCGCCGGCGTTCACCCGGTACAGCACGTTCGTCGGCTTCGGCACGCCGGCCTGGTAGACGGTGCCGGGCAGGGTGGCCGAGGTGGTCGGGTGCGGGGCGGTGCCGCCGGCCAGCGGGAAGAACGCGATCCGCTCGCGGCGGTACTGGAAGTTGCCGATCCACGAGGTGTCCCCGCCGACCCAGAGCCCGGCCGGGGTGACCAGCATCTCGGAGGCGCCGATGCCGCGCGGGTGCCGGCCCGGGTTCCAGGACAGCGGCAGGCCGGTACGCGGGTCGAGCGCCGCGATGCTGGCCCGGCCGACCGCGCCGGCCCGGGCGTTGTCGGCGCCGGCGGTGTTGTTCAGCCAGCGGAAGTGGCCCCCGACGTAGACCGCCTGCTCGCTCACGGCGACCGAGAGGAACGTGTCGCCGCCGGTGTAGTCGATCCAGGTCGGCTGCGCGTCGGCGGCGGTGGTGCCGCCCTCGAAGCGGGCCGCGGCGTCGCAGAGCGTGCCGGCGTACGGCGATCCGGTGGTGACCACCACGAAGTAGCCGCCGTCCGGCGCGTAGGCGATGTCCCGCATGTACGAGTCGAAGGCCTGCCACTTGCAGCGCGGCGTGTAGCGGCTGGTGTTCCAGTCGGCGACGGTGGCGGCGGTCGCGCCCAGGTCCAGTTGGACGATCTGGTCGTGCAGCACGTCGTCGGCCTTCTTGAAGTTGCCGATCACCACGAGCCGCGTGCCGTCCGGCGAGACGGCCATCTTCTCCACCCCGACGCCGGCGTTGGAGCCGCTGATCCCGTCGTAGTTGTGGTGCTCGGTCAGCGCGGTGGTGAGGTAGGTGTCCACCGCGCCGGTGGTGGCGTTGAGCGAGGCCAGCCCGGCGCGCGGGGTGGTGTTGCCGGCGGTGGTGAAGATGCCGCCGACCAGCAGCCGGTTGCCGATCAGGGCGATGTCGTTGACCAGCCCGTTGAACGCCGGCGGGGCGAAGCCGGTGACCAGCGCCCCGGTGGCGACGTCGACCAGTGCCACCTTGCGCCGGGTCACCCCGTTGACGGTGTTGAACTTGCCGGCGACGAAGACCGTGCCGGCGGTCGGGCCGGCGACCACCGCGTACACCTCGTTGTCGACGGCCGGCGCGAACGCGGTGTCGACGGCCCCGGTGGCCTTGTCGAAGGCGAGCAGGTAGTTGCGCGGGATGTCGGTGTCGGAGTTGCGGTTCTGCACGGTGTGGAACGAACCGGCCACGATGATCTTCGTGCCGGCGTCGTGGATCGCGTCGACGGTGCCGTCCATGATGTCCGGCGAGGCGGTGGCGGGGACGGCCTTGACCACTGTCGTGTGGTTGGGCGCGGCGCCGGCGGGTGCGGCCGGGGCCAGGCCGGCCGCGGTGAGCGCGACGGCGGCGAGGACCGCGAGGGCGCGGCGGCGCGGGGCCGAGGGGTGGGTCACGGGCAGCTCCGTAGGATCGGCGGGGAGGCGTGTCGCTCCGCTCACCCTGGGCCACGCCCGCACCGCCGTCCAGCGCCCGGCAAGCTTTCTGACCGACCACCGCGCCGCCACGCCCGACCACCCGCCGCGCCGGCCGGGACAGCCGGGCCGGGCCGCACGATCAGATGACCCCGGGGGTACGCCCGGACGGGCGCGGATCGGCGGTCAGGTGGCCGCCGGCGGGTCGGCCGACGGGAGCGTGACGGTCACCTCCAGGCCGCCGCCGGGCTGGGCGACCGCCTTCACGGTGCCGCCGTGCGCGTCGCAGACCGCCCGCACGATGGACAGGCCGAGTCCGGAGCCGCGGGCCCCGGTGCGTTCCTGCCCGCCCCGGCGGAACGGCTCGAACAGCCCGGGCACCTCGGCGGGGGCGACCTCGAAGCCGGTGTTCCCCACCACCAGCCAGGACCGTTGCCCGTCGGTGCCGGTGCGCACCCACATCCGGCCGTGCAGGTGGTTGTAGCGGACCGCGTTCTCCACCAGGTTGCCGGCCAGCCGGTCGAGCAGCCCCGGGTCGCCGACCACCGGCGCGGGGCGCAGCGAGGTGTGCACCTTCAGGCCGATCCGCTCCACCTCGCGGGCCACCGCGGAGAGCGCGTTGGCGGTGCCCACGGCGAGGTCGCTCTCGGCGCGCCGGGCCAGCCGCCGGCCGGTCTGCGCCTCGCTGCGGGCCAGCACCAGCAGCGCGTCGACCAGCCCGTTGGCCCGCTCGGACGCCTCCCGCACCACGCCGGCCATCCGGCGGTACTCGCCGAGGTCCGCGTCGTCGTCGCTGAGCGTCACGTCGATCTCGGTGCGCATCACCGCGAGCGGGGTCCGCAGCTCGTGCGAGGCGTTCGCGACGAACCGCTTCTGCGCCTCGAACGCGGCGCTGATCCGGTCCAGCATCGCGTCGAACGTCTCGGCCAGCTCGGCCACCTCGTCGTCGGCCCCGGACCAGCCGATCCGCTCGTCCAGCGTGGTCTCGCCGAGCCGGCGGGCGGTGGCGGTGACCTGGTGCAGCGGGCGCAGCGCCCGACCGGCCACCAGGTACGCCCCGGCCACCCCGACGACGCTGATCGCCAGCAACGCCAGCAGTCCCTTGACCAGCAGCTCCCGCGACGCGGCGTCGACGAGTTGCCGCTGCCACTGCCCGGCGTCCAGGGTGCGGCCGTCGGTGAGCACCACTGTGGTGCCGGGCAGCAGCTCGTCGGTGGGGCGCAGCGCGTCGCGGACCAGCAGCCAGGCCAGCAGCACCAGGATCGCCCCGGCGCCGACCAGGAGCACGCCGTTGAGCAGGGTCAGCCGCAGCCGCAGGGTCGGTCGTACCCGGCGCACCCTCACTGGCCGAACTCGATCCGGTAGCCCGCGCCGACCACGGTGTCGATCAGCGGCGGGTCGCCGAGCTTCTTGCGCAGGGTCATCACGGTGACCCGGACGATGGTGGTGAACGGGTCGGTGTTCGCGTCCCAGACCCGCTCCAGCAGCTCCTCGCTGGACACCACCGCACCGCGCGCCCTGAGCAGCTCGGCGAGCACGCCGAACTCCTTGTTGGTCAGGTCGAGCGGCACGCCGGCCCGGGTCACCACGCGCCGCGCCGGGTCGAGTTCCAGGTCGCCCACCGCCAGCACCGGCGGCGCGGCCGGGGTGGCCCGCCGGCCCAGCGCCTGCACCCGGGCCACCAGCTCGTCGAAGGCGAACGGCTTGGCCAGGTAGTCGTCGGCGCCGAGCTGCAACCCCTCGACCCGGTCGGCGACGGTCCCGCTCGCGGTCAGCATGAGGACCCGGGTGAGCGTGCCGGAGGCGGCCAGGTCGGCGCAGATCCGGTCGCCGTGCACGCCCGGCAGGTCCCGGTCCAGGACCACCACGTCGTAGCGGGTGACGAACGCCGCCTCGTGCCCGGCGTCGCCGTCGTAGGCGACGTCCACCGCCATCCCGCGCTTGCGCAGCCCGCGCGCGATCGCGTCGGCGAGGTTGCGCTCGTCCTCGACCACCAGTACCCGCATCCCGGCCTCCTGCCTCGTGACCTCCCACAACCTAGTGCCGGCGACCAAACGGCCGGCACCCGCCGCCGTTGCAGAAAACCTTCGGGTACGCGATGCTCGCCGGCAACGATCGACCACCGCCCGCGCCGGACCGGCCGGGCCGAGCCGAGCGGAGCCCCGATGACCGCCGTCCACCCCGGCCGGGACGTCGCGTACCGCCGTTTCCGCTTCCCCGCCGACCGGAACCGGGGCACCGCCGACGGGCTCCGGGGCGGCCCGGACGGGCTGGCGCCGGACGCGGCGGCCGACCGGCTCACGCCTACCGACCCGCACTCCGGGAACCCCGCCGACCACGCCGCCGGCACCTGGACCTCCCCGGTGGTGCCGGTCGGGTTCGCCGCCACCGAGCTGGTGCCGTCGTGGACCGCCGACACGCCACCGGGCTGCTGGCTCCGGGTGGAGCTGCGCGGCTGGGACGCCGGCGCGGCCACCACCGGCTGGTACCTGCTGGGCGACTGGGCGGCCGACGACAGCGCGGTGCACCGCTCCTCGGTGCCGGGGCAGTCCGACGGACGGGCCCGGGTGGCCGCGGACACGCTCCGCGTCACCGGCGCGACGGTGACCGGCTGGCAGGCCCGGGTGACGCTGTTCCGCCGCGCCGACGCCCCGGCCGGCCCGGTGCTGCGCTCGGTCGGCGTGGTCGCCTCCACCGATCCGGGCGAGGCCGGCCCCGCCCCGGCCCCGGACGAGACCCCCGCGTGGGGGCGGGTGCTGGACGTGCCGCGCTACGCGCAGCGGCTGCACGCCGGCGGCGAGACCCGCTGGGGTGGCGGCGGCGACTCCTGGTGCAGTCCCACCTGCGTGTCGATGGTGCTCGACTTCTGGCACGCCGGCCCCACCCCGGACCGGTACGCCTGGGTCGACCCGCCCGGCCCCCGCCCGGCCGTGGTGCACGCCGCCCGGCACTGCTACGACCACGCGTACGGCGGGGCGGGCAACTGGCCGTTCAACACCGCGTACGCGGCGACGCACGGGGTGGACGCGTTCGTCACCCGGCTGCGCTCGCTGGCCGAGGCGGAACGGTTCGTGGCCGCCGGCATCCCGCTGATCGTCTCGGCGGCGTTCACCCGGGGGCAGGTGCCCGGGCTGGACTACGACACCCGGGGGCACCTGATCGTGCTGGTCGGCTTCACCGCCGACGGCGACCCGGTGCTCAACGACCCGTACGCCCCGGACGACGAGCGGGTCCGCCGGACCGTGCCCCGCACGCCGTTCGAGGCGGCCTGGCAGGCGGGCAGCGGCGGGATCGCGTACGTGCTGCGGCCGGAGTCGGTGCCGCTGCCCCCGGCGCCCGGGCAGGCCAACTGGTGATCACCGGTCGACCGGCCAGACCGTCAGGCCGCCGGCCGGGCGCAGGCACACCAGCGCCCGACCCGCGTCCGCGCACTCGTCCCAGGAGCCCGGCAGGACCGCCCGGATCCGTGCCTCGCCGGTCGGCACGTCCAGCGCGCCGACGAGCGTCCGGTCCCCGGTGAGGCGGCGCAGCCCGAGCAGCCCGGCCAGGGTGCCGGACCCGTCGTCGCGGCCGGTGACGCGCCAGCGGCCGAGCCGGGCGAGCACCCGGCCGGTGGCCGGTTCGAGCGTCCACAGCTCCAGCTCGGGGCCGTCCCCCGTCGCCGCGGCGATCAACCGGCCGCCGACCGGCGCGAGCCCGATCCACCGCTCCTGCGCCCACGCGGGGCGGCCGGTGGCGGGATCGAGGGCCTTCGCCCCGCCGACCTGGTCGCGCTGGCAGAGCACGCCGGCGCAGTCGGTGAACCAGATGCCGGCGCGCGGGTCCACCGGCACCGTCCAGAGCCGCTCCAACCGGTCCAGCCCGTACGCGGTGACCGCCCCGGCGCCGTCGTCGACCAGCAGCAGATCGCCGACGACCTGCGCGAACCGGTGGGAGACGCCGTCCGGCGCGGACGACACCCGGCCGTCGCGCACCCGCGCGCCCGAGTCGGCGTCGTGCACGGCGACCCGGCCGTCCGGCTCGACCAGCACCAGCTGCGTCACCCCCCGGGTGTCGCGCCGGTACGACACGCCCTGCGCGGGCACCGACAGGGACCAGCGCACCGCGCCCGACGCCGGGTCGACGGCCCGCACGCTGCCGGTGCCGCCGGGGCGGGGGTTCTCGACCAGCAGCCCGCCCGCCGCGGTCGCGATCGGGTAACCGGGCTGCCGCCAGCGGACCGCGCCGGTCGCCGGATCGAGCAGCGTGGCGAGCGTGTCGCCGACACCGGTCGGGCTGCTCGTCACCAGCAGCCCACCCACCGCTTCGGTCAACCCCAACACCTGGTTGCCGGCCGGCAACGTGAACCGCCACGCCGGCTCGCCGCCGGGCAGCCGGTAGGCGGTGACCTCCCGACCACCCCGGTGCACCGCGCCCGGGCCGTCGGCCACCACCAGCCGGCCGGCCAGCGCCACGAAGACGGCACCCTGCGGCGCGGGCACCCGGGCCGGTGCCGGGCGCCGCGTCGGCCCCGCCGCACCGGCCAGCGTGAGCAGCAGCAGGCAGCCGAGCGCCACCGCGCGGGCGGCCCGACCCGGTGGCCGCCGGGGCGGCGCGGGGAGCAACTCGTCGCCGTCGTCGGAGCGCCGCATCTCACCCAGGTCGATGACCGGGGTCACCGCAGCCGCCGCAGCGTGAAGTCGCCACCGACCTGCCTGCAGACCAGCAGCGTCGTACCGGCCCGGCAGTCGGTGCCGGTCAGCACGTCGCGCACCACGGGCGGGCCGCCCGACAGGTCCGGCTCGGCGAGGAGCTGCCGGCCGCCACCCAACGGCCGGGTCAGGAGGATCCGCCCGGTCAACTCGTCCTGCGGCAGCACCGCCCAGTCACCGAGGTCGGCGACCAGCCGCCCGTCCGCCCCGTCCAGCACCGCCAGGTGGTCGCCGGTGGTGCCGCCGGTGGCCACCAGCAGGCGGCCGGCGTCGGCCCGGAGCACGCTCTGCCACCGCTCGGCGGTCCAGCGCAGCGCGCCGGTGGCGGGGTCGAGCGCGTGTATCCCGCCGTTCTGCCGGGCGGCGCAGAGCAGCCCTCCGCACTGCTCCAGGTGATCGACCAGCGGCAGCTCGACGGTCCAGCGCAACCGGAGCGTGTCCAGCTCGTACGCGTTCACCGTCGCGCCGGCGTCCGAGGTCTGGACGGTCTCCAGGAAGAGCCCGCCGGTGCCCTGCATCGTGCGCGGGCCGGGCAGTTCCTCCGGGTGCAGGTTCCGGACGGCCAGCCGGGCGCCGGTCACCGCGTCCAGCACCACCGTCCGGCCGGCGTTCGGCACCAGCAGGATCCTCTCGACCCCGGACGGTCCATAGCTGAACTGCACGTCCTGTCCGTCGGGCGCGGGCGCGGTCCAGAGCGTCCGCCCGTCGGCCACCGCCAACCGGCGGACCGGCTGCGGGCGCGGCCCACCCACCGGGCGCAGCAGCAGCGCGTCGCCGGCCGGGAACGCCAAGCCGGACTGCCGCCAGCGGAGGGCGCCGGTGCCGGCGTCGAACGCCACCGTCTCCCAGCCCTCGCCCTCGCCGGTTCCCACGGCGAGCACCCGCCCGCCCTGTTGCCACAACCCGACGACGTCGCCCGTGCCGGGCATCCCGGCCCGCCACCGCTCACGGCCCTCGCGGTACGCCACGACGTCCCAGCCCGGCCGCTGCGTGGCCCGCAGCGCCACGTACACCCGGTCACCGGAGAGGAACGCGGTGGCCCCGGTGCCACCGGGGATCCGGCGCGGTGCGGGGCGCGCCGACGGCGCCGCGGCGGCGAGCGTGACGAGCGCCACCAGCAGCACCACCGCGCCGCGGAACGGCCGCCCCACGGCGCGCGGCGGCCGGGCCGACGGCCCGGGTGCCGGGGCGTCATCGCGCAGCTCGCCCAGATCGATGACGGTCACGACCATCCCTTCCCGCGCCGCCTTACCGCCGCCCGGCCGTGACCGGACCGAGGCCGAGCCGCCTGTACGATGGCCCCTCGTGGCCGTGCCGGTGGTGGATCCCCCTCTGAACTCCTCGTCCGTCGAGGTGGACGCCGTCGTGGCGGATCCGCCACGCCGGCCCCGCCGCCGACCGGCTCGCGCCGACGTGCTGGCCATCGGAGCCTATGCGTTGCTCGGCGTTCTCGTCTGCCTCAACTACTGGGGCGACGTACAGCACCGGGTGTCGTCGCACCTGCCCACCGACCACAGCTGGTTCGAGTGGCTGTTCGCGCACGGCGCCTACTCCGTGCGGCACCTGGAGAACCCGCTCTTCACCGCCCGGCAGAACGCGCCGGACGGGGTGAACATGATGGCGAACACCTCGCTGCTCGGGGTGACGCTGCCGCTGGCGCCGCTGACCATGCTGCTCGGCCCGCAGGTGATGTACGCGCTCTACCTGGGCGCGGCGTTGTCGGCGACCGCCGCCACGTCCTACTGGGCGCTGTCGCGGCACCTGGTCCGCTCCCGGGCGGCGGCGTTCGTCGGTGGCGCTTTCCTCGGCTTCGCGCCGGGCATCGTGCACCACGCCAACGGGCAGCCGAACTTCGTGTCGAACTTCCTGCTCCCGCTGATCGTGGCCCGGGTGCTGCGCCTCGGCGAGCCGGGCCGCTGGCGGCGCAACGGTCTGGCGCTCGGGCTGCTGGTGGCGTACCAGATCTTCATCAACGAGGAGATGCTGCTGCTCACCGCGCTGGCCTGCCTGGTCGTCGTGGTGGCGTACGTGGTGCAGCGGCCGCGCGCGGCGCGGGAGCGGGCCGGGGCGTTCCTGGCCGCGATCGGGTTCGGTGGCGGGGTGGCGTTGCTGCTCACCGCGTACCCGATCTGGTTCCAGTTCAACGGCCCGCAGTCCTACCGAGGGTTGCAGGGCGGGGTCTTCCACAACTGGGGCGAGGACCTGATGGCCTTCGTCACCTTCGCCCGGGACACCGTCGCCGGGGACGAGGCGGTGGAGAAGACCATCGGGCTGACCGAGCAGAACACCTGGTTCGGCTGGCCGCTGGTGCTTGTCGCGCTGGTCGCGCTGGTGCTGCTGGTCCGCCGCTCGGTGCCGGCCCGGATCCTGGCCGTGCTGGTGGTCCTCTTCACCGTCGCCTCGATCGGTCCGGTGGTGCGCTTCGACGGCGCGGAGACCGACGTGGCCGGGCCGTGGGCGTACGTGCCGGACGACCTGCCGCTGGTCGAGATGATGATGCCGACCCGGCTGAGCCTGGTGGTGGTGGGCGCGATCGGCGTGCTGCTGGCGCTGGCCTGGGACACGCTGGCCCGCACCGGCCGGCCGACGGTGCCCGCGCCCCGCTCCGGCCGTCACGACGCCGACCCCGACGACGCGAAGGGCGCGGCCGAGACGGCCGACGCGACCGGCGCGCGCGACGGGGACCGGGCCGCGACGGGCCGTCGGCGGGCGGTGCGCCTGGTCGGGTACGCCGCGATCGCGGCCGCCCTGCTGCCGCTGTTCCCGCGCCCGCTGCCGGCGCAGCAGATCGACCCGCCGCCGCACTTCATCACCGCCGGCGGCTGGCGACCCTACGTGCCGGACGGCCGGACGCTGGTGCCGGTGCCGATCCCCAGCAACGTGCACGGGCTGCCGACGCTGCGCTGGAGCGCGCTCACCGCGCAGGAGTTCCCGATCCCGGCCGGCTACTTCATCGGCCCCAACGCCGCCGGCGAGGGTGTCTTCGGCGCGCCGAACCGCCCGACCAGCACGCTGATCTACTCCACCATGGACGCCGACGAGGTCCCCGAGATCACCGCGGAGAACCGCCGGCAGGCGATCGAGGACCTGCGCTTCTGGCGGGCGTCGGTGGTGGTGCTCGGCGCGAACCCGCGCGAGGCGGTGCTGCGCGACCTGATGACCGCCCTGCTGGGCCCCGCGCAGCGGGTCGACGACGTCTGGCTCTGGGACGTCCGCGACCGCGTGTAAGGCGTCAGCCGAGCAGGGGGCGGACGTCCCACAGGTGCCCACCGGCGACGTCGCGGCCGGGCCCGACCAGGGCGTCCACGGTGGCCCGCACCGGGTCGGCCGGCGAGGAGCCGGCCTGCACCAGCGCCGCCGCCCGCCAGTGCCGTAGGTCCGCCACCGCCTGCCGGCGCTCCGCGTCGCCGACCGGCGGCACCTGACCGGTCTCGGCGGCCCGGCGCAGCAGCAGCGCGGTGGGCCGGTCCGGCGCGCCCCACCGGGCGACCGGGTCGGTGGCCGAGCGCGGTCCGATGAAGTAGCCGCCCGGCGCGTCGAACGCGAGCCCGGTGCGTGCCGACCAGAACATGGCCGGGCTCACCGCCGCGCCGGTGACCGGCGGGACCGGCACCAGCGTCCGGCCCGGCGGGACGTACGCCCGCCAGCCACCGCCGGCCACCACGGCCGGCACCGGGGTCACCGGCACGGTGCGGATCGGGGTGGGCGCGAGCGGCAGCAGCGCGGCGGCGACCGCGCCGGCCCACGGCGCCCAGGCGCGTACCGCGCCGCGCCGGACCCGGTCCAGGGCCAGCGCCAGCAGCACCCCGGCCACCGGCACGCAGACCAGCGCGAACCGGGCCGGCACCACCAGGTCGAGCAGCGGCACGCCGGCGAGCAGCCGGTACGGGCCGGGCAGCCCGGTGTCGTGCCGGTTCACCACCACCGTGGCGCCGAGCGAGAGCGCCGCGAACAGCAGCCCGCACGCGGCCAGCGCGCGCACCAGCGGCCGGCGCCACAGCCGCACCACCACGAGCAGCGCCAGCAGCGGCAGGAACGGTCCGAAGAACGAGTTCTGCTCGGTGGGGTTCGGCGAGAGCAGCCCGGCACGGTGGCCGTCCCCGGCCACGGTCTGCCGGGCGGCGGCGGTGAACGAGGCCAGGTCCAGCCGGTAGCCGCGGGTGTGGAACGGCATCCCGGTGTAGTGGCCCGGCCCGAAGAACTGGAACCACAGCGGGTACGCCAGCAGCACGCCGGCCACCGCCGCGCCGACGCCCAGCCGGCGCGCCACCACGGGCGCCAGCCGACGCGCGGCGGCCCGGTCGGCCAGCGCGTACGCCCCGGCCAGCACGCCGGCGGCCAACGCCAGGAAGACCAGCACCTCCTCGCCGAGGAACACCTGGTAGGCGACCGCCAGCCCGAGCAGCACGCCGTCGCGGCGTACCCGGTCGGTGGCCGGCCGGAACACCAGCGCGAGGATCACCGGGACCAGGAACTGGGCGGCCATGTGCAGGTGCGCCCCGGCCTGCGCCACCATCCCGGGGGCGAAGCCGCAGCAGAGCCCGCCCACCGCGGCGGCGGCCCGGGAGCGGACCAGCCGGCGGGTGAGCAGCGCGTACCAGGCGGTGGCGGTGCCGGCGAGGCTGAGCGCCACGGCGACCAGGAAGGCCACCTGGGAGCCGAACGCCACGGTCACCGGGGTGAGCGGCACGCCCAGCCCGAGCACCGAGGTGTTGGCCATCAGGTTCACCCCGTGCGGCACGTTCAGCGCGGCGCTGTGCAGCGGGTTCTCGGCACCGGTGACCGCGCGGGCGGCCCGGGCCAGCATCCACTCGAACAGCATCTGGTCGCCGGCCTGGTGGAACAGCCGGTCCGGCCGGCGCCACTGGTCGGCGGTGAGCAGCACGGCCAACGCGACATAGCCGGCCACCACCAGCGCATCGACCGGCCGCCACCGGGGCTCGGGGGCCGGGCGGGCCGTGACCGGGCGGACCGCCGCCGCGGTCGTCAGGCGGACCGGTCGGTCAGTGTCCGGACGTCCCACACCCACACGTCCAACTCCTGCCGGGCGGGCCCGACCAACTGCTCCACGGTGCGGCGCAGCGGCTCGGCGTTCTGCTCGTCCACCGGCAGCACCACCACCGCCGCGTTCCAGTGCCGCAGCTCGTCGAGGAAGCGGCGGCGCTGCCGGTCGTCGAGCTTCGGGGTACGCCCGGTCGACGCCACGTCGGCCAGCATCTCGCCGATGCCGCTGCGCCGGCCGCCGAAGCGGCCCGGGTCGCCGGTGACGCCGTTGCGCGGGGCGAGGAAGTAGCCGCCGGGGATCTTGAAGTCGAGGTCGGTGCTGGCCGCCCAGCGCATCGGGTCGGTGTTGCCCATCGCCGGCACCGGCACGGACACCAGGGTCTGGTCCGGTCCGACGTACTGCCGCCACCGGTCGGCGGTGATGAACTCCGGCACCGGCGGGCGGGTGGTGACCCGCAACGGCATGGGCGCGATCGGCAGCAGCGCGAAGACCAGGCCCGCGGCGGTCAGCGTCCGTGCGGTGCGACGCTCCACGCCGCGCAACACCCAGGCGCTGCGCACCGCGTACGCCAGCAGCACCGCGACGGTCACGCTGGTGATCAGGCCGAACCGGGTCGGCACCACGGCGTCCAGCAGCGGCAGCCGCACCAGCAGCTCCCACGGGCCGGCGGCCAGGTCCCGGTCCCACCAGGAGATCCGCTCGCCGAGGGAGAGCACGGCGAAGAACAGGCCGGTCGCGGCGAGCGCCCGGACCGTCACGTCCCGGCGCAGCCAGACGACGATGCCCACGGCCAGCAGCGACAGGCTCCAGCCGAAGAAGGCGTTCTCCTCCGAGTAGTTCGGGGCGAGGTTGACGTTGGCCCGCTCGTTGCCGCCGAACGTGGGCGAGCCGGGGGCGACGAACGCGGCGATGTCGTTGCCGTAGTCGCGTACCGCGTCGCTGAGCCCGTGGTAGGCCATCGGCCCGGCGAACTGCACCCAGAGCGGGTACGCCAGCAGCGCGCCGGCCAGCACCGCGCAGACCGCCAGCCCGGTGCCCAGCGGCCGCCACGCGGCGGCCCACCGCTCGCGCTGCTGCACCAGCACGGCGAGCAGGAACACGCCCAGGGCCAGCGCGGTGAAGAGCAGGATCTCCTCGTTGATGAAGGCCTGCACGACGACCAGCAACGCGAGCAGCGCGCCGTCGCGGACCGGCCGGGCCGACCGGGTCAGCACCAGCACCCGCCAGACGATGAACGGCAGCAGGAACTGGCTGATGATGTTCGGGTGCCAGTTGGCGTGCGACAGCATCGCCGGGGAGAACCCGCAGAACCAGGCGCCGACCGCGGCGGCCGGCCGGTGCCGGACCAGGTGCCGGGAGAGCACCCGGTACCAGGCGGCGGCGGTGCCGGCCAGGCCGATCGTGACCAGCGCGACGAAGGAGACCGCCGGTCCGAACAGGAGGGTCACCGGCACCATCGGGATGCCGAGCGCCAGGATGGCGGTGTTCGCCATCAGGTTGACCCCGTCGGGGTAGTTGAACTGCTCGGTGAAGAACGGGAACTCGCCGTGCAGCACCACGCGCACCGAGTGGGCCAGGAAGAACTGCACCTGCGCGGGGTCGCTGCTGTAGAGCGCGGCCACCCGGCCGGCCGGGTCGGCCCAGATGCCGCTGGTCACCCAGATCGCGGCGAGCAGGAAGCCGGCGTACACGACCAGGTCGATGCGCCGGCGGGTCCACCGCCAGCGCCACCGGCGGCGCGCGGCCGGCACGACGGGTTCGGTGGTGGGGACCGTCGGCTCGCGCGGCTCGGCCGGAGGTTCACGGCGAGTGACCGGTGGCGGATCGAGGGTGACGGATCGGGAGCCCGTCGGGGCGTCGGCGGCCGGCGTCGAGGCGCCGCGGGTCTCGGCAGGCGTCACAGTCGGCGGAGTCTACCGGAGCCGGATATTGACACACGAATCGCACGTCACGTTCCGCGACGAGGGGGAGAGCCGGGCGCGTCCGGGCGCCGGGCCGTCTCGTACCATGTGGGCTTCCGACCGACGAGCGGCGAGGGGATCAGGGTGGCTTCAGCCCGCCGAGGCGCTGTGCCGGGCACCGCGCTGGCCGCGTTGCTCCTGGTCACGGTCGGTTGTGGGCCGGTCGCCGAGCGGCAGCCGGCGAACCTGCGGGTCGGCTACGACAGCCTGGACGGCACGCTGGCGGTCTGGCCGCCGCGCGGCAGCCTGGCCCGGGACGCCGCCGCGACCGCCGCGATCACCGCCGCGGTGCGGGACTGGCGCTCGCCGGTGGACGACCGCGCGCACCTGCCCTCCTCCGGCATCCTCTTCTCCGGCCAGGTCGGCGGCGCCCCGCTGGCGCTGGTCGCCGCCGACGTGCCCGGCGATTCCACCTCCTGGCTGCTGCAGCTCGACCGGGACGGGCAGCGGTGGCGGGTGGCCCACGCCACCGAGTACACCGAGCCCGGCTACCTGGTCTACTCGGACGTGCTGCCGGTGCGGGAGCCCACCGGCCGCCGCTACCTCACCTCCGCCCGGGTGGAGCGCCTGCTCGGCCCGGACGGCAGGGCGGTGGCCGGCACCGACGGCGTCACCGAGCCGGTCGCCGTGCCGGCCTGCCGGGCCGTCGAGCTGACCGCGACGCTGCGGCCCACGCCGTCGCTGCCGCGCGGCCGGGCCGCCGACCGCGTCCTCGACCTGGGTACGGCGACCGAGGCGCCCCGCTATCCGCTGGTCCGCGACGAGACCGGCGCCGGCAAGCGCGCCCTGACCGGCCTGGACACCTGCGTGCTGGCCGGTGAGCGGGGCCCGTTCGGCAGTGCGCCGCGCCGCATCGGCGACCGCGAGGCGCCCCGCTCCGCACCGGAGTCCTGGCCGATGGCGAAGATCGCGACCCGGTCGCTGGGTTCGGTGGCCCTCGGTGGCGGGGAGCCGGGCGACCTGGAGCAGCTGACCTGGGAGACGCCGAGCGGGACGATGACCGCGGTGCTCTACCGCCCGGCCGGTGGCGGCGCCCCGGTGGTCTCCCCCGCCGACCGTTCCACCACGTTGCAGGCCTACCACCTGCCGTTGCCGGGGCAGTCGCTCGCGGTGCTGTCGTGGCGGACCCGGGACGCCTCCTTCGCCGCCCCGCCCGGCACCACCCGCCTGGTCGACCGCCCGGGCCTGGTGGTGGTCGAGCAGACCGACGGCAAGCAGACGTTCAGCCTGGCCGGCACCGAGAAGACCTGGTACCGCTCCCTCTCCGCCCCCCGGTGACCGTGCTGACCGAACTGGTTCGCCGGCTCCACACCCGCCGCCTGCGGGCGCGGCTCGTCGGCGCGGCACTGCCCCGGCACGTGGCGATGGTGATGGACGGCAATCGGCGGTGGGCCCGGCAGATGGGCTTCGACGACCCGTCGGTGGGCCACCGGTACGGTGCCGCGCACCTGCACGAGGTGGCGGGCTGGTGCGCCGAGCTGGGGATCCACCAGATCACCCTGTTCGTCGCGTCCGTCGACAACGTGCGCAAGCGTGAGTCCGGCGAGGTGGCCCACCTGATGCGGCTGGTCGAGGAGGTGATCGCCGAGCCGCTGCTCCGCCCGGCCAGCCCGTGGCGGCTGCACGTGGCCGGCCGGACCGACATTCTGCCCGAGTCGACCCGGCACGCGCTGAAGCTGGCCGAGGACGCCACCCGTGACCGGGACCGGGGCTTCCACCTCACCGTCGCGATCGGCTATGACGGCCGCGTGGAGATCACCGACGCGGTCCGGAACCTCCTGCACGAGGCGGCGGAGAACGGCGCCACGCTCGGCGACGTGGCCGACGGCCTCACCGAGGAGGCCATCGGCGCCCGCCTCTACACCGGCAGCCGACCCCATCCCGACCTGGTCATCCGCACCAGCGGGGAACGGCGGATGTCCGGCTTCCTGCTCTGGCAGGCCGTCCACTCGGAACTGTACTTCTGCGACGTCTACTGGCCCGGCTTCCGCGAACTCGACTTCCTCCGAGCCCTCCGCACCTACCCCACCCGTCCCTGACCCCACCCGAAAGCGTCGATCATGGGAAGGGCTGCGCGACGCCGATCTTGGAGTTGTGGCACCTCAGAAGTCGGGATTAAGGGACATCGCGGGCGCCACAACTCCAAGATCGAGGGCGTTGGGCTGAGCCCGAGCCGTGGAGAGGCGGGGTCAGGGGTGGGAGCGGCGCATGCCCAGGTAGGGGGCGGCGGCGGGGCCCGGTCGGGTGGTGCCGTCGGGGCGCCAGCCGTGGCGGGTGTAGAAGGCGCAGGCTCGGGTGTTGCGCTCCCACACCTCCAGGACGCCCACGGCCAGGCCCTCGGTCTCCAGGTGGCGCAGGAAGTGGCCGTGCAGCGTGCTGCCGACGCCCCGGCCCCACCGGTCCGGGTCGACGTGGATCTGGTAGAGCTGGGCGGCGCTCGCCTCCGGCGTATGCGGCGGGCCCATGGCCAGCAGGCCGACCAGCCGCCCGTCGATGACGGCGCAGCAGACGTGCTTGTGCGGGGCGTCGATCGCCGCCGTCCAGCCGTCGCGCTGTTCCCGGGTCAGCTCCGGATTCACGATCTCCTCGGCCGGCAGCCCGCCCGCGCCGTAGTAGGCGACCCGGGCCCGGGTGTGCAGGTCGACGATGTCATCCAGGTCGGCCGGCGTGGCCTCACGCACGTCCACGGCGCACCCTCCCATGATCCACTCCACCTCGCCGAGGTGGCGGCATCCCGGCCACCTCGATGCCGCCACTCCGGCGAACTGGCGGCACCCCGCGGCTGATGACCCGGAACAGCGTTCGGGCGGCCCCGCGACAGCGGGACCGCCCGAACACCGTAACCGGATCAGTTCTGCGCGGCGGCCCCGTCGGTGGCCGGGTCGACCGGGGCGGCGTCCAGGCCGGAGATCCAGCCGGTGACGTCGCGGGCCACGTCCTGCGCGGTCAGCCCCAGGTCGGACAGGATCTGCGCGCGGCTGCCGTGCGGGTGCCAGTCGGCAGGTACGCCGAGGTCCCGCACCGGCACGCGCACGTCGGCGTCGCGCATCGCCTGGGCGAGCGCGGAGCCCACGCCGCCCACCCGCACGCCGTCCTCGACGGTGACCACGAGGCGGTGCCCGGCGGCCAGCTCGACCAGCTCGGCCGGCACCGGGCGGACCCAGCGCGGGTCGACCACTGTGACGCCGTAGCCCTGCTCGGCGACCCGGGACGCGACCTCCATGCCGAGGGCGGCGAACGAGCCGACCGCGACCAGCAGCACGTCGGTACGCGCCGACTCGGCCAGCACGTCGACCGGCCCGACCCGGCGCACGGCCGGGAGGTCGGCGGCGACGGTGCCGGTCGGGAAGCGCAGGATGGTCGGGCCGTCGTCGACGGCGATCGCCTCGCGCAGCTCCTCGCGCAGCGTCGCGGAGTCACGGGGCGCGGCGATCCGCAGGCCGGGCACCACGCCGAAGACCGACATGTCCCAGATGCCGTAGTGGCTGGGCCCGTCCGGGCCGGTGATGCCGGCCCGGTCCAGCACGAACGTCACCGGCAGCTTGTGCATCGCCACGTCCAGCAGGACCTGGTCGAAGGCGCGGTTGAGGAACGTGGCGTAGACGGCGACCACCGGGTGCAGGCCGCCCATGGCCAGGCCGGCGGCGGAGGTGGCCGCGTGCTGCTCGGCGATGCCCACGTCGTAGACCCGGTGCGGATACTTGCGGGCCAGCGTGGCGATGCCCGTCGGCTCGGCCATGGCGGCGGTGATGCCCACCACGTCGGGACGCTCGTCGGCGATGGTCACCAGCTCGTTCGCGAAGACGTGGGTCCACTTCACCGACGGCGCGGCGACCAGTTGGCCGGTCTCGACGTCGAAGGCGCCGGGACCGTGCAGGCAGTCCGCCTCGTCGTCCTCGGCGGGACGGTAGCCGTAGCCCTTGCGGGTGACCGCGTGCACGATCACCGGGCCGCCGAAGTTCTTCGCCGCGCGCAGCGCCGCCTCGACCGCCGGCACGTCGTGGCCGTCGACCGGGCCGACGTACTTGATGCCGAGGTCCTCGAACATGGCCTGCGGGGCGACCGCGTCCTTGATGCCCTTCTTGACCGCGTGCAGCACCTCGAACATCGGCTTGCCGACGAACGGCGTGTTGCCCAGCGCGTCCTTGACGGTGTCGAGCACCTTCTCGTAGCCCGGGTTGAGCCGCAGCGACGACAGGTGGTCGGCGAGGCCGCCGATGGTCGGCGAGTAGGACCGACCGTTGTCGTTGACCACGATGACCAGCGGGTTACCGGCGGTGGCGATGTTGTTCAGCGCCTCCCAGCACATGCCTCCGGTGAGCGCGCCGTCGCCGACCACGGCCACCACGGACCGCTTCTCGCCACGCAACGCGTACGCCTTGGCCAGGCCGTCGGCGTAGGACAGGGCGGTGGAGGCGTGCGAGTTCTCGATCAGGTCGTGCTCGCTCTCCGCCTGGCTGGGGTAGCCGGAGAGGCCACCGCGCTGGCGGAGCTTGTCGAAGCCCTCCTGCCGGCCGGTGAGGATCTTGTGTACGTACGCCTGGTGGCCGGTGTCGAAGAGGAGCCGGTCGCGCGGAGAGTCGAACACCCGGTGCATGGCCAGCGTCAGCTCGACGACGCCGAGGTTGGGGCCGATGTGCCCGCCGGTGCGGGAGACCTTCGCGATCAGGAAGTCCCGGATCTCGGCGGCGAGGATGTCCAGTTGCTCGGCGGTCATCCGCTTCACGTCCTGCGGGCCGCGGACGGCGCCCAGCAGCCGACCGTGGTTGGCCGTGCCCTCTTCAACACTCATGACCGGAGAGTCTATCGGCCGTGGCACAGTCCGCAGCCGAGCCGTGGATCAGGAGGCCACCACCAGCCGGCGCGGCGACACCGGGGTCGGCGCACCGAACGGAGGGCCGGCCGGGGTCCAGGAGCCGAGCACGGCGGCCCGGGTCGCGCCGGTCACCGAGGGCACCGCGCCGGGCAGCCCGTGCCAGCTCAGCCAGCCCAGCAGCGCGAACGCGTACGCCTCCTTGGCCTGCGCCGGCACGCCCAGCTCGTCGGTGGTGCGCAGCCGCCAGCGGCCCGCCCCGAGCGCGGCCAGCCGTGCCCGAAGTGTGGGATTACGCACTCCCCCGCCGGCGGCCACCACCTCGGTCACCCGGTGCCGGTCGCAGGCGTCGGCGACCGTGCGGGCGGTCAGCTCGGTGAGCGTGGCCAGCACGTCGTCGGCGGCCACCGGCTCGCCCACGGCGGCCAGCGCGGCGTCCAGGTAGCCGCCGTGGAACAGCTCCTTGCCGGTGGACTTGGGCGGCGGCGCGGCGTAGTAGGGCTCGGCGAGCAGCCGGGACAGCAGCGCCCCGTGCACCCGGCCGGCGGCGGCCCGCGCCCCGTCGACGTCGCACGGCCGGCCCAGGAACCGGCGGGCGGCGGCGTCCAGCAGCGCGTTGGCCGGGCCCACGTCGTACCCGAGGACCGGCGCCCCGGGCGCGACCACGGTGAGGTTCGCGATCCCGCCGAGGTTCAGCGCGGCGCGCGGGGAGGCGCCGGCGTCGAGCAGCAGCGCGTCGAACGCCGGGACCAGCGGCGCGCCCTGCCCGCCGGCCGCGACGTCCGCCGAGCGCAGGTCGTGCAGCACCGGTACGCCGACCCGCGCGGCCACCCGGGCCGGCGCGCCGAGCTGGAGCGTGCCGCGCACCCGGCCGCCGTCGACCCAGTGGAAGACGGTCTGCCCGTGCGACACCACCGCGTCGGCCGCGCCGCCGGCCAGCTCGACCCCGACGGCCGCGGCCTCGGCGAACACCTCGCCGAGCCGGTTGTCCAGCCGGCAGACCGCCTCGATCGTGGTGGCCGCCGGTGGCAGCAGCGCGCCGATCCGCTCCCGCAGGTCGTCCGGGTAGGCCAGCTCGCGGTGACCGAGCGGTCGCAGCCGCAGCGTGTCCCCGTCGAGGGTGAACTCGCCGGCCGCGACGTCCACCCCGTCGTACGACGTCCCCGACATCAACCCGACGATGCGCAAGGAAGGGCCCCCTTTGACGGATCCGGTAGAGGAAGGGCCCCCGCTCAACGCGCCGGGGGCAGGAACAGGCCGACCAGCTCGACGTGCTGGGTCATCGGGAACAGGTCGAACCCACGCAGCTCGGTCAGCCGCCAGCCCGCCTCGGCGAACGTCCGCACGTCCCGGGCGAACGCGGCCGGGTCGCAGGCCACGTAGGCCACCGCGCGCGGGCTCGCGGCCACCACGCCGCGCACCACCGCCGCGCCGGCGCCCGAACGCGGCGGGTCGAGCACCACCAGGTCGACCGGGCCGGTGATCCGGCGGCGGGCCAGCGCGGTCTCCACCCGGGCCGCGACCACCTCGACGCCGGACAGGTCGGCCAGGTTCGTCCGGGCCGCGGCCACCCCGTCCGGGGCCGACTCGACCACTGTCACCCGGGCCCCGTCGATCCGCCCGGCCAGCGCGGCGGCGAACAGCCCGGCCCCGCCGTACAGGTCCCACGCGGTCTCGCCCGGTTTCGGGTCGACCAGGTCGAGCACGGCGTCGACCAGGGCGTCCGCGGCGGCCGGATGCACCTGCCAGAAGCCGGAGGCGGGCAGCGTGAACGACCGCCCGGCCGCCGTCTCCCGGACCCGCTCCGGCCCGCTCACCCCGGTCGCCACCCCTTCGGCGTACGCGACCACGGCGACGTCCCCGCCGCTGCTGGCGACCGTCTCCACCGCGTCGGCGTCCGGCCAGCGGGCGCCGGTGACGGGGAGCACCGGCAGCTCCTGGATCGCCGGGTGGGCGATCAGGCAGCGGTCGATCGGCACCACCTCGTGCGAGCGGTGCTTGAGCAGCCCGGCCCGGCCGGCGGCGTCGACCGCGTAGCGAACCCGGGAGCGCCAGCCCAGCGGCCCGCCGGGCAGCGCCTCGACCCGGACGGCGAGCGCGTCCACCTCGGCGTCGGTGAGGCCGCCCAGCCGGGTGAGCTGTTCGCGCACCACGGCGACCTTCCAGTCGAGCTGGGCGGCCGGCGCGACGTGCTGGAGGTCGCACCCGCCGCACGCGCCCGGCCGGGCGTACGGGCAGGGCGGGGTGACCCGGTCCGGCGAGGCGTCGAGGATCTCCACCGCGTCGGCGCGGGCGAAGCCCCGGTGCAGCTCGGTCACCTCGGCGACCACCCGCTCGCCGGGCAGGGCGTGCCGGACGAAGACCACCTGGCCGCCGACCCGGGCCACGCAGTGCCCGCCCGGGGCGACCGCGTCGACGGTCAGCTCGACCCGCTCGGCCTCCTCCAGCCCGGGGCGTGACGGCGCGCTCATGACCGGCCCTCCTGATCGTCGGGAGGCGTGGCGCCGGGAGGCGTGACGCCGACCGGTGGCGGCAGGGTGCTCTGCGGCGCGACCCGGGGGCCACGGGCCGGGCCCCGGCTGAGCGTGGCGTCGAGGCGGTCCAGGTTCTTGCTGGCGGTGGACGCGAGCTGCCAGGGCACGCTGGTCACCATCACGCCCGGCTCGAACAGCAGCCGGCCCTTGAGCCGCAACGCGCTCTGGTTGTGCAGCAGGTTCTCCCACCAGCGGCCCACCACGTACTCCGGAATGAAGACGGTGACCACGTCGCGGGGCGACTCGCGGCGGACCGAGGCGACGAAGTTGATGATCGGCCGGGTGATCTCCCGGTACGGGGAGTCGATCACGGTCAGCGGCACCGGCAGCTCGCGGCGCTCCCAGTCGGCCTGCAGGTCGCGGGTGTCCTTCTCGTCGACGTTGACGGTGACCGCGGTGAGCGTGTCCGGCCGGGTGGCCCGGGCGTAGGCGACCGCCCGCAGGGTGGGCTTGTGCAGCTTGCTGACCAGCACGATGGCGTGGTTGCGGGCGGGCAGCACGGCGCGCTTCTCGGTCGGCTCCAGCTCGGCGGCGATCCGGTCGTAGTGGCGGCGGATGCCGAGCATGACCACGTACATCACGGCCATCGCGACGATCGCGATCCAGGCGCCGAGCAGGAACTTGGTGACCAGCACGATGACCAGCACCACGCCGGTCATGGCCATGCCGAACGCGTTGATCGCCCGGGACCGGACCATCCGCCGCCGCGCCTCGGGGTCCCGCTCGTTGCGCAGGTGCCGGTTCCAGTGCCGGATCATGCCGGCCTGGGAGAGCGTGAACGAGACGAACACACCGACGATGTAGAGCTGGATGAGCCGGGTCACCTCGGCCTGGAAGCCGACGATCAGCACCACCGCGGAGACGGCGAGGAAGACGATGCCGTTGGAGAACGCCAGCCGGTCGCCCCGGGTGTGCAGCTGCCGGGGCAGGTAGCGGTCCTGCGCGAGGATCGAGCCGAGCACCGGGAAGCCGTTGAACGCGGTGTTCGCGGCCAGGAACAGGATCAGCGCGGTCATCCCGGCGACGACGTAGAGCAGCACCGAGCCGCCGCCGAACACGGTCTCGCCGAGCTGCACGGTGACCGTCTTCTGCACGTACCCGTCCGGGCCGGAGACGATCTGGCTGGGGCTCTCGACGAACTGCAGGCCGGTCCGACGGGCCAGCAGGATGATGCCGACCAGCATGGTGACCGCGATGCCGCCGAGCAGCAGCAGCGTGGTCGCCGCGTTCTTCGACTTCGGCGACTTGAACGCCGGTACGCCGTTGGAGATCGCCTCGACACCGGTGAGCGCGGCGCAGCCGGAGGAGAACGTCCGCAGCAGCAGGAAGATCAACGCGAACCCGGTCACGCTGTGCTCGGCGTGGATCTCCAGGCCGGCGCTCGGGGCGCGCAGGTCGTCGCCGAGCACGAAGATCCGTACCGCGCCGGTCAGCAGCATGCCGCCGATGACGATGACGAAGCCGTAGGTGGGGATGGCGAACGCGGTGCCCGACTCGCGCAGGCCGCGCAGGTTGATCGCGGTGAGCAGCACCACCGCGCTGACCGCGATGAGCACCTTGTGGGTGGCCACGAACGGCACCACCGAGCCGAGGTTGGCCACCCCGGAGGAGACCGACACCGCGACGGTCAGCACGTAGTCGACGAGCAACGCGCTGGCCACCGCGAGGCCGGCACGCGGCCCCAGGTTGACGGTGGCCACCTCGTAGTCGCCGCCGCCGGAGGGGTAGGCGTGCACGTTCTGCCGGTAGCTCGCCACCACGGTCAGCATCACCACGACGACGGCGAGGGCGACCCACGGCGAGAAGAAGTACGCCGAGGCGCCCGCGATGGAGAGCGTCAGCAGGATCTCGTCCGGGGCGTACGCCACGGACGAGAGCGCGTCGGACGCGAAGACCGGCAGCGCGATGCGCTTCGGCAGCAGGGTGTGCTGCAGGCGGTCGGACCGGAACGGTCGACCGAGGAGGAGTCGCTTCAGCAGCGAGGTGGGGCTGGCCACAACCGACAAGCGTACGGCCACCCGGCGCGGGACGGTGGGGTGGCTGATCACCGCCGTGCGCGCCCGCACGGTACGGTCGGTGCCCCGTCGGGGGCGGGGACGTGGCAGGCTTCGCAGAGGACGGGTCGGCGGGCGGCACCGTGGGAGGAGCGGACACCGTGCATGTCGTGATCATGGGCTGCGGCCGGGTCGGGTCGACCCTGGCCCACAGCCTGGAGTCCCGGGGGCACTCGGTGGCGGTGATCGACCAGGACGCGGACGCGTTCCGCCGTCTCGGGCCGGACTTCGCGGGCATCACGGTCACCGGCGCGGGCTTCGACGGCGAGGTGCTGCGCGAGGCCGGCATCGAGCGGGCCGACGCCTTCGCCGCGGTCTCCAGCGGCGACAACTCCAACATCATCTCGGCCAGGCTGGCCCGGGAGACGTTCGGCGTCTCCCGGGTCGCGGCCCGGATCTACGACCAGCGCCGGGCCCAGGTCTACGAGCGCCTCGGCATCCCGACCGTGGCCACCGTCCGGTGGACCGCCGACCGGATGCTGCGCCACCTGGTCCCCGAAGGCAACGTGGAGATCTTCCGCGACCTGACCAGCACCGTGTCGATCGTCGAGGTGCCGGTGCACAAGGACTGGATCGGCCGGCCGCTGCGGCAGCTCGAGGAGTCCGCCGGCGCCCGGGTGGCCTACCTGACCCGGTTCGGCATCGGCACCCTGCCCACCGCCTCCACCGTGGTGCAGGAGGGCGACCAGGTCTTCATGCTGGTGACCGACGACATCGCCGCCTCGGTCACGTCGGTGGCGGCGGCGCCGCCGGAAGGGGGGCACTGAGCCATGCGGATCGCCATCGCCGGCGCCGGCAACGTGGGCCGCTCGATCGCCCAGGAGCTGATCGACAACGGCCACCAGGTGATGCTGATCGAGCGTCAGCCCAAGATGCTGCGGCCCGACCGGGTGCCGACCGCCGACTGGGTGCTGGCCGACGCCTGCGAGCTGGCCAGCCTCGAGGAGGCCAACGTGGCCGGCTGCGACGTGGTGGTGGCGGCCACCGGCGACGACAAGGTCAACCTGGTGGTGTCGCTGCTGGCCAAGACCGAGTTCGCGGTGCCCCGGGTGGTGGCCCGGGTCAACCGGGCCGAGAACGAGTGGCTCTTCACCGAGCAGTGGGGCGTCGACGTCGCGGTCAGCAAGCCGCGCGTGATGGCGGCGCTGGTCGAGGAGGCGGTCACCGTCGGCGACCTGGTCCGGCTGATGACGTTCCGGCAGGGCGAGGCGAACCTGGTCGAGATCACCCTGCCGCCGACCGCGCCCTACGTCGGGCAGCCGATCCACGCGGTGCCGATCCCCCGCGACGCGGCGCTGGTGGCGATCCTGCGCGGCAAGCGGGTGCTGGTGCCCACCCCGGACGACCCGATCGAGGCCGGCGACGAGCTGGTCTTCGTGTGCACCGCCGAGGTGGAGGACGAGGTGCGCGCGGTGATCCTCGGCCCGGAGAGCACCGAACGGCAGCGCGGACGCGCCTGACGCCGGCCCGGCGTCAGGCCCCCGGCAGCGGGGTGACGGCGGCGTCCTCCCGGGTGACCCGGCGCACCACCCAGACCGTGATCAGCAGCAGCAGCGCGTACGGCGGGTAGCCCAGGGCCAGCCGGGCCACGCCGAGCGCGGTGTCCTGGTGGGCCAGGTAGAGCCCGGCCTGCACGCCGACCTTGGCCAGCCACACCACGCCCCAGAGCACGGTGAGCTGGGTGAACGTGCGCACCAGCTTGGGGTCGTCGCGCCACTCGGAGCGGCCCTTGGCCACCAGCACCGACCAGATCCAGCCGACCAGCGGCTGCCGGATCACGGCCGAGAGCAGCAACGCCAGGCCGTAGCCGATGCCGTAGAGGATGCCCGGCAGGTAGAAGTCGCGCTCGTTGCCCGTCCGCCAGGCGATGGCCGCGCCGATGCCCACACCGAACAGGCCGTTGACCGCGTGCCGCACCGGCTTGCGCTGGACCAGCCGGAGCACGGCGATCAGCAGCGCCACCGCGATGGAGGCGATCACCGCCGGCCGCAGCTCGCCCACCACGTTGGCGATCACGAAGACCACCACCGGG
Organism: Micromonospora sp. WMMC241; assembly: GCF_027460165.1. NCBI lineage: Bacteria > Bacillati > Actinomycetota > Actinomycetes > Micromonosporales > Micromonosporaceae > Micromonospora > Micromonospora sp. WMMC241. The sequence continues at coordinate 4,775,847 of NZ_JAPZBF010000001.1, forward strand.
ATGCTCGACTCGACCAGGCCGCGCCACCCACCGAGCTGGTCGGCCATCTGCTCGGCGATGCTGGGCAGCCGCTCCTCGTCCTGCGGGTCGAGCCCCGACGGGGTGTGCTGCTGTCCGGTCGTCACTTCGGCGGCTCCAGCTCGTAGTGCGGGTTGTAGATCACCTTGCGGTCGTCGCGCACCGCCACCCGGCCGTGCGCGGTGAGGTGCCGGCCCGGCTCGATCCCGGCGATGTGCCGCCGGCCCAGCCAGACCAGGGTGACCACGTCGTTGCCGTCGTAGAGGTCGGCCTCCAGCGTGGGCAGGTTGGTGCGCGGCGTGTAGACCACCGTGCGCAGCCGCCCGGCCACCGAGACCACCTGGCCGCGGTTGCACTGGTGGGTAGGGGTGCCGCCGGACTCGGCGCTCTCCCGCCGCAGCTCCTGCGCCTCGATCTCGGCCTCGCTCGCGGTGAGCCGTTGCAGGAGCCGCCGCAGCGACACCCGGCCCTGGTCGGTCGTCATGACCTCCGCGTCACCCTCTCCACCGGCGGGGCTCCGCGGGCGGCGGAACCGTCAGGCCAGCGTACGCCGGTCCGGCCCGTCGGCGGCACCGCCGGGCACCAGCGGGCACGCGTCGCGGGCCCGACCTGCCGGTCCACCAGCGGCCGGGGGCGGATCCGCGGGCCGGACCGGCGGATCCGGGGGCGGACACGCGGGCCGGACCAACCGGACCGGGGGCCGACACGCGTCGGACCCGGTCCCGCCGGCTCGTGCGCCGACGGGGCCGGGCCCGACGCGGTGACTCAGACCTCCTGCGAGCCCGCGGCCTGCTGCTCCGCGGCCTGCTGCTCGGCGACCTCGCGGGGCAGCCGCAGCGGCAGCGGCTCACGGACCGGCTTGGCCTCCTGGCCGCGGTCCACCACCAGGCCGTCCAGACAGGCGGCGAGCGGGCCGGCGGCGGCCGGGTCGGTGGCCGCCCGGCCCTGGAAGACGCCGCGCACCATCCAGCGCGGCCCGTCGATGCCGACGAAGCGCAGCTCGGTCACCCCGTCCGGGGTACGCACCCGGGCGCGCAGCTCGGGGCCGCGCTCGCCCTCGACCTCCTCGGCGGTGGCGCCGTCGTTCGCCAGCGAGGTGCGGATCTCCTCGCGGACCTCGTCCCAGATGCCGTCCGAGCGGGGCGCGGCGAAGACGCCGAGCTGCAGCGCGTTCTGCCCGTGCACCAGCACCACCTGCTGGATCACGCCCTGCGGGTCGGCCTGCACCCGCACCTCCACGTCCGGCACCGCCGGGATCTGGAGGCTGCCCAGGTCGAGCCGGGGCTCGTCGGGCGCCTCGCTGACGTCGTACGGGCCGCGGGCCGGACCCGTCGAGGTCTCCTCGGCGGCCAGGGCGCCGTTGTCACGCGCCTGCCGCGCCTCGTCGGCCCGCTTCCGGGAGAAGATCACTGCGTCCACCCTCCGCTGTTCGCACTCACCCTGCCACCTCTTCGTTCTGCCCGCCGGCCGCAGCCGGAACCAGCCCGGCGTGCCCGCCGGTGGACCCGTGGCCGCCGGCGCCGCGCCGGGACCCGGGCAGCTCGGCCACCGGCCGGAACTCGGCCCGGGCGACCCGCTGGACGACGAGCTGCGCGATCCGGTCGCCCCGGCTGATCCTGGCCGGCGTGTCCCGACCATGGTTGATCAGGTTGACCAGGATCTCACCCCGGTAGCCGGCGTCGACCGTACCGGGCGCGTTGAGCACCGTCACGCCGAGCCTGGCGGCCAGCCCCGATCGGGGGTGGACCAGCCCCACATACCCCTCCGGCAGGGCCACCGCGACGCCGGTGGGCACCAGCGCCCGGCCGCCGGGCGGCAGCTCCACGTCCGCGGCGGCCACCAGGTCCGCGCCGGCGTCGCCGGGATGGGAGTACGCCGGCAGCGGCAGCTCCGGGTCGAGCTGCCGTACGGGCACGGGCACGACATCTGTCACGGTCATCCTCTTCCGTCCGGTCCTCGCGGGGTGACCCTGCCATCCTGCCGGTTGGCCGGCCCGCCACGCGCCGTACCCTCGCAGTGTGCGTCAGTCGTCATCCCCGGCCGCCCCGACGGCCACCCCCGCGCCCTACGCGGAGCGTCTGGGGCTGCCCTGGTGGGCCTGGCCCGCCGGGCTGGCCGTGGCCGGACTGCTCGCCGCCGAGCTGTGGCTGGGCGCGACCGGGTTCCGGGCCTGGCTGCCGTTCGTGCTGCTGATCCCCGCCACGGTGGCGGCCCTGGCATGGCTGGGCCGGATCCGGGTGGCGGTCCGCGACGGCGAGCTGCTGGTCGACGACGCCCGCCTGCCGGTGCGTCACGTCGCGGACGCGGTGCCGCTGGACGCGGCCGGCCGGCGTGAGGTGCTCGGCGTGGGCGCCGACCCGCTCGCCTTCGTGGTGCAGCGCCCGTGGGTCGGTGGCGCCGTCCAGGTGGTGCTCGACGACCCGGCCGACCCCACCCCGTTCTGGGTGGTCAGCACCCGGCACCCGGTGGAGTTGGCCGCGGCGTTGCTGGCCGCCCGCGACGCCGCCTGAGCGCGGCCGGGACCCCTCAGGCGGGCTTGCCGGGCAGCCCTCGGGCGGTGTGCCGGAGGTCCTTGCGGAGCTGCTCGCCCAGCGCCCGGGTGGCCCGCCGGTTGAGGTAGCCGGCCACTGCCGCGCCGGTCAGGAACGGCCCGAGCGTGGTGAGGTTGCGGCCGAAGCGGCGCAACAGACTGTCCCGCAGCTCCCGGCGGGCGGCGGTGCCGAGCACGGCGCTCACCCCGACGCCGGGCATCATCGGGTTGATCCCCCGCTGGCCGGTCCAGGACTGCACCAACGCGACCGTACGTGCGGTGCCGCCGGTGGGCAGCGGCATCCGGTGCAGCTCGTGCAGCTCCCCGATGAGCTTCAGCTCGATCGCCACCACGGCGACCGTCTCGGCGGCCAGCAGGACGGGGGCGGAGAGCAGGGTCGGCGTGACCGCCCACTCGACCGCGGCGACGCCGCCACCGGCCGCGCCGACGCCGGCGGTGGCCCGGGACGCGTTGCGGACCAGTCGGTCGGCGAGCGCGTCGTCGTCCAGGCCGGGGAAGTGTCGCCGCAGCGTGGCGACGTCACGGATCGGCACGTGCGGCGCGACCTCGGCGACCGTCTCGGTCATCCAGCGCAGTGCCGCCTTCGGTTTGAACAGGTCGCTGATCCCGCGGGCCCGGGCCTGGCCGACCAGCCGGACCAGCAGTTGCCGGCGGCGGGCCGGCGCGATGTCGTCGGCGGTCAGCGCGGCGACCGTGGCGCCCAGTTCCTCGCCGGCGTCGCCGGACGGGTCCCCGCCGGACGGGTCGTGGGCCGGGTCGGCGCCGGTCGGGTCCGGGGACGTCGGTCCCGTCCCCGGGACCGGCGTCCGGTCGGTACCGCCGGTCCGCTCGCTGCGCTCGCTCACCCGTCCGCCCTCCTGCTCCGCGCGGCGTGGAGGCCGCCCGTACGAGTCAAGCAGCTTCCCGCCACCGGCGCACGGCGGCTCGAACAGCGGCGGCCCCGTCGAGGAGGCCGCCGCCGGTGTCCCGGCTCGGGATCAGACGCACTCGCGGCAGATCAGGTCGCCGTTGCGCTCGACCGCCAGCTGGCTGCGGTGGTGGACCAGGAAGCAGCGGGCGCACCGGAACTCGTCCTGCTGCATCGGGAGGACCTTGACCGTGAGCTCCTCGTCGGCCAGGTCGGCGCCGGGCAGCTCGAAGCTCTCGGCCACCTCGGCCTCGTCCACGTCCACGGCGCCCGACTGTGAGTCGACCCGCCGGGCCTTGAGCTCCTCGAGGCTGTCCTCGCCGAGGTCGACCTCGTCGCGACGCGGGGCGTCGTAGTCGGTGGCCATCGGTTTCACTCTCCAATATCGATATGGTCGCTGCCGGTTGTAACGCCGGACGACGCCGTTTCGGTTCCCCTGGCCGGCCACCATCTGTGTCGGGCACCCGACCCGACGACCGTTGGGTCGGGCTTGCCGGAGCGGAACCCCCCGGCGAGCGCGGAACCTTACCCCCCCTTTGGGCGAGGCATGTATACCGCCCTCGCGGGAGAGATGTACGCCCCTGGGCCCGAAGTTGTTCCCAATGTGACTCAGGCGACACGAAGATAGGGGTAGTCCTACCCGTTCCCTCCGTGGCGCGCCGGCATGTCGGACTGTTTCCACGCGGGAGCCGGACAAGGGTTAACCTCAGCGGCGTACTCCGACGGTCGACAGACGCGGCCCGACCGCGGCGGCCGCCGCCACCCAATCACTGTCCGGGGAGCGCCCAGGATGAGTTTTGCGCGAGTGCGGGCACTCGTTGTCGTCGGACTGCTGGCGGTCATCGCCCTGGTCTTCGTGATCGTCGCGGTGGTTCGCGACAGCCAGAGCGAGGCCGGCACCGCCGCCGGCTGTCCGGACGGCTGGCCGCTGGTCGACCTGCGACTACGCGAGCAGAAGGACGTGAAGATCAACGTCTTCAACGCCACCGACGAGGCCGGCCGGGCCGGCAGTGTCGCGGACGACTTCCGCAACCGGAAGTTCCAGGTCAAGAAGGTCGGCAACGAGAAGAAGGCGGTCGACGGCGTGGCGGTGCTGCGCTTCGGCCCCAAGGGCGTGGGCTCCGCCCACCTGCTGCGCGCCTACTTCCTGAACGAGGCCGAGCAGGTGTTCCAGCCCACCCGCAAGGACGACACGGTCGACGTGGTCCTCGGCAACAGCTACCAGCAGCTGGCCACCACCACCGAGGTGAACCAGTCGCTCGGCGACCTGGGCGCGCCCGAGGCTCCGGCCCAGACGTGCCCGATGCCGGTCGAGAAGTGACCGGCGGGCCGGACCACCGGCCCGATGACGACACAGGGCGGCCCCCGGTGCATCCGGGTGGCCGCCCTGTCGCCTCCCCAGCGCGGGCACGGCTTCTCCGGCGCGGCCGCGGCGCGAGCACGGCTTCCTCGGCGCGGGCACGGCTTCTCCGGTGCCGCGGCGCGGGCTCGGCCGCCCGGCGGGCCGGAGTGCGGGTCACGGGCCGCCGGAGGCGTCCAGGTCGGTGAGGCGGGTGTGCAGCGGCCCGTGCAGCGCCGGCGGCGCGGCGAGCACCAGGTCCGGTCCGGCCGGCCGGCCGGACACCCCGGTCACCAGCAGCCCGGCCTCCCGCGCCACCAGCCCGCCGGCGGCGAGGTCCCAGGCGGCCAGCCCCTTCTCGAAGTAGGCGTCCACCCGCCCCTCGGCGGCGAGGCAGAGGTCGAGCGCGGCCGCGCCCATCCGGCGGATGTCCCGCACGTGCGGGATCAACTCGGCGACCACCCGGGCCTGGTGCGAGCGGCGGCCGGCGTCGTAGCCGAAGCCGGTGGCGACCAGCGCCTGCCCGAGATCGGTCTCGGCGGAGCAGCGCAGCCGCCGGCCGTCCCGCCAGGCCCCGCCGCCCACCGTCGCGGTCCACTCCTCCCCGGTGTACACGTTGCGCACCACCCCGGCGACGACCTCGCCGGCCACCTCGGCGGCGAGCGACACCGCGCAGTAGGGCAGCCCGTAGAGGTAGTTGACGGTGCCGTCGATCGGGTCGACGACCCAGCGCACGCCGTCCGGCGCGGCCGGGCCGGTCTCCCCGGCGCCGTACTCCTCCCCGAGCACCGCGTCACCGGGCCGCCGGTCCCGTAGCGCGGCCAGCACCTGCCGCTCGACCGCGCGGTCGGCGGCGGTGACCACGTCGGTCACCGTGCTCTTGGTCGCGGCCACCGACACGCCCTCGGACCGCATCCGGTGAGCGGTGGCGGCGGCGTCCCGCGCCACCTCGACGGCGATCGTGAGCAGTTCCTGCGGCGAGGGTGCCGAGGTCGTCATGTTCGTCCCTTCCCGCACGACCGGGACCGCCCGGTTCGCGCGTGGGTATCATCCTTACAAAGTCCACATCTGCGCCGAATCGGCGGTCCCGGCCGCGGTTACGCCGTGCGGCGCAGGATGATCGCGGCAGACGGCGTTACAATTCACCCTGCCCACGCGCCACGGACCGCCAGCGACCGGACGGACCGGGACACGGGGGTCCCTCAAAGACTCGCCCGGCACGGCCGTTCGTGCTGCGCCGGACGACCCGGCCGTGCTCGCTCTTCGCCTCCGGAAGGTCATTCGTGACAGAACCCCGCCAGACCGGCGCCGACGTTCGCTCGCTCACCGACACCCTGATCGCCCACGCGCAGAGCGCCGGCGGTCAGCTCACGTCGGCCCAGCTCGCGCGCACCGTCGAGTCCGCTGAGGTGACCCCGGCCCAGGCCAAGAAGATCCTCCGCGCGCTCTCCGAGGCGGGCGTGACGGTGGTGGTCGACGGCTCCGCGAGCACCCGACGCCGGGTCGCCGCGGCCCGCTCCGCCACACCGGCTTCCCGGGCCACCACCGCCAAGACCACCAAGAAGGCCGCCGCGCCCGCCCCGAAGCAGGCGCCCGCCGCAGACGAGGCTCCCGCCCCGGCCCCGCGCAAGGCCACGGCCCGCAAGGCCGCCGGCGGCGCCGCCGAGGTGGCCGCGAAGGCCGCCCCGGCGAAGGCCACCAAGGCGACCCGGGCCACCAAGGCCACCGTGGCCGCCAAGACGGCCGCGGCCAAGCCGGCGAAGCCCGGCGCCGAGGGTGACGTGGACCCGGAGACGCTGGCCGCCGAGATCGAGGACGTGGTGGTCGAGGAGCCGGCCGAGCTGGCCCAGGCCGCCGCCGCCGACGCGGCGAGCTCCGCCACCGACGGCGACTTCGAGTGGGACGACGAGGAGTCCGAGGCGCTCAAGCAGGCGCGTCGCGACGCCGAGCTGACCGCCTCCGCCGACTCGGTCCGCGCCTACCTCAAGCAGATCGGCAAGGTTCCCCTGCTCAACGCGGAGCAGGAGGTCGAGCTCGCCAAGCGGATCGAGGCCGGGCTCTACGCCGCCGAGCGGCTGCGCGCCGCCGACGAGGGCGAGGAGAAGCTGGTCCGCGACATGCAGCGCGACCTGATGTGGATCTCCCGGGACGGCGAGCGGGCCAAGAACCACCTGCTCGAGGCGAACCTGCGACTGGTGGTGTCGCTGGCCAAGCGCTACACCGGGCGGGGCATGGCCTTCCTCGACCTCATCCAGGAAGGCAACCTCGGCCTCATCCGCGCCGTCGAGAAGTTCGACTACACCAAGGGCTACAAGTTCTCCACGTACGCCACCTGGTGGATCCGCCAGGCCATCACCCGCGCCATGGCCGACCAGGCCCGCACCATCCGCATCCCGGTGCACATGGTCGAGGTGATCAACAAGCTTGGCCGGATCCAGCGCGAGCTGCTCCAGGACCTGGGCCGCGAGCCCACCCCGGAGGAGCTGGCCAAGGAGATGGACATCACACCGGAGAAGGTGCTGGAGATCCAGCAGTACGCCCGGGAGCCCATCTCGCTCGACCAGACCATCGGTGACGAGGGCGACAGCCAGCTCGGTGACTTCATCGAGGACTCCGAGGCCGTCGTGGCGGTCGACGCGGTGTCGTTCTCGCTGCTGCAGGACCAGCTCCAGCAGGTCCTGCAGACGTTGTCCGAGCGTGAGGCGGGTGTGGTGCGGCTGCGCTTCGGCCTCACCGACGGCCAGCCGCGCACCCTGGACGAGATCGGCCAGGTGTACGGCGTGACCCGGGAGCGCATCCGCCAGATCGAGTCCAAGACCATGTCCAAGTTGCGGCACCCCTCGCGTTCCCAGGTGCTCCGCGACTACCTGGACTGACCGCGCACGTCAACCAGACGTGTCGCTTTGATCACCAGCCGTAGAACACTGATCGGTGATCGGTCGGTTGCACGTTTGTGATCGTTGACGTGGCACCCTTGGTGCACGGCACACTGTCTTCCACGCCAGGTGTGACCTCGGTCCCCCGCGGGCACACAGGGAAGGCAGGGCCCGAGATGGGTGTTGCACGATAGGTGAGCAACGACCGACGAGTGTGTTCATCGGTGACGACCAGAGGAGGAAGGCGATGACCCCGACCCTCACGCCGCCGCCCGAGACGGTGAGCCCCCCGGCCGCCGATGAACGGTGCGACCGCTGTAATGCTGCCGGCAAGCTCCGCATCACCCTGTCGGGTGGGAGCGAGCTGGTGTTCTGTGGGCACCACGCGAACAAGTACGCGGAGGATCTCGTGAAGATCACCGTGCGGTACGCGACGGACCCGGAGTTCAGCTGGCGGGGCACCGATCTGATGGCGAACTGAGCCGACAAACAATCCGCAACGCGACATAACCGACCGGAGACGCCCAGACGGGCGGCCTCCGGTCGGTTTTTCGTGTCCTGCCGTCGGTGGTGTTGACAAGGGGCCCCGCCTCTACCGCAGGCGTTAAGAAGGGGCCCCGCCTTACAAGGTCTGGACGGTGGCGATGCGCTCCTCGAGCTGCTCGATCGTCGCCTGGGCGCTGGGCGGGCCGCCGCAGATCCGGCGCAGCTCGGCGTGGATCTTGCCGTGCGGCTGGCCGGTGTGGTGGTGTCGGGCGGCCACCAGGGCGTTCAGTTGCCGCCGTAGGGCCACCCGACGCTGGGCCGCACTCAGCGCCGGGGGCGCCGCCACCGGCGCGGCAGCGGCCGGCTCAGCGGTCCGCTGGGCCGCCCGGCGCTTCTGCGCGGCGAGCTGGTCGGCCTGCCGCTTGGTCAGCAGCAGGGAGACCTGGTCGGCGGTGAGCAGACCGGGCAACCCGAGGTATTCCTCCTCCTCCGGCGTGCCGGCCTGGGCGGCGGTGCCGAAGGACGCGCCGTCGAAGATGACCTGGTCCAGCTCGGCGGTGGCGGAGAGCGCGGCGAACCGCTTCTCCAGCTCGCCGCTGGCGCCGTCGTCGCGCTGGGCGCGCTCCAGCAGGTCGTCGTCGAAGCCCTCGCGGTCCTTGGGCTTGCCGAGCACGTGGTCCCGCTCGATCTCCATCTCGCTGGCCAGCCCGAGCAGGTGGGGCACGCTGGGCAGGAACACCGAGGCGGTCTCGCCGGGCCGGCGGGCCCGGACGAACCGGCCGATCGCCTGCGCGAAGTAGAGCGCGGTGCTCGCGCTGGTCGCGTACACCCCGACGGCCAGCCGGGGGATGTCCACGCCCTCGGACACCATCCGCACCGCGACCAGCCAGCGTTGCTCGGACTCGGCGAACGTCGCGATCCGCGCGGACGCGCCCTGGTCGTCGGAGAGCACCACGGCGGCCTTCTCACCGGTCACCTGCTCCAGCAGCTTCGCGTACGCGCGCGCCACCTGCTGGTCGCTGGCGATGACCAGGCCGCCCGCGTCGGGCATGCCGTTGGCCCGCAGCACGCTCAGCCGGGCGTCGGCGGCGCGCAGCACCTGCGGCATCCAGTCGCCGGCCGGGTCCAGTGCGGTGCGCCACGCCTGCGCGATCAGGTCCTGCGTCATCGGCTCGCCCAGCCGGGCGGCCAGCTCGTCGCCGGCGTTGGTGCGCCACCGGGTCTCCCCGGAGTAGGCCAGGAACAGCACCGGCCGGACCACGCCGTCGCGCAACGCGTCGGAGTAGCCGTAGACGGAGTCGGCGCGGGAGCGCAGCAGCCCGTCGCCGCCGCGTTCGTAGCTGACGAACGGGATCGGGTTGTCGTCGGAGCGGAACGGCGTGCCGGTGAGCATCAGCCGGCGGACCGCGGGCTCGAACGCCGCCTTGACGCCGTCGCCCCAGGTCCGGGCGTCACCGGCGTGGTGGATCTCGTCGAGGATGACGAGCGTCCGCCGGGTCATCGTGCGCCGCCGGTGCACCTGCGGCGCCATGCCGACCTGGGCGTACGTGACCACCACGCCGTGGAAGTCGGCGGCGGAGTGCAGGTCGGCGTTGCGGAACGCGGCGTCGAGCTGGATGCCGACCCGGGCCGCGGCCTGTGCCCACTGGGTCTTCAGGTGCTCGGTGGGCGCCACCACGGTGACCGCCTCGACGGTGCCGTCGGCGAGCAGTTCGGCGGCGATCCGCAGGGCGAACGTGGTCTTGCCGGCGCCGGGCGTGGCGACCGCGGTGAAGTCCTCGGCCCGGCGGCGCAGGTATTCCACCATCGCCTTGCGTTGCCAGGAACGTAGGGGCGGGAACGTGTCGAGCGCCGGCAACCGCGGTGGCACGCGTGCTCCTCTCCCCATGAAAAGACCCTCGCGCATCCGGTGCCGCGAAGGCCGACCCAGCATAACCAGCGGGGGCGTTCCGCCCCACTCGACGCCACGCCTGTCACATCCGCACCGTCGGCACCGGGGCGGACCAGCGCCGGCGCAGCGAGATCAGGCGCAGCCCGAAGACGAAGACCGCCGCGCCGGTCAGTGGCACGGTGGTGGCCTGCCCGTACGTCGACAGCAGCGCCACCACGACGGAGCCGGCGAGCGCGGCCACGGCGTAGATCTCCCGGCGCAGCACCACCGGGATCTCACCGGTGAGCAGGTCCCGGCCGAGCCCGCCGCCGATCGCGGTGAGCATGCCGATCATGCAGGCGCCGACCGCCGGCACGTGCGCGTCGAGCGCCTTGAGCGTGCCGGTGACGGTGAACAGCGCCAGCCCGGCCGCGTCGAGCACCAGCACCGTGGTGCGGAGCCGGGCGAACTGGGGATGCAGCCGGAACACGGCCGCGGCGGTCACCGCCGCGGTGACCGCGTAGCGCCAGTCGGCGAACGCCAGCGGGGGCACCTCGTCGATGACCAGGTCGCGGAAGATGCCGCCGCCGAGGGCGGCGACCACGCCGACGAAGACCACCCCGAACAGGTCGAGCCGTTTGGCGACCGCCGCGGAGGCGCCGGAGGCGGCGAAGACCGCCACGCCGGTCAGGTCGGCGAGGAGCAGGGCGGTGGAGGTGGTCACCGCCGCAGGTTACGTGGGCGGGCGGCGGAGCCGCCCGCGATCACTCGCCCCAGGACTCGTAGATCTCCTTGCACTTCGGGCAGACCGGGGAACCGGGCTTGGCGGCCTTGGTCACCGGGAAGGTCTCCCCGCACAGCGCGATGACGTACGTGCCCATGACCGCGCTCTCGGCGATCTTGTCCTTACGCACGTAGTGGAACATCTCGGGGCCGGTGTCGGCGTCCTTCTGCTCCGGGCGTTCGAGAATCTCAGTGCTCACGTCCCACCTCCGGCTTTCCAGTTTCGCAGGCCGGCCGGGTCGGGTCCACCACAGCCCTCCCGGCGGGCGGCCCGTAACGTAACGGAAGTGACCAACTTTCGCATCAGCCTCGGTGGTGAGGTGGCCGACGCCCTGCGGGACGGCCGCCCGGTCGTGGCGCTGGAGAGCACCATCGTCTCGCACGGTCTCCCCCGGCCGGACAATCTGCGCGTGGCGCGGCAGATCGAGCAGGCGGTCCGGGACGCGGGCGCGGTGCCGGCCACCATCGGCATGGTCGCCGGTGAGCTGCGGGTGGGGTTGGACGACGCCCAGTTGACCCGGCTCGCCACGGTCGACGGCGTGAGCAAGCTCTCGGTCCGCGACCTGGCCCCGGCGGCGGCCACCGGCGCGGACGGGGCCACCACGGTCGCGGCCACCAGCGCGGTGGCGGCGGCGGCCGGCATTCCGGTGTTCGCCACCGGCGGGCTCGGCGGGGTGCACCGGGAGGCGGCGCAGACGTTCGACGAGTCGGCCGACCTGGTCACGCTGGCCCGTACCCCGATCGCGGTGGTCTGCGCCGGGGTGAAGTCGATCCTCGACGTCGGCGCCACGCTGGAGCGGCTGGAGACGCTGGGGGTGGGCGTGGTGGGCTACCGCACCCGCCGGTTCCCCGGGTTCTATCTCACCGACGCCGGTTTCGACCTGGACTGGTCGGTGGACTCGCCGGCACGGGTGGCCGACGTGCTGGCCGCCCGGGCCGCGCAGGGCATGCACCGGGGCGCGCTGATCGTGGCCAACCCGCTGCCGGCCGGCGAGCAGCTCGATCCGGCGCTGCACGACCGCACCCTGGCCGACGGGTTGGAAGCGCTGGCCCGCGAGGGCGTCACCGGCAAGGCGGTGACCCCGTTCCTGCTGGCCCACTTCCACGCCGCCACCGAGGGCGCCAGCCTGGCGGTGAACGTCCGGATCATCCTGCGCAACGCCGACCTGGCGGCGCGGATCGCGGTCGCCGCAGCCGGCCTGCGCGCCGGCACCCCGTGAGCGCGGCGCCGCGCGTCGTCGTCGTCGGCGACGTGATCACCGACGTGGTGGCCATGCTGTCCGGGCCGCTCGCGACCGGCTCGGACACCGCGGCCGGCATCCGGTTCAGCGGCGGCGGGCAGGCGGCCAACACCGCGGCCTGGCTCGCCGGGCAGGGCGCGGCCGTGACGCTGGTGGCGGCGGTGGGCGACGACGAGACCGGCCGGGAACGGGTGGCCGAGCTGACCCGGATCGGCGTGGACTGTGCGGTGGAGCGGCACGAGGGCTACCCGACCGGCACGGTGATCGTGCTCACCCACGACGGGGAGCGCACCATGGTCAGCCAGCGGGGCGCGAACCTGCGGCTGACCGCGCGCCACGTGGACGCCGCGCTGGCCGGGGCGCCCGACGCCGGGCACCTGCACCTGTCCGCGTACACCCTGTTGGACGTCGCGTCGCGCGGCGCGGGCCTGCGCGCGCTGGCCGCCGCCCGCGAGCGCGGGCTGACGGTGAGTGTCGACGCGGCCTCCGCGGCGCCGTTGCGGCGCGTCGGCGGGGCGTTCCTGACCTGGGTACGCGACGTCGACCTGCTGCTGGTCAACACGGACGAGGCGACGGTGCTGGCCGGCGGCCTGGACCCGGCGGCGCAGGCCCGGGCGCTGACCTCGGTGGCGCACCGGGTGGTGGTCAAGCGCGGCGCGGCCGGGGCGGTCTGGGTGGAGCGCGGCGGCCGGGTGGAGGCCGCCCCGGCGCCCGGGGTGGCAGTGGTCGACGTCACCGGTGCGGGGGACGCGTTCGCCGCCGGCCTGCTCACCGCCTGGCTGGCCGGCGCCGACCCGCACGCGGCGCTGGCCCGGGCCGGTGACCTGGGCGCGATGGCCGTGACGACGGTGGGAGCCCGCCCGGGCGCGTGACCCCGATGTGGTCCGGCGACGGACGGGTGACCGGCGCGCGGGAGCCGCGGCCGGTGGGCGTGTCGCGCCGGGGACAGGGCATCGCTGTTGAGCGGCATGCCTCTCGGTCATATTTATGACTGAGAGGCATACCGCATTTTTCTCAGATCTTTTCCCGAGAGTGTCACGGAGAGTGGTCAGGCTCAGGGTTCGGCGTCGATGACCTTGTGCGGGCGCTCCTCGGCGGACAGCGCCATCGGCGGCGTCTCGTCGCGGCTGCGGGGCTGGAACCGGCCGGCCAGGCGGTGCTCCTCCTTGGGCGGGCGGTCGTTCGCCAGCAGCACCGCCAGCCACGGGATGAGCACCATGCCGAGCGCGCACAGCGGCAACCAGAGCCACAGCAGCGGGGCCTTGACGCCAACCAGGATCGCGCCCGCGACCAGGCAGGCGACCCGGACACCCATCATCAGCACGTAGCGCTTCTGGCGGCTGTTGAGCTGGTCGTCCTGGCTGCGCGAGGCGTCGGTGATCAGGATCGGCTGGTAGGCCTGATGCTTCACCACGGACCTCCTACGAGGGGATGCCACCCATCCTGTCACTCCGCACCGACCACCGGCGACAATCCGGCACGTGTTACGCCCGTGGTACGCTGCGGAAGTGGCCAACCGGTTCAGCTTCACCGACGAGGCGCTGGCCAACCTGCGGGTCTACGACGTCACGCCCGGGGAAGTCTGGGAGGCACTGCACAGCAACCGCCGGGTCATCCGGCACCTCGGCGACGACGTCATGGTGGTCTACGCCACCGACCACCGCGGCCGGCGTCTCGCCGTGCTGCTGGCCGAGGCCGACGGCACCGACAACGACTGGGACATCCTCTCCGCCCGCGAGCTGAGCGACGTCGAGGCCAAGCGCTACGACGAGGCGGTGCGGAGGTCACGCCGACGAGGAGGCGGTCACCATGCACCGTGACGAGGCGACCAAGCGGTTCCACGGCGGCGGCGACGCGTTCGCCGACCTGATCGACGAGACGCCGCCGGCGCAACTGCCCACCCCCGACACCGACGTGCCGATGGTCAGCCGGTCGGTCCGACTTCCGCTGGAGACCTACGAACGGGTCCGGGCCGCCGCCGACGCGCGCGGCATCGGGGTGACCACCCTGATGCGGCAGTGGATCGAGGCCGGCCTGGCCGACCTGGACGACTCGGCCACCGTCTCGCTGGCCGACGTGCGCCGCGCGCTGGCGTCGCTGTCCCGCCCGACCGCCGCCTGAGCGGGAGCGTCAGCCCTTCGCGGCCTTCGCCTCCGCCTTCATCCGCTGCTTGAACTCGCGCACCCGGCGCAGCGAGTCCGGGTCGGTCACGTCGGCCACCGACCGGTACGCGTCCGCGTCGCCGTAGTCGCCGGCCGCCTCGCGCCAGCCCGCCGGGGCGACCCCGAACCGCTTGCCCAGCAACGCGACGAAGATCTGCGCCTTCTGTCGACCGAAGCCCGGCAGCTCACCGACCCGGCGCAGCAGCTCACCGCCGTCGGACGCCTCGGACCAGAGCCGGGCCGGGTCGCCGTCGTAGCGCTCCACCAGCGTCCGGCAGACCTCCTGCACCCGGGCCGCCATCGCCTTCGGGAAGCGGTGCAGCGCCGGCGGCCCGGCGAACAGCTCCACCAGCGCCTCCGGGTCGTAGCCGGCCAGCTCCCGGGCGTCCGGCTCGTGACCGAGGCGCTGCGCCAGCACGTACGGCGAGGAGAACGCCTTCTCCATCGGCACCTGCTGGTCCAGCACCATGCCGAGCAGCAGCGCCAGCGGGCTGCGTGCCAACAACTCGTTGGCCTGCGGGTCGATGGGCAGGGAGAGCGTCATGCCCCCATCCTGCCGCCCCGGGCGCCGGTCCCGCCGCCGACTCCCCGACGAGCGCGGCGCGGCCCGGTGGACTCCGCGAGGGTCCACCGGGCCGCGTGGCTCGGGTTGCCTGTCAGTTCACCACGAAGAGCAGTCGGTTCGGCGAGCCCGAACCCGGGTTGGTCACCTTGCCGGTGGTGGCGTTGCTGGTGAGGTAGCTGGCCACCTGCGACGGGCTGTAGGACGGGTTGGCCGACAGCACCAGCGCCGCCGCGCCGGCCACGTGCGGCGAGGCCATCGAGGTGCCGCTGATCGTGTTGGTCGCGCTGTCGCTGCTGTTCCACGACGACGTGATCGACGAGCCGGGGGCGAAGATGTCCACGCAGGAGCCGTAGTTGGAGAACGACGAACGCGCGTCGCTGCTGGTGGTCGAGCCCACCGTGATCGCCGAGGCGACCCGGGACGGCGACGAGTTGCAGGCGTTGGCGCTGGAGTTGCCGGCGGCCAGCGCGTACGTGATGCCCGAGCTGATCGAGTTGGCCACCGCGTTGTCCAGCGAGGTGCTGACGCCGCCGCCGAGGCTCATGTTCGCCACCGCCGGCTTGACCGCGTTCGAGGTGACCCAGTTGACGCCGTTGACCACACCGGCGGTGGTGCCGCTGCCGGAGCAGTTGAGCACCTTCACCGCGATCAGCCGTACGCCCTTGGCCACGCCGTAGGTGCTGCCGCCGACCGTGCCCGCGACGTGCGTACCGTGGCCGTTGCAGTCGGTGTTGTTGCTGTCCACCGTGTTGGTGCCCCAGGTGGCCCGGCCGCCGAACTGGCTGTGGGTGGTCCGGATGCCGGTGTCGATGATGTAGGCGCGCACGTTGGTGGCGGTGTTCGGGTAGGTGTAGGTGCTGTTGAGCGGCAGGTTCCGCTGGTCGATCCGGTCCAGGCCCCAGGTGGCGCCGGTCTGGGTGCCCTGCACCGTCATCCGACGGTCCTGCTCGACGTATGCGACGGCCGGGTCGGCGGCCAGCCGGCGCGCCTGCCCGGTGCTCATCTTCGCGCTGTAGCCGGTGAGCGCGGCGGTCCACACCGCGCCGACGCTGCCGCCGTAGCGCTTGGCCAGGCCGGCGGCCCGGTCCGGCACGGCGGTGCGGGCGGTACGGCTGTTCGCGGCGCCGACCGCGTCGCCCTTGAGCACGACCAGGTAGCTGCCGCTGACGGCGTCGGCGGCCCCGGCGTACCGGATCTGGCCGGTGGGCGCGGCGAGGGCCGGGGTGGAGGCGGCGGCGGTGAGGGCCGCGGCGGCGGCCGTGACGGCGAGCGCACGCAGCGCGCGACGCCGGGGAACGGACACGTCGGGCATCGTCTGGCTCCCTACCGGGCGGGCCGGTTCGTGGCCGGCGGGCCGCCCATCGACGGATGTTGGCAGGAATGCTAACCACACATCGATGTTCATGAAAGAGATAGTTGCCGGGTAATACTGTCTACCGTCGGCGATCCGGCGGGTGCGCGCCGCGCCGGGCGGCCGTCGAGGCAGGATGGCCACGTGGACCGTCACGACATGCTGCTCTCCCCCGCCGGGGTCGACGCGCTGCGCACCGCGCTGACGCGGGCCGACTTCACCGCCAACGGCATCGCCGGGCGGCTCGGCTCCCAGGCCACCGGCGGGGTCGCCCGCAACGACTACCGCGCCGCGCTGCGCGCCACCGAGGACCGCGACCGGCTGGCCACCCTGATCCGGGTGTTCATCTGCGACCAGACCGAGCCGGAGCCGGTGGTGGCCGCCGCGCTGGCCCCGCTGGGCGTGGACGAGGCGCTCGCCGGCGGCATCGTCGAGCGGCACGGCGACGGCCTGCGCGCCGGCGTCGACCTGGAGCCCTACGCCGACGACTGGTGGGTGCTCGCCGACGTGCCGGCCAGCGCCCGTCCCGGCCGGCCGTTGCACGCCGAGCACGTGCTCGGCATCGGCGGGGCCACCCAGACCCTCATCGGCGCCGCCGTACGCCGCCCGGTGGAGACCGCGCTGGACCTCGGCACCGGCTCCGGGGTGCAGGCGCTGCACCTGAGCACCCACGCCCGCCGGGTCACCGCCACCGACGTCTCCGAGCGGGCGCTACGCTTCGCCGCCACCACCGCCGCGCTCAACGGTCAGGACTGGGAGCTGCTCCGTGGCGACCTGGTCGCCCCGGTCGCCGGGCGCCGCTTCGACCTGGTCGTCAGCAATCCGCCGTTCGTGGTCGGCCCCGGCACCACCACGCACGTCTACCGCGACTCGGGCCGGGTCGGCGACGCGATCGGCGCCGAGCTGGCCGCCGCCGCGCCGCACCTGCTCACCGACGGCGGCACCATGCAGTACCTGGCGAACTGGGTGCACGTCACCGGCGAGGACTGGGCGGAGCGGGTCACCGGCTGGTTCGCCGGCACCGGGCTGGACGCCTGGGTCATCCAGCGCGAGGTGGCCGACCCGATGGCGTACGTGAACCTCTGGCTCACCGACGTCGGGGAGAGCGCCGACCCGCACCGGATGGAGGCCTGGCTGGACTGGTTCGACGCGCACAAGGTGGAGGCGATCGGGTTCGGCATCGTGTCGCTGCGCCGCGCCGGGCACGAACAGCCGATCGTCCGGGTCGAGGACCTGCGCCAGCGGGTCGAGCCGCCGCTCGGCGACCGGATCGGCGAATGGTTCGACAGGCAGGACTGGCTGCGCGCCCGGGACGCCGACGGGCTGCTCGCCGCCCGCTACCGGGCCGCCGACGGGCTGCAACTGCGCCAGGAGGCCACCATGGGCGACGACGGCTGGGCGGTGGACCGGCAGGTCCTGGCCGCGCCGCGCGGGCTGCGCTGGTCCGAGGAGATCGACCCGCTGGTGCTCGCCCTGGTGGGCGGCGCGGACGGCCGGCTGCCGCTGCGCGACCAGCTCGCCCTGCTCGCCGCCGCGCACGACGTGACGCCCGGCGAGCTGGCCGAGGCGGCCGGCCCGATCGTGGCGCACCTGGTCGAGCGCGGCCTCGTCGAGCCGGTGGCCGACTGATGCGGGCGCTGGTGCAGACCGTCGGCCGGGCCTCGGTGACCGTCGACGGCGCGGTGGTGGGCGAGATCGCCGACGGGCTGCTGGTGCTGCTGGGCGTCACCCACACCGACACCCCGCAGGTGGCCGCCACCATGGCCCGCAAGCTGCACGAGCTGCGCATCCTGGACGACGAGCGCAGCGCCGCCGACACCGGGGCGCCGCTGCTCGTGGTCAGCCAGTTCACGCTCTACGGCGACGCCCGCAAGGGACGGCGGCCCAGCTGGACCGCCGCCGCCCCCGCGCAGCTCGCGGAACCCCTGGTGGAAACCGTGGTCGAGGAGCTGCGGGCCCGGGGCGCGAAGGTGGAGACCGGCCGCTTCCGCACCCACATGCTGGTGGAGAGCGTCAACGTCGGCCCCCGCACCCTCCTGCTGGACCTCTGACGGACCGGGCCCTCTAGAAGAACAGGCCGCGGCGGGACAGCGACTGGCGGAGCCAGCCGTCGAGCTGCGCGGCCCAGTCGGTGCGGTCCGCGGTCGCCTGGTCCACGGTGAAGCGGCCGAACGCGTCCCGGCCCTCGGAGAACAACCCGCCCCGCTTGTCCATCTCCAGCACCACCTGCACCTGGTGCGGGTCGGTGACGAAGGTGACCTCGAGCTGGTTCATGGCCCGGGCGTACTGCGGCGCCGGGTAGAACTCGATCTCCTGGTAGAACGGCAACTGCTGGCGTACGCCGTAGATGTGGCCCCGCTCGACGTCGGCGCGGGCGAAGCGGAAGCCCAGCCGCAGCAGCGCCTCCAGCAGCCGCTCCTGGGCCGGCAGCGGGTGCACCGCGACCGCGTCCAGGTCGGTGGAGTCCACCGCCCGGGCCACCTCCAGCTCGGTGCGCAGCCCCATGGTCATGCCGTGCAGGTGCTGGCCGTACAGGTCGGTCAGCGGGGTCTCCCAGGGCACCTGGAAGCGGAACGGCACGTCGTGGCGCTGCCCCGGGTCCAGCCGGAACGCGCCGGTCACCCGGACCTGACCGAACTCCTGGTTGGTGTCGTACTCCGAGTCGCCGCTCTCCACCTCGACCCGGGTGACCAGGCCGAGCGAGACGTAGCTCACATCCGCCGGGTGGTCGCCGCCGACCACCTGGATCCGGCCCTCCAGCAGGCCGCCGGGGCGGCAGTTCGGGTTGGTCAGAACCGTCTGCACCGACGGACCGCCCACACCCATCGCCTGCATGAGCCGCTTGAAGACCACCTGTGTTCTCCGATCGCCTGTGCCGCCGGCCGGGCCGGCCGGTCCGCTGGCACGGTAACCGGCTCCGGCAAGCGACGACCGGAGTTCCACGCGGATTCCTGTCGGGTCCCCGATCGCCTCACTCCCGTCTCACGCCCCGACCGCCAAGCTGTTTGTCACCGGCCCACCACGCCGGTCGGCGCGGGGGCCGGTACGGCTCGTAGGACACGGGGAGAGACAGAGATGACCCAGCAGATGATCGAGCACCAGGACATGGACGTCACCCTCACGGACCTGGACGCCACCGACGAGCGCGGCGTCTCCACCGACCTGGTCCGGGCGTACCTGAACGGCATCGGCCGCACCAAGCTGCTCACCGCGGCGCAGGAGGTCGAGCTGAGCCGGCGGATCGAGGCCGGCCTCTTCGCCGACGAGAAGCTGGCCACCTGCACCCCGGTCTCCGACGAGCTGCGCGCGGACCTGGCGCTGGTCGCGGCCGAGGGCCGCGCCGCCAAGGACCACCTGCTGGAGGCGAACCTGCGGCTCGTGGTGAGCATCGCCAAGCGCTACACCGGACGGGGCATGGCCTTCCTCGACCTCATCCAGGAAGGCAACCTCGGCCTCATCCGCGCCGTCGAGAAGTTCGACTACACCAAGGGCTACAAGTTCTCCACGTACGCCACCTGGTGGATCCGCCAGGCCATCACCCGCGCCATGGCCGACCAGGCCCGCACCATCCGCATCCCGGTGCACATGGTCGAGCAGGTCAACCGCATGGTGCGGGTGCGCCGCGAGCTGTCCGTGACGCTCGGCCGCGAGCCCACCGTCGGCGAGGTCGCCACCGCGCTGGAGGTCCCGGAATACCAGGTGATCGAGCTGATCTCCTACGACCGCGAGCCGGTGAGCCTGGACCAGGCGGTCGGCGAGGACGGCGAGAGCGCGCTCGGCGACTTCGTCGCCGCCGTCGACCCGCGCACCGAGCCCGGCGACGCCGCCGCCAACGGCGAGCTGCGCAACGAGGTCCGCATCGTGCTGGCCACCCTCTCCCAGCGGGAGCAGGCGGTCATCCGGCTGCGCTTCGGCCTGGACGACGGCCGGCAGCGCACCCTCGACGAGGTGGGCCGCGAGTTCGGGCTGTCCCGGGAGCGGATCCGGCAGATCGAGAAGGTGACGCTGCTCAAGCTGCGTGATCCGGAGCGGGCGAACCGGCTGGAGGCGTACGCCTGCTGACCCGACGCCCCATCGACAGGCCCCGGCGGTTCGCCGGGGCCTGTCGCGCTTGAACCGGCGCCCCGGGACGGCCACGCTGAGGCGGTGAACTGGACCCTGGAAGTGGTGATCGTGCCGGTCTCCGACGTGGACCGGGCGAAGGAGTTCTACGCCGAGCGGGTCGGCTTCGCCGTCGACCACGACACCGACCTGGGCGGGGTGGGGCGGATCGTGCAGCTGACGCCCCGCGGCTCCGGGTGCTCGATCGTGCTGGGCCGCGGCGTGGTGCCGGAGATGCCGCCGGGCTCGCTCAAGGGCCTGCAACTGGTCGTGGCCGACCTGGAGAAGGCCCGTGCGGAGCTGGTCGAGCGGGGCGTCGAGGTCAGCGAGATCCAGGTGGTCGGGCGCAACCCGGGCCCGGTGCCGCACCCGCTGGACAACGTCGGCTTCGTGTTCTTCCGCGACCCCGACGGCAACGAGTGGACGGTGCAGCAGATCTCCGCGCGGTCTTGACCCTGTGTTAAGAAGGGACCCCGCCTATACCGAATGCGTTAACAGGGGGCCCCTCCTTACAACCGGCGGGGGCCCGTGTCGGGGCGCGGGGAATCCGTGCCGGTGCGGGTCGTGGCGTGCAGCACCGAGATGCCGTCCGGGCGGGCCAGCACCGGGTTGAGCGTGAGCGACCGCACCCGGGGCTGCTCGTCGGCCAGCCGGCCCACCCGCAGCAGCAGGTCGACCAGGGCCGCCCGGTCCACCGGGGCGGCACCCCGGTGCCCGTGCAGCAGCGGCGCGGCGCGCGGCTCGTCCACCAGCTCGGCGGCGTCCCGGTCGGTCAGCGGCACCGCCCGCCAGGCCCGGTCGCCGAGCAGCTCGGTCGCCACGCCGCCCAAGCCGAAGCCGACCACCGGCCCGAACGCCGGATCCTCCACCAGCTCCACCACGCACGCCACACCCGGCGCGACCATCGGCTGCACCAGCACCTCCGCCCCGAACACCGCTGCCATCTCGGCGTACGCGCGGCGCAGCGCGTCGGCGTCGGCCAGGTCGAGCCGGACCGCGCCCAGGTCGAGGCGGTGCCGCAGCCCCGGGTCGGCCGCCTTGAGCGCCACCGGCCAGCCGAGCCGCTCCCCCGCCGCCAGCACCTCGTCGACCGAGCCGGCCGGCGCCGACTCCACCACGTCGATCCCGTACGCGCCGAGCAGCGCGGCCGGCTCCGCCCCGTCGGGACCCAGCGCGGCCTGCCCGGCCGACCGGTCGACAGGGGCCAGCTCGGGCAGCACGCCCGGCGGCCGGCGCAGCCAGTCCGCGTACCGGGTGACCCGGGCCAGCGCCCGCACCGCCTCCTCCACGCTCGGATAGGCCGGCACCCCGGCGGGCACCCGGCCGGCGAGGAACGTCGCCACCACCGGCTTGCCGGTGGCCCGCGCGTCCGGCAGCGCCGCCGCGAAGTCGGCCTCCGGGTCGGTGAGCTGGCCGGGCAGCGGCGGGGCGAAGACCGCCACCACGGCGTCCACCCGGTCGTCGGCCGCCGCGGCGGCCAGCGCGGCGGCGTACGCGGCGGCGCCGGCGCTCGGCCCGACGTCGTGCGGGTAGCCGTCGGCGACGACCAGGCCCTGCCCGGCGCCGGCGGTCGCGGCCAGCCCGGTCAACGCCGACGAGTTGCCGACCACGGCGACCCGCCGCCCGGCCGGCAGCGGCTGGTGGGCCAGCAGCACCCCGACGTCGAGCAGCTCGGACACGGTGTCCACCCGGATCACGCCGGACTGGGCGAACAACGCGCTGACCGCGGCGGCGTCCAGTGCCGGCGCCTCGCCCACGCCGGGCGGCCGGGCCAGCGACGCCAGCGCCACCACCGGCTTGCTCCGGCCGATCCGCCGGGCCAACCGGGCGAACTTGCGCGGGTTGCCGAACGTCTCCAGGTAGAGCGTGATCACGTCGGTGCCCGGGTCGTCCTGCCAATATTGCAGCAGGTCGTTGCCGGACACGTCGGCCCGGTTGCCGGCCGAGACGAAGCTGGACAGGCCGAGCCCGCGGCGGGACGCCTCGGCGAGCAGCGCCACCCCGAACGCGCCGGACTGGCTGAACACGCCGACCCGGCCCGGCGCCGGCAGCACCGGGGCGAGCGTGGCGTTGAGGCGTACCGCCGGGTCGGTGTTGGCGACGCCGAGACAGTTCGGGCCGACCACCCGCATGCCGGCCAGGTGCGCGGCGCGGACCAGGGCCCGCTGCGCCGCCGCACCGGCCGGGCCGGACTCGGCGAACCCGGCCGAGACCACCACCAGCCCGTGCGCGCCGGCCCGGGCCGCGTCGTCGACCACAGCGGTCACCGCCTCCGGCGCGACCGCCACCACCGCCAGGTCGACGTCGAGGCCGGCGTCGACCGCCGACGGATACGCGGGCAGCCCGGCCACCGTCGCCGCGCTCGGGTGCACCGGCACGATCGCGCCGGTGAACCCGCCGTCGCGCAGGTGCCCGAGCAGCGCCGCGCCGACGCCCTGGCCGGTGGTGCTGGCACCGTAGACGGCGATGCCGCGCGGGGCGAGCAGGCGGGCGATCGACCGGGCCTCGGTGCGGTGCTCCCGGCCGCGCTGCACCTCCAGCGTCGCCTCGGTGGCCGCGATCGGGAAGCTCAGGTGCACCACGCCGTCGGCGTACTGGCGCTGGACCTGGTAGCCGAAGTCGGCGAAGACCCGCAGCATCGTCCCGTTGGCGGGGAGCACCTCGGCGACGAAGTGCACGATCCCGTGCCGGCCGGCGGCGTCCGCCAGGTGCTCCAGCAGCACCGAGCCGATGCCCCGGCCCTGGTAGGCGTCCTCCACCACGAACGCCACCTCGGCCTCCGGCGAGGCGGGGCCGAGCCGCTCGTACCGGCCGACGGCCACGATCCGCTCGCCGGCCAGCACCACGAACGCCTCCCGGTCGCGGTGGTCGACGGTGACGAAACGCTTCAGGTCCCGCTCCGGGATGCGCGGGTACGGCGAGAAGTAGCGCAGGTAGCGGGTGCGCTCGGAGAAGCGGGCGTGCATCGCGACGATCGCCGCCGCGTCGTCCGGGCGAATCTGTCGCAGCTGGACGGTGGTGCCGTCGCTGAGCAGCACGTCCACCGGTTGCTCGACGGTTGTCACCGGTCGGTCCTCCCCCACCGCCGGCTCAGTCGCGCGGATCGTGCGGGTCGAGGCCGAGCAGCGGGAAGACCGCCTTGCGGGTGGCCGCGACCGCCCGGTCCACCGCGTTCGGCTCGCCGCTGGGCTGCCACGGCTGGTATTCCGGGTCGACGTCGTCGGTCATCCGTAGCGGGACGTCGTGCCCGGGCCGCCGGCGTGCGGCCAGCTCCCGCCAGGCCGGCGGGGTGAGCGCGGCCGGGTCGATCGGCTCGCCGGTGGCCACCGCCAGCAGGTGCGTCCAGGCCCGCGGCACCACCTCGACCAGCGCGTACCCGCCGCCGCCGGTGGCCACCCAACGGCCGTCGCACAGCTCGTCGGCGAGCGCCCGCAGCGCCCGGTAGGTGGCCCGCTGCCCGTCCACGGACAGGTGCAGGTCGGCCAGCGGGTCGGCGCGGTGCCCGTCCGCCCCGCACTGGGTGACCAGCAGCTGTGGCCGGAACGCGCGCAGCACCGACGGCACCACCGCGTGGAACGCCCGCTGCCAGCCCGCGTCGCCGACCCCGGGCGGCAGCGGCACGTTGACCGCGGTGCCCTCCGCGCCCGGCCCGCCGGTCTCGTCCGGGAAACCGGTGCCGGGGAAGAGCGCGAGTGGCGTCTCGTGCAGGCTGACCGTGAGCACCCGCGGGTCCCGGTAGAAGATCTCCTGCACGCCGTCGCCGTGGTGCACGTCCACGTCCACGTACGCGATCCGCTCGGCGCCCAGGTCGAGCAGGCGGGCGATGGCCACCGCCGGGTCGTTGTAGACGCAGAAGCCGGCGGCCCGGGCCGGCATGGCGTGGTGCAGGCCACCGGCCACGTTG